>NZ_CM148373.1:1652500-6732636 GCF_055901595.1 Mesorhizobium sp. WSM1386
GTCGTGAAAAGGGAAACAACCCTGACCTACAGCTAAGGTCCCCAAGTTATGGCTAAGTGGGAAAGGATGTGAGGATCCCAAAACAACCAGGATGTTGGCTTAGAAGCAGCCATCATTTAAAGAAAGCGTAACAGCTCACTGGTCTAAATAAGGGTCTTTGCGCCGAAAATGTAACGGGGCTAAAGCCATACACCGAAGCTTAGGGTTTGGTCCGCAAGGGCCAAGCGGTAGCGGAGCGTTCTGTAAGCTGATGAAGCCATACCCGTGAGGGGTGGTGGAGGTATCAGAAGTGCGAATGCTGACATGAGTAACGTAAGGGGAGTGAGAGACTCCCCGCCGAAAGACCAAGGGTTCCTGCTTAAAGCTAATCTGAGCAGGGTTAGCCGGCCCCTAAGACGAGGCGGAAACGCGTAGTCGATGGGAACCACGTTAATATTCGTGGGCTTGGAGGTAGTGACGGATCATTGAGGTAGTCCAATCTTATCGGATTGAACGGGCTGCTGCGTGGTTCCAGGAAATAGCTCCTCCTTATAAACCGTACCCGAAACCGACACTGGTGGTCTGGTAGAGTATACCAAGGCGCTTGAGAGAACTATGCTGAAGGAACTCGGCAAATTGCACGCGTAACTTCGGAAGAAGCGTGACCCTTTTCCACGCAAGTGGAGGAGGGTGGCACAGACCAGGGGGTAGCGACTGTTTATCAAAAACACAGGGCTCTGCGAAGTCGCAAGACGACGTATAGGGTCTGACGCCTGCCCGGTGCTGGAAGGTTAAGAGGAGGGGTGCAAGCTCTGAATCGAAGCCCCAGTAAACGGCGGCCGTAACTATAACGGTCCTAAGGTAGCGAAATTCCTTGTCGGGTAAGTTCCGACCTGCACGAATGGCGTAACGACTTCCCCGCTGTCTCCAGCATAGACTCAGTGAAATTGAATTCCCCGTGAAGATGCGGGGTTCCTGCGGTTAGACGGAAAGACCCCGTGCACCTTTACTATAGCTTTACATTGGCATTCGTAGTGGCATGTGTAGGATAGGTGGTAGGCTTTGAAACCTGGGCGCCAGCTCAGGTGGAGCCACCCTTGAAATACCACCCTTATTACTATGGATGTCTAACCGCGGCCCGTTATCCGGGTCCGGGACAATGTATGGTGGGTAGTTTGACTGGGGCGGTCGCCTCCTAAAGAGTAACGGAGGCGCGCGATGGTGGGCTCAGAACGGTCGGAAATCGTTCGCTGAGTGCAATGGCATAAGCCTGCCTGACTGCGAGACTGACAAGTCGAGCAGAGACGAAAGTCGGTCATAGTGATCCGGTGGTCCCGCGTGGAAGGGCCATCGCTCAACGGATAAAAGGTACGCCGGGGATAACAGGCTGATGACCCCCAAGAGTCCATATCGACGGGGTTGTTTGGCACCTCGATGTCGACTCATCGCATCCTGGGGCTGGAGCAGGTCCCAAGGGTATGGCTGTTCGCCATTTAAAGCGGTACGTGAGTTGGGTTCAGAACGTCGTGAGACAGTTCGGTCCCTATCTGCCGTGGGTGTAGGAATATTGAAAGGATCTGTCCCTAGTACGAGAGGACCGGGATGGACGGATCTCTGGTGGACCTGTTGTGGCGCCAGCCGCATAGCAGGGTAGCTATATCCGGACGGGATAACCGCTGAAGGCATCTAAGCGGGAAACCCACCTTAAAACGAGTATTCCCTGAGAACCGTGGAAGACGACCACGTTGATAGGCCGGGTGTGGAAGAGCGGCAACGCTTGAAGCTTACCGGTACTAATAGTTCGATCGGCTTGATCGTTCTCATTCCTTATGCTCATCGTGAACACGATGATCTGGCCAGCGCTCACGCATGAGCGGCCCCTCTGGGGCCTATGCTCCGCGAGGGCGCCGGAAAACCGGCGACGCGCAGTCGCGCTTGCGGGCTTACGCCCGGGGCGCCCTGCAATGAAAGTCGCCATTGGCACGGAAAGACGGGCAAACGGGCACAAGCCAATAGCGAGCGGGTATCCCCTGCTCACTATTCCCTGCTGCCTAACCCCTAACCCAGCTTCTCGAAAACAACGTGCGTTTTGCCGACCTGGTGGTTATGGCGGAGCGGCTGCACCCGATCCCATTCCGAACTCGGCCGTGAAACGCTCCAGCGCTGATGGTACTTCGTCTCAAGACGCGGGAGAGTAGGTCGCTGCCAGGTCTGCCAAACGCACGTTGAACTCACATCCAACCGGATGTCAGTGAAATCTTCTCTTTACGAACATGGCCCGCCAATCGGGAAACCACGGGCCGCGAAAGCGGCCCTTTCATTTGGTGAGCCAGCTATCTATTTGTAAGCCATCCTAGTCATAGGCATCGGCTTACGTCCAAAGCAGGCAAACGCTTGCTTAGATCAGCAAGCAAACGCTTGCTTAGGGTTGACGCGGGGTGGAGCAGCCCGGTAGCTCGTCAGGCTCATAACCTGAAGGTCACAGGTTCAAATCCTGTCCCCGCAACCAAACTTAAAACGGCCCGCTCAAGCGGGCCGTTTGCATGTCTGGCGGCAAGTTCCAGACAATGAGGAGTGCCTCTCGCCGGCAATCGAACGGCACGGCTCCGCGCGCGAATGTAAGTTCTTGCTGACAATGTCGCGCGCCCGGCGGCATCATGCCGTTTCGAGGCGACGCGCGCGCTTTCTCTCGGCCGCCGCCAGCAAGTCGACGAAGGCGCGCACCTTGGCGGGCCGGAAGCGGGCCGGCGGGAAGACCGCGTGGATACCGCCGGTCGGCAAGGTCCAGCCGGCGAACACCGGCACCAGCCGTCCCTCGGCGATATCGTCATTGACACTGTAGTCCGGGAATATGCCCAGCCCAATGCCGGCGAGCACACAGGCCAGGGCCGCCGGGCTCTTGTCGCACATGATGACCGGATTGAGTTCGGTCAGCACCGTTTCCCCATCCCTGGAAAACAGCCACTGGCCGATGCCGCGCAGCTGCGCGTTGCCAACCCAGGCCAGCGATCTCGCCTGGTGCGGTCCGACGTCGGACGGCAGGCTTGCGGCAAAGGCCGGGCTTGCCACCACGATCTGCCGTATCGTGCCCAGGCGCCGCGCCTGGTTGGAGGAATCGGCAAGCCAGCCGACGCGGATGCCGAGGTCGATTTGCTCGTCCACCAGATTGCTTACCGCGTCGTCGAAGATCGCCTCGACGCGCATCTGCGGATAGGTCTTCAGATACGCGGCCATCACCGGCGCGACCACCTTAGCGCCATAGTCGAGCGGTGCAGTCAGCCTCAGCATTCCGGCGGGCTCGACCGCCCCGTGCGAGATCTCGCCATAGGCTGCCTCGGCCTCGCGCAAGATGATGGTCGCGCGGTCATAGAAGAGGCGCCCTTCTTCTGTCGGGGTGACACGCCGCGTCGTGCGCCGCATGAGCGTTGCGCCCAGTTCCTCCTCAAGCTTGCCGATCTGGTGGCTGACCACGGCCTTGGCAACGCCCAGCCGGTCCCCCGCCACGGTGAACGAGCCGGTTTCCATCACCGTGGTGAAGTAGACGAGCCGATTGAGATTCAGAAGCTCGGCCATATGACCTGCCTTTGTCTGATTTGATCGGACAGTTTGTATTATTGGCTCTGGTTTATCGCAAGGTCGCCGTCTGCCACATATGGCCAGCACATTCCGGTGGGCCGCACCTGATACCCACAGCAAGGACAGTATGATCGTGAGCAATCCAGACGTGACCTATCTTTTCGATCCGCTCTGCGGCTGGTGCTACGGCGCCACCCCGATGCTGGACAGGCTGTCGGCCAGCGGCGTGCGCATCGAACTGCTGCCGACCGGCCTGTTCTCCGGCGCAGGGGCGCGGCCGATGGATGAAGCTTTCGCTGCCCACGCCTGGGCGAACGACCAGCGCATCGAGCGCCTGACCGGGCAGAAGTTCACGCAGGCCTATCGGCGCGATGTCCTCGATGTCCGTGGCACCTTGCTCGATTCCCATGCCGCCACGCTCGGCATCAGCGCTGCTGGCCTGGAAGGTCCCGGCGGCCGGCTGACGGCGCTGAAGGCGATCCAGCGGGCGCGTTATGTCGATGGCAGGGATATCGTGACGATCGACGGTGTCGCAGAAGTGCTTGCCGCCGCCGGCATGGCGGATGCTGCCGGCCTGCTGCAGTCGCCGACGGAACGGCTGATGAAGGCGCACCGCGAACTCGTCGGCCAAGGCCGAACGCTGTTCGAGCGCCTTCATGCCGACGGCGTGCCTTCGCTCGCGGTCATCCGCAACGACGCGCCCCGGCTCATCGGTTCGAACGCACTGTTCGGCAGCTTCGACAATCTTGTCGCCCATATCGCGGCGGCGTGATCTCTCCCAACTAACCCCAGCAAGGAACGGAAAAAGACATGGCAAAAGTCGCTCTCATCGGTGCATCGGGCGCCGTCGGTTCGCGCATCCTCAAGGAACTCTCGGATCGTGGCCACACAGTCACCGGCATTGCGCGACACCCGGAAAAGATCGCTGCGCTGCCCGGCGTCACGGCCAGGAAGGGGGATGTCTTCGACAGCCAAGCTCTCGCCGACCTGATCCGCGGCCATGACGTGGTGGTCAGCTCGGTGCATTTTCTGGACAGCGACGCCGACACGCTGATCGCCGCGGTGCGTGCTTCCGGCGTGAAGCGCTACCTCATTGTCGGCGGCGCCGGCAGCCTCGAGGTCGCGCCGGGCAAGCGTCTGGTCGATACCCCCGAATTCCCTGCAATCTACAAGGCGGAGGCACAGAAGGGCGCCGACTTCCTCGACAAGTTGAAGACCGTCGGCGATCTCGATTGGACGTTCCTCTCGCCGTCCGCCATGTTCATCCCTGGCGAGCGCACCGGCAAATTCCGCCTTGGCCAGGACACGCTCCTCGCCTCGGACAAGGGCAGCAGCATCTCCTTCGAGGATTACGCGATCGTCATGGTCGACGAGATCGAAAAGCCTGCGCATGTCAGGCAGCGTTTTACGGTCGGCTATTGATCAAACGGGACTGACGTCCTGGTTCAGCCAGGTACATCCAAGCGGGCGGCCATGACCGCCCGCAGCCATGCCGTGATGGCATCGAAGTCGATCGGTTTTGTCGTGTCGACGTCGAAGAGCGGTCCGCGCCGCAGCGGTTCGGCACGCTTGGCGAGCTCGATCAGTTCAGGGATATAGGCGGCACCGGGATGACCAGCGGGGCGCTGGTCGAGCCGGGCGCCATAGCGCTCGGCAAGGACTTCGCCGGGCGCGTGGCACCAGATTTCGACGGTCTGTTCGACGCCAGCTTTTCGCAGATAGTCCTCGAGAACTTGGCGCGGCTGGAAACCGAACCAGGCATCGACGACGAAGGTGGTGCCCGCCGGCGCCTCGCCGACGGTCGACCAGATCGCTTGATAGCTGGCGCGGCCGAGCGTGCGGTTGAATTCGCGGTCGCCGCCGCCAAGCACTTCGAGGAACGGATTCTTGATCGTGTCGAGCGCGAGCAACGGCCATCCCATGCGGTCGGCGATGCCGCGCGAGACGGTGCTCTTGCCGCTTGCGGGAACGCCGTTGACGAGCACGGCACGCCTGGCGTGGCTGAACTGGGCCAAGCGCGGAACCGGACCTGCGCCCGGTTCCATGGCGAGTGCCTGGAGGCCAGCGCCGATCACGCCGGCGTCGTCGCCGAGCTGCGCGGGTTGCACCGGGCATTGGTACCAGGGCGCCAGCGCCGGTGCTCGGCCGAGTGCTCGGTGTGCTGCCCGGCCAAGGCCGCCGCCAAGCAGCACCATGTCGGGATCGAGCACGGCAACGGCCGTGTCGATGGCGGCACGCAGCGGTCTCGCCCAGGCGTCGAGTATGCCGCGCGCCTGGATGTCGCCGGCCGCATCGCGGGCAAAAAGCTGATCGACAGAAATGTCGGCGTCGAGCCCGGCGCGTGCAATGTGGCGGCCGAGCGCCGTGCCCGAACTGGTGGTCTCGACGCAGCCGCGCCGGCCGCAGGCGCAAACCTCGCCGTCGACATCGACGGTGATGTGGCCAAGCTGGCCCGCCGTTGCCGAGCCACGCGTAATCAGGCGATCTTGAGCGACGGCCCCGCCAATGCCGGTGCCTATGGTGAACATGACGATGTTGTCATGGCCGCGCCCGGCGCCGAGCGCCATCTCGGCGGCCAGCGCCATGTTGCAGTCGTTGTCGATGATGACGGGCTTGCCGGTCATGTCTTCCAGGCGTTGCGCCAGCGCAACCGAAGCGAGGTTGACGTAGCCGCCCGACAGAACGGCGCCGCGCCGCGCATCGACGCGGCCGGGGACGCCGACGCCGATCGCCTTCACATCGGATGTGTCGAGAAAGCGCACCATGTCGGCGATGCGGCCAAGCACCAGCCCCGGGTCGGGCGCGCTCTTTTCGGAAACGCGCTTAAGGATTTCACCGGTCCCGGAGACGCGGGCGGCACGCAGATTGGTGCCGCCTATATCGATCCCTATGCTGAGAGGCATGACGTCCTGCATCTGTTTTTCCGCAAGTTCCGGACGCAAAACCGCTTCACACTTCTGCTGGAATAGCTTTAGTTCAAACGCAATTGTCAGGCAGCCGCTTTTTGCCGGTAGTGCCCGATCACGGCCTGGATTTCACGCAACCGCGGCACTGCGATGGTCTTAAGCCTTTCGCGCTGGATGTCACGGTCGAGCGAGATGCAGTCTTTCCACAGCGAACGGCCGGCGATGACGCCCGAAGCGCCGTTCTGCATGGCGATCTCGACCTGGCCGAGGAATGTTGCGTGGTTGACGCCGGCCGAAAGCACCGCCCATGGCACCTCGCCGGCCATTCGGGTGATGTTGGCACAGGCTTCGGGGGTGCCGGGATAGGGAAGCTTTAGCACCTTGGCGCCGCATTCCAGCGAGATTCTGGTGCCTTCCTCGACAAGCCATGGCGTCCTGGCCCCATAGTCCTCGGGGCTTTCGCCTTCGAGCGGATAGGTCAGGAACTCGACGACCAGCAGCAGGTCCTCCTTGCCGAAATCGGCGATGCACTGGCGCAGGATGGCGATGTTGTGTTCGTTGGCTTGCGGCTTGTCGGCCCGCAGATAGACCATGATCTTGCCGCCGGTGCCGCCCAGGGCGCGGACACGGCGCGCATCGATGCCTGGAACCAGGCGTGACAACCGGTAGCCCTCGGGCGAGACGTCGAAACCGGAGGCGTCGAGGCCGATGAGCAGTGCCGTATCGCGGTTCAAGACGCCCTCGTCGACGATGCGCGGCACCGCGCAGAGTGGGTCGAGCAGCACGCAGGATGCTGCACTGGCGAGGTAGCGCGTGATGTCAGCCTTGGTGTCGCCGAGCATGTCGTTGGTGATCTTGGCCTGCTCTGCCGGATCCGATGCCAACAAGGTCCGCATGCCGCCGCGCTGGTCGCAGGCGATGGCCACCATTGCCCCGTCCTTGCCGCATATCTGCTGGTAGCCGCGCAGCTCCGCGGTGGTCATCTTCGTCATGATCTTCAGTCCGATGTTGGCGCCGTCTACCGAGGGCGCGGATCCCGTGGAAACAACAATGTTCAGTTCTGCCCGCCTTTGCCGGCGAGGAGATTTTTTGCCGCGTGGTGCGCCGTCCGCTCTCAAAAACGGTGCCGGCCGACATTGCCGCATGGAAGCGGCCCCACGTTGCGAGTCGGCTGGATTTGCGCGATAACTCCCATCGGCGTATACGTGTGTAACACGTTGCTGAAAGGAATTGCAAGCTGTCTGTTCCCTCCATCCAGGATGCGACCGCGTCGCGGACACTGCTGCACACGGTCGCCAAGCTGCACTATTTGGAGGAGATGTCGCAGGTCGACATCGCGCGGCAGCTCGGTGTCTCCACCGCGACGATTTCGCGACTGCTGCAGCGGGCACGGGCGGAAGGGATCGTGCGTATCGAGGTTCTCGATCTGGCGACGCCGGAGGACATCACCAGGCAGTTGATCGACGGGTTGAAACTGCGGGATGCCGCGGTGGTCGAGACGCCGGCGGCAGGCACGCTGGCGGCGCTGGCGGCACCGCTTGGCGGGCTGCTCAGGCAGGCGCAACTGGTGGCAGGCTCCGTGGTCGCCATCGGCTGGGGGCGCGCCGTGCGCGAAGTGATCCGGGCCGGCCTGCCGCGCATACCGGGCGTGCTCACCGTCGCCGCCACCGGCGGCATGCAGCAGCACGCGGCGCATTTTCAGGTCAATGAGTTCGTGCGGCTTGCCGCCGAGGAGTTCGGCGGCACGCCGCACTTCATCCATGCACCCTATCTGCCGTCCACGGAGTTGCGGGATGTCTTCCTGCGCGATGTCGCCATCCGCGACGCCGTCGCCTTGTGGGAGAAGACCGACATCGCGATCGTCGGTATTGGCCTGCCGCATGCCATCAATGCGCCGGAGGCAAGTGCCGCCACGCCGAGCGAGCAGGCGTTGGTCCATGCGGCCGGTGATGTGCTTCGGCATTATTTCGATGTCGAGGGGCAGCCGATCGCGTGGGAAGGGGAGAGCCGGATGATCGCCATGTCGCCGGCACAGCTTCGCGCCGTGCCGCAGGTGATCGGCCTTGCCGCATCGCCAGAGAAGGCGACGGCAATCATCGGCGCGGCTCGCGCAGGGCTGATCAACACGCTGGTCACCGATACGAAGACGGCGCAGGCCATACTCGCGACGCTTGCGCAGCGATAGGGTCGGCAGGATACTGGCGGCGGGATGGAGCCGGCTGCGGAAACAAGTTGTGTCGCCGCGAGGCGCGGGCAATAGTTTGCTGGGGCTCCACGGAGCAGTCGAATGTCGTACGGTGTGAAAAAACCCGGCGCTGCAAGCTCGGAAAAACCGAGTTGCAATTTATTTCTGCAAAGTGTTACAAGGCAGGATGCCCGCCAGCAAGGCGCGGCGGGGGCACAGTTTGCCGGACCTCGCGGAGGTAGGGGAATGGGGCTGTGGCCAAGTGTACCGGTCTGGCTGACCGGCTGACATATCGACTGAAGGGCGCTTGGGAGGAAAGCTGCCCGTGACGGCAAACAGGCGTTCACGCTGCCTTGTCCCTTAGCGGATGGCGGCCATTCCAATGTCACTTGCAACGGCAGATCTGCCAATAATGAGGAGGATGTCATGAAGAAGATTGTTGCCGCGCTCGCGGCGCTTGCCGTCAGTGCGACGGTGCTGATCGCGCCCGCGCAGGCGCAGGACAAGAAATACACCATTGCGCTCATTCCGGGCCTCACTACCGATGGTTTCTACATCACCATGCGCAAGGGCGCCCAGGCGGCTGCCGATGCGCTTGGCGTAAACCTGGTTTTCCAGGGCGCGCCGGAATTCAACCCGGTCACCCAGGTGCCGGTGCTCGATGCGGTCATCGCCAAGAAGCCTGACGCGATCCTGATTGCGCCGACCGACAAGGTTCAGCTGGTCGAGCCGCTGCGCAAGGCCAATGATGCCGGCATTCCGGTCATCACCGTCGACACCTTCATCGGCAGCGGCGTCTACCAGACCGGCGCGGGTGACGCCGATTTCCCGCTGTCCTACATCGCCTCCGACAATGTGCTCGGCGGCGAGATTGCCGCTCGCGCGCTGGCCACCGCGGTTGGCGACAAGGGCAAGGTCTATGTCTCGAACGTCAAGCCCGGAATCTCGACCACCGACCAGCGTGAAGAGGGCTTCAAGAAGGAGATGGCCAAGCATACGGGCATCACCGTGCTGGAGACCCAGTTCAACGACGACGATGCCAACAAGGCGGCCTCGCAACTGCAGGCCGTATTCGCGCGCAATCCGGACCTGGTCGGCGTGTTCGGCGCCAATTTGTTCTCGGCGCTGGGCGCGGCCAATGGCGTCAAGCAGGCCGGACAGACGGGAACCGTCAAGGTGGTCGCCTTCGACGCTCCGACCAGCATCGTCGACAACATCAACACCGGCCTGGTGGACGTGGCGATCGCCCAGCATCCCGCCGAGATCGGCTATTACGGCGTCGTTTCGGCCTATGCCCACCTGACCGGCCAGTCGATTCCGGTCACGATCGGCACCGGCTTCACGATCATGGACAAGTCCAATATCGCGGATCCGAACATCTCGAAGTATCTCTACTCCGAGTAAGTCGAGACGAGCCCGGCTCTTCCCGGTCCGCCGGGAGGAGCCCGTGCCGGGTTCTCGCCGAAGGCAGGACCTTTTTTGATGGCAGCCGCGGAGTATCCATGACCTCCACATCACCAGCCCAGCCGGCCGAGAAGCATGTCGCCCCTCAGGCCGATCACGGCGATCCGGCCAGGAACTGGATCGCACGCATAGCGGAGGCGCGCGCCTGGCTGTTCCTTGCCGGCCTGATCATCTGCTTCGAAATCTGGTCGAGGACCGACTTCGGTGCGACCTTCGTGCTCAATCCGTTCAACCTGCAGTCCATTGCGATCTTCGCCGTGGCGCCGCTGCTCTTGGCGACAGGGCAAACCTTCGTCATAATCTCGGGCGGCATCGACCTGTCGCTCGGCTTCATAATGGGGCTGGCCGCCGTCATCGCCGCGCATGCCACCAACATGGCGGGCGCGGCCATTCCCTTGCCGCTGGCGATGCTGGCAGGCATCCTTGCCGCGGTCATCGTTGCCGGCGTGCCAGGCGTCATCAACGGCTTGCTGATATCGCGCCTCAGGGTCCCGCCTTTCATCGGCACGCTCGGCATGTTCGGCGTCGCGCGCGGTGCCGCCTTCCTGCTCGCCGGGGGCACGACGGTGCCGGTGCAAAATTCGTGGTTCGCGCTGCTCGGCAACGGCAAGTTCCACGGCATCCCCTATCTGGTGATGATCGCCGCCGTCTTCGTCGTCGTGATGCACTATCTGCTCAGCCAGACCCGGTTCGGCCAGCACAATTATGCCATCGGCGCCAACGTGCAGGCGGCGCGGCGCGCCGGCATCGACATCAGGGGCCACATCCTTCGGCTCTATGTGCTGTCGGCGATGTGCGCCGGCCTTGGCGGCGCGCTCTATGCCGCGCGGTTTACCGCGGGTGCCGCGCAAGCCGGCGAGCCTTTGCTGCTCGATAGCGTCGCGGCCGTGGTGATCGGCGGCGCCAGCCTGTTCGGCGGCTCCGGCACTATCTTCGGCACCGTGGCCGGTGCGCTGGTGATCGCGGTCATCCAGTACGGACTGGTCTTCGTCAATGTCGAGCCGTTCTGGCAATTCATCGCCGTCGGCATCGTCATCATCATTTCCGTTCTCATCGACCAGGCGCAGCGCCGGTTCAGTGGAGCCCGTCAGGATGAATAGCACCAACCAGAACGCACCCCTGCTGGAAGTCCGCAACCTGTCCAAGCACTTCGGTGCCGTGCGTGCGCTGAACGACTTCTCCATGGCCGTGCGGCCCGGTGAAGTGGTGGCGCTCGCCGGCGACAATGGCGCCGGCAAGACGACGCTGATCAAGGCGATATCGGGCGTGTTCCAGCCGACCGGCGGCGAAATCCTGCTCAGGGGTCAGCAGGTGACGTTCGCGACGCCTCAGGAGGCGCGCGAAAAGGGCATCGAGACGATCTACCAGGACCTCGCGCTTGCCGACAATCTGTCGATCGGCGCCAACATCTTCCTTGGCCGCGAACCGATGCGCAAGGCGTTCGGCTTCCTGCCGGTGCTCGACCGCAAGGCGATGGCCACGGCGGCCAAGGAGACGATGGGGCGGCTGGATTTCCATGTCAGCCGGCTCGAAGCCCCGGTCAGCAACTTCTCCGGCGGCCAACGCCAGGCCGTCGCCATCGGCCGCGCCGTCTACTGGGATGCGCAGATCCTGATCATGGACGAGCCGACTGCCGCCCTTGGCGTGCCGGAGCAGCGCAAGGTGATTTCGCTCATCCACCAGCTCAAGGCGCAGGGGCGCGGGGTGATCTTCATCTCGCACAATCTGCAGGACATCTTTGCCGTCTCGGACCGCATCGTGGTGTTGCGGCGCGGCATCCAGGCCGGCGAGCGCAAAATCTCCGAGACTAACCATGACGAAGTCGTCAGGCTGATGGTCGGCGGCTAGAGCATTTCACCGTTTCACGGAAACGGCGACCCGCTCTATCTCTTTGTTTTCACGCAATTCCCAAGGGAAAGCGCTACGCGCTTTTCCCGGGAAAACCATGTCACACTTTTCCTGGAATTGCTCTAGCCGGCATCGCGATTGGTCAGCGCGATGTGGCAGCAGCCTGGGCCGTGGCCCGGCGTCCAGGTGACATTGTCGAAACGCACGCCCGTCGCCTCGAACAGGCCGCGGTCGAAGGCGCCGGCGATGCGGCAGAGCGTGGCGAGCTTTTCGTCACCGACTCCGGCCTCGACCCAGGCGTCCTTGAGCGGGCAGCGCTTCACCTTGAAGGCGATGCGGTCATCGCCGCGCTCGACATCGGTCGGGTACATCAGGCCGCCATCCGGGCTGACCGCCAGGAAGGCCTCGCCGATGGCGCGCGCGTCGTTGGCGCCGAAGCTGGCGAAGGCGGCTGCAGCCACTTCCTTGCCGCGCTGCTCGATGGTTCGGATCATGACCGCCTCGGCCTTTTCGGCGCCGAGTTCTCCGGTCAGTTCGTCGAGGAACAGACGGTAGAGATCGGCGCGGTTGCGGAAGGCGGAATCGAGTTCGCGCGACAGTTTCTCGGCTCTGGCTACGGGGTCTGTCATGATGCGTCCTGTGCGGTTCTCTTGAGTTTTGGCGCGGCCGCCACCAGGGCCTTGCCGATGGCCGATTGCGGTGCGTCGATGACGGCACGGGCGTCGCCGCTCTCGGCAATTCGCCCAGCGTCGAGAAGGATGACGCGGTGGGAGATCGCGCGGACCACGCCGAGATCATGTGAAATGAAGAGATAGGCGATCCGTTTCTCGCGCTGCAGGTCGAGTAACAGGTCGAGGATCTGTCCACGCATCGAGACGTCGAGCGCCGACACCGCTTCGTCGAGCACGATCAGTGACGGGCTCGTGGCGATGGCGCGCGCGATGGCGACGCGCTGCCGCTGGCCGCCGGAGATTTCGTGGATGGCGCGCGCGGCAAGATCCGCCGCCAGCCCTACGCGTCCGAGCAAGGCGGCAATGCGGCGGGGGCGCTCGGCGCGCGAGACAATGCGATGGATGCGCAAGGGGTCGTCGAGCACCCGCGCCACCGTGGCGCGTGGATTGAAGGCGGCCAGTGGGTCCTGGAACACCATTTGCAGGCGCGCGCGATGCGCTCGCAACGCGGCACCACCAAAAGCCAGGAAATCATTGCCTTCGAATTCGATGCGGCCGGCATCCGGCTCGATCAACCGCAGCACCAGCCGCGCGATTGTCGACTTGCCGCTGCCGGAGGGGCCGGCGAGCGCCAGCGTTTCGCCCGGCTCGATGCGAAAAGAGACATCGTCCACGGCGGCAACTGTCTTGCCGCCGCGACGATAGTGTTTGGTGAGGCTGGATACCGTGAGCAGGCTCATGCGTGGCGCCCGCTTCGGTTCAACAATGGTTCGGCATCAAGTCCGATGTGGGCATCAAGGAGCGCGCGCGTGTAGGCCTGGGCTGGGGCGTCGATAATCCGTGGCGTCGTGCCAAGTTCAACCGACTGGCCATGGCGGAACACGGCGATGCGCTCGGCAAGCTCCGCGGCAAGCGCGATGTCGTGGCTGATGAACAGCAGCGTCATGCCGTCCTCGGCCACCAGCCGGCGGATCAGGGCGACGATGCCGGCCTGCACGATGGTGTCGAGCGCGCTGGTCGCCTCGTCGGCGATCAGCAATTTCGGTCCCGCGGCGATGGCGGCGGCAATTGCCACGCGCTGCTTCTGGCCGCCGGAGAGCTGATGCGGGAAGGCTCGCAGGGCCGAATCTGGATCGGGCAGCCGAACGCGTTCGAGCAGGATCTTTGCTTGCGTGTATGCCTGCGGCCAGGTGAGGCCGAGATGGGTGCGGGCGACTTCAGCGATTTGTTTGCCGATTGGCATGACGGGATCGAGGCTGGCGGATGGGTCCTGGAAGACGAAGCCGATATCGCGGCCACCGAGGGGAGGGTGACTTGATCTGGTGAAGAGCTTTTGCGGCCTGTGCTCTACGAGCCCCCCCGCTGTCCTGCCGGACATCTCCCCCTCTAGGGGGGAGATTGCGCCGTCCTCTCTGATTTCGCCAATCACGATGGTTGCAGGGGAGGAAACGCTGGTCGGACTGCCAATCTCCCCCCTTGAGGGGGAGATGTCCGGCAGGACAGAGGGGGGCGCCTTGGCATCGACCTCTCCTTTCGATCCAAGGAACCAATCGATCTTTCCTTCAGTCTTGGCGCTCGCCGGCAACAACCCCGCAATAGCCAGCGCCAGTGTGCTCTTGCCGGATCCGCTTTCGCCGATGATGGCCAGGCGCTCGCCGGCGACGATATCGAGGCTGATGTGCTTCAACGCCGCGACCTCGCCGCCGTCGCGGCGGTAGGTGACCGTCAAGTCGCGGATCGCTGCGAGTGCGGTCACGACAGGCCTCTCCTGAATGCCGTCGTCTCGACGATGCCTTCGCCGGCGAGATAGACCCCGAGTACCGTCAGCACCAGCGCTATGCCAGGAACGATGGACAGGAAGGGCGCGGTGCGCAAGACAGCGCGGCCTTCGGCGATCATGCCGCCCCAGGTGACCCGGTTGGGGTCGCCGAGGCCGAGAAACGACAAGGCTGCCTCGGTGAGGATGGCTGCGGCGACGATTACCGATGACATTGCCAGCACCGGCGGCAAGGCGTTGGGCAGCACTTCGCGAAAGGCGATTTCGAGCGGATGCATGCCGACGGCGCGGGCGCTGGCGACATAGTCGCGCTCGCGAATGGAGAGAACTTCCGCGCGGGCGATACGGGCAGGCCCGGTCCAGGTGCCGAGCGCGATGGCGATCACGACGACGCCCAGTGATGGCCCGACGACACTGACGAAGGCCAGCGCCAGCAGGAAACCCGGCACGGTCTGGAAGGCGTCCGTGATGCGCATCAGCACCTCGTCGACGAGGCCGCCGGCAAAGCCGGCCAGCGTACCGACTGTCGCGCCGATGGCCAGTGCCGCCGTCGCCGCCGCAAGCCCGACGGCGAGCGAGGTGCGGGCGCCGTGGAAAAGCTCGGCCAGCACGTCGCGGCCGAGCCGGTCGGTGCCGAGCGGCAGCGACCAGACCTGGAACGGTGGCAACAGCGGTGGTCCGGCAATGGCTTGCGGATCACCGGAGAACAGCAGCGGTGCCGACAGCGCCATGGCAATCAACGCCGCCAGAAGGATGGCGCCGGCGACGGCCTCAGGCGTCCGCAAGAAACGGCGAAGCGGGTTCACGCGCCGGCCTCGCTGGCGCCGACGCGCGGATCGAGGAAGGCATAGGCGATGTCGACGAGGAGGTTAATCACGATGACCAGCACGGCGCTGACGAGGATGATGCCGAGCAGAAGGGGTGTGTCACGCGCGGCCACGGCTTCCTGCGCCAGCCGGCCAAGGCCAGGCACGGAGAAAACGCTCTCGATGACGACACTGCCGCCGAGCATCTGCGCCGACTGCAGGCCGAGCATGGTGACCAGCGGCAGCAGCGCGTTGCGGGCAATATGGGCGAGCACGATCCGGCGGCGCGAAAGCCCCCTGGCGCGGGCGGCCAGCACAAAATCCTGCCGCCAGACCTCGGCCATGCCGGCACGCATCATGCGCAGATAGAGCGCGAGATAGATGAAGCCGAGCGCGGAAACCGGCAGGACGAGATGGATGGCGATGTCGACGGCTCGGTCGAGGCCGGTTTTGTCCGAGGCCAGGGTTTCGATGCCGCCGATCGGCAGCCAGCGCAGGTCGACGGCAAAGACGACGATCAGCACCAGGCCGAGCCAGAAACCGGGCACGGCATAAAGCGCCAGCGAGCCGATCGACAGGAAGCGGTCGCGCAAACTCCCGGGCCTCGCGCCGGCATAGATGCCGAGCGCCGAGCCGAGCCCGAAGGAGAGCGCGGTGGCGCTGACCATCAGCAGCAGCGTGTTGGGCAGGCGCTCGAGGATGACGTCGCGGATCGGTCTGGAGAAGGTCACCGACTGGCCGAGGTCGAGATGCAGCAGTGCCCAGAGATAGTTGGCCAGCCGCGTCAGCTCCGACTGGTCGAGACCCCAGCGATGACGCAGCAATTCGATCATGCCGGCGTCGCCGCCGGTCGAGACGATGTAGGCGTCGACGGCGTCGCCAGGGGCGGCCTCGAGCAAAAGGAACGTGCCGATGACGACGATCAGCAGCACGAAGATGCTGCCGACGAGACGGCGGCGGAGGAGGATGAAGGCGCGGGTCATGGGCTCCTCCGAGTGTTGGCGTATGGCCGCCTATAAGAAATGCCGAGCCCAGGCACCCCCCTCTGTCCTGCCGGACATCTCCCCCGCAAGGGGGGAGATTGGATGTCACCGACGGCTTCGCCAATCTCCAACGTTGAAGAATTCGCGGGACAGACAAGCGGCCAATCTCCCCCCTTGAGGGGGAGATGTCCGGTAGGACAGAGGGGGGCCTCGTAGAACTCAACGTCTACGATGATTTCGCGAATTCTCATCCGCGCAAATGTGTCACGATTCCAGATACGTGTCCGCCCAGTTCGACACCGCCCAGCGCGGGTTGTTGGCGATGTTGCCAACCGTATCGCGCGCGACGCTGATGAAACTCCATTCGGCGACGTTGATCAGCGGCAGGTCGGCGGCCACCTCCTTCTGGAACTCCTTGTAGAGGTCGGTGCGGGCCGTGGTGTCGAGCGTCTCGGATGCCTTGGCGATGAGCGCATCGAGCGCGTCGTTCTTGTAGCCGCCCTGGTTGGAGAACGGCACGCCGTCGGGAATGCCGCTCTGCACCAGGATGGTTGTCGAGATCGCCGGATCGCCGCGGAACACCGGCGGACCCACCGCAAGGTCGAAGGCGTGGTCGGTGTAGACGGCCTTGATGTGCGCGGCGGAGTCGTTGTTGACGAGCTCCGCGTCGATGCCGATGGCGGCGAGTGCCTGGCGCAGGTAGTCGCCGAACTGCTTGGTCTCGTTGAAATACGGCGCGGGCAGGAGCTTGAGCGTAAAGCGCTTGCCGTCCGGGCCTTTCTTGTAGCCGGCCTCGTCGAGCAAGGCGTTGGCCTTGGCGACGTCGAAGGCATAGGTCGGCACGTCGGCGGTGTAGAACTGCGGGTCGTTCTTCGGCACCGGGCCGGTGGCGGTCGCGGCATAGCCAAGGAACACGGTCTTGACGACGAAATCCTTGTCGATGGCGTGCGCGATAGCCTGGCGCACTTTCACATCGGCCAGTTCCTTGCGGCGATGGTTGATCTCGACGACGAGCTGATAGGTCAGCCCTTCGTAACCCTTGGTGATCACCTTCAGGCCCGGCACCTTGGAGATGCGGTCGAGATCTGCCAGCGGCACGGCCGAGAAGGCGGCGAGCTGAATTTCCTCGGCTTCCAGTGCGCTTGCCGCCGACGTTCGGTCGGGCAGCACCTGGTAGATGATTTCGTCGAGGTAGGGCTCGTCCTTGCCCCAGTAATCCGTGTTCTTGATCAGCCGGTAATACTGGCCGGCCTTGTACTCGCCGAACTTGAACGGCCCAGTGCCGATGGGCGCGTTGTTGGCCGGGTTGTCCTCAATCTTGCCGACCTCGTAGACATGCTTCGGCACGACGCTGCTCAGCGCCGGCAGCGCGTTGCGGATCAGCTGGAACGGCGTCGGCTTGGCGAATTTGAACACGGCGGTGAGATCGTCGGGCGTATCCACGCCAGCCAGATCCTTGAACACGGTGCGGCCGAGATTTTGCAGCGGCTTCCAGATCTGCAGCGCCGAGAAAGCGACGTCGGCCGACGTGAACGGCTTGCCGTCATGCCATTTGACGCCTTCGCGCAGCTTGAACGTCACCGAAAGCCCATCGGCGGCGCCTTCCCAGCTCAGAGCCAGGCGTGGCGCAAGCCCGTCCTTGCCGTCGAAGGAGGCTTCGGCCAGCGTTTCGACGATCTTGCTGGAGATGAAGAAGACGCCGTTTGAGGCGACGATCGCCGGGTTGAGGTTGCGTGGCTCGGAATCGGCGGCGAGCACCAGCCGGCCGCCCTTCTTCGGTGTCTGCGCCCAGCCAAGTGTCGGCATGGCGGTGGAGGCGAGCAGCATCGCCGAGCCGCCAAGCATTCTGCGTCTGGAAATCGTGAAACCTGACATGATCGAACTCCGTCCTCTCCGCGACCCTACAGGGCGCGCCATACCCCTCGAACGCCTGCGAGCCCGCCGGCATCCTTGCGGCGGCGATTATGAGCCTTGCCAAGGGTTTCGCCAGAGACGGAATTGGCGCATCCTTGCTTGGCTTTGAAATTTTCGTCCGCTGGACCAGTTTGCGGGAAATGGCTCAATTCCATCTATCTGGTAAGACCAGATTTGATGGATATACGGCCGATGACGGCCTGGTGGCGGCGCAGTCGCGCTCTTCGCGCATTCTGGCTAGACCAGTGTGGGAAAAATGGTGCAGATTTGATCGACAGCCAGCGGATCGGGACGCGGAGCGGCCTGTGATCCCAGGCAATCCAAGGGAGAGAGAGATGAACATTGCCCCGGGCAAGAGTGCCGTCAGCAAGATCCCGTTCGACCAAGCTAGGGTCGATCGGCTGATGGAGGAGGCCGGCATCGATGTGCTGCTCGCGACCTCCAAGCACAACACGCAATATCTGCTTGGCGGCTACAAATTCATCTTCTTCGCCGCCATGGATGCGATCGGCCACAGCCGCTATCTGCCCATAGTCATTTACGAGAAGGGCGGACCCGATCACGCCGCCTATATCGGCAACCGCATGGAAGGCGGCGAGCACCAGAACAACCCGTTCTGGACACCGACGCTGCATGCCGCCTGCTGGGGCACGCTCGACGCCGCGAACCTCGCCGTCGAACATCTGCAGAAGATCGGCAAGGCGGGCGCGCGCATCGGCATCGAGCCGGGTTTCCTGCCCTCGGACGCCTATACGCTGATCCGCAAGGCGCTGCCGGAGGCCAAGCTGATCGATGCGACCGACATGCTGGAGCGCATGCGTGCGATCAAGACCGATGCCGAGCTGGAGAAGCTGCGCACGGCTTCCGAACTGATCACCGATTCCATGCTGGCGACCATCCAATGGGCGCGCGAAGGCACGACCAAGGCCGAGATGATCGAGCAGCTGCGGCGCGAAGAAACCAATCGCGGGATCCATTTCGAATATTGCCTGCTGACGTTGGGCTCCAGCCATAACCGAGCCGCTTCACCGCAGGCATGGAAGAAGGGCGAGGTGCTGTCGATCGATTCCGGCGGCAATTACCACGGCTATATCGGCGACCTCTGCCGGATGGGCATCCTGGGTGAACCGGATGCCGAGTTGGAGGATCTGCTGGCCGAGGTCGAGACGGTGCAGCAGGCTGCCTTCTCGAAGGTCAAAGCGGGCACGCTCGGCGGCGACATGATTTCCCACGCCGAGGGCGTGCTGAAGAAATCAAAAGTCGCTGCCTATACGGATTTCTTCGCCCACGGCATGGGCCTGATCACGCATGAGGCGCCGTTCCTGATGACCAACCATCCGGTGACCTATGAAGGCACCTATGCGGCCAAGCCACTGGAAAAGAACATGGTGCTGTCGGTCGAGACAACGATGCTCCACCCGACACGTGGCTTTATCAAGCTGGAGGATACACTGGCGGTGACCGAGAGCGGCTATGTGATGTTCGGCGATCGGGGGCGGGGGTGGAACCGGGGTGGGATTTCATAGAACCCAAGGCTGGCGCCGCTCATCCGCCTGTCGGCACCTTCTCCACGTATAGTGACAAGGAGAAGAGGACAGCCGCGCCCTCGGTATCTGTTTTGCGGCGTTGAAAATTGGCGAAAGCGCCGATGGCTGCGTCTTTCTCCCCGTCACTATACGGGGAGAAATGTCCGGCAGGACAATGAGGGGCAGCGCGGCTTCGGACAGAAACCAGTTCATTACTGCCCGGGTGGCAGCAGCCTGAAATCCGGCAGCTCCCTTAAGCCCAATTCCGGTCCGGTCGGCGAATAGACGACGAAGAGCTGCATCGGCCCGTCGCCTGTGTTCAATGTCGAATGAAAACGGCTTTCCGGCACATAGATGGTGCAGCCGGGGCCGACCTTCTCGACCACCGGATTGCCCTTTTCGTCCTCGACCATCTGCTCGCCATGGCCCGAAATGACGAAGATGATCTCTTCGGCGCCTGGATGATTGTGGCGGGCGTGGCCCTTGCCGGAGGGCAGGTCGACCACGCCGCCGGAAAAGCGGACAGCGCCGTTCACTTCCGGAGCCACCGTCAGCGACAGCTTGCCCCAGTCGAAGCCGAAGGCGCTGACGTCCTTCGGGTAGACAAACACCTTGCTCTTGTCGATCATCTCTCATCACCCCTTCTTTTTCTTCGCGGCTTTCTCGCTGCCGAGCGCCTTGAAATCGGCAGTCTGCCTGGCGATCGCCGCTTCGGCCGGCAGCCGTTCCATCGAGCTTGCGCCATAGAAGCCATGCAGGCCCTTGGCTCGCGAGAGAATGTAGCGCGCGTCATCGGGCATCGAGATCGGGCCGCCATGGCAAAGCAGGATGACGTCCTTGCGTACCGAGCGGGCGGCTTCGGTGATGGCATCGATCTGGACCACGCAGTCGTCGAGTGACTTGGCCGAGGTGGCGCCGATCGAGCCGCCCGTCGTCACGCCCATATGGGCAACGACGATGTCGGCGCCGGCCTTGGTCATGGCGCGAGCTTCGTCGGGGTTGAAGACATAGGGCGTGGTCAAGAGGTCAAGCTTGTGCGCCTCGGCGATCATGTCGACCTCGAGCCCAAAGCCCATGCCGGTCTCCTCGAAACTCTGCCGCATGGAGCCGTCGAACAGGCCGATGGTCGGAAAATTCTGCACGCCGGAAAAGCCCATCGTCTTCAGCTCGGCCAAAAGCAGGGGCATGATGACGAAGGGATCGGTGCCGTTGACGCCGGCCAGAACCGGCGTCTTCTTCACCACCGGTAGCACCTCGTAGGCCATCTCCTTGACGATCTCGTTGGCATTGCCATAGGCGAGCAGGCCGGCGGCCGAGCCGCGCCCGGCCATGCGGTAGCGCCCGGAATTGTAGATGATGATGAGATCGATGCCGCCGGCCTCCTCGGCCTTGGCCGACAGGCCGGTGCCGGCGCCGCCGCCGACGATCGCCACGCCCTTGTCGATCATTCCCCGGAACTTCTTCAGTATGTCCTTGCGCGGTATGGCGGGCATGTTCTTGGACCTCAGTGTCTGGCGATGTCGAGGAAGGCGGCGGTTGCCGCCTGGGCGAATTCGGGGTCGTTGATGTGCAGCGGCAGGCGGGTGACGCAGCGCGTGTTGTTTGGCTGGATGGTGCGCTCGATGGCTTCGAACAGGACGGCATCGGCCTCCGGATCGAAGAAGGCGCCACCCTTGATGTCGAGCGCCGAGACACCCTTTTCCGGGATCAGAAAATGCATCGGCCCTTCGCAGCGGGCGAGCCTGGCGCCGATCCATTCGCCGATCTGGCGGCACTCGTCTGCCGTGGTGCGCATCAGCGTGACGTTCGGATTGTGCTCGTAGAACAGCCGGCCGCGATATCGTTCCGGAACGGTCGAAGGCGCCCAGAAATTGACCATATCGAGCGCGCCGACCGAACCGACATAGGGCAGGCGGGTGCGCATGATCGCTCCGAAACGATCCTGCGTCGCCGGTAGCACGCCGCCGAGCAGAAGGTCGCAGACCTCGGTGGTGGTGATGTCGATGATGCCGGATGGCAGGCCGCTGTCGGCGAGCTTCTCCATGCTGCGGCCGCCGGTGCCGGTGGCGTGGAAAACCATGCAATCGTATCGGGAGCGAAGCTGGTCGGCGATGGCGGTCACGCACGGCGTTGTGACGCCGAACATGGTGAGCCCGATCGAAGCCTTGCCGTCGGGCGGCGGCGCAGGCCTCGCCGCCATGCCGGAGATCGCCTGGGCGGCATTGTGCAGGACGACGCGGGAGAGCCGGTTCAACCCCGCCATGTCGGTCACGGCAGGCATCATGATGATGTCGGAGACATCGACATAGGGTGCGGTGTCGCCCGATGCGAGCGTCGAGACCATGATCTTGGGCAGGCCGAGCGGCAGGGCGCGCATGCCCGACGTGATGATCGACGTGCCGCCGCCGCCGCCAATGCCGATAATCGCGGCAATGTCGTTTCGCGACTGGATGAAGCGGGCGAAGGCGACGCCCATCGCGGCGACGGCGGCGCCACGATCACTTCCGCCGAGCACGGCGTTGACGCCGTCGGGGTGATGGCCGGAAATTTCCTTGGCGGTGATGTCGACAGGCACGGTTGCGTTGCGCGTTCCGACATCGACACGGCAAACAGCGGCGCCGGTGGCGGCGATCGCATTGGCCAGGAAGGCGAGTTCCTCACCCTTGGTGTCGGCGGTGCCCACGACGTAGATGCGCTTCACGGGCCGTTCCCAGGTCATTGCAAATTTTTGAGACGCGCGTATCGTATTGACATGGATGTCTCACGTCAACACGCCACCGTGCAGGACGACGCCAGCGAGAGAGCCGAGCGCGGACCCCGGGCGCGCACGAAACGGCTGATGCTGGAGACGGCGACGCGGCTGATGCAGGCGGGCGTCACGCCTTCGGTCAGCGAAGTCGCGGAAGCGGCGCAGGTTTCCCGTGCCACCGCCTATCGTTATTTCCCGAGCCAGGCGGCGTTGGTGCAGGCGGTCGTCAATGAGGGGCTCGGCCCGATCCTGACCTGGCAATCAACCTCCCCCGATGCCGGGCGGCGGGTCACAGAGCTGTTCTACACCGCCATGCCGCGCATCGAGGCCTTCGAGGCGACGTTCAAGGCGGCGCTGAAGCTGTCGCTCGACCAGTGGGCGAGGCGCCAGGCCGGCACGCTGGGTGGCGAGCCGGCCCTCACGCGCGGTCATCGCGTCGATCTTTTGAAGGAGGCGATCGCGCCGCTCAAAGGCCGCTTGCCGCCGCGCGACTTCAAACGCCTGGCGCAGGCACTGTCGCTGATCTTCGGCGTCGAGGTGCTGATCGTGCTGAAAGATATCTGGGGGCTGGATAGCCGTAAAACGATGGCGGTCGCGCAATGGGCGGCTGGTGCGCTGGTGCGTGCGGCGGTCGCGGAATCGATCGATGAAGGAGGCGGTGTAGGTTCAGGGACAGCCGTGAAATAGCACCAATCTGGTTCGACCAGATTTGCATGCCGACTATCGATATTAACTCCAGCGCGAGGTGCCAGGCAACACCTATGCATATCACTGAGTAGGAAAATCATGCGAAAACAGGCAGATAATGTCTGAATCGGGAAGCCTGGGGGAAGACTGGCTGCCAAGAAAGGGCTTGACGTCGACGCAAGATTGGTAATACCAGATTGGATCAGAAAAGTGGGTTGAAAGTGAGGGTTGCGATCCATTTTTCCGGCAGGGCGAGGAGGCCGAAACCGGAAAGGTGCGATTACGGGAGGAACTACCAGGGTCGGCTGCGTCGCCGGCTCGCATGACAAGGTAGAACGCGCACAAGGGAGGAAATCATTATGCGCAAGTTAGTGACCAGCGTACTTGCTGGTATCGGCTTAACGCTTGCCTGCGGAACGTCCGTCTACGCGCAGGAAAAGTCGCTCACCATCTTCTGGGCGGAATGGGATCCGGCCAACTATTTGCAGGAACTCGGCAACGAGTACGAGAAGGAAACCGGCGTCAAGATCACGGTGGAAACCACCCCATGGTCCGACTTCCAGACCAAGGCATTCACCGAGTTCAACGCCCATGGCGACGCCTATGATATGGTCGTCGGCGACTCGCAATGGCTCGGCGCCGGCTCGACCGGTGGCCACTATGTCGACCTGACCGACTTCTTCAACAAGCACAAGCTCGGCGAAGTAATGGCACCGGCGACGGTGAAGTACTATGCCGAATATCCGGGCGGAAGCAGCAAGTACTGGGCCATCCCGCTTGAAGGCGACGCCGTCGGCTGGTCCTATCGCAAGGACTGGTTCGAGGACCCCAAGGAAAAGGAAGCGTTCAAGGCCAAGTATGGTTACGACCTCGACGTGCCGAAGGATTTCAAGGCGTTGCGCGACATCGCCGAATTCTTCTATCGGCCGGACCAGAAGAGGTACGGCATCGCCATCTACACCGACAATTCCTACGACGCGATGGCGATGGGGTTCGAGAACGCGCTGTTCTCCTATGGCGGCGAACTGGGTGACTATTCGACCTACAAGGTCGATGGCTTCATCAACTCCGACAAGGCGGTCGCAGCGCTCGACGCCTACAAGGAACTCTACAAGTTCACCCCTCCAGGCTGGGCCAAGTCGTTCTTCGTCGAGGACAACCAGGCGATCACCGAAAACCTGGCCGCTATGAGCATGAACTACTTCGCGTTCTTCCCCTCGCTGATCAACGAGGCGTCGAACCCGAATGCCAAGAACACCGGCTTCTTCGCCAACCCTCCAGGCCCGAACGGCGACCAGTTCGCCGCACTCGGCGGGCAGGGCATCTCCATCGTCTCCTACTCGCAGAAGCAGGAAGAGGCGACGAAGTTCCTGGAATGGTTCATCAAGGACGAGACCCAGAAGAAGTGGGCGGCCCTTGGCGGCTATACCTGCAGCGCGGCGGTGCTCAAGTCGCCGGAATTCCAGAACGCCACGCCCTACAACAAGGCCTTCTACGAGACCATGTTCAAGGTGAAGGATTTCTGGGCGGTGCCGGAATACGCCGAACTGCTGCAGCAGCTCAACCAGCGCGTCTATCCCTACATGATCGGCGGGGAAGGTACCGCCAAGGAAACGCTGGACGCTTTGGCGGCCGACTGGAACGCGACCTTCAAGAAGTACGGCCGCGGCCAATAACGATCATGCCTCGCGGAGGGGGCTTGATGCCCCCTCCGTTTCTTTTTCCGCAACCGGGAGCAGGGTCTTGGCGACCACGATGATCACCACGCTGGACAGGTCTTCAAGAGCGGCCGCGCGCGGCCTGAGCGACACTTCCATCCGCAATCTCTTCATCATCCCGACGGTCCTGTTCCTGATCGTCTTCAACATCTTTCCGCTGATCTATTCGCTCGGTTATTCCTTCACCGACTTTCGTGCGTCGACCAATGCGCCGGCGACTTTCGTCGGGCTGCAGAACTACCGCGACCTGCTCAACGACCCCTATGTCTGGTCCAACTTCGCCATCACCGCCAAATACGTGATCATCTCGGTCGCCGGCCAGTTGTTTGTCGGCTTCGGCGTGGCGATGCTGCTCAACCGGGATATCCCTCTCAAGGGCCTTATCACCACGCTCCTGCTGCTGCCGATGATGCTGTCGATGGCTGTTGTCGGCTTGTTCTGGAAGCTTCTCTACGACCCATCATGGGGGGTCATCAACTATGCGCTCGGGCTCGGCAATTTCGAGTGGCTGGCCGATCCCAAGATGGCGCTCTATGCGGTTGCGCTGACCGACATCTGGATGTGGTCGCCCTTCGTCATGCTGTTGTCGCTGGCAGGCCTCTCGGCGGTGCCGAAACATCTCTACGAGGCCGCCGCGATTGACCGCGCCGGGCCGTTCTACACCTTCTTCCGCATCACGCTGCCGCTGGTCGCGCCGATCCTGATGATCGCAGTCATCTTCCGCACCATGGAGGCGTTCAAGACCTTCGACCTCGCCTACATCCTGACCAGCCAGCCGACGGCCGAGCTGATCTCGATCCGGCTCTACAAGATGGCGTTCCAGGAGTGGCAGACCGGGCGTTCCTGCGCGATGGCCTACATCGTGCTGATCATGGTGCTGGCCATTACCAACATCTATGTCAAATACCTCAACAAGGTGAAGGAGCGCTGAGATGGCTGCAGTCCGCACTTCTTCCGAGATCGGCTTCAACCGCGTCGCCATCGTCGCCGTGCTGTTGGTGACGATCATCTTCCTCGCCCCGATCTACTGGATCGCCTCGACGGCCTTCAAGCCGCGCAACCTGGCCACCACCATCCCGCCGACGGTCGTCTTCCAGCCGGAGATTTCGCCTTTCGTGAAGCTGTTCACCAAGCGCTCGCAATTGCGCAGTCCGCCGACGCCCGAAGAGTACGCGGCCGCCCCGTGGTGGGAGCGCGTCGTTTTCGACGGCGGCGAGAAGATCGTGCGCGACGGTAAAGGCCAGGTGCAGTGGTCGGGCTATCCGAGCCGCTTCCTGAACTCGCTGATCATCGCCATCACCTCGACCGTGCTGGCGGTCGGCATGGGCACGTTCACCGCCTACGGCTTCTCGCGTTTCAAGGTGAAGGGGGAGGCGGACCTGCTCTTCTTCATCCTGTCGACACGCATGCTGCCGCCGGTGGTGGTGGCGATCCCGATGTTCCTGATGTACCGCGCGGTCGGCCTCAACGATACCCATGTCGGGCTGATCATCCTCTACACCGCCTTCAACCTGTCCTTCTCGGTGTGGCTGATGAAGGGCTTCATGGACGAGATACCGAAAGAATACGAGGAGGCGGCACTCGTCGACGGCTATACGCGCATGGAAGCCTTCTTCAAGATCGTGCTGCCGGAGGCGGCCACAGGCATCGCCGCCACCGCCGTGTTCTGCTTCATCACCGCGTGGAACGAATATGCCTTCGCGCTGATCATGACCAATCGCCGTGCGCAGACCGCCCCGCCGTTCATCCCCAGCCAGGTCGGCTCCGGCCTGCCGGACTGGACGGTGATCGCCGCCGGCACCTTCCTGTTCCTGCTGCCGGTCGCCATCTTCACCTTCCTGCTGCGCAATCACCTGCTGCGTGGCATGTCTTTCGGAGCGATCCGCAAATGAGCTTTCGCGCCATCAATCAGAAATATCTGGAGCCAGGCAGCCAGGTGCTGATGGTGCTCGGCATCGTCGCGCTCTGCCAGCCGTGGAACATGCTGCTGCACACATACGGCCTGACCATTATCCTGATCGGGCTGATCGGCTTCAACGTCACCTCGAAGATCGCACCGGAAGACAAGGCCGGTACTGGGCATTCCGGGGACATGCAGGCGCGAAATCCGGGAGCACAGCATTGACCCAGATCGAGCTTCGCGGCGTCCAGAAATTCTTCGGTGCCGTCCAGGTCATCAAGGACCTCAACCTCCAGATCGCCGACAACGAGTTCATCGTTCTGCTCGGCCAGTCGGGCTGTGGCAAGACGACGACATTGCGCGCCATCGCCGGGCTGGAGACGATCGACGAAGGCGATATCCTCATCGATGGCAAACCGATCCAGCATCTGAAGGCGGCCGACCGCGACATCGCCATGGTCTTCCAGTCGTTTTCGCTCTACCCGCATATGAGCGTCTACGAGAACATCGCCTTTCCCCTGCGCGCCACGCGCAAGAGCAAGGCGGAGATCGACAGCGAGGTGCGCTCGGTCGCCAAGACGCTGCAAATAACGGACCTGCTGGCTAAAAAACCGTCTGCGCTGTCAGGCGGCGACATGCAGCGCGTCGCCATCGGCCGGGCACTGGTGCGGCGGCCGAAGGCCATGCTGATGGACGAGCCGATCGGCGCACTCGACGCCAAGCTGCGCGAAGAGATGCGGGCCGAGATCAAGCGGCTGCACATCAAGCAGGGCTCGACCACCATCTATGTCACGCACGACCAGATCGAGGCGATGAGCCTCGCCGACCGCATCGTCATCATGCATGAAGGCGTGCTGCAGCAGGTCGGTTCGCCGGACGAAGTCTATTCGCGCCCGGCCAATCTGTTCGTGGCGCAATTCGTCGGCAGTCCGGTGATGAATGTCGCCGACGCGGCGGTGGCCGAAAAAGCCTCGTCCGCATCGGTGACCGTGGGTGACGCGGCCACCGGCTTCGAGTTTCCGCGAGCTCTCCTGTCGAAGCTCAACGGCCATGCCGCGG
Source organism: Mesorhizobium sp. WSM1386 (assembly GCF_055901595.1). NCBI lineage: Bacteria > Pseudomonadati > Pseudomonadota > Alphaproteobacteria > Hyphomicrobiales > Phyllobacteriaceae > Mesorhizobium > Mesorhizobium sp. WSM1386. The sequence goes on from NZ_CM148373.1 coordinate 1,680,249, forward strand.
GTGGACTGGCAGTCGGCATCCGGCCGGAAGGCGTGCTCATCCGCCGTGACGCCGCCGAGGGGTTCATGGCTGTCGAAACACAGATCGTCGAACCGCTCGGCTCCTTCGACATCGTCGACCTGAAGGTCGGTTCCAAGATGCTGCGCGCGCGCACCAAGAGCGGCTTCGTCGCCGGACCGGGCGAGAAGGTGTTCGCCAGGATCGACCCGACCCAGGCGCATTTCTTCGACAAGGCAAGCGGCAAGTCGCTTGATGTGAGACTCTGATGGCGCATATCCAGCTCAAGAACATCTCCAAGACCTTCGGCAACCACACCGCCCTGGTCGGGCTCGATCTCGACATCGCCGATGGCGAGTTCTTCGTCCTGCTGGGCGAGACAGGTGCCGGCAAGACGACGACGCTGCGGCTGATTGCCGGCCTGGAAAAGCCCAGCGAGGGCCAGGTCTTCATCGACGGCGTCGACGTCGCCGACTGGGGCGCGGCCGAGCGCGACGTGGCGCTGGTGCTGCAGCAATACTCGCTCTATCCGCGCTACACGGTGCGCGAAAACCTCGAATTCCCGCTGAAACCGAAGATCCGCCGGTTGCCCGATGCCGAGATCAAGGATCGCGTCGACCGCGCCGCGCGTACGCTCAGGATCGAGCATCTGCTCGACCGCAAGACCGACCGGCTGTCAGGCGGCGAGATGCAACGCGTCTCCATCGGCCGCGCCATCGTGCGCAAGCCGCGCGTGTTCCTGATGGACGAGCCGCTGTCGGCGCTCGACGCCAAGCTGCGCGAGGCGCTGCGCACGGAACTGAAGAACCTGCAGATACAGCTCGGCGCCACCTTCCTGTTCGTCACCCACGACCAGATCGAGGCGATGTCGATGGGCGACAAGGTCGGCGTGCTCAACCATGGCCGCATCGTCCAGACCGGCACGCCGCACGAGATCTACAACAACCCGCGCGACACCTATGTGGCGAGCTTCGTTGGCTCGCCGCCGATGAACCTCATCGACGGCAAACTGGTCGACGGCCGCGCGGTGATGGCACCGCTGAATTTCGAACTGCCTTATTCGGGGGGCGCCAATACTTTGTCGGGACTAAAGGCGAGCGGCGCGACCGACGGCCGCCCGCTCGTCTTCGGTATCCGTCCGGAGGACGTCTATCTGGAAAGCGGCGCGCCGGTCGAGGCGCGCGTCCACGATGTCGAGAATCACGGCGTCGAAAAGATACTGACGCTCAGGGTAGGCGACACGACGCTGCGCGCGACGGTGCCGGCAAGGACCGATGTCGCGATCGAGCAGCCGGTGCGCTTTGCCTGGAACCCGGACAAGGTCGTGCTGTTCGACAAGGGCAGTGGCGTCAGCTTGCGGCACGCCGGATAGAGCGCCCGATCACTTTGCCATGTAGGTCTCGTAAGGGGTGTCGTTGATCAGCAAGATCACGCATTCCGTGTCGGAGAGGCAAGCGTCGTCGTGCATCTCGTTGGCCTTCTGGGTCCAGTAGGACCCCGGAGGCAGTTCGACCTTGGTCGCTTCGCCGCCGTCCATCTGCCAATGCGCCCACAGCCCCTTTATGACCACCGCCCGGTAGTCCGCGGTGTGCGCGTGAACAGGAGCACGCCAGGTGCCCCGGGACCTTCAGCAACGTGCCCGCCGGGCCCTTGGCCCGCTCGCCCCACAATGGCCCGAGGCGCTGCGGCTGGCCCGGTGCTTCGGAAACATAGGGAATCTTGTTGGCTGGCAAATAGTTATCCTCGATGGCAAATGCCCGTCCTGAGACGACGAGCATGGTGGCGAGTGCCAGGATTTTCACATGATTTAGCATCAGCTATCCTCCAAAGGCTGATTTGCCGCCGGCCCTCCATTACCGGGCAAACTATTGCATGAGGGCAACTTGGCAAACCGGAATCACCAGCCGTCACGGCCGGCGCATCAGCTGGCCTGGCGGATGTCGGCCTGTTCCTCGGCGCGCAGGTGGCTGGGCGCCGAACCGATGACGCGCTTGAAGGCACGGCTGAAGGCGGCGTCCGATTCATAGCCGAGACGGGCGGCAACGACCGATATCTTCATCCGGTCGCGGACCAGCCATTGCCGCGCCTGATGCATCCTGACCTGGGTGACGTATCTTGCCGGCGTTTCGCCGACGATGGTGGCGAAGCGCTCGGCAAAGCCCGAGCGCGAGGCGCCCATCATCCGGGCCAGCGACTCGACCGTCCAGTCATGGTCCGGTTCGAGATGAATGGCGGCCAGCACGCGGCCGATGTCGCGGTCCCTGACCGCCGCGATCCAGCCGGAGGAGTCGCCGCAGCCGCGCTCGACCCATGAGCGGATGACGGTGGCGGCAAGCACGTCGGCCAGTCGCGCCAGAATGCCGCCGGACCCGACGCGCTCCATCGTCACTTCGCGCGCCATCGAATCCAGCAGGTGCGGAATGCCGGGTTCGTAGTCTTCGAGCTCGTGCGTGCGCATCACATCCGGCATCATCCCGAGCAGCGGATGCAGGCCATCGAGGTTGAAATACATGCTGGCGCAGAACAGCAGCGTGCCCGGCTGGCCATTCTTGTCACACATCTCCGCGTTCGACGTACAATAGACGTCCTTGCAGACCTCTTCGCGGCCGTAGCTGTGAATTGGCCAGGCCTGGGCGCCGGGTTCGCTGGCCAACACATGAGCAGCGCCCCGCGGCAGCAACACCGCATCGCCGGCATTGAGCTGCACCCACTCGCCGGAAGGCTGCTTCAGCCAGCAGCCTTTGCGGCCGATGAAGTGAAACCGGGCCGCGGGCTGGGCCGGGAACTGGATGCCCCAGGGCTCTTTCATTGCGCAGCGGCCATACTCGACGCCATCGAGACGCAAGCCGCGCAATATGTCGGTCAGCGCGTCGCCAGTGACCGGAATTTTGGACGAACGGTCAAACATAATGGTGTTTCTAACATGGAAACTCCAGCCGGTCACTCCCTATGTTGCACTGCAGCCAAATGCTGCGCTGCAACTTCATCGGAGACTGATCATGGCCGAATCCGCCACGGGCGCCGTCGACGCCGCCCTATTGAATCCCACGGACCAGGAGGAGCGAACAGAGCCCGCGTGGGGTGCCGTGGTCTCGCTCGCGCTTGGGGTTTTCGGCCTCGTTACCGCTGAATTCCTGCCCGCCAGCCTGCTGACGCCGATGGCGCGCGATCTCGGCGTCACAGAAGGCGTGGCGGGACAAGCGGTGACGGCGACCGCGATCGTCGGCGCCATTGCCGCACCGACCATGGCGATCATCACAAGGCGCATGGACCGCAGGCTGGTGATGTGGATGCTGACGATGTTCCTGATCCTGTCCAATCTCCTGGCCACCTTTGCTTCATCCTTGCCCATGCTTCTGCTTGCCCGCGTCGTGCTTGGCGTCGCCCTGGGCGGCTTCTGGGCGATGTCGGCTGCCATGGCGCTGCGGCTGGTGCCGATGCGGCTGATGCCGCGTGCCATGTCGATCATCCTGACCGGCGTTTCGCTGGCCACCGTCACCGCGGCCCCCGTCGGCGCCTATGTCGGTGACATGTGGGGATGGCGCACCGCGTTCATGATCGCGACCATCGTCGGCGCGCTGGCGCTGCTGGTGCAGGTGGCGACCATCCCGAAGCTGCCGCCCATGGGAGTGGCAAGCTTCCGCACCTTGCTCGAGGTGCTGGAGCGCCCGTCGATCAGGGTGGCGCTGCTGGTCGTGCTGCTGGTCGCCTCAGGGCACTTTGCCGGTTTCACCTATGTGCGCCCGTTCCTCGAAAAGGTGCCCGTGCTTGACATCGAGACGATCTCGCTGGTGCTGCTGGCCTACGGCATAGGCGGCTTCTTCGGCAATGTCGCCGGCGGCATCCTGGCCGAGCGCAATCTCAAGGCAGCGGTCGCGCTGGCACCCCTGCTGATTGCACTGGCCGCCGCCTCGATGCTGGTTCTTGGCGCCTCGCCGACCATTGCTGCGGTGTCGGTCGCGATCTGGGGCTTTGCCTTCGGCGCGGTGCCGGTCGGGCTGCAGAGCTGGCTGGTGCGGGCCGCGCCCGACCAGGCTGAAAGCGCCGGCGGCTTGATGGTGGCGACGTTCCAGGTGGCGATTGCATTGGGCGCCGTCTTCGGCGGCCTGCTGGTCGACCATGCCGGCGTCGCCAGCGCCTTCGCCTATTGCGGCGCGGCGACATTGCTGGCGGCCATCGTGGTGTTCCTGCGCGGTCCGAAGCGCGTGGAATAGTGCCGCCGAATTCCTGATTTACGAGCGGACCGAGAACCGTCACGGTTCTCGGTCCGCTGCCATTGTGATGGCTTATGCGACGGTGTCAGGCCGAGCGCCCGTCGAAGTCGAAGATCGACAAGGTCGACGGGTCGAGACCGGCGACACAGTTGAGGTTGATGTAGGCGCTGCGCTCCCCGCCTTCGCGCACATCCTCGGCGAAAGGGTGGATGCCGCAGGTGCGGCAGAAGCGGTGCGCCATCGCGTGACTGCCGAATGTGTAGGTGCCCAAATCATCACCCCAGGCCAGAATCCTCAGACTCTGGTGCGGGATGGCGCACAGGAGCGCGCCCTTGCGCGAGCAGATCGAACAATTGCACCGCACGGCCCCGGTCAGCTCCGCCTCGAATTCGAAGGCGACCTTGCCGCAGTGACAGCTGCCTTTGTAGAGCATCGTTTCTTCCTTGCGTCCGGCAGGGGTGCAAAACCACCTGCGCCGGGTTAAGTCTTGGCATTCCATGCCACTTGTCCAAGGACGTTCGAGGCGTCCGGAGCCCGACACCGAAAATGCAATCAACCCGCGATCATCTGGAAATCATCCTGGCGCGGCTTGCCGCTCGTGCCGGTGAGGAACGCGTGTTCACCAGGCTCTACGCCGAAGCGGCGCGAGCGGCAGCCGATGCCAGTGATGCCCGCAGCCGAGCCGGCGTGACGTTGGGACCGCTCGACGGCACCATCGTCTCGGTGAAGGATCTGTTCGATGTCGCCGGCGAACCAACCACGGCCGGCTCGCTGATGCGCAAAACCGCCATGCCTGCTTCGCGCGACGCGGCCATCATCAGCCGGTTGCGGCAAGCCGGCGCGGTGATCATCGGCAAGACCAACATGACCGAATTCGCCTTCACCGCGATCGGCGACAACATGCACTACGGCACGCCAGGCAATGCCGTCGATGCCAGCCGCATTCCCGGCGGTTCGTCCTCAGGTGCCGGCGTTTCCGTCGGCGAGGCGACGAGCGAAATATCGATCGGCTCCGACACCGGCGGCTCGGTGCGCATACCAGCATCGCTCAACGGTGTCGTTGGCTTCAAGCCGACGGCGCGGCGCGTGCCGCTGACCGGTGCCTTCCCACTATCTGGCACTCTGGATTCGATCGGGCCGCTCGCTCGAACGGTAGCCCAGTGTGCCGCTGCCGATGCCGTGATGGCCGGCAATGTGCCGGCCGAGCTGGCGCCGATCCCGCTTTCAGGCCTTCGCATCGGCATTCCGCGCGGCATTCTTTTTGGAGAAACGGAAAGCGGGGTGACCGCGGCGTTCGAGCATTGTCTCGGCACGATCGAACAGACCGGTGCGCGCCTGGCTGACATGTCGATAGACGATCTGCTTGGAGAAATGCGCGCGGCGACCAAACGTGGCTCGATCGCCGCGATGGAAGGGGCTGAAATCCATGCCGACTGGCTGGCGGCGGGAGCACCGGTGCCGGTCGATCCACATGTCAGCGGACCTTTGTCGCGGGCAGCCGCCATACCGACGCCGGTCTACATCAGGGCTTTGCGCCGCCGCGCCGCGCTGGTCGTCGCCATGGACGAGCGGCTGACATCGGTCGATGTGTTGGCCTTGCCGACGACGCCGGTGACGGCGCCGACCATCGTATCGATGGCCGAGAATCCCGAACTGCGCGATCACATAGAGGGCCTGCTGCTGCGCAACACGCAGGTCGCCAACCAGTTCGACCTCTGTGCAATTTCGTTGCCGATGCCAGGCATGACGCTACCGGCGGGACTGATGCTGGTGGCGCGCAATGGCCATGACTGCCGTCTGTTGCGGATTGCCGCTGAAGTGGAGAGGCTGCTGGGTGGTTGATCGGCAGTCGGCAGCGAAACCGCAGATGGCGGATCAGTGCGACGAACAGTGCTTGCGTTCGCTGTCCTTGGCGGTGCGCACGATGCGGGTCGCGACCAGCCAGGGCAGGCTGTAGTCCTTGCCGGTGATGGTTTGGGTACGGTGCTCGATCGAACCCCTGACGATGATCTTTCCGCTGTAAAGCACGTCGGACTGATCCGTTATCGCCTTGTCGGCCTGCGGCAATCCGCTGGTGTCGATCGACAGGCCCTTGATGATTGTGCCGGTGGCAAGGTCGAGCGCGCTGTTCGACGGGCAGGGCGCCTTGAAGCAGCGAAGCCCGTTGTCGCAATAGACATAACTGCTTTCGTCTGCGGCGAGTGCCGGCAGAGCGAAGATCGACGAAGCGACAACAGTCAGAAATACGAGGCGAAGACCGGACATGGCTCCCAGGGTCGCGGAGAATTGGCGCGAAACCGCGATGCGCTATATGTCGAGCGGAAAGCGCCGGCGGTAGTGATCGACCACTTCCGGATTGCGCAGGTTGACCGGCAGTTTGCCAGCCAGCACCAGCAGGGCCTCGCCCGCGGCGCCGACGCCCATGCGCATCATCGATTCCTCGGTGATGCCTGCCATATGTGGGGTGATGATGACGTTGTCGAAGCCGAAATAGGGATGATTTGACGGCAGCGGCTGCGTCGAGAAAACGTCGAGCGCGGCACCGCCGATACGGCGCTTCTGCAAGGCCTCGATCAACGCATCGTCATCTACGACCGGGCCTCGAGACACGTTGATCAGCAGCGCATTGGGTTTCATGCGGGCGATGCGCTCGCGGCTGATCAGGCCGCGCGTCTCCGGCGTCAGCGGGCAGCAGAGCACGATGATGTCGCTCTGCTCGACCAGTGCGTCGATCGACAGGAAGCCGACCTTTTCCGGCGCCGGCTGCATGCTGCGCGTCGTGGCCACCACTTTCAAGTCGAAGCCGTGCGCCGCGATATGGCCGACAGCCTGGCCGACGGCGCCGAGGCCGACGATGCCGATGGTCTTGCCGGCGAGTTCGACGTTGGCGTTGGCATGCTCGCGTCCGGCAAGCCAGCCTTTGGCGCGCAGGTCGCGGTCGACCCTGCGGAATTGCCGAAGCAAGGCAAGTGCGGTGAACATGACGTGTTCGGCAACCGAGCGCGCATTGACCGCCGGCACATTGGCCACCAGCACACCGGCCGCCGCCGCCGCCTCCATCGGGATCATGTCGAGCCCGGCGCCATGGCGGATGGCCGCCCTCAGCTTCCAGGCACCCTCGAACAGCGCCGGCGGCAATGGGGCACGCACGATGACGATGTCGGCATCCTTGGCCTCCCTGATCAGGGTGTCGGCATCGAGCGCCGATGCAATCACAAGCTGGCCGGCGCCCGCCAGTTTGGCTGCGGCGTGCGGGTGCAGCGGATGGGTCGACAGGATCTTTGGCTGGGCCACGGTCAGGCCTTTTCGAGCGCAGGGTTCGGCGGAACAGCAGCCATGCCGCCTTCGATCAGGCCCTTCCAGTAGCTTTCAGCGCCCTGCAAATGCGCGCTCATCAGCGCCTGGGCGAGGTTGCCGTCGCGGCGCAGCAGCGCCTCGTAGATCTGCACGTGTTCGGCATGCGAGCGAACGCTGCGTTCGGGATCGTTGAAATAGATCGGCAGGCGCTGCTCGCCCATCAGATAATAGACGCTGCAGATGTTGTGGAAGACGCTGTTCTTGGTGGCGCGCACGATCTCAAGATGGAATTCGCGGTCCTCCTTGGCAAGGCCCTCGCCGGCGGCGATGCGCTCCTCGGAAGCCCTGAGGATTTCGCGCAGCCGTTCGAAATTTTCCTCGGTGGCACGCGAACAGGCAAGTTCCGCGGCCTTGATCTCGTGGATCTTGCGCAACTCGACTGTCTCGTAAATCTGCAGCGGATCGAGCGGCAGCCCGGCACGGGCAAACAGCGCCAGCGCCTCGACGCTCGCCTGCTTGGTGTCGATGTAGATGCCGGACTTGGCACGGCGTTCGACGATCCGCATGGCTTCGAGGATGGCGAGCGCTTCGCGGATCTGGCCCCGGCTGACGCCGAAATGCTCCGCCAGCTCACGTTCCGACGGTGTCCGGCCGGTCTCCTTGTCCGAGTGGGAGAACAGATAGGCGGCGAGTTCCGCGAGGAGGTTCTTTTCTTTCATCGTCAATTGCGTTGCGCGTGCGCCTCCAGGAACCGCTCCGAAATGGTGAATCCCAGACCCGGCTTTTCGGGGATCGCTATCATACCGTCCCTTGCTTCGACAGTCTCTTCGATCAGATCGTGGATCATCGGGTTGGCGCCGAGCGAATATTCGACAGTGAAGCTCGCCGGCGACGCGGCGCAGACATGCAGCCCGGCAAAGAAGCAGGGGGCGCCGGCCCACAGATGCGGCGCAAAGCGCAGGTTGAAGGCGCTGGCGATGGTGCCGATCTTCATCGCCTCGCTGATGCCGCCGCAGAAGGCGGGATCCGGCTGGAAGATGTCGGCGGCCTTGAGCACGGCGAGGTCGCGGAAGGCATAGCGCGTCGCCTCGCTTTCGCCGGTGGCGATCGGGACGGCGCCCGAGGCGCGCACTTCAGCCATGCCGGGCTTGTCATCGGCAATGATCGGCTCCTCGAACCAGGCCAGATCGAGATCGTTGACGAGATGGATGAAGCGCTTTGCTTCGGCGACCGTATAGGTGCCGTGGGCGTCGACCATCAGTTCGACATCGGGACCGAGCGCCTGGCGCGCGGCGCGGACACGCGCGGCGGAAATGTGCGCGGCGCCATCCATGGCGCCGACCCGCATCTTCAGCGCCTTGAAGCCGCCCCGGGCGATATAGGACTTCAATTGCTCGCCGATGGCATCGGCGGCAGCCCAGCCGCCCGAGGCATAGGCCTGCATGCGGTCGGCCTTGCGGCCGCCCAGCAGCCGCCAGACCGGGACACCCAGCGATTTGCCCAGAATATCCCAGAGCGCGATGTCGACGGCGCTGATGGCGGCGACACTCATGCCGCGCCGCGCCAGCTGCGGCATGGCATGGCCGGCGCGTATCGCGCTGTCGTGGCGCACGCCGTTGTAGAGCATTTCCCAGATGACGCCGATATCGGCCGGATCGCGGCCGATCAGCTGCGGCCCAACCTCATGGTTCAGCATGTGGACAAGGGCGCCGTAACTGCCGGCGCTGCCGGCGGCGTTCTTGCCTTCGCCCCAGCCGATCAGCCCATCATCGGTCTCGATGCGCAGGATGGCGGCGTCGAAGGTCGTGACCTGGCCGAAGTCGCTACGGTGTTGCCGAGCGGCTTCGATCGGGATGCGGACCCACCAGGCTTGGACGGTCTTGATGCGCATATTTTTCCCCAGCCCTGCCGCCGGCCAGGGCGAAAGGGCAAAATCCCAAAGCAGTCGACTACTTGATCAGCGGCAGCAGCGTTTCGGCGGTGATGCGCATCTGGTCGGTGTAGAATTTTTCGGTGAGCACGCTGGAGCCGTGATCCTGGATGAACTTCAGCTGCTCAGGCGAGATATCGACCGGGTGACGCTCGACCATTTCGGGGTAGGGTGCCGCCGGCGTGCGGTCGACCGGAGCGACGAACTCGTTGGTCAGCGCGCCGTCGTAGCCGACTTCCTTCAAGGTGGCGACGATCCTGGGCCAGTCGATCTGGCCCAGCCCGGCGGCGAAGCGGTTGTTGTCGGCGACGTGGAAGTCGAACAGGCGCTTTCCGACCTGGCGGATAGCGTCGTGGACGTTAAATTCCTCCATGTGGATGTGATAAGCGTCGAGGCAGACGCCGCATTCGGGGCTGACCGCGTCGGCCAGCGCCAGCGCCTGGGCGCCACGGTTGAACAGATACGTCTCGAAGCGGTTCAGCGGCTCGACTGCGATCTTGACGCCGACCTTCTTGGCGTGGGTGAAGCATTCGCGGGTCGCGTCGACCACCCACTTCCATTCCTCTTCCTCGGTGCCGTCAGGCACCACCTTGCCGACGGTCGCGGGGACAAGCGTGATGATCTCGCCATCGAGTTCGCTGACCATGGTCAGCACGTCCTTTACATACTGCACCGAGCGCTCGCGCTGGCCCTGGTTCCTGGCGGCGAGGTTGCGTTCGCCCAGCATCAAGGTGACCGCGCCCCAGCAGCGGATGCCATGTTCCTTCAACAGCGCCCGCGTCTCCTTGGTCTTATACTGTTCGGGCTCGCCGGAAATCTCGATCGACTCGTAGCCAAATTTCTTGATGCGCTTGAGCGTCGTCTCCAGGGGTTCCGCGCGCATCCAGTTGTGCGTCGAAAGATGCATGGTCCGTCCTTCCCAAAATTCGTCCGTATGGTTTGCCTGCGACATGCATCGCCGAAAGGCGACGCAAGGGTTCCTCCCCAAGGCATCCCCAGCCTTTTCCTTGCAAACTGGTTCGACCAATTGGGCCTCAAATGAGGTCTACAGCAAATTCCCCGGAACGGCAAGAAGCGCAGCATCGCAACTTTTCGTGCGGATTACTCTATTGATTACATTGCGATATATGCCATCATTTTGAGTAGCTGGAGGGCTTTGGCGGCGCATTGGGAGACTTGACCAAATTTGCTTATTTGGTAATACCAGAATGGCAGTGCCTGCAAAGCGCACGATGCGAGAAGACCAAAATGGCTGGCCCTGCTTCCAATCGGCGCTATGCTTGGTCTCGACAAATGAGGAGGATGCCGATGCCGACGACAATGAAGGGTCCTGGACTGTTTCTGGCGCAGTTCGCGGGTGATGCGGCGCCGTTCAATTCGCTGCCTTCGATCACCAAATGGGCCGCGGGTCTCGGTTACAAGGGCGTGCAGATCCCGACCTGGGACGCACGCCTGTTCGACCTCGAGAAAGCGGCGTCTTCCAAGGCCTATTGCGACGAGGTGAAGGGCATCTGCGCTGACGCCGGCGTCGAGATCACCGAACTGTCGACGCATCTGCAGGGACAGCTGGTCGCGGTTCATCCGGCCTATGACGCGCAGATGGATGGCTTTGCGCCGCCGTCGGTGCACAATAATCCCGCAGCCCGGCAGAAGTGGGCTGTCGAGCAGATGAAGTTCGGCGCCAAAGCATCGCGCAATCTGGGACTGAATGCTTCTGTGTCGTTTACCGGCTCGCTGGCTTTCCCTTACCTCTATCCGTTCCCGCAGCGGCCGGCTGGACTCATTGAGGAAGCGTTTGGCGAGCTCGGCAAACGCTGGAAGCCGATCCTCGACGTCTACGAGGACAATGGCGTCGATGTCGGCTACGAAATTCACCCCTCTGAGGACGTGTTCGACGGCGCCACTTTCGAAATGTTCCTCGACGCGGTCGGCGGCCACAAGCGCTGCAACATCAATTACGATCCGTCGCACTTCCTGCTGCAGCAGCTCGATTATCTCGAATTCATCGACATCTATCACGAGCGCATCAAGGCCTTCCACGTCAAGGACGCCGAGTTCAACCCGACCGGCCGGCAAGGCGTCTATTCCGGCTATCAGAGCTGGACCAACCGTGCCGGGCGTTTCCGTTCGCTCGGCGACGGGCAGGTGGATTTCGGCGGCATCTTCTCCAAGCTGACGCAGTACGATTACGATTCCTGGGCCGTGCTGGAATGGGAATGCTGCTTGAAGCATCCGGAAGACGGTGCTGCCGAAGGGGCGCCCTTCATCCAGCACCACATCATTCGGGTGACGGAGAAGGCATTCGACGATTTTGCCGCCGGCACCACCGACAAGAAGCTGTTGCGCGCCATGATGGGAATTTGACGCGGCTTCCCTCCATCGAGGGATGATATTTCAGACATGAGGGAGAAAGACATGGTCGGCGCATCGAAGTCGGAGACGGGAGGCGGCCCGATCCGCTACGGCATGGTCGGCGGCGGGCAGGGCGCCTTCATCGGCGCGGTGCACCGGATCGCGGCGCGCTTGGACAATGATTTCGTGTTGGTTGCCGGCGCGCTGTCATCCGACCCGGCGCGCGCCAAGGCTTCGGCCGCCGAACTCGGGCTCGACCCGGACCGCAGCTATGCGTCCTATGCCGAGATGGCCAAGGCCGAGGCCAAACGTCCCGACGGCATCGAGGCGGTGGCGATCGTGACGCCCAACAATGTGCATGTGCCGGCGGCAAAGGCCTTCCTCGAGGCGGGCATCCACGTCATCTGCGACAAGCCGCTGGCGACGACGCTGGCCGAGGCGAAGAAGCTCGCGGCGATCGTCGAGAAAACCGGCAAGGTGTTCGTGCTGACCCACAATTACACTGCCTATCCGATGGTGCGGCAGGCGCGCGAAATGGTGGCCAAGGGCGTGCTCGGCGACATCCGCATCGTGCAGTCCGAATATCCGCAAGACTGGCTGACCGAGGATCTCGCCGCCACCGGCCAGAAGCAGGCATCATGGCGCGGCGATCCGAAGCAGGCGGGTGCGGGCGGTGCGCTGGGCGACATCGGCACCCATGCCTACAATCTCGCCCGCTTCGTCTCCGGATTGGAACTCGATTCGCTCTCGGCCGATCTCGACGCCTTCGTGCCGGGGCGGCTGCTCGACGACAATGTCAACGTGATGCTGCGCTTCAAGCCCGCCGGCAAGACGCATCCGGCCAAGGGCATGATCTGGGCAAGCCAGGTGGCGCCCGGGCATGAGAACGGCCTGAAGTTGCGCATCTATGGCTCGAAGGGCGGGCTGGAATGGGTGCAGGCCGATCCGAACTATCTCTGGTACACGCCGTTCGGACAGCCGAAGCAATTGATCACCCGCAACGGTGCCGGCGCGCTGCCGGTGGCGGGCCGTGTCAGCCGCGTTCCTTCCGGCCATCCCGAAGGCTATCTGGAAGGTTTCGCCAACATTTACCAGGAAGCCGCACGCGCCATCCGGGCAGCGCGCCGCAAGGGCGGCAAGCCGGCAAAGGATGTCGTCTTCCCGACGATCGCCGACGGCGTCGAGGGCATGGCCTTCATCGAGGCCTGCGTGAAGTCGTCGAAGAAGAATGGGGCGTGGACGAAGCTGTAGGCGCGCCCCTTCCCTCGGGGAGACGGTGGCCGCGAAGCGGCCGGACGAGGGAGCATGGCGCGAAGCTGGCGGAACAGCCAGTGCGCCGTAAAATGGGGAGGGGAGTCGATGAAAATCGGCATGTGCATGTTCTTGTGGACGACGGCGGTATCGAAGAAACATGAGCCGCTGCTCCGCGACATCAAGGCGACCGGCTTCGATGGCGTCGAGATACCGATCTTTTCCGGCACGCCGGACGACTACAGGAAGTTGGGCGACCTGCTCGACCGCATCGGCTTGGAGCGGACGGCGGTTTCGGCGATGGGCGATCCGGCGATGAACCTGATCTCGGCCGATGCGGCCACGCGCAAGGCCGGTATCGACTACATGAAATGGGCTGTCGATTGCGCCGAGGCGCTTGGCGCCCGCACGCTGAGCGGCCCGCTGCATTCAACGCTCGGCGCCTTTTCCGGTTCCGGGCCGACTGCCGCCGAGAAGAAACGCTCGGTGGCCTCGCAACGCGCCATCGGCGACCATGCCGGCAAGCGGGGGGTCACCATCGGGCTCGAGGCGCTGAACCGCTTCGAATGCTATCTTCTCAACACGATGGCCGACCTGTCGGAGCATATCGACTCCATCGACCGGCCGCACATCAAGGCGATGTACGATACATTCCACGCCAATATCGAAGAGGCCGATCCGATCGGTGCCTACACGAAGCACCGCCGCAATATCGTGCACGTCCATATTTCGGAGAATGATCGCGGCGTGCCGGGACGCGGCAACATTCCGTGGAAAGAGACGTTCGCGGCGATCCGCAAGAGCGGTTATGACGACTGGCTGACGATCGAGGCTTTCGGGCGGTCGCTCAAGGAACTGGCGGCGGCGACCAAGGTGTGGCGCGATTTTTCGGAGAGCCCGGAAGCGGTTTATCGGGATGGGTATAAGCATATCAAGGATGGGTGGAGAGGGGCGGCTTAGGTAACAATGCCGCCGTCCAACGAACGCCGCGTTCCTTCACACCCCCCTCTGTCCTGCCGGACATCTCCCCCGCAAGGGGGGAGATCGGATGTTGTGCTGGCTTTCGCCAGTCTCCAGTGTTGCAATGGAGGCGCCACCTGTGAAACTGCCAATCTCCCTCCTTGCGGGGGAGATGGCCGGCAGGCCAGAGGGGGGTGCTGTCCCACCGACGTCTCGCCTCATTCTGGAAGATGCCTACCCCTGTTCAGCCTGGATCCTGTTGTAATCGTGGATCGTCCGGCTCAGCCTGCGGCGCAGGAAGTTGGAGATGTTGTCGAAGATGAAGACCACCACCAGCGTCAGCAGCACCATGTAGAAGACGTTGGCCCAGTTGGAGTTGGTGCGCATCGCTTCCCACAATTTCAGGCCGATGCCGCCGGCGCCGACAGCGCCGATGATGGTGGCGCCGCGGGTGTTGGATTCCCACTGGTAGAGCGTCTGGCTGATGAACACGGGCACCACTTCCGGTATCACGCCGTAGCGCTGCACCAGAAGGCCGTTGGCGCCGGTCGAGACGACGCCCTCGCGCGGCTTGTCGTCGATGTTCTCCAATGCCTCGGAATAGGTTTTTCCGAGCGTACCGATCTCGGTGAAGAAGATCGCGGCGCTGCCGGCCAGGGGCCCCGGCCCGAAGGCGCGGGTGAAGAACAATGCCCAGATTAGCATGTCGACCGAGCGCATGAAGTCGAAGAAGCGCTTGAGCACCTGGCTCAGCAATCCGCTCGGCGTGATGTTGCGGGCGGCGAAGAAAGCCAGCGGAAAGGCGACAATGCCCCCGAGCAGCGTGCCCAGAAACGCCATGACGATGGTCTGCAGCAGCTTCGTCCAAACGTCGCCGTGCTGCCACTGGGCGTTGTTCCAGATGTTGTCGCCGGCAAGCGCGAGGTTCGAGGTGCCGGGTTTCAGCTGCGGCCCGGACACGATCAGCGAGACCACGTCTCCCGCCGATTTGCCGAAGAAGGGCGAGCGGGTGTCGAAGACGAAATTCGCCCAGCCGAGGAAGCGCTTGCGCACTTTGACGCGGTCGACGGTGACGCGCACCTCGCCGGCGAAGCCCATCTTGGCGACCACTTCGTCGTCATGCGCGGTGATCCAGTCCGGCACCGGGCCTGAGATAACCGGCTTGCCGCTGGTCAGCGTGACAGGCACGGCCTGGCCGTTGGCCATGATCGTCGCCTGCGCCTTGTCGAAAGTGACGGATTTAGCCGGCCCGTCGATCTGCACGGTGAACGTGCCGTCCGGGTTCCTGATCACCCAGTCGGGGTTCGGGTTCTCGCCAAGCGCGGAGAAGCGGGGATATTTTGGCGTGATCTCGGCTTGGTCGAGGCGAAACTCCGGCTGGAGATCGTAGCTGACCCACTGCGACAGGAACAGCGGCAGGCGCTCCCAGTGCGATTCCCGCAGCACCTGCGGCAGGCTGAAGAACCACATCGCATAGGCGAGGTAGAGCACCGTGCCCAGAAGCAGGAACAGCGGACCGAAGCGCTTGTAGGCCGGCCGCCGGAACACCTGCGGAAAGCGGCCCTCGATCGCGCTGATTTCGTCTGCCGTCATGGTCGCCATGATTCATCTTTTTGTTTGACCATGATCTCTTCCGAAAATCGGCCTCCACTTTTCGGGACCATGGTCTAAGCCCCCATCACGAAGGCCTGCTCGCCGACAAGCTTGCGGCGCAGCCAGGCTGAGAACTGGTCGACGATGAAGATGGTGGTGAACAGGAGCAGCACCAGCGCCAGCGTCTTGGCGCCGAAGCCGCGCGAGATGGAGAGCTTGAGCTCCTCGCCAATGCCGCCGCCGCCGACCGCGCCCATGATGGTGGAGATACGAACGTTGATCTCGATCCGCAGCAGCGTGTAGGACATGAAGTTGGGCAGAACCTGCGGCAGGACGGCAAAGCGAACCCGCTCGAACCAGTTGGCGCCAACCGCCCGCAGGCCTTCCTCGGCCCGCATGTCGATGTTCTCATTGATCTCGTAGAACAGCTTGCCCAACGCGCCGATCGAATGCAGGCCGATGGCGATGATGGCGGCCACCGGGCCGATCGAGACGATGGCCGCGAACAGGCCGGCGATGACGATCTCGGGGAAGGCGCGCAGCAGCTCCATGAAGCGCTTGACGACAAGCCGCAGCACAGGGTGCGGTGTCAGGTTGCGCGCGGCGATGAAGGAGAACGGCACGGCGAAGACGAAACCGATGAAGGTGGAGACCAGCGCCACGTTCACCGTGGTCAGCATCAGCTCGAAATATTCGGGGATGTAGAAACCGCCCCAGACATAGACGCGGCCAAGCGGGAAGTTGAATTCCTGGGTGCCGGTATCATGCGGCGAGGCGATGTCGAACAAAGCCCGCCAGACGTCGTTCCAGTCCTTGGGGACGAGCCAGCTCAGGAAATCCAGGATGTGCGGCAGCCGGTCGAAGAAATGGCCGGCATTGGCTTCGTCGGCGAACCACATGCTGGCGAGCATGGCGACAAGCAGCAGCGCGACGCCGAGGGCGGTATAGAACCGGCGCAACGACGTCTGCCGTCGCCAGGCATCGGCCATCTGGTGGGTAGCGCCAGAAGAGGGGGCTGTCACGGAAAGGGTCATGATCGGAGATGCAAAAAGGGCGGCGTTTTCAGCGCCGCCCTTTCCGATTTCGCCGTTAGCCGCCGATGGCTGCCTTACGGGCTTCGACGATGACGTTGTAGAAGTCCGCCTTCACCGGAACGTAGCCGGTAAAATCGCCGCCTTCCACGCCTTCGAAGCAAGCCTTGTCCTTCTTGGGCAGGTCGGTGAAGAAGGCGGTCAGCTTGGCGGTCATGTCGTCGCCAAGCGCGGTGCGCACGACCAGCGGGCCGTTCGGAATCAGGCCCGAGCGCCAGACTTCGACGAAGTCGTTGGGGTCGACGGCGCCCTTGGCGACTTCCTTGTGGAAGGTGCCCGAAGTGTAGCCGTTCTTGAAGTCGCCGATGCCCGAGGAATCGTCCACGGCGACGTCGACCTTGCCGTCACGCACGGCCAGGACGTTGTTCTCGTGGCCGCCGTTGAACTGGGTCGAAGCGAAGAAGGTCTCGTTCGAAGCGCCGGTGTCCTTCGGGATCTGGGTCAGCGGGATCAGGTAGCCCGAGGTCGAATCCGGATCGGCGTAGCCGAGCTTCTTGCCCTTGGCCGATTTGATGTCGGTGATACCGGAGGACTTGAGTGCCAGGCCGATCGAATAATAGCCGGTGGCGCCGTCGGTCTGCTGGGTGGTGAGGATCGGGGTAACGGCCTTCGGGTCCTTCAGCGCGACGCTGGCGTAGCCGGAAGCGCCGAGTTCGGCGAAATCGAGCGTACCGCCGAGCAGGCCCTGGATGACGCCGTCATAGTCGGCGGCCGGGAACAGCGAGACCTTTTCGAAGCCGAATTCAGCCTTCAAATGGTCGGCCAGGCACTGGTAGTTGCGCAGCCGGTCGGTTTCGTTCTCGCCACCGAGAATGCCGACTCGGAATTCCTTCATGTCGGCGGCGTGGGCCATGCTGGTGGCCATGGCGAGCACCGAAACGGCGCTGAGAACCATCTTCCTGAACATTGATATCTCTCCTGTAGGTTCCGGCCCCGCGCCGGCAGCGTTATCGATTTTGACAGGTGCCCTTGACGCGGGCGGACGATCCGAGCCGCTCTTTCTTGAACTCAGTAAGCTGGGAATGCAGGTTCGAGCGGTCCGGCGGATGCGGCGATCTTTCGCTTGAAGGCGACGCTGGTGGAAGTGATGGCCTCCGAAATCTCGCCACCATTGCTGTCGGCGCCATAGACGAGGCGGACGGCCTCGCGGTCGAGCTCTTCCGGCGCGCCATCGAAGACGACCTTGCCGGCGGCCATGCCGATGATGCGGTTGCAATAGGTGCGGGCGGTATCCAGGGTGTGGAGGTTGGTGACGACCGTGATGCCTTCGCGCAGATTGATGTCCTGCAGCGAATCCATCACCACCTTGGCATTGAGCGGGTCAAGCGAGGCGATCGGCTCGTCGGCAAGGATCACCCTGGGCTGCTGCATCATGGCGCGGGCGATGGCGACGCGTTGCTGCTGGCCGCCAGATAGCGTGCCGGCGGGCTGCAGTGCCGTGCGGGCGATGTCGAGCCGTTCGAGCGCGGCGACGGCCTCGGCGCATTCGGCGCGGGAGAACATGCCGAAAAGGTTCGATATCGTCGAACGGTGGTTCAGCTTGCCGAGCAGCACATTGGTCAGCACGTCGAGGCGCGGCACCAGGTTGAACTGCTGGAAGATCATGGCGCAGTCGCGCTGCCAGCGCCGCAGCGGCGAGCCGCGCAACTGGGAGACTTCGGCGCCGTCAAAGAAAATCGACCCCTGGCTGGGATCGATGAGACGGTTGATCATGCGAAGAAGGGTAGATTTGCCGGCGCCGGAACGGCCGATGACGCCGACCATCTGACCTTGTGGGATCGAGATGTTGATATCGCTGACAGCGGTGTTCTTGCCAAATCGTCGGGTGACGCCGCGGATTTCGAGCGTGGCTGAGGTTGCTGGCATGGGCAGGTTCCCGTCAGGACCATGTTGATCGTCAGGCTTCTCGCCTAACGCAGCCACATGAACCTGCCGTGTCGCCTTGATGTCAGTTTTGTTACGCTCCACAGGCGCTGCGTCATGCGCCCGTTTCCGCGCGATCAGCCGAGCACCTGCAATTCCTCGAAATGCTCCATGTCGCGGAAGCTGCAGAATGCGGGCGGCTTGATCTCGATGACCGGCGCCTGGCGCGCGAAAAGCGCCAGGCAATCGTCGAACAGCGTCTGCCACGCGGCCGCCTTGTCATCGGCAAGACGCTGGATCTGATAGGCGAAGGTGATGTGGAAGACGTAAGCGTCGTGATCGGGGTGCCGGTACCCGAACGGGACCGCCAGCGCATCGCGCCATCGACGCATGATGCGCACATCCTCGTCCGTCGCACCGGCAACGGTGAGGCCGGTCGGCACGACTTCGACGACCCTGATGTTGAACGGACCGAACCCCCGGAAATCCCTCAGCCGTTCCAGATAGAGGTGGGTCATGGCCTCGATGCTGGTGTCCAGCGGAACGTCCTGCGGCCAGTAGGGCAAGCGGCGGCGGTATTCGATGATGCCCTGGAACAGCGTCATGTGCAGGCTGGAGACCGGCGTGAAGGTGAGCCGGCCGGCGTCAGGCATCGCCATCATCTTCTCGCGCACCGCGAGCACCACGGCCTGCGACGGCGAGCCGCTGACCAGATGACTGACGACGGTGTTGCCGGGCTCGATCAGGAAGTTGCCCGACGTGTCGTAGCGCGTGCCGAGATGCGCCGGTGGGATCGGGTTGGAGCCGGCAAAGAATCCAGCGAGCGAGGGGCTGATTGTGTCGGGCATTGCGATCTCCTTGGGGAGATGGCCTCGTGTCCGAGTCGTGTGTCAAGGATATGAACGAGTTCCCATGACGACGATGTGAGGAGCTATCCCTCGTATTTCTCCAGGAAGGCTTCGGCAGACAGTTCCCGGAAATCATCGAGTGAGGCCCGCAGCCGAGCGTGATCCCAATCCCACCAGGCGAGTGCCTGATAGCGTTCGGCCGTTCGGCGGTCGAAGCGCTCGCGGATCGGTTTTGCCGGCACGCCGGCGACGATCGTGTAGGGGGCGACATCTTTCGATACGACGGCTCCAGCGCCAACCGCCGCGCCATCGCCGACCGTTATGCCGGGCAGGACGGTCGAGCCATGGCCGAGCCAGGTGTCGTGGCCGATGATGACGCGCTTGGCGCGACGCTCCGCGAAGAATTCGCTCTCGTGCTCGGCGTCGTCCCAATAGTCGGAGGCGCGATAGGTGAAGTGGTGCAGCGTCGGCCGCCAGGTCGGGTGGTTGGTAGCGTTGAGGCGCACGCTTGCCGCGATGTTGGCAAACTTGCCGATCGTTGCGCACCAGACGGCGCAATCCTGCATCATGTAGGAATAGTCGCCGAGTTCGCTTTCCGAGACCCGGCTGCGGTCGGCGATCTCGGTCCAGCGGCCGAGCGTGGAATTGTGCACCTCCGCTGTCGGGTGAACCAGCGGCGTCTCCGACAATTTCCTGGTCATGCGGCGAGTTTTCCCGGAGCGAAAGCGGTGACGTCGATGATGCGGTCGGCAACCGCCTCGCGCACGTCGTGGTCGTGGAAGATGCCGAGTAGGGCGACGCCATCCGCCTTCTTGGCGGCGATGAGTTCGATCACCACGTCGCGGTTCCTCGCATCGAGCGAGGCGGTTGGTTCATCGAGCAGCAGGATCGGGTGTTCGGTGATGAAGCCGCGCGCGATGTTGACACGCTGCTGCTCGCCGCCGGAGAAGGTCGCCGGCGGCAGCGCCCAGAGTTTCTCCGGCAGGTTGAGCTGCGCCAGCAGCGCGCGCGCCTTGCCTCTTGCCGCCTCACGGTCCTCGTCACGCTCGACCAACGGTTCGGCGACCACATCCAGCGCCGAGACGCGTGGCACGGTGCGCAGGAACTGGCTGACATAGCCGATCGTCTGCCGGCGCACGGCAAGAACGGTGCGCGGACTGGCGTTGGCGAGATCGATCAGCGCGTCATCGTGCGTGACGATGATCTGGCCCTCGTCGACGGCATAATTGCCGTAGAGCATTTTCAGGATCGAGCTCTTGCCGGCACCGGACGGGCCGCCGAGCACCGTGCATTCGCCGGCCCTGATGGAGAACGAGACACCAGCGACGACCGGCAGTTTGATGCCGTCACGCAGGTGCATGGTGAAGCTCTTGGCAACGTCGGAGACAACGAGCGGCGTCGGCATCAGAGGGTTCTCCAGTCGTTCGTTTGCGGGCCAGCGCCCCCCTCTGGCCTGCCGGCCATCTCCCCCTCAAGGGGGGAGATCGAAAGCTTTTCGGCCTCGCACATTCTCCGACGTCGAAAATTGGCGAAAACGGAAGTGACAGCCAATCTCCCCCCTTGAGGGGGAGATGGCCGGCAGGCCAGAGGGGGGTGCCTTGGCGCCATCGTCACACCTGCAAAATCGAGGAAACGAGCAACTGGGTGTAGGGCGCGCGCGGATCGTCGAGCACGCGGTCGGTGAGGCCGCTTTCGACGACGCGGCCGTCCTTCATCACCATCATGCGCTGCGACAGGAGGCGCGCCACGGCGAGGTCGTGGGTGACGACGATGGCCGCGAGACCGAGATCGGTGACCAGCCCACGCAGGAGGTCTAGCAGGCGGGCCTGGACCGAAACATCGAGGCCGCCGGTTGGCTCGTCCATGAACACCAGCCGTGGTCCCGTGACGAGATTGCGGGCGATCTGCAGGCGCTGGCGCATGCCGCCGGAGAAAGCGCGCGGCTCGTCGTCGATGCGGTCTTGCTCGATCTCGACGCGCGACAACCAGTCGACGGCGGTGGCGCGGATCTTGCCATAGTGGCGGTCGCCGACCGCCATCAATCGTTCGCCGACATTGGCGCCGGCAGACACCGTCATGCGCAGGCCGTCGGCCGGGTTCTGATGGACGAAGCCCCAGTCGGTGCGCATCAGGAAGCGGCGCTCGGCCTCGCTCATGCGGTAGAGCTCGCGGAACTGGCCGTCGCGCATGCGGTAGCTGGCGGTGCCGGACGAGGGCAGCAGCCGCGTCGACAGGCAGTTGAGCAGCGTCGTCTTGCCGGAGCCGGATTCGCCGACCACAGCCAGGACCTCGCCCGGCCAGAGTTCGAACGAAACATTGTCGCAGCCGACGCGTGAGCCGTAGAATTTGGAGAGCGCCGAGACGCGCAGCAGTGGTTCGTCGGTCATTGCGCTGGCTCCATTTTTTCCGAGACGGAATGGGTTTCCGGAGCAAGGTGGCCGCGATGGCCGTCGGCCCGCCGCTTCTCGCAATAATCGGTGTCGGAGCAGACGAACATGTGGCCGCCATGGTCGTCGAGAATGACCTCGTCGAGATAGACATTCTCGGCCGCGCACAGCGCGCAGGGCTGGTCGAAGGTCTGGACTTCGAACGGATGATCCTCGAAGTCCAGGCTGACGACCTCGGTGAACGGCGGCACCGCGTAGATGCGCTTCTCGCGGCCGGCGCCGAACAGTTGCAGCGCCGGCGAGCGGTGCATCTTGGGATTGTCGAATTTTGGCGTCGGCGAGGGGTCCATCACATAGCGGCCCTCGACCTTGACCGGATAGGCATAGGTGGTGGCGATGCGGCCGTGCTTGGCGATGTCCTCGTAGAGCTTCACATGCATGAGCCCGTATTCCTCCAGCGCATGCATCTTGCGCGTTTCAGTCTCGCGCGGTTCGAGGAAGCGCAGCGGTTCGGGGATCGGCACCTGATAGACCAGCACCTGGCCCGCCGTCAGTGGATGCTCGGGGATGCGGTGGCGGGTCTGGATGATGGTGGCGCTGGCGGTATCGGTCGTGACGGCGACATTGGCGACCTTCTTGAAGAAGGCGCGGATCGAGACGGCGTTGGTGGTGTCGTCGGCGCCCTGGTCGATCACCTTCAGGACATCGTCGGGGCCAATGATCGAGGCGGTGACCTGGACGCCCCCTGTGCCCCAGCCATAGGGCATCGGCATTTCGCGCGAGGCGAAGGGTACCTGGTAGCCGGGAATGGCGATGCCCTTGAGGATCGCCCGGCGGATCATCCTTTTGGTCTGTTCGTCGAGATAGGCGAAGTTGTAGGTGGCGATGTCGGTCGATTGCGTCGTCATTCCGCCGCCTCCTTCTTCTCGTCCTTCGCCATCGGATTTTCGCGTGCCTCATACTCGGCGCGCATACGGCGCACGAGGTCGAGTTCGGCCTGGAAGTCGACATAGTGCGGCAGCTTCAGATGCTCGACGAAGCCGGTCGCCTGGACATTGTCTGAATGCGAAATGACGAACTCCTCGTCCTGGGCGGCGGCAACGACGTCCTCGCCCAGTTCCGAGGCGCGCAGCGCGCGGTCGCAGAGCGCCATCGCCATCGCCTTGCGCTCGCTCTGGCCGAAGACCAGACCGTAGCCGCGGGTGAATTGCGGCGGAGCCTTGGCCGAGCCCTTGAACTGGTTGACCATCTGGCATTCGGTGACGCGCACGCAGCCGAGCGGCACCGCGAAGGGCAGTTCGGGCACGTCGAGCTCCAGCTCGACCTCGCCGATGCGGATTTCGCCGACAAAGGGGTGGTTGCGGGCATAGCCGCGCTGGGTGGAATAGCCGAGCGCCAGCAGGAAGCCCTCATCGCCGCGGGACAGTGCCTGTAGGCGGATGTCGCGCGCCATCGGGAATTCCAGCGGCTCACGGGTGATGTCCCCGGGAACATGATCCTGCGGCATCTCACCATCCGGCTCGATCAGCCCTTCGCGGGCGAGGATCGCCGAGACGCGCGGCATCGCCTGCGCTTCCGTTTCGCGCTGCAAGGGCGCAGCGACCTCGGCGCCGGTGGCAAGCTCGGGATCGAGCAGCCGGTGGGTATAGTCGAAGGTCGGACCGAGAAGCTGGCCGCCGGGCAGGTCCTTGTAGGTTGCCGACACGCGCCGCTCGACCCGCATGGCGCCGGTGTCGATCGGCTTCGAGTAGCCGAAGCGCGGCAGTGTGGTGCGATAGGCGCGCACCAGGAAGATCGCCTCGATCATGTCGCCGCGCGCCTGGACGATGGCGAGCGCGGCGAGTTCGCGGTCGTAGAGCGAACCCTCGCTCATCACCCGGTCGACGCCGAGCGCCAACTGCTCGACGATCTGGTCTAGGCGAAGCGCGGGCACCGAACGGTCGCCGCGCCGACGATCCGCAAGCAAGCTGTGGGCATTGGCAATTGCGGCCTCGCCGCCTTTTACCGCGACATACATCCTAGGCCTCCATCGTCTTGATGCGCGTCGTGCGCGGCAGGCAGGCCAGGCCTTCCGATGTGGCGAGGATGATGTCGACGCCGCGCGGAAAGCGCTGATTGTTTTGCTTCCACTGCTCGACAAAATGGCGCGGCATCTGCGCCGGTGCGATCGTCGCGCTGGTTTCGATCCCGGGGCCCTCAAGCAACAGCGGGGTGCCTGAAGCAAGATCGGCCACCTGCAGGATCAGGGTGGTCGAGCGGTCGGGATAGTCCTGCGTTCCCTGCGAAAAGCCGTCGATCGCCATCATCTCGGCGGGCGTGGCGATGAAGGCGAAATGCGCATCGGCTGGCGTGTTGGCCAGCGGCGCGCCGGTGTGGAAGCCGAGCCAGGAGCCGATCGCGGCGGAGGCGTGCAGGGCGGGATCGAGCCAGAGCGGCGTGTCGTTATCGCAGAGCGCCAGCGCGATGGCGCCGGCTGTTGCCAAGAGCGGTGCCGGCGGACGGGCCAGGGCGGGCAAAGGCTGCACGCTGCCCGGCCGCGCCATGGCGTCCATGATCGCGCGGAACACCGCCTGGGCGTTGAAGACCGGATCGGCGAAACCGCCTTCGATCGATTGCGCTGCGATCTCCATCAATCTTCTCCGCGAACCATGGTGAAGAAGTCCACCTTTGTTGCCGCCGTCTCGGCGCGGCGTTTCTCCTGGGCGGTGGCCAAGGCGGATTGAAGAGGCGCAATCAGGCGGGCCTCGACCTCGGCGCGGCGGGCAGGGTCCTGCCACAGCGCGTCGGCTATTGCCGCCAGCTTGGCCTTCTGCTTGTCGCGGCCAAGCGCATAGCAATGGCCAACCTGTCCCGACGGCAGGCGGACGGTGGCACGGGTGACCGTTGCCTCACCGACATTGAAGGGCGCGCCGCCACCGCCGATCCGGCCGCGCAACGTCACCAGCCCGGTCTCGGGGCCACGCAGCAATTCAGCCTCCGAAGGCAGCCCGGCCTCGTTCCAGAGCCGGACGATGTCATCACCGCTGGATTGCGCCAGCGTTGCCATGGCGGCTTTGCGCCCCGCCTGGTCCCGGGCTTCTTGTCCTCGCATCAGCAGCATTCCTCTTTGCTAAATTTGTCTATTGATATAGACAACTATACAAATTATACATATTACCTAACGCGAGTCCATGACGGGTGCGTGACAAGTCATGAAGGCTGGGGCGACAGAAGCTGGGTGGGGCAAGTCATGATTGGGCAGATGGCGGCTGACGGCATCGAGCGGCGCAGCGGCGTTTCGCTGTGGCGGCAGATCGCCGACAAGATCCTGCACGCGATCGCCATCGGCGATTTCGCCGAGAATACGGCTCTGCCGCCGGAGGTGGCGCTGGCCGAGCGCTATGGCGTCAACCGCCACACAGTGCGCAGCGCCATATCAGCCCTCGTCCAGGAAGGGGTTCTGCGGGCCGAGCAGGGACGCGGCACTTTCGTGCTGTCGCGCAAGCGGCTGTCCTATCCGATCGGCGCGCGCACCCGCTTCTCGACAGGCCTGCAAGGGCAGACGTCGGAGCGGCACACCGTGCTGCTGGCTTCCTCGGTCGAGCCGGCCAGCCAGCGCGTCGCCGAGGGTCTTGGCCTGGCCAGGGGTGCCGAGGTGATAAGGCTGGAGACGCGCGGCGAAGCGGATGGCCGGCCGGTGTCGCGCGCGGCCAGCTGGTTCGATGCCAGGCGCTTTGCCGGCATCGACAAGGCCATGGCGCAAACCGGCTCGATCACCGCGTCGCTGATGCATTTCGGCATCGACGATTATCTCCGGCAATCGACCGTGCTGTCGGCGCGCCACGCCGATGCGGGCGACCTTGCCGATCTCGGCCTGCAGCCGGGTGCCATCGTGCTGGTCACGGTCGCCGTCAACGTTACGCCTGACGGCCAGCCGATCCAGTTTTCCGAGACGCGTTTCTCGGCCGAGCGGGTGGAGCTTAAACTGTCGGCGCTGTAGGAAGTGCCGGCGTTATACGAGACCGTGATCATCTGGCTCACGCTGACATCAGCCCAACTCGGTCGCGTTCACTTGTCAGCGGCGGCGCATTTGAGGACCGCCTTCCCCACTCCGTCTCGGCGAAGCCGAGACGGAGTGGGGTCGACGTTGCGCGGAGCGTCGTCAATTCGGGCCGGGTCCGGCGTCTGCCATGTTATGACCCCACCTCGATCACGGCCTTGATCAGGCCGGATTTCTCATGCGCCCAGCGGGCGAGATCGCGCGGCGTACCGTCAAGCGTTGTGCGGTGGGTGACGAGCTTGGCCAGCGGCACCGCACCGTTGCGGATCGAGGCAGCGACATGGTCGAAGTCAGCGCGCAAGGCATTGCGGCTGCCGACCAGCGTCATCTCGCGCTTGTGGAATTCCGGATCGGAAAAGACGATGTCGTCCTTGACGACGCTAACCAGCACCAATGTGCCGCCATGGGCGACATGGGCGAAGGCCGACTGCACCGACCGGGTGTTGCCGGTGGCGTCGAAGACCACGTCGAAACCTTCGCCTGATGTCGCGTCCCTGACCAGATCGGGCGCTGCGCCGCGCGAGCCGTCGAGAGTCTTGTAGCCGAGTTCGGTTGCGGCGAAGGCAAGTCTCTCGCTGCTCATGTCGAGCAGCGTCACGTCGAGCCCGGCGATGCGGGCAAAGATGGCGGTGCCGAGGCCGATCGGGCCGGCGCCGATGACCAGCGTGCGGGCGCCGGGATCGGCGCGTGAGCGCCGCACGGCATGCGCACCGATGGCGAGGAATTCGACGGCGGCGGCATCCGCCAGCGACAGGCCGTTCGCCGGGTAAAGATTTTGGGCCGGGACAAGAATGTTTTCGCACATGGCGCCGTCGCGATGGACGCCGAGCACCTCGATCCTGACGCAGCAATTCGGCTTGCCGTGCCGGCAGGCGATGCATTTGCCGCAGGACAGGTAGGGATTGATGACGACCGGCTCACCAAGGGCCAAGTCGACGCCTTCGCCGGCCTCGACGATCGTTCCCGACACTTCGTGGCCCATGATGCG
The DNA here is from genome assembly GCF_055901595.1 of Mesorhizobium sp. WSM1386. Classification (NCBI taxonomy): domain Bacteria; kingdom Pseudomonadati; phylum Pseudomonadota; class Alphaproteobacteria; order Hyphomicrobiales; family Phyllobacteriaceae; genus Mesorhizobium; species Mesorhizobium sp. WSM1386. Next base: position 1,707,059 of record NZ_CM148373.1, read on the forward strand.
GGGATAGGCGAGGAACGGGTGCTTGCCTTCGAAGATGTGATAATCGGTGCCGCAGATGCCGACATGGCTGACAGCGACAAGCGCCCAGCCGGCTGGGGGTGCTCCTGGCGCCGGGCGATCTTCCAGGACAAGCTCGCCGGGCGAGCGGCAGACGACGGCTTTCATGCTTTAATCCAGTTTGTCATGAAGTCGCCGGCCCATCTTTGATGCGCGCCGGCGACCGATTTCAGTGGCGGGTCATTTGCCACCGCGGCGGCGCAAGCCGTCGAAATAGACGATGACGATGATCAGAACGCCGGTGATGATGCGTTGCCAGAAGGCGTTGACGTTCAAGAGGTTTGCGCCGTTGTTGATGGTGGCGAGAATGAAGGCGCCGAGCAGCGGGCCATGCACCGAGCCGACCGCGCCGAACAGCGAGGTGCCGCCGATCACCGAGGACGCGATCGCCTGCAGTTCCCAGCCCTCGGCCTGGGTCGGATTGCCGATGCCGATGCGCGAGGCCAACAGCACGCCGACGAAGGCAGCGCACAGACCCGACAGCGTGTAGGCCATGTAGATAGTGCGCTGGACGTTGACGCCTGACAGGCGCGAGGCTTCGGCGTTGGAGCCGACCGAGAAGAGGTAACGTCCCCAGCGGCTGTGATGCAGGAAGACATAGGCGGGAATGCCGACCAGGATGACCATCCAGAACAGATTGGGGACACCGAGGAAGGAGTTGCGCGAGAATACCTGGAAGGCATCGTTGTTGATCGAGATCGAGTTGCCGTTGGTCATCAGCAGGCCGATGCCGCGCAAGGATGTCAGCGTAGCCAGCGTGATGATGAAGGGCGGCAGTCCCATCTTGACGATGCCAAAACCATGGAACAGGCCGATGGCGACGCCCACCAGCAGCGTGATCAGGATGGCGAGGAACACTGGTATGCCGGCATTGATCAGCATCGCCGCAATGACGGTGGCGAAGCCGACCACGGCGCCGACGGAGAGGTCGATGCCTCCGGTGATGATGACGAAGGTCTGGCCGACAGCCAGGATGGCGATCATCGAGCCCTGGCGCAGGAGGTTCGAGATGTTGTTCGCAGAGGCGAAGCTCGATGTCGATAGTGACAGGATGACCCACAGCAGCACCAGTAGCGCCAGCAGCGTCAGTCCGAATAAGGCGTTGTAGTTGCGCTTCGGTTTTTCAGCAGGAATCGCCTCGGTGCTCATATCTGTCCTCCCAGCTTTTCTTGTTTCTCGGCGAGCGCCTGAGTGAGAATTTCCTCGTGATCGGCGGTGCGGAACCCGTGTGTCGCCACCAATTTGCCGCGGCGGAACACATGCAGCGTGTCGGCAAGCTCATAGACTTCCGGCAGATAGGAGGAGATCAGGATAATGCCGGCACCCTTCGACAAGAGCGCGCTGAACAGGCGATAGATCTCGGCCTTGGTGCCAACATCGACGCCGACCGTCGGCTCGTCGAAGATGAACAGCTTGGCGCCATGCGCCAGCCATTTGCCGATGACGATCTTCTGCTGGTTGCCGCCCGACAGGCTGGAGGCCAGTGCATTGCGCGTCGGGGTCTTGATCCTGAGATCGGCGATCTGGCGGTCGGCCTGGGTTTTTTCCTGCACGCCGGAGATCAGCAGATTGTTCGAGATGCGCTTGTAGATCGGCAGGTTGAGATTGAAGCCGACCGGCAGATTGAGACAGAGGCCCTGGTCGCGGCGGCTTTCAGGCGCTAGCGCCATGCCGAGCCTGATCGCGTCGTGCTCGGAATTGACCAGAACGTCCTTGCCTTCCCACAGGATATGGCCGGCCGATTTGCGATGGCGGCCGTAGAGGGTGGTGACGAATTCGCTGCGGCCGGCGCCGATCAGGCCGTAGAGTCCGACGATCTCGCCGGCGCGAACCGTCATCGAGATATTTTCAAACCCCTTGCCGGACAGGTTGCGTGCCTCGACGATCGCGGCACCCGGGGTGAAATGCTCCTTATGGTAGATCTGCTCGATCGAGCGGTTGATCATCAGCTTGACCAGTTCGGCGTCGTCGGTCTCGGCGATGTTCCTGGTGCCGACCAGCGTGCCATCGCGCAGCACGGAGACGCGATCGGCGAGTTCGAACACTTCCTCCATGCGGTGGCTGATGTAGATGATGGTCACGCCTTCGGATTTCAGCCTGCGGATCAGGGTGAAGAGCTGGTCGGCCTCCTTGCGGGTCAGGTAGGCGGTCGGCTCGTCGAAGATGAGGAATTTGGTGCCGCGCACGGTGGCGCGGGCGGCGGCGATCAGTTGCTGCTGGCCGATGGTGAGGTCGCCGAGCACGACATGCGCCGGCAGGTCGAAGCCGAGATCGTCGATGATCTTCTGTGCTTCCTTGACCATGGCGCGCTGCTGCAGGATGCCGAAGCGCGAATTCTCCTCGCCGAGGAACATGTTGGCGGCGACGGTCAGGTGGCGGCAGAGCACGACTTCCTGGTGGACGGCATTGATGCCGAGCGCCATCGCCTCATGGGGGGTCGCGAGTGCTGCCGGTTTGCCTTCCCAGATGACCTCGCCCGAGGTGCGCGGCATGACGCCGGTCAGAAGCTTGATCAGGGTGGACTTGCCGGCACCATTCTCGCCGACGATGGCGTGGATCTCACCCGCCTTGAAGGCGAGGGTCACCGGCTTCAGCGCATGGGTGCCAGGATATTTCTTCTCCAGCCCCTGTAGTTCCAGGATCGTCCTGCCGGGCTCCAGAACGGGGGCGGGGTGCAGGTCTTGCGCCGTCGATGTCATGACAATCCTCCCAAAATGGGCCTCCCAAATGGGCCTCCCAGACTGGCTTCCCAGACCGGCCTCACGATTTGGCACGCCGCGAGGCTCTTGAACGCCCGCTGGGGCAGCCTAGCCCAGGTTGACGGATTTCCAAGCGATATGACTGTCGTTTCCGGGGCACCAGGCCCCGGAAACTGTGCGGCTGTACCGATGCTAGAGCTTCGGATTGAGCAGCGCGTCGATCTTGGGATCCTTCATGTTGGCCTTGGTGACGAGGTTGGCGCCGGTGTCGACATTGGCCTCGACCTTTTCGCCCTTCGAGGCGGCGAGCGCGGTCTTGATGCCATCATAGCCCATCCGGTACGGATCCTGGACAACGAGGCCGGAAATGACGCCGTCGTTCAAGAACTTGATCAGCTTCTCGTCGCTGTCGAAGCCGATCAGCCCGACCTTGCCGGCAAGGTTGTTCTCGGCGATCGCCTGGCCGACGCCCTGCGCCATGATCAGGTTGGACGCGAAGATGCCCTTCAGGTCTGGATTGGCGGTGATCAGGTCGGTCGCGATGTTGAGGCCGGTCGTGGCCTGGCCGTCGGCATATTTGTCGGCGACCAGTTCAAGGCCGGGATACTTGGCCTTGAGCTGTTCCTTGAAGCCCTGGGCGCGCTGCTCGAGCGAGCCGGCGCCGGGCAGTGCGGTGATCAAGGCAACCTTGCCTTCGACCTTGCCGCCATTGGCCGCGCCGATGGCCGCCGCAAGACCGTCCGCTGCAACGCGGCCGCCCTGGACGTTGTCGGTGGTCAGGAACGAGGTGAAGGCCTTGGAGTCGGCGCTGGAGTCGATGCCGATGATCTTGACCTTGCTCGCCGCCTCGTCGATCGGCTTGCCGAGCGCCTTGGCTTCGGTCGGCGCGATGACGACCGCGGCCGGGCTGCCGGCGACGGCGTTCTCGAGGATCGAGATCTGGCCGTTGACGTCGGTTTCAGCCTGGGCGCCGAGTTCCGGCACGTTGACGCCGAGATCCTTGCCGGCCTTGCGGGCGCCGGCAAGCACGATCTGCCAGTAGAAGGACGTGGTGTCCTTGACGATGATCGGAATGATCACGTCCGCCGCCGAAACCGGCGCCGAATGCATGACGCCGGCGAGCATGGACGCCGCGGCCAGCGCCATGACGGCGCGGCGGTTGAGAATGCTGGTCACGAATTTCATAGGATCCTCCCTAAGTCGCCCGGTGAACGTTACGGAAGCTCCGTTCGGATAGGCGTGACCCAAACAGAACTTTATCAATAAAAAACATTTACGCTGTTTTGATAGTGCATCGACCCGGCGGATGCAAGCGGTGTTTCGCGCCCGATCTCGGGCGAAGACACATTCATACGCCGCTCCTCCCCAAATGCAGTCAGAAGCTCCCGTTCCGTTCTGGAAATACATGGAATATTAATTCCATGTGTCAGTCAATATGGAATATTCATTCTTCCTACGAGGTCGCGGATTTGTGAAGCCGGGGCCCGCCATTGACGGCATACCGGCTTCACGTCAGATCCTGGACCACCGTGTAGGGACGATATTTGGCGTATTCCGTCCCCGGCACGTCGATGTCGAGCAGTTCGAGGTTTCGTGTCAGGTTCGCTAGCTTGGCGGTGCCGGTCAGCACGGTAGCGACCGCCGGCTCATGCAGGGGAAACTGGAATGCGGCGGCGGCCAGCGGGTAGCCGCCTTCGCTGGCGATCTTCTCCATGGCGTCGACACGGTCGAGCATATCGCGGTTGGCGGGCCGGTAGTCGAAATGCGCGCCTTGTACGGGTCCGGTCGCCAATATGCCGGAGTTGAACACGCCGCCGATGACCAGGGATGTCTGCTGCGCCCTGCACAAGGGCAGCAGTTCGGCTTCCGCGCTGCGATCGAGCAGCGAATAGCGGCTGGCGAGCAGGATGCAGTCGAGCGGCGCCCGGCGCATCACGTCGAGGCAGATCTGGACCTCGTTGACGCCGAGCCCGTAGGCGGAAATCGTGCCCGACCGCTTCAGCTCCTCGAGCGCCTTCAGCCCACCGTCCATCAGCTGGCGAAGGTGCAGTTTGGTCTTCTCGACGCCGTGCGTGTAGGTGCCGATGTCGTGCACGTAGAGGATGTCGATCTTGTTCAGGCCAAGCCGGGCATAGCTGAAGTCGATCGACCGCATGATGCCGTCATAGGAATAGTCGTAGTCGAGCGCGAAGGGCAGCGGATCGACATAGGAATGGTCGGGAACCTGGTCCTCGGGCACCGGGCGGAACAGGCGGCCGACCTTGGTGGACAGCACGTAGGAATCGCGCGGCTTGTAGCGCAGGAAATCGCCGAAGCGCCGCTCCGACAGGCCGAAACCATAGAAGGGCGCGGTGTCGAAATAGCGCAAGCCCGCTTCCCAGGCGCCTTGCAGCGTCTCCATTGCCGCCTCGCGCGAACAGGCGCGGTAAAGGCCGCCGATCGCCGCGCCGCCGAAGCTGACCTCGGTGACCTCCAGCGCTGTCTGGCCGATGCGGCGTTTTTCCATGCACAACCTCCCCGTTGCCGGCCGTTGTCCGGCCCGGCAAGTCTACCAGATATTCAGTCGACGTTAGAGCGTCGCGCCGAGATGCCAGGGCACGAATTCGTTGTCGCCATAGCCAAAATCCTCGCTCTTCGTCTTGCGGCCCGAAGCCGTCTCGACGATCAGTTCGAAGATTTCGCGGCCCATGCCGGCGATGGTCTTTTCTCCCGAAGCGATGACGCCGCAATTGACGTCCATGTCCTCTTCCATCTGGTGATACATGGTCGAGTTGGTGGCGACCTTGATCGATGGTGTCGGCCGGCAGCCGAAGCAGGAACCGCGGCCAGTGGTGAAGACGATGACATTGGCGCCACCCGCGACCTGGCCGGTGGCCGAGACCGGATCGTAACCGGGCGTGTCCATGAACACCAGTCCGTTGCCGATGACCTTCTCGGCATAGCCGAAGACACCGTTGAGCGGCGTCTGGCCGCCCTTGGCGACCGCGCCCAGCGACTTTTCCAGGATGGTGGTGAGGCCGCCGCGCTTGTTGCCGGGCGAGGGGTTGTTGTCGATCGAGGCGCCATGCTTGGCGACGTGGTCTTCCCACCACTTCACATAGCCGTCGAGCTTCTTGGCGATCTCGGGGGTCGCGGCGCGATAGGCGAGCAGATGCTCGGCGCCATAGATTTCCGTGGTCTCGGACAGGATGCCGATCCCGCCGACGCCGGCCAATATGTCGACGGCCGCACCCAGTGCCGGATTGGCGGTGATGCCCGACATGCCGTCGGAGCCGCCGCATTGCAGGCCGACGACGATCTCGCTGACCGGGATCGGCTCACGCTTCAGTTGGCCGACCTCCTCGGCGATCTCGGCCAGCACGCCCATCGCCTTTTCGACCGATTTGCGCGACCCGCCGGCGTCCTGGATGTTGAAATGGCGCTTTCCCGCGGCCGCACCCTTCTGGCCGTAGAGGGTGAGCTGGTTGACCTCGCAGCCGAGGCCAACCATCAGCACGCCGCCGAAATTGGGATGTCGGGCATAGCCGGCAAGCGTGCGGTGCAGCACCATCATGCCGTCGCCGGTGCCGCTCATGCCGCAGCCCTGGCCGTGGACGATGGGCACGAAGCCGTCGATGCCGGGATATTTCGGCAGCAAGGTGCGGTTGGCGGTGTCGGCGATGGAATGGCAGACGGTGGCCGAGCAATTGACGCTGGCGATGATGCCGATGAAGTTGCGCGTGCCGGCACGGCCGTCGGCGCGCCGATAGCCCATGAAGGTGCGGGCGCGATCGGCTTCGGTCGCGTGTTCGGCCTCGCTCGGCGGCACCACCGGCAGACGGCCGGCCTCGAATACCAGATTGTGCGAATGGACATGCTCGCCCGGCGCGATATCCTGCGTGGCGCGGCCGATCGCCTGGGCGTATTTGACCACCGCGGAACCGGCGGGAATGGGCTTGATCGCGACCTTGTGGCCGGGTTCGATGACGGAGCTGGCAAGCGCGCCGCCTGGCAGCACGGTGCCCATTTCGATGCGGCCATTGGCAACCGCGACATTGTCGGCGGGGGACAGAAGAATGGTGTTTGAGGCGTTCACGAGCGTTTCCTGGGTGATCCTGGGATGCGCGGGCGGATTGACACGCGCCTGTTAAGAGTTAATGTCTTTTATCGGGAAAAAACAGTTTTGCGTCAATTGTTTTTTCGTGGCGGCTCCGCCTTGGATGAGTGGTGCTGCAACCGGTGGGCGAGTCCCTGGCGAAAGCGATTCCGCTTTTCAGGGTCATGTGAACGTCATATTGCGCTTCAAGCCGGCAGCCGCAAGCGCCGGCATGATTGGGTCAGGGGATGTCGAAGAGCAATAACGTCTACAAGGATGCCTACAACAGGTGTCTCCGGCTGCTCGACGAGACGCGCAGCCTGCCGTCGGAGCCTGAGCTGGGCGCGCTGCTCGGCGTCAGCCGCACGACCGTGCGCAGCATCCTGACGCGCATGGAAGAAACCGGGCTGATCGCCTGGAACAAGCGTGCCAAGACGGTGCTGCGCGATCCGCGTCCCGATGATTTCTTCCCCGAGGAAGAGACCGACACGCTGGCCGAGATCATCGAGCGGTCCTTCATGCGGCGGCTGCTCGCCAGCGGCGCCGAGGCCGGCATGCAGATCAACGAGCTCGAACTGGCGCGCGAGATCGGCGTCGGCACCACCAGCGTGCGCGAGTTCCTGATCCGCTTCTCCCGTTTCGGCCTGATCGAGAAGCGCCGCAACAGCCATTGGGTGCTGAAGGGCTTTACACGGGCCTTTGCACTTGAACTGACCGAAATCCGCGAGATGTTCGAAATGCGCTCGGCCGCCGCCTTCGCGGCGCTGCCGCAGGACAGTCCGGTCTGGGCCGATCTCGATCGATTGGACGGGGAGCATCGTCTCCTGGCAAGCGAGATCGCGACGCGCTTCAACGAGTTCTCCGAGCTGGATGAGCGCTTCCACCGGCTCATCCATCGTGCCTCGCACAACCGCTTCATCGTCGATTTCTACGACGTCATCGCCATGATCTTCCACTACCACTACCAATGGAACAAGGCGCAGGAACGCGAGCGCAATGAAGTCGCGGTCGGCGAGCATCTTGCCTATATCGAGGCGCTCAAGTCGCGCGATCTCGGCAAGGTCGACGCCGCCTGCCGCAAGCACCTGAAGTCGGCGCGCCAGACATTGCTGACGTCGATCCCCGAAAGCCGGCCGCAAAAATCCTGATCGTGCCGTGTTGCCGCAGTCTGGATTTGGCGATTTTCGACCTTCCGCGGGCGTGATAGGTATCTCTCCAGATGGTTTGAACAGGCAAGTCGTTTGAAACAGGCAAGTCGTTTGAACAAGAAGGGGAGACGGTGGAACATGCCGGTCGCGCTTGTCGCGGCCTATCTGCTGCTGCTCCAGTCGACGCTCGGCGCCTTCGCCTTCGGCATCGGGCCGAACACCGCGCAGCTCGATGCCTTCGGCAACGTCATCTGTACCCATGATGGCGCCACGCAGCTTCCTGGCGAAGACCAGCACCCATCTCATTTGCCGGCCTGCTGCACGCTTGGCTGCAGCATGTTTTCGTCCGTTCATGCCCCGCCGCTCGATACTGGCCTGGGGTTGGCAGGCCTGTCCTTCGAAGCGGTCGCCTTCGTCTTTCCGGCAAGCATCCATCTCGACTTCGCCCGCGAGCGCTCGCCGTCGAATCCCCGCGCGCCTCCGGCGGCCTGAGCTTGTTCGCCCGGTGGAACCTTTCGCGGGCGCACCCATCCAAAGATCAAACTGTTCGCGGCCGGCATCGGCGCGATCGCCAATTCATGGAGCAACCATGTCTTATTCCCTCCACATCGTGGCGGACATCATGTTCGGCCGCATCGTCTCGCGCTTGCGTGAAAAATTCGGCATTGCAGCACTGGCCTTCGGGCTTGTGCTCCTGGGCGCCCAGGCCGTCCTGGCGCACGAGTTCAAGGTCGGCGACCTCGAGATCGGACATCCCTGGTCGCGCGCCACGCCGGCCGGCGCCAAGGTGGCCGGCGGCTATTTCACCATCACCAACAAGGGCAGCACATCGGACCGGCTGCTGTCGATTTCCTCCGACGTCTCTGAAAAAGCCGAGCTGCATGAAATGGGCGTCAAGGATGGCGTCATGACCATGCGGCCGGTTACCGGCGGCCTGGAGATTCCGGCCGGCGGCAAGGTGGCGCTGGCGCCCGGCGGCTATCATCTGATGTTCATCGGCCTGAAGCGGCAACCCAAGCAGGGCGAAAAATTCTCCGCCACGCTGACTTTCGAGAAGGCCGGCACCGTCAGCGTCGAGTTCGCGGTCGAGGGCATGGGCGGCGGCATGGACGACCGCGCCAATTGATCCTGCCAGTTCTACAATTTGAGATCAGAGGGACCATCATGAACAAGTATCTCTTGGCGGCCGGCGCACTTCTGGCGCTGGGGACGAATGCCGCCTTCGCGCACATTACGCTCGAAACCCAGGAAGCGGCCGTCGGCTCGACCTACAAGGCGGTCCTGCGCGTGCCGCATGGTTGCGAGGGCAAGGCGACGACCGCCGTGCGCGTGCAGATTCCGGAAGGGGTGATCGCGGTGAAGCCGATGCCGAAGCCCGGCTGGACGCTGCAGACCAAGAAGGGCAAATACGAAAAGTCCTACCAGCTCTACGGACAGGCGGTGACCGATGGGGTCAAGGAACTCGACTGGAGCGGCGGCAGCCTGCCGGATGAATTCTACGACGAGTTCGTCTTCCGCGCGACGCTGACGGCGGACCTGCCCGTCGGCCAGAAACTCTACTTCCCGGTGGTGCAGGAATGCGACGGCGCCGCCGACCGCTGGATCGAAATCCCGGCGGCGGGGCAGGATGAAGACGCGCTGGAGAATCCGGCGCCCGGCATCAAGCTGTTGCCGAAGAAATGATCTCCTGGCGGCGCACTCCGTCCGCAAGGTGCGCCGCCGGTTCGATGGCGGTGACATGAGCGCGATATTTCCACTTCAAAGGGCCGCAATGACCGGCAAGCGCGTCGGCTGGACCGCCGGCGGGCTGCTCGCCGCGGTCATGGCGCTTATCGTCATGGCCTCGACAAATCAGGCTTTTGCCCACGCAGCGCTGATCAAGACCGATCCGGCCGATGGCGCCGTGCTGGCGCAGGCTCCGGCGCGGTTCTCGCTGACCTTCAGCGAGCCGGTCTCGCCACTGGTGCTGACCTTGGTGAAGCCCGACGGCACGCCGGTTCCGTTGACCGATTTCCGCCTCAGCGACCAGACTGTCGAGATCGGCAATCCGCAGGCACTCAAATCCGGCACGCATGTGCTGAGCTGGCGCGTCATTTCCGCCGACGGCCATCCGGTCAGCGGCTCGCTGCTGTTTTCGATTGGCGCGCCAAGCGAGCCGCCGGTCGTGTCGGAAGCGGTCGAGTGGCCGCTGCGGTCGGCGATCTGGATCGGCAAGATATTCCTCTACACGGGCCTTTTCCTCGGTGTTGGCGGAGCCTTCGCGCTTGCCTGGCTGGCCGGTGAAGCACGGGCCGGTCAGCGCTTCGTCACGGCCGCGGTCCTGTGCGGGCTGGTGGCGGCGCCGCTTTCGCTGGGCTTTCAGGGTCTCGATGCGCTCGGGGCGCCGCTCTCCCACCTGGCGCAGCCGGTCATCTGGCGAACCGGGCTTGGCACCAGCTTCGGCTGGACGGTGCTGATCGCCCTGATCGCACTGGGGCTTGGCCTGCTTTCGCTGGCCGGACCGCGCGTGGTCGCCAGGCCATTCGCCCTTGCGGGCCTCGCCGGTGTCGGCGTTGCGCTTGCCGCCAGCGGCCATGCCAGTGCGGCCGAACCGCAATGGCTGACGCGGCCGCTGGTGTTCCTGCACGGCATCGGCATTGCTTTCTGGGCCGGCGCCCTGGTACCGCTCGGCCTGGCGCTAAAGGGTTCGTCCGCACATGCGGCACCCTTCCTGCGCCGGTTTTCGCGCCTGATCATGCCGGTGGTGGCCGTGCTTGCCGTGGCCGGCGTCGCACTGGCGGCGATCCAGGCGCAGACGCCCGTTGCGCTGGTCGACACCGCCTATGGTCGGCTGCTGCTGGTCAAGCTCGCGCTGCTGGTCTTTCTGTTCACGCTGGCCGCCGTCAACCGCTGGAGGCTCACCGCCTCGGCCGAGGCGGGATCGACGGAGGTGCAGCGCAGGCTCACCCGTTCGATCGGCGTCGAAATTCTGATCGTGCTGGCGATCTTCGGCGTTGCCGCGGGCTGGCGCTTCACGCCGCCGCCAAGGGCGCTCGCAATCGCGGCAGCGCGGCCGGTCTCGGTTCACGTCCACGCGCTGCAGGCGATGGCCGATCTCAGCATCACCCCCGGCCATGCCGGACCGGTTGCCGCCTCGATGATCATCATGAGCGGCGATTTCGGGCCGCTCGATGCCAAGGAAGTGACGCTGGTCCTGTCGAAACCCGATTCCGGCATCGAGCCGCTGAAGCGGGAGGCGACCAAGCCCGGCGACGGCAGCTGGCGTGTCGACAACCTGGTCATTCCGGTTCCCGGCCGCTGGACGGTGCGCCTCGACATCCTGGTCTCGGATTTCGACATGGTGAAGATCGAAGCGCCGGTGGATATCAGGCCGTAGGGCCGAGCACCCCGACCGGAGTTCGGCCCAACACAATTCGGCGAGGCGGTTGACGCGACCCGCAAGGCCCGTCAATCATCGTTCCCAAAACGCGGTCTCAACAAAATCCGAAAGCAGGGAAGAAACGATGGAAAAAGCCGAAATCGGCCTGATCGGCCTTGGCACGATGGGCTCCAACCTGGCGCTCAACATCGCCGAGCACGGGCACCGCATCGCCGTCTTCAACCGCACAAGGGCGCGCACCGACGCTTTCGTCGAGAATGCCGGCGCGCTCAGGGATATGGTTGTTCCCTGTTACAGCCTGGAAGAGCTCGCCGCCGCGATCCGGCCGCCGCGCCCGATCATTATCATGGTGCTGGCCGGCAAGCCGGTCGACGAGCAGATCGAAGCCTTGCGCGGCGTGCTGTCGGCCAACGACATCGTCATCGATGCGGGTAACGCCAATTTCCGTGACACGATGCGGCGCTTCTCCGAGCTTTCGGGCTCGGGCCTGACCTTCATCGGCATGGGTGTGTCGGGCGGCGAGGAGGGCGCGCGCCACGGGCCGTCTATCATGGTCGGCGGCACCGAAGATAGCTGGAAGCGTGTCGAGAAGGTGCTGACGGCGATCTCCGCCAAGTTCAAGGACGAGCCGTGTGCCGCCTGGCTCGGCACCGACGGCGCCGGGCATTTCGTCAAGACCATCCACAATGGCATCGAATATGCCGACATGCAGATGATCGCCGAGATATACGGCATCCTGCGCGACGGCCTGGGCATGGGGCCGAAGGACATCGGCACGGTGTTTGAAACCTGGAACAAGGGCCGGCTCAATTCTTACCTGATCGAGATCACCGCCAAGGTGCTGGCCGCCGACGATCCGAAGACCGGCAAGCCGGTGGTCGACATCATTCTCGACCGCGCCGGCCAGAAGGGCACCGGCAAATGGTCGGTCATCGAGGCGCAGCAGCTCGGCATTCCGGCGACCGCGATCGAGGCGGCGGTGGCGGCGCGCGTTCTGTCGTCGATCAAGGACGAGCGGCAGGCGGCGCAAAAGGCCTATGGCAACATCGGCGTGACGAAAATTTCCGGCGACAAGGATGCGCTGCTGAAAGACCTCGAACTGGCGCTATTCGCCGGCAAGATATCCGCCTACGCGCAAGGCTTCGCTGTGATGAGCGGCGCCTCGAAGGAGTTCAACTGGAACCTGCCGATGCCGACCATCGCCAAGATCTGGCGGGCCGGCTGCATCATCCGCTCGCAGATGCTGGATACGATGGCCGAGGCTTTCGGCAGCGGCGGCGCTTCGACCAATCTTTTGATGGCGCCGGCCTTCATCACCATGATGCAGGAGGCGCACCCGTCGCTGCGGCGCGCCGTGGCCAGGGCTTCCGAGGCCGGCTCGCCGGTGCCAGCGCTGGCTTCGGCGCTTGCCTATTTCGACAGCTATCGCCAGGGCCGCGGCACCTCCAACCTGATCCAGGCGCAGCGTGACTTCTTCGGCGCGCATGGCTTCGAACGCATCGGCGAACAGGGCGCGTTCCACGGCCCGTGGGGCAGCGGCGCGGCGGGTTAGTCGCCCGAACGTCTGTAGGCCAGGACTTCACCCGGCACGCTGAGCGACTGCAGCGTGCCGGGCGCGGCGCCGCCGATCCAGCCGAGCACGGAGCGGGCGAGCTCGGAGCCCGCCAGCCGGAAGTTCTCGTTGACGATCAGCAGTTCCGGCCGGAACAAATGCAAAAGGTCCGACGACTGCTTGGAGACGATGTCGACGTCACGACCGAGCTTGAGGCCGGCATCCTCGATGCCGGCGACGAGCGCGAGCGTCGCGGCGGCGGCGCTGCTGACGAAGCCGTCCGGCCTGACGTCGCGGCGCATCAACTGCGCGGTCCTCGTCCTGATCTGCTCGATCGACTGATCGATCGACACGGTGCTGAACGGGATCTCGCTGGCGCCGACCTCGCTCAGCGCGTCGGCAAAGCCGTTGACGGTGTGGCTGTGATAGGTCAGCCCGACCGGAGGCGCAAGCAAAGCGAGCCTGCGGCGGCCAATGCCGGCCAGGCGCCGCACGGCTTCCACCGCGAAGGCGTAGTTGTCGAAATCATGATAGGGATGAACCAGCCCCATCTCGGTGCGTCCATGCGTGGCAAAGGGAATGCCGTGTTCCAGCATGTAGCGCGCCCTGGCGTCGTTCGGCTGCGTGCGTGAAATGATGACGCCGTCGGCGGAACCGGTCTCGACCAGATAGCGTATGGGGTCGAGCGGATCCTGAGAGCGCGAATAAGGCGTGACGATCAGGTGGTAGGGCGTGTCGGCAATGACCTCCGAGACGCCATATATTATGTCGGAGACAAAACTCATGATCTCCTGCTCGGTGTTGAGCACGAGGCTGATGACATTGGTCTTGCCCGTGCGCAATCGCACACCGGCGCGGTTCGGCCGGTAGCCGATCTGCTTGGCGACCAACTGGACGCGGCGCCTGGTCTCGGCGCCGATCTCCGGAGCATCCTTCAAGGCGCGCGAGACGGTAGTGACGCCGAGCCCGGTCATGAAGGCAAGCGTCTTCAACGTCGGCCGCCCTTGCGCCGACGCCTCGTCATTCTTGTCCGTACGCCGTCTGTCCATTCGTCCCGCCCGTCAGGCGCATAGCAGCCGCAGGCTGGGTCGGCAATCGCCGTCATTGCGATACGATATGCGCTCCAGCCAGAATTGGCTCAATATACTGAAACGTTACAGATTGCCAATGTCGCCAGGCTTGAGCGTGTCCGAGACGTGATGGCGCGTTTTGCGAAACCTATTGGGATTCCAGAGGAAAATGCCTTGATCACGGATTTTTGCCGGCTTTAATGCACTGTGGGGTGTTTTTGCGTCGCAGCGATCTATGCTGCGGTGCACATCGGCACGGGTTTTCGACCGAATTTGTTCACGGCTCGAAAAAATGTCGAAGCCCGTTTGCTCAAGGGCTTGCGCCATTCGCGCAATTGCCGTATCGAAAATCTGTAACGTTTCAGATTCTGGGAGGAACCGAAATGCGATACAAACTTTTGACCGCCGCGCTGGCGGCAACGGCCGCTCTGCAGTTCGCCGGCCAAGCCGCCGCGACGGACCTGGAAGTCACTCATTGGTGGACCTCCGGCGGCGAGGCGGCGGCGGTCGCGGAACTCGCCAAGGCTTTCGACGCCACCGGCAACCATTGGGTCGATGGCGCCATTGCCGGCTCCGGCGGCACGGCGCGGCCGATCATGATCAGCCGCATCACCGGCGGCGATCCGATGGGCGCCACCCAGTTCAATCACGGCCGGCAAGCGGAAGAGCTGGTGCAGGCCGGCCTGATGCGCGACCTCACCGATGTCGCCACCAAGGGCAAATGGACCGAGGTCGTGCGGCCGAAGAGCCTGCTCGACAGCTGCACCATCGATGGCAAGATCTATTGCGTGCCGGTAAACATCCACTCCTGGCAGTGGCTGTGGCTGTCGAACGCCGCGTTCGAGAAGGCCGGCGTGCCGGTGCCGAAGAACTGGAATGAATACGTCGCCGCCGCCCCGGCGCTGGAGAAGGCAGGCATCGTGCCGCTCGCGGTCGGCGGGCAGGCCTGGCAGTCGTCCGGCGCTTTCGACGTGTTGCTTGCCGCGGTCGGCGGCACCGACACCTTCCTCAAGGTCTACAAGGACAAGGACGCCAAGTTCGCCGCCGGTCCCGAGGTCGCCAAGGTGTTCAAGGCGGCCGATGATGCGCGCAAGATGGCCAAGAATACCAATGTGCAGGACTGGAACCAGGCCACTAACATGGTCATCACCGGCAAGGCCGGCGGCCAGATCATGGGCGACTGGGCGCAAGGTGAATTCCAGGTGGCCGGCAAGACCGCCGGCAAGGACTATACCTGCCTTCCCGGCCTCGGCCTGAATGAGGTCATCGCCACCGGTGGCGATGCCTTCTATTTCCCGCTGCTCAAGGATGCCGACAAGTCCAAGGCGCAGGAAGTGCTGGCCGAGACATTGCTCGATCCCAAGACCCAGGTCGCTTTCAACCTCAAGAAGGGCTCCCTGCCGGTACGTGGCGACGTCGACCTCAACGCAGCCAACGACTGCATGAAGAAGGGCCTCGCCATCCTGGCCAAGGGCGCCGTCATGCCGTGGACAGACCAGCTGCTTTCGCAGGACAGCCAGAAGCAGAAGGAGGACCTGTTCTCCGAGTTCTTCGCCAAGCCCGAGATGACGCTCGAAGAGGCACAGAAGCGCTTCGCCGATATCATCGCGACGGCGGACTGATATCGCAGGCAAATTCCCTTCCTCCCGGCTTGGTGCAAAACCGGGCCGGGAGCCCGCCGCCCTTACCCGATCCAGCATGGCTGTTCCGATGAGCAAGAGCGAACGCCCCATTCGACTGTTTCGCAACTTGAATGCGAAGATCGCCTCGATCCCGATGATCCTCACCGCGCTGGTGGTGTTCGTTGGCGGCACAGCGTGGACGGTGCTCTATTCCTTCACCAATTCGAAGCTGTTGCCGCGGCTGAATTTCGTCGGCCTCGACCAGTATCACCGGTTGTGGGCGACTCCGCGCTGGCTGATTTCGATCGAGAATCTTCTGATCTATGGCGTGATCTCGCTGGTGTTCTCGCTGGTGATCGGCTTCATTCTGGCCGCTCTGCTCGACCAGAAGATCCGTTTCGAGGACACGTTCCGCACGATCTTCCTCTATCCCTTCGCTCTCTCCTTCATCGTCACCGGTCTTGTATGGCAATGGCTGCTCAATCCGGATTTCGGTATCCAGGGCGTGATACGAGGCCTTGGCTGGACAAGCTTCAATTTCGATCCGCTCTACAATTCCAGCATCGTCATCTACGGCATATCGATCGCCGCGCTGTGGCAAGGCACCGGGCTGATCATGTGCCTGATGCTGGCCGGCCTGCGCGGCATCGACGAGGACATCTGGAAGGCGGCGCGGGTCGACGGGATACCGATGTGGAAGACCTATCTGTTCATCATCATCCCGATGATGCGACCGGTCTTCATCACCACCCTGGTCATCATCGCATCGGGCATCGTCAAGGTCTACGACCTGGTCGTCGCCCAGACCAGCGGCGGGCCTGGCATCGCGTCGGAAGTGCCGGCAAAGTATGTCTACGACTACATGTTTTTCGCCCAGAATCTCGGCCAGGGTTTTGCCGCCTCGACCATGATGCTGCTCTCGGTGATGATCGTCATCGTGCCGTGGGCCTATCTCGAATTCGGAGGCAGGAAGCGTGTCTGATCATGCCGTTTCCCCGTCCGCACCGTCCGGCACCATTCGAGCCGATGCCTCGGAACCCAATGGACCGAAGCCGCGTCACATGTTCTCGCGCCGCAACATCTTCCTCTATGGCACGCTCATCCTGGTGGCGCTCTACTACCTCTTGCCGCTCTATGTGATGATCGTCACCTCGCTCAAGGGCATGCCGGAAATCCGCCTCGGCAACATCTTCTCGCCGCCGCTCGAGATCACCTTCGAGCCCTGGGTCAAGGCGTGGTCGACGGCTTGCACCGGGCTCAATTGCGATGGGCTTTCGCGTGGCTTCTGGAACTCGGTTCGCATCACCGTTCCCTCGGTGATCCTGTCGATCGCGATTGCCTCCGTAAACGGCTATGCGCTGGCCAACTGGCGCTTCAAGGGCGCCGACACGTTCTTCATCATCCTCATCGTCGGTGCGTTCATTCCCTATCAGGTGATGATCTATCCGATCGTCATCATCCTGCGCGAGATCGGACTCTATGGCAGCCTCAGCGGCCTGGTCATCGTCCATTCCATTTTCGGCATGCCGATCCTGACGCTTCTGTTCCGCAACTATTTCACCTCCATGCCGGAGGAACTGTTCCGGGCGGCGCGTGTCGATGGTGCCGGATTCTGGGGCATCTACCTGCGCATCATGGTGCCGATGTCGCTGCCGATCTTCGTCGTCGCCGTCATCCTGCAGGTGACCGGCATCTGGAACGACTTCCTGTTCGGCGTCGTCTACACCCGCCCCGACACCTATCCGATGACGGTGCAGCTCAACAATATCGTCAACTCGGTGCAGGGCGTGAAGGAATACAACGTCAATATGGCGGCTACGATCCTGACCGGGCTGGTCCCGCTCGTCATCTACTTCATTTCCGGCAGGCTTTTCGTGCGTGGCATTGCCGCCGGCGCGGTGAAAGGGTGATGATGGCAGAAATTGAAAATCCCAGCGTATCGATCCAGAACCTGTCGCTGAACTACGGCGCGGTGTCGGTTCTGCAGACGCTCAATCTCGATATCGCCGATGGCGAGTTCATCGTGCTGCTGGGACCCTCCGGATGCGGCAAGTCGACCTTGCTCAACTGCATTGCCGGGCTGCTCGACATCTCGAAGGGCCGCATCTTCATCAAGGGCAAGAACGTCACCTGGGAAGAGCCCAAGGACCGTGGCATCGGCATGGTGTTCCAGTCCTACGCGCTCTATCCGCAAATGACGGTGGAGAAGAACCTATCCTTCGGCCTGCGTGTCGCGGGCCTGGCCAGGGGCGAGATCGCCAAACGCATCGCGCGCGCCGCCGAGATCCTGCAGATCGAACCGCTGCTGCAGCGCAAGCCCTCGGCGCTTTCCGGCGGCCAACGCCAGCGGGTAGCGATCGGGCGGGCGCTGGTGCGCGATGTCGACGTCTTCCTGTTCGACGAGCCGCTGTCCAATCTCGATGCCAAACTGCGCTCGGAACTGCGCGTCGAGATCAAGCTTTTGCACCGCAGGCTGCAGAACACCATGATCTACGTCACCCACGACCAGATCGAGGCGATGACCCTGGCCGACCGGATCGCGGTTATGAAGGGCGGTGTCATCCAGCAGCTCGACGCGCCGCAGACCATCTACAACCGCCCGGTCAATCGGTTCGTGGCGGGCTTCCTCGGTTCGCCGGCAATGAACTTCGTCGAAGGGCGGCTGGACAAGCGCGGTGACGGCTGGTTCTTTGTGGCCGAAGATCTCAATATTCCACTCGGCACCTATCAGTTCGACGGGCAACCGGAAGCCGGCCCAGCGGTGTTCGGCATCAGGCCTGAACATGTCAGTCTGAACAGCGGCACGGGCTGGCCGTTCTCGACAGCGGCCAATGTCGAGGTGGTCGAACCGATGGGCTCCGACACGCTGGTGTGGCTGAAGCTTGCCGAGCAGAAATTCAGCGTCCGGGTCACCTCGGAACGCACGCCCAAAAACGACGAGGCGGTGACGGTGGGCTTCGACCCGATGCGAGCCTCGCTATTCAACGCCGAAACCGGCAGCCGCATCTAACGCCCGAATAACCATCCCCAAAGCAAAACAAGCAAAACGGACAAAGACGATGAACTGGTCATTCCAACTTTACAGCGCCCGCAATTTCCAGCCCTGGGAAGGCGTGCTCGAGACACTCGGCAAGCTCGGCTATACACAGGTCGAAGGCTTTGGCGGCGTCTATGACGATCCCAAGGCCTTCCGTGCCGAACTCGACAAGAACGGACTTGCCATGCCGACCGGGCATTTTTCCATCGATGCGCTGGAGAACGACTTCGGCGGCGTCCGCAAGATCGCCGATGCGCTCGGCATCAAACTCTTGATCTGCCCCTATCTGATGGCCGAGGACAGGCCGTCCGACAGCGCCGGCTGGCGCGGCTTCGGCGAGCGCCTGGCCAAGGTCGGCGAGGTGGCGTCGAAGGCCGGCTACGGCTTTGCCTGGCACAACCATGATTTCGAGTTCAAGGCACTGGCCGACGGCTCGGTGCCGCAGGATCACATCCTTTCTTCCGCCCCTGATGTCGGCTGGGAGATGGACCTTGCCTGGGTGGTGCGCGGCGGCGCCGATCCGTTGCCCTGGATCGAAAAGCACGGCAAGCGCATCGTCGCCGTGCATGTGAAGGACATCGCCAAGCCGGGCGAGGGGCTGGACGAGGATGGCTGGTCGGATGTCGGCCACGGCACGATCGACTGGGCCGGCCTCATCAGGGTGCTGCGGGCCAAGAGCGCGGCAAAATACTTTGTCATGGAACAGGACAATCCCAACGATATCGAGCGCTTCGCCCGCCGCTCGATCGCAACCGTCAAGAACTACTAGGAACAATCATAATGGCAAAGAAATTGGGTATTGGCGTCATTGGCTGCGGCAACATCTCGAAGGCGTATTTTTCGCTGGCGCCGCTGTTTCGCGGCATCGAGATGCGCGCCTGCGCCGACATAAACATGGATGTGGCCAAGGCGCGGGCGAAGGAGTTCAAGTTGCGCGCCGAGACCGTCGAGAACCTGCTCAAGGCCGATGATATCGACATTGTCGTCAACCTGACGGTACCGGCCGTGCATTATGAGGTGTCGAAACAGGTGCTCGATGCCGGCAAGCACGTCTATTCGGAAAAGCCGTTCGTGCTGTCGCTCAAAGAGGGCCTGGACCTCAAGGCGCGGGCGGAAAAGAAGGGGCTGCGCATCGGCTCGGCGCCCGACACCTTCCTCGGCGGCGCGCACCAGTTGGTGCGTGAACTGATCGACGAGGGAAAGCTTGGCAAGATCACCAGCGGCACCTGCCACGTCATGGGCCATGGCATGGAGCATTGGCACCCCAATCCGGATTTCTTCTTCCAGCCGGGTGCGGGGCCGGTGCTCGATATCGGGCCGTACTATATCACCAATCTGATCCAGTTGATCGGACCGGTGAAGCAGGTGGCGGCCTTCGCGATAACCCCGGCCAAAGAACGGACGATCAGCTCAAAGCCGCGCGCCGGCGAAAAAATCCCGGTCAACACGCCGACCACCATCCATGGCCTGCTGGAGTTCGAGAATGGCGCCGTGGTGACGCTGAACACCAGCTGGGACGTCTGGGCTCACGGCCACGCGCCGATGGAACTCTATGGCGAAGCGGGGACCGTGTTCGTACCGGATCCGAACTTCTTCGGTGGCGAGGTGCGCTTTACCGCCGAAGGCAAGCCGGTCAAGAAGCTGCCGAAGTGGAAGCATCCGCTTGGCATCCCGAACGAAATGCACGGCCAGGGCCTGATGGCCAATTACCGCACCGCCGGCCTCGCCGACATGGCGCTGGCAATCGCCGAAGGGCGGCCGCACCGCTGTTCGATGGAGCTGGCGCTGCATGCCGTCGATGTCATGACCGGCATATTGCGCTCCGGCGAGACCGGCAAATTCGTCGCCATGCAGACCACTTGTGAGCGGCCGGCCGCTCTTGGCGTCAAGGCAGCCAAGGAATTGCTGGCGAAGACAAAGTAGGCGCAGGATTATCGATAATTTTGATTTACCCCCTCTCCCCGTTCGGCCGGGGAGAGGGTAAGGAGGGGGCGCGGGCACTGTTATCAGGCAACGATGACCGTGCTCCCTCCGTTCAAATTCGAGGATTCCTGTCATGCGCTACATCCCTGCCGAAAACCGCTATGAGAAAATGATCTACAACCGTTGCGGACGGTCCGGCCTCAAACTGCCGGCGATCTCACTCGGGCTGTGGCACAATTTCGGCAATGACACGCCGCACAGGACCAAGCAGGCGATCGCCCGCAAGGCCTTCGATCTCGGCATCACCCATTTCGACCTCGCCAACAATTATGGCCCGCCGCCCGGCTCGGCCGAGACCGCTTTCGGCGAAATCCTGCGGACGGATTTCGCCGGTTATCGCGACGAGCTGATCATCTCGACCAAGGCCGGTTATGAAATGTGGGCCGGTCCCTACGGTGAATGGGGCGGGCGCAAATACATGCTGGCCAGCCTTGACCAGAGCCTGAAGCGGATGGGGCTCGACTATGTCGATATCTTCTATTCACATCGCTTCGATCCCGACACGCCGCTGGAAGAAACCATGGGTGCACTCGACCATGCGGTGCGTTCGGGCAAGGCGCTCTATGCCGGGATCTCGTCCTACAATTCGCAGCGCACCCGCGAAGCCGCCGACATATTGCGGCAGCTCGGCACGCCATGCGTCATCCACCAGCCGAGCTATTCGATGCTCAACCGCTGGGTCGAGGATGACGGCCTGCTCGACACCCTCGAAGGGCTCGGCGTCGGCTCCATCGTGTTCTCGCCGCTGGCGCAAGGCATGCTGACCGACAAATATCTTGGCGGCATTCCCGAGGGTAGCCGCGCTTCCCAGGGCAAGTCGCTGAAGACAGCCTTTATCAACGACCGCACCATCGCCAATATCAAGGCGCTTAATACGATCGCCGGCAAACGCGGCCAGACGTTGGCGCAGATGGCGCTCGCCTGGGTGCTGCGCAGGGGCAAAGTGACCTCGGCGTTGATCGGCGCCAGCCGGCCGGAGCAAGTCGAGGACTGCGTCGGAGCGCTCAAGGTGCTCGACTTCAGCGATGCCGAATTGGCCGAGATCGACACTTACGCGCGTGAGTCCGATATCAATCTGTGGGCGGCCTCCGCCGAGCGCAAAGGTCCGCCGAGGAAGTAAGGCGCGCGCATCAAGCCGGCAAACAAAATGGCGGGAGCCTCTCCCGCCATTTTGCGCGCTATCGCCGGCTCAGGGTGCTTTCGGCTTCTGGGCCGTGCCTAGCCCCGCCTTGGGTTTTTCCGGCGCCGGCGTCGAGGTCTTCATCTTGGCTTCGATCCAGCCGGTGTAGTTGGCCAGCCGCGTGTAGATGCCGTAGGCATCCTTATGGCCGCAGGCTGCACTTCCGTCCGCCGGGCCTTCACCCCAGCTGACGACGCCAACCTGGACCGGGCCGTCGGCGCCGACCATGAACAGCGGGCCGCCGCTGTCGCCATTGCAGGCGTCACGCACGCCGCTGGTCGTGCCGGCGCAGATCATGTTGCCAGTCAGCGGATCCGTCATGTCGGCGGCGATCGCGTTCGCGGCGGCGTCGATACCCTTTTCCGAATAGCGCATGCGATGGGACAGATCGCCAAGTGCAGCCTTCAGGTCATGCGCATAGATGGCCTTGATGCCGGTGTTGCAGGCGCTGTTGGGTTGCAAGTCGAGGTCGGCGACCATCAGCGTGGTCGGAAATGTCCCGTCCTGCATCTTGCCCCAGCCGGTGACCGTGGTCTTGCCGGCCTCGGGGGTCGCGTCATGGGTGACCTTGATGGCCGGCGCATCGGCCGGCTCGGCAAGCCGGAGCAGGCCGAGGTCGTTGTCGAGCGTCTGCTCGCTGTAGCCCTCGTTGACGATGACTTCAGCCACCTTGTGGCGCTTGCCTTCGCTGAGCTCGGTGGCGCCGGTCAGCACGGTAACGGAGCCAGGTGAGATCGGCTGGCCGTTGTCGTTGAGACAGTGTGCCGCCGTCAGCACCCATTGCGGCGCGATCAGGCTGCCGCCGCAGAACTGTGCGTTGGCCTGCGAGGCCGGGTTCTCATCCAGCCTCTCGGTGGTGAGCAACGCGACCTGGAACGGATAGGCGCCCTTCTCGGCCTGGTTGCCGCCGTAGACCCGGTCGGCGCCGTCCGGGTTCTCCGCCGCGGCCTTTGCCCTGGCATCGGTCACGCGCTTCATCGGCGAGACAGCCGCTTCGGGTCTTGCGTTGCCTTCGCCCGCCTGGCCGGTGTTGATGAATGTGACGGCAGCGGCGACGCCAAGCAGCGAAGCGGCAACGATCGACCCGAACCGATTTGTGATGTGCACCTGAACCCCTCCTAAGACAATTTCCCGCGCGGACCGGCGCCGGGCATTGTGCAAGGAGGCGGTGCCGGTTCGGACATCCGATCACTTGCCGCGTTCAATCGGCGCGCGATCGGTCACAAAACCGAATCCCACTTTTGCTAACCGTGCCCGCGAGCAGAACCCGCACAAAATCCTATAGCCCCCCACGGGCTAGGTGGAAGCGATTTATCATTGCCAATCTAGGATTATTTTAGGCAGTATATCGGGTAGGGTCATTTTGGCGGGGGCTTTTGATTGACCATGGCAAATAACGATCCGGCCTGCGCGCCGATAGGCTTGCTGATTTTTCGACGCCACCACGATCTCGACAATATTTCTGTATTTTGATCCAGTCCTTGCTGACTTTTGGGAGAGTCTCACCATGACAAAACTGACAAACGCTATGATTGCGTCCGTATTGCTGTCCACTGCAATATGGACGGTCCCCGCTTTCGCTGCCGACCCCGGCTCAGCCAGTGCCGGCAACGGCGAAAGCATGCGGGACGTGACTTCGGGCGATTTCACGCCTGGGCGGGCAAAGCCGATCGCACCGCCCAAGCTGACCGATGAAGACAGCCGCGCCGCGCCGCTCGCCGACGAGGCAACGGCTGTCAAATCCTATGGCATCGTCGGGCGTTCCGCCGATGGCAAGGAGATCAAGATCGAGCCAAGCGAGGCGCTGCGGGAGCTTA
Organism: Mesorhizobium sp. WSM1386; assembly: GCF_055901595.1. Lineage (NCBI taxonomy): Bacteria > Pseudomonadati > Pseudomonadota > Alphaproteobacteria > Hyphomicrobiales > Phyllobacteriaceae > Mesorhizobium > Mesorhizobium sp. WSM1386. The sequence goes on from NZ_CM148373.1 coordinate 1,730,678, forward strand.
TCATCAAGCAACTGAACGCGCCGGCGGATGGCGCGGACGGGGCCCAGCGCGAGACCGATGATCCGGACCTTGGCGAAGGCGAAGCCGGGCGGCAGGTTTTCGGCCCCGACGATCGGGTGCAGGTCAAGAACACCAAGACCTATCCGTTCTCGGCGATCGGCTATCTCGAAGCCAAGTCGAAGACCGGCTTCGGCAGCTGCTCGGCAACGCTGATCGGTCCGCGCACCGTTCTCACCGCGGCGCATTGCCTCTACAGCCATGAGGACAAGGACTGGTTGGCGGACTATCTGTTCGTGCCGGGCCTCAACGGCAGCACGGCAGACGACGCGCCGTTCGGCGCCTTCGCTTATGAAAGTGCCTATGTGCTGCAGGGCTTCATCGACAATTACCAGGGCTATTACGGTTCGGTCATCCCGTGGGATCTCGGCATCGTGACGCTGAAGCAGGATGTCGGCACCAATTTGGGCTGGCTGGGCTACGCCAATTATGACGATCTCGGCGACTTCACCGCCAACCTCGTCGGCTATCCCGGCGACAAGCCGATGGGCACGATGTGGAAGGCAAGCTGCGAAGTGCATGCCGAGAACATCGGTCCGGAATATTTCCAGTATGACTGCGATACGTTCCCGGGCTCGAGCGGCAGCTCGGTCTATGCCTATGACAACAACTCCAAGCAGCGCATCATCACCGGCGTCAACGTGGCCGAAAGCCCCGACGCGAACACCGCCGTGCGTCTGAACGCCGCCAACATCCAGTGGATCAACAGCCTGTATAAATAATCGCTGCACATTCACACGGCACGGGAAAAGGCGGCGGGTCGATCTCGCCGCCTTTTTCCTGGGTCGATGCGGCTTCGCTTGCACGGGGCCGGGTCGCCGACTACGCTTCGATCGGACAAAGGGTTGGGGCGTCCAGGGGGCTCAAGGGATGGCGCGGGCAAGGGCAGTGTTCGGGGTCGCGGCCGCATCGATGCTGGGCACGCTGATGCTTTCACCGGCTTTCGCCGATCCGGCCGCCGCGCCTGCCGACGGCGCCTGGGCGGAACGGGTACAAATCCTCTATCAGGCCGATACCCGTTCGGTGTTGCGCAGGGCAGTGCGCGTTTGGGATTTCCATCCTGAGAAAAACCTCGATTTCGTCTGGGAACCGGCTGCAGGCCAATCGCCGGATCGGACGATCGCCGAGGACGGCACCGTCAATGGCAAGGGCAGGCTGGTTTGGCGGGTGCGAGGCTCGGCGAGCTACGATCCCAAGACCATCTATTCCAGCTATCTCGGTGATGTCAGGAACGGCCGGCCCGACGGGCAAGGCCGGCTCGAACTGCGATCGGGCGAGGTTTTCGAAGGGCATTGGCTCGCCGGGGAACTCAACGGCAAGGGCATGCATATCGACGCCGACGGCAACCGCTACGAGGGCCGGTTCGTCGACGGCATTGCGAATGGCGAGGGTCAACTGTCGTCAACGACCGGGGAGATTTTTGCCGGCTCGTTTGTCGACGGACTGAAAAACGGCAGGGGCCGGACCCGACTCGCCGGTGGCACGGTCTACGCGTCGCAATGGGTGATGGGCAAGGAGGTCGGCGGGTCGCGCCCCGACGTTCTGGCCGACGCCAGGGTGGGCGGCCTCATCAAGGCGCAGGCCGGTGGCGGTGACGCCGACAAGGTCGAGATCGGCGTCGTGGTCGATCAGCGCATGACCCAGCAGTCCGACATGCAGTACCAGCACTTGGTACGCGAGGAGGACATTGCGATCTATCCGCAGGCAGATGAGGACAATGACAGCTGGAACGGCAGCGGACAGATCACGACCAGCAATGTCTTTGGCAGCAAGGACTGGGACGATGCGCCGGCCTTCGCCGAGGTCGACCTCAAGACGACAGGCAAATCCAAAGTCAAGCTCGACAGCCTGGAAATGAAAGTCGCGTCGAGCGATGCCTACCGCAAGCCGATGCTGTCGATATCGGAGCATTTCGGCTGTGTCGGCTTCCGGCCGGATTTCTCGATTATCAACAATGGCTGGGGCGATGCCAAGGACATGAAGATGTCGATCCAGTTCACAGCGGTGAACGAAGATGGCGACGCAACCGGCCAGCCAAGCCGCATGTTCACCAAGGACATCGGCGGTTTCGGCGAAGGTGTCGACGTGTCGGTCAAGAGTGTGCTCGCCGAGGCTGGCGTCGATACGGCGAGCCTCGAGACCGGACGCTTTCCCTGTCCTTCGGTCGACAGTCTCAATGTCTGCCGCAGCCAACTGACCAACAAGATCAAGTTCGGCGAGGTCGCCGACTATCTCGGCAACATGCAACAGGCGATGACGCTGAATGCTATCGGCAAGTTCGATTATTCCTGGGCGGATGACGAAGGTCACGTCCACCAGCAGAGCGAGCCGTTCCGCACCTCCGTGACCATGGCGGTTTTTGAGACTCCGGAATCGATGGCCGAATGTGGCGATGGCGGCGGCGGCACGCCGGAGGCGATGCGCTACCAGAACATCGAGTTTCCGATCGGCAAGCATGACTACACGATCGCCATGCCGGTGCGTGGCAACAAGAGCATCAGCGCTTACACGGCGCGGCTGAAGATGTGGTCGTCGATGTCGTCGATCCACAGCTTCAGCATCGCGGCGCATTTCGCCGATGGCAGCGTGCGCGAGAGCAAGCCGGTGACCTTCTTCTATTTCAAGCCGAAGCGGTCGCTGTTCGAGACCAAGACCGAGCCGGCGGCGTGCTATCTGCCGCGCGATATGGTCGGCTGCGGCTAAGATATGTCGATATTCAGGTGAGGCCGGCCTGACCTGAATCTCAACATAGCTTAATCGGGCAGGTGCTATTTCCTGCCCATCTCGAAATAATTCGGCAGCGGAATGAGCCTGGTGAAGATCGTACCCTGGGCGAAGACGCGCAGTTCCAGCATCGATCCCGACGAGCGTTGCGCGCTCTGGTCGAACAGGAAGTTGCCGAGCGAATAAACCTCGGCGACATCGCCGCCGGCCAGCGGCACGATCGCCTCGCTCGACACATGCGGATGGCCGCCGACGATGGCCGACACGCCGCGCAGGCGCATCTCGTCGGCCAGCATGTCTTCGCGCGGCGACGGCTCGGTTTTGTACTCGCGGCCCCAGTGGACGAAGGCGACCACCGGCCGCTTTGCATTCTCATGCAGCAGCCGGTCGAGCAGGGCAGGGGTGAGCAGGTCGGTGTTCTTCGAGCCGTTGGTGTCGATGTCGGTCAGGCCGACAAGATCGAGATCGGCGAGCGCCAGCGTTTCGCCCTGGCCGACATGAGGGATGCCGGCTTCGTCCAGGGCGCGCAGCGTCTCGGCATAGCCTGACGGGCCGAGATCGTAGGCGTGGTTGTTGGCGAGGCTGACAGCGGCGACATTGAGCCGCTTCATCATGTCGAGGGCGAGGCCTCCCGGCATCGCCAGCGTCATGTCGTCGATCGCTTCCGGAACGTTGGGCAGGATGACGCCTTCGAGATTGACGATCAGCGGTCGCGATCCAGTCAGCGAAAGGACGCTGTCGACGACGCGGTCGGCGATGCCGTCACGGACCAAAATCTTCTTCATGGCGCGGCCGAAATTCACGTCGCCGGCAAGATAGTAGATCCTGTCCTTTGGCCGTGCCGGATTGTTGAAGCCCGGACCGAATGCGCCGAACAGCGCCACCACGTAGCTGGTGGTCCGCTCGACGTAATCCGGCGTGTGCTCCTGCGAATTCTCGTTGGCGATAACCAGCGGCCGGGCGCCGAACAATTCGCGCTGCAGCCTGGTCTGGATGTAGAGCGCACCGGCGGAATCGGCGTGATCGGGCTGGCGCAGCGCCGCTATGCCGTCGAGCGAGCCGGCGGCCAGCATGTTCAGGGACTGCTGGTCGAAACGCCTGGAGTCGTGCTGCGGCAGGTAATGCGAAAAGTCGGTGGATTCGACGATCAGCGTGTCCTGGTCGACGATGGCTTTGAGCGCCTCCGCCAGCCGGTCCCAATCGCCACGCTTCGCCTTCACCGACATCGCTATCGGAACGATGCTCGCCTCGGGGAAATAATGGTGCAGGAAAGGCAGCGTTGCCCGCACGCCATGTTCCTTGTCGAACAGGCAGGATTCCTCGACCATGTCGCTGTTTGCCTCCAGCCGGCGCACCGCGTCAGCGTCGGCTGCAACCGAGCCAAGCACGGTGTCGAAGCCGCGCACGGAGGTGGCGTAGAGCTTGTGCGTCTTGTGGAAGTGGTCCGGCGACAGGATGACGATGCGCTTGTAGCGGAAGCCGGAGGCTGCCCTGAAACCGAGCGCCACCAGATCAGCGGCGAGCAGATGATGCGGCACCGTGATGCCGGTCAGCCGCTGGTTGGATGGCTGGACATTGGCAACGTCGGCGATGGCATTTTTGAACAGTGTGGCGTCGTCGTAGAAGGGCGGAAAGTTTTCGGTGCCGGGCGGGCAGACGAGTGGGGCGGCGAAGGTGGGGAGGGAGAGCAGGGTTAGGAGCACGATTAGGAAGATCGGCCTCATGGCTCAGCCAACACGATGTTTTCCACACCGCCGACATAATAGAACGGCTTCTGCTTCGACGCGGTCAGCCGCACCACCTCGCGCGAAATGAAATCGGCGAGGCCGAACAGCGTGACGCCACCGTCCGATGTCCTCGCCTTGCCGCGCAGGCCCTCGAGGATCGAATAGGTGAAGACGCCATGGCCGAGTTCGGGCAGTTCGGCGGCGGTGTTGTTGGCGGCGGTGGCCGAGAACACGACGATGCGCGCATCCTGCGCGTCCTTCTCCAAGCGCGGGTTGAAAGCATTGGCGGCGTGGCAGGTGTCGAGCAGCATGAAGCGCATGCCCTTGGCCCGTTCGACCGATTTCTGGATGTCGGACCAGTCGACAAGCGAGGAGCGCTTCCAGCGCTCGGCATCCTGTTTGCGGCCGTCGGTCGGGATGAAATAATAGTCCTCGTCGATGTTGATGCCGTGGCCGGCAACGAAGATGATGGTGGTGTCGTGCTCGCCAGGCCGGTCGAGGAAATCGGCGAGCTGGTCGTCGATCGTGTCCGAATCGGGCTCCATGATGTTGTCGGCGCTGGCGACCGCGTAGGCCTGCTTGGCGTTGTCGGGGGCTTCGTCGAGCGCTTCGCGGTTCACCAAAACCAGCGTCTCCATGGACGCGAACAGCGGCGCCGATTTCTGCGCAATGACCTTGAGGAATTCGGTGGCGTCATCGACGGGGTAGCGCAGGTCGCAGGCGTGGCCGGAGCAGGCGTCGGTCAGGAACGGATATTTGTCGACGCCGATCACCGCGACATAGAGCTTGCCCTTGGGCTCGGCCTTCTCGGTCTTCCTCGCCAGCGCGGTGACGCTGCGCTCGGTCAGATAGCCATATTCGTTGGTGCCGGTGATGCGGATTGTGTTTTTCCCGTCCTCGACCGGTACCTCGACGATGGTGCTGTTGCCGTCCACCGAGCGTGCGGTGAGGTCCCCGACATTGCGGCTGTTCGATAGGATCGAGAAGCCGGCGACATCGGTTCCGGCTTCCCTGGCGCCGGTGATCTCGACAGCGACATAACCGTCGCGGACCTTGCTTTGGTCTTCCGCGAGGCGGATGCCGAATTCCGGCGGCTTGCGCTGCAAAAGCTTTTGCAGCTCGTTATCGACGCCCGGCCGCATCTCCTCGACCGCCTGTCTGGCGCTGCGCAAGATGATGGCGCGGCGCACCATTTCGGGGCTCCAGAGATATTTCTTCAACTGGCCGGCGCGGATGAAACGGCCTTCGTGGTCGCGGCCCTGGTTGACCTGCCAGCCGATCAGCTTGTCGCCCTCGTCGGAGGAGTAGTAATAGCCTTGCGGCATCCAGGCGATCCATTGCGAGCCGGCAAAGAACATCGACACGATCAGTTCGTGGGTCGTCAGGTTCCACAGCCTGAGCGTCTGGTCGGCGCTCCCGGTGACCAGCAGGCCGGCTTTCTGCGAGGCGACCATGGCGTTGATTTCGCCGGTGTGGCCGATGAATTCGCCGGAGACCCTGGCGGTCGCGGCCTTGTATTCCAGCAGCGTGCCGTCATTGCCGCCGGTGATCAGGCCAAGCCCGTCGTCGATCAGGGTAAAGGCGGAATGGACAAAGCCGACGGTTGCATCGTTCTCGATCGAGCGCACCATCTTACCGTCATGAAGTATCTCCAGCACCGCATTTTCCAGCGCGTCCTTGCCACCCGTGGCGGCACGTAGCGACCAGTGTTCGTCGGCCAGCACGGCGCGGGCAAACGAGCCCGGTTCCGTCAGCGGCTGCGGGTCGTCGAAGAAACGCTCGGTGGTCGGCAATATCAGCGCGTTGCTCAACGTGCCCTGCTTTTCCGGGCAGGCCACGCGATCGGGGCAGGGGTTGGCGTTGCCCCAGGCGATGACGCCGTTCGCCGCGTCGATGCCGATTGATGTCACCGGCTCGCCCAAGCCCTGCAGCAATGCCTTTTGTTCGCCGGTGGCCGGATCCCAGACCTGGATGGCGTTGCGCGTGCCGCCGGCGGTCGCCACCAGCGAGCCGTCTGCGTTGGCGGCGCTGGCGTAGACGGTGCCGTCGTGACCGGAGTAGTCGAGCAGATTCTCGCCGTTGTCGGTGTTCCAGACGGTGGAACGATGCTTGTCGGCGCAGCGATAGCCGCAGGAGACGACCAGCCGCGAACCCTTGGCGAAGGTCAGCGAACCGATCAGGAAATCCTGCTTCGGCATGGTGCGCGCCAGCGTGCCGTCGGCCGCGCGCCAGAGCTGGACCTGTCCGTCCTTGCTGCCGGTGGCAAACAGGCTGCCGTCCAGCGAGGCGGCCAGCGCCTGGACGCTGATCTCCCTCAATTGTTCCGCCTCGGCCGGCAAGGCGATCTCCTCGCCCTTGGCGACATCCCAGAGCCGGATGCCATTGTCGGTGGTGGCCGCCGCCAGGCGGGTTCCCTCGGCGGCGAAGGCCAGCTTGTCGATGTGCCAGGAATCGGCGTCGAGCTTCTTGTCCAGCGTCCAGCCGGTCACCGATGTATCGTCGGGCCGCCAGAGATAGACCATGCCGTCGCCACCACCGGCAGCCAGGGTCTTGCCGTCGGGGGAGAAGGCGAGGTTATAGGTCGCGTAGTCGGCGGCCTTGAGCACGGCCTTCATCTTGCCGGTGGCAAAGTCGAACAGCCTGACGTCGCCATAGGGCGGCTTGTCGCCGAGGCTGGCGCCGAAATAGCCGCCGGCGGCGATCGTCTTGCCATCCGGCGAAACCGCGACCGCGAAGATCTTGCCATCGCTGCCATTGCCGAGATAGCCGCGGATGGTGCGCAGCGTCACGCCGCTCTGCCAGTCCCAGATGCGGATGGTCTTGTCGTCGGACGCAGAGACGATGTCTTCGCCGTCGGGCGTGAAGGCAAGATCGGTGACTTGGGCGCTGTGCCCGCCGGTGTCGAGGTCGAGGTGGAAATCGGGGACGTCCTCGGCGCGGGCGACCGAGGCGGAAACCAGGGCTCCAGCCACGGCCAGCCAGCGACAGGCGCGCATAAGGCGGAAGCCCGCTTTTCCCTTCGTCATTTGGCTTCGGCAGTGGGCTGCCCATTGCGCACATAGGCTTCGATGGCCGTGGCGAAAGTCGGTGAACCCGCCTTGCGCTGCTTGTCGACATAGCCGGCAAAGTAACTCCAGAACGAGACGGCATAATCGTGGAAATAGGCATCGGTCACTTTGCGCGAACACAGGTCGCCGTCGACGCAGAAGGACAGGCGGTTGAGGAAATAGACGATGCGGTCGAAATTCTCGTTGAAATCGGCAAGCGGCATGTCACCCCCCGAAGCGCTCATCGCCTCGATGCCGATGCGCTGCCGGAACACCTGCTCCTCGGTCGGCGAGGGATTTGCACTGAGCAGATTGTCGTATTTGGCGTTGAGGGCAGCGAGACGATCCTTCAGCGCCCGCTGCGCCTGCTGGTAGTCCTTGGTCTCCCAGAGCTCGACCAGCGACATGGTCTGTTCGACGCGCTTCTGCTCCTGGTTGGCCAGGAACTGGTAGACCGAGAATGCCAAAGTGAAGATGATGGCAAAGCGCACCAGCATCCCCGACCAGGCATAGACCAGCATGCGCCAGTCGCGGTCGGTGAACGGATTGCTCTCCTTCTTGATCTCATGGCTGCTCGGCCAGGGGAAACCTTCGGTGGTTTCAGGCAGCGTCTGCGTTGCCGCCGTCGCCTTGGTGGTCGCAACCATCTGTGTCTGCTTTGTCGTGCCCCCCGGCTTTTTCATTTGCAGTTGTCCAATTCGATGGTGGCGGAGGGATCGAGCACCACGCCCGGCGCTTCAAGCTGCTTTTTCAGGCATGCCAGCTGCGGGCGCGAAACCATGAACTGCACGTCCGGCTCCGCCGGCGCCTTGCTCGGCGAGGGCAACGCTTCGACCACGCCGCGCGAGGCGCAACTTGAGAGATCGACCACGACCGCGTCACTGCTGGTTTTGGCGAACTGGTCGTATTGATCGAGGAAGCAGGTTGCCAGTTCCGAATTGATGACCACCTGCTTGGCACAGAGGCCGCAAGTGTCCTGCGCCGAGGCATTGGCGATCATGAACAGGCCACCGGCAAGTCCGGCAACCGCTCCACGCCAGGAAAAAACACTGTTCCTCAAGACCGATCCTATCTGTTTCATCAGCCGCTCACCCTTTGGCTGAGGCCGGGAATGTTCTCATATCGCGCCAAGCGCGCAAGGGCCGGCTCGCAAGGGCTGGCGCAACAGGGCGCGCGCCCCAGCGCCGGAGTTTCAGGCGCGCGGCACCGTCTCCATCGGGAAGATCATCACCGCGCCTTTCGGGCCGCTCTTGTCGGCAAGCCGCATCACCGAGCGGGTCGGCGGCGCCATGCCGATATCGGCGAGCATGTCGGAGAAGCTGGCGGCGCCCAGCCCGCGCGTCATCGACGCGACGCCGTCCTGCGCCAGGAAGCTCAGATCCTCCTTCTCGCTCTCCGGTGGCGCCTCGGTCAGCACCGCGATCATCCGCTCCATGCCGAAACTGGTGTCGGTGAAGGCCAGCAGTCCTTCCTCCAGGGTGGCCTGCGGCGCGAGGCGCTCGGCAACGATGTGGGTGATCGAATAGTCGCTGCCGACGTAAAGCACGTTGATGTCGACCAGCTGGTCCGAGCTGTTCCTGGCCAGCACATGCACCTCGTCGCCGGGTGAGACGCGGGGAACCACCGAAGCCTGCAACGGCTCGAGCCCGTCCTTGTCGCTGCGCTTGACCTGGAACTGGACGTCGACATCCTCTGGCCTGTAGTCGGAGGCCGCCGCCAGCCGCGAAAGCCCGGTGGCGCGGAAGATGGTGCGCAAATTCCTGACCGTCGCATCGACCAGTTTCTGGCGATCGTCCGGGTGGATCATGATCAGCGGCGGTTTGCCGCCGTCCTTCAGGGTCACATCGCCCGACGCCGGCAGGAACCACAGCGCCGGCTTGTCGGTCGCGTCCTTGGCGGAACCGGCAATGGCGTTCTCGCGCATCACCGCGAAACGCAGCTCGGCGCTTTTGCCCGGATCGACCAGCTCGATGTTGAAGCCGGTTTCCTTGGCGGTGGCCAACTCGTCGAGAACCGAATTGACGAGAGCGGTTTCCTTCTCAAGTCCCCTGGTCGCGGCAGGCCGCGCGATTGTGAGCTTGTAGTCGACGGCGATCTCCGCCACTCGCGCATAGGAATTCGCTGGAATGTCGGCCAGCTTCAGCGCCGGCTTCTTGTCGAACTCGACTGGCTTGACGCGGCTTTCCAGGTTCTTTGCCGACTGCACTTCGAGATAGCCAACGGCATCCGACAGCGACGACAGCGCCGAGGGCAGGATGGCGAGCTTGCTGCCGGGGGTCAGGCGGTGCAGCAGGCCGGCGCCGATCGTCGCCTCACCGTCCTTGACGGCGACTGGCCATTGCATGACCGCGTCCATCTTGTCGGTGCCGAAGACGCGCGCGTCGAGTTCGCCCTCGAACAGCGGCGTCGGCCGGGTGCGGCTGTCGGCCGAATATTGCTGCAGCACGGCCTGGCCAAGCTGGCGATAGGTGATGTTGGGGTTCTCGGCCAGTTTCGACAGGATGGTGAAGGTGAACAGGCCGAAGCGCGGTGCATCCGCGGTGCCCTTGGGCAGCGGCATCTCCGGCGTCGTCTCCACCGTCTGCGCGGCGTAGAAGGCGACCAGCTTGCCCTTGGCGATGGGTTCGCCGCCAGTCGGCGTCAGGTTGAAAGCGGGCTTGCGCGCGCCATTTTCGTCGAGGCCGCGCGAGGCGCTTGCGGCCGTATCCTCATAGGTCTTGACGGCTGCCACCCGGGCTGCTTCGTCGCCGCCGACCAGGTCGGCGAACTCGACCTTGCGCTCCATCTCGTCGTCGACTTCGACGGCGCGTGTCGCAGTGCCGGAATGGCAGCAGTCGAACACCGCCCAGACAAAGGCGCCCTTGTCGCGGATGGCGTCCAGCGCGTCGCCCATCTCATTGTCGACCAACGCATTGGGCACGCCGGCATCGCGGTTGATCCACTTGTCGATATCGACAGGCAGGAAGATCTCATCGAGCCCATCGGTCTCGTCGCCCTTGACCCTCGCAGGCTGCTGGGCGCCGTGACCGGACAAATGCAGATAGACGAAATCGTCGCGCTGCACTTTCTCGGCAAGATCGGCGAGCGCAGCCTTGATCGCCGCATGGGTCGGCAAGCCCTTGGCGCCGGGCACGTCCTTGGCGAGCAGCGTAATGTTTTCGGGCGCGAACCGCACCGGATCGGGCACGTTCTTGAGAAGATATTCGTGCACCAGGCCGGCATCGTTCTTCGGCCCGATCAGCCAGTTCCTCTGGGGCAGGGCAGGATATTCAGTGCATGCCACCAGCAGCGCATGATAGGTGCGCGATGCGGCGAGCGCGCGGAACGGCACCGTACCGGCAGCCATCAGCGCCGACGTGCCGACAAGCAGCGTCCGGCGTGTCAATTTGATCATATTGCTTCCCCAAGCCCGATCGAATTTCCCAAGCGAGGCCACCCTCACCGAGAATCTTGTCAGTATTTTGAATGTCGCTTCGCCATAGATCCCGCTATCCCTCCGCCATCCCCAAATGTGCCGGCAGGTCATCGATCGGCCGGGACAGCAACAGAAGAGTAGCAAAGACCGCGGTTCGTCGCTATCTGAATGGAACCAGGCTCTACGTTCGAAGAAGCAGCCTGGAAACGGCGCGGGACAAGTTGGAACGGAACCATGGCGGCAAGGGATGTGCTGACGAAAAACCAGCTGTGCGTGCTCGAGAAGCTCGAGACCGCCAGTGGGCCGCTCAGCGCCTATACCTTGCTCGACCAGTTGCGTGAGCGGGGCTTCCGCGCCCCGCTACAAGTCTACCGCGCGCTCGACACGCTGGTGAAGTCAGGCTTCGTGCATCGGTTGGAAAGCATCAATTCCTTCGTCGCCTGCGCCGAACCGCACGACCACAGCCATTCCATGACCGCCTTCGCCATCTGCGACACATGCGGGCAGGTGACCGAAATGTCCGATCACGACGTCGACCACCGGCTGAACGAATGGGTCAACTCGACCGGCTTCGCCGCCAAGAAGGCGGTGATCGAGTTTCGTGGGACGTGCGCCAAGTGCCGGGCTGAAGCGGCCTGAGGTGTATTGATATTCAGGTGAGGCCGGTCTGCAAATGGCCGCTTGACCTGAATCGCAACACACCTTGCGTTGGCGCTAATGCGCCTCGTCCCAGTTGTTGGCCGCTCGGGCGTCGACGTGCAGCGGGACCGACATCGATACAGCCGGCATCGCCGCGTTTTCCATGACATGGCGCACGACGGGAATGGTCGCCTCGACTTCCGCGTCGACGGTTTCGAAGATCAGTTCGTCATGCACTTGAAGAAGCATGCGGGCGGACAGCTTCGCCTTCTCCAGCGCCTCGTCCATGCGCACCATGGCGCGGCGGATGATGTCGGCGGCGGTGCCTTGCAGGCGGGCATTGATCGAGGCGCGCTCGTTGAACGCGCGGATCGAGGGGTTGGACGATCTTATATCCGGATAGTGGATGCGGCGGCCGAAGATCGTCTCGACGAAGCCATGCTCGCGGGCATAGGCCTTGGTCTCCTCGATATAGTCGCGGATGCCGGGGAAACGCTCGAAGTATTTCTTGATGTAGTTGCTCGCCTCCTCGCGCGGGATCGACAGCTGGTTGGCGAGGCCGAAGGCGGAGATGCCGTAGATAATGCCGAAATTGATCGCCTTCGCGCGGCGGCGGACTTCCGAAGGCATGCCCTCCACGGGCACGTTGAACATCTCCGAGGCGGTGATGGCATGGATGTCGGCGCCGTCGGCGAAGGCCTGCCGCAGTTGCGGGATCTCGGCGACATGGGCGAGCACGCGCAGTTCGATCTGGCTGTAGTCGGCCGAGACCAGCCGGTTGCCCTTGTCGGCAATGAAGGCGGTCCTGATCTTGCGCCCCTCGGCGGTGCGCACGGGAATGTTCTGCAGGTTCGGGTCGGACGATGACAGGCGGCCCGTGGTGGTCGCGGCAAGCGCGTAGGAGGTGTGGACGCGTTTGGTGTCGGGATGGATGAAGCCGGGCAGCGCATCGGTATAGGTCGATTTCAGCTTGGTTAGCTGGCGCCAGTCGACGATCTTGCGCGGCAGTTCGTGACCCTCGGCGGCGAGGTCTTCCAGAAGTTGCGCCGAGGTCGACCACTGGCCGGTCTTGGTCTTGGAGCCACCGGGAAGGCCCATCCGGCCAAACAGGATGTCGCCGAGCTGCTTGGGCGAGCCGATGTTGATGCGTTCGCCGATGAGCTGGTAGATTTCCTCCTCCAGCCGGGCGGCACCTTGCGCCAGTTCGCCCGACAGCCTGGACAGGATCTGCCGGTCGACCGAAATGCCGCGCTGTTCCATGCGCGCCAGCACCGGCACCAGCGGCCGTTCCAGCCGCTCGTAGACCGACACCAGGCCCTTGGCGGCAAGCCGGGGCTTCAGCACCAGCCAGAGCCGGAGCGTGACGTCGGCGTCCTCGGCGGCGTGGGCGGTCGCCTTGTCGATGTCGACCTGATCGAAACCGACCGAGCTCTTGCCGGAGCCGGTCACGTCCTTGAGCTGGAGAGGGGTATGGCCAAGCCATTTGTCGGCAAGCGCGTCCATGCCGTGGCCGTGCGGCGTGCCGGCATCGAGCACATAGGAGATCAGCATGGTGTCGTCGAACGGCGCGACATCGATGCCATAGCGGCTCATGATGACGAGATCGTATTTCAGGTTCTGCGCGATCTTGAGGACCGATTTGTCCTCCAGCAGTGGTTTCAGCACCGCCAGCGCCTCGCGAAGAGAGATCTGGTTTTCCAGCGTGCCGCCGCCGAGCAGGTCACCGTTGCCGCTCTTGTGGGAAAAGGGAATGTAGGCGGCGCGGCCAGGTGCGGTCGCCATTGCCATGCCGATCAGTTCGGCCTGCATCGGATCGGCCGCTGTCGCCCTGACGTCGAAGGCGGCGATGCCAGTCTCGCGCGCTTCGGCCACCCATGCTTTCAAGGTCGCGATATCGCGAATGCATTGGTAGGCCGATATGTCGATCTTGCGGGTGGCCGCCCGCTCCAGCCGCAGCGCCGCGAGCAGGGAAGGGGTGTCGCCCTGCTTTGGTGTTTCGGTGGTTCCGTTGGCCTCGCTTGGCTCGGCCCCGTTTCGGGCAATGACGGGTGCTCCGGCGCCGACATCCGGCCCATGCGCACTATCGGCGCGTTCGACGGTGACAGCGACGGCCTGGACGTCCCCGGCCTCGGTGCTGGTCGCTTCCGCGACGCGACGGGTCAGCGAGGTGAATTCCATCGTCTTGAGGAAGCCGATCAGCTTCGGGCCGTCCGGTGCGTGCAGGACGAAGTCGTCCAGCCCCTCGGCCACCGGCACGTCGTTCTTCAGCGTCACCAGCTGGCGCGAGATGCGCGCCTTGTCGGTGTTGGCGATGATCGATTCGCGCCTCTTGTCCTGCTTGATCTCGCCGGCCCGGGCCAGCAGCCCGTCGAGGTCGCCGAACTGCTCCAGCAGTTGCGCCGCCGTCTTCGGGCCGATGCCGGGCACGCCGGGAACGTTATCCACGGAGTCGCCGGTCAACGCCTGCAGATCGATCATCTTTTCCGGCGGCACGCCCCATTTCTCGATCACTTCGGGAACACCGATCTGGCGATCCTTCATCGGGTCGTACATGCCGACCGTGGCACCGACCAGTTGCATAAGGTCCTTGTCGGAGGAGATGATGGTGGTGTCGCCGCCGGCCTCGCAGGCCAGCCGGCAATAGGTGGCGATGAGATCGTCGGCCTCGAAGCCTTCCATCTCGATGCAGGGCAGGTTGAACGCCCGGGTCGCCTGGCGGATCAAGCCGAATTGCGGGATCAGATCCTCGGGCGGCGCCGAACGGTTGGCCTTGTATTCGGGGTAAAGGTCATTGCGGAAGGTTTTCGAGGAATAGTCGAAGATGACCGCGAAATGCGTCGGCACGATGCCTACATCGGTGTTGCGGGCATCCTGCATCAGCTTCCACAGCATGTTGCAGAAACCGGAAACGGCGCCGACCGGCAGGCCGTCGGACTTGCGTGTCAGCGGCGGCAGCGCGTGATAGGCCCGGAAGATGTAGCCGGAGCCGTCGACAAGGAAGAGATGATCGCCTTTTTTCATGCCGGCAGGGATAGCGCGGCGCGACGGCTTGGTCCATGCCAAAGACATCGCCAGATATCGGTTCCGGCAACACCCTGACAGAACCAGGTCGAGGCGGCCTGATCACAGCCACGTTACAAAAGTGTAATACTCGTGCCCTTGAATCGCCACGTTCACAGACCCAAATAGAACTCATCGGCAGTTTTCGCCGAAGTCCGGAGCAAGGCCCGTCCCCCGCCTATCCCGGACACTTGCGGCAGCCTATCCCCCCTCTCCGGGCTGCCGCATCGTTTCGAGTAAAGGCCGCCGTGGTTCCCCTCCACCACGGCGGCATTTTTTTGCCTTGCGACATAGCTGCGCGGCCGTGGTCCAATGGTCCCGGGCTTTTCGTTTTGCCGCTCTGCCTTTACGGTTCCGGCACTGAATCGAAAGGCTTAGCAAATGTCCGCAATTTCCCCCGTCCTCGACCGCCTCGACAAGAATCTCGACCAGAGCCTCGAACGGCTGTTCGGCCTGCTCAGGATCAAATCGATCTCCACCGATCCGGCCTATGCCGCAGACTGCCGCAAAGCGGCGGAATGGCTGGTGGCGGAGCTGAAGCTGATCGGCTTCGACGCCAGCGTGCGTGATACGCCCGGACATCCGATGGTCGTCGCGCATCATGACGGGCCGGCGGGTTCGCCGCATGTGCTGTTCTATGGCCACTACGACGTACAGCCGGTCGACCCGATTGAACTGTGGGAGAACGACCCGTTCGCGCCTGCCATCAAGGAGGTCGGGCCTGGACACAAGGTGATCACGGGGCGTGGCTCGGCCGACGACAAGGGCCAGCTGATGACCTTCGTCGAGGCGTGCCGCGCCTGGAAGCAGGTGCATGGCAACCTGCCATGCAACATCACCATCCTGTTCGAGGGCGAGGAAGAGTCCGGCTCACCGTCGCTGAAGCCGTTCCTCGAAGCCAATGCCGGGGAGCTCAAGGCCGACTTTGCGCTGGTCTGCGATACCGGCATGTGGAACCGCGACACGCCGTCGATCTGCGTGGGACTGCGCGGACTGGTCGGCGAGGAGATCACGGTCAAGGCCGCCGACCGCGACCTGCATTCCGGCCTCTATGGCGGGGCCGCCGCCAACCCGATCCGCATCCTGGCCAAGGTGCTGGCCGACATCCACGACAAGGATGGCCATATCACCATCCCCGGCTTCTATGACGGCGTCGAGGAAACGCCGTCGCAGGTGCTGAAATCATGGGAGACGCTTGGCGAGACGGCCGAGACCTTCCTCGGGCCTGTCGGCCTGTCGATCCCTTCGGGGGAAAAAGGCCGTTCGGTGCTGGAACTCACCTGGGCGCGGCCGACCGCCGAGTTCAACGGCATCATCGGCGGCTATACCGGCAAGGGGTTCAAGACGGTGATCGCGGCGGAAGCCTCGGCGAAGGTGTCGTTCCGCCTCGTCCACAAGCAGGATCCCAAGAAGATCCGCGCAGCCTTCCAGAAATTCGTCAGCGAGCGCATTCCGGCCGACTGTTCGGTCGAGTTCCACCCGCATGGCGGCTCGCCGGCAATCCAGCTTTCCTATGACTCGCCATTCCTGGCCAAGGCCAAGAATGCGCTGTCCGATGAGTGGCCGAAGCCTGCGGTGACGACCGGCAGCGGCGGCTCCATTCCGGTGGTGGGCGACTTCCAGACCTATCTCGGCATGGAATCGCTGCTGGTCGGCTTCGGCCTCGACGACGACCGCATCCATTCGCCCAACGAGAAATATGAGCTCTCATCCTTCCACAAGGGCCAGCGCTCCTGGGCGCGCATTCTCGATGCACTGACGCGCTGAGCGGCGGAAAACGAGATTTCTTGTTGATTTTTCACCGGATCGCGGCGAGGACGGGTAACGCCGCGACCGGAGAAGACAATGGCCGATATCCGTTTCCACAAGCATGATCTGCCTGACCTCACGCATTACAATGTCGGGGCGGTGGCCATCGACACGGAAACGCTGGGCCTCAACCCGCATCGCGACCGGCTGTGCGTGGTGCAGATCTCGCCCGGCGACGGCAGCGCCGACGTTATCCAGATCGCACCGGGGCAGAAGAAGGCGCCGAACCTCGTCAGCCTGCTCAGGAACCGCGGCATAACCAAGCTGTTCCACTACGGGCGCTTCGACCTTGCCGTGCTCTACAATGCGTTCGGGGTGATGCCCGAGCCGGTGTTCTGCACCAAGATCGCCTCGCGGCTGACCCGTACCTATACCGACCGTCACGGGCTGAAGGACATCTGCTTCGAGCTTCTCGGCGTCGGCCTCTCCAAGGCGCAGCAATCGTCGGACTGGGCGGCTGAAACACTGTCGCCCGAACAGCTCGAATATGCCGCTTCCGATGTGCTCTATCTGCACCGGCTGCGCGATGTCCTTGCCGGGCGGCTGGCACGCGACGGGCGGGCCAAGGAGGCGGATGCCTGTTTCCGCTTCCTGCCGACGCGGGCCAAGCTTGACCTGATGGGCTGGGGCGAAGAGGATATCTTCGCTCACAGCTGACCGGCCTCGCGCAACTTGCGTCGCCGGAGCAGTTTGGAACCACGTGCAAGCCGTCGCGTTCTGTCGGCTCAGTTAGTCGGTTCGAAGGGGATGACATGGTCGACCGAAAGCCCATTGCGACCGCGCCGACCGACGGCTCCAAGGTCAGCGTTACCTGGAAGGACAGCGACGGCGTGCTGAACGAATCCATCGCGCAATATCGCGACGACGGCTGGTGGGTCTACACCGACAGCCACACGCAAAAGAAGGTCGAGCCGACCAGTTGGCGGCCCGCCGCCAGCGACGATGACGATTAGGTTTTTGACGCAATCCCCAAGCCACAGCGCTACGCGCTTTTCCCGGAAAAACCGGCTCACAGCTTTCCTGGAATTGCTCTATCCCTTTGTTGGAGCACCATCTTTTCTGAAAAACTGGTTCCCACTTTTCGGGATCATGCTCCAGTGAGCGCGCCGCTGGCGAGGCCGGCTGCTTTCGCATAGCTTGAAGCCCTTGATATCGAGGCCGATTCGGAGCTTTCCGCTCCGCGTTCGCCCTCTTGCTCGGAGGAAATCGCTATGGGTGTCGAAAGCCTTCTCGTCTTCATCATCATTGGTGCCATCGCCGGCTGGCTTGCCGGCCTCGTCGTCTCGGGTTTCGGCTTCGGCCTGATCGGCAACATCATCGTCGGCATCGTCGGCGCGTTCATCGCCGGCTGGCTTTTCCCGCGGATCGGCTTTTCCATCGGCGGCGGCATCATCGCTTCCATCATCCATGCCACGATCGGCGCCATTATCCTGCTGGTGCTGGTGAAGGTGCTGAAACGAGCCTGAGGCTCGACATCGGAAAGAGCGCGGCATGAAACAGAATACGCTCTATCTCATCATTGGCGCGCTCGCCGTCGTGGTCATCGCGCTTGGCGTCTATGTCTACCGCGAGCAGACCAAGCCGAAAGGCGTCGAACTCAAGATCGACGACAAGGGCATTTCGATCCAGCAGAACTGAACCCGCCGTTGGTTTGGCGGCGGATGCAGGAGCGCGACATGGGGGCTTGCGACGCGCCGGAGGGCGACGATCAGCCCAGGATTAGCGTTGCGGAATGGGAGCGGCTGAACAGGCCGCCGAGGCGCGAAGCGCTGCTGCGCTATCGCTGGCGGACATTTCGCTTCCTGCGGACTGCCGCGCCGGTTAGCGAATTGCAGGGGCGACAACAGGCATTCCGCAACGCGATCATCGCCACCGTGGCCTTCAACCGGCCCGATGTGATCGAGTGGCAGATCCATCTTGTGCGCCGATACCTGGCCGAACATGAGAGCTACATCGTCTTCGACAACAGCAAGAAGGACGAGGCAAGGGAGGCGATCCGCGACCTCTGCCGTCGCCAGCAGGTCCCCTATGTCGCCTTGCCGAAGAACAGGCTTGTCGTCTCCAGATCGCACGGCCAGGCGCTGAACTGGATCGTGCGGAACTTCGTGACCGGTTTCGGCCCGAAGCTCTTCGGCTTCATCGACCATGATATCTTTCCCACGCAAGCCTTTTCCATCCGTGACCGGCTCGAGGGCAAGAGCGCCTACGGCAGCGTGCGGCGCGATACGCCGACGCTAGGCGGCTGGTTCCTGTGGCCCGCCTTCTGCTTCTTCGACGGGAGCCTGCTGCGGCGACCGCTGGATTTCGCCCCGAGCTACAAGTTTCACATGGATTCGGGCGGCGGCAACTGGCCGGTGCTTTACCGGTCGATGGATCCGGCGTCGATCCGGTTCACGGAGGACACCTTGGTCCGCTTCGGCGAGGGGGATGATCGGCATGAGGACTTTTTCATGTCTGTCGACGGCTGGCTGCACATAACGAATGCATCGAACTGGCGAAAACAGCCGGTCGACAGGCGCGAACACTTGGTTGCCTTGCTGCGGCAAGCCGGCGGCCCCGACCAGCCGGATGTGACGTTCGAGCCGATCTGAAAATGGGGGTCTTCATGCCGCTCGATGTGCAGATGGCGGACGGCCTTGACCGATAGGCACAAAGAGCATGGCTGGCGGCCTGAAATTCAAGGGCTATCTGGCAAAGGCAGCGGGTCTCTAGCATGACATCAAAACGGGTTGGAGATTCGCCGGCGGGTGCAAACCGAGTATTTCCCGCGTTCGATCTGGACGAAAAGCACATCATGACACCCCAGATCGGCTTCAAGGCCAGTGAAGCGGTGCGGGCGGCCCTTTCAGCGATCGGAAGAACCGAGGACCTGCGCTTTTCGCCGGACAATCGGCTGCTGGCGATCGCGGCCTTCGCGCGCAAGCGGTGCCTGGTCCTGCGTGTCGATGTCGGGGTGGGGCCGGGTGGTCCCGATGTCACGATCCATGATTTCATGGAGCTGAGATCGGAGAGCATCGGCGAGGTGCATGGGCTGGACTTCATCGATGACCGAACCTTGGTGGTGGCCAACCGCGACGGGAAGCTTGCGGTGTTCGAACTGCCGGTGGAAAGCATGGCGGGGCAGCATCGGGAAATCACGGCCGTTCGCCGGATCAACGGCAAGCCCTTTTGCAAACTTAACACACCGGGCTCGGTCGTCGTCCGGCGTCAGTCCGGCGGCCGCATCAGCCTGCTGGTCTGCAACAATTACACGCATCTGGTCACCCGGCATGTGGCTGTCCGCTGGCTGGGCTACCGGACGATCAGGAACCGGCCATTGCTCAGGAATGGGCTGGACATTCCCGACGGCATCGCGCTCAACCATGACGGCCGGTGGATTGCCGTCAGCAGCCACGGTACCCGGGACGTCAAGCTTTACCGGATCTCGCCATCGCTTGGGCTCGACAGCGAGCCCACCGGCATCCTGCAGGACGCCGGCTTTCCGCATGGCCTGCGCTTTACCGATGACGACCGGCACATCCTCGTCGCCGACGCGGGCAGCCCGGCGGTGCATGTCTATGCCAGCAATGGCGATTGGACCGGGCATCGCCGCCCGTCGCGTTCGGTCGCCGTGCTCGATGAGGAAATTTTTCAGCGCGGCAGAGCCAGCATCGAGGAAGGCGGCCCGAAAGGCCTCGACATCGACCGGTCGAACAGCGTCGTGGCGGTGACCTGCGAGGAGCAGGCACTGGCCTTTTTCTCTCTCATAGCGGTGACGGGCGGTAACGAATTTAGAAAATCGTAAGGAATTTCAAAAGGGTGCATAAACCCTGCTTTAACCCGCCCTTAAATCGCCGCATCTACTCTTCAACCGGAGCGCCATAGGCACCGGGGACAGACAGCGCAGCGCATGGCGAACCGCAGGGACAACCGCATCGAACCGAGTTTCGAGGGACCGCGACAGGCGCGATCCCAGCCGGGTCTTTCGGTGAGCGAAGAGGATCGCGTCGTGCCGAGCAACCGCAAAGCCTCCGTAAAGCGCAAATCGTCGAAGGCGAAGTCGTCGCGCGGTGGGCGTGGCAGAGGCCGGCGCGGCCTGTTCGGTGTGTTTGGCCGGCTGTTCTATTGGTGCTTCGTGCTCGCCATCTGGGGCGGCATCGCGGTGGCGGGCGTCGTCGTCTATTACGGCGCCAAGATGCCGGCGGCCACCACCTGGTCGATCCCGGACCGCGCCCCCAATATCAAGATCGTCTCGGCCGACAGCCAGTTGCTCGCCAATCGCGGCATGAGCGGCGGCGAGGCGGTCGGCCTGCACGAAATGTCGCCCTATATTCCCGAGGCGGTGATCGCCATCGAGGATCGCCGTTTCTATTCACATTTCGGCATCGACCCGATCGGCCTGTCGCGCGCCATGGTGACCAACGTCATCGGCGGGCATTTCTCGCAAGGCGGTTCGACGCTGACCCAGCAATTGGCCAAAAACCTGTTCCTGACGCCCGACCGAACGCTGGAGCGCAAGGTGCAGGAGGTGCTGCTGGCGCTGTGGCTGGAGCACAAGCACAGCAAGGACCAAATCCTCGAAATGTACCTCAACCGGGTCTATTTCGGTTCCGGCGCCTATGGCGTCGAAGCGGCTTCCCGGCGCTATTTCGGCAAGAGCGCGCGCGACGTCACCCTGTCGGAAGCGGCATTGCTTGCCGGCTTGCTGAAAGCCCCGTCGCGGCTGTCGCCGGCGCGCGATCCGAAGGCTGCCGAGGAGCGATCGCAGCTCGTGCTCGCCGCCATGCGCGAGGAGGGCAAGATCAGCGAGAAGGAGCTCAAGACCGCGCTGAGCGCGCCGGCGACGCGCTCGCCGTCCTATTGGACCGGGTCGGAAAACTACGTTGCCGATACCATCATGGAAGAACTGCCCGACCTGATCGGCGACGTGCGCGGCGACATCGTCATCGATAGCACTGTCGACCTGAACCTGCAGAAGCTGGCCGAACAGTCGATCCGCAGGCTGATCGACGACAGCGGCAAGAAGCTCAACGTCACCCAGGGCGCGCTGGTGTCGATCGACGATTCCGGCGCGGTGCGCGCCATGGTCGGCGGCTACGATTACTCGACCAGCCAGTTCGACCGCGCCTCCGAGGCACGCCGCCAGCCGGGCTCGGCGTTCAAGCCGTTCGTCTATATGGCGGCGCTCGAAGCCGGCCGCACGCCCGACAGCGTACGCAACGATGCGCCAATCAAGATCGGCAACTGGACGCCCGACAATTACGGCGGCAAGTATTTTGGCAAGGTGACGCTGGCGACCGCCTTGGCGAAGTCGCTGAACTCCGTCGCCGCGCAATTGACCATGGAGGTCGGGCCGAACGCGGTGGTCGAGGCGGCGCACCGCATGGGCGTGCAATCCGATCTGCAGTCCAACACCTCGATCGCGCTCGGCACGTCGGAAGTGACGCCGCTGGAACTTACCTCGGCCTATGTGCCTTTCGCCAATGGTGGGTACAAGCCGGACATCCACTTCATCCGCCGCATCACAACCGCCGACGGCAAAGTGCTGTACGACAGCGGTGGCGGCAGCGCGCCGCGTGTCGTCAAGCCCGAGATCGTCGGCATGATGAATTCGATGATGACCGGCACCGTCGAGATCGGCACCGCGAAGAAGGCAGCCTTTGCCTGGCCGTCGGCCGGCAAGACCGGTACCAGCCAGAATTCGCGCGACGCCTGGTTCGTCGGCTACACCGCCAACCTCACCACAGGTGTGTGGTTCGGCAATGATGATGGCAGCCCGATGAAGAAGGTCACCGGCGGTGCGCTTCCGGCGCAGGCATGGCACGAGTTCATGGTCGCCGCGCATGAGGGTGTGCCGGTGAGGCCGCTGCCCGGCACCTGGAAATCGACGCCGCCCGACACGATCGTACCCGACGAGATACCGTCGGCCGGCAACAACCAGCCGGCGCCGGTTCCTTCCGCGTCGGTCGGCCAGCAGGCGCCGGCCGCACAAGCGGCCGCACCGGTTCGCGCGGCGCGGCCTGCCCAGACTGTCGATGCCGATGGCTTCAGCATGCCGGCGGATGATGGCACCACGGCCTCGGTCGGACATCCCGTGCCGCCAGGCAGCGTCGGTGGTCCGTTGAAGAAGCGGCAGACCTCGATCCTCGACATCCTCGGCGGGGGTTGAGTTAGCTGCCGTTCGCCTTTGGCTTGGCGCTGCCAAGCTTCTTGCTGTCAAAAGTCAACTTGTCGCTATGGATCTTGCCGTCGCTGACGGTAAGATGTTTGGCGCAGGACAGCGCTCCGGATGACTTCGTCATCAGGTCGTACATGAGCAAAGCCTGGCGATCGTCGCCAAAGGCGGCAATCATGCGCACGCCGGTCACGTCCTGCGAGAGCTTCGCCAGGCCTTTCAGATAGGGTTCTTTGCCGGTCGACTGCTGCATCGGCCCTTCGAAAACGACGTCCTCGGCGACATAGGATGCCGCCTTTTCGAGGTCATGGCTGGTCCACGCCGTGGTGAAGGCGGTGGCGATGTCGAGAGGTGCTGTCTGTTTCATGGCTATATCTCGTCGATTGGCTGGCATTGTCGAACCAACGAGGCGGCAGCTTCCCGGTTCCGGCGTTCTGGCGAATGGTGACATTTCGGCCTCTCGCCACCTCGCTGGCGTTCGGCTACATCTCCAGCCAGGAGACCCGACATGGCTGAACTCGACACCCGAAAAACCATCGTGCTGACCGGCGCCAGCCGGGGCATCGGCCATGCCACGGTCAAGCGCTTTTCGCGCGAGGGCTGGCGCGTCATCACCTGTTCGCGCCAGGCCTTTGCCGAGGATTGCCCATGGCCAGCAGGTCCCGAGGACCACATCAAGGTCGATCTCGCCGACCAGGAAGACGTCGGCATCGCCGTTTCCGAAATTCGGCACCGGCTGGAAGCGCATGGCGGCAAGTTGCACGCGCTGGTCAACAATGCCGGCATTTCGCCGAAGCTCAGCGATGGCAACAGCCGCATGAACTCGATCGACACGCCGATGCATGTCTGGCGCGACGTGTTCCAGGTCAATTTCTTCGCGCCGATCATGCTGGCGCGCGGCCTGTTCAAGGAACTGACGGCGGCCAAGGGATCGATCGTCAACGTCACCTCGATCGCCGGCACGCGCGTACATCCCTTCGCCGGCACCGCCTATGCGACATCGAAGGCGGCACTCGGCTCGCTGACGCGTGAAATGGCGCATGATTTCGGGCCGCACGGCATCCGCGTCAACGCCATCGCGCCGGGCGAGATCGACACGGCGATCCTGTCGCCGGGCACGGACAAGATCGTCGAGACGATCCCGCTTAGGCGCCTCGGCACTACGGCCGAGGTCGCCGACATCATCTTCTTCCTGTGCTCGCAGCAGGCGTCCTACGTGACCGGCTCGGAAATTCACATCAATGGCGGCCAGCACGTGTGAGGCTTCAGGCTAAGAATTGCCTCATCCGGTCATGGTGAGAACGGCCTTGCCGCTGAAGCTGCGCTGCCGCAGCGCATCCAGGGCTTTGGCGATGTCCGTCCACGGCACTGTCATGGCGACGCGGGTCTCCAGCCGGCCGGCCGCGGCCAGGGTGAGCAGCGATGCGATGTCCGTGCCAATGTCAGGACCGGACGTGTAGTAGGCGAAGGTCTGGAGCTTCGCCCCCTCGTGGCCCGGAACGAACTGGCGGAACCCGACCGGCGTGAGCTCGCCACTGCTCGAACCGAACATGACGATGGTGCCGCCGGGTGCGACGCGTTCGATCGCGTGTGCCAGGCTTTCGCCACCGACCGACTCGGTAATCAGTGAAAATAGCCCCTCGGCCTGCTCTATCGACCCGACAATCTGCTCGGCTCCGAGGCCGCGGAGATCCTCGGCATGCCGGGCGGCGGTGATTGCTGTCACGGAAGCGCCTTGCTCGCGGGCGATCTGGATCTGGAAACGGCCGACAGCGCCGCTTGCACCGGTGATCAGGACCCGCTGGCCGGCCAGGTCGCCGCCATGGCGCAAAGTCCGAAGCGCCGTGGTGCCCGCGACCGGAAGCGTGGCGGCGGAAACGAAGCTGACCTCATCCGGGATAACGGCGAGACGGTCGGTTGAAACGGCGACACGTTCGGCCCAGCCGGCCTGGTCGACCAATGCCGCAACCCGGGCGCCCACGGCTGGCCCGGAGCCATCGGCGGCAGCCCGTTCGACAATCCCGGCGATGTCCTGGCCAGGTCTCCAACCGTTCGGACGTATGGTGAGCAGGCGCAGTTCACCGCGGTTCAACGAGGTTGTTCGGACCGAGATCAGCGCTTCATTCGGGAGAGGCTGGGGTTCGTCGACTTCGGCGAGCGTCAGCCCGGCCACACTACCGGAAGAAATGACTAGGGCGAGCATGGTCCACAC
Source organism: Mesorhizobium sp. WSM1386 (assembly GCF_055901595.1). NCBI lineage: Bacteria > Pseudomonadati > Pseudomonadota > Alphaproteobacteria > Hyphomicrobiales > Phyllobacteriaceae > Mesorhizobium > Mesorhizobium sp. WSM1386. Next base: position 1,755,522 of record NZ_CM148373.1, read on the forward strand.
CTCATTGCCGCGTGGCGGAACGAACGGCTCCTGGAACAACCGAAGACGCTCCAGGGATGCTCATTCACCAGCGCACCCAACTGACCGCGGATGGTTGAGCACAGGGCTGGGCAGCCAGCCATTCGACCTGAAAATCGGGCTGCCCCAATGGCGATTGGCAGACTACCGATCAGGCGGCCCGCAGCAAGGCCTCGATCTCTGGTATGGCGTGATTGGTCAATGTCTTAGGGACTTCGGCGATAACCTTGTCCTCGACCTCCTTGTGCAATTTCTTGCGCATGGATCCGAGCACCATTGGCGGGGCGACGAGCACGATTTCCTTGAACTCGCCGCCATGCGCGAGCTTGTAGAGCCGGTCGGCGATCTCGTCGGCGAAGCGTTCCTTGCCGATGCGATGCCAGTCCGTATCCTCGACCGCGCTGCGGTGCACCGAGGGACCGTCACTGTAGCGACCCGGACTGTCGGTGCCTTGCTCGCGCGTTGGCGGGTTTTCCTGCTCCATCTCCTGCACGACCTGAAGGTCCGGAAATTTGTTGTCGCCGGCGTTCCGAAGGAAAAGCGCCTTTTCACCGTCAGCCACCACGACCCAGATACCATGCTTCAGCTTGATCATGTGGCGGGTTCCTTTCTTCGAGGTCATGGCTTTCCGAGCGTCCCGAACAGTTCGACTTCGGCAGGAGGGGAACGCGTGGCGAACCGTTAATGTTCCAACCTCTGGAATCGGCCCTGAGGGCCGCGCGACGGCCGCCGAAAGGCAGGTGCGCCCGAAGGCGGCTTTAATCTACTGAATTGGTAGAAATTAGAAAAAAGTGTTTTGCGAGATGCTGCGCCGATGGCTAAAAAGATCTGAAATCAAGCTTTGTCCCGGTTGCTTGAATCCGCGCTTTGCGCGGATGTGGAATATTTTTCTCTTGCCCTTCGCAGTTGCGAAAAAGCGATTGCCTGCCATCACAGGATGCGCGAGTGCTTTGCTTCTGGTTTTCCGCGCCCGGGCGTAAAACTGCAGCCAGTTCAGGACTCTGCCCGTTTTCATGCCGTACACCGCCCCCAAGCTCAATGCCTTCCCCGTCTTCGTGCGGGTCGAGGGCGAAGCCGTGGCCATCGTCGGCGGCGGCGAGGAAGCGCTGGCCAAAGCGCGGCTGATCGGACAGTCGAGTGCGGTTTTGCGCATCATCGCCCAAAACGCCGAACCGGAGCTGTTGGCCTTCATCGCCCAGACGGGCGCGAACCATGTCGCGGCGGCTTACGACGCGGCGCAGCTCGAAGGCGCGGTCTTGGTGTTTGCCGCCAGCGGCGAAGAGGCGCTGGACCGCCGGGTCGCCGAGGACGCGCGCACGCTGGGCATTCCAGTCAACGCCGTCGACCGGCCGGAACTTTGCGATTTCTTCACCCCGGCTCTGGTCAACCGTGCACCGGTCGCCATCGCCATCGGCACCGAGGGTGCCGGCCCGGTGCTGGCCCAGATATTGCGCAGCCGCATCGACCGCATGCTGTCGCCGTCGCTCGGCGGGCTTGCGGCGCTTGCCGCTTCATTCCGTGCCGCCGCCGAGAGACTGCCCAAGGGCAATATTCGCCGCCGCTTCTGGAGCGACTTCTTCGGCGGTGCGCCAGCGCGTGCCGTCGAGGCGGGCGAGCTTTCGCGGGCGCATGAAGCCGCGACCGACCTGTTGCTGTCGAACGCACCGGTTTCGGGCCACATCGCCCTGGTCGGCGCCGGTCCCGGTGCCGAGGATCTTTTGACGCTGCGGGCGCATCGCCTGCTGATGGAGGCCGACGTCATTGTCCATGACGCGCTGGTGCCGGAGGCGGTCGTTGCCATGGGCCGCCGCGACGCCGAGCGCCTGCCGGTCGGAAAGCGCAAAGGCTGCCACACCAAGAGCCAGGCCGAAATCAACGCGCTGCTGGTCGAGCTTGGCCGCCAGGGCAAGCGCGTGGTGCGGCTGAAGTCGGGCGATCCGCTGGTGTTCGGCCGGGCCGGCGAGGAGATGGCGGCACTGCGCGATGCCGGCATCGCCTATGAGGTGGTTCCCGGCGTCACCGCGGCCTTCGCCGCCGCCGCCGATTTCGAACTGCCGCTCACTTTGCGCGGCGTTTCATCGTCTATGGTGTTCACCACCGGCCACGACCTCAAGGGCAATTCCCTGCCCGACTGGGCCAAGCTCGCCATTTCCGGCGCCACCGTCGCCGTCTATATGGGCCGCTCGGTCGCCGCCGAGGTTGCCGGCCGGCTGGTCGAGGCCGGCCTGTCGCCGGACACGGCGGTCGCCGTGGTCGAGAATGCCAGCCTCGCCAACCGCCGCCGCTTCCACGGCACGCTCGCCGACCTGCCGTCGCTGGAAGCGCGCGCCGATCTCTCTGGCCCGGTCATGACCATTATCGGCGACGCCGTCGCCGGTGCCAATTTCGAGCAGTCCGAGCCGCTCGCGGCACACATGCATGAAGGCGTGGCCAAGGCCACCTCCGAGAAAGTTCAGTCATGAAGATACTGACCGCCAACCGCCTAAGCGATGGCATCGCCGTTTGGTACGCCGATGGCGGCTGGGCCGAGACGGTGGACCACGCCGACCTTGCCCATGACAAGGCGGCCGAAGACCGCTTGGAGGCGATTGGCGCCAAGGCCTATGCCGACAATGAAGTGGTCGACGTCAATCTGATCGACGCTGAAGTCGTCGGCGGCGTGGTCGAGCCGGTGCGGTTGCGCGAGAAGATCCGCGCCGCGGGTCCTACCATCCGCAACGATCTCGGCAAGCAGGCTGCCAAGCAGTCGACTTGGGCGGCCTAACAGACACCAGACGCGGGCGGACGCGCCCTGAAAGACGAAGCATGTACCGTTACGACGAGTTCGACCACGATTTTGTCCAGGCCCGCGTCGCCGAGTTCAGCGACCAGGTCCAGCGCCGGCTGTCCGGCGAGATCACCGAGGACCAGTTCCGGCCGCTGCGGCTGATGAACGGCGTCTATCTGCAGCTGCATGCCTACATGCTGCGCATCGCGGTGCCCTATGGCACGCTGAACGGCAAGCAACTGCGCATGCTCGGCCACATCGCCCGCAAATACGACAAGGGCTACGGCCACTTCACCACGCGCCAGAACATCCAGTTCAACTGGCCGGCGCTGTCGGACATTCCGGCGATCCTGGCGGATCTCGCAAGCGTCGAGATGCACGCCATCCAGACCAGCGGCAATTGCATCCGCAACGTCACCGCCGACCATTTTGCCGGAGCCGCCGCCGACGAGGTCGCCGATCCGCGCCCCTATGCGGAAATCCTGCGCCAGTGGTCGTCGGTGCATCCCGAATTCTCGTTCCTGCCGCGCAAGTTCAAGATCGCGGTGACCGGTGCCGAGCGCGACCGCGCCGCCATCCAGACGCATGACATCGGCCTGCACCTGAAGAAGAACGCGGCCGGCGAACTGGGCTTTGCCGTCTATATCGGCGGCGGCCAGGGCCGCACGCCGATGGTGGCCCGCAAGATCCGCGACTTCCTGCCGGAAGCCGATCTTCTGTCCTACTGCACGGCGATCCTGCGCGTTTACAACCTCTATGGCCGCCGCGACAACAAGTACAAGGCACGCATCAAGATCCTGGTGCACGAGACCGGCGTCGAGGAAATCACCCGCCAGGTCGAGGCCGAGTGGCAGGAGTTGAAGGATGCGGAGCTGAAGCTGCCGGATGCCGACATTCGCGCCATCGAGGCCTATTTCGCGCCGCCGGTGCTGACGGATCGGCCGGACGGCGACGAGACGGTCAAACTGGCACGTCTCGATTCCAGGGGCTTCTCGGAATGGCTCGACCAGAACGTGGTGACGCATCGCCATCCCGACTATGCGGCGGTGACGATCTCGCTCAAGGGCATCGGCGAAGTGCCGGGCGACGCTTCGGACAGCCAGATGGAAGCGGTCGCCGACATCGCCGAGAAATACGCTTTCGACGAGCTTCGCGTCAGCCATGAACAGAACCTGATCCTGCCGCATGTGGCGCGCGCCGACCTCAAGGCCGTGTATGACGCGCTGGTCGACATCGGGTTGGCGACGGCCAATTCCAATTTGATATCGGACATCATCGCGTGCCCGGGCCTCGACTATTGCGCGCTGGCCACGGCGCGCTCGATCCCGATCGCGCAGGAAATCTCGCGCCGCTTCGCCTCGCTTGAACGGCAGCGCGAGATCGGCGAGCTGAAGCTGAAGATTTCCGGCTGCATCAACGCCTGCGGCCACCACCATGTCGGCCATATCGGCATCCTCGGCGTCGAGAAGAAGGGCTCCGAGCTCTACCAGGTGACGCTGGGCGGCTCGGCCGACGAAAACACGTCGGTCGGCGAGATCATCGGCCGCGGCTTCTCGTCGGAAGAGATCACCGACGCCATCGAGCAGATCGTCGATACCTATCTCGGCCTTCGGCTCAACCCGCAGGAAAAATTCATCGACGCCTACCGCCGAGTCGGTCCCGCGCCGTTCAAGGAGGCGCTCTATGCTGGCGAAGCCAAGGCCGCTTGACCAAATAGCCGACGTCGATGACGGCGCCGCCGCCAAGGCGGCGGGGCTCGATGCGCTCTATGGTCACCTGAACGCGCTCGAGATCATCGAACGCTCGGCAAGCGATCTGTTTCATGACGAGATCGCGGCCGTGTCGTCCTTCGGGGCGGATTCGGCCGTGCTGCTGCACATGATCTCGGAGATCGACCGTACACTGCCTGTCATCTTCCTCGACACCGGCAAGCATTTCGAGGAGACGCTCGGCTATCGCGACGCGCTCGTCGCGGATTTCGGGCTGACCAACATAAGGGTGATCAAACCCGAGGAAGCGGCGCTCGAGCGGGTCGACCCGACGGGCAATCTGCACCAGAGCAATACCGATGCCTGCTGCAACGTGCGCAAGGTCGAGCCGCTGGCGCGTGGCGTTGCACCGTTCCGTGCCTGGTTCACCGGGCGCAAGCGCTTCCAGGCCTCGACGCGCGCCGCGCTGCCGGTGTTCGAGGCGGTCGGTCCGCGCATCCGCATCAATCCGCTGGCGCACTGGACGACATCGGATCAGGCGGACTACATGCGTGCGCATGCGCTGCGCGAAAATCCGCTGGTCGCCTATGGCTATCTGTCGATCGGCTGTTTCCCGTGCACGCAGCCGGTGCAGCCGGGCGAGGACGCGCGCAGCGGCCGCTGGGCCGGCCATGCCAAGACCGAGTGCGGCATTCACCTGTCGGGGCTGGAAGTATCGCTGACCGACGCATCCCTGTAGGATATGCTGGTATTCAGGTGAGACTGGCCTGCAAATGCCAGCTTCCCGCGCTTCCGGCCTTCGCCGGCCGAAGTACTCTTGAATGGCCGTGGCGATTAAGGCTACGGTCGGCGTAGGCCGGTGTTCACGTACTTCAAATACGCTCCGCTCCGGTTCTCGGAAGCCGCCATTTTCGGCGCAGCCTGACCTGAATCTCAACACACCCTTGGCTCGTTTGGATATTTAGGAACTTTTTTGATGACTGAACCGACGACACCGGTCACGCGGCTCTGGACCCCGGATGGTTTTCGCGAGGATGAATGGACGCATGCCGAGAGCGCGGACGCGCTCGCCGGCAATGGCTGCTTCATCCTGCCGCTGCAGGCATTCCTCGATCTCGATCCGGAGGTGCGCCGCTCCGCAAAGGAACGGCTCGGCGTGGTGCTGCAGCCCGGCGATCAGCTCGAGAAGATAGCCGACCTGCTCGACCAGTTGTCGCTGGTGGCGTTGGCCTTTCCTGCCTTCAGCGACGGCCGTTCCTTTTCCAAGGGAGAATTGCTGCGCGAGCGCTATGATTTCGAGGGCGCTGTCCGCGCTACCGGCCAGGTTCTCGTCGACCAGCTGCCGCATATGCTGCGCCTCGGCTTCGATGAGTTCGAGATCTCCAACCCTGTGCTGTTGAAGCGCCTGGAGGAGGGCCGCACTGGCGGCTTGGGGCTCTACTACCAGCCGGCCGAAGCGCAGGAACCCAAGGGCCCGAAATATTCCTGGCGGCGCCTTCGCAACAGCTGACGCTGCGGTAATCGCCGACGTCTTTACATCAGCTCTGATCGGGCCTTCTCTGGGCTATCCGGACGGAAACATCCGCCGGGTGGGAGGAGGGAATCATGACTTTCGACTACGTCATCGCCGGCGGAGGATCCGCGGGCTGCACGCTTGCCGCGCGTCTCTCCGAGGATCCATCGAGGACGGTCTGCCTGGTCGAAGCCGGCGGCGAGGGCAGGAACCTGTTCATCCGCGCCCCGGCCGGCGTCATCGCGCTGTTGCCCGGCCGGCCGAAGATCCACAACTGGGCATTCGAGACGGTGCCGCAGCAAGGTCTTGGCGGCCGCAAGGGCTACCAGCCGCGCGGCAAGGCGCTTGGCGGCTCGAGTGCCATCAATGCCATGCTCTATGTCAGGGGCCATCGCAGCGACTATGACGAGTGGGCCAATTTCGGCTGCGACGGCTGGTCGTGGGACGAGGTGTTGCCGTATTTTCGGCGCGCGGAAGGCAACCAGCGCGGGAGCGATGCCCTGCACGGCGATGACGGGCCGCTGCGGGTTGCCGAGCAGCAGGAGCCGCGTGCGCTCTCCCGGGCCTTTGTCGAGGCTTGCGGCGAAAACCAGATCCGCCGCAATGACGATTTCAATGGACCGGAACAGGAAGGAGCAGGACTCTATCAGGTCACGCAATTCTGGGGTGGAGACCGCAATGGCGAACGCTGTTCGGCGGCGGCGGCCTATCTGCATCCGGCGATCGGCCGGCCAAACCTGACGGTCATCACCGGAGCGCATGCCACCGGGATTGTCCTTGACGGCAAGCGGGCCACTGGCGTGCGCTATCGCAAGGGCAACAGCGAAGCCGTTGCGCGTGCCAGGCGCGAGGTCATCGTCTGCGGCGGCGCCTTTGGCTCGCCGCAACTGTTGTTGCTGTCTGGAGTAGGCCCAGCCGTCGAGCTTGCCGCCCACGGAATTCCGATGGTCCATGAATTGCCTGGCGTCGGCAAGAACCTGCAGGATCATCTGGATTTCATCATGGGCTGGACATCGAGGGATGCCGACATGATGGGCATCGGGCTGCGCGGTCTGCCTGGCTTGCTGCGGCATATGCTGCGCTGGCGCAAGGATGGCGGCGGCATGATCGCCACGCCCTATGCGGAGGGCGGCGCCTTCCTCAAATCCGACCCAGCGATCGACCGCCCTGACCTGCAACTCCATTTTTGCATCGCCATCGTCGATGATGATGGCCGCAAGCTGCATATGGGCTACGGCTTCTCCTGCCATGTCTGCGTGCTGCGGCCGCATTCGCGCGGCGAGGTCGGGCTGTCGACGCCGGATCCGTTGGCGCCACCGCGCATCGATCCGCGCTTCCTGTCCGACGAACGCGACGCCCATCTGCTCCTCAAGGGCGTCAGGACGATGCGCGGCATCCTGGAAGCGCCAGCGCTGGCCAGATACCGCGCCAAGGAGATCTACACCGCCGGAGCTTCGAGTGATGCCGAACTAATGGCCCATATCCGCGCTCGCGCCGACACCGTCTATCACCCCGTGGGCACCTGCAGGATGGGCGTCGACGATATGGCGGTAGTCGATCCGCAATTGCGTGTGCGCGGCATGCAAGCCTTGCGTGTCGTCGACGCTTCGGTGATGCCGACGCTGATCGGCGGCAACACCAACGCGCCGACCATCATGATCGCCGAAAAGGCCGCCGACACGATCAAGACGGCCGCCTGATTGTAGCTCTGGTCGAACCAGTGGCGCCGTTTTCCGCTGCCGCGAAGTGCTCGATGACCGCGGGAACAGGTATCGACGCCAACTGGTCGTACCAATTGTGCGATTTATGCTTTCCCTTTCGCCGTCCTGCCCTTAGGATATGGGTATTATTTCGTGATCCGAAATAAATATGGCCACAAGGGAGGAACCGGAAATGGCTGGCAAGAAGATATTGATGCTCGTTGGCGAGTTCAGCGAGGAGTATGAGATTTTCGTCTTTGAACAGGCCATGCATGCCGTCGGTCACACGGTGCATGTCGTCTGTCCGGACAAGAAGGCGGGCGACGTCCTGAAGACCTCGCTGCACGACTTCGAAGGCCACCAGACCTATACGGAAAAGCTCGGCCACGACTATATCCTCAACAAGACGTTTTCCGAGGTGGACCCGGCCAAATACGACGCCGTCTACGCGGCGGGCGGACGCGGGCCGGAATACATCCGCATCGACAAGCGCGTGCAGGCGCTGGTGCGCCATTTCCACGAGGCCGGCAAGCCGATCTTCACCATCTGCCACGGCGTGCAGATCCTGATCGCCGTCGACGGCGTGGTGCGCGGCAGGGAAGTCGCGGCACTCCATTATTGCGAGCCGGAAGTGACGCTGGCCGGCGGCATCTACATCGACGTCGCGCCGACCGGCGCCCATGTCGACGGCAATCTCGTGTCAGCCAAGGGCTGGCCGGGCCTGTCCAACTTCATCCGCGAATGCCTGAAGGTGCTGGGCACGGAAATCCGCCATGGCGAGATCCTGATGCGCGACGAACGCCAGGCGGCGTGATCCGGACGCTGCCAGCCGTCGCGCCCAAGGCGCGGCGGTTCTACTTCTTGTCTTGACGCAATTCCCCAAGGGAAAGCGCTACGCGCTTTTCCCCGGGGAACCGTCACACTTTTCCTGGAATTGCCTAGGCCGCTGCCCGTGCCTCGCGGAACGACACCAGCTTGCGGCGGCTTTCATCCCACAATGCCAGTTTGACGCAGCGCAGGCTCTCGATCAGCGTGACGCGGCCGATGCCACGCAGCTCTGGATAGTCGCGCAGCACTTCCTGCAGCCGGTATCCGGGCACTTTGGCGGAGAGGTGATGAACGTGGTGGACGCCGATGTTGCCGGTGAACCAGTTCAGCACCCGCGGCAAGTCGTAGTAGGATGACCCGTGCAAGGCGGCATGCTGGAATTCCCATTCGGAATCCTTCGCCCATTCCGTCTCCTCGAACTGATGCTGGACATAGAACAGCCAGATGCCGGCCGAACCGGCGAGGATGACGATCGGCAGATGGACCACCAGGAAGGCGCCGGGGCCGACGAACCAGATGAGGATGGCCGCGGCAAGCGCAATGCCGAGATTGGTGGTCATCGACGACACCCAGGGTGTCAGGCCGCCGCGCATCATGCCGACAGGCAGCCTTTGCTCGAAGATGAACAGCCAGATCGGCCCCAGGCCGAACATCACCAGGGGATGGCGATAGAGACGATAGGCCAGGCGGCCTCGCCATGACAGTTGCCGGTATTCGGTAACGGTCAGCGTCCTGATGTCTCCCATGCCGCGCTCGTCGAGATTGCCGGCGCTGGCATGATGCACGGCGTGGGCGCGCCGCCAGCAGTCATAGGGCGTCAAGGTCAGAATGCCGAGCGCGCGGCCGATCCAGTCGTCGGCGTAGCGGTTGGCGAAGAAGGAGCCATGGCCGCAATCGTGCTGGATCATGAAGATCCGCACCAGGAACCCGGCCGCGGGAAGGATGAGGATCAGTCCCCACCAATGGCCATAGGCATAGGCGGCCGAAGAGAGCGCCCAGAGCGTGGCGAACGGAATGAGGGTGATGGCGAGTTCAAGTGTGCTGCGCCGCCGGTCGGGCTTCTTGTAGCGCGCCAGAATTTTGAGCCAGGCGCGCTTGCTGTTGGCCGCGGCCTCAGGGGAAATCATGTTCATCAGGAACCATAGGCGGCGCGTTCCGCCACCGCAAGACAAAGATCACGCGAAATTACTGTGCGTAATCGTCGCGCGATGGATCAATTCCGTGCCGTGGCGCTACACCAAGTTGAACCTGTTTTCGATGCCGAGACGGCAAGGCCGTGGACATTTGAGGAGTCAAATTCGTGCGCGTCGTGGCTGGAGGCCAGCGTCGCAGATGCGTCGCTACTGGCGCCCGCTGCTGCCTGAAGGGCTCCCGGCGACCCGATCGAGGCGGTCAAGCAAATCCTTGAAGCGGTCGGGAATGTCGGCTTCGATGCGGAAGGCCGGCAAGGTGCGCAGAAAACGCGTCATCGTCTTGGCACCGACTTGGCGCCTGACCTCCGTGGCGAGCCGTTCTTCGTTTTCAGCCTTGCTGCGGGTCATCATTTCAAAATCCTGTGTCGGCTCCGAAACCCCTCCAGCAAGCGAATGGTTCCCGCATCACGCGCTTGTGGCAAGCAAAGCCGGCAAGTACGGTAAAGTTTGAATTAAAATCGAAGTATTGCCATCGGCCGCGTTGGGCCCGGCCGAAGGCCTCACAGTCGCTTACCTCTTGATTTTTGAGCGCCAAACCTCGATATCGGGCACAAAATCCAAACCATTCGAAATGACGGGAAACGGCGATGAGCGACCAGGCAAAAGACGAACGCGCGCCCAGCGAAGCCGAGGCGGCCGAGGCCAGTGCCGAGCGCACGGAAGGCAGCATCGACGGCGACTATGAAGCGCTTGTGCGATTGCTGAAGGAAAATGAAGAGCTGAAGGACCGCGCGCTGCGCGTCGCTGCCGAGATGGAAAACCTGCGTCGCCGCACCGCGCGCGACGTGCACGACGCGCGCACCTATGCGGTGGCGAATTTCGCCCGCGACATGCTGTCGGTGTCGGACAATCTGCGCCGCGCGCTGGACGCCATCCCGGCCGAGGCCAAGGCGTCGGGCGACGCCGGCTTCAAGGCGCTGATCGAAGGCGTCGACCTCACCGAGCGCGCCATGCTGTCGGCGCTGGAACGGCACGGGGTCAAGAAATTGACTCCGGAAGGCGAGAAATTCGATCCCAATTTCCATCAGGCGATGTTCGAAGTGCCCAATCCCGATGTCCCGGCCAACACGGTGGTTCAGGTCGTGCAGCCGGGCTATTCGATCGGCGAGCGCGTGCTGCGGCCGGCCATGGTCGGCGTGGCCAAGGGCGGCCCGAAGGTCGCCGCCGAGGCGCCGGTCGAGCCGGGGCCGGTCAACGAGCAGGCTGAGAAGGATGCGTGATTAAGGCAGTAGGGGAGTAAGGCAGTAGGGGAGTAGGGAAAAAGGGAAAAGGGAGTCCCACCGACGGTGCGGCTTCGTGCTAAACCTACTCCCCTACTCCCCTACTCCCCTACTCCCCTACTCCCGTACTCCCTTGGCTTCCATGCACCCCATCGCCCTTCTCGACTATGCCGGCATTGCCGTTTTTGCGGCGACGGGGGCGTTGGCTGCGTCGCGCAAGCAGCTCGACGTCATCGGTTTCCTGTTCCTGGCCAGCGTCACCGGCATCGGCGGCGGCACGTTTCGCGACCTCATCCTCAATGTGCCTGTGTTCTGGGTGGGAAACCGCGACTATGTGCTGATCTGCGCGGTGGTGGCGGTCCTGGTGTTCTTCACCGCGCACCGCGTCGAATCCCGCTACAGGCTGCTGCTCTGGCTCGATGCTGTCGGGCTGGCTGCCTTTTCAGTGATGGGCGCCGCAAAAGGCCTGGCTATCACCGGCTCGCCGGTGGTTTCCATCATCACCGGCATGCTGACCGCGAGCTTCGGCGGCATCTTGCGCGATCTCCTGGCCGGTGAGCCATCGGTGCTGCTGAAGCCCGAGATCTACGTCACGGCTGCTCTGGCGGGCGCCGCTATCTTCACACTGGGCGACGTCGCCGGACTGCCGCAGCTTGTCTCAGGCTTGGCCGGCTTCGCCGTGGCGCTCGCGGTGCGTGGCGGTGCGCTTCGTTTCGGCTGGGCATTTCCGTCCTACAAGAGCCGGCCCGGCCGGCGGCCTGAGGATATTCCGTAAGAGAGGCAGTAGGGACTAGTCAGTAGTGAGTAGTCAGAGGAGCGTGACTCGTGACGTCTTGCCTACTGCCTACTGCCTCACGCGGCGAAGCGCTGGGCTTCCCCGCCATAGTAGTTGACGTAGCGGGCACCGATCTCCTTGACCGGCATCACCACGAAGACGTCGACCGTCGAGAACTCGCGGTCGATGACGCAGCCGTCGCCGATACGGGCACCGACGCGGAGGTAGCCTTTGACCAAAGGCGGCATCGCCGCGATCGCTGCCTTGGCATTGACCGCCTCGATCGGCATCAGGTCCATGGAACAATAGCGCCCGGTCACCGCGCGCACGTCCCAGGCCGAGTTCGTACGGCAATGATGGGAGAGATAGGTGAGCGCCTCGGCATGCGCCGCCGGCACGGTGCCCTGGAAGGAAGCGCAGCCGGTCATCACGCCGATTTCGTAGTGATTGATGTAGGCCCAGATGCCTTGCCAGAGCGCCTCGATGGTGCGCTTCGAGCGGTATTCGGGCAAGACGCAGGAGCGGCCGAGCTCGAGAAAACGTTGGCCAGGGTGACGGGCGATGAGCTTGGTCAGCTCGAATTCGCCTTCGGAATAGAAGCCTCCGGCGGCAGCTGCGATTTCTTGCCGCAGCAGGCGATAGGTGCCGACGATGCGGCGATGCTCGGGGCCGGAAATTGAATTGTCGAAGACAAGCAGATGATCGCAGAGCGGATCGAACCGGTCGGCGTCACGGCGATCCTGCGCCTGGAACAGATCTTTCCTGGCGCCAAGCTCGTCGTAAAACACCCGGTAACGCACTTCCTGCGCGGCCGCGATCTCGGCCTCGTTGCGAGCCAGCCGCACTTCGAGATTGCCGATTCGGCCGAGTGCTGCGCCCTTTATGACGGAATCGACATTACGTCCGGCAAGCAAGGCGCTGCTGGCGTTCGGCCGAGTGTCACATTCCGGCATAACTGTATGCACGAGTGATTCTCCTTCGAGCCATCCCTCTTGGCACGGGGATACGGTGTAGGTGCAACAGGATTGTGACAGTACCGTGATACGACGTCGCGGGCAATACTTCGTCGGCTGGCGAAAACGGTCAACCGGCTACGTTAGGTGAGGAAACTCGAGGCGCGGCGCGCCCGCGCGGGTTCGGGCAACGCGCTCCAGGCCTTGTTTTCATGCATGTCGCTTTTCCGAGACCAAGGCCCACTTTTGGGCAAATGGATCAGCCACGTGCCGGGAAAAACCGGCTCAAGCGGCGACCTGGCCCTCGACGGCGTTGACCAGCGCGTCGGGATCGAGCGGCTTGGTGACGAAACCGCTGGCGCCGTGGGCAAGCACGGCATGGCGGGTCTTTTCCTGGCTATCGGCTGACAGCACCATGATCGGCACGGGCGGCGCGGATGTCTCCTCCTCATGGCGGCGGATCGCGGCAATGGCGTCCAGCCCATCCATGACCGGCATATGCAGGTCCATCAGTACCACGTCGAAGCGGTGCTTGTGCCCGGCGCTGGTGACGGCCTCGACCGCTGCCTTGCCATTGCCGACCACTTGGACGCGGTGCCCAGCCTTCAACAGCGTGGCACGGGCCAGCATGGCATTGATGTCGTTGTCCTCGGCGATCAGCACCGACAGGCCCTGCTGGCGGTCACTCGAGGCACGTAGCGCGGGTGTGCGACGCTTTTCCGGCTGCGGGTGGGCAAGTGCCGGCGCATGGCTGCTCAAGAGGACACGCAAAAGTGTTCCCCCGCGCACCGGCCGGGCAAGGAAGGTCGTGTAACCGCTGGCGCGGAATTCGCCCAGCATGCCGCGGTCGGTCGGTGCGATCAGCGTGATGGCCTCGCAATCGGAGAAGCCGCTTTGGCGCAACCGCTTGAGCAGCCTTCCATCGCTCTCTTCCATGGCCGCGTCGACCAGAAGCACGTCGCAGCCGTGAGCGAAGGGCGCGGCCTGCGCCACAGTGGTGGCGATGCCGGCCGTGCCGCCACTGGCGCGGATGGTGCGGGCGATGGCATCGGCCTCGACGGCGTTCCTGGACAGGATCACAGCGCGCCTGCCGGCAAGCGCGTCGAGCCGGCCCTGCGGCGCCTCGGTGGCCGCTGTAGCTGGGATTTCGAACACGAATTCCGATCCCTGACCAAGCCGGCTGGAGACCGAGATCGTGCCGCCCATGGCAGCCACCAGACGCTTGGAGATAGCAAGTCCCAGGCCGGCCCCGCCATGCGTGCGCGTCGAGGTGCCGTCGGCCTGCTCGAACTCCTCGAAGATGCGCTCCATATCCTCGTCGCGCAGGCCGGGACCGGTATCGGCGATGGTGAAGCAGATGCGATCTGTGGTCTCGGTGCGGGCGCGCGCGACGCTGACCAGCACGCCGCCGCCGTCGGTGAACTTGATGGCGTTGCCGATGAGGTTGAGCAGCACCTGCCTGACCCTGCCCGGATCGGCGGTGATCATCTGCGGCACATCCGGCTCGACGTGGCAGCCGAGGCCGATATCCTTGGCGAAGGCGCGCGCGGCCAGAAGTTCGATGATGTTGTCGGCGATCTCGCGCACCGACATCGGCTGCGGCTCGGGATCGAAGCGCCCTGCCTCGATCTTGGAATAGTCGAGCAGGTCCTCGATCAGGGCGAGCAAGGCGCTGGCCGATGTCGAGATTGCGCCGACATAAGTCTGCTGCTCCGGCGACAGGCTGGTGTCGGCGAGCAGCCTGGCCATGCCCATGATGCCGTTCATCGGCGTGCGGATTTCATGGCTGACGGTGGCGAGGAAGCGCGATTTGGCCTGGCTTGCGTATTCGGCCCGCTCGCGCGCGGTGATCAGCGAGGATTCGGCGCGCTTGCGGGCGGTGATGTCGCGGGCGATCGCGCGATGCGAAGCCGCTCCGCTGTCCTTGTCGCGCACCGACAGTTCGATCCACGAGAACCAGCGCGGGCCGCTCGGCGTGCGGATGGCGACATCGGTGGAACTCAGGCATTCATGGTCGGAAAAGGCGGCATCGGGAACGATGCCGACCTCGATGCCGAGTTCGGCCAGCGTCTTGCCGGCAAGGTCGCGCTGATCGGTTTCGACGAGGTCGGCGAACACCTTGTTGGCATAGACGATGTAGCCATCGCGGTCGCGATGGATGACGAGGTCGCCAAGTGCGTCGATGAGACCGCGAAAGCGCTCTTCGCTTTCCTGCATTTCCCACATGCGGTCGGCCAGCGTCTCGATCTCGGCGCGGCTGCGGGCGCTGGTCTCGTCGAGCATCACCGCGGTGCGGTGGACGCTGCGCCTGGCTTGCAGGTGCATGGCAAGGCCGGCGAGGCCGGTTGCCAGCAGAGCGAGGCTGATGAAGATCGGGGCCCCAGTCAGATGCGCGAGGCCCGCCAGCACGACGATGGCAAAGAAGGTCACGAGCGGCAGACCTTCCCCCCCGGCCAATTGCTGCTCGGGCACCAGCGGTGGCGCGGCGATGAACCGCCGCGCCGGCGCCGGCGCGGCAAGCGCGTCGACGTCGTCGCCAATATCCGCCTGTTGGCTGCCGGATTCCGCGATCATGCGAAACCCTTGCCAGACAGAGATTATGGAAAATTGCGGCGGATCGTTCGAATTTTAGCGGTTAGGCGTTTTTGTCGCGGCAGCGGCGGATTTGCCACCGGATTTGGCCGGTTCGGGCCGCCCGCAGGCCTGTCAGGCAGGTCACATGTCGACGACGACGCGCCCGCGGATCTTGCCGCCGACGATGTCGCGCGCGGCATCGATGATGCCGTCGAAGCCGATGGTCGTGGACAGGCTGGCGAGCTTCTGCAGGTCGAGATCGGCGCCGATGCGTCGCCAGGCCTCGAGACGCACCGCCTTCGGCGCCATCACCGAATCGATGCCGAGCAGGGAAACGCCGCGCAGGATGAAGGGAGCCACGCTCGACGGCAGATCCATGCCGCCGGCCAGGCCGCAGGCGGCGACCGCGCCGCCATAGGAGGTCATCGACAGCACATTGGCCAGCGTGTGGCTGCCGACCGCATCGATGCCGCCGGCCCAGCGTTCCTTGGCCAGCGGCTTGGCGGGCTGGTTGAGCTCGTCACGCGAGATCACCTCGGCCGCGCCAAGGTTGATCAGATAGGGGCTTTCGGCATTGCGGCCGGTCGAGGCAATGACATGGTAGCCGAGGCTGGACAGGATGGAGACCGCGACCGAACCGACGCCACCGGCGGCGCCCGTCACCACCACCGGGCCACGATCGGGCAGGATGCCGTGCCGTTCCAGCGCGATGACGCAGAGCATGGCGGTGTAGCCGGCGGTGCCGACCGCCATCGCATCATGCGGGCTCATGCCTTCCGGCAGCGGAACCAGCCAGTCGCCGTTGACGCGGGCGCGCCCCGCATAGGCGCCGAAATGCGTTTCGCCGACGCCCCAGCCGTTCAAGATCACCTTGTCTCCCTTGCGCCAGCCGGAATGGGAAGACGAGACGACGGTGCCGGAGAGATCGATGCCCGGCACCAGCGGCCAGCGGCGGATCACCGGCGCCTTGCCCGTAATGGCCAGTCCGTCCTTGTAATTCACCGTCGTTGCTTCCACCGCGACGGTGACGTCGCCGTCCATCAGGTCGGCGTCGGTGAGATTTGTCACGGCTACCGACTGCTTCTTGTCGGCGTCGCGCGAAACGAGGATGGCTTTGAAGGTTTCGGGCATCTTCTTCTCCGCGAGCTTGCTTGGCGGTGTGGACTGTGCGGCGATGGCCGCGCGCGGTCAATCCTTGGAAGGCTTGGCGTTCGAAGGCTTGGCGTTGGAAGGCTTGGCGTTCGACGATTTGGGCTCGCGCCGCCAGTCGATGAGCTCGTCGAAGACGACCAATGCCGCGCCCACGGAAATGAAGGCGTCGGCGAGGTTGAAGACGGCGAAGGACCAGACCGGGGTGTGAAACAGGATGTAATCGATGACGTGGCCGTAGACGGCGCGATCGATCAGATTGCCCAGCGCTCCGCCGATGATCAGGGCAAAGCCGGTGCGGGCGATGACATGGCCCGATGGCGTGTGCGTGGCGAGATAGAGCACGAAAGCGACGACCAACACGGCGATGACCACGAGGCCCGTATCGCCGAGGGAGGAGAACATCGAGAAGGCGATGCCGGTGTTGTAGGTGCGAAACAGCGCCAGGAACGGCAAGAGATCGAGCTTTTCCTGAAAGGGCAGGCCGGTCTCGACCAGGTGTTTTACCCACTGGTCGAGCGCTATGGCGATGACGGCGAGCAGTGCATAGGGGGACCATGATCTCATGGGCAGGCAACCTTCACTGCTGGTCGGTGACGGGTTCGAGCTTCAGCGCGCCGCGCCGGATCTCGAACAACATGATGCCGGTGGCGACGGCGAGATTGAGCGAATCGGCGCGGCCAGCCTGGGGAATCCTGAGCAGCCTGTCGCAACTCGCCGCCAGGCTTTCGGGCAGGCCCTGCTGCTCATTGCCCATCATCAGGAGCACCGGCCCGCGGGAAAAGTCGACCGAGCGGTAGTCGACCGCGCCCTTCAGGTGGGTGCCGGCGACGAGGCCTGAAAAGCCGCCGCGCCAGGCGAGGAAAGCCTCGGTCGTCGCCTTGGCGACGGGCACGGCGAAGATCGAACCCATGGTGGCGCGCACCGTCTCCACCGAAAACGGATCGGTGGTGTCGCCGACCAGGATGACACCCTTGGCGCCTACGGCGTCGACGGTGCGGATGACGGTACCGAGATTGCCGGGATCGCGCACCCGGTCGAGCGCCACCCAGACGTCGCCATTGTCGGCGTGGACATCTTTCAGGGCCAGGAATTTCTGCGAGAAGACGCCGACCACCATTTGCGGATTGTCGCGGCGGGTGATGGCGACAAGCACCTTTTCCGACACTTCGAGCACCGTGCCGCCGGCGGCAACCGTGCGCGCTGCGACCTTTTCCACCGCGGGGTTGCCGCGCCCGGCCTTGGCGAACACAAGCGTCCGGATCTGCCAGCCCAGATCGAGCGCATCGATGACCAGCTTCAGTCCTTCGGCCATGAAGGCGTTCTGCTGGTCGCGGAACTTCTTCAAGGCGAGCGCCTTGATGTCCTTGACCAACGGATTGGCGAGGCTGGTGACTTCCTTAACCTGCCCGGGTGCGCCGGCATGCCGTTCGTTCATTCAGGACTCCGGGGCATTCAGGCCACCCAGCGCGAAAACAGTGAGGTCGAAAGTGCCCGGCCGGCGGACTTTTCGCGGATGATCAACTCGCCCGACTCGATCTTGCCGCCCATGCCGGCAAACGTATCGCGCATCAAGGCATGAATGGCGAAGAACGAGGCGCGGATCGAATAGGCGGTCAGCACCACGGCAAGCGGCTTTGGGGTCAGGATCGAGCGGCAGAGATCGGTGAGCGCCGGCAAATCCTCGAACAATTGCCAGACCTCGCCCTTGGGGCCGCGACCATAGGCCGGCGGATCGAAGAGCACGATGTCGTAGCGGCTGCCGCGGCGTTCCTCGCGCTCGGCGAACTTCACCGCGTCGTCGACGATCCAGCGGATTGGCTTGCCGCCAAGCCCGGCCATCTCCTGGTTTTCACGAGCCCAGCCGATGGCTTTCTTCGAGGCGTCGACATGGGTGACCTCGGCCCCGGCGCGGGCCGCCACCAGCGAGGCAAGACCCGTGTAGCCGAACAGGTTCAGCACCTTGACCGGACGCTTGGCCGCCGCGATCAGCCCGGCCATGTGGTCCCAGTGCGAGGCCTGCTCGGGAAAGACGCCGACATGACGAAACGAGGTGAAACGGCCGAGATAGTCGATGCCGTCATGCTTCATCGGCCAGGTCTCGCCGAGCGGCATCTTCGGAAAACGCCAGCGGCCAATGCCTTCCTCGTCGGTGTCGCCGGTGAAGACGGCGTCGGCACGCTCCCAGTCCTTCGCGGGCAAGGCCTTTTGCCAGATGGCCTGGCCCTCCGGCCGCACGATCCGGTAGGGGCCGTACTGCTCGAGTTTTTGGCCTGTACCGCTGTCGAGCAGCGCATAATCGGCATTCGGCGCCACTTCGAGGATCACGGGAAGCTGCTCGGCGGGCAGGGCGCCATCGCGGCGGGCCAGGATGCGCGGCGCCGATTTCGGCTCGGGCTGGTTGTCCGGTTTCACGATGTGTTGTTCGCGCGGCCTGGCGTCTGCCTTGACCGTCGGCCGATTCTCCGGCGGGCGCGGCTGTGCGGCCCCACTTTTCGTCGGCTGGTGCGGGCGGCCGTCGCGGCGTTTGTCGCGAAAAGACTTCAAGAAGCAGCATCTCCGGCGGTTTGGCCCGCTTCTGCCACAGCTTCACCCCTGTGCGCAACAAACGGCGATCGCCGACGGCTCCAACCGGTCAGCCGTGCCTGATCGAAAGCAGGCCGACAACCAGCGATACGAAGCCGGCGGCCTTGATGCCGGTGACGACCATATGACCCGTTTCCCAACGCAGCCGGATGGCGTCGAAGTTGTCAGGGATTGGTCCGTGCACCCATGTGGCCAGAACATCATTCGCCGGTTTGACCAGAATGGACCACATCGCCAGGGAGACGGCATAAAGCACGGCGGCGGCCAGCACGAACCAGAAGGCCGGACGATCGGCACGAAGCAGCCATGCCAGAAGCCCCGGACAGGCAATCGCAGCCACGTCCAGGGGAGCGCCGATGACCGCGAACAGCAGGAATTGGCCGTTGAAAACGGTGGTTTCGCGCCAGAGGGATGGCGACCATTTGGTCAGTCGAGGGACCGATTCCAGGACATGGGCGAAGGACGGTCCAAGGCTGAGCGCCGCGATGGTGGCGGTCAGGGTACACCAGAACAACAGGAATCCGCGCATCTCCGTCATTGCCGGATAACGGGGGGATGCCGAAGGTGTTCCAGGTCAAATCGCTTGCCGTCGAAAGCGCGGTAGCCCTATCGTCCGGCAGCACCGGATTGCAGCATCATGTCCCGCTCCGAACGCCTCCTCGACCTCATCCAGTGCCTGCGCCGGCATCGCCGGCCGGTGAGCGGTCAGGTGTTGGCCGCCGAGCTCGGGATTTCGATCCGCACGCTCTACCGCGACATCGCCACGCTGCAGGGGCAGGGGGCGCCGATCGAGGGCGAGGCGGGGGTCGGCTACGTGCTCAAGCCCGGTTTCATGCTGCCGCCGCTGATGTTCAGCGACGAGGAGATCGAGGCCATCGTGCTCGGCTCGCGATGGGTCGCAAAGCAGCCGGACCGGCGTCTCTCGGCCGCGGCCGGCAATGCGCTGGCCAAGATCGCCGCCGTGCTGCCGGACGATCTGCGCGAGGACCTCGATGCCTCGACGCTGCTTGTCGGGCCCTCCGCGGCGATCATCGAGGGCATCGACCTCGGCATCGTGCGGCAGGCCATCCGCAACGAACGCAAGCTCGGCTTCCTCTATCGCGACGCGGGTGGCGCCGCTTCCGAGCGCGTGGTCTGGCCGTTTGCGCTCGGCTTCTTCGACAAGGTGCGGGTGGTGGTGGCGTGGTGCGAGATGCGGCAGGATTTCCGCCATTTTCGCGCCGACCGTATTGCCGAGCTGAAGGCAACCGACATGCGCTACCCGCGCCGCCGGCAGGCGCTGCTCAAGGAATGGCGAGCCACGCTCGACCGACCGCGTGGTCCATGAACGCTGCTGCCAGAATTTGACAGTATGTCATCCTATGCAGGGCACATATCGAAACGCTCGGCCCTGGAGAACAGATATGGCAACCCCGAATTTCGTTATCCTCTATGTCGACCAGCCGCTGCGGAGCGGCGCCTTCTATAGTGCGCTGCTGGGACGCGAGCCGGCGGAAAGCGCGCCGACATTCGTGCTGTTCGTGCTCGACAACGGCTTCAAGCTCGGCCTCTGGTCGCGGCATACGGTGGAGCCGGCGGCGGAAGCGGCCGGTGGCGGCGCCGAGATCGTCTTTGCGCTCGATACGCCTGAGGCGGTCGATGCCGCCCATGCCGATTGGTCCGGACGCGGCCTGAAAATCCTGCAGGCGCCGACCGACATGGATTTCGGCCGCACATTCGTCGCGCTCGATCCCGACAATCATCGCCTGCGTGTCTATTGGCTGTCCGACGGGGAACAGGCCAATGGAGAACAAAAATGAGCGCGCACTGGATCGCGGTGGCTTCGGCGCAACATGTCCGGCGCGGTCGCCAGGGCGGCTTCATGCAGGTCAACCACGGCAAGGCGGCACCCCTGCGCCGCGTCAGGCCCGGCGACGGCATCGTCTATTATTCGCCGACCACCGTTCTGGGCGAGAAAGACGGCCTGCAATCATTCACGGCGATCGGCACGGTGCGGGAAGGCGAACCCTATCAAGGCGAGATGGGCGGCGGCTTCACGCCGTTCCGCCGCGATGTCGACTGGGCAAGGGCCGAGGAAACGCCGATCAAGCCGTTGCTCGACAGGCTGGAATTCACCGTCGGCAAATCGAATTGGGGGTATCAGCTGCGCTTTGGGCTGTTCCCGATCAGCGCGGCCGATTTCGCGCTGATCGCCGGGGCGATGGGCGCCAAACTGGCAGTGCCGGCGTCAAGCTAGCCCTTCAGCGCCTCGTAGACGGCAATGCCGGCGGCAAGATCCTCGAGCGCGGCGCCGACCGATTTGAACAGCGTGATTTCGCCGGCGCTTTCGCGGCCCTTCTTCTGACCGCGCGCCAGTTCGTGCAAATCGGCGACGATGGCTTCCGGCTTCAACACGCCCGAGGCCAGTGGCTGGACGATGTCGCCGGCCTCCTTGGTGGCGCCGGCGCGGGTGTCGACATAGACGCGTGCGCGCACGATGGCGTCGTCATCGCTCTCGCGCATCGCCGGCGTGAAGCCGCCGACCAGGTCGACATGGGTTCCGGGCTTGAGCAGTGCGCCCTTGATGAGCGGCGTGGTGGTGATTGTCGCCGAGGAGATAATGTCGGCCTGTCCGAGTTCGGCATCGAGATCAGTCGCGGCGCCGGCCGCGAAGCCCTCGGCGCGCAGATCGGCCGCGACTTTCTCTGCGTTGGCCGGCGTGCGGTTCCAGATGCGGATGGTGTTTATCGGCCGTACCGCCGAATGGGCCTTGGCGAGGAAGGGCGACAGCGCTCCGGCGCCGACCACGAGCAGCCGCGCGGCATCGTCGCGGGCGAGGTAGGACGCCGCCAACGCCGAAGCACAGGCCGTGCGCCACTGGGTCAGCCGCTGGCCGTCGATCAAGGCTTCCGGTTCGCCGGTGGCGCCTTCGAGCAAGAGATAGAGCCCCATCACAGCGGGCTTGCCGACGGCATTGTTGTCGGGCGAGACGGTGACGATCTTGACGCCGATGTGACCGCCGGCGGAGGTGCCGGCGGCGTTGAAATCGGTCCATGCCGGCATCAGCAGCAAGGTCGAGGCCGCGCCGTCCGGCCGCTCGACCGCGTGATGATGCCTGACCGGCTGCACCGCGCCCTCGCGAAACGCCGTGCGCAATGTCTCGACCAATCCAGGAAAGGTCAGCGCACGGTCGACCTCGGCGGCCGAAATGGTCAGCATGAAAGGCTCCGTTGAACGAAAGACGGCGAGCGGCGGTTCAAGCGGTCGGCTTGGGCAATGCTGCCCCTTGGACAGGCGCCTGCGGTGCCGCCGGCGCGCGGCTGACCGCCTGGCGCAGGTTTTCGGCCTCGACGCCGCGCTGGCGCGCCAGCTTGCGGTAGCGGCCCTGCTTGACCCATGTTGCCAGGCTGCCGACGATCATGCCGATGGCGAGAGCCGCAAACAGGAAAATGAACAGAGGCAAGCTCAGCGTCAGCTTTGGATTGCCTGGGTTGAACGGGTCCAGCGTGAAGGCGACGAGTTCGCGGTTGGCGACGGCGAGCGCGATCAGGATGATCGCGAGAGGCACGAAGACCACGATGAGCATGAAACGATTGAGCATTGTGTTTTCCGTCGGAAGCTGGCGCTGACGCGGCGCCTACTTGCCGCCGTTCAGCCTTTCGCGCAGTTCCTTGCCGGTCTTGAAGAACGGCACCCACTTCTCCTCGACCTCGACGGATTCGCCGGTGCGCGGATTGCGGCCGGTGCGGGCAGGGCGGTTTTTCACCGAAAACGCACCGAAGCCCCGCAGCTCGACCCGGTTGCCTTCGGCAAGCGCGTCGGTGATCTCATCGAAGATCGCGCCGACGATGTTTTCGACGTCGCGCAGGAAAAGATGCGGATTGCGCGTGGCAATAATCTGCACAAGTTCGGACTTGATCATCAGACGGGTCCCCGTGAAAGTACTGCGGTCAAAATTATGAGGATGATTTTATTTGCTTTTTCGGCTGTCCCAAACGGCGCTCAAGGGTGCCAGACGGAAACGAGACCGTCAAGAAACAAGCGGTCGGCGCCAAGTTCATGGATGATGTCGCCGCCGGAATCGGGCAGGCCGAGCGCGCTGCCGACCGTTTTCACCATGGCTTTTGACCACAGGAAGCCGCCGCGCCGTTCTGTCTCCTTCCACTCGACCACCTTGAGTTTGGCATCAACCCCCTTGGTCGCCAGCCAGTCGATCGCCACGGTCTCGCCGCCGACGGCGTCGATCAGTCCGTTGGCGACGCCCTGGCGGCCGGTGAAGATCGAACCATCGGCCAGCGCCAGCGCTTGCTCATGGGTCATCTTGCGGCGCTCGGCAACGATGCCGACGAACCAGTCGTAGCTGTCGAGGATAAGCTTGCGGACCATGGCGCGCTCATCGTCATTGGTCGGCTTGAAGGGCGAGGGCGAGGCCTTCAGCGGCGAGGATTTCACCTCTTCCAACTTGACGCCGAGCTTGTCCATCATGCCGCTGACGTCAGGATACTGGATCAGCACGCCGATCGAGCCGACGATCGAGGTCTTGCGGGCGACGATGTGATCGGCGGCACTGGCGATCATGTAGCCCGCCGAAGCGGCGAGCGTGCCGACCTCGGCCACGACAGGCTTGTCGGCGGCCAGCTTGCGCACCTCCTCGTAGATCGATTCACCGCCGACGGTGGTGCCGCCGGGCGAATCGATCGCCAGGATCACGCCCTTCACCTTCGACGACTGGCGGATGGTTTCCAGCCGCTTGATCAGTTCGTCGTCCTCGGTGATGGTGCCTTCGATCCTGACCTTGGCGATATGGTCGACCGTCGCGCCGCCGAAATCGTCGCCATAAAACCAGGTCGATAGCGCAATCACCCCGAGGGCCACGATGCCGATAGCCGCGACACGCCAGAATGTCAGCTTGCGCCGCAAACGGCGGCGGTCGATCAGGTCGTCGGCTCTTAGTGCCATGGTCAGCCTCACAGTCGGCGGGAAGAGACGCTTTTAGACCATGATGTCTCTATCGGGAAGCAGTTCCGTCCTTTTACGGCGCGGCAATCCGCGCACGGCGTTTCCCATGCGGTCGGTTTTGTGGATGGCCCGCGTAACGCACGCAAGATGAGCCGAGGCGCGCCGGTCATGAAAAAAGACGCAAGGGCGTCTATTTCTGCTATGAAGCAGCGGCTGTTGTGCTGACCTCGTTTTCGTTTGTACAACGACAGCTGTCACATTTTTGCGGTTTTCGTGGGCTTGTGCTTGCTTGAGAGCGCTGGCGTACCACCTATAGGCGGTGCTCCGTGGGGGCAGGGTTTTAGAAGAAAGCAGTCATGTTAGCGCGACCGATTGAGCCGACCAGTCCCGAGGCGGAGTTGGCGCCCCCGGCGGATGACCAGACGCGGGGCGATGCGTTCGACCGTGCCCAGCGTCATTCGCGCCGCGTGCGGGTGCTCAAATACGCCCTGCCCTTGGCCGCGGCGCTGATCGCTGTCGCCTTCCCGGTCTATTCCTATCTCGCCGCACCCGTTTCCGTAGCCGTACAGGCGGAAGGTACCGCCTTTTCGAATGGCAAGCTGGTGATGGCCAATCCCAAGCTCAACGGGTTCACCAAGCTGAAGCAACCTTATTCGATGACGGCCCTGCGGGCGATACAGGACGTCAGCACGCAAGGCATCATCGAGCTTGAGGGCATAGACGCCAAGGTGCCGATCGCGTCCGACAATGTCGCGGCGGTCAAAGCCTCGCACGGCACCTACGATCGCGATGGCAATACGATGAAACTGAACAGCGATGTCACGATCACCACGACAGACGGCTTGCAAGCCAAGTTCAAATCGGTCTTCCTCGACATGGGCAAAGGCACTATGAAGACGGACGATCCCGTCGATGTCAGCCGTGGCGGGTCGCAGATCACGGCGGATTCGATGTCGGTCCAGGACAATGGCAAGATCCTGGTGTTCGAGAACAAAGTGCGCGTCAACATCGATCCCGCCGCTCTGAAGGCGGCTGAGGCAAAGGGCGAAGAAGCGAATGTGGCTCAATAGTTCGACACGGCTGGTGGCCGCAACGTCAGCGCTGCTCCTGCTGGGCTTGGCACCGTCATTGGCGCAGTCGACCACTCAATCAGGCCTGAAACTGTCCGGTGACAAGCCGATCCAGATCGAAAGCGACAAGCTGGAAGTCCGCCAGGCCGACAGTGTCGCCATCTTCACGGGCAATGTCAGCGTCGTCCAGGGGCCGACGCTGATGAAGGCCGGCAAGATGACGGTCTATTACGTCAAGGATGCCAACGCCGCCGCCAAGGGCACGGAAGCCGCGGGCGCGGCGATGACCGGCTCGGCCAACATCGATCACCTGGAGATTTCCGACAAGGTCTACATCAAGTCGGATGCGCAGGTCGCGACCGCCGATCAAGGCAGCTTCGACATGAAGAGCCAGGTTCTGGTGCTTTCGGGTCAGAAGGTGGTGCTCTCGCAAAACGACAACGTCCTGGTCGGCTGCAAACTGGTCGTGCAGATGAAAACCGGGCTTGCCCAGGTCGATCCATGCGCCGGGAAGCGCGTCGTGATGTCGATCACGCCGCCGCCGAAATCGGGAGCGACGAACCCCTGATGGCCAGCCTGTCGTCGCTGACGGCACGTCTTCCGGGACGAGCCGCAGCTAAGCTTTCGGCTCCGGCCACGATCAATGTCGACAAGGCGAAGTTCAAGGGGACCTTGATCGCCAAGGGTCTGACCAAGAGCTACAAGGGCCGCAAGGTCGTCAGTGGCGTCACGCTTGGCGTGCGTGCCGGCGAGGCTGTGGGGCTGCTCGGCCCCAACGGCGCCGGCAAGACCACCTGCTTCTACATGGTCACCGGCTTGGTGCCGGTCGATGAAGGCACGATCGAGATCGACGGCTTCGACGTCACCTCGATGCCGATGTACCGCCGCGCTCGCCTCGGCATCGGCTACCTGCCCCAGGAAGCGTCGATTTTCCGTGGCCTCAACGTCGAGCAGAATATCCGCGCCGTGCTGGAAGTGGTCGAGAAGGACCGCAAGGTGCGCGAGCGCAACTTGGACGAACTGCTCGAGGAATTCCACATCAGCCACCTGCGCAAGGCGCCATCCATGTCGCTGTCGGGCGGCGAGCGGCGGCGCCTGGAAATCGCGCGCGCTCTGGCGACGCGCCCGGCCTACATGCTGCTCGACGAGCCCTTTGCCGGTATCGATCCGATCGCTGTCGCCGACATCCAGCAGCTGGTGCGCCACCTGACGGCGCGCGGCATCGGCGTGTTGATCACCGACCACAATGTGCGTGAGACGCTCGGCCTGATCGACCGCGCCTACATCATCCACGCCGGCCAGGTGCTGACCCATGGCCGGGCCGACGAAGTGGTGGCAAACCCCGACGTGCGGCGGCTTTATCTCGGTGAGGGTTTTACGCTGTAGGCCGTTCACCGTTTCACGGAAATGCCAAACCGCTCAGCCTTTTTTCGTGACGCAATTCCCTGGGGAAAGCGCCGGGCGCTTTCGCCGGGAAGGCCGTCTCCAACTTTTCCTGGAATCGCTCTGAGCGTGAAATTTGTTTCCTGACACGATTTTTTGCGCGTTGCGGCCTGTTTTTTCGCGATTTTGCTCCGGGATAACGCTCCGGTAAGCGGGTTTTGCTAGCCTTTGCCTTGACAAGCAAAAGCCGGGCCAGTTTCTATGGCCGGCCGCGAAAATTCTTTTCCGGATGTCCGGATGCGTAGATGAGGCGTTTGAAACCGAACCATGGCTTTGGCGGCCAAACTACAGCTCCGACAATCGCAGTCGCTGGTGATGACGCCGCAGCTGATGCAGTCGATTCGGCTGCTGCAGTTCACCCATGTCGAACTCGAACATTTCATTGACGAGGAGATCGAGCGCAACCCTCTGCTGGAGCGCGCCGAGCCGCAGGACGATGCCGTGGGCGACCTGGCGCAGAAAACCGAGGCGGAGCCGCAAGCGGCCGCCGAAGGCGACTGGTTCGAGAACGAGGCGGGCTGGAGCGCCGAGGCGATCTCGGAAAAGCTCGATACGTCCCTGGAAAACCTGTTTCCCGACGATCCGGGCACCAGCGAGCGGCTCGGGCCTGACCTGACGGCGCAATGGAAATCGGCTTCGGGCAATGGCGGCGGCTCCTCGTCCGAGGGGCTTGATGCCGGCGACATGGCGGCGAGCGCCATCACGCTGCGCGACCATGTCGGCGAGCAGATCGCGCTCGCCTTCGTCGATCCCGCGGCGCGGCTGATCGCCAGGGAACTCGCCGATGGCCTCGACGAAACCGGCTATGTCAGGGCCGATCTCGCCGAGGTCGCCACGCGGCTGGGCGCTGACGCCGCGGCCGTGGGCAAGGTGCTGGCCGTGTGCCAGACCTTCGAGCCGGTGGGGCTGTTCGCGCGCGATCTTGCCGAATGCCTGTCGCTGCAGCTTGCCGTGCGTAACCGGCTCGATCCAGCGATGAAGGCCCTGGTCGCCAATCTCGAACTGCTGGCGCGTCGCGATTTTCACGCGCTGAAGCGCATCTGCGGCGTCGACGAAGAAGACCTGCTCGACATGCTGGCCGAGATCCGGGCTCTCGATCCGCGGCCGGGCATGGCGTTTTCGGGCGGCGCCAGCGACGCCATCGTCGCCGATGTCGAGGTGCGCGCGGCCAATGACGGCAGCTGGACCGTCGAACTCAATGCCGAAACGCTGCCGCGCGTGCTGGTCGACCATATCTATTTTGCCCAGGTCTCTCCGCACGCCAAGAACCAGGCGGAAAAGGATTTCCTGGCCGAGTGCCTGCAAAACGCCAACTGGCTGACGCGCAGCCTGGACCAGCGGGCAAAGACGATCCTCAAAGTGGCCTCGGAGATCGTCCGCCAGCAGGATGCCTTCCTGGTCCATGGCGTGCGCCACCTGAAGCCGCTCAACCTGCGCACGGTGGCCGATGCCATCGGCATGCACGAATCGACCGTGAGCCGGGTCACCGCGAACAAATACATGCTGACCCCGCGCGGTGTGTTCGAGCTGCGCTATTTCTTCACCGCTTCGATCGCGGCATCGGGCGGCGGCGACGCGCATTCCTCGGAAGCCGTGCGTGACCGCATCAAGCAGCTGATCGACGAGGAGAAACCCGTCGATGTGCTGTCGGACGATGCGATCGTCGACATGCTCAGGGAAAGCGGCGTCGATATTGCCCGGCGAACGGTCGCCAAATACCGGGAAGGCATGAATATTCCATCCTCCGTGCAGCGCCGGCGCGAGAAACGGGCATTGGCCAGCGCAGGACGCTAGGCGTGTGCGATTTTCCACAGCCTTCGAGCTTCATTGACAAGCCGCGGTGAAGTGGCTAGAAGCCCGCCCGCATGAGACGGGCTCGATGCCCGCTAGCGGATGGTCCGTCACGACAATGACCTCGGGATGGTCAAGAAGGCGGCTTGTGATCAACCGGAAAGTTTGGATTTAAATCGGCGCGAGTGACGCCGCAAAGCTTGTGCGCACGGACCACGAGTATAAACTCCGGCCAGTTTGAAGCCTGAGCAAGGAAGGTCAGTTTTCAGATGAATCTGCGCATATCGGGAAAACACATGGATATCGGCGATGCGTTCCGTACACGCATCAACGATCGTGTCGGCGAAGCAATCGGCAAATATTTCGATCGCGGCTTCGCCGGACATGTCACGGTCATCAAATCGGGCTCGCGCTATTCGGCGGATTGCATGATCCGGCTGGATTCGGGCGCTTCGCTGCAGGCCACAGGCGATGCTCAGGATCCGACGCTTGCCTTCGAGACGGCGGCGGACCGGCTGGAGACCCGGCTTCGGCGCTACAAGCGTCGGCTGAAATCGCACAATTCAGGCGGCGGCAACGGTGAGTTGACCGACATCGCCTATACGGTAATGGCGCCGCTTGCCGATGACGAAGAGGAGATGTCGGAGGATTTTGCGCCCGCCATCATCGCCGAATCGACCATGACGCTGAAGACCATGTCGGTGGCGTCTGCGGTCATCGAACTCGACACCAAGGACAGCCCGGTCTTCGTCTTCCGTAACGCTGGAACCGACCATCTCAACATCGTCTATCGCCGGCCCGATGGAAATATCGGCTGGATCGACCCGTCCACGACCAAGGTCTCACAGGCGTGACGACAAGGGTCGCACTGGGATAAAAGCCGGCCGCACGAGGGGTGGGGACTGGTGACGGCAGGCGAACAAGGGATTTTCAAGCATGGGTCTGAGCGATCTTATCAGCGTTCCGGCGATTTTGCCGGCGTTGAAGGCGAACTCCAAGAAGCAGCTTCTGCAGTTGCTGTCCGAGCGTGCCGCGGCGATTTCGGGCATTCCGGAACGGG
This sequence comes from Mesorhizobium sp. WSM1386, assembly GCF_055901595.1. NCBI lineage: Bacteria > Pseudomonadati > Pseudomonadota > Alphaproteobacteria > Hyphomicrobiales > Phyllobacteriaceae > Mesorhizobium > Mesorhizobium sp. WSM1386. The sequence goes on from NZ_CM148373.1 coordinate 1,784,809, forward strand.
AGGTGTTCGACACCATCCTGCAGCGTGAGCGGCTGGGCTCGACCGGCGTCGGCAATGGCATCGCCATTCCGCACGGCAAGCTGGCCGGCGTGAAGCGTATTGCCGGTGTTTTCGCCCGGCTGGAGACGCCCGTCGATTTCGAATCGCTGGACGACCAGCCTGTCGATCTGGTGTTTCTGCTGCTGGCGCCGGAAGGGGCGGGCGCCGACCACCTGAAGGCGCTGTCGCGCATTGCCCGGGTGCTGCGCGACGCCGACACCGTGGCCAAGGTGAGGGGTACGCGCGATGCCACGGCGATCCATGCGCTTTTGTCGGATACGCAGGCCTCGCACGCGGCCTGATGTCTTTTTTGAACGGATATGCAAGGGCCGCGGTGAGCGGCCCTTTTCGTTTCAGCCGGCCAGTCCGCCGATTTTTGTCTTGACGCAATTCCCAAGGGAAAACGCCATGCGTTTTTCCCGGGAAAACCGCCAAACACTTTTCCTGGAATTGCCTTAATGAATGGCGACGGTGGTCAAGTCGTTTTCCATGGCGCCGGCCAGCGCGCGGTCACGCGCGTCGGAAAGCAGGATCGGCTGGCCATTGGCGGCAAACAGGGCCCACAATTCCATGCCGGGCGCGATTTCACCGATGTTGGGGAAGCGGCCGAGCAGTTCATCGCTCGAGACCTTGCGCAGATAAGCGACGGAGCCCTCGCCGAGATGGGCGAATTCGCCATTCGTCATGGTGATATTTTCAGTTCTGGTCATTTCAAGCCTCCTTGGCGCGAGGACGCCGCCCTTTTCAGGGGCATAGGCCATCCCGCATGAGAGCCATCGGTAAAGATCAGTCTTTCACCGATATGTTTATTTTCCGTACCAGCCGTTCGGACTCCGGCCGATCGAGATCGATCGACAAAAGGCCGTTCTTCAGTTCCGCCGCGATAACCCGCATACCGTCGGCCAGCACGAAGCAACGCTGGAACTGGCGCGCGGCAATGCCGCGGTGGAGGAATTCGCGCTCGGTGTCGTCGGTTTGACGGCCGCGCACGACCAACTGGTTTTCCTCCGTTGTCACATCGAGATCGCTTTCGGCGAAACCGGCGACGGCGAGTGTGATGCGCAGCCTTTCGGCCTTGCCGTCGGCACCGCTGAGCCGTTCGATGTTGTAGGGAGGGTAGCTGTCGCCGGATTTCGCCAGACGTTCCAGCGTCTTTTCCATGGCGTCGAAACCCAGGAGAAGCGGGCTGGAGAAAGGCGTCATTCGGCTCATGTTACACTGTCCTCTGAAGAGCGACATAAAGTGGAAAAACCCAGATGGCATTTTTCCCGTTGTCCTTGATATGGTCCGGCCCACGACCAAGTTCAAGCCGTCAAAAGACCCGCCCAAAAAGACCAGGCCTTGGACTCACAGGAATAATCGACATGGCGCTTGAAACGACGCGCGGATGCAAGGAGAAGCGCTGGGGTCGGGATCGTTCCCGGTCGAGCGGTTCGGCAGTTTGCAGACGTTTCGGCGTCCTTCGGGCGCGTGATCGACCCGGTGAGCTCACGGCCAGCCAAACAAGGAATTGAAATGCCGCAACCACGCAAGATCATCATCGACACCGACCCCGGCCAGGACGATGCCGTCGCCATTCTGCTGGCGCTTGGCAGCCCCGAACTGGAGATCGTCGGCATATCCGCCGTCGCCGGCAACGTGCCGCTGAAGCTTACCGAAAAGAATGCCCGCAAGATCTGCGAACTGGCCGGTCGACCCGACATCAAGGTCTATGCCGGCGCCATCCGTCCGCTGGCGCGCGAACTGGTCACCGCCGAGGCAGTGCATGGCAAGACCGGCCTCAACGGGCCGCAATTGCCCGAACCGACGATGAAGCTGCAGGAGCAGTATGCCGTCGACTTCATCGTCGAGACGCTGATGAAGGAAGACAGTGGCACCATCACGCTCTGCGCGCTCGGACCGCTCACCAATATCGCGCTGGCGCTGATCCGCGAACCGCGGATCGCGCCGCGCATCAAGGAAATCGTGCTGATGGGCGGCGGCTTTTTCGAAGGCGGCAACGTCACCCCGACGGCCGAATTCAACATCTACGTCGATCCGCAGGCGGCCGACCTGGTGTTCAAGTCCGGCATTCCGATCGTGATGATGCCGCTCGACGTCACCCACAAGGCGCTGACCACAGCCAAGCGCACGCAGGCCTTCCGCAAACTCGGCACCAAGGTCGGCATTGCCGCCGCCGAGATGCTGGAATTCTTCGAACGCTTCGACGAGGAGAAATACGGCACCGACGGCGGCCCGCTGCACGATCCCTGCGTCATCGCCTATCTGCTGAAGCCGGATCTGTTCAAGGGCCGCAACTGCAACGTCAGCGTGGAAACCGTTTCGGAGCTGACCATGGGCATGACCGTCATCGACTGGTGGGGCGTCACCAATCGGGAAAAGAACGCCATGGTGATGCGCGACATCGACCATGACGAGTTTTTCGCGCTGCTGGTGGAAAGGTTGGGGCGGCTTTAGGGGCCGTCTCTTCACCCGTTTGGCAATCGATAGGTGTCGGCGCCATGCTTGTGGTGCTGCCGCTCGATCGATACTTCCGACCCGATCATGCGTGGCGCATCCAATTCGCCGTCGACAAACACGAGTTCGGCGGTGTCCGCGAGGCGGACTTCATATCTGTAGTGAAACCCTTGGCCGACAGCAATTTTTGGATTGAGGGGCATCGTCGTGCTGTATTCGACGATGCCCCTCACCAGCTGTGTGCCGACAACGGGGTCGGCTTGCCTCATCATGGCAGGGATCAAAAGCCCAAGAGCGAGAGCGCAAAACATAGCTACGCCAACGGCTGCTTCACCAAATTCATCCCAGCAAAAGCAGGCGATTTCTAAAAGAAAACTGGGACGTTCCCATGTCCAACAGATAAGTGGGCTCTCGATTTTACTTCAAGGGGACTTTTAAAATTAATCCCGAAGCTTCAGTTCGAAAACCGGTAAGATACCGAGCCATTGTTTCGGGTAACGCGCTCAATCCTGGCGTTCGAGCCAATCAGGTGCGGCTGCTCATCGTCGACGAACACGAGCGAGTTGTCGTTGAGGGACAGCGCGTAAGTGGGGCCGTTATTCTTGGCCCAATAGACGCTCTTGATCGTTCCATTGATCGCAACAACCGACCGGATCAAACTTGCGTCATTCGCCGACTTGTTAAGCGCCGACACAGCCATTATCGCAAATAAACCGCCGAATAGGATCACGCCAGGCGCATTCCTCTTCAAACCTTCATACGTCCACGACATAGACATGAATCCCTCAATGCCGATTCATGTGGTGGCAGGAGAACAGACTTTCAATCAGCCGTCACCCTGTTCCCGGCGATGGTAGTTCGACTGTCGCCGGCTTCTGCCGTTACTTCGACCGTGAAAATGCCAGCCACAGGCCGCCGCCGACCAGGAAGCTGCCGCTGATCCTGGACATGAGCTTGATACGGCTGGCCGACAGCAGGCGCCCGGCGCGGCCGGCGGCGAGCGCATAGGACGAATCCGAGAAGGCGGCGAAGATCATGGCGGTGAGGCCCATGACGACGATCTGCAGCGAATAATTGCCTTGCGGGGCGATGAACTGCGGGAAGAAAGCGCCGAAGAACACCAGCGTCTTGGGATTGCTCAGCGCCACCAGCAGGCCCTGCAGGAAGAAGCCGCCGCGCGGCTTTCGCGCCGTTCCGTCGGCATTCAGCGTGCCCTTGGAGCGGAACATCTGCACGCCCATCCAGATCAGGTAGGCGGCGCCGATCAGCCTGACCCATTCGAACCAGTGGCCCATGCCCGCGATCAGTGTGTTGAGGCCGATGCCGACGATGGCGATCATGATGGCAAGCCCGGCCTGCGTGCCGGCGACATTGGCAAGGCCCGCGCGGGAGCCGTGGCGGATGCTGTTGGCGATGATCAACGTGACGGTCGGACCGGGCACAAGGATGATCACGATGCAGGCGAGGACATAGGCGGCGTAGAGTTCCAGCGACATGGATTTTTTCCCTTGGAATGCCGCCGATGCGGTGCGGCTGGCGGCAATCAATGCATGGCGGCGATAGCGATGCAAGCCGGCGCGCGAGGCGTTGCTACACGCCGAAGCGCCCGGGTCAGGCGCCGGCCTGCCAGGGCAGTATCGCCTCATAGGCCGCCGCCGCCTGGAGCACGGCGAGGTCGCCGCGCGGCCGGCCGATCAGCTGCATGCCCATTGGTCGGCCCTTGTCGTCGAAGCCAATGGGCACGTTGACCGCCGGGCAGCCGCCCAGCGTGGCGAAGGCCGAAACCTGCATCCAGCGATGATAGCTGTCCATCGCCCGGCCGGCGACCTCGCGCGGCCAGTGCCTGCCGACGTCGAAGGGAAAGACCTGCGCGGTCGGCAGCGCGATGAGATCGAAGCGGTCGAAGATCGACAGCAGCATCCGATGCCAGGACGTGCGGATGACCGATGCCGCGCGGATCTGCGGTGCCGTCAGCCGCATTGCGTTTTCCACCTCCCAGATGGCTTCCGGCTTCAGCAGGCCGCGCCTGGAAGGGTCGTCATAGTGTATTTTGAGCGCACAGCCGCTGCTGGCCTGGCGCAGCATCACGAAGGCCTGCCACAGCCCCTCCAAATCGAAATCCGGCTTGAAGGGGTCGGCCAGGAAGGATGCTTCCGCGAACCGGCCGAGTGCCGCCTCGCACAGGTCGAGGATGCCCGGTTCGACCGGCAGATGCCCGCCGAGATCGCCGAACCAGGCGACGCGGCCGCCTTTCGCCGGCGTTCCAAGCCCTTCGAGGAACGAGCCTTGCTTCTCATAGGACAAGGGCGCATGCGGATGGTAACCCGCCTGCACGTCGAGCAGCAGCGCCATGTCGGCGACATTGCGGCCCATCGGCCCGTCAACGCCCATCTGTGCGTGGAAGACCTCGAGGTCCGGCCCGCCGGGGACAAGCCCCTGCGACGGGCGGAAGCCGTAGACGTTGTTCCAGGCCGCCGGATTGCGCAGCGAGCCGCCGAAATCGCTGCCGTCGGCGACGGGCACCATGTCGAGCGCCAGCGCCACCGCCGCGCCGCCGCTCGATCCGCCGGCGGTGAGCGCCGGATCGAAAGCGTTCAGCGTCGGCCCGAATACGGGGTTGTAGGTGTTCGAGCCGAGCCCGAATTCGGGGACATTGGTCTTGCCGATGATGATGGCGCCGGCGTCGCGGATGCGCTCGACGAAGAAATCGTCTTCCTGCGGCACGAAATCGGCGAAGATCGGCGAGCCGAAGGAGGTTCTGAGGCCGGTGGTCGAGGCGAGGTCCTTGATGGCGATCGGCAGGCCGAAGAGCGGGCCTGTTTCGCCCTCCCGGCGGCGGCTATCGGCTGCATCGGCCTCGCGCAGGATGTCGCCACGGTCGCGCAAGGAGACGATGGCGTTGACCAGCGGATTGACCGTTTCGATGCGGTCGAGGAAGGCCGTCACCACCTCGCGTACCGACAGTTTCTTGCGGCGGATCGCGTCGGCAATCTCGATAGCGGACAAGCGACAGATATCACCGGCCGGCGGCACGGCATGTTTCGTCTGGGGACGCAGCATCTCAGCGCTTTTCCTGCAAAGCCTGATCGACATCCCCAGCCCGAGGGATTGACGGCTGGGCGCCGGGCTTCAAGCAGGCCAGCGAGCCGGCCGCACCGGCGCGTGCCAATGCCTCCTCGAGCGCGAGACCGGACGACAGGCCAGCGGCGAAGTAACCGCAGAACGTGTCGCCTGCGCCGACCGTGTCGACAGGCGTGATCTTCATGGCCGAAACGGTCAGGAAGCCGCTCGGCGTCGCCGCCATGACGCCGTCGCCGCCGAGCGTGACGACGATGGTGCGGCCAGTTTTCACCGAGAAGTCACGCATGCGTGCCGCCCGGTCGCGGCCGCTCAGCTTCAACGCTTCGCCATAGAGGTCGAACTCGGTCTCGTTGGCGATCGCGTAGTCGGCCTTGCCGAGGAAAGCCGCTGCTTCGCCCTGGAAGGGCGCCGTGTTGAGCACGGTGATGGCGCCGGCCGCCCTAGCCTGGTCGAGTGCCGCATCCACGGTCGCCAGCGGGATCTCGTGCTGCAAAAGCACGACGTCGCCCTTTTTCAGAAAGGCCTTGGAGAGGTCGCCGGGCAGGACGGAAGCGTTGGCCCCCGGCACCACGGCGATGATGTTCTCGCCGTCATCGCCGACCATGACCAGCGCCGTACCCGTCGAGGCAAAGGTTTCGGCGACGCCGGACAGGTCGACCTTGCCGTCGCGCAGCAGTGCCAGCGCCTCCGCGGCGAAGCTGTCCTTGCCAACGGCGCCCACCATGCGCACTTGGCCACCGGCGCGCGCGGCGGCCAGCGCCTGATTAGCGCCCTTACCGCCTGGCGCGGTGGCGAAACTCGAGCCGCTCACTGTCTCGCCAGGGCTCGGCAATCGGTCGACATTGGCGATAAGATCGAGGTTGATCGAGCCGACAACGATAATCAAGCAAGGCCTCCTGCCGGTACAAATTCAAGATGCCGGAGCGTCGCTTGCGCATCCTGCCGACGCACGTCGCCCCACTCGCGCGGGAAGCTAGCCTGTAAGGCCGCGGCTTGCCAGACCACGCGAGTGGTCCAGCCGGACTTGTCCTGCCGGAGCCTATTCGCAGCGCACGGTGACCGTACCCTGATAGCTGCCGGCAGGAAAGATTCCACTCGACTTGGTGGCGGTGAGGTCGACTTGCAAGCCGTGCGTTCCGTTGACGACCCTCTGCGCCACGCTGCCGGGGTTGTCGACCCCAGCACCATCCAGGCGGAAGACCGAGGCGAAGGTCACGTTGGTGCCGCCGCCGCTCGGCGCGGACGAGAATGCGGCAGGCGCCGGGGCCGAAACGGAATAGCAGTCCAGCAGATTGAACAGGGAGCACAGCAAGGAGCTTGCCACGATGGTGGCGCTGGCGCTCGATCCGCCGGCCTGCTTGGAACTCAGTATGCCGATGGCCGGATTGGCGGTCATCGTCCCCGATGCTCCGACCATGATGGTGCAAGTGCCAATGATAGCCGCCCGCGCCGGAAGGCAGAAGCCGACAAGTGCCATCGCCAGCAGCGCGCAGTTATTTTTTCTTCTTTTTCCTGCCATCGCCATTTCCGGTCCTGATGCTCCAGCCTTCATTGGCCCACCCAGGTGACGCGGCCGTGGGCGCGGCGGAGGCCACGCTCGCCGTCTGGCCGCCGTCGACATTGACGCCCATCTTCAACAGCTTCAGTTCCATTTGCAGGCGCTGCACCTCGAGTTCATAGAGCCGGCTGCAGTCGAGACGCTTCGGCGTCCGGCCGATCGGGATCACGACCCGGCCATAGGTGGCGACGTCATTGTTCGACTGGCTGTTGCCTCTGATGACGCCGAGATCGAGATAGGCGCCGCTTCCCGAAACCGCCGAGCGGCAAGTGGTGCCGTCAGCGGCATGAACCTCGTCCTGGCCCTGGGGCAAGGTGACGCCGGGCAGGTTGAAGCCGCTCTCGTTCTGGTTGAGGTTGTAGACATCCTCGGCCAGAGCAGGCGCGGCGCTTGCCGAGGCAACCGCGAGTGCCAGCGTCAGGACTTGCGATGTCCAAAGAACTTTCCGCATATCTGTGCCTTTATCTGGGTCTGCTGATTGGGAAAGGGAATGCTTTCGGTACAGATACGCACTTTACGGTCGGGGGCGCCGTCGAAGGGGACGACCACAAGGACGGGACGGGAAGCCTGCGAAGCCAGTTGGAAGACACTGGGAGAGATTTTGGCCTCCACCGGCTGAAAATCCTGATCGTAGACGTGGACTTCGATCTTGATCTTCTGGTCGTAGGGATTGGCCGGGAAGACGCGGACCGCGAAGACGTCAGTGAAACTGTTGACCTCCCCGCGCATCGGCGACATCGACTGAGCCGCCGCGGCAACAGGGATCAGGCCGACGGCCAGCGCCGTCGCCAAGGTTCCAGAAAAGGTCAAGGATGCCTCCTTCCCGAGGGCTATTCGCAGCGCACCGTCACCGTTGCCTGATAGCTTCCAGAGGCGAAGCGGTTGCTGCCGCCCTTGGTGCCGGCGAGGTGGACCGTGACGAGATCGGCACCGGGGGCGGTCAGGCTGGTGGCCGAGCCCGTCTCCGCTATCGTATGGGCACCGCTCGCCGAATAGGTTGGCGTCCAGGTGATGGCCGTGGTGTCGGCGGCCGGCACTGTGGTGATGGTGACCGGGTCGACGCTCAGCGACACACCTCCGGTGGTGGTGAGCGTGACCGTCCCCGCCGAGCCACCGCTGTTATGCGAGCTCAGCGACTGGAGATCGGGGCTCACCGTCATCGTGCCATTGGTGGCGACCACCAGCGTACAGGTCGCGGTGATCGTGCCGTTGAAAATGACATTCTGCGTCGTGGCCAACGCCGCCTGGTCCATACAGACGACCAACATGGCTGCACCGAAGGCAGCACGAAACAACTTCATCGAGACCTCCTACTAAGCCGGATTGCCCGAATTAATATAGGTCATCATCGCTTTATCGTGGTTAATTTAGGGTAAACTAAAATAGTTAGTTGAAGTACCTGTTGCGCAAACCCTGGGTTGTCGTAGGTTGTAAGGAAGAAAAACGCCGCAGAATTATTGTCGATATGTTCCGTTTATAAGGATATGTAGATTTATACGGCGGAAACTGGAAAATCGATATTCACGACGACACTTGCCCGGCCTCCCATCCAAGGATGGCGCGTTTGCGGGTCAGGCCCCAGTGATAGCCGGTGAGGTCGCCGGACTTGCCGATGGCGCGGTGGCAGGGAACCACGAAGGAGAGCGGATTGGCGCCGTTGGCGGCGCCGACCGCCCGGCTGGCGCTTGGCGCGCCTATGCTGGCGGCGATCGAGGAATAGGTGCGAGCCTTGCCCATCGGAATATTGAGCAGCGCCTCCCAGACACGAACCTGGAAGTCGGTACCAATCATGACGACATGCAGCGGCTGATCGGGACGCCACAGCGTCGGGTCGAAGATGCGCGCGGCGTAGGGGCCGGTCGCGGCCATGTCCTCGACATAGTTGGCGTTCGGCCAGCGGCTGGACATGTCGGCGAAGGCGGCGCGCTCCTCGCCCGGATCGCTGAAGGCAAGGCCGGCAAGCCCGCGGTCGGTGGCCATGATCAAGGCGGTGCCGAACGGCGAGGGGTGGTAGCCACAGCGAATGGTGAGGCCCGCGCCGCGCGTCTTGTAGTCGCCCGGCGACATCGCCTCATGGGTGACGAACAGGTCATGCAGCCGGCCGGGGCCGGACATGCCCAGTTCGAACGAGGTTTCGAGCAGCGGCATGCCGGAATCGAGCAATCTGCGCGCATGGTCCAGCGTCACTGCCTGGAGGAACGCCTTGGGCGACAGGCCGGCCCAGCGGGTGAAGAGTTTTTGCAGGCCGGTCGGTGTCTCGCCAACCTCTTCGGCCAGTTCTTCCAGCGATGGCTGATCGCGGTAGTCGAGGCTGATCTTCTCGATGGCGCGGCGCACAATCTCGTAGTCGCTGCCTTGCGGCGTGATGTCCCTCTCGAGGACTGCTGTGTGTGTGCTCATGGAAGCATCTCCTTGAGCCGGAATATCGCCCCTTGGGGCGCCGATCGCCACCCGAAACTTGCCTTCTTGCGGCGCATACCCAGATAGACACGCAATTTCGAACCACGAGGCACAGATGGCTGGCGAGAAAGTGCATCTGACCGGGGAAAGGGAAACCTTGCTGATGACGCTCTACGGCAAGGCGCTGGAGAGCCGGCTGCCCAATTCGCTGCTGGAGGACCATTTCGCCGACGAGGCGGTTGGCAAGATCGACTATGATTTTGCCAGGCTCAAGGTCGACGTCAATCTCGGCATTGGCCTGGCGATCCGAGCCAAGACGCTGGACGTCCACGTGCAGGATTTTCTGGCCAGAAACCCTGGCGCCATCGTGCTGCATCTTGGTTGCGGGCTCGATACGCGTGTCTTTCGGGTCGATCCACCATCAGGCGTGGACTGGTTCGACGTCGATTATCCCGAGGCCATCGAACTCAGGCGCAAACTCTACCCGTCACGCGATCGCCACCATCTGGTCGGTTCGTCGGTGACCCATCCCGATTGGCTGGCCGAAATGCCGCGCAACCGCGCGGCCATCGTCGTGGCGGAAGGGCTGACGCCCTATCTCCCGGCCGAAGAAGGGCCACGCCTGCTTTCGAGGCTTGTCTCCCATCTTGCCGGCGGCGAGTTGATATTCGACGCCTATAGCCGTTTCGGCCTGAAGCTGCTTCGCCTCAATCCGGCGATCAGGGCGACAGGCGCCGAGGTCCATTGGGCTATCGAGGATCCGCACGAGCTGGAACTGGCGGTTCCGAAGCTGCGGTTCGTCGAGGATATCCCGGCCTACAAGCCCGAACACGCTGCTCGCATGGGCTGGCCCGCCAAGCTGTTCGTTCGCCTCTGGAAGCACATTCCCGCATTGCGCAAGATCGGCAGGCTTTTGCGCTACAGGTTCTGAAGTACGTTGTTTGCCCCAATTCCCCAGGGAAAGCGCTGCGTACTTTCCGGGAATTGCTTCTAGCGCGTCTTGGCGGTCGCCAGCGCCCGCGAAAAGGCCGTCGCAAAAGTCTCGCGCGAATCGGGATCGAGAAAGCCGCCGATTGGTACGTTCTGGCCTTGTCCTTCGACCGTCATCCTGGTGATCCCGATCTCGGCATGTCGGGCGACCGAAAACCTTGCCCAGAGCGGATTGAAGCGATGCGCTTCCGATTTTCCGGAGGGTGCGGTCTTGCGGATGTCGAGGCTGGTGCGTGAGACCGACACCTCCTCGCAGGCGCGGGCAGCCCGATAGTTGACGCGGAAGGCGACGTAGACGGCGACCACGTCGAGGCCGAAGAAGCCGAACACCGGCCAGGCGCCGCGCGACAGGAAAAACGCGCCCGTCACCAGCCAGCCGAACAGCAGCGCTCCCATCAGCACGAAGAAGCCCGTCCTGCCCAGCGACCGGTGTGGGGTCAGCAGTGCCTGGAAGAATGGTTCGTCGGCCTGGAATGAGGCGTTTGTGTCGCTCATGACTGGATATTATAGGAAGGGAATGGCGAGCCCCAAGTCCAAAGAGTCTTCCATGCCCAAAAAAGAACTCGCGCCCGGCCGGCGTGACGGCTCGAACGCCAAACCACGCCCACGTCCGGCACGGGGTTCGTCGCGCTACAGCCCGGCGGAAGTGCACGAGATCTTCCGGCGCTTTTCCGTCCAGCGGCCGGAACCGAAGGGCGAACTCGAACATCTCAACGCCTTCACGCTGCTGGTCGCGGTGGTGCTGTCGGCGCAGGCGACGGATGCCGGCGTCAACAAGGCGACACGGGCCCTGTTCAAGGCCGCCGATACGCCGCAGAAGATGTTGGCGCTGGGTGAGGCCAAGGTCGGCGACCACATCAGAACCATCGGCCTGTGGCGCAACAAGGCCAAGAACGTCATCGCGCTGTCCGAAGCGCTGATCCGCGACCATGGCGGCGCGGTGCCTGACGACCGCGACGAGCTGGTCAAATTGCCCGGGGTCGGGCGCAAGACCGCCAATGTCGTGCTCAACATGGCCTTCGGCCAGCATACGATGGCGGTCGACACACATATTTTCCGGATCGGTAACCGGCTCGGGCTGGCGCCCGGCAAGACGCCGGAGCAGGTCGAGCAGGGGCTGCTAAGGATAATCCCGGACGAATACATGCGCCATGCACATCACTGGCTGATCCTGCATGGCCGCTATGTCTGCAAGGCGCGCAAGCCGGATTGCCCAGCCTGCGTCATCGCCGACATCTGCAAGGCGGAGGTGAAGACGACCGGCATTCCGGCCCCCCTGGTGCCGATCGCTCCGCTCGAAACGGTTGCCGCTGGTTAGTAGCCGTAGCCGCGCGCCATCGCCGCCGCGAAGACCGGGATCAGCAGGAAGACGAAGGCTTCGGCGCGGATATAGGTCTTGACCGAAGCCAGTTCGCTTGCTGGCACGGCGAAGGCTGGATTGGCGCTGGCCTGCCTGTTCCAGGAGATGAAACGGATGGTCGGGATGATCGACAGCAGGCCGACAACACCAAACGCCGCCATCTTGGCCCAGAACATCCAGTTGTAGACGTAGAATTCCCAACCCTTGAGGCTCCAGAAGACACGGCCGATGCCGACGATGATGATAAGCGCGGCGATGATGCCATAGTGGCGGTCGATGCCAGCGAGTCGCTTGAGCGTGGCGGCGGCGAGGTCGCCGCGGATCAGAACGAACTCGGCGCCGATGATGCCTGCAAGGGAAAACACCAGCAGATGATGGACGATGGCAAGCACAAGGTCGGTGGTGTCCATGCTCGTTCCCCTGGGTTTGACGACGGCCCAGTCCACGTCTGAAAAGATTGCCTAAAGGGTGCTCGAATCTGCCTGCCGGGAAAATAACACTCCCGGATAAAATTCCCGGAGCGAGCTTGTGTAGCGCCACGGCGCCCTGGATGATGGCGCGTGTCGCCCTGGCCCTTGCGCCGCAGCGGCGATTTGGTAAGCGCTGACGACCAGCGAGGCAGATCATCATGACCAATCCGCACGGCGTTCCGTTCATCGAGACGCAGCGAACCATCCTGCGGGCGCACCGGCTCGGCGATTTCGATGCCTATGTCGACATGTGGGCCGATCCGGTCGTCACCCGCTTCATCGGCGGCAAGCCACGCACGCGCGAGGAAAGCTGGATGCGCTTCCTGCGCCACGCTGGCCTGTGGTCGCTGCTGGGCTACGGCTTCTGGGCCATCGAGGAGAAGGCGACGGGCCGCTTCGTCGGCGAGGCCGGTTTTCACGACCTGAAGCGCAATATCCAGCCATCGATAGAGGGTATCCCGGAGGCCGGCTGGGCGCTGGCGCCGACGGTGCATGGCGCTGGCCTTGCCACCGAGGTCGTCGGCCGCGTGCTTTCATGGGGCGAAGAGACATTCGGGCGCACGAAAACCGTCTGCATCATCGATCCGGAGAATACCGCCTCATTGAACGTCGCGACGAAGTGCGGCTACCGGGAAGTGGTTCGGACAAGCTATCACGACGCCCCGACCGTCCTGCTGGAGCGGCAGCCTTAAAACCGGGATTGGAGACCTTGGCCCGCCTGCGGCGCAGCTTGCGCGCCTGATCGGCCCAAGGATCGGCGGTGTCGGCTGTGGCTGGAGCGCTTCTCGGGCCGAGCAGCACCGCCGAGGCATCGAAGGGCTGCGGCATGGCGATCCCATAGCCCTGGGCATAGTCGACGCCGATCGCCGGCAGAGCGGCTGCGATGCCGTCGCTTTCGACGACCTCGGCGATGGTGCGCTTGCCCATGGCCTTGCCTCAGGCTGCGTCGACCGGCGCGGGCTCGGGAAGTTTCAAGGTCTTCACCAGCGTCGAGAGATCAGGTTCATCGATGAGCATCGCGGCGTCGGCCGGCGCCAGCCAGGCCCGCTGCCGCCGCTTGGCTTCCTGCCAGTCGGCAAGCTCTTCCGTCACTTCAAGCAGATAGACGATGACGTCGACGCGGACAAAACGGTTGGCCAGCCGCTTCCAGTAGGAATAGAGGCCCGCCGGTTGCTTCAGCGTCCTGCCGAGCACGCCGGCTTCCTCTTGCGCCTCGATGGTGGCCGCCTTGCGCCCGCTCTTGCCTTTCATAGGCCAGCCCTTGGGCACGATGAAGCGTCTCGTCGTTCTCGACGTGACCAGCATCACCTCGATGTCGCCGCGTGCGTTCAGCCGAAAGGGGATAGCCGCCACCTGGCGGATCCTCTCGCCTTTCTTGGCTTTGCGCACGGCCTTTTTCTTGGTGGCTGCCATTCGTAAAAATCCAGTCGGTGCAGTGCCCCATAGCGTGATGCGGCATCTTTGCAAAACCCAAACTGCCGCAGGGGCACTTGAAGGCCCCTACCATGTAAGTCGGCTAAATAAAAGAAGGTAGCCGCCTGTCAGCGGCAGGTGCTCACGGCGGTGTTGCCAATTATCTGCGTCTGACAGCTCGGCTTGACCCGCGGCACGACCGGCTGCGGCGGCTGGACGACCACGCGGTCCTGGGCACGATACTGTTGCTGCTGCTGCTGGAATTGCTGGCGCTGAACCCGGTTCTGCAAGGCCTGCAGGTCGTTCTGCTGGATCTGGGCATTGCCGTTGGCCGAGGGAATGACGATCTGCGCGGAAGCAGATTGACCAAAGCCCGCCAGGACCACAGCGGCTAGTAGCGCCGCGGCAATGGCCGCCGGTGTTCGACGCGCTGACATTCGCTCGTTCCTGCAAAAAATCCTGTTCATCCCTTGCATATAGGGCGTTTGTCCGGCGATGCCATGGCCGGCACATGGATCGCCCTGGATTGCCTTCGCGGCGGCGGAGAATCTGCCCGGCAACCCAGCAGCTGGCTCGAACCGCGGAACTCCTGTCCAATTGACGGAGCAGTTCACTGTGAACGGAACCGGTGAACTGCTCTAACTCTTTGTTTGGACCCAATTCCCAAGGGAAAGCGCTATGCGCTTTTCCCGGGAAAAACGTTTCACACTTTTCCTGGAAACGCCTACACGACGATCGTTTTCAACCGCTCGGCGATGAGGGCGGCGAGCCGTGCCGCCACCTCGTCCTTGGTCATCTCGGGCCATTCCTCGACGCCGGCCTCGGACACGATCCGCACCCGGTTGCGATCACCGCCCATCACGCCCGAAGCGCCGATGCCGCTTTCCTGCGACACATCGTTGGCGACGATGAAATCGGCGCCCTTCTTCGAAAGTTTGGCTTCGGCGTTGCGCAGGAGATCCTGGGTCTCGGCCGCGAAGCCGACGACAAGGCGGGGCCGCTGCTTGTGGTGGCCGACCCCTGCGAGGATGTCGGGGTTTTCGACCATGCGCAGTACCGGTGGCCCTTCGCCAGCCACCTTCTTGATCTTTTCATCGGCTGAATTTTCGGTGCGCCAGTCGGCGACGGCGGCGACGAACACCGCCGCGTCGGCGGGCAGGAGCTGTTCCACCGCGTCACGCATTTCATGTGCACGTTCGACATGGATGGTCGTCACGCCGGCGGGATCGGCGATGCCGACAGGACCGGAGACGAGGCGCACGTCGGCGCCAAGCCTTGCCAACGCGGCGGCGATCGCGTGGCCCTGCTTGCCGGACGAACGGTTGGCGATGTAGCGCACCGGGTCGATCGGCTCGTGCGTCGGGCCGGAGGTGACGATGATCTTGCGTCGCGCCAGCGGCTTGGGGCCGACATCGAGCAGCGCCTCGACGGCGGCCACGATCTCCAGCGGTTCGGCCATGCGGCCTTCGCCGGCCTCGTTGCTCTCGGCCATCTCGCCTTTGGCCGGGCCGACGAAGCCGACGCCGTCCTTGCCCAGCGTCGCGCGATTGCGGCGGGTAGCGGGGTGTGACCACATCCTGGGGTTCATGGCCGGCGCCATCAGCACCGGCTTGTCGGTGGCGATGAGCACTGTCGAGGCAAGATCGTTGGCATGGCCATTGGCGAGCTTTGCCATCAGGTCGGCGGTGGCGGGAGCGACCACCAAAAGGTCGGCTTCGCGCGACAGCCTGATGTGGCCGACATCGTGCTCGTCATTGCGGTCGAACAACTCGGTGAAGACATGATCGGCCGAGAGCGCGCCGACCGACAATGTGGTGACGAATTCCTGCGCCGCCGATGTCATGACCACGCGCACCGTGGCACCGCGCTCGCGCAGCCGGCGGATGAGATCGAGCGATTTGTAGGCGGCGATGCCACCGCCGATGATGAGCAGGATGCGTTTGCCGGAAAGGGCGCCGCGCGGCGACATCTTGCCTGCGGGGGCGGCAGCCGGGATCGCCGTGCCGTGCACGCTCGTCAGCTCGCGCAGGGTCTCTTCAGGCACGATCTGGCGGTCGACAGCGGCCCGGATCATCACCCGCGCCTGTTCTTCCATGGAACGGCTATTTTCCGCCGCAAGTCGGCGCAGCAGTTCCTTGACCTCATCGTCGAGATTGCGGATCGTGATGCTAGCCATATGATTGCACTTTGCCGAGATTGATCGATTGCAATGATATCAATGCAATCAAATGCTCGCAAGCTATGGCGCCAGAGCCTAAAAGATCTTCCAGGCGATATAGACCAGCGTCAGCGCGATCACCCACAGCGCGACACGGCCGGAGCGGCTGTAGCGCGCTTCAGCCTTGCCGATGGCGCGGGCGGTGTTCTCGTCGAAGCGCAGGCCGTGCTCGGCCATCAGGTCGATCTCGCGCGACAGCCGCTCGGTGCGCACTGCAAGCTCAGGCACCTGGCGAAGCAGCGCCAGCATCGCCTTGCCGCCGTCGCGCGCATCGGCCATCAGGCCACGCGGGCCGAGATTGCCTGATATCCAGCCGCCGACGACCGGTTCGGCCGTCTTCCACATGTTGAAGCCCGGATCGAGCGTACGCGCCACGCCCTCGACCACCACCATGGTCTTCTGCAGCAGGATCAGTTCAGGCCGTGTCGCCATGTCGAAGAGCTCGGTCACCTCGAACAGCAGCGTCAGAAGCTTGGCCATCGAAATCGTTTCGGCCGGCTGGCCATGGATCGGCTCTCCGATAGCGCGGATCGCCTGCGCGAAGGCCGAGACATTGTGCTGGCGCGGAACGTAGCCAGCCTCGAAATGGACTTCGGCAACGCGCAGATAGTCGCGCGTGATGAAGCCGTAGAGGATTTCCGCAAGAAAGCGGCGCTCCTTCTTGCCGAGCCGGCCGGCGATGCCGAGATCGACGGCGACGATGGTGCCGTTTGCTTCGACGAACAAATTGCCCGGATGCATATCGGCATGGAAGAAGCCGTCGCGCAACGTATGGCGCAGGAAGGACTGGATGAGATTGGTGGCGATCGCCTTGAGATCGTGGCCCGCCGCTTGAAGGCCTGCGATATCGTTCATCTTGACGCCGTCGACCCACTCCATGGTCAGCACATCGCGGCCGGTGCGCTCCCAGTCGACGGATGGCACGCGAAAACCAGGATCATTCCTGGTGCTTTCGCCGAGTTCCGAGAGTGCCGCCGCCTCGAGGCGCAGATCCATCTCGATCCTGGTGGTCTGCGCCAGCGTCTCGGTCACCTCCACCGGCCGCAGCCGGCGTGACGACGGGATGTATTTCTCCTGCAGGCGCGCGGCCAGAAAATAGCTTTCGAGGTCCTGGAAGAAGCGGCGGCGCACGCCCGGCCGGATCACCTTGACCGCCACCTTGGTCGCGACGCCAGCCTGGACGGTTTCAGCGGCATGGACCTGGGCGATCGAGGCAGCGGCGACCGGATCGCCGAATTGCGTGTAGAGATCGCCTATCTTGCGCCCGAGCGAAGCCTCGATGGCCGCGACCGCCTCGACCTTCGGGAAGGTGTGCATCTTGTCCTGCAGCATGGCGAGATCGAGCGCCATGTCGTTGCCGACGACGTCGGGCCGTGTCGCGAGGAACTGGCCGAGCTTGACATAGGATGGTCCGAGCCGGACCACTGCCTTGGCCAGCCGGTCACTGCGCTCATAGGCCAGCGCGCGGCGGCGGGTGAACAGCCGCGCCAGCCGCCAGCCGAGTTTCGGCAGGCCCGACAATTCCTCGCCCGGCAAGGCGGCAACGACGCCCTCGCGCACCAGCACCCAGCCGGCCCGCATGAGCCTGAAACCGGCGCCGACGCTGCTCATGGCTGCATACATCCTGTCGGTTCAAAGAACCGGCAGGGGCCATATCGAGAATGGGAAATGCGGTCGAACCTCAAAGCTTCCAGCCCGAATGCAATGCCGCGATGCCGCCGGAATAATTGCGGAAGGAAACACGGTCGAAGCCCGCGTGGGTGATCATGGAAGCAAAGTTTGCCTGATTGGGGAATTTCGCGATCGATTCGACCAGATAGGAATAAGGCTCGCCGTCGCCGGTGACCATCTTGCCGATCCTGGGAATGGCGTTGAAGGACCAGGCTCCGTAGACCTTGTCGAGCAGCGGCATCTCGACCTCGGAAAATTCCAGGCACAGGAAACGGCCGCCCGGCTTCAGCACGCGGAACGCTTCACCCAGAGCGACGTCGATATGCGGCACGTTGCGAATGCCGAAAGCGATGGTGTAGGCGTCGAAAGTGGCGTCGGCGAAAGGCAGTTCCTCGGCATTGGCCTCGACGAAGTCGGTGTTGCCGGACAGGCCTTTCTTCTGCGCCCTGTCGCGGCCGACAGCGAGCATCGAGCCATTGATGTCGAGCACGGTGGCATGTGCGTTGCCATGGCTTGCGTCGACGATGCGAAACGCGATGTCGCCGGTGCCGCCGGCCACGTCGAGCACCTTCCAGCCCACTCTTTTCGGAGGGTTCAGCCATGTCACCATGGCATCCTTCCACAGCCGGTGCAGGCCGCCCGACATCAGATCGTTCATCAGGTCGTAGCGGTTGGCCACCTTGTGGAAAACATCGTTGACCAGGGACTGCTTTTCGCCTTCCCCTACACGCTTGAAACCATAGGAGGTTTCCATGCCGCCCGCGGCCGTGGTTCTCTCAACTGACATTTTTTTGATCCGTCATAAAACCGGCGGGACCATAGCCGATCGATGGTGCGGGCGCTATTGTTTAAGGCGCGGTGTTCAGCCGCGCTTCCAGGTGCTGGTTTTCAAGACCTGGACTGACCGACGGGATGTTTGAATGCCTTTGAAAGCGGAACTGCACTGCCATATCGAAGGGGCAGCGGCGCCCGAACTCGTCATCCGCCAGGCGCAGAAATACGGCAAGGACACCTCGCCCTATATCCAGAACGGTTCCTTCGTCTGGCATGATTTCACGTCCTTTCTCGCGGCCTATGACTTCTCCTCCGACCTGTTTCGGACCGAGGAGGATTATGCGCGGCTGGCCGACCATTATCTGACCAGCCTGGCCCGTGACGGCGCCATCTATTCCGAGGTCTTCACCTCGCCGGACCATGCGGAGAAAGCCGGGCTGTCCCCCAAGGCCTATATCGACGCGCTCGGCGAAGGCATGCTGCGCGCCAAGGCCAAGACAGGCATCGAGGGCCGCATGATCGTCACCGGCGTGCGTCATGTCGGCGTGGAATCGATCGAGCGGGCGGCGCGCTTCGCGGCGCGCTGCGGGCATCCGCTGGTCACCGGCTTCGGTGTCGCCGGCGATGAGCGCATGGGCGACATGGAGGACTATGTCAGGGCTTTCGAGATCGCCCGCGAGGCCGGGCTCGGCATCACCGTCCATGCCGGCGAACTGACCGGCTGGGAGACTGTCCAGGCCGCGCTCGACCATATCCGTCCCTCGCGCATCGGCCATGGCGTGCGCGCCATCGAAAACCCGGATCTTGTCCGGCGCATCGCCGATGAAGGCGTCGTTTTGGAGTGCTGCCCGGGTTCCAATATCGCGCTCAAGGTGTTCGACAGTTTTGCCGATCATCCGTTTCCGGCGCTCAAGGCCGCCGGCTGCAAGGTGACGCTCAACTCCGACGACCCGCCTTATTTCTGGACCTCGCTGAAGCGCGAATACGACATCGCCGCCGAACATTTCGCCATGAGCGAGAAAGCGCTGGCCGCCGTCACCCGAACGGCGATCGAGGCCGCTTTCGTCGATCGCAAGACCAAGTCCGCGCTTCTTGCCCGGTTGAACGCGGTGGCGCGCTGATTTCTGCGAAATCTGTGGTCCACCGAGCCCAGGCGGTTCCTTGGCCGGCGCATAGCCGCTAGGGTCGTCCGAGCTGCCTGCCGCGCCTGTGCGCATAGGGCGACACGCATCAGGAGAACATCATGAAGGGCGTCACCGTCGTCGACCATCCGCTTGTCCAGCACAAGCTGACCATCATGCGCAAGAAGGAGACCTCGACAGCCGGCTTCCGGCGGTTGCTGCGCGAAATATCGCTGCTGCTCGGCTACGAGGTCACCCGCAATCTCGAACTGACGACGACGACGATCGAAACGCCGATGGAGACCATGGAAGCGCCGACGCTCGAGGGCAAGAAGCTGGTCTTCGCCTCGGTGCTGCGTGCCGGCAATGGCTTGCTGGAAGGCCTGCTCGACCTGGTGCCGGCAGCCCGCGTCGCCCATGTCGGCCTCTACCGCGATCACGAGACGCTGGAGGCAGTCGAGTATTTCTTCAAGGCGCCGAGCGATCTGGCCGACCGGCTTGTGATCGTCGTCGATCCGATGCTGGCGACAGCCAATTCGGCGATCGCGGCGATCGACAAATTGAAAGAGCGCGGCGCCACCAACATCCGCTTCCTGTGCCTGCTGGCGGCGCCCGAAGGCATCGAGCGCTTCACCACCGCGCATCCCGACGTTCCGGTCTTCACCGCGTCCATCGACCGCCAGCTCAACGAGAAGGGCTACATCATGCCCGGCCTCGGCGATGCCGGCGACCGCATGTACGGGACCAAATAATTTACCAAATGTTTACGCAACGGCGCGGTTTTAGCGCCCGTTAAAGCGGCAAACACCATCCGGCGCTAAAGGATCGGTACTCACAAAGGCCGATCCATGCTGCGCAAACTTCTCATCTTCAGCGTCTTTGCCGGCACATCGGCGTCGATCCCGGTTGTCTACCAGTCAAATCCGCAGGTCTTCGAAAACCTTCTGAGATCGGCGGTGACGGCCAAGCCCGACGCCGAGACCCAGGCCCAGCCCGACATCAACCTGGCATCGGTGCCCGACAAGCCGGTGGCGCCGAAACCGGCCGGCCGCAAGGTGGTCGTCGCGGCGGACGAGCGCGGACACTTTTCATCGACCTTCAAGCTCAACGGCCGTCAGGTCGATGGCATGATCGACACGGGCGCGACACTGGTCGCGGTCAATACGTCGACGGCGCGCAGGATCGGGCTGTCGCTCAATCCATCCGATTTCAGCCGTGAGGTCAGCACCGCCAACGGCACCATCAAGGCGGCCGTGGTGATGATCGATCGGCTGCAGATCGGCAGCATCACCGTCGATGACGTGCAAGCTATCGTGCTCGACGATAAGGCGCTGCGCACCAACCTGATCGGCATGAGCTTCCTCAACAGGCTTGGCAAATACCAGGCCGAAAACGGCACCTTGCTGCTCGCTCAATAGGAAGAGTTCCGTCCGGTCAACCGCGCGCCAGAATCCGCCGCATGACGGTTTTATCCGCCGGCGGTTTCGAAGCCCCGATCGTGTAGGCTGAAAGCACGGCCGCGGCCGCGGCCTCGGCATCGGATGGTGAGCGGGCATGCACCAGCGCCAGCGGCTCGCCAGCCCCGACCTCGGCGCCGATGGGCAGTAGCCTGGTGATGCCAACCGCCGGGTCGATCTTGTCGTCCGGCCGCGTGCGCCCGCCGCCAAGGCCAACCACCGCCAGGCCGATGTCGCGGGTGGCGATGCCGGTGACGAAGCCGTCGGTCGTTGCCTTGACCGCAAATTCGGTTGCCGCCTCGGCCAGGTATTTTTCCGGCCTCTCGATGAAATCGGCGGGGCCGCCGAGCACCGACACCATGCGCGCGAAGGTGGCGGCGGCGCGGCCGCTGACAAGCGTCTCCGTGGCGCGCCGCATGCCGTCCTGGTTGGACGATACCAGTCCCGCCGACTGCAGCATTTCGGCCGCCAGCGCCAGCGTCACATCCTCCAGCCGCCGGTCGCGAAAACGGCCGGTCAGGAAATCGACGGCGTTGCGCACCTCGACGGCATTGCCGGCGGCGGACGCCAGCGGTTCGTTCATGCCGGTGATCAGCGCCGAGACCTTCAACCCCGCGCCGCTGGCGACCTCGACCAGGCTGTTGGCGAGTGCCGTCGCGTCGCGCGACTTCTCCATGAAGGCGCCGTTGCCGACCTTGACGTCGAGCACCAGCGAGCCGAGGCCCGCGGCCAGCTTTTTCGACAGGATCGAGGCGGTGATCAGCGGCACCGATTCCACGGTTCCGGTGACGTCGCGAATGGCGTAAAGCCGGTGGTCCGCCGGCGCGAGATCGGCGGTCTGGCCGATAATGGCGCAACCCGTTTCCAGCACCGCCTTGCGAAACAGCGCGATGTCGGGCTGGCTGGCATAGCCGGGGATGGCATCCATCTTGTCCAGTGTGCCGCCGGTATGGCCGAGGCCACGACCCGATATCATCGGTACATAGGCGCCGCAGGCGGCAACGATCGGCGCCAGCATCAGCGAGACATTGTCGCCGACGCCGCCCGTCGAATGCTTGTCGGTGACGGGGCCCGGCAGATCCGACCAATCGAGCACGTCGCCGGAATCGCGCATGGCCAGCGTCAACGCCACGGCCTCGTCGCGGTTCATGCCGTTGAAGAACACCGCCATGGCGAAAGCCGCGACCTGGCCATCGGTGACGGTGCCCGACGTGACGCCGTCAATGAAGGCGGCAATTTCACGGGCCGGCAGCCTCTGGCCGTCGCGCTTGTGGCGGATGATTTCCTGCGGAAGCATCAGTTCTCCAGCAGTCCGTCGCGGAACACACGCTGCAGGACCGTCGCCAGCCGCGACCCGCCGACCGGCGCCATGTCCTTGGTCTCCTGGTGCGAAAGCTCGGCTCCGGTCATGCCGGCCGCCAGATTGGTGATGACCGAGCAGGCGGCGACGCGCAGGCCAAGAAAACGGGCGAGAATGACCTCCGGCACGGTCGACATGCCGACAGCGTTGGCGCCCATGATGCGCGCCATGCGGATCTCGGCCGGCGTTTCGAAGCACGGGCCGGAAAACCACATGTAGACGCCCTTGTGCAGCGCCGTGCCCGTAGCCTTCGCGGCCTGTTCAATCGCTTTGCGGATGCCGGCATCATAGGCTTCGGTGAGACCGACGAAGCGGCGGTCGCTTGGCTCGCCGATCAGCGGATTGGTGCCGGAGAAGTTGATATGGTCCGATATCAGCATGATCGAGCCCGGCAGCATCTCGGGATCGACCGAGCCGGCGGCGTTGGTGAGGATTAGTTTGGTGATGCCGATGCCGGCGAGCACTTCCAGCACCGGTCGCATCGCCGCAGCGTTGCCATGCTCGTAATAGTGAGCACGGCCGGACAGCATCAGCACCGGCGTGCCGGCAAACAGCCCCGCCACCACTTCGCCGGCATGGCCGCTGACGCCGCTTCTGGGGAAGCCGGGCAGATCGGCATAGGAGACGCGGATCGGGTGCTCGATCCGGTCGACCAAGCCGCCGAGGCCCGACCCCAGCACCAGCGCCGTGGTCGGTGCCAAGCCGTCCAGCTTTTCGATAAGACGATCCACGGCCTTTTCGGTCATTCCAGCCTGCCCTTCATTGGAGCCGATCTTTCACTTGAGAATATCGCCGCGAAAACCGTAGGGCAGCATGTCGCCCATGGTCACGGTCTCGGCGACGCCGGTATTGTCGCAGAGATAGAGTTTGGTTTCCGGTCGGCAGAATTCGGCTAGCCGCTGGCGGCAGCCGCCGCAAGGCGAGCATTTGGCCATGCGCTCGGCAAGGACGGCGATTTCGACGATCTTGCCGCCGCCGCCCATGATGTAATGGCCCAGCGCGGTGGTCTCGGCGCACCAGCCTTCGGGATAGGAGGCGACCTCGATGTTGGCGCCGGTGAAGACACGCCCGTCCTCGGTGCGCAAGGCCGCACCCACCGGAAACTTCGAGTAGGGAGCATAGGCCTTGGCCATGGCGGCCCTGGCCGCCTCGAACAGATCATGCGACATTTCAGTACTTCTCTCCCATGATCTTGTTCAAAAAGCCGGTGCCGATTTCGACCGCTGCGATTTCCCGCTGGTGCGGTCTCAGCGTTCCTTGACATAGGGCACGCCGCCGGCGCGCGGCGGGATCGCCTTGCCGATGAAGCCGGCAAGCAGGATGACGGTGAGGATATAGGGCAGCGCCTGCATGAACTGCACCGGCACTTTGCCGATCAAGGGCAGCGGTGATCCCTGCAGGCGGATTGCCGCCGCGTCGAGGAAGCCAAACAGAAGGCAAGCGAACATGGCGTTGACCGGCTTCCATTTGGCGAAGATCAGCGCGGCCAGCGCGATGTAGCCCTTGCCGGCGGTCATGTCCTTCACGAAGCCGCCATTCTGCACCATCGACAGGTAGGCGCCGGCAACGCCGGTGAGGATGCCGGTGCAGATCAGCGCGCGGTAACGCAGCCAGGCGACCGAGATGCCGGCGGTGTCGACGGCGGCCGGGTTTTCGCCGACCGCGCGCAGCCTGAGGCCAAACCGGGTGCGAAACAGCACCCACCAGGTGAACGGCACCATCAGGAAAGCAAGATAGACAAGAATCGAATGGCCGGAGATCAGTTCCGCGTAGATTGGGCCGATGATCGGCACACCGCGAACCGCCTCGGCGCCGGGCCAGATGATCGCGTCGAACCGCTCGCCAGGTCCAAGTGCCGGCGTGCGCCCGCCTTGCTGGAACCAGGCCTGGCCGAGGATGATGGTCGATCCGGCGGCGATGAAATTGATAGCCACGCCGGAGACGATCTGGTTGCCGCGGTGTGTAATCGAGGCGAAGCCGTGCACCAGCGCGAAGGCGACCGAGATCAGGATGGCCATGCCGAGGCCGAGAAGGGCCGAATGGAACACGGAAGCGGCGGCGGCGCCGGCGAAAGCGCCGACCAGCATCTTGCCCTCGAGCCCGATGTCGAAGATGCCGGCACGCTCGGAATAAAGGCCGGCGAGGCAGGCCAGCAGCAGCGGCACCGACAGGCGGATGGTCGAGTCGAGTATCTGCACGATGGCGATAAAGACATCCATCTCAGGCACCCTTTCCCTTGACCGCTTCCATCCCGACAGATCCCGGACTGAACGAGGCGAACAACGCCTGGATGTATGGCCTGAACATGTGCTCCAGCGCGCCGGCGAACAGGATCACCAACCCTTGGATGATGACGATCATGTCGCGGCTGATCGCAGGCATCTCGAAGGCGAGTTCGGCGCCGCCCTGGTAGAGCATGCCGAACAGGATTGCCGCCAACACGATGCCGACCGGATGCAGGCGCCCCATCAGCGCCACGGCGATGCCGACGAAGCCGGCGCCGGAAACGAAGTCGATCGCGACATTGTGCTGGTCGCCCATCACCGGATTGAGCGCCATCATGCCGGCGAGCGCGCCCGAGATCATCATGGCGGTGATGATGATGCGGGTCTCCGAAATGCCGGCATAGCGCGCCGCCTTCGGGCTGTGGCCGTAGGTGCGCATTTCGTAGCCGAGCTTGGTACGCCAGATCAGCAGCCAGACCAGGAAGGCCATGACCAGCGCCAGCAGGAAGGTGACGTTAAGCGGCGCCGAGCGGATCTTGGTGCCGAACAATTCGATGATCCAATTGAGCTTCGGCAATTCGGCGCCGGGCAGGAAGTTGCGCGTCTGAGGGGCCTGAGAGGCCGCCGGCTTCAAGGGGCCGACCAGCAGGTAGACCATGACGGAGGCGGCGATGAAGTTGAACATGATGGTGGTGATGACGATGTGCGACCCGCGCCTGGCCTGCAGATAGGCGGGAATCAGCGCCCACAACGCGCCCACAAGCGCCGAAGCGACGATCGCCAACGGAAATGTCAGCCACCACGGGAACACGCTGTCCAAGGGCAGGCAGACAATGGCGATGCCGAGGCCGGCGATATAGGCCTGCCCCTCGGTGCCGATGTTGAACAGGCCACAATGCGCCGCCACCGCAACCGACAGCCCGGTGAAGATGAATGTGGTGGCATAGAAGAGGGTGAAGGCGATGCCCGTTCCCTTGCCGAAGGCGCCCTCGACCAGGATGATTGCGGCGCGGAACGGATTTTCGCCGACCAGAAGCACGACGAAGCCGGCGACGATGAAAGCTACCGCTAGGTTGATCAGCGGGATCAGCCCGTAGTCGGCCCAGGCCGGCAGCTTGGCATAAGGCGTGCTCATTCCGCAGCCTCCTGGCGCTCGACGCCCGCCATCAGCAGGCCAAGCTCGCCTTCGGTCGCCTCGGGGCCGCGCTCGCCGACGATGCGGCCGGCAAACATCACCAGGATGCGGTCGGAGAGCGAACGGATCTCGTCGAGCTCGACAGACACCACTAGCACGGCCTTGCCCTGGTCGCGCATGGCGATCAGGCGCTTGTGGATGAATTCGATGGCGCCGACGTCGACGCCGCGCGTCGGCTGGCCGACGATCAGCACACCGGGGTCCTGTTCCATCTCCCGCGCGAGCACGATCTTCTGCTGGTTGCCGCCGGAGAAGTTGGCGGTCTTCAGCCGCGGATTGCCGGGACGAATGTCGTATTTCTCGATCTTGTCCTTGGCGTCGGCCATGATGGCCTCGACGTTGAGGAACGGCCCTTTGAGATAGCGCGGGTCGTCGTGATAGCCGAGGATCGAATTCTCGTTCTCCTCGAAGGCCAGCACCAGCCCGACATGGTGGCGATCCTCCGGCACATGGGCGAGCCCGCGGTCGCGCAATTCGCCAGGGTCGGCCTTGCCGGTGAGATCGATGGGCTTGCCGTCGAGCATGACGGAGCCTGAAACGGCGCGCCTGATGCCGGAAATCGCCTCGATCAGCTCGGATTGTCCGTTGCCGGCGACACCGGCGATGCCGACGATTTCGCCGGCGCGCACATTGAAGGAGATGTCGTCGACCATGGTGACGCCGCGGGAATCCTTGACCGTCAGGTTCTTGACCGCGAGCTTGACGCCGCCTGCTTCCGCCTCGCCCTTCTCGACCCGGAGCAGCACGCGGCGCCCGACCATCAGTTCGGCCAGTTCCCCGACGGTGGTTTTCTTGGTCTCGCGGGTCGCGACCATCGTGCCCTGGCGCATCACCGACACTGTGTCGGTGATGGCCATGATCTCGCGCAGCTTGTGCGTGATCAGCACCACCGTCTTGCCCTGTTCCTTCAACTGCTTGAGGATACGGAAGAGATGGTCGGCCTCGGCCGGCGTGAGCACGCCCGTCGGCTCGTCGAGGATCAGGATATCGGCGCCGCGATAAAGCGCCTTGAGGATTTCGACCCGCTGCTGCAGGCCGACTGGCAATTCCTCGATGATGGCGTCGGGATCGACTTCTAGCCCGTATTCGCGCTCGAGCCGCTCCAGCTCGGAACGCGCCTTGGCGATGCTGCTCTTCAGCAAGGCGTTGGTTTCGGCGCCGAGGATGATGTTTTCCAGCACCGAGAAATTGTCGACCAGCATGAAATGCTGGTGCACCATGCCGATGCCGAGCGCGATCGCGTCGTTGGGCGTCTTGATCGATGCCGGCTTGCCGCCAACGTGGATCTCGCCGCTGTCCGCCTGGTAGAAGCCATAGAGGATCGACATCAGCGTCGATTTGCCGGCGCCGTTTTCGCCGACGATGCCGTGGATGGTGCCGCGCGCGATCTCCAGGTTGATGTCGCGGTTGGCGCGCACAGCGCCAAAACTTTTGTTGATGCCAATCAGTTCGATAGCGGCTTGCGCCATGCAGCCAGTCCCACTCTTATTTTTTATCGCTTGGTCAAAATGCCTAGCATGACGCTCCGCCCATGCCAATCGGCCGGAGCGGCGTCCACTCTCGGCAAATCCCGGTGCGCTTGTCAATTTCCAACGTGTCCGTGGCCTTCATATTCGCTAATATGACGAGCCGAAATCAGCATCTTGATGAAAGCCAGGGATTGCTAATGACCATGCCCGCCGACCGGCTGACGACGCTGGAAATTCGCGCCGCCGAGCAGGAGAAGACCATCGAGGAACTGTCAGGCCAGATTGCCGAGCAGTGGAAGGTGATCGAGCGCATGCAGCGCAAGCTCGACGCGCTGACCGACCGTTTCCTGGCGCTGGAGGAGCAGTCCGCTCCCGACGTGCCGGTGACCAAGCCGCCACATTGGTGAGGAACAAGGGGAGGGCGCAATCATGAGCGACCGCATCGCAAGGGCCGGTGACTATGTGCTTGGCCTTATGAACGACGCGGAGCGCGAACGGGCCGAGCGCGATCTGGAAATCGACCCGGCCTTCCGCGACGCGGTGGTGCAGCTTGCCGAACGCATGCATATGTTCGACCGCGCCGAAAAGCCAGGTGGCGCCAATCATTGGGCGCTGGTGACGCAACGCATCGCCGAACTGCCGCAGATGCGTGTGGTCGGCCAGGACGGGGCGAAGCCGGTGATCAGCAAGCTGGAGCACCGTCCCCATGGCGTCGACGTGCATTCGCTTGGCGGCCGGCGCGGGGCCATCGTCGCGATCGTGCTGATTACGGTTTTCGCGCTTGGCTATCTCGCTGGGCTTTGGTCGACGGGTAGCGCGCTTCTGCCCTGAGATCGAGAGCAATCGCATAGGGCGCTCGCGGGGCTGTCCCATGCGACCGGCCTGCCTCGGCCTCCGGCCTTCAAAAACAAAACCGCCGGGACAAGGCCCGGCGGTTCGCAAATCGGTGATTACCGATCAGTACGGGCAGGCGTTGTCGGCGGTGTAGTCGTGCACTTCGAGCTTGCCGGCGATGATGTCGGCCTTGGCCTTTTCGACCGCCGCTTTCATCTCGTCGGTCACCAGCGCCTTGTTGTTGTCGTCCAGGGCGTAGTCGACGCCGCCTTCCTTGAGGCCGAGATTTTGCAAGCCGCCCTTGAAGGTGCCGTTCTTGCCGTCCATGAAGGCGGTGTAGACGGCAACGTCGACGCGCTTCATCATCGAGGTCAGCACCTTGCCTGGCTGCAGGCCGTTCTGGTTGGAATCGACGCCGATGCCAAGCTTGCCGGCATCCGCCGCCGCCTGCAGCACGCCGACGCCGGTACCGCCGGCCGCCGCGTAGACCACGTCGGAGCCCTGGTCGATCTGCGTCTTGGCGATCTCGCCGCCCTTGGCCGGGTCGTTCCAGGCCGCCGGCGTGTCGCCGGTCATGTTCTGGATGACGTCGGTCGCTCCAGCCGACTTGGCGCCGCCGACATAGCCGCATTCGAACTTGCGGATCAGCGGAATGTCCATGCCGCCGATAAAGCTGACCTTCTTGGTCTTCGAGGCCATCGCCGCCAGGATGCCGACGAGATAGGAGCCTTCATTCTCCTTGAAGACAAGCGAGCGGACATTGGGCAGATCGACGGCATCGTCGATGATGGCGAAGTTGAGGTCAGGATATTCCTTGGCGACCACCTTGAGCGCATCCTCCCAGGCAAAGCCGGCCATGACGATCGGGTTGCGGCCGTCCTCGGCGAAGCGGCGCAGCGCCTGCTCGCGCTGCGAAGCGTTGGAGACCTCGAACTCGACATAGGCGGTTCCGGTCTCGGTCTTGAATTTCTCGGCGCCGTGATAGGCAGCCTCGTTGAAGGATTTGTCGAACTTGCCGCCGAGGTCATAAAGGATGGCCGGCTGCACATCCGCGGCGAAAGCCGGAAGAACCATTGCGGTTGCGGCCAGGAGGCCGAGAACGATACGTTTCATGTGATCCACACCCTGTCGGTTATTTTTTCCGTTACGCACCGCTTGCCTGCCCGGTTCACCGGCAGGCACGCGACGTCAGCCAGGAGTGTATTCCCCTCCCGCTCCCGGGCAATCTGGCACGGCCCGAAACAAAATTCACGTGGAATTTTGACCTTTTGGAAAAGCGTGCCCCGGGCAAGCCGCGCCGCAGTCCGATCCTTGCGCGCAAGCCGTTGGAAGGTGGCCCGTCGCCGGGCAGGGAGCAGGAAACCGATCAGTTGGCGGCGAACTGCCCCGTGCGGCGCTGCCGCCTGTAGCCGATGGCGTAAAGCAGGAAGGCCAGCACCGCGAACACCGCAAATCCCGGCTGGTTGAGCACCCAGGCGATGGCGCCGTCCCACAGCAGCGGACCGGCCTTGGCGCGGACTAAGGTTTCGAAGGCCGCCCGCGTATCCGGCGAGACGGCCAGCCAGCTTGTGTTGAGCGGGGTCAGCACAAGCGCCGAGGCCGCCACCGTGCGTGTCGCGTCGAGCACCGCCATGATGACGGAAACCGACAGCGCGACCATGGCCGCAAGCCGAAAGACGAAACGAAACATCAAGCTCTCCCCCGGCCGATCCTGGACGCTTTCCAACCGATCGCCGGCACGTGTCCCGAAAAGGAGAAATAGAGTGGGTATGGCTGGTCCGCAATCACGATACGCGAATTTGAAGGCTCGCGCATTCTCTTCCCATGCGATGCGGCTGGCCCTATGTGGCGGGTCCCTGAACGGCTGGCTTGTGCCTGCGCCGGTGAACGAGCCATACGGCGAGGATGCCGCCGGCAATGGCGCCGACCACCAGTCCGGCCAGGCCGATGAACGCGGCGAAATATCCGCAGCCGCCCTCGAAGCAGCTTACTTCGGCGACATCGGCAATCACCGAGCCGGCGAAAAAACCGCCGAGGGCGCCGATAACGGCGCCGAGGATGATGCCGAGCACGGCCGCGACAATCGAAACGAAGACCGACGGCGCTTCGGTCTCCGGCTTGGCAAAGACGGTTTCGGCGCCGGAGCCACGGCGCAGCAGGTAGATGCAAAGCAGGCCGATGGCGATCTCGGCGCCGGTGATGGCCAGGTTCTCGGCGGAGAAAACAAACCTCGGCGAGGCAAGCACATAGGCTTGCCTTGCCAGCGACCAGATGATGATGACGGCCTGCCAGATGATGAAGTGGCGCGGGAAGCGCGCTGAGCGGCCAAAGGCGAGGCCGAGCAGGTAAAGCCCCCACAGGATCGTGACGACGTCGACGATGAGCCCGCCCATGAGGAAATAGAAGATGTCGTCCGGCAGGCCGGAATTCCCGAACAGCCACCAGGATGACGCCAGGCCGTAGACGGACCACGCCATGACGAAGATGAGCCATGCTACCGGGACGAAGGACAATCCGCTATCTGGGCCGTTGTGCGGCCTATTGCCTGGGCGCCCGGACGGCGCCTTGTCATTGTCCGGCGCGTTGCCCGGAATTCCGCTGTTTGACGTCATGTCCGGCCGGTGCCCCCGCAAAGCCTCCCGGTCACTCGACAGTTCGTTCGAGGCGAAGTCAAGCACGGCCGCCCCCGCGGTCCTGGCTGTGCACATCATTCGGGTGGCGGCGCTTCAAAAGCGGATCTGCCGGCGGCCCGCGAAATCCCATGTCGCCGGCAAAGCGAATAGACTGCCGTTATGGCTTGGCATTCGGCGCGGGATCGACTAGATGAGCCCCGCGCCTGTTGCTTCGACGGCTCAGGTGCAGGGGAAGGACGTCCGCTGGTTGGGCGGCGTCCATGGCGCGGAAGTTCCGCATCGCAGCCCTAAGGGAGATGCATCTCCCCAACCCGCGCGGCGAAACCGGCCGGCGCGACATGCAAGGACGGAGAGGTGGCCGAGTGGTTGAAGGCGCACGCCTGGAAAGTGTGTTTACGGGAGACCGTAACGCGGGTTCGAATCCCGCTCTCTCCGCCAGTTCTTTCGGGTCCGTTCCGGACACATAGGTTACGGTTTATACCGGAGACATGGGTAACACTTTTGGCCCGAAAGGGTTTTGGAGTGGTTCGAGCCTGCATGTCTCATCGTCGAAATATCCCAAATCATAGTCCATGAAGGTAGCCAGCCAGATATGGTCCTCGACCTGTTTGATGCCGACGGTCTGGCCGGCGAAGACGAGACTGAGATTGATCTTCTTGCGATTGTAGCAGATGCGGCCGCAGGTGGTGACGGTGACAGCCTTGTCGTGAAACGGATAGTCGAGGTCCGGCAGGCCGGTGTAGGGGCGCGTTGAGGGCGTGTAGCGCTCTGCCGGACAGTCCATGCCGAGTGCCTGATGCGGGCGTTCTGAGTTGAACTCGTCGATGAAGTCATCGAACCTGGCCTGCTGCTGAAGGAAATTGGCGCCTGCCGGTTTGGTGGCTTCCCTCTTCAGGGTGAGGTGCATGCGTTCATGGCGCCCGTTCTGCTGCGGGCAGCCCGGCTTGATGCGCTCGATGTCGATGCCCAGGCGCAGCCACCAGACCGACAGCTTGCTGAGGTTGAACAGCGCGTTGGGGCTGGCGAAGGGAACGCCATTGTCGGTCCTGATCGCGCTGGGCAGGCCGAACTCTTTGAAAACGCTTTCGAACACGGTGAAGGCAAAGGCTTCCTTGGTGGTCGACAGCGCCTCGCAGGCGATGAGATAGCGGCTGGCGAAGTCGGTGATGGTCAGGGGATAGCAATAACGTCGGTCGGCGAGCATGAACTCGCCCTTGTAGTCGGCACACCAAAGATCGTTGGGTCGATAGCCGTTTGAAAGCGGTGTCCCCGTCGCCCTGTTGCGCCTTCGCTTGCGGTGCTCGACCATGCCGTGCCGGTCGAGCACCGCATGCACTGTCGAGATCGCGGGCCGGTGCACATCGGGATACAGCCGGGCCAGCCGCTCGCGTATCTTCGGCGCCCCCCATGTCGGCTTATCTTGCTTCAGGCGCACAATCAGCTTCTCGATTTGAAACGGAAGCTGATTGGCGTGGCGATAGGGCCGGCGCGATCGATCCGTCAGCCCTTCAAGGCCGCTGTCATTGTAGCGCGTGAGGATCTTGTAGCCGGTCTTGCGCGAGATATCGAACTCCCGGCAAAGCACCGCCATCTTCTCGCCGTCCAGCAACCGGGCGACGAACTCAGCCGCTCTTCCATGACGTTACACTCCTTCCAAGGCACCTTGCTCTCCTTGCAAAGGGCCCAAAGTGTAACCCATCTATCCGGAATGAACTGTCACCCATCTCTCGGGAAGGGCATCGGCGGCAGTATGTCTTGGTAAATCAGCTACTTAGCTGAAGAGATGTCGATTACTTAGACCAATCTAGATCAAGCCCGTACTTGGGTGCATGGCGTTGCCAACGGCCTTGCCTTTACCATCCCTGAAAGTCTCCCCACCGGCCAAACGCTCCATGGGTCAAACCCCAATCATCTGAACGATGGACTTCGACGCAAAGCAGACGAGCAACCACCGACCATCCAAATTGACGCGTCCGATCAGTTATTCAGTAACGTTCGGCAGGTAAGGATCGAGATCGACCGGGGTCTGATAAATGAGCAAACTAGGGAAAATGCTGGGCACGGCATGGATTGTCGCACTTTGCTTGGCAGGGGTGCTGCTTGGCAGCATGACTGGCTACCACCACGACGGATTCACTGGCGCCATAGTGCTGGGCCTGGGAGGTTGGATTGTCGGTGCATTCCTCGGCTTGGGAGGTCTCGCCGGCGTAAGAATTTTGATGCGCTTCTTAATAGCCTGACGAACTTGTTGGCAGCCAGTGGACCTATCCGCTGATCCGCCATGGGTGGGTCGCAGAGAAAACTACAGTGCCGAGCCTCTGTAACGGGTGGCTCATGCCGCGTCGACCCCTCCTGGCGCTTTCACTTTCGGGGCTCGTTGGCATGCCATTGCCCGTGCCCGCCGAACCCGTGTGAGCTATGTCATAGTTTATTTCAGCCCACCCGATATCTTGATTGGCATAGATGCATGTCTCGCTACATCGGGAGGAAACCAGTGCCTGTTCCCCAGCGCAACGTTGATGGTTATCTGGCCAGTTATGGAGGCCCTCTGGCAACGCGTATTGAAGTGATTGAGGCCGACGGTGAGTGGTTAGTGCGAATTGTTGAACATGACGAGGAGCGCACCTACTCTTTCACGTTGAAATCTTTCGCCCTGGCCTTTGCCGAAGGCCAGAGGATTCACGCAAAGCCTCCCACTGTCGTGCGGCTCGAGCGCAACCCATCGCTCCTATTCGCACATGCCCGGTTCACAGCGGTGAACGATCGATTCTAAAGCCGTTTCACCGTTTCACGGAAACGACAGACCGCTCTATCCCGTTGCTTTCACGCAATTCCCAAGGGAAAGCGCTACGCGCTTTCCCGGGAAAACCGTGTCACACTTTTCATGGGATTGCCCTCGGATGCCGCGAGACGTGGGGCGGGTCGCGGGCCTAGTCACCCGACATCGGTGTTTGGTAGCCTTCCGCCTTTGGCCTGCCACCATTCTGAGCCGCGCCCGAAAATGTTAACAAAAACCTGTTTCTTTTTGCTTCGCCCCGTCTCGAACCTTTATGGTGTTGAACCACGAAGGTGGTGCCCTTGCGGGAATATTGAAATTTGGTCGAAACTCTCCAAAATTTCAGCCGGTGGAAATCGCGAGAGCCACCAAGATGACGTCAACAGAGGAGCCTTTTGGAAGCGGAGGACCATCGATGGAAAGAGCCATTTCGACGAGTTTTCCCCAAGTGGGGCCCGAGGGCCCTGATGTTTTTCTTGACCGATTGCTGCATCCGGCACGGCATTTCGAGCGACCTCAGGACGTGCTGATCGACGAGACGCTGGACGTCCAGGAGAAGCGTGCAATCCTATCATCATGGGCATCGGATACCTGTGCAGTGGAATCGATGCCGGCGCTGCGCATGCCGCCCGGGGTCACCGAACCCGTTGGCTTCGATGCCATCATGGATGCGTTGCGCCAATTGGATCAATGCGAGACGCTTCCCGCCAGTCGCAGTCATGACCTCGACATCGCTGCCGCCGGATTCACAGCATTGGTAGATCGACTTTGAGCGAATGCCGCCTTTCAGGAATCCCAGGGGTCTTCCGCTGACGAGGAATTCGCCAGCGGAAAACCGAGTGCGTTCCTCCTGCCCATCCCCCCTACGTCGGATCTTGCCTGAAAATTTTCCTATGGCCTCTTGAATACGCAACTAACTGTTCTAAATCGACAATCGCCGGTCGCCTGATGGGGCCGGCGCTTAGTCAGGAGGCGCTAAGGCTCCCCTTGGCGTCTGTTGTAACCATG
This sequence comes from Mesorhizobium sp. WSM1386, assembly GCF_055901595.1. Lineage (NCBI taxonomy): Bacteria > Pseudomonadati > Pseudomonadota > Alphaproteobacteria > Hyphomicrobiales > Phyllobacteriaceae > Mesorhizobium > Mesorhizobium sp. WSM1386. Next base: position 1,819,318 of record NZ_CM148373.1, read on the forward strand.
TTGCTCAAAGGAGGATGTGGCTATGAAGACAAACCTCGATTTTACCCCGTTGTTCCGATCCAGCGTCGGCTTCGACCGCATTTTCAACCTGCTTGAAAATGCGAGTCGTGTCATCGCGATAGACAATTGGCCGCCCTACGACATCGCCAAGACCGGTGAGGACGACTATCGCATCACAATGGCGGTAGCCGGTTTCTCGCAGGATCAACTGACCATCACTCATCAACCGAACTTGCTGCTTGTGAGCGGCTCGCAATCGGGTGAGGACGACGGCCAGTATCTTTATCGCGGCGTTCCCGGGCGCGCCTTCGAGCGGCAGTTCGAAGTGGCAGACCATGTGAAGGTCGTCGGCGCCAGCCTGGAAAACGGGTTGCTGAACATCGATCTCAAGCGCGAGCTTCCCGAAGAGATGAAACCGCGCCGGATCGCCATCGCCGGCAGCACGGCCCAAGCGAAGCCACGGCAGATCGAAGCTGAGAAGAACGCCGCCTGAAGTCAGAGTGAACCAGAAGCGACAGCCACCGGCGCTCGTCCGGTGCCGCGCTTGAACATGGAGGTGAATGAAGATGAATATGCGTGACCTTATCCTGTGGGGCCGCAACAACAACCAGGCCCCCAACATCTATGGCGGTGGCGATCCCTTTGTTTCGCTTCACCGTGAGGTAAACAGGCTCTTTGACGATGTGTTGAGGAGCTTCGAGACGCGTTTGCCTTCCGTGGGGCAGCTCTCGTCTTTCGACAATGGCTGGCCGAAGGTGGAGATTTCGGAGTCGGACAATGAGCTTCGCGTCACCGCCGAGGTTCCCGGTATGGAAGAGAAGGACATCGAAGTCCTGCTCGATGAGGACGTGCTGACCCTGCGTGGCGAAAAGCGGTCGGAGACCGAAGAGAAGGGCTACTCCGAGCGCTTCTACGGTCGCTTCGAGCGGCGCATACCTCTCGGCTACGAGGTCGAGGACGACAAGGTCAAGGCGTCCTTTGCCAATGGCGTCCTGACCTTGACGCTGCCGAAGAACCCAGACGCGCAATCGAAGGTGAAGCGCATCCCGATCACCCACTGACGCATGGAGCAAGTCGGGGGCGGCAGGCAGCCGCCTCCGACGCATCCTTCGCAAAATGGGAGGATGGAATGATGCAGAAGCAAGAAGAAAGAGAAGTCACACAAGCCGCAGAAAATCTCGCACCGGCAAACGACAATCGCAAGCGCGCGCTGTCATTCGGCAGATCCGAGTTCCCGCGTGATGCGGTCGCGCGGATCTACAAGCCTTCCCGTTCAGTCACGACCTCGGGCCGTGCGCGGCCGAAAGGCTGGCGTCTGGTGTTCGAGCGGCGTATGGCGCCGGTCATCGAACCGCTGATGGGCTACACCGGAAGTGGTGACACGCTGACTCAGGTGGAGCTCGATTTTCCGACGGTTCAGGCGGCCATCGACTATGCCGAACGTCAGGGCCTCGCTTATTCGGTTCAGGTAAATCCCGCGGCGGAAAAATCCGCGGAATCCTCCAGTGCCGAAAAGCGGCTGCAGGCCGGCGGGGACCTTGTCTGGAACCGCCTGCAACTGGCGTTGCTCACGAGCAGCTACGGTGCCGTTTCACAGGCCTCGCATTATGGACCGGCATTGGCCGATCCTGAGGCGCTTTATGCATCGCCGATGGACCTCGTTGTCGATCCTCTTCTGACAGTCGACGAGAAACGCGCCATCCTGCGCAACTGGGCGTGGAACGAGTATCTTGTGGATCTCGCGACGGCCGAAGGGATGCCTGAAAACGCGCGTCCGACACGGCTCGACGAAGTGGAATCGGCACTGCTCGCACTGGAGCAGCTTACGACAGCGAAACTGGCCGTTTCCGTTCCTGAACAGAAGCAGAAGGCAGCGTGAGGTGGCATCATGGATCCGATGATCGTGCTCGATTGTGAAAATACCGTGCCGAACCGTTTCGCGCTGGCCGTTGCGGCGGCGGGCCGGGCCCGTGCGCTCAGCCGGGCGATGACCGCGTTCGGCCCGGCCGACGAAGAGAACTTAGCGGTGGCGAAGGGCAATCCCTGGCCGCCGAACCCGCCCTCGCTCAAGGGGCGGTGCACTGAGCATATAAGGAAAGGAGAATGAACAATGGAGAAATGGCTGAAAACTGAAAATCGTCCGGTGATCGATGTGGTCAATCTGATCGCCGGCATAGCACTAGTACTGTCGCCCTGGTATCTCGGCTTTGCGGCTGAAACCTATGCAGCTTGGAACGCCTGGATCGCCGGTGCGGTGATTGCCCTGATAGCCGTGGGTGCGCTGGTCGCCTTCCATGCCTATGAGGAATGGGCAAATCTGGCGGTTGGGCTGTGGACACTGGTCTCGCCTTGGGCCCTCGGCTTTTCGGGGTTGGCGACGGCCATGTGGGCGCATGTGATCGTGGGTATTATCGTGGCGGCCTTGGCTGCCGGAAGCCTCTGGTTCTTCGGCAACCGTCCGCTTTCAACTGCATGACCAACTCCTCCAGCGGGCCCGGATTTCATTTCCGGGTCCGCTTTTTTTCGACCGTTACGGATCTGCCCCGAGGCGGTCGCCGTTCCACAGAACAGCAAGCTCGGCCTGGAACCTCCCGCTGCTCCGCGCGTTTCATGGCGTCCCATTCGTGGACCAGCCCGGATATTTCTCCTAGCGCTGCTACAACCAGGAGCCGTTTCATGCACGACAAGCTGTTTCGTTCACCGGTGGCCCTCACCGTCGGCCTCGGCTTCAAGCGCGAGATCGCCTCGCTGGCCGAAATGCATGATTTCCTGGCCAATTGGACGACCGCGCGCCGTGGTCCGCTTTACCACAATGCCGTCGAGGCGTGTGGCCTTGCCATGGAAGGCTGCGTCGCCAGGGATGAGGCCCGCCATGCGCTCGTAGAATTCGCGCAGGCTGCCGGCATTCTCTGGCCCGAGATCGAGCCAGTCATCGTGACGCGCGCTGTCGCGCGCGGCTACGGCGGCTACGCCGCCTGAGTTAGAATTCACTCCCGTCGTAGCGGCCAATTCTGCATCGACTGCCACTGGTCCTCCAAGCCGGGCTTTCACTTTGCTGCCGGAAACTACGGCTTTGCGGACGCTGATGACGTTTGCCGGCGTTTATGGAGACAATCAGCCGTCCGCCGGCGTTTCGCTCGAGCTCGCTGAACCAGGCTCATTCGATGGCTGCGCGGCAGGGCGCCGAAGGTGACGAGCCACGCCCAAAAACCTTTATAAAATTCCTATTTCTTTCCGCTTCGCGCCGTCTCGAACCTTTATGGCGATCGGGTCCATATTCCATCTCGAGCAAAAACGTCGAACGCCCTCACCAATCGAGGTGTGGCGCGCCGTATCACGTAATTTCCACCTGCTTCGAGTGGGCGAAACGTAGAAAAGCGAAAGCAAGGAATAAACACGATGGATATCGTCGTTCTCGGAATAGGGATTTTGTTTTTCGTCCTTTCCTTCGCCTACATCAAAGCCTGCGACATTCTTTAACGCGAGGACCGCAAGATGCTTGTCGACTACATTCTCGGTGGCGGCGTGACGCTGTTCCTGCTCGTTTACCTGACATACGCCCTCGTTCGTCCAGAACGCTTCTGAAGGCCGAAGACCATGACTCTCAACGGATGGCTACAAATCCTCGTCTACTGCGGGATCGTCGTTTTGCTGGTGAAGCCGCTCGGCGGTTACATGTACCGCGTCTTCAATGGCGACCGGACATTCCTGTCGCCGGTTCTGGGCCCGGTCGAACGCGGGCTCTATCGTATTTCGGGAACCAGTGAGCGCGAGGAACAACATTGGACCGCCTATGCGGCGGGCATTCTGTTCTTCAGCGTCGCCAGCTTCCTAGTGCTTTATGTCCTGCAGCGGCTCCAGGGCGTGCTGCCCTACAATCCTGCCGGCATGGCGTCTGTCGACGCCAATCTCGCCTTCAACACCGCCGCCAGCTTCGTCACCAACACCAACTGGCAGAACTATGGCGGCGAGAGCACGATGTCCTACCTCGTGCAGATGGCCGGCCTCACCGTGCAGAACTTCATGTCGGCCGCCGTCGGTGTCTCGATCGCCGTCGCGCTGATCCGCGGCTTTGCCCGTGCCTCGGCAAAGTCCATCGGCAATTTCTGGGTCGATATGACCCGCTGCACGCTCTACATCCTCCTGCCGCTCTGCATCGTGCTGACGTTGGTCTATGTCTGGCTCGGCATACCGCAGACGCTCGGTCCCTATGTCGACGCCACCACGCTGGAGGGCGCCAAGCAGACCCTCGCGCTCGGCCCGGTCGCTTCGCAGGTGGCCATCAAGATGCTCGGCACCAATGGCGGCGGTTTCTTCAATGCCAATGCCGCGCATCCGTTCGAAAATCCCGACGCCATCTCCAACCTGATCCAGATGGTGACGATCTTCGCGCTGGGTGCGGCGCTGACCAACGTCTTCGGCCGTATGGTCGGCAACCAGCGCCAGGGCTGGGCGATCCTGGCCACCATGGGCGTCCTGTTCATCGCCGGCGTCGCCATCTGCTACTGGGCGGAGGCATCCGGCAATCCGCTGATCCATTCGCTCGGCATCGACGGCGGCAATATGGAAGGCAAGGAGAGCCGCTTCGGCATTGCCCTCTCGGCACTGTTCGCGGTCATCACCACGGCCGCCTCGTGCGGCGCCGTCAACGCCATGCATGACAGCTTCACCGCGCTCGGCGGGCTGATCCCGATGGTCAACATGCAGCTTGGCGAGGTCATCGTCGGCGGCGTCGGCGCCGGTTTCTACGGCATGATGATGTTCATCGTCCTCGCCGTCTTCGTCGCCGGGCTGATGGTCGGCCGCACGCCGGAATATCTCGGCAAGAAGATCGAGGCCAAGGAAGTCAAGATGGCGATGCTGGCCATCCTGTGCCTGCCGCTGGCCATGCTGATCTTCACGGCAATCGCCGTGGTGCTGCCGACGGGTGTCGCGTCCATGGCCAATGGCGGGCCGCACGGCTTCTCCGAGGTGCTCTACGCCTATACTTCGGCGGCGGCGAACAATGGCTCGGCCTTTGGCGGCCTCAGCGGCAACACGCCCTGGTACAATGTCACGCTCGGCATCACCATGCTGATGGGCCGCTTCCTGGTCATCATCCCGGCGCTCGCCATCGCCGGCTCGCTGGTGGCGAAGAAGACGGTCCCGGCCTCGGCCGGCACCTTCCCGACAGACGGCCCGCTGTTCGTCGGCCTGCTGGTCGGCGTCATCCTGATCGTCGCCGGCCTGACCTTCTTCCCGGCACTGGCGATCGGACCGATCGTCGAACACCTGGCCATGATCCATGGGCAGACATTCTGACACGGCCCAGCCTTGGATCGACATCATGTCCTGGTTCAACATCATGCGACGGAAGAACCGGCCCCGGGCCGGAAACGAGGGGGAGCCAAGTCCCCCTCCCTTCCCGACCATCTCCACATTCCTGGGCCTTGCGGCAGTCATGATCGTGATCTGGCTGCTGGTCTATGGCCCGCCCTTTTCGGCATCCGAGCGATCGGTGCCCGCCAACAACATCGATACTGGAGCCAACAAATGAGCCAGTCCAAATCCGCCAGCATCATGGATGCCGGCATCCTGTGGCCCGCTGTCGGCGGAGCCTTCCGGAAGTTGAACCCGCGCACCCTGATCAGGAACCCGGTCATGTTCGTCGTCGCCGTCGTCTCGGCGCTGACGACCGTCCTGTTCGCCAGGGACCTGGTCACCGGCGGCGGCGATTTCAAATTCACGCTGCAGATCATCATTTGGCTGTGGTTCACCGTGCTGTTCGCCAATTTCGCCGAGGCCGTGGCCGAAGGCCGCGGCAAGGCGCAGGCCGATTCGCTGCGCAAGGCGCGCACCGAAACCCAGGCCAAGCTTTTGACCGGTGAGGATCGCACAAAATACAAACTGGTGCCCGGCACCAGCCTGAAAGTCGGGGATGCCGTGCTGGTCGAGGCCGGCGACATCATCCCGTCGGACGGCGAGGTGGTCGAAGGCGTCGCCTCGGTGAACGAGGCGGCGATAACAGGCGAATCCGCGCCGGTCATCCGTGAATCCGGCGGCGACCGTTCGGCGGTCACCGGCGGCACGCAGGTGCTGTCCGACTGGATCCGCGTGCGCATCACTGCCGCCTCGGGGCATACCTTCCTCGACCGCATGATCTCGCTGGTCGAGGGCGCCGAGCGCCAGAAGACGCCTAACGAGATCGCGCTCAACATCCTGCTGGTCGGCATGACGCTGATCTTCGTGCTGGCCACGGCCACCATCCCGAGCTTCGCCTCCTATTCGGGCGGCTACATCCCGGTGACCGTCCTGGTCGCCCTGTTCGTCACCCTGATCCCGACCACGATCGGCGCGCTGCTGTCGGCCATCGGCATCGCCGGCATGGATCGCCTGGTGCGCTTCAACGTGCTGGCGATGTCCGGCCGCGCCGTCGAGGCGGCGGGCGACGTCGACACGCTGCTGCTCGACAAGACCGGTACGATCACGCTGGGCAATCGCCAGGCGACGCAATTTCGCCCGGTCAAGGGTGTCACCGAGCAGGAACTGGCCGACGCGGCGCAACTCGCCTCGCTCGCCGACGAAACGCCGGAAGGCCGCTCGATCGTGGTGCTGGCCAAGGAGAAATACGCAATCCGCGCCCGCGACATGGCAACGCTGCACGCCACCTTCGTGCCCTTCACCGCGCAGACACGCATGAGCGGCGTCGACATCGACGGTTCGTCGGTGCGAAAGGGCGCCGTCGATTCGGTGCTCGCCCATGTCAACCAGTCGGCATCGGCGGCCCATGGCGTGCGCCCGAGCAGTGACTCCATCCGCGACCTCCAGGCCATCGCCGACGAGGTCGCCAAGTCCGGCGGCACGCCGCTGGCGGTGGAACGCGACGGGCGCCTGCTCGGCGTCGTTCACCTCAAGGATATCGTCAAGGGCGGCATCAGCGAACGGTTCACAGAACTGCGCCGCATGGGCATTCGAACGGTGATGATCACCGGCGACAATCCGATGACGGCGGCTGCGATCGCCGCGGAGGCCGGCGTCGACGACTTCCTGGCCCAGGCGACGCCCGAGGACAAACTGAAGCTGATCCGCGACGAACAGGCCAAGGGCAAGCTGGTCGCCATGTGCGGCGACGGCACCAACGATGCGCCCGCTCTTGCCCAGGCCGATGTCGGCGTGGCCATGAACACCGGCACCGTCGCGGCTCGCGAGGCCGGCAACATGATCGATCTCGACAGCGATCCGACCAAGCTGATCGAGATCGTCGAGATCGGCAAGGCGCTGTTGATGACGCGCGGCTCGCTGACGACGTTCTCGATCGCCAACGACGTCGCCAAGTACTTCGCCATCATCCCGGCGATGTTTGCCGTCTTCTACGTCGCGCCGGGACAGACGACCGGCCCGCTGCAGGCGCTCAACATCATGCATCTGGGGACGCCGCAGAGCGCCATCCTGTCGGCGATCATCTTCAACGCGCTGATCATCATCGCGCTGATCCCGCTGTCGCTGAAGGGCGTCAAGTATCGTGCCATTGGCGCCGGTGCGCTGCTCAGCCGCAACCTTTTGGTCTACGGCCTCGGCGGCATCATCGTCCCCTTCGTCGGCATCAAGGCGATCGACATGATCGTCACCGCCCTAGGCCTCGCTTAACTCTTTGTTTTAACGCAATTCCTGTGGGAAACCGCTTCGCACTTTTCCTGGAATTGCTTTGAGGAAAATTTCCATGCTCTCCCAGATAAGACCCGCGATCATCATGATCGTCTTCTTCACGGTGCTGACCGGCCTGATCTATCCCTTGGGCATGACCGGCATCGCGCAGGCGCTGTTCCCGCGCCAGGCCAATGGCAGCCTGATCGAAAAGGACGGCAAGGTCATTGGCTCCGGCCTGATCGGCCAGGGCTTTGCCAGCGACAAGTATTTCCATGGCCGGCCTTCGGCGGCCGGCAGCAGCGGCTACGACGCAACCGCCTCCGGCGGCAGCAATCTCGGCCCGACCAATCCGAAGCTGATCGATCGCATCAAGGGCGATGCCGAAAAGCTGAAGGCGGAGAATCCGAACCAGCCGGTCCCGATGGACCTGGTGACGACGTCCGGCAGCGGCCTCGATCCGGCCATCAGTCCCGAGGCCGCCTACTTCCAGGTCGCCAGGGTGGCGAAGGCCCGGGGCATCGACGAGGCCAAGGTCAAGGCGCTCGTCGACAGCCACATCGACGGCCGCGAACTCGGCTTCCTGGGCGAGCCGGTCGTCAATGTGCTGGCGCTCAACCTCGCACTCGACGATGCGAAATGACGAAGGGGTGACCGGGGATCGACAGTACCCCTGGCGCCGTCCATGATCGAAGCTGATGCCGGACGACCGAAGCAACGAATCCAGACCTTCTCCCGACGCACTGCTCGATCATGCCGAGCGGGAAGGTCGCGGTCGTTTGCGGATATTCCTCGGTGCGGCACCGGGTGTCGGCAAGACCTATGAAATGCTGATGTCGGGCCGTGCCCGCCTGGCCGACGGCGTGGACGTGGTGATCGGCGTCGTCGAGACGCATGGCCGCAAGGAGACGATGGCCCTGGTCGAGGGCTATGAGGTCATTCCCCGCCGCAAGGTCGACTACAAGGGCCGCATCCTCGACGAGATGGATATCGACGCCATCCTCGCCCGGCGCCCGGCGCTGGTTCTCGTCGACGAACTCGCCCACACCAACGCGCCCGGCAGCCGCCATCCCAAACGCTATCTCGACGTCCAGGAAATCCTGACGCAAGGCATCGACGTCTACACGACGCTCAACATCCAGCATGTCGAAAGCCTGAACGATGTCGTCGCCCAGATCACCAAGGTCAGGGTGCGCGAGACGGTTCCCGATTCCATCATCGACCAGGCCGACGACGTCGAGATCATCGACCTCACGCCCGACGACCTGATCAAGCGGCTCGAAGAGGGCAAGGTCTATTTCCCCAACACCGCCCAGCGGGCGATCGAGAACTATTTCTCGCCGGGCAATCTGACCGCGCTTAGGGAATTGGCGCTGCGCCGCACGGCGCAGCGCGTCGACGACCAGTTGCTGATCCATATGCAGGCCCACGCCATTCCAGGGCCGTGGGCCGCGGGCGAGCGGGTGCTCGTCTGCGTCGACGCGAGGCCGGGCGGGGCGGCCCGCATCCGCTATGCACGCCGGCTGGCCGACCGGCTGCGCGCGCCGTGGACGGCGCTGCATGTGGATACGCCTCGCTCAGCCGCCATGTCCGAGGAGGACAAGGACCGGCTGGCGGCGCTGCTGCGCCTTGCCGAACAGCTCGGCGCCGAGGTGACGACCATTCCCGGCCAGAATGTCGCCCAGGACATCGTGCGGCATGCGACGGCCAACAATTTCACCCATATCGTGGTCGGCCGGCCGACCCGGTCGCGCTGGCGCGAATTGATCGAAGGTTCGCTCACCTATGATCTCATCCGCAATGCCGGCGACATCAGCGTCCATGTCATTTCGGGAACCGAGCGCAACACCGAGGCGACGTCGAGAAACGTCAAGGCGGCGGACGAACAGTGGCAGTTCCAGATCTGGCCCTATCTCAAGGCCACGGGTTTTGTCGCCGGTTCGCTCGCCTTCGCCGTCCTGCTCGATCAGTTTCTCGACGTTCGCAATCTGGCGATCATCTTCCTCATCGGGGTGCTGACATCGGCGGTGACCGGCGGCCTCTGGCCGGCCCTGTATGCCTGTCTCGCCAGCGCCGTCGCCTTCAACTATTTCTTCCTGGAGCCGCGCTACACGCTGACGATCCGGGATCCGGAGAGCATCGTCGCGCTCGGCGTGTTCCTGGTCGTGGCCGTCATCGCCAGCAATCTGACGGCGCGCGTGCAACGCCAGGCGGTCGCCGCCCGCTCTCGGGCGCGGGCCACGGAGGACATCTACCTCTTTTCCAAGAAGCTCGCCGGTGCCGGCACGCTCGACGACGTTCTGTGGGCCACCGCCTTCCAGATCGCCTCGATGCTGAAGCTGCGCGTGGTGCTGCTTTTGCCGGAAGATGGAACGATCACCGTCAAGGCCGGCTATCCGCCCGACGATACGCTGGCGGAGGCCGACATCGCCGCCGCCCGCTGGGCCTGGGAGCACAACCGCGCGGCAGGACGCGGCGCCGACACGCTGCCCGGTGCCAAGCGCCTCTATCTTCCCTTGCGCACAGGGCGTACGGCGATCGGCGTCGTTGGCCTCGACAACGACAAACAGGGTCCGCTGCTGACGCCAGAGCAGCAGCGCCTGCTCGACGCGCTGGCCGACCAGGCGGCGGTCGCCATCGAACGTATTCAACTGGTCGCCGATGTCGACCGCGCCAAGCTCGCCGCCGAGGCGGACAGGCTGCGTTCGGCGCTGCTCACCTCGATCTCGCATGATCTGAAGACACCGCTCGCCGCCATCATGGGTGCGGCCGGCACGCTGCGGGAATTCGCGCCGGCATTGCCGGAACAGGATCGGGCGGAGCTGCTGTCGACCGTGCTCGACGAATCCGAGCGGTTGAACCGCTTCATCGCCAATCTGCTCGACATGACCAAGATCGAGTCCGGGGCCATGGAGCCGAACTACGCTTTCCACTATGTCGGCGATATCGTCGGCTCGGCCCTGCAGAGGGCGAGGAAGATCATCGCCGAGCACAAGACCGAGATCGACATCCCCCGGGATCTGCCGATGTTGAAGGTCGATCCCGTCCTGTTCGAGCAGGCGCTGTTCAATCTCCTGGACAATGCGGCGAAATACGCCCCGCCCGGCTCGACGATCCGCGTGCAAGGCTGGACCGACAATGGTTCGGTCATCCTGCAGGTCATGGACGAGGGGCCGGGCATTCCGCCCGGGGACGTGGAACGGATTTTCGACACCTTCTACCGGGTGCGCAAGCGCGACCAGGTCCGCGCCGGCACCGGGCTCGGCCTGTCGATCTGCCGAGGTTTCATCGAAGCGATGGGCGGCACGATCGCAGCCGCGAACCGAACCGACCGTCCGGGCGCGGTTTTCACCATCAGCATGCCGAAGCCGGCGATCCCGCCTGACCTCGACACCTCCACTACCGACGATGTTGGTGACTTGGCATGACAAACTCGAACGTCAGGATACTGGTCGTCGATGACGAGCCGCCGATCCGCAAGCTGCTGCGGGTCGGGCTCGGCAGCCAGGGCTATGCCATCAGCGAGGCGCCGAACGCCAAGGTGGCGATCGAATCGATGGAGACGGAAAAGCCTGATCTCGTCCTGCTCGACCTCGGCCTGCCGGGCATGAGCGGCCATGAACTGCTGCGCAAATGGCGTGACGACGGCCTCGATATTCCCGTCGTCATTCTCTCCAGCCGCACCGACGAGGCTGGCATCGTCAACGCGCTCGAACTCGGCGCCGACGACTATGTCACCAAACCTTTCGGCATGAACGAGCTGATTGCGCGCATCCGCGTGGCGCTGCGCCACAAATTCCAGCAGCAGGGCGAGAAGCCGGTTTTCCAGACCGGCGATCTCAGCGTCGACCTGGTCAAGCGCATCGTCAAGGTCGAGGGCAAGGAGGTGAAGCTCTCGCCGAAGGAATACGAGATCCTGCGCATGCTGGTGCAGCATGCCGGCAAGGTGCTGACCCACCATTTCCTGTTGAAGCAGGTCTGGGGCGATTCGACCGACGTGCAGTATCTCAGGGTCTACGTCCGGCAGCTCCGGCAGAAGATCGAGAAGACCCCCGACCAGCCGCGCTACATCACTACCGAGACCGGTGTCGGCTATCGCCTGCGCGAGGTCGAGTAGGCGAGAGCCGTCGCTTAACCGATTGCTTCCTGCAGTCGGCTCGCGGTCGATGATGCCCGCAGGGCGGCCAGGCAGCCGAGAATTCCAAGCGGCACGAAGGCGAGGAACAACCAGCTCGCGACATTCGCCGCCGCGTCGTGGTTCAACCCTTGCGAAAAACCGCTGGCATTGGCGACGATGCCGGCAAGGGCGGCACCCACGGCATAGCCGATGCGCTGCATGGTCGGCACCGCTGCCGAGGCAATTGTCTGCTCCTCATCCGGGGCGGAGGCGACGATGACGCGGGTCAGGAACGGCCAGGCGATGCCGAAGCCGCCGCCCTGCAGCAGGGCGCAGACCAGGATCAGCGGGATCGAGCCCAGCGGTATCGTATAGGCAAAGCCGGCGATGCCGGCCGCGATCATCAGCGCGCCGCAGACGATGATCAGCCGCTCGCGGCGCGGTGGCGCGTTGGCGACGAGGATCGACAGGATCGACCAGGCGATCGATTCGGCGGCTATGATATAACCGGTGGTCAGCAGCGGGATGTCGTGCAGGCTGGTCAACAGCAGCGGCCCGTAGACGCCGAAGGAGCAGGTCGCCACCGAGAAGGCGGCGACCATGGTCATGCCGGCCCCGACCGGCGTGCGCCACGAGAACAGCCGCGCCGGGAAAAGCCGGGAGCGCGGCTTCAGCGCGTCGACGTAGAAGAACAACGCCAGGCCGGCGAGACCGAGGATGATCAGCAGCGAAGAGCGCAGCAAGGCGATGTCGACGCCGGCCGAGGCGATCAGTACCACGGCTACGGCAAGGCAGGCGAGGGCTGCGAACGGGAAGGGTGGCGCCTTGCCCTTGCTGGTGCTGGGTCTCGTCGCCTCGGGCGTGTCGAGCACGATGAAGCTTGCCAGCGCCATGGCCGTGCCGCCGACGGTGAAGACGCCGAATGCCCAGCGCCATGAGAGAAGCTCGGTCATGATCGCGCCGAGCAATGGGCCGCTGAAGGCCGCGACGCCCCAGATCGCGGACATGATGCCGAAAAGCTGCGGCCAGATGGCACGCGAAAACAACCGCTCGACCGAGACGAAGGCCAGCGACACCAGAGCGCCGCCGCCAAGCCCCTCGATCAGGCGGCCTGCGAGAAACAGTTGCATGGAAGGCGAGGTGGCGCAGATCAACGCTCCGGCCGCGTAGAGCAGGGCGGCGACAACCATGTTGGTGCGCAGCGCCACATAACTCACCAGCCGTCCGGCCGCGGCACCGGCGACGATGGCGCCGAGCTCGTAGATCGCCAGCGACCAGCCGACGAGCTGCACGCCGGCCAGTTCACCGACCATGGCGGGCATGACGGTCGCCACCATCGTCTCATTGGTCGCGTGCAGCAGGATGCCGAGGCTGATGAAGCAGAAGCGAGCCAGGTCGCCGCTCGCCCACAATGCGCGCCAGTCGACCCTGTTTATACCGATTTCAGTCATTTCTACCCCGGCCTTGCATAGCTCGATGACGGCGCTGGGCACCAGAAGCCAGAAAGGGTTTCCGGCAGGACCATGCGTGTCGGCAACGCCGGATCGCGCGTCAGACCGGGGCGCTGTTCCGGTCAGGGCAGGGTTGTAAAACCTCAACCGCGATTGAGCTCAAGCGAAATTTTCGAGATGTTGGCGGCCGGCGGTTCAATTCTCGGTGCTGCGCAGCTGGAACTGGCTGACGCCGATGGCGAGATTGATGCCGGTCTGGGTCTGCAGGCTGAGTGGCTGGAGGGTGAAGGCCTGCGACGAACCGCCAACCAGCAGATTGGCGCCGGCGCCGACGGCCGCCGTCACCTCGGCACTGGCGCCGATATAGTCGCCCGCCAGCGCACCCGCGCGTAGATGTTCTTCAGCGGCGTCAGCACCAGCCATCGCATCACCGCTTGCTTTGTCGTGCCGATGTCGAGGCCGTATTTGTTGACGGCGCCGAAATAGGCTTCCGGCGCGAAGGTCTTGTCGGAGGGGGTGAAGGTGCAGCTCAAATCCTTGGTCGAGCCGAAAATGAAGCCGGTGCCGCCTGATATGGCGCATTCAAGCGCGCCAAGTTCGATGCCACGGTCCTGGGCTCGTGCCGCACCGGCAAGCACGGTTGCAATCACGGCAGCGGCGATGGCTGTCTTCGGCATACTGTTCCCCTCAAAATGAAACGGCGCGGAACCATCCTATCTGGTTCCGCGCCGCGAAGTGAGGGGTCGTGGAGCCCATGGCTCCATGCATTCATTTGAGCGAATGGATCAGCTCGAGCGACGTCACGGCGACGGCAAGATTGACGCCGGTCTGCGCCTGGACGCTGAGCGGCTCGAGCATGAAGGCGCTGTCGAAGCCACCAACCAGCAGGTTGGCGCCACCGCCGGTCACGACGCTGGCCTCGGCGTTGACGCCGTAATAGCTGCCGGCGAGGTCGCCCGCGTCACGGTCGCGGGTCGCGGCAAAAACGGCCCAGACCAGCTGGCCTTGATGAGTCTTTCCGAGATCGACGCCAAGCTTGGAGATGACGCCTGTGTAAACCTCGGATGGTCCATGATGGTGGGGCCGGAAGACGCAGGACACGCCCTTGTTGGACGTCACGATATAGCCGGTGCCGCCATCGATGGTGCAGTCGAGCGTGCCGAGCTGCAGCCTGCCGGCGCTGGCCGGTGCGGCAGCGAACGCGGTCATGGCGAGTGCGGCGGCGCAGGCGAGTTTCTTGATCATGGGAGGGTCCTTTCGCAATTGCTTCCAAGTAACGGCTTTGATGGCCAGACCGTTCCGCTGAAAACTTGGCGCGAACAAGGCAAGGGTTGACGGGTTGCAGCGGGGGTTAACGCGCGGTTGCCGGATTGCCGGCGAAAGCCAGAGCAGCGTGTCCTTTTGGACACGCCAACGATCTGGAATGTTTAGCGGATCTGGCGAAACCGATGTCAGCTGACGCGGGCGAGGCCGTCCTTGGCCGGCTGGTAGGTCGGGTCGAGGCGAACGGCTTCCTTGTAGGATTTCGCGGCCTTCGCCTTGTCGCCGCGCCGCTCGTATATCAGCGCCTGGTTGGCCCAGGCCTCGGCGTTCTTGCCGTCGAGCTTGATGGCCATGTTGAAGTCGGAGAAGGCATTGTCCTCGTCGCCTGTCGCCAGGTAGGAAAGGCCACGGCCATTGTAGGGTTCGGCCGCGTCCGGCGCCAGCGAGATGGCGGTCGAGAAATCCTCGATGGCGAATTTGTGCTGGCCCTGGCTCTGATAGATCAGGCCGCGATTGTGATAGGCGCGGGCATCGGTGGTGTCGAGCTGGATCGCCTTCTGGAAGTCGCTGAAGGCATCCTGGGTGCGGCCCGCCTTGCGGTAGAGATTGCCGCGGCCGATATAGGCGGCGTCATAGTTGCCGTTGATCTGGATCGAACGGTTGTAGTCCGCAAGCGCGGCTTCCTGGTTGCCGAGGAAGCGCTGGATGAGCGCCCGGTTCGAAAAGGCCTGGTAGAAATTCGGGTTCAGCTGGATGGCCTGGTTGAAATCCTTGAGCGCCGCCTGGTACTGGCCGCCACGGCCATAGGCCGAGCCGCGCACATTGTAGCCTTCGGGATCCTGGGGATTGCGCTGGATCACCGCCGACAGCGAGGAGATGTTCTCGCTCGACCCTTGCGCCTTGTCGATGTTGTTGAACTCGCCGGTCGGGCCCGATGTCTGGCAGCCGGCAAGCACCAATCCTGAAAGCAGGGCCGCTGTCAGGGCGAAACCACGCAATGCGGTCCCGCGCTCCACGCTCGTTGCGTTCATGTCTGCCCTGTCCTCACTTGCGCCGCGTCATTCACGCCCGGATCCCCCCTCCGGGCCGGGTCACATCAAAATAAAAAGGTGGCGGCGATTCCACATCGCGCCACCTTGGTATCCTTCGAAAAGGACGAAATATTGGCGTTAATCAGCGCGGCGGACGCGCTGCACCGGCAGCACCGCCGGCAGCCACCGGACGCGGCGTCATCGGCAGCAGGCCTTCGCGCTGTGCGCGCTTGCGGGCCAGCTTGCGGGCGCGGCGAACGGCCTCGGCCTTTTCACGGGCGCGCTTCTCGGAAGGCTTTTCGTAGTGACCGCGCATCTTCATTTCGCGGAAAATGCCTTCGCGCTGCATCTTCTTCTTGAGCGCGCGAAGCGCCTGATCAACGTTGTTGTCGCGGACGAGTACCTGCACGGGCAATCCTGTCTTTCGGGTTTGATATCAACAGGCAAGCAGCCATAGCCACTAGCCTCCGCGGCGCTCGACACCACGAATTGTGGCGGCTGATAGCAGAATCAAGCCGCGCTGTCCACAGTCGAAATGAAGGACAACGGCCAAATTGCCACCGGTTGCCCGGTAGATAGGCCATCAGCTACGCCGTGGCCAGATGCAGCCGCTCGAAATCCTCGAAGAACTCGCCGTAGTCGCAGGTGATCTCTTCGCCCGCCGCGATATCGCGGGTCGCCGTCGCGCCGCCATATTGCGAGAAATCGGTGTTCGGCGTCGCCGAATGGTTCATGAAGCGGCCATTATCGACTTCATAGACCATGAAACCCGGGCGATCCGGGCTCGGATAGGCATAGCGGTCGAGCAATTCCTTCAACGGTGGTGGCGCTGCCTCGTATTTTTCCATCGGGATCAGCCGGTCGAAATCAGGATCGAGGCGCCAGATCGAGGCACCCTTGCGGATCGGCTCGGCGGCGAACATGCCGACGCCCTCGATCGCGCTCGCGGCCACATAGGTTCGGATCAGCATCATGGTTCCAGGACCTGTTTCGGCAAGAAGAGCGGTTCGACAAACGGAATCGCCAAATCGCGCGGAAAAATCAAGACCGGCGGCCTGCGTCACTTGGACGAACGGGCCTGTTCGCCGGGTTCACGTCCGGTTGATCGAGACGCCGCCATCGGCAAACAGCGCGGTTCCCGTGGTGAAGCTGGAGGCATCGGAGGCGAGATAAAGTGCCGAGCGGGCAATCTCCTCCGGCTGCGCCATACGCTTCAAGGCATGGATGCCTTCGACGAAGGCGCGTGCCTGCGGCGTGGTGGTCGTCGCGCCGGGAGTATCGGTGCCGCCGGGCAGCAGCGCGTTGACGCGTAGGCCCCTTGGCCCGTATTCGGCGGCCAGCACCTGCGTCAGGCCGATCAGGCCGGCCTTGGCAGCGGCATAGGCGGCCATGCCCGGCATGCCGGCAGTGTAGCCGACAAAGCTCGAGGTAAAGATCAGCGAACCGCCGCCCCGCTCCAGCATGGCCGGTATCTGGTGCTTCGCCCCAAGAAAGGCGCTGGTCAGGTTGATGTCCATCGTCTCGCGCCATGCCGCCGGCACCATGTCGGGCAGGGGCGCCATCAAGCCGACGGCACCGGCATTGTTGAAGGCAATGTCGAGGCCGCCGAACGTCTCCAACGCCAGATCGACAAGGGCCTTTGCATAGGCTTCGTCCCTGACGTCGCCGGCAAGCGCGACGGCCGTGCCGTCCGCGTCCGATATCTCGGCGACGAGCGTGTCGAGTTCGGCCTGACGGCGGGCGGCGACGACGATCCTGGCACCTTCCTCGGCGAAGAGTTTTGCGGTGGCGCGGCCAATGCCGGAACTAGCGCCGGTGACGATGGCGATCTTGTTGGCGAGTGCGAGCATTTTTTGCATCCTTTGCTTGGCGCCAGTTCTGCCGGCGATCGGATGCTTGGTCGCAAATGGGGTGGGTCGGAGCCACCCGATACCTGCGAAGGCTGCGTCGTCCCGAACTATTGCCTCAGCAGCCAGCCGAGGCGATCGAGCGAAAATGCGTAGCTGATGGCGATGAGCAGGGCGACGACGATACCCGTGGTCGTGTAACCGGCCGCATAGAAACCGACGGCACCGCCGAACAGGATGACCAATTCCAGCGCCAGCCGCACCGTGCCCGGAACCGGTACTGGCGCGCGGCCTGATCGGCTTGGATCGTCGAGTACCGCGAAAGTGCCCCACAGCACGGCTGCAACAAGCGGCGGGACCAGGGCCAGGACCCAGCGCCACCATCCCTCGGAGAGGTTCCAGCCCGCGATGCCGAGACCAAGCAAGGCGGCAAGCTCCAACAGGAAGCGTAACATCAGATTCCACCAGGCGTTGCCCATACTCGTCCTCTCGTCCTCCAGAATCTCGCGACAGGCAGTGTGACTGAACGCAGCCATAGCAGCCAGCCCGCATGCCTGTTTCTCGTCGCGGCGCAAAACGGCAAGCACCGTCGCAAACAGCGCAAGGGTGGAAGCGCTGTTTCGCTAGTGATACACCTCGCGCGCCGGGGCCAAGTGAACGCCTCGCCGCCATTTGCGAGGCTGGAACGTTGAAAAAATATTCGGTATTCGCCATCGCCCGCGAGGCCATGCGCGGCCATAAGGGCTGGGAGGAGCAATGGTCCTCGCCCGAGCCGAAGAAGGAATACGACGTCATCATCGTCGGCGCCGGCGGCCATGGGCTGGCCACCGCCTACTATCTCGCCAGCGTGCATGGCATCACCAATGTCGCTGTGCTGGAAAAGGGTTGGTTGGGCGGCGGCAACACCGGCCGCAACACCACCATCATCCGCTCCAACTATCTCTATGACGAGAGCGCCGGCATCTACGACCATGCGCTGAAGCTGTGGGATGGGCTTTCCCAGGAGCTCAACTACAACGTCATGTATTCGGCGCGCGGCGTCATGATGCTCGCCCACAATGTGCACGACGTCCAGGTGCTGAAGCGCCATGTCCATGCCAACCGGCTGAACGGCATCGACAATGAATGGCTGTCGCCGGAGCAGGCCAAGGAATTCTGCCCGCCGCTCAACATCTCCAGGGATGCGCGCTATCCGGTGGTCGGGGCCGCCTTGCAGCGGCGCGGCGGCACGGCGCGCCACGATGCGGTGGCCTGGGGTTACGCGCGCGGCGCTTCGGCGCGCGGCGTGCACATCATCCAGAATTGCGAGGTCACCGGCGTCAAGCGGGCCGCCAATGGCGCGGTCATGGGCGTCGACACGACACGCGGCTTCATCGGCGCCAAGAAGGTCGGCGTCGTCGCTGCTGGCCATTCGTCTGTCATCATGAACATGGCCGGCGTGCGCATGCCGCTGGAAAGCTATCCGCTGCAAGCGCTGGTGTCGGAGCCGGTCAAGCCGGTGGTGCCTTGCGTGGTGATGTCCAACACCGTGCACGCCTATATCTCGCAGTCCGACAAGGGCGAGCTGGTCATCGGCGCCGGCACCGACCAGTATGTCTCCTATTCGCAGACCGGCGGCCTGCACATCTTGCAGCATACGCTCGACGCAATCTGCGAGATGTTCCCGATCTTCACGCGCATGAAGATGCTGCGCTCGTGGGGCGGCATCGTCGACGTCACGCCCGACCGCTCGCCGATCCTGGCCAAGACGCCGGTGCCCGGCCTCTACGTCAATTGCGGCTGGGGCACCGGCGGCTTCAAGGCGACGCCCGGCTCGGGCCATGTCTTTGCCCACACCATCGCCAAGGACGATCCGCATCCGATCAACGCGCCCTTCACCATCGAACGCTTCCGCACCGGCCGCCTCATCGACGAGGCCGCGGCGGCGGCGGTGGCGCATTGATGATGACGGAACTCGCTGTCGCCATGCCGCTGGTGCTGGCGGGGGAACAAGGCATGTTCCATTTGCCGTCGCCGGAAGAGGTGCGGCTGCAGCCGATCGAACGTGCCGGCAACGAGGCCGGCTGGCCGTTTTCGGTCGACGACGGGACGCTGGCATGCGTGTGGAGCGCCGGCCAGAAAGTGGTGATGTTCTTTGAAGGCCGGCCGCACGGGCTGGACGAGGACGAGGATTTCGAGCCGCGTGGTGTGATCGTCACCACCGACCCGATGCAACTGACGCTCGGCAACATGGCCAACCGCGCTTTGTTTCGCGATGCGACAAACGTCGAGGAGCGCCTGCGGCTCGTCGCTCCATTCATGACCATGGGTCAGAAGCTTTGCGACCAACCCGCCGGCGCCCACGTCGGCCACGGCGAATTGTAGGAACGAAGACGATGCTGCTCATACGCTGCCCCTATTGCGAGGAAGAGCGCCCGGAGCTCGAATTTCGCAACGCCGGCGAGGCCCATATCGCGCGCTCGGCCAATATGGCCGGCGAGAGCGACGATGATTTCGAGAAATTCTTCTTCATCCGCTCGAACCCCAAGGGCATCATCTACGAGCGCTGGCGGCACATGCATGGCTGCGCCCGCTTCTTCAACGCGGTGCGCGACACCGTCACCGACAAGTTCGTCATGACCTACAAGGCCGGTGAGCCGAAACCCGTCAAGCTGCCCAAAAACTCCAACGAAGTGGTTGCCAAATGAGCGGCGGGTTCCGCATTCCGAGCGCCGGTCGCCTCAGCCAGGCCAAGACCGCGCGGTTCAGCTTCGACGGCCAGTCCTATACCGGCATCGAGGGCGACACGTTGGCCTCGGCGCTGCTTGCCAATGGCGTGCATCTGGTCGGCCGCTCGTTCAAGTACCACCGGCCGCGCGGTATTCTGTCGGCGGGCGCGGAAGAGCCTAACGCGCTGGTGCAGATCGTGCGTGACGCCGCGCGCAAGACGCCGAATGTGCGCGCCACCGTGCAGGAGCTTTATGACGGACTTGCCGCCAATTCGCAGAACCGCTGGCCGTCGCTGTCCTTCGACATA
The DNA here is from genome assembly GCF_055901595.1 of Mesorhizobium sp. WSM1386. NCBI lineage: Bacteria > Pseudomonadati > Pseudomonadota > Alphaproteobacteria > Hyphomicrobiales > Phyllobacteriaceae > Mesorhizobium > Mesorhizobium sp. WSM1386. The sequence goes on from NZ_CM148373.1 coordinate 1,839,666, forward strand.
GGCGCGGTCAACGACATCGCATCGCCGATGTTTTCGGCCGGCTTCTACTACAAGACCTTCATGTGGCCCAAGGCGGCCTGGAAGAGCTTTTACGAACCCAAGATCCGCGAAGCCGCCGGCCTTGGCGTTTCTCCGGACAAACCCGATCCCGACCATTATTCCTCGCGCTACGCGCATTGCGACGTGCTGGTGCTGGGCGGCGGTGCCGCAGGTATCGCGGCGGCATTGGCGGCGGCGGAGACCGGCGTGCGGGTCATCCTCGCCGACGAGCAGGTCGAATTCGGCGGTAGCCTGCGTTTCGAGAGTGGCGCGAAAATAGACGGCCAGGACGGTTTTGCCTGGGCACAGGCGGCGATCGCCAGACTGAGCGCGATGGACAATGTCCGCGTGCTCTCGCGCACAACTGCTTTTGGCTACTACGCGCAGAATTTCGTCGGCCTGGTCGAGCGTGTCAGCGATCATCTGAAGGCCCCCGGCCATGATTTGCCGCGCGAGCGGCTGTGGCAGGTCCGCGCCAAGCGCGTCGTGCTGGCGTCCGGTGCCATCGAGCGCCACATGGTGTTCGCCAACAACGACCGTCCGGGCATCATGCTGGCGGGCGCGGCGCGCACTTTCCTCAATCATTATGGCGTGGCGGTCGGCAGGAATGTCGGCGTCTACACCGCCAATGATTCGGCCTACGCGGCGGCAATCGACCTGAAGAAGGCCGGCGTCAACGTGGCGGCGATCGTCGACCTGCGTGACAACCCGACAGGACCGGTGATCGACGAGGCAAGGGCGCTCGGCATCGAGATCAATTTCGGCCGCGCGGTGATCCGCGCCGGCGGCAAATTGCGGGTGTCGTCGATGACCGTGCAGCCGAAGAATGGCGGCGGCGAACGCACTATCCCCGTCGACGCGATCCTGATGTCGGCCGGCTGGACGCCGTCGGTGCATCTGTTCTCGCAATCGCGCGGCAAGGTCGCCTTCAACGACGAGACCAAGCGCTTCGTGCCGGGCATCTACGCACAAGACTGCGTCTCCGTCGGCGCCTGCAACGGCACTGACGGGCTGTCGGCAACGGTCGACGAGGCCTACGCGGCTGGCGCCAAGGCAGCGAAAGATGCCGGCGCGAAAACCGCGAAGGGCGCCAAGCCGAAGGTCGATGCCTCGGAGAGCTGGTCGCGCGGCATGCTGGGGGCTGGCCCCGGCGCCGGACCGGACACGACGGTGAAGGCGTTCGTCGATTTCCAGAACGACGTCACCGCCAAGGATATTCGCCAGGCGGTGCATGAAGGCATGCGCTCGATCGAGCACGTCAAGCGCTTCACCACCAACGGCATGGCGACCGACCAGGGCAAGACCTCCAACATGCACGGCCTGGCGATCGCCGCCGAGACGCTGGGCAAGCCGATCCCCGAGGTCGGCCTGACCACGTTCCGCGCGCCCTACACGCCGGTCACCTTCGGCGCGATCGTCAGCCATGCGCGCGGGCCGCTGTTCGACCCGACACGCAAGACCGCGATCCATCCCTGGGCCGAAGCGCAGGGCGCGGTATTCGAGGATGTCGGCCAGTGGAAGCGCGCCTGGTATTTCCCGAAGGCGGGCGAAGACATGCATGCAGCGGTCGACCGCGAATGCGTTGCGGTTCGTAACAAGGCAGGGCTGTTCGATGCCTCGACGCTCGGCAAGATCGAAGTGGTCGGGCCGGATGCCGCCAAGTTCATGGAGTTGCTCTACACCAATCCGTGGGAGAAGCTGGAACCCGGCCGCTGCCGCTATGGCATCATGCTGCGCGAGGACGGCTTCATCTATGATGACGGCGTCGTCGGCCGACTGGCACCGGACCGTTTCCATGTGACGACGACGACCGGTGGCGCGCCGCGCGTCATGAACCACATGGAGGACTATCTCCAGACCGAGTTCCCGCATCTCAATGTCTGGCTGACCTCGATCACCGAACAATGGGCGGTGATCGCCGTGCAAGGGCCAAAGTCGCGCGACATCATCGCACCGCTGGTCGAGGGCATTGACATGTCCGACGAGGCGCTGCCGCATATGTCGGTGCGCGAAGGCAAGATCTGCGGCGTGCCAACGCGGCTGTTCCGTATGTCGTTCACCGGCGAGCGCGGCTTCGAGGTCAATGTCCCGGCCGACTACGGCCAGGCCGTCTGGGAAGCGCTGTGGGCCGAGGGCAAGAAGCACGGCGCTGCCGCCTACGGCACCGAAGCCATGCACGTTCTGCGCGCCGAAAAGGGTTACATCATCGTCGGCCAGGACACCGACGGCACGGTGACCCCTGGTGATGCCGGTCTCGACTGGGCGGTCGGCAAGAAGAAGGCCGATTTCGTCGGCATCCGCGGCCTGACGCGGCTGGATCTGGTGGCCAAGGGCCGCAAGCAGCTGGTCGGCCTCAAGACCAAGGACCCGAAGGTGGTGCTGGAGGAAGGCGCGCAGATCGTCGAGGACCCGAAGCAGGCGATCCCGATGAAGATGATCGGCCATGTCACCTCGAGCTACTGGTCGGAAAATTGCGGCCGCTCCATCGCGCTGGCGCTGGTCGCCGGCGGCCGCGACCGCATGGGCGACACGCTCTACGTGCCGATGCCGAACGGAGTGATCGAAGTGGAGGTTACCGGCATGGTGTTCTTCGACGAGACGGGAGGGCGCCTCAATGGCTAAGGCTGCTGAAAAGAAGACGGTTTCCGCCGTATCGCCTTCGGTTGAGTGTCGCCCGGCACTGGCTGGACGTAGCACCACCGCAACCAACGCCAAGGTCGAGATCCTGCCGCCGGCGGAGCGTATTTCGCTGCGCGCGCCGGAGGCTTCGGTCGCGGCGCTGTCGAAGGCGCTCGGCGTGACCTTGCCGAAAAAGCCGAAGACGTCCGTGTCGAAGGCTGGCCGCACCGCGCTGTGGCTTGGGCCGGACGAATGGTTTGTCATCGACGAGGCCGGCAACGATCCGCTCGCCGCTTGCGCCACGGTTGCCGCGCTCCATTCGGCAGTGGGTGTCTCTCACCGCAATATCGCGATTGCCGTTACCGGCGCCGGGGCGGCCGCAACGATCAATTCGGGTTGCCCGCAGGACTTGTCGCTCGATGCGTTCCCGGTGGGGGCTGCCTCGCGCACTATCCTTGGCAAGGCCGAAATCGTGTTGTTGCGTACGGCCGCGGACGCGTTCCGGGTCGAGTGCTGGCGTTCCTTCTCGGACTATGTCTTTACTTTCCTGTCCGAAGGGGCACGCGACGCGGCGGTCTGAACCCGGAACGTTTGCCGCGCGCGTCCGTTGTGCGGCAACAAGTCGAGGGAGAATGTCGATGCCGTCCAAGTCCGCGCCGAAGTCGCCGCCGCAATCCAAAACCGCGGCGGTCCGCTCGCTCGAACACGAGCGGCATCACGAGGCCAATGCCGAAGAGGAACTCGAGGAGGGCCTCGAGGACACTTTTCCGGCCAGCGATCCGGTGTCGATCACCGGATCAGTCATCTCAGGCGCCCCTGCCAAACCCGGCAAGGCCAAGACCGTTGCGGGACGGAAAACCCGCAAGCCCTGATTTCCCCAGTTTCAGTCTTGGCGGTACCTTCTCAAGGTCCCATCACCTGCGCTATTTAAAGCGCTTTGGGAGATGAAAATGCCGATAAAAGCAGTCGTCTGGGGCGAGAACGTCCACGAGCAGACCAATGCCGCCGTGCGGGACCTCTATCCCTTGGGCATGCACGGCACTATTGCCGCCGCGCTCAACCAAGACAAGGGCATCGAGGCGACCACGGCCACCTTGCAGGAGCCCGAACATGGCCTGGGCGAGAAGCGCCTTGCCGGCACCGATGTGCTCTTGTGGTGGGGCCACGCCGCCCATGGCGAGGTCAAGGACGAGATCGTCGAACGCGTGCAGAAGCGGGTCTGGGAAGGCATGGGGCTGATCGTGCTCCATTCCGGGCACTACTCGAAGATCTTCAAGCGCCTGATGGGTACGCCTTGCTCGCTGAAATGGCGCGAGGCGGGCGAGCGTGAACGCGTCTGGGCGATCAATCGCGGCCATCCGATCGCGCAAGGCATCGGCGAATGCCTGGAGATCGGCGAGACGGAAATGTATGGCGAGCCGTTCGCGGTGCCGGAGCCGCTGGAGACGGTATTCATCTCCTGGTACGAGGGCGGCGAGGTGTTCCGGTCGGGACTGACCTATCAGCGCGGCGCGGGACGGATCTTCTATTTTTCGCCGGGCCACGAGACCTATCCGATCTACCACAATGACGGGGTGCAACAGGTGCTGCGCAACGCCGTGCACTGGGCGCATAATCCCGCACCCGCATGGTCCGGCGTCACCAATGCGCCGAACGTGCCGACGGACAAGGCCAAGGAGAAGATCGTCCAGAAAGGCCTGCGCCTGCATGCCGATGGCGACAAGGGTCTTAGTTGATCAGCCTAAGCTGATCGCGACCTGGGCTGATCGGGGCATGAACTGGTTGGGGGTGGGTTGATGCACCGAATTCTTCTGCTCGGCACCGGCGGCATCGCCGGGCATCATGTCGAGGAGTTCGCCGGGATTCCCGGCTGCAGCATCGTGGCCTGTGTCGACCAGGTGCCAGGCCGCGCGGCGACGTTCGCCGGGGCAAACAAGATTGGCGACTGCTTCGAGAGCCTTGAGGCGGCGATCGCCTGGGGCCAGTTCGATGCCGCCATCAACGCGACGCCGGACGGCGTGCACAAGGCAACGACGCTGGCGCTGCTTGCCGCGGGCAAACACGTCTTTTGCGAGAAGCCGCTGGCACCGAACCATGCCGACGCGCTTGCCATGACCGAAGCCGCCGAGGCGGCAGGCGTCGTCAATATGGTCAACCTGACCTATCGCAATTCGCCGGCCATCCAGGAAGCGCGGCGCATGGTGCAGGCCGGCGCCATCGGCGAACTCCGCCATGTCGAGGCGAGTTATCGGCAAAGCTGGCTGGTCAGCAAATCCTGGGGCGATTGGCGGGTCGAGGACAAATGGCTGTGGCGCCTGTCGAGCAGACATGGTTCGACGGGTGTGCTGGGCGATGTCGGCATACACATACTGGACTTCGCCACCTATGGCGCCGCCCAGGACATCGTCAGCCTGCATGCCGACCTGGTGACGTTTCCGAAGGCCGAGGGCGAGCAGATCGGCGACTATGTGCTGGACGCCAATGACAGCGTGGCGATGATGGCGCGGCTGAAGTCAGGCGCGCTCGCCACGATCATGGCGAGCCGCTACACGACAGGCCACGCCAACGACCTGTCGCTGGCACTGCACGGCACCAAGGGGGCCATCAAGGTCGAGACCGACGGCAGGGTTTCGCACCTGTCCGCCTGTCTCGGCGGGGATGTCGACCTGCAGCGCTGGCGGACTCTGGCGCCGCCTGATGTCAAGCGCAATGCAAGGCGCTTCGCCGATGCGCTGGAGAGCGGGCAGAACGGCGATCCGTCGTTCCGGCGCGCCTCCGACATGCAGAAGCTGATCGATGCAGCGTTCGAGAGTTCGACGACCAGGCTGCCGGTCTCGATCGGCTGACGTCACCGAATGGCCGGCCGCGCCGGCCAGAAGCGTTTGGCGCAAATGTTAGAACGCGCTCGGCACGATCCACGGGTTGATGCTGATGCCGAGGCGCGGGCCTTTGCCTTCAGCGGTGTTTTCCGTGTTGCCCTTCTTCTCGACCGAGCCGGTCGAAGCGCAATCGAGCTTCACATTGGTCCTGGTATCGACGCAGGTCGCAGCCGGCAGGTGCTTGACCGGGTGGGTGGCGCTGGCGGCGAAAGCCGAGCCCGAAAGGGCCAGAATGGCGGCGAGGGTGAGGACGGTCTTTTTCATTGTCAGTCTCCGTTTTCGACGGGTGAATTTCTTCGTACATGTACGTTATGCCGTACAGATACGCCTGCCGCTCACGAAGTTCAAGACGAAATCGTACATGTACGGAAATTTTTTGTTAACCAAGAAATCGCCACCGGTTTGGCCGGTGGCGACAAGGTTTTGCAGTAAGGGGATGTCGTTCAGCAGTTGACCGGTGTCTCGGTCAGCGGAGGCACATCTTGCGTGCGCAATGTCGCAAGCGTGAAATCGCACATCCGCTTCACGAAAGCCTGGGGATCGCCGAAGGGGTAGAATGGAAAGGTGATCAGCAGCGAGATCGTGCCGTGGCCGACCGCCCAAAGCATGGTGGCGATGGCGCGCGGATCGCCCTGCAGCTTGCCGGCGGCGACACAGGCCTCGACCCGGCTGATCAGTGCCTTCATCGCCGGGTTGCTTTCCTCCATGTCCGCGTAGCTCCTGCCTTCCGGCAGCTTGGTCTTTTCGGTCATGAAGACGGTGCGGTATTCGTTGGGATTGCCAAGCCCGAAGGCCGCATATTCGGTCATCACCGCCTGCAGGGCTTCGATCGGGTCGTCGGACGGGTGCTCCTCGATGCGCCGGGCAAGCGTCTCGAACGCATCTTCGGCAAGCGCGAACAGGATGTCCTGCTTGTCGGCGAAGTAGGAATAGACCGACATCGGCGCATAGCCGACCCGCTTGGCCAGCTTACGGATGGTCAGACCCTCATAGCCCTCTTCCTGGACGAGCTTGTGCGCGGCTGCGACCAGTTCGGAACGCAGTTCCGCCTTTTGTTTCTCGCGGCGTTTCTGGACGCTCTGCGGCAAGATATCCGTGCCTTTTGATTGGTGGGTGTCCGGCTAAACTATATACGCTGTACGGAAACGGACAAGAGCGCCCCAGGTTCCCAAACGGCACGCATCGGATCGCGCCGACACAGCCCTCCCGCCCATCACGTCACATCTCTTTGTCGATTAGTTTGACTGCAAGATACGAAAGCAGCTTCACCGCCTCCCCATAGGTTCTGGCCTTTTCGGGATTGGAGGCATTGCCGTCCAGCGCCCGCTTGTAGACACCCTGGCAGATCGCCGCCAGGCGGAAGAAGGAGAAGGCGAGGAAGAACGGCCAATTGCCGATGCCTTCGAGCCCGCGTCGGCGGCAATAGGCGGCGACATAATCCTCTTCCGAGGGCAGGCCGAGCGCCGTCCGGTCAATGCCGCCGAGGCCGCGAAAGCCGGATGCGTGCGGCAAGCGCCACTGCATGCACTGATAGGCGATGTCGGCGAAGGGATGGCCCGATGTCGACAGTTCCCAGTCGAGCACCGCCAGCACCTCTGGCCGGTCCGGCGCGAAGATCAGATTGTCCAGCCGGTAGTCGCCATGGACCAGCGAGACACGGCCGTCATCGGCGGGCATATGCGTTTCCAGCCAGGCGATCAGCCGATCCATGTCGGCGATGGCGCTGGTTTCCGAAGCACGGTACTGGCTGGTCCAGCGGGCCAGCTGCCGCTCGAAATAATTGCCCGGCCGGCCGAAATCACCGAGGCCCACGGCCTCGACATCGACAGCGTGCAGGGCCGCCAGCGTACCATTCATGGCGTCGTAAACAGCGGAACGCTCATCGTTGTCGCGCGCCTCGGGCAGTGCCGGATCCCAGAAGATGCGGCCGTCGAGGAAATCCATGACGTAGAACATGCGGCCGATCGGCGAATCCTCGGCCGACAGATGCAGCATCCGGGGGACGGGCACCGCGCTACCGGCAAGCGCCTTCATCACGCGAAATTCGCGGTCGACCTGATGCGCTGATTTCAGCAAATGACCCGGCGGCTTGGCGCGCAGCACGTAGCGGCCGCTTGCCGCCGTCAGCAGATAGGTCGGGTTCGACTGGCCGGATTTGAATTTTTCGATTGCGGCGAGCCCGGAAAAGCCAGGGATTTCCGCCTCGAGGTAGGACGCGAGCGCCGCCTGGTCGAGCGCGTTCGGGTCGTTCATGCGGTCTCGGGCTGGCGTTCGATCAGGGTCAGCGTCAGCCAGCGGGCGGTGAGTGCTGGTTTCTTCGAGCCCTCGATCTCGATCGTCACGTCGTGCGCGGTTTGCACCCAGCCCGACGGCCTGACCTTGACGTCGGCCAGCACGAAACGGGTGCGGATGCGGGCGCCAGTCTTCACCGGCGCCAGGAAGCGCAGCGAATCGAAACCGTGATTGACACCCATCTTGCCGTTTTCCAGCGGCGGCATGGTCTCGAAGGTCATCGCCGACAGCAGCGACAGCGACAGGAAACCATGGGCGATGGTGCCGCCGAACGGCGTCTCGCGCTTGGCCCGCTCCGGGTCGCAGTGGATGAACTGGTGGTCGTCGGTGGCGTCCGCGAACTGGTCGATCATGCGTTGCGTGACCGCCCGCCAGGGTGAGACGCCAACTTCCTTGCCGACGCTGGCCAGAAGCACATCGAGACTGATCGGTTCCACGCTCATGTCCTCCAGTTCACCCCCGGCTTCTGCGGCCGGCAAATGTCATTCCTTGAACAGGGTCAATCCATGCTGCACCGATTGCCCGCCGTCGATCGGCAGGATGGCGCCGGTGACATAACTCCCTGCACGGCTGCACAAATAGAGCGTTGCGCCGGCAATGTCATCCGGTGTGCCGATACGGCCGATCGGAACATGGCTGCCGACATGGTCGGCCTGTTCTTGGGTGCCGGTGGCAAAGGCCGTCATGCGGCTCTGGAAGGGGCCGGGCGCGAAGGCGTTGACGGTGATGCGGCGAGGGGCGAATTCAAGCGCCAGCGTACGCGTCAGATGATGAACGGCGGCCTTCGAGGCGGTGTAGGAATAGGCGTCGTCGGCGAGCGGCTGCGTGCCCATCACCGAGCCCAGATTGATCACCCGGGCCGGATCGGCGTCGCTGGCGGCGGCCTCGAGCAGCGGCAGCAATTCGCGCGTCAGGTGGAAGACCGCGGTGACATTGACGCCGAAAACCTTGGCCCAGGCATGGTAGGGAAAGCTCTCCAGCGGCGCCCCCCAGGAAACGCCGGCATTGTTGATCAGAATATCGAGTTGGTCGGTCCGCGCCTTGACCTCGGCGACAAGCGCGGCAATGCCAGCCTCGCTGGAGACGTCGCCTGCAAAGCCATCGGCCCGCCCGGAGGCGCCGAGATCGTTCAATTCGCCGGCGACCTTGACGCAGTCTTCGCCCTTGCGCGAGGCAATCATGACGCTGGCGCCGGCCTTGACCAGCGCGGTGGCCGCCATGCGGCCGATGCCGGTCGCCGCACCCGTCACCAGCGCGGTCTTGCCGGCCACCGAAAACAGTTCGTCCAGATAGCCCATCACAATCCTCCGCGCCCTGCCTCGGCATGCGGCGATCAGTTCGCGTTGACAAGGCTATCCGAAGTACGGTCATCCTTGCCACGGGTAAAATGCCCGGCCTGGATGAAGGGTTAGCGACCGATGACGGAGATGAACCTCGGCATGACCGAGCGGCTGAAGCCGATCCACGCCCGCGTCGCGGCCATGGTACGCGACGAGATCATGCCGCTGGACAAGGAATTCCTCGCCGAAGTGAGCAAGGACGGTGACCGCTGGGTTTACAGCGCGCGGCAAAGCGAAATCCTCGAAGGGCTTAAGAGAACCGCACGGGAGGGCGGCCTGTGGAATTTCTGGCTGACCGGCTCGGAGCGCGGCTATGGCCTGTCGACTGTCGAATATGCCTATCTGGCCGAGGAGATGGGCAAGGCGCATCTCGGCGCGGAGACCTTCAACTGCTCGGCGCCCGACACCGGCAACATGGAGGTGCTGGAACGCTACGGTTCGGCCGACCACAAGAAGACCTGGCTCGAGCCGCTGCTCGACGGCAAGATCCGCTCGGCCTATCTGATGACCGAGCCGGATGTGGCCTCGTCGGACGCCACCAACATTGCGATGCGCTGCGAGAAGCAGGGCGACGACTATGTGCTCAATGGCGAGAAATGGTGGGCGTCGGGCGCCGGCGATCCGCGTTGCGCCATCTACATCGTCATGGTTCGGACCGGCGGCGATCAGGAACCGCGGCACCGCCGCCATTCGATGGTCCTGGTGCCCTCGGACACCAAGGGCGTGACCAAGGTCCGCGCCATGCAGGTCTATGGCGACGATGACGCGCCGCATGGCCATATGCACCTTCGCTTCGACAATGTCCGAGTACCCGCCTCGAACCTCATTCTCGGTGAGGGCAGGGGCTTCGAGATCGCGCAAGGCCGGCTCGGACCGGGCCGCATCCACCACTGCATGCGCGCCATCGGCCAGGCCGAGATGGCGCTGGAGATGCTGTGCCAGCGCTCCGTGCGCCGGGAGGCCTTCGGCCAGCCCCTGGCGAAACTCGGCGCCAATTTCGACATCATCGCCGAATGCCGCATGGAGATCGAGATGGCGCGGCTGCTGTGCCTGAAGGCGGCGTGGATGATCGACCAGGGCGATGCGCGCGCCGCGGCCCCCTGGATCAGCCAGATCAAGGTCATCGCACCACGCGTCGCGCTCAAGGTGACCGACGAGGCGGTGCAGATGTTCGGGGCCCAGGGCATCAGCCAGGATACGCCGCTGGCGCGTTCGTGGACGCATCTGAGGACATTGCGCCTCGCCGACGGACCCGACGCCGTGCATCGCCGCCAGGTGGCGCGGACGGAGCTGAAGAAATACACGCAGGAAAAGGTCTGAGCCGCTGCCTGACCTCTGCCGGCAAGCAAGGAGCCCGCGATGACCATCCCCTCCGAAATGCAGGCGCTGCTGCTGGTCGGCGACGGCTACACCAGGACGCCGAGCGGCAGCGTGCTGGAGGCGATGGAGCCCTACATCGAACCGGGCAGCATCGCGGTGCCGGCGCCTGGACCGAGCCAGGTGCTGATCAGGGTCAGTCTCGCCTCGATCAATCCTTCCGACGTCGCCTTCATCAAGGGCCAGTACGGCCAGCCGCGCGCCAAGGGCCAACCGGCCGGCTTCGAGGGCGTCGGCACGGTCGTTGCCGGCGGTGATGAGCCCTATTCGAAAAGCCTGATCGGCAAGCGGGTCGCATTCGCCACCGGCGTCACCAACTGGGGGTCGTGGGCGCAATATGCCGTCGCCGAGGCGGCGGTCTGCATTCCGCTCCTCGACACCGTGCGTGATGAGGATGGGGCGGCGATGATCGTCAATCCGCTCACCGCGATCGCAATGTTCGAGATCGTCAAACAGGAGGGGGAAGAGGCCTTCGTCATGACCGCCGGCGCCAGCCAGCTCGGCAAGCTGATCATCGGCTTGGCTCGCGAAGCGGGGTTCCGGCCTATCGTCACCGTGCGCCGTGACGATCAGACCGCATTGCTGAAAGAGCTTGGCGCGGCGCATGTCCTCAATGAAAAGGCGCCGGACTTCAAGGCAGCGTTGCGTCAAGTGATGAAGGAAGAGCAGCCGCGCATCTTCCTCGATGCGGTGACCGGACCATTGGCCTCGACCATCTTCGACGTCATGCCGAAGCGTTCGCGCTGGATCATCTACGGCCGGCTCGACACCGACGCCACCATCATCCGCGAGCCCGGCCAGATGATCTTCCAGCACAAGCACATAGAAGGCTTCTGGCTGAGCGAATGGATGCGGCAATTCAAAGACCGGCGCGGCCTGGCGATCCTGGAGGCGCAGAAGCGGTTTTCCGACGGGCGCTGGTCGACCGACGTGACGGCGGTGGTGCCGCTCGCCGAGGCCATGGCGCGGTTGCCGGCGGAACTGGCCAAGCCCAATGGCAAGGTTTTCATCCGGCCTTAAAGCAAACTTCTGGAAAAGTGGGAAGCCGTTTTCCCGGGAAAAGCGCATAGCGCTTTCCCCTGGAAATTGCGTCAAAACAAAGGGTTGGCGCAATTCCTAGGGCATCTGGAGTTCGAAGCCGAGGCCTTCAAAAGGCCATCGATGGTCATCAACAAAGGCCGGTCTCTGGCTTCAGGGTGGGCCGGCGGGTTCGATGTCCGCCTCTTCCGGCCCCTCTATGCCACGCTGCTTTGTCCGTGATATGCCGCCTTCAAATACAGGCGGTGATGGGAAATCGTTCTGGAATTGTGTGGGGTGCGCGGATGACGCTTTCCAAGCCGGTTTTCGACCGTTTGGGACTTGGCCTATGGATCGGAGCCTTCCTGGTCGTTCTTGCGCTCGTCCTGTGGTCACCCCACACGCGGACGGTCTGGCAGGCCTATATAGACGGCAGCGAGGCCCTTCTGGCCGGCCGACCGCTCTACAATCTCAGCTCCGAGATGGGGTATCTCTACGCGCCGGCCTTTGCCGCGCTCTACATTCCGCTGGTCAAGCTCGGCCCGCATCTCGGCGGCCTGATCTGGCATATTATCGGTTTCGCGGTGCTGACATTGGCCGCCATGCGGCAGGTGCGCAAGCTCGGCGGCGGGGAACTGCCGTGGCTGCTTTCCTTCGGGCTCTTTCTGGCCCTGCCGATGGCGATGGGTGCGATCCGCAACGGCCAGGCGACGATCCTCTTGGCCGGCGCCTGCTGGCTCCTTACCTTTTCGGCGCTCGAGGGGCGTCGCGCCGAAACGTTCTTCTGGGCTTCCGTTGCCATCATCGCCAAGCCGACGGCGATCATCATGCTCCTGTTGGTGGGAGCCCTGCGCCTCCGGTTGATACCGGTTCTGGTGCTGGCGGTGCTGTTCGTGCTCGCCTTGCCCTACGCTTTCGCGCCTGCAGGCTATCTCAACGACCAATATCGTCTTTTCGCAGAGATGCTGACCTCGATGGCCGTCGACAACACCAGCCACTTCGTCCCCACCGATTTCACAGCCCCCTTCACCCGGATGGGACTGCCACTGCCGGAAATCGGCGCCACGGTCATACGCATCGTCATGGCCCTGTTTACGCTCTGCGCAGTCATCTGGTTCGACCGCAGGCTCGAGCGCGGAACTGCTGATCTCGCCATCTTCCTGACGGCGACGTTCTACATGTGCGTCTTCAACCCGCGTGTCGAACCTAACACCTATGCCATGATCGCCGTGCCCGCCGGCCTAGCCATTGCCTTGTTATGGCGCGAGGAAAAAGGCGGTGTCCTGGCCTCGGTGCTGTCGGCGATGCTGTTCCTGACCGGATTGACGGGCGTCGACCGCCGTATCCAAGATTTGACCTATCCCTGGTTTCGGCCGATCGCGGTCACCATTATCGCCGGTTCCCTGATCTGGTGGTTCTGGGCCAAGGCGCAAGGCAAGGTGACGCGGGAAAAGGTGATGAATGAAGGGCCTGTCGCAAATGGCTGAGTCGCGGCCCACTCTCGATATCGTGGCGCCGTTCTTCAACGAGGCGCAATCGGCTTCGGCTTTTGCCGAATTGCTCGACAGGCTCGAAGCGGCGGTGTCGCAACGTTTCGGCATGGCCGTCCACAAGATCCTGATCGACGACGGCAGCCGCGACGATAGCGCAGAGCGGTTTTCGCAGGCGCTGTCGGGTTCCTGGGAGATCGTGCGGCTCAGCCGCAACTTCGGCAAGGAAGTCGCGGTGCTCGCCGGCCTAGACCAGTCGCGGGGCGACATGGTGCTGGTCATGGACGCCGATCTCCAGCATTCGATGGACATCAGCCTGAAGATGATCGCCGAACTGGCGGAAAACCCCGACATCGATGTCGTCTACGCGCAGAACGACCGGCGCGAGGCCAGCTGGCGGCGCAGCCAGTTGGCGCGGCTTTTCTACAGCCTGATCAACAGCAGCCAGCGCTTCGACATTCCGGAGAACGCGGGTGATTTTCGCGTTATGCGGGCCGCTGTGGCACGCGCGCTGACGAGCTTGCGCGACAAGCGGCGCTTCAACAAGGGTCTGTTCGCCTGGGCCGGCTTCCGCCAGAAGGCCATAGAATATTCGCCGGAGAACCGCGCCAGCGGTAAGTCGAAATGGAGCCGGCTCAACCTGATCGCCTTTTCGCTGGAAGGGTTTACGTCGTTTTCCGTCATCCCGCTGCGCATCATCAGCCTGAGCGGGATGCTGGCGGCGCTGGCGGGCCTGCTTTACGGCGCCAAGGTGTTCTTCGAGGTGATGTTCTACGGCATCGCCGTGCCCGGCTATCCCAGCCTGATGGTCGCCGTCGTCCTGCTCGGCGGCCTCAACCTCACACTGCTCGGCCTGATCGGCGAATATGTCTGGGTCACGCTCTCGGAGAGCAAGGATCGACCGGTCTACATCGTGCGCGATGTCTTGCGTGGGGACGTCTTGCGCGGGGATGTCTTGCATGGTGAGGTCTTGCGCGGCAAGGTCGCCCCTGACAGCTTGCCAGGCGCACCCGGGGCATGACGCGGCGCATCCGCCTGATCGCCGACGATTACGGCCTGGCGCCAGGCGTTTCCGCCGGGATTCTCGACCTGCTCGATCGAGGGCGCCTGACCGGCACCAGCTGTATGACCGGCTTTCCTGAATGGGCGGAAGCGGCAGCGCTCATAAAGCCACTGTGCGGCCGCGCGGCGGTCGGTCTGCATCTTACTCTGACGGACCAGCCTGCGGTCACCGGCCGATCGAGCCTGGCGCCGGAAGGTCGGCTGCCGCCGCTCCGCCGGCTGGCACTGCCGGTCCTGCGCGGCCGCGTCGATGAGTGCGATGTCCATGCCGAGCTCGACGCACAGTACGATCGCTTCATCGAGGCGTTGAGCCGCCGGCCGGCCTTCATCGACGGGCACCAGCACGTGCATTTTCTGCCGGTCGTTCGCACATGGCTGCGGGCGCGATTTTCCGAAGCCACCGAGAAGCCGGTGCTGCGCGGGGCGCCGGCGTTCGGCAGTGCCGCCGTGGCGCCGAAAGTAGCGGCAATCGCCGCCGTGGCCGCCGGCTTCAACCGTGCGATGGCGCGCGCCGGCTTCACCATTTTCAAGCCGCTCGCCGGCATCTATGACTGGCGGCAACCCGAGAGGTTTGCTCCGGTTCTGCATGCCGCTGTCGAAACACTGCGGGAACGAGGCCTGTTCATGTGCCATCCCGGCCATGTCGACGACACATTGCGCGGGCGTGATCCGATGCAAAGGGTGCGCGAAGTGGAATTCGGCGTGCTGGCCTCGGACGCATTCGGCGAAAGCCTCGCCCGCGCCGGTGTCGAGATCATGGATGGCAGGGGATGAGCGGCGCCGACCAGCCCCAGCGTTCGACCGGCAGCAAGATCGTCCGCTTCGCCATTGTCGGGCTGGTGAACACGGCCATCGACCTTGCCGGGTTTTTCCTGCTGCTCAAGCTGCATATCCCGCCGCTGCCCGCCAACATCGTCTCATGGTCCATCGCCGTCGTCTTCTCCTTCGTGGCGAATGGGTTCTGGTCGTTCGAGCGCAATCGCGCGATCCGGCTGCATGACGCCTTCCTTCGCTTCGTCTCGCTTGGGGCGCTTATTTCGCTCGGTGTCTCCAGCCTGTCGATCGCACTCTTTGCCGGCATCGCCGGCGTGTGGCCGGCAAAGATCGGCGGTGTCATCGTGGCGGCGGTGCTGAATTTCATCGCCGCGCGCTGGTCGATCGAGGGTCGGTTCTTAAAATAGCGTATTCTGTTCGGGCGAAATTCCAGATGGAATATCGCAACACACTTTCGTGGAATTTTTTATTCCGCCGGCTCCACATTGGTGTAGGCGGCTTCCTCGAGTTCGCGCTTAAGCCGCGCTTCTTCATGCGTCTTGGGCGTGACGAAGCGGCCAAGCAGGAGATAGGCGACCGGCGTCAGGAACAGCGTCGAGACGGTGGCCAACCCCAGCCCGCCGACGATCACCCAGCCGAGCGCCACGCGCGCCTCCGCGCCGGCGCCGGCGGCCATTACCAGCGGCACGCCGCCAAGTATGGTGCAGATCATCGTCATCATCACCGGCCGCAGGCGAATGGTCGAGGCCTGTTCGATCGCTTCGCGCACGCCAAGGCCGCGATCGCGCAACTGGTTGGCGAATTCGACGATCAGGATGCCATTCTTGGCCATTACGCCGACCAGAAGCACCAGGCCGATCTGGCTGTAGGCATTGAGGCTGGTGCCGCTCAGGAGCAGTGCGATGATGGCGCAGGCAAGACCAAGCGGCACCGTCGCCATGATGATGACGGCGCTGACGAAACTCTCGAACTGCGCGGCCAGCACCAGGAGGATGATGACCAACGCGAAGCCGAAGATGGTGACCATGGCGCTGTTGGTTTCTCCTAGCGTCGCCGCCTCGGCCAGCGGCAAGATGCGGCTGCCTGGCGGCAGGAGCGGCGTGGCGATCTCCTCGGCGCGGGTCAAGGCATCGCCAAGGGCGAAATTGCCTGAGAGGTTGGAGGTGATCGCCACCGACGGCTGCTGCTGTTCGCGCGACAGCGATGGCGGCACGGCGCGCTCTGTCAGCGTGGCGATGGTCGACATCGGCACGAAGCGGCCGTCCGCCGTCTTCAGGAAGACGTTTTCGAGGTCGGTCGGATCGTTGATCGGATTGGTGGTGGAAACCAGCTTCACGCCATAGCTGCGGTCGGCGATGTAGACGTCGACGACATCATTGCCGTCGAGCATGGCCTGCATGGTGTTGGCGAGCCCGGTGATGTCGATGCCGAGGTCGGAGGCGCGCTCGCGGTCGATGGCGACGGCAAGCTGCGGCTGGGTCGGGTCGATCGACAGGCGCGGCGTCTGGAAGCGCGGGTCTTTCTGCATCTCGGCGATGATCTTCAGCGCCGCGTCGCCGAGCGCCTTGCGGTCGTTGCCGACCAGCGCGAATTGCAGGCCGTTGCCGGCGCCGCGAATGCCGAGGCTGTTGGGCTGCACCGGGAAGATGCGCACGCTCGGCACCTGCTTGGTGAGCTGTCTGATCTCGGCCATGATCTCCTGCTGGCTGCGGCTGCGCTCGTTCCAGGGGGCGAGCGTCATCACCATGAAGCCGGAATTGTAGGAGCCGTTCTGGCCGGCGTTCTCGAAGGTCGAGCGGATCTCGCCGGAATCGCGCATCGGCTGGATCAGCTTCTCGATCTTCTGCATCTGCTGCGTCGTGTAGTCGAGACTGACGCCTTGCGGGGCGCTGATGCGCAACAGCACGGCCGCGCGGTCCTCGGTCGGCGTCAGTTCCTGGCGGATGGTGCCGAACAGCGTGAAGGCGGTACCGGCAAACAGCACCGCGACCAGAATCACGATCCAGGGCGCGTCGAGGCAAGCATGCAGGCCGCGCCGATAGGCTGCGTTCAAGGCACCGCCGATGCGGGCGCCGATGCCGTGGCCGCCTTCGTGGTGAAGCGATGCGCTGGTCAGCATGCGCGAGGCGAGCATCGGGCAGAGCGTGAGCGCCACCACGCAGGACAGAAGCACCGACATCGCAAGCACGAAGCCGAATTCGCGAAACAGGCCGCCGGTCTGGCCGGGCAGGAACGAGATCGGCACGAAGACGGCGACCAGCGTCAGCGTCGTCGCAACGACGGCGAAGAACACTTCCTGCGCGCCGAGCACGGCGGCCGCGCGCGGCCCCATGCCTTCGTTGCGGCGTCGCACGATGTTTTCGAGCACAACGATGGCGTCGTCCACCACCAGTCCCGTTGCCAGAACCAAGGCGAGCAGCGTCAGGATGTTGACCGAGAAGCCGGCCAGATAGATGGCGGCGATGGTGCCGATCATGGCCACCGGCATCGACAGGCCAGGGATCAGCGTTGCGCGCCAGTCGAGCAGGAAGACATAGATGACGATCAGCACCATGGTGACCGACAGGCCGAGCGCGATCTCGACCTCGTGCACGGCGCCCTTGACGAAGACGGCGTCGTCGCTCGTGATCTTGATCGCCATGCCCTTGGGCAGGTTCTGCTGCAGTTTGGCGACGGCGGCCTGCACGCCGGTCGAAATGTCCAAAGTGTTCGATTCCGCCTGGCGGATGATGCCGATGCCGATGCCGGTCTTGCCATCCGAACGCAGCGTCGTCTGGCCGATATCGGGGCCGAGCGTGACGGTGGCGACATCGCGGATGCGCGTCGTGCCGCCGATGATGATGTTTTCGAATTCCCCGGGCGTTGTCACGTCGGCGGTCGTGCGCACGATCAGGTCCTGGTTGGTCGTGGTGATCGAGCCGGCCGGGGAATCGAAGGCGACGGACGCAAGCGCCGTCCTGAGGTCGGCGACCGTGAAGCCGAGGCTGGCGAGCTTGTTCTGGTCGACGTCGATGCGGAAGATCTTGTCGCGGTCGCCATAGACCTGGACGTCGGCGACGCCGGGCACGGCCGCCAGTTCGTCTTCGATCTGATCCTGGACCACGACCGTCATGTCCTGGATCGACATGTTGTCGGAGGTCACCGCCAGCCGCATCACAGCGTCGGAATTGGCGTCGGCCTTGACGATGCGTGGCGGATCGGCGGTGTCCGGCATCTGGTTGGCGACGCGACCGACGGCGTCGCGCACATCGGAGGCGGCCACATTCAGGTCGACGCCGTCGTTGAACTCGATGGTAACGCGGCTCGAGCCGAAGGACGACGAGGACGAGATCGACCTGACGCCGGAGACGCGGGCGACGGCACCCTCGATCGTGTCGGTCAGCTCGCGGTCGACGGTTTCGGCGGCCGCCCCCTCGAAGGTGGTGGAAACGGTGACGACGGCGCGGTCGACGTCGGGCAGTTCACGGATTTCGACGCCGTAGAAGGCGGCGAGGCCGGCAACGGCAATGAGGGTGTTCAGCACGAAGGCCATCACCGGCCTGCGGATGAACAGGGCGGTGAAGCCGGTGTCGCTGGCGGCGTTGACGGGGCCGGTCATGAGCCTTCGGCGGCGTTGGGGTTGGGCTGCTCCTGGCCAGCGATGCGAACCTCGCCGCCCTCGCTGACGCTCTGCGTGCCTTCGGTGACCACCATGTCGCCGCTGTCGATCTTCGCATCGATCAGCACGGTTTCGGTGTTGCGCTGGATGACGCGCACCGGCACCCGCTTGGCCTTGCCGTTCTCGATCTGCCAGACATAGGCGCCGTCCGATCCCCACAGGATCGCCAGCGGACTGACGGCCGGATAGGTCTCACCGGGGAATTTCATGGTGATGCCGAACGACATGCCGGCACGCAGCGAATCGGCCGGGTTGGCGATCTTGGCCTTGACCAGGAGCGTGCGGCTCTTTTCGTCGATGTGATTGTCGATGGCCGAAACCGTGCCGGTATAGGCGTTGCTCGGATTGGCAATGGGCGTTGCCGTCAATTGGGCGCCGACCTTGATGGCGGCGGCGAAGCGCTCGGGCACCTGGAAATCGACCAGGATCGAGGAACGGTCGTCGAGCGTGGCAATCGCCGACTGGTTGGTCACATAGTTGCCGGCGGAGATCGGCAGGATGCCGACGGTACCGGCGATCGGCGCCAGGATCGAGCGGCGCTGCAGTGCAAGTTCGGCATCCTGAAGCGCCAGCTTCGCGCCTGCCAGAACCACTTCGGCGTCGGCAACGGCGACAGGCGTCGCCGCATTGGAAGCGCGCAGCGACTTGACGCGATCAAGCTTGGATTGCGCATCCTGCAAAGCGAGCTTGGCCCGGTCCTGAGAGATGATCTCGGTCTCGGAATCGAGCGTCGCGATGATCTGGCCCTTGTCGACATGACTACCGGATTCGACCAGCAGTTCGGCAAGGCGGCCGGAGCTATAGGGATTGACGGTCACCGAGGCGTTGGCGCGGCCGGTGCCGATCGCCTGCAGGCGGTCGTTGATGGTTGCGGAGGCGGCCGGCGATGCGACGATGGTTACAATCTGGGCGCCGTTGCGCCCACCCTGCCGGGAACCGGCGGCCGAGGCCTCTTTCGCCGGGGGTGTCGCGCCATACGCCCAATCCATCCCCCAGCGCGCCAGCACTTCAGGAGCACCGGGGTAGAAACGCGCCCAGGCAGCCGCGGCGACGACCAAAATCACAAGCCCAAGGACAATCTGTTTCCAGCGCGACATCGACACTCCAGCGAAGAATCGTCTGCCGGTTCCACATGGAAACGAATGCAGCGACGATACGGGCTGGGGGCGAAAACCAGCCACGCCACATCCCGATATCATCGGTTTATGGCAATTATCACGCGATCGTGCACATTAAATCTCGGTAACGTGAGATCCGGACGCTCCCTGGAGCCGTTGCGGTTTGCGTTGGAAACGTAGCTAGCGCAGGCCTTCCATTTCCCGAATGCGCCGGGCGCCGTCGGCCTCAAGTTGTCTCGTGACGGCGCCGATCAGCGTTTCGGCGACGACGAAAAGCGCGGCCGAAGAATCCCATGCGGAAGGCACGGCGGTGCGTCCGGCGATGACATGGCGGGCAAACCGGGCAATCGGCGACAGCCACTGGTCGGTGAAGAGCACGATCTGAACGCCGCGCTGATGCGCCTTCTCGGCGAAGCGGACGAGGCTGTCCTGGTAGCGCCTGATGTCGAAGATCACCAGCACGTCGCGCTTGCCCATGTCGATCAGCCGGTCGCGCCACATGCTTTCCTGGCCGGCGAGATGGAAGACATCGGGCTGGATGACCGCCAGATGGGCGGCCATGTAGCGCGCCAGCGGATCGGTGAAGCGGCCGCCGATCAGGAATGTCTTGCCGCGCCGCTCGGCAAGCCGGGTGGCAATGTCGGCAAGCTGCCTGTCCGAGAGGTGGCGGAAGGTCTCGCGCATGTTGTCGAGCGTCGCTTCCAGCATCGGCGACACCGTGCCGCCGCCGGGCGAGGGCGGGTTGAGTGTTCGCGTGGCCGGCGATTGCAGTTGCGCCGCCAACTCGTCCTGCAGGCTCGACTGGAATTCCGGATAGTTCTGGAAGCCCAGCCGGGCAACGAAGCGCAGGATCGTCGGCGAGGAGACGCCGGCCGCAGCCGAGAATTCGGCGACCGTCTTGAGGCCGATCAAGGGATAGCTCGCGATCAGCGTCTGGGCCGCGCGCCGTTCGCCGGCCGGCATCGTGCCGACGCGGTCGGCGATCAGTTCGGCAATGCTGGAAATCATGTTTTCCCCACCCCTTGGCCTGGCCCACGAGATCGCATTTGACAAAGCCGGACAAACTGTATGAAATCATCCGTAGGGACGCAATGAGGCAAAATACGTAATATACGATACAGCGCTCCCCGGGGACCGCAGACTATGGAGAAAGCACGGCCCGCCAGCCTTGCATCGTCCGATACCGTGAGGGTGACGAACCCGCGCGGATCGAGCCCTTTCGTGCTGACCTGCGATCACGCTTCCAATTTCCTGCCCGCCGAATTCGGCACGCTCGGCCTTGCCGCCGAAGACCTTTCCCGGCACATCGCCTGGGATCCCGGCGCTCTGCCGGTGGCAACGCGCATGGCGCAGGCACTCGATGCCACGCTGGTCGAAACCTGCATTTCGCGTCTCGTCATCGACTGCAACCGGCCGCTCGACGCGCCGGACCTGGTGCCGCCGGTCAGCGAAACGACAGCCATACCCGGTAATACCGGCCTGTCGGAAAAACAGCGCGCGGCGCGGATCGCCCTTGCCTGGCAGCCGTTTCACGACGCGATCGAGCACATTGTCGAGGACAGGCTGGCGCGCGGTCAGGAGACCCGCCTGGTCTCCGTCCATTCCTTCACGCCGGTCTACAAGAGCCGCAACCGGCCCTGGCATATCGGCATCATTCACGACGAGGACCGCCGGCTGGCATCGCCACTGATATCGGCGCTCAAGCGGCTCGCCGGCATCACCGTCGGCGTCAACGAACCCTATTCGCCTGCCGACCGCGTCTATTTCACGCTGGAACGGCACGCGCGCTCACGCGGGCTGCCCTGCGCCATGATCGAAATCCGCAACGACGAAATCTCCGGCGACACCGGGCAGCGGAAATGGGCGGATCTGCTCACGGGCATTTTCTCGGATCTGGAACCAGAGGAGCAGGACAAACCAGATCGCGTTCAGTCGGAAAGTCAGTTCAATCGGCCAGCTAAGGACCAACAGGGGAATTCTGACATGACAACACCTGATCACTCCGACAAGTCGGAGGACACGAAAATCCTTCACAGTATGGGCTATGCCCAGGAATTGGCTCGCCGCATGAGCGGCTTCTCCAATTTTGCTATTTCCTTCTCGATCATCTGCATTCTGGCTGGCGGCATAACGTCCTTCCCGCTGGCCATGGCAACCGGCAGCGGTTTCGAGGCGACCATCGGCTGGGTTATAGGCGGCGTCTTTGCGCTCGTGGTCGCGGCTTCTCTCGGCCAGATTGGATCAGCATATCCGACAGCCGGCGGCCTGTATCACTGGTCCTCAATCCTCGGCGGGCGTGGCTGGGGCTGGGCCACGGCCTGGATCAACCTGCTCGGCCTGATCTTCGTCGTTGCTTCGGTGAATGTCGGCGTCTACCTGCTGTTTCAAGGCCTCGTCGCGGGCCCAATCTTCGGTTGGGACACATCGGCCTGGGGGTTCTGGCAGCAAACGGCGGCAGTCGTCCTGATTACCATCACCCAGGGCCTCTTCAATCATCTCGGCATCAAGACGACGACGATGTTGACCGACTTTTCCGGCTATCTCATCCTCGTTGTCGCGGTCGTCCTGACGTTGACCTTCCTGATCTGGGGCGCGCATGGCTTCGATCTTGCGCGGCTGACGACTTTCGTGAACACGACCGGCGATCTTGGCGGTGGCTATGTTCCGACGGCCCGTACGGCGCTCGTGGCCTTCCTCATCGGCCTTCTCTACCCGCTTTATACCATCACCGGCTTCGACGCGTCGGCGCATACCGCCGAGGAAACGCACAATGCCCGCGTCGCCGTGCCGAGAGGCATGATCCACGCGGTCCTCTGGTCTCTCGTCTTCGGTTTCGTCATGGCGGTTTCCTTCGTCCTTGCCAGCCCAGATCTCGTCGCGACCGCCAAGGATGGCGGTAATGCCTGGTTCAACCTGTTCAACAATCTGCCGGCGCCAACTTGGCTCAAGGCTGTGCTCGGCATCGCCATCGTGCTGTCGAACTATCTGTGCGCGCTGGCCGGGCTCACTTCGACCTCCCGCATGATCTTTGCCTTCTCGCGTGACGGCGGTCTGCCGGGGTCATCTGTGTGGAAGCAGGTTTCGCCGACCTGGCGCACGCCCGTCCCGGCCATCTGGCTCGGTGTTGTGCTGTCGATCGCCGCCACGCTCTATTCGCCGGCTTTCGCGGCGCTCGCAGCTGGTTGCGCTCTCTTCCTCTATGTCTCCTATGCCATGCCGATCGCAGCCGGACTTCTTGCGGAAGGAAAGATTTGGACCGAATTCGGACCATTCCGGCTCGGCATCTGGTCAAAGCCGTTTGCCGTCATTACCGTGCTTGGTGTTCTGGTGTTGATGTATGCCGGCATCCAACCGCCCTTCGACATCCTGATCAATTATGCGATCGGATTGATCGTTCTGCTCGTCGTGTTGTGGTTCGCCGTTGAAAATCGCCGCTTCCAGGGGCCGCCTATCGGCGATGCGGCAATCGCCAAGCGCAGGGCGACCATCGCAGCGGCTGAAAAGGCCGTTGGCGAATCCGCGTAACAGCCAATCAAGCCGTAGCGGGCTCGCCCGCCACGGCTTTTTGTTCCCGTTCAACGTGACAAGCCCGAAACGACAAGCACTGGAGTGCCACAGGAATGGCCGGAAATTTCTCGTTCGATCAGTTGAAGAAAGCGGTCTCCAGCGGCGAGATCGACACGGTGCTCGCCTGCATCGTCGACCTGCAGGGCCGGTTGGCAGGAAAGCGGTTCCTGGCACAGTACTTCGTCGATTCCGCGCATGACGAAACGCATGGCTGCAACTACCTGCTGGCCGCCGACATCGATATGGAGCCGGTGCCCGGTTACAAGGCGGCAAGCTGGTCGAAGGGCTATGGCGACTTCGTCATGAAGCCGGATCTCGCCACGCTGCGGCGCATTCCGTGGCTGGAGAAGACCGCGCTCGTGATCTGCGACGTGCTCGACCACCACACCCATGACGACCTGCCGCATTCGCCGCGCGCCATCCTGAAAAAGCAGATCAAACGGCTGACGGAGCGCGGCTATATCGGCTATTTCGCGTCCGAGCTGGAATTCTATCTGTTCAACGAAACCTACGATTCCGCCCGCAAGAAGCACTGGCAGGGTCTCGACACCGCTTCGCCCTATATCGGCGACTACCAGATCGGCATCACCACCAAGGAAGAAGGCGTCATGCGCCGGCTTCGCAACGAGATGGAAGCGGCCGGCATTCCGATCGAGAACTCCAAGGGCGAGTGGGGTCCAGGCCAGGAAGAGATCAATGTGCGCTATGCCGAGGCGCTGGACATGGCCGACCGCCACGTCATCCTGAAGAATGGCGCCAAGGAGATTGCCGAGTCCGAAGGCAAGGCGATCTCGTTCATGTCGAAATACAATTACGGGCTCGCCGGCAACTCCAGCCACATCCACAATTCGCTGTGGAGCGCCGACGGCAAGACGCCGCTGTTCTTCGACAAGAAGGCTGAGTGGACGCTGTCGACGCTCGGCCAGCAATGGGCGGCGGGCCAGCTCAAATACGCCAAGGAGTTCACCTGGTTCCTGGCGCCCTACATCAACTCCTACAAACGCTTCCAGGCCGGCACCTTCGCGCCGACCAAGATCATGTGGAGCGAGGACAACCGCACCGCCGGCTTCCGCCTGTGTGGCGAGGGCACCAAGGGCATCCGCATGGAATGCCGCATCGGCGGCGCCGATTTGAACCCGTATCTCGCCTTCGCCGCGCTGATCGCCGCCGGACTTGCCGGCATCGACGAGAAGCTCGAATTGCAGAAACCCTTCGTCGGCGATGCCTATCAGGCGTCTCGCCTGCCGGAGATTCCGAAGACGCTGCGCGATGCCACCGAGACGCTGGCGAAGTCGAAGATGCTGAAACAGGCGCTCGGCGAAGACGTGCTCGAACATTATGTCCACACCGCCAAGTGGGAGCAGTTCGAATACGATCGCCGCATTACGGATTGGGAACTGCACAGGGGATTCGAGCGGTATTAGATTGCCTGCGAAGCGTCCAAGCCCCTCACCCTCTCCCAATAGAGAACGGGGAGAGGGTGCGTCGACGTTGGAGCTCTCTTCTCCCGTCACCAAACGGAATGAGGTGCCTGCGGACGGATGAGGCAGCACAAAGACTGATGATTTTTCGATTTTAAAGAAGTGCGAGGATTTAAACGATGACCGAAACGGTCAAACTCACTACCCCCGTCGACGGCTCGATCTATGCCGAGCGGCCGATCGCGACGGACCAGGCGGTCAATGCGGCAGTCGAGCGCGCCAAGGCGGCGCAAGAGAAGTGGGCGCAGGTGCCGATCGTCGAGCGCGGCAAATACATGCTCGCCATGCTGGAAGCGCTGGTTGCGATGACCGAAGAGATCGTGCCCGAGATCGCCTGGCAGATGGGCCGGCCGGTCCGCCATGGCGGCGAGTTCGGCGGCGTCAAGGAACGCACCAACTACATGGTCGAGATCGCCGAGGCGGCGCTCAAATCCGTGCCGGCATCCAACCCGAAGGACGGGTTCCGCCGCTATGTGAAGAAGGATCCGCTCGGCGTGGTCATGGTGATCGCGCCCTGGAACTATCCCTATCTCACGGCCGTCAACACCATCGTGCCGGCGCTGATGGCCGGCAACACCGTCATCCTCAAGCACGCGGCGCAGACACTGCTGGTCGGCGAGCGTTTCCAACAGGCCTTCTACAAGGTCGGCCTGCCCAAGGGCGTGTTCCAGAACGTCGTGCTCAACCATGCCCAGACCGAAAAGCTGCTCGGCTCGGGCAAGATCGACCATGTCAATTTCACCGGCTCGGTCGCCGGCGGCCGTGCCATCGAAAAGGCGGCGGCGGGCACCTTCATGACGCTCGGGCTCGAGCTTGGCGGCAAGGACCCGGCCTATGTGCTGCCCGATGCCAAGATGGACCATGCGGTCGCCAATCTGGTTGACGGCGCCTTCTACAATTCCGGCCAGTGCTGCTGCGGCATCGAGCGTGTCTATGTGCACGAAAAGGTCTATGATGAATTCGTCGGGGGCTTCATCGCCGAGACGAAGAACTATGTCGTCGGCAATCCGCTCGATCAGGCAACGACGATGGGGCCGATGGCGCAGGCCCGTTTCGCCGACCTGATCCGCGAGCAGAAGGCCGAGGCGCTGCGCAAGGGTGCCAAGGCGCACATCAACATGAAGGTGACCAACGACAAGGCTGGCTCGCCCTATCTGGCGCCGGAGGTGCTGACCGAGGTCGATCACCAGATGAGCGTCATGCGCGAGGAGAGTTTCGGTCCGATCGTCGGCATCATGAAGGTGCGCAACGACGAGGAGGCGATCGCGCTGATGAACGACAGTCCCTATGGGCTGACGGCCTCGATCTGGACGCGCGATACCGAGCACGCTGTGGCGATCGGCAACCGCGTCGAGACCGGCACGGTGTTCATGAACCGCTGCGACTATCTCGATCCGGCCCTGGTCTGGACCGGCGTCAAGAACACCGGCAAGGGCGCCGGCTTGTCAGCCATCGGCTACGACAATCTGACCCGGCCGAAATCCTTCCACCTGCGCGAAGCCATCTGATTTTTCGAAAGACAAAAAATGTCCAAGCTGATCTCCAAATGGAACTACCCCACCACCGTTCGCTTCGGCGCCGGGCGTATCAAGGAACTGCCTGAGGTGCTTGGCGCCACCGGCATCAAGCGGCCTCTGTTCGTCACCGATCCGGGCCTGGCCAAACTGCCGGTCGTGGCCTCGACCCTGAAGATCCTCGACGATGCCAAAATCCCATACGGTGTCTTCTCCGAGGTGAGGCCGAACCCGGTCGAGTCCAACCTGACCGCCGGCATCGCGGTGTTCAAGAAGGGCAAGCATGACGGCATCATCGCTTTCGGCGGCGGCTCGGCGCTCGATCTCGGCAAGCTGATCGCCTTCCAGGCAGGCCAGACAAGGCCGGTGTGGGATTTCGAGGATGTCGGCGATTGGTGGACGCGCGCCAATTCGGATGCGATCGCTCCGATCATCGCGGTGCCGACCACGGCCGGCACTGGATCGGAAGTCGGCCGCGCCGGCGTCATCACCAATGAGGCGACGCATACCAAGAAGGTCATCTTCCATCCCAAGCTGCTGCCGGCGATCGTGATTGCCGACCCGGAACTGTCGGTCGGCATGCCAGGCTTCATCACCGCCGGCACCGGCATGGACGCGCTTGCCCATTGCCTCGAAGCCTATTGCGCACCGGGCTATCATCCGATGGCGGACGGCATTGCGGTCGAAGGCGTGCGCCTGGTGTTCGAAAACCTGCCAAAGGCCTTTGCCAACGGCAAGGATCTTGTCGCCCGGGCGCACATGATGAGTGCCGCCGCGATGGGCGCCACCGCCTTCCAGAAAGGCCTCGGCGCCATCCATTCGCTGTCGCATCCGATCGGTGCGCTCTATGACACCCATCACGGCATGACCAACGCTGTGTTCATGCCCTATGTGCTTGCCTTCAACCGTGACGCCATCGAGGAGCGTATCGCCAGGCTCGCCGCCTATTGCGGCATCAAGGGCGGCTTCGACGGCTTCGCCAAGGCGATCATCAAGCTGCGCAAGGAATTGAAGGTGCCGCATGCGCTGCCGGGCCTGATCAAGGGGCTCGACATGGACAAGAAGCGCAAGGCGCTGATCGCCGACATGGCGGTGGTCGATCCGACGGCCGGCGGCAATCCGGTCAAGCTGACCAAGAAGGCGGCGCTGACGCTGCTGGAAAACGCGATCGCTGGCACGATCTGAGACGGCCTGCCGATACGGAAAGTTGATCTGAAAATAAGCGCTAACCAAGGGGGAAGGGATGGAGAACAAGGCAGAAAGTGATTAGCCGGAAAAATAAGTGACGGCTAATTGCTACAGCCGGTTAAAAAGAGTTAACTTTTTCTGCTGCCGGCCAAGGGTTTCACAAAGCTTTCATCTGGCTGTCACATGAAAACGATACCGCATCGCAGGCGTCCAACGGCGTCAGTTCAACGGAGAGAACACATGTTCAAATTCACGGGGAAGGTGCTTTCCCTTTCGGCCGCGACGCTTTTTGCGTCGACGGTGATTTCGTCCGCGGATTCGATGGACGATCTCGTCAAGGCCGCCAAGGCTGAAGGCCAGCTAACCACCATCGCGCTGCCGCATGATTGGTGCGGTTACGGCGACGTCATCGCCGGCTTCAAGGCCAAATATCCCGAAATCACCATCAATGAGCTCAACCCCGATGCCGGCTCCGGCGACGAGGTCGAGGCGATCAAGGCCAACAAGGACAACAAGGGCCCGCAGGCTCCCGACGTCATCGACGTCGGCCTGTCCTTCGGACCGACCGCCAAGGCCGACGGCCTGCTGATGCCTTACAAGGTGTCGACCTGGGACTCGATCCCGGACAGCGCCAAGGATGCCGACGGCGCCTGGTACGGCGACTATTACGGTGTGCTCGCCTTCGAAGTGAACAAGGATCTGGTCAAGGAAGCCCCGACCGACTGGGCTGACCTGCTGAAGCCAGAATTCGCCAACTCGGTCGCGCTTGCCGGTGATCCGCGCGCGTCGAACCAGGCCATCCAAGCCGTCTACGCCGCCGGCCTTTCCGGTGGTGCGGCAGCTGGTGAAGCCGCTGGCACCGCTGGCCTCGACTTCTTCAAGAAGCTCAATGCCGCCGGCAATTTCGTGCCGGTCATCGGCAAGACGGCGACGCTCGCCCAGGGCCAGACACCGATCCTCGTCACCTGGGATTACAACGCGCTTTCGGGCCGCGATACGCTGAAGGGCAACCCGCCCGTCGACGTCATCGTGCCGAAGACCGGCGTCGTCGCAGGTGTCTACGTGCAGGCGATCAGCGCCTATGCTCCGCATCCGAACGCAGCGAAGCTCTGGATGGAATACCTCTATTCCGACGAAGGCCAGGTCGGCTGGCTGAAGGGCTATTGCCACCCGATCCGCTTCAATGATCTCGCCAAGAACGGCAAGATCCCGGCTGATGTTCTGGCCAAGCTGCCGCCGGCGGAATCCTATGCCGCGGCCGCGTTCCCGACGCTCGATGAACAGGGCAAGGCCAAGGAAACCATCACCAAGAACTGGGACGCCGTCGTCGGCGCCAACGTCAAGTAAGATCGAAATCCACCGGGCGGCCGCGAGGCCGCCCGGCCTTTCCTCGAAGACGGTAGCCGGCGCATGACCGATCTCTCGCTTTCCAATCAGGCTGTTGCGGGAAAAACCGCCCCCCCAGGAGAAGCGCGCGCCCTGCGGCTGCCGACGCAATGGCTCGGCGTGACGCCATTCTTCATCTTCGCCATCATGTTCCTGATCTTGCCGACGCTCTATTTGATGCTGGGCGCATTTCAGAACGATGCCGGCGGGTTCACGCTGGAAAACATCTTCGCGCTGTCGCAGGCGAACATCGTCGCGGCCTATTGGATATCGATCAAGGTCAGCCTGGCCTCGTCTCTGATCGGCGCTTTCGCTGGCCTCGCCATCGCCATCGCCATCGTGCGGGGCGGTCTGCCGAACTGGATACGCTCGGCAACGCTGACCTTCTCGGGAGTGGCTTCCAATTTCGCCGGCGTGCCGCTGGCCTTTGCCTTCATCGCAACGCTTGGCCGCCTTGGGCTGGTTACCGTTCTGCTCAATACGCTGGTCGGCCTGAACCTCTATGCGCATGGCTTCAACCTGCTGTCGTTCTGGGGGCTGACGCTCACCTATGTCTACTTCCAGATTCCACTCATGGTGGTCATCATCGTGCCTGCGATCGACGGACTGAAGAAAGAATGGGGTGAGGCCGCCGCCACGCTCGGCGCTACACAGACGCAGTACTGGCGCATGGTTGTGATACCCGTGCTATGGCCGAGTTTCCTGGGCACTGTGATCCTGCTTTTCGCCAATGCCTTCGGCGCCATCGCCACCGCCTATGCGCTGACGGGCTCTTCACTCAACATCGTGCCGATCCTGCTCTACGCGCAGATACGCGGCGATGTGCTGCACAATGCCCACCTCGGCTATGCGATTGCCTTCGGCATGATCTTCATCACCGGGCTGGCCAACATCTTCTACATCTGGTTCCGGACCCGCTCCGAGAGGTGGCTCAAATGAAGGCTGGCAAATTCTGGGCCTGGATCGTCTTCATCCTCGGCGCGGCCTATTTCTTCATACCGCTGATCGCAACGATCGAGTTTTCACTGCGCATGCGGCGCGGCGTCTATTCCTTCGATGCATACAAGGTCGTGCTTGGCGACAGCCAGTTCCAGACAACTTTCATGTATTCGGTGATCGTGGCGGTCTTCACCATCATTCTCGGCGTGCTGATCGTTGTGCCCACTGCTTACTGGATCCGGCTGCGTCTGCCCCAGCTTCGCCCGGTGGTCGAGTTCATCACCTTGTTGCCACTGGTCATCCCGGCCATCGTCATCGTTTTTGGCTACATCAGAATGTATGGCTCGAATTCGCCGCTGCCGTTCCTGTCGAACAATATGGCCACAAACGCCCTGCTGGTCATCGGCTACGCGGCGCTGGCGCTGCCCTATATGTACAGGGCAGTCGACACCGGGCTTCGTACCATCGACGTGCGGACACTGACTGAAGCGGCCCAGATCCTCGGTGCCGGCTGGGGTACGATCGTCACCCGCGTGATCCTGCCCAACGTGTTGATCGCGGTGCTCTCCGGCGCCTTCCTGACGTTCGCGATCGTCATTGGCGAGTTCACCATGGCAAGCCTGCTCAATCGGCCCGCTTTCGGTCCATATTTGCAGAATCTGGTTGCCAACAGGGCCTATGAACCGGCAGCGCTGTCCATTATCGCCTTCGTAATCACCTGGGGTTGCATGTCGCTGATCCAGGTCCTGTCGCGGTTTGCGCCGAAGTCCGCTAACCGCCCGAATTGATCGAAAGAGAAAGAACCATGGCCGAGCCATTCCTCTCTATCCAGCACGTCCGAAAGTCCTTCGGCGCTACTACGGTCGTGGAGGATTTCAATCTCGACGTCGAGCCGGGCGAGTTCGTTTCGTTCCTCGGACCGTCCGGTTGCGGCAAGACCACGGTGCTGCGCATGGTTGCCGGCTTCGAGGAGCCATCGGCCGGCAAGATCGTCGTCGCAGGCAAGGACATTACGAGGCTGAAGCCCAACCAGCGCAATGTCGGCATGGTGTTCCAGGCCTACGCACTGTTTCCCAACCTGACCGTGGCGCAGAACATCGGCTTCGGCCTGAAGGTCGCCGGGATGCCCAGGGCGGATATCGATGCCCGTGTCGCCGAGATGCTCGACATGATCAAGCTGCCGCAGATGGCCGATCGTTATCCCTACCAACTCTCCGGTGGCCAGCAGCAGCGTATCGCGCTGGCGCGCGCCATCGCGCCGAAGCCGAAGCTTCTGCTGCTCGACGAGCCGCTGTCGGCGCTCGACGCCAAGGTGCGCGTGTCGCTGCGCGAGGAGATCCGCTCGATTCAGAAGAAGCTCGGCATCACCACCATCTTCGTCACCCATGACCAGGAAGAGGCGCTGTCGATCTCCGACCGCATCGCCGTGATGTATGGCGGCAAGGCCGAGCAGGTCGGCACGCCGTTCGAAATCTATAACCGGCCAGCGACCAAGTTCGTCGCCAATTTCGTCGGCACGCTGAACGTGCTCGAAGGCAAGGTCACCGATGCCGCGGCCGGCACGGTTCAGGTGAACACGCAGGAAGTCTCGCTCAAGGGCAAGCTCAATGGTTCGAAGTCCGGCGACACGCTGTCGCTGGCGCTGCGGCCGGAAGCGATCTCGCTCGGCCGTCAGCCTGGCCGCGATTCCAGCCTGTCCGGCGAGATTTCCGAAGTCCACTTCCTCGGCTCGGTGATCCGGGTTCGCGTCGGAATTGGCGGCAACACGGTGTCGCTCGACACGTTCAACAGCCCGGCGACGCCGCCGCCCGCCGTCGGCGAGAAGGCCGAGATTTCGTTCTCGTCCGGCGACATGCTGGTGCTGCACTAGCCACCGCGCCACCAGACGGCACGTAACTGCTCACTGCAGTGACTTTGGCACTGCCAATCGGCTTGTTCCGTCGCTACGATGAGCCATGGCTCTTTTCGAACTGACGCTTGTCCTGCTTTTGGCCGCCGTTGCGCTGACGGCGCTGTCGCGACGGCTGGAGATTCCCTATCCGTCGCTGCTGGCGCTGGCCGGGGTTGCGATCGCTTTCGTACCCGGTGCGCCAACGATCGAGATCGATCCGGAACTGGCGCTTGCCCTGTTCATCGCGCCGGTGCTTCTCGATGCGGCCTATGACACGTCGCTGCGCGACCTCAAGCGCTACCGGCTGTCGCTGGCGCTGCTGGCGCTGGGCGCCGTTGTCTTCACCACTGCCGTCGTGGCCTTCGTCGGCTGGAAGATGGCCGGCCTGCCGGTCGCGGCGGCCATCGCGCTCGGCGCCATCGTGGCGCCACCGGATGCGGTGGCGGCAAGCGCTGTGCTCAGCCAGTTCAAGGTACCGCACCGCATCACCGCCATCCTGCAAGGCGAGAGCCTGCTCAACGATGCCACCGCGCTGCTGATCTACCGGCTGGCGGTTTCGGCGGCGCTCGGCTCGATCATGCTGAGCAGCGCCATTCCGACGATCCTGCTGGGGACGATCGGCAGCCTGATCGCGGGTTACCTGTTTGGCCGCATCTCGCTCTTGACGCTCACCCGTATCGAGGACGCAGCGAGCAGCACGGTGGTGCAATTCGCCGGGACTTTCGGGGTCTGGATCCTGGCTGACAGGCTGGGCCTGTCCGCCATCATCACCATCGTCGTCTATGCTATGACGATTGCGCGCACAGCGCCGCGCCGCATGTCGGCGAGACGCCGCGTCAGCACCTATTCGGTCTGGGAGTCGGCGGTGTTCGTGCTCAACGTGCTGGCCTTCGTGCTGATGGGCCTGCAGGCGCGCTCGATCGTCGGCCGACTCTCCGGCGAAGGGCAGGGCGATGCCTTTCTCTTCGCCGCGACGGTGCTGGCCGTCGTCATCGTCGCCCGCCTTGTCTGGGTGGCAAGTTACATTGCCATCATACGATGGTTCGCCCGCTTCGGCGGTGAAGACAGAAAGCGAGATCTGCCGACATTTGGCGGCGGTGTGCTCGTCGGCTGGTGCGGCATGCGGGGGCTGGTGACGCTGGTGGTGGCCATTGCACTGCCGGCCAATTTTCCCGGCCGTGATCCGATCGTGCTTGCCGCCTTCGCAGTGGTTCTGGGCACGCTGGTGCTGCAAGGCATGACGCTGAAGCCCTTGCTGCGGATGCTCGACTTCGAACGGGATACGACAATAGATCGCGAAGTGGCTCAGGCACGCGTCGCGATCATGCAGGCCGCACTCGACGTGTTGAGCCGAAAGACGTCGGCTGCGGCGGCTGTCGTGCGCGAGCAATACGAGGCCGAGCGCCTGGTGGCCGAAAACCCGGAGGACGCACAGGCGGCAACCGAATACGACCGGCTGCGCCTCTATGCCATCAATCGCCAGCGCGACACGCTCGAGGAATTGCGCAGCAACGGCACGATCGGCGATGAAGCCTATCATCGGCTGGAGGAAGAGATCGACTGGTCGGAACTGGCGGCGTCGCCGGCTGGCCGGTTCCAGCCCCTGACGACGGACGGCTAGTCCGACTAGGCAGCTGGGGGCCGGCAGGGAAGCTTCTGGCCCAAGTTGCTGCCATCTCGCTGCACATTGCAACCAATTCGCCGAACCGCTACTGCCAACATCGAAATTGAGCCGGGTAAGCAATGAAGCTGGTCAGCTACAACATCCAGTACGGGTTCGGCAGCGACGGCCGCTACGATCTTTCGCGCGCGGCGCGGATCGTTGCCGGCGCCGACATCATTGCGCTGCAGGAGGTGGAGCGGCACTGGCAGCGCAGCAATTTCGACGACCAGCCCGAACTGCTTTCACGCCTGCTGCCGGATTATCATTGGGTCTATGGACCGGCCTTCGACATGGACGCCAGCGAGCGGCGCGACGGCCGCCTGATCAATCGGCGCCGGCAGTTCGGCACCATGGTGCTGTCGAAGCTGCCGATCGCCTGGTCGCGGCTTCACGCGCTGCCGATGCGGCGTACGCTGCGGCCGCTCAACACCCGCAACGCGGCCCTGGAATGCATGATCCGCACACCGGCCGGGCCGCTACGGATGCTGTCACTGCACCTCGCCCATATCGCAGCGGAGGAGCGGCTGGAGCAGATCGACTATCTGCTCGCCGAGCACCGCCGGGCGCCTTCCGAGGGTGGCCCGTGGAGCGGCGCCGACGACGAGCCGTCGCGCAACTGGACCAGCGGCGAGGCCGAGCCGGAAAATCCGCTGGCGGCGATCTGGATGGGCGATTTCAACATGGAGCCGGGCAGCGCGGAATACCGCCGCATCGTCGGCAGCACGCCCTATCATCGCGGTGCCGCCTATCTGGACAGCTTCGTTGACGCTGCCGCTGTCGCCAGCGAGCCGGTTCCGGATTTCCACACCCATGTGAAGACCATCGACGGCAAACTGACAAACCGCCGGCTCGACCATTGCTTTGTCGGCGGCATGTTCGCGGGCCGCGTGCGCTCGGTTGGCGCCGACATTGGCGAGGTCGCGTCTGATCATTTCCCGCTGCGGATCGACATCGATCTGGAGACGCCGGGCATCGCCACATGAGCCGTGCATGACCCTGTTCGTCTTCTTCGCGGTGCTCGCCGCCGCCGCCATGCACGCGATCTGGAACGCGCTGGTCAAGGTCCATCTCGACCGTTTCCTGTCGATCACGCTGATGACGCTGGGCATGGGCGTCGCGGGCCTGGTGGTGTTGCCCTTCGTCGAGGTGCCGAAGGCAGAAGTATGGCCCTACATCATCGCTTCGGTCTTCTTTCACATGGGCTACCGCACCTTCCTGATCGGCGCCTACCAGGCCGGCGATTTCGCCCAGACCTATCCGCTGGCGCGCGGCACGGCACCTTTGCTGGCAGCCCTCGGCGGCATGTTCGTCGTTGCCGAAGTGCCGGCGCCGCTTGCCATTCTGGGCATCTTCCTGCTGTCGGCCGGCACGCTGGTGATGTCGTTTCGCGGCGGTGCGCATCTGGAGAAGCTGAACCTGCGCGCGGTCGGCTTTGCGCTGGGCACATCGATCTTCATCGCCAGCTACACGCTGTCGGACGGCAGCGGCGCGCGGCTGGCGGCGACCGCGCAGAGCTATGCTGCCTGGCTGTTCATTTGCGATGCTTTTGGCGCTCTGGTGCTGTGCCTGATCTTCCGGGGCCCCAAGGCGCTTCCGGTTCTGGCGCGCGACTGGAAGACGGGGCTGTTCACGGGCGTGCTCAGCGGCGCTGCCTACTGGATCGTGATGTGGGCGATGACCAAGGCGCCGATCGCCTCGGTGGCCTCGCTGCGCGAGACCTCGATCCTGTTTGCCATGATGATCTCGGTCTTCGCCCTCGGCGAGAAGATGACGGGCTGGCGCGGCGCGGCCGCGCTCAGCATCGTCGCCGGTGTGGTGGCGCTCAGACTCGGCTGACCTCGTGGTCCAGCACCGTCATGACCTGGCCACGTCGTTCGGGACTGAAGCGGATGACGACGATGATGCAGATGGCGACCACGCCGGCAAACAGTGCCAGTGCGTAGCCATAGCTGCCGCCTGGCGCTTCGGCGATGCCGGCTTGGTACGGGCCGCCATAGGACGCCGCCAGATTGCCGGCCTGGTAGATGAAACCGGGCAAGGTCGCGCGCACCGCGCCGGGCGACAGCTCGTTCAAGTGCACCGGGATGACGCCCCAGGCGCCCTGGACGGCGACCTGCATGACGAAGGCGCCGACGGCGAGCATGAACGGTGTCGAGCTGTAGGCCCATAGCGGAATCGACGGCAGGGCGATCAGGCACGCGAGCGTGATGGCGTTGACGCGGCCGATCTTCTCGGACAGCGCGCCGAATGCCAGGCCGCCGACGATGGCGCCGATATTGGCGAAAATGGTGATCCAGCTCACCGTATGCGGATCGAAGCCGTGCTGCTTCTTCAGGAAGGTCGGATAGAGATCCTGCGTGCCATGGCTGAAGAAATTGAAGAACATCATCAGCACGACGGCATAGAGCGCGATGCCCCAGTGCTTGCGCAGCGTTTCCAGCATGCCGGGCCTTGCGGTCTTCTGTGCCTCGACGAAGGCCGGTGATTCCGGCACATGCGAGCGGATGAAGAGCACGATCAATGCCGGGATGAAGGAGAGCAGGAACATGGCGCGCCAGCCGATCGTGTAGCCGCCGATCGTCTGCTGATAGAGCAAGCCATAGACCACGGCCGCCAGCAGGTAGCCGGCCGGATAGCCGCATTGCAGGATGCCCGAGACGAAGCCGCGTGCACTCGGCGGGACGGATTCCATGGCGAGCGAACTGCCGAGCCCCCATTCGCCGCCCATGGCGATGCCGAACAGCGCACGCAGAGCCAGGAAGATGCCGAGACTGGGCGAGAAGGCGGCGAGCGCGCCGATCACCGAGTAGCTGACGATGTTGAGCATGAGGATAGGCTTGCGCCCGTATTTGTCGGCGAGCATGCCAAAGAAGAACGCGCCGATGAAGCGCGTGGCCAAGGTCAGGAACAGTGCCTTTGAGACCGCCGGGACGTCCG
The DNA here is from genome assembly GCF_055901595.1 of Mesorhizobium sp. WSM1386. NCBI lineage: Bacteria > Pseudomonadati > Pseudomonadota > Alphaproteobacteria > Hyphomicrobiales > Phyllobacteriaceae > Mesorhizobium > Mesorhizobium sp. WSM1386. The sequence continues at coordinate 1,875,897 of NZ_CM148373.1, forward strand.
TCTGGAATTCACTTGCAATATCCGTGAGCAGGAATGTCAGCAGGAAGAAATCAAAAGCGTCCAGCGTCCACCCCAGAAATGAGGCCAGGACGGTTTTCTTCTGCCCGGCAGTGAGGTTCAAGGCGTCCTCCTTTGTATCCCCCAAAGGAACGATATGTCGCCCGATTGGCAAAAGAGAACAGCATTCAGCCGGCCTTCGAAAGGCTAAGCGGTCACTTTTTCGTAAGCTCGAGGTCGAAGACCATCAATCCGTCGGTGCCGCCTTCGAGTGCGGCGACCAGCCGGGCCCCGGCCCGCTGATGCGCTTCATGCACCAGATAGGCGTCGCGCGCCGCGGCATCGCGGAAATCGATGGTGAAGCCATGGCTGAAGCCGCGCGCAAACGGCTCCGGGCTGACATTGGCACTGAAATGGACGGTGTCCATGCCGTCGATCACCTGGCGCAACGCCTCGAGGTCGGCATGGATCGCCTTGTGTTCACCGACACCGACATCATTGCGGAATTTGACGAAGACACAGTGCCTGATCATCTTTTGCTCCTAAGCAGCCCGGTTGCCGGAAAACACAGCTGGCGGCAAGGGCTCGCGGCCGAGTATCAGGTCGGCACCCTTTTCGCCGACCATGATGGTCGGCGCGTTGGTGTTGGAGGAGGGCACCCGCGGCATCACCGACGCATCGCAGACACGCAATCCCTCGATGCCGCGCAGCCGCAGGTCAGGCGTCACCACCGCCATCTTATCATGGCCCATGCGACAGGTGCCGACCGGGTGATGATCGGTCTTGGAGCTGCGGCAGGCGTAGTCGAAGAGCTCGTCGTCGTTGGTGAGCGAAGGGCCGGGCAGCACCTCGCGCAGCACGTAAGGGGCAAGCGCCTTCTGCCGCATGATCTCGCGCGCGAGCCTCAAGCCCTTGATCGACATGGCGCGGTCATAGGGATCGGACCAGTAGTTCGGATCGATCAGCGGATGGTCGCCCGGGTCGGCGCTCTTCAGGCGGACCGTGCCGCGCGAGCGCGGCCGCAGGAAGGCCGAGTTCAAGGTGACGCCGGGATTGTTCAGCTTCTCGACGCCGGCCTCGATGCCTGAGCCCAGGCCGAGATGGAACTGGATGTCGGGCGAGGCGGCCGTGGGGTCGGCGTACCAGAAGCCGCCGGTCTCGAACAGGCTCGAGGCAACCGGCCCCTTTTTCAAAAGCAGATACTGCAGGCCGGCCCAGGCGGTGCGGTGCAGCTTGGCGTAATTGTCATAGGTGTGGTCGCCGGTGCACTCGGCGATGACGAACAGATCGAGATGGTCCTGCATGTTGGAGCCGACGCCGGGCAGGTCGTGCACCGGCGTGATGCCGACCGACTTCAGATGGTCCGCTGGGCCGATGCCCGATTGCATCAGCAGCTTCGGCGACCCGATGGCGCCGGACGAGACGATCACCTCGCGCTCGGCGTGCAAGATTTTCTTCTCGCCGCCTGGCCTGTCGACGATCTCGACGCCGATGGCGCAACTGTTCTCGACGACGATGCGGGTCACCAGCACATCAGTCCTGACGGTCAGATTCTTGCGGGCGCGGATCGGCTTGAGATAGGCCACCGAAGCGGAGGAACGCCGGGCATCTTTCTGGGTTAGCTGGTAGTAGCCGACGCCTTCTTGGGCAGCGCCGTTGAAGTCCGGATTGAAGGGGATGCCCATCTCCTGGCCGGCGCGGAAATAGGCCTCGCAGATCGGCAGCGGCGAAATCGGGTTCGACACGCCGAGCGGGCCTTGGTCGCCGTGGAAGTCGTTTGCAAAACGCTGGTTGTTCTCGGCGCGCTTGAAGTAGGGCAGCACGTCGCGATAACCCCAGCCGGCGAGGCCCTCCTCCTTCTCCCAGGCGTCGTAGTCGCGGGCATTGCCGCGCGTGTAGATCTGGGCGTTGATGGAGGAACCGCCGCCGATCACCTTGGCCTGCGTGTACCAGAAGACACGGTCCTTCATATGCTTTTGCGGCACGGTCGACCAGCCCCAGGACGCGATGCCCTTGGTCATCTTGGCGAAGCCTGCCGGCATATGGATATAGGGATGCCAGTCCTTGCCGCCGGCCTCCAGCAGCAGCACGGAATTTCCCGGATCCTCGCTCAACCTGTTGGCCAGAACGCAGCCGGCCGGACCGGCACCCACGATGATGTAGTCGGTCATGACACTGTCCACTTACAGCCGCGGCACGGACAGCGCGCCGTCGACATTGATGATCGAGCCGGTCGAAAAGCCGAGCTTACCGGCGGCAAGCGTCGCCACCACCGCGCCGATGTCGGATGCTTCGCCCCAGCGTTTTGCCGGCACCAGACCGCTGTCGATCAAGGCATCGTATCTGGCGGTCACGCCTGCGGTCATGTCGGTGCGGATGATGCCCGGCCGCAGCTCGAACACGCCGATGTTTTCCGGTGCGAGCCTGAGCGCAAGGTTCTTCACCCACATCGAAAGCCCGGCCTTCGAGATGCAGTAGTCCGACCGTTCGGGTGAGGCCATTTCGGCGCTGACCGAGGTGATGGTGATGATCGACCGGGGGTGTTCGCCCGGCGTGGCCAGCATCGCCTTGGCGACGGCCTGGCTGAGGAACACCGTGCCGCGCAGGTTGATGCCGAGCGTGCGGTCGAAATTCTCCGGTTTCAGATCCAGCAAATCGCCGCGCACGACGGCGCCGACGCCGGCATTGTTGACGAGGCAGTCGATGCGGCCGAAGGCACGTAGCGCGACATCGACAAGTGCTGTGTGGGTGTCGAGATCTGCGATGTCGCATTGGGTGTAGCCGAATTTCGCGCCGCGCTCGATGATGTCGGTCGCGAGTCCGTCGGGGGCTTGTTCGGCAAGGTCGGCGACCAGAATGTCAAAGCCGGCATCGGCAAGCGCCTGGGCACAGGCAAGGCCGATGCCGCGCGCGCCGCCGGTGATGATCGCGGCCGGGCGGGTCATTGGAGGCTGGCCTTGCGGATGTGGTCGGCGACACGCAGCGCCTGTGCGGCAATCGACAGTGCCGGATTAACCGCCGCCGAGTTCGGCAAAAAACTGCCGTCGACGACGAACAGGTTCTGGTGGTCGAACGAGCGGCAGAACGGATCGAGCGGCGCGATCGCCGGATCGTCGCCCATCTTGACCGTGCCGCACTGATGCGAGGGGGTGCGCTTGTCGAAGGGGCGCGAGAGCACGATGGGGTAACCGCAGGCGCGGAAGTTTTCGCGCATCACCTTGGTCAGACCGTCGAGGGACTGCATGTTGGAGCGCCGCCACTGCATGACGATGTCCTTGCCGTCGACCATGATGCGGCTTTCCGGATCGGGCAGGTCCTCGCACATCAGGTACCAGTCGATGGCGTGACCGGCCATGAAGTCGAGCGCGAATTTCGGCATCGACTTCACGTTGGCCTTCAGCATATTGCAGTCGATCTTGCCGAGCAGCTGGACATTGCCCAGAGGTTTGCCGCCCTTGCCGTCGGACAGGTAGTAGTCGTTCAGCATCAGTGTCTTCTGGTAGACGGCATCGTTGCGGCGGCGCGGATCGATCGCCAGCATGGCGCTCGAATTGTGGTTCATGAAATTGCGGCCGACCTGGTCGGAACGGTTCGCGAGGCCTTTGCCATCGGAAGACGGCGAGCGCAGCAGGATAACGGCGGAATTGACCGCGCCGGCGGACAGGATCACCAGCTTCGGCGCGACCTTTTTCAGCTCACCATTTTGCCGATAATGGATGGCGGCAATGGTTTTGCCATCGACCGAGGTCTCCAGGTACTCGACACAACAGCCGGTCTCAAGCCGGATGTTGGTGTCCGTCAGCGCCGCCGTCAGCGGTCCGGTCTGCGCGTCGATCTTGCCCTGGCCGGTGTTGGGAAACGCGTCCCAGCCAGTCTTGCCTTCCTTCAACCAGGTGTCGATGTCGACGCCGAGCGGCAGCGAGGCGGGATGCAGGCCCAACCCCTTGAGCTCGGCGCGGGCGCGGGCGATCGGCGCCTCGTCGGGCACCGGCTCATAGGCATAGGGGACCGAATGGAACGGCTCGGTCGGATCTTCGCCCAGTGCGCCGCGGACGCGAAACAGCTGCTCGGCCTTGGAATACCAGGGCTCGAACTCGTCATAGGAAAACGGCCAGGCCGGCGAGACGCCGCCGAAATGTTCCATGGCCGAGAAATCTTCTTTGCGATAGCGGATCAGCACTGCGCCGTAGAATTTCGAATTGCCGCCGACATAGTAGTAATTACCGGGGTTGAAGGCCGCTCCACCGGCCTCGCGCCACATCTCCTTCGGCCGGTAGTGGCCGTCGACGAAGATGGAACGCGTATCGCGCGCATGCGGCGTTGCCGGCAAGGGCTCGCCGCGCTCCAGCATCAGGATCGAGGCGCCGCTGCCTGCCAGGCCGGAAGCGATTGTCGAGCCGCCAATGCCGGAGCCGATGATGACGATATCGGGATTTGTCATTTCGCTCAGAGGATGCGGTTTTCGGTCGCCGGATCGAAGAACACCGCCTTGGTCAGATTGAAGGCGAGCGGCGTGCTGGTGCCCGGCTGGATGTTGGCGTCCGCGCGCAGCCGCGCCACCACGCCCTTGCCGCCAAGATTGGTGACGGCGAAAGTGTCGGAGCCGGCCGGCTCGACCACTTCGATGTGCAGGTCGGCGGTGGCGATGTTCGAGGCGTTTCGCTCGGCGCCCTCCGGATCGGTCAGTGCCTCCGGGCGGACGCCGAAGATGATCGGCTTGCCCTGGAAAGCCGACAGGCCCGCCGGGGCATTGGCCATCGGCAAGGTAATGGGCTCGCGCGCCTCGCGCTGCAGCACGACGGACAGTGCATTGCCTGAGGTGGCGATGGTCGCCGGGATCAGGTTCATCGCCGGCGAGCCCATGAAGTCGGCGACGAACAAATTGCTGGGGTTGTTGTAGATCTCGGCCGGCGTGCCGAACTGCTGCACCTCGCCGTCGCGCATGACGGCGATCTTGGTCGCCAGCGTCATCGCCTCGATCTGATCGTGGGTGACGTAGACGATTGTGGTGCCGGTGGTGGCATGCAGGCGCTTGATCTCGATGCGCATGTCGACGCGCAGCTTGGCGTCGAGGTTGGACAAAGGCTCGTCGAACAGGAACAGCTTGGGGTCGCGCACCAGCGCCCGCCCCATGGCGACGCGCTGGCGCTGGCCGCCTGAAAGCTGGCTCGGCTTGCGCTGCAGCAGGTGGCCGATCTGCAAAACCTTGGCCACCTTGTCGATCGCCTTCTGGCGCTCCGCCGCCGGCACGCCGCGCATCTCCATGCCAAAGGAGATGTTGCCGGCCACCGTCATGTTCGGATAGAGCGCGTAGCTCTGGAACACCATGGCGATGTCGCGCTTGGAGGGGTGCAGATCGTTGATGGCGCGGCCGTCGACGCGGATTTCACCCGAGGTGATCGTCTCCAGCCCGGCGATGGTGTTGAGCAGCGTGGACTTGCCGCAGCCGGAGGGACCGACCAGCACCAGGAAGCCACCCTTTTCCAGATCGAGGTCAATGCCCTTGAGTATCTCGACCTGGCCGAAGCGCTTCCTCAGACCATCAATTTCCAGAAAAGCCATCGGATCATCCTTTGACGGCGCCGGCCATGAGACCGCGCACGAAATAGCGGCCGGCGAGCACATAGACGAGAAGGGTTGGGAGTGCGGCGATCATCGCCGCCGCCATGTTGACGTTGTATTCGACGACGCCGGTCGAGGTGTTGACGACATTATTGAGCGCCACCGTCATCGGCATCGAGTCGCCGGTGCCGGCATAGGCCGAGGCGAACAGGAAGTCGTTCCAGATGTTGGTGAACTGGTAGATGACGGTGACGACGAAGATCGGCATCGAGTTCGGCAGCATGATGCGGCGGAATATCTGGAAGAAGGACGCCCCATCGACCTGCGCGGCCTTCACCAATTCCGTCGGGAACGCCTCGTAGTAGTTGCGGAAGAACAAGGTGGTGAAGCCGAGGCCGTAGACGACGTGGACGAAGACCAGGTTCACGGTCGGATTGCCGAGGCCGAAGCTGGTCCCGACCGTGTTCTGCAGCGACACGCCGAAGCGGCCGAGGCTGCCGAGGATGGTGGCCATCGGCAACAGCACCGACTGGAACGGGATGAAACAGGCGAACAGCATCAGCCCGAACACCAGCGTCGCGCCGCGGAAACGCCATTTGGTCAGCACGTAGCCGTTCAGCGCCCCGAGCATCGTCGAGATGATGACGGCCGGAACCACCATCTTGATGGAGTTCCAGAAATAGCCCTTGATGCCGGCGCAGGTGAGGCCGACGCAGGTCTCGCCCCAGGCTTTCAGCCAGGGCTCGAAGGTTGGCGCCTTGGGCAGCGCCAGCATGTTGCCGTTCTGGATCTCGTCCATGGTCTTGAACGAGGTGACCAGCATGACGAACAGCGGCATCAGGTAGAACAGCGCGAACAGCGCCAGCAACCCGTAGATGACGATGCGGTTGACGAGTTTGACATTGACGCCGCCGGAAGCCTGGCGGGCGGGACTGGTGACGGCGCTCATCGCGGCTTCTCCCGCAGTTCGGAATAGAGATAGGGCACGATGATGGCGACGATGGTCATCAGCATGATCACCGCACTTGCCGAGCCGACGGCCATCTCGTTGCGCTTGAAGGTGTACTCGTACATGAAGTTGGACGGCAGCCAGGCCGAGCCGCCGGGTCCGCCGGAGGTCAGCGCCACGACAAGGTCATAGGACTTGATGGCAAGGTGGGCGAGCACGATGAAGGCCGACAGGAAGATCGGCCGCAGCAGCGGAATGACGATGCGGCGATAGAGCTGGAAGGTGGTGGCGCCGTCGATCTGCGCCGCCTTCATGATCTCGCCGTCGATGCCGCGCAGGCCGGCCAGGAACATCGCCATGATGAAGCCGGAAGCCTGCCAGACGCCGGCAATGACCACGGTGTAGATGACGAAATCCTTGTTCTTGATCCAGTCGAAATGGAAGCTCGTCCAGCCCCACTGGTGCAACGTCTGCTCGAGGCCAAGACCCGGATCGAGGAACCATTTCCAGGCGACGCCGGTGACGATGAAGGACAGCGCCATGGGATAGAGGTAGATGGGGCGCAGCACGCCTTCGCCGCGGATCTTCTGGTCGAGCAGGATGGCCAGGAACAGACCGAGCGCCAGGCAGATCAGGATATAGAGAAAGCCGAAAATGCCCATATTGGTGATCGACGTGTACCAGCTCGAAGGCGGGTCGGTGTCGAAGGTCCAGCCCCACAGCCGCTGATAGGCGCGCGAGCCGGTGATGACATAGGACGGGAAGGTCTTGGAGTTGGTGAAGGACAGATAGATCGTCCACAGGATGAAGCCGTATACGAAGACGATGGTGATGGCGAAGCTCGGCGCCAGCACGATCTTGGGCAATGCGTCCTGCAGGCGCGAGCGCACCGAGGCGCGTGGCCTGGCGTGCTCCGGCGTCAGCTTGATCTGGCTTGTCGCTACCGTGCTCATGAGCTCCTCCCGCTTTGGGTCGTCCGTGCTCTGCCGTCAGGCGGCAAGGCGGCCCGTGCATACGGGTCTTCGGTCGGCATGGTATTGAGCCGGCCAATCGTTGAGATAAAACCTTCCCCGCCGAAGCGGGGAAGATGTTTTCGGGCGTTGCGCTTACTTGGCGTCGTCGATCGCCTTGACCAGCTCGGCCACGGCTTCGTCGGAGGTCTTGATCTGACCATGGACGAACTTCGACACGACGTCCTTGTAGGCATTGGCGACCGCCGGCGGCGCGCCGTAGCCCTGGGCCAGCGAACCGAACAGCGTGCCGCCTTCATTGGCGGCCTTCAGGTCGGCGATGCCCTTCTTGCCGCAAGCGTCGAAGTCGGTGTCCGGAACGTCGGTACGAGCCGGAACCGAACCCTTGACGACATTGAAGGCCGACTGGAAGCTCTTCGACAGGGTGGCAGTGGCCAGTGCGACCTGGGCGGCCTTGCGGTCGTCCGGAACGTTGAACATGCCGAACATGTCGGAGTTGTAGACCACTGAGCCTTCCGTGCCCGGGAAGCGATAGCACAGGAAGTCGGTGCCCGGTGTTTTCTTGGCGGCATTGAACTCGCCCTTGGCCCAGTCGCCCATGACCTGCACCAGGGCATCGCCCTTGATGACCATGGCGGTGGCAAGGTTCCAGTCGCGGCCCGAGAAGTTCGGGTCGACATAGGTGACGAGCTTGGCGAGGTTGTCGAACGACTTCTTCATCGTGTCGGACTTGAGCGACGCGTCGTCGAGGTCGTTGAAGGCCTTCTTGTAGAACTCAGGTCCGCCGGTCGACAGCACGACCGAGTCGAACATGGTGGCTTCCTGCCAGTTCTGGCCGCCGAGAGCGAGCGGGATCACGCCTGCCGCCTTGGCCTTGTCGAGCAGCGCAACGAAGTCGTCGAAAGTCTTCGGCTCGGTGCCGCCGATCTTGTCCATGACGGCCTTGTTGATCCACAGCCAGTTGACCGAGTGGACGTTGACCGGAGCCGCGACCCACTTGCCGTCATAGACCGAGAATTTCTGCAGGGCCGCCGGAACCGACTTGTCCCAGCCTTCCTTCTTCGCTGTCTCGGTCAGGTCGCCCATGACACCGGCAGCCGCATAGTCGAGCACGGTGTAGCCGAGCATCTGCGAGGCGGTCGGGTAGTTGCCCGCCGCGACCATCGCCTTCAGCGCGGTCATGGCAGCGTCGCCGCCACCACCGGCCACCGGCACGTCCTTCCAGGCATAGCCTTCCTTGGCCAGATCGCCCTTGAGGACGTTGAGGGCAGCCGCTTCGCCGCCCGACGTCCACCAATGCAGCATCTGAACTTCCTTGACGTCCTCGGCATGGGCCGCGAAAGCGAGCCCCGATGCGAGAGCCGTTCCGATAAGCAGTTTGCGCAACATGTACTTCCTCCCTTGTTGCATTACACGACCGGTGGAAGCCCACCGGGTTCTTCCCAACTCAGCCGACCCACCATCCGGTGCGCTGGCCGCGATGAAACTGGATTGTCTTTTCCTCGGTATAATCCTCGACGGCGCGCTTGCCGAGTTCGCGTCCGAGACCGGACTGCTTGTAGCCCCCGAAAGGCAGCTCGGGATAACCTTCCATGAATGTGTTCACCCAAACCGTCCCCGAACGCACCCCACGCGCTACCGACATGCATGTGTCGATGCTGGCGCTCCACACGCCCGCTGACAAACCATAGGGCGTGTTGTTGGCGATGTGCAACGCCTTTTCAATCGATTCAAAAGTCAGCACGGAGAGCACCGGGCCGAACACTTCCTCGCGCGCGATGGCCATGTCATCGGTGACGCCGCGGATGATGGTCGGGTCGAGATATTGGCCGGCATTGGAGGCCAATTGCTTGCCGCCGCTGTAGACGCTGCTGCCGTCGCTTGCCGCTGCCGTAACGTAACCGGTCACCTTGGCCAGGTGGTCCGACGAGATCATCGCACCGACCTTGGTTCGGTCGTCGAGCGGATCGCCGACTGTCACCTTGGCCGTAAGTGCCTTCACGGCGGCCAGAAAATCGTCGGCGATCGCCTCGTGAACGATCAGCCGGCTGCCGGCATTGCAGCATTCGCCGGCATTGAAGAAGCCGCCGAACACCACCGCGTCGGCCGCGGCTTCGAGGTCGGCGTCGGGGAAGACGATCTGGCCGTTCTTGCCTCCGAGCTCCATCGAGACCTTCTTCAGCGACTGCGCGGCGGAAGCCATGGTCATCTTGCCGACGCGGGTGGAGCCGGTGAACGACACCATCTCGACCAGGGGATGGCTGACCATCGGTGCGCCGACATCGCCGCCCAGGCCGGCCAGGATGTTGACGACGCCGGCAGGCACGCCGGCCTCGATCAGGATGTCGCCGAGCACGAAGGTCGAGGCCGAGGTCATTTCGCTCGGCTTGACCACCGCCGTGCAGCCGGCGGCGAGCGCGAAGGGCAGTTTCTGGCTGACGATCAGGAACGGGAAATTCCACGGCGTGATGATCGAGACGACGCCGATCGGTTCGCGCAGCACCACGCCCAGCATCGCGTCGCCGAGATTGGCGTAGCTCTCGCCGTGCAGCGTGCGGGCGAGCGATGCGGCATAGCGCCAGATGTCGACGGCGCCGCCGATCTCGCCGCGGGCCTGAGCGATCGGCTTGCCGGATTCCAGCGCATCGAGACGGGCAATGTCTTCAAGCCGAGCTTCGATCAGGTCGGCCGCCTTGTGCAGGAGCGCGGCGCGTTCGGCCGCCTTCATGCGCGGCCAGGGACCGGTCTCGAACGCCCTGTGCGCGGCTTGCATCGCCGCTTCCACCTCGGCCTCGCCGGCCTGCGCGTAACGCGAAACCGTGAAGCCATGGCCGGGGCTGTTGCGTTCCAGCGTCCTGCCGTCGCGGGCATCGACATGTTTGCCATCGATCAGCAGCCGATAGGTCTTCGGCGCTGCCGAGGCCTCGGCGGGCATGGCGATGTTGAGAGGCGCGTTCATCTTGGTCGTGAATCCTCAGGATCTCGAAAATGCCGGCTTCTGCCTGGCCTTGAAGGCGCCGACGCCGGCTTTGAGATCGCCGGTCAGCGCAATGAAGCCGCTGGCCAGCGCTTCGGTCGCGGCGGCACTTTCCTCACCTTCGGCAACCGCGATCATCAGCTTGGCCGCTTCCGTCGCCAGCGGACCGCGCTCGGCGATCTTCTCGGCCCAGGCCTTGGCCTCGGCGAGTGCCTTGCCGGTTTCGACCACTCGATCGACCACGCCCAGGGCCAGCGCTTCAGGAGCAAGGAGAACCTCGCCACCCAACGCCATGCGACGCACCGTCTGAGCGCCGAAACGGCGCACGGCGCGCTGCGTACCGGACCAGCCAGGCACGACGCCGATGGAGGTTTCGGGGAAGCCCAATTTCACCTGTGTTTCCGCGACCCGGAAATCGCAGGCTGCCGCCAGTTCCAGCCCGCCGCCCAGCGCGTGGCCCGACAGCACGGCGACGGTCGGTTGCCGCAGCCGCGCCAGCCGGTCGAAGACGCGGTGGCCGTAGCGCACCCATTGCACCTGGAAATCGGCGGCACTCATGGCGGCCCAGGCCTCGACATCGCCACCGGCACAGAAGCCCTTGCCTTCGCCGCGGATGAGCGCGACGCGAACGTCGTCGGCCGCCTCCGCTTCATCGAGCACTGTTTCGAGCGCGCGAAGCATCGGAATATCCAGCGCGTTGAATTTCTCCGGGCGGCGCAAGGTGACGATGCCGATGGCGCCGTCCTGCTCGAAGGTGACGAGGCGTTCAGCCATGCGCGCCTCCGAGCGAGGCGCCGCCATTGAGTGACAGGCCGATCGGCTGGTCCTGGTAGAGTGCTGACGGCGTCACCTTCAGGTCGTTGGCGACACCGAGCGCGATCTCGGACTGCCCCAGCACATCGCGCTCGAGATCGATGCCCGGCGCCAGTTCCGTCACCATCAGCCCGTCAGGCGTCAGCTTCATTACACAGCGCTCGGTGACATAGGTGATGTCCTGTCCTTGCGCGACCGCGCGCTTGCCGGAGAAGGAGATGTGCTCGACTTCGCCGACGACTTTCTTGACCTTGCCCTCCTGGTCGATGCGGATGCCGCCATCGGCCAATGACAGTTTTGCCCCGGCATTGAAGAAACCCGAGAAAACAATCTTCTTCGCCCGCGCGGTGATGTCGACGAAACCGCCGGCGCCGGCGGTGACGTGCGGCCGCGCCGACAGTTTCGAGACGTTGACCGAGCCATGGCGGTCGATCTGCAGGAAGGAGAGCAGCGAAGCGTCGAAGCCGCCGGCCTGGAAATAGATGAACTGGTGCGGCGAGGGCATGAAGGCGTCGGCATTCGATGAGCAGCCGAACTTGAAGTCGAGCAGCGGCACGCCGCCGACCGCGCCCTGCTCGATCACCCAGGTGACCTTGCCGTGCTGGCCTTCTTCCAGAAGGATGCGCGGAACGTTGGCGGAGATGCCGAAACCGATGTTGACGGCCATGCCGTCGCGCAACTCCATGGCAACACGGCGGGCGATCACCTTCTGGACGTTCATCTCGGCGTTGCGGAAGGTCGACAACGGTCGGAAGATCTCGCCTGATATGGCCGGGTCGTACTGTGTCAGCGTCGTCTGCAACTGGTCGGGCGCGACGATGATGTGGTCGACCAGCACGCCCGGCACCCGCACGTCATGCGGCTTCAGTGTGCCGTTTTCGACGACGCGCTTGACCTGCGCGATAACGACGCCGCCATTGTTGCGGGCGGCGAGTGCCTGTTCGAGGCCGCCGAGATAGGCGCCTTCATGTTCATAGGTGAGGTTGCCGCGCTCATCCGCCGTGGTGGCGCGGATGATCGAGACGTGGGGCACGATCGAGCGGAAATACAGCCATTCCTCGCCGTCGAACTGCTGCACCGAGACGATCGCTTCGCTGGCCGCCGCGTTCATGGCACAGCCCTGATGGCGCGGGTCGGCGAAGGTGTCGAGCCCGACCTTGGTCAGCACGCCCGGCCGCTTGGCGGCGGCTTCGCGGTGCATGTCGAACAGGATGCCGGACGGCACGTTGTAGGCGGCCACCGAATTGTCGCCGATCATCTTCCAGATCTGCGGCGGCTCCGAGGAGGAGGGGCCGGATGGATAGGAGCCGCAGAGCGTGCGCTTCAACAGGCCAGGCTTTGCCAGATGGTCGATGCCCTTGATGCCGTACATGTCGCCCGCGGCGATCGGGTGCAGCGTGGTGATATCTTTCGGATGGCCTTCCCCGTCGAAGCGCTCACCGATGGCGGCGAGCACGGCGTCCGGGCAACCGAGGCCGCTCGACGAGGACACGGATACTGTCATACCATCCTTGATCAGACCGGCTGCCTGCGCCGCTGAAACGACCTTGCTCACTTCATGCTCCCGAGTTTCGGGTCGATCTCGATGGCCTTGCCGGAGCTGGCCGATTGCAATGCCGCCTCGGCCGAGGCGAGGGACCAGATGCCGTCCTCGCCGGTGGCGGCAGGCTGGCCGTCGCCGTGGATCGCGGCATGGAACCGCCGCACGGACCTGACGTAGAGATCCTCGTGGTCGAAGCTCAACTCCTCCTCGCCGCTTGCCGTGCGCAGCATGACCGCGCCGACGGGCTTCTGCGTCATCACATTGCTGGCGATCAGCGAACCTTCCGAGCCATGCACCTCGAAGCCGGTGCCGGCATAGCTGGTGGTAAAGCCTTCATGCGACTGCGCGATGAGGCCGGACTTGAAACGCCAGATGCACATGGCGCCGTCCTCCAGTCCGCTGCCGGCCATGCCGGCGGACTGTGTGAAAGCCGAAACCTCGACCGGATCGTCGCCGAGCACGAAGCGCAGCGTGTCGGCATCATGCACGGTGATGTCGAGCACGACGCCGCCGCCCGCCTCGGGCCTGGCGATGCGCCAACCCTGCAGGTTTTCAGGCAGGTAGACGGCGTGGAAGACACGCGCCGCGATCGGCCTGCCGATGCGGCCGGCAGCGACGGCTTCGCGCATGGCACGATGCGTGCCGGCGTTGCGCAGGTGGTGGTTGGTGCCGAGTACGATGCCAGCCGCCCTGGCGGCGGCAACCATCGTGCGGGCATCGGCACTCGTCAGTGCCAGCGGCTTTTCGCACAGCACGTGCTTGCCTGCCTTGATGGCGGCCAAGGCCTGTTCGAGATGTAGCTCGTTGGTGGTCGAGATGTAGACGGCGTCGATATCCTCGGCGAGGAGCTCGTCAAGCGTCGAAACCGCAACCGCAATGTTGTTTTCCACGGCATAGGCCTGGCCCCGCTCCGGGCTGGAACTCATCACCGCCGCGATCTTGCCATCGGCCTGCACACGGATGGCGTTGACCATGAATTGCCTGGCGATCGTGCTGGCGCCGATCAGCCCCCATTTGAGGCTCATGCGACGCCTCCCGTTCCCGACGACCTGTTTCTGGCGCGGCGGTCCGGACCGCAACTTTCCCTGACCACGAGATTGACCGCGCCGATATGGTCTTCGGCGCGCGTGGTGCGCGACTGGATCATCTTGATCATGACATGGGCGGCGCGTTCGCCGAGGCCGGCGCTGTCCACCGCGACGCTGGTCAGCGCAGGCATGTAGTGTTCGGCTTCCGTCACATCGTCAAAGCCGACGACGGCGAAATCCGGTCCCGGCTCAAGTCCACGCTTGCGCAGCGCCAGCATGGCGCCAAAGGCGACGGCGTCGTTGAAGCACAGGGCCGCGCTCGGCGGTTCAGCCATTGCAAGCGCGGTTTCCAGGCAGGCGATGCCGCCCCGACGGCTTGTCTCACCTTCGATGACGAGCATGTCACGCGTATCTATCCCGAGCGTCTCGCATGCCTCGCGAAAGCCGCCAAGCCGGTCATGATAGACCACGAGGTCGGACGAGCCGCCGAAGAAGGCCAACCGGCGATGCCCCTTGCCGATGAGGTGAGCGGCGGCGAGATAGGCGCCGCGATGATTGTCGGGAGCGATCACCGGAATGCGGCTCTCGGGCAGCCGGCGCATGGCGAAGGCAATCGGAACACCGGCCATTTCCAGCCGCCGGAATGCTCCCGGGGTCGTGCCGCGCGCCGGCGAAACGATGAGCCCGGCGACGCCCTGTTCCATCAGCGATTTCAGTACTTCTTCCTGGCGGACCGGGTTTTCCGCCGTGTTGGCGATGAAGGGCACGATGCCGGCGGACTGGAAGACGCGCTCCATGCCGACCGCCAGTTCGGCGAAGAATGGATTTGTGAGGTCGTTGATGACCATGCCGATGACGTTGGAGTGGGCTTTGCGCAGATTGGCGGCGCCGCGGTTGTAGACATAGCCGACGTCCTCGATCGCCTTGCGCACCTTGACCGCGGTCTCGGGGCGGATCAGTCCGCTGCCCTGGAGAACGAGCGACACCGTCGATTTGGACACGCCCGCCTCGCGGGCGATGTCGAAGATCGTCGCCTTGGCCCGGCTGGCCATCCAGATGCCTCCTCCCAGTTTCCGTCAAATCTATTGGAACGTTCTAATCACCGCTCCAATCGGGAGTCAATCGGGAATTTTTGGATTCCCGAATATCGATAATCTCACGCCGTGGGCCCTGTAATTGCGGGGGCTATCGTGCTGCGTTGCAGCAATACGAGGGAGGTGAACCTCGAATCTCAAAGCTTCTTGATTTATTGGAACGTTCCATTTATTAGCGCGATTACAGGGAGAGATCGATGGACATAGCCTTGCCTGGTGAGGGTGGCCGCAGCAGCCATTATGCGCTTGTCGGACAGCCGGTGTGGCCGATCGTCGGCGCGCGGTTTTCGCGCATCGCCTATGCGGCGGCGCATGTCGTTGCCGATCCGCTCGGGATGACCGATCCATGGTCGCGGCCGGTGGTCGACTGGGAGCGGACGATGGCGTTCCGCCATCATCTGTGGCGGCTCGGCTTCCGTATCGCCGAGGCGATGGATACCTCGCAGCGGGGGATGGGTTTCGACTGGGCAAATGCGCGGGAATTGATCCGCCGCTCGATCGCCGAGGCGCGGACCGTCGAAGGCGCCGAGCTTGCTTCGGGCGCCGGCACCGATCATCTGGCCCCGGCGGCGGCTCGCACACCAGACGATGTCATCGCCGCCTATGAAGAGCAGTTCGCTTTCATCGAAGGCCAGGGCGGCAAGGTGATCATGATGGCGAGCCGGGCACTGGCGGCTGTCGCAAAGGGCCCCGATGACTATGCGCGCGTCTACGACCGCCTTTTGAGCCAAGCGTCCGGCAAGGTGATCCTGCACTGGCTGGGCGACATGTTCGACCCGGCCCTGAAAGGCTATTGGGGCAGCAGCGATTTCGAGACCGCGCTCGATACAGTGGTCGCCATCATCGAGCGTCATGCCGGCAAGGTCGAAGGCATAAAAATCTCGCTGCTCGATGCCGGCAAGGAGGTCGCGCTGCGCAGCCGGCTACCGGATGGGGTCGTGATGTTCACCGGCGACGACTTCAATTATCCCGAACTGATCGCCGGAGACGGCCCTGGTCATTCGCACGCGCTGCTCGGGATTTTCGACGCCATCGCGCCGGCGGCCAACGCCGCCCTAGCGAAACTCGCCGAGGGCGACCGCGCCGGCTATGATGCGCTGATGGCGCCGACGGTGCCGCTGTCGCGAAAGATCTTCGAGGCACCGACCGAATATTACAAGGCCGGCATCGTCTTCATGGCCTGGCTGAACGGCCATCAGGACCATTTCACGATGGTCGGCGGCATGCAGTCGGCGCGCGGCATCCGCCACTATGCCGATATTTTTCGCCTTGCCGACCAGGCAGGCCTGCTGGCCGATCCGGACCTGGCCGTATCCAGGATGAAGAGCCTGTGCGCGGTCGCGGGCATCTGAGCCCAGCGGGATTGACCGGAAGTATCCCTCGCATGGGTTATTTGTGATCTCGACGCCGAGAGCCGCTGCGTGGGCCGCCCGGACGTGGCGTGTACCATTTTAATACAATCCCCAATTGGTAGACTCGTGCGGCGCACCGGCAGTTAATTCCTCCGTCAGGCCAAAAGGAGGGAAAAAGGCCGCCGACAGGGAGAAAACGATGTCTATGCGAAAAGAAGACTATCGAACCAACAAAGCCGACTATGTGATTGCCGCGACGTATGGCCGAATGGACGCGGACGATGACGAGCGCGACGAGTTGCTGGCAAAAGAGAAGTTCCTGCGGCTAAGAGACCGGCGATTCGCCAAATTGGCCGCAAATCCGGCGGAAAGTTCGCCGGGGCCGAAAGCCAGGCCGCGTGGTTACGGCCGCTCGTTCTAGCGCGTTGAATGCATGGTGTGAACGCACGGAAAAGCCCCGCCGACCGGGAGTCAGGCGGGGTTTTCTGAACAGGTTCTTGGGATGTCCAACGATTCTTCAAGTCAAAGCGCTGTCTCTCATCTCGGCCGACGGCTACTACGAGCGGACGGTATCGCTCTCCGACAAGAAGTGAGATCCTGGGCACTTTTCCAGCCATGCGCCGTTTTAATGACCACGCCGGGACGATCGGGCCGATCGCGCTCTGGCGGCCTAAAAAGAACGTCGTTAAAGGCTTCTAGCAAGGCGTCGGCAGATATCAGGCACGACGCGTTCTTTGCCATGTTCCCGCGCTTTGTAACGCAGTACACCAGGCACAGTTGGCGCACTCCTGATCCTTCTTGGCGACCGCCATTGTTAGCGCCCCAACGGCTGTTTCGAAAGCGAGGCGAGTTCGTCCTCGTCGACCACACCCGCCATGTAGTTTGCGATAATGCGGGATGCGATTGCGTCGCGTGCATCGGCCGACTGGTCATCAAGCCTGAGCCTATCAAAGACCCGCCCGAGAAGAGCTATCTCTGAAGCGTCAAAAATACCTACCTCAGTCGCCTTCCGTCGAATCGGCATGATCTTCCTCCCCGAAATTCCTGCAGTGAAACGTGCCGCAAATCTTCCTTTCCGCGCAAGTGCTTAATGCGGTCGGGCTGACCCATTGTGTTGCCGGCCGCTTCATGACCTTCCGCCGGCCCCAAGTGCTTGGATCCGCTTCCACAGTCGGTCTCGGATGGCGCCGCTCGAATTGATGAAAGCCGAACCGCATGCCTGCCCGTCGGCCGATCGGCCATTAGAGCCAATGCCGGCTCGGCCGTTTCGCGCTCGACACCGAGAAGTTCGAATTCGATCGAATAGCATTTCGCCTTCAGTCCGTTGGTTGACGGACCCGCTTCGATATTTGCCATCAAGACGCTTCGTGAGGTTGAGCAATGCCGCTACGGCGGGCGCAGTTGTGCCTTCATATTCCGTGGGTCAGTACAATGTAGATAGCGGGGACTAACATCAACCAGCCGCCCATTCCTAGAACTACCCAAAGAGCAGTGCGCTCGGTTCGTCTGACAAGATCGGCAATATTTTCCTCGTCGGTCAAGGAGACGGCGTCCAGCAACCCAGGCTGATCATTGTCATTCGCAGGGTCGTTCGCGTTGCCGCTTTCATTCGATTTCTGGATCAATGTCATTGTCCTTTGCTCACCAGATAATAGAGGACCCGCCAGCTGCCCTAGGCGGCTCGCGGGTCCTATCAGCACAGGAAGGGACGTAGCTGTGCCGATCCACGATATGTCAGCCAAGGGCTATGCCGATCACCAGAAAGGTGACGGCCGTCGCGAAAACCGGTGCGAGCAACCACCGCGCTTGGCCAACACTCTTATCCATCTGCTTTCTCCGATTTGGAGAAGCAACTACGACGGACGTAGGCCGTTCCGCCCAGTCCCAAGAGGCAAGACCATTGCGTTTTGCGGCCGGACTTTGGTCCTATCCTGTTTCAGACTGAAGCCCGGCAACGGAACGTTTGGCCGGACGAGGTGTTCGGATGGCTGGCGCGCAGACGGTCGTGCTGTCGCCCGGACCATAAGAGGAGAAAACCATGAGGATGCACCTTACCAGCAGCGCTGCGGCGCTACTGCTTTTAGCCGGCGTCGGCGCAGTTGCGGCACAGGACGTTGTCATCACGCCGGAGCAGGACACCGTCGTGCGCGAATACGTGAAGAAGCAGCCACTTGCTTCCGTGAAGGTTCCCGGTGTGGAACTGAACGTCGGAACGGCTCTGCCGGACACGGTTGAACTTCATGAGGTCCCCAACGTCAAATACCGCTACGTGGTGGTCGACAACCGCACGGTTCTGGTGGACCCAGGCACCCGCAAGATTGTCAAAGTCTACGACTGAACTTCGAACTACCACTCCCGCCGCCACACCATGGCGGCGGGCAGTGCATGTCGGTCGCCACTCAACCGGACAAGTGGAAGATGATGAACGTTGAAGTCGAAACATCGCAAGCCCTCGAGGCGCGCTTGGTTGATCTCCAGGCGAGAGTGCGGGCAGCTCGCATAACCGAGACCGAAATAAGAACCTTCCAAAAGGTCGCAGCGATCATGGATGACGGTCGCGGGCAGATTGCTGGCGACGACCTGATCGCAGCATCGTTCCTTGTCGAACCGAAGACCTTGAATAGGTAGCGCACTAGCGGCGGAGCCCTGTCCTTCAGCAAGCGGGCAACTGCTATCGTTCGGCCAGCGGATACGGGTGGGGCTTGCCGAGTCCAGCGCCGTAGGTGCACGTCCAAGCCGCCGAGAAAAGCCCGCCACTGAGGAAGCAGTGACGGGCCTTTCCAGTGTTCTGCTTGGTGAGGGAACCCAAGCGGCTTCCAAACTCCAATTTCGAAAACAGGTTCCTTGATCGGCCAAAATTGCCGTTGCAGTGGTCCGCTCCGCATCTGGGTAAAGCCTACCATAGGACACGATGACGGGCCTTCGTCGGTCCTGCTCGATGGAGGGATACACCGAGCCCCGTTGAACTTTATCGAGGGAATACGGGTCCAGACAAAATGAGCCCGCACCGCCGGGTTGGGACGATGCGGGCCGACCAAGAGTGAATTCCCTTGGCCGCAGCGGAGGGGGATGCTGCACTACTGAAACTGAGTTCTGGTATATTAGGTTCCACTTAAGGACAAAGTGATCCTTGTCTCATTTGCAACCTCCCAGTCTGTGGGTCCGCACCACGGGCGGCACGGTTCGGATCCGGCCGAAGGTTGCCTTTCTCGGCCAGCGCACATCGCGCTGCTGGCCATGCAACCAGCCTTGCTCGCAGGCATCGATTTGGGAAGCGGCCGGCGCGCTCGGCGTGTCGGCCAAGACGCTCGATAAGCCACATCGTCAGGAAGTTATCTAAGTCTTGAAAGGATGGTGGGCGTGACAGGGATTGAACCTGTGACCCCTGCAATGTCAATGCAGTGCTCTCCCGCTGAGCTACACGCCCATCCGAAGCCGCGCATACACCATTTTTGATCCAACGCGTCAATAGCAGGAAAAAGGAAAGAAGGCGTCGTCTCGCCGCAGCCGCGATGCCTTGGCCGAAGGCGGCTCAGGCCGCCTGCAGCATCTTCTCGACCTCGTTGACGAGATCGCGCAGGTGGAAGGGCTTCGACAGCACCTTGGCGTCTTTCGGCGCCTTGGAATCCGGGTTCAGCGCAACGGCGGCGAAACCGGTGATGAACATGACCTTGAGGTCGGGATCGATCTCGGTGGCGCGTCGCGCCAGTTCGATGCCGTCCATCTCCGGCATGACGATGTCGGTCAACAGCAGCGAGAACGGTTCCTCGCGCAGCCGCTCATAGGCGCTGGCGCCATTGTCGAAATCGCTGACCTGATAACCGGCGCGCTCCAGCGCCTTGACGAGGAACCGACGCATATCGTCGTCGTCTTCCGCCAGAAGAATGCGTGCCATGATGTCCCGTCCGAATCACCCGCCCGAGACTGCCGTGGGGCAGGCCCGTTAACCATCCTGTATATGAGGAGGTGAGGGTAAACATCAAGTGAACGAGGCCGAGGAAGCCCCACATTTGGTAAGCGGTGAGGCCGCCGAAATGCTGGACATGCGGCCAGCAAGGTGGCAGTTTCGTTTCATGATGCACTGGTGTTTTCGGGTTCGTTCAAATTGAAGACGGCAGCCGAGGATTTTTCGGTCGTTTCACCCTTCGAAATCCGATCGGGCGCCGAACAGCGCGTTCCCTTCCTCTTCAACTCACCACACAGCGGCCGCTACTATCCCGAACGCTTCCTTGCCATGGCAAGGCTCGACCGCAACGCCATCCGCCGCTCGGAGGATTGCTACGTCGATGAGCTGTTCGGGGGCGCGGTGGCGCTCGGAGCGCCGATGCTGGCGGCGAATTTCCCGCGCGCCTATCTCGACGTCAACCGCGAGCCCTGGGAACTCGACCCGCGCATGTTCGCCGAGCCGGTGCCGTCCTTCTGCAACATCCGCTCGGCGCGGGTGGCGGGCGGGCTCGGCACGGTACCCAAGCTGGTCGGCGAGGGGCTCGACATCTATTCCGGCCGCTTGCCGCTCGCCGAAGCGGTCGCCCGCATCGAGGCCGTCTACAAGCCTTATCACGAGACGCTGAAGCGGCTTTTGACGAGAACCCATGCCCGTTTCGGCTTTGCGGTGCTGATCGATTGCCATTCGATGCCGGCGAGCATCCGTGTCGGCGATAACGGCCTGCGGCCGGACTTCATCATCGGCGATCGTTTCGGCATCTCGGCCACCGCTGCCCTGACCGAAACCGCGATCGGCCTGCTCTGCGCCATGGGCTACACCGTCGCCCACAACAAGCCTTATGCAGGCGGCTTCATCACCGAGCACTATGGCCGCCCGGCGCGTCATCTGCATGCACTGCAGATCGAGGTCAATCGCGGGCTCTACATGAACGAGCGGACATTCGAGAAGGCAGCGGGCTTTGATGCGCTGGCGGATGATTTGACGCGATTTTCGGCCGATCTGATGGCGATGCCCGACCATCATTTCATCGACCTGCCGCTGGCCGCGGAGTGAGATCGCGCACCGGATGGGCAGCTTGGGATTTGCGGTGTAAAAAAAGACCGCATCGTTTTCACGATACGGTCGAAGTCTAGGGAGGAAACGCCCAAGGAGGGCATGGACAGGAGAACCTGTCCGAGATTGAGGGTATTGTGCGCTGCACAAATGTCAAGCGACGTTCAGGCTTTTTTAATTCAGAGTGATGTGGAAACTGCGTTTCGATGACGCTGGCGTGACATTACGGCAACAGTCGCGGCAGCGGATAAATCGATAAACAGGCTTGTTTTGGCAGGAAAGTGCCGGCAGAGCCCTATTCGGGCATGCCGCATGCGGGAGAATCAGTTGGATATCAGCATCGATTTCATGCGCCGCATCGCGCAGGTGGCAGCGGCGGAGACCTTGCCGCGCTTCCGTGCCCAAGGGGCTGTCGCCAACAAGGAAAAGGGCAGTTTCGATCCGGTCACCGAAGCCGACCGCGAGACCGAGCGCGCCATCCGGGCGCTGATCTCGGCCGAGTATCCCGACCATGGCATTCTTGGCGAGGAGCATGGCAGCGAAAATATCTCCAGCAGGCATGTCTGGGTGATCGATCCGATCGACGGCACGCGCGCCTTCATCTCCGGCCTGCCGGTATGGGGAACGCTGGTCGGGCTGACGGTCGACGGTGACGCGGTCGCCGGCATGATGGCGCAACCCTTCACCGGCGAGTTGTTCTATGCCAACGCCTCTGGCTCGCACTATGAGGGGCCGGGAGGCCCGCGCAAGCTTTCGACCCGCAAGACGACGAAGCTTTCCGAGGCAACCCTGTTCACCACCACGCCGGCGCTGTTCAAGGGCGAGGCGCGCAATCGCTATGACGCCTTCGAGAGGCAGATCCAGCTCGCCCGGTACGGCGCCGATTGCTACGCCTTCGCCATGATCGCCTCGGGAAGCGTCGACATTGTCGCCGATCCCGGATTGAAGCCCTATGATATCGTGGCGCTGATCCCGATCATCGAGAAGGCGGGCGGTGTCGTCACCACCTTCGACGGCGGGCCGGCGGAAAAGGGCGGCGATGTGCTGGCGGCGGCAACGCCTGAGCTCCATGCGGCCGCCATGGCTGCCCTGCGCGGTTGATATGTCGGCGCCTTCTTTGACGCGATTAAATCAGCGCGATCCGATCGAGCGCTGGAATTCCGCTGGGGTGCGCCCGTAGACCTGTCTGAACGTCGAGCTGAAATGGCTGTGGCTGGAGAAGCCAAGATCCATGCCCAGCGTGGTCAGATTGTCGTAGCGGCCAAGCAGGTCGAGCGCGCGCGCCAGCCGCAGGCGCAGGTGATAGCGATAGAGCGGCATCGCCTCGACCTGCTGGAACACTTGCGTCAGGTAGACCGGCGAGACGCCGACCTCCACGGCAATCTCGGCCAGCGTCCAGCGCCGCGACAGGTCCGAAGACAGGACGAGCTTGGTGCGGTCGACCAGCTTCTGCCGTCCGGGGCTGGCGCCCGCGGCATGCGAGGTGTGTTCGCCGAGCGAGCGCCGCACCAGCGTCAAGGCGAGCGTCTCGGCTTCCAGGGTCTCGGCGACATTGCGGCTGAGGCTGTGGCGCAGCAACGCCACCAGGGCCTGTGCGCGCGGGTCGATGCGCCGGCGCTGGCGGCGGAATGCCAGGCGGTCGCCGGTGCGCAGCTGCCCCTTCGGCGCCAGTTCGCGCAATTGGCCTTCCTCGACCACAAGGTCCAGACAGGCATCGCCACCTTCGACCGGGTGGCTGACCTGATAGGCCTCGGCCGCGTTGAAGAACAGCAGCTGATTGGCCTCAGCGACGACGTCGTTGCGCCCGACATAGCGCACGAAGACTCCGCGATAGGGAAACACCAGATGCGTGGCCGCGCTGCACTCTTCGTCGCTCCGGTGCCGGCATTCGCCGCTGCAGACGATGTCGCGCACCCTGACGGTGCCGGTGTCCAGGAGCGGCTGTACCGTGAATTGCGACATGGCCGTTGCGTTCATTCCTCATACCGGAAAATCAATCCGGAATTTACGAAGGCACTCTACGCAATCGGCCGGTCCGATTCTGTCAGGAGACTTCCCGGATGGTGCCTCAATCCCACAAGCGGCGGCTGAATTCGCAATAGGCATCGCCGCGCGACAGGCCGATGTCCTTGAGCTGTTCGTCGGTCATTTCGAGCAAGGCAAGGCGGCTTCGGCGTTTTTCCATCTGGCGACCGAGCCATCGGGCTGCCGCAAGGCATCGGGCGTGCAAGGACTGCAGCATGGTCGTGGTGCGGAGGGTCGTTGCCCGTGCCGGGACATGGCCGGCCAAGCGCTGCGCTATTGAATGATCAGGACGCATGGCTCAGTCCTCACCGGCGCCGGCCGCCGAAGCGCCGGCTTCGTTGAGTGCCTGTGCACATTCCTCGCAGCAGACCTCGACGGTCTTGCCGCCGACCTTGACTTGGATCGGATTGGCGTCCAGCTGGCAATCGCAGGCGGCGCAGGTTTTGTCGGTCATGATCTCATCTCCTCGGCGTTCAATTCGACGCGAGCAGATGAGCATTCCGAGACGGACGCGGACTGTCAGAATCTTTAGCACTTTTGAGCGCCGCGGGCGCGAGCGCCCCACCTTCCTGACAACGCGGTGTCAGCTATGCCGGCCGGTCCGTGGAAGGCTTTGGCGCCAGTCAGGCCGTCGGGTCGTCGGAGCCGGGAACGAAGGCATCGAAGGCGGCGAGGAATTGTTCGCGGTAAAGGTCGGCCTCCTGCAGGATTTCGTGCTTGGCGCCGTCGATCATCAGCATCGAGCCGAGCCTCAGGCTTCTGGCGTATGCTTCCACCGCCCTGGTCGAGACCACCTGGTCGGCGCCGGCGGCGATGATCAGCAGGGGAACCTGGATCCTGGCCATGAAGTCGGGATCGCTGATTGCCTCCGAAGCCTTTGCCGCCGCCTGCAGCCAACGGATCGTCGGGCCGCCAAGGGCCAGTTGCGGATACTCTTCGTAGATGCGGGTGTTGCGACGGTAGCGCTGTGGATCCGACGTCACCTTGTTGGCTTCGAAAGGCAGCGTGTCTCTCGGCCGCGGACCCCAGGCGGCATAGAGCCTGCCAAGGCCCAAAGCGCAGAAAAACGAACAGACGCGGCGAACCGTACTTATCGAGACCGGCAGGTCGGGCAGCGTCAGGAACGGCGCGATCAGCACCATGCGCCGCACGCGGTTGACCATCGACGGCGCTGCAAGCAGCGTGATGACCGCGCCGGCGGAATGAGCCAGGATGTAGTAGGGTCCACGGCAGTCGGGCAGCACGATCTCCTCGAAGAACTGCTCGAGGTCGGCCGTATAATCGCGGAAGGACCTGACATAACCGCGCTGGCGATCGCGGATCAGCCGGTCGGAACCGCCCTGGCCGCGCCAGTCGAGCGTGGCGACGCCAAGGCCCCGGGCGGCAAGATCGCGGATGGTTTCGAAATATTTCTCGATGCACTCGTTGCGGCCTGGCAGCAGCACCACCGTGCCTCTCATCGGGCGCGCGACCGCTCCGAACAGGCCGTAGCGGATCTTCTTGCGGTCGCGCGTGGTGAAGAAGCCGCCGGCGGCGTTCTCCGGCCGCGGATTGCCCTCAGTCTCATGGAAAAGGGAGGTGTCTTGGAGGATGTCCGTCATACGGCGCTTTGTGCTCGGCGTCTTCACGTGCCAGCCTGTCGGGACCGGCCTCTCAAGGTGATAGACGTCAATACATCAAAAGCAAAGGAATTCCAGGTGACGGGGGCCGCAGAACAGGGAAGGCCGGAAGCGGCTTTTGAGCGCGCTTCCGGCCTTCTGTCGATCCGGGAGGAAGGGACGTTAACACCCGGTTCGGCCTCGTTGCGGCCCTCTGCAAATCCGGCGCCGCCAATCCTTGATCTTGAGAGCCACTTTAGCGGTAGCTCAATGAACGCGCGCCGAAGCGCCGGTTCATCTGCCGTTCATCAAGGCAGGCCGCCCTGCTTTTTTGCCGTCCGGCCAAATCTTGAAATGCCTTCGAACGCTCCCCAAATGTGGTTTGCGGTCGCCAATGTCGGGGCCGCTGGTCTAGCCGAAACGCCGCTCGCGGGTTTCGCACCGGCCATACGCAAACCATGTTGCTCAACAGGAGAACACCTCATGCGTCACGTTGATTTTTCCCCGCTTTATCGTTCGACCGTCGGCTTCGACCGCCTCTTCACCATGCTCGATTCGCTTGCGCAGCCTGATGGCGCGCAGACCTATCCGCCTTACAACATCGAGCGCACCGGCGAGGATTCCTACCGGATTTCGATGGCGATTGCCGGCTTCTCGGATGAGGAAATCTCGATCGAAGCCCATCGCAACGTGCTGACCGTGAAGGGTGAGCGCAAGGACGAGGGCACCGGCGAAGGTTCCGAGTTGCTCTATCGTGGTATTGCCTCAAGGGCTTTCGAGCGCCGCTTCCAGCTTGCCGATCACGTAGAAGTCGTCGGCGCCGCGCTGAAGAACGGCCTGCTCTTCGTCGACCTCAAGCGCAACATCCCCGAGGAGCTGAAGCCGCGCAAGATCGCGATCACCTCGGCTCCGGCCAAAGCCAAGCAGATCGAGGCCAAGACCGCCGCCTGACAAGACGGCTGCCTAACGCATAAAGTTAAAGTCTCCTCCCGAGACGGAAGCGGCGCCGAAAGGCGCCGCTTTTTTTTGTCCGGAGACTGAAGCCTGATGCTGTTTACCCGGCCAGGAGCTGGCCAAAGCGATCGACTTCCTCGGCCGTCGTGGCAAAGCTGGTGACGAAGCGGTAGAGCAACTCGTCCTCACCGATATGGCCGTCGAAACCATGCGGCTTGTGCCAGTCGTAGAAGGCGGCGCCCGCCGCCTGCAGCCTGTCGGCTTCTGTCTTCTTGATCACCGCGAATACCTCATTGGCCTGCGGCAGCCAGGCGAGCTTCGCTGTCTCCGAGTCCTCGATCGCCGCCGCGAGGCGCGCGGCCATGGCGTTGGCGTGCCGGGCCGTGTCGAGCCACAGCCCGTCCTTGAAATAGGCCTCGAATTGCGCCGCCACAAAGCGCGACTTCGAAAACAGCTGCGCGGCACGCTTGCGCAGAAAGGCCAGTTCCTTGGCGCGGTCGAGGTCGAACAGCACGATCGCCTCCGCGCACCAGCAGCCGTTCTTGGTGCCGCCGAAGGACAGGATGTCGACGCCGCGTTTCCAGGTCATTTCGGCCGGCGTCGTGTCGAGCGCGGCCAGCGCGTTGGCAAAGCGGGCGCCATCCATATGCAACGGCACGGAATGTTGCTTGGCGATGGCTGCGATCGTCTCGATCTCTTGCAGGCCGTAAATGGTGCCGACCTCGGTCGACTGGGTGATCGAAACGGCCATCGGCCGACCCCAATGGACGATCTCGGGCGCGAAGCGGCCGATAGCCCGTTCCAGATTGTGCGGGTCGATCTTGCCCAGCGGGCCGTCGACGGCGTGAAGCCGCGAGCCGCCGGAAAAATATTCCGGCGCGCCGCACTCGTCTTCGATGACATGCGATTCGTGGTGGGCGAAGGAAATGCCGCCGGGCTTGTTGTAGGTGGTCAGCGACAGCGAGTTGGAGGCGGTACCGGTTGCGACGAAGAACACCGCGACCTCGCGTTCGAAAATCTCGCTGAAGCTGGCGTACACCGCCTGGTCGAGCGCGCCGTCACCATAGGCGGTGGAAAAGCCGCCAGCCGCGGCCGACAGGCCGGCGACGATATTGGGATGGGCGCCTGCCCAGTTGTCGGAAGCGAAGAACATGTATCTGCCTGTGCTGGGGAAATCAGCGCGAAGTTGACCGGTTTCGCAAGCCGACCGCAAGGGCCAGACGCCGAAAAAACCACCGGCCCCGATCAACTTGTCAGTGCGGCGCTGGCGACTGAAGCTTACGTTTTCGGCCACCTTCGCGACATTTTCTGTCGTGTGAGGCCCAAGTTTTTTGTGAATCGGTCTTGTGTGCGTCGGGGAATTCTGCCATAAAAATTTAGGACAGTAGTGCTGTCTTATTTTGTCGCACAAAACAGGCTGGATTGGCGTAACATATGGGCCTCTCCGGCTGTTGCCGCGAGCGACAGGTGGACGGCCAGACTCTGGCCTGTACGATACCAGATGCGGACCATGCGAAAAGCCGCATGATCCGGCAAGGATTTCGCAAGACGTGCCGCAGGGATCAGGGTGAGCAAGACGCTTGCCGAGGCAAATTAGCGACCGAAGAAATGGCCAGCGCCCGAAGGGCTGGGAACGGAGGACAGGACAATGACGGACATGACGCTTGCTGCGACGAACGGCCAGGCCGCGCAGACGAAAGCGGCTGCCGTCAAAACTACGCCTCGATCCAACATCGGCCGAACCGCCAACGGTCTTGCCGCGCAGGGCCTCTACGATCCGCGCAACGAGCATGACGCCTGCGGCGTCGGCTTCATCGTCAACATGAAGAGCGTGAAGTCGCACCAGATCGTCAAGGACGGCCTTGCCGTGCTCGAAAACCTGACGCATCGCGGCGCCGTCGGGGCCGATCCGCTGGTTGGCGACGGCGCCGGCGTGCTGGTGCAGCTTCCGGACCAATTCTTCCGTGAGGAGATGGCGGCCCAGGGCATCGAACTGCCGCCTTCTGGCCAATATGGCGTCGGGCACTGGTTCATGCCGCAAGACGCCGCTCTTCGTGCCCATGTCGAAGAGATCATTGCCGAATCGGCGCAGTCCGAGGGACTGCCACTCATCGGTTTCCGCGACGTGCCCGTCGACAATTCATCCCTGTCGAAGGCGGCTGACATCGTGGCGTCCGAGCCGTTCCATCGGCAGGTCTTCATCGGCCGCACGGCGGATATTCCCGACGACGAGGAGTACGAGGCCAGGCTTTACCTGCTGCGCAAGGTCATATCGGGCCGCATCTACGCCGAGAACGACAACAAGGACATCGGCGCCTATTGCGTGTCGCTGTCGGCGCGCACCATCGTCTACAAGGGCATGTTCCTGGCCTATCAGGTCGGCGCCTATTACAAGGACCTCAAGGACCCACGCTTCGAGACCGCGCTGATCCTGGTCCACCAGCGCTTCTCGACCAACACCTTCCCGTCGTGGAAGCTGGCGCATCCCTACCGCATGGTCGCCCACAATGGCGAGATCAACACGGTGCGCGGCAACAACAACTGGATGGCGGCCAGACAGGCTTCCGTCGATTCCGAGCTGTTCGGCAACAACATTTCGAAGCTGTGGCCGATCTCCTACGACGGCCAGTCCGACACCGCCTGCTTCGACAACGCGCTCGAATTCCTGTTCCAGGGCGGCTACAGCCTCAGCCACGCCATGATGATGCTGATCCCGGAAGCCTGGGCCGGCAACAAGCTCATGGGGGCCGATCGCAAGGCTTTCTACGAGTACCATGCGGCCCTTATGGAGCCATGGGATGGACCGGCGGCGGTCGCCTTCACAGATGGCCGCCAGATCGGCGCCACGCTCGACCGCAACGGACTGCGCCCGGCACGCTACATCGTCACCGACGACGACCGCGTCATCATGGCGTCGGAAGCCGGCGTGCTGCCGGTGCCGGAGGAGAAGATCGTCAAGAAGTGGCGGCTGCAGCCCGGCCGCATGCTGCTGATCGACCTTGCCAAGGGCCGCATCGTTCCCGACGAGGAGATCAAGTCGGAGATTGCGACCAAGCATCCCTACAAGACCTGGCTCGCCAACACGCAGCTCATCCTGGAAGATCTGAAGCCGGTCGAGCCGCGCGCGCTGCGCAAGGATGTCAGCCTGCTCGATCGCCAGCAGGCGTTCGGCTACACCCAGGAAGACACCAAGCTGTTGATGTCGCCGATGGCGACCACCGGCCAGGAAGCCGTGGGTTCGATGGGCACCGACACGCCGATCTCGGCAATGTCGGACAGGTCGAAGCTGCTCTACACCTATTTCAAGCAGAACTTCGCCCAGGTCACCAATCCGCCGATCGACCCGATCCGCGAGGAGCTGGTGATGAGCCTGGTGTCCTTCATCGGTCCCAGGCCGAACATCTTCGACCTGGTCGGCAATTCGCGCCGCAAGCGGCTCGAAGTGCGCCAGCCGATCCTGACCAATGGCGATCTGGAAAAGATCCGCTCGATCGGCCACACCGAAGACCGCTTCGACACCAAGACGATCGACATCACCTACGGGTCGAGCGAGGGCGCTGCCGGCATGCAAGGCGCCATCGACAGGCTCTGTGAACGCGCGGAGGCGGCGGTCGCCGGCGGCTACAACATCATCATCCTGTCCGACCGCCAGCTTGGCCCGGACCGGATCGCCATCCCGGCACTGCTGGCGACGGCAGCCGTGCATCACCACCTGATCCGCAAGGGGCTGCGCACCTCTGTCGGCCTCGTCGTGGAATCCGGCGAGCCGCGCGAAGTGCACCATTTCTGCTGCCTTGCCGGTTACGGCGCCGAGGCGATCAACCCCTACCTCGCCTTCGACACGCTGCTCGACATGCACAAGCGCGGCGAACTGCCGGAGGAGGTCGACGCCTACGAAGTGGTGTCGCGCTACATCAAGTCGATCGGCAAGGGCATCCTCAAGGTGATGTCCAAGATGGGCATCTCGACCTACCAGTCCTATTGCGGCGCGCAGATCTTTGACGCGATCGGGCTGAAGTCCGATTTCGTGCAGCAATATTTCACCGGCACCGCGACGCTGATCGAAGGCGTCGGGCTGGACGAGGTCGCGGCCGAGACGGTCAGCCGTCACACGGACGGTTTCGGCAGCGACCCGGTGCTGCGCAACAGCCTGGATGTCGGCGGCGAATATCTGTTCCGCATGCGCGGCGAGGCGCATATGTGGTCGCCCGACGCGGTCGCCACCTTGCAGCATGCCGTGCGCCAGGGCTCGTGGGAGACGTTCAAGGACTATTCCGGGCAGATCGACAGCGAGACGGCGCGCGCCCAGGCCATTCGCGGCCTGTTCAAGATCAAGCTGGCTGGGGAGACCGGGCGCAAGAAGGTCGCGCTCGACGAAGTCATGCCGGCAGCCGATATCGTCAAGCGCTTCTCGACCGGGGCGATGTCGTTCGGCTCGATTTCGCGCGAAGCCCACACCACGCTGGCGCGCGCCATGAACCAGATCGGCGGCAAGTCGAACACCGGCGAGGGCGGCGAAGAGGCTGACCGCTATCTGCCGCTGCCCGGTGGCGGCAAGAACCCGGAACGCTCGGCGATCAAGCAGGTCGCTTCCGGCCGGTTCGGCGTGACGGCGGAATATCTGGTCAATTCCGATGTCATGCAGATCAAGGTCGCGCAGGGCGCCAAGCCCGGCGAAGGCGGCCAGTTGCCCGGCCACAAGGTCGACGCAACCATCGCCAAGGTCCGGCACTCGACGCCCGGCGTCGGCTTGATCTCGCCGCCGCCGCATCACGACATCTATTCGATCGAGGATCTGGCGCAGCTGATCTACGATTTGAAGAACGTCAATCCGGCGGC
This sequence comes from Mesorhizobium sp. WSM1386, assembly GCF_055901595.1. NCBI lineage: Bacteria > Pseudomonadati > Pseudomonadota > Alphaproteobacteria > Hyphomicrobiales > Phyllobacteriaceae > Mesorhizobium > Mesorhizobium sp. WSM1386. The sequence goes on from NZ_CM148373.1 coordinate 1,906,598, forward strand.
CGACGTGTCGGTCAAGCTGGTGTCGGAAGTCGGTGTCGGCACTGTCGCGGCGGGTGTCGCCAAGGCACGCGCCGACCATATCACCATCTCGGGCTATGATGGCGGCACCGGCGCCTCGCCGCTGACCTCGCTCAAGCACGCCGGTTCCCCGTGGGAAATGGGTCTGGCCGAGACGCATCAGACGCTGGTGCTGAACGGCTTGCGTTCGCGCGTGGCGCTGCAGGTCGATGGCGGCCTGCGCACCGGGCGCGACGTCATCATCGGCGCGCTGCTCGGTGCCGACGAGTTCGGCTTCTCGACCGCGCCCTTGATCGCGGCCGGCTGCATCATGATGCGCAAGTGCCACCTGAACACCTGCCCTGTCGGCGTCGCGACGCAGGATCCGGTGCTGCGCAAGCGCTTCAAGGGCACGCCCGAGCACGTCATCAACTTCTTCTTCTACGTCGCGGAAGAGGTGAGGGCGCTGCTCGCCGAAATGGGCTTCATCCATCTCGACCAGATCATCGGCGACACCGACCTTCTGGAAAAGCGCGACCTGATCGTGCACTGGAAGGCGCGCGGGCTCGATTTTTCGAAGATGTTCTACAAGCCCGACGCCCCGCATGAGGCGGTGCATTGGACCGAGCGGCAGAAGCATCCCATCGACGATGTGCTCGACCGCAAGCTGATCGAGTTGGCCAAGCCCGCGCTGGAGGCCAAGCAGCCGGTCCAGATCGAGGTCGACATCCGCAATGTCGACCGTTCGACGGGCGCCATGCTGTCGGGCGAAGTCGCCAAGCGCTTCAAGCACAAGGGGCTGCGCGAGGACACGATCCAGGTGAAGCTGACCGGCACCGCCGGCCAGTCGTTCGGCGCCTTCCTGGCGCGCGGCATCTCGTTCGAGCTTGTCGGCGCCGGCAACGACTATGTCGGCAAGGGGCTGTCGGGCGGCCGCATCGTCATCCGGCCACCGGAAGAAGCCAAGATCGTCGCGGCCGAGTCCATCATTGTCGGCAACACGGTGCTCTATGGCGCAACAGAGGGCGAAGCCTATTTCGCCGGCGTTGCCGGCGAGCGCTTCGCCGTGCGCAATTCCGGTGTTGCCGCCGTAGTCGAAGGCGTCGGTGACCATGGCTGCGAGTACATGACCGGCGGCATCGTCGTCGTCATCGGCAAGACCGGCCGCAACTTCGCCGCCGGCATGTCGGGCGGCGTCGCCTATGTGCTGGACGAGGCCGGCGATTTCGCCGAGCGCTGCAACATGGCTATGGTCGAGCTGGAGCCGGTTCCGGAAGAAGACGATCTGATGGAAAAGCTGCTGCACCATGGCGGCGACCTCGACCACAAGGGTCGCGTCGACGTCTCGGGCGACATGACCAGCCACGACGAGGAACGGCTCTACCAGCTGATCTCGAACCACGTGCACTATACGGGTTCGGTGCGCGGCCGCGAGATCCTCGACGACTGGACGACGTTCCGGCCGAAATTCCGCAAGATCATGCCGGTCGAGTACCGCCGTGCATTGATCGAGATGGAACGCATGCGCATGGGCGTTGCCGCCGAATAGATTTTTGCAACGGCCGGGAGGCCCAGGCTTCCCGGCTTCATGTCACCGACAATTTGACCTCTTGCCGAAGGTTGCCATGGCTGCCTCAAGAGGTTAACGGGTGCGGCGAAAACCGCACCATCTGGACAGCAGGAACTGGACTATGGGCAAGGTAACAGGCTTTCTCGAAATCGACCGGCAGGTCCATAAGTACCAGCCGGCCTCCGACCGCATCCGGCATTTCCGCGAATTCACGTTGCCGATGTCGGACAAGGAGGTCGAGAAACAGGCCGCGCGCTGCATGGATTGCGGCATTCCGTTCTGCCACGGGCCGACGGGCTGCCCGATCCACAACCAGATCCCCGACTGGAACGACCTCGTCTACAACCGGGACTGGGACAATGCGATCCGCAACCTGCATTCGACCAACAATTTCCCGGAATTCACCGGCCGCATTTGCCCGGCACCTTGCGAGGAAGCTTGCACGCTGAACCTCGAGGACATTCCGGTTGCCATCAAGACAGTGGAGCAGGCGATCGCCGACAAGGCCTATGAGACCGGTCATATCAGGCCCTATCCGCCGGAGAAGAAGACCGGCAAGCGGGTCGCCATCATCGGTTCGGGTCCGGCCGGCATGGCAGCCGCCCAGCAGCTTGGTCGCGCCGGCCACGACGTTCACGTCTATGAGCGCGAAAGCCGTCCAGGCGGGCTGATGCGCTACGGCATCCCCGACTTCAAGATCGAGAAGCACTATATCGACCGCCGCATCGAGCAGATGCAGGGCGAGGGCGTGACTTTCCATTGCGGCGTCAATGTCGGTGTCGACAAGCCTGTTGCCGAACTGCTCGCCGAGCACGATGCCGTGCTCTATTGCGGCGGTTCGGAAACGCCGCGCGCGGCCGGCATTCCCGGCGACGATCTCGGCGGCGTCCATGACGCGATGCCCTATCTGGTGCAGCAGAACCGCCGCGTCGGCGGCGAGCCGATCCAGTCGGTGGCCTGGCCTTCGCATCCGATCATCGCCGGCGGCCAGCATGTCGTCGTCGTCGGCGGCGGCGATACGGCCTCCGACTGTGTCGGCACGGCCTTCCGCCAGGGCGCGGTGCGCGTCACCCAGCTCGACATCCGCCCGCAGCCGCCGGAGAAGGAAGACAAGCTCGCGGTCTGGCCCTACTGGGCGACCAAGATGCGCACGTCGTCCTCACAGGCCGAAGGCGCCGAGCGCGAGTTCCAGGTGGCGACGCTCGAGTTCATCGGCGAGGAGGGCCAACTGACCGGCGTCAAATGCTGCGAGGTCGACGAGAAGCGCCAGCCGATCCCCGGCACCGACTTCGTCATCCGCGCCGACCTTGCTTTCATCGCCATCGGCTTTGCCGGGCCGACGACGGCCGGTGTGGTGACGGAACTGGAGGGGGAGATGAAGGTCACCACCGACAGCCGCCGCTCCAGGAATGTCGAGGCCAATGACCGCGACTACAAGACCAGCGTCGACAGGCTCTACGCGGCGGGCGATGTGCGCCGCGGCCAGTCGCTGGTGGTCTGGGCGATCCGCGAAGGCCGCCAGGCGGCGCGGTCGATCGACGAGGCCTTGATGGGAACGAGCGTACTGCCTCGTTAAGGCGCGATCGCCGTCGTCGTGTCAGCCGAGGCGGCCGCAGCGGCGGAGCTTGTCTTGGGCGGCCAGGAAAAATCGTCGGCACGGCCGGGTGAAGCCGCCGGCGCCTTGCCCTCGATCACCAGTCTTTCGCCGGGAAGAGCCGGATTGGCCTTTGCCGGCGGCGCGGCGCCGAGCAGTTCGGTGCCGCCGTCGAGCGCCGGATCGCTGAGCAGCATGGGCACGGTGCGGTCGATGACGATGGGTGCGGCGGCCGACGCCGGGGCCTCGACAGGGGCGCCTGCCGGTGCGGCGGCCGGGGCCATGTTTCCGGACGCGGCCAGACCGAGGATCTTCATCAGCGGCTTTTCTGTGTAGAAGGCGAGCTTGCGCTTGCCGGCTTTCGAGACGTTGATGCCGTCATCGGCGCGCAGCCGCACCGGCTGGCCGTTCATGTCGGGGCCGCTGGTGATGAAGGCGCCGTTCTCGTCGACGAAGCCATCCCAGACATCGACGAACTCGCCGCCGTTCTTCTGGGCCGCCGAATGGTAGATGTCGTTGAAGGCCAGCATGTCGGAGGTCATCTTCGCCACCCGGAAGGCCGGCATGCCGACCCAAAGGAACGGCACCTTGGTGCTGGCGATGGCTTTGCCGAGTTCGTCGGTGCGGCGCTCGTATTCCTTGGTCCAGTTCTCGGACCGGGGTTGCTCGCGAACGTCCCCCACCATCATCTGCTGACGGTCGTTGGACCCCAGCATGACGACCACGGCGGCCGGTTTCTCGGTCTCGATCAGCGACTTGATCTGTTCGGGCCAGTTGTAGAAATCGTCGCGCACGAAACCGGACGAACCATTGGAGCGAACGACGATCCTGACGCCGGGATTCTCCGCGAAGGCGGTGTCCAAGCCTTCGGATAGGCCGGCCGCCATGAAGTCGCCGACCACCAGGACGGTACGGGCATCCGGCGCCTTGTCGACCACCGGGGTTTCCGGTTCCGCGGGCGGACGGGGAGCGCGCGGCTTTTTCGCCTTGGGTCTTGCCTTCTGGATGGTCGGCGGCGGCTCAAACCGCTCGCTGCGGCGCGGAAACAGAAGGTCGCGCAACGACCAGCCACGATTTTGCTGCTGCTCCTGCGCCATGGCCGGCGCATGGAAGGCACTGGCAGCGCCGATCACAAGCAGAACGATTGCCAGAATCAGGATCGGCATGCAGCGAACAAGGATCGCGATACGCGCGGCCGAAACCAATCACTCCTCCTCCCCTTGCGCCCACCCCACAAAACGAGCCGGTTTTGGGACCGGGCGCAAGTTCAAAGTACCGTTGCGCCTGGTGCGTCCGCCAAAAACGCACTCGGCGTCGGGCCGGCTCTATTTTTGCCGGAGCCATTTGAGCACTTCCATGCTCGGATACCCGTCCTGGGTCAAGCCGACCTTTGCCTGATAGGCCATGATGGCGGTCTTCGATCCGTCGCCGATCTTGCCATCGAACTTGCCGTCGTAAAGCCCATGTTGCGAAAGCCGCTTCTGCAGCTCCTGCCGTTCCTCGAAACTGAGCTTGGTGAAAGGCCGCTTCCAATCCTGCACAAGACCGCTGGAGCCGGCGATCTCGTCGGCAAGAAGGCCGACGGCGAGGGCATATTTGTCGGCGTTGTTGTAGGCCTTGATCACCGAGAAATTCCTGATCATCAGGAACGCCGGTCCGCCACGGCCATCCGGCACTTTGAGCGTCGCCTTGTCGGTGAGGTTCTTGAACGGCTTGCCGCTGGCCCTGACGACGCCGAGCGCCTGCCATTGCGCCAGGGTTTTCGAGCCGGCCGGCAGTTTTCCCGCCGGCAAGGCGACTTCATAGCCCCAGGTCTTGCCGGCCTGCCAGCCATTCTTCTTCAACAGATTGGCCGATGTCGCCAGCGCGTCGGGGATGGAATTCCAGATATCGCGCTTGCCGTTGCCGTCCATGTCGACGGCATAGTGCTGGTAACTGGTGGGGATGAACTGGGTCTGGCCCATGGCGCCGGCCCAGGAGCCCATCAGGTGGCCTTCGTCGATGTCGCCGGTCTGCAGGATCTTCAGCGCCGCGACCAACTGGGTGCGGGCATATTTGGACCGCTTCGGATCGCCATAGGCAAGCGTCGCCAGCGAACGCACGACATTGCGCATGATGTCGTCGCGCTTGAGGATTTCGCCATAGTTCGATTCCATCGACCAGATAGCCAGCAGAATGTAGCGGTCGACGCCGAACTTCGCCTCGATCCTGTCCAGCCACGGCTTCCACTTTTTCGCCATCTGCTGCCCGACGGCGACGGACTGGTCATGGACGCGGTTGTCGAAATAGTCCCAGGCGGGCGCGGTGAATTCGGGTTGGGTGCGGGCTTTTTCCAGCACCACCGGATCGGGTTCGTTGATACTCCTGAAAGCCTGATCGTAGACAGAGCCGGAAACGCCGCCCGCCACGGCCGTGGCGCGGAAGCCGGCGACCCATTGCCGGAAACCGGCGTCGGCGAAGGCCGGCCCCGCAGGCATCAGCATAGCGAGCGAGAGGCTGGCCGCCGTTATGACGCTGGTGAAACGTTTTGCGGCATTGCGAACGGACATCTCTTCCTCCTTCTCTGTCTCAGGAAAGACCATTCATCGCCGAACCGGGTTATGAATTAGTTTACCATAGGCAATGCCTGGAACGAAAAGACGTCTCGATGCTTTACGGATGGGAGTTTCCCCTCGGTCTTGCCAGTAATCCTCAAATCCGGCGTGAAAATGTCGCCGGACGGGGATTGCGGAGCCAGCCATCAAATGGATAATTGGCGTATGAAGAGAGTTCGCAAGGCAGTTTTTCCAGTCGCTGGTCTCGGCACGCGGTTTCTCCCCGCCACCAAGGCTGTTCCCAAGGAAATGCTGACCGTCGTCGACCGGCCGGTCATCCAGTATGTGGTGGATGAGGCGCGCGAGGCGGGCATCGAACATTTCATCTTCGTCACCGGCCGCAACAAGGCGGTCATCGAGGATCATTTCGATATCCAGTTCGAGCTCTATGACACGCTCGCCCAGCGCGGCAAGGACGAGCAGCTTGCCCGGTTGCAGCGGCTGCAGCCGGCGCCGGGACAGACGAGCTTCACCCGCCAGCAGGTGCCGATGGGGCTTGGCCATGCCGTCTGGTGCGCGCGCGAACTGGTCGGCGACGAGCCGTTCGCGCTGCTGTTGCCCGACATGATCATGCAGTCGGAAAAGAGCTGCATGAAGGAGATGGTCGATCTCTACGCCGAGACCGGCAACAACATCATCGCCGTGCAGGAGTGCGATCCGGCCGAAGCCCATAAATATGGCATTGTCGGCCGGGGCGAACCGACCCATCACGGCTTCCGCATCACCGAAATGGTCGAGAAGCCAAAGACCGGCACCGCGCCGTCGAACCTGTACATCAACGGCCGCTACATCCTGCAGCCCGAGATCTTCAAGATCCTCGAAGGGCAGGAGAAGGGCGCCGGCAACGAGATCCAGCTCACCGATGCGATGCTGAAGCTGGAGAAGCAGCAGGCCTTCTACGGCTACCACTATCAGGGCCGCACCTTCGACTGCGGCTCCCCGGAAGGCTTCGTCGAGGCCAATGTCGCCTTCGCGCTGTGGCGAAGCGACATGAACCACAGCATGGCCGGCGTCATCCGCACGCTTCTCGACGAGATGAAGCCATCAGAGCGGCGCGGGGCAGCATTCTAGGATGTGCTGATATTCAGGTGAGGCCGGCCTGCGAATGGCGGCTTCCTGCGCTTCCGGTACTCACGTACCCAAACGTACGCTCCGTTCCGGTTCTCGGAACCCACCATTCTCGGCGCCGCCTGACCTGAATCTCAACACATCCTTGGCGTTGCAGGCGCCTTCACTGCTGCACCTTCACGCCGAGATAGATGCTGTTGGCGGTGTAGTCGCGGCCTGGCAAATTGCTGGTCAGCTTTTCGGTCCTCACCTTGCTGGTGAGGCCGGCATAGCGGTTCAGCCACCAGGTCAGCCCGGCCTCGGCGCTCAAAATCCTGTCATGGCCGTCGATGCCGACATAGTTGCGCCAGTCGAGGCCCAGGGCCGCGTTGCCGGTGAGGTTGGCACGGATCTGCCGCTCGCCGGTCAGGCGGCCGGAGTAGAGGATATCGCCGCTTTCACCTGCCGTGGTCGTGGTCTCGACGGTGCTGCTGCCGGTCAGGCCGATCGTGGTGCCACGCTCGGGCGACCATTTGAGGGCGGCGTTGACGGTGGCGCCTGAAATGGGCTCCAGGCTCTTGTCATCGATCGCTTCGCGCAGCCACCCCGCCGAGAATTCGCCCGAGAGCTTCTCACCCATGTCGAGCTGCAGGCCGGCACGGGCGCCGAGCCGCGTCGAGGAGCGCTCGAAGCCTTCATTGTCGATGCGCTGATCGTAGGTGCGGCGGCCGACCTCGATTTCGCTGAACGGGGTAAGGGCGGGGGAGATTTCGTAACCGGTGCGCAAAGTCGCCGTATAGAGCGTGTTGTCCTGGTCCTTCTGCGACAGCGAGGTGCCGTCCGAAAGCTTGGCGTCGCCGTAAAAGTCGTGCGCAACCGCGCCGGTCAACGTGTACTGCATCTTGCCGACCGCCTTTTCGACGGCAAGGCTGCCGTCGACGGTTTGCCGCAGCGGCTGGGTGCTGACGCCGGCAATGGCGTCCGGCGATGATGCCGATTCTGGCACGGCCTCGTAGCCGAGCTTGGCGATGGCGCGCAACTCGTTGTCGAGGTCGACATTGTACTGGCCTTCGATGCGGCCCTGCGCATTGTGAACGGGATAACCCGACACCGTTTCGCGGAACAGGCCGTAGCCGTCGATAACAGCGGAGTTCTCGCGCCAGTCGGAAGTGGCGGAAAAGCGCAGCGCCGTCTCCGACAGCAGCGCCGATTTGCCGGCGCTGCTCGAATCGCCGTTCGACGTGGCGGTCAGGCCCTGTTCGATCGTCGGCCGGATGACGAAGGAACCCCATTTGACGCCGGGGGCGGCGAACGGGTCGTCCTCTGGCTTCTTCTTCTGGCCTTCGATGGCGTCGGTGCGCTCGGCACCGGGGTCGAGCTTTTGCTTGTCGGCGCTGTCGATGGTGCGGACACGGCGGTTGGCCGTCTCCTCGTCCGTGTCCGTCGTATCGGCAGCGTCCGTCGTGGAGGCGGTGGTTGAAGCGGTGGTATCGGTGGACGTCGTTTTTTTCTTCTTTTTCGACTTGTCTGCCGCCTTGTCGGAAGTCTTGGAGCCCGCCTTGGTCTTGTCCTGATCCGCCTTCCCGCCAGTCGATGGACGGCGGCGAGGCTTGGGCGGCTTCGAAGTATCGGCGGAGCTATCGTCGGTCGCCTGCGGCGGGTCGAAAATGCTGCCGGACGCGCTTGCGTCGTTGCTGTCCGTATCGTCAGGCACGGCGCCGGCGCTGGCCGGCAGATAGGTGTCGGCCTGTGCGTCCTGCACGGCGTTGGCCGGTGCCTGCTGGCCCTGTCTTGCCAAGGCAAGCTGCCGCGCCTTGCGCTGCTGGTCGGACAGGATCGCCGATTCGGACACCTCGCCGCGCAGTTCCGTCTCCTGGGCATGCAGCGGTGCCGGGCGCAGCAAGGCAAACATGCTGGTCGCCAGCAGCAAGACGCAGACCGCCTTGCCCTGTCGTCCTGTCGATTTTTCTGGCTGGACCCCGGACATCGCCACCACTGCTTGCGCGGCGCCTTGAGCGCCATACTTACCGAACCGTAAATGGGGATGGTTAACGGAGGGTTGAGACGGGTCCCTTACCGGGTCCCGGACGCCGGTTTCGAAAGGGAATCATACCGCCTTCGTCAAGCTTCCTGTTTTCATGCCTGTCGCTGGCCCATCCGTCTCACAGCCCGGCCGATATCCGTGGGGCCATTTCTGTTGGACAGGCGGGCGGCAAAGCGCTAATCGCATCACCCATGCATGCGAAATCCCTCGATAAGAAGCCCCTGGACAGGCAGGCGTCGATCGCTTCGGCGCTGAGAACGGTGGCGACCGAACAGGCCGGGATCGCAGCCCTGGCCGAGGCGCTCGAGAACGGCCTGGCCGCACCTTTTGCCCAGGCCGTCGACACGATCTCGAAGATCGAAGGCCGGCTCATCGTCACCGGTGTCGGCAAAAGCGGCCATATCGGTTCGAAGATCGCGGCGACGCTTGCCTCGACCGGTACGCCGGCTTTCTTCGTCCATCCCGTCGAGGCCAACCATGGCGATCTCGGCATGATCGCCAAGGACGACGCCATCATCGCCATCTCGTGGTCTGGCGAGAGCAAGGAGATGCTGGGCATCGTCGCCTATTCCAGGCGCTTCTCCATTCCGCTCATCGCCATCACGTCCGGAGAGACATCGGCGCTGGCGCGGGCCGCCGACGTCGTGCTGCTTTTGCCACGCACCCCGGAGGCCTGCCCGCACGGTCTGGCGCCGACGACGTCGACCCTGCTGCAACTGGTCATTGGCGACGCGCTGGCGATCGCGCTGCTCGAGGCGCGCGGCTTCACGCCGGACCATTTCCGCACCTTTCATCCCGGCGGCCAGCTTGGCGCCAACCTGACCCTGGTCTCGGAGATCATGCGGGTCGGCGACCAGGTTCCGCTGGCTTCGCTCGGCACAAAGATGCCGGAAGCGGTGATGACGCTGTCGCAGAAGAAGGTCGGCTGCGTCCTGATCGTCGACGCCAACGGCGAATTGGCGGGGATCATCACCGATGGCGACGTGGCGCGAAACCTGCACCGTAACCTGGCCGACGTCATCGTCGACGAGGTGATGACCCGCACGCCCAAGACGGTCGACCCGCAGACGCTTGCCGGTACGGCGATCGCGCTGCTCAACGAACACAATATCGGCGCCCTGGTGGTGACCAAGAACAACATGCCGCTGGGCGTGGTGCATTTCCACGACCTGCTTCGCATCGGCGCCGCCTAAGGTATCGATATTCAGGTGAGGCCGGCCTGCAAACGACGGCTTTCTGCGCTTCCGGTGCTCACGGACCCAAATGTCCGCTCCGCGCCAGTTCTCGAAAGCCATCGTTTTCGACGCGGCCTGACCTGAATCTCAATACCTAAGCGCAGTCTGAAGATTCAGACCCGCTCCACCGTGAGCTCCAAGTCTGTATCCGCCGCACTCGTGACACGGACCTGCGTGCCGGCCGGCAGGTCCGGGCCAGAGACGCGCCACAGCGTATCGCCGAGCTTGATGCGGCCACGGCCGTCCCTGATCGGCTCGGCAAGCGTCGCCATCTTGCCGACCATCTGGGCGCCGCGCCGGTTGAGCAGCGGCTGGTCCGTCGGATCATGGCGCCCGCCGACCAGTTTCTTGCCGACATAGGCAGAGACCAGCGAAAGCGCGAGGAAAGCGAGTACCTGCACCTGCCAGGTCCAGATGGCTGCATTCCAGATCAGCAGCGACAGCGCGCCGATGATAAGCGCCGCAATGCCGATCCACAGCATGAAGATGCCCGGCGCGATGATTTCCATCACCAGCAGGACGAAGCCCAGGACCATCCAGCTCCACGGGCCGAGTTCCGAAATGACACGGTCGATCATGGTCTACTCCCAAACCGCAGACATCAATTGTCGCTTGGCTTGACGACGGGCGGGCGTGAAACCTGCCGCTGCGTGCCGGCCGGGCCATCGCCCTTGAACACTTCCCTGGCGATCTCGCCGATGCCGCCGAGCGAACCGATCAGCGACGACGCCTCGAAAGGCATCAGCACGATCTTGCTGTTGGTGGCCGAGCCGATCTTGCCCAGTGCCTCGGTGTATTTCTGGGCGACGAAGTAGTTCAGCGCCTGCACGTCGCCCTTGGAAATCGCCTCCGACACCACCTGGGTGGCGCGGGCTTCCGCTTCGGCCGAGCGTTCACGCGCCTCGGCGTCGCGGAAGGCGGCTTCCTTGCGGCCCTCGGCTTCAAGGATCTGCGACTGCTTGAGGCCTTCGGCGGCGAGAATCTGCGCCCGCTTGTTGCGCTCGGCGGTCATCTGGCGGCCCATCGATTCGATCAGGTTGGCCGGCGGGTTGATGTCCTTGATCTCGACGCGGGTGATCTTGATGCCCCACGGATGCGCGGCCTCGTCGACGACGCGCAGCAAGCGCTCGTTGATGGCGTCGCGGTTGGACAACAGTTCGTCGAGGTCCATCGAGCCCATGACGGTGCGGATGTTGGTCATCGTCAGGTTGAGGATGGCGTTCTGCAGACCGGCAACCTGGTAGGCGGCCTGTGCCGCATTGAGGATCTGGAAGAAGGCGATGCCGTCGACACCGACGATAGCATTGTCGCGGGTGATGATCTCCTGGCTCGGAACGTCGAGCACCTGCTCCATCATGTTCATCTTGGCGCCGATACGGTCGACGAACGGCGTGATGATGTTGAGGCCTGGGCTCAGTGTCCTTGTATAACGGCCGAAACGTTCGACGGTATAGTTGTAGCCTTGCGGAATTGTTTTGATGCCTTTGAACAGCACCAGCACGACAAGCGCGACCAGCACTACGACCGCAATATCGAAACCACTGAAATCCATTTGGCTCTCCCTCAGAAGCAAGTCGCGCGAGCCATTCCCGCGCAGCCAGCTTCAGCAAAGACTTAAGTGTGTTTCAGCAACGTTACAATCAGGTGATGAGGGATTGTTTGTGGGTCTGCAGCTGGCGGTTGAAGGCAAACAGGCCTGCATCCGTGTCGTCGAAGCCGCCGATGGAGGCTGAGACGATCTCCGAGGCAATCCGCGAGAAGGTGATGCCGTTGCCGCCGTAGCCCATCACGGCATGGATGCGCGGGTGCCTCGGAATGGCGCCGATATAGGGCAGGCCGGTGGTCGTGGTGCCGAAGGAACCGGTCCAGGCAAATTCAGGCCTGACGTCGAGACGTGGAAACAGCCGGCTAAGTTTTGCGGCGATGCGCGCGCTCTTGCCGGCGATCAGTTCGTCGCGGCGTGCCTCGTCGATGAAGTCCTCGTCCTCGCCGCCGCAGATGACCCTGCCGTCGGCTGTCGCCCTGGCGTAGAGATAGGGCTCGGATGCTTCCCAGATGAAAGCTGCCTGCGGCCAGAGCTTTCGCGGCTGCGGGCGTGTCGCTATAGCCCAGGTCGAGATGATCCGGTGAGCGGCCGCCGGCACGATGTCGACCAGTTCATAGCCGGTGGCCAGAACAACATGCCGCGCCGTGATCGTCGGGCCACCCTTGGTCGCCACGACCACCGCGTCGGCACTGTCCTCGATCCTTGTTGCCTCGACGGGGGCGTGGAAACATGCCTTGCGCTCCAACGCCTTCAACAGCAGCCCGGCGGTCAGCTTGCGCGGGTCGAGCGCGATATTGCCGTGGCTGAGGATGGCGCCGTTGCGGTCGATGCCGTATCGTTCGGCCAGCGGCTGCGGAGCGAGATAGGTTGCGGCGATACCCGCTTGCCGGCGGGCTTCGGTTTCGTCCCGCAGTTCCGAACGGCTGAGCATGGTGCCGGCCAGATAGAGCGATTGGGTACGGCTCAGGCGGCAGTCGATGGCCAGATCTTCGATACGACCGGCCAGACTGGAAATGGCGAGCCGCGAGCGTCTCCAGGCCTGCTGCGCTTTGGATTCTCCGATCATCTTGATCAACACTGAAAGCGGCTGGTCGAGCTCGAATTCGACCAGCGCCGTGGTCGCCGCGGTCGAGCCTTTCACCGGCCCGCGCCGGTCGATGCAGATCACGGAATGGCCGTCCGCCGTCAGTACTTCGGCCATCATGGCGCCGCTGATGCCCATGCCGACGATCAGCACATCGACCTTGGCGTCACGGGTCAGCGCGGTCGTCGGCACCGCGGGCGCCCGATAGGCGGACCAGACGGGCCGGCCAGTTCTGAGGTCGAGTTGGCGGGGCATCGAACGCTCCGGAAGGTGCGCCTCAACGCCCCGGAGTGGCCGTTGTTCCGGCGTCAGGCCCAGCCGGAGAGTTCGCGCCGCACCAGCGCCTCGATCACCGCCATGCCCTCGGCGCTGTCGTTGAGACAAGGGATGTGGGCGAAGTTCTTGCCGCCGGCATGATGGAAGGTTTCGGCGGCCTCGCGACCAATCTCGTCCAGCGTCTCGATGCAGTCGACGGAAAAGCCGGGATTGACGATGGCGATCGACTTCACACCGTCCTTGCCCAGTTTCTCCACCGTCTTGTCGGTATAGGGCTGCAGCCATTCCTGCGCGCCGAAGCGCGACTGGAAGGTGATGATCAGTTTCTTGTCATCCCAGCCGAGCCGTTCGCGCAGCAGGCGTGTCGTCTTCTGGCAGTGGCAATGATAGGGATCGCCCTTCTCGAAATAGGGCTTCGGGATGCCGTGATAGGAGGTGATGACAACCTCGGGTGTGAAATCGAGCGTCGCCAGATGCTGTTCGATCGAACGCGCCAGCGCCTCGATGTAGACCGGCTCGTCATGGTAGGACGGCACGCTGCGCACCGCAGGCGCGCGACGCATCTTCATCAAGGCGCGAAACAGTTGGTCATTGGCGGTCGCGGTGGTGGTCGCCGAATATTGCGGATAGAGCGGGAATGAAAGAATGCGATCGCAGCCTTGCGCGACCAGCCTCTCTACGACGCTAGCCGTCGACGGATTTCCGTAACGCATCGCCCAATCGACCACGACATTGGGCAGGTCGCGCAATGCCTCGGCCAGTTTCTCGCTCTGAGCGCGCGTATAGGTGCGTAGCGGCGACTCGTTCTTCTCCCGGTTCCAGATCCTGGCGTAGTTGGCGCCCGACTTCTTCGGCCGCATGGTGAGCACCAGGCCATAGAGGATCGGATACCAGATCGCCTTGTTGAGCTCGATGACACGCGGATCGGACAGGAATTCCCTGAGATAGCGCCACATTGGCTTGAAATCGGTACCGTCCGGCGTGCCGAGATTGATCAGTACGACGCCCACCTTGCCCGCCTTGACCGGCAGGTGGCCGGCAGGCAGCGGGCCGATGGCTTTAGCGGCCTTGGCATCGACGGAGGTGGAAAGCGACATAAGGGTTCTCCAGGAGACGCGAACCTAACCATCTTGCGCGCGCTTTCAATGCAGCGTCTGGCCGCACCTTAGCCTGAAAACACAAAACCCGCCCGGTTTCCCAGGCAGGCTTGGTGCTGGAAGAGGTAAAGTGAGGCTACTTCGCTGGAATGGTCAGCGATGCGCCGGGCATAAGCCGGTGCGGCTTCTGACCCTTGTTGGCATCATAGATGAGCTTCCACTTGGTCGCGTCGCCATAAGCCTTCTTTGCCAGGTCCCAGTAGGTGTCGCCGGCAACGATCACATGATTGTCCGTAGCCGGCGCGGCCTCGGCGGGTTTTGCCGGCTCGGCGGGCGCGGGGGCTGCCGGGGCGGGTGCTGCCGGTGCAGGAGCCGTCTCGGCCGGCTTTGCCGGCTCGGCAGGTGCAGCCTCTGTCGACATGGCCGGCGGCTTGTTGGCGATATCGCCGGAGTTGGCGGGCAGTTCAGGCATTGCCGGTGCCGCGTCCGCGGGCTTCGCCGGTTCAGCCGGCTTGGCGGCTTCGGCCGGCGCTGGCTTCGCCGGTTCGGCGGGCTTTGCCGCTGCGACGGTCGCGGCAATCTCGGTGATGCGGCCGTCGAGCTTGGGCGTGTAGGGCCGATGCGCGCCGAGATAGTCGGCAACCACCTGTTCGAGGCCGGGGCCGTAGTCGTAGGCCTTCTTGGCCTTTTCGGCGAAGACCTTGTAGCCGTCGCCACCCTGCCGGACATAATTGTTGGTGGCGACCAGATAGTCCTTGTCGGGATTGATCGGCGCCCAGGCGCCGTTCTCCATCACTTCGACCGACTTGACCCGGCCGGCATTGGGCGCGACCGACTTGTCGAAGGAATATTTCAGGCCGGCGACCTGCGGGAAGCGGCCGGCGCCGTCCTCGATCTGGCTGAGGCCGCTTTCGAGGCCGGCGACCAGGTCCTTGCCGGAGATCTGGAAGGTCGCCAGCGTGTTCTGGAACGGCAGCACCGTCAGCACCTCACCCATGGTGACGGTGCCCTTGTCGATCGAGGCACGCAGGCCGCCGCCATTGGAGATGACGATCTCGACGCCCTGTCCCTTAACGCGGTCGAGGATGGCGTCGGAAACGAGGTTGCCCATCGCGCATTCATGGACGCGGCAGCTCTCACGGCTGCCGTCGATGACGTCGGTGGTCTCGGCGACTTCCTTGTTCTTCAAGGCTTCGATCGGCGCGCCAAGCTCCTTGATGCGGGCGAGCACGGCAGGATCAGGCGTGATCGACTTGTCGAGAGAGATCGGATCGCCGCTCGCCGATTTGACGACGCCATTGTCATCGAACACGACCTTGAACTCGCCGAGATATTTCGAATAGGACGCCGCCTGCACGACCGGCACCTTATAGCCGTCGGGATTGTCGGCCATCGTCGGATAGGGGCCTGCCGCCTTCGGATCGGTATTCGACAAAAGCGTATGGCTGTGGCCGCCGACGACCACGTCGATGCCCGGGATCTTGGCGATGACGTCGCGCTCCCGGTTGTAGCCGATATGGGTCACGGCGATGATCTTGTTGACGCCTTGCGCCTTGAGCTTCTCGACCTCAGCGGTGATCGACTTGACGTCGTCCGCGATGGCGATGTTGGGGCCGGGGGAGGCGAGTTCGGGCGTGTCGTTGGTGACGGCGCCGACAATGCCGATCTTCTGGCCGCCGACCTCCACGACGATCGACGGCTTGATCTTGCCCGCCGCGCCGGACTTGTCGTTGGGCACGACATTGGCACTGACGACCGGAAACTTCGCCTTGTCGAGATAAGGCACCAGCGCGCTCTCGCCGTCGTCGAATTCGTGGTTGCCGAGCGTCACAGCGTCGGGTTTTATCTGATTGAGGAATTCCTCTTCCACGGCGCCCTTGTAGGTGGTGTAGAACAGCGATCCTTGGAAGCTGTCACCTGCATTGAGCAGCAGTACGTTCTGGCCTTCGAGCTTCTTGCGTTCCTGGGCGATCGCGGTGACCAGCCGGCCGGCGCCGCCAATGCATTCGCCCTTGGTCTCCTCATCGGCCGAACAGGTCGATTCGTATTTGTTGTTGCCTTCGATGCGGCTGTGCCAATCGTTGAAATGCAAAATGTTCAGTGTGTAGTCGGCAAAGGATGCGCCGGCCGACAGGCCGAGCGTCGATACGGAAAGGGCGGCAATGGCGGCAAGCTTCTTCATCTTCGTCTCCCGGCAGGCTGATCAGAGGCGTTTAACACCCTTGCTTGACTGGGACATAACAGCCAGCATTTTGACCATGTTCCCATCGCGTTTCGGCAGACGCAAGCGGAAATGCCGGCTGTATTTTCCGGCGAAAACCCCGGGGTGTTTTCTGGTGCAAAAAAAGGGACCGCGGTCTGTTGACCGCCGTCCCTCGTGAGGCGCTATGAGGCGAACCCCTGCTCGTTCAGGTGCGTCGCGTCAGCACGAAGTTCTGGCCGGACGAACTGGTGCAGTTCAGCTGGCTGGTCGACACCAGCAGGCAGTTGAAGCTGACACCGGTCTGGCGGATCAGCGATGTGCCGTTGATCTGCACCGACGTGGCGCCGGTCATCGTGTAGCTGCCATCCGCCAGCTTCTGGCCGGTGTCGGTGGCCACCGTCGCGAATTTCCCGGCGGTGAAGGTCGACAGGCCGGTGCCCTTGGCGTCGATCCAGGAGCCTTCGACGCCTTTCGGCGAGGCTGCCATCGGCGGCTCGCCGGGACCGCTGGTGGCACAGGCAGCAAGCATCGAGGCCACGGCACCCGCCATGCCCATCGAAAGAAATTTGCGCGCAATAGTCATATGAAATCCTCTCCAAACGCATCGGCCCAAAAATCGGCTTCGATTTTGGAAAGCACGATGCGAACGCCCAAAGTGCTAGAGTGTGCCTTGTGCGCCCAACGGGACGCACAAGGCTGTCTAGGCCGCATCCCTTCAATCGCCCGATTTCCGGGCGATTGCAAGGTAATGGGGCATGCTATCGGACGAGGATGTTGCGGAATTGCCACGGGTCGCTGCGGTCGAGATCCTCCGGGAACAGGCCCGGGCGCCTGTCGAGCGGTGTCCAGTCGGTGTAGTAACCCTTGACCGGCCCGAGATAGGGCGACTGCACGTCGAGGCAGCGCCTGTAGTCCATTTCGTCGGCCTCGACGATGCCGGCGTCCGGATTTTCGAGAGCCCAGACCATGCCGGCGAGAACCGCCGAGGTGACCTGCATGCCGGTGGCGTTCTGATAGGGCGCCAGCTTGCGCGCCTCGGCCAGCGAAAGCTGCGAGCCGTACCAGTAGGCATTCTTGTCATGGCCGTAAAGCAGGACGCCGAGCTCGTCGACGCCGTCGACCAGTTCGTTCTCGTCGAGCACGTGGTGCACCGGCTGCGGCTTGCCGGCAGCGCCGAACATCTCGTCCAGCGACAGCATCGCATCGTTGCAGGGATGGTAGGCATAGTGGCAGGTCGGGCGGTACTGGACCTTGCCCTTCTTGGAACGCACGGTGAAGAAATCGGCGATCGAGATCGCCTCGTTGTGTGTCACCAGCAGGCCGTACTGGGCGCCCGGCGTCGGGCACCATGAGCGCACGCGCGTGTTGGCGCCCGGCTGCTCCAGATAGATCGCGGCCTTGGAGCCATGCTTGTGCTTCTTGCCGTTCTTCGGCATCCATTTTTCGTGCGTGCCCCAGCCAAGTTCGGCCGGCTGCAAGCCTTCGGAGATGAAGCCCTCGACCGACCAGGTGTTCCAGAACACATCCATCGGCTTCGGCTTCTTGGTGCGCTGCGTGTCGCGCTCGGCGATGTGGATGCCCTTGACGCCGGCCTTCTTCATCAGCTTGGCCCAGCCCTCGCGGTCTTCCTGCGCGGGCTCCGAGAATTCCAGGCCAAGATCGGTGGCGAGATTGACCAGCGCCTGCTTGACGAACCACGAGACCATGCCGGGATTGGCACCGCAGGTGGAGACCGCCGTGGCGCCGCCGGGCTTGTCGTGCTTTTCCTTGATCAGGGCTTCGCGCAGCGCATAGTTGGTGCGGCTGGCATTGTCGGCCTTGGCGTCGAAATAGAACCCGAGCCAGGGCTCGACGACAGTGTCGATGTAGAGCACGCCGAGCTTGCGGCAGAGCCGCATCAGGTCGACCGAGCCGGTATCGACCGACAGGTTGACGCAAAAGCCCTGGCCGCCGCCATTGGTCAGCAGCGGGGTCAGGAGCTTCTTGTAATTCTTCTCGGTCACCGCTTCCTGGACGAAGGCGATGCCGCGCTCGTCGAGCAGCTTGCGGTCGGTGTCGCGCGGGTCGAGGACCGTCATGCGCGACTTGTCGAACTTGAAATGGCGCTCGATCAGCGGCAGCGTTCCCCGTCCGATCGAGCCAAAGCCGATCATCACCACAGGGCCGGTGATCTCACCGTAAACGGGCCAGTTTTCAGTCGCCATTTATCGAGCACTCCTCAAAAAACACTCCAGAACAGCCGCTTGGCCGCGGCGCGACAAACCATAGATCATTGTCACAATAAAGGGAAAAGCGGCGAAACGCTTGGGAGCGCCGCCGTGGAGGTTCTCGGCGATGCCACCGGGAGGCCATGGCCTGCCGGTGGCGGATGTTGAGCCGGCGTCGTATCAGCGAGCGCCGCCGGACGCGTTGATGCGTTCGCCGGTCAGCCACGCCGCCTCGTCCGAGGCGAGGAAGGCCACGGTCGGGGCGATGTCGTCCGGCTTGCCGAAGCGCTGGCCAAGGGGGACGCCAGCGATCAGCATATTGCCGAAATCGGTGCCAACCATGCCTTCGGTCATTTCTGTATGGGTATAGCCGGGCGCCACGATGTTGACACGGATGTTGCGGGCTCCGAGTTCTCTCGACAGGCTAAGCGTCAGCGTATCGATCGCCGCTTTGCTGGCGGAATAGAGGCTGGTGTTTGGCACTGGGTTCCAGCTCGAGATCGTGCCGATGTTGACGATGCTGCCGCCGGTCTCGGGGAAGTGACGCATGGCCGCCTTCGTGGTCAGGATCGTGCCCAGTACGTTGGTGTCGAAGAGCCGCCGATAATCCGCCTCACTGGCTTCCTCGAAAGTGCCGAAGCTGGCGGTCGCGGCATTGTTGATCAGAATGCTTGGCTTGCCAAATGCGATCTCGGCGGCCTCGAACATCTTCTCCACTTCGGCGGCATCGGCCACGTCGCCCCGGACCGCAGTAGCCTTGCCACCGGCGGCGACGATCTCCTTGACCGTGCGTTCCGCAGCCTCACGGCTGGAGGCGTAGTTGACGATGACGGCGGCGCCTTCCGCCGCCAGTCGTTTGGCGATGCCCGCACCGATGCCTCGCGCGGCACCGGTGACGATGGCGACCTTGTTGTTGAGCTTGCCCATTTTGGTTCTCCGAATGGCTGGATGGATTTGACAACCGCCCAATTGGCCATTCCTGAGTGGGTCAGGTAGAGTGAACAAAAACATATTACTAATTCCAAGGTGGAATAGATGGACAGGCTCATGGTGATGAACACCTTTATAAGGGTCATCGAAACCGGCTCGTTCTCGGCGGCTGCGCGGCATTTGCGCGTCGGGCAGCCAGCCGTCTCGAAGGCCATCGCTCAGCTCGAGGAGCGGCTCGGCGTTCGCCTGCTGTCGCGCACCACCCGAGGTCTCTCGCCGACCGATGCGGGCCTAAGCTTCTATGAAGGCGCGAAGCGCGCGGTCGACGAGGCCGACGAAGCAGAGAACGCGGCCCGTGGCACTGCGGCGGCGCTTACCGGGTTGCTGCGCATCGGTACGTCGGTAACCTTCGGCCGCCTGCATGTCGTGCCGAGGCTGAAAGCGTTCCTGGAAGCTCATCCGAGGCTCGACGTCGAGGTGGCGATGGACGACAGGAACGTCGACCTCGTCGAGGAAGGGGTAGATGTCATGCTGCGTCTGGGTGAAAGCTTCGCCCCTGCTCATATCGGGCGCAAGATCGCCACCTGTCGTCGTCTCGTAGTGGCAGCACCCTCGTACCTAGCACGCGAGGGCGAACCCATCGCGCCGGATGAGCTGTCGCGGCACGAGGCGATCCTTTTCGTCCGAGCAGGCACTTCCAATCGCTGGACGTTCCGGCGAGGCGCCGAAGAGATTTCGCTTGCCGGCCAAGGGCGGCTGCGCGTGACTTCCGCCGAAGGGATACGTGAGGCAGTACTTGCCGGCATCGGCTTCACGGTCGGCTCCGAATGGATGTTCGACGCAGAACTGCGCAGCGGTGCGGTGCGGCCGATCCTGGTCGACTGGGTGCTGCCGCCTGTTGAATTGTGGGCGCTGTTTCCGGCCGGACGCAAGGCCAGCGTCAGGGCAAGGACATTCGTTGATTTCGTGGCGGGCAGCCTGTAGGCGGCTTCAGCCGGCCATCGTCTTCAGTCGTTCGACCAGCCGGTCGCGGTCCGATGTCAGGCCCTTGTAGTCGAGCTGAGCAAGGTCGAGCGCGTCGAGTTGGGCGGCGAAGGACAGCGCCAGCGTCGCCCGGTTCGGATGCCGTGCCAGCACGGCGAGCGGGTCGAGATGGATGCGGATGGTGAACAGGATATCGCCGGACGCGGGAAGCTTGCGCAGCGTCTGCCGCTCGACACGGATGAAGGCGTGCGCCTTGACGTCACCGTCGGGGAAGCGTGTCGGCCGGTTTGTGGCGCGGTCCATGCGCTCGATATTGGACAGCGGATGGTACAGCGCATCGCCCGACTGGATCGACCAGTTGTAACGCTCGACCGCCTGGCCCTGGAGACCGTCGAACATGCGGTTGATGAGTTCGGCAGGCCGGGTACCGGGACCAAAACCCGGCACCGGGGCATGAATCTGCTGCAGCGGCTTGCCGAACTTCTCCTGGAGCGACCAGGATGAGGGGAAGCACAGCGAACCCGCGGCGAGCCGCCAGCCGCTGTCGTCGCGGCGCATCAGGATCAGGTCCTCCTGCACCAGCAGCGAGGCCGCGACCAGCGGTGCGTCGGCGAGACCCGAAGGGACGGCAGGGTGGCTCGCGGCGTCCATCACCTCGATGCCCATATCGGTGCGGCGATGGGTGCGCGGAAATCTCCCAGGCAGATACGCGCCGAGCAATTCGAGCACTTCCTGCTGTGCATCCCGCGTGCCCTCCTCCTCCTCGACGAAAACCCGCTCCGGGATTTCGGCATAGAGCCGACGCTTCTCGGCGAGGTAGGGCAGAAGATGGCCGTCGACCTCGATCCAATCCGCCGGATCGAGCGGCTTCAGCCCGATGGTGAAGAGTTTCGACGAGCCGTCATAGGGCGTATGGGTGGGCAAGGAGGTCATGGTTCAGATCAATTTTGCCGGGATCAGTCCGCGCAGCGAATTGCCGACGAACAACGCCTTGGCGGATTTCAACTCGTCCAAGCTGTAGATCGCTTCCCGGGCGCGGCCTTCGTCCAGAAGCTCAGCGCGCAATACGCCAGGCAGCAAGCCGCAGTCGAGTCGGGGCGTTGCCAGCACGCCGTCGCCGAAATCGGCGAAGACATTGGTGATCGTGCCTTCGCAGATTTCGCCACGCTCATTGGCCAGGAGCACTTCGTCGGCCTGGGTGACGAGATATTCGGAGCGGGCATGCGTGTAGAGCTGTCGCCGGCTGGTCTTGTGGCGCAGCAGCATATTGCCTGAATCGAGCTTTGTCCGCGCCAACCGCAGCACCCAGACCTTGTCGGCGGCGAGCGGTTCATAAGGTTGCGCGGAGGCGCTCGCCTCGCCACGGCGCGACAGTGCGAGCCGCGTGCGCATGGCGATGGGGGAGCCGCCGACCGCGCTGCTCAGGGCCTCGCCGATCCTGTCCGGATCATGGCTGAAGCCCAGTTCCGCCGCCGAGCCATAGAGGCGCGCAAGGTGGCGATCGAAGCGCAGGAAACCGCTGTCCGGCTGCCACCGCATGGTCTCGATCAGCTCGAAATCGGTGGCGTCCCCGTCGCGAAGCGGGCCTTGAGCAGACACTCCTGATACTCCTCTTGCGCCGTCGAATCGAAGACGATGCCGCCACCGACATTGTAGACGGCCTCGCCGCTGGAAAAGAGCGATATGGTGCGGATCGCCACCGAAAAGCGCATGGTGCCGCCGGGTGCGATCCAGCCGATGGCGCCGCAATAGACGTCGCGGGGCGTGCTTTCCAGAGCGTGCAGGATTTCCATGGCGCGGATCTTCGGCGCGCCGGTGATCGACCCGCAGGGAAACAGCGCCGCGAAGATCTGGCGGATCGAGAGCCCGGGCAGCAGTTTCGCCCTGACGTCGCTCACCATCTGGTGGACGGTCGGATAGCTCTCGATGCGGAAGAGCGCCGGCACGTCCAGCGTGCCGACCTCGCTGATCAGCGAGATGTCGTTGCGCAGGAGGTCGACGATCATCCGGTTCTCGGCTTGGTTCTTCTCGTCGTTGCGCAGGAAGTTTTTCTGCCGTTCGTCCTCGGCTTTGGTCGCGCCGCGCGGTGCGGTGCCCTTCATCGGATGCGTCTCGATCATACCGCCGGCGTCGATCTCGAAGAACAGTTCGGGCGAGCGCGACAGCACTACGGGGTCACCGAGCGCGACCAGTGCGCCATACTTCACCGGTTGGCGTTCGGTCAGCGCATCGAAGGCGGCAAGCGGGTCGCCCGACCATTGCGCCCGCACCGGAAAGGTCAGATTGCCCTGGTAGCAATCACCTTGCCTGATGTGCTGGTGCAGCCGTGCGAAGCGCTTCTCGTAATCCTCGAACGACCATGCCGCCATTGCATCGAAGATCGGGCCGTTGGTCGGCGCGGCGCGCTGAGGCACCGCTTCTTCGACCGGGGCATCGAAAACGCCGAGGCAGACCAGCGGCGCTCGGCGTCCGCTTGGCAGCAAGGGAACCAGCTTCGGCTCGAGCAGGTAACCCGCTTCGTAGGAGAAATAGCCGGCCAGCCACTTGCCGGCATCGTGCGCGGCCTGCGCGGCCTCCAGCGCCGGCCGGAAGTCCTTTGCCGCATGCGCCACGATGATATCGGCCGGCCGGTCGAAAACGAGCTGGCGCGCGCTTTCGTCGTTGCGGAAAATGGCGGCGGGCAGGGACATGGGACTCGGGTGCTGCGGTCAATGAAGCCGTTGACCGCTCTATATGGGGGGCCGTTCGCGCGCAATCGAGGGAACGGCACGCTGCCACTCAAAGCCGACCTCTGTTGGGCCGACCTCTGCCGGGCCGACCTCTGCCGGCTCTGTCCGCTCAAAACAAACCGGCGGCGTCTTGGCGCCGCCGGTTAATCGCTGTGTCTATCGCTCAGGTGTTGCTGGCGGTTCCGGCTGTCGGGAACTGCTTGGCGAATTCCTTTTCGTTGCCGGCGGCGAGCAGCTTGGCCTGCTCGATCCAGCGTTCGCGCGCGATGCGGCCGTCGAAGTTCATCACGTCCTCGATACGCTTGATGTCGGCGGCGGTCCAGGCGGCGATCTGGGCGAAGGAAGTCACGCCTTGCGCCTTGAGGAGTTTCTCGTTGACTGGGCCGATACCGATCAGCCGGCGCAGATTGTCGGGTTTGCCGGAGGCGGCCTTGGCCGCCGGCGGCGCGGCCTTCTTCGCTGCTGAGGCCTTGGGAGCGGCCGCGCTCTTGGTTGCCGAGCCGGCGGCCGCGGATTTGCTCGCAGCGGGTTTGGCTGGTGCCTTGGCCGCCGCCGGCTTTGCCGCGGCCGGTTTGGCTGGCGCGGCCTTGGCCGCTGCCGGAGTGGATTTGGCCGCGGCCGGCGTCGACATCAGGGCGGCCGACGGTTGACTTGCGGCCTTTGCGGCGCCGGCTCCGGCGGAAGCCTGCGCGTCGCGCAGCTGGCGCTCGAGATCCCAGCGGGTCTTGCCGCAGGCATTCAGTTCACCCGTCAGGCGGTCGCTGTCGGCACGCAGCCTGTCGCGCTCGCTGCGGGTGCGGTCGAGATCGCCGCGCAAGCTGTCGAGCTCACCACGCAGACGTCCCCAGATGAACCAGCCAACCAACACACCCACAAGGAACGCCAGGAGCATGTAGAAAAAAGTGCCCATTGTCTCTCTCCAGTCAGATCCGTCTGCCGCGGTATGGATTCATGACCTTCGGCGAAGGACTACTTGATGGTGATTCCGCGGCGCGGAACAGCCGGCTTCGGTCGAGCTGTCGGCGATCGGCTTGCTGCCATGCCAACGGCCGTTGTCGCGTTCGCAGGAGCGCCACGGTCGGCCGAGATTTTTCCTCGCCGATCCGCGTACGCTCCGGCTGAGCTTGGAGCGAAGGCTACCATAGGGCTTGCGGAAAGCTATCGGAAAACTTGCCGCCGAGAGTTGTTGAAGAACAGATATTTAGCCAGGAATGGTGCTGGCCCAACATGCATTCCGGCTAAACTGTTCCGTGCCGGCGCGAGACGTCTCAACCGTCGAGCGCTTCCAGTTCGTCGATGAGACCGCCGATCACGCCGAGCCCGATCTGCCAGAAGGCCGGATCGGTGGCATCGAGACCGAACGGCGCAAGAAGCTCGGAGTGATGCTTGGTGCCGCCGGCGCGCAGCATCTCGAAATACTTGTCCTGGAAGCCGCGCTCGGCGTTCTGGTAGACCGCATAGAGCGAGTTCACCAGGCAGTCGCCGAAAGCATAGGCATAGACGTAGAAGGGCGAATGGATGAAGTGCGGGATGTAAGTCCAGAACACTTCATAACCCTCGCGCAATTTGATCGCGGGTCCGAGGCTTTCCGCCTGCACCTCGAGCCAGAACTGGCCAAGCCTGTCGGATGTCAGTTCGCCGTTGCGGCGCTCGGCATGCACCTTGCGCTCGAATTCGTAGAAGGCGATCTGGCGCACCACCGTGTTGATCATGTCCTCGACCTTCTGGGCGAGCATGGCCTTGCGCTCGCGCCTGTCGGTGGTCTGCTCGAGCAACGAGCGGAAGGTCAGCATCTCGCCGAAGACGGAGGCCGTCTCGGCCAGCGTCAGCGGTGTCGAGGCCATCAGCGCGCCCTGGCCGGCGGCCAGCACCTGGTGCACGCCGTGACCGAGTTCATGCGCCAGCGTCATCACGTCGCGCGGCTTGCCCATGTAGTTGAGCAGCACATAGGGGTGAGCCGACGGCACGGTCGGGTGGGCGAAGGCGCCGGGCGACTTGCCGGGGCGCACCGGGGCGTCGATCCAGTTGCGGTCGAAGAAGGTGCGTGCGATCTCGGCCATATCAGGCGAGAAGCGGTGATAGGCAGACAGCACGGTGTTCCTGGCCTCGTCCCAGCCGATCACCGCTTGCGGCGTCTCCGGCAGCGGCGCGTTGCGGTCCCAGTGGTTCATCACCTCCATGCCAAGCCACCGCGCCTTCATCTGGTAGTAGCGATGCGACAGGCGCGGATAGGCCTCGCGCACGGCGGTGGCGAGCGCATCGACCACGCTGCGCTCGACCCGGTTGGCAAGGTGGCGTGAATCGGCGATGTCCTCGAAGCCGCGCCAGCGGTCCGAGATTTCCTTGTCCTTGGCCAGCGTGTTGGTGATCAGGGTGAAGGTGCGCAAATTCTTGCGGAAGGTCGCGGCCAGCGCCTCGGAGGCCCGGCGGCGCACGTCGCTATCGGCATCCTGCAGGCGGTTGAGCGCCGGCTCCAGCGTCAGTTCCTCGCCATCGACGTCGAAGCGAAGGTCGGTCATCGTTTCGTCGAACAAGCGGTTCCAGGCGCCGCGCCCGGTGATCGACTTCTCATGGAAAAGCTGCTCGACGCGGTCCTCGAGCTGATAGGGCTTGTCCATCCTGAGGTCGAGCACCCAGGGCCGGTAGTGGCCGAAAGCGGGGTCGCCGGCCAGCGCGCGTTCGATCGCCGCGTCGTCGATCAGGTTCAGTTCGAGCGCGAAGAACAGAAGATGCGCGCTGGCATCGGTCATCTTCTCCTGGATGTCGCCATAGAGCTTGGCGCGCGCCGGGTCGGCCGTGTTGCCGGCATAGATCAAGCCGGCATACGAGACGATGCGGCCGATCAGTTCCTCCAGCGCCTCATAGGCCACCAGCGCCTCGCCCAGCCTGCCGGCGCTGCCGCGCTCGGCTTCGGCCGCCAGCGTGCCCTTCCAGCGGGCCTCGAAGGCGATCGCATCGGCAGCGGCCCTGGCGATGTCACGCTTCAGCTCCGGCGCGTCCATGCCAGGGTAAAGGTCGGCAAGGTTCCATTCCGGCAGATCGCCAAGCCCGGCCGCGCCCTGACCGGATGCTGGCGCCGCAAGCCGCCGACCAAACATCATGCGCATCGACAATACCTTCTGTAATCAACGGGTCAGAATCTGGGCTCAGGATCAAAGGGAATGGAGAAGCCGGTCAAATCCTAAGGAATTCGTTCACCGGGTTTTTTGAAACCTTATTTAGAACCCTGTGCCAAGATGATCCATGGGGATTTCGGGCGCGGGCAACTCAAGACAGTCATGACAGGTTCCATTCTCATAGTCGATGACGATCCCGTGCAGCGCCGGCTGCTCGAGGCGGCGGTGACGCGGTTCGGCCATACCGCAATCGTCACCGACGGCGGTGCCGCGGGTCTCGAAGTGCTCGACGGGCCCGGCGCCCGCGACGTCTCCGTCGTCATCCTCGACCTGATCATGCCCGGCCTCGACGGCATCGGTGTGCTGAAGGCGATGCGCGAGCGTGACATCAGCGTGCCGGTCATCGTTCAGACCGCCC
The DNA here is from genome assembly GCF_055901595.1 of Mesorhizobium sp. WSM1386. Classification (NCBI taxonomy): domain Bacteria; kingdom Pseudomonadati; phylum Pseudomonadota; class Alphaproteobacteria; order Hyphomicrobiales; family Phyllobacteriaceae; genus Mesorhizobium; species Mesorhizobium sp. WSM1386. The sequence goes on from NZ_CM148373.1 coordinate 1,933,269, forward strand.
AGGGCGGCATCGAAACCGTGGTTTCGGCGATGCGCCATGGCGCGTTCGATTTCGTCGTCAAGCCGGCTTCGCCCGACAGGCTGCAGGCCGCGATCGCCAATGCGCTCAAGGTCGAGGCGGTCGAGGGCGAGGTAAAGCGCACGTCGCGCAAGCGCGGCGGACTGCTGACCTTCAAGGACATGATCACGCACAGTCCGGCCATGGACAGGGTGATACGCCTTGGCCAGAAAGCGGCGGCGTCCAATATCCCGATCCTGATCGAAGGCGAATCCGGTGTCGGCAAGGAACTGGTGGCACGCGCCATCCAGGGCAGCGGCGACCGTCGATCGAAACCCTTCGTCACCGTCAATTGCGGCGCCATTCCCGACAATCTGGTCGAATCGATCCTGTTCGGCCACGAGAAGGGCTCGTTCACCGGCGCCACCGACAAGCACACCGGCAAGTTCGTCGAAGCGCATTCGGGCACGCTGTTCCTCGATGAGATCGGCGACCTGCCGCTCGACGTGCAGGTCAAGCTGCTGCGCGCCGTGCAGGACGGCGAGGTCGATCCGGTCGGCGGCCGCGCCACCGTCAGGGTCGACATCAGGCTGATTTCGGCCACGCACCGCAACCTCCTGCAGCAGGTCAAGGACGGCAAGTTCCGTGAGGATCTGTTCTATCGGCTGAACGTCTATCCGATCTTCGTGCCGCCGCTGCGCGACCGCCGCGACGACATCCCACACCTGGTCGCGCATTTCATGGAGAAGGTGGCGCCTGCCGACCCGCGCCATCGCCTTACGGGCATTTCGGCGGCGGCGCTTGCCGTGCTGCAGGCCTATGACTGGCCGGGCAACATCAGGCAATTGGAGAACGCGGTCTTCCGCGCCTCCGTGCTGTGCGAAGGCGACGTGCTGACGGTCGATGATTTCCCGCAGATCCGGGCGCAGGTGGAAGGCACCGTCAACCTCGAAACCGATGGCGATCAGGAAGCGGACGGTCTTGCGCCGCCACCGCTGGAGCCCCGCGATGAGGATGTCGTGCCCGGCGATGCCGTTCCGGCAAGTGTGCACGATCAAGCTGTCAGGACGCAGCCTCGCTTCGGCACGGTGAGGGCGCTCGACGAACGCGGCAATGTGCGGGCACTGGCCGATGTCGAACTCGAGATGATCAAGCTCGCCATCGATCACTACAACGGCCAGATGAGCGAAGTCGCCCGCCGCCTCGGCATCGGCCGCTCGACGCTTTACCGCAAGCTCAAGGAATACGGCATCGACCCGGAAACCGGGCGTATCGACCGCCTCGCCTCCTGAGCGGCGTAAGGCCGGGACCAGCTTGCCCTGTCATGGTGCAGTCCTTGCACCGTCCCGGCCGGATTATGACGGACTGAGAGCGGTGCCCGACAGGTGGCGATCACGCATTAAGGCTAATGGTAACAGATCGTGTTTCGGCCAAGGGCGGAAACGTGATCTAAACCAGCGGTTTACCAAGAAACCCTGCGAACAATTTTTGACGGGATATCGCCATGGTGTTACCGCATTTCGGCTTCAATAAGCGATGATTAACCATTAGGATCGATATTCGGATGTGAAAACGACACATCCGTTTGGGCAAATCCGGGGACAAACGGCAGCCTGCAAGGCCTTTTGATTTGAACAGAATCGAACGACTCACAAACGGGCGGCATCATCATTTGCGCGTCTGGCCGAGATGGCTGGCAGCGGTGATTGTCGCATTTGGTTTTGTTGCCGCGGCCGCCACGGGCGCCCAGGCCGAAGTTCGTTCGCTGAAGCTCTATCACCTCCACACCCACGAGAAGGCCGAGATCGTCTACAAGCGCAATGGCCGCTACATTCCCGAGGGTCTGAGGAAGATCAACATCATCCTGCGCGACTGGCGGCGCAACGAGCCGACCAAGATGGATCCGCGCCTGCTGGACCTGGTCTGGGAGGCGTATCGGGAAAGCGGCGCCACCGACTACATCCAGGTCGTCTGCGGCTACCGCTCGCCGGCGACCAACTCGATGCTGCGCAGCCGCAGCCGGGGCGTCGCCGAGAAGAGCCAGCACATGCTCGGCAAGGCGATGGACTTCTACATTCCCGGCGTGCCGCTGAAGAAGCTGCGCAACATCGGCCTCAAGATGCAGGGTGGTGGCGTCGGCTATTACCCGTCCTCCGGTTCGCCGTTCGTCCACATGGACGTTGGCAATGTACGCCATTGGCCCGGCATCAGTCGCCAGGAACTGGTCGGCCTGTTCCCCAATGGCAAGACGCTGCATGTGCCGAGCGACGGCCGGCCTCTGCCAGGCTATGAACAGGCGCTCGCTTCATACAAGGCGCGCAGGGGCTCCGGCACACCCAACATCGAACTGGCAAGCGCCGGCGGCAGCAGCAAGAAGTCCGGCGGGTTCCTCTCGGCGTTCTTTGGCGGCGGCGATGATGAAGCCGACGACAGCGCCGATGTCGAAACCGCTTCGGCCGCACCCGCGCCCAAGCCGAGAAACGTGAAGCCGCTGGCCACTGCCAAGAGTAGCAACCTGCCGGGTATCGCTATCGTCGCGCCCGAGAATGCGCAGCGCGCCGAAATTCCGCAGGTCGCCGACGAGCAGGCTCCGGAGCCGCAGACGGACACGCCGGAGACGATCATCGCGGCGCTGCCTGCCAAGGAGATTCCGCTGCCGGACTTCGCACCGCGGCCGAAGGCTGATGTCGGCGTGCAGCAGCCTGAGAATGTTCCGTTCGCCACGGCGGATGCGACGGCCACCACCGAACAGGCCGTGGCGACCGCGCAGGCGCCGGCGAACATGCCTTTCGGCAAGGCCGACCCCGCGGCGATGGCGGCTGCCGCCGCGGCCGATCCGGCGCAGGTTGCCGTCAACAACATCCCATTGCCGACCTGGCGTCCCGAACACTCGTTGCCGGCTGATCTTGCACCGCCACCCAGCAAGGATGTGCTGATGGCGCTGGCCGAGACGGCTGATCAGGACAAGTCCGCCACGGATGCGTTCTCGGTGCTGCCGACTGCCCGGCCGGCACCGGCCAAGCCGGATGCGGTCAAGGCCGTGCTCGACGAAGCCGATGCCCAGATCGCCAATGCCCAGGTTGTCAACGCCCCGGCCGCTAATGCCCCGGTCGCCAATGCACAGGTCGGCGGCGATGACGAATACCAGCTTGCCTCGCTGTCCCAGGAACCGCGCTCGGCCTTCAACGATCCGTCCGCCGTCGATGCGGCATCGCCTCGCCAGGCCGTTGCCGCCCGTCCGGCCGGTTCCGATCCGGCAGCCGCGATCGGCGCCGGCGTGAAGACGACCCGCAAGGAAGCCAGGGCCACCGCCCGCGACCAGAAGCCCGGCCCCAGGGCCGTTGTGGTTGCAGCCGCGCCTCAGGCCGCCCGCTGGGCGCTGACCAGCGGCGAGACTGTCGCCGCCGTTTCGAGCGCGACGACGGCACCGGGCTACGCCTACAATATCGTGCATACCCCGCCGAGCGAAGTCTATACGGCCGGCTTCCAATCGGGCGACCCGGTGGCCGATCCCAATCGCTTCACCGGCAACGCTGTCAAGTTCATGTCGGTCGCCCGCTTCCAGACGAAGTAACCGACCAGCCAATCGCAAAGCCGCGCTGGGCAGCCTGCGCGGCTTTTTGCTGTTCAATATTACCCATTCGATGCCTGAAAGGCTCGCCGGTCATCACCGTCGGGAGCCAGACCACGCGAGACTGAACTTCTCGTGAGATCGGAACGATGGACCCATTTCCAGATTACTATCGGCGCGTTCCAACCTGGGGATATTCATGAAGAAGATTCTACTGGCATCAGTTCTGGCACTGGCGGCAGCATCCGCTGCGATTGCTCCTTCGCAAGCCGAAACCGTGATCATCAAGAACGGCAAGCATCACTGCAGGACCAAGGTGGTCACGCATTGGGTTCATCACCATAGGGTGGTCGACAAGGTCAGGGTCTGCAATTGATCCAAGACCGATAGGATCCGGTGAATTGGCCCGGTCGGCGAGAGCCAGCCGGGCTTTTCATATGCCGGCTGACGCGGCTCTTGCACTGGTTCCGAGTTGACCTGTCGGGAAGTCACCGCGAGCTTTCGTTCCCCAAACCGTGGTCACTTCCGCGCGGCGGGCATCAGTCGATTTCCAGCGTAGCTGCTTCGCCCTTGGCCAGAAGCCGCGCGGCGTCACGCGCCGGCGGCAGTCCGAAATGGCGCGCATACTCCCGGCTGAACTGGGATGCGCTTTCATAGCCGACGGCAAAGGCGACGCGCGTGGCGTTGCCCGACTCGGCGATCAGCAGATGACGCGCCTCCAGCAGACGGACCTGCTTCTGATACTGGATCGGGCTCATCGCGGTTGCCGCCTTGAAGTGGCGGTGAAACGAAGCGTTGCTCATATGCGCGAGCTCGGCCAATTCCGTCACGTCGATAGGCTCGTTGTAGTGCGATCGTATCCAGGCGGTGGCGCGGCGAATCTGTGACAAGCGGCCGTCAGCGCGCGCGAGATGGCGAAGCTTCGCGCCTTGCGGACCCTGCAACAGGCGGAATGCGATCTCGCGTTCGAACATGGGCGCGAGCACGGGAATCTCGGCAGGCCGGTCGAGCAGCCGCAGCATGCGGCGCCATGCATCGAGCAGTTCGTCATCGGCCCGGTTGGTCACGAAGCTGTCGCCGTCGAGCGCCGGCTTGTGGTCGATGATCAGGGCGGCGATCAGCTCGATATCGAGGGCGAAGGCGACGGCTACGTAGGGACGGGCGCTGCTCGCCTCGATGAGCTGGCTGGTGGCGGGCGTCTCCACCGCATAGACGAAATAGCTGCCGGCGCCATAGCGAAGCGTGCGGTCGCCGATCAGCACCGTTTTCGTCCCCTGCAGCACGAACAGCGCCGTCGGTTGGCAAAGCTCGGGCAGCGGCGGGGTCGCAACCTCGCTGCGGCCGATGGAAACACGCGGGATGGCTGTCTTTGTGCGCCTCCCATGCGCATGGCGGCCGGCGATCGCGATCAATTCCTGCAGGGCTTCTTCCATGTCTTCAGCATTGCCGATCCATGCGGACTGCGCAACCGGTTGAGAGGATTAGGCAAGAGGACGCGAGTATCCGGCGCGCGAAACCGGCCGACGCAGGTCATTTCTAGGTTCACCGAGAAGGAGACACGGATATGACGACGAAAGTGAATGCGCTGGTCACCGGCGCCAACAAGGGTATCGGCCTCGAGACCGCTCGCCGGCTGGCGGCCATGGGGTTCAAGGTCTGGCTCGGCGCCCGCGATGCCGAGCGCGGCGAGGCCGCGGCAAAGATGTTGCGCAACAAAGGGCTCGACGTCGAATGGCTCGAACTCGACGTCGCCAGCGACGACAGCGTAAAGGCCGCGACCAAAACCTTGACGGCGCGGATATCCAGCCTTGATGCGCTGGTCAACAATGCCGGCATTGCCCCCGGCTATGTTGATGCGCTGGGGCCGGACGGCCGCTACGAACGGCCGCCGAGCCGCGAGAGTGTCGCCGACATGAAGGCCACCTATGACGTCAACGTCTTCGGTCCGGTTCGCGTCACTCAGGCATTCCTGCCGCTCCTCCTGGCATCGCCCGCCGCCCGCATCGTTATGGTCAGCAGCTATCTCGGCTCGATCGCGCGCGCCGCAGCCAACAGCCAATCGCCCAATGTCATGGGCTATGGCAGCTCGAAAACAGCGCTCAATGCCATCACCGTGGCCTTCGCCCGGGAGCTTTCGACGCTCGGTATCATGGTGAACGCTGCCGCTCCCGGCTACACCGCGACGGACCTCAATGCGCACAAGGGCGGCCGCACGGTGCAGCAGGCTGCCGGGATCATCGTGCAGTTGGCGACGCTGAAGGCCGGCGGCCCCACCGGCGGCTATTTCGATGAGAATGGTCCGTTGCCCTGGTGAGCGATGGCTATTGCCGAAGCTGGCTCGCGGCGCGCGCCAGCGCTTCGATCTCGTCCCATTTGCCGGCCTTGACCATGTCGTCGGGCGCGACCCAGGAACCGCCGACGCAGATCACGTTCGGCAGGCTGAGGTAGTCGGCCGCGTTCTTGCCGGTGATGCCGCCAGTCGGGCAGAATTTGACGTCGGCCAGCGGCGAGGCGAAGGCCTTCAAGGAGGCGATGCCGCCCGACTGCTCGGCGGGGAAGAACTTCAGGAAGCGCAGGCCGGCCTCGCGCGCGGCCATGATCTCGCCGGGCGTGATGGCGCCGGGCAGCAGCGGAACGTCGCTGTCGGCGGCCGCCGCCAGAAGCTCGCGGGTGATGCCTGGGCTGACGATGAAGCGCGAACCGGCGCTGGCTGCCTCGTCGAACTGCCCGCTGTCCAGAATGGTGCCGGCGCCGACAATGGCTTCCTCGACCTCGGCGGCGACCCGCCGGATCGCTTCCAGCGCATCGGCGGTTCTGAGCGTGATCTCGATCGCCGGCAAGCCGCCGCGCGCCAGCGCACGGGCCAGCGGCACCGCGCTGGCGACATCGGTGATCTTCAGCACCGGAATGACCGGCTGACCGTTCAGAAGCGACAGGAGTTTTTCGGTCTTGCTGGGCATCTGTCTCTCCATGTAAAAGGCTATTTCAACCGATTAGCAGACGGGTGTTTGCCTGTCCACGAACCTGGTCGCGTCGCGATGTCACGCGCCATCGGACAGCTTACCGTCTCTTCCCCGACAGGGCCATGACAGGCAAGCGAAACAAGCCACCGAAACAGGCCATCGAACCCATTTCGCCTTGAATCGGCTTTTACGAGCGTCTAGTTGCTCTGGCAATGACACCGTCCGCGCCACCCCAACCCGTCCGCGTCGCCGCGCTCTACCGGTTTGCCCGGCTCGACGCCTTCGAAGCGTTGCGCGCGCCGCTTGCGGCCTTTTGTTGCGGACGCGGCATCAAGGGCACACTGCTCCTGGCGCATGAAGGCATCAACGGTACCATCGCGGGCAGCGAAGCAGCGATCGCCGAACTCATCGACCATATCGAGGCCGTCGAGGGCTTGGCGGGCCTGGAGGTCAAGTACAGCGAAGCTGCGGAAATGCCGTTCCACCGCATGAAGGTGCGGCTGAAGCGCGAGATCGTCACCATGGGCGTCGGGGACATCGACCCGGCGACAAGTGCGGGCACCTATGTCGCGCCGACCGACTGGAACGCCCTGATTTCGCAGCCCGACACGATCGTCATCGACACGCGCAACGCCTATGAGGTGTCGATCGGCACCTTCAAGGGGGCGATCGACCCGGCGACCGCGAGCTTTCGCGAGTTTCCGGCCTGGGTGGAAGCGCACCGGGCGGAGCTCGAAGGCCGCAAGGTGGCGATGTTCTGCACCGGCGGCATCCGCTGCGAGAAAGCGACCGCCTATGTCAGGTCGCTCGGCTTCGAGGATGTGTTCCACCTCAAGGGCGGCATCCTCAGATATCTCGAGGAGGTTCCGGCCGAACAAAGTCTGTGGCAGGGCGAGTGCTTCGTCTTCGACGAGCGCGTTTCGGTGTCGCATGGCCTGGCCGAGGGGGACGCCGAACTCTGCCGCGCCTGCCGCCATCCGCTGACGGAAAGCGAGCGGTCGTCGCCGAAATTTGCCGCCGGTATCTCTTGCCCGCATTGCTTCGATGCCCGCTCGGAGGAAGACCGCAAGCGCTACGCCGAGCGCCAGCGCCAGGTCGAACTCGCGCAAGCGCGGGGCAAGGGCCCCCATATCGGCTCCTGATCCCGGCACCTGGCTGCTGCCAAGCGGCAGCCTGTCATTGCAATGCCAGGCTTCGGGACCTACGTCTTCGACGTTCGAAACCTGCCCGTTCAGCCGGGCAAATCCTGGAGGCATTGATGTTCGATCCCAAGAAGCTTCTCGACGATCTGCTCGGCTCGCAAATTCCCGGCACCAGCGGCACCGTCCGCGACAAGGCGGGCCAGGCCGTGCAGATGGCCAAGGACAATCCGCTGGCAGCCGGCGCGCTGGCGGCGGTGCTGCTTGGAACCGGCGCCGGGCGCCAGGTGACAGGCACCGCGGTGAAGCTCGGTGGATTGGCTGCCATCGGCGGCCTCGCCTACAAGGCCTACCAGAACTACAAGGCCGGCAACGCACCGGAGCAGGCGCCCGCCGCCGGTGAACCGGAATTGCTGCCGCCGCCCAAGGACACCGCCTTCCACCCGTCGCAGGCGCCACAGGGCGAGGATGAGTTCACGCTGACGCTTGTTCGCGCGATGATCTCGGCGGCCAAGGCCGACGGCCATGTCGACGAGGAGGAACGCAAGAAGATCGCCGGCAAGCTCAGCCTTTCGGGGATCGGCTCCGACGCCGAGAAATTCCTGATGGCGGAGCTGGAAAGCCCGCTCGATCTCGACACGCTGGTGGCGGGTGCCAAGACCGACGCGCAGAAGCTCGAGCTCTACACGGCGTCGCGCCTGACCATAGACCCGGACACGCGCGCCGAGCGCGGCTATCTCGACCTGCTCGCCGGCCGGCTTGGCCTGCCGGACGCATTGGTAGACCATGTCGAGGCGACGGTTTCCGCGGCCAAGGTGCCGGCCGCCAAGGCGGGCACCTCGCCCAATCCGCGCTGGTAGCCCATATCGGCACAGGCGCCCCCTGCGTTTACCCTTCGTTAACTCAGGAAGCGCATGATTCTACACAGTCGGATCGGCTTTCCTCCTCCCAAGTCCGGTTCAGATCAGGGCGGTCGCCAATGACCGCCCTTTTTGTCGGCCCGGATGAGGCCGCTTCCGCACACCGGGTTCCACTTTTCGGGAACGTGAGCTTGCCGCTCCGCTTGCCATCGCTGCCGTCATTTGCGATGCCTTCTGTTCTGAAGCCAGATCCTGAAAATCAAGCGGGCACGCGCGGGCGCTGCCGGAGGACAACTGCCATGACCGAGAAAACCGCCATCGTCACCGGCGCCGGCACGGGCATCGGCAAGAGCGTCGCCACGGCATTGCTCAAGGCCGGCTGGAACACGGTGTTCTGCGGTCGCCGCAAGGCGGTGCTGGACGCCGCGGTCGCCGAGGCTGGCCCCTCCGACGCCAAGGCGCTGGCGGTTGCCTGCGACATCAGCAAGGCCGGCGAGGTCGATGATCTTTTCGAGACCGTGGCGGAGGCCTTTGGTCGCGTCGACCTGCTCTTCAACAATGCCGGCATGGGCTACAAGTCGACGCCGATCGACGAGATCCCGGTCGAGGTGTGGAACGATGTCGTCGGCGTCAACCTCACCGGTTCGTTCCTGTGCGCGCGTGCCGCCTTTGGCGCCATGCGCAAGCAGCGGCCGATGGGTGGCCGCATCATCAACAACGGTTCGGTGTCGGCCTATGCGCCGCGCCCGGGCTCGGTGCCCTACACGGCGACCAAGCACGCCATCACCGGACTGACCAAGACGCTGGCGCTCGACGGCCGCCCCTATGACATCGCCTGCGGCCAGATCGACATCGGCAATGCGCTGACCGACATGGCGCAGCCGATGACCGTCGGCGTGCCGCAGGCCAACGGCTCCATCGCCGCCGAGGCCGTGATGGATGTCCAGCATGTTGCCGACGCGGTCGTCCACATGGCCAGCCTGCCGCTCGACGCCAATGTGCTGTTCATGACGGTGATGGCGACCAAGATGCCATTCGTGGGGCGTGGCTAGTCTGAGAAACCAGGTTCCCCTTTTAAGGGATCATGCTCCCTACCCCTGAGGCGGTGTCTCCAACGGAACGCCGGGCAGATAGAGCGGAACGGGGCGGATCTCGTAGACGGCGGTCGGGTTGACGCGTCGAAACTCGCGCGCGATGGCGATGGCATCATCGCGCGTCGGGCAATCGACGACATAGAGGCCGAGAAGCTGTTCCTTGGTTTCGGCGAAGGGGCCATCGACGATGATGCCGTCGCGCAAGGTGCAGGCCGATTGTGTCGCGCCAAGCCGCGCCGAGGGGCCAAGGCTGCCGTCGGCATAGAGCCCTTCATGGATATTGAGCAGGTCGGTCATCAGCGCCGCGTCTTCCTGTGGCGTCAGCGCCTTGATTGCGTCTTCCACATGATAGGCAAGGATTGCATAGAACATTCGGATGTCACCCCACTTCGATCCTGATCTCCGAGGACCGTAGCCGTTCTCGACATGCACGCCCAGTCTTGGCCGCGCGCCTCCGGACGGCTCATGACACCGTCCGGGAGAGGGCAGCAGGCCGCTTTGAAGCTCACTTCGCCAGGAAGGCTCCGATCCGCTCCAGCGCCCGCAAGATATTTTCCTCGGAGTTGGCGTAGGAGAGCCTGATGTAGCCTTCGCCGAGAATGCCGAAATCGGGGCCGCCGATCAGCGCCACGCCGGCGTCGTCGAGCAGGGCGGAAGCCAGCTTCTTTGCCTTCCAGCCGGTCTTCGACACGTTGGGGAAGGCGTAGAAGGCGCCCTTGGGGGTGATGCAGGAAATGTTGGGCAAGGCGTTCAGTCCCTCGACCACGATCTTCCTGCGGCGGTCGAAGGCGCGCATCATCCTGTCGACGTCGTCCTGCGGACCGTCGATGGCGGCGATGCCGGCGAACTGGCTCGGCGCGTTGACGCAGGACCAGCAATTGACCGCCAGCTTGCGCACCTTGTCGTAGAGATGAGCGCCCTTGTCGCCATTCGGCCAGATCGACCAGCCCATGCGCCAGCCAGTCATCGCCCAGGTCTTGGACCAGCCATTGAGCACGATCAGCCGGTCGCGGATCTCGGGGAAGCCGAGCAGCGAGCAATGCGTCTCGCCGTCATAGGTCATGACGTCGTAGATCTCGTCGGAAAGGATGGCGACGTCTGGGTGCTTCTCCAGGCCCCTGACCAGCTTCTCGATCTCGGCGCGGGGCGTGACGCCGCCGGTCGGGTTGGCCGGCGAATTGAGAATCAAGAGCCTGGTCTTGGAGGTGATCAGCGCCAGCGTTTCCTCGGCGGAAAAGGCAAAGCCGTTCTCCTCGCGCATCGGCACGGGAATGGGTGCCGCGCCGGTGAACTCGATCATCGAGCGGTAGATGGGAAAGCCGGGATCGGGGTAGAGGATCTCGGCGCCGGGCTCGCCGAACATCAGGATGGCGGCGAACATGGTTGGCTTGCCGCCGGGCAGGACCATCACCGTCTCTGGCGACACTTCGACACCGGTGGTGGTCAGCGTGCGCCGCACCACAGCCTCGCGCGTCGCCAGAAGCCCGTTTGCCGGCGTGTAGCCATGGTGGCCGTCGCGCAGCGCCTTGATGGCGGCCTCGACGATGTGCCGCGGCGTCTTGAAGTCGGGCTGGCCGATGCCGAGATTGACGATGTCGCGGCCCTGTTGAGCCAGCGCCGTTGCCCGCGCCAGCACAGCGAACGCATTTTCCTCGCCGAGACGGTCGAAGGCCGAAATCGTGTGGAGCATTTTTCCCGTCCGTGTGGTTCTTACTGTTGGGTCGGGTTTTTGTGAGCCTTGGCCCGCAAAAGTCAAACGGATTGGAGTTTTTGGTGTCGGAAAATCTCAAAGACTGGCAACCGCGTCCGCGACCCGAGCGCAAGCCCATCGACGGTCGATACGTCCGGCTTGAACCGCTGAGCGCCGCAAAGCACGGTGATGGGCTCTACGAAGCGTCCTCGGTGTCCGATGTCGACGGCCGCTTTGCCTGGCTGCCCGATTATCCGCCGGAAACCCGTGCCGCCTTCCAGCCATGGCTGGACAAGGTCGAGGCCAGCGAAGATCCGCTGTTCTTCGCCATCATCGACAAGGCCAGCGGCAAGGTCGCCGGGCGCCAGACGCTGATGCGCATCGATCCGGCCTATGGCGTCATCGAGATCGGCAACATCTATTGGGGACCGCTCATTTCGCGCAAGCCGGCAGCCACGGAAGCGCAGTTCCTGTTCATGAAATACATCTTCGACGGGCTCGGCTATCGCCGCTACGAATGGAAGTGCAACAACCGCAACGAGCCGTCGAAGCGGGCGGCGGAACGGTTCGGCTTCAAATTCGAGGGCATTTTCCGCCAGCATCTCATCGTCAAGGGTGAAAACCGCGACACCGCATGGTATTCGATCATCGACAAGGAATGGCCGGCGTTGCGCAAGGCTTACGAAGCGTGGCTCGACCCGGCCAATTTCGATGGCGACGGCCAGCAGAAGCGACGGCTCGAGGATTGTCGCGCTGAATTCGGCGCCTAGGAGTTCTTATTTTGGCCCATTCCCACGACCATAGCGGCCATGATCACGGCGGGGCCGGCCATGTGCATGGCTCGACCGACAAGAAGCGCGTGCTGATCGCGGCCGGCCTGACGGCGGGGTTCATGGTGGCGGAGGCACTCGGCGGCCTCTTCACCGGCTCGCTGGCGCTGCTGGCCGATGCCGGGCACATGCTCGCCGACGCGATCGCGCTGGGCCTTGCCTGGTATGCCTTCCACCTTGCGGGACGGCCCGCGACCGGCCAGCTCACCTACGGCTTCGGCCGGGTCAAGACGCTGGTGGCCTACACCAACGGCATCGCCATCTTCGTCATCGCGCTGTGGATCATCTACGAGGCGTGGGAGCGACTGCAGACGCCGGCGCCGGTGCTGGGCGGACCGATGCTGGTGGTGGCGGTCCTCGGCCTGCTGGTCAATCTCGGCTCCTTCTTCGTGCTGCATGGCGGCGACCGCGAAAGCCTGAACATGCGTGGCGCCATCCTGCATGTGCTTGGCGACCTGCTCGGCTCGGCCGCGGCGATCGTGGCCGCACTGGTGATCCTGGCGACCGGCTGGACGCCGATCGACCCGATCCTGTCGGTGCTGGTCTCGCTGCTCATCCTGTCGACGGCCTGGTCGCTGATGCGCGCCGCGGCCCATGTGCTGCTCGAAGGCGTGCCGCCAAGCCTCGACCGGGACCTAATCGCCCGGGATATCGAGGCCACGGTTAGGGGCGTGCGGGAGGTGCACCATATGCATATCTGGTCGCTCGATGGCGCCAGCAACATGGCGACGCTGCATGCCTGCCTCAATGACGGCGTCGATGCGTATCAGGCGGTCAGCGCCGTCAAGAAGCGGCTTGCCAGCGCGCACGGCATCAGCCATGCCACCGTGGAGCCGGAATTCGGAAAGTGCACCGACGAGGGCGACGACCACCATCACGAGCACGAGCACGATGCTGTCCCGCATCACGGCCACTATCACTAGGTCCTGTCGATGACCATCGATCGAACCTGCCTCAGGAGTTCTCCAGCTTTGAAAACCGAGCCCGACGACCGCCGCCCCGGTGCGGCATGATGGACCGCGACACGCGCAATGCGGCCATCGCGGCGGTCTGGATCATGCTTCTGTTCGGCATTGCCGCCTTCTACCTGCCGACCATGATGCTGGCACTCGGCAGTTTTTCGACCGTGCTGGCCGGTGTGTTCGGCACCGTGTTCGTGATGGCGTTCTTCCTAGTGTTCTGGCTGCGCGCGCGCAGCCAGCGCAAAAATCAGGGCAAGTAAGGGATTTTGACATGCGCATTCTGATCACGGGCGCCGCGGGCATGGTCGGCCGCAAGCTCATCGCCCGGCTGGCAAAGGACGGCACGCTGCGGGCCGAGAAGATCACCGCGCTCGATTTGCACGACATCGTGCCGCCACAGGCGCCGGCGATGGACGGCGTCAGCATCAATACCCATACCGGCGACCTCGCCGCGGCGGGCGCCGCCGAAGGCCTGGTGGCTTCGCGACCCGATGTCGTGTTCCATCTTGCCGGCATCGTGTCGGGCGAGGCGGAAGCGAATTTCGATCTCGGCTACCGCGTCAATCTCGACGGCACGCGCGCCCTGTTCGACGCCATCCGGCTGGCCGGTTTTGCGCCGCGCGTCGTCTTCACCTCGTCGATCGCGGTATTCGGCGCGCCATTCCCGGATGTCATTCCCGACGACTTCCATCCGACGCCGCTGACCTCCTACGGCACCCAGAAGCAGATGAGCGAAGCGCTGCTGGCCGACTATTCCAGGCGCGGCTTCTTCGATGGCATCGGCATCCGGCTGCCGACCATCTGCGTGCGGCCCGGCAAGCCGAACAAGGCGGCTTCCGGCTTCTTCTCCGGCATCATCCGCGAGCCCTTGAGCGGCCATGAAGCGATCCTGCCGGTGCCGCGCTCGGTCGTGCACACCCACGCCAGCCCGCGCTCGGCGGTGAACTTCCTGATCCATGCCGCCGGGATCGACGGCGCCGCCGTCGGGCCACGCCGCAACCTAACGATGCCTGGTGTCGCCGTCACCGTCGGCGAGCAGATCGAGGCGCTGGAACGCATTGCAGGGCCAAAAGTGACAAGCCTGATCCGTGAGGTGCCGGACGAGACGATCTGGGCGATCGTCAAGGGCTGGCCGACTCGGTTCGAGGCGAAGCGGTCACGGGAGCTCGGCTTCAGCGCCGAGAAGAGCTTTGACGATATCATCCGCGCCCATGTCGAGGATGAGCTAGGCGGCAAGCTCCCCGATTAGGAGTTCGTGCAGCCCATCCGTTCGAGCAGGCCTAGACGCTGCCTGTCAGGCTCGCCGACAGCAGCAAAAGTCCGAACAGGAACACGAAGGCGGCGCCGCCGATCTCGACGATCGAATGGATGCGGTTGCCCATGCGGCCGTCGCCGGCGAAATACACCGCCCAGTTCTTGGCGGTCACGGCAAGCGTCGCCAGTACCGAGACGGTGATGGCGGTGCCGATCGACATTGCCAGCACCGACAGCAGGCCGCCGAGCCACAGCCCGTTGAGCAGGGCGAAGCTGAGCACGATCAGCGCGCCGGAGCAGGGGCGGATGCCAACCGCCGCCACCGCCGACCAGGCGGTGCGCCAATCGAAGCGATCGCCAGAGAGCAGCGCCGGATCGGGTGCGTGCGAGTGGCCGCAGGTTTCGCAGACCTCGCCCGCAGCGTGATCGTGATGGGCATGCGCGCCATGGTCATGATGGTGGTCATGCGCGCTATGGTCGTGGTGATCGTGCGAATGGTCATGCGCATGGCCGTGATCGTCATGCACATGGAGAGCGTGCGAATGGGCATGCGCCGAATGGCTGTGGGCGGCATGCGAATGGCCGGCGTGGGAGTGACCCGCATGAGAATGGCCACCATGAGAATGGCTACCATGAGAATGGCCGGCGTGAGCCGCCGACAGGCTGTAGGCGGGACCTTTGCCAAACAGGCGCAGGACGGAAGGGCCGAGCTTGCGCCACAGCAGCCAGGCGCCGAACAGGGTGACCAGCGCAAAGCTCATGATCTCCATGAACCAGGCCGCGTCGGTCATCGAGATGGTGGTGCCGCGCAGGACGAAATAGGCGAGCAGCATGACCACGATCGCCGTCAAGCCCTGGAGCAGGGCCGAGACGAAGGACAACAGGATGCCGCGCCGCAGCGCCACTTCATTGGCCACCATGTAGGACGAGATGACGGCTTTGCCGTGGCCGGGGCCGGCGGCATGGAAGATGCCATAGGCGAAGGACAGGCCGATAAGGATCCAGATCTTGCTGTTGTCCTGGCGCATCGCCTTCATGGCTGCTGCCAGCGCGCGGTAGAATTCCTGCTGGCGTAGATTGATCCACATCAGGATGTGGGCGAACGGACCGGTGCTCGGCGCCATGCCGTCATTGACGCCGATGCCGAGCGAGGACTGGGCATGCGCGGCGTTGGCGAAATGCATCGCGGCAAAGGTGAGGGCCAACAGGCCGAATGCCAAACGCAGGGACGGTTTCGTCACCGGCTTCATCCTTCTGGCTGACAGGTCAGTTCGAGCTTGGTGGCAAAGATCTTGCTCATGTCGGTGCCTGTCGGGTCGTTGAAGAAGGCATCCGTCAGCGTCTTCTGGTTTTCCTTGATCGCCTCATCCGGGTCCGGACGGATCACCTTGCTGGTGCAATTGGACGGCAGGCCTTCGACCGTGATGTTGGAATCCTCGGTGAAGTCGATCGCCGTGTAGAAGGTCGGGTCGTAGACGCCGATGTCGATCGTGCCGGTCAGCTTGATCGGGACCTTGGGTTCGGACTCGAACAGGATGATCAACTGGTCGTTGTCGAAATTGGCCATCAGATGCGGCGGCGGCACCATCGTCACGTCCTTGCCGTTCTGCGTGACGAGCTGGAAGTAATTGAATTCGGCCAGCGAGGCGTGAACCGTGTCGGCGACCTCCTTCAGCTCCTTGTCGTCAAGTTTCAGATCGGAGTTCTTGTCGAACTCCATCATCACCGTACTCGAAAACAGGTCGTCGAAGCGCCACAGATGGCGCAGCGCCTTCACGGTTTGGTGATCCGGGCCGAGGATCACGTCGAGGCGCGCCTCGGCGAAGACGTGCGGGTGCACGTAAGCTGGACCAGTCGCGGCAAAGATCGCCGTCAAGGCCGAAGCCAGCATGATTGCGTGCCGTTTCAGGTGCATTACCGGTCGCGATTCCATTGGCCTCGGAGAGATGTCGAGAGTGACCAGAAAGGGGGCGAAATTGGGACCTTGAGACGGTTAAAACCGGCTAGGCGATCTCGCGCGTCCTGAACCATTGCACCAGGAAGTCGACGAAGACGCGGACCTTGGCCGGCAGATAGCGGCGGTGCGGGTAGACGGCGAAGATGCCGCCGCCGGACAGGATGCGGTCATCGAGCGCCGTCACCAGCAGGCCGCTCTTCAAATCGGGCGCGGCGATGAAATCCGGCAGGATGCAGAATCCGAGCCCCGATATGGCGGCGGCGCGCGCCGCCATCGGGCTGTTGACCTCGATCGGGCCCGACACCGCGACGCTCAGCTGGTCGTTATTGTCACCCTTGAACGGCCAGTTGTTCAGCCCGCGGCCATTGGTGTCGACGATGCAAGGCATGTGGCCGAGGTCCTGCGGACGCGTCGGCATGCCATGCTTGGCGATCAACTCCGGCGAGGCGCAGAGTTTTACCGAAAACGGCGCCAGCCGCCTGGCGATCAGCGACGAATTCTCCAGGCGCGAGATGCGGACCGCGAGGTCGAAGCCTTCCTCGACCAGATCGACGAAGCGGTCGTCGAGCTGGATATCGAGCACGATGTCGGGGTGCTGCTTGGCGAAGTCGATCAGCGACTGACCGATCGGCGCGTCAGCGAAGGTGCGCGGCGCCGACACCTTGATGCGGCCACGCACGTCGCCGGATGATTCGCGCACGGCGTCGGCGAGACTGTCGACCTCGCGCACGATCTCGGAGGCGCGCCGGTAATAGGTGTGGCCGGCCTCGGTCATCGAGAACTGGCGCGTGGTGCGGTTGAGGAGCAGCGCGCCGAGCTCGTCCTCCAGCTCGCGCACATATTTCGACAGCAGCGCCT
This sequence comes from Mesorhizobium sp. WSM1386, assembly GCF_055901595.1. Classification (NCBI taxonomy): domain Bacteria; kingdom Pseudomonadati; phylum Pseudomonadota; class Alphaproteobacteria; order Hyphomicrobiales; family Phyllobacteriaceae; genus Mesorhizobium; species Mesorhizobium sp. WSM1386. The sequence goes on from NZ_CM148373.1 coordinate 1,950,444, forward strand.
TGGAGCGGCCGATCTTGCGCGCGGCCGCCGAAAAGCCTTCGGCCTCGACGACGTCGATGAAGGCGCGCATGCGGGTCAGTGTGTCCATTGTCAGGCCTTTGCTGCGTCGAGAAGTTTTCGGCCGAGCCGTATCAGGGCAATGTCGCTGCCGGAAGGGCCAAGCAGCGACAGGCCGAACGGAGCGCCGGCGACCGAGCCGATGGGCAAGGTGATCTGTGGAAAGCCGGAGAGCCCGGCGAGGCACAGAAGGTGCAGCGCCCGCTCGCGATAGGCCTGGAATTGCTCCGGCGTCGAGTCGACATAGGGCGCCGGGCCCGGCACCGTCGGCAGAACGAGGAAGCCGTCCTTGCCGAGCAGGGCGCCGAGTTCATCGCGAAAGACCAGCCTTCGCACCTCCTCAGCCTGCGCCGTCCGCTCGTCGACGGCGCGGCCGAAGCCGAAACGCTCCTCGACGCCGGGGCCGAGGTCACGCTCGCCGCTGGTGATCCATTCGCCATGCACGCCCCAGGCTTCCTTGGCCTGGAGGCGGCGAAAGCACCAGTAGAGTTCATCCGGAGACGAACTGAAGGGCATCGTCGGCGTCGTCGGCGCGCCGAAAACCGCGCTCGCCAACCTCTTCATTCCGGCATATTCGGCAAGTGCCGGGCGGGCGACCAGCTCGTCCAGCCAGCCGAGCGCCAGCGGGCGGTCCAGATGGTGATGGTGCGGGTCGCGGCCGAGCAGCAGCTTGCCGACGGTCTCGTAAGTCTCGATGTCGTCGGCGAACCAGCCGAAAGTGTCGAAACTCGGCGCCAGCTTCATGGTGCCGTCGAGCGAAATGCGGCCATGCGTGGTGCGCAGCCCGATCAGTCCGCAAAAGCTCGCCGGCGCTCGGATCGAGCCGCCGGTGTCGGAGCCGGTGGCGATGTCGGCGAGCTTGCCCGCCACCGCCGCCGCCGATCCCGACGACGAGCCGCCGGTGACGCGGTCGGGCGCGGCCGGGTTCACCGGAAACGAAAAATGCGCGTTCTGGCCGAACAGCGCGAAGGCAAGCTCGTCGGTCTGTGTCTTGCCGACGAAGCGCGCGCCGGCATCGAGAATCATCTGCACCGCCGGCGCCGTGCGCGAGGCGGCCGGGCTATCGGCGAATTTCCTGGGATTGCCACAGCCGCTGCGATAGCCGGCAACGTCGTAGATGTCCTTTACGGCCAGCCGCAGGCCGGCCAGCGGGCCAAGCGCGGCATGCGCCACCGGCATCTGGCGAAGATCGAGAAAGGCATTGAGAGGGCCACGCGTGCCTGTCATCGTTCGCTATCCGGATACGGTTGAGCCAACTTTGTTCGACGCCAGAAATTTTACAACCTTGGATACGATTTTTATTGATTGTGAAACTCTTCGCTCTTATATCGCGCTTGCCCAAAGTCGCACGTGCCTGTGGGTGTCCGCCGATCCTCGAATGGCGAGGGAAATCGGTAAGGTAACTGGAGCTAACCCCTCCAGTCGGTTTAGCGGCCAACCGCCAGACCGAGGACACCTTGAAGCAACGACGGTGCGGGCCTTTCTGGTTCTCTGCCGGTTGTCCAAAGACCGGGGTTACTGAAGAGGCACACCATCATTGCCGGCAGTGCGGAACGGGGTTCTCCCAATCCAAGCCAAGGCAGACAAAGCGAACTGAAGCCGGGCAAGGCTGAGGTTCATCGCCGCGAGACGGCGTTTCATGGTTCCGGGGTCTCCACCGGCTGGTTCCATGATTTTCCGTCCCGCCTTTGTCCACCGCGTGTTCGCGAGGCCGAAAGCCCGCGTCCGCACCCTTGTGCGCGCCGAAAGGCGTGATGGAGAATCCCGATGGCCACTCAGCGCATCCTCGACTTCCTCGCCACCCGACGTCCGACCGGCCCTTGCCTCGTCGTCGACCTCGATGTCGTTCGCGACAATTTCCGCGCCTTCGAGAAGGCGCTGCCCGATTCCAGGATCTACTATGCGGTGAAAGCAAACCCGGCGCCGGAAATCCTGCGTCTCCTTGCTGCGATGGGCTCGTCCTTCGACACCGCTTCCGTTGCCGAAGTCGAGATGGCGATGGACGCCGGTGCGCCGGCGGACCGCATCTCCTTCGGCAACACCATCAAGAAGGAGCGTGACATCGCACGCGCCTACCAGCTCGGCATCCGCCTGTTCGCGGTCGATTGCGTCGAGGAGGTCGAGAAGGTCGCCCGCGTCGCTCCAGGCGCGCGCGTGTTCTGCCGCGTGCTGACCGACGGCGAGGGCGCCGAGTGGCCGCTGTCGCGCAAGTTCGGCTGCATGCCGGCGATGGCCGTCGACGTGCTGCGCCATGCCAAGGGCCTCGGCCTCGACGCCTATGGCGTGTCGTTCCACGTCGGCTCGCAGCAGACCGACCTGACCGCCTGGGACCGTGCGCTGCGCGACGCCAAGACGGTTTTCGCGACGCTCGCCGAGGAAGGCATCGTCTTGAAGATGGTGAACATGGGCGGCGGTTTCCCGACGCGCTACCTGCGCGACGTGCCGGCGGCCCAGGCCTATGGCCAGGCGATCTTCTCGGCGCTGCGCAAGCATTTCGGCAACGCGATCCCGGAGACCATCATCGAGCCGGGCCGTGGCATGGTGGGCAATGCCGGCGTCATCAAGTCGGAAGTCGTGCTGATCTCGAAGAAGGCCGATAACGACAATGTGCGCTGGGTGTTCCTCGACATCGGCAAGTTCGGTGGCCTGGCCGAGACGATGGACGAGGCGATCCGCTACCCGATCGTCACCCGTCATGACGGCACGGAGACCGCGCCTTGCGTGCTCGCCGGCCCGACTTGCGATTCGGCCGACGTGATGTACGAAAAGACGCCCTATCCGCTGCCCTTGTCGCTGACCATCGGCGACGAGGTGCTGATCGAAGGCACCGGCGCCTACACGACAACCTACTCGGCGGTCGCGTTCAACGGCTTCGAGCCTCTCCGATCCTACGTGATCTGACGGCGCTTCCTTGGCGCATTTTCGAACGGCGAACCGGACACGATTTCGCCCGAAAATGCGCTGAGAGAGCCGATCAGATCATCCCAGGTGGGCGCATGTCGCCCACCCGGGCTCGCCTGTGGAACAGATCTCCGCTCGCCAGGGATTGCGGAAATGGAAATGTCAGTTGAACTCGTAGCTCATGCGCCGGCCTTCATGATGGTCGCGGAAACCGTTGCCGACGTCGCGGCGCGCGAAGCCTTGCTCGATCGTGCCATGGGGCCGAAGCGCAAGACCAAATCGTCGGAGAAGCTGCGGCGCGGCCGCCGGCCTTCGGAAGGCCTGGCCTTCGTCGCGCGCGATGCCTCGGGCGGCGTTGCCGGCACGGTGCGGCTGTGGGATGTCAGGCTGGGCGAGGGCGGTGCGGCGGCATTGCTGCTTGGCCCGCTCGCCGTCGACCCGTCGCTCAAGAACGCCGGCATCGGTTCGGCGCTGATGCGCCATGCCATCGCCGAGGCGGCGCGCCTCGGCCACGCGGCAATCCTTCTGGTGGGCGATGCGCCCTACTACGGACGCTTTGGGTTCTCGGCCGCCAGGACCGGTTCGCTCGCCATGCCCGGACCTTATGAGCGGCATCGGCTGCTGGCACTGAAACTGGTGGACGGGGCGCTTGACGGCGCTATGGGCACGCTGAAGGCTGCCGGCCGCAAGCTGAAGGCGCAGGCGCCGACGCTGGCGGCCTAAGACACTAACCCATCACTCCTCAGACAAACGCCGCCGAAAGGCGGCGTTTGTCTGATCTCAAAAAGCCGCGTTCAAGCGGCCGCGCACTCAGCCGATCAACTGGCTCAGCGCCATGGCGACCGTCATGTCGCCTTCGACTTTGATCTTGCCGGTCATGAACGCCATGGTCGGGTTCAGATCGCCCGCGATCAGCGAGTCCAGGTCGTCGAGCGAGAGCTTGATGGTGCAGTCGGTCGGGGCATCGGTGTTCGAGACGGTGGCACCGTCGATGACGATGACGCCGTCGCTTCCGGTGTCGAACTTCACGGAACGATCGAACCCGCTGCTGGCCACGCGTGACTTGATCTTCTCGGCAATCTGCTGAACGCTCACGCTGTTCTCCTGTCTGGTTGCATCTGCTTGTCTGGTTGTATCTGTAGCGCAGGGCATTACGGTCCGGCGGAAGCCCGTGCCGCATCTTTGGCGATCATGATCGCTGCCGCATATAGCTTTGGATTGACGTTTACGTCAATGCAGTTTGCAGGGGCTGGTTCCTATCGCCGCACATGCCGGCGTCGGCACGGGCAGCACCTTGCGGGGCTCAATGGTCCTTGAACGCCTTGGTCATCTCGCTTGCGGTCTCGCTTTTCTTGCGGCGCAGCCAGTTGTCGCGGATTTCGTCCTTCGACAGGAAGTTGACCTGATCGATCAGGACCTCATGCACCAGGTTCGCGCCGACACGGGTGTTGATGGTGTCGCGGATCGCGGCGCGAAAGGCATCGAGGTCGATCGTTTGCTTGTTGGTGAAGTCGATCTGGGGGTTGGAATAGAGATAGGTGTAGACCTGATCGGTGATCAGCGCGTCGGCCGGGATCGACAGCTTCTTTATCTGCTCCGGCTCGACAGTGTAGACGAGCTTGGTCAGGAAGTAGCCGTCGATCGAGGCGTTGTGGATCAGCGGCACCGAAATGATGTCGGTCTTGACGTAGTCCAACCCGCCCAGCATCGGCTTCGGGGTTTCGCCGACACCTTTTTCACCCGCTGCCTGGAACGAATAGAACACCGCGCCGAGCGTGGCGGCGCAGATCCAGACCGCGATGGCAATGACCTTGATCATCGAGAGCCCGAGCCCGAAGTCATCGCGCCCTAACCTTTCCTGCCGAATTCGACGGCGGAGTAGGTGCCGTCGGTCTCGGCGCGCTGAATGGCGGTCCGCAACAGGCCGGCAACCTCGTTGACGGCGGAGAGATGCGCCAGGATCGCCGCCTCGTTCCTCGCCAGCTTCTGGCGCAGCCGGATCAGGCCTTCGCGGTGCTGCTCGAGGAATTCGACCTCGCTGCCGCCCTTCATGGCGCGGGTCAGTTCATAGAGATAGCGGCTCTTGCGGGCGTTCGACGCCTTGAGGTCGTAGCTGGTGTCGCTACGGATGCCGGCGGTCTCTTCCTCGACCACTTCCTCGATGCGGCCGATGATGGCGGCGAGATTTCCAGGCCGTGCGAACTGGATCGGTGTTTCCGATTCTGTCGTGCGCGCCGGCAGGTTTGGGGTGAATTCCGTAATGTCGGCCATGGCGTTTCCCAGTTTAGATCTTGATGTCTGTTTTTGTGGTTATCTCGTCGCCGGTCATCGACCTTGCGGCCTTGCGCTGCAATTCCTGGACGAGCGAGGTGGACAGACGGTTTTGCTGGTCGATCTCGGTCTTCTCCGGTCCATTTGAAACCGGGCCGATCGGCACCTTGCGCTTGCCGTCCATGTAGTGGTCGGCGAGCAGCGACTTGGCGATGCCGATGCCGCCGCGATCGGCCATGACGTCGGCGACACGCTCTGCAAGCTGCGATTTCCACATGTCGCCGGCGAGACCCGTGCCGTAGACGCCCTCGGTGTCCTTGGGCAGCATGTTCTGGATGAAGGTCTGCAAGACCATCGCTTCGAATTTCTTGAATTTCTTGGCCGGGTCGGCTGTCGCCGCGGCCTTGTCAGCCGTGGCGCGCGACAGGATCGAGCCGGCATCGACCGACGCGGCGGCGTCGACCGAGAACGTGCCGGCAGCACCGCCCGCGCGCTTCGTCAGCGCGGCGCGGGCAGCCTCGATGTCCGCCGGCTCCGCGGCTCGGGCGACATCCATAACGATGTCGCTGGGTGGAGAAATCGCCAAGAAAGTCCGCCTTTTGCCGGTTTTCCTTGGCCAGACCATGCCTCAACAAGCTTGTGGCAGGCTTGCGAGGGAGAGGGGAGGCGGAATGCAGGCGCGCGTCGATACGTCAAGCTTGGGATTTTCCCCTAGGTATTGACGGCCCACGGGGCTAGCATGGGGCTCACTGGGGGGTGTGCGATGACAGACGTCTCGATGCGCCGCGCGGACTTCATGATGGTCCTGGCCTATGCTTCCGATCTCGCCACTGGCCATTCTCGCGACTTCGCGCTGAAATCTTGTGTGCTTGCAATGCGGATCGCCGCGCTTGGGGGTGTTCCCGATGAGGTTCGGCGCAATGCCTACCACCAGTCGATGCTGCGCTATGTCGGCTGCAATGCCGACACGGACCTTCTGTCGGCCACCTTCGGCGACGAAATCGCGCTCCGTCAGGATCTTGTCGGTCTTGACATGGGCAATCGGGCGGAACTGGGCAGGGTCTTCGTGCAGGCCTTCAAGCGGTTCTACTATGATCTCGAGCCTGACGCGCAGGCCAGGGCGATCGAGGCCGCGATGTCGCAGGCGCTCGCGGTCGCGCGCCCGGTGCTTACCGCGCATTGCGAGGTCGCGCAGCGGATCGGCCAACGGCTCGGCCTTTCCGAGGAGATTCGGCACAATCTCGGGCAGATTTACGAACGCTGGGACGGCAAGGGCCTGCCGCGTGGATTGAGCGGCGAGGATGTCCTGCCAGCCGTGCGCCTGATTACGCTGGCGCAGGATGCCATCGCGCTCAGCGAAGCCGTCGGCATCGAGGAAATGGCCGAAACCATCGCCAGTCGCGCGGATGGCTCATACGAAGCGGATCTGGCCCGGCTCGTCTCAGCCAACGCGCCGGCGCTGATGGAGGGGATCGGCGCAACGGTCGACCGCGAGACGATACTGGCGCTCGAGCCCGATCCGCCGGTGACGCTGGACGAGGCAGGCTGCGACGAGGCGTTCCTTGCCATCGCCGACATGATCGACATGCGCATGCCGCTTACCTACGGCCATTCTCGGATGGTGGCGCAACTGGCCGAGGGAGCCGGGGGACAAATGAAGCTTCCCGCCACCGACCTGCGTGCGCTGCGCTGGTCGGGTTGTATCCACGATATTGGCGAACTCGTGGTGCCGGTGGCGACTTGGATGCGTAACGGCCCGCTGTCTGTCCGTGAGCGCGACGCGGCGCAGCTGCATGCCTATTACGGCGAGCGGGCGCTGGCCTCGTTCGGTCGCGAGGGCGAAGCGATGGCTGCTCTCGTGCTTCGCCATCACGAACGCCTGGACGGCTCGGGCTATCACCGCAAGGTCCACGCCTCCGACCTGTCCCCGGCGGCGAGGATTCTGGCCGCTGCCGAAGCATTCCAGACGTCGCGAGAGGAACGCCCTCACCGCCGGGCACTGTCCAGTGATGCGGCGGCTAGCCAGTTACGCGCCGCCGTTCGCGAGGGCTGCATCTGCCCTGACGCTGCCGAGGCCGTGCTGTCCTTCGCCGGGCAACCGTCGCGCCGGACGCCGCCCCGGCCGCTGGCTGGAATGACGCCGCGCGAAATCGAGGTGCTGCGCCTGATTGCCGCCGGCCTTACGGCGAAGGAAGCGGCGCGCAAGCTGGATATCTCGCCCAAGACCGCCGACCACCATATCCAGAGCGTCTATGCCAAGATCGGCGTGACCACCCGCGCGGCAGCAGCGCTCTATGCGGTCGAGCATGGCCTTGTCCGGCCAGGCGAGACGCAGACCTAGGGAATCCACCCCATGTGCGCCCGCTCCGGGGCGCGCATCGTGATCCTGTCGACGGACCAATGGTGGCCGCGACCGACAGGAGGAAATCCAATGCTTCTCGCAACGACCAAAGTGGCTGATATCGACCACTTCATCTGTATCTTTTCGACCAAGGGCGCCGACAAGCGCCGGCTGCACGGCTCGAATGGTGCGACCGTCTTCCGCGACCCAAGCGAGCCAGACCGCGTCTGGGCGATCTTCGACTGGGACGCCGAGGGCTGGAAGAATTTCGTGTCGGATCCGGAGGTGCCCGCGATCCTGCAGGAAGCCGGCCATGTCGGCAAGCCGCAGGCAGCACTCCTGCTCGGCCACTACGAGGCCTGAGGTCCCCTCGCTGAGCGCCGCCTGCCACCCGGCGGCGGCGCGCGCCCGACGACCCCCCCAAGATTTGGAGAGATCAAATGAATCCGAAACCCATCAAGATCGGCCTTATCGCCGAACTCACCGGCCCGTTGTCTTTCATGGGCATCGCCAATGCGAACCTCACCACCATGCTCGTCGACGATATCAACGCCAGGGGCGGCTTGCTCGGCCGGCCGCTGAAGCTTGTCGTCGAGGATGGCGAAACCATCGACGGCGCCGCCAAGGCAAGGACCGCGAAACTGATCGACGTCGACAAGGTCGATCTGGTCGTAGGCGGCATCTACAGCTCAACCCGACAGGCCATCAAGAGCGAGGCGGTTACGCGGGGCAAGACGCTCTACATCTATACCGAGCAGTATGAGGGACAGGAAAACCATCCCCTGATCTTCTGCACGGGACCCGTCCCCGCGCAGCAGGTTGAGCCATTGATACCGTGGCTCATGAACAGCACCGGCGCGAAGCGGTTTTATTTGCCGTCGGCTGATTACATCTGGCCCCATCTGCTGAACAAGGCGGCGAGCCGGGTGGTGCGTGCCAATGGCGGCGAGATCGTCGGCGAGGAGTATTTTCCGCTGGACACCGTCGATTTCAGGCGGACTGTGCATCAGATGATGGCGAGCGGCACCGACGTGATTTTCAATACCATCGTTCCGCCGGGCCTGACACCGTTCTTCGAAGAGCTGTACAAGGCCGGTTTCGGCAAACGCGGCGGCAAGATCGTCTGCACCTACTTCGACGAGAACTTCTTCAATCTCGTGCCGTCCGAACAGATCGAAGGCCTCTACAGCTGCCTCGACTACTATCAGGAGCTCGAGGATCCGTTTGGCCGAGCGCTCCTGCGTCGCTACCAGGACCGATTCTCCGGCAGCGCCATGTTGACCGCAGGCAGCGGCTGCACTGGCCACTACCGGGCAATCAAGATGTGGGAAGCAGCAGTGAACGAAGCCGGCACGCTCGAGCAGGGCGCGGTCATCCGGGCACTCGATCACGCCCGCATCAGCGAGGGCCCGGGTGGCCCGGCCGAAATGGTCCCCGGCCAGCATCATGTTCGCATGAACATGTACATCGCGCAGGCGCAGGGCGGTCGCTTCCGGGTCGTCAAGAACCTGGGTCCGATCGATCCCAACGAACGTGTGCTTGCCGATGAACTCCACCTTAGCAAAGCTGGCTGAGCCACGGCGCCGATCAGTGTTCCCAGAGGGTGGCGGACGGGTAGATGGTTGCCCTCGCCACCCAACGGCACAGAATTCCGCGGCTACTCCTGACTTCGCTTCTGCGCGATCAAATGCAGCCGTTCGCGGTCTGAGCGTTCGCGTTCGTCTCGGTTGCGCACGTCCTTGTAGGCGCGCTCGATCATGTTTGTGTGCGCGTTGCCATGGCAATCAGGCCGGCCTGTTGCCTGGCGCCAAAAGGCCCCAAATCCAGATGCTACAACGGAACATCGCGCGCCCATCGGCGTTCGGCCCATAGTATTGTCGATGGCGAACCCGGAGGCGAGGAATGTTCAGCCTGCTGCAAGTCGTGGCTGTCGTGATCGCCGCGCTGCCCATGGCGCTATCGGTCGCGCACGCCCTGGAGCTGCCAGGCAAGATGCGCCTCGACGAGCGCACATATCGCACCGTGCAGCACATCTATTATCCCGGCTTCACGATCGGCGGCGCGGCCGAACCGCTGAGTGTCGTCGTGACCGGTCTCCTGCTGTTCCTGGCCCCGGCTGGAACCACTGCCTTCTGGGCTGTTCTGCTCGCTTTCTTTGCCTTGCTGGCAACGGTCGCGATCTATTGGCTCGCGATCCACCCGGTAAACAAATACTGGATGGAAGGCGCGCCGGTGGGCGCGCCTGGCGCAGCCTTCTTTAGGGCTGGCGGGAAGCGCGACGGTCCGCAGCCGGATTGGACCCAACTTCGTGATCGTTGGGAATATGCCCATGTAACGCGGGCCGTTCTCACCAGCATCGGCTTGCTGGCTCTGGTGATCTCACTTGTCGTTTAGTCGCAGTCTGAGCGAGATGACACATCGGCAGAAGGCAATCTCGGCTGTTCCTTCCCGACGCAACAGATGACACCAGGGCGGCGAGTCCGACACCAGGCCGCGGGCGATCGGCGCAACGAACGCCAACGGTCGCGCCTGATGCTATGTACCCTTCACGATTCTCGGTTTAGCCGGTCGACGGGATTGAGCCGAGCTCTCGAGGGCCAAGGCCAACCGCTTCTCGTCTTCGATGGCGCGATCGACTGCCTCGATTTCCTCTTGGAGCGCCTTCAGCTCGGCTCCGTAGCTGGAGCCGTCGCTGTCTCCGATCTGAAAGCCGCTTGCCCGCATCGCGTCGCGAGTATGGTGCACGTTGCGGACTCCTTCGCGTCGAGTCGCGATCAGGATTTGCCTGAACTCTTCAAGACGTTCAACGTGATTGCGAGTCATTGCGTTCTCCTATTTCATCGTCATCGTCGCCGCCGGCGATTCAGAACGGCTAAAACTTTCGGCGCAGGAGGTTCAAGTGATTACAGGAGATACTCTCGACAAAGCGTGAGTACGGAAGCTCAAATTTGAACGTCTTGGAAAAAACTGGAGAGCGGCAGGAGGAAATTGGCTTGAGACCCAGCCGATCACCGACCGGCCGCGATTTCTGACCCTTGCCCTAGGAATTGGGAAGGCCGGCTCTCGACAACATTTCAAGAAATCTCGAGTGCTGATGATCCTTGACATAGCGTGGCACAAAGCCGGGGCAGACATTGCCCAGGTTGAGATGTGGAAGTTGTGAGAGGCAATGGTGGATGGCCCGGGACGCCTCTTCGTTGTTTCCGGTTGCCGACGCGGCCGCAGCCCAATATAGGGCGCCTCGAACGAAACCCGGCTTTGTCCTGACCACCCTGCGGGCGACTTCGAGCGCCCGCTGATCGTCTCCGCCGGCAAACAGCGCCACAACCAAGCCGTGGTGACGCCAGAAGTCGATGACGTCATACGCCCCGAGCCGAATTGCCTCGTTGGACTCGCGGACTGCTTCGCTGACCTGTCCGCGGAGGGCAAACAGCATCGCAATATCGCCGTGACCACTTGGATAGTTCGGGTTGAGGCTGATTGCATGGCGGCACTCGACGACTGCCTCATCGATACGCCCAGAACTTTCGAGTGCGAATGACAGGATACACCGGGCAATTTCATCGTCCGGCACCGCCCTCACCGCGGCTTCCGCAAGCTGAAGCGCACGCTCGATCAACCCTTCCTTCCGAGGCAGTGCGCCAAACGCCACGCCCATGGAGATCACGATCGAGAGCGTCCGCTTCGCACGGGCATTGTCGGGACCTATCAAGAGAGCCTTCTCGGCGAGCTCAATCCCGACCAACAGCGAGTCCTGCGTCATCTCAAAATACTTCATGAGAGCCTCGTTCACCAACCTGCGCACTTCAGGGGGACCAGGCGGGCTTTTGTCGCGGACTTTCCAGTTGGTCAGTTGAAGTTCGAGGATCACGGCCAGAACAACGGACTGCGCGATCCTGTCCTGGAATTCGAGCGCGTTCTCTGAGTTGCCGTCGAATTTCTGGGCCCAGACATGCTGGCCGCCAGCGGTATCGACAAGCTGGATGTTCACCCTCAGCCCATTGCCGGATCTCTGGACACTGCCGCTGAGCAAATATTGCGCCCGGAGCATTCCCGGCGTTTTGTCTTCTTCGCCTGGGCCTTTCTTCTCCATGGGCGGAGGCGCGGACAGCACGACATAGTCGGCTACCTCGGAGAGGGCCGTGGTGATGTCCTGGACGAGCCCCCTGGCGAAAAAATCATCGCCTTGCTTTCCGGTCAGATTGGTGAAGTCGGCAACGCTGATAGTGGGGCGCCCGGAGCGCTGGCCGGTCGGATTACCACTTGCCGACGGAACATTTGACGCCGTGTCGGCAGCAAGGAGCAGCGATTGCCAAAGCGCCCGCGTCTCAGAGCCAGGTTCGACACCGAACTCCTTCTTCAGCATGCTTCTGCAAGTCTCGTATGTCTTGATCGCCCTGTCGCGTTGGCCACGTGCGAGGAATAATTCCATCTTGAGCCGATAAGATTCTTCCCGCGTCGGTTCCATGGCCAGAAGGCGATCGGCAAGGACCAGCCCGGTTTCAGAGTCGACAAGGCGAGCCAGTTTCTCGAAAGACACAAGAGCGCGGCCGAGCAGCCTGTCGCGTTCCGATGCGACCCAGTCATCGAACCCACTGCTTCCCAAATAAAGTCCGTCGAGAAATGGGCCGGTGTAGCTCGCCAAAGCCGTCTCGAGTTCGTGCGCGGACCGGGCCCCGAGACCCGCTTCGAACTCCTGCACGTCGACCCGAACCATCTCAGGCCTGAGATTGATGGACTCCCCGCTCGAGTGGATAAGATCCACTCGAGCGGGCGATAGATCCCGGCGCAAGACGCTGAGGGTTTGCCGAAGACTATTGCGCGAATGTTCGCTATCGCTGTCGCCCCATAACAGGTCCGCCAGCCTCTCCCGCGTCGCCGCCATGCCCGGGCTCTGGGCCAGATAAGCAATGATTGCTGGCCCCCGTTTACCGGTCAGCCGAAGCGGGCCGGCCGTTTCATTATCAATCCGGAACCCGCCGAAGAGTGAGATTCTATTTGCAGCGCCGCTGTCCTCACTTCGCATTCGCTATCCCAGCCTGACGAAATCCTAACTCGAAACTAACGTTTCGCCGCCATTGGCCCCCGCGCTCAAACGCTGCCGTAACGGCAAGTAACTTAGGCTTTCCTAAATTAGGGGGGCAAGTCAACGGAAGACTTGGTTTGAGGGGTGGCGAGTGTCCAGGACAAAAGCCAATTTGCTGCTGCTATTCCTCAACCGTCTCGGCGACTTCCTGTCAGGCTTGGGCGCGATCGGGCTCGGCATCGCCCTGTTGCTGCTCGGCGATCCTCTGCTTGCGGCGACGTCCGGCCTGCTGCACGCCCTGGGCAAATTCGGCAGCACCTACCACACACCGGGCACTCAGGTTCCGGTGTGGCCGGCCGCCTGGCCCGATCCATTCCGCAGCGCGGTGCTTGCCAGCCGGTTGCCCGGGATTTTGGCGGCCGCCGTCGCCCTGGGCTTGGCTTTGCCGGAAGTCTGGTCGGGCGGATCCTTCGCGCTACTCGCCATGCCACTGACCTTGCTTGGTTGTTACGTTTTGTGGACCAGGGCCGACCTGCTGCTGTTCGGCGTGGGCACCCCTCGCCAAATTTCCACCTGCTGAAAATGGCCGCTTTGAAACGGCTGCTCGATGGAGAATGACATGTGCTCAACTGTGCATCAGGACGTAACTGGCTTGTCTGTGACAGGCTCCTTTCACGAGCAGCCGCGGATGAGAGGGAAGGGTATTCCGAAGCCGGCGACGCGATCGGTCAGGTGGCCGGCAAACCGGGTTAGCTCGTGCCTTAGACTGGCGGGAGCACTTGCCGCTTCGATGGTTTGGGGACCGCAGGCACATGCCGCCGATGTCGATGTCGCCATCGTATTCGCGGTCGATTTCTCGTCCTCGATCGATCCGAAGATTGCCGACCTGCAGCGCGAGGGTCATGCCGCCGCGCTCACGTCGCCAGAGATCATCGCGGCCATCACGCGCAACTACGTTGGCTGCATCAGCGTGGCCTACTTTGAATGGTCGAGTCCCGGACACGCACGCACTGTGCTTCCGTGGACAAACATCTGCGGACTGGAAGACGCCAGAGCGGCAGCATCGGTGATCAGCAAGGAAGGGGATACCGGGATCACCCGCAGAGGACGCAGAGGAACATCCGTTTCCTCAGCCATCGACATCGGCAGTCTTCTGCTCGACCAGTTTCCTGGAAAGGCGGCCAGGAAAGTGATCGACATCTCTTCCAATGGTGAGAACAATGATGGACTTCCTGTTCAGCCGAGCAGGCTGAACGCCATTGCCAAGGGATACACGATCAACGCGATCGCCATCCCGATGGAAGATGAGAGCCCCGACAATACGTTGGCATCCTATTTCGCCAAATCGGTCATTGGCGGTTCCCAAGCCTTCGTCATAACGCCGAAGGGGCCGGACGACTACGTCATGGCTCTTCGCCGCAAGCTGGTCACTGAAGTAAGCATGAACGTCGACCGACCGCTGTGAAGGCTAGGCGGTGCGCCGGGAGATGGCGCAGCAGCAATCTCTAGCATGGTCATTGCCAGCGTCAGCTTGCAGGTCTTAGACAGAATTCCCTCGGCTACTCCTCACTTCGCTTCTGCGCGATCAAATCCAGCCGTTCGCGGTCGGAGCGTTCGCGCTCGTCGCGGTTGCGCACATCCTTGTAGGCGCGTTCGACCATGTTGGTGCGCGCGTTTGCCGTGGCAATCAGGCCGGCCTCCTGCCTGGCGCTTTCCAGGCTTTCTTCCTGGCGCACGACGGCCTGAGCGATGCGGCGGTGATAGAGATCGGGGAACAGGCTGGAGAGGGAATTATCCTGGTCGAAATGGCCGATCAATTCCCTGGCCTCGGCCTCGGCGGCGTTTGCCGCGGCCAGGAAGGTGGCGTGGCGGGTCTCGTGCAGCGCCTTCAGCTGTTCCTGCACCTTGACCAATTTCCGCAGGCGGTCCTTGCGCGTGCTCATCGCTACCTCGCCAACGTCAGGTCGACGAAGCCATCGACGAACAGCGACAGCATGGTGCCGATGGCGAAATAGAAGATGATCATGCCGCCGGCGATGACGAAGGGCTGCGAGATGAAGTAGATCGGGATCTGCGGGGTCAGCTTGTTGACGAAGCCGATCGTCAGGTTGACGAGAAGGGCGTAGGCGACAAAGGGGCTGCCAAGGCGGATGACCAGGAAGAACGTGTCCGACACGGTGTCGGCGACATCGACGAGGGCTGCCTGCGGGTTGAAGAAGATGTTGACCGGCGCGACTGTGTAGGACGTCACCAGCGCGCGTATGATTTCGTGGTCGAAATCGAAGACGAACAGCATCAGCAGCGCCGAGAACGAGATGATGGCGGCAAGGGCTGCCTGCGGCTCGGGCTCCTCGATCGCCGGTCCGCCGGAGCCGCCATAGCCGATCAGCATGGCAATGGCCGAGCCCATGAAACGCAGGGCTTCCATGTAGAGCCTGGTCATGGCGCCGATCAGCCCGCCGACCAGAAGTTCCGAGATGATCATCGGCACCAGGATCTGCGGGCGCGCATCGACGAAGGGAAAGATCTTGTCCCACAGGAAGGCGAGCAGGCCGCCGGTGGCGGCGACCGCCACGAACAGCCTGACCTGGACCGGCACGCGGGCGCTGGACAGGCCCGGCATCAGCATGAAGCAGGCACCGATGCGGCAGAAGGCGAGGAACGCCGCGATGACGACGCTCTGCGAGAGAACGCTCACGATATGGTCCCGAGCACCCTGATCTCGACGCCCTTGGCGATTTCGACGTGGGAGAGCACCGGCAGCGTGGTGAACAGGCGCTCGATGATCATGCGCACATAGGGGCGTGCGTCGGGCGCGGTGACGAGGACGAAGCGCTCGCCGGCTTCGAGGAATTTCTTGATCGCCTTGGTGGCGTCCTGGCCGAATTCCTCGAGCTGGCGCGGATCGATGTCGAACTCGCGCACCTCGCCCTTGGCATCGCGCTTGAGGCTCTGGTGGAAGGCGAGGTCCCAGCGGTTGCCGAGGCGCAGCACCTTGAGCACGCCGCCCTCGGAGAGGTCGCCGCAGATCTGTTGCGCCATGCGGATGCGGACATGTTCGACAATCTGCTCGGTGCGGCGCACATGCGGCGCGATCTCGGCGATTGCCTCGATGATCAGATGCAAATTGCGGATCGAGACGCGCTCGGCCAGAAGCAGCTTCAGCACCGCTTGCAGGCCGGGATAGGAGATGTGCGTGGTGCAGATCTCGTCGGCGAGCTTGCGGTATTCCTGGTCCTGGCGCTCCAGCAGCGCCTTCATGTCCTTGTAGGATAGAAGCTGCGGCAGGTTGTTGCGGATGACTTCCGAGAGATGGGTGAGCAGCACCGACATGTTGTCGGCGAAGGTGTAGTTCTCGCGCTTCAAATCCTCGGCGAAGGTTTCCATGACGGAATAGGCGCGCATGCCGAAGGCCGGCTCGCGGATCTCCTCGCCCGGTATTTCGGGCACGTCGCGATTGCCGAGCAGCACCATGATCTCGCCGACCCGCATCTGGTATTCGGCGACCACTGTGCCGTGCACCTTGATCTGGTAGCTCTTTGGCGGAATGGCGAAATCGTCGGCGACGCGCACTTCCGGCACGACGAAGCCGTATTGCTGCGCGAATTTCTTGCGCATCTTGGACATGCGGAAGACCAGCTCCTGGTGCGATACCAGGAGACGGGTCGAAAGCTGCTTGCCGATGAGAAGCTCGATCTCGGCGGTGGCGAGCGAGGCCTTGACCGAGTTCTTCTCCTCCTCGACCTTGCTTGCCTTCTCCTTGTCCTTCAGCGCCTCGGCCTCGGCGAGGACGCGGTTGGCGCGCATCGGGATAATGTAGCCGAGGCCGGCCATGCCGCCGGCCAGCGCGAAGAACGGGAAGAGCGGCAGGCCGGGCATCAGGCCGAGCAGCACCAGCAGCGCCGCCGCGACATAGAGGGCGCGCGGATGGGCGCCGAGCTGACCGAACACGGCCTGGTTGGTCGAGCCGCGGGTGCCGCCCTTGGAAACGAGCAGGCCGGCGGCGAGCGAGACGATGAGCGCCGGGATCTGGGTGACGAGGCCGTCGCCGACCGACAGCTTGATGAACACGTCGGCGGCCTGGCCCATGCCCATGCCGTGCCTGATGTAGCCGATGGCAATGCCGCCGACGATGTTGATGGCGGTGATGATGAGGCCGGCGATGGCGTCGCCTCGGACGAATTTCGAGGCGCCGTCCATCGAGCCGAAGAAGGAGGACTCCTCCTCCAGTTCGCGTCGCCGCAACTGCGCGGTCTTGTCGTCGATCATGCCGGCGGAAAGGTCGGCGTCAATCGACATCTGCTTGCCGGGGATGGCGTCCAGCGTGAAGCGGGCGCCGACTTCGGCGATACGGGTGGCGCCCTTGGTGATGACGATGAAGTTCACCACGATCAGGATCATGAAGACGATCAGGCCGATGACGAAGTCGCTCGCCATCACCAGCTTGGAGAAGCCGGCGATGACGTAGCCGGCGGCGTGCGTGCCCTCGTTGCCGTGCGACAGGATCATGCGCGTGGTGGCGATGTTGAGCGACAGCCTGAGCATTGTGGCGATGAGCAGCACGGTCGGAAACGAGGAGAAATCGAGCGGCCGCTGGATCCACAGCGCCACCATCAGGATCAGCACCGAAAGCGCGATCGAGAAGGCGAGGCCGATGTCGATGAGAAAGGCCGGGATCGGCAGGAACAGCACGGCCAGGATGACGACGATGCCGAGCGCGAAGAAGATGTCGCGGCCATTCTTGGCCACCGCGCCTGGCTGGATGCTTTCGGTGATCGCCATTGAAGTCCTCGAACCATGTGCTGCCGCGCATGCGACAACCGGGCGAGGGTAACTGGCCAAGCTTGCGCGAGGGTGGGAAAGTGGCTCGCTCCGACGTCTCGCAAAAAGGAAGACCCATGCTCCTGATCATCGGCACCATCCGCCTGCCGCCCGACAAGTTCGAGGAGGCTAAGTCCGCGATGGAGCGCATGATCTCGGGCAGCCGCGCCGAGGATGGCTGCCTCGAATATTCCTATGCATGCGATGTGCTCGATGCCGGGCTGATGCGCGTCACCGAGGTGTGGCGCGACAGGGCGGCGCTCGATGCGCATTTCCGCTCACCGCACATCGCCGACTGGCGCTCGAGCTGGCCGGCGCTGGGCATCGGCGAGCGCAATCTCTTGCTCTATGAGGCTGGCGAGCCGATGCCGACCTGAGCGCTTCACGCAATGAGCGGCCTCTTGGCCACAACGGCGCCTTCCATGTCGCCATTGTGGTTGCCATGCGGTGTCGGCGGGCGTATCAGCGGCTTTCCGTTGCCTTTTCCGATATCGGCGAGCCGCCCCGGTGCTTTCCAGAAACCAACCGCAAGTCTACGCCCGCCGGCTGCGCGCGGTGCTTTTGAGGTCGATCCCGCTGCTCGAGGCGCGCGGTATCGCGGTGGTCATCCTGGCCGGCATCATCGGCGTCATGGCGGGCATATTGGTCACCGCGATGAGCCAGATCGTGCAGGATATGCACGGGCTGTTGTTTGGCGTCCAACCGGGTGGCCGGCTTTCCGGCATGTTCTCGCTCGCCAATCCGATGCAGGCGCTGATCCCGCCAATCGGCGGCATCCTGCTCGGACTGAGCGTGATCTGGCTGAGAAAGCGGAAATTCCGCACGCCGGTCGATCCGATCGAGGCCAACGCGCTCTATGGCGGGCGCATGTCGCTGACCGACACCTTCATCATCGTCGGCCAGACGATGATCTCCAGCGGCTTCGGCGCTTCGGTTGGCCTGGAGGCGGGCTATACGCAGGTCGGCTCCGGTGTGGCGTCGCGGCTGGCGCGGGTGTTCAGGCTGCGCCGCAACGATGTCCGCATCCTGGTCGGCTGCGGTGCCGCCGGTGCCATCGCCGCCGCCTTCGACGCGCCGCTGACGGGGGCGTTCTACGGCTTCGAACTGGTCATCGGCATCTATTCGGTCGCCAATGTCGCGCCGGTCATGACCGCCGCGATCTCGGCTTCGCTGACGGCGGAAATGTTCGGCGGCGTGCCGTTTCCGCTGGAACTTGCCGGCCTGCCGGCACTCTCCCCCAGCCAGTATGTGCCGTTCCTGTTGCTTGGACTGCTCGGGGGTGCCGCCTCGATCGCCATCATGCAACTGGTGACGCTGATCGAACGCGGCTTCAACAGGCTGTCCATCGATGCCTCGCTGCGCCCCGTCATCGGCGGCGTCATTGTCGGCCTGCTGGGGCTGATCACGCCGCAGGTCCTGTCCAGTGGCCATGGCGCGCTGCATCGCGAATTCGCCATGAATTACGGTCTGGCCGTTGTCGCCAGCGTCTTCGTGCTGAAGCTCGCGGCATCAGCCGTCTCGCTCGGCTCCGGTTTTCGCGGTGGCTTGTTCTTCGCTTCGCTGTTTCTCGGCGCGCTGCTCGGCAAGGCGTTCGCCGGCGTGATGGCGCTGGTCTCGCCAGCGACCGGTATCGACCCTTCCGTGGCGGCGGTCGTCGGCATGACGTCGCTGGCCGTCGGTGTCGTCGGCGGTCCGCTGACGATGACCTTCCTGGCGCTGGAATCGACACGCGACCTGACACTCACGGGTGTGGTGCTCGCCGCCTCGATAATGGCGGCGATCCTGGTGCGCGAGACCTTCGGTTACTCGTTCTCGACCTGGCGCTTCCATCTGCGCGGTGAGACGATCCGCAGCGCCCACGACGTCGGCTGGATGCGCAGCCTCACCGTCGGCTCGATGATGCGCAAGGACATCAAAACCATCGATGCCTCGACGACGCTGGCCGACTTCCGCAGGGACATCCCGCTCGGCTCGGCCCAGCGCGTTATCGCCGTTGACCCGGGTGACGAGTATGTCGGCGTGCTGATCGTGGCCGAACTGCACAGCGATCAAGCCGGCGGCGAGGTGCCGGTGCGCGATCTTGCCCAGTACAAGGATGCCGTCCTGGTGCCCAGCATGAACGTGCAGGCCGCCGCCGAGACGTTCCAGCGCGCCGGCGCCGAGGAGTTGGCCGTTGTCGAGGACTTCACCGATCACATCGTGCTCGGGCTGCTGACCGAGGGCCACTTGATGCGGCGCTACGCCGAGGAACTCGAAAAGGCACGCCGGGATCTGTCGGGCGAAGGTTAGGGCGCAACTTAGGCGTCAGTGCTCGATCGGTCCCTTGGCCATCACGAGCGTCGTGCCGGCGGTCGTCGGACGCTCGATCACACGACGCACGCGCGGCGGCTCATCGCCGCTGTGCAGCGCCCGCAAGCGCTCGCCGACCATGGCATCGGCATGGGTGATGCGGCTATTGTGCCTGACATATTCGAGCCAGGTCGGCGTGTGATAGTGCTCGATCCATATCGTGGGATTTTCGAGATCGCGCGCCAGCGTCCAGTTGCGCGCGCCGTCGCGGCGGCGGATGCGTCCGCGTTCGGCCATGGTGGCGAGGAATTCCGCCTCGTCCTCGTGCCGGATCACATATTCGATCATGATGGCGATGGGGCCGCTGCGCGGCTTCAGGTCGAGCGCCAGATGCGGCTCCTTGAAGCGGTTGAGCGGATCGAGGTTCAGCACCTGCTGCTCCGGCAGCGGCAGTACGAGGCCGATGGCGCCGCCGGCCAGCATGGCGATGGCGGCCGCGATCAGCGCCGTTTCGGCGCCATGCGCATCGGCGACGACGCCCCAGATCCAGCTGCCAAGCGCGATGCCGCCGAAGGTTGCGGTCTGGTAAACCGACAAGACCCGGCCGACTACCCAGCGCGGCGTCGCCATCTGCACCGTGACGTTGAAATGCGAGAGCGCGATCACCCAGCAGGCACCGCCGACCAGCAGGCCCAGCGATGTCTGCCAGGCATGCTGGCTGATCGCCGCATTGAAGGCGCAGACGGCGAAACCGGCGAAGGCGCAGCGCACCATCGTCTCGCTGGAGAGCAATTGCCGCAGCCGCACGCTGATCAGCGCGCCGCCGACGGCGCCGATGCCGAAGGCGCCGAGCATGATGCCGTAGGTCAAGGCGTCGCCCTTGACGACGTCGCGTGCCACCAGCGGCAGGAGCGCCAGCACGGCGCCGGCGCTGAAGCCGAAGGCCGCGCCCCTGACCAGCACCTTGCCGATGTTGGGCGACATGGCGACATAGCGCAGGCCGGCGCCCATGGCTGCGCCCAGTGACTCGCGCGGCAAGGTCGATACCGGAACATCGGGCTTCCAGCGTGCCATCACGACGATGAGGCCGATATAGCTCACCGCATTCGCCGCAAAGGCGGCCGCGGCACCAGCGGCGGCGACGATGATGCCGCCGATCGCCGGGCCGACGCTGCGCGTCAGATTGAAGCCCATGGAATTCAGCGCGACAGCCGCAGGCACCTTGTTGCGCGGAACCATGTCGCCAACGGAAGCCTGCCAGGAGGGGCTGTTAAGCGCCGTGCCGCTGTCGATCAGGAAGGTGAAGGCCAGCAGCGTCCAGGGCGTGAGCAAATTGTAGTAGGTGAATACGGTCAGAAGCACCGAGACGAACAGCATGAAGGTCTGGGCGACCAGCATCACCTTGCGCCGGTCGAAGCTGTCTGCGATGGCGCCGGCGACGAGCGCAAACAGCATGATCGGCAAGGTGGTGGAGGCCTGGACCAGCGCGACCTGATAGGGCGAGGTGGCGATCGTGGTCATCATCCAGGCCGCGCCGACGCCCTGGATCAGGCCTCCGAAATTCGAGACGAGACTCGCGGCCCATACGGCGCGGAAGATGCCATGCCGGAAGGGCGCCAGCGCCGAGACGCCTTCGCTTTCCGGTTTTTCGTCGATCATGGATGGATTCCTGCCACGGCGTGCTGATCCTTGCGCTGATCGTTTCCCCGGATGGTTTGCCGAAACTATGGCATCGCGCCGAAAAGGGCGAATGTCTTGCGCGGAAGATCATGGTCCAACAAGGGGATAGCAAAGGGCCACGCTTCCACTGGCTTGCCGGATGCCTTATCACAACGTGCCTCCTGATCGCGGCATGCAGCATCTCGGTAGGTGGCCCGCGGTCTGGCCGCCGGCATGCAAGCGAAGGAAAAGCTCCATGCCGACCCTGGCAAACGCTCTCCTCAAAGCGTAGCAAAAATGGGTCCCTAAACGGATACTTCTAGGCTCAGAATCCGTTCTGGATGCGCTCGAAGATGACGTTGGTGAAGGCCGATATCTGGCCGCCGATAAACGGGCCGGTCAGCGCCACCACAAGCATGATGGCGACGATCTTCGGGACGAAGGTCAAGGTGATCTCCTGGACCTGCGTCAGCGCCTGGATGAGGGCGATGCCGATGCCGACCGCCATGGCGACCAGCACGACCGGAGCGGACGCGGTCAGCACCGTCCACACCGCATACTGGACGATGTCGAGTGCGTCGGCCTCGTTCATGTGGCGGTTGGCCTAGCTTGCCGGCTTGATCGACACGCCTGCGCCGACGGGAACCTGGGTGCCATCCTGCAGCACAGCGATAAGTCCGTTGCTGGCGAGCGTCACCGAAGCCACCGTTCCGGTGGTCTTGCCGTCGGCCGAGGTGATCGTGCGGCCGATGATGGCGTCGGCCTGCGACAGTGCCGAGGACTGCATGATCTGCTCGAGCTTGGTGTTTGTCTGAACCGACTGCTCGACCTGCGAGAAGGTGGCGAGCTGGGCGACGTATTGCGTCGAATCCATCGGCTTGGTCGGATCCTGGTTCTTCATCTCGGCGATCAGAAGCTTCAGGAAGGACTGGTAGTCGACCGCTGTCTTCGAGGTCGACGTGGTGGTCGAATTGGAGCCGACCGGTATCGTCGTCGTCATGTCCACGGTCATTAGTAGCGTGCTCCCACGGCAAGCGGGCGCGACGCGCCCGGAACATCGTCGTTGCCGCCAAGCGCGCGGCGTTCGAGAGTATAAAGCGAACGGATCGCCTTCAATGCCTCGTAAATATGGTCCTCGCCGACCATGCGGTCGATCTGCTTCAGCGTGCCACAGATCTCGGCGTCCTCGAAGCTGGCCAGGAATAGGGGCAGGGAGCGGCGGAACATCTCGCGCGCTTCGTCCGCGCCAGCGGGGTTCATCAGCATGACCTGCAGGATGAAGTACAGCTGCCTGAGCGGTGTCGAGGCCTCTTCGGCCTGGATCACATGGCTCTCGAGCAGAAACTGCACATCGTTCATCAGTTCGACGGTAACCTTGCGGTCGACGCGGATGACGGCGCCGTTGATGTAGATCTTCTCGTTCGGCTTCAACGAGATCTTCAGCGTGTTGGTCATTGAATGCCGTCGCGGATGATCTGGGACACTTCGATCAGCCCTTCGAAATTGTCGGTGCGACCCTGGCGAATATCCTCCGCCTCGCGCAGCAGCCACAGGCCGATGGAAATCAGGTTGGCGCGCAATTCCTTGGGAAGCGCATTGTCGCTGGAGCCGAGATCCTCGACGAAGGTCGTCCAGACACGGTTGGTGAAATGCAGCGCCTCCACCGCCTCCTTCGAATCCTGGCCGGCGGCGGCCGCCGCCGACAGCATGTCGATCGAGCGGGTCAAAAGCTCACGCTCACGGTCCTTGGCGTCCGAGACGGAGGTGCTTTGGACGTCGGCGTAGGAGAATTGGTACATCGTTGGCTCTACCGTTCCGCTGGAGTTGTCAGGTCAGGTAATTCAACAGGCTGAGCTGCTGCAGGCGCGCTGTCAGAGCGAAGGACGTCTCGATATGCTGCGTCAGATCGGCGACGCGGGTCGCGGCTTCCGCCGGGTCGACGGCTTCGAGATCGAGAATGTGCCGTTCGAACAGGTCGACCTGCGTCTTCATGCGGTCGCTGGCGTCCGAGACACGCTTCTGGACGATGCCGGTTTCCGACTGGACCTGGGCGATGCCGCTCAGCGCCTCGCCGACCAAGATCTGCGAGCGGCTAACGATCGTATCTTTCGCAGCCTGGCTGATGTTTGTGGACATCAGGCTGCTGACCATGGCAGCGGCCATGGCAAGCTTCTTGATGCCATCGCTGTTGGCGCCGGTCGAGGTCTCCGTGGTTTCGTTGAGCGCGATGCGGCTGACGATCTGCTGGTCGGTGGCATTCGACATGTTGGCCTGCCAACCAGAGCCGAGGAACTGCGGCTCGACGTCGTTGGTGATGAAGTCGTCCATCTGGGCGGCGGTGATGTTGGCGGCGAGCGGGTCATTGGGCGGGAAGCCGAAATTGGCGACGAAAGAGGCGTCGAAGGCGGCCTTGGCGGGTGAGCCGGGCGCGGTGAAATCGTTGATCGGCTTGACGTCGGTGTTGGTGCCAGCAAACAGGTATTCGCCGTTGACGCTGGTGTTGAGGATCGAGGCAAGCTGCTGGATCGTCGTCTGGCCGGTCGACCGGGTCAGGCTGTCGGAGTTGTCGCCCGACGATGCCGTGGTCAGGCTGGACAGGAAGGTCTGCGCGACGCTTGAGAGCTGGCCGAGCGAGGTCTGGGTCGATGAAAGCCGGGCCGCGACCAGTCCGTTCGAATCGACAATGACGTTGAGCCGGTCGAGATCGCGCGAAAAGGTGACGGACTGGGCGGTGCGTCCACCCAGCGCAAGTCCAACATCGGCGATCCTGCCGGTCGAGGACTCTTTCGTGGCTTTGACAAGATCGGCCTGCATGCGCATCTGCTGATAGCGCGCGGCGTTCGAAAGGGCAGCAGAAGAGACGGAAGTCATGGCTTTATCCCACCGCGCTCAACAGCGCCGTCATCATGTCGTCGACTGTCTTCATCATCCGGGCCGATGCCTGGTAAGTGTGTTCGAGATCGAGCATCAGCGACATTTCCTGGTCGATATTGACTCCGGTCGCGTTGGACAGCGCGTCGGCGCTGCGCTGTGCCAATGCCTCCTTGGCGTCGGCGGCGGTCGAAGCCTGCTGGCGCACGCTTTGGAGCCAGCCGATCGAATTGGCGGCGTAGTCGGAAACGCTGGACGTTGCCGAAATACCCGCCGCGGAATCGAACGGCATCGGCTTGTCGAGTCGGTCGCCATAAGCGATCAGGAGGTTGGAATAGGAGGCGCCGCCCGTGGTGTTCGCGACATAGGCCACACCGTTGGCGCCGCCATCGCGCAGCAATGTCGGGTTGCCGCCGACGCTTGGATCCATCGCGGCATTGATGCCGATCGTGCCGGCAAGGCCGTTGACGAGCGTGCCCGCCGCCGGGACGGCCGGCGCGCCCGACCAGGTGAACAGGCCGGCGGCGTTGGGCATCGACGGGGCGGTCTCGGCAAAGGCGGTGATCAAGCCGCGCGTGGTTTCGTCGAGCTGGCTCTGCATGGTCGAGGCGACGCCGTCGCGCAATTGCAGCAGACCGGCAAGCGTGCCGCTGGCGGTTGTGTTGCCACCGGTTCCCGCCGAAATCGGCACGTTGTCGATATAGACGGTGTTGCCGGCGGCCCCGGCGGCATAGCCGGCCGCCGGCGTGAAGCTCACCGTGCGCGGTATCGTCTCGAACAGCGTCGTGCCGTCGCCCGTGGTGATGACCATGTCGTTGTCGCCGCGCGTGAAGGTCGAGATCGGAACATAGTTCGAGATCTTCTTCAGCAGCGCGTCGCGCTGGTCGAGAGCGTCGGAAACATCGGTGCCGGAACGGGTTCCGGACATGACTGCCTGGTTGGCGTCCTCGAACTGGCCAAGCAGCGAGTTAAGGTCCTTGACCGCCGTGTCGATCTGGCCGTCCGTCTGGGTTCGAAAATCCTGAATGGCCTTGGAGCCTTCATTCAGGGAGCGCACGACCTGCTTGGCCGCATCGATGACGCTCGAGCCGAGATTCTGATTGGACGGCGATGTGGCGTAGAGCTGCAGCGCCTGCTGCAGATTGGCGATCGCCGTCGAGGGCGATGACGCGTTGTCGACACCGTTGACCGAAACATCCAGCTGATCCATGCCGCTGTAGAGCGCGTTCTGACCGCTGTACGCCGACAGGGCACCAAGGTTCTGGCGGAACAGCAGGTCGTTGGCCGCACGCTGGACGTCAACGAAACGAGCGCCGGGCGCCGTGCTGGTGATGACGGAGATGCGGCGCGTGTAATCCGGATTGGAAGCGTCGGCGATGTTGTGCGAGACAACGCTGGTCTGCCGCGCGGTATTCATAAGCGCCGATTGGGCGATACTCAATGCGGAGGATAGCGACATGCTGGTCTTTCACGGGCGACGCCCGGTTTATCTCTTCAGGTTGACAAGGACGTCCATCAGGTCGGAACCGGTCTGGAAGACTTTCGAATTGGCGGTGTAGCTGCGCTGCGCCGCGATCATGTCGGTGAGTTCCTCGGCGATATCGACATTGGAGTTTTCGAGCGCGCCGGAGATGATGGAACCGGCTTTGCCTTCGTTGGCGAAGCCGACACGGACCGCGCCGGAATCAGTGCCCTGGGCATAGACGTTGCCGGGAAGAGCCTTGAGCTGGTCCGGGCTCTGAACGTCGGCAAGCGGTATCTTGTAGAGCGGCTTGGAGGTGCCGTCCTTGTACTGGGCGTAGATGGTGCCGTCCTTGCTGATCTGGACCTTGTCGATGGTGCTCGGCGCGTTGCCGTTGACCTGGGCGTCGGAAACGGTGAAGCCGGTCCCGAGCTGGGTCAGCGTCGACAAATCGAGATTGAGGCTCGCGCCGCCCGGCACGGTGAATGAAACGCTGGTGGGCGTGCCGGTGAGTTTGCCGGTCGTGGTATCGAAGGTCAGGTTGGCCGTGCCGAGTGCGCCGCCGGTGTAGGGGAACGATGTTCCGGCCGTCGCCTTCGACTGGTCGAAAACCGCCACCTGCCAGGTGCCGGTACCCGTGTTGGTGAAATAGACGTCGAGCAGCTTCTTGTTGCCGAGGTTGTCATAGGCGACCATTGACGATTTCGAGGTGTACTGTGCGGTGGCCGCGTTGGCGCCGGGCAGGTTGGCAGTGGCGACCGCTGTCGCGCCTGCAGGCAGATTGCCGCTGAAGCTGCCCGCGGTGCTCGGAGTCGCGGTCAACCCCTGGTCGGAGATGACAACCGGCTCCAGACCTTCGAAGCCGTTCACTGTCGCGGCCGGCGTGCCGT
Organism: Mesorhizobium sp. WSM1386; assembly: GCF_055901595.1. Classification (NCBI taxonomy): domain Bacteria; kingdom Pseudomonadati; phylum Pseudomonadota; class Alphaproteobacteria; order Hyphomicrobiales; family Phyllobacteriaceae; genus Mesorhizobium; species Mesorhizobium sp. WSM1386. The sequence continues at coordinate 1,977,032 of NZ_CM148373.1, forward strand.
TGGCGTAGCTGTAGGCCATCAGCTGGAAGCCGGCCGCGTTGACCAGGCGGCCCTGCGCGTCGGGAACGAAGGCGCCGGCGCGGGTCAGATAGGGCGTACCGCTGGGATCCTGGACGACAAAGAAGCCATCGCCGCTGACGGCAAGGTCGGAGACGGAGGTGGTGTATTGGAGCACGCCCGGATCGCTGACCGCCTGCCGGATCGTCGTGGTGACGCCGCCGGAATTGTAGGCGCCACCCGTCGACGGCATGATCAGCGTCGAAAATTCGGCGGAGGATCGCTTGTAACCGGTGGTATCGGAATTGGCGATGTTGTCGGCTGTCGTCGACAGGCGGTTGGCCTGTGCGTTCATGCCGGAAACGCCGGTCCGCATCATTCCGTAGAGGCTCATCGAGATGTCTCCGCAATATCCATGCCACTGGCGGCGAGGCTACGCGCCTTGTCTTGCGCGAAGCTGGCGCGATACGGCATCAGAACACCAGCCGGTAGCCGAGGAAGCGTTTGGAATCGATCGGGTCGGTGCCCAGCTTCTCGCGCAGCTTCTTGCGCAGTTTGCTGATGTGACTCTCGACCACGTTCTCCTCGACCTCTTCGTCGAAGATGCCGTAGATGGCGTTGAACACCTGGGTCTTGGTAACCCGGCGGCCGCGGTTGCTCGCCAGATATTCGAGGATGCGGCGTTCACGGCGCGGCAAGGGCAGCGGCTGGCCGTCGATCTCGGGATCGCGGCCGTCCATGAAGATGCGCATGGCGCCGATCTCGGTGTAGGCGACGTCCTCCTGGGCGCGGCGGCGGATGGCGGTGATGCGGGCCAGGATCTCTCTGATGTGGACGGGCTTGCGGACGACGTCGTCAACGCCGCTCTCGAACAACCGCAGCGTGTTTTCCAGCGAATGCTGTTCGCTGAGAGCAATGACAGGAGCTCCGGTGCGGTCGCGGATATGGCGTGGAGAGATCGAGCCTTCGCGGCAGTCGCCGATAAGGAAGGCGCGGACCGAGCGCAGATCGGCGTCGGCGGCCGAGTTCACCCACTCGCCAAACTCGCCGGGCGCGAAACCCGCGCAGGCGACCCCCTCGCGGTCGAAAAGTGAATTGTATCCCTCTGTTACGAGCTCTCGCTCGTCAACGATAACGATCATCGGCCCCGCCTCCGAATCAGCACATTTGCCCCGTGGAAAGAGGCGTAACCGGTGGCGGGAATCCTGAACACGGTCATTTCTTGTAACTAGTTTCTTGGGAGTCTGGAATCGTGCCGGTTGCATTAGCGTGCAGCCAAATATGCTTGAGGGCCAAGTCAAAATGGAGCCCCGGTGCAGTGCGGCTAGCATATTGGAGGCTGAAAATACGCCTATGGGTTGCAGAAGGACCGGGCGTTGGTTGTCCATTTGCCAAAACCGGTGGCAACCATGTTGGCGATGACCCGGCAGACATAGACCTTCTGCGCCGGGTCGTTGTCGGGACCGGCATGATAGCGCGCGACAGCCATCGACCAGGTCTCGTGGCGGGCATGGAGACCGGCCAGGAAACGTGCCGCGTAGTCGACATTCTGGCGGGGGTCGAGCATGTCCTCGACGCTGCGGAAATGCGAGGCGTGGTAGTGATGATTGATCTGCATGCAGCCGAGATCGATCAGCGTCTTGCCCTCGCGCTGGGCGTTGGCGAAGGTGGCAAGTGCCTCGGTTCGGCTTTTCGGGAAGACTGCTTTTCCTTCTATGTTCAAAGCGTTAGGCTGAAGGCTGCCTTTCTTGCCGGTCTCTGTCAGGCCAACCGCGTAGAGGATGCCGGCGGGTATGCCGTAGCGGTCGGCGGCACGCAGGATCTCGGGCTCGCAGGGATTGGTGGCGGCGGCGGCGCCGCCCGCAAGGCTAGATAAAGATATCGCCGCCAGCGCGCTCGCGAGAAGGCGAAACGGCGCGGCCGTGTGCTTGCGCGTCATCGTGGTTACCCCTTGCGGATTGCTGGCCCGGTTGCTGGCCGCCGGCTCCACCATTGCCGCCGCTGGAATTTCCGGGCTGAAAGGACGACTGGTCGCGGCCAGGCACCGCGGTCATCGACGCGGTTGCATCCGCCCGGGTTGTAGCCGCAACGGCCACCGACGGTTGCATGATGGTGACCTTATCAACCTCGAAGCCCAGCCCGCGCAGCGACTTGACGATCGCCTCGCTATCGCTGGAAAGCCGACGGTAGGCATCGTGTGTTTCGGGCTTCAGTTCAATCGAGAGTTGTTCTCCGGAGAGACGAAGGTGTGCCGTGACCATGCCCAGTTCGGCCGGGTGGAGTTCGATCTTCAACACATGTGTCGGAACGGCAACAGGGCTGGCCAGTTGGGTGGCCGCGGAAGCCGTCGAATGCACCTGCTGCGGGCCGCCATCGGCGGTTATGGCGCCGATCACGCTGAGCGCTGCCTGGCTCATCGGCGCTTGCGGCGGGGCAGGGAAGCTGCGCTCGGAAACCACGTCGATGCGCCCGGCCGTCGAGAGCCGTTTTCCTGTTTCGGAACGCACCGAAGACTGAACGTCGGCGATGGACTTCAGCTGTGGCGCCGCCTGTTTCGGATCCACGCCCGGCACGTCGGCCGGGGTCGTCTCCGGCAATGGGCCGGCGGCGATCGCATTGTCGCGCCGTGGCGCGCCAGCAGCGGCGTCGCGCGCGGAAGGGTCGTCAAGTTTCGTCAGCGGCCCGTCGACGAGCGACGCCCGCTCAGGCTTCGACATAGGTTCGACGTCGCCATTACCGGCGGCCGACTTCGGCCGGTAGCCCTTGGGCACAACCTGCCCGTCGACAGCGGCGTCCTGGCCGGTTTCGCCGACGTCGGCCGACTTGGTCGATGTCGAGAAATGGCGCAGGTCATGAAACGCCATCAGAAGCGGCAGATGATCGTCAAGCGGCGTTGCGCCGGCGTCGGACACTGGTGTTTCAGCGTCAGTGTCCTCGGCAGCCCGGGCATCCTTGCCGTCCTTCGTGGATTTCGCCGCCGTCAATCCGGTCGGTGCGGCCCGTGCGGCCCGCGCTTTGCCGTCCGGCATCGGCTTGTCCTCGCCCGTCTGCGCCGCAAGGCCAGCGGCGAGCTTGCTCCAGCGCGGATCGCGCGACCCGGCCTCGGTCGGCGGCTGCTTTTCCGGGCGGGCCGGGTTCGCGCCGGCGTGCACCATCTTGCCGAAGCCGTCATCATCCTTCTTTCCCGGCACGGCCGGCTGGTCCGCCGTGGTGCGCGCGGCGGTAAATCCTGGCAGGCCTGGGCCGAGGCTGGGTGTCATTTCGGGGCGGCTCCAAGCATTTGGTCGATCAGGTCGAGCTGTCGACGGGTTTTCACCATGGCGGCGTCGGTCGGGTCGGTCTTGTCAGGGCTGGCCGAGGCTGCGGGCGCCGAGGCCGGGAGGACGGCTGCGGTTTCGGCCGAAGGAACCGGCGCGCTCGGCGCAACGGTCGCGACGCCATCGGCTGGCGCAACCGCGGGCTGTTCGGAGGCAGCGCCTTCGACGGGTGGCAACCCGGCGGAGTCGGCGGCCTGCGCGGCGGTAACTTCGGGTTGCTTCGGTGCAGCTGCCGCGGGCGCCGGACTTGCGGCTGGAAGAGAAGCGGGTGGCGCCACCACTTCACCGGCGATGGTCTGTGCGGCGTCGAGCAGGTCGCGGTCACCATCCGACAGCTTGCTGCGGTCGATCTTGCCGAGCTTGGCGCGCACATCCTCGATGGTGTCCGAGGTCACGGTGGACAGGCTGGAATAAAGCAGGGCGCGCGGATCGTCCTGATTGGTGTTGCCGTCGCGGCCCTGTTCGGCGCGCGTCGAGGCGAAGCCCGACAACTCGTTCAGGCCATCGATCGCGGCACGGCGGGCGATGCGCAGATAGATCACCTTCTCGCGCTCGGGATCCATCATCGAGGTGATGTCGGCCAGCTTGTCCTGGCTGATCGACATGTGCAGCGCGATGACCCCGGAGACGAAGGAATCCGCGAACTGGCTGGCATAGGGCGAATAGAGGTAGCGCTCGACATATTGCGTGGAGGCAAGCGCGAAACGCGCCGCGTCGCCTTGCGCCACGGCAATGCCGACCGAGCGCCGCAAGGCCGCTTCCTCGACCAGCGTGCCGGGGCTGAGCAGTTTGGCCTCATCGAGCAATTTGAGTGCCGCCGCCGGCTCGTCGCCGGCTAGGAGCGATCCCTTGACCAGGGCCAGGAATGCGCCGAGATCGCCGGGCAGCGCCATCGGATCGATCGGCCCGAGGGCTTTGATCGCGTCGCCGGGCCGGCCATTCAGATAGTCGATCACGCCCTTGGCGATGGCCAGGCCACCCGGATCGGCGGCGGCACGCGACACCGCTGCCTCGACAGTCACCGGATTGCCGCCGCTCATGCCATAGACCAGGAGCGCGCGAAAATTCTTTGGGTCCTGGAAATCCTGCGCATCCGCCTCGCGCAGACGCGCATCGGTCATCTCGAGCAGCTTGGCCTGCATCGGCATGGCGGCGTGATCGCCGGCGGCGATGCGGTCCTGGATGAGTTGCAGCGAGCGCACCAGCTGATAGGGTTGCAGCGCATCCTGGGCGAAGCCGGACGATGGATGTCCGGCGGCCAGCAGCAACAGGCCCATCATGCGGCTGGTGACGGCCACCCGTCTCATCCGCCGGCCGCCATCAATATCTCGATGCGACGGTTGACCGCCGCCATGGGATCGGCCGCATCCTTCGGCTGGCGGTCGGCGAAGCCTGCGACTTCGGTGATGCGGCGTTCGTCGACGCCGCCGCGCACGAGCATGTAGTAGGCGGAATGGGCGCGCGCCGTCGACAGCCGCCAGTTGTCGTAGCTGTCGCTGCGGAAGGGGCGTGCATCGGTGTGGCCGTTGATGCTGATGGTGCCCTTCTGGCTGTTGACGATGCGGCCGATCTTTTCCATCGCCAACACCAGTTCGCGGCTCGGCAAGGCCGAGCCGACTTCGAACATGCCGAAGTCGAGCTGATCGGTTATGGAGATGACGACGCCCTTGTCCGTGGCTTCGACCGAGACGCCGTCGTGCAGCTTGTCGCCGGGCTTGAAGGCATCGGCCAGCTGCCGCTTGACATCGGCCGCCGCCTTCAGCGCGGCGGCAGTCGGTGCCTTTTCCGCGGCTTCGGGCTTCGCGGCTTCTCGGCTGGCAAGGGTGGCGTCCGCCTTGGCCGCTTCCGCGGCGTTGCCTTCTCCAGCCTCTGCATTGCTGGCCTTGGTATCGCCGGCCTTGATATCGCCGGGCTTGACATCGCTGGCCTTGGCCATCGTCGCGGCCGCATCCTTGGCCAAGGGCTCGAGGGGCGCGTCCTTGAGAGGCGGTGCCGGCGGCACGGCCTTGATTTTGGCGACCTGTGTCTCGGCGGCCTTGTCGCCGGGCTTGACCGGGTCGCCTTCGATCCTGGGGCGCTGGGCACTCGCCTCGGCGCCCGGTGCCGCGACCTGCTGCGACCAGAAATCCGGCTCGAAGGGATCGCGATAGGATGCGCCACCGGAGGCGCCGGTCGCCGGGCCGGCACTTTGCGCGCCGCCGTCGCCCTTCTGGCTGACGTTCTGCATGACGCCGGTGTCGGTGGCGATCTCCGAGAGCACCGCGTAAGGGTCGGCGAAGAGATGCTCGTCGGACCTCTCCGACTGCTGTTGTTCCTGCTTGTCCTGTTTGCGTTCGGATGTTCCCGCGCCACCGGTGCCGTCCTGCCCGCTCTTGCCTGTCGCCTGTTGCGGGCTTTCGGCGGTCGCGCCGATCGCATTCGGACCGTCACCAAGGTCTTCCAGGCCCTTGCGGCTTGAGTTGCGGTCGACCAGCTTGACGGGGTTGAAATAGCTGGCGACAGCCGCCTTGGTCTGTTCGTTGGCGGCGTTGATCAGCCACATGACCAGGAAGAAACACATCATCGCCGTCATGAAGTCGGCGAAGGCGATCTTCCAGACGCCGCCGTGGTGACCTTCGTCGTGGTCGCTATGGGCATGCCGCACGATGATGATCTCGTGCCTGCCGTGATCGGCTTCAGCGACGCTCACGACAGAACCTCGGACAGAGTTTCCGACCACTCGGCCATGCGGGTCTCGAACACCGCTTCGTCGATGTTGACGGTCAAGTCGAAGCCGGGCGCCTCGGTGAAGTCGAGATTGGCAGTGCGCGGCCCGAGCGATGCCTTCAGCGTTTCGAACAGCGAGAGCGGCCCGCGCACGGCGATACGCACTGCTTCGCTGTCGCCGACAGCTTCACGAACCGCGCCGGCCAGCGCCTCAAGCGAACGGTTCTGCACATCGTCGCTGACGACGCCGCCGATGATGCGGGCGACCGTGGCGGCGACGAGGTCGGTGACACGCGCCTCCATGGCGTCGATGCGCGACGACACGGCGTTGCCGACATCGCCGCCGAAGCTCTCCAGAAAGATCCTCGCTTCCTCGGCATTGGCCTGGCGCTCCGCTTCCAGCGCGGCTTCATGGGCGGCCGAGAAGCGTTCCGTGAGTGTGGCCTCCGCCTGGGCAACCGCCTCGGCGATCAGAGTGCCGATATCGGCCTGGGATGCCGCCGGTTCAGGGGCCCGCCGAAGGTCGGCCGTGGCCTGAGGCGGGCTGACACGCTGCGCGCGCGTACCGAAATCAGGGAGGAGATCGAAAAGGGTTGCGGAGGGCATGGTCTAGGCCGCGACTTCCGGGGCCGCCCATTTGCGCAGGATCTGCGCGGTGCGTTCCTCGTTGATGTCGACCATGCGGGCAAGCCGCTCCTGCGGCGCGGGCCTGATTTTCTGGCGAAGATCGTCGAGCGGGGTGGCGCCGGGCCTCGCACTGGGCAAGGCGCCGACGGCGGCATTGGCGGAAGCGGCTGCCTCCGGTGTCGGTAACGAGCGCTGGACCTCATCGAAGTTGGGGCCCGAAATAGCGGGCGTCGCCTTTGCCGTCAGCGCGGCAGACATCGGCCGCAGGCCGAAGAAGGCGACCAGGAACACCACGACGATAAAGGCGCCGGCATTGATCAGCGTGCCGGCGTGCTGGCCGATGGAATCGAGCATTCCAGCTTGCGGAACCGCCTCGCCATCCAGTCCGTCGATGAATTCGACCGCCGAGACGTCGATGACGTCGCCGCGCTTGTCGTCGAAACCGGTGGCAGAGCTCACCATCTTCTGGATCTCGGCGACGCGCTTGGCGATCTGTTCGGGGGTCGCTTCCTTGCCCAGGATCGTTTTCAGCCGGTCCTGGTTGACGACGACGGCGATCGACATCTTGGTGACGGTATAGCCGTTGGAGACGGTGGCGATCTTCTTGGAGTTGATCTCGTAATTGGTGATCTCCTCCTTGCGGTCGTTCGCCGAAGAGGTCTGCGGACCCTCGGTGCTGGTCGCCTGGGTCTCCGGCAGGTTCTGCTCGACGCTGGCCGGGGTCGAAGCCTGCTTCTGGTTGCTGTTTTCATTGGCCCGCACCGACTGCACAGAGCGTTCGACGCGGGAATTCGGGTCGAAAATGGTTTCTTCGGTCTGGCGGGTGTCGGTGTTGATCTCGGCCTTGACGCTGGCGCGGAAATTGTCCGGGCCGAGATAAGGGGTGAGCGCGCGACGGATGTTGTCGCCGATCTGTGCCTCCACCGTCTGCTCGACGCCGAGCGTGCGGGCAGCACTGGTGTTGGAGGGATCATCGCCCGCGGCCAGCAAATTGCCGTTGGAATCAAGCACCGTCACCTTGTCGGCCGACAGGCCCGGCACGGCGGCGGCGACGAGATGGCGGATCGACATGGCGCTTTTCTCGGCGTCGATGCCGGAATAGCGGATGACGACCGATGCGGAGGGCTGTTGTTCGTCGCGGCGGAAGTTGGCGCGTTCGGACATGACGATGTGGACGCGCGCCGCCTTGATGCCAGCTATGGACTGGATGGTGCGGGCGATCTCGCCTTCGAGCGCACGCACGCGGGTGATCTGCTGCATGAAGGAGGTGAGGCCCATCGCGCCGACATTGTCGAAGAGTTCGTAGCCGGCATTGGCACTGGTGGGCAGGCCCTTTTCGGCGAGCAGCATGCGCGCCTGCGCCGTGGTGCCGGCCGGCACCAGCACGGAGGTTCCGTCGGAGCCGACGTCGAAACCGATGCCTGCCTCGCCCAGCACCAGGCCGATCTGGTTCACGTCGGAACGATCGAGCCCGACATAGAGCGTGTCGTAGGCAGGGCGATTGAGATAGACCGAGGCGATGCCGATGACGCCCATCACCAGGACGGCGATACCCGCCAGCATGGCAAGGCGCTTCACACCAAAACCGCGAAGATTCGAGATGATGCTCTGGATCTGTTCCGGCACGATAGAGCGACTCCCAGCATGACTGTCCGCCGGAACACTAGCCCTCGAAGCTTGTGCGAAAATGAAATCGGGCCGCGCTTGCGCGCGGCCCTTCAATTGGAAGCGGAAAGATCCGTCAGCTACGGCTGGATTAGCCGTTCTTGAAGAGCGACAGGATCGACTGCGAGGAGCTGTTGGCGATCGACAGCGACTGGATGCCGAGCTGCTGCTGCACCTGCAGCGCCTGCAGGCGAGTCGATTCCTTGTTCATGTCGGCATCGACGAGCTGGCCGACGCCACGGTCGATGGAGTCCATCAGGCTCTGCGTGAAGGTCTTCTGCAGGTCGATGGAGCTCTTGGCGGCGCCGAGGATGGTGGCTTGGTCGGTCAGCTGGCTCATGACCTTGTCGATCTTGCCGACCATCTGGGTGATGATGTCGTCGGTCACGCCGGCCGCCGTGATGTCGAGATTGTAGGCGGAAACGTTGTCGATCCTGGCCACGACCGCGCCAGCCGCGGTTTGGCCGGCCGTGTTGGCGGCAATATCGGTGGCGCCGCCGGCGAGCGCGGTCGCATAAGCGTTGTCGTACAGGCTCTGGGCGGCCGCGGTGGCATAGACGGAGGTCTGGCGATCGAGCGTGCCCTGGTTTTTGACATCGGTCGCCAAACCGGAATCGAACAGCTTGGTGCTCTCGACATTTATGTCGATCGTTCCGAGCGAGATCGCGCCCGATGAGGAGCGATTGAAGGACGAGACGATCTTGGCGTCAGGCTGGACACCGTCATTTGCGGCCGCGACCTGCGTGGATGTCACCGACAGGAAATTCGAACCCGAGAAGGTGGCGGCATCCGCAAAGGACTTCATCTGCGCCTGGAGCGCCGTGATTTCGGTCTGCGTCTTTGCCTTGGCGGCAGCCGTCTGGCCAATGGTGGAGAGCAGCTTGGTCTTGATCTTGCCGATCGTATCAAGCGCGTTGTTCATGCCGGTATAGGCGGTGTCAACCTTCGAGGCGCCGAGACCGAGTGCATCCTGCACGGTCGACAGCGCCTGGTTGTCGGAGCGCATCGTCGTGGCGATCGACCAGTAGGCGGCGTTGTCCGAGGCCTCGGAGACCCTGTAGCCCGTCGATATCCGGGCCTGCGTGTGCTCGAGCGATTTGTTGGTGGCGTTAAGGCTTTGAAGTGCCGTCAACGCCGCAGCGTTTGTCATGATGCTCGCCAAGAAACTCGCTCCTTTTTCCGAGCCGGTTTCTCAAAACCGGCATTGCCCTCGCGAGCCGCTGGCCCGCCCATGGATTGCCGTCGATTCGCCAATCCGTTGTAAGCTAATGGTTAACCATGACTAGCGCGTTATGGTTAACGGCCTGTTAAAGGCTTGCTTTCGAGAGTTAAGGAACGAGCGTTGCGCGGGGCTGGCGCAAACGCAAATCGGGCCGCGCTTTTGGCGCGGCCCGATATTCTAGTGATGTTCGTGGTTGGTGAGAGCGATCAGCCGCGGAAGAGCGACAGGATCGACTGCGACGAACCGTTGGCGATCGACAGCGCCTGGACGCCGAGCTGCTGCTGGACCTGCAGAGCCTGGAGGCGGGTCGATTCCTTGTTCATGTCGGCGTCGACGAGTTGGCCGACACCGCGGTCGATGGAGTCCATCAGGCTCGAGGTGAAGGTCTTCTGCAGGTCGATGGAGCTCTTGGCGGCGCCGAGCTTGGTGGCGGCGGTCGTCATATCCTTGAGCGCGGCGTCGACGACGGTCATCATCTGCTGGATCTGAGTGTCGCTGGCGGCCGTGGTGCCCGAGAAGATTTTCAGCGAGGCGACCGAATAGGTGTCGGTGGCCGCAGCGGCAGCGCCGAGGGTCGGGGCCGAGGCCGTTGCAGCAACACCGCTGATGCCGAGGCGGTCGGCGTCGAGGATGCCCTTCGCGGTCGGCGTTGCGCCTGCATCATACAGCTTGATGCTTTCGACATTGACGTCGATCGTCGAGATCGACACCGCGCCGGTGGAGCTGCGGTTGAAGGCCGAAACGACCTTGACGTCGGCAGCCGTGCCGGTAGCGGTGGACACCGAAAGCATGTTCGTGCCGGAGAAGGTGGCGCCATCGGCGTAGGCCTTCAGCTGCTTCTGAAGAGCGGCGATTTCGACCTGGGTCTTTTCCTTCGACGCATCCGTCTGGCCGTAAGATGCGGTCAGCTTCTGCTGGATCTGGTTGATGGTGGAGATCGCGCTGTTCATGCCGGTGTAGGCAGTGTCGACTTTCGAAGCGCCGAGACCGAGCGCATCCGAAACGGTGGACATGGCCTGGTTGTCGGAGCGCATCGTGGTGGCGATCGACCAGTAGGCGGCGTTGTCCGAAGCCTGGGAGACGCGATAACCCGTCGAGATGCGGGACTGGGTGGTGTCAAGGCTCTTCTGGGTGGCGTTCAAGCTCTGCAGCGCGGTCAACGCTGCGGCGTTCGTCATGATACTGGCCATGCTACTCGTACCTTGTTTTTACAGGTGTTTTTTTGACATACCGGCTTTCCCGGTATGACGGAGCGGCATCATGCCAATGACCGTTGTTTCGATCACCCGCCATCTGCGAGCGAATATGGCGGCAAGTCCCTACCAAAGGGCTAAACCGGAAGGTTAACTGAAAATAATTTGGGTAATTTCGACGATGCCGTGCACCCCGTCCAGCCTCTTCGGCGGACGGTGCTTCTACCGAGGCGTTACGGTGCGGACGATCAGTTGAACGAGCGCACCAGGCTGCCGACGAGCAGGTTCCAGCCGTCGATCAGCACGAAGAACAGGATCTTGAACGGCAGCGACACCACGGTCGGCGGCAGCATCATCATGCCCATCGCCATGGTGATGGTGGCGACGATCAGGTCGATGACCAGGAACGGCAGCACGATCAGGAAGCCGATCTCGAAGCCACGCCGGATCTCGGAAATCATGAAGGCAGGCACCAGGATGCGCAGGTCGACGGTGTCGCGCGAAACGGTCTGGCCTCGCTCGCGGGCGAGGTCCGCGAAAAGGTCGAAATCCTTGTCGCGCACATTGTGCAGCATGAAGGTGCGGAACGGATCCGAGATCTTGTCGAAGGCCTCGGTCTGGCTGATCTGGTTGTCCATCAGCGGCTTGACGCCGGTGTTCCAGGCCTGGTCGAAGGTCGGCGCCATGACATAGAAGGTCATGAACAGCGATAGCGAGATCAGGATAAGGTTTGCGGGTGTCGATTGCAGGCCGATGCCGGCGCGCAGGATCGAGAAGGCGATGACGAAACGGGTGAAGCTGGTCACCATGATCAGCAGGCCCGGCGCCACCGACAGCACGGTCAGCAGGCCGAACATCTGGATGATGTAGCCGACGGTGGCGCCGTCGGCCTTGCCGATGCCGCCAAGGTCCAGCTGCTGGGCCGCTGCGATCGATGTGGTGGCGCCAATCAGCGCCGCGGCGAGAAGGAATTTTCTCATTCGAGCAGAAATGTCCTGATGAGTACTTGCTTGGCGTGTCCCTGACTGCGGATCGACGCGCGTTCGTCGAGATCTGCCTTCAGGTGCTGGTAGCCGCTGGCGCCTTCGATCTGGTGCATCTTCAAGGTGCGGACGAAGGCCAGAAGATCCTGATGGATGTCCTCCGACATGGCCGGCGGCTGCGGCGCGTCATAGACCACCGACACCTCCATCCTGAGCCAGGTTTCCGCGGGCGAGGCGATGTTGGTGGTGATCGGCGCCAGTGCAACGAGGGTCGATCCCGTGCCAGCTTCATGCGTGGCGGCGGGCTCGGCCGTCTTGCCCTCATTCTCCGCAGCCGGCACCGATGACGGTGCGCCGACACCCTTGAGATAGCCGCCCGACATCCAGCCCATGCCGATGGCGGCGGCCGTCACCACCAGCAGCATGGCACCCTGGACGGCGAGGGAAGGACCCTTGCGATGCTGAAGCTGTTCGACGTTGGCCACGTTTTCGCTTCCCAATCCTAGAACGGAAGAACCTGGTCGAGAACCTGCTGGCCGTAGGGGGGTTGCTGGACCTCGGTGATACGGCCGCGTCCGCCGTAGGAAATGCGCGCTTCGGCGATGCGTTCGTAGGGGATCGTGTTCTCGGCGCCGATGTCGGCCGGCCGCACGATGCCGGCGATGGTCAGCACCCTGAGTTCGGCATTGACACGCACTTCCTGCGAGCCTGTGATCATCAGATTGCCATTGGGCAGGACGTCGGTGACGATGGCCGCCACGTTGAGCTCCAATGTCTCGGATCGCTTTATCTCACCATCGGCGGTCGTGTCGGTTTGGGAATTCAGCGCTCCAGCGCCTTTGCCGGCAGTGCTGCCGATCTTGTCCCATTGGGCGCTGATATCGAAACCGAGCTTGCGGTTGGCGGTACGGCTCCGGTCGTTCTGGTTCTTGAAGTTGGCGCGGTCGTTGATCTTGATCCTGACGGTCAGGATGTCGCCCTGAGACAGTGCCCGTGGATCGGTGAACAGCCGGCTCTGGCGATCGTCCCACAGCGAGAATTTCTTGACCGGCGCGCGCGGCGTCTCGGGATATTTGTAAAGGGACCCGGTATCGCCGCCGTCTATGCCCGAGCCGACCGGAGAGAGGGCCGGTTCCTTGCCGACTTCCTTGAGGTTGGTGCCGCAGCCGGACAGCGCAGCCACCGCGAACAGGATGAGCGTTCTGCGGATCATGACGGATCTACCCTTCGGGCTGCGCTGGCCATGATGCCGGTGAGCGTCGCCGCCGCCTTCTGGTCCATTTCATTGAGGATGACGCCAGCCTTGCGCGAATCGAGCTTCATCAGGATGGCCGCGGCCAGGTCGGCGTTGACGATTGCCAAGCGCTCGGCCGCGGCATCGGGCTTCATGCCGGCATAGATCTTGACGACGCCGTCCTCTGCCCGGGCCAGGAAGACCTCGCGCCGCTTCAGCCAGGTCTCGTATTCGGCCTTCTTTTCGTCCAGAGCCTTCATGCGCTCGTCGATACCGGCCTGGAGCTGCTTCAGCTCCTCGGCCTGCAAGGCATAGCGGCGGTCACGGGCGGCATCGGCTATGTTTGAGCAAAAGCGCTCGATCTCGCTTTGGTCCGGTGCCTTCTGCCGTGTCAATTGCTGTGGCGCCACGGCGGGCTGCGCTCCGGGCAGAACCTGGCGAACGGTATCCTCGCCGCGCGCGCTGCCGGAAAAGGACATGGCCGCAAGGGCAGCTGTGGCGAGCAGGATCGCGCCGGAGCGACGTTTTTCATGGGGTGAGAGGGAAAGGATCATCGGCATCGCCTATTGGAGAACCAGATCGGCTTGCAGGGCGCCGGCCGACTTGATGCCTTGCAGGATGGCAATGATGCCGTCCGGCTTGACGCCGAGCCGGTTGAGGCCGGAAACGAGGGTCTGCAGGTCCGGCCCGTCCAGCACGGCGACACGGGCGTCCGGCCGGCTGGCGTCGATGGCGGTGAACGGCTCGACGGCGGTTTCGCCCTTGGAGAAGGGTTCGGGCTGCACGACGCGCGGCGCTTCGGTAATGCGCACGGTCAGCGTGCCGTGGCTGATGGCGACGCGCGAAATCTTGACGTCGTTGCCGATGACGATGGTGCCGGTGCGCTCGTCGATGACGACGCGAGCCGGCGTGTCGGACTCGACCACCAGATTCTCGATCTCGGCGTAGAAGCGCGCCGCCGAAACATTCTTCGGCCGCCTGATCTGCACGGTTCGCGAATCGCGCTCGCCCGCCACGCGCATGCCGAAGCGCTGGCTGGTGTAGTCGTTGATTGCGTCGGCGATGCGGATGGCGGTCGAAAAATCGGGATTGCGCAATTGCAGCGTCAGGATCGCCTGGTCGTCGAACTCGGCTTTCACCGAACGCTCGACGATGGCGCCGTTCGGCACCCGGCCGGCGGTCGGCACGCCTTGGGTCAATTGCTCGGCCTGCCCCTGGGCGGTGAAGCCCGAAACGATGACCGCGCCCTGGCCGACGGCGTAGATCTCGCCGTCCGCCGCTTTCAGCGGCGTCATGATCAGCGTGCCGCCGGCAAGCGAGGTCGCGTCGCCCATCGAGGAGACGTCGATGTCGATGCGCGCACCCGACTGCACATAGGGCGGCATGTTGGCGGTGACGATGACGGCGGCGACGTTCTTGGCGCGTGCGCTGCCGCCTTCGGTGGCGATGCCGAGGTTTTCGAGCATGGCGCGGATCGACTGTTCGGTGAACGGCGAATTGCGCAGGCTATCGCCCGATCCGGCAAGCCCGATGACCAGGCCGTAGCCGACGAGCTGGTTGTCGCGCGAACTCTGCAGCTGGGCGATGTCCTTGATGCGCGAGGCGACCTGGCCAGGCGGCAGCGAGCTTGGCCCGGGCGAAACGCGGAACATGCGAGTGGTGGTGGCCGGATCATATTCGGGATCGTCGGAGACGCCGCCATTCCTGGCCGCGAGTTCGCGCTTGGCCTTGGGTGTCAGGCCGTCAGCCAGCGCCGGCTGCAGGCCGAGCAAGGCCGCCAGCAGAAGGGCAAGCGGACGCATCATGAAGCGCTGACCTGGATGGTTCCGTCGGCCATCACCGTGCCGGAGAGGATCTTGCCGCTGTCGCTGTTACGAACCTTGATGAGGTCGCCGGCCGAACCTGGCTGCAATGTCACGGCGGTGGCCGATATCGTCAGGCCGCCCGAGATGAAGAAGACCTGCACGGCAGCGCCCTGTTCGACCAGCCAGGCATCGCGAATGGCCGTCGAAGGAATATAGCGGCCGGGCAGCAATGTGCGCTTGGCGACCTTGCCCTGGAGTTCCTCGGCCAGCGTCGCCATCGCCTCGGGCTTGTGCTTGCCCGGGATCAGGGTCACCTGTTTCAAGGCGGTGAGCTCGATGGTCTCGCCGGGATAGATGACCCGGTTGGGGATCAGCACGACCTCGCCGACGGCTTGATTGCTGGCGATCTGAGTGGCCGATTGATTTGCCGATTGACCTGCCGATTGGTTTGTCGATTCCTGGGCGAAAGCCGGCATGCCGCCGGTCACCAGCGCAAGGACGAGCGCGGTGTGGCGGAATGCGGAGCAGGAGATCGGCATGGCCATCGTTACCTGATGTTCTTGGAGACGACGGAGGCCATGTCGTCGGCGGCCTGAATGACCTTGGAGTTCATCTCATAGGCGCGCTGCGCCGAGATCAGCTCGGTGATTTCCTTGACCGGATCGACGTTGGAGGCCTCGAGATAGCCCTGCTGGATGGTGGCGAAGCCGGGGTCGCCGGGGACGCCGACATTGGCCGGGCCGGAGGCGGTCGTCTCCTGGAACAGGTTGTCGCCGAGCGGGGCGAGGCCCGCCTCGTTGGCGAAGTTCGCGATCTGAAGCTGGCCGAGGTTCTGCAGGTCGGTCTGGCCGTCGATGCGGGCGAAGACCTGGCCGGTCTTGTTGACGATGACCTCGACGGCGTCGACAGGCACGTTGATGGCCGGAATGACACTGGCTCCGTCCACGGTCACCAACTGACCGGTGGCGTTCGTGTTGAAGGCACCGGCGCGGCTGTAGAGCGTGCCGCCATCGGCGCCCTCGATCTGGAACCAGCCCCGGCCGGTAAGCGCCATGTCGAAACTGTTGCCGGTGCTGGTCAGTTCGCCCTGGGTGTGGACGTTGCGCACGGCCGTCGTCTTGACGCCGAGGCCGATCGAGACGCCTTCCGGCACCAGCGAGGCGTTGGAGCGGTTGGGCACGCCTTGCGTGCGGTCGACCTGGTAGAGCAGGTCGGAGAATTCGGCGCGTGCCCGCTTGTAGCCGGTAGTGTTGATGTTGGCGATGTTGTTGGCGATGACTTCCAGATTCGTCTGCTGGGCATTCATGCCGGTGGCGGCGATGGCGAGTGCTTTCATGACCTGCTCCTCAGATGCCCATGCGACTGACTTCGAGATAGGCCGAAACAACCTTGTCGCGGATGGCGACGGCGGTCTGAAGCGCCTGCTGCGCGCTCATCACGGCATCGACGACCTGGCGGGTATCGGCGTCGCCCTTGAGCGCCTGCATCGACACCTGCTCGGCATTCTGCATCGTGCTGACGGTCTTGGAGGCGGCCTGGCTCAGCGCCTCGGCGAAGGACGTGCCAAGGTTGCCGGGCGCCGCGGGCGCAACGCCGCCTTGAAGCAGGTCAGTCGTAGTGTCGCCCAGACCAGGCTTCAGGTTAAGCGCGCCGATGCCGTTCACGATCATTGGTTCCTCATCAGGTCGATGGTCATGGAAATGAGGTCGCGCGCCTGCTTCACGACTTGCAGGTTGGCCTCGTAGGAGCGGTTGGCTTCGGTCATGTCGGCCATTTCGATCAGCACGTTGACATTGGGCATCTTGACGTAGCCCTTCTCATCGGCGGCTTCGTTGCCGGGCTGGAATTCGACGGGAAAGTCGCTCGGGTCGCGGTCGATCGAGTTCACTTCGACGGTCGAGCTGCCCGAGGCTCTGTCAAGTTCGGAAACGAAGCTGATGGTTTTGCGGCGATACGGGTCGGAGCCGGGCGTGGCGCCGGTCGACTGGGCATTGGCGAGGTTTTCAGAAACAACGCGCAGGCGTTCGGACTGGGCGCCAAGGCCGGATGCTGCGACTTTCAGGGCTGCGGTCAGCGCGTCCATGATCAGCTCTTAACCGCCATCATCATCATCGAGTGGAATGCCTTGACGATGGCCGTGTTGAGCTCGAAGGAACGGCGCACCTCGCCGGCCTTGAGAAGCTGGTCCTCGAGCACCACCGAATTCTTGGACGGCATGACAACACCGTCGTCTTCCTGCGGCTTGATGGCGAAGCCGGCGTTGGTGGCAGCGCTGCCAAGATGGCCGGCCTGGGTGGCCTGCAGCGACACGGCAGCACGGTCGAGCACCTTTTCGAACGGCTCGACATCGTTTGCCGTGTAACCCGGCGTGTTGGCGTTGGCGATGTTGCCGGCGACCGCCGACTGGCGCACGGCCAGCCACTGCGCTTGCTTGGCGGCGAGATCGAAAAGGGAAACGGGCTCCATGGGAATCTCCGGGCAGATGCCCCAGAGACTAGGCCGCCAGTCTTGCGCGGACCTTGCGGACGACCGCTAGAGCGGGATGCCCAAAAGCGTGACTCGGTTTTCTCGGACAAACGGGCACTGTTTGTCCAGGCATCAGGCCTTATCCCTTTCATTTAGGGCAAACCGCGTCGACTACCTGGAAAGCTCGATCACCTGGTTGGTGCTGGTGAGCATGACCCATTTGCCGTTGCGCTGTTCGATCGCCGACACCTTGCTGGAATCGGGCAATTTCGAGCCGCGCTGGACGAGCCACAGGCCGGTGTCGTCCTCGATCATGGCGCGGCCGTTGGCGACGTGGACCATACGGAATTTCGCGACGTCGGCAGGAAAGGGCTGATCGCCGGGCGGCGATGCCGGCCTTGGATCGTCCTGCACCGTTGCCGTGGCAAACAGGTCGAGATTGGCGTTGGGAACGTCCTTCGCAGTCAGCGGAGCGCTGCGTTCGGCGACCACGCCGCCACCCTCACGCCCGGAATTGGTGCCGGTGCCGCCGAACTTGATCGCCTGGACGCCGAACTGGTCCTGATTGAAGAAGATGTACCAGGGAAACAGGGCGCAGGTGAGACCGAGCGCAATGCCGAGCGCGGCAATGACGACATCGCTTCGCCGGTCGGGCTTCTTGCCCACCCTGGGAAATTGCGCCTTTGGCGGCTGGGGCCACTCGGTGACGCGGAACAGGTCGTCGATCAGCAAGTTGCGGCTGGCCTGCGCCATCTCGGCAGCCTCTACATGAGGAACCTCGTGAAGGGTGGGTCCGACAACCCTGGGCACGATAGGCTCGGCTCTGCCGGCCCTGGGCAGGATCGGCTTGACAGCCCTGGCCAGAACAGCCTCGGCCTTGGCGGCTATGGCACGAGCGGCTTTTGCCTTGGCCGCATTCGCTTCCCGTGTCCTGGCTTCCTCCGCGGCGTTCGCCTCGGCGATCATCTCGCGCAGGACGCGTTCGGTGTACTGTCGTTCACTCTCCTGGTTCGGCATTCTGCTTTCCCTTGAGATAACGGGCAAGGTCGGAGAACGGATCGGTCGAAGGACGGTCCCTGGGCGACTGCGTCAGCGCCTCGTAGATCAGCGGCACCTGGCGCACGGCAATGTCGAGCTCGGCATCGACGCCACCCTGATAGGCGCCGAGCAGGCGAATGTCGCGTGTGTCCTCGAAGCGCGAGATCATCGACTTCAGCCGGGTCACCAGGGCGCGTTGCTCGAGGCTCCACGCCTTGCCAGCCAGACGCGATATGGACGACAGCGGATTGACCGGCGGATAGCGACCCTGTTCGGCGATCGCGCGGTCGAGCACGACATGGCCGTCGAGGATGCCGCGCACGGAATCGGCGACCGGGTCGTTGTGGTCGTCGCCATCGACCAGCACGGAAATGATGGCGGTGATCGAGCCTTTTCCCTCGGCTCCTGGCCCAGCTCTCTCAAGCAGCTTCGGCAGTTCTGTGAAAACCGAGGCGGGGTATCCGCGGGCGACCGGCGGCTCGCCGGTTCCCGTTGCCACTTCGCGCAAAGCATGGGCGAAGCGGGTGATCGAATCCAGCACCAGGAGCACACGGTGGCCCTGGTCGCGAAAGTGCTCCGCGACACGCATGGCGGTGTCGGGTGCGCGCCGGCGCATCATCGCGCTCTCGTCGCTGGTGGCGACCACGGCCACGGTCTTGGCCATGCTGTCGCCGATCGTATCCTCGAGGAATTCGCGGACCTCGCGGCCGCGTTCGCCGATCAGCGCCACGACGACGGTGTCGAAAGCGTCGGCACCGGCGAGCATGGCAAGCAGCGTCGACTTGCCGACACCGGAGCCGGCAAAGACGCCGAGGCGCTGGCCCAGGCACAGCGGCGTGAAGATGTCGATGACCTTGACGCCGGTCATGAACGCCGTGCCGACCCGCTGCCTGGCCATGGCACCGGGCGTGGTGGCGCTGGCCGCCATGTCGTCACCCCTGACGAGCGGCGGGCCTCCGTCGATCGCCCGGGTCAGCGCATCGATGGTGCGGCCGCGCCACGAGCCGTGCGGAGCTACGGCGAGCGGGCCGCGGCGGAAGACGGCATCGCCAATACCGGCATCGGCACTGCGTTCGAAGGGGGCTACGACAACCTCGTCGCGGCTGATCTTGACGATCTCGCCGCGGCGCGCGCCGGCCAGGCCACGCTGCTCGACGATATCGCCCAACCGAGCGAAATCGGAAAGGCCGCGCACCTTGTAGTGCGTGGGCGTGACTTCGGTGACGAGGCCGCCACACTTGACCAGCCCGTCGGCGCCGCTGAAGCGGCGCCATACACGCTCGAGTGCAGCGAGACGGTCTTCCGGCGCCGGCTGCAGCTGTCTCTCGGGTGCGCGGATGGATGGCTGTTGGAGCGACATGCTACTTCGAGCCGAGCGTCTTGATCGCCTCATCGGTGGAGGATTCCGTCTGCCGCATCAGGGCCGCGGTGTTTTCGAAGGCGCGCTGGACCATGATCAGCCGCGTCATTTCCAGCACCGGATTGACGTTGGACTCCTCGACGAAGCCCTGGGCGATGCCGAAATCGGAGCGATCGGTGACCGGTTCGGGCGTGCGTGCCGGCACGATGCCCGAATTGCCGTAGCGCACGAAGTTTACGCCCGGATCGAAATTGTAGAGCCCGATCGAGCCGACAAGCTGGTCGTTCTGGCGCAGCGAGCCGTCGGCCCCTGCTTTGGGCGGGCCGTTGCGCGGGTCGAGCTGGATCGGCGCGCCGCCGGCATCGAGCACCGGATGGCCCTCGATCGACATCAGCTCGCCATTCTCGTTCATGGAAAACCGGCCGTCGCGGGTCATAACAGGGCCGGCGGGCGTGTCGATGGCGAACCAGGCGTCGCCCTGGATGGCGAAATCGAACGGGTTGCCGGTCTCGGTCAAGGGGCCGTGGGCGCCGGAAAGATAGGTCTTGCCGGACGAAGCGAAGGAGACCGACTTCTGCCCGGTGCCGGACACCACGTCCTCGAATTTCACGCCCGTGGCGCGAAACCCGACAGTATTGGCGTTGGCGACATTGTCGGCGATCGTGTCGAGCCGGCGCTCGAGCGCCATTTGCGCGGAAAGGGCGACGTAGAGACTGTCCCGCATGGTCAGAACTTCAACTTCTGCATGGCCATCATCAGGTCGGTGGAGATGCCCGACGTGACCGGCTTGGCAAAGAGCACGCTGATCGACGACACCGCGGTCGAGGTCGGGTTGTTGATCTCGTACATGCTGGTGAAGCGGGTCAGGAACTTGGTGAGCTTCGCGGGGTCGGTGAAGTCCGTGAGGTCGAGCTTCTGCTCGAACAACTGCGCCTGCTTGTCGATATCGGCGGTGGCAAAGGAATCGGGCAGGCCGAGCGCGGTGCGCACGACGCTGGCAAGAGCGGTGTCGGCCAGCACGTCGTACCAGCTGGTTATGTCAGGCGCCTTGCGTTGGAAATAAAGCGCCAGCCGCACGCCCTGATTGGTCTGGCCGGCATCCTCTTCGAGCGTCTGGCGCAGATACTTGTCGACGGTCGGCTGCTGCGCGGGATTGATGGTGGTGGCGTTCTCGCCATTGGCTTCGAAATTGAAGGCCAAAGCCAGTCCCGCGTAAGCTGGGTTCGTCTGCTTGTTGGCGACGCTGTCAGGGTCGCTCACCTTGCTTTGCAGGACCTGCTTGATCAGGTCCTTGTCCTCGGTCGCGGAGTCCAGACCATATGCAGCCAGCGCGTAGGTGTAGAGCCGGCTGTTCGACATCAGATCGTCGACGGACTTCACCTTGGTGATGTTGGCGAGATAATAGGTCGTCTCGCCCTTCACATAGTCGGAATTCGGATCGAGACCGGCGATCTGCGCCTGCGTGGCGTAGTTCTTCGTCACCAGCTGCTGCGCCTTGTTGTAGATCGTCGCATCGGCGCCGTTGGCGGCAAAATTAAATGCGCTGACGAACTGGGCATAGCGCTTGTCGGTCAGCTTGTTGGCGAAACTGTCGGGATTGGTGACGCCTTCCTTGAGCGCCTTGACCATGAACGCCTTGGCGTAGTCCATGTCTTCAAGCCCGTAGGCCTTCATGGCATATTTGAACAACCGATCGTTCTTGACGAAATCGTCGATCGATCTCACCTTGGTGATGTTGGCGAGATAATATTGCGTATCGCGATCGACCGTCGGCTGTTTCTCGATCCGGTCGATCGACTTCGAGATGTCTCTGGTGATCAACTGGTAGCTGGTAAAGGTATTGAGCAAGGACGCGCCTCCGGCCGAAGCAATGCCAGCACAATAGCGCCACTTCCTTGCGCGAAACTGAATCGCCTCAATTCGTTCCATGGCGGCTCCGATTCAAGCCTCACACAAGGCACGGGGACTATCCCTTGCACCTGATGTGAAATGCGGAAGGACCTGTCGTGGGCATTCTGATTGGACTGGTGGTGACGCTTGGCTGCGTCCTCGGCGGCTTCATGGCCATGGGCGGGCATCTGCACGTGCTGGTCCAGCCGTGGGAAGCCGTGGTCATCTGCGGCGCTGCACTCGGCACCTTCCTGGTCGCCAACCCGATGAAGACGGTCAAGGATACCGGCAGGGGCATCCTCGAGGCCTTCAAGCAGGCGGTGCCGAAGGAACAGGATTACCTGGAGACGCTCGGCGTGCTGCACAGCCTGATGCGAGAGCTGCGCTCGAAATCGCGCAGCGAGGTCGAGGCGCATATCGACAATCCGGAAGAATCGGCGATCTTCCAGGCCTTTCCGACCGTGCTCAAGAACCACGATTTGATGGCCTTCATCTGCGACTACTGCCGCATCATCATCATCGGCAATGCCCGCTCGCATGAGATCGAGGCGCTGATGGACGAGGAAATCCAGACCATCAAGTCCGACAAGATGAAGGCCTATCACGCGCTGGTCGCGGTCGGCGACGGCCTGCCTGCGCTCGGCATCGTCGCCGCCGTGCTCGGGGTGGTCAAGGCGATGGGCGCGCTCGACCAGTCGCCGGAAATCCTCGGCGGCCTGATCGGCGCCGCCCTGGTCGGCACGTTCCTCGGCATCTTCCTGTCCTACGCCGTGGTCGGGCCTGTCGCCACCAAGATCAAGACGGTGCGCGAGAAGAAGAACCGCCTCTACATCATCGTCAAGCAGACGCTGCTCGCCTACATGAACGGCGCCCTGCCGCAGGTGGCGATCGAGTTCGGCCGCAAGACCATCTCGTCCTATGAGCGGCCGACCATCGACGCCGTCGAGCAGAGCACGATGAACACCGGCGCCGCCGAGAAGAAGGCCGCCTGAGCGATGCACGACAGATCGGTGCCCACACGGTCATGACCAGTCCAGGCAGCCCCGCGCAAGCGCGCTCGCTGATCATAGAGCGTCTGGTCGGTGACAGCGGCGAGGCCGATCAGGTCATCGACGCCGGCCGTGCCATGGCCGAACGCGCCGTGCCGCTGCTGCAGAAGGGACTGTCGAGCGGGCTTGGCGTCCCCGTCATCGTCGATCTCAAGGCGGTCGAGGTCAGCCGCGTTACCGAGGCGCGCTCGCGCGCCGGCGACAATTTCGCCATGACCGTGGTCGGCTCACCGGCTTCGTCGGACGCGATGACACTCGTCATCGACGCAGCCGCGATCGCGATCATGGTCTCCACGTTGTTTGGCGGCGACCCGGACATGCCGGTGTCGCCGATCGAGCGCGACCTGTCGCCGCTCGAGGCCGATGTCTCGACCATGGTGTTCCAGGAGGTGGCGCAGGCGCTGAACGGATCGGGGCAGCGCTCGCTCGAACTGCGACTGCCGGCCCCCAGGGCCATGTCCGGCATCGAGGCCAGGCGGCATGTTTTGCGCGACGGCGCGGCAATTCGCATCGTCCTTGGCATCTCGACGCCGGTCGACAGCGGCAGCATCACGGTGACGATGCCGCAGCGTATCGTGCTGGCCGGCCGCGACGGTATCGCCAGCGCCAGCGAGGCCGATCCCGGCACCAGTTGGCGCGCACGCTTTTCTGAAGAGGTGATGCGCTCGACGGTGGCGCTCGAAGCCACCATGCCGCTGGCGCGGCTGACGCTGGGCGACCTTGCGAGGCTGGAAGTGGGCCAGGTCATCGATTTCGAGGAAACGGCGCAATCGCGGGCTCGCCTCGGCGCGCGCGGCCAGACGCTGTTCGTATGCGAGTTCGGCAAACTGGGGCAGAATTACACCGTCCGGATCAGGCATCCCTTCGATGCCGGGCAGGACTTTATCGACGGGTTGATGCCGGCTGGCGCCGGGCGCGCCTGAGCATTTTGGAGACGATACATGGCCAAGACCAAGGCAGAACCAGACCTCGACCAGCCGGACGAGCAGCTCGACCGCGCCATCGAGGAATTGCGTGGGGTCCTGCATGAAGAGGAACAGCGCCCAGACGCAGCCTTCCGGGCCGCGGCGGGAGCCAATTCCAGCGTCATCATGAACATCCCCGTCGATGTCCAGATCATTCTCGGCAGCACCGAGATGGCTGTGTCCG
The DNA here is from genome assembly GCF_055901595.1 of Mesorhizobium sp. WSM1386. Taxonomy (NCBI): domain Bacteria; kingdom Pseudomonadati; phylum Pseudomonadota; class Alphaproteobacteria; order Hyphomicrobiales; family Phyllobacteriaceae; genus Mesorhizobium; species Mesorhizobium sp. WSM1386. The sequence goes on from NZ_CM148373.1 coordinate 2,000,733, forward strand.
ACCTGATGGCGTTGCAGAAAGGGTCGACGGTCGCGCTCAACCGCCGCATCGGCGAACCGGTCGACGTCGTCGTCAACGGCCGCAAGATCGCGCGTGGCGAGATCACGGTGCTGGAAAGCGATCCCTCGCGCTTCGGCATCAGGCTGACCGAAATCATCGCCGGTACGAAGGGCGCCTAGACATGGTTTGCGGGGCTTGCCAGTGGCAGCGGAGGCGAGAGGCAATATGACGACGCCGGCGACCCTGACGCGCGCGCAGAAGGCGGCCGCCATCCTGGTGGCGATGGGCAAGCCGTCGGCCAGCCGTCTCCTGAAATTTTTCAAGCAGGAGGAGTTGAAGGCGCTGATCGAGGGTGCGCGGCTGCTCAGGACCATTCCACAGAGCGATCTCGAGCGCATCGTCGCCGAATTCGAGGCCGAATTCACCGAGGGCGCGGGCTTGCTCGATTCCGCCGACAGGATGGACACGATCCTCAATGAATCGCTCTCGCCCGAAGAGATGAGCGCGATCATGGGCGACAAGAAATTCGAGGTCGCTCCGGAAGGCCCACCACCGATCTGGCCCGAGCTCGAGAAGCTCGAGCCGGCGCGGCTGGGCACGTTCCTGGCCGGCGAACATCCGCAGACAGCGGCCATGGTGCTGTCGAAGCTGGCGCCGCAGACGGCGGCGGGGGTGCTTTTGACGCTGACCAAGCCGATGCGTGGCGAAATCATCAAGCGCATGGTGACCATGGCCAATGTTCCGGATGCCGCGGCCAGGATTGTCGAGAACCGGCTGCGCACCAGCGTGCTGGCGGAGACCTCGACCAAGGATACGTCGGTGGGGCAGGCACGCGTCGCCAGCGTGCTCAATGAACTGGACAAGCCGCTGCTCGAGGAGGTCATGCAGGATCTGGAAGCCGCCGGTACGCCCGATCTCGACGGCGTGCGCGCGCGACTGTTCGCTTTCGACGACCTGCCGCTGCTTACGCAGAAGGCACGCGTGCTGCTGTTCGACGGACTGTCGACCGAACTTGTCACGCTGGCGTTGCGCGGCACGTCTGCGGCGCTCGCCGAGGCGGTGCTGTCGGCGATCGGCGCACGGTCGCGACGGATGATCGAAGCCGAACTCGGGGAGGGGTCGGAAGGCATTCCCGCCGCCGACATCACGGCGGCACGCAAGACCATCGTGACGACGACGATCCGTCTGTCGCGCGAAGGCGCGTTCGAACTTCCTTCGACGCAGGACGCCGCCTAAGGCATGTCCGACGCCGTCGACAAGGATTCGAAAACCGAGGAGGCGACGGAAAAGAAGATCCGCGACACCATCGAACAGGGCAAGCTGCCCCATTCGAGGGAAACCGCGCTTCTCGCCTCCTTCGTCGCCATACTGGTGTTCACCGTCTTCTATGCCAAGGATGCCATCATCGACCTCGGCATGTTCCTGGCGACGTTCCTCGAGAAGCCGGAAGCCTGGCCGATGGACACCGAGACCGATGTCATCGCGCTCTATAAACTCGTCATGCTGGAAGTGGGCCGCGCCCTCGTCAGCCTGCTGGTGCTGTTGACCGTCGCCGGCATCGGCGCCTCGGTGCTGCAGAACATGCCGCAAATCGTCGGCGAGCGCATCAGGCCGCAGTTTTCGCGCATCTCGATCGTCAAGGGCTGGAACCGCATGTTCGGTGTCCAGGGCTGGGTCGAGTTCCTGAAATCCCTGGGAAAGGTCGGCTTCGCCATTGCCGTGCTCTCCTTCACGCTGTCGGAAGATCACCGCAAGCTGCTTGCCGGGATGATCACCAATCCCGTTGCCTTCGGCCTCGTCATCCGCGGCATCGCGGTCGACATATTGGTGGCGATCGTCTTCGTCATGGGCCTGATCGCGGCGATCGACATCGTCTGGTCGCGCTTCCACTGGAAGCAGGACCTGCGCATGAGCAAGCAGGAGGTCAAGGACGAGTTCAAGCAGTCCGAGGGCGACCCGATCGTCAAGTCGCGGCTGCGCTCGCTGGCACGCGACCGCGCGCGCAAGCGGATGATGACGGCGGTGCCGCGCGCGACGCTGATCATCGCCAACCCGACCCACTTCTCGATCGCGCTGAAATATGTGCGCGACGAGGATTCGGCGCCGCTCGTGGTGGCCAAGGGGCAGGATCTGGTGGCGCTGAAAATCCGCGAGATCGCCAGGGAACACAACATCCCGATCTTCGAGGACGTGGCGCTCGCCCGCTCCATGTACAAGCAAGTTTCGGTCGATAATGTGATCCCGTCGCAATTCTACCAAGCCGTCGCCGAACTGGTGCGGATCGTCTACTCGAAAAAGGCTGAGCGCAGACAGATTTCATGAATCGCCAACCGCACGCAAAATCCCGCGAGATCATCGTCGCCAGCGCCATCGAGCAAGTGGTGGGCGAACTGAGGCTGATCGATGTCGCCGACTATATCGCCTTCATCCGGCTGGAGCATTTCGCCTGCCTGTCGGACCTGGTCGATTCAGCGGCGGAGCTGTTCTTCATGCCCGGCACGCTCAGGCTCGGCCATGGTGGCGAGGCGCATGTCGACTGGAGCGGCAGCCCGCGCATCGTGCTCGACCTGGAACTGCGGCCACCCGGGGCGACGGTCTATTTTCAGCTGACGCTGAGCGAGAACGGCAACTCGGTCGTGGTCAACTACGTGTCGTTCGAAAAGCCGGGCGAAGATCCCGAGCACAATACGGCCTTGCTCGAGACCGTGATCGAAGAGGCGCGTATCCGCAGGGTCGAGCCGCTGGCCTTCTAGGCCTATTGATATTCAGGTGATGCCGGCCTGCAAATCGCTGATACCTGAACCTCAACAGACCTTGACCGCTACTCGATCAAACCGAGCCGTAGCGCCTTGGCCACCGCCTGGTTGCGGTTGACTGCGTTGAGCTTCTGCGTCGACTGGGTCAGGTACTGGTTGGCGGTGTGCACCGACAGTTTCAGCAGCCGCGCGATCTCTTCGCTGGTGTTGCCGTTGGCGGTCAGCTTCAGGCATTCGAGTTCGCGCTTGGAGATGGCGCGCATCCTGCCGGCATCGCTGGGGCGGATCCGGGCGACAGCGGCGAACAGCGAAAAACAGCGGGCATGGATTTCGTAGAGCGTATCCTGGGGGAGGGCGATCTCCGATCCGAGGAAGACGACGAGACCGCACTGGCCGCGGTCGGCATGGACGGGAAGGGCGATACCGCTGGTGCCGGGCGCCAGCGCTGCGATCTGTTCGGTCCAGGCGAGTTTGCCGAACATCTCAGCCATCGCCGCGACGCCGTCATCCGTCCACCAGCGCGGCTCCGTCGAGTTGCGGGTATGGCGCACGATCTCCTCGCCATTGGCGCCTGAGATGAACTTCGTCGCCACCGCGATGCCGGGATAGTCGGAATCGAAACACGGGACCAGCCGTGCCCGCTCCGGTGACGGGCTGACGAAGAACAGGCCGAAGGCCGAGGCGTTGATGTCGACCGATATCCAGCGGCAGCGGCGCACGGCATCGGGAATGGTGACCGCGTGATGCGTTTCGGAGCCGAGCGAGAAGGCGCCGAACGGGTTGCGCTGCTCGTTGAAAAGGGCTTCGGCTGCTTCCTTAATGTCGGCGTTTTTCAAATGATGCCACTCCTGATCGCCGTGGCGATTGCCATCGCGCGGTTGCTGGCGGCGAACTTCTGGATGGCGTGGGTGATGTAGCTGTTGACGGTGTTGGACGAGACGCCAAGGATGACGGCGACCTCATCGGTGGTCTTGCCCTCCGAAACCCAGAACAGGCATTCGCGCTCGCGGTCCGACAGCGGATCCTGCATGGCGGCGGCGGCGATCAACTGCGGAATGTGCGAGAGCGCATAGCAGCACTTCAGTTGCGCCTTCATCAGCGCCGGCTGGTCGATCTTGCCGGCACTTGCCGCCGAGAACAGGGCGAACAGGCGCTGACGACCGACATTCAGCCGCAGCGAATAGATCTCGGCATGGCCCAGTACGTCGAGCAGGCGCGCCTCTTCGCCGGAGACCAGTCCATCCGCATCCGGCGCCTGCGCCGCCACCAGCGGTCTTGGACGGATACCGGGCGCAACGGTGAGAGCACCCTGGGCAAGGCCGGCGATCAGCCGCTTGCCGATCAATTCGATGGCGTCGAATATCCAGTTCGAGGAGACGATGCGCGCGTCGTTGCGGTCCTGGTCATGGACGATGGCGACCAGCATGTAGCTGTCAGCGCCGATCTCGGCGGTCAATTCCATGAAAAAGCTGGTGAGATCACCGCGCGACGTCAGGCGCGAGCCTAATGTGTCGGATTGAAGAAGCGCGGCGGGACTGCTCATCTGTTGCTTTTGGCCGGAATCGATTCTGATGTCCGGATGCTGGAGAGCCAGCCGCCGAACCCGAAAACGCGTTACTTTTACGAGACACACACGAGGCGCGGGGCCGCGCCCAATCAGACGGAATCCATTCAGGGAACGCGAAGCCGTCCGCGTCTGGCGCCGGAAAATTTCCGGAACGTGAGACTTTGGGTGGTCGCCGCGCCCCCCGAGGACCGGCTGATTCGGGTCTAATCTACCCGCAGATGAATCCGACATCAAACGCGATTTGACAAAATCGAATCTGATGGACTCGAGGTGCGACTCAGGAGGCGATTTTCGTAGCCTTCGAGGCGTGAAAATGTCGGGACTGCGCAAGCCGGCCATATCGGCGGCCCGCCCGTTGCGATAGATTCGAAATGCCGAAGGGGTGGGCATCTCCGGCAATCGAGCCTGTAGACGGCATGTTTGACGAAGTCGTCGGGGCAGTCGTACGCAGGCTCATGGCATGGTCCGGTTTCGGGGGAAACAATGAGCGATTCATTTCGGGAAGTTACATCCGTCTCGTGGTTCGGGCGGATCAAGCGCGCTGTCGGCGGGGTCATATTCGGCCTGCTTCTGGTCGTGCTGATGGTGATCGGGCTGTTCTGGAACGAAGGCCGCGCGGTGCAGACGGCGCGCTCGCTGGCCGAGGGCGCCGGCGCCGTCGTCTCGGCCGGTGCCGACAGTGTCGACGCCGCCAATGACGGCAAACTGGTGCATGTCAGCGGGCCGGTGACAGCCGATAGCGGGCTGTCGGATCCGGATTTCGGGATCGCTGCGCAAGGCCTGCGCCTGTCGCGCAGCGTCGAGATGTATCAGTGGAAGGAGGACTCCAAATCCGAGACCACCAAGAAGCTCGGCGGCGGCGAGGAGACGGAGACGACCTACAGCTATTCGAAGGTGTGGGACGACAGCCAGATCGACTCGTCGGATTTCAAGAAGCCTGATGGCCATCAGAATCCGCCGATGGCGATCCACAGCCGGACCTTCCAGATTCCGGAAGGCAAGCTCGTCGCCTTCGATCTCGATGCGCCGGTGCTGGATCGCATCGAGGGCGACAAGGATCTTTCGCTATCGCCAAGCCAATCGGCCGCGATAAAGGCCGCCTACACCGGTACGAAGCCGCTCAGCATCGTCGACGGCAGGATCTATCTCGGTACCGACAACACAACGCCGGCGCTCGGCGATTACCGCATCGGCTACGAGCTTGCGCCGCTCGGCGTGGTGAGCATTGTCGCGCGCCAGGCCGGCAGCCGGTTCGAGTCCTACCAGACCGAGGCAGGCGATGCGCTGCTGATGGTCGATATGGGCCAGGTACCGGCCGACAAGATGTTCGCCGAGGCGGTCAGCGCCAACACGCTGATCACCTGGCTGCTGCGTGCCGCTGGCCTGCTGCTCTTGACGATCGGCTTTGCCCTGTTCCTCAGCCCGATTGGCGTGATCCTCGACGTCATCCCGTTCCTCGGCAGCATGGCGCGGATGGGAACCGGCATCATCGCCTTCTTCCTGGCGATCCTGGTCGGCACGACGACAATCGCGATTGCCTGGTTCTGGTATCGGCCGGTTCTGGCGGTTGGCATCCTGGCCGCCGGCGTCATCGCTGCGGCGACGGTCTATTATCTCGGCCGGTCACGCAAGCCAGTGGCGCCGATGGCCGCGCCAAGCACTGGCACCGCGGCGTAGCCTGCAAAAAGGGCGGCCGCGCCGCCCTTTTCTTTCGTGCCTGTCGCTGTGCTTGCGAGAAGGCTACCGATCTTCGAAACCGGTCAGCACGCCCACGGCGTTTATGCCGATCTCCTCGACGGCATAGCCGCCTTCCATGACGAACAGCGTCGGCAGGCCGAGCTTGGCGATGCGGCGGCCGATCTTGGGATAGTCGGGGCTGGTCAGCTTGAACTGGCTGATCGGGTCCTTCTCGAAGGTGTCGACGCCGAGCGAGACGATGACGATGTCGGGCGCGTAGGCGGCGAGCCTGGCGCAGGCGTCCTCCAGCGAGGCGTTCCAGACGTCCCAGCCGGTGCCGAAGGGCATCGGATAGTTGATGTTGAAGCCTTCGCCCGCGCCGGCGCCACGCTCGTCGGCATGGCCGAGGAAGAACGGATATTCGACCATCGGGTCGCCATGCAGATTGAGAACCTGCACGTCGGCGCGGTCATAGAAGATCTCCTGCGTGCCGTTGCCGTGGTGATAGTCGACATCCAGGATCGAGATGCGCTTGGCACCCTGATCGCGGAACCACTGCGCCGCGACGGCGGCGTTGTTGATGTAGCAATAGCCGCCCATGAAGCCGGCGCCGGCATGATGGCCGGGCGGACGGCAGAGCGCGAAGGCGGACCTTTCGCCGGCCTTGACCAGGCCGGCGGCGGTGAGCGCCACGTCATAGGATGACTTGATCGCCGCCCACGTGCCTTCGACGAAGGTGGCGCCGGCATCGAAGGAATAGTAGCCGAGCAGCGCATCGACACGCTTCGGCGGCACGTCGCCGCGCAGGCCGCGCGTCGGCCAGGTGAAGGGCATGGCCGTGCCCTCGTGACCTGAGGCCACCCATTGCGGCCAGACCGTCGGCAGGAAGTCGATATAGTCCGATTTGTGAATGCGTTTGGCGGCGGCTAGATCGTGCTCGAGCGGCAGGACGATCGGACCGAGCTTCTCGCTTTCGACCCGCGCCTTGATGAATTCGGCGCGCGAGGGCTTTTCAAAACCCGGCACGATCGCCGATGTGACCAGTTCCATCTGGCCGGCATGACCGGCATGAAGCGGCGAATAGACAGTCTTCATAAAATTCCTCTCGAAATGCGAAATCAGTCAAGGTTGAGATAGGGGGTCACCAAAGCGAGCCACATTCTTTCCACATCGTCCTCGATGAGGTCGTATGTCTTGCGATCTCTTTTCAGCCCTACGAGCCGGCAGGCGTGCCCGACATCCATCATCAGCACGCCGAGCCGGCTGGCGATCTCGTCTTCAAGGGCCGGATTCACATGCTGCAGCCATGCGGCGTACAGCGCGATGATCTGCTCGTCATATTCGTCCTGGATCGGCCTGAGGTCGGCGTTACCGGAAATGGCTTCGATCACCGGCATCAGGGTGGCGTTGTCGCGATAGAGCGTGGACGTGTCGATGAAGAGCTTGCGCACTTCCTGGCGAAACTCGTCGCGGTTGGTGGGCGGGGCGACCTCGATGCGCCTCGCGATCACCTCGGGAAAGGAGGACAGCCAGCGTCGGGCGAGATCCAGGAGAATGGCTTCCTTGTTGGGAAAGTATTGGTAGACCGAACCGACCGACAGGCCGGCGCGCCGGGCAATGGCGAGCGTCGTCGGCGCCTTGGTTCCCTGCTCCCGTGTCAAGACCAGCGCCGCGTCGAGAATCCGGTCGACCACCTTGCTCGACCGCTGTTGCCGCGGCTGCTTGCGCGGTTCGAGCGCCATCCTGGTTTCGCGGCTGAGACTGCGCTTCACTGCTTGATGTCCTCGTTCCCTGCCGGGTCTCAATACGGGTGCAGGTGCTGTCCAATACATTCGAAATTCGGTACGTTGACAAACGCGAATAATTAGTCGCATTCTTTTATCCACGCTGTTTTCAGGGATCACAAGGGGAATTTCCAGAGACAGCGCACTGGCATCATTTTTCGTCCGATAGCGCCGCTGCGGTGACGTGGCAGCTTGTCGGACAAGAGGATTGCCGGTCTCAGTCAGTCGTCAAAAGCGCGGAGTCGCGATGTCTGTCACAGGTGCGGGTCACAATGCGGATCTGATCGTCATCAATGGTCATGTGCTGACCATGGACGATGACAATCCCACCGCCGAGGCCGTTGCCGTCAAGGACGGCACCATCGTCGCCATCGGCAGCCGGGCCTCCATCGAAGAGCTCAAAGGTCCGGCCACAAAAGTGATCGACGCCAAGGGCGGCTCGGTGATCCCGGGCTTCATCGAAGCCCACATGCATCTTTTCTCCGGCGGGGCCGAGCTCGCGCATCTTCAGCTTGGCGGTGTCCATGGCTTCGAGACGTTGCAAAAATCTATCCGCGACTATGCGCCGACACGGCCCAATGCCGCGATGCTGGTCGGGCAGGGCGTCGACTATACCGTGCTTGGAAGCGAGCGGGTGACGCGCCACCATCTCGATCAAATCCTGCCGGACCGGCCCTTCTGCATGGCCGCGCCCGACCATCACACGATGTGGGCCAACACCAGGGCGCTGGAGATGGCCGGCATCCTGCACGGCCGCACGCTTGGTCCGGGCAACGAGATCGTCATGGGTTACGATGGCCTGGCCGCCGGTGAATTGCGCGAGGGCGAGGCCTTCGGTCCGGTGCTCGACCTTGCCGGCGAGAGCCGGGTGCGGCTGGGGCTGGCGACAGGCGGCGAGCCGGATCCGATGCCTTCGGCGGAAGAACGCGCCGCCGACCGTGACATCATGCGGCGCGGGCTTGCCTGGTGCGCGCGCCACGGCATCACCTCGATCCAGAACATGGACGGCAACCTCTACCAGCTTGAGCTGCTGGCCGAGATCGAGGCCGCGGAAGGCTTGCCCTGCCGCGTCCAGATCCCGTTCCACTACAAGAATTTCATGACGCTCGACATGCTCGACAAGGCGTCCGTGATGACCGAGCGCTACAACAGCGAGTGGCTGTCCTCGGGCATGGTCAAGGTGTTCTACGATGGCGTGCTCGATTCCTGGACGGCGGTGATGGTCGAGCCTTATGCCGATCGCACCGACTGGGTCGGCGAGCCACTGTTCACGCCGCAGCAGTTCATCGATCTGGCGGTTGCCGTCGACAGACGTGGACTGCAGATCGCCGTGCACTCGATCGGCGACGGCGCCGTCCGCGCCGTGCTCGACGGCTACGAGGCGGCGCAAAAGGCCAATGGCAAGCGCGACAGCCGGCATCGCGTCGAACATATCGAGGTCATAACCACATCGGACGTGCCGCGCTTCGCCGAACTCGGTGTCATCGCTTCCATGCAGCCGCCGCATCCGCCCGGCGCCATGGATTTTCCGCTGGAGCCGACCGTGTCGCGCATCGGGCCGGCCCGTTGGCCGCTGAGCTATGCCTGGCGGACCTTGAAGAATGCCGGCGCGCATGTCGTGTTCGCATCGGACTGGCCGGTGTCGCCGATCGATCCGATCCTGGGTATTCAGGCGGCAGTGATGCGCAAACCATGGGCAGAAAGCGACCCGGACCAGAGCTTCTCGCTGCATGAATCGCTCACCGCGTACACGGTGGAGGGTGCCTATGCGGAGTTCGCCGAGCACCGCAAGGGTATGCTGAAACCAGGCTATATGGCCGATCTGGTGGTTTTGTCCGATGATATCGAGAGGACCGCGCCGGCCGAACTGCACAGACTGCGGCCGGTGACGACGATCTGCGGCGGCAAGGTCACCTACCAGGCCTGACAATGGCATGCGGCTTGCTAGCCGGATGAATGACTACTGAACTGTGATTCAATGCCGGACTTGCCAACCTACCGGCCGTGTGGTCACATCCAACAGGGGAAAAACCTCGCCAGCAAGAGCGGGGTCAACAGTGAGGCGTATCGTGCCGGAAAAACCGGATCGGAATGCAATTGAAGTCGTAAACGTCAGTAAAATTTTCGGATCAGGGGAAGGGCAGGTCGCTGCCCTCGATACGGTCTCGGTGACCATCCGCGAAAACGAGTTCTTCACGCTGCTGGGACCATCCGGCTGCGGCAAGACCACGCTGCTGCGGCTGATCGCCGGCTTCGATTTTCCAACCGCCGGCGAGATCCTGCTTTACGGCCAGGACATCGCACCGTTGCCGCCCTTCAAGCGGCCGGTCAACACCGTCTTCCAGTCCTACGCGCTGTTTCCGCACATGACGGTGGCCGACAATATCGGCTTCGGCCTGGAAATGCTGGGTAAGCCCAAGGCCGAGATCAAGGCGCGCGTCGCCGAGATGCTGAAGCTGGTCAAGATGGAAGCGCTGGCGGGCCGGCGCACCAGCCAGATCTCCGGCGGCCAGCAGCAGCGCGTGGCCCTGGCCCGGGCGCTGGCGCCGCAGCCCAAAGTGCTGTTGCTCGACGAACCGCTGTCCGCACTCGACTACAAGCTGCGCAAGGAAATGCAGATCGAGCTGAAGCGGCTGCAGGACGAGACCGGCATCACCTTCATCTTCGTCACCCACGACCAGGAAGAAGCGCTGACGATGTCGGACCGCATCGCGGTGATGTCGTCGGGCAAGATCCTGCAGGTCGGCTCGCCCTGGGACATCTACGACAAGCCGGCGGAACGCTTCGTCGCCGACTTCATCGGCGAAACCAACTTCCTCACCGCAGCGATATCGGGCATCGGCAACGGAAGGGCGCGCGCGACGCTCAAATCCGGCACGGCCATCGAGGCGACCATTGCCGAAGGCTTCCAGCCAAAGGACAACGCCACCGTGGTGGTGAGGCCCGAGCATGCCAAGCTGACGAAGGACAAGGGCGACCTCGCGGGCACGGTCGAAAACATCGTCTATTTCGGCACCGATACGCATATCCATGTCCAGCTCGACAGCGGCGAGGCTTTCACCGTGCGCCAGCAGAACACGCGCAGCGCCGGCTGCGGTTTCGAACGCGGCGACAAGGTCGGCATCATGATCGGCAACGACGCCGCGCAAGTGCTGAGGGACTGATGGCGACCGCGGAAGAAGTCGCCAAGGCAGCGGAGCGGCGCGATGTGCGTGACCGCTGGCTGTTGTCAGCACCGGCGCTGCTGGTCATTCTGTTTGCCGCGACCGGCCCGTTGCTGATCGTGCTTGTCTATTCGTTCCTGACGCCCGGCGCCTATGGCGACGTGAAATGGCAGTTCTCGTCCAACGCCTGGACATCGGTGCTGCTGGAGCGCGACATTTTCGACGACACGCTTTCGCTCGCTGCGGCGCATGTCACCATCCTCTGGCGTTCGGTCAAGCTTGCGGTGGTGACGACGCTCGCGACCTTGGCGCTCGGTTTCCCGACCGCCTATTTCATGGCGACGCGCAGCGAGAAGACGAGGGATCTCTGGCTGTTCCTGATCACCATCCCGTTCTGGACCAACCTCCTGATCCGTACCTTCGCCGTGCTGCAGATCATCCGCAACGAAGGCATCATCAACACGATCCTCTTGAAGCTCGGCATCGTCTCGGCGCCGATCCAGATCCTCTACACCGATACGGCGATCCTGGTCGGCATGGCCTATGTCTACCTGCCGCTGATGGTGCTGCCGATCTATGCCAGCATGGAGAAGCTCGATTTTCGTTTGGTCGAGGCGGGCTATGATCTCTACGCGACACGCTTCAAGGTGCTGCGCAAGATCATTTTCCCGCTGGTCAAACCCGGCGTCATCGCCGGCTCGATCCTGGTCTTCATCCCCGCACTCGGCGCCTATGTGACGCCGAGCGTGCTTGGCGGCGGCAAGAACATGATGCTGTCCAACCTGATCGAACTGCAGTTCGGCCAGGGCCGCAACTGGCCGCTCGGCTCGGCGCTGTCGATCACGGTGATGATCATCGTCATGGTGGCGCTGCTTGCCTATGTGCGCAATGCCGGCAAGTCGGGAGTGCGTCATGGCTGACAACTTCTCCATCAAGCACCAGCCGGGGTTCACGGCGATCGCCGCGACCTGCTTCGTCGTGCTCTATCTGCCAATCATCGTGCTGGTCATCTACGCCTTCAACGCGGCCAGCTCGACATCGGAATGGGGCGGGTTTTCGTTCAAGTGGTTCCAGTCGGCATACCAGAACACGCAGGTCATCGATGCGACGCTGCGATCCTTCCAGATCGGTTCCATCGCGGCGGTGCTCTCGACCATCTTCGCCACCATGGCCGCGCTCGCCACCACGCGCACGGCATCCTATCCCGGCCTCACCTTCAAATACGCGGCGATAAACCAGCCGCTGATGGTGCCCGAGATCGTCACCGGCGTGGCGCTGCTGATCTTCTTCTCGCGCATAAAGATCTTCACCGGCTATTCGGGGATCGGCTACCTGGTCGCCGCGCATACGGCGTTCTGCATTCCCTTCGCCTACCTGCCGATCCGGGCGCGGCTGGAGAATATGGACCTGACGCTGGAACGTGCGGCCGCGGACCTCTATGCGACGCCGTGGAAGACCTTCCGCCGCATCACGCTGCCGCTTTTGTGGCCCGGCATCCTGGCCGGACTGATGCTGGCCTTCGTCATCTCGCTCGATGATGTCGTCATCACCGAGTTCGTCAAGTCGGGCGGCCAGGACACGTTGCCCACCTACATGCTCGGCCAGATCCGCCGTGGCATTACACCCGAGATCAACGCGATATCGACCGCTTTCCTGCTGCTTTCGGTCGCGATCGTCACGTTGTTTTTCTTCGTCAGCAGGAAACGAGACTGAAACCTGAAATGGGAGTTAGAACGATGAACTGGAAGACAACAGCGACCGCCATGGGGTTGGCGTTGCTCGCATCGACGGGGCTTGCCCGCGCCGAGGGCGTGCTCAACATCTACAATTGGGGCAACTACACCAGCCCCGACGTGATCAAGAAGTTCGAGGACAAATACAAGGTCAAGGTGACCATCACCGACTACGATTCCAACGACACCGCGCTTGCGAAGATTCGCCAGGGCGGCACCGGTTTCGACATCGCGGTTCCGTCGCAGACCTATGTGCCGATCTGGATCAAGGAAGGTCTCGTGCTGGAGACCGATCCGGGCAAGATGGAGAACTTCAAGAACGTGGCGCCGGAATGGGCCAATCCTGAATTCGACCCCGGCCGCAAATATTCCGTGCCGTGGGCCTGGGGCACGATCGGCGTCGTCGTCAACACCGATGCCTATAAGGGCCCAGCCGATACGTGGGGCATTGTCTTCAACACGCCGGACGAACTGAAGGGCAAGGTCAATGTCGTCCCGGAAATGGGCGACGTCATCTTCGCGGCGATCAAATATGTCGGCGGCCAGCAGTGCACCGATGACAAGGCGGTGCTGAAGAAGGTACGTGACCTCCTGGTGGCGGCCAAGCCGAACTGGATCGCCATGGAATACAACACCATCGAAAAGATGGGCGCCGGCGACTTCAAGGCAACCAGCGACTGGAACGGCTCGGCGCTGCGCCAGCGGCTGGCCAACCCGGCCATCCACTACAATTATCCGAAGGAAGGCTTTGGCCTGTGGAGCGACAATGTCGTCGTCCTCAAGGAAGCCAAGAACGTCGAGAACGCCAAGCTGTTCCAGAACTTCATCATGGATCCGGAAAACGCGGCTGGCCTCTCGGCCTTCCACCGCTATGCCAACGCCATCACCGGCTCGGACAAGTACATGCCGGCCGACATGAAGGACGCGCCGGAAGTCATCATTCCCGCCGACGCCAAGCCGAAAGGCGAATTCCAGAAGATGTGCCCGCCTGAAACGCAGGAACTCTACACTAAAATCTGGACCGAGCTGCAGAAGTAATCGCTACGCGATGGACCCGGCGGCACACGCCGCCGGGTCCTTTTTGTTCCGGGAATGGCTTTCATGGACTCCTATCGCAACAGCGATCCGCGGCCGCCGATCATGCAAGGCTCGCCGCCCGCCATGGTGCCGCCGAAGCTCGACTGGGACAGGCCGCCATGGAACCGCTGGGCGTTCCAGCACATCAGGGAAATTCTGCCGACCGCCGAAGTCTGGCGCGGCAATGGGCATCGCCATCGCCTCGAACGCGCCGAGGTCGATCTCGAAGGGCTGCCGGTCGAGGGCAGCGAGGGCCAGCCTTCGACGCTCGCGGGGCTGCTCGACGAGACCTACACGGATGGCTTCCTGGTGCTCAAAAACGGCAGGGTCGCCTATGAGCGCTATTTCAACGGCATGGACGAGCGCACGCTGCATCTGTCGCAGTCGATGGCGAAGTCCGTCACCGGATCGGTGTTCGGCATATTGGCCGGCCGTGGCCTGATCGATCCAGCCAAGGCGGTGACCGACTACCTGCCAGAGCTGAAGGCAACGGGATGGGCCGGGGCCAGCGTCCAACATGTGCTGGACATGACCACGGGCGTGCGCTTCTCCGAGGAATACACCGACCGCTACTCCGACATCGGCCAGGTCGATGTCGCGACCGGCTGGAAGCCGGTGCCGCCGGGCAGCGATCCGGACTTTCGCTGGCCTTCGCATATGTTCGACCTGATCCTGGGCTTGAAGGACACAATCCGTCCGCACGGCGCGAAATTCGAGTACCGCTCGATCGAGACCGACGTGCTCGCCTTCATCATGGAACGGGTGACGGGCAAGCGGCTGGCGCAGTTGGTCTCGGAAGAGCTCTGGCAAAAGCTCGGCGCCGACGAAAGCGCCTGCTTTACCGTCGACAGCGCCGGCTATGCGCTTGCCGATGGTGGCTTCAATGCAACGTTGCGCGACTATGGCCGCTTCGGCCAGATGATCCTCGGCAATGGCGGCGGCATCGTGCCGGCCGAATGGATCGAGACGACACGCAATGGCAGGCACGGCCCCGATTTCTCCGCCAGCCTGCCGGAAGGCAGCTACAGCAACCAGTTCTGGATCGAGGATCCCAGCTCGCGCGCGCTGATGTGCCGGGGCGTGTTCGGGCAGATGATCCACATCGACTGGAACACGGGAATGGTCGTGGTGAAGCTGTCGAGCTATCCGGATTTCAACAATCTCGCCTACTCCATGGCGACATTGAGGGCCGTGCATACCATCGCCGCCGCGTTGAGCTGAGCCCCCTAGAAAAAACGACTCCAAGAGGAAACGCCATGACCGGCATGACCGCGTTCGAGACCCGCTACGGCTTCCGTCGCAACGAGGTGCTGCTCGCCAACTGGCGCGAGAGCCCGTTCAACCGATGGTCGTTCCAGAATCTCGGCGAACTGGTGCCGACGGCGCGCGTCACGGCGGCCGGGGGCATCGAGGCACCGATGCAAGATCTCGGTGGCCTGCTTGGCGAAAAGGTCTCGGTCGCCAGCACGCCGGAAACGGTGGCCGAATTTCTCGTCCGCTCCAGCACCGACGCGCTGACAGTCATGAAAGGCGGCAAGATCATTGGCGACTGGTTCGCGCCGCATATGGATTTCGGCGCCCGTCACATCATCTTCTCGATCAGCAAGTCGGTGACCGCCATTGTCGCCGGGATGCTGGAAGGCGAGGGGGTGTTCGATCCGGAAGCGCCAGTGGCGCACTACATTCCGGAGGCCGCCGGCTCGGCATATGGCGATGCGAGTGCGCGGCATGTGCTCGACATGAGCGTCAGCCTCGATTTCGAGGAAGCCTATCTCGATCCGGAAAGCGCCTTTGCCCGCTATCGCCGGGCGACGCTGTGGAACCCGGGCGGCGGCACCGAAAGCCTGCGCGAATTCATCCTGACCTTGCAGCGGCTGGCCGAGCCGCATGGCCAGACCTTCCGCTACCGTTCGCCCAATTCCGACCTGCTCGGCCTGTTGCTGGAGCGTGCCTCGGGCCAGCGCTTCAACGATCTGATGCGCGAGAAGCTCTGGCTGCCACTCGGCGCCGTCAGCGAGGCTTCTATCGGCGTCGACATGGAAGGCACCGCACGCACCGCCGGCGGCATCTCGGTGACGCCGCGCGATCTGGCGCGTGTCGGCGAAATGATGCGTCAGGGCGGCACGGCCAATGGCCGGCGCATCGTGCCGGAGGCCTGGGTGCGCGACACGACCAGCACCGGCGGCAGCGCGGAAGCCTGGCAGCGCGGCGCGATGCTGCCACTGTTCCCCAAGGGGCGCTATCGCAACAAATGGTACCAGACCGGACACGAGAACGGCGCCTATTGCGGCATCGGCATCCATGGCCAGTGGCTCTATGTCGACCCCAGGACCGAAGTGGTGATCGCCAAGATGTCGTCGCAGCCGCAGCCGGTCGACGATGCGCTCGATCTCGAGCTTGTGGCGTTTTTCGAAGCGCTGAGCCGGATGGTCTAAACGCCTCCTGCCACCAAATTAGCGAGTGCTTTCCTGTGGACCCGCCGGGCTGACGGAAGCGCGGCGGTTGGCGGACCGGATGTCAGCGCCTATGGTCGCCGCTCTTTCGACAAGAGTGGGAATGACATGGCATCCGACATCAAGCGCATCGCAGCCATCATCGCGACCGAGATCGCGGCGCGGCCCGAGCAGGCGGCCGCGGCGATCGAACTGCTCGATGAAGGTGCGACGGTGCCGTTCGTGGCGCGCTATCGCAAGGAAGTCACCGGCGGGCTGGACGATACGCAGCTACGCGACCTTGCCGAGCGGCTGGCCTATCTGCGTGAGCTCGACGCGCGACGTGACACGATCCTTGGCTCCATCCGCGAGCAGGGCAAGCTGACCGAGGAACTCGAGGGCAAGATCATCGCCGCCGCCACCAAGGCGGAGCTGGAAGACATCTATCTGCCCTACAAGCCCAAGCGCCGCACCAAGGCCGAGATCGCTCGGGAGCGCGGGTTGGGGCCGCTGGCGGAGGCCATCCTCGCCGATCGTTCGCTCGTGCCCGCCGAACTGGCGCTGGCCTATGTCAGCGAAGAGGTGGCCGATGCCAAGGCCGCATTGGAAGGCGCGCGCGACATCCTGTCGGAACAGTTCGCCGAAAATGCCGATCTTGTCGGCAAATTGCGGACCTACATGAAGGAACGCGCCTTCATGCGCGCCAGAGTGGTCGACGGCAAGCAGGAGGCGGGCGCGAAATTCTCCGACTATTTCGACCATGTCGAACGCTGGGCAAATGTGCCGAGCCACCGCGCGCTGGCCATGCTGCGCGGCCGCAACGAGGAGGTGCTGTCGCTCGACATCGAGGTCGATGCCGATGACACCTCGCCGGTGAAGCCGGTCGAGCGAATGGTCGCCAATGCCTATGCCATCGGCGGCAGCCTGCCGGGCGACCGCTGGCTGATGGAGGTCGCGGGCTGGACATGGCGGATCAAGCTTTCGCTGCACCTGACGCTCGATCTGATGCGCGACCTGCGCGAGCGGGCCGAGGAAGAGGCGATCCATGTCTTTGCCCGCAATCTCAAGGATCTGCTGCTCGCCGCGCCGGCAGGGTCGCGGCCGACGATGGGGCTCGATCCCGGCATCCGCACCGGCGTCAAGGTGGCGGTGGTCGACGGCACCGGCAAGGTGCTCACGACGACGACCGTCTACCCCTTCCCGCCAAAGAACGATGTGAGGGGCACGCAGGCGGAACTCGCCAGGCTCGTTCGCCTGCACAAGGTCGAGCTGATTTCCATCGGCAACGGCACCGGCAGCCGCGAGACGGAGAAGCTGGTCGCGGACATGCTGTCCGACATGCCGTCCGACGGCGGACCGAAGCCGTTGAAGGTGATCGTCAGCGAGGCGGGCGCCTCCGTCTATTCTGCATCGGCGACGGCGGCGGCGGAATTCCCCGGCCTGGATGTGTCGTTGCGCGGCGCGGTGTCGATCGCGCGACGTCTCCAGGATCCGCTCGCCGAACTGGTCAAGATCGAGCCGAAGTCGATCGGCGTCGGCCAGTACCAGCACGATGTCGACCAGTACCGGCTTGGCCGGTCGCTGGAAGCGGTGGTCGAGGATGCCGTCAACGCGGTCGGCGTCGATCTCAACACCGCTTCAGCGCCATTGCTGGCGCGGGTTTCGGGTCTCGGTGCGTCGCTGGCCGACGCCATCGTCGCGCATCGCGACGCGACCGGCCCCTTCGCCAGTCGCAAGGATTTGCTGAAAGTAGCGCGCCTTGGACCCCGCGCGTTCGAACAGTCCGCCGGCTTCCTGCGTATTGCCAATGGCAGCGAGCCGCTCGATGCCTCCTCGGTGCATCCGGAAGCCTATGGCGTGGCCAAGAAGATCGTCGCCGCCTGCGGCCGTGATGTGCGTTCGCTGATGGGCGACAGCGCGGCGCTCAAGGCGCTTGATCCGCGCGTCTTCGTCGATGAGCGTTTCGGCCTGCCGACAGTGCGCGATATCCTGGCCGAGCTGGAAAAACCCGGCCGCGATCCGCGTCCCGGCTTCAAGACCGCGACCTTCGCCGACGGGGTCGACGACATCAAGGATCTGAAGCCCGGCATGCTGCTGGAAGGCACCGTCACCAATGTCGCCGCCTTCGGCGCCTTCGTCGATATCGGTGTCCACCAGGACGGGCTGGTGCATGTCTCGCAGCTGGCCGACCGTTTCATCAAGGACGCGCATGAGGTGGTCAAGGCCGGCGACGTGGTCAAGGTGCGCGTCGTCGACGTCGACATCAAGCGCAAACGCATCGCGCTCTCCATGCGCAAGGATGGCGGCGAGGGCGGCGCATCGAGAGGGCCACGCGACAATGGTGGCGGCAAGCCGACGCCACGTTCGCCAATGCCGCAGCGGCAACCGGAACGGCCGGCCCAGCAGGGCGCGTTTGGCGCCGCGCTGGCGGATGCGCTGAAGCGGAAGTAGCTACCAAGCCAGAACGGTCGGCTCCTTCTCAAGCTGGCCCAGCAACCAGTCGCGAAAACTGGCGACGGGCGGGTGGCCTCTCTTGTCGTGAGGCACGACGAGATAATAGGCGCTGCGGCTTTGCATGGGCTGGCCTGGCGCCGGCACGAGCTGGCCGCGCTGCAATTCACCCGTGATGAGGAGCAGCGGCAACAGCGCGACCCCGAGTCCCGCCATGCAGGCCTGGGCGGCGGTGCCGAACTGCTCGAACTGCATGCCCGGTCCGGTCGGCGCGCTCAGGCCCTGGTGCTCGAACCATTCGGTCCAGGCGCCGGGTCGCGTCGCCATGTGCAGGAGCGGCAGGCGGCCGATATCGGCCGCCGTGGCAATGGCTCGGCCGGCGAGGAATTCCGGCGACACCACCGGCGCCACCGTCTCGCGCACCAGGAGCGTCGAGTCCGCCTCGGGCCAATCCGGCAGGCCGTAGTGGATGGCGGCGTCCAGCCTCTCCCGGGCGAAGTCGAAGCGGCCGACGCGGGTGACGAAGTTGATGGTGATATCGGGATTTCTTTCCACGAAATCGGGGATCATCGGCATCAGCCAGCGCGTGCCGAACGTCGGCAAGATGGCCAGGTTCAGGATGCCGCTATGCCGATTGCTCATCAATCCAAGAGCTGCGTCGCGCAACTGGCCGAGGGCCGAACGCACCGCGTCGGCATAGATTTCGCCCGCTATCGACAGCCGGACATTGCGACTGTCACGCTCGAACAGACGGCGGCCGAACTGATCTTCGAGCAGCTTGATCTGCCTGCTGACCGCGCCCTGCGTCAGATCGAGCTCCTGCGCGGCGGCGGTGAAACTGCCAAGCCGGGCCACCGCCTCGAAGGCGGCAAGGGCCCTGATGTTGGGCAAAAGGCGGCGCTGGACACTCATCATTCATTCCTAACGCTCATTGATTGGTGAAGCAATTTCGTTTGATTTTTTCAGGCCACGGACC
Source organism: Mesorhizobium sp. WSM1386 (assembly GCF_055901595.1). Classification (NCBI taxonomy): domain Bacteria; kingdom Pseudomonadati; phylum Pseudomonadota; class Alphaproteobacteria; order Hyphomicrobiales; family Phyllobacteriaceae; genus Mesorhizobium; species Mesorhizobium sp. WSM1386. The sequence continues at coordinate 2,020,350 of NZ_CM148373.1, forward strand.
GATAAGCCGGACTTCACCCGTTTTGAGGATCAAGAAGCCATGGCCGCCGACAAGAATGCATTCGTCTGGGAAGACCCGTTCCTGATCGAGGGCCAGCTTTCGGAAGACGAGCGCATGGTGCGGGACGGCGCGGCGGCCTTTGCCGCCGACAAGCTCGCGCCACGCATCGAGGAAGCGTATCTCGAGGAAAAGACCGATGCCGGCATCTTTCGCGAGATGGGCGAGGCGGGTCTGCTCGGCATCACCATCCCCGAGGAATATGGCGGGCTCGGTGCCAACTATGTCACCTACGGGCTGGTCGCGCGGGAAGTCGAGCGTGTCGATTCCGGTTATCGTTCGATGATGTCTGTGCAGTCGTCGCTGGTTATGTATCCGATACACGCCTATGGCTCGGAGGCGCAGCGCAAGAAATACCTGCCGAAGCTGGCGTCGGGTGAATGGATCGGCTGCTTTGGCCTTACCGAGCCGGATGCCGGCTCGGACCCGGGCGGCATGAAGACGCGCGCCGAGAAGACCGCCAACGGTTACAAGCTCACCGGCTCCAAAATGTGGATTTCCAACGCGCCGATCGCAGACGTGTTCGTCGTCTGGGCGAAGTTGAAGGGTGACAACGGCAAGGACGAGATCCGCGGCTTCGTGCTGGAAAAGGGCATGAAGGGGCTGTCGGCGCCGAAGATCGGCGGCAAGCTGTCGCTGCGCGCGTCGATCACCGGCGAGGTGGTGATGGAAGGCGTCGAGGTCGGCGAGGACGCATTGCTGCCCAACGCCAAGGGCCTTGGTGGCCCGTTCGGCTGCCTCAACCGGGCGCGCTACGGCATTTCCTGGGGCGCCATGGGCGCCGCCGAGGATTGCTGGCACCGGGCGCGCCAATACGGCCTCGACCGCAAGCAGTTCGGCAAGCCGCTCGCCGGCACGCAGTTGTTCCAGAAGAAGCTCGCCGACATGCAGACCGAGATCGCGCTTGGCCTGCAGGGCTCGCTCAGGGTTGGGCGGCTAATGGACGAGGGCAAGATGGCGCCGGAGATGATCTCGATCGTAAAGCGCAACAATTGCGGCAAGGCGCTCGACATCGCTCGCCAGGCCCGCGACATGCACGGCGGCAACGGCATCCAGATCGGCTACCACGTCATGCGCCACGCGCAGAATTTGGAGACGGTCAACACCTACGAGGGCACGCATGACGTGCACGCGCTGATCCTCGGGCGGGCGCAGACGGGGATACAGGCGTTTTTCTGAGCGGCAACCGTTGCTTAAATTAGGTGCACCGCAACATCTCTGCTTGGAGAATGGCCGTCTGATGTGTCAGGGTCTAGCGTTCGTTTGAAACGCTGAATTCCGGGGCCCTATGGCAATTCTGGCAGCCGTCTATCACCTGACCCATTACAAATACGACCGGCCGGTGGTGCTCGGTCCTCAAATCATCAGGCTTCAGCCGGCGCCGCATTCCCGCACCAAGGTGCTGAGCCATTCGCTGAAGGTCGAGCCGGCGAACCACTTCGTCAACCTGCAGCAGGATCCCTACGGCAACTTCCTCGCCCGCTTCGTGTTTCCGGAACCGGTGACGGAGCTCAAGATCGAGGTCGATCTCGTCGCCGACATGACGGTCTACAATCCGTTCGATTTCTTCGTCGAGCCGTCCGCCGAGACGTTTCCGTTCGAATATCCGGAAGAGATCTGCGACGACCTCGCCATCTACCGCACGCCGGAGCCGGCGGGACCGCTGCTCTCGGCCTTCCTGAAGACCATCGACCGCAGCGCGGAGAATACGGTCAATTTCCTCGTCGATCTCAATGCCAGGCTGCAGCGCGAGATCGCCTATATCGTGCGCATGGAAACCGGCGTGTTCTCGCCGGAGGAGACGCTGGCCGCGGCCAAGGGATCGTGCCGGGATTCGAGCTGGCTGCTGGTGCAGATCCTGCGCAATCTCGGCATCGCCGCGCGCTTCGTCTCCGGCTATCTGATCCAGCTCAAGCCTGATCTCGTTGCGCTCGACGGTCCAGCCGGTACATCCGTCGATTTCACAGACCTGCACGCCTGGTGCGAGGTCTATCTTCCGGGCGCCGGCTGGATCGGCTTCGATCCGACCTCGGGCCTGCTCACCGGCGAGAGCCATGTGCCGTTGGCGGCAACGCCGCATTTCCGCAATGCGGCACCGATTTCCGGCATGGCGAGCTTCGCCAATGTCGAGTTCGGCTTCGAGATGCGGGTCGATCGCATCGCCGAGCATCCGCGCATCACCAAGCCGTTCTCCGACGAAAGCTGGCAGGCGCTCGACGCGCTCGGCAACAAGGTCGATGCCGTACTGACGGCCGGGGACGTGCGGCTGACCATGGGCGGCGAACCGACCTTTGTGTCGATCGACGATTTTGAATCCGCCGAGTGGAACACCGCCGCCGTCGGGCCGACCAAGCGCGAAAAGGCCGATGCGCTGATCCGAAGGCTGCGCGAACGCTTCGCGCCTGGCGGCTTCCTGCATTATGGCCAGGGCAAATGGTATCCCGGCGAAAGCCTGCCGCGCTGGACCTTTTCACTCTACTGGCGCACCGACGGTCAGCCGGTATGGAGCGACCCGTCGCTGATCGCGCACGAAAAGAGCGCGGCCGACAATGTTGGCCCGCAGCAGGCGGAAAACCTGCTGACGGCGATCGCCGGTGAGCTTGGCATCGACACGTCCATGGTCAGCGAGGCCTATGAGGATCCGGCCGAGTGGCTGCTCAAGGAAGGCAAGCTGCCAGAGAATGTCGATCCGTCGAACTCCAAGCTGGAAGACCCGGAAGAACGCAGCCGCATGGCCAGGGTGTTCGAGCGCGGGCTGACCAAGCCGTCGGGCTATGTGCTGCCGGTGCAGCGGTGGAACAGCCAGGCGTCGGACCCTCGCTGGCGGTCCGAAAAATGGACGACGCGGCGCGGCCGGCTGTTCCTGGTGCCAGGCGATTCACCGGTCGGCTATCGGCTGCCGCTCGGCACGCTGCCTTATGTGCCGCCTGCGCAATTCCCTTACATCGTACCGGTGGACCCGTCGCTGCCGCGCGGCCCGTTGCCCGCGCGTGAAGCCATGCTGCCAGGGCCCGCGCCAGCCGAGCTTGAAGGCGCCGACGAGATGGCGCGGCGCCAGCAGGCTGCCTCATTTACCGCCGCGACCGGACAGCAGGACCGGGTCGAGCAGGAGATTACCGAGATCGGCGGCGCCGTGCGCACGGCGCTCTCCGTCGAGCCGCGCGATGGACGGCTATGCGTCTTCATGCCGCCGGTCGAGGCGCTGGAGGACTATCTCGAACTGGTTGCCGCCGCCGAGAATGCAGCTAAGGCCATAGGTCTTCCCGTGCATATAGAGGGCTATGGCCCGCCGCATGATCCGCGCCTCAACGTCATCCGCGTGGCACCCGATCCCGGCGTCATCGAGGTCAACATCCATCCGGCTGCCAATTGGCAGGACTGCGTGGCGACGACAACGGCGATCTACGAGGAGGCGCGGCTGACGCGGCTTGGCGCCGACAAGTTCATGATCGACGGCCGCCATACCGGCACCGGCGGCGGCAACCATGTGGTGGTCGGCGGCGCGACGCCCAATGACAGTCCGTTCCTGCGCCGGCCCGATCTGCTGAAGAGCCTGGTGCTGCAATGGCAGCGGCATCCCTCGCTGTCCTATCTGTTCTCCGGCCTGTTCATCGGACCGACCAGCCAGGCGCCGCGCTTCGATGAAGCGCGTCACGATTCGCTCTACGAACTCGAGATCGCCATGGCGCAGGTGCCGCATCCGAATACCGGCTCTGCACCTCTGCCGTGGCTGGTCGACCGGCTGTTCCGCAATTTGTTGACCGATGTCACCGGCAACACGCACCGCTCGGAAATCTGCATCGACAAGCTGTTTTCGCCGGACGGTCCGACAGGGCGTCTTGGGCTGGTCGAATTCCGCGGCTTCGAGATGCCGCCCAATGCGCGTATGTCGCTGGCACAGCAATTGCTGGTCAGGGCGATCATTGCTCGCGCGTGGAAAAACCCGCTCGACGGGCGCTTCGTGCGCTGGGGCACCTCGCTGCATGACCGTTTCATGCTGCCGCATCATGTCTGGGCGGATTTTCTCGATGTGCTGGACGACCTCAACCTCAATGGCTTCAAATTCCGTCCGGAATGGTTCGACGCCCAGCTCGAATTCCGCTTTCCCTTCTGCGGCGAGGTCCAGCATGCTGGCATCAAGCTGGAGCTGCGGCAGGCGCTGGAGCCGTGGCACGTCATGGGCGAGCAGGGGGCCATCGGCGGCACCGTGCGCTTCGTCGATTCCTCGGTCGAGCGGCTGCAGGTCAAGACCGAGGGTCTCAACCCCGAGCGTCATGCGATCGTCTGCAATGGCCGGATCGTGCCGATGAAGGTTACCGACAACCGCGAGGTCGCGGTGGCGGGCGTCCGCTTCAAGGCCTGGCAGCCGGCCTCCGGTCTTCATCCGGCGCTGCCGGTCAACACGCCGCTGGTGTTCGACATCTATGACCGCTGGTCCGGCCGGGCGGTCGGCGGTTGCGTCTACCACGTCGCGCATCCCGGCGGGCGCAATTACGACACCTTCCCGGTCAACGGCAACGAGGCCGAGGCACGGCGGCTCGCCCGCTTCGAACCGCGCGGCCACACGCCATCGGGCTATGTGCTGCGCGAGGAACAACCGGCGGAAGATTTCCCGATGACCCTTGACCTTCGGCGGCCGGCAAGACTCTGATCAGCGATGGCAAAGGGGAATCACAGAAGGGTACGCGGCAAGCCGCAGACCCACAGCCTGCTGGAGCACTACCAGCCGATTGACGGCGTCGTCGACGAGATGGTTGATGCCTCGGGCAATCCCCGCCCGGTCTGGAAGCATTTCATCGAGGCGCTCGACGAACTCGGCGCCGAAAGGCTCGGCCAGCGCTTCGCTCGCGCCGACCAGTATCTGCGCGATGCCGGCGTCTATTACCGCGTCTATGACAAGGCCGGCGCCATTGAACGCGAATGGCCGCTGGCGCATGTGCCGCTGCTCATCGAAGACGCCGAATGGGCCGAAATCAGCGCCGGCCTCGTCCAGCGCGCCGAGCTGTTCGAGGAAACCATCGCCGACATCTATGGGCCGAACCGGCTTGTCGAAAAGGGCATCCTGCCGGCGGGGCTGATTGCCGCCAGCCCGGAATATTTGCGGCCGGTGGTCGGCACCAGGCCGGCCGGCGGCCATTTCCTGCATTTCTGCGCCTTCGAGCTTGGCCGTGGACCAGACGGAAGCTGGTGGGTGCTGGGCGACCGCACGCAGGCGCCGTCCGGCGCCGGTTTCGCGCTGGAGAACCGCGTCGCCACCACGCGCGCACTGTCCGACATCTATGGCGAGATGCATGTGCATAGGCTCGCGGGCTTCTTCCGTCGCTTCCGCGATGCGCTGATCGGCATGGCCAAGGAAACCGACGGCCGCGTCGCCATCCTGACGCCGGGGCCGCTCAACGAAACCTATTACGAGCACGCGTATATCGCCCGCTACCTCGGCATCATGCTGCTCGAAGGCGAGGACCTGACCGTTTCCGGCGGCCGGCTGATGGTCCGCACCGTGTCGGGCCTGATGCCGATCAGCGTGTTATGGCGACGGCTCGATGCCGCTTTCGCCGATCCGCTGGAACTGAGATCGGATTCGCAGATCGGGACGCCGGGGCTGGTCGAGGCGATCCGCAAGGGTGCGGTTGCGACGGTCAATGCGCTGGGTTCGGGGCTGATGGAAACGCGGGCGCTGCTCGGCTTCCTGCCCAAGATCGCGCGCGAGCTGCGCGGGGAGGAACTCAAGTTGCCCAGCGTGGCGACATGGTGGTGCGGGCAACAATCCGAACGCGCGCATGTGCTGGCCAATATCGACCGCATGGTGATCGGCCCGGCACTATCGACGAGGCTTGCCTTCGAGGATGACGGCCAGACCAAGCTCGGCTCGGCGCTGTCGGCCGGAGAGCGGGCGGAGCTAGTGGCGCACATCGAACGCGAGGGCGGCGCCTTCGTCGGCCAGGAAGCGGTGACGCTTTCGACGACACCGGTCTATGTCGGCGGTTGGCTGGAGCCGCGGCCAGCGAGCCTGCGCGTCTATCTGGCGCGCACGCCCGAGGGCTGGACGGTGATGCCGGGCGGTTTTGCCCGCGTCGGCCTGTCGCTCGACCCGACGGCGATCGCCATGCAGCGCGGCGGCCAGGCGGCCGACGTCTGGGTGGTCAGCGACCGGCCGGTGGAGCGCGAAACGCTGCTGCCGCAGGAGGGCGACAGTTTCAACCGCACAAGGCCAGGCAGCCTGCCCAGCCGCGCGGCGGAAAACCTGACCTGGCTCGGCCGCTACATCGAACGCTCGGAAGACACGGTGCGCATCCTGCGCGCCTATCATGTGCGGCTCGCCGAGACGTCCGATCCGGACATGCCGCTGCTGGCCGACATCAGGGATTATCTCGAACCGTTCGGCATCGACGTCGAAACGGCTATACCGTCGGGACTGATCGGTACGCTGGACAGCGCCGTCTACAGCGCGGGCCAGATCCGCGACCGCTTCTCGCCGGATGGCTGGCTGGCGCTCAAGGACCTGTCGAAGACCATTCATCAGTTCGCAACGACGGTGGCGCCGGGCGATGACGCGACGCGGGCCATGACCGTCATCCTGCGCAAGCTTGCCGGCTTCTCCGGCCTGCTGCACGAGAACATGTACCGCTTCGCCGGCTGGCGCTTCCTCGAGATCGGCCGGCGGCTGGAGCGCGGCATCCAGATCGCCCGCACGCTCGCCCGGCTGACCAGCACCAAGGCGCCGGACGGGGCGCTCGACATGATGCTGGAGATCGGCGACAGCGTCATGACCCATCGCCGGCAATATCCGGTGCAGGCAGGCCGTCGCACGGTGATCGATCTTCTGGCGCTCGATCCGCTCAATCCGCGCTCTATCTTGTTCCAGCTCGAAAGGCTGAAGGCCGAGATCGGCCTGTTGCCCTCGGTTGGCGGCGAGGGGCATATGTCGCCGGCGGCCAAGGAGATCCTGCAGCTCAACACGGCCATCGCCATCAAGGAGCCGTCGGACATGACGGCAAAGGCTCTGGACGATCTCGCCAGAGAGATAGGCGGCCTCTACAGCAGCCTTTCGAAGGCCTATTTCGGCTAGGCCCCAGATCGCACGGTTTTGCGACAGGAACTCGGGCCAAGACAAGAAAAGTAGGGCATGCTTTACGACATCAGGCTTCATCTCCACTACGACTACGCAGCCGCCGCCGGCGGCGGCCGCCATCAGATCCGTGTTCTGCCGTCGACGATTTCCGGCGTGCAGCGCGTCATCGCGGCGTCCCTGTCCTTTGCGCCGGCGCCCAATGAACGGTCGGATTTCTCTGACTTCTTCGGCAACTGCGTTACCTCGATCGCCTTTCGCGATGCGCATGACGCGCTCGACATCAGGATGAGCGCGCGCGTTTCGGTGTCGAGGCCCGAGCCGGGGCTCGATGTGTCGCCCGATATCGGCCGGCTCAGGCAGGAACTCGCCGCGGTGCGGTCGTTGGCGTCTGCCTCGCCGCATCACTTTCTGACTGCCAGCAGCCACGCGGGCATCGATGCGGCGATCACCGCCTATGCGCAGGACAGCGTCGGCAACTCGGCCGCCGGTACGGCGATGACCCTGTGCGAGCGCATCCATCGCGACTTCACCTATGATGGCGAGGCGACGACGGTGCGGACCCGGGCCAGCGATGCTTTCAAGCTGAAACGTGGGGTCTGCCAGGATTTTTCGCACATCATGATCGCCGGTTTGCGCGGGCTCGGCATTCCGGCCGGCTATGTCAGCGGCTTCCTGCGCACCATTCCGCCGAAGGGGAGGCCACGGCTGGAAGGCGCCGATGCCATGCACGCCTGGGTCAAGGTGTGGTGCGGGCGCGACGCCGGCTGGCAGGAGTTCGACCCGACCAACGGCATGCGGGCCAGCAACGACCATATCACGGTCGGCTTCGGCCGCGATTATTCGGACGTGGCACCGATCGTCGGTGTGTTGAAGACCACCGGCGGGCAGGTCGGCGAGCAGGCTGTCGACGTCATTCCGGTCGCCCTCGAAAAGGCATGAGGCGGACCGAAACAGGAGGCGCACCCTGTCGCTGCAAATGCGGGTGGATGAAGCGGCTTCTCAAACATCGAAGGGGCCGCTATTCTATGTTCGTTTCGAGGGGACAATCATTATACTGCTAGAGCGCGCAGGCGCGGGATTTTGTAATTGAAAGCGGTCAGCGTCGTCATTCCTGCCCACAACGCGTCGGCTACCATTGGGACAACGTTGGCGTCGCTGCGAGGCGAGGCGGAGGTCATCGGCGAGGTCCTGCTGGTCGACGACGCATCGACGGACGACACGGCGGCGGTCGCACGGCAGGCGGCGGCACAACTGTCGCTGCCGCTACGCGTGTTGCCGGCCGACTGCCGCGATGCCGGTGGCGCCCGCAACGCGGCGCTGGCGCAGGCGCTCCATCCCTGGGTGTATCTGATCGACGCCGACGACCTGCATCTTCAAGGTGGATTGCGCGCGCTGCTGCGGCAGGCGCAGAGCCAGCCGAAAGCCGACATGATCGTTGGCGCCTACCGCCGACGCGTGAATGGCCAGGACCGGCAGATCAAGGTGCCGAACGGCTATCAGGACGCCTGCCTCGCAAACGCTTCGGCCTATGTCAAAGGCGACATACGTTCGGTGGCCGTGGGCAGCGTGCTGGCATCCCGGCGCCTGATCGGCGAAACACGGTTTCCGGTCAGCCTTGCCTATGACGAGGACACGCTGTTCTGGGCGCGGCTGATGAGCAAGGCGTCGCTGGCCATGATTCCGCAGCCCGTCATGGTCTATGAGGTTTCGCCGGCCCGTTCCGACGATCGTTTCGCGATCAACCCGGTGCGGCGCTTCCTGGAGTGGCGCCATGAATTGCGCAAACTCACCGATTGCAGCATCCCGGTCTCGGCGCTGAAGACCAGGGAGGGGCTTGTCGCCCTCAAGATCGCGCGCGTCCACTATGCACGCGGCGACCTCGACACCGCCGCGCGCTTCCTGGCGGTAGCCGCGGCCGCGCCGAAGCGGCGGTCGGAAGCCTGGCGCTGCCTGCGCTACAGGCTGAAGCTCGCCGTGCGATGCCGTCTCTCGGCACCACGGATAGAACTGCAAAGCGCCCTCTAACTCTTTCTTTTTGACGCAATTCCCAAAGGGAAAGCGCTGCGCTTTTCCGGGAAACCGTTTCATACTTTTCCTGGAATTGCTCTGGATTCCCCGCATCTCGCCGGCCGACGGATGTCGGTTGCCATCGACTTTGCGGCCGGCGGTGGAACCAGCGGTCAGCCAACGGCTTATCTACGGATATTTGGCGTGGAGCGGTCATGCTGCAGAGATCCGGATTATCGCGCGGCACGTCGGCCGACAGCGGCGCTGTGCCGAAAAACGGGGCGCAAACCTCGGCCGAACACGCCGCGCTGACCTATGTCAGCGATGCCGAGCCCGGTATTCGCCGGCTGAAGGCAGGCAAGGGATTTTCCTACAAGGGACCTGACGGACGACCGGTCTCGAATGCCGCGAGGGCGCGTATCAAGGCGATCGTCATTCCGCCGGCCTGGACGGATGTCTGGATTTCGCCCGACGCGAACGGGCATATCCAGGCGACCGGAAGGGATCAGCGGGGGCGCAAGCAGTATCGCTATCATCCGCAATGGGCCGAAGAACGCGACAGCGCCAAATATTCGAGCCTCGTCGCCTTCGCCGAAAGCCTGCCGGAGCTGCGGCGCACCATAGACAGCGACCTGCGCCGTCACGGCCTGCCGTTCGAGCGTGTCGTCGCCGCTATCGTCTGGCTGCTCGACAACACGATGATCCGCGTCGGCAATGCCGCCTATGCCCGCGACAACAAGAGCTTCGGCCTGACGACGTTGCGAGACTGCCATGTCGACATCAAGGGATCGAGCCTGCGCTTTGCGTTCAAGGGCAAATCCGGCAAGGAATGGAAACTGAAGCTGGTCGACCGCCGCATCGCCGGCATCGTGCGCGGTGCGCAGGATCTGCCGGGCCAGAAGCTGTTCCAGTATCTCGACGAGGAGGGCAACAGGCGTCCGGTCCGCTCCGACGATGTCAACCGCTATATCAGGGGCGCTGCCGGCGATGCGTTCAGCTCGAAACATTTCCGCACATGGGGCGGCACCATCCATGCCGCGTCGCTGTTTGCGCAGACGGAATTGCCCGAAAGCCAGGCACAGCAAAAGCGGGTGATGAACAGCGTCATCGACAAGGTGGCCGAGCGGTTGGGCAACACCCGCGCCGTCTGCCGAAAATGCTATATCCACCCGCGGGTCTTCGAAGCCTGGTCACAGGGGCGCCTACTTGCCGAAATGGCCGAAGCCAACAGGCACAAGCGTTCCATCGACGGTCTCGACGAGGAGGAAGCGCTCGTGCTGAGATGGTTGAGGGCACATGAAGGTTGATTGCGGTTGCCAGCGGCGGCAAATCCAAAGCCGTCGGATTTTTTTATCGACGTCATGTCGGGATCGGTCTTACTGTTTCGTCCTTTGATACAGAAAAGGACCGCCCATGCTTTATGCCATCCTCTGCTATGCCTCCGAAGACGTCGTCTGCTCCTGGAGCAAGGAGCAGGACGACAAGGTCATGACCGATCTCCTCGACGTTCAGCAGAAGTACGCCAATGCCGGCCGGCTCGGCCCGGTGGCGCGGCTTTTGCCGACGACGGCGGCGACGACGCTGCGGAAGGTCAAGGGCGAATCGGTCGTCATCGACGGGCCGTTCGCCGAGACCAAGGAACAGTTCCTCGGCTTCTACACGCTTGATTGCGCCGATCTCGACGAGGCGGTCGAATTCGCGCGCGAACTCTCCGAGGTCAACCCGAGCGGCGGTTCCTACGAGATCCGGCCGGTCTCCATTTTCAATCCCACCAAGGTTGCCGTATGACCGAACTTGCCTGGATCAGCTCCGCGATCAGTGCCGCCCGCCCGCAGGCGATGGGCGCGCTGCTGCGCTATTTCCGCGATCTCGACACCGCGGAGGAAGCTTTCCAGGATGCCTGCCTCAGGGCGTTGAAGAACTGGCCGCAGAACGGGCCACCGCGCGACCCGGCGGCCTGGCTGATCTTCGTCGGCCGCAACAGCGGCATCGACGCGGTGCGCAAGCGCGCCAAGCAGGCGCCGATGCCGGAAGAGGACCAGATCTCCGATCTGGAGGATGCCGAAAGCGATATCGCCGAGCGGCTGGACGGCGCGCATTACCGCGACGACATCCTGCGGCTGCTGTTCATCTGCTGCCACCCTGATTTGCCCGCGACACAGCAGATCGCCGTCGCGCTACGTATCGTCTCCGGTCTCACCGTCAAACAGATCGCGCGCGCCTTCCTGGTCGGCGAAAGCGCAATGGAACAACGCATCACCCGCGCCAAGGCACGCATCGCGGACGCCGGCGTGCCGTTCGAGACGCCGGGCGCGGTCGAGCGCTCGGAACGGCTGGCTGCGGTGGCGGCCATGGTCTACCTGATCTTCAACGAAGGCTATTCGACCAACAGCGGCGAGGCGCCGGCCCGTGCGCCGCTCTGCGAGGAGGCAATCCGGCTGGCCCGGCTGCTGCTCAGGTTGTTCCAGACCGAACCGGAGATCATGGGGCTGACGGCGCTGCTTTTGCTGCAGCATGCGCGGGCGCCGGCCCGTTTCGACCAAGACGGCGAGATCGTGCTGCTCGAGGACCAGGATCGCGGCCTGTGGAGCCGCAAGATGATCGATGAGGGGCTGGCGCTGGTCGACAAGGCGTTGCGCCATCGCAAGCCGGGTCCCTATCAGGTGCAAGCGGCAATCGCGGCGCTGCACGCCCGGGCTACGAAGGCCGAGGATACCGACTGGGTGGAGATCGACCTGCTTTACGGCCTGCTCGAACAAATGCAGCCATCGCCGGTGGTGACGCTCAACCGCGCGGTTGCGGTCTCCAAGGTGAGCGGCCCGGAAGCAGCCCTTGCCATGATCGAACCGCTGGAGCCGAGGCTTTCCGGCTATTTCCACTTCTTCGGCCTCAAGGGCGGGCTGTTGATGCAGCTCGACCGGGGCGACGAGGCGCGCATCGCTTTCGACCGCGCCATCGCGCTTGCCAATACGGCTGCGGAAGCGGCCCATATCCGCATGCATATCGACCGCTTGATGAAGGACGGCGCCGTGCGCGCGCCGGCAAAAAAGGCCAACTAAGCTCCGTCTGCCTGGCTCAATCGTGCAGGTTGGGCTTGGACCATGCCGGGGTGGCGATTTCCCCCTGAAACGCGTAATGCCACGCCATGACTGTGCCCGAGATGCCAGCCGGCACGCGGGAACGTGGCGCGAAGCTCTGACCGAAGCCATCTGAGCGACGGGATCTGAAAGGGACAAAAATGACGATAGCGAAGGAAACGGCCGAACTTCTGGCGAAACTGGGTGTCGCCAAGGACGCGCTTGTTGGCGGCGACCTGATCGTGCGCAGCCCGGTGACGGGCGAGGAGATCGCGGCGCTGAAGACCATCTCGCCGACTGAGGCGGCCAAGACCATCGATGCCGCGCACAAGGCATTCCAATCCTGGCGGCTGGTTCCGGGTCCGAAGCGCGGCGAACTGGTGCGCCTGCTTGGCGAGGAACTGCGTGCGCATAAGGCCGAGCTCGGCCGGTTGGTGTCGATCGAGGTCGGCAAAATCCCGTCCGAGGGCCTCGGCGAAGTGCAGGAGATGATCGACATCTGCGATTTCGCCGTCGGTCTGTCCCGGCAATTGTACGGCCTGACCATCGCCACCGAGCGTCCAGGCCACCGGATGATGGAAACCTGGCATCCGCTTGGCGTCGTCGGCGTCATTTCGGCCTTCAACTTCCCGGTCGCGGTGTGGTCGTGGAACGCAGCGCTGGCGCTGGTCTGCGGCGACGCGGTGGTGTGGAAGCCGTCGGAGAAGACGCCGCTGACCGCACTTGCCTGCGAGGCGATCTTCAAACGCGCCGTCAAGCGCTTCGGCGCGGACGCGCCGCAGGGCCTAGCGCCGGTGCTGATCGGCGATCGGGCGGTCGGCGAGATCCTGGTCGACCATCCCAAGGTGCCGCTGGTTTCGGCCACCGGCTCGACCCGCATGGGCAGGGACGTCGGGCCGCGCCTGGCCAAGCGCTTCGCGCGCGCCGTGCTGGAACTCGGCGGCAACAATGCCGGCATCGTCTGCCCGACGGCGGACCTCGACATGGCGCTGCGTGCGATTGCCTTTGGAGCGATGGGCACCGCTGGCCAGCGCTGCACGACGCTGCGGCGCTTGTTCGTGCATGACAGCGTCTATGACGCCTTGGTTCCACGTCTGAAGAAGGCATACGAAAGTGTGTCGGTCGGCAACCCGCTGGAGACCTCTTCGCTGGTCGGGCCGCTGATCGACAAGGCTGCCTTCGACAACATGCAGAAGGCCTTGAAGGAAGCGGTGTCCCATGGCGGCACGGTGACTGGCGGCGTGCGGGTCGAGAACGATCATCCGGACGCCTACTACGTGCACCCGGCGCTGGTCGAGATGCCGAAACAGGTCTCGCCGGTGACAGAAGAGACCTTCGCGCCGATCCTTTATGTGATGAAATATTCGGATTTCGATACCGTGCTCGACGAGCACAACGCGGTTGGCGCCGGCCTGTCGTCGTCGATCTTCACCCGCGACCTGCAGGAATCCGAGCGTTTCCTTGGCGTCGACGGTTCGGACTGCGGCATCGCCAACGTCAATATCGGCACGTCGGGGGCCGAGATCGGCGGCGCGTTTGGCGGCGAAAAGGAAACCGGCGGCGGCCGCGAGAGCGGCTCCGACGCGTGGAAGGCCTATATGCGGCGCGCCACCAATACGGTGAACTATTCGAAGGCGCTGCCGCTTGCCCAGGGCGTCTCGTTCGACATCGATTGAGCTTGCCGACCAAGGCCCGTGTCAGTGTGCTCGGCGAGCATCAATCGACACGGGCTTTGGCAAGGCGTTGGCGATGATGGCCAGCTTGACCGCGTCCCTCTCGCGCGGCGCCTCTCAGGTGCCGGCTTGCGATGGCGGGAAGCAAGCTTTGAAGGCATCGTCGACGACGGCCAACTTGGCGGCCTGGACGGTCATGTATTCCTCGTAGAATCCGTGTGATACCCACATCACCGAATGGCCTCGCTGGCCGAGCCAGCCGATGCTGCCGAGTTCCTCGGCGGTGCGCAGTTTGCGGCCGAGATGGGTCCGCGACAGCTTGAGCCATTTGGCGAAGTCGCCGATCGCAACCACGCTGGTCGGAATCCGCTCCAGGTCGGCATGGTCGGGATCGATGCCTGACATCAGCCAGTCCATGACGATGCCGCCATTGTTGAGCCAGATGAACAGCGAAAAGGTCCGGTTGGGTTCGCGCACCGGCTTCGAGGCAAGCAGGCCGTCAGCCACCAGAGGCTGCAGCGTGGCAAGCATGTCGGGCCGGTCCAGGTATCTGGCCAGCCGGTCGCCCCCATCGATATAGTCAAGCGTGCGTAGATGGGCGATCACCCAGCCGGTGAATCTCTCGATGGTGGCCGCCGTCGGTTGCAGGGGATGGGTGCGGCCATCCCCACCCGCCACATACTCGGCGATGTTGTAGTGCAGCATCTCCTTGATGAAGGCGTCCGCAGTGTTGCGGCTGGCTACCTCGTTCTTGTGCACGACCTCGATGAAGCGCGATACGGTCAGGTCCTTGCGGCGGTCGTTCGGGTCGCGCCTGAAGTGCATGGCCAGGCCGACATGACCCAACAGCCAGCGCTGCTGCGTGGCAAAAATGGACGCTAGCCGTGGGCTCTCCTCATAGATTCGGATCAGCGCCTTCGACTGTTCTTGAACGTAGCGGTGCAGGGCCGGATGTCGGGCTATGTCTTCCAGATTCAGCGCTGGTCTCCTGATGCTTGAATCAAACTCGCATGGCGAAGTTACGTTTCCCATTTTCCAGTCTTCAACACTTGTGTCCAGACGTACCAATTGCGGAGAACTGGGCCAACCAAGGCATGGAGCTACGGCGATGGGTCATGATCCAGTCCGCTAACTGATTGCTAGGGCTTGGAAAACCCCTTCCAATAATAGTCAGCCGAACGGCCGCCCGTTTAATTGACCTTCATGAGGGACAGGCTTGGTTTCCGCGTCATTCCGAGCGGCGGGGCACGCCTTTCGGACATGAGTGCAGACCAGCCATGGTTTGACGAGCGATAAGACATCGCCTGGCGGCGAAGCTTTGTCGCGTTCCAACTCCGAAAAGTGACTGAGTGGATTATCGAAAGAAGATCGTGATTGGCAAAAATGCCGGCGACCTGCTTGTCTTTGGCGGGCCGCCGGCGCGTGGAACATGGCTGATCCGGTCGCGCTGGACGCAGCTCATTCGGCGGCCTGGACGCGGTTGGCCAGGATGATGGCGCGGATCTCGGACCGGCAGGAGCCGCAATTGGTGCCGGCCTTCAGCGCATCGCCGATGGCTTCGACGGTCGTGCAGCCGGCCGCCGCGGCC
Organism: Mesorhizobium sp. WSM1386; assembly: GCF_055901595.1. Classification (NCBI taxonomy): domain Bacteria; kingdom Pseudomonadati; phylum Pseudomonadota; class Alphaproteobacteria; order Hyphomicrobiales; family Phyllobacteriaceae; genus Mesorhizobium; species Mesorhizobium sp. WSM1386. Next base: position 2,035,824 of record NZ_CM148373.1, read on the forward strand.
GTCACGATCTGGTTGACGCCGACGCTGAAGCAGGAGCAGACGGTCGCGCCGGCATCGGGCCGTTCGGCGCCGGCACGACCGGCGACGATGCGGAAGCGTTCGCGCTGGCCGGCGTGGGATGTTTCCAACTGTTCAGCCGCCCAGCCGCGCGACACCGCGACCGGACCGGGCGCGACGAACAAGGCGCCGACAAGGTGCTCGCCATCGAAAGCGGCAATGCGATGCTGGCCGGCCTCGCGGTCGTGATAGGCAAGCATTTCTGCTCGCGGCTCCACACCAAACAGTGACCGGGCAAAGCCCGTCCAATCGACCTCGGCCTCGGCGAAAGCAAGCTCGACCCGCCACCCACCCTTGCAGCGGGCTGCCGCCCAATAGGGAGCGGCAATTGCCTGGGGATGTTGCCGCGTCACCGCGAAACCAAAGGCCCTGGCCGCAAATTTCTCGATATGGGCCGCGACGTGTTTCAGCGCCGGCTGGCCTGAGATTGGATCGGTGAGCGGCGCGGTAAGCGTGTCGAGCCGCCCTTTGGCGGCGAACTGATCGGTCCAGTGCATCGGCGCGAAGAGGCTGCCACGGCGCTGGCGGGCCGTGATCAGCGCACGCGCGAATACTTCGCCACGCGGGGTGGAGATGCGCACGATGTCGGCATCGCCAATGCCATGGTGTTCTGCATCCGCCGGATGGATTTCGACGAAGGGCTCGGCGATGTGCTGGGACAGACGTGGGCTTTTGCCGGTGCGCGTCATCGTGTGCCAATGGTCGCGGATCCGGCCTGTGTTGAGGACGAGTGGGAAGTCAGGTGTGGTGCGGATTTCCGTGGTGGCGCGGATGGCGATGAAGTGCGCCTTGCGGTCGGGGGTGTAGAAATTGCCGTTGGCGAAGAAGCGGGTGCTTTCACCCTCTGGTTTAAGCCCAGCTTGAACACCCCCCTCTGGCCTGCCGGCCATCTCCCCCGCAAGGGGGGAGATTGGCAGCTTTGATGCCGGCATATCTCCTGCGTCGTCGGTAATTGGCGAAGGCCGCGACAACAGCTGATCTCCCCCCTTGCGGGGGAGATGGCCGGCAGGCCAGAGGGGGGTGCCTGAGCTCGGCGCTGGCCATTGGAACGGCTCAAGCACCTCATAGGCCTCCGCATCGATTCCAGCATAAGCACCAATATCGAAATCCCGCGCGCCTTCATTTTCGAACCCAGACAGCGCGGCATGCTCGCCGAAAACCGCCGCCGGCGTCTCATGCGCAAACGCCGCGCCAAATCCCATCCGACGCGCCACCTCGGCGATGATCCACCAGTCGGGCCGCGCTTCGCCGGGCAGGCTGAGAAACGCGCGCTGGCGCGAGATGCGGCGCTCGGAATTGGTGACAGTGCCGTCCTTCTCGCCCCAGGCGGCGGCGGGCAGCCGGACATGGGCGTGGCGGACGGTGTCCGTGCTGGCCAGCACGTCGGAGACCACGACGAACGGGCAAGCCTTGATCGCGGCCTCGACGGCATCGGCGTCCGGCATCGAATCGACCGGGTTGGTGGCCATGATCCACAGCGCCTTGATGCGCCCGTCGGCCACACCTTGAAACATCTCGACCGCCTTCAGGCCAGGCTTTTGCGCGACATCAGATGCATTCCAGAAGCGCCGCACGCGGTCACGGTGTTCGGAGTTCTCGATCTCCATATGGGCGGCGAGCATGTTGGCCATGCCGCCGACCTCGCGACCGCCCATGGCGTTGGGCTGGCCGGTCACCGAAAATGGTCCGGCTCCAGGCCTGCCGATACGCCCGGTGGCGAGATGGCAGTTGATGATGGCGTTGACCTTGTCGGTGCCTGAGGACGACTGGTTCACGCCTTGGCTGTAGACGGTCACCGTCTTCGCGGTCGCGGCAAACAGGCTGTAGAAACGGACAAGCTCTTCTTCGCCGAGGCCCGTCGCTGCGGCAACGCCCGCCAGATCGAGCGCCGAGGCGGCGAAAAGCGCTTGTCCGAAGCCGGTGGTGTGCGCGGTGATATAGGCGCGGTCCAGCGCATTGTGCTGGCCGAGCCAGGCGAGCAGACCGGTGAACAAGGCGACGTCGCCGTCCGGCGCGATCGCCAGGTGCATGTCGGCAATGTCCGAGGTCATGGTGCGGCGCGGGTCGACCAGCACGATCTTCATGTCCGGCCGCCTTTCGCGGGCCGCGGCGATGCGCTGGTAGAGGACGGGATGGCACCAGGCGAGGTTGGAGCCGACCAGCACGATCAGGTCGGCAAGCTCGAGATCCTCGTAGTTCCCTGGCACCGTGTCGGAGCCGAAGGCGCGGCGGTGGCCGGCGACCGACGAGGCCATGCAGAGCCGCGAATTGGTGTCGATGTTGGCTGAGCCGACAAAACCCTTCATCAGCTTGTTGGCGAGATAATAGTCCTCGGTCAGCAACTGACCGGAGACATAGAAGGCGACCGCATCCGGTCCGTGCTCGGCGATGGTTTGCGAGAAGGTCGAGGCGACAAGGTCGAGCGCCTCGTCCCAGCCGGCCCGGAGGCCGTGGATTTCGGGATGAAGCAGCCTGCCGTCGAGGTCGATGGTTTCGGCCAAAGCCGAACCTTTCGAACAGAGCCTGCCGAAATTCGCGGGATGGTCGGGGTCGCCGCGGACGGACACTTGCCCGTCCGCGGCGACCTTCGCCAGCACGCCGCAGCCCACCCCGCAATAGGGGCAGGTGGTCCTCACCTCGCGCGCTGCGTCAATCTCCATGTTCAGGCCGCGCGGCTGGCAAGCGCTTCCAGCGCGATGAACAGATGTTCGCCTTCCCGTTTCACCGGGATGGTGCGCACCGCGCCCTCGTCGGCGCCGAGCGCCTTGCCAGTCTCCAGCGAGATCACCCAATTGTGCAGGGGGCAGGTCACCGCGGCGCCATGGACGATGCCCTGGCTAAGCGGCCCGCCTTTGTGCGGACAGTGGTCATCGATGGCATAGACCTGGTCGTCGGCGGTGCGGAAGACAGCGACCTTGCCCTCTGGCGTGGCGACGCAACGCGCGCCACGGCGCGGAATGTCGGAAAGGGTGCCTATTGCGATCCAGTTCATGTGGGCACCCGTGTCTCTCTTTGATAGAAATGCGCCCAGGCACCCCCCTCTGTCCTGCCGGACATCTCCCCCGCAAGGGGGGAGATTGGCAGCTTCGACGGTGGCATCCAGCTGCCGGCTTTGGAGATTGGCGAAAACCGAAACGACATCCGATCTCCCCACTTGAGGGGGAGATGGCCGGCGGGCCAGAGGGGGGCGCCTCGCGCAAACATCTCCATCACTCCGCCGCCTCGGCAAACCCGACCGAAGCCATCGGCCGGAATTCGTGCTTGTCCTTGCCCGAAACGCGCTCCGACCACGGATCGACCTGGGCGAACTTCTGCGAGAAGACGAAGCGCTCGTAATAGGCCTTGCGCTTGTCCGCATCGTCCATGATCTGGCGCTTGATCTCGGGGATGCCGATGCGCTTTGCCCATTTGTAGATGCGCTCGAGATAGCGGCCCTGCTCGCGGTACATCTGCGTCAGCGCCACGACATGCTGCAGCGCCTCGTCTTCCGTCTTCACGAGGCCGAGCACTTCGGTGCCCTTGATGTCGAGGCCGGCGGCACCGGCGAAATGGATCTCGTAGCCACTGTCGACGCAGATGACGCCGACATCCTTGCAGGTCGCCTCGGCGCAGTTCCTCGGGCAGCCCGACACCGCCATCTTGACCTTGGCCGGGGTCCACGAGCCCCACATGAATTTCTCGATGCGGATGCCGAGGCCGGTCGAATCCTGCGTGCCGAAGCGACACCAGTCGGAACCGACGCAGGTCTTCACCGTGCGCAGGCCCTTGGCGTAGGCGTGGCCGGAGACGAAGCCGGCCTGGCCGAGATCGGCCCACACCGCCGGCAGGTCTTCCTTGCGGATACCCAGCATGTCGATGCGCTGGCCGCCGGTGACCTTGACCATCGGGATCTCGAACTTGTCGACGACATCGGCGATGGCGCGCAGCTCGGCCGCATTGGTGACGCCGCCCCACATGCGCGGCACCACCGAATAGGTGCCGTCCTTCTGGATGTTGGCGTGGACGCGCTCGTTGATGAAACGCGATTGATAGTCGTCGGCGTACTCGTCCGGCCAATCGCAGACGAGGTAGTAGTTGAGCGCCGGCCGGCATTTGGCGCAGCCGCAGGAGGTCTTCCACTCCAGTTCCTGCATGACGGCTGGAATGGTCTTCAGCCCCTTGGCCTTGATCAGCCGGCGCACCTCGTCATGGCCGAGCGTGGTGCAGCCGCACATGGGCTGCACGGCGGCCGGGTTGTAGTTGTCGCCGATGGTCAGCACCATCAGTTTCTCGACAAGCCCGGTGCAGGACCCGCAGGAAGCCGAGGCCTTGGTGTGGGCTCTGACGTCGTCGAGCGAGGTCAGGCCCTTGGCCGTGATCGCGCTGGTGATCTTGCCCTTGCAGACGCCGTTGCAGCCGCAGATTTCCGCATCATCCGGCAAGGCTGCAACGGCCGCCATAGGGTCCAGCGGGGCACCCCCCTGGTAGGACTGGCCGAAGATCAACGTATCGCGCATATGCGATATGTCGGTCTGTTTCTTCTTGAGGTCGTTGAACCAGGCGCCGTCCGCCGTCTCGCCATAAAGCACGGTGCCGATGATGCGGTCGTCCTTGAGCACCAGCCGCTTGTAGACGCCGGCGGCGGCGTCGCGCAGCACGATCTCCTGGCGATCCTCGCCTTCGGCGAAATCGCCGAGCGAGAACAGGTCAATGCCGGTGACCTTGAGCTTGGTTGGCGTGTCCATGTGGACGAAGGCAGCAGCCTCGTCGCCGGCGAGTTGGCTCGCGGCAACGCGCGCCATCTCGTAGAGCGGCGCAACCAGCCCATAGACCATGCCGTTGACCTCGGCGCATTCACCGAGCGCGAAGATGTCGGGGTCGTTGCTGCGCATGCCGGCGTCGACGACGATGCCGCGATTGACGGCAATGCCCGCCTCTTTGGCCAGCGCCGCATTGGGCCGGATGCCGACCGCCATCACCACCAAAGTCGCCGGGATGACTGTGCCGTCGGCAAGTTCGACCTGCTCCACCTTGCCGTTGCCCGTGATCGCCTGTGTGTTGGCCTTGGTGATGACCTTGATGCCGCGTTCTTCGACCGCGCGCTGCAGGAGATAGCCGGCGGCCGGATCGAGCTGGCGCTCCATCAGCGTCGGCATGACGTGCAGCACGGTGACGTCCATGCCTTGGGCGCTCAGGCCGGCCGCTGCCTCGAGCCCAAGCAGGCCGCCGCCGATGACCACGGCCTTGGACCTGGACTGGGCGGCAAGCATCATTGCCTGGACGTCGTCGAGATCGCGATAGGTGAGCACGCCGGGCAGATTGTGGCCCGGCACCGGGATGATGAACGGCACCGAGCCGGTGGCGATGACCAGCTTGTCGTAGGGTTCGGTGACGCCGTGGTCCGAGGTGACGGTCTTGGCCGTCCGGTCGATGGCGACGATCTTGTGGCCCTTGTACAGCGTGATGTCGTTGGCGATGTACCAGCCATCGCCGTGGATGATGATTTCCTCATACGCCTTTTCGCCGGACAGCACCGGCGACAGCATGATGCGGTCGTAGTTCACCCTGGGCTCGGCGTTGAAGATGGTGACCTGGTAGCGGCCCGGGGCCTGCTCCAACAGGTGCTCCAGCATGCGCCCAGGGGCCATGCCGTTGCCGATGATGACGAGCTTTTCGGTCATTGGTCTACTCCGCGGCTTCGACGAAGCGGTGGCGTTCGTAGAGGAATTTCAGCACCGCCTCGCGGCAGCGCAGGAAAGTGCGGTCCGAGGCGAGTTCGATGCGCCGGCGCGGACGGGCCAGCGGCACGGGAAGCACCTCGCCGATGGTCGCGGCCGGGCCGTTGGTCATCATGACGATGCGGTCGGAGAGCAGCACCGCCTCATCGACATCATGGGTGATCATGATCGTCGTCGAGCCGAGCCTGGAATGGATGTCCATCACCGCGTCCTGCAGATGGGCGCGGGTCAACGCGTCGAGCGCGCCGAACGGCTCGTCGAGCAGCAGGATCTTCGGCTCCATGGCCAGCGCGCGCGCGATGCCGACGCGCTGCTTCATGCCGCCCGAGATTTCCGCCGGCCGCTTGTCCCTTGCATGCGCCATCTGCACGAGATCGAGATTGCGCATGATCCAGTCGTGCCGCTCGGCCTTGCTCTTGGAACGGCCAAAGACCTTCGACACCGCCAGGTTGATGTTCTCGTAGACCGTCAGCCACGGTAAAAGACTGTGGTTCTGGAACACCACGGCGCGCTCGGGTCCGGGGCTGTCGACCTCCTTGTTCTCGAGCAGCACGGCGCCTGCGGACACGGTGGTCAGCCCGGCGATCAAGTTGAGCAAGGTCGACTTGCCACAGCCGGAGTGACCGATGATCGAGACGAATTCGCCCTTGTCGATGGTCAGCCGGATGTCCTTCAGGACCTCGCTGACCTGGCCGCCGCGGGCAAAGGATTTGTCGATATGGTCGAGTTTCAGATAGGCGGTCATCACGCTCTCCTCACTTTGCCGTCGTGCCGCGGGTGACGAAGACGCCGACCGCGGCGACCAGGCGGTCGAGGCAGAAGCCGGTGACGCCGATATAGGCGAGCGCGACGATGATGTCGGGCAGCCGCGACGAGTTCCACGCGTCCCAGATGAAGAAGCCGATGCCGACGCCGCCGGTCAGCATTTCGGCGGCGACGATGGCGAGCCACGACAGGCCGATGCCGATCCTGAGGCCGGTGAAGATGTAGGGTGCCGCGGCCGGCACCATGATCTTGATAAAGAATTCGAGCGGGTTGAGCCGCAGGATGCGGGCGACGTTGCGGTAATCCTGCGGGATGTTGCGCACGCCGACGGCGGTGTTGATGATGATCGGCCAGATCGAGGTGATGAAGATGACGAACAGCGCCGACGGGCTTGAATCGCGAAACGCGGCCAGCGACAGCGGCAGCCAGGCGAGCGGCGGCACGGTGCGCAGGATCTGGAACACCGGATCGAGGCCGCGCATCGCCCAGATCGACTGGCCGACCAGCGCGCCAAGTGCAACGCCGACGACCGCCGCCATGCCGAAGCCGATGGCAACACGCTGCAGCGAGATCAGCACCCGCCAGGCCAGCCCGATATCCTGCGGGCCGTTGTCGAAGAACGGATGCGCGATGAGGTCGTAGGCCTCGTTCCACACTTGGCTGGGTGGCGGCAGGCTTGATGTCGGCGACGAGCAGGCGATTTGCCAGACGACGAGCATCAAAGCGATGACGACGACCGGCGGCACCAGCGTGCTCGCCAGCTTTCCGGCGATCGCGACCGGATCGAAGCGGCGTCGAGCCTTGACGGTGAAGGTGATGACTTCGGCCGGTTTGGCTGGAAAGGCCTTCACCTTGGTGTCCTCGATAGTCTGGATAGACATGTCTGGGAAAAACTCCGTGGGCAGATGGTAAGGGCCGGCGGTCGAACGGTCCGTTGCCTGGGGACGAGAACGGCGCAACGTGCCGTTTGCGCTGGTCACGACAAACGGCGCAACGCGCCGTTTGCGAAGGTCAGGCCGAAGCCTTGATCTTGAGGCTGTCGAGATAGGCGGACGGGTTGGCCGGATCGAAGACCTTGCCATCGAAGAAGGTCTCGACACCGCGCGAGGAGGATGCCGGGATGTCGGCGGCGGCAATGCCGAGATCCTTGGCCGCCTCGCGCCACAGATCCTCGCGGTTGACCTGGTCGACCAGCGCCTTGATGTCGGTGGTGGGCGCGAATTTGCCCCAGCGTATGTTCTCGGCGAGGAACCAGCTGTCATGGCTCTTGAAAGGATAGGAGACGCCGCCCTTCCAGAACTTCATGTAGAGATCGGTGCCGGTGGCGACGCGGCCATTGCCGTAGTTGATGTCGCCCTTGAGGCGGCCAATGATGTCGGCGACCGGCACGTTCATCCATTGCCGCTTGCCGATGATGGCGGCCATCTCGTCCTTGTTCTGCGTGGCCTCGCACCATTGCTGGGCCTCCATGACGGCCATCAGGATCGCCTTGGTGGCGTTCGGGTACTTGTCGATGAACTCGGCGCGCAGGCCGAGCGCCTTTTCCGGATGGCCCTTCCACAACTCGCCCGTCGTGGCCGCGGTGAAGCCGACGCCCTGGTGGACGAGCTGCTCGTTCCACGGCTCGCCGACGCAGAACACGTCCATGTTGCCGACCTTCATGTTGGCCACCATCTGCGGTGGCGGCACGACGATGGTCGAGACGTCCTTGTCGGGATCGATGCCGCCGGCGGCCAGCCAATAGCGCAGCCACAAATCGTGGGTGCCGCCCGGGAAGGTCATGGCGGCCTTGATGTCCTTGCCGGCCGCCTTCTTGGCCGCGAAAACGTCCTTGAGTTTCGAGGCATCGAGGCCGACGCCGGTTGCCGCATATTCCTGTGCGACCGAAATGCCCTGGCTGTCGTAGTTGAGCCGCGCCACGATCGCCATCGGCATCGGCTGGTTGTTCTGCGTCACCTTGCCGGTGTGCATGAGATAGGGCAGCGGCGTCAGTATATGGGCTCCGTCGATGCCGTTGGCGGCGCCGCCGAGCATCAGATTGTCGCGCGTCGCGCCCCACGAGGCCTGTTTCAGCACCTCGACATCGGGCATGCCGAATTTCGCGAACAGCCCCTTCTCCTTGGCGACCATCAGCGGTGCGGCATCTGTCAGCGCGATGAAGCCGAGCTTGGCGCCAGTGACTTCCGGAGCGGAGGTAGCGGCATGGGCGCCGGACGGAAAGAGTTTGCGGGCGGCGATGAACAGGCCGGCTGTCATCGCACTGCTGACCAGAAAATCACGACGCGTCACATCCCCGAGCGATGTGCCGGTGCCGATTAATTTCTTCATTGTCTTCTTCATCGTCGTCTCCGGTTGAACGCGATCCGCGCCGTCGATTGACCCAAAAACAAAAAAGCCGCCGGCCAGGTCGTCGCGTCCGGGAATCGGATCGCGTCTTGACCTGAGCGGCAGCTTTGCCTGTGGCGCCCGCCATTGGACGCCTGTTCCGTGACCCGCGAAGGGCCTGTTTATTTCAAAGCAGGAACCGTGCCAGTTTGACGGTGAGGGAAAAATATCAATGAAATCATTGCTAAACGCCGATCGTCAAAGCGTCAGGCGCCATGGCGAGCAGACCAAAGATTGTTCACCAGAGCAATCGCGCGCACAATTTTTGTGCAATGCACAAGAATGGCGCGGAAACGATCAAGCTTCCGCGCGGGCCGATTTCTGCTTCTCGACATACGCTTCGATCCGGTCCGGATCGAAGATCTGGCCGTCAAAGAAACCGTCGGGGCCAAGCACCAGGCCCGCCCCGGTCGCGCCGACCGCGGTTGCTGCCTTGAGCGCGCCCTCGACCTTCGAATTGGCACCCGGCAGCGCCACGCCCAGCGGCTTCAGCGCCGAACGGTAGAGGTCGGGACGGTAGCAGTCGCGGGCAATGGCGAGATTGTCGGGCGTGTGCGCGACATGCCCCCAGCGCACCATCTGCGTGTAGAACCACAAGGCATGGCTCTTCCACGGGAAGTTCGCCGCCTTGTCGAAGGGCACGAAGAAGTCGTCGATATCCAGGTCCGCCCCGCCACCCAACTGGAGATGGCCGGTGAGGATCGGCATCTGCACAGCCGGCGGCAGGCCGAGGAAACCAGCTTTGGCCATCACATCGGCCAATTCGGCGCGGTTCGCCGGATCCTGGCACCAGCGCGCCGAATGATGCAGCGCGCGCAAGAGCGCCGCCAGGGCTTCGGGGGACTGCTCGGCCCAGGCTTTGCGCACGCCGACCACCTTCTCCGGGCTGTTGCGCCACAACAGCGCCTTGACGGTGACGATATGGCCGGTGCCGGCCGCCACCGCGGCACTGTTCCAGGGCTCGCCGACGCAATAGCCATCGATGCGGCCGGCGGCCAGTGCGTCCGCCATGAAGGGCGGCGGCACGATGACGATCTCGATCTCGCGCTGGGGATCGATGCCGCAAGCGGCCAGCCAGTAGCGCAGTTCGTAATTATGCCCTGAATGCGGGTGCACGACCGCGAAGCGCAGCGGATCATGGTCAGCGGCCGCGCGTTCGCGGATGAGCGCGCCAAGTGCCGCACCCGCGCGCGCCGGATCGAGATCGGGCGCCGCGCCGTGCGCCGCCATGCCTTCCCACACCGCATTGGAGATGGTGACGCAATTGCCGCCGAGCCCGAGCGAGAACGGCACGATGGTCTCGGAAGCGAGCGGTGTCAGCCCGAGATTGCAGGCGAGCGGCATCGGTCCCAGCATATGCGCGAGATGGAAGTGGCCGATGGCGATGCGGTCCCGGATGTTGGCCCATGAGGTCTCGCGATGCAGCGTCAGGTCGATGCCTTCGCGCCTGGCGAAGCCAAGCTCGCCGGCGGCGACCAGCACGGCGCTGTCGAAAAGCGGCATGAAGCCGGCGGTTATCTGGTGCTCGGCGCCCATCGTCATTCGTCCTCCGCCGGTCCCAGCAGCCCGGCGGCAGTCACCAGGCTCTGGGCGATGTCGCCGATCTTGCGGTTCTGGTTCATCGCGGTCTTGCGCAGCAGCGTGTAGGCGGCTTCTTCCGTCAGGCCGCGCGACTTCATCAGGATGCCCTTGGCACGGTCGATCACCTTGCGGCTCTCCAGTTCGCTGCGCGCCTCTTCCAGTTCGCGCGCCATGCGCGAGAAGGCGTTGAAGCGGCTTACGGCCATGTCGAGGATTGGCTTGACGCGTTCTTGCCGCAGGCCGTCGACGACATAGGCCGAAACGCCGGCATCGACCGCGGCCTCGATGGAGGCCTGGTCGGAGCGGTCGACGAACATGGCGATCGGGCGCTTCACGGCGCGCGACAGCTGGAACATGTTTTCCAGCATGTCGCGGTTGGGGTTTTCGAGGTCGATGACGATGACGTCAGGCTCGATCTCGGCGATCCGCCGCGCAATGCCGGTGACATCGTGAATGACGGTGACCTGCTGATGGCCGGCCTCGCGCAGGCCGGCCTCGATTATCGAGGCGCGGATGCGATTTTCATCGATCACCAGGACGGCTAGGGCGGGGCGGATCATGCCTGCATTGTGGGCAAGGCCGTCAAATTGTGCAATGCGGCATAGCCATGTCCATCAATGAGACCGCAGCCATGCGCGTCATGGCGTTCGCCGCATGAGATCAGCCGCAGACGCGAACGTCTTCAATCACCTTGTGGTGGTGGCGCCAATGCACGACCGTTTCGACGTGGCAGCGATGGTGCCGGTGGTGGCGCCGGTATACGCGATCCCGGTAATCGCTATCACTGTCGTACTGGACGCTCTGGTCGTCATCATACTGGTTGTCATAATACCGATTGTGGTGACGGCGGATAACAATTCCGCTGTCGGAATCATCGTCGGATGAATATCGGTTGCCGTCGTCGGACTGGATAATCACGCTTGCGGCTCGCGTTGGTGCAGTCACTGCCGCTGTCGCGGCAAATGCCAGCATGGAAGCCAAAATCAATTTTTTCATTTCATCCTCCTGCCTGTCCAAGAGGTATAAACTCATGGAAGAACCGGGCGTTCCCGTTGCATCTACACGCTTTGCGACGCCGGGGACATCATGGCGTTATCAGGATCGGCCATACGATCGAGGCGAACAAGCGCCGTGAGCGGCAGATGGTCGGATGCAACGCGCGAAAGCGGCGTATCGTGCGCCTCCACCGCCGCGATCAGTCCGTGCCGATTGGTCATGATCCGGTCGAGAGCCAGCAGCGGCAGGTTTGACGGGAAGGTGGGGACCGCCGGCGGCTGCGGACCGAAGGTCGCATGCAGCGTGTTGAGCGCCGAGCGGTTGCCGAGCCGCCATTCGTTCAGGTCGCCAAGCAGCAAGGTCGGCTTTTCGTCCGGGCTGTTCATGAGATCGAGCACGACACGTGCCTGCCGGGAACGTGAGTGGCGCAACAAGCCGAGATGAGCGGCGATGACGCGCAAAGTCTGGCTTCCATCCATCTCGATCTCCGCCACGACGGCACCGCGCGGCTCCAGCCCCGGAAGCTTGATCTGATGCACGTCGCGAACCACGCCCTTCTTGAACAGCAGGACATTGCCGTGCCAGCCATGGCTCTTGCCGGTGGCCGAAATCGGCACGGGAACAAGGCCGGTTTCCCGTTCGAGCCGGGGCAGGTCGAGAAGCCCGTCACGGTCGCCGAAACGATTGTCGGCTTCCTGCAAAGCGATGACATCGGGATCGATTTCGCGAATCACGCGGCTGGTGCGCTCGGGATCGAATTTGCGGTCGACGCCGATGCATTTGTGGACGTTGTAGGAGGCGACCAATGTGCCGGTGGTGCCGGTCGTCTTGTGCGCGGCGGCGTTTGCCTTCTGCATCCGACGGTCGCGAATGGACAAAAGCATGCTTGCGGGCAGGCTGCGTCCGTTCATCCGCATCGCGTGCCCGCCATTTCAGCCGTTTTCACCATGCACATCAAATAGAGTCTTTCGGTCTGTGTTCCATGATCGGCGTCAAACTATCTGGCAAACACGTCGTTTTGTTAAAGATAGGGCAAACTCCTCTAGAGATAGGGGTAAACCCATCTAGAGATAGGGTGAACCGAGCCAAAGGACCCGGTCGAACAGCCTGATGAGGAATGGCCGGGCGCGCAAGGCATCGAGCGTCACCGGCACGGCGGTGGTCATTGCCGATCCGATCCGCGCTTCGATCTCGCGGGCAAAACCTGCGTCGAGGACCTCCAGATCGATCTCGAAGTTGAGCCGCAGCGACCGGGCATCGAGGTTGGACGATCCGATATAGGCCCATGCGCCGTCGATCGACAGCAGCTTCGAATGGTCGAACGGCCCTTCGGTGCGCCAGACACGGCAATAGTGCTTCAGCACCTGATCGAATTGCGCGGTCATGGCGCGATCGACGAGGAAAAGATTGTTCACCGCCGGCACGACGATGTCGATTTCGACACCTCGCCGGGCGGCGGTGATCAGCGCGCTGATCAATTCGCGGTCGGGCAGGAAATAGGGCGACATCAGGCGGATCGACTTGCGCGCGACGGAGAACGCGCCGATCAAGAGCTTGTGGTTGGTCTCGTTGCTGGCATCCGGGCCGGAAGCGACCGCCCGCACCAGCATCGGGACGCCGGGCGCCGGCGACAGTGGCGCTATGCGCCAGGCTTCGCCCTTCAGCGCCTCGTTGGTGGCAAAGCGCCAGTCCTCGGCGGCGACCGAGAAGAGGTCGGCGACGACCGGGCCGGTTACCCGGAAATGCGTGTCCCTGGCGCTGTTCGAGCCGGCGAACTCCGCGGAAAAACCCTTGCGGATGTTCATGCCGCCGGTAAAGGCAACCGTGCCGTCGACCACCAGGATCTTCCGGTGGGTCCTGAGGTTGGCGTAGGGCAGCCGCAGGCCCATGACGATGTTGCCGTTGAAGAGATCGGCAGGAATATTCGCCTCGCGCAAGTGCCCCAGAATGCTGGGGACCGAGTAGCGGGCGCCGACGGCATCGATCAGCACGCGAACGGTGACGCCGCGCCGGACGGCATTGGCCAGCGATTCGACAAAGAGCAGGCCGACGGCGTCATTGTCGAAAATATAGGTCTCGAGCAAGACGCTGCGCTCGGCGCCATCGATGGCCGCGCACATGGCGGCGTAGGCCTCGTCGCCCGTCTCCAGCACGTCGATTGCATTTCCCGGGTTCAGCGTGCGTCTCGCCACCCGGTCGCCGAGCGTTCTAAGACCCGTGAAGCGCTGTCCGTAGCGCTCGACGATCAGGGCCTCCTCGGCGGCGAGGTCGCGCTCATGCTTGGCCGACACCGCATCGCCGGCAAGCGGGCGCTGTGCGCTGATCGTGGCACGACGGATGCGGTTTATGCCGGCGACGGCATAGATCAGCACGCCGAGGATCGGCGACAGCACCATCACGCCGACCCAGCCGGTGGCGGCGCGGACGTCTTCCTTGGTCATGACGGCGTGGGCGATGCCGACGGTTGCCATCGCCACCGAGATGATCGCCAGGATTGTGGTGCCGTGAGTCGCAATAGTCTCGAACATTGCCGGGACTATCCAGCGAGCGATTGCAGAAGGCAATGCATCAGATCATGCCTCGCAGCCCGATGGCGCGGCATCACTGGCCGAGGATTTGAACCGAGGTCGGCAGGTGGCGGCTGTTCCGGATGGCCCTTCATCGCTGCGCGAAGTCTACCAGGACTGGAGCGTGGCTTGCTCTGTCCAGGAGAATGTGAGGGTCTGCTCGCTTTCGCAGGACCAGGTCCAGAAGAACGGCCACAGACTGCTTGCCGTGGAGATACAGAGATGCGCGGACGGCTCGACGACGGCTACCTTGCTTCTGCCTTTCGGCATCTTGCTCGATTCCGGCGTGACGCTGCAGATCGACGATCAGCCGCCATCGTCCCAACAGCGTTTCAGGACCTGCCTGCCGACGGGCTGCCTCGCGGTCTTTGCCATCGATCGGTCCGTGGTTGGAAAGATGCGGGGAGGCACGGTGCTGAAGCTCAATGTCACGACGGATGCCGAGACGCCGCTGACATTTCCTGTGTCGCTGCACGGCCTGAGCGCGGCGCTCGATCGCATGGTCGCGTTGAGCGCAAAGTGAGGAGAAGGGCGGCTGCCTTCGATACCGGCCGATGGAACGTTGCCGTGCCGAAGGTCGTTTAGTCCGGTGCTACATCGGATCGCGATCATGAAGAAGAAAACCTACGTCAAACCCACGCTTGTAAAATGCGGAAAATTGACGGAGCGCACGGCGCAGATCGTGGCATCCGGAATTGTATTGGGCGAGTGACCGCATGGAGCCTCCGTCAACCGCCTCGATGGCGCCGATGCTCAATTCCGCTCGAACGTACCGACCAATTCGGCTTGTTCCAATATGTGCGGCTGAGCTCTCTTCATCACCTCGTCGACAGGCGCTTTCCGGTCGAGATGCAGCGTCTCCACATCGAGTGCCAGAAGCTTGAAATGGTAGTGATGAAGGCCGTGCCCGGGTGGCGGCTGGGGCCCATCATAGTGGGGATTGCCGAAATCGTTGATGCCATGCCCAAGGCTTTCGGTCTTGGCGCCCGCGGTCGTGCCCTCGGCCAGAATGTCGCGTTGCGGGTCGATGTCGTAGACCGCCCAATGGCGGAACGTGCCTGAAGGCGCATCGGGATCCTCGACGACGAGGGCAAAGCTTTTGACGCCCGCGGGAGCGTCTTGCCATTGCAGCGGCGGCGAGAGGTTTTCGCCGTCACGGGAATATCGCGGCGGTATCCCCTCTCCATCGGCAAAGGCGGGGCTTCTCAAAGCAAAGGTCATGACTGGTCTCCTTACCGGTTACTGCGGGGTGACAAGGTCGCGCGACACGTGTTCCGGTTAATCGAGGCGGCTTTCCAAGAGCTATTCATCGGTGGCAGGCCTTTTGCGCTCTTGCGGCTTGCGCGACAGCGATTTGCGGACACGCTCGATCTGCTCGTTGTCCGCCTGGATCGGCTGTGAGCTGTCATCGGGCAGCCCCTCCGCGGTCTGGCCGATCGGGGCATCGCGCGGCCGATCATTCGCGCCGGTGGTGATCTTCCTGCTCGTGGCCATGGCGTTCCTCCTCGGGGATTGGCAAATCGCGGTAGGTTGCCAGTCGTTACCCGCTGCTTTTTCGTTACCGGCAGCGGCTGCCGACGGAGGCGTTTCAATCATCCGCGCGACGCTTGTGGTGCCCGCTTTCCTGGTTTTCGCCCCGGATGATGTTCCTGTCGTCGCGGTCGGCAATATCCGGCATATCAGGCTTGAGGTCCGCGCCCTTTCGGTACGCCTCTCGCTCCCTTCCAGATTTCTTCAGATCGCCCTTGGCGTTGAAATCCTTGTCGGCATTCCTGGTATTTTCGTGTTTTTCCAGGATGCGAAGCTGCTGTTCGTGGGTCTTGTTTCCGGCCATGATTTCCTCCTCATCGGAGCCTATCGTCGTTTCGTGGAACGATCGGGTGGGGCGAATGTTCCGCGCCGGGGAGCGGTCCGTCGAACTTCACCAATTATCGAAAGAAGGAAACAATCCGAGCGGTCAGGTGTTCTACCGGCAGTGGGCGTGGGAGCGTTCTTTGTCTGGAGGCGATAATGACTGCAACCGGCCTCGATGTTATCGACAAGACAGTGCAGACCACCAACATCTGGCTCAACGAGATCATGGATGATCTCGGCCCCGACCGGCAGTTCGCATGGCACGTGCTTGGCGTGGTCTTGCGCGCCTTGCGCGACAGGCTGCCCGCGGAATTGGGAGCCAATCTCGGTGCGGAGCTGCCGCTCCTGATCAGGGGCGCATATTACGATCAGTATCAGCCGTCCGATGTGCCTAGCCGGGATCGCACTGTCGAGGAATTCGTCCATCGCATCGCGGAAGCGCTGAAATCTGGTCGACCCGTGGACGCAGGCGAGGCGACAAGAACAGTGTTCAAGACGCTTGCCCATCATGTCGACCTTGGCCAGTCGGCGAAAGTGCGCGACGCCTTGCCGAAAGGCGTACAGGCGCTATGGCCCGACAGCGTCGGCGCATAGGTGCCGCCTCGAAGCGCTCGAATGGCGGGGGACCTCCGCGCCGCTCACGTGGCTCGTCGACGCCAGCTGATAGTCTTTTTTCCGTCGAACGGGGAACCGATGGGCACAAGCGCAGTTCGGTCACGGGAGGCCCGTTGGTGGCCATGGAGAACCTGCCATGAACAGCGGTGTCGAAACGATCCGGATAGCGATCGGGGCACCGCTGTCGGGAAACGGGGAGGTGCTCGGTGTCGAAATGGCGCAGGCGGTAGAACTCGCGGTCGAAGAGCAGAATGCGAGCGGCGGCATAGCGGGCTTTGTCATTGCCGCCGAGAAAGCGGACGACCAGGGGTCGGTCGAGACGGGCCGGCAAGTCGCGGACGACTTTTGTGGGCGACCGGATGTGCTTGGCGTGGTCGGTCACTACAACAGCAACGTCACTTTGGCCGCGGCGGAGATTTATGCCGCACACAATCTTGGGATGATCACGCCCATTGCTTCGGACACTGCGCTCACCGAGCGCGCGCTGCCGAATGTCTTTCGCTTCACCAATCGTGACGATCAGACCGGAGCGGCCATTGCGCGTCATCTCCACGACGTCCTGGGCAAGCGCCGAGCCGTTCTGGTCGAGACGGAAACAATGTACGGCCACAGCATGGGTTGCGCATTCTCCCGGGCATTTCTGTCGCTTGGAGGACGGATTGCGGAGCGGCGCACCGTTCGGGAAGGGAGCCGTCATTTCGACCCGCTGGTGGCGTCCTTGCGGGCGAACTTCGATGTCTTGTTCTACGGTGGAAGTTTCGAGGGTGCTTACATCTTGAAAGCGATGCGCCACGCGGGCCTCCGCCAGCTTTTTGCCAGTGGCGACGGCTGCTGGGACACCACGAATTTTCTCGAACCGACGGGAGACGCCGCGACGGTGGGGGAAGGTGTCCTGGTGCTCTCGGCCACGCCGGAGCTGGGCAGGGTCGCTGGTTCGAACGAGTTCGCGGCACGTTACATGGCCCGCTTTGGGCCGATCGGAAATTATGCCGTGAATTCCTACGATGCGGCCCGCGTCTTGATCGCAGCGATAAAAGATGCCGTCGATGACGCCAAGCGATATCCCGACCGAAGCGGTGTGGTGGCAGCGATGCGCAATCTCCACTTCAGGGGTATCGCCTATCGCGATCCCGTCGAGTGGGACCAAAAAGGCGATAATCTGGCCGCCGTGACCGCGCTCAATGTGGTGGAGAGCGGCCGGTTCCGACAGGTTGCCGAAACCCCGCAGGCGGGCCGCGCAGCGTAAGATCCGTCGCTCTCCCGACCAGCGGCGTCCCGCCATCGCTTTCGACGGGTTATCCGCTGTGCGCCCCGTCCATGCGGTCATGGCGGGGCGCATCCGGGAACAGCACCTTCAGCTTGTGTTCGGCGCCCGCCCAGCTGCGCGCGTGATGTTGCCACAGACACCAGTTGCTCACCACAAAGGCCAGAATGCCGGCCGCTACGGCGAGACCAACCGTCGAGCCAAGGACAGCGTTGGTCATCACGCCGGCAAAGACGCCTGCGATGGCACCATTGACGACATTCACCATTCCCGCGGTGCTGGTGAATGCTTGCCAGGGCCTTGGCTGGAGACCGACATCGGCCAGCAGCGCCTGTTGGTTGTCGTGGGTGGAATGAACAAGATATCGCGTCATCGAAGGGGCAAGCTCGGTATAGAAGTGCCTGATACGTGCCATGCCACGGGCGTGAACCATGTCTTCGACGGCGACCTGCACGGCCCTGACGAATGTTACCAGCCCGAGGAAGTAGAGGCATGGCAGCAGGATCAGGCTGAACAGCACGAAAGGAAGCCCCATCCTCGTCACCTGGGCTACGAAGGCGAGGGCGATCGTGGCGCTTGAGACCGAAGTCAGGAATAAATTCGCGCGCTGGTTCGCCTCCTGAATGGTGGCTGCCCTGGCTGTTCCCAGCACGAAATGTTCCGTGGTCATTATCTGCAGGAGTTGCTGCCGGTTCTCGCCTTCGTCGGTTTTGGTCTTGCTCGTGGGCATGCCGGGCCGTTGGGATGAACAAAAGGGGTCGTCCTTTTGGAACGAACTTCGTCGGGTGGGGTTCCGACGCAACCAGGGCAAGGCGGGATTCCGCTGAAACAAAGCCGGACTCGTTCCGAGCAAGCTTTTCGCGGCAGATCGCCCCTGTCGATCCCCAGGTTGCAGCGCGTTCTGGCGGCTATTTTTCCCGCATCGCTCGACGGAAGTTCTGCGTGATCGGCTCGGCGAGATAAGAAAGCACGGTACGAGCCCCTGTGCGGATCATCGCCTCGCTCGACATGCCGGGCAGCAGCTTGCGGCCCTCCAGCTTGGCGAGCTCGTTCCTGTCGATCAGCACGGTGGCGGCGAAATAGGGTGCGCCGCTGCGCTCGTCGACCATGCGGTCAGCCGACACGATCTCCACGACGCCATCAAGCGGCGGCAGGTTGTAGCGGGCGAAAGCCGGGAAGCTGATGTGCGCGGGCTGTCCGGGGGCTATCGTCTCGACGTCCTCTGGTTTGACCATGGCTTCGACCACGAGTTGTTGTCCGAGCGGCACGATCGTCATCAGCGTGTCGCCGGGTTTCACGACCCCGCCGGCCGTATGGACCTTGAGGTCCATCACGATGCCGTCAACAGGGGCGACGATACCGGTGCGGGTAAGCACGTCCCTAGCCGAGCGTTCCCCCTGTCTAAGATCGAACAGCTCTGCCTCGACCTTGCTCAACTCATCGACGGCATCGTTCAGCCGCACCGTGTCGAGGTTCAGGATCTGCATGTCGATCTCGGCCATGCCGCTTCTGGCTCGCGCGATGGAAGCGACATTGGTGGCGCGCTGCCCCTCGATCTCCCGCTGTTGTCGCCTGAGCGACAGCGACCGCTCGCGAGTGGTCAGTCCCTTCTCGAGCAGACCTTCCAGGTCCTTGGTTTCACCTTCGATCGCTACGATCTGCTTGTCCTCGGTGGCGATAAGGTCCTCGAGTCCCTTAGTCTCATTCTCGGTCTGGTGACGGCGCTGGCTGAGAATTTCCCGTTCGTCCGTCAAGTTGTGGCGCTTGGCCGCGAACACGTCACGCTGTGCGGCCACCGCGTCCCTTACTGCGGAGGCGGGATTTGCCAGCAAGGTCGGATCAAACGCGATCTCGGCCTTGCCATCGCGCTCTGCCCTGAGACGAGCGGCCAATGCCTCACGCGTTGCTATGCGGTTCTGGACCAGGTCCAGCTGCGCCTTGGCTTGTGTGTCGTCGAGCCGGACGAGGACCTTGCCCGCCTTGACGATATCGCCGTTGGCGGCGTTCAGCTCCGCGATGATGCCGCCCTCGAGATGCTGGATGAGCTTGCGATCGCCGGCGACCTTGATGACACCCGGTGCCACAGCGGCGCTGTCCAACGGCGCCAGCGCCGCCCAGCCCCCAGCCACACCGAAGAACAGGAACATGATCGCGTATCCGGTGAGCGTCACGCCCGTGAGACGCAGCGGCACCGGTTGCAGCAGGGAGGGCGGCGGAACGGGCAACGGCACGACGTTCAATTCCGGGGAACGGCTCATGCTTCTTTGACCTCTTTGATTTCCTTGACCACCTCGAGGGTCGCCAACTGGGCCGCCTTTGGCATATGGGCCACCTTGCCGGCGCGATTGGCGAGTTCGTTGAAGACGGCGTCGCGAGGCCCGAAGAGGTCAAGTTGGCCCCGGTTGAGCAGCAATATCTTGTCGACTTTCTCCATAATGTTTGGTCGGTGCGCGATCAGGATGATGGTCGTGCCCGCCGCCTTGACCGTGCCGAGGGCTGCGATCAATGCCTCCTCCCCCTCGCGGTCGAGATTGGAATTGGGCTCGTCTAGGATAAGGAGCGCCGGGTCGCCGTAGAGTGCCCGCGCCAACCCGATGCGCTGGCGCTGCCCGCCTGACAGCGCCGCGCCAGATTCGCCGATGTCGGTGCTGTAACCCTTCGGCAGCCCCTTGATCAGGTCGTGAACTCCCGCCAACTGCGCGGCCTCGACCACCTTGTTGAAGACAGCTGGGCTGAGCGTCGTGAAGCGGCAGATGTTTTCGGCGACGGTGCCGGCGAAGAGTTCGATATCCTGTGGCAAGTAGCCGACGTATTTTCCGCGGTCCTCCGATGCCCATTCGGCGACGCTCATGCCGTCCAGCAAAGCGCGACCCCCTGATGGGCGCCAAGTGCCGGCCAGTATTCGCGCCAGGCTCGTCTTGCCGGCTCCGCTCGGACCGATCAAAGCCATCGCTTCACCCGACTTGAGCTGAAAGCTGATTCCCTTCAAGATGTGCTCACCGCCCTGGCGCGCGAGGACGATGTTCTCGGCCTCAAACCTGCCCTTTGGGCGCGGCAATGGCAGGGCGGTTGTGATCTCCGGGTGCTGACCGGCGACATTGACAAGCCGCTTGTAAGCCGCGCGGGCCCCCACCGTCGCCTTCCACGTGGCGATCGCCTGTTCGACGGGGGCCAACGCGCGACCCATCAGAATTGAGGCGGCAATCATGATACCGCCCGAAGCCTCATTCTTCACGACTAAATAAGCGCCGAGTCCGAGGATGGCCATCTGGAGACCCTGTCGGAAACTCTTCGCGATGGCCGAGATTGTGCCGCCGCGGTGGGCGACGAGAATCTGTCCTTTGTTTGCTTCGTCCTGCTGCGCCTTCCAGCCCTCCAACAGTGGCTTCAACATGCCCATCGCCTGGACGACCTCGGCGTTACGGATTGCCGCCTCGGCCTGCGTGTAGGCCCGCGCCTGGGCACTTGCGGCCTCCGCGGTCGGCTTCCGCGTGATATATTCGTTCAACAGGGCCAGGGCGAACAACACGATGCCGCCGCAGAGTGCCAACCAGCCGAGCCACGGGTGCATGAGGAAGATGGCGGCGAAGAAGATCGGTGCCCACGGTGCGTCGATAATCGGGAAGATGCTCGGGCTTGTGAAGAAGTTCCGCACCTGGTCGAGGTCGCGCAGCGGGCGAGACGTGGCCTGGCCTGGTGTGGCGGCGGCGTATTCCACCGTCGCGGTCAGGAGAACCGGTGCCAGTCGCACGTTCATCCATGCGCCGACTTTGGCCAGCAAGCGGCCACGCACGATGTCCAAGGCTGACATTGTCGCGAGAGCCGCCGCCGCCACCAACGACAGCGCTACTAGCGTCTCCAAGCTGTGGCTGCCCAATACGCGGTGATAGACCTGGAGCATGTATATTGCCCCCGTCAGCATAAGTATGTTGATACCGGCGCTGAACCAAACGAGCGGCTTGATGGCCCGTCGAGCCTCTTTCATCACCGTCTGCAAGGCGCGGGGCTGTGCGGTTGATTTCATTTGTTTTGAACCGGCTTTAGGCAGGGCGCGAGATCATCTACAGGGGGAGGGAGGCAGCGTGAGCTGCCTCCCCTGGTGCGGTGTCGGTCAGACGACGTCGACCAAGATGTTGTTGATGCCGGTCACATCGCCGTCCGCGTCATGAATGTTGACTGCGAAATTAAGGTGCGCGTCCGGGGTCACGGTCTGGGTCGCCGTGAAAGCGATGTCCGTGATCTTGAGCACATCGTTGTCCGTCGGGTCCCAGTTCTGAAGGGCGATGGTCGTGCTGCCACCGTTTGCGCCGACTGCCTTCTGCAGGTTGAGCGCCGTTGCCAGTTCCGTGAACGCACCTCCCGGTACGCTGTCTGGACCGGTCAGACCGTTACCGGACTGCATGATCTGGGCACCCTGAAGCACCCAGTTCTCGCCGGCACTGTTATAGTCGTTCCGCTCGACGATCACGAGACCGTCGTTGTTGTCGAGCGAGAACTCGTTGGTGTACGGGGAGGGCACACCACCCGGAGTGCTGGCCTTATAGATGTCCTGGTTCTCCACGTACATCGCCTTCGTGGTGAAGGTGTCTGCCGCAGTGCCGGAACCCCCAAACGCTCCGTCTGAACCGAGGTTGACGAGGTTAAGGACCAGCATCAGGTCCTCGGAGTTGCCGATACCGTCGAACTCGATGGCCATATCGTTGGCCGTCTGGGTCGGGGCGATGTGGCCGTCGTCGGTCGTGATGCCCGGCGTGGTTTCGAAGAATCGGAGGGTAAGCGCTTCGCCCTTTTGGATCGTGTCGCCCGCAACACCGTTCGTGGTCTGGGTTGCGGAAACCCAGTCCTCGAAGTTGCTGGTGACTTGCTGGCCGGCGTTGAAAAAAGTATCGCCGGCGATCGGGCTACCGTCACCCGTCCCGTTGAACCCAAAGGGGCTCCCGTTGGGGTTTGAGTTGCCGGTGAACTGCACGAAGAAATCCTTGTCGGTCTGTTCGGGTGTCGTCGACGCATCGAAAAGTTTCTCGACCACGACGTTCGGGTGACCCGTGTTGCCGATGGGCTCCTTGGAAAGCAACTCCGAGGTGTGGAGTAGGTCCTTCGTGAAGCCATCCGCCGTATCGCTCAACGTGATGGTGTAGGTGTCGGCAGTCTTGTTGAAGCTAAGCGTACCGGCGATCGTCCCCGGCTGAACGCCAGCCAAGTCCGGGTTAGCATCGTAAGTGGCAGCCCAGTTGAACGTCGCTGAGGTGGCAGTCTCCGACCCCGCCACGAGCGTAACGCTCGAGGTTGCGAATGCGGTCGGAGTGTTCGGCACCAGGCCGGTGACGTTGCCGGACAGCGATATGCTCGCGAAGTCCGAGTGCGTGGCGTCGTAGACCGCGAAGAGGTCATGGCCGATGTCGTACCCGAAGGCTCCTGTGACCGACGCGTTGAGCGTGTTAGCCAGAGTCTCATGGGTCCCGTTACCGTTGCCGGCGTTTTGGTCGCCGTCGAACGGCACCGTGATCGTCGGGCCGTCGTCCTTGAACTCGAACGCCGTGCCGATGTTGACCGAGGCACTACCCGTGTCCCCGTCGCGGTCGGTGATGGTCGCCGTCAGCGTGACGAGGTTTGCGTTCGACATGAACACCGATTCGTTCGGGTCACTGGTCGGGTGAACCACGGCGCGGGACTGGTCAAGCGTCACGTTACCGTTGCCGTCCACGCTGATCGTGAACACCGTGTCGCCGTCGCCGTTCTTGCCGAAAACCACCCCACCGACTGTCGACAGAACGACCGACTGACCGGTAAGAGTGTCGGTGAGACCTGACGCGCCGGACGCGGCCAGTGCAAAGGTGATGGCGACCGCCGCTGTGCCGTCGGCACCACCACTTTGCGGTGTGAAGATGCTCGAGAAATCTGTCGGGCCACCGTTTGTCGTGAAGTCGGACTCATCGACCACGACCGTTGGCACTGTGCCATTTGCCCCGATGCTCGGGCCGTCGTCCCTGATCTGCACCTTGTCCCCGATGGCGATGCTGGTGTCGCTGGTGTCGCCGTCACCGTCGGTGGTGTGGAGCTTGGCAAGCAGCGCACTGTCGAGCATCGTCGCGACGTCGTTGGCATTGGTGCCGTCCGGATGCGCGATGGCGATGTATTGCGCGATGCTGAGGATGCCGCCTTGGCTGATCGAGATGGCGAAGGCAATGGGTTCGCCCGTCGTGTTGCCGTCGTTGTTGACGTCAACGCGGCCGACGACGAGGCCACCCTCGACATTGAGCAGGATGTTGTGGTGGTCGAGTGAATCGAAGCCGGAATCGGCATTGGCGCCGCTGACGCCGAGCGACAGCGTCTGGGTGCCCGGTCCGTCGGTGCCGAAGCTGGAGTTCGGCGTGACCACGGCGGAAGCGCTGGCCGCCCAGCCAAGCACGGTGCCGAGCGCGGTGAAGGCGGCTGGAGCCGCACCGGACTGGTCGTTGGAATTGGCATCGACGCCAGCCGTCTCGTCATGCAGCACCTTGGCTGCATTCTCGGTCAGAGCCGCCGTCGGGCCGTCGTCCCTGATCTGCACCTTGTCCCCGATGGCGATGCTGGTGTCGCTGGTGTCGCCGTCACCGTCGGTGGTGTGGAGCTTGGCAAGCAGCGCACTGTCGAGCATCGTCGCGACGTCGTTGGCATTGGTGCCGTCCGGATGCGCGATGGCGATGTATTGCGCGATGCTGAGGATGCCGCCTTGGCTGATCGAGATGGCGAAGGCAATGGGTTCGCCCGTCGTGTTGCCGTCGTTGTTGACGTCAACGCGGCCGACGACGAGGCCACCCTCGACATTGAGCAGGATGTTGTGGTGGTCGAGTGAATCGAAGCCGGAATCGGCATTGGCGCCGCTGACGCCGAGCGACAGCGTCTGGGTGCCCGGTCCGTCGGTGCCGAAGCTGGAGTTCGGCGTGACCACGGCGGAAGCGCTGGCCGCCCAGCCAAGCACGGTGCCGAGCGCGGTGAAGGCGGCTGGAGCCGCACCGGACTGGTCGTTGGAATTGGCATCGACGCCAGCCGTCTCGTCATGCAGCACCTTGGCTGCATTCTCGGTCAGAGCCGCCGTCGGGCCGTCGTCCCTGATCTGCACCTTGTCCCCGATGGCGATGCTGGTGTCGCTGGTGTCGCCGTCACCGTCGGTGGTGTGGAGCTTGGCAAGCAGCGCACTGTCGAGCATCGTCGCGACGTCGTTGGCATTGGTGCCGTCCGGATGCGCGATGGCGATGTATTGCGCGATGCTGAGGATGCCGCCTTGGCTGATCGAGATGGCGAAGGCAATGGGTTCGCCCGTCGTGTTGCCGTCGTTGTTGACGTCAACGCGGCCGACGACGAGGCCACCCTCGACATTGAGCAGGATGTTGTGGTGGTCGAGTGAATCGAAGCCGGAATCGGCATTGGCGCCGCTGACGCCGAGCGACAGCGTCTGGGTGCCCGGTCCGTCGGTGCCGAAGCTGGAGTTCGGCGTGACCACGGCGGAAGCGCTGGCCGCCCAGCCAAGCACGGTGCCGAGCGCGGTGAAGGCGGCTGGAGCCGCACCGGACTGGTCGTTGGAATTGGCATCGACGCCGGAGGTCTCGTCATGCAGTACCTTGGCCGCGTTCTCGGTCAAGGCCGCCGTCGGGCCGTCATCATTGGTGTGCAGCTTGTCGCCGACGGATTCCGTGACGGTCACGCCTTGCGACAGGTCGACACGGCCGACGTCGAATTTTCCGACCACCGCCGTCGCCTGGAAGCGGTTGAAGGTCTCCACGGCCTGTGTGCCGCTGTTGTCGGTGAACCACTGCACCGTATAGGCATCGTTGAGATGCTGTGCGGTTATCGTGCCGTTCTGGTTGAAGGTGACATAGCTGTTGTTGAGGTCGCCAATATTCGCAGTGGTGAGCACCACACCGTTGCCATCCCTGATGATGACGCGAACAATGGCGACCGCCGTGTCGTCGGCAAGCGCGCTTTGTGCGACGCCGTCGTTGCCCAGATTGGCGCCGCTGGCGAGATTGTTGTCGATGTAGCTGCGGCCCGCCTCGGGACTGGTCGAAGCGCCACCGGCGCTGAAGGCGCCGATCTTCACGGTGAAATTGGTGCTCGGAGTGCCCTCGGTCTGGGAGATGAAGAGCTTGGCGTCAGTGACGTCGATGAAGTCCGTATAGCTCATGTTGTCGATGTCGCCGTATGTGCCCGGTGCCTGGCCCTTGACGAAGCTGAACACGGCCGTCTCACCCGGGTCGAACATCTGGTTGTTGACGCCGATGGTGGCGCCGATGCCGCCCTGGCTGGTCTTGATGTTGTCGCCTGAGTTGTCGAGCGTTCCGTCGGCCTTGATGACCGGGTGTATGCCGCTCACCACCAGACCCGCGCCGGATGTGCCTACTGCCACGAACAGATTGTTGCCCGAGGCGAGATTGTCGAAATTGAAGGATGTGGAGCCCGTCGCCGAGACA
The DNA here is from genome assembly GCF_055901595.1 of Mesorhizobium sp. WSM1386. NCBI lineage: Bacteria > Pseudomonadati > Pseudomonadota > Alphaproteobacteria > Hyphomicrobiales > Phyllobacteriaceae > Mesorhizobium > Mesorhizobium sp. WSM1386. Next base: position 2,062,075 of record NZ_CM148373.1, read on the forward strand.
TTGAGGAGATTGGTCCAGTCGATGGTGTCGTCAGGGTTGGTGCTGTCCGGGTGGGCAATGGCCTGGAAGGTCACCATCTCGACGCTGGCGCTGAGATTGTTGCCTGCCGCGTTCAGATAGAAGGCGGCGACGACATCGCCGACGCCTTCGGTGGCGCTAGTGGTCGCCAGCACGATCGTTCCGTTTGCATAGGAATGCAGATAGATTGATTGGCCGCCATCGACCGTCAGCAGCGGGCTGCCATTGAAGATGACCTGGTCGCCGTCGAGCGGGGCGCCGCTGCCGTCGGAGAAGAACAGCTTGCTGATCGTTGCGCCGTCCGGATTGACGGTGACAAGACCGGCGCCGCTGACGGCGGCCTCGACATTATCGGCAAAGGCGAGCTGGCCTGCCGACAGTTGCAGGTCGCCGGTTAGCCCATTGAGGAAGTCCTTGAACGCCGTCGAAAGTCCGGTGAGATCACTGCTGATGGCCGTATCGCCGGACTGAGCTCCGGAAGTCTGGTCGAGCGTCAGCGTGCCATTGATGTCGATGGTGGTGGTCATGATCGTTACCCCCTTGGTAAGGTCGCTTCTAACGATCCGCACATCCAGCAACGCAGAAATGCACCTGCCCCAGGCCTACCCCACGCGCATTGAATTTGCGGTTTTCAATTGACCATTGTGTTGTCGGCGCAGAGGGCGCGTCCATTCGCGTTTCGATAGTATTAGGGTGAATGCCCACACCTGATCGAACGATATATATCCTTCGATAGATCAGGCTGCTGCAGGCGGTCGTGCCGGTATTACGGCCGCTGCTGTCAGGCGGCTCTCCGGCTTGAAGGCATCAATTATCGATGGCTGTTGCAAGCGATGGTCAGAGCAGGCCGGAGTGACGCGTTCCTGGATGGTCGCCACCTTTGTTATGCGCCACCCAGGCCAATTCCGCCCGGCCGCCGAGTTGCAGCTTCTCGTAAACGTGATGCAGGTGCATCTTCACCGTGCCTTCCGAGACATGCAGCCGCTGCGCGATGGTCTTGTTGCGCAATCCGCGCGAGACGAGATCGGCGATTTCGGTCTCCCGCCCGGTCAGCCTGGACATGGGCTGGCTCTGTGGTTCCGGCATCAGCAGATGCAGGAGGATCTTGTTGTCGATCCATTTTCTGCCGCTCGCAACCGCATTTACGCAGTCGACGAGATAGTGGTTGCTGATGCCGTCCAGCAGCAGTCCGTCAGCGTCGAGCGCCTGTATTTCCTTGACGCCGAGGCCGCTGTTCGGCTGCACGATGAAGATGATGCCGAGAGCTTTGCCGCAGGTTCTCAGCCGCGAGGAGAGCCCGGCCGTCTGCGGGTCGATTGCATCCACGCCGACGATGGCAACATCAGGCTGGTGACGCTCCACATGAAGGGGAACATCAACCGCGCGGTTGCATTCGGCGACAACATCGTGTCCCGCCTTGCGCAACACCCACTCCAGACCGGCGAGATATACCCCCCGCGGGTCCGCAACAACCAACGTTGACATGCGAACACCGTCCGTAAAAAACGCAACGAACTTATTAAATACCCACAAAATCAGGAAACCAGAGGTTAACCAGTTTGTCAAGAAACTCCTAATATACCTTCAGCTATAATGTCCGAGGCTGTCAGACCCTGCCGGCGCGAATGCCCCGAGGCGAGCCGTTCAGCCATTTGAGTCATTCGATAGTTTCCTATTGGACGACGGCCGATTTCTGTTTAGCCATCCCCACGGCGATGTGTCAGAACTTCGCCCAGTTTCGCAAAATGCATGAGAGTTGATAGCCGAAGGGAAGTACGATGACCGGACAAAAAGTTGCGTTGGTTAGCGCTGGCGGAAGCGGCATGGGCGCGGAGACCGCCCGTCGACTTGCTGCGGACGGCTACAAGGTCGGGATTCTCTCGTCCTCAGGCAAAGGGGAAGCGTTGGCAAAGGAGCTCGACGGCTTCGGTGTCACCGGCTCGAACCAATCCAATGACGATCTCAAGCGGCTGGTCGATGGCGCTGTCGAGCGGTGGGGCCGCGTCGACGTGCTTGTAAACAGCGCTGGCCACGGCCCACGAAAGCCCATCCTCGAGATTACCGATGAGGATTGGCATGACGCAATGAACGTTTATTACCTGTGCGCTGTTCGTCCGACGCGATTGGTCACACCAATCATGCAGAAGCAGAAATCGGGCGTCATCGTCAACATCTCCACCGCCTGGGCGTTCGAACCGAGCCCGATGTTCCCCACCTCTGCCGTCTTCCGTGCCGGACTGGCCTCCTTCACGAAGATCTTCGCGGATACTTATGCCGGTGACAACATTCGCATGAACAACGTTCTTCCAGGTTGGATCGACAGCCTGCCCGCAACCGAGGAACGTCGCGACAGCGTGCCGTTGGGGCGCTATGGCACCAGCCAGGAAATCGCCGCCACGATCGCGTTCCTTGCGTCGGACGGCGCGGCCTACATCACCGGCCAGAACATCCGCGTCGATGGCGGCATAACGCGCGCCGTCTAGGACAGGCTTCAACAATGCGCACCAAAGCCAGCATTCGTGTCGTCGGCTGCCACGCCGAAGGCGAGGTCGGCGACGTCATCGTGGGCGGCGTGCTGCCGCCGGCGGGCCGCACGATGATGGAGAAGATGATCACGATGGAACGTGATCACGACCATATCAGGCGCATGCTGATCTGCGAGCCGCGCGGCAGCGTCGCGCGGCACGTCAACCTGCTCGTGCCATCGACGCGTGACGATTGCGTCGCCGGCGCCATCATCATGGAGCCGACGGAATACCCTCCGATGTCCGGTTCCAATACGATCTGCGTCGCCACGGTCCTGCTGGAGACCGGCATGGTGCCGATGCTGGAGCCCGAGACGCGCTTCAGGCTCGACATGCCGGGTGGCGTCATCGACGTGCGCGCCGAATGCCGTGACGGCAAATGCGTGTCGATCACCTTGCGCAATGCGCCTGCCTTCGCCGAACGTCTCGATGCCAACATCGAGGTCGAGGGGCTGGGAACGCTCACGATCGACGTCGCCTATGGCGGCATGTTCTACGCGATCGTCGATGCTAGGGCGCTCGGCTTCTCGGTCGCCCCCGACGAGGCTCGCGAGCTGGCGGTGATGGGCGAGAAGGTTCGACGGGCCGCTCGCGAACAGCTTGATGTCGTGCATCCGGAATTCGACCATGTGCGGCGGCGTGTCGATCGTGCAGTTCGCCATGCCGTTCAAGGGTCCCGGCAATGTCACCCGCAACACCTGCATCGTCTCGCCGGGACGATCCGACCGCAGCCCGACGGGAACCGGCACATCGGCCCGCATGGCCGTGCTGCACGCCCGTGGCGTGATGGGAGTTGGCGATGTATTGATCCACGAATCGATCATCGGCTCGCGCTTCACCGGCAAGATTGTGGAGCTGACGGAGATTGGCGGCCGCAAGGCGATCGTTCCGGAAATCACCGGCCGAGCCTGGATCACCGGCGAGCATGCCTACTACCTCGATCCGACGGACCCATACCCGCAAGGCTACGTGCTGTCGGACACATGGGGGACTTCCACCTCGGTCAAGCAATAGGCGTGCAGCGGCGTCGAAACAGGTTCGGTGTAGCCCGAAATCTCAGGGACCATTCAACCGGGATGCCCGCGATTGAAAGAACTGCAGGAACAATTCGCGCTCGGTGGTGATGTCGAGTTTTTCGTAGATGCGGCGGCGGTGGTTTTTGACCGTGCCGACCGCGATCCCCAGACGCTCGGCGATGCTGGCGGTCGGATGTCCGGCCAGGACGAGCTGGACGAGTTCGCGTTCCCGCTGTGAAAGCTCTGGCCAGAGGCTGGCCGGAATGCTGGGCTTCTGCTGCGGCGAAGCGCCGGGCCCTGTCGGCACCGATGTGCGGGAAAATTCGTTTCCGCGCGCGGTTATGTCGAGTGCGTGCAGGGCTGCGAACACCGGCAGCCGCTCTTCCAGCCGCGCGATCTCGCTGTCCTTGAAAGCGGCGCTCGAACGGTCGAGGAAGATGCCGAGACACCAGTCGCCGCCATCCGCCAGCATGATGCCGACTTCGTCGCAGATTTCCGACTGCGCCAGGAAGCCAGCTATGTACTGGCCGCGTTTGGCCTCGTCGTCGGCAAGCCGTTTCAGCGGCATGATGCCAAGCCGCCGCTCGCGCCGCCACGAGGCGTAGAACGGGTCGAACACGTAGTAACTGGCGAGATAGCGCTGCACCATCTCGTCCGAGAAGCGCCGGTGCTTGACGAATTCCGGTGTCTGCGTCGCCGAATAGCGCGTCACGGTGACAAGGTCGTGCTCGATGTCGGCGCCGATCAGGTCGATCAGGCAGTCGACATGCCTGTCCGTGCCGGTGGCGGCGATCGCCTTGGCGAGCGGCGCCCAGATATTGCCCATGCGCATGCCCTTTTCTCGGCGATCCCGGCCCGACCGTCATTGTGTCTTTTGGCATATGGCGCGAGACCGCCCAAGAGCTCTAGCCTTGCCTCAACCCAGACCACATTCCGAGGCGATCGTGACCCAACCCAATCCCATCGGCCCCATCGTCGGCCCCCAGATCATTGGCAACCCAATCGTCATCGGCATCGACGCCGGCGGCACCATGACCGACACCATCCTTGTCGATCAGGACGGTCACTTCAAGATCGGCAAGTCGGCGACCACGCCGAAGAACGAGGCCGAAGGTTTCCTGGCCTCCGCCGAGGACGCGGCCGATGCCTGGGGCATCTCGCTGGAGCAGCTCTTCTCCGGCGTCAACGTCGTGCTCTATTCCGGCACCGGCATGCTCAACACCCTGTTGTCGCGCACCGGCCGCCGCCTTGGCCTGATCACCACAAAGGGATTGGAGGACATGATCCTGATGGGCCGCGGCTTGCAGGCCTGGGCCGACTATTCCTACGCCGACCGGCTGCATGCGGTGACCCATCATCATCCCGATCCATTGGTGCCGCGCCGCCGCACCCATGGCGTCACGGAGCGCATCGACCAGTTCGGCGACATCATCCTGCCGCTCTACGAGCATGAGGTGGCTGCCGCCGCCAGGAAGCTGATCGCCGACAAGGTCGAGGGCATCTGCATCATGACGATCTTCTCGCACGTCAATGCCGTGCACGAGAAGCGCATCGCCGAGATCTGCCGCGAGGAGATCGAAAAGGCCGGCGCCGAGATCACCGTCTACACCAGCCACGAAGTCCGCCCGGTCATCCGTGAACAGTCACGGCTGAACTCGGTGCTGATCGAGGCTTACGCGACGTCGCGCGGCCGCAAGCAGCTCAAGGGTATCGAGGACGTCTCGAAGAAATACGGCTTCAAATATGGCGTGCAGACGCTGCTGTCCTTCGGCGGCCTGACCTCGATCAATCATCCGCGCCTGCACGAAACCATGATCTCCGGCCCGATCGGCGGCATTCTCGGCGCGGCCTATGTCGGCAAGCTGATCGGCAACGACTCGCTGATCTGCTCGGACATGGGCGGCACCTCCTTCGACATGGGCGTCATCACGCGCGGCCAGACGCGGATCGAGAACGAGCCTTTGATGGACCGTTTCAAGCTCAACGTGCCGACGCTGCACCTCGACACGATCGGCGCCGGCGCCGGCATGATCCTCAAGGTCGATCCGCTGACCAAGAAGGTCTCGCTCGGGCCGGAAAGTGCGGGCTCCGATCCCGGCCCGATCTGCTTCGCCAAGGGCGGCACCGAACCCACCATCGCCGATTGCGATGCCATTCTCGGCCGCCTCAACCCGTATTACTTCCTTGGCGGCAAGGTCGTGCTGCAGGTCGAGAAGGCGAGGGCGGCCTTCGAGGAAAAGTGCGCGCGCCTGCTCGGCGTGGGTGTCGAGGAGGCCGCCGAAGGCATGATCGACATGCTGGAGGCCGACGCCAACAATGCATTGCGGCGCGTCATCTCCGGCCAGGGCATCCACCCCTCCGAATTCACGCTGCTCTCCTATGGCGGTTCAGGCCCGCTGCATCTGGCCGGCTGCTCCAGGGGAATCGGCTTCAAGGACATCATCACCTTCCAGTTTGCCGCCGCCTTCTCGGCCTTCGGCTGCACGACGGCCGATTTCATGCGCCGCCATTCGGTGTCGACGCAGCATGACATCGGCGCGCGCGCCAGCGATGACGAACTGATGGCCTTCGGTACGAAGGTCACCAATGTCTGGGACGATCTCACCAAGGCAGCCGTCGACGAGATGATCGAGGACGGCCATGGGCGCGACAAGATCAAGACCGTGCCGTTCCTGATGATGCGCTATACCGGCCAGCTCGAGGATGTCGAGGTGATGGCGCCGCTCTCGGCCATCCGTTCGGCCGACGATATGCGCAGGGTCATCGACGAATTCGAGGCCGTCTATGCCAAGGTCAACCACCGCGTCTCGCGCTATGGCGAAGCCGGCTTCTCGATCACCGAACTCGGGCTCATCGCCACCGCCGATAAGGTCAAGCCGGTGCTCTTGAAGCGTCCGCTCGGCAAGTCGGATCCGGCAGCCGCCCACAAGGGTGTGCGCGAGGCCTATATCGGCGGCCGCTGGCACAAGGCCAATCTCTACGAGATGGATCTGTTGCAGCCCGGCCACGAGGTCACCGGCCCGGCTATCATCGAACATCCCGCCACAACGCTCGTCGTTCACCCGCAGGACCGTGTCCATGTCGATGAATGGACGCTGCTGCACTACACCCACGCTTGAGAAGGGCGAACGCCATGCTGGACAAACCCGCCTCCGCGCTCCGCATCCGCGAACGGCTGATCGAATCCGAACGGCTCATGGAAGAGACCGGCTGCTACGACGGCATCACGGAACTTTCGCTGCGCAACCAGGATCCGCTCAAGTTCGAGACGCTGCACACCAAGCTGCGCGCCTATTGTGTCTCTGCCCGCGAGATGGCCCGCCGTATCTCCGCTTCGCCGGGCGTGCGCGAGGTCGGCGAGATGGTGGTCGCCATCTACACGCCGGAAGGCGATGCGATCGCGCTCTCCAACGGCATCATGGTGCATGTCCACACGATGAGCCGCTTCATAAAATGGATGATCAGACAGGGCTATGAGGAAAACCCCTGCATCCGCGACGGTGACATCTTCGCCAACAACGACGCCTTCATCGGCACCGTGCAGGTGCCCGATGTGATGGACGTGGTGCCGATCTTCCACTCGGGCAAACTGGTCGGCTGGGCGGGCGCGGTCTGCCACGAGCTCGAGGCCGGCGGCATCACGCCCGGCGGCGACGTGGCGCTGGCGCAGGAGCGCTTCACGGAAGGGCTGTTCGTCTGCGCCGAGAAGGTCGGCGAGAACGACGAGATCCGCCGCGACTATGTCATCCGCTGCGAGCGCAATCTGCGCATGCCGATCTATTGGGTCTTGGACGAGAAGGCCAAGGTCGCCTCCTGCATCGACATGCGCGAAAGCGTCAAGGCGCTGATCGACGAGATCGGCTTGGACTACTGGATGAAGGTGTCGAAGGAGTTCATCGAAGAAGGCCGCCGCGCCCAGCTCGCCCGCACGCGCCAGCTCACTGTGCCCGGTATCTACCGCGGCCACACTTTCTACGGCCACGTCACAGCGGGCAAGCCCGGCTACCAGCCGCTCGGCGACCCCGACTGGCTCTACAACATCCCGATCGAGATGGAGATCACTACCGACGGCAAGATCATCATGGACTTCGAGGGCACGCAGCCCTGGGGCTACCATTCGATGAACTGCACTCCGGCCGGCATGGATGGCGGCATGTTCGTGACGCTCACCCAGCACATGAATTTCGAGGGACTGGTCAATGACGGCGCCTGGATGGCGACCGAACTGAAACTGCCGCACGGCACATGGACCAACCCGGACAACGAAATGGTGGCGACCGCCACCTCATGGGCCTTGCTGCTTCCGGCCTATGGCGTGTTCCAGCGGCTGTTGTCGCGCTCCTTCATCGGACGCGGCTTTGTCGAGGAAGCCTTCGTCGGCCAGGTCAACAGCCCGATGATCGAGATGGGCGGCACCAGCCAGTACGGCAAGCTGTTCGGCATGGCGCATTTCGAATGCGCGGCCGCCGGTTCCGGCGCGCTGGCGATCAAGGATGGGCTCGACACCGCCTATGTCGGCTGGAACCCGGAATCCGACATGGGCAATATCGAGATCTGGGAACAGAACATGCCGATGGTCTATATCGGCCGCTCGATCGTTCCCAATTCCGGCGGCGCCGGCAAGTATCGCGGCGGCTGTTCCTTCCTGTCGACCTGGCTGGTCAGCAAGACCGACCATCTCAGGCTGGTTACGTCTGAGCATTCGTCCCGCGTGTTCGATAATGGCGGCATGTGCGGCGGCTATCCGGCGCCGACCTGCCAAAAGCATCGCGCGGTGCGCAACTCCAACATCTTCGAACTCGCCGAAAAAAGGGCACCGCTGGCGCACCACACCGGCACCAACCCGCATCGCTCGGAGCTTGAACTGCGGCTGCAGGGCGAGCATGTGACGATGGAGGGCCCCTACATCACCGCGCCGCACAAGACCGGTGACATCTTCACCCATTCCTACAATGGCGGTGGCGGCTATGGCGACGTGCTTGAGCGCGATCCGCTCAAGACGGCGTTGGATGTCGAGAACGGCTATCTCACCAAGGAAGCGGCCGAGGGCATCTTCGGCATCATCCTCGACGAGGATGGGGACGGCTATCCCGTTGCCAACATCGAGACCACCAAGCGTCACCGCGCCGAGATGCGCGCCAGGCGGCTCGCCGAGGCGAAGCCGGTGTCGGAGTGGATCGCCACCGAGCGCGGCCGGGTCGAAAAGGCCGACTTCGCGCCCGAGGTCAAGAAGATGTATGCCAGCGCGATCAAGCTTTCCTCGCGCTTCACCAGGGAATTCAGCGATTTCTGGAACGTCGACGCCAGATCGATCTTCATGCCGGGAGAAAAGCCATGACCTCGTACAGCAAGGAAGTCATCGCCGATCTTGTCGCGGGCACGCTGCCCTGGCCGCAGACGCGCCGCGTCATGAGCGCCTACAAGGACGACGACCGCTTCTTCAAATACGTCGCGGTGCTGCAGGATCGGGTCGGCTGGAAAGACCCGATCCTGTTGCCGGTCTCGGATCATCTGTTCATCTGCCAGAGCGGTGACGAGCGGGTGACCCGTTGTGAGTGCGGCCACTCCTTCGGCGATTATCGCAAGAACTGGAAGCTGAAGGCGGCGATCATCGTGCGCAACACCGAGGAGACGCTGCGCGAAATCTATCCCAACAGCGATATTCCCGATCCGCAGTGGATGGAGATCCGCGAATTCATCTGCCCGCAGTGCGGGACCATGCACGAAGTGGAAGCGGCCGCGCCCGGCTACCCAATCGTGCATGATTTCGAGCCGGACCTCGAAGGCTTCTATCGCGAATGGCTGGGCAAGCCGCTGCAGCCTTGACCAGGCCGGTTGCCGGGCCTTGGATAGGTCGTCGCGGCTTCCGAAATGACGGTCGGTGGCGACTGCCTTGTGGTTTGATTGCGGAGATCCAGTTCGATGACCAACCTCTCGGGCCGCGGGGCCATCGTCACCGGCGGTTTTTCCGGCATGGGCTTCGCCATCGCCACCGCGCTTGCCAGGGCCGGGGCCAACGTCGCCGTCGGCTCCTACGTGGCCGCGCCGGGCCCGGGCCGGACCGATGCCGCCTACTATCCGGGCGCCGGCGAGATCGAACGGGTGCGTTCGGCTTTGGCGGCGCATGGCACAAGCGTCCACGCCGCGCATCTCGACGTGCGCGATAGCGATCTCAGCAATCGCTTCGTGGCCGAGGCGGAGGCGACGATCGGGCCGGCCGACATTCTCGTAAATGCCGCCGGCACCACCGCCGAGCAGCCGGTCGTGGGGCATTCCGACGAACTCTGGGACAAGATCGTCGACACCAATCTTACGGGTGCCTTCCGTGTCACACGCGCCGTGCTGCCGGGCATGATCGGACGCGGCTGGGGTCGCATCGTCAACATTGGCTCCACCGCGGCCTTGGTTGGCTGGAAGGACAATCCTGCCTATTGCGCCTCGAAGGCCGGCCTGCTCGGGCTGACGCGCTGCGTGGCGCTGGAAGGGGTCGCACACGGCGTCACCTGCGTCATGATCAGCCCGACCTGGGTGGAGACGGAGCTGATGCGCCGCAACGTCGCGCAAGTGGTCGAGCGTGAGGGCAAGGGCCGCACGCCAGAGGAAGCCATGGCCGAAATCGTTCGCGGCAACCCGCAGCAGCGCATGCTGCAGCCGGAGGAAATCGCGGCGCTCGCGGTGTTCCTGTGCTCGGACGCCGCCAGGGGCATCACCATGGAGAACATCCAGGTGACCGGCGGCGCTTTGTGGTAACGCCGACGCGAGGATCCGATCGATCTTGGGTCAGCGGTTTGCCGGTGGATAGGCAGCATGATGACCGCTGCGGAAAGTGCGATGACTAAGCCAGCCTTTCGTAGATCGCGATTGCCTCGCCGGACAATTTCGCGTGGGCAACTTTCGCGACACTCAAACCAAGGCCCGGCCGATGCCGTGCCGCCGTTGCCTTCTTATAGCTGAGCGATTTGGTACGGAATCGTACCATCGATTGATCGGCGTCTTGGACGGGATCAAGATGAAGCCGAGGGTGATGGGAGGAACCGCATGAGCATCGCCAGATGGGCAACAAGACCCGTCGGTACCGCTAGGGAGTTTCTGGTATCAGAGCTTCGAAGTGCGCGATATGGCGATATCGTCTCGGTCAAAGCGGCAATAGAGGCCGCTCGCAGGGATGCGCCCTATTTGCAAGATACGGATGACGAGTTGACGGAGAAGATCGTCGATCTGGCACGGGAACTGGGCCTAGCCGTCCTTTTTGACTCTCGTGAGTGATCGATGGCCGAAGGTTTGGCGCTGGTCTATGTTCCTTGGTACGAAACCAACAATTGGCTCTTGACTGAAAATGCGCAATCCTTGGAAAATGGAACGCCGGCTGGACGACAAACTCGATTGCAAGGTATGCGGGACTATCCAGATGGACATTCCCGACAACGCCGAGGAGTCGACGCCAATTCACTGCAGCAAGTGCGGTGCCTTTCTTGGCGAATGGGGCGAACTGCAGGATGATTTCTACCGCCAGACCCGCGGTTCCGAAGCCTTCGACCTGCGCAACGGAAACATCATTAAAAAGTAGCTGCAGTCGCTGGATTCATGCAGCCCGGTTCTGGGCAGCCTGGTTCTGGATTGCTGGCCGATGCCACCGACCGCTCCCCGAATGCCTTGTGGACATTTACAATCCTGACCGCCTCAATCTCCCGCTCTTGTCGGGGCATCGCCGCGCGATAATTTCTCTGAAGGCGTGGGTGCTTCTCGCTCTCGACAGGAGGCTGCCATGAAACATCAGACACTCGACCAACTGCATGCCGTCGCCAAGGTTCAATCCTCGGCGGCGTATTCGGAGATGACGCGGAACCAGCGTATCGAACGTTGGGCCGAACTTCTCGAACAACATCCCGAGCGACGTCTTGCAGCGTTTACAGGCACCGAATATCTGCGCCTGGAGGAACGCGACAGCGTGCGTGGGGAAGGATCGGCAATTGCTGTGGCCTTCGAAGATCCGGTGCTGCGCGCATCGGGCTTGAAAGACGACAGCTATGGTGAGGCAAAACGCTTCTTCGGGCTGAGCGACTGGCAACTGCACGACATCGTCTGCGATTGTCACGTCGGCGCTATGATGAAGGCGGGCTGGGCTGCCAACCGGGTCCGCGCAACGATTGGCGGGAACAGGTTTATTGCCTGGCTAAGGCAAAGGATGATGCACTGAACGCAAGGGGGGATCGCAGCCTGCCACAGCACGATCCGCTGCCTTGCTCGACGCCCGAGTCAACTCTAATCATGATTTGGTCGCGGGAGAGCGCTGCCGCCTTTCCCCGAGCCATCCGGCGCATCCCCCAGGCACAAATCCGGGCAGGAAGCTACCAGTCCCATATCCAGCGTTGTGAGGGGCGTGTGATACTTCAACCCAGCGCCGGTCGGCCAAGCATGGGCTCCGCGATAGCTGTTCTGGATCGAAATTTCGCATTGGCCAGAACGGTCAGATGCTCTGCTTCTTCGCGCGAGAGACCGTAGAGCACTTTGCAAGTGAATTCCGCCGGAACCTCGGAATGTAGATCATACACCATCCAGTTGTCGGCCGGATCTTGCAACGCGATGAACCTCAAGCGGGCCTCCATGGTCAGCGAGGCCCAATTTAAACGGGATGCGTCTTGTTCCGCCTCTCCATTTGGACAGTGGGCTTCCGCCATGGGGTGAAGCTCAGCGACCAAAGGGCTGAGGAACTCGCCACGTCATTCGGGAGCTTAGCGACCGCAAGCACGCGCAGCCACCCGCTTAGGCCCAAGAACTGTGAAGCTCTACACCTGCGGAATGTAGTCTCAAAACTCACCGCGCGCTGGCTGCGCCGCATGACGCAGCTTCGCCCGTGCGACGATGAATCGTCAAAAAAGTACCATCGCGACGATCCAGGAACATGAGGTCTATCTAATGGTTTGGTGGTGGCAGGGACCCAACGCCCGGCAAGTCCCAAAAATCACAGGGGCGGCCCGTCGCTGCCGTGAATGGGGCGGCGGGTTTCTTAGATGGGTCGCCTCGCGAACGCGGAAGCATCGGCCCTTCGTGACGACAGGTTACCTAACGGAATGGGGTCCGACACGATACTGCAACAAACTCTGGGCATCATTGTTATCTCAACTTTCAAGGAGCCGTGACGAGGTCGATCAAAATGCGAAATGATAGAGAATTGCTTGCAAGAGCATGCGCGTTGGGCATCAACATCTATCAACGCTCAAAAACAGTTTGGGTGGCCAGGGGAAGCTATCGTGGCCGTACTTTCGAGGTGAAGGGGCGTGCTCCAAAGCCAACGATCGCTTTGTGGAAGGAAGCGACACGTTATAGAGGTTCGGCGTTTTAAGCTCGAGCATCCGCAGTCGCGAGACGGCTCAAGCTCGGCGGCTCGCCGCAGGGACCAGGAGCGCGAATGGTCTGTCCCTGTTGCCGGGACGCGCGGCCCTGGCTTGGGTTGTGAACAGTTTTCTTCGCCAGTTGACTTTACGGGTTTTGCACGAAACCCTAAAAGGAGTGCTGTCGTTAGCAAATATTTTGGGCGCTAGCGCTTGGGAGCCATAGACTTACTCCTGCCCCACACGGAGGCATGGAGCGATGTCCCAACAATCCGAAACTATTGCATCGCTGTTCCGGCAATTGCGGATGTTGGAAGAGCCCGCCGAAATCGTATGTGCCCATGCCGAGGTGATACGGGGTGCTGCCGATGACATCGCCGATGAATTTCCATTCGACGATGTCGAAACGCTGGCTATGCTGATTGAAGACGATATCGACGACGATGAAGAGGCAGCGGCTACTGCTCGCGCTATTTCCCAGGAACTCCGTCGGCGATTGGCCGCTGGTGTAAGAAAATGGCCAAGGCTGAAGATTATGTGATGAAACAAGACGGCAAGTCTTGGCTCCGTTTAGTCTTCGGCCGATTGAGCGTCCCATCGTCGATATGATCGGCTTGGCCTGCGTGTCGGCTTCTTGGATCGGTAGCGCGCTCATCAACGTGCAACCTAGTCCCAATCTGATCCCTTGACGGTCTATCGACAACTCAGGTCTTTGGGTGGCGAGCCGATCGATTAGACCCCGCGGCTTCCTCGCATGTGTCGGAAGGCACCGCAGTCGAGATGTCATTGCAACCGTATGACGACAAAGCCGAGGCTTTTGGGAACCAATGGCCGGTGCGGCTGCGCTGCGTTGGGCAGCTTGATTTGCGCCACACCGGCCACTGCGGGTTGGTTTGGGTGTCCCCCGCACTGCTCAAATTATAGACATATTAGCAATAACGCAAATAAGACTGAAGTCCCATGGGCGATGAGGGTGCGGCAGGCTGCTGACCTATCAAGGCGGTGGCTTTGCACGGTGATAGCGACTGTTGGGATGCTATGACGGATTCGTACGAAGCGGGCATCTATGTCAAATGCAAATGACAGCGCCCCAATATGAACGTAGACGAAGCTATGGTTTGCCAATGAGGGAGCACCTTCGCCCGCAATTCTTAGGAGCCAAAGGCCAGAGCAAATGCATCGCGATCACGACGAGATTTTCCATCGGGCGGATGCTCTTGGGGTTACGATCCTTCAACGTTCAAAAACAGTGTGGGTGGCCACGGGAAGCTACCGAGGCCGACTTTTCGAGGTGAAGGCCCGCTCGCCCGCGGTTGCACTCACGTTGTGGATGGAAGCCGCTCGATATGCTGGTCAGCGGATTTAGTGACGGGATCTCCGACGCCTAAGCATCCATTCGCAGCCCCAGGCGCCGGCCATCCCGGCTCATGCGTGGTCGGCCCGATTGACCTGTCGATCATCGGGCACAAGCCTTAAGATCGGGACGGATAGACGGAATTGCTATGTGCCTGCCCAAAGTGCAGCACTGCACGCAACCATCACCACAACATGGTGAGATAGTTAACAAATGGTTGCCCCTGAACTTTGGGGCTTGTCGGTCCGGACGTCAAGAATGCGACGAACAGTCAAACCGAGCTGACGATCCAACTCCCCGGAGTTTTAAATAGATACGTCATCTTCTACTTGGCGGCGCCACGCCGGGGCGCTGGTCCACGCGATCGATGCAGGCGACTGTTGCGACCGATCACATTGAGTTGCAAGTTTTAGGCAGATATCCAAGAAATCGCTAATGCGCCTATTTTGAAAGAGAAATGAGTAAAATGTCGTCTGAAAATTTTTTCACTAATTATAAAACATGCCGACGGGCTCATCCTCGAACAAGACTCGATCTTCCCGGAAAAATACACGACAAGATCCTCCGGGGCTGAATGTCACCCTGTTAAGGAGGCTTATCATGATCATTCGCATTCTTACCGCAATTTCTCTTGCTGTATCTGTCGCATCCGTCTCGACGACTAGCTTTGCCGAATCGACGACCAAAATTAAGTCTGTGGAAGCAGGCAAGGCAGGTCGCGCCGCAGAACCCGGAAAGGCAGGGCGCGCTGCAGAACCTGGCAAAGCCGGCGGTGCTGGCGAAACCGGTGGCAAGGCCGGCGGCGCCGGTGAGTCCGGCGGCAAGGCTGGCGGCGCCGGTGAGTCCGGGGGAAAATCCGGCGGCGCTGGAGACGGTGGCGGCAGCAAGGGCGGCTGACCGCCCTGCCGATCCTGCCAGGTCGTAAAGAGCGCACCCTTGCCAGCGTGCATGCTGGCGGGGTGCCTTCGCTGTTGGTGACCGAAGGCCAGGCTGGAAGTTTCGCTGCTTGAAGAAGATCACTCCGGATCGGGCGCCTGCAATTGGACTGCAGCGCCGGGAAGGGCCCAGCTGGTGCTCTCGACCCACGCGCAGTGATTCATGTTGGATACCCACGTGCGCTCGTGCGCTCGTCGAAATTCCAACAGCGCTTGCAATTCCACCTTGCCTCTCTCGTAGCTGGATTCCGGATCGCCGAGCGTAAGCTTGGCGGCAACCGAAGAGCACAATTTCGCGTGCTGCAATCCCAATTGAAGGAATTGCACCCGCCTTGACGCTTGCTGGTCTGCCGCCGCGGAGGAGGCTGCCTTGTCGAGCAATGCTTCGGCCGGCGCAAAGCTCTCCTCTGGATAGATCGCATGCGCCGCTTTCGCCCAGCTTCGCCAACGCGAAGCCCCAAGAGCCTCGAAGGTGTCACGCAGCCGGGCACGCCCACCGGACGTATACGCCTCCCAGAAGTCGAAATATTTCCTCACGTCAGCCGCCGCGGGTCCGAAGGCGGAGTAATATTCTGACAGCAGGGAGCCGGCAGGCATGTCGGGGTGGATCTGCAAGCGGAGCAACAGGTAAAGGTTTGGGCCTTGCGTCGCCCAATGACCTGTCAGCGAATCGAAATCGGTCCCGATCATTCCGTTGTTCGCGGCGCTCTGAAACTCGTCGGCGAACTGGCTGGAAAATATGTGCGGCATGCAATATCCGTCCAGAAAATAGTTCGTCCGCATGAAAAGCCTGGCCTCGGTTTCCGCCCATCCTCGCCACTGGGCTTTCATCCAATCCTGCTCGTCGCCGCTTCGGGGATAGAACCAGGATGACGGGCAAAATCCGATCATGATATTCGGCCCCAGTTTTATGCCCGAGGTCGGAGCGGCGAAGTAGTTCATGTAGGCGTAGCCGACGACAACCGAGTTCGAATTGTATTTCGCGGCGATCTGCTGGATGGCTTGCCATGAACGCGCATATCGGTCGGATACGAAAGGCTTGCTGGCGATCTTTGATTTCGACGGAATGAATTTTCGATAATCCGGTGGCTCCGGGCCATCGAGCGCCTTGCATGCATCGCATTCGCATTGGCCAGACACGTCATTCTCGACAGCATTGACGAAGGTTGGGAGGTGCCTAGGGGTATCGCCTCCATGCTCGCGCCACTGCGCGACAATCTCTTCGCGCAGACCCGGATTGGAAATGCACATGGAAAAGCGCGCACCCAGCCTTGAGGGGCCTCGTCTGCCGTTGACCAGTTGAAACCATTCCGGATGCTCGGCGCCATACTGCCGCCACCAGTCCACGAAGGCATGGCCGTACTTCGCCGGGATTCGGCGGCCCATGCGGTTGCGACGCAGGAATGTTGCCTGCGCGTTCATGTATTCTTCAGCCGCCGCGGCGGTGAAGCCCATCTCGGGATGATTCTTGGCCTTCAAGCCCGCAGCCGAGCGCACGTGGCGCTGCATGAATCGAGGCGTTACGACATGGTCTTGAAGAGGAACGACCACGGACTCCGCTCTTGGAACAAACGTTCCCAGTTCGCCTGGCCATAGCCACCGAACCGCGAAGTAGCGATCGAGAAGTTCGTATGCGCCGAAGAGCGTTCCCGCGGAGGTGTCCTCATCAAGAGGGCTGCCGCTCGTGTCATGCCCCGCGATACAGAGATGGCGGCCGACGGTGCGGATTGCACACGATTCCGGCTCCAATGCGTCGGAATCGATGCCGGCCTTTCGGGCAAACCGGGTATCGCCCAGAAAGACATGGGCTTTGCCCAGGCTCGCCGACGTCACCTCGCTTTCAGTCGCCATGGCAGGTTGGAAGCCGGTCGCTTTCTCGATATGCCAGCCGAGCTCCACGGCAGCATAGCGGACGGAGTCCTTCGGCCTGTCCGGGATAACCAGCGTGACGGCGGGTCTGCCTCCCGCCACCAACGTCACACCATCGCCTGGCTGAGCGTACGCGCCGGCTGCCTTGCCAGCGCCCAGCCAGTGCAGAAAGCCGAATATGGCTCCCTGCCCAAACGTCCTTCGCGACAGTGCCCGCATAGCAAGACCTTACCTACGGCCGATCATCCAACAGGGTGGACCTT
Organism: Mesorhizobium sp. WSM1386; assembly: GCF_055901595.1. Lineage (NCBI taxonomy): Bacteria > Pseudomonadati > Pseudomonadota > Alphaproteobacteria > Hyphomicrobiales > Phyllobacteriaceae > Mesorhizobium > Mesorhizobium sp. WSM1386. The sequence continues at coordinate 2,079,387 of NZ_CM148373.1, forward strand.
CTTCTGGACAAGGACGGTGCACGCTCCCATGAATCGCAGGGGACGCTGTCGGTCCTCCGGAGATGAAGAGGGCCAAACCGCGCTGAATTCTGCCCGAAGGCGAAGGGACTTTTGGCGATCCAGGCTTTTGGCGATACAGGCATGCGCACCATCCGATGAGAATTGCTCGCCGCATGTTGGTGCGGCGGGCGATCAAGCGTTGCGCACCAAGCGAAGCGGCTGCTGTTACGCGCAGATCATGAGGTGGATGGTATCGCCGCTAGACCCAACGATCCCAGACAGGCTTTTGGGTGTTCTTGCTAGACTTTTGGTCGGGGGAGTGCCTGGCCCCTGGTGGCTTGCAATCGTCGAGGACCGGATCGATGCCGCCGCTCACGCCAGCGGCGGGTTGTTTCGGTTGCCGAATGGAAGGTTCGGATCGGGAAGTGTTAAAATGATCACATTCCTTGGAACTCCAATCTGGCATCCCTCGTTGCTTCTTACATCGCGGGGGCTGGAATGTATGAATGCAAATGATCCACAATGGCGAACGCTCGCCGGCGCTATAGGCGTCACTGTTTATCAGCGCTCAAAAACAGTTTGGGTCGCGGCCGGGAAATACAAAGGTCAAGATTTCGAGGTGAAAGCCCGTTCCCCACAGGTTGCGCTCGCCCTGTGGAAGGAGGCCGCGCGCTATGCCGGTTCGGACTGGTGACCAGTGATGGGACTTGCTGCTTGCGCGGATGAATTGCGCCAGTTGTTGGACACGGATGCCGATAAGGGAACAACCATTACCGGCACCCGATAGTCTCAAGCTTCTATCGGCCTAGCCAGCGCCACCGCTGCCCTTGCCGCTCTCGCCGCCGGCCTTGCCACCGGTCTCGCCGGCGCCGCCGGCCTTGCCACCGGTTTCGCCAGCACCGCCAGCCTTGCCGCCGGTCTCGCCAGCGCCGCCAGCCTTGCCACCGGTCTCGCCAGCGCCGCCAGCCTTGCCACCGGTCTCGCCAGTGCCACCGGCCTTGCCGCCGGTTTCGCCAGTGCCGCCGGTCTCGCTCGACGCAGCGCTAAGGGTAGTGGCCGTACCGCCGGTCTCGCCAACCTTGCCGCCGGTCTCGCCGGTGCCGCCAGCCTTGCCGCCAGTCTCGCCAGCGCCGCCAGCCTTGCCGCCGGTCTCACCAGCGCCGCCAGCCTTGCCGCCGGTCTCGCCAGCGCCGCCAGCCTTGCCGCCGGTCTCGCCAGCACCGCCAGCCTTGCCGCCGGTTTCACCGGCGCCGCCAGCTTTGGCCCCGGTCTCGCTAGGCGAGCTTACCTGGACGCCAGACTCCCCGGCTGCGCCGGCATTGGAAATCCCTATGGTTCCCAGAGCAAAGAACGCCCCCACCAGCAACTTTGCCGTAGTTGTAACTTTAATGGTCATATCGTCTCCTGATATCCAAGCTCCCCCGCATACTTAATAATCAGATTCTCGAAGAAAGTTTATTCACAATCACGATCGAGTCATACACATTTAATGACAGTTTGATACGAGATTATACCTGTAAAATCTCGATTTATATAAAGTAATAAAAAGATAAATGCCATCATGCCTCTATCGTAATTGTGTAGCAGTCGGCCGCTGTTAAAATGGCCTACGCCTAAGAATGCGGAAATGTGCATCCGATATTTCAATCGCCGTCGTGTAGAAGGCGCATCGATGTTGGCGATCTTCAAGAAAACGTCAAGCAACCGCAGCACGACGGGTCGCGATGGCAATGGAGGGGCACATTGGCTGTCACTGCCGGTTACCACTTTTGGATGGATTCAGCGCCGCCAAGGGCAATTGACAGAAATGGCCCCTGCGGATGCCATTGAAGGGTTCCAAAGGCGGGGAGGATCAGGAGCATCTGCTCCCGATTTGATGTTGGAAAGTTCGGCAAACGAGTGATCCAAACAGGCCCCGCATTTGGCCACGGACGATAACCATCGTCAGTCGAGAGCGGATCCATGGCCACTGACCCCGTCCATCACCTGGAATCAACTGCCAAGATTGTTTCGGCCTTTGTCAGCAGGAACCGGGCCTCACCTTCTGATCTGGTGGATTTGGTGGAAAATGTCGGCCGCGCTTTGCAGGCCCTCGCGGGAGGCCCGGAAAAAAGCAAACCAAAGGTCGTTCCCGCCGTACCAATCAGCAAATCGGTGACTCCGGATTTCATAATCAGCCTGGAGGATGGACGCAGGATGAAATCGCTGAAGCGGTATCTGGCATCGCTTGGAATGACACCGGCCGACTATCGCAGGAAATGGGGTTTGCCGCCTGACTACCCGTTGGTGGCGCCGAATTTCACCGCACTGCGTTCGCAAGCGGCAAAGAGGATCAGGCTTGGACAACGGATCGCCAGTGATCAGACCTCACGAACCTGACCGTATGGTCCTACCGGTGACGATTTTGCCGCGCCTGCTGTCCGTTCAACGTCGCCATGATTGAGGATTGCGACGGCGTTCCCCAAGGCGCTTGCCTGGAGGCAGATCTGTGCATCGTGGGCGCGGGTGCGGCGGGCTTGGCGCTCGCCTCGCAGTTCGAAGGAACACGGCATCGCATATGCATCATCGAAAGCGGCGGTCTGACATACGAACACTGGCGCCAAAGACTGTCGCGCGGCCGCTCTGTAGGCAGACCCTATGAGGCGCTGGACCTTTGCAGGATCCGCCAGTTCGGCGGAAGTACCGGCAGGGCTGGTTGGGGTGGGTGGTGCAAGATGCTGGACCACGCCGATTTCGAGCCTCGGTCCTGGATACCGATGAGCGGATGGCCTGTCGATCGCAACTCGCTCCTCCCTCACTATGAGGCGGCCGCCGATTTGCTAGGCATCGACGACTTGCAAGCCGAATGGCCTGCCTCCGCGGCTCTGCCTATGACCGGACCACTGTTTTCCGAACGATGCTTTCTCAGTCCCGTCCCGGATTTGGGGGCGACATTGCGCGCCAGGCTGCAAAGGGCAAAAAACGTGCAGGTTTTCCTGCACGCCACGGCCTTGCGGCTAGACACCGACTCCTCGGGAAGATGGGTTCGCTCCATCGAGGTGGCCAGTACGCCAAACAGGCGATTCCGGATCCAGGCACGGTCCTTTGTGTTGGCCTGCGGCGGGATCGAAAACGCGCGCCTGCTCCTGGTTTCAAACCGGCAGACGCCGAATGGCATAGGCAACCAGTACGACCTGGTCGGCCGCTATTTCATGGAGCATCCGCGCGTGAAATGGGGGAGCCTGCAGGTCTGCCATCCCGACACCGCGCTGGCCCTTCACGTGCCATCCATTGTGGCGCGGAGGCCTTATTTGTCGGAGCAAGAGCACTGCGGCGTGACCGGTGCATTCGGGCTGGCGCTGCGCCCGGAGATTCGTGAAAGTGAACGCCTTCTGGGCTCCCGGACGTGGATCAAGCCGGGACCTTGCGCCAATGATCTGGGTGGCTCCGAGGCGTTGCATTATCTTGCCTTTTGGCTGCGGAAGGGGCGCCTCCATCGCGACCTCATCAAGAGTGGCCGCACCATCCTCAGACATCCCGCAGCGTCGGTCGCGTCAGCCATCGAGCGCCTTGGGCACTCACGCGGGCGCGTAAGACATTTTCATTTTGACACGATCCTCGAACAAGAGCCGGACCCGGAAAGCCGGGTTACGCTCGATACAAGACTTGACGAATTCAGTCTTCCGCGCGTGAAGCTGGAATGGAGGGTGGGGCCTCTCGTTCGGCGTACACTCGAGCGCGTGCAGACAATCATCACCGACGAGATGCGGCTGCTGGGCCACAGAAGCGACGTTCGATCGAGCACACAGGTGCCCCCAGGCGGAGACGATATCCCATACCGATGGGTGAGGCACCACATGGGCACAACGAGGATGAGCGCCGATCCGCGGACTGGCGTGGTCGATGCCACGTGCCAGGTTCACGGCCTCGGGAACCTTTTTGTCGCCGGGAGCTCCGTTTTTCCAACCGGGGGAAACGATATGCCCACCCTGACGATTGTCGCGCTTGCCATTAAATTGGGCCGACACTTGCGGCAATGGCTCGAATAGAGGTCAATTCCATATTGGAGGAGCTCACGGAGGCCGCGCTCGGAGGCTTGACCAGCCTGACGGCTCGTTGCTCGGAGTCCGGCATGAGGTGTCTTCCAAGATACACTTTACTTCACAATGGCATAATTTCAGGTTTACTTTACGTGCTTTGGATATGGATGTGAAAATTTACAGTTTTAAAAGCGACGTCACGTAAAATCCTCCTTTGCAATTCGTTATAGATTGCATGCGGATCAACCCCCGGCAGCCTTTTCGTTGAGGATACACCTTTTGGTGGAGGCAGCCTTGCCACTACGACATTTTGCCGTCCCGGCTCTAATCCTGCTAAAAATATGCGATTATATTCGGGGTGTGCGTTTTGTCACACCGCCTCATCGATCTGCAAGTTATTACTAATACCTTAAGGAGGTGGGTATTCGAAGCGGATTCTCCGTTGGGGTGAATTCCGTGGGTACTGGAGTTGAACCTTTGGGTTGGGGATAAGCTATGACAATTCTGTCCATTACCGATCAGCCGGTCAAAACCGACTTGGCTCCCTATTCATCTGTCGCAAATGCCAATCATATCGGACCTGCTCCCTCACGGGAGGAGATGGAGATAGCGATCATCGATGACAGACCGCTGATGTGCGACTGTTTCGCCAGAAGCCTCGAACTCATCGAGCCATCATTTCGTATCCAGCGCTATCCTACGGTCGAAGCGTTTGACGCTGCCAGCCCGGAGGAGACCGAACGCGTCTCGACCGTGTTGCTATGCGTCATGTGGTCGAATTCTCAGGCGGACTATCATCTGTCGCGGATTGCCCATCTCAAGGCAACCAGACCCTCTCTGGGAATCGTAATGCTCTCGGATATCGAAAGCTTTGACGATATCGTCAAAGCAGTGGAAAGCGGGACACGCGGTTACATCCCAACAAGCGTCAGCTTGCAGGTTGCGGCAAAGGCTATTCAGCTTGTCGCGGCAGGAGGGACTTTCGTACCGCCGAGCGTCCTCTTTAGTTCGAGCCAGGCGATCAAGGACAGCCAACCCGCGAAGCAGCCGCAGGGCGACAATGTTTTCACGTCGCGCCAGATGGCGGTGATCGAAGCGTTGCGGCGGGGCAAGGCAAACAAGGTGATCGCATACGAGCTCAACATGTGCGAAAGCACGGTCAAGGTGCATATTCGCAATGTCATGAAAAAGCTTCGCGCGAGAAATCGTACCGAGGTAGCCTACATCCTCAACACAACGCCTTATGATGGTGTGAGCATACGAAATTGAGGCATGGCTGCCGCCTCGGTCAAAAAATGATGATTTCTTTTGCCCGCGGCAACGGTGCCGGTTGGCTTTGTCAGGCCCTCGAATTGGAGAGCCTGACAAAGACTCGACATTTTGCAGGGTGCGAGGAAAGTTGAAACAGCCGCTAGATCGATATGCTGTTCCGCAGACGGAGAGGGAAACCACTCCCACAGCCGAAAGGAACACATCGCAAAGCCCGGACTTGAGCGATATCGAGCATTTCCATGCCGTTCGCCCTTCCACGCTGGCCGAGATGAACCGACGCTGTCATTGGTTCCATCTCGAAGACGGCGATGTCTTGATTCCGGCCGGCGAAAGGGTCGATCGAGTATTTTTTCTTCTGGAGGGTGAGCTTCGCTTCCCTGTCTATACCCGTACAGGCAAAATTGTATGGCTCCCATCGGCGCACGAGGGATCGCTCGTCAATGAAGTGGCTTTAAGCGGGGACCTTCTTGCGGTGCCTTATTCGATCGAAGCCGCAGGACCATGCACCATTGCCTCCATCGGCAATCGGGCCTTCCTGGATATAATCAAGAACGATCCCGAGGCGCTTCAGGCCATCGTCCAAATGCTGGTCGAGCGCCAGCACTCGTTTGTCGAGCATATCGTTGAACTCTCGACACTCAGCGTTCGATCACGCGTGCATAGCGAACTGCTGCGCTTGTGTGTTGAAAGTATCGACACTGACGGTTCGGCGATGATTTCTCCCATTCCCACCCATACGGATCTGGCCAATCGCATCGGCACGCATCGGGAAGCGGTGGCCCGCGAACTCAGTTATCTGCAGAGTGTCGGGATTGTGCTGCGCCGCGCAAAGGAACTCTTTGTGCCCGACGTGTCTCGCTTGACGGACCTGCTCTCCAAGTCCGACGATTAATCTCTCATGATCAGCCATGGTCTCGGGCCATGGACCGTCGCAGCCCTGCATTATCCCCGCAGCCATGCGAAGCGTTTGGTGCCTAAGCCAAGCCACGTCCGAACGGCATTCTGCTGCGATGTCGAGCGGTAGATCTTCTGATGATAGACCAACTCATAGGGCCACAGTTCGAGGCTGCGGTTCGCGAGATGCGTGAGTATCCAGGTGATAGCGCTTGCAGCGACAATGAAGGCGCCCATCGAGACGACGACGTTGGCGGTGAAGAGGTGAGCGTGCGAAAAGAGGGAGCGGGTCAGAAAATACGTATAGGGATGCACCAGATAAAGGCTGTAGCTGACCGTCCCGAAGTAGCGAAGAAGCCGATTGCCGAGAAGCAGCGCAGTCAAGCTGTTTCGCGACACCGCAAGGCCGAAGTAAAGCGCCGTCGCAGCGACCAGCAATGGCACTTCGGCATTCTGGAAATCGGACCAGTGATAGTCATAGTGGCCGCGAGTGGATATGAAGACGCACGTTGCCAGCGCCGCGCTCTCGGCCAGCCGATGGCGACCGACACGCATCCAATCATATCGATCGTAGGCGAGACGGATCAGGCCGCCGGCAACGAAATACAGGGCAATCGGATATCTGGCGATAAAGAGCACCGCGAGAAGACCCAGAGCGGCCAACCCAAGCTTGTTGGGGCGACGGATGGCGAAGAACACGAAGGCACCGGTGAACACATAGAACCAGACTTCGAACGTCAGGCTCCAGGCATTCGGCGTCAGCTGCTCTGTGTGGGCGAAAAGATTCAGGAACGTCAGTCCGGCGAGAATTGCGGTGAGATTGTTGGTCTCGGGATAGAGGTTTGTCGCGGCGTTCAGTGCGACGTAGAGCACGCTAAGAACGAAGAACAGCGGGTAGACGCGCAGGAACCGTCGGGCGGCAAACTCACGGGGACTGTAGTGCAGCGCACTCGGAAGGATCACGAAGCCACTGATAGCGAAGAAAAGGCACACACCGAAGGTGCCGAAATTCCAGAAAGGCCCAATGGCCGCTACATAGGCGGCGTTCGAGGCGTAGATATGCTCCGCCGTGCCGCCCAGGAGATGCGCGAAGAACACCATAAGCGAAGCGACACCACGAAGCCCATGCGCAGCCACATTGAATGACTTGTCGGAAACTGGTTTCGCGGATGCGTCGCGCAGGACATGCGGTGCGTCCGATGGTTTCAGGGAAGGGGGATGCGCAACAGCCATTTGAGCCTTCAAATTGGACCCCGCAGACCATTCCAACCTACACCGATCCAGATTTTGCAATGCTCAGGAATTCGAAGGACACCCCTGCCCAAAAGTAGTGGGCTGGCGTGGGAAAACTCCACCCGATGATCAAGCAGCCGCGTAGCAGGATCGCGGACATTAACGGAACCCGTCTTGGCCGCAGGCGAGAGCTGAACCGCAGCCGGGGCGGGGCGTGACCTACACCGGGTCGGAATCGGCGGGCTTTTCGGCAGCCAGGACGCCAAAACGGCCGCAAGTCGCCACGTCAAACCGCTCCGCTTGGCAAAAGCCCCCGGCCTTCGCGCCTCCCTGTGGTCCCAGAGGCCATTTCGATCTTGTTCGCGGGGGCCACGGCGTAGTCCGATTTAGGCGCAGGTTACCTCCTATTGCGGGCGGACAGTGGCGCGAGAGTGCCGTTATACAGCATCGGTATGTCACGCTTTCAGGCTCATCGGCTCAGCCTCGCTGCCGGCGTGATGTTGGACGGTCGAAAACCCTCTCGTCCGGCATCGCTCCATTCAGCACAGGCGGCTCCAACTTATCGAGCCGACATCGATGGTTTACGAGCCATCGCTGTCGTGTCGGTTGTGCTGTTTCACGCCGGTTTCACCGAGGTCGGCGGCGGCTATGTCGGCGTCGACATTTTCTTTGTCATCTCCGGCTACCTGATAACGCAACTGATCGCCAGGGATCTGCAGACAGGCGAGTTCTCGGTCTGGCATTTTTACGAGCGGCGCATACGTCGCATTTTTCCGGCGTTGTTCGCCATGCTGGCGGTCTGTACGCTGGCCTGCGCCCTCATCTTCTTACCCGATGACTTCAGACGTTTCGGCCGTAACTTCGTCGCCACGGCTCTCTTCTCGTCCAATATCGGCTTTTGGCTGAAGACGGGCTATTTTGATGGAGAAACGTACGACCAGCCACTCATCCACACCTGGTCACTGGCGGTGGAAGAGCAGTTCTACATCCTATTTCCGATATTCCTTGTCTCGATCTGGCGCCTGGGAGCCGGCAATGTTCGCAGTCTCATTGCGAGCCTCGCGGGAATTTCGTTCATCGCAACCATCGTGGTGATGCAGTACGACGATGCTGCCGCTTTTTACCTGACCCCATTCAGGGCGTGGGAGCTTCTGTTGGGCAGCCTCATGGCGCTCGAAGCATTCCCACGCCTCACCAAGCGCTGGCAAAGTGAGGTGGCGACCTGGGCGGGACTGCTCCTGATCGCCGCTGCCGTGCTGGGTTATTCCGAGACGACTTCATTCCCCGGTATCGCGGCGCTCCTTCCGTGCATCGGAGCTGCCCTTGTCATTCACGGAGGACGTGAAGCGAGCTGCTGGGTCACGCGGCTGATTTCGACAAGGCCGTTCGTCGGCGTGGGCCTGATAAGCTACTCCCTGTATCTTTGGCATTGGCCGCTGATTGTCCTGGGCAGTTACCTGGCAATCGATGAGCTGAGTTCGCTTCAGTCTGTTGGCCTGGTGACTGCCTCGTTCACGCTGGCGCTGCTGTCCTGGCGATACATTGAGCGGCCGCTCAGAGTGCCGTCGCGCGTAAGCCGCCCCGTGTCCGTCTTGGCTGGAGGTACTTTGGCCATCGTCGCCGCGGTAATAACCGGTGCCGTGATCTACCATGACAATGGCTGGCCGACGCGCTTCTCCAAGGACGTGAATGTGTTGTCCAGCTATGCTTTCTCCGCCAACCCTGAAGCGGATAAATGCGCAGACGTATTGCTTCAGCTTGCGGCAAAGTCTCCCTGTACAATAGGCACCTCTGAAAATGCCCGCATCTTCCTGTGGGGGGATTCGCACGCCGGAGCGCTATTCGGCGCGATGTCCGAATTGGCTGCAAATGGCGCAAGCACGGTCTACGGCGCCACTCCCCGCTGCCCCCCTCTGCTTGGGGTCGGAACCGACGGAGCGTGCATCCAGGGAAACGATCTACGGCTCAAATACGTCCTCGGTCGCCCAGAGCTGAAGACCGTCATAATTGCTGCCAGGTGGTCTCTCTATCTGGAGGGTCGTGCGGTCGAACTTGGACCGGCAGAACGCAACGGCGACCTTCCCCAGTTGCAGGACCGCAACGGCGTTCAATTCGATCGCTTCTCAAACGAGGCGCGCGAGGCATTCGAGATATCCCTGAGAAAAACTGTGCGTCGGATCCTCGAGGCCGGCAAGAACGTGATCATCGTCTATCCCGTCCCAGAGGTGGGCTATGACGTCCCCTCCACGGCAGCTCGACTCGTGGCGCAGGGACATGACCTGTCTGGCTTCAACGTGTCGGAGCGACTCTACCGGGAGCGGCAGCAGATTGCATTTGGCGTTCTGGACAGGCTGGGCCAACATCGCGGCCTCGTTCGCGTTTATCCAACGCAGGCGCTTTGTCCGCAGGAACGGTGTGTTGTGATGATGGGCGGAAAACTGCTGTATTTTGACAGCCACCACCTCAGCATCCCAGGGTCCGAGGCACTCGAGCCATTGCTGGCAAGAGCTCTGCGACAAGGCGCCTGAAGTTCCGAGGTTCAAAGCGCGTCGCGTTTGAACGGAAACGCGGAAAGCCGTCTTACACTTTGCTGGAAATCGCTTTTAGCGGAGGTGCCGGCGGCCCTGAGCGTCGACGATGGTGTTGTCCGCGACGTTTGCACTGATGTGCGCGCCGTTGTGGATCAGGCAACCGGCACCGATCTGGACGCCCAGCAGCACAGTTGCGCCCATGCCCACGACAGACATCGCCCCGACGCTCACCCCGCCGGCGAGGATGGCGCCCGGGGTCAGGTGGGCATTGTCCTGCACGACGCTGTCGTGGCAGACGATACTCCCCTGGTTGACGATCACGTTGTTGCCGATCGTACAGCGGGGACCGATGCTCGCGCCGGCCAGAATATGGCAGCCATCTCCGATCCTGGTCGCCTTGGAGACGATCGCGGATGGGTGGATCACAGGCGGCAGAATGAAGCCCATGGCCGCGGCGCGTTCGAACATTGCCCGCCGCGCCTCGCTGGACTGGGCTCCGCCAATGCCGATGAAGGCGTAGCGCGTGCCCTCGGCAAGCAGACGCTCCAGGCTCTCCTGCGTACCGATCACCGAAATGCCGGCGCAGACGTGGTGGCCAACGGGCAGGGCCTGATCGGTGCAGCCGAGGATCTCGTATCCGGAGCCGTCGAGAGCATCGATCAAACAGGCGGCGTGGCCGCCGCCGCCGATGATGACCGCCCGCCGCGTGGACGCGGAAGGAACGGCAGACTGCGCCCCGTGCGAACCTGCAACTATTGCCTCGGATCGGCAGCTGGCCGCCGCGCGCACCTCGGCTTCGCCGATGCGGCCGTTGGAGGGCGTGACATCCGCCAGGTCGATCCCGAGCTCGGACGCGGCCTTGCGGGCCTTGGCCGTTATCGCGACCTCTTTGACAGCGCTATCGGCTGGGCTGGCCGCTGCGGATGCGCTCGCATTTTCGTCGACGATCTCGCACAGCGTTGAGCCGACGGCGACGAAGTCGCCGATCTTGACGTCGAGCCGGCCGATTACCCCTGCCTCGGGGGCATTGACCTCAACGGCAGCCTTCGTGGTCTCAAGGACAAAAAGAAGAGCCCCTTCCTCTACACTTTCACCCTGCGCGACCTTGATCTCGATCAACTGAAGATTGTCCTCGTTGGCGTTAACCCGCGGGGCCTCGACAAGCACAGTCATGAAAGCTTAGCCTTTCCTGAACAGATCGACGCAGGCCGCCTGGATGGCATTCACACCTGGCAGCAGATCGTCCTCCCATTCGCGGCTTGAGGGAATAGGGTGGTTTGGTCCGGCCAACGCGCTGAAGTGCTTGACCCGGCCGATCAAGGCGCGCGCGCACTCGGACGCGAAGCCCCAGCCAGGAGAGCCTTCCTCCACGACGAGAACGCGGCCGCACTGGCCGACCTGGCTCAGGACCTCCTCGCCAGGAAAAGGCGACAGCTGTTCAACGGCCACCACGGTGGTTGCGATTTCCTCCTCTTCGGCGAGCTTGTTTGCGGCAGCAACCGCGTGCTCGACGCAACCCCCATAGGTTAGGATCACGATGTCCGAATCCGCCGGATGTGGAAGTGCGGCCGTGCCGAGCACGGGCCTCGAATACATGACCTTGTTTTCGATTATCAGGTGAGGGGACCGAGAAGCGAGAGCCCGGTGCAGGAGCGCCCCTGGATCCGCATACTCATGCGTTGCAAACACGGTAAGGCCCGGCACGCCGCAAAAATGCTTTTCCAGGCTCTGCGAGTGCGTCGGCCCATAGCCACGCCGTCCACCCATGGGCGCGCGAATGATGATCGGCACCTCGACTTGATCGTTGTACATCCAACGAAACTTGGCCGCGTGGTTGATGATCTGGTCGGCGGCAAGGGCGATGAAATCTCCGAACATGAGCTCGACGATCACAGGCCTGCCCTTGAGGGCCATGCCCGCCGCCATGCCGACGATGCCACCTTCGCTGATCGGCGTGGTCCAGACACGATCCTGATAGGCCGTGGACAGGCCCTTGGTCACTTTGAAGGCGCCGCCATAGGGGTCGAGGACGTCCTCGCCCATAACCACCAGCCGGAGATCGGCTTGCATGAGATCGTGGAGCGCACGGTTGATCGATTCGACGACGCGCATGGTCAGCCTCGCGCTAGGGCTGCGGCAGCCGCGGATTCGACGGCGCGGTCCACGACAGATCGACAAAAGGCGTCGATCTCCTCGAACTGCGCGACGCGCTGGCGCATCGGGGGGATCGGATCGCGGGATCGAGCTTGTTCAAGCCGCAAGGGCGGCCGGGTATCATCTCCCTTGCTATGGGGACCGATCCGTTCGGTCCGCAAGTAGAGCCAGCACGGGCGACCCTCGGCGCGAATATAGGTTACAGCCTCCTGGGCAAGCTCACATATCTCGACTGGATCGTTGCCATCGTAGGCGAACGTGCGGATGCCGAAAGGTTCGGCCCTGGCGATGATCGAACCGGAAACGGTGAGATGTTTTGGGGTGGTTTGGGCGATGTCGTTGTCCTCGACCACAAAAAGCACGGGAGCACCGAAAACCGAAGCGAGGTTCAGGCTCTCGTAAACAGCTCCTTCACCCATCGTTCCATCGCCCAGGAAAACCACTGCCACGGCGCCATCGTCCTTTCGTGCCAGCGCGCAGCCAACCGCCACGGGCGCTATGCCGCCTTGGATTCCATTGGAGTGGAAGTTGCGGAAACACAGGTGCTGACTGCCGCCGCGCCCCCCGCAAATGCCGGTTACGCGCCCCATGATCTCGGCGATCAGGCCCTCGACTTCACCCGAGTAGGCAATGAAATGACCGTGGCAACGGTGGTTGCTCCAGACAATGTCACGATCCCGGTCAAGAGCGTTCACCACCCCCACCGCATTGGCTTCCTGTCCGATGGATGTGTGCGTGGTGCCGAACAGCAGCCCTTGGGAAAACAGCTCCAGCAAGCGCTCCTCGACAAGCCGGATGAGGATCATCTGCTGATAAAGCCGGGCCACGGTCGGCAGTTCGAACCCGAGCAGCGTTCTTTTTTCCTGAGGAAGGGTGAGGTTCTGCAATGCTGAAGACGGCACCAATTTCAGCTCTCCAAAGGAAGACGCCGGAATGGTTCCATCTTTCCTGATCGCGTGCTCGTTCATCAGGCCGCCTCGAGCTGGCGCGCAGCCGCGACAAGGATGGACCGCGTCGTCGACGCTGCCGCCGCCGTTTCCTCGACCGTCCAGGACGGGTCGACCAGGAACGCGATGCTCGTTTCACCAAGCTGCCGCGCGACGGGCAGTCGCTCGGACGGCGCCACGCCGGCATCGGCGAAGGCATGCTCGAGGTAGATTTCGGAGCAGCTGCCCGAGAAGCACGGAACGCCTGCCGCGTTGACGGCCGCGATCAGCTCGTCCCGCGACCATCCCGAAGACAACATCTCCGGCTTGATATAGAAATAGCATCGATACCAGGCATGCCTGTGTGCCGGATCGAGCCGGGGCGTGTACAGCATCGGCAAATCGGCAAGCGTGTTTATCCAGATGGCGGCATTGCGCTCGCGTTGGTGAATCCAGTCGGGCAGACGTTCGAGCTGCCGCAAGCCAAGCACGGCCTGGATGGACGTCATGCGCCAATTGGTGCCGATGCTGTCATGCAACCAGCGGAATCCGGTCGGCCGATGAGGGGCAAAGACCACATTGTAGTTCTTGCCGTGGTCCTTGAGGCTCCAGGCGGCGAGCCACAATTTCCTGTCGTCCATCGCGACAAGCCCGCCTTCGCCACCCGTGGTGATGATCTTGTCCTGGCAGAACGAAAATGCCGCTATGTCACCGAAGGAGCCGATCGGCCGTCCGTTGTATTCGGCGCCATGCGCCTGGGCGCAATCCTCGATCACCTTGATGCCGCTGCGCTTTGCCAGTTCCATGATCGGCGCCATGTCGCACGGCCATCCGGCGATATGCACGACAATGACGGCCTTTGTCCGCGCCGTTATCTTCGGCGCGATCGTTTCGGCGGAAAGATTGCCCGAGGTCGGGTCGACATCGGCGAAGACAGGTGTCGCACCGGCAAACATGACGCAAGCGGCCGACGCGACGAAACTGCGGGGCGTTACGATCACCTCGTCGCCGGCGCCGATGTGGAGGATCTTCATCGCAAGGTCCAGCGCGAGGGAGCCATTGGCCAGCGCCACGGCATGACGCCGGCCGAGGCTGCGCGCGTAAGCGCGTTCGAAGGTCTTCACATGGTCGCCGGTCCAGGCGTTCACCCGGCCAGACCGCAAAACGTCCACGACGTCGGCTATCTGTTCTTCGTCGTAAATCGGCCAGCGTTTCATCTCGGAACACTCCAGCTAGAATTCAGATGACATTTCTCAGAAGGACAAAGGCCTCGGCCGCCCTCAAATGGACGGCGGTGCCCCTGACGATCGCCAGCGCCCGTAATGTTTCGATCGAACGCTCGTGCGGGAAATTCTTGATCTGCGAAGCGAACATCGACGCGGCTTCGAGTTTGCGGTCGAGTGTCGCCTGGATGTCTATGAAGACATTCGGCACGAAGCTCGGCGTGACATAGGGTGCATTCCAGTTCGTTTCAGACACCGTCTCGTAGGCCATGATCGTCCGCGGGTAGTGGGACTGGGTGGGACGGGCGGCAACCAGCGACGACAGGAAGATCAGCTGGTGGTCCATATGAACATCGCCGACGAAGGGGATGAGCAAGGTGTCCGGCTTGACCGCCTGCAGCAGAGCTTGCAACGCAGCATTGACGGTCGAGTGCGGTGTCTGGCCGAGCTGCGCGGCGGGCAGATCGAGCCAATGCGTGTGTCGCACGCCCAGGCCGGCATGGGCCGCCTTCGCCTCGCTTCGTACCTGCTGCGTCATCTCCTCGGTGAAGGCAGGCGGACAGCCTCGCGTAACGACCGCGACATGGACTTCGCCGCCTTCCGCGGCGACCCGGGCTATCGTGCCGCCACACCCCAGAACCTCATCGTCGGGATGCGGCGCGATCACCAGGAGCCGACCAAGGGCCGGGCTCATGACCGAACCGTCCCGGCGGGCATCGCCTTCAACGCGTGATCGACATGGCGGCGGTCGATGCGTTCGCCCAACAGGGCCACAAGGACGGTCAGGATCAGTATCTGCAGATCGAGCCAGAGATTGCGATTGCGCACATACCAGAGATCGAGCGCCAGCTTTTCACCGTTGGTGAGGCGGGTATTGCCGTTCACCTGTGCCCAGCCGGACAGGCCCGGACGGACCGTGCAGCGAACACGTCCCAGGTCGCCGAACTCGGCGATGGTGGCTGGGAGCAACGGGCGTGGCCCTATGAACGCCATGTCGCCCCTGGCTATGGAGATAAGTTGAGGCAGCTCATCGATACGGATGGCGCGCATCAGCCGTGTGGCGGGCGTCTCGCGCAAGGCGTCGGGGAGCAGCACGCCATCCGCATCGCGCCCTTCACGCATCGTACGAAACTTGCAGATGACAAAGGGGCGGCCTGCCAAGCCGCTGCGGGTCTGGCGGAAGAACAGTGGGCGGCCGACACTCGCCCAGACAATTGCGGCGGCCACCATCCATAGCGGCAGGCTGAGGATCAAAAGCACCACCGCGGCGAGCCGGCTGGGCATCGCACGGCCTACCGCCACGCGAGCGGTCAGTTCGGGAGAGCGGGCCATCGGATTGCTGAGGCCGATCATTGTGACGGTCCCACCTGAACGGGAGGGGGCGCCGCGACAGGAGCATCCAGACGGCTTGCCAGGTCCAGAGCATTGTCCAGACGATTTATCGACACCAGGATCGTGTCTCCGGCTACAATCGGATCGTCGAGGGTCGCCACCCTGGTGGCGATCTGGCCGTTCTGCTTGCGGCGGATTTGGTAAGTGAACGCGATGGTGTTGTTGGTGCGTGTCTGTTCCGCCGCCAGCGTGCTCAGCAGCAGGATCTGCTCTTCGGTCGACTCGCGAACCGAGACCAGGCGCTCGATTTCAGAGTTGTGGGCCTGAAGCTCCGTCAGCGCTGTGTGCGTCCAGGCCTGGGTGGCGTCGTCCAGGTCACGCTGCAACTGGCTCAATTCCCGGCGAACCGTCGACGCCTGATTGTAGATTTCAAGCAGATGCGACTGCTGCGTAGTCGCCTCGCGCTCGGCGTTCGAGAGATCGGTAAGCGTGACGATGCCTTTCTTGTTGAGGGCCCTGACACGCTCGAGATCGGCTTGCGACGAAGCGATCACCGTCTTCTGTATGTCCGATAGCTGTTCAATATTGGCGAGGGCGATGTTCACTTCGTCGATCCCCGCCAACAGCTGCTTGCGACGTGTGGTCAGTGCGTGTTGATCCGTTTCAAGGATCCGCTGCTCCGTCGGAAGCAACGTTGCGAGCAGATTGGCATTCATGAGGCCTCTGATCTTGGGGGGCAGATCCAGCTCCGAGATCTTGTCGTTGTTTGCCAACTGAGCCTTGATGCGCGCGGCGGCGACGGCTTCCTTGGCAATCTGCACCACGCTTTCATCAAGGGTTCCACGCAGCCGGGCGCGCGTCACCACGCGATCCTCGGCAGTGGCTCCGCCCGTCGATTGACCACCGGCAAGCGCCACCGCCTGCTCCACGGTCAGTGCTGGCTGGTACGGAAACGAGCCCGGCGCCTTGACATCCCCAAGGACAAAGATCGGACGGAAGCTGACCACCGCCAGGGCTATATGCGGGTCGTTGAAGAACTCTCGGTCGATGAACGCCTTGCGGATATGCTTCAAAGCGTCAGGCACCGTCAGGCCGCCAACTTCAAAGCTGCCGATCAGCGGAATGTTGACCGCGCCATCGCTGGCCACTGTCAGCTGTTCGGCAGGAAGCGCATCGTCGATGAAGTCGAACGAAACCACATCGCCGACCGAAAGCTTGTAGCCGTCGTCAGCCGCGGCCCTGGCACCGATCGGGCAAGCCAGGATCGCCACAACAGCGGGGACCGTGATCCGGGCATGTTTCAACGCTTTCGCGAGGATACTGGTCCACGAGCCTATCGATCGCCCGCTCCGTGCCGGATTGCAAAAAGACGCCATGGAAGCCCACCACAGAAATTTCCTGTGAAGACCCTAGCGACACCTGTGCGCGGACAATGAGTCATACCTTTGGTGGAGCAGAGACAACCTTCGGTCTCGTGCCCACCCAATTTGGCTAACTGGATGTCGATCGTAACCAACGTATGGTGCGGCTGGATACTGTCGGCCGATTGAACGCTTCCTTGTGGCGGAGCGCCGCAGACAGCTGGGAAGCTTGCGTGCACACAAGTGTTCTTCACACGATCACCAGTCTCGACGTTGGCGGCGCCCAGGTCATGCTTGCCCGTTTTCTTGGCCGGATCGACCAAAACCGCTTCTCGTCTTCGGTTCTATCGCTGCTTTCACCTGGGCCGTTGGCTGCACAGGTGAAGCATGCGAATTCCGGGCTCGTGTCGATCAGCATGACGGAGCGGCCGCGGCCGCGAGATGTCTTTCGGCTGACCCGGTCGATAAGCAGGGCAGCGCCCGATCTTCTTCACGGATGGATGTATCACGGCAACGTCGCGGCAACGCTCGGCTCGGTGCTGGGGTTCAACTTCTCGCCGGTTATCTGGAGTATCCATCACACGGTTCGCGACCTCGCCGACGAGAAACCGCTGACGCGCCAGTTGATCCGGCTCTCGGCCCGGCTGTCTAGCCGCGCCAGCGCAATCTCATATTGCTCGCGCGTGGCCGCCGACGATCACGAGCGTCTGGGTTTTGACCCGCGCCGCAGGGTGGTCATTCCGAATGGAACGGATTGCGATCAGTTTTCTCCCGCGGCCGACGCCGGTGCGAAATTGCGCCATCTGTTCGGCTTGCCGCCCGAACGGCTGATCATCGGCCATGTGGCGCGGTTTCATCCCATGAAAGACCAGATCAGCCTGGTTCGGGCCATCAGCCGTGTGCTGGCGCGGGGGTACGACGTTCAGGGCGTGTTTATCGGGGAGGGGCATGCCGATGGGCCGGTGCGGCGCGCCGCCCGCGACCTCGGCATAGACGACCGTATTACGACGCCGGGCATCCGCGGTGACGTTGCCGATCTCATGCCCGGCTTCGATGTCTACGCGCTTTGTTCAGCGTGGGGCGAGGCTTTTTCCCTTGCCGCCGGCGAGGCGATGGCAAGTGGCGTGCCGGCGGTGGTGACGGCGGTCGGCGACTCCGGCTGGCTCGTCGGCGACAGTGGAGTGGTCGTTCCGCCCCGGGACAGTGAAGCACTGGCCGCCGGTTTGGTCAGGCTTGTCGGCCTTGAACCGGCCCAGCGGCGCGCTCTGGGCCAACAGGCGCGTCGCCGCGTCATGGAGAACTTCTCACTATCGCTTTACGTCGATCGGCACCTGGAACTCTACGCAACAGCTCTGGGCCGTCGTCGCCATATCTCGAGCTGACAGGAGTGACTGGTGGTTGTCATGCACGCGAATGGTCGAGATCATTTTCCCGCCGGCGGGAACGATGCGATGCGCCGCAAGCGGATCGTCGTGATCGCAAGCCTGACGCGTTCGCTCGTCAATTTTCGCCTCGAATTGTTGAAAGCCATGGTCGCCGCCGGGCACGAGGTCATCGCGCTCGCCCCCGACAATGATGAGCAGGCCATCGCCAGGCTGGGTGCAATTGGCGTCAGCTTCCAACAGATTCCGATGGCCAGGACGGGTACCAATCCGCTGGCCGATCTGCGAACGCTCAAGGCGCTCTACCGGCTGATGCGCCGCTTGGCTCCCGACATCGTCCTGCCCTACACGATGAAGCCGATCATCTATGGCGGGCTGGCGGCGCGGCTTGCCGGAGTGCCTCGGCGGTTTGCCCTCTTCACGGGATTCGGCTTCATATTCAGTGGCAGCGTTACGGGCCTGCGTGCAACTGTCCTGCGCCGGTTGAGCATTGGTCTCTACCGCTCGGCCCTGAAGGGTTGCGAAGCTGTTTTCGCCTACAATGAAGCCGATGCTCTCGACATCCGGTGCCACAGGATGGTTTCCGCGACCACGCCGGTGATCAAGGTTGCGGGCTCAGGGGTGGACCTGACACTGTTTGCAGCCAGCCGGCCGCCGCCCGGGCCGCCCATCTTCCTGCTGATTGCTCGCTTGCTGCGCGAGAAAGGGATTGCCGAGTTTGCCGCCGCCGCGCGCATCCTGAAGGCCAAGCACCGTACCGCGCGTTTCCAGATTCTCGGTCCGTTCGATCCCAGTCCCCTCTCCATCTCGAAAGCCGAAATGGACCAGTGGACCAGGGAAGGAGCCGTGGAGTATCTCGGAGAAACGCACGACGTCAGCCCGTACCTGACCGCATCCACGGTGTTTGTGCTGCCGTCCTATTATCGCGAGGGCATTCCCCGCAGCGCGCTGGAGGCCTTGTCGACGGGCCGGCCGATCATCACGACCAACGCGCCTGGCTGTCAGGAAACGGTTATCGATGGCGAGAACGGGTTTCGGATCGAGCCACGCGATGTGAATGCGCTTGCCGCGGCGCAGCGGGCTTTTCTCGAAGACGAGGAACTCGCCGCCAGAATGGGTGCCAGCTCAAGAAGGCTCGCGGAAGAACGCTTTGATGTGCACAAGGTGAACCGTACCTTGCTCGAGTCGATGGGACTGTAACCGGCCGAGCGTGACCGGCTGTGCGGTCACGGGCTATCAGCGAAGAAGTAACGCCGGATCTGCTGCCGCCTCATGTAGGCCTTCCGCAGGGCGCCGCGAGCCTGTTGGAAGGGGTCGACGCGGTTGAACACCCAGCCAATCGATGGGCCGCCGGCGAAGCGCAAGCGCTCGACAACCTGGGAAAGAGCCTCTTGAGTGGTGCTGTCGAACGCGGCCACAACGACGATTGTGTCGACCGAGGCGGCAATCCTGATCGCGTCTTCAACAACGAGCACCGGCGGAGCATCGATGATCACCACATCGTACTCAAGCCGGAACGCCTCCAGCAATTTGGTGAGCTGGCCGGAATTGAGGAATTCCGGCAGCGTCTGGTCGTCGGCGGATGGCGCTAGAACATCGAGCTGCGGGATATCAGGCAGCGTCTGGACGATTTCCGCCAGAGCGCAATCGCCTTGCAGATAGTCGCCGAGCGTCCTGCTGGCGGAGCCCAGTTCCATGGCGGTGTGAAGGCTGCGGGTTCGTAAATCCAGATCGATCAGGGCGGTCAGCGCGCCATCCATGCCCGCTGCCATGGCAAGGCCCATGGCTGTTGTCGTCTTGCCTTCCTGCGGCAAGCCGGAACTGACCAGAACAACATGTTTGCTCCGTCCACCGTTCATCCGGGTGCAGGCATTGTAAAGTGATCGGAAAGCGTCGGAGAAAGCAGACCGCGGCCGTGACAACAGGGTTTCGAGAGGGGGCAGGGCGGGACGCAGGAATTTCTGGGGCAACCGCGGAATTGACGCCAGCAGGGGAGCGCGTATCAGCTTCGATGCCCTCCGCAAGTCCCGTATCCGGACTTCCATGCTTTCAAGTGTCAGCACCAGAATTAGGGCCAGGACAAGCGACGCGGCCAAACCGCCCGCAAGCATCAGACGAAGCTTGGGAAAGGAAGGGCTCGTCGGGATCTCGGCCGTGGAGACGGTTCGCACGCCGGGTTCGACCGCTTCCGAAAACGGATCGAGACTGCCAAGTTTACCGGATACGAGGTCGTAGAGCTTTTGCTCGGTCGCCAGATTGTTGTTCAGTTCACGCAGCTTGGCCTCCGCCAGGCTCCTTTGACGCAGCTCCTCGTTGGAGGCCTCCAGGCTTTTGACAAGTTGGTTCACCCGGCCTTCGTCGACGCGCACGTCATTTTCCAGGACTGCGATCGTTCGCAGCATCTCTTGGGAAATCATCGCACGGACGGCCGCTACTTTCGCATCGGCCTCCTGGACCAGGGGATGATTGCGGCCGTAATTGCCGGCCAGCTGCGCGCGATCCCTCATCGCCGTCGCTTCATCGTTGCGCAGCGACGTCAGGAAGTCCGATGTGAGCAACGGGTCGACGCCGGCCCCGGTGTCGCCGTTCTTGGCCGCTAGCCTGACCTGGGCAAGGCGCGCCTGTGCTTGCGTGTATTCACCCCTGGCAGTGCTGAGCTGTTCATTGGCCTGCTGGATTGAGGCGCGCAGCAGATCATCGCGTGGATCACTGGAGACGCCATGCTCGGTCGCGTATTTGGCGATCTGACCCTCGATCGCGGCAATCCGTGATGCGAGCTCGGTCGATTGCTGCCTCAAAAAGCCGACGGCATCCTTGATGTCCTGCCGCTTGTTGTCACGAGACCATTCCACGAACAGTCTGGCAGTTGCATTGGCAATCTTGGCCGCGGTCGCTGCGTCGTCGTTGAAGAACGAGATCGTCATTGCCGCGCTTTCACCGGAGCGATCGACTGACAGGTTCGCCAGATAAGCCGAAATTGCCCGGTCTTGCTGAACATCCTTGGGCGGCAGGGATGTGGCATCCTGCGGGCCCGAGCCGGCGACCAGCGAGAATAGTTCTTGCGGTATCCAGACAATCAGACCGACTGCCTGTGACAGCACACCGCCGCTCGAATCCGAAGTTCCTCCGGCGGCGGCTGGCGGCAGATAGGTGTTGAAGTCCGGATCCTGGATGAGGTCGAGCCGGTCGACCACCAGGCTGGCGAATACGCGAGAGGCGATCAGATCCGCCTCGGTGTCCATCCGCGACTTGTCAGGCTGCTGGTTCGGCTGCGCCTGCGTGGTGTCGAGAGGATTGGGATCGTCGGTTTCGACGACGATCATGGAACGAGCCGTATATGTCTTGGGAAGTTCCACCGCGGCGATGAGTGCGAGTGCGGTGCCCGCAATGACGATCGCAACGATCAGGAGCAGGCGTCTGCGGAAAAGACTGTAAAGTTCGCGCGCGCCGAACGTCCGTTCTTCCAAGGGTTCGGGTGACTCCTGAAGGAATGGCCCCAGTCGGTTCCACACGCTGTTTTCGTCTACCAAGCTCACTGATCGCGCCCCTATCCTTATCGATCTCACCGGGTCTTCAAGCCGAGTTCGAGACCCAACCAAGCGACAAGTTTTTAGCACGGATACACGGACGCCAGCGCGTTCAAGAGGCTTAGTCGCGGCCATGGGATTATCCGAAAGGATAGCGTAGGTGGCCGCGGGCATATCTTGGCATATGTACCGAACTGCACGTCCATGGAGGCTGGTGAAAAGATAGTTTTCAGGAGTGACGATGAATCATGCCGGGGTCCCTCGCGGGTACTGGGCAAAGCCCGACCGCAGGCCGGCTGCGGCGTCGTTGTCAAATGGGACCGGCAAGATCGGCCTCTGGCTGGCAATGGCCTCCGTGTTTCTCACCCCCTTCAACATCCTGCGGGTCGACACGTTCTACTTCACCGCCAGCGATGCCTTCGCCCTGACCGCCGTCTTTGCGATGGTGCTGGGGAAATCCCTTTCGCCCGCTCCCCTGGCAGCCGGGACGCTTCTCTGGAACACCGGGGTGGCGCTGCTGTGCGGCATGCTGCTGCTCAGCAGCCTGATCAATGGTGATCCGCAGCGCGGCTTCATCATCTCGGCGCAGTATCTGTATGCCTATTTTCTCCTGGCCTTCATGCTGGCGTCGAGGCCCTGGAGCGAAACGGTTCTGCTTACGAAGGCGCTTATCTGCTCGATCGGCCTGATGTGCATTCACGGCATCGTGGTCATCGACATCCTCAAGCAACAAGGCACATACCTGACCAGCGGCAATGGCCGTTTTATCGGCTGGGTCGAACGCGAGAACGAATGCGCGACGCTGATTGCACTCGCGGTCCCCCTGTTGTTGTGGCTGGTCGCTTCAGGGGGCGCCCGGCCGCGCTGGGCCTGGATCGGAGTGCCGCTCTTTGCGTATGGCATTGTCCTGACTGGTTCCAATACCGGGCTGATCGGCCTAGTCGTCGCGCTCACCGTCTTCGTTGCCATGACGGGCTCGTGGCGCCGCATCATCCTGTTGGCGGTGTCGTCGCTCGGCGCGTTCTTTGTCGTCGTCACGTGGGGCCGCGACTTCCTGCCCCCGATCTTCCAGCGCCGCGTGCTGAATGCGCTGCAGAGTGGCGACATTGACGAGGCCGGCACGTTTGCGGACCGTATGCGGCTTATCCGCGAGGCCATCACCAAAGCGGACAGCAGTTCGCTGCTTGGCATCGGCGCCGACCAGTATCGACATTTCAGCGAGCTGCATGCTCCAGTCCACAACGTCTATCTCTTGATCTGGGTAGAGGCAGGGCTGCCTGGGTTGATCGGCTTTCTGCTCATGCTGGTCGCCGGAATAATCATCGGCATGCTCGCCGCGCGACTTCGCCAAGGACGAATATCCGCCATTTGCACCCTGACGACGGTCCTTCTCTTCGCCGCGTTGGCCAACGCGCTACCGCATCTCTACAGCCGCTTTTTTGTCGTGCCCCTGCTGCTTGGGATAGCGCCCAGTATTGCGATTTTGCGCGGAGGCCCGGTGCCAGGAGCGGTCGCGGGCTTCCTTCGTAACGCCCGCTCCACGCGTGGCCGGCTACAGCTTCTTCAACGTCGATCAAACTAGGCCGCACAGCGGCTGAGTTTGCCGGCCTGACACGGCCAATCGGCGATCGCGAAGGCCCGGTCGAAATCTCGATGTGGATTAGAGCGGACGACGTGCAGCTACTTCCCCGGCGCGGACGCCTGCGGGGAGATAATGCGACCGAGAGCGAACACGCCGTCGATGAAGTCCTGTCCCATTACAAAGCGGCCCTCGACCCAGCGCCCCTGGGCATCCTGACTGTCGATGAGCTGACGCACCTTCGAACTTAGGTCGCCGGCGCTCAACTCATCCATGCCACTGATCCACAGCTGTTGGCGGGAAACCGGCAAGCCGCGCCTGGCAAGCTCCAGCCGGGCGAACACCGGCTCGATCTCGGGCCCCGTTTTCATCCCGTAGTGGTGCAGGAGGTTCTTGTCGTCGAAGGTCACCTGGTTATCATCGTCGATGTAGAGCGGGCGGTTGGTGTTGAGTTCATAGAAACGTGCCCACTTGCCGTCGGGCAGGCGCGCCGCCAGCAACCATTTGGCGGCCGACTCCGCCGCGTCCAGCAGCCGCGCATCCTTGTTCTGCTCGTTCAACTCGATCAGGTAATCGATATTGCCGGCGGTTTCGCGCGAGACCACGCCTGGCGGCTCGAACTTGCGGCCCCACACCGGCTGCATGGAACGATCATACTCCTGAGCCCAGCCCTGTTGCGGCGCAGGGAGCTGGGCCGCGAGGAGAAAATCGCCGACCTTTTCGGCTGCCTGGAGATATTTTGGATCACCATATGTACGGTAGCCGTTGAGAAAGAGACGGCCCATATCGCGAGGGAGATTGTCATTGACGACGAAGTAAGGCGGACGATCGGGCTTCTGCCACTCATGCGACCAACTGGCCGGAATACTCGCCTTGGCCGCCGTCTCCATATCCGCACCCGGCGCGGCTCCCTTGAAGAAGACCGGAAAGGCCCCGTTCGGGTACTGCACCCGCATCAGTCGATGAAGCGCCTTGTCGATGCAGGACCGGACATCCGGATCCGAACCGCCGCTCGCCCGGTCGAACCACATCAGGAAATTCAGCACGCTCTGTGTGTTGTTGTCGTCGAGGACGGTCTCGTTGCGATGCGGATTGTCCTTGATGTCGTGACAGGCGTTTCCATCTGTCTTCAGTGAGCGATAACACCAGGTGGCCGCCTTTTGCGGGTCCGTCTCGATGCTGTAAAACCACCCGCCGGACTCCAACTGCGTCTTGACCAGAGCCGTTGCCACGAGCTGGGCCGACTGAAGCCATTGCTTGTCGCCGGTGACCTCGAAAATGCGCAGGAAGGCAGCTCCGACCGCCGGAGTCCCAGGTGGCTGCACCCAGCCAACGCTGGTGGGCAGGGCGCCGCCTTCGCCCACCCTCCTTTGGCCATCAAGCGAATATTTCCACACGTAGGTGCCGGCCACACCGAGGTGGTCGCGGAAGTAGGCGCCCGCGCGCTCGATCGCGCCCCGTGCCTCGGCGACGGTCGGTTGAGGCTCGCCGGCCAGTGCGGTGCCGCAGGACAGCGCGACAACCAGAGCCGAAGCGATATGTCTTAGCACGGCTGCGCTCCCGCCGGCATCAGGCTGCTGCTTCGCGTGGAGGCGTGGCCGCCTTGGCCGAGCCGCGGATCACGTGAGGCACGAATGGCGTCGCCGTCGCCGCCGTAGGTTTTGTTTCCGGTCTGTGGTAGCTGGGAAGCAACCGGGCAACGAGGTCCAGCACGCCCCCGGTGTCGCCGGCTTTCGCCATGCGGCGCAGTTGCGAAAATTCCTTGCGAAGGGTCTCGAGCGGCACCGGATTGGGCACCGCGCCCAAGACCCCGGAGATCGGAACGTCGACACGTCTTTCTCTTTCGTCGAAGAGTTCCTCGAACAGCTTTTCTCCAGGCCGGCAACCGACAATCTTGATCTTGATGTCTTCATCCGGCCGAAAACCGGCGAGCTTGATCATGCGGCGCGCCATGTCGATGATCTTGATCGGCGCCCCCATGTCCAGAACGAAGATCTCGCCTTGTCCCAGGCTTTTCTCCAGGCCATGGGCCGATGCCTGCAAGGTGAGCTCAACCGCCTCCCTTATCGTCATGAAGAAGCGCTTCATCTCCATGTCGGTTACGGTTAGCGGACCGCCATGGGCGAGTTGGCGCTTGAACAGCGGGATCAGCGACCCACTCGAACCCAGGACATTGCCGAAACGAACGGTCATGAAGCGGGCTGGAGTTTCGCCGGCGACAAAGGCCAGGTCCAGGGACTGGCAATAGAGTTCAGCCAGGCGCTTGGTGGCGCCCATGACGCTGGTGGTGTTCACGACCTTGTCCGTGGAGATCTGGACCATCGCCTTGGCACCGCAAAGGCGGGTCGCCTCTGCCACGTTCATCGTACCGATGACGTTGGTGAGAATGCCCTCACAGGGATTCAATTCGACCATCGGCACATGTTTGAGCGCCGCTGCATGGAAGACCAGGTCGACACAATGCCGTTGGAAGATCTCGCCCAGGCGAACCGGGTCGCGAACATCGCAGATGTATGGCTTGCGGTGCACATTCGGGAACTTCTCCGCCAGCTCCAGATCGATGGCGTATAGATTGTATTCGCTGTTATCGATCAGGATCAGTTCCGCCGGACCAAGCGCGGCAATCTGCTGTGTGAGTTCGCCGCCGATCGAGCCTCCGGCGCCCGTGACGACGATGCGGCTGTTTTCGATCATGCGGGACAACGCAGCTTTGTCGAGCACTGTCTGAGGCCTTTCCAGCAGGTCGGTAAGCTCGATCGGGCGCAACTCGAAGCGGCTCTCGTGCTTGGGATTGCGCAGCTCGAGGACGGGGGCCGGCCGCGAGACCGCAATGCCCAGGCGTTCGGCCCGGTCGATCAGCGCTTCGAGCGCCGGGTCGACGAGACCAGGCATCCTTTCGGTAAAGATCACGTGCCGGGGCTTGATGCCGCGGACTTCCAGATCGCTGATCACCGTATCGAAGTCTTCGATGCTGCCAAGGACCGGCACGCCGCGCAGGAAATACCCCTCCGTCGTCGCGGCATTGTCGAGCAGGCCGACCGGCCAATGGCGTGCATCCGGATCCCGCTGCAGTGCCCGGATATAATGATCAGCCGCATCACCCGCACCGATCAGCAGCACGGGAACCATGTCGCGTCCGTTTCTCGCCCTGTTCGCGGCCGGGCCAAAACGGCCTGTCTCGATGAGCTTGGAGCGGATGCGGACCGAAATGAGCAGCGGCACGAGCAACAGAACCTCGATCACCATCACCGAGCGCGGGATCGAATCGAGCCGTGTCGCCACAAACATCACGAACACGAAGGCGAGCGATGCGACGATTACCGCGCGCAGGATACCGAGCATGTCGCCGACGGAAGCATATCGCCAATTGCGGGTGTAGAGGCAGGTCACCGGGAAGACCACGGCGCACGTAAACAGGAAGCATGGAAGTGCGAAAAGCAGCGAATGGTAGCTTTCCGGACTGGTGACCTCTCCATCAAGGCCCAATCGCATGAATGAAGCAAATGACAGCGCCGCGAGCGCCATCGCCAGGTCGATGATGTAGAGATGAAGATTCTTGCCGACGGCCTTGGCGCGCCCGACCACCCTGCGACGCAGGTACGACAGAACATGGACGATTGTACGTGGTTTGCTGACAAGACGGCCGACGGCGATTGCGGTGGCTATCAAAAGCGATTGGCCTCCGAGTGGACCGACTGCCTCAAACGGCTGATCTAACTGGCTCATCCTAGGACCTCGACAAAGCTTAGCCGCCGCGCTCCAGGAGCACGTCAAGATTATCGGCTGTTTGAACCCCGCAGGCACAAATCCGCGCTTGCCAGGACCTTGTTCAATCAAGCACAGGTTGGCCTGCTATCGTTCGGATTCGAGGCTACGATTTATCGTTGCTATGGAGCGCCTTGCCTGCTTTTGGCGCAACACCTGCTTTTGTGCAGGGAGTAGCTATCGGAACCGCGAGAGGAACTTTCCCGAGTTAATCCAAAGAGGTACTTCCGCCAGTCTGGACAAGCCAGCCAGACAGGTCCCGCTGCACCAGTGCGCCAAGCTGCTCGACATCGGCTGCGTAAAAGTCGACGAGCTGGGATCGAAGCCTTGGGGGGAAAGGCGGATAGGCAATCTTTCCGGCCAGGGCACCCCGGGCCGCCTCGAAGAGAGAGGTGTTCCGGAAGGGACGAACCAGAGGTTTCAACGGCTTCATCATGTTGCGCAGCTGCGGTCCAACCATGGCTTCGCTGCGGTCCTTCACTTTTTTCGCCACTGGCAAAGCCACCTCGCTCGCGGGGAGGTTCAAAAACGTCCTGACCTTGCTCAACTGTTCGACAGGCCTTGCGACCGTTTCCTCGAAAAACAGAACCAGCAGCCGGTCCTTCGGATAAAGATCCAAATAGGCCTGCAACTGTGCGCTATAGAGCCCGCCGGCGAGAAAACGCCCAGGCGAACCCCTGCCCACGTCAAGGTAGGATTCTATGTCGCGGTCGACCTCGCCGCGGCGAAAGAGCATGCAATAGTCCGAGTACGCACGTTCGACCGGATTGCGAAGCTGCACGATCAGCCTGACATGGGGGAGCAGCCGGTGAACCCGTTGCGGTGCCGACGGAGTGTCCAGGTAGGAGTTCGATTTTTCACCGACCAGCTGTCCAGGACGAGTTTTATGAAATTGGCGGAAGTACCAGTCGTCGCCGCGATCGTAATGGCGACTGAAGTAATGCAGCTCGGGATCCGGCATGCTGACGTCCGGGTCGGCCTGCAGCGACTGCTGCAGCCAGGTCGTGGCGCATTTCGCAGCGCCGATGATAAGGAAGTCGATATCCTCTGCCTGCATTTTAGAACCCTCTTGGATCATTTCTCACCTGTCGTACTGCAAGCCAAGCTGGCCGCCGCCGGAGCGCGGAGTGCTTGCCCATAAACTTCCATGACCTTTTCGACGTGCTGCTGCGTGCTATAGGAAAAGCAGGCTTGCTTGCGGGCCGCCTGGCTGATGCGTGCCCAAAGCGAAGGGTCCGAAAGCAACCGCCGCAGCGGCTCCATGAAAGCTTTGGTGTCTTCAGGGGCGACCAGAAATCCCGTCCGTCCATTCTCGATGGCTTCCGGGTTGCCGCCGTGATCGGTCGCAACCACCGGCGTGCCGAGAAACATCGCTTCGATCAGGGTCCTTCCAAAAGGCTCCCCTATCGCGGGAACGACCAGAATATCCGTCGCCGCCAGGAATGGCTCGATAGGGCTGCGAAAGCCCATGAAACGCACAATCCGATCCAGGCCGCGCTCGACGCAAAGCGCGCGAGCGGCAAATTCAAGATCATGCGAGCCTGCCGGCGAGTTGCCGAACACGCAGCCGACGATCGGGATGCGCGGATGCTCGCGTCGGAAACGTTCAATGATGTTGATGAAGAGAAGCGGACGCTTTCGCTCGATCAGGCCGCCAATGAAACTGAGAATGTGCGTTCCTGGCGCGAGGCCAAGCTCTTCCAGAAGCTTTGCCTTGGCCGCAGCCCTGTCAGGGATGTCCAACGGGTGGTCGAAGGGGCTATGGATAACGCTGAGGCGTCCGTTGAGCGATCTGATCGGATGCTTCGGCCGCGAGAATCGCGACACCGTCACCATGCGATCCGCAATGAACGGCCCGAGAATATTGGCGCCTTTTGCATCGGGATCGCCGCGATGATGCCAGACCAGCCGGGCACCCGCAAACCGTGCGGCAATGCCCCAATTGATATGCGTTCTTCCATCATTGGTATGAATGATGTCGAACCTCTGCTCCCGGATGAAGCGGCTCAAATGCGGCAGCGTGCTGGTCAAATAGGTGGCGACGCCTCCCCAGGTCGTTCCTTTCGCGGGCAATGTCGTCAAAGGAGGCAAACCCATGAAGGGCTGGCCCTCCATCTTCAGAAAGGCTGCCAGCGGCCCCGTGGTGTCCTGAAGCACCAGGACCGGTGCGACCCTTGAGGTGTCGAGATTCTGGACAAGCTTCAGTGCCGAGATGTGACTTCCGCCGACATCGTCACCGACAAATGGAAAGCAAACCCGAATTCGACCGGTCTCAGCACTCATCGCCTGCTACCCGGTTGCGCTTCCAAGATAGCTGCCACGATCAAGGTAGCTGACGATCAGTTCGGCGGCCTCCTCGGCACTCAAATCTGGGGTGATCGTGATATGAGCAGCCTCGGGGCGCTCATAGGGACTGCCGATGCCGGTGAAGTTCTGTATCAACCCGTTTCGGGCGCGTTGATACAGACCCTTCGGGTCACGTCGCTCCGCCACTTCCAGCGGCGTATCGACAAAGATCTCGATAAACTGCCCTTCGCCGAAAAGGTCGCGCGCCATCCGGCGTTCCGCCCGGAATGGTGAAATGAAGGAAGCCAGTGCTATCAACCCCGCATCGACCATCAGCCTTGCGGTTTCAGCGACACGACGAATGTTCTCGACGCGGTCAGCGTCGGTAAAGCCGAGGTCTCGGTTCAGGCCGTGGCGGACATTGTCGCCATCCAGGAGATAGGTGTGCTTGCCGATCGCGTGAAGGCGCTTCTCAACGAGATTTGCGATCGTCGACTTGCCGGCGCCAGAGAGGCCGGTGAACCACAGCGCCGCCGGCTTTTGGCCCTTGGCGATCGCGCGCGCGTTCATGTCCACGTCCAGCGCCTGCCAATGAATGTTGTTTGCCCTGCGCAGGCTGAAGTCGATCATCCCGGCGCCAACCGTGTGATTGGTCATCCGGTCGATGACGATGAAAGCACCAGTCTCATGCACCCGGCTGAAGGGATCGAAAGCAAGCGGCGCCTGTGTCATCAAGTTGATGACGCCAACTTCGTTCTTCTCGAGCGTTTTCGTGGCGAGCTTTGCGAAATTATTGATGTCCAGCCTGTGTTTGATGTGCGTGACGCTTGCCCCCACGACGCTGGTGGCAAGCTTGATGAGATAGGGACGGCCGGGGATCAATGGCTCGTCGTGCATCCAGAGCAGATGCGCCGCAAACTGGTCGGAGACTTCCGGTCGCTCGGCCGCGGCTGCCAGAACGTCACCGCGGGAGACATCGATCTCGTCCTCGAGCATCAGCGTGATCGCCTCGCCGGCGCCGGCTTCGGAGAGGTCGCCATCGAAGGTGACAATTCGTTTCACCAGGCTCGTGACGCCTGAGTGCGCCACCGCCACGCGGTCTCCCGGCCTCACCACCCCGGCGGCGATCGTGCCGGCAAACCCGCGGAAGTCTAGGTTGGGGCGATTGACCCATTGCACCGGCATCCGGAACGGGGCCGCACGGCGGTCGCTGTCGACCTCGACGGACTCCAGATACTCGACGAGTGTCGGGCCCTGATACCAGGGCAGTTTCGCGCTTCTGGAACGAACATTGTCGCCATAACGGGCAGACAGGGGGATGGCCTGTAACGAGAGGAAGCCGAGCGGTTCCGCAAAACTTCGATAGGCCGCCTCGATCTCATCGAACACGGCTTGCGAATAGCCGATCAGGTCGATCTTGTTGATTGCCAGAACGACGTGCCGGATTCCGAGCAGGGAGACGATGAAGGAATGCCGGCGGGTCTGGGTGAGGATGCCCTGCCGCGCATCGACAAGGATGACCGCGAGGTCGGCATTGGATGCGCCGGTGGCCATGTTGCGGGTGTATTGCTCATGGCCGGGTGTGTCGGCGACGATGAACTTGCGCTGCTCTGTGGCGAAGAAGCGATAGGCAACATCGATCGTAATGCCTTGTTCGCGTTCGCTGGCGAGGCCGTCAACCAGAAGCGCGAAGTCGAGATCGTCGCCCGTCGTGCCGTGTCGCCGGGAATCGGCCGCAAGGGCCGAAAGTTGATCCTCCATCAGCAGCTGGGTATCGTAGAGCAGCCTGCCGATCAGTGTCGACTTGCCGTCATCCACGCTGCCGCAGGTGAGAAACCGCAACAGGCTTTTCCGCTCATGGGCATGAAGATGCTGGGAAGCGGCCTGGCTCTCCAGGGAAGCTTCGAGATCCGCGATTTGAGCAACACCAAGCATCAGAAGTATCCCTCACGCTTTTTCTTTTCCATCGATGCCGCCTCGTCGTGATCGATCAAACGGCCCGACCGCTCGGACGTCCGGGTGGCAAGTGTTTCCTGAAGCACTTCGGAAAGAGTAGCGGCCGTGCTTTCGGTGGCCGCGGTCAGCGGATAGCAACCAAGGGTGCGGAAACGCACCGAACGCATTTCGGGCACCTCGCCCGGGCGTAGCGGCAGACGGTCGTCGTCCACCATGATCCACTGTCCGTTGCGCTCCACCACCGGGCGCTTTGCGGCAAAGTAGAGCGACACGATGGGGATCTTCTCCCTCATGATGTATTGCCAGATATCGGTTTCGGTCCAATTCGAGAGGGGGAAGACGCGAACGGATTCGCCGGGCCGCAGCCGGCCGTTGTAGAGGTTCCACAACTCCGGGCGCTGGTTCTTCGGATCCCAACCATGGTTCTCGCTGCGAAGCGAAAACACCCGCTCTTTGGCGCGGCTTTTCTCTTCATCTCGCCGCGCCCCGCCAAAGGCGGCATCGAAACCGAACGAGGACAGCGCCGATTTCAACGCTTCCGTCTTCATGATCTGCGTGTAGATCGACGAGTTGTGGGTAAACGGCGTGATGCCCTCGGCAAGACCGGCTTCGTTGCTACGCACCAGCAGGTCCAGGCCAAGCCGCGCGACGGTTTCATCGCGGAAACGGATCATTTCCTTGAACTTCCAAGTGGTATCGATGTGGAGCAAGGGAAACGGCAGTTGCGATGGGTAGAAGGCCTTCATCGCCAGATGCAGCATCACCGCCGAGTCCTTGCCCACGGAATATAACATCACGGGGTTGCGCAATTCGGCCGCCACCTCGCGAATGATGTGGATCGATTCAGCCTCGAGCCGCTGCAGATGCGTAAGGATCGGCGATGACGGACCAGGGCGTCGCGACGCTATGGGCACGGTGGTTGAAGCTTGGGTCGCAAGGGTC
This sequence comes from Mesorhizobium sp. WSM1386, assembly GCF_055901595.1. Taxonomy (NCBI): domain Bacteria; kingdom Pseudomonadati; phylum Pseudomonadota; class Alphaproteobacteria; order Hyphomicrobiales; family Phyllobacteriaceae; genus Mesorhizobium; species Mesorhizobium sp. WSM1386. The sequence continues at coordinate 2,111,769 of NZ_CM148373.1, forward strand.
ATCTAGATTGCCTTTGAAGGAGAAAGATCTGCCTGATCGAGGCTGTCCACCGGCCTGCTCAGCCTGTCGGAGTGGGTGGTCTTCAACGCTTGTTTCAATGAAAGGGCCAAGCCCGCGGTCCACAATATGCCCAGCACGATGTGGGCGATGTTGCCGCCCATCGCACCGATGCGCGGGATCAGCAGAAGTGCCGTGATGTGGAAGGCGGCCGTCGCAACGACGACGATCCGCAACACCTCGCGCTGCTTGCCCATGGCCAGCAGTGCGGAGCGGGCAGCGGAGCCCGAAAGCACGAACGCGACCGCCACCATCTGCACGATGACGAGGTTGGCCGCGCCGAGAAAAGCAGGCCCCGCGGTCCACATGAGCAGCGGCCGGACGAACGCCGCGACGACCAATATGCAGAGTATGCCAAAGCCGAACAGCATGGCTTCGGCTTGAAAGACCGCGCGTTTGAATTTTACGATGCTTCCCTGCGCCCAAAAGCGGGCCACGTCGGGATAGAGAACATTCTGGACCTGTGGGCCGACCTGCTGGCCGACGCGCCCTATGCGCTTGGCGATTTGGTACAAGCCCGCTGAAGCCGGGTCGGCGAGGAAACCGACCAGCAGCGTATCGAGTTCCTGGGCACTCACGCGCAATGTCAGCGAAATGTTCGAAGACCAGGCGAAATTCCAGATGCCGGGAAAGCGGCTTGTGATTCCGGCCAAAGGCGCGCGCAGGATCTTGCGAACGCCCTGCCTGTGCAGGGCGCGCATCGTCAGGGTCACGAGTGTCAGGGACCCGAGGATCTGTGTTCCCGCCCAAACCGCGGTGAAATAGGCGAGATCAGCCTTGAGCAGCACCCCGAGCAAGCACAGCAACACCCGCAAAACCGCATTGAGCAGCTGCCCGTAGGCCAAGAGGCGGAAGTTGCCGGCCATGCGCTGCACCGCGACCGGAACGCCCGAGATCTGGAACAGCAGGACGCTGGAATACAGGACAAGAAGCTGCACGACTTCCGCGGACCAACCGAAGAACGGCGCGACGAGAAGTGCGGCGCCCATGGCGATGACCCAGGCGCAAACGGCGGCGCCAACATCGATAAGCAGGCCAAATTTCATGAGAATGCGCAGTGCATCGCGATCCGAGGACGCGTCCAGGCCCGCCGCATATTTGATGATCGGCTGCCACGACTGGAAACTGACAACGCGCTCGACCACCCGGGTGAATGCGATAATCAATGCAAGCTGGCCATAGTTCGCCACGCCAAGGGCGCGCGCCGAAAGCGCAAAAGCCACGAGGCCGAGCAATGAACCGAGAAAATTGCCCGTCAAAAGGTGTGCGATATTGGCCAGGCGCGTGCGGCCCGCGCTCCTGCGTTTGAGGGCCTCCATCACGCGTCCGATCAGGCCTGTGGTCATCGCAATGGTTGCCAAACTCACCCCACACTCCGTCCTTGCGGAGCAATGCAGATCCAGGATTCGCGCCAGATCGCTGCTGGCGTCACCCATCATCGGCGGAAAGGAAGAGCCCGCCACAACCAAGTTTGGCTCTGTGGCAACCTCAATCAGTCAGCATCTGATCGCTGCTACGACTGATGGCCTAGCCCATTAGCGGTAAGGAAATCCCGGGTGCGCCGCGTCTGGTCATGAATTCGACCTGCGTAGTGTCTCACCGCAGATACGCCGGCACGCCGCGCCGCGTGCCCGCTGGCCTTACAGGCCAGCGATTGTGGGGCGAATGACGAACGCGAAGTTGAGACGCTGAACCAATGCAGAGCGCTGAAGGCTGCCGTCTCCGCCGCAGGCTGCGGCAACCGCGATCCGGACGATCCCGGGGGCGAGACAGGCTCGAACTGACGAACCTAGGACAAGCCTTCAATTGTACCGCGAGAAGTGGATTCCACCGCGGCAAAGCAACTCCTTGGCGGCCGAGGTCAACCACTCGGAGCAGGTCCGTTCAATCAGTTCGGCTTGCGCGTCGGTGAGGTAGTCGGCGAACCCTCCGACCTTTCCGCGGCGCATGCGCCGGCTTTCGGCGTCGCCTCTGTCATACACATGCGCCGGCAGGCCCCCCGCCACCTCATGTTCACGCATCGCTTCAAAACGAGAAGCCTCGATGGCCTCCTCGAGGTCAGCTGCGGACGGATCGTGGCGTAGAAATCTCAGAATGCGCGAGGACGTGCCGACAGGGTCACCGGTCAGTTCTTCATAGCTCAAGACGGCATGCCTGTGATGCTTCAGGCCCTTCGCCCAGCTGTTCAAATACACGATAAGAGCCGGCAGGCCCTGCTGATAGTCGCAGATGAAAGCATCCATATCGCCTTCGAATCGATGCTTGTGGCGCGTCGCGTGGAAATAGGCTGACACAACAACGTCGCGAGGATCGCGAACCATGAAAATGACCGGCCGGTGCAAGAACAGCATATGCCTGTAGTTGAGGTGCGAAACGAGGATAAGCGGCACCCGGGAGCGCTGTTCAGTGTAACGGAAAGCCGGAATCCCACGCTCCGGATCGAGGTCGAAGTTTGGAAGGACTTCGAACATGCGGAAGAGGTCGACATTTCCGTCGTGAGCCGTCCGGCTGAAGTAGTCTGACAGGATATGCCTGAACCAGGTTCGCCCGGATTTCGGATAGGAGACAAGGAACGCGTCCGCCCCGGAGGCGGCCCAGGTCATCTTGATGCGCGTTTCCATTTTGCGCAGGGCGCGCTGGGTGGTTAGCATGGCGAGAGCTCTTCATTACCGCGCGCCGCCAGGACGGCGTGAATGACCTGGTCCCAATTCTGCATCACATATTCAGGCGTGAACCTTGCGGCACTTGCCGCTGCGGCCGCGCCGAGTTTTTTGCGGAGTGTTTCATCGCCAAGCAGCCGCCGCAGGCCCTGCGCGAGCGCATCGACATTTCCGTTCTCGACGAGAAGTCCATCCTTCTCATTATCGACCATCTCGCGGGGACCCCACTGGCAGTCGAAGGATATGACGGGCAGGCCGGCCGCCATTGCCTCGAGCAGCACGATCCCCCAACCTTCATAGCGGGACGAAAGGACAAAGGCGTCGGCGGTCTCCACCCAGATGCCGGGCCGGCTGGTTACCCCGGGCATTTCAACGTAACCCTGTAGGCCCAGGCGATCCCGCTCGGCTTCCAATTCGGCACGGTCGGGACCTTCGCCCCAGATAACCAGCTTCCATTCGGGAAAATCGCGGCGGATGTTGGCGAATGCCTTCAGCAGCAGGTCGAAGCCTTTCTGCGGGACCAGGCGGCCGACAGCGACGAGCACGGCGCCGATCCGGCGCGGTTTGCCTGTTGCGGGAAGATCGACGGGATTGGGAATAACCCAGCTTCGCCTTCGCATGGCAGGGCTGAAGTAGTTCAGCGCGCCAGTGGTCATGGTGACCAATCCGAAGGCGGATGGATAAAGCTTTGCCCGAAGGAACCGCCAGACCGGACCCACGTCCTGCAGCGCGGGATTGTTGCGCTCCGAAACCACGACGTCGAGACCCAGCCCCCGGCTTGCCGCCAGCGACATCACGTTCGTGCGCGTGAGAAAGCTCAGGACCACATCCGGAGCCAGTTTCTTGAGCGTTCGACGTAGGAGAAATGTCCGGCGTGCGCTTGCGCCAATTGCCCCCAGCCTGGACCGCTTCATCTGCGGCAATCCCAACCGCTCTATCCTGACCGCGGGATCGAAATGATAGTAAGGCGGGGGACCGGGGGCCTCGAATGTAACCAGTGTCACCTGCCAGCCCCTTGCTGCCCACTGGTTGGCGAGAACATTGACGACATGTTCGGTGCCGCCGGCGCCCAGTCCAGGCAGGACGATCACCACGTGCGGCCGACTGGAGCCGATGCGCAGGGGTTCACCCCCGACGGCATCGCGATCCAGAAGAGTCAGGCCCGCGCCCCAGTCCATCAACCGTTCCAATCTCAACTCCGATCCACCAACTATCCAGCTTTTTGCCGCTGCGAAGAGTTGCACATTGGGATGCATCGGAGACGATCGGTTACCTCTAAAGTTGGACTTGGGCGTAGGATCGAACCGCACAATAGAAAGGGTCAGTGTCTCACGGTCGCCGCGGCAACGTATTGGAGTCCGGATTTCATGCGCATAGCATTCGTCGGTGCGGTGGAGGGGTCCCGTGTTGCGTTTGACGCCCTCGTCGAAGCGGGCATGACGCCCTCGCTGCTTGTCACCTTGGCGGACGAAGCTTCCGCACGCCATTCCGATTTCGTCGATCTGTCAGGTCCGGCACGCGCGGCGGGAGCCTCGGTCCATCTGACCAGGAACATCAACGCGCCCGACACAATCGCCTGGCTCGCGGAAGGACGCCCCGATTTGACGCTGGTCGTCGGTTGGTCGCAGATCTGCCGAGCCGAATTTCGTGCGATCGCCCGCCTTGGGTCGATAGGCTTCCATCCGGCCCCACTGCCGCGCTTTCGGGGCAGGGCGGTGATCCCGTGGACGATCATCGCCAACGAGAAGGAGACCGGGTCCACATTTTTTCGGCTCGACGAAGGCGTCGATAGCGGTCCCATTGTAATGCAGAAGCTTTTTCCGGTGGCCGAGGACGAGACCGCGCGTTCGCTTTACGAAAAGCACAAGCAGGCCCTGCGGGAAATGACACCTCTCGCCGTGTCGGCGATCGCTCGCGACAACAGCGTCGGCGTCGTGCAGGATGACTCGCTCGCCAGCTACTGCGCCAAGCGCTCGGCGGACGACGGATCGATAGATTGGACGCAAACGGCTGAAAGCATTCTTCGCCTTGTCCGCGCTGTCGGCGACCCCTATCCAGGCGCCTTCACTCTCGAAGGGGGCAGCAAGATCTTCGTCGACCAGGCACGCATGTTTGCGGGGCGAGGGCGCTACATAGGGCTGAGTGGCCAGGTCCAGGCTCATACCGGCAGCGGTTTTGCAGTGCTTTGCGGCGACGGAGAAACCATTGAGGTGACATCCTGGCGCGGTAGCAAGCCCAAAGTGCATGCCAAGCTGGTGTCGGCCTGAGGGCCATGTTTGCCGCCTGCTTGGAGCGAAGAAATGCCTAGGCGGCGATTGTCGGGCGCGCTGGTCGTTCTTGCAGATACCAGCGCACGAAGGCAGCCACCCCGTCCTCGACGCTGGTCTCGGGGCGAAAGCCTGTCAGGGCCTGCAGGAGGCGCGGGTCGGCATATGTCACCGACATGTCGCCTGATTGCATCGGCAGGCTCTTGCGGATGGCGCGTTTGGCGAGGCAGTTCTCGATTGTCTCGATGAAAGACAACAGCTCCACAGGCTGGCCGCCGCCTATATTGACCACGCGCCACGGCGCCACAGGCGACAGCGTATCGACGACATCAGGGCCCGACATCGGCCGGCCGCAAACGGGCGCGCATCCGATGAGCCGAACGATGGCTTCAACAAGATCGTCGACATAGGTGAAGTCGCGTCTCATCGCGCCTTCGCCATAGATTTCAATCGGGCGACCGTTCTCGATGGCGTCAACGAATTTGAAGAGCGCCATGTCGGGTCGGCCCCATGGCCCATACACGGTGAAGAAGCGGAAGGACGTCGTTGGAATCTGGAAAAGATGCGAATACGAATGTGACATCGCCTCCACCGCCTTCTTTGTGGCGGCGTAGAACGTCAGCGGCCAATCGGTCTGGTCGGTCTCAACAAACGGGGTTGTATCATTCGCGCCGTAGACCGAGCTGGTGGAGGCAAGCAGCAGATGCCTTGGCTTTAGATCGCGGGCAAGCTCAAGCACGTTGAAGGAACCGACCAGATTGCTGTCGGTGTAGCTTCGCGGATTGTCGATCGAGTATCGCACGCCGGCCTGCGCGGCCAGATGGACAATCACATCGGGCTTCGCCGAGTCTGCCGCCCGCCGCAGGGCGCCCATGTCCTCCAACTGTCCGATGTGGAAGCGAAAGGCGTCGTATCGCTGCAGCAGGGAATGTCGGGATTGCTTCAACGCAACGTCGTAATAGGGCGTCATCCCATCGTACCCGGTCACCGAGTGACCTTCGTCCAGCAGGCGGCGCGCCAGATGAAATCCGACAAACCCGGCGGTTCCGGTGACGAAATACCTCATTCGGCGGCCGCGGCAAAAACAGATCCGTCTTCTGCCACACCCTCGCCGATGTTGACGTACTCGAAGCCATGCTTGCAGACCTCTTCGCGCCTGTAGATGTTGCGAAGATCGACCACAAGCTGCTTCGACATGGAGCGTGACAGGCGTTCAAAATCCAGGGCGCGGAACTGGTTCCACTCGGTGACGATCACCAAGGCATCAGCGCCCTTGGCACATTCGTATACTCCCTTCGCGTAATCGACGCTCGCACCGAGCATGAGCTTGGCCTGTTCCATGCCTTCCGGGTCATACACGCGGACATGCGCTCCAAAATCGATCAAAGCCTGGATGATCGAGAGGGAAGGTGCGTCACGGACATCATCCGTGTTGGGTTTGAATGTGAGGCCGAGCACGGCTATCGTCTTTGCACGCACGTTGCCGCCGCAGGCGAGGACGATCCTGCGGGCCATGGTGCGCTTTCGCTGGTCGTTCACGGCGACGGTTGTTTCGATCAGCCGTAGCGGCGCACCGCTATCTTGCGCCGTCTTGACGAGAGCCAGCGTATCCTTGGGAAAACAGGATCCCCCGTACCCTGGGCCTGCATGCAGGAATTTCGAGCCAATGCGATTGTCGAGCCCGATACCGCGCGCCACCTCCTGCACGTTCGCGCCCACGTTCTCGCAAAGATCCGCCATCTCGTTGATGAATGTAATCTTGAGCGCCAGGAAGGCGTTGGCCGCATATTTTATCAGTTCTGACGTGCGACGTCCGGTGAACATGATCGGCGCCTGGTTGAGATAGAGCGGCCGATAGACTTCCGCCATCACCTCGCGGCTGCGTTCGTCCGACGGCAGGCCGATAACGATCCTGTCGGGGCGTTTGAAGTCGTCGATGGCAGCCCCTTCGCGAAGGAATTCCGGGTTCGACACGATTGCTACATCCGCCGTCGGATTGCAGTTGCGGATAATTCGTTCGACTTCATCTCCGGTCCCCACCGGCACTGTGGATTTGACACAGACCACCGTGAAGCCCCGAACCGCGGCCGCGATTTCCCGCGCCGCCTCGTAAATATAGGAAAGATCGGCGTGACCGTCGCCTCGCCGCGAAGGCGTCCCGACAGCAATGAACACCACATCTGCGTCGGCGACCGCTGGCGCGAGTTCGCTGCTGAAGGCGAGCTGCCCGGTCGCGGAATTCTTGCCGACGAGGTCTTCGAGACCAGGCTCATAGATTGGCATTCTTCCGGCCTGAAGATCGACGATTTTTGCCTCAGCCTTGTCGATGCAGACGACTTTGTGACCAAAGTCAGCCAAGCATGCTCCAGACACGAGACCGACATACCCTGAGCCGACAACCGCAATGCGCATGAACTCGTCACCCCTGATGATGATGCCGCTCGATTAAGCCTGCAGCGATCAAGAAAATGGAGCGCGAAATCGGGTATGGCATTACCTCTTCCGAGACCGCCGCGATCTGAAAACGTTGGCCGGCACCGTCTGACTACGCTTAATGTGGATGATCTTGTCGCTGGTCCGGACCCGAGCGATACCTCCCCGCCAGAACGTCAATGAAGGACAGGTGTCCAGTTGCCTTCGGCGCCCGTTCGCAAAACGCTGTTGAAATGGTTCACTGTTGTCCGTCTCCGTTCAATGCCTTCACGAGAGTGCATTGAGACGGGCGAAATTTCGCGGTCGATGCAGCGGCGAACGCTTGGTCCATGGCTGATTTCCGGTTCAAGCCATTGTGCAGGAACATCTGCCCTTTCTTTCGAAAGAGACCTCGCTGCTCACAAAAAACGGCAGCAGACCACCCTGGGCCGCTCCGATCTACGGAATTGGAGACGTACGAACAATCGTCGGGCCGAGACGATTTCTTCTGGCACCCCGCCAAGGCCTTTTTGGCTGCTTCTACCCCGGAGCGATGTCCCCAAACCGCGATCCAGGTCCCGTCCGTTGATCCAGATATCGCTTCCCAAGCGTGTTTGCCGGGATCGAAACGCATCAGCTGGTCGAACTCTTTCTTCGTCAATTCCGCGGTCTGCGGCCGCTTCGCCTGTCGCTGCCAGGCTCTCAGAGCATCCAACGTCCGCCGACCAATCCTGCCATCGGGAATACGAGTCAGGAAATTGCTCTCGAACAGCCGCGCTTGGGCTCGATAGATTTCTGCCTGGCTTAGTTGGGACTGCGCAATGGAGTATTCCGATATCATCATCATCAGCGCCAAGCACAGTGCGCCGGCTCTGGCACGGTGACTTTTCATCGATCTCTCCACTCTGGCGGTATTGGCTGGAGCGCCCCCTCATTTCCGTGGCCGCAATGGAGACCTGCCGACAGGCCCGGCTCATGCGACGAAGTCAATGCGCGTAGTTGGGAGCCCGGTTTGTCTTCGAACCAGCAGTTGCAATGGTGGCCGGTTTTGCGAAGAGGAAAGCTCCATCCTGGGAAAACAGATCCACCGGCATCATTTGGAATTCGCGCTGCGAGTGCGGTACGTCCAATTCCCTATCGACAATACGCCAGAGGTTGTCGAAGAACGACCCGTCGGCAAGCCGTACACTTCCCCCCTTCAGCGGCTTGGTGGAGGAGAAGACCGTTGCGGGATTGGCCCACATGTCGGCGATTGCCACGTCATAGTAACCAGGATGGGTGGCGTTGGGCTTGATGATGGCGAAGGGCGTGTTCTTTTCAGGCCAGCCTATCCGTCCGACAGTCAGGCATTCGCCCGGCTCGGGTAATCTTGCCTTCACCAGGTAGGCCAGCGCCGCATCGATGCCGCCGATTTCGGAAACGACGTGTGCCGTCAATCCCGCCCGGGCCAGGTGCATCAACTCTTGCGCCTGTCGCTCATAGATATCGGCCAATGTCAGGAAAGCCAGCCATTGCTGGTGTGGGCAGTCATGCTTGGCTTGGCAGAGAAGCCGTCCCGCCTCCAAGGCGGATTCGATCCTCCTTTTATCCGCTTCAGCGAACGCTTCTCGCGCCGGGCGGATGTGTTCTGCCAGTTTCATCAGTTCTTTTGAAATGCTCTCCATTTCCTTCTCCTCCCCGATCGATATCCAGCCAGCCCCCTTATTATTACGTTGGCTTGGCCCTACGCAGAACTCCTCCAAGGGTATTGCTAGAGATGCTATTAAGGCTCACCCCACCTATTCTGTTGGGGATGGCTATACTTTCGGCTTCACCTGCCTGTTGCCTTTCATGCCGACATTCGACAGCGGAGCGCTGCGGATCGGCATGGTGGTACACGGCAGGACACTTCGATATCGCACCCGCATATGCAGGCGCGTGTTCCAGCGGTGGAGTATGAGCCGATTGAAAATGGGGTCGCCCTTATCATTTCGGGGAGGGGGCCTACCCGGCCTAGCCCGATTATCCGCTCACTAAGTGGTAGCTGCACGGCCGCAAAAATTCCGAATGGCGGCGGAGGCGAAATTCCACTGAGCGAATAGACGTAGTGGCAGGGATCGTTCAAACAACTTGCGCACGCCAACCTCTTGGAGCCTTTAGCGGGAGCAATCCTGGTTGAGCGGGAGGGACTCCCCTGAACTCGATGACCGCAACATTCGCGACCACAGCACCCGCGCAGGCGGGGTGGCGGTTCAGGCAGCCGAGTGTCATTCCGGGTTTCGGATTGACGCTCGGCTTGTCGCTTGCCTACCTCACCCTCATCATCCTCATCCCGCTGTCCGGGCTGATCTGGCGCTCGGCCGCGCTTGGCTGGACCGATTTCTGGGCGATCGCCACCGACCGCCGCACCATCAACGCGCTGGAGATCAGCTTCGGCACCGCCTTTGTCGCGGCGATCGTCAATGTCGTCTTCGGCACGCTGGTCGCCTGGGTGCTGGTGCGCTACCGCTTTCCCGGCCGCCGCATCGTCGATGCCATGGTCGACCTGCCCTTCGCCCTGCCGACCGCGGTCGCCGGCATCGCGCTGACCACGCTCTATGCGCCGAACGGCTGGATCGGCAAGCTCCTGATGCCGCTCGGCATCAAGGTCGCCTACACGCCGCTCGGCATCGTCATCGCCCTGGTCTTCATCGGCCTGCCCTTCGTCGTGCGCACCGTGCAGCCGATCATGGAAGAGATCGACAAGGAGGTCGAGGAAGCCGCCGCCACGCTTGGCGCCAGCCGCTTCCAGATCATCACCCGCGTGCTGTTCCCGGGCCTGGCGCCGGCCATCATCACCGGCTTTTCGCTGGCCTTTGCCCGCGGCGTCGGCGAATACGGCTCGGTCATCTTCATCGCCGGCAATTTGCCTTACAAATCCGAGATCGCGCCGCTTTTGATCGTCATCCGGCTCGAGGAATACAACTATCCGGCGGCGACCGCGATCGCGGCGATCATGCTGGCTCTGTCGTTCGTCATGCTTCTGGTCGTCAATCTGGTGCAGACATGGAGCCGCAAGCGCTATGGCTGATCCCGAAATCAAATCCTGGGAACCCTACCATGAGAGCCGCTCGGCGGCGGTGACCGAAAGCCGCCCGGCGCAGGCCGTGCTGATGGCGATCGCCTTTGCCTTCCTCGGCGTCTTCCTGCTCTTGCCGCTGATCATCGTCTTCCATGAGGCGCTGGCGAAAGGCGTCGGTGCCTATACGCAGGCCCTGGGCGAAGCGGATGCGCGCTCGGCCATCCACCTGACATTGCTGGTCGCCGCGATCTCGGTGCCGCTCAATGTCGTCTTCGGCATCTCCGCCGCCTGGGCGATCGCCAAGTTCGAATTCAAGGGCAAGGCCTTCCTGACCACGCTGATCGACCTGCCCTTCTCGGTCTCGCCGGTGATCTCGGGCCTGGTCTATGTGCTTTTGTTCGGCGCGCAAGGGTTGCTCGGCGAGTGGCTGAAGGGACATGGCATCCAGATCCTGTTCGCCGTGCCGGGCATTGTGCTGGCCACCGTCTTCGTCACCTTCCCGTTCGTCGCCCGCGAGCTGATCCCGCTGATGCAGGAACAGGGCAATGGCGATGAGGAGGCAGCACTTTCGCTCGGCGCCAATGGCTGGCAGACCTTCTGGTTCGTCACCTTGCCCAACGTCAAATGGGGGCTGCTCTACGGCGTGCTGTTGTGCAATGCGCGCGCCATGGGCGAATTCGGCGCGGTGTCGGTGGTGTCGGGCCATATACGCGGCCTGACCAACACCATGCCGCTGCATGTCGAAATCCTCTACAACGAGTACAACGCTGTCGGCGCCTTCGCCGTCGCCTCGTTGCTGGCCGGGCTGGCGCTGGTCACGCTGGTCTTGAAAACACTGCTCGAGATGCGCTACGGCGCCGAACTCGCCGCGACGCGCGGGCACTGACAATGCATGTCGCCCAAAAGTGGAATCCGGTTTTGGGGTATGTCGCCCAAAAGTGGGAATCGGTTTTGGGGCAACGAGATGCATGAACCAGAAGATATGTCGCCCAAAAGCGGAATCCGGTTTTGGGGCAGCGGCATGCATGAACCAGAAGATATGTCGCCCAAAAGTGGGAACCGGTTTTGGGCTGAAGACATGCATCCAGTACAAAGGGGCTGTTGATGGAAGTTCGCGTTGCCAATGTGCGCAAGGAATTCGAGCGGTTTCCCGCGCTCCACGACGTGTCGCTCGACATCAAGTCGGGCGAGTTGATCGCGTTGCTGGGGCCGTCCGGCTCCGGCAAGACGACGCTGCTCAGGCTGATCGCCGGGCTGGAGCGGCCGACGCGGGGAAAGATCTTCTTCGGCGACGAGGATGCCTCGCAGAGATCGATCCAGGAGCGCAATGTCGGCTTCGTCTTCCAGCACTATGCGCTGTTCCGGCACATGACGGTGGCCGACAATATCGGCTTCGGCCTCAAGGTCCGGCACGGGCCATCGCGGCCGCCGGCGCGGGAAATCCGCCGCCGCGCCTCCGAGCTTCTCGATCTCGTCCAGCTCTCGGGCCTGGAAAAGCGCTATCCGGCACAGCTTTCCGGCGGCCAGCGCCAGCGCGTGGCGCTGGCACGCGCCATGGCGATCGAACCCAAGGTGCTGCTGCTCGACGAGCCGTTCGGCGCGCTTGATGCGCAGGTGCGGCGTGAACTGCGCCGCTGGCTGCGCGAGATCCATGATGCCACCGGCCACACCACCGTCTTCGTCACCCACGACCAGGAAGAGGCGCTGGAGCTTGCCGACCGCGTCGTGGTGATGAGCCAGGGCCGCATCGAGCAGGTCGGCACCGCCGACGACATCTACGACACGCCGAACTCGCCCTTCGTCTACGGCTTCATCGGGGAATCGAGCTCGCTCCCCGTCAAGGTCGAGAACGGCGAGATCTGGCTCGCCGACCGCCCGATCGGGCTGTCGGCGCCCGGTGAGCTCTCTGGCGATGCGACGTTGTATTTCCGCCCGCACGATGTCGACCTGCTGGATGGCTGCAGCGGCTGCATCGCCGGCACGGTGACCGCCAGCCGCCGCGTCGCCGGCACACGGCGCGTCGAGCTCGAAATCGGCGGCGAACGCCAGCGGGTCGAGATCGAGCTGCCGGTCGACCACCCGGCGGCGCAGAAGAGCCGGGTGGCTTTCCGGCCGGGGCGTTGGAAGCTGTTTCCGGCGTCGACCGCGATCCAGAATCGCACGTTCGCGTTTGCGAGCGGCAGGAAACGGGTTTTGGAAAAGCCCGAGCGGCTAAAGCCCACCACGCGCGCCGCCTGAATTGGGCCGATCACAGCGTCGGCTTCAGGACCGACGCTTCTTCGTGTCTGGTGCCGGCGCCAGCATCGTGAAAGCGCGCCCGATCTCGTGATCGCCCTCAGCCACGATAGTCGCCGAGATCAGTACATGTTCTTTTTGCAGCAGGACCGAATGGGTCATTCTCCCGGCGGCCATCATTGTCGTCGAGTACCCGACAACGGACCAGCCCGAGGCAAGAAGACGACTAAGCTTGTCGTCCGGTTGCAGTTCTCCAACAGCCATAAGGTCCTCCCGCGAGACCGAGAATCTGGAGGTGTGCAGACGCTGCCACCCCTCGTTCCCGGTTCGAGGCCAATCCAACGTTATAATCGGGTCACCATTATGGTTGTTCAACCGACGGCACGGGCATCAGGGGGTGGAGAAGCCGTTTGGAAGCTTCTTCCGTTCCCACCGGCGGGCTTACTCGGGCTTGTAGATCTGGTCGAATATGCCACCGTCGCCGAAATGATAAGGCTGTGCCTTCTTCCAGCCGCCGAAAAGCGGATCGTCGATGGAGATCAGCTTGATATCGGGGGTCTTGGGCAGATCCGCCGGCGCCACCAGTTCGGGCTTGGCCGGGCGATAGTGGTTCTTGGCGATGATGGTCTGGCCTTCCTTGGAATAGAGCCAGCCGAGATACGCTTCGGCGACCTTGCGCGTGCCCTTGGCATCGACATTGGCGTCGACGATCGCCACCGGCGGCTCGGCCAGGATCGATGTCGGCGGATAGACGATCTCGAAATTGTCGGCGCCGAACTCATCGAGCGCCAGATAGGCGTCGTTTTCCCAGCCGATCAGCACGTCGCCGATGCCCTTTTGCGCGAAGGTCACGGTCGAGCCGCGCGCGCCGGTGTCGAGCACCGGAGCATTGGCATAGAGCTTGCCGACGAATTCCTTGGTCTTGGCTTCGTCGCCGCCATCGTTGGCGTTGGCGTAAGCCCAGGCCGCCAGATAGTTCCAGCGGGCGCCGCCGGAGGTCTTGGGGTTGGGCGTGATCACCTGGGTGCCGTCCTTGACGAGGTCGTTCCAGTCGTGGATGCCCTTGGGATTGCCCTTGCGGACCAGGAAGATGATGGTCGAGGTGTAGGGCGCCGAATTGTTTTCGAATTTGGTGCGCCAGTCGGGATTGATCTTCTTCGACTTCGAGACGATGGCGTTGATGTCGCCCTCGAGCGCCAGCGTCACCACATCGGCCTCGAGGCCGTCGATCACGGCGCGCGCCTGGGCGCCCGATCCGCCATGCGACTGCTGGATGGTGACCGTCTCGCCAGTCTCGGCCTTCCAGTGCGCGACGAAGGCCTCGTCATAGGCCTTGTAGAGCTCGCGTGTCGGATCGTAGGACACGTTGAGAATGGTGGTGTCGGCAAACGCGAAACCGAGCGTGCCGAACTGGACAGATGCGGCGACCAGTACGCCGAGCAGTTTCTTGAAATGAGGTTTGGTCATTTCTGCCTCCGTTGATGACGGATAACTCTACCAAATTTATAGAAAAACGGTGCATTCATCCGAAAGGACAGACATGCCGCATCAGCTAATCCAAAAGGCGGGCCTTGGGACGAAGACCGCGGCAAAAGGCCGTCGCGCCGGTGCGGGCTTTTGTCGGGAAGAACTTGGCCACCACAATCGTTTTGCAAGGTGGATGGGCAACGGGGCTAGAAAAATGTCTCATAATGACGCGAACCTATGTGCTCGGGCGCAAGCACGAGGCATCACGATCTATCAGCGTTCAAAGACTGTATGGATCGCGGCGGGAAGCCATCGGGGGCAAGATTTTGAAGTGAAGGGACGTTCTCCAGCAATTGCGCTCGCATTCTGGGTGGAAGCCGCCCGATACAGAGGCTCGGGCATATAGGCCGCTCCGTGCTTTGGAGGCGCATTGCGTTGGAAAAGGGTGTCCGGTCGACACGCTTCAAGCCATTTTGCGCAGGTCGCTATCCCAAACAGCCGCGCATTCTTGCCGGCATGCCTCGGTTGGACCGGGTTTTGCACCGGAGTTCAAGAACCGATCCGTACCCACTTCCCGTTGGCCGATTGCGACTGTCTGGCAAAATAACGGTACGAAGTGTTTGACCAATCGCGGATGACACTGCCACGGTTATCCAGGATCAAGTCGCCCTTGTCGGTTCGAACCGTGAGAACCGTGTGACCCTCGCCGCCAAGCGAAGCGACCGTCAGAAGCAAGGCGGAAGCCGGCCATCCACGCTTCAAAAGCTCGCTCTTTTTCAGGATCGCAATATCCTCGCAATCACCCTGTTTGGTCGGTAGACGCCAGTCATCGGCACTGCCTGCCGTGACGAGGTCACTGCGCTCCTCGATCCGGCGATTGACGGAGGTGTTCACCGCTTCGAGTTCGGCTCTGCGTGCCGGTGTCAGCGTCACCAGCTTGACCTGCCCGCTGGTCCTGCAGAGTCGTGGCTGGTTGGCGCAGAACACACGAGCGGCCGGCGGAGGGAACGCATACCCCTTTGTGACCATCATCGCATGGGAGCCGGCTGTCGCGCTGCAACCAGTTGCCACCATGGCTACGGCAACAAGCGTAGCGAAACGCATCACGTACCATCTCCTTTTGGTTGTCAAGCTGCCAACAAGCCTCGCAGAAAATGGTAAATCAATCCTTAAAAAGGTATTCTCGGCAAACATACATAACAATATGTTACCGGATTGTAGAAATTAATTGATAGCGTCTTGGTTTGGGACCATGCGCACCTTTGCGTTGGAGGAAGAAATGCTGCGATCCATGACTTTGATGGGAAAGGTTCATTCGACCTTACTCGTCTCATCTGCTGTTCTTGCTGCAAGTATGATGAGTTCTACGGCAGCACAGGATAGTATACGGCCGCGGATGACGGCAGCCCAATGCCAACCTCTTACCGACGCGAACTATGCGATGTGTTGTATCGCGATCAATCGGGGAAGCATTCTTTCGTCAGATCAACTCGATCAATGCCCACCCATCACCACCTCGCTCATCGCAACCACGCTTTCACGCATTGGCGACAGCAACGGGCCTGGCAGCGGAGGCGGTTCCAGTGGCGGTGATACGGGCGGCAAGGGTGGCGACGACGGCGGCAAGGGCGGCGATGACGGCGGCAAGGGTGGCGACAACGGCGGCAAGGGCGGCGACGACGGCGGCAAGGGCGGAGACATCGGTGGCAAGAGCGGCGACGACGGTGGCAAAAGCGGCGACGACGGCGGCAAGAGTGGCGACAATGGCGGCAAGGGTGGCGATTCCGGGCGCGGCTCCGGCCATTAGCAGAGGCTCCGGCAACTCGGTGTCGGATGTTGCTGGAGCGCATGTGATATCCGGCTTCGCGCCTGACTGACCCGCTCCAAATTCAGGAAGGCGCGTCGCGCTCCAGCGGGTCCAAGCGACGCGCCTTGACACCGAGCGTTGCCGCTTGGCCGGACAACGGGTCAAGGCTAATGCAACACAATCGCAAAGAATTTTCTGTCAGGCGACTGCAGCCTATCAACACCCTGGAGGCAAACTCTCCGAACCTGGACAGGTTGTCTGACCATGCAGCGCCAGCGGCCGAACTTCTGGCGGTTTTGGGCAATGAGAGAAGACTTGTGATTCTGGGCCATCTGACGGAAGGCGAGATTTCGGTTGGCGAATTGGCTGTGCTGGTCGGACTTAGCAAAAGCGCTCTTTCTCAGCATCTGAGTAGGCTGCGCAAACACCAACTGGTTTCCACCAGGCGTCACCGACAGACCGTCTACTATTCCTGTGGTTTTGGGATCAGTCAAAAAATTACCCAGATATTCGATGTAGCCGTGAACCTGGCTGCAGTCTCGCAGGCCGAGAAGCCTCGCAAGTCCCCCGCCGCATAAGCCCGCGCCCTTCGATCCAGACGTCCGGATCCATGACATCCTGCAGATCCTGGCAGCTCGCGCAGGCAGCAGATAGGGGCAGGTCTGCTTCGCCTCCAATCATCAAACGCCGCGTGGCCTTCCCGGCATGGCGTCTGGAGCGTCATTACCGGCTGTCAAGCGTGGAAACGATGCTTAAGCCCACGATCTATTAGTTGATCGTGGTAGAGCTTTTGCAGCGGCACTGTTAGAGTTCCTGACAGGGACAGGGGCGATATCGGCGCGGGCGCACCTGCCAGGACGATTCTCACAGCAACGCGACGAAGGTTCAGGAGCGGGTGGTCGCCTGTGCTGCAGCAGGACCAGAAGGAATCGGGACTCAAACATGGCTGAACGGAATTACACCCGTCAGCTGGCGACGATCGTCTCCATCGATGCCGTTGGATTTTCACGGTTGATGGGTCTTGACGATGAATCGGCTGTCGCTGCCTTCGAGGAACGACGCGACATCATCGCCGAGAGCTGCAGCACCTTCGGCGGCCGCACCTTCGGCGATGCTGGCGACAGCGTCATGGCCGAATTCGGCAATCCGATCGAGGCGCTGCGCGCGGCGTTCGATTTTCAGGATCGAATTGTCACGCTCAATTCATCCCTGGACGAACCCATGCGCATGCCGTTTCGCGCCGGCATCAACACGGGTGATGTCATCGTCCGTGAAGGCCGGCTTTATGGCGACGACGTCAACATCGCAGCCAGGATCCAGGAATTCGCGCCCCACGATGGTCTCGCCGTGTCGGAAACCACTTGGCACCACGTGAAGGACAAGACAGCGGCTGAATTCACCGACCTCGGCGAACTCATGCTGAAGAATATCGCGCTGCCGGTGCGCGTTTTGATTGCGAGGCGCGGCGGCAACCTCTCACCGCCACCGGCGCTGATGGCGGCAATCCCTTCCGTCAATGGTCGGCAGAACGTGTCGCCCAAAGGTCCACCCGCGATCGCCGTGCTGCCGTTCCAGGGCGATGGAGGCGAGCGCGACGTCGGCTATATGGCCGACGGCATAGCCGAAGACATCATTTACGGGCTTTCCCACAGAAGATGGCTCTCGGTGATTGCCAAGAACTCAAGCTTCCAGTTTCGCGACGACACCTTGGGAACGCGCGTTATCGGCAATGCCCTTGGTGCACGCTACATCGTCAGCGGCACGCTGATGCGCAACGATGAGCGGATTCGTCTGACAACATCGCTTGCCGACGTGTCAAACGGCAGATTGGTATGGTCGCAACGCTTCGATCGCGCGCTGGCCGACATCTTCAGTCTGCGCGACGAGATCGGCGCGGAGATCGTCTCGATCCTCGACAAGGAGGTCGACCGGGCCGAACAGGCGCGGACTTTCCAGGTGCCGTGGGAAAGTCTGGAAACGTGGCAATTGGTGCGGCGTGGACGCTGGCATATGAATCGGCGCACACGCGGCGACACTGAAATCGCGCTGGAGTTTTTCGAAAAGGCTTACCGGGAAGATCCGAATTCGAGTGCGGTGCTGAACGAACTGGCATGGTGGTATTTTTGGCGAGCCTGGCTGCGGTTCGGCGACAGTGACGATCTGGACAAGGTCAAGCAATATTCACGCAAAGCCTTGCTCATGGACAGCCTTGATGCCCGCCCGCACGCTCATCTCGGCGTCATGGACATCATGAGAGGGCGGCCCGCATCGGCGGTCGATCATCTCGAGGAAGCGCTTCACATCAATCCAAGCTTCGCCTTTGCGCACTCGGCGATGGGCAGCGCGCGCCTGCTGCTGGGCGATGCCGCCGGTGCAATACCGTTCTTCGTCGAGACGGAGCGGTTGAGCCCGTTTGACCTCTACCGGTTCCACAATCTGGGGGAATTGGCCACAGCTTACAGTTTCCTAGAGGATTGGCCATCGGCGATCTCTACCGCGGACCGATCGCTCGATCTGTCGCCCGGCTATTTCTATTCCCGGTTTCTGAAGATTGGCGCCTTGGCGAGGAGCGGGCGCAAGCAAGAGGCCATGCGGGAGCTGGCTATACTTATGACACGACATCCGGATTTTTCGGAGCAGAGGGTGCGCTGGATACCGTTCGTGGACAAAGCGGCAAACGAATTTCTCATCGCGAATTTCAAATCCGCCGTGAGCGATGATTAATTGAGGTGCCGAATGCCGACAACTGTGAAAGTATTCACATACGCGAGAAGGCTGCAAACCTAGCCATGGGTTAGCCGGCATCGCAATGACGTGGACAGCCGGGGGGCTTGAACGCGCATGATCCGTTTAAAGTATTTCGACGCCGTCCGGGCCGGACAAGAAAACCAGCGCCCACTAACCGAAATGCCGCCATTCGATCTGGAGCGACTCCGCTCCAAGGGTATCATGTCGCGTATCATCGGCGTTCTCTTCAATGATCCGCGCTGGATGCTGGCGCTGCTGCGCAGGTTCTGGCCCAATCTCGCCATCGGCAACTTCCTGCTCGTAACCAGGAATGCGGACGTCCGTGAGATACTGGAGCGCGGCGACGAATTCGAGACGCCTTACGGGCCGGAAATGGCCGAACTGGCACGCGGATCGAACTTCATTCTCGGCATGCAGGACGGCGCCGATTACCGGCGCATGAAATCGTCGGTGCTGGGCGCTTTCCCACCGGGAGAAGTCGAGGCCCTGGTCAGGCCGATCGCCGCGAGGCATTCACAAGAAATAATGATGCGCGCAAGCCCCGGCTTCGATGCGATAGCGGAACTGATAAAGATCGTTCCGGTGCGCATCTGCCGCGATTACTTCGGCCTCGAGATCGACGATGAATCCGAGTTTGCCGATTGGGCCATAGCGTTGAGTGCGCTGTTTTTTTCGGACCCGACGGCAAGCCCCACCACGCGTCAGCTCGCGGTGGTGGCTGGCGACCGGCTGATCAGGGTGATCGACCGCTCCATTGATGCGATCCGCGAGAGGAAGGGGACCAAGGATCGGCTGCCGCTGGCAAGGCTTGTCGATCTCATGGATCAGGATCGCCTCTCGCTTCCCGACATTCATTCGATCATGCTTGGCATGATCGCCGGCTTTGTCCCGACCAATGTGCTCGCCGGCGGCAACTGCCTCGACGTGATCCTGTCCCGCGCCGATGCGCGCCGGGCCATCGATGCAGCCTTGGCCAAGAACGACACAGGCAGCCTGGACAGAGCCATTTTGGAAGCCATGCGCTTCAAGCCTATCTGGATTGGTCCCTGGCGTTACACCGCGCGCGACGCAACCATCGCCATGGGCACGCGCCGCGAGCGCCTGGTGAAGGCTGGAACGGTGGTCATGCCGGCAACGCTGTCGGCGATGTTCGATCCCGAGGCCGTGCAAAGCCCCAATCACTTTGACACGTCGCGCCCGCATCGCGATTACCTGGTCTTCGGTTACGGCATTCATCAATGCATCGGCGCCGAAATCGCCAGGATTCAGATTGGCGAAAGCCTTCGCGCCCTGTTCCAGAAGAACAATGTCCGCCGCGCGCGCGGCAAGGCCGGCAGGATGACGCATATCGGCGCCTATCCGGACAGCCTGAAGGTCGATTTCGAGCCGACTGCTCTTTGCCGCACGGTCACCCATTCGATGGTGACGGTGGTGTGCCCGATCACCCTGCCTGCGTCGCTGGACGCCATCCGCGAAGAGGTCGCCGGGTTCGGCAACCCTGCCAGCGACGAGATTCGTGCCGCGCTCAATGCCACCGGCATCATCCATTTCGCCAGCCTGGCTGTTGTTCCAACCGGCGAGGCGGGCAATGCCCCCGCCGATGGGAAAGGAGCGCTTGTCCTGGAGGTATCCGGCGACGGCAGCACTGAGGATGTCATCAATGCTGTTGCGCATGCCATCGGGGACAGGCTGCGGCCAATCCTGAAGGACGTCTGCGACCTGCCTGACGGCCTCGCCTTGGACGCATTCCTGCGCAAGCACAATGTCGAGATTTCACTATCTTTCGGCAGCAACGCCGGACTGGTTTTTTCCGGTACACCGGGCCATTCGGTGCAGCGCATCCTGGCGGAAGCCGAACTTGCCGATGCAGTTCGCCTGCTGGTCGAACAGCCGTGCGCCACCAAGGGCGGAGCGGCGGCCGCGCTTGAGGAAGCCCGTCGGTATGTTCGGTCCCTGGGAAAATTCGACTGGGCATTCGAGCCTGCCGAAAGCTTGCTCGAACGGCCCCCCGGAAAATGGTGGCAAGCCATAACAACCACGCTGCTGGCGCCGGCCGTGCTGGCCGCAGTCGCCGTGCTGGTGCTCGCCTTCTGGTGGATGACCTATGTGCTGGTGTTCGGCGATCCGCCCGGTTTCACACTAGGCACCATTGCCATAGCCGGCACTGCGCTTTTATTGGCCGTGCTCGGAATCCTGGCGCTGGCAGCGGTGATCCTCGGTCTGTGCTTTCTCGCCTTGCGCCGCCTCGAAGACATTGATCTGCCGCACAGCACGCCGGTCGATCTCGGCGATCTCGACAAGATTCTGGCCCGCGAAGACCAGCCTGGGCAAGCCCAGAACCATCTCACGGCGATATCGAGCATGAAGGTCGGCATATTGCGGAGGCTGGCGCTCAGGCTGTCGTTCTACCTGATCTCGATCTCGGCGCAGAAGGTCTTCAGGCCGGGGTTCCTTGCCACCATCAACACCATCCATTTTGCCCGATGGGTGCTGTTGCCCGGCACCAACAGGCTGATGTTCTTCTCCAACTATGGCGGCAGCTGGGAAAGCTATCTCGAGGATTTCATCGCCAAGGCCGCCGCCGGCCTGACGGGCGTATGGAGCAACACCGAGGGTTATCCTCGCACACGCTGGCTTTTCCTTGATGGCGCCCGCGACGGCGACCGTTTCAAGCGCTGGGCGCGCCGCCAGCAGGTGCCTACGCTGTTCTGGTATTCGGCCTATCCTGCTCTCAACACGTTGCGCATTCGCGCCAATTCCAGGATCAGGCACGGCATCGCCACCGCGACCGGCAGTGGGGCGCGTGACTGGCTGAGCCTGTTCGGCTCCCTGCCGCGCCCTCAGGCCAGGAAGGCGGACGTCGGACCAGCAGCGCCCGACCCGTTGCCCGTCGAACAATTGGAGACCGGTGAGATCCAGTCCTTGTTCTTCGGTCCGTTCGGATCGTTGGGGCATGCCCATATGCTGGCGATGGCCATACCGGAAAACCTTTCCGGGGGCAGGCGCAGGGCCTGGCTGGAATTCGTTGTCGAGCAGACCAGCTTCGGCGACGGCGTGCCGGCGGGGCGGGCGATGACCGTTGCGTTCGGCCCCGATGGCCTTCGTCGTCTCGGGCTGGACGGCAGCGTCGATGACAATCCGCTCGACACATTCCCCGTCGCCTTTCGCCACGGCATGGGCAATCCCGAGCGCAGCCGCATCCTCGACGATCTCGGCGATAGCGTGCCTCAGAAGTGGCAATGGGGTTCGCCGCAAAAGCCGGTTGACGCGGTGGTCGTCTGCTATGCGGAAAGCCCGGAGCGATTGAAGGTCGAGGTCGGCACCGCAAAGGCAAAGCTGGCGGCAGCGGGGATGGACCTCGTCTCGGAGCTGCCGCTCGCGACCAAGCGCGACGGCAAGCGCGCCGTCGAGCACTTTGGCTTCGTCGACGGCGTCTCACAGCCGATCGTCAGGGGAACCGCCCGCGCCAACGTTGGCGCGGCACCCATGCATCTTGTCGCGCCCGGCGAGTTTCTGTTCGGCTATCGCGACGAGCACGGTTTCTATCCGGCATCGCCCTCTGTCGAGGCGTCGCTCGACCGGACCGGTATCCTCTCGGCGGTCCGCCGCAACCGGCAGATACCAGGCCTGCCGCCGCCGCGCCGCGACTTCGGCCGCAACGGCACCTTCCTCGTCATGCGCCAGTTCGAGCAGCACGTCGATACTTTCAACGCGTATTGCAAGGCGGCGGCGGTACAGGCGGCCAGCGAGACCGACGACCCGGCCATTACCCCGCGTTGGGTTGCCGCCAAGATGCTTGGCCGCTGGCCCGATGGCAGCTCGCTAGTGCGCAATCCCGACGGCCGGCCGGGGCGCGGTGCCGATAATGACTTTGCTTTCGGCACCGAGGATCCCCAAGGGCACCGCTGCCCGCTGGGTGCTCACGTCCGGCGGTCGAATCCTCGCGATTCGCTGGGTGAGGACCGTGAAACGCAGATCAGGATCGGCAAGCGCCATCGGATCATCCGGGTCGGTCGCAGCTACGAAAAACAGGGCAAGAAGGGGGGCAAGGTCGAAAAAGGACTGCTCTTCATGTGCCTCAATGCGGATATCGAGCGGCAGTACGAATTCATCCAGCAGACCTGGGTATCATCGACCTCGTTCCAGGGGCTTGTGGCCGAAAAAGATCCGACGATCGGGTCGCGCGACGGCAACGGCAGGTTCACCATACCATCCTGGGAAAAGGTGACGGTGCTGAAAGGTATCCCGCAATTCGTGACCACCCGGGGAGGCGGCTATTTCTTCATGCCGAGCAGGTCGGCATTGCGGTTTCTGATTTCGCGACTCTGATCTCCCGGCACATCAATTGTGGGCGCCGTCAGTAGTCGTCTTGCGACTCGGCAATACGACGAAGCGCGCCAGCGTCGGATATGCGCAGGCCGCCGCGCCTGATGGCGATGACCCGCCGGCTGCGCCAATCGTTGAGTGTCTTGTTGATCGACTCTCTGGTGACGCCAAGGAATTCACCCAGTTCGGATTGCGAGATCGATATCCAGCCCGCGCCGTCGGCCATGACACCCTCCAGAAAGACCAGTCGTTTTGCCAGCCTCGCCTCGATACCGAAAAAAGCCTGGTCACCGAGCTCGCCACTGACCCAGCGCAACCTTGCACACAACAGTTCGATCATGGCACGCGCCAGGGATGGGTTTTTCTCAATTCGATCAAACAGATGTGTCCGGCTGAGCGAAACCAGCTCGCATGCTGTGAGGCATATCGCCGTGGCCGTGCGCGGGCGCCCATCGAGCGCGCCGATCTCTCCGACCAAGCTGCGCGACAGCTCGATATTGGCGACCAGCTTCTGGCCATCCGGCGAATAGATCGAGATCTCCACTGTGCCGCTCATCACACCGAAGATACGGTCGGCAGCGTCTTCCTGGAGGAACAGATGCTGGCCGGCGGCATAGCGTTCGAGCTTGCAGCCGCTGAAAAGGAGGTCGAACTGGCTCGGATCGATGCGCGCCAGGTGCGGCAGATCCTGTCTGGCGTTCGCACTGGCGGCTGGCATGAAGGCTTCCCGGTGTTGTCGTGACCGGATTGATTGTATGACAACCGGGTGATCGATCAAAGCAAATGTCATTTTGAATCGTGCCCCTTCTGACAGCAGAAAGGGGACCGGAAAGCCCGATCCCCTCTCGCCCCAGCGCCCTTCCTGAATCGCGGCCGAACAGCTCAACCAGTGGCTGTACGAGAAACCCAGCCCGCGAATGATCTCTTTCTCGACTCTTTGACTGACACGAAGGATGCGGCAGTCACGATCTCCAAACATCGGCACCTGCAACCGCGTGTTTTGCCGCTCGACGGATTGATCTCCCGACCAGCACTATTTGTAGAGGGCCGTCTGCACGCACGGCTGGAGGTACACCTATAAACGTGCAGACGGCAGTGCGCCCGGCATATCCGTGCCGACCGCCTTGTTCAAACCGCCAAGATCGGCGCGTGCGATCCGCACGACGATCTCGGCACGGCCGTGGGCCAGTGCCTTGCATTGGGCAAAGCTCCAATTTGGTGTCGACGGCAGCGTCGAAGATGGTCGTGACAAGGACGTAGGTATCCGTCGGTGCCATCGGCGGAGGTAAAAGCCGCGGCGAGAAACGAGCCGCACGCAAACGAGATCCGCATCTGTTCGCCCCAGGTTAGAAACAAATTCTAAATTGGCGGAAGGCCGATCGAAGGTGGCCAGTTCCGCTGGGTCACACTTCTGTCTGGAAATCTCCTGGCGGTCTGTGAAGGTGGTCACAGAAGCTCGAAAAGCACTTGATCGAAACCGTTGCGGTGTTTCGAGATCCATCGAGGATCGGCTGGATCGAAGTCGAAATCGCCGGGCGGCCAACGGCACTGCTGGGCGCCGTGTCAGCTTCGGACGGCACCGGTCTTCGAATTCACCCCCTCAAGCAAAGTGAGCAGGCCTTTCAAAATTTCGATTGGCGGTGGCGGACAACCTGGAATGTGCAGATCGACGGGCAAGGCCTCCGATACGCCGCGCATCACGGCGTAGCTGCCCGCAAAACAGCCGCCATTGCTTGCGCAATCTCCAAGTGCGACCACCCATTTTGGGTTGGGTGTTGCGTCGTAGGTTCGCTTCAATGCCTCTCGCATGTTTTTTGTGACCGGTCCGGTAACGAGCAGTACATCGGCATGGCGCGGCGAGGCGACGAACCGGATTCCAAAACGCTCGATGTCATAGAAGGCGTTGTTCAGCGCGTGCATCTCGAGTTCGCAGCCGTTGCAGGAACCGGCATCGACCGCCCGGATCGACAGGCTTCGCCCCAATCGTTTGCGAGCGGCCCCATCGAGCGCGCGTGCGAGTTCGTCGACCGCCGTGCCGCTTGTCAACGGCGGACGCTCGGTAAGAGGGCGGCGTATCAGGCTTTCAAAAAGAAGCTTGCGCATGACAGCGTGCCTTCAGAGATCATGGCCCGAATAAGAGCAGTTGAACGATTTGTTGCACAGCGGAAAGTCGGCAACGATGTTTCCTTCGATAGCGGCTTCAAGCAGCGGCCATTGAAACCAAGAGGGATCGCGCAGGTGACAACGCTCGATCAGGCCGCTTTTGCCGATGCGCAGCCAGGCCAGAATGTCGCCCCGGAAACCTTCGACGAGCGCCATGCCTTCATGCGGCCCGCCTGTCTGAGAGACGTCGACGCGGATCGGTCCATCCGGCAGTTGTCGCAAGATCTGCTCGACCAGGGACAAGCCCTGTTCGACCTCGCGGATGCGAATCCAGACACGGGCGTTCACGTCGCCTTCCTGAAGGAGAGGCACATCGAAGTTGAGCGTGTCATAGGGAGGGTAGGCGAGACTTCGCCGCGCATCGAAATCCCGACCGGAGGCCCGGCCGACATACCCTCCGGCCCGATATTGTCGAGCAAGTTCCACCTTCAGCCGGCCGGTTGCGACTGTCCGATCCTGCAGCGACGCGGTGTTGTCGTAGAGCTCGACCAGTGCGGGAAACCGCTGCCTGATCTCTGCGATCAGGGACCAAAGCGCTGTTGCCCCGTCATCGCTCAGGTTGGCTGCCACGCCTCCCGGCACGATGCGGTCGCGCATCAGACGATGGCCGAAGGCAGCATCGCTTGCCCGCAATACGCGCTCACGCAGCACCCCACAGTGGGCATGCATGAGCGCGAAGGCGGCATCATTGCAGATAGCGCCGATGTCGCCCAGATGGTTGGCCAGGCGCTCCAGCTCGGCCATGAGCGCTCGCAGCCAGATCGCGCGTGGGGGAACCTCGACACCCAACGCCGCTTCGACCGCGCGCGCGAAGGCGAGGGAGTATGCCACGGTACTGTCGCCAGAGGTTCTGCCCGCCAGTTTGGCTGCACGGTCGATATCGGAGCCCGCCATCAAGCCTTCTATGCCTTTGTGTGCGTATCCGAGGCGCTCCTCCAGCCGGACGACCGTTTCGCCACTCGCCGTAAATCGAAAATGCCCCGGCTCGATGATGCCGGCATGCACAGGCCCGACCGGTATCTGGTGCAGGCTCTCTCCCTCGGCCGACAGGAAAGGATAGGGGGAGGCTGTCGCAGCCGGCGGCCGGGCGCGGGTACTCAACGGATGGCTAACACCCCAATAGCCATGATCAAGCCACGGTCTCGTATCAGGCGCGCCTTGCGGCAGAAGCCCGAACAGGTCAGCGGCCGCGCGTTCGAGCCGCAGGGCGGGCGGATGCAGCCGGCCGACCGATGGGTAGCGGCCATTCGGGCACTCCAGGCTGACAACGCCGATGTCTCCGGCATTTTCGTCATGAAGTGCCATGTGGACGGCGCCTGGCTCACCCCATAGGCCGAGCAGGCTCCAGTGGCCCTCGGCCAATTGCTCGATGGCAAAGTCCCATTTTTTCGAAGTCACCACGGCGCGTGACCATGGGAAATGATTTTCGACACGTTGGCCAGCAAGGATGAGGTCGATCAGCGCGGGCATGCTCTTTCTCTCCTCCGCTCACCCCAGGATAGCTGCGACATGCTGGAACCAGGTGACCAGCGGTGGTGGCAGGTAGATGCCGGCGGCAAACACCAACGCCAAATGGGAATACATCGGAATGTAGGACGCCTCGGCGGGCGCTGTGCTGCCGCGCGGTTCGCCGAAAGCGACGCCGGTTAGTCGAAGCAGCAGGGCTCCGAAAGCGAGCAGAATCCCAAACACCAACGGCATCGCCAGCAGGGGGTGTCTTGCAAATGTCGAACTCACGACCAGGAATTCGCTCATGAAGATGCCGAGCGGAGGGAGGCCGGCAATGGCAACGACGCCGATGACGAGCGCCCAGCCGAGCGCCGGATGTGTCTCCGTCAGCCCACGGATCTCGGCGATGTTCTGTGTCCCCTTGACTTGGGCAATGTGGCCGACCGTGAAAAAGATCGCCGACTTGGTCAGGCTATGCATGACCATATGCAGCAGTCCGGCAAAATTGGCGAGCGGGCCACCCATGCCGAAGGCGAACACGATGATGCCCATGTGCTCGATCGAGGAGTACGCGAACAGGCGTTTTATGTCGCGGCGGCGATAGAGCATGAAGGCCGCGAAAACAAGCGACGTCAGCCCCATCGTGATCATCAGCGGCCCAGGCGCGATCGCTTCAGGGCTTGCCGCGAGCAACAGCTTGAAGCGTAGCACGGCATAGAGGGCGACGTTTAACAGCAAGCCCGACAGCACCGCGGAAATCGGCGTGGGACCCTCGGCATGCGCGTCTGGCAGCCAGGCATGCAAGGGCGCAAGGCCGACCTTGGTCCCGTAGCCGAGCAGCAGGAAGACGAAGGCGACATTGAGCAGAGCCGGATCGAAGCGCGCGGCGTGAGCGATGAGCACCGTCCAGACCATGGCATTCGTGCCCTCGCCAACAACCGGCTGTGCGGCCATGTAGACGAGGATGGTGCCAAACAGCGCGAGCGCGATGCCGACGCTGCCCAGAATGAAATATTTCCAGGCGGCCTCCAGCGCTTCGTGCGTGCGATAGATGCCGACCATGAGCACGGTGGTCAGCGTGGCAAGCTCCACCGCTACCCACATCAAGCCGATGTTGTTCGAGACGAACGCCAGGTTCATGCCGAACATCATGATCTGGTACATCGCGTGGTAGAATCGCAGATTGGCCGCGGTCAGTCGCCCGGTATCCAGCTCATGCGCGATGTAGGAGGCGCTGAAGACGCTGGTCGTGAAACCGACGAATGTGTTGAGCACGATGAAAACGACATTGAGATCGTCGACGAGCAGGTATTGACCTGGCTGCAGCCGATCCGTGACCAACAGCGACATTGCAGCGAGCAAGGTCAGCAAGCTCGCGGCGACATTGAGGCCTGCCGATATCCGGTAGTTCGGCAGCACCGCCAGAAGCGCGGCCGAGATGACCGGTATCAGCAAAATGGCGGCCACCGCATCGAGGGAAAACACGGTCAACGGTGCTCTCCCCGGTAATCGTCGAGGGCACCGACATCCACCGAGTCGAACCTCTCGCGGATGCGGAACAGGAAGACCCCGATGACGATGAAGGCGATAAGGATCGAGAAGGCGACGCTGATCTCGACGACCAGCGGCATGCCCTTTGCCCCCGTGGCGGCAAGGACCAGGCCGTTCTCGAGCGACATGAACCCGACAACCTGGCTGACGGCATTCCGGCGGGTGACCATCACCAGCAGCCCTAGCAAAATGATGGACAGCGCGAAGGCCAGATCCTCACGGGCGAGGGGGTCGGCTTCGGGTGTTACCCGCAACATCAGGACCATGGACAGGGCCACCAGACCTATTCCGGCAAGCATGGTCGGACCGATCCCGACGGCTGTCTCGATATCGCGATGGATGCCGAGCCGCTGAATGATGCGATGAAGCCCGACGGGAATGACGATCGCCTTGAAGATAAGCGCGATTGCCGCCGTGACGTAGAGATGATGGGCGTCCTGGATGTAGGCCTGCCAAGCCACGGACATGGCGAGCACGATTGCATGAAGCGCAAAAACATTGATCAGCGCAAAGAGACGGTCCTGGTACAGCATCATGAAGCTGACCAGGACGAGGCCGCCGGCGAGCAGATGAGCGATATCGAAGGTGAGACCGGTCATCACAGGCTCCGGGAGACAAACCGGAGGAGCGTGGCGAGCAAGGCAAGCATCAACGCCGCGCCCAGGAAATCCGGGACACGGAAGACGCGCATCTTGGCGATGGCTGTCTCGAACACGGCGAGCAGCACCCCGCAGACGGTAAGTTTGCCGATATAGGTGACGACACCCGCGGCAAGGGATTGCAGTCCTGCACCGGTAGTCGCCGCTCCCCAAGGCAGGAAGACGCAGGAAATCAGCGACACATAGAGCAGGAGCTTGAGGAAGGCTGCGAACTCGATCATCGCCAGATGGCGGCCGGAATATTCCAAGACCATCGCTTCGTGGACCATGGTGAGTTCCAGGTGGGTCGCTGGATTGTCCACCGGAATGCGCGCGTTTTCGGCGACCGCTACCATCACGAGGGCAATGAGCGACATGCCGAGCGATACCCGCAGCCCAACCTGCGGCGAGCCCATGAAGGCGGCGACCGTGGACAACTGCGTCGCTCCGGCAACGAGCGCCAGGCTGAACACGATCAGCAGCATGGCGGGCTCGGCCAGCGAAGCGATCATTACCTCGCGGCTCGAACCTATGCCGCCAAAGCTCGTGCCGATGTCCATCCCCGCCAGCGCCAGGAAGAACCGAGCGCTTCCAAGCAGCGCGACGATGGCTATCAGATCGGTGGTCCAACTGAAGGTGAGGCCGGTAGCGAATGTCGGGATAAGCGCGGCGGCGACCCAGGTGGAGGCAAAGATCAAATAGGGTGTCACGCGAAACAGCCAGGACGCGTTGTCCGCCAGAACGACTTCCTTGCGCATCAGCCGCAGCAGATCGCGGTAGGGTTGGACCAGGGAAGGGCCCTGGCGGCGCAAGAGTCGTGCCTTCACCTTGCGCACGAAGCCAGTCAGGAGCGGCGCCAGCAACAGCACCAGCGCCATCTGCGCGCCTTGAACGGCCAACTCAAGGATCATGGCCATAGTGCGAGCACCAGCAGCAGGACAATGAGAAAGAGGAAAACGAGCGTCAGGTAGCGCCGGATCGTCAGGAACTGCAGATGGTTGAGGCGGTCGGTCGCAAAATCGACGGCCCTGGCGATCGGCTGATAGAGCGTCTCCCAGATCACATCATGCATTTCGACATGCAAACGCGCCGGCCCGGTTTCGCCAGGCGCCACCATTTCGACCGTTTCCCTTGCACGGAATACGAACGTGCCGAACACGCGACGGATAGGCTGCGCGAAGCTGACGGCCGTGTACTGCGAGGTGGGGACGACATCCGGGAAGCCACAACCCCAGGCTGGACCCCGACGCAGTGCATGCGACGCGAAACGGTGGATTACATATGCCGCCGCGGATGCGGAAAAGGCGATGAACAGGAACACCAGCAGGCCGTTGTAGGAACTGCGGCTCGCTGCAATCGGCACGATCGACAGCCAAGGTTGCGCCATCTGCACAGGCATCCGGCTGCCAATCAGCGGTAGTGTCACCGAGGATAGGCCGTCTATGACAAGACCCGGCAGAATGCCGGCAAGCAGACAAAGTGCGGCGAGAATGAACATTGCCGCCAGCGAGTAGCGGTCGACCTCGTGCGCCAGTTCCACCGCGGCCGAGCGTGGCCGGCCGAGGAATGTGATCCCGAACGCCTTTACAAAGCAGGCTGAGGCCAGTGCCGCTGACAGCGCCAGCAGACCGCCAACGGCGGGCACCATGACCTTCAAGCCCCATTGCGGCAGATCGGGGCTTTGCAATATCGCCTGAAAGGCCAGCCATTCCGAGACGAACCCGTTGAAGGGTGGAAGGGCCGAGATCGCCACGCAGCCAACCAGAAAGGCGAAACTAGTGAGGGGCATGCGAGAGATGAGGCCGCCCAGCTTCTCCATGTCCCGCTCGCCAGTTGCCGTCAGCACCGCGCCCGCACCGAAAAACAGCAGGCTCTTGAAAAAGGAATGGTTGAGGACGTGGAACAGCGCAGCGGTGAGCGCCAGCGCGGCAGCCGATGGCATGGCGTTCGCTTTGAAGGCCAGCGCGAGGCCAAGGCTCACGAAGATGACGCCGACGTTTTCGATGGTGCTGTAGGCAAGAAGCCGCTTCAGGTCCTTCTCCATCAGCGCGTAGAGGATGCCGAGAACCGCCGTCAGGCCGCCGAAGAAAAGGACGACGACGCCCGACCACCATGGCGGCTCACCGAGAAGATCGAAAATAACGCGAATGAAGCCATAGACGGCGACCTTGGTCATGACGCCGCTCATGAGAGCCGAGACGTGGCTTGGCGCGGCCGGGTGAGCGAGCGGCAGCCAAACGTGGAGCGGAACAAGTCCAGCCTTGGAGCCGGCGCCCAACAGCATGAGAGCCAGGACGAAAGCAGTGACGAGCGGGGTGGATGAGGCGGTACGCATCGCCTCGAACGTGTAGTTTCCGCCTGGGCCAGCCAACAGGCCGAACGCAAGCAGCAGCGCGAGCGTGCCGAAGCTCGCCATCACGAGATAGATGTAGCCCGCCCGCGCATTGTCCTGGTCGCGATGATGCGCCATGACGAGCGCCCAGGAAGCGAGCGACATGAATTCCCAGGAAAGCAGGAAAGTGAAGGCATCGTCCGCGAGCACGACAAGATTCATTCCGGCGAGGAAGGCCGGGAAGAACGGCAGCACCCGATGTGGCACAGACTCATGCCTGCCGTAGCCGAGGCCGTAAAGACTGGCCATGGCGCCGCCGAAGTTGACGATGACGAGGAAGAAAGTCGAGAGCGCATCCAGACGGAAATGCGCGCCGATCCATGGCAATCCAAGCGGCAAAACGGCGGTCGACGGGGTGACGGGATCATCGGCGATGCGGCTCGCGAGAACCAGGAGCACGGCCGCCGATATGCCTAGCGTCAAGCTATAGATCAGGCGTGTTGCCGGTCCCGCCCTGCGGCTTTCCGAAACCGCAAGCACCGCGGTCCCCAGGAGCGCGGCGACGCTCCACAGAAGGACCGCGGCCCCCGGAATCACGCCACGCTCCTCACAGGGAATTTGGCATCCGCATCTGCCCGGCCAAGAACCTTGGCAGGATCAAAGTCTGCCTTCAGCCGCACGCCGCGCCCGCCGATCTGGCTTGAGGCGCCATCGGCGATCAATTCGACGCCGGCGAGGTCAAGTGCTCCGATCAACTTCATGAGGGAATCGACGTTGCCCCGGATAATCGACTCACTGGCCTCCATGCGTTGAATTGTCGGCACGGAAAGGCCAGACAATTCGGCAAGCCTGCGCTGGTCGATACCAAGGAGTGCCCTTGCGGCACGCAACTGTGGAGCAGTTATCACGGTCGCACCCCCTTTGTCAGCTTTGAGGTATTATCTCTGGGCGTTGGAGCATATATTAAAATGGGGAGCATTCAAATAATGATGCGTGACGCATCTGCGAGGCGAGCTGCAATGGTGGAGGTATCGCTCCCCTCACGAGGGGCGGCACAACGCTTAGCGGCGAGGCATCCCTTGACCTAGTCTTGTCGTGGTCCTGAGGCAGGACTGCCAAGCTACTGCAGGAGCCGCCTCATGCGAACGGAGACATCCTCCAGGACTGGCATGGTGGCCAGAACGAGGAGGATGGCTGCGAGAAACAGCGTTGCGGCAAAGCCGACGTGCTTGAAACCCACTGCGCCGATGACGCCGCCGATAAAGAACAATGCCACAAGCGACGCGAGCAGTCTCAGCTTCCTTCGATCCGCCTTCACGAACAGTCCGTCGGAATCATTTCCCGAGATGTTCCAATAAAGCAGCTTGCCGATTTCGATGCCCATGTCGGTCACCAGGCCAGTGACATGCGTCGTCCGGATTCTGGCTTCCGACAGCTTGGTGATGATGGCGTTCTGCAACCCCATGATGAAGGTAAGCAGCATCACGGTCATCGGCACGAACAGCGCTTCGTGACGAGCAAGATGGCTGCCGAGCAGACCGAAACAGATCAGCAGGATCGCTTCCAGGACAAGCGGGAACGCGTATTCGCTCTGCAGGTTTTGCCGCCTTCCCCAGTTGACCAAGACCGCCGAACAGGCGGCCCCGGCAACAAACGACAAGAAGGCTCCCAATCCGGAAAGCACCAGTTCGACATTGCCGAGTGCCAGATGATCAGCCATCGAGGAAACGATGCCTGACATGTGGGACGTATATTGCTGAACCGCCAGAAAGCCACCGGCATTGGCGGCACCTGCGATGAAGGTCAGAAAGCGAGCGAGGTGCCGGTCGGTTCTTTCGCTCCGCTCCTTTCCGGTCAACCGGCGCAGATACACGATCATGAGCGAACCTTGCCTCCCGCGCGGAATCGAGGCGTCAGTGTCTGAGTGTGAGAAATGATAATCCGGATCGTATCATTGATGTTCAAAACATCAATACAAACCGAAAAATATTGACCCACCCTTGGCATAGCAAACTGGCGCGATTATCGTGCATCATGATTCAACGCTACAAACCTTGCCGGGAGCCGGGCGGCACCTGGACCGTCGACGATGCCCTTACCGGGCGGCCCGCCGAGATGGGCAGCCGAACCATTGTTGGAATGAACCAGCACGATGCCGAGGAACTCGCTGATCTCCTCAACGGGCGAATGCACAACGGCAGGAAGCGAAATCATGAAAGTCAAGGACAGCAACGGCACCCCTTTGAGTGACGGAGATTCCGTCACGCTCATCAAGGATCTCAAAGTCAAGGGCACGTCCGTCACTCTGAAACGCGGAACATTGATCAAGAACATCCACCTCACGGGCAACGAAGATGAGGTCGAGTGTCGGGCCGAAAAGGTCAAAAATCTGGTTCTGCGAACGGAATTTCTAAAGAAGGCGTAGGAGAGCGACAGCTTCGATGGGATGTTGCCTGGAGTGCAATCCAGAGCACCGAAACCGCAATCAGACACCCTTCTCGGAAAAACATCACTGGTGTTGTGGCGCGGCTCTTGTTTGGTCGCCAACGGCAAACACGGCGCTCGCTTCGCTGACGATGGACACGTGATCCCTGGCAGCCTGGCCTGCCGCATTGCCATCGCCGCGCATGATCGCGGTGACGATGGCGTCGTGCTCCTGCCAGGACTTGGCGAGGCGCCCCGGCAGCATGAACTGGGCACGGCGGAACGGCGCCAGCCGGCTCCGCGTCATCACCGTCATTTCGCAGATATGAGCGTTGTGGGCGCCGCGATAGAGCCGGCTGTGGAACTCGGTGTTGAAATACTCGTAGTCCTCCTCGGCGCCTAGCCGTACCATCCGCGCCGAAGCCTGGTGCTCGACCTCGAGCGCCCGGCGCTCGCTGCTGGTCATGCGCTCGGCCGAGAAGCGCGCGCAGATCGCTTCCAATTCGGCCATGCTCTCGAACATCGAGGCCAGATGCTCCTGCGTCACCACGGCGACGATGGCGCCGCGGTTGGGGCGCCTTTCGACCAGGCCCATGGCGCTGAGCTGCCCGAGCGCCTCCCGAACCGGAGTGCGTGACACGTCGAAGCGGGCGGCGAGCGAGGTTTCATCGAGCTTTTCGCCCGGGCGCAGGAAGCCGGTGACGATCCGGTCGCCGATCGCCCTCACCATCTGATCCACGGTCGTGCCCGACCTGATCAAGCTGCGCTTCCCCGACAAATCTCCTCCGTCCCGTCTTCTCGTGGCGTCGGTCGAAGCGGCGTCTTCGACTCAATATGCCTCTCTATGCCTTTATTTTAATCTGCCTGTCAAATTGGCTGTTTTCAAGGCAAAAAGTGCATGCAATTGCCTGCTACATGAGCAGTATCTTTTGGAGCTGTAGTTGATTTTGTTCAATAAATTTCGCCAAACAAACTGGCACAGCGATTGCATGCACTTTCTTGATGGCATGTTAACCGGCCCGGAAGAAGGGTCCTACAGGGGAGCATTCAATATGACCGCGAGATTCACGCTTAACCGCCGCGAGCTGCTCAAGACCTCCGCCGCCGGAGCCGCGCTCGGCCTGGCTTCGGCATCCTTTCCGATCAGCAGGGCCTTCGCCGCCGCCGCCACCGTCGGCTTCATCTATGTGGGGCCGAAGGACGACTACGGCTACAACCAGGCGCATGCCGAGGGTGCGGCGGCGCTGAAGGGCATCGAGGGCATCACCGTCGTCGAGGAGGAGAACGTCCCCGAGACTGTCGACGTCCAGAAAACCATGGAGTCGATGATCAATCTCGACGGCGCCTCGCTGATTTTCCCGACCTCCTTCGGCTATTTCGACCCCCACATGCTGGCCATGTGCGCGAAATTCCCTGACGTGCAGTTCCGCCACTGCGGCGGCATGTGGAACAAGGACAAGCATCCGATGAACGCCGGGTCCTATTTCGGCTATATCGGCATGGGCCAGTATCTCAACGGCGTCGTCGCCGGCCACACCTCAAAGTCGAAGAAGCTTGGGTTCGTCGCCGCCAAGCCGATCCCGCAGGTGCTTCTCAACATCAACTCCTTCCTGCTCGGCGCGCGCTCGGTCGACCCGACGATCACCTGCCAGGTGATCTTCACCGGCGAGTGGTCGCTGGCGGTCAAGGAGGCTGAGGCCACCAACGCACTGGTCGACCAGGGCATTGACGTCATCACCTGCCATGTCGACAGCCCCAAGGTCGTGGTCGAGACGGCCGCCGGCCGCGGCGCCTTCGTCTGCGGCTACCACGCGAACCAGAGCCCGCTGGCGCCCGAGAAATACCTCACCGGCGCCGAATGGAACTGGGCCAAGGTCTACAAGATGTTCGTCGACGACCTCATCGCCGGTAAGCCGCTGCCCAATTTCACCCGCGGCGGCCTGGCCGACGGGTTCGTCAAGATGAGCCCGCTCGGTCCCGCCGTCTCCGAGCCGGCGCGCAAGCAGTTCGACGCCACGCTGGCCGAAATGATGAAGGGCGGCTTCTCCGTCATCAAGGGCCCGCTGAAGAGCAACAAGGGCGCCGTCGTGGCCACCGAAGGCCAGGCCTTCGCCGAGACCGCCATCGAGCTCGAAAGCATGGACTATCTCGTCGATGGCGTCGTCGGCTCGACCGCCTGAACCGCACGGAGACGGCAACATGACAGACACGGTGGCAGGCGCGCCGGCGACGTTCGGGGCCAGGGGTTATCCGGCGGCGCTCGAATGGATCGCCAGGCGGGCGGAAGCCTTCGTCATTCCGCTCGCGGCACTGGTCGTCGGCATGGTGCTGTTCAGCCTGTTCATCCTGGCTGTCGGCAAGTCGCCGGTCCAGCTCTATGAAACGATGTGGCGCGGCGGCTTCGGCTCGTGGTTCTCTGTCCAGAACTCCCTGTCGCGCGCCGCACCGCTATTGCTGGCGGCGCTCTGCGTGGCGCTGCCGGCCCGGCTCGGGCTGGTCGTCATCGGCGGCGAGGGCGCCATCGTGCTCGGCGGCGTCGCCGCCGCGGCAGCCGGCACCGCGCTCAGCGGCGCTCCCTCCCTCATTGTCATCCTCGTCATGGGCGTGGCGGGCATGGCCGCCGGCGGCATCTGGATAGGTGCCGTCGGCGCGCTCCGCCATTACCGCGCCGTCAACGAGACCATTTCCAGCCTGCTGATGGCCTATATCGCGATTGCCCTGATGAACCAGCTGGTTGAAGGGCCGTTGCGCGATCCAGCCTCGCTCAACAAGCCCTCGACCCAGCCGCTGGCGGACATCTACCGCATCGGCAACATGCCCGGCATGGAGGTGCATTGGGGCCTTGCCGTCGGCGTCGTCGCCTGCGTGGTGTCCTGGGTGCTGATCGAAAAGACCCGCTGGGGCTTTGCCGCACGCATCGCCGGCGGCAATGTGCGGGCGGCCCAGGTGCAGGGGCTTGCCGTCGGCTCGCTGATCGTCGGCTTCACCGGGCTGGCCGGCGCGTTCGCAGGTCTCGCCGGCATGCTGGAGGTCGCGGCGGTACAGGGCAGCGCCAACGCCTCGCTCGCCGCCGGCTATGGCTATACCGGCATCCTCGTCGCCTTCCTTGCCCGCCATAATCCGCTGGCCATCATACCGGTCGCTTTCCTGCTCGGCGGCATCGATGCGTCCGGCGGACTGATCCAGCGCCGCATGGACCTTCCCGACGCCACCGTTCTGGTGCTCCAGGGCATGCTGTTCATCGTCATCCTGTTCAGCGAGACCCTCTACGGCCGCTTCAAGGCCTTCAACCCCGATCTCTGGCAAAGGAGCAGCTGATGGACGCCTCCGGGATCGGCCTCTGGGGCGTTCCGCTCGCCATACTCGGCGGCGCCATCCGGGTTTCTACCCCCTTCATCTTCGTCTCGCTCGGCGAAGCCATCACCGAACGCTCCGGCCGCATCAACCTTGGTCTCGAAGGCACGCTGGTGTTCGGCGCCATGAGCGCCTATGCGGTGGCGGTGGAGACCGGCTCGCCCTGGCTCGGCCTCGTCGGCGCCGCCTTCGCCGGCCTCTGCTTCGGCCTGTTCCACGGCTGGATCTGCAAATTTCCGAAGGTCAACGACATCGCCATCGGCATCGCCCTGATGCTGTTCGGTTCGGGTCTGGCCTTCTTCTTCGGCAAGCCCTTCATCCAGCCTTCGGCGCCCGACCTGCCGGCCATTCCATTGGGCGCCTGGTCGGACATTCCGCAGGTGCAGGCGGCGCTTGACGTCAACGTGCTGTTCCTGACCGGCGCCGCACTGGCTGTGTTCCTGTGGTGGGCCTTCCGCAACACCCGCGCCGGCCTGATCCTGCGCGTTGTCGGCGACAGTTCCGACGCCGCCCGCGCCATGGGCCTCAATCCGAATACGGTGCGGCTCGCCGCCACCGGCGTCGGCGGCGCGCTGGCAGGGATCGGCGGCGCCTATCTGTCGCTCTACTATCCCGGCAGCTGGACCGAAGGCATCTCCTCGGGGCAAGGGCTGATGGCGGTGGCGCTGGTCATCTTCGCGCGCTGGAACCCGCTCGGCTGCTTTGCCGCAGCGCTTCTGTTCGGTGGCGCCGGCGCGCTCGGGCCGGCGCTGCAGTCGGTCGGCGTCACGCAAGGCTACTATCTCTTCTACGCCGCCCCGTACATCCTCACCCTCGTCATCATGATCGCCACCTCGTCGCCGAGCCGGTCGCTCGCCGGCGCGCCGGGCGAACTGTCGATCACCAAATGAGACCGGAGGTTTTGCCATGAACGCCAGAACCGGGCAGCGCTACATCGAGGCCGATCCCTATCCATGGCCCTACAATGGCGATCTCAGGCCCGACAACACGGCGCTGATCATCATCGACATGCAGACCGATTTCTGCGGGCCGGGCGGCTATGTCGACCACATGGGTTACGACCTGTCGTTGGTCCGCGCCCCGATCGAGCCGATCAAGTCGGTGCTGTCGGCGATGCGCGAGAAGGGCTACACCATCATCCACACCCGCGAGGGCCACCGGCCCGACCTTGCCGACCTGCCGGCCAACAAGCGCTGGCGCTCGCGCCGCATCAATGCCGGCATCGGCGATCCCGGTCCCTGCGGGCGTATCCTGGTGCGCGGCGAGCCGGGCTGGGACATCATCCCCGACCTCTACCCGGCCGAGGGCGAGCCGATCATCGACAAGCCGGGCAAGGGCTCGTTCTGCGCCACCGACCTGGAACTCATCCTCAACCAGCGCGGCATCGACAACATCGTACTCACCGGCATCACCACCGATGTCTGCGTCCACACCACCATGCGCGAGGCCAACGACCGCGGCTTCGAATGCGTCATGCTGGAGGATTGCTGCGGCGCCACCGACTACGGCAATCATCTGGCGGCCATCAAGATGATCAAGATGCAGGGCGGCGTCTTCGGCGCGGTGTCGAACGCAGCCTCGCTCGTCGCCCAGCTGCCGTGAGGAAATTGCCATGAGCGGAACCAGGAAAGCGGTTGGCGTCGAGACCATCGGCATGACAATGCGCTTCGGCGCCTTCACCGCACTCGACAATGTTTCGGTCAAGGTTCCCGCCGGCTCCTTCCATGCACTGCTCGGCGAGAACGGCGCCGGCAAGTCGACGCTGGTCAAATGCATGATGGGTTTCTACCACCCGACATCAGGCGACATGCTGGTCGATGGCCGCGAGGCAGCGATCGCCGGCCCCAGGGATGCCTCCGCGCTCGGCCTCGGCATGGTCTATCAACATTTTACGCTGGTGCCGTCGCTGACCGGCGCCGAGAACCTGGTCATTTCGCGCGAAAAAGTGCCTGGGGTCATCGACTGGCGCAAGGAGCGCGCCGGCCTTGCCCGGTTCATGGAGCGGATGCCGTTCAAACTGCCGCTCGATGTGAAGGTGGCCGAGCTTGCCGCCGGCGAGAAGCAGAAGCTGGAGATCGTCAAGCAGCTCTATCTCGGCCGCTCCTTCCTGGTGCTGGACGAGCCGACTTCCGTACTCACGCCCGCCGAGGCGCAGGAAGTGCTGGGTCTGGTGCGCGCCATGACCAAGGCGGGCGACCTCACCGTGCTGATGATCTCGCACAAGTTCCATGAGGTGACGGCCTTCGCCGACGACGTCAGCGTGCTGCGCAAGGGCAGGCTGACTGGCACCGGCCGCGTCGCCGACCTCGACCATAGGCAGATGGCGGCGATGATGATCGGCGACCAGCCGATCGCCGCTCTCGACAGCCGTGCTGAGACGAAGCCGAACGCCGAGATCGTGCTGAAAGTCAGGGCATTGAAGGCGCCGGACCGCACCGGGCTGAAGTCGATCCGCATCGAGGATCTCGGCGTGCGCTCGGGCGAGATCGTCGGCATCGCCGGCATTTCCGGCAACGGCCAGAAGGAATTCCTCGAAGTGCTGGCCGGGCAGCGCCCGCGCGATGCCGGCGAAGTCCTGGTGCGCGGCACCGCCTATGCGGCGACGCGCGCCGAGGCGCGCGCGCTCAATGTCCGCCTCATCCCGGAGGAGCCGCTGAAGAACGCCTGCGCGCCGAAGATGACCGTGGCTGAGAACATCTCCTTCCGCACCTTCGATATCGATGGCAACGGCAAGCCCGTGAGTTGGATCAGTGCCGGTGCCATCAGGACATTCAGCGCCCGCCTGGTCGAGCAGTTCAAGGTCAAGACCGCATCGCTGTCCTCGCCGATCGCCTCGCTGTCGGGCGGCAATGTGCAGCGCGCCGTGCTCGCTCGTGAGCTCACCGGCGAGGTCGATCTGCTAATCGTCTCCAACCCGTGCTTCGGTCTCGACTTCTCGGCCGTGGCCGAAATCCGCGCCCGCATCATGAAGGCGCGCAATGCCGGTGCCGCCGTGCTTTTGATGTCGGAGGATCTCGACGAACTGCTCGAACTCTCCGATCGCATCCTCGTCATGTCCGACGGCGCGCTGGTTTACGAGACATCGATCGCCCAGGCGAGCGTGCAGACGATCGGCGAGCACATGGCGGGACATCATTGATGGCTGAAATCGCAGCGCAGCCATTCCCATTTGCCTTCAAGCTGCGCACCATGGCGCTGGTCGTCATCGACATGCAGCGCGATTTTGCCGAGCCCGGTGGCTTCGGCGCCAGCCTCGGCAACGACGTCAGCCGGGTCGTGGCGATCGTTCCGACGGTGAAGCGGCTGATCGAGGGCTTTCGCGCCGCCGGCCTGCCGGTGATCCACACCATGGAGTGCCACAGGCCCGATCTTTCAGACCTGCCGCCGGCCAAGCGCAACCGCGGCAATCCATCGATCCGCATCGGCGATGCCGGCCCGATGGGCCGCGTGCTGATCGCCGGCGAGCCGGGTACGGCGATCCTCGACGCGCTTGCGCCGCTGCCCGGCGAGATCGTGATCGAAAAGCCGGGCAAGGGCGCGTTCTATGCGACCAGCTTCGGTGACGACCTCAAGCGGCTCGGCGCCCAGCACCTCGTCTTTGCCGGGGTGACGACCGAAGTCTGCGTGCAGACGACGATGCGCGAAGCCAATGACCGAGGCTATGAGTGCCTGCTCGCCGAGGACGCGACGGAAAGCTACTTTCCCGAATTCAAGGCGGCGGCACTAGCCATGATCCGGGCGCAGGGCGCCATCGTCGGCTGGACGGCAACGACCGACCAGGTGCTCGAGGGAATTGCCAATGCCTAATCTTGCCTTTGCCGGCCTGCTCGACGGCGGCTGGCGCGATCTCGCGTTCGAACATTTCCGCGACGGCATCAGCGTGCACTGGCTGCTGAAGGGCGGGCCGGTCGAGCCGTCGGTCGCGATCCTGAAATACCGGTCCGGCGCCAGCGTGCCGCGACACCGGCATGTCGGGCTGGAAACCATCGTCGTGCTGGAAGGCACCCAGAGCGACGAGAACGGTGACTATCCCGCCGGCAGCGTCATCCTGAACCCGGTCGGCACCGAGCATTCGGTGTGGACGAAGGACGGTTGCGTCGTGCTGATCCAGTGGGACCTGCCGGTGATCATTCTGGGGGAGACGAAATGAGCGATATCCACTTCGACATAGCGAGCCTGCATGCAGCCTATCGGGGAGGCCTCGCCGTCGGCGATGTGATCGCGACGATCTACACCCGCATCGAAGCGGCCGACGATCCCGGCATCTTGATTCATCTCGCCGCCAAGGCGGATCTCCTCGCCCAAGCCGCGGCACTCGGTCCGTTCGATCCGGTGGCAAAGCCGCTCTGGGGCATTCCCTTCGCCGTCAAGGACAACATCGACGTCGCCGGCATGCCCACGACGGCCGCCTGCGCCGAATACACCTATTGGCCCGAGAAAGACGCCACCGTCGTGGCGCGGC
This sequence comes from Mesorhizobium sp. WSM1386, assembly GCF_055901595.1. Taxonomy (NCBI): domain Bacteria; kingdom Pseudomonadati; phylum Pseudomonadota; class Alphaproteobacteria; order Hyphomicrobiales; family Phyllobacteriaceae; genus Mesorhizobium; species Mesorhizobium sp. WSM1386. The sequence continues at coordinate 2,153,161 of NZ_CM148373.1, forward strand.
TGAAAGCGGCCGGTGCGCTGGTCGTCGGCAAGACCAATCTCGACCAGTTCGCCACCGGCCTCGTCGGCGTGCGCACGCCATGGCCGATCCCGCGCAACGCCATCGACGAGACGCTTGTGCCAGGCGGCTCCTCCTCGGGGTCGGCGGTGGCGACGGCGCGCGGCATCGTCTCCTTCGCGCTTGGCACCGACACCGCCGGCTCCGGACGCATTCCGGCCGGCCTCAACAACATCGTCGGGCTGAAGCCGACGGTCGGCGCGCTGTCGGCCGCCGGAGTCGTGCCGGCCTGCCGCACGCTCGACTGCGTCTCGGTGTTCGCGCTGACCGTCGATGATGCGTATAGGGTGTTCTCCGTTGCCGCCGCGCGCGACGCTGCCGATCCTTATTCGCGTGACATAGCCGTCCAGCCGCTCGCCACGCTCCAGCCCGTGCTGACCGTCGGCGTGCCTGCAAAAGCGGACCTCGAATTCTTCGGCGATACGGCCATGCAGGCTGGATTCGAAGCTTCGCTTGCCATGTTGTCGCGGCTTGGCTGCCGGCTGGTAGAAATCCCCTTCGGCGATTTCTACGCCACCGCCAACCTGCTCTATGAGGGCGCCTGGGTGGCCGAGCGCTATGCCGCGATCCGCGATTTCATGGAGGCCAACGAAGCAGCCTTGCATCCGGTGACGCGCAAGATCATCGGCGGCGCCAGGAACCTGTCGGCGGCGGACGCCTTCCGCGGCCTCTACGCGTTGCAGGGCTACAAGGCGAAGCTCGCCCCGGTCATCGCCTCGGTCGACCTGTTCTGCGTGCCGACCGCCCCAACGCACTATACCACTGCTACCGTGCTCGCCGATCCCGTCGAGACCAACAGCCGCCTCGGCACCTATACCAATTTCGTCAACCTGCTCGATATGTGCGGCATCGCCGTGCCGACGGGCAAGCGCGGCGACGGCCTGCCGATGAGCGTCACCTTGCTGGCGCCGGCCGGCTGCGATGCGCTGACGGCGATGCTCGCCCGCGACCTGCATGCGGCGAGCGGCCTCCCGCTCGGCGCCACAGACTGGCAGCAGCCCGGCCTGCAGCCAGCCGCCCAGCCGCCTGGCGACGGCCTGATCGACCTAGTGGTGGTCGGCGCGCATCTGTCGGGCATGCCGCTCAACGGCCAGCTCAACCAGCTTGGCGCGCAGTTCGGGCGCGCGACCAGGACCGCCGCCGCCTACAAGCTCTATGCTCTGGCCGGCCAGTTGGTGCCGAAGCCGGGGCTGATCCGCGTTGCCGATGGCGGCATGCGGATCGACGTCGAGGTCTGGCGACTTGATGCGGCTGCATTCGGCCGCTTCGTCGCCGCCATCCCGCCGCCGCTCGGCATCGGCACGATCGAGCTCGATGATGGAACGTTGGCGAAGGGGTTCCTCGCCGAAACAGCAGGCCTGTCGGCGGCCACCGACATCTCGGCCTATGGCGGCTGGCGCCGCTTTGTCGCACGCGGCAAAGACATGGCCGATCAAAGTGAAAAGCGGTAGGACTGGCCGCTGGCGTCCCGATCTGACCGTCGTGCAGACTTGCCTTGCCGGACTTGCCTATTGGCACGCCGGTGGAGGTGTCCTCTCGACCAGCAGCCCCACAAACGCTTCGCTATCTCATGAACCCCTGTGGTCCAGATTGCGCGGGCGTTGAGGGGTTAAGAAGTTTTGGTAGCGGGAGACCGTTCTCTCCGCTTTCAACACTCTCACCTATCCCCTTCGAACTAATTGTCGCTGTATAGCCAATACAGGCTACAACGACGCCCGGCATAGCAGAAACAGCAGTTAACGCGAGTGGCGCAACGCAGTCGCTTGGGGTAGGGATGTGTCCTCGCTCTCGGGCAAACGCCAATGATTTCCGACGACAAGTTCATCGAACTCATTACCGCTGCGATCAATCGGCTGACGATGGAGACCGCCGAGGTCCAGTGGAACGTCAAAATCGAGCGCCGACAGTTTGACGTTCTCGCCACCATTCAGGCCGGATTTTATCACGTGCTGATCGGGTTCGAGGTAAAGCACAAGAGGCGATCAATCTCGGTTGAAATGATCGATGCCTTTGTAACCAAGGCCAAGGACGCGAAAGTCCATAAGGCTGTTTTCGTTAGCACCAGCGATTATCAAGAGGGTGCAATTCGAGTTGCCCAGCGCCATGATGTTGATCTCTTTAAGATCGCTTTCCCGACCAATGAATTTAGGCTGCCTCCCATCACCGTTTTGGCTGGAGATGGGTCGCCACCATTTGTGGTTCAACCCGAGGTAAGAGACCTAGGCGAGACAGATGCTCACCGGGTTGTTCGCGTTACCCTCGAATATCGCGATGGTTCGAAGGCAAACCTGCCCGACGAGCCGTCTCAGATGACCTACTATCTTCGAAAGACTTCAATGGAGGAAGGGAGCAGTTTGCTGGAAGCGGTGGACCCGCTCGTATCACAGCCATTTACCAACGGAACGTCACTCGTCCGCCGGGTGGTATTCGGTCGCTCGGTTACTCCACCGGACAACTACTTTTTCAGGTCCGGGGTGGTCGCTGCGATAGAGGTGGAAATCAAGCGCATCCGTGCCCGCGTACTAGATGCTGACGTCAGAGTAGAGCTGTCGGCTGTTTCGGCTCAGGTTTCATATGAGAACGTGCTGACCGGCCAGAAATTCGAAACAGACCTTTCGACGTTGCCACTTGGCGGGGCGTCACTCGAGGTCGGAAAATTCTATTTTCTCTACCATTCCCTTCGCTATTATTACGTGGACGAGGTGGTCGGAGACCATATGACTTTGTATCTCGTTGAGAGCTTTCAGAACGGCGAGCTTATCGCTGCGATTATGACCACGAACGTTGCGAATTCAGTTTTCTACATACCGCTGACAGACAAGACGATCACTAGACGGTTGGAGGAGCGGCTCGCCAAAATGAAGGCCCGGTAGCTGAGGTTCAGTATCCAATCGATATCGAGTTGCACATGTTGCGGGGATATAGCGTGATATGTCGTCCCGGAATTGGGACAGCGTTCGCAAACCGTGGCTCGATATGCCTGCCTCACCAGATAGCTTATGCAATTCAGCCTGTTGGCCACTTCAACATCTTAGGATTTCGGTATGTCCTCAAGGTTGGTATTGCGAGGCATTGTCCGAGAAAGACATCCAAGCGGAGCGAAATGTCCGGGGATGTCTCTGTATGTCACTCAGCCCGGACTAGCTGCTAGTGCAGCAGTACACCGGTTCCCCCTCATCCATGCATTTTGGTTCTATGCTGCCGTGCTCGTGACGGTGGTCACGGCCAATGTAGGGCGTAGTGAGTTTTGCATTCGCGATTTGATCAGATGTGAGCATTGGCGTCCCCGTGATTTTGGTGGACCATCGATGTAGGATCGCGAGCTTTTTGCGGTCAAGAAAGCAGGTCGTCTATTTCACCGTTTTCAGTCGCCCCTCAAACTTCGCCCAAGCGGCATAGACCTCACTACAAAAATCAGTGAGCGCATGCTGCGCATGTTCATTGAAGGAGTAGCCTTCCTTCGTCTCACCGATCAGCCCGTCGAAAATGGGTAGCTTCGCCAATTTGGCAACTTCCGGTGCCAGAACTCCATTGTTGTCGTGTTCTGGATCGTCGCGCCGATAGAGATAGAAGGAGGGATCGTTCGCGCGCCTTTGAAAAGGATAGTCGAATGCTGAACGGTCATCGGCCTCCTTCCAGACCTCCTTGAGCATATCTAGGACGACTGTCGGTATCGCATCTGTCATAGGTTTCTCCATAGGGCCGCCTGCCGTTCAATGGCAGCGTGCTGTGCTGGGGCGAAGCGCAATTCATTAAGTAATGCGTCCACCAACTCCTTTGGTTCCGGGAGCGGTTCGAAGGCTCGTTTGCTTCCCCACTTGAACATGCCATCCCGGCGCCATTCAACTTCAACGGTCTTGTCAGGCACTCCTTTCTGCGCAGCGCGCCGCAGCAGGGCGATGTCGCGATCAACCTCTCGCCGAAGTCGGAACGCAGCCGTTCCAGCCACGACATCGCGCTGGACATTCGCCGCCGCATCGCCTCGATCGCCGTTCCCGCGGGCACCAGCCTGAAGGTCGTCGAGCCGCCGCCGGGACCACCCGTCATGGCGACCTTGCTGGCCGAGGTCTACGGGCCAGGCGGCGAGACGCGCCGTAAGGTTGCGGCCAAGGTCGAGGCGGCCTTTCGTTCGGTGCCGTTCATCGTCGATGTCGACAATTCCTGGGGACAGCCGGCGCGCCGGCTGCGCACCACGGTTTCTACCGACAATGCCGAGTTCTTCCATGTCGAGGAGAGCGACGTGTTCGATACGATCGCCATCCTCGACGGCGGCAAGACCGTCGGCTATTCGCATCGCGGCGGCAGCCGCCAGCCGATCCCGATCCGCATCGAGCGGAAGAAGGGCGAGAGGACGCTCGACGAGCGCTTCCTGACCACGCCCATTCCGGCGAATGTACTGCCTGGCGACCGCGGCGTCGTCGAGTTGGGCGACGTCGTGCGCGTGGCGCCGGAACGCGCCTCTTTCCCGGTGTTCCGGCACAATGGCCGCGCCGTCGAAATGGTGACAGCCGAACTTGCCGGCAGCTTCGAAGCGCCGCTGTACGGCATGCTCGCGGTCAGCAAGGCCATCGACGCTCAGGACTGGACCGGCCTGCAGAAACCCGCAATCTCGCTGCACGGCCAGCCGGAGGATGAGAGCCGGCCGACGCTTCTGTGGGACGGCGAATGGGAAGTCACCTGGGTGACCTTCCGCGACATGGGCGCAGCCTTCGGCGTCGCGCTGCTTGGCATCTACATCCTGGTCGTCGCCCAGTTCGGCTCGTTCAAGGTACCGGTGGTGATCCTGACGCCGATCCCCCTGACCTTCATCGGCATCCTCGGCGGACACTGGCTGTTCGGTGCGCCGTTTACCGCTACCTCGATGATAGGCTTCATCGCGCTGGCCGGCATTATCGTGCGCAATTCGATCCTGCTGGTCGACTTCATCCGGCACGCGGCATCGCCGGGCAGGCCCTTGGGCGAGATCCTGATCGAGGCCGGCGCGATCAGGTTCAAGCCGATCCTGCTGACGGCACTTGCCGCCATGATCGGCGCGGCCGTGATCCTGGCCGATCCGATCTTCCAGGGGCTCGCCATCTCGCTGCTGTTCGGCCTGGCCTCCTCGACGCTGCTGACGGTGCTGGTCATCCCCGCGATCTACCAGGTGCTGCGCACGTGAAGCCGCGCGGTATTTCTCCCGTACGATGTGCCCGAAATGCGCCAAAGGCTATGGCACCAATTACGTCCTCGGTGTCGTGCCGGTAGCCCAGGTTTTCTGGGGGAATAGAGCGCTGGCTTCGAACCAGGTGCCGCGTTGCCCTCTGACAATTTGAAGGGCGTTATCGAGCTTGCCGATTGCAGCAGACTTGCCTGTCGCTTCAATGAATTCGATTGCAGCGCTGACCTTTGGCCCCATGGAGCCGGCCGGAAAAGTCCTCCCCGATAGCTCCTTGGGGCTCACGCGCCGGAGCGCACGAGCGGCGGCTGTCCCATAGTCGGCATAGACGGCGTCGACATCCGTCAGCATCAGCAGCATGTCTGCCTTCAACTCGCGAGCGAGAAGCGAGCTTGCCAGATCCTTGTCGATAACCGCTTCCACACCGCAAAGACTGCCGTCGTCACGGGCTATTACTGGAACCCCGCCGCCGCCGGTGCAGATGACGATCACGCCGCGCTCGACCAGGAACGAGATCACCGATGCTTCCAGGATCACCAGCGGCTTGGGCGAAGGCACGACGCGGCGCCATTTGTCGCCATCGGGCGCTATCTGCCAGCCTCGCTCATTGGCAAGCCTATGTGCGGTTGCCTCATCGTAGACCGGACCGATCGGCTTCGTCGGATGAGCGAAAGCCGGGTCGTGCGGGTCCACAGTCACCTGTGTCAGCAGGGTCGCGAACAGCCTTCGCTTGAGGAGGTTGCCGAGTTCCTGCTCGATCACATATCCGATCATGCCGGCGCTCTCGGCCCCGAGCACGTCGAGTGGAAACGCCCCGTCGCCCGGGTTGGCAGCCGCCTGGAGCGCGAGCAGGCCCACTTGCGGGCCGTTGCCGTGCGTAACCACAACCGAGTGTCCTTCGCCGATGAGTTCCGCGAGCACGGATGCGGCGCGTTTGATGTTGGCGCGCTGATTCTCCGCCGTCATCGGTTCTCCTCGGCGCAGCAGTGCGTTTCCGCCGAGCGCAACGACGATAAGCATCTCAGTTGCCGATCGTGGCGACGAGCAGCGCCTTGATCGTGTGCATCCGGTTTTCGGCTTGGTCGAAGACGATCGACGCAGCCGATTCGAACACCTCGTCGGTGACCTCCATGCAATCGATGCCATATTCCTTCGCGATGAATGCGCCGATCTCGGTATCGGTGTCGTGGAATGCCGGAAGGCAATGCATGAATTTGACATGGGGATTGCCGGCGGCAGCCATCACCTCGCTGGTGACGCGGTAGGGCGCCAAAAGCCGGATGCGCTCGGCCCAGGCCGATTTGTCCTCGCCCATCGACATCCACACGTCGGTGTAGATGAAATCTGCCTCCTGGACGCAGGCCGTCACATTCTCGTCGAGCCGGAAACGGCCACCGCTGCGTTGAGCCAGGTCCCGGACGTGGGCGCAGAATTCCTCGTCCGGCCAAAGTTCCTTCGGCGAAGCGATGCGCATGTCGATACCGACCTTGGCTGCGCCTAATGCCAGCGACAACGCGACATTGTCCCGGCCTTCACCGACGAAGGTGACTGTCATGTCCGAAAGATGCTTGTGCGTGTATTCGCGCATGGTCATGAGGTCGGCGAGGATCTGCGTCGGATGCGCTTCGTCGGTGAGGCCGTTGTAGACGGGCACGCCGGCATGCGCGGCAAGCAATTCAGCCTGGTGCTGGCCAAAGCCGCGATATTCGATCGCGTCATACATGCGGCCGAGCACACGCGCTGTATCCTTCATGGATTCCTTGTGGCCAATATGGCTGCCGCTGGGGCCAAAGTAAGTGACGTGCGCGCCCTGGTCGTAGGCCGCGACTTCGAAACCCGTGCGCGTGCGCGTCGAATCCTTCTCGAAGATCAGGGCTATGTTTTTCCTGACCAGACGCGGTATTTCGTGACCGGCGAGCTTGGCCGCCTTGAGATCGGCGGCCAGCTTGAGAAGAAAGCGGATTTCCTCGGCGCTGAGATCGTCCAGCGTCAGGACGGAGCGGCCGTGAAGATTGGTCGACATGGAGAATTCCTTTCAGGTCAAATCGCGTCGCGAGCGATCGGACAGGTCATGCAATGGCCGCCGCCGCGGCCGCGGCTGAGTTCAGCCCCCTCGACGGTGATCACTTCGATACCTGCGTGGCGCAAAAGCGTGTTGGTGTAGACGTTGCGGTCGTAGCCGATGACCACGCCGGGCTCGACCGCAACGACATTGTTGCCATCGTCCCATTGTTCGCGCTCGGCCTCGTAGCGGTCGCCACCGGTGGCGATGATGCGTAGCGTTTTCAGCCCAAGGGCTTCGGCAACAACAGCCGTGAATGGTTTTGCCTCATCGGTGATGTCGACCGCCGCCTCGCCATCGCCAGGACGCAGCGAGAAGGTGCGCAACCGGTCGACCACCGGCGGATACAAGGTCACAAGATCGCGATCGCAGAAGGTGAAGACGGTGTCGAGATGCATGAAACTGCGGTCGCGCGGCATCAAGGCGGCAATCACGCGTGTCGCCTCGCCGGCTGCAAACAGCTTGCGGGCCAGATCGCCAACGGCTTGCGGCGTGGTGCGCTCCCCCATGCCGACGAGAACAGTCCCGCTACCAATAGGCATAACGTCGCCGCCTTCAAGGCTGGTGCCGGTCCCCAGGTCCGGCGACACGAAAGGAATACCGCTGTCGCGAAAGCGAGGATGGAAGCGGTAGACAGCCTCGACATTGGCCGCTTCGGGGCGCCGCGCCACCCAATACATGGAATTGACGGAGACCGAGCCGTAGATCCAGCAGGAACTGTCGCGGGTGAACAGCTGGTTCGGCAAGGGCGGCAGCACAAAATCCTGGGGGGCGAGCGTCATTCCCGTCAGGCCCTTGGGCTCGAAAGGAAGCTCCGCCCGGGCAATGCCCCCGACAAGGTAGGACGCAAGCAACTCTGACGGCATTTCATCGAGCCATCCGCGCAGTTCGTCGACCATGTCGAGCCCGACGACGCCGGGATGGACCCGACGATCGAGAAGCCATTCACGGGCCTCGACCAGGCCGACCGTCTCGGCCAGTAGTCTCCCGAACGAATGTACCAGCACGCCCCGCTCACGCAACGCATCGACGAAAACATCATGCTCCTGACGTGCCTTTTTGACCCAAAGCACATCGTCGAAGAGCAGCGCCTTACAGTTCTCCGGTGTCAGCCTTTGCAGGCTGAGGTCGGGGCGGTGGACGAGCACCTCGCGGAGCCGGCCGACTTCAGAAAAAGCGCCAAGCTTGGTCGTGGTGATAGGTGCGTTCATAGTGGGCTAATGCTCCCGTTCCAGATGAGGTAGGCTGCGGCGACACCGGCAGCGACAAGGGCGACGGCGAGCCCTGCTTCGACAGGATGGAACACGCGTTGATTGGTCTCGCGACGGGCCCAGACGTAGAAAAGAATGCCAGGGGCATAGAGGATCGCGCACATGAACAGATACGCCGGACCGGCTGCATAGACGAGCCACAGCCCGTAAGCAGTCGCCAGCAGCCCGGCGAAAAGAGGACCGGTGCGTTGCTCGCCAACCGCGTAACTTTCTCCGGTCAGCGCCAGCTTGGCCGCGTAGGCTCCCGAAAAGATGTAAGGAACCAGGATTGCGGCCGATGCGATGTAGAACAGCGCCTGGTAGGTGCTTTGCGCGAAAAGCGTGATCACCAGGAATGCCTGGACGAGCAGGTTGGTGATCAACAGCGAAGTCGACGGCACGCCGCGTTCGTTCTCTGTGCCGAAGAACTTCGGCATCGTGCCGTCCTTGGCGGCGGCATGCGGAATTTCGGCGGCAAGCAGCGTCCAGCTCAGGAAGGCGCCGACCACCGACACGACAAGCGCGATGTTGATGAGGATGGCGCCCCAAGGCCCGACAACCGCCTCCAGGACGCCAGCCATGGAAGGGTTCTTCAGCGCGGCGAGCTCAGGCTGGCTGAGGATGCCGAGCGACAATAGGGAAACCAGTGCATAGAGGGCGAGGCAGGTGAAGAAGCCGAGGACGGTCGCCGTAGCGATATCCTTGCGACGCTCTGCACGGGCGGAGAACACGCTGGCGCCTTCGATGCCGATGAACACCCACAGCGTCACCAGCATCGTGCTCTTCACTTGCGCGGTGATCGAGCCGAGACTGGCGTTGCCCAGACCGGTGAAGTCGAGGGACCAGACCTGCAGTTTGAAGGCGACGGCGACAACCCCGACGAACAGGACGATGGGAGCGATCTTTGCTATGGTGACGATCAGGTTTATGACTGCGGCCTGACGGATGCCGGCAAGAATCAAGCTGTGAATCAGCCACAGCAGGATCGATGCGCCGAGCACGGCCTGCCAAGTGTTTCCGTCACCGAAGGCTGGGAAGAAGTACGACAGGGCGCTGAATACGATCACTGCATAGGAGACATTGCCGACCCAGGCGCTGATCCAATAGCCCCAGGCGCTGTTGAAACCGATGAAAGGACCGAAGCCGGCCTTGGCGTAGGCGTAGGGTCCAGCGTCGAGTTCGGGTTTGCGGGTGGCAAGCGATTGATAGACGAAGACGAGCGCCAGCATGCCGGCCGCAGTGATCGCCCAGCCAATGAGGATGGCCAAGGGACCAGCACCTGCCGCCATGTTCTGCGGCAGGCTGAACACTCCGGAGCCGACCATCGAGCCGATCACCAGTGCGGTCAGGGAACCCAATCGAAGTTTTGACGGCAACGCGGTCGCGACTTTCCGAACAGGAATGGTGATGTCCGCCGTAGTCATGATGCTCTCCCAAATTGAGGCGATGGGAGGCAATAGACAGGAGTTCCGCACCGCCAACTTTGATGCGGGTCAAACAAGAGGTGATTTTCAAAGCTGTGCGTTGAGGTCACGCATCGCACTCAACCAGCGATCGTTTCATCGTCATCAACGTCGACACGAACTCGGCACTCCATAGTCGGTTCGTTCAACCGGGCGAGCGTGGCCCGCTCACAAGAAGAGATGCAACCATGAACAACAATATTTTGAGGCAGGACATCATCGATGAACTGGAGTTCCAGCCAAGCATCGACGCGGCCGACATTGGCGTCGCCGTCGACAACGGCGTGGTCACGCTGACCGGCCATGTGTCGACCAATGCGCAAAAGGCGACCGCGGAAAAGGCGGTACGCCGCGTCAAGGGTGTGAAGGGTATCGCGCAGGAAATCGAAGTCCGGCCTGCCGGCAGCAATCTGACTGCCGACGACGAAATTGCCAAGCGCGCTCTGCACTCGATCAGCTGGAATACGGTCGTGCCGGATGGCGCGGTACAGGTGCGGGTCCAGAATGGCTGGGTGACGCTCACCGGCAAGGTGGAGTGGCAGTACCAGAGATCGGCAGCGTTTGCCGCCATCCGATATCTGGCAGGCGTGCTCGGGGTTCACAACAGCATCGAGGTGCTGCCGCACGCACCGGCATCGGATGTGAAAAAACGCATCGAGGACGCGTTGAAACGCAGCGCCGAAGTCGAGTCGAAAGCGATAGAAGTTAACGTATCCGACGGCAAGGTCACGTTGAATGGTAGGGTCGACAGCTGGGCCGAACGTCGCACAACCGAGCGCGCCGCCTGGGCGGTGCCGGGCGTGCGCATGTTCGAAGACCACATTACAATCGCCTGATGCATCGGAACTTCAAAAGGGGAGCCGATCATGATCCGCTTGCCTTGTCCCTCGCGCCACTCAGGAGCGTGTCATGAGCGCGATGGCGCTCGAAAAGGTCGGACGCGCCCAATCGACAGGCTCGATTTCGCACCTGGGTCGGGTGAGATCAGGCTCACGCGATATCGGTCGGCTCCGCCTTGCGCTTTTGCCCTGTAACCATGGCTCTAACCAGGTTTTCGCGATGGCGAAAGCTTGCCAGCACGACACCGCCGATGTGAAGGAAAACAAGCAGCAACAAGCCGTGCGCGGCGAGGCTGTGTGCCGCTTCGACCCACGACACGCCGAAAAAGGCGTCCGTGGTCATCAACCATCCGGTAAGGGCGGTTAAAGCCATGGCTGCGATCAGCACGATCACCATCGCCCCACCTGCCGGATTGTGGCCGATATAGCGGGCCTCGCGACCACTCAGTATCGCCAACAGGTATTGCAGCACCGTCGCTGGGTCGCGCAGAAATTGCGTGAAGCGCGCATAGGGCGTTCCGATGACACCCCACAAAAGCCGCATCGATACGAGGGCGGCCGCGACATAGCCCGCCCAATGGTGGATGTCCTCCGAAGAATGAGAAGTGAGCCAAGCCGTTACGAAGCTTAGCACCAGCGCCCAGTGGAAGCTGCGCACGACCGGGTCCCAGACGCGCACCATCTCCGGAGATGGATGCGCGTCCGCGGCCGAAATGATCTGATCAGTTTTCACCGGCTTCGGCATTGTCGAGCTTTTCAAGGGTCTCGGCATTGTAGGCCAGGTTCACCTTCTTGCCGGCCTTGTCCACCGCGTAGACTTCATAGCAGCCCTTCTCCACCTTGATCTGGCGGACGGTGAGACCTTCGCCGGTCAATTGCGTCTCGAGCGTTGCCTTGGGCTTGAACTGTGATTTCGGGGCGGTGCTGCAGCTGCCGCCGGCGGCGAGGGCTGGCCCCGCGACGACGCCAGCGAGAGCGGCGATAATGAGTGTGCGATACATGATGGCTCCATTCGGGAGTTTGGGCGCAGATGCCGCGCCTGCTGGGATTTCGATCGGTTCTGTCAGACGGCGATTTCACCGTCATTGGTGCGAAATAACCAATTCAAGCTGACAACTGGCTGACAGTTGTATCGGCGCCGCCGATCGACCTTGCGGAAGCCGGTTTGATCTGGCGCAAGGACGGCGTGTGGCTATGCGGGCAGGATCGCGGTCGGGATGGGAAGCGTTTTTGCTGCTGTTCTGGAGGAGATCGCAATGAAAGCCATATTGAGGAGTGCCGCGCTCGGACTCGCTGCCGCAATGCTCATGGCCGGCAATGCCGGCGCCGTCCAGGCAGCCGCGCTTGTTCAAGTCTCCCTGTGGGACAAGGGCGCCAGCATGGAGATGCCGATGGGTCTTGCCTATGCGGCGCCGGGGCTCGATCTCGCCAAGGCGACCATGGGCATCAAGGCCTTGCCCGGTGCGGTGAAGGCCGGGGGGTCACATTCAACGTGAGGAATGACTCCAAGGACACCGTTCACGAAATGATCGTGATGTACCTCGCCGATCCCAGCAAGCCGCTTCCTTACGTTGAGGCCGAGAACCGGGTCGACGAAGACAAGGAGTTTCATGGAGCGGTTTTAGGGCGCGGCCCTTGATCCGCGTCAAACAAGGCTGCGGGAGCAGCACTTCTACCCAGAACCGAGTAACAAGAAGGTGCAGATGCCCAGGGTCGCGGCGACCAGGGTTGCGGCAGAGAGTGGCAACCAGAATCTGACCGGACCGGCAAATACTGCGAACGACAGGCGGCCGAGCGCGTTTGCGGCCAGCGCCACCAGCACGGCCTGGCTCACCGTCCCGATTGGGACCGAATGCTTGATCAGTCGCAAGGCACTGAGCACCGAGACGTCAACATCGAAAGTGCCTGCCAGCGCCGAGGTACCCAGCAAGCCGCGGCCGCCGAATTGAGCTGCCAACGCAGCGCTTGCGGTCGCGACAACCGCAAACAGCAGGGCGAACAGCAGCAGCGGACCCAACTCGAATGGGTTGCGCGCGATAGCGCTGCCTTCACCATTTCCGCTGTCATGCGCGAGCAGCAATGCTCCGCAGATAGCGAAGGCGAGCGCCGCGGCAATCGCCGGAATGCCGGCCGAAGAGAACACGCTTGGCTCGATGATCAGGACCACGGCACAAACGCGGAGCACCGAAACCTGGCAGCAAGCGAAGCGGCTCCGGCAAGCGGCAGGGGGTTGCTTGCCGACATCGCGTTGCGGGCAAGCGCCATGGTTACGGCGGTGGAAGAAACGATCGCACCGGAGAGAGAACTGACCAGCAGACCACGCGTGGTTCCCAATAGGCGAACGGCGACATAGCCGGCGAATGATATCGAGGCCATCAGCACCGTCAGGAACCAGACCTCCCAGGGATTGAAACCGCCCCACGGGTCCATCGTCCGGTTTGGCAGCAAGGGCAAGACAATCGCCGTCATCACTGCCAATATGAGCGCGGAACGAAGTTCCACCCAGGTCAGTCGCTTCAAAAGACCGTGCAGGATCTCGCGGCTGGCCAGGATTGCCGCCAATGCCGCGCCACCGGCGGCAGCGGCCCGATAATCGCCGGCGACGGAAAGTGACCCAAGGGCAAAGACGCCTAGGCCCGCGATCACGCTCGTCACGCTGAAATCTTGGTCATGGGCAGCCTCGCGCGCCTTGTACCAGGCGAAGATTGCCGCAAAGGCGATGAAGCCGCCGACCAGCACCGATACCGAGCCTAGTGCACTTGCCAGCGCCGCGAGCACGCCACCAAGCAGGCCGGAAATGCCGAATGTCCGGATGCCAGCTGTGCGACTGCGATCGGGCGCATCCCGCTCCTGCCAACCACGCTCCAAGCCGACAAGAAGCCCAATTGCGAGCGCCAGTCCAAGCCGGGCGATGAGCGGATCCATTGGCGCGACGACTTCAGGCGGTGACCGTTGGCAGACGGTCACGTACCCATCTGACAATCTGGCCTGCCGTCATTGCGCCGGATGTGCGCGCGACTTCGCGCCCGCCATGGAACAGGATCATGGTCGGGATGCCACGGATGCCGAGCCTGGCCGCGACAGCCTGCTCATTGTCGGAATTGAGTTTGATCAGGCGAACATGGGGCTCCAGTTCACTTGCTGCCGCTTCATAGGCCGGTGCCATCATCTTGCAGGGGCCGCACCAGGGTGCCCAGATGTCGACGACAACGGGCAGGCTGCTGCGCGCGATCTGATGATCGAAACCAGCGGCGTCGACATCTTCGGGATGCCCCGAAAACAGCCTGGTCCCGCACCTTCCGCATTTTGCCTCACTGGCATTGCGAGCGGGTGGCAGGCGGTTGATCCCGCCGCATTTGCTGCAAACCACCAGATTTTGCTGTGCCATGGCCATTCACCGATTTTGTTCTCGATCACTATGCGCGCCGCAGATGCCCATCGCCAAGGGTGCGCAATGCATTCAGGATAACCGCCACGTCGATCCCTTCCTGAAGCAGCGCTCCGGCAACCGGCGTGATCTGCCCCATGGCCGCTGCGATCATTGCCAGCCCGGACAACGCCAGCCCGGCGATGATGCTCTGCAAGGCGATCGATCGCGTTCGCCGTGCAATCCGGACTGCATCGGCGACGGGCTGCAGCCTGTCGGTCAGCACGATGACGTCCGCCGCCTCGGAGGAGGCGGTGGCACCCCGTGCGCCCATGGCGACACCGACCGTTGCCGCCGCAAGCGCAGGGGCATCGTTGATGCCGTCGCCGACCATCATTGTGGGCGCCTGCGCTTTCTCGGCCTCGACCGCGGCGACCTTTTCGGCAGGGGTCGCGTCGGCGACGACGACATCGAGGGCGAGCAAGCGTGAAATCCGCTCGGCCGCCACGCCGTTGTCGCCCGTGAGCATAATCATGCGCTTGATGCCCGCCTTGCGTAGCTTGCCGATTGTGTCGCGCGCATCAACGCGCAGGGCATCCCCGAACGTGAAAATCCCGGCAAGCTCTCCACCGACGGCGACAAAAACCCTAAGAACCGGATTGTCCCGGTATTTTTCTTCGCCGCTTTTCGCCCAGCCGGGCAGCGGCTGGTCGGCGAGCACGAGAGCCCGCGATCCTGCGGCAATAGACATGTTTTCGACCCGGCCCTTCAGGCCCGCGCCGCGATGCTCGCTGACATCGTGCGGATGCGAAAGCATCAGCTGTCTGCCGCGCGCCGCCCGGACGACGGAGTCGGCGAGCACATGGTGCGAGGCCTGCTCCAGGGATGCGAGCAGTTGCAGCAGATGGTTGGCGTCACGGCCGGGTGCAGCTTCTATTTCGATGAGCTCGGCGCCGCCGATGGTCAAGGTCCCCGTCTTGTCGAAGATCGCGGTTCGGACTTGCGCAAGCGCCTCCAGCGCCGTGCCGCCTTTCATCAGGATGCCAGCACGCGCGGCGCGCGAGACGCCACCGATGAAGGCAACGGGCGCGGCGAGGATGAGCGGGCAGGGCGTTGCGACAACCAACACCGCAAGCGCTCTGATTGGGTCGCCGGAAACATACCAGGCGACACCGGAAACCAGCAATGTGACCGGCAGAAGGAACAGGGCAAAGCGGTCGGCCATGCGAATGAACGGGGATTTAGCGGTCTGCGCTGCAGCGACCATGCGCACGATCGCCGCATAAGTGCTTTGTTCCGCGAGGGCAGAAGCCCGCATGTTGAAGGTCTCGCCGGCATTGACGGTGCCGCTGTGCAGCATATCGCCTGCGCTGCGTCGTTCCGGCAGGGGTTCTCCGCTCACCGCCGACTCGTCGAGAGAGGCCGAAGCATCGAGCAGAATGCCGTCAACAGGAAGCAGTTCGCCGGCACGAACCAACAGCTCATCACCGACAGCTACGTCTTCGACAGAGATGGTCTCTGTCCCTCGGGTTGACGTCCGATGGGCGACACGCGGCGATCGGTCGGTCAATGCCTTGAGGTTCCGTTCGGCGCGGCCGCGAGCGAAATCCTCAAGCACTGTGCCGCCGGCATACATGATCGCGACCACCACTGCCGCCAGGGGTTGTCCAAGCAGCAGCGCGGCGGACATTGACACCAGCGCAATCGCATCGACACCGAAGCGGCCTATCCAGAAATCACGCAGGATAGAGATGGCGAGAGCCGCCACCACGGGCAAGGTCGCCACCGTCCAGATCGTGTTGGCTTCAAGCGGGCCGAGCCCGGTTCGCCACGCTCCAATCCCAATAGCGAGACCCAGGATGGCAATGACCAGCAATGCGCGTCGCAAGGTGGACTCGTTCATGCGATGCCTTTCGATTTGATCGATGCTCGCCAATCTTCGCCAGCGCTGACGGGGCGCGTCGAACTCGCGCAACAGCTAATAGCGAGAACCGGAGAACGCTTTGATCCAACGCAACGAACGGGCAAGATCGACGGGCGATCATCGCGACGAACAAGAGGGCATGAGGGTGACGATCCGAAATCTCGAACATGCGTTCGCCCCAAAGTCTGTTGCCGTGTTCGGGGCATCGGAGCGCGACGGCTCTGTCGGCCGCGTCGTCTTCGACAATATCGTCAGCGGCGGCTTCGAGGGCGAGATCTGGCCGGTCAATCCGAAATATTCGCAAGTGGCCGGTCGGCAATGCTATGCCAAGGCGGCCGATCTTCCGGGTGTTCCAGACCTTGGTGTCATCGTGACGCCGCCTGGGACAGTCCCCGCCATCGTGCGCGACCTTGCTGAAAAGGGCACGCGGGCGGCGGTTGTCATCACCGCCGGGTTGACGCACGAAAACGGTCTGCGCCAGGCGATGCTCGATGCGGCCAAGCCCACTGTTTTCCGCATCATTGGGCCGAACACGGTCGGTCTGATGATCCCGCCATTACGGCTCGATGCCGGATTTGCGCATATGGCCGCCAGACCCGGCAACATCGCACTGCTGTCGCAATCAGGCGCCATCGCCACGTCGCTGAACGATTGGGCGGCTGACAACCATGTCGGTTTCTCGCAAATCGTCTCTCTGGGCGACATGGCGGATGTCGACGTGGGAGATTGTCTGGACATGCTGGCGGGCGACATCCACACACGCGCCATCGTAATGTATCTCGAAACCATTCCCAACCCGCGCAAGTTCATCTCGGCCGCCCGTGCGGCGGCACGCATCAAGCCGGTGATCGCGATCAAGTCGGGCCGGCACGAGCAATCGGCCAAAGCGGCTGCGACCCATACCGGCGCGCTGTCGGGGGCGGATCGTGTCGTCGATGCGGCCTTGCAGCGCGCTGGCATACTGCGCGTCAAAGGCCTCACCGAGTTGTTCGATGCGGTTGAAACGACCGCTCGTTTCGTTCCGCTAGAACGAGCCCGTGTCGGCATCGTCACCAATGGCGGCGGCGCCGGCGTGCTTGCCGTGGATCAACTCATCGAAGGCAACGGGGAACTGGCCGAACTGTCGCCGGAAACGATCGCCCGCCTGAATGCCGTCCTGCCGAGCACCTGGTCCCACGCCAATCCGATCGACATTATCGGCGACGCCCCGCCAGAGCGCTATCGGGTCGCGACCGAGGCCGTGGCGGCCGATGCTGGAACCGACGTCGTCCTGGTCATGAACTGCCCGACCGGGCTCGGCTCGCCGCTTGCCGCGGCAAGCGCGGTGGCGGCGCTCGCGCAGGACGGCAAGATCGGCGGCAAACCGATCCTGACCTGCTGGCTTGGCGAACACACGGCTCGCGAAGGGCGGCGTGTTCTTCAGGATGCCGGTATTGCCAGCTTCGAAACGCCCTCCGATGCCGCAACGGCCGTCTCCTACCTGAGCGAATGGTCGCGGGCTCAGCGGGCATTGATGCGCACGCCGTCGAGTCGCCGCGAGGACGCTAGAAGCGGCCGAGAAGCCGTGCTTGCCATATTCAGGCAGGTCGCAAAAGGCGGCCGGCGAATGCTGACCGAGCCCGAAGCCAAGGCGGTGATTTCCGCCTATGGCATTCCGGTGCCCGAGACGATCGTCGCCAGATCTCCTGTCGAAGTGGAAGCGGCTGCTGGCCGGCTCCTCAAGACGTCCGCGCAGGTCGTCGTCAAGTTGTTGTCCAAGGCGATCTCGCACAAGTCGGACATTGGCGGGGTGGTGCTTGGCATTGCTACCTGTGCCGCCGCCGGGGAGGCCGCACGCTCAATCGAGGCGCGTGTGCTCGGCCACGCTCCGCAAGTCGATATTGAAGGGTATGCCGTTCAGCCCATGGTGGTGCGGAAACAGGCGCAGGAACTCATCCTCGGCATGAGCCGCGATCCGATTTTCGGCCCGGTCATCCTGTTTGGAGCCGGTGGCGTTGCGGTCGAGGTGATGGACGATACCGCGATCGCGTTGCCGCCGCTCGACGACGTTCTTTCCGATGACCTGATCAGGCAAACGCGGATCGGCCGCCTGCTCGCCGGGTTCCGCGATCGCAAGCCGGCGGACAGGCAATCGATCATTGCAGCACTCACCGGCCTGTCGCAGATGATCATCGACTTTCCGTGCCTGGTTTCGTTGGACATCAATCCGCTGCTGGCCGACGCCGAGGGCGTGATTGCGCTTGACGCCCGCATCGAGATCGAGCCGGAACGGGTGGAAGCGGCCGGGCCTAACCCGGCGCTCGCCATCAGGCCTTATCCGTCGGGTTGGGAAAAGACGTTTTCAGTGGGCGACACCCACTACAGCATCCGCCCGATCAAGCCGGCCGACATCGCGCTCTATCCCGAATTCCTTGCCAGGATTTCGCCTGACGATTTGCGCCTGCGTTTTCTGTCGCCGCGCAAAAGCTTCTCCGACCAGATGTTGAAGCGGCTCACCCAGCTCGACTACGATCGCAACATGGCCTTCGTCGCGCTGGAGACACGCACTGGCGCTTTGGCGGGCATCAGCCGTCTGTCCTGCGATCCCGACCACGTCAGCGCGGAATACGCATTGCTGGTTCGGACGGACTTACAGGGGCAGGGCCTGGGTTGGGAGTTGCTCAGCCAGATCGTCGACTATGCAAAGGCCGATGGGATCCGCCGCATCCAGGGCATCGTGCTTAGTGAAAACAGCAAGATGCTGGCAATGTGCCGTGAATTCGGCTTCTCCATCATGCATCTTCCGAACGAGCCTGGCCTTGTCGAGGCCAAGCTCGAACTCTGTTGAGGCGATCATCCGCAACAGTCAGGAGGCCGTACGCAGGGTCTGCGAAGCATCGCGCTCGCAACATCTCCTCAACTCCGCGACGATGTCGACGAGCTTTCGATCGGACTCGGTCTTGCGCCAGGTGGCCTGGCTGACATTTCGCTGCAATTGACGCGACAGGATATCGCCCGTGGCGTCCGAGGGACCGCCCTTGCGTTCACTGACCCGCTGCCAAAGGACGAGTGGATCCGCCTCCAGCCAGAAACCGGAGAATGGGATACCCCGGTCGCGTGCCGCCTTTTCAATTCGCTCACGATCGGCCGGTCTGTCGAAAACCGCATCAGCTACAACCGAGCCGCCCTCGGAGAGGATCAGACCGGCGCGCCATGCCATTTCGTTGTAGACCCGTTCGGAGACCTCAGGTCGATAGGCCTTGTTCGGCAGCCGCGTTTCGGCCGGCACGCCATGCATCGCTTTGCGGATGCGGTCGCTTTCGACAATGCGGGCGCCGGGCGGTGCACCGATCTTGGCGGCGAGCGCCTCGGCAATGGTCGTCTTGCCGGAGCCACTCAGGCCACCAATCGCAACGAGGCGGGGCGGTGTTTCCTGGAGCAATGCTTGGGCCAGGTCGAAATAGGATCTGGCTTCGGCAGCCAATCTGTCGCTATCGGCACCGCTTTGCTCGACCTGGGTCGCTGTGACGTGGGCGCGCACGGCAGCCCGCACCGCCATGAAAAAGGGCAGCAGGATGAACCCGTCCTCATCGTCGGCTTCGTCGAGATAGCGGTTCATCACAAGATTGGCGAGCTCGGGAAACCCCCGGTGCCAAAGGTCCATCAGCAGGAAGGCAAGGTCGTACAAAACGTCGATGCTGGCGATCTGGTCGTTGAATTCGATACAATCGAAGAGGCGGGGCTCGCCGTCGAAAAGGCAGATGTTGCGCAGGTGCAGGTCGCCATGGCACCGGCGAATCTTGCCTGCGGCTTCGCGGCGGTCGAGCAGTCCGGAGTGGCGGACGAGGGCGGTGCGGAAGGCCTTTGCAAAGGTCTTGATCTCCGGTTTCGTGAAAATGTGGCTGGTGGCAAAGGCGGCCTCGTTGATGTCGAGCACGCCAGCCATGTTGGACGACCCGCTGCCATTGTGGATTGTCGGCGCGGCACGGTGGTATCCGACGATCATGCGCGCAACCGCGGTCATCAGCACCTGCGTCAATTCTCCCGCGGCAGCCATGCGATCAAGAAGCTTGGATTGGTCGAAGCGGACCATCTCGATCACCGCGTCGACCATCTGGCCAGCGCCGTCAAAAGCCAATTTGCCATCCGCCTCGCGTGTGACGCGCCGCACTCCCAGATAGAGGCCGGGTGCGGTTTTCGAGTTGAGTTCCACCTCTTTTTCGCAAGCGGCCAGCCTCAGTGCCGGCGTCGAGAAATCGACATAGGGCAGCTTGACCGCCCGCTTCATCTTGTAGGCGCGTTGGCCAACCAGGAAAATGCGTGAAATGTGGGTCTCGATCGCCTCGACGGGTCCGGTTGCGCCATACGAGGCAGGATCGAGCAGAAACGCGGCAGCGGCTTGCTGGTCGCCGACGATCATGGCCGGCCTCCTAGATGCCTGTGTCTTGCGGAGACTGTTTCCGCCATCTGCATTCATTGCTGTAACGTCTCGACATAACCGGCCAAATCATGGATCCGTTCCCTGGTGACGATTTCGCCGGCGTTAGGGCCATATTTCGTCACGTCGCCAGGCAGGAACTGGTTGCCCCACACCGGCATATCGCGATCGCCATGCGCGGGCACCATGCCGCGGCCATCGATCATGGCAAAGACGCGCCAGTAAGGGAATTCGCCGCCATTGCGCCTGGAGAGGCGCGTCAGGTCGCTCGGCCGCTTCATCAGTTCGTCGCCCAACGGTCCATCCCCCTTGCCATCCGGGCCATGGCAGACGGCGCATGAGTTCATGTATTCCGCCTTGCCGTCGCCGAGTTCCCGGGCGGTGGCCGCGTCAAACACCAATCCTGCCAGAGCCGCCGCGATCAGGAATCTCATGTGTGTTTCCTCGATTGATTGGCTGAAATCTACCGCCTCGCTTTGGCAGCGCGTTGATGCGGATCAATGCCGCCGCGGTCACGGTGTTTGATTCAACTCAATGAACGCGCTGGCCGTCCTCGCTAGTGACTGAAAACCACGACTGACCCTTCAATCGAAATCAGGAGTTGCCGCCGTGACTTTCAAGACACTGCTTACGGTTACCGGACCGAACCAGGGCGAGGGCGATCTGAAGCTCGCCGCCAACCTTTGCGAACAGGTCGGTGCCCATCTCTCCGTGCTCGTGCTCGAACTGGCAGCACCGCCCTCGGGCGGCGAGTATGCCGCTGTCGTCTCGCCTGCCTGGCTTGAGGAACGGCAGGCCGAGTTGAAAAGGCTCGAGAAACGAATTGCGAACGTCGCCGGGTTTCTCGCCCAGAGCGCCGTGTCTGCTGATCTGAGTGACGACTATCCCGACATGGGATGGGCAGACGACGTCATCGGAAGGCGTGCCCGCTACGCCGACCTGACCATTCTGGGACCGGATCTGCTGGCAAGCCATGCGCTGAAGGACAAAGTCATCGAGGGAACACTGTTTTCATCGGGAAAGCCCATTCTGCTTGTTCCCGAGGGCTCGCGCCCGACGCTGAACGCGAAACGCATCCTCGTTGCATGGGACGCCCGTCTTGAGTCATCGCGCGCCGTCCGCGAGTCGCTCGACATGCTGAAAGGCGCCGAAGATGTGCGCCTTGTCATCGTCGATCCCATTGAAAATGAGTTCCATCATGGTGAGGAGCCAGGTGCAGACGCCGCGGCCTATCTTGCCCGGCACGGCGTGAAGGTTACGGTCGATCGGCTGCCGAGCGCGAATCATTCGGTTGCCGACGTGCTTAGCCAGCATGCTGTCGATGTTGCTGCAGAGTTGATGGTGATGGGCGCCTATGGTCACTCCCGGTTGCGCGAACGCATTTTTGGAGGTGTCACCAAGTCAATGCTTGCGGGTCAGCCGTTGCCTGTCTTGATGGCGCGATAGCAATTCTACGGCAGGAGAAAAGGGCCGGTGCAGATTGCGCCGGCCCTTTTCGTCACTCGCAAGCCTTAATGGGCCGACTACTCGCTCGCTTCCCGTCCGGATGCCTGCTCGATCAGGATACGAAAGAAAACATGCGGTGCACTGTCGGCCGTGGGAGGAATGACGGGCTTGAGTGAGCCCGGCTCCCACCAGTCGGCGTGCTTGCTCAACACCGACCAGGCATGGTCCCGCTGGAGCTTATGGCCAATCCGGTCAGGCAGCTCCTCGTATCGGCCATCGACAACGACGCTTTTCCATCCGCGGCCCTGGCCATGTTCGTCGACTTGGATGCACACCAGCGGATTGGCGCGCATCCAATCGATCTTCTTGCCCGGCATTGAGAACGCGTAAAGATGGGCATCCGCATGGGCGTAGTGAATGGGCACGACGTAGGGCTGCTTATCCCTTGCGCATGCCAGGCGGCCAACGCGATTGGCCGTCAGGATTTTCGTGCATTCCAAGGCAGAAAGCGTGCGGATCAGCATGACATGACCTCCTATTTCTCACGGTTGTCCCGTGTCATTGATTTTGTGGTGGCTTTTGAGCCATGGCCAGCGGCGTGTTGCGCACTTCGATGCTGTCAGGCTTTTTGCGCGACCGAATAGCCTCGTCCATCGCAGCGGCGACATCGCTGTCGGAGAGCGGAGGAAAAAGCAAATACAGCAAATAGCCCAGGGCACGGAAATCTCCTGGCTGACTAAGGCAGACCACACGATCGGCTTCCCGTGCCAGGTCAGCAACTGTCTCCTGCGGTGAAACAGGGACTGCCACGATGATTTGCCTCGGTGACCGTCGCTTGAGGGCATGAAGCGAGTTAGCCCAAAAAGGCGACGAACACCTTGATGCGTATCAAGCGCGGCATCGAGGTCCGTTGCCGGCTCTGCATTTCGGGCAGGGGTGAAACGGTTGATCCTGATCAAGGACATGGCGAGGAATGGCGTCAGATTTGCCAGTTGGCGGCTTTCCTTTGCATGTCGTCGTAATGGAGCAATCGATAATGCACACTCGGACCAACTGTTGTCTTTGGACATGCCGTTGTTGCCGATGGCGGAGAATGGTCAGAAATTCTTCCTCACTGCTGCATCCCTTCAGATGCACGCCTTCAAGGCGATGATGCGCTATAACGTCGAGGCGCTGGCGTTTCTGAAGCATCGTTGTGAACAGGACGCCAAACTGGCCGATGACTTGATCACGGGTACGCAGTTCAATGACGCCTTCGACACCTTCGCCGCTTTCCTGCAGAATGCGACATCGCAATACGTGACCGAAGCTGGCAAGGTCGCCACACTGACCTCCCGGCTCGCCCCCGAAACAGCCAGACACATGCGCAAGGGCGCCAGGATCGCGATCGAGAATGCCGCGGCGAAGACAGTCGCGTAGACAGGCAATGCGGAGATCGTCAGACAACATGAACACCGTTTACAGGCATGGTCGTCTTAAGGCTTCCGTACTCGCACTGGTGTTACTCGGGTATGTACAGCCCGCCTCGGCCGACAGCGTGACGGAGCATGGCAAGGGGTTGGTGGAAGTCAATTGCGCCCGCTGCCACGCCATTGGAAAAACCGACGCGAGCAGTCATCCTGACGCCCCGGCGTTCCGTACCTTGTCAAAGCGCTATCCGATCACTGATCTCGAGGAGGCCCTCGCCGAGGGGATTTCGACTGGCCACCCGGACATGCCTGAGTGGATCGCAAGCCCCGACCAGATCGAGGCAATCATCGCTTACATCAGCACCCTGCAGGAGCCGTGACCCACGCTTCAAATGCGGCAGGCGATCGAGCCTTAATGCATCAATCGTGCAAAGGAGCGATCGATCTCGCGGCTGATTTGCGAGGCGCAAACCCGGCGAAGCGACTAGGGCAACATCCGGTCGGCGGCATGGAAGAACGAGCGAGCATGCGCCACGATCTGGGCCTCCGTAGGATGATCGGCAGGTTCGACGCCGACGATACGATCGTTCAAGTGGCGGTCGCGTATATGTTTTGCCAGCTCGTCTTTTGCCGATCCCGGCCCTACGATTAGCCATTCCTTCGCCGGCTGCAGGGCTGTGACGATGTCGTGGTAGAAGGACTGGTCTTCCGGCGCACGCTTGCCGTCGATGGTGCCTGCCTTGTTGTGGATTTGATGATGCGCAAGCGTGGTGGCAAGCTTCAGGCTTTCGGTTGTCTCGCGATTGAAGAAGAACACTTTGGCTTCGCGATGGTCCAGCCAGGCGACGGCATGTTGGGTCTGCATTCCGGAACATCCTTGCGTATATCGTTGAGGGGTAAATGCAATCATTCTCCGATGTCACCGACGGCGTTAAGCCGGCTGCGACTCCAGGATTGCGAGGACAGACCCAGGTTCAATGACCGCACTCGCTGATGCGACAATGGTCGCGCGACCAGCTGCCGGCGCGACAATCTCGTGCAGTGCGTCTTCAACGCGAACTTCAGCTATGCGTTCTCCGGCCTGGATTGTGTCACCGCTGGCAATGAACCAGCGTTCCAGGATGCCCTCCGGCAACATGCTGGAAGCCCATAGCGCTTCATCAACCTTGATATAGTGCATCGCGATTCTCCCTGTAGCGTCGAACGATATGCCCCTGCGCGGCGCAGTCCTTGATCACGATCAATCGGCCTATGACGCAGATGCCGCGATTGTACGGTGTTTGACGCGGACCAAATTCTGGTTAGGCAGCCCGCTTAAGATGGCCGCGCATCGCCAAAGCGAGGTCATGAATCGGTTCAGGGAAAGGTGCCTATCGCCATGGACGTCGGATCCGGTATGGGCGCTGCGATCGCGATCAATTGCGTTGCCCGCGACCGGCATATGATCGCGTCTGCGGTAGGAACCGTTATCGACATCGGTTCGACGCCGGCAATAGCGCCTGCGCGGCAGACGATTTCAGAAAATGATGCAGATCAAAGCGTACCACACTATTTGCGAAGATTTTGATGCGATGTGGGAACCAATCCTAAGCGCTCCCTTTGGTCGCGATCTCAAACTGGCCGTCATCGACGAGGACGGCGAGCACGCGCTTGTGTTTGCCTGCAGAAGGGAGAAGGAGGGCTGGAAGAATGCTGCCAGTGGTGCCCGGGTCGATATCCGACCGACCCATTGGCGCGACTGGGAAGGGACCGAAGTCAGGATTCGCAAACCTCTCGAGGACTCTCCTTAAGATCTGGATTCCACGATCAGCGCCATACGCACCAGGTGCGACAGACTGCTCGCCGCCATTTTGCTCATCACATTGGCCCGGTGGATTTCGACCGTGCGCGGACTGATCCCCAGATCGTAGGCGATCGTCTTGTTGGGCAGACCGGAAACAAGCCCGTCCAGTACCTGGTGCTCGCGGTCTGACAAGGTCGACAGACGCTCGCGGATATCCGCAGACTGGGGATGCGCCGCGTTCGCCTCGTTCCGGTTGGCCAGTGCAGAGCGGATCGCCAGGATCAGCATCTCGTCATCGAACGGCTTTTCGATGAAATCGGAAGCGCCTTCCTTCATGGCCTGAACGGCGAGCGCCACGTCGGCATGGCCGGTCATGACGATGACCGGAATCTTATGTCCACCTGTTCTGAGTTGCCGTAGCAATTCGATGCCGTCTATTCCCGGCATGCGCACGTCAGTGACGATGCAGCCGTCGAGATGGCCACTCGCTGCTGCGAGAAAAGCGGTCGCCGATTCATGCAGGCGCACGGCAAAGTCAGCCGTTGCCAGAAGAAAGCCAAGCGACTTGCGAACATCCACATCGTCGTCGACGACGTGGACCAGATCACTGTCGGCCATTTGTGACCTCATCCTTCTCAATGATGCGTAAGGTGAACCGAAAAGCGGTGCCACCCGTTGTCATTGCCTCGGCCCAGATGTGACCGCCGTGCGATTCAACGATGGTGCGGCAGATGGAGAGGCCGACACCCATACCCTGCTTCTTGGTGGTCACAAATGGCTGGAAGAGTTGCGCCGAAACCTCGGGCGCGAGCCCCGGACCGGTATCGATCACGCTCACTTCAGCCATGCCATCATCCCGGGCAACGGTTGTGATTTTCAATTCACGGCGCGGCGTTTCCTGCATGGCCTCCACCGCGTTGCGCATCAGATTGAGGAGAACCTGCTGAATCTGAATGCGGTCGGTCAACACCAGTTCCGCGGCAGGATCGAGCTTATAGCTGACCTGGACATTGATCTCCCTTGCGCCGACCAAGGCGAGCGACGAGGCCTCCTCAATCAGCGCCGGCAGTCGTTCCACCTGACGCTCGCTTTCGCCCCTGGCAACAAAATCGCGCAGATGTCGAATGACGTCGCCTGCCCGCAGGGCCTGCTCGGCGGCCTTTTCCACGGCATCCCGCAGCATCGGCGCGTTCTTTTCCTCGCTATTCTCGAGAAGCCGTCGGCTGCCCTTCAGGTAATTCGTGATGGCTGTCAGCGGTTGGTTGATCTCATGGGCAAGCGTCGATGCCATCTCGCCAAGCGCGGTAAACCGCGCCATGTGCAGAAGCTCCTGCTGCTGTTCCTGAATTCTTGCTTCCGCGCGATGACGTTCGGTCAGGTCGCGGCAAAAGCCGGTAAAGAAGCGTCCGGTTCCCGGGTGCATTTCGCCGACGGAAAGTTCCATCGGGAAAGTCGTGCCATCCTTGCGCGCCCCGGTCACGGTGCGGCCGAGCCCGATGATCCGACGCTCTCCCGTCGTCAGGTACCGAAGCAGATAGGTATCGTGCTCTTCGCGATATGGCGCCGGCATCAGCATTTTGACATTCCGTCCGATGACCTCGCCTGACTGGTAACCGAACAGCGTTTCGGCAGCCGTGCTGAAGGACTGGATACTGCCTTGCTCGTCAATGACGACCATCGCATCGGGCACGGTTGCCAAGATTGAACGCAGATGATCTTCGCGCAACAGAAGCGCAGCATTCGCAAATGAGAGGTCGCTGACATCCGTGCCTTCAATGAAGATGGCGGTAATTCGCCCATCGTCGGCCTTGATCGGCTGATAGACAAAATCCAGGATGCGCTCTTCAATTGGCCCATCACTGCTGTTGCGGAAGCCGACCTTCACGCCTTTGCCGCTATAGGGCTGGCCGGTCATGTACACACGGTCGAGCCGTTCGAGAAATTCGTGCCTCTCGAGTTCGGGAAAGGCCTCGCGCGCCGATTTTCCAATAATCTGCCGATCGCCAACGAGATGCTGGTAGGCGGCATTGGTCAGCACGAATACATGGTCAGGCTCACGTATCAGGGCCATGAATCCGGGAGCTTGCTCGAACATTTGCGACAACAGGGATTTCAGCGTCGTCCCGCCAGGTGTCAAACTGAATGCTTCGTCTTGGATCACCTGCGGTTCCTAGTCTCGAGACACATAAAGAAGGCCTAACTATCACTTCTCCGATCAGAGACAAAATGGATCGAGGCCGAAGTGTAGATGCAAAAGCAATTGGCCGGTTCTTTGACGCGCATCAAGGAAGCCAGCGCCAGTGAATGCAATTCATAGCGCGTCCAAATCGCTTGAGTGAAAGGCGCGTCCAATGTCCTATAAGTCCATAATAGCAAATCTCGCGGTCGACGCGCCCCCTGCTGCCATTGTGAAAGTAGGTATCGAACTCGCAGAGCGTTTTGGCGCCCATCTCATTGGTCTGGCGGCGGCGGATGTTCCGCCTCTGGTCGCGACGGGCGAAGGCATGGTCTACGAAGGCGAGGTCATGCAGGTTCAGCGAACCGAAATCGGAAAGCGTATTGCCGAACTGCGTGCCGAGTTCGAAAGCCTGGTCCCGGCTTCGATCACAAGCGAATGGGGCCAAGCCGTCTGCAGCCCGACCCGGTTCCTCAGCGTTTTCGCCCGCGCAGCCGACCTTGTCGTGACCGGTGCGTCGGGAGACGACGTGTTTCGCGCCGCCGATGTTGGCAGCCTGGCGCTCGGCATCGGCCGGCCAGTCCTGGTCATCGGAAACAACATCGAACACCTTCGCGCTAACACGGTCCTGGTTGCTTGGAAAGATACCAGGGAGGCGCGCCGGGCGGTAGCGGATGCCTTGCCCTTTTTGGCCAAGGCCAATGAGGTTGTCGTCGCCACGATCGCCAGCAACGGCGACGACAGCGTCCGTGACAGCCTCGCCGATGTGGCGGTCTATCTTGAGCACCATGGCATTATGGCCCAGACGGAACTGATCATCGGTGAAGTCGACGGCGAGCAGTTGTTGACATTCGCACGCTCGATCCATGCCGATATGATCGTCTCAGGCGCCTATGGCCATAGCCGCCTGCGCGAATGGGCGTTTGGTGGCGTCACCCGTACGCTGATTGAAGAGACCAGCATCAACCGTTTCCTGTCATATTGATGGAATCGAATATCGTGTCTCCGGGCGTGGACCAGGAATCCGTCACGGCGGCCGCAAGTCCCTATTGGTCGATCACCAGCGATGAGCTCGTGAGACGCTTGGCGACGTCCGCCACGTCTGGGCTGGCAGGATCCGAGGCCGCCTCTCGGCTCGTCAGATACGGCGCAAATATGCCGGCGTTGAAGCCAGGCGCGTCGGCGCTTACCGTGTTTGTTCGCCAGTTCCGCAGCCCACTCGTCCTGATCCTGATCTTCGCAGCCATCGTTTCGGCCTTCGTCGGCGAAGGTCAGGAGGCCGCAATCATCGGGGCGATCGTGCTGGCAAGTTGCGTTCTCAGCTTCACCCAGGAATATGGGGCGTCGCGAGCGACAGAGGCTCTTAAACAGCGTATCTCACGCAAGGCTATCGTGCTGCGCGATGGCCTCGAATCCTCCGTTTCTGCTGAAGAAATTGTGCCGGGCGATCTCATCCGGCTGTCGGCCGGAAACCTCATACCCGCCGATGGTATCATCCTCGAGGCGCTGGATTTCAACGTCAGCGAGGCGGTGCTGACCGGCGAAACCTTCCCCGTCTTGAAGGCGGCGGGGCGATCAGACCCCGATGCGCCCGTCGCCCAACGCAACAATGCGGTGCTTACCGGCACATCCGTGCGCAGCGGCACTGCAACCGTACTTGCGGCCGCGACCGGCGCCCACACCGAATTCGCCTCCATCGCAGCGGCATTGGAGCGACAAATCCCGGAAACGGGTTTTGCCCGGGGTATCAGATTGTTTGGCTATCTGATGACCGAGATCATGCTGGCGATCGTCATCATGGTGTTTTTTGCAAATCTGATGCTGCATCGTCCGCTGATTGAATCGCTGTTGTTTTCGCTGGCTCTCGCGGTCGGCCTCACCCCGGAGCTGCTCCCGGCCATTATCAGCGTAACGCTTGCTCGTGGCGCCCGCGCCATGGCTGCCAACGGCGTCATCGTGCGCCGCCTCGATGCCATCGAGAATCTCGGCAGCATGGACCTGCTTTGCACCGATAAGACAGGTACGCTGACGAAAGGTGTAATCCACCTCGATGGATGGTTCGATGTCGATGGTAATCCGTCTGAGGAGATCCTGCTTTGGGCTCGTCTCAACGCCACCCTACAGACCGGACTGAAGAATCCGCTCGATGAGGCCATTGCGGGGGGTGGGAGCGCTTCATTGGGTGCTTTCACCAAGGTTGACGAACTGCCTTATGATTTCATTCGCAAGCGCCTCTCCGTTGTTGTGCGAAGCAAGGACGGTGGCGACCTCCTGATCATGAAAGGCGCGGTACAGAACGTCCTCGAAACCTGCAGCTTCGTCGGCACAGCGAAAGGCCTGGAACCTCTCGAAGACGCTCACCGCGCGGCGATCGACAAGATATTTCGGCGCTGGAGCGCGGAGGGATATCGCGTCCTGGGGATAGCGACGCGTCGATTTGAAGGCTGCGGTCCCTACAGCAGGAAGGATGAGGTCGATCTCGCTTTCGCCGGTTTTCTGCTTTTCCTCGACCCGCCCAAGGAAGGCGTAAAGAACACGCTTGCCGAACTCGCCCACCGGGGCATCGCGGTGAAGGTCATTACGGGCGACAATCGCTACGTTGCCGCCCATCTTGCCCAAGCTGTCGGCTTGCGCAGCGATCGGATCTTGACCGGGGAGGAGCTGTCGAAGCTGACTAAGAGCGCGCTCTTTGCCGGAGTGCAGGACACTGATCTCTTCGTCGAGATCGATCCCAACCAGAAAGAACGCATCATCCAGGCCTTACGGAGCAGAGGCCATGTCGTTGGCTATCTTGGTGACGGTATCAACGATGCGCCCGCGCTTCATGAGGCCGACATCGGTGTCTCCGTCGACAGCGCATGCGATGTCGCGCGCGAGGCGGCCGATATCATCCTCCTCAAGCAGGATCTCGGCGTACTGGTGCGGGGCGTCGACGACGGCCGCAAGACGTTCGCCAACACCATGAAATATATCTCGATCACCACCAGCGCCAATTTCGGCAACATGATCAGTATGGCCGTCGCTTCGCTGTTCCTGCCTTTCCTGCCGCTTCTGGCAAAGCAGATCCTGCTCAACAATTTCCTTTCCGACGTTCCCTCACTCGCCATCGCCAGTGACAATGTCGATCAAGACCAACTGCGACGGCCTCGCCACTGGGACATCAGCTTCGTGCGGCGGTTCATGATCAGCTTTGGCCTTGTGAGCTCGTTGTTCGACTTCGCAACCTTCGCCTTCCTGCTTTTGTTCGCTCACGCAACGGCGTCGACATTCCAGACGGCCTGGTTCGTCGAATCCTTGTTGACGGAGCTCGCCATTGTGCTCATCGTGCGCACGCACGGAGCTTTCTGGGCGAGCCGCCCGAGCCCGTTGCTTGCCTGGCTCACGCTAGCCGTCGGAATTGTCGCGATCGCGATCCCTTATCTGCCGTTCGCGGCATGGTTCGGCTTCGTGCCTCTGCCGCTACCGGTGCTGGCCGGACTTGCCTCCATCACCGCGCTCTACCTATTGGCATCGGAGGCGACAAAGCGCTGGTTCTTTGATCGTGACCGGAGAGGGTACAAGTCGAGTTTGGCGACGCTTCGCAAAAACACGACAACGCTGGGGTCTCATTACTGAATTGCCCGCACCTATGTGATCGTGGCGCGGCGCCCCTCAGGAACCAAATCGTGCTGAAGGGGGTTCGGCCCCGCCGCGGGTGTCGTTGTTGCGGAGAGCGTGCTGGCCAAACATGACGAGCGCAATATACCCCAAGGACGTGGCCGAGGGCCTCAAGGACAGGGGCGTTTGGCAGGAGAGCAGAAACAACCAGCAGCTGGTGGCCAGACGAGCAATAAAAAACGGATGCGCCCAGCGGACTTTTGCGCTGCTCCAGTGCCGTGGCAAGAAGACTACGAAACCAGGATCACGGAGACCGGATCTGCGCAAAACAGATTGTCTTCGACGAACCTGACGCCTGCGACATTTTCAGCGGCGACGATGGCTGCCTGGCGCTCGCGTTCGTCGAAAATGGCGCCGCTGAGTTTCGCCACGCCCTTGTCCACCATCACGTTGATCAGGGCTTTGCCGGCCCATTTCTGCTTCGCAAGCTCGGCAATGATGCTCTGTCGTATCCGTTGGTCATCGATCGCTGTGGGCTCGGCATCCGGAAGGAGGCTGAGCAATGCCCGCACAATATCAGAGCGAGTAATAATGCCGACGACTCTCCTACCTTTCACGATCGGGATGCGTTTAACGTGGTGGTGCATCATGAGATCGACGATCTCGGCGAGTGACGCGGCAGGAGATGCAGTGACGACGCTGTCGGACATCACCTCTTCGATCCGTCGACCATTGGCCCCGACATATTCGTCGGCGGCTTTTCCGGGGCTGACCAGAAGCTCCAGCCAGCGCGAGCGCTTCTGTTGCGTGCCCAGTTCTCCTCGCTGCAGGAAATCGCCTTCGCTGACAATCCCCACCAGCGTGCCATCGCCACTAATGACAGGGAGGCCGCTGATCTTTTTCGACAGCATCAGCCCGGCCACCTCGGCGATCGAGGCAGACGGGTCCGTGCAGATGACTGGCTTGCTCATTATGGCTTCGGCTTGCATGGTCGCTCTCCGGAGATATTTCCATTCCCCAGCTTCCTAGATGCCGCATGAGCGATTGGCCTTGATCTGAATCATTTTACCCTCGAGACAAATGACCCAAGCTGGGCTGCAAATAACCGGGCGCGTGCCAGTCAACCAGCAATCGTGGTCTTGGCGACGTTCACGCCAAGTTCGTAGACAAGCAGTCCACCATAATAGGCCGTCGCCGTGACCAGAATTGCTCCGCCAATTTCGATCAGAGGAATAGCAATGGTCAGTAGCCGCAGTTCACGATTCCGCACCCAAAGGCCGAGCCTCACACAAGGCCCCAGATCAGAAACGCGAACGCTGTGATGCCTCCCAGGCTCTCGTGGATCTCCGCTATGTCACTGCTGAAGCCGGCCGCTTCGGCATGATCGAGGGCAAGTCCGCCATAGAACCAGGTTCCAATGGCGAAAGCCCCGGCTGCGAGGGCGATAAAAGTCGAAATCGTCCCCGCGCCAGAACGCTTGGTTACCGTGTTGCCACGGGCGAGCGCCACAAGGTCGATTACTACCAGTGTGTAGATGAGGGCAATGGGAAAATGCACGAGCATGGGATGAATATGCTGGACTGGAATCATGACAAGAAGATCTCCGGAGTGGCAAAGAGATGGCGCGGCGATAGAGTGGGCAAGTTTCGGCGATAGGGCAGTTGATCAGCGGGCGCTCGGCTCAATGGCAGGGCATAAGCTTTTCGATATTAGTCGCCGTCCCCCTGGCCGTCCTCGTCAGTGCTGCTGAAAACAGCTTTACTGGAAGCATAGCTGTCGCCGCATTCGTGGTCATCGCCAACGCCCTTGATCGCCTTGGGACCGGTGGCATCCTGCATGGGAATGGCCTCCAGATCGATTGGGCCGGCAGGGGCAATTGAGGATGACGCTCCGCATGAACCTTCTTCAGATTCAGCGGCTGCCGGCAGGGCAAAGGTCGAGAAGCATCCGAGTGCTACGAGTAAGAAAAACAGGGAATTACGCATGGTTTCGACATCCTTTTTTCTGCGCGGCCATGATTGGCCCCGATGAGGCCCTGATAGGGAACCTTTGCTTGCTGGCAGCTGTGGATGGTTGACAGCAAATTGAAAGCTTCGACGTGCGACATGCCTCGCTCATGATGGTCAACCTAAAGCGCCTCGCAATGCTGGGCCTGGCCGGGCTCGTCCTGGCCCAGCCACTCGCCGCGCGCGCTGACGAGGACGATGATGGCGATCATGACAGGGCGCGGGACCTCTACGAACACGGCGAGATAAAGGGCCTTTCCAATATCCTCGATATTGTTCGCGCGCAGGCTCCAGGCGACATCGTCGCGGTTGACCTCATCCGCAAGGCCAACAAATGGGTCTACCGATTCCAAGTCGTCGGCGCCGATGGCCGGCGAAAGACTGTCGATGTTGACGCCGGTGCCGGTGTCATCATGCGCGAAGGGGAGGGGGACTGATGAAGATCCTCCTGGCCGAGGACGAGCCCCGTATCGCCGCCGATATCGCAATAGCCCTTAAGGCATCCGGTATGGCGGTCGATATCGTTCGCGATGGAGAGGCTGCCTGGTTCGCAGGCGATGTAGAAAACTACGATGCTGCGATCCTGGACCTCGGGTTGCCGAAGCTCCACGGTCTGACGGTCTTGAAGCGCTGGCGGGCCAATGAGCGCAGGTTTCCGGTTCTCATCCTGACCGCAAGAGGCACGTGGACCGAACGAGTGGACGGCATCAATTCCGGTGCTGACGACTACCTTCCCAAGCCTTTCGAGATGGAAGAACTGCTCGCCCGATTGCGGGCAATCCTGCGGCGCTCGGCCGGGCAGTCGGCACCCATATTGAAGTGGGGGCTGTTGCTTCTGGATACGCGCCAGATGCGTATCTCGCTCCGTGGTGTTCCCGTTTCCCTGTCGCCGCTGGAGTACCGGCTCCTGGCATTTCTGATGCACCATGCCGGCCGAGTGGTGGCGCCGACCGAACTTGCTGAGCATCTCTACGATTCAGGGAACGACCGCGATCCGAACACGATCGAGGTGATCGTCGCGCGCTTGCGTCGCAAGCTTGGGAGTGGCGTCATCGAAACGCGGCGCGGCTTCGGGTATCTGATGCCCGATGATCCCGCCTGATGGGCAACTCGATCCGCTTCAGGCTGTGGCTGGCGGCAACGATCTCGATTCTTGTCGCGCTCGCCATAGCCGGCGCCGGCTTGCGCTATTTGTTCGAACTTCACGTCGAGCGGCGCGTTGTGGGCGAGCTGACGGTCGACCTCAATGAGTTGATCGGCGCAACGAGCTTCACAAGCGACGGTCACCTGGTGGTGGCCCCGGTGCTCACCGACCCGCGCTTCGCCAATCCGCTGTCCGGTTACTACTGGCAGGTCGAAGACGTCGCCACCGGCGGTCTCGAACGCTCGCGATCTTTGTGGGACGCCAAGCTGGTCCTGCCTGCCCGCAGCGCAAGTGGCGAGATGCGTACGGTAGAGGAGTTCACGGGTCCTGGGGGAGAACTCAGCATTGCGGTCGAGCGTACAATCATCGACGCTGGAGGTCGGTCCTTTCGCGCCATCGTGGCGGAAGACCATCGCACCGTTGAGATATCTGTAAGCGAATATGTTCGTGACCTCGCTCCGGCTCTCTTGATGCTCGCCGCAGTTCTCATGGCCGCGTTTTTCATCCAGATCACGATCGGTCTCGCACCTCTGGAGACCTTGCGGGCCGCCGTCGGAAGCGTGATTGCGCACCGAACGACACGGCTCGATGTGGTGGCACCGAGCGAAGTGCAGCCGCTCGCTGACGAAATCAATCGTCTTCTCAATGCCCAGGAGAAGGCTCTTGCTCGGGCCCGTTCGCGCGCCACCGATCTGGCGCACGGCCTCAAGACGCCGCTCCAGGTCCTGTCGGCTGACATCCGTGCCTTGCGCAAGAAAGGCGAGACGGATCTGGCCGACGAGATCGAGAAGAGCGCAGGAGCTATCCGGCGCCATGTCGAGCGGGAGCTCGCGCGCGCACGCCTCGCGCCCGGCGTTTCCGGCGAGGCATCCTGCCGGGTATCGGAGGTCGCGGCCGGCGTCATTGCCGTCGTCAAGCGCACGCCAACTGGCAGGCAGCTTTCGTTCAAGATGGATGTCGCGGAGGATCTGACTGCGCCAATCGACGAAGGCGACCTGTCTGAAATTTTGGGCAATTTGATCGAGAACGCGGCACGCTACGCGAAATCGTCGATCCGCATCGATGCATCGGCCACAACCGCCGAGGTGATCGTCACCGTCACCGATGATGGCCCGGGTATACCGGATGCCGATCGGGAAACCGCTCTGTTCCGTGGTGTCCAGCTCGACAGCAAGGGCGGCAGCAGCGGTCTTGGCCTGGCCATCGTTTCCGACATCGTCGAAGCCTATGGGGGACGCCTTGCCATGGCCAACGCCGATCCGGGCCTGGCGGTGACCATTTCCTTGCCGCGGCATAGTTGAGCATGCTTCAGGCAAAACCCGGGAAATAGTCGACCTTTATCTTCGAACGGCGCACGCCCATGACCAGCAGCTTCTGGCGCAGCGCCTTGACCATCGCCTGCGGACCGGAAATG
Organism: Mesorhizobium sp. WSM1386; assembly: GCF_055901595.1. Taxonomy (NCBI): domain Bacteria; kingdom Pseudomonadati; phylum Pseudomonadota; class Alphaproteobacteria; order Hyphomicrobiales; family Phyllobacteriaceae; genus Mesorhizobium; species Mesorhizobium sp. WSM1386. The sequence goes on from NZ_CM148373.1 coordinate 2,188,670, forward strand.
TAGAAAGTGCGCTCGAGGTAGTCGGGTGTGGCCAGACGTATCAGGCGCTCGTCGATGTTGCCGGGATACTGGCCGCGCTCAGCACCTTTCGCCACAGCATGGATCGTCTTGATTCCCAGTTCCTGCTTGGCCGCGTCAAGCACATCGCGATATGCGATGTCCTGCTGGCCTTGGGTTCCGTAGAGGATGACGATCGGTCGCTGCTCTTTACGGTCGATGAGATATTGCAGCATCGAGCGGAACGGCGTGATGCCGATCCCTCCGGCCAGGAACGCGATCTTGGTTTCACGCCGGGCCGGCAGCGTGAAATTGCCGGCCAGTTGCGCGGCGTGGATCGTGCTGCCTGGCTTCATCGTCATCAATTCGCGCTTGAAGGCGCTCGATTGCGGATAGAACTTGACGCCGAAGCGGACTGTTTCCTCAGTCGGAGCCGAGGCGACCGTGAAATAGCGGCGGTTGCCGCGATTGTCGGCGCGATCGAGGCCAAGCGTCCATTCGAGATACTGGCCGGCCTCGAAGGCGAGCTTGCGCGGCGACCGGAAGACGAAGTCAAAGCTGTCGACGGCCGACTGCTCGATGCGTTCAAGAGTCAGCACGAAGCGTCCTTTGGGGCCTGCCGCATAGGCAAACAGGTTGCCGGCAATCAATGCCAATTCCGGCGTGAAATAGAACGAGCCGATATGGATGTTGGGAGCAAACAGAAAGCCGACGATGGCGGCAAAGGCGATACGCGGCCAACGCATCGTCGGCGCGGTCAGCGGCTCGGTCAGCATCACGAAGGCAAAGAACAGCAGAGGCGACGAACCCAGTGTCTCGGCAAGCGCGGTCCAGTATTGCGATGGATCGCTGGTTGCCAGAATGGTGGCCAGCGCCACGACAACAAAGGTCGATACAAGATCAAGCCGGCGCAGTTTGCGGACAATGAGCATGCCGCCGAAGAGCACGAGCGGCAGCAGCGGCAGATTGCCACCAACCCACCAGATGGCTGGTTGGTCGAGCAGCAGCGCGGACAGCGCCACGCCCAGCGCAGCCGGATTGAAAAGGTGCTTCCGGCCGATGGCGAGAATGAACTTGGATGATATCGCCCAGGTGGACGCGAATGCCACCGCCGCGATCCCCTTGATGTCCGTGACCGCAACCGGATTGAGGATAAGCGCAAGGATGAGCGCGGTGATGTAGACGGACTCGTTGTTGGCCGGGACTGCAAAGATCCGCGCAAAAACCTTGTTGGTAATCCAGCAGGCCGCCAGCGCCAAAGCCGTCGTGAAGGCGAGTGCAAGCGGGTCATGTGGCACCAGCTTGAAGAAGCCGAGCACGAACGCCACGCTGACTAGTGCGATCAGATAGTAGAGGACCAGCCGATACATGGTCAGATGATCGAGAAATCGGTCGATGGCTTTGATCATGGCTGGCAAAGGGCTCCGAACCCGGTTGTCGGCGTGGCGCGGCCGTTGACGTCGATGAGATAGCCTTCCAGGCCTGCCGTCTGCCCGATAAAGAGAATGCCGTCGCGGCCCATGGCGAAGGCAGCGGTGGCGAACCGGTCGGCGTCGAGCACGTCGGCGCCGATGACGGTCAGGCTGACGATGTCCTGGATTGGGCCACCACTTCCGTGCGGGTTGTAGATGTGTTGACCCCGGACATAGGTTCCGGAGGTCGCCACACCGCGACGGCGGGGATAGACGACCTTTACGATCTCGTCCGCGTTGAAGGGATTGCGGATGCCGACGCTCCAGTCTTGGCCCCGGGCATTCTTGCCGCAGGACTGGATATCGCCGCCCGCTTCGATGAAGAAATCGCTGATGCCGGCCCGTTGAACGATGCCTGCCGCATTGCGAATTGCCCAGCCCTTGACGATGCCGGAAGGATCGAGCGACCCGTCGGGCTTGCGAATATCGAAGTATCCGTCCGTCTCGTCTCTCGTCTGTCTGGCGAGAGCGAGCACTTCCATCATCTCGCCGCTCCAATCGGCGACCGGAACGTCGCCACGGTTGATGGCCGCGATCTCGCTGTCGGCCCGGTATGTGCTGAAGCGTCGATCGATATGCTCGAAATAGCCGAAGACCGTGTCGACCAGCTCACCGGTCGACGCGCCACCGATGTCGACCGTTATGGGCATGCCCATCAAAATGCGCGTTTCACGCATGGACCTACGACGACGCTTTCTTCAACGCGCCGCGCAGCGACTGGATGAAAGCCCTGCTGGTTAGCGTCGCGCCCGAAATAATGTCGACATTGGCGCTTTGGGCGCTGATCGCTTCGTCGCGCAGCATGGGCAGCGCTTGCCTGTTGATGTTGATGGAGGTGCGGCGGTCGGATGGGTATTTCAGCACTTTCAGCGCCGCAAGCTGCCCGCCCTGTACCAGGGCTTGAATCTGAATGAGGCCGTAGTAGGCATCGGCCGTGGGGCCGGTGTAGACGCCGTCGGCATAGATCTTCATGCCCAGCCGGATGACACGTGCCGGCGCATCCCGATATGCTGGCCTCGGCTGTGGGACTGGTATGTAGACGGCGGGAGTTACGGCGAATGAAGGTACCGATGGCGCAGGATCGGAGGCGGCCGGAGCCACTGCCTGCTCCAGTGGCGCTCGCGATGGTTGTGGTGCCACCTGAACCACTGTTTGCTTGACCGGATCATTTGGCCGTTCGGCGGGCGTTGCTATGCCAGCCGTCGTTTCCGGGGCAATCGGGAACCTTGTTCTGAACCGGGGCTCGAGGGGCGCCGGCAAGGTCCGAAGCAACGGCAAAGTCGCAAAGGGTGCTGGCTCTTTTGGCTGCGCTGAAGGCGCTTCGGCTGCGTCGGCCGGCAGCCCTTCGCCGAGCATATCGTTTGCAGGATCCTTGCCGGCCTGATCCCAGACATAAGCGCCCGAGGCGGCGATCACGAAAAGCGACAAGGCAATCTGTTTCATCGGGTGTGTTTCCACGTTGAATCTCGCAGGGCGGGCTATCTGGTCCGCTCCGGAGGCAATATCCCACGACCAAGCTGACAACTGGCTGTCAGCCTAGGCCGAGCTGCGAGGTGCCCGTTAAAGCTCATGGTTGAGACGGCAAATTGATTTGTCCTGGATCAACATGGTCACATAAGCAGCGAGGTAGGAAGGTTCTCAAGCGAGGTAGCTGCCTATGACTGTTGCCAACGAGCCGGCGAGATACACCGGAATCCAGATAGTGCTGCATTGGACAATCGCGGTGCTGATCGTCCTGCAGCTTGTAATCGGCGAGGACATCAAGCCGGCTTACCGGGCGTTCTCACGCGGCGCCGAGCCTGCGGCTGGCGACGTCTTCAACGCGAACATTCATGTCTATGTCGGTCTGGCCGTTCTGGTGCTGGCGATCTGGCGGCTCGCGGTCCGTCTACGGCATGGCGTGCCGGCGGCGCCGCCCGAAGAAAGCGTCCTGTTGAAGCGGATTGCCGCAGCCGCCCATTTCCTGCTGTATCTTTTCATTTTCGGGATGCCGATTACCGGGGCGTTGGCATGGTACTTCAGCTTTAGAGCGATGGGGGAGATTCACGAACTCGCCAAGCCGGTGATCATCATTGTCGTCGGCCTCCATGCCGCAGCAGCGCTGTGGCAACATTTCTATGTGAAATCGGATGTGCTGGTCAGGATGCTGCGACCTGCCGGACGGCGCGCGCGGTGATGTCATGAGCCGGCTGCACAATGAAAACCACCTTATATCCCGCGTCGGCTGGTTGCGCGCCGCAGTGCTCGGCGCCAATGACGGCATTGTGTCGACGGCTAGCCTCATCGTTGGCGTGGCGGCGGCCGATGCCGCGGCCTCCAATGTTCTGGTTGCCGGCGTAGCCGGACTGGTCGCCGGCGCGATGTCGATGGCGGCCGGCGAGTATGTCTCGGTCAGTTCGCAGTCCGATACCGAACAAGCCGACCTTGCGCGTGAGAAAGGGGAACTGTCGACGCAGCCAGATTCCGAGCGACAGGAGCTTGCGGAGATCTATGTCAAACGTGGGTTGGAGCCAACGCTTGCCTTTCAGGTCGCCGACCAATTGATGGCGAAGGACGCGCTTGGCGCCCACGCTCGTGACGAACTCGGTATTTCAGAGGTGACGACGGCTAGACCGATCCAAGCTGCGCTGTCGTCTGCGGCTGCATTTTCGGTTGGCGCGGCCATGCCATTGGCGATGGCACTTGTTTCGCCGGCCGCCTGGCTTGCCGCAACGGTGTCTGTTGCCTCGCTCTTGTTCCTGGCAGTCCTGGGTGCCATTGGGGCCAAGGTCGGCGGCGCCAATGTGCTGAGGGCAACAGCCCGTGTCACATTCTGGGGTGCGTTTGCCATGGCGCTGACGGCCGGCATCGGTGCCATCGTTGGTACTGCCGCCATCTGAGCACTGTGCGATTCTAGATTTCGTCGACGGCGCGAGCCGAGACCCTCAAGTTCCAGCCATCTGTCGGTGCCAAGCGGCATGGACCCGTCTCGGCACACTGCATACCGGCGGCTGTTCGAACGGGTAGTGTGCTGAGAGTTCTGCTAAATTCGCTGGGAGAGGGCGGTCTAGCCGCCGCGTCTCTCTGTAAGCCTCTGATATTTACTGAGAAATTTGGTAGCGGGAGAGGGACTTGAACCCCCGACCCCAGGATTATGATGCTTGGTGCGACTGCTGATTTTGTTGAGGAATTTGCCTCTTTGTCGCGTCTATGTCGCACTCAACCCAAAAGCGACCGCTCTGCCGCGGCCATTTCATCGGTATCGTCGCCACGGGGGAACAGGTGTCCATAGACGTCCATTGTCATCAAAATCGAACTGTGTCCGAGCCGTTCCTGGATGACCTTAGGGGGAAGGCCCAAGCCACCATCCTGCGGCCGATTGATCGACCACGAGGCATAGAAATGGCGAAGGGCATGCATGCCGCCATACTTGCCCACCATGATGGCCTCACCAGCGTCATCTCGCTCATCGCTCGGCACTGTCACCCCCGCCGCGATCTGGGTCGGCAGGAAGCCGCGCTTGGTCATGTTCGACCGGCTCTCGATATTACCGCTGCCGGTCGGGAACACGTAGTGGAGTTCCTTCACCGGATTGCCAGCGGCGTCGATTTCCCCGGTCGGTCGGCGAGGGCAGGCGAGCTTCCATTCTCTCAGGGCGTTGATGACCATCGGCGGAACCGGGATCGTCCTTTCTCCCGCTTCCGACTTCGGCCGGCCGATCTCGCCATAGTCGTCGGCGCGCTGGTACACACTGATTTGCGCACGCTCGAAATCGACATCCTGCCACCGCAGGCCGCGCAGCTCTGACGATCGCATGCCGGTGAAAATCGCGGTTATCAGCAGAGGGCGCCAGCGGCCGGTCGCCGCGCCGACTATGGCCTTGATTTCTTCGCGGGTCGGAATTTCGACGCCAATCTTAAGTCTGCTTTTCTGGCGCTTGTCGGCTTGCCGCTCCTTGCCTCTTCGACGCGCGCCGCGGAGATCCTTGACCGGATTCCGGGTGGCAAGGCCGCGTTCCTGTGCGTCTGAAAAGATGGAGGCCAATGAACCCATGACCTTTCGAACCATCGCCGGCGAGCGGCCGTTCTCCCGCAGTTTGTCGGCGAACTCGCGGGCGCCCGGCACGGTGAAGTGCGATAGAAGCGTTTGCCCGATGAATGGCTCGATGTGCAGTTGCATATGGCGCTTGCGCTGGTCGATCGATGACCGCTCGAGCCCGTCCTGTTCGCCGGTCGCAATCCAGAACGCGCCCGCAGCCTTCACGGTCACGCTCGCACTGTCGGCGACGTGCGACCCTGCCCGTACCTCGACCTTGGCCGTGGCCGCGAAGCTGTCCGCGTCCTTTTTCTTCGCGAAGGTCTTCAGCCGGCGAACACCTTTGCCGTCGGCATAGTCGACGACCCAGGCGGTTTTCTCCTCGCCCTTGCCGTTCGTCCATGTGCGCTTGCGGATCGACATCGGAATCAACCTTTCTCGGCATTTCTGACGCGCATTGCTGCGACACGGCATCGGTCGGAGCAGTATTTGGCGTGTGAGCGGCGACCAGTTAGCGGACCGGTGAGGAAATACTTGCCGCAGTGTTCGCAGTTGGTGGCCACGGCGCCGACTTCATGGGCGAGGGCGATTTCCATCACCATGTAGCTGGCCAGCGATTCCGGATGAAGAATAAGGCGCAACGAATTCGCATCGTTCGGCGCCAGTTCGAAGGACGGCTTGAGAGAGACGCCTTTCGCCGTGACCTCATTCATCAGATAGTTGGCCTGCGGGTGCAGCGGGCTCATGGCCGGCGATGCCCACTTGAGGCCGACCATCATCGTCTCCTGTAAATGTTGGATCCAGGGAACAAATCCAACCCACCAATCATCCTGTTTTTGGACCTGGCCAAATCTGGCGACGAACGCCGCGCGATCCTTGTCGTCCCGGCAGTTGAGGAAGTGAACGACGATCGGGTTTTCCAGGTCCGAGATTTCGTAGGTTACCGGGACAGTACGATCTGACCGAGCTCTGATTGCCCGGCCGTCGCCGCCAATGTGCTTTTTCGCGAATTCTTTGTCGTCCACCAAGTCGACGCCATCAGCGGGACGTTGCCATTCCAAACGGACAGGGATCATTGCGCCTTGGTTCCTTGTTACGGACTTTGTTGAGTATTCGTTATGTGGGACGATTACCAGCGTTTTTCGAATGGCGCAACAATCTTCTGTTTGTTACGGTCTTTTCCACAAATACCGAACAACAGGAGGTCCACTTTGACGACGACAGACAATCAGCCAATCGATCTGGTGTGGGGAGCGGAAGCCATCGCGCTAGTGATTGGGGCCAAGCCTCGGCAGACGTTTCACCTGCTGGAGACGGGGCAGATTCCCGCAAAGAAAGTGGGTGGCCGTTGGGTCGCTGAGCGCGGCAAACTCACCAGGTTCTTCCTGGGTGAGGAGGCCGCTTAAATGACCGGCCGCCCCGAGACTGAAGACCACACTTCCGAGCCGTCGACGATCGAGCGCGGCGAGCGCTTCCTGACCGAAGTGCCGCGCCATCTGAGGGGCCCGGCAATCCCCGCCCTTCGTGAGATCGGCCTCAGCCCGAAAGAAGCCTGCGAAGCCGTCCGGCGCCATAATCTGGCAATGGCGAGGGCACACTGATGGCCGAGATCACCCCCGACCTCATCGATAAATGCCGGCGGTTCCTGTCCTATGCCTCCGACAAGCGCGCGCCCGACCTGGTGCTTGCCGAGCGCTTCCAACTCGATCGCCCAACGGCCTGTCAGATCGTCAAGGCGATCGAGAAAGCGGCATCATGACCGAGCAAATTCAACCCCGATTGAAAAAGGTCCGGGGCATGGCGCAAGCCTCGCTCGATCTGATCGCGGCGATGCACAAGATCGCCGAGGAGATGCAGCCTATCACTGGCCGAGGCATCGGCTACAAGCTGTTCACGGCCGGGCTGATCCCGTCGATGTCGACCAATGACATGCAGAAGGTCTATCGCCTCCTGCGGATCGCCAGAGAGCAAGGCGACATTCCATGGGACTGGATCGTTGACGAGACCCGAGAACTGGAGCGGGTTTCGACCTGGGATGATCCCGCGCAGTACGCGCGCGCCGTGGCGCGGTCCTATCGTCGCGACTTCTGGAATCAGCAGCCTTATCGCGTCGAAGTCTGGAGCGAAAAAGGCACTGTTCGCGGCGTCCTCAAGCCGGTGCTCGACCAATACGCGGTCGGCTTTCGTGTTATGCATGGTTTCGCCAGTGCGACCACGGTCAACGACATCGCCACAGATGATGACGGGAGACCGCTTATTGTCCTCTACGCCGGCGACTATGATCCGAGCGGCATGTACATGTCAGAGGAAGATCTGCCCCGGCGCCTCGCCGAATACGGCGGCTCCCATGTCCGGTTTCGGCGGATCGCGTTGACCGTTCACCAGGTAAACGGTCTCCCATATTTTCCGGCGACCGACAAAAAAAGCGACATGCGATACCGCTGGTTCATCCGCAACCATTCGCACCATTGCTGGGAACTCGACGCTATGGACCCGCGCGACCTGCGCGAGTGCGTGGAGCGGGAGATCAAAGGCTTGATTGAGCCGGAAGCTTGGGCGCGCTGTGAGACTGTAAATGCGGCCGAGCTGGAATCGCTGCAGTCGATCCTTTCCGGATGGAGGGCGGCATGACCGATCTCGCCTGGATGAAGGTCTATATTGGCACTGAAACCGCTTTGACCGCGCATCTTACGGCCGAGGAGTTTGGCGCCTATGAGCGCTTGCGCCGGCACTACTGGCAGCACGGCTCGATGCCTTCAGACGACGCTCGCCTTATGCGCATCAGCGGGATCGATCCAGACAGGTGGGAGGTCGTCGCCCAGACTATCGGGCCATTGATGTCGGAAGGGCTTCAGCGTCTCGACGCGGAGCGGTCTGACGCTACCGTCAAGCGTGAAAAGAAGGTCGCGGCGGGGCATAGAGGCGCTGAAGCCAGGTGGCGCATCAATGGCAGAACCAATGCGCTTGCCAATGGCACAACTATGGCAACCGCATCGGATACGATGGCAGACGCATCGTTTTGCCAATGGCCATCAGCATCAGCATCAGCATCAGACAAGATTGCTCCGGATGAAAAAGAAGAAAGGTTAGAGCCTGCGCGCGCGAAGGAACCGAATATCCTGCTGATGTCGATGGCTGAGGCGCAGGCTCATCTCGAGGCGAAGGAGAAGGCAGCAAACTCCTACGCCAAAGCGAAGGGTTTGACCGCATGAGCGGGCGTGCCGTTGACCATCTGCCAGTGAGCATCAGCCTATCTCGGCCTGCCAGGCGGCAGCGCAGCATTAAGCCTGTTGTCGCTAGCTTCCGGCCTGAGGGGGCCGCGATATCGCCGCGGTGGCGCCGCGCCTACAAGGTCATGGATGGGCGGCTGATTAACCAGGCGCACGTCCAGATCGACCGACTTACGTGTGAGCCACGGCGGCAGCATCTCTCTGACAACCGATTTGAGGTAACCGACCATGATAGGGCAACGCATGCTGCCTTCGGTGGGTTCCGTCGCCTGGCAGCCGGTCCGGGAAGGCGACCGGTTGGAGGCGATGCATGACGCTAGCCCAACAGGATCCGCACTTGGCCAGGCTCATGGCGGAGATCAAAGCGGCGGAGGCCGCACTTGCCGCAAGGCTGGCCGATCTGAACGGTTACATCGGGCAGGTCGACCAGAGTGTTCCAACAGCGCCCGCGGTATCTGCTTTTGTGGAGCCGGAAAGACGGACAGAACTTATCGGCAAGGAGTGGATCGAGGTGTCAACGGCGGCGCAACGTTTCGAGATATCGAAGGAAGTCGTTCGATCGTGGTGCCAACGGAATAAGGATTTCGGCTGGCGTCCAGGCGGTCGCTGGTATGTCTCGATTTCGAAAGTGCAGGCAAAGCTAGGCATCCGATAGACTGTCGCGTTTGTCGCGTTTCGAGCCCTTCGTCTGTCGTGTTTCGTTCGGCATCTTCGGTGCATGTCCACAGCCCGAAAGTCCGAACACAGATGAACATTCAAACTATCGTCAAGTCGTTGCGAGGAGGCCAGACGAACACGGCCGACCAGCTTCGTCAGACACTCGACCAGCTCGACATCGAGGGGCTGGAGGCGGCTGCGGAGAAGCTTGAGGCCGAACGGCGCCGCGTTCTTCTAGACGGCAGCGACAAGGAACTGGAGGCGATCGAGACCAAGATCGCCGCGGCAAACCGGGACATCGAGAGGGCCTATGCGGCCAAGGCTGAACTCGAGAAGCGCCTGGAGGCAGCTATCGCCGCGGCGACTGAATCCGAACTCTCTGATCGCTACAACGCCGCCAAGGCCAAGGCAGACGCTGCCGCAAAGATGCTGCGGAAGGAATATCCTGACCTGGCTCGCCGCCTTGTCGAACTGATCAGGGCCGTTGCCGAGGCCGACGTCGCAGTCGAGGAGGCAAACAAACGCCTGCCCGCGGATGTTGCCCCGCTGTGGCCAGTGGAGGTGACGGTTCGCCGGCGCCCAGGATCGGAAGAGAGGACCATCAGCGAGAAGGAGGTCCAGCTTTGGTGTCACGCCAGTTCTTGGGACCTCTTGCCGGACAACAGGCAGGGCGAGGCGGACAAACGGGAGGTCGAGGTCAAGGCCAGCGGGCACCAGCCCCCAGATGGCGTTATCCACCTTCACGGGGGCATCCGAGCGGTCAAGCGCCGCTTCATCCGCCGCACCTATCTGCCCCGGACCAACCCGATCCATTACTCGCCGCTAGCCAGTGTCGTGCTGCCTGGTCTCGTCGCCGGCGAGCCGCCCATCTGGGAGCATCGAAACAACAGCTACGACATGCCAAGGCTTGTTCTGGCAAGGATGGCCGATCTCGCTGTCATGAAGCCGATGCCGGCCGATGCCGATCAGCAGCCGGTCACGCAACTGATCGCTGTTGCCGACACTCCGGCCAAGGCCAAGGAAGAGCCTGCCACCATCGACATGGCCGAGGAGCCGTGATGATGAACAGTGTCAGCAAAGCGCTTGGATTGAATACGCCGACGGCTTGGACGGTGGTCGGCGTTGGCCCCTGGATGGATACGCGGGCGCGCGTCCACCGGGGGCCTTTGACCCGCCCCCTATTAAGGTTCCCCACCAAAACCGGCGCTCCTATGCGATGGGACGAAGCCCGCGTTTCGCGTGGTTCTGAGATTCTGAAAATCTCACTTTCCTTTTCATTTGCCCGACCGTTCCTGTCAGTCCGGTTTGGGCAAAGAGCCGGCCCGTTCTCCTTAAACAGCGGTGACAGGTCGGCTCATCCAATTTCACAAATGGCGCGGTTGCGGACCTTTCAACGTGACGTGCGTCGCGGCCGGGTTGGTGTTGGTGCACTCCCCGGTCGCATCGATCAGAAGGAAGTCACACCATGATGCCCTCAACCTTCTCACCGGCATGGCGCACCGCAATCGAACGTGGTGATGTCTCACAGTTTGCGAGCCAATCCGATCTGGCCGCCTTCTTCCGCGCGACCAGTATGATTGGTGGTTGCTTCCAGGACCTTCCCGATGAGCAGAGAGACAGGGTCGTCGGCCTTCGCGAACGTTTCCCCGCCGCAATCGCGGAAGCGAGGGCAGCAGCCACAAGGGAACGTGAAGCGGCTGCAGGCGCACCACGGTTCATCCTTGGCCGGACCAGCCCGGAACGCATATCGACGCTCACCGAACTGAAGCCAGAGCTCGACGCCATCAAGGCCGAGATCGGCAAGGTGGCTCCGCCTATGCCTAGTGCCAAGGACATCTATGCGCGTCGCGCCAAAGCTCGCGGAGCTTGGGATGAGGTCATCGCGCGGCGCAATGCTAAGTTCGATGCATTCCTCTTGGGAAGGCCTGGCTGATGAGCGCGCGCGCGAGGCAATCAAAGGTACTTAGAAAACCATACAACGCGATGAGGGGGGCGAAGCCGCACAGTATCCCTAGCCACAGATATGCAAAACTTGTGCATGAACAAGCGCAAGCACGACGCTTCCTTGCGTCTACAAGGCTTTGAGCCGCAAAACCGTGCAAATGCGAGTTGACGAAAATGACGCTTATGTCCCCAACTGAATATGCGCACGCGATCGGCGTCTCGCCGTCGACAGTCAGCCGCGCGATTGCCAAGGGGCGCATTCCGACGGTGACGACGGCCGATGGTAAGAAAATGGTCGACCGGCAAACTGCTGACTCGTTGAGGCGACGGGACGGCAACATTCAGGGCGGTCATGGCGGCCGGCCAGATCGGGCCATCCGGAAGGCTTCGCTTTGGAGGGCGCAGAGCGGGAACGGCTACGATCCCCAAGTGCTTGCTGCCCTCGGTGTCATGGTGGCCGAGTGGCCAACGCTGATGCGCGAAGCAATGGAGATCCTCGGCGCCGACGAGATGAACCAGGCGCGCGCGGTGTTGGCGCTGGAAGACCTTACCGCAACGCTGGCGTGCGCGGTGCATCAAGATATCAACACCGCGCGCATCCACGATTATCGCGTACCGCTTCCCGGCAAACCGATGCTGGAGTGGTCCGCCGAAGTGCAGGCCTTCGTCGAGCGTGTCGGTGACGATGGCAGCGGCGGACAATGGACAAGCGACGCCGAGGAGGGACTACCAGGCGGCTCAGAGTGGGCGGATCGCTCAATGTCTGCGTGCTGGTCGGCGAAACCATGACCAAGCCCGGTTTCAGCATGACGTTCCAGACTGGTGCGATCGAACGCGCGATGAAGCGCAACTACGGCGTCATGGCCAAAGCTGCGCAAGGCGCCATGAACCAGGCCGCAACAGGCATCAAGAACGAAGGCCGAGCCGATATTAAGGGAGCGGGCTTTTCGCAGAGGTTCGCAAACAGCTTCCGCGCCAATGTCTATCCCAAGCGAGGGGCATCTGTTGGAGCCGCAGCGCTGATCTTCGATACGGTCAAGTATGCCGACATCTTCGAGACTGGCGGCACCATCCACGGCAAGCCTATGCTTTGGCTGCCGCTGCCTTCTGCTCCGAAAAGGATCGGGCGGCAGAAGATGACCCCGGCGCTTTACGTTCGCCAGATTGGCCCGCTCTTCACAATCAATCGACCCGGCAAGGCGCCGCTCCTGGCCGCCAACATTGGGCTTTCAGCGCGGCAGAAGGCAACCGGCAGCATCGGCAAGATCACCAATGCCAAGCTGCGAAAGGGTGCCTCCGGCACGGGCGCAAAGCAGGCGGTCCCGCTCTTTGTCGGCATCGACGATGCGAACATCAAAAAACGCTTCAACCTGCGCAGAATTACCGCTGCCCACGCTGCGAAACTCGGCGCGTATTTCGCCGAAAACCTCAAGGACGAATTGAATGGCCAATGAGATCAAAACACGGCTGTCATTTGATGGCGTCGCCGGCATCGTCGCTGACCTGAAGGCGCTGGGACAGGCGGGTGAGCGAGCTTTTAAAGATATCCAATCCGCCGTGAACAAGGCCGATCTTGCCAAGTTCTCCGAATCGCTGGGCAAGGCTCGCAGCGATATCGGCTCATTCGTCCGAAATGTCGCCATCTTGGGCACGGCGATCACTGCGGCCGTCGGCGGTGCCAGTGTGGCACTGCTCGATGTCGCCAAGTCGTCGGGCGAGGCCGCCGACCAGGCGGGCAAGGCTGCCCAATCCGCTGGCGTGACGACTGAGGCCTATACCGAGTTGGCGTTCGCTGCAAAAATGAGCAACCTCGAACAGGCCGACCTCGATGCCGGCATGTCGAAGTTGAACAAGACGCTTGGCGCGGCTGCCAACGGTTCGAAATCTGCACTGGAGTTGTTCAAAAAACTCGGTGTTTCCATCCGCGATTCAGCCGGCAATCTTCGCTCACCCGACGCTGTGTTGCTCGACCTCGCCGACGCCTTTTCCAAGTTGCCCGATGGTGCGCTGAAGAGTGCCTTGGCCATCCAGCTTTTCGGCAAGAGCGGCGCGAAATTGCTGCCGTTCCTGAACGAAGGAAAGAAGGGGCTTATCGATCTCGGCGCCGAGGCGAAGGCGCTTGGCGTCACGCTGACTGACGCCCAGGCAAAGATCGGCGACAATCTCGGCGACGCGCTGGACAGCGTGTCTGCTGCAGCCGGCGGCGTGAAACTCCAGCTTGGTCTGCTGTTTGCGCCTGCGATCACTCAGGCCGCCACGGCGCTGACAGAACGGATCAAGCAACTTCGGCCCGCCATCCAGGGTTTCGCCCAGGACATCGCCACCAAGGCACTGCCGCTGATGCTCGATTTCGTGAATGCGCTTACCGGCAATGACGCGGACGTTTCGAACAAGTGGGTTTTAGAATGGAGGGACGGCGCCATAGCCTTCGGGCAGTCGATGGTCCAGGCGTCCACCATCGTCCTTGCCGCGATCGACAAATTGCGTGCCGGCCTGGATCTCACGGCGACGGCGCTCAACGGCGTGTTTGGCACGCATATTTCAGGTGACGCCATCGGCCTAGTCCTCATTGCGGGGCAGATCACCGGCGGTTTCAAGGCGCTCTACAGTGCTGTCATCGCAGCGAAGGATGGCATTGTCTTGCTGTTCGGCCTCGCTCGGGCAAACCCATGGATTGCGGCAATCACGCTCATTGGCAGCGGAATCCTGCTTTGGGCGACGCGCACAGACCAGGCCACGGCAGCACTTCAGCGCCACGAGGGCTTGGTCGAGGGCGTTAAGGACGCCTACGGGCGGGCTGGCAACGCGGTCAAGAACATGACCGACGAGATCCGCAACGGTCTGATCATTCAGCAACGCGCCGCCTTGCAAGACCTGGTGCCGGCATTCGAAGCCGAGATCAAGCGCTTGCGCGACCTGGCCGCCGCGCCGGCCAAGGAAAACCCGTTCAGCCAAGCACTTCGTGACTTCGCTGCCGGCGGCAGCCTCGAGGCTTATCTCGCCGCGATCAAGAAAATCGGCGCTGCCAACCCTGAACTGAACGCAGCGGCCGACGCCTTCGTGCACCTGACCGATAATGCCACCGGTCTGCAGGAGAAGATCAAGCCGTCGGCCGACTTCCTCGATCTGCTCACCGGCAAGATTACTGATGCTGCCTTCCAGGCACGCCAGGCCGGCGCCGGGTTCCAGGCACTTGGTGCTGACGCAAATGCCGGTCTCACGAACGCCGGTGCTGCAGCCGACGCCGCCAACGGCAAGGTGGAAGCGCTGGGCCAGACAATCACCGTCATTCGCGGTGGCGGCGACAAGCTTACGAAACAGGTTTTCGATGTTGTCGGCGGCGTTGCCAAGGCCGCGGCCGACGGTAAAACAGCGGTCGACGGCCTTAAGTCGAGCGTCGACGAAACGAGCGGTGCTGTCGATGGCGTATCGAACGAGATCACCAACAGCATTTCTCAGATCGCACCAGCCGCGCAGGAAGCCGCCAGCGGGTTCAACAGTTCGCTCGGCAATCTCGATACTGGGGCCGCTCAGGGAGCCGCAGAGGCCATTGTCGCGCCGTTTACAACACTGCCGGCGAAGATCAGCGCTGTCTTGTCGGGATCCAAGGCCTGATCCAGGGCGGCTTTGCCACGCTGTCGGCGACCGTCACCAGCCTTGCCGCGCAGATCAACGCGCAGATCCAGAGCATCCTGTCAGCGCTGCGCGAGGCGGCCGCCGCGGCAGCATCGCTTCGGGCGCAGGCGGCATCGTCATCGGCATCCTCGCAAGGCGGCTCCCATGGCGGTTTCGCTGGCGGCGGCTTCGTCCGCGGTGCCGGCGGGCCGAGAACAGATTCGATCCTGGCACGATTGAGCAACGGCGAATTTGTGATGCAGGCACGCGCCGTGCAGCGGCTTGGGGTCGACTTCCTTCACGCGTTGAACAACGGCTTCATTCCGCAGATGCAAGGGTTGCGCGGCTTTTCCATGGGCGGCTTTGTCGACAATCTCAATCGCTCGATGCAGATCCCGCGCTATGCCGGCGGCGGCATGGTTTCCGCTTTGGCTCCATCCACATCCGGCACAGGCAACCAGCGCACGCCGCTCGTCCTGCAACTGCCAGGCGGCGAGCAAATCGACGACCTAACGATCGGGGACATCGCGCTCAACCGGCTGCAGCAGTTTCTAATTCAAGAGTCCTATTCGAGCTTGGGCCGGAGGCCTGGTCGGAGATGACCTTCCCGAATCCAGACCTCGGCCCGTTCGAGAAAGAGAACGCCGACTGGTCGGCGCACGTCACGCGCGGCTTTTTCCGCGAGATCACGCAGGACCAATTGAACACGCCTGGATGCGACCCGGCACATGCTGCAATGGCGCACCTCACCGGCTTTGTGGTCTGCGCAATGACCGATGCCGGTAAGCGTGGCGATGGTCAGCAGCAGATCATGCCCGACCTGCTTGAACAGGTGATCGACCGCCTCAAACCCCTGTTCGCAGGTACGATCGGCGTGAGCATCCTGCAGGATCGCACACCAATGCTGACTGTGGTGCCCGGCGGCAAACCGGACAACGCCGCATGATGCCGTTTCTCGCTTTCACCCTATCCGCAGGCGTCGTGCTGGCGCTGGCCTGGCCGTTCTGATGTCCGCGAAATGGCGGATTAAAAGGAGAATTGAAGATGGACGACGATGCTACTGAGCAGACCCTCCTGCTGCCGCTGTCAGAATACGTTGCCCAAGTAACCTTGCCTGTCCTTGAGGAACCTGTATTCCTAGAACGACCTCACCAAAATAGAATATCAGTGACAGCGTGTCTTCAGTGGCCCCAGGCCCAACGTTCCATCCTGAGCACCGAACGGACGTGAATTGATCGGCCGCAGGTTGCTGCACAGTTTGTGGATTAGCTTGGCGGTTAAAATCGTAGGCCTTGGAAGCAAGACCCAACGCAGTGCCAAACGTCCTGGCAAGCTCGCCAATCGGAATTTCAAAGGAGTCAATCTCGACGTCGTCTCTCATCAGCGAGATCGTCATAGTCGCTTGGGGATAATTCGCTCCGAACTTCAAGCCGGCTTTAGCCATCGATTATTTCCCACTCTCTAGCGGCCGTGTAGCGGCGTACTTATTGGCATCCTGGGAAGCTGCCCGCGACCTGCAAAACAAAACCAGCTAGGATCAGCATTGCCGACAAATTCAGCGCACGCCGTTCAACATTGAGCCCCAGGATTGAAATTTCCTCGCCGCGCTTAGCAGCAAGGTCGGCGGACCGGCGCAAGCTATCCCGGGCTCTTCCTGATTCCCGGTGCAACTCGGCGCTAGCCCGTTCAAACGACCGCTGAAAATCCTCGATGTCCCTGAGCTTACGGACCAGGCCTATGCGTGGCGCCTTGCTCTGGAGGTCAGCCATCTTGCGACCGGCCTCCCATTCGATTTGATCTGCCCTGTCCGCTATCGCTGCAGCTTGCCTCCGGTGTGTTTCAGCCGATTCGGAGAGCGTCAATTTGTGCTCGGCAGACAGCCACAGGGTGAAGAAACCTGCGATATCGAGCAAGAGGCCCGCTAGGCTGTACCAGTCGGACCCGAAGCCCGCGAGCGTGCAGAGCAAGTGGAAGTCGTCGGCGCGAGATATCACTGATAGCTCTGCGCCACTTGGTTGTTGATGATCCCGAGAGGTTGGCTGATCGGTGGTGCCTTGTCAGCATGCCTTGCACGCCAATCCCAAGGTGCAATTCGGGCCATCAGACCGGTGCCGGATTGATGCCGGCAGCCCTAAGTCGCGCCCCAAGCTTCGTTCGAGTTCCACATGCAGCTTTGTCACCGGCGGCACACTTCTTGTTCGCGTCCGACCAATCAAGCAGCGCCGTATTGATCCAGCTGCCGGGCGCGCGCTGTATGCCATATGGCGTCGGTGGCGCCCCGGTTGCAACGGCTGCTGCAGCCGCGGCGCCCTGTCCGTGCGGCGCGCGCTTCCAGCCGTTTATGATAAGGCAATTCTTCATGTACTGATCTTCTGCAGCCAAGTTGCCCAGGGCATTGCCGATTCCGGCGCCCGCAACAAAGCCCGGAGAGCCGATGGCAATATAGCCTTGGTCAACCGATCCCTTCTGCATCTCGCACTGAGCATGGGCCACGTCGAAACTCGGCCCGTACCCTATTTGCATGTAGTCGGCCTGATTGCTTGTTTGACAGCCGCACAGCGGCGCAATGGCAACGAGTGCCATCAACATTTTTCTGTTCATCCCCCAGCCCTCCCAAGGCTTTAAATCAGCATCTCCTAAAGTGAGTATTTCTGCAAGTGATGACAGTTGTTCTGGTAAATTTCGATGCACGTTGATCCGAAATGTATAGAACCGACGCGTTCAAGAGATATACCGGGGTATTCATCCGATGTGCGGGCGGCTGGGGCGAGCGGCATGCCGGCTTGCCTATAAGTCGCGACTTATGCAATATCCGCCACGTTCACAGCGAGGCGCGGCATGCTTGCGAGAACTCCCTTCACCGAAATCGAGATCGAAGACATCGGCACCTATCGGCTCCCCAACCAATGGCAAAGCCAGCGGCTGAGGCGCCTTCGTGGTGAGGAGCGCCACACCGCCGTCCTGGCCATCGGTTGCGGGATGACGGTGCGCCAGTTCAACAAGCTGCCGGCCGATAAGCAGGCAGAGGTGCACCGTGCCTATCTTGCTCTCATGTCCCCGAGCAATGTCGCGCCGCTGGCAGATCCGGAGCCGGCCGACACTCGAGCCATTCCCCGCGGGCACCTATCCGATGGGCAGAAGCTGGCGATCGGCCGATGGCTGCTCCACCAGAAGGCATCGCTGCCTCATGGTCACTTCGGCCCCTGGGTCGAGAAGCAGGAGGGCCTATCACCCAGCATGGCCCATCAATGCATGCGGCTGGCTACAGGCGGGCACACAAGGGCGAGGGGGACGCAGTGGGCGGGTGAACCGAGCGTTGGCCGGTCGACATGCGTCCGCCCGACTATCGCAACCAACCCTGCCGCGGTTCGTTGACCTTATGCTGGTTGATCCCAGCACTCCAGACCCTGCCCGCTGCCACCCGGTGGCGGGCTTTTTTGTGCATTAGCGGAACTTGATATTTCGAAGCAGGTTTTAAAGGCGGCAGCGTCCCCCGCTGCCAGCCGAGTGGCCCCAACCCTCGGCCGGGTCCGCCTCTGCCTGCCAGTGGGGGCGGACCCACTGGCGGCTCGCAGCGCCTGGTTGTTCAGTACAGCAAGTCGGCGAACTGAAACTCGGACACTCTCCCGCTGGCCTCGTCAGTCACCTCGATGAAGTAGTCTCCCGTCCTGTGGAGCGTCAAAGGTCGACCTGTTGCCACTTCCGCTGCACGAAAAGATGTCGGCCCTTCCGCGCGAAATTCCGCTATCACGCGCCCCGCCAGAAGCTCACGTATCTGATACGACACCGCCACCCTCACGAATCATTCATTAGGGATGCCTAAGGTAGCAGACGGGGGCGTCTATTGCAGTTTGGGTCGGGGCAGCGCGCGTTTGATATCAAACGTCTCTGGCAAACTCGGTTCGTTGCCTTTCCTGACTGAAGCCGTCGTCCTGGCATCGGCCGGGAGAAGGATTACCATCCTGGCCTTGGGCTCGGGCCAAATCGGCCCTCCAAACAGAAACAATACGGCTGCCAGCACGCACGCGAGAAGGGCGGCAGCAAAGACGTTCGCGATGATCTCTCCAAATTGCATACTGCTCTCCGCAAACAAATGCCCGCTGCCTCACCAGGAGGCGGCGGGCATCTTGTGAACTGACGGTGAAGGGACGTTTGCCCGTCAGTTCCGGTGTCAATGAAACGGAACACCTTATGTTTCTGTGATAGGACTTTTGCGCCCGCCGTATGGGACTTTGGTCCCATCTTGGAGAGATGATCTAGGAGGCGCCCTGTGTCGCCGCCTAATCTACCAATAGGAGGAGCGGTTTGTGCTTTGGCCGTTCGTGCCAGATCACCTGGCGCAGGTCGCGCATGTCGACCCGCTGCCCGCAAGTCGGGCAGGTATAGAAATTGTCATTCTCGTCGGCCGGCTCGTCGCCATGCTGCTTGCCGGGGATTGGTGGTCCAAGATCGGATAGCTTCGTCATCCCCGTCGAACTTTCAATTTGCCTAAAATGTTCCGGAACCATTTTAGCGCGCGCTAATTGAATCGCACTATGCGAGTCAGCGCATGCCACTGAAGTTCATCAAGCCCATGGAACCCGAGCTGGTCGACACGCCACCGCAGGGCGACGAATGGCTCCATGAAATCAAATTTGACGGGTATCGCACCCAGATTATCAAGGATGAAAACGGGATCCGTCTGTTCACTAAGAACGGTTACGACTGGACCGGCCGCTATATCGAACTGGCCGGAGAGGCGGAGGCGATCGAGGCGGAAAGTTTCATCGTCGATGGCGAGACAATCACGGTCAACGAGGCCGGCTTGCCCGACTTCTACGCCCTGCAATCAGCCGTCACCCGCCGTAAGCCGTCGCGCGACCTGTATTTGGTGGCGTTCGATCTCCTGCACCTGAACGGGCATGATTTGCGCAACATGCCGGTGGAAGACCGCCGCGAAATCCTGCAGGAACTGATTCCAGCCGTCGGCCGCATTCAGGTCAGCAAAGCCATGCCCGGCACCGGGGCCGCAGTTTATAGCCGGGTGGACAGGGCAGGGCTGGAGGGCATGGTCTCAAAGCGTAAGGACAGCGTCTACCGCAGCGGCCCGACGATGAACTGGCGCAAGATCAAGTGCTATGCCGAAAAGGAAATGGACATCATCGGGGTGCAGCGCGAGGCGGGAAAGCCCGCGATGGTGCTCATGGCCGACAAGGGCAGATATGCCGGCGGCGCTTTCGTTACCTTCAAGGCCGATATGCGCCAGCGCCTATGGGACCGCGTGCAAGGAAAGGTAGGCGGTCCGCCGCCTGTGGGGATCAAGAGCGACAAGGCCGAATGGCTGAAGCCAGGTCTCGTCGGTCGCGTGCGGTTCCTGAAGGGCGAGGAAAAGCTCCGCCACGCCAAGCTGCTCGATTTCCGGGATAAGCAATAGCCAGCGCTTGCCAGCCCAATATCGATCAGGAATATAATCCTCCCGTTGCGGCGATCACCCTCAAACGGAGTTCGCTACCATGGCCAGATCAAAACCTTCCAAGCAATTATCACAGGCTGAAATCGAGCGCTTTGTAGCGGCAGCGGAAGCGCTGCACCTAAGCATCATCAAGCCGTTCATATCGCCACACTGCGACCACTACAGGCAGACGCGCGTCCTGCACGAGGTGCTGTTGAAGGCTGTGCGGGAAGTGACCGGGAAGGAAGTCGAGTTCATCCGGTGGAACACTACAGGGCCGGTGCGGCCGCCGACGGGCAGCCCGACAAGCCAAAACCGCGGAGGTCTTTGCATGTGTTACTTCGGAAGGTAATCGGGCGAGAAACCCCGGCCTCTCGCCGGGGTTGGATCGTATCTCAGCCGAACTTGCGAGCCGGCGGCTCGTTTATAATTTCGCTATGCAAACCGCGAAGCGCCTTGACCATCTCAATCGGTCGAGAATTGATTAGCAGCAGATAGGCCCGCATTGCCTGGACCGGGCGCGAGCGCCCCTGTTCCCACTGCTTCAATTGATCAAAGCCGAAAGCGAATGTAGAAGCGAAATCTTTCTGCGAAAGGCCAGTCTTCGCACGGATGGCCTTCACGTCAATCTCGGCCGGCACATGAAGCTTGTAGGGCTCGGACTCGCCGCGTGCGACGGCAAGCGCTTCCTGCAGGCCCTCCGCGATCTGATCGAATACCTTCTTGCTCATGCTCTTTCTCCACCTACAGCTAGCGGTTGGACGCGTCGCGCATATTCATCCACAATGGCAGCCGTAAATGCCCTCAGCCCGTTACGTTCGGCCTTGGAAAGATTGATCTTTTGGCTCTTCCCAAAAACGGTAATGAGGAAAACCGGAAGATCTGTGCCTGTGTAGAATGTTATCGTGCGAACGCCTCCGCTTTTGCCTTTGTTATTGCCACGAATCGAAAACCTTACCTTCCGGCAGCCACCCGTTCCGACGATCTCTTCGCCGTCATCCGGGTTCGCTGCTATGTGGTCGACGAAGTCGTCAATGTCCTCGTCGGACATCCCGGCTGCCTGCGCCGCCCTGCGGAAAGCTTTCAGTTCTGATACTGTATGCATACCCGGCATAAGTATGTAAACTACGCACCTTGTCAACTGGTAAACAGGCTAGTCGGTTCCAACCTAATCCCCATGGTGAGGGGATTTAACCGCCAACTGACGGGCGCCGGGCAGGATCTTGTCGGGCTGCTCGGCGTGCAAGGCCGCTGGCCGGGACCGGCGCCAGGTCTTCATGCCGCTGATGCCTTTCGATGGTTTGGTGGACGGTTCGAGAGGGGGCTGTGAATGACAGAACAGGAACAGCAAAGCACCAAAATCGTCGACGGCATAACTCACATTGATTGGGGTATCGCGCGGAAGCACAGGTTCGCCCATAACGTTGTCCCGCCTCGACCTGCGGACTGGCCACCACAGGTCACGCCAGTCAGCATCAGCGGCTTAGTGCTGATCGGGATAGACGAAAAGACGAACGAACTATTCTGGGATGGCAAGCGCATCATCACCGAGAAACGTTTTTCCGATTATGAAAGACGGCTCGCGCTCGTAGGCCTGGCAATCGCGGGCATTGGCGTAGCCGCAACCGTCGTTCAAGCGTGGGCCGCAGTCGTGGGTTTGCCTGTCCACTAACGGCTTTGGGTTCTACAGGCGGGCGTCGGATGCCATTTAGCCGGCGGTTTCTGCGGATCAGCCGGCGCTAAGAGGCGGCTTTTCGCACGACGTCGAAGAACCGCTCCAGCGTCGAACTGTCGATCGCTAGTGTCCGTTCGCTTGCCTTTGCCGCCGTCGTGACTGTCGGGAATAACCCCGGCGCCATCTTGAATAGGTTCTGACAAGAGTGCCCTGGGCCATGCTTGGCGCAGTTGGCCGCTCGCTCCAGTTCGAGGATTTCCTTAGCGTAGGCGCTCTTTCCTCGTTGGCTTAGCCATCCCCGTGGGTGCCCATAGTCTGTCCGTTTGAGTTCGGCGTTGCAATGCCGTTCCCAGTGATGAAACAGGGCAATAAGGAACGCCTTGCGCACATAGTGTGCCCCTCTGTCGGCCCGCTCCTCCAAGCCGACGGCCTCATCGTAAAGGTGGCCGACGTAGTCGTCGTCGTCGTCGTCGTTTCGATCAGGGAAGGCATCGGTCGCCCCAATACCAAGCCGCCGGCGCACCTCCTCCTCGATTTCATCCGGGCGGCTGCCAAGGGCTTTTGCGGCGGCCGTGTAGGCAGCCTGAATGTCATCCAGGGCCTGGAGAAAAAGCCAAGCACGAAACGAGTAGGGCAATGGCGCCACGGAAGCTATTCTACGATTGTCGGATGAGGCTTGCCACTGTCGCGAAGAGCCTTCGCCAGCTTGTCGAACAGATGCGGGTTACCTCTGGCGCTTGCCGCATTTGGGTTCACCGTCGAAAGGCCGTGGCCTTCGATGCTAAGGTGGATGTCGCCAGCTGCGAGGTCGAACCAGACCCCAATCCTTGGATATGCGGTCTTGCCACTGCGCTCGGCCATGTTGGCAAAGTCTCCCTTTGTTCATTGAACCTTTAGGCAGGCGAGGTGGGCCTTATCTCGAAACTCGCCAGTCGCTCGCTGCTGATATTCGGGGGTGTTGAAGCGCGGGACGGAATAAGCATCCATCACGAGAGCTCGCACGAATTTTTGGGCGCTGGCCGGATAGGAGGATAGAACCTCTAAAGCGTCTTCAAGCGACACGCCCCGTTGCCTCGCCATCATGAGATGTTCAGCGACTTTCGCGGCTCTCGAACACGCTTTGTCGTCTGCGCTGGCGACACCCGACAGAACTAGGCTGAGACAAAGGGTGAGCGCAGCACAGAGTTTGTCGATTGTCATGCCCACGCCCTCCTACCGATAGCATTGCGCAACCCTGAAGCGCACGCAAGCGGGGCTGGACGAGGCCGAGGAGTGCTTGACGATTTCAGCGGACAGGGGCGCGGCCTAACTTTTGGTTGCGAACCTTCACTCGACCGGAGATTGCCTGCCAAGCAGGATGCGCGAGAGATCGAGGATAACATTGGCGCCTCGCTGAAAGGGCACGTCGCCGACCCTGTACATTTCGGTGGCGTCTCGAATGGTCTGCCGTTCGATCGTATTGAAACCCAAGACGGTAGCGAGATTGACGATCGTCTCTTCAATCTTCTCTCGGGGCTGCATGTCCCTATTCGCCCTTGTGGATGCAACCGTACCCATGCCGACGCTATCGACGATCCGCGCCTTCTGCAGTTTTTTCCTCATTTCTTCAGCCTCACGCCAGCGCCACCGCCGTTCTCTGGGATTGAACTCGACGCCGGCATTTTTTAGCGCGCCGCCCAAGCTTTCCGAACATCGCCGAGAAGGTCGATATATTGGTCGAGACCATCGTCGTCGGCGAGAAAACCCTTATCGTCCGGGACCCGGACCGCCGTCAGGGTCATGTCATATCCAGGCAGAGTGAAGGGTACCCGATCCCGGAAGAAACTCTCAGGGACGACTGCAAAGAACGGCCGCGTTTGAAAGGTCTCGCCTGGCGACGTTCCCCAAATGCCAAAATTGCCAGGCGGGAACGTGACATCAAGGGACACATGCAAACAGTCGTCTTTCTGAACGATTGTGCCACGGTAGCGCGCGCCAGACGTGTCGTTGCCTTGGATAATGCCGTTTCCAATTCTCAGCACCAGAATAGATGCGCCACTCTCGGCCGTTGCCGCGATTGAATAAATGCCATCTTCCAAGATCGTAACTCCCACACTGCTTTTTCCAGACTGTCGGGTATCATGCCAAAGCTTCGCCCCCGCAAGGGCGTGCTTGACGATTTGGCGCTTGTCCAACAGAGAAGCGCCAGGACGCGGGAAGCATCAGCGGGCCTGAGACAGCGGCCAGCGGAAACGCGCGCTGGCGGGCTGCTACTCCCAGTGACCCAAGGCGTACAAGCGCGGGGTACTGCGCAACTCAGCGACCGTGAAAACCGCCTCTGGATGCTCTTTCCAAATGTCAATTTCCCTCTGGCGAACGGTCAGCAATCCTCCCCGAAAGGGATATTCTCCGGCCGTTTCGGGCTTTCCCGCGTCACGCCACCCGACTTTCACGCTTGCTCTCCCCGGGCCTTTGGCTTCCCCAGCCGTTCGAAAATCGCGAGTTGCTGTTCAAGCAATGAGATGACGCCGGACAGCCCGATCGCCATGACACCCATCCCAAACGAGACTGATCCAAGAATCTCGTGAATGGCTGACTTGGCGACCATATAGACGAGAATGCCGGCGCCTATTTGAAGGGCTCCAAGAATTCCGAGTATCGCGCGCATCGACTGCCCCCCCAATAATCACCTAAGCCCGAATTGAGCCTTCATCATCAGCTTATTGTTCTGAAACATGGCGTTCATGTTGGCGCCCAGACTATCGCCGTCCCACATGTACATCACGGTCACATAGCCAGCCATGTCGCTTCGGCTAAGCTCTTCTCCCTTACATCCTAGAAGTTGCACCGCCTGCGGATATGACATCCCGGTCGAAAGAGCCATGTATTGATCTTTCGAGACGTTGCAGTCGGATGCTTCAACTTTTGAAACGAAGCCAATCGCCACAGCGAATGCGGTTGCCACGAGAAAATAAGTCTTCACTTTGTTTGCCCCTCCATTTGCCCCCTGGCAACATCGCGCAATCCGTGCGCGCGCGCAAGCCGCGCTCCCGAAGGGAGCGGCTTGACGAAATGACCGAATAAGCGGAACGTTGCAGGCGGAGCGTGAGAACTCCCGCTGATGGCCTTTGCCGGGCCTGAAGCAACCAGAGCGTAGGCGAGGCGATCCTTGCCGGGATCAGTCCGTCTACGAAATCGACCGTGCTGACAGCCGTCGGCGCGACCGGCACCACTATGCCGGGAGAGCGGCGGCTATACAAGACCCGAAAGGGAAAAGCCGTCGCGCATGGTCTCTGGCCATGTTCTCACCCTCCCGGCGCCAGTGCTGACCGCTGGCAGCCCGGCCGTGAGAAGCCGGTAAATCCAGAGAGACCACCATGAACACGAAGGCAACAACGATCGACCGGCGGCGCCTGCTGCTGGGCACAGGGGCAACTGCGGCTGGCCTGGGAGCGCTTGCTGTCATGCCGAGGGCGCATGCCGCTCCGGCCGAGCACCCCGACGCCGAGCTGTTCCTGCTCGACAAGGAAATGGACAAGGCTGCTGCCGCAATGAAAGAGGCTCTAAGGGCCTGCAGGAGGTTGGATAAGAAGTGCGCGAAGCTCTACCCGTCGGCGCCGGCGATATGGGAAGAGCCGCACATGCCGGAAGACGTAAGGGAGGCGTTCGCGTCAGCGACGATTGGAGACACATGGGACAGCAAGCTCCCGCCCATCTATGCCGCATGGAGAAAAGCGGTTGGGGAACAGAGAACCGCGTATGAAACCTTGCGAATAGCGCACCGTGCCAAGGTTGACGAGATACAGCGCGAGGTCGGCGGCAGCGCAGCGGAAGACGCTTTCGAGGCCAGCATTTCGGCACAGTATGACGTCGCAGGGCGAATTCTAGCAGTGCCCGCCAACACCTTGGAGGGTATCCTGGTCAAGTTGCGGGTGGCAGAAACTATGGATTTGCAGAATGCCTGCGAAAACGATGCGCTCGTGTCGATCGCCGCCGACATCAGGCGGCTTGCCGCGGCCGGTCAGGCGGTGGCGTGATGGGCCAGACCCCGACCCGGCTTTCAGCAGCGGTAGAGCTGAGCAACGACATGATAGTCGTGCCGTTCCACTACGCTTACCGGAATATCTTCGGCATGATGCCTATCCGGGACTGCGAACATTTCCGGCTAGTCTCGCCGTCGTGCTACGACCCCAAGCACTACCCGCCGGGCTCTTGCATCCAATAGGGTTTCCACCCGCAGAAATTTCCCGACGTAGGGAATTTTGGCCCGCTGCCGAGAGGTGGCGGGCTTTTCTATTTTGCCATCGGCTCACCGAGCGCAAGCCAAGTAACTTCACCGGTGGCTGTGCGCACCAAGTACCATGTCTGAGCAGTCTGTCGGTCAAGCAACACCGTGGTCGGCTGCGACTGGCCAGGGTTCATGTAGGCCGCGATAGATCCCTGTGAAACTTGATATCGAGGTTCGCTGTTCGAGCAGCCGGCCAAGGCAGCCAGAGCGATGCCGAGAAACGCCCGCATATCCCCCTCCCCATGTCGCATCCATGTCGCATGGACCTGCCGATAGTCGCAGGAAACCGTTGGAAATCAACGGTAGTGGTTTGCAACATGGCGTGACATGGAAACAGCAACAGAGGCGCGCTGTATGGCACCTAAGTTGCTGATTTTCTTTGAAGAAATTTGGTAGCGGGAGAGGGACTTGAACCCCCGACCCCAGGATTATGATTCCCGTGCTCTAACCAACTGAGCTACCCCGCCAGGGCGGCGAAAGGCCCGAAATGCGCCTTAAACCGAAAGGCATTTCGAGGCGTTCGCCAAGGTCGCGCGGATATAAGGTTGGGAGGGCGAGCCTGTCAAGCTTCGAAGCATTCCATATCGCCGCATATTCTCATTGCCGAAAAAAGCTTTGCCGCGCCGACATTTGGTTGCAGCCGCCGGGGTTGAGTTCGAAGGGGCACGTCGCTATGTCTCGGCCACGAGTTTTTAGAGTTTGAAACAGATGAAGCCGCGCATTGCAGTCCTCGGTTGCGGATACTGGGGCAGCAACCATATCCGCACCCTCAAGGCACTCGGCGCGCTGCACGCGGTCTCGGACGCCAATCGCGCGCGCGCCGAAGGCTTTGCCAGCGAACAGGATTGCCTGGCGATCGAGCCCGACCAGCTGTTCGTCCGCGACGACATCGACGCGATCGTCATGGCCTTGCCGCCGCAGTTCCATGCCGACCTTTCCGTGCGCGCCGCCGAAAGTGGCAAGGATTTGCTGGTGGAGAAGCCGATCGCGCTGACGGTCGCGGATGCCGAGCGCTCGGTGCAGGCGGCCAAGGACAATGGCCGCGTCTTCATGGTGGGACATGTCCTGCGTTTTCACCCCGCCTTCGAGACGCTGAAGGGACTGATCGACAAGGGCGAACTCGGCGAGGTCCGCTATATCCACTCGCACCGGCTTGGCCTCGGCAAGTTCCACACCGAGAACGATGCGCTGTGGGACCTGGCGCCGCACGATCTGTCGATGATCCTGGCCATCACCGGCACCGAGCCGATCGAGGTGCGCGGCGAGGGGGCGGCCCTGCTCGACAATCTCAGCGACTTCGCGCATCTGCACATGCGCTTTCCCAACGGCCTGCGCAGCCACCTCTTCGCGTCACGGCTCAATCCCTATCGCGAGCGGCGGCTGACCGTGGTCGGCACCAAGGCGATGGCGGTGTTCGACGATGTGGAGCCATGGGAGCGCAAGCTTGCCGTCTATCGCCATGCGGTGTGGCAGGACAGCGGCCAATGGGCGTTCACCACCAACGAGCCGTCCTATGTCGCGGTCGCGCAAGGCATGCCGCTGACGCGCGAGCTGGAGCATTTCATCCAGTGCATCGAGACGCGGGCCGAGCCACGCACCAGCGGCGAGGAAGCGATCAGGGTGCTGCGCATCCTGACGGCAGGCACGGTCACCCACACCAAGTCCTGAGGGACCGTTTGGAAACTCTACTCTGGCGGCCATCTGACGGCGTTTTCTGCGCTTCCGGTGCTCACGGACCCAAATGTCCGCTGCGCTCCGGTTCTCGAAATCACCACCATATGACTCGCCAGAGCGAATTTCGAAACGGTCTCGGAGGGTAGAGTTTACTCGGCCGGAATCTGGGCCGGCCTTGCGGCAAGCCGGCTCAGCATGGCCTCGGCCTCGGCGCCGCGCTCGGAGCGCTCGATGAAGCCGCCGCCGAAGACGCGGGCCTCGTTGCCGTCGTCGGAATAGAGCACGCAGGCCTGTCCGGGCGCGATGCCGGACTCGCCGTCGGCCAATTCAACCGAAGTCACGCCGGCCTCGTGGCGCAGCACCGCCGGGCGCGGCGGCCTGGTCGAGCGGACCTTGGCGAACAACTCGATGCCGCCTGCGGCAATATCGGTGAGCTGCCCGTCGCCAAGCCAGTTCATGTTGCGCAGGTAGATCTTGTGCGTCTCCAGCGCCTCGCGGGGGCCGACCACGACGCGGGCCCGTTCGGCGTCGAGATGGACGACATAGAGCGGCTCGCCGGATGCGATCCCGATGCCGCGGCGCTGGCCGATCGTGTAGCGCAGAATGCCTTCATGGCGGCCGAGCACGCGGCCGTCGATGTGGACGATGTCGCCCGGATTGGCGGCTGAAGGCTTCAGCTTGGCGATGATGTCGGAATATTTGCCCTGCGGCACGAAGCAGATGTCCTGGCTGTCCTGCTTGGCGGCAACCGTCAGCCCCATCTCCTCGGCAATGGCGCGAACCTGCGGCTTCGACAGGCCGCCGAGCGGAAATCTGAGATAGTCGATCTGCGCCTGGGTGGTGGCGAACAGGAAATAGCTCTGGTCGCGGTCGGCATCGACCGGCCGGTAGAGCGCGCGATGGGCGCCGTTGGCGCCGGAGCGGATGTAGTGACCGGTGGCCAGCGCATCGGCGCCCAGCTCCTTGGCGGTGGCCAGAAGATCGGCGAACTTCACTGTCTGGTTGCAGGAGACGCAAGGGATGGGCGTCTCGCCGGCGACGTAGCTCTCGGCGAAGGGGTCGATGACCGCCTTGCGGAACCGTTCCTCGTAATCGAGCACGTAGTGGGGAATGCCGAGCGTCTCGGAGACCCGGCGGGCATCGTCGATATCCTGTCCGGCGCAGCATGAACCGGCCCGGTGCGTCGCCGCGCCATGATCGTAGAGCTGCAAGGTGACGCCGACGACGTCATAGCCCTCGCGCTTCAGCAGGCCGGCGACCACGGACGAATCCACGCCGCCCGACATGGCGACGACGATACGGGTGTTTTCGGGACGTCCGGGAAGATCGAGACTGTTCATGGTGCTTTCATTCTGCGCGGCACCTGAATGCCAATGTCGAGAATATAGGTCAAGCTTTCCGGCGGCGCCAGCTTGCAGGCCAATTCACGAGCCAATTCACGGCTTGTGGCCGATCTGCGACCAGGCGGATTTTCCCGGCCAATTCAAGGCTTCCAGCCAGATATTTCAAATGCCGGCGAAAAGACTAACGCGGCGTTCACGATCCTTACCTAGTCATTAGGGTCTGCTTAGGCAATTTTTAAAGCTGTGGCGGTAACGTGGCGGGGATTGGGTCTTTGAGTTTTTTGTAGAGAGTACGATGACCGATCTGGTTAGACCTAGAGTCAAGTATGTTATCGGGCCTGACGGCAGCCCCCTTACGATTGCCGATCTGCCGCCGACGAACACGCGTCGCTGGGTCATCCGGCGCAAGGCGGAAGTGGTCGCGGCGGTGCGTGGCGGACTTTTGAGCCTCGAAGAGGCCTGCCAACGCTACAAGCTGACCACAGAGGAATTCCTGTCCTGGCAGGCGTCGATCGACGAATACGGTCTGGCCGGGCTGCGCACCACGCGCATCCAGCAATACCGGCATTAGAGCCGGCCTGAACATGGTCAAAGGGCGCGGCATTCCGCGCCCTTTGTTTTTCGAAACGGTTTCTGGTGTTTTTCGAGCAATTTCTGGCGGTCAGACCGTCAGCGCCACCTTGCCGATCGGCCTGGTCGCGAGAAAGGCGTGGGCAGCGCCGGCCTCTTCAAGCGGGAAGCTCTTCGCCACATGGACGGTGAGCTTGTTCGCATCGATCAAGCGGCCAAGTTCGACCAGGCCTTCGCGATCGGGCACGACGGACATGCGCTCGACCCGGATGTAGCGCGCGGCGGCATCGGCTCGCGTGGCGTCGTTGACATTAAGCAATGACACCAGCACGCCTCCACGCTTGATGACCTTCAGCGAGCGATCGGCATGGTCGCCGCCCACTGGCTCCAGTACCAGATCGATGTCGCTGATCTGGCTGGTGAAATCGCCCTTGCTGTAGTCGATGACCTCGTCGGCGCCGAGCTTGCGGACGAAATCGAGCTTGTTCGGGCTGGCGGTGGCGATGACGTAAGCGCCGCGCGCCTTGGCGATCTGCACCGCCAGATGGCCGACACCGCCGGCACCCGCATGCACCAGCACGCGCTGGCCCGATTTCAGTCCGCCATGGCGGACAAGGCCTTGCCAGGCGGTAAGGCCCGCCAATGGCAATGCGCCGGCCTGGATGTGGTCGGCTCTCTTAGGCTTGAGTGCTATTTCATCCGCGGGGACAGCCGCCAGTTCCGCGTAAGCCGCTGCCTGCTTGGGGAAGCGCGGCATGCCGAACACCTCGTCGCCAACCTTGAAGGCGGTGACGCCGTCGCCCAGCGCCTCGACCGTCCCCGAGATGTCCCAGCCGAGGATGAAGGGCGGCTCGCCAAGCAAGGGATAATAGCCGGCGCGTACGGCGCCATCGACGGGATTGATGCCGGCGGCCTTGACTCGAACCAGCACCTCGCCGGCTTCGGGCGAGGGATCAGGCTGGTTGGCAATGACGAGGACGTCGGGTCCGCCGACAGTATTCTGGACAACGGCACGCATGGGGTGTCTCCTGCTTGATTGCTGCCACTATCATTTGGATAGTAATAATCTCTTGTCCAGTATGTACCTTTTTGATAAATAGGTACCCCATGGATAGTGAAGACAATTGCCGCTTGGGCTATGACGCGTTCCGACGGACATGTCCGTCGCACACCGTGCTCGAGATGCTGGCCAGCAAATGGGTCTATCTGGTGGTTTGCGCGCTGCGCAAAGGTCGGCAGCGCAATGGCGAGCTTGCCCGCAAGCTCGAAGGCATCACGCCCAAGATGCTGACGCAGACATTGCGCGTGCTGGAGCGCGACGGCCTGGTCCGGCGGGAGGTCTATCCGGTTATTCCGCCACGCGTCGAATATGAGCTGACCGAGCTTGGCCAGAACCTGGCGGGATTGCTCACCCAGATCAGGTCATGGGCCGAGCAGCACGCACCGGACATCAAGGATGCCCGCGCAAGGGCGATTGCCGCAAATGAAGGGGATTGGGCCGCCTAGAGCCGGTTCACCCTCTCGAGGCCGTCGCCCGGTAGGTTGCGCGCGCCGGGCGGACGCGCTCGGGACGCGGATGTCAGCCGATCATGGCGCTGCGGCCGCCGGTTTCGGTCTCGCGGATCTTGGTGTCGCGCGATTCCAGCATTTCAGCCTTGGAAAGCTCCGCTTCAGCTTCGCCGAGTAATGATTCGGCAGCGCTTCGCTGCTGGGCGAGGTCGCTTTGCGAATTTCTAAGGTTGTCGCGGCGCAAACGCGCCGCCTTGGCGAAGGTCGGATAGGCAAAATGGTTGATGTCGGTGATGCCGGCTTTCTTTTCCTCGGCGGTGATCTGAAGCTCCAGTTCGACCGCCATGCGTTCGAACTCGGCGATCATCATGTCGAGCTGCAGAAGCTGACGCCGCTTCTCATTCACCTGAAACTGTTTCAGCCGAACGAGGTTTTCACGTGACTTCATGATTCGGTACTCCCGGAAACGCACACCCGCACATATCGTCCAAACCGCCTGGAAAGGCCCAAGCTCTGCCCATGTCCACCGGCATTCCCCGAACTATGGGAAACAAAACCCTAAAGTTTTTTGCCGACGGTAACCATTCGTTTACGGGCATTGTTAATCATACGGGTCAGGACTTAAGGCCGGGTAAAAATTCCGGCCGCCGAAGCGAAGCCGCCTCGATGAGTCCCTGGAGTCACTTAGTCCAGGTTATTAATGTGTTGCATTAGGAATTTTGGTCTGTGATTCGTCATTAGATTCAAGAGGGTGTAGAAAGGGGTTAAAAAATCTGATACCGTCATGGACGGGAAATTAGGTTTTGTTAACCATTCAATGGCAGCCTCTGCACAAGGCAACCACTGCTCCGGGGCAGGACGGGTCGTGAAATGGTCCGGCGGCAGAAAAGGGGAATGAAATGCGTGTTCTGCTGATAGAAGATGACAGTGCAACCGCACAAAGCATCGAACTGATGCTGAAATCGGAAAGTTTTAACGTCTATACGACGGACCTCGGCGAAGAGGGTGTCGATCTCGGCAAACTCTACGACTACGACATCATCCTTCTCGATCTCAACCTGCCCGACATGTCCGGCTACGAGGTCTTGAGAACGCTTCGCCTCTCCAAGGTAAAGACGCCCATCCTCATCCTCTCCGGCATGGCCGGCATCGAGGACAAGGTACGCGGCCTCGGCTTCGGCGCCGACGACTACATGACCAAGCCTTTCCACAAGGATGAGCTGGTGGCGCGCATTCATGCCATCGTGCGGCGTTCCAAGGGCCATGCCCAGTCGGTCATCACCACTGGCGACCTGGTGGTCAATCTCGACGCCAAGACCGTTGAGGTCGGCGGCCAGCGCGTGCACCTCACCGGCAAGGAATATCAGATGCTGGAGCTGCTCTCGCTGCGCAAGGGTACCACGCTCACCAAGGAAATGTTCCTCAACCACCTCTATGGCGGCATGGACGAGCCGGAGCTGAAGATCATCGACGTCTTCATCTGCAAGCTGCGCAAGAAGCTCGACGCCGCGTCCGGTGGCCAGAATTACATCGAGACGGTCTGGGGCCGCGGCTATGTGCTGCGCGAACCGGAAGACATCCGCGTCAGCGCCTGAGCTGCAAACGCCTTCACCATCGATAAAAACCCGGCTCAGGCCGGGTTTTTTGCGTGATGAGCGGATACTTCGTGATGGGCGGATACTTGCGGGGCGAATGCTTGCGGAGCGAATGCTTGCGGAAAAGCGTCCCGGATTTTTCCCGGAACGGTTCCAGGCCCGAATCAGGCGGCGATCTTCAAGGCGCGAAAGCGCTCGAGCAGCTGCGGGCGGTTGAAGGGCTTCAGGAGATACCCCTGGGCGCCGGCGCGCTTGGCCCGCATGATCGACGCGATATCCAGCTCGACCAGCGAGATCAGGATCTGCGGCCTGATCGGGCTTTCCATGGCGCGTACGCGGCGGATGAGGTCAACCGCCTGCACGTCCGGCAGGGCGCCGTCGACGACGATGATGTCAGGCATGTCGGCGGCACACATCTCCAGTGCGTCAAGTCCGCTCGCTGCTTCGATGATCATCATGTCGGAACCGCCCAGGATGCGTTTTGCAACCTTCCTGATGACGCTCGAATCGTCGACGAACATACAGCGTTTCATTTCCGAGTCCTCTTTGCCTTTTGGCAATCCGGTAGCGTCGGGGCATCGAGGAGCACCATAAGCCAATCTGGT
Organism: Mesorhizobium sp. WSM1386; assembly: GCF_055901595.1. NCBI lineage: Bacteria > Pseudomonadati > Pseudomonadota > Alphaproteobacteria > Hyphomicrobiales > Phyllobacteriaceae > Mesorhizobium > Mesorhizobium sp. WSM1386. Next base: position 2,222,268 of record NZ_CM148373.1, read on the forward strand.
AAAGAAGCCGAAAAGGCATTGGGTAAAATTTTTGCAAAGATGCCATTTGACTGGCTCTTCCTTGCGGATGCTTCGATGTAGTCGTTTGGGAGAAGCTCAACGCTTCCAATTCAGCGATCACGCCAATACTACGCTGTTAAAAATACTTTGTTTTCCGCTCGAATCGACCGGATGCTCAGGCTGCTGAAAGCACGATTTCTTCCGCCGTGGCATGGATCGATATCGTCATGGCGGCTTCGCGGGCCAGAAGCAGCGTGTAATAAGGCTGGACCGAATGCGCATCGATTGGCTCTTCCGGCTTGTGGCCGGAATGCAGTTCGAGGAATTTCGGCGGCACGCGCAGCATCGGCCCGCTTGCCGAGAGCGAAAAGCGCGGTTCGGTTTCGAGATTCTCCAGCGTTACGACCAGCTTGCCGCCGCGCGGGATGGCGGCGTTGGCAACGAGGAGCAGGTTGAGCAGCAGCTTGACCTTGTTCTTGGGCAGCAGCGCTCGGATCCCGTTCCAGACCAATTCCGGCTTTTCGTTTTTGAGGAAAGCGATGGCGACGGCTTCGGCGTCTCCGGTATCGATCATCATGCCCGCCGAGCCGGCCGCGCCAAAGGCGATGCGGGCGAACTGCAACCGGGCCGAGGCGTTCCTGGCGCTCTGGCGGATGAGCCGCATGGCGTCTTCGTCGGCGCCGCCCTCGTCGAGCAGCTCGAGCCCGTTGTTGATCGCGCCGACCGGCGAGATGATGTCGTGACAGACGCGGCTGCACAAAAGTGCAGCCAGATCAGGTGCGGAAAGAGTGAACAGATCGGCCATCGGCGAAAATCCCTGCAAATTTCACAACTCACGGCCGAGCGATCGATCGTCGCCTGCCAACACGAATCACGCTCGCTCCCAGGCTTTTTGAATACACAGCGCCCGTGCTTGCAGCAACAAATCCAAAATTGTGGTTATGGCAAATGGCGCGTTCACGCAGGCTGCCGCCCGTATGAGCGACCCCAAACAGCCTTCGAACCGCCATGTTCATGTGCGAGCTTAATGGTTGAAAAAGGATTACGGCATAGTTTGCCCCTAACAGTTACCCTTAACGGCCGCCTAAAGAGCCGTATGGGGTGCGAGGCGTCGGCGAAGGTGCTCCCTGACGGAGATTGGAAGCATGTTTTCCCGATTTTATGACCGGACCTTTTTCCGTGTCACCTCTGGCCGGAACCTGTTCCGTGTCATACCAGACCGGACATTTGTCCGTGTCGTATCAATGGCGATCGCGCTCATGGGTGCTCTCGTCTTCTCGACTTCAGCCCTGCGGGCCCAGGAATATACCGCTCAGGAGATTGTCGATTCCGGTCACAAGTTCTTCGGCGCGACATCGGGCGGGCTGGCCACCGTCATCGAGAAGATCTTCGCTTCCTACGGCCTGCCCAATGGCTACCTGCTTGGCGAGGAGGGCTCGGGCGCGCTCATCGGCGGCCTGACCTATGGCGAAGGCACGCTCTACACCAAAAATGCCGGCGACCACAAAGTGTTCTGGCAGGGCCCGTCGCTGGGTTGGGATTTCGGCGGCGAGGGATCCCGGGTGATGATGCTGGTCTACAACTTGGACGACGTCGGCAACCTCTACAACCGCTACGGCGGCGTGGCGGGGTCGGCCTATGTCGTGGCGGGTGTCGGCTTCAATGTGCTGAAGAACAACAATGTGCTTTTGGTACCGATCCGAACCGGTGTCGGTGCTCGGCTCGGCGTCAATCTCGGCTATCTGAAACTGACCGAGCGGGCTACGTGGAATCCCTTTTGATCGAAACCCTTCGTGACCGCAAAGCCGGCTTTTCGACGGGGTTTGTAGGGCCGTGATCCCCATGCGCTGCGGCAAGCCCTTGCCGCAGCGCCGGATTTCCGCCATGCCAATATGGTACGGTCCAGTTCAGGCGGTTGCCGCCGATAGCGGGTAGTCCTTTGGTTCAGTCGGTCCTGTTCTTTGCCCTTGGCTTTCTGTGTGCCGGCTTTCTGGCGCTGATGATCGCTCCGGCGGTCTGGAGGCGAGCCGTCGCCCTGACCCGCAGGCGCATCGAAGCTTCGATCCCGTTGACCCGGGCCGAGATCCAGGCCGACAAGGACCGGATCCGGGCCGAGTACGCCATGTCGGCGCGCCGCCTCGAGATGAACGTCAAGGCGCTGCGCGAGAAGGCAGCCGAACAACTCGTTGAGATCAATCGCGGCCGCGAGGCGTTGAAGGGGCTGGCCGTCGAGCGCACGGAAAAGAACCACGCGCTCGCCGAACTCGGTGCCAAGGACGAAGCGCTGCGGCAGCGCGAAGAGGAACTGCATCAGCTTTCGGAACGGCTAAAGGAAACCGAACGAAAGCTGGAAAAGCGGGCGCTCGAGCTCGAAAAGCTGGAGCACATGTATGACGACGCCAGTTTTTCTTCCAGCAGCCGGCAGATCGAGCTGGTGGCGCGCGAGTCCGAATTGCAGAAGCTTGCCAGTGACATCTCGCTGCTGCGCGGCCAGCGCAAGGAGGCGGACCGCCGCCAACAGGAGATCGCGGCCGAAAGCAAGGCAGCGCGCGAGGCCCTGAAGGCCGAGAAGAAAAGGACGGCTGAACTCGACAAGAAGGTCGAACGGCTGCTCGCCACGCTCGCCGATCGCGAGGACAAGCTCGAGCGCCGCGAAAAGGATCTGGCGCGGCTGCGCGAAAAAGCGAAAACCGAGGAGGGCGGACCGGCTCTGCGGCTGGTCGGCAAGCCTGATCAGGTCGACAAGCTTGAGACTGACAGGCGTGATGAGGCCGCCAAGCGTGATGAGGCTGAAAGGCGCGATGAGCTGGATAGGGCGATCGCCAAGCTCGACAGCGATCGCGAACGGCTGGAGGCCAGGCTGACGGCGCTGGCGCGCGAGAACAAGCGGCTCAAGGCGGATCTTGGCGCCATGGCATCATCGGGCACCACGAATGGCGGTGCCGCGCTGCGCGAGCAGATGAACGAGCTGGCGGCGGAAGTCGTCCACCTGACGGCCAAGCTCGAGGGGCCCGATTCGCCGATCGCCAAGGCGTTGGCGGTACCGCAGGACAGCCGGCCCAGCGGCGGCGACCGCAGCCTCGCCGATCGAGTGCGAGCCTTGCAGAATGCGGATGCTACCTGAGGCTGCGGCTGTCGTTCTCCCAAAAACCGAGGTCACTTTCGGGCGACATGCCTTAGCGGTGCGAGAAATGATGCAGGGCAATGGCTGAGGCGGCTGCCACGTTCAGGCTGTCGAAGCCGTCCGCCATGGTTATCCGTACGGTCTGCAGGCGCGCGAGCAGGCTTTCGGGCAGGCCTTCGCCCTCGGTGCCGAGATAGAGCGCCAGACGCCCGGCCGGCTTTGCATCGCGTATGTCGGTCCGTCCGCGTGGCGACAGGGCGAACTGTTCAAAGCCCCGCTCAGCCAGCATCGCCGTGAAGCCGGCGGTGTCGGTGAAGGACGCAAAAGGGATCTTCAGCGCGGCGCCGACCGAAACACGGATCGCCTTGCGGTACAGCGGATCGCAGCATGTCGCGTCGATCAGCACCGCATCGGCGCCGAAGGCGGCGGCGTTGCGGAAGATCGAACCCATATTGTCGTGGTTGGAAATGCCAACGAGCACCACAACCAGGGCCAGAGCGGGCAAGGCATCCAGCAATGGGCCGGCCGGCTGCGGCGTCTCCTTGCGGCCGATGGCCAGGATGCCGCGATGCAGGTGAAAGCCGGCGATCGCGTCCATCACCGCGCTGGTGACGACATAGACCGGCAGATCCGCGGGCGCCTTGTCCAGCGTGTCCTTCAGGCCGCCCAGCCGGTTTTCCAGGACCAGGACGGATTCGGCGCTGAAGCGTCTCGACGACAAAAGCAGGTCGAGCACCACCTTGCCTTCGGCAACGAAGCGGCCTTGCCGGCCCGCGAGATCGCGTTCGCGGATATCGAGATAGGCGGCGACGCGCGGATCCTGCGGGTCGTCGATGCGAATTGGGTTCATGTCCCCTGCTCAAAGATCTAGAGCGCGGATCGTGCGTCGGAAAGGACGCACTAGCCACGCTCTGGAAATCGTCGGCGAGGTAAACGGCCGCAGAAGCGTCCGGTCAAGTCCCGGCGCGGCGCAATCTCTGTGCCATCTGGGACAGGTCCTCCTTGCCGCTGCCGAAAATACCATCCAGCATGACAAGCAGTTCGCGCACCGCATCGGATTTGCAGGAGTAGTAGATCATCTGACGGTCGCGGCGGGTGTCCACCAAATCGAGCGCCCGCAGCTTGGCCAGATGCTGCGAGAGGGCGGATTGGCTGAGCATCACCTTTTCGGCGATAGCGCCGACCGACATTTCACCGTCGATCAGATAGCTCATGATCAACAGCCGTTTTTCGTTGCCCATAAGCATCAAAAATTCGGCCGCCGGTTCAGCGTTGGCGATTAGCTTTGTCGAGACCATAAATGCCCCATGCTGTTTGCTCATCGAGGTGCCATGGGGGCAATGGCGCCTGAATCCATAAATTCACTTGCGAAAGGACACTGACGAGTCAGCGCCACCCCTTGAGCGTAGAACATTTCTTCCAAATCTCAAGCATTGCTTTTGATCAAATGCAATTAAGTTCTGTCATTTGTCTTCATCATTGTGCGGCCACTCCTGACCATTTCAACCAAAACGGGCCGCAATTCACCTGCTGCCACCAGGGGTTGCGGAAAGAAAACCCGGCAAACATTATCCCCCGATACCAAGTCCATGCCGTCGGCATCCAGTCCGGCGATGGTCCAGCCCTCGCCGGATGCCCTGGCAAACTGATGTGCGTAAACGGCAACCGCGTCGAGATGTTCCGCGTTCATGTGCTCGATGGCGGATTGTTCGCTGTCCGCAAGCTCTTCGACGATGGGTCCGCTGCTGGTGAGATCGGACCGATCGAGCAGATAGGCCTTGCCGAAGCCGCCATTGAGGCTGGCGCGTTGCGGTTCGAGGCGAAAGATCGAAAAGTCGCCGAGCCCGGCATAGAGGCCGGCCTTGGGATTGCGGTTGAGATAGCGGCGCTCGGCGCGGGCGTGGATGCCCGAGCCACGCTCCAGCCGCGATGCCCTGCAGATCAGCGTCAAGCGCGGATGCGCCAGCGGGTCGCCCTTGCCTGGCTCGCCGAGCAGCAGGGAACAGCGCGGATCGGCAAGCAAGGCAGGCGTGTGCGCGGAAAGCATCGACACCAGGATCAGCGGCGCGCCATCGATGTCCGTGGCCACGCCGACCCGGCTCGCCAGCGGCGACCCGGTCCGTGGCTCCAGCACCGCCAATGCGCCGAAGCGGGCGCTGCGCAGAAGCGTCTTCGCCAGCCGGATCGCCTCGGCATCGGTCTCGCGAATCACATCCTTCTTTCGCTCGCCCAAGGGTCTGGCTCTTCTAAGTTGATCTTTCTATTCCACTTATCGGACGAAGATGCCGGGTTTGGCAAGGGCTAGCTCTTTATGCATTTCGTTTCTCAAAAACGCTTCGCATCTTGGACGGCATGCATCACTTCGGCGCCATGCGGATGGCGCCGTCGAGGCGGATGGTCTCGCCGTTCAGCATCTGGTTCTCGATGATGTGCAGGGCAAGGGCGGCATATTCGGATGGTTCGCCGAGGCGCGAAGGGAAGGGCACGGCGGCGCCCAGCGAATCCTGCACCTCCTGCGGCATGCCGGCCATCATCGGTGTCTTGAAGATGCCGGGCGCGATGGTGCAGACGCGGATCCCGGAACGGGCAAGGTCGCGCGCCACCGGCAGCGTCATGCCGACCACACCACCCTTGGAGGCCGAATAGGCCGCCTGGCCGATCTGGCCGTCATAGGCGGCGACCGAGGCCGTGTTGACGATGACGCCGCGTTCGCCGCCCTGCAGCGGCTCGAGCTTCGCGGCGCGATCGGCGACGAGGCGGATCATGTTGAAGGTGCCGATCAGATTGACCTCGATCACCTTGCGGTACTGGTCGAGCGGATGGGGACCATCCTTGCCGATCGTCTTCACGCCGATGGCGATGCCGGCGCAGTTGACTAGGATGCGCGGCTCGCCGAGCTTGGCCGCGACCTCCGCGAGGGCGGCAGCACCGCTGTCGGCGCTGCTGACGTCGCATTGGACGGCAATGCCGCCGATCTCGGCCGCGACCTTGGCAGCGCGGTCGATGCCGACATCGAATATGGCGACGCGGGCACTTTTGGCGGCAAGCGCCCGAGCCGTCGCCTCGCCAAGGCCGGAGCCGCCGCCGGTCACGATCGCGATCTGGCCGTTCGGGGTCATGGCGTCATTCCTTCTGTAAAGCAGGCCTTCCTGTGAAAGCAGGCCCTCCTGTGAAAGCAGGAAAGGATCAGTGCCAGATCGAACGGGAAGGTCAAGCCATGGCGGCGATGTGCTCGGCGACCCTGGCCTGACTGGCGTGACCGACCTCGCCCAAGAGCTTGGCGACGGAACCCGGCACGATCTCATGCGACAGCAAGCGGTCGAGATCGACAGGGCGCGGCATCGAAATCTGGCCGCGCGGGATCCGCTTGAAGCCGAGCGGCCCGTAATAGGGCTCGTCGCCGACCAGTATGACGGCCGGCGCACCGGCCTTGGCGGCAGCTTCCAGCGCAATCGCCACCAGCCGGCGGCCAATGCCGAGATTCTTGAAGGCGGGCCTTACCGCGAGCGGCCCGAGCATCAGCGCGCGTCCGGGGCCGGCGGCAATGCGGGTCATGCGCACCGAAGCGACGACGATGTCGCCGTCGACGGCGACAAAGGACAGAGCGCGTTCGTGCCCTCCAGCCTCGCGGATCTTGTAGGCAGCCAGGACAAAACGGCCGGGGCCGAAGGCCTCGTCGTTGATGGCTTCGATTTCAGCATCATGCGCCGGGGTTTCCGGCAGGTATTTCACGTCGGCAAGGCTCATGGTCTTTGCGTTCCGGTAGAGAGGAAAGGTTGCTGCAAACGGCAGCATTCGCCAGTCAGCGCTTCATCAAGCGCGGGCGCCCTTTCGTCGTCGGTCAAACCGGATCAAAGCAAAGTCGAACATGCGGAGTGTCCGCTAGCATCAATTTTCGGCCGCTGCAATCGACCCGTTCACTGGCCCTAACGATTGACAGTCTGTTCAGCCCTGGTGATTTCAGCCTTGCCGCTTCGCGCTCTACATCAGGGAGAAAGGCGAAAGGACATCCCATGGGATTGCTGGTCGACGGCAAGTGGCAGGACCGCTGGTACGACACCAAGGACAGCGGCGGCAAGTTCGTGCGGGCGCAGTCGCTGTGGCGCGACTGGATCACGCGTGACGGCAAACCGGCCGAGGGCCGCCATCGCGGCTTCAAGGCAGAGCCCGGCCGCTACCACCTCTATGTCTCGCTTGCCTGTCCGTGGGCGCACCGGACGCTGATCTTTCGCGCGTTGAAGAGGCTCGAAGGCATCATCTCCGTCTCGGTCGTGCACCATTTCATGGGCGCGAACGGCTGGACGTTTCTCGCCGAGGACGGCGCCACCGGCGACACGCTGTACGGCCTCGACTTCCTGCACCAGATCTACACCAGGGCCGATCCGGCCTATTCCGGCCGGGTCACGGTGCCGGTGCTGTGGGACAAAAAGGAGCAGACCATCGTCTCCAACGAATCCTCCGAGATCATCCGGATGCTCAATTCAGCCTTCGACGAATGGGGCGATGCCGGTCTCGATTTCTATCCACAGCCCTTGCGCGGCGAGATCGATGCGATCAACGCTCTGGTCTATCCCGCCATCAACAACGGCGTCTATCGTGCCGGCTTCGCCACCACGCAAGCCGCCTATCAGGAGGCCTTCGACGCGTTGTTCTCGGCGCTCGACACGCTCGAGGATCGGCTTTCCAAGCAGCGTTATCTCGTTGGCGATCGCATCACCGAAGCCGACTGGCGGCTGTTCACCACGCTTGTGCGCTTCGACCCGGTCTATGCCGGTCATTTCAAGTGCAATCTGCGCCGTATCGCCGACTATCCCAACCTGTCGAACTATCTGCGCGACCTCTATCAGGTACCCGGCGTTGCCGGCACGGTGAACCTGCATCACATCAAGGCGCATTACTACGGCAGCCACGAAACGATCAACCCGACGCGGATCGTGCCCATGGGACCGGAGCTGGACTATGCCGCGCCGCATGACCGGGGACGGTTCAGGAAGGCGGCCTGATAGCCGGCAGGCTGATCAGCGGAAAAGTTTGGTGTCGAGTTGCGTTTGCCTTTTGCGGTTGGCTTTCAACATCCGATTTCCGAACCAACTCGAGTAACCGAAGGCGTTGAGGCAGAAGGCAAACAGCGTCGCCAATGCCATGATCGCAACCCAGCCACCAAATGGGATTCCTCTCAATTTTGCCGCCGTGGCGTCGTCCGCGAGTGAAAGCAGAAGGAACAACATCGAGAATAAAATGATGGCTATCGTGGAAAACACCACCGTTTTCCAATACTCCCCTCTATGGAAGGTTCTCCCATGTTTTCGTATAAATAGGGAATACGCCGTCAAAGTAGAGGCGAAATTCACCCCGAAATAGGTATTCTTCCCAGTTAGCGCGATGAATGACGGAAAAATTATTGCTAAGGCGATCAGGGCCAGGCTTACTAAAAACGTTACAAGCATGTAAATGCCGACATAAGGCCATATACTGACCGTATCTGTTTTTTCGTAAGCCATCATCGCCCCTCGATAAGATTTTAGTGAAATTAAAATCATTGAAGTCGAGGTGCAGGATAACTGTATTTCGTAAATCACCAGTAACTAGAAATCGGCTCTCCCTGGAAAACCTCGGCGATCCGCCGCAGTGTCGCCGGCGTCGTTGCTTCCGGCAAGCGGTCCAGCGGGAAGAAGCCGGCTTCGGCGATCTCGTGGTCAGGCAGCTTGGGCGCCGTCTGGGCGAACTGCTCGATGAGATAGAAGCCGACATGATCGCGGCGGCTGGAGCGGCGGTTGAAATGCATCGATTTCAGTGCCGGTGGGGCGATTAGCGCGATGTTGCCTTCCTCCGCCAATTCGCGGGCCAGTGCTTCGTCCATGGTCTCGCCGACCTCGACGCCACCGCCGGGAAGCTGCCAGCCCGGCACATAGGTGTGGCGGATGAGGAAAACGGAATTCGTGGCGGTATCGTGGATCAGGCCGCGCACGCCGAGCGTCATCGGCCGCCGCAGCACGAAATAGAGATGGAACAGCCGGGCCCTGAGGCCAGCCCAACCGATCTGGCGGAAGGGATCTTGCGGGCTCGTCATCGGTAGCGAAACCGTGGGTGGAAAGGAGGGCGCTGGTCGCCTATGAACGATGCATGTTCAGGCTCGCGCATATTTCCGATGTCCATCTGGGGCCGCTCCCGGATGTATCCTATCGCGATCTCGCCTCCAAGCGCGTGCTCGGCTACGTCAACTGGCAGCGCAATCGCCGCCGCCACATGCATGACGCCGTCATCGATACCATCGTCGCCGACGTCAAGGCGCAAAGTCCCGACCATCTCGCCGTCACCGGCGACCTGGTCAATCTGGCGCTCGACGGCGAGATCGAGATGGCCAGGCACTGGCTGGAAACGTTGGGACCGCCGCACGACGTTTCCGTCGTTCCGGGAAACCACGATGCCTATGTGCCCGGCGCCTTCGACAAGGTCTGTCGCTCATGGGCGGCGTGGATGAGCGGTGACGGCATCAACACGCCGGTCGACCGCAATGCCTTTCCCTTTCTGCGCGTGCGCGGCAATGTCGCGCTGATCGGCGTCTCGACGGCGCGCGCCACGGCGCCCTTCATGGCCAATGGCTTCTTCATGGAGGGGCAGGCGGAGCGGCTCGGCAAGATCCTGCGCGACACCGGCGGGCAAGGCCTGTTCCGCGCCATCATGATCCATCATCCGCCGGTGCGTGGCGCCGTCCCGCAGCACAAGCGGCTGTTCGGCATCGCCCGCTTCCACAAGATCATTCGCCGGCATGGTGCCGAGCTTGTCCTGCACGGCCACTCGCATCTGCCGTCGCTGTTCCAGATCGGGGTCCGCGGCGCCAAGGTCCCGGTTGTCGGCGTAGCCGCCGCCGGCCAGGCGCCGGGCGGCAAGCACCCGGCGGCACAGTACAATCTGTTCGACATCGACGGCGAAAAGGACAATTGGCGGATCCGCCTGACCCGGCGCGGCCTGACCGGGCCGGCGATACCGCCTGTCGACCTGCAGACGCTGGAGCTGGGCGCCCCGGCCATAGCCGCTACGGCCGCAAGCTGAGCCCCATTGCCACGAGACGGTCCCAGAACACGGCGATCGACACCGCCAGGCCGACCAACGCGCCGGCGGCGATCAGGCCAAGGCCGGACAGGAAGGCAGACCAGCCCTTGCTGCGTTGTGGCGACCGCAGCGGCGGCTCCGCCTCGCTCACCTCGGCGCGCTTCATGCCGGCGATTGCCGGTTCGACCCCGCCTTCCATCATCCTCTGGCGCTCGACGATGCGCTCGGCGACATAGCGCGTCACAGCGTTGGCAACCGGCTTCATCTCGGTCGATTCGGCGAGCACCATACGGCCGATGCGGGTGTCCTTGAGGAAGCGGTAGGTGCGGCGATCTCGGCCCATCGCGACATGGCTGACGGCGTCGATCCACAGACGCGGCTGCAGCCCCGAGGAAACGACGAAATCGAAATTGTCCATGTCGGCTGGAACGTCGGCAAAGACGGGCGCGAGTTCGGCGGCCAGGAGATCGAGGCGCATGCGATGCGCCTCGCGCATGTCGACGACGACATCGTCGCGGTCGGCAAAGGCGTTCTTCACATCACGGATGGCATCGGACAGTTTGCTTGACGGATCGATCTTTTCGCCTGCGTCCTTCATCGGCGTGGCCTCGCGGGTTTGGTTAACACGCAGTTAACACAGCCGCCGGCAAAATGCACTGGCGAGATGGGGGCGAGAATCAGGGGCGAGGCGCAGGGGATATGGCGCTCAGCGGCAACTCAATCGGCGGTGGTGGCGAGTTTCGGGCGAACGGGTCTCGCGCGACGGTACATGTTGCGCTGGATGATCCTGGCGATCAGATCGGGCGCTTCCTCGATCAGCATATGGCCTGCCTCCAGAACGTGATGCACATGAAAGCGCGCCGGCAGGCCATCCGCATGGGCGAAAGGCAGCACCGCGTCGTCAGTTCCCCACACCACCATCACCGGCATGGCCAGCGTGTCCAGCAGATTGCGCGGGATGACGCCTTGCCGGTCGTCCCTGGTCATGGCAGCGGCGATCTCGACAAGTTTTTCCAGTTGCCCGGGCCGCCTGCGCATTTCGGAAAGCGTATCGGCGGCGTGGTCAAAAGGCGGCGCGCGTGGACCCGACATGGCGGCAAGGCAGGCAAGAATCTCGGCCGACTCGCTCGCGGCGGCAAAGCGGCGCAACAGCGCCCCGTTGATCTCGGGGCCGAAGCCACCGGGCGCCAACAGCGTCAGCGAGGCGACTTTTTCCGGGTCGGCCAGCGCCATCAGCACCGCGACAGCGCCGCCCATCGAGTGGCCGACCAGATGGACCCGCTTGAGTGCCCGCGCGGAGAGATCGGCGACAATGGCCCTTGCCGCCACCTTGGCCGGACCGGCATCCGGGAAATCAAGCGACAAGCCATGTCCCGGCAGATCATAGGCCAGCGTGCGCGCCGAAGCCGACAGGGGAGAGATCACCTCACCCCAGACGTCATGGCAACCACCGAAGCCATGCAGCAGAACGATGGTCTTCGAACCAGCACCTTGTTGGGCGGCATAAAGCGATGAAATCATGAACTGGAGGCTTGTTGCGAGATTGGAAGAGCGCGAGACGAGACATCAAATGTGGCTGGAATGCCCTTCGTCGAGCGCAATGGCCAGTAAAATCTTCGTAGAGTATGAAATCGACAATGGGTGGGCAGGCCGAACCCGTGGATGTCGCTTGGCGTTAGCTGGCGTTCCCGAGCCCGGCGGCGCGCAAGGCGCCGACCAGCCGCTCGGTCAGGTCGGCCGGATATTTCCGGTCGACGAAGGTCGCGCGCGGATTGGCGGCGAATTTCGGAAATTTGGCGCTCAGCTCATCGAGCAGCTTGCGCGCCTGACTGTCCCGGCCGGCAATTTGGGCGCCGATCAGCCGCGCGGCGAGATAGTGTGATTTTGTTGCAGTCGTTCTCAAGGCGTTGCTGGCAATGGTTGCCTTGTTCATGTCGCCGAGCATGAATTCGCCGGCGAAGAGTCCGAAATCCCACCATGTCGGATGCCCGCTGGAGGCATCCACGGCATGAGCCAGAAGCGGTGTTCCCTCGGTGTAGCGGCCGGCGAAAATCAGTCCGTAACCATAGGCGGCGGCCATGGAGGCGTCGTAGGGGTTGAGGTCATAGGCCTTGCGCATCCAGCGCAGCGCCTCGTCGGGATTGCCAAGGCGCGAATAGATGTAGCCATAGGCGCGATGCGCGTTAGGGCTGGTCGGCCCCATCTGTATGGCGCGGTGGGCGAACGTCAGCGCCTTCTCGATCGTCGCATCCGGCGGATAGGCGTAGTGGTCGTTCACCGCCTCGAGGTGCAACGAGGCGAGTTCCGAATAAACCAGCGACGATTTTGCGCCGTCGTCGGCCAGGGCTTCAAGGCAGCGGTACGCGGCGCCGTGGGTTCTGACGTTTTGGTCGAGATAGTATTTGCCGTTGAGCAGCAGGCATTGCGTCAGGCCGGTCTGCATGCCGCTCTGCTCGATATAGTTGTAGATCGTGCCGGAAGCGGGAAGAGCCGAACTCAGGATGCCGGTGATGCGGTCCTCGACGGCGTTCGGCGCGCTGTCGGCGGCGGTCAGGTTGCGCGACAAAAGCACCCGGCCGGTCGCCATGCTCTGCAGCTCGATGGTGATGTCGCCCGCGTCCGGTCCAGGCAGGATATCGAAGATGAAGCTCGTGGCATTGGTGACCGGATCGGTCTCGTCGGCGGCCTCGCGGCCGATGAAGTCGACCGTATCGAAACCGCTCAGGCCGGCGCGCAAGGATGCTGCCACACGGCTGGCATCTTCGCCATTGGCCTTGACGGCGAGGTAGACGAGCGGCAGGGCCTCGCTTGCCGGGGACCGGGCGATGCTGCCGGTCAAGCCGGCGGGCTCGAACATAGCCGGTATGTCGCCGCCTGCCAGCAGGGCGCCGCTGCCCTGACGCAGGATCAGAACACCGAGCATGGCGATGACCACGGCGATCGCCATCCAGAAGAACGTGAGATGGCGTGCCACCGAGGGCTCCGGAACGGTCGTCGATGCCAGGACTGCGGCAGACGGAATGTCGGCAGCGCTCGGCTGCTCGGATGGCGATGCCGGCGCTTCCGTCTGCCCGGCAAGGTTGGCCGTTTCCGGCAGGCGGATCGCGTTGAGCTCATAGGCCGGGACATAGCCGCCGCGCGGAATGGCGATGCGGACGGGTTCGGCGACGCCTTCATTGGCGAAATACTGCTGCAGCAAATCGCGCAGCCGGCCAGCCTGGACCCGCACCACCGCATCGGTCGACGGATCGAAATCACCGTCCTTGCCGAAGACGTCCATGGCGATGGAAAAGCCCTTGAGCCTGTCGGCTTCGCCTGCCTGTTCGCGTTCGACGAGATAGCGGATCAGTTTGCGCGCGCGTTCGGACCGTCCAAACGTTTCGCTGGCAAGTAGTCGCTCCAGTGTCTCGCGCACTGCGGGGGCGGCAGGCGTGGCATGCTGCAAGTGTCGATCCTCTCGAAGTCGGCACAGGTTGAGGCACGATCATATAGTGCCCGCATCTCCACACAAGTATGCACCCATTATGCGATCGCGTACCTAACCGGATAATTTTCCGGTGGTTAATGGCCCGGCTGCAGGACGTCGGCGGCGGACCCCGAAGCGGGCCCCCGACATCATCGGCCATTTTGGGCCAAGCCCGGTTCGGGTTCGAAAAACGTCGGCGCGAGAGCGCTGCTGCTCTCGCGCCGACGACCGGTAGGGATTACCGCGCCTTGCGGCCCACGATTCGGTTGGCGGCGGAAGTCACGGCTTCCAGCGAGGCGGCGACGATGTTGGTGTTGATGCCGGCGCCGAACAGCTTTCCGCCTGGATACTCCATCTCGACATAGGAGATGGCGGAGGCATTCGAGCCGCGCTGCATCGAGTGCTCGGAATAGTCGAGCACCGACATCTCGACGCCGACATGCCGCGACAGCGCATCGACGAAGCCGTCGATCGGGCCGGTGCCAGTGCCTGATATCGTTGTTTCCTTGCCGTTGTCGAGGATGACAGCCTCGACCACGCGCCGCCCCTTGACCTCGGTGTCGGGGTAGGTGTGGTGATCGAGGAATTTCAAGCGTGCGCCCGGCTGGTCGACATAGGCCTCGAGGAACCGCTCATGGATGCGCTTGGCCGGCACCTCCTTGCCTTCCGCGTCGGTGATCGCCTGGATCGCCTGGCTGAACTCGATCTGCAGATTGCGCGGCAGGTTGAGGCCGTAATCGGCCTGCAGCACGTAGGCGATGCCGCCCTTGCCCGACTGCGAGTTGATGCGGATGATCGCCTCGTAGCTGCGGCCGACATCGGCCGGATCGATCGGCAGGTAGGGCACCTCCCACAGCGGCGTGTTGGCCTTCTTCAAGGCCTTCATGCCCTTGTTGATGGCATCCTGATGCGAACCGGAGAAGGCCGTGTAGACGAGTTCGCCGACATAGGGGTGGCGCTCGGGAATCTTCAGCTGGTTCGAATATTCGTAGACATCCTTCATCCGGTTGATGTCGGAGCAGTCGATGCCGGGATCGACGCCTTGCGTGTACATGTTGAGCGCCAGCGTGACGATGTCGACATTGCCGGTGCGCTCGCCATTGCCGAACAGCGTGCCTTCGACGCGGTCGGCGCCGGCCATCAGGCCGAGCTCGGTGGTGGCGATGCCGGTGCCGCGGTCATTGTGCGGATGCAGCGATATGATCAGGTTCTCCCTGTTGTCGAGATTGCGGCACATCCATTCGATGCGGTCGGCATAGATGTTGGGCGTCGACATCTCGACCGTCGACGGCAGGTTGATGATCAGCTTGTTGTCGGCCGTCGGCCTGACGATCTCGGTGACGGCGTTGCAGATCTCCAATGCCACGTCGAGCTCGGTGCCGGTGAAGCTCTCCGGCGAATATTCGAAACGGAAACCGCCACCGGCCTTGGAGGCCATGTCGGTGATCATCTTGGCCGCGTCGGTGGCGATGCGCTTGATGCCGCCGACATCCTTCTCGAAGACGACGCGGCGCTGCAATTCACTGGTCGAATTGTAGAAATGCACGATCGGGTTGGTGGCGCCCTTCAGCGCTTCGAAGGTGCGGGTGATCAGTTCGGGCCGGCACTGCACTAGCACCTGCAGCGACACGTCGGCTGGGACATTGCCTTCCTCGATGCACCAGCGGGCGAAGTCGAAATCGGTCTGCGAGGCCGAGGGGAAGCCGATCTCGATCTCCTTGAAGCCCATGTCGAGCAGCAGGCCGAACATGCGCGCCTTGCGCTCATGGCCCATCGGATCGATCAGCGCCTGGTTGCCGTCGCGCAGGTCGACCGAACACCAGACCGGCGCCTTGTCGATGACTTTCGAAGGCCAGGTCCGGTCGGTGAGGCCAACGGTTGGATAGGGTTGATATTTGCGGGCCGCGTCGGGCATGCCCCGGGCCGGCGCATCCTTGCCGGCTGCAGCGGCATCAGGGCGGATTTGTTCTCGTGCGTTCATCGTCGTTTCTCCCGGCGACCTCGGATCCGTCCTGGACGGATTGATGGCGAGTGGCGCCTTTACCAGATTTTCGTTCGCTTGATGTGATTGCCAATTTTGAGACTGGCCAAGGAGCGTGCGCTTGCGCGGCGGTTCGACCGCCGGGCGCTCCTTCAGCGAACCCGGCGATCGCCGATAAGGCCGAGAAGAAGCAGGGTCGAGGCAAGCGCGCGCACGGTCTCGCCGGCAAAGCCGGTCTGACGGGAAGTGGTGGTTGCGCGCGTGTTCATGGCGGTTCTCTTACAGGAGCGGCTTGTGAGAGGCAAGCGGGGCGGGACCCAGTTGAATGCCATCCCTATACGGACGCTCTTCCCCGCGCGCCGCAAATACGCCAGACTTGAGCGCCGGCGGGGCTGCGGTGCCCTTTCGCCGGGAGGGGACTGGCCATGAATTTCGTGTTCTTCTCGCCGCATTTTCCAGCCAACGGCGCCGATTTCTGCGACCGGCTGAAAAAGGCCGGCGCGACGGTGCTCGGCATCGGCGACGCACCCTATGAAGCGTTGGACGGCAAGCTGAAGGCTTCGCTCTCCGAATATTACCGGGTCGCCGACATGGAGGACTATGATCCGGTGTTCCGGGCGATGGGACATTTCATCCACAAATGGGGCCGCATCGACCGTTTCGAGTCGCTCAACGAGCACTGGCTGGAACTCGAAGCCAACATCCGCACCGACTTCAACATCTACGGCACCAAGCTTGATTTCGTGAAGAACCTGAAACGCAAGAGCCGTATGCGCGCCTTCTTCCGCAAGAGCGGCGTCGAGACGATCGCGCAGCGCAAATGCTCCGACCGCGCCGGCGCCATGACTTTCATCCGCCGGGTCGGCTATCCCGTCGTGGTGAAGCCGGATTCGGGATCCGGCGCCTCGAACACCTTCAAGATCTCCAACACGGGAGAGCTCGACCAATTCTTCAGGGACAAGCCCGAGGGCGTGACCTTCGTCATGGAGCAGTTCATCGAGGGGCTGGTGGTGACCTATGACGGGCTGGTCAACCGCGACGGCGAGGTGGTGCTGGCCGCCAGTCACCGCTACGACCAGAGCGTCATGGAGGTGGTCAACAAGGACCGCCACATGAGCTACATCTGTTTCCCCCGGATCCGGCCCGTTGTCGAGGAGGCGGGCCGCAAGATCCTGAAGGCGTTCGACGTGCGCGAGCGCTTCTTCCATATCGAGCTGTTCGAGACCAGGGACGACCGGATCATCGCGCTGGAGGTCAACATGCGGCCGCCCGGCGCCTGGATGACCGACGCGATCAACTATACGTTCGACATCGACGTCTATGCGGCATGGGCCGACATGGTGGTCAAGGACGCCGCCGGCGGCCCCTATGAGGGCAAGTATTTCACGGCCTATGCCAGCCGCAAGCGCCGCCTCCGCTATTTGCACAGCCATGAGGACGTGCTAGCCGCGCATGGCGACAAGATCGTCCACCATCAGGCCATCGAAGAGGTTTTTAGCCGCGCCATGGGAAATTACGCCTATCAGATGCGGTCGAAGGATCAGGCGGCGCTGCGCGAAGCGGTCGCCTATATCCACGCGGAAAAGGCGTGAGGGATGGACATCTCCTATCACAAGGCCTTCGCCCGCAATCTTGGCCGCGACATGGAGTACAAGCGCTACGGCCATGCCGGCCGGCCGGTCGTGGTGTTCCCGACCTCGCAGGGGCGGTTCTACCAGTTCGAGGATTCCGGCGGGGTGGGCGCGCTGGCCGAGTTTATCGACACCGGCCGCATCCAGTTGTTCGCGGTCGACGGTATCGATTCGGAATCCTTCTTCGACAAGCATCACGATGCCGCGCACCGCATCGCCCGGCACGAGGCCTATTTCCGCTATCTGCGCGAGGAGGCGCTGCCGGAATTCCTTGAGATCGCCTCGGCAGCCAATGGCGGGCGCAAGCTGAAGCCGCTGTTCTCGGGCTGTTCGATGGGCGGCTACCACTCGTCCAATTTCGTCTTCCGCTTTCCGGAACTGGCGAGCGGCGTCATCTCCCTGTCGGGCGTTTATTCGGCCCGCGACTTTTTCGGCAAGACGCTGGAAGGCGATATCTTCTACAACTCGCCGCTCGACTATCTGCCCGGCATCGTCGATCCGAAACTGCTGGCCCGGCTCAAGTCACTCAGGCTGATCTTCTGCTGCGGGCAAGGCGCCTGGGAAGAGCGCATGCTGGTCGAGACGCGCCAGCTGGAACAGATCCTGCGCGACAAATCGATTCCCGCATGGGTCGATTATTGGGGCGGCGACGTCAGCCATGACTGGCCATGGTGGCACAAGCAACTGGTCTATTTCTTCGGCCGATGGCTGGATGAGGATCTGATGCACAGGCTCGATTGATGACCACGCCCGACCCCATCCGCCGCTTCGTCGAGGCCACCAATGCAGGTGATACGGAAGCCTTTCTCGACACCTTTTCCGACGATGCGTTCCTGAGCGACTGGGGGCGGGACTTTCATGGACGCGAACAGATCGCGCGCTGGAACCAGTCGGACAATATTGGCGTGAAGTCCAATCTCCGGATTGTCCGCATCGCAGCGGCGCAAGGCACTTATCGCGTCCGCATCGCCGTCACGGGCGACGGCTTCAACGGCGAGGGTGACATGACCTTCACGCTGGACGGCGATCGCATCGCAAGCTTGGTCATCGCCTGAGATCCGCAGCCTATCCTTCCTGGCATGCCGGGACAGGCACGGCCTCATGTTCCACAGTCGATCCGCGACGCAGGCCGAGGAACACGACAAGGGCGGTGACGATGGTGATTGCCGCCAGCACGATCAGCAGCCTGTCGAACGCCGCTTCGTAAGCCCCGACCAGGACGGCGGCGCTGGCCGTCGGCAGATATTGCGCACTTGCGCCGACATTGCCGGTCACCAGCAGCTGCGCCGCGGCGGCCGTATCCGTGGACGCTCCCTGAGCGGCCAGCTGTGCCGCGGTGAAGCCGGACAGTGTCGCCATGACGATTGCCACCGCCACGCCCTCGCAGGCGACGCGGGTGGTGTTGAAGATGCCGACCGCCATGCCGGCGCGCTCCCTCGGCACGACGCTGACGGCAAGCCCGTCCATCAGTCCCCACGGCAAGGCAATGCCGACGCCGATCAGCACAAGCGGCGCCACCAGCGCGATGTCGACCGGTGGTGTCAGGCTCAGCCAGACGAGGCCGGCTGCGGTGACGAGCAGGCCGACGCCGCAGATCGTGGCCGGCGCGATCCAGCGCGCCAGCTGGCCGGCAAGCAAAGGCAGGATCAGCAGCGGTCCCGAGAGGCAGATCATCAATTGCCCGGCCTTGATCTCGCTCATCCCTTCGATGCCGATGAAGCGGATCGGCAGAAGCACGAGCAGAACGACAAAGCCATAGGCAGGTGCCGCGGCCAGGAACTGGACGCCGACAAAGCGAGGAAAGCGAAACAGGGTGAGATCGAGCATCGGTCGCCGCACGCGCTGCTCAACCATGACGAAGACGGCAAAGAAGACAATTGCCGCTGCAAGCACCGCGATGACGAGGGGATCGGCCCAGCCGCTCTGCGGCGCCTGCAACACGCCATAGGTCAGCGAGGCCAGCGCGATGGTGAAGGTGCCAGCTCCCGCCCAGTCGAGCCCGGTCGCATCCGGGTCGCGCGAGTCCCTGATGGTGCGCAGGCCGAGGACCGCCGAGGCGATCGCGAGTGCCGCGACCAGAACAAAGATCGATCGCCAACCGAATGCGGAGATGAGCAGGCCGGAGGCGATTGGACCAAAGGCGAGACCGATGCCGAAGCTGGTGCCGAGGAAGGAGAAGGCGCGCAGCCGCAGCGGTCCCTCGAATTCCTGGGCAAGTGCCGAGGCGCCGCCGGCGAAGGCCAGGGAACTGCCGATCCCTTGCGCGGCCCTGAACATGTCGAACCAGGCGATGTCGGGCGCCAGCATCGCGCCAAGTGACGCCACGACATAGAGGCAGAGGCCAGCGAGGAAAATCCGCTTGCGGCCGTGATTGTCGGCCAGCGCTCCGGCCGCCATCAGGCTGGCGCCGAAAGTCAGCATGAAGGCGTTCGTCACCCAGTTGAGCGCGATCGGGCTGCCGCCGAGATCGGCCGCTATACGCGAGAGCGCGACCGCCGGGCCGGTGAAGGTCAAGGGCATCGTCATCGCGGCAAGGCATACCGACAAGAGCACCAGCCATCTCTCGGCCGAGCCGGTTGTGGTCTTCAGGGTCATGGATTTTCCTATCTGAAAAAGCATCCGCCAGCTTGCCGCGTGGGTCGCGCGCCGGTCGCAACGACAAGATAGGCCCGCCGTCTTTCCAGAAAAATGGTATTGTATTTCCTGACATACCGGACTGAAACGCTCGAATGGAAAATGCAATGAATCGCCTCAATGGCCTCTTGGCCTTCGCCCGCACCGCCGAACTCGGCAGTTTCATCGCCGCCGGCCGCGCGCTCGGCATCTCGGCTTCCGCCGTCGGCAAGAGCGTCGCGCGGCTCGAACAGGAGCTCGGCGTGCGGCTCCTGCAGCGCAGCACGCGACGTGTCGGCCTGACAGAGGAGGGCAGACTGTTCGACGAGCGGGTGCGGCGCATCCTCGACGACATCGACGATGCCGAGGCGATGCTGTCGCGGACACGCGAGACGCCACGCGGGCGGCTTCGTGTCTCGACCCCGATCGTCACCTACCATCTGCTGCTGCCGGTGCTGTCGGAGTTCATGGCCCGCTATCCCGAGATCGAGCTCGATATCGATTTCAACGATCGCGTCGTCGACGTCATCGAGGAGGGCATCGATGTCGCGATCAGAAGTGGCGAGCTGCCCGATTCACGGTTGGTGTCGAGACCCGTTGCGCCGTTTCGTATGCTCTTGTGCGCGGCGCCCTCCTACCTCGACCGCCATGGCACCCCGAGCGTGCCGGCTGATCTGATCAGGCATTTCGGCATAAACTTCCGCTTTCTCAACAGCGGCAGGCTGCTGGACTGGCCGTTCATTACCGGAAGCGCCCAACCGCAGATTCGCTCGATGCTGACCTGCAACAATATGGAAGCCTTGAAGGGCGCCACGCTCACCGGCCTGGGTATCGCCTGCATGCCCGATTTCCTGGTCCGCGAGGCGTTGCGCGAGGACAAGCTGCGCATCGTTCTGGACGATCATGTCGACGGCCGTGGCCAGTTCCGGATGCTGTGGCCCTCCAATCGCCATTTGTCGCCGAAGGTGCGCGTTTTCGTCGATTTCCTTCCCGAACGCCTTGCGGCACCGCGATAGGCCGGCCGGCATAAATCAGATCTCCGACGGCTCATCAGAAATATGATTACTTAAGTCAAGTTTCTTATGGAAACGACGGCGGCGCTGTGGCATGCCCGGCGATGGCGACGAGGCCAAGATCTTTCGGCGGCTTCGTTTGAACCGCTATCGAAGGACTTGAACGATGGACCAGTTGAGTGCGCAGACCCGGATCAGCGATGAGGCGATGAGGTCGGCGATCGAGCATCTGCGCACCGAGCACGGCGAATTCGAGATCGAAACCGGTGCTGCGGATCGATGGGAGCTTCGCCTCTATTACGGGTCGTTGAGCGCCACGCTCGACGGCAACGCCATGCTGGTCCGCGTCGCGGCTATGGACGAGACCTGCCTCTCCTACATGAAGATGACGGTCGCCGGCCATGTTGCACAGCATCTTGGCACCACCAGCGGATTGCGTTGGGAAGGCGACGGCAGCGATGCCGGCACGCCGGTCTTCTTCCGCGAAATCACCGTGATGTCGTCGACGCGGATTTCGCCGCACATGCAGCGGCTGCGTTTCGCCGGCAAGGATCTCGGCCGTTTTACCCATGGCGGTCTGCACATGCGCCTGCTCTTGCCGCCGCGTGGCCGGCGGCCGGTCTGGCCCACCCTTGGCGCTGACGGCCTGCTTGTCTGGCCCTCCGGGGAGGACGCGCTGACCGTGCGGGTCTACACGATCCGGGCGATAGACGCCGCAAGCGGCTGGCTCGATGTCGATTTCGTTCTGCATCCCGGCCAGGACACGCCCGCCGCCGACTTCGCGCAGAACGCACGGACGGGAGACGTGATCGGCATGATCGGGCCCGGCGGCGGCGAGGCGCCGGAGGCGCAGATCCTGCTTCTGGCCGGCGACGACACGGCGCTGCCTGCCATTGGCAGGATCCTGGAGCATCTGCCACCGTCGACCCGCGCCGAGGCGCTCATCGAGGTCGACGGTCCGGATGACCGGATCGCGTTGCCGCAGGGCGAGAACATCGACATCACTTGGCTCTACCGGCACGGCCGCGAGGCCGGCACCGCCGGCCTGCTGCCAGCCGCTTTGCGGGAGCGCAGCCGCGCCGCGCTTGCCGACGGGCTCCATGTCTGGGCCGGATGCGAATTCGCCGACTTCCGCGAAATCCGCAAGATCGTGCGCAAGGAGTGGGGCCTGTCGCGCGACAGACACCTTGTCATCGCCTATTGGCGCCGCGGCGCGCCGGGCGAAAATGGGGGCGGCGAGGAGTAGCGGCTGCTCCTCGCGCTGGGCGCTGATCTCAGAAACGGTAGCGCAGGCTGGCGAACAGCGAGCGCCCTTCGTCGCGGTGGCAATAGCCGGCCGAGCAGATGGTCTTACGAGTGTCGAACAGGTTCTTGGCGTTGACCTATCGCACAGCGGCAACGCCGGCTTGGATCCGGCCAGCCAAATTATGGGGTCTGGGGAGTGGTCCCGCCTAATCTCTGATCGAACGCGCCACCAGCCGCGCGACGCTTGGGCCGACCAGCAGCACGACGAGGAAACGTGCCGATTGCAGCGCCATGACGAAGGAGATGTCGACGTTCCGCGCAGCGGCGGCGATGATGGCGACGCTGTCCATGCCGCCGGGGCTGGTCGCCAGATAGGCGGTCAGCGGATCGATGCCGAGCAGATGGCTGATCAGGAAGGCGAGCCCGCCGCAAAAGGCGATCAGCGCCACGATCGAGGCGATGATCTGCGGCAGGGCGCGCGTCGCATGGCGCAGGATCGGCCGGGTGAAGTTCAATCCGATCGACCAGCCGACCATGGCGTAGCTGACGGCCAGCAGCCAGGGCGGCAATTGCATCTCCACGCCAAGGCCGAGATGGATGACGGTGCCGAAGATGAAGGTGCCGAGGAAAAACGGCGAGGGCAGCCGGCACAATTTGCCCGCCAGCCCGCCGACGGTCGCGATGCCGATGGTGGCGGCGAAGGCTTGGGCATCGATCGGCGGAAACCAGACGATGGGCGGAATCTCGATGCCCGGTGTGTCTACCCACATCTTGGCGACCAAAGCCGCCGTCACCGAAACGAAGATGACGCGCAGATACTGCATGAAGGCGACGAGGCGCTGGTCGGCGCCGAAGGCGCCAGCCATCAGCACCATGGCGGTGGCGGCCCCCGGCGAGGAGCCCCAGACGGCGGTGGTGCCGGGCAGGATACGCCAGCGGCTGATCAGCCAGCCGAGCAGGCTGGAGGCCGCGACGGTCGCCACCACGACACCCAGGAACAGGGGCCATTCCCGGTAGAAGACGGGAAAGATGTCGGCCGAGATCGAAGCGGCGACGAGGCAGCCGACGATCGCCTGGGCAGAGCCGAACAGAAGGCGCGGTACGCGCACCGTGGAGCCATTGGTGCCGGCGGCGATGGCCGCCAGCATCGGCCCGATCAGCAGCGCCGCCGGCAAAGCGGCGAGTTCGAGCGCGCCGGCAAACAGGGCCGAGATGGTGAGCAGGACCAGCCACTGCCAAAGCCTGCCCATGCGCGCCATGCGCTCGATGGCGGGCTGGTCCAGAGGTGGCTCGGCCGAGGAATCCATTTTTCGGTCTTAGACGCGAAGCCGGGCGATGCGAAGCCGTTGCGCCAAAAAAGGAGCCTACGCGTTGGCGTCGAACTGTTGCTCGATCTGTCCGCCGCCCATGCGATCGAAGTCGTCGGGGACGGAAAACTGGCCAGCCATAAAACCGATCCGTCGCGCGTGAGCCGACGGCTGCTGGTTGATCGACACGACCTTGACCAATGGTTTGCCCGCCTTGGCTACGATGAATGGCTCACCTTTGGCGGCCTGGTCAACGAGACGTGAAAGATTGGCCTTCGCATCTTGGGTGTTCACGATCTGCATTGCAGGTTGCCCCGTTGGCATCGCACTGTCTGTTCTAGTCAGTCAGTCTTGGCCTCAGCCAACCCGAAGCCGCCAACCGGATGGGTTTCCACCTGGAACTCGAAGCCGGCGATGAAGGGCCGGGCCTTGGCGATGGCCGCCTGGACTTCGGGAAGCTGCAGCGAGGCCTTGTGGCTTTCGGCGTCGGTCCACACTTCCGTGACCCAGATCGCATCGGCATCCGCGGGGTCGCGGGCGATGATATAGCTCAGGCAGCCGGGCAGGGCGCCGGTGCTGGCGCGCAAGACATCCATGACCGCATCGCGCTGGCCGCGCGCCGCCCGCATCTTGCCGATCAGTCCGTACATTCCGTTGTCTCCCCTTCAAAGTCTCCGACAAGAGTATGCGGGCCGCCAGTATGCAGATAGCCGGTCACGGCATCAACTGGCCGCCATTCACCTCGATCACCTGGCCGGTGATGTAGCCGCTCAACAGGTCCGATGAGAGGAACAGATAGGCGCCGACGCAGTCTTCGGCGGTGCCGGCGCGCCCTTGCGGAATGGTGGCGACCATGCCTTTCATCTGTTCGTCGGTCGAATAACGTTCGTGGAACGGTGTGAGAATGGTGCCGGGCGCCACCGCGTTGACGCGGATGCCGAAGCCGATCAGTTCCTTGGCCATGCCGCGCGTCACGTTGGAGACGAAGGCCTTGGCCGAGCCGTAGAGGCCGGCGCCGCCGCCCGCCCCGTTGCGCGCGGCGATCGACGAGGTGTTGACGATGAAGCCGCCCTGCTTCTTCAGCCACGGCATCGCCTTGCGCGAAGCGGTCAGCACCGAACGCGCGTTGAGGTCCATCACCGCGTCGTAATGGGCTTCGGTCTGCTCCGCATAGGGCACGCGGCCGAGCATGCCACCGGCATTGTTGACCAGCCCGTCGAGGCGGCCGAAATGTTGCGCGCTGTCCTCGACGACGCGTTCGACATCGGCGGCGACGGAGAAGTCACCCTGGACGAGGAACACCTCGCCGCCATTGTCGGCAATGGTCTTGCCAAGCTTCTCGGCGGCGTCGCGGCTTGAATTGTAGTGCAGTGCCACCTTGGACTTCTGCGCGGCATAGGCCAGCGCCAGTGCGGCGCCGATGCCGGTCGAGGCACCGGTGACCAGCACCGCCTTGCCAGCGAGATCGGGGATGGTAAGCGCGGTCGTGCCTGGCACTACAGTTTCCTCCGGAGATTTTCATGAGACCAGCCGTTCGCGACCGTCCAGCCAAGACTGTGCACTATGGCCTGAGATAGGCATAGCCCTGGCTTTGCAGTTCGGCGAGCTTGACGACACCACCCTTGTCGGCGGCATGGAAGCCGGCGAGCAGGTCGGCCAGCGAAATGTCCATGCCGTGCATGGTGTTGGCGCAGGCATGCGGCTCCAGCCCCTGCTGTACCAGGGCGGCGAAGCGGCCGGAGACCGCCGCCGATATGCCCTTCGACTTGAAGCCGGCAAGGGCCGGGCCATGCACGACGAGCACGATGTCGACATTGCCGCCAGAGCCCTCATAGTGATTCTTGATGTTGCCGAGCACGAAGTTGACCTTGTCCACATCGCTCAGGTGATAGGCGACCTTCAGCCTGGTGGGCTCGGTAGCCGCGGCCTGCACGGCCCGCAGGCCAAGAAGCGTTCCGGTTCCGGCAAGAACCGCGCGGAACATGTCGCGCCGGCGCATGGCATCCCTCCTCGGATTTCTCCGCGATTTGCGTGGCTCCAGCCGCAATACTAGCATAAATTGACGTTACGTCCTGTCGATGCGAGGAGGGGTCACATGACGTCCAGGGTAGGGCAATGGAAGACAATCGCCGGCGCCGGATTTGGCGCCGCGCTGCTCGGTCTGCTGACAGGCACGGCCGCTGCCGACGATGCGCTCAAACTCACCGAACTCAGCCCGAACGGGGCGGACGCCTGTTTCGGCCGGGTCTATGACGCGGCGCATATGAAGGCGTATCCGAAGCAGAAGGTGGCGCGGATCTTCTTCTACTATGGCCATGATCCGGTCAGCAGGCCGAACGAGGAACCGTCGGCGAATTCGGACACGTCCTACAATGGGTTCCTTACCACCACCGTGCGCGGCGCCAAGTCGCCGCAATGGGCAGGCGGCTGGTGCAATCACGCGTCCGAGGACGACGCATCGGGCCAGATCCGTTGCGGCATGGATTGCGACCGCACGCTGGCGTCGCTGAAGCTCGACGACAAGGGCCGGTTGCTCCTGTCCGATCTGTCGTCCGATATCTATCTCGATGCGGATTCGGAAGAAGAACTCGGCGCGGCCGAATACGACAGGCAGGCGCTTGGCAAGGAGGACGACAATTTCCGCCTCGACCCGATGCTGGCCGCGACCTGCAAGGCGGAGTTCGCGCGCATCGATCCGATCGATCCGGCGCTCGGGGTGCCGTTGCGCGAGCGGCTGAAGCCCGAACAGGCCTTTTGCTACGGCCGCGACTACGACGCGTCGCATCTGGCCTCGCATCCCGGCCAGCTGACGCAATCGATCCGGGTTTTCCGCGGCCCGGTGGAACTGGCCTCCTACGCTTCCGGCGGTGACGTCGCCAATTGGCCCGACGGCGCCGATATTGCCGTCTCGGTCACGACGCGGCAGAAGTCGGGCAAGGTCACGCAGACCTATTCCTGCCAGGGCGAGGCGGACCAGTGGCGTTGCGCCGCGAGCTCGAAAATGAGCGATTTCTCCTGCGACATCGCGCAGAAGGAGATTTTCCTCAAGCGCGGTACCAACGGCATGATGATGCTGGCCAATCCCAACAGCAGCCTGGCGATCGTCGATCTCTGCTCGAAGGCGGCCGACGGCAAGACGCAATCCGATGACAAGGTCTACCGGCTGCAGCCAATGCCGCAATCAGCCTGCGCCCCGTGAGGCCTGCCGATATTCAGGTGATGCCGGCCTGCGAACGGCAGCTTCCTGCGCTTCCGGTGCTCACGTACTTAAGTACGCTCCGCTCCGGTTCTCGGAAGCCACCATTCTCGGCTCGGCCTGACCTGAATCTCGACAGGCCTCGCAAAACTGCAGGCTATGCAAACGGCACAGCCGTCGTGCCTTTCGGCAGCTTGGCTTCATCGTCGGGCTCGACGTGGATGGTGACGCGCACCGAGGGGATTTCGGCCTTTAGCGCGTCCTCGATGCGGTCGCAGATGACGTGGCTGGCGCCGACCGACATGTCGGCGTCGACGACCAGGTGAAATTCGATGAAGGTGGCGCGGCCGGCGATGCGGGTCTTGAGGTCATGCACCTCCAGCGCGCCCTTGCAGTTGGCCGAGATGACGTCGCGGATGCGCATGTTTTCCTTCGTGTCGACGGCGCGGTCCATCAGTCCGTTCATCGACGAGCCGATGACGTGCCAGCCCTGCCACAGGATGTTGAGCGCGACGAGGACGGCGAGAGCCGGATCGAGGATCTGCCAGCCGGTCAGGATGGCCCCGACCAGGCCGCCGAACACGCCGATCGAGGTGACCACGTCGGTCATGATGTGGTTGCCGTCGGCTACCAGCGCCGGCGACTTCTCGGCCCGGCCGGCGCGGATCAGCGTCCAGGCCCAGAAGGCGTTGATGACGGTGGCGACGCCGTTGACGGCAAGACCTTTCCAGGGCTGCTCAAGTGGCGCCGGCGCCTGCCAGGAGCGCCAGACTTCGTTCAGGATCAGAAGGGCGGCGAGCACGATCAGCACGCCTTCGAGCACTGCCGAGAAATATTCCGCCTTGTGATGGCCGAACGGGTGATCCTGGTCGGCCGGCCTGTAGCTGATCTGGATCGCCCAGAAGGCGGCGGCCGAGGCGATGACGTTGACGATCGATTCCAGCGCGTCCGAATAAAGCGCTACCGAACCGGTAACGTACCAAGCGACGATTTTGAGGCCGAGCACGATCGCGGCAATGATGATCGACCAGAGGGCAAGGTTGGCGACCTTGCGCTTCGCCGCGGCCTTGGCCGCGATCGCCACCGTGTTCTCGGCTTCGGCCATTGAGTTCAGGCTGCCTTTTCCTTGGCCTTGCGCGGCAAATGGGCAACGATGTTTTCGATGATGCGCATGCCGGCATTGTGGCCGAGCGTCATGATCGATTCCGGGTGGAACTGGACAGCGGCGATGGGCTCCTTGCGGTGCTCGAAGGCCATGATGACGCCATCCTCGGTCTCTGCCGTGACAATGAAGTCATCGGGCAGCCGCACCGGATCGGCGAAGATCGAGTGGTAGCGACCGACGGTGACTTCCTTGGGCAGGCCGGAAAAGATGATGCCCGGCTTGGAGACGCGGATGCGCGACGGCTTGCCGTGCATGGGAATATGCAACTGCCTGAGTTCCCCGCCATAAGCCTCCGCCAGCGCCTGCAAGCCAAGGCAGACGCCGAAGATCGGCAGCTCGCGGGCACGAGCTCGTGCGATGGTGGCGGCGCAGTCGAAATCCTTCGGCGTGCCGGGGCCGGGCGACAACACAACAAGGTCGGGCTTCAGCCGGTCGAAGACTTCCCCCGGCACCGGCGTGCGCACGGTCGAGACATTGGCGCCGGTCTGCCGGAAATAGTTGGCGAGCGTGTGGACGAAGGAGTCCTCGTGGTCGACGAGCAGGATGTTGACGCCGTCGCCGACGCGCGCGGTGGTGCGCTCGGTGCTGGCGGAGTTGCCTGCCTTTGCGTCGCGGATGGCGGAGAGCATGGCGGATGCCTTCAGTTCGGTTTCGGCTTCTTCTTCCTCGGGAATGCTATCGAAAAGCAGCGTGGCGCCGGCGCGCACCTCGGCGATACCGTCCTTGATGCGGATGGTTCGCAGCGTCAGGCCGGTGTTCATGTCGCCGTTGAAATTGACCATGCCGATCGCACCGCCATACCAGGCGCGCGGGCTCTTCTCGTTCTGCTCGATGAAGCGCATGGCCCACAGTTTCGGCGCGCCGGTGACGGTGACCGCCCAGGCGTGCGAGAGAAACGCGTCGAAGGCGTCCATGCCTTCGCGCAGGCGGCCCTCGATGTGATCGACGGTGTGGATCAGGCGCGAATACATCTCGATCTGGCGGCGGCCGATGACGCGCACCGAGCCCGGCTCGCAGACCCGCGACTTGTCGTTGCGGTCGACGTCCGAGCACATTGTGAGCTCGGATTCGTCCTTCTTCGAGTTGAGCAGTTTCAGGATCTGCTCGCTGTCCGAAATGGCGTCGTCACCGCGCTTGATGGTGCCCGAGATCGGGCAGGTTTCGACGCGGCGGCCATTGACGCGCACGAACATTTCGGGCGAGGCGCCGATCAGGTATTCGCCTTCGCCCAGATTGATGAAGAAGGAATAGGGCGAGGGGTTGATCGACTTCAGCTTGCGCGAAATCTCCGATGGCTGTGTCTCGCAGCGCTCGTAGAACATCTGGCCGGGCACGACTTCGAACAGATCGCCGCGCTTGAACGAGTCCATCGCGCGGCGCACCAGATTGGCATATTCGCCTGGCTCGTGGTCGCCGCGCGGCGGGATGCGGTCGGCGGTCTTGAACGGCTCGGCGATTTCGTCGCGCGGCAGGCCCTCGGTGGAAAAACCTTCGCCCGAATAGTCGTAGCGGTCGGTCCAGGCCTTGGCCGAATAATGGTCGACGACCAGGATTTCGTCGGGCAGGAACAGCACCAGGTCGCGCTGGCTGGGCTTGCGCTCGAGCTTGTAGTCGACCGGATCGAACTGGAAGGCGAGGTCGTAGCCGAAGGCGCCGTAGAGGCCGAGATTGGCGTCTTCGGCGGTCTTGAACAAAGCGGTGATGGCGCGCAGGACAGTGAAGACCGAGGGAACGCGGCTGCGCTCTTCCTCGGTGAAGACGCGGCCGGGCTTGGCGACGTCGAGGCGGATGAGTTTCTTCGAAGTTTCGGCGATCGTCACCTCGGAAAGGTCGCCGAGCGTCTTACCGATGACCGGCAACAGCGCCTCGCCGCGGCCGTTCAGCGCCTCGATGCGCATGGCGCGGCCGCGCGCCGAGATCACCAGCGGCGGATCGATGATGGCGGTGTCCCAGCGCGTGTAGCGGCCGGGATATTCGTAATTCGAGGAGAACACCGCGCCCCGGCGCGAATTCAAGCCATCGACATAGCTGTCGATGGCTCCCGCATAGGGCCTGTCGTGACGCTCGCGGGTGATGGTGATGCCACCCGCAGTCACGAAGCTTTCAGCGCCGTTTTCCAGTACCTTCATCGTCATTGCCGTCTCCATCAGCTTGTTGGGGCAACGGACCCGGGACTGGCTTTGGAAAAACAAATGGCCGCCCGGACATTCCGTTGCGGCCACCCTCTCTTTCACGCACGCGCGTTCGAACAGGCCGCTGTCAGCAGGCCCACCACCAAATGGTCTTGGTCGAACGCATGTTCATGGCGAAATCCATAGCGGCGAAAAACCGGATACGCAACTGATTTGAAAAGTCTGTTCGGTGGCCGCCGCTTCTCAGGCCCATGGCACATCGCCACAGCCGGTAGCCCTGCCTAAACTGCGTGTCCAACATCGAGAAGACGGGATAGACATCATGACCGACCAGATCGAGCGCGCGCGAACGTTCCATTCCCTTCACGTCAGGGGAAATCCGGTCGTTCTCTACAATGCCTGGGATCCGGGTTCGGCCAAGATCGTCGAGAAAGCCGGCGCCAAGGCCATCGCCACCGGAAGCTGGCCGGTCGCGGCCGCCTTTGGCTACGCCGATGGCGAGAAGATCCCGCTGGAACTGGCGCTCGACAACATCAAGCGCATCGTGGCGGCGGTCGACCTGCCGGTGACCATGGACCTCGAGGGCGGTTATGGCGTCGAGCCGGAGGTTGTCGCCCAAACAGTGACGCGTGCCTTGCAAGCCGGCGCCATCGGCTTCAATTTCGAGGACCAGATTGTCGGCGGCGCCGGCCTGCACGACATTGCCGTGCAGGTAAAGAGGGTCGAGGCGGCTGCGGCGGCCGTCAAGGCCTCCGGTATCCCGGCCTTCCTCAACGCCCGCACCGACGTCTTCCCCAAGGCGAAGCCCGATGCGCATGACAGGGGCCTGCTCGACCAGGCGATCGAGCGCGCGCATGCCTATGAACAAGCCGGGGCTAGCGGCTTCTTTGCGCCGGGCCTTGGTGACGAAGGGCTGATCGAGGCGCTGTGCAAGGCCACGACGCTGCCGGTCAACATCATCGCGCTGGCGCATGTGCCGCCACGGCAGCGGCTGGCTGAACTCGGTGTCGCCCGCATCAGCCATGGCCCCGTGCCTTACCGGCAGATGGCTGAGTGGCTGGAGGCCAAGGCTCGGCAGGCCATTTCTGGCTAATCCTCCAGCGTGCCCGACCTCGCGTCGGCGCTCTTCCTGTCACCGACCAGTTTCAGCAAATCCTCGCCGGCGCGGATGATGCGGCGCGAGCGGCGGGTCAGGATGAGGCCATCCTGCGGCGCGAACACTTCCGTGCGGCCATCGGCTTCGCCCGGCGCATGGACGATGGTGGCCAGCCGCGCGCCCCGCGCGACGCGGTCGCCGGGCTTTACGTCATAGAGGACAGCGCCAGCCCGGGGCGCCGGCATCATGTCGATGTTTTCCAACGGCGCGACGACACCCTTGAACGGACCGGGCGCCGGCAGGGCGCCGTCTGCGATCACGCCGCGTGCCACCAGCAGCCGGTAAAGGCCTTCGGCATCGGCGGCGGCGAACGCACCATCGACATCGAGGATGCCGCGATATTCGACCGTTGTGGCGACGCGGCGGTCGAGCTTCGCCACCTCGGCGGGAACGTTCTGGTAGGGCATGATCGAGGCGCCCTCGAAAGTGCCGTCGGTATCTTCACTCCACAGCACCACCGCCTCGATGCCCATGGCGGCGGCGCAATCGGCCATGGCTGGCCACAGGCTGGTGTGGATGTAGAGATAGGCTAGGCCTTCGTCGTCGCAATGCAGGTCGAGCACGATGTCGTTGCCGAGCGACAGCTGCACCAGGCGTGACTTCAACCGTTGGTCGGCGCCGCCGAACGTGGTGTCGGGCAAAAGCTTGGCATCGGGTGCCGCAAGCAACGGAAAGCCTCTGTTGAAGTTGGTGCGGGTGCCCAGATGGAAGCGGCCCTGATGCTCGCCGAAATGATACTGGGCGCGGCCGATCGGGTTGGCCCACGGCACGATTGTGATGTTGCCCTTGATGCGGCCTTCGGCTTCGGCCTTGGCGAGCATCGGCATCAAGGCATCGATGGCGACGACGCCCGGCAACTCGCCGGCATGGAGTGCCGCCTGCAAATAGGCCGAGGGCGCCGCCTTGTCGGCGCCGGCGAAGCGGAACACCGGGAATTCGTAGGAAACGCCATCGCTGTCGCCGGCGATGCGTTCGATCGATTTCTGCATGACTTCCTCCTTCGGCAGGCGGAGAGACATGCCCCTCTGCGAGGCCATTGTCGATTGGTCCAATTTGTCGCGCTACTCGGCGGGTTGTGCGACGGGGATCCGCCGGTCCAGGGCCTGCGACAGCACCGCGACGGTGACCGCCAGCAAAGCGAGCACCGCACCGACCAGGGGCAGGTGGGCATAGGAAACGCCAGCGGAAAGGGCCACGCCGCCGATCCATGCCCCGCCGGCGTTGCCGACATTGAAGGCGCCCTGGTTGAGCGTGGCGGCAAGGTTCGGTCCCTCGGAAGCCGCCTCGACGACGCGGATCTGCAGCGGCGGCACGACGACGAAGACCAGCAGCCCCCACAGGAAGACCACGCCGATGGCGACGCTCGGGATCGCGCCGAACTGCATGAAGCCGACGAACAGGACCGCCATCAAAAGCAGCGTGCCGATGACTGTCGGCATCAGCTTCCAGTCGGCCAGCCGGCCGCCGATGACGTTGCCGATGGTCATGCCGGCGCCGAACAGCAAGAGCACCCAGGTGACCGCCGAGGTCGACAGGCCGGACACGTCGGTGAGATACGGCTTGATGTAGGTGAAGACGGCGAACAGGCTGGCCGAGGCCAGCGAGGCGATCAGCATCGCCAGCCAGACCTGCAACTTGCCCAGCACACGCAGTTCGCCGCGCAGGCCGCCGCCGCTCGGCTCGGCGACATCGGACGGCACCAGCCAGGCGATGGCCGCGAACGAGATCAGGCCGATGCCGACCACGGCGAGGAAGGTGGAGCGCCAGCCGAAAGCTTCACCAAGCGCCGTGCCGGCCGGAACGCCCAGAATGTTGGACAGCGTCAGCCCGGCGAACATCAGCGCGATGGCGCTGGCGCGCTTGTTGCGTGGCACCAGGCTTGCCGCGACGACCGAGCCGATGCCGAAGAAGGCGCCGTGGCCGAAGGCGGTAAAGACGCGCGCGGCCATCAACAGCCAGTAGTTGGGGGCGATGGCGCAGAACAGATTGCCAACCACAAACAGGGCGGCCAGCCCGACCAGCACCGGCTTGCGCGGCAGATGCGCCGTGGCCATGGCGACGATCGGCGCGCCGAAGACGACGCCCAGCGCATAGCCAGTGACCAGCAGGCCGGCGGCGGGGATCGTCACGCCGAGGTCGGCGGCGACCTCCGGCAGCAGCCCCATGATGACGAATTCGGTGGTGCCGATGCAGAAGGACGCAATGGCAAGCGCAAGGATCGGCAAAGGCATGGGGCGTCCAGACTGAATCGGTTCAATTTTAGACTGCGCGAGGATCCATGCCAGGCGCAACATACATCGCTGCAATGCAGCAATGCAGAAAGGATGGAGCAGATCCGCAGCGGGCTGCCGAGGCATCGGACCGGAAGCCGAATAGTTTCAGACCAGCGGCTTCAGCTCCTGCGCGATGGTGGGCAGCAGTTCCGAGACGGTCGGATGGATGTGCATGGCGCGCGCCAGCGTGTCGACGGGCGCCTTGGCGTACATCAGGTCGAGCACGCAATGCACCGCCTCGTCGCCGCCAGGACCGAGCACCGAACAGCCGAGGATTTCCCTGGTGTCGGCATCGACAAGGATCTTCATGAAGCCTTGCGTTTCGCCCTTTTCGACGGCGCGTCCGACGCGCGTCATCGGCCGCTGGCCGACCAGCGCCCGGCGGCCGGATTTCCTGACCGCGGCCTCCGTCATGCCGCAGCGGCCGAGCGGCGGGTCGATGTAGAGCGCGTAGGCCTCGACGCGGTCGCTGACCTTGCGCGGATCGTTGTCGAGCAAATTGGCGGCGACGATCTCATAGTCGTTGTAGGAGGTGTGCGTGAAGGCGCCCTTGCCGTTGCAGTCGCCCATCGCCCAGATGCCCGGCACGCTGGTGCGCAACTGGTCGTCGACGGTGACGAAGCCGCGTTTGTCGACTTCCACGCCGGCCTTGTCGAGGCCGAGGTCATCGGTGTTGGGGTTGCGGCCGAGCGCCAGCAGCACGTGCGAGCCGACAGCCGGTGGTTTGCCGGCGGAGAAGGTTACGGCAATGTCGTTGCCCTGCCTGGCAAAGCCGATGTCGTCGGCGCCGAGATGAACCGCGATGTCTTCATTTTCGAGAATCGACAGGATGGCTGCGGAGACGTCCTCGTCCTCGCGGCCGGTCAGGCGCGGGCTTTTTTCGATGACGGTGACTTCCGAGCCGAAGCGGCGGAACATCTGCGCGAATTCGAGCGAGATGTAGCTGCCGCCGACAACGATCAGGTGGCGCGGCAGCACGTCTAAATCCATCATCGTGGAATTGGTCAGGTAATCGATATCGTGGACGCCGGGCAGATCGGGCACCGAAGCGCGGCCGCCGGTGTTGAGGAAGATCTTTTCGGCGGTCAGCAACTCGTCACCGACGCGCACTGTGTTGGCGGTCTCGAAGCGTGCGTGGCCGCGATAGAGGGTGCAGCCCTTCATGCCGGCAATCCAGGTTTCCAAATTGCCGCGGGCGTCGTTGGTGACCTTGTCCTTGCGCGCCTTGATCTTGTCATAGTCGACCCCGACGGGTCCCGAGTGCGTCACCCCATAATCGGCGGCGCGCCTGGCGAGATGCGCGGCATAGGCGCTGGCGACCATGGTCTTGGTCGGCATGCAGCCGGTGTTGACGCAGGTGCCGCCGACCAGCTTGCGCTCGATCAGCGCCACGCTCATGCCGGCATCCGTCAGCCGGCCCGCCAATGGCGGCCCCGCCTGGCCGGCGCCGATGATGATGGCGTCGAAAGTCTTGGCCGTCATGCCACCGCCGCCACGATCAGCAGGCCGCCGATGATCGCCACCGCGTCCTCGATGAAGGCGGCGGGCGGATCCTTGCCGAAAGCCGCCGCCAGCCGGCCGCGCGCCTCGGCGCCGCCCAGCGTGCCGATGACCGCGCCGATGGCCCCGGCGATCAGGCCGCCAATGGTGGCGCCGCCAGCTGCGCCGATCACCGCGCCAGTGAAGGCGCCCATGACGATGCGGGCGCCAAACTGCTGCGGCACCTTGCGGCTGGGCGTCGACGGCAGCTGGTCGGTGACCAGCTCGACGATGGCCAGGATGGTGAAGATGCCGACGGCGGCCCAGTGGCTCATGAAGCTCGCCCAGGTGCCGGCAACCGGCAGCCAGCCGAGCCAGGCGCCCCAGGCGACGGCGGCCGGCGCGGTCATGGCGCGCAGGCCGGCAATAACGCCGATCAACAGTGCGAGAACGTAAAGCATGGTAGATCCCCTCGATCCCCGGGCCAGGACAGCCCTCAGAAGGCAGGCTACCATAGGTCCGATATTTGGCCACTACTTGCGTCGGCGCTTTTCTGCCGGCCGCGATTGTGCTTTGCAATGACGTCGACTGGAGACCCTTCATGGCTGAAAGCGAGCGCACAAGGATGGCCGCCGGCCAATGGTACACCTGCCTCGATGACGAATTGGAGGCGCTGCGCGCCACGGCGCGCGACGCCGTGTTCGAGCATAATACGCTGCCGCCCCGCCAGCGCGGCAATCTCGGGCCGAGCCTGAAGGCGCTGCTCGGCGCCGCTGGCACTGGCTCCCGCATCGAGGCGCCGTTCCACTGCGCCTACGGCTTCAACATCTTTCTCGGCGACAATGTTTTTCTCAACGCCGGCTGCACGATCCTGGACACGGCGCCGGTGCGCATCGGCAAGGGAACGCTGCTCGGCCCCAATGTCCAGATCTACTGCGCCGAGCACCACAGGCGAGCGGCGGGACGGCAGGCGGGACTGGAGATCGCCAGGCCGGTCGAGATCGGCGCAAATGCCTGGATCGGCGGCAGCGCGGTCATCCTTGGCGGCGTCAGCATTGGCGAGGGCGCCATTGTCGGCGCCGGCGCGGTGGTGACGCGTGACGTGCCAGCCGACACCACGGTGGTCGGCAATCCGGCGCGGGCGGTCAAGCGGGGGTGAGGGGGCTGCCGCAGGCGATCAACGCGACAGCGCCGCGCGCTCGTCCTGCTCGCCTCGCCTGGAAAACTCGCGCCGGTATTGCGCCGGCGATGTCCTCAGTCTCGCGGCAAAATGCTGGCGCAACGAGGTGGCGCTGCCGAAGCCGGCTTCGAAGGCGACCATATCCATCGATTTCTCCGTCGTTTCCAGCAACCGCTGCGCGAGTTCTATCCGCTGGCTGGTCAGCCAATCGCCAAAACTGGTGCCGATCGACTTCTGGAAACGGCGGGTGAAGGTGCGCCGGGTCAGGCCGGCGGCTTCGGCGACGCCGTCGAGGCTGTGTGCCTCGCCGAGCGTGGCGCAAACCGCGTCAAGCGCCTGGGTGAAGCGGTCGGCGTCAGCGCTTTTTGCCACGGGGCGCTCGATGAATTGCGCCTGCCCGCCCTGCCGGTGCGGGGAAAGGACGATCTGGCGGGCGAGCCGCAGTGCCGCTTCCGCGCCGTAGCGGGCGCGCACGATGTGGAGACAGCAGTCGAGGCCGGCCGCGACACCGGCCGAGGTTACGACGTCGCCATTGTCGACATAGAGCACCGTGGCATCGACCGCGATGTCTGGATGGAGTTCCTGCAGCCGCTCGGAGTAGGCCCAGTGCGTCGCGGCGCGGCGACCTGAAAGCAGTCCAGCCGCGGCAATGGCGAAGGTTCCGAGACACAGTCCGACAATCAATGCGCCATGCTCGTGCGCTCTGCGCATCGCTTCCATCAACACTGGCGCTGGCGGCTCGCCGAGATGATGCCAGCTTGGAATGATGACGATATCGGCGCCGTCGAGCCCTTCGAGCCCATGCGGTGCGGCAACGGTCAGTCCGGCTTCGGTGTGGACCGGGCCGGCCTTGACCGCGCAGATGCGGAACTCGAAGCGCGGCAGCCCAAGCGCCGTCCTGTCCTCGCCGAACACCAGGCATGGCACGGAGAGATGGAATGGGCTGATGCCGTCGAAGGCTAGGACGGCAATAATCGGGTCGGTCATGGGGCTTCCAGCAAAGTGATTGCGGATTGTCCCAATTCTTTCGAATGATGTCAATCGGGACACTTTTGGTCGCTTGGGGATATGCCTATTTTCGGCCCCATCGCATTTCAAGCCGGAAAGGAAAACACCCGTGTCTGACCCAGTCAAAACCGCGCCGCGCCGCGCTCTCATCGTCATCGACGTCCAGAACGACTATGATGGCGGCAATCTCGCCATCCAGCATCCGCCGTTCCGCGACAGCGTCGTCAACGTGGCGCGGGCCATGGATGCGGCCAATGCTGCCGGCGTCAAGGTAGTGGTCATCAAGCAGATGGCACCCGAGACATCGCCAGTTTTCGCCAAGGGCAGCCATGGCGCCGAACTGCATCCGGAGATCGCCAGGCGCGGCCGCGACCACTATATCGAAAAGAACCTGCCTTCCGCCTTCACCGGCACCGACCTCGAGGATTGGCTACGCGCCAACGCCATCGATACGCTCACGGTGGTCGGCTACATGACGCACAATTGCGATCTGTCGACCATCATCCACGCCGTGCATATGGGCTTTGCGGTCGAATTCCTGTCCGATGCCACCGGCTCGCTACCCTATGCCAACGGCGCCGGCTATGCCTCGGCGGAGGAGATTCACCGCGTGGTGAGTGTTATCCTGCAGTCGCGCTTCGCGGCGGTGCTCAAGACCGCCGAGTGGGTGGAGTGCCTGAAGACCGGCGCCTTGCCGGAGCGCGATACGATCTACGCCTCCAACCAGCGGGCTCTGGCGCGTAACGCGGCGTAGCAATATCCCAAACAGAAAGGGCGCCGCATCGCTGCGGCGCCCTTTCGTGTCTGGTATTCATAATGTCTAGAACAGCCCTTCGATCTGGCCGGCCTCGTTGAGGAAGATCTTCTCCGAAGAGGGCGCCTTGGGCAGACCG
Source organism: Mesorhizobium sp. WSM1386 (assembly GCF_055901595.1). Taxonomy (NCBI): domain Bacteria; kingdom Pseudomonadati; phylum Pseudomonadota; class Alphaproteobacteria; order Hyphomicrobiales; family Phyllobacteriaceae; genus Mesorhizobium; species Mesorhizobium sp. WSM1386. The sequence continues at coordinate 2,260,183 of NZ_CM148373.1, forward strand.
GGCATGGTCATGACTTCGCCGCAGATGATGACGACGAAGCCGGCACCGGCCGAAAGCCTGACCTCGCGCACCGGCACGGTGTGGCCGGTCGGGGCGCCGCGCAGGTTCGGGTCGGTCGAGAACGAGTACTGGGTCTTGGCCATGCAGACCGGCAGGTTGCCATAGCCGGCGTCTTCCCAGGCCTTGAGCTGGTCGCGCACCGACTTGTCGGCGATTGCCTCGGAGCCGCGATAGATGCGCTGGACGATGGTGTTGATCTTCTCGAAGAGCGGCATGGCGTCGGGATAGAGCGGCGCGAACTGCGAGGCGCCGGATTCGGCTAGCGCCACCACCTTGTTGGCGAGATCCTCGATGCCGGCCGAGCCGTGGGCCCAGTGCTTGCACAGGATCGCCTCTTCGCCCATCGAGGCGACATAGTCCTTCATCGCCTGGATCTCGGCGTCGGTGTCGGAATAGAAGTGGTTGATGGCAACCACCGCCGGCACGCCGAACTGGCGGATGTTCTCGATGTGGCGGCCAAGGTTGGCGCAGCCCTTCTTCACCGCCTCGACGTTTTCCTTGCCGAGATCTTCCTTCTTGACGCCGCCATTCATCTTCATGGCGCGCACAGTGGCGACGATGACGGCGGCCGCCGGCTTGAGGCCCGCCTTGCGGCACTTGATGTCGAAGAATTTTTCGGCGCCGAGATCAGCGCCGAAGCCGGCTTCGGTGACGACGTAATCGGCGAGCTTCAGCGCCGTGGTGGTGGCGACGACCGAGTTGCAGCCATGCGCGATGTTGGCGAACGGGCCGCCATGCACGAAGGCCGGATTGTTCTCCAGCGTCTGCACCAGATTGGGCTGCATGGCATCCTTCAAGAGCACGGCCATGGCGCCATCGGCCTTGAGGTCGCGGGCATAGACCGGCGACTTGTCGCGGCGATAGGCGACGATGATGTCGCCGAGGCGCTTTTCCAGATCCTTCAGGTCGGTCGACAGGCACAGGATCGCCATGACTTCCGAGGCGACGGTGATGTCGAAGCCGGCCTCGCGCGGGAAACCGTTGGCGACGCCGCCGAGCGAGCAGATGATCTCGCGCAGCGCCCGGTCGTTCATATCCATGACGCGGCGCCACACCACGCGGCGGGTGTCGATGCCGAGCTCATTGCCCCAGTAGATGTGGTTGTCGATCAGCGCCGACAAAAGGTTGTGCGCGGTGGTGATGGCGTGGAAGTCGCCGGTGAAGTGAAGGTTCATGTCCTCCATCGGCACGACTTGTGCGTAACCGCCGCCGGCGGCACCGCCCTTGACGCCGAAATTCGGGCCGAGCGAGGCCTCGCGGATGCAGACGATCGCTTTCTTGCCGATACGGTTCAGGCCGTCGCCGAGGCCGACCGTGGTGGTGGTCTTGCCTTCGCCGGCCGGGGTCGGGTTGATGGCTGTGACCAGGATCAGCTTGCCGTCCTTGTTGCCCTTCACCGACTTGATGAATTCGGCCGATATCTTGGCCTTGTCGTGGCCGTAGGGCAGCAGGTGTTCGGTCGGGATGCCAATCTTCTGGCCGATCTCCTGGATCTGCTTTTTCCTGGCGCCGCGCGCGATCTCGATGTCGGACTTCACTTCGGCCATGACGGCTTTCCTCTGGATTGGACGGTGGAGGGGACGGGGTTGATATCTATTGCAAACAGGTTGGAACCGGGCGCGCGGGCATGTTCTAACCCTCTCGCTGCCGTGGCGTCAACTTCCATGCAACTATGTTTCCTCTAGAGAAAATTCCTCTGCGGCCGGCCGACCTGTCCTCGGTTCTTCCTGGCTCCGCTTGCCGCGCCGTATAGAAGCCAGAGCAGGGAGGCTTCCGCCGTCTCAAAACAGCCGCACAATGCACCGAATGCGACAGAGGCGACGGCGCAAATCCGCCATCGGCTTGCCCTTTGCTTTATGCATGTCGTTCTCCCCAAAACCGGGACCACTGTTGGGCGACATGCATTGCGGCTCAGCGCTACTGGGTCAGAACATTGCTGATCTCGACCATGTTGGAGCGCACGCGCAGGATGTAGAAGCCCATCGTCGTCAGGTGTGTCGGCAACAGCCAGCCATCCTCGCGGCCATTGGCGATGATGAAGGGCTGGATCCTCAGAGCCGAGACGAACTGGGCATCCATCGTGTCCCACAGGCTCTGCAGGTGCTTTTCCTTGAGGACATCCTCGAAATCGGCCTGAGCGCCTTTCATCAGCCCGTAATAGGCATAGAGCTGGCCATAGGCGAACCAGTAGCGGTCGTCGGCGCGGGTGTCGAACCAGCCATTGTTGTGGTTTTCGGCACGCTCCTTGAGGATGGCCGAGGTTGAACCGATGTCCGAAGCAATGCGGTCGATATACTGCTTCAGATTGTCGGCGCGGGCATCGAAGGTCGCCTGGCAGGTGGCGAGGCGAGCGTTGAAGGAGCGCAGATTGCCCATCGCACGGCGGTACATGCTGGGCGTGGTCGCGGTCATGCCGTTGCGGCTGATATACCAGATGGACTCGTCGTACTGCAGCTGACCGCGGGCATCCTGGAGATTGGTATCGATCTGCGAGGTGGTGCGCACGCGGCCAAGATTGTCGGCAAGCTCGGTCGCGGTGCGCCGCACCGCCTGGTTGATGCCGCGCTGGAACGAAGCCTTGTTGTCCATCCAGGGCGTGTCGTCCCAGTCGATGCCGAACAGGCCGAACTTGTAAAGGATCATCGACGAGACCCAGGCGTTCTGATTGACGTTGAAGTCGATCAGATCCGCCGCCACCTGGGCAATGCCGGAATTGCCGCAAGTCTTGGCCGTGTCGGTGCCGCTGCCGGCGGCGACCTGCTCGCCGGCGGAGACATTGCGCTTCTCGAAAGTGTAAGAGTCGGGATAGGTCGGGTTAAAATTGCTCCACCATTGGGTGGCGTAGAAGAAATTGGCGTAGAGGCCGACCAGCACCAGCAAAGCCAGGCCGACCACCGCCTTGAGGATCCAGCCGCGCTGCGTATACCAGCGCCCGGCCCACAGGAAAGGCCACAGGATCACGCCGATGACGAGGCCGATGCCGCGGCCGATCCACTGGAAAATGCGGGTGAAGAAATTCACGATCGGATCAAGCATGGCTTATGTCACCCCCTCAAAGCATGATGTCAGAAAGTTGCGGACTTTTTTAAATAACATGCACCAAAACAACAAATTAGAACGAAATGACGGGTCATTTCATTTTAGTCGGCCAGACCGTAGAGGCGCGTGCGAAACGCCACCTTGTCCTTCAAATATGTGGTTTTCAGAACGTCCACAACATGCGATCGCCAGGCGTCGCTGAAGCCGTCATAGTCCCTGTAGAAGCCCTGCTTGTTGAAGATGTAGCGCGAGACGAAGTCCGACGGTACGAAATCCGAGATCAGCCGGTTGGTCAGCCATGCGTCGGGGTGGTCCGGCTTGGCACGGGTCACCAGGAAGCGCTGCTGGGGAAACACGTCGTCGATCTTGAGTTGGCCAAGCTGGGTGATTTCGCGCTTGGCGGCATTGAGGAAGGGGAAATTGCCGTCCTTGGCGATCAGGTCGGCATGGCTCTGGATCCAGGTCTGCAGCCAGACCTTGTCGACGTCGGTCAGGTTGCGGTCGGGTTCGGCGTCGCGGATCAGCGCGCGCACCACCATCTCGGCCCGGTGCTCGAGATAGCCGGACGACTCGATCCATGAGGCGCGCGGCAGTTCGATGCGGCCGGTGCTGGCCAGGAACTTGAACACCTTGTCGGCGTCGTTGATCGAGAGATAGCTGACCTGCCAGGGCCGCGAGCGGCGGAAGCCGGGGGCGGCCGGGTCGCTGATCACCGTCGTCATGTCGGGGTCGACGAACACGTAGAGCCCGCCGAAATGGCTGGTCCAGTAGGCATTGTGGCGGAAGATCACCTGGTCGGGCACCAGAGCGTTCTCACGGATGTCGCCGCAGATCTTCGCCAGCTCCACCATGCGGTTCAGCATGGCGTTGTCGCGCCAGGCATCCGGCTCCTGCTTCAGCTTGTCGACGAGCTTGCCGAGTTCGGCCGCCTTGCCCAGCACGTCCTCGGCCGAAAGAACCTTGAACTCGACCTGGCTGATCGACAGCAGGTCCTCGATGTCGTTGACCTCGGGGACGGTGTCCTCGATCTCGCCGTAGATGACGTCCTTGATGGTCAGCGCATCGATGGCGCGCTGGTTCTTGGACATGAACTCGAACATCAGCTGCGAGGTGTTGGAGAAGGCGGTGTGCACCACCGGCAAGTCGATCTGCGACGGCGTCAGGATGATGAAGCGGCGGTTGACCTCGTTGGGATCGAGATAGTCAGGGTCGCCGCATTCATCGGCGATCTCGGGCGAGAAACCGGTGCGGTCGATCTGGAAGCTCGCAAGCTTGGTCGGCTTGAGGCCGAATGCGGCCAACGCCTTGTTGTAGCGCTGGATGAGATGCGGCTCGTCGACAGTGAGCAGCCGGCCATAGATGAGTTCGTTGTCGCGCAGAAGGTCGGGTTTTTTGCTCACCTTGCCTTCTCCCCGTTCACGGGGAGATGGTGCCCGAAGGGCGGATGAGGGGCGGCGCACACGGTCATTATTCTTGCTCCAACGCCGCAGCCGACAGAAATTTCACATCGACACCGATCATCTTGCGATCCAGCCGGCCATCTAGCGCTGCAACGATCGTATCCAGGACGCTCGAAAGGTTGGCCAAAACATCCGCGTGCCATACCCTCAATACCGACCAGCCGTTGTCGTTCATCGTCTCGTCCCTGTATCGATCACCGGATCGACTGGCATGCTGACTGCCATCGACTTCCACAACCAGGTTGGCCTCGCGGCAGGCGAAGTCCGCGAAATATGGGCCAATTGGCAGTTGACGAACAAATTTGTGGCCATTCAGTCGCCGCCCACGCAATTCGTGCCACAGACGTTCCTCGGCATCGTTTTCAACCTTCCGCAGCTCGCGGGCTCTCACAACTTTTGGCTCATTTCTTCCACGCATGGCGCTGCCCCTCATCCGCCCTTCGGGCACCTTCTCCCCGTAAACGGGGAGAAGGAAAAGATCACCAATTGCCCTTCTTCTTCATCTCCTCCATCTCGCGCGCTGCCCTCTCGCGCAGCCTTGCGTCGCGCAGCAGCTTTTCCACGGCGGCATCGTCGGACTTGTCGGAATAGCGGAATTCCGAGTCGGCGTAGCGGTTGATCTCCTGCATGACCATGTCCATCGAGAACGGCCCGCGCAGTTCCTCGATCATGGCTTTCTTGTCGTCGTAGGCCTTGTGCATGAACGCTTCCGGCTTCTCGAACCAGTCGTCGGGAAGCTCGATGTCCATGGCGCGCATCTTGATGGCGTCGGTGACGTTCTTGATGGCGCGGCCGGTGAAGCGCGGCTCGGCGTCCTTGATCAGGTGCAGGTAGGTGCCGATGTCGGCCATGGTCTTGGGCGCGCCATTTTCCTTCATGTAGCGCTCATAGACCTTCATCAGGCCGTCCTCCTGCGGCTTCTCGTGCTCCTCATAGGCTTCGGTCACGGCGCGCTGGATTTCCTGCGCGGCATAGAGCTTGTGGTCGCCGAGCGGTATCTTGTGGTTCTTGCCGGCGAGCAGCACGAAGATGTCGATGTAGTCGTCGCGGGTCTGCGGCCCGTCGACCAGCCAGCGGGCGCCGGCGCGCTGGCGCAGCGCATCGTCGACATTTTCGGGATAGTTGGAGAACATGCCGAACGAGCAGTTGCCGCGCACCACGGTGGCGGCACCGGCGAAGGCATCCATCAAGACGCCGGTGATCTCCTGCTGGCCGGCAGAGGCGCGGTCGTCGGAGCGTCTGGCGGCCACCTGATCGATGTCGTCGATGGTGCCGAAGCCGATGACGCGCGGGTTCAGCACATTGTTGATGAACTGGCGGCAGTTCTGGCCCGATTTGCCCTGATAGGACGAGATCTGGTCGACGCCGAAATTCTCGTAGGCGAAGGGATAGCCCGCGATCTGGCAGTAGCCGTTGACGAGGCCGGCGATCATCTGGATCAGCGTCGTCTTGCCGGTGCCGGGCGCGCCGTCGCCGATGAAGGTGAACAGGAAACCGCCGAGTTCGACGAACGGGTTCAGCTCGCGCTCGAAATCATAGGCCATCAGCATCTTGGCGAGCTTGACCGACTGGTATTTGGCGATGTGGTTGCCGACGACCTCTTCGGGCGTCTTGAAGGTCATCACCAGCGGCCTCGAACGCTTGCCGGGTGCAACGTCGAAGCCGTCGAGGGTGAAATCGTCGGCGTCGATGCGGATATGGGCGTTCTCGAACGGGCCGATGCCGTCGAAGCGGCCTTTTCGCGCCAGGAGCCCATCGATGGCGACACGGGCGAAAGCGCGCGCGCGCGTCATCAGGTCGGCGTCGTCGGACGCGCCTGATATCGCCTTGTCGAGGCCGGCCAGGATCGACTTCACCGCGTCCTGCGGCGTGTCGAACAGGAAATCCGGCTCGGGGATGTCGTTGGGCGCCTCCTCGCCGTCGCTGTCGATCAGCTGGAACAGATAGGATGCCAGGCTGAAGGCGGAGATATAGGCGGAGGCCGACAGCAGCTTCTTGAAGGCCGATGCCTCGTCGCCCTCCAGCGGGGCGCGGGTGTTCTTCGCCTGCAGGCTTTCGAGGTCGGAGCCTTCGGCGAAAACATCGGATATGGCCAGGGCAATGGCCGTGCCGCGCCGGGCGCGAAACAGAAGCGTGTGCTGCGGGATGGTGAGCAACTGGTCGTCGGGATGGACGGCGCCGACTGTCTTCGACAGCTCGACCTCGCGCGTGCGGCGCACCGAACCCACCGATACGGTGGAGACGAAGCGGCGGTTGGTGCCGGCCAGTGCCGTGCCGGATTCTCGCGAGGGATCTTCCAGCACGACGATGCGGGTGATGAAGCTTTGCGCGGTGGCGCGGTGCTTCTCGACAGCCGCTTCCGGTATGGTGGTCAGGCCGGTATCCATGAAGGTTGCTCCGTGGTGTGACGGTCAGACGTCCGAGATGACCTGTCCGTTGGACAGGATGTGGACCTTGTAGCCGGAAAAGATCTTCTGCGCCTCGCCGGCGGCGTAGAGCGCCTGGTACGCCTCGTGCGGAATCAGCGCGTGGTTCTCGTAGCTCGACACGCCCTGGCGCGCGGCTTCCAGATCGTCGGTGTTGATGAAGAATTCCTGGGTCGTCTTCTCGCTCGAAAACAGCCCCCTGCGGCCGGGTTTCTCGGCCTTGGAATAGACTTCCTGGATGGTCCAGGTCAAAAGCCAGGCATTCTCGGGCTTGCGCACCTTGGCCAGCACCTCGGTCACCGTCGAATTGTTGTCGGTGATACCAGCCGAATAGAAGGGACCGAGCACGACGCGGCGCAATTGCTTGGGGTGCAGCGGCTCGAAATCCTTGTCGAGGTTGACGGCGATCGTCGCCGGCGACAGCGTGTAGGCGGAATTCTTCTCGGTGAAATCGTCGAAACGGTGGGCAAGCTCCGGATTGAGCAGGCCATCGACCGGCAGCGGAATGTCGACCTTCTCGTTGAGCTTGCCGTTCCTGTCGACGAGCTGGCTGATCATCGTTTCCGAGGAATCTTCCACCGTCACCATGTAGACCAGGGGCAGGTTGGCGCTGCCGTCGAATGTCGCCCAATGGACGAGATAGTAGGGCCGCGCCGTCTTCGGGTTGACCGAGACCTTGGCGGTCTGCGCCAGGGTGAAGGGGCCGAAGGTCTGCTCGCTCTTGACGTCCTCGAGATACAGCCGCTCGGCCATCGACTTCTGCAGCGCCTCGGGGAATTCCTTGTGGCGCAGGATGAAATCGGCCATCTCCTCGCGCAATTCGCCGGCCAGCGGGATGTTGGCGAGCCGGCTGTCCGCCTGGCGGCGGTCGTTTTCCAGTTCGAGCAGGTTCTGGAACACTGGAAAGCCGCTTTCGGCGCGCGAAATCCGGAACGTGTCCACGAAGCCCAGCCGGTTGCGCCAGCAGGAGAAGGATTTGTCGAGCCGGGCGATGTATTCGGCGACGATCTTGGCGACGATGCCGTGCCGGTAGAGCGGCGAGCGGTCGTCGCGCATGAACACTTCCAGGCCGCTGAGCGCGGCCGTGATTGCCGAGAAATACCGCGCCGCCGCGTCGTTTTCGGGGGTCATGCTACTGGCCTCAAGTCGGAACGCGACACTGGCGAGTGCAGCAATTAAGACTGTACGTAGTCGGCTGAATTGTGCTTCTTCAGCACCTCGTCGAAGCGGCGGGCGAAGGCGTCGTCGGCAAGCTTCTTGCGGCGCTGGATGTCGGCGCTGGCGACCATGTTCTTCTCGTGCATCTCGAGCAAGTCGCCGATGTGCTTTTGCGAGGCGGCACCGATGCCGGCCATGGTCTCCTCGGCGGTGTTGTCGACCTGGCTGCCCAGCGTGTTGATCTTGTGGGCGACGTCCTGCTGGGCGGCGGTCTTCAGCGAATCTTCCAGCGCCTTGTAGAGCACGATGCGCTGCTCGGTATCGATGGTCAGCTTGTTGATCAGCGTCGACTGCGCCGCGATCTGGTTGTTGAGCGAATCCACGAAGGTCTGGAACATCGAGGTGTAGCGCTCCAGCGTCTGGCTTTCGGCCAGCAGTTCCTGTTCCTTGGCCTGCTTCTCGTTGTATTCGGTGGCGAGCTTGGAGCGCTCGCCTTCGAGCTGCGTGCGGTCCTTCTGGCTGGTCGAGGCGGCGATCTTGTTCTCGATGTCGAGCAGCATCGGGTTGAGCTCCTCGATGCGCTTCTGCACGGTTTCGAGGTTGGACATGGTGGTCTTGCGGCGCTCGATCACCTGCGACAGGCTGGTTTCGGAGGTCTTGTAGCGCTGGTCGAGGACCTCCTTCTGCGCCTTCAGGATGCCGACGATGGTGTCGGACTTGGCCAGCAGCTCCTGCAGATTGCCGGCCAGCGACATGTTGCGGACACGGTCGGTGCGCATGCGTTGCTTGCTCTGGCTGGAGAAGATGCCGATGAAGTTTTCCCAGCCGGTGTAGTTCTTCATGCTTTCGAACTCGGCGCCGAAGACGTTGGTGGCGTCCTCCAGGCCGATGATCAGGTCGGCGATGTTGCCTTCCATCACCTTCTGCTGCTTCAGCACATCCTCGATGCGGGCGTTCTCGATGTCGAAATTGGCGTCGCCGATCTTCTTGTCGGCGGTGGCAAGCGTGTCGAGCACGGTGCCGGACTGCTCGATCTTGGTGCGCATATCCTGGACGACCTGCTTGGTCTTGGCAATTTCGGCATCGAAATTCTGCAATGTCGCCATAGGGGCCTCCCGCTTCGGCATCAGGTCGCTGGTTGCGAACAGCGGCGAATATATGTGGGGTATCAGGGGATTGAAAGACGTGAAGACAGGGACGGTGCGAAAACAAAATATCACGCTGTGCCCTTGAAAGGCAGTGGAGCGGTGGTCATGGCGTGATTAGCTGGTGAGCCGAGCATAGTTCAGCTGATTTTGAACTTCCACGCCGGCAAAGCAGTCAGTCTCCATCGATTAGGATGGTCCTGAAGCCGGACAACAACTGACCAGTTGCAGCCGCTCCATGCCGGGCGTCAGCCGGCGCCATCATGCTGCTCAGGGCTTGGGATCGGCCTTCAGATAGGCGATGACGTTGGCGATGTCGTCGTCGCTGCCGAGGCCGCCGAAAGCCATCTTGTTGCCGGGCACCTTCAGCCTGGGAGCCTTGAGGTATCCGGCAAGGTTTGCCTCGTCCCAGACGAGACCGGCCGCGCCGGCGTTTTTCATGGCTTCCGAATAGTGGCCAAGGAAGCTTTCGGCGCTGCCCGCGGTGCGGCCGACGACACCCATCAGATGCGGGCCGACCTTGTCGCGGTCGGTGGCTGCTTCATGGCAGGCGATGCATCTGTTGAAAACGTGCTTGCCCTGCACCGGATCGCCGCCGGCATAAGCGGCAATGGAGGTGGCCAGCAGAAGGATGCTGGCTGACGAGACGGCTCGAAGCATGGCTGACCCTCAGGGAGTTCCGGCTGACGGCCTTATAGGGCCTACGCCTTAACAAACGCTGCATCGCGGCGGGATTGATGCCCGATCCGGTTGCACAAAGCCTGGGCGAGGTTGCCATCCCGGTCAGTTCCTGATGAAGCCGATGAAGTCGTCGGGCGCGGCGCGGCCCATCTCTTCCTCCCAGTGGCGGCGGCAGAGCGAGACGTAGACGTCCTTGCCGATCGCCACCTGTTCGCCTTGCCGGGCGACCTTGCCGTCGGGGCCGAGACGCACGACCATCGTCGCCTTGCGGCCGCAACGGCAGATGGTGCGGACTTCGCGCAGATCGTCGGCGATGGCCAGCAGCGCGCGCGAGCCGGAAAACAGCTTGCCCTGGAAATCGGTGCGCAGGCCATAGCACATGACGGGGATGTTCAACCGGTCGGCGATGCGGGCGAGTTGCCAGACCTGCTCCTCCTCCAGGAACTGCGCCTCGTCGACGAAGACGCAATGCACGGCGCTGCGATGATGATGCTCGGCGACGCGGGCGAACAGATCGTCGCCGTCGCGGAACATCTCGGCCTCGGTCTCCAGCCCGATGCGCGACGAGATCAGGCCGCTGTCGCCCTTGCGGTAGTGGCCGGCGACGAACAGCATCGTCGTCATGCCGCGCTCGCGATAGTTATACGACGCCTGCAGCAGCATCGTCGTCTTGCCGGCATTCATCGTCGCGTAGTGGAAGTAAAGCTTGGCCATATTGCCCTGTAAGGTCTGTTGATATTCAGGTGAGGCCGGCCTGCAAATGGCGGCTCCCTGCGCTTCCGATGCTCACGTACGAAAAGTACGCTCCGCTTCGGTTCTCGGAACCCACCATTTTCGGCGCGGCCTGACCTGAATCTAAACAGACCTTAAGCCGACTTGGCTCGGCGCGGGGAGGGGCCGTCGCCGCATTCCCCTGAAAAAGCCGCCTCGCGTAACAAAAGCGTCAACCGTGTCGCTGATGGGCCAGTCCGCGCCGTTGATCGTGATTGCCTTACCGCTTGAAACCACAACAGAATGGTGTTTGGCTGGCGAAACAAGGCGGGCAGAGAAACCGTAATTACGCTTCGCCAAAGAATCACAATGGGAGACTGTCTATGTCGCGTATGAATTCCTTCGTCGCCGGCCTCGGCCTGGCGGCCTTCCTGTCCACGAGTGCTGCCTTTGCCGGCGATCCGGAAAGCTGCAAGGCCGTGCGTCTCTCCGATGTCGGCTGGACCGACATCCAGGCGACGACCGGCGTCGCCTCGGTGCTGCTCACAGCGCTCGGCTACGAGCCGCAAACGATCCAGCTGTCGGTGCCGGTGACCATGGCCTCGCTGAAGAACAAGGATCTCGATGTCTTCCTCGGCAATTGGATGCCGTCGATGACCAACGACATCAAGGACTACACCGCCGACGGTTCGGTCGAGACGATCAGCACCAACCTGACCGGCGCCGGTTACGGCATCGTCGTGCCGACCTATGTCGCGGACGCCGGCGTGAAGTCGCTGACCGACATCGGCAAGTTCAAGGACAAGTTCAACGGCAAGATTTATGGCATCGAGGCCGGCAATGACGGCAACCGCATCATCCTCGACATGATCAAGAACCCGAAGGACAATCTCGAAGGCTTCGAACTGGTCGAGTCGTCGGAGGCCGGCATGCTGACGCAGGCCGAGCAGTCGATGAAGAACAACGAGTGGATCGCCTTCCTCGGCTGGACGCCGCATCCGGTGATGGGCGCCATGAAGATCACCTATCTCGACGGCATGGGCGACAGCGGTTTCGGCGCCGCCACCGTCTACACCGTCGCGCGCAAGGGCTACACCACCGAATGCCCGAATGCCGGCAAGTTCATCGCCAATCTGAAGTTCAACTTGGATATGGAAGGCCAGATGATGGACGCCATCCTGAAAGGCGGCGACGCCAACACGGTTGCGACCGACTGGCTGAAGAAAAATCCGGATGCCGTCAAGCCATGGATCGCCGGCGTGACCACCTTCGACGGCGGCGACGCCGCGGCCGCGATCAAGACCGCGCTCGGAGGCTGAGCCGGCTTTTGTTTCGGCGTAGGCGCATGACCCGGAAAATCGGCTTCGATTTTCGGAAAGGGATCATGCGCAAAGAAAAGTGCCACAGCGTCCTTTGCGCGTCTGAAAAGACGCGCGGCGCTGTGGGAAGAAGGGGGCAGCCACTGGAAAAGGCTGCCCTTTTTCATATGCTGTGACAAGATGACGTTGCGAGAGCTGAGGCCGAGGGCAGGGCGGCTTCGCGTCTGAGAGGGGCGATATGGATCCGATTTCGAAATTCATGGTCGATCACAAGATTCCGATCGGCGCCTGGGGAAAGGCGTTCTTCGGTTTCCTCACAGACAATTTCGACACCGTGTTCAGGGCCTTTTCGAATGGGCTGAATTTCCTGCTCGACGGGCTGGTCGGCATCCTGCTGATGGTGCCGCCGGTGCTGCTGGCGCTGGTCATCGCTGTCGTCGCCTGGCTGCTGCAGCGCTCGCGGCCGCTGGCTATCGGCGTGTTCCTCGGCCTGATCTTCATCATCAACCAGAACCTGTGGAAGCAGACGGTGCAGACGCTGGTGCTGGTCGTGGCGGCCGCTGCCATGGCGATGGCCATCGGCGTGCCGCTCGGCATCTGGGCGGCGCACAAGCCCAAGGTCTACCGCATCATGCTGCCGGTGCTCGACCTGATGCAGACGCTGCCGACCTTCGTGTACCTTATTCCGGTGCTGACGCTGTTCGGTCTCGGCAATGCGCCCGGCCTCATCGTCACCATCATCTTCGTCATCCCGACCGCGGTCAGGCTCACCCATCTCGGCGTCGTCTCGGTGCCGAAGTCGATCATCGAAGCCGGCGAGGCGTTCGGCGCCACCAAGAGCCAGCTTTTGTGGAAGGTGGAACTGCCCTCGGCATTGCCCACCATCATGGCAGGGCTGACCCAGTCGATCATGCTGTCGCTGTCGATGGTGGTGTTCGCCGCACTGATCGGCGCCGGCGGCCTCGGCACGGAAATCAACCGCGCGCTCGGCTCGCGCCGCATTGATCTCGGGCTTGAGGCCGGTCTAGCCATCGTCGTGCTTGCAATCGTGCTCGACCGGATGACCCGTATTGGCGTTGGAGGCAAGAAATGACCGTCGCCGTCGATTTCAAGAACGTCGACATCGTCTTCGGCGCCGACCAGGCGGGCTCGCTGGCGATGATCGACAAGGGCGCGACACGCGCCGAAATCCTCGAGAAGACCGGCAATGTGCTGGGCTGCGCCGACGCCAGCCTCACCGTGCACGAGGGCGAGATTTCGGTGCTGATGGGCCTCTCGGGCTCCGGCAAGTCGACGCTGCTCAGGGCCGTCAACCGGCTCAACGTGGTGTCGCGCGGCCAGGTTCTGGTCAAGGACGGCGACAAGATCGTCGATGTCGTCACGTGCGACCAGGCCACATTGCGGCGCCTGCGCCAGAAGCAGGTGGCGATGGTGTTCCAGCAGTTCGGCCTGTTGCCGTGGCGCACGGTGGAGGAAAATGTCGGGCTCGGCCTCGAACTCGCCGGCGTGCCGGACGCCGAGCGCAAGGAGCGCGTGCACAGGCAGCTCAAGCTGGTCAATCTCGACCAGTGGTCGAACAAATACGCCCACGAGCTGTCGGGCGGCATGCAGCAACGCGTCGGCCTGGCGCGCGCCTTCGCCACCGAAGCGCCGATCCTGTTGATGGACGAGCCGTTCTCGGCGCTCGACCCGCTGATCCGCACCAAGCTGCAGGACGAGTTGCTGCAGCTGCAGGCAGAGCTGAAGAAGACCATCATCTTCGTCAGCCACGATCTGGAGGAGGCGCTGAAGATCGGCAGCCATATCACCATCATGGAAGGTGGCCGCATCGTCCAGACCGGCGCGCCCGAAGACATCGTGCTGCGTCCCGCAAACGACTATGTCCGCGACTTCATCGCCAATGTGAACCCGCTGTCGGTGCTGACCGCCTGGAACGTGATGCGCGACCGCCGCGACCTGGAGCATGGCGACAATGGCTGGGTGTGGCTCGACCGGCGCAAGACGACGCGCTTCAAGATCGACGACCACGGGCTGGTGGCGGCGGCCGAACGCGACGGCAAGCCGGCGGTGTGGATGTCCTGCGCCGATGTCGAAGCCCAGTCGGAGGAAGCAGCGCAAGTGTTCTGGGCCAATCCCGGCACATCGCTGAAAACGGTGATGCTTGCCATGCACCGCTCGCAGACAGCACCCGTAGCGCTGTTCGACGACCAGTCCCGCTTCGTCGGCGCCATCGGCATCAGGGATGTGCTGAGCGCGGTGCTGCGGCGGTAGTTGAGCGCGATCTTGCAGGGACAGGGCGCTTTGAAGCGGATTCGGAATTGGTTTTCTAAACCGCGGGTCGCTCAAACGGCGCTCGCCATGCTGCTTGTGATCGCGATGCGATCGATCCTGGAATTCTTCAGGATCGGCGGCGCAACCGGTGCGCCGCTGAGTGCAAACCAGCTCTTTTATATCGAAGGGGCGTTCGCGGCGGTCAGTGCCGCGTTGGCGGTTCTTGTCCTGCATGCATTCGGGCGGCACGGTTGGGCAACGTTGTCCAGCGTGATGGCAATAATTGCCCTGCTGGCATGGAAAATCGCCGTCATCCGTTGAGAATCGGCAAGCGGGACCATCCCTGGTCCCTGCGCCTCTTGCGAGGTCGGCATTTGGACGACCCGCGTCAGGCCGCCAGCGGCAAGCGCAGCTCCGTCAGCAGGCCGCCGGCAGGATGGTTGGACAGGCGGACCTCGCCGCCGGCGGCGCGGGCGATGTTGCGGGCGATGGTGAGGCCGAGACCGAGGCCGCCGGTCTGGCGGTTGCGGGATTGTTCGAGGCGCACGAAAGAACCGAACACGGCATCAATCTGGGCCTGCGGTATGCCCGGTCCTTCGTCACGGATGGCAAGCGTGATCGTGCGGTCGGAGCGGTGCAGGCTCAGATGCGCCTTCTTACCGTAGGTGACGGCGTTCTGCACCAGATTGGTGACGCAGCGCTTCAGCGCAACCGGCCGCGCCATGCAGATCAAGCCGCGTGAGCGAGTATCGTCATTGTCGAAGGAGACGTCCGGGTAGGCATCGGCGATCGATTCCACGAGCGACCAGAAGTCGATGCGTTCGCTCTTCTCCTCGGTCACCTCGAAGGTGGCGAAGTCGATCACTGAACTGGCGATGCTCTCGACGTCGGCGAGATCGTGCGCCAGCGCCTCGCGCACCGCCGATTTGCGCAACAGCTCCAGGCGCAGCCGCATCCGCGTCATCGGCGTGCGCAGGTCATGCGCGAGTGCGGCGGCCAGATGTTCGCGGTCCTCGACATATTCGCGCAGCCTGGCCTGCATGGCGTTGATCGCCCTGGCGGCGGCCTGGACCTCGCGGCTGCCCGATTCGGCGATGGGTGGGCTCTTCAGGTCCTTGCCGATCCTGTTCACGGCGGTTTCCATCATCCGGTAGGGCGCCGTCAGCCGGCGCAGCGACCAGATCGACATGATGACCACCAGTCCGGCGATCAGCGAATAGAGCGGCAGGCTGTCGACGCTCAGGATCGGGCCGATGGGTGTGATCGGCTCGGTGAAGTTCAGCCATTGGCCGTCGGCGAAGCGCAGCGATGCCGTCAGCTTGTCGCTCTGGGCGAAATTGGCGGCCAGCACCAGCAGGTCGCGCTCGACCTGGCCGATATCAGGCCCCGGCTGGGTGCCGCCGGCGTCGTCGGCCTCGCGTGTCGCCGGGTCGCGCCGCACGCGCGCGTCGGTGATGCCGAACTTCGACAGCCGGCCGACGAGGATGTCCTCGAGCTCGGCCAGTTCGTCGTCGCCGGCAATCGAGGAGGTGACCGCGGGCGTGTCCGAGACAGTCAGCGCATAAGTCGAATTGAACAGGCCGGTCGCGGTCGCCTTGCGCTCCTCCGGCGTGGCGTCATGCATCAGCTGCACCAGCGAGAAGGCGCGGTCGTTGAGGCGGTAGAGGTCGACCACGTCGTTGGCCGCGGCACGGTCGCGCGACACGATGTAGAGGGTCGCGACCTGGCTGATCAGCAGGCCGGCGATGACGATCAGCAGCACCCAGACAGGCAAGGTCTGCGGCAGGAAACGTCTCATTCGGAGATCGTCTCGGGCAGGAACTGGTAGCCGCCGCTGCGCACCGTGAGGATCAGTTTCGGCGTCTTGGGGTCGTCTTCCATCTTGCGCCGCAGCCGGCTGACCAGGATGTCGATGCTGCGGTCGAAGGAATAGTCGCTGTCGCCGCCGGAAAGCTCGATGAGCTGGTCGCGGGTCAGCACACGCTGGGCGCTCTTGACGAAGGTCTGCAGCAGGTTGAACTCGGCCATCGTCAGTTCGACCCTGACATCGTCGGGCGCGGTCAGCCGGCGCCGCGAACAGTCCATCGTCCAACCGGCGAAGCGGTAGATCTGCTTGGAGGTGGCGCGCTTGGGTTCGGCGGCGGCACCGTTGCGCCGCAGCACGGCGCGGATGCGGGCCAGGAGCTCGCGCGGGTCGAAGGGTTTGGGAACATAGTCGTCGGCGCCCATCTCCAGGCCGACCACGCGGTCGGTCGTCTCGGTGACGGCGGTCAGCATGATGATCGGCGTCGAATACTGGGCGCGCAGGTCGCGGCACAGTTCAAGCCCGCTCTTGCCGGGCAGCATCACGTCAAGCACGATGAGGTCCACCTGCGCGCGGCGCAAGATCGTTTCCATCTCGATTCCGTCGGCCGCGACCGAGGTGTGCAGGCCCCGCTTCTGGAAGAATTCCTGAAGCAGGTCACGGATGCCCTTGTCGTCGTCGACGATCAGTATGTGCGCATCGGATTTCACAGGTGCCTGTCCCGGTTGCCGGCCAAGTCGTTCTTGGCCGGTGAGCCACACGATAGAATTCGGGCCATATGTTGGCCAGTGCCTTGCATTTCAAGGAAGAACGAATTCCGCCTTCTCCACACCGAATGCAATGGCCGCGTCAAAGCCCAAAACCGGAACCACTTTTGGGCGATATGCACCAGCTGGGCCGGCCAGACACAATCCAGAAACAAAATTCTACAATCGGGAAAAACTCCTGAAAAAGTAGGGCGGCATAACGGTCTCGTGGCGGTCAGGTCATTGGCCGCGACGCAAGTCTCCGGGTTCACGGAAAAACCGATGCCAAGATTGCCGATCAGTTTGCTGGGTGTGTTGCTGGGCGTCAGCCTCGCCTCCGCTTCTGTTGGACAATCGGACGCAAAGGCGCCGCTCACCCGGAGCGAGCGGTGTGCCAATCTCAGCCACCAATTCGATGAAGCCCTCGAAACCCACGCCACGGCCACGCAGGTCACCGCGGCAAAGGCACTTCAGAGAAAGGGCAACCGGTACTGCGCCGCCAAGAAACAGGCGCAGGGCATCCGGATGCTCGCCAATGCTTTGAAGCTGCTTGGAGTGACACCGAACGACCCAGTTCAGTGACACTCAAATCGACCCGCACAGAAAGGAAATGAAGCCATGAAGAAGTCCATCCTCTCCGCCACCGGTCTCGCCGTCGCTCTCGCTTTCGCGATGCCGGCTCTCGGCAACGCCGCAACGACCACGACCGCCGCTCCGGCTGCTGCCGCTACGACCACAACCACCGCTCCGGCTGCCGATGCCATGGCTACTCCGAAGAAGGTCGTGAAGAAGGTCAAGCACAAGAAGGTCGCCGCCAAGAAGGTCGTCAAGAAGGCCAAGCCGGCGGTTGCTCCGAAGGCCTGATCAGGTCGAAGACAGCTTCCTATCAAGGCCGTTCCAGCCGCAACCGGCTGGGGCGGCCTTCTGCCAAGCGCCTGATCGAGCGGCTGAACACCAGTGGCCCACAGCCAGCCTCCTCGATCGCACTTAACCTGTCTGCAACGCCGGCGGTGTAGGACATTCCGCATGAAGAAGCGGCTTTCGTCCATTTTGCGTTCGATGGTGCTCGGTGGCCTGATCGCCACCGGTGTCGCCAGGGTGCTGATCCTGTTTTCCGCCAGCCCGGTGCCGGATCCGGCGAGCGGACGGACCGAGCCTTCGCTGTTTGCACCGGCAATCTCCAGCAACTGGGACTACATCACGCCGGCACAGACCTGGCTGCTGATCATGCTCACCGGCGTGACGTTGATCTGCGTTGTCGCGTGGCCGATCGCTGCCTGGATGGAACGCCGGGCGGATGCCGGCAGCTTGCGGCCAGCTTCGGCCGCCACATCTTCGGCCGCCAGGACCGTTGAACCGCGGCCGGCAACTGCCCACATGATTGTGAACGGTCGCGTCATGTCGGTTAGCAGCAGTTCACCGTTTCATGGAAACGGCAAACTGCTCTAACCCTTTGTTTTACGCAATTCCGGACGGGAAACCGTTTCACACTTTTCGTGGAATTGCTCTATCGGGTTGCGCGCCGATCAAATGGACGATCGCTGGCGCCCGTGGCAAAATGCAGACCGAAGCCCGATCGCGAAACTGTCGGTTCCAATGCCTGAAATCACCACAAAGCCGCGCACCAAGGTCAAGCCGCAAACCGAGCGGCCGAAGCTTTACAAGGTCATCCTCATCAACGACGAT
The DNA here is from genome assembly GCF_055901595.1 of Mesorhizobium sp. WSM1386. Classification (NCBI taxonomy): domain Bacteria; kingdom Pseudomonadati; phylum Pseudomonadota; class Alphaproteobacteria; order Hyphomicrobiales; family Phyllobacteriaceae; genus Mesorhizobium; species Mesorhizobium sp. WSM1386. The sequence goes on from NZ_CM148373.1 coordinate 2,278,689, forward strand.
TTCACGCCGCGCGAATTCGTGGTGACGGTGCTGAAGGGCGAGTTCAAGCTCAGCGAAGACCAGGCGCACCGGATCATGATCACCGCCCACCAGCGCGGCGTCTGCGTGGTCGCCGTCTTCACCAGGGATGTCGCCGAAACCAAGGCGACGCGGGCCACCGACGCCGGCAAGGCCAAGGGCTACCCGCTGCTGTTCACGACAGAGCCGGAGGAGTAGGGCACGACAGCGTTTTTCTCCCCGTCACTATACGGGGAGAAATGTCCGGCAGGACAATGAGGGGCGGCGCCGACAATGGTCATTTACGCAAGTAGTGAAGATCGCGAAGGCTGGCGCTGCCCCTCATCCGCCTGCCGGTGTCCAGCCGATAGATAGGTAACACTTTGAACCGGATACATAGGTAACACTTCTCCCCTCTATTCGTCCGCCGCAGCGCCAAGCGGTTTGGTTGGCGCGGCGCTGCGGCGGACGAGCTTCATGCGCCTCGTGTCGATGATGCCCAGGGGATGGGCATAGAAGGAAAGCGCCCATTGGCCATCCTCGGTTTCGGTGGCCGCGACCGCTTCACCGGCCAGTGTTTGCGAGACATAGATGAAGCCGCCATTCCATCGGATCTCGCCATTGTGGCGCACGTGGCGGACCGCGGCCTCGGCCGGATAATCGGGCTCGGGTGGCGTTCTTGGCATGAGGCGCTGTGAGCGGCGGTAATGCTGGGCTGGAGTGTCCATGGCCAGCGCCTCATGCGGTCGCTCCTCATTGTAGCTGCGCCGAAAGGCCTCGAAGGCTCGACCCTGAGCTGTTCTGTCGGCTTGCGGGTGCTTGGCCAGCGGCAGCATGGTCAGATGAAAGCGCTCATGGCGGCCGTTCTGCTGCGGCTTGCCGGGTGCGATCCGCTCCAGCACGATGCCAAGTTTGACGAAGCGCGCGGCAAGTGGCGTCAGCCCGGCGACGCCGGCCGACGCGAACGGCGGGCCATTGTCGCTTCTGAAGCGATCCGGCAGCCCATGCTCCTCGAACAACCGCTCGAACACCGGCCAGGCCTCGGCATCGGCCGTCGAGCCCGTTGCTTCCAGCGCCAGAAGATAGCGGCTTGACGCATCCATCACCGTCAAGGGCTCGCAACGCCGCTTGTCGCCGGTCGGGAACCAGCCTTTGTGGTCGCCAGTCCACACTGCGTTCGGTTCCTCGGCCGGCGGCCAGGGCCGTTGCCGCAGGCCCGCAGCCGTGGCCGCTTGCGCGCGCCCACAAGCCCATGTCGTGCAAGGATGGCACCCGCCGTCGAAGCTGACGGCCAGCGCAGCTCGGGGGCCGTGCGCTTGAGCCGCGCCACGATCTTCTTGGGCCCCCACAGTGGATGCGTCTCCTTTGCCGCCACGATCCGTTCCACCAGATCCAGAGCCGTCGCCCGGCCGTGATTGAGCGGCGCCCGTGGCAGATCGCGCAAACCTTCCGGGCCCAACGCACGATAGCGACCAAGCCACTTGTAGCCGATCTTGCGAGAGATGCCGTAGGCCGCACAAATCTCGCTCATCGTCTCCTCACCTGCCAGGCAGTCCACAACAAACCGAAGTCGCTCGTCCATGATGCCAGTCTCTCGCCAAACCATCGCCGGTCCTCCCAGCGAAGGAGAAAACTGTCACCCATCCATCAGGTCCATTCTGTTACCTATCTATCCGGTTCGGACACCGGCACCTTCTCCCCGTATAGTGACGGGGAGAAGGAAGCTTACCGTCCCTCGCGATACCACATCGAGCCCATCGCCAGGAGCAGCAGGCCGAGGCCAAGGAAGCCGCCGAACAGCGGCACGCGCGAGACGGCCTTGAGCACGCTGTCATCGGTGGTGCGCAGGCCGATCCAGTCGCTGCCGGAGGCTTCGCCGGCCGAGCGCACCGGCACGATTGAGGGCAGCGTCACATCACCGCCAAGGGCGGAGGATGACGCCAGCCGGCGCACGCTGCCGCCGGTCGCTTCCGCCGGCGCCTTCAACCGGTTTTCGGTGGAGATGACATCCGAGAATTCCGGTGCGTTGACCGGTCCGACATGGGCGAGCGCGGTGAGGTCGCCATTGGCGACCTGGAAGAGACCGATCTCGTTGGTCTCGACGCTGCCGAGGAAGACGCCGGGTTCGGATTTCTCGAGCTTGACGGTCAAGGTCTTGCCGGAGGGCGTGATGATCTGCGCGGGGCCGGGGTCGTCGGCCATCGTCTGGCGGCGGATCTCCAGCACCATGCCGCGTCCATCGGCGGTCAGCCGCTCTTCCTCCAGCTCGGGCTCCTTCATCAGCCAGTGGGCGATGCGCCGGTAGAGCTGGACATGCGGACCGCCGCCCTCGAAGCCGCGCGCCCACAGCCAGCCCTGGTCCGACAGAAGCATGCCGACACGGCCTTCGCCCTTGCGGTCGAGCAGCAGCAGCGGCCGGTTGTCGGCGCCCTTCATCACCACTTCGCCCTGCGGGTTCTGCACACCGATGGTCCGGAACCAGCGGCTCCAGTGCGGCGGCTCGGTGGCCGAACCGTCGAGGCCGCGGGTCACCGGATGGCGCTGGCCGAGATCGGTGAGGCGCGGATAGAAGGCCTTGTCGACCACTTCGCCGGTCGGCATGGCCGGCAGGGCCGACATCAGCGGCGTGCGCGCGATCGAACTTTCGCCGGCATATTCGGGGCCGGCGGCGATCAGCAGCGCGCCGCCCTTTTCGACATATTCGGAAATGTAGTCGTAATAGAGGATCGGCAGCACGTCGCGGTGCTGGTAGCGGTCGAAGATGATGAGATCGAAATCCTTGATCTTCTCGACGAACAGTTCACGGGTCGGGAAGGCGATCAGCGACAATTCGTTGATCGGCGTGCCGTCCTGCTTTTCCGGCGGCCGCAGAATGGTGAAATGGACGAGATCGACGGAGGCGTCGGATTTCAACAGGTTGCGCCAGGTACGCTCACCCGCATGCGGCTCGCCCGAAACCAGCAGCACGCGAAGGTTCTCGCGGATGCCGTCGACCAGCGCGATGGCGCGGTTGTTGGTGTCGGTCAGTTCGCCCGGTTCGCGGTCGATGGCGAGTTCGATGATGTTGCGCCCGGCGCCAGGGATGGTCACCTGCAGCGGCATCGCCTGGCCGACGGCGGCATGCTCGACCGCGACCTGCTCGCCATTGACCGAGACGCGCACATCGACCGGACCGGTCTCTTTCTCCGTCGAGATGACGCGATAGGTCATATCGAGCGGCTTGCCGACGAGGCCGAAACGCGGCGCGTTCTCGAAGCGGATACGGCGGTCCTTTTCGTGATCGTTGCCAGTGATCAGGGCATGCAGCGGGGCGTTGAAATCGGGCGCGCCGGGTGGTGCGTCATGCACCTCGCCGTCGGTGACCATGATGGCGCCGCCGATGCGCGATGGCGGCACGTCGCGGAAGGCGCCTTCCAGCGCGCCGAACAGGCGCGTCTCGGTGCGCTCTTCGGCGGCTTCGGACTTGCCGACCTCGACGACGCGGACGTCGAACTGCTTGAAGCGGCCAAGCCGCTGCTGCAGGCCGGCCAGCGCCTCGTCGGTCTGCCTGGTGCGGTCGCCGATGTCCTGGCTCTGGCTGCGGTCGACGATCAGGGCGACGACGCTCTTCAGCGGTTCGCGCTCCTCGTTGAGGAACACCGGGTTGAAGAGGGCGGCGGCGAGCGCCAGCAGGGCGACGAAGCGCAGGACACCGCCGCGCTGGCGAAACCACAGGCCGACGAGCGCAAGCAGCGCCAATGGCACCAGCACCAAGGCCAGCAAGGGCCAGGACGAGATCAGCGGCTCGAAGGAGATCGACCAGTTCATGCCTTACGCTCCCCTTTGTGGGGAGGGTCGATCCACTCGAGTCGTGCAACAAGGAGCATCATCTTACTGCCCCAGCCGTTCGAGCAGTATCGGGACATGCACCTGGTCGGATTTGTAGTTTCCGGTCAGCATGTACATCATGATGTTGACGCCGGCACGCAGCGCGTAGATCCGCTGCATCGGGTCGGCCGGCACAGTCGGCAGCAGCGGGTCGCCATTCTCGTCGACCGCCCAGGCGCCGGCGAAATCATTGGCGGTGATCATGATCGGCGAGACGCCGTCGCCGGTGCGCACCGGCCGGTTGTCGGCGTTGCTGGCATCGAGCGATGTCTCGACCCAGAGCGGGCTGCCGGCGAAGCGGCCCGGGAATTCGGGCAGGATGAAGAAGGATTTGGTCAGCACATGGTCCGACGGCACCGGCTCCAGCGGCGGCACGTTGAGGCTGCCGAGGATGTCGCGCAGCCGTTCGGTCGCCGGGCTGGTGGAATCGGCGCCGATGCCGTTGGCGAACTGGTCGCGCGTGTCGAACAGCACCGTGCCGCCCTGCTGCATATAGGCGTCGATGCGGGCGATAGCCGCCTGGCTCGGCATTGATGCCGATGGATCGATCGGCCAGTATATCAGGGGATAGAACGACAGCTCGTCCTTCGAAATGTCGACGCCGGCCGGCTCGCCAGGTTCGAGCGCGGTCTTTTCGATCAGGAAGCGGGTCAGGCCCTCGAGCCCGGCGCGGCTGATCGAATCGACACCCGGCACGCCGGTCAGCACATAGGCGATCCGGGTCTTGGAAATCGCCTCGATGGCCACTTCGTCGCCGGGCTTGGCATCGTCGGCACGGGCAAGGTCGGCATGACCGAACAAAGCACCGAGCGCGATCAGTATCGCGGCGGTGGTCGCCACCGCGCCGGCGCGGCGCGGCCGGCGCGAAAACAGGCCGCCCATCCACAACACCGCCAGCGTGTCGAGCAGCATCAGTATCAAAGCGGCGGCAACCAGCCCGCCCTTCAGGTTGCGCGATTCGTCGAAGGCATACTGGATCGTGGTGACCGGCACGGTGATTTGCGGTCGCGCCAGCGGGGCCAGCGTGCTTGCGGCATCGAGCAGGTTGTGAGCGAAGACGCCAGTCTCGGAACCGTAGAGGCCGGGCGGGTTCTCGAAGGTCACCGGCAGTATGCCGGCGCCCGGCACCAGCGGCCGTGCATCCGGCGTCGGCGGCACCAGCGAGCCGTCGGCCGCTATCATGCGATAGGGCGCGAGCGAGGTGGAGGCGGCTTCGGCGTTGGCGATCGCAGCGCCCTGGTTGCGCGACAGCTGGACGATGCGGCGCAGCATCTCGACGAAGCTGCCGGAGATTGGCAGGTTCGACCATGTCGCCTCCGGCGTGATATGGAACAGTACCAGCGTGCCCTTGCCCTTCTTCAGCCCGGTGACCAGCGGCGTGCCATCGGCAAGCGCGGCCCACGTGCGCTCGACGATATCGGGCGTCGGCTCCGCCAGCACCTGCCGGCTCACGGTGACTTCGGTGGGTGGCGCCAGATCGGCGAACGGTCCGGCCTTGGGGAATTCGGTGACCGGCTGCGGCGACGTCCATGACAAGGCGCCGCCGAGCGAACGTTCGCCGGTGCGCAGACGCACCGGCAGCAGGTCGTCGTCATTGCCGGCGGCGGCCAGCCGCGAGCCGGCGAAACGCACCAGCGTGCCGCCTTTTTCGACCCAATCGACCAGCCTTGGCCGGACCTGCTCAGGAATAGTGCCGATATCGGCCATGATGATCATCGCCGGCTTCTGGTCGAGTATCTGCGGGATGGCGTCGGCAAGATCGGCGCTTGAGGGTTCGACCAGATCGGCGAAGGGCTGCAGCGCGCGCCTGATGTAGTAGAGCGGCGACAGCAGCGGCTGCGCCTGGTCGGCCTCGGCCTGCGACAACAGCCCGACACGGCGACGCTTGGAGTTTTCATCGAGCACGCGCACGGCGCCGGCGTGGCGCTCGCCGTCGAGCGCGATCGAGGCGAAGTCGTTGCGCAGCTCGAACGGCACCGTCATGGTGCCGGTGGCAGTCGCCTCGCCCGGCGCGAAGGTCAGCGTCGCATCGGCGATGCGGCGGCCCTTGTCGTCGAAAGCACCTGCGGTGACCTGGCCGGGTGCAGGGTCGCCCGGCGCGCGAATGGCGGTCAGTGCGAAGCCGTCGACCTGGTTGTCGGCGGCGGCGAGGCCGGTCAGCGAAAGCCGGTCGGCGGTTGCCCAAACGACGCGGGCGGCATTTTTCGACAACAGCGTGTTGAAGGCGGCTTCATCGCCCTTGGCCGCCAGGCCATCGGCAAGCACGGCGACGCTGGCACCGGGCACGGTCTCCAGCACGCCGGCGACACGGGCATAGACGGCGGGCCGGTCGGTCGGGATCGGCCGCGGCTTGGCCGCGCGCAGCCGGTTGAGCGCCGAAGCGGCATCGAAAGGGCCGATCTCGGCATTGGGCTTTTCGGCGGTGAAGGCGATGATGACCGGCACGCCGTTCGAACCGGCATCGCTAATCAGCCGCTCGGCGGTGGCGACACGTTTGTTCCAGTCGGCGGCGCTGGCCCAGTCATTGTCGATGACCAGTGCAAGTGCTGCTCCCTCGGCCGCCAGTTTTTCGCGCGGGTTGAAAACCGGTTCGGCCAAGGCGGCCACGATGAGAGCCGCCATCAAGAGCCTGAGCAGCGTCAGCCACCATGGGCTCTGCTGCGGGGTCTCCTCGCGTTTCAGCACACGGGCCAGGATCTTCAGCGGCGGGAACACTTCGGTCTGCGGCTTGGGCGGCGTCAGCCTGAGCAGCCACCAGATCACCGGCAGCGCCAGCAGGCCCCACAGCACCATGGGAGCGCCGAAGGAGAGCGGCAGCCAGCTCATGCGACCGCCTTTCCGGCACGACTGCTACCGGCATGCCCGCCTTCGGCGGTCATCGCCATGTGCAGGCGCCCCAGAGCGTCGGAGGCCAGCCGATCGGTGTGGTTGACGGTGAAGCTCCAACCGAGCCGCTTGCACCAGCCGGCCAGTTCCTGGCGGCGGGCAGTGTAGAGCAGGCGGTATTCATCGGCGAGCATTTCGGCGCGCCCGGCTGTCAGTTTCTCGCCGGTCTCGGGATCGGTGAACTCGGTGCGGCCGGCATAGGGGAAGGTCTCCTCGGCCGGGTCGGCGACCTCGATCAGATGCGCCCGCACGCCGTGGCGGGCAAGCACGTCGAGCCAGGCCATCGTTTCCTGCACGGGATCGAGGAAATCGCTGGCGATGACGATGTCGCAAAAGCGCCGGATATCCGTGAGGTCGGGTTTTGCCGGCAGCTCGCCGGCATGCATCAGCTGGGCGGCGATGCGTTCGGCGCCGTTGCGGGCGGTGAACGGATCGGTCAGCCCCGGCCAGGCGATGCGTTCGCCGCTGCGCGACAAAAGTTCGGCCATGGCGAGCGTGAGCACCAAGGCGCGCGATTGCTTGGAAACGCTGGCGCCGGTCGACTTGTAAAGCATGGATGGCGAAGGGTCGGCCCACAGCCACACCGTATGAGCGGCTTCCCATTCGCGGTCGCGCACATAGGTATGGTCGTCGCGTGCCGAGCGGCGCCAGTCGATGCGTGAGGAATCGCCTTCGACATAGGGCCGGAACTGCCAGAAATTCTCGCCGATACCGCGTTTGCGACGGCCGTGCCAGCCGGCGATCACGGTGTTGACGATGCGACGCGCCTCGACCAGCAGGTCGGGCACAAGCGAAGCCCGCAACCGGCCACGGGCGAGCGCGTCGCGCGTCGCCGCCGGAGCCTGGACCTCGCCGATGCGCGCCATCAAATCCCTTTCACAAGCTTCGCCACGACATCGCGCACGCTGGTGCCTTCGGCGCGGGCGGCGAACGTCAGCGCCATGCGATGCTGCAGCACCGGCTCGGCCAGCGCCCGCACATCGTCGACCGAGGGCGCCAACCGCCCATCGTAGAGCGCCCGCGCCCGCGTGCACAGCATCAGCGCTTGGCTGGCGCGCGGGCCTGGACCCCAGGCGACAAGCTTGTCGGTCTCGGCATTGCCCTGGCCCGGGCGCGCCGAGCGCACCAGGGTCAGGATCGCCTCGACGACGCTTTCGGGCACCGGCATGCGGCGGATCAGCGTCTGGATCTCCTTCAGCCGCGCCGGCTGCAGCACGTTCTGCGCCTTGGCGTCCTCGACGCCGGTGGTTTCCAGAAGAATGCGGCGCTCGGCCTCGATTTCGGGATAGAGGATGTCGACCTGCATCAGGAAGCGGTCGAGCTGGGCTTCCGGCAGCGGATAGGTGCCTTCCTGCTCCAGCGGATTCTGCGTCGCCAGCACATGGAAGGGCGCCGGCAGGTCGTGACGGGCGCCGGCAATGGTGACGTGGTACTCCTGCATTGCCTGCAGCAGTGCCGACTGGGTGCGCGGCGAGGCGCGGTTGATCTCGTCGGCCATCAAAAGCTGGGCGAAAATCGGTCCGGAAATGAAGCGGAAGGAGCGCTTGCCGAATTCGTCCTGCTCCATCACTTCGGAGCCGAGGATGTCGGACGGCATCAGGTCGGGCGTGAACTGAATGCGGCGCGAATCGAGGCCGAGCACGACACCCAGTGTCTCCACCAGCTTGGTCTTGGCGAGGCCGGGCACGCCGACCAGTAGCGCATGGCCGCCGGCCAACAGCGCCACCAGCGTGCGCTCGACGACATTCTCCTGGCCGAAGATGACCCGGCCGACCCCGTCGCGAATTCTGGAGATGTCGGCAAGCGCCTTCTCGGCCTCGGCGATCATGTCCTTTTCGCTGATTGGGCTTTCCTTGACCATTACGCTCATTCAGCTCAATCCCTTAAAATTGGAGATAGATGGTTGGAAATAACGGTTGCAGCATAGCATAAGTTGCCGCGATTCGGCCTCGCGTGGCGCCTACGTTGGAACTTAAATCACAGACTTAGGCTGACAAGCGGAACAACAGTGACTATTTCGTGACCATGTCGGAACACTTCGAACATCGCGAACAGAGCCTTGCCGATGCCACCGAGGCGCGCGGCCTGGAGGCGCTGATCTCGCGTGCGGCACGTGCCGGCAAGGGCGCGGCGCCGGTCGAGCGCTGGAATCCCGACTTTTGCGGCGATCTCGACATGGAGATCAAGGCCGACGGCACCTGGTTCTATCTGGGCACGCCGATCGGTCGCATGCCACTGGTGCAGCTTTTCTCTTCGGTGCTGCGCAAGGATGCCGATGGCAGGACCTATCTGGTGACGCCAGTGGAAAGGGTTGGCATCCGGGTCGCCGATGCACCCTTCATCGCCGTCGAAATGGACGTTTCGGGCAGCGGTGACCAGCAAGTCATCACTTTCCGCACCAATGTCGGAGATGTCGTCGAGGCCGGACCGGAGCGGCCGCTGCGTTTCGTCGACGAGAACGAGACCGGCGGATTGAAGCCCTATGTGCTGGTGCGCGGCAGGCTGGAGGCGCTGGTGGCGCGGCCGGTCATGTACGAACTGGTCGAGCATGCCGAGGAGATCGAGATCGACGGCAGGATGATGTTCGCCGTGCGCTCCAGGGGAGCGGTGTTTGCGATCATGCCGGCGGATCAACTGAAGCGGCTGAGCGCGTGATGGACCAGGTGACGCCGATGCCGTTTTCATCGGCGGATTTTCGCGCGCGCTTCGCCGCCCAGCCGCAGGCCCATGCCAGCGACGACTATGGCGATCACCGCTTCAATCCGGGCCATCCGCGCCTCAACCAGGGCAAGGCGTTGCGCAACGCGGCGGTGCTGATCCCGGTTGTCGATCACGAAGGCGAGGCGACGGTTCTCCTGACCAAACGGGCCGAAAAGCTGCGCAACCATTCGGGGCAGGTGGCTTTTCCCGGCGGCACCATCGATGCCACCGATGCGAGCCCGGAAGCCGCCGCACTGCGCGAGACCTTCGAGGAGATCGGCCTTGGCCAGGATCGCATCGAGATCCTCGGACGCATGCCCGATTATGTCGCCGGCAGCGGCTACCGCATCGCGCCGGTGCTTGGCATCGTGCGGCCCGGTTTCGAGCTCGCCTTGAACACCGATGAAGTCGACGCGGCCTTCGAGGTGCCGCTGCGCTTCCTGATGGACCCCGCCAACCACAAGCGCGACAGCCGCATGTGGAACGATCTCGAATGGTTCTTCTACGACATGCCTTACGGCGACCGGCGCATCTGGGGCGTCACCGCCGGCATTATCCGTACGCTCTATGAAAGGCTCTATGCGTGAGTGTTTCGATCGCGGGCAGGGCCGACTGGCTCACCGACAAGCATCTGCAGCGCTTGCTTGCCGCGCTCACCGAAGGCGGTGAGGAGGCGCGTATCGCCGGTGGCGCGGTGCGCAACACGCTGATGGGTCAGACGGTCGCCGACGTGGACATCGCCACCACCTGTTTGCCTGAGGAAACCATCCGCCGCGCCGAGGCGAAAGGCTTCAAGGCGGTGCCAACCGGTATCGAGCACGGTACCATTACTGTGGTCGCAGGCGGCAAGCCCTATGAAATCACCACCTTGCGCGCCGATATCGAGACCGATGGCCGCCGCGCGAAGGTCTCGTTCGGCCGCGACTGGAAGCTCGACGCCGAGCGGCGCGATTTCACCATCAACGCGCTCTATGCCGAGGCCGACGGCAGGGTTGTCGACCTGGTCGGCGGCATCGCCGACATCGAGGCACGGCGGCTGCGCTTCATCGGCGATCCGGAAGCACGCATCCGCGAGGATTACCTGCGCATCCTGCGCTTTTTCCGCTTTTTCGCCTGGTATGGCGAGGGCCGGCCAGACGCAGAGGGGCTGAAGGCCTGCGCGCGGCTGAAGGACGGGCTCGCACAGCTGTCGGCCGAGCGCGTCTGGTCCGAAGTGAAGAAGCTTCTGTCGGCGCCGGACCCATCTCGGGCGCTGCTGTGGATGCGGCAGGCCGGGGTCCTGACCGCGGCGCTGCCGGAAAGCGAGAGATGGGGCATCGACGCCATCCACGGGCTGACCAAGGCCGAGAAGGATCTGGTCTGGGCGGCCGACGCGATGCTGCGGCTGGAGGCGATCGTGCCGCCGGATGCGGCGCGCATGAAAATACTGGCCGAGCGGCTGAAACTGTCGACCGCGGAAGCTGATCGCCTGCGCCACTGGGGGCTGACGGCTGCCGTCGAGCCGAAGACGACCGAGGGCGAACTGGCCAAGCGGCTCTATCGTGGCGATCGGCAAGGCTTTGTCGATCGCCTGCGGCTGTCGCTCGCCTCGGCGCGGGTGCGTGCCGTCGACGACAATGACGCACTGCTCGAAGCCGGCGGTTTCTCGCGCCTGCTCGCCTTTGCGCTCAAATGGGAAAAGCCGTCGTTTCCGCTGAAAGGCGCCGATCTGACCGCACTTGGCGCCAAGCCTGGGCCGAAGCTCGGCGAGATCCTCAAGAACCTCGAGGCGGAATGGGTCGAAGCGGGATTTGCGCCTGATCGCGGCGCACTGCTCGAACGCGCCGCGAAGGCCCTTGAACCCTAGAGCCTGGCTCGAATATCGTGCACGAAGCGCGGCCCATCTACCTGATGGCCACGGGAGCCAAGGCACGCGAAAGGCTTGCTTCGCCCTTGCCGTAGGTGGAGGCGCTATAGTTGACCAGCGTGTCGGTACGAGCCGTGTTGAGCAGATCGTTGGTGATCTGGGTCGGCGTCGCCTTGGTGAATTTACTGCCGATGATCGCCGCATAGCCTGAAATGATCGGCGCGGCGAAGGACGTGCCATAAAGGCCCGTCTTGCTCCCGTCGACACCGACTACAAGGAAATGGCTTTGCACAAGCGGATTGGACCCGGCGTAGTTGGAGTACCAGGCGAGCTGGGCCGGGTTTGACGTCGTGCCGTTCGTTGACAGCGCGCCGACGAAGATCGCTGACGCTTTGCCGACCAGGGCGAGGTCGAGATAGTCCTGTTGGCCATTGGTGACACCGCCCACGGCAACGGAGTCGTTGCCGGCTGCCTTGGAGACAACGGCTGACCCTCTGGTGGCATAAGAGATGATCGAAGCCTCCTCGGCGCTCCATCCAATCTGGTTTGGGCTGTAGCCCGCTGTAGCGTACATGCCATAACTCAGATTGAGCACGTTCAGGCCAGGCGCCAGCGTCACCGCCGAGCTGGTTGTGAAGTCTTTCGACCTTATGGTTGCCAAGGGGGCAATCATGGAGGCTTCTTCGCGTGTCCATTCGCCGTGCCGCTGGGTCTGCACCCCAATGCCAAAGTTGCCGGAGAACCGCGATGTACTGGAAAAATCGTCAACGATCGTAATCGTGACGCCCTTGCCCTTGTAACCCCCGGCCCACGCGGCACCGACGTCGGGGCTCATCCACCCTGGTGTTGTTGCTGCTTGCGTGCGCGCGGCCGGGATCTTTGCGCTTACGCATATGGACAGGCCGCCATGGCACAGCGCGGCCATCTCGTCGGCATCGGGGGCCTGCTGGGCCGACGCGATCGGCGCCGACAGCATGGCGAAGGCCATGGCGATACCGAATTTCAAATGTCTAGCTGGCATGTTCCTACTCCGATCAAACAAGAAACTGGTACGGGCGATCGCGAACCGCGGTTTTTCAATCCATGGCCTTCGGCGATCAGAAAGTAACACGGTAGTTCAGCCACAGATGCTGGCTCTCCGGTTTAGCGTTAACCAGATATTTCAACGTTTCCTCAGGAGCCATCTGGCTGGCCGCAAGCCGGCAATTGACGCTGTAGGTACCGAGGTCGCCATAGTCGGCCTGGCAGGATTTTTCGGTGAGTTTGCCGCCGATCACGGTGGTAAGCGACAGGGAAAGGGTGCTGTTCGGGCTCGGATGCATCTGGGTGAGGAAACCAAGCTTGAGGCTGGGCTCGATCCTGTATTTCTCGCCCTGTTCCCCGGTCCCAAATCCCCAAAGGATGCCGGTGTCCTGGGTGATCTGGGTGATGAGGTCCACGTGCATATCGACCCAGCTTGCGCGGTACCATTGGTTGAACGATACCCGGTTTCCGCTCTGCAATTCGTAACCGCCATTGCCCAAGCCTCGCGCGCGATCGCTGAGCGGCGAGCCCTGATGGACGTCGACCAACGATGTCGTCAATTCCTGGGCAACAACCGGCGATGCGCCAATGAGCGCGCACGAAACGAGCGCCATTGTGCAGGAGCTCAGTCGACTGCCGGACTTTTCGCGCATGCGCGAACCACCTCACCACCCCACCGATCCGGATCAGTGCCTGGTGGCGACGGGCTTCTCTGGCAGCCCACAATACCCGGATTGTCCGGCCGACAGTGGCACCGGTTGGGTTACCGCGGGGTTTATTTTAGCTGGAGGGAATATATTTTTTACTCACAAGGTGACGTGCACCGCGTCGAAGCGATTTCCTGCAACATCTCGTCGTCGCAATACGGAGCAGGTGCGGTGCCATGTATCAAAGCGCCCACAACGCCAAAGCGAATGGCGGGCGTCAAGGTCGGCGCACAGCTTACGCGGCGTCGCGGGCCTTCTCGATGCGTGAACGGATCGCCTCGATCATAGTTTCGCGGATGGTCGTCTCGCCGTGCGTCTCGCGCATATGCTCGACGGCCCGGCGCATCACCTCGGCTTCCTCGTCGGCTCGGGTGTGCCAGTCACAGCCGGGAACGAGCGACCCGCAGTGAAATTCCTTCATCGGATTTCTCCCTTTTTCCTCCGTGGAGCCTGGGCGAGGCCCCGGTGCTTTCTTGGCCCACGCTTCGAATTCCGGGCCTGGACTTTCGGAGCCTGAGCGGGCGGAAAGCATAACACAGATGGGGTGGTATTGGTTGCGGTCAACCACAAAAAGGCGGAGCGGCTCCGCTCCGCCCTCTTACGCTTAGCCCAGGGCAGGGCCGGACATCGTCTCGTCCAGCCCGGGCGGGTTGGTCGTCACTTCACGATCTTGACTGACTCGGCAATCTTGTTCTTGCCGCTCGTGTCCCATGAGATTCTGACTTTTTCACCGACCTTCAGGCCAGGATCCTTGAAGGTGCTGGGAAGCGTAAAAGATGATCCATTGTCAAGAACCAGGCTCATGGCTGTCGCGTCGAAGGTCTTGACCGTGCCGGTGGTGTGCTTGACGGCGGCGAATGCTGCCGAACCGGAAGCGAGCAAGGCCGCCGCGGCGGCCGAAACAATGATCTTGCGCATTGGGAAGTACTCCTGGAAAGAGCGGGCATCCTTTTGACGGGTATCCCGCATGGTCTTGGGCCGTCCGGTTGCGTCGAGTCGCGGCTCGCTTGTTTCGACGCAATTCCGAACGGAAAAAGCGTTTCCCACTTCCTCGGAATTACGCTCAGCAAACCACCGGCGCTTCCCGACCCGGCACAAGAATTAGACCAATCTTTTCAAGTGCCTATTAGACGAAAAAGAAATTTTTCGAAGCATTCGGTGCCACATTCCATGCCCATTTCGAACGAATGGGACATCAATGCGGTTCACATCGCGCTCACCATATTTTTACGGCCAGCGGACCTCTGGCGGCAGGCTGGACAGGATCGACGCGACATTGCCGCCGGTTTTCAGGCCGAAGATGGTGCCGCGATCGTGAAGCAGGTTGAATTCGACATAGCGGCCACGGCGGATGAGCTGTTCGTCGCGGTCGCCGTCGGTCCAGTTCTCGTTGAAGTTGGCGCGCACGAGATGGCCGTAGACGACCAGGAAAGATCGCCCGACATCCTGGACGAAGTTGAAATCGGCATTCCAGCCGCCTTTGTCCTGCGCCGAATGCAGCCAGTCGAAGAAAATGCCGCCGGTGCCGCGCGGCTCGTTGCGGTGCGGCAGATAGAAGTACTCGTCGCACCAGGTCTTGAATTTCGGGTAGTCGGCGACATCAGCGTTCTTTTCGCAAGCGAACTGCATGGCGCGGTGGAAAGCGATGCTATCGGGATCGTCCTGTGTGCGGCGGCGGTCCAGCACCGGGGTCAGATCGGCACCGCCGCCGAACCAATGGCTGGAAGTGACGACCATGCGCGTGTTCATGTGCACGGCCGGGACGTTGGGGTTCCAAGGATGCGCGATCAGCGAAATGCCGGACGCCCAGAAGCGCGGATCTTCCTCGGCGCCGGGCATCTGCTTCCTGAATTCGGGCGAGAACTCGCCATAAACGGTCGAGGTGTGGACGCCGACCTTCTCGAAGACGCGGCCATGCATCATCGACATGGTGCCGCCGCCGCCCTTGCCCTGGTCACGCTCCCAGGGCGTCTTCTCGAAACGGCCCGGCGACCATGAGGCCAGCGGCCCCTGGAGATCCTGCTCGATCTGTTCGAAGGCGCCGCAGATGCGTTCGCGCAACGCCTCGAACCACAGCCGTGCCTTCATCTTCTTCTCTTCGATGTCGGCGGGCAGGCCAGGTGGCATTTCAGGTCGTTCCAAGTGCTGTCTCCGGTTGCGGGTCGGTCGGGTCGACAAAAGACTCGTCTTTTCCGGGCGCGATCCCTAATCTCTTAAGGGACAGGGTCAAGTCACTTTGGTTTTGCGCATGATCCTTTCCGAACCCGATTTCGGGGTCATGCGCCAGGTGCAAGGAGTTGTTTCGTGCGCACTCCGGCAAGACCGCCGCTGGATGGCCTGAAGAAAAGGCTCGACCAAAGCCGGGCCGAACGCGAGCGCATGCCGCGCGACGGTTTCCTGCGCGAGACCTTCGTGCTGCCGCGCTCCGATGCGCGCCTCAAGGCCAAGGAATGGTTCGAGCGTTTCCCAAAGCAGGCATACTGGACCGAGATAGAAAGCTGGTTCGAACGGCCGGGTGATCTGATCGAATTCACCATCAGGCGGTTGCCGGCGGCGGATTAGGATTTCCTCGCCCCGTTACGGGAAGAGGATGCCGGCAGACAGGTGAGGGGCAGCGCGAACCTTTTCGCGCTGCCCCTCATCTGCCTTTCAGGCACCTTCTCCCCGTGAACGGGGAGAAGGAAGAACCAATCGCCTCGCCCCCGCTCCTTCCCTTGCCAGCCTGTCGCCCTTGTTCCTGAGCGGACATTTGTCGATCGACATGCAGCCGCAGCCGATACAGTCGGTCAGGCCGTCGCGCAGCTTCTTTAGCTGGCTGATCTTCTGGTCGAGGCTATCGCGCCAAGCCGTTGAAAGCAGATTCCAATCCTCGCGCGTCGGCGTGCGGCCTTCAGGTAATGATTCAAGTGCCGCGCCGATTTCGGCCAGCGAGATGCCGACCTCCTGCGCGACCTTGATGATCGCCACCCGCCGCAGCACGTCGCGGCCGTAGCGGCGCTGGTTGCCTGATGTGCGGTGGCTGCGGATCAGCCCGCGCGCCTCATAGAAGTGCAGTGCCGATACCGCCACGCCGCTGCGCATGGCCACCTGGCCGACCGTCAGTTCCGTTGCTGGAGCCATTTCCCATTTTCCGCTTGACCTCAAGTTAAGTTGAGCTTGTAGCGAAGAAGTGCCGATGGAGCAAATGACAGGAGAAGGCGATGTGCGCCTGGGTGAAAACGACTGGAAACGGCGTTGCCGGCGAACCGCTATCCGAGTTGCCGGACGGCTTCGCCAGCCACCATGGCGACGGAGAGCGCGACGTTGATGCTGCGCGCGCCACCCTGCATGGGGATGGTCAGCCGCGCGTCCGCGGCCTGATGGACCGGATCCGGCACGCCTGCGGATTCGCGGCCGAACAGGAGGATGTCGCCGTGGGCGAAGGCGAATTCGGTGTAAGGGGCCGTCGCCTTGGTCGACAGAAGCACCAGCCGTTTCGCGTGCACCTTGCGCCAGTCCTCGAAGGCGTCCCAGTCGACATGCCGGGTCAGGGCAGCCATTTCGATATAATCCATGCCGGCGCGTCTGAGCGCTTTGTCGGAGAGCGGGAAGCCGGCCGGTTCGATGATGTCGACGCCAAGGCCGAGGCAAGCGGCGAAGCGCAGGATTGTCCCGGTATTGCCGGCGATGTCAGGTTGGTAGAGCGCGATGCGGAGACGATTGTTCATTTCCGCGTCTTTCTAATAAGTGGCAGATCGGCCACAGCGACCTCGCGGTTTTGGAAATTCCTGGACCTGCGGGTGGCCATTTTCTGCGAAGTCGGGTATACGGCCAGCATTGTCAACCCGAACCGATGGAGGGGTAACTCATGATGACCATGCACATCCAGCGCCTCTCCTGTGGGCCAGTACGCCCCACGGCGGTTTCGGTACGACGATTCTCCTGACTCTCTAAGACTTGATCGCACCGATTCCCGCCGAAACGATTTTTCGGCACTCGAAGGAATCCTGCGATGTTTTTCAAAAAGTCAAAAGGGCTGAACGCCCAAGCTGAGCGTGTCCGGACCGACACTTGTCGTGTCCAGACCGATGCCAGGCATCGTGTCCGGACCGACTCCTTCAGTCGTGTCCAGACCGACTCGTTCAGTCATGCCCTGACCGAGGCAATGCGCACCTCCGGCCGAATGCCGGTGGTCGAACTTGCTTCGCCTTTTTTATCACATCTTCACATGGAGGACGGACCAATGTTCGATCACTACAGAATACCCGGTTCAAGAAGCCTGCACGAGCGCAAGATGGCGACCTGGGCTCTGCTGATCGGCGAAACCTATTCGTCGGCAGTCCACGCCGAAGTCCGCCGCCGGCCGCATCGCGGCATGCTGCCGGATGTCGATTTTTCGCGTACGGTTCCCGACCCGGGCCGGCCCTCGCTGGTGCGCCGGATTATCCGGCTGATCCGGCCGGGCGCGAAAATCCGGCTCGTCGACACCGCACCGTCAGGATCGACAAACGAGCCTGTCGGCGAAAAGCCCGCGAGCCCCTATATAGCGCGAAGCAGGGCCGGCGGTCCGGATGATTCCGGACCGTCGGCCCTCGGCGCCACACGGCCCGGGGACTTCGTACGTCGCCACGCCGCGTAAGCGGGAAACAGATTTCACGAGCATGACCTATGTTGTTGTTTAACTGGTTTGAAAGAAGGCTCGATCCGTTCCCGGCAGCGGAACCGGTCGAGCCGCCCAAGACGCTGGTGGCCTTCTGCCTGCATTATACGCGCGGCGCATGGCCCTATATACTGACCGATGCGGTGCTGGTGACGGCCATCGCCATCGCGGAAGTGTGGATGTTCGGTTTCCTCGGCCGCATCGTCGACTGGCTGTCGGGGCAGAACCGCGAAACCTTCCTGCAGACGGAAGGCTGGAAGCTCGCCGGCATGGCCTTCATCGTGCTGTTCGCGCTGCCGGGCACCGTCTGGCTGCATTCGCTGCTCAACCAGCAGACGCTGATGGGCAATTATCCGATGCGCATACGCTGGCAGGTGCACCGCTACCTGCTCAGGCAATCGATGAGCTTCTACCAGGACGAGTTCGCCGGCCGCATCGCCACCAAGCTGATGCAGACGGCGCTTGCCGTGCGCGAGTGCGTCATCAAGGTGATCGACGTGCTGAACTACGTCATCGTCTATTTCCTCGGCATGCTGTTCATCGTCGGCTCGGCCGACTGGCGGCTGGCGGCGCCGCTTGGCGTCTGGCTGGTCGGCTACATCCTGTTGCTGCGCTTTTTCATCCCGCGCCTCGGCAAGGTCGGCGAGGAGCAGGCCAATGCGCGCTCGACCATGACGGGCCGCGTCGTCGACAGCTACACCAACATCCAGACGGTCAAGCTGTTCAGCCATTCGCGCCGCGAGGCCTCCTTCGCCAGGGAAGGCATGATGGGCTTCCTCGACACGGTCTACCGGTCGATGCGGCTGGTAACGGTGCTTTTCGGTTCGCTCTACATCCTGAACGCTTTGCTGCTGTTCTCGGTCACCGCCATCTCGCTGTGGCTGTGGATGGGGCAAGCGGTGACGATCGGCGCGGTGGCCGTGGTCATCGGCCTGGTGCTCAGGATGTGGGGCATGTCGCAGTGGATCATGTGGGAAATGTCGGGCCTGTTCGAAAACATCGGCACCGTGCAGGACGGCATCGCCTCGATCTCGCTGCCGCGCCTGGTCGAGGACAAGCCTGGTGCGAAGGAGATCGCTGTTTCCAAGGGTGAGATCCGTTTCGAGGACATCCGCTTCCATTACGGCAAGCAGAAGGGGGTCATCGAGAGCCTGTCGCTGGCGGTGAGGCCGGGCGAGAAGGTCGGCATCGTCGGCCGCTCGGGCGCCGGCAAGTCGACGCTGGTCAATCTGCTCCTGCGCTTCTACGACTTGGAGAGCGGCCGGATCCTGATCGATGGCCAGGAGATCGCCGGTGTGAAGCAGGATTCGCTGCGTGCCCAGATCGGCATGGTCACGCAGGACACCTCGCTGCTGCATCGTTCGGTGCGCGACAACATCCTCTATGGCCGGCCCGACGCGTCGGACGAGATGCTTGTCGAGGCGGCGCGGCGGGCCGAGGCGCTGGATTTCATCGGCGGGCTTTCGGACCACAATGGCCGCAAGGGGTTCGACGCCCATGTCGGCGACCGCGGGGTCAAATTGTCCGGAGGCCAGCGGCAACGCATCGCCATTGCTCGCGTTATGTTGAAGGATGCGCCTATACTTATCCTTGACGAGGCGACATCGGCGCTGGATTCCGAGGCGGAAGCGGCCATCCAGGAGAATCTTTACAAGCTCATGCAAGGCAAGACCGTCATTGCCATCGCGCACCGGCTGTCGACCATCGCTGCGATGGACAGGCTGGTGGTGATGGACCAGGGCCGCGTCATCGAGGAGGGTTCGCACGACGAACTCGTCGCTAAGGGCGGGCTCTATGCGCAGCTCTGGCAACGCCAATCGGGCGGCTTCCTGCTCGAGGACAGCCCCGTCGACGCCGCCAACGACCTCATTGCCAATGACATCGGTGCCAAGGGGCAAGCCGCAGAATGATGACCGCCGCATGATGACAGCCGTCTATCGCTGGTTCGAGAACTGGGTCTATCCGTTCAGGGAGCCGTCGAGCCTTCGGCCACCTTCAAGCGTCACCGGCTTTCTCTGGCATTATGTCGGCCAGGCGAAATTCGCTTTCTTCGCCATGCTGGTCATCGGCGGCATCGCGCCGCTGGTCGAGGCTGGCCTGTTCTACTTCGTCGGGCGGCTGGTCGATATCCTCGACCAGCTTCCCGGCGAGCGCAGCTGGCACGCGCTGTGGACCGCCGCTGGCCCGGAGCTGGTGTTCATGATCGTGGTGGTGCTGGTCGTCCGCACCATCGTCGTCGGCCTGTCGGCGCTGGTCGACGAACAGACGATCACGCCCGGTTTCTACAATCTGGTGCGCTGGCAGGCGCACAGGCATGTCTCGCGCCAGTCCTACGCCTTCTTCCAGAACGATTTCGCCGGCCGCATCGCCACAAAAGTCTGGCAGGCGGGCCAGGCGACCGGCGATTTGATGGAAAGCTTCCTCGAAGTGGTCTGGTTCATGGTCGTCTACACGGTGACGACGCTGGCGCTGGTCGCCGGGCTCGATCTCAGGCTCGCTGTGCTGGTGGTGATCTGGATCACCGCCTTCGGCTGGCTGGCGAAGCTCTATCTGCCGGCGATCCGCAAGCACGCCGAGGCGACGGCCGAAGCCGGCTCGATGATCACCGGGCGCATCGTCGATTCCTATTCCAACGTGCAGACGCTGAAGCTGTTTTCGGCCGACGGCGACGACCGCTACATCAGGAACGGCTTCGACATCTATCTCGACGCGCTGCGCCCCTTCACCCGCCGGCTCACCGGCGTGCGCATGGCGCTGACGACGCTGTCGGGCATCATGATCACGGCGATCGGCTGTTTTGCCGTCTATCTCTGGGTCGAGGGCTCGATCACCGTCGGCGCGGTCGCCTTCACGCTGTCGCTGGTGCTGCGGCTCAACATGCTGCTCGGCCGGCTGATGATGCAGCTCAACAGCATCTTGCGAAACCTCGGCGTGCTGGAGAACTCCAAGGCGCTGATCTCGCAGCCGCTCGGGCTCATCGACGCGCCCGATGCGAAGGAGCTTGTCGTGGCCGGCGGCCGCATCGATGTGAAAAATGTCGAGTTCCACTATGGCAAGGGGTTCGGGGTGCTGAACGGCATCGACCTTGTCGTCAAGCCGGGTGAGAAAGTCGGGCTGGTCGGGCCGTCGGGTGCCGGCAAGACGACGCTCGCCAATCTGATCCTCCGGCTCTACGATCTGGAGAGCGGCTCGATCACCATCGATGGCCAGGACGTTTCGGACGTCACGCAAAATTCACTGCGGGCCAATATCGGCGTCGTCAGCCAGGACACGGCCCTCTTCCATCGCTCGTTGCGCGACAACATCAAGCTCGGCATGCCCGACGCGACCGATGCGGAGGTGATCGCGGCGGCGAAGAAGGCCGAGGCGCACGAGTTCATCCTGACCTTGCGCGACAACAGGGACCGCGCCGGCTACGAGGCCTTTGTCGGTGAGCGCGGCGTCAAGCTTTCGGGAGGCCAGCGCCAGCGCGTGGCGATCGCCCGCGTCTTCCTCAAGGACGCGCCGATCCTGATCCTCGACGAGGCGACCTCGGCGCTCGATTCCGACATCGAAGCGGCGATCCAGGAAAATTTGACGCGGCTGATGCAGGACAAGACGGTGATCGCCATCGCCCACCGACTGTCGACGATCGCCGCCCTCGATCGCCTGGTGGTGCTCGATGGCGGCCGTATCGTCGAGCAAGGCACGCATGACGAACTGGTAGCGCTCGACGGTCTTTATGCGCGGCTGTGGAGACGGCAGTCCGGCGGCTTCCTCTATCACGAGGAAAGCGTGCTGGAAGAGACGCGGCCGGCGGAGTAGGTTTGATGACTGTTGCCTTGCCGCTAGAGACAGAGGTGCTCAATAAGCTCCGGTTGGAATTGCTTAAGTTCCTCTCCGACCGTTCTGGACTTTCCCTGCCGGCAGCCAATGACTTGGAGGCCCGCTGATGTCTCTACGCCCCCCTTCTGGTTCGACGAGCGCTACCGCTGCCGAAGCCGCCTTCGATGCGCTTGGCCACGAGATCCTGGCCGAGAAGGCGGCCGCGCTCGGCCGCGCCGGGCAGAAGGTCGAGGAAACGCTGGCAAGGCTGCGCGACAATGCTGACGAACAGATACGCTCGATGCTCCTGAAGGAGGCTGCCAAGGCAGTGCACGCCTACTTCATCCAGCGCGAACTGTGCGGCCTTCGACGACATGATGCGGTCATCCGCGAATACAACATCCCGAAGGCGGTGCTGGTCAGGCTGGGCGCGATGTAGGTGGGGGACGGTCAGCCTGCGCTGATTTCCCTGTGAAATCTCGCCAGGCGGACGGCGAGCGCTTCGGGGTTCTCGTCGGCGACGAAGTGTCCGCTGTCGGCGATGATGTCGCCTTCGACATTTGACAGCCCTGCTGTCCGCAGCCCGTCGACATAGTCGCCGATGTCGCCGGACTCGGCCGCCCCCCTCAGATACAGAACCGGGATCGCGATCGGCTGGGTGGGCGCAAGCGCATTGGTTTTGGCGTCTTCGGGGAAGGCGCGGTACCAATCGAAGCCGGCCTGAAGGCTTTCCGGCCGGGAATAGGCTCTTGCGTAGATTTCCCTGGCGTCCGCGGGAATCGCTGCCCGATCCTTCGAAAGCGCATTGAAGAAGAAGTCGAGATAGGCGCTCTGATGGCCGCTCACCAGCGTTTCCGGCAATGCCGGGACCGCATGAAACGCAAAATGCCAGATCATCGGATTGCGAATGACCTCCTCCCACGGCGCGACACCCGGAACGACGACATCCATGATCGCCGCGCCAGAAAGAATCTCGGGATGGTCACGCAACAGAGCGAACACGATCTGGCCGCCGACATCATGGCCGGCGGCCACGAGTTGGCGCAGCCCGCAAGCCTCGGCAATGCCCCTCATCAGCCTCGCCAGGGTTTTCTTGTCGCCGGCCTTGGGCATGCCTTGCGAGCCGCCGATGCAGGGCAGGTCGGGAGCGACGACCCGGTAATCGGTGGCCAGCCGGCCGATCACGCGTTCGAACGCGTAGGAGCTTTGCGGCCACCCATGCAGCAGGAGGAAGGCAGGCGCATCGGCCGGGCCTGCCTCGCGGATGGCGATGCTCAGCCCTTCGATTTCGATGTTTGACGTTCGCATGTCCTGCACGTCCTGGCCCGCTGCCCACGCCATAGATCTAGGCGGCAATCGGGAACTCGACAGGGCTATGCCGGATTCACTCCAGCCATTCGGTGATGAACGTGCCGTTCTCGTGGATGTCCGTCGTTTCCAGCGGGCCCGGCCCGAGATTGGTGAATTTGTGCGGCGTGTGGGGCGGCACGATCAGGATCTGGCCGGCGGTGGCCTCGATTTCCTGGTCGCCGACCGTGAACAGGCCGGTGCCCTGGCGGATGATGAAGATCTCCGCGTAGGGATGGGAGTGCAACCGGGGGCCGCCGCCGACATCGGGCAGGTGATTGAAAATCAGGCAGGAGTTGGAGCCATAGGCGCCGCACTGCAGTTCACCCTTCCAGCGGTCGGGGCGAACGGCCCATTCCTCGCGATCGATGACGTGTGCCATGCAAGCAAGGATAGATCACAGCGGCGTCCTGTGTCGAGGTGAACCGGGGCATTGGATTTGCGGTTGTTTCCCGGTTGTTTAGCCGCCTTTTGCGACCATTCGCCGCCTTGCCGCGCAGTGGCGGATTTTGTCCCCGCGACAATCTGCCCTTGTGCCTTCACCCGTCTGGACAAAAACGGGCTTCACGCATAAACCGAAGTCCAAATGCCGGAGGAATTCGCTAGCCTGTTCGCCATGCGCTGTCGGGTTGGCGTGATTGAGCGGGGAACAGGCTCGGCCACCGGCGCGGAAGAGGCGAAAGGATCAGGCACCCGTGAGCGCAACCGATACCCACGATCCCAACCGTCGAGATTTTCTCTACGTCGCCACCGGCATGGCAGCCGTGGTCGGCGCCGGCGCCGTTGCCTGGCCCTTCATCGACCAGATGCGCCCCGATGCCTCGACGCTGGCGCTTGCCTCGGTCGAGGTCGATGTCGCCTCGCTGACGCCGGGCATGTCCTTGATCGTCAAGTGGCGCGGCAAGCCGGTCGTGGTGCGCAACCGCACCGAACAGGAAATGAAGGACGGCGAGGCCGTCAAGCTCTCCGATCTCAAGGATCCGATCGCCCGCAATGCCAACCTTCCGGCCGACGCGCCGGCGACCGACGCCAACCGCACCACGCCTGGCAAGGAAGCCTGGATGGTGATGGTTCAGGTCTGCACCCATCTGGGCTGCATTCCGCTCGGCCAGGAAGGCGATTTCGGCGGCTGGTTCTGCCCGTGCCACGGCTCGCAATACGATACCGCCGGCCGCATCCGCAAAGGCCCGGCACCCGAGAACATGGCCGTGCCGGTATTCAAGTTCATTTCCGATACCAAGATCCTTATCGGTTGAGGCAGGGGATATTTCGATGAGCGAGGGACACTCGACCTACACGCCCAAGACCGGTATCGAACGCTGGTTCGACGCCCGCATGCCGCTGCCGCGGCTGGTCTATGACAGCTTCGTCGGCTATCCGGTGCCGCGCAACCTCAACTATGCCTGGACCTTCGGCGGCATCCTGTCGATCATGCTGGTGGCGCAGATCCTGACCGGCATCGTGCTGGCCATGCACTACACGGCCGACACCAATCTAGCCTTCGGCTCGGTCGAGAAGATCATGCGCGACGTCAATTCCGGCTGGCTCCTGCGCTACATGCATGCCAACGGCGCCTCGTTCTTCTTCGTCGCCGTCTATATCCACATCTTCCGTGGCCTCTATTACGGCTCCTACAAGGCGCCGCGCGAACTGCTCTGGATCCTCGGCTGCATCATCTACCTCCTGATGATGGCGACCGGCTTCATGGGCTACGTGCTGCCATGGGGACAGATGAGTTTTTGGGGCGCCACCGTCATCACAGGCTTCTTCAGCGCCATTCCGCTGGTCGGCGACTGGATCCAGCAGTTGCTGCTGGGCGGCTTCGCCGTCGACAACCCGACGCTCAACCGCTTCTTCGCGCTGCATTACCTGCTGCCGTTCATGATCGCCGGCGTCGTCGTGCTGCACGTCTGGGCGCTGCATGTCGTGGGCCAGTCGAACCCGACCGGCATCGAGGTCAAATCGAAGACCGACACCGTCGCCTTCACCCCTTACGCGACCATCAAGGACGCGTTCGGCATGATCGTGTTCCTGTTCTTCTTCGCCTATTTCGTCTTCTACCTGCCGAACTATCTCGGCCATCCGGACAATTACACGGTCGCCAACCCGCTGAAGACCCCGGCCCATATCGTGCCGGAATGGTACTTCCTGCCGTTCTACGCGATCCTGCGCGCCATCACCTTCAACATCGGGCCGATCAACTCCAAGCTCGGCGGCGTGCTATGCATGTTCGGTGCCATCGTCATGCTGTTCCTGGTGCCGTGGCTCGACACTTCCAAGGTGCGTTCGGCGGTCTACCGGCCCTGGTACAAGCTGTTCTTCTGGCTGTTCGTGGCCGATGCCATCCTGCTCGGCTGGCTGGGCTCGCAGCCGGCGGAAGGCAGCTATGTGTTCATGGCGCAGATGGCGACGCTGTTCTACTTCGCCTTCTTCCTGATCGCGCTGCCAGTGCTCGGCCTGATCGAGACGCCGCGCAGGGTGCCGAACTCGATCACCGAGGCGGTGCTCGAAAAGAACAAGGGCGGCAGCGGGCATCCGGCGGGCGCCACGGCCGCACCAGAGACCAAGGGCTAGAGCATGATCCCGAAAAGTGGGAACCGGTTTTCCCGGACAAACGGAACCGTTTGTCCAGAGATCATGCTCAAACAGGAAGACAGAGCGGTAGAGAATCTAAGGGGATTTGGCATGAAAAAGATTCTCACCTCGCTGGCGCTGATCGGCCTTGTGGCCGCCGGCGTTGGAACTGGAGGCACTTGGGCATTCGCCGCCGAAGAGGCGCACAATGCAGCCGCACCGACGCATTTCCCGATCGACGAGCCGAAGGAGATGAACTGGAGCTTCACCGGCCCGTTCGGCACCTATGACAAAGCGCAGCTGCAGCGCGGCCTGAAGGTCTACAAGGAAGTGTGCTCGGCCTGTCACTCGATGAATTTGGTGGCGTTCCGCACGCTTTCGGACCTCGGCTACAGTGACGCCCAGGTCAAGACGCTGTCGGCCGAATATACCATCCATGACGGCCCCAACGATGCCGGCGACATGTTCGACCGTCCCGGCAAGCCGTCAGACCATTTCCCGGCGCCGTTCGCCAATGAGGAAGCCGCCGCTGCCTCCAATGGCGGCGCTGCCCCGCCCGACATGTCGCTGCTGGCCAAGGCTCGCGGCGTCGAGCGCGGCTTTCCGCAGTTCGTCTTCGACATCTTCACCCAGTATGACGCGGGCGGCCCCGACTACATCCATTCGCTGCTGACCGGCTACGATCAAACGCCGCCGGCCGGAATGGTCATCCCGGAAGGCACGCACTACAATCCGTACTTCATGTCGGGCGTGTCGCTGAAGATGCCCAAGCCGCTCTCCGACGGCCAGGTGACCTATGATGACGGCTCGCCGCAGACCGTCGACCAGTATTCCCGCGACGTGGCCGCCTTCCTGACATGGGCCGCCGAGCCGCACATGGAAGACCGCAAGAAAATGGGCTTCCGCGTGCTGGTGTTCCTGCTGCTGTTCGGCGCGCTGGTCTATCTGACCAAGCGCAAGGTGTGGGAAGGCATCGCCCACTGAGCGGGGCGGACATAGCAAAATGCAGGGGGCGCCGAGAGGCGCCCTTTTTGCGTCCGGTGACGGTCATGTCACATGGCCGTCACCGCATCTGGCGATCCTGCGGCATTCTCGAACAAAGGATTGTCCTATGAAGAAATACGCATCGCTCGCGGCTGGTCTGCTGCTGCTGGTCATCGGCTCGGCCGCCCAGGCCGAAGACGCAAAACCCTTCGTCACCAACAAGGACGTCGATCTGACGATGATCCTGCCGCCTCCACCGGCGAACGATTCGGCCGAGACCAAGGCCGAACTCGGCGAGGTGCTGACGCTGCAGGTGACGCGCACGCCCGAGATGGAAGCCCGCGCCGTCGCCGATGCCGAAGAGAATGTCTGGCGCTTCGCCGATGTCATGGGGCCGAATTTCACTGCGGAAAAGCTGCCGAAATTCAGCGCTTTCTTCGACCGCGTCGTGGCCACAGAAGGTGCTGTCGTCGACCCGGCCAAGGATGTCTGGAAACGTCCGCGCCCGCACCAGCTCAGCGATCTCGTCAAGCCGGCGGTCAAGCTGTCGAGCTCCGGCTCCTGGCCGTCCGGCCACGCCACTGTCGGCACCATGATGGGCATCATCCTGGCCGACATGGTTCCGGAGAGGCGCGCCGAGATCATGGCGCGCGCGGCCGAATACGCCCACAACCGCGTTGTCGGCGGCATCCATTATCCGTCCGATGTCGAGATGGGCAAGATTTCCGGCAGCGTCATTGCCGCGGTCCTGCTCAACCGGGACGATTTCAAGGCCGAATATGAGGTGGCCAGGGCCGAGCTGCGTTCCGACCTCGGCATGTAAGACTTCGCCGGCAATCTCGGCAGAGAGGGGCGCTTCAGGCGCCCCTTTTCGTGTTCAGGGCCGTGCTCTATGGGGAGTTCAGCAATTAGTTCGTTGGCAGGGCCGCATCTGGTTGATACTTCAACAGCGGCAAAGGCTTCGTCAGCCATGGCCTTGGAAATCGATGATGCGGCTCAGCGACTGTCACAATTTTTCCGATTTCCGGCGGATGGCGCAGCGAAAGCTGCCGGGGCCGATCTTCAATTACATCGATGGCGCGGCCGATGACGAGGTCACCTATCGCCGCAACACCGCAAGTTTCGAAAGCTGTGACCTGGTCCCCAACGTCCTGCGCGGGGTGAGCGAGATCGACATGTCGGTGACCGTCATGGGTCAGAAATTGGCTATGCCGTTCTATTGCTCGCCGACTGCCCTGCAGCGGCTTTTCCACCATCAGGGCGAGAGGGCGGTCGCCAAAGCCGCGGCCAAATACGGCACGATGTTCGGTGTTTCCACGCTCGGCACCGTCAGCCTCGAGGAGGTGCGCAGGATCAGCAGCAGCCCGCAGATCTACCAGTTCTACTTCCACCGAGATCGCGGCCTCAACCGGGCGATGATGCAGCGGGCAAAGCAGGTTGGCGTAGAAGTGATGATGCTGACCGTCGACAGCATCACCGGGGGCAATCGCGAACGCGACAAGCGCACTGGCTTTGCCATTCCCTTCAAACTCAACCTTGCCGGCATGGCGCAGTTCGCGCTGAAGCCGGCTTGGGCAGTCAACTATTTCACCCATGAGGGCTTCAAGTTGCCGCAGCTCGACGAACATGTCGACATGGGCGGCGGCACGATGTCGATCAGCCGCTACTTCACCGAGATGCTCGATCCGTCGATGACCTGGGATGATGTCGCCGAGATGGTCAGGCAGTGGTCGGGTCCGTTCTGCCTCAAGGGTATCATGTCGGTGGAGGATGCCAGACGCGCCGTCGATATTGGCTGCAGCGGCATCGTACTGTCCAACCATGGTGGGCGGCAGTTGGATGGCTCGCGGGCGGCATTCGACCAGCTTGCCGAGGTCGTCGATGCCGTCGGCGACAAGATCGACGTCATCATGGATGGCGGTGTGCAGCGCGGCACCCATGTGCTGAAGGCACTGTCGCTCGGGGCCAAGGCCGTCGGCATTGGCCGGTACTATATGTTTCCCCTGGCGGCGGCCGGCCAACCGGGTGTCGAAAGGGCGCTCGAGCAGATGCGGGTCGAGGTCGAACGCGGCATGAAGCTGATGGGCTGCAGTTCGATCGGGCAATTGTCGCGCTCCAATCTCCGTTTCAGATAGTCGGGGTCGGGCGGACCATCGCGGATCATGCGGATGCGGAATATGGCTGGGGTCTGCTAGATCGATCCCTTCCGGATGCGGCTTGTCTCGGCCGCCACATCGCGCTAGCCGTTGTCGGTCGCGCCGGGTTACGATCGGACCCTGCCGCCTTTCACGCGTGTCAGTTGGATCATCCGGAGAGCCGTCTCATGAAACCCTCGCTCGAAGACACGCTGCTGGCGTCGATCCGCACCATCCCGGACTATCCCAAGCCCGGCATCCTGTTTCGCGACATCACGACGCTGCTTGGCAATGCGCGCGCTTTCCGCCGCGCCATCGACGAGCTGGTGCATCCCTATGCCGGTCAGAAGATCGACAAGATCGCCGGCATCGAGGCGCGCGGCTTCATCCTTGGCGGCGCCGTCGCCCACCAGCTCTCAGCTGGCTTCGTGCCGATCCGCAAGAAGGGCAAGCTGCCTTACGAGACCGTGCGCGTCGCCTACAGCCTGGAATACGGGCTCGACGAAATGGAGATGCACAAGGACGGCGTTGCCCCTGGGGAGAAGGTGATCCTCGTCGACGACCTGATCGCCACCGGCGGCACGGCGGAGGCGGCGGTCAAGCTCTTGCGCCAGATCGGCGCCGACATCCTCGCCGCCTGCTTCGTCATCGACCTGCCGGACCTCGGCGGGCGCGCCAAGCTGGAAGCGCTCGGTGTGCCGGTACGGACGCTGATCGGGTTCGAGGGGCATTGAGGGAACAGTTCTTCCTTCTCCCCTTCTTGTGGGAGAAGGTGGATCGGCGCGCAGCGCCGAGACGGTTGAGGGGTGGGTGACGGAGTGCCGTCGGCGCCAAGCTGGAACACCCCTCATCCGACCGAGCTTCGCTCGGCCACCTTCTCCCGCAAGGGGAGAAGGAAGAGCGCCCAGCGCCACTACTCCATCTTCACCAGCACGGCGCTCTCGAACTCCAGCACCTTGTCGCCGGCCGAGGCGAAGGCCTCGCAGCGCAGCGTCAGCAGGCGCCAGCCGGGGCGCGAGGCGATCGGGCGGTGGGAAAGGGCGGTGCGCGTGAAGGTGACGGTCTCGCCGGCGTAGACTGGCTTCAGCCATTTCAGGTTCTTGAAGCCGGGCGAGGGGCCGAATTCGGGGACCAGGCCGAGGCCGCTCCAGGCAGCGCCCTCGGTGTCCATGCCGGCTTCGAGATTGAGTTTCATCCAGGTGGCGGCCGTATGCCAGCCGGACGCGCAGAGGCCGCCGAGCACGCTCTTCCTGGCGGCTTCCTCGTCGATATGGAAGATCTGCGGGTCGTATTTGCGGGCGAAGGCCTTGATCGCCTCGGGCTCGAATGTGTGCGAGCCCAGCGTCACGGTGGCACCGATGCGGAAGAATTCGTCCAGGGTCATGCCAGGCTCCCCGCGGCCTCACGCGTGAGGAACATGACCGAATTCTCAAGCTCGAAAACGTTTTCGCCGCGCTGGTTGAACAGTTCGCTGCGCATGGTGACGAAGCCCAGTTGCGGCTTCGATTTCGACAGGCGCTTGGCGACAACCACGAGGCTGCCGGTGAGCTGGTCGCCGGCCAGGACCGGCTTCTTCCATTTGACCTGGTCCACGCCGGGCGCGCCCTGGCAGGTGGAGTCCAGCAGGAAGGCATCGCACAGCATGCGCATGAACATGGCGCAGGTGTGCCAGCCCGAGGCCGCCAGCCCGCCAAGGATGCTGGCCTTGCCGGCCTCCTCGTCGAGATGCATCGGCTGGGCGTCGAACTCCCGCGCGAATTCGATGATCTCGGCGGCACTTACCAGCTTGGTGCCGAGGTCGAGCGAGGTGCCCTCGACGAAGTCCTCATAGGCCCAGGTTTTTGCAGTCATGGTCTGAAATCCGGCTCAGGAATCCGCGATCCGCAGGGATCGGGCATCCCGGATGCAGGCAGGGCGCGGTTTGGTCAAGTTATTTCTGGTGCGCCAGCAACAGGCAGTCCGCCCGTGGCGACCCGATCAAAGCCAGCCACGGCGGCGGAAATACCAGAAGGGCAGGATCGCCGACAGGATCATCAGGCCGATGGCGAAGGGATAGCCAAGCTGCCATTTCAGCTCGGGAATGACGTCGAAATTCATGCCGTAGATGGAGGCGACCAGCGTTGGCGGCAGGAAGATGACAGCGGCGACCGAGAAGATCTTGATGATGGCGTTCTGCTCGATCGAGATCATGCCGAGCGTGGCGTCGAGCAGGAAGGAGATCTTCTGCGACAGGAAGGTGGCGTGGTCGGCAAGCGACAGCACGTCGCGCGACAAGGTCTTGATGCGGGCGCGGATATCCTTGCTCATCCTGGTCTGGGTGGCGACATGGGCGAGGAAACCGGCGAGGCG
Organism: Mesorhizobium sp. WSM1386; assembly: GCF_055901595.1. Lineage (NCBI taxonomy): Bacteria > Pseudomonadati > Pseudomonadota > Alphaproteobacteria > Hyphomicrobiales > Phyllobacteriaceae > Mesorhizobium > Mesorhizobium sp. WSM1386. Next base: position 2,309,547 of record NZ_CM148373.1, read on the forward strand.
CTGCAGCGAGATCAGGCTGTCGCGCACGGAGGAGGCGATGTCCTCCTTGCGGCCGATGGCTTTCAGCAGCTCCTGGAAGTCGCGGTTGCGCTTCGACGCCTTGGTCGAGGTCGCCTGGAAGATGTCACGCGAGATCACTTCCACGTCACGGCCGGCGCGCTCGAGAATGTCGGCAAGGCGATCGACGATCGCTTCCAGCAGGCCGATCAGGATGGTGTCGCCGCTGGTGCATCCGGTCGCCGCCTTCTCGGCGCGCAGCGGAAAGGTCTTGAACGCCTTCGGTTCGTGGTAGCGCACCGTGATCAGCCTGTTGCCGGCGAGCGCGAACGTGACCGGTGACATCAGGGGATCGTCGACCTCGGTCTGGGCGGGCAAGGTGGCGGTCATGAAGTAGGCGCCGTCCTCGATGTAGAGGCGGCTGGAAATCTCGATCTCCTCCATCTCCTCGCGGGTCGGGATGGCGATGCCGAGCCAGCTTTCGATGGTGGCCTCTTCCTCCTTGGTCGGATTGACGAGATCGGCCCAGACCACCTTGTCGCCATTGGCCTGGAGGTCGTCGGTGAGGCGCAGGCGATCATTGTCGACGACGAAGGCCTTGATCATCGCCAGATCTCCCCTGCTGGATCAAAGGGCGGTTGGATTGATGTCGGATTGCACGGCTCTTCGTCGCACGCCGAGCGTGTGCCCGCCGCTTAGACCCGTGCCATGAAAAAATCAAGACAAGTGGCCATTGGACGGGATGGCACCAGAGCTCGGAGATACGCCGATAGTGCATCGCCGCAGGATGGCGACGATGCTTGGGATGCCTAGCGTGCGAGCATCACGTGTTGAACTTGAACAGCATGATGTCGCCGTCCTGGACGACATATTCCTTGCCTTCATCGCGTGCCTTGCCGGCTTCCTTGGCCGCTACTTCGCCGCCCAGCGTGACGAAGTCGTTGTAGGCGATGGTCTGGGCGCGGATGAAGCCGCGTTCGAAATCGGTGTGGATGACGCCGGCGGCCTGCGGGGCCTTGTCGCCCTTGTGGATGGTCCAGGCGCGCGTCTCCTTGGGCCCGACGGTGAAATAGGTGATGAGGTGCAACAGCTCGTAGCCGGCGCGGATGACCTTGTTCAGGCCGGGCTCGTCGAGGCCGAGCGAGGACAGGAACTCCATCTCCTCTTCGTCCGAGAGCTGGGCGACTTCGGCCTCGATCGCGGCCGAGATCACCACGGTGCCGGCGCCCTGGGCGGTCGCCATCTTTTCCACGGCCCTGGTGTGTTCGTTGCCGGTGGCGGCATCGGCCTCGGCGACGTTGCAGACATAGAGCACGGGATGCGAGGTCAACAGGTTCAGTCCCTGCAGGATGCGCAGGTCCTCGGCCGAAATGCCCTTGAGCAGGATGCGGGTCGGCTTGCCGGCCTGCAGCAGTTCGAGCGCTGCCTCCATCATCGGCAGCACGGCCGTCGCTTCCTTGTCCTTGGTCGAAGCGCGCTTGCGGAATTGCACGATACGGCGCTCGAGGCTGTCGAGGTCGGCAAGCATCAACTCGGTTTCGACCGTCTCGGCATCGGCGACGGGGTCGATGCGGCCCTCGACATGGGTGATGTCGTCATCCTCGAAGCAGCGCAGCACGTGCACGATGGCATCGACCTCGCGGATGTTGGCGAGGAACTGGTTGCCCAGCCCTTCGCCCTTCGAGGCGCCGCGCACCAGGCCAGCGATGTCGACGAAGGAGATGCGGGTCGGGATGATCTCCTTCGACTTGCCGATCGCGGCGATCTTGCCCAGCCGCGGATCGGGCACCGCCACCTCGCCGGTGTTCGGTTCGATGGTGCAGAAGGGATAGTTGGCGGCCTGCGCCGCCGCCGTTCTGGTCAACGCGTTGAAGAGCGTGGACTTGCCGACGTTGGGCAAGCCAACGATGCCGCATTTGAAACCCATTTTTGTCCGGTCCTATCGGGAATTCGAAATTTGATGAGGGCTATGGGCGATAGGGGGGAGGAACGTCAAGCCCCGCGGTCGCACGGGCAGGGCCGCGAAAGGCCGCATCCCAGGGCGATCGACGGTTTTGAGCAGTTCGAGCCGCGTTTTTAGGACGCTACTTCACGTCGATGGTGACCGGCTGAACGGCGCGAACAGTGTCTTCCCACGGCCGCTTCAGTTCAAAGCGAAGCTGGATATGTCCAGGCTTGCCGCAGGAAACCGTGAAACGCTGCAAGGTTGTGCCGCCTATCCCCGTGTCATCGGGCTTGCTCTCAATCTGGGTGATGGTGCAGCCCTCCGGCGCCGGCGGAACCGACCAGACGACGCCCGCGCCAGGCGTCGCCGGCAATTCCACGACAATCCGCTCGCCGATTGCGGGTTGGAAATTCATGGTCGCTCGTTCGTTCGCCATCGCTTCTTCCTTTGTGGCGACGGGCGGCGCGCCGATGCGCGCCGCCTTCGGATCCCATCACCGTGTCGTCAGTTCCAGCCGTTGCTGGGAGCCGTCTGCCAACGATGATATAGGGCGAGATCCGTGCCGCGCACGAAGACTTCCATACGGCCGTCCTTGTTGTTGACGATCGCCGTGTCGCCGACGATGCCGCCACCCAGCGATGCCCAGCCGCTCCAGCCATTGCTCGGCGCGGTCTGCCAGATGTGCCAGCAGGCCCCGTCAGTGCCACGGGCGAAGATTTCCATGCGCCCGTCGGCATTGTGGCCGAGCGCCGGCGCGCTGGTGATGATGCCGCCCAGCGATGCCCAGCCGCTCCAGCCATTGTTGGGCGCGGTCTGCCAGATGTGCCAGAGCGCATTGTCGGTGCCGCGCCCGAACACTTCGAGGCGGCCATCCTTGTTCTGGCCAACGGCAAGGTCGCTGGTCAAAATGCCACCCAGCGAGGCCCATGAACTCCAGCCATTGTTGGGGGCTGTCTGCCAGAGATGCACCACTGCCCCGTTGTTGGCACGAGCGAAGACCTCGATGCGGCCGTCCTTGTTGTTGGAAGCTACCGGATTGCCCGATATCTGGACGCCAAGCGAAGCCCAGCCGCTCCAGCCCCGTTGCGGGCCGCCCTGCCAGATGTGCCAGAGGCCGCCGTCATTGCCCCTGGCGAAGACTTCTACCCGTCCGTCGACATTGCGCACCGCACTGGGGTCGCTGGTGATGCCGCCGCCGAGCGAAGCCCAGCCGCTCCAGCCGCTGCTGGGGGCGGTCTGCCAGATGTGCCACAGGGCGCCATCGGCTCCCCTGGCGAACGCCTCAAGCCGGCCGTCGGCATTGCTGATGACGGCCGGGGTGCTGGTGATGATGCCGCCCAGCGATGCCCAGCCGCCCCAGCCATTGTTGGGCGCGGTCTGCCAGATGTGCCAGAGCGCGTTGTCGGTGCCGCGCGCGAAAACCTCGATGCGGCCATCTTTGTTGTTGCCGGCGACGGCTTCGGTGGTGAGCTTGCCGCCCATCGGCTGCCAGCCGGACGATGGCAGGATGATGCCGGTTGCGCCGTACATCGGGTACAACTGGCCGTCATATTTGAAGTCGTCATAGCTGATCTTGCCAAAGCCGCCAATGCCCCAGGTCGTGTCCCACGAGTTCTTGACGATCCAGCATTGCTCCGCCTCGGAATAGCCGATGACGAGAACGCAGTGGCCGCCGGCGACATCGCCGGTGACGTGGTGGTAGATGCCGCCGGAATAGTTGAAGAAGTCATTGTAGACGGTGAAGCAGCCGGCGACCGGACCGACGCTGCTGAGATGGTTCTTGATTGCGTTCGCATCCACCAGCTTGTGCACGGCCGTCAGCTTGCTGATGCGCGCCGGACGGTTCGGCGCGGCGTGGCAGGCCGGGGGGCCGCTCCAGATATCGTTGTTGGGAAATGCCGACGGGTAGGGGAAGCCGGCTTCGTCGCAGACGCCGCGTCCCTTGATCTGGTCGAGGCACTGGTCGGGCCACCAGCCGCCGCAATTGGCGCCGTGCGATGAGCAGAAATGCGAGTCGGCTTCCGACAGGTCGAACCAGCGGCCGGTCTCGATATGCGACATCGCCTCGATAAGGCCGACCGAGCCAAACGAGACGCAGGAGCCACATCCGCCCTGGTTCTTGACCGGGGTAATATGATTGCCGTTCTTGTTGCGCCAGTCGACGGCGGGCGCAAAACCCGGCGCCGCGGCAAGCGACGGCGGCTGGTTGCGTGCCGCCGCGAGCAGGGCGATGGCTTCATCGCTGGGAATGGCGCCCAGCATCTGGAGGCGTTTTTTGGGGTCCATGAGCGAGATCGGGGTTTCGGCCGCCCGCCATCTGGCATTGTTGGTTGCCAGGGCGCTGCTCAGCGCAGAGAACGTCAAAGGAGTTCGGGCCATGAACAGTTCCCTCGTGTCGGTGAAAACGTGCGACTGCCCGGCAAAGCCGAAAGGCATGCGACAACCACACTTTGCATCCATGACCTTCGGCAGGGTCATGGTCTGTGAGGGATTTCACTATTGGATATGCTGACGGCGCATCGGCGGCCCAAGCCGCATCGGTCGGCAAGCTTGAGGCCGTGCTTGTTGCTTCCGCGGGGCAAATCCAGACAAATTCAGGCAGCTCTATGCAGGCGATCGCGTGGTCAGGGATGCATCAGCCGTGGCGGTCTGAAATTGTCAGCCGGCGTTCGTTCGCTCCGGGAATGATCGCCCGGCGGCAGCCGTCTCAGCCGTCGTTTTTGCCGAACAGCTTTTTCAGCATGGCGGCCATCGGGCCACTTTCCGGCAGCTTGGCCGGCGCCTGCTGCGGGCGCGCCTGGCGGATGTGGCTCTGGGCCTTAGGGCCCTGCACCTTGGGGGCCTTGGACGGCGGGCGGTCATCGTCGCCGGTCGGCACGAGCTTGTCGCGCAAGGCGAGCGTCACCCGGTTCATGAAGGAATTGTCGTCGCCCTTGGCCAGCAAGCCGGCATCGTCGGCTATGGTGTCGAGCAGAACGTCCAGCCATTCGCGGTCGGCCTTGGCGAAGTCGCCGAGGACATGGCCATGCACCATCTCCTTGACGCCGGGATGGCCGACGCCGATGCGAACACGGCGGAAGTTCTTGCCGACATGCTGGTCGAGCGAGCGGATGCCATTGTGGCCGCCGGAGCCGCCACCGACCTTGACCCGAACCTTGCCCGCTGCAAGGTCGATCTCGTCGTAGAAGACGGTGAGTGCCTCGGGGCCAAGCTTGTAGAAGCGCAGCAATTCGCCGACCGACTGGCCGGACAGGTTCATGAAGGTCTGCGGTTTGATCAGGATGATCTTTTCGCCGCCGAGTGTGCCCTCGGCGATCAGGCCCTGGAATTTCTTCGCCCAAGGCGAGAAGGAATGGCGGCGGGCGATTGCGTCCGCCGCCATGAACCCGACATTGTGCCGGTTGTCAGCGTATTTCGCGCCCGGATTGCCGAGGCCTGCAAAGACAAGCGCTGTCTTCTCTGGCATCGTCAGCTCCAGGCGTGAAAGAGTTACTTCTCTTCGGCGGCCGGAGCCGCTTCCGGTGCAACCTCGACCGTCTCTTCCGTCTCCGGCTTCATCGCCGACGAACCGGCAATGGTTGCGACGGTGAAGTCGCGGTCGGAGATCACCGGCTTGACGCCGGCCGGCAGCTTGACCGCCGAGATGTGGATCGAATCTCCGATGTTGGTGCCGGTGAGATCGATGGTGATGAACTCCGGGATCGCATTGGCCGGGCAGTGGAACTCGACTTCGTGACGCACGATGTTGAGCACGCCGCCGCGCTTGATGCCGGGCGACTTGTCCTCATTGATGAAGTGGACAGGCACGTCGACATTGACCTCGGTGTCCTTGCCGATGCGCAGGAAGTCGACATGGACAGGGAAATCCTTGACCGGGTCGAGCTGAAAGTCCTTCGGCAGGACCTGGATCTTCTTGCCGTCGACATCGATCGTGGCGATCGTGGTCAGGAACCCGCCGCCATGGATCTTGTAGTAGATGTCCTTGTAGGTGAGAGCGATCGCCAGGGGAGGCTGCTTGTCACCATAGATTACTGCAGGCACTTTACCGTTGCGGCGAACTGCACGGGCGGACCCCTTACCGACCTGTTCGCGCGCTTCGGCCTTGAGCTCGTAAGTATCGTGGCTCATGGCTTTTCCTTTCGCGTGTTATGGAGCGTTTGCGGCGGGCAATGTGCCCAAGCCGTAAACGTCGAAAGCCGCCAGTCCTGGATGTCCGAATGCCGGCAGCCGCTCACGCGGACCTTTGTTCGGGATCACAAGGGGAAGGCAGCCTTCCGCCGCGTTGCCTCCAAGGGTGTCTACGCGGGTGGCGGCTCTATAGCGGAAGGCGGGCAGGCGTGCAAGCCATGGCGGGGCAGTCGCCAGCCCGCCTGGTTCTGATCGCGGATCAACGCCTCACGCAGCGCTTGGATCTGCCGGATTAGCGCGCCAAGCTCAACCAGCGCCGTGCCCGAGCGCGCGGGCAACAGCCGATGGTAGGCACTACTGCCGCGACATGAGCTTAAGCCACTGGCGGCGGAGCTTCTGGGTCAAAGTGCGTTTGGGTCGTGCTCGGGAGGTGATCTGCACGCGCCAGTCCGGAATATTCCAGTCCGGAACATAATTGCCGGGTTCCGTGCTTGCTGCCCGAACCTTCAGCGCCAGCCATGTCATGTCGACAGGCGCGCATCCATTGGCCAGCAACCGGTTGGTGAGCATATGCTCATTGAGAATGGCCCGGGCCTTGCTCTCGAAAAACGGCAGCGTTTCAGGCGTAAGATCGAACCTGGAATGCCAGACAGTCCATTTGCTGCCCCCGTCGCCGGTGAGCCAACGCTGCAAAAACCGCTGACATCCTTGCGAGATCGGCGCGTCTTCACGGAAGGGCTGCCGGGGGTTCCCGCTGAAAATCGGGGTGTTCCTGCCGACGCTTACCAAAGATCCCAGGCTGCTGAGTTGTCGTGGGCGCATCAAGATGAACGAACTGCGGAGCCATGCCTGCGAAGCGATTCCGAAAATCGAGATAGCCTCGTCGTGAAAATCAATGCGGCCCAGCGCCCCTTGTAAGCCAAGCAGCGACCGTAACGAACCGCGATCAATCAACTTGAGATGGTCAGGTGTGGATGCCGCGAAGGCCGAAGTGGCCAAGTGAACCAGATCGTAGTCATGAAGTTTGGCACCGATATGATTGATGCCACAGTCCCACGCCGAGAACTCCCAATCGACGTTCGACGCGCCGATCAGTTCGACCTCGCGGTCGAGATCGGAGCCATGACCGACCGGCAACGAATTGTCGATCACGAGCATGCGATGCGCGACGTCCGGCAACTGGTGGGCGAACATAGCTCGCAAGTCCTGCCATGCGGTCGGATACTTCTGGGTCCCGTGACGCACCAGAAGGGTCAAAACACGAAGCGGGGGAGCGTGCATGACGAATCCAGGCGCACCGTTTTCCAGCGTCAACGCCTTCTTCCCGTCAAGTGCGAACGGATCTTTTTCAATGTCTTCTCGAGGCGGGATGGCGGCTTCGGTCGAACTGTCGGTCTGGCGGCCTGGGCGGACGTTTGACGGCGGTCGGACCTCAACGGGTTGTGAAATGCTTCCATCTCCTTACGGACGGCGGCGAATATTGCCTCTCCCTCAGGGCCGCCGCGGGTCTCCCAGAGCTTCGCTCGGTCGGCAATGTCGTAGGTTGCCTCCAATTCCGAGCAGACGGCGGCAAATGCCGCGTCGCCATCCAGGCCGTCCTGCGCTTCCCATAGCTTTACCCGGTCCACTATATCGTAGACTGCCCGCAGCAACGCGGTGGCGACGACGTAGTCCGACCGCGACCTGGATTGGGCTAGCCAGTAAGCTATGCGCTTTTGCGCGAAAGTCTCTAAAGGGGTGCTGGCGTCGAAGAACGAGACCCGGTCTCGCTCGCTCGTATAGCGATTGGTTTTTTCGATCCATTGGTGCGCATCGCGATGCGACAAATTGTGGATGCACACGCCTCCATCATGCGGGACATCGTAGATCTCGCCCGTTATTCGTCCGACCTCCTCATGCAGCGTCGAAACGAATTCCGCCGCGCCGCGGCGAAAGGCGCGAATATTGTAGGATGGCCAGTAATACGCATCATGGTCGTGGCGTCCAATAATGTATTCACGCTTGGGGATGCGAAACACGCCAGCCGGGTGGGAGCCGGCATTTTCCCTGACCCAGCGAATGGCTTCGACGCTGAGGCATTCGTCGTGATCCAGATAAAGGATGAAGTCGTGCGAACATGCATCGTAGGCGACAAACCGCGTCTCGGTGGGCAATGGCGACCACGGTACGGAAATAACTTTATCGGCAAAGGCTGCCGCGACAGCCGCGGTGCCGTCAGTGGACGATTTGTCGACGACGATGAGCTCATCGACAAAGCGCAAAGAACGCAAGCAGGTCTTGAGAATTTCCCCGCTGTTGTAGGTTATGACGAAGCCACTTATCTTGGGGTTGTTGACGCCCATTTACCCCACCTTTTCTGCAGCATTGCACGTGCAATACCCTATAGCAGAATAGAAAGACTATAGGTCATTCCGCATGAATCGGCTGTTCCAATTTCGTTTCGTGCGAGCCTGAACACAGAAGACTAACCTGCGGGCCTATTCGCTGATCAACGCGTCACGCAGTGCCTGGATCTGCCGGTTCAGGGCGTCCAGCTCAGCCAGCGTCATGCCCGAGCGCTCGACCAGGGTCTCGTTCAGACAGTTGCACTGGACGAGCAGCGAGCGTCCGGCTGGTGTCAGGTCGACCTGGACCTGGCGCTCGTCGGCCCGGCTGCGCTGGCGGGTGACCAGCCCCGCCTGTTCCATGCGCTTCACCAACGGTGTGATGGTGCTCGATTCCAGAGCGAGCCGGTTGGCGATGATGCCGACCGACATGCCGTCGGCCTCTCCAAGCGCGTTGAGCACCAGATATTGCGGATAGGTGATCCCCATCTCGTCCAGCATCGGCTTGTAGGTGCGATTGATCGCCATCGAGGTGGCATAGAGCGTGAAGCAGAGCTGATTGTCCAACGGGAGAGGCACGACGCATTCCTTTGCCGATTAATCACGAGATGCATACCACGAAAAATGATATCGTGATACATATTTTTATAGACAAGGCCTTCGAGTTGCGTTAGCGGTATTGGTGTCGCGACATTGTTTATCGCAATATAATCAAAGGAGATTTGAGATGGCTTCGCAGACAAAGTCTGGCTCGGGCAGCGGCACGTTCACCACCAAGGACGGTACGCAGATCTACTACAAGGACTGGGGAACCGGTCAGCCCATCGTCTTCCATCACGGCTGGCCGTTGAGCAGCGATGATTGGGACGCCCAGATGCTGTTCTTCCTGGCGCAGGGCTACCGCGTCATCGCCCATGACCGGCGTGGTCACGGCCGTTCGACGCAGACCGATGTCGGCAACGAGATGGACACTTACGCCGCCGACGTCGCGGCACTTGTCGCGCATCTCGACCTCAAGGACGCCATCCATGTCGGTCATTCGACCGGGGGCGGCGAAGTGGCGCGTTATGTGGCGCAGTACGGTGCCGGCGGGCGCGTCGCCAAGGCGGTGCTGATCGGCGCGGTGCCGCCGATCATGCTCAAGACATCAGCCAATCCCGGCGGCCTGCCGATCGAGGTGTTCGACGGGTTCCGTGCCGCCCAGGCTGCCAACCGCGCCCAGTTCTTCCGCGATGTTCCGGCCGGCCCGTTCTACGGCTTCAACCGTCCGGGTGCAGAGGTGTCGCAGGGCGTCATCGACAATTGGTGGCGCCAGGGCATGATGGGCGGCACCAAGGCGCATTACGATTGCATCAAGGCCTTCTCGGAAACCGACTTCACCGAGGACCTGAAGGCAATCGACGTGCCGGTGCTGGTCATGCATGGCGACGACGATCAGATCGTGCCCATCGCCGACTCGGCGCTGCTGTCGATCAAGTTGCTCAGGAAGGGCGAGCTCAAGGTCTACAAGGGTTTTCCGCATGGCATGGCGACAACCCACGCGGACGTCATCAACGCCGACCTGCTGGCGTTCTTCAAGGCATAAGGCCGTTCGGAACGAAAAAAGCACCCGCCGTCTGGTGGGTGCTTTTCCTTGTGTGGATTTCCGGTCTGATCTAGGCGGCCGCCTGTGCCTTCCTGGCTTCCTTCATGTTGGGCAGGAACACGGTCAGCAATCCAAGAAACGGCAGATACGAACAGATCTGGAAGACGAAATCGATGCCCTTCATGTCGGCGACGACGCCGAGCACGGCAGCCGCGATGCCGCCCATGCCGAAAGCGAAGCCGAAGAAGATGCCGGCGATCATGCCGACGCGGCCGGGCACAAGTTCCTGGGCGAAGACGACGATGTTGGAGAAGGCCGAGGACAGGATCAGCCCGATCAGCACCGTCAGAACCATCGTCCATTCCAGATTGGCGTAAGGGAGCGCCAGCGTGAACGGCAGCACGCCGACGATCGAGAACCAGATCATCGCCTTTTGCCCATAGCGGTCGCCGAACGGGCCGCCGAGCAGGATGCCGAGCGCCGAGGCGCCGAGGAACAGGAACAGCATGACCTGCGACATCTGCACCGAAACGCCGAACTTATGGATGGAATAGAAGGTATAGTAGCTGGCGAGGCTGGCGATGTAGGCGTTCTTGCTCAGCACCAGCAGCGTCAGCACGATCAATGCATTCATCACCTTGCGGCGCGGGAAGGGCGAGACGAAGCTTGCCGCCTTGCGATTGCCTTGCGCGGCGCGCAGGCGGCTGTACCAGCCGCCGACCTGCCACAGGATGACAATGCCGATCAGCGAGCCGACGGCGAACCAGGAGATGCTGGTCTGGCCGAAGGGCACGACGATGAAGGCGGCCAGCAAGGGGCCCATCGACTGGCCGAAATTGCCGCCGACCTGGAACAGCGATTGCGCCAGGCCGAACCGGCCGCCGGAAGCGAAGCGGGCGATGCGCGAGGATTCCGGGTGGAAGATGGCCGAACCGATGCCGATCAGCGAGGCGCCGATCAGGAGCAGGTAGTAATGCCCGGCATAGGCCAGCACGACCAGGCCGATCAGCGACGAGGCCATGCCGTAGGGCAGAGAATAGGGCATCGGCCGCTTGTCGGTGACCATGCCGATGATCGGCTGCAGCAGGGATGCCGTCACCTGGAAGGTGAAGGTCAACAGGCCGATCTGCCAGAAATCGAGGCCGTAGTTCTCTTTCAGAAGCGGATAGATGGCCGATAGCAGCGACTGCATGATGTCGTTGATGCAGTGGCACAGGCTCACCGCCAGGATGACGGTGAAGGCCGTCGCCTGGGCTGAAGCGGCGGTCGCGGGGGAAGCGACGCTGGTGGCTGTCGTATCGGTCAAGATAGGCTCCGTGGTCTTTTTGGCGGGCACGCCCGCGGGCAATCTGGCGGACGCTCTGCGGCCACCCTAGGGACGGTTGCCTTATAAGCTGCTTGCCGCGCGACTTCTTTCGTGGTTTGGTCCAATAGTTTCGCGAGTGGGCCAGAGAAGATGTCGCATGGCAGGGAAATCTTTCGCGCCGGCAATACCGACCTCGGCAAATTGCACGAAAGCCGCTGGCAGTGGCTGGAGCAGGTGGCCGGGCCGGCGGTGGCGTTGCCGACCGAATATCCCGACGGCTACCGCGTGCCCCAGCACCGCCACAGCCGCAGCCAGTTGCTGCATGCGCTGGTCGGCGTCGTGCTGGTGACGACGCGGCACGGGCGCTGGATGGTGCCGCCCGACCATGCGATGTGGATTCCGGCCGGCACCGAGCATTCCGTCGAAATGCTTGGCGATGTCTCGATGCGCTCGGTCTATGTCATGCCAGGCGCGATCGCCGGACTGCCCGAAGGGTTGCGCGTCGTCGGCGTCACCGACCTGATGCACAGCCTGATCGTGGAATCGGAAAAACTGCCGCAGGGCGGTGAGTTGGAAGGGCGCGGCGGGTTGATCATGAACCTGCTGCTGCACGAAATCCCGACCTTGCCGGAGCGGCCGCTTGGGCTGCCGTTCCCGTCCGATCCGAGGCTGGCGGCGCTCTGCCGGCGCTTCGTCGCCGCGCCATCGCCGCACGCGACGATCGACGAGTGGGCCGATGCCGCAGGCATGAGCCGCCGCTCCTTCACCCGCGCCTTCCAGCGCCAGACCGGCTTGTCGCTGTCGACATGGCGCCAGCAGGCCTGCCTGTTCGCCGCGCTGCCGAGGCTCGCCGATGGCGAGCCGATCACCAGGGTGGCGCTCGACCTGGGCTATGACAGCGTGCCGGCCTTCATCACCATGTTCAAGCGGATGCTCGGCACCTCGCCGCGCGGCTATATGCGCGGCGCACGCGAAAGCGTCGAGGTCGCTCGTCGCCTGGTCGGCCCGGTTCGGCTGGAAAGCCCCGCGCCGTAGCGGCAGCTGTCTCTAGTCGAACAGGCTCGACACCGATTCCTCGGTCGCGGTACGCGAGATGGCTTCGCCCATCAGGTCGGCGATCGAGATGACGCGGATGTTGGGCGCGTCGAGCACGGCCTGCGTCGGCTGGATGGAATCGGTGATCACCAGTTCCTGCAGCTTCGAGCCGCTGATGCGGGCTACCGCTCCGCCCGACAGCACGCCATGAGTGATGTAGGCGGTGACGCTGGTGGCGCCGTTGGCCAGCAGCGCGTCGGCGGCATTGCACAGCGTGCCGCCGGAATCGACGATGTCGTCGATCAGCAGGCAGTCCTTGCCGGCGACCGCGCCGATGATGTTCATGACTTCCGATTCGCCCGGGCGCTCACGGCGCTTGTCGACGATGGCGAGCTGGGCGTCGAAGCGCTTGGCCAGCGCGCGGGCCCGCACCACGCCGCCAATGTCTGGCGACACCACCACGACATTGCCGAGCTGCTTGTATTTCGCCTTCACATCGCGGGCCATCACCGGAACCGAAAACAGGTTGTCGGTCGGAATGTCGAAGAAGCCCTGAATCTGGCCGGCATGCAGGTCGAGGGTCAAGACGCGGTCGACGCCGGCGCGGGTGATCATGTTGGCGACCAGCTTGGCCGAGATCGGCGTGCGGCCGGAGGCGCGCCGGTCCTGCCTGGCGTAGCCGAAATAGGGGATGACCGCCGTGATGCGTTTTGCCGACGAACGCATGAAGGCATCGATCATGATGAGCAGTTCCATCAGGTGATCGTTGGTCGGGAACGAGGTCGACTGCAGGATGAAGACATCCTCGCCACGCACGTTTTCCTGGATTTCGACGAAGATTTCCTGGTCGGCGAAGCGCCTGACCGTGGCCTTGCCCAGCGGGATGTTGAGATAGCGGGCGACCGCTTCGGCCAGCACCCTGTTGGAATTGCCCGCGAAGAGTTTCATGCACCGTTCCTGGTGGAGGATGGAGAACCCGGACAGACTCTCCTGCACCTTTTAACCGGGCTTTTAGCGGCCCGCGCCGGTATTGCAAGCGCCGAGATGGGGAATCCGCCGGCTAAGCCTAGGAAAACTTCACGCTCATCACTGGCGGGCAACACCTCAGCCGGCCTTGCCGCCGAGAAACGCCGTGAACTGGTCGATCGTCTGGTCGGCGATCGCCTGCATGGTGGCCGGCGCCACCGCTTTCCAGGCGTCGGCGCTGCCGCCGGAATTGACCGAAGGCGCTTTCATCTGGCCATTGATGCGGTGCAGCCGGTTGCCGGTCGGGTCGTAGACATCCCAGACATAGATGACGGTGGTGTCCTTGCCTTCGGAGATCGCCGAGAAATAGCCCTTGAGCACATGGGTTGCGGTCTGATCCTGGCTGCCGGCCAGCGTGATGCCACGCTGCTTGGCCCGCGTCTGCAGTTCGGCCGTCAGCGGCGTGGCGGCTTCCACCGAAGCGCCGACGATCGGCGCGATCTGCAGGCGGGTCTTCGACAGGATGGCAGCGCTTTGAGCCGACGTGAGCGGCGCGGCAGCGGTTGCGCCGGCCGTGGTGGTCGCAGAAGCGCCGGCGGTGGTGGTGGCCGTCGATGACAGCGGGGGAACAGTGGCCGCGCCTTGCGCTCCCGGCGCCGAGGCCGCCGGCGGGGTGATGGCGGAAGGTTCGAGAACGTCCTTTGCGTTGGTGCAGGCGGCAAGAGCCAATGCCACAAGCAATGACACGGTCGTCACATGCGATCGTCTCATTTGCCTTCTAACTCCTTGGCGAAGAACGCCTCCCATTATGGATTCACTGTACGATCAAGTCGAGATCATGGCGGGACAGCGGCTTCGGCTGGGATTCGGTGGTCAGATAGGTGCGGCCAAGCGTCATTGCCGTCTCCGCCTCTGAATCCATGATGATCATGTGGGCGAACAGCGTCATGTTCGGCGCGATCGGCTCGGGGTTGCCCTGGTAGAACATCGGCATGTCCATCCAGGACGGGGTGAAGCGGGCACCGACGGAGTAGCCGCAGGCGTTCAGCCGATGCTTGGTCAGGCCATGCGCTTCCATGGTGCGGGCGTGGGCATCGAACACGTCACCGAAACTGTTGCCCGGCGTCATTGCCTTTTCGACGGCAAGAAGGGCCGCGCGCGCCGCGTCGAACAGTTCCTGATGGCGCTTCGAGACCTTGCCGGTCAGCACCGTGCGCATCATCGGCGCATGGTAATGATGAAAGACGCCGGCCCATTCCAGCGTCAGCTGGTCGTTCTTGGTTAGCTTGCGGCGGCCGGCCTTGTAGCGGCAGAGCAGCGCGTCGATGCCGGAGCCGATGATAAACTCGTTGGCCGGATAATCGCCGCCGCCGGCAAAGATCGCACCCTGCATGGCGGCCAGGATCAGGGCTTCGTCGCCGCCCTGCTTGATCAGCGGCAAGGCCGCGTCCAGGGCGTCGTCGGAGAGGTTGGCGGCCTTCTCGGCCTTGGCGACCTCGGCCGGGCTCTTGAACAGGCGCAGCCGGCCGACGATGCCGGATGCATCGGCGATCTGGCCGAAGGTCTGCAATTGCTCGTCGAGCCGCCGGCCATTGAAGGCGGTCAGGCCGTGGGTGTCGTATTCGACGCCGATGCGGGCGCCGAGCAGGTCGAGATCGTTGAGCAGATTGCGCAGGTCGACCGCCGGATTGGCGCCGTCGCGGTCGGTCCACAGCACGATGTTGTCGATGATGGAGGTCTGGCGTGCCTGGCGCAGGTCGGCCGAGCGGGTCAAAAGCACCATCGAGCCGTCGGCCTTCACCACCAGGCACTGGAAGAAACAGAAGCCAAACGTGTCGTAGCCGGTGAGCCAGTACATGCTTTCCTGCGCGAACAGCAGCATGGCGTCGAGCTTCTTTTCGGCCATCTCGATCATCAGCCGGTCGCGCCGCGCGTCAAATTCCGATCGTTCAAAATGCAGCGCCATTATTCCTTCTCCAAAACGATGGCCGAAACCTGCCGGCCGTAATCGGGCTCCTTGCGGTGCGTGGTGCGCCGGTAGGAGTAGAACAGATCTTCCTCGGCATAGGTGCAGCGGCCGAGGCCCTCAGCCTTTACGCCGGCCCTGGCCAGCCGGTCGACCGTATAGCGGTTGAGATCGAACATGGCATGGCCGGCATGTGCCGAAGGCGCGAAATAGCCGGTGTTTTCCGCATCGGCCTCGACGAAGCGAGCGACGAATTCCGGTCCGACCTCGTAGTTTTCGGGGCCGATCGAGGGGCCGAGCACGGCTATGATGTTTTCGCGCCGGGCGCCGAGGCCTTCCATGGCGGTGATGGTATTTTCGAGCACGCCTGTGAAAGCGCCTTTCCAGCCGGCATGCGCCGCGCCGATGACGCGCGCTTCCATATCGGCGAAGAGTACTGGGCCGCAATCGGCGGTCGAGGCGCCGATGGCGATACCCGGCCGGTCGGTGACGATGGCGTCGGCCTTGGGCCGTTCGCCGGCAAAGGGTTCCCTGGCGACAATGACGTCGGGCGAATGGACCTGCCAGGCGGTCAACAGATGGTTCGGCGGCACACCCATCCAGGCGGCGACACGGCGGCGGTTCTCGGCCACCAGCGCCTGGTCGTCATCCGACCCGGTGCCGATGTTGAGGCCCTGGTAGATGCCGGTCGAGACGCCGCCTATGCGGGTGAAATAGCCATGGCGGATGCCCTGTGCCTGCGCCTTGTCCAGCAGCGGCGACCGAACGGGATCCGGTTTGGTCTGATTCAGCATGCGGGCGTTGTTGTCCGTGTGGGCGGTTTCGTCAAGAAAAAGCAGCCGGCGGTTCCACCGCTCTTTTGCCGGACGCGAGATTGGGAGGGGTAACGGTGAAAAGTCAATCCGCCGTGGCAAAGGGGCGAACGGCCACGCCACGCGGGACGATGGCAAGCACCTTGAACAGATCGCCCATCGCCTTCGGGCCGGCGAGGCGTTCGACATCGCTGGCAATCTTGTCGCGCGCCGCCTGGCCGGCATCGGCGCCAAGCCGGCCGGCGCGCTCGAGAATGCCCATGCCGAGCAGGAAATCGCCCTGTCTCGACAGATAGGCGTCGAGGCCATGTGCGCGCACGATTGCGGCAAGGGCGGCGAAATCGACATGGGAGGTGAGGTCGGCTTCGCCGGGATTGGCCAGCACATCTTCGTGATTGTGCTTGCGCAGGGCCTGCAGCGTGTCGCCGACACCCGGCCGCAAATGGCCATAGTCAAGGAACAGTCCGGCGCCGCCATGACTGGATATGCGCTCGGCAATGGCTGCCATCAGGGCGGAGCGGGCCGGTGCCACTTCGGCGATCGCACCTTGTGGTGCCTCGCCGGCGTCGGCGGGGAGCAGCGTCGGGTCGACCGAGCCGGCGCCGGCGAAGAAGCAAAGTTCGTCCTTGTCGTCGAGACCGACCATGCGCTCGCGCCAGCTGGCGCCGGCCCGGACGAACTGGCGGATGGGCACGGCGTCGAACAATTCGTTGCCGACGATCAGCAGAGGCTGCCGCGGCAGCGTGTCGATTGTTTCGTGCCAGCCAACCGCGAAGGGCGTCGCGCCAAGCGTCTGTTTCTGGATCTCGGCCAGGCGCGGGCTGGTCTCGATCATGGCGAAGGCTGCGCTGTTGGCCAGGTCAGGTTCGAGCCGTGACAAGGTGCGCAGCATGTCCTTCATCAGCGTGCCACGGCCAGGACCGATCTCGGCGACGGTGACCGGTATCGGCCGGCCGATCGCAGCCCAGGCCTGGTAGAGCCAGACGGCGACGAGTTCGCCGAACATCTGGCTGATCTCCGGCGCGGTGATGAAGTCGCCGGCGACGCCGAAGGGCTCGCGCGTCGTGTAGTAGCCGTCCGTGGGGTCGAACAGGCACAGCGCCATGTATTCGTTGATGGGGATCGGGCCCGTCGCCTCGATCAGGTCGACGATGCGGGTCTTCAGCCGCGTCATGTCGCCTGCGGCTCTGCTTGCGTCACCGGCTTGGCGGTTGCCATCGCCCAGATGCCGGCCAGGATGCCGTCGGGCCACAGCCTCGCATTGGCGGCGAGCCGCTTGGCATACCACCAGGCGAACAGAATACCGACGATGTAGCCGACGCCGTACCAGTGCACCGCCAGCGGCCCGATCTGGATGAGGATCGGGTTGATGTTGGGAAACGGCAGCGAGGCCAGCGGCAGCAGGAAATATTCGTTCAACGGGGAGCTCTCGGTTGCGAACGCGTTGGGCGCGGACCATGCGGCAGGGTTTTGGCAGGGTCAAGGCAAGGTGGTCGGCGTCAAAGGTCGGATCGGATCACCGTTGCAGGCCCATCGCGCCGCGCAGGCGGTGCGCTCAATCCCGAAGCTTGGCGGCCACCAACTGCCGCAACGCGTCGTTGATCCTGTCCTGCCAGCCGGGCCCATCTTCCTGGAAATGATCGAGTACGGCCCGGTCGATCCGGATCGAAACCAGCTCGCGGACATTCGGCGCGGCCGAAGCTTCGCGAATTGGCGGTGCCGGCTTCTTCACCGGTTTGAAGGCAGCTTCGGCGGCTGCCATCGGATTTGTCGGTCGGCGCGGGGGCGTTGCCATTGGTTGACCCTGACTGAGATGTGCTTGACGCGGTAGGAGATGAGAACACAATAGGCGATCTGGAGCCCTCAAGTACAGCTTTTGCGCCGCCTGAGAGCTTCTTACAAGCATGGCACTGCCATGCGCCATAGCAACGCAGAGGCCGCACCAGCCCTCAACCTTCTTGCATTCGGCGCGCCGCGCCACTACGTCAATTTCAGCAACCGAGGATTTGCCATGTCGACCGGACCGAACCGCATTCTCGATGAATTCGCCAAGTTGATGACCGATGCCGCGGGTGCCGCGCAAGGCGTTCGGCGCGAGGTCGAGACCGCCTTCAAGGGGCAGGCCGAGCGTATCCTCAACACGATGGACGTGGTGCAGCGCGAGGAATTCGAGGCCACGCGCGAGATGGCCGCCAAGGCCCGGGACGAGAATGCCCGGCTTGCCGCCCGTATTGAATCGCTCGAAGCCAGGCTCGCCGAACTGGCCGGTGATGCCGCACCGGCGGCGGCGGCAAAGCCTCGCGCAAAAAATAATCGTTAAACTTTTCCACATAGTGCGAGTCTGAAAAGCGCTTTGCCGTGAATCGCTTAACGGCATTGCATGAATCTTTGTGACAGCGCCTTTCCACATGCGAATGCCGCAGTGCGAAAAATTGGGCTGTTCACGCGACTCCCGATCAATAGACTGAATTTGTTGCATGATTCGGAGCAGGGTCATGCGGCCGGGCGGTGGGGTCCGGTCTGGGGTCTTTGCGTCGAGAAGCAGTCTTTCGCGCGAAGAAAGTCCTGGCCGTCCGAGTTCTAGATCAGATTGTTCGTTGTGTGCCCTCCCGCGGAGCGTGTGGCGGCGCTCCTCAGAACGACAGGAAGCATTCCATGGAACTTCTCGAACTCGAATTCTCCCGCGAAATCCATCCGGTGGATGTTATCGAGCAGGTGGCCCACAACAACGACTGGTCCTTCGAACGGGCCGGCGATGATGAAATCTCGATCTCGGTTGCCGGCAGCTGGACCGATTATCACGTGTCCTTCTCCTGGATGGAGGATTTCGAGGCGCTGCATCTGGCCTGCGCCTTCGACATCAAGGTGCCGGAGACCCGCGCGCTGGAAGTGATGCGGCTGTTGTCGCTGATCAACGAGCAGATGCTGTTCGGCCATTTCGATCTCTGGGAGCAGGAAGGCGCGATCATGTTCCGCCAGTCGCTGCTTTTGGCCGGCGGGGTCGAACCGTCGAGCCAGCAGGTCGAGGTGCTCTTGTCCTCGGCGCTGGAAGCTTGCGAATGCTACTTCCAGGCGTTCCAGTTCGTCGTCTGGTCGGGAACCTCGGCCAAGGATGCGCTGGCCGGCGTATTGTTCGAGACCTATGGCAACGCCTGAGCGGTACGCGAATGAGTGCAAGCAAAGAGCGCAAACCTGAGATCAGTTTTGCCGATTTCGATCGTGTCGACATCCGCGCCGGCACGATCGTCGAGGCCGAACCGTTTCCGGAAGCGCGCAAGCCGGCCTTCAAGCTGAAGATCGATTTCGGCCCCGACATCGGCATCAAGAAGTCGTCGGCGCAGATCACCAAATACTATACGCCGGAAACGCTTGTAGGCCGGCAGGTGTTCGCGGTGGTCAATTTCCCGCCGCGCCAGATCGGGCCGTTCATGTCGGAAGTGCTGACGCTGGGTTTTCCCGACGAGGAGGGCGCCGTGGTGCTCGGCGCCATCGAGCGCAAGGTGCCGGACGGCGGCCGGCTGTTCTAGTCTTTCGTATAGTCAGGCCCAAAACGGGTCGGCAGGTTGTCGGCGAGCTTCAACCAAGGGAGCTTCTCCTCAAAAGCCACATGCAGCGTAGGTGCAAATTTTTCTGGCTCCTCCATCGCTGCCGTAAAAAAATGCATGACATCAGACATGTTCTTTGAGCGGAAGGACAACGGCGAGCCACAGTGATCACAAAATGTTCTTTCCACACCGGGAGAAGAGTTGAATACCTTCGGTAGCTTACCCAGCCATCGCCATTGGCCGTTCAAGACGCCAATATAGGTGGTCATCGGCGCAGAACATTGCCGCCGACAACTTTCACAATGACAGACCACGCAGGCCCGTGCCGGGCCATCGACTTCGAAAGCAATAGCGCCACATAAGCAATGACCACGCATGCAAGTTCTCCTTGGCTCAACAAGGACAGCTTCATGCCTGGGCGTGAGGAAGGCGCCACGAAATGCGCCGAGCTGGTGCCCAATTCCGACATTCGGCGCTAGCGATTGTCCTCGCGTTCGCGAGGCGTTGCCTCTGCTCTGGGATTAGCGAGCAGGCTGGGGCCGGAACGCGCCGAGAATGGTTCCGACCGTTGCGGCTGAGAGCACGAGATGCAGGAGGTCGAACGGCCATGCCAGGCCGAAATGCATCAGCATGAGGTTCAAGAAGGAGGGCGCCGCGGCATCCGCAGGAATCAGGACCAAGGCTGCGGCCAGGATCAGCCCATATTTGAGTATGGCGACTGTCGCGAGAACGATGAACATAATGGCGACGAAACGCAGATGATTGCCATCGAGTGCACGCCAGCATCCGATTGGATCAAACGATCCCGTCCAGAGAAAATCGCCGACGAACAGATATGTCCAGGCTAGCACGATACCGCCAACGAAGACGTTGAAGACTCCTATCGCCGACGCCCAAGGCGCGACATCCTCGGGGCTGAGCGGTAGGTCACGTGTGGCCATCAGGCCGGCAACGAGCAGTCCGTGCTCACTGGCGACGGCAAAGCCGCAAAGGAGCTGGACGACAGCGAGCAGCAACGCAGCCACAAGAATCCGCTGACCGAACTCAAGGCGCATGCCCGGGATCGCAAAGTGTTTGACGCTCTCAATGCCGCGCCGAACAACGACACGGCCGGGCTCGGGCGCGTTCGCCATGCGATCCAGAACGAACGCAAAGACCATTCCCGAGAACGGCGCGGCAACAATGGCGGAAAGCCAAGTCCTGGGGTCAAAGCCTCGCGATAGAAGCCAGGTGGGCGCCTGTCTCGGATCGGCAAAGAGAACAAAAGCAAGCACAATCAGACAGAGCGTCGTCAGGAAGCAGGGTAACCAGGCGGCCACGAAAAGTGGCCAGGCGTTCGCACGGCAATAGCCGAACACTCTCGCGACGGTCTTGCCGATGCGCAACAGGCGGCGCTTCGGCGTTACGGCAGGCAACTCGTCCAGCGTTGAAATCGGCGCCAATCCCCCACACGCGCACAATAATGCACCGCACGGAACGGTTGCACAAGCTCTCGCAAGAAGCGCGCTCGCGGAGATCGAAGCCCGCCGCGCACGATCGCGATGCATCGCAGCGCGCCAGCTCCATCAGGCCGCCAGCTTGCGCGTCCTGCCCAGCGCCTCCTCGACCGCATGGAGGAACATTTCGGCGCAAGCCTTCCAGCTGTAGCGCATGGCGCGTTCGCGAGCCTGAGAGCGGTCGACGTTGAGGGCGGCAAGCGCTGCCTCGCGCAAATCGTTCGAGACCGCGCCGCCAAAGCCGTCGCCGACGATGTCGATCGGCCCGGTCACCGGATAGGCGGCCACCGGCGTGCCGCTGGCCAGCGCCTCGATGATGACGTTGCCGAAGGTGTCGGTGCGGCTGGGGAAGACGAAGACGTCGGCAGAGGCATAGATCTCGGCCAGTTCGTCATTGGGGCGGTGGCCCAGGAAATGCGCCTGCGGGTACCTTGCCCTGAGCTTGGTGAGTTCCGGTCCCTCGCCGACGATCACCTTGCTGCCTGGCAGGTCGAGGTCGAGAAAGGCGGAAAGGTTCTTTTCGATGGCGACGCGGCCGACGCAGAGGAAGACGGGGCCGGGAAAGCCGAGGTCCTTGCGCTTGTCCGGGCGGAAATGGTCGGTATCGACGCCGCGCGTCCACGGCCGCAGCTTGTTGAAGCCGCGCGCCGAGAGATCGTCGGCGAGCGACTGGGTGGCGACCAGCGTGCCCTGGCCGGAATTGTGGAAATCACGAAGCCAGCGATAGGCCCAGCTTTCCGGCACCGGCAGCCGGGCGCTGAGATATTCAGGAAAGCGCGTGTGGTAGCTGGTGGTGAACGGGCGGCCGGCATTGCGGCAATAGCGCCGCGCCATGATGCCGAGCGGCCCTTCGGTGACGATATGGATGTGGTCGGCCTTGTAGGCATCGATCAGCCGCGCGACGTGGCCGGGCGTGGTCAACGCCAGCCTGATGTCGGGATAGGTCGGCAAGGGCAGCGTGCGGAAGATGTTGGGTGTCAGGAAATCGACCGCGACGTCGAAGGATTTCAGGGTTTCGGTGAGCCGCTCCAGCGTGTGGACGACGCCGTTGATTTGCGGGCGCCAGGCGTCGGTGACCATCAAGATGCGCATGGCGGCCCTTTGCTGGAAAGGTCGGCGGTTGCGTTGAGACGATGCCGGAACGGCGACCAGCCCGCCGCCCGCGCTTGGCTCCAGCGCACCTTGGCGGGTACGGGATCGAAGTGAGGCGGCAAGGACGAATCAAGTGTAGTCGCGCGTTTCATGCGTGCTCTTGATCATGATTTCATGACGGGCGGATGAAGCAGCCTTCCGGTTGGGCATGATCTCTGGACAAACGATTTCCGTTTGTCCGAGAAAAGCCGGTTCTACTTTCCGGGATCGTGCCGCGGTCAGGCCGGAACCTTGATCACGGCCCGCAATCCGCCGAGCGGACTGTCGTCGAGGGTGATGTCGCCGCCATGGCTGCGGGCAATGTCGCGGGCGATCGACAGGCCCAGCCCGGTGCCGCTGGCATC
The DNA here is from genome assembly GCF_055901595.1 of Mesorhizobium sp. WSM1386. Classification (NCBI taxonomy): domain Bacteria; kingdom Pseudomonadati; phylum Pseudomonadota; class Alphaproteobacteria; order Hyphomicrobiales; family Phyllobacteriaceae; genus Mesorhizobium; species Mesorhizobium sp. WSM1386. The sequence goes on from NZ_CM148373.1 coordinate 2,332,148, forward strand.
GAGGTTGCGGGCCTCGTCAAGCCGTACGAAGGGCTTGAACACGTCCTCGCGCCTGTCGATCGGAATGCCGGGACCGTTATCGTCGACGGTGACGACGAGGGAGCCACGTCCGTGGTCGGCGGTGACCTCCACCGTCTTGGCATAGCGGAAGGCATTGCCGATGACGTTGGACAACAGCCGGGCGAAGGCATTCGGCCGCACATGCACGGTCGGATCGCCGGAAAGCGTCGTCGACAGTTTGCATTTGCGCAGGGCCGCTTCTTCGCCGAGTTTCTGGAAATAAGCTTCGAGGTCGAAGCGTCCCGGATCTTCCGAGGCTTCGCCGCGGGCAAAGGAGAGATAGCCTTCCAGCATCGACTGCATGTCGTCGATGTCCTGGTTGAGGGCCGCCTTGGTGTCGGCCTTGCCGCCGGCCAGCGCCAGCTGCAGCTTGAAGCGGGTGAGGATGGTTCTCAGGTCATGACTGACGCCGGTGAGCATGGCGGTTCGCTGTTCGATCTGGCGCTCGATGCGCTCGCGCATCTGGATGAAGGCAAAGCCGGCACGCCGCACCTCCTCGGCGCCGCGCGGACGGAAATCGCGCGGCATCGGCCGGCCCTTGCCGAAGCTCTCGGCGGCTTCGGCAAGCGTCAGGATCGGCCGGATCTGGTTGCGCAGGAAGGGGATGGCGATCATCAGCAGCACCAGCGAGGTACCGACCATCCAGATCAGGAAGATGTGGGTGTTCGAGGCATAGGCCTGGCTGCGGCGCACGAAGACGCGCAGCACCTTGCCCTCGAGTTGGACGCGCACCTCGACGATGTTGGAATTGCCGACAGTGTCGATCCAGAACGGGCGGTTGATCTGGCGGGTAATCTCGGACGAGAGGACGTCGTCGAGGATCGAGAAGAAGGGCTTCGGCCCAGGCGGCGGCAGGGGGTCGGGAGGCAGGAGGTCGACCTTCAACTGCATGCGATCCTGCGCGATGCGGATGATGTTGGCATAGTCGGCATCGTGCGGATAGGTCTCGATCAGATCGATGATGGCTGCGATGTCGCGCACGGTGGCCTGCGACAGGCGCTGCGTCACGGTCGCCCAATGACGCTCCATGAAGACGAAGGCGACGACCGATTGCAGAAGGATCATCGGCGCAATGACGATGATCAGCGAGCGCGCATAGAGGCGCTTGGGCATGTAAAAAGAAACGAGGCGCCAGAACCGGTTCCAGATGCGCGGCACCGTCTTGAGCGTTCGCGTGGCGCGTGCGCTCAAGGCGTCATTTTCCGGCTGTTCCAGTTCCGTGGTCGCCATTGGCTCTTTTCATCCGCCGGCCGCAATTCAGGCCGCCGCCGGTAACTCTATTCCACGCTGAGCCGATACCCAATACCGCGCACGGTTTGCAGCCAGACGGGGTTGGACGGATCGCGCTCGATCTTGCGGCGCAGCCGGTTGATCTGGACGTCGATGGTGCGCTCGCCGACCTCCGAATCGTCGCCGACCAGTTCGTGGCGCGGAATGGTCTCGCCGGCGCGCGCGGCGAAGATCGCCAGGATCTCCTGCTCGCGGTCGGTCAGCTTCAGCGCCTCGCCGCCGCGCTTCAGTTCACGCCGGGCGATCTGGAAGGTGTAGGGGCCAAAGACCAGCTGTTCGACCTTGGGCGTCGTCGCCGGGCCGCCGCGGCGCAGGATGTTGTTGATGCGCAGGATCAGCTCGCGCGGATCGAAGGGTTTTGGCAGATAGTCGTCGGCGCCGGCCTCCAGTCCGGAGATGCGGCTGTCTGTCTCCGACAGCGCCGTCAGCATCAGGATCGGCACGTTCTTTTCGGCGCGCAACGATTTGGTGAGATCGACGCCGCTTTCGCCCGGCATCATCACGTCCAGCACGAGCAGGTCGAAATCGAGGCCGGCGAGCTTGCGCCGGGCTTCGTCGGCATTGCCGGCAACGGTAACGCGAAAGCCGTTCTCGGTCAGATATTGCTTGAGAAGATTGCGGATGCGGGTGTCGTCGTCGACCACAAGCAGATGCGGCGCGTCGTCGTCCGGTGCGGCCGCCTGATCGACCCTCTCAGTGCTCTCCATGGCTTTTCCCTGACATTTTTGCGGACCCAACGTCGATCTGAGCTCTCAGTTCCGGATTGACCATCGCTTCGAGGAAGCGTTCCACCAAGGTCCGTTCGGTGGCTCCGGAATCTTCCAATGCAGCACGGATGCGGCGCGACTGTGGCCGCGCCAGGGCCAGAGCCAGCGCACGGCCCTTGGCCGTCGGATAGAGTTCGCGCTGGCGGCGGTCGCGCGGACCTTGCAATTGCACGACATGGTCGGTGTCGATCAGTTGCTTGAGCACGCGCGCCAGGCTCTGCTTGGTGATCTTGAGCACGTCGAGCAGTTCGGCGACCGTCAGGCCCGGCCTGCGGTTGACGAAATGCAGCACCCGGTGGTGGGCACGGCCGAAGCCGTAATCGGCCAGGATCTGATCGGGATCGGAGGTGAAGTCGCGATAGGCGAAGAAGAACAGCTCGATGATGGCGAAGTCGATGCCGTCCTCGTCGGTGATCGCGGTCCTGATCGGTTTCCCTGCGTGGCTTCGATCCGTCATCATTTCTCCATGGGAAAGGGATATTATGTCAGTACTATTGACGTAATTTCCCTGCAATGGTAATTTTTGACAAGCTTTTGGGCGGATTGCGAACGAAAAGGCAAGGCAAGCCGGTTTTTCCGGAACTTCCTGAGTTTGCCAGAGCGTGAATATCCGCTTACGCTTCGAGACACCGGCCGGCGTCTCCAATCACATGGCACGGCCAAAAAGAACACGCAACGACACTAAAGATATGCGGGCCGCGGCCCGCGGGAGGTTACCATGGCATCCGTTCCCTTCGACCAACTGGACGGCTTCATCTGGATGAACGGCGAGTTCGTCCAGTGGGGCGACGCCAAGATCCACGTGCTGACGCACGGCCTGCACTATGCCAGCGCCGTCTTCGAGGGCGAGCGCGCCTATGGCGGCGAGATCTTCAAGCTCAACGAGCATACCGAGCGCCTGCATGAATCGGCGCGCCTGCTCGGCTTCAAGATTCCCTATTCGGTCGCCGAGCTCAACGACGCCTCGACCACGCTGTTGAAGAAGCAGGGTTTCCAGGACGCCTATGTCAGGCCGATCGCCTGGCGCGGCAGCGAGCAGATGGGCGTTTCGGCCCAGAACAACCGCATCAACTGCGCCATCGCCATCTGGCAGTGGCCGAGCTATTTCGATCCGGCGCAGAAGCTGAAGGGTATCCGTCTCGACATAGCGGAATGGCGCCGGCCCGACCCGCGCACCGCGCCGTCCAAGTCGAAGGCCGCCGGCCTCTACATGATCTGCACCATGTCCAAGCACGCCGCCGAGGCCAAGGGTTATGCCGACGCCATGATGCTCGACTGGCGCGGGCAAGTCGCGGAAGCAACCGGCGCCAACATCTTCTTCGTCAAGGACGGCAAGATCCATACACCCAAGCCCGACTGCTTCCTCGATGGCATCACTCGCCGCACGGTCATTGGGCTGGCCAAGGATCGCGGCCTTGAGGTCATTGAACGTGCAATCATGCCGGAAGAGCTCGAGGGCTTCGAGCAATGTTTCCTGACCGGGACGGCTGCGGAAGTAACGCCGGTTTCGGAGATCGGGCCTTACCGATTCGAGGTTGGTGAAATCGCAAAGAATCTCATGAACGACTATTCTGTCGCGGTTCAGCCGAAGCACGCGATCGCTGCAGAATAACGAAAGTCACAGCTTTTTTCGCAAGCAGGGGCGGTTTTCGGATCGCCCCTTTTATTTCAGCGTTTCTGCATTTGACTTTCGTCCAATTCGGCGTCTCATGATGCTGTCGGCCCGGGAGGCTGGCAGCTATGGAGGGACTAACCATATGGACATGAACACGCTTCTTCCGATCATTATACAGGTGATTACAGGCATCATCGGTGGTCAGGCGGTCGGTGCGGCGCTCAAGACGGCAGCGATGGGTCAGCTTCCCAAAATCCTGGGCGGCGCCATTGGCGGCGTCGGCGGTGCGGCCATCCTCGGCAGCCTGCTCGGCGGCACGGTCGATCCGGCAGCGGCAGCGGCGGCAACGAGCGGTCTCGGCAGCGCGCTCAACCTGCAGAACATCGTCGGCGGCGCCGGTGGCGGCGCGATCCTGACCGGCATTCTCGGCGCGGTCATGGGCGCCATGAAGAAATAAGCCTGTCACTCGGGGTGGCCAAGTGGGCGGCTTCGGCCGCCCATTTCTGTTTTGAAGCGCCACTTCTTTCGTTGAAGCGCCATTTCTGTCGTTGAAGCGCCATTCCTGTCGTTGAAGTGAGTGGCTGTTCGTCCCCTCGAGGGTGGACGCCCTTCGCTGCTGCCTCTACATGACGGCCGAGATAGCGAAAGGACGATCATGGGTCAGCTCAATGCCGGCATCGTGCCGGTCACACCGTTCCAGCAGAACTGCACCGTCCTGTTCGACATGGACGACAAGCACGGTGTGGTCGTCGATCCGGGCGGCGACATCGACAAGGTGCTGGCGGTGCTGAAGGACAATGCGATCACGGCTGGAGCGATCTGGATCACCCATGGCCACATCGACCATGCCGGCGGCGCGATGGACTTGAAGGAGGCGCTCGGTATCGAGATCATCGGTCCGCATGCGGCCGACAAGCCGTTGCTCGACAATCTGGCGAACCAGGGCAGGCGCTACGGCATCGACGGTTCGCGCGATTGCGTTCCCGACCGGTTCCTCACCGAGGGCGAGACCGTATCGTTCGGCGGCCATGTGTTCGAGGTGCTGCACTGCCCGGGTCATGCGCCTGGCCATGTCGTCTACTACAACCGCGCGGCCAAGTTCGCCCATGTCGGCGACGTGCTGTTCCGCGGCTCGGTCGGCCGCACCGACCTGCCGGGCGGCGACCACGCGACGCTGATCGCGTCGATCAAGGACAAGCTGCTGCCGCTCGGCGACGATATCGGCTTCATCTGCGGCCATGGCCCCGGCGGCCGTTTTGGCGAAGAGCGCAGGACCAATCCGTTCCTGACTTGAATCCTTCGGACTGGATCCGAGCCGACCTCAGAAGAGTTCCGAAGCGGCAACACTACAAAAAAGCGCCGACCATGCAGCCAGCGCTTTTTTGTGGGGCAGGGAAGCCCTAAAGCGCTTTCGCGCTTTGAAATTCTATCTTGTGCAAGTCGTTATCCCAAAACCGCTGCGCACTTTTGGGCGACATGCACTCAGTTGGCGGTGCAGAAATGCTGCTCGCCGTCATTGCCGGTGAAGGTGCCGGTACGCGAGTTGAAGCTGCGGTAGCGGTCCGAGCAGTACTCGTACCAGTCACGCGTCCACGGTTCGGCATAACGGTCGGCATAGACCACCCGCGGCTCAGCGTAGTAGCGGCGGACCGGGGCCGGGCGCACCACGACGTCACGATCGTAGTAACCGTCATCGTAGTAGCGGTCAGCGTCGGGTGGCGGCCGGTCGTTGGCCAACGCGCCACCGATCAGGGCACCGGCGGCGAGGCCGAGGACGCCGGCGGCAACGGCATCGCCATTGCCGTGGCGGTGATGGCGCCAGTCACGCGCGTTGGCGGCGGGCAAGGTCGCGAGCGTGGTGGCGACCACGGCGGCGGACAGCACGGCTGTCTTGAAAATTCGGTTCATCTTGGTCTCCTTCGTACCGGGCCGTGCAGTTTTGCAGGGGATGCGGTCCGGCTTTACCAAAGACTAATATGCGACCGTGGCTGAACGGAGGCTGAACGGATTTCGACGGGTCGATCCAAAAAGCGCCAAAAAACACGCTCGCAATTGAGCAGAACCGGCCCGCCGAGCCGACCTGTATCCGAAGCCGGCTCAGCCGACCGACAGGTTGACGGCCTTGGGCCCCTTGCCGCGCTTGTCCGGCTCGGTGTCGAATGTCACTTTCTGCCCATCTTCGAGACCGGGAAGACCCGACGCCTGCACGGCCGAAATATGGACGAAGACATCCTTCGCGCCATCGTCCGGCGTGATGAAGCCGAAGCCCTTGGCATGGTTGAAGAATTTGACGGTGCCGGTCTGCGGCATGGGAAGCTCCTTTGATCCCATAAACTCCAGTCTCGGGCCGGCAAATGCCCGAGAGGAAATTTGTCCTTTATTTTAGCGTCATCGGCAAGAGAAAGTTTTACAGGCACTTAAAGCGTTGTGATGCATGTCGTTGACCTAAAACCGGATCCGGTTTTGGGCGACGTGCATTCAAGCTGCGTCGCCGACATGAAAAATCATCGCGCCTTCCAACTGTTTGCATGCCCAGGGCCAAGCCCTGGTGCCTCGTTCGCACATCCGCAGGGACGTGCGACGCGTCGACGGTTCAGGCCGCGCGCAGGTTGACGGCCTTCGGGCCCTTGCCCATGCGATCCGGCTCGACGTCGAAAGTGACCTTCTGGCCGTCGACCAGCGTGCGCAGGCCCGAGGCCTCGATCGCGGAAATATGGACGAACACGTCCTTGGCGCCGCCGTCGGGCGTGATGAAACCGAAGCCTTTGGTCGCGTTGAAGAATTTAACGGTGCCGGTCTGGGCCATTGGGGAAACTCCTTCACCCGTTCAGTCTTTGGTGGTCCTGCCCGCCACTGGCGTCGAGGGCAGTTCCCGGTGGTTGCTTTCGGCAGTCATGCATTGGCGCATGGTCAAACCCCCCGCCGAAAAACGGGGCCGTCAGAGATTCACAGTATCGGGGAAAGGTCGTCCAAAACGTTCCGCTCTCCGGGTCGCAAATGCCCGAACACGGAATTTATCGCACGGAAACGTGAAGGTTGCAAGATAGCGTCGCGGGCCGCCACATTGGGCGCATCCCGACGCAAGAATCGACCGATCTGAATGTCGATCGGCCGCAAATAGGCCTCGTTGCCGGGCGGGTCATCGGCCCACGGCCATGGTCAAGCATAGGCCAGCGACACCGGAGGCGCGGACCGGTCACCGCCACTCCCGTCGCGGTTTGCCGTGCGGGCTGCAAACGGGGGTTGCATTTGGAGGGCGAATTGCGAGGATCATCATCAGGGATGGGATCGAGGGAGAGATCAGCATGAAATTTCAGGCGTCATTTTTCTCCAGGCAAGGGTTTGGCTTCTCCAGACTGGGGTTCGGCTACTCCAGGCAAGGGTTGGCCGTCCTGTTCCTGTCGGCGCTTCTGGCCGCCTGCACCGTCGTCGTCGATGACGGGCCGGGGCCGCGTCCGCGACCACCGCGGCCCGAGCCGCAATTCTGCACCAAGCAATACGAGCCGGTCTGTGCCCGGCGCGGTGGTGACCGCCAGACCTTCGCCAATGCCTGCCTTGCCGACCGCGCCGGCTACCGCATCGTGCGTGACGGTCCCTGCCGCGATGGCGGCGGTGGTGGCGGTGGCGAAGAGCAGACATTTTGCACCCGCGAATACGCTCCCGTCTGCGCCCGCCGGCATGGCGAGATGCGCAGCTTCCCCAATGCCTGCGAAGCCCGCGCCGCGGACTATCGTGTGGTTGGTGACGGGCCGTGCTGAAAAAAGCCCCGTGCTGAAAGCGTAGGCTTGCGCCTTCTCCCACGAATCGGGAGAGGGCGCGCATGCTCAGCGTCCGCCTGGCCGTATCTTCGCCTGCCGACAATAGGCGATGAACTCGGCCGCGGGCATCGGCTTCGCAAACAGCCAGCCTTGGCCATATTCGACGCCGCGTTCGACGAGGTAGTCGGCCTGCGCCTGGGTTTCGACGCCTTCGGCGACGATCGTCAGCTTCAGCGTCTTGGCCATGTCGATGATGTGCGGCGTCACCGAACTGGTGGCGGAATTCGTGCTGATCGTGTCGATGAACGCCTTGTCGATCTTCAGCGCATCGAGCGGCAGGCCTTCGAGATGGGAGAGGCTCGAGTAGCCGGTGCCGAAGTCGTCGATCGCCACCGCATGGCCAAGTTCGCGGGCACGGGCGAGCGCCGATCGAGCCGCCTCGATATCGACGAAGCCGCGCTCGGTCGCCTCGAGCCAGATTTGCTGCGGCTGGATCCCGGTGTGCTGCAGCGCCTTGGCGATAATCGGCAGAACCCGCTCGGTGCCGACATCCGCCGCGCTGAGATTGATGGCGATGTGAATGGAGCGGTCGGCAACCAGAAGGCTGTTCAGGTCGAACACGACGAGCGCGATCACCTGGTCGGTAATGGCGGTGATCAGGCCGCTCTCCTCGGCAAGCGGAATGAAAAGATCGGGCCGCACCAGGGAGCCGTCCGGCCGCTTCCAGCGCACCAGCGCTTCGGCGCCGACGCATCTGCCGGTCTTGAGATCGACGATCGGCTGATAGTGCACCATGAACTCGCGCTTGCGCACGGCGATCTGCAACTCTCCCAGGGGTGAAAGCCGTCTTCGGGAAAACCAGACGACCATGCCGATGATGAAGGCGGCAATGAAGGCGCCGAGCGGGAGGAGCAAAAGCTGCTGCCGGCGCACGCTGTCCAGAATCTGGCTTTCCGGTTCGGTGGCGACGGCGATCCAGCCGGTGCCGCGCGCGGTGGCAAACAAAAGGCCGTCGTCGATGCCTTCCTCAGGACCGGCGATGATCTTTTCAACCCGCGCCGGATCGGGGCCGTTCAGCGTGCCGAGCAGGATGCCGGTTTTCGTCGTCAAAGCGAGCTGGACACCGGGATCGACGACGACGTCGGCAAAGCGCACCGGATCGACCAGGGCGTTGTGGTGCTTGAACTGCAGCGCCATCAGCGTATGGCCCACGCTCATCACGGGCTGCATGCGGGCGGTTACGGCGATGCCGTCACTGGTGATGAAGTCCGGCCTGGAACGCGCGACGCGGCCCTCGGTCGGTCCCCACGACGAGCATTTGAGCAGGCCATTTTCAAAATAGCCCATTTCCTCGATGGTGCGCGTGTTGATGGTAAGTTGCCGCATGCGGGCTATGTGCTCCGCCGAACAGGGGATGCCGCTGAACCGGTCTATCTGCCGCAAGGCATCGTTCGCCTCATCGAGCGACATGTCGGCCCTGGCGATGGCGCGGCTGGCGAACTGGTGCAGCCGTTCGTATTCGTTCTGGACGGCCTGGGTCCATGAAAGGTGAAACATCGCGGCGATGGGCACGATGGCGCCGAGCAAGGCCAGCACCACCGCCGTCACGATGATGCGAGACCTGTCCATGTGCCTCCTGCCTTGGCCGACGATCGCGCCGGGCGGCCCACAATGCCTCGGCCCGATTGGCGGCCGCGTTCAGGCGGATCTTATGGCCTCGTCCTTACGTCAACTTTAATGGGGTCATGCAGCAAATGCTTCTCGTCTAGGTCGGATACGCCCCATCGGCCGGCCCGGCATAAAGTTCGCTGCCGTTTTCATCGGAAATGCGCAGGCGATCGGGGACTTGCGGCATGGCCAGGCTGTGGAACAGCGCGGTCGCACCTTGCAGCGCGGCACGCAAGGTCGGCGCTTCCAGCGACACTTTGTCGAGCGTCGCTTCCTCTGCGTCACGCGACCGGTAGAACTCGATGACGAAGTTCAAGCAAGTCTCCGTGGCAAGCGTTGCATGGGCCTGTTGGGTCCGTCGCCTTAGCAGAAGACGGAGAGGGACACACGAGGCGCCCCCTAGTTCGTCAGCCCTTGGACTTCGGCTTCAGGCCGTTCTCCGCCTGCTTGACCGACGAGCCGAACGGGGAGGCGGCCTTGGCTACCACCTTGTCCTTCTTCGGCTTGCGCGTTTCGCGATTGCTTCGCTGCTGACCTTTGGCCATCTTGGCTGCTCCTCATGCGTGTTGGTTTGGCGTTTGGCGCGGTCTCAGACAATCGGATTGTTGGCAACAATCGGATTGTCGGCCGGTTCGAGATTGTCTTCCGTGGTAACCCGCTCATGGGTCTCGTGTTCGCTGCGGATGCGGTATTGCGGGGAACCGTCCTTGACCGGCAACCTGCTCTTGATTTCGAACAGGTCCGCGGTCTTGAGGAGAAGGCCGCCACGGCCTTTCATGCGCACGGTCTGGCCGACGGCAAAGAGGTGCGAGGGGGTGTCGTTGCGCGGCCGCGCATTCGGCTGGAAACGGATCATGCTGCATTCTCCCGGTCGCGCTTCAGCGCTGTTTCGAGGTCCAGGTAATCGATGGCGACGAGCTGGCTGGTGGGCGGGTTCTTCACCGCCCTTGCCGGCAGATGGATGAAGGTGGCGACGCGGCGCCAGGCAAGCCGCGACATGCCTTCGACCAGCTCTTCGTCGTGATCGATGTCGTAATCGCCAGCCGGCAATTGGCCCTCCAGCCCGCCGAGCACGAACGGTGCGGTGAAATGGGCGATGGAATGGGTGGTGCGGTCCGGCATTGTCCTGGCCCTGATAGTTTACGCCTTGATATTTTTACGCCTTGGGGGGCGCATGCGAAACGGCGATCCTGAAGGCAAAAAAGCGGGGACGAGCCCCGCTTTCCTATTTCCGGCAATCGCTGGAAATAAGCCGCTTTCGAGAGCTGCCAGTACATCCGTGGTCAGCGTTCATCGAATTCGGCCGGATCAGATTAGTTGCAAATTGGCGGCCGATTCGCGGCCCTTGGCGTCACGCTCCAACTCGAATTGCAGCTTCTGGCCTTCGGCGAGACCCGGGAAACCGGCGCGCTCCAATGCGCTGACATGGACGAAAACGTCCTTGCCGCCGTCGGCCGGCTGAATGAAGCCAAAGCCCTTCTGGCCATTGTAGAATTTCACGGTTCCGGTGTTCATGAATGTCTTTCGCGGATTGAGAAATCGTCGCACGGCCAATGTGCCGCGCGCCCGGTATCGATGATTTGGCATGAGATTGGCGGGTCGAGAACCTCTGACGCCGCGAGATGCCAATTCTGGCCCAAACGATGCCTGTTATATATAGATCGGCTGGGCGCCGTCTTCAAGATGATTCATGAAATCCGCCCGCCTTCGGTAAAAAATAGATCGCTATAAATACCAATATAATTCTGCTATGATTGCAAAATATTTCAAAAAATTCTGACGGTGCACGGGGATATTTCCCGGGCTCAGGTATTTTTATTTACTACGGAACGAGGACAAATCCATGATTTACACAAGAAGCTCAAGGGGAAAGACCGCGGCGGTCAATCCGATCATCAAGCCGACCACCATACATGCCATTGCTGTCGGCCCCACCGGCCAGCCGATGATCGTCAAGTCGGCACGGCTGACCATCAGAAGCGATGAGGCGGCACGGCGAACGATCGCCGACACCGATGGCACCGTGAGGCGGGCCAGGCAGGTTGCCGAGACCAATCGTCTGATCTGATCGCCCTCACGACGGATAGGGCTGGGAACCACGCAAAGCCTTGAACCCGCCGCGCCAATGGCTTAGATCGCGGCAGGCGGACAAACACGGCAGGTTTCCCATTAACAGAGATCAGAGAAGAGCGGCGGGTGCGGGAGCGAGGTCTGGCGCTGGCGGACAGCCGCCGCTGGGGCTCGACCAGTATGTGCAGCAGGCGCTGCAACTCCATCAGGCCGGGCGCCGTCAGGAAGCCGAGGCGATCTACCGGCAGGTGCTGGCGCGTCAGCCCAAGCACGCGGCCGCGGCGCATTTCCTGGGATTGCTGCTGCACCAGACCGGGCGCAGCGACGAAGGGCTGGATCTCATCGAACAATCGGTGCAGTTGCAGCCGACCAATCCCGACTTCCTCAACAATTTCGGCACGGTGATGCGCGATCTCGGCCGCCCTGCCGCGGCCATCGATTTCTTCCGTGGCGCGGTGGATCTGCGGCCGGACCAGCTCGCTGCGCGCGACAATCTCGGTTCGTCGCTGAAGCAGGTCGGCCAGTTCGAGGAGGCCGAAGAGATCTATCGCGGCACCGTCGCACGCAACCCGTTTCATGTGCGCGCCCGCATCGGGCTTGCCGAAACGCTCCAGGAGGCCGGGCGGCTGGACGAGGCGCTGGCGGTTTTCCAGGAGGCACTGACCATCCGCCCCAAGGATGCCGATCTGTTGCACGGGCTCGGCGTCGGGTTGATGGAAAAGGGCAAGCTCGACGAAGCGGCCGATCTGTTCCGGCAGGCGTTGGCGGTCAATCCCGGCATGGCCACGGCCTGGCTGATGCTGGCGCAGGTCAAGCGACAGCAGGAGCGCGACGCCGAATTGGCCGGCATGGAAGCCCAGCATGCCAAGGCGCCGCAGGGCAGCCTGGCACGCATGCAGCTGTCCTTCGGACTCGGCAAGGCCAACGACGATCTGAAGGACTACAACAGGGCCTTCGACTATTTCACCGAAGGCAATGCCATTCGCCGCAAGGGGATCAACTATGATCCCGTCAGGACGCGCGCTGAATTCGAGGCGATGAAGACGGTGTTCAACGCCGGCTTCTTCGAAAGGCACAAGCCGAGCCCGATCACCGATGACGCGCCGATCTTCATCGTCGGCATGCCGCGTTCGGGTACGACGCTGGTCGAGCAGATCATCGCCAGCCATCCACAGGTCTATGGCGCGGGCGAGCTCAGCATCCTGAAGAAGGCGGTCGGCAAGCAGTTCCCGGCGACGATGCCGGGCGGCTTCCCCTGGGGCGTAACGGATACGGACGATTCGGATTTCGCCGAGGCAGGCCGGGCCTATCTCGACATGCTGCACGCCCGCTTCCCGCATATGCGCCATGTCACCGACAAGATGCCGGGCAACTTCCTGCTCGTCGGCTTCATCCACATGATGATGCCGAAGGCCAGGATCATCCATTGCGCCCGCGATGCGGCGGCGACCTGCCTGTCGATCTACAAGGTGCATTTCCGCGGCGACAGCCATCGCTACGGCTATGATCTCGGCGAACTCGCCGACTTCCACAATCTCTACACCGACATCATGGCGCATTGGCACAGCGTGATGCCGGGCGTCGTGCACGACTTGCGCTACGAGGATTTCGTCGCCGACCAGGAAGGGCAGAGCCGGGCGCTCATCGACTATCTCGGCCTGCCATGGGACGATGCCGTGCTGTCTTTCCACCAGACCGACCGGCCTGTGCGCACCGCATCGGCCGCGCAGGTGCGCCAGCCGATGTACCAGGGCTCGGTCGACCTGTGGAAGCGCTATGGAGACAGGCTGAAGCCGCTGCTTGATAAGCTCGGCGGGTAATAGATTGGCAACAGGCGCTCAGTTGCGCCAGCTGCTCAAAGCTCCATGAACGGCTGGAAGCCGCCGAAGATCATGCGCTTGCCGTCGAACGGCATGGTCGACCAGTCGGACTGCAGGCGAGGATCGGCCATCACCTTGGCCATGACCGCATCGCGACTCTGCCTGGATTCGTAAACGGCCCAGGAGAAGATGACGACCTCGTCGTCCTTGGCCTGGACGGCGCGCGGGAACGAGGTGACCTCGCCATAGGGCACGTCGTCGCCGATACATTCGACATAGGCCAGCGCGCCGTGTTCCATCCATATCGGGCCTGCGAGGTTGGCGAGTTTCTTGTAGTCGTCAAGTTTAGCCTTAGGCACGGCAAGCACGAAACCGTCGACATAGGACATGGTGGAACTCCTCATTGGTGGGTTCTTCCTTCTCCCCCTTGTGGGAGAAGGTGGATCTGTTCGCAGCGCCGAGACGGATGAGGGGTGTTCCAGCTTGGCGCCAAGTTACCCCTCACCCGGATTGCCAACCGAATTGCGAAAGGCAATTCGGGGCAATCCGACCTCTCCCACAAGGGGAGAGGTTAAAAGCTTCCGCCTTACTTCACTGGCGCATTCATGGCCCAGGCGACGCCGAACGGATCGTTGATCTGACCCCAGCGGTCGCCCCAGAACATCACCTGCAGTGGCGTGACCACCTCGCAGCCGGCATCGACGGCGCGCTGCCACCAGGTGTCGATATCGCCATCGCCGAGATGGAGCTGCAGCGTGTAGCCCTGCGCCTTCTGATGCGGATGGCCGTGTTCGGGATAGGCGTCGCAAAGCATCAGCGTCGAGCCGTTGATGTGGAGATGGATGTGCATGGTGCGGCCCTGCTCGTCGGCCGGATAGGCAAAGACCTGCTCGGCGCCGAAAGCCTTCTTGTAGAATTCGGCGGCCTTGAAGGCGCCGTCCACCTGCAGATAGGGGGTCAATCCGCCGAGCACTTCTGCCCTGGGCTGAACGGGGGTCTGGTCGGTCATCTCTTGCTCCTCTTTGGGTTAACTTGGCTTTGCCAATCCCAGGACGCACGGGACGACTGCTATCCTACATGGCCGCAGAATTTTTTTCGCAGGCGGGGCCCGGACAGGCCGGGCAACCGGAGGGTTTGAACGACAGGCACATGGGCCGGTTCGCCGCGGTCAAATGATTTTGGCCGAGAAGGTAGCCGCGCGACGGCTGTCTTGCGCATCCAGGATTTCCGGAAAGCCGATGTCCTTGCGCAGTTCGGCCGGCAGCGAGAGCAGGATGCGTTCGCTGCGATGGCGGGCACGCGCTGCCGCGTATTGGGTTGCGATGCGACCGATGGATGAAAGGACGGACATGATGCATTCTCCCTGGGTTGACGCCGGCATCATCGTGTCGGCATCCCAAGGACGAGGCAGGTTCAGGCAATCCGACACAGCTCTTGAATCTTTTTCGAGCAGCTTGAGACCGGCTGTTCTGGCGCTATTTACCTTAAGCAACGGTCTCCAAACGTTCGATCGTTTCGAGATCGGCTTTCTTGGCCTCTCCCTCCACGGCAAGATCGTAACTCGCCTGCATGTTCATCCAGAACTGCGGCGTGGTTCCGAAAAACTTCGCAAGGCGCAGGGCGGTGTCGGGCGTTACCGGTGTCGTCTCTCCGGCCAGGCGCTCGATGCGTGTACGTGGCACATGCAGCTTCTTGGCCAGCGTATACGGCTTCAGGCCAAGCGGGACGAGGTATTCCTCGCGAAGGATTTCTCCGGGATGGATAGGCGGGTTGATGTTCAGCATTTGACATCTGTCCTTCAATGGTAGTCGGTTATTTCGACGCCCTCGGCTTGTCCATCCACCCAGCGAAAGCAGATGCGAAACTGATCGTTGATGCGGATGGAGTGTTGGCCGGCCCGATTGCCTTTCAGGGACTCAAGCCTGTTGCCTGGGGGCGTCTTCAGGTCCGACAACTCGGTCGCGTTGTCGATCATGAACAGTTTCCGTTGGGCTGATCGGACAAGGTCCGATGGAAAGCCCTTTGGAGACTTGCCGTTCGAAACGGCCTCGCTGGTCTTGTCCTTGAACGAGCGTATCATTTGTCGAATCCAATGGACGTACCATCACACGATACGTTTCGGGAGTCAACGGTACGTCTCATGGAATGATACGAACCTCCGACCTGCCGACGGCAGGCCGGAGTTCCGTTTCTCCGCTCAACCGGTGACTTCAGCCACCTCCCGGAAGAAATCCTCCGGGTCGTCCGCCTCGGTCAGCTTCCGCTTCTCGATCAGCCAGAAGCGGTTGCCGATGGCGCGGATGAAGGAGCGGTCGTGCGAGGCGAGCACGCAGCTTGCCTGGTGCTTGAGCAATTCCTCCTCCAGCGCTTCCTGGCCGTCGATGTCGAGATGGTTGGTCGGCTCGTCGAGCAAATAGAAGTTGGGGTTGGCGAGCCTGAGCGCCAGCATCATCAGCCGTGCCTTCTGGCCGCCGGACAACACGCCGATCTTCTTCTCCTGCATCTCGATGACCACGCCGGCGCCGGCAAGCAGCGAGCGGGCGCGTTGCTCGCCGACATCGTGGCGGCGAGAGACCATGGCCAGCGGCGTGTCGTCGCCGCTGATGCCCGACAGCGCCTGGTCGCTGTAGCCAAGCACCGTCGACGGCGTCACCTTCACATTCTGAACGGTGTCCGGCTCGAGGATGGCGTTGCGGATCAGGGTGACGAAGCGCGACTTGCCGACGCCATTGCGGCCGAGCAGCACGATGCGGTCTCCCTGGCAGATGTGGCGCTTGCCGGTTTTGAACAGCAGCGTGCCGTCGGGCGTTTCAATCGCCGCATCGTTGAGCGTGATCAGCACTTTGGCGTGGGTGCCGCGATTGGCCAGCCTTATTGCCCCGGCCGACTTCTCGCGATGCGCCGGATTCGCCGCCTCTTCCAGTCTTTCCGCCCGCTGGTTGAGCTGCTTGGTCTTGACCGTCAAAAGATCGCTGCCCGAATTGATGCCGATGTTATTGAGCTTGGCGGCCTGGCGGCGCAGTTGCTGCGCCACCTTCATGTCGCGCTGGAACTTGCGCTCGGTCGAGGCGTCGACCTCGTCGAGCGCCTGCCGGGCGCGGGAGTAGGGCAGCGCAAACACCGGCGACTGTTCCGGGCGCAGGAACAGGGTGCGGTTGGTGGTAGCGTCGAGGAAGGCGCGGTCATGGCTGGCGATGACGACAGGCACCTCGCGCGGCAGCGCGTTCATCCAACTTTCCAACTGGCTGATGCGGGCGAGGTCGAGGTGATTGGTCGGCTCGTCGAGCAAAAGCACGTCCGGATCGGTGACCCAGACGCGGGCGATCAGCGCCAGCCTCTGCCAGCCGCCGCTCAGCGCGCGCATTTCTCGCTCGCGCATTGCCTCCGGCACATCAAGCGAATCCAGCACCACATCGACGCGCCACATCTCACTGTCGGCCTGCTCGGGCGGCAGGGCGTCGGCCACCACCTGATGGAAGGTGCGGTCGAGCAAGGCAGGGGCAACGGACTGTTCGACATGGCCGACGCGCAGGCCGCGCGTGCGGGTGATGTCGCCCGACGTCGGCTCCATCTCGCCGGTCAGGCATTTGAGCAAGGTCGACTTGCCGCGACCGTTGGCGGCGACGATGCCGAGCCGGTCGCCGGTGCCGATGGTGAGGTCGAGATTGGAAAACAGCGGCGCACTCATGGTGACGCCGAGGGATTTGAGGCTGATCAGGGCCATTGTGATTTCGCTTTTTTGGTTGGCGCATGATCCTTTCCGAAACCATCCGGCTGTCGGGGTCATGCGCTCTTGCCGGAGACAACTCCGGATACACTTTGACGGTGCGCTGCTGGCCATCAGGCTCGGCATTGCAGCACCACGAAGGGCAGACCAAAAAATCGAAGCGGGAAAAACCCGGACCGTGGTCAGCCCTGCAAGCAAGCTCGCAGGGCAGAAATCGGGCCACGCTGACGATGGTGACGATGAAACGTGAACACGTGAGCCCTCCTTTCAGACGTTCGAGTACAGAGCCCGAGGCTCTGTTCTCTTGTTAAAGCATGATCTTGCCCGAAAACCAGATTCCACTTTTCGGGATCATGCTAGAGGCGGTTACACCAAAGGTTGGGCCGATGGCAAGACGGCCGCTTCCGTCCGGCGCGGGAACGGGTCCAGCACCAGTATGCAGCCGCCGATGATCGCCGTCGCGCCGAAGCCCTGGACGACGGTCAGCTGCTCGCCGAGCAGAAGCGTTCCGGCCAGCACCGCTATCGTCGTAACCGCGAATTCGACGCTGATCGTCCTGGTGGCGCCGATGCTGGCAACCAGCCGGAAATAGACGATGTAGGTCAGCGCGCTCATCACGCAGGCGAGAAGGGCGAGGTAGAGAAAGTCGACGGGGCGTGGCATGGCCGGAACGGGTACTGCCAACAGCAGCGGCAGCGTCATCAGGCCGCCGAACAGGAAAGCGGCGCCGGTGAGCTCGAATGAGCCCGCCGCGCGCAGATGGCGGTTGGCATAGTTGCTGCCGAAGGCGGCGGAGAAGGAGCTGAACAATGAGGCGGCGCAGCCGAACGCGAAGGGTGCCGTGACCGGGACGGCGGGAAAGCCGACCAGCACGGTGATGCCGGCGGCGCCGAGCAGCAGGCCGGCCAGTCCGCGAACAGTGATGCGTTCAAGCTCCCACAATTGGCCGAGGATCATCGAGAACAGCGGGATCGCGGCAACGAGGATCGCCGCCATCGCGGTGCCGATGCGCGGGGTGGCGTAGGACAGGCCGATCAGTTGCGCCGCGACCGTCGTCGCGCCGACCACGGCGAAGTGCCGCCAGCCGGCGCTGAAATCGAGCCGCCGCCGCGTCGCCGCCGCGAGCAGGAAAAGCGTGATGCCGGCGATCAGCGCGCGCAAGGTGACCGCACCGACCCAGCCGAAGGCATGCACCACCTTGAGCAGGACGAGGAAGGACAGGCCCCAGGTGATGGCCAGGAAGACGTAGGCGGCGATATCCCTGGGTTTCATGGGTGGGCCGGCGGAATGTTGCGTGGAGAAGCGGAATTGCAGCCGTGCGTATCGTTTCCGCCGCTCGGCGGCAAGGAATGGCTCATGGTCCAGAGGTGGTTGCGGCTGGGCGAAGCGGGATGGTAGGAGCGGAGCGCTTTGCCTTCCCACAGGGGGAGAAGCGCAACCATTAGCTCAGGCGACGTGGTTTACGGGTGGATTTTTGCTCCAGGGAATACCAACGTTTCACTCCGCTGGAACACCCCTCAACCGTCTCGGCGCTATCGCGCCGATCCACCTTCTCCCACAGGGGGAGAAGGAAAGAGGCCGCTACCGTCCCGGCCGACCCGTCTTGCCCGGCCGGCGCTTCTCTCGGCGGGCGTCGACTGGATCCTCATACGAGCCGATGCCGGCGCGCTGGCGAATGATTGGTTTGTCGTCGCGATCCCTCGCGCCCCCCTCGGCCCTGCCGGGCATCTCCCCCGCTTGGGGGGAGATTGGCTGCGGCTTGGCGGGCAGCTTTCCTTCGACCGGCTTTTCCGTGCGTCGCACGGTCATCTCGTCGAGCGAGTTCTTCTTGAACAGCGGCTTGGTGGCTTCGCCTGGAATGCCGAAGTCGGAGCCGTGCGCCTCGGACGCCGACTGTTTCTTGAACAGCGAGCGCGATACGGCACCCGCCGGCGTCGGCATATCGGTGCCGGGGCCCATGTCGTCGATCGAGGGTTTGGCAAACAGCGGCTTCTTCACCGGGACAGCGCCGTCGGCGCCCATCTCGTCGAGATTAGGCTTGCGGAAGAGGTTGGGCCGGGCAGCCTTGGCCGCCTCTTCGGCGGCACGCGCTTCCTCGAACTTGCGGAAACGCTCCTGTTCCTCCGCCGTACGGTGTTTGGCCACGCCCTTGTTGTGCTTGCCCTTTTCGCGGCCCGAGGCAGGGCTTTGGCCTTCCACCTCGCGCGCCAGCGGATCGTCGGAAATCGACAGTTCCATCTCGCGCAGTCGCTTGATCTCGTCGCGGATGCGGGCTGCCTTCTCGAAATCGAGGTTGGCGGCGGCGTCGCGCATCTGCTTGTCCATGGCGTCGAGATGGGCCTTGAGATTGTTGCCCATCATGGCGCCGGCACTGTCGGTGAACTGCGAGATGTCGGCGCGGACATGGTCCTTCTCGTAGACCGAATCCAGAATGTCGGAGATGCGCGACTTCACCGATTCCGGGGTGATGCCGTTGGCCGCGTTCCACTCCATCTGCTTTTCGCGGCGGCGGTTGGTCTCGGCCATCGCCCGTTCCATCGAGCCGGTGATCTGGTCGGCGTAGAGGATGACTTTGCCGTCGACGTTTCGGGCCGCGCGGCCGATAGTCTGGATCAGCGATGTCTCGGAGCGCAGGAAACCTTCCTTGTCGGCGTCGAGGATGGCGACGAAACCGCATTCGGGAATGTCGAGGCCTTCACGCAGAAGGTTGATGCCGACCAGCACGTCGAAGGCGCCGAGGCGCAAATCGCGCAGGATTTCGATGCGTTCCAGCGTATCGATGTCGGAGTGCATGTAGCGCACGCGGACGCCTTGCTCATGCAGGTATTCGGTCAGGTCCTCGGCCATGCGCTTGGTCAGCACGGTGACCAGCGTGCGGTAGCCGGCCTTGGTGGTTTCGCGGATCTCGCCGACGACATCGTCGACCTGGCTTTTGGCCGGGCGCACTTCGACCGGCGGGTCGATCAGGCCGGTCGGGCGGATGACCTGTTCGGCAAAGACGCCGCCGGCCTGCTCCATCTCCCAGCCGCCCGGCGTCGCCGACACCGCGACCGAGAGCGGGCGCATGGCGTCCCATTCCTCGAAGCGCAACGGGCGGTTGTCCATGCAGGAGGGCAGGCGGAAGCCATACTCCGCCAACGTCGCCTTGCGGCGAAAGTCGCCACGATACATGCCGCCGATCTGCGGCACGGTGACGTGGCTTTCGTCGATGAAGACCAGCGCGTTGTCGGGGATATATTCGAACAGGGTCGGCGGCGGATCGCCGGGCTGGCGGCCGGTGAGATAGCGCGAATAGTTCTCGATGCCGGCGCAGGAACCGGTGGCTTCCAGCATCTCCAGGTCGAAGCGGCAGCGCTGTTCAAGTCGCTGTGCCTCCAGCAGGCGGCCGGCGCGTTCCAGTTCCACCAGCCGGTGCTTGAGCTCTTCCTTGATCGACTTGATCGCCTGGTTCAGGGTCGGACGCGGCGTCACATAGTGCGAGTTGGCGTAGATCTTGACGCTTTTCAGCTCGCCGGTCTTCTGCCCGGTCAGTGGATCGAACTCGGTGATCGATTCGATCTCGTCGCCGAACATCGAAATGCGCCAGGCACGATCCTCAAGGTGGGCCGGAAAGATCTCGATCGTATCGCCGCGCACGCGGAACGAGCCGCGGACGAAATTGATGTCCTGGCGCTTGTATTGCTGGGCGACGAGGTCGGCAAGCAGCGCGCGCTGGTCGAGCCGGTCGCCGATCTGCATCTGGAAGGTCATCGCCGTATAGGTCTCGACCGAGCCGATACCGTAGATGCAAGACACCGAGGCGACGATGATGACGTCGTCGCGCTCGAGCAGCGAGCGCGTCGCCGAATGGCGCATGCGGTCGATCTGCTCGTTGATCGAGGATTCCTTCTCGATGAAGGTGTCGGTGCGCGGAACGTAGGCCTCCGGCTGGTAATAGTCGTAATAGGAGACGAAATACTCCACCGCATTGTCGGGGAAGAATTTCTTGAACTCGGAATAGAGCTGCGCGGCCAGCGTCTTGTTGGGCGCCAGGATCAAAGCAGGGCGCTGCGTCTCCTCGATCACCTTGGCCATGGTGAAGGTCTTGCCGGAACCGGTGACGCCGAGCAGCACCTGGGTGCGGTCATTGTTGTCGACGCCTTCGACAAGGTCCTTGATGGCGGTCGGCTGGTCGCCGGCGGGTTCGAAATCCGACACCATCTTGATGGCGATGCCGCCTTCGGATTTTTCCGGACGGGCAGGGCGGTGCGGCGTCCACAGCACGCCGTCCTTGTGCAGCGGATTGCCGGATTCGATCAGTGCGGAGAGGGCGGCCACCGTCGCGGTGACGCCGCTCGAGGTCATCGTCTCGGCCTCTTCCAGCGAGACGTCGAGGCCGGCGACCGGGTTGAGGCCGGCGGCGGTGCGCTCGCGGGCGGTGGCCGCGCCGCCCATCGAGGTGCCGCGCGCCGTGCGGCCCGGGGCGGCGGAGCGCTCGGGTATCTTCTTCGACGGTTTCGGCGATTTGCCGCCGTCGCCCTTGCCGGTCTGGCGCCCTTCCTTCTCCGCCTCCTGCTCGATCTGCTCGGCCCAGTCGGCGATCGAACCGGTCAGCGGCGTGCCCGACAGCTCGGGTTGCGGCATCTCGGCGAAGCCGCCTTTGTGCAGCGGTTCGGAGGCGTCGAGGAAATCGGTCAGCGGGCTGCGCCGCTTGGGCGCGGCGCGGTCGTCATTCGCCGTCGGCGGCGTTTTCTTGTCGGGGGATCTGGCCATGTCCCGAATATGGGAGGTCTTGGCCAAAATGGAAAGAGTGGGATGGGGCGGGGCACGCCGCCAGACGCGGCTCCTGACAGGAGGCTGTCAGGAGGAGAAAGCCACGGCCCGTGCCTGTCCGATCCCGATCAGGCGCCGCTTCCGTTGGATGCTACCCGCGTCGCCGATCCGTTCAGGCGCGGCACGACGACCAGCCGCTTGATCTTGCCCTTCTTGTAGGCGGCGAGGAAGCGCGCATAGTCCTTGAAGGCAACGCAGCCGCTGGACTGTCCGTAGCGGCCGCGAAGCAGGTAGCTATGGGCCAGGAAGCCGTCGCGATTGTATTTGTTGCGGCCATCGACCGGGGTGAGGCGCAACGCCTCGACACCGTGGAAGCGAGCCTCGCGCAGCGACAGATTGTAGGTGTTGGGCGGCGTCGGTCCACGGTTCTTCTGGTTGACATAGCGCGGCTGGTCCGTCATGGCGCCGACGCCCGAATGCGCTTCGAGCCTCTCGCCGTCCGGCATGTAAACCATGCCGGCGCTGATGTCATAGACGGCAACGCCGTGTCCTGCACCGCTTCCGGCGCTCGGCCCGTTGAACAGGTTTCTGAACGCCTGGCCAAGGCCGCCCGAAGGCGTGTCCGGCTTGGCATAGGCCAGCACGTCGCCGCCTTGGCGGCCTTGCCTGGCCTGTTGGGCCGGCTTTGCCTGGGGAGCCGGCTTCTGCTGCGCGATCTTGGGCTGCGGAGCCGGCTTGTCCTGCTCCACGGCCTTGTCCTGCTCCACGGCGTTGTCCTGTTCCACCACCTTGGGCCGCTGCGGCGCGTCATATTGCGGGCGACGAGTCGGCAGCGGCACGTCGTCGGTCAGCGCGTCCGGCAGCGAGGCGGCGTCGCCGGGCTGCGCCTTTTGGGTCTCGACAGGCGCGACCGCGACATCGGCCGAGGCGCCGGTCATCGGCAGCGGTGAGGCGAAGGCTTCGTCCTCGACCGGCATCGACTGGACGAGAGCGAGCGCCAGCTGCGCGTTGTCAGGCGTCTCCGGCTGGGCAAAACCCGTCGGCGCCGGTGCGGTCTGCACGACAACGGAGCCGGTGCCGGCGCGGGCGAAGCGTTCCGCCGCGGGCGGTGGAATGTCGTCCGACAGGCTGGCCACGACCTTGACGGACGGCACCAGCGACGCCTGGGTAATCTGGGCCCCGATGCTGGAAATCACTGGGCGGGCGTCGGCCGTGGCGACAGGCTTGCCGGCGCCGGCAAAGGCGGCCGCGAGCTTGGTCGGCGACAGCGATGCCTCCATGCGTTCGAAGCGCTCCTGCGCCTTCGACTTCAAGACCGCCGGCTTTGCCGATGCCACGAGGCGTGCGGATTTCTCCGTATGGGGGCTCACCCTGGCCAGCTTGAAACAGCTGGCGCCGCATTGCACGGCATGATCGTGCAGGGCTTGTGCGCCGCCATGGGCATTGGCCAGCACGAACGGCGCCGAGGATGTCAGGAAATGTTGTTTCAGCGGATCGGCCAGCGCCAGCGAGCCCGGCATGGACAGCGTCTGCGGCAGGCCGCCCGACGTCGCCGACAACGAGGCGCCGACCGAACTGAGGCCGGCCATGGTGCCGACCAGCCAAAGGCCCACGGCAGCGCCGACGCCGGGCACGGCGACCCAGCGGACGATCCGTTCAGGGGTGAAGGATGAGGAACGTGGAGCGTCGCAGGCATTCTCGCCCTCCAAACGCGTGTCCCCGACAATGTTTCTACTCAAGAACGCCATGCCACCAATCTTGCTCCAATCGGCTCCCACGTCCGCGGCTGTGATAGCCGCGACGACCATTCTGTGAGTGATCCCAGGTGGTCCCCGACGCGTTTTCCGCGCCTGTCGTTAGTTGCCGATTGCTTCAAAATATGGACAAAGTTGGTTAACCAATCCCTCTCAAAACCAACAGAGAGACGTGGACTTTGTGCCGAAAAAGGCTTGTCCACGACCATGCACGCGGTATTGCAGCCCTTCCAATCCTGTTTTGCTGCCCGTTTTTGTCCGGCAAGTCAAGCAAAACAGCCCTTGCTAATTTGTGCGGGTGGCTGTTCGGCCGGTCATGCCACGATGGCGGGCGCTCGTTGCGTGGCGTCGGGAAGGCCTTGGGCACCGTCAAAAAATGTTGCCCGCCTGCCACAAATTCTTGGCCCGGACGGCTGTCTCGCGACGGCCATTGACTCGTTTTGGGAGCCGGTGCAACGCCAAGTCGGATCCGCCGCTGCGGCTCGAAGCAGGCACCATTGCCATCCTCGCCTCGGATGCCGGCCACGATACATTCATCACGCGGGCCCTTCGTCGGCAATCCATTGCAGTGGTTGCTTGGGAGGCTGCACGGGGTTCCGCGTTAAGGCAGGCTTACTGCGGGCAGGGCGCCATCGATACCGATGTCGGCGATCTCAGCCAGTTCGGCGGCAACGGTTGCGGCACGGCGGGCCTTCGGACCGTGCTGTGGCCAGACGAGACGGCGCTTGATGGTCAGCGCCGGCACGTCACGGGCGATCTCGATGAGATGGCCGAGATCGAGATGGCGTCGCAACACCAGTTCGCTCGCCAGCAGCGCGCCCATGCCGGCGATCGCCGCTTGTGCCGCGACGATCGTCAACCCGAAGCGCGGGCCCTGGTCGATGGCTTTCGGCTGGCGGCCGGCCGCCGCGAACCAGTCGCGCCAGGAGGGATAGACGTCGTCGCCCATCGTCGGGTCGATGTGCAGCAGCGGCATCCTGTCCAGCACCTCGGCCGCGTCCGGCCTGACATGGCCGCGTACCAAGGTGGGCGCGCAGGCCGGGATCACCCGCTCGGTGAACAGGTCGAGCGATGCGAGGTCGGGGGCGGCACCCCGGCGATAGCTGATGGCGAGATCGACGCCTTCCTCCTGCATGGCATCGTGCGCGACGGAGGCGACGATGCGGACATCCAGCCTGCCCAGCGCTGCCCGCACCTTGTTGAGCCGGGGTGCCAGCCAGAGCGAGGCGAAGGACGGATCGGCCGCGATGGTGAAGGTCTCGGCCCGCCGTTCGAAGCGCAGCCGCCGCATGCCGGAGGCGAGCGCGTCGAAGCCGCGATCGATGTCGGGCAATGCGGCCTCGGCGGCGCGGGTCAGGGCAATGCCGTTGCCCTCGCGGTGGACCAGCTTGATGCCGAGCCGCTCCTCCAACTGCCGGATCTGGTGACCTATGGCGCCGGGCGTCACGCCCAGTTCATCGGCCGCGCGCGTCAGGCTGCCGGCCCTGGCGGCGGCCAGCAGCGCGCGCAGGCCGGAGAGCGGCAAGTCCCGCAACCTTGTCATGTTTTGAGTTTACCTCAAAAGCTTGAGAAGGAAACTCATTTGAAGAGCGGTTTTTCCTTGCCTAGGCTGGTCGAAGAAATTCAAACCACAGGGGACACCAGATGCTCGACACGCCAAAGCATGCAAGCCAGCCGGGACATGCCGGCTCTCAAGCGATGCCGGTCCAGGCCATGCGAGCCGAGGGCGGGTGGATCGCCATCGAGCTGGCGGATGGCCGCGCGGCAAAACTCTCGACGCGCTGGCTGCGGCTTGCATGCGCATGTGAGCAATGCGGCGACACCGCCTCGGGCAAGAGGTGGCTGACGCCGGCCGATGTCGGCGAGGCCGTCCGTGCCGGGAGTTTCGATGTCTCGACGCCGGGGCAGGTCACCGCGATCTGGCAGGATGGGCATGTCTCGCGCTACGACGCGGCTTTCCTCGCCAGTCATGCCGGCGGTTCAGGCCCGGTCCGCTTCCAGCCGCAACTGTGGAACAGCAATCTCACTGCCCGGCTCGGCCGCTTCGCCTTCGACGCGGTGGTGGCGGACGACGAAGCGCTGTTCCAGTCGCTGCGGGCGCTGAGGGATCACGGTATCGCCATGCTGACCGGGGTTCCGGCCGAGACGGAGGCGACGGCGCGGGTCGCCGGCCGCTACGGGCCAATTCGGGAGACCAGCTACGGCAAGGTGTTCGATCTCATCTCGCGGCCGGATGCGCGGGTGGCGGGCGAGACGGCGCGGGCGCAGATTCCGCACACGGACGAGCCGTTCCGCTACGCGCCGCCCGGCTTCATTTTCTTCCACGCCATCCGCACCGGTGCGGGCGCCGGCGGTACGTCGCTGATGGTCGACGGCTTTCATGTCGCCGAACTGATGCGAAACAGGACGCCCGACCTGTTCGAGCTGCTGACCCGGCAGGGCGTCACCTTCCACCGCGAGCACGCCGGCGAGGTGTTCTTCAGCGCCGAGGCGCATGTCATCAGCCTCGATGCGACAGGCGCGGTCACCGGCATCCGCTACAATGACCGCTGCCTGGCGCCGCAATGGGCGTCGGAAGACCGCATCGACGACCTGATCGAGGCATTGGCCGAACTGACGCGGCTGATCTGCGATCCGCAGAACCAGTTCCAGCACCAGTTGCAGCCGGCCGAAGTGCTGGTCTTCGACAACCAGCGCGTCCTGCATGGCCGCAGCGCCTTCGATCCGACGCTGGCCGTGCGGCACCTCAGAAGCTGCAACATCGACCGCGACGGGGTGCACAGCGCGTTTCGGTCGCTGGCTAGACAGTTCGCGCCGGAGGAGGCGGAACAGGTGCTCTATCAGGGGGCTATTTTCTGAGCTTGGCGCATGCATTGTCTTATGCTGCGCTGGTCGACCCCCACTCCGTTTCGGCTTTGCCGAGCCCACCTGCCGGGGCGAGCCACGGGTCTCGCCCGTCCTTCGGACCCCCCGATCGACGGGGTAGAGGAAGGCGCCAAGTTCTTTGCCGTTGACGCTCGTCCAGCAACGCTCCCTTCCTTTCCCTCCGGAGGGGGGAAAGGTGGCGCTGCGAAGCAGCGACGGATTGGGGGAACCACCTGGCAATCAAGGCTCGGGCCGGGGGCAAGGAATCCAAGTTCTGTTGGGCCCTCAATTGAACCACAGCGCGAACGTCAAAAATCCACCGCCGCCGAACTGACGCTGGATCTGGTCGAAATCCTCGCTGGTCAGGATCTTGCCGCTTTCAAGATAGGGCGCGATGCCCGGGCCGGTGATCGACAGCACGAGGTCGAAGGGCCTCGGCTCGTCGAAGAAGCGCTTCATGTTGATGCCCTTGCCGGTGATGCGGAAATGCGGCAGCAGCGCCCGGCCTTCGAGCAGATCCTCGGCCATGGTCAAGGTGGCGAGCCACGCCTGCACCTGCTCCTCGCCGACTTCGAGACCGGTCAGCGGGTTCTCGCCCTTCTGCTGCGGGCCGGGCAGCCATTCGCGGTCATTGTCGGTCTCGGCGCGGATCGCCTTCCAGTCCTCGCGCGACAGGCGGATCATTTCGAGCAGCTCCTGGCGCGCCGCCTTGCGGCGCTCCGGCTCGACAACTGGCCAGTTGATCATGTGCACCATCGAGATGAAATCGGCGATGCGCCATTCCGAGGAGAAGATGCTCGAGCCCATCTCGCTGGGCGGGGGCACGAGAATGTCCTGCAGCGGCAGCTTGGCGCGCGGGAACAGCATGTGGAAGGAGCCGTCGAAGGTGCCCTTGAAATCATGCGCCAGCCAGAAATCGGCCTGCGCCATCAGGAACTCGGCATAGCCCTGGAGCCAGTAACCGTCGGCGCGGTCGAAGCGGAAGGTCAGCGTGGGTGCGGCGTCGCCCTGCTGGATGCTGCCGTGCGACAGCGCGGCCATGATGGCCGCCATGCTTTCATCAGGCGCGATCGTGCCGTCCTCGTTGAGGTCGATGCCGACATGGGTAAGGTCGATGACCATGCCGATATCAGCCTCGGCGGGGACCGAGCCCAATGTAGCGGCGGATTTTGCCAGACGGTCGCGGAAGGCGACCAGTATGGCGCGGAATTGTTCGTAGGTCAGCGGCTCGGGATTGGGATTGTCCGGCACCGGCAGCTGCATCAGCGGCAGCATGAACGATTGCGGGCTCTCGAAGCCATGGCGGTGCAGGCCGCTGGCCAGAAGCTCCAACGCCGTGAAGAATTCGCCGGCGCCGGCGGCATAGGCCGATGCCGGGTCTTTCGGCGCGGCGGCCTCCAGCGTCGACAGCGCGCCGTCGCGCGCGGCGACGGTCTTGGCCTCGAACAGCGCGGTTGCCGCTTCGGGCATGGTGGCGCTGGCAGAAGACAAGCTGGCAAAGGATAAGGGAAGAACCATCATGAAGCCGGATGCCAGCAGGCTTGCTATTCGTGTCATTCTTTCCCTCCCACGCGGTGTTGCGGGCGACCATACACGAATGTCGGCCTCCGCGCTTCAACCTGTCCGGCGGACGGTCTACACAGGGCAAACGATTGGGCTTTGCGTGTCGAACTATCCGCTCTCCTACAAGCTGTCCTGGCTGCCGCGTTTCCTGAAGCCGTCGCTCGGCGGCGATTCCAACGGCTTTGCGCCTGCGGCTGCAACATTGGTGGACCCGCCACCGAAGCGGACTGTGCGGCTGGCCTTCATCGGCGACATCTCGGCAGTGGCCAATCGCAGCGCGCCGGACTGCGATCCGGCCATCAAGGCGCTGCTAGGTGCTGCCGATCTGGTGATCGGCAATTGCGAAAGCCCTGTCGTGGACAGGCCCAGTGCCGTTCTGGGCACCAAGCTCGGCACGCATCATGCGATGAGCGAGCGATTTCTGGCCGAGGCGCTGTCTTCGGTCGGTATCGCCCGCGAAAAACTGGTGTTGTCGCTGGCCAACAATCATGTGCTCGATCAGGGCGTCTCCGGCTTCGACGATACGGTGGCGGCGCTGAAGCGGCTCGGTATCCGCACGATCGGCCTGGCGGCCAATGGCCCGGTGCAGCCTGTCCAAGCCGGACCGCTGACCATCGGCCTTGCCGCCTTCACGCTGTGGCGCAATGCGGATGAATATCTGTTCGCCGGCCGCGTCTCGATGGGCAGCGACCCGGCAGGCTGGCCGCGTGACGGTTTCGATCTCCTCTGGGCCGTGCCGCATTGGGACTGGGAGTTCCGGCATTTTCCACGCGCCGAAACGCGAGCGCTTGCCAGGCGGCTGGCCGGGCAAGGCGTCGGCCTGATCGCAGGCCATCACGCGCATGTCGTGCAGCCGGTGGAACGGATCGGGAAGACGGTCGTCGCTTATGGGCTTGGCGATTTCCTCGGCACCGCCCTTGTCCACCAGCCATGGCCGGGGCGCATTGGCGGGATTTTCGTCGTCGACGTCAGTGCCGATGCAGGAACGCGTGGGATGATTGTCTCGTATAGGCTGCATCCCTTTTTGAGGCTGCGGAGCAGGGACCAGGAGCGGCTGGTGCCGGTGGAGGGGTTGGAGGGGGCGATGAGGGAAAGGGTCGAACGGCGGCTGGGCGCGATCTTCCCTTCTCCCCTTGCGGGCTAGCGTGGGCACACATTTGCTTCGGGCTCATTTTTGTGAGGCGAGAACGAAGCCGTCTACGATGGCGTTGAAGCGTCTGAGGCCGTTGGTGAAGGTGATAGGCCCTGGCGGGCGTTCCTTTTCGTAGCCGTTCCAGCCTCCGAGCCTGGCGATACACCAGGCGGCCCAGGCGAGCGTGTGCGTGGGGTGAGGGTTCTTCTGCTTTTGGGTCTTGCCTTCGAGCTTGGCGATGAGCACGTCCAGGACGGTGATCTCGGTGGGATCAAAGAGGCGCGCGGCCTGGAAGCCCTGGCCCGGCGAACCACGCCCGTGCACGAGTTGCATGACCCTGGTGGCGACGACCAGAGCGGCGGCGGCCAGGCGTTCGAGTGCATCGCCATCGGCGATGAGACTTTCCTCCAGATCGATGGCCTGCGACTTCACGGTCCGGAACAACTGCTCGACGATCCAACGCGAGCGATACATCTCGACGATGCGGCAGGCATCGGCGAGTGTTTCGACGCTGTGGGTGGTCAACAGCCGCCAGATCACCGCGTCCTTGGCCGAAGGTGGATCGATCTCGCGCACTTCCACCATGTTGAGCGTGAGTTCGCTCGGATCGCGGCTGTCGGCGCCAAGGCGGGGCTGGCGCAAGCTCACCGCGGTGAAGCGAACGGCCAGTTCGACGGTGCGACCCGGCCGGCCAGGGCGTGCCTGCAGCTCGAAGGCAATGCGGCCGGCTTCCGCCGTCTTGGCGATCGCGCTGAACAGGCGCTCGCCCCGCGTGCCCAAAGCCCGATCCCGTACAGCGCGGATGAGCACATGGGTGCGCTCGCCGGGAAGCCTTGCAAACACTTCGTAGATGTCGGCTTCGCGGTCGCCGACCACCGTCATCTGCGGCGTGTCGGTCAGCGCCTGGCATGCCGCCTTGGCGGTGCCGATCCATTTGTGGCTTTCCTTGGCTTCGATCGGCAGCGCCTGGTAGTCATGCGCCTTCTTTGCCTCGCGCCGCCAGATCGTGGCGCCTGCAAGGCCCAGGACCGAGCCGTCCCCGGCATCCACGGCCAGCGCCGGATGCACGAACAGCCCGATATCCTTGCCATTGCCGACACGACCGAGGCCACGCTTGCGTGAAGCCTTGGCTTCATAGTTGATCTCGCTGCTGTCCTCGATGATCAGCACGTGGCGGCCGGCGGCCATTTCGGCGGTTCGCGCCGCCGCCGTGCGGATGATCTCTTGCTTGCTCACGTGGCGATTGCGAAACAGGCGCGTGAACGCGACCTTCTCCGCGCGCGTGTCGGCCAGCCGGCGCATGCCCGCGCTGACACGCGCAAACATGCGCTCCAGAACCATGCTCCCCTTTTTTGCAAGCGCAGGTCGCCGAAGTATCCAAGCAGCAAAGCCATCGTCGAAGCCTCCAGAATCAACAATGGCAGCTACAGAATCACATACGATTCAAACGCTTCAAGCCATTTTCCGGCGTCGCTTCTTCACGCTTGATCAAAGCACGAAGCAAATGTGTGCGCACACTAGCCCTTGCGGGAGAAGGTGTCGCCGAAGGCGACGGATGAGGGGTGTTCCAGGGAACACCAGCGTCTCATTCCGCTGGAACACCCCTCATCCGTCTCGGCGCTGACGCGCCGATCCACCTTCTCCCACAAGGGGAGAAGGGAAGATTCGCGCTTGCTGCCTCCGGCTGGCGACTTTCTCGCAAAACTGGCTATCATGAGCTCATCGAGGCTTGCGGGGGGTGGCGATGGAAACAGCGGATTTCATGCCTGGTGAGACGGCTACCGCCGCCATCCGGAAAGACATCGAGAGCTATGAGGCGGCGCGGGCCTCGGTGGCGCGGCAGGTGCGCTGGCGTGTGCCGGTGTTTGTCGGCCTGGTCGTGGTCGCCGTGGTCGTGCTCACCTGGCTGTTCAACAAGGTCGCCGACCCAAACGAGCAGTGGTTCTCGCCGCCGCATGTGTTCCTCTATGCCGTCGGATTCGCGGCTTCGAGCCTGCTCTACTTCCAGGCCATGAAGCCGGCGACCCGGCTGCAGCAATCGTTCCGCCAGATGCTGCTGCCCATCATCTTCGGCTTCATCCGCGATGTGCGCTACCAGCACGGCGGCAGGCCAAACTCCTTCGACCGGCTGCCGCGCGAGGCGGTCAGGCCGTTCAACCGGCAAGCGTTCGACGATGTCATTTCCGGCCGCTACGACGAGTTTCCGTTCGAGCTCTACGAAGCGGAATTGCGGGAAGGGACGGGCAAGGGCTCATCGACGGCCTTCAAGGGCGTCATCGTTGCCTTCGAGGCCATCGAGCCGTTCCCTGGAATTCTGGTGGCGACGCGGCGCACCAACGCGGTCATCGGTTTTTTCCGCGGCATGTTCACGGCCAGGATGCAGGAGCTGTCGTCGGGTGAGCCCCTGCTCGACGCGGCTTACGAGTTCCGCACCGACAATGTCGAGGCGGCGCGGCCGCTGGTGACCGGTCGGCTGGCGCAGGCGCTGAAATGGCTGGGCGAAACCTGGCCCGACGATCCGGCCCGCGTCGCGCTCAATGGCGGCGACGGTTTCCTGCTCTTGCCGCAGGCGAAGAACTTCTTCGAGCTGCCGGATATTTCGGTTCCACTCGACTACAACAGGCACGTCGCGCCGATGATATCGGATATGGGCGCCATGTTGGCCACGGCGGCGCTGGTGCGCAAGATCGGCGCGAAGAACGCGGCGGGCTAGCCGGCTTGGCCGTCAGCAATCGAAGCCGTATTTGTCGCGCATGGTCTCCACCTCTTCCTTCGACATTTTCTTGAACATCACGCAGACGGTGAAGCTGCCGACCTGCCGCCCATCGCGGGTATAGCCCCAATCTGAAATATCGTCCCGGGTGAATTCGATGTTCTGGCCGAGGACGACATTGCGCACTTGTTCCGGCTGGTTCGCCAATATGCCGACGAAGCCGGTTTCGGTGCGCCGGAACGGGATGACCCAGAAGTGCTCGGTGACGTTGCCGTCGCGCACCTTGACCTTCAATTTGAACCTCTCCGTGTCGGACGGAGGAGCCTCGGACAACGCCAGGAATTCGTCCAGGCTGGCGAGCGCCTTCGCGGTCGCTGCTGCCATCTCGGGGTCGTCCTCGGTAAACATGATCGTCTTGTCGCCATCCGAGTCCGCGTCCTGCGCAGAGGCGGACCCGGGCCCAAGCGCCAGCAGCAGCGATATTATGGTCCGGAATACAAACTTCATGGAATCACGCCCCCCTCTGGCTGCCGATATTCTCGTGCACTCATTTCGAATTTGCAACCATAGCGCGAGCTAAGGTAGAGGTTTCGTGCCGATCGGTGAAACAAAACTTGTATGGCTGGAAAGCCAGCGGGTGGTTTCGTGAAGCGGCCCAACGAGGATTGCGGCGGCAGCATGGTGTTCGGACATCGCTCGCCGCAATCGGCCAAGTGACTCTTTTCGTGGACGGAGCGCGCTTGCCGGGAAGCGCCAAAGCGGCAAGAGGTCACCTCAGCCGCAGGCAATGTGTCGGAATTAAGCCTATGAATTGCTTTGCGAAAATTCACCCAACGTGATTTGCGGCTGGCATGCTTTCCGCTCAGTTTCAGGCCGTTCGGTGCCGTCGTTTCCCAAGGCGACACCGGGCGAGAACTGAAACAGCATGGAGTGCTTACCGATGAAGAAGACCCTCGCAACCACCGCCGCCCTGCTCGCCTTCCTCGGCACGGCCTATGCCGCGACCGTTCAGGGCACCATCCAGTCGGTCGACGCGACGACCAAGTCGATCACGCTCGACGATGGCAAGATCTACCAGCTGTCGCCGGACGCGGCGGTCGGGAAGCTGAAGGTTGGCGCCAAGGTGGCGGTGACGGTCGACGACAAGACCGGCATGGTGACGTCGATCAAGAAGGCTTCGTAAAAGCCGCCGACGTTCAAGCACTTGCCTTCTCCCCGTCATTATCTCGGGGAGAAGGTGCCGGAACGCCGTTCCGGCACAGCCGCTATGGTTTTTGCCAAAAGGCCGCGCTATCCCTTGGCCAACGGGGGATATTCATGGCCGAGCACCAAAAAAGGTTTCGCCTGTCGCGGCGGCTGCTGTTGGGTGCGGCGGTGGCCGGCGGCGCGGTGTTGTGGGGCGGAACCACCATGGCGCGGCTGGCGCGCGGGCCTTCCGGACCGAAGAATGCCGGCCGCATCGCAGAGGTCGACGGCATTGCCCTGCCGCTGAAGCCGCTCGAGAACGCGCCGGCCTTCGATCCCGCACTGCCCTGGTCGGCCGAAGGCGGCGACATCAATGATGCCAGCGGCCTGTCGAGGACGCCGGTCTATGGCGTGGTCGAGGTCGGCGAGGAGGACCATATCGCCAGGGCGTTGGCCTTCGCTCGCGACAACGGGCTGAAAGTCTCGCTGGCCGCCATCCGTCATTCGATGGGCGGCCACGCCTTCGACGACAACGCGCTGGTGCTTGACCTCAGAAAGTTCAACAAGGTGACCGTCGACGCGGCGGCCCGAACCATGACGGTGCAGCCGGGCGCGCGCTGGCACGACATCCAAAACATGCTGCATCCGCGCTTCGCGGTGAAGTCGATGCAGTCGACCGACATCTTCTCCGTCGGCGGCTCGCTGTCCGTCAACGCGCATGGCATGGACCATCAGGCGGGTTCGGTTGCCGGTTCGATCCGCTCGATGCGGGTGATGCTGGCCGACGGGTCGGTGATCACCTGCTCTCCGAGCGAGAACACCGAGCTGTTCCGTCATGTCGTCGGCGGTTACGGCCTGTTCGGCGTGGTGCTGGAAGCGACGCTCGATATCGTCGACAATGCCGTCTACCGGACCTCACGGGAAATCATCAAATCCGACGACTTTCCGAAATTCTTTGCCGAGGTGCTGGAGCCGAACAGGGGGATCGGCCTGTTTTACGGCCATCTGTCGACGGCGCCGGGCAATTTCCTCGAGGACATGATCGTCTATCGCTACGACAAGGTGGCCGAGCAGCCGCCGGCCGATCAGCCCGAGATCGGCGAGCCGGAGGGTGTCGGGCTGAAGCGGGTGATCATGAATCTGGCCAAGCAGGGCAGCCTGTTCCAGGAGCTGAAATGGTTCACCGAAAAGACGCTGGAGCCGAAATTCGAGAGCTGCACGGTGGCGCGCACGGCTGCGATGGCGCAGGGCGAGGCCTGCCTCGTCACCCGCAACAACCCGATGCACGATTCAGTGCCCTATCTCTTCAACGATTTGGTGGATGAGACCGACATCCTGCACGAATATTTTATTCCACGCGCGGCGTATAATCCATTCATCGCCGAGGCCCGCGAGATCCTGCGCAACCAGGACCTGCCTGTGCTCAACGCGTCGGTGCGCATCGTCCACAAGGAGGATTTGGCGCTGACCTATGCACCGGAGCCGGCCTATTCGCTGGTGCTCTACATCAACCAGCCGACCGATGCCGACGGCAACGCTAAAATGCGGGCGCTGACGCGGGCGCTGATCGACGCGACGATCCGGCATGGCGGGCGTTTCTTCCTGCCCTACCAGCTGCACTACACGGCAAGCGAATTGCTGGCCTCCTATCCCGAACTGCCGGCCTTCCTGGCGGCAAAGCGGCGCTATGACCCGACGGAGCTGTTTTCCTCGACCTTCTACCGCGCCATCAAGGCGCTGAGCGGGGTGGCGTAGGCCAGGCAGAACTTCTTGTGAGGAGGGCGCCGTAGAGCGCGACGTTTGGAGCCTACAGCCCCGTCGGCATCAGGCCGGTCAGCCAGTTCACCGAGCGTTTGGCCGCGTCCGCGGTCGCGGATGCGGCGCGGCCGAGATCGGTCTTGACCACGGCGTAGCCGTTCTTGGTGCGGTAGAGCACGCCGGTGCCACCATCGACCACCTGCTCATAGGCGACAGGCCGGGCGGCTGCTGCTTCCAGGGCCGTCGTCGGCGAGCCGACCGGAACGCTCGGCCGATGGCTGAGCTCCGGCGGCAGCGGGTTTTGGGTTTTGACGATCCTGCTGGCGGGCTTCAGTTCCGGACGGGATGCGATGGCCGCCAGTTGCGAGGAGGACGACGATCCCTTCGTGCGGCAGATGCCGGAGACGAGCGGATAGTTGAAATTGCTCTCGTGCAGGATCTGGCTCTTCATCGCCGATTCGCACTCCGCGATGGTCGACCACTTGGCCGGCGTCTCACCGATATATTCGCACAGCTTGGCGTCGCAGTCGCAGCCGACGATGGTCATGGCGACAAGGGCGGTCTTGATCACGGTCTTGTCCCTTCGAGATGCCCCGGCAACCGATTCATGTGCCATGTCACGGTCCCAAACCGTTTTCCGCTTTGGGCGACATGGAAGCGTTTCATCGCGCGCGAACAAGGCGGGATTTGGCCGCGATTGTGGATTGAGCGTGGCGTGGTGTCCGAAAGATCAACCGGGTGTCGATTCTGCAACAGAGACGCGGTTCCCTGCCGCCCCGGCCGCCGTCCCCCTGTCAGTAATCGTAGACGTGTTCGAGTTTCGCGCCGGCCTTGATCAGTGACGGCAGCACAAGGTGCAGCTTGCGCACGGCGACGACCATGCCGGTGCGGCGCATCGAGGGATCGGCCGGCAGCGGGTAGCTGAACAGGATGCGCATGCCTTCGGGAACGGCGATCGCATCCGTCGACAGCATGGTGACCATGGTCTCGTCATTGCCGCCGATCTCGACGAAGGAGACCCCCTTGTCGATCAGGCGCGGGATCATGTCGGTGAACACCTGATAGCGCTTGGTGACGAAGACGGTGCCGTCAATGCCATAGTCGCGTTCCAGCAAGGTGTCGGGCTCAGTGCGTGTCGCTTCGCCGACCGGCCCCTTGGCCCAGACGTGGATGTCGAGCAGGGCCGGGTCGGAGGTCGCGGCAAGCGCCTTGGCGATCAGGTCGGCATAGCCCTGCTTGATGGTGTCGGCGAGACCGAAGGCGAGCTTGCGTTCGCTGGTGCGGATAGAACTGTCGCCCGGTGCCGGCTGCACGGCAAACAGGCCGGCGCGCTTCTGCGCATAGGGGAACTGGTACCACGGCACCTGGTCGAGGAAAGCGGCGTACTCGGCCGCCACCTTGGCCTGGTAGATGTCGGCCGCGGTGCGCTTGGCCGTCGTCGCCTCGGTGATGCGACCGACCGTGTTTTCATAGGCCCATTGCAAAATGTGCTCGATCGAGTGGCTGGTGCCGATGATGACCAGCATCTGATGGTTGGCATAGTTGAACTTGTAGGCAGAACCGGCGCGGATCACCATGGCGTAGTCCTGCCAGAAGCGGCCGACATAGGACCAGTAGGGGAAGCCGCTCGGCTGGTCCTTGGCGACGAAGCCGGCATATTCGCGCGCGGCATAGACGATCGCCCATTCCGGGTAGGTGAGGAAGGTCGATTCCTCCGGCCGCTGGTAGCCGGGGATCTCAGTGCGGACCTTGTCGGCCAGCGCCTTGGGCGGCGCGCCGTCGGCGATGCCCGGCAATGGCGTCTTGTCGAGCGACGGCGTCGTCAGGAAGCCATAGGCCAGCCCGACGATCGGGATCAGGATGACGATGACGATCAGCCAAAGGATCGTCTTGATGATGCGCTTCAGCCAGCGGAGCAGGAACATGGCCGGTCAGGCCGTGGCGAAGTGGTCGTAAATGCGCTTCGACAGCCAGAAGCCGACATAGACGGCGAAGCCGCCAATGACGAGGTGCGGCAGGTTGGCGAAGAAGCGGGCGGGAAATTCGATGTCGTTGAGGGAGCGGAAACCGTTGATGAAGATGCCGGCATCAAGGCAGCCGGAGCCGGTGATCAGCCCGAGCACGCCGTCGAACAGATAGACCGAGCCGAACAGCTTGAAATAGAACACCGCCTGGCGGTGCGAGATGAAGGCGGCGGCCAGCGCCCAGACGCCGGAGAAGGCGTGCAGCAGGTCGTCGTACCATTGCAGCGAGAACAGCCCGAACAGATTGCCGTTGGCGTCGTTGAAGGCCGGTATGTAGCCGACGGCGACGACGCCGAAGAACAGGAAAGCATAGGCAAAGGCAAGCTTTTGGATGAGCGTCATGAAGTATCCCCCTTCAAGAGACTGCTTGGAAAGTCACTCCGGCGGCCATCTGATGGCGCCAGAGCAACTTTCGAAACAGTCTCCGAGCGCGTATCGAACAGACTCTATCTGCTCGATACTAACCGATTTCAGCGCGCGGTGAAGCGGCGCCGGCAAGATCGCTGGCAAAGGATATCGAGGGGGCCAAAAACGACAGTCGGCGCCGGGATTTCTCCCAGCGCCTCCCTGTCAGATCAGGACACGGTCGCGGCAGCAACTTCCGTAAAGTCGTCGCGCCATGCCGGCCTTGATTTTGACGGTCCTGCCAGCCACCACCCGAAGGCAGTGTCCGTTCCAGACCACGCCGGTCTTGGCCCTTGCGAGCTTTGCCCTGCGCGCCATCGAAGGTTTTTGCCGTCCTTCATGGCAGCATCGGTCCGCCGTCGGCGTTGGCACGCTTTCCGCGGCCCCGTAGGTCTCGGCCTCCGTCCCTCGCACAGGCAAGCCTGTTCT
Organism: Mesorhizobium sp. WSM1386; assembly: GCF_055901595.1. Lineage (NCBI taxonomy): Bacteria > Pseudomonadati > Pseudomonadota > Alphaproteobacteria > Hyphomicrobiales > Phyllobacteriaceae > Mesorhizobium > Mesorhizobium sp. WSM1386. Next base: position 2,369,503 of record NZ_CM148373.1, read on the forward strand.
CGGTCCGGGCCGTACGGGCCTCAGGAAATCCGCCTTTCACTTTCGCCTTTCGGCTTGATGATCGGTAGCCGCCTGAGATGGGTTAAACTTACGCCGGGTAAGGGCCTTGGGGAATGGCCATGGGCCTGTGGATAGCGGGATTATCGGGGACCGATGCCAGAAGCCCATGGGTTTCAGGCTCGAACGCCTTAGACAGCCTGCCCCACGCTTTTCGGAACCCGTAGCCGAGCGCCCCTTGCTCTGCCGGCGCGCGCGGGCTTCAATGCCGGCTAAAGATTGGGCCGGCAGAGGATCGGGCACACAGGCCCGGCGACGGGGAGGGCGCGTATTTGAAAGTCGGGGTGGTGCTCAATCCGATTGCCGGCGGCGGCCGGCTGAAACGGCATTGGCCTGAAGTCGCCGCCTCGCTGAAGAAGCACTTCGGCGATTTCGAATTGCGCGAGACGCAGGCCGAGGGCGACGCCGAACGCCTTGCAATCGACCTTGCCGCCAGCGGTTTCGACCTGGTGATCGCAGCCGGTGGCGACGGTACGGCGAGCGAGGTGGCCGATGGCCTGCTGCAGGCGGCCGAAGAAGGCGGCCGCACAACCGAGCTTGGTCTGCTGCCATGCGGCACCGGCATCGATTTCGCGCGCGGGCTCGGCCTGCCGAAGCAAGTGGATGCGGCGCTGAAGCGGATCGCCGAAGCGAAGGGGCGCAAGGTCGATGCAGGGCGTATCGGCTACGTCGACGACCATGGCGCGCTGGCCAGCCGCCATTTCATCAACATCGCCAGTCTTGGCCTGTCCGGCGCCACCGACCGCGCCGTCAATGCCGACAAGCGCAAGGGCAAGATGTCGGCCAAGGCGCTGTTCCTGTGGCGCACCGTGGTCGAGTTCATCCGCTACCGCTTCCAGTATGTCAGGATCACCGTCGACGACGCTGCGCCGGTCGAGGCGCGCATGGCGCTGGTGGCGGTGGCCAACGGCAAATTCTTCGGCGGCGGCATGATGATCGCGCCGGATGCCGAACTGACCGATGGCGAGTTCGACATCGTCATCTTGCGCGCGGCGGGCAAGCTGAAGCTGATCTGGGACATCCGCCTGCTCTATGGCGGCAGGCATCGCAACCATCCGGCCATCACCATCCTGCGCGGCAAGAAAGTGGTTGTCGAACCGCTCGGCGATGGGACAGAAAACAACGCGCTGGTCGACATAGACGGCGAGTCGCCCGGGCGCATACCGGCGACTTTCGAGATCCTGCCGGGCGCGCTGACGCTCAGATATTGAATCAAGGCGTTGCGGGTTTGATTCAACTCCTTTCGAGAGTGAATCCGGCGATCAACTCAAGTTCATGAAATCCCTTTGGTTTTGGCCTCCAGGTCAAAGCTCCAGTTTGGCCGGAAAACCGGGCGCGCGCAGGTCGGTGCCGACGGCATCCTCGAGCAATTTGACGATCTGGGTCGACCAGGCCCCGCCGCCATAGGCGGCCTTGCCCTGCTGAAAAAGTGCGTTGACGCGCGTGGCGAGATCGAGCGGGACGCCGAAATCCTTGCCCATGCCCAGTGCGAAGCCGAGGTCCTTCAGCGCTAGGTCCATGGTGAAGCCGATGTCGTAGGAGCCGTTCAGGATGAGCTGGCTTTCGGTCTCGTGGACGAAGCTGTTGCCGGAGGATGCAACGATTGCATGGTAGCTCTGCGCGAGGTCGAGGCCACCTTGTTTGGCCAGCATCAGCGCCTCGCCGGCGGCGACGAGATGGATGAAGGCCAGCATGTTGGTGATCACCTTGATCACCGCCGCCGAGCCGATCGGTCCCATCAGGAACGACTTCGCGCACATCGCCTCGATCGCCGGTCGATGGCGCTCATAGAGTGCGGCGTCGCCACCGACCAGCGCGGTGATCTTGCCGGAGGCCGCCAGATGAACGCCGCCGGTGACCGGGCACTCCAGCGTCTCGATGCCCTTGGCCGAGGCGAGGGCGGCAAGGCGCAGGATCTCGTCGCGACCATTGGTCGACATCTCGATCCAGGTGCCACCCCTGGGCAGACCTTCCAATAACCCGCCAGGCCCGGTCAGCACTGCTTCGCTGACCTTGGGCGAGGGCAGGCAGGTTATAGCATTGCCGGCCCGTGCCGCCGCTTCGGCCGGGCTGCTGGCGGCGGTGGCACCGAGCGCGACAAGACGCTCGACGGCGTCGGGATCGCGGTCGAACACGATGACGGCAAAACCGTTGCGGATCAGGCTGGCGGCAAGATTGCCGCCGAGATGACCGAGGCCGATGAAGGCGTAGCGTTCGCTCACGGCATCAGCGGCGTCTGCATCATCTGCAGATGCAGGTCCTTGCCGGTGTAGGGGTGCGCATCGCAGACCGCCTCGTCGAGTTCAACGCCGAGGCCGGGCTCTTTCGACGGGATGACATTGCCGTCCTGCCACTCGATCTTCTTCTTGAGCAGCGTGGCGTGGAAACCGTCCCACTGCTTCAGCGATTCCAGGATCAGGAAGTTGGGCAGCGTCACCGCCAGCTGGATGTTGGCGGCACCGACGATTGGGCCGCAATAGCAATGCGGCGCGATCTGGATGTGATAGGCCTCGGCCATCGCGGCGATCTTCTTTGTCTCCAGAATGCCGCCGGAGCGGCCGAGATCCGGCTGCAGGATGGTCGCGGCGCGGTTCTCGATGACGCGGGCGAACTCGAACTTGGTCGTCAGCCGCTCGCCGGTGGCAATCGGTATCGAGGTGCCGCGAGCCACCTGCGCCATCACCTCGGGCATGTCGGGCGGCACCGGCTCCTCGAACCAGAGCGGATCATAGGGTTCGATGGCGCGCGCCATGCGCAGCGCCCCCGACGCGGTGAACTGGCCATGCGTGCCGAACAATATGTCGGCGCGGTTGCCGACCGCCTCGCGGATCGCCTTGATCATGCGGGTGGAGACATCGATGTCGATGAGGCGCGGCTGGTGGCCGTCGAAGGCGGTGTAGGGGCCGGCCGGGTCAAGCTTGACCGCGTTGAAGCCCTGCTCGACATATTCGAGCGCGCAGGCCGCGGCCAAATCCGGGTCGTTATAGACGTTCTTGCCGTCCGGCGCGTCCTCGGAATGGACACTGCCGGTGTGCGGATAGAGATAGGTGTAGGAGCGCAGCGTCTCGTGCACCTGGCCGCCGAGCAATTTGTAGACCGGCTTGTTGGCCTCTTTGCCGATGATGTCCCAGCAGGCCATTTCCAACGCCGAGAAGCAGCCCATGCCGGACACGTCGGGGCGCTGGGTGAAGCCGGAGGAATAGGCGCGGCGGAAGAAATTCTCGATGTCATGCGGATCGCGGCCAACGAGATAGCGTTCGGCCATGTCTTCGACCATCCTCGCCGTGACATGGGCAGAGAAGGTGGCATTGTAGGCCTCGCCATAACCGACCACGCCGCCATCGGTGGTGAGCTTGACGAAGATGAAGTACTTGCCGCCGATGCCGGGCGGCGGATTGCCGACAACCCAGGTCTTGACGTCGGTGATCTTCATTTGTGGTCCTCCAGAACCAGTTCTGCGCCCTTCCATCCGGTCACGATGGAGGCTGCATTGGTGTTGCCGGTGATGTTGTCGGGAAAGATCGAGGCATCGATGACGCGCAGGCCTTCGATGCCGTGCACCTTGAGGCGCGGATCGACGACGGCGCGTGCGGGATCGGGGCCCATGCGGCAGGTCGAAACCGGGTGATAGACGGTGCCGGAGCGTTTTCTGAAATCCGTGATCAGGTCGGCGTCCGACTGGATCGACGGGCCTGGCAGAACCTCCTCGGCGATGATCTCGGCCATGGCCGGCATCGCGGCGATCTTGCGCACGAACTTCACCGCCGCCAGCATTTCGTCGACGTCGGCGTTGGTCGAATAGGCGTTGGCGACGATCTTTGGATAATCCAGCGGGTTGCGGGATCGGATCATGATCTCGCCGCGGCTCGACGGGCGGCAGTTGGACAGGCCGATGGAGAAGCCCGGCCAGGGATCGGGCGTCAGGATCGGACGCTCGCCGCCTTTCGGGATGACGGTCGAGAAGGCTTGGAAATAGAGCTGCATGTTGGGGCGCGAAAACGCCGGGTCGGTGCGGAAGAAACCGCCGGCATGGTTCATCGACAGCGACAGCGGGCCCGACCGCGTCAGGATATACTGCATGCCGACCAGGAGCTTGCCCCACCAGGGGCGAAGGATCTGGTTGAGCGTCGGCAGCTTGCCCTTGAACGTGTAGTTGATGCCGACATGGTCCTGCAGATTGGCGCCGACATTCTCGCTGGCGTGGACGACCGGGATGCCAAGACCACCAAGCATCGCCGACGGGCCGACGCCGGACAGCTGCAGCAATTGCGGCGAGTTGATCGAACCGCTGGACAGGATGATCTCGCGGCCGGCGCGCGCCGTCTTCGTCTCGCCGTTCTGCAGATATTCGATGCCGACCGCGCGCTTGCCTTCGAACTGCACGCGGGTCGCCAGTGCATTCATTTCGACGCGGACGTTTGCGCGTTTCATCGCCGGGCGAAGGAAAGCGCGCGCCGCAGACATGCGGCGGCCATTTCTGGTCGAGATCTGGTAAATGCCGACGCCTTCCTGGGCAGCGCCGTTGAAATCCTGATTGAGCGGCAGACCGGCTTGCTGGCCGGCCGCGAGATAGCGCTTGGTCAGCGGGTGGACGGTGTTTGAACAGTCGGTGATATGCAGCGGACCGCCGACGCCCCGCCATGTGTCGGCGCCGGCCTCGTTGTCCTCGAGTGCCTTGAAGGCCGGCAACAGGTCGTCGTAGCCCCAGCCGGGATTGCCGGCGGCACGCCAGTCGTCGAAATCCTCGCGCGCGCCCCGGATCCAGACCATGGCGTTGATCGAACTAGACCCGCCGAGCAGCTTGCCGCGCGGCCAGTGGTCGGCATTGCCGCCAAGGCCGGGATCCGGCTCTGCCTTGTAGTTCCAGTTGACCGCGGGGTCGAAGAAGGTCTTGCCGTAGCCGAGCGGCATCTGCACGTAGAAGCGGCGGTCGGTGCCGCCCGCTTCGAGCACCAGCACCGAGAAGCGGCCCGAGGCCGACAGTTTGTCAGCAAGCACCGAGCCGGCCGAGCCGGAGCCGACGATGATGAAGTCATAGGTCTGCATGATTGAAACGGGTGGCTCCGGAAAACTGGCCGCAGCCTAGACGCGGCGGGTTCGCCGCGTCGCAGTGCCTTCCGGCATGCGTTGTGAAAAAAGCGACCGTGATGCCAGGTCGTGTTGTGGGGAATCCCGACAATCGCGCTTGATAGGCATGGGTCGACAGCTTATGCGATTGGCATCGATCACTCTGCGGAAGGCAGGAAATCAAATGCGGACCCTGTCGGATGCTCTCATTCCCGAATTGCCTGGTCACTACAAGGGCAAGGTCCGCGAAAATTACGATTTGGCCGACGGGCGGCGCATCATCATCGCCACCGACCGTCTCAGCGCCTTCGACATCATCCTGACCTCGATCCCGTTCAAGGGAGAGATCCTGACGCAGACGGCGCGGTACTGGTTCGAGGAAACCGCCGATATCTGCCCGAACCATGTTCTGGAATATCCCGATCCCAACGTCGTCGTCGGCACAAGGCTCGACATCCTTCCAGTCGAGATCGTCGTGCGCGGTTATCTGGCGGGTACCACCAGCACCTCGATCCTGACCCGCTACAAGCGCGGCGAACGCGACATGTACGGCATGCGCTTGCCGGACGGCCTGCGCGACAATGAGAAGCTGGCCGAGCCGGTCATCACGCCGACGAGCAAGGCGGCGGACGGCGGCCATGACGAGCCGCTGTCCAGGGCGGAAATCCTCGACCAGGGGCTTCTCACCGAGGCGCAGTGGGATACGGTTTCAAACTACGCCTTGAAGCTGTTTGCCCGCGGCCAGGCACGCGCCGCCGAACGTGGCCTCATCCTCGCCGATACGAAATACGAATTCGGCACAGACAAGAACGGGACGATCATCCTGGCCGACGAAATCCATACCCCCGACAGCAGCCGGTACTGGATCGCCGGAAGCTACGAACAGGCGCTCGCCAACGGCACGCGGCCGGAGAGTTTCGACAAGGATTTCATCCGCTCATGGGTGGCGGCGCGCTGCGACCCCTACAAGGATCCTATTCCCAAAATACCGGACGAGATCGTCGAACAGGCCTCCAAGGTCTATGCGCAGGCCTACGAGGCGATCACCGGCAAGAAATTCGTGCCCGATGTGTCCGGGGATACCGTTCTCGATCGCATCCGCTCGAACCTGGCAGGTTATTTTTAAGAGGCGCCTCTCAGCTAGCGAATGGTCCTACGCAGTGCAGTCGACCCCCACTCCGTCGAGCTTCGCTCGACACCTCTCCCCGATCGACGGGGTAGAGGAAGGGCGCGAGCTTGGCCGGCATGGCCCCTTCCTCTCCCTTCGGAGGGGCGAGAGATGGCTCGGCGAAGCCGAGACGGAGTGGGGGAAACCCGCCCCAAAACCCGAAGCCGCTGAAAATCAGGCACAACCGCGCGAATGCCAGGGTTAGCTTATAGCCCACGACGGCGAGGAAACTGCAGCCGCGGCGCGTTGACCTGGTCCAGCAGCGGCGATACGGATCGATGACCACCATCTCACAAGGATTCTGCCCATGGTGCAGTACGCGGACGGACGGCCGATCGGAGACCTGACGCTGCGCACGCTGGCCATGCCCTCGGACGCCAATGCCGCCGGCGATATTTTTGGTGGCTGGGTGATGGCGCAGATGGACCTTGCCTGCGGCATCCGCGCCGCCGAGCGCGCCCGGGGCCGCGTGGTGACCGCGGCGGTCAAGGAGATGTCCTTCGCCAAGCCGATGAAGATCGGCGACACGCTGTGCATCTACACCCATGTCGAACGCGTCGGCCGCACCTCGATGACGCTCAAGGTCGAGGCCTGGGCACAACGCTATCTCTCCGATCTGATGGAGAAGGTGACGCACGCCGATTTCGTCATGGTGGCGCTGGATGGCGAGGGCAAGCCGAAGGCCGTTCCTGCCGAGAGCTGACGAAAGCTGGTTCCACTCGGGCAATTGTAACATCGCTCGTGCGGGCGGTGCCCCGCGCGACATCCAATGGTTGCCTTTACGCCCGATTGTGCCGGCGTTGGAGGAGAGACAATGCGTCAACACATGCTGAACGGCTGGCTCGCGGCAGCCCTTCTCGCGCTGGCCTGCCTGCTCGGCGCAACGGCCTATGCCGAAGTCAAGCAAGCCCCTCCGCGCATCGCCTGCCTGCAAGGCAATATCGGCGGCGGAGGGCCGGCCACGACGTGCGCGATCTGTGGGCCAACGCATTGCGGTGGCAAGGCGCCAAGATCCTGAATGGTCACTTTGCCATTGCGATTGTCGTCGCCAAAGCGGCGCCAGCTTGGGTGGTCTTAGGCCCCATAAAGCCAAAGTCGCGAGATCTGGTTTAAAGAACCGCCAGTCCGCTTGTCATCAGGCGACGGCGCTCACAACGAAACTCCGCACTCCTTGCCGTGCAAGGATCTCAGCCGTGCATGCCGTCGAACTTTTCGCGCGCGACCCTGACGCGCTGCGTGTTCCTGCGTGCCCATTCGCCAAGCGCGCTGACCGGGATCAACAGTTCGTGACCGAGTTCGGTCAGTTCGTAGTCGACGCGTGGCGGAATGGTCGGGAACACGGTGCGGGTGACGAAGCCGTCGCGTTCCAGGCCGCGCAAGGTGGTGGTCAGCATCTTCTGCGAAATGCCGCCGACGGCAGCGCGCAACTCGTTGAAACGCAAGGGTCCGCCGCCAAGCTTGCCGACCACGAGCACGGTCCATTTGTCGCCGACGCGCTGCAGGATTTCCGAAACGGCGCGGCAGTCCTCGGTGTTAAGCGGGTTCCTCAGTAACAAAAAGGTGCCTCCTTGCGCGCTGAGTTGTCAGTATCTCATATAGCGCCGGTATCTAAACGATACCAGCTTTTAGTGGAATGGAGAGCCCCCATGTCAAAGCCGAAAATCGCCATCATCATTGGTTCGACGCGCGCCGCGCGCTTCGCCGATGTGCCCACCCAATGGATCGCCAAGATCGCCAAGTCGCATGCCGATATCGATGTCGAAATCGTCGACCTGCGCGACTTCCCGCTGCCCTTCTTCGACGAGGTCGCGTCCTCCGCCTGGGTGCCGTCGACCAACGAGGTGGCGCAGCGCTGGCAGAAGAAGGTCGCCGAATATGACGGCTTCATCTTCACCGCCGCCGAATACAATCACGGCCCTACGGCCGTGCTGAAGAACGCCATCGACTACGCCGCCAACGAATGGAACAAGAAGCCGGCCGGCTTCGTCGGCTACGGTGGCGTCGGCGGCGCCCGCGCTGTCGAGCAGCTGCGCATGCATGCCGTCGAATTGCAGATGGCGCCGGTCAAGTCCGCCGTCCACATCGTCTGGGCCGATTTCCTCGCCGTTCGCCAGGGCGAGAAGAAGCTCGATGAGCTTGAGCACCTGAACCAGGCGGCCACCGCCCTGGTCAACGATGTGGCCTGGTGGGCCAAGGCGCTGAAGAAGGCTCGCGATGCCGACGTGGTCGACGAGGAAATCAAGGCGGCCTGATCGCCGGTCGAATTATCCTCCCAGGGATACGGGGCGGCGCTTGCGCCGCCCCTTTCAATTATAGCGGCTCAAATCGAAAGCCGCCGCCAGATCGGATGACACGGCCGATGCCGGGCGAGTCCAGATGCGCGCCCGCAACGAAACAATGATCGTCCGCCGCAAGCGCCAGCAGCCGCAACCGGCTCTCGCGCGCCTGGTCCTGATCGTCGTCGAACTCCCAGGTCACCTCAGGCCGATCGAACTGAAGCGATGGGACGTGAACGGTATCGCCCCAGATCAAAATGCGCTCGCCGCCGCTCGAAACGCGAAAGCAGCTGTGACCGACCTCGTGGCCATGCGCGCCGATAACGTCAACATGGGTATCGAGGCGGTCCCCGGCTTCGAATGGTTGCGCCATGCCATGAAACCGTTCGAGCTTCGCTTCGGCGCGAAACAGGCCGAGTTCCTGCCTGGGAACGAGCAGGCGCGCCAGGTGTGGGAAAGCATCCCGGCCGTCGGCAAGCACAAGGCCATGGATGTGGTCGAGATGCGTGTGGGTGAAGCAGACGGCGCGAATTCTGCTGACATCGATGCCGGCCTCGTCCATCGCCTGGGGAAGCCGGCCCATGGTCGGGTGCCAGGCGTTCGAGGCGCCGGTATCGATCAAAGTGATCTCATGTCCATCGTCGATCGCGAAGGCATTGACGGAAAGCCTGAGTTGACCGCCAACCAGCGTAACTTGTTCCGGCAATTCGTCGTCAAATGGCTTGTCACCGTTTTGCCGGAGCCGTCTGATCGGCATGTCGACATAGCCATCGCGCAGGGCGGTGATGCGCAGGTCACCCAGAGTGTAGGTCGAATGAAGTTCGCCCGAAGCTACCGGTGCATTTTTTGCCGATCCGTTCTGAAGATGTCAGTCAGTCTGCTATGGGCAGCCAATGTCGGCAACCCGCCCTGTCGATTCGACCTATGCCATGTGCGTGCCGCGCCTGCCGTGGCCGGGTGATGCAGTCGGCGAGGCGGTGCGTCTCGTTCAGCTCGCCGGCGTGATGCTGGCCCCACTGGCAGAGCGCCAGCAGGATCGGCTCGAGGCTGAGGCCGAGACTGGTCGCCGAATATTCGACGCGCGCGGGAACCTCGGCGAAGATTCGCGGCTGACGAGGCCGTGCTCCTCCATTTCGCGGAGCTGCTGGATCAGCACTTTCTGAGTGATGCCGGGCATCATTGCCTCAACGCGGTGAGCCGCAGTGGCCCATCGAACAGGTGATAGAGGATGACCGCCTTCCAACGCCCGGCGATTACCTTGAGCGCCCGTTCAGCCGGCAGCATCGGCAGTCTCTTGATTGGCATTTTCCTGGCTGGGCTGGCCATGGTCACCTCCTGGTCAGCAGGGGACAAAAGAGTGTGTAGTCGCGGCCCCGCAGATAGTGGCAAACCGCAGCCGATGCCAGTGCAGCCTGAGGGGGCGCCCGCGCCTCGACGCTGCCTGAAAGGGTTGGACCTCCATATCAGCGGGGCTGCCATCTGGCCCCGCCGTTTTGCCCTGATATGTCAGGTTGCGATCCATCACGTGAGCAACGCAGTGAAGTCATCCGGCCTGGCAGGCGTCGTTTCCCCCATGATCCCGGTGCTCGTCTGCGCGCTCGGTATCTTCCTTCTGTCGGCGATGGATGCGGCGATGAAGGTCCTGGTCATCGCCGTGGGCGTCTACAACACGGTGCTCTGGCGCAGCATGCTGGCGACGGTGGTCGCCGGCGCGGCCTGGTCGGCAGGGACGCGCTCGTGGCCCACGCTTTCCGTGCTGAGGCTGCATGCGCTGCGCGCCGTGGTCGTCGGCATCGTCTTGTTGTCCTTCTTCTGGGGGCTTGCCAGGCTGCCGCTCGCCGAGGCGATCGGGCTCAGCTTCGTCGCGCCCCTGTTCGCGCTCCTGCTGGCGGCGCTGCTTTTGGGCGAACGCATACAGCGCCAGGCGATCTGGGCCTCGCTGGCAGGCATCGCCGGCGTCATAATCATCATGGCCGGACAATTCGGGCAGGCGAGCTATCCCAAGGATGCGCTGCTCGGCACGGCGGCGGTGCTCGCATCGACGGTGTTCTACGCCTACAATCTGATCCTTGCGCGACGGCAGGCCCAGGTGGCCAAGCCGATCGAGATCATGCTGTTCCAAAACCTTTGCGTCGCGATCACGCTTGGCCTTGCCGCGCCCTGGCTCGCCGTTGCCCTGCCGGGCAATCTCTGGCTTCCGCTGGCCGGGGTGACGGCGCTGTCGCTCGCCGGCCAGTTCCTGATGAGCTGGGCCTACGCGCGCGCCGAAGCGCAATATCTGATCCCGACGGAATATTCGGCTTTCATCTGGGCGGTCGCGATCGGCTGGTTCTTCTTCAATGAGGCGGCGACCTGGACCACGCTGACGGGAGCCGGCCTTATCGTGGCCAGCTGCCTGATCGCCTCACGCTCCAATCCCAGACTTGCCGAGCCGATCGAAGCCGCGGTTTAAGAGTCCCCGCGACACGCTTAGGGCGCTGCTGCGGTGGTCGCCGAGCAGTCGGGTGGCGACCAGCCTGTCCCGCGGCGCCAGCCCGGCGCGTTGACGCATTATTTCCAGAGCGGCGATTCCACGCCCCATCAGAACGCAGGGGCGCTTCCGTTTGACCAAATCAAGCATGGTCGCAGGCAGATCGGCGCGTGTTGCGAAATTTTTAATAAATATTTCGCCGGTCAAATTACTGTCCGTAGACCATTTCCCGGATCGTTGTGCTTTCAGTCCAGAAAATCTCACTGAACAGTCGATGTAATGTTGATCTATGTGGCAAGTTCCCGGAACGATGTCGTGCGTGGCAACGTTGGTCCGGATGCACCCGCCTCGCACCCATGTCGAGCGGTTCAAGCAGGCCTGGCATCACGAGGAGAATTTGTCCGATGAGCTTTTTCGTCAACGCTTTGGGCGTTCCTCTTCCCTACAGCGGCGCTTCCAACCACTGGTTCTCGGCGGCAGGGTCCGGACCGGACTTGTACGGCAGCTCCGGAAACGACTCCATCTACGGAGCATCCGGTGTCAACGTCACCATGCATGGCGGCACGGGCGACGACATCTATTACCTCTATGCGGCGGGCAACAAGGTGGCCGAGGGCGTTGGGGCCGGCATCGACACGATCAGCACATGGATGAGCTACAAGCTCCCCGACAATGTCGAGAACCTCATCGTCACACACGCCAATAACTTTGCTTTCGGGAATGGGCTGGACAACATCATCACCGCCACGGCCGGACACCAGACGCTGGACGGCGGCGCGGGAAACGATGTGCTGATCGACGGCGGCGGCGGCTACGACACTTTCATCGTCTCCAAAGGCAATGGAAGCGACCTGATCGCGAATTTCGCCGCCACCGACACCGTCCGCCTTAACGGCTACGGGTTCACGTCGTTCGACGCCATCCACTCAAACATGATCCAGGCGGGATCCAACGTGCTGTTGAACCTCGGATCCGGCGAGATCCTCGAGTTCAAGGACACGACCATCGACAAGCTGCAGCCCAGCCAGTTCGAATTGCCGATCGACAAGTCCGGAATGAGCCTGTCCTTCAGCGACGATTTCAACACGCTGAACCTTCACAATAGCCAGGGCGGCACCTGGGACACCAACTTCTCGTGGGGAGCGCCCAACGGCAGCACCTTGACCAGCAATGGCGAACTGCAGTGGTACATCGACGCCAATTATGCACCGACAAGTTCCGTCCACCCGTTCAGCGTGAACAACGGCGTGCTCACCATCACCGCGGCTCAGGCGCCGGCGGACATCAAGCCGCTGATCAACAATTACGAATACACCTCCGGCATTCTGACGACCCACGATTCCTTCTCTCAGACCTATGGCTATTTCGAAATGCGGGCCGACCTGCCCGAGCACGCCGGCGCCTGGCCGGCCTTCTGGCTGCTGCCGGAAGACGGTTCGTGGCCGCCGGAACTCGATGTCGTGGAGACTGCCGGCCAAGCCCCGAACTCGTTGATCATGACGGCGCACACGAATGAAACCGGTACGCACGTCAAGGTCTCCTCGACGGTGAGTGTCTCGGATACCGCCGGCTTCCACACCTATGGCCTGCTGTGGACGCCGGACAAGCTCGTCTGGACCTATGACGGTGTGCAGGTCGCCGAAGCCGCGACACCGTCGGACATGAACAAGCCAATGTATATGCTGGCCGATCTCGCGGTCGGTGGCTTTGCCGGCACCCCTCCGGATCACCTGGCCACGCCGGCCGAGATGAAGATCGACTACATCCGCGCCTATACGCTGGACAATGCGCCGGTAAATGCCCTGAACAGCAGCACCGCCACGCACAGCATCGCCAGCAGCACACTGCATGGCGGTTCCGAGTTTGGAGGCCACGCCTGAGGTCTCGGGATCATGCAGCCGCGGGGAATGCCGAAATGACTGGACCGTCCGGCCTGCGTCCGGTTTTCATGCGCGCCATCGCCGATGTCGGCGTCTTCTCTTTGTTGATCAACATCCTGCTGTTGGTGATCCCGCTCTACTTGCTGCAGATCTATGATCGCGTGCTGCCGTCCTCGAGCGTCGAGACGCTTGTCTATCTTTCGGCCATCGCGGTTCTTGCGCTCGCTTTCCTTGGGCTTCTGGACGCGATCCGTGCCGTTTACACGCAGCGTGTCGCGGCGACCGTCGACCGGAAGCTGGGCGCCCGCACATTCGCCGTTTCTCTTGGCGCAAGATATGCCGGCGGCCTGTCGCCGCTGCGCGACCTTGCCTCGGTCTGCGCCTTCATCAGGTCGCGCGGCGTGGCGGTGGTGTTCGACCTGCCCTTCGCCCCTGTCTTCTTCGCCCTGCTCTATCTCATCCATCCGGTGCTGTTCTGGGTGACGGTCGCCGGCGCGGCGCTTCTGCTTTTCCTGGTCGTGGCCAATCAGCTTGCCATCGGCAGGAACGACGCTTTCTCGGCGGAGCGTTCGGCTTTGGCCAGCCAGGCGGAACAGGCTTTTGCCCGCAATGCCGAGACGCTGCGCGCCATGGGCATGGTGGAGAACGCCGCGCGGGTCTGGGGAGGGTACGTCTCGGCTGCACTCACCTTCCATGACCGTTCCTCGAGTGCCAATGCAATCTTCAGCGGTGCCTCGCGGGCGCTGCGCATGATGCTGCAGCTGGCGATCCTCGGCACCGGCGCCTGGCTGGTGCTCAAGGGGCAGATGACGGCAGGCATGATCTTCGCGTCCTCGCTGGTGTCGTCGCGGGCGCTGCAGCCGCTCGACCAGTTGATTGGCGCCTGGCGGCAGATCGCCGATGCCCGGCGAGCGTGGAAACGGCTGGAGACGGCGCTTGCGGCGCGTCCGGCTGAAGCGCGGAAGCTGATCCTGCCCGATCCGACCGGCGCGATTTCCGTGCAGGACGTTTTCTTCATGGCGCCGAATGCCCAGCCCGGCACCGAACCCATCCTCAAGCGGTTGAACTTCCAGATCGGCGCCGGCGAAGCGCTGGCCATCGTCGGCCCGAGCGGCGCCGGCAAATCGACGCTGGCGCGGTTGCTTGTGGGCGCTGTCCAGCCGACCGGCGGCGCGGTCAGGATCGACGGCGCCGACCTCAGGACCTGGGACGAAAGCCTGCTCGGAAAGCATCTCGGCTACCTGGCGCAAGAGGTGGAGCTCTTTCCAGGATCGATCGCGCAAAACGTCGCCCGCTTCGACCCCCATGCGGATGACGCCTCGATCATCGAGGCAGCAAGGCGGGCCGAGGCGCATGAACTGATCCTGGCGCAGCGGGACGGCTACCAGACATTGATAGGTCCGTCGGACAGGAGGCTGTCGGGTGGCGAGCGCCAGCGGATCGGGCTCGCGCGCGCCTTTTACGGCACGCCCAGGATCCTGGTGTTGGACGAGCCCAGCGCTCATCTCGACGGCGCCGGCGAAGCCGCACTCGAAGCGGTGCTTGCCGCCGCGAAAGCGGCCGGCGTCACGACGATCGTGATCACGCATCGTCCTTCGATCGCCGCGTCCTGCGACCGCGTGATGCTTTTGCGCGGCGGCGTGATCGAAGCCTTCGGCCCCAGTGGCGAGGTGTTGCGGCAGTCTGTGGCCAACCCAGGCGCCAGCCCGGTTGCCAGCACAGGCGCCGGCAAGGGCATTCCCCGGCAGAATCCCGTGGTGACGGGCTCGTTCGCCACGACGATCCGCATGCATAACACCCGTTTTGGATCATAGCCATGGCGGTGCAGAGCCTCGCCCGGGAAGGCAGCCCGCGCACCGACATAAGGCGCGTGGCATCCGCCGGTTACGCGGCAATAGCGCTGTTGGTGGGTTGCTTCGGCTATTGGGCCATCACGGCGCCCTTGTCGGGGGCGGTGATCACGCGAGGAACGATCTCGGCGACGGGCGGAAACATCCTGATCCAGCATCCCGAGGGCGGCATCATCCAGGAATTGCTGGTCCATGAAGGCGATCGCGTGCAACAGGCCCAGGATCTGATCGTGCTGGATCCAACAGCCGCGCGGGCCGAGCTCAACCGGTTGACGCGACAGTCGATCGCGCTCAGGGCGAGCGCGGCGCGGCTGGAGGCGGAACGCGACGGGTTGGACCGGCTGGCGCCAATCACCGAAACGGCGCCAGCACCGTTCCAGCACGATTTCGAGACGCTGGTTGAAGAACAGCAGAAGGAATTCGACGCCAGGCTCGCCCGGTTTCGATCCGAACAATCGATCCTCGTCCAACGGGTGGCCATGCATCGCCAGTCGGTCGTTGGATTGCAGGCCCAGAAACAGGCCATTCAGCAACAGGCCGACGTGGTGAAGAAGGAACTCGGCATCAAGACCGGCCTGCTGGACAGAGGCCTCACCAATCGTAGCGAATACTCCCAGCTTTTGCGCAGTGAAGCCGACCTTGTCGGGCAAGCCGGGGCGCTGGAAGCCTATCTTGCGACGGCCAACACCCAGATCGTCGAGGCCCAGGAACAGACCGAGCACCTCGCCACGCAGCGCGTCGAGGAGGCGCTGACGAAGCTGGACGACGTTCGCTCCAACCTGGCCGACATCAAGGAACAGATCAGGGCGGCCGAGGCGGTGCTGCGGCGAACGACGATCAAGGCACCGGCGGCGGGCATCGTGGTGTCGTCAACCTATAATTCAAAGGGCAGCGTGATTGGCCCCGGCGAAAAGATCATGGAGATTCTGCCCACGGCACCGGGCCTGATCGTCGATGCAAGGCTGCGGCCGAACGACATCGATCAGGTCCGTGTCGGCCAGCCGGCGAAGCTGCGATTGTCCGCCTTGAACACGCGGCTTACCCCGGAGGTTTCAGCCACCGTGACACAAATTTCCGCGGACCGGCTCATCGATCAGGCTACGCACGAGCCCTATTTCCGCGCCAGGCTGAAGATTGCCGCCGAGCTGCCGTCCGGCGTCAAGCCCGAGCAGCTTTATCCAGGGACGCCGGTCGAGGCGTTCATCAACACGGGCGACCGGACATTCCTGGAGTATCTGGCGCGACCGATGCTCGATTCCTTTGCTCGCGCCTTCGCGGAGCGGTAGACATCGGGACAGTGCAATCGACCGGCCCGGCCGTCTTCAATGTCCCGCCAGGCCGAAAGCCGACATCGAACTGTCAGCGCACCGCTTCGCGGTTGCCGCCGGGCAGGCGGGTGGCGATCAGCTTGTCGATGCGGCGGCCGTCGAGATCGACCACTTCGAAGCGCCATCCCTGAGCATCGACGCATTCGCCGGTCGCCGGCAAATGGTGCATGTGCGACAGGACATAGCCGGCGACGGTCTCGTAGTCGCGGTTTTCGGGCAGGTCGATGCCGAGAACCTCGGCCATCTCGTCGGCCTGCATATAGCCGGCGAGCAGCCATGAGCCGTCCTCGCGCTTGACGGCGTTTTCCTCGTCGCCGGCATCGAGGTCCGCGCGGAACACGCCGGTGATCGCCTCCAGGATATCGGCAGGGGTGACGATGCCTTCGAAATGGCCGTATTCGTCATGCACAAGCGCCATCGGCACGTCGGATTCCTTCAGCTTCTGCAGCACGTCAAGCGCATCGGCCTGATCGTAGACGATGGGCGCGGCGCGCACATGCTTGCGCGGGTCGAGCGTGCGGCCGGCCAGGATCGCGGCGAGCACGTCACGCGTCTGGACGACGCCGACCATGACATCGACGCCGCCGTCGCCCGCCGGCAGGCGCGAATGCTGGGTCTCGACCAGCAGCTTGCGGATGGCTGCCTCATCGGATTGCAGATTGATCCAGTCGACCTCGGTGCGCGGCGTCATCACCGCGCGCACGGCGCGGTCGCCAAGCCGCATGACGCCAGCGATCATGCGCCGCTCGTCGGATTCGATGGTGCCGTGGTGCTCGGCCTCGGCGACCAGCATCTTGATCTCCTCGTCGGTGACCTTCTCCTCGCTTTCGCCACGCTGGCCGAGCAGCCACAAGATGGCGCGGCCGGAAATGTCGAGCAGGAAGACCAGCGGCGCCGACACGGTGGCAAGAATGGTCATCGCCGGCGCCACCTTGGCGGCAACCCGCTCGGGATCGCGCAATGCGATCTGCTTGGGCACCAGTTCGCCGACGATCAGCGAGAAATAGGTGATGATGGCAACGACGATGCCGACGCCGAGCGGATCGGCGACGTTCTCCCTCATGCCGGTCGAGGCCAGGAACTGCGCCAGCCGTTCGCCCAGCGTGGCGCCGGAAAACGCGCCCGACAGCACGCCGACCAAGGTGATGCCGATCTGCACCGAGGACAGGAACTTGCCGGGATTGGAGCCGAGCGCCAGGGCGCGGCCGGCGCCTTTGACCTCACGGTCGATCATCGTCTTCAGCCGGGCGGGGCGGGATGAAACGATGGCGAGTTCGGACATCGACAAAAGGCCGTTCACGCAGATGAGGACGACCACGATAGCAATTTCAACGTATAGCATGAGGGCTCAATAGCATTGCGGCGGGCCGCTCGAAAATAGTCCTTCATGATTTTTGGAAGATGACGGTCACGGCTCTTGGGCGGCGGTCCCGCAGCGACATCGAAGACACGCCGCGATTTTCAATCCGATCCCAGGCCGACCGGTCTAGGTATGCATGGTTTCAAGGCAGTTGCTTCAGCACGCCGACGAGCGCCTTGCCGTCGGTGAAATAGGGGTCGCCGCCGCCATTGCGGCCGGTTTTGGTGGCGCCGATGCCTGCCAGCTCGCTGGTCGAGATCAACTCGCCGGCGGCGCTCAGGTCGCCGATGAGAAAATCGCGCTCGGCGTCAATGTCGGGGCCGATATGGTGGGTGATGGCGCCGGTGTCGTGGCTGAACCCCACGCCGCGATCGAAGCTGGCGGAGCCCAGCCAAAGCGGACGGCCATCGTCGCCGACCGTATCCGTCTGCCAGAAGCGGACATGGTGGCGCCGGTCGGCGCTGTCTCCGACCGGTTTTTCGAAGGCAAGATCCTGGGCGCGGCCTTCGAACAGCAGCCGGCTCATCGGCGCATCGGGATAGGGGCGGGAAAACAGGACACTTTCGCCGATGTCGATGGCGGTTCTCAGGGTGACGGCATCGGCGGTGTCCCAGCCGGCGAGGGCGAAGGCGTGGACGACCTCTTTTTCAGTACCGACAAGGCCGATATTGATCGGATCGCCGGGAATGCCTTGCGGCGTGTGCGTCACCATTTCGAAGCGCTGGTTGCGAAAACCGCGATCCCGAAATGTCCAGAATTCCGGTGCGGCGACATAGGCGAGCGCCAGCCAGGCGGCCAGCAGGGCCGCTACCCAGATCGCAATGCGTCGCTGGAGGCTTCGTTGGCTCATGAAGGAGGCTCGATCCGTGGGGGGTATCTGTTGCCTGACGGTCTTTTGGAAATCAATGGCCACAGATGAGCAGCCGGTCTATCGTCAGCCATCATTTTTCAGGGGGCTGGAATGAAGCGGAAGCCAACGCGCCGGAGATCGATGGCGTTGACCGCCGATCTTGTCGTCAGGGTCGAGCGTATCGAACCGGATCCCGGCCCTGAGCCTGGAACAACCGAGCACACCGATGCGGAGTTCGACGGGTTGGTCGAGCGACTGCTTGCCGAATATCGACCGGAAACGCTGTGGGTCTTTGCCTATGGTTCGTTGATCTGGAATCCCGAATTCGTTCCTGTCGAGCAGCGCCCGGCGATAGCGCCTGGATGGCACCGCTCGTTCTGCCTGAAGTTAACCCGCTGGCGCGGAACGCGCCAATTGCCGGCCCTGATGTTGGCGCTCGATCGGGGCGGCAGCTGCAATGGCATTGTCTATCGACTGCCCGCGGAAGATCATTTCGGGCAACTCGGCCAGCTTATGCGCCGCGAGATCGATGCCAATCCGCCAACCAACCTGCCTTGCTGGATCAAGGTCAAGACCAAGGAGGGTCCGCTGCGCGCTCTGGCTTTCGTCGCCGCGCCGGATGGCAAGGCCTATGCCGGACGGTTGCCGTTGGAGCAGGTTGCCGACACGCTGGCGCGAGCCGCCGGACATTGGGGCTCGTCGGCGCAGTATCTGTTCCGGACTGTCAGCAAGCTGGAGGAAAGCGGTATTCGCGACAGGAATCTCTGGCGCATCCAGGAGCTGGTCGCACGGCAAATTATCGCATCCACCGGTGACGCTTGACCTTTTCCTAAAGCGCGTTCCGCTGAAACGGATTCATGCGACGCGCTTTAGGTCTTTGTTTCTATGCATGTCGTTCCCCAAACCGAGGTCACTTCTAGGACGTGCATTAGCGGCAGGCGCGATAACCGTTCCTGCGGTTCTTGATGTCGAAATGGAAATGGTTGCGGTGGTCGTAATTGTAGCCGGGGCCGAGCACGGTAGTGAAATACTGGCAGCCGTCGGCGCGCACATTGTTGAGGAAGCCGCGGGTGCGGAAGGCGAACAGGCCGGGCTTTCGCACGTCGATGTCGTCGCCATTGTTGAGTTCGATGCTCATGACGTCGAGCGCGTTGCCCTTGCCGTGCTCGGACAGCACGCCTTCGCCGGCGATGTTGCGGCAGGAATAGCTGGAGCCCTGGTGGATGGTCCTGACGCCGGAGAAGTAGCGCCAGCGCGCGGAAGGAACGAGTTCGTTCTTCGTCCAGGCGGCAAAGGTGGCGGCCATGTCGCAGGTCAGGGTCGCGGCGGGTTTCATCTGAATGTTGCCGATGGCCGTGACCTTGACCGGGTAATCGATGCCGCACTGGCCTTCATGGATCGGTGCAAGGTCGGTGTAGGCGACATCGAGGCGCTTCAGCTGCTGGCGGCAGTCGATCTCGCTGGCCGGGACTTGCTCGACCGGCGACATCGGCTCGTCCATGCGCGGATAGGCGGCCTGCGTCATGTAGGGATTGGACGGGACAAGCGTCTGCATGCCTATGTATTGCGGTACGGCCGCTGTCTGCGAGCCGACATCGACGGCCGGCTGCAGCGACAGCACACTGCCGGTGTTGCAGGCCGAAACGGCCGCGAGGGTGAGGCCGGCGGCCAGCAGCATCACGGGTTTCGATCGGCGCGCGGTGGCGAAAAACACGGCGCGAAATTTGCCGGCCATTTGCAGGATCCCACTTCTGGATATCCGGCATTTTAACGATCAAGGGTAAAGGAAAACTCAGCGACCGCGTTCATGTCTGCGGCCGAATTGCGGCGGCGATCCTGCAACAGCCGCGTTTACTGGCAGAACGTGCCGCCATGGCGGCGCGGTTCGAGATCGAGATGGAAATGCAAGGCGTGGTCGGCATCGGCGCCGGGTCCGAGCACGGTCTTGAACGGACCGCAGGCGGCCTTGCGCACGGTGTCGAGGAATTTTGCATCCTTTTCCGGCGGCGCCGGCCCGACCTCGATCTTCTTGCCGTCCGACAAGGTGAAGCTGGCGATATCGATCGCATTGCCGAAAGCGTGCTCCGAGAGTTTCCTGGTGCCGTTGCGGGGACGGCAGACAAAGGCCGACGCCTGGCTGATCGATTTCAAGTCGGCGCCAAATTCGGCCTTCGCAGCCGGCTGGACGACGTCCGCGGCAAACCGTGCGGCCGCCTCGGCCATCGGGCAGTTGAGCTCGGTGCCGGGGGCAATCGCAATCGACTTGCCCAGGCTCTTCAGCATCAGGGGATAGGGGATCGAGCAGCCGATTTCGGGATTGCTTTCCGCTTTGTGCTCCTCGAATTCGACGCCGAGCGCCTTCAATCGCTCGCGGCAAGCGACTTCCTCCGCCGGCATTTTCGCGTCGGGCAGATCGGCAGAGCGCGGGTCGGGGAGCATCTTCTCGTCGCCGGCATCCGCTGGTTTTTCAGGCGGCGTCGGCGCGACATCAGGCGGCTGAGCCCCTGGTTCGGCGGTGTCGGGCCTTGGTGTCGGGACCGGGACCTCGGCCGGCGGCGCCGGCTCGTTTTGCGTATCGGCGGATGGCTCTGAGGCTGGCGGTCCGGGGTGCGCCTGCTTCTCCCGATAGGATTTTTCTTCATTGAACCGATCCGCCGCTCCGGAGGCCTTTGGCACGTCCGCCTTTTGTTCCTTCCTCGTTGCGGCATCGGTCTTCGGCGCGTCCGCGGGACGCGGTTCAGGCACCGGAACATCGGCAGGCGAGGTCTCCCGGTCCTGCATCTTCTGTGGTGCCCTTTCCGGAGTGATATGGTCCGGGGTGATGTGCCGCTTGCCACGTGATTTCAGGCGCTGCCTTGCCCGGGGTGCCAGCGGCTGGTCGGCACGCGGTGTCAGCGGCTGTTCCACCCGTGGTGCCGGTCGTCCGTGATGCCTGTGACGATGCTTGGCGTCGGCCGGGGTCACCAGCAAGGCGACGGCCATCAACGGCAACGCCAGTCTGCGAAACAGGGAAAAGCTCAGCGTTGCCATCGCTTCGAAACGGCGCCGGCATGCCGAAGTTGCCTGGAAGGCGCTTTCCCCCGATCACAATCGGTAACCGCGCCGTTACGCGCCAATTGCTTCGAGGCCTTCCTCCAGCCAATCGGCGAGCAGCGGCATGCCGAGCAGGTATTTCGCCGTGCGCCTGTTGGCGCGTTCGCGCGCCGCCGTCACGGCATCGGACCATTCCGCCGCGTCATAGTCGCCGCGGCCGACCCAGGCCAGCGCGATCAGTTCGGCCGCCTCGTCGACATTGAGGTCGTTGATCAGCTCGCGAAATTCCTCTTCGGTCAGGTTTTCCGAACTTTCCTCGGCGAGGCCATCATGATGATGATTGTCGTGGGTGCCGCCGTCGAACTCGATCTCGTGCTCGGCGCCGTCGGCATAATCCTCGTTGACGGCCGCGCTCAGCGCCTTGGCCTTGAGGATGAACAGGCGCACGGTGTCGGGGCCGATCGTAAGGTCCCAGTCCTTTTCAAGCCGCCGCTGCACGGGCCGTCTCCGTCGGTCGTTTGCCCGGATGATAGCGGATTTGCTGCATCCGTCACCTCATGTTCTCCACGCATGCTTTTCCGGGATGAAACGCGGAGAGCTTGGCGTTAGTGTTGTATTCTCACCCCTCCAGGAGGCTTCGATGCATAAAAGAGTGCTGATCCAGGCGGCGGGCGCGCTTCTCGCCCTGCAGTTCATGGCCGTTCCGGTGTTCGCCGCCGGCAGCGACACCACGAATACCGACCAGACAGTTACCAAGTGCAAGAAGGGCGAAGTCTGGGACAAGAAAAAGAAAAAGTGTGTCGCCCCCCAGGAAGGCATGCTGGACGACGACAGCATTTATGATGCGGGCCATGCGCTGGCTATGGCCGGGCGCTATGACGAAGCGATCTCGGTGCTCACTCTTGCCGCCAACAAACAGGATCCGCGCATCCTCAACTATCTCGGCTATTCGCACCGCCATTCCGGACGCGTCACCGTCGGCCTCGGCTATTACGAGGAAGCGCTGCGCATCGACCCGAACTACACGCTGGTGCGCGAATATCTCGGCGAGGCACATCTGCAGATCGGCGACCTGGCCGGCGCTCAGCAGCAGCTGGCGGAGATCGAGAAACGCACCGGCAAGGGCTCGCGCGAATACGGCATGCTGGCCGAGCAGATCGACCATTTCATGCGGAGCTGACCACGCTCCAGGCTATCCTCGAAGCGGCTGCGAACCATCGCGGCCGCTTTTTTGTTCACCCTGTCTCGTTAGCACAGTTCCTGGAATTGCCTCGGCCGCCTCGGTTGGATGAAAGCCGCGACGATTTTTGAAAAACCCATTTTTTGGGCGTGAAAAACCCGCTGACATTGCTATATTAGGGCAAATTGCGGTGAGACGGTTCCGTTAGCCCGAGGCTGCCGGACCGTTTTCTTTTTGTACCCAACGACAAGGCTTCCCCCGAAACGCGGGGGTGGCGGCAGGAAAGGTGAGGCATGATGAACAAGGTCCCGATGACAGGCGAGGGGTTCGCGTCATTGAAGGAAGAACTGCGTTGGCGCCAGCAGGAAGAGCGGCCGCGCATCATCGAGGCGATCTCCGAAGCGCGCTCGCATGGCGACCTGTCCGAAAATGCCGAATATCATGCCGCAAAAGAGGCACAGAGCCTCAATGAGGGCCGCGTCAACGAGCTCGAGGATTATATCGCGCGGGCCGAGGTGATCGACGTCAGCAAGCTCAGCGGCGAAAAGGTCAAGTTCGGCGCTACCGTCGTGCTGGTCGACGAGGACACCGAGGAAAAGAAGACTTATCAGATCGTCGGCGACCAGGAAGCCGACGTGAAGTCCGGCCGCATCTCAATCTCCTCGCCGATCGCGCGCGCGCTGATCGGCAAGGAAGTCGGCGACGCCATCGAGGTCAATGCGCCTGGCGGTGCCAGGGGTTACGAGATCGTCCAGGTGCAGTTCATCTAGGGGATTGGGCGCGGCATCGCGCGGGTTGGCGCGTTTCAAACCGGCGTTGGCGCCGCCCCTCATCTGGCTGCCGCCATCTTCTCCCCGTGAACGGGGAGAAGGACGCCCTCATCGATGGTTTCGCCTTTTCAAGTTGCAAGATGGGCGCCAGCGTTGCGGCCAGCTTCTTTCGCCCCGTTTACGGGGAGAAATGCCCGGCAGGGCAATGAGGGGCGGCGCTGACCTTCCCAATTGAATTGATTTGAAAAAATCAAGTCTTACCAGCCAGAGCTGCGCCTCTACGCGCCAGTAGCCTCTCCGCCTCCGCCACCACCTCGGCCGGCGTCAAACGCCCACCTGGCGGCGCCAATAGCGTAGACGCACATGGCCCGCGAGGACCTGTCAAACCCGGCTCGGTGGCCAAAAAAACCGCGACCGTCGGCAGGCCGAAGGCGCTGGCGAGATGGGTCAGGCCGGTGTCGGCGCCGATGACCAGCGTCGAGCGGCCGAGGATGGCGGCGATGTCGGCGAGCGGCGATTTCGGTACCACGACCGTGGAGGGCACCGCCCTGGCGATCGCTTCGGCCACGGCTTTCTCACGCTCGTTCGACCAGGTGGTGACCGGCGCCATACCCCGTTCGACGAGCAGGCGGGCCGTCCCGATCCAGTCTTCGACGGGCCATTTCTTGTCCTCACGGCTGGTACCGTGCAGCAGGAAGGCAATGTTTGCGCCGATGCTGGCTGGAGTGACCGGCGGTGGAACGATGCCGGAGTTGAGCGTCGACAGATCGGGCTGATAGCCGAGCGCCTGCCCGAACAGCCGCCGCGTCCGCTCTATCGCGTGCAGGTTGCGCGGCACGCCGTAAGTGACGTCATAGAACAGCGTTGCCGAGGGTTCGCGCGCGCTCGACCGGTCGAAGCCGGCAATCGGTGCTCCCGCCTGCCGTGCCACCAGTGCCGACTTCAGCAAGCCCTGCGCATCGATGACGAGGTCGTAGCGGCATTCGCGCAAGGTGCGGCGCAGCGCGGCCGCCTCGCGCCAGGTGGCGCCGTCGAGCAGCGCCTTGCGCCAGCGCCGGATGGCGACCGTGTGGATCCTGCCGATCGCCGGGTGCAGCGCCACGATGCCGGCGAACGCCTCTTCGACGCACCAGTCGAAGGATACGTCCGGCCTGGCGAGGCTGGCGTCCTCGACAGCCGGGAAGGTGTGAATGACATCGCCCATCGACGATGTCTTGACGATCAGCACCTTCATGCCGCCGCCGGAACTTCCAGCAGGCGTTGCGCCGCTGCCGCGACCTGCCCGACTTCCAACGTCTTCAGGCAGTTGAGGTGGCCGAGGGGGCAGATCTTCTGGTGGCAAGGCGAGCAGGACAGGCCGAGCCAGACCAGTTCGCGGCGCTCCGCCAGCGGCGGCGTATTTTGCGGCGAGGTCGAGCCATAGACTGCGACGATCGGCGTGCCGACCCCCGCCGCGACATGCATCAGCCCGCTGTCGTTGGACACCGCGAGCCTTGCCGCCGCGATCAGGTCGATGGCGTCTTCCAGCCGCGTCTGGCCGGCGAGGTCGACGACGCCGGGGGCGAGGCTTGCGATCTCCGCCGTCACGTCGCGGTCGTTCTTCGAGCCGAACAAGGCGACCTTGAGACCCTTGCCCATCAAGTCGCGGGCCAGGCCGGCATAGCTTTCGCTCGGCCAGCGCTTTGCCGGTCCGAACTCGGCGCCGGGCATCAGGGCCACGAATTGCTGTGGCGCGAGCCCGAAACGATCGAGTAGGGCGGCCTGGTTGTTGGCGTCGACGGTCAGGTGAGGGGCGCGGAAGGTGCCACCTTGGGCGAGGCCGAAATAGGCCTGCGCGGTGCGCCGTTTCACGGCCTCGGGTAGCGGCACGATGTCGGTCAAAAGGCCAT
This sequence comes from Mesorhizobium sp. WSM1386, assembly GCF_055901595.1. NCBI lineage: Bacteria > Pseudomonadati > Pseudomonadota > Alphaproteobacteria > Hyphomicrobiales > Phyllobacteriaceae > Mesorhizobium > Mesorhizobium sp. WSM1386. The sequence continues at coordinate 2,394,681 of NZ_CM148373.1, forward strand.
AGCGCATTTCCCTGAGATTGCCGAACCGGCGTGGAATCCGGGCAAAGAAGGGAATCAGCGCCGATTTCCAGCTGCCCGGCAGGATATAGGCCATGTCGTAGCGGCCGCGCAGCAGGCGGCCGAAGCGGCGGCGATGGGTGAATTCGAGCGCGCCGGGCTTCAGCGGAAAGTCGATCTGCTGGCGGATTTCGGGCATGCGCTTGACCAGCGGGGCGGCCCAGGCCGGCGCCAGCACGTCGATCGCGGCGTTGGGGTGCAGCTCCTTCAGCGCCGAGAACAGGCACTGCGCCATCACCATATCGCCCACCCAGCGTGGGCCGATCACGAGGATCGTTGGGCTTTCAGCCATTCGACATAGTCTCTGACGCCAGTTTCGACGCTCCGGAACTGGCCATTGTAACCGGCCGCGCGCAAACGGGACATATCAGCTTGCGTGAAGCTCTGGTAGCTGCCCTTGAGATGGTCGGGAAATTCGATGAACTCGATCTCGCCTTCGCCCAGTGTATCGATCACCGTTTCGGCGATGGCGCGGAACGGCTGGGCGCGGCCGGTGCCGCAGTTGAAGATGCCGCTCGCGCCGCGCTTCCACAGCCACAGATTGACGTCGGCGACGTCGCCGACATGGATGAAGTCGCGGCTCTGTTCGCCAGGGCCGAAACCGCCATAGGCGCCGAAGAGTTTCGGGTTCTGGCCTTGCTCGACCTGGTTGAAGAGATGGAAGGCGACCGAGGCCATGGCGCCCTTGTGCGCCTCGCGCGGCCCGTAGACGTTGAAGTAGCGCAGGCCCGCGACCTGCGAGTGGTCACTGTCAAAGATGGTGCGCCTGACATAGTCGTCGAAGAGTTTCTTGGAATAGGCGTAGACATTGAGCGGCCGTTCGAGCGCCGGCTCTTCGCGGAACTCGGCGCCGCCGCCATAAACGGACGCAGAGGAGGCATAGAGGAAGGGCACGCGTAGCGCCTGGCAGGCATGCAGCAGCCGCTTCGAATAAGCAAAATTCACCTCCATCATGAACTTGCCGTTCCACTCTGTGGTGGTCGAGCAGGCGCCCTGGTGGAACACGGCCTCGATACGGCCGAGCGAGCCGGCCTCGATGCGGGGCAGGAAATCGTCCTTGTCGAGATAGTCGGCAATGCCAAGATCGGCGAGGTTGGAGATCTTGTGGCCGTCGGTGAGGTCGTCGACGACAAGGATGTCGTCATGGCCCTCGGCATTGAGCGCGGCGACGATGTTGGAGCCGATCATGCCGGCGCCGCCCGTGACGATGATCATGAAGGCCTCTGGTTGCTTGCGATTCCGGTCCTTATAAGGGAGGCCAGCCGGGCTGTCGACAAAGCAGGTGCAGGGCGACGGCAGGCGAGGCGGGTTGACGTCACGGTGGGGCCGCAAAGCCGCCGCTTCTGTTGGTTCGCCTGCCGGACTGGATCACGAAGGAACAAGAGAATGCCGTCGACGGAACTGCTCATTGCGTTTTTCGCCACCACGGCGATCTTCGCCTACATCCCTGGTCCGGCCATGCTTTATGCCGCGGCCCAGACGATGGCGCGTGGGCGCTGGTCTGGGCTGACGGCGGCACTCGGCATCCATCTCGGCGGCTATGTGCATGTCTTCGCCGCCGCCGCCGGCCTGTCGGTGCTGTTCCACGCGGTGCCGCCGCTCTACATGGCGGTCAAGCTTGTCGGCGCGCTCTATCTGATCTGGCTCGGCATTTCGCTGTTCCGCAAGCGCGGGGACGGTGACACGACGCTGCCCGTCATCGAGCGGAAATCGGCGCGGCGTGCCTTTTTCGAAAGCATCACCGTCGAGGTGCTCAACCCGAAGACCGCGATCTTCTTCATGGCCTTCCTGCCGCAGTTCATCGATGCCTCGGCGGCGTTCCCGGTCTGGCTGCAATTCGTCGTACTCGGCACCATCGTCAACCTGATGTTCTCCTCGGCCGACATCGTCTGCGTCTTCCTGGCCGGTCTCGTCATCGGCCGACTGCGGCGTTCAAGCCGTGCTCAGCGGCTGATGCAGCGCGCAGGCGGGGCCGTGCTGGTCGGGCTTGGCGTTCACGTTGCCTTGCAGAAGAGCTGAGCGCCCCGACCGTGCCGGTCATGTCCTGCCGTTGCGCTGCATGGATTTGCGGTATATCGGCTTCGCCATGACGATCCGGCCCGTAAATTGACAATTTTCAGCACGACAGAGATCAGGCTTTCCCACACATTGCCAGTGACATGATCAAGCACAATCCGTTTTCTCCCGAACCCTCTTCTCCCGAACTCTTGCACCGCGCGATCGCACGTTTCGGCGGCGTGACCGTTCTGGTGGTCGGCGACCTCATCCTCGACCGCTTCGTCAACGGCGTCATCGAGCGGATTTCGCCGGAGGCGCCGATCCCGGTGCTGCATGGGCGCGGCGAGGCCTTGGCCATGGGCGGCGCCGGCAATGTCGTGGCCAACATCGTCTCGCTCGGCGCGCGCGCCATCCCGGTTTCGGTGATCGGCACCGATGCGGCCGGCGACAGCCTGGTGCGGATGCTCGGCGAGCTTGGCGCCGAAACAATGGGGCTTTCGCAGCAGCGCGGCCGCATGACCTCGTCGAAGAGCCGCTTCAGCGCACTCAACCAGCAGGTGCTGCGTTTCGACGAGGAAGAGATCAAGCCGCTCGACGACGACGAGCGGGCTGGTCTGGTCGGTCATTTCCGGGATGCACTCAAGCAGGCCGATATCGTTATCTTGTCCGACTACGGCAAGGGCATTCTGCTCGACGGCGTCGCCGGAGAACTGATCGCCATCTGCCGTGAGGCGGGAAAGCCGGTGCTGGTCGACCCGAAGGGCCGCGACTATGCCCGCTATGCCGGCGCGACCGCCATCACCCCCAACCGCAAGGAGCTTGGCGAGGCCGTCGGCCATGCGGTGTTCGCCGATGACGAGATCGTCGCGGCCGCACGTGAACTGATTTCCGCGCATGGCTTCGACTTCGTCGTCGCCACCCGCAGCGAAAAGGGCATGAGCGTGGTCGGCCCCGACGAGGCGCGCCACATCGCCACCCAGGCGCGCGAAGTGTTCGACGTCTCGGGCGCCGGCGATACCGTGATCGCGACCTTCGCGCTGGCGCTGGCCGCCGGTGCCGATCCCGTCGCGGCGGCCTCGATCGCCAATGCCGCCGGCGGCGTCGTGGTGGGCAAGCGCGGTACCGCGCGGCTGACGGTCGAGGAACTGACCGGCGCGCTGTTCCGCTCGCATGGACCGACCGCCCACAAGGACGCTATCCTCGATGCCGCATCGGCGTCGCGCATGGTCGCGGCCTGGAAGGCGGAGGGACTGAGCGTCGGCTTCACCAATGGCTGCTTCGACATCCTGCATGCCGGCCATGTCAGCCTGCTGCACGCGGCGCGCAGCCAGTGCGATCGGTTGGTGCTCGGCCTCAACAGCGATGCCTCGGTGCGGCGGCTGAAAGGACCGGGGCGCCCGGTCAACGATCAGCATGACCGCGCCTGCGTGCTCGCGGCCCTTGCCTCGGTCGATGCCGTCGTGGTCTTCGAGGAGGACACGCCGCTGGCGCTGATCGAGGCGCTTCTGCCCGACATCCTGGTCAAGGGCGCGGATTATACGATCGACACCGTGGTCGGCGCCGATGTGGTGCAAAAGGCCGGCGGACGCGTGGTGCTGGTCGATCTCGTCGCCGGCAAGAGCACCACCGGCACGATCGGCAAGTTGCGTGCGGGCGCCACCACGAACTGAGGGTTCCATGTCTGAACTGAACGATTACCTGGTCCGCTCGGCGGCCGCGATCACGGCGATGGTCGAGCGCGACCTGACCGGCGAGATGGAGCGCGCGGCGAGCGCCGTGGTGACCGCGCTTTCAGCAGGCAAGGCCTTCCTGATCGCCGGCAATGGCGGCTCGGCCAGCGATGCCATCCACATCGCCGGCGAATTGGTCGGCCGTTTCCTCAAGGAGCGCAAGGCCTACAATGTCATCGCGTTGCCGGCCAACGCCGCGGTGCTGACCGCCTGGGGCAACGACTACGGTTTCGACACAGTGTTTTCGCGCCAGGTCGAGGCGCATGGCGCGGCCGGCGGCGTGCTGCTGGCGATCTCGACCAGCGGCAATTCGCCGAGCATCCTCGCCGCCGCAGAACAGGCGCGGATGATGGACATGACGGTGATCGGCCTGACCGGCGACACCGGCGGCAAGTTGAAGCCGCTGTGCGACATCCTGCTCAACGTGCCCTCGACCTCGACGCCGATCATCCAGCAGGGACACCTGTGCCTCTACCACCATCTGTGCGAGGTGGTGGAAGCACGCCTGCACAATGGCTGAAGCGGTAGCGTACCCGCTGACCGAACCGGGCCTGTGGGTCGAGCGGATCGGCGACCGGGTTTTCCCGGGACACCCGCCGGCGCTGTTCCTCGACCGCGACGGCACCATCAACGTCGATACCGATTACCCCAGCGATCCGGCGGAGATCGTGCTGCGCGACGATATCGTGCCGGCGATCGCGGCCGCCAACCGCAACGGGACCCCGGTCGTCGTGGTCACCAACCAGTCCGGCATCGCGCGCGGCTATTTCGACTGGAACGTCTTTGCGGCGGTGAACGGCCGTGTGCTCGACCTGTTGCGCGAGCGGGGCGTGTTCGTCGACATGGTGCTTGCCTGCGCCTATCACGAGGCCGGCGTCGGGCCGCTCGCCGTGTCGGACCATCCGATGCGCAAGCCCAATCCGGGCATGCTGGTCGAGGCGGGCAAACGCCTCGATCTCGATCTCCAGCGCTCCCTGATCGTCGGCGACAGACTGGGCGACATGCAGGCCGGACGGCGCGCCGGCCTGGCGCAGGGATGGCTGGTGGACGGCGAGGCGGCGGCTTTGCCCGGCTTCGCCATCAGGCGCTTGCATGACGCCGATGACCTTGGCGGTCTGCTCGCTGCCATTGAAACGCTCGGCCGGGACAACGGGTCCTGATCCAGGCCTGACCGCTCATGCCTGGTCGTTGCGCTCCGAGGCTTCGTAGAGCTTGGCCTCGGTGGCGAAGGAATAGATCATCACCGACATCGAGTAGACGAAGCCGTGCCGGCCGCACAGGAAGTAGCGCTTGGCGAGATAGAATTTCAGGAAGTTGCCGAACGGCGACAGCACCAGCCGCACCAGGCCGGGCTTCTTGCCCTTCTCGACCAGCGTCTTGGCCTTGAGGCCGGAGTAGCTGTTGGCCCGGGCAAGATCTTCCTCGACCGAGATCTCGCGGCGATGCAGCAGCACGCCGTTTTCGATGGTGCCGGTTTCGCCGGGCACACGGAAGGATTCATGCACGCGCGCGGTGAGGTCCATGGTGGCGCCCTCGCGCCGGAAGAGCCGCAGCAGCCTGTTGTGCAGCACCCAGCGATGCGCATAGCCGTAGCCCTTCAGCCAATCGCGGCGGCGGATGTACCAGCCGCCGATCTTGGCGTCGGCAGCCTGCGTGGCGGCCACGATCGACTGCCGCAGCCGGTCGTCGACGCGTTCGTCCGGGTCGATCGAAAGACACCAAGGCTGGTTGGCATGGTCGAGCGCGAATTGCCGCTGACGGGGAAAGCCCGGCCAGTCGTTGTGCAACAGCGTTATCGGGTAACCTTTGGCGATATAGCCTTCCACGCATTCGACGGTGCCATCGGTCGAACCGGAATCGACGACGATGATCTCGGCGCAGAAGTCGATGCTTTCCAGGCACGGGCCGATCATATCGGCCTCGTTCACGCAGATGATAAGCGCCGAGACCGGGCTTGCAAATCGAGTCATGGTCCCCTTCCCATGGCGGGCCGTCCCCGGAATTCACGTTGCCTACGCAATCTGTTCCGGCAGGCCGTCCAGCCTTGTACATCAGCGTCTGTCTGATACCAACGGGGCGCCGGTGTGGCGAAGGCAAGGAATTTGCCGGCGGACAGGCCTTCGCCCGGCCTCAGGGGCGCTCGAACGAGACCAAGCCCTCATCCTTGACCCGGCGGATGGTGAGGGCGGTGCGCACCGTGTCGACATTCGGCGTCGAGGTCAGATCCTCGATGACGAAAGTCTGGAAGGCGCCGAGGTCGCTTGCCACGCAATGCAGCAGGAAGTCGGATTCGCCCGAGACCATCCAGGCGTCGCGCACGATCGGCCAGCCGCGCGTGCGCTCGGCAAAGATGCGCAGTTCGGCATCGGCCTGGTGATGCAGCCCGACCAGGCAGAAGGCGACCACGTCGAGGCCGAGCGCCGGGGCGTTGAGCAGAGCGCGGTAGCCTCGGATGATGCCGGCTTCCTCCAGCCGCTTGACCCGGCGCAGGCAGGGCGGCGCCGAAATGCCGACCCGGTTCGACAGTTCGACGTTGGTCATGCGGCCGTCGCCCTGCAATTCGCGCAGGATCTTCCAGTCGATGGCGTCGAGGTCGGCCTTGAGCGGCATTGGAGGTCTCGATGATCAGAGTGGCGCAAGAATCTTTCGCGATTTTGTAATTAAACGACTTTTGTGTCGACGCCAGCCCTCATCAACGCGATTTTGGAACGGCAACGAAAAGCGGTCATCGTGCGAATATCCACATGGGCCGAAGCTTTCCGGGGACGACGGCCCGTTCGCCTTGCTGGCGTGGTTGGCAACCCTTACATTAAGCGCAACATTCCACGTCTTTTTCCAAGGCAACACCTCCATTGTCTGCCCCGCAGAGGCTTCAAATGACCACCAAGCATGCGCCCGTTCTCATCATCGGTTCCGGCCCGGCCGGCTATACGGCGGCGGTCTATGCCGCACGCGCCATGCTGAAGCCGATGCTTGTCGCCGGCCTGCAGCAGGGCGGCCAGCTGATGATCACCACCGATGTCGAGAACTATCCCGGCTTCGCCGATCCCATCCAGGGGCCATGGCTGATGGAGCAGATGCTCAAGCAGGCCGAGCATGTCGGCACCGACATCATCAACGACATCATCACCGAGGTCGACCTCAACGTGCGGCCGTTCCGCGCCAAGGGCGATTCCGGCACGACCTACACGGCCGACGCGCTGATCATCGCCACCGGTGCGCAAGCCAAGTGGCTGGGCATTCCGAGCGAGCAGGATTTCATGGGCTTCGGCGTCTCGGCCTGCGCCACCTGCGACGGCTTCTTCTATCGCGGCAAGGATGTCGCCGTGGTCGGCGGCGGCAATTCGGCGGTGGAGGAGGCGCTCTATCTGTCGAACCTCGCCAAGAGCGTGACGGTCATCCACAGGCGCAGCGACTTCCGCGCCGAACGCATCCTGCGCGAGCGGCTGCTGAAGAAGGACAATGTCCGCGTCATCTGGGACACGATCGTCGACGAGATCACCGGCCGCCCGGGCAAGACGCCGCTGCCGCCGTCGGTCGAAGGGCTGAAGCTCAAGCATGCGGTGACCGGTGCCGAAACGCACCTCAAGGTCGACGGCGTGTTCGTGGCGATCGGCCACGCACCGGCGGTCGAACTGTTCGCCGGCAAGCTGAAGCAGAAGCCGAACGGTTATCTGTGGACCGCGCCGGATTCGACTCGCACCGACGTGCCCGGCGTGTTCGCGGCCGGCGACGTGACCGACGATGTCTATCGCCAGGCGGTGACGGCGGCGGGCCTCGGTTGCATGGCGGCGCTCGAGGCGGAAAAGTATCTGGCCGGTATCGAGGTGCATCGCGAAGCAGCGGAATAGGGGTCGCTGTAAAACTGTTAAAAATGCGGCTTGGAAACGCCGTGCAAAAGCCTGATTTTTCATTCAGACGCCAAACAGAACGAGGGGTATCATGGCGTTGGACTGGGACAAGCTACGCGTGTTTCACGCAGCGGCGGAAGCGGGGTCGTTTACGCACGCGGCCGAGACATTGCATCTGTCGCAATCGGCGATCTCGCGGCAGGTCAGCGCGCTCGAGCATGATGTCGGCGTGCCGCTGTTCAACCGCCATGCACGCGGCCTGGTGCTGACCGAGCAAGGCGAAATGCTGTTCCGCACGGCGCATGACGTGCTGATGAAGCTCGAGACCATCAAGTCGCGGCTGACCGAGACCAAGGACCGACCCTCCGGCGTGCTCAGGGTGACGACGACCGTTGGCCTCGGCGCCGGCTGGCTGACCGAGCGGGTGCAGGAATTCATCGAGCTCTATCCCGAAATCAGCCTGCAGCTGATCCTCGCCAACGAGGAGCTCGACCTCACCATGCGCCAGGCCGATTGCGCCATCCGGCTGCGCCAGCCGCAGCAGCCGGATCTGATCCAGCGCCGCCTGTTCACCGTGCATTTCCACCTCTACGCCGCGCCTTCCTATGTCGCCAAGCATGGCAAGCCGGCCTCGGTCGCGGAGCTCAGGACCCATCGCATCGTCACCTTCGGCCTGCCGGTGCCTTCGCATCTGTCGGAGCTGAACTGGCTGGAGACGGTGGGCGATTTCGAGGGCGGCCAGCGTGTACCTTCGCTGCAGATCAACGACATCCTGTCGATCAAGCGGGCCGTGCAGGGCGGTGCTGGCATCGCCATGCTGCCGGACTATGTGATCTCCAAGGATTCGGGCCTGGTGCAATTGCTGCCGGAGACCGAGGTGCCGTCCTTCGACACCTATTTCGCCTATCCCGACGCGATGAAGAACCAGGCCAAGCTGCATGTGTTCCGGGATTTCATCATCGCCAAGGCCCGCAGCTGGTCGTTCTGAGAGCCATGTCGCTGACGCCGGTCAGCAAATGGTGCTGTGAAACAGGCTGCCGGTGGCGGCTTTTTTAACATTAGCGGAACCTGATATTTCACCGCTGGTTTCAGTTACGGCGGCGACCCCTCGCTGCCGGTCGAGGCTACCAAGCCTTGGCCGGGCCCGCATCGCCCCGCCAGTGGTGCGGGCCCACCGGAGCGATTTCCTCACACTCGGGCATGTCCGCGCTCGCTTATGGCCGGGATCCCCGCCAGGGCGTCAGGCGCGGCAGCCAGCCGGGCACGTTGCGGCGGTAGGTCTCGTATTCTGCGCCATAACGACGGCTGAGCGTCGGCTCCTCGTAGAGCCTGACGAAGGCTCCCATGGCGAGCGCGCCGACGGCGGCATAGGCGACAAGCGTCCAGCTCGAGAACAGCAGCGCCTGGCCGAGGATGATCGACAGCACCGCGACATACATCGGGTTGCGGACATGGCGGTAGATGCCGCCGATCACCAGCTTCTCGGTCGGCGCGACCGGTGCTGGTGTCCCCAGCCCCTCCAGCGCAAAGCGCCCGAAGGCATGCAGCAGCACGGCGGCGGCGGCGAGGATCAGGACCAGCCGGCAAGCACAAAGCCCGGCATCGCCGACCAAGGCAGGCCCCAGCGATCGCTGAGCAGCCACGGAATCAGACCGGCGACCACGCCAGGTGCCGCAATCAGGAAAATAGCGCTGCCGGCAATCGCCGTGAACGTACGCATTGGCTGGCTCCTTCCGATTGCCTTAGAAATGAACGCCTGCTGCTCACTTCCACGTCATTGCGCGGTTTTGGCATTTCGCGGCGAAAACCGATCGCTCTTCGCGATTCCGGTGTGACAATGGCCCGATCGCGCGCTGCAATTCGACGATTCCACTGGTCCTATTGGCGTCGGGAGCGGGTTAGACCACAGCCTGCGTCTTTTTGCATGCGTGTGTTGCAAAATAGATGCTTGTTTCTTGGGCATGATGAGCACATATATAGATCATCTCCTGGGCGCGTTCTCCTCCCATTAGCGCCCTCGAGTGTTCCCCTCTGGAGGTTAGCCTTAACAGGCACTTCCATCAAACTCAGCCGGATCTTCATTGATCCGGCTTTTTTGTTGCCCGCATGCCCCCCAGGGCGGCTGAGAATTTCACCTGAATTGCCGCGTAACAGTGTCATGTAACCTCTGGTAACATGACAAGGGCATCCTCCATCTGCTATGTAGATCATAGGACGCGGTGTGGTTCGGACGGGAGATGGGGGCATCACTCGAACGACCCGGGCTCAGGCGGCTACCGCGTCCGAACCTTTTTGCCGAAGCTCGGCGACTGCATATGCGGCGGACCTGCCGTTTCTCCTCCCAAGAAAACGGTCCGCAAAACAAAACGGCGTCCGGCTCCCGGGCGTCGTTTTTATTTCTGCCCCCTCGAATTTCGAGGGGGCGTTATATTAGGATGGAAATCACGCGGCCTTGCCGTTGGCATTCATCGCCTCGTCCGCGAGGCGGCCGGTGAGGTCGGCCATGTGGTCGAAGACGGCGCGATAGCTGGCAACGCCCGCGGTTGCCGAGCGCAACTCGATGATCAGGTCGCCGATCTCGGCCTGCGGCATGGTCGCCTCGACGACATCCCATCCCGGCCAGTCGGGCCGCGCGTCATAACCGAGGATCTGGCCGCGGCGTTGCGGGATTAGCGCGATGATCTTCGATGTCGCGTCGGACGGCGTGACGATCTCGACTTTCATCACCGGTTCCAGAAGCACCGGCGAGCAGGCGGCCATGCCTTCCTTCATCGCCAGCTTCGCCGCCATCTGGAAGGCCATGTCGGAGGAATCGACCGCATGGTAGGAGCCGTCCGAGAGGTTGACGGCGACATCGACCACGGGGAAGCCGAGCGGGCCGGACTTCAGGTAGTCGCGTACACCGGTCTCCACCGATTGGATGTAGGTCTTCGGCACCACGCCGCCGGTGATGGTGTCGGTGAACTGGAAGCCCGAGCCGCGCGGCAGCGGCTTGATCTCGATCACCACATCGCCGAACTGGCCGTGGCCGCCCGACTGCTTCTTGTGGCGGCCGCGCTGCTGCACCGATTTGCGGATGGTCTCGCGATAGGGCACCGCCGGCGCGTGGCCTTCCACCGGAATCTGGTTCTTGCCCTCGAGCCGCTCGCGCACGACGCGCAGATGCATCTCGCCATGGCCCGACAGTACGGTCTCGGCCGAGTCCTGGTTGTGGCGCAGGTTGAGCGAGGGATCCTCCTCGGCCAGGCGCTGGATGGCCGCCGACATCTTCACCTCGTCCTTGCGCTCCTTGGGGCGCAGCGCGAAGGCGAAGACTGGTTGCGGCGGTTCGACATCGAACAGCTGTTTGATGCCGCCCTTGGCCGAGGTCAGCGTCTGGCCGGTCTTGACCTCGTCCAGCTTGCCGAGCGCGACCGTGTCGCCGGCCCTGGCGGCGGTGAGCTTGAATTGGTCCTTGCCGAGCATCCGGTAGATACCGGAGACCTTGGCGGTGCCGCCGCCGGGCAGCCAGAGTTCGGAGCCGTCGGCAACCTGGCCTGACAGGATGCGCGACACCGACAGCTTGCCGCCGTGCGGCGTGTGAATGGTCTTCATCACCTGGGCCACGATGGCGTTGCCATCCGGTGCGCCGAGCCGCTTGCGGGTCGCCTCGATGTCGGGCGCATCGTGGCGGATCGTCTTCAGCAGGCGCAGCACGCCATTGCCCTTCTCGGCGGTGCCGATCAGCACCGGCGTCACCGCGCCGTCGCGCAGATCGGCCGACAGGTCGTCGAAGATCGCATCCTTCGGCGGCTCGATCTCCTCGAGCAGCTGTTCCATCAACTGGTCGTCATGGTCGGCGAGCGTCTCCAGCATGGAGAAGCGCGCTTCCAATTCGCGCGCCTTGTCGTCGCCCGGTATCTCGGCCACCTCGCTCTCGGCATATTCGCGGTAGATATAGGCGCGCTCCAGCGCCAGGTCGATCGAGCCGATGACGACGCCGTCCTTGCGCAGCGGGATCTGGCGCAGCAGGAGCGGTACCGAGCTGGCCGGCTGCAACATCTTCAGCGTGTCGCGCACGCCCGATATCGCCTTGTCGACCTTGTTGAGGAACAGGAGGCGCGGCACGCCGAGATCGTCGAGCTTGCGCATGATCAATTGCAGGGCGGGTATCTTCTTTTCATCGGCCTCGGCCACGACCACGGCGAGGTCGCAGGCGGCCAGCACCGGTTCGGCCTCGAAGGAGAATTCGATCGAGCCGGGGCAGTCGACGAAGGTGATCTGTTCGCCCATGAATTCGGTGGTGGCGATCGTCGCCTCGACGCTCATGGCGTGGGCACGCGCCTCCGGCGAATGGTCGGAAACGGTGTTGCCGGAAGAAACGGGATTTTGTCGGGGAATGGCGCCCGTACGGGCCAATATGGCTTCGAGAAGTGTCGTCTTACCGCTTGCGAAGGGACCGACTATGGCAATGCATTTCGGTCCCGTGCGTCGTCCTCCGGCGCGAGTACCCATGACTGACCTCCACTCAGGCGTTTCCCGTAGGACCGACTGGCATGCATGGTTCAGGCGTGGTCAATCGGTCCTGAGCGGCGGCCGGCCTGTTCGACCGTCGCGGGCGGGGTTCTTTTGGTTTCACCACCTGCCCGAAAGCATCGTCCCACTTGTTTGCCGGCAGGGCAAGAAAAATAGGAATCCGCCGCTGCGTCAGGCGCTCAGCGCCAGCGGCTCGATATTTGCCAGGCGTGACGGTAGAGCCTTGTCGCGTGGCGCCGGCCTGCCGAAGAAATAACCCTGGAAGCGGTTGCAGCCGGCCGCCCTGGCCAGTGCGAACTCTTCCTGCGTCTCGACGCCCTCGGCCACGATGGTGACGTCCTGGATGCGCGCAATCTGCGCCAGCGCCGAAACGAAGATCTGCGCCACCTGGTCATGGGCAAGGCTGCGGATATAGGAGCGATCGATCTTGATGGTGTCGATCGGCAACGTCTTCAGATAGTTGAAGCCGCAATGGCCGGTGCCGAAATCGTCGAGCGCGATGTGGAAGCCGAGGCCGCGCAACGCTTCGAGACGCCGCAGGACTTCCGGCGTGGCGGCGGTAGCCACGGTTTCGGTGATCTCGATAATGAATTGCGCCGCCGAGCGGCCGGTTTCCTTCAGCACGCGGTCGCACATGGTGACGATCTCGTCGCGGTTGAGTTGCTCGCCGGAGACGTTGATCGAGATGCGGCGGCCGGCGAAATGGCCGATGTCGGCGCAAGCGCGCTTGAACACCCATTCGCCGAGCATGTCGATCAGGGTCGAGCGCTCGGCGATAGCGATGAACTCGACCGGCGGGATCAGGCCGCGAACCGGATGGCGCCAGCGGATCAGCCCCTCGAACGCATGGGTGGAGCCATCCGGATTGACGATCGGCTGATAATGCAGTTCGAGCTCGCCGAGATAGACAGCCGCGCGCAGTTCCCTTTCGACCAGACGCCGGTAGCGCTTGTCGGACAGCATCTCCTCGTCGAACACGGTGACGCGGCCACGGCCCGCCGCCTTGCTTTCGTAGAGCGCGAGGTCGGCAACCAGCATCAATTCCGTCGTGTTCGAGGCATGGGCGGGCGCCAGCGCCACGCCGACCGAAATGGAGAGCGGAATGGTCTTGCCTTCGTGTGACTTGCCGGCCCGCATGGCATCCAGCAATTGCCTGGCATGCTTGTTGATGGCGGCGAGATCGCCATGCGGAATGATGACACCGAATTCATCGCCGCCGAGCCGACCGACCATGCAGCCGGCGAAAATGCGCTCGGCCGTCTTCACCAGATGCGCCAGGGTGCGGTCGCCGAACTGATGCCCGAACGTGTCGTTGAGCTGCTTGAAATGGTCGAGGTCGATCAGCAGCAAGGCCGCATCGCGCCGGTCGCGCATGGTGCCCAGGCTGTTACCCAGCGCTTCGAGGAAATAGCGGCGGGTCATTGCCCCGGTCATCGCGTCCCTGGTCAGGAAATGATGCTTTTCCGCCTCGGCGGCGGCTGCGGATCTCAGGCTATGAACGACGCTGCTGCGCATGTACATCAGCGCCATCAAGGCCAGCCCGGTGGCGAGGATCGAGACCACGAAAGCGCCGCTGGAGGGGAGGTTTTCCGACATCTCGACGGTGCCAAGCAACGCGGCGCCGATGCTGATCAAAAGCAATGACTGGATGCCGCGGTAGATGCGGCCGCTTTGGTCCTTGATCGTAGCCAGTATGCTCATCTCACCGCCCCCTGAAATGCAGGCTCAGGGCTAGAGGGCAGCCGTTAAGAAGACATTGAATTCACCGTCTTTTCGTCCCGCGGTGCGATGCGGGAAACGGTCATGGTTAAGGAGAGAGAACCGGATCTTGCGGCGGCGCGGCAAACGGCCTGTTGCGCCTCGGAAGATATCAGCCGAGAATGCACCCGCCTCGAATGAGATACGGCGTTTGCCGTCGGTCGCTTCACCACCGGTCCTGACCGGTCTTGGGATTAGACGATGAAAATCATTGCTTGCGGCAGCGTGCCCACCATCATCGCACCGGAAAAATACTTCACCGGCCGCGTTCTGCAGACGCCGATCATCGAGAAGGAGGAACCGGCGCGGCTGAGGGCGACACTGGTCAGTTTCGAGCCGGGGGCTCGCACATACTGGCACACACATCCGCTCGGCCAGACGCTCTACGTCACCTCGGGTGCCGGCCTTGCCCAGACTTGGGGCGGGCCGGTCCAGGAGTTCAGGGCAGGCGACGTCATCTCGTTCGCGCCCGGCGAGAAGCACTGGCATGGCGCGGCGCCGAAATCGGCAATGACGCATATCGCCATGCAGGAAGCGCTCGATGGCGTCCACGCCGACTGGCTGGAAGCGGTGACCAACGAGCAGTATGGCGGCTGAGGCCGAGCCGGGCTCACAAAAAACCCGGCGTGGAGCCGGGTTTCCGTTGGCCGCGATGATGCGTCCGATCAGGTCAGCGATGCCGTGAAGCGCTGGATGCGCGTGCAGGCTTCCTCCAGAAGGGCATCCGAGGTGGCGTAGGAAATGCGGAAGTTCGGGCCGAGGCCGAAGGCCGAGCCGAACACCACCGCCACACCCTCGGCCTCGAGCAGTTCCGAGCAGAAGGCTTCGTCGGTGTCGATCACCTTGCCCGCCTTGGTCTTCTTGCCGATCAACTGGGCGCAGGACGGATAGACGTAGAAAGCGCCTTCCGGCGACGGGCAAGAAATGCCGCGTGCCTGGTTGAGCATCGAGACGACGAGGTCGCGCCTGCCCTGGAAGATCGCCTTGTTCTTGGCGATGAAGTCCTGCGGGCCGTTGAGCGCTTCGACCGAGGCCCACTGCGCGATGGTGCAGGCGCCCGATGTCTGCTGGCCCTGGATCATGTCCATAGCCTTGATCAGCTGGACCGGGCCGGCCGCGTAGCCGATGCGCCAACCGGTCATGGCATAGGCTTTCGATACGCCGTTCATGGTCAGCGTGCGCTCATAGAGCTTCGGCTCGACCTCGGCGAGGGTCTTGAAGACGAAGTCGCCATAGGTCAGGTGCTCGTACATGTCGTCGGTCAGCGTCCAGACATGCGGATGCTCGAGCAGCACGTCGGCCAGCGCGCGCAGTTCAGCTTCGGTATAGGCCGCGCCCGACGGGTTCGACGGCGAGTTCATCAGCAGCCACTTGGTCTTCGGCGTGATCGCTTTGTCCAGCACCTGCGGGGTCAGCTTGAAGCCGTTTTCGATCGAGGTGTCGGCAAACACCGACGTGCCGCCGCAGATCGCCACCATTTCCGGGTAGCTGACCCAGTAGGGGCGCGGGATGATGACTTCGTCGCCGGGGTTCAGCGTCGCCATGAACGCGTTGAACAGGATCTGCTTGCCGCCGGTGCCGACGATGGTCTGCTCGGGCTTGTAGTCGAGATTGTTCTCGCGCTTGAACTTTTTCGCGATCGCCTCGCGCAGCGGCACGATGCCCGAAACCGGCGGATATTTGGTCTCGCCACGCCGGATCGCCTCGATCGCCGCATTCTTGATGTTGTCGGGCGTGTCGAAATCCGGTTCGCCGGCGCCGAGGCCGATGATGTCACGGCCGGCATTTTTCAGCTCGCGGGCTTTCTGCGTCACTGCGATGGTGGCGGAAGGCTTCACGCGGGAAAGGGTGTCGGCAAGAAAGGCCATGACCTTTTGTCTCTCCTGAGAGGATCAGCGCGGCCAGGAGCGGCCGCGGCGCTTCTCATGTCGCATCATTCCGCGCAGTGCAAGCCTTCTTGGCTGGGCCAGGTGGGGCGCGCGGTCAATGAGCTGTGACTGGGAGCTGTGATTGGGAGCCATGATCGGGGCCCGTGATTGGCAACAATAAATTCATTAACGGGCGGTAGAGGCTTGCGTGACAGGATCGCAATCCAATTGCGGAGCGAGGAACCGTGTCGCGCAGCGTCGGGCTTGCCCATATCATCCGTCATGATGACGGCACCTCTACCGGTGTCTGGGGCATTTATACGCTGCAAAGTGCCTTCCAGCCGATCTTCGCCTTCAAGGAGGGCAAGCTGTCGGTCACCGCCTTCGAGGGGCTGATCCGGCCGTTTCGCGATGGCGAGCCGCAATCGCCGACGAGCTTCTTTTCGATTTGTCCGGCCGCCGACCGCCTGCATGTCGAAGCGCTGACCAGGACGCTGCATCTCCTGAATGCCGGCGCCTGCCTGCCGCAGGAGGCATCGATCTTCATCAATTTCGACCCGTCGGTGTTCACCGAGCGGGCGATCGCCGACAATGCCTTGCGCGAAATGCGGCTGGTGCTGCACGAGGCCGGCATCGACCCGGGCCGCGTCGTTTGCGAGGTGACGGAACAGAGGTCGGCGTCGCAGGAGACCCTGCACAGCTTCGTGGCGGCGCTCAAGGGCAACGGCTTTCGCATTGCCGTGGACGACTATGGCGCTGATGAGTCCGACATCGGCCGGATCAAGGAATTGAAGCCCGACATCGTCAAGTTCGATGCGCAGTGGATCACGCAGCTGATGGAGTCCGGTGCCGGCTTCGCGCTGCTGACCACGATGGTGAAAAGCTTCGAGGAGCAAGGCATCCGCACCGTGTTCGAGGGCATCGAGGAAGGATGGCAGCTGGAGCTTGCCGAGAAGTCGGGAGCGTCGATGATCCAGGGCTATGTGCTGGCATGGCCCGAGCTGGCGCCGACCAGCTTTCGCGGCTTCGCCAAAGTCACGCCGGAACCCGTCTCCGCCGCCGAGACCGTGCCTGTCGCGACGCCCGTTCGGCAAACGGCGCGAGCGGTGAAAGCCTTCGGGCGCAAGGTCGCGCCATGAGGCCCGAACGGCGGCGCAATGTCGGCGATGCGATCTTCGTCGACGAGGTCGGCATCGAATTCGGCGTTTATGGCGATTTCCGTCTGCGCAGCGCCTATCAGCCGATTTTCGCCCCGCGCGGCGACACCTTGCACCCGGTGGCGGTCGAAGGCCTGATCGAGCCGCACCGCGCCGGCCGGCCAGGGTCGCCACGGGCGTTCTTTGAAGGCGTTGCCGCACCGGACCGGCTGTTTGTCGAGACCATGTGCCGGGTGCTGCATCTTCGGAATTTCCACAATATCGGCGTCGACGGGCTCGATCTGTTCTTCAATTACAATCCGCTGGTCAACGACCATGCCGGGCGGGCGCTGGCCGAGATCCGGCTCATGAGCAGGCATCTGGGCGAACTCGGCCTCGCACCTCGCATGCTGGTCTGCGAAATCACCGAACAGGCGGCGGACGATGCGCTGCTTGCCCGGCTGGCGCGCGAGATGCGGCGCGACGGCATCCGCATCGCCATCGACGATTTCGGCACGGGCCATTCGACCGAGGAGCGGGTGAGCCTGCTCAAGCCCGACATCGTCAAGATCGACGGCGGCTGGTTCGCGCAGTTCTGCCGCCATGCCGCAGCCGAACGCTTCTTCCGCCCGCTGGTATCCAGCCTGCACGACCGCGGCGCCAAGGTCCTGGTCGAAGGCATCGAGCAATCCATCCATCTGCGCGTCGCGCTCGAAGCCGGCGTCGATCTGCTGCAGGGCTTCCTTCTGGCCCGACCGGCGCTGGCCGGCACCGTCTTCGAGGAAGAGCCGCTCGTCGTCGACGCGCTGCTGGGCCTCGACAACAAGGTCGTGCCGCTGTTTGCCAGGACCTTGCATCAGCGGCGCTGATGGTCGCGCCAAAACAAATCATTGGTTGAGAACGCCGCCCTTGGGATAATCGCCTCTGCAAGGCAGCGCTCGGGGAACGGCAATGATACTTTACAGCATGATCGACAGCGGCAACTGCTACAAGCCGCGCCTGATGATGGCCAAGCTCGGCCTCGGCTTCACCACGGTCGAGGTGAGTTCGCATACGGGTGACACGCGAAAAGCCGATTTCGTCGCCAAGAATCCGAACGCCATGGTGCCGCTGCTTGAACTCGACGACGGCCGGCGGCTGGCCGAGTCCAACGCCATCCTGCTCTACCTCGCCGAGGGCACGCGCTTCCTTCCGGCGGACAAGTATGAGCGCGGGCTCGCCTATCAGTGGCTGTTCTTCGAGCAGTACAGCCACGAACCCTACATCGCCGTGCGCAAGGCGCTGTTGACCTTTCCCGAAAGGGCCGCGGATGCTACGCCCGAACGGCTGGCGGTGACATTGGAGCGCGGCAACAAGGCGCTTGGCGTGATGAACAGACATCTGGAAAACAACGCCTTCTTCGCCGGCAGCGCCTTCAGCGTGGCCGACATCGCGCTCTATGCCTACACGCACACGGCGGAGCAGGGCGGCTTCCAGCTCGACGCCTATCCGGCCGTGGCGGCCTGGCTGAGGCGGGTGGAAGCGGATCCGGGGCACGTGCCGATCGGGTGGGTGGGGTAGGCTTCTCCTCCTGAAGGAGGGGCTATTTCAACAGATGGTCATAGTCGGCGTGAGTGCCGACCCAGAACCAGATCACATCTTCATTGTTGCGTATGGCAACAGCCCGGTAGTTTTCGTCGACTCGCGCCGACCAATAGCGACCGACCTGTTTGAAATGCAGTGAGGGATGAAAAGGATCGGAACGCAGTCGGGCAAAACGCCTGTCCGCCTTTGCTCTGATTGACGATGGCAGTTTTCATAAGCCTCCCAGAACGATGGAGAGGCGACGTGGTTCACAGAGGCCGCGTCCGACCAGCGCGATGGTCGGACAGCGCCTGTTCGGCAAGCCTGTCCAAACGGCCCGCCTTCGCGTCGGCTTCCATCTGCCGGTCCCACATATCCGCCTGGAGCGCCTCGAACCAGGCGCCAAACGCCTTCAGTTCCTCGGGGCTCAGTTCGGCGACTGATTTTTCGATCTGCTCAAGTTTGGTCATGGCCGAATGATACCACCAATGGGCCAAAAGTACCACCGGTGGGCCTATTGCGCCGGTTGCCGCACCCAACCCCAGACAGCAAAAAGGCGGGATAAATCCCGCCTTCCGTGCTTGGTAGCCTGATTGGGAGCGTCCGGTCCGGGCTGGCAGCTATCTGCTGATCCAGTCTGTCGGGTCTTTCCGCTCCGGCGCGCTTCTCGCGCGACCGTCAGTACATCCGTGACTTGCCGCGCGCCCCGAGCTGTCGCCCGGCGCGCACCATTCGCAAAATCAGGCTGCCTTGCTCAGAGATCCAGCGGACGACTTGCCAGTGCGGCGGTCCTGCTCGATCTCGAAGTTGATCTTCTGGCCTTCGACCAGGGTCGACAGGCCAGCACGCTCGACTGCGGAGATGTGGACGAAAACGTCCGCGCCGCCCGCGTCAGGCTGGATGAAGCCGAAGCCCTTGGTGGCGTTGAACCACTTGACCGTTCCAGTTGCCATAAAAATAGTCCTTGCATTTGCTTTGGTTTGACCGGACCGAGGTCCAGCCGGTGTGCATCGAGATTTTGGAGATAGACGTCAGCAAACGCGAAGATCGCGAGGCCCGGATCGATCGGCCGAAATATCAATGGGCCTGATATAGGCTGCTTTCCGACGAAAAACAAGACTGCGTGAAAAAGCCGTGATCGAGGGGCCGCCCAACGGCCGCCCCAATCTGGTGAAACCGTTGCGGAAGATCGCGCTGTCGCAGGATCGCGGATCGGGGGAGAGGACCATGAAAACCATTCTGCTTGCCGCCTGCCTGACGCTGGTGGCCGCCGAGGCGCAGGCGATCTCGCGCTACGACCCGACGCATATGAGCTGCGGCAAGGTGCAGTCGACGATCGCGCGGCAGGGCGCCGTCATCCTGCGCTACAAGTCGACACGCGTGCCGGGGCTGCCGCTCTACGACCGCTATGTACAAAGCCAGCAGTTCTGCACCATGGGCGAGGTGAGGACGCGTGCCTATGTGCCGAGCGCCGACACCAAGTCCTGTCCGGTCTACAACTGCAAGCGGCCGGATAATGAAAGGCATTTCCGGCGGCGATTCTTCCACAACGACTAGGCCGCTCATCGACTGCAGTGGAGGCCTTCGCTCAGTTGTTCAACTGCGCCTCTCGGCGGCATGCGCTTTCATTCGCGGATCTGTTCCATGAGCATCGACACGAACCGCGTCACCTTTTGCGGGCGAAAGCGCGCGGCCGGGTAGACCACGTGAATGCCGCCGGAAGGCAGCGCCCAATCGGGCAGCATATGGACGAGGCGACCCTGCGATAGATAGTCGGCGATCAGATAGTCCGGCAGAACCGCCAGTCCGCCGCCGGCGAGGGTTGCTTCCAGGACGGCCGGTGTCGAGTTGATGGAGAACGTCTCGCGCATGGTGACGGTCCGCCGCTCGACATCGCCTCGGGTGAAGCTCCAGGTGAACGGCTTGCGAAGGACGGAATTGGCAACGAGCGGCAAGGAAGCAAGATCTTCCGGTTCGTCCACCGTGACCTTGGTGGCAAAATCCCGCGAAGCGACCAGGATCTGCCGAAAGGTGCCGATGCGGCGCGCCTGCTGGCTGGAATCTTCCAGCCAGCCGACCCGGATGGACAGGTCCATCTTGCTGCCGATCAGATCAATTATGGCATCGGAAATGAACAATTCGACGCCGCAGGCTGGAAATTCCTGCCGAAAGCGGGCGGCGATCGGGGCCAGCACGATCGCGCCATAATCATTGGACGCGGAAACGCGCAGCACGCCGGCCACCTCGGTGTTGCCCTCTCCGACCTCGGCGACTGCCTCTTCAACGTCCCGCAGGATCATGACGCAACGTGCATGCAGAAGGCGGCCTGCTTCGGTCGGCTCGAGCCTCCGCGTCGTGCGCACGAGAAGCGTGGCCTGCAGTTCGGCTTCAAGGCGGGCGACCTGTTGGCTGACGACGGCCTTCGTGATCCCAAGCCGCTCGGCTGCCCGGGTAAACGAGCCCGCGTCGATGACGGTGGCAAAATAGGCGAGGCGGTTGAGGTTGATCGGTTCCACGGGAACGCCTTCGGTTTTATTGTAATCCTATGGCATACAGTCTGTATTATTATAGAGAATTTATCAATTAATCCAACGGGGCTACGTTCCGAGCTGTTCTCTCAATCAGCGGCGGAGCGCGGATGCCAACGCCTCCCGATCCCATTCCATTCAAAGGAGCTATTCGATGTTCACAAGGAGACAGATCATGAAGACGTCATTGGCCCTCGGCGCAGCCGCCGTTTTCGCATCCGCCGAGCGTGGCCAGGCCGCCGGCAGCCAGCTCGACTGGAAACATTTCCCGGCGGGTCCGAACGGCTTCTTCCGCGCGCCGGTGCTGCTGTCCGGGCCCAGCGAGGCCTTGTTGATCGATGGCGGCTTCACCTATCCGGACGGCAAGGCGCTCGCCGAGGCCATCAAGGCGACCGGCAAGAAGCTGACCACCATCTATGTCAGCCAGTCCGATCCCGATTATTACTTCAGCCTGAAGCCGGTGCGGGAAGCCTTCCCGGAGGCAAAGGTGATCGCTGCTTCAGCCACGCTCGAAGCCATCAAGGACAGCGTGGAGAAGAAGCTCGCCGTCTGGGGCCCGCAATTGAAGGAAAATGGCCCTCAGGCGCTGACCGACATCGTCTTGCCTGAGGCTTTCGACGGCCCAACGCTCACGATCGACGGCGAGACGATCGAGATCGTCAATGCCGAAGAAGGACTAGCCAATCGCCGGTACCTGTTCGTGCCGTCGCTCAATGCCGTGTTCGGCGGCGTGATGATCTTCGCGGGTGTTCATGTCTGGACCGCCGACACGCAGACCAAGGAAAGCCGTGCCGCCTGGATCAAGACGCTGGATGCGGTTGCAGCGCGCCACCCCGCCGTCGTGGTGCCTGGCCATATGACCCCCGATGCCAAGACCGGTCCTTCGGCGGTGGAATTCACCAAATCCTATCTCCTCGCTTTCGAGGACGAACTGAACAAGGCGGCCGACAGCGCAGCGCTAAAGGCAGCAATGGAGGCCCGCTTTCCAGGTCTCGGCATGGGCGTTGCCCTCGATATCGGATCCAAGGTCGCCAAGGGCGAGATGAAGTGGGGCTGACGTGGCACCGACCCTCGATCTGATCCGCCGGACTGTCGAGGAATCTCCGAGGAGAACGGCAGCGCCCAATGGCCAAAACAGAAGGTGGATTTCAAGCGGGTGATCGCCGAAGGCGACCTTGTCATGACGGAGGTCGTTCAGCCGAAGATGGGCGACACGCCGGAGACCGTCATCGTGGATATTTTCCGCGTCGAGAATGGCAAGATCGCCGAGCATTGGGACGTGATGCAGCCGATGCCGGCCAATCCGGCGAACAAGCGACCCATGTACTGATCTAGCCCTTTGCGGGCTGCCTTGACCGCCGGTTCAGAAGCCGAACGAGACCTGCGTCGGCGGCGGCGGGCCGACGCGCACGCCTTCCATGGCCAGCATCTTTTCCTTGGTGACCGAGCCGCCGGGTGCCGAGAAGCCGCCGATCTTGCCGCCGGCGGCCAGGATGCGGTGGCAGGGGATGACCAGCGGCACCGGATTGGCGCCAAGGGCGGCACCCGTTTCGCGCGGCAGGCCGGCATGGCCGGCGCGCTTGGCGAGTTCGCCATAGGTGGTGGTTTGCCCATAGCTGAGCTTTCGCGCCGCGTCGTAAATGGCGAGGCGGAAATCGTCGACGCCGTCGAGATCGACCGGTACGCCGGTGAAATCGACGTCCTCGCCTGCGGCATATGCCTTGATCGAAGCGATCAGGTCGACCACCCATGGCGGCTGGGCCGTGGAGGCGGAAACGCCGGCATGGCGCATCAGCCGCCGCTCCACCGCTTCGCGGCTGCGTTCGGGCAGGCAGAGCCGGATCAGGCCCTTTTCGCTCCAGGCGATGCCCATGAAACCGATCACTGTTTCTAACACTGCGTGGCCGGCTGTGATCGAAGATGATGTTTCCATTATGCGCTCCTTTCCGCAAACCGGCGAAATCCGGGATTCCTGCCGGTACATATCAGGAACAATATGGCATCACCGCCCGCGTCTCGCCACCCGAAAACCACCTGATCGCCCCGATTGCCGGTGCTGAATCGCTGGTGTAAGGGATTTCTTAACACCCGACGAACCGGACCCGAGCGCGGCTTGCCAGCAAAACTGAACCTTATCGCGATCGGCGTGATCGTCGCCGCTGCCGGCCTTAGCGGCTGCACGTCGACCTCGCAGATGAAGGCGGCGCCATCCCTGACCGAAACCGCTGAAGTTGCCGGCAGCGATGCAGGTTTCACGGTGCCGTTGCCGGACACGGTTTCGGTGCTGCCGCAATCCTCTGGCATCACGCCCGTCCAGGCCGCCGAACTGACGCCTGGCGTGGCCGCGCCGGGTCTCGATCCCGCTGCCGCGGCGACCGCTGCCTTTGCCGGAGCGACGCCAACCGCGCCGGCCGTGCCCGCGGTGATGACCGCCAATGCCTGGCAGGCGCCGCCCCCGTCCAAGGCAGGTCAGGAGTCCAAGGCCGGCCAACCGGCCAAGGCGGCAGAGACATACACGACCGCGGGGCTCGTCGTGCCCGCAGTCGCCAAGGGTGGCCTGAAAACCATGCCCGGCGTGCAGCAGGTGGCCTATGTCGTGCCGCAGAATCCGGCTGCCCTGGTGCAGTTCCCGTCCGCGCCGGTCGATCCGGCCGCTCCGGCGCAGGAAGAGCACACAGGCATGCGCGGTGACGTCGACCGGCTGATCATCAAATACGCCGCCCTTTACCAGGTGCCGGTGGATCTGGTTCGCCATGTCGTCAACCGGGAAAGCACCTTCAATCCCAAGGCCTACAACAACGGCCATTGGGGTCTGATGCAGATCAAGCACGCGACGGCGCGCGGCATGGGCTATGACGGACCGGCCAAGGGCCTGTTCGATGCCGAGACCAACCTCAAATACGCGGTCAAATATCTGCGTGGCGCCTGGCTGGTGTCGGACGGCAACGCCAAGAAGGCCGACTGGCTCTACCAGACCGGCTATTATTTCGACGCCAAGCGCAAGGGCCTGCTCGAGGCGACCGGCCTCGGCACCGACCGCAAGCGGCAGCGCCTGCAGCCCGACGCCTGAGCGTCATGCCTGAACCGCGCCCGCCGGCCCCGAACGACATCCGGCTGCGCAAGATCCTCGACGAGACACTCGTTGCGCCGCACTGGCCGGATGGTTTTACCATGCGCTCGTTTGAGCCCGGTGACGCGCTTCCCCTGCATGCGCTGCTCGGCGAAGTGTTCGACGACGGCGCCGACGGCCCGTTCGACGAATGGTGGCCGCGCATATCCGGTGATCCCGAATTCGACCCCGCGCTTTGTTTCCTCGTCATCGACGCCAAGGGCCGGCTGGCGGCGGCGGCGCTTTGCTGGACGCGCGCTTTCGTCAAGGATCTCGCCGTCCATCCCGAGGCGCGCGGCCGGGGCATAGCGGAAGCACTGATGTGGCACGTCTTCTCCGCCTTTCGCGCGCGCGGCGCCGACCAAGTCGACCTCAAGACCAACACGGTCGAGAACGCCGCCGCCGTGCGGCTCTATGAGCGGCTGGGGATGATGCCTGTCGCCTGGGAGGGCTAGCTTCCGATCGGCCCGATCGCTGGTTGGCCGCGATGACTCGGGAACCCAAAGCGTCGCTTTGCATTCATTGAACGGTGGGGCCTGACGAACTGCCGGCGTGTCCGCGTCGCCAGCTCAGCATGGAGATCTGCCATCGTGAAGCCTTTCCATGCATTTCTGGCGTTGGCGGTCACCGTCATGCTGGGAACGGTCCCGGTGCGTGCCGTCGAATTGTCGATCGTGTCGGGCGACACCGGCAACGGCATCAAGGTGCTGCGTGAGATTCTCGACCGCTATGAGAAAGAAAGCGGCAACAAGGTCTCGATCGTCGTCATGCCGTCGTCCGGAACCGACCAGTTCGGCCAGTACCGGCTGTGGCTTGCGGCTGGAAACAGCGACATCGACATCTACCAGACCGATGTCATCTGGGCACCGCAACTCGCCAGCCAGCTCGTGGATTTGACCGCGGCGACGCGGGATGTCGTGGGCGGGCATTTCCCATCGATCATCCAGTCGCAGACCGTCAACGGCAAGCTCGTCGCCCTGCCGATCTTCACCGATGCCCCGGCGCTCTACTACCGCAAGGATCTCCTCGACAAATACGGCGCCAAGGTGCCGGTCACCTGGAAGGACCTGGGCGATACCGCGAAGCTGGTGATGGACAAGGAACGTGCCGCCGGCAATCGCGATATCTGGGGCTTCGTTTTCCAGGGCAATGCCTATGAGGGGCTGACCTGCAACGCGCTCGAATGGGTGATGTCGAATGGCGGCGGCCAGATCATCGAGCCCGACGGCACCGTCTCCATCAACAATCCCAAAGCGGCGGCGGCGCTCGACATGGCCAGGGGCTGGATCGGAACCATCGCGCCGCCCGGCGTGCTCGCCTATCAGGAAGAGGAATCGCGCGGCGTCTGGCAGACAGGCAACGCGGTCTTCATGCGCAACTGGCCCTATGCCTATGCGCTCGGCAACGGCCAGGGGTCGCCGATCAAAGGCAAATTCGATGTGGCGCCGCTGCCGGCCGGCACGGGCGAAGGCGCCCGACCGGTCGCGACCCTGGGAGGCTGGAACCTTGCCGTCTCCAAATATTCGAAGCATCCGGACGCGGCGATCGAGCTGGTCAAGTTCATCGCCTCGCCGGCGATGCAGAAATACCGCACGCTGAAGACATCGAACCTGCCGACCATCCAGGCGCTCTATGACGATGCCGACATCGCCAGGCAACAGCCGATCGTTCCGCACTGGAAGCAGATATTTCTCAATGCGGTGCCGCGTCCCTCGTCCGCGACAGGGATCAAGTACAACGAGGCGTCGAGCCAGTTCTGGAATGCCGCTCACAACACGCTGTCGGGCGACGGCGCCGCCGCTGACAATCTGGCGGATCTCGAAGCGACGTTGACCAGGCTGAAGGGCCGCGGCTGGTGAGCGCGGAGCCGGCAGGCGCCAGCCAAGCCGGGCGTCCGCGCTCGCGGCTGAGGGCACAGCGCGTTCGCTCGGCGTGGCTGTTCCTGGCGCCGATGCTTCTGGTGCTGGCCGCCGCGGCCGGCTGGCCGCTTGCCCGCACGGTCTATTTCAGCTTCACCGACGCCTCGCTGGCCGATCTCGACGCGCGCCAGTGGGTCGGCTTCGCCAATTATTTCTCGGTGTTCAGCATGCCGAGCGGCCGCGTCCTCCATGACGGCCTGCTGGTCGATCCGGTGTGGTGGCGCGCCGTCTGGAACACGGTGCGCTTCGCGGCGATTTCGGTGAGCTGCGAGACGATCCTCGGCATGATCGTGGCGCTGGTGCTCAATGCCGAATTCCCGGGCCGCGGCATCGTCAGGGCGGCGATCCTGATACCCTGGGCGATCCCGACCATCGTCTCGGCCAAGATGTGGCAGTGGATGCTGAACGACCAGTTCGGCATCATCAATGTCGTGCTGATCAATTTCGGCCTGATCGACGGCAAGATCGCCTGGACGGCCAGTGCTGAAACCGCAATGGCGGCGGTATTGATCGTCGACATCTGGAAGTCGACGCCGTTCATGACGCTGCTGATCCTGGCCGCATTGCAGATGCTGCCGCGCGAGATCATCGAGGTCGCCAAGCTCGACGGCGCCAATCCATGGCAGATCTTCTGGCGGGTGACCTTGCCGCTGATCCGCCCAGCGGTGATGGTGGCCGTCATTTTCCGCGCGCTCGATGCGCTGCGCATCTTCGACCTGATCTATGTGCTGACGCCCAATAATGTGCACACCAAGTCGATGTCGGTGTTCGCCCGCGAGAACCTGTTCGAGTTCGACAAGTTCGCCTATGGCTCGGCCGCCTCGACGCTGCTCTTCCTGATCCTGGCCCTGCTCACCATCGCCACCATCCGGGTCGGCCGCATCAGCCTGGATGGAGGCCGCTGAAATGTGGCTCCTCAAGCGCGGGGCTTTTTACCTGCTGGTCGCGGGGATCGTCTTCGTCGCGGTGTTCCCGTTCTATTACGCCATCGTCACCAGCCTGAAGTCAGGCACCGAGCTGTTCCAGGCCGACCTCTGGCCAAAGACGTTCAGCCTGGCCAACTACCGCAACGTGCTGACCGAGGGCAGCTTCGTGCGCAACCTTCTGAACTCGCTGTTCGTTTCGGGCTCGGTCGTGGCACTCTCCCTGTTCCTGGGCGTCACCGCGGCCTACGCGCTGGCGCGTATCCGCTTCCGTGGCCGCTCGGCCCTGCTGTTCGCCATCTTGTCGGTGTCGATGTTTCCGCAGGTGGCGGTGCTGGCCGGGCTGTTCGAACTGGTGCGCCTGTTCGGCCTCTACAATTCGCTGTTCGCGCTGATCTTTTCCTACATGATCTTCACGCTGCCGTTCACCGTCTGGGTGCTGACCGCCTTCGTGCGCGACCTGCCGGTCGAGGTCGAGGAGGCGGCGATCCTCGACGGCGCGACGCCCTGGATCATCATCACCCGGATCTTCCTGCCGCTGATGTGGCCGGCGCTGGCGACCACCGGGCTGCTCGCCTTCATCGGCGCGTGGAACGAGTTCCTGTTTGCGCTGACCTTCACCTCCAACAACGCGCAGCGCACCGTGCCGGTGGCGATCGCGCTGCTGTCCGGCAATTCGCAGTTCGAGATCCCGTGGGGCAACATCATGGCCGCGTCGGTGATCGTCACCGTGCCGCTGGTGGTGCTGGTGCTGATCTTCCAGCGCAAGATCGTCTCCGGCCTGACCGCCGGCGGGGTGAAGGGGTGAGGGGGCCGATCAATCGACAACGATTTGTCGATCGAGGCGAACCGCACGGCTCGTGCGGCGTTGACTTGGCAGAGGGACCATTCCGGATCGGAGATTTCAGATGAAAAAGCTTCTGACCGCGACCGCCGCAGCCTTGCTGGCCTGCGCGCCGGCAGCCCTTGCGCAAACGAACGGCACCAAATCCACCGAAGTCGCGCCGCTGGTGGCCGACAGCAAGGTCGACACCCAGACCTTCGTCACCACCGTGCCCAACGCCAACGCGTTCGAAATCCAGTCGAGCAAGCTGGCCGAGCAGAAATCCGCATCGGCCGGCGTCAAGGCCTTCGCAGGCCAGATGATCAAGGACCACACCAAGGCCGGCGAGGATTTCAAAACGGCGCTGAGCCAGGGCCAGACCACGGCTTCGATCAAGCCGGCCGGACCGGCGCTGCAGCCCAAGGAGCAGCGGATGCTCGACGAACTGAAGGGCGCGAGCGGCAAGGATTTCGACACAAAATACATCATGATGCAGACCGAAGCGCACAAGCAGGCGGTCGCGTTGTTCAGCACCTACGCCAAGTCGGGCGACGACCCGACGATGAAGGAGTTCGCCAAGAAGACGCTGCCGGTGCTGAAGATGCACGAAAAGCATGTGAAGGAACTAGCCGCCGCGCATCAGGGATGACGGCCTTGCCTGTCGGGGGGTGACGGCCCGGTTGTCGGTCAAATATCGGGCGCGTTGCCGATCTTCTTCTTGAGCTCCAGCGCCCAGGCGCGGCCTTCGTCGCCGCCCCACAGCAGCCAGGCGATGTGGCCTGCCGAGGGGTTTTGCTCGTTGCCGTAGTTCTTGCAGCGCTTGTCGACCTCGTGGCGGGCGAAGTAGCTGACCATGCGCCGGATGGTGGAAGGGGCGAGCTTCTCGCGGTTCTTCAGTTCTGTCGCCCGCGCGACACCGATCTCGGTGCCGCCACGGCCGAACTGCTGGCGCAGCCGGAGGCCCTTGGCGGCATTGTCGGCCACCACTTGCGGGCAGCGCAGGTCGATCTCGTCGTCTTCTTGCATGGATGTCCCCGGAGCGCGGTGGCGAACAGATACAATGGTATGCCGCCCCGTACAAATTGTCGGGCCCGGTCGTCGCAAAACGTCCTTGGGTCGCAGAGCAACCGCGCCGGGACGCCGGCGCTACGACGCAAGGAGCCCACCATGATCACCTTTCCCAACGAATCCGCCAGATACCGTACCGCCCGCGAAAAGCTGTTGAAAAAGGAAATCGAGCTGCGCCGCGCCATGGAAGCCGTGGCCGAGGCACGCCGCGCGCTGCCGCCGGGCGGGCTGATCCGCCAGGACTATGTCTTCGATGCGCTGGGCGCCGATGGCAAGCCGGCCAAGGTCAAACTGTCGGAGCTGTTCGCGCCTGGGAAGGACACCCTCATCCTCTATCAAATGATGTTTCCCCGCCATCCGCAGGAAACGCGCGATGTCGCCACCAGCGGCGGCACGGCCAAGCTCGCCCGGCCGGACCAGCCATGCCCGTCCTGCACAGCGCTGCTCGACCAGTTCGACGGCGCCGTCGGGCATCTCGAGGCCGCCGGTTTCAACTTCGCCGTGGTGGCCAAGACCGCGCTGGAAAACCTGGTGACGCTCGGCCGTGATCGCGCCTGGAAGAACATGCGGCTGCTGTCGTCGGCCAACAACAGCTTCAAGCGCGACTACAATGCGGAGACGGCCGACGGCGCGCAACTCCCGCTGCTCTCGGTGTTCCACCGCGATGGTGACGCTATCCGCCATTTCTGGTCGTCCGAACTCGGCTTCGCGCCGACCGACCCCGGCCAGGACCCGCGCGCCATCGGCACCTGCGAGATCCTGTGGAACCTGATGGATTTTACCCCGGAGGGAAGGCCGAACTGGGATGAGCAGCTGCAGTATGGGTGTTGTCATTAGGAGCGGCTTTGCGGCGGTGCATGGATTCCGCGAACGGTCCATGGTCGGTCCCCTACGAGGCCCCCCTCTGTCCTGCCGGACATCTCCCCCTCAAGTGGGGAGATCGGCCATCATCCCGGGTTTCGCCAGTCTTCGACGTTTAAAAGAATGGCGCGTCGGCAAAGCTGCCATCTCCCCACTTGAGGGGGAGATGTCCGGCAGGACAGAGGGAGGCGCCGTAGAGCGCGACGGCGGATGCTAGAGCACGTCCTGTGATCGATGAATCGATTGTGATGTGACGGCGGCCTTGGCAGATGATTCAACATCCACTTTGGTGAGGTGGATGATGGGAAGATCACTGAGCGAGGATCTCCGGCTGCGGGTCCTGAAGGCGTCTGACGCGGGCATGTCGGCCCGGCAGGCTGCGGCGCGGTTTGGGGTCGGGATATCGAGTGCGATCCGCTGGATCGCGCGGGCGAAGATCGGCGAACTGGCGCCGCGGCCGCAAGGCCGCCGCCGCGCGTCCAGCCTCGATGCGCATGAAGCCTTCATCGTCGGGCTGATCGATGAGCGCAAGGACATCACGTTGAACGAGATGGTAGAGCGGCTGGAAGGCGAGCGGTCGGTGCGGATCAGCCGCAGCGCCTTGAGCGCATGGCTTCGCGGCCACGGGTGGACGTTCAAAAAAAGTCCGCACACGCACTGGAGCAGGACCGCCCCGACATCCTGAAGCGCCGCCGCGCCTGGTTCGACGGCCAACTCGATCTCGATCCGGCGAAGCTCGTCTTCATTGACGAGACCGGGCTGTCGACCAAGATGGCCCGTCTGCGGGGACGTGCGCCATGCGGTGAGCGCTGCCGGGCCGGCGTGCCGCACGGCCATTGGAAGACGACCACCTTCACCGGCGCGCTGAGGTTGACGGGTATGACCGCACCATTCGTCTACGACGGTGCCATGAACGGCAGTGTGTTCCTTGCCTATGTCGATCAGGTCCTGGTCCCGACCCTGGCGCCGGGCGACGTCGTCGTGATGGACAACCTGCCGGCGCACAAGGCGGCAGGCGTGCGAGAGGCAATCGAACAGGTCGGCGCCAAGCTATTGTTCCTGCCGCCATACTCGCCCGACTTCAATCCGATCGAAAACGCCTTCTCAAAACTCAAGGCTCTCATGCGCGCCAAAGCCGAGAGAACCATCAACGCCCTGTGGGACGCCGTCGGTTCGATCCTCGACCAGTTCACACCAGCCGAATGCGCAAACTACTTCAAGGCCGCAGGATATGACCCAGATTAAACAGGATGTGCTCTAGTCCTTGGCAACCAAGCGCCGCGGAGATGGCTCTGTGCCTGCGCCAGCGGCGCATTAGACTAGCCGCCATCAATCCCCGAGGAAGCACCCATGCCCAAGATCGACCTCGCCACCGTGCCCGTCCGCAAAGGCTCCGGCTACCCCGCGCCCTTCGATGCCCCCTGCGCCACCCGCACGCGGCGCCGCCTGGGTGACGCCGGCGGGCTCACCGATTTCGGCGTCAACCTGATGACGCTCCCGCCCGGCGGCTGGTCGAGCCAGCGCCACTGGCACAACCATGAGGACGAACTCGTCTACGTGCTGGAAGGGGAACTGACGCTGGTCGAGGATGGCGGCGAGACGCTGCTCAGGGCCGGCGATAGTGCTGCCTTCGCCAAGAACAGCGGCAACGGCCACCATATGATCAACCGCTCGGCGACGACGGCTGTTTACCTCGAGGTCGGCTCGCGCAATCCGGACGACGTCATCACCTGCTCCGACATCGACATGATGAGCCCGAGTTCCGACGGACGGTTTCTGCACAAGGACGGCACGCCGTATCCGGGGCAGGGGTGAGGGCTTCTTCCTTCCTTCTCCCACAGGGGGAGAAGGAAGAACTGCGCTGGTGTTCGGCCGGCAGCGCGATAAGCTCCTGCCAACCCCAGGGAGCACCACCATGAAAAAAGAAGTCATCGAAGTGCCTGTCATGTCGGACAAGGTGCGCTCACTCGGCCTGCCCTGTTCGACAGCGGTGAAGGCCAACGGCTTCGTGTTCATCTCGGCGACGCCCCCGGTGGACATGGTGACCGGCGAGATGGTGCGCGGCGACATCGAGGTGCAGACCGAGGCGTCGCTGAAGGCGCTGAAACACTGCCTGGAAGCGGCGGGCACCTCGCTGGACAATGTGGTGATAGTGCGCATCTACGCCGTCAACTCCGGCTTCTACAACGCGATTAACCGGGTCTATGCCCGGTATTTCAGCGTGAACCCACCGGCGAGGAGTTTTGTGCCGGTGGCGTCTTGGCCGATGGAGTTTGATATCGAGATTGAGTGTGTGGCGGTGGCTTGAGGGCACCGCTCAATCATGAGAACGCGGCGCATCGGCGCGGAGACATGGTCGCCGAAACCCCAACGTCAGGCTCACGGAATGTTTGGCCAAGGCTCCGGTGCAACAATCTGACGAAACTGTTGGTACAAAGCTTTTGCTGCCTGCAAACGGCCTTGAGTTGCCTTTTCCGGCTTGCGCCGTTCTGTTTCTTCCCACGGATGAGCGACCCCTTCTTTTGAAAGGAAAAGAGCTGTGGCCGCCAGTTCCAATGCCGCTGCATCCGCTTGAGCAGCAAGTCTGGCCAAACTAAGCCGTGCTTCTGATACCCCCTCTGGGGCAGCTGCCTGATTAACTTGAAAAACTGAATAGCTTCCACCCCAGCCGGCTACGTGCTCTGTCTCGTTCACGAGCCCAAGCAACTGAGCCTCTCGGGCAGCTGTAGCCAGTTCTTCGCTAAACGGACCGTAATGCTTATAAGAAAAACTAAATGTGTTATCTAAGCCGGAGGCTGTCAGTATATAGGCGATCTTCTGCAGACGAGTGCGACCAACTACTCTGCCTCCTGCGTCTCTAATAACTTCCTGTGCTCTCTGAGCTTCAGCGCGTGACATTTTTCCATCTCCTCTGCCTTGATTTTCTCAATGGCATCTTTTGCTTCCGCGTCTTCCCGATCTGCGTATACTCTGTATAGCTTAAACGTCTTTAAGGCTGCTACAACACTGGAACGCTCTGCCAAATCCACGAGAGAGCCACCCGCAGTGCGGATGTTTATACGGTCTAGCGGGCCCTTCGATTGACTTACCGGCTTGTAGGGAGATCTTTTTTCATCATCGAATAGCAATCTGGGCCGAAGCTTGCTGTTTTTCTCTGACCACTCGGTCAATCTCTCGTTAATGGAGGCACAGCATCTATCGATTGCTTCAATAGCGTCGTCTCCTCCGTCGACCTTTGGGTCAATGGAGTGCGCGACTTCAATTCTGACGTCACAGCACTTATAAAGGTTTCTATCGCGGAGTCGCTTTGAGAACTCAGCGATAAGTTCGTCGGTCGATTCTGACAGCTGTGAGAATGCTCCCCACACTACAGTATCATCCAAATTGAGGGCGGCTGAAATGCTTTCTGGATGCCGAGAAAATTCGACCAATGGATGATTTCTAGGGAGGCCGGTAGACTTAATCTTATTATCTCTAACCAGCTCGACAATCCGAACTAGGAGCTCAGTGAAAATCTTTTCCGCGCCTCTTGTTGTCTTATGAAAGTAAACAGTTGGATATAGTTGGAAAAGTCCTAATACAAACTGCTCCGCAGCATATATAGCTTTTGGACCCAAAACGAATGTCTCAATTTCTCCGAGTTTTGTCTCGTCAACGCCAAACGGCACAGAGCCGATTTCCAAATTCGCTAACAGCCAAGGAAAATCGATGGCAGAATGCTGTGTACCGGTCATGAGGCGGTCGCGCCTCATATAATCAAGGCGATCAGCATCAAACTGACTTGAGACGATCGCATGGTCGACGGTCTTAACGCCGTCCTTTTTCAGTATGTCTGCTACGTCATTTGCAAAGCCGCTCCCGAGCTCATTGAGCTTTGCGGAAACCTCGCTATCTCGAACAAGCGTATCACTCATATTCTCATGGTCGGACAGTTTTAACCCGAGCCTTTTCCCCACCTTTTCGAAAGCATGGCTGAAAGGGCCGTGTCCGAGGTCATGAACGAGTGCCGCCGCAAGCGCTCGTTGCTGTTTGCTATCTTGTTCCGCCTTTGAAGACTTTATGATCTCCATCAACTGGCGAGCGGTATGGAACACGCCAACACTATGGGCGAAGCGCGAATGACTCGCGCCAGGATATACCAGATCGGAAAAGCCAAGCTGCTTTACACGCCGAAGGCGCTGAAACGGTCTAGTTTGAATGACACTCCATAAGGTTTTCTCAAGCTCAGAATTGGAGAAGGGAACCAAATCATGCAAAGGATCTCGCACCCGTTGGTTGGTCATCTAGTGCGATCCCACCCGTTGTTCCTACTTTGTTCTCGTTTAGCTGTCAACCTTATACTCGGGTGATTCGGTTAAAATAGCACAGACAGATACCGCCCGCTTCGCGAGAATGTTGTTAACTCCCCAATCGAAAACAGGGTTCGTGATTGGCATCTCCAGTCCTCAAGCAAAATACTCCTGCAGCGGCCGAACCTCCAGGCTCCCCGCCTTCAGCGCCGCAATTGCCTCCGCCACCGCCGCCGCACCTGACAGCGTCGTGTAATACGGCACCTTCTGCATCAGCGTGGCTCGCCGCAGCGACTTCGAGTCCGACACCGCCTTCTGGCCATCCGTGGTGTTGAAGACGATCTGGACCTGGCGGTTGCGGATGGCGTCTTCGATGTGGGGGCGGCCTTCCAGCACCTTGTTGATCTTTTCGGCGACGACGCCGTTTTCGGCGAGGAAGCGCTGGGTGCCGGAGGTCGCCAGCACCTTGAAGCCGAGGCCGGCGAGGCGTTTCACTGCCGGCAAGATGCCTTTCTTGTCCTCGTCGCGCACCGAGACGAACAGCGTGCCGGAGCGGGGGAGGTCGACGCCGGCCCCTAATTGGCTCTTGGCGAAGGCCAGCGCGAAGTCGCGGTCTAGGCCCATGACCTCGCCGGTCGAGCGCATTTCCGGGCCGAGCAATATGTCGACGCCGGGGAAGCGGGCGAAGGGGAAGACGGCTTCCTTGACCGCGATGTGGCCGGGGTTCCTGGGGTCGGGCATGGCGCCGTAATGGGCGAAGGCGTCTTCCAGGTTCTCGCCGGCCATGATGCGGGCGGCGATTTTGGCGATCGGACGGCCGATGGTCTTGGCAACGAAGGGCACGGTGCGTGACGCGCGCGGGTTGACCTCCAGCACATAGACCGTGCC
This sequence comes from Mesorhizobium sp. WSM1386, assembly GCF_055901595.1. Lineage (NCBI taxonomy): Bacteria > Pseudomonadati > Pseudomonadota > Alphaproteobacteria > Hyphomicrobiales > Phyllobacteriaceae > Mesorhizobium > Mesorhizobium sp. WSM1386. Next base: position 2,429,565 of record NZ_CM148373.1, read on the forward strand.
GTCCTTGATCGCGTACTGCACGTTCATCAGCCCGCCGACATTGAGCGCGCGGGCAAGTGCGGCCGTCTGGCGCTCCAGCTCGTCGACCAGTTCGGAAGGCAGCGAATGGACTGGCAGCGAACAGGCACTGTCGCCCGAATGGATGCCGGCCTCCTCGATGTGTTCGAGAATGCCGGAGACGAAGGTCGCTTTGCCATCGCAGAGGCAGTCGACATCGACCTCGATGGCGCCACTGAGATAGGTGTCGAACAGCAGCGGGTTCTTGCCCAGGAGCGTGTTGATCTGGCCGGTCTTGTCGTTGGGGTATTTCTGCTTGATGTCCTCCGGCACCAGGCCGGGCACGGTGTCGAGCAAATAGGATTGCAGCATGCTCTCGTCATGGATGATCTGCATGGCGCGGCCGCCCAGCACATAGGACGGGCGCACCACCAGCGGGAAGCCGAGCTCGCCGGCGACGAGGCGGGCCTGCTCGACCGAATAGGCGATGCCGTTCTTCGGCTGGCTGAGGTTGAGCTTGTGCAGCAGCTTCTGGAAGCGGTCGCGGTCCTCCGCCAGATCGATCATGTCGGGCGAGGTGCCGAGGATCGGGATGCCGGCCTTCTCCAGCGCATCCGCGAGCTTCAGCGGTGTCTGGCCGCCGAACTGGACGATGACGCCGACCAGCTCTCCCGAGGCCTGTTCGGCGCGCAGGATCTCCAGCACGTCCTCGGCCGTCAGCGGCTCGAAATAGAGCCGGTCCGAGGTGTCGTAGTCGGTCGACACGGTCTCGGGGTTGCAGTTGATCATGATCGCTTCATAGCCGGCGTCGCGCAGTGCAAAGGCCGCGTGGCAGCAGCAATAGTCGAACTCGATGCCTTGGCCGATGCGGTTCGGCCCGCCGCCGAGGATGACGACCTTCTTGCGCGACGACACCTGGGCCTCGTTGGCGAGGCTGCCTGCGAACGGCACTTCATAGGTTGAGTACATGTAGGCGGTCGGCGAGGCGAACTCGGCGGCGCAGGTGTCGATGCGTTTATAAACTGGATGAACGTCGAGCTTTTCGCGAATCTTCTGAATCACTTCGGCGTCGGTCTTCGTCAGCGACGCGAGGCGTGCGTCGGAGAAGCCCATCGCCTTCAGCATGCGCAGATTGACGGCGTCCTGCGGGATGCCGTGCTCGCGGATGCGGGCTTCCATGGCCAGGATGCCAGCGATCTGTTCGAGGAACCACGGGTCGATCTTGCACATGGCGTGCACATCTTCCAGCGAGGTGCCCATGCGGATCGCCTGCGCCACCATGCGCAGCCGGTCCGGCGTTGGGGTGCCCAAGGCGGCGCGGATGGCGTTGCGGTCGTCGACATGGCTGGCAACTGCCGCCCCGTGGCCGAGACCGGGGATCTCGATCTCGTCGAGACCGGTGAGGCCGGTCTCCAGTCCACGCAGCGCCTTCTGCAGCGATTCCTGGAAGGTGCGGCCGATGGCCATCACTTCGCCGACCGACTTCATGGCGGTGGTCAGCACCGGCTCGGCGCCGGGGAATTTCTCGAAGGCAAAGCGCGGGATCTTGGTCACCACGTAATCGATCGACGGCTCGAACGAGGCGGGCGTGGCGCCGCCGGTGATGTCGTTCTCCAGCTCGTCCAGCGTGTAGCCGACGGCGAGTTTGGCGGCGATCTTGGCGATCGGGAAACCAGTCGCCTTGGAGGCGAGCGCCGAGGAGCGCGAGACGCGCGGGTTCATCTCGATCACCACCAGGCGGCCATCGGCCGGGTTGACGGCGAACTGCACGTTGGAGCCGCCGGTCTCGACACCGATCTCGCGCAGCACCGCGAGCGAGGCGTTGCGCATCATCTGGTATTCCTTGTCGGTCAAGGTCAGCGCCGGGGCGACGGTGATCGAATCGCCCGTGTGCACGCCCATCGGGTCGATGTTCTCGATTGAGCAGACGATGATGCAGTTATCCGCTTTGTCGCGGACAACCTCCATCTCATACTCCTTCCAGCCGAGCACGCTTTCCTCGATCAGCACTTCGGTGGTCGGCGAGGCGTCGAGGCCGGACTGTACGATGTCGTAGAATTCGGCGCGGTTGTAGGCGATGCCGCCGCCGGTGCCGCCCATGGTGAAGGAGGGGCGGATGATGGCGGGCAGGCCGACATGGTCGAGCGCCTGGGCGGCGATCGCCATTGCATGGCTGATATAGCGCTGCTTGCGGTCGCCTTCGCCGAGGTTCCAGCGTGTCTCCAGCGCATCGAGCGCGGTATCGAGATCGGCCGGCTTCTCGGCCTTGAGCGCGGCGCGCTCGGCCTCATGGGTCTTGCGGTCGGCGTTCTTGACGTCGGTGGCGTTGGCCAGCATCGACTTCGGCGTTTCCAGGCCGATCTTGCTCATCGCCTCGCGAAACAGCGCGCGGTCCTCGGCCTTGTCGATCGCCGTGGCGTCGGCGCCGATCATCTCGACATTGTAACGCTCGAGCACGCCCATGCGGCGCAGCGACAGAGCGGTGTTGAGAGCGGTCTGGCCGCCCATGGTCGGCAGCAGCGCGTCGGGCCGCTCCTTGGCGATGATCTTGGCGACCACTTCAGGCGTGATCGGCTCGATATAGGTGGCGTCGGCCAGTTCCGGGTCGGTCATGATGGTGGCCGGGTTGGAATTGACCAGGATGACGCGGAAGCCTTCTTCCTTGAGCGCCTTGCAGGCCTGGGTGCCGGAATAATCGAACTCGCAGGCCTGGCCGATGACGATGGGGCCGGCCCCGATGATCAGGATCGACTTGATGTCAGTGCGTCTTGGCATGGGTTCGGATTCCGTTCGGCGAGCGGCTTACACGAAAAACCGGGACGGGAAGACCCGGCCGGTTGTGCTTGCGATTCTGGTATCAGGCTAGGAGGGCCTTATAGGGAAGAGTTTTGTCGGATGTAACCCCGAAAATGAGCAGTAGGGGAGTAGGGCAGTAGGGCAGTAGGGCAGTAGGGCAGTAGGGCAGTAGGGCAGTAGGGCAGTAGGGGGAGCAGTCAATGCAACTTCACATACTGCCTTACTGCCTTACTGCCCTATTCCCTTTGTTCCGAACGCCACCGCATCCGTGATCTCGAAACGCTCGGCCTCGCCGATGCGGATCATGTTGAGGCTGCCCTCGCGGGTGAAGCGGAAATTGCCGTCCGCGTCCGAGCCAGCCGGCCGGCCGGCGTCGAAGGCGATGACGCGCCTGCCGCCATCGGGCCAGGTCACGGTCACTTCGGCCTTGTCGGTGCCCTTGTGCAGGACGGTTGCCGCGCACCGCGTCATCGGCTGGCCGACCTTGCGGGCGCAGGGAATACCGATGCCGCCGCCAGAGGCAAGAGCGTCGGGCTGGGGCGGGAGTTCCGCGACGGTCTGCTTATCGACGGGTGCAGCCGCGGCGGGGTCGGCAACCGCCCCGGCCGGCGGGGTCGCAGCCACCAGAGCCAGGCCATAGGCATCCTGCATGGCGGTCTCGGCAACGGATTTCACCGGCAGTTCGGCGGCGTGAGCCGCCTCGCCCAGCCGTGCCGTCAGATCAGGCGTTGGCGGAGGGGCGGCGGCATCGCCGGCAGGCGCGTCCGCCGCCTGGTCCAGATCGGACACGGTTGCCGGATTGAGAGGAACGAGATAGCGCGCGGGAGCCCAGCCGGTGGCCTTGGGATTTTCGGACTCGACCTTGCACCAGGGATGCCCGTCAATGTCGTTGCAGCCGAGGTTGCGTACGCTTGCGCCGCCGGCCAGGCGGGCCTCGGTCTTGCCGATCGCCGATGGCTTGGCGCGAATATTGAGCAGGTCGTCGGGGGCAAGCCCGGTGACGACCGAAATGAAGTCTTCGGCATGGGCAGGGACAACGGCCGGCCACGCCGCGATCAGCAGCGGAACGGCAATCAGCGCCTGCAAACTTGTTCGGAGCGTAACTGTGCGCCTCATCATTTGGCCGTGCGCCGATATTCGAAACATCATGCCGCGACAGTCCCGCCGCATGCCCGGCCGGTTTTATAAGGGACGATCGGCCGCCATGTAAGTCCGAAAATTGTGGCGAAGCTGGTGCCGGTTGATGGCTGGCGTGGTTTACGGCATGAAGCCGGTGCGCAAGCCGTGGGCCCATTCCGGCCGTCCCGCCTGCTCGGCCTGCCGTGCGGCCGCTTCGTGGTCGTAGTCCACGGCGATGGTCTCGAAACGGTCGGGCAGGCCGGCGCCGCCCAAGGTGACGATGCCGTAGCGGGCGTGCGGCGAGCCCTGCTCGGAGACATGCGCCGGCGGCGTTGAATCGTCATAGGCGGGACAGCCGATGCTGCCGGGATTGAAGATGACTGGGCCATCGGGAACACGGACCAGCTCGGCGCGGTGGCTGTGGCCGCACAGCGCAATACGGCAGGCCGGGTCGAGCGCCGTCAGCCGGCGCCGGATCGCCGCCAGCGGCGCGCGCACCAACTGGCCATCGACGATCACGTCGGTGAGATATTTCTCGTCATGATCGGGGCGGGCGTGGAAGGCGACGACGCCGGGTGCGATATCGAGGGTGAGGGGTTGCGCGAAGAGTGCCTCGCGCTGCGGCTGCGTCAGCCGCTCCTGCGCGTAGACGTCCGAGGGCCACATCTCGTCATTGGGAGGGTCGGCCGCGACGCGGCGGTCGTGGTTGCCGCGCACCGTCGGCAGGTTCAGCGCCTGCAGCCTTGCAAACGTCTCGCGCGGCCAGAGTGGGCCGGAAACGCTGTCGCCGAGATTGACGGTGAGATCGGCGCCGCCACGCCGCGCCAAATCCTCCAGCACGGCATCCAGCGCCAGTATGTTGCCGTGGATATCGGCGAGGACGGCTATGCGCATGCGGCGGGCTCCCTTGGCGCGGCCCCGTTGGAGGCCTTTCCGGCCCGTCTTCGTTATCAAGCCCCCGCCTTAACTATCAAGCCCCGGTTGTTGCTATCAGGCTCTTGAGATCGTTAGGGCTGGGACCACTGGGCAGCCCACCCGTGGCTATCGCGGAAGCACGCCATCTGCTAGCGTCCACGTCGTCCCGAAGTTAAGATGGGAATATCCGCTTAGACAGCCTCGAAAGGCACCAGGCGATGACCCGCGACCGGATGTTCGCCCACCTGCGCGCTGCCAATGATGTCGCGCGCGACGCCGCCGCGCACGGGCACCATCCTTTCGGTTGTGTGCTCGTCGGTCCCGACGATCGCATCCTCATGCGGCAAGGCAACATCAGCACCGTGCGCCACGCCGAAACCGAACTCGCCCGGCGTGCCGCGGACGCCTATCCGCCGGAATTCCTCTGGTCCTGCACGCTGGTCTCGACCGGCGAGCCCTGCGCGATGTGCACCGGAACGCTTTACTGGGCGAATATCGGCCGGCTGGTCTACGGCTTCGAGGAGACCAAGCTTCTGGCGCTGACTGGCGACCATGCCGAGAACCCGACGATGAACCTCGCGTCGCGCACGGTCCTTGGCTCCGGGCAGAAACCGGTCGAGGTCCACGGCCCTTTCCCAGAGATGGAGGAGGAGCTTCTCGCGCCGCATATCGGCTTTTGGCAGCGCTAGGGGCGCCAGAACCTTAGACTACGAGTGGCGAGCTATTTCGCGAAATAGCAGTAGAGGCGTCGGGCCGAAAGACGCGGTAGGCCCTTCAAAAGTATCTGGCTGCGTGGCAGGTTGCACTGGCGACTAGCTGTCCAACCGCCATTTGGTCAATTCTATCTGGTACAGGCTTCGTGGGTGCCTTCTGCGTCGCCAGATATTAAGAGATGCAATCAGCGCAAAATATCCGAATATTGCAATCAGGGTCCACGCGACGCCAAGGCCGCTCATACAAGCGGCTACAAGAAGCACAGACGCCACCACGGCCACAGCGTAATATAGGATCGACGCCCAGACGTATTTTTCCATTTGAGAGCTACGCATCGATCACTCCTGGCTCGAAAGTCCGATTCCCGAGAATGTGCTCATCGAGCGACGTGGACTTTCCACCCAACTTGGCCATTGGTCAGCCATCTGATCGAGTCTTGAGGCTACGCCGGCACTTCGATGTCGGGGCCGCCGACCGCTGGAAGGGCAGAGTTGCCAGCCGCGGCGATGACACTGTCGAGCAGGCCGGGGAAGCGGGCGTCGAGGTCGGCGCGGCGCAGCGTGATCATCCGGTTGGTGCCGACCACTTCGGTGCGGGTGACGCCGGCCTCGCGCAATTTGGCGAGGTGATAGCTCAAATTCGTCTTCGAACCGAGATCGAGGAACCGGCTGCAGTTCAGCGGTACGCCTTCCTTGCTGGCGAGATAGCGCACGATGGCAAGCCGCGTCGGGTCGCCGAGCACGCCGAGCACGATGGGCAGGCTGATCTGGTCCGTATTGGGGTGGGGCAGCGTCATGGCTGGAAACCTAAGCGCAGTTCGGGCCGATTTCAACGCATCCGTCCTCGCCTGCCCGTACACACTGTTTCTCCCTTTTCGACCCGTGCTGACCTTTTGTGCTGACACAGGCTGTCAGGATGGTTCAGCTATTTTCCGCTGGCTTCATTGACATCATGCTCCGTTATGTCCAATTGTTCAATAACTTTTGAACTAAGGACACTTCCCCATGGATAAGCGTCTCTTCTGGCTCGCGCTCGGATCGTTCACGATCTCGACCGAGGGCTTCGTCATTTCCAGCCTTCTGCCCGACATCGCTGGGGATGCAGGCATTTCCATCCCGCTGGCGGGCACGCTGATCACTGCCTTCGCGCTCGCCTATGCGATCGGCACGCCGATCCTGGCGACGCTGACCGGCGAATGGGACCGGCGCCGCGTCATTCTGTGGACGCTGGTGTTCTTCGTCGTCGGCAACATCACCGCCGCCTTGAGTTCGTCCTTCGAAGTGCTGCTCATCGCGCGCATCATCATGGCGCTGTCGTCGGGCCTGTTCGCGGCGACCGCGCAGGGTACGGCGGTGGCGCTGGTCGATGACCACCACCGCGCCCGCGCCATCGCCGTCGTCGTCGGCGGCACCACGGTGGCCGTTGCGCTCGGCGCGCCGCTCGGTGCGCTCGTTGCCACGGTCGCGGGCTGGCGGGGCACTTTCTTTGCCATCGCCGGGCTCGGCGCGCTGGCCGGCGCCATCCTGTGGTATCGGCTGCCGCGCGGGATCGTCGGCACCAAGCTGCCGCTGAAACGGCGACTGGCGGCGGCACTGCGTCCCGGCGTCATGCCGATCCTGTTGACGACGGTCTTCGCCCTGATCGGCGCCTTCACCGTCTTCGCCTTCATCGCGCCCCTGGCTATCGAAGGTGGTGGGCTCAGCCCACTGGCGTTGCCCGGCATGCTGCTCGCCTTTGGCGTCGGCGCCGTCATCGGCAATGTCGCCGGCGGCCAGGCCGCCGACCGCTTCGGCGCGACGCGCACCGTTGCCTGGTCGCTGGCCCTGAGCGCGGCGATGCTGGTCACCTTCTCGCTGATTCCGACCTTCCTGCCGCACAACATTGCCGGACCGGCGCTGATGGGCATGATGGTGCCGTGGGGCATCGTCGGCTGGGCGTTCCCGCCGGCGCAGGCCAGCCGCATCATCAAGCTGGCGCCAGATGCCGCCCCGATCGTGTTGTCGCTCAATGCCTCGGCGCTCTATCTCGGCGTGGCGCTGGGCGCCGTGGTCGGCGGCGCCGTGCTGCGCTATGGCGCGCCGGCCGACCTCGGCCTGGTGGCGGCTGCCTTCCCGATTGTCGGGCTCGGCATCGTGCTGGCCGGCCGGATGTTGGCCAAGCCAGTGGCGATGCCCGCGGAATAAGGTCTGCGAAAAGCCGTCGGCTGCCTCAGGTGGCCGACGGCAGATCGAAATCCAGCGCGGCGATGTCATCCAGCACCGCGCGCAGCTTCGCCGCCTGTTCCTTGCCGACCAGATCCTCGAATCGCCGCTGGGCGACTTCCCAAAGCTTCACGGCCTCATCGAGCTTGACAAGGCCCAACGGCGTCAGCCGGACGCGCTTGATGCGGCGGTCATCCTTGTCGGCGAAGGTTTCGAGGTAGCCGTCGCGGATCAGCGGCTTCAGCGTATGGCCGAGCGCCGACAGATCCATGACAAGGGCAGCGGCAAGGGCGCCCATTGCCGGCTCGTTGCCGACATGGATCTGGTAGAGCAGGCCCTGCTGTGTTGCCTTGAGCCCCGAAGGGGCCAGTACATCATCATAGAATTGGCCGAGCTTGCGCGTCGCACGCCGCAGCATGGCGTTGTTGCAAAGATTAAGGCCGGGCAGGGCGTCTTTCGGCATGATAGGTCCTCGCGGCAGAGACATGATGTCCGTCGCAGCCTGACAAATAATCCCCGTTGAGATCATTGACAAGATAGTGGCATATGCCTACTTCGTTGATAGTGGCATATGCCACTATTGAGTTGAGCGACTTTGGTGAAGGCGAGGGCGATTGCCCACGGAGCCCGGCAACACGGGTCGAAACGAACCATTGGTCGAAACAAGGAGCAGGATAATGAGTGCAGAAAACAACAAGGGCACGGCGGTCGTCACCGGCGCCTCGTCCGGCATCGGCGCCGTCTATGCCGACCGGCTCGCCGGCCAGGGCTACGATCTTGTGCTGGTGGCGCGACGCGCCGACCGGCTGGAAGAATTGGCTGAAAAGTTGCGCCATGCCTACGATCGCAAGGTCAGCGTGATCAGCGCCGATCTTGCAAACGACGATGATGTGCGCCGCGTCGAGCAAGCTGTAACAGCCGACGAAAGCATCACGCTGCTGGTCAACAATGCAGGCATCGGCGGTCAGGCCGTCGTGGCCACCGCCGACGTCGACGCGGCCGAGCGCATGATCAAGGTCAACACCATCGCCTTGACGCGCCTAACCCGCGCCGTGCTGCCGGGGCTTTTGGCACGCAACCGCGGCGGCATCGTCAACATCGCCTCGGTGCTCGCCTTCGACACCTCCTTCGGCGGCATCTACAGTGGCACCAAGGCCTATGTCGTCAACTTCACCGAGGCCCTGCACCGTGAGGTCGCGGGCACCAATGTGAAGGTGCAGGCGGTGCTGCCGGGCGCGACCCGGACCGATTTCTGGGAACTTGCCGGCACCGATATCGCTAACGTTCCGAAGGAGATCATCATGACCGCCGACGACATGGTCGATGCCGCCCTTGTCGGCCTGGCCAGGGGCGAAGCCGTCACCGTGCCCGCACTTGCCGATACCGCCAAGCTCGACACGTTCCTCGGCGCCCGGCAAGCCTTCTACGGCAGCCTGCACGCCGACAAGCCGGCAGCGCGCTACGGGGTTTGAGGGCTGGTTGGAGAAGCTGGTTTGCTTTGCAAACCAGGACCCCCACCCCGCTGCTTCGCAGCGACTTGCCGGGGCAAGCCACTGGTCTCGCCCGTCCTTCGGACCCCCACAAGGGGGAGGGTGAGGACCGCGCCTTGTTTGCCCATACAACAGCGGTGTTGTGGGGGCGGAAGAGCTGCGCTCCCTACCTCCCCCTTGTGGGGAGGTCGGACCAAAGGTCCGGGTGGGGGACTGGCGCCGACCTTCCCGACCCAATCGCAGCTTTAAGCCGACCGCCACATCGGAACGATCGAGGTGGCCAGCACCAGGGCCAGCGCGATGTTGAGCGCGCGCCATTGCCATTCGGTCTTGAGCAGCCGGGCCAATACCATGCCGGCGACGCACCAGACGGACAGCGAGATGGCGGCGGCGAGGCCGAAGGTCGAGCCGAGCAGCAAGGCGAGTTGTCCAGGCCCATCGGCAAGGGCTGCAAAGGAGGCCGCCGCGCCCAGTCCCATCGCCCAGCCCTTTGGGTTCATCCACTGGATGCCGGCGCCGCCAAGAAAGCTGTTCGGCCTGGCCATCGTCACATCGAGATTGGGTGGCCCGGCGCGGCCTATCTTGAGCGCCAGCCACAGGAGATAGAGCGAGCCGATCACCTTCATCGCCAATTGCAGCGAGGGCACCGCAAGCAGCAGACCGGCAAGGCCGGCGGCCGCGGCCGCGGTCACCGTGGCGAGGCCGGCGGCGCTGCCGATCATCAGCGGAACCGACCGGCGAAAGCCGAACTGCGCACCCGAGGCGGTCGACAAGGTCGTGGCGATGCCCGGCGTGGCGGTGGCCACGAAGGCAAACAGGATGAGCGGCAGTATGGGCTGGAGCATGGGGCGTCCTTCGTCGGAGGCTCCATGGTAAACTTGAGCCAATATCAGTAAATGCAATGTTTGCGATGCATGACATTAGCGTTTATAATGCTGGGATGATCCGCAATCTCGATACCGCGCTGGTGCGCACCTTCGTCACCGTGGCCGACAAGGCGAGCATGACGGCGGCCGCCAACGCGCTGCATCTGACGCAGGGCGCCGTCAGCCAGCAGGTCAAGCGGCTGGAGGACACGCTCGGCTGCAGCCTTTTCGAGCGCGACCGGCGCGGCCTGCGCCTGACGCGCTCCGGCGAGCGGCTGTTCGACAAGGCCAAGCGCCTGCTCAACCTCAACGACGAGATCTGGGCCGAGATGGCGGGAAGTGCTGTCGCCGGCCAGGTGCGGCTCGGCGTGCCCTACGATCTCGTCGGCACCTTGCTGGCGCCGGTGCTGAAGGCCTATGCCGAGACCTATCCGCAGGTCGAGATCTCGCTTGTCTGCGCCTCGTCGCCGGAACTGGCCACGGCCCTTGCCGGAGGAACCATCGACCTTGCGGTGATCGAGGAGCGGGTCGGACCCACGGCGGGCGAATGCCTCGCCGTCGACCGGCTGGTCTGGGTCGGCGCGAGGGGTGGCGTTGCCCGCGCCAAGCGGCCGCTGCCGGTTTCGATCGTCGCCGACACCTGCGCCTTCCGCCCGGCGGTGCTTTCGGCGCTCAACGAACATGGACTGGAATGGCGCACCGTGTTCGAGAACGGCAATATCGACGCGACGACGGCGACGGTGCGCTCCGACCTTGCCGTCACCGCCTGGCTCGCCTCGACCGTGCCTCCGGACCTCGACATCCTGCCGTTCGAGTCGGGCCTGCCGCCGCTGCCCAATTTTGCCATCAACCTGCATCTGCCAAGGCATGGCGTCGGCCCGGCGGCGCAGGATTTTGCACGGTACATCCGCGATGGGTTGGCGCGGCGGCAGGTTGCGGCTTGAACGCCTCACTTCGCTGGAGCACCCCTCATCCGTCTCGGCGCTGCGCGCCGATCCACCTTCTCCCACAAGGGGAGAAGGAAAGATGGCGTGAATGTCCGTGCCAATCGCCGACGCTGGTGATTGGCTGAGCCGCATGTGCCAGGCTCCACCTTCTCCCCTTGTGGGAGAAGGTGGCCGAGCGGAGCTCGGTCGGATGAGGGGTGTTCCAGCTTGGCGCCATGTCAGACATTTTACCTCCAGTTCTTCCGCCGCTCGATCTCCGCTTCGGATGGCTCTCCCGTGACAAACGAGCCGACCTCGATCTCGCCCGCGCGCTCGTAGGTGGCGATGATGACGCCGGTGCTGGTGGTCTGCGATTTGGCGAGCTTGAAGGCGGCCGGGATCGCGTCATCGCCGAACAGGCGCTTGCCCTTGCCCAGCAACAGCGGGAAGGTCATCAGCCGGATCTCGTCGATCAGCCCGTTGGCGAGTAGCGTCTGGATCAGATTGCCAGATCCCTGGATGAGCAGGTCCGGTCCATCCTCCTGGCTGAGGCGGCGCAACGCCGCGACGATATCTTCCCCAAGCCATTGCGTGTTCTGCCAGGTCAAAGTGTCCGGCCGGTGGGTCGCCACATATTTGGTTGCGGGGTTGAAGGCGTCCGCGATCGGATCCTTCTGATACGGCCAGTACGCGGCGAAGATGTCGTAGGTTCTGCGGCCGAGCAGCAGGGCGAAGGGCTTGGAGAAGAGTTCATCCATCGCCGCGCCCCCCACCTCGTCAAAGTAGTGGAAGGTCCAGCCGCCGAACTTGAAGCCTCCGACCGGATCTTCTTGCGGACCGCCGGGCGCCTGCATGACACCGTCGAGGCTGACGAAGGTGGCTGCGATGATCTTTCTCATTCGAATGCTCCCGTTTCTCCAATCCATGCCGTCGTGGCCGGATTCCAGCCCCAAGGACGGGCGATCGGCGGCCAATCCGACAGGGCAAGCGAAATTCCTGGCGGCGCTCCGTCATTTCCGGGGTCTGGCGCGCGGTGCCGCATCGAGACCTTTCGACGAGAACCAGACGTCGCTGAAGATCGCGGTGGCGGTGCGGTCCGGTGTCCTGTCGCTGGTCAGCCAGATCGAGCGGCTGCGCGTCGCCTCGTCACGGGTCGGAATTTTTGCGGCAAGCTCCGCAACCGAGGCACCGAAGCATGGGATGAACCAGGAGCGCATAAAGGGATCGCAGGCGAAGCCCTTTTCGGTACGGGTCACCATCACGGCCAGCGGCACGCGCTCGGCCGGGCGCCAGGGAAAGATCATGCGGCCGCCTGGGCGCAACGCCTCCAGCCATCCGGCCGGAGGGGCGACGACGCCGGCGTTGACATAGATGATATCGGATGGCGGCAAGGGCGCGGTCACGGCATCGCCATGGACGACCGTCGCGTTGCCACAGGCTTCGAGATTTTTGCGTGCCAGGTCGGCCAGCCTCCCGTCGAGTTCGAAAGCGGTGACGGTGCCGCCAGGTGAAACCAGCCTGGCCAGCAAGGCGGTGTAGTAGCCGGTACCAGCGCCGATATGAGAAACGGCCTCGCCCGGCTTCGGCGCCAGCTTTCCGATCCACATGGCGTGCAGGAACGGCTCGCCATTGTTGATGCCCTTGTCGGCATCGAGCACCACCAGCACGTTCTGGTAGAGGTGCGCCGGGTCGGCGCTCGGCGTCGTGACCTTGCCGTTGCCGGCGATGATCGTCCACGGCCCTGGGCCAAGAAAGGCTTCGCGCGGCACCTCGGCGAACACCTCTTCCAGGCGCGGGTCTGGCGAGGCGGCATTGGCCGCCATCAGCCGCGCGTAGAATTTCCTGATATCCTCGATATTGCTCATGCCAATACGGAAGATAGCACGGGCCGGCGATCTTTCGCGGATCATGCTCAGGAACGTGCGAACTGCCGGTGAGACCTCAGCCGCCGCCGAACATCGTGTCGTAGAGCAGCTTGAAGTTCAGCACCAGGATGATCGCCGCGACCACCCAGGCAAGGGCCGCGACAGCGCGCGGAATGGCGAGATTGCCCATCTTCTTCTTGTCGGAGACGAACTGCACCAGCGGCACCACCGCGAAGGGCAACTGCATCGACAGGATCACCTGGCTGAACACCAGCAACTGGCCGGTGCCCTTTTCGCCGTAGAGCGCGGTGACGACCACCACCGGGATGATGGCGAGGCCGCGGGTCAAAAGCCGGCGCGCCCAGTTGGGGATGCGCAGGCGCAGGAACCCTTCCATGATGATCTGGCCGGCGAGCGTCGCCGTCACCGTCGAGTTCAGGCCCGACGCCAGCAGCGCCACGGCAAACAGGATGGAGGCGATGCCGAGGCCGAGCAGCGGCGACAGCAGTTCGAAGGCCTGGCCGATCTCCGCGACGTCGTGATGGCCGGTCTCGTGGAAGGCGACCGCCGAGACGATCAGGATCGCGGCATTGACGAACAGCGCCAGCATCAGGGCGATGGTGGAGTCGGTCGTCGCCCATTTGATGGCGTCGCGCTTGCCCTTTTCGGTGCGCTCATAGGCACGTGTCTGCACGATAGAGGAGTGCAAATAGAGGTTGTGCGGCATCACCGTGGCGCCGATGATGCCGATGGCGATGTAGAGCATCGCAGGGTTGGTGACGATTTCGGAGGACGGCACGAACATCGCATGCAGGATCGTGCCGGCCGGCGGCGCGGCGACGAAGATCTGGATGGCGAAGCAGCTGAAGATGATGATCAGCAGTGCAATGACGAAGGCTTCGAGATAACGGAAGCCCTTGTTCATCAAAAGCAGCACCAGGAAGGCGTCGAGCGCCGTCAGCATAGCGCCGCCAATCAGCGGAATGCCAAACAGCAGCTGCAGCGCGATCGCGGTGCCGATGACTTCGGCGAGATCGCAGGCGATGATGGCGAGCTCGCAGGCGATCCAGAGCACGAAATTGACCGGGCGCGGGTAGTAGGCGCGGCAGGCCTGGGCGAGGTCGCGGCCGGTGGCGATGCCGAGCCGCGCGGCCAGCGCCTGCAGCAGGATCGCCATCAGGTTGGACAGCATGATGATGAACAGAAGCGTGTAGCCGAACTGCGCGCCGCCGGCGAGGTCGGTGGCCCAGTTGCCGGGGTCCATATAGCCGACCGAAACCATGTAGCCGGGGCCCATGAAGGCGAACAGGCGGCGGAGCCAAACGCCCGAACTCGGCACGGCGATCGAAGAATTGACCTCGCGCAGGCTGGGCTGGTCGTCCTCGTCGCGCCTGGCGAAGCGCCATGCGGAACGGGAGGCTGTGGCTTCTGCTTCTGACATGGAAAGGCTTTCCGACACGTCCGGGGAATGTCCATAACCTATGCCATGGCTCAACATTATGCAATATGCTATATTTCATTGTATGTGCTTTTTATCCGATACCTCGAAGCGCTGGTGACAGAGGCAATTGGGAACGCCGGTTGCGCCTATGGGGGAATGCAAATAAACGGCCTGAAGAATCAGAGCCCGTGCTATAAAGCAGCAACGGCTAAACTCCCGAGGAGGAGCGCGCATTGGCGCTGAAGAACAGACCGGTCCCGCGCGAGCCACTGCCTGACGCCGACGTCCATTCGGAAGGATTCCGGCAGCAGCGCCAAGCGCGCCGCAGCGCGCTGGTCGAGGACTATGTCGAGCTGATCGCCGATCTGATCGAGGACGGCAACGAGGCGCGCCAGGTCGATATCGCCGCACGGCTCGGCGTCGCCCAGCCGACCGTGGCCAAGATGCTGACGCGGTTGTGCGCCGACGGGCTGGTGTCGAGAAAACCCTATCGCGGCGTGTTCCTGACAGAGGCCGGCCGCAAGGTCGCCGAGGAAAGCCGCATCCGCCACCAGACTGTGGAAGCTTTCCTGCGCTCGCTCGGCGTCAGCGCGGAGACGGCGCGCATCGATGCCGAGGGCATCGAGCACCATGTCAGCGCCGAGACGTTGGAAGCGTTCCGCAAGGCGATGACGGCGCGCTGAGCCGCGCCAGCCGCTCCCCGAGCCGCCGGAACCGTCCGATGTCATGCACGTTGCTCCTGGGAGCGCGCGATGTCGCGCGCCAAGGGAGGAAGCGATGGGCATTGAACAGGCACCGACGGCGAAGGGCAAGCAGGCGGCCAGCGGATTGAAGCAGGCGGCTGCGAAGGACGAGCGCAAGACCGAGGCCGAGATCGGTCACCCCCTGAAGAAGGGCGCGGCGCGTTTCGAGGAGCGTTCGAAAAGCTCGGACGGCAAGAGCGCCGGCGCTAAGCAGAAGGGGTAAGTCCGTTGCGCGATGCAGGGTTGGTTCACTCGCGAACATCCTGCACCCAGCTTCTGGGATGGCCGTCGACGCGGAACTGGAAGATGAAATAGGGCGGAATGCAGGTGCCTTCGCCAGGTTTGGCTTCGGCCAGATCGTCATAGCCGGCGGTGCAGATATAGTCCTCGCGGCAGGGATGCGCCTTGTCGCAGGCGCGCAGGCCGGCGGTCTTGGTGAATTCCCTAGTGCAGAATTTGTGATCCTTGCCCGAGGCGATGCAGTCGTTGAAGCCGGTCTTGGCCAGCCGGCCGCAGGTGGCCTCGTCGGGAAGCTTGTCGCAGGTCGCCTTGCGCAGCATGCCGCCGGGAAAGCCGCCAGTCTTCTGGTCGGGATTGTCGTAGCGCTGACGCGCCGCGCCATAACCGGCGAGCTTCACCACCGGTTTCTTGTCGCGTGCGGGGTCGATGGCGCATGCCTTGGCGGTGGCCGGCGACAGACGGCAATACTGGTCGCTGCCCCATGTCGACATCTTGATCTCGCCGAACTCGACGGGGTCGCCGACCGCGCTGCCCTTCTCGCTGACACAGGTGCCGAAACCCGGGTGGATGGCGCTTTCATGGACGCCGGCGCAGCGCAGGCCGGCGCCGCAGGTCCAGTCCTCGAAGCTTGCGTCCTTACCGCTATAGCAGATCGAGCCCCAGCCATTGTAGAGGTCGGTGCCCTTCAGCGCCTCGGCATATTTCTGGTCGGGACGGGCGGCGAAACCTCTGGTGAAATCCGGATGACCGCCGGCGGCGAACTGCTCGACAATGGCGCGGCGGCGCGGCAGGTCGGCGAAGAAGACGGCCGAGCCAGGCACGAAGACGGCGTTGCGGCGCGGCTCGCTGGCCGGGTCGGCGCCGGTGTAGTGGAAGCCGGCGATGCCATGCGTCTGGTGGCAGCCGGTGCAGCTCATCTCGTTCAGCCGCAGGTCGAAGCCGGCCACGGACTTGATGGTGGCGAGCGTATTGCCCCGGGCGACATAGTCCTTCAGCGCCTTGTCGATATCGGCATCGTCGACCAGCCCATAGGCGATGTTATTCTGCGAGCGGCTGAGGCCTCCAGGCGCGACCGAAACGGCGCTTTTGGCCAGGAATCTTTCGTCGATGACCAGCCGGCCATGGTCGAGGTCATAGATGTTGCGGTCGGTGAGCAGCCATTTGGCGAAGGCCGGCTTGTCGGCCAGCACCGTCGCCCGATCGATCTGGTTCTCCATCCTCGATTCGTAGAAGCTCGAGGTCGCCGGATTCCATTTGAAGATCTTCAGGAGGTACTCGGCGTGGCCGCCGAAATCGCGCCGCGTCGAGGCCGACAGTCTGAGCACCTGCATGTTGAGTTCGAGCCGCATGATCTGCGAGGAGTTCAGCATGGCGCCCGACAGCGGGCCTTCGTCGGAGCGCAGCCAGGCGGCGAGCTGGTCGGGCGGCAGATCCTTTTGACCGGCGGCCAGCCAGCGGTTGGCGACGTCGGCGCAGGACACATCGGTGGTATCAGGCAGATCCTTCGAGGCGCGGGCCTGCGCCTGCCTTGGCTTGGCGTTGAACACCAGGCTCATGGTCAACGGCAGGCGTGAGGAAATGCGCTGCGCAGTCTTCCCCCCGATTGGCTTGCCCTTGGCCGACTTTTCCGCGACCGAATAGTGGAAGCGGTAGATCAGCCTGATCTCACCGCATTCGGTGTGGCCGAGATAGCCACGGTCCATGCGGTTGACGATGCCAGTCAGGTCGAGCGTAGAGCCGTCGTCGTCGATGTATCTCGGATTGAATTTCTGGCTGGTGTCCTTCGATTTCGCCATGGCGGCGACATAGGGATCGGGGCTGGTCTTCGGCTCCTCGGCGATCTTGAGCTTGACCGTGTCGCGCACCGTGGCCAGCGCCGGCACCGAAAACAGGCCGCGATTGTCGACCTCGCGGGTAAGGCCGAGTGCCGGCCCGAGCAGGCGGCTGATCGAAAGACCGTCACGCTCCAGCGCCTGCAAGGTGGCGGGATCGGTGACGGCAACGCTGGAATCGAGCGTCACCGCGTCGGCGTCCATGACGCCAAGACAGAGCAGGGTCGCGAGCAGCGACAGGAATCGACCGATCGTCTTCAGTCTCACGCGCCCCTCCCGTTGCGGCGATGCTACAGGCGTTCGCCGGTCACGGCCAGTGCTCTGAAGCAGTCACGCGGGCGCTGAAAAATACTGTGACTTGGTGCAACCATTGGGATAATTGTTTGTTGGGTTGAGCCGGCCTGCCGGAGCAACGGGGACGTTTACATCACGGGGAGTTGCCATGCTCTGGAAAGGCCGTCGTCAGAGTGACAATATCGAGGACGACCGCAGCGAGGGCGGCGGCGGCGGGATAGGAGGCGGCGGCCAATTCCGCCTGCCGATCGGCGGTCGCACCGGCGGCGGCGGTAGCATCATCCTCGTCATCCTGGTGGTGCTGGCCGGATGGTATTTCGGCTTCGATCCCTCAGCGATCCTGGGCGGCGGCGACGGTGGCCTGCTGCCCGGCGGTGGTGGCCAGATCACCGACAACAGCGGCGGCCAGGACAGCGGGACCGCCCCCGCCAATGACGAGATGAAGCAGTTCGTGGCGACCGTGCTCGCCGAGACCGAGGATACCTGGACCGGCATCTTCAAGTCGCAGGGGTTGACCTATGAAGACCCGAAGCTGGTGCTGTTTTCCGGCCAGGTCCGCTCCGCCTGCGGCTTTGCCTCCGCGGCTGCCGGACCGTTCTATTGTCCGGGCGATCACAAGGTCTATCTCGACATGACCTTCTTCCAGCAGCTCGACCAGCAGTTCGGCGCTTCCGGCGAGTTCGCCCGTGCCTATGTGATCGCGCATGAGGTCGGTCACCACGTGCAGAATCTCACCGGCATCATGGGCAAGTTCAACCAGATGCGGCAAGGCATGAGCGAAGCCGATGCCAACCAGCTGTCGGTGCGTATCGAGTTGCAGGCCGACTGCTTCGCCGGTGTCTGGGCGCACTACACCGGGCAGAAGGGCATATTGGAGCAGGGCGATTTCGAAAGCGCGCTCAACGCCGCCAAGCAGATCGGCGACGACACGCTGCAGAAGAAGATGCAGGGCTATGTCGTGCCGGAAAGCTTCAACCACGGCACCTCGCAGCAGCGGCAGACCTGGCTGGCGCGCGGCTACAAGAGCGGCAAGCTTTCGGATTGCAACACGATGAGCGGTGCAATCTGAGCACTCGATTCACGCCGGTAGCCTGACGGCGAACACGCCGTCAGGGGATGTCAGGATCAAACATTCCTGCCTGTTCCCGCATTGTTCCTTATTGCGGCCTCGCCTATAAGGTGCGTTCGCCCAGGCCCCCGGGGCGGACCGAGGAGCTTGACCCGCCATGATCGATCCCAAAACCGCCAGGCGGGGCCTGGCGCTCGTTTTCACCACGCTGCTGCTCGACATCATCGGCTTCGGCATGATCATGCCGGTGCTGCCGGCCTATCTCAGGGAATTGACCGGTGTCAGCATCAGCGGCGCGGCGATCGAAGGCGGCTGGCTGTTCTTCGTCTATGCGGCGATGCAGTTCTTCTTCGCGCCGATCATGGGCGGCTTGAGCGATCGGTTCGGACGGCGGCCGATCCTGCTCGCCTCGGTGCTGACCTTCTCGATCGACAACCTGATCTGCGCGGTCGCGTGGTCCTACCCAATGCTGTTCATCGGGCGCGTGCTGGCCGGCATTTCGGGCGCCAGCTATTCGACAACATCGGCCTTCATCGCCGACATATCGAACGATGAGAACCGGGCGAAGAATTTCGGCCTGTTGGGCATCGCCTTCGGCGTCGGTTTCGTCATCGGGCCGGTGCTGGGCGGATTGCTCGGCGCGTTCGGACCGCGGGTGCCGTTCTATTTCGCCGCCGGGCTTGCCTTCGTGAACTTCCTGATCGCGATGTTCTTCCTGCCCGAAACGCTGGATGAAAAGCATCGGCGCCGCTTCGAGTGGAAACGCGCCAACCCGGTCGGCACGCTGCTGCAGATGCGCCAGTATCATGGCATCGGCTGGATCGGGCTCGTCTTCTTCCTGATGACGCTCGGGCACATGATGTACCCGGCGGTCTGGTCGTTCGTCTCCAATTACCGCTATGGCTGGAGCGAACAGCAGATCGGCTTCTCGCTCGGCGCCTTCGGCCTGTGCGGCGCGACCATCATGGGCACGGTTCTGCCGCGCGTCATCCCCAGGCTCGGCGAGTGGAGAACGGCGGTCATCGGGCTGACATTCACGGCGGCCAGCGCGTTCGGCTACGCCTTCGCCTCGCAGGGATGGATGATCTATGCGGTGATCGTCGTCGGCTGCCTGGAAGCGCTGGCCGATCCGCCGCTCCGGAGCCTCGCCGCCGCCAAGGTGCCGCCGTCGGCACAGGGCGAACTGCAGGGCGCGATGACCTCGATCTTCTCGATCACCTCGATCATCACGCCGCTGCTTTATACGGCGATCTTTTCCTGGTTCACCGGGCCAAGCGCGCCGGTGACTTTCGGTGGTGCGCCCTATCTGGTCGGTGCGTGCTTCCTGACGCTGGCGGTCATCGTCTTTGTCACCAAGGTGGCGCGGCCGGCGACGCGTGCAAATGTCACCACCGGCGTCGCCGAAGACGGGGCACAGGTATGAGCCACGACAGCCGCATTGCGCTGACAAAGGACGTGTCGCTGTCGCGGCTGGTCTTCGGTGCCTGGCGCCTGCTCAACGGAGCCGTGCGCCCGGATGCCGATCAAGTCGCAAGGCTGATCGGCAGCGCCGTCGATCTCGGCCTGACCAGTTTCGACCATGCGGATATCTATGGGCACTACGAGGTCGAGGCGGCGTTCGGCGCCGGGCTGGCGCGCTGGAAAGGGAAGCGCGAGCAGATCGAGCTGATCTCGAAGTGCGACATCATGCTGGCGTCCGCCAACAGGCCGCAAAACCGGCTGAAGCACTACGACACCAGTGCCACGCATATCGCCGCCTCGGTCGACCGTTCGCTCGCCAATCTCGGCACCGATTATCTCGACCTGTTGCTGCTGCACCGGCCGGATCCGCTGATGGATGCCGACGAGACGGCGGCGGCACTTGCCGCGCTGGTCAAATCAGGCAAGGCGAGGGCGGTCGGCGTGTCCAATTTCACGCCGTCGCAGTTCGACCTGCTGGCATCGCGGCTGCCGTTTCCCTTGGCCACCAACCAAATCGAGATGTCGGTGCTAAAGACGTCTGTTCTGACCGACGGCAGCCTCGATCACGCGCAGCGTCTCGGCTACGCACCGATGGTTTGGTCGCCGCTCGGCGGCGGCTCGCTGTTCACCGGCAAGGAAGCACGCGAGGCGCGGGTGCGGGCGGCATTGGCGGCGGTAGCAGCCGAGATTGGCGCCGGCGATCTCGCCGCTGTCGCCATCGCCTGGCTGCTACGCCATCCGGCACGGTTGGTGCCGGTGCTGGGCTCGATGAAGCCGGAACGTTTGGCTGCGATGGTCAAGGCATTGGATATCGTGCTCAACCGCCAGCAATGGTTCGCCATACTGGAGGCCAGCGAAGGCCGGCCGGTGGCTTAGGATCGGGTGTTTGGGGAGCGAGGCTGCGAGATGTTTGCGCTGCCCCTCATCCGCCTGCCGGCACCTTCTCCCCGTATAGTGACGGGGAGAAGATCCGCCGTGACCTCGCCGCCCTCTTTTGCAACGTCGACAATTGGCGAAATCTTGGCGACGGCGTCTTTCTCCCCGTCACTATACGGGGAGAAATGCCCGGCAGGGCAATGAGGGGCAGCGCGACGCCTCTCAAGCCCGCTCGGCCAGCAATTCCTCCCCGCGCTTTTCGCGGATCAGGTTGACGAAGCGACGGAACAGATAGTGCGAGTCCTGCGGGCCGGGCGAGGCCTCGGGATGATGCTGGACCGAGAACACCGGGCGGCCGGTCAGCGCTATGCCGCAGTTCGAACCGTCGAACAGCGAGACATGGGTTTCCTCGACGCCCGATGGCAGCGAGTCGGCGTCGACGGCAAAGCCATGGTTCATCGAGACGATCTCGACCTTGCCGGTGGTGTGGTCCTTGACCGGATGATTGGCGCCGTGGTGGCCCTGGTGCATCTTGGCGGTCCTGCCGCCCAGCGCCAGCGCCAGCATCTGGTGGCCGAGACAGATGCCGAACACCGGAATGTCGGTCTTGAGCAGATCCTGGATGACCGGCACGGCATAGTCGCCGGTGGCTTCCGGATCGCCGGGGCCGTTGGAGAGGAAGATGCCGTCGGGCTGCATGGCCAGGATCTCTTCCGAGCCGGTGCTGGCCGGAACCACGGTGACCTTGGCGCCGAGGCCGGAAAGCAGGCGAAGGATGTTGCGCTTGACGCCGTAGTCGATGGCGACGACGTGCATGGAGGGCTCGGCCTGTTCGCCAAAGCCTTCGTTCCACACCCAGGGCGTCTCGCGCCAGACCGAGGACTGGCCCGAAGTGACTTCCTTGGCAAGGTCGAGCCCGATCAGGCCCGACCAGGCGGCGGCGCGGCGCTTCAGGTCTTCGAGGTCGAAAACGCCGTCGGGCGCGTGCGCGATGACGGCGTTGGGCATGCCCTTTTCACGGATCAGCGCGGTCAGCGCGCGGGTGTCGATGCCCGAAAGCGCGACGATGCCGCGCTTCTTCAGCCACTGGTCGAGGTGACCGGCGGCGCGGTAGTTGGACGGATTGGTGACGTCGGCCTTGAACACCGCGCCCACGGCGCCGGCGCGTGCGACCGGGTTGAGGTCCTCGATGTCTTCGCCGTTGGTGCCGATGTTGCCGATATGCGGGAAGGTGAAGGTGACGATCTGGCCGGCATAGGACGGGTCGGTGAGGATTTCCTGGTAGCCGGTGAGTGCCGTGTTGAAGCAGACTTCGGCGACTGCCGAGCCGGTGGCGCCAAGGCCGCGACCCTCGATGACAGTACCATCGGCCAGCACCAGCAGGGCGGTCGGCTTTTCGGTCGCCCAGGCGGGGGTCGACGTGGGGGTCAACGCGGGCGTCATCTCGGCCATGTCGGCACTCCTATCAGACCGCGCGCTTGCAACCGGCCCGGTGGGCCATCCGCGCGGCAAACGGCGCGAAGCGGCGATTTCGCGGCTCCCACGCAGTCAGGCTTCAGTTCATGCAAGGCCCAGTACATAGGGGAAGGGAGCAGGGTGGTCAATGATCATGCGAAATGCGGCGGCGATTTATTTCATCAAGCAATATCAGAGGCTTGCCGCGTGATATGAGGGTTTGCCTTGGCTTGTCCCCGGCGCTATTGTCCGCGCCGGCCGAAGGAGAAAGCACGATGCGCGGAAAAATCGCCGAATCTCTGAAGAGCGCGATGAAGGCGCAGGACAAGCACCGGCTGCCGACATTGCGGCTGATCCAGGCCGCCATACACGATCGCGACATCGCCAATCGCGGCGCTGGCAAGGACCCGGCCAGCGACGAGGAGATCCTGCAGATCCTGGCCAAGATGGTGAAGCAGCGCGAGGAATCGGCCAAGGCCTTCGAGGACGGCAAGCGGCCGGAACTGGCGGCGCAGGAGCGTGGCGAGATGGAGATCATCCGCGGCTTCCTGCCGACGCAGCTCGACGATGCGGCGATCGCGGCCGCGGCGCGCGAGGCGATCGCGGCGACGGGTGCCGCCAGCCAGAAGGACATGGGCAAGGTGATCGCCGCGCTGAAGCAGAAATATGCCGGCCAGATGGATTTCGGCAAGGCAAGTGGCATCGTCAAGGGGCTGCTGCAGTAGGGGCGCTGTCCGTCGATGTAGCGATGCTCAGAAGTCTGACTCATTTCCGGAAGGAGCCTGACTCGATTCCCGTAGAAATCTGACTCAAGGATCGTTTCGGCGTCTGGCGCTGCTCCCAATACAGGACGGCCATAGACATCACCTTGCAGCTACCTGAAAGAAGACGCCGGAAACGACCACACAGTTGGTTGTGGTTTAGCCAGAAGCGGACACCCCGATCGCCAGTACCTTACATCGGCCCGTTCGGATTGGCCTCATTCGAATCGATTGTTGCGTGCTCGGTCTTCTTCTTGCTCGCTCCGCCGTTCAGCGTCGATTTTCGCTTGAAACCTCTTTCTTGCCTCGTCTAGAGCGTTTCCTGTTTTGAGAGAATCGTAGGATTCCCAAAGAGGGGTGTTTGTGATTCAAGATGCTGGCTGGATGGAGGCCAGCATCTGATGACGCGAGCCCTTTCAAATGATCTTCGTGAGCGTGTTGTTGAGGCAGTTGGAGCGGGTGAGAACTGCCGTGCAGTGGCATCGCGCTTTGGCGTTGCGGTTTCCTCGGTGGTGAAGTGGTCGCAGCGTTACCGTGCCACCGGCTCGGTAGTCCCGGGCAAGATGGGCGGACATCGCAAGCGCGTTCTTGAGCCGCATCGGGCTTTCATTGTGGAGCGGATCAATCAGGCCTCTGATTTGACGCTGCATCGGCTGAAGGATGAATTGGATGTGCGCGGGATCAAGGTCTCGCACAATACGGTGTGGCTGTTCCTGCGCCGCGAGGGCCTGAGCTTCAAAAAAAACGCTATTCGCCCTTGAGCAGGCGCGGGCTGATGTTGCCCGCAGGCGTCAGCGATGGCGGTCCTGGCAGGCGGGCCTCGATCCGCAGTGCCTGGTCTTCATTGATGAGACCTGGATCAAGACCAACATGGCTCCGCTGCGAGGTTGGGGACCGAAGGGCAAGCGGCTGCGCGGCCTGGCTCCGCACGGCCACTGGCGCACGCTGACCTTCCTTGGCGCGCTGCGATGGGATCGGCTCGCAGCACCTTGTGTCTTCGACGGACCGATCAACGGCCAATGCTTCCGCGCCTATGTCGAACAGCAGCTCGTCACCGTGCTGAAGCCTGGCGACATCGTCGTCATGGACAATCTGGGAAGTCATAAGTCGGCGGCCATCAGGCAGATGATCAAGGCTGCCGGCGCCAGGCTTTGGTACCTGCCGCCCTACTCTCCCGACCTCAATCCGATCGAGCAGGCCTTCGCCAAGATCAAACATTGGATGCGCCAAGCCCAGAAGCGCACCGTCGAGGACACTTGGCGCCACATCGGCCACCTCGTCGAAACCATCGAGGCAGCCGAATGCAAGAACTACTTCGTAAACGCCGGCTACGCTTCCGTCAAAACGTGAAACGCTCTAGCGGTCCGGCAAGAGCGGGGCTACCGGCCACAGCCAAGCTGTTCAGGAGCTTTAGACGGCCCTCGAGCTTGGACGCAAGTGAGCCGCTCCACTTCAACGGATAGAGGCGATGAACGATTTCGTTCAGAACGAGGAGTGGTTCCGGTGAATTCTCTAGCAGCTTCTTGGCCAGTGGTGTCCATTCGTGCGGTTTGCCCTTCTTCGGTCGGTTGAAGAGCAAGACCACGGAAGCGGCGAGGGGATAGCGCATCGTGGGATCGCGGTCGCACCAAGTGATTATGGTTTCGTCTGGAACCACATCCAAAACGTTTTTGTGGAAGTGCAGGAGATCGTTAAGGAGGCGCACGCTTGCCCGTTGCGACTTCGGATTGCCGGAAAACAATTCATCAAGTGTGGCGAGGGGCTGGACCTTCAGCAAGCCTTGCATAAGGTCGTCGTAGTCGTGCGTGCTGATATGATAGCTCTGGGCCGCAACCATGAGCTTGCGGCAAAGCGCTTTCGCGATAGGAGTGCCTTCTTCTCCAGCTAAAGAGGCCGTGACGACAATCCCTAGCTCGTGGTCCTCGCGCGGCGTGCGGTTATCCTTTGCGCGGAATTCAAACTTAGCGAGTACGAAGCGTCCGGCCTCGCGAACCTCAGGCAGTGGCTGGCGCGTCGCGGTGCGGTCCGCATACAGGCGCATCGAGACTATCTGAAGTCCAACTATGCACCCGCCGGGCTTACGCGCGATGGCGAGCACCAGATCACGGAACTCCGGTCCAGGTACGTTGTCGGCGACACGGCCATACGCAAGATTGAAGTAAGTCGTGATGTGTGCCTTGCCGAGCTCAATCGCGCGATGCAGTCGCCTAAGTGCGCGGGCGTCAATCTCCACGTATGCCTGCAGGACCGGGAACCACGCGGCAATGGCCGGGTGCTCTAGTGCTTCATCAAGGAAAGTGTCGGCAAGTGCCGCATCGCGCTTTTTCAGCCCACGTAAGAAGCCGCTTAAGAGCTGCAGGCTCGCGTTCTCGGTTCCTGCAAAATGTGCAACGATCGTGTCCCACATCGCGCGCGGGCTTTCAGCGGCCTCCGCCAATGCCTCACCGAAGGGAGCCACCTTTGTTGCGTTCCCGCCGATCAGCTCGGGAAGTACTGTTTTGAACGTGTCCTCGTCCGCCGCGACGTCATGGCCGAGATCACGTATCGCCGCCGCGAAGCGCGTGGCACGTTCAGCGTAGCGCGCGGTCGGATCGCTCCCGCCTTCATTCTCGTCATCCTCGTCATTATCGAAGTCATCGAGGTCGAGGCTTCCCGCGCGCCCCCCGATGACAAGCCCGCGCACCTTACTGACGAGATCCTTGGGCCGAAGGAATTCCTCCAGGGCCATCAAGCGGTCACGAAGCTTACGGCCCATATCTTTGCCGTCAAAGGTGCGTGTTTGCCCTGCCGCGATCCAGCCGTCGCGCCAGAACGACGTGGCGGCAATGGCGCGGGCGAGTTGGTCTAACTCCTCCGCCCGACCCGCGTCGCTCCAGAGGCCCCGAAACTCCCGCGCGATGGCTTTCTGCACCTCCCCGGCTACTTGGCTGTCCGACAGGGCAAACTTGCCTGCGAGTATTAGCACGTTGCCGAACCATGCTCGCACGTCCGCACCGGTTGGCGGGTAGTAGCCATAGTCCCGCGAGCGCGCGCCGAAGTCGAATTCATAGTGTGAGGAGAAGTGGCCTGTCTTCATCAGCGCTTCGAGTGCCCTGACGCCGAGTCGGCGCTCGGCCTCTTCAGGAGAGGCTAGCAGCGCTTCGGCGGCCTTCACACGCATTTCGATCGGCGCATGCGTGCCGGACAGTGCAATGTGAAAGAGCGATTCCACGACCTCCGCCGCTTCGTTGTCGGTGGTACTGCCATTTGGAAGCGCCGCAAATTTCACCAGCAAGGCGAGGGCGCCCTCGAAAAAAACAGGTTCGTAAGCGAGCAAACGCAAGAGCCGAATGAAATGCGTGCAGCGACGGAGCGTGTCTTCATCGGCGCTGGACAATGCATTCTCCAGCACGGCCAAAACGGTTGCTGGCGCAACCGGCGCGATGTTGGCAAGCATCGTACGGCCAAGCTCACTTAAATTCGGCAAGTCGCTGAGCAGACCATCCTGCGCCAACCAGCCCTCCACGATGACTTGTGCTTCCTTGCTGTCATCAAGATATCCGAGACGCCGCGAGAAGGAGCGGAGAAGACGTTCGGAAGCATTGTCGACAAGCACCAACTTCAGCTTGGCCGGCGCAATGGCCTGAAGCGCCTTCTTGGCGAGGCGATTAGCAATGGCATGCGGCAGTACCGCGCGCCATCTTGCACGCGCCTGCACGAGGTCCCGTTGCTTGAGCTCTGCCACTCCGGCGTACATCTCGTCGGCCGATTTGCCGACGAGGCTGCCGAGAAGGGGAAGCTCCGCCTCACCGCCTTCGAGTGTCTCGCCGTCGAACGAATAGACCAGCGAGCAGCCTTGCGCGACCACAAGGAGCGAGGGGTCTGGATCGTGGCGCTGTTGAAAGAGACGCTTGAACAGCTCTTCCTCGTTCAAGCCCGCGACAGTTTCGGTCTTCTCGATCCGCGAGGCTAGCGCCAGGGCAACCCGGGCATTGCCGCCAGAGAACTGGGCAATGGTGTGCGCATCGATCTGCGAAAGGTGGGGGTACCGCCGCTCCACCAGCTTCTCGATCAGCGGAACGGAAGACGTTTCCAACACGAAGACGTCAGTGCCTTCCGGCTGGTCCTCCCGGATGTCGTACTCGATGGTGATCGCGCTGATTGTCGAACCACTCGACCGTGCGACCTCCGAAATCCGCCGATGCAGTTCGGGCGTGCAATTATCGACCACCAAGATGGCGCGAGTCCGCCCGGCGATCAGGTCCGAGGCGAGTCCGGGGGGCGGTGGGTTGGGCTCGTCGGCTTCATTGGTGTAAAACGCAAGCGACGGATCGAGCGCGCCTTCGCCAACACTCGCGTCAAACAGTGCCTCGGCAAGCCGCGTCTTGCCGACACCAGACAGCCCGACAAGCCGAATTACATGCCCCGGCGTGGCAAGCACTTTCCGGATAAGATTGATACCCTCGATGGCGGAGACCCCGTCGCCTTCATCCTTCTCGCCCGTCAGAATGCGCGCCTGGTATCATCGGCGATGTAGCTTGCGTCAATGCCCGCAGGCGCAAGCGACCATGAACCGTAAGACTGCCATCCCGGCATCGCTTTGCCGATCCGCGCGCGCACCCACGGAATCAATCCGGGATGATCCCGAACCCATGTCGCGATCCGGTTACGGTCATAAAAATCAAGGGTGAGCTTGCCCTCGGCAGGCGTGCCCTTGATAGCTTCGGCCATCGCTTTGCAGCGGTCCGCCAGCGCCGAGTCCGATGTAGAGCCCGTAGAACTCACGATAATATAGGCGCCGCCGGCAACCGCGAGCTCGTTGATGACGGGCCGCACGACACCCTTAGGCTTCATCTCTTTCAGAATCTCCGACCGTGGCATGTCCGGCTTCTTGACCTGCAAGCCAGTTGCCGGCTTCGGCACGAAGCCGTCGATTGCGGTCCCGGCTGGAAGCCCCACGCGAACATCGAGACCGCCGTCCTTCGCGTCTTGATTTCCACCGTAGGTGACGGCTGATGCAGGTAGCCCCCGTCGTCGTGTCTCTGCTTCGCAGAGAAGCCCGACCAGGGTACGCAAATCTGCGTCGCCAAGAGCGGCTATGTCGTCGCCAGTGATTTCGAACATTGGGAAACCTAGGAAGCGCTAATCGGGCCGTCATTCGCAAAGGAAGACTGTCGATGACTTCCTGCTAGTAGTACTTCTTGCGTCGTCTTGGCTAGCCAGAGTTTGGTTCCACCTGGCGACTCTCAAAGAATTCGCCTAGGATCGTTGACCGCTCCATGTGCCGGATTCTAGTCTCCGACTGATACTGCCGTACTTAGCCTTTCAATTTCTTGCCTGCAATTCCGCATAAGGGGAGTGTTTTTCAGATGGCGACGATCCGACCGATCGATATGAGCACGATCGATCAGATCTTCGGTATGGAAAGCGGTTATGTCCTGGACTTCAGCGACCGAACCTTCGCCGAATTCTTCGCTGGCGAGCTCAATATCGACATCAACGATGATGCGTACTCCGCTGAGGGGAATTCCAAGGCCAAACGTCTTCGCTATTTCCTTAAACTGGCCGACATCAACCTCGCCGCTAGGACGCTCCGGGCCCTCTGGGAGTATCGTGAAGCACGCCGGCAGCCGCGGGGCGGTGGCGAGACGGTCATGAACGCCCAAGGTCGGTTCTCGACATCATCGAAAGGCTCTCCGGGGCCGCGTCCGCCAATGTGGCGACCATGACGAAGCCGGCCTACAACTGGCCGGCCATTGCGCAGATGCACCAGCAGCTCCTCGATCTCGCGAAGCACGCGCCGCATGAGCGGGGTTTCCTGTTCGAGGCATTGCTAAAGTCGATATTCAACCTCTTCGGCATGCGGGCCCGCGATCCATTCCGCAACCGCGGCGAGCAGATAGATGGCAGTTTCGAACTCGCCAACGAGGTCTATCTGCTCGAAGCTAAATGGCTTAATGCGCCCGTCAGTGTCGGTGACCTCCATACCTTTCACGGCAAGATCGAACAGAAGGCGGCTTGGGCGCGTGGGCTGTTCATCAGCTATTCGGGATTCTCGGAAGATGGGCTCTACGCGTTCGGGCGGGGAAAGCGCATCGTGTGCATGGACGGCTTCGATCTCGGCGAGGCGTTCCGGCGGCAGATTCCCGTGAGCAGCGTGATCGAGCAAAAAGTTCGCCGAGCGGCAGAGACCGGTAGCTGCTTCGTCAGCGTGCGGAATCTATACCCAGAATGATTACTCGGTCGGTTCACTGACTAGAACGAGCGTGCGAGTTCAATTGCGTCCTGCACCTCGCGAGCCTGCAGAGAGATCGCCGTATCCTCCACACTTACCAATGCTCTGATGCGTTCCGCAGCTTCTTCGAAATTCATAAATGCTGAGACGTTATCTTCTTTTAGAACACGGTATTCACGATCGCTGAATACCGCCCCACGGAGCTCTGAAAGCAAACGCACGAAAGCCAGATCTTCCTGGATGACAGTAGCTACCCATGCGCGTACAGCCTCCTCTCCTTTCAAGTCACGCCACCCCCATAGGAAACGTGATGGCTTCGGAAGGTCGAGAACATTCCCATCGGAAGCGACTTCCTCGATGCGAATCCCCAGTGTGGATCGCGCACGATTGATTTCGTCATTTGCCAGCACTGGGTCACTGGAAATGTGTCCACCGTCCCCTGCCTCACCCCGCGCGAAGAGCTCGGTGCGAATAACTCCCCCACGAGCCAATTGATTGCTCGCCCATTTTCGAGTGCTTCCGAGAGCACGACACCCACCCCTTCGGGGTCGACACTTCTTAGGCGCCGAAAGATCGCCCACGCAATCGAAGCTGCTCGCTGTTCGTCTGAACCGAGGAACGGTATCCATGGACGCCCAAGACGCAGAATGTCGTCCATTACGTTTGCGAACGCTAAGAGAACCCCTTTAAGTTGAGCAAAGCTCATGCGCTCAATTGCGCTGTCGTCCATTCGATCAAGAACATGACGGAGCCAACTGCCCCCTACAGGCCGTTGCGTCTCCGCATAGTATAGGATCAATCGCTCCAACTCGTTGCGGTCGGAGCCAGCTGCATGGAGAAATGTGTTCCAG
This sequence comes from Mesorhizobium sp. WSM1386, assembly GCF_055901595.1. Classification (NCBI taxonomy): domain Bacteria; kingdom Pseudomonadati; phylum Pseudomonadota; class Alphaproteobacteria; order Hyphomicrobiales; family Phyllobacteriaceae; genus Mesorhizobium; species Mesorhizobium sp. WSM1386. The sequence goes on from NZ_CM148373.1 coordinate 2,459,691, forward strand.
TCCCTGTCGCTCATGACGGTTTTGGGGATAGCGAAGGCAAAGTACGCGCGTGAGTGGATAGGACTCCCGAGCCGCTTGCGGTCTATCATCGCGTTCACTTCGCGTGCAGTCGAACCCCCGAAGACGCGTTTCTCAGCGTTCTCGTCCCTCGATAATCCGGGCACGATACCACTAAGCGTGTAGATTGAGTTTGAGGAAGTGTCGTCGTCTGGAAGAACCTCGTATAGCTTCGTGCCGAACCGCGCACGCTCCACTGTGCTGATCCGACCCGCATTCGTTACAAGTATCGAACGAACACCAAGATACCCCTCGAGCCAATCATACAGATCGCGACGTACGATCTTGTAGATTTGGACCCGACAGACATCTGGGTAGTAAGTATCGAGCCGCGAGGCGTGCCAAGCGAAGCGTACTGCGTTGGTGACGAGTGTGACCTCCCGCGGGGTGTTGAGAAACGCTCCCGCGCTGTCGATCGCGCGTTCAAGGTCTTCCTGAACCACCTTATTGGAGGAAGCTCCTTCGAACTCGCCATAAAGGGAGAGCAACTCCTCGCGGAGCTGAAGGCGAAGATCGAACGGCTCGAAGGCAGGCATTGGTAGGGAAAGTTGAACGACTTTTTGTAGGTACCGCGCGCCGTCCTTAACGCCGAGACTTTGCTCAAGGGCATGGGCGAGGACATCCCTATCGTAGCTGAGGACGTACACGACGCGAGGAAAGTCGGCCACAGACCGGACAACCCTCACAACCTCCGCTGCCTGCGACGGCTCCAATCGGTCGAGGTCATCAATGACAACGACAAACCGCAGTCCGCTATCGGCAATGCGTTTCCGGATTGCGGCCTTCAACTCTAGAAGGGTCCCCCCGCCAATAACGCTTTCAAGCGCGTCAGTCGCGAGCTTCGTTGCCCTTTTGGCCATGTTGCCGCCGGGAAGGAGATCGCCAGTAACATCGAGCACTGCGGCACTCCCCCGCCCAGCAAGAATAGCGTACCTCCCGATCGTCTCCTTAAATTCCTTCTGCTTTGCCTTCTTCTGGGTTTCCTTGTTCTCAGCATCAAGTGCCTCGCCGAGTTTGGCCAACAACTCGGTTGACAGTCCGACTCGGTCTCCTTGTAGCCAAGGGGCAAGCGTGATCGTGCGTAAACCCTCGATATTCGCATGACGAAGAGTATGATCGAGAAACTCGAGAAGGGTCGTCTTACCAACTCCCCACTGCCCTTCAATTCCGACGACCAATCCTTCTCCGGTTGTCGCGTGGACAATCGGACCCGCCAGACGACTGGAAAGCTCTACAAACCCATACTTGTCATCGTCAGGATTGGAGAGGGGGCGGTCTGAACTGGGCAGGTGCATTTGACTTTCTTAGATCGTCCCTGTTGAGAGCATGTCAATTTATTTCGCGGTGGCGCCGTACGCTTAACTGATGCTGCTGGCGCGCCGAGGAGACCGCGGATCGTGCTGCAAACATTACCGGGGACACCACCACGGTGGCCCGTGCTTGCCTCCCTCGTCAGGGCGCTGCTGCATTGTCAGGTTCGCAAGGCGGTTGACCTTTGAAGTCACGAGCAAGGCACCCATACTTGTCGAACATCTGCCCGGTTTCCCTCGCAGCTTTGGCCATCCCGCAGCCCGAAATGGCCAGGCAGGAGAGCAGAGCAATTGCGGTTCTCATAACGAGCATCGATTCATGTCCATCTCGGGGTGGGTCAAAGCAAGGATTACCGTCCGGAAAAGCGCGAGGCAGCGTCGTGACTTCTCCAGCGTGGTGGTGGCTGTTATCGGCGATTCAAGGTCGGAGAGTTTTGTCAAAACGCTTCTAACATCCTTAGGGGACACGGGGAATTTGGGTCTCTGGGCGCATAGGTAAGAGGATACGGTTTTTCGCAAAAAGGTTCGACCCATTATGCGCTACGAACTGGTCGAGCAACCCTGGGGCAATTGGGCTGATTGGGACGGGGGAACCTGCGGAAGACAACGGGAATCTGCGTTCGGCCTGACAAAGGAGTGCGCGTACGATCTGATGGTTCTCTTGGGTCAGCTGATCTAAGACGCGAGCACTCAGTTTGCTCGATTGCAATCACCTCGGGCGTCAGCATCGGCTATCATGATATTGTTCCTATCGAGCCGCAGTCAAACCCCGGTATGTTTGTGGCCGGAGACCGCTCAATGGCATTTCGATTCGTCCACACCGCTGACATCCACCTCGACTCGCCATTGCGTTCGCTGGCATTGCGAAACCCCGACCTTGCCGAACTGGTCGGAGACGCCAGCCGTCAGACGTTCATCTCGATCGTGGATCTATGCCTTGCGGAACGTGTCGATGCCTTGGTCATTGCCGGCGATCTCTACGATGGCGACCAGACGTCGATGAAAACGGCGCGGTTTCTGGCGTCACAGATGACACGACTTCACCAGGCCGGCATCAAGGTGTTCAAGATCAGCGGCAATCATGACGCGATGTCGCGGATATCGAAACAGTTGGTGTTCCCGGACACGGTCACGATCTTCGGTGGCCGTCCCCAGTCAGTGCTGCAGACAGCCGGCGGGCTCGACGTCATGTTCCATGGCTTGAGCTTTGCGAACCCAAAGGCGCCGGACAGCCTGCTTTCCAAGTATTCAGCTCCGCGTGAAGGAGCGGTCAATGTCGGCATCATGCATACGAGCCTGGCCGGATCGCCGGGCCACGACGTCTATGCCCCGTGCAGCGTCGCTGACCTGCACGGCCATGGCTTCGATTATTGGGCGCTTGGGCACATCCATGTCCGCCAAGTCCACCCTGGGGCGAGCACCGTGGTGATGCCGGGAATTCCGCAGGGCAGGGACATCAACGAGGCCGGCGAGAAATCCGTCACCTTGGTGACGATACGAGACGACCGCACCATCGAGATCGAAGAGAGGCCGACCAGTATTGCGCAATTCGAGCGAGTGAACGTTGACCTGGCCGGAACGGTGGAATGGTCCGAAGTCGTCGGACGAGTCCGTTCCGCGCTCGAAGGTTTGCGCGCCTCAGTCAGGTCACGCCATGCTGTGATCCGTCTCGGACTGACCGGGGCGTCACCTTTATCCTGGGCGCTGATCCGTGACCGCGACCTGCTGCTCGCAGAAGCTGAGCAGGTCGCGGAACAGGTTGGTGAAACCTGGGTGGAGAAGCTCGAGCTTAACGTCTCTCCATCCGCAGCCGAAACATCCGAGGGCGGAGCTGATCCGATTTTCGAACTCGCTCAATCCATGCGTGCCGATGCCGGCTCGGAAGCCTTCCGTGCCGAGGCGAGGGCGCTTGTCCAGAAGATGATCGCGGATCTTCCGCCGGACGGGCGCGATTTCGCCGGCAAAGACGAGGCTGAGCTGGAGTTGTTCCTCGACCGGGTGCTTGCCAACGGCGCCGACCTGGTCACCGCCCGGCTCAAGGCCGGTGGATCACAATGAGGCTCCGGCGACTTGATCTCATTCGCTATGGCAAGTTCACCGACAGGACGATCGACTTTGGGCCGAAACCGGAATCCGGTCCCGACCTGCATATCGTCTTCGGCCTGAACGAAGCCGGCAAGTCGACCGCGCTTTCCGGCTATCTCGACCTGCTGTTCGGCATCGAGGAACGCAGCCGCTACAATTTCCTGCACGAGTACAGCGCAATGCGCATTGGCGGGGTGCTCGAACTCGGCGGCGCGGAGCACACGTTCACACGCACGAAACAGCGCACTAACTCACTATTGAACGAGACTGGCCAACCGGTCAGCGAAATGGCGATATCGGCACATCTGGCCGGCCTGTCTCGCGACGCATACGAGACCATGTTCTCGTTGGACGACGAAACGCTGGAAGCAGGTGGAAAATCAATCCTGGAATCGCGCGGCGACCTGGGCAAGCTGCTGTTTACGGCCAGCGCCGGCCTCGGGCACGCAAGCGATACATTGAGCGTGCTCGAGGCCGAGGCCGACAGGCTCTATCGCAAGCAGGCACATGGAACCGAGCTTGCGCTGCTCAAGAAGCGGCTTGCGGAACTGAAGACCAGTAAGGACGCGGTCGACACCTTGGCGTCGACTTACGAGAGCCTTGAAGCCGAGCGTCTCGACGCGACAGAAAAGTACGACCGCAGCATCGCCGAACGGTCGGTGCTATCGGCCAGGCTCGATACCATCGCGAAATACCTTCGCGCGATCCCGATCCTTGCCGATATCCGACGTAAGGAAGCCCAACTAGCCCAGTTGCCAGAGATCGCTTCACCGTCACGGACCTGGACCGGCAGCGTCGCCGACATGATCGAGACCGACGCCAGTCTGAGAACGCGGCTATCCGCGAGTGTGGACGAGCTCGAGCGGGTGACGACGAAAATCGCCTCGGTCGATGTGGACGCGGTGATCCTTGCGATCTCCGAACGGGTTCGCGGCTTGACTGACCGCAAGGTGCGCCACGTCTCGGCCGGTCTGGACCTGCCAAGTCGCAGGACGGAGCTGCAAATCCTCGACAATGCCGTGGCGACCTGCTTGGCCGCACTGGGAAGGTCCTCCGAGCCACACCCTGCCAAGCTGCTCTTGCCCGCTGCAACTATTGGCGCTGTGCGCACCATGGTCGAGCAGCGATCCGGGATCATAACCAGCGTGCGTGTTGCGCGCGAGGAGGCCGCGGCTGCTGCTGATGCGCTCCAGATGGCACGCGAGCGGGTCGGCGAAGAGAGGGCCGTGCCCGAGCCCGCCAGGGCAAGGCTGGTCTCGGCTTTGTCTACGGCAAAGACCAGCGGGTGCATGGGAGAGGCCAAGGCGGCACGCGAGGCCGCAGATGCTGGTGAAATTCGATGGGAGGCCGCGATCGCGCGCTTGCATCCCTGGTCGGGAGATGCGCAGGCATTGGCCAGGATCGCCATTCCGAATGCTGGACAGCTTGGCGCATGGAAGGCGCTTGCAGCAGAGCTCGGGAAGAGCAGGGGCGTCGTTTCCGAACGTCTTGCCGAGCACCAGGGCAATCACGACTTGCTTTCGGTGCGGCTGGATGCCCTTCGCGCCTCGGTCGATGTCACCGACGATGAAGCCGCCGCCGTCATTCGTCGAGCCCGGGACGAGGCTTGGGCACGGCATCGCGATGACCTCACTGGGGACACGGCGGACGATTTCGCGGCAACACTGGCTCGAGATGACAGTGTCCGAGAAGGCCGTCTGGCCAACGCGCGGGAGCTCGTTGAGATTCGCACGGCAAGCCGCAGCCTCGCTGAAACCGCTGCCACCATCGCGCATGCGCGCGACCAACTTGCACGCAACAGCTCGGACCGGGAGGCCGTACTCTCGGAAATTCGCGCAGCGGCAAGCGAGCTATTCGGAGAGTGCCTGGAAATTTCCTCCGAACGGCTGATTGAGCTGATCGAGAATCGCATTGCTGCCCGGATCGAAGCGCTCGCGGCCTGGGATGAGATCGAGCTTGCCCGCAAGAAAGCCGAGCGCGCGGTTGATGAGAGAGACCAAATACGCCTGGAGCTGAGCGGGGCTCTGACGAGTGTCGGCGTCGGTTCAGATCCCGCCGACAGCCTTGAGACGGTCATGGCCGTGGCAGAGTTGTTCCTTGACAGGCAATTCAAGGTTGACGCCGAGCGGACCGAGACGCTCAAAACGGCTAGCACACGGCAAGAGGATCTGGCCGCTAGGCGGCGAGCCCTCGACGTGGCAGAGCGACGTGAGGACGAATGGCTGGCCGACGTTGCCGAAGCGCTCAAGGGCACTTGGCTCGAGAGCGGCATATCGGCGGCCGGCGTCGGCAGCGTCCTCGATCAATTGGCTGAACTGTCCAAGAGTCTTCAAGACCGGGACGCCATGCAGCTCCGCATCGAGAAGATGGAGGCGGACAGAGACAATTTCCTGGTCGAGGTTACCGCCGTTGCAGCAGAAGCGGGCGAGGCGCCCAACGACGACGAACCGGAACAGCTGGCGATCCGGCTTGCCGAGCGCCTGGAGCGCGCCGAACGCACGCGCGAGGCGAAGGCAAATCACATCAATGACCTGCAGCGCCTGCAGGAAGCGCGTGAAATACTCGATGCTGAAATTTCGGCACATGAGCGCAGCAAGAACGAGGTCCTGAGCGTCTTTGACGTGGCCACGCTATCCGAAGTCGTGCAACGCGACGAACTGCTGCGCGACAGGGACCGCCTGCGCACAGCCGTGGCCGAACTTGAGGAGCAGGTGTCGTCCGAACTCGCGATGGAAGGGTTCGAGCAGGCGCGTTCGATATTGGATGCTGTCGATCTCGACAGTCTTGCAATCGAGAAGGCCGAGGCCGAACAAAGGCTTCGCGCTTCTGACGAGGCGATACAGCAGCAGCTCATTCGACAGACGCGCGCGACCGACAAGCTGGACGCCATTGGCGGCGACAGCGCTGTTGCCCGGATAGATGCCGAACGGCGCACCGTCCTTCTGGAGATCGAAGAAAGGGCCATCCGCTACATCGAGCTGAAACTGGGCGTCATGGCCGCCGGGAACGCTCTGCGCGTCTATCGGGAGCGCCATCGCTCCGGAATGATGGCGCGGGCGTCCGACGCTTTCGCGCTTATGACGCGTGGCCAGTACTCAGGCCTGACAACCCAACCGGTCAAGGGTGGCGAAGTGCTCATCGCATTGCAGCGCGACGGGCAGTCCAAGGTCGCGGACGCGCTGTCGAAGGGCGCGCGTTTTCAGCTTTATCTGGCCCTGCGGCTTGCAGGATATTACGAGTTCGCACTGTTCCGGCCCTCCGTGCCCTTCATTGCCGACGACATCATGGAAACCTTCGACCATTTCAGGTCAGAGGAGGTTTTCCGGTTGTTTGGAGAGATGGCGAGTGCCGGTCAGGTAATCTACCTCACGCATCATCAGCACCTGTGCGAGATCGCCAAGACTGTTGTGCCGGGCGTAGCGATCCATGAGCTCGGATGAGATTGGACTTTACTTGATGCGTTGCTGACATACCGTGCCGTTCGATGTTTGTCCCTTAGCTAGTCTAATCGACATTCCAAGCGCCGGCTTTGGCGTCCGCTTTGGAGGCGCAAAGCCGTCATTGAGGATTGATAGACGAAGGTCGCCTTTGGGGGTGGTTAGCCAACCGTAATCGCAATCGCGCATGGTCATCCTCTCAGTTGAGCTACCACTAGGTGCAATGCGTGTGGGGTCTGAGAGGGTGCAAAAATGAGAGCAGGTCTCCTTGCAATCGTTATCGCGACGCTGCTGACCGAAACCAGCACTGCGTGCAAGACACCTGGTTCCTTGACTGCGGAGGAACGAGCGCGCGCCGACAGTGTCTTCGTCGGACGCTTTGTGCGTATCGATCATCCTATGCAGAGCGCCAGCGGCAGGACTACTGATCGCGCAGCCACGATCACCCATTCTCTTCCCCGACATGATCAAGTCTCATACGAGCTGCAGCGACGAGGAATGGACAACTGGATCGGGAAGCAAGCTAAAGATGCCCTACTGCCGGGTCGACCTACCCATTGTCCCAAATAGCTATAAGCCTGCGGAAGCGCCACGTGTCGACCGCCCGAGGATCATTGAGGGCATTTGCAGCGGCCCACTCATCAGCAGATCGTATTAAAATGGCAGCGCGAGAGTTCCCGGGCCGGCGGTTTGTAAAATCATTTTACCGATTGCTGATTTCAGACTCCGGAGCCGTCGAAAAATCCTTCCCATCACCGACTGACCAGGCAAGCAGCGGAAGCACGCCTGTATTCAGCCAAGTGGCCAGATACTCACGCGGCCAGCTGTCGCGTCCGCCCAGCACCCACAGCAACTCGGTTACCTCCCGCCATTTGCCGCCGTCGGGAAAACCGATCGCCTGGGATGCCGCCGAGTTGTTCGGGTTGAGTTCAACGAAAAGGGCGATGTTTTCCAACTGAAAACGGGCGAGCCTCGCCCGACGCTCGATCTTGTCTGCCAGTTGGCCCTTCAACACCCGATTTCCGTTCCATGCCGGAACGAGCGCGGCATCAACATCGGCGATGATCGAGGAGATATTTCTGGTGAACTCGGAAATGCCGAGCTTCAACTTCGCCTGTGCGTTCGCTTTTAGACCGGCGACGCCGCCGAGGTTTGGCAGGTCAATGTCAAGTTTTTCATTATCGCTACCGACAATTGCCTGGATCTGTTTTGCCGTTAGGGAGCGTCCGGCTTCGAATTCGGCGAGAACCTCGTCCACGTGCTCTGGGGCACTGGCCAGGTGGCCCATGGCGGTGGCGGACATGCGCGCTTCCACAAGCCGCGTCTTATGATCCTTGAGAACGGTCGCTATCTTCATCAGGCTGAAAAGATGCTGGCGACTATATCGAGATACCGAGACGGCCCATTTTCCGAACATTCGGTCGGGGATGAGCGCTGCGGCTATGTTCAGTTGATCGCCGAGATCGAAGGTTTCTTCCGTCGTTCTTCGGCCCAGCTGCATGATCTCGGCCTCGCATTTTCTTATGGCCTTGAGCTCGGCAGGTCCCAGGCCGAGTTCGGAATGGTCGAATGTCGGTGCGTTCTTTCGCTGCGCTTTCTTCATCGTTGAACCTTCGGGCTTCGTGGAGCACCCCAATGGCTAGCTTGCGATCACACCCCCGCATGCCGCGGCCGGCCAGTTGCCGTGCGCCATGGCTATGGCGCCGCAACCGCGACGTCAAGCCGGCGGGCGGAGCTAAGCCATTGTCAACAATGTGCTTTCTCCTGGGCATTCTACATAAGAATGTCAAACCCTGCAGCATTCCGACTGTTGACCGGGATTCGAATCCTTGAGAGCCCGCGCCGCTCCAGGCTTCACAGGATTGATCCGCGCGAGACGCCGACGACCCGAATTAGGATGCTGAAAGGGCCGCTGCCGCTGCGGAGCGCCCCCTGATCGTGGCGTTCGTCTGCTGGGCTTGCGCTAGCGGTGATCGGTATCGCGTCGGGCGGGCTGACCTTCGGCATCGGCTACGTGCAGGCACGCAGCGCTGTCGAAGGTACGACGCTGCCCTCAATCTCCTCTGCCGAAAAGTTTTTGGCGGGACTGCTGTCGGCGGCATCTTCGCGCCTTCGCTGGCGGTCGGCGCCGGCATCGGCAGTTCGCTCGGCCTGCTCGTCGGCGCGATGGCATGGCATACTCCTGAGTTGAGAGGTTTCGATCCGGTCCACAAGGTCAAGTCAGGGCTTAGATCCACACGTCCCGTGGAGGCCCTCGACGTTGCGCTCCGCTAGGGTTGGATCGACGCCGTCTGGAAGGGTTTCGACGACAAGAGCTTCCTGCAACGGTAATACCCGCCGGGCCTCAGGAGCACGTGGAGTCAGAACAATTTCAACAATGTCGCCCGCCTGATCGCCGAAGGGACCCATGGCCCGGGCCGAGTTGGCCGTCGGCTGCCGTGGGGCGATCCGTCCTGACACGAATGCGCGAACCGTCGTGTTAAGATCTGATGGTGAGACAAAACTGATCTGATAACCATCAAGCAATGGGAGAGTTTGCCACGTCCAGGATCAACCGCCGCGCCTTGCTCTTCCACCCCGGCAGCGCAGCCATCGCGTCGACGGTCGCGGCAAATGCTCTCGGGGCAGAGCGGCAGGGCGGGGACCGGGAACCATCCAACGACCTGCGAGCGCTGATTAAGGCGCACAAGACAGCATATGCGTCCTTTGGCGAAGCACTGCACGAAATGGGCGGCAGTAGCCGCGACCGCGTCAAGGCTAGCCGGGAGGAGGAGAGGGCGCTACTGGCCATCTGCGCCTATCCTGCGTCCGAGGAAGGAGATCGCCTCGCAAAGGCCCGATATCTTTTACAGATCGAGGCGCGCGGCGAACTCGACCTGGCAGAGCAAGTGCAGGCTATTCTCAGTTCGTCGATGTGGAAGGGATGAGGCCCGCCGCTGCGTGGCCGATAAGCTACTAAATGTCTGGAATGCGCCGCATGCACGAACCCGCTTCGCGGGAGGGTCGCCTAGTTCTGAGATGGCGCGGCATTCATAGGCCTTGAGCGGGTAGAGCCCGCAATCCGACCATGGAGTTCCCTTCAACCAGAGAACTTGCCATGGCTACCCTGTCGACCGATGCTCCGACCACGCCGCTTCGCCAGCGTATGCAGCAAGACATGCTGATGCGGGTCTGGGACCGCATACGCAGCAGGACTACGTTCGTCATGTCCGGCGCCCTCGACGACGACGGTGTGACGTTCCATGGTAACAAAGACATTTGTTGCGGTGCGGCAGGCCCGGTTACTGTAGATGCTGGCTTATTGTAGATCAGGGACCTAAACTGCAAGTCTGCCGTAAACAAAAGCGGCGCCTACCTCAGATTGCCTGCCAACGCGGTCACGAGCCCGTTTTCTGATCGCCGAGTCTCTTTGCGTTACGTTCAATTTGTACTCGCCAAGCTTGTGCTCAAAACGCCCAGCGACTCGACGGATTAATGTCGCTACAAAGAGAAAGCGTCTAAGAAGGGTTCATGTTTGAGGGGAGCGAACAGTGCTTGAGAGGGCTGCCAAACTAACGTCGCTGAACATCGTACAGCCGGGGATTCCCGCGCCGCTGGTGAACGTCGTATTTCTCCACGGCCTCAACGAGGATTGGTTTAAGAGTTGGGGTTTCAATGAACCCCGATCGTGGAAAGACTACCTGCGCGAGGCGTGTCCGGAAGCTAACCTCTGGAGCGTCGACTATCAGGTACACTGGTCTGAATACGGGGGAGGCTCCATGAGCCTCTACCAGCGGGCCCTGAACGTGTTGGGAACAATTCGTCGCCGCCTTGATGATGAACTTCCCGTCATCTTGCTCGGGCACAGCTACGGTGGCTGCCTTATCAAGCAAATGCTCAAAACCGGCGCGGAAACGCCCGAGTACGAGGCCTTTGTCGACAAGGTAAAGGGCATAGGACTTTTCGCCGTTCCAAATTCCGGCGCCAATCTCGCTGATTTTGCGGAGAAGCTAGCGGCGATCGGGCGTACGAGCAAAGCGATCGGCAACCTCACGAGAAACAGCGAGGCCCTCACCGAGCTCTCGCCATGGTTCCGAAACAATGTCGTGCGGCGCAACTGGAAAGTCGTGGTCTTTCACGAAACCCGGCCCACACCACCTGGTGTCTTTGTAGTCGACGAGAGCTCCTCTGATCCCGCTATCCTCGACGTCTCGTCGCACGGTGTAGACAGTCACCACAACGAGGCCCAGCTACCTGGCAACGACGAAAACGACATCCGGGTGCAATTGATCACCGAGCTTGCGACTAAGGTTGCGTACGCCGACGGGAACGCGCCGCTACTCTTTAAACCGCAAGAATTGTGGGTACTCAGCGGCGATGCATTGGATCAGGATATTGCCGCCACCGCAGCTCGTGAGCAAACCGATCACAGTCCCACACTGCAAGCGAGACTGAAGTATCTGACGCAGGCCAAGAAGGCAGAGACGCTGGCTGCAAACGCACTCGAACGAGCTTACATTCCGTGGTGGAGAAAGCTCCTCCTAGCTCGTCCTGCTCAATTGGTCGCCGCTCTGCTACTCGTCATTGCCATAGCGCTCGCTGGTTTCCTCAGGTTCGTTGGCCCCCAGCCTTTTCCTGGCCCTTCGGTTGAGGTATGCGACAACAAATGGCTTAGCGATGGCGACTACACGAAGTGCTTCGAGTTCTTGCGCAAGCATTACAGGCCGGTAACGCTCGATGGTCGCGTTTCGTGGTTCGGATTTGGGAACGACGACGAGTACAAGGCGGACTGGGTTCTGGCTATCGGCGACGGTTGTTGGTCGACGCAGCGAGCCGTACCGCGAGAGAAGGTGGATCAGGAAAACGAGAAGCTGCGGCCGCTTGGGTTCACCAGAACCTGGTATCAGGCCTTCACCGATAAATCGGGATCGGAGCAAGTACAAGCATTGTGGTGGCTGGCGACGACCGAACCCTGTCCCGTGGTTCCTAAATAGCAAACCCCGTGATCAGCGGACGCTGTCATGTCCGCTTTCGGTGCACATCTCAGCGGTTGATCAGGTCTTGCTGCATGGGAAAAACAGACACCCGATCGAACTGCGCCCAAGTGGTATGTTTGCGTCAGACCACCCGGCGTTTTCATCGGGGCCGGCCTCGCTTCAGACGCCGCACTTCAAGGCTCGAGTATCTCTCAACTATCATTTGACGACAAGGAGTGGCCGCTTCGACTGACTGCAATCCCGGTTGGTATGTCTAACCGCTGCGACAGTGCCACGCGGTCCATCAGGCGTGGGGCACAACCGAGGGCGCCGCGGAGCTACGCTGCAGAAAGCCCATGATCCGCAAGCCGTGCGCTGGAAGGTGGTGGTAGCCTTGTTCGATGAAGTCTACCTCGGCTTGGGGGACGTTTTGCCTGAGCCGGTCCCGGGTCTCGCGCAAATCGAACACGGCATCTCGCCCACCGACGATAGCCAGCACCGTCATGCTGAAGTCGCGTAACTGTGCGTCGCTGAGTCGCGGAATGAGCAACACCCTCGGCTTGATGGCGCGGCTTATAGCATCCATCAATGCGCCGAAGGAAGTCATCCGTCATTTCGTTTGGCGCGGGACCGAAGATCAATTCGCACACCTTTCTTGCCCCCCAACCACCCAGCAGAAGTAGCGGCAGCGCCTTGAGTAGGAAGTTCCTCTGCCGACCTGTGTCTGCTGGGCAGAACAGAGCCAAGGCGTCAACCGCGTTCGGCCACCTGGAGGCGTAGTCGAGTGCAAGCCAGCCGCCCAGGGACGTGCCCACAAGGGCGGCGTGCGTCAGTCCAACGGCGGCGAAGACATCGTCAAGCCACAATGCGTGGGCGTCGCTCTCGAGCGGCGGCTGCACCCATGCGGTCCTGCTCGGGAGAAGTGGTCATGCCGTTTTCCTCGTGGCTTAGCGGACGCATTGGATTTCGTGATCTACCCATTCCGCCAATCAGGCAACTCCGTTACCTCGTTACAATCCCGCGTCACTCGTCAATATTGTAAGGGCAAGCTTGGCCCGGATCATTGGACAGGCTGCGTATGACGCTGCCGATCCGTGGGAAGGAAATTTCCCTCACTTCCCAATCAGTACCGCCAGTACGGAACAGGGGTGCACGCAAAGTTGCCGACTGCCGTAAGTCCTCGCCCCTGCGTGCCCGACAGATCGCTTCCGATCAGCCGGGCGCCTCCTTCCATTTGAAACCGACATACATGCTCTGTGCGACACCGATCAACAGCAGCAGATTGGTATCGAAGTTGACGAAGGTAAAGTTCCAGACGACGTTCCAAACGAACAGAATTCCCAGGATACAGGTCCAAGCCACCGCCTGGATCCGATGCAACGCTGGTCCGTTGCCGTCGTTAAGAATATCTAGGAAGAACGAATTTGACGTGCTGGTCTTGTCGCTGTCATCGTTTAGGCTGATGGCTGCCAGTCCAGATGTCGCATTGATGCCCAGCAGCACCAGAATGCCGCCGGTGATCAGACCGAGATAGATGCCCATGGTCAGCCAGATGAAGATGAAACCAGCTATCGTCAGGAACATCCAGAAGGCCATCTGCGTACGGGCTAGGCTGTAGGGGCCTATTGGCTCGCTAAGCGCTTCTTGAGCAGTTTCCGCAGCCTTTGTCATAGCAGCGGCGGCCGCCGCGGTTTCCTTGACAGTCTGATCGGCGGCCTTGACGTCATCGCTGTCCGCGGCCGCGTGGACTCTTACCTTTGCCGCAGCGTCCGTTGCTGCCGAGGCGTCTGCTTTTGCCTTATCGGCGGCTGCTTTTGCCGTCGTCAATGCGTCGGTTGCGATGGGTAAGTCGTTCCGGGTGCGCTTGTTGTCGCGCAACATCGTCGTCTGCCTGGCCAGGCCCCAGAAACTGGCGGCAAAGGACAGAAGGGAGGCGATGCCGATCCCCAGCGTCCAGAGATCATATACTATGACCGTAATCGGCGCGGTTCTCGTATCCGGCAGGGTGGTCGCGCTTCGCGACAGACCAATGGCAACGATCTTCTGACCAATTTGGGCCCAGTCCCTGCCCTGGGATTGGGCACTCAGCAGTTCGCGCCAGAAGATCGCGCCGTTTTTTCCGGCATCGTTGGGTACCTCCAATCGAAACAGCAGGGCCTGCTGGCCTGATTTGGCCTGGGCCTGGACTGTCAGGCCCGGAGCGGTCTTGCCGTTCAGGAACACCGACAGCGTGACAGGCTGCGGCTGGGCGGCGGCAGCGGTGAGCGCCTTTTGCAGTGCTGTGTCGGCTGCCTGCAGCGTGTTCCACGCGGCGTCACGCGCCGACGCGGCCGCTGTTTCATAACTGACCTGCGCTGTATCGCGTGTTTTGCGCGCACGGATGATTTCGTCCGCAAGATGGACCTCCGCAGTTTGCGGGACGACACCGGCCACGACGATGCAGACAGCATGATTTATTGCAGTCTGGGGTGGCAAGACGGTTAGTAGCTGCAGCTTGCCGTCTGCGATCAGCGCATCTTGCCCGTCGGCCCGGGGCGTGAACACGTTGTTGTCACAACTGGCAACGTCGGGAGCAACAGTATACTCTAGGTATGAGGATCGTCCGAGGCATGCGAGCAACAGCACGATCCCGGTGATCGCAAATCGTTTGGCTGCAAGCCGCGACGTGATATAGTCCCTGATTATTGTCAATCGATGATCCCCCCCCGGGTTATTAATACATAAAATTTGCAAGCCCGTCTGTTCAGGTGTGGATGCTCATGACGGCATCCCTGAACTTTTCGACCGTGGTCAGCGAACTGTTGATGCTGTCGCCGGCATAATAGCTCTCGCCTGCCTTGACCTTCCTGAACCTTCCCCTGGTGTCTTGCGGCACAGGCATGGATGCCCATTCCTTGGCCAGGCTAAGCATGAACCGATTGAGCCGATCGTCCGAAAGCGGATTGGCCAGGAAGGTGCCCAGCCCTCTTCCCTTCATCAGGGCAATGGCCAATATGTCCTGCTTCACACGGCTGAACTCATCGGTCGTCTTGATGAAGCCATTGCTGATCAGCCCCTTCAGGGTACCTCTGACGATCTGGTATTTGCCGCATGCCGACGAAGTCTTGTTCTTGGCGACCATCTGATTTTGGAAAGCGAGGATCTCGCCTACGCTCAAGGTTGCCACGGCAGGATCGTTGGTGTTGCCGGCATGGCCGAAATACGCGTTGTAATTGTTCCTGCTCTCGAACTGGCCGATGAAATCGAGCAATGTGCCGAACTGCCCGGCAGCGGCGGCGCCACCGATCGCGGCGTCGCCGGCATTGTCGTCAGCGACCTTCTCCGCGCTCTGCCAACGGATGGCGAGAATCTTCGCGCGGTCGAACTTGGTCAGGGTCACGCGATCGCTCTGGTTGCCGCCGAGCAATTCGACCTGTTCGTTGTCGGAGCCGAGATAGCGCGAGAAGAAGCCGACGTGACTGGCGCTGGACGAATTCTTGTCCGGCGACATGACCACGACCGCGCCCTTGGGCGGGCTCGGATCGCCGAGCGGAACGCTCTCGTTGCCGAAGGATTGCCAACTGCCCGAACTCAGCGGATTTCCGGTGATGGACTTGAACAGTGCCGGATTGGTCTTGTTGACGCAAAAACCGGCGAAGGCACCGCACCAGGCCGGTATCTCCGCCCCGGCGGGGAGTTCCTGGCCGATCGACTTGAAGTAATCTCGAATGCGAGCCTGCGCTGGAACGGTGGTCTCGTCGCCCAGCGGCGCCCACGCCGTTTGCTCGGCCTCCGCGTCCGGCATCCATGCCGCCGTGCCGTCGGAATTGGGCAGATCTTCCGGTGCCTGTTCCTTAATCAGGGCAAAGGCCTTGGCAAAGGCGGCTTGCAAGAGTTTCTCGACATTCACGATCGCCCCGTCGACGGTTTCGACGACGCCGGAATCCCAGTCCTTCAGGACATTCTTGCGGGTATCGAGAAGGGTCTTCACGTCATCGGCGCTGAATGGTCCCGATGGTGCCGTAAGCACCACATCCACTGCAGTGCCGCCCTGGCCGGCGAGTTTCATGGTGCGGAACTTGATCGCCGTTTCAACACCGAACATGTGTGCCAGAAGAATGTCAATATATGCAGGAACGTAGGGGCCGGCCACGCCTTGCGTGTCGCTTAGTCCCGCCGCCACGTCGTTCCTAGTGATGGCGGCCGAAATGTCCAGCATTGCCTTGCGGGCGAGGAAAGCGGCGCCGGCGATCTGGTCGAGACCGATTTCCCGGTTGGCGGCGGAATAGTCCGCGCCAAGTGGGTCGTCCAGGAAGTTTTTCCATTCCGCCGTCGTCAGCTGGAACGGGCCGCTTCCGTCGCCAGGCGGGGTCTTGAGGCCGATATTGCCAAGCTTGTTCTTTGTGTCGGTGAGGTTGCTGGTCTCGATCAGCGCCCAGGCGATCAAATAGTCCGCCGTCACGAAGAACGGACTTTTCTTGTCCTGGCCATTGATCCAGAATTCGGCGTCGACGCAGCCTTTGATGAACGACCAGATACCGAACTCGATTCGCGGCGGGGCCGTGACCTCGACCAATCGAGCCTCGCCGGCGTCACCGATCTTACGAGCCCAGCCGATGGCTGGTTCGTCCAGCGGGTTGTAGATGGTCAGATGTGCCCAATTCCCGTTCTCCGTATCTGCAAAGCCAACTTCATCTCCAAGGACCTCGGCGCCATTGTCGGATGCAAGATCAGCGGCCACCTTTAAGCGAGTTGGCTGGTTAAACTTATAATACATAAACATGTTCCTTCGGGAAAGCCTGTGTACTAGCTGCTGAAGTCGCCCATCAGATTGTAAAAGTCGGGAGTTATCTGGTCGACAAACATCCCGCCAGGATCCGACGAAATGTTTGGCTTGGTGTCTGGTTCAGTCTTGTATTTTTGGATGTATATTCTCAGATCATCGATAGACAAACTGTCCTTGATGGAGTCGCCGTATTTCTTCTTGAGGAAAGCAATAAGTCGAGTGTTAAATTTGCTGTCAGCGTAAAGGTGCCTCTCCAAATAATTCCGGGGGCCGACTCCGCAGCTGGTATTTTCCCGCAATGTATTTATGTCGGAGGTATCAAGAACGACCTTTATGGCTCGCCAGTCTTTCATGTCGTAGTTGTGCGCTCTTGAGGCTTTGAAGATTTTCAGTGCGGCTTCCGTCTGGCCGCCATATTCGCCATCAGCCTGTGGCTTGCCGGCCGGCGCGGTGTCGGGGAAGCACAGCGCCTTCTGGATGGCCTTGGCTGTGCGCGGATCGATCGGAATGCCACTGGTGTTGACGGCTGCCCATGATTTCACGGTTGGGCGTGGGCGAATGCGACCCTCATCCACCTTGGCGCCGCCACCCAGCGGAGCGTTGCTCGAGTCGAATGTGATGTATGACTTGCCAGGCTCATCCGTCCGCTGCGCGGTGGTCAGCACCGCATTGGCTTCCATCTCGATGGCAAACGGCATGCAGACGCGCAGATAGGTGCGCAGGGCGTGTAGCGCCTGCGGCTTGTTCCAGATCGTCGTACCGTAGATTTCTTGCTTGACGTCGTGCTGACGGCGGAAAACCAGCGATTTCACCGTGGTCGCGTCGAGAGCTTCCAGCAAGGTCTTGTTGGTATTGCGAAAAGTGTTCTCGGCCAAGCCGAAAGCAGCTGCAACGATCTTTATCGAAGGTTCCGATGCCGAGGCCACATCAAGCACCGCTGCGGTGAAACTGTCGGTGTCCGAAATCTGGGCGAGGATCGAATCGCTGGTCTTGGCTTTGTAGTAGAGGCCGTCCAAAAAGGAGTCGCAGCGCTGATCTATATCGTAAAGGCCCATGTCGACGAAATTTTTCCAGTCGGTCGGCGTCTCGATGACGCATTGCCCGCCGGATACCAGTCCCGCCTGAGTGCAGATGCTGCCGGTGTAAGCATTGAGCAGGCTGGTGTTGGCGATGGTCTGCCTTGAATAGAGATCGGGGCCGACAGCACCAGAATAATGGCGAAAGCCGTCTTCAGGCATACACCCCACAACAG
Source organism: Mesorhizobium sp. WSM1386 (assembly GCF_055901595.1). Lineage (NCBI taxonomy): Bacteria > Pseudomonadati > Pseudomonadota > Alphaproteobacteria > Hyphomicrobiales > Phyllobacteriaceae > Mesorhizobium > Mesorhizobium sp. WSM1386. Next base: position 2,477,552 of record NZ_CM148373.1, read on the forward strand.
CCGTGCAAAGCACGCCGATACAAAGCAAGCGACGCCACGCGGCTGCGGGTGGTAAAACCGGCGGTTGAATCCGAAGCAGGAGCCGTATCGAATTGCATATCGAATGGAACATGATTGCCTCACTTGGAGCTCAATCATGCTGGACAAACGAATTTGGCCCGCCAGTCGCCCTAATGGCCAAAAAAAACTTTTCCACTATATCAACAGGAGTTGTGCACAGAATATATTTATTCTGTTGAAAGAACCATGTCTTGGAATAGACGTATTGACAGAAGTATTTTTTGCGAATCCGCTCATTTTTTTCAGAATAGCCACCTTTCGATCGCCTAGCGCTTCGCGCAGAACTCCATTTTGGCGACACAAGGACTGGCTAGCGGAGTTTTCGGCGACCCGCTCGCACGATGACCGAGGCGCCGGGTCTTCTCGTGAAGCCCAATGAAGGCAGACTTCGACGTGCGGTCGATCGCGACGAAAACCGTAGCATGTCTTGTTCCGATCAGCACCTCAGCGAATGACACACTCTGTGCGCTCCTCGGTGCCAGTTCTTTTCGCTCAGAAGTATCAGTTTGGCGTCATTAATTAACTCGACAATTTGCATGATTTAGAGTCTGTTTTCTTCTTAAAAATGGGGGGGAAGATGGCATTTTCGGGTGTCGGTAGTGATGGTGCATCAAGTGATATTGCGTTTGAGGATGTCCTCAAAAGTGAGATGCGCGCGATAAACGGGCGGCGAGAGAAAAATCGCAGTAAAAATCACAGGCCTAAAATCTCTGTCGAGGCGCACGGTTTCAAAGCGACCGCCGACAACGACCTGACTGGACTGGCCCTGTCCGGCGGTGGCGTGCGGTCGGCGGCATTTTGCCTAGGCGCACTGCAAGGCCTCCAGTCGAGACAGATCATCAACTCGATGGACTATCTCTCCACCGTCTCTGGCGGCGGCTATGTCGGGTCCACGCTGACAATCGGACTTTCAGGCGACCCCGACGCTTTCCCGTTTGGAAGGGCAGATCAGGACAGCAGCGAGTCCCCGATCGTCAAACACCTTCGCGACAACTCGCGCTACCTGGTTCAGAACGGCTTACCCTCGCTTTTTACGGCCTTGGGCGTCTATGCCCGAGGACTTGCGTCGAATGTCGTGGTGGTGATCCCAATTTTGATGTTCTTCGGCGCACTGCTCGTCGCGCTCAACGCCGACACCGGCGAACTGGTCAGGACCCGCGTCTTACTGGTCGATCTCACTGGCATGCTCGGCACGGGCACGCTTCACGTATCCTTGGCGGTCCTATGCGTGTGCGCGGCAGTTCTGGTGGTTTACGCGGTGCTGGTGTCGATCATTCCACACGCGGCCCTGAAGTGGCGAAAAAAGGGGGCGGCGGTGGCTGGAACCATCCTGGCGGTTGCCTCCGTCCTAATTGTCCTCGACCTCCATGCGGCCTTGACCGGTTTCCGTTTCCAACTTCTGGCGCAGGACGTGGGCTCGGCCACGTCCGATCGGTCGCTTAGCGGCTGGCTGCTCACGCATTTGAAGGCCATCCTCTTATGGCTCTCGCCTGTCGCGGCGGTGCTGCTGCCCTATGTAAACAGCATTGCGGCCAAAGCGACCAGCGGCGACGCCGGAGGGTGGACGGACCTTCTGAAACGCGTGTTCAGCAGGGTGCTGTTGTTAGCGATCGCTTCGCTTGTGCCACTCATCCTGTGGATCACTGTCCTGCAACTCGCATTCTGGGGAACCGAATTGGTTCCGGGTGGCCAGCAGGCTGGCACAAGTGCGTCGTTTGCCCATGCGCCCTATGTCTTTCAATGGTTGCTTGGCGCGGGTGACCACGGCACGTTGACGGCCTATTCGCGATGGCATGTGCCGCTTCGCTATGCATTGCTCGCCGCGGCGTTCCTGCTTTTGTGGCCGTTCATCAATGTCAACGCCAACTCCCTGCATCAGCTCTATCGCGACCGTCTCGGCAGCGCCTTCTTCGTCGGCCAGAAAGATCCGAACGGCCAGGAGGTCCGCCCAGCGGACGCGTTCAAGCTTTCCGACGTCATGACGGACAATGCGCCATATCATCTGATCAATGCGGCGCTCAATGTTCCTGGCTCCAAGTTTGCCAATCGACGGGGCCGAAATGCCGACTTCTTCCTTTTCAGTCCGCGCTACGTCGGGAGCGAGGCGACTGGCTATGCTGAGACCAGCAAGATTGAAGAGGCTATGAAAGAGCTCACTTTAGGAACCGCCACGGCCGTCTCAGGAGCAGCGGCGGCCCCCAATATGGGTATGGCGTCGGTTCGCCCCCTTTCATTGTCGATTGCATTGTTGAACGTGCGGCTGGGCTACTGGCTACGCCATCCACGCCAGATCGCTCACGGTGCTCGGATATTAAAGAGCTACCCGGGGCCTGTTTTCCTTCTATCCGAAGCATTTTCGAAGTCCGGTCTGCGCATGACGAAGCGCGATGTGACATCAAGAGAAACCGGCTTCGTGTTCCTGACCGACGGCGGTCATATCGAGAACTTGGGTGTCTACGGCCTGCTACGCCGCCGCTGCAAACTCATCATAGCCATCGATGCGGAGGCGGACCCCACGATGACCTTCCCCTCACTCGTCCAGCTGGAGCGATTTGCGCGAATTGACCTGAATGTGAGGATAGATTTGGGATGGGGCAGCATAGCAAAATACGCGCCCGATGCTTCGCGGACACAAACCGGCGGTCCGCATGTGGCGATCGGGATCATTCACTATCCATCGCTTGTACCTGGGGCCAAGCCCGAAACGGGTGTGCTTATCTATCTGAAAGCTTCGCTCAGCGGAGACGAGAATGACTATATCCGTTCCTATGCTGCCGCGCATAGGCAGTTCCCGCATGAGACGACAGCAGATCAATTGTTCAGTGAGGAACAGTTCGAAGTTTACCGCGCTCTTGGGGAACATGTCGCTGCGCGTTTTGTAACCGGCCAGGATGCCGTCTCGCTACCAGACGACGCCGGAGTTCTCGAAACTATGAAACGAATTCTGCCGATGATCTCGCTTTAAGGTCTCGCGAACAGTCGGCCTATTTCGGGGACGATGGAAATGGAAGCGTTTAGCGGAGCGGCAGGAAGCCCACACCGGGTCGTCGTCACGGTCCACGGTATTCGCACGTTCGGCCAGTGGCAGGACCGGCTGCGCGAGCTGATCCGCAAGCGGGAACCGGAAATGATCGTCGAGCCGTTCCGATATTTCATCCGGACGCGCGCTTCGTGTTCGTGGCGCACTTGCCGGCAGCGTCTTGCGCCCGAGCTTCAACTGGCCGCGCTTCCTGGAAAAGTTGCAGGTGTGCCGGGTGGTGAACGATTGCGGCATCAACGATTCTGTTCTACGCGGCTGACATGGCGCTCAGACAAACGCAGCCATGATTTGAAAAGCACTATAAGAGGCGAGCCGATGGCAAGAGCTATCCCAAGGACTAGAGGCTACTTGCTTGAGGTGAACCGGGGAACCCGCGGCAGTCGCCGGATTTGGACAGAACAGCTAGAGGCTGCTGATCTTACGGTTGTTGTCGTGCCGCACTTGACCACCGTCGCCGTCTACAGACCGGCAAACATGACTTGGTCCAAGTTCAAATCGATTCTGATCTTGATTATGCAGCCACAGAACTCAAAGGCGTCGCTGCTACTCAGCACGGATCGTGGCAAATGGTTCGTGTGCCGCAACCGCGGCAACCGACGCGGGCAGTTCGTCAAGTATCCATGAAATTTTGGAGCATCCGGCGCGACGAGTTATGCCGATACGCGGCCGTCCGGCGCCACCGCGCATTGCCAACGAAAGTGTTCGGAGGCGCTACGCGGCCCTTGCCCCGCCTTTCGGCCGCCGCCCGTTCGATCTCCCAGGTGCCGCGATTTCGTCTCCTCCTAGGCTGGTTGCCCTGTCGGCTTTGTTTTTGGCGCGCCACCTTTCGAAGTTAACCTTCGCCCTATCGGTGAGGAGCGAAGCGAATAAATCGTTGTCGCCCGCGTAGAGGCAATGCCGCATGACCGTAAAGGGATTGAGCGTCTCACCATCCCCCTGTTCCTCGAAATCGGCTTTGTAGCGGCGAACCTCGCCGATGGTCTCGCGCAAATAGAAGTTGAACTCGCCACGACTGATCTCGGGCTTCAGCTTGATGACCTGCTGCGTGAAGCCGTCGACCTTATGCGCCTCGAAATCGACCCCGGGAAAGAAGTGGCTCGCGATGCGCAGTAGGCTGAAGGCGTTCAACAGGGCGTATTTGCGTGGCGGCGCCGCCGCGGTTTCGACCTTGATTCGCGGACTCGCTGATTCTTCCTCAATTTCCGCATAAGGAGTATCGGCGCGTTCGATCTCCTTGGCCGTTTCATCGCGAATGACGCGAAACTCGCGATCCGCGAGTTCGAACAGGGCCGCGAGCGTGTTGATACGCCGCTTCAGTCCATTCGGAATCGACTTCTTGTACTTGATCTTGTGGTCCAGAACGCTCCAAGAGTCCTGCACCACGGTTCGGATCTGTAGCTCGAACGGATACTGCGCGTATCCCGCATATTCCTTAAGAGTTCTTCGCCCTTGGCTAAGGCGCAAGTCGAGATGCAGGCCCTTGTAACCAAAAGCATCGGACGTCTCCTCTATCTGGGCTGTCTTGTCGGTAACCCCGAGTACCTCAAACTCTTCCTCAATAAGCGCCTTCACGCGCTCGACGTCGTCCTCGTAGAAACAGATCACGCGCAGGCCGATAAGGTCTGAGATGTGGTCGCGGATGGCATAGGGCGTTTGGGAACTCTCAAGCGCCGTTAGATATTTCAAGCGGAACTTGTTCAGGCATTCGTCACGATCCTTGATCCGGCGTTCGACCTTGGCTCCGGCGATCACCGCGTCCGTAGCGAGCAGGGATCGTGTCAAAGTATGAAAGGCGCTGGCGGCTGCATCCATCGCGTCCCACGATGAGTCATAGAACTCATGAAAAGCCACCTTCTCAATCTCGTAGTCCAGCGACGCCATCAGATCTCCCAAGGCCCCAGTAAGACCAAACAGGTCCGGATGGTCCCCATACTAGAGCAACGCCGGTCCTTCTCCAACAGAAGGCTTGATCTGTCTTCCGCCACAGGCTCGCCCGTGTTCCCAAAGCGGGGGCGCGTCTTTCGCCGTTGAAAGGTAGCGACTAAGAAGAGTGCCCATGCGCTCGACACAGCACATATGAGGGCGCGAGAGGCCGAGACGCTGCGAGCGCACTCCGCCATTGTCGAGACCGACAGAGTGGGGCGGGGCCGACGCTCGCTGCATCCCGAGTTCAAGAAACTCGGCCTGCCGGCGATCTGGGGACGGTGACCGCTGCTTCAGTTCTCTAAGATCGTCCGCGGCGCGCCCTTGACACGGGCGAGATCGAGCTCAAGTTCTACTTTCGCCTGAGCAATCCAGGCACCCACAGTGAATCCTCCGTAGGCCAGAGTCGTGAGCGATGCCACACCGTCTCTGAATGGAACCATCAAGTGGTCGGGACTAAACGTGTCGTGCAAGAAGAGTTCAACCTCGTTCGCACCGCCCTTCTGCGGCGCGCGCACGACCAGGTTGATCCGCACCCAATCCGAAGTCCCTCGTCCGAAGGTAGCCCCCAGCGTATAGCCGTCGACACGGCTTTTTCCCCCAAATCGACCCTTATTGCGATCCTCCGGCGCAATAACATTCCGACTGAGGGCAGGTGCGGTTTGCCCTTTTCCCTTCGAAGGCGGCGATGCTTTTCGCTCGACGACGACCTTGTCTCCGGCGAGCCGACCGCGCGCGACGATATGGTATTCCTTCCCGGATAGCTGGAGATCGCCTTTGCCGGTCGGAGTATCCTCCCAGCTCAGGAAGGGGCCGGAAGGCATTCGCCGCCGGCTCCGTCGAGTCCAAACGGCGAGTTCCTTTCGGGCCGCCCTCTTCATGGCGGCATCGGTTCCTGAGAGCGAAAGCGCCGTCAGCATGTCCACGGCAAGGGCGTCGGCCGCGATGAAATAGGTGGCGCCGGCCAGGCGCGCCTTCTTGATGCCTTCAAAGCACCGGGCCTCGGCTTCATGCCGCGGCCCCTTGGCACCCGCATCCGCCCAGGCGACAGCCACCGCGGCGTCTGGCAGCCATTGAAACCGTTCTAGCAGGCGCCGGGCGCCGGCTTCGACCTTGTCTATCTCGCCGCTGCGCGCCATCAAAAGCGCCGCGGCCGCGGCCGCCCAGGGGTCGTCGAGTCGATCGGACAGGAGATCAATGGCGTTGGACAGCGGGGCGGTCCCGCTGATCCCGGACGAGGCGGCGGCTCGTACGACGTCAGACGCCGACCCGCCGAACATTTGGTGAAGGCTGGCGACAAGAGCTGCCTTCACTGGGTCTATTGGCGCGAGGTTGAGTGCAATGTCAGGACCCGTCGGGGTTACCGAAGGCGCTAGCGTCACCTGCAGCCCGCCACGGAAAAGCGGCAAGGGCGCACGCCACGGACCACGCCCGGCGATGGCGATGGTCATACGCCAGCGATGCCGGTTGCGCCAATCGGTCGGCCGTTTGAGCTGGAAGACCAGCCTGTTCCCATCCGCGTAGTTCTGCACCACCTGCGGGGTAGCCCCCCGCCAGCCCCCAATCTCGCCTGGCCGGTCATCGACAGAAATTGCCACTGCAAACGACTGGGTCGACTTGACGGTTTCCCGCGCCTTCAATTTTGCCTCGGTCGTACCGGTCCAGCTCGGTCGAGCAGGGCCTACGCGGGTCGGAGACGTCAGGCCCCAGCTCACTTCATCTCGCAGTTGCACCGTCCCTGCGGCGTCCAACATGACTTCCTGCTGGATCGCCCCGCCACCGAGTGGTTCGATCCAGGCGGTGTAGACGCCCGGCTTGAGGTTGACGGTTCTGACGTTTCTGCTGCTGGTGAAGCTGAGGTTGGCGGTATTCGCCGCGTCTTCTCCGACTAGGCGAACCTGATAAACGCCATCACCCGGCGACTTGACCCGATAGGCGTTTGTGACCGAGCCGGGATCCTTGAGTATTTCGTCGTCGCTCATGGCTTCAGCACCACGACCTGTGCAGGCGGCATCGCATTGAACGCCTGGGTCTTATACTGCGGCACGCCACCCTTGAAATTAAGACTGGCGGTGAATTGGCGGCGTCGGTCGGCATCAACGGTAAATCGCCAAGCCAGTTCCTGCCGCTCTGGATCGGCCGTCCAATCCACTTTCAGCGGCGCGGCGTCGTCGCTGACCGCAGATCCGCCAACGACACTGGCAAAGTGCGCTTCAGTGCTGGTGCTCACCTTGATCGGCACCTTTGGTGCAGGGATGGCCATGAGCCCAAGTCCGCGCTCATTGAAGGGGTGCAAGGGCTCAGTCTGTAGGCCGGTCCAGTCAAACACAGCGTCGGCTACGTCCTTTAGGCCGAACAGCAATTGTTGGCCGGTCACCACCCAACCGAGTCCCGGAAGGGGCTCCACACAAGCATTGCTCAAGCCTTCGATGAGGGCCTGGGTGAAATAGGGCGGTCGACCGTCGGTTGGGGCCCACGCGCGCCCGCCAAGCTTCGACCCCGCCAGGGCCACAGGCTTTCGTTTGAGCCGGACTAGGTCAGCTACTGTATACTCAACTAGGTTTATGCCGGGTGTGCCGGTCGGCATCCCAAGCATTTCGGGAACGACCTCCTGGCAGGCGTCCAGGAAAACCCAAGCGCGGTCAGCGCCCTGTACAAGCAGCCCCTGAGCGAGTGTGGTCACGTTCAGCGACTGCGACCACTTGCGCGTCTGCAAAGACAGAACGTCTTCACACAGTCCCAAGGCAGCAACGTCATCCGCAACGCCATGGCTCGACATGTAGAAGAACATGTGGTCGCCTGGCCGACAGCGCGCAAGCCAAGTGGTGCCTGCAGCCTCGACATTGCTTTTCAGGACCGGATCGACCGTTACGGATAACGCGGCGGCGCCCGTTTGCTGGACGATATCCACCCCATCGCGCCCAAGAACGACGGATGGATCGGAGATCAAGCATTCGATAGTGGCCAGCGGCGCAAGGAATGAACTGCCGCTCTTAGTTAAGAAGGTCAGCATCTCTCGAGCGCCTGCCACCGTTGCCCTGCGATCCATGCTTCTTGTGGTGCTGAGGTGCGGGAAACGTCCGCACCCAATGACAAAAGCGTGGGTGACGGGCGTTTCCGGAAGGCCGGGCTCTGCCGGATAACCTGGATCCTGGGCCGGATAAACCAGGGTCATGAAATAAGCCCGGCCGCGGCGGACCGCCTGCGCAGCCGCTCATAGAAAAGGGCGTTCAGAAAATAAGCCCCGTGAGCATCCATGACGCCCGCGGTCGTGTCCACTGCGAAATCCTTGACGTCGTCGAAAACCGGCTCGGTGAGAAATGAGAGCACGTCCATCTTGTCGAACACGTTCCACCAGCGCTCTACGCATGGGGGCTTGCCAGTCTTGCCCTTCTGTTGAGGATTGCTGGCGGCGTACACCCGCATCTCCTCGAAGACGGCGACCTGCGAGCCGATTGTTACTAGCAGTTCGACCCGCAGCGGAAACCCAAGACGCGCCTCGAATGCAGCCATCCAGGTTAGGTCAGATAGGATGTCGTAAAGGATCACACCCCCCATGCTATGGGCAGCCAAGATCAAAGGCTCGTTCTTCTCCTTCGCGGTCTTGGCGGCGAGGTCGACTGCGTCTGTCACGACATTTCGAATGTCATTACGAGACTGACCAGACTTCAGATACCGGAAGACGTCTCCGATAAAGATCGCCACCTTCGGACTGAGCACCTCGCGGCCAATTTTGCCGAAGGGGCTGTTCACCAGATTTGACAATCCGCCAACGAGTTTGTCGGCAGCGGCTTTGATTGGATCGAAGAGGCCAAGATCGACTTTCGCCATCGCGGACGCTTCCTCCCGGAGCTTGTCGTAAAACTCCTGGTTGGTGCTAGTCGTGGCGAGCCAGCCGGGTAGTGGCTGGCTCTCGGCGTAGGCCGCCGCGCCAGCCCAGAAGTCCTCTGCCTCCATCAGGGCAGCGGCGTCCCCAGTATCCTCCGCCGCCTGCAAGGCCGAAACCGAGAGCGCCGCGACCAAGGCGGGGAAATCCAGCTTGGCCTCTTCAGTTATGAAGTCGCTAACAATCAGATCGCCGCCCAGTGCTTCGAAGTTCGACCCAAAGCTTGGAATACAGGTCAGATCTCCTGCGCCAAATTTACCCCAATAGGGGTTCTGGATCGTAACCGCCCCGCCGAAAGCTGTCGTGAAGCGCCGGTCGCGGGCTTGGAGCGCCGGCTCATATTTGGCGTCTTGGCGAACACTGACGCCATGGACAAACACCATCTGAATCATTGAGTTCCCCCATCCCCACTTTAAGATGAGTATGCACCATTCTGCAAACATTTAAATCTGAATTTCATGCGTACTGGCCGCTTGGCAATTGTTCAGGCAGAAGCCGATCAGATCATCACATTTCAAAGCTCACTCAGCTTCTGACCGAGACTCAACCGATTGTGAATTCGGAAAGGAATGCTATGACGACGACCAATTACGAGAGACATCTTCTCGATCGCGCCGCGAGGAATATTCAGTCGGTCTTGAATTCAACGTGTTAAGCACGAGCCACCTATTTTGCTCGTTTCGATTCGGCGAATTCTATCGGAAATCGCGTGGTAATTTCTGTTTTTACTGCAGCTTGGGCGCGCCATGAAACCTTGCCCGGTGCGATCTCAGTGACGCCCCCAGATCTTAGCACGTCACGGGCATCGAATACCGCCTATGCCAATTCCGAGGTTTCGTGCGATCCAAACACCGTATTGGAATAAGTCGAATCCGGATCAGTTACTTCGCACGCAAGTGGAGAACAGGCTGGAAGATTTCGTTCTGGATGCCCTCTACTCGAAAGGCTTTTTTCCTGCACGCACGCGTCCAGCTGATGGAGCGGTCCTTGGCAGATTAGTTGGGTCAACTCACAGCTCAGATCTTGCCGACGCCAGCTTGCGCCGATAAGTTCCTGACGAATCCAGAAATTGGGCCCACCTTAGCTTTCGAGTGGGTTTGGCTGGACAGGGGGCATGGGTGGGATGGGGGCAGCAGCCGCTTCGTTGGGGAGTCGAGAAGCACCTCGAGTTCATTGAGTTCCGCCTTGTTTTGGTATGGACACGCGAACCGAAGCGACTTGATGGAGCTTGATCCGCTCGACTTGGCCGAAATCCGTTTGATTGCGGATAACCGGACAGAACAACTCGCCGGATTCGCCAGTTCGCCGCGCTTGCATGCAGTGGATCGCAAGGGCGACACGCCGCTGCATATCGCGGCACGGATGGGCAACCTTGCCCTGTGCGATCTGTTCATTCGTTCGGGTGCTGATCCTAGAGCGAGGAATCATGATCGTCAGTCACCAGCAGATGTTGCCTCTGCCGAGGGCCATCTAATCGCAGCACAACTTCTCTTCTCGCTCGTTGGTGGTCCTCACGTCGATACTTCTCGCGTGGTGCTTACCGAGGTACTGCGGGGAGATGTTGAGTTTGCAGATGAACATGCGGCGCCATCGCCCGGCGTCGAGTCTGCACCGTTCGAGCCAGACGAAGATCAGATTGCGCTAGATGATCGGCTAAACTTCGAACCGGAAGAGGATGCAGAGCACTATTTCGATCGATCGGCCGGTGATTCAGCTTCGGGCACCTTCGTCGCACTGGTGACCGGCTCACCGACAGATTCAACCGAAACGGATGTCGATTGGGAGATTGAACTTTCTTCGGCCCAGATTGCTGGAGACGGCATCGGTTCGGAAGCTGCGATCACTCCCGATCATGGCGGAGAACATGACTTTCTTAAGGTCGGAAATCGGGGGAGGCAATCGACAAGGCGTGCAGTGGTATCGTCAGGGGAGATCATTTTTGGCCACATCCCGCGGATGTTCTCCGGCAAGTCGATCCTGCGGGGCCGATCGAACCCGGATCGATGGTGGCCGAGCCAGTACGGGACGTCGCCGCGGAATCCTATCTCCTTGGCCGGATGGGGATGGCACCCCCGACGGCGTCGCCGCTGCTCGACCAAATGCCGGTGGCTAGCCTCGCTAGAGTCCTGCCGGCTGTCGGATACATGGCCCGTCGCGTGGAAGCTGAGGGAACCCCCTCCAGGCAGGTCGGGCTGAACGATGGCTATCGGCTCCTGCATGGTGAATCCCATGGCTTGATCGAACTTCTGGACTGCCTGTTGCAGAAGGCTCTCCGCAAGAAGAGGACAGGCCGAAGGCCAGGAATCGCGGAGACCTACGGCCTTGTCTATCATATTCTCACCGGGCGATACGGCGGGTCGGAACTTGATCCCATCCGCAGAATCGTCAGGGATCATGCCTTGGCGAACCTCGAGTTCGGGCCACGCGAAAAGGTTTTCGGCCATCCAGCGGGCAGAGACCGCATCAGTGGTTTGCCGGAAATCTACGACAAAACGCAGGTGCATTATGCAAAAGCCCGAAAGCTGCTGGCTGCCGGAGGGTTCATCGCAGGGGACGAGGAGGTGCTTCGCTTCACGGGCAAGGAGCGAAAGGAGATCGTCGCCTTCCTGCTCAGAAGACTCACGCTCCCGCAGGCCGCTGCCAGGCTTGAGCTTACCGCAAGCACCATGCGGAACCTGGTCGACGCCCGCGTGGTCGAGCCTCGCATCCGATCAGGCACTCAAGGGATTCATGCCCACGTCTTCCATCCTGACGACCTAGATGTGCTGGTGCGGCGGATCACATCGGACTGCTCCGTCGTCCACGATCCGCGCGCCACGGGAATGGTCACGCTGTTCGAAGCAGTGCAAGGGTTCTCGACTTCGTATCCTGAACTGCTCCGGATGTTACTTGATGGCAGGCTTCGCTGCGCCGGCCTCGCAAAGGGTCGGACTGGGCTTGGTGCGGTGGTGATCCGAAAGGATGACGTGCGCCAGGCATTGAGCACGAATTTCCGCGAAACTGTCTGTCTCAACCAAGCCGATCGCATCCTCGGGACGAGTTGGGCAATCACCAAGGCTCTCGACCAACTTGGATACCTAGGGCCAACGGTTGCCGACGGGCAAGGGACGCAGAAGAAGCTCGAGGCAGTTCTGGCATTCAAGGACTCCCACATCAGCGCGTTCTTCGCCGGTCGGATGATGAGAACCCACGCGCGGTTCGTCGCAAACATGCTCGCAGAGCACGGAATCCGTCCGGTCATTGGGAAAGAGAAGGTCGGGACGGATTTCTACGAACGGGTTCCAGTGGAATGCTTGGTCCACGCGCTAGCAGCGTAGCGTATGCGCAGCGAGGGATGACGAGTGCCGTATGGGCCGCCACAACACCTGGCACTGATCCAGAAGCGGAGGTTTGCCGATGTCTGCGGAATGGCCGCTTCTGACGTTCAAAGCATTCATTCAGGCTAGAGATACTGATCCCAAAAATCTCGGTCGTCGGATTCCGTGGGGGTGCCGCTCGGCCGTGAGTCCATCAAGGCGCGGCCTTCTTCACTGTCTAGAAAATGGTCCAAGGCCAACAACGCCTTCCGGAGTTTCGAAAGCTTCTGCTTGCCCCAAGCCACGGAATTCTCTTCGTCGTTATTAATCACATTCCGTTGGATCGCATTCTCGAATTCCTCGCGCTCATGGAGCCAGTCGATTTTCGATGCCTTGTCATAGTGGTCCATGATCACGTGTTTCTGGACAACACGTGCAACCGATGGGAGTGCAGCCATCACGTCGGCGATCAGCCCGTCGAAGACCTCTTCAGGGTCGTCGCCCCCCGAAGCTTCTTTCATGATGGCCTTGACGGCAACCGGATCTGTGGTCACCTGAAGTTTCTCGATCAGCCCGTCCTTATCTTCGACCAGCCGCTCCAGTCCCTCTATCTCCTCCTTCTGCTCCGAGATCGTGTTCAGCGCTGCCTGGTAGTCCTCAGCAGGGACCTTCGTTGCCCCAGGCAGCTTTGCGATCGCCTTTTTGCTGGCCGACCTCCATTCAGTCCGCTTCGCATCCCAGACGTGCTCGTTCCGCTTCTCAAGCTTGATGCCGGTCTCGGTCACAATTCTCCTGAAATCGACGAGGCCGGGATGCTTGGTGATATCCCATGCCTGAACGAGTCCCAGAGTGTTCTTCACGTAGTCGAACGACAGAGGCGGCACAACAATTGGGAGGGTTGTGTGCGATTGCGACCACGCAGCGCCCAACTCCATCAAGCAGAATGGTCTTTCCATGTATGATGGCGTCATCAACAGAAGGACTAATTTCGGCTCCTGGATTTTGTTCTTCATGTAGGCATTGAAATCCTTCGTCATCGGCACGCCATGGCCTTCGACGCTGGAACAAAAAATCTCGTCGTGGGGGACACCGATTGCCTCCTTCAAGAAGTTGGTCAGCAACTTGGCAAGCATCTTGTCGGCAACGGCGTGACTGAGGAAAATGGCGGCCATGAACAATTCTCGGTAGGAGGTAACGGCGTCCGCCTTTATCACCTCCGATACGGCCTACATCAAGCCCACCTCGGGCCGACCCTAACGACATTGCTACCCTTGGGAGCTGCCCACATACCGCATGGTATCGGTTGGTAAGCGCGGACACGCAAAAGGAGGTCACACCTAGCGGACGGCTGCCATGGGGCCACGCGAATCGGGCCAGCTAAGAACTAATCAAAAACCTAAACCAAACCTCTTGCAAACCTCCCGACTATGATGCATATTTGGCGGACTCTTACCGGAGGATTTCGGAAAATGCCCCGACGCAATCTCGCCGCCGTTGTATTCACGTTCAAAAGCATCGAAACCATATGTTCTGTCGGAGGAACCCAGTCGTGGCGCATGCATCAGAGCCACTTCGGAACCTTCGATTATGTGATCTGCGCCCGGAACCGCCGCCGCGCTGGCGTTGAAGGGCCAGAGGAGCACGGCTCTGCCTTTCTCATAGGAAAAGTGCGAGACATAGTGCCATCGACAGAACATAACGATCCCAATAAGCCGCGCTTTCTCATTCGCATGTCTGAAGCGGCAATCATTAGGGACAAGCCAAACTTCTGGCAGTGGGGCCGGTGGCCCACGCACTATGAAGATTTGGACACCCTTGGAATCAATCCTTCGGATTATGACTTTAAGCCGCTTTCTGAAATACTCGATGAAGCGCGGGAACAATCCGGAGTTTTGACGAAGCCCTTGGTTCCCACTTTGCCGCCATCCGGGATGGGTGTCCAAAGCTGGAAGAACACTATTGATCGCGCCAAAACTTCTCTTGCCGCCGAGTTGGGCGTTGATGCCGACGCCATCGAGATTGCCGTCAGGATGTGATCGGGGCAACCAGAGACCTGAAACAAAATTGCCAGCTCTGTTTCAGCAGCGACGGCTTTTCGCGCTGTTTCCAAACAGGGCCACTCGGCTTCCCACCAACTTTGGTCATTTAGCATTGACTAACGCCTAGTCCTTCGGGAGGTTGAGTTACATTAATTTCCACTTATCCCCAGACCCCATCGTCTGCTGACAACAACCCATCTTTCGGACTCTCTTCAAAGACCCGAATCTGCTAGTCCTCGACCTATTCTCGGAGAAACCGAGTCGAGACTTAACCGCCAGGGAGGAGCGAATGGCAAACAACAGGGAAGAGACACCACCATGGAAGTCACTGCTCGTGATGCGGTAGAGTACACGTTTCCCGAAGAGTACACTGGCCACGCGAGCTATCGTGAGGCTCCCTTCCATATCATCGAAGACTTCAAGGCCCACGTAAAAGAAACCTACACGCCCGAGACGTTTCTGGGTTGTATTGGGGCCGACTCAGCACGAACGAACCGTTCGAAATCCTTCACCAGTTCGCGGTTGACCGAAAGAAACGTCCTGAGGACGACTATATACCCTGCCCGATGTGCCGGAAGCGCGAGAAATTCCTTGAAGGGTCGCTCGTCTTCCTGTTCGGCAGAAAGTGCGTTGCCATCATCGGTCACGATTGCGCAGCCGCTGAAGTCAAGCATGCCGCCCTTTCAAAGAAGAAGGCCGACGATGCGCGGCGGCACCAGGAGGATTTCCTCATGGCGCGGCTGACCCACGTTCCTGGTATGCTGCGGGAGATGGAAGCGCTCAAGCCCGTCGCGAACGAGATTGAAGGGATCTTTCACGACTTCAAGCAGGGGGCGCCGTCGATCCAGAAGGCGCTGCGACTGGTCAGGAAGACCGGTGGCGAATACATCCTCACTGAGATGATCGACAACGAGGCAGCTCGATACGATGACCGGCTGCCGAAGAAGGTCGCGCGGGATAGCCACTTCGGCAACCTGCGCGGCGACGCCCTCATCCGGGCAAGCTGTAAGTTCCTCACCGAGCTTCGGAAGTACGAGCAATGGCTTCTGTCTTTTGCAGGCTGCGAGGACGAAACGGCGGCTATCGACATGATCATTGGGCTGCTGGAGCGCAAGGAGGCCGCTAAGGCCGTCCAGTACATCGGTACGGCCGGAAGGAAGCTCGGGTGGCTCCGGTATGAAATGTCGGCAGCCTGCTTCTTCTTCGCCGAGGGGCACGTCGAGGACCTGCGCAAGTGGGGCCGGGATCGGCTCCACCCGAATCCTTTTGAAGTCGACAGGCAGGCCCGGAACGACGGCACCGCCGTCATCCTGTCGAGGCGATCGACGAAGGACCAGGAACGCGAATATGCGCGGCTGTTCCTGAGCACCGGACTTGCAGAGTGGGCGGAAGCGAACAGAGGCATGCCGGACCTGGAGACTTTGTAGCCGGGAATTGCGCGGTCGCAGCGGGATAGCACGTGGCGCCTATCACCAAGAGACAGCATGGTAGGGTGCCGATGATCGACAAGAGAGGAACCGATTGAAGATATTTCTGGGATATCCTTCCGAGCACGAAAAGACCGCGCGGGAAGTCTATAACTTTCTCAAGTCGAAAGGCGACGCTGTCTGGTTCGACAAGGTTTCGCTCGTCGCCGGAACCGACTGGGATCAGGAGCGGGAGAAAGGTCAGCGCGAGGCGGAACTCGTTGTCCATCTGTGCTCTGAAGCTATCCTCAAGCGAGCCGGGGTCGTCAATCGTGAGATACGGCAGACGCTGAGGCTCGTCGAGGATCAGCCGCTCGGATCGCTCTACGTGATCCCGATCCGGCTCGAACCGATCAAGATGCCCGTCGAACTCACCCGATTTCAGTACTTTGATTTTGGCAACGGATGGCGGGACCGCCTTTCGGAAGGCGTCGAGAAACGCCGGGCACAGCTATCCGGAGAAATCACCGCGCCGCAGATGCCGACAATCACCGAGGAGAAGCCGCTGCCAGGACTACAGAAGATCGAATTCGAGGACGTCACCGACGCCTACGAATGCCGGGGAGAATACCTCCGCTATGAAGAGGAAGGCCTCTACTGGACCTTCGTCAACGGCTCGCTGGCCGCCGAGTCCCTGCGGGGCTTCTATGACGCGCGCAGCGACTTCAAGACACTGTTCGCGGAAGACGGCCCACCGAGCGGGGAAGGGCTGAAACACGAATGGTCGATCAACGCGGAAGAGGTATTTCGGAACGGCGACATGCTCTCCGTGCGCTTCTACACCTATCTCGGCTTCGCTCGCGCAGCACACCCGAACCACTACATCACCACCCTGAACTTCTTCGGGGAGGGACCGGGAGCCGCTTCCATCGAGCAGATGCTCGGGCACTCGGTGGACGACGCCAACAAGGTCCTCGCCTATTGTGAGAAGGTCATCCTCGCCGAATTCGCCGGCGAGATCGAACAAGATGCGTTCTTCGAAGGCTACAAGGAAACCGACGAGCAGGTCTGGAAGCTGCTGGGGCAGTTCAATTTCGACCGACAGGGTATGACCTTCAACTTCTCACCCTACGATGTGCTGCCCTACGTCTTCGGTTCCCATGAAGTCCGTGTCCCTTGGCGCTTCATTGAACCGATGCTGTCAGACGGCTTCAAGGCCATCGTCCAGAAGCTGGCGACCATGGCCTGATCGTTTTTCTGTCTCTCGCAAGAGGGAGAAACCCATCATCCATGGCGGACATAGCCCTACGCTGCGATTCTTGCCGACCTGCCGGCACAGTCGCCTTGGCCATTCGACGACGTGCTGGCAAAACGATACACCGTCCGCCAAGGCTTGCTTGAGCGGTATTCTGAGCGGCCGGTCTTCGAGGGTAGGAGTGGCCTTCAGTGCGGTCGAAAGCGGACAGCTAGCCAGCCTGGACTTCATCGTCGAGAGCGACATCTTCACCGAAGGCGCCTTTGGAGCAGATCACGAGGACCCTCGACGCCTTCCAGCGAATGCGGGACGCATGGGTAGATGCGATAGAAAACGCTCGGGGCGCTATGCTCAATATGGATGATCCGACCGTCCAGCGTTCTTTGGCCGTTCGATGCTCCTTTCCCTGAAGACCCGGTCGGTCGCAAATGCCCGGAGAATGAGAGACGTCAAAGATGCCGATTGGGTCCGCGGCCTACGAGACTCTCGACCCACCTGGCGGCTTCTATAGAGGCGAGAATCGGCCATTTTCTAGGGACTTGGCTGTCTAGAAGTGGTGAGTCAGGCTTTCGCCGTAAAACTTGGAGATAGAGTCATTTTTCTCCGCTATCCGGAGTCAGAATCGACCTAGATTGACTTTTCGGGAACACCGGATCCTTGCCGGACGCGGAAGGGAGCCGAGTCAGTATCTTGCGATACGCTACAGTCATTCAGTTCCGTAGCGATTTCAGCTGACCTGGCGCCGCCGAATCCAGGTCGGGAGTGGAACTTGGATACCTCCGGGATGTTTATCAGTCATGCAACTGGAGAGATGTCATGACTGAGAACGAAACCCGCTATGAAACCGGTGCGAGGAAGTATCCGGCGAAGACCGGTGCCGACGCGTCTGATGAATTCTCCCAGGACGCGGCCGGCAACAAGCAGCCTGCCGGGGGGATGGGGCTCACCCGCGGGAAGGATGAAGTAGAAGACCGCACCCGCCAGTCGGAGGGACAAAACCCGCCAAGGCTAGTCACGCCGAGCCCGGCAACCGAAAAGACGTCCGGTGCCGGCCCCGCTGTCGCGGAGCGTTCCAAGGACGCCAAAGCTCCGAAGAGCGGCCGCCAGCCGGGAGCGTATGTCAAGAAGTGATCGCTGGACGGGACCCGAGAGGTTCTGGCACTACACTGCCCGTCATCAACGACCGGTTTCCGCTTGCGCCTTTCGCGACTGGTTGGTCGGTATCTCTCCGTCGGGCCTCCGAGACTCCAAGGCGCGGCGCAATGCCGGCGCCTCCTGCTGGATATGGTCCCACAGGCGGTTCGCGACCGGTCCTCACGGCTCCTTGCAGATCGGCACTGGTTGCGACGGTGCCGCTGGATGGTCTTTCTTGTATTGCACGATGATCGGCTCGAGAGTTTTTCGCGGCCAGAATTTCGGCGTGCCGATTTCCTTCAGGCATGATGCGTTCCAGTAGAGATCGGTGCCGGACAGCGAATGGCTTTTGGCCGATGCTTGCGCGACGGCGGCGATGTCGCGCGATTCGGGGTAGATGTAGAGCGTCGTCGGGTTATCCTTGACCATCGCGATGATCTGCCGCGCATCCGCCGGCAACCAGCTGGTGCAGCCATTGCTGCGGCCGCCGGCATAGTCCACCAGCTTGCCGAACGGCACCAGACCATCGTGGTCGGCATAGGAGCTGTTCGGGCTTTTGCGCATGCACATGCCGCGCAGCACCTGCGCGGCATGGCCGCCGATCACGCGCTGCCTGGCGTTGGCCGCTTCGCCTTCGCCGTCGAACTGTATGAAGGTGCGCTGGAAGGCCACGTCCTGCTTCGCGCCGGTGCGGTAGTAGCCCTTGAACGAGGTTTTCGCCTCGCGGGTCATGTAGGCGCCGCCGGCCGTCAGCTCCGAATCCATGGCATTGCCGAAGTTCTTCGAACAGCGCCTGCCATTTGAGAAATCGACCGTGCCTTTCAGGTTGCGGCCGCCGCCATGCCCCGACGAGATGGCGCGAAACGACTGGCTGGCTTCGCACACGACGTAATACCGGCGCCCCAGCACGCCGTTGCCCAGATCGCCGGGACGCGTGGCATCCATGGCAAAATAGCAGGGGTTCCTGACCGCGCCTTGCGCGACCTTCTCACGGTAAAGCGCTCGCGCCCGCTCCAGCACCACTTGCGAGATCTGGCCATCGCCGTCGCCGACATGAGCCTGCAGCCAGGCCGGAATATCGGATGGTGCGGCGAACGACCGGACGGCCGTCAAGGCGATGACGACAAGCAACAAGCCGGCGACGATACCCAAAGGGACAGATCTCAACCGCACCGGTTCAATTCTCCCGCCGAAGCCATGCGAATCCTTGCGGTGTTTGCCGCACGCGACTCAATCATAAAATGTCTCGTGGCAATCGGCGAAACACATCTTGTTTAGCGGGCACGCAAGTTCAAACGAACCGAGGTCGGCGTGCAAGCCGCCCTTAGACCGGGATGCTGGTCCAAGGCTTGCGACAATGGGTTGAGCGCTCTCCCGGCTGCGATTATGCATGCTTTCTGAGGAGAGCATGGATCATGGTCGAGATCGTCAGACCCACGCTTGAACATCTGCCGTCCTACAAGGCGGCGCTAGAGCGCGGCTGGTCGCCGGACAATGTGCGGCTCCTGCAGGCGACGCGCGAACAACTTGCGGCGATAGAGAAGGATCCAGTGGCGTTCCTGGCCAGCCTCGATGATCCCGAGGCGAAAGGTGGCCCGATCACCTTGCCCGACGGGACGAAAGTGCCACGCCTGCCGGGTTTCCGTCGCTGGATTTGGGACGGCGAGGCATCGGGCTCGATCGGCTTGCGTTGGCAGAAGGGCACGGCGGAACTGCCGCCGCATGTGCTTGGCCATATAGGCTATGCGGTGGTGCCGTGGAAGCGGCGGCGCGGCTACGCGACCGAGGCGCTGCGGCTGATGCTGGACGAGGCGAGGGCGGTTGGCCTGGCTCACGTCGAGATCACCGCCAAGCCGGGCAACCCGGCGTCGCACAAGGTGATCCTGGCCAATGGCGGCAGGCTGGTCGAGCGCTTCTTCGAGGATGCCGCCTATGGCGGGGCGGAGAGTTTGCGGTTCCGGATCGGGCTGTAGCCGGCGCCATCCTCACCCGTGCTCGTCGGCACACAGCGCGTGGTCGGACAGGGCGCCGACGGGTAGCTTGAGGCGCTACTCGGCGGCGGCCGTCAGCGGCGGCGTGGCGTTGCTGCGCGCTTCCCAGAAATACGAGGCGAGTGCCACGAGCACGGCGACCAGCATCGCGAAAGCGCCAAGCAGCGGCAGGCTGCGATAGCCGAAGCCGCTGTTCAGCATGGCGGCACCCAGCGACGCCGCCAGCGCGATGCCGACATTGAAGCCGGACGGGATCAGCGATGAGGCGAGGTTCGATGCGTCCGCGGTCCAGGCCAGGATGCGGGTCTGGATCGGCGTGCCGATGGCGAAGTTGAGGCCGCCCCAGATGACGATCGCAACGGTCATCGGCAGGGGATAGGGGCTGACGGCATAGATCACCGCCAGCGTCACCGTCTGCAGGCCAAGCATGGTGATCAGCGAGGGCATCAGTTTCCAGTCGGAGAGCTTGCCGCCGAGGAAGACGCCGAGCGTGGCGCCGACGCCATTGAGCAGCAGCACCCAGGGCACCAGGTCCTCGTCGAGCCCGGTGATCTCAAGCAATGTCGGGGTGATGTAGGTGAACAGGCCGAACTGGCCGATCATCAGCATCAGCATCAGGATCAGCGAGGTCCAGACCTGCTGGCGCGCCAGCACGCGGACCTCGCGGGCAAGGCCGGCATGCTTCGCTTGATACCCCGTGGTGCGCGGCAGAAGGGCCGCCATGGCAAAAGTTGCCGCGACGCCCAGCGCGCACATCACCCAGAAGGTCGCGCGCCAGCCCCAGATGTTGCCGATCGCGGTACCCGCCGGCACGCCGATGACGTTGGAGACGGTCAGGCCGGACAGGATGACGGCGACCGCCATGCCACGCTGGTCCTCGCGCACCAGGCCGACCGCCACCACCATGGCGACGCCGAAATAGGCGCCATGCGCGACCGCGACGGCAATGCGCAACAAGAGCATCGAGGTGAAGTCCGGCGCCAGTGCGCAGGCCGCCTGGCCGATGGTGAAGGCGATGGCGAGACCGAGCAGCAAGGTCTTGCGCGAGATCGATTTGGTGGCGAGCGCCAGCAGCGGTCCGCCAATGGCGATGCCGCAGGCGTAGCCCGAGACGAGATAACCCGATGTGGGAACCGAGACGCCGAGCCCCTGTGCCACCTGCGGCAGCACGCCGGCGATGACGAACTCGGTGGTGCCGAAGGCGAAAGCGGCGATGAACAGGGCGATGAGTGGAAGCGACATGGGAAAAGCCTTGGCTGGAACGGCCTCAAACCACGGATGGGCCTTGCGGGCAATCCAGAAATTGTGGGCGTCGGTTTAGGTTTTCTTCAGTGAGGGTGCAAGGCAGTGAAGCTGCCAATCTCCTCCCAAGTGGGGGAGATTGCCGGCAGGCCAGAGAGGGGCGCTGTCCCGCCACCCTATCAATTTTCTGCCCCGGGGACTGACGCCTGCGGCAGATTAAAAAACCAAAAGGCGATCAAAGGCCGCGCTCTACGGCGCCCCCTCTGTCCTGCCGGACATCTCCCCCACTTGGGAGGAGATTGGCAGCTTCAACGCTTTAACTGGCCTTCAACCTCGATCCTGTCAGCAGGCCGCGCTCTTCCAGGACGGGATAGGCCATCGACGCCAGCAGCGAGTTGATCTGCTTCAGGTCGCGGATGGTGTCGAGGTGGATCGAGCTGGTTTCGACGCTCTTGGCCGTACCCTCGCGCAGCCGCAGGAAATGGCTGGCGCTGGTTTCCTTCTCGCGGTCACGCAACTGGTCCTTTTCCAGCACCAACTGACGGGCGGTTTCGGGATCGCGCGACACCAGCACGTTGAAGGCAAGCCGGGCGTTGGCCAGCACCGAGCCGTGGAAGGCGCACAATTCGCTCCAGCCTTCGTCGGTGAATTCCAGGCCGCGGTCGAACTTCTTCTTCACATGCACCAGCATGTTGCGCACGATGATGTCGCCGACCTGCTCCAGCTTGACGCAGGCGCCGATCAGTTCCTGGCAGCGCAACGCCTCGTCCTCGGTCAGCGGGTTCTTGGTGACCTTGGCAAGATAGAGCTTTATGGCCGCGTGCTTGCGGTCAACGCGGTCGTCGAGCGCGGCCAGCGCCTTGATCTTGTCGGTGTCGGCACTCTCATAGAGTTCGATGATGCGCTTCAGCATGATCTCGACCGTCTCGCACACCCGCACCACCTCGCGCGTGGCGTTGGCCAGCGCCTGGCTGGGCACGTCGAGCGCGCTTTCGTTGAGCGCGGAAAGCTCGACGATGTCGAGGGAGGCGGCCGGCGCGGCTTTGGTGCCGAGCGCCACGATCTTCTCGGAAACGCGGTAGACGAAACCGGCCAGCGGCAGGCCGGCGAGCAGGATGATCACGTTGAACAGGATGTGAGCGTTGACGATCTGGTCCGACGCCGTCGCGCCGAGGAAGCCGACATGCGGCCTGAAGATCATGAACAGGACCAGCATGACCAGTG
This sequence comes from Mesorhizobium sp. WSM1386, assembly GCF_055901595.1. NCBI lineage: Bacteria > Pseudomonadati > Pseudomonadota > Alphaproteobacteria > Hyphomicrobiales > Phyllobacteriaceae > Mesorhizobium > Mesorhizobium sp. WSM1386. The sequence continues at coordinate 2,500,048 of NZ_CM148373.1, forward strand.
AGCCCAGCCCGCGCATCAGGAGATTGCCGATCGGCACGACGCGCACGCCGGGCCCGGCCGAGCGGGTCAGCATCGGTGCGATGATCGAGGAACCGAGATTGACGCCAAGGATGAGGACGACGCCGAGTTCTGGACTGATCAGGCCACGCCCGGCGAGCGTTGCCATCAGCAGCACCGCCGCGATGCTGGACTGGAACAGCCAGGTGATCAGCGCCGCCAGCAGATAGGCGGTGATGGAATCGCTGGAGAAGTAGTTGATGATGACCGGCATGAGTTGGCTGTTGCGCAGCGGCTCCGACGCCTGGCCGATCATTTCCAGCGACAGGATCAAAAGGCCGATGCCGACCAGGATGCGCCCGGTCTGGCGCCAGTCGCGCCGCTCGGTGGCCATGAACATCACCGTGCCGGTGATCAGGCAGAGTGGCACCAGCAGCGTCAGATCGAAGGTCAAAAGCTTGACCACGAGCGCCGAGCCGATCTCGGCGCCGCGCACCGCCAATTGGCCCGCGGCACCGGAGACGATGCCGGAACCAGCAAAGGAACCGACCAGCAGGGTGACCGCGGTCGAGCTTTGCAAGGCGATCGCAAGGCCAGTGCCGGCCAGCACCGCCATGATCGGATTGCGCATGGTGGCGCGCAATTTGTGGCGCAGCACATCGCCATAGGCGCGTTCGACGCCGGTCTTGACCATGCGGGTGGCAAACAGCATCAGCGCCACGGCGCCGGCCAGATGCAGAAGGACGACGGAACCGCTCATCGGGGCACCTGCACGCAGGAACGGGCCGCGACGCGGACAGCGCGATGGGCAGGGCGGAAAGCTGGGGTGCGAATCATGGTCATGGCAGTCATCGATGGTAGCAGGGATAATAGCTGGAATATTTTAGCCGGATAATAAAATTTGTCGATTTCAAGGGCCCACGGGGGCGCGACGGGCCGTGTCGGAAAATGGACGGAGGCGAAATTGGTTGCATTTCGGGGCCACGGGCGGGACGGCAGTTCGGCCAGCTCTGCCGCGCTTTTGGTGCCTGTCTTTGCGTGACTGTTTAGCTCATTGCGCTAAACTAGGGAATTCATTACATAATTGTAATGCTGGTTTTCAGTTTCAGTTCATCCATTGACCGCTACTCCTCGGGACATCGACAACCCAAGGAGACTTCCCATGAAACGCATCGTCCTTTCCGCGCTTGCTTTCTCGATGTTGGCCGCCACCTCGCTCACCGGCCACGCCGCACCGATCGACGCGCCGGTCGCGCCGCAGTCGAATTACACCAAGGTCGACTGGCAGAAGCCGACTCACCGGAATGTTAGGAAGCGCGTCATCCAGAAGCGCGTCTTTCAGAAGAAAGTCATCGTGAAGCGGAACAACTGGCGCAACGGCCAGCGATATTCCGGCTGGAGGCAGCACCGGCCGGTTCGCGACTACGGCCGCTACGGCCTGCGCCGCCCGGGCCCCGGCCAGGAATGGATTCGCGTCGGCAACGACTACGTGCTGGTCGGCATCCTCTCCGGCGTCATCTTCGGCGCGCTTGCCGCACACTAAAGCACCCAGTGCTGGACTTGAAGGAAGGCGGCCCGCAACGGCCGCCTTTCTTTTTGCCCTGTGAAAACCGGGTATGGCCGGTATTGGGGGTCGTCGGATTTCGCCGGCATGATTATATGGTGGCGAAACGAGTTCCCTAAATGCGCTTTCCGCCCGCCTTTCTCGATGAGATCCGCGACCGCGTGCCGATTTCACAGGTCGTCGGCCAGCGCGTCGCGTGGGATCGCAAGAAAACCAATACGTCGCGCGGCGACTATTGGGCCTGCTGCCCGTTCCATGGCGAGAAGAGCCCATCCTTCCACTGCGAGGACAAGAAGGGGCGCTACCACTGTTTCGGCTGCTCGGTCTCGGGCGACCATTTCAAGTTCCTCACCGAACTCGAGGGACTGAGCTTTCCCGAAGCGGTCGAGAAGATCGCCGACATGGCCGGCGTGCCGATGCCGGTCCGCGACGAACGGGAAGAACAGCGCGAGAAGGAACGCGCCAGCCTGACCGACGTCATGGAGATGGCGACAGCTTTCTTCCAGGAGCGGCTGCAGGGACCAGAAGGCGCAAAAGCCCGCGCCTATCTGCGTGACCGCGGGCTGACGCCGGCGACGCAACATTCGTTCCGGCTCGGCTTCGCCCCTGACAGCCGCAATGCGCTGAAGGAGCATCTCGCCGCAAAAGGCGTGCCGAAGGCGGACATCGAGGCCTGCGGGCTGGTCCGCCACGGCGACGACATCCCGGTCTCCTATGACTGGTTCCGCGACCGCATCATGTTCCCGATCCCGGATTCGCGCGGCAAGATCATCGCCTTTGGCGGCCGCGCGCTGGCCGCCGATGCGGTGGCCAAATACATGAACTCGCCCGACACCGAACTCTTCCACAAGGGCAATGTGCTCTACAATTTCGCCCGCGCCCGCCAAGCGATGGCAAAGGGGGCGCTCGCCAAGGGCGGCACGGTCATCGCCGTCGAAGGCTATATGGACGTGATCGCGTTGGCGCAGGCCGGCTTCGAGAATGTCGTGGCGCCGCTCGGCACCGCGCTCACCGAAAACCAGCTCGAACTGTTGTGGCGCATGGCGCCGGAACCAATGCTGTGCTTCGACGGCGACAAGGCCGGGCTGAAGGCGGCATGGCGGGCCGCCGATCTCGCGCTACCATCGGTGCAGGCCGGGCGCTCGGCGCGCTTCGCTCTGCTGCCGGAGGGCAAGGATCCCGATGATCTGGTCAAGGCCGAGGGGCCGGATGCATTCCGCGCGGTGCTGGCCGACGCGCGGCCGCTGGTCGACCTTTTGTGGATGCGCGAGACGGCAGGCGGCGTCTTCGACACGCCGGAGCGGCGGGCCGAACTCGAGAAGACGCTGCGCGAACTGACCAGCCGCATCCGCGACGAAAGCCTGCGCTATCACTACAGCCAAGAGATGCGTGAGCGGGTGCTGAGTTTCTTTGGCTCCCAGCGCGGTGCCCGGCAAAACCGTCAGGACTGGAAACCCGGGCAGGGCAAGGCGGCCGCACCCGGCGGGCAGTTCGCCAAGGCTGGCAGCGGCCGCATGGCGATCACCGAAAGTCTCGGCCAGTCGGCGCTGGTCAAGCGCGGCGAGGGGATGTCGGTACGCGAGGCGACGATCATCGTCGCGCTGGTCAACCATCCGCCGCTGATCGACGAGAATTTCGCCCATGTCGAGTTCCTCGACCTCGCCAATGCCGATCTGCAGCGGCTGCATGGTGCCATCCTCGACGCCATGGCGCACGACATGGCCAATGACCGCCAAGCCGTGGTGGCGACGATCGAGCGTGCCGGCTGCGCCGAGATCTGGGAGCGTGCCGTCGGCCTGATCCGGCGGGCGCGGCAATGGCCGGCGCTGGAGACGGCGGCACTCGACGATGCCCGCGACGCTCTGAACCAGGCGTTGCACTTGCAGCGCAGCGCGCGCACCTTACATAAGGAGCTGAAACAGGCGGAAGCGGCGCTCGAAGCGGATCCCTCGGACGAAAACTTCCGCCATCTGATCGAAATTCAGGCGCAATTCAGGGATGTACAAGCGACGGAAGCGCTGATCGAAGGATTTGGCGTCTCTTCGGGCAGGGCTGGTCGAGCCTAAGTGCATCTGAGTGCGGGAATGAGAGCGCGGCCGTGCCTTCTTAGGGGGCGGGGCGCGCTAAGTCGGGTAATTGATTCGCTTTTTTCATGCGAATCATGCGACAGGCGCTTGACCTTCGGACAGAATGGCGGAATCAGGACGATTCGAAACGTTAACCCGCACCCGCATCGACGGGAATGCAGCGATGTGAGGTACTGGTCACTGGACAGGCAGGCCGCCTGCCACAGATATCAGGGTTAATCTGGACTTAATGCATGTCGCCCAAGAGTGGTCGCCCAAGAATGGAAACCGGTTTTGGGACAACGGCATGCACCAAACAATAGAGTTGATGCGGTTCGTGGCCCGGTGAAGCGCGTTTAGAAAAACGAGCGTACCCGATTTGACTGGTCCGACAGCTTACGCGGCCCCGATGTCCGGCCGCTAGGAGAAGATAAAAACTATGGCGACTAAGGAAAAGGAAGAGGTCGAGACCGAACGCGAAGGCGCCACCGATGGCCCTCTGCTCGACCTTTCCGATGATGCTGTCAAGAAGATGATCAAGGCCGCCAAGAAGCGCGGCTATGTCACCATGGACGAGCTGAATTCGGTGCTGCCTTCCGAGGAAGTGACCTCCGAGCAGATCGAGGACACGATGGCGATGCTGTCCGACATGGGCATCAACGTCGTCGAGGACGACGAGCAGGGCGAGGAGGCCGAGGCAGGCGACACCGCGGCCGATGCCGAGGAAGACGCCAACGAGCTGGCCGAGCAGACCGGCACGGCGGTCGCCGCCACCACCACCAAGAAAGAGCCGACTGACCGCACCGACGATCCGGTGCGCATGTACCTGCGCGAGATGGGCTCGGTCGAGCTTCTGTCGCGCGAGGGCGAAATCGCCATAGCCAAGCGCATCGAAGCTGGCCGCGAGACGATGATCGCCGGCCTGTGCGAAAGCCCGCTGACCTTCCAGGCCATCATCATCTGGCGTGACGAACTCAACGAATCCAAGATCCTGCTGCGCGAGATCATCGACCTGGAAGCCACTTATGCCGGCCCCGAAGCCAAGCAGGCGCCGGTGGTCGAACGCATCGAGGAGGCCCCCAAGGCCGAGGAAAAGCCGCGCCGCGGCCGCGACGAGGAAGAAGATATCACCAATGTCGGCGCCGATACGCGCGGCCTGACGGATGACGACGAGGAAGACGAGGACGAGGCGAGCCTGTCGCTGGCGGCGATGGAAGCGGAACTCCGCCCGCAGGTGATGGAGACGCTCGACGTCATCGCCGACACCTACAAGAAGTTGCGCAAGCTGCAGGACCAGCAGGTCGAGAACCGTCTGGCCGCGGCCGGCACGCTGTCGCCCAGCCAGGACCGCCGGCTGAAGGAGCTGAAGGACCAGCTGATCAAGGCGGTGAAGTCGCTGTCGCTCAACACCGCGCGCATCGAGGCGCTGGTCGAGCAGCTCTACGACATCAACAAGCGGCTGGTGCAGAACGAAGGCAAGCTGTTGCGGCTCGCCGAAAGCTACGGCGTGCGCCGCGAGGAGTTCCTGAAGGAATATCAGGGTTCCGAGCTCGACCCGAATTGGACGCGCGCGATCGGCAATCTGACCTCGCGCGGCTGGAAGGAATTCACCAAGAACGAGAAGGATGCGATCAAGGAGCTGCGCGCCGAGATCCAGCACCTGGCCACCGAAACGGCGATCTCGATCCTGGAATTCCGCAAGATCGTCAACCAGGTGCAGAAGGGTGAGCGCGAGGCCGCGATCGCCAAGAAGGAAATGGTCGAGGCCAATCTGCGCCTCGTCATCTCCATCGCCAAGAAATACACCAATCGCGGCCTGCAATTCCTCGACCTGATCCAGGAAGGCAATATCGGCCTGATGAAGGCGGTCGACAAATTCGAATACCGCCGCGGTTACAAGTTCTCGACCTACGCGACATGGTGGATCCGGCAGGCGATCACCCGTTCGATCGCCGACCAGGCGCGCACCATCCGCATCCCGGTGCACATGATCGAGACGATCAACAAGATCGTGCGCACCTCGCGCCAGATGCTGCACGAGATCGGCCGCGAGCCGACGCCGGAGGAACTGGCCGAAAAGCTCGCCATGCCGCTCGAAAAAGTGCGCAAGGTGCTGAAGATCGCCAAGGAGCCGATCTCGCTCGAAACGCCTGTGGGCGACGAGGAGGATTCGCATCTGGGCGATTTCATCGAGGACAAGATGGCGATCCTGCCGATCGACGCGGCGATCCAGGCCAATCTGCGCGAGACCACCACGCGGGTGCTCGCCTCGCTGACGCCCCGCGAGGAGCGTGTGCTCAGAATGCGCTTCGGCATCGGCATGAACACCGACCATACGCTGGAAGAAGTCGGCCAGCAATTTTCGGTCACCCGCGAGCGTATCCGCCAGATCGAAGCCAAGGCGCTGCGCAAGCTCAAGCATCCGAGCAGGTCGCGCAAGCTGCGCAGCTTCCTCGACAGCTGAGTCGGGGATTCATCTCCGCGAAGAATTGAGGGCGCCGACTGGCGCCCTTTTTCGTTTCCGGCTGGAAATTGCTTCTTCAACGGCACGTTCAGCCGCGCTCCCTTGACGATGACGCTCCCCGGTCGGCGGCAGGTCTGTTTTCCCGCGCATGAAGCCCTCCGGCGGTGGACCGGTCTCGGATGTCAGATTGGGATTTCCGCCATGGCCGCGAAGGAGAATGCCGCAATCGGGCGGGTTTTGAACCGGCTTTCCGTGGTCGCCGCCGACTGTCGCCTCAAGCCTGCAAATGATGGCATGAATACGTGCTTGCGGGACGGTCGTTGCGGGAGGATAATTTCGCGTCGGATGCAATTTCTGGGCGACAACCCGGATGCCCGCCCCGGCGAAGCCGCCGTGCTCCGTGGCCCCGGAGGGAGGTGTGCCATGACGACCTACATCATGCTGATGACCTGGACCGAGCAGGGCGCGAAAAACGTTCGCGACTCGCCCAAGCGGCTCGACGCGGCCAGGAAGCAGCTTGGCGAGATGGGCGGATCGTTCAAATCGTTCTACCTGACCATGGGCGAATACGACATGGTGGCGGTGGTCGAAGCGCCCGACGATGCGGTGCTGGCGCGTTTCGCGCTGATGTTGGCGGCGAGTGGCAATATCCGGACGCGAACGCTCAAGGCCTTCCCTGAATTCGCTTATCGCGAGATCATCACTTCGCTTGGATGAAGCGGCCGGCGGGGTTTCCGGAAGTCGACCGGGTGCCGGCTTGACGGCGCTTTGCCACAGGACGGGACGCCTCGCCGTGATAGAATGCGGCGAGGGAGATCGCGATGAGCAATTCTTCGATGTTGGCTATCGGCCTTGCCGCATTGTCCTTGGTGGCGATCCAAGCCAGCGCCGCCGCACAAGAACCGGTCGGCATGGCCAATCCAGCATCCGCCCATTGCGGGGAGGTTGGCGGGCGCCTGACAATCAGGAAGGACAAGGCCGGCAACGAATATGGATTCTGCCGCTTGCCCAACGGCCGCCTGTGCGAGGAGTGGGCGCTGTTTCGCGACAACAAATGCGTCGGGCCGAAGGCGGCCATACGCGGCAAATGACCATGATAGAACCACACCCTTGCTGACCGTCTGGTACAATACGCGCTGCCCGGTCTGCGATGCGGGCATCGTCAGGCAGAAGCGCCGGCTGATCGAAGCGGTCAAGGCCGGGCGGGTCGAATTTCGCGACATCAACCTGGAACCGGCGGCGCTCAGCGGATTTGGGGCCTCGCTCGAGGATATCCGCCGGCGGCTGCACGCCACCGATGCTGATGGCCGCTTGCTGGTCGGCGCCGATGTGGCGATTGCCGTGTGGCAGGTGACGCCGGGCGAGGGCTGGCTGGCGGGCCTATTCGGCAACCGGTTGATCTTGCCGCTGACGCGGTTTGCCTACGACCGCTTCGCCGGCCTGCTCTATGCCTGGAACCGGCACAACGGCCGCTGGTAGTCAAATTTATCCATCGCATTGGTCTGAGATGACAGGCCCGGATCGGCAAACCCATGCGCTTGGCGTGCGATCAGATACATCGTAAGATATATCTTGACTCCACGAGGGCATGAGCCTAATTAAGATATATCGTAAGATAGAACTCAAGGAGCAATCAATGCACAAAGACAATCATTTCGGGCGCGGTCATTTCGGCGAACGCATGTTCATGCACGTGGCCGGCAAATTTGGTGGCAGAGGGGGCGGCGGCTTTGGCCCGTTCGGCCATGGCGGTCGCGGTGGCGGGCGCGGCGGCCCGGGCGACATGTTCCGCGCCGGGCGCATGCTGGCCGACGGCGACCTTAAGCTGATCACGCTGTCGCTGCTGGCCGAGGCGCCGCGCCACGGCTACGACATCATCAAGGCGCTGGAAGAGCGCACCAGCGGCATCTACAGCCCGAGCCCGGGCGTGGTCTATCCGACCCTGACCTTCCTGGAAGAGGCCGGCTATGCCATCTCGTCGAGCGAAGGCAACAAGAAGGTCTTTTCCATCACCGAGGCCGGGCAGACGCATCTTGCCGATAACCGCGAGATGATCGACGGCGTGCTCGACCATCTCGAGCGCTTCGGCCGCAAGATGGCCAAGGCGCGCGACTGGTTTGGCTGGAACGATGACAGCGAGGACCGTCGCGGCGGCCGGGGCGGCCGTGGCGAACGCTCGGAAACGCGCGATGAATTCCGTGCCATCCGTCACCGCCTGCGCGCGGCGCTCGGTGAGATCGTCGATGCCCCGGCTGAAAAGCAGGCCGAGGCGATCGCCATTCTCGAAGCCGCCGCGGAAGCGCTGGAGGCGCTGTCGCACAAGTGACGTAATCGGGCGGCATCGGGCGCCGACCGGGCGAGGATTGGATTCCTCTCCCCCATTACATGGGGGCGAGGAAACCAAGTTCTGCAAAGCCCCAAGAAAGCCCGGGTGACCGGGCTTTTTTCGTCAGGTGTGCCGGCATCATTCCTTGCCGACATATTCGCTGATCAGCTTTTCGTTGCGCGCCTTTTCGATCTTGGCGGTCATCTCGGCCGACAGGCGTTCGTCGGTGCGGTACTTGACCAGGTTCACCAGGCTGCCGGTGAGCAGCAGGATGCCCATGGCCCAGTAGCCCTTGGTCGCCAGGTCGACCGGCGCCAGCCACAGCGACAGGCCGAGCATGAAGTAGGCGGCACCGACCGAAGCGGTGTTGAACATGATGTAGGTCTGATTGGCGTTCACTGGAATTCTCCATTGGTTGGTGATGTCGATGGAAGCAAGGTCTGGAAGGCTGGTTTTCAGTTGATGGTCTTCAGGCGCTCGAGCACCTCCTTGGCACGCACCTTCACCGCCGGGCCGTGGCCGGCGTCGGCAAGGCGGTCGCGGATCGCTTCGTGGCGCAGCTCGCCGTCGATCTCGTCGAGGATGCCGGCCTCCTCGAACGGATCGCTGCCGGCCTTGATGCGGGCCAGAACCTCCTCGGCGTCGTTGAGGCTCGCCGACTGACCGATCGACCTGACGAGGCGCGACTGCGCCTTGCGCTCGGCATCGATGGCTCGGGCCGAGATCATGCCCTGGTTGAGGTCGATGATGCGGCGATGCGCCCGCTCCACCGAAACGCGCATCCGCAAGATCCTTTCGCCAAGGCTCTGCACGGTGGCGCGACGGACCTCGCGTTCGTTCTCCAACTCGGCGACGGCCGCGGCACCGCTTTCGGCCAGCCCGTTGTTGCCGGCGGCGAGCGCGCTGACAGTGCGTGTTTCGAGATCGGCATGACGGCGGTCGATCTGGTCGAGACCGGCCTGTTCGGCACGCTGGCGCACGATCAGCGTGGCGAGTGTCTGCTTGGCGGCGGCAAGTCCCGCCTCGGCGTCGCGGATGCGCTGCGCCAGAAGGTCGATGGCGAAGCGATCCTTGAGGCCGTCCTCGGCCCGGACGCTGGCGCCGTCGAGCAATGTCCTGATCAGGCTAAGCATGATACTTCTCCCTTCGAATTGTGGCGTGAACATTGTTCACTAAGCCAACATAGCAGGAAATGAACATTGTTCAAGATACTTTTGAACGCTGTTCACAAAATCCCGAATATGGTAAACAGAGGGAAGGTCGGGGGTTCGAAACAACATGCCGCTTCCGCAAGGCAAGCGCATTCACAAGGACTGAAATGGCACTGGACAAGGAAGAGACGGGCGAGCGGGTGCTGGCCATTGCCGAGGCGCTGCTCAACGAAGGTGGCATGGACAATCTGAAGGCGAGGACCATCGCCGAGCAGGCGGGCATCTCGGTCGGCTCGGTCTACAATCTGTTTTCCGATCTCGACGGTGTGCACCGTGCCGTCAACATGCGGCTGCTCGACCGGCTGGGCGCCGCCGGGGCGGCGGCGATGGCCGATCTCGGCAAGCGCGGCATCACCGATGTGCGGCAACGCCTGCTGGCGCTGGCCAGCGCCTATGTGCGCTTTGTCGAGGCGCATCCCGGCAGTTGGCCTGCACTGCTCGCTTTCAACAGGCGCCGTCCGACGCTGAGCGAGCCGGATGCCTATGAAGCGCGGCTCGACCAGCTGTTCGAGATCATCGCCGGCGTGCTCGCCGGCGGCGACTTCGACCTCGACGACGATACGCGCCGGATTGCCGCGCGCACGCTATGGTCAAGCGTGCATGGCATCGTCACCAGCGGCTATGCGGCGAGATCCGTGCGAGGGCAGGCCGACGAGATCGACCGGCAGATCGAGCTCCTGGTCTCCGTCTTCATCAGGGGGCTGGAACGCGGCGGCACATTCGCGCATGCTGGGACAACAGCGCCGTGAATCGTGAACAAGCTGCGGTTTGCAGGGCGAACAAGGAGATTTGAGCGATGTCTTTTCTGAAACGTCTTTTCGGCGGCGGCGGCGAGGTGGCCGAGCCCGCGAATGCGGCACCGGCCAAGCAGGTCGAGCACAAGGGTTTCCTGATCAGCGCCACGCCCTACAAGGCCGAGGGCCAATACCAGACCTGCGGCGTCGTCTCCAAGGAGGTCGACGGCGTGGTCAAGGAACACAAGTTCATCCGCGCCGACCGCTTTGCCGGGCTGGACGACGCCGTCGACATCTCGATCAAGAAGGGCATCCAACTGGTCGATGAACAGGGCGAGCGGATTTTCGGGTAGGGTGGAGAACTGCGGCGTTGCCGTCGAGCCAATGTCTGGCCAATCAGGGCGGACCTATCAAAACCCGGGCGCTGTGCGCTGACGGTTCCATCGGTATCGGCGGAGCCGCGAATCTGTGCTAAGCCGCCGCCAAACCAACCAGAGGACGACACCCGTGAGCGAACTGACCGTGGCCGAGGCGACCGAAAATATCTATGCCTCGCTGCGGGCGGACAATGCCGAAATCGACGCGCATATCGCGACGCTCAAGGCAGCGCTGATGCGAGAGGGGATAAAAGAGGCGGTGTTCGATCCGACCAAGTTGGCGCAGAGCAACCGCTCGGGCCGCAAGCTGATGCAAGCCTATTTCAGGCAGCGCGGCGTGAGCGTGAGGTTTTCGGAGTAGCCGCGCTCGGGCAGGGGCGACCGCCACGGACGATGAGGGTCGATGACGGCCAGTCGGCGTGAGCGTCGAACATCATCACGCCCAGCCACAAATACACCGGCCGAGGTCTCATCCCGGCCGGTGCGCAGTCCAGACGGTTGCTATCCGTGCTTTTCGATGACCGCGTAGAGCACGTTGCGGTTCTCGCCGAAGAACACCCGCGCCTCGACCGTGTTGCGATCGACGCTGGCGTTGACGATGTTCCACATGTCGACCTCCGAACGCAGCAGCAGCACCCAGTCCATGAACATTTCCCGGTACCCGGCATCGGGGTTGCCTTCCGCGTAGTTGGCGAACAGGAACGTCCCGTTCGGCTTCAGCATCTGAAGGCAGGTCTTGGTGAGTTTCACGGCGACGTTGTGCTGGAGGTAGTCGTAAAGGCCGGAGGCGTAGATGAAGTCGAATTTGCCCATCTTGTGGCCCCTGGTGAGCACGGTCCGCACCGAGCCGTCGACGGCTTCGATCGCGGTGCCCTGGAAGTCGCGTGCTATCAACCCGACGCTCTGGGGATCCTGATCGAGCGCAACCCAGCGCTTGAGGCGGCCCTCTGCCAGCGCGACGGAGCGATTGGCTTCACGCAAATGACCGGCCGCGATTGCCAGGACCTCGGTTTGCGGTCCGCTCTTGGCTGCAATCTCGTCGACATAGCGGGTCAAAAGATCGCGCCGTTCCCGTGCCGCGACGCATGACGGCACGTCCTGGGTATGGGTGTAGAGCGCCTTGCCGATCTCCGAGGCGTTGGCCACGCTCTCGGCCACGTGCGGATCACAATAGATGTAGTCGAGCAACTGCGCGTCGCCGGCATAGCCCCTGGGCTTGTTGAAGGACCACCGCGTCAGCGGGTCTTCGAGAAAATATTCCAGGATCGGATGGTTCTGCGCCACCGGAATCAAAGCTTGCCAGACGTCGGGATGGAGCCTGGAACGCATCGCTTCGAGAAGCGACATCAGACGGCGAATGATCTCGGCAGGATTTTTTCCCTGTTCGATCTGCTGATGCGCCGTGTGGAGAACGAGCGCCAGCTCGACGCGAGCGGTTTCGAACGCTTCGCCATGCTGCTCGGGCCTTCCGCGGCGCAGGCTCCCAGCGATCATTTCGGCCGTAATCAGGCTTTTGCCGTCAAACACAGTTTGCACACCAAGACTCCATAGTTAACAGTCAGTTAACTTATTGCGTAGAATGCTTGGTTTGCCAATGTCGGCTCGCGGGCATTTTATCGTTATGATTAATTTCCCGCTAACCATCTTGGGTCGTTAGGTGCCGTCCAAGTCGAATTTCGGGTTTGAGTTAACCGAAACTTGTGCTGCACGATTGCATGATTTTGTGCATCGCAATCGCTGTCGCGTCTTGAGGAGCCGGCCCGCGTGGGGGCAGAAACGAGAAGAGAGGCCGGAACGCTTGATCCCCTTTCCCTGGGGGGCATCGCGAACGAACGCGTGTCGCCTGGATTGGCCGACATAGCGCATGCGGAGCCGTTCGAACCGCGCTACGAACTGGGACCCTACGAACTCCGAACCCTCTACCGCACCGAAGCCCAGGCGAAGCGAAGAAAGGAAGCCAGACCGGGGCTTTGGATCGCTGTTGCCATCTACGTCCTGTTCTCCGTATCGGATCTGCTGCTGATCCCGGATGTGGCTGCCCGTACGATCGCGGCTCGCTTCGCGGTTGGCTTGACGGCGCTCTTGATCCTGGAAGGACAACTTCGCCGGCGAGCAGCGACGGGATGGCTGGACGTGACTTGCGCCGCGGCCATCATCTTTGGCTATGTTGGCTGGTTGTGCCCGGCGGTCATGAGCGCAGACAAAGAAAGCGTCTCTTATTACATGGTCTTCGGCACCATATTCATGATGAGTGCCAATCTATTTTTTACGTTCAGATTCAAGATCTCCATCATAACCTCCACTATAATTCTATGTATATTGTATATTGTAAACTATTACATGCCCACTACACCTGTTTACAAAATGGTATTCGCGACTTTCTACATCTCGTGTTTCACCTTCACGTCATATGTGAACTGGAAACTGAATGAGGAGCGCTACAACGTCTTCCTGAACGCGTTGGAAGCCAGAATTCAGCACAAGGAAGCCACCGAACGCGGCAAGGCCCTGCTGAGACTGTCGCGGACCGATCCGCTTACAGGCCTGGAGAACCGGCGGGCGATCGACGAGAAGCTGCGCGACTACTGGAACGACTGGCAAAAGCTTGGCGCCGGTTTTGTGGCGATCCTGATCGATGTGGACTTCTTCAAGAAATTCAATGACTGCTACGGCCATCAGGAGGGCGACCGCTGCCTGATCCAGGTCGCCAACGCCCTCAGCGACATGATCAAGCAATACAATGGTTCGATCGGCCGCTATGGCGGCGAAGAATTCATCGTGCTTGCCCGCATGGAGAAGAAAGACCAGGTCGCGGATCTTGCGGAAGCCATCTGCCGCACGGTTGAGAACCTGGCGATTGCCCACGAGTTGCGGCGAGACGGCATCTCGATCGTGACCGCGAGCGTTGGCGCCGCCTTCACCAGGAAGCAGACCGGCGCCAAGCTGGAGAAGATCATCCACGAGGCCGACCGCGCGCTCTATCTGGCAAAGGCCGGCGGTCGAAATTGTGCCCGGCTGTTCGATCCAACGGACCCCCAGAGCAGCGACGAGAGCGAGAACCTTGCGGCCTTGCTGAAGATCGCGATCGGGCAGGATCTCGTTTCACTCGTCTATCAACCGATCAAGGACGTCGCCTCGGGCCGGCTTGAAGCCGTCGAGGCGCTGATGCGCCTCAAGATGCTCGACGGCACATTGGTTCCGCCGAGCCTGTTCATTCCCGTCGCGGAACGGACCGGGTCGATCCTGGAACTCGGACGCTGGGCCATAAGGACGGTATGCGCCGAGCTCCTGGCGGGCGATCACGTCCGTCTCGTCAGTGTCAACGTCTCTCCGATCCAGCTCAAGACACCTGGCTTCGCCGCGTCCGTTGCGACCATTCTGGGCGAGACCGGCGTGACCGGAAACAGGCTGGCCTTCGAAATCACCGAAGGGCTGGAGATGGAGATGCACTCGGATATCCTTCGCTGCATCAGCGACCTGAAGCTGCTGGGGATCAAGATCTGGCTCGATGACTTCGGCACCGGCTTCGCCGGCCTTTCGTGGCTTCGCCTGATCGATTTCGACACTGTGAAGATCGACCGCTCGTTCCTTCACGACTGCGCCACGCCGAACGGCAGGGCGATGCTGCAGGACATTATCGCCCTGGTGCGAAATCGTGGCCACAAGATCCTGGTCGAGGGCGTGGAAACCGAGGAGCAGATGGCCCTCATGCGTGAATTCGGCATAGACAAGGTCCAGGGCTTCCATGTCGGCCGCCCCGTCCCCGCAGCGAATCTCCAGGCAAAGCGGGCCGTCCAAAGACGGCCATTCACGGTCCTCAAGTCGGCATAACAATGCCATAGGCCTTGGCGAAGACCGGCTTCGCCAAGCGCCCCCAAACGGTTGATGTCTATGCTGTCCGGAGCTGCCTTTGCGGCAGCGGCGGGAAGGCGATCGCTATGCCCGCGGCACCGAGGCCGATAAGGGCCGAGCCGATGAACAGCCAGTGGTAGTTGGCATAGGCGTCGAACACCATGCCGCCGGCGAGCGGCCCGAGCGCCATGCCGAGGCTGGACAGCATGGTAGCGGCGCCGAACACGGTGCCGAGGATGCGCTGGCCGAAATATTCGCGCGCCAGCACGGCGTAGAGCGGCATGACCCCGCCATAGGTGGCGCCGAAGATGACCGCCAGCATGTAGAACTGGTCGAGTTGGCTGATCGAGAGATAGGCGGCAATGACGATCGCCTGGATCACGAGGCCCGCGATCAGCACCGGCTTGACGCCGAGCCTGTCGGCCAGCACGCCGTAGAGAAGCCGGCCGCCAAGCCCCGCGAGGCCCTCGACGCTGTAGATCGAGACCGCCGCCATCGGAGCGACGCCGCACAACATGGCATAGCTCACCATGTGGAAGATCGGGCCGGAGTGGGCGGCACAGCAGGCAAAGAAGGTCAGCCCCAGCACGATGAATTGCGGTGAGCGCAGCGCCTGGCCGACCGTCAGGCCGGCGCCTTCGGCAACCGGCGTGGAGCTGGCAGCGGCCGGGGCGGGTTTTGGCGGCTGGCGCACCAAAAGCACCGCCGGCAACAGCAGCACCCAGGCCATGATGCCGATGTCGAACATGGCGGTGCGCCATTCATACGCCGAGATCAGCCAGCGGGCGAAGGGCGAGATCGTCATCGGTGCGACGCCCATGCCGGCCGAGACCAGCGAAACCGCAAGGCCGCGATTGGTCTCGAACCAGCCTGTGGTCAGCGCGATCATCGGCGCGAAGAAGGCGCTCGCCGCGAGACCGACGAGCACGCCATAGGTGATCTGAAAGGCCAGCAGCGACCCGGCGCGGCTGGCAAGCACCAGCGCCAGTCCGAGCAGCACGGCGCCGATCGCCACGACGATGCGGGCGCCGAAGCGGTCCGACATGGCGCCCCAGGCGAAACCACCCAGACCCATCACGAGAAAGTTCAGCGTCATCGCACTCGAAATGCCGGCACGCGACCACTGCGTGTCGATCGCCATCGGCTCGAGGAAGATCGCCAGCGAAAACATCGTACCGATGGCGACACAGGACATCAGCGCGCCAGCCGCGACGATGACCCAACGATAGGAAAGGCTCATTCAAATCTCCCATGCCAGAGGGCAGCGCCGTGCGCTGCTTGCGTCCGAAGGACGCTTCCGCCGGGGCCGGTCCTACAATCTGGTTGCATTTTTTATCCAGTCTGGGAATGGCGCCGTTTCTGGCAGCCCTGCCGCCTTGCGGGGCACCTCAGATCGGCAGTTCCAACGTGTATTTGATGGTCTGGCTGGGGACGTCGGTCTTGACGTTCTGGACGCCCTTGATGCGGCTCAGATGCTCCGACTGGAAGCGGCGATAGTCGTCGATGCTGTCCGCCACGATGCGCACCATGGCATCGCAGTCGCCGAGCATCAGGTAGCATTCCATGACATGGGGCAGCTTGGCCACTTCGGTGGCGAAATGCTCGATCGTGTCCTCGTCCTGCGCCTTCAGCCAGATGCGGGTGAAGAAGGTGAGGCCCTTGCCGATGCTGGCCGGGTTGAGCACGGCGACATAGCGGTCGATGACTCCGGCCTCCTCCAGGAGCTTCACGCGCCGGAGGCAAGGCGAGGGCGACAGGCCGACCTGATTGGCCAGATCGTTGTTGGCCATGCGGCCGTCGCGCTGCAAAGCCCGCAGGATGCGCTTGTCGATGTCATCGAGCCGCATGGCTTTGGATTCCATTTTTCTGATGGTCTGTGATATCAAATGCCAAAAATCGACCAAAAGCAACCATCTTCGCAAGCAAATTGCGGGAAGGTGTGGGTATGTTTGCGGCCGACATCACGAGAGTTCGAAGGCAGGGAAGCGGCGGCCGCGAGGCCGGCCGACGGTAAGGCATGGGCATTTCCGGGGCATGACCATTTCACAGGCAGTCGAGGCGGCGGGCGACGGTTCGGGATCGGAGTTCCGCCGGGGCGTGGCGTCCTGCGCGCCGGTGCTGCTCGGCACCATTCCCTATGCGCTGGTGCTCGGCGCGCAGGCCACGCAGAAAGGGCTGAGTGCGGTCGAATTGTCCATGATGACGGGGCTGAACTTCGCCGGCGGCTCGGAATTCGCGGCGATCCAGTTGTGGACGTCGCCGCCGCATATCCTGCTCATCGTCGCCATCACCTTCCTGGTCAACAGCCGTCATCTGCTGATGGGAGCGGCGCTGGCGCCGTTCCTGCGCGACCTGCCGCGGCGCAAGGTGTTTCCGGCGCTGTTCTTCCTATGCGATGAAAGCTGGGCGCTGGGGCTTTCAGACGCCAAGCAGCGTGCAGGGGCGGGCATCACGCCGGCCTTCAGCCCGCGCTATTATATGGGCGCGGCACTGGCGATGTATCTGACCTGGGTGGCCTTCACCACGCTGGGCGCCTTGCTCGGCCCGATGCTCGGCCATATCGAGACCTACGGTTTCGACATGGCGTTTCCGGCGGTCTTCCTGGTGCTGATGCGCGGCATGTGGAAAGGAGTGGCGGCGGCACGGCCCTGGCTGGTCAGCCTCGTTGTCGCCGCACTCGTCTATCTCTTCGTTCCCGGCGCCTGGTACGTCGCGGCGGGTGCGGTGTCGGGACTGGTCGCGGCCTGGCTGATGGCAGGTGACGCATGATCGATGCGGCGAGCCTTTTCACCATCGTGCTGATGGCCGGCGTCACCTATCTGACGCGGATCGGCGGCTATTTCGTGCTGCGCAACCGCACGATTGGCGCGCGTGCCACGGCGGTGATGGAGGCGGCACCCGGTTGCGTGCTGATCTCGGTCATCGCGCCGGCCTTCGTGTCGCGGAATCCGGCCGATCTCCTGGCGCTGGCCATCACCTTTGTCGCCGCGACACGACTGTCCATGCTGCCGACAGTGTTGATCGGGGTCGCCGCGGCGGGTCTGCTCAGGCATTTCATTGGCTAGGAAAAGCGGCGGGCTCACAGGGTTCGCGGCCACTGTTGGGCGGCGTGTATGACGGTCAGTATTTCGACGGCATCTCGGCTTACGCGATAGGGGACGATATAGGGAATATCGACCAAAACGAGTTCTCGCGTCGCCTTGATCCGCCCAACGCGACCCATGGCCGGCTGTTCGATGAGCAACTCCGCCGCGGACAAGATGCGCGCAATTACACGAGCAGCGGCTTCGGGGTTGTCTTTCTCGATGTGCGCGCCGATTTCGTCAAGCCGACGCAGCGCCCGCTTGGTCCAACGGATTGTCTTGCCGCTCATAATCAGCGCGCGGGCTTGATATATTTTCCAATCACGGCCGCGAGTTCTTGATCATTAGCGAATTCACCGCGCTCGGCCTCGGCCAATCCGGCCTCTATCTCCGCGAGCTGCCACTCCTGTCGGGCTACAAAGTCTTCGATGGCCTGGGCTGCCATATAAGAGCGCGAGCGATCGAGCTTTTCGGCGAGCTGGTCCAGCCTATCTGCCGTGTCATCGGGGAGGCGTACGGTAAAAGCTGTCATGACAACGATCCACCTTGGTTCACATTGATTGTGAGCGAACCAAGGCGGTTCGTCAAGCCGCGCGCCAAGGATCGGGCGCTCCGCCCTGTCTAAATCCGAAAAGCGAGCGAGAAGGGCTGCCATTGGACAGCGAGAAAGGGCAGGCGCCAAAAGCGTCTGCCCTTCAATTCGAGCCTTCCCTTAGGCGGCTGTCGCGACATCCCGGCTTGCCGCCACCACGGCATCGACCTTGGCGGTCGCCTTGGCCAAAGCGGCCGCGACCGCGTCGGGACCCATGCTGACGCCTTCGATGCGGATGACATCGACATCGGTCATGCCGAGGAAGCCGAGCACGCCGCGCAGATAGGGAATCGCGTGATCGAACTGCACGGCCGCACCTTCGGAATAGACGCCGCCCGAAGCCAATACGACATAGACCTTCTTGCCGGTGACGAGGCCCTTGGGGCCATTCTCGCCATAGGCAAAGCTCCTGCCGGAGCGGGAAATATGGTCGACCCAGGACTTCAACGTCGAGGAGATGTTGAAGTTGATGAAGCCGGTGGCCAGGATCACCGTGTCGGCGGCGAACAGCTCATCGAGCACGACGTCGGAGACGCCGACGACCTCGGCCTGGCGCTGGGTGCGGGCTTCAACGGGCGTGTAGATGCCGGTCGCGTAGTCCGCATCGATGTGCGGCAGCGGGTTGGCGACGAGGTCGCGCACGACGAGCGTGTTCGACGGATCGGCGGCGACGAGCTTTTCAGCGAATTCGGTGGCGATGCGGGTCGAGTGCGAGGCAGCGCCACGCGGGCTCGAAGTGACGAGAAGAATGGACATAGCGGGTCTCTCCAGTGGAATGAATTGTCCCGCCAGATATGGAGCTATCGATCCATCGGATAAACTGGTATATTTTCTATACGATCCATCCACAAAATAGATATAGAGATGCAACCCAATCCGACACTCGACCAGCTGCAGATCCTTGTCGCCGTGGCCGACACCGGGAGTTTCTCGGCCGCCGGCCGCAAGCTCAACCGGGCTCAATCCGTCATCAGCTATGGCATCGCCAATCTCGAGGCGCAGCTTGGGCTCAAGCTGTTCGAGCGCGAGGGCACGCGCGAGCCGCAACTGACCGAGATCGGCCGGGCGATGCTGGAGGATGCAAGGCGCATGATCGGCGTGCTGCAGCGTATGCGTTCGCGCGCCGACGGCCATCATCACGGGCTGGAAGCCGAGGTGGCGCTCTCGGTCGATGCGTCGTTGCCCTCATCGGTACTGGTGCGGGTGCTGAAGGCGTTCGAGACGCAGTTTCCAACCGTGATGCTGCGCCTGCATATCGGCACGCTCGGCCTGATCCCCGATCATGTGGTCAGCGGACAGGCCGATCTCGGCATTGGCGGCTTGCTGGGCGATGTCGACGTGCATCTCGTGCGCATCGGCTTCATGTCGATCGTGCTGGCCGCGGCCCCCAGCCACCCGCTGGCGCTGCTGCCGAAACCGCTGGCACTCGAGGATGTGCGCGAACACACCCAGCTTGTCGTGACCGATCAGTCCGAGCGCACCAAGGGACGCGACTTCGGTGTCTTCGCCTACCGGACCTGGCGTCTCACGGATATGCGCACCAAACACATGCTGATGCGCGAGGGCCTCGGCTGGGGCGGCCTGCCGCGCTGGCTGATATCAGACGATCTGGCAAGCGGCCGGCTGGTGGAACTCGACCTTGAACCCTTCAGCGAGGTGCGCTCGCCGCTGTTTGCCATGCATCGCAACGACACCAGCCCGAAGCCGGCGGCAGCCTGGCTGATCGAGCGGTTCAAGCGCGGGCTCGGCTGCTTCAACGAGTTCGAGCCGGGTGAGGTGCCCGCGGAAGGGCCGGAAACGTCCAACGCGCAAGGGTGAGCTCGGCGATGGCCGAACGAGGACGTCAGGCCACAACAAGGCATTGCCGTTCCCTTGTTGGCAGCCGGCTTGGCACCCGGCGCCTCAAATAGATTGCGGTCGAACTCTATCTCTGATATAGATGACGAACGAAATCTAAATTAGAGGTCGACATGAGAGTGAGCCGTGCGCAGGCGGAAGCAAATCGCGAAGCGGTGATCGACGCCGCGAGCCGGCTTTTTCGAGAGCATGGCTTCGATGGCATCGGGCTGAAGGACCTGATGAAGGGCGCCGGTCTTACTCAGGGTGGATTCTACAAGCAGTTCGAATCCAAGGACGATCTGGCCGCACGAGCATCGAGGCGGGCGATGGAGCACGCGACCCGGAGATGGTCGGCCGCAATCGCCGCAAGCCCTGACCCGCTCGAGGCCGTGATCGGTTTCTACCTTTCACCCGGACATCGCGAAACGAAGGGCGAGGGTTGTCCATTGGTGGCGCTTGGCTCGGACGCGGCGCGTCAAAGCGAGGAGGTGAGAGAGCCATTCCAGGATGGGATCGCAGCTCACCTCGAGATTCTCGACCAATTGATGCCTGGGGCCGAAGGAGCGGGAGACCATCGCAAAGCGATGGCGATGCTGTCGCTCATGGTGGGTGCCGTAACGATCTCCCGCATCCTGAAAGACGAGGAGATGTCGCGGCGTTTTCTCAGCGCTGCCGCTGGCGAGGTCAGGCAAATAGCGGCTTCGCGGGAATAGCTCCGATACGCACTGCGCATCTTTGACCACCTCGCGGCATGCCATTTGCCGAACATGCGGTGATCGAGATGTCGCCACGACGCTGTCGCGCGAACGAATCCAACAGAATGACAACCGGAGTACGCATGCGTCGTATCGTTATCACAGGCATGGGAGCAGTTAGCCCGCTCGGAGCCAACGTGCCGACTTCCTGGTCCCGCCTCTTGGCTGGCCGCTCGGGCATCCGGAGGCTTGCGGATGATGTCGTGGGAGACTTGCCGGCAAAGATCGGCGCAACGGTTCCTTCCCTGCAGGAAGACCCCGAAGCCGGCTTCGATCCAGACACCGTCCTGGCCCCGAAGGAACAGCGCAGGGCAGACCGCTTCATCCTCTTCGCACTGGCGGCGGCGGAAGAGGCGATGTCCCAGGCGAAGTGGAAACCAGTCTCGAACGATGACAAGGCCCGTACCGCGACGATCATCGCTTCGGGTGTCGGAGGATTTCCGGCGATAACCGAAGCTGTGAGAACCGTCGATCAGCGCGGTGTTCGGCGTCTGTCGCCATTCACTGTGCCATCGTTCCTGGTGAACATGGCAGCGGGACAGATTTCCATCCGATACGGCTTCAAGGGACCGCTTGGCGCTCCGGTGACGGCGTGCGCGGCCGGCATTCAGGCGATCGGCGACGCGGCGCGTCTTATCCGCGCCAATGAAGCCGATATCGCGGTGTGCGGCGGAACCGAAGCCTGCATTAACGCGGTCAGTCTCGGCGGTTTCGCCGCGGCACGCTCCCTCTCGACGTCCTTCAATCACCGTCCCGATCAGGCCTCGCGTCCGTTCGACATGTTGCGTGACGGCTTCGTCATGGGTGAGGGGGCCGGTGTCCTGGTCGTCGAGGCATTGAGCCACGCGCTCGCGCGTGGCGCCAAGCCGCTCGCCGAGCTCGTCGGTTACGGCACGACGGCGGACGCTTATCACATCACATCGGGTCCCGAGGATGGCGACGGTGCCCGCCGAGCCATGGAGATCGCGATCAGCCAAGCCGGCATTTCGGCACGGGACGTCCGCCATCTCAATGCGCACGCAACCTCCACGCCGGTCGGCGATTCCGGGGAGATCGAGGCGATCAAAAGGGTCTTTGGCACGGATTTCAGCATAGCTGTCAGCGGGACAAAGGCGGCGACCGGACATCTGCTGGGAGCGGCCGGCGGGCTTGGCGCCATCTTCACGATCCTTGCGCTCAGGGATCAGGTCGCGCCGCCGACACTCAACCTGACGGCCCCCGATCCGGCCGGCGACGGGATCGATTTCGTCGCAAACCAGGCCCGGCCATTGGAGATGGACTACGCGATCTCCAATGGCTTCGGCTTTGGAGGGGTCAATGCCAGTGCGTTGTTCCGGCGCTGGACGGACACGTCATCGAGCGCGAGCGCGGAAGGATCCTCCGGCTGAGATTGCCCCTGACCGCGCCCGCGCATGCCGCATTTCAAGAACACAAATCCGGCTCAGAGAAAGAAGCGAATTCCATGAACAAGATCAATCCCGGCGTCGCCCTCGTGACAGGCGCATCTTCCGGCATTGGCCGCGCTACGGCTGATGCCTTGCTAAGCGCGGGCTATCGCGTATTCGGAACCAGCCGTCGCACGGCCTCCAAGCAATCCGACGGCGTTACCATGCTAACCTGCGACGTGACCGATGATGCGTCTGTCGCGAAACTCGTCGATGACGTCCTGGCCAAGGCCGGACGCATCGACCTGCTCGTCAACAATGCCGGCATGGGTCTGTTTGGCGGTGCGGAGGAGTCCTCGACCGCCCAGGCCCAGGCGCTGTTCGACGTGAACGTCTTCGGCGTCTTCCGCGTGACCAACGCGGTGTTGCCGGCAATGCGGCGCCAGGGGAAGGGCAGAATCGTCAATTTGAGTTCGGTACAGGGGTTCATCCCCGCCCCCTATTTCGCGCTCTACGCGTCGACCAAACATGCCATCGAGGGGTATTCCGAATCGCTCGATCACGAATTGCGCCCGTTCGGCATTCGCGTTTCGTTGGTGGAGCCGGCCTACACCCGTACTTCATTCGAGGACAATCTCGCCGCCCCCGATCAGTTGCTCGATATCTATGACTCCGCGCGCTCCGGCATGACCATGGCCGTGCGGAAATCGATGGAAAAAGGCGATGCGCCCGAAATGGTAGCGGCGACGGTTCTGGCCGCTGCGATCGATCCCGCTCCGAAGAAGCGCTATGCGGCGGGAAAGATGGCGCGCCAGGTCAGTTTGCTGCGCCGCTTCGTCCCCGCATCCGCATTCGACAAAAGCCTGCGAAGACAACTCGGGCTGCCGGTCTGAGACGGGTGTTGGTTTACCGCTGTTTGGGGGGAAACGATGAATCGCGTCAGGCGCGGGACAGTCCGTCGATCAGCGCCATGAGAACTGCGCGATAGTCCTCGGCCGAGGCGCCTGCCTCGATGGCAAGTGCCGCGCGGTCGAACGCAGCAGCAAGCAGCGCGGTCAGTGCTTCCGCCGGCAGTCGTGTCATCATGTTGGCGCGCATCGCCGCGACCAGGCCCTCGCGCAGCGCGCGGTTGCCGTGGCGGTTGTCGATCGCGTCCATGGCGGCGCGGCCGAGGACGGCAGGACCATCAAGCAGCAGCAACCGTGTGCGGCCGGGCGCGCGCATGGCGGCGAGATAGGCGTCCGAGCCGGCGATCAACGCATCGCGGGCTTCGAGCGAGGAAGGGGAGGCGCGATCGATCTCGTCGGCCACTGCCTGCGCCTCCTGCTCGACCACGGCGGCAAACAGCGCCTGCTTGTCGGCGAAGTGGTGATAGAGCGCGCCACGCGTCACGCCGGCGGCGGCTGCGATTTCCGGCGTGCCCGTCTCGGCATAGGATTTTTCCGTGAACAGTTTTCGCGACGCCGCGATCAGGTCGGCGCGCGTGGCCTCGGTACGGTCGCGGTTGGAGCGGCGCGCGGATTCTCGTTGCATACATACAGCCTGTATGTTAATTCAATTTACATGCAGACTGTATGTTGGTTGACGGGAGAAGGAAAGATGAAGACCACGAGCTATTATCCGGTGCTGATGACCGGCGATGTCGCCGGCACGGCGGGCTTCTATGTCGAGCATTTCAGCTTCAAGCCGCTGTTTAAAAGCGACTGGTACGTGCACCTCCAATCGGTGGAAAGCAGCAGGGTCAATCTCGGCATCGTCCGGGGCGACCATGAGACGATCCCGGAAGGGGGACGCGGACGCACATCGGGCCTGCTGATCAATTTCGAAGTGCGCGATCCCGATGCGGTCTACGAACGGATTCTTGCCGCCAGGCTGCCGATCCTGCGAACGCTCCGCGACGAACCTTTCGGCCAGCGCCATTTCATCACCAAAGACCCCAATGGCGTGCTGATCGACGTGATCAAGCCGATCCCGCCCAGCGAAGAATTCCTGGCACAGTACGCGCAGGGCGCGGCGGGAGCATAGCGCTGCCTAGCAGTACTTCTCGGGAGGCGGGACGCAGGAGCCGTGGCCATCCGCGAAGCAAAGCGCCGGATGCCATGAGATCGTTTGTGATTTTCAAGTCACGGATGATGTTGCCGCTGCCTCGACTTCTCCAGCGGCAATAATCCTTGCAGAGAACCTTCTTTGCCTGTTGTATTGTTCCAATAATGGCTGCGTCGGGGGAGGCCATGGCCAAGGACTTCGAGACGGTTCTGCAGTTGGAGCATCGTTCGATCATCCGTCGCCGCAAGGCGCTTGGTGTAAATGTCGTTCCAAGAGATGTAACCGGGGGCAAGCCTGATTCCGTCGCCAAGGGGAATCCGGCGTGGCTGTTCGGTGTCGCACTTTCGGGTGGCGGGATAAGATCGGCTTCGTTCTGCCTCGGCGCACTTCAAGCACTCGACCAATACAAGCTCACGCCCCGGATCGACTATCTGTCGACGGTCTCGGGGGGTGGCTATATCGGATCGGCAATGGTCGCCGATATGACACGTCAGGAGATCGAGCAGGCGAAAACGGGCAAGGACGAGCCGCTCGATTTTCCCTTCGCGTCGGGCGACGATGTGCACGACAATCCGCTCGTCGGCCATATCCGCGACAACAGCCGTTTCCTGGCGCCGCGCGGCTTTCGCGACATCACGCTGTCGATCGGCATCCTGATGCGCGGCTGGATAGTGAATTTCCTCCTGCTTCTGACACTGGTCCTGCCCCTGGCGACGTTCGTCATCCTGACGAACCCGACCACCGACCACCTCGGGCACAGCATCGTTCTCGATGTCGCCAACTGGATGTTCGGAGACGATTGGGGCGAGACGGGATGGACCGCCAGCCTGCGATCCATCGTGGCCAATCCTTTCGTGCTGTCGCGCTCGGGCCTGGTCGTTTTTGCCGTCTGGCTGGTTGCCTGGGGGCTGCGGCGCTCCTACTCCGATAGCTACGCCGCCGCGCGCAAAGGCGAGCATCTCGAACAGGACAGCCTCTGGGCCAAGGATGGCCGTACTCTGCTGCTGGTAACAGGCGGTCTCTTCCTGATCGAAGTTCAACCCAAAATCATCCTCTGGCTGATCGAGGTGACCTCACCGAAATTCGGCCATCGGCAGACGACATTGGAAACGCTCAAGGCTCTGATCACGGCTGCCGCGGCGGTGGTCACAGCCACGGCGGCCTTCAGGGGTATGCTGATTTCCTGGGTGCAGAAAGCCCTCAACTCGCCGAAGATCGGCCACCAGATCCGTGGCTATCTGGCGCGCGCGGCATTCCTGGCGCTCGGCCTTGCCTTGCCTTTGCTCATCTATGGTTTCTTTCTGCTCATTACCCTTTGGGGCATCAAGATATCTCCGATCACATTTCATGGGTTCCATGTATCGTGGATATTTGGCCGTGCCACCGGCTATGCCTATGGCCCCGACTGGCTAACGGCCAACAACCATATCTTGTTTACCGTGCTTGCCCTTTGCATGGCGCTGTTTCTTGCGGGGCGAACCTTTGCGGTTCGCTATCTCGTCGACGACCTGGAGCCTGGCCGGCTCAGCAGCTTCTTTGCCGCGATGGTTCATGACTATAGCGGGTCGATGGTCGCCAAAATATTGGCGGTCGTGGTGGGTTCCGTCGTTTTCGCGGTGGCCGCGAGAATGGTTAAAGATGTCTGGCAGGCGGACGAATTCACGGTGCTGCTCAACTATCTGGCCATCACCGTTATCGTCATAATGGTGGCCTTCAATTTCACCGAGAACGCCAACGGCCTGCACCGCCTCTACCGCGACCGGCTCCGCTGGGCGTTTCGCCTTGGCGGCAGTGAAGGTCAGGCTGACATCGCGTTGAAGGACCTCGGTGTGAAGGCGCCCTATCTGCTGATAAACGGTACGTTGAATGTCCGCCGCGCCAGGCAGGCCGCCGATCCGCCGAGAAAGTCTTTTGTCGCCAGCGCGATCCGCTGGGTGGGAAGAAAGATCGCTGCTGCCATAAGGCTGCGAGCTTGGTGGGGCGGCCCGGACATCGTCCTAGCAGGCCGGCGTCCTCCAGCACCGGCCACTGTCAGCCCGACAGCAGTCGACCCGAGCAAGCGAGGACGCAATGCCGAGTTCTTTCTGTTCTCAAAACATTTCGTCGGCAGTGAATCGACCGGCTATGCGACCTCCGTCGCGATGGCCAGGGAAGAGGGGCAACTGGATCTCGCGGCGGCGGCAGCGATTTCGGGCGCCGCCATCTCCTCGAGCATGGGTCGCATCAGTCTCGGCCTGCTCGGACCAACCCTGGCCCTGTTCAACCTGCGGCTGGGGTTCTGGCTTCCTAATCCGAGTGGGACCGCGTTTGAGGACGAGTGCGAAAGACCGGTCTGGCGTGCGACCGAGGAGGATACTTCCCGGCGAAGCTGGGAGGACATATTGCGGCTGTATCTTCTCGCCGAGGCGACGGGGCAGCTGAGGTCGGACAGTTCGCGCGTCTACATCACCGATGGCGGCCATATCGACAATATCGGCCTGTACCAACTGCTCAAGCGCAAGTGCAAGCTGATCATCGTGGTCGATGCCGAAGCCGATGCCGGCATGAATTTTGGTGCGTTCACCGATGTCCAACGCTTCGCCAGGATCGATCTCGGCGTGCGCATCTCGCTCGACTGGCGGCCAGTCAGGGATGCGGCGCTGATGCGCGACGCCAACCGCAACAAGATCATCCCGCCGGAATCGGAGCTGCATCTCAGGCATTTCGCGGTCGGCAAGATCCTCTACGAGAATGATCCTGTCGAAGGGATCCTTCTCTATGTCAAGGCGTCGGTGACCGGCGACGAACCCGACTATGTTCTCGACTACGAGCGCCGTTATCCGCTTTTCCCGAATGAGCCGACGAGCGATCAGTTCTTTTCGGAAGAGCAGATGGAAGCTTACCGCGCGCTTGGATTCCACGCCATGCGCGTGGCCCTTCGCGAACGGCCGCAAACCGCTTTCATCAAGAGCCTCGACAGCATGCAGGCAGGTCTGGTCACCCTGCTGAAGGCCCGTCTGGGCAATCAGGGGGAGGAAATCAAATAGCGACCGGTGGGCAGTTTCGGGGTCGTTTCCGTTAATGCTCCAGCGGCCCGCGTCGCTAGCCAGCCCGCGCCACCGGCGTCACCGTCAGCTGGCTGACGCCGGTGCGGCGCACCACGGTGCATAGCGTCTCGCGGCCGATGCGCTCGGCGTCGAGCATGCGCACGAGATCATCGACACCGGTGACCGGGCGGCCGTCGATGGCGGCGATGATGTCGCCTTCCTTGAGGCCTGCCTTGGCCGCCGGGCCGTCCTTCTCGATGCTGCGCAGGCGCACCGCCGTCTTGCTCGACACTTGCGACAGCAGTGCCGCGCGGCGCGGCAGGTTGACGGTGTCGGCCGAGATGCCGATGAAGGCGCGGCGCACGCGGCCGAAGCGGATGATCTCCGAAATGACGAACCTGGCGGTGTTGGAGGCGACCGCGAAGGCGATGCCTTGCGCACCGTGGATCATGGCGGTGTTGACGCCGATGACCTCACCGGCCGACGACACCAGCGGCCCGCCGGAATTGCCCGGATTGAGTGCCGCGTCGGTCTGGATGACATCGTCGATCAGCCGGCCGGTCGAGGCCCGCATCGAGCGGCCGAGCGCGGAGACGACGCCCGAGGTGACGGTCCATTCGAAGCCGAGCGGGTTGCCGATGGCAATGGCGATCTGGCCGCGCCGCAGCCGCTTGGAATCGCCAAGCGGCGCGACATCGACGAAGCTGCCGTCGGCACGCACCAGCGCGATGTCGGTGTCGGGGTCGCGGCCAAGCACGCGGCCTTCGCTGGAGGCGCCGTCGGGCATCGAGACGCGCACCGTTCTGGCGTCGCCGACGACGTGGAAGTTGGTGACGACCAGCCCATCCGGCGCAATGACGAAGCCGGAGCCGTGGCCGCCCTGGCCGCCCACCCGCTCGATGCGGCAGACGGCAGGACCGATGCGGTCGACGGCGTCCGCCACCGTCGTCGAATAGGCGTCGAGCAATGTATCGTCGGATTCGAATTTGGCGGCGGCGAGGGCCATGCAAGGGCTCCGTGTTTTCAGGCGTGGCGATGCCTTTTTCCTGTAGGTGCCGTTCTCCCGAAACCGCTGAGCACTTTTGGGCGACACGCACTATATGTGCGGAGCGGCTGGAAGCGCCGCGACCTGACCAGATGGCCAGTCAAACCGGCAACTAGCCGTCAGGCGAGTACCTTCCAGCGTGCTGCCGCGCGATATCTGGGACATGCGAGAAACCCAGGAGACCCCTATGAGCGATTTCAATCTGAGTGCGTTTTCCCAAGCCATTGCCGATCTCGCCGCCAAGGCGGCGCCGGCAATGGCGAGCTTCGCCACGCACCATCACCGCACGGCAAGCGCCTTCCATTGGGGCGACGGCTATTTCGTCACCGCCGAGGAGGCCGTCGAGGCGGGCGAGGAGATCGAGTTGACGCTGGCCTCTGGCGGGACGGTGAAGGCCGAGCTGGTTGGCCGCGATCCTTCGACGGGCGTTGCGCTGCTGAGGCCCGCGGATACCGCCACGACGCCTTTACTTGCCAAGGCCGATGCCGTTCGGCCTGGGAACATCGCCATGGCCATCGGCCGTAGCCAGGGCTCGGCGCTCGCCGTATCGGGCTCGGTCGGCGAAGTCGGTCCGGCCTGGCGCTCGATGCGCGGCGGCACGATCGACCGGCGCATCAATCTGGCCATCGGCGCCGGCGGCCGCTTCGAGGGTGGCCCGGTGCTGGACGCCAAGGGCGCGCTGATCGGCATGCTGTTGTTCGGGCCGCGCGGCCGCGCGCTGGTCATGCCTTACGAGACGATCGAGCGAGCCGTTGCCACCTTGCGCGAAAAGGGGCATGTCGCGCGCGGCTATCTCGGCGCCGGCCTGCATCCGGTGCGTGACCGCGATGCCAAGGGCGCGATGGTGATGAGCCTCGACGACAGTGGCCCCGCCAAGGCCGCAGGCCTGTCCCTGGGCGACATCATCGTGGCATGGAACGGCGAGGCCGTGCACGGCCCGCGCGACCTGATCCGCAGGCTCGGGCCCGACAGCGCCGGGGTTTCTGTAACCCTTGGCGTGGTGCGTGGCGGCGAACAGCGCGATGTGACATTGACCATCGGCGAAAAACCGCTGAGCTGAGAGGATTGATGGAAACGTTCGCCGGCGACCGGATCATGGCTGACGGCGCCGCCTCGCGGCGGCTGGTGGTGCTGGTCGCGCTTGCCGATGCCGCGCGTGCCGAGCATCTGGCCGCCTCGCTTGCCGCCTCCGATGACCTGTTGCCGGCGGTGGCTGGCGGCGACACGGCCGGTGTCGCCATCGTCGACGAGAGCAGCGGAGATGCCGTGCCGGCCTCCATGCCGCGCGTGCTGCTGTCGGGGCGCGCCGGCGGCGAACGGCCCGCCGGCGAGGTGTTTGCCGTCATGCCAATGGACGCGGACGATTTGCTGATCGCCGCGGCGGCACGGCTGGCGGCGGCCGGTTATCGCGTCTCGGGCGATGGCAGGGGCGGACGCCATGAGGATTTCCATGCCGGCGACGGCGAGCCGTTCGAGGATGAAGCGGACGAGCACGCCGCCCGCCCGGCACTGTCTCCCCGCGAGGCGGAAGTGCTGGCGCTGCTTGCCGAAGGCGCGCCCAACAAGGTGATCGCACGCCGGCTCAACATTTCCGTGCACACGGCGAAGTTCCATGTCGCCGCGATCCTGATCAAACTCGGTGCGGCCAACCGCACTGACGCCATCGCCATTGCGATGCGGCAGGGGCTGGTGCTGGTCTAGGAGCGATGTATCCGGCGGATTTGGCGATCATCGGAAGCGTCAGTACTGCCCCTTGCACTATACGGGGACAAAGTGCCTGCAGGTGAGGGGCAGCGCGACGCCGCGAACGAGGTGTTCATCATCTGGTCGGAATTCCGAGTTCGTCGTAACCGAGTATCTCATCTTCCGTCATTGGGTGATCGCGCTTTGGTATCCGACTTGCTTGTTCTGAAATTTCCAAAAGCCTCATCAACTCAGACTCCTTTGGCCGGAACATCGGGCTTTCACGAGTAATTTCGTTTTCGAGGCTCTGCCGGATCGCCTCCGTCACGGACACGCCGCGGCTGCTGGCAAGCTCTCGCGCCAGTTGCTCCACTTCGCTATTCTCAATCAACAAAGCCATTTGATGATCTGCCATTCGGTGGGAAATAATATGCCAAATTTGTTGTAGCGCCACCGTTTGCAGCCAACAGGGCATGGGACCCTCCGCAGCGTCATCATCGCCTTCCGTGGCAAGCACTTGTATCCCGCCGCGCCACAGGCAAGGATCGCGCAAAGAACCAGTTCAGGCGGAGGAAAAATGTCGCTCAAGGGAAAGACGCTGTTCATCTCCGGCGGGTCGCGTGGCATCGGGCTGGCGATCGCGCTGCGCGCCGCGCGCGATGGCGCCAATGTGACGATCGCCGCCAAGACCGCCGAGCCGCATCCGAAGCTGCCGGGCACGATCTACACCGCGGCTGAAGAGATCGAGCAGGCCGGCGGCAAGGCGCTGCCAATGCTGTGCGACATCCGCGAGGAGGCGCAAGTCGCCGAAGCCGTCGCGAAGACCGTGGAGAAATTCGGCGGCATCGATATCTGCGTCAACAATGCTAGCGCCATCCAGCTCACCGGCACGCTGGAGACCGATATGAAGCGCTACGACCTGATGCATCAGATCAACACGCGCGGCACCTTCCTGGTGTCTAAAATGTGCATTCCACACCTGAAGTTAGCCAGCAATCCTCACATCCTGAATCTGGCGCCGCCGCTCGACATGAAGGCCAAATGGTTCAAGAACCACGTCGCCTACACCATGGCCAAGTTCGGCATGTCGATGTGCACGCTGGGCATGAGCGCTGAATTCGCCAAAGACGGCATCGCGGTCAATTCGCTGTGGCCGATCTCGACCATCGACACGGCGGCGGTGCGCAATCTTTTGGGCGGCGCGACGGTGGCGGCAATGAGCCGTTCGCCAGACATCATGGCCGATGCCGCGCATGCCATCTTCATGCGGTCGTCACGCGAGACGTCAGGCAATTTCTATATCGACGAAGAGGTGCTGCGCGCCGAGGGGATCAGCGACTTTTCGGTTTACGCGCCCGGCGCGACCGGGCCGCTGGCCGGCGACTTTTTTGTGCCGGACGAGGTGTTTGCGAATTCCAATACGAAGATCAGGACGAAGTTCTAAAGATGCCTTGGGTAGTCCATTCGCTGATGCAAAATGCGTACAACGTCGATTGATCGATCGGCAATTCGCAAAAAAAGTACGTGAGAGCCAACGGCATACTTCAACAGACCAGGCCGAATATTCTCCGCGTTTTTTGCCATCGCCGGAAATTGGTCTATCAAATTTATGATTGAGCGAATGGTGCGGATATAGGCCTCCGCCCGCTCGGCCCCCCATTCTTTCAGGGAGTGATCCCAAATCTGGTCGAGATCTGCTTTCGCTTTCGGCGAGAACCTGACGGTTCGCTTCATCCACGCTTCTTCGACTCTAGAAAAGCGTCGAAGTCGAATGGCTCTGGACCGCCTGACATATCCCCTTCATCTATGGCGGAGCGGAGTTGCTCCAGCTTTAGCTCTTGCTCTTCCAAAAGACGAAGGCCAGCTCGAACGGTTTCGCTTGCCGACCCAAAACGGCCATTCGCTATCTGCCGCTGGATAAAGGCATCGTACTGGTCGCCTAGGGTAACGGAGGTGTTCTTGGGCATGGTGGGTCTCCAATACCAATAGATGGTATCAACTTACCCGAATGCCAGCAAGCGCTCGAATGAGCGAGGCTTCACGCCACGTCCTTCTTGCTGCTTCATGGGCTGGTTGCGGTGATTTCTCGCGTCGATGCTGGACCCGTATTTCGGTCAGCTCGCCGCGGTTTGCAAGGCAAATTGCGGAAGCAAAAAACCCCGCCGGAGAGGGCCGGCGGGGCTCAGTGCGTCCCGCTGGAGTCGGGACGGGGCAGGGAACGCCCAGTCCTGAATCTGGGGTAGGCCACCTCACGTTTCAATGAGCCGGACCTGATGGCCGGACAATTCTTGTTGAACCCGGGCTGTCGTCCGCATTCCCGCCCATCCCGGCTCTCCGGGATGGGGCCTTGTTGCCGATCTGATTCCAGAAGCCGGCTCAAGCTCCTGGAAATACAGGTTTAATGGACCATGATCTTTCCGGATCAGGGTCAGTTGTTGCTGGCCACCGGCGCCACCAGCGGGGTGATGCGGCGGATCGCGACACGCCGGTTCTCCCGGTTGGGCGCCGAGGTGTCGACCTTCAGATACTCCTCGCCATAGCCCTGCGTCGTCAGGTTCTCCGCCGGGATGCCGAAGGCGTTGGTCAGCGCTTCGGCAACCGCCTCGGCGCGGCGGTCCGACAAGGCCAGGTTTGCCTCCGGCGTGCCGACGGCGTCGGTGTGGCCTTCGATCAGGAAGGTTTCGGCCGGGTTCTTCTTCAAAAGCTTCTCCATGGCGTCGGCGACGCCCTGCAGCTTCTGCACCTCGGTATCGGAGATCGAGGACGAGCCGAATTCGAAGTTCAGCGTGTCAAGGTCGATGCGCCGCGCAATGTCACGCACGCGCGCCGAACGCTTGACCTCGTTGATCGAATAGAGACGCTGGACCCGCTCTACCGGCGGCTGTTCGAGGAAGGTGTAGTAGTCGTCGTCGCTTTCGACATCCTCGGAATCCAGGATGTAGTCCCGGCGCGGAATGGTCAGCCGCATCGGCGGCAGGTCGTCGCCGGGATCGCGCCAGTCGTTTTCATCCTCATAGTGCCGCTCGTCGACATAGCTCAGCACATATTCGCGTCCATCCGGCGCAATGCGCGAACGCTGGATGACGTCGCCATAACGGTTGCGGATGGTGACGATCCGGACACCGTTGTCACGTTCGACGACTTCCCGGGTGCGATCGCCCGACAGATCCTCATAGTACACGTTCCTGGCGCCGCGGGTCATGCGCGGGGCATCATTGCTTTGGACGAATGTCTGGTTGTTGAACTGCAGGATGACGCGATCGCCGAGTTCCCTGACGACATTGACGCCTTTTGGACGCTGGCGGTCGCGGACGTTCTCATCGGGTGCTCGCTCTACGCGCTTGCCCTTTTCCTCCGTCACCGGGGCGATTTTTTCAGGCTGGATTGCCTGCTGGGCCGACTTGTCGTCGGTGGGTGGCGGACCCTGGTCGACAGGAGCGACCACGGGCTTGCGGCCCTGATCGGTGCCTTGCTGAGCGTTTTGGCCACCATTCTGCTGGTCACCGTTCTGCTGCTCGCCATTCTGGTTGGCCGGCTTCCTGCCGCCCTGGCCGTTCTCGCCGCGACCCTTGCGCCGGGCATCCTTCTGGCTGTCGAGAATAGGGGCGGCGTTCTTATCAGCGGGTGCCTCGCCCTGCACGGGGGTTTCGCCCTGGACAGGCGCGGCCTTGCCGCCGGTGGCAGGCTGCTCACCCGTCGCCGGCTGCTCGCCAGTCTGCTGCTGTTGCCCGTTTGCGGGCTGCTCGCCGTTTGCAGGCTGCTCGCCGGCCGGCTTCCTGCCGTGCTTCTTCGTCTTGTCCTGGGGCTGTTCGCCCTGGGCGGGAGCCTGTTCGCCGGCAGGGGCCTGCTCTGCCTTGGGTGTCGGCTGTTCAGCCGGAGCTTCCTTTGGGGTGGGCACGGGCGCGGCCTCTTGCTGGCCCTGCTTGTGCTTCTTGCGCGGGTTCTCGCCTGGCTGGTTGTCGTTGGCGGGGGCTGCCTCGCCGGCCGGCGCCTGCTCGGTCTGCTGTTGCTGCTGATCGCGCTTTTTCCTGCGTGGCTGCTGCTCGTCCGTGGCGGGAGCGGCTTCGCCGGCCGGCGCTTGCTCGGTCTGCTGTTGCTGCTGGTCGCGCTTTTTCCTGCGCGGCTGCTGCTCGTCCGTGGCGGGAGCGGCTTCGCCGGCGGGTGCCTGTTCGACCTGTTGCTGCTGGTCGCGCTTCTTCCTGCGCGGCTGCTGCTCGTCGGTGGCGGGAGCGGCTTCGCCGGCGGGTGCCTGTTCGACCTGTTGCTGCTGGTCGCGCTTTTTCCTGCGCGGCTGCTGCTCGTCGGTGGCGGGAGCGGCTTCGCCGGCGGGTGCCTGTTCGGCCTGTTGCTGCTGGTCGCGCTTTTTCCTGCGAGGCTGCTGCTCGTCCGTGGCGGGAGCGGCTTCGCCGGCGGGTGCCTGTTCGGCCTGCTGCTGCTGGTCGCGCTTTTTCCTGCGCGGCTGCTGCTCGTCGGTGGCGGGAGCGGCCTCGCCGGCGGGTGCCTGTTCGGTCTGCTGCTGCTCGCGCTTCTTGCGCTCAGGCTTCTGTTCCCCTTGCTGTGCGCAGGCTTCGGCCGATTCGCCCTCGGCGCAAGCCGCCTGGGCCAGGATCAACGGTACGGTGCCGCGTTGCATGGAGCCGAACGCGGCACTTCCCTGAAGCGGGGATGCGCCCAACGGCGCGGATGCCATCAACAGGCCAAGTGCTGTGCCTGCCAGAATCCGTGGTTGGCGTTTCATCGAAATTTCTCCTTGTGGGGTCCCATCCCTGCCCAAACCTTCATCATCCATATTGGTTCCGGTTTGCGGGCATTACCGGCAACGAAGGACGATTGACCGGCGTTTTGAAGGCAACTTCATGTTTTTCCTATGGTGGAGCGGCTTTGGCGGCGATTGCAGTGCTTGACCTCGGCCTCCGCCGGGGCCACATCCCCAAAATGGAAACGCCGTTCTGGAAAACAAAGACGCTGGAAGAGATGAGCCCGGCCGAGTGGGAATCGCTCTGCGACGGCTGCGGCAAATGCTGCCTGTCGAAGCTCGAGGACGAGGATACCGGTGAGATTTACTGGACCAGCGTCGGCTGCCGGCTGTTCGACGCGCAGACTTGCCGCTGCGCCGACTATGCCAACCGGCTGGCGCGCGTTCCCGATTGCGTCGGCCTGACGCCGCAGAACGTGGGCACCATCAGCTGGCTGCCCAGCACCTGCGCCTACCGGCTGGTGGCAGAGGGCCGTGACCTCTATTGGTGGCACCGGCTGGTGTCGGGCAGTGCCGGGACCGTGCACGAGGCCGGCATCTCGATGCGCGGCCGCGTCAAGGCGAGCGAGACCGAGCTCGCCGAGCCCGAGGATTATTTTGACTATATGCTCGACGAGGAGCCTTGAGGCTCATAACCGCAAGGCGCGCCGGAAGCATGAACCGGGGCAGGGCGTTTGGGAGGCATAGTGGTGGAGAATCAGCGAAGCTTTCCCTTTCCCGCCACATGAACCGCAGATGAACGGCGGGTTCGTAAATAGTTCAGACAGGCTAGTGCATTCTCCCACCATCGGTTTCACGAGGACGGGCGCAAGCCCGCAACAAGGAGAGAACCATGTACACCACGATCAAGACGGCGGCCCTTTCGGCCCTGGTCGGCCTCGGCACGCTGGCGGCCATTCCCGCCCATGCCGACAGCCTCTATCTCGGCTTCGGCAACAACAACGACCCGCGCTTTGGCGTCTACGCCGGCGACGACGGCTACCGCCATCGCCGTGACGAGCGCCGCGACGACTGGCGCGGCGACGGCTGGCGCCGTGGCTGTTCGCCGGACCGGGCCCTCGACAAGGCCGAGCGTATGGGACTGCATCGCGCCCGCATCGTCGACGCCAACCGCCGTGTCGTCAAGGTCATGGGACGCCAGTATGGGGACCGCGTCGTCATCGTGTTCGCCAACGAGCGCGGATGCCCGATCATCAACCGCTGAGCGGGAGGTCTGGTCGTAGCGGCATGATCCTCCGTGAGGATCAGCCGGGACTAGCGGAGCCCCTTTCCCCATCGGACGGGTGCGGCTCGAAGAAAACCCCGCGGGAGCGATCCCGCGGGGTTTTTCATGCGCCGGCGGATAATCCCACGGCCGGCGTGGGCTCGGCCAATGGAATCACCGGAACCGGCTACTTCAGTTCGAACGTAACGGTGACCTGGACGTTGTAGGCGTTTTCGCCAGCCTGTACCGGAGCCGCGCCGGCCGCGGCATCGAAGGCTTTGGCATTGATCGGCATTGGCGCCGGCCTGATGTTCTGATCCGTGATCTCGAGCACCCGGCCGAGGCTGACGCCGGCCGCCTCGGCGAGCGTCTTGGCCTTGGCCATGGCGTCGGCGACCGCCTTCTTGCGTGCTTCGGTGACGGTGGCCGCCGGATTGTCGTTGGTGAAGGCGATGCCGCCGCCCTGGTTGACGCCGAGCGACACCGCCTTGTCGAGGATCTCGCCGGTCTTGTCGACGTCGCGCACGCGCACCGACAGCGTGTTCGTCACCTGGTAGGCGACGAGTTCGGCCTCCTGGCTGCCGTCCGGCTTGTTGGTGTAGTTGTAGCGCGGATTGATCTGGATGCCCGCGGTCTGCAGATCGCGGTCCTTGACGCCGGCCGCCTTCATCGCGGCGATCACGGCGGCCATGGCGTCGTTGTTGGCGTCGAGTGCCGCGCGCGCGGTCTTGGCCTCGCGCATGACGCTCAGCGTCAAAAGGGCCAGGTCGGGAGCAATGGTTGCTTCGCCTTCACCCGACACGATGATACGGGGCGGCGTCGGCAAATCGGTGGCTCCAGCCGTCGCCGGGAAAGCGACTGCAGCGGCGAGCGCGAGGGGCAAAAAATGTCTGGTCATGAAAATCTCCTTGGTCTGCGATCAGGTCGCAAGCGTCGCGTAGAGCGCGATTATGGGTTGATTTGGGCGATCTGCGGAAGCCTGTCGGGAAAGCCTTGTGCCGCGATGCGAAAAACATTAATCCAGCGCGCGTGGGGCCTGTAGCTCAATGGTTAGAGCCGGCGGCTCATAACCGCTTGGTTGGGGGTTCGAGTCCCTCCGGGCCCACCATGACCATTGTTTTCATTGACGAAAAGTGGCCTCGGCCCAAAACGTTTTGGGCCCATAATGGGCCCAAAGCAAAGGCCGCGGTCCCCGTTTGTTCCGACTCGATTTGATTATCTGACGATGCGGAGGTTTGCCCGCCGCTTGATGGCGTCGCGTTTGGCCTCGCGGTCGTTGATGGCACGGGCAATATCAACTGCCATCCGCTTCTTGTTAGCCTCGCGCACGTAGTCATCCGTTACCGCCATGGAGGAATGGCCCATAGCCTCCATGATGGCCCGCGCTTGGATATTGCATTCAGCGAGGTAAGTGCCGAAGGTACGGCGCAGGCCATGGAGCGTGTAGCCGCTAGGAATTCCCGCCTGCCGCGTCCAGTGCTGCATCATGCCCGTCAGGCTTTTTTCCGAAAATGACCTGCTATACGCGTTTTTCAAGACGGTGCCGCCTTGCGATCGATCAAGCGGCTCCAAGGCCGCTGCTAGCTTGTCTACGACTGGGATGAACATCTCGCGCCCGCCGTGGCGGTTGCGGTTCTTCTTCTGTCGGAAATCAAAGGCCTCGATTAGCACCAGCGAGCCGTCGAACAGCTCGATCTCTTCAGTTAGAAGGTCATCCCACGCAAGAGCAGCGATATCGCCGCGACGATTTCCAAGCCAGAAGCCGAGTGCATAGCAGGTGCGTGCGGCTGTCCCGATGGGGTGTCGCTCCTCGAACCTTTCGCGCATCGCGATCGGCCAGGCCGGGTTCTTGGTCGACTTGGGCACTCGCACGCGGATGGACAACGAGGGATCGTCCTGCGGCTTTATCCATTTTTCAATGTCGGTCGCGACCCATACAAGCTTCTTTATGGCCACCAACATGTGTTTGGCGACCGTACGGTTTGTTCTGAAGATGCCTTCAATTATGGCGCGAAGCCGATCCGCGTCGAGGTGTTCGACTG
Source organism: Mesorhizobium sp. WSM1386 (assembly GCF_055901595.1). NCBI lineage: Bacteria > Pseudomonadati > Pseudomonadota > Alphaproteobacteria > Hyphomicrobiales > Phyllobacteriaceae > Mesorhizobium > Mesorhizobium sp. WSM1386. The sequence continues at coordinate 2,538,095 of NZ_CM148373.1, forward strand.
GCGTTTCGCGCCACGTCAGCGGATAGGCAGGATCGACCTTCAGGCTGAGAAAGCGCTCGATCAGCCGCGCATTCTTCCGCTGCGTTGCTTCATCAAAATCCAGCCACTCCATCGTGGTCTCAAGTCGACGCGCGGCATGGCCAAACGTTTTTGGCAGTGCCCGACCGGGCAAATCGATAATAACTGCATTCTTATGTTGGCCCTGCGTGGCCTTCTCGTAAGCCACCTCGAACTCGGGATCTCCTGGCTTACCGGGAAGGTGGATTTCAGGCATGCCTTTTGCGCGGTAGCGATAAGCTAGCTTGCCATTCTTGAGACGCGAAGAGACCCCAGGGTAGCGCGCATCCTTGAACGGCCTAGCCATCAACGTTCCTTCCAGACTTCTTCCGCCGGTGATCAGCTCGCGGGGAGTTCTCCAGCATCGCTTGTAGCGAAAGGGTTTTGCTTTCGATGGCAGCGCGCAGGAGCACCGGGTAGGGGAACCCTCTGCCTTGCTCTATGCCTTCAAAGGTGCGCTTCGGTACTCCCAGCGCCTTGGCCGCGGCTTCGGCAGTGACCCCGCCCTTGGCCCGCCAGGCTTTGACTTCTTGCGCAAGTTTCTCATTCTCGTTCACGTCATCCCTTCCGTGCCGGCCATCATCATACTACGCCTGCAGCGCATACGCAACCAGCGTAGTTGCTATCTTTATTTTAGGTCCCGTTTGCTTCGTTGCAACAGCTCTTGAAGGCCGCTATCTTTGTCCGGTAACGAGGTAAAAGCGATATCCAGGGCTACACGATCCCAGATAGCGCGGCTGTTGATGCGCTTGGGCTTTGGCATGCGCCCATCGGCGACCATCTCGTCAAAAAGCGTCGATCCGACACCGATGTAACGCGCTGCTTCCTCACGAGATAGCCCTCGCGGGGCATACGAGATTGCGTCACCCTTCATGGACGCTGTCTCGGTCCTGATATTCCGGGGATGGTGGTATCGAAGCACAAAGCCACATCCTAGTTACCATTTCGTAGCGAGGAGATCGTGTTGGCTAAAATAAGAAGAGTCTCGTTAAGCGAAAGCGGCCTGACTAGTCCGTGCGGCGTGAACTGGCAGCAACGTGTGAATGGGGCCATTCCGGCAGGGTAGCAATCCGTGGAGCCAGTCTGCGGGCGGCTTCGCTGAGCTGGCGATCGGTGAGCCACTACTCAGACGTCGCGTTCGGGGCCGTATCCGGACTGTCCGCTTGGTAAGCGATTGGCGTTAAGTTGCCCGCTTCCGTGAAGCGAAGGGTCCGGTTGGGAAGCATCGACGCTGACCCCTAACTCTTGCTGCGCCCCCCTCTTCATTAGAGCCAATCCTGCGCCATCATCCCCGCTGCTTGGAGCTCACGGCGATCCACGCAGCTTATCCATGCGAGGCCCTTTTCTATCGATTACCAGTCATAACCCGACGCATTCTTGCATGGGCGTCAAAGCAGCCAAAACCCTGGCGAATAACCTCTACCCCCTAGTTGCTCGAATCTAATTATTCGTGCACGTTGCTCTGGCTGGTGAAGGGGGCGCACCAAGCGCTTCATACATTTAGTTTTTCGTGAGCACCCCACATGTGGGGATACTCTTGTCTTCAATCGGATGGATTGATTTCGACGAGAAGGAGCGCGACCGGGCGAACGCCCTGATGCAGCTCTTCACCGAGCAGGAGGCAAGGGACGAACTGGGGCTGGGCGCGATCCGGGATTCAATTGCCGATCACCTCTTCCCCGGCACCAGCACCGTTCAAACTCGCCTCCGTTACATGCTGTTCGTGCCTTGGATCTTCTCCCGGCTTCCTCGCCATCGCAGCTCCATCGAGGTGCTGGATCAGATGCGGTCCGATCAGCTCAAGCTTCGTAACGCCCTGGTCGCAGGCAAGGAGAGCAACGGCGTCATCGGGGTGAATGCCGGCCGCGAATTGAAGAGGCTGCCGGCCAGCGTTTATTGGGCTGGATTGGAGAATTGGGGCATCCGGTTGTTCCCGGGATCCATCGACTCCTATGCCGCCTCGCTGCCTTCCTGGCCGAAAGAGTCCAGCAGGGACCACGACGAGGACGACTATGATGCGAACCGTTCCAGGCTAGCGCTGTGGCATCCGCAGCTTCCCGCGGCGCCGAAAGGCTTCTTCGAAAACACGAGCTTTGCACTGAGCGATGAGGAAGCCGAATTCATCGTGGACCGCCTCAACGCCAGCAATCCCGACAGCTTGCTGACATTCCTCGCTCGGAAGGGCGGCAATGCTCGGGCCGGCTACATCTGGGCACATCCGCACGTCTCTGAATTCCCGGCCCGCATGCGCCGGCTCGTCGAGCACGCCTCGATCTTCTCGGAGGCCATGTACGGTGCTGCCCTTCACTACAATCTCCAGCTCAGCCAGCTCCGCGGCAAGGAGGATTGGGTCGAGGACTACAAGTCGGGCGTCGCGAAGTGGCAGCAGGACCTTGATCTTGCCCGGTTGAAGCACTGGTCGCTGGAAGACTTCTGGGACGAGATCCGCCACCCCGCGCATCGGGTTCTCGAACCGGCGCGACGGTTCGTGACCGATTGGACCGACCTGCTCAAGATGAGCGGCGGCCTCACGCGAAACAAGGCCAAGGGCCTGGCATTGGTGAAGGAGCGAGAGCGGCGCCTCAAGAAGGGACTGTCGCGCTTCACCAACCGAGCAGCACTGAGCCGCTGGAAGGGGGCGTCCGGCGCCTACCGCCTCCAGTTCCGCTGGTCGCAAGCGAGCCGTCATCTGCAGGACCTTGCCCGTGGCTAGATCGACGTTGGATCCGGAAACGCGCCTTCTCTACGGCGATAGCCTGAAGGCTCCCCCGGGCTACGAGTTCGATTGCGGGGTGGCCACCACCTTTTCGATGGATTTCGAGACGGCCTTGGCGATCTCGGTCAGCATCGCCTTCTTGGTGTCTAAGAACCGAGACGATGTCCTGAGCGACCACGTCGCACTGCTTGAAGCCGTTGAACGCACCGCTAAAAGGCTTGTCGTCTACGCCGATGCCGGGCAGATCCATGCCGACAGGGGCGAGGGATCACGCCTCACCTCACTCCTTGAGAAGACGGTCGTCGAAGTGAAGTCGCCGGGCGATGGCAGCTTCCATCCCAAGTTGTGGGCACTGCGCTTCAAGCCGCTCGACCACGACGACCTAATCAAAATGCGCTTGCTGATCCTGTCGCGCAACCTGACGCGCGATAGATCCTGGGACGCTGCGCTGTCGCTCGATGGGACGGTCCTATCGAGGCCCTCCGCTGGCAACAGGCCACTGCACGATCTGCTCAAACAATTGCCAAGCATGGCCGTCGGATCGATGGACGACGCGCCGCGACGCATGACCTTGGCGATGGCCGACGAACTCAGATACGTCGAATGGGACATGCCCCCGGGCTGCGACGCCTTAGATTTCCACGTCAATGGCATTGGAGCTGGGGGCTGGAAGCCAGCCAAGAGCAGGAGCATCGCCGTGATGTCCCCGTTCGTTGACGAAGAGGCCCTGGAGCATCTGGCTGCCTTGGCACCGCGCGCAGCCAAGAAACTGATCAGCAGGCCCGACCAGCTCGCCTGCATCCCTGCGGCGACGTTGGGCAAATTCGAGCAGGTCCTGGTGCTCGACGAAATGGCAGAAGGCGACGATGGCGAGGAGCCTCTGCCCAATGAGCAGCAGGGCCTTCATGCCAAAATCTTCGTTCAGGAAGAAGGCCGTCGCACGACGCTCACTCTGGGGTCGGGCAACGCCACCCGTACCGCGCTTCTCAACAAGCGGGGACAGTCGACTCGGAACGTGGAGGTTTTCGCGAGTCTCCATGGTCAGAAGTCCAAGCTCGGCTCCATCGACGACATCCTGGGCGACCAGGGCTTCGGTAGGATGTTGAGGGCATTCGAGCCGGACGAGGTCGATGCGACTGCAGCCCAAGAGGTCGCTGCCGAGCAGCGCCTTCTCGATGCACGAAGAACTCTGGCACGCGGAGTACTGTCGCTTCGCTGCGAAGCGCTGCAGGACGATACCAAGCGTTGGCGGCTGTGGCTGATCCCGAGTGACGGTTTGCAGCTTAAAGAGCTCGGTCGGATTCGCGCGTGGCCGATCACTCTTGGAGAAGGTCACGCCAAGGACGTGCTTGACGGCATCCGAACCGACTCTCCCATCGATCTCGGTTCGGTCCCGCTGGTTGACCTCACCCGCTTCATCGCGATGGAGATCACTGATCTCGCAACGGGTCGCAGCGAGATCTTCAGCACGGGTCTCGACGTCGAGGGCATGCCGGAGGAGCGCGATCTTGCCATCCTCAATTGGGTCGTCGACAGCCGACAAAAGTTCATGGCTTATCTTCGGCTCCTTCTGGCGTCCTTCATCGAACATCCACTGCCGCCGCCCAACAAGACGAACGGCAACGCCAAGGGGGATTGGGAATCCGGCGCAGATGACGAGCCAATCCTTGAAGATCTCATGCGTGCCCTTTGCGCTGGTGACGGGCGCCTCAGCGCCGTCGATCGGCTCGTGACCCGGATGGAAGCCAGCGCCAAGGACGGCACTGACGACCGCCTCCCACCGCACTTCAAGGAACTCTGGCGGGTGTTCCGCACGGTCTTGGAGACTCAAGATGCGCGGTGAGCCTTTCGATGCGTCGTTGTCGCTGGCACAGCTCAAGCACTTCCAACGCAGAACGGTTGACTACGTCTTCGACCGTTTGCACGGGTCCGACCAAGTGCGCCAATTCCTCGTTGCCGACGAGGTCGGCCTTGGCAAGACGATGGTCGCCCGCGGTATCGTCGCCAAGACCATCGAGATGCTCTGGCCCAAAGCGAAGCGCATCGACATCGTCTACATCTGCTCCAATCAGTCGATTGCGGCACAGAACCTCAACCGGCTGAACGTGATGGGCAAGGAAGCGATGGCCCTGCCCACGCGCATCACGTTGATGCCGCTGCGGATGCGCGAGAAGAACACAATCAACGCGAACGGCGTTAACTTCATCAGCCTCACGCCCGGCACGACCTTCAACCTGCATTCGTCGAACGGCGTGATGGAAGAGCGCGCGCTGCTGCTGCGATTACTCGAACCGTTGGCGCCACTGGCCTCGCTAAAGAACGCTTTGCAGGTGGGCGCTAGCCGAAAGAATTGGAACTGGCAGGTCAGCCAGATGACCCTGGACGGCATCGACAAGACGATCGTCCATCGCTTCCAGTCCGCCGTCTCGAAGAACAAAGTGCTCATGGCCGAATTGGGCGAGGTGTGCGAGCTCTTCGGCGCGTACCGGAAGAAATACCCGAAGCCATCCAATTGGGCGCGCACGTCCCTGGTCGCCAAACTGAGAAAGACGCTCTCGCACGCTTGCGTAGTGGCGTTACAACCAGACTTGATCATCCTCGACGAATTTCAACGTTTCCGCGAGCTGCTATCGGGCGAGGACGATGCCGCCGAGCTGGCGCGCGCCCTCTTCGAGTATGGCGATCAGGAAACGGGTGCCCGCACCCTGCTGCTCTCGGCCACCCCATACAAGATGCTGACGCTGTCCGAGGACTCGCCCGATGACGGCGACCATTACAAGGACTTCCTTAAGACGATCGGCTTCCTGCACGGTCGTGATCGCGCCTCCGCGGTCGCTGATGAACTCGACCTGGAGATGCGCCAGTTTCGACGCTTCCTCCAGCAGTTGCCGGCGGCGACCAAGCAAGCGAAGAAGGCTCGTAAGGGCATCGAAGCTCGCCTCAAGAAGGTGATGAGCCGCACCGAAAGGGTCGACAGCACCATCGAGAGGGACTCGATGCTGAGCGAGCCACAGATGGAAGCGAAGGTAGCCGCGGAGGATCTTCGTCAAGCGATGGTGGCGGCTCAGGTCGCGCGAAGCGCTGGGGCGCCGGTGATCATCGAATACTGGAAGTCCGCGCCCTACCTGCTGAACTTCATGCGCGACTACAAGCTTAAGAAGTTGCTTAAGGACGCGGTGGCGAAGCCCAACCCCGCTCTTGTCGCAGCAGTCGCCGAGGCGGAAGCGTTGGCACTGCGGATGGACGACATCGAGAAGTACCAGCCAGTGGAGCCGGGTAATGCCCGGCTGAGAGCACTGATGTCGGACCTGTTCGACGCCAAGCTTGATCAGCACCTCTGGATCACCCCGTCGCTCCCCTACTATGGGGAAGCGGCCAAGGCGCCGCCGCTGACCAAGGCGTTGGTCTTCTCCGCTTGGCAGATGGTCCCGGACGCGCTCGCAGCCCTCATCTCCTACGAAGCCGAACGACGTATGGGCGCTGCGGAAACAAAGCTGGCCTATTCCGACGCAGCGAAACGCCGGCCTTTGCAGTTTCGGCTGGATGCCAACAATCGGCCGGCCACGCTGCGCACGCTCAACCTCATCTATCCCTCCCCTCTGCTGGCCGAACTGGGCGACCCATTTGCTGTTTTTGCGGCCGCTGCCAAACGGCCCTCCCTCGAGGAGATGCGGACCGCATTGCGCCACAAGCTCGCCGAACGTCTTGCTGGGCTTCCCAAGGCCAAGGATGGCGAAACCTTGAGCGCGCGAGACTGGGAATGGTCGACGGCAGCGTTGCTGGACGTCGCGGCTGGCAATAGGGCATCGGAATGGCTGCGGAGCGGAGCCTTCGCCTCGACCGGCAATGAAGCAGGTTTCCGAGACCACGTCGCCGAGCTGATCTCCGCAAAAGGCATCGGAGAAGACGGCAGCGAAACTGCATTGGAATTGCTCGTGGATGTTGCGCTGGGAAGCCCCGCGGTATGCGCGGTCCGCGCCATTCGACGCATTGCGCCCGAACTTGCCTGGGATGCCCCAGAGCTTCTGGAGGCCGCGGCCCACGTGGCCTGGGGTTTCAGGACCCTGTTCAACCAGCACGAGACCGTGGCGCTGCTACGCCAGGAGAGCGATGAGCATTATTGGCGCAGCGTTCTCGCCCATTCCGCAGCACACAATCTCCAATCCGTTCTCGACGAATACGCCCATTACCTCGTCGAAGGCGAAGGGTTGGTCGCCAAGTCACCGACCGAGCGCGCCAAAGGCGTGGCAGAGGCCATGGTCAGGGCGCTGTCCATTCGCCCATCTCAGATCGAGGTCGACGACGTCAGGGCCGAGAACGGGCGCATTGTCTTCAGAAAGCCAATCAAGATGCGCGGTCGGTTTGCGATGCGCCTGGCCGAGCTCAAGGATGAGGACGGTGGTGCCGTTCGGCTGTCAACGGTCCGCGAAGCCTTTAACTCGCCCTTCAGGCCATTCGTCCTTGCCACGACCTCGATCGGCCAGGAGGGTTTGGACTTCCATCCGTATTGCCACCGGGTCTATCACTGGAACTTGCCAGGCAACCCGGTCGATCTGGAGCAGCGCGAAGGGCGGGTCCACCGTTTCAAGGGCCACGCCATTCGCCTGAACGTCGCCGAGGCACACGCTGACGCAGTGCGACAAGGCCGAAAGCCACCTGCAGACCCCTGGGCCGCCATGTTCGCCGCAGCACGACGCGCTACCAAAAGCCGCGACGGGCTCATTCCATATTGGATTTTTGAGGGCTCGACTAAGGTGGAGCGGCGCGTGCCGCTGATACCATTGAGCCGAGAGGAGAAGCGGCTCCAATGGCTGAAACGAAGCCTGACGGTCTACCGGCTGGCGTTTGGGCAGCCAAGACAGGACGATCTCCTGGCCCACCTTGTCCGGCTGGTCGGCAATGGCTTCGATGCCAGCGAGTTCGATGAACTTCAGATCAGATTGCGGCCTTAGCATGAAGCTTCGAAGCAACCTTCAGCACGAGCCATAGGACCGCCTTCGAGCTTAGGCGTTTCGCCCTGACGACGCTGGGGGGCAATCCCCTCTGATAACCGCCGCTGCATATTTATCTGCCCTATGTCCATTTCGGGGCCGTATCCGGACAGTCCGGTTCTGGGTGTGCTCGGAGGATAACTGTCGTTCAGCAAGCGACCCCATGTCGGTCATTTCGGCGCGCTGCCGTGGCCACCCGAAACTTGCCGTTCGTCCGGTTCCTACAAATGGCAGAACCGGGGCCGGAAGTAGAGGGTCGGCTTGGAAGACAAGGTGGTAAATAAGCAGCCATTCGACCCAACGGTCTGCGGACTTAGTCGGCGCGTCACCATGCGAACTAGCAGATTCCTGAGGGAAAACGGAAAGGTGCGCTCGATAACGCGCCTTCTGGGGCATTTTCTGCTACCTTCATGAGGGGGAAGTGGCGTGTCAAAGCTGGGCGACGGAAAATTCCGGATATTGAGCTTGGACGGTGGAGGAGCGAAAGGCTTCTACACGCTGGGAGTGCTGCATGAAGTGGAGGCCATGCTCCGCCGCCCGCTGAGCGAGACCTTTAACCTCATCTACGGGACCAGTACGGGTTCGATCATCGGGACCATGCTCGCGCTGGGCATGGATGTTGCCGATATCCATGGCCTTTACCGGAAGTACGTCCCGGACATCATGAAACTGTCCTGGCCATCACAAAAATCTGCAAAGCTCGCCGAGCTGTCTGACGAGATATTCGGCCAGACCGGATTTGATGCCCTCAAGACGCCAACCGGCATCGTTGCGACAAAGTGGATCGAGGAAACGCCACTTATCTTCAAGAGCGACCCGCGGCAGGCCATGGGACGGGCGGAATCGTTCGTGCCGGGCTTCGGCGCGACACTCGGTGAGGCCGTACAGGCGTCCTGCTCGGCATATCCCTACTTCCATCGGAAACAGGTACGCTTCCGGATGGCGACAAAGTCGAAGCGTTGGACGGGGGCTATTGCGCGAACAACCCCACCCTTTACGCACTGGCGGATGCCGTTCACGGTTTCAAGGTGGCGGCCGCGGAGCTTCGTGTGCTCAATGTCGGCGTTGGCGATTACCCGGCTCCAAAAGTCCCTTTGCTGAGCGTGTCGTCGCTGCTGGCCCTTTGCCCCTCCACGCCTGTCGCTCACAAGGCGTTCAACGTGAATACCCATTCGATGGCGCAGCTCCGGGCGATACTTTTCCCCGGTATCGCGACCATCCGCGTCAGCGACGGCTTCACCGAGCCGACGATGGCCACCGATATGTTCGAGCACAATCTCAGCAAGCTCAACCTAATCCACCGGCGCGGCCGTGAGTCCTACGGCAAGCAGGAAGCCGCCATCCGATCCCTTCTGCAGTAGCGGAGACGTCATGCCAGTTTCAGACCAGCAGCTCCAGACGTGGGCTCAGCAGGGATCGGTGACGCAGTCCAAAGCCACACACGAGGCAATTCGACGCGTCCTCAATGACCCGCAGTCCGCGTATCACGTCAGGGGGTTCGATGACTTTCTCCAGGGTTCCTACGCAAACGACACCAACATCTATGCGGACAGCGACGTCGATATCGTCATTCGCCTCACCTCGACCTACTACCGCAACACCGATGACCTGCAGCCGGCTGAGCAGGCGGCGTATGAGCGCGATCGCATCCCGGCCACCTACGAGCTTTCCGAGTTCAAGCGGGACGTAGCGGCATGGCTTAGCCGGCACTATCCGGGCGTGACCGTTGGGAACAAGGGCCATCTTCATCCCTGGAAACGGCAGTCGCCGGGACGCCGACGTGCTCGTTGCCGCCGAGCACCGGCACTACGCGTCCTACTCGGGATTCGTGCCGCAATTTCATAAGGGCATCGTCTTCGAAACCGCGAACGGTCGGCGGATCATCAATTACCCCGAGCAGCACAGGGATAACCTGTCGGCCAAGAACCAGGCGACGGGCTCATGGGTCAAACGCACGGTGCGGATGTTCAAGAACATGCGCAACCGAATGATCGAGGAACGCTATCTGGAGGCCGGCATCGCGCCTTCGTATTTCATCGAGGGCCTGCTCTACAACGTCCCGAATAATCTCTATGGCTACAGCCACCTGATGTCGGTCACCAACTGTCTCGGCTACATCCAGAACGCCAACCGCGACGAACTTACGTGCGCCAACGAGCGCCATTGGCTGGTGCGGGACCATCAGGACGTTTGCTGGTCCACCGCAAATTACGAAAGCTTCCGAACCGCCGTCCGTCTCTTCTGGCAGAATTATTGAGCTCGCGCCACGGCTAGATATTAACCCAATAATTGGACGTTTAGACGATGACGCGGCTACTAGGGCGGCCTGTTAGGACTTCTCCCGCTCCAGGTTCTTCGTGGAGTGGCCTGCACCACGGCCTGATCAAAGTTAGGCTGTGCCATGCCCGCGGCCGATCCTATCTGCTTCCAGATGTACTGATTGGTTTCAACGAGAAGCGCTTTTTCTTGCCTAGCTTCTTCGGCCCGCCGAAACTGGTGTTCGACGTTCCCTCGATCGGCATTCCGTTCAGTCCACGTCACCATGAGTTGACCATGGACCTGGACGTCGCAGGGCCCCGTGCCACCATGGCGACGCGGGTGATCGTCCATTTTCGGTCGGACGGTCTCGTGCACTCATACGATGACGGCGCACAGCTCTATCGCTGCACTTATCGTGCGCCGCTCGCATCGCGGCTGTCTGATCAAATTGCCGGCAACTGTCGATCACTCGGCAACGGGGATTTCGCCATGGGTTTGTATCATCACACGACTGCGGTGAACGCCGCCAAAATCGCCTCAAGCGGCGAACTCTGGTCTAGCGCCCGCAATCTAGCAGGTACCGCCGATTTGGCGAATGTATCGCACCTCTACTTTACAACGCTGCCTTCCATCGAGAGTGAGGATGACCTGCGGCGCGTGGCGATGAGCTCGACTTCTGTGATCCACTATCAGACAACATCAGATCGGCCGAGAGAGGTCGCGGTCACACTACCTGTATATGAGGGTCGGTTGGATGCGCGCGGTTCGTCGCTGCATTTTATGGTACCGCTCGGAATTGTGGCTCCGGCTCACGTTCTTCATCATCCCCTGACTCGGGCGGAGCCGTCCTACTATGAGGTAGTCGGTCAGGAAATCGTGCGGGTCGCGGTGCAGCCGGGTGTTGCGGGAAATATCGTGGAAGGTGCAATTTTCGTGGCGAACGAAAGCTTGAAGCGGTTCGGCTACGTGGTCGAGGGCGATGCGTCAGGTCAGGATGGTTTAGTAGACCCGATGCGTGAGGCCGGCATTCGGGGCATTGCTCATATTGAGCCCCTGAATGCCGACTTGAACTTGTTTGAGTTCTGGAAGGCCAACGCCAATCGCGACCTGCATTCTAGCCGAAGTGTCGAGCACCGTGTCCTGCGGATCTGATTTCGAATGAATCAAATTCATCGCAAAGTTGCAGAGTGACTTGATCGGGGGAGCGACTTGATCGAGGGAATGTCCGCTTACCTCTTCTGGCCCATTAAAGCTGCCAGTCCCCTTCCCACCCCCAACCGAGCCGTTCTTTGGTTTCGACTCGGTCATTGGCAGCTGCCGACCCTATTGTTGCTGTTCCCAAGCAATTGCCTGATTGGCAGCAGGCCATACAGCGGAAATCGTGGTCTGTCGGGTTTGAGTGCATGGACGGTCATGTCTGCGCTTGAACTAGATCACTAACACGGTAGGCTCCTGCAGATCGCAACGTCGGGTTGCCGGAGCCAGTTGTGCCAAACCATACGAAGATACTCTCTGCCATCGCCGCCACCGATGACGCCGATCGCCTTCGGCAGTTCCGGGAAAACGCACAGAAGAACGGTGTCGATGAGGTTGCCGACGCCGCCTTCCGACGCCTAATCGAGATAGTGCCCTCCGAGACTCCTGGCACGCTAGAGCACGATTTCTGGTCAATGGTGACCGCGTTCGAAGAGCACCGACGCCTCGATCGGGGTAAGAAGTCGCCGATGCATCGTACGCGGGATAAAGTCGCTCGGGTCGGTATTCATCAGACGCTCGCCGATTTCGCGACGGACCGGAAACCAACGGCCGGGTTCGAGCAACTGCTCGAATGGGGCATGCCGGAGTTGACCGGCGAAGCGATCGTCCTGCGCCATCAGAGCGAATTCGAACCGGAAGTCACTGCGGCTGCCAGGCGGCGTCTGGAAGACGCTGGCATCGACATCGAGACACTTGCTCGACCCGAAGGTGGTCGCTGATGCACGTCGAGACCACGGGTGTTGCTCGTATTCGCCATCGGGATACGGGTGAAGAATTCGAAATTGAGCGTGACGAACTTGAGTGGGAGGCAACCGGCGGTGACGGCGATCGTCAAATGGGGCCGGAGACGATCTACACGGCCGAAATCGCTCACCCTGATCTCGGCGACCTTCGATGGGAATTGTCCGAATATCCGGTCGGCGTAACGAACCACGTCACACACAACTTCGGCGGCCATGAGCTTCTCGAAGATTTCGACATAGCTGTGATCCTGGATCCAGAGGATGCGGAAGAGCCTTTCGAACTCACACCTCCACCAGAAACGGACGGCCCACCTGGCAGCAGTCAACGATATTATGCCGAAGACGATGACTTTGGGATCACCGCTGCCGAACTCGCCAACCTGACAGCCGACAGGCAGGTGCCGTACCTGACGTTTTGGTTCTTGGGCTATCACGAGGATCCGGCGCACGAGACCCCATACAACGGCCGTGAGGGTGGCTATCTATACGTTCACGGTGGGCCGTATAACGCCGATGATGAGCTAGCCACCGAGTTCGGCGGCTTCGCATCTGATGAGGCTATCGAACTTGCCGTCGAGGAAATTCAAGCGGACGGCATTTACGACTGGGCGCCAACCTCGGCGCACCCCGATCGACGAGATGAGGGCTCGGACTACGAGCCCCTTTCACCGCTCGATAAATTGGATATTGATCTTCGGCGGTCGATCAGAGCGGTGGAAGCCGGCGAGGTCCCCCAGTTCGGCACGTCAGAGGAGCGTGAGGCTCGCTCCAACATGCGATCGGCGTTTGTCGAATTCGCAGCGCGCCTTCCCCCACGGGAAAGGGTTCGAGGTGGCATAGGTGACAACAACCCGCCGCCGGACGAACGCTTTACGCAGGAGGAGTTGGACGAGACCCGAGAAGCCGCCGAAACTGTGCTCGTTGAACTCAAGAAAGACGAGCCGGACATCGTCGCTGTTTCGAAAGCAAGCGGAATCCTGGTTCGCATCGCAAAATACGTTGGCCGGAAGGCTGATATGGCGGTGGATGCGATGGCAAAATCCTTCGGGACCGGTCTAGGGATAGCTGCAGTCGGCGGTGTGACTGTTCTTGTTACCGGGCTTTATGAGCCACTGGTTCACGCGCTCGGAACAATCGGCCCGTGGCTTGAGACGGTCTTGCATTCCTTCATCTAATTTCTTCTCCAACACGCAAGATGTCCTGCGCTCGCCTCGTGTGGGGCTCCGCTGAAATCCAGGCGCTCGTCGCCGAAATCCGTGCGCACCGCGCTTGCCGCACTGCCACGGCAGCCGAGGCGCTCGCCTACGAGTATCTTCGTGGGGCGCGCTGCCGCTGAATCCCGTCGACCAAAGGAAGGGCAGCTTTCCCGGCGTAGTGACCCGAAACCTGCCGGTCAGCTTCCCACCCAAGGATAGCCAGTATGGCAATGTATCCCGGAGGCTGAAGCGGTCATCCGTGGTGCATCGGGTGACCGCCCAGATGTCAGATTTCCGTTCGCTCTGCTAAGAGCAGCGCGTCTTCAACATCGACACCAAGGTATCGAACGGTGTTCTCGATCTTGGAATGGCCAAGCAGGATTGGATGGCCCGGAGATTCCCTGTCGCCTTGTAGATCATCGATGCCTTCGTGCGACGAAGCGAATGAGTGCCATAGTCCTCCGGACGCAGACCAATCGCAGTCACCCATTCGTCGACCAGCGGGCGTACTGCCTCGTGCTCATGTGGTGGGCGTGATTGATCCGGCTCGGGAATGCATAGTCGTCGACCGTGCCGCCACGCCTTTCAAGCCAGGCCAGAAGGCTGGCTCTCACGTCGCTGGTGATCTCGAACTGGACCGGCCGCCCCGTCTTTTGCTGAACGACGATCGCGCGGGTCCTAACTTCTGGCCCCGCAACCAGATCACGAATCCTTGTTTTGACCAAGTCGCAGCCGCGAAGCTTGCTGTCGATTGCCAGATCGAACAGGGCACGGTCCCGAATGCGCCTTTCCCGATCCAGGAAGAATCGAACGGCCCAGATCTGTTTCTGTGTGAGCGGACGCTTGGTGCCGCCTTTTTTCCAGCGTTCCAAGCGGCGCGCTCACGGCTAGCATCATCGAAATGAGAATGACCCATGTGAGTTCTCCTCGGCCTTGATTGGCCAAACGAGAAACGGCATTCCGGCACTACCGCTCGGGGGCCGGATGCGGACTGGCAGCTAACTGGCTGCCAAGCACAAAAGACTACGCTAGTTTAACTTCCGGGATAGCAAATGTCCCAAAGACGCTCATCCCCGAACCGTTCCCGCTCCGTCTAACTTCAGACGCTCATAAAAATGGCAACGTCGACATTATGAGCTGTCGCTGATCGACGCCCGGTCGGCCTAGATCGAGATGCTGCGCGGAAGGGCGATCGAATGAGTTGAGCAGCGAACCGGCAACCGGCTTAAAGTGCCTTCGCAAGACCTTTTAAGAAGCTTGCTGCATCTTCTATTCTTGCCCATAAGCAATGCGTCGGCTATCGCCCGGCGACGCGGCCGAAGGGGGAGCGGATTGTCGAACATGCGTGCGGGAGCACACGCCACAGCTATGGTGCCAGTGCGGCAGACGCCAGCTACCGCGGGGGTATGTGTCGTTGGCTGATGCTTTGCTTGCCCAGGACATCGTTGATGGAGCGGCTGTTCACGATCGGCCGAACCTGTTTGTCATCGGTAGTTTCGACCGGCGCATCACCTTCTATTCCCAGCAGGTCAGGGCACTGTCGCTGATCCACGCGCTCAAGGAACTCGGCTATCTCCATGCCAATCCGAGGATCGCGATCGTCGGCGGCGGGGCGGCCGGCGTCACTGCAGCCGCAGCTGCTGCGCTGGTCACCGGGTCGCAGGTCGTCTTGTTCGAATCTGCTGCTGCGCTCTTACCCCTTCAGTCGACGACGGATCGTCGGCGGCTCGACCCGCATATCTACGATTGGCCGGCGCACTACACTACCGATCCCATCGCAGATTTGCCGATCCTTGACTGGGAATCCGGGACGTGCCGCGTCGTTCGCGACGATGTCCTGCTCGGATTCGAAGACATCGTTGTCAGGCTCGCGCCACGGTTAGAGCGACGACTGCGCCATCAGGTTACCGCGCTGACACGGACGGCGGACGGTTACCAGCTCGACATCACTAATCTCAATGCTCCACCGCCAGGCACAGAGCTGCGGGAACAATTCCACATGGTGTTTCTCGCCGTCGGGTTCGGGCTTGAGCCGGGCGAACCGGTTCCGGCGATACAGAGCGCAAGCTATTGGACCGATGCCGGGGTTCCAGTTGCCGAGTTCGCAGGTCGACCGACCCCGCGGTTCTTCGTCAGCGGTGCGGGCGATGGCGGACTGATCGATTTCGTGGCCGCCGGAGCCCGCGATTTCGATCATGCCGGCATGATCCGGCTGATCTCCGAACATCCCGGCATCACGGCGTTGAAGCCGGCCCTTGCCGCGATTGATATGCGCGCCCGCGCCGAGGATGCCAAGGGCGCCCGCTACGATTTCATGGCGGCCTATGACGCCGAGCTTCTACAGCCCCTCACCGACATCGGCCTTATCGCGGCGGTCGCGCAGCAACTCCGCCCCGGCGTGCAGCTGACGTTTCAGACCCAACATGCAGAGCTGTTCGACGTCTCCACAGCAACGCTAAACAGGCTCGCCGCCTATCTGACTATCAAAGCTTGCGCGGGCGACGCCCAGCGCTCCTTCCGGCATCTGCGTTGCGGTGTCGTCGCCCGGATTGACGCGCCAGATCCAGCACCGGTCGTCGCCCCCTTCTGGCTCGATTGCGCCGGGGAGACGGTAGCGGCGGATGCGGTGATCGTTCGGCGCGGTCCCCAGCGGGATGTGGTGCGGGCACCCTTTGCGCCGCACTTGGCCAGCTTCGATGTGACGCATAAGGAATGGCTCGCTCGACACGGCGAGGCGACATTTGTCCCGAAATTGTCAGGACCGGCGCGCGCTCTGTACCGAGAGGCGGCGCGTAGCGCGAATGTTCTCGCGCCGCGGCTGCAGCGACTGGCGGCCAACCAACTTCCCATATCGGTACAGCTATTACGCGAAGCCGCCAATATTCGCTGGTCCGGCGCGATCCCGCCGGACCAGCTTATACGATCTTGGAGCGAGCAAAAGCCTTTTGAGATCATTCTGCCGGATGGTCCCGAGGCGCTTGGCACCGTCGCGGGTGCTGTGCTGCGGGTTGCATGCCACAGTAGCAATTGCCGGCTCCACGCCGCGCCTGGCCTGTGGAGTCAGCTTGTCCGCGAGCTCAGCCTCGAATCGCCGCATGCCGAAGGCATGGCGATGCCGGCGATCGTCGCTGGCGATCCCGGCGGCGCAGCCCAGAATCCGGTTCCGCTGCCGCCCGATATTCTTGCGCGTCGAATTCACCGGTCGCTCGATAGCTGGCTGCTCGAACGTTTGGACGCGCATCTCCAGCCGTTCTTCGCCAGCAATGCCGATCCCGGCCGGCCAATCAACGTGAAGATCGCGCAGGATCTTCGGGCGGCCATGGCCGCGACCTGGGCGGTATGGCATGCGTCGTTCACCGACGACCCGGCGCTGTTAAACCATTTCCTACGCCTGATGATCTGTGCAGTCGACGAGGAAGATCATCTCGATGCGGCTCAGATCCTCGTGGGACCTAGCAAATGGCCAATGATCTTGCGCGGCACCGCAGTCGCGCTAGCCATCGCTGCAGCTTGGGAGGCTACATCCCCGAAAGGCGCGAGGCCGGGCAATCTGGTTCGTCTGCGCGACGGTGACAGCGAATGGGCCGGTCATGGCTGCGCGGCCGATATGATCAACGGGGACGAGATGTCACTGTGTGCCGCATCGTTCATGTGGCAAACCCAATTCGTCATTCTCGTCGTCAAAAATGCCATTGAGGTCAGCCGAATCGCGGAGCGGCCGTTCGCGCAGATTGACACTGACCAGCCGGGGCTCAGCAATACGGATGGCTCTGGTCCGGTGATCATGTCAATCAGTCGCGATTTCATCGACGCGGCGGCAGCGGGCCTTGCCGAGCTACGTGTTTTGCTAGCAACGGTGGAGGCGCGGCACTTTGAGGCGCTCGAAAAGACTATCATGAAAGGCGCAGCATGATTGATAGTGCAACTCTGTCACCTAGGCTTGCCGATTTCTCTGACAGGCTGCGCAAGGCGGCGCTTGCACTCAAGCTCGAGGTTGAGGATCGGCCCGAACTGGCGAGCGCAACCTTCAACGGCGGATCGACCAAGTCGACGACGCTCAGTCCGACCGATCTGCCGGCGGAGAGCCATGCGATCCGGATCGATCGCTTCAACATCGTGCTGGGAATCCTCCCCGACGTCGCGGCCATGGAAGCGGTGATCGAGACGCTGAGGCGCTACCGCAACCAATGCGTCGTCGCGCGCTCGTTCCTTGGGACCAACGAAACGCTGGATCTCCAGCTGATGCTGTTGGGACCACGTGCGAGCGAGCGGCAGGAAGCTTGGCGCGCGCTGGCGTTGATGGTCGAGCGCGATGACCGTGTCGCTCGGAAGCTGGCGTGGCTGAGACCCGAAGATCCGTTGAAAGACGACGAGAGTTTTGCCGACTTTCTCAAACGCACTTTCCTCGCCCGACCATGGGTTCATGCTGAAGGCCAGTTTGAGGACGTGGCGCTCGATGAGCTGAGCGGAACCGGTGCGACGGCGCCGGGTCTACCGCGGACGACGGCGGACGAATGGGAGCATATCGCGCTGGACGAGAAGAAGACGCCGGATGATATTGTTGCGGCGTTGGTCAAGTCCTGGGGGCGGAGGGGTCAGGCATGAGCGATATTTTCCTCTCCCGCATCGCGATCCATGATTTCCGGACCTTCGGCGACTTTGCTATCGACATTCCGGCGGCGCCCGGTCTTGTTCTGCTCACCGGCACCAACGGCTTGGGAAAAAGCAGCTTCTTCGATGCGATAGAGTGGGGACTGACCAGTAAGATTCGGCGATTCGAACCATATATCAGCAACGGCCGCAGAAGACTGGTCGAGAAGGATTATCTCACGCGCCGAGGCGCTGAGCCGGATTCGCATTGCGTCGCGCTGACCTTCTCGGATGGCAACGCCGTCAAGCGCAGCGCCACCGGCGGTACGACGATGGCGAACATCGTCGCGCAACTTGCACGGCCCGACCGCCGCACGATTAACGATCTTGGGACTTATCTCGCCCTCACTCATTTCCTTGGTCAGGCAGCGCAGCAGCGGTTCACCAGCCGCGACCCGCAGGATCAGTGGCAGGCGCTCAAGGGGCCGAGCGGCATCGATCGCCTCGAGCGTATTCGCGCTGGACTGCGCGGGCGACCGACCATCGCTGCATTCACGCGCAGGCTCGACGCCGAACAAGGCGTCGTCGCCACGCTCGATCGACAGATCGCGGACTGGCAAGGATGGATGACGCGCCTTGAGCGGCTTCGCGCGGCTGCCCGTGCCACCGGAGTGCTGACGGCTGACGAAGTCGCTGCGCGGATCGACCAGCTCGAGAATGAACTTCAGCAGCTCGCAGCGGGCCAGCCGCTTGTGGTCACCAGTGAAGGCGTCGGGCAGCGTCTCGCGGCGCTTGGCGATCTGATCGGCGAGGCGCTGCGTACCACCGGCGAACGCAAGGCAAAGCTGGGGGGGCTTTCGGCGCTGCCGGTGCAGTTCTTGGTCAGTCAGGCCGAAGGTCGGCTAGATCACCCGAGTCTCATGCGGCTGCGCAGTGTGGTGAGCGATGCGCAGGCGCGATTAGATCGGGCCTCTCCGCTGGTAAGCTCGACCATCGACGCGGTGACCGCTCAGAACGCCGCGATCGCCGCAATCGACCAGAATGTCGCTGTACTTAACGCCGCGCGTATCGACCTCGCCCACCGTGACCAGCTAGCCGTATCGATCTCGACCGAGCAGCAGGATCGGAAGGCGCTGATCGAGGCGATCGCGGCGAATCGCACGACGATCGCGGAAGCCGACGCGGCGATCAGCCAGCATGGCGAGTCCAGCGCCATGGTCGCGCGGCTGCGAAGCCTTGCCGCATCCGCGCGCGCGCTCAACGAGTCGATGGCGGATTGTCTCGATCTCGAAGGCGAGTCCGGGGCCGCCCACGCCGCACTGGCGCAGGGACGCGAAGCCGCCGCGCGCGCAGCGACCGAATTGGCGCCGCTCGAAGCGCTACTTTCCGATCTCGACAGCAAGATCGCCGATGCCGAACGCGAACGCGCCGAGGCCGATCGACATGCGTCAGCAATCAGCGCGGCCTTGTCACAGCTTGCCAGCCATATCCATGAGGAAGATACCGACTGCCCGGTGTGCCAGACGCCGTTCGAACCGGGCGCACTCAAGGCCCTGGCCGATGCTGCCGCATCAGGTAGCAACCATCGTCTCGCGCAAGCCGATGACGCGCTGGAGGCGTTGCTGAGCACCCGACCCGCGCTCAGCGATGAAATCCGTCGCCTTCGCGGGTTAGTGGCTGCGGTCGACGGGCTCGAACGCGTCGCGAGGGCAGCCGCTCAAGCCGTGACAAATGCACGCGCCAGCATTGCGCAAACCCTTGCTACCACCCCCGATAGCGACGTTGCCGCGCTTGCGGCAAGCCGGGCACGCGATGCAGATGCAGCACTTGCGGCGGCGGAGGCAGCGCTGGAACCGCTGTCGGCGAACGCGGCAGCGGCAACCGAACAGCGACTGAACGTTGCAGCCGATCTCGACGAACTGATTGCGCGAGACAATCAGCTTGGTGCCCGGCTGGCAAAGTATCAAGCAGAGGATAAGGCCTGCGCCGATCGCATCGCCGCACGCAATTTGTCGAACGCAACGATCGGCGACATTGAGGCGAGATTGACGGCTGAGAGCGAGCGCGGCGAAGGCGCACGGGCTCGTCTGGCACAGCTGAGCGAGGCGGCGACCAGCGCGTCTGCGGACGCCCAGCGCGAGCAGGCCGCGCTTGACCTAGCACAGCGCGACCTTGCCGCAGCCGAGACAGTCCGCACAACCTCGGAACTGGCAGCGCGGCAGATGCAGCAGCGCTGGACCGGCGCTGGTCTCAATGACATTCCGAGCCAGACTGAATATGACCGCGGGCTCGCTGCCATCGACGCCGTGCTGGCGGGTTTGCGGTCATTGGCCGAACGCCAACTCGTCCTTGCCCGCGAAAATGAAGATGCGCTTCTCCAGAGCGAGATCGACGAGATCGTCGCTTCGATGCGGGAGACCGGAGGCGACGATGGTGTTCGGGATCCGGTGGCCTATCTGGCTGCGCTCAAGACCAAGCTCGAGGCAGCGCGGGCGGCGCTTAAACTCACCACTACGGCACGCAGTGCGGTAAAGCGCTACTCGGAAGACCTTCAAAAGCAGGCCGACGATTTTTCGGCGCGCGTGCTAGACCCGCTCAATACGGTGATCGACGATTTTAATGAGGCGATGCTGAGCACGCCCGGTGAAAGCGTTCAGTTCAAGGCCGACACGAGGGTCGATGCGACCAGTTTCGGCATGGCGCTGCGCTACCGCGAGAAGGTCGACAATGCGATCGAGACGAAGAAGGACTTGCCGCCTCAGCTCATACTGAGTGAAGGCCAGCTTGCCGCGAATGGTTTCAGCATCCTGTGCGCGGCGAGTACCGCCTATCCTTGGTCCCGCTGGCGTGCCCTGCTGCTCGACGATCCGCTACAGCATAATGATATTATCCACACCGCCGCCTTTGTCGACGTGATGCGCAATATGGTCGAATTAAACGGCTATCAGCTGATCATGTCGAGCCATGATCGTGGCGAGAGTGAGTTCATCGCGCGCAAATTCGATGCCGCTGGTCTGCCCTGCTCCACGGTTTTGTTGACGGCGCCCTCGGACAGAGGCGTGGTCTGGAACACGCCAGAATATAACAAGGCCGCGACACGAATATTGCGCAAGCGTTCGCCGCCCGCCAGCATCAGCATCGCCTGACATGGCTGAGGCGAAGCGACCCGGAACGTCGGCTTTCGGGTGAAGGTAAAGGTTGCGCGCGTGTCTGGGATGAGGCGCATTACGGTCGGCAACTTCGGGGCCGAAGAACGAACCCGCTGCGCGGGAAGGCGCCTGGGGTGAGGTAGAGGGCACAGGCCGGGCATCGCGCCTGCATTGAGCGTCGCGCGGCAGCGGCAGAGCATGACGGGCTTCTTCAACAAGGAGCCTGACCAATGCCCTATCCCGCTCTCGCTGCCCCTATCAGCCCGCTGCGCCAGCGGCTGATCGACGACATGAACATGCGGCGTTTCTCACGCGAGACGCAGCGCAACTATCTCCGCGACATCGGACGCCTGGCGACATTCCTTGGGCGTTCACCAGACACAGCTACCGCCGACGACCTGCGCCGGTTCCAGATCGAGCAACAGGAGGACGGTGTTCCCGTTCCGACCATGAACAGCATCGTGTCGGCGCTGCGCTTCTTCTTCACCCACACGCTCGACCGCCCAGACCTGGCGCGCCGGCTCGTCCGGCTGTCGCATCCGCGCCACCTGCCCGTGGTGCTCAGTCGCGACGAGGTCGCCAGGCTGCTCAATGCCACCACGTGTCTCAAGCACCAGGCCGCGCTCTCTGTCGCCTATGGTGCGGGCCTGCGCGTCGCCGAGGTGTCGATGCTGAAGGTCACCGACGTCGACAGCGAGCGCATGCTGCTGCGTGTTGAGCGTGGCAAGGGCGGGCGCTATCGCAATGCCATGCTCTCCGAGGATCTGCTTACCCTGCTGCGCCAGTGGTGGAAGGTCGGTCGGCAGCAGGGCGTGATGCATCGCGACGGCTGGCTGTTCCCCGGACAGCACGCGATGAAGCCGATCAGCACGAGGCAGCTCTATCGCATCGTCGTCGAGGCGGCCCAGGCCGCCGACATCGCCAAGCGGGTGGGGCCGCACACGCTGCGTCACAGCTTCGCCACCCATCTGCTGGAGGACGGCACCGACATCCGCATCATCCAGGTCCTGCTCGGGCACGCCAAGCTCAACAACACCGCACTCTACGCGAAGGTGGCGACCCGGACGGTGCGTGCCGTGACGAGCCCGCTCGACAAGCTCGGGCTGTTCAAGCCAGGAGAGGGCTCGCCCGACATCTGAGCCGTGCGCGCCTCGATCGAGGTCGCCGACATCTTCCGTGCTGCCGGACCCGCCTATCGGGCCGCCCATGCAGGTCACCTGAGCCTCATCCAGCTCAAGGTCATGTCGGCGATCGAGTATTGCCGCACCGCAGCCCTTGGCGGTCACGTCGAGGCTTGCGAGGACTGCGGCCAATGGCGGATCGCCTACAACTCCTGCCGCAACCGGCACTGCCCGAAGTGCCAGGGCGCGGCGGCGCGGACATGGCTTACCGAGCGCGAGGCCGACCTGCTGCCAGTCGGATACTTCCATGTCGTGTTTACTCTGCCTGCCGAGGTCGGCGACATCGCCTTCCACAACAAGGCGCTCGTCTACGACCTTTTGTTCAAGGCGGCATCGGAGACGATGCTGACGATCGCCGCCGACCCAAGACACCTCGGCGCGCGCATCGGCATCACCGCCGTGCTCCACACCTGGGGATCGGCGATGACCCACCATCCGCACGTACACATGATCGTGCCGGGCGGTGGCATGGCACTGGGCGGAGGCCGATGGGTCTTCTCGCGGCCGGCCTTCCTGCTTCCGGTGCGCGTGCTTGGCAAGCTGTTCCAACGGCTCTTCCTCACGCGGCTGCTCGCGCTGCACGACGCCGGGCAGCTCGGGTTCTTCGGGACCATGGCGCACCTCACCGAGCGACGCGCCTTCCTGCGCCACCTTGCTCCCGTTCGGGGGAAGCGATGGGTGGTCTATGCCAAGGCGCCGTTCGCCGGACCGGAGGCGGTGCTCGCCTATCTGTCGCGCTACACCCACCGGGTGGCGATCTCGAACCGCCGCCTGATCGCGTTCGACCAGGACGGCGTCACCTTCCGTTACAAGGACTATCGCCGCGACGGCGTTGATCGGCAGCAGGTCATGACGCTGGCGGCTGACGAGTTCATCCGCCGCTTCCTGCTCCATGTCCTGCCGCGCGGCTTCCATCGCATCCGGCACTACGGCCTGCTCGCCGGCTCCGCCCGCAAGGCCAGCCTTGCGCTCGCCCGCGAACTCCTGGATGTCACCGAGCTGCCCAGCCCCGGTGATCCCGACGTACCGGAAGACTTCCGCCCGCCATGCCCTTGCTGCGGCGGGCGCATGATCATCATCGAGACGTTCGAGCGCTGGAGGCAGCCACGCGGTCCGCCCGATGCAACCGCGACGAACCGGAAGACAACTCCATGACCCGGCATGGCATGGTCGAACCTTCACCCGCAGGCGCCCCGCCTCCGGCAACGGACCCACGCGTGTCCATCGTCAATATCGCCGCCGACAGCGTCGCAACGAGCCTCGTGCCGGATCGGCTAAACCGCGCGGAGGCACAACGAAGCGGCCTCCCCGCATCCATCCCGACGCCTCCCAGCAGCGGTCACGCCATCGCCGACATCGGCCGCAGATCGAAATCCCCATAGCCATCGACTGTGCCCCGCGGGTTCCTTCCTCGGGGACTTTCGTACGCCTGGCGGCGCCCGAAACTCTTCACGGTAGCGGAAGGTCTGCTTTTTGGAAACGGCGAACGAAAGCCGGCATTCTGCAGCCGATCCGTTTATCGCCGTTCGCAGTGCTACGGTCGTTGCCCGAAACTTGTCATTCGTTATGTTTCGCCAACCGCAGAGCCGGGGCCGTTTTCACCCGCAGTGCCGGTTGCCAAGCCTATCGCTTCGTGAACGAGTTCGAGCGAGTTGATGTAGTTTTTGATATCCGTAGGAAAGCGTGAGCTCTTTTTCCACTTCGAAGTCTCGAAGTTTTCTCTTTGTTTGCCGCTTTTCTTGTCCAAACGCGATTTGTGAAAACCCGGTATGTTATCCTTGGCCCAATTTTCGAAATCTCTATAAAGCCCGCGCGCTTCTTCGATGACGCGCGGAAGCCAATCGGTGACGCCGTCGCGCTGCCTCCTGAGCCTCAACTGCCGTACGAAAACAACGAAGATAAGATCGTTGACGATCGTGTCTGCCGCAGCATGCGGTGGGCGCACTCCTGATATCTCGCTGTAGATTTCATAAAGCTCTTCGAAGATGCTGATCACGCTGTCGTCCGCAAGCTTTGGCAAGATGCCTCCGGTGTTTCTCATCATCTTGCGCTCCACCCCCAAGGCGTAGCGGCCACAGGCGATATTCATGACGCGCGTAAATAAGGCCCGCTCAATTATATCGTCTCGAGCTACAAATTTATATCGCAGCGCGTCAGCATATTCGCCGCGCTTCGGCTCATAGAGAAGCCCAGTCTTCTTGAACACCATCTCGGCGATTTCACGGTTTTGGTCATTGCTGGCCGTGCGGTCGATCGATGAGACCGCAGTCTGCGAGTTGGTCGCCGAGGATATGCTCAGGATCAATTCTTTTTTTGCCTCCTCGCCTATTTGAGGAAGCGTTATCACTCGAAGCACAACCTCTTTCCCAAAGAACAGGCGTTGCCTGTCGATATCATTGCTCTCGTCGTAGATACGCGCGAGAGTAAATGCGGTTTGCCCGCCATTGATGATCTGAGGATTTACGATTTCGACCTGAGCCGTATTTTTCGACCCCACTCGTTCGCTGAAAAAAGTTTCATCGGAAACGATCGTGATGCCATTGTTGAGAATCGCGAACTCGCCCGTATCGATGTTGACGATGCTCCCACGGATGCCTTCGTTAGTGCGTTGTTCCTTGAATTCCAGATAGGAGCGGGGATTGTAGCGAAGGATCGAATTCTTGAATCGGGACATGATCTGCGCGATCTCGAGCGTGGGCACAAGAACGACCGTCACCTGGCTCGGCCCATGTGCCGTGTTGATCTCCGCACTAAGTCGGGAGCTGCGTGACTTGTTGCTGAGGTCGATTTGAAGGCGCAGGCTGGACGTGTAGTGCTGTTCGCCCCTGATTGTCGGCAACACCAATTCTCCATAGCAGCGTTCGAAGTTCACGATATTGGTCTGGTCTCCATGAAACAGACGCTCGACCAAGGGGTATTGCTCGGCCTTTACATTCGCAAGAATTGTAACCTCGGTTTTGTAGCGGGCGATGTCTGGAATCTTCTGCAACTTCTCGACGAAAGCATGAATGTGCCCGTTATATTTTTGGCCATGGGCATCCTTGAGATTCCCCGCAAGGATTCTGTCCAGATCTACTGCCATGACTTCCTCAGGCGTGATGTTCTTCGATTCGAAATTTGTTGACCCCACCCTGAACTTGGACTGGATCACGTCGAGGACCTTGTGTTCCGTGTCTATGAAGTAGCCGTCGATACCGCCGTCATTGCTGCCATCGGTTATTGTTTTCTCGCGTTGCTCGAAATCCAAAACACCGTAAGTGGCGGCTAAATAAAGATGAATAAATGCCCTAGCCCTCGCTTGGTTCTGCCGTTCTTCGGTACTCGTGTCGAAGTATGACCGACGCTGCCGAAACCCCTGACCTTCCCGGACATACTCGTCGAGTATCCGCGTCAGAATAGCGTACTTCTTTTCCTGGCCCGACCTCATACTCACACCCCGCCCACCGCCGGCACTGGATTGCGGCTGACATGTTCACTGACGATGTCCGCGGTTAGTTCCATGAGTATGTCGTCCATAGGTCCCGCTCGTTTATAGCTCGCTCGCATGACACGGCGAAAGCCAAGAATAGAAGTGTTACCTGCCTTGAAGACGGCAGTAAATTCAAGTCGCTGCAACGACACCTGATGAGCCACGCTTGACAGAAAGTTCTGACTGGTACCCAACAAGCGATGCAATCTCAGCCAGCCGCAACTCAGTTCCCTCGAGTTCCTGCCATTGGGGTTACCGCTGCATAGTCCGCGCGAAGGAGGCCGACTGAGAGGCCTCCGTCAGCAACCGCAGTCCCATAGCGATCGCCCGGCTGCGTCCGCTTCCAGGTCGGGGCAATACTGACCTTAAGGGCCGCAATGAGGCGCAAAGATCACCTTCACTTCCCGCCATCCATGGGCCGAGTTCGGTCAGAATACTGCTTCACTTGGAAGGCAGTGGTGATATGTCCCGAAAGCGGGATGGATCACCCTCTCGCAGTCACTGGGTTCGCCAGACCATAGGTGGCCCAGTTTTAACGGTCTTCAACCGCCGGTAATTTTCAACCGCGCGTTTTTGCTCTCGAGTTCATCAAGATAATCGGCCCACCATTGCATCATCTTGACGCGCTCTTCCCAGTGCTCTGCCCGGGCGTAGGCGCGACGAACGTCGTTGTTCTCAACATGGGCCAGCTGCCGCTCTATGGCGTCCGGATGCCACTTTCCGCATTCGTTTAGCAGAGTTGATGCCGTTGCCCGAAAACCGTGCGCGGTAGCTTCTTCCTTGCCGTAGCCCATACGGCGCAGGGCGGCGTTGAGCGTGTTGTCGGAAATCGGACGCGAACCGGATCGAACACTAGGAAACAAAAGCGATCCACCACCAGAGATTTCTCTAAGTGAGGTCAGGACGCTGACGGCCTGCCTGGAAAGAGGTACGCGGTGCGGCCGTCGCATCTTCATGCGTCCTTCAGGGATGCTCCACACGGATCTCTCGAAATCGAACTCGTCCCATCCGGCCGCGCGCAGCTCGCCGGGGCGGGGAAACAGCAGAGCCATCAGCTTAAGGGCGGCTCGGCTTGTAGGCTGTCCGTCAAATGCATTGATCGCCCTCAGCAAGCCTCCCAAGGCCCTAGGCTCGGTAACGGCGGCACGCGGCGTGACCGTCGGACCGACAAGTGCGCCCCTCAGGGCGATCGTCGGATCTACATCGGCGCGTGCGGTTGCGATTGCATATCGAAACACGCTGCCGATGGTGGAGCGCAATCGCCTGGCCGACTCATATCGACCGCGAACCTCCACGCTGCGGAGAGCGGCAAGAATTGTGGCCGGATCAATCTCCCGAACGCTTTTGTCCCCAAACGTTGGATGGGCAAAGTCTAGCAACCATTTGACTTTAGTGATGGTCCGGTCGGCACGACCCTCCTTCTTCAGCTTGTCGACGTAGTCCTCTGCGATTGAGCGAAAGGTGTCCTCTGCCGAGCCCTTTTGAGACTTGCGGTCCTGTGCCGGGTCGATGCCACGTAGGAGGAGACGTTTGGCGGTATCGCGCGCCTCGCGTGCCTCAGCGAGAGAGATGAGGGGATAGCTGCCCAACGCCAGAAGCTTCTGCTTGCCGCCAAAACGATAGGCGAGGCGCCATAGGCGAGATCCGGTAGGCTGAACCCAAAGCTGCAGCCCGCCACCGTCAGACAATTTCACGAGCTTGGAAGCGGGGCGGGCATTTCGGCATTTTACATCGGAAAGCGCCATTTTCGGGAGCTCCATTTTGGCTGCATCGATACCATCAGGATCTCCAATACCATCGAAAATACCAGCCCTCCGCCTCGTTGGACCAGCTACGCCGAAATCCCTCAAAACACGACCAACCGCGCCTTGGGTGTGAAAACCACCAAGGATTTCAGATAGTTGCGGAGACAAAAGCGTAGATGCTTCGGCGAAAGAGACTGTCGCGAGAAGGGGGGATGGTGCCCAGAGGCGGATTCGAACCACCGACACGCGGATTTTCAGTCCGCTGCTCTACCAACTGAGCTATCTGGGCCTGTTCCGGCAACCGAAATTGCGTTGACCGGATTTCACGAAGGCGCCGTGAGGCGCCCTTTGAAAGCGCGTGGGTTATAGCACGGGAATTCGGCCTGTCCAGCGCCTAGGTTGCGATTTCAGACAGGAAAAGACGTGCAGTGTGGTGGGTCCCTTTCCATGCTGCTTTCATCCCCGGAATGGCGCGCGGCCTGTACTGTTTCGGGCCTCGGCATCCTTGCCCGAGCCCGCGATTGCCCTTTGCCGGCAGCCCGACCTGCCTTTTAGCCGACAATTGAGATGCGGCGAGATGCGGTGAGATGCGGCGATGGGTGAGATGCCGAAATGTGCTCGCATCCCTTGCGAGGCCCCAACCGGCCTGCGGGCTATCTGGCGCTGGCTAGGCCCTTGCGAAAATCGGAGGGCGTCATGCCGGCCAGCTTGCGGAACGATTTGTTGAAGGCGCTGAGCGAACCGAAGCCCGAATCCATGGCAACGCGGAGCACATTGGCGTCCTGATGCATCAACAGCGCCTGTGCGTAGCTCAACCGCAGAAGGTTGACATATTCGTTCAACGTCATGCCGGTCGATTTCTTGAACAGGCTCATGGCGTATTTGGGAT
Source organism: Mesorhizobium sp. WSM1386 (assembly GCF_055901595.1). Lineage (NCBI taxonomy): Bacteria > Pseudomonadati > Pseudomonadota > Alphaproteobacteria > Hyphomicrobiales > Phyllobacteriaceae > Mesorhizobium > Mesorhizobium sp. WSM1386. The sequence continues at coordinate 2,566,337 of NZ_CM148373.1, forward strand.
GGATGTCGGCCGCCCCGGCAATGTTCACGCAATCGATGTCGTAGAGGAAGTTTTCGGCGATGAAATCGCACATGCGCCCGACATTGCGCGACGATTGCTGGTCGAAGGGACTGCCCGTCTCGTGCCCGGCTGCGGTTTCGGGCACCAGCCGGTAAGGCTCGAACCGCACCCGCTCCAGCCGCAGCAGAAGTTCGTTGACGGCGTGCTCGGCCTTAGCCGGGTCGCCCGAGCGGGCATAGCGGTTCCAGCGGGCGAAGTTGTCGTTGTCGGATTGATCGGTGGCGCCGGTCACCAGCGTGGCGCCCGTCATCAGCCGATGGCGAATGTCCGCCGGCAGGTGCAACCGGAAGAAATGCACCAGCGGCAGATGCGCGCCGGCATAGACGGCGTCGTCGCTCAAATCGTCCATCTGGTGCGGCAGGCCGCCCCAGAACAGGCACATCTCACCGGCCGAAAGCGAGATTTCGTGCTCGTTCATGCGGTAGTGCACGCTGCCACGCACGATGAAATTCACCTCGACCTGGGCATGCCAGTGCGGCTTGAGCATCACCAGGGGAGTGGTGTGAAACATCTGCAACAGCAGCGGCAGGCCTTCCACGCTGCTGGCGCCAGGCTGGTAAAACGGCCGTTCCGGCATCTTACTTTCCGCCAATTCCTTATTCCCTTTGTCCGGGACAAGCCTTCCGCGCTGCATAGTCTAGCCAGGCTCGCAGAGAGAGCAAATGAAATGGGAGGATTTCAATGCGCATCACACTGTCCTGCGCCGCGCTTGCGCTTGCCCTGGGCTCAGCCCCGGCCATGGCGCAATCAGGCGAAATCACCATCTGGAGTTGGAACGTCGCCGCTTCGTCACTGAAGGCGACGGTCGCCGGCTTCAACAAGCTGCATCCTGACATCAAGGTCACGGTCCAGGATCTCGGCAACCAGCCGACCTATGACAAGTCGATCGCCGGCTGTGCCGCAGGCGGTGTCGGCCTGCCCGACATCGTCACCATAGAGAACGGCGAGGCCGAGAATTACTGGAGCCAGTTCCCCGACTGCTTCGTCGACCTGCACACGCTGGGCTACAGCGCCGAAGACCAGAAGAAATTCCCCGATTTCAAGCGCACGGAGCTGGAAGTCGGCGACAAGGCCTATGCGATGCCGTGGGATTCCGGCCCGGTCGCCGCCTTCTATCGCAGGGACTTCTACGAAAAGGCCGGTGTCGATCCGGCGTCGATCAAGACCTGGGACGATTTCATCGCCGCCGGCAAGAAGATCCAGGCCGCCAATCCGGGCGTCTCGATGACCAATGCCGATTTCAACGGCGACACCGAATTCTTCCGTATGATCTCCAACGAGCAAGGCTGCTCCTATTTCGCCGAGGACGGCCAGTCGATCACGGTCAACCAGCCGAAATGTGTCGATACGCTGGCCAAGATCAAGGACATGAAGGATGCCGGCATCATGTCCTCGGCCGACTGGGGCACCAAGATCACCAACAACACCGCCGGCACGGTCGCCACCCAGGTCTATGGCGGCTGGTATGAAGGCACCATCCGTACCGAATCGGCGGGCGAAAACGGTAAATGGGGCGTCTATCTGATGCCGAGCCTGACCTCCGACGGCCCGCGCGCCGCAAATCTCGGCGGCTCTTCGCTGGCCATCACCTCGGTGTCGAAGAACAAGGAGGCGGCTTACGAATACCTTAAATACACGCTCGGAACCAATGAGGGCCAGATCACGATGCTGAAGGAATTCGGTCTCGTCCCATCGCTGGTGTCGGCGCTGAATGATCCCTACGTCTCGGAAGGCCTGCCCTATTGGGGTGGCCAGGCTGTGTGGAAGGATATCCTCGGCACGTTGCCTAAGGTAGTCCCCAGCCGTGGCACGCAGTTCCAGAGCGACGCCGAAATCATCATGCGCGCGGTGCAGACCAAGTATCTCGCCGGCGGCTATGCCGACGCCAAGGCAGCGCTCGACGATGCCGCCAGCCAGATCGCCGCGGCGACCGGACTGCCGGTCAAGGAGTGAGCGCCGCTTTCCCTTCTCCCCTTGTGGGAGAAGGTGGATCGGCGCGATAGCGCCGAGACGGATGAGGGGTGCCCCAGCGGAGTGAGACGTTGGCGTTTCCTGGAACACCCCTCATCCGTCGCCTTCGACGACACCTTCTCCCACAAGGGGAGAAGGGAAGACCCAGACGATGGCCTAAAACAACAATCGGGTAGAAGGAGGACGATGATGCGCAACCGTAACGCCACGGCCTATCGTTTCCTCGCTCCCTATCTCCTGATCTTCTCCGTCTTCTGGCTGTGGCCGATCATCTCCTCGTTCATGATCTCGTTCCAGGCGACGCGCACGGTGCCCTGGCGCTTTGCCCCCGGCTTCAACTGGGGCCGGCTGATCGGCGATCCGGCCTTCTTCAACGCGCTGAAGAACACGCTGCTCATCCTCGTCATCCAGGTGCCGGTGATGATCACGCTGGCCATGGTGATGGCTGTGCTTTTGAATTCGCCGCTGTTGAAGGCGAGGGGGCTTTATCGCTTCGCTTTCTTCGCTCCGGTCGTGGTCGGCGAGGTCGCCTATTCGGCGGTTTTCCGGCTGATGTTCAGCCTCGATTTCGGCATCGCCAACAAGCTCCTGAACAGCGTCGGGCTGCCCAAGATCGACTGGTTCTCCAACGTCACGCCGGCGATGGCTTTGATCATGATCGCGGTCACCTGGCGTTGGGCCGGCTACAACGCCATCATCCTTTTGGCCGGCATGCAGTCCATTCCCGAGGATGTCTACGAGGCGGCGACGCTTGATCGCGTCAGCAAGCTCAAGCAATTCTTCCACATAACCTTGCCGCTGTTGAAGCCGGTCATCGTGTTCTGCACGGTGCTGTCGATCATCGGCACCATGCAGTTGTTCACCGAGCCGTTCCTGATCACCGAGCGCGGCGGACCGGGCGGCGGCACCGAGACGCTCGGCCTGCTGCTCTACCGCCAGGGCTTCCGCTCGCTCAATTTCGGCTACGCCTCGGCCGTCGCCTATACAATGGCGGGGCTGGCGATCGCCATCACGCTGGTGCAACTGTGGCTGACGAGGGAAAAGCAATGAGCTCGCTCTCCTCGGCCCGCCTGAGACGCAGCCTCTTGCTGCATCTCTTCCTGACGCCGCTGGCGCTGATCTGGCTGTTTCCGTTGTGGATGATGGTGGTGTTCTCGACCATGCCCGACAACGGCATATTCAGCCCGGGCATCGAGTTGCTGCCGCACGGCAATTTCGTCGACAATTTCAACAATCTGCAACGCGACACCAACTTCGTCGGCGCCATCGGCATCTCCGTCTCGGTGGCGGTGACCTACACCTTCCTGTCGGTGCTCTTGACCTCGATGGCCGGCTGGGCACTGGCGCGCTACCAGTTCTTCGGCAAGGGCGTGGTCGTCGCCATCATCCTCGGCACCATCACGCTGCCCTACGCGGTGGTGCTGATCCCGCAATTCATCATGGTGGCGCGCGACTTCCAACTCGCCAACACCTGGGTGGCGCTGATCGTGCCGCCGCTGTTCAATTCGCTGGGCGTCTTGTTCATGCGGCAGAGCTTCTCGATGATGCCGGACGACCTTTTTGACGCCGCGCGCGTCGAAGGTGTGAAGGAGTGGCGCATCTTCCTGTTCGTCGCGCTGCCGCTGGCGCGGCCGATGTTGGCCGCACTTGCCATCATCCTGTTTCTCGCGTCCTGGAATAATTATCTCTGGCCGCTTTTGATCAACAGCCAGCCGGGCTCGATGACCGCACCCGTGGCGCTCGGCACGCTGATCGGCCTCACCAAGGTATCGTGGGGCGGCATCATGGCCGGCGCTGTAATGCTGACCGTGCCGATGCTTGTCGTCTTCGTGCTGCTGCAGCGCCATTTCATCGCCGGCATCGCCGCTGGCGCGATCAAGTAAGGGCCAGCATGGCAACCGTTACGCTCAACAATGTCGTCAAGCGCTTCGGCACCTTCGAGGTCGTCCACGGCGCCAACATCGACATCAAGCACGGCGAGTTCGTCGTCTTCGTCGGCCCCTCCGGCTGCGGCAAGTCCACGCTGCTCAGGATGATCGCCGGGCTTGAGGACATCAGTGATGGCGAGATCGCCATCGGCGGCAAGGTGGTCAACGACGTCGAGCCGGCCGACCGCGGCATCGCCATGGTCTTCCAGTCCTATGCGCTCTATCCGCATATGAGCGTCGAGCAGAACCTCTCGTTCGGATTGCGCATGACCGGCAATCCGAAGGCCGACACGGAGCGGCGGGTGAAGCGGGCGGCCGAGATCCTGCGCATCAGCGAACTGATGGACCGGCGCCCGAAAAAGCTCTCCGGCGGCCAGCGCCAGCGCGTCGCCATCGGCCGCGCCATCGTGCGCGAGCCGCAGGTGTTCCTGTTCGACGAGCCGCTCTCCAATCTTGACGCCGAACTGCGCGTGCAGATGCGGGTCGAGATATCGCGCCTGCACAAGGAACTCGGCGCCACCATGGTCTATGTCACGCACGACCAGACCGAGGCGATGACGCTGGCTGACCGGATCGTCGTGCTGCGCGCCGGCCATATCGAGCAGATCGGCAGGCCGCTCGAACTCTACGACGATCCCGACAATTTGTTCGTGGCGGGGTTTGTCGGCTCGCCGAAGATGAACTTCATCAAGGGCCGCATCGTCGGGCGCGATGCGCGCGGTGTCGTGGTCGAGCTGGCGGGCCAGGAGAAAACCCGCATCACCCAGCCGCTGACCGGCACCGCGCCGGAGGCCGGGACGAAGGTCATTGTCGGCGTGCGGCCCGAAAATTTCGGCGTCGCCGGAGAAGGCGACACCGATCTCGTCGTCGCCATCGACGTGATCGAACACCTTGGCGGCACGAGCTTTCTTTATGCCCGCACTGCGCACGGCGAAGATGTGGTGATCCAGCGCGACGCGGCCAAGGTTCCCGACACGTCCGAAGTCACCGTTTCCATCCGCAAATCCTACCTGTTCGACGAAAAGGGGCTGCGGCTGCGCTGACTGGCCGCCCCTCCAGCCTTCAAGGAGAATGACAATGACTGCAACCACGCCCATTCGCTGGGGCATTCTCGGTCCGGGCGGCATCGCCCAGGCTTTTGCCGGCGGCGTGGCCGCTTCGCACACCGGAAAACTGGTCGCCATCGGCGCGCGCAATCCCGCCAAGCCGGGCCTTGCGGAGAGTTTCCCCGGTGCCCGCATCCTCGACGGCTATGAGGCCTTGCTCGACGATCCGCAGGTCGATGCCGTCTACATCGCGGTACCGCATCCCGGCCATGCGCAATGGGCGATCCGGGCGGCGGAAGCGGGCAAGCATGTGCTGTGCGAAAAGCCGTTGGCGCTGACCGCCTTCGAGGCCGACGCCATGATCCACGCCGCGCGCAAGGCTGGCACTTTTCTCGGCGAAGCCTTCATGTACCGGCTGCATCCGCAGACGCTGAAGCTGGTGGAATTGATCAAGTCCGGCGTCATCGGCGAGATCAGGATGATCAAGTCGAGCTTCGGCTTCGCCATGCCGGGCTTCATGCCGCAGCACCGGCTTTATGCCAATGAGCTCGCCGGCGGCGGCATCTTGGACGTCGGCGGCTATCCCGTCTCGATGGTCCGGCTGATTGCCGGGGCGGCGGCTGGAAAACCGTTCATCGAGCCCGACAAGGTGGTGGGCACCGCCCATCTCGGCCAGTCCGGCGTCGATGAGTGGGCTTCGGCGCTGCTGCATTTCCCTGATGGCATCGTCGCCGAGGTCTCCTGCAGCATCTCGCTCAACCAAGACAATGTCCTGCGCATCCTCGGTACCAAGGGCCGCATCGAAGTGCCGGACTTCTGGTTCGCCGGCGGCAACCGCGATGTTGGCCTCGGCCACGTCGACGTGATCGGCGCCGACGGGTCGCGAGAGACGATCAGCGTCAACGAAAAACGCCATGTCTATTCCTTCGAGGTCGACGGCGCTGGCGAGGCGATCCGCGCCGGGCGGCAGGAATTCGCCTGGCCGGGGATGGGCTGGGCCGACAGTCTCGGCACCTTGCGCGTGCTCGACAGATGGCGCGCCGCCGTCGGGCTGGAGTATGAGATCGAAAAAGCCCCGCTGCGCACCAGCACCATTGCCGGCCGGCCCTTGCGCCCCGGCGGCACCGCGATCGCCAAGCGCGCCATTCCGGGCTTGGCGAAACCAGCGTCAATAGTGGCGCTCGGCTTCGAGGATTTCCGCACCTTCTCCTCGGGCTCGATCCTGCTCGACGCTTTCTTCGAAGTCGGCGGCAATCTGTTCGACACCGGCTATGTCTATGGCGGCGGCTACACCGAGACGCTGCTCGGCCAATGGTTGAAGAACCGTGGCGTGCGCGAGCAGTCGGTGATCATCGCCAAGGGCGCGCATTCGCCGCTCTGCTATCCCGACGTGATCGGCAAGCAGCTCGCCCAGTCGCTCGATCGGCTGCAGACGGATCATGTCGACATCTATTTCATGCACCGCGACAACCCTGATGTGCCGGTCGGCGAGTTCGTCGATGCGATGGACCGCGAGGTCAAGGCCGGCCGCATCCGCGGTCCGTTCGGCGGCTCGAACTGGACGATGCAGCGCATGGACGAGGCCATCGCCTATGCGCAGCGTACCGGCAAACAGAAGCCCGGCGCGCTGTCCAACAACTTCTCGCTGGCCGAAATGCTGGAGCCGATCTGGGCGGGATGCATCACTTCCTCCACCGATGACTGGAAGGCCTGGCTGACAGCGCGGCAGATGCCGAATTTCGCCTGGTCGAGCCAGGGCCGCGGCTTCTTCACCGACCGCGCCGGGCGCGACCTGCGCGACAATGAGGAACTGGTGCGGGTCTGGTATTCGGAGCGGAATTTTGGTCGCCGCGACCGGGCGATCGAACTCGCCGCACGACTGGGCAAGAGCCCGATTCACATCGCGCTGGCCTATGTGCTCAACCAGCCTTTCCCGTCCATTCCGTTGATCGGGCCGCGCACTCTTGGCGAGCTGGACGACAGCCTGCGCGCTCTCGACATCAAGCTTTCGCCGGCCGATCTCGAATGGTTGGACAGTGGCAGGCTGCACGCCGCCTGACACGCATGGAACAAGGACAAAGCGGCGTCAGGTCTCGTCATCGGACACCCTGATGCGGCCCCGGGGCGGCGTCCGCAAGCTGGCATACATGCCGGTGGTGCGGAATTGGCTTGGCGTGGTTCCGTAGAGCCGGCGGAACACCTTTGAAAAATAGTTCGCGTCCTCGATGCCGCACAGGATGGCGACTTCCTTCACCGGCAGGAAGTCGGCCTTGGTCAAAAGCTTCGCCGCGCGCTGCAGGCGTTGCTGCAGCACGAATTCGGCTGGCGGCAGGCCTTCGCTCTCGGCAAAGCAGCGCGAGAAATGGGCCCGGCTGAGGCCGCTGATCTGGACCAGCTCCGCCACTGGCAGCGATTTGTCGAGGTTGGCGTTGATGTGATCGATGACCGGCTGCATGGCGCTCTGTTTCTCGGCAAAGGCGTGTGAGCCGAAGACATCGTCATAGAGCGCCATCGCAGCCTCGTAGGCGATCGCCGAAGCAGCGCCCGGTGAAGCGGCGCCCTTGACGAGCCGCAAACTGCAATCGGCAAGATGATCTATCGTCGCCGGCTGCAGCCGGAACACCGGACCGGAAACGTTGAGGATCGACTTGTGGATGCGCAGCGCCTCCTCGCCGTTCATCGAGATCCAGAAATATTCCCAGCGCTCGTCCCTGGCCAGCCAGTAGCGGTGGTTGTGCGGCACCAGCACCAGCAATGTGTCGTTCCGCTGCAGGCGATAGTTGCGGTTCTCGTAGCGCAGCCGGCCGGTTCCGCTGATCGTGTGCTGGAGCACGGTGAATGGCGTCTGGCCGCGTTTGCGCCCATCCCAATCGTAGATTTCGTCTTCGCGCACTTCATAGCCCGTGCTTGTCGGCATGGCATGCAGGCGCTGGCGGCCGCGCGGCAGCGAGATCGTGCGCATCGACTGTCCGTTGGCGATCAAATCCTGCAGCACAAAATTACCCCTGAAAGCATAATCCTTCTCTGGTCGCGCTCGCGAATAAGCGCATAATCCCGCCTCGAAGAACGCGAAAGACCCGCGGTCGAGGAGCGGGCGGGAGGAGAAAAGCCGGATTCCGGCCTGAATGGCAGGCACGCCTTGGCGTGTGGCTATATCCTCCCTTGTTGCTCCTTGCCTAGCATTCGATTGGATCGAGGTGAAGGTGATGAGTTTCAAAATCGCTATTATCGGCGCCGGCAGCGTCGGATTCACCAAGAAACTGTTCACCGACATCCTCTGTGTGCCCGAATTCAAGGACATCGAATTCGCGTTGACCGATCTCAGCGAGCACAATCTGCAGATGATCAAGGCGATCCTCGACAGGATCGTCGAGGCGAACGGATTGCCGACCAGGGTGACGGCAACCACCGACCGCCGCAAGGCGCTCGAAGGCGCGCGCTATATCATCAGCTGCGTTCGGGTCGGCGGCCTGGAAGCCTATGCCGACGACATCCGCATTCCCTTGAAATACGGCATCGACCAGTGTGTCGGCGACACGATCTGCGCCGGCGGCATTCTCTACGGCCAACGCAACATTCCGGTGATCCTCGACTTCTGCAAGGACATCCGCGAGGTCGCCGACACCAACGCCAAGTTCCTCAACTACGCCAACCCGATGGCCATGAACACCTGGGCGGCGATCGAATACGGCAAGGTCGACACGGTCGGGCTCTGCCACGGCGTCCAACACGGTGCCGAGCAGATCGGCGAGGTGCTGGGTGCGAAGTCGCCTCGGGAGCTCGACTATGTCTGCTCCGGCATCAACCATCAGACCTGGTTCATCGATCTGCGCCTGAATGGCCGCAAGATCGGCAAGGATGAACTGGTTGCCGCCTTCGAGGCGCATCCGGTCTACTCGCAGCAGGAGAAGCTGCGCATCGACGTGCTGAAGCGCTTTGGCGTCTATTCGACCGAAAGCAACGGCCATCTGTCCGAATACCTGCCCTGGTATCGGAAGCGCCCGGACGAGATCATGCGCTGGATCGACATGTCGGACTGGATCCATGGCGAGACCGGCGGCTACCTGCGCTACTCGACCGAGACCCGCAACTGGTTCGAGACGGAGTATCCGCAGTTCCTTGAAGCGGCGTCGAAGCCGATCGACGTGGCCAAGCGCTCCAACGAGCATGCCAGCCACATATTGGAGGCGCTGGAGACCAACCGCGTCTATCGCGGCCATTTCAACGTCAAGAACAACGGCGTGATCACCAATTTGCCGCAGGACGCCATCATCGAGTCGCCCGGCTTCGTCGACCGTTTCGGCATCAACATGGCCGCCGGCATCACGCTGCCGGAGGCCTGCGCGGCGACCTGCATGTCTTCGATCAACGTCCAGCGCATGTCGGTCCATGCCGCGATATCGGGCGATATCGATCTCCTGAAGCTCGCCGTGCTGCATGATCCGCTGGTTGGCGCGGTGTCGACCCCGGAGGAGGTCTGGCAGATGGTCGACGAAATGGTCGTCGCCCAGGCCGCCTGGTTGCCGCAATACGCGCATGCAGTTCCGGCCGCCAAGGAGCGGTTGTCGAAATCCGTGGTCAAGACCCGCGAATGGGCCGGTGCTGCGCGGCGCAACGTGCGCTCGATCGACGAGTTGCGCGCCGAAAAGGCCGCGCTGAAGCAGACCGGCTGAACCCGGGAGCGGCCGCGGATCCACGGGAGGCAGGTCCGCCGCAGTCAGCCGCCAATGCAGAAGACCAGCAGCAGAAAAAGTCTGAACACGAGGGAGGAGATAATGAGGAACCTACGCAGCATTGGCATTGTCGCCGGACTGGCGCTGAGCGTCTCCGTTCCGGCGCTCAACGCCTTCGCTTCCGAACCGACGGTCCCGCCGACGCCGGCGACGTTTCCGGCCGAAGGCAAGATCAAGTATGTGGCGCGCGACTCCATCTTGGAGTTCAAGGCGCTGCCGGAATATCACGAGCCGGACTGGGTGACGGAAAAATACGTCAAGCCCGGCAAGCTGCCGCCGGTGAAGGACAGGCTGCCGAAGGAGCCGCTGGTCTTCAAGACGGCCAACATGCCCGATGGCGTCGGCGTCTATGGCGATACGATGCGCCATGTGATCGGCGGGCGGCCGGAAGGCTGGAACTATGGCGCCGGCCAGACGCAAGGCTGGGGCGGCATCGACATCGGCCTCTCCGAATGCCTGACGCGCACCGCGCCGCTGTTCCAGGTCGAGGCCAAGGACACCGAGCCGCTGCCGAACCTGGCCAAAAGCTGGGAGTGGTCGAAGGACGGCCATAAGCTGACCATGCATCTGGTCGAGGGCGCCAAATGGTCCGATGGCGTTGCCTTCAACGCCGACGACGTCATGTTCTACTGGGACGACGAGGTCATCGACCCGAACGTCTCTCCGTTGAATGGTGCGACACAGGAAACCTTCGGCGTCGGCACGACGCTGAAAAAGATCGACGATCATACCGTCGAGTGGACCTTCAAGGACGCCTTCCCGAAACAGTACCTCTACGCCATGGCCTACGGCACTTTCTGCCCCGGTCCCGCGCACATATTGAAGCCGCAGCATCCCAAATATTCGAAGAACACCTACGACCAGTTCAAGAACGCCTTCCCACCGGAATATATGAACATGCCGGTGATGGGCGCCTGGGTGCCGGTCGAATACCGGCCGGACGACATCATCGTCATGCGCCGCAACCCCTACTATTGGAAGGTCGACGAAAAGGGCAACCAGCTGCCCTATCTCAACGAACTGCAGTACAAGCTGTCGACCTGGGCCGACCGCGATGTCCAGGCGGTGGCTGGCTCTGGCGACTTTTCAAACCTCGAGCAGCCGGAAAACTTCGTCGCCTCGCTGAAGCGCGCTGCGGAAGCGAACGCGCCGGCACGTCTGGCCTTCGGCCCGCGCCTCATCGGCTACAATCTGCGCCTGAACTTTTCCGCCAATGGCTGGGGCAACCCGGACGAGCGCGGTCAGGCCATCCGCGAGCTGAACCGCAACGAGGATTTCCGCAAGGCCGTCACCATGGCGCTCGACCGCAAGGCGCTTGGCGACTCCCTGGTCAAAGGGCCGTTCACCGCCATCTATCCCGGCGGCTTCTCGTCTGGCACCAGCTTCTATGACCGCAAGTCGACCGTCTATTATCCCTTCGACCTCGAGGGCGCCAAGGCCGAACTCGCCAAGGCCGGCCTCAAGGACACGGATGGCGACGGTTTCGTGAACTTCCCGGCCGGCACCGCCGGCGGCAAGAACGTCGAGATCGTGATGCTGGTCAACAACGATTACGGCACTGACAAGAGCCTCGCCGAAGGCATCGTCGCCCAGATGGAGAAGCTCGGGCTTCGGGTTGTGCTGAACGGCCTCAACGGCACCCAGCGCGACGCCTCGCAATATTCCGGCCGCTTCGACTGGCTGATCCGGCGTAACGACCAGGAACTGACCTCGGTCGTGCAGAACACCGAACAGCTCGCGCCGGTCGGTCCCAAGACCAGCTGGGATCACCGCGCGCCGGAAAGCGGCCAGGTCGACCTGATGCCTTTCGAAAAGGACCTCGTCGACATCGTCAACAAGTTCGTCTCCTCGTCGGACAATGACGAGCGCGCCAGCCTGATGAAGGAGTTCCAGAAGATATCGACGGAACACGTCTACAATATCGGCCTGACGGAGTATCCCGGGGCGCTGATCGTCAACAAGCGCTTCTCCAATATCCCGCAGGGTACACCGATCTTCATGTTCAACTGGGCCGAGGATTCGATCGTCCGTGAACGTGTCTTCGTCACCGCCGACAAGCAGGCGAAATATGAACTCTTCCCTGAGGAGCTCCCCGGCAAGCCCGGCGACAAGGGCCCGATGTAGGTTTACCTCCCCTGACTGAGAGAGACCCGGCCGCGCTGATGGCGCGGCCGGGAAAAACCAACCTCCGAACGCCCCAAGCGGCGCGTCCGGCAAGATGAGGAAGCGGACCGTCCATGCTGCGATTCTTGGCAATGCGCATAGCGTCGGCGATACCGGTCCTCGCCATCTTGAGTCTCGTCACCTTTGCCATCATCCAGGCGCCGCCGGGCGATTATGCCGACTACATCCGCTCGCAGCTGATCAACCAGGGTGGCGCCTCCTTCGCCCAAGCCGACGCTCAGGCCCACGCATATCGTATCGAACATGGCCTCGATAAGCCGTTGCCCGTCCAGTATCTCAACTGGATCGGCGGCATCGTCACCCGCGGCGATTTCGGCTACAGCCTCTACTACAACAAGCCGGTTGCCGACGTCGTCGGCGAGCGGCTGCCGCGCACTCTCATCCTGGCGCTGGTCTGCCATCTCCTCGCTTCGGTGCTGGGCATCACCTTCGGCATATGGGCGGCGACCCGGCAATACACCTGGATCGACTCGACGCTGTCGGCCATCTCCTTCCTCGGCATGACGGTGCCGCGCTTCCTGATGGCGCTGATCATCGTCTATCTGCTGGTCTTCCAGTTCAACGTGTCGGAGATAGGCTCGTTCTTCTCGCCGCAATATGGCGGCGCGCCATGGTCGTGGGGCAAGTTCGCCGACCTCGTCAAGCATGTCTGGCCCGTGGTCGCGATCGCCACCTTCGGTGGCCTCGCCTACAACATGCGCGTCATGCGCGGCAATCTGCTGGATACGCTCAACGCCCAATATGTCGAGACGGCGAGAGCCAAGGGCCTGACCGGCAGCGCCGTCGTCATGCGCCATGCCGTGCCCAACGCACTGCATCCGCTCGTCATGTATCAGGGCGTGGTGCTGCCCTACATGCTCACCGGCGAGATCGAGACGGCGATCATCTTCGCGCTGCCGACCGTCGGCCCGGCGATCGTCGGCTCGATGGCGGTCGGCGACGTCTACGTCACCGCGACCTTCATGATGGTGCTGTCGGCGACGCTGATCGTCGGCAACATCATCGCTGACATGCTGCTCGTCCTGCTCGATCCGCGCGTGCGCCAGTTCGGGGAGGGCTAGATGCTGGCGCGCGATCCGTCACCCCCACCGCTGCCGGCCGAAGCGCCCATCATAGCAATACCGGCGCGCGGCAACGAGAGCTACATCGCGCTTGTCTGGCGCCGGCTGAAGCGCTCCTGGACCGGCATGGCCGGGCTCTGGCTCGTCGTGCTGCTGCTGGTGATGGCGGTGTTCGCCGAGTTCGTGGCGCCGATGGATCCGAAGGCGACCGATGTCGGCTTCGCGCCGCCGCAAGTGCCTTCCTTCCACGACAGGGACGGCAATCTCGTCATGCGGCCGAGGGTCTATGCACTTGCCGATTCGGCGGATCTCGATCCGGTCACCTTCCAGCCCATCGTCGGCCCCGACTACGACCACCCGAGGCTGCTCGGCTTCTTCGTCGAGGGCGCGCCCTACAGGCTCTTCGGGCTCATTCCGGCCAACCGGCATTTCTTCGCCTCGATGGACGGCCTGCCGGTGCATTTCCTCGGCACCGACAAGTTTGGCCGCGATGTCCTGTCGCGCGCCATCCACGGCTCGCGCGTCTCGCTGATGATCGCGCTGACGGTGGTCTTCATCATCACCGTTATCGGCACCACGGTCGGCATGGTCTCCGGCTATTTCGGCGGCCGGTTCGATGTCTGGATGCAGCGCTTCGTCGAACTGGTGCTCGCCTTTCCGCAATTGCCGCTCTATCTGGCGCTGACGACGTTGATCCCGGTCACCGCGCCCACCAATGTCTTCCTCGCCTTCGTCATCATCGTCATGTCGGCCTTGGGTTGGGCGCAGATGTCGCGCGAGGTGCGCGGCAAGACGCTGGCGCTGGCGCGGATCGAATATGTGCGCGCCGCCATGGCGGTTGGCGCCACCGACCGGCGCATCATCATGCAGCACATCTTCCCCAATGTGATGAGCCACGTGATCGTTGCCGTGACGCTGGCGATCCCGACGGTGGTGCTCTTGGAATCCTTCCTCGGGTTCCTCGGCTTCGCGGTCAAGCCGCCGCTGATCTCGTGGGGGTTGATGCTGCAGGACACCGCGACCTATTCCGTCATAGGCACCTATCCCTGGATCCTGTCGCCGGTCGGTTTCGTACTCGTCACCGTCTTTGCCTTCAACGCGCTGGGCGATGGCCTCCGCGACGCCGTCGACCCCTATTGAGGTGGCAGGAATGACCGTCGCGCTCGCCGAAACCTTCGCACCTGCCGTCCGCCACGACCATGACGGGCGCCAGGGCGAGCCCATCATCGACGCCCGCAACATCGAGGTCGCCTTCAAGGTCGAGCACGGTGTCGTCGAGGCGGTCAAGGACGTCTCGTTCCAGCTCTATCGCGGCGAGACGATCGCCATCGTCGGCGAATCCGGCTCCGGCAAGTCGGTGACGGCGCGTACCGTCATGGGGCTGCTGTCGCGGCGCGCCACCGTGTCGCCAAGATCGAGCGTCTGTTACGAGGGCCAGAACATCCTGAAATTCGCCGAGCGAGACCGGCGCAAGCTGCGCGGCAACCGCATCTCGATGATCTTCCAGGAGCCGATGAGTTCGCTCAATCCCATCTACACGGTCGGCAGCCAGATCGTCGAGGCGATCAGGGTGCACCGCAAGGTGGGCCGCAGGCAAGCCTGGGCGCGGGCGCTCGAGCTGCTGCGGCATGTGCAGATCCCCGAGCCGGAAGCGCGGCTCAAGCAATACCCGCACCAGCTCTCCGGCGGGCAGCGGCAGCGTGTGATGATCGCCATGGCGCTCGCCAACAATCCAGACGTGCTGGTCGCCGACGAGCCGACGACGGCGCTCGACGTCACGGTCCAGGCGCAGATCCTCAACCTGATCCGCAATTTGCAGAAAGAGCTGCGCATGGCGGTGATCCTGATCACCCATGACCTCACGGTGGTGCGCAAATTTTCCGACTACGTCTATGTCATGCAGCATGGCGAAATGTGCGAGCACAACGTCACGGAACGGCTGTTCGCCGATCCGCAGCATCCCTACACCAGGCGGCTGCTGGCTTCCGAGCCGCGCGGACGGCCGCAACCGCTGCCGGAGGGCAGTGGCACCATCCTCGAGGCGAATGGCGTGCGCGTCTGCTTCATGCTGCGCCACGGCACCTTCCTGAAACCGGACTGGCGCGAACTGGTCGCCGTCGACGACCTCGGCCTCAAACTTTGCCGCCACGAGACGTTGGGGCTGGTCGGCGAATCCGGTTCCGGCAAGACCACCTTCGGCCAGGCCTTGCTGAGATTGATCGACGCCAAGCGCGGCGAAATCCGTTTCGACGGCCAGCCGATCCAGGGCCTGTCCCGCAACGAAATGCGGCCGCTGCGTTCGCGCATGCAGATCGTCTTCCAGGATCCCTTTTCCTCGCTCAATCCGCGCATGACGATCGGCCAGATCATCGAGGAAGGGCTGATCGTCAACAGCATCGGCGCGACGCGGCGCGAGCGGGTCGAGCGGGTGCGCGAGGCGCTGGTCAGCGCCGGCATGCCCGGCGATATCCTGTCGCGCTTTCCCCACGAATTTTCCGGCGGCCAGCGCCAGCGTATCGCCATTGCCCGTGCCATTGCGCTCGAACCCGAATTCATTTTGCTCGACGAGCCGACCTCGGCGCTCGACCTCTCCGTCCAGGCCCAGATCATCGACCTCTTGCGCAAGCTGCAGGACGAGCGCGGCCTGAGCTACCTCTTCATTTCGCACGACCTGAAGGTGGTGCGGGCGCTCTGCCACCGCGTCATCGTCATGCAGCACGGCAAGATCGTCGAGCAGGGACCTGTCGACGAGGTCCTCTCCAATCCCAAGACCGCCTACACCGAACGGCTCGTCAGGGCCGCTTTCGACGTGGCCTGAACATAGCCGGAGGTTAGCGTGGCAGAAAATCCCAGGATCACATTCATCGGCGCCGGCTCGACGGTGTTCATGAAGAACATCGTCGGCGACGTGCTGCAGCGCCCGTCGCTGTCGGGCGCGACGATCGCTCTGATGGACATCAATCCGCAGCGGCTGGAGGAGAGCGCCGTCGTCGTCAACAAGCTGATCGCGACGCTCGGCGTCAAGGCGAAGGCCGAGACCTACTCCGACCAGCGCAAGGCACTCGCCGGCGCCGACTTCGTCGTCGTCGCCTTTCAGATCGGCGGCTACGAGCCCTGCACCGTCACCGACTTCGAAGTGCCGAAGAAATACGGCCTGCGCCAGACGATCGCCGACACGCTCGGCGTCGGCGGCATCATGCGCGGCCTGCGGACCGTTCCGCATCTGTGGAAGATCTGCGAGGACATGCTCGCCGTCTGCCCCGAAGCGATCATGCTGCAATACGTCAACCCGATGGCGATCAACACCTGGGCAATATCGGAGAAATACCCTGATATCAAACAGGTCGGCCTCTGCCATTCGGTGCAGGGCACGGCGATGGAATTGGCACACGATCTCGACCTTCCCTACGAGGAAATCCGCTATCGCTCGGCCGGCATCAACCACATGGCCTTCTACCTGAAGTTCGAGCATCGGCAGGCGGACGGCTCCTATCGCAACCTCTATCCCGATCTCGTTCGCGCCTATCGCGAGGGCCGCGCGCCCAAGCCCGGCTGGAACCCGCGCTGTCCCAACAAGGTGCGCTACGAGATGCTGACCAGGCTGGGTTTCTTCGTCACCGAGAGTTCGGAGCATTTCGCTGAATACACGCCCTATTTCATAAAGGACGGTCGCCCCGATTTGATCGAGAAATACGGCATTCCGCTCGATGAATACCCCAAGCGCTGCATCGAACAGATCGAGCACTGGAAGGACCAGGCGCAGGCCTATCGCTCGGCCGACCGTATCGAGGTGGAGCCGTCCCGGGAATACGCCTCCTCGATCATGAATTCGGTCTGGACCGGCGAACCCTCGGTGATCTACGGCAATGTCCGCAACAATGGCTGCATCACCTCGCTGCCCCGCGATTGCGCCGCCGAAGTACCGTGCCTTGTCGATGCCTCCGGCATCCAGCCGACCTACATCGGCGACCTGCCGCCGCAACTGACGGCACTGATCCGCACAAACATCAACGTCCAGGAACTGACGGTGCGGGCGCTGATGAGCGAGAACCGCGAGCATATTTATCATGCAGCGATGATGGACCCGCACACATCGGCCGAACTCGATCTCGACCAGATCTGGTCATTGGTCGATGATCTCCTGGCCGCTCACGGCGACTGGCTGCCGGCCTGGGCGCGCGTGAAGCGCAAGACGGAAGCGGCCTGATCAGAGCATGTCGCCGATGGCCGCTTTATTTCGGCTCGTCGGCGTCCGGCTCTTCCTCGTCGTCACGGGCCTTGATGACATAGGCGCCCTTCAGCCAGCGGTTGAGGTCGATGTCCTTGCAGCGCGTCGAGCAGAATGGGTAGGTCTCGCGCGCCGAGGGCTTGCCACATTCGGGGCAGGGGCGCTTGGGGCGCAGCGGGGTCACTTTGTCGTCGGGGCTCATAGCCGTGGGGACAACCAGTTTTGATGGATCTTGAAGCCCTCGCCCGACAGCAGCGCCACCGTCTCGTAGAGCGGCAAGCCGACGATGTTGGTGTACGAGCCGACCAACTTCACGACGAAGGCGCCGGCGAGACCCTGGACGGCGTAGCCGCCTGCCTTGCCACGCCACTCGCCGGACGCGACATAGGCGTCGATTTCCTCGCGCGGCAGCCGCTTGAAGCGAACCCGCGTCTCGACCAGCCGCTGGCGCAACTTGCCGCCCGGCGTGATCAGGCAGATGCCTGAATAGACCCGGTGCGAACGGCCCGACAGCAGGCCGAGGCAGTTGGCGGCATCATCGAGCGTCTCGGCCTTGGGCAGGATGCGCCGCCCGACCGCGACCACCGTGTCGGCAGCCAGCACGAAGCTTGGCGCATGGTCCGTCTCGGTCTTCAGCGACGCGAACGCCTTCTCGGCCTTTTCCTTCGACAGCCGCTTGGCCAGCGAACGCGGATGCTCGGCACGCAGCGGCGTCTCGTCGATATCGGCTGGCAGGATGCGGTCCGGCTCGATGCCGGCCTGCTGCAGGAGTTCGATACGGCGCGGCGAACCCGAGGCAAGCACCAGCTTCTGCAAAATGCTCATCGCGTTCCGGCCGAGCCCTGATCTTACTTGAAGCGGTAGGTGATGCGGCCCTTGGTCAGGTCGTATGGCGTCATCTCGACCAGAACCTTGTCGCCGGTCAGCACGCGGATGCGGTTCTTGCGCATGCGGCCGGCCGTATGGGCGATGATCTCGTGTTCGTTTTCGAGTTTCACCCGGAACATCGCGTTGGGCAACAATTCCGTCACGACACCCGGAAACTCGAGGACTTCTTCCTTCGGCATTCGATACCTTTGCTTGGATGGCAATTCCAGCGCCCCGGCTGGAATTTCGGCGGAACCTATATGATAATCGTTCGCTTGTGAACACGCTTAATCCGGATGGTCTGGAGCGATGAACCTGCCGCCGATCCGGGCTTTCAGCCGCTCGCGCACGTCGCGATAGCTGGCCATGATCTGCTCGCGCGTGCCGCCGGCACCCGTCGGGTCCGGTGTCGGCCAGTATTCGACCTCGACGGCAAGCGAGCGGGTGAGCTCCAGCGCGGCATGGTGCGCCTCCGGCGCCAGCGTCACGATGAGGTCGAAATAGTCATCCTCGAGCTCGTCCAGCGTCCGTGGATGGCGCTCGCCCAGCGTGAGACCGTCCTCGGCCAGCACGGCATCGACGAATGGGTCCCGCTCGCCGGCGCGCACACCGGCCGAAGCCACGAAGGTGGTGGCGGGCAGCATCCGGCGTGCCAGCTGCTCTGCCATCGGCGAGCGCACGGCATTCATGCCGCACAGGAACAGGATCGAGCGGGGCAGGATAGCCAGGATTAGCCCCGCCAGTGCAGCACGCAGACCAGCGTGAACAGCCGGCGCGCCGTATCGAAATCGATGTCGATCTTGCCCGAAAGCCGGTCCATCAGCGTCTGCGAGCCTTCATTGTGCAAACCCCGGCGGCCCATGTCGATCGCCTCGATATGACTCGGCGTCGAGGAGCGGATGGCGTCGTAGTAGCTTTCGCAGATCATGTAGTAATCCTTGACGATGCGCCGCAGAGGCGTCAGCGACAGGATGTGGGTGACGACCGCGCTGCCGTCCTCGCGCGCCACGGCGAACACCAGGCGCTGCTCGGCCAGCGACAGTTTCAGCCGGTAGGGACCGGCGCCGCTGTCATTGACGGGCTGAAAACTGTTCTCCTCGATCAGGTCGAAGATCGCCACCGCCCGCTCATGCTCGACATCGGGCGTCGAACGGCCGATCGATTCATCGAGTTCGACATCGATCAGTTTTGCGCGGGTTTGATCGGAGCCCGTCATATCGGCCTACATATTCAGCCGGATGGTGACGGAGCGGCCATGCGCGTCGAGCCCTTCCGCCTTTGCCAGCGCGACCGCCGCGGGCGCCAGCAGGCGCAACTGTTCCGGTCCGAGCTTGAGGATCGAGGTGCGCTTGACGAAGTCGAGGACCGACAGGCCCGACGAGAAGCGCGCCGAGCGCGCCGTCGGCAGCACATGGTTGGAGCCGCCGACATAGTCGCCAATGGCTTCCGGCGTATGACGGCCGAGAAAAACCGCGCCGGCATTGCGCATCCGCGACAGGAAGCCCTCGGCGTCATCTATTGCCAGTTCGACATGCTCGGCGGCGATGCGGTCGACCAGCGGCAATGCCGCGTCGATCGTTGGCACCAGGATCACCGCGCCGAAATCGCGCCAGCTCGCCGACGCCGTCTCGGTTCGCGGCAGGCTCTGCAACTGGCGCTCGACCGCCTGTTCGACCGCCTTGCCGAAAGCCGGCTCGTCGGTGATCAGGATCGATTGCGCCGACGCGTCGTGCTCGGCCTGGGCGAGCAGGTCGGCGGCGATCCAGTCCGGATCGTTGCTGCCGTCGGCCACGACGAGCACTTCCGAGGGGCCGGCGATCATGTCGATGCCGACCGTGCCGAACACCTGGCGCTTGGCCGCCGCGACATAGGCATTGCCGGGCCCGACGATCTTTGCGACCGGCTTTATGGTCTCGGTGCCATAGGCAAGTGCCGCTATCGCCTGCGCGCCTCCGACGCGGTAGATCTCGGACACGCCTGAGATGTCGGCCGCCACCAGCACCAGCGGATTGATGATGCCGCCCGGCGCCGGCACGACCATGACGATGCGCTCGACGCCGGCCACCCGGGCGGGCACGGCGTTCATCAGCACCGAGCTTGGGTAGCTTGCGGTGCCGCCCGGCACGTAGAGCCCGACCGCCTCGATCGCCGTCCAGCGCCAGCCGAGTTCGACCCCGGCGGCATCCGTGTAGCGATCATCCTTGGGCCGCTGCCGCTCATGGTGGGATCGGATACGGTCGCGCGCGAATTCAAGCGCTTCGACCGCCTTCGGGTCGGCCGTTTCGTAGGCGGCCGCAATGTCTTCCTTCGACACCGCAATGCCGAGGCTGGTCAAATCGGCACGGTCGAACCTTTGTGTGTAGTCGATCAGCGCCGCATCGCCGTCGGCACGCACGCACGCGATGATCTGCCGCACGGCGGCGTCGACGTCCTCGGAGACTTCCCGCTTGGTCAACAGGAAAGCGGCGAAACGCTGCTCGAAATCGGCATCGGACTGACGAAGCGTGATGGCCATCGGATATTCAAGCCTTGTGGACGGGGCGCGACGTGGCTTCCCACGCGCCGCCGACATCGGCAAGGCGGGCCTCGATGCACTCGACATCGAGCATGATGGTGCCGCCACCGGAAAAGATCAGCTCGACGATGCCGCCCGGCTTGCTGATCTCGATGAAGCTGATCGCCAGCAGGGACAGGATCTCGGCCGGCTTGTCGCGGGCTATGCCGTTGGTCTTGGCGCCGAGCACCCTGTCGAAATGCAGTACGGCCTGCCGCCGCTCATTGTGCTGGCGAAACAGGCCCGACTTCGCCTCCCAGACAAAGCGGTTCATGGTCAGCACGAAACGCTTGGCCGAAGGCAGGAATTCGAGGTCCGAAACCTTCATCACGGCGTCCTGGACATGGGCCGAGACAATGCTCAGATCCTGATCGTCGAGCGCGATGAGTTTGAGGGCTGCCATGCTGAAAGTGCACCTGAAAGTTGGTTTAAGCCCTCTGTTAGGCGGTCTTTCCGGTCGGTGCAACCGCAGCACGGAATCCGGCCCAAGCAATGAACTGGCGGCGCCATCGGCGGAACCGCTGATCTCCCCCGCAAAGGGGGAGATTGGATGTGGCTTCGGCTTTCGCCAATCGCCAGCGCTGGAAGGCAGTTGCCTTACGCCGAAATCCGCTCGATCACCGCGCCGCAGTTGGAGAGCTTCTCTTCCAGCCGCTCGAAGCCGCGGTCGAGATGGTAGACGCGGTTGACCGTGGTCTCGCCTTCGGCGGCCAGGCCGGCAATGACCAGCGAGACGGAAGCGCGAAGATCGGTGGCCATAACCGGCGCGCCTTTCAGCTTCGCCACACCGTCGACGATCGCCGTCTGGCCCGAAAGCGTGATGTGGGCACCAAGCCGAGCCAATTCCTGCACATGCATGAAACGGTTCTCGAAGATCGTCTCGGTGATGCGCGACTTGCCCTTGGCCATCGTCATCAGGCCCATGAACTGCGCCTGCAGATCGGTCGGGAAGGCCGGGAAGGGCGCCGTCGTCACGTCGACAGGCGAAATGCCGGCGCCGTTGCGCTTCACGCGGATGCCGGAATTGGTCTGCGTGATCTCGGCGCCCGTCTGGGCGATCACGTCCAGCGCGGTCTGCAGCAATTCGGGACGCGCGCCTTCGAGCACCACGTCGCCGCCGGTCATGGCGACAGCCATGGCATAGGTGCCGGTCTCGATGCGGTCGGGGATGACGCGCACGCGGGCGCCCGAAAGCGCTTCGACGCCGTCAATGGTGATGGTTGGCGTGCCGGCGCCGGAGATCCTGGCGCCCATGGCATTGAGGCATTCGGCGAGGTTGACGATCTCGGGCTCGCAGGCGGCGTTCTCCAGCAACGTCTCGCCCTTGGCCAGCGACGCCGCCATCATCAGCACATGGGTGGCGCCGACCGAGACTTTCGGGAACACGTAACGGTTGCCGACAAGGCGGCCGTTCCGGGTCTTGGCAAGCACATAGCCGGTGTCGACATCGATGTCGGCGCCCAGCGCCTGCAGGCCTTCGAGGAACAGGTCGACCGGGCGCGTGCCGATGGCGCAGCCGCCCGGCAGCGACACTTTCGCCTCGCCCATGCGGGCCAGCAACGGGCCGATCACCCAGAACGAGGCCCGCATCTTGGACACCAGTTCGTAGGGCGCCGTCGTGTCGACGATGTTGCGGGCGGAGAAGTTGATGGTGCGCGAATAGCCTTCATTCTGCTTCTCGCGGCGGCCATTGACCGAATAGTCGACGCCGTGATTGCCGAGGATCCGGATCAACTGCTCGACGTCGGCCAGATGCGGCACGTTTTCCAGCGTCAGCGTGTCGTCGGTCAACAGCGAGGCGATCATCAGCGGCAGGGCCGCGTTTTTCGCGCCCGAAATCGGAATGCTTCCGGCAAGCTTGTTGCCGCCGACAATTCTGATGCGATCCATGGAAAACGTCCCTCTCGGCCAGAAAAGGCCGGTTCAATCGTTTGAGTATCGGCCCGTCTAGACCATTGGCCGGCGTGGTTCAAGAAATAGGATTTCGCCCACTCCGGTCCAACAGTGGCCGATTTGAGTTAATCTTTTTGTATTTCCTTGGCTCCGCCGAGCCCCTCCGGCCGCTGGTCGGCTTCCCCGGCGCGCCGCTTGTCGGCGTCGCCAGTGCGGCGTGAGCGCGACTGCGCCTTGCGCTTCTGCAGATTGGCCCGCAATTGCTCGGCGAGCCGGTCCTTTCGGTCCGTGCCGCCCTTTTTGGCTTGATTTGTCTTGTCGTTCATCGTCCCGTCCCGCCTGCCTGTCGGCCGACACCCATTCAGGGATAGCCAACATTGTGGCGCCGCCATGTCATTAAAAGCTATCCGGCAAAGGCTTTAACAGAAGCGTTGCACTTGGCCTTGCGCTTGCCGGTTCGATATGGCAGAAGCCCGCCATCAGCGGCTGCGGTAGCTCAGTGGTAGAGCACTCCCTTGGTAAGGGAGAGGTCGAGAGTTCAATCCTCTCTCGCAGCACCAGCCTATCCCTTTGAACTGCTCAAGACCGTGACTGAGGCCCTGAGTTCCCGTTCCTACGCGGTGCGAAATGGCGTTGGCACGCAATCGTGTCTATCCACACGCGTCTATCCACGTGTAATGCGATAGACAGTTGCGTCACCCTGCACACCCCGAAGGGGCGCGTCAAAAGCCACGACACGATGGCCGGCAAGCATTTCGCGAACCCCGGGCGCGGAATAGAGCGCCTCTGAAATGCAGACCTGTCCGGCTTCCGCCAAGGACTGCACGCGTGCGGCGACATTCACGGTCTGGCCGAAATAATCGAGGTTGTCGTTGAGTGTCACGGCGATCGACGGTCCACAGTGGGCTCCGATCTTGAGAATGATCCCCGGCCCGTCATGGTCACTGTTGAAGCGATCGATTTCTTCAAAGATGTGAAGTGCAGCCGAAATCGCATCCGACGGCCGCGAGAATACAGCCATCACCGCGTCGCCAATCGTCTTGACCACCGCTCCGGAATGTTGCTGAACCGCCACGTTGACCAGAGCGAAATGCTCGCGGACCAAAGCGTAGGCGTTGAGGTCACCTAGGCGCTCATACATGGCGGTCGAACCACTTAGGTCCGTGAACAGGAAGGTGATCTGCCGGATGCCGAGCCCCTCCTTCTCGTCGACACGTTCGGACCGGAACAGCTGGCGGAACGTTTGCCGCGCAAGCAGCGCTCCACCGGAAACATAGGGTTCGAAATCGAGCGCTGGCTTGTTGGTCAGCGCGACAAGCTCGGGCGGCCAGTTGATAACAAGCAACGAACCTCGCACTGTCCCTCTATTCACTACCTCGATGACAATCGGGCCAGGTTGCACAGTGGGCAAAGCCGGCAAGAAGCGTTTGCCGTCGTAATCGATTTTCAGAAGTGTCGGTGCGAACACCGGATCGCCTGATATTGGCACAGCGAACGCGGCCTGCGTCTGGACGTTGACGCCAGAAAGGGCGCCCGGTCCCAGGTCGCCGCGGAGAACTGTGGTGGTGCCGGGTGGCAGAAACGTCATGCCCCGAACGAAGCCGCGCAGAACGTCAAGAAAGCGAACGTCTTGGCCCGGTAGCCGCCCGTCATGTCCGAAATGTAGCTTCCAGTGAAAATCCTCGACAGGGAGCGTCTCGGGATCGTGGTAAGGCAGGCGCCGCAATTTCGGCGATACCGAGAAGGTGACCTCGATGAAGTCGTCGAGGTCGGTGTCGCCCGAGACGTCGCACAGGCCACAGACGTAGTGGGTCTTCAGCGTGCGCAGGGCGCCGAAACTATCGAGCACCATCCCGGACTGGGGACACAGCACATCCCAGCTCATGTCGAACAACCCACAGCGGGTGGCATGAAGGAAGAGGTCGATTGCTTCAGGCTCGGCGATTGCGCGGTCGCGAGCAAAGGACCGCGGATTAACGCGATAGAGTGAGTGGTCGTCGGCGCTCTTGATCAGCGTCTCGAATTTCGAGATGACGCGTGGGCTCCAGGCTCGCGCCTGCTCCACCTTGGTCATCTTGCTTTCGAGAAGACGATCGTCGACTACCGTCACGTCGGATCCTCAACCTTGCCTCACGACAGCCTATACGTCGAAGGCTCAGCGGACTCCAGTAGTTCGTGCGTCGCTCGTTGATTTTGATAGACGGGTGCGCACCAAGCCCCCGGTTGGGCCCCTTCAGGTCCTGATGTCGGCGATGACCGTTCCGGAGACCGGATCGGTAATGCCGAGGTCGCCGCCGAGATCCTCCAGCATGTCTCACATTGTGCCCAAAAGGCCGATCATCTGCGGCCGTGCCGCCGCGAGGCTGTCCAAGTCGTTCCATTCACCGACGACGCAGAAGGTCCGATCGCCGGTCTTGATCAGAGCGGCCTTTTGGAGGCCCGTGGCGTCGAGGGTCGCCTTCTTGTGTGCATCGATGAATGCCTGTTCCTTGCCCGGCTTGGTGCGGAACCGAACGACGTTGTAGGCAGTCATGCCTACCTCCACTGGATTGCGAAGACTCTCTTGCTTGGCCGGTCCTTACGGGCGGCATGCCCTTTTGTGTGCGGCGTGCCTTGCGCTGCGCGGGTTAGTGCGCCGTTAAAGCTGTTGGGTTCGGGTGGGCATGAAAGATGAAGATGCGCACCGCGCTTCCCTAGCTGGTCGAGATGTTCATTTTCTGGATGCTGAAAAGGACCGCTCCGCAACGTAGTCGAGCGAAAAGACGCCGGCGCCACGGGTCAGCACGAGCAGGAGCAGCGAGGCCCACAACAGATGCTCGGCCCAGTTCTCCGGGAAAACGAAAATCTGGATTACCGATACGACACCGAGCAGCATCAGTGCGCCAAGGCGGGAGAACAGCCCCAGGAAGAGCAGCACCGATCCCGTGATTTCGGCAGCCGTTGCCAGAGGCGCTGCAATCGACGGATCGATGAATGGCAGATTGTATTCGTTGGCAAACAGCTGCAGCGTCACCGGCCAGGAGGCCAGCTTCGTTTGCGCGGACTGCCAGAAGACATGCGATATCGCGAGGCGGGCGGCGAGCTGGATCAGCGAAAACGGAATGCGGTCGGGTAGTTTGATAACGCGCCTGTAGAGGCCGACAAGGCCGCCAGAATTGGGCGAGGAATATTCGGGTATCGCGGTCATGACTGTCTCCATCAGTTTGAGAGGGGATGCGTCGGGATCCGAACATCCGTGACGAGCCCGTCGCCGAACAGACGCACGAGCGCGGACACGAGATCGAATGAGGGATCGAGGGCGAGGGCACGGCTTGTGGCGTGTTCGAGGCCTAGGCCGTGCTTCAGCGAATGCCGGAACGCAAAGTTCGCCCGATCGAGAAGGACCAGCCGGACGCTATCTCCGGCTCGCCACAACGCCACGCGTTGAGGGCGCCTTATCCAGGCACTCTGCTGGTCGATCATCGCCTCTTGCTGGTGCGCCGTCCAAACGGACAGGATCGACCAGTACGAAACGATCAGCCGCAGGGAGGGCTGCAACAGGATATCGGGTGAGGGTCCCAGATTGGTGCTGTCATATTCAGACAGGGTTCGCGACGGCAGGCAAACGGCGTCGAGCGCTTCTGCGATGGTCCATTCGAGCCGAGCCGTTTCGGCCACGATCGGCATGTCGGAAAGTGTGTCGATCGTCTTCAGGAAGCGCGGGAAGCCGGCGCCATAACGCGCCAGCCGCGACTCCACCGGCGGATGCCGTCGAATGAACTCGCTGGCTACGAAACGGAAAAACCGTTCATCGACAAGGCGAACCGTGACGGGAAACACCGCCATCAGCACCGAAGTGAGCGAACTGCGGGTGTTGTTTTGGTAGATACGCAGGCGCGCCAAAGGATCGGCCTTGCCGGCGGTCAAAATTTTTGCGGCGACCAACGGCTCGATGGAGAGCACCGAGCGCGCCATGGTGGTCTGCAAGTCTTCAAGCGGCAGCATGGTATCCTCCCTGTATTATTTGCGGCAACGCTGACGGCATGACCTGTCCGGCCTTGGCGGCGGCAAATGCCGCAAGCACGGGCATGCCTGTCCTTGCCTCGGCTTCGAAGGAAACGAGGGTGGACTGTGGCCGGGGTTTTGCGGCCGCCGTTTGTCTCGCGGCCTGCTTGCGGTTGAACATGATCGAAGCGGAAAGCATGTCGGCCCACATCGCTTCGCCGAGCAGCACATCGAGAACAGGAACATCGGTGTCCCATTCGATCAGGGTAGGGCGCGGTCCAAGCCGACTTATGGTATGCTGGTAGAGCGTCCAGACAACCGGTGGCACGCGCGAGCCATGATCGTCGATGAGCACGGTGTCGGTCCCGACGTGATTGATCGCATGTCCGGCAAGATGGATCTCACCGATAGCCTCTACTGGCAGCGTATCGATGAAGGCTTTTGCATCATATTGGAGGTTGTGCGCCGAAACCTGGACGTTGTTGACATCCAGCAGCAGGCCACAGCCGGTCCGCGCGACGAGCTCGGCCAGGAATTCGGCCTCGTTCATAGACGAATCCACAAAGGCGACATAGGCAGACAGATTTTCGATCAGCACCTGCCGCCCCAGCGCGCCCTGGACGGTCTCGACATTGCGCGCCACGATCGCCAGCGCCTCTTCGTCATAGCGCAGCGGCAACAGGTCGTTCAGGTAGGCGCCGTCGGCCACGCTCCAGGCGAGATGTTCCGAGACGAGATCGGGCTGGAAGCGCTCGCAGACCTTGCGCAGCCTTTCCAGATGATCGCGGTCCACTCCTCGCGCGCTGCCCAGCGAGAGGCCAACGCCATGAACCGATAGCGGATAGATTTGGCGCAGCCGATCCAACGCCTCGACGCCGGCGCCATGTCCCATGTAGTTCTCGGCATGCACTTCGAGCCAGCCAGCGGAGGGTCTGCGGGTCAGCATCTCGCTGACGTGAGGTGAGCGAAGACCGATGCCCGCTGATGCGGGGATCGAGAGGCGCTGAAATGCACGGGACATCGGTCTGCTCCTTCCAAGGGGGTTGGCTCGAAGTCTGATCGGTCAGGCCTTAGGCTTGTCGCTGCCGCCAGCGATCTTCGCGCAGCTGCCGGCGGGCACGTAGAGCCACGAATCCGGCTGGTTGTCTGCGGTGGAGGTGCCGGCGC
This sequence comes from Mesorhizobium sp. WSM1386, assembly GCF_055901595.1. NCBI lineage: Bacteria > Pseudomonadati > Pseudomonadota > Alphaproteobacteria > Hyphomicrobiales > Phyllobacteriaceae > Mesorhizobium > Mesorhizobium sp. WSM1386. Next base: position 2,594,013 of record NZ_CM148373.1, read on the forward strand.
AGGAATGCGTCGCGGTCTGGCAGTCGTTCTGGCCAGCCTTGACGACGCCGTAGCACTTTTCGAAGGCGAAGGCGGGCTTGGCAGCCGGGCCGCTATAAGCGGCCGTTGCGGCCAGCGAAGTGGCGGCCGCTAGGGCCGATCCGATGAGGGTTTTGGCGTTGATCACAGACGTGTCTCCTGGTTGCGTTTCGAGGGAAAGACCGACCTTGCGGCCTGTCTGCAAGCAGTGTCCCTGATCCGGCGGCCGAGCTGAAATGCTGTCTCGGCATGGATTTGATACGCGGTCACTATGTTGAAGCCCCTGCCAAGCAAAAGCCCTCCGGCGGGGAACCGGAGGGCTTGGCGCCCGCATTCGGGAGCGGATCGAAGCAGGCGCGACTAGGCGGGAGGGAGGCGCCTAGACGTATCGATTTTTGCTGTTGGCGGTCGGGCGTTCGTCTTGAAAGAGATGATCGGCGAGAAGCCAATCCTCTGCTCGCTGCCGTCCTCTGTCGCGCATGTCGGTCAGTTCACCCCAGTCGGTCCACGGTCTCGTGAACAGCGCCGAGGCGGCCCGGTGCTGGCCATCGAAGATGAAGTGAATTGGCGTGCACATCATCGAGCAAGGACTGCCGGCGAGACGGCGATCCGCACAGGGCGTCATGGACAATGGTTCCTTACCAGTGACGATCAGCCGATGGCCGGTCTCAAACGGCTGCACCAACGGCAAAGTCGAAGCGTCGCCGTGGCCCCAATAGGTATCGCCGTCGATCTCCACGGCCGGGAAGAGGAAGGGGATCGTGGCCGCCGCCAGGATCGCCTCGATCGACAATTGATCGCTGGGGAAGGTCTTCAAGGCGTCTGTGCGGGAATTCGAAGCCTGAATGCTGAGGCTCACCGGGCAGCCTGTCTTGCAGATCTCCGCAATGTCGATTGACTGTTCCAGGATCGATCTTAGCGGATTGGCTGCATTGAACATCGACGCATGACTGACGCGTCGCCAGAAGTTCGTGAGTGCCGTCCGGGCGCCACGCCGACCGCCCAGGGCCAGGCCATAGGCGAGCACCGCTGCCTCCGTTGCGCCGAAACCGGACGCCGTGATGTTGCCGAAGGAAAGGGCAGGCTCGTCCAACAAGCGGTCGAGGACACCCCAGACAAATGCGCCGTGTGCATCGCTTGTCAGAACAATGTCCACCACTTGCATCTCTGCCACTGCAGGTCCTGCAGCGATGAGTTGGTTGGTTTCGATTCCGGTCTGGATATGCATTGTCTCAGTCTCCATCCCAAAAGCGCCAAGCTGGGCGTTTGATGGAAAGACTGCCGCATCTTCTCCTGTCGGCGAAATGCCAAGGTGGCATGAACTCCATAGGCAGATTGCATTGGCTGCATCGCCTCGTGCGTCGCAAGGTTTTGCAAGGCAGGCAAATCCCAGGATTTTGCTTTGAACCTGCAACACGCAGGTCGCCGGCGAGCCTTCAGCACATAGAAAGGAGCGTGCCATGACAATACGAACTGCCTGCCTGGGGGCGATTGCCCTCGGCCTGCTTGCCGGGGCCGCGGCTGCGGATCCCTTCAGCGATCTGGCTGCGTTGCCGACGTTCTATACAGACGCCTCGATGAAAACGATGAAGCCGATGGCAGGCTTCAAGAAGGCCTGGCTCGCCATGCCGAAGCATGACCGGGTCACGATGACCAAGGCCTGCAAAGATCCCGCGATGGGCAAGCCCCATGCGCAATTTTGCGTCAACGTGCTCGCCTTGGATGATGCCAAATAGCGGCCGCCGCCGAGCATCCGCAGGATGCAGAGCCGGTATAAACTTCATACGCGGACGGCATTGGCGAAATACTGAGTGATTGCACCAAAATTCGTATTGGCAAGGAGGAACCACATAGTTTTGAATTGCTGACGAATATTGCCGCAGTCGTCGATGGGATGATTGCTAAACTTCAGAGAAAGATCATACTATGAATGTAAAATCTATCTGCCTCGGCGCCTTCGCGCTTTCCGCCCTGAGCGGCGTTGCTTTCGCCGGCGTGCTCGACGAGCCGTCCAACATGCAGCCTTTCTTCACTGACGCCGGCATGAAGACGATGAAATCGGATGCCGACTTCAAAGCAGCTTGGGGCGCTATGTCGAAGGACAAGCGGGATGCCATGAAGAAAGAATGCAACGACGCAGCGATGAGCAAGCCCCATGCCGAATTCTGCGTGAAAGTTCATCAGCTCGGCGGCAACAGCTGAACGTCACCCTGGCTTTCCAGAGCGCGACGGCGAGCAAGTTGCTCGCCGCCGTCCCCTATGTCCCGCCAAAGCCTTTCAGGGCGCCAAACCGCGCCAGCCCATGACGATATGCTATGAACTCTATAGCAGCGGCGCATTGGAACGTTGATGTCGTTTGCGGCAAGGTTCGGTTGAGCAAAAAGGACTACGCAACGGGGACAAATCGGCATGGACATTCATCACATCCGCTACTTCCTTGCCGTGTGCGAGACGCGAAATTTCACGCGCGCCGGCGAAAAGTGCAATGTCACCCAGCCGGCGCTGTCTCGCGCGATCCAACAGCTCGAAGACGAGGTCGGCGGCCTGCTGTTTCGCCGCGAGCGAAACCTCACGCACCTCACCGATCTTGGCGTGCTGCTGCGCCCTCGGTTCCAACAGATCCTCGACGAACTGACCGGAGTGCGGCAGGAGGCGTCGAGATTCTTGTGCCTGGAAAACGCCAACCTCAAGGTTGGCGTCATGTGCACCATTGGTCCGCGCCGCTTCACCGGCCTGCTGACCGACTTCAACCGACGCCAGCAGGGCATCCAGCTGCAGCTGGTCGAGGGCGTGCCAGCATCGCTCTCTCAGCTGCTTGAGTCTGGCGAGATCGACGTCGCTATCATGGCATCGAGCGACAGCTTTCCGGACCGATTCGATGTCACGCCACTTTATCGCGAACGCTTTGTTCTGGCCTTTCCAAACGGCCATCGGCTGGCTCGCAACGACAATGTCGCCATCTCCGAACTCGACGGTGAAAACTATCTCAGGCGGCTCAACTGCGAGTATCGTGATCACCTCGCCGGACTGTGCACCGACCGCGGCGTGAAGCTCAGGATCTCCTACGCCAGCGAGCGCGAGGACTGGATCCAGAATATGGTTTCAGGGGGACTTGGGATCTGCTTCATCCCGGAGTTCAGCGCAGTGATCCCGGGCTTGCAGGTCCGGCCCGTCATCGATCCGGAAGTCTGGCGGGAAGTGTCCCTGGTCGTCGTCGCGGGACGCAGATTCTCGCCGGCGGCATCGGCCTTCGTCAACAGCGTCAAGGCGCATGGCTGGCCGGAAAGTGCCATAGCCCAGGCAATCCACAAGACCGCAGCCTGAAGCAAACTCCAAGAAATTCTGGCACGGCGTGCATGTGATGCCATGCGTCTGCATGCAGCCATGATGGCTCACGATAGTTTTCAGGTATCGAATTGAAAGCCAGTCAGCATTTCTCTTTCTTCGCGGCTCCGATCATTCTCCCTGTCATGCCCCGCCTCCCGCGTTTGGGCACCGACAAAGGAGAAATACAAGATGGCTACCAAGAAACTCAACCTCGCGTTTGCGGTCGGGCTGCTTTCCGCAACTGCTGCCTTTTCCGCTGCTCCGGCCTTCGCCGGCGACTGCCCTGCCGGCCAGGCCGCTACGACCGACATCCAGGAACATCCAAGCAAGCCGGTCGGCGTCGTCGACACCGTTCTCTCCGCGATCGATCTGAGCAGCAAGGGCGAGGCCTGGAAAGGCAACATGCTGCGCCTGCGCAAGCTCGTCGTGCAGCCGGGCGGCGTCGTGCCGTGGCATGAGCACAATGTCCGCCCAGCCAACATTATCGTCGTCGAAGGCTCGATCACCGAATATCGCAGCACCTGCAAGGTCGGCATCGAGCATCCGGCCGGCGACGTGACCGCCGAGTTCGGCCAGCTCGCTCACTGGTGGAAGAACAACGGCAAGGTGCCCGCGGTGCTCTATTCAGCCGACGTCCTGCCGCCGGCAATGCACGAAGACCACATGATGTGAGCCGCTCGGCGCGGCGAACAGATTCCAGCATCAGCAACTGAAAGCGCGTCCTCGGGTGATCTCCTGGGGACGTGTGGCCACGGAGCCTTGTCATGACGACCAGTGAACAGACTGAACCGACGCGGCTGCGCATGGTTGCCGCTGACAGCTGGCGCTTCGGGCTGATTGCCCTGATCGCGTTTCTCACGCTCGTCGATCTGTTCGCCACCCAGGCCATCCTGCCTTCGCTGGTGATAAAATTCGGCGTCAGCCGCGCGACCATGGGCTTTGCCGTTAACGCCAGCACGTTCGGCATGGCTGTGGCCGGGATCGCGGTGGCGCTTTTCGGCAGGCACCTCGATCGCCGCAACGGCATCTGGATCAGCCTTGCGGTGCTGGCGATCCCGACGACGCTTTTGTCGCAGACCGACAGTATCTTGCTCTTCGCCCTGCTGCGTGTTGCCCAGGGCTTGTGTATGTCGACCGCGTTCACACTGACGATGGCCTACCTGGCCGAGCATTTTTCCGCGCGGCAGACGACAAGTGCGCTTGCGGCCTATGTGACCGGCAATGTCGCCAGCAACTTCTTCGGACGGCTGATGTCGGCCGCCGTCGCCGATAGATTCGGCATTTCCACCAACTTTCTGACATTCGCCGCCCTCAACCTGATTGGCGCGGCTCTCGTCTGGTTCACGCTGCAGAAGACGTCCGCGATGATGCGTGCCGACACGATGGGCGGGCCCGCCCGTGCGGCTTGGAAGGGTCCGCTGAAAAACACCGAGCTGCGCGGCTGCTTCGCCATAGGCTTCCTGATCCTCTTCGTATTTATCGGCACTTTCACCTACGTGAATTTCCAGCTCGTCGCCGCGCCACTATCGCTGTCGCCGATGGCGCTCGGACTGGTCTATTTCGTCTTCCTGCCTTCCATGCTGACCACTCCCCTGGCCGGGCGTGTCGCCGCGGGCCTCGGTCCAAGGGTCGGCATCGGTTCGACGCTCGTGCTGGCGATCCTGGGTTTGCTTTTGCTGCTCACGACCAGCCTTCCGATCGTTCTTGCCGGGATGGCGCTGGTCGCAATCGGCACCTTCCTGGCGCAGGCAATAGCGACAGGACACGTCAGCCGCACCGCCTCGCACGACCGCGCCGCCGCAAGTGGCATTTACCTCGCCTCCTACTATGCGGGCGGGCTCGCCGGCAGCTTCGTCATCGGACAGATCTACGACCGGATTGGCTGGACCATTTGCGTGGCCGTGCTTGCCGCGGTCCTCGCCGGCGCGATCGCAGTGGCGCGCGTGCTTCAAACTCCAAAGGAATGAGACCTAACGACCGAGAATCTTGACTATCCAACAAAGGAGACTGAGATGACCAACTACCTGAAAACCATTATTGCCGGCGGCGCCATGATGATGGCGATCGTTCTCCCAGCCGCACCTTCGGACGGTGTTGTGACTGTGAAGAGCGACTATTCCGTCGGCGAGACGGTCGCGCGCATCAAGAGGGATGTTCTCAAGAAGGGCATCAAGTTCTTTGGCGTCATCGACCAGGCAAGACTTGGCAAGAATGCCGGCAACGATGTCAGGCCGTCTCGGCTGGTAATGTTTGGCAATCCGGCGCTTGGGACGACCTTCATCACATCAAATCCGGAAGCCGGGCTCGATTGGCCGGTGCGTGTTCTGGTCTATCAGACCGCGGATGGCGCGGTTTATGCGGCCTACAGCGATTTCGACTGGATCGCCAAGCGGCATGGAATTACCGACCGCGAGGCGCAGTTCAAGATGGCGACCGAAGTCATCCAGTCCGTCACCTCGACGATCAGAAAAGACTGAACGCGAACGATGCACCGGAGATCCGTGGCTCGGATATGCTAGGCCGGATGCTCGCCGCGACTGGGCTACTCGGCGGCGGACAATGCCTTCGCCCGCTCGCCGAACCACCTTTTCTGCGTAGCCTCGCGCACCAGTGCGCCAACCGCTGGCGAGTGCCGGCGGCCGCGCACAGTGACAAGATTGACCTCGCGCCAGAATTCGGGGTCGGTGATCGGCAGGGCCACCACTCCCGCGTGCTTGGCGGTATGCTCGGGCATGAAACCGAAACCAAGGCCGGCGGCGATCATCGCGAGTGTCCAATCGTCGCGATCGCTCCAGTAAACGGGGCTTACGGTGACGCCCTGCTCGGAGAGAACGGCGTCGGCATAGCCGGCAAATTCACAGTTGTTGCGGTGGATGTAACTTTCATTGCTCATGTCTTTCACTTGCACTCTGCGCTGGTTGGCGAGGCGATGGGTCAGATGGACCGCCATCACCATCTGCTCGCGAAAAAGTGGCAAGGAGTGCACTTCCTCGTCGGGAATGTTCGACGGCAATGCGTAAATGGCAGCCTCGAGATCGCCCTCGAGCAGCCGCCGCCGTAAACTCGGCGCGTCGGCGTCGCAAAGATGAAGCTCCACACCCGGGTGATGGCCGCGGATGGACGAGATGAGCTCGATGATCTCGTCGGGAGCAATCGTGCTCATGATACCGACCCTGAGTGGCGTCTTCTTCAGATGCACATACTGCTCGGCTATCTGCTTGGCCTGCCGGGAGTTCTCAAAAACACCCTCAAGATAGGTTTCGACCATGCGGCCGAGTTCCGTGAGATGGGTGAAGCGTCGCTCACGATGAAAAAGCGCACCGCCAAATTCGTCCTCGAGCAGCTTGATGGCGCGTGAAAGCGCCGGCTGCGTGACGTTGCACTGCTCGGCCGCCCTGGTGAAGTTCAATTCCTTGGCGACGGCCAAGAAGTATCTGACTTGGCTGATCTCCACTGCACGCTCCCCCGGCGGCCTGGTATACGGCACTGCCCGTGTTGCAGTGAGACCTTACTAGCTGCCCCAACGTCAAACAAGCCAAGGCGGTTGGGTCCACGGCGTCGCCCGCGCCGAGCTGATGATCTGACCCTCAGCTATCGAATCCATGTCTCAACGGCATTTCCGCTGCTTCGGGCGGCTCGCCATACTTGGGCCAGAACTCGAGACCTGGGCGCGCAAGCCCGTTGCTCGCAGCCGTTGCCGGCCATCCCGACTGCGGCTCCAACCGAAGGAAACGACGATGCTCAGAGGAAAGACAGCACTCATCACCGGCTCGACCAGCGGCATCGGCAAAGGCATCGCCGAGGCCTTCGCGGCCAAAGGCTGCAACATTGTGCTCAATGGTTTCGGCGATACCGGTGAGATTGAACTGCTGCGGGCAAAGCTTGCCGCTGACCACGGGGTGACCGTTCGTTACGACAATGCGGACATGAGCAAGGGTGGCGCGATCACTGAGATGATGGACAAGGCGATCGCCGAGTTCGGCGCGGTCGACATCCTCGTCAACAATGCCGGCATTCAGCATGTCGCACCGATCGACGAATTCCCGATCGAGAAATTCGAGGCGGTCGTGGCGATCGATCTGATGTCGTCGTTCTACACGATCCGGCGAGCGCTGCAGGCGATGAAGGAGCGCAAATGGGGTCGCATCATCAACGTTGCATCCGCCCACGCCCTTGTCGCCTCGCCCTACAAATCCGCCTATGTCGCCGCCAAGCATGGGGTCGCCGGGCTGACCAAGACGGTCGCGCTGGAAGTCGCCGAACAGGGCATCACCGTCAACGCGGTATGTCCAGGTTATGTGCTGACCCCGCTGGTTGAAAAGCAGATACCGGACACCGCCAAGGCACGCGGAATTACCGAGGAGCAGGTGATCAAGGACGTCCTCCTGGCGGCCCAACCAACCAAACAATTCGTGACCGTCGCCCAGGTAGCGGCACTCTGCCTGTTTCTGGCTTCGGACGACGCAGCCTCGATCACCGGAGCCATCATCCCGATTGAAGGCGGCTGGACCGCACACTGAACCGGCAACGAGGAGCAAAGACCATGAACAAGATCCCCCGAAATCCTCCGACTGCTGAACCGTTGCCGGAGATCGCCCATGTGGCCGATGCTGCCGTTCAGCGGCAAACGGTGTTGGTGCTACAAGGCGGCGGCGCCCTCGGTGCCTATCAGGCCGGTGTCTACCAGGCGCTCGTCGAAGGCGGGATCGAGCCGGATTGGGTCATAGGCACCTCGATCGGCGCCATCAACGCGGCGTTGATTGCCGGTAACGAGCCAACGGTTCGGCTGGCGAGGCTTCAGGAGTTCTGGGAAAGCGTCAGCCGTATCAGTCCGCTCGACGAGTTTTTCCGGATGATGGCTCCAAGCAATATTTTTGCCAATATGGGCACAGTGATGCGCGGCATACCGGGATTCTTCGAACCGAACCCCAGCGCCATGTTCGGCGTGAACCGCGAAGTGGGTGTCGAGAATGCCTCCTATTACACGACCGATCCACTCAAGAGGACGCTGAATGACCTGGTCGACTTCGACTATCTCAACCGGCGCCATACCCGCCTGACGGTCGGCGCTGTCAACGTCAACACCAGTGAACTCAAATACTTCGACACGCGAGAGATGACCCTGTCGGCGGCTCACATCATGGCGTCGGGCGCCTTGCCGCCGGCGTTTCCGGCGGTCTGTATCGACGGCGAGCCTTACTGGGATGGCGGCATCTATTCGAACACGCCCATCGAGGTCGTGCTCGACGCGCGTCCGCGGCGCGACTCGCTGATCTTTGCCGTCAACATGTGGCAGCCTCGCGCTACCGAGCCGAAATCGATCTGGCAGGTGATGGGGCGGCAAAAGGACCTTCAATTCGCAAGCCGCGGCAAAAGCCACGTGGCCCGGCAGGAGCAATTGCATCGTCTGCGCCACGTCGTGCGTGAAATGGGAAAGCTCGTCCCGGACGAGCGGCGCGAGGATCCGATGTTCAAGGAACTCGCGTCCTATGGTTGCCCGTCTGTCATGCACCTTGTGCGGTTGCTTTCACCACGCCTCGACGGCGAGGACCACACCAAGGACATCGACTTCACCCGCGCCGGCATCCGCACGCGCTGGCAGGCGGGATACGAGCATGGGCAGCGCGTCCTCACGGAGAAACCCTGGGAATGCGACATCGACATGCTGCAGGGCATCGTCATCCACGAATCGCAAGAGTGAATTGTTCGAGCGCGGCGAGGCCGAAGAAACAGGCGGAGAATACCGATGCAGATCATCACCCCGGGGATGCGGCTGGTTCCAGAAGCCGTGCTCGCCAACAACGCCGCGCTTTTCCGCACGATACCGGAAACCCCATCGCATGCGGACACGTCACTGCATCGAGTGGTCATCGTTGGCGGCGGCGCGGGCGGACTGGAACTCGCGACGCGTCTCGGCCGCAAGTTCGGCAAGCGACGGCTTTCCGTCACGCTTGTCGACCGCAACCGCACGCACATCTGGAAACCGCTTCTGCACGAGGTGGCGTCCGGTGCCTTGAGTGCGTCGAACGATGCGGTGGAATACATTGCCCATGCCAGCCGCCACCATTATCGATATCGCATCGGCGAAGTCGTCGGCATTGATCGCTCCAGGCGCCAGGTCTTTGTCGCGCCAAGCTTCGACGAAGATGGCAGGCAGATCATCCCGCCGCGTGTGTTGGGCTACGACACGCTGGTGCTGGCTGTTGGCAGCGTCAGCAACGATTTCGGGACGCCTGGAGCGGCACGCCATGCCATCGCGCTCGATACCGCCGATCAGGCCGCCCGATTCAATAGGCGCATGATAGACGCATGCCTGCGCGCCAATGCGCAATATGAGCAGCTGTCCCCAGACCAGCTTCATTGCGTCATCGTTGGTGCCGGGGCCACCGGCGTCGAGTTGGCTGCCGAACTGCACAAGTCGATGCGGGAGATCGCGTCGCACAATCTCGACAACATTGATTTCGAAAGGCTGATCCGCATCACCATCGTTGAGGCGGGGCCGCGCATCCTGCCGGCCTTGCCCGAGCATCTGGCACGTGCCTCGGCGCATCTGCTGCGCGACCTCGGTGTCCAGATACGCTGCGGGATCAAGGTGACGGAGGTGACGGAGAACGGCGTCAGGCTTGGCGAGAAGCTATTCGTGCCGGCGGAGCTGATCGTCTGGTCCGCAGGGATCAAGGCGCCGGATTTCCTGAAGAAGCTCGATGGTCTCGAGACGGACCACATCAATCGCCTGGTGGTCGATGAGACATTGCGGGCCCGAGGCGACGAAAATGTGTTTGCGATCGGCGACTGCGCAAGCTGTGTTCTGCCCGGCGATGACAACCCATTGCCACCGCGCGCCCAGACTGCCCACCAGCAGGCTGATTACCTCGTCAAGGTGGTAGCAGCGCGTCTTGTGGGACGGGCCGCGCCGGCTTTCCGTTACCGCGACTACGGCGCTCTTGTTTCACTGGCCGACTACGGCTCGTTCGGCAGTCTCATCGGCGGTCTCAAGATCGAAGGCCTGCTTGCCCGGCTGATGTATCACACACTTTACAAGATGCACCTCAAGGCTGTGCATGGGTCTTTGAAGACCACGCTGGATACGATCGCCGGTATCTTTGCGCGGCGCACAAAACCCCGAGTCAAACTGCATTGAATCTGGAAAGTAACACGTCTTGATCCTTGGCGCGGCACTCCCGGATGGGGTGTGACAGTGGCCATGCGCGTTGCCGGATTGTCGGTGGCGATAGTTGAGGCGTGCCGGCCTTCGCCTCGGATACCAGGAATAATGTAACGAATTGAGGGGAGGCTGCGAACAGGATACGAACCTCTCCTGTTTTGATGCACGCGGGGCATCAAAACCATGCGAGAAAAGCATGGCCATGGCCGGCGGGCTCTGATGATAGGCTGCCTGCAACCCATGAAAGCGCAGAAATGGCCATCGACTACGAGGCAATGACATTCGAACAGTCCGTCCAGGCTGCCATCGAGCTCGACGCACCGCTGAACGAGCGGCTCGCCGTGATTGCGACCGCAGTGCGCCGCCTGAACGCGGATTTCGCCGATGCGGTTGACCGCCTCGTGGAGCGCCTGGAGCAGCAGGAGGCCGGAGCCATGGCGCCGGCCCCAGGCGACATCATGCCGGGATTCCTGCTGCCTGACGACGAGGGCAGACTGATCGGCCTGAGCGACATCCTCCTCCAGGGGCCTGCCGTGGTCACCTTTCAGCGCGGGCACTGGTGTCCATATTGCCGGTTGAATGCGATCGGCATCGTCGAAGCTCAGCAGGAGATTGCGACGCTGGGCGGTCAGGTCGTCGCGATCATGCCCGAGCGGCGCAAGTTCGCGAAGGCGATGAAGACCGCCGTAGGCGCCCAATTTCCATTCCTGACAGACATGGACAATGGCTACGCCCTTTCGCTCAACCTTGCGATCTGGATCGGGGGCGAGATGGAGCAGTTGATGGGTGTTGCCTATGACATCCCAAAGTTTCAAGGCAACTCCAGTTGGTTCCTGCCGATCCCTGCGACCTTCGTCGTCGGCAAAAACGGGGTGATCACGGATCGCTTCGTGGATCCGGACTACCGCCGTCGGATGGATATCGACGACTTGATTGGGGCGCTCAGGCGGGCTCGCTGACGCCAAAGGTCGACCAGTCGGTCGATCGCAACAGGTTTAGCAACGTCGTCGCCACCGGCGAACGCTGGCGGCCGGCGACTGCATAGACGGCAACGACTCGCGAAATGTCCAAGTCGCGGAGCTTGAGCCTACGGACGTTTGGCGAGCGTGGCGCTGTCACCGAGACGAAACCAACTCCGGCATTGGCTTCGAGCAGCGCCAGGAGATCGTGGTCGGTCTCGACCTCATGCGCGGATCGCGGCGTCAGCCCATTTGCCGACAGGCAGCGCGACAGCTCCTCGCTCGTTTCCCAATCGATCCTGCTCAGCACTGGCTCCGCGGCAAGCTGGCTCAGCGCGACATCGGCTTCGTTGCGGCGGGCAAGCGGATGATCGGAATTCACGACAAGCTCTATGCCCTCCTGGAAAAGTGGCCAGGTGTCGAGTCGATCCCAAGCCTGCCCCAGCGAACCGGCAACCGCCAGTTCGACCTCCCCATTTTTGAGAGCATCGATGACCGCGGTTGGCGAGCCGCGGTTGATCTTGAGGTGGACTCCGGGATAGGCACGGAAAAGCTCCGTAAACGGCGAAACCAGCAGCGCTATGTTGACGCTGTTGGAAATGGTCACATTGAGCGGCGCCACGTCGCTGCTTTGCACCGCCTTGGCGAGCGATTTGGCGGAAGTGGCGGCATCGTAACATTGCTGCAGCAACGGCAGCATGCGACGCCCAAGCTCGGTCAAATGGGAATGCTGGCGCTCGCGCCGAAGGAGTTCTCCACCCAACTCGTCTTCAAGTGTCTTGATCGCGCGCGTCAGCGCAGGTTGTGTGACGTTGCACTCTTCAGCTGCCCTGGTGAAGTTCAGGGTGCTGGACAGGGCCAGGAAATAACGGACCTGCTGCATCTCCATGAATCTTCGCCCCCTCAGCGAAATCCGATTCGTCAGGCCTAGCAAATTTGAGCCTATGCTAACGCAACAGGAGGCCAAGGCAAAGGCGCGGCCCAATTCCCCGGGGAATGGACCTTCTTCGATCGATAGACGAGGTCATTTTGCCGGACGTCACAATGTTACAAATTTCAGATTAAACAATTGATTTTGTTGGATAAACTCAGAGTTCAATCCTCTCTCGCAGCACCAGATTCCCCCCTGTTTCCTGAATTGGCCTGCTTTGGAACCTCGGCGTGCGTCCGACCAGGTCGTTTTCGCGCACCGGCGGCTTGCCCGACGCCAGGGTCGATGGCTAAAATAAACGATCACAGGGAGAAGGCACCATGGCACTTCACCTTTCGGCGGATGCCCCGGCCTCGGTCGCGGCTGCCCCGCAAAAATACCTCTTTGGCCCGTTCATCGACTTTTTCATGCTTGGCGGGAGTGCGCTTGTCATCCTGCCGGTTCTATATTTTGTGCCGCTCAGATACGAAGCTGCCCTGACGCTGACGATGTTCTTGCTCTCCCATCTTATAAACCAGCCGCACTTCGGTCATTCCTACCAGATCTTCTATCGCAACTTCGCGCGCAAGGTGCGCGGCGAGGGCTACGGCCGCAGTCTGCAGATCCGCTATATCCTCGCGGGGATCGTCGTCCCGTTGGCCATGGCCGCCTTCTTTGCCTATGGCTCGCTGACGGGGAATGCCCGGCTGCTCGGCAATGCGACCAACGCGATGGGCTTTTTCGTCGGCTGGCATTACGTCAAGCAAGGCTACGGCATGCTGATGGTGGATGCCGTGCTGAAGCGCAGGTTCTTCAGCGATCAGGACAAGAAGGTGTTGCTGTTCAACGGCTACGCCGTATGGCTGTTCGCCTGGCTTCAGACAAACGTGGTGATCACCGAGAGGCAGTTCTGGGGTTTGGAATACTACACCTTCGCCGTCCCGCCATGGCTCATCACCATCGCCATGTCGATCGCCGCCGCCTCCTCGGCGGCCACCGCCGTGATGTTCATCAATCGCTGGCGCAGGCATGGTGGGGCGCTGCCGTATAATGGCGTCGTCGCTTACGTCGTGTCCCTTTATGCCTGGATCCTGTTCGTGACGCTGAACCCGCTCTGGCTGCTGGTGGTGCCGGCGCTCCATTCCTTGCAGTATCTGGCGGTGGTCTGGCGCTACCAGACCAACGTCGAGCGCGACCGCGCGGATGCCGTCGAGAGGCCGCGATGGCAAATCCTGTCCATTCTTGGGCCGGTGTACAGGCTGCGGGTGCTGGCCTTCATCGTCGTCGGCGCAATTCTCGGCGCGCTCGGTTTCTGGCTGGTGCCGATAGCACTGGCGGACCTTGTTCCCTACGACAAGGCGGTGTTCGGCTCGTCGCTTTTCCTCTTCATCGCGTGGATATTCATCAACGTGCACCACTACTTCCTCGACAATGTGATGTGGCGGCGCGGCAACCCCGAAGTGTCGAAATATCTGTTCCGCTGAAGTGATTGGCTGAAATTCCGGACAACCGTCGCTGTGGGAGCGTCCCATTCCCGGCGCCGACACGATTCGTTAACCAAGATGCTGTTCATCGACATGACGGGTGCCCGTCTGCGTGATCGAGCCTGCTCGCCAGGTCGAGGGCTCGAAGAGAAAGTTCCTCATCCCGGCGGGGACGTCAAATCGCCCGAAACAAAAACGATGTGCAAGGCATGACCGTGATCGAAAGCGAACAAAACACGCCCGGCGCTTCCCGTTGCTGGACACGGTTGCCGGCCATCGTGGCAGCGTTCCTCTGCATGTGCGTCACCAGCGCGTTCGCCGAGACGCGCACCCTGAAGATCCAGCATCTTCATACCGGCGAAAAGGCCGAGATCGTCTTCAAGCGCAACGGGCGCTACGATCAGGCGGGATTGAAGAAGATCAATGTGATGCTGCGCGACTGGCGCCGCAACGAGCCGACCAGGATGGATCCGCGCCTGCTCGACCTTGTCTGGCAGGCCTACCGGGCCAGCGGCTCGACAGCCTACATCTACATCGTCAGCGCCTATCGTTCGCCAGCGACCAACACCATGCTGCGCGGCCGCTCGAAGGGCGTGGCTCGCGAGAGCCAGCATATGGTTGGCCGCGCGATGGACTTCTTCCTGCCGGACGTGCCGCTGAAGAAGCTGCGCGACATCGGGCTCAAGATGCAGGGCGGTGGCGTCGGCTATTACCCGACCTCCGGTTCGCCTTTCATTCATATGGATGTCGGCAATGTGCGGCATTGGCCGGGCATCAGCCGCCAGGAACTCGCCAGGGTTTTCCCGAACGGCAACACATTGCACGTGCCGAGCGACGGCAAACCGCTGCCTGGCTACCAGCAGGCGTTTGCCGCCTACAAATCGCGCAAGGCCGCCGGCACGCCCAACATCGAACTGGCAAGCGTCGACGGCGGCCAACGCAAGTCGCGTGGCTTGCTGGCGACGCTTTTGGGTCGCGGCGAGGACGAGGCGGAAGATGTCGCGGAAGCGGCGCCGGCGCCGCGCAAGCCGTCCAAATCCGTTGAACCCGGCATCCCTATCGTGCCGCCGCAGGAAGCGAAGCGCGCGGACATCCAGACGGCCACCGCCGATCCGGCGGAAGAACCGCTCGCCGGGCCCGAAGCGACTGTCATGGCCATGGCGCCGGACTCAGTGCCGCTGCCGGCCTTCGCGCCGCGCGCCGAATTGCCGGACGACAAGCCGGCATCAGCCAATGCCGAAATTTCCTTGGGCAAGACGGATCCCGCTCCGGCGAGCCTCGCGCCGGACATGGTGGCGCTCAACATCCCGTTGCCGACATGGCGACCGGAAAGCCGGACGAGCCCGGCGCATCAGCCGGAAGCGGCCAAATCCGGCGATGCTGTCGGTGCCCTGCTGGCCATGCATCATCCTGATGACGGCCCCGACAAGCTGGCCGGGCAGCGGATAGCAGTCGCTCAATCGAAACCCGAAGAGCGCGTCAGGACCAGCCCGAAGGCCGACCGTGTCCAGCCACGTCTCGACCCCGAAGCCACCGCCGACGTCGTGCCGGCCGCATTGTCCGGCCGGTCGCTTGCGACAGGACGCGGCATCGTCGGGGGGAAAGTATCGACGGCGGCGCCGGTCATCGCCGCTAATTTCATCCGCACGGCACCGGAGCAGATCTATCTTGACGGGTTCCAGCCGCGAGGACAGGCGTCCGATCACCGCCGCTTCACCGGCTCCGCGGTGAAGTTCCTGCCCATCGCCAGCTTCAAATAGGTTGGCGACGGCCGCGACGGCCCAGACCCGTCGGGCGAAATCAGCGGCCTCCACAGCGACGCCCGTTGGGCTCTGTAAGAGATTTTCCAAATTTGACAATCATGCATGAAATTGTAAGATAATCGTCTTTCCGTCGGCGCGACCGATTTCCGGGCCTGCTCGGCCTGATGATATCAGGCACCCCGCCGGTCTCGCCCGAGGAGGTCGGCAACGGCTTCAAGTCGAGCCCGCATATGCACCTCGCCGGGCAGGAAGCCTTCACTGCCGCCGATGTCGAGGCCTATGCGCGCAGCACCTGCGGCGAGCCGTTCGAGCCGTTCCTTATCGACACGGTCGCGCGCACCGACGGACGGGCGGCGGCTGATGTTCGAGAAATTCGCGGCCGGCACCGGCCGCAACCAGCGCGAGATCGTCGCCGGCAAGACGCCGCCGATCGCCGTCCTCAACGGCATGGACGAGCCTTTCGTCAACACCGATTTCGTCGCCGCGGTGAAGTTTTCCAATTTGTGGGAAGGCAAGGCCCATCTGCTCGACAGATCAGGCCATGCGCCGTTCTGGGATTCGCCGGATCGTTTTGACCCGATCTTCGCCCGCTTCCTGGCAAGCGTCGACGAAAAGTAGGCCACCGAACAGCCTGCAGCCTCGCCGACCATGGGCGAGATAATGTGAGAGCGCTGCACATGCTTGGCTTCTCGCCAGGCGCGCGCATAGCACATGGCTGATAAATGCCATCCAGGCGCCATGTAGACGCGATATGCCATTCTCGGCATTTGCGCCGATGGCTCGTCTGTGATCCAAGGCCGCGATAAATGCCAGATAATCGTCCTGGCAGTTGGAGCGCTGAATGACCCTATTCACACGCCGCGGGCTTTTGAAAACGGCCGCGCTCGCCGGCATTGGCGGAGTTGGAATCCCGGCCATGGGCAGGCTCGGCGGCTGGGCAGCCGCCGCGCCCGAACCGATGGTGCTGCAGACGGCCAAAATCCAGACGAAGCTGATGGACGGCGGCCTGACCAGGGATGTACTGACCTATGGCAATGCCGGGATGCCGCCGGTGCTCAGGATGAAAAAGGGCGAGCCTTTCGCCGCACGCCTTGTGAACGCCATCGACGATCCGACGACCATCCACT
The DNA here is from genome assembly GCF_055901595.1 of Mesorhizobium sp. WSM1386. Taxonomy (NCBI): domain Bacteria; kingdom Pseudomonadati; phylum Pseudomonadota; class Alphaproteobacteria; order Hyphomicrobiales; family Phyllobacteriaceae; genus Mesorhizobium; species Mesorhizobium sp. WSM1386. The sequence goes on from NZ_CM148373.1 coordinate 2,610,766, forward strand.
GGCACGGCATTCGCGTGCCGAACAAGATGGACGGCGTTCCGTTCCTGGTCCAGCCCTATGTCTACACCGGCGATCATTTCGACTACGTCTTCACACCGCCCGACGCCGGCACCTTCTGGTACCACCCGCATTGCAACACGCTGGAGCAGATGGGTCACGGCCTGACCGGTGTGATCGTGGTCGAAAACCCCGGCGATCCGAAATTCGACGCCGAGTTCGTCCTCAATCTGCGCGACTGGCGCCTCGGCGACGACGCCCAGTTCATCGACCAGTTTCGGCCGCGTGATGCCGCGAGAACCGGCACCTACGGCACGGTGCGGACCGCGAACTGGCTCGACCAGCCGCAATATGATGCACCGGCGGGCGGGCTGGTGCGGTTGCGCGTCGCCATCACCGACGTTACCCGCATCTACGCCTTCCGCGTCGACGGCGCCGAGGCGACCGTCATGGCGCTGGACGGCAACCCGGTGCCCGAGCGTTTTTCGCCCGATGCCTTGCTGCTTGGACCGGGACAACGCATGGAACTCGCCATCCGCATGCCCGACGACGAGGGCGCGATCGTCAGCCTGCGGGATGTCAGGGGCACCAAGCCCAAGATCCTCGCCAACCTGCGCGCCACCGGCGGCTCGCTCAAGCGGGACGTTCGTGACATTGCTCCGCTCGAGGCCAATCCGGTGAAAGAAGTGGATCTCACCGCTGCCCAGCATATTTCCCTGGCGCTCAGCGCCACCGCCGAAAACGTCCCGAGCGACGGCATCTGCGGTTCGCTCGGCTACAGTTTCTGGGCCATCAACAAGGTGCCGTGGCCGGGTGATACGCCTGATCCGACGGCACCGCTCGCTGAATTGAAGCTGGGCAAGAGCTATGTCATCGACATGGAGAACCTGACGCCGCAATCGCATCCGATGCATCTGCACGGCATGAGTTTCAAGGTGCTGTCGTCCTCGACGCGCCAGGTTCAGCCGTTGATTTCGGACACCTATCTCATCCAGCCGAACGAGAAGGTTCAGCTCGGCTTCGTCGCCGACAATCCCGGCGACTGGCTGCTGCACTGTCACATCATCGAGCACCAGAAGTCGGGCATGACGAGCTATGTCAGGGTGGTGTGAAGCCACATCAGGCGGTTTCGTTGGCAAGGGAGGGCGGTTCCCTGCTATTGCCGCCTCCGGATCACAAACCATGGACGCGCCAGCATGACCAATGTCGCCCTGACCGGGCTTGCCCGCGATCTCGCCAGGCGTGCAGCTGAGGGTCGGCCGGTGCGCATCGGTGTCATCGGCTCGGGCGAAATGGGCACCGACCTGGTCACGCAAGGAATGCTGATGCCTGGCATTTCGGTCTGCGCGGTCTCGACCCGGCGCCCGCACACGGCGCGCGAGGCCATCCGCATAGCCTATGGCGATGAAGCCATGGCGGTTGAAGCAAACACCGCGTCCAAGGTGACCGCCGCGATCGAAGCGGGAAAAATCGCCATCACCTCCAATGAGATGCTGGTGACCAATCCGCTGATTGATGTCGTCATCGACGCCACCGGCAAGCCCGGCGTCGCTGCCGATTTCTGCCTGTCAGCGATGGAGCACGGCAAGCATCTGGTGATGATGAATGTCGAGGCCGACGTCACCATCGGCTGCTATCTCAAGCAGCAGGCCGACAGGCTTGGCGTCATCTATTCGGTCGGCGCCGGCGACGAGCCGTCGAGCTGCATGGAGCTGATCGAGTTCGCCTCCGCGCTGGGCCTGACCATCATCTCGGCCGGCAAGGGCAAGAACAACCCGCTCAACCACGATGCGGTGCCTGACGACTATCGCGATGAAGCGATCCGCCGCAACATGAACCCGCGCATGCTGGTCGAGTTCGTCGATGGCTCCAAGACCATGGTCGAGATGTGCGCCATCGCCAACGCCACCGGTCTGGTCCCGGACGTGCCCGGCATGCACGGCCCGAAAGCCGACCGCGACGACCTCGTCAAGGTGCTCATACCACGCGAGGATGGCGGGCTGCTGTTGAAGAAAGGCGTCGTCGACTACACGATCGGCAAGGGCGTCGCGCCCGGTGTCTTCGTCATCGTCGAAGCGACGCATCCGCGCATCATCGAGCGCATGGACGATCTTCATATCGGCCACGGCCCCTATTACAGCCTGTTCCGACCATACCATTTGACCTCGCTGGAAGTGCCGCTGACCGCCGCCCGCATCGTGCTCTTCGGCAAGCCCGACATGGTGCCGCTGCCACGGCCCGTTGCCGAAGTCTGCGCCGTGGCCAAGCGCGATCTCGCCGCCGGCGAAACCCTCGATGCGATCGGCGAGACCTGCTACCGCTCCTGGACCATGACGGTCGGCGACGCCCGTACCCAGCGCGCCGTGCCGGTCGGCCTGCTCGAGGGCGGCAAGGTGCTGAAGCCGGTCAGGAAAGGCGAGTTGCTGACCGCCGACAACGCCGCGCCCGACCAGACGACGAGACTGTATGCGTTGCGCCGGCTGCAGGATGAGATGCTGTACGGAAAATAGGCCCGTTGTAGCAATGTCATGACAAATGCAGTATATTGTAATGACAATGTCACTGAGGACCGGCCAATGAATCTCCAGATCAGGGATCCGCGAGCGCGCGAGCTGGCACGGCGGCTTGCCGCCAAGCGCAACATCTCCATGACCGAAGCGGTCATCGAAGCACTTGAGTCTGAATTGAAACGGGAAAGTGGACAGGTTTCCCTGGCGGAGCGGCTTGATGCCATCGCCAAGGGCTTAAAGGCCAAGGCCGGCCAGGGCGGTCGGCCTGTAAGCAAGGATGAAATCGACGACATGTGGGGGCATCCCTGATGTTCGTCGACACCTCTGTCGTTGTCGCAATTCTCTCTAGGGAAGGGGATGCCGGCGAATGGAGTAACCGTATCCAGGCGGCAACGCACAAGATGACTTCCGCACTGGTCGTGCTCGAAGCAGCGATGCGGCTTTCCACCATGCTTGCTATCGAACCCGTTGTCGTGGAAGCAGCGATCGAGGCCTTTCTGCGCGAGGCTGAAATCGAAATCGTGCCGATAGAAGCCGGCGACGCCAAGCTCGCCATCCAGGCGTTTTCAGAGTACGGAAAGGGTCGCGGACATCCGGCCCAACTCAATCTTGCTGATTGTCTGTCTTACGCCTGCGCCAAGAGCCGCGGCTCAGTCCTGCTCTATAAGGGCAACGACTTCTCGCACACGGACCTCGGTTAGCGGCGTCCGCTCTACTTCCCCAGCTCGATCGACCGCAGCCGCGCTGCTTCCACCGCCTGCGTGAGCAGATTGGTCAGCCGGTCCTCGCCCATCAGCACGCCAAGCGCTGCCGCCGTGGTGCCGTTGGGGCTGGTCACCTGCTGGCGCAGCACGCCTGGATCCTCCTGGCTCTCTGCGGCGAGCGAGGCGGCGCCATAGACGGTCTGCATGGCGAGCAGCTTGGCGGTCGCCGTCGGCAGGCCGGCCTTCTCGGCGGCGACGGTCAGCGCTTCGATGAAGTGGAAGATGTAGGCCGGTCCCGATCCCGAGACGGCGGTCACCGCATCCATCAGCCCCTCGTCTTCGATGGTGGCCACTTCGCCGCTGGCCGACAACAGGTCGGCGACGAAACGCTTGGTGTCGTCGGAAACCAGGAGATTGGAAAACACCACCATCATGCCCTTGCCGATCGCCGCGGGCGTGTTGGGCATGCAGCGCACGATCGGCGCGCGGTTGCCCAGGATTTCCTCGAAGGTGGCGGAGGGCGTCCCGGCGGCGATGCTGACGAAGGTCGTGCGGCCATCGCCGAAACGCTTGTAGGCGGCGGTGACGTCGCGGATCACCTGCGGCTTCACCGCGATGACGACGAGATCAGGCACGGCATCGGCGGGAACGGCACCGGCATCCGCCGCGGTGCCGCAGCCCAGTGCTGCGGCGCGGTTGCGCAGGTCGGCATTGGGCTCGACGACGAAAACCGTCGATGGGGCAAGCTTGCCGGATTTCAGCCAGCCCGAGAGCATGGCGTAACCCATATTGCCGCAGCCGGCGAGAACAAGCCTGATCGTCATCGAAAGCCCTCCGAAGGAAGGCCCTGACATAGACGCTCGCGGTTCTCTGGGGAAGCCCTGTCAGGCCGGGCGGGAGGCGTTGCGCACCGCGATCGGCCGCAAGGACACTTGCCTCAGGCCAAGCACGCCGAGCACGAAGAACAGCCAGACCGGGTCGCCACGATGGAAGAAGAAGCTTTCGAGGAAAGCGTTGAGCGCCGTGAACAGCACCACCATCATGAAGAAGTCGCCGAGATAGATGTTTTCCTTGCGCAGCGGAATGCGCATGTAGTCGCGCAATGGCGCGATGAGGAAGGTGTAGACCGCCACGCAAAGGGCGGGAACGCCCATCAGCACGGCGATGTCGAGATAGCCGTCATGGCCGTGTACGATGGTTCGGATGTCCCAGGGACGGTCGAAGGGCTGGTCCTGGTTGAGCAGCAACGGTGTGCCCCAGAAGCTTTCATAACCGTAGCCGGTCCATGGCTTCTTCGCCAGCATCGAGCCGGCGAACTCCCACAGCGTTGTGCGCCCGGTGTAGGTGAGATCGGGAAAATAGATCGCCGCCAGATGTTTGACCGGCGGCAGGAAGACGATGCCCAGCGTGCCGACCGCCGTGGCGACGATCGCCAGCGCGAACAGGATCGGCGTCCCGAGCCGCATGCCTATCAGGCTCGGGAACATCACGATCAGGATCGAGAACGGCACCAGGCCGGCGGTGGTCTTGGACCCGGTGTGCAGCATGAAGATCATCGCCGCGCAAAAGATTGCCGCACCCCACCAGCGTTGCCCGCGCCGGTAGAGATAGAGGCCTGCGAAACTGAAGCAGGCCATGATCGGGCCAGCGATGTTCTTGTGGGTGAACACGCCGCGCCACAGGCCCGCATGCTCGGGCTCCTGTGAATCGGCGGTATGCATCGCCTCGTGCGGGAAGACGATCAGGCCGACATAGGAAAGACCCATGACCACGACGGCGGTGAAGATGATGACCTTGGAGATGGCCTCGGCATCGCGCGGCAGCACCAGGATCGTTGCCATGGTCAGGATGCCGATCATGGTGAACGATGCGGCGCGCATGGCCGAAGGCGGGTCCGTCGCCAGCACCACCGAGAGGAAAAAGAAGCCCAGCATCAGCACCCAGGACGGGCTGAGCAGCGAGCGCACGATGCGCGGATCGGCGAAAGCCATCAGCGAGAAGATCGAAATTCCGCCGAGCGCTCCGAAACCGAGCTGGTTGACGATGTCGCCACCGTCACCGGTGAGTTCGGCGCCGGCCGGCTGGAACGGGCGAAACGACACCATGATGACGGTGAACAGAAGCGCCGCGATCGCGGTCGCCACGCCTGCGCGCGTGAACGCGTCGCTGAGCGGAGCGCGCTCAGTTTTTTTCAGGCTGGCGATATTGCTCATTGGCATATCCGAATTCGGCCATCACGCGGCCTAGCGCCACATGGATGGGGTAGATGGCGATCGCCGGCGATCCTGTCCGCGCCAGCCGGACCATGCCGCGGAACGGTGAGGCGGCAAGCAGCGCCAGGCTCTTCGCGAACACCTTGGCGCCGGCCATCGGCGTGCCGGCACGTTTCTTCTTCTCGACCAGCGTCGAGATGACGCCGTTGCGCAGACTGCGCGCACGGATCCAGTCGGCTTCGACACGCCGTGCCGGAACGATCTCCCGCACTTCCGCCTCGGCGCACCACCCAAGCACGAAGCCTCTCTGCGCCGACCGGCTGAGGAAATCGGAATCGCCGCCACCCATGAAATTGAATTTGAGATCGAGGAAGGGCGGCCCCATGGCGGTAAGCACGTCGCGCCCGATCAGGAGATTGCCGGACGAATAGAGCGCCGGCACCCGGCCGGTCTCCCGGTAGGGAGGCGCAAAGACCGGATGTTCGGCCCATCGCGCGTGGGAAGGATCGGCAAAGACAGGCACTTGCGGGCCGCCGACGATATCGGCGCCGAGCGTTTCGGCAGCTCGACACATCCGCTCCAGCCATTGCGGATCGGCGATCTCGTCATCATCGATGACCAGCAGATGCCTGAAATTGGGGAAATGCAGGATCGCCGTCTGCCATCCCGCATTGTAGGCGCTGCAATTGCCGCGCTCATGCGCAATGATGACCATGCCCGGTATCTCGCCGCGCTCGAACAGCGGCAGCACTGCCTTGGCGCCTTCACGCGCCTTGGCCTCGTTTTCCATCACGATGATGGCAAAGCGCCTGCCGGTCCGCTGCGCCTGCAGCGATGCCAGCGTTTCCAGCACCTGTTCGGGCCGTTTGAAGGTCGGCAAGGTGACGACCGCTTCAACGGCCTCGACATCAAGCCGGGGAGACCGTCCTGCGATCGATACAGAACCGTCCGATGGCAAAGGGATCATCCGTGTCCAGCCGCCTCGTGAGTTGGGTTCTGGTAGCACCACGATGATAAGGTTTCGTTAATCACCTTGCACGGAGAGGTCTGCCAGACACGGGCTTTCGGCCGCTGATCGTGCTGGCTTAATCAAGGGTTCACCGCGCTTTGCTACCGGCTACACCACAGGATAGGTGAGATGCATCTGCTGTTCGCCACATCGATCGTGCCCGATGGCGCTCTCGCCTCCGGCTACGAGATCGCCAATGCTGCGATCATCGCCGCCTTGCGGCGCGTTGGCGCGCGCGTCACGGTCATTGGCTTCACCTGGCCGGGGAGGGCCGCGGGCGATCCGGAAAACACAGTCGTGCTGGGTTCCGTCGACGTGCGCACCGAAAATGCCTCCGCGCCGCAAAAGCTGGCCTGGTTCGGCAAGGCGATGCTTTCGGGTCTTACCTTCGCGTCGATCAAGTTGCGCGCGGTGTCCGACAGCGATGTTCTCGCCGCCATCGAACGCGCCGGCCCCTTCGACGGCTATGTACTGAACTCCGTGCAGTTCGCCGGCGCTTTCGAAAAGCTCTTCGAAGACCGGCCTTCGATCTTCGTCGCCCACAATGTCGAGCATCTTTCGGCACGGGAAAATGCCGCTGCCGCCACCGGCATCTTCCAGCGCCTGTTGTTCCGCCGCGAGGCAAGGCTGCTCAAGGTCGTGGAAGAGCGTCTCTGCCGTCATGCGCGCTTCGTCTTCACGCTGGCCGAGGAAGATCGTGCAGCCCTTGGTGTTGGCTCCGACGACCGCTCTGCGGTGCTGCCGCTGGTAACCGGCGCCAAGGCCCGGAAAGGCCCGCGCCGCATCGAGTGTGACGCGGCGCTGATCGGCACCTGGACCTGGCAGCCGAACCGCATCGGCCTCGACTGGTTCCTGGACAAGGTGGTGCCGCATCTGCGGCCCGATTTCCGCATAAGGATCGCCGGCAGCATGCCGTCAGGCGTCACCTCGGCGCATCCGGGTGTCGAATTTGTCGGCCGCGTACCCGATGCCCAGGCCTTCGTGCGCGCCGCCGCCGTCATCCCGCTGATCAGCACCGCCGGCAGCGGCGTGCAGCTGAAGACCATCGAGACCTTCGAGCTCGGCCTGCCTTCGGTCGCCACCAGCCGCTCGCTGCGCGGTATCGATTATCGTCCCGCCAATTGTGTCGTCACCGATGATCCAGACGGCTTCGCCAGGGCGCTGGAAGCTGCCGCAGCCGACATCCGCGACGTCGACGGCAGCGCGTTCCATCGCGAGCAGATCAGGGCGCTTGATGCCGCCATCCGGCTCGGCCTCGAAAAAATCGGAGTGGTCAGGCAGGAGGCGTTTGCATGAACATGCACACCGCCCGCGCCGCGTCCGGGCTCGACAAATTGAAGACGATCCTCGGAATCTCGGTGCTCGCCATCCGCTGGGATGATGCGATCGCCCTGCTGAGCCGACTGATCTCCGAGCAGCGTTTCACCAAGGTCAGTTTTCTCAATGCCCACAATGCCAACATCGCCTATACCGACCCTGTCTTTGCGGAGGCGCTCGACGATTTCCTCATCCTGCCGGATGGCATCGGCGTCGATCTCGCCGCAAAGCTGCTCTACGGCGCGCCGTTTCCTGACAATCTCAACGGCACCGATTTCATACCGGCCTTCCTGCAGGCATCGACGAGGCCGCTGACCGTCGGGCTGCTAGGTGCCACGCGTGTCAACGCCGAGGCGGCGTCGGTCAAGCTGGCGGCCCTTGCCACGCAGCACCGCTTCGTAGTCATTCACGACGGCTATTTCTCCGCCGCGCAGGAACCGGAGATCATCGGCCGGATCGCAAGGCTGCGGCCTGATATGCTGCTGGTTGCCATGGGGGTGCCGCGCCAGGAATTGTGGATCGAACGCCACATCGACGAACGCCATTGCACGCTGCCGATCGCGGTCGGCGCGCTGCTCGATTTCCTGAGCGGCTCGGTGCCGCGAGCACCAATGTGGATGCGCCGCCTGAGGCTGGAATGGCTGTTCCGGCTGGCGGTCGAACCGGGCCGGCTCTGGCGCCGCTACGTGGTCGGCAATCCCTTGTTCCTGTGGCGGGTCGTCAAGCAGAGATGGTCGGGCGGCCGGACTGTCGCGGACGCGCCCGGAGAGCTCCGTTGAACAAGCGGTTCGTCCCAGACCCCCTTGCCGGCTCGGGCTTGCTGCCGAAGACGCCGACGGCGGCCGTGGTTACGGCAAGCTACGCGCCGGATTTCGAGCGTTGCCGCCTGTTGTGCGAAACGCTTGACCGGCATGTCTCGGGTGCCGCGCACCACTACATCCTGGTCGAACATCGCGACGTTGCGCTTTTCCGCCAGTTGCAGACCAGCCGGCGCACGGTCGTCGATGAGCGGGACCTGCTGCCGCGTTGGCTGCGCGCTTTCGACGATCCGCTCAGCCTGTTTCGCCGGCGCGTCTGGCTCAGCCTGAAAACGCAGCCGCTGCGCGGCTGGCATGTGCAGCAGTTGCGCCGCATCGCGATATCGGCGCACGCCAGGGAAGACGTGCTGGTGTTCTGCGATTCCGACGTTGCGTTCCTCAGGCCTTTCGACTGCACCGCTTTCTGGCGCGATGGCAAGGCGCGGCTGTTCCGCCGCGACGGCGTGCTTGCCGATGACGTGCTTGCCGATGACGGGCATGACGAGCACCGCATCTGGTCGCGCAATGCCGGCTCGGCGCTCGGCATCGACCCGTCCCGACCATCGGCCCACGACTATATCTCGACGCTGATCGCCTGGCGCCGCGACACCGTGCTGGCCATGTGCGGCCGGATCGAGAAGGTCCATGGCCGCGACTGGGTCGAGGTCATCGGCTCGGCTCGGCAATTCTCCGAATGCATGATCTATGGCCGCTACGTCGACGATCTGCTTGACGGCGCCGGCCACTTTCACGGTTCGCAAGAGTTCTGCCGCGTCCACTGGACGGGCGAGGCGCTGTCGGACGACGAGTTCCGCCGCTTCGTTGCCGGCATGGCGCCGGAGCAGGTGGCGATCGGCATGCAGTCCTTCATCGGCACCGACATCGGCCGCATCCGCCGCCTGATCGCTGGCTGAGGCATGATGCGGAAGAATAGGAACCGGATGCCCTATACCGGCTTTGCCGGCCTACGCAGCGCGGAATAGGTCAGCAGCATCGACGCGAGATAGAGCAGCAGGAAGACGATGTTGAGCGACAGCACCAGCTTCGGCGTGTCGGCGATGGTGGTCAGCACATAGGTCAGCAGCAGCGCCTTCAGAGCGGCGAGCAGGCCGAGATTGAGCGCCCGCACCAGCGTCTGGCCGCGCGCGAACAGAAGCTCGGCCTGGTATTCGACCAGATTGCGCAGTCCCGGAACGCAGATCGCCAGCGCCACCAGCGGGGCCGCTTCGGAGACGTTCCTGCCGAGCGCGTTGGGGAAGAAGTGCAGCACGATGCCGAGCGTCAGCAGCGCAAGCGTCGAGACCGCGAACACACCGCCCTCGATGCCGCTCTTGACCGCCAGCCGTGACAACAGTTCGGGCGCACGCATCATGCGCTGCACCAGCATCATCGAGAAGGTGCGGATCGGGATCGCGGTCAGGTCGACCAGCCGCATGATGATGGCATAGATACCGGCCAGATGCGGCCCGCCGATCGCCAGCACCAGAAGCTTGTCGAACTCCATCTGCAGGTAGAACAGCACCTCGGCGCCGGCCACGTAGACGGAATCGGCGAGCCGCCTGAGATAAAGCTCGATGCGCAGTCGCAGCCGCTGGCGCGGATAGAACCAGCCGAAAGCCAGAAGCAGCGAGGCGGCATTGGCGCCGATATAGAACCACGACCATACCCAGACGCTGTGCTGCGCTGAGATCATGAAAAGCACCGCGCCAAGCGCGCGCAGCGCCGTGGTCAGGATCGCCAGCAGGGCGGCGCGGCCGAACTTGCCCAGCCCGTTGTTGACGATCAGCGCCACTTCGACCGGCCGCCACAGCAGCGTTTCGGCGAACACGATCGCCGAAAACACCGGCAGCGGCACGGTGTTGGCGAAGAAGATCAGATAGACGCCGAACGAGGCTGCCGCCAGCAGCGGCAGCGAGACGATGCCGAGCAGCAGGAAGCCGGCGGTGAAGGTGCCGATCAGGTTGGGCCGGATGGTGGCGGTGCGGTAGAGCGCCGAAATGAAACCGAAGGCCAGGAGCCGCGACAGCATCACCCCGGCGGCGGACGCTGTCGCGAACATGCCGAATTCGGAGATGGACAGCGTGTTGGCAAGCGCGATGAAATAGGCCAGCGAAAACACCAGCCGACCGCCGGCGCCGCTGATGGCCGAAAAATAGTCGCGGACCAGCCCCCGTCGTTCGGCCACGAAAGTGCCGATCCGGGCGAGGGGCCGCCTTTGCGGTATGTCGCTGGCCTCAGTCATGCGTCAAGGAAATGCATAGGTGGGAAAGCTTAACGTGCCGTTCTGAGGCTTTTGGTGCGTTGGGAAAATTGTGCCGCCGGGCCGAGAAACGGCATGCCGGGCGGGCAAAAATTAACGTTTTGTTTTCCATGCCTGTTTAGCGTGGCTTAACGAATGGCCAAGCGCCGTTCCGCAAGCCGCCAAGGGTAAAGCTCCGGACAATGGCTGACAGGGAAAACCGCGAGGACTGGAAGCGTGAGCGTTCGCTGCTGGCGCTCGGCCGGGCCGTGCGCGGTGAGGACGATCCCGACCCATCCCTGGTCTCGATCGGGGACCGGGCCGATCCGTCATGGCGCGGGGATGCCGCCACGCGCCATCGTCTTGCCCGTTCACGGCGTCAGGCCCGTACGGATCCAACCTCGTCTGCTGACGTCGGAACCGGGCGGCTCCGGCCGGACGAGCAGCCGGAAGCGGCAGCACGGGAAGACGCTTGGCGCGAGCAGGACTATGGCGCCGGCGATCCGCCGCCACGCATGCCGCGCGCGAGGATGGCTCCCGAGCAGGTTTCCGCCAGCGCCCGCTCTCATGACAGGTCCGGATCCCGCCAGGTTGGCGACGCCGATGCATCCTTTGGCGCTCGCGGCGACGATCAGCAATGGAAGCCGCTGATCGATCCGATGCAGGTGGTGCGCGGCGTCGCCAGGTCGAAGCTGCTGATCATCACCACGACGATACTGGGTGCCGGGCTCGGCATCGCCATCGCCCTGTCGACGCCAAAGAAATATGAAGCCACCGCCGAACTCATCGTCGATCCGCGCGACCTCAAGCTCACCGACCGGGATCTCACCCAGAATGTGGTCGCCTCCGACGCCACGCTCGCCATCGTCGAAAACCAGGTCCGGGTGCTGACTTCGGGCACGGTGCTGAACAAGGTCGTCGACAAGCTCAACCTGGTGAACGATCCGGAGTTCAATGGCGAAGGGTCCGGCGGCCTCGGCATCAGGTCGCTCGTCCATTCGATCCTGTCGCGCGAGGATGGCCCGGGCAGTGTCGACGAGGTCCGTCGCCGTGCGCTCGCCGTCGGCAATCTGGCCGAAAGCCTTTCGGTCGAGCGCGGCGGCAAGACCTTCGTCATCACCGTCAGCGCGACCACGCAAAATGGCGAGAAATCCGCCCTCATCGCCAACACGATGACGGACGTCTTTCTCCAGACCTTCGGTCAGATCCAGTCCGATACGGCCGGTCGCGCGACGGACGAACTGACGGCAAGGCTCGATGAACTGCGCAAGGGCGTCGAGGCGGCCGAGCGCAAGGTCGAGGATTTCAGGGCCTCGCACGATCTTGTCGACGCGCAGGGCCATCTGATCAGCGACGACGAAATGCTGAAGCTCAACGAACAGCTCTCGGTCGCCCGCGCCCGCACGCTGGAGCTCAATGCAAGGGCGGCTTCGGCGCGCTCGGTCGACGTCAATTCGGTGCTCTCCGGCACCTTGCCGGAAGAGATCAATTCCAACACGATGAGCGACCTGCGCTCGCAATATGCAACGCTCAAGCAGGAAGCCGACCGCGCCGCCATCCGGCTCGGGCCGCGCCATCCCGAACTCCAGGCCCTCGACGCACAGATCGCCGGCGCCCGCGACCGCATCGCCGGCGAATTGCGCCGCATCGCGTCCTCGCTGCAGGTCGACCTGAAACGCGCCGTCCAACTCGAACAGGATCTCTCTTCTCGCCTTGCCCAGCTCAAAGTCCGCAGCGGCGACGTCAACAATGACCTGGTGTCGATGCGCGAACTGGAGCGTGAAGCCACCGCCAAGCGCTCCGTCTACGAACAGTTCCTGCTGCGCGCCAAGGAGACCGGCGAGCAGAAGGACATCAACACCGCCAACATGAACGTCATCTCCAAGGCCTTTGCGCCGCTCGAGGCGAAAGGCCCGTCGCGGGCCGTGACCGCGCTCGCCGGCTTGCTGCTGGGCTTTGCCTCAGGCATTGGTCTCGGCGCCATGCGTGGCGCCTATGAAAGCTTGCGCGAGACCGCGACATCGCGCTCGCGCCGTGATCGCAAGGCGCCTCTCGAAGACCAGGCGTTCCGCGCACCCCCTCCGCCTGCGCCGCCAATGCCGGCAATGCCCATGCCTCCGGCACCGCCTCCTCCGCCTGCCTCGCCGCCGCCCGCGCCTATCGCACGGACCGAAGCCGTGGCCGAAGAACGTCCCGGGCGGATCGGCGCGCTGATGGCGAAGCTGCGCAACGCCATGTCCAGCAAGCCGTCCGCCGAGGCGGACGACGACAACTCCAGCGAGTTCGCCGCCTTTGGCGAAGATGCGTGGCCGGCGGATGCCGCCATGCCTTCTCGCTATCCGAAACCGAATCCCGCCTTCATGCCGCCGCCGGGCGCGACGGCCTACCCGCGGCCACCTTTCCAGCCAGGCTTCAACGCCGCCTATGCAGGGCCGATGGGTCCGCCGTCGCGGTCGCCCGTGATGCCGCCGCAGGCGAACTATCCGGCGACCCCCTTGCCGTCCTATCCCCCGGTGCAGCCGGCGAGCCACCCGCAGATGCAGCCGTGGCAGCCGCCGGCGGGCTCTCCCTACGCCCAGGCCATGGCGCCCTATGCCGGGCCGTATCCGCAACCGCAGCCGCAGGCCTATCCGGCCCAGCCATCGGCGGAGCCTCGTTCGCAGGTCGAGGAAAGCGCCGAACAGGCGCCGATCGAGGAAATTCGCGCCAGCCTGCGCGAATTCCGCGAAGCGGTCCGCGAACTCACCGAGAGTCGCGCCCGCCGCCGCTACTTCTGAGCCATACGAAAGTCGCTGGTGCCGAACAAAACCGTGCCGGTTTCGAGTAAACGGCATGAGACGGCGCTTTGACGGGATTGCGTGCTTGAATTTTCGTGAGAATGCCGCGCTTGTGCAAGTCGCCAAGGCATGCCTTTGGAACTTGATCCAGGATTTGAGCGAAACGGTGTTGAGGGTAATAGTCCATGGCCGAAGTGATTGACGGAAAGACCGTCGCCGAAGACGTGGTGCGGACAGTCAAGGCGCTGACCGCCGAGCTGGTCGCCAAGGGCAAGGCCAAGCCAGGCCTTGCCGTCGTCATCGTCGGCGAGGATCCGGCCAGCCAGGTCTATGTCGCCTCCAAATCCCGCACCGCCAAGGAATGCGGCTTTCATTCGCTCCAGCACACGCTGCCGGCGGACACCTCCCAGGACGCGCTGCTGAAGATCATCGGCGAGCTCAACGCCGATCCGGCGATCAACGGCATCCTGGTGCAGCTTCCGCTGCCTGGCCATATCGACGCCGGCAAGGTCATCCAGGCCATCGCGCCGGAGAAGGACGTCGATGGTTTCCATTTCATCAATGTCGGCAAGCTCGGCACCGGTGAGCTCGACACCGCCTTCGTTCCCTGCACGCCCGCCGGGTCGATGCTCCTGATCGAGCGCGTGCGCGGCAAGGACCTGTCGGGCCTCAACGCGGTTGTCGTCGGCCGTTCCAACATCGTCGGCAAGCCGATGGCCAATCTCCTGCTTGCCGCCAACTGCACCGTCACCATCGCCCATAGCCGCACCAAGGACTTGCCGGCGCTTGCCCGCACAGCGGACATTCTTGTCGCCGCCGTCGGCCGGCCCGAAATGATCAGGGGTGATTGGGTGAAACCCGGCGCCACCGTCATCGATGTCGGCATCAACCGAATTCCCGCGCCCGAGAAGGGCGAGGGCAAGTCCCGCCTCGTCGGCGATGTCGCCTATGCCGAGGCGGCCAAGGAAGCAGGCGCCATCACCCCGGTACCCGGCGGTGTCGGGCCGATGACCATTGCCATGCTGATGGCCAATACGTTAGCTTCGGCCTACCTTGCGGCCGGACTGAAACGGCCCTCCTTCTGAGCCCGGGTTGTCCCTGAAAGCCACAGCTTTGCCTAACCCCTCTGTTTCCCAGGAACGGCCGGTCACGAATGATCCCGTTCAAGGCGGCCGGCAGTTCGCCTTCCTGCTGGTCGACAAGTTTTCCATGTTCTCGCTGGCCGCCGCGATCGACACGTTCCGGTCGGCGAACCGTCTGCTTGGCCGCGATTTCTACGGCTGGACCACGGTATCGGCTGATGGCGATCCGGTGATGGCTTCCAACGGTCTGCCGCTCAAGATCGACTACAGCGTCGCCGACCTGCCGCCGGTCGACATCCTCTTCGTCTCGGTCGGCCTGACGACGGAATTTCCCGGCAAGAGCAAGGTTCTGGCTGCCCTGCGCAGCTGGGGCCGGCGCGGCAACGCGCTTGGCGCGCTCTCGGTCGGATCCTATTTGCTGGCCGAGGCCGGCCAGCTCGACGGCTATCGTTGCACCATCCATTGGGAAAACCGCGCCGGCTTCGTCGAGCGTTTTCCCGACATCAACTGCACCGGCAACGTCTTCGAGATCGACCGCAAGCGCTACACCTGCGCCGGCGGCACCACCTCGATCGACCTGATGCTGGAGATCGTGCGCGGCGATTTCGGCTCGAACCTCGCCAATGGCGTCGCCAACCAGTTCCAGCACGAGCGCATCCGCTCGGCCGGCGACCGCCAGCGCGTCGGGCCGGAGCGGGATCTGACCGGCAAGTCGGAGAAGCTCAGGCGCATCGTCGAGCTGATGGCCGACCATCTCGACGAGCCGCTCTCGGCGGTACAGCTCGCCAAGTCGGCCGGCCTGTCGGTGCGCCAGGTGGAACGCCTGTTCCTGCGCCATCTCAACGTCACGCCCGGGCGCTACTACATGCGGTTGCGGCTGGAACGGGCGCGCGAATTGCTGCGCCAGACCAACATGCCGATCCTCGACGTGGCGATCGCCACCGGCTTCACCTCGCATTCCTATTTTGCCCAGAGCTACCGGCTGCAGTTCGGCCGTCCGCCTTCGGAAGAGCGCCGGACGACTTACTGAGCTGCTCCACGCTACAGCGTGGCCAAGACTCCAGGGACCTGAGGACAGGCCGCGTCCGGGCTTGTGTCCCAAGGTGGGCTCAAATAGCTTCGGCCGGCGAACGGGGTGGATCAATCAGGAGATTTCGATGGCGGGACTTGCACGGAGCGTCGCTGCGGCGATCCTCCTTTTGTCGATGACGACGTTCGGCTTTGCCGCCAACAAGGTCATCATCATTCTCGACGCTTCCGGGTCGATGTGGGCCCAGATCGACGGCAAGCCGAAGCTCGAAATCGCCCGCGAGTCGCTCAGGACCGTGCTGCAATCGGTTCCCGCCGACGATGAGATCGGCTTCATGGCCTATGGTCATCGCGAGAAAGGCAGCTGCGACGACATCCAGCTGATCGTGCCGCCTCAGGCCGGCTCGGCAAGCGCCATCACGGATGCCGCGGACAGTCTGAAATTCCTCGGCAAGACGCCGCTGACGGCAGCCGTCAAGCAGGCGGCCGAAGCGCTGAAATACACCGAGGACAAGGCGACGGTCGTCCTCATCACCGATGGACTCGAGACCTGCGGCGGCGACCCCTGTGCGCTTGGCAAGGAACTCGAAGCGTCCGGTGTCGACTTCACGGCCGACGTCGTCGGCTTCGGCCTGACCGCCGACGAAGGCAAGCAGATCGCCTGCCTCGCCGACAACACCGGCGGCAAATACATCCAGGCCTCCGACGAGAGGGCGCTGCAGGAAGCTTTGGCCGAAACCGTCGCCGCCCCAGCGCCGGCGCCTGCACCCGAACCTGTGCCCACTCCGGCACCCGAGCCTGCCAAGCCGGAATTCAATTTCATGCCGACGGCGGTGCTTGCCGAGGGCGGTGATCCGGTCACCGACGGCAATGCCTGGGAAGTCTACAAGGCAAAGTCCGACGGCACGCGTGGCGACAGCGTCACCACCGAATATGGCGCCTACAAAGCCAATCTGGAACCGGGCGATTACGTCATCGTCGCGCGCGACGGCGAGGCCAAGGTGGAGCAGAAGGTCAAGATCGAGGCAGGCCAGGTCGCCAAGCCGCTCTTCACCCTGAATGCCGGCACGCTCGTCATTCATCCGCGACCAAGCGCGGGGGCGGATGTTGTCGATGGCGCGGCTGTCGTGATCGACTACCCAAGTGCCGATAATCCCGCGACCTACTATGGGACCACCAAGACCGTGTTGCCGGCCGGCGACGAGAAAGTGACGGTCACGATCAGCCAGGGCGTGGTTTCCGAGACGATACCGCTCGCTGCCGGCAAGACAGTTGAAAAGGACATCATCGTCGGCGTCGGACATGTCGTTGCCAACGCCTATTATACAGCCGGCGGCGACAAGGCCGACGGTTCGGGCATCGGCTTCAAGATCGTGAAGGCGAAAAAGAAGATCGACGGAACCCGGGACGAGGTGACCTATGCCTATGGTCCCGACAGCAAGTTCGATCTGCCGCCTGATGACTATGTGTTGATTGCGACGGTCGATCTTGCAGTCGTCGAGCAGCCGTTCAACGTCAAGGTCGGCGAATTTCAGGATGTGAAGGTCACCATGAATACCGGCGTGCTGGCGATCACCGCGCCCGGGGCCTCGAAGATTGAGATTTTCGAAACCAAGAAGGACATCAACGGCAACCGCAAGTCGCTTGGCTACGCATACGACCAGAAGTATCAGGCGGCGATACCGGCGGGGGACTATGCCGTCGTCTCGGAGAAATCGGACAACAGCTCGAAGGAAGGCACTGTGACGGTCAAGGCCGGCGAGCGCGCTGAGTTGACGGTGCAATAGGGTCGCATGGATAACCTAAAAGGGCGGCCACAAGCCGCCCTTTTTCATGGATGAGACGGGATCACGTCAGGCCGTTCCAAATGCGCTGGCGCCGTGGTCGGCGCGTCCTACCAGTTGCCGGAAGCCGGCGAAAAGTTCGCGGCCGAAGCCGAACTCGTTGCCGATGAGATCGGCTTCGGCGGTGCGGCGCAGCGCGAACTCCGTCCCCGGCACCAGCACCTCCAGAGTGCCGGCATCGGCGTCGAGGCGGATGATGTCGCCGTCGTGGATCCTGGCGATAGGACCGTCCTCGACGGCTTCCGGCGTCACATGGATCGCCGCCGGCACCTTGCCGGATGCGCCCGACATGCGCCCGTCGGTGACCAGCGCGACACGCTGGCCGCGATCCTGCAGGATGCCGAGCACGGTGGTCAGCTTGTGCAGTTCCGGCATGCCGTTGGCCTTCGGTCCCTGGAAGCGGATGACGGCGATGAAGTCGCCTGTCAGCGTGCCGGCCTTGAACGCGTCGTTCAGCCCCTGCTGGCTGTCGAACACCTTGGCCGGTGCCTCGATGAGGCGCCGCTCCGGTTTGACGGCGGACGTCTTGATGACGGCATGGCCGAGATTGCCCGCCAGCACCTTCAGGCCGCCGGTCGGCTGGAAGGCTTTGCTGAACGGCGCCAGCACCTTCTCGTCGCCACTCTGGAGCGGGACTGCCTCGCGCACCACGGAGCCATCAGCGCCGAGCTTTGCCTCGACCGCATAGGGCCGCAGGCCTTCGCCCCAGACCGTCTGCACATCCTCGTGCAGGACGCCTTCGTCGAGCAGTTCGCGGATCAGGAAGCCGAGCCCTCCGGCGGCGTGGAAATGATTCACGTCGGCAAGCCCGTTCGGATAGACGCGAGCCAGGAGCGGTACGGCTTCCGAGAGGTCGGAAATGTCCTGCCAGGTAATGGCGATGCCGGCCGCCGCCGCCATGGCGATCAGGTGGATAGTGTGGTTGGTCGAGCCGCCGGTGGCATGCAGGCCGACAACGCCGTTGACGATAGAGCGCTCGTCGATCATGCGCCCGACGGGCGTATAGGCATTGCCGAGCGCGGTGATGGCCAGCGCCCGCTTCGTCGCCTCGCGGGTCAAGGCCTCGCGCAGCGGCGTGCCGGGATTGACGAAGGAAGCACCCGGCGTGTGCAGGCCCATGATCTCCATCAGCATCTGGTTGGAGTTGGCCGTGCCGTAGAAGGTGCAGGTGCCTGGCCCGTGGTAGGATTTGGACTCGGCTTCCAAAAGTTCGGCGCGACCCGCCTTGCCCTCGGCATAGAGCTGGCGGACCTTGGCCTTCTCATCGTTGGGCAGGCCTGTCGTCATCGGACCGGCCGGAATGAACACCGCCGGCAGGTGGCCGAAGGTCAACGCCGCGATCACCAGTCCCGGCACGATCTTGTCGCAGACGCCGAGATAGACGGCGGCGTCGAACATGTTGTGCGACAGGCCGATCGCGGCGGCCATGGCGATGACGTCGCGCGAAAACAGCGACAGCTCCATGCCCGGCTGGCCCTGCGTGACGCCATCGCACATCGCCGGCACGCCGCCGGCCACCTGGGCGATGCCGCCGGCTTCACGCGCGGCCTCCTTGATCAGGGCGGGGAAGGTTTCGAAAGGCTGATGCGCCGACAGCATGTCGTTGTAGGAGGTGATGATGCCGAGGTTCGGCACCTTGTCGGCGCCGAGCGCCAGCTTCTCCGAAGGGCTGCAGACGGCGAAGCCATGGGCAAGGTTGCCGCAGGACAGCACCGACCGGTTGGCGGTCTGGTTCGAGGCTTCGGCGATGCGGCCGAGATAACGCTCGCGTCCTGGCTTCGAGCGTTGGCGGATGCGCTCAGTGATGGCTTCGATATCGCGTCTTGCGGTCATGGTCGGTCCTTTCGAGCCCCGGAGAACGTCCTCCCACTGTTTGCCGGGGCTGCTTTTCGTGAAATCAAGGTGCCCAGAACACCTCTACTGGTATGGGTGCTGCTTCGAGCACTTTGCGAATGGGCTTTTTCGCACCCGGTCCCATCGCATCCTCGAAGGCGGTGCGCTTGTCCTCGCCCTCGATATGCAGCGCAATGAAGCCGGCGCCAATTATGCGCGCCATCGATAGCGTCAGCCGCGGCTCGCCGCCGCTTGGCGCGTGCACCGGCAGCACGATCCTCTGCGAGGCGGGATCGAGCAAGGCAGGCAGATTGTCGGCATCGGGAAAGAACGAAGCGGTGTGGCCGTCGCTGCCCATGCCAAGCACCACGACGTCGAGCGGCCAGGCCAGTGCCTTGAGTGCCGCATCGTCGGACGCTGCCGCAGTCTCGATGCTTGTGGCCTCGTGATACAGCGGCACGAAGCGCGCCGCGGCCGCAGCATTCTGGAGCAGGTTGGCGGCGACCAGCCCGGCATTCGAGCGCGGTGAGGAGGCCGGGACGAACCTTTCGTCGACCAGCGTCACCGTCACCTTGTTCCAGGCAATGGGAATTGCCGACAGCGCGGCGAAGAGCTTCGCTGGCGTGGTGCCTCCGGAAACGGCAAGCAGGGCGGTGCCGCGCTCGTCGATGGCCTTGGTCAGGCGCGCCGTGACATGGCCGGCAAGGGCTGCCGCCAGGTCCTGGCGGCCGGCAAAGCCGTTCCAGTTGTAGCTGGCGCCGTTCAATTGCTCTCGTGCCATGTCCGTCCGTCACGTTCGATCAGCGCTATCGAGGCCGACGGCCCCCATGTGCCTGCCGTATAGCCCTGCGCTTCCTGCCTGGCGCCTTCCCAGGCATTCTGGATCGGATCGATCCATTTCCATGCCGCCTCGACCTCGTCGCGGCGCATGAACAGCGTCTGGTTGCCACGGATGACGTCCATGATCAGCCGCTCATAGGCGTCCGGCGCGCGGCCGTCGAAGGACTGCGCGAAGCTCATGTCGAGCGAGATCTGGCGCAGCCGCATGCCGCCGGGACCAGGATCCTTGATCATGATGAACTGCTTGACGCCTTCGTCGGGCTGCAGCCGGATGACCAGCTGGTTGGCGAAGATCGGCCCCGCGGTGTCGCCGAAGATCGAATGCGGGATCGGCTTGAATTCGATGACGATTTCCGAAACCCGGGTCGCCAGCCGCTTGCCGGTCCTAAGGTAGAACGGAACGCCCGCCCAGCGCCAGGTGCCGATCTCGGCCTTGATGGCGACGAAGGTCTCGGTATTGCTGTCATGGGCAAGCTCCTCGACATAGCCCTTGACGGCCCCGCTGGCCGAGGCGCCGGCGCGGTACTGGCCGCGCACGGTATGCTTCGGCGCCTCGTTGCCATTGATGCGTTTCAGCGCCCTGAGCACCTTCAGCTTCTCGTCGCGCACGGCGTCGGCGTCCATCGACGACGGCGCCTCCATGGCGACGAGGCACAAGAGCTGCAGCATGTGGTTCTGCACCATGTCGCGCAGTGCGCCGGCCTTGTCGTAGTAAGTGACGCGGTCTTCCAGGCCGACAGTCTCGGCCACGGTGATCTGGACGTGGTCGATATGGGCGGAGTTCCACAACGGCTCGTAGAGCGCGTTGGCAAAGCGCAGCGCCATCAGGTTCTGCACCGTCTCCTTGCCGAGATAGTGGTCGATGCGGAAGATCTGGCTTTCGTGGAAGTCGTCGCCGACCAGGTCGTTGAGCGCCTGCGCCGAGGCCAGGTCGCGGCCGATCGGCTTCTCGAGCACGATGCGCGAGTTCGCCGTGATCAGATCATGCTCTTTGAGCTTGTGCGAGATATCGCCGAACAATGCCGGCGCCACGGCCAGGTAGAAGGCACGGATGCGGTCGCTTTCGCCGATCGCTTTCTTCAGCTTGTCGAAGCCGGCTCCGCTCGTCGCATCTGCCGAGACGTAGGAAAGCCGCGCCAGGAAGGTCTTTAATTCCTTGGGGTCGATGTCGGCCGGCTTGACGTGATCGGAGATAGCCTGCTTGGCGAAGGCCTGGAATTCGTCGTCGCTCATTTTCGAGCGCGACGTGCCGATGATGCGTGTCGGCTCGGAGAACTGATGGTCGCGCTGCCGGTAGTAGAGCGACGGCAGAAGCTTGCGTTCCGACAGGTCGCCGGTGCCGCCAAAAATGATGAAGTCGAAAGGGTCGACGGGGATGATCTGGCTGGTCATGGTCTGTCCGCTCTGACGCCGCTAGCGAGTACGCGGCTGATATATTCTAATCGATTTAAATTTTCCAGTGCCACGGTGTCACATCAAGGACCAATCGCCGGATATTGATTGGGTCCACGTGTGCGCTTGACACTTGGCGCCACCCGGAGGCTTGTCGGTGATCGAAGACTCCGGACGCTTCGCAGTTGCAGCATAGAGTGTGAATGTGACGAAAGCTAAGGGAGAAATCTGCGCGATATCCGTCGCTGTGTGGACATGAGCTCAGGGAGCGGGAAAAGCATGCGTCTGGAGAACAAGGTTGCCGTCATCACCGGTGCGGCGTCGGGCTTTGGCGAAGGCATTGCCAGGCGCTTCGCCGAAGAGGGCGCCAGGGTCGTCGTTGCCGATCTCAACGCCAAGGGCGCGGAACGTGTCGCCGGCGAAATCGGCAAGATGGCGATCTGGACGCAGACCGACGTTTCCCTGCGCTCCGAATTCGACGAGATGATCTATGCCGCCAAAAGCGCTTTCGGCCGCATCGACATCATGGTCAACAATGCCGGCTTCACCCATCGCAATGGCGATCTGCTCAAGGTCGACGAGGCGACCTTCGACCTGATCACGGCAGTCAACATGAAGGCCATCTACCATGCGGCCCTTGCCGTCGTGCCGATCATGGAGCGGCAAGGCGGCGGGGTGATCCTGACCACGGCCTCCACCGCCGGCCTGCGGCCACGGCCAGGTCTCACCTGGTACAATGCATCGAAAGGTTGGGCGATCACCGCCACCAAGTCGATGGCGGTGGAACTGGCGCCCAAGAACATTCGCGTCAATTGCCTGTGCCCGGTCGCTGGCGAAACCGGCATGCTGGAGAAATTCATGGGCGCCGACACGCCCGAGATCCGCGAGAAATTCCGCGCCTCGATCCCGCTCGGCCGGCTGTCGACGCCGCTCGACATTGCCAATGCGGCGCTATGGCTGGCTTCGGACGAAGCCGCCTTCATCACCGGAGTTGCGCTGGAGGTCGATGGCGGGCGCTGCATCTGAAGCACCATGTCAGGCGCAATCGCCGGCTTGACCGTGCCTCGGGCTTCGACTTGACTGAGTTGCGGGGCCTGGAGTCTTGCCAGGGGCGAAGGGGTTGTCGGCGCGATGAAATCGAAACTGCGGAGAGGTTTCAAAGACCTGCGGTGGCGCATCAGCGTCTACAGGGCGAGGCGTGCCCGGGCGAAAAGCAAGGCAACCTTCATCGGTGTCACCGGCAGTTCGGGAAAATCGACTGTCACGGCGCTGCTTGGGCACATATTGGCCGCTCATCGACCCGTCTACACGCAGGTTCTGGCCAACACCATCCATTCAGTCGTCAGCACGCTTTACAAGCGTATGAAGCAAGTGGAGAGGCCAGACTACGTCGTCATGGAAACCGGGGCGTACGGCATCGACACGATCCGGCCCATGGCGGAAATGCTGCGGCCGCATGTGGCTGTCGTCACCATGGTTCGTCTGGAGCACGTTACCAGTTTCAGGACGCTGGAAAACGTCGCCTTGGAAAAAAGCGCGTTGGTCGCGGCGTTGCGACCGGACGGCCTTGCTGTCCTCAATGCCGACGATCCCCATGTAGCCGACATGGCTGCCCGCACCGGATGCCGTGTCGTCACCTTCGGCATGAGTGAGACGGCCGACTATCGTGTGACCGAAATCCACGCCGCATATCCGGATCTGCTGACTCTTTCGATCCATTGGCGGGGAGGGCTGCTGCAACTCAAGACGTCTTTTCCCGCCGAATATTTCTGGCTGCCGACCGTTGCCGCCGTTGCGACGGCGCTTGAACTCGGCGTCCCTCCGGACAAGGTTGCCGTCCAGGTGGCAACGTTCCAGCCGGTCGTTAATCGCTGTACCGTGCTGATCACCCAAGGCGGCCCGCAATTCATCATCGATGCGGCCAAGGCGCCCTGGCACTCGATCAATCTTGCCCTGAACATGGTGGCCAAGGCCACTGCTAGCCGCAAACGCATCGTGCTGGGCCAGATTTCGGACTACGCCGGTTCGACTAGGAAATACGCCCACGCCTATCAAACCGCGCGGGAAATCGCCGACCAGGTGATCTATACTGGAGACAATGCACATCGCTCGCGTGCCAGCCAGATCGATCGCGACAACGGCCGGTTTGTCGAGCTTCGCACGGCGAAGGAAGTCTCGGACCATATCAAGCGGACAGCGGTGGCCGGCGAACTGATCCTCGTTAAAAGCTCATCCAACCTTCACCTCGAACGCATCGCGCTTGCCTGGACGCATGACGTCAAATGCTGGATCCATATCTGCGGCAAGCCGGAGGGCTGCCACACCTGCGGTCTATATGAATTGCCTTACGAGCAGCATCGTGCCCATGTCATGCGACGCAGGCGCGCCAAGGTGTGGCGGCAATTCCGCGGCCTGTTCGGTGGCAGGTCGTCATAGGGTCTCGAAAGCGAGGCCGGTGCCAGACGCGCAGGCAAGTTACGCGCCGGTCTTGATATAGCTCTTGTAGACCCAGCCGGTCTTGCCGTTGTAGACGATCTGGCACCATTGCTTGCAGTTCATCACCTGCACCGAGGTCTTGGCTGGCACCGTGACGATGGCGGCGGCATGCTTCTTCGGACTGCTGCGCATGGTCACGGCTCTCAGAATGCGTCCCGTGCTGGCGGCTGCGACTTTCCGTGGCTTTGCTTCGGCTTGACCATTGTCGTCCTGTTGGTCCGGTGCCTGCGGTTTTACCGTCGGGATAGCCGCGGTTTGCGCGCCATCGGGATTGCTGCCGCTTGCCGCCGCTGGCGGCGCGGCAACCTTGGCAAGTTCGGCGGTGGCATCGCTATCGGCCGCCGGTTGCGCGAACGCCGCCGTGGTGGCCGGCTTGTCCGGCGCCTTCTCGGCCTTGCTTGTCCCTTGGCCGGCTGAAGCGGGAGCCGGTGCGGCTTTTGTCTGCGAGCCGGTCCAGCGAGGATCGTTGGCAGCGAGTGCGGGAATAGCGGCCTGGGCGACAGCCATGGCCGTAGAGGCCGCATTGGCCTTGCCCTCGGCTTGCGGCACCGCTGCCGCCGCGGCTACCGTGGTCCCGGCCGGGACGATCTTGGTCGTCTTCACCGGAATGCTTGGAATGCTCTGCTCCTGGCTGGCAGCGGCTTGCCTCTCGCTGGCCGGCAATGCCAGCCAGAGCGCCACCGCGGCCACGCCAAGCAACGCGGCAGTGCCGACCGCGGCAATCACCAAATGTGAATTCGAACGGACTTCCTGCCAGAAGGACGGGCGCATGTCATAGCCGAACTGCATGGCAAAGCGCCGACGTTCCGGAGCACCGAAACTGAAGGGCTCTCTCAATCTCGCCACCTCCATAAGCGGGCCGAGGTTCTTTCGATCGTGCCGCAAGTTCGGCATTTGATCGGCATCGGTCCCAAAATCAACACGGGCAGGCGCCCACAGCAACCCCCGAACAATCACCCAGAAGAGGCACCTTTCGCCCGCGATTGTGGCATCACTGCGCCATTATAGAAGATTCTGCGCCTTTGCCGGCAATTGCGCAACGTGTCCCCTGGGCAACAAATGTTACAGGGAATATTACAATATTACATGAGGTCGTGATGGCACGGCATCGTGGCTCACTTGATCCAGTCCAATGCATGTCGCCCAAAGTGAACTCGGTTTTGGATAACGACATGCATAAAACGACCTGACGCGCGACGCGCTTCAAATCCTGTCGCGCAGCGCGAACCAGTTGAGCGCCAGGAATAGCAGCGGTGTACGGAAGCGGCGACCGCCGGGAAATGGCGGAATTTTAAGGTCCTCGATCAGCTTCAAGCGGTCGCGATTGCCGGCGACGGTTTCAGCATAGAGCTTGCCGAAGAAGTTCGACAGCATGACGCCGTGGCCGGAATAGCCGCCGACCGAGATCACATTCGGCATCACTTCGCGCACGAATGGCTTTCTCGGCACTGTGATGCCGACATAACCGCCCCAGCCGTGCGTGATCTCGACATCGCCCAGCGCCGGATAGAGTTCCACGATCTGGCGGCGGATATGAATGTGGATGTCCTTGGGATCGTTGACGCCATAGACCTCACGTCCGCCAAACAGCAGCCGGCCATCCCTCGACTTGCGGAAATAGCGCACGACGAAGCGGGAATCATCGACCGACTCGCCGCCCGGCAGCACCGTAGATCCCGCGCCGAGCGGCACGGTGGCGCCGATGAACGAACCGATCGGCATGATGTGCGCCGCACTCACCGGTTCGAGCGTTCCGCCATAGGCATTGACCGCGATCAGGCACTTTTGGGCCGTCACGGTGCCACTTGGCGTGGAAACCCTGACCTTGCCGCCGGCGGAAATGATGCCGGTCGATGGCGTCCCCTCGAACAGCTGCGCGCCGGCCTGTGCCGCCACCCGCGCCGTGCCGATCACCAGCTTCATGGGATGGATGTGGCCGGTACCGATGTCGCGGGTGCCGCCGAAATAGGCGGTCGAGCCCAGCCGCTCCGCTGTTTCCGTCTTATTCATGAAGGAAATATGCGGGTAGGAGAAACGGCTGGCCATGATCTCGGCATGCGCCTTGTAATCGTCGACATAACGCTGTTTGTGCGCCACCGAGAGCTGGCCCGGCATGTAGTCGATATCGATCTGGTTGGTGGCGGCGAATTCGATGAGATGCGCCTTCGCCTCCTCGGCGAGATCGAACAGCGCCTTGGCGCGCGACAATCCGTATTCCGCCTCCATATCCTCGGCCCAGGCACGCTGGCCGGTGCCGAGCTGGCCGCCATTGCGCCCGGACGCGCCATCGCCGAAACGGTAGGCATCGATCAAGACGACATTGGTTCCCGCCTTGGCGAGATGCGTTGCCGCCGACAGGCCGGTGAACCCGCCGCCGACGATGACAACATCGCAGCTCCGGTCGCCATCGAGCGCCGGGTATTCAGGCCGAGGGCCGGCCGTGTCTTCATACCAGGAGCGGCCAGGAGAAATGGGGGATTGGTAAGGCATGATGCTCGTTCTAGGGAGTAGGGGAGTAGGGGAGTAGGGGGTAGGGGAGTAGGGGACCTAGTCGGTGGAAAGTTTGCGGATAAGAAGTCGAAGAAGCTTTCCCACGCTTTCGGTACTCGCCAGCAACGACGCCGCCGTCGCTTTCGGCGTAATGCCGATGCGTTCGGCGATCAGCAGCTGAGTTTCTAGTTCCTTCAGCGATCCTTGCGCGATGCGAAGAAATTGCTGATAAGAACCTCGGATTTCTCTGCCATACCCTTCTGCTATATTTGCCGGCACTGAACTTGCCGCGCGCCGCACTTGGCTGGTCAGCCCATAAAGTTCCTCTTTAGGCCAGGATTTCGTAGCGCCGTAAACCGCCACTGCGAGATCCATTGACTGCTGCCAAACGAGCAAGTCCTTGTAGGACCCTGTTTTTTCGGCCATCCCTCCCCTACTCCCCTACTCCCCTACTCCCCTACTCCCCTACTCCCCTACTCCCCTACTCCCCTAAACATTCAGCAACAGATACTCCCGCTCCCACGGGCTGATCACTTCCATGAAGGTCTCGAATTCGGCCCGCTTGATCGCCGCATAGGTCGCGGCGAAGGATTTGCCCAGCAGCGCGCAGAGTTCCTCGTCGCCCTCGAACAGGTCGACGGCTTCGAGCAGGCTGCGCGGCAGGTCGATCTCGTGCGCATTGGCGGTCGTCAGTACCGGAGGCTCGGCCTTGATCTTCCTGGTGATGCCGATCAGCCCGCAGGCAAGTGAGGCCGCCAGCGCCAGATAGGGGTTGGCGTCGGAGGACGGGATGCGGTTTTCGACACGCCGGGCCGCCGGATCGGAGCGTGGCACGCGGAACGCCGTGGTTCGGTTGTCATAGCCCCATTTGTTATTGACGGGGGCCGAGGCCGCCTGTGTCAGCCGGCGGTAGGAATTGACATAGGGCGCGAACATCACCAGCGCGTTCGGCACATGCTTCTGCATGCCGCCGATAAAGTGGAAGAAGTCCTCGGTTTCCGAGCCGTCCTCGGACGAAAAGATGTTCTTGCCCGTCTTCTTGTCGATGATCGACTGGTGGATATGCATGGCGGAGCCCGGCTGGCCCTGGATCGGCTTGGCCATGAAGGTGGCGTAGATCTCGTGCTTCAACGCCGCCTCGCGGATCGTGCGCTTGAACATGAACACCTGGTCGGCAAGCTCGATCGGGTCGCCGTGGCGCAGATTGATCTCGAGCTGGCCGGCGCCCTCTTCATGGATGAGCGTGTCGATTTCCAGGCCCTGGCTTTCGGAGAAATGGTAGATGTCGTCGATCAGTTCATCGAACTCGTTGACGCCGGCGATCGAATAGCCGGCGCCGCCGCCGATCGCGCGGCCCGAGCGGCCGACCGGCGGGGTCAGCGGATAGTCCGGATCCGGATTCTTGCGCACCAGGTAGAATTCGATCTCGGGCGCCACCACCGGCTTCAGCCCCAGCCTGTCATAGGCGGCAAGCACGCGCTTCAAGACATTGCGCGGCGTGAATTCGACCGAACGGCCATCCTGGTGGACGAGGTCGCAGATGACGGCGGCGGTCGGGTCTTCCTCCCAGGGCACCACAGTCAGCGTCGAGAGGTCCGGCATCAGCTTGAGGTCGCCGTCGTCCTCGGGATAATGGAAGCCGTTGCCGTCCTCGGGATAGCCACCGGAAATCGTCGTCATAAAGACGGCCGAAGGCAGCGCCAGCGAGGTGTTTGAGGTGAATTTCTTCGACGGCATCATCTTGCCGCGCGCGACGCCGGCCTGGTCAGGTGTGATGCATTCGATATCCTCGATGCCGCGCCATTCCAGCCATTCGCTGACTTCCTTCCAGTTCTTCACGCCGCGCAGGTTTTTCACGAAAGCAGGCGTGCGCGCCCGTCCTCCGCGGCTCGACGGACGGACTTCCTTTTTTGCAGGCGGCATCATTCACCAGATGGAGTTGCGGATTTCGGAGTATAGCCGTGCCCGGCTGCCGAAGGGAAGGGGAGCCGCTGCCGGCATCTGCCTTCGTGGTTGAAAACCGCTCGCGGGTCGGCGTAGGTTCGGCTTGTGCTGCACACAAGAAGTCGGCGATGCGAACCAGTAGCGAAGTGACGACGATAGGCTTCGACGCCGACGATACGCTTTGGCAGAACGAGCAGTTCTTCCGAATGACCGAAAAGCGCTTCGCCGCCATGCTTGCCGATCATGCCGAGGAAGAACAGATCTCGGCACGACTGCTGGAGGCTGAACGGCGCAACCTTGCCGTTTATGGCTTCGGCATCAAGGGATTTACGCTGTCGATGATCGAAACGGCGATCGAGGTCACCGACGGGCGGGTACCGGCTTCGGTCATAGCGGAGATTCTCGATGCCGGCCGCGAGATGCTGAGCCACCCGATCGAGCCCCTGCCGCACGCGCGTGAGACGGTGGAGAAACTCGCCGGCGCCTACCGCCTGGTGCTGATCACCAAGGGTGACCTCTTCGACCAGGAACGCAAGCTGGCCGGATCGGGCCTCGGCGACCTGTTCGACGCGCTCGAGATCGTCAGCGACAAGAATGCCGCGACCTATGCGCGCCTCTTCAGCCGCCATGGCGACGGTCCTGCAAAGAGCATGATGGTCGGCAATTCATTGAAGTCGGATGTGATGCCGGCCATCGAAGCCGGCGGTTGGGGCGTACATGTGCCGCACGAACTGACCTGGGTGCTCGACCATGTCGAGGCGCCGGTCGCGGAGCCGCGGTTCCTGCAGATATCCGATCTCGGGCAATTGCCCGAACTGGTTCAGGGCATCACGAAACGAGGTTGATCGCTGCTTCCACCAGCTAGGTCCCGCGCGGTTCCGGACTGAAAACCGCTTCCTCGACTTGCTTTAGCGGCTGACGAGGCGGTCGATCACCGGTTGCAGCCGTTCAGGTGTGATCGGCTTGGTCACAACCGCATCGATGATACTCGACAAGCCCAGGCTTTCCGTCGTGCCATTCTTGGTCGAAAGCAGGATCACGGGAGGGAACGATTTCCCCGAAGCGCGCCGCAACGTTTCGATGCCGGACATCAGATTGTCGCAGTCCTTGTTGTCGGGGCCGCCGTCCAGCACGATCGCGCCGGGGACCAGCAAGCGCAAGGTCCGCGCCGCCATATCGGGTGATTCCGAGATTGGTCGGAGCCCGGAACGCTCGACAATCTTCGACACCACCACGCGATTGATCGGCGACTTTCCGACGACCAGCACCTTCGAGGGATCGTGGATCGTCTCGCTGCTTGAACCTCGGGTCCCCGGATTCAGATGTCTTCCGGTCCCGCCCTCACGATTCACAGGGCACCCAAGTCGGCCAAGAACCTCGCTCCCGTTTCAATGCAGAGTTGAAATCGGAGCGACAATTGGCGTGAGATCGCCCGCGTGTCAAGCTGAAATAAAAGGCTCCCGAGAGCACCTCTTACGACAGTGGAGTCAAGCAACAGTACTGTACTGCCCTGTCCACTGCTTGGTCGCATAAAAATAAAATTCACCTGCGCATACGCTGCGCAGGTGAAGGGCCGGTTGCAACGATTTCCGGTCAGCCCCAGTTCGATCAGCCCCGGTTCGGTCAGCTATGGCTCTGCTGCGTGACGATCACCGGGATCAGCAGATCGCCCCAATTGCCGTCGCCGCCATGGTGTCTGGCCGAACGCACGAGCTCCACCGAGACACCTGCCTCGACCGCCTTCATCACCGACTGGTTCAGCCTGTGCAGGTCATTGGCCAGCATGCGGATCGTCGCCTGCTGGTCGACACTCATCGTGGTGGACTGCTCTTCCGCCCGTTCCTTGACGCGGCTTATCGATGCCATTGGTCTTCTCCTGTGTCCGAAGCCCTGTCGGGCGTTTCCTCTGTTGGTCGTCTTTTCGTGGACTTATTCCGCAGCCGGCTTGAACTGCGCGTGCTCGGTCGATTCATGCATGGCGGTGGTCGACGACTGGCCGCCGGTGATCGCCATCGACACGGCGTCGAAATAGCCCGTGCCGACCTCGCGCTGGTGCTTGGTCGCGGTGTAGCCGTTGGCTTCCGCGGCGAACTCGGCTTCCTGCAACTCGGAATAGGCAGCCATCTGCCGCGCCTTGTAGCCGCGTGCCAGTTCGAACATGCCGTAGTTGAGCTGGTGGAAGCCGGCGAGCGTGATGAACTGGAACTTGTAGCCCATGGCGCCGAGTTCCTTCTGGAACCTGGCGATCGTCGCGTCGTCGAGGTTCTTCTTCCAGTTGAACGACGGCGAGCAATTGTAGGCGAGCAGCTTGTCCGGGTGATGCTTGCGCACGCCTTCGGCGAATTTCCTGGCCTGCGCGAGATCCGGCTTGGACGTCTCGCACCAGATCAGGTCGGCGTGAGGCGCATAGGCGACGGCGCGGGCGATGCAGGGCTCGATGCCGTTGCGCACATGATAGAAACCTTCAACCGTGCGCCCGGCGCCATAGTCGACGAAAGGCTGGTCGCGTTCGTCGATGTCGGAGGTCAGCAACTTGGCCGCTTCCGCATCGGTGCGGGCGACAACCAGCGTCGGCGTGCCCATCACGTCCGCCGCCAGGCGCGCGGCGTTGAGGTTGCGGATGTGCGCCGCGGTTGGGATCAGCACCTTGCCGCCGAGATGGCCGCACTTCTTTTCCGACGCCAGCTGGTCCTCGTAGTGCACGCCGGCGGCGCCCGCCTCGATGAATGCCTTCATGATCTCGAAGGCGTTGAGCGGTCCGCCGAAGCCGGCTTCCGCATCGGCGACAATAGGCGCGAACCAGGTCTCGACCGAAAGCCCGTTGCCCTCTGAGGTCTCGATCTGGTCGGCGCGCTGCAGTGTGCGGTTGATGCGCTTGACCAGCTCGGGCGCCGCATTGGCCGGATAGAGCGACTGGTCCGGATACATGGCGGACGCCGTGTTGGCGTCGGCGGCAACCTGCCAGCCCGACAGGTAGATCGCCTTCAGCCCGGCGCGCACCTGCTGCATCGCCTGGTTGCCGGACATGGCGCCGAGCGCGTTGACGAAATCCTCCTCATGGATGAGCTTCCACAGCCGGTTGGCGCCCATTTCGGCCAGGCTCTGGCGGATCTGCACCGAACCGCGCAACCGCTTCACATCCTCCGGCGAATAGGGACGTTCGATCCCGTCGAAACGGCCTTCCGGCGCCGATGGAACGAGGTTGTAAAAATCAGTCATGGGATACTCCGAAGGATTGCTGCGCTATGGTCGGCGGCCAGTCATTGGCCTGCTGGAATGTGACTGAATTTACATTGCGGCGCGGAATGAGCCAGATAAATCAACAAATATGCCGGAATATAGGGGAAAACTTGTGTTGTGTTTGACAGAGGATCGCTGTAAATCTGTCATAATTGTAAAGAAATCGGCAGCGTGATTGCCGTGGAAATTGTGTAAATTCCTGTCAAGGATGGCCGATGGCTGACCAGAAGATATTCGCCGGGCCGCGCATCCGCCGCATCCGCAACGCCAAGGGGCTGACCCAGACGGCGATGGCCGAGGGGCTCGGCATCTCGCCGTCCTATCTCAACCTGATAGAGCGCAACCAGCGGCCGCTGACGGTGCAGTTGATCCTGAAACTGGCGTCCGTCTACAAGGTCGATCCGCATGAGTTGCAGGGCGAGGCAAGGGGGTCTGTCGCTGCCCTGAAGGAAGTGTTCACCGATCCGCTGCTGGTCGGCGAGTTGCCTGGAGATCAGGAGCTGATCGAGCTTGCAGAGGCGGCGCCCAATGCGTCCGCCGCAGTGATAAAGCTGTTTCGCGCCTATCGCGAGCAGGCCGAGCGGCTGTCCGATCTCAACGAGCTTCTCGCCCGCGAGGGGCGGGCGACGGCGCTTTCCGGCGCCCGCCTGCCGATCGATGAGGTGCACGAGACCTTCGAGCGGCGGCCGAACCATTTTTCGACACTCGAGGAAGAAGCCGAGGCTTTTACGTCTGTGCTCGATCCCGGCGACGACCTGTTCGGCGCGCTGAAAGCCTGGCTGAAGCGCGAATACGGCATCGTCGTCAAGGTGCTGCCGGTTGCCACGATGCCGAACTGGCGCCGCCGTTACGATCGCCACTCGCAGCGGCTGTTCCTGTCGGAGCGGCTGTCGCCGTTCGACCAGCTGCGCGAAGTGGCGATGGAAGCCTGCCTGATCCGCATGACGGTCGCGGTCGCCGGCGAGATCCAGGCGCTCAAGCTGAGCACGGACGAAGCCCGTCGTCTGGCCCGCTTCGAACTCGGCCGCTATGCGGCGCATGCGCTGATGATGCCCTATCAGGCCTTCTACGCCGCCGCCGTTCGCGCCCGCTACGACATCGACGTCCTGCGTTCGCGCTTCGGCGTCTCCTTCGAGCAGGCGGCGAACCGGCTGACCATGCTGCAGCGGTCGGGCGCCCCAGGGGTACCCTTCTTCATGCTGGAGGTCGACAATGCGGGAAATCGCTTCCGCAAGGCCGGCAGCCAGGGTTTTCCGCACAGCCGCTTCGGCGGCGGCTGTCCCAAGCTGCCCGTGCATGTCGCCTTCTCCCAGCCCGGCCAGGTCTTCGTCGAAGCGGTGGAAATGGCCGACGGCGCCGAGTTCCTGTGCATCGCCCGCACGCTGGAAGGGCCGCAGGGCGCGTTCTCCGAACGACCGCGCCGCACCGCGATGCTGCTCGGCTGCGACATCGGCTTTCGCGACGACATCGTCTATGGCGCGGCACTGCCCGGCGCGGCGACCGCCGGAAAGTCCGGGCCAGGTGCCATTGCGGCGACGCCTGTCGGGCCCGCCTGCCGGCTTTGCGAACGCGTCGGCTGCCTGGCGCGCGCCGAGCCGCCGGTGACGCGTCCGCTCGGCCTCGACGAGATGGTGACCGGCCTGAGCGCCTTCGACTTCCAGTAACGCGGCAGCAAAGGTGCCACAATCGTCACCGGTGTCTGGATCACCCGCGGCTCAAGTCTTTGCGCTACGCGAACAGAGCAGTTTTTTGTCGTCCCTTGCGCATCGTCCCGTCCACAAAAGTCCGACAGTCGCGGCCATGACAGACGCAGCATCATCGCCCGGCCTTGTTAGCCCGACAGCCTCGCCGCGCGAGGAACGCGTCGGCATGCTTTTGGTCTTCCTGTCGGCGCTGATGTGGAGTTTCGGCGGCACCATCGCCCGCTTCATCACCGTCGGCGACAGCTGGACGGTCATCTTCTGGCGCTCCGTCTGGGCCGCCGCCTTCCTGCTCTCCTTCATGGCCTGGCGTGACGGCTGGCGCGGCATGCTGAGATCGTTTCGCGACATGGGCCTGCCCGGTCTCGCCGTGGGGTTCTGCTTCGCCATCGCGTCGACCTCCTTCGTCGTGGCACTTGCCTACACGACTGTTGCCAACATCCTCTTGATGCAGGCTGGGGTGCCGCTTCTGGCGGCGCTGTTTGCCTGGGTGTTGTTTCGCGAACGGGTGACTGTCGTGACCTGGGTGGCGATCGCCGCCGTCATCACCGGCGTTGCCATAATGGTGTCGGAATCGCTCGATGGCGCCGTCTCGCCCGTGGGGGACGGGCTGGCGCTGCTGATCGCATTCATGTTCTCGATCGCAACCGTCATCACAAGGCGATTTTCCAGCGTGCGCATGACGCCTGCGACCTGTCTCGGCACGATCCTGGCCGCGGGTTTGGCGGCGTCTCAGGCGTCGGCCTTCGCGGTGTCGGCGGCCGACATGGGCTTCCTCTTCGCCTTCGGCGTCCTCAATCTCGGCATTGGCCTCGCTTTCTTCGCCACCGGCGCGCGCCTGGTCCCGGCGGCCATCGCGGCGCTGCTCGGCACGTTCGAGCCGATTCTCGGGCCGATATGGGTCTGGCTCATCCATTCCGAAGTGCCGTCCGGGCGCACCATCATCGGCGGCGCGGTGGTGGTCACGGCGCTGCTTGTCCATATCGGGCTGGAGTTCAAGCGCCAGGCACGGCCGCAGCGGGCAGGCGTCACCGGGGTGCCGTCGCCTAATTGATGCCGGCCCGGAGCTTTGCCATTGACAACGTCGCTGCCGCCCGGGCAGGCTGGGAAACACGGCAACAACAAGACAGGCGTATCTTGCCAAGTCTCCCCGGCGGCCCGATCGAGACCGGACCACATTCCTGTATTTCTGTCCGCGCGGCGGCGAAAGCTTCTGACGGCGCCGTAATTCCTTCCAGTTTAGGACAGCCGGACGGCCGCAGGCGGCGCGCCGATCGGTTCTTGTTGTCCCCTGGAAAGCTCAATACCCTGACGAAAATGCCCGGCCGCGCGCATGCCGCGACGAGCCGGCGACGGAACACTCACCAAAGGAGAATAGCATGATCCGCAAAGCGCTCTGGCTTTCGGCGACCTCGGTATTTCTGACCCTCTTCACCGCCGGCGGTCACGCCGCGGACCGCGTCGTCAACGTCTTCAACTGGTCGGACTACATCGACAGTTCGATCATCGACGACTTCACCAAGAAGACCGGCATCAAGGTCGTTTACGATACCTTCGATTCCAACGAGATCCTGGAAACCAAGCTGCTCGCTGGCGGCAGCGGCTACGACGTCGTCGTGCCGAGCGGCAATTTCCTGGCTCGCCAGATCCAGGCCGGCGTGTTCCAGAAGCTCGACAAGTCGAAGCTGCCGAACATCTCCAACATGTGGGACACGGTTTCGGAGCGCACCGCCAAATATGACCCCGGCAACGAATACTCGGTCAATTACATGTGGGGCACCGTCGGCATCGGCTACAACATCAAGAAAGTGCAGGCGGCACTCGGCACCGACAAGATCGACAGCTGGGATTCGTTCTTCAATCCGGACAGCCTCGCCAAGTTGAAGGACTGCGGCGTCTATGTGCTGGATTCACCAGCCGACATCATTCCGGCGGCGCTGAAATATCTCGGTCTGGACCCGAACAGCACCTCGCCCGACGACATCGCCAAGGCCGAGGACGCGCTGATGAAAGTGCGGCCCTTCATCAGGAAGTTCCATTCTTCCGAATACATCAACGCACTCGCCAATGGCGACATTTGCCTGGCGATCGGCTGGTCTGGTGACGTTTTCCAGGCACGCAACCGTGCCGTCGAAGCCAAGCAAGGCGTTGAGATCGGCTATTCGGTGCCGAAGGAAGGCGCCCAGATGTGGTTCGATCAGATGGCTATTCCGGCCGATGCGCCGCATACCGCCGAGGCACTCGAATTCATCAACTACATGATGACGCCGGAAGTGATCGCCAAATCGTCGAACTATGTGCTCTACGCAAACGGCAACAAGGCGTCGCAGCAATTCGTCGACAAGGCTCTTCTGGACGACCCGTCGGTCTATCCTGACGCAGCGACGTTGCAAAAGCTCTACACTGTCCAGCCGTACGATCCCAAGACCCAGCGCATCATCACGCGCAGCTGGACCAAGATCGTCACCGGCCAGTAAGCAATCCGACACGACCCCGGCAGCCAACTGCCGGGGTCGATTTTCTTTGGGGACTCAGGACAGACGGAGTGGGGATATGAAATCGCTTGGCAGCATCCGCAGGGATTTCGCGCCATGGAAGGACCCGAACGCCAAGCCATACATTCAGTTCGAGAACGTCACCAAGAAGTTCGGTGACTTCACCGCCGTCAACAATCTGTCGCTGACCATATTCGAGCGCGAATTCTTCGCGCTGCTGGGCGCCTCCGGCTGTGGAAAGTCGACGCTGCTCAGGATGCTTGCCGGCTTCGAGGAACCGACGGCTGGCCGCATCCTGCTCGATGGCCAGGATTTGCGCGGCATTCCGCCCCATCGCCGGCCGGTCAACATGATGTTCCAATCCTATGCCCTGTTCCCGCATATGACGGTGGAAAACAACATCGCCTTCGGCCTCAAGCAGGAAGGCATGGCCAAGCCCGATATCGAAAAGCGCGTCACCGACATGCTGAAGCTGGTCAAGCTCGAGCAGTTCGCCAAGCGCAAGCCGCACCAGCTCTCCGGTGGCCAGCGCCAGCGCGTCGCCCTTGCCCGCTCTGTCGCCAAGCGCCCGAAGGTGCTGCTGCTGGACGAGCCGCTCGGCGCGCTCGACAAGAAACTGCGCGAGGAAACCCAGTTCGAACTGATGGATCTGCAACAGGAGCTCGGCCTCACCTTCGTCGTCGTCACCCACGACCAGGAAGAGGCGATGACCATGGCCGACCGCATCGCCATCATGGACAAGGGCGAAGTCATGCAGGTTGCGACACCGGCGGAAGTCTATGAGGCTCCGGCATCGCGCTTCGTCGCCCATTTCGTCGGCAACGTGAACATGTTCGAGGGCAAGGTTGCCGAACAGTCAGCCAACACGACGCGCATCACCGGCCCAAGCGGAGCCCAGATCGTCGTCGAGAATGGTGGCGCGGCTGCAAAGGCCAATGCCGACATCGTCTTCGCCATCAGGCCGGAGAAGATCAGGGTCTCGTCGAAGAAGCCGGCAGATGCCGTCAACGCTCTGGAGGGCGAAGTCTACGACATCGCCTATCTCGGCGACATGACCGTCTATCACGTCAGGCTGGACGACGGGCAGATCATCAGGGCAAGCGCCTTGAACGCGGTGCGCGTGACCGAGGATCCGCTGACCTGGAACGACCGCGCCTGGGTGTCTTTCCGGCCCGACGCCGGCGTCGTGCTGGCGCGGTAGGGGGCTGATATGTCCAACATCGCTGTCACCGACGCCGCCGTGCCGTCGGCCGCCGACAAGCCGTTCCTGGCGCGGCTGGGCGCCGGCTTCGTCAACCGCCTCGTCATCATCGTCCCCTATCTCTGGCTGCTGTTCTTCTTCCTCGTTCCCTTCGTCATCGTCTTCAAGATTTCACTGTCGCAGACGGCGATCGCCATGCCGCCCTACACGCCGGTGCTCGGTTTCAAGGACGGCGTCTCAGGCTTCTTCGCCGGGTTTCGCGATCTCAACTTCGACAACTATGTCTGGCTGACGCAGGATGCGCTCTATTTCAAAGCCTACGTCACCAGCCTGATCATCGCCGCCATTTCGACGGTGCTGACGCTGCTGGTCGGCTACCCCATCGCCTACGGCATGGCGCGCGCGCCGGCCACCATCCGCCCGACCTTGCTGATGCTGGTGATCCTGCCGTTCTGGACGTCGTTCCTGATCCGGGTCTATGCCTGGATCGGCATCCTGAAACCCGAGGGACTGCTCAACCAGCTGCTTTTGTCGCTGCACATCATCAATCAGCCGCTGGTCATCCTCAACACCTACACGGCGATCTTCATCGGCATCGTTTATTCCTACCTGCCGTTCATGGTGCTGCCGCTCTATTCGTCCTTGGAAAAGATGGATTATTCGCTGATCGAGGCGGCCAAGGATCTCGGCTGCCCGCCGACATCAGCCTTCTGGAAGATTACCTTTCCGCTGTCCCTGCCGGGCGTCATCGCCGGTTGCCTGCTGGTGTTCATCCCGGCCGTCGGCGAGTTCGTCATCCCCGACCTGCTCGGCGGTTCGCAGACGCTGATGATCGGCAAGACCTTGTGGAACGAGTTCTTCGCCAATCGCGACTGGCCGGTCTCTTCGGCCGTTGCCGTCATCCTCCTGCTTCTGCTGACCGTTCCGATCATGCTCTTCCAGCAGGCACAGGCCAAGGCGCAGGAGCAGGACAAATGAACACCACCTGGAGCCGCTTCAACGTCACCTCGATCGTGCTGGGCTTTGCCTTCCTGTACCTGCCGATCGTGCTGCTCATCGTCTTCTCCTTCAACGAGTCCAAGCTCGTCACGGTCTGGGGCGGCTTCTCGACCAGATGGTATGTGTCGCTGTTCCACAATCAGGGCCTGATGGACGCCACCTGGGTCACGGCGCGCGTCGGCGTCATTTCGGCCACGGTGGCGACCGTGCTCGGCACGTTGGCGGCGCTCACCCTGACGCGCTACACCCGGTTCAGGGGCAGGGTGCTGTTTTCCGGCATGGTCTTCGCGCCGCTCGTCATGCCGGAAGTCATCACCGGCCTGTCGCTGCTGCTGCTCTTCGTCGCTGTCGGTCTCGACCGCGGCTTCCTGACCGTGACGCTCGCCCATATCACGCTGACAATGTGCTTCGTGGCGGTCGTCGTTCAGTCGCGCCTGGTTTCCTTCGACCGTTCGCTGGAGGAAGCAGCGATGGATCTTGGCGCAACGCCGACGAAGACCTTTTTCCAGATCACGCTGCCGGTCATCATGCCGGCGATCGTGTCCGGCTGGATGCTGGCTTTTACGCTGTCGCTTGACGATCTGGTCATCGCCAGCTTCACCTCCGGGCCGGGCGCAACCACGCTGCCGATGAAGATCTACAGCCAGGTCCGTCTCGGCGTGACGCCGGAAATCAACGCCGCCTGCACCATCCTGATCGCCGTGGTCGCGGTCGGCGTCATCATCGCCTCGATCGCCAACAAGCGGCGCGAGGTGCAGCGCCAACTGGATGAACAGGCCGCCCAGCGCGGCTAGCTATGTGGTGGATATTTCGGGCGGCCTACTCGCCCGAAACGCCGCGGCTTATCGGCGAAATGAACGGCGTGCTCCATGTCCCGCCGACGAAGAAGGACGACTGGTTGGGGCCTTGCTGGCCATTCGCCTGCGTGGCGGCCTGGTCCGGCTGGATGACGCCGCCGGAGAGTGCCAGTCCGCGCCCGGCGTAGGAGGCGATCCCGGAAAGCCAGATCTTGTATTTCGCCGAATTGGCCTCGGCCTTGTCCAGCCTCGCCACGCCTCTCGAAATGGTTGCCTTCACTTCGGCGCCGTCGATCGGCAAGGTCCCGTCCGAAACATCATCGAGTGCGAAGAAGCCACCTTGTTCGGTATGCTTGAGAAAGGCCGGCAGGTTGAACTTGCTGAGCGCGCCGGGGCCGAAGGTCGCCGAGACCGAGCCATCGGAGTTTTCAAAGATCGAATCCCAGGTCCTGCCCGGTCCCTTCAGGATGACCGAAACCGTACCCGTGCCGACCGGCACCAGCCGGGTCATCCCGGCAGCCGTAGCGAACGCGCCGCCGTCGACATCGGACGCGAGCAGCCGGATTTCGACCTGGGTGCCCTCGGGCTTGCGGTCGAAACGAAGGCTGGTCTGAATGTTGCCGCCAAAGGCCGAGGCGTCGGAGATGTCGAAGACGGAAAGACCATCCTTGACCTGGGCAGTGGCGGCGACATCGGCAAGCTGGATGGCGCCCGCCGTGGCATGCGCCGCAGACAGCCTGAGATCGAGGTTGATCCGATCGGCAAAACTTGTCTCGACGTCACCCGGTCCGGCTCCGCTCGCCGGTCCCAGCGGCGTGAAGGCGGACAGGAATGACCTGAGGTCGAGTGTGTCGAAGGCAAGCGTGCCCGAAATCACCGGCTGCGCGTCGCCAAGCGACAGGTCCAGCGCGCCCATACCGGGGTTGTTGTCCAGCGCCAGTGCGGTGTTCTCGAACTTGATGCGCCCGGCCGACGCGGTGACCTTGCTCGAAATGCTGACCGAGCCGATCGCCGCGCTCGGCGCGATGCCAGCCTGTGTCCATTCCAGCACGCGGCGCAGCGAGGGAGCCGCGAATTTCACTTGGCCGTCGAAATAGGCATTCTCGGACATGCTGGCCGTGCCGTCGAAGGAGAAGGTGGCGGGCGCGGCCTTCAATGACAGGGTAAGCGGCGCCATGCCGCCGGCAAACAGCACCAGCGGCTTCGCCGAGGCGGCGTCGACGGTCACGCTTTCGCCGCGCCAGATTCCGGTTGCCGACAGCGTCGCATTGCTGTTCATCGCCGCCCAGGTCGCCTGGCCGCTGAGGCTGCTCAGGATCTCCACGTCCTTGCCGTTGACGGATGCCACCATGCGGCCGTCCCTGAACTCCACCGTGCCGAACGTGTCGGTCGGCAGCTTGTCGAGATCGGGCTTGGCGGGATCGGCACTGACCACGCCGCGCGCCGCGTCGATGGAGCGTGCAATGCGGCCGCCGGTCGGCGCCGTGGGCAGGAACAGGCCGTCCGCCGACCGTTGCATCCGGATCGTCGGCCGCACCAGCCGTGCCGTGGAAAACTCCACATCGCCGCGCAATGCCGCCATGGCCGAGAGGTCGACCTCGACCCGTTCGGCCTCGACGACCGGCGGCGCATCGGTGTCCGTCCACTTCGACAGCGTCACATCGGTCAGGATCGCACGGAAATTCGGCCAGACCTCGATGCGCGGCGAGCCATCGATGGCGACGCGAAAGCCGCTCCATGCGCTCATTTCCCAAGCGATGCGGTCGCGCACGATGCGCGTCGAGGCGATCAGCGGCAGGGCAGCGACCACGAGAGCGATGACGATCACGGCAGCGCCGATCGCCCATACTCCGCGGCGGATGAAGGATGACGGCATATCGCCCTGTATGCTTCCGTTCCGACAAAAATCGTCCAGTCGTCACTACGACTTAGGGCCGAGGCATTTCAAGTCTTTATGGCCCGGCGATGGCATTTGCGCACACTTGCCCGCATCGGCCGAACAAAATCTTGCTCTGCTGCGCTGCGATATGCATAAGCGGTGTCGACCCTGGGAGGATCGATCATGGCCGCCGAAGTACCGCTCTGGACCCCGACGCAAGACCAGATCGATGCCGCGCCCTTGACCGCTTTCATGAAGGCCGCGGAGGCGAAAGCCGGCGCAGCTTTTTCTTCGTATTCCGAGCTTCACCGCTGGTCGGTCGAGGACCGCGAGGCATTCTGGAACCTGGTGTGGGATTTTTCCGGCATTGTCGGCGAAAAGGGCGAGCGCGTCTTGGTCGACGGCGAAAAGATGCCCGGCGCATCGTTCTTTCCCGATGCGACGTTGAACTTCGCCGAGAACCTGTTGAAGAAGACCGGCGCGGGCGAAGCAATCGTGTTTCGCGGCGAGGACAAGGTCGAACGGCGGCTGTCCTGGAGCGAACTGCATGGCCTGGTCTCGCGCCTGCAGCAGCTTTTCCTGTCGCTCAAGGTGAAGAAGGGCGACCGCATTGCCGCGATGATGCCCAACATGCCGGAGACCATTGCCGCCATGCTGGCCGCGGCCTCGATCGGTGCCGTCTGGTCTTCCTGCTCCCCCGATTTCGGCGAACAGGGCGTGCTCGACCGCTTCGGCCAGATCGAACCTGTCGTCTTCATCGCGCCCGACGGCTATTGGTACAATGGGAAGGCGATCGAGGTCGCCGACAAGATCGCGGCGGTCGCGGCCAGGCTCGGCACCGTCCGCAAGGTCCTGGTCGTCGACTACCTCGGCACCTCTGCCGATGTGGCCGCGACCATCGACAAGGCCGTGGCGATGGAAGAGGCGCTCTCGCCCTTCGCCGTCAAGCCCGTCACCTTCGAGCCGCTGCCGTTTTCGCATCCGCTCTACATCCTGTTTTCGTCCGGAACCACCGGCGTTCCCAAATGCATCGTCCATTCGGCCGGCGGTACGCTGATCCAGCATGTCAAGGAACACCGGCTGCATGCCGGCCTCATCGACGGCGATCGCTTCTTCTATTTCACCACCTGCGGCTGGATGATGTGGAACTGGCTGGTGTCGGGCCTCGCTTCGGGCGCGACGCTGCTGCTCTATGACGGCTCGCCTTTCTACCCCGACGGCAACGCGCTGTTCGATTTCGCCGATGCCGAGAAGATGACCTTCTTCGGCACCTCGGCCAAGTTCATCGATTCCGTGCGCAAGGCCGGTCTCAAGCCGATCCGCAGCCATGATCTGTCGACGGTGCGGGCGATCTCCTCCACCGGCTCGCCGCTGTCGCCCGAGGATTTTCGCTTCGTCTATGACGGCATCAAGAAGGACGTGCACCTGGCTTCGGTTTCCGGCGGTACCGACATCGTCTCCTGTTTCGTGCTCGGCGTGCCCATCGAACCCGTCTGGAGCGGCGAGATCCAGG
The DNA here is from genome assembly GCF_055901595.1 of Mesorhizobium sp. WSM1386. NCBI lineage: Bacteria > Pseudomonadati > Pseudomonadota > Alphaproteobacteria > Hyphomicrobiales > Phyllobacteriaceae > Mesorhizobium > Mesorhizobium sp. WSM1386. Next base: position 2,653,103 of record NZ_CM148373.1, read on the forward strand.
GGCCTGGCCTTGGCCTGGCCGTCGATGTCTGGGACGATGACGGCAGGCCGATCCGCCAGGAGAAGGGCGAACTGGTCTGCACCAAGGCTTTTCCGGCGATGCCGATCGGCTTCTGGAACGATCCCGAGGGCAAGAAATACCGGTCCGCCTATTTCGAGCGTTTCGACAATGTCTGGTGCCATGGCGACTTCGCCGAATGGACCGGCCATGGCGGCATGATCATCCATGGCCGCTCGGACGCCACGCTCAACCCGGGCGGCGTGCGGATCGGAACGGCGGAGATCTACAACCAGGTCGAGCAGATGCCGGAGATACTGGAGGCACTGTGCATCGGCCAGGATTTCGACAATGACGTGCGGGTCGTGCTGTTCGTGCGCCTGGCAGCCGGCGTGCAGCTCGACGAGGAACTCGAAAAACGCATCCGCGCCAAGATCCGCAGCGGCGCGAGCCCGCGCCACGTGCCGGCCAGGATCGTCGCGGTGTCGGACATTCCCCGCACCAAATCTGGCAAGATCACCGAGCTCGCGGTACGCGACGTGGTCCATGGCCGCGTCATCAAGAACAAGGAAGCGCTCGCCAACCCCGAGGCGCTGGAGCTGTTCCGCGACCTGCCGCAGCTGGCCGAGTGACCGCAAGCGGCATGGTTAACCAAATATGTCGTGCGAATTTACCTAGATTTCACGAGTGGTACACATTCGTAAATTTTCCGCGGCGCCGGTAAGGACTTGTTAAGGCCCGGCGTCGATAGTCGCATGTAACTTGAGGGAGAAATCCCGTTCCTCAGCCCCCGGAGGATCTGAATTCGCTCAAGCCCCGTTGTGACAGCAATTCCATCTCTAAGGCGTCCTTTGGGCGCCTTTTCTTTTTGCCGGAATTGGCTGCTGGCTGCCCGACCTTCTGGCTGCCCGACCTGTTATTCCGCGAGCACCCTGGTCGAGGGGAAAGCGACCTCGACAAGCGTTCCTTCTCCCGGCGTCGAATTGATGGTGAACCGGGCGCGGTTCGCCTCCACCATGGCCTTGGTCAGCGGCAGGCCAAGTCCGGTGCCGTCGCCACGCCCGCGCTTCAGGGCGTTGATCTGCTTGAACGGCTTCAACGCCTGCTCGATCTCGGCCTGGCTCATGCCGATGCCTGTGTCGCGCACCCGCATGACGACGTCGCCCGAGGTCTCATAGGCGGTCGAGACGATCACCTGGCCGCCCGCCTGGGTATAGCGGATAGCGTTGGACAGGATGTTGAGCGCGATCTGGCGCACGCTGCGCAAATCGGCCACCACTTCCGGCAGCCGCGAGGCGAAGCTGGAGCGGATGATGACGCGCTCGCGGTTGGCCTGCGGCTGCATCATCGCCACCGTCTCGGCCAGCGTGTCGTTGAGCGACACCGCCTCATAGGCCATCTCCTGCTGGCCGGCCTCGATCTTGGAGATGTCGAGCAGGTCGTTGACCAGATCCAGCACATGGTTGCCCGAGCGGTTGATGTCGCGCAAATAGTCGCGGTAGCGATCATTGGCGACAGGCCCGAACTTCTCGTCGACCATCAACTCGGAAAACCCGATGATGGCGTTGAGCGGCGTGCGGATCTCGTGGCTGATGCGGGCGAGGAAATCGGTCTTCTGGGAGGAGGCGCGTTCGGCCACCGCACGCGCCTGGGTGAGATCCTCCTCCGCCCGCTTCCACTGCGTGATGTCGCGCACCACGGCGCAGAAGCCGCTGTCGTTGGGCAGTCGGCCGATGGTCATGAACAGCGGGATGAAGCGACCCTGTGCCTCGCGCCCGATGACCTCGCGGCCGTCATTCAGGACGCTCGCCACGCCCGGTTCGGACAGTCCGGTGAGATAGTCGCGCGCCGCCCGCTGGCTTTCGATGGCAAACAGCGATGCGAACGGTTTGCCGGTCACCTCGTCGCTGTCGAAACCGAACAGCGCTTCGGCCGGGCGGCTGATCGAGCGGATGGTGCCGTCAGTGCCGATCAGCACGACGCCGTCGGTGGCGGTATCGATGATGGTGCGCATTTCGGCGATGCGCGCCTTGAGTTCGGAAATGTCGGGCTGTGTAGGCTCATCGCCGACCACATGCAGGGCACCAGGCGCCTCATCCTCGCCGGAACGGCGCACGACCAGCATCAGTGCCTTGCCGTCGCGCCAGGGAACGGAGCGCAGGATGGCGTCGATCGGAAATTCCTGTCCATCGCGCGTCCTCAGCCGCAGCGCCCGATCGCTGCCGTCGGAGACGCCGTCCTCTGCGTAAGGGTCGGCAAACAGCGCGCCCAGGCCACCGGCATCCTCGAGATCGTCGAGCGCGGCGTAGCCGGTCAGGTTCAGGAACTCCTCGTTCGCATAGTGCAATTGGTCGCCCGAATGAATGAGCAGCGGCACTGGCAGCTTGCCGAGCAGCAAGGTATCCGGAGCCTTGCTCTCGTCGCCGACGGAAAATGCAGACGGCGTGAACCCTTCGGCCTTGAGCGGTGGCACTTGCAAGCGCGGCCGCTCGGTGCGGGCCTCTGCCCCGTCACTGGCCGCCTGCACGTCGGGCGCGGCGCCTTCCTCGCTACCGGCCCAATCCTCATTGTCCTCGGCGTCGCGAAAATCGGCTGACGTCATGCTGTCGTCGTCGACAGGCTCATGCGTCGTATCTGCGCCAACCGGTTCGGTCTCTGTCGCGTTGGGCTCGGCGCTCTCCGGTTCCGCCGCTGCCGGTTCGGAGACGGCAGGCTCGTCATTGTCAGCGACAGGGCCGGGTTCGTCGCTCCGGCCGGCATAGTCGAGCAGCGAGCCGGTTGCACCGGGCGAGGTGTCGCCTTCCGCACGAACCGCTTCGTCCACGCCGTCGAGCCGCGCAAGATCCGCTTCGTCCTCGGCATCGACTTCGGTCTCGGAGAGCTCGGCCAGGACCGCGTCGCCTTGGGACTCTGTCGTCGGGTGTTCGCCGGTATCCTTCGGCTCTTCGGACGGCGTTGCGGTGTCTGCCTCCGAAACCCCGCCGGTCGCATCGGCTGGAGCGTTCGTCTTCACGGCCGGCGCCTGTGCTTCCGCCACGGGTTCGGTGGGCGCCGGTGCTTCGACGCCGGGCTTTTCAGCCTCCGGCGGCTCGGCCGTCGAACTGTCCTTCTTCAGCCGTTCGCCGATCTCGCGAAACGCACTGCGTTCCAGGGTCGATAGCCCCTTGTCGTTGACCGGCTGCCGGTGTTCAGCCAGCCGGATTACCTTGTCGGCAAAGCGCCGCTCCGGTTTCGGCACGATGGTCAGCGCCGGTACCTCGCCCTTGAACGGATCCGCCTTCGGTTCGCCGGCTGTCGGCTCTTCGGCGGCAGGTTCGACGGCTTCTGGCGCCGCCGGAGCCTTGCCGTTGGGCACAAGCGCTATGCCGATCGCTTCGGGATCGACGACGGCGTCACTGGGGCGGGCAACGCCGAAGCCGCGGAAGCCTTCGAAAGCGCGGCTGCGGGCATAAACAGGCAAAGCCGCGAGGTCGACGGGGATCTTCAGGTCGGTGCCGACGACCGGCCACAGCGCGGTGCGGCCGGACCAGGTGTCGCGCCGCTCCAGAAGGCCGGCGATCTCGCCGGACGCATCGAGGCCGAAGGCCGCCGCGACATCCCTGAAGCGCCGGCCGATCACATCTGCGGCCGGCTGGCCGACGATATCGGCGAATTCCGGTGACAGCGTGCTGAATTTGCCTTCGGCGTCGGTGCGCCAGACGAAACGCATCGGCGCTGCCGAGCGGTCTATCGTCCTGGCGGCCGAGGTTGCGGTCGGGCCAGACTGCGAGGTTGACTGGATACCGTCCGCTCCGCTTTTTTCGACGGCAGCGTCAGCGGCGGTCTGTCCAGGCACGGTTTCCGGGTCGGGCGCCCCGGGCGCGGGCCGCCCATCGTCCTCGTCGGCATTGAAGTACCAGTGGTCGTGCTGCGACGGCGTTCCGCCGGTCGGCGGCTGGTCGCTGTTTGCCGCGACCGGTGTCTGCGCGGCCGTTTCCGCGCTCTCCCGCGCTGCCGGTTCCACGATGTCTTCAGCGGCGGCTCCGGCAGGGACGGGTTCTTGGCCCACCGTCTCTGCCTGTGGCTCTGCCGCCGGCTCGTTGTCGAGTTCGGGTTGGGATTGCACGGCGGCGCCAGCGGCCACCCCATCGGAGCGATCGTCCGCCGGCGCTCCTTCGATGGCCCCGCTCTCCTCCATTTGATCTTCGTCGATCACCACCAGGAGATGACGCTCCGGCGTCAGCCGGGCGAGGCCGGCCGGGTAGGATGTCTTGCCGCCCGGAACGAGGCGCTTGACGATGCGCTCGCTCTCGGCGGCCACGTCGGCCACCAGAGCCGCCAGCGTCTCGGGCTGGATGCCGAGCGCCGCAAAGCCCTCGGACGCTGCCTCGACCTTGCCTTCGGCATCGATGAAGGCAATGAAATGACCGTCTTCGGTAAACCCACTGATCGCTCGATTGGCGATTTCGGCGGTGCTGCGCGAACCCGTCTGGGCCGCCGGCACCGCCAGCATGATCGCCTTCTCGTCATCGGGCAGCGTCACGGCGCTGGCGAGGAAGCCGGCGGCGCGGCTGGTCATTCCGGTTGCCAGCCGGACCGTGATGGCACGGTCGCTGCCGATCTCGGGAAAGCCGCTGGTCGCCATGATCTGGCGGCGGGCGATCAGCGGCAGCCGCGCCGACGCACCGATGATGGCTTCGATGTCGGGATAGCCGAACGCCGCGGCACCCGGCCCATTGGCCCAGATCACCTGTTCCAGATCCACCGACAGGATCGCGATCGCGTCGCCGGCGGCGAACCGCTGGCGGACCGCGTCGAGCACGGCGACATCGAGGAAGGAGTATTCGGACGGCATGCGCTTGGCGAACCCTCACGGAGCGGCGAAATTTGCAGTTAACGCTTTGTTAATAAAAGCCGCAGGCGCGAAGGTCCACAAGCCAGAACGTGCAAAGGTTGGAATTTGGGCTTTTGGTTAACGGCGGAAAACAATTTTTTTGTGCACTGCAACAAAGATATTGCAATGCACAAAAATTGCCTTTATATTGCCATCATACATGAACGAGACGGCTTTCTGTCAAAGCCGCTGCCGCTGAAAAGGATGGAAAATGTCCAGGACCAAGACCGCCGAGACGATCGAAAACGTTGAATTCCCGAGCTTCGACGCTTCCAAGGCCACCGACCAGATCCGCGCTTTCGCCGAAAAGGGCGTTGAGCAGTCGAAAGAGGCCTATGCCAAGCTGAAGACCGGCGCCGAGGAAACACAGAAGGCTCTGGAGTCCACCTACGAGACCGCCAAGACTGTTTCCGGCGACCTCTCGCTCAAGACCATCGCGGCGCTGCGCGCCAATGCCGAAGCCGGCTTCTCGCATCTCGAAGCCCTGATCGGCGCCAAGTCGCTGTCGGAAGTCGTCGAGCTGCAGACCGCTTTCCTGCGCAAGCGCGTCGAAATGACCGTCGAGCAGGCCAAGGACTTCCAGGCTGTTGCCTCCAAGGCGGCCGAAGACGTCTCCAAGCCGATCAAGACCGCCTTCGAGAAGGCCGTGAAGGACATTAAGGCTGCCTAATATTTGCGCTTGGTTGAAAGATGCAACAAAAGGTCGCGTTTTCTTCAAGCCCATAAAGCGTATGATGACAGCCATCAACGAATACCCGGCGAGTGGAACCTCCTCCCTCTGCTTCCCGGGGTGACCAGCCAGCACCTCCTCCCGCTGGCTCGTAACAGGAAAAGGCCGGCACCTCCTCCCGCCGGCCTTTTTCTTTGCCCGGCGAAACCAGCGTCGTTGCGGCGAGATGTGGGGAACTGCCCTTTGCTTTCCAAAAGCCTTGAATTAGAATCCATAAGCCCGTAAGGACGCATCGCCGAACGACAGAGCAGATCGCCGGGACTTCCCACCTCGATCTGCTCAGGCAAACGTGCCGTTGTAGCTCAGATGGTTAGAGCGCCGGATTGTGGATCCGGAGGTCGCTGGTTCGATCCCAGCCAACGGTACCATCGGCTTTTTCACAAGGCCTTGATCTTCTTCGGGCGAACTCAATCGCTCCCGGAAACCGTCGCACCCATGTGATGCGGCACATTGCCGGCATCGCGGTCGCCGTGCCCGACGGCGAGCTCGAGATCGTGCCGAGGCAGTTATGCGCCATCAATCTGCCGGCCGGCCATTGACGGAGTGCCGGCGTCCGCCGGACAGGCCGTGCTTCCGGCATGCCGCACCGCAGAATGCGGCATGCCGGTGTGCGACCAATGCATGTCGCCCAAAAGTGACCCGGTTTTCAGCGCGACGCGCTCTAATAGGTTGTCCGCCCGCCCGACAGATCGAAGGTCGAGGCCGTGGTGAAGCTGTTCTCCTTGGAGATGAGCCAGGCGACCATGGTCGCGGCCTCGTCGACCTTCCAGCAGGCGGCCGCGCGGGATACGCGAGTGCATGTATTCAATGCGCTCGGCCGTCAGTTGTTCGAGGATGCGCGTCTGCGCGGTGGCCGGCGAGATGCAGTTGACCGCGATGTCGTACTGGGCCAGTTCGTTGCCGAGCGACTTGGTCATGCCGATGACGGCGGCCATAACCGAGCGCTTCCGACTTGGTGCGCCCGCCGGGCGGGCCGCCTCAACCGAGCAGGTCGGCCGCGACTTCGAGCGTGTTGCGGAACGACGTCTCGATATGGTGTTCCATCGCTTGCGCTGCCCCCTCGGCGTCATGGCGCTTGAGCGCGTCGAGGATGGCCTCGTGCTGCTCGATCGTCTGTTCGCCAAAGCCGGGCTTGGGAATGGCGAGGTAACGGCCGCGATCCATCTGCGCCTTGGAGATGTCGACGGCGCGCCAGATCATCGGCAGGCCGCAGATCTCGGCGATGGTGCGGTGGAAGACATCGTCGAGTTGTATCGCGGTGGCATATCGGCCGCGCGATATGGCAAGCCGATGCGCCGCCATATTGTCTTCAAGCAGTTCGGCCGATGCCGGTGTCAGCTTGACGGCCGCGCGCCGCGCGCTCTCCATCTCCAGCGCCCGACGGATGACATAGGCTTCTTCTAGGTCGGCGCGGCTGATCGGCGCGACATAGGTGCCGGTCTGCGCCAGGATCTTGACGAGACCCTCGTCGCTGATGCGCTTGACGGCTTCCCGCACCGGAGTGCGTGAGACCCCGAGGGCTTCGGCGATCGCCACCTCGTTGATCACTTCCCCCGGCTTCATCTGCCCGACGACGATCAGGTTGCGGATCTTCTGATAGATCTGGTCGCGGAGCGGCAGAGCCCGATTGAGGGTCGAAGGATCCAGGTCCATGGCAAATCCGTGGCTTCGTTCACCAGAAATGATCAGATTATACTAGAATGTAAATCGCGCTGCATCCAATGCGAGCCGTGGTTCGTCGACGATGGAAGGGGTTGCGCAGTCGCAATAGTCGGTATCCGCAGTGAGGAATTCGACCCGCAAGGGAAGGCTTGAACGGAGCCGCATGCCGAGAGGCGAGGATTCTTGCCGAAGGCGGATCGCGCTCAGCCGGGCCGCCTGCTCCGTCTTCCGCGGCGACTTGCGTGATTTGGCTGCTTAGCCGGGTGTGGCGGATCCAGGATGCAGCCGACGAGGGTCGCATCTGCAAAGGTTCGCGCCGCGGACATTCAATCGAAGAAGCCGGCGTCCTCTTCCTTGAGATGTCTCTTCGCGCCCACGGCATCGATGTCGAGGCCCAATCCGGGGGCCTCGAGCAGGTCGATCATCGAGTCCTTCACGATCTGCGTCGGCAGGCCAACAACGATATCCTCCCACCAGGGATCGGAGGCGCTGGGATATTCGAAGGCGATATAGTTGGCGGGCAGTGTGGCGCAGACGTTGATCAGCGCGCCGAGGCCCAGCAGACCGTTTGCCGTGCCATGCGGCGCCATCATGATCGAATGCATGTAGGCATGCTCGGCCACCCATTTGAGCTCGGCGATGCCGCCGATATCGGCGGGGTCCGGGCCGATGACGCGGACCGCCTGTGTTTCGATCAGTTCCTTGAAATTATGGCGCAGGTAGATCTGCTCTCCCGTGTGGATGGGGGTGGAAGTGGATGTCGTGAGTTCGCGGTAGGCCTGCGGATTGACCCATGGCACGTAGTCGCCCGTCAGCATGTCCTCGAGCCACATCAGATTGTATTTCTCCACCGCCTGCGCGAAGCGGATTGCGTCCGGCAGGAACCAGCCGGGGCCGCAATCCAGGGCAAGGGAGACCTTGTCGCCGAGCACCTCTTTCATGGCGATGACGCATTCGACCATGTGCGCCATGCCGCGCTCGCTGATTTGGCCCTGGTCCATAGCGCCGTGATAGGTCGGCGGCTGGCGCACGCCATAGTGGAAGTCGGGGATGCTGGTCTTCATGTTGGAGTGAAAGGAGATGCCTTGCTTGACCATGAAGAAGTTTTCCGGCCGCTCCATCATCCATTTGACGTCGGCCGCGTAGTCCTCGGGTCTGTCCCCGGTGCGCTTCTTGCGGATGGAGCCATTATAGACCCGGACCTTGTCACGCACCTTGCCACCGAGCAGCTTATAGACCGGAACGCCTGCCGCCTTGCCGGCGATGTCCCAGAGCGCGTGCTCGATGGCGCTGACGGCAGCGCCGTAGGGCTTGAACGAACCGCGCTGGCGGATCTTCAGCATGCAGCGTTCGACATCGGTCGGGTCTTCACCGATCAGCGCCTCGCGAAAATGCAGGACCCAGGGCTTGAGATAGGGCTTAGTGTATTCAGCCTCGCCCAGGCCATGGAGGCCTTCGTCGGTCACGATGCGGACGATGGGGTGCTTGCCGATGACGGCGCACCGGAGATCGGTGATCTTCATGACGTCCTCTATTTCACCGACGAGAAGGCGGTTGGCGCGAGAAACTGGCTGGAAATATTGGCCAGGATCGGGCCATCGCGCTCGGACTCGTCGCGGACCTTGAGCCATGCCGGATCGGTGGTGAAGGCCTTCCATTTCACCTCGCGCTCGGCAAGGGATTCCCAGGCGACGAAATAGGTCAGTCGATTGCTGCTTTCGCCGACCACCGTGGTGAAGAACCCGGCCTGGCGGATGCCGTGCTTATCCCACAGTGCCAAGGTATGGTCGTTGAAACGCTTGAGCAGCGCCGGCAACTGGCCCGGCAGGCAGTCGTAAATGCGAAGTTCGTAGATCATGGTCGATCCTTGTGTTCACCTCTCCCTCCTGGAAGAGGTGTAGAGTCAGCTCCAGGTCCGATCCCAGGAGTATTCGTCATCCCAGTGATCGGTCGGCTGCCAGATACCTTTGATGCCTTCCTGCAGGTGCTGGCTGATCACTTCGTCGACCACGTCGTCGATGCCCAGCCCCGGTTTGTCCGGCACGCTGATGAACCCGTCCTTGACCAGCGGTTTGGGCAGGCCCGTGACGATATCGTCCCACCAGTCCACCTCGACGCTGTGATATTCGAGCGCCATGAAGTTTTCCGTGGCCACCGCGACATGCGCGGCGGCCATTGCGGCGATCGGGCTTTCCGCCATGTGGATGGCCATGGCGACGCCATGGTCCTGCGCCGCGTCGCCGATCTTCTTGGTCTCGAGGATGCCGCCCGAGGTCAGCAGGTCCGGATGGATGACCGAGATGCCCGCCTTGAGCAGCGGCTCGAAGCCTTCCTTGAGGTAGATGTCCTCGCCCGTGCAGATCGGCACCGAAGTCGCCTGCTGCAGCTGCCGATACTGCTCGGTGTACTGCCAGGGGATCACGTCCTCGAGCCAGGCTGGGGCATATTTCTCGATCCGCCGGGCGAGACGGATGCCGTCCTGCAGCGAAATGTGGCCGACATGGTCGATGGCGAGCGGGATTTCGTAGCCGATCACCTCGCGGACCTCGTGGATATATCGGTCGAGTAGGTCGATGCCCTTTTCGGTGAAGTGGAGGCCGGTGAAGGGATGCTGCACGTTCTGCGCGTCATAGGCGGCGTTGCGCGCCCGGCGCTCGTCCAGCGTGCGTGCCCGGCCGCGAGCGGCGTGCCCGCGGAAACCATCGAGCACGCCAGCCGGCGCGACCACCGCGCCTGGGATGTGGGAGATCTGCGTCAGCCCGAGGTCCATCTTGAGGAAGGTAAAACCGAGATCCATCCGCGCCTTGAGCCGCTTGCCGGTCTCGGTGCCACTGGGCTTCTCCGCGTCGGTATCGCAATAGACACGCACCTTGTCGCGGAACCGTCCCCCGAGCATCTGGTAGATCGGCACGCCATAGGCCTTGCCGGCAAGGTCCCAAAGCGCGATCTCGACCGCCGAGACACCGCCGCCCTGCCGCCCGTGGCCGCCAAATTGCTTGATGCGACGGAACAGCCGGTCGATGTCGCAGGGGTTCTCGCCCAGCAGCCGGCTCTTGAGCATCAGCGCATAGGTCGCGCTGGCGCCGTCGCGCACTTCGCCCAGGCCGACAATGCCCTGATTGGTGTAGATCTTGATGAGCGCCGAAGTGAACGGCGCGCCGACGATCTCGGCGACGCGCAGGTCGGTGATGCGCAGGTCGGAGGGTTTGGAGTTCGTGTTGACCCAATTGAGAGCCTCGCCGGCTCGGTCCGTCTTTGGCATGACTTGTCCTCATTCTGGTCGGGGCTTGTCGCCCCAAACGCTGGCCGGCATGAAGCCTTGCTAGCTCAGCTCAATCTCATGGGCCTGCAAGTAGTCGCGGTTCATCTCGACACCGAGGCCAGGCTTCGCCGTCAGCTTGAGGCTGCCGTTCGAAACGTCGAGCGGTCTGTCGATGAGATGATCGTATTTGCCCAGGTTCCACTCCGACGTTTCGAGCTTATAGAAATTGGGAACGGTCATCATCACCTGCGCTCCCGCGACCACGTTGATCGGGCCCGCGGCGTCATGTGGCGAGACCGGGATGTAGTAGGCCTCGCAGAGGGCTGAAATCTTTTTGAGCTCGGTAATGCCGCCAGTCCAGGTGACATCCGGCATGATGTAGTCGGCGAGCCTGTTCTCGAGTACCGGCACGAAATCCCATTTCGTGTGGCCGCGCTCGCCCCATGAGATAGCAGCACTGACCTTCTCACGCACCTGCTTGAGGGCGTTCAGGCTCTCGGGCGGGCAAGGCTCCTCAAACCAGTCGATCTGGCCGGCTTCCTCGAGGCTCCGACACAGGCGAATGGCGGTGGGGACATCGAAGCGGCCATGCGCATCGATGAGGATGTCGACGTCAGGACCGGCCGTTTCGCGGATCAGCGCCGTAAGTTCGGCCGCTTCGCGCTCGTCCTTGCGGGTCATGCTGCCGTCGAGATAGCCGTCCCGCTGTTCACGCGCCAAGCCATCGGCGGTCCGACCCTGGTGGGGGAATGGATCGAACTTTAGCCCGGTATGTCCGGATTCGACGATGTCCAGGATTTCGCGGACCACCGCGTCCTTGCTGGTGAACTTGGCCTGGTTGGGATGAGTGTAGAGAGCGATTTCATCACGCACCGGCCCGCCCAGCAACTCGTAGATCGGTTTGCCCAAGTCTTTGCCCCGGATGTCCCATAGCGCTATGTCGATGGCGCTCACGCATTCGACGGCGGCGCCGCGGCTGCCCATATAGGTGAAGCTGCGGAAAATCTTGTGCCAGAGATGCTCGATACGCGCAGGATCCTCGCCTGTCATGGCGACACCGATCTGCCGCAGGATCGTGCAAAGAGCGCGGTTGGCGAGGCTTGTCGTGGTGGTGATTTCTCCCCAGCCACTTACCCCTTCGTCGGTCGTTACCTCGACGAACAGGTACTCTCCCCAATAGGAAGCATCGGACTTGATCAGCCACGGCCGAACGCTGGTGATTTTCATCTCAACTCCCTTGTCTGAAATGTCAGGGCACGATGTTCTGGACTTGAGCTCTCGTCCTATCCGGCCCGAGCGGCGTTGCGCGCACGCATCTGTTCGAGAACATGCCGGCCGGAACCCTCGACATGGCGGGAGACGAGTTCGGCCGCCTTGTCGGCTTCTCCCGCCTTCACCAGCGCAATGAGTTCGCGGTGCTCGCGCATGATTGCGGCCCGCCGGGCGAGCGTGAAATTGAAACGCCTGCTCACGGCTCGCAGCACTTCGCGATGCTTCCACCAAAGCTCGGCGGCATGGCGGTTGTAGTGCCGCTGGTACATCACGGTGTGGAAGGCGGTATCCAGCTCGCTGTGCCTGAACGTGTCGGCGAAGTTGTTCTCTTCGATCAGGCCCTGGAGACGTTCGAGTTCGGCGATGTCCTCACCGGTGGCCATATTCACAAACCATCGCGTCAGCGCCGGCTCGATCAAGACACCGATCTCGTAGATATCGCGGACAAAATCCTGATCTATGGGTCGCACGCGCGCCCCGCGGTTGGCGACAAAGGTGACAAAGCCCTCTCCACGCAACAGCTGCAGCGCCTCGCGCACGGGATTGGTCGAAGTCCCGTGGCGCCGGGCGAGATCGGTGACCACAAGCCGTTCGTTGGCGGCGAGCCGTCCCTCGATGATGTCTTCCCTGATCCGCTCATAAAGCGAGGCGCCCTCGCTGGAGGCCCCGATGGGATCGATCCCATCGGGTGGCATGGCTTTGAAATCAGCTATTTCGGCCAAGGCCGGCTCCTCAGGTCAATACATTCTTTGCCGGATATCACACACGGCTTTCACAAACAATGTACGATCCTGTGCGTTGACAGACAATCAACGATCTGAAAACGTACTAAATGGTCGAGAGGGTACACCCGTGCCGAAAAAGGGCATCCTCGCGATCGCAGGGCGGAGAACCAGGGAGGATACCTATGACGAGAATTACGCTCGGCAGTGCGATCCTGCGCGGCACTGTCGTCGGTGTTTTGACGGCATCGCTGATGTCCACATCGGCGCTTGGTGCGCCGCCGGTCGACCTGAGCAAGTGGTCGCCGGAGTATGTGCGCTCGATTGCAGGCACACAGGAGTTCGACACCGCCGCCGATTGCGGCAAGGTCACCCCGCTCGATTACAAGGGACGACTGACGTTCTGGTATCAGGGCGTCTTCGAGGGCGACCCCGACCTTCTGCGCCAGTACTACAAGGATTTCTTCGCGACCTTCCGCAAGACCTACCCGAACATCCAGCTTGAGGATCAGGCGCTCACCTATAACGATCTCCTGGACAAGTTCCGCACGGCGCTCCTTGGCAATGCAGCGCCAATGGCGGTCCGCTTGCAGATCCTGGGTGGCACCGAGTTCGCCTCGAAGGGCTATCTGGAGCCGCTCAAGCCCGAGGATGTCGGATATTCGACCGAGGATTTCTGGCCCGGCGCCATGAAAGCCGTGACCTGGGACGGCGTGACCTACGGCATCCCAACCAACAATGAAACCATGGCGTTCATCTGGAATGCCGACATTTTCAAGCGCGCGGGTCTCGATCCGGACAAGGCTCCGGCAACCTGGGACGACGTCGTGAAGTATTCCAAGCAGATCCACGACAAGCTCGGCATCGCCGGTTACGGCCTCGTGGCTCGCAAGAATGCCGGCAATACCCCGTACCGCTTCATGCCTCAGTTGTGGGCTTATGGCGGCGGCGTATTCGACGAAACCTCGCCGAACCCGACCTATAAGCAGATCGAACTCGACAGCCCGCAGAGCAAGGCCGCGCTGCAAGCCTCTTACGACATGTATGTCCGCGACAAGTCGGTTCCGGTTTCGGCGCTCACCAACCAACAGGCCGACAACCAGCCGCTGTTCCTCGCCGGCCAGCTCGGCATGATGATCTCGCACCCGTCCGATTACAATGTCATGCTCGATCTGCAGGCGAAGGCGACGGGCGCCGACAAGGACAAGGCGCAGACCGTCATCGACAATATGCGCTACGGGCTGATTCCGACCGGTCCCGACGGCAAGCGCGCCGTCGTGTTCGGCGGCTCGAACATCCACATCCTGAAGCCCGAATATGTCGAGGGCGGCAAGGTTGACGAACCGGCTGCGAAGGCCATCATCTGCATGTGGACCAGTCCCGAATGGTCACTGAAAATGGCCTATGCGGGTTCGAACCCGGGCAACCTTAACGGCTTCAAGACCAAATGGATGAAGGAGCGTCTGGACAGCATCAAGTTCCTCGACGTCACGACCTCCATGCTGCCATACGGCATCCCGTTCCCGGCGCTGCCGCAATCTCCCGAGATCATGAACATCATCGTCCCGGACATGCTCCAAAATGCCCTCACCGGAGCAATGACCGTCGACCAGGCAGCCGACGACGCGGCCAAGAAGGTGAAAGACCTGATGGGCGGCGGACTCTAGCCGAAGCCTGACCTGCGATCTTGCCGGTTGCGCCCGGAGCGCAACCGGTTCTTTCCGAAAACAAGGGCCCGCCAAAGTGACGATCGTGACCGGCAAGACCGGGGCTCGCGGGAGATTGCGACCCCTGCTGCGCAAGATTTGGGAGCATCGCGCCGACTACGCGTACGTGCTTCCCGCGATTGCCGTCATGCTGATCGTCATCGCCTATCCGATCTACTACACGATCGAACTGTCGTTCTTCAACACGCCGCCTGGCCTGCAGCTCCGCGACAAGATCTTCATCGGCGTCGACAACTACACCGCCATCCTCACCAGCCCGGTGTTCTGGAAGGTCACCTCGAACACCCTTATCTGGACACTGGCATCCACCTTCCTCTCCTTTGTCCTGGGATTTGGCTGCGCGCTGGCCCTGCATCGCGACTTCATCGGTCGGGGGGTGCTGCGCGCTATCCTGATCATTCCCTGGGTCATCAGCGCCGTCGCCGCGTCCTACATCTGGAAGTGGATCTACCATTCGGACTTTGGGATCATCGGCGCCGTGCTGGTCGGCCTCGGATGGGCCGACCGGCCGCCGAATTTCATCGACAGCGTCAGCACGGTGCTGCCCTCCCTGATCGTCGTCAATATCTGGCGGGAGTTCCCGTTCGCCATGATCATGATGATGGCCGGTCTGCAGACCGTCCCGGACCAGTTGCTGCGCGCTGCGAAGGTCGACGGAGCCAGCGCATGGCAGCGCTTCTGGCACGTCACCTTCCCGCACCTTAGAAACGTCTCGACGGTGACGATCCTTCTGCTGGCAGTCGCCAACTTCAATTCCTTCATCATCCCCTGGATCATGACCGGCGGCGGGCCGTCGAACGCGTCGCACATCTGGATCACGCACATTTATGAGCTCGCCTTCGGCCGGCAGCGCTGGGGCGTCGCATCGGCCTACTCGGTGCTCCTGTTTTTCATTCTGATGACGCTCGGCTACTTTTACGTCCGCGCGCTAAGCGGAAACGACCGGAAGGATGAGGGCGCATGAGCACGATTGCCGAGACAGCCGCTCGAGGCCAGACCCGTCGCCGCATACGCGTCGACGGATGGCGGTGGAGCGGGCGCATCTTCCTCGCCTTCATGCTGCTCTACACCGCATTGCCGATGATCTGGATGCTGATCACCTCGATCAAGTCCGGCTTCGCGGCGATGCAATTCCCGCCGCAATGGTGGCCGGACGAGCCTACCCTCGCCAGCTACCAGAAGCTGCTCGATCCGCAGAACAGTGTCGGCCAGGACTTCCTCCGCTTCTTCTGGAACAGCCTTTACGTCTCCACTGCCACGACCGTCCTTTCGGTGATCGTGGCGGTTCCCGCGGCCTACGCCTTTTCGCGCTTCACCTTCCCGGGCCGGAACTTCCTGTTCTTCGCCGTCTTGCTTCGCAACATGTTCCCGGCGGTGATCTTTCTGGTGCCGCTCTTCATCCTCATGCGCGCGATCGGGCTGGTGAACACGCATGGCTCGTTAATTCTCACCTACCTCACATTCGGACTGCCGTTGGCGATCTGGCTGCTCAAGGGCTTCTACGACAACATCCCGGTGCAGCTCGAGCAGGCGGCGCGCATCGACGGAGCGACGCGGTTCCAGGCGTTCATCCTGATCGTGATGCCACTCTCGGCACCAGGGATCATCGCCACCGCGATCTATTCCTTCATCGGCGCGTGGAACGAGTACATCTACGCCTACACCTTCCTCTCCAAGAACGAGCAGTTGACCCTGCCTGTCGGCATCCAGCGCTTCTTCTCGGAGAACACGACCGACTTTCCGGGTCTGATGGCGGCCAGCTTCATGATGAGTGTTCCCGTCGTGGTGCTGTTCCTCGTCCTGCAACGATACTTCGTACGCGCCCTTACAGAAGGCGCCGTCAAGCACTAGGAGTTGCCGATGGCCCACGTGGTCCTCAAAGATCTCGTCAAGACGTATGGCAGCTTCAAAGCCGTCAACGATGTTTCGCTGACGGTCAATGACGGCGAGTTCGTTGCACTCGTCGGCCCTTCAGGCTGCGGCAAGACGACCACGCTCAATCTCGTCGCCGGGCTGATCCCGGTCACATCCGGCGACATCGTCATCGGGGACCGGGTGGTCAACGACCTCGATCCCAAGGACCGCGACATCGCGATGGTGTTCCAGAACTACGCGCTCTACCCGCAGAAATCGGTCTACAAGAACCTGGCGTTCCCGCTGCAGATGCGCCGATTGCCCAAGGACGAGATCGACAGGAAGGTCAAGGAAGCCGCGCGCGTGCTCGACATGACGCAACTGCTCGAGCGCAAGCCGCGCGAACTTTCGGGCGGGCAGCAGCAGCGCGTGGCCCTGGGCCGCGCCCTCGTTCGAGATCCTGCGGTGTTCCTGATGGACGAACCGCTCTCCAACCTCGACGCCAAGCTGCGCGTGCAGATGCGGTCGGAGATCAAGCGCTTCCACCAGGATCTCAAGGCGACGATCGTCTATGTGACGCACGACCAGCTCGAGGCCGTGACCATGGCAGACAGGATGGCGGTGATGAACGGCGGATACCTGCAACAATACGATTCACCGGCGCAAGTTTTCGCACATCCAGCCAATATGTTCGTCGCGAGCTTCGTTGGCAGCCCTGCGATGAGCCTTATTCCACTGCAGGCATCGACGGCCAATGGCGACACCGTCCTTTCGAGCGCTGAGGGCTGGAGCCTTGAGCTGTCGCAACCCAACGCGCGCAAGGTCCAGGGAGCGACTAGCAGGAAGGTCGTTCTCGGTGCGCGACACTCGACCATCAAGCTGCACAAGAGCGCGGTCCACGGAGCCATTCCGGCCAAGGCCTATACGGTGGAACCAACCGGAGACATCACCTTCGTGCAGGCGTTTCTCTCCGGTGCCATCGTCAACATCAGCGTGTCGCCCAACATCGCCGTCACACCCGACGAGCAGATCTGGCTCGAGTTCGATCAGGAGCGCATTCACCTGTTCGATGGCGAAACGGAGATGGCCCTCGAGGGCAACTGAGAGGGTGGGTTCATTGGGTGGGGCTGGATGACCGAGAAGTTTAAGATCACCGCGATCAAGCCCTATCCAGTGTGGGTCGGGACGCGCAACCAGATGCTGGTCAAGGTCGAGACCGATCAAGGCATCTTCGGCTGGGGCGAGAGCGGCTTGAGCGGTCGCGAGAAGGCAGTGGCCGGCGCGATCGAGCACTATCGCGAGTTTCTCATCGGCCGCGATCCGATGCAGGTCGGGCGGATCTGGCAGGAGGTTTATCGCAGCCAGTACTTCGAAGGCGGCCGCGTTCTGCAGGCAGCGATTTCCGCTATCGACATCGCCCTTCACGACATCAAGGGCAAGGCCCTGGGGGTGCCGGTCTACGAGCTGCTGGGCGGCAAGCAGCGCGACCGCGTCCCCACCTTCGCCTCGACCGGTGACGAGGCCGAGGGCGATGCTGCCATCGAGCGAGCCCGCGAACTCTGCGCACAGGGTTGGCAGGCGATCCGCTTCTTCCCCGTAGGGCAAAGCAGCAAGGATATCTTCGAGCCGCGCGAGTCGATCGGGGCTACCGCGCATATGCTGAACAGAGCGCGCGAGGCGCTGGGCGGCGATGTCGTCCTCGGCATCGACTATCACCATCGGCTGTCGGTGGCCGAGGCGGCGAGCTTCTGCAACAAGCTCGGCCGCGGCGTGCTTGATTTCCTCGAGGAGCCGATACGGGCCGAGACGCCGGAGGCCTACGAATCCCTGCGCACCATGACCGACGTCCCCTTTGCCATCGGCGAGGAATTTGCCAGCAAATGGGATTTCCTGCCCTACATCGAGCGCGGCATCCACCAGTTCAACCGGATCGATGTCTGCAATGTCGGCGGGCTCACCGAGGCGATGAAAGTCGCCGGCTGGAGCGAGGCGCATTATGTGGACCTGATGCCGCACAATCCGCTTGGTCCGGTGTGCACCGCCGCGACCGTGCATCTCGCCGCCGCGGTGCCTAACTTCGCGTGGCTCGAGACCAGGGTGCCCGAAAGAGAGCTGGGCTTCGACAATTCCGATTTCTTCCCCGTTCAACCACGGCTCGACGGCCCGGATTATCCGGTCGGCGATCTGCCAGGGCTCGGCATCGAAGTCAACGAAGCGGCGGTCCAGGCGCAGAGCCTGCGCTTCTGGGAAGCGCCTCACCTCAAGCGCCGCGATGGTTCTGTCACGAACTGGTAATTCCCTGCAAACGGAGTCCGACAATGACGCATACTCCCGACATCACGAGGCCGCCCAAGGACCTGATCGACGCGCTAAGGGAGATCGGCGCCGCGACGGTTGCCGGCACGCTTGGCCACATGGGCTTCCGCAATCCGCACATGGTCGGTCCGGTGGCGCAGAACCACGGGAAGTCGATCGTCGGGCCGGCGCTGACGCTGCAATTCCTGCCGCAGCGGCCGGACCTTTTCAACGAGGGAGAATATGCCGATCCGGAGACGCAATTGCACCGGCACGTGCTCTATCACGCGCAGGAGGGTGATGTGGTCGTGGTCGACGCGCGCGGCGACATGAGTTCGGGCGTCTTCGGCGATATGATGTCGACCTATTTCAAGGGCAGGGGCGGAGCCGGCATCGTCATCGATGGGTGCATGCGCGACAGGCCCAATGTCGAGAAGCTCGATCTGCCCCTATGGCTGCGCGGCTGGACGCCCAACTATCATGTGCAGACCAGCATCTATCCTAATGCCGTCAATGTTCCGATTGCCTGCGGCGGCGTCACGGTGCTCCCCGGCGACATCATTATCGCCGACGATGACGGGGCGGTGGTGCTTCCTGTCGCAATGGCCGCAAAGGTGATCGAAGAATCACGGAAGCATCACGACTGGGAGGAGTTCTCACGAATGAAGCTGATGCAGGGTGCTCCGCTGCAGCGCTACTACCCACTGCATGACGATGCCCGAGGCGAATATGAGGAGTGGCGCAAAACCAGTCGCCCGGCGGATTGACCTTGGAATCCGGCATGGGCTGCTATCGGGGCCGCGCCACTCGACGGGAACGACGAGCGCCCCGGCTGAGATCGGCGACTGGGAATCGATCGGCCATATAAGGCGCGCCCATATCTCGATGAGCTTTCGCGATGCGCGGGCGACATCACCGATTTCGACAAGCTACGTGATCAGCGGTACATGATCCCCGCACCGGTCAGCGATCGATCTCCCCAAACACGATGTCCAGCGATCCGATGATCGCTGCAACGTCGGCGATCATGTGTCCGCGGGACAGGAAATCCATCGCCTGCAGATGCGCAAAGGACGGCGCGCGGATCTTGCACCGATAGGGAACATTGCTGCCGTTCGAAACCAGGTAGACGCCGAACTCGCCTTTCGGAGCCTCGACCGCGGCGTAGACTTCTCCGGCCGGCACAT
This sequence comes from Mesorhizobium sp. WSM1386, assembly GCF_055901595.1. Taxonomy (NCBI): domain Bacteria; kingdom Pseudomonadati; phylum Pseudomonadota; class Alphaproteobacteria; order Hyphomicrobiales; family Phyllobacteriaceae; genus Mesorhizobium; species Mesorhizobium sp. WSM1386. The sequence continues at coordinate 2,672,684 of NZ_CM148373.1, forward strand.
GAAGCCCTTCAGTATAAAGTTTGAAATGCTGGATGGTCGCTTCCATCGACCGTTTCATCGTGGCGCGCCGCGGCGGCGTGATCTTCCGGTTCGGGACGGCCACGGGCCCTTGGCCTTCCGGTGACCGCAATTTATCCAGGCATTGTTTCATGATCCGGACCGACTGACGCATTTCCTCCATGCGAACGAGGTAGCGGTCATAGCAGTCTCCATTCTTGCCGACGGGAATGTCGAAATCCATTTCGGGATAACATTCGTACGGCTGTGCCTTGCGCAGGTCCCATGACGCTCCAGATCCACGCACCATCACACCGGAAAAACCCCAGGCCCAGGCATCTTCCAGCCCGATCGCGCCGACATCGACATTGCGTTGCTTGAAAATACGGCTGCCGGTGAGCAAATCGTCGAGATTGTCGCAGACCTTGAGGAATGGGTCGCAGAAAGCCTGGATATCGTCCAGCAGCTTTGGCGGCAGGTCCTGGTGCACGCCGCCGATCCTGAAGTAGTTCGCATGCATGCGGGCGCCGGAGGCACGCTCGTAAAAGACCATCAGCTTCTCGCGCTCCGCAAACCCCCAGAGCGGTGGGGTCAGCGCTCCAATGTCCATGGCTTGGGTCGTGACGTTGAGGAGATGCGACAGAAGCCGGCCTATTTCACAAAACAGGACGCGGATGAGCTGTCCGCGCCTGGGCACCGATATTTCGAGCAATTTCTCGGCTGCAAGGCAGAAGGCATGCTCCTGGTTCATCGGCGCGACATAGTCGAGCCGGTCGAAATAGGGCAGGGCCTGCAGATAGTTCTTGTACTCGATCAGTTTCTCGGTGCCGCGGTGAAGGAGCCCGATATGCGGATCGGCGCGATCGACGATCTCGCCATCGAGTTCGAGCACCAATCGAAGAACGCCGTGGGCGGAAGGATGCTGCGGTCCGAAATTGATGGTGAAGTTGCGAACGGCGGCTTCGGCCATGACGGCTCTCTGCAAGTGCGTTTACTGGCAAGTGCGTTTGTTGGTTCGCAGCGTGATCCTGTCGGCGCGCCGCTCAAGTCGTCGTCTGGATGATCAGCGTCAAAGTGCCATCGCCATCGATGTTTGCCGCGACGACCTGCGAGGAGTTGAGCCCGTTCGCCCTCAATGCCGAGCTCGCCTGAGGCGAAGCGTCGATGGAGTTTTGCAGCCGAAGCAAGTCTTGCGCACTGGTCTGATTGATCACGGCATCCGCCTGCGCCTTGATTTCTGCAGGCAAATCCTCAACCGCGACAACGGCGACGCCGGTAAAATTCAAATCAGGAGAGCCTTGATCGGGCAGCGTCTGCTCCGGTTGGACTTCCCCCTGCGGTGACGTCATCTGGGGGAGCTGCGGGGCGATGGTTTGCCCATGGATGGGCTGAGTGATGACCGCCCCGGAAAGTGCGATGGCTATCGTCAAAATCCGCATGGTCGCTCCTTCATCCTCTCGAGAGACATCGAAAGAAACCCCTATGCCGGGGGGATGGTTCCGCAACTCTGACCACATCGGGACGTTTTTGTCCGGCAAACGTCTGATGGGATTTGGGAGGAATGCGGCTAGCGCTTTTCGGCCTTCGGTGTTGGAGACCGCAGCAGCAGTGCGAGCGGTACGAGGATGGCCGTCGCTACCGCGCAATACCGAAAGACATCGACATAGGCGAGCAATGAGGCCTGGCGTGCTATCAACTGCCCGATCCAGCCGATCGCCTGCTGTTTTGCCTCGACCATCGGCGAGCCCTGAGCCACGAAGTGCTCGGTTGCCTGACGCAGCACCTGCTGGTAGGCCGGCGACGACTGTGCCGTGTGGCCGACGAGGTGTGCCTGGTGGAGTTGCGCGTTTTGGGCGATCACCGTGTTGGACAAGGATACGCCGATGCTGCCGCCGATATTGCGGGCGACATTGATCAGCGCAGATGCCTGGTTGGTCTGCTGCGGCGCCAGACCGACATAGGCCGCGGTCGAAATGGGGATGAACAGGAACGGCAGGCCGATCATCAGGAAGACGCGCGCAAACGCAAAGAAGCGGAAGCTGGCGTCCGGGGTCAGCGCCGTCATATGCCACAGGGCGATGGCGACAACGGACATCCCCGCCATGATCAGATATTTTGGCTGGATGATGCTGCCGGCAAATCCGGAAATCGGCATCAGTATCAGCATGGCGATGCCACCCGGCATCATCGAGAGGCCCGATAGTGTCGCCGTATAGTCGAAGGCGGTCTGCTGCAGCTGCGGCATCAGCTGCGTGGTGCTGAACAGCACCGCGCCCACGGCCATCATCACCAGGAACGACGTGCCGAACTGGCGGCTGAACAGCAAGCGGATATCGACGATCGGATCGCGGTGGTTGAACTCCCAGGGGATCAGCAGCAGGAACGAGATCGCCGAAATCACCGCGAAGGTCGTGATGAAGGCCGACGCGAACCAATCGTTGCGTTGGCCTTCGTCGAGAAAGATTTCCAGACAGCCAAGCGCGGTGGCCACCAGAACGAACCCAACCCAGTCTATTCTGAGGCCGCCCTTCAGCCGCTCCAGGCGTTCGCGTTCAAGCACATCCGGTTCCACGACCAGCCACTGCACCAGGGCCAATGACATGATGCCGAACGGGACGTTGATGAAGAAGATCCAATGCCAGGAGAAATGATCGGTCAGCCAGCCGCCGATGGTCGGCCCCACTGTCGGCGCGACGATGACGGCGATGCCGTAGAGCGCGAACGCCTGAGAGCGTTTTTCGGGCGGAAAGGTGTCGGCGAGGATCGACTGTTCGCTGGGCGCCATGCCACCGCCGCCGAGGCCCTGCAGGACCCTGAAGACGATGAGCATTTCCAGGTTGGGCGCCAGCCCGCACAGCAGCGATGCGATGGTGAAGGTCGCCACGCAAAGCATGTAGTAACGCTTGCGGCCGATCACGCTGGCCAGCCAGCCGCTGACCGGGATGATCACCGAATTCGCCACCAGATAGGTGGTGATCACCCAGGTGCTTTCATCCATCCCGGCCGCCAGGCTGCCGGCGATGTTGCGCAGCGCGACGTTGGCGATGGAGGTGTCGAGCACCAGCATGAAGGTGGCGATCGAGACGACGATTGCAATCAGCCAGGGATTGCGCCCACCGGCGGCGGATCTGCTTTCGCTTTGCGCGCCGGCCATCTCGCCACTCACCGCACCTTGACGGTCGGCACCACCGACAGGCCCGGTCCCAGCAGCACGCCGGGCGGTTTGTCGAAGACGATCTTGACCGGCACGCGCTGCACGACCTTGACGAAGTTGCCGGTGGCATTCTCGGCCGGCAGCAGGCTGAAGGCGGTGCCGCTGCCCGCCTGGATACTGTCGACGCGACCATGAAAGGATTTTTCAGGATAGGCGTCGATGTCGATGTCAACCGGCTGTCCAGGCCGCATCAGATCGAGCTGCGTTTCCTTGAAATTGGCCTTCACCCAGACCTCGTCGGGAACGAACATCATCAGCACCTGGCCGGGCTGGGCGTAAGTGCCCTGGCCAACCGAGATGCTGGTTGCATGCCCGGCAACCGGCGCGGTGATTGCGGTGCGCGACAGCGTGGTGTGCGCCTGGTCCTGGCTCGCCTTGGCTTGGTTGAGCTTGGCTTCGGCGCTCTTGCCCTGCGCCTGCAGGACCACGATCTGGCTCTTGGCGGCAGCCGCGTTGGCTTGGGCGCTGTCGAGAGCAGCCTGATCCTGGCGCAGCGTTGAAGCGGCCTGCTGGGCCTGCTGCTGCGTGGCCGTGCCCTTGGCCAGGAGCTCGCGGTTGCGCTGATCCTCGGCCTTGGCGAAATCGAGCGCCGCCTGGGCCTGGGCCACGTGTTTCTGCGCGGCGTCGATCTTTGCGTTCTGAGCTTCGATCTGGGCTTGGACGTCGGCAATCTCGGCCTGTGCCGCGGCCACGCCTGCGTCGGCCTGTTTGAGGTTAGCCTGATAGTCGGCGTCGTCGATGCGCAACAGGATATCGCCCGCCTTGACCGGCTGGTTGTCGGTTACGGCGACGTCGGTGACGCGGCCAGATATCTCGGCGCCGATGGTCACCGTGCGGGTGTCGATGAAGGCGTCATCGGTCGATTCATACTGGCGCGCGTTCAGCCACCATAGGACGAGCCCCGCAGCGACCAGCAGCAGGACAATCAGGACGGCGATGGACAGGTAAGGACGCCGCCGCGGGAGGCTCAGCAGGCCAGGCTTCGCCTGCCCAGCGCTTTTGTCGCCCGCCTCATTCTCCGGGGCGTCGGTTCGCGCCGCAGCCCCTTTGCGTTTGGGCGAAGGGCCTGGCTTCGCCCGGCTCGAAGCTTCGCGCGTTTTGTACGTTTCATCCGGTTCTTTTGTCTGGGTTTTCGCGTCCACGGGAAAACTCTCGAGCAAAGGGTGCCGCCCGCTTTGTGGAGCCGAGTCAACGGCATCTGGCCATAAAAGTTCCTGACGAAGGGTGCGACGGGCGCATTGCAGGTCTATTCTTCAGGTGCGGTGGCGGGGGCGGTGTAGCGGCGGCGCACGGCATTGAGCACCTGTTTGCGGCTCTCCTCGGCCGACAGCGTTTTGTCCTTCTCCGCTTCGGCGGTTTCGCGCGCCAGGTCCTTGTCCCTGATCTGGTTGCGGAACCATTTGGAATAGTCACCGGCACGCAAGTGAAACTCCCAGGTCTTGTCGTCTATGCCTTCGGCGATCTGGGCGAAAATCATCAGATTATGAGCCCTGAGGTTCATTGCATCGTCTGGTCCGTGGAAATAGAAGCTGCCCGCCTCATCGAGCTGGCCTTCGGCATATTTGCGGCTGTGCCGCTTCAGCGATTGGCGCGGCTCGACGACCTTGACCGTGGCGATTTTCTTGCGTTTCTGGGGCCGCCAGAACAACACCCGCTCGCCCTTGGGCGAGGACATGTCCTTTGGCGGGTCGATGCCGGTCTCGCGGCAGAAGACCTTCACGACGTCCTTCGCCTTGGGGCCAAGGGCAACAATGGCTGTTACCAGCCGCAGCGCATCGGTCGAGATCGCTTCGGGATGGACCGTGATCAAGACCGTGCCCGGCAATTCCAGTGACAGGACCGCACGCGTATCCTCGCGCCGCTTGGGAAGAAGATGGTGCGCTTCGTCGATGATCAGCCAGTGCGGTCTGGCCGTCCGGCGGCGGAAACTGCCGAGGTCGGGCAAAAGGTCGGCAAAGAAGTCCGGCCGCTCGTTGACGCGCAGCGCCAGCCCGTTGACGACGACATTGCTGTCGGCCTTGGCGATCAAGTCCAGCACTTGCGCTTTTGTCGGTGCGCTTGATCCATCGCCCATCCGCACGGCGCCCTCGAGGCCGTCATAGTCGCCCTCGGGATCGAACACGCAGAACTGAAATCCGCTCTCTACGAAGCGTTCCGTCAGCGCTGTGGCCAAGGTGGATTTGCCGATGCCCGAACTGCCGGCGATCAGCACCGTATCGGTCGGCGACAAATAGATATCGTCGCCGGCGGCCGATCCCAGAACAATGCCGTCATGCCGTCTCGAAACGATCTCGTGATCGTGTTTGATCAGTTTGTCGACCAGTTGCTCGACGCCTTTGCCGCGTGCGCCAGGCATGACCAGATCGGCGGTTTTCTTGACGGCGGGAATCGCGTTGTCCACGGCGACGCTGCAGCCGCAAGCTTGCAGGAAGGCATGGTCGTTTTCGGCGTCGCCGATGCCGACGACATTGTGTGGCGAGAGACGAAGATCCTGAAGCGCGGCGATCAGTCCGGTGGCCTTGTTGATGCCGCTCGGCAGGACCATCACCGCGCCCTTGTTGAAGATGATCTCAAGTTCCAGGCCGGTCTCCTTGATGACGTCGAGCACTGTCGCCTGATGCGGCTCCCATGTCGCCACGATCGAGCGCCCCACCGAAAGCGGCTTGACGCCGAGCTTCTTCAGCCTGGCGACGAATTTGGGATCCGGCGCGGGCGAGATCGCCCGCTCTTCCTCGCTTGCCGGCGTGTAGATCAAGGCGCCATTTTCAGCCACCACCTTGTCGAACAGGCTGACTTCGGGAAAGACGCGTTTGAGATCGGGCAGTTCGCGTCCGGTGACCAGAACCAGCTTGCGGCCGCTCTTCTTGAAGCGCTCCAGGCCAGCGAGCGTTTTCTTGGAGACGATCCCGTCATGAGCCAGCGTGCCGTCATAGTCAGTCGCCAGGGCGATGAAGTACATTCCGCCCACCTTTCATCGTTGCCAGGTTGCGTTGAACTCAGGCTAGAACGAATGATCGGGATAAAGGCTCCCATTCGCAGGAGCGCCGGGAATCATTGGTTAAAAGAGTGGGAGTGTCCTCCCCTCTGAGATCCGGGCGGTCTCGGAACTGATCGTCCATGGCGCGTTTCAGATGCTCGACCTGTCGCCATTCAGTTACGAGCGCATACCGCGCAATGAACCCTTTCTCGAAGAAGCGGTGATCTCAGCATCGTCCCAGCGGCGCGGTCAGTTTACCTGTCACGTGGATTGCCGAATTTTGCGTCGCGCTTCCTCGAATAACGATCGATGCGCGGCAGCTTGTCGTCGAATGCGACCCAAGGCAGCCTGAGCTCCCAATAGGCATGAGCTTGTGGGCGCAACCCTTCAGGTTTGTCGAAGAAGCCGATCGTCAGATAGAGTTCGTCCGGCAGGCCTTCGTCGCTGTAGCCGATGGAACTACCGCAGTCAGGGCAGAAGGTGCGGACCACGCCGGGTGTCCTCGAAAAGCTTTTCGGAGTTCCCCTCAAAAGCCGGAATTGGTCGGGCCGATACCCGACCCAGACCGTGAGCGGACCGCCAATAGCCCTACGGCAATCGTCGTCGTGATCGTAGCATATCCAGAAAGGCTCGCCGTCCATGACGGCGGCTATCGCCCCGCAGAAGCAAGTCCCGGTCTCGCGCCGCGTCATCCGACACTCCATGGTGCCGAAGCATCTGCCGCGTTCCGATCTCCCGGGATTGGTCATGCGGCCGCTCCCGGGACAGGGTAAATCCCTGATCAGGCGTCGTGATGCTCGGGCATGTTCTTGAGCTGATCCTTGGTCCAGTTGGTCACCGCGTGGACATCGCCATCTTCATCGCGCATGAAATCCAACTGGCTCGCGGGGACGGCCACCGGCTTGGCGCCGATGCCGAGAAATCCGCCGACGTCGATCACCACCTGACTGCCGGCGCCGGAACCATGAACATGTGAAACGGTGCCGACCTTGTTGTCGTCAGCGTCGTAAATCGTGGCGTCTTCCAAGATGTCAGGCGTCAATTCTGCGCTCGTGAGGCGGACGTGATTGGTGTGATCCATCGGTCAAGTCTCCTGTTGGGACGGGATAGTTGAACCACCCAGCGAGGCAATCGTTCCGAACGATTTTGGTGGTCTCGGATGGATGGGCTGGAGAACCACCCGAATTGAGCCAAGGCCCGATTTGACTCGCCAAGGTCTGTACGAAATCGTACAAAGAGAAAATGGTTCGCGCGACGCTTGGGAAAGGCGATCGCGCTTTGGCCGGCACGAGGATGTCATGGCGAAAGAACCTGAGCGCCCGGGTCTGACGGCAGAGACGGTGCGTGCACTTGCACGGGATTCCGGCGCTACGGAGCAGCAGATACGCGAAATAATATCGCTGGTCGGGTTCGATCGCGCCTCCATCCTGCGCGAGGCTCGTCTTGCGGCGAAAGATGGATAGCCCGCGAAGCCGCGATTTTTCCACAGCAGTAAATGTCGGTTTTATACCAACGTGCTAGCCCTCCTAGTGCTGCGTGAAGCGCAGTCTATGGTTCGTCACCGTCCGCTCGTTCGACGGGCGCGGCCGGCTAAGAGATGCGAGTGCTCTTGCCCAAGGGAGAGAGTCTCGTGGATCACCAGATCCTGCAAGCCAAGAGCGAATTGTTGCGCCGTATGAGCGTGGACGATTTCGCGCGGCTGAAGCCGCATCTCCAGAGCGTCTTCCTGGATCTGCGCGCGCCGCTGGAAACCGCGGGTCAAAAGATTGAAGCCGTCTACTTTCTTGAAAGCGGGCTGGCATCGGTGGTGGCGAAGACATCGGCGAAGGCCGAAGCAGAAGTGGGCATAATCGGCTTCGAAGGAATGACCGGCTCGGCGCTGGTGATGGGGGACGAACAGGCGAACTTCGACTGTTACGTGCAGTCGACGAGTGAAGCGATCCGCATACCGGCTGCCCCATTCGTCGAAGCCTTGGAGGATAGCCCGACGCTGCGGCCGTTTCTGTTGCGCTATGTCCAATATCTTCACGTCCAGACCAGCTACACGGCAGCGATCAACGCGCGGCAAAGCCTGGAAGTTCGCCTGGCCAGGTGGCTTTTGATGTGCGGCGACCGCACTGTCGGCGACAGGCTCGTGATAACCCATGAATTTCTGTCCATCATGCTCGGCGTCAGACGCCCTGGAGTGACTGTCGGGCTGCAGATGATCGAGAGCTATGGGTATATCCGTGCCCGTCGCGGAGAGATCACGATCCGTAGCCGCGATGGCCTGCTGACGTTGGCGCGAGAGGCTTACGGACCACCCGAAGCCCAATACCGCCGGCTTGTCGGGGACTTGGGTTCAAAAAACCCCGCAAGGCAGGAACGGCCTCCCACGTAAGCGTTGAGGGAAGCGGGAAGGGTGCGTGCCTGTCGGGACCGGCTCGGATCATTTTGCGAGTGGCCGACGCGATGATGCCGGTGAGACACCATTGCCTAAGCCCGCGTCGGCCACTGCGGCATGAATTGGGGATGCCGCGTGGCCAATCTAGCGCTCCGCAAAAAGCCTGCAACGAACGCTCGAGGTTTAGTACGAACTGTACATAGCCTGGTAACGCACTGCATGCTGGGCAAATTGGTCACACTGCCTGTTCGATGCCGTGGAGATTGCGTGGTTGGCGGCCTCTCCCGCGATCGCGCTCAGAGACTCGCGACCGGTTCTGCACCTGACAGTTGCTGTTCCGCCGAGCGGAACATGTCTTCGAATGCCAGCTCGGTTTCAAACACGGTGCTTCCGACACTGATCGCCAGGACGTCCTCGCTGCCCTTGGGCGCGAAATAGACCCGCGCGACGCCTGCCCGGATGCGCTCGCCAATGTCCTTGGCCTCGGCTTCGGTCGCACCGGGGAGGAAGACCCCGAACATCGATGTTCCTATGCGCCCCACCATATCCTCCTTGCGGACAGCGGACTGTATGGCCGAGGCAACGAGCCGCAAGGCCTCATCGCCCCAGCCGGGGCCGAAGCGAAGATTGATGGATCGAAGATGCTCGGCATGGATCACCAGGAAGGCGCCCGAGCGTGGCCCCGACGCCGACGGCCTGGCTGTGCGCCGCTCGATCATCGAGGTGAAAACCGGACCATTCAGGCAGCCTGTCACCCTGTCATAGGTTCCAGACCTGTTGAGTTCCCGCCGATAGCCGCGGATCTGGGTCTGCATCCAGCCGATCAGCACGAAAAGCGGCAACCCAATGATCAGCGGCAACAGCACCGCGGCGACCATGCTGCGCCCGAACGGCGTCAGGGCATCGCTGAACAACAGCAGGTAGTTGAGGCCGACGGAGAGGCCAAGGCTCCCGACAGTTCCCAGAACGGTGAGCCAGGCGACGCTCTTCCACGCTGGGGCGGAGGCGTTCGCTGCGTTTTGTGCCATTGGCCAATCTCCTGTCAGATCAGCTGATATAGCACCGGCTCCCGCAATTTCAGTTTCGGCAAACCATACAATTTGATCGATGTGGGAGCGTCATCGATCCTGGCAGCTATTGCGGAGGGCCGAAGATTCCCATCTGCGTCTCTTCGGCGACCGCCTGTGCCTTGCCATAGATGCCGGTCGGCAGCGCCATCGCCCAGCCGTTGGACACAAGCCAGGCGCCGGCGTCCTGCTTGCCAAGACTGCACGGCGCGGCGATGGCAAAATGCTCAATGTCCGGCGGTACGAAACATTTCAGCGCGCGTCCCCGCAGCCAGGAGTTGAAGGCGTCTTGTGCGCGCTGGCCGCAAGGCCAGGCGACGTCTTGAAACGAGCAGGTTCTCTCCGGTTCGATGCTCGCGACGCCACTGATGATCACTTTGCGTCCCATGGATTCGAAAGTCGCCGACGACGTAGCGACCGGGCGAAAGAGCAGGGTTTCGCGCCAGTCACCGGGCCTCGGCCTTTTGGGGGGCACGGCGAGACCCAGATCGCCGAGCGGCGGGCGGGCTTCGGCCCGCTCGATTTCGGACAAGTCAATCGGCGGCGGCGCGACAAGACTCTCGGCAACCCTGCGCGCGTCTCGCCATGGACCGTCGGGAACGGCCGCGACCACAGGGGTTGGATGGTTGCCGGCACGCTCCATTTGGGGCGCGGGGGCGGGCCGGTCGATCGCAAGCAAGGCTCCGGCCTGCATGATCAGGACAATCCCGAGCACGAGCTCGAAGCCTCCGACCGCGATAACCCAGCGGATGCGCCCGGGCATGCCCATCACGCCAGCGCGGCGTTCGAGCCAGGCCCCGTCACCGGCGGTTCAGAAACCAGAGGTCGATTTGGCAACCAGTTTGAGCGCACCTTTCTGAACCCGATAGAACGGCATCGATCTTTGGCTGGACCCGTCGGCGCGAAAGCGGAACAGGCCCGTTGATCCGCGAAATCCGTTCGGGTTTTCGAGAACCTGTTTGCTGAAACCGTCGGGTCCGACCGCGCTGGCAATTCCCGCTGTCAGGGCAACCATATCATAAGCGTAGGCTACATTGACGTCGGCCGGATAATTGTACGTCGTCCTGAAGCGGTCGGCGATCGGCCCGGTTTCGCTCGAATCGAGCGTGGCGATATACGCGCCCTCAAACAGGGGATCGATGGGGTGCTCCAGCCAGCGGTTCGTTCCCACGACAGAGATTGCTTTTCCCGGAATGCCCTTCGATTTGAGGGCGGCAAGCACGGACGAGGGGCTGCTGTCTCCGCTGGCAACGATGACCGCGTCGGGGGTGTCCACGAGCGAGCCCATTTCGTCGACCGCTTTCGCGGCACCGTCGCCGCCCGAATAGGGGACAGTGACCGCTAGCGTGGCGCCATAGATGCTGAGGCCGTTGGCGACCCGCTTCTCGACGGCGCTGGCGTTTGGGCCACCCGAGACAAGCAATACGAACTTCTTGCTGCCTTTGGCGGCAAGCCCCGCGGCACCCGCCGCGGCGCTGTCCGCTTCGCTGAGCGGCACGGCATAAACCCCGGCGCTGCCGGCGAAATTGTCGGCAAGTGCCAGAACCGGTGGCCGTTTCGATCCCGACAGCGTGGCGATGTGCTGAGCCGCCGGCAACTCGGTTGGGCCGATGACGACTTTCACCCCGGTGGTGATGGCCTGTACCGCCAGCTTGCCGGCCTGTGTGCTGTCGCCCTTCGTGTCCTCTATCGTCAGCGTGAGCAATCCATTGCCGATATCCGTCATCGCCAGCTTGGCCGCATCGCGCATCTTGCGGCCGTTTTCACCTGCCGTTCCGGGTGCGGACAATGGCAGCAGCATCGTCACTTTTGCCGAACCGGTGCCTAGCGATTGGGTCGCCTGGACCGGACCGGTGCCGGCACCGCCATTCTGCCCCGCCGGCGTGGCCTGCTCGGCGGGCGCGGCAATTGCCGCCGGGTCGAGCACCTCGGTGACGTTGCCCTTCGACTGGCAGCCCGACAATGTCACGGCGAGCGCGAAGGCGAGAGCCGACGACCGCGCACAATAGACCCTTCGGCCAGTTTCCATGATTGTCCCGCCCTGTCTGCTGCCGGCTTGTTCTTCCCGGTCTGGTCTGCCACGCATGTTACGGTGGACTTGTCGCGCCGTCCTGTTGTTTTCTTTACCCGCCGAAGAGCCGGGCCCTCAGGGCCCTGATCTGTCTTGCTTGCCCCGCGGTCCTGTAGTCGGCGCATTTCATGTATCGCGGCCCGGGTACGAACACCCGGCGCACGCAGACACGGTTTTCCTGGGCGGCGGCTCCATCCTGCCCGTCTGTCGAAAATGTGGAAAAGCCGAATGTCGCGACCGGCAACGGTCCGGTCACTTCGAACCCGTCCCTGGCAAGGATTGCCCGCGCGCGCTGGCAGTAACGGACGGAGAGCGCCGAGAACCGGCTTTCATGATGCCCGGCGCGATACTTCATGACCGTGGTGCAGAGGTCACCGGCGGAGAGCCTGTTTGCCTGGGCAAGATATCTGACCCCCAGCGCGATGTTCGTCGCCGGCGTGCCCAGATCGTCGAGGGAGCCTCGAAAGCCAAGCATTCGCGCTGTCGCCGGCATCACCTGCATCAGGCCGACTTCGCCATCGGCCCCCCGCACGTCGGGATCGAAGCCGCTTTCGATCTCCATGACGGCATGCGCCAGCGCCGGCTCGAGGCCATAGATTGAGGCCTGACAGCTCGCAAATGCCTTGAACGTCTGCCGGGTCCACGCCGCGGCCGCGTCGCAACGCGGCGGCCGCGTCGAACCCGACGACCGATGTTGCGCCACGGAAGGCCGTTCGAGCCAGTTGGCGCGGGCCGGCGTGACACTTTGGGCAAAGCCAGCCAACGCGATCGTTGCGGCGATCGCCCTCAAAAAGGATCCGTCGGCTGGCATGATGGCCAACAGGCGCAAATTTGCCTATCCGGTCAGTGCATGTACTCGACCATGCGATCGTGAAAACACTCGCATTTGTTGAGCGTGTCCTCGTCCTTGTAGTTCGTCTTCAGATAGCCATAGGCCATGCCGCAGGCGACCTTGGCTTCCGACGCCCAGACGAAGACCGGCCGCGACGAGTTGATCCATTCCGAGCTGTTGGCCGCGGCGACCGATTCGTCCATCAGCTTCACCACCTGGGCCTTGAGATCGACGATGTTGTCGGTCAGCACCAGATTGGAAGTGCCGACGGTCCGGCAATAGTCGCCCGTCGGCCCTTCGATGATGTCGGCGGCATTAAGCCCCGTCGACAAGATCGACAGTAGACCAGCCCCGAAAGCCACCCGCAAAATTCTGTTCATGTTGCTACCCCGTCCCTTTCGCCTTTAGGCCACGTCCGTCTTGGTGCCGTGGCTGTCATCATAAAGTATTTTCACCGCCTCGGCGGCACTGTGGAATGTATAATTCTCCAGCACGGCGACCGTGTGGTAATTGTCGCCGCCGCCATTGGTATCGACCTTGACCTCGGCATTGGCCGCATTGGCCGAGGACTGCGCGATCTCCACGAAGCCGCCGCCTACGAGATCGGTGACGCCGGCAAGGCCCTTGAGCAACGAGGAAAGATCGATCTTGTCGCCATCGTGGAAGTCGGCGATCAGGTCGGTAACCTCGAGCGAGCCGACGGCGAAGGTCTTCGTGCCATCGGAGGCAACGGACGTTTGCCCGGGGGCAACGAGCGACGTGTCGAGCTCGACCTCGACGTAATTGCCGGTCGTGCCGTCGGCCATGTGGAAGCTTCCTGTTCCAGTCACGGTCTGCCCATCGATTTCGCTGATCGTGGTATTCGCGGCTGTGCTGATGGACACGACACCATTGTCGGTGAGGTGCGACAATTCTCCGGTGTCGCTGATGCCGTTGGCATTGGCGTCCTTCCAGATCAGCAGGCTGCTGAACGCAGCGTCATTGTGGTCGATGACGCCGTCATGGTTGCTGTCGAGCGAGGCCAGCGCGGCCGCGCCGTCGGCAAAATGGCCGCCGCCGAAGTTCGGTGTGAAGAGCTCCGTGCCATCGTCGATCTTGCCATCATGATTGAGATCCATCGCCAGCATGCCGTCATGGGATGTGTTCCAGGCGAGCTGCTCCTTGGTGCCATCGCCATTCATATCGAACTGGACACCATGGCTGACGTCGGAGAAGGCGAAGCCATCATGGTTCAGGTCGAGGATGATGGGATCGATCGATCCTCCGATCAGGGTGTTCAGATTCGTTATCGTGACACCCTGGAGATCGACGAGAGTTCCCACGCCGGCGTCTGCACCGGTCTGGGTGTAGACAAATGTATGGCTTACTGCCGCTATTGTCGCCGTGAAGGCGAGTGTCGCCCCCGCGTTTCCGATATCCGTCATCGTCAGATACTGGACAGCTGCCGCCAAGCTTGCGGTCGAATTGACTGTCAACTGTGTTGTAAAGCCGTCCGTCCCGAAGAACGTGGCGATACCGTTCGTGACCGAATGGGACTGAACCGTGTCCCCGCCAATCGTCAACGTGGAATTCCCGCCATTGATGTTGCCGCCGGTCGCAGCCACCAGGCTGCCCGGCAGGGTCAATTTGTCGGTCCCGGCGACGAAGTCGGTGATGATGTCGTAGCCGGAGATCGTGCCGGCGTTGCCCGATCCGCCTATGACGGGCGTCGAGTCACCAGCCCCGATCACGAAGGTGTCGGCACCGATACCGCCGGTCATCGTGTCTTTGCCGGCGCCGCCAACGAGGATGTCATTGCCGTCGCCGCCATTGAGGGTGTCGTCACCCGAGCCGCCAATGAGCAAATCGTTTCCACCGACGCCGTTCAGGATGTCGTTCCCGTCCAACCCAGCCAGTACGTTCGCCGAGCCATTCCCGGTAAGCGAATCCCCAAAGTTGGAACCGATGATGTTGTCCACTCCCGCACCGGCAGTCTCATTCACCAAAGAGCCGGAACTTGAATGATCCGTGGTCGCGCTACCTGATGAAAGCAGATCGACAACCAGAGGACTGATGGAAGTGTCACCGTCTGCGTCCTTCAATAGGAGGTCGAAGTTGAGTTCGACTGACGGGACGTTTGTGATGGTGCTGACGAATGCAAATGCGCCAATGTCGAAAGACTCGCCATCGAGGCTGGGGGTTGCACCGTTGATGGAACGAGCATTCTCGATTTCAATCCTGTCATATCCGGTCCCGGACGCCGTGACGAGAACGGTGTCGTTGAGGTCGAGACCTGTGACCAGGTAACCGCCATTTCCGTCCGTCGTCAGCGAAGCTAGGTTCAGGCTTATGCCGTTTACCTTGATATCGGTGATCGTTTGGAGCCGTGTGTCGTTCGCAAGGGCGGCGGAGTCTGCCGCCGAGGTGGTGTTCGGATCGTCATCCCCCGCATTGTATATGCGCACCCAGGTTTCGATCGAGTCCGCCGGGGGACTGCCGTTCACCTGGACAATGGCGAACTGGAAACTATTGACGTCGTAGTGCGTCGAGTAGTCGTACGTATTGTTGTTGCCGGTGGTGACGGTTGCACTGTTGACGAAATCAATCCGCAGGTTGTCTCCGTCATTCATCGAGTTGTTGGCGACGCCGATACCAGTCGTGCTTGCCGAGACTGAGGATCCCGACCCGGCGTTGTTTGCGCCGTTGGCCTGGCGCTCGAAGCCGGAGAACAACACATCCTGAGTGGTACCGGCCACGTCCAGCACCTTGAATTGCTGTGTGTTAGAGCCAAGCGCGGAAAAATTGTCGATGTGGGTCTGCTGCGTGGCGCCAATCGCGGCGAACACTTCGACTTGGTAATGGTCGGCGCTGGACGCCGGGCTTCCATCTGGTTGCAATGTTATCTGGAAGATCTCGGTTCCGGTGCCCAGACCGCCTGTCCACCCTTGCAGCTGCATTGGGGTGGCAGGATTGGAGTCGTGGTCGACAAGGAACAACTGGATGGGCTGACCTCCCGATGTCAGATTGACGGAACTCCCGTTTATGATGCCGGTGGCCAGCTGGCCGTTTGTGATGTTGGAGAAACTGATCGCGCCAAGCTGGTCAGCGCCGACATTGTTATCAATATTGGCATCCGCATCCAGGTCGAATGTCGCCGTGCCGCCGGCGACGTTGACGAGGACTGCCCTCTCGGGAGATAGCATCGTCGGCACGTCGTCGACGACATGGACGACGAGATTGTCGCTGGCGGTGGTGCCGCCGACGCCATTGACCGTCAGTGCGACGCTGTCGTCGAAGCCGGTGGCGTTGACGCTGTCGTTGCCGGTCGGCACCTTGCTGTCATTGTCGATCGTCGCCGTCAGCGTGTAGCTATAGGCGACCGTGCCCGAATGGGCGTCGCCGGTGTAGCCGGTCAGCGTCAGCACGCCTTCGCCGGTGTTGACCACGCCGTTGGTCGTCGCGAACGCCTGCACCTGGGCCATGGTGAAGGTGGCGCCGCCGATGACGATGTTCTGGATGCCGTCGGTCGCCGAGATGGTGAAGGAGCCGGTGCTGGTCTCGGTGTTGGCCAAGGCATCCGAGCCGTTCGGGTTGAGGCCGGCCTCGTAGACCGTGTTGTCGGCGCCCTGGGCCTGTGCCGTCACCACGGTTGCGCTGTCGTTGGCGCCGTCGATGGTGATGGTCAGCGTCGCCGGCGAGGTGTCGCCGTCGGCGTCGGTCATCGTGTAATGCAGGTCGTAGCTCAGATGGCTACCGGAGGTCAGCGCCTGGGTTGCCGCCTTGCTGTTGTCGAGCACATAGGACCACGTGCCGTTGGCGTTCTGCGTCAGCGTGCCGTAGGTGTTGAGAGCGGTGATCGCCGCCGCGTCGCTTCCCGACCAGGCCGAGAAGCTCTTGGGCGTATCGGCGCCCGAGATGTCGTTGGTCAGTACATTCCCCGAGACCGTGCTGGCACCATCCTCGACGACCGCGTACGGGCCGTCATTGACCGCTGTCGGCACGTCGTCGACGACATGGACGACGAGATTGTCGCTGGCGGTGGTGCCGCCGACGCCATTGACCGTCAGTGCGACGCTGTCGTCGAAGCCGGTGGCGTTGACGCTGTCGTTGCCGGTCGGCACCTTGCTGTCATTGTCGATCGTCGCCGACAGCGTGTAGCTATAGGCGACCGTGCCCGAATGGGCGTCGCCGGTGTAGCCGGTCAGCGTCAGCACGCCTTCGCCGGTGTTGACCACGCCGTTGGTCGTCGCGAACGCCTGCACCTGGGCCATGGTGAAGGTGGCGCCGCCGATGACGATGTTCTGGATGCCGTCGGTCGCCGAGATGGTGAAGGAGCCGGTGCTGGTCTCGGTGTTGGCCAAGGCATCCGAGCCGTTCGGGTTGAGGCCGGCCTCGTAGACCGTGTTGTCGGCGCCCTGGGCCTGTGCCGTCACCACGGTTGCGCTGTCGTTGGCGCCGTCGATGGTGATGGTCAGCGTCGCCGGCGAGGTGTCGCCGTCGGCGTCGGTCATCGTGTAATGCAGGTCGTAGCTCAGATGGCTACCGGAGGTCAGCGCCTGGGTTGCCGCCTTGCTGTTGTCGAGCACATAGGACCACGTGCCGTTGGCGTTCTGCGTCAGCGTGCCGTAGGTGTTGAGAGCGGTGATCGCCGCCGCGTCGCTTCCCGACCAGGCCGAGAAGCTCTTGGGCGTATCGGCGCCCGAGATGTCGTTGGTCAGTACATTCCCCGAGACCGTGCTGGCACCATCCTCGACGACCGCGTACGGGCCGTCATTGACCGCTGTCGGCACGTCGTCAGTCACATTGACCTGAACCGTTGCACTCGCCTGGTCGCCGTCCGTATCGGTGGCGACCACGTTGATGCCGCTCAGGCTGATGACGTTCTCACCATCCGCGTCTGGATGCGGGAAGTTGTCGAGCAGCGTCACATTGACTGTCGCGGACCCGTTGGTGCCCACCAGGATCGGCAGCGACGGGGCAACCAGGTCGATCTGGATGGCATTGATGCCGTTGATCGAACCGATGATCTGCGTCGGGCCGGCCAGCGTCCAGATGATGTCGGCTCCGGCAACCCCGTTGACGTCGGCCGTGATTCCGGCAACCGATGTGAACGCCACTCCGGTGATATTGTCCGAACCAGCATGGAACGATACCGTTCCACTGCCGTTCTCGACGTCGGTCGCGGCCGCGCTGCCGGTGGCATTGGCGGTGCCAAGCCCTTCCTCGTCCACCGTGATGATCGCGTTCGTCGCCACCGACGGGTCGGTTCCATCGTTGATGGTGATAGTTAGGGTCGTCTGCGAGGTGTCGCCGTCGCCGTCCTTCAACGTGTAGGTGAAGGTGTCCGTCACCGGCGATGCGTTACTGATACTGGAATTGGCGACGTAGCTGTAAGTCCCGTCCGGGCTCAGTGTCAGCGTGCCGTACTGGCCAGCGACGTGAAAGTCGCCGCCCACGACCGTCGTTGCCCCGGCACCCGTCGCTCCGCTTACCGAAGCGTCGTCGGCACCCTTGGTGTCGGCGCCGGCCGGATCGCCGTCGCTGCCGAGCCCGGCGATCACATTGCCGCTCACCGTGCCGCCTTCGGTCACGCTGTCGGTGTCGGCACCCGCCGTCGGCACGTCATCGACGATGGCGACTGCAAAAGTCGTGCTGGCCGAATCGCCGTCGACATCCGTGACAGTGATGCTGAAATTGTCCGGAACCGTGTCGCTGTTGGGATCATAGCCGGCTGTCTGATCGGTATGAGTGACCGACTCGGTGACCGTGTAATTGTATTCGATAGCACCAGTGTTGGGATTGAAGGAGACGATCGTCAGGTAGCCGTACTCCCCCGGGATATGCTGGTCGACGGTGGTGACCGTGACGCCGTTGATGACGATTGAACCAATTCCATCCGGTGCGTTGATGCTGATCGTTCCAGTGCCGGAGGTTTCCGCGCTGCTCGGCGCGTTACTGCCCGGAGATTGCGCTCCACCACCGTTAAGGCCGGTTTCACTGGCCGCTTCGTCCGGGGCAAGCAGTGACGTGGCCACCACTGAAACCGGCCTGTCGACGATGGACGGGAAGAGTTCGCGGCGATCCAGAAGCCCAAACTGCAAGGCGGTCGGCGGCAACAGCGCCGAAAGACCGAACCCGTCGCCGATGCCGCCGGCGGGAACCGAGAAGTCTCCGCCTGCGCTGGAGGTCGAGCCTCCCGGACCGGCCGACATCGAGCCGTCGGCGCCGAAGGCGACATCGACATGGCTGGCCTCGAGCGCGGCGATCAGGGCAACGCGCGGCACCTCGACGTCGCCGATGAGGAAGGTCGGCACGTTCAGCGCGCCATCCTTGATCACGATGACGGAGCCATCGGCCTGTTCGAGCACGAGATTGTGGCCGTCGACCTTGATGTTGTCGATCGAGACGTTGGCTGGAAGCTTCACGACGTTGCTGGCGTCGGCCACGTATTCGTGGGGCGCGGCAGCCGCTGGTGCTTTCGCCTCCGCGGGCGCCTCGGGCTTGACGGGCGCGCCGCTGCCGACATCGACCGGCACAGGTTCGGCCGCTGCCGGCGCGGCCTGCTGCGTCGAAGCCGCCTGGGCGACCTGGATCTCCGCCGGCGATGTCTGACCGTGATGGTCACTGGCGGCGGAATGCTCGTCCCAGGACCTTGCTGCGGTGTCCAATTCGATATTGGTGGTCATTTGCTTGTACCCCTCCGGAATTTCCCGGAAAGAGACAGCGCTCACCATTGCTTTGCAACGGCTCGTCAATCCATTTGATATACTGCAATATGCACAAAATCGTATTTTTTACGCGTGGTAAACCGGTAACATATATTCCGTTATATATTGTCGGTATCGGCGGCTTTTGATGGCGGCTCGCCTCCGTCTGGATCGTAAATAGAAGGATAAATTAGAATAAAATTTTATGCAAAACGGATGAAGTAAGTTCTGTCCCCATTACCTACCTTCGTTGCCAATAATTTGAGACAAGATTGGTACCGTCCACAGTCAAAGGTGGGCGTTATGAAAAAAGAAAAAACCGCGCCGGGGACAGCCGGTCTCAAACTGCTCTTGCTGGCGATCGGCCTTGCGGGCCTGCCGCAGCCATCGCTCGCGAGCTCTCGTTTCGAGGGTGTCGCATCGGTCGGCGGGCTCGTCGAAAAGGTCGAGGCGCCGCGTAGCCTGGGTGGCGTTTCCCTGGAATGGTCCCGGCCCTGGCAGCTGGTTGCGGGATACCAGCCTAGCATTGTCTCCACGAGCTACGCCATCGACGACGCCAATGTCGCCGTTGCGCCAACGCCCGCCGATGTCCGACCGGCCGAGGTTGGAATTGATCCTATCCAGACGGCTGCGATCATTCCCGGCGTGTTCGGGTCGGTCGCGCTGTCCATGCACAACTTTCCTGTCGCGGCGCGGTGGGCACCTGTCTACCAGGCAATCGTCGGCTGCACGGCAGGCAGTGCCTGCGAGCACAAGAGCGCGGCTTTCGCCACGCTGATCTCGACGGCACAGGGCAAGGGATTCACCGAGAAACTATCCCTCGTCAACAGCGGCATAAATCGCCTGATCGCCTACAGGAAGGACAGTGTCGTCTATGGCAAGCTCGACTATTGGGCGAAGCCTTCGGAGGTGCTCGACAAGCGCGCCGGCGACTGCGAGGATTTTGTCATACTGAAGATGACGGCGCTGCTCAGGGCCGGCATTCCCGCGCAAAGCATGGCGCTCGTCGTCCTGCAGGATCGCAAGCGCGGGTTCTTCCACGCCGTCCTGTCGGTGAGCACTGCAGATGGCGTATTCATTCTCGACAGCCTCCACAACACCGTCCTGCGTGACAGCGATCTCCCCGACTACGTTCCGCTCTATTCCTTCAGCACGGATCGCGCCTGGATCCATGGCTCGAGATCGGGCAATGCGCAGGTTGCCGAAATCAAGGGCGGCTTTGCCGGCGTCGCACCCGGCGAAGGATTGCAGCCGGATACGGCTTTGGGGAAGCTTGTGCGAAAGTAAGCACAGCCGGCGGACGTTGGATCGAAGCTACACTCTAGCCGCTGACGAACGCCATCAGCAGGTCCTGCTCGATCAGCGGCGCCCGCACCGCGTTCAACTGGCCGCGATAGCGGCGGTCGCCGGCGCCGATGACGAACCCGCTGGCGACCGGGGTTTCGCCATTGGCATCAAGCCGTGCAAATATATCCGCGACGTTGAGATCGAGTGCCAGCCTGAGATCCTGACGCCCGTCATCGTTCGGTGCCGTCGGCAATTGACGCTTTACCAGCTGTTGGAACGGAGCGTTGAAGGTCAGGATTTTTTTCGACGATGAAAGGGCAAAGGCGGGCGAGGGACAGGCGACCAGTATCGCGCTGATCGTCCTTATCGAGGCTAGCCTTTTCAACGTCAGGTTTTCCTCCGCCATGTCACGTATGCAGGCAACTCTGATCGCCGATGTCAGGTTGCCAGAAGCAGGCTGACCTTCGGCGATCTCATCGACAAGCATGCCGATCGTGCACTTCCGGCTTTCCGCCATATGCCTCAGCGACGTCCAGAAAGCCCGCTCCAGGCGGATTCCGCGTCGTATGCCGAGGCGCGCGACGACCCGGAACTCCATGCCGAGGTCTTCTGCCTTCGTCGGCACGAGCAACCGGTCGAGGACGGCGGGAGGAGTGGCGCTATCGTTCACTCATTGCCTCCTCTCGTGCCTTGTTGATCGGCTTCAGGAGGTAGGTCAGGATGGTCTTGCGTCCGGTCTTGATATCGACGGAACAGATCATGCCGGGAATGATCGAATAGACCTTGCCATCCCGTGTCAGCGTGGATCGCTCCGTGGCGACGCGCACCTGATAGTAAGGTTCGCCGGTTTTCTGGTCGACCAGGCTGTCGGCGGTGATGTTGGAGACCTTGCCTTCGATGCCGCCGAAGATGGAGAAGTCATAGGCGGTTACCTTGATCAGCGCGTCCTGGCCCGGTCGAATGAAAGCGACGTCTCGCGGCGAGACCCGGGCTTCGACCAGCAATGTCTCGGAGGTCGGGACGATGCCGGCGACGACCGCGCCGGGCTGGACGAAGGCGCCGAGCGTATTCACGTCAAGCGTGTTGACGATGCCGTCCACGGGTGAACGGATATCGGTGCGCGCCACCTTATCTGTGGCGCCGCGTATCGTCTCGTCAACCACCGAGAGGTCGGCCAGCGCCTGCGTCAGATCGCTGAGCGCCTCCTGTTGCAACTGCAGACCGAGTTCGTCGACCTGAAGCTGAGCCTCCGTGATGGCCGACTTGGCTTTCTTGATGGTCTCTCCGGCGAGCGTCAGCTGGCCGTTGAGTTCGGTCAGCTCGCGCTCGACGCGCAACTGCTCGGTTCGTGCCATCAGGCCCTTCTTGACCATCGATTCGACCAGCTTTGCCTCCTGGTCACTGACTGTCAGATTCTGGGTGAGGCGATCGGAATTGGCGGTCGCTTCGTCCAGCTCCTTCTCGCGCTGATCGAGACGCGACTTGAGAACCGACAGCTTGACTTCGAAGTTGTCGCGGCGGGCTACGAGCAGCTTCTGCTCGTTGTCACAGATTTCAGGGGCGACTTTCTGGATTTCGGACGGACATGGAAATGAGCCTTCGATATTCCCGGTCTGTTCGAATTTGAGCCGGGCAATGCGCGTCTGCAGAGCCCGCGCCTTGGCCTGCTGTTCGCCAAGACTGGAGGTGTTGAACGTATTGTCGAGGCGGATGATGAGGTCGTTCTTCTTGACGATCTGCCCGATCGTCACCGCGATTTCCTGAACGACGCCCGGCTCGCTGGCCTGGATGATCTGAGTCTTCGAGGCGGGTATGATCTTGCCGTCGCCGCGTGCGATTTCATCAACCTCAGCATAGGACGCCCAAGCGACCGAGCTTACAAAGAGCGCGCCGATGATCAATATGGATGCCGACGCAAAAAGCGGCGGCCGATCTTCCCTAGCAAGCATTTACCAAACCCCATTATATTGATCTGGATCAATATAATTTGTCTCAAACATTTGTTTTCTGCAGCGCCTGTATGACTTGTTCTTTCGGTCCGTCGGCGACGATCTTGCCCTGCTCGATCACGATCAGCCTGTCGGCCAACTCGAGCATGCTGAAGCGGTGGGTGGAGACGATCAGCGTGGTGCCGCGGTCAAAGGCCACCTTGAGCTGCTTTATCAGCTGACGTTCCGACGCCAGGTCCATCGAGCCGGATGGCTCATCCAGGAAAACGATTTTCGGCTTGGTCAGCAGCAGCCGGGCAATCGCCACCGTCTGCCTCTGTCCACCGGAAAGGTTGGTGCCACGCTCGCCGACGTTCATGTCGTAGCCACGCGGATGGCGGGAGACGAACTCGTCGACACCGGCAGCCCTGGCCGCGTCGATGATCTGCTCATCGGTCGCTTCCGGGCAGGCCATCAGCAGATTTTCCTTGATCGTGCCCGAGAACAGATCGCCGGCCTGCGCAACGATGCCGACCGCGGCGCGAACCTCCGACGGGTGGTATTGGCGGATGTCGATCCCGTCCAGCAGCAACTCGCCGGAGGTCGGCAGGAAGAGCCTGCCGATCAGCCGGCCCATGGTCGTCTTGCCGGATCCTATCCGCCCGATTATGCCGATCCGCTCGCCGGGCTTGACGGTGAAATTCAGGCCGGACAGAACCTCGTTTTCGGAACCGGGATAGACGAATCCGACGTTCTTGAATGCCATCGCGCCATTGCGGATCGGGCGGTTTACGAAGCCCACCGTGTCCGGCCGGTCTTCCGGTTGGGCCATGATCGAGTTGACCATCCGCAACGAGAGCATGGCCTGGCGAAACCGCGACAGTGTTATGGCGATCTGGCCGAGGGGGGCCACGGCCCGGCCCGCCAGCATCACCGTCCCGATGATCGCCCCTGTCGAGACGTGCCCCTCCGAAAAGGCATAGGCGCCAGCCACCACCAGGGCGACGGTGACCAGTTGCTGTATCGCCTGGGTGATGTTGCCGGCTGCCGCCGAAAGCTGCTTGATCTTCTCGGACGTGTTGGCGGCGTTCTTCGAGTGCTCGCCCCATTTGCGCAGGAGATAGGCTTCGGCGCGCAGGGATTTGATCGTTTCCAGCGTGGAGATCGACTCCACCAGCAGGGACTGGCGCTGCGAAGCCTCGTTCATCGAGGCCGCGACCCGCTTGCCGATGCGCCGCTGCGTGACCAGGCCAACGGCGACCGACGCCAGGAAGGCCACGGCCGGAATGATGACCAGCCAGCCGCCGATCGCATAGATGACCAGCAGGAAGACGAACACGAAAGCGGTGTCGATGAAGACGCTGATGGTGTTCGAGGTGAAGAACTCTCTCACGAACTCATATTGCGTTATCCGGTTTGCGTACTCGCCGGTCGAACCGGGTCGCGCCGAGAGCGACGAGTTGAGCACTTTCTCGAACAGCATATACGAAATCCGAAGATCGGCTTTGCGCCCGGCATAGTCGATGAGCGACGCCCTGGCGGTCTTCAGAAGCAGGTCGAACACGATGACGGCGCCGATGCCGATGGCCAGGACCCAGAGCGTCGATATCGCCTTGTTCGGGAGGATCCTGTCGTACACGTTCATGGTGAAGATCGGCGAGGCGATGGCGAGCAGATTGATGAACATCGCCGACAGCACGACTTTCGAATATGTGCGCCAGAAGCCGCCCATCGTCCCCGTCAGCCAATGTCGCCGCTCGATCTTCGGCGCCGAGCCGATGCTCATCGCCTCCGTGGCGTTGGCGTAGGTGATCGAGAAGGACACACCGCCGCTGATATAGCTGGCGGCGAGTTCCGATCGGCTGATCGCGGTGCGCCCGTCTTCCTGGGGGGCGGTGAAATAGTCGCCGCCTTCCTCCTCGGCGAGCAGGGCAACAGGCAACTGGCTGACGCGAAAGACAATCGCGGGAAGATCGATCCGCCCGCGCAGGAAATCGCGATGGCCGAACGCCCGCGCTTCCAGACCTATGCGTTCGGCAAGATTGCGGATCTCGTCGACCTCGACGCGGGTATCCGACAGCGGCACGCCGGCGAACAGCACGGTCTCGGCGCTCGGTCGGCCGAGATACGCGGCAACGGCCGAAAAGCAGGCCTTGAAAGCCTCCTTCGGCGACAGGATATGGGGTTGCTGGTTCACGATCTGCCCGCGAGGACTGTCGGTCGCGCCTTATGTCGCTGCTTACTTCTTCCTGACCGGCGCCAGAATGTCGAAGGGCAGGTCATTCTTCTGTTCCGAGGGCGTGCGCGCATAGGTTTCGGTGTCAGCCGTTTCCGGTGCGGCGAACTCGGTCCGTGCGTAGGCGTTGGCCTGCTTTGCCGGCTGGATATCCATCGTCTTCAGCAATTCCCCGGTCGCAGCCAGAAGCCGGTACTGGGCAAAGAGTGACGCATAGGATGCGGTGTCCGCCAGCGTCGCGGTGTTGAACCGCGTATTCTGCGCATCGAGCACGTCTAGCAGCGAGCGCTGCCCGACCTTGAACTGTTCGCGATAGGACGCGACCAGCTTTTCGTTGGAGGCGGCCTGCAGCTTCAGGGTCTTTGCCAGGTCGGCCTGCCGGAAGCGGCGATCCCATGAGGTACGAACCGCTTCTTCGATCTCGCGCAGAACCTGATGCATGGCGAGCCGCTGTTCGCTGGTGCGGCGGATCTGCTCCTGTTCATTGGCCTTGTCGATGCCGCCCCGATAGAGGTTCCAGCGCAACACCAAGCGCGCCTGCAGGTCGGATGTGTCGCCATTGTCGCCGTCGATATCGTATCCCGCCCGGGCCGTGCCCTCGGCGACGATCGAGGGACCGTACTTCGCTCGGGCCGCGTCCACCAGCGAGGCCGCCGCGGCGATATCGCTGTTGGCCATGTGGACGCGCGGGTTGTTTGCTCGTGCCAGGCCCAGCGCATCGTCCAGCGACCTCGGCAGCGCGGTCGAAACGTCGCCCGGCCGCGACGCATTGGTCAGCGGTTTCCCGACGGTCTTGAAAAACCGTATCTTCGAAGCCTCCAGCTCCTCCGAGGCTTCCTGCATGCGGGCCTTGGCCGCGAACAGCCGCTCCTCGGCCTGTTGCCGGTCGGCTTCGTTCAGTCCGCCGCCCGCGATGCCTTCCTGGATGTCGTGGAGGATAGCCTGATGGAAGCCCAGGTTCTTCTTCGCCTCTGAAACGATCGACGCCTGCAGCATGTATTCGAGGTAGTCCTGGACCACCGAGAGCCCGATAAATTCGGACCGCTCCAGCACGCGGAACGACGCGCCATCGACCCGCGATGCCTGACGATTGAGCTCGGCCCGCCTTGCACCGCTGTCATAGACGGTCTGTGAAACCGTCAGATCGGCTTCTGCCGGGTAGAGG
Source organism: Mesorhizobium sp. WSM1386 (assembly GCF_055901595.1). Classification (NCBI taxonomy): domain Bacteria; kingdom Pseudomonadati; phylum Pseudomonadota; class Alphaproteobacteria; order Hyphomicrobiales; family Phyllobacteriaceae; genus Mesorhizobium; species Mesorhizobium sp. WSM1386. The sequence continues at coordinate 2,698,527 of NZ_CM148373.1, forward strand.
TTGTCATCATCGAGGGAAAGCGCGCGACGCGACGAGTTGTCGAGACGGCGAGCCCCTCCGGATGCTTCCACGTCGACGCTGGGAAGATAGAGCCCTTTTGCCTGGCGCAATTCGAATTCGATCGCCTCGCGATTTTCTATGGCCTGGCCGATCTCGGGATTGGACTCGACAGCTACCGCCACGGCCTCCTTGAGCGTGAGGGCATTTGCACCCCCGCAAGACAGCATCGTGGCCGCCATCAAAAGACCCAAGCGCTTGCCCATCGCCGAAATGCGTGTTTTTTTCATTTAGCCCGCCCCAACTTTTCCCCAACGCCCTTTTCCGGGGCGCCACAACCAAACCTGGGCCCAAGCAAGGCCGGCCGTCGGTGGATCATCTACCAGATTACACGAAATATGTGGGTAATTATTATTTTAGGAAACGCTAAAAGTATTTTCCAGCCAGAACGTCCGCGTGATGTAGCAAAAATGGCACATAAAACCGACGTGTACGGTTAGGGAAACGTGAAGGCCGCTGCTGATGCGCCAGCCAATCTTCCTAATGGGCAATCCCGGCCGTTAAGGGTTGCGCAAGTTCTGCCGTCTATCATCGATTGCTAATGTGGAGGGCGACATGAAACGCAAGCCGATTCTGCTCTTTCTCTTTCCCGCTCTTGTCCTTGCCATCCTGGCGGGAGCGCGTATCGCGACATTCTTGCTGGGCGCCTATCCGGCGAGCCCCACAATGTGGTGGATCTGGCTTGAACTGCGGCCGTTGTCGACGATGTTCTGGCAGCAGGTCGACTTCTATCTGGACAGCTCGATGGTTCTCGATTTCACGATCCTGGCCGCCGCCTTGATCGTCAGCTGGCTTGCCTGCCACGCCCGCAAGCGGGCTCCATTCTTTCTGGCCAACCATCTGGCGCTGCTTTTCGTGGGACTGATGATAGCCGCCAGCAGCCAATCTCAGACGGCGAGCACCATTGCCGCCTTTACGGCGCCCAGCGGGCTCCAATTCTCGCTGATGGTCGATTTCTCCTGGCAGAACAGCATGGTCCTGCTTCTGGGCACGGCCGCGTGTGTTTACTGTCACGTTGCCTTCCTCACCGAAGCGAAACAACGCGCGGAGTTGCGGGCAATGCAGCTCGTAACCCTGCAGCGGGATCTCTAAGACGCCGTCAATACCGGCACCCGCGGTCAATTGACCTTGCGGTAATAGACCTTGCCGTCCGGCTGCTCTATGCGCTGGTAGTTGGAGTTGGGGGGAGGCGGCGCCGAAGCGATCCTCTTCTTGGGCGGTCGCGGCGCCTCGATGACGCTGGCCTCGCCAGCGGTTTCGCTGTCGAGCGCCTCGGGCGCTTCCGCCACCGTGCTGGTGGTAACCTCGGATTGTTCCGCCATGTTCGGCGGACTGTTGCCGGCGACGGCGGGCGGGGTCTGCTCCAGCCTGGCAAGGCTGCCATTGATTTCGTTGAAGTTGCCCTGCAGCTGGCTGTCCAGTTTTTCGAACCGGCTCTGGAAGCCGTTGTTGACCGTATCGAGCCGCGCCGCGATCCGTTGCTCGAACGCTCCGAGCTGCTCCAGCCGCGCCTCGACGGAGCGCAGGTCGTTGATGCCCCGATAGAGATAGATGGCAGCCGCCATGTTGACCAAGGTGACCAGCAAGGCGCCGGCGGCGACGATGCCAATCGCTTTTGTGTTGCCGGATCTGTCGACGGCGACCTGTTCGCGTTTGCCAACATCGATCGCCGGCATGCCCGGCTCGCTGATCGTCGTCATTGAACCACCACCTTGGCGCCGATCGCGACGCGCTTGAAAAGGTCGATCACATCGGTGTTGGTGAGGCGGAAGCAGCCCGATGTTCCGTCGAAGCCGACCCCTGACGGGTCATTGGTGCCGTGGATTCGGTAGAGCGTGTCGTGCCCGTCCCGAGACAGATAGAGCGCCCTGGCGCCGAGCGGATTGTAGGGGCCGGCCGGAACCATTTCCGGCAACTCCGGTTGGCGGGCACGCATTTCCTTGGGCGGGCGCCATTGCGGCCATTCCGTCTTGGCGCCGACCTTGACGATCCCCGTCCAGCCGAAGCCGTCGCGCCCGACGCTAATCTTGTAGCGAAGTGCCTGGCCCTGGCGTGTCACCAGGTAGAGCGCCTTCTCGTCCTTGCGGATGATGATCGTTCCGGGCTGTTCGGCGGTTTCGAAGGCGACTATCTTGCGCAGGCTTGGGCCCATGGCCGGCAGCGGCGGAGCGCCCGCGGACCCGGCATGGGCGCCGGCCGGCATCACAAGCGCCAGGCCCGCGATGCAGGCGGCCGCCAGCCCCGAGGCGATCCGATGCCTATCGGGCAGCGTCATCGAGCCGCTCTTTGAACATCGTCTTCAGATCCTTGTTGAAGCGCGCCCGCCCGTCGACTTCCGAAGGCAGGATCGCCCGGTTCAAGGCATCGGCGAGAAGCGCGTTATCCAGCGCCAGCGACTTGATGTGCGGCGCCTTGAATATCTTCTCCAGCTCGCTGCGCGAGAAGTGGTTCCCGAACCATTTGCGCTTGTGCTTGTTAGCGACGAGCGTGATGTTGACCGCGTTGCCGCGCAGTTCGCGGATTTTGCTGTAGAGCCGCTTGCCTTGCCGCAGCGACGCGACGTTGAGCTCGAACACGATGAAGATCTCGTCGCTCGTCGAAAGCACCGAATTGTGCCAGGGCGTGTCGAGATTGGGCAGGTCGATGACGATGTCGTCGAAGCGGTAGGCGACGAGGTCCAGAAGCCGGAACACGAAATCGCTGCCATGCGGCTCGAAGGGCAGTTGCGGCCGCTCGAATGCATAGAGGGTGAGGCCGGATGGGCGCGAAAGCTTGATCACGTCCATCAGCTCAACGTCGAGCCGTTCGGGCTGGCCGATGATGCCCGTCAGGTCGAACTGGTTGAACTGGTTGATATAGGCGCCGCAATTGGCGCTCTGGAAATCGAGATCGACCAGGCAGGTCGAAGCCGCGCGCTCGGCCGATTTCGAGGCCAGGAATTCGGCCGCCGACAGCGCGAGCGTCGTGGCGCCGGCGCCGCCGCTGGCACTGATGAAGGTGATGATGCGGCTTTTCGTTCCCTGGTTGCCGGTGTCGTGGAAGGTCACCGCGTTGAGCAGCTCCTTGCCGTCGAGCGGCTTGTGCAGCCAGTCCGAGGCGTTCATGCGCACCAGCACGCGCGTCTGCTCCGACGTCAGCTCGTCGGAGACCGCGATCAGCGGCACGGACGCCCACAGCGCGCGCGCCTCGACGATGCCGGGCCTGCCGAGCAGCCCGCCGCTGCCGAGATCGAGGATGACGATGCCCGGGCGCGCATCGGCGGGCGGGCCCTTGAGAAAATCGTCCGTCTCGGAAACCCTGACGTCATAGATCGCCAGCGCATCGAGCCGCGTCGCCACCTCGCGCTTGAAATTCGCATCCGAAGAGAACAGCGCCACCTGCTTTCGCTTGGTCGGAGTAACCTTGGTGTTCATCGCGTTCATGGGAAGGTGCTCTTCATGTCTTCGCCCGTGACCGTGCTCAGCATGGAGGGCATGGTGATGGTTCCGAGGCCGAGAAAACCGGCCAGAAAGAAGAACTGGAAGGGATGTTTTTGAATGCTGACGGTGATCGTTGGTACCGGCCCGCCGGGACGCGTCCAGTAGCCCAGGCCGGACGCGGCGTATTCAATTTGAACCTCGGACTTTACCAGCATGGGCAGGAAGGTGTGCATTCCGGCACGATTGGGGGTGCCGTCATAGATCGCGTCGAACGAGGCCTGGCTCGCGTTCTCGGGCTTGCACAAGCCTCCTCCGACACTGCAGCAAGCCACGCCCGCTGCGCTTGCAGTGCATACATAATCATACGTGCCGGCCGGAACCGCGGTGCCGACCTTGGTTACATCGCTCTGCGTTATCGTCTCAGATGGAAGCCCGATTGCGACAGGCGTGGAAATCTGCGCCAATCTCGCGCCCGCCTGCACTGCTTTGTTGCCGGCATTCCATTGGTAGAAGGCATAGCCAAAATCGACGAAACCGAGCAGCAGGGTCAGCAGCATGGGCATCGCAATGGCCGCCTCCACCATTGACGCGCCGGATTGGTCTCTCCAGAACGTGCCGTGCGAGATCACCATCCGAAGACACGCTCCTGATGGAACACATTGAGCGTAAGGGCACCAAAGCCAAGGTAAGACCAGAGGCCCAGAGTGGGATATGGATATGCGGTGCTGACCTTCACGACAATGACGGTGCCGGTGCTGCTGAGATAGAGCTCGTTACCGGTCGCATCGGTCGCCTGGATCGACTGAGCCTTGATAATGGTGACTTGACCCGTGGTCCACCCGGTAACGCGCGCGGTACCGTTCGTGACGGCCCCGTTCACGGCCAGGTTCGTTGCCAACGCTGAACAAGTATTCCAGTCGCTGCTGCAGCGCGCCATGTAACGAGCGGCATCCTCGACGCCGGCTTCGAGAAGCAGGCGCGTGTTGAAGATGTTCGAGAACTCGAAGACGCCGGCCGACAGCAGCAACACGAGTGGCGTGACGATCGCTATCTCGACCAAGGCGGCGCCTTGTTCGTCATGGTGGAACCGCTGGAGGAACTGCCTCAGTTTGATGAACATGGCGCTACCGGTACAATTGCGCTTCGTTGCGAAACGCCTTGTCGACAAGGGTGTTGTTGGCAAAGCCGCCATCGACATCGACGATCTCCAGGCTGATCGGCTTCTCACCGGCAGTCGAATCTTCGTCGTCCTTGCTATTGTCCTGCTTCTGGATTGGCGTGTTGATGAAGACGCTTGCGTAGCCGTCGGGCTTGATCGAGACATGGCCGTTTAGCTTGGCCTGATTGGCGATGCAGTTGACGATCGCCATATTGAGCAGCCGGCGATCCGGATCGGGTGTCGGGTTGTCTCCCTTGTAGCAGGACGGCGTACCGCTTTCCTTGGTCGGCGCCAGCGATTTGTCATCGACAAGGCTTTTGGCGATCTCGTACTTGTAGACGTCATATCTGGAAGCCGGAGCGGTCTTGGAGCCGGTCGGGTTGGTGATGCTTGGGACATTCGGGTACGCCACGCCGTGGTTGACCTGCCAGTAATTTGTCCAGAAGCTCTGCGCCCCGATCGCGTCGGACATTCCCTTCGCATCGACGTAGTTGGTGCCCGGAGGCAAAGGCAACGCGGTGTTGTCCGTAACGGGATCATATTTGCTGCAGCCGTTCTTCTGGCCCTTGCGCACGTTGCTCGCCGGTCGGTAATTGAAATCCTTGCTGCTCTTGTTCAACGAGCCGCTGTACAGGTCGAACCGGACATTGAGACCAGTATTGACCTGGCCAAGGGTGACGCCGGTTTTCGTGGTGAGCGCGTTCCGGTTGTAACAGGTGCCAGAGGTGCCCATCGCTATCGCATCACGCAGCGAACTAAGGTTGTTGTCGATCAGGCCGAAATTGCCGGGGCCAGGGTTGGAATCCACCTTCAGGACGCGGAATTCGCGGCTGTAGGTGTCTCCAGAGGCAAAGGCTTGCTGGATTGTCTTACTGGTTGCCGGGGTGTCGGTCTCAAACGGATTGCACATGAAGAGTGGGACGGTCTCGCAGATCGACTGAACAAACCCGGCCACCGCCTGCGGCTGGATATCCATGGTGTCCTTGCTGCCGACCAGGCTTGCCGGAAAGATCGTCGCGAAGGCACCTGCGCCAGCCGCAACGCCGGAAGCATTGATCGTGACTTCAGCGAATGAAACAGCCTTGGGATCCGTGCTTGCCCAATTTGTGCCATCGGCATCGACGCCGGCAGCGCTCAATGCGGTTTCGTCGCTGGCGGGGATGCCGGTCAGATACTTGACGGTCACATCGGCCAAAACCAGCGGATGATCGCCCGATGTCGAAAACAGGGTGTTATTGGAGACGAGGGTCGTCACGGCCAAGTTGGCCCGGGTGATGGAATCCGATCTGCCGTCCAGTTCCGCCGCGGCGGCGAGCGCCATCGCGTCGATACCCTTCTGCAGATCGTTGTGGAGCCCGTTGAGCCGGCTCATATCGATGGCCAGCACCGAGAAGCCGATAAGCACGGGTATCATAATCGCCACGAGGATCATCGCTACGCCGCGTTGATCGTTCCAGAAGGCTCGAATGGTCCCCAACATGACCTTACTCTCTGCTTTCCTGCGTCAGGGCCCCTCGCATGCCCGGCGCCCTCCGCATCCTTCCGTTCAGTTCACTGCGATGTCGTCACACCGGACCCGCCGACATTGACCGTGATCGCCGGCGGTGGTGGCGGTGGCGGAGGAAATTTGTAGCTGTGCGCGACAAGCGCGGCACGCGTGCCGTCGCCTTCGATATGTGTGTTCCTGGAGTTTGGATTGAGCGGGTCGACGGTCTGCAGCATCGAATTGAACTTCTGCGTGTCGCCGGCGGCGAGCGTCACGGTGTCGTAGTGGTTCAGATAGTCGGCGGCGCAGCCCGTCAGCAGGCCGGTGCTCAGAATGAGGATCAAGGCGCTATTTCTTGACATAGAGCATCTTGTCCTTCGATTTGAAGTCGAGCATGTGGCCATAAGGGCCGGTGACGCCGTCACCCGTCTCATATTTACGGATCATGTCCTTGTTCACCTCGAGCTGACCGAGCACGAAGAACTCGGGATCGTTGGCCGGTCGCGTCTTGTCGAACGGCGTCGCCAACTGCTCGCCGGGCTTGACCGGCCGCACAATGTGCGGCGTGACGATGACGACCAGCTCGGTTTCTTCCTTCTGGTTGCTCGAATTGCGGAACAGCGTGCCGATCACCGGCACCTGGCCGAGCCACGGCACCTGGTTCTGAAGCTTGGTGGTCTTGCTGGACAGCAGGCCGCCGACCGCGAAGCTCTGGCCGTCGCGCAGTTCGACGACCGTATCCAATTTGCGGTTGGTGAAGATCGGGTCGCCAGCGCTGGTAAAGCCGGTCAGGTCGCTCACCTCTGGCGCCAAACTGATATGAATCTTGTCGTCGGCGAGCACGATCGGCGTGAACTGAAGATTGACGCCGAATTGCTTGTACTCGATCTGGATCACGCCATCCTTGGTGACACTGCGGATCGGCACCTGGCCGCCTGCGTTGAAGCTGGCCGGCTCGCCGGAAAGCGTGGTGAGATTGGGGTTCGCCAGCGTGCGCACCACGCCCTTGGCCTCGAGCGCCTCGATGATCAGATCGACTTTGATGTTGCTGTCGATAATCTGGGTGATTAGTGACGCGAAAGGATTGGTTTTCGACAGCAGACCCGTCACCAGGGTTCCTGGATCCGCTCCGGGTGGAGTAGTAGCTGCGATGCCGGTTCCAAAAATGGTTGCACTGCTGCCTCTACTACGGAACGACACGCCGAGGTCGCGACCGGCGTTGCGCTTGGCTTCTAGCACGCGCACTTCCAGATTGACCTGCTGGCTGTCATCCACGGTGACTGAATTGATGATGGCGTCGGGACCATATTGCTGCGCCACCTGCATGATGGCCTCCAGCGTGGCGCCGTCTTTGACATGGCCGCCAAGCCTGACCTTGCCGTTGATCGAACCGATTTCGATGCGCGACCGTGGCGATACCTGGCGGATGGCCTGCGCCATGTCGCTGACATCGACGCCGACCTCGATCTGGATGACGCCGAGCGAGCGCTTGTCGGTGGAGAACAGATTGACCGTCGTGGTGCCGGCGCCCTTGCCAATGACATAGAGCGTACGGTCGGTCATCGGCTGCGCATCGGCGATCTTCTCGTCGCCGACGACGATGTCGCCCAGATTGGCATTCACCTGGATGGTCACCGATTGCGACATCGGCAGGAAAACACGATGGACGCTAGGGTTCGACACGTCGATAAATCTGTCGGCCGCATCGGCCGCGAGGCTCGTCAGCAACAACGCGCCCAGACAGGACAACGCCGCCGCCGCCTTCCTCAACCAAGACCCCTGCATCCCCGTCTCCCCAATCGCTGCCCGCGGCAGCGCCAAACTCATCGCCGCGCTGCTGTTATGGTTGTCGCGGCACGTCATATGTCTCGAGCTTCACACCCCGAAAAACACCAACCGTCACCTGTTTTGGCGGCTCCGGCTGCACGTATTTGACCACTTCCTTGACGACTTCCCGGACTTCCGGAGCCGACACCACGGCCGGAGCCGGCTTCACCTTGCCCAACTCGTCGAGGCGGCTTCCCACCCGCTCCACCGCCTGGGTCAGTCCGGCAATCTTGTCCTCGGCATGCTTGCGCTCGGCCGCGGCCTCCGCTTCGGCCGCGGCCTTCTTGTCGAGCTCGGCTTGCCTTTTGGCAACGTCCTCCGGCGTTTCGCCGGTCAGATCCGACAGCGTCACCCTTTCGGTCGTCTCGCCCTTGCTGGCGGCGGCCTGGCGAAGCGCCAGCGACAATTGGCCGGCGCCCGCCGCCAAAGTCAGCTTCTGCGCATCCTTGGTGCTGGCCTCCAGTGTCACGGATTTCACCACTGTCGGGCTGTCCTTGCTCTCGTCGGCCACCTGGTCGACGGCAAGCACCTTCATGCTTTGCAGCAAGACGTCGACAAAACTCTTGTCCGTGCCGTCGTCGCCGCGCGCCGTGCGCGTCAGGAGTATGTCGACCCGGTCGCCCGGGAAGACAAAGCCGGCGACGCCGAGCACGTCGTTGACCCTGATGGAAACGGCCTTCATGCCTTCGCCGAGCACCGCCGAAAGCGTGGCGCGCTGGCCAGGGCCGGTGATCTTGGTGGCCAGAACAGGCTCGTTGGTGCCGATCGCCTGCAACGCCTGCTTGGTGCCTTCGCCAGCCAGCGCTTCCTTCGTTGTCTTGAAAGCGCCGGCCGGAACCGCGCCCGCCGGCCACGCGACTTCGCGCAGCTTGTCCTCTGTCAGCATGTCGCCGAATTTCAAGGGCTCAGCCGCCACCACGACCGTATCGCGCGGTATGTCATCCGTTCGCGCCATCGCATTCCGCTGGCTGGCCAGCCAGATATTGGCGAGCACCACCGCCAGCACGCCGAACACGCCGGCGAGAACAATCATGATAAGCGTATTAGCGCGCATCTTCCCACCCCACCATCGCCCGCCGGGCGAATCTCAGCCCCTTCAAAGCGCAAGATCCTGGGCCGAAATCGAGCGACTCCGGCCCAGGAAGTTTTTTAGCAAGTGCTTCCAGCAACTCCGTTAGTGCCAAGCTTGACGCAAAGGCCGGTGAACTGGCTGCCGACCCATCCGCCGATGGCAATAATCGCAACAATCGATGCCGCGGCAATGATGCCGATCAGGATCGAGTATTCGACCATGGCAGCGCCGTTTTCGTCGTTGCGGAACTGCTGGGCTACTTCGATAAGCCGCTTCATGATTATCTATCCTTCTTTGGCCGATTCCGTCTCAACGAGCGGATCGCAGCGTCAGCACGTGCCGCCTGCACCGCCAGCAGCACTCAAGCCTTTGCCACTGAGTTTCACGCAAAGGCCGGTGAACTGGCTGCCGACCCATCCGCCGATAGCGATGACCGCGACGATCGATGCCGCGGCAATGATGCCGATCAGGATTGAGTATTCGACCATAGCAGCGCCGTTTTCATCGTCGCGGAACTGCCGGGTCATCGTCATGAGCTTCTTCATGTCAATTTCTCCCTTTGGAGGTTTGAACCCGACGAGACAGAGCCAAGGATGAACCCCATACCCAGCATCCCCCGTCATCTCGATCCTAGGTCCCGAGAAATTGCCAAGTCAAACGGGATTAACGGTTCCTTAACTTTCCAATACATGAACTGGCGACTTCGAAGCGCCCTCAAATTTCAGCAAGAGCTTGATTCGTCTAATTTTTCAAGCGCTCTTAACCATTCGTTCACAATTATGTCTGCAGCCTAATTTAGATAGCTCTACTTTAGCAATAAGGCATACTCCTTTATATCTAAGGGGTTATAGCCAGTTATGGAGTGGATGCCGATGTCTGAGAACTCGGGGCTAGGGGTGCTTCCAAAGCTTAGTCCGCTATTCAAGTTTGGCAGCGTGGAAGCCGGAAATAAAAACGATATTTTCGCCGCTCGCATCTTAACTATCTTGTAAAGATTGGTCCTTCCCGAACCCGAGGGCGCTTGCCCCCCATGTGGTTAACAATTACTTTACGTATTTCAAATTTAGAGAAAACTAACGTGATGGGGTGGTCGATGCCTGGTCGGGTGGAAAGCGAAGGGCGGGCATTCCCGTATTCGTCGCTTCCGGCGGGCGACCCGACCGATCCGAAGGCGGCCACATCATTTATCCGCAGGCCGTTCGGATGGACCCGATGCGGGATGGCAGAATTTGGAAAAAGTCGGCTTGTTGCCTTTATTTCAGCCTTGTTGGCCGGAGCTGTGGTGACAAATCTGATCTGGTTGCCGTTCTCGACCGTGAATCTCAACAGATCTATCTGGTTCGATGTGGCGATGACGATGCCCATGGCCTTACTGTGGGTGCTCCTTAGAACGATGCGCCTTCAACTTCGCAAAACGCCTTTTCGCTATCGCGACATGGTAAGTGACTTCGCGGGCAGGATACAGGCGCTGGCCATGGCCTTGACCGCCTTAACCCTGTTTTCCCTGGTGCTTCTGCTCGTTTCCTACTTGGCTACCGCGACAAGCCGTCCACTGCTGGACAACTATCTGGCCGCGGGCGACGCAAGCTTGGGCTTCGACTGGGTCGCCTATGTGAGGCTGCTCAACGCCTACCCATCAATCGATCATGTGCTTTCGATGGCCTATAGCAGTTTGAGCATTCAGTTGCTGCTGCTGCCGGCCATCCTCGCGTTGACTGCTCGAACGGACCGGCTAGAGGAATTTGTAGCGCATTACGGAGTGGCCGGTTGTTTGACGTGCCTTGTCATGATGGCAGTGCCGGCGGCAGGGGCTTTTGATTTTTACCGTCCCTCGCCGGATATTTTGAGTTCCTTTAGTCCCGGCGCCTCGACGCGGCACCTTGGGCAGCTTCATGCCCTGCGGACACTGAAACCATTCCTGCTGGAACATGCCGAAGGTCTTGTCACGTTCCCTTCCTTCCACGCCGCCCTGGCAGCGATCTTCGCCTATTCAACACGTGGCATCCGCTATATCTCGCTTCCCGTCTACGCTCTGAACGCGATGATGATCCTCGCCACAATTCCCGAGGGTGGGCACTATCTCGTCGACGTGCTGGGAGGATTAGCAGTCGCGGCCGTTGCAATTCAATTTGTCCGCTGGATTGCCGTCCCTGCAGTCGAATTCGGACGTCGCTCGACGCTCGCCCGCCCGACAACTGGATCGCGGCACGCAAGGAACACGGGCGCACTAGGCTTAGTGTGCGCCAGCCGTGTTTGGCGTCGCGGAGACCTGAAATAAATAAGATACTTTCGGGCGCTGCTTCTTAACTATGTTGAAAGTATTGGCCACGCGTGGGGCGCCGTGGCGCTTGTGCGCCGCTTGGTTAACGTTTAGTTTCCGCTAATATGCGTCGGAGGGGTATAAGGGATTATGCTGGGGCGATTCATCAAGGGTGGCGAGTCTCGCATCGAGCCAAGGGCTGACTCGATCGCGGTTCTTCCCGTTGCACCGGCGCCGGCGCCGGTGCCTGCCGCCGACCTCGGATCGGATGGCGACAATTTCTTGACGCTCAAGGTCGAGCTTCATCGCCACTTGATCGATCGGTTCAATCTGACCGCGCTTGAAAGTGCCTCCAAGGATGAGATCCTGAATGAGATCCTTCCGATCGTTCGAGAGTTTGTCCGGAACCGAAACGTGCCGCTGAACGCGCGTGAGCTTGACCAAATTACCAGCGAAACCGCCGACGAGATGCTCGGGCTCGGGCCGATCGAACCGCTGCTCAAGGACGACACGATCACCGACATAATGATCAACACCCACAAGCGCGTCTTTATCGAGCGACGCGGCATCGTCGAAGAGACGGCAATCCGGTTTCGCGACGAGGCGCATCTGCTGCGGGTCATCAACAAGATCGTCTCGAACATCGGCAGGCGCGTCGATGAGTCCTCGCCGATGGTCGACGCCCGGCTGGATGACGGTTCACGCGTCAATATCGCGGTGCGACCGGTTTCAGTCGACGGCCCGCTGGTCTCGATCCGCAAATTCTCCAAGAATCCCTATTCGCTCGAGCGTTTGATGGCATTCAATTCTATCCGGCCGCCGATGATCGAACTGCTGCGCATCGCCGTCCAGGCACGCAAGTCGATCCTGGTTTCCGGCGGCACCGGCAGCGGCAAGACAACCCTGCTCAATGCGCTGTCGAGCTACATCCCCTCCAGGGAACGTCTGATCACCATCGAGGATGCGGCGGAGCTGCAGCTGCAGCAGCCGCATGTCGGTCGGCTCGAGACACGCCCGCCCAACGTCGAGGGCAAGGGCGAGGTTCGCCAGCGAGAGCTGCTCAAGAACGCGCTGCGCATGCGGCCCGACCGCATCATCGTCGGCGAGGTGCGCGGCGAGGAAGCCTTCGACATGCTGCAGGCGATGAACACCGGCCACGAGGGCTCGATGACCACGATCCACGCCAACACGCCGCGCGACGCGATCTCGCGGCTGGAGCAGATGGTCGGCATGGCCGGCATGCCGATGACCCACGAGTCCATTCGGGCGCAGATCGCTTCGGCCATCGACATCATCGTGCAGACCCAGCGCCTGTCGGACGGCGGCAGGCGCGTGACGTCCATTTCCGAACTGACTGGCATGGAAGGCAACATCGTACAACTGCAGGAGATCTACAGCTTCGTGCGGCGTGAGGTGACCTCGGACGGCAAGGTCATCGGGGAGTTCCGCGCCACCGGCGTTCGCCCGCGTTTTGCGCCGGAGGCAGCGACGCTCGGGCATCATTTTGCCAAGGATGCCTTCAACCCGCAGGTTGCGCTCTAATGCCGACCGGCCAGGCATTGCTATATTTTATCTATATGCTGGCGGCGGCTTCGGTCATTCTCGCCGGCGAGGCCCTGTATCTTTCCTTTGCCGGGCGCCGATCCCGGATTGGCGTGATCAACCACCGGCTGAGGCGGCTGGCGGACGAAGCGCCGGCGGAACAGACCCTGCAGGGATTGCTGCGCGAACGTGGACTGACGGAATCAGGCGATTTTCTATTCGGGATGATCTGGCTGAACAGGCTTTACACCCAGTCCGGCATCACCGGAAACCCAATGGTTTTCGCCGCGACGTTTCTCAGCGCCGGACTGGCGATTGCGTTGCTGATGTCGGTCCTGTTGCATTTCTCCACGTTGGCGTCGCTCATCGCTTTTCTGGTGATCGGAGTTGGGCTGCCGCTTCTCGTTCTTCGCCGCGCCCGCAACAAGCGCATTCTGAAATTTGCAAAACAGCTTCCGGATGCGCTCGACATGATCGTCCGTTCGCTGCGCGCCGGACATCCGGCTTCGGTCGCGGTCGCACTCGTAGCGCGCGAAATGCCTGATCCGCTCGGCACCGAATTCGGCATTGTTTCCGACGAAATCACATTTGGTCTCAGTATCGAGCAAGCCGTGCGGAAGCTGTCGCAACGCGTTGGCTTCGAGGGCCTTCACCTGCTGTCGATCTCGCTGTCAATCCAGGCCAAGACGGGCGGCAATCTTACCGGGATCCTGTCCAATCTTTCCGTGGTGCTGCGCGAAAGACAGAAACTCAGGATGAAGATCAGGGCACTTTCGGGAGAGGGCCGCGTGTCCGCATGGATCATCTCACTGTTTCCCATTGTCATGTTCCTGATTCTTCTGCTGCTTGCCCCGTCCTATTACGGCTCCGTCTGGGGCAATCCGCTGATCTTGCCGGTGTTCACGATTTTCGGGCTGTGGGCGCTATTGGGTGACTTCATCATGTACCGCATGGTCAATTTCGATTTCTGACGGGAGCGAAGCAAAAACTTGTTTTCGATCATCCAGGATCTGAGCTTTTTGATCTCAGCTGCCGTTTTCGTGGCGGCGGTTGCGCTGTTCCTTTTCGGCGCGCTTGTGTTTCTCCCGGCGCTGCAGACGCGGACGCTAGTCGCGCAAAGCCTGAAGACGGAAGGGATTGCCGATCGCCGCTCGCTCGCTGGACAGGAACTGCTCGCGAAGATATCCGCGCAGCGACCGGTCGACGCCTATTTCCGGTCGATGGAGAAGGAACGGGACGAACCAAATGCGCTCGAGGCGAAGCTGTTTCGAGCCGGCTTCTATCAGACCAGCGCTCCGCTCATTTACACCTTGTCACGGCTTGCTGCTGCCTGTGCCGGTTTTCTGGCTGCCTATGCGCTCTTGTCGCGAGTTCTCCCGCCTCAAATGCCCGGTTTCATAGGCTTTGCCGGTTCTGCTCTTTTCGGGCTCGCATGCATCGTGGTGCCCAGCATTCTGCTCGATCGCTTCGAGAGTGCGCAGAAGGAAGTCTATCGCCGCGCCTTTCCCGATTTCATGGACATGATGATCACCTGCGCGGACGCGGGCATGAGCCTGGAGGCGGCGGTGGAGCGTGTCAGCAGCGAACTGGCTGGCACCCATAAATGGCTCGGCATCCAGCTTTCGATCATGAATCTGCAGTTGCGTGCTGGAAAGCCGCTGCGCGAGGCGCTGCGCGACCTCGCCGACCGAATCGGTCTTGACGAGGCGCGGGCGCTGGCCGTCCTTTTTCGGCAGTCGGAAGAGCTCGGTACCAGCCTGACCGACGCTTTGCGGGTCTACAGCGAAGAGATGCGCAGCCAGAGAATTCTTCATGCCGAAGAACGCGCCAACTCCTTGCCCGTCAAAATGATGATTCCATTGGGGCTGTGCATCTTCCCGGTGGTGATGATGGTGATCATGTTGCCGGTGATCATTCGCATGAAGGGCATTTTCTTCTAAATGGTAATATGCTTTGATTCTAAAATAGAGTCGGTCGACTCTTGGGGGACAAAATGACAGGGCCAACGCGCCTCTCAGTCGCAGCCGCAGCCAGCCTGTTGATGATGGCGCTTGTTGGCTGCCAGACGAACGGCGCGGACACCACGGGTGGTGTCGTCCGCACCAACGAACCGTCGAAAGGCGACGTAACGTCCTTCGGCGATGCCTTCGATGGGTTGAAGACGGTCAGCGACGTCGAATATTACGCCTCGGACCAGGCCGTGGCGGAAGCCAAGAACCAGTTTCGCGCCGAAAACTACGGCAATGCCGGCGCCCTGTTCTTCAAGGCGACGCAACTCGCCCCCAATGACGGCGGGGCCTGGATGGGGCTGGCCGCCTGTACCGACCGGATTCACCGTTTCGATCTTTCCGATAGGGCCTATGGCCGAGCCTTCAAGCTGATGGGTGCGTCGCCCGAATACTATAACAATGTCGGCTATTCCTATCTGCTGCGCGGCAAGCTGCAGGATGCCCGCGCGAATTTCCTCAAGGCTTATGAGCTGGCACCCAACGACCCTACGGTAGCCAACAATCTGAAGCTGCTGTCATCCAGCGTGCAGAATATAGAACGGTAGGCAATCCAATGCTGCTCGCCGTCGCGCTTCTGTTCAAAGCTTTCGCCATTTTGCTCCTTGCAAAGATCGCCTGGACGGATTTCAGCGTGCAGAAGATCACTAACCGCGACGTATTGCTGTTGCTCTGCTTGGGACTTGCCGCGCTGCAACTGCATTCACTGCAGACCGGCTCGTGGCTGGAGATGGGCATCAGTGCGATTGGCGGCTCCATCCTGTTCGTCGCACTCTTTCCATTCTGGCTGTTACGCAAGATTGGGGCTGGCGATGTGAAACTGTTGAGCGTCACCCCTTTTCTCATCGGGGGAAGCAATCTTGCCGTCTTTTCCGTGTTGCTGTTGGTCTTTGCGATCGCCACGGCCGCACTGGTCAAGAATCCCTTTTTGCTGCCAGCAGGACTATTTCGCCATTATGTCGAGCACATGGATCGCAAAGGCGTCGTACCCTTTGGCGTGCCCATATCGGCAGCTGCCATATGCGCAATGGTTACGCAGATATATTCGGCGCTGGTGGTTGCCACCAGTTCGGGAATTCTGAATCAGCTTAACTGAACCTCAGCTCCGAGAGTCGCTATCGACCAGATTCCGGTGGTGATCATCAAGGGAATGGCGCGCGATCGAATACCAAAGGTTCAAACGGATATAGGCAGCGTCCTTGATCTGGTCCTTGCAAGTACTTCGCTTCGTCGCTGCGCTGATGGTCGTCTATGTCCACGCAGCCCAGACTGCCGTTACGGCCACCGGATCCAATGGCCTGTTGCCTCACGATTTTCAGGTTGCCGGCTTCGCGGGCGTAGACATCTTCTTTGTCATATCGGGGGTGATCATTGCCAGGACGGCACCTGGTCTGACCTGGCGATCTTTCGCCTGGAGACGGTTCCGGCGCATTGTTCCGCTTTACCTGCTGATCAGCATCCCCTATGCGATCGTCGCCTACAAAACCGGCTTCGGCTGGCGGGACGCGTTAGCGACGCTCCTGCTGTGGCCTGCCACCGACCAAATGACCGCGCCAGCATTGCCAGCGGCCTGGACGCTGTGCTTCGAAATGCTTTTCTACGCCGCCGCGACCATCGTTCTCATCGACCGGCGACTGCTGGTCGGACTCGTCGGTATTTTCGGCCTCGCGATGATGTTTCGCTCGGCGGGTCCGGTCCCGCAGTTTCTTGGCAACCCGCTGATCATCGAGTTCGGCTTCGGCGTCGGTCTCGCCTACATGCCCAGGTGGAAACCTTCGGTTTGGTGCCTGCCGCTCGGCGCCATGGCGATGATAGCCGCCGGCTTCATCGGGATAGCGCCGGGAGGGGGGACGATGGAGTTTCTCGCCGGCGATAATGGCTTCCAGCGCGTGCTCGTCTACGGTCTCCCGGCGGCGATGATCGTCTTCGGCACGATGCAGATCGACGCGAAACCGAGCGTCTGGACGTCTCTCGGCGATGCCTCCTATATGCTCTATCTGATCCACACTCTGCCGATAACGCTGCTTCTGATGGTGTGGACCGCCTTCCCGATTCCTCCGGACCTTGTCATCGTGATCGGCACAGCCACATCAGTTCTTTTCGCTTGGCGGATGTACATCCGGTTCGAGCTGCCGCTGCGCAAATTCCTGCGCCGGCATGATCCCCACCTGGAAACTGGCTTCCGTCCTGCGTAAAAAGGTCGATGTCTCTTGCCTTCAGGCAATCCCAGGCTCCCAGCACCAATCCTCTGGAAATCAGCTGTGTTTATTCGCGAATGGCCCTGTATCTTTATATTCGCAAGTGCTAATAAATGATGGTTCGCGGTACCGACGACCCCCCAGTACCCCCAACCACCGCGATCGTCGAGCGTCGGCGAACCAAGCCCTCCAACCCCGGTTTGCCGACGCTCATTCGGGCTTCGGCGGCAAGAATGTTTGCCATTCCAACCGCAATCGATCGCGTCCGCGGTCGCGCTGCCGGCAAAGCCCCGACGTGCCTGTCGCGAGACGCGATGAAATGCGATCCGAGGGCCTTCAGGTTCCCGTCAGATGTACCCGCGCCAGGCGTTGCCGTGGTGATCAAGGTTGGAAGAAAACTCCTGGTTTTGGGTCTGTTGCTGGCGATAAGCGCCTGCCAGAGCGGTCACCGGGCGAGTCCAAGGCCCCACGTCAGCCATGCCGGCCGGATATGCAGCCCGAGCGGCTTCGGGCAGATGGCGGATTGCTTCTCGGGCAATTCCAGGAAAAGTGCGTTAGCGCCCGTCACGCCACGCGACGGTAGCTGTAGCGATCCCGGATGAATTCGTTGAAGAAGCGGCCTTTCGAGGAAGCCCTCCTGAAAGCGGCATAGGTCGCCGGGGCAACGTCCAGATAGTCATAGCGATTGCCGCTCGGCACGAACCAGACGGAGAGGATCCTGGTGGCGGGATCGTATTGTGTGTTCCGGATCGCGGTCGACGGCATATCGGCACCTGACTGCCCAGCCGGATCAACCCGCCAAGCCTGGTCCGGTTCCCTGCCGCGCGGTGGCCTACATGGCGCTCATGCCGCCGCGAATGGTCATCAGGCTTGCATCCGGATGCTGGTGGCTTGGGTGCGCGAAGGCCCGAGTGCCGCGGCATTCTGGACCAGCGCGCGCATGTAACCCAACGCAAATGCCTTTCCGGCATGCCATGGCGCATCGCAGGACATTTCCGGCGTATGGTCGGGGATCATCACGCCGTCATAGTTTTCATCGCGCAGGATGCGCACGATCTCGGCCATGTCGATGTCGCCGTCGTCGACGAAGGTCTCGTGATATCTGGGCACCTTGCCGCGCACGTTGCGGAAGTGGATGTAGCCGATGCGTTTGGTCCGGGCGAAGCGCCGGACATGTTCGTAGATCTCGTCCGTGCCCGGCATTTCCTGCAGCGAGCCGAGGCAGAGTTCCAGCCCATTGGACGGCGAGTCGACGATGCCCATCAGCCGGTCGTATTTCTGTGGCCGGTTGACCAGCCGCGCGGCACCCCGCAGCGCCTCGGCCGGCGGATCGTCGGGGTGCGCCGCCAGCATCACGCCGGCTTCCTCGGCGACCGGAACCAGGTCCCGCAAGAAGCCGCCGAGCCGCTGCCAGAGTTCCTCGCTGCTGACCGACACCGGTTCGGCACTCGGCCGGCCGGCACGGTAGCGCATGTTCCAGACGACGCCGTCGGGCAGCGGCAGGTCGGGGTCGATGGCGGCGAGATCGAGCCCCACCGACATCGCCTCGCCGCGCGCGAACGGCCCGCGCGACCAGCCCCAGACCCCGGCGATCGAAAAATTATAGCCGATGCAGGGAATGCCGGCGCGCCCGGCATCACGGACAAGCCGCTTCAAGCCTTCGATCTGCTTCGCCCCGTCGGGTCCGCCGAGCAGCACGTCGGACCAGAAGCGCGGCGAGAAGTTCTCGATCGCGGCGATTTCCAGACCATTGTCGTGCACGGTCTTCACCAGGCCGGCGAAATCCTCGTAGTTCCAAAGTTCGTCCGTGGAGCAGTCGCCCCAGCCTTCCTTCTCGCTGCCGGCGGACAGCGAAGGATCGCGACCGCGAAAATAGTTGGTGAGGTGGGCGACGATATGAGTGGCGCCCGCCTGACGGGCGAAGCGGAAATTCTCCGGTGTAAGCGACTCCCGGTAAAGGCCAAGACCGATCTTCATGGTCTATTTCACGCCGATGCCGGCGGTCAGGCCGCCGTCTATTTTGTAGTCGGCGCCGGTGCAGAAGCCGGCTTTCGCCGAACACAGGAAGGCGATGAGCTCCGCCACCTCCTCCGGTTCGCCGATACGGCCAAGCGGATGCGCCGCCCCGAAGCGCCTGTAGGCCTCTTCGACATCGGCGTCGCTGCCGCCTTCGCCGCGCGCGGCCTTCTCGAGGATCGGCGTTCGGATCGAGCCGGGGCTGACCGAATTGACCCGAATGCCGGCGGCCGCGTAATCGAGCGCCAGCGAGCGCGTCAGCGTGTGGATGGCGCCCTTGGTCGTGGCATAGGCGGCAACGTTCTGCTGGCAGGCGAAGCCCTGCACCGAAGCGACGTTGACGATGGCGCCGCCGCCACGCTTGACCATCTCCGGAATGCCGAAATGCGCGGTCAGGTAGATCGAACCGACATTGACGGTCATTGCCCTGTTCCACGTTTCCCAGTCGGTCGTGGTCGCCGTTCCATAGGGATGGACCGCCGCGGAATTGACGATGATGTCGATGCCGCCAAACCGCTCGACGCCGGCCGCGACCGCGTCGCGAACCTGGTCCGAAACCGAGACATCCACTGTCTGCACCAGCGCCTTGGCTCCGGCCTTGACGAGGCCTTCCTGCATGGCGGCATTGGCCGCCCGGTCGATGCCGCAAGCTATGATGGCGGCGCCGCCCTGCGCCAGCCGCCTTGCGGTGGCGAGTGCTATTCCGGTCGTGCCGGTGATCAGCGCGACCTTGTTCTCAAAATCAGACATGGTGCAAATCCTTGGAAGAAGGCAGATCCCTGGAAGAAGGCAGATCCCTGGAAGGAGTTGGGGTCCGTACGTTTTCGAGGTCGTCGGGAACGAAGCGCAAGCCGAAATCGAGATGCCGGCTCATCAGGTAGCTATAGGCGATGCGGTCCCGCGCGCGCAGCGCCGCGATGATCTCGCCATGGGCGCGGCGTGTTTCGCTGAGGATCGGCCGGATGGATTTGCCGACGGTCATGATGTGCAGGATGACCGGCGACAGGAACTGATAGGTCTGCACCAGCATGCGGTTGCCGGCGAGCTTCACCAGCGCGAGGTGGAAATCGAAATCGCGCTGCGCGGCCTCCTGCACATCCTTGCTGGCCTCTATCAGGCCGTTGATCTCGTCAAGGGCATCGATTTCGGTGGCGCTGGCATTGAGAATGGCGTGGTCGCCGATGCTCACTTCGATGATGCGGCGAAACCCCTGGATGTCGTGAAAGGAGGTCTTGGAAATGTCCATCTGGGCGGCGAAGAAATTCTGGATCGCGACATTCTGGCGATCGGCCAGCACCGCGCCGACACGCGGCTTGGGATCGATCAGGCCATAGGTCCGGATCGTGCGCAGCGCCTCGCGTATCGTGTTGCGGCTGGCGCCGAACAGTTCGCAAAGTTCCCGCTCGGTGGGCAGCACGTCGCCGACGGTCATCGAGCGATTGCGGATGAGGTCGAGGATCTGCCGTACGGTCTGGTCGACGGCCGAACTGCTGACCCCAGCGTCGTCTGTCGTTCCGGCCAGGTCGGAATCACCTTGTTCCACGCGAATACCTCGTGCCATTTGTTGGACCAAGGCTACGTCGAACACGATGAGAAATCAACTGGATGCGGGATGAAATGGCCAAGGGCGGTCTTTGGGAGCCATAGTTCTGGCTTGTTGACAGCCTTGTGGTCCAACAATATGGTTGCCGAAAATGTCGAGGAGGCTTCATGGAACAGTGTTGGCGCTGGTATGGTCCGGATGATTCCGTGACGCTTGAGCATGTCAAACAGGCTGGAGCGACCGGCGTGGTTTCGGCGCTTCATCACATCTATGACGGCAGGGCCTGGTCTGAGCCCGAAGTGCTCGAGCGCAAGCAGATCATCGAGGCCGCCGGCCTGACATGGTCGGTCGTCGAAAGCATCCCGGTCCACAATTCCTTCAAGATCGGCGCGCCGGAACGCCAGCGCTATGCCGGCTACTATCGCGACTCGATCCGATCGCTTGCCAAGGCCGGCATCGCGACGATCTGCTACAATTTCATGCCCGTGGTCGACTGGACCCGCACGGACCTGGCCTATCGGCTGCAGACGACGGGCTATGCCCTACGTTTCGATGCGATCGATTTCGCGGCCTATGACATGTTCGTGCTGAAGCGCAGAAATGCCGAGGCAAGCTATACGGCGGCTCGTATCGCGGAGGCCGAAACTCGGCTGAAGGAATTGGCGCCTGACAAGATCGACCAGGTCGAGCGCAACCTCATCGCCGGCCTGCCGGCCACCGAGCGCAGCTACAACCGCGACAGCTTTCGCGAGGCGCTGGCGGAATACGATGCGATCGGCCCGAAGGAACTGCGCGAAAACCTAGCCTGGTTCCTGCGCGAGATCATTCCGGTGGCTGAAGAGGAGGGGGTGCGCATGTGCATCCATCCCGACGACCCGCCCTTCTCGCTCTACGGCCTGCCGCGCATCGTTTCGACCGCCGAGGATGCGCGTTTCATCCTCAAAACCGTCGACAGCCCGGCCAATGGCCTGACGTTCTGCACCGGTTCCTACGGCACGCGCGCCGACAACGACATCGTCGCCATGGTCAAGGAATTCGCCGACCGCATCCACTTCGTCCATCTGCGCAACATCACCATCGAGGAAGATGGCTCCTTCTATGAGGCCGAGCATCTCGAGGGCGGCACCGACATGGCGCATGTCATCCTCGCTCTGATGCAGGAAGAGACGCGCCGCCGCGGGGAAGGCCGCGCCGACTGGCGGATCCCGATGCGTCCCGATCACGGTCATCTGCTTGCCGACGACATCGGCAAGAAGAAGATCAACCCCGGCTACTCGCTGATCGGCCGGCTGAAAGGGCTCGCTGAACTGCGCGGCATCATGCGCGCCGTGGAGCGGTTCGGGCTGGCATGAGAATGGTCAGCCGGCGATAGGTTCGCCGTTTGCATATGTACAAACTGTTTGTCTAGGTGAAAATACCTGCTACTACAGCGGGCCGGGCACGCATGCCCGGTTCCAGGGAGGAATTGCCTGAAATGACAAGACTGCGCGGTCTTGCGTGGGATCATCGACGTTGCTGGGGACCGCTGGACGCCAGCGTCGGGCCGTATTGCGCTGGCAATCCGGGCTTGGAAATCCAATGGGACCGCCGCAGCCTGTATGAATTCGGCGAGGGTGCGCTCGGCCCGGTGCTTGCCACCTACGATCTGGTCGTATTCGACCATCCTTTCATCGGCGACATCGCGCAGGATGAGCTGATGGTGCCGTTCGACGCCTATCTGTCGGCGGAGCAAATCCGCTTCTTCGAACGCGATTCCGTCGGTGCCTCCTGGCAATCCTACGAAAAGAACGGGCGCCAGTGGGCGCTGCCCATCGATGCCGCCTGCCAGGTCGCCTCCTATCGTCCGGATCTCCTGGAGCGCTACGGGCCGGTGCCGCGCACGCACGACGACATGGTCGAGCTTGGCCGGCAGGCGCGCAAGGATGGCAAGTGGCTGGGCCTGCCCTCGGTGCCGACGGATGCCATGTGCATGCTCCTGACGCTTGGTCATCCGCAGGAGACCGGCGAGCACTTCATCGCCAGGGACATGGTCGAGCAGGTCGTCGGGCAACTGCGCGAACTTGCGGCGCTGTCGCATCCGAACTCATCGAAATGGAACCCGATCCGCTGCTACGACCACATGGTCGCGCATGATGATGTGGTCTATGTGCCGTTCGCCTTCGGTTATGTGAATTACGCCGCGAAGACCGACAGGCCCTATCTGCGCTTCGCCGACGTCGCGACCCCGAATGCGGCCGGCGCCTTGCTCGGCGGCGCCGGCATCGGCGTCAGCGCCCAGTCGAAACACAAGCAGGAAGCGATCGACTACGCGCTGTTCCTGTGCTCGCCCGAGTATCAGCGGGGCGATTATGTCAGGTCGGGCGGGCAGCCGGGATCGCTGGCGGCCTGGAAGGATGTCGAGGTCAACCATCTCTCCGGCAATTTCTTCAGTTCGACGCTGCGCACGATCGCCTCGTCCTATCTGCGCCCGACGCATCCGGGCTTCATCGCCTTCTTCCGCGAGTGCGCGCCGCATGCGGCTGCCGCCATCGCCGGCGACATGCCGGCGGCCGAACTCGCCGACCATCTGAACCGCCTCTACCGCGAAACCCGGCAGGGCCAGCCGCAACGGAGCGTTGCGTGATGGCCAGTGTCGCCGAGACACCAGACGAAGCCGAAGCCGGCCGCAACGGCTACCGCGTGCCGGCTGTGGAGAAGGCGCTCGACGTCCTGGAGTTCATGGCCTCCAGCGCCGAGACGCTGACCCAGACCGAGATCGCGGCCGCCCTCGGCCGCTCCATCCACGAAATCTACCGTATCCTGCTTCTGCTGGAGAAGCGCGGCTACATCTTCCGCACGCAGTCCGACCGCTTCCGGCTGTCGCTGAAACTGTTCGAACTGGCGCACATGCATCCACCGGTAAACCGGCTGGTCGAATGCGCACTGCCTGTGATGCGCGAACTGACCGCCAATGCCGATCAGAGCTGCCATCTCGTGGTGCGCGAGGGCCGGAGCGCGCTGGTGGTGCTGCAGATCGATTCGCCGCTGCCGATGCGTTATTCGGTTGCACTCGGGTCGCATTTCCCGATCCTCGAAACCAGTTCGGGTGCCGTGCTGCTTGCCCATTCGAACCGAGCCGAGCGCGAGCGCATCATCGAGCGCATCGTGGCCGCCGGTGAAGGGCAGGGCACACGGGCCGAGATCGAGGCTCGGCTGAACGAGGTGGCAAGGCTCGGCTACGAAATGCGCGCTTCGCTCGCGGTCGAAGCCTGCACCAACATCTCCATGCCGGTGCGCGATCATACCGGCGCCGTCATCGCCGCGCTCACCGTCCCGCTGCTGCCGCAGAAGGCGGCGCGGTTCGACCGCGAAACCGTCTTCGAGCGTACCCGGGCCGCCGCCGAGAAGATATCGGCGGCACTTGGCTGGGGCGAATCCACCCCTTCGTTACGTGCCGACCCGGAACGGCGGGATTACCCGTTCAGCGACTAACAAAAGCGATAAAACCTGGGAGAAGAAAATGCACCGGTCCAAATCAATCCTGTTCGCATCCGCGGCCCTGCTGGCCCTGGGCGCCGCGGCGGCGCATGCCGAGAACATGCCCAAGCGCATCGGCTATGTCACCAACTACGCCACCCATGAGTGGTATCAGAACGTCATCAAGGGCATGAAGGCGCACGGCAAGGAACTCGGAATCGAGGTCGAGGTCCAGGACGCCAATCTCGACATATCCAAGCAGGTCGCCGCGGCCGAGGATTTTATCGCCAAGGGCGTCGACGTGCTGATCATCACCCCGGTGAATGAAGAAGGCGTGGTGCCGCTGCTGCGTCAGGCCAAGGCCGCCAACATCCCCGTGGTGCTCGAAGGCAACCCCGTCAAGGGCATGACCACCATGGTCGCCATCTGCGACTACGACACCGGCTATATGTCCGGCGTGGAAGCCGGCAAATACGCCAAGGACAAGCTCGGCGGTGTCGCCAAGGTGATGAATGTCGGCCTTCCCCTGCTTTCCGCCACGGTGCTGCGCTCGCACGGCTTCATGGACGGGCTGAAGACCATCATCCCCGACGCGGTCATGGTCCACGACCTAGATGGCGGTGGCAATCCGGACCGCGCGCTCGAAGTGTCTTCGGCGGCCCTCGCCAAGAATGCCGACATCAACATCATCTATGGCATCAACGATTCGTCCTCGCTGGGTGGCCTGCAGGCCTGGAAGGCGGCCGGCAAGTCGCAGGATGGCTTGCTGACCGTCGGCACCGGTGGCGAGGGCCTTGCCTTCATCAACGCCATGCAGAACGAGCCGTCCTACCGCATCGAGGCAGCGATGTTCCCTGAAAAGGAAGGCTTCACCGCCATCGACGCCGCTGTCAAGCTCTTCAACAACGAGGAAGTGCCGGAGCACATCGTCAGCCCGACCGCGCCGATGAACGGCGAGGACTGGAAGAAATACTATGACTATGACGGCACCACCCGCACCATCAAATGGGACGCCGTCAACGCGCTGCAGCCGCCGGAAAAATGCATGAAGACCTCGGCTGACCTGAAGAAGTAAGGGCCGCCGACAGTGCCCTTCCCGCATCGCGGGAAGGGCACTTGGCAAGTGGCCGGGAATGGACTGACATGAGCGAGCTTACACACGCCTCCGCGCCGAAGCGCTTCATGGGCGGCCAGCTGCTGGGCAGCAGCCAGCTTGTGCTGGGAGTCATCCTGGCGGTGCTGTGCATCGCCATCTCGATCGCGGCGCCGCAATTCTATTCGGAGGCCAACATCATCGCCATCCTGCGCCAATGCGCGCTGGTGCTGATCGTCGCCTCGGGCATGACCATGCTCATCATCACCGCCGAGGTCGACCTCTCGGTCGGTGCTTCGCTCGCCTTCGTCGGCTGCATCGGCATGGCGGTGCTGAATTCAACCCACAGCCTCACACTCGGCATGCTGGCAGCGCTCGCCTTTGCCGGCGGCGTCGGCCTGTTCAACGGCCTGGTCGTTACCCGGCTGAGGGTCAACTCGCTGATCGCCACCATCGGCACGATGATGATGCTGCAGGGTGGCGTCTATCTGTTCACCCGCGAGGCGGTGCAGAACCACAATCAGCTCGCGAGCTTCACCGATCTTGGCGCCGGCTATGTCGGCGCGGCGCCGGTTCCCGTCATCCTGGCGGCGCTGATCTTCGTCGTCGCCTATGTGACGCTGCGCTTCACCACGCTCGGCCGCTACCTCTATGCGGTCGGCGCCAATGAAAAGGCGGTGCGCCTGTCCGGCCTGCGCTCGGAGCGCCTCAAGCTGTTCGCGTTCGTCGTCACCGGGCTCTGCGTCGGCATTGCCGGCATGATCCTGTCGTCGCTGATGAATGCCGGCCAGCCGACCGCCGGCCGCGGCTTCGAACTGACCGTCATCGCCGCCGTCATTCTCGGTGGCACCAGCCTGCTCGGCGGCCGTGGATCGCTGTTCGGCACCTTGCTCGGCGTGCTGGTGCTGAAGGTGATCGACAATGGCATCATCATCCTCGGCTGGAACCAGGACCTGCAGATGGTGGTACCGGGCGTCGTCATCATCCTCGCGACCTATCTCGACATCATCCGGAACAGAGCCAATGTCCGTTGATTTCCTGCACCCCGGCGAAGCCGCGGCCATCGACACCAACGTGCCGGCGCTGGAATTGCGCGGCATCGACAAGCGCTTCCCGGGCGTCGTGGCGCTGGACAATGTCGACTTCACGCTGGAGCCCGGCAGGATCCATGCCTTGATGGGCGAGAACGGCGCCGGCAAGTCGACGCTGATCAAGATCATGGCCGGCGTCTACGGCAAGGATGCCGGGACCATCCGCATGCGCGGACGCGAGGTCGACATCAAGTCGCCGCGCGACAGCCTGAAGGAAGGCATCAAGGTCGTGTTCCAGGAGATCGCTCTGATCTCCGAATTCACCGTCGCCGAGAACATCTTCCTCGAAGGCTATCCGACCGGCAAGATGGGCTCGATCGACTGGAAAAAGATCCGCGCCGATTCGGCAGCGCTCTTCAACCGCATCGGCTTCAATGTCGACCCGGCGGCGCGCACCGGATCGCTGCCGGTCAGCCAGCAGCAGATGGTCGAGATTGCCCGCGCGCTCGCTCATGAAGCCCGCGTCGTGGTCATGGACGAGCCGACCTCCTCGCTGACGCCAAATGAAGTCTCGCTGCTGTTCACCGTCATCCGCCGGCTGGCCGCCCTCGGCATCGCGGTGGTCTATGTCAGCCACAAGCTCGACGAGGTGTTCGAGATCGCCGACACGGTGACGGTGCTGCGCGATGGCAAACACATCTCGACCAGGCCGATCGGCGAGCACACCAACGATACGCTGATCCAGGACATGATCGGCCGGCGCATCGACAATCTGTTTCCCCGCCAGCGCGGCGCGGCAGGCAGCAAGATTGCTCTGTCCGTGGAAGGACTGAGCACGGCGAAGAAGCTGCATGACGTATCCTTCGAGGCCCGCGCCGGCGAGGTTCTCGGCTTCTTCGGATTGATGGGCGCCGGCCGCACCGAGCTCGCCAAGGCGATCGTCGGTTACGACCCGATCACATCGGGGACGATCACGGTTGATGGCGGTCGCCTCGCGCCGCACGACACGCGTACCGGCGTCAGGCTTGGCATCGGCCTGCTCACCGAGGATCGCAAGAGCGAAGGGCTGATGGCCGAACTGCCTGTCTACCAGAATGCCAGCCTGGCCTCGCTTGGCGCCTTCGCCCGTCTGGGGTTCGTCGACAAGGCCAGGGAGCACCAGGCGGTGCAGGATTATGTCGATCGCTTCCGTATCAAGACCCCCAGCCTGTTCCAGCAGGTGAAGAACCTGTCGGGCGGCAATCAGCAGAAGGTGCTGATCTCGCGCTGGCTGATGCGGGGCCTGAAGGTAATCGTCGTCGACGAGCCGACACGCGGCATCGATGTCGGTGCCAAGTCGGAAATCTTCGCGCTCATCGACCGGCTCGCCGGCGAAGGTTTGGCGGTGGTCATGATGACGTCCGAGATGCCGGAACTGCTCGGTCTCGCCGACCGGATCGCGGTGATGTGCGAAGGCCGCCTCACCGTGATCATGTCGCGCGAAGAGGCTACGCAGGAAAAGATCCTCAATGCGGCGATCGGGTGAGACCATGGTGGTTCGCGGCCTACCCCGTGGTCCGTACTTGAAAGGGAGCAAGCGATGAGCCTTGCAAGCACGGCCTCAGCAAAAACCCAGCCATCTGTGCTGGCGCGGCTCTTTGCCCGGCAGGAACTGGCGCTGCTGATCTGCTTCATCCTGGTGTTGGCGTTCTTTTCATTCACGGTCGAGAATTTCTTTTCCGTGCGCAACCTGACCAACGTGCTCGGCCAGGCGTCGTTGCCGTTGATCGCCGGCATCGGCTGTGCCGTCGTCTTCATTTCCGGCGAGGTCGACATTTCGATCGGCTCGCTGCTCGCGACCATCGCGCTGCCGCTGATCATCATCATGAACGACACCAACTCGCTGCTGCTCGGCATCGGTGGCGCGCTGCTGTTCGGGCTGATCATCGGCGTGGTGAACGGCTATCTCACCGCCTATGCCGGCATCAACTCGCTGATCGTGACGCTGGGCACGATGTTCATCATGCGCGGCGGCGTCTATCTCTACACCGGCCAGCGCGCGATCCCGGACGACGCCAGTCTCGACAGCTTCATTGCGTTGTCGGATGGCCGCCTGTTCAACATTCTCCCCTATTCGGCGGTCATCGCCATCGTCCTGCTTGCAGCATTCGCCTACATGATGCAGCACCGGCCGTTCGGACGGCAGATCTATGCCGTCGGCGGCAACCAGGAAGTGGCGCGGCTGGCGGGTTATGACGTGCGGCGTGTCAAGTTCATCTGCTTCATCATCAGCGCGCTGCTGGCGACTGTCGCCGGCATCATCCTGGCCGCGCGCGTCGGTTCGGCGCAGCACACGGCAGGGCTGAATTTCGAATTCCAGGTGGTTGCCGCGACGGTGCTCGGCGGCGTCAGCCTTGCTGGCGGCATCGGCAGCCTGACCGGCATGGCGCTCGGCGTGCTGATCCTGCAGTTCCTGTCCAACGGCCTGCGCGGGCTCGGCCTGCCGACCGAATGGCAGCTGGTCATCACCGGCATGATCATCATTGCCGCCGTCGCCTTCGACGAGGCGAAACGCCGGCGCGCGAACGGAGGCTGACATGGCTCGTCTTGAGGGGAAAACCGCAATCATTACCGGTGCCGCCGACGGCATCGGCCATGCGATCGCGCAGGCGATGGCGCGCGAAGGCGCGCATGTCTTCCTGGGCGATATCGCCGACAGTGCGGGCGAGGATTTCGCGGCCGCACTTCGCGCGGCGGGCCACCGTGCCGACTATGTCCATTGCGACGTCTCGCAGGAGACCGACATATCAGGCCTCATCGATAGTGCCATCGACAAGACCGGGCACCTCGACATCCTGGTCAACAATGCCGCCATCGCCATTGGCGGCATGCCGGTGCACGAGATGACCGACGAGCAGTGGGACAGGCTGATATCGGTCAACCTGACCAGCGTATTTCGCGGCTGCAAATACGCGCTGCCGCACATGATCGCGCAAAAGTCGGGCTCGATCATCAACATGGCCTCGGCGCAGGGCCATATCGGCCTCGACGGCTGGACCGCCTATGCCGGCGCCAAGGGCGCGGTGATGGCGATGACGCGGCAGATGGCGGTCGAGTTCGGGCCGATGAACGTCCGCGTCAATTCGATCTCGCCGGGCACCATCAACACGCCGATGAACGACAGGCTGATCAAGGAGATCGGCGGCAATCTGGCGAAAGCCTGGGTCAAGATGCATCCGCTCGGCCGCATCGGCGAGCCTTCCGAAGTGGCGGAGGCCGCCGTCTATCTGGCGTCGGACGCCGCTGGCTTCACCACCGGCACCGACCTGCGTGTCGACGGCGGGCTGACTGCTGCCCCGCGTTACGTTCCCGAACTGCTTTGAAACTTTGAAACGAGATCTGAAATGAACAAGGCCCTCGAAGGCGTCCGCATCCTCGATTTCAGCCATCTGCTGCAAGGACCGTTCGCCACGCAGCTGCTCGGCGACATGGGCGCCGATGTCATCAAGATCGAGCGTGCCGGCGCCGGTGACATGTTCCGCGGCATGACCTTCTTCGCCAAATGGGTGGGCGGCTCCGAGAGCCCGAATTTCCTCGCCTGGAACCGCAACAAGCGTTCGATCGCGCTCAATCTGAAGAGCCGCAGGGTGCATGCCATCCTCATGGAGATGGCCAGGAGCGCCGACGTCGTGGTGCAGAATTTCCGCCCCGGCGTGCTGGCCAAGCTCGGCTATGGCTACGACGACTTCAAGGCCGTCAATCCGCGCATCATCTACTGCTCGGGTTCGGGCTATGGCGAGGAGGGCCCCTATGTCGAGCGCCCCGGCCAGGACATGCTGATCCAGGGGCTCGCCGGGCTGATTGCCAACACCGGCCGCGGCGACCAGGCGCCGGTTCCCGCCGGCGCCGGTCTTGCCGACCAGATCGGCGCCATGAACATGGTCTACGGCATCCTGTCGGCGCTCTACTATCGCGAGAAGACCGGCAAGGGCCAGAAGATCGAGGTCAACCTGCTGGCCGGCCTGCTGGCACATCTCAACCAGGAGTATGTCGCCGTGCTCAACCTCGGCGAGGATTTCGTGCGGCCGAAATCCGGCATCGGCCATCCCGGCATGCAAGCGCCGTTCGGCATCTACGAGACAAAGGATGGCGGCTATATTTCGATCGCCATGAGCCCGTTCAATACGCTGTACGAGGTGCTGGAGGCGCCGCAGCTTGCCGTCTACGACGACCTGAAAACCTTGTTCGACAAGCGCGACGAGGTGTTCGACAAGGTCAATGCCGAGACCAAGAAGTTCGGCACGCAGGATCTGCTGGCACGCCTGCTCTCAGTCGACATCTGGTGCGCCGAGGTGAAGGACATCCGCCGCGCGGCCGAGGATCCGCAAGTCACGCATATGGGCATGATCACCAGCTACGATCATCCACGCGGCGGCAAGGTGCGGGTGGTGGCGCCCGCGGTCAAGATGAGCGAGACGCCGGCGACCATCGACCGGCCGGCGCCGCTGGTTGGCCAGCACGGCCGCGAGATCCTGGCCGAATTCGGCCTGTCCAAGGACGAGATTGCCGCTCTCGAGGCGTCCGGCGACATGACCGTGGATGCAGCCTGACGATGCGCGCCTACCAGACACTCACGGTCGAAATGTCGGGCCGCGTCGCGATCGTCACCTTCCGGCGCGCCGACCAGCTCAACGCCATGAACAGGCTGATGCAAGGTGAGATCACCGAGGCCTTCGAGGCGCTGTCTCAAGATGCGGGTGTCGGCGCGATCGTGGTGACCGGCGAGGGGCGCGGCTTCATGGCCGGCGCCGACATCAAGGAATATGCCGCACAGACAGGCCCTGAATTCGATACGTTCCAGACTGCCGGCACGCGCATGTACGCGGCCATCGAAAACAACCGCAAGCCGGTGATCGCGGCGGTCAACGGTTTCGCCTTGGGCGGCGGTATGGAGCTGGTGCTGTGCTGCGACATCGTCATCGCCAACCAGTTCGCCAAACTCGGCCTGCCGGAGATCAAGCTCGGGCTGATCCCCGGCGGTGGCGGCACGCAACGCAGCGTCGCCAGGCTCGGCCGCAACCGCGCCAATCTTCTGCTGATGACCGGCGTCATCGTGCCGGCCTCCGAATTCGCCGCCGCCGGCCTGGTCAACGAGATCGTCGATGTCGACCGGCTGATGCCGCGCGCACTGGAACTGGCCGAGATGATCGCCGCCGAGCCGGCAGCTGCGATCGAAGGCCTGAAGAAGCTGACGGCGCATGCCGTGTCGGGCGATCTGGCCGACGGCGTCGCCATGGAGCGCGACATTTTGGGAGACCTCTACCGCAGCGAGATCGGCCAGCGGCGCGTCAGGGAGTTCGCCGAGCGGAGCACGACAAAGGCGAAGAAGGCCGGACAGTGAAGACCAACGACGCCTATCGCGGATTGGGCTGGGCGCATGGCGCGCTGACCGTGCAGCGGCTCGGCGCGATGCTGGCGCCGGTGACCTTCGTCCTGGACAATGGCCGGCAGGTCTCGCCGATGCACATCGCACCCTGGTCGAACGAGCCGGAGGTGGAAGCGCTGCCGGGCATTTTGCGCAAATTGCGCGGCGAATGGCCTTGCGTGCCCTTCGGTTACTCGGTGTCCGCCGACGGCTGGCCGGAGGACTGGGCAGGCGTGATGGGGCCGCCGGAGCGCGACGAAGAAGTCCATGGCCATAGCTCCAACA
The DNA here is from genome assembly GCF_055901595.1 of Mesorhizobium sp. WSM1386. NCBI lineage: Bacteria > Pseudomonadati > Pseudomonadota > Alphaproteobacteria > Hyphomicrobiales > Phyllobacteriaceae > Mesorhizobium > Mesorhizobium sp. WSM1386. Next base: position 2,730,381 of record NZ_CM148373.1, read on the forward strand.
ATGACTGGGCATGGCGCGACAGCGACGGCAGATCCTTGTCGCTGGGGCTTGCCTATCCCGAGCGAAGTCCGGTCGAGCGGGTTGAGCGCACGATCACGGCCGATCCATCGGCGCCGGCCATCGATATTGAATTCAAGATCGTCGTTCGCCGTGCCTGCCGCCTGCCGATCGGTCTTCACCCAGTGTTCCGACTGCCGTTCGAGACAGGCGCCGCCACGCTGGAATTCGGCGGCTTCGATGAAGGTCGCACCTATCCACACGATGTCGAACCCGGCGCCGCGCTGTTCGCCCGGAACAGATCCTTCACTGAGCTGGCCAGCGTACCGGCGCGAGCCGGCGGCACGACGGATGCCTCGCGACTCCCGCTGGCCGCCGACACGGAAGAATTGCTGCAGATCGAGGGTCTCGACGGCACGGTGGCGCTTGCCAACCATGAAAGCGGCTACCGGGTAAAACTCTCCTGGCAGAAAGAGCATTTTCCAAGCCTTCTGCTCTGGTACTCCAATCGCGGCCGCAAGGCGGCACCCTGGAATGGGCGTCATGTCGCCATCGGCATCGAGCCGGTCTGCTCGCCCTTCGGGCTCGGTCCGGCAACCGCGCTGGCCGACAATCCGATCGCCCAGTCCGGCATTGCGACGGCGTTGGAATTCTCGCCGGAAAAACCGTTCATGACCCGCTATCGCATCGAGGCATCCGCGCTGTGACGAACCGTGCCGCAAAGTCGCTGGTCAAGCCGAACCGCCCGCGCTTCACCGATATCGAGGGGCTGGTCGCGATGGTCGGCCAAGGCGACGCGCTCGGCGTCGGCGGCCACCATTTCGCCCGGCTGCCGATTGCATTGCTGCGTGCGATAGCCGGCTCAGGCGTCAAGGAGTTGCGCTACGTCTGCTGGGCCGGCGGCCTGCCGCTCGAACTGCTGCTCGAAGCGGGCGCGGTGGCTGAAATCGACCTCTGTTTTTCCAGCCTCGACATTTTCGGCCTGCCGCCAAGGTTCCGCGCCGCAGCCGAAACCGGCGCGATCCCGGTTCGTGATTGGACGGCGCTGGCCATGATCCAGGCGTTGCGGGCGGCGCAGCAGAACCTGCCATCGATGCCGTTTCAGCTTCCCGAGGGATCGGACATGCTCGCGCGGATATCGGGCGCAAGCGCCAGGCCCGATCCGATTGCAGGGACCGCTACGGGGTTCATCCCGCCATTACGGCTCGATACCTTCATTGTCCACGCGCAGCGCGCGGATGAAAGCGGCAATGTGCAGATCATCGGCCCACGCGCGCTCGACTTCGCCATGGCGGGCGCGGCGCGCAAGGTGCTGGTCACCGTCGAGGAAATCGTCCCGGTCGGGGCGCTGCGGAAGGACGGGCGCCAGAGCATCCTGACCCGCAACCAGGTGTCGGCCATAGCCCTGGCGCCGGGCGGTGCCTGGCCGGCCTCGTGCCTGCCATTTTACGTGACCGATTATCAGGCATTGTCGGAGGCGTTGGCGGCCAGGCAAACGCCCTTGACCGACAATCTGCGGCTGCCGTCAGAAGGTATGCCGGCATGGCTTCGAGAGGCTGCGAAGGTCCGCCCTGAGACGGTCCTTGCCATGCCAGCGCTCGCGCGGAGCGAAGAAAAAGCATCTGTCGACGAGATCATCGCTGCCCGCATCGCCGCCGAACTCGACAATGAGAGTTTTGCCAGCGCCGGTGCCGTCTCGCCGCTGGCCAATGTCGCCTACCGGCTGGCCAAGGCAACGCATGCGCCGGATATGATCATCGCGACGATGAGCTGCGGCCATCTCGACATCGCGCCGAGCCCGATGATCCTGTCGCTGATCGAAAGCCTGGATTGCGAGACGGCGGTGGCGCATGCCGGCGGCGACGACACCTATTCGACCTACTATCAGGCCGGGGCCGTGACGCATGAGATCGTCGGCGCGGCACAAGTCGACCGGCACGGCCGTGTCAACACCATCGCGCTGCGCAAACCAAGCGGCGGCCTGATCCGGCTGCCCGGGCAAGGCGGGATGGCCGATGTCGCCAACATGCATCGCGACTATCTGCTCTACATCCCCCGTCATTCGGCCCAGTCGCTGGTGGATGAGGTCGAGATCGTCAGTTCCGCCCGTGGGCTGCTGACGCCGGCCGAGCGCGAACCGATGGGCTATCGCACCGGCAAGGCGCTGGTTTTCACCGACCTCTGCGTCTTCAGGCTCGCCCCGACATCCAGGGAGTTGACCGTCATCGAAATCATGCCTGGCGTCACGCGGCAACAGATCCGCGACGCCACCGGCTTTGCGGTGACCTTCGACGCCGATTGCCGGGAGGTCCCGCTGCCTTCCGGCGATACGCTCGCCGTTCTGCGAAACCGCATCGACCCGCTCGGTCTGCGTCGCCTGGAATTCGTCAGTGCCAAGCAGCGCGGCGCGCTGATCGCCGAGATTCTTGCCGCCGATCGCGCCATGGTCGAGCGCTGCATCGCCGTACAGGGATCATAATCGCAAGCTGAGGAATCCATGGCAAAGCCGCTGCTCGATATGTCCGCCGCGCGCGTTTTCTTCGACGGCATCTTCACCAATCCGCGCGTCGCGCATCCGGAAGGCGTGGCCGTCCACAGCGATGGCTCGATCTGGTGCGGCACCGAGACCGGCGACCTGCTGCGCCTGGCCGCCGACGGCGGTTCGGTCGAGCGCATGGGCGCCACGGGCGGCTTTCTGCTCGGCATTGCCTTCGACAGCGCGGGCAACTGCTTTGCCTGCGATCTCAGGCATGCCGCGATCTTTCGCTGGGATGCCGCGACCGGGCGCATGGAACGCTTCGCTTCGTCGGGCATCCGGGTACCGAATTATCCAATCGTCGACGAGGCGAGGAACTGTCTCTACGTCTCGGACAGCGTCGGCAAGGACAATCGCTCCGGCATCTTCCGCTACGATCTCGATACGGGCGAGGGCGATCTGTGGTGCCGGGAGGCGATGTCCTTCGCCAACGGCATGGCCATGGCGCCTGGTGGCAATGGGCTCTACGTCGTGGAAAGCGATGCGCCCTGCATCAGCCATGTGCCGATCCTCGCGGACGGCACGGCAGGGCCGCGAGAAGTTGTCGTCGAAGGCGTGAGCAATGTCCCTGATGGCGTTGCCTTCGCGCCCGACGGCTCGCTGTTCATCTCGTGCTACGAACCGAGCCGCATCTATCGCTGGCGCAAGGACAGAGGTCTCGAAGTGCTGATCGAGGATCCAGCCGCGACCACGCTGGCGCACCCCACCAACATCGCCTTCAAGGGCGACAAACTCTACACCGCAAATCTTGGCCGCTGGCACATCACCGAGATCGATCTGGCGGCGCTGCCTAAAGCAATTCCAGGAAAAGTGTGACACGGTTTTCTGTCCGGAATTGCGTAAAACAAAAAGATAGAGCGGTTCGCCGTTTCCGTGAAACGGTGAATTGCTCTAGATTGGACGGCGACTGTGTTTCCTCGCAGGCGCGCCCGCCCGTCACCACATCATGCAGGACGCGACATCCGCATCTGACACCTTGCCGACACTCACGTCGGCGATCGCCTGGTCGACGATCGCCACGCCCTCCGCCACTTCGTCCTCGCTCAGTGTCAGCGGCGGCATGTGATCGCGAGCAACCACTCGGCCAGCGAGACCGCTGGGCCGGCCGATCCCGACAGGTCGAGCAGCGACCGGCCGCCTTCCTCGATCAGTCGGTTGCCCTGGCCGCCAATCACGCTGAGCGGCGAGAACCGCAGCTTGCCGATCTGCGCGATGGTCGCGGCGTCACGCTCGCGCAGGCTGACATTGCTCAAGGGATCGCTTCCGTCTGTGCGGGCAGCGCCGCCGCCAGCCGATCAGCCCATTCTTCGATGCCGTGCCTTGTCGACAAAAGGTCCTGCCGGATCTCGACAAGAACGGCGGGGATGCCGCGGTCGTCGCCATGGATGGGCACGGCGTAATCGGCGTCGCGGCTGATCACATAAGGCACGTTGGCCGCGACGTTGAGTGCCGCATCAGTGCGCAGGGCTGTAAGGATTGTTTCGGCGAGATCGACTCCGTTCGCGTGCAATACGCCCGCATGCCAAGGCCTGGCGACACCGAGGAACACTGGCGTGAAGGAGTGGATCGTCACGATCCGCGTCGGCCGGCCTTCGGCTACCCGGCGGTCGAGATGGGCCGCCACCCGCTCATGGAACGGCGAAAACATGATTTTGGCGCGCCGGTCCCGTTCCGCCTTGTCGAGGCCGACATTGCCGGGAATGCCGGTGTCCTCCGACACCACCGGAATGCTGCCTGGCGTGCCCAGCGGCCGGTTGAGGTCGATCAGCAGCCGCGAATAGCCGCTGAGGAAGGCCGGCGCATCGAGCCGTGCCGACAACAGGCGCGTCACCTCCGCGGCGCCGATATCCCAGGCGATGTGGCGCCGCAGATGGCCGGCATCGAGCCCGAGCTGGCGATATTCCGCCGGCATGTGATTGGAAGCGTGCTCGCACAACAGGACGATGTCCGAGAGGCCGCGCTCGTTGAGAACCTCGACGGCGTCGGGCCAGTCTTTTCGAGGAAGCAGGTCTTTTTCAGTCCGCGCAGTCATCAATAAAGCGTCCGGTAGAGATCGCAGACGGCAACCGGATCGAGGCCGGCCAGGCGCTCGGCCTCGTGCCGCTTGAGTCCGACGAAGGTTTCGATAAAGACCGGAGCGAACCATCCCGTCACGGTGCTGTCGGCGAGGAGCGCGTCCAGCGCCGCCGGCAGCGTTTCAGGCAGCCGCACCAGACCGAGCCTTGTCCGTTCCGCATCGCTCATCAGCGTCGGGTCGCCGGTGACCAGCGGCGGCGATGGCAGATCCGCCTTCAAGCCTTCCAGTCCGGCGCGGACGATCGTGGCCAGCGACAAATAGGGATTGCCGGTGGCGTCGGCTGCCCGATACTCGATGTTGTACTGCCGCGCTGGATCGCGCCCGCCGATCGTCACCGTCGGACAGATGCGCAGCGACGCCTCGCGGTCGCGGTCGGCGAGCCAGGTGTAGGACGAACTCCAACTGTGCGGCTTCAGCCGGTAGAAGGACGAGACGCTCGATGCCGTCATGGCGGTCATCCCAGGCAGATGACGCAGCACGCCGGCACAGAAGGCGCCGGCTCTGGCGGAAAGGCCGCCGGGCTGTGCCGCATCGTAGGTTACCGGCTTGCCGGCCTCGTCGACGAAACTGAAATGGATGTGCACGCCATTGCCGACGGCATCCGGGGCCGTCTTGGGCGCGAAACTCGCGCGCCAACCGGCATTGCGCGCCACTTCGCGCGTGATCTCGCGGATGGCGACGGCGCGGTCCGCCGCGATCAGCGCATCGGCGGGCTCATGCGTCACTTCGAACTGCTCCGCGCCGAATTCGGCAATGACCACTTCGGGTCCGACGCCTGCCTCTTCCAGTGCCGCCATCAGATTGGGGGCGAAGGGATCCGTCCGCCTGAGCGCGGCGAAGGACATCGAATGCGCCGGCGCGAAGCCGCCGTCGGCAATGTGAAATTCATGCTCGAAAGCGGCGATGACGGAGAGCCCGGTCGCCGCCTTCAGCTCCGCCAGAGCGTCCCTGAGCATGGTTCGCGTGCAGCCGAGCCAGGGGCTGCCGTCGAGCTCGACCATGTCGCCGACCACCATGTCGAACGATGTTGCCGATCCGGTCCGTGCGGTGCGAAAGCGCGCCTTGAGATCGGGGATCAGCCGCAGGTCGCCCGACGATCCCCAAGGGTTGGGATCGATGATCGAGTTGAACGGCGTCAGCGACAGGTTGGCCTGCAGCCAGCCGACGCCGGTCGTCGCGGTCTTCTGCAGCTTGCTTTCGACAATGAAGCGGCCCCGCGTGACGGCGGAGAGATCGGTGGTGACGACGGCAACGAGCGGCTCGACGGTCGATGTCATGCTGTTTTTCCCAGGGCATTGAAACGAGCGACGACACTGTCGGTATCGGTGACCCAGCAATACCCGCCGAAGGCCTTGAGCGCGATATCGTGGCGCTCCTGGGTGATGGTGGCGCAGGCATCCGCTACGCAGGTGACGAGGTAACCACGGTCGGCCCCGTCGCGCACCGCCATGTCGACGCACTGGTCGGTGAGCACGCCGACGACGACGAGATAACGGATGCCGAGGTTCTTCAGGAGATAGTCGACATTGGTCGAGTTGAAGATGCCGGAAGAGGTCTTGGGCAGCATGATCTCGTCGCCGACCGGCGCCAGCGAGGCGACCGGCAGGCCCTCGGCAAGGCTCGGCGCGACATGGATCGGCGTCAGCTTGTGGTCGAGCGAGCGGTCGCGGCCGTCTTCGGTCATGCTTTGGATGATGGTGTGCAGCACCTCGACGCCGTTGGCCCGCGCCGCCGCCAGCAGTCGTTCCTGGTTGGGGATCGTCCGCGAGGATGTCTGCCGGTAGAAATAGTGGTCGGGGCCGCGCTCCGGATGCGAGGGATCGGCACCCGGTTCCAGCCAGATGCGCTGCATGTCGACGAGCAGCAGCGCTGTCTCGCCGGGACGGAAGGCTTCGTCTCGCTTGGGTAAGGTTCGGTCATGCTTTGTCGTCCCGCTTTACTGATTTGGGTCCAGGTGTCCTGCGTGGGCCGGCTTGGCCTGCGCCATTCTCGTCCGGGTCGCTGTCGAGCGTCACCGCATTGGCGTGTCGTACTTTCTCGATCCTCTCGATGCGAGCCCGGGCGTCATCCCCCAGCGTCGAAACGATGTGGGCGGTAAGCGCTTCCATCTGCGCGGTCGCTGGCGCCAGCGTGTCGTAGGGCGAGGCGACTTCGAGCGGGCTGACGATCGTGACTTCGGCAAGATTTGATATCGGCGACAGCCATTGGTCGGTGAAAAGCAGGATGCGCACATCGAGCGCCGCCGCCTGGCTTGCATAAGCCATCACGTCGAGCTGATAGCGGCGATAGTCGAAGACGACGAGCACGTCGCGGCGGCCGAGATCGGCCAGCGTGTCGAATGTCTGCGGAGAGAGCACGCCCAGATCGCGGACCCCGGACCGGAACTGCGCGAGATATCCTGCGAGCATGCCGGCGATGTGCCGGCTGAAACGGCCGCCAACCAGGACGATCTCGCCCTTGGCCTCCATCAAAAGGCGCGCGGCCCGCTCGTAGGTCTGCACCGGGGTCGCGGCGGTGGCCTTCTGCAGAGCCGCGGCGACAGAATCGAGATAGGCGAGCACGGCGCTGTCGCTGGAGCCGCTCTGCCGCTTTGCTTCCATCATCAACAGCGGCGAATGCAGCCTTGCCTCGACCTCGGCCAGCAGCTTCGCCTGGAAATCCGGAAACCCGTCATAGCCGAGCTTGACGACCAGCCTGACCACGGTCGGATCGCTGACGCCGGCGCGCCGGGCGAGCGAGGAAGCGGTGCCGAGGCCGGAGGTCGGATAGTCCGTCAACAGCAGCCGGACGATCTTCTCTTCCGACGGCGTCAGCGCCAGATCCCCGCGCATCAGAACATCGCGTATCGCCATTGGCCTCCCCGAAATCCGTGTTCTCTTGTTTTGTCGAGTTTATTACAGAGATTTAAAACTCGGTCAATAATGAAGAGATATCGACATTACGCGATCGCTGGCCTTACCTTGTCGGAAAGCAGCCAAGAGACTGTGGGGAACAGCCATGCGGCCCGGCAGAATTGAGGGCGCCCCCAGCTCCCGTTCGGTTGCGATCATCATCTGCTTGCCCGTGCTAATGGAAAAATTGTTCCGTCGCGGCCGCGACGAGGGCCGATCGTTCCTTTCCCGGCAATAGGAAGTCGATGAGACTTGCAAGCATTGATGGCGACTCCGGTCGCGGAAAAATGCCTGCATGTTCAATTGGCTGGGTTTTCCAAGTGGAGGTTCATGCCACGTCCCGAAAGACTAGGGGAAGGAGCCTGATATGCCAAGAATAGTGCCTGTGCTCGATCTGAGCCGTCTGGAGCAAGGCGCGTCGGAGCGCCGGACATTTCTGGCGGACTTGCGTTCCGCTTCGCGCGACATCGGCTTTTTCTATCTTGCCGGGCACGGCATCTCCTGGGCCGAGATCAGCGAGGTGCTCACCGCATCACGCCATTTCTTTGCCTTGCCGGAGGCCGACAAGCTTGCGATCGAGATGGTCAGATCCGCGCAGTTCCGCGGTTACACGCGCGCCGGTGGCGAGCTGACCAGGGGCAAGGAGGACTGGCGCGAACAGCTCGACATCGGCGTCGAACGCCAGCCCATGGCGCAAGGCCCTGGAGTTCCCGCCTGGACGCGGCTGCAAGGCCCGAACCAGTGGCCCGTGGCGCTGCCGGAGCTCAAACCGGCGCTGCTTGCCTGGCAGGGCAAGGCGACGGCGGTGGCGATCCGATTGCTGAAGGCCTTCGCACTGTCGCTCGATCAGCCCGAGGACGCCTTCGACCCGATCTATGACGGGGAGCCCAATCACCGCATGAAGATCGTGCGCTACCCTGGCCGCGATGCAACCGCCGGCGACCAGGGCGTTGGCGCGCACAAGGATGGCGGCTTCCTGACGCTGCTGCTCCAGGACGACAGCAAAGGGCTGCAGGTCGACTATGATGGAAGCTGGGTGGATGTGGACCCCATTCCCGGAACGCTCGTCGTCAACATCGGCGAACTGCTCGAACTGGCCTCGAACGGCTATTTGCGCGCGACGGTGCATCGCGTGGTGACGCCGCCCGCCGGGGTCGAGCGCATTTCGGTGCCGTTCTTCTTCAGCGCCAGGCTCGATGCGACGATACCACTGCTTGGTCTTTCCGAGGAACTGGCGGCGCAGGCACGCGGGCCGGCCAGCGATCCGGACAATCCGCTGTTTCGCGATGTCGGAACCAATGTGCTGAAAAGCCGGCTGCGTTCGCATCCCGACGTCGCGCGGCGCCACTATGCGGACCTGCTGGAACCGGAAGTCCGGGCCGGCTGAGCTTCACAGGCTCGAAAGGACAGGATTTTCGCAACTCATGCCGATCTTTAGAAAACTATTCGTCGTATCTGGCCGGAAGTCGGCTCAAAAGGAAAAAATCCGTTCAGCGTTTTCCTCCCATTTCGTTGAACGGTGTTCCCCTCTGAAGGTTTTGACCTTCATTTTGGCCGGGCCGCTTTCGCGCCCGGCCATTTTTCTTCCTGACATGCGCGTTGCCAGGGCCGCGCCGATCCGGCAGGTTTCGTCTGGGTCATTCGGTGATCGGCCGCAATCAGTGGAAAGAAGGAGGGTCTCATGACATCCAATGTCGCCGTCATCGCCGGCGCGGGCTCCGGATTGAGCGCCTCGCTGGCGCGCCTGCTCGCCGGCGAGGGCTTTCGCGTGGTCCTGGCCGCCCGCAATATAGAGAAACTCGGCGCCTTGCAGGCACAAATCGGCGCGCAGGCCGTGGCAACGGATGTCTCCGATCCCGCATCGGTCGAGCATCTGTTCGATGTCGCCGACAAGGCCGGTCCGCTCTCGATCGTGATTTTCAATGCCAGCGGACGCGCCCGCGGCCCGATAACCGAGCTCGATCCCGAGGCGGTCCGGCAGGCATTGCTGGTCGGTGCCTATGGTGGGTTCCTGGTCGGTCAGCAAGCGGCCCGGCGGCTTCTCGCCCTGGGGTCAGGCTCGATCTTCTTCACCGGCGCGACGGCAAGCGTGAAAGGATTCGCCGGCTCCGCCGGTTTTGCCATGCCGAAATTCGGCTTGCGCGGACTGGCGCAATCCATGGCCCGCGAACTGGCCCCGAAGAACATCCACGTCGCCCACTTCATCATCGATGGCGCCATCGCTTCGGCGACGTCGGGCCAGGAGTCCGAGCCGCAGGATCGCCGGCTGTCACCGGATGCGATTGCCGAGGCCTATCTCTCCATCCATCGCCAGCAGCGCAGCGCCTGGACCTGGGAAATGGAGCTCAGGCCGTGGGTGGAGACATTCTGACGGGGCACGCTGACGGGGCTGGCAAAAGGTGCGACTTTCCGCGTCTGGCGGTCAAGGCCGAGAGGAGTCGACATTGAACGGGGATATCACTATATAGCGGCGGCTTCGTAACGCATGCCTGAGGGCTGCACCACGGAAGCGACTGTAAATGTGCTAGGTATTGCGCCATCTTTTGTGACGAAAATCGGCTCGAAAACCGGAAAAAAGCAAATAGAAACAGTGGCGCACAGCCGGCTCGATCCGGCTAAACGGTACCAGCCCCTCCAGAATCAGAAAATGTTCTTCAAACCTCGATTTCCTACGGCTCTGTGGACCTTGGACGGCATCGGCTTGCCGGGGCGTTACGACTCGGTTGGAATGGGGACAGGCATCCTTTGCGGGATGTCGGCGTTTATGATTACCAACCGGCTTTGCCGCCAGGGAACAGCAGTATGAGTGAACACGCGATCGAGTTCTTGCAGGGTTGGATCGGCGAAAAGGTCCATTGCCAGTCCCACGCCAGGATCGAGAAGCAGGCCGAGACTCTGGCCAAGGAATGCGCTGCCAAGGCAGCGGAGGTCGGCATTCCGTTGGAAGACATCCAGGAAGAAGTCGGCGATATCAAGGAACTCATCGCATCCCGGCTCGAGGAAGCAGCCGAGGCGGACGGGAACCAGCAGGCGTCCAGCAAAGCCGCCGAATAGATTTTAGGGGCGACCCTGTCTGAATGCGCGGGCCCTTCGGCCCGCGTTTTCGTTTCAGCCGAACTTTTCTCTTAGCCAAGCCTTCGGTAGTGCCGGCACGAAATTGCCGTCGCGCCCGGTCATGTCGTCACTGGCGGTCAATGCGTTAAGGATCGCCTCTTCCACGGCCTGGATCACCGCGTCGAAGAACGGGTCGATGTCGCTGTCCGGGATGAAATCGGCATTGGCGATGCGGCCCGACGGCGCCAGTGCCGCGGCGGGATTGGCTGTCGAGAAGGCAAGAAAAATGTCGCCCGAGCTGTGATAGCCGAAGCCGCCGGTCATGGCGACGCCGAGCGGCACGCGGCGGGCCAGCCGTTTCATCTGGTGCGGCAGGAAGGGCGCATCGGTGGCGATGACGGCGATGATCGAGCCTTTTTCGGCGCGCTCCGCAGCTTCGCGGATGGCCAGCGCGGCAAGCTCCGGCTCGACCCGCTGTCCGCGAACCGTGAAATTGCGCAACTTGCCGAAATTCGCCTGCACGAAAGCGCCGACCGTGAAGCTGAGGCCTTGCCACTCGACCATGCGCGACGCGGTCCCTGAGCCTGCCTTGAAGCCGAAGGCGATCATGCCGGTGCCGCCCCCGACGCTGCCTTCCTCGATCGGGCCGCCGGCGGCACCGTCGAGGGCCTCGGCAACATGCTCCGATGTCAGATGGTGGCCGTTGATATCGTTGAGAAACCCGTCATAGGTCTCCGCCGCCACCGGCAGGCCCCAGCCGCTGTCGAGTGCCGCCGGCAGCACATGGTGCAGCCAGCGCAGCGTGCCATCGCGTGAAACACCGCAGGAATGCGTGTTGGTGATGGTGATCGGGAAGTTGAAGGCGCCGGTTTCCTCGATGATATGCGAGCCGGTCAGTTCGCCATTGCCGTTCTGGCTGAAAATGCCGGCAAAGACTGGCGTGGCCAGCTCGGCGCGCGGCCTGGGCAGGATCGCGGTGACGCCGGTGCGCACCGGCCCCTTGCCGACGACGAGCGTGCCGTCGCCCGATATCAGCGTCGCATAGCCGACCGCGACGCCCGGCACGTCGGTGATCGCGTTGAACGGCCCTGGCGTTCCGTCGAAGCCGATGCCGAAGCTTCGCGCGCGCGGCTTGCCGGATGGCGTTGCCAGATGATGCGGACTATCGGTCATGATCTCAGAACAGCGATCCTTGATTGCCGGGTTCCCTGCTCTTGGCAACTGGGGTCTTTGCGGATGGCTTGGCAGCCGGCTTCGGCCGGGCCGCACCGCTGGTTGCCACCGCATCCGCAGTGCCATCGGCGAACTCCAATGAAAGCGCCATTCCCGACGCCACGTCGGCGGCCTGCTTGATGACCGCGCCGTCGGCATCCTTCACCAGCGCGAAGCCACGCGCCAGCACGGCCTTGTGCGAAAGCGTCGCCATCAACCTGTCGGCCTGGACAACACGCCCGCGCAAGCGCTCCAGCCGGATCAGTACCGCCTGCGTACCGCGCCTCGTCAAGGCTGCCAGAAAATCCCTTTGCACGCGTTGGCGCCGCGCTGTCGGCTCGATCGTGATGCGGCCTTGCAGCAAGGCCAATTGCTGCCTGTGCCGCTGCAGCGATGCCCTCGCACATTTCGGCAACTGGTCCGCTGCCCGATTTAGCTCTGCACGCCGGGCTCTCGCCAGCGCGCGCAGCGCTCCTTGCGCTCGCAAGAGATTGCGTTCGTTGGTGCGCCGCGCCTCGGCAATGCGCTGCGAAAGCATCGTCGGCGTCAGCTTCACGGCAACAAATCGTGCCCGCTTGCGTTCGGTGGAAACCATCAGGCCGCGGCCGAGCCGGCTTGTCGCCTCGTCGAGGCGCCGGCGCGGCAGCGCCAGCAATTGGTCGGGCGAGGGCAGGGCACGGGCCGCCGCACGGGCGGCCTGCCGCTTGCGTTCGAAGTTGCGCAGGACCGCCGCCTTGAGCCGCGCGCCCAGGCTGGCAAGCGTCGCTTCGAGGTCTGCCTTCACCGGCACGGCGATTTCGGCAGCACCCGTCGGTGTCGGCGCCCGCACATCGGCGACAAGGTCGATCAGCGTCCAGTCCGTTTCATGGCCGACGGCCGAGATCACCGGAATGCCGGAGGCGGCAACGGCGCGCGCCAGCGCTTCGTCGTTAAAGCCCCACAGATCCTCGAGGCTGCCGCCGCCGCGCGCCACGATCAAGAGATCGGGGCGCTGGATGGCGCCGTCCCATGCCAGGGCGTTGAAGCCGGCGACGGCATTGGTCACTTCCACGCCTGACGTCTCGCCCTGCACTCGGACCGGCCAGACCAGCACGTGCAACGGAAAGCGGTCCTTGATGCGGTGGATGATGTCACGGATGACGGATCCGGTCGGCGAGGTGACGACACCGATGACGCGCGGCATGAACGGCAGCCGGCGCTTGCGGCCGGCATCGAAAAGCCCTTCTCCCTGCAGCCGGCGCTTGCGCTCTTCAAGCAGCGCCATCAGCGCTCCGACGCCGGCCGGCTCCAGATTGTCGATGACGATCTGGTAGTTGGACTTGCCGGGATAGGTGGTGAGCTTGCCGGTGGCGATCACCTCCATCCCTTCCTCGGGACGGAATTTCAGCCGGCTCATCGTGCCTTTCCACACCACGGCATCGAGCCGGGCGCGGTCGTCCTTCAGCGCGAAATAGGCGTGGCCGGAGGAGTGCGGCCCGCGATAGCCGGAGATTTCGCCGCGCACCCGCACATTGCCGAAGACGTCCTCGACTGTGCGCTTCAGCGCGCCGGAAATCTCGCTCACCGTGTATTCGGTGGCGTTGGTGCGTGATTCGGATGCTTCGCTCATCGCTCGATTGGGGGCTGGTTGGCGTTCCGCGTCAAGGCGCAGTGTCGGTCCAGGTACTCATGGTCCGCATATGCCTGGTCCCTCCTACCAGCCTGGCAGGATCTGGTTCGGCTTGCTCCGCTTCATCTTGGCGAAGGCGAGTGCCGCGAAGTCGAATGTTCCCGTCTCCTCGCCAAGCGGTACGGAAATATTGTCCAGGCTTTCCGAAATATGGCGGGCGAGCGCGTCGACAATCTCCGGCCGCGACGTCTGGCCGCGCATGATACCGATGCGGCAATCGGGCAGGGCGCCAAAGCCATCGGCCTCGCCCAGCACCCGCATGCCGGGCCTGAGCGCGCATTCCGGCAGCACCGAGATCGCCAGGCCCGAAAGCACCGCGGCGGTGATCACGGTCGCCGAGAAACTGGTGAACAGGATACGGTAGTCGCGGTTCTGCTGGTCGAGCACGTCGACGGCGGCGCGCCGCCAGATGCAGTTCGGCCGGCCAAAGGCCATCGGCAGCGTTACCTGTTCATGCGTCGCATGGTTGGCGGAGGTGACCCACAGCAGCGGCTCGCGCCGCACCACCTCCGACTGGCCGCGGACATCGTTGTGCGTCACCAGCGCAAGGTCGAGATTGCCGCGCTTGATATGCTCGACCAGCCCCGGCGTCGGCTCGCAGATGACGGTCAGCTCGACGCGCGGGTTGGAGCGCGTGAAGCGGGCCATGATCTCGGGCAGGAAACGGTCGGCATAGTCGTCCGGCGTGCCGATGCGGATCGTGCCTTCGAGCCGCTGGTCGTCGAAGGCGGCGAGCGTTTCGCGGTTGAGATAGAGCAGCCGTCTTGCGTAGGAGAGCAGCTTGTCGCCTTCCTCGCTCAATCTGTTGGTACGCCCCTCCTTCTCGAACAGCGGCTTGCCGATCCGCTCCTCCAGCCGGCGCATCTGCATGGACACCGCCGACTGGGTGCGGTGAACCTCCTCCGCCGCGCGGGTAAAACTGCCGGTATCGGCAATCGAGATGAAGGTCTGCAACTGATCGAGATCGAGCGGCGCTTTCATCGGTCCAATCCATCATTGTTGTTGATGTCTATGATTAGAAACATTCGTTGGATTAATCAATTGGCTGGTGGCAAATTGGTATTGTCCACATGAAGGCATGTGAATCGAAGCCGAAACGGCCGCTGTCGCCAGCGCCGATCGTTCGGTTTTGTCCGTTCGAGTCTGAAGGAGACCGACATGACCACGTTTGATTTCGCCACCGAGACCTCGCGCATCACCTCGCGTCCGGCTGTTGCGGCGCGCGTGGCAAACACCGTCTCCAACGCCTATCGCGCCTGGAAAAATCGCCGCGCCTTCTACCGCCTCGGCGAGATGTCGGACGCCGAGCTCGCCGACATCGGCCTGACGCGCGCCGACCTGCATGTCGCCATCGACGTGCCGTTTGGCCGCGATCCGACGGCGATGTTGCGGGAAATTGCCAGCGATCGTGTGGAAACGATCGAGGACATTGCCCGCAAGGTGGCTTGATCGCTCAGTTTCGGTCCGGTGAACCTATTCACGGTTCGGCGCGACCAAAGGTTCTGCAGGCTTCCCACTCCCTGCCGGTCCCCCGCCGGCCTGCCTGCACGTTGCCCGGTCCTCCCAGGACCGGGCTTTTCTTTTGTGGCTCGCAGGGAAATTGGCTTGACGCCTACCGCCGGCCCATGTCCCGCTTGAACTGGTCGAAGATCGTTTCCACGCCCTTCTGGTACTCGTCACGCTGCTGGGCGCCGGTCTCGAACATTTTGCCGAACAAATCGTCGAACGGGTTCCTCGCCCTACCGCTCGGATTGGTCTCTGGCTGCGGCGCCTGTCGCTGCTGCGGCCGTTGCGACGCCTGAGGTTGTGGCGCCGGCTGTCCGCCGGGCAAGCCGCCGCCACCACCTCCTTGCCGTAGCATCTCCTCGAAGATTTTCCCGAGCGGGTTGTCGCCATAGGGATTGGGTGCCGGCTGGGGCCGGCCTTGCGGCTGCGGTGTGCCACCGCCGAACATGTCCTGCAGCACCTTGCCGAGCGGGTTGTCGCCATAGGGATTGGGTGCCGGCTGCGGCTGGCTTTGCGGTTGCGGCGTACCGCCGCCGAACATGTCCTGCAAGACCTTGCCAAGCGGGTTGTCCATCGGGCTTTGAGGTGGCGGCGCCTGGCGTGGCTGTGGAGCCGGGGCTTGCATGCCCCCGCCTTGCCGCATCATCTGCTCGATGATCTCGCCGAGCGGATTGTTGCCGCCACCGCCGAAACCGCCGGCGGCCTGCATCTGACTGGTCGTCTGCTTGAACAGCCCGCCCATCACCATCGAGGCGATCGCGGGCAGCATCTGCTGCAGGATCTGCTGGCTGACGCCGCTCGCTTGCGCCGCCTGGCCGGCGACGGCGCGCGACAGGTCCTTGGAGCCAAACAGATGCCCCAGAATGCCGTTGCCCTCATCGACCCCTTGCGGCGAGAAGGCTCGGGTCGCATCCTCGAAATATTTGGCGTGCTGGCCGCTTGCCATCGCCGTCATGAAGGCGCCGAGCCCATAAGGGTCGGCGGTGTTGCGTTGCAGCCCCTGCGAAAAGGCCGGCAGCAGTGCTGCGACCGCCGCCTGTGTCTGTTGCATCGAAAGCCCATATTGTTGGGCAAGCGCCTGCATGCCATTGCCGTTCTGGGCCTGGGTCAGCATGTCGAACAAGGTAGGCATCGGCTTCTCCTCCGGGAAATCCTGGGCGGAGAGCGTAATTCGTTTCAACGCCCGATTGAAGCAGCTTTTGTCGCTCGTTATGGCCCGCGGTTAATAGGCATATTCCATGAACACCGGCTCGATCGAACCGCCCCAGCGCGTGTGATAGGCGGAAAGCATCTCCTCGGCGCTGGTGGTGCCGCGCGCAACCACTTCGTCCAGTGTGTTGAGGAACGAGGTCTCGTCGTAGCCGTCGCGGTTCTTCTTGCCGCGGTTCTTCAGCCCCGTGCGCGAAATGGCCAGCACGTCGCGCGCGATCTCGCGCAGCGTGGTGTTGCGGAAAGGCGCGGAAATGCCGAGTTCAGGCACAGCATTGCGCATGGCCAGTGTTTCTTCATATGTCCAGCTCGCGGTCAATGCCTCCGCCGCGTCGAGCGCGGCCTCGTCGTAGAGCAGTCCGACCCAGAAGGCCGGCAGCGCGCAGATACGCCGCCACGGCCCGCCATCGGCGCCGCGCATCTCGAGAAAGCGCTTCAGGCGCACGTCGGGGAATAGCGTCGACAGATGGTTGGCCCAGTCGCCCATCGTCGGCAGCCCGTCGGGCACTTCATTGCGCGCGGCACCGGCCATGAACTGGCGGAAGGTGATATGCGTCATGTCATGATAGCGGCCGTCGCGGATGACGAAATACATCGGCACGTCGAGCGCCCATTTGACATAGTCGGCGAACCCGAAATCCGGCGAGAAGCAGAATTCGAGCAGGCCCGAGCGCTGGTTGTCGGTATCGCGCCAGATGTCGCCGCGCCAGCTCTGCAGGCCGTTCGGCCGGCTTTCGGTGAAGGGCGAATTGGCGAACAGCGCCGTCGACAGCGGCTGCAGCTTCAGCGACACCTGCATCTTGCGGCGCATGTCGGCCTCGCTCTCGAAGTCGAGGTTAACCTGGATCGTGCAGGTGCGGTACATCATGTCGAGGCCCTTGGTGCCGACCTTGGGCATGTAGCGTGTCATGATCTCATAGCGCGACTTCGGCATTTTCGGCGTCTCGGCCAGCGACCATTTCGGGCTGCCGCCAAGGCCAAGGAAGCGGATTCCCATCGGCTCGGCGATCTCGCGCACCTGGGCCAGATGTGCATTGCCCTCACGGCAAGTCTGATGGATGGTTTCCAGCGGCGCGCCGGAAAGCTCGAACTGGCCGCCAGGCTCGAGCGAAATCGCACCTTGGCCGGTCGGCTCGACCAGGCCGATGATGCGGCCGTCATCCATGATCGGGTCCCAGCCGAGCTTTGACTGCATGCCTTCGAGGATGGCGCGGATGCCGCGCTCTCCGCCATAGGGCACCGGCGCATTGCCATCGACATAGAAGGGGAATTTCTCGTGCTCGGTGCCGATGCGCCACTTGTCGCGTGCCTTGTTGCCTTCGGCGAGGTGTTCGACGAGTTCGTCGACGCCTTCGATCGGCCGGAAATCGGTTGTGTCGCGCGCCATGATCTTAGCCCTCAGCAGATGACCCCGAAAATCGACTTTCGATTTTCGGAAAGGATCATGTGCCCCAATCGAATGCTACAGCGTCCTTTGCGCGTCCGAAAGGATGCGCGGCGCTGTAGAGCGGCCGGACGACCGCCGGCGCTAGATGGACGAAATGTCAGTAGCCGATCAAGCGAAAAATCCTGAGCCACAGGTCAAGAGGAATTGAACTGCGGCTTCTTTCCTTCTCTCCCTGTGGGAGAAGGTGGATCGGCGCACAGCGCCGAGACGGTTGAGGGGTGGGTGACGGAGTAATGTCCGCGCCAAGCTGGAGCACCCCTCATCCGACCGAGCTTCGCTCGGCCACCTTCTCCCGCAAGGGGAGAAGGGAAGATCCTTTACCAGTCTCCGACACTTGCCTGGATCACTGCAAGCGCGGCCACGGCCGCCGTGTCGGCGCGCAGGATGCGCGGCCCGAGCGGAATGGCGCTCACGAAGGGCAGGGCGCGCAGCATCTTGCGCTCCTCATCGGAAAAGCCGCCCTCTGGCCCGACCAGCAGCCCGAGCTTCTTTTCCTTTATCGCCTGCAAGGCAGGCAGCGGATTGTTGGTCGAGGCGTCCTCGTCACAGAAGATCAGCCGCCGTTCCTTGTCCCAGCCGGTCAGCAGGCGTTCGAATTTTTCCGCCTCGCGAACCTCCGGCACCGCCAGGATGCCGCATTGCTCGGCGGCTTCGACGACATTGGCGCGCAGTCGGTCGATGGAAGGCTTTGCCACTTGCGTATGCTGGGTGATGACGGGCTGCAGGATGCCGGCGCCCATCTCGACCGCCTTCTGCACGAGATAGTCGAGCCGCCCCTGTTTCAGGGGCGCGAAACAATGGATCAGGTCGGGCAACGGCGGCTGCGGCCGCTGCAGCGCCAGCACCTTCAGCCGCACCGCCCTTTTTGTCTTCGCGGCGATGGCCGCCGACCATTCGCCGTCGCGGCCATTGAAGACAAGGATCTCGGCCCCTTCGCCGAGCCGCAGCACGTGCATGAGATAATGGCTTTGCTGCTGGCCGGCATCGAACTCGGCATCCCCTGCGAGATCGTCGGGCACGAACAGCCGTTGCATCTTGTAATTGGCGCGCATGGCCGAGGAATGGGCGAGCCGGCCGCCGGCGTCAAGCCTCGGCCGACGGATGCCACACCGGCCGAAAGCCATGACGGAGGACCGCAAGCGTCGTCTCCGGGGTCAGCAGAACAAGCGCCTTGCCTTCGAACTGGTCAAGGTCGATGGGCGGGCCATATCCGGCAAAGGACCACGGCAACGCCCTGCCGTTGCACAAGGCATGTGCGCAGCCGTTGGCCGCGATCACCGCGCCGTCGGGCAGGACGGCAAGCTCGGCCGTTGCCACATCCGGCCTTTTGCCGCCCGAAGCCAACCGCTCCTTGTGCAGCCGCTTGTCGACCTGCGGCGCCCGCGGCTCGGCAATGCCGAACGCTTCACCGAAATGGCCGACGAAATCCCTGGCCCGTTCGCGCTGGCAGAAGAAGCAGGGGCGATGCCCGGCCGCCAATGCCGTCACCTCGTCGAGGAAGAACAATTCCGTCCAGCCGGCCTTGCCGCCCAGATGGTCGTCGCTCTTGCGGTTGCGGCCCATCGGCTCGCGCCGCACATTGCGGAACTGGCAGACGCAGATGATCCAGGCCTGAAGCGCCCAGCGTTTCCTGAGCAGTGTCCTGGTCTCGGGATCGTGGATGATGCCGCGATTGCCGGTGAACAGCCCGCGCTCGGGCACGGCGTGGATGGCGCCGAATGGATCGACCCGGTTCTGCAGTGGCATAGTTCTCTCCTGGGATACGCATCTTGGCTGCAATGCTGGCGGCATGATATCGCTCGTCGCATCTTTTTCATGTCAGCAGGGTTTTGCGATGCGGGTGCTGGTGGTCCAGAACTACGACAATACCGGCCTCGGCCAGGTCGGAGCCGCACTTGCGGAAGCGGGTGCCGATCTCGATGTGCGCCTCCCCTACAAGGGCGACCTCCTGCCGGAAGATGCAACCGGGCACGATGCCCTGGTGGTGCTCGGCGGCGGCCAGAATGCGCTGGCCGACGATGAATATCCCTATTTTCCGGCGCTGCTCGAACTGACCCGCGATTTCGCCGGCAAGGATCGCGCCGTTCTCGGCATCTGCCTTGGCAGCCAGCTGGTCGCCCGCGCCTTCGGCGGCGAGAACCGCATCGGCGGCGCCAACGAATTCGGCTGGCGCGGCGTGTCGCTGACGCCTGACGCCAAGGCCGATCCGGTGCTGGGCGCACTGCCGGAAAAGTTCCCGATCTTCCAGTGGCACGACGACACATTCGAGCTGCCGCGAAACGCCGTGCGGCTCGCGGGCAACGATGTCGCCCAAAATCAGGCGTTTCGCGTCGGCCGCGCCGTCTATGGCTTCCAGTTCCACTTCGAGGCCGACCGGCCGATGGTGAAGGACTGGAGTTCCTCCTTCGCGCCGATCATTGCCGCGCGCCATCCAGACTGGGCTGGCCAACTCGATGGCGAAATGGCGCGCAACGGCCCCGATGCCGACGCCGCTGGCCTCGCCATTGCCCGCGCCTGGGTGGCGACGATCTGAACCTCCGCCCCTCGGCGCTCTGCTGCGTGACATAATTGGCACGCAGCCCTGAATCCTTCTGGGAAAACCCCTTTCGTCCTTGGCTTGTGTCCGCCCGCCATCCTAGAAGGCGCGCGCCTTGCATCGGCTGTGCAACCGCGATGAACCTTTTGTGTGACCCGTGCGACACACCGCCGATACAGAACATGCCTAGAAGCGCGAAATCGTCGAAATTTTGAAGCGATTTTTCCGTTTCAACGCATTGGTAACCGCCTCGTGCACAGATGCAGAAAGCTCAACAAGAGATGACTTCCGTGAAAGCAGCGCTTCTGTCCTTTGCCATGCTCTCCGCCATCGTGCTTTGCGGTCTGGGTATCTATGCCGCCGACGCGGCAAACAACCACAATGCGGTCGACGGCTACGGCGTCACCGCTTCCTTGCGCTAAAGCCGCAACGTCTTCGCGTTCTCGGACGCGGGCGCTCAAGCTTCCTTTATCGTGATTTCCAGGATGCGTTTGTCCGCGCCGTCCACGACGAGCGCGGTCAGCATGCCTGATTGCCAGGCAAGCGTGTCCACATTGACGCGGTTGGCCATCACTTCCGCTTCCGGCACCGGCGTGTGGCCGTGCACCACGATCTTCGGGAAGAGGCCGGTGTAATCGTGGAAAACGTCGCGGATCCAGATCAGGTCCTGCGGGTTCTGCTTTTCCAGCGGGATCCCCGGCCTGATGCCGGCATGGCAGAAGAAGAAGTCATCGAACGCTACCGAAAAAGGCAGCGATCGCAGGAAATCGACATGGCTAGGTGGCATTGCCTCGAGCAGCGCCGCATGTCTTCGTCTCAGCGTTTCCGTCTTGCCGAACCAGCTGGCATCGGCGGCGAGTGACACACCATAGGACAGCGCCGTCTGCACGCCGCCATAGCGCATGAAAAGGCCTTCCGGGTCAGGGGTTCCCAGAAAATCGAGAAAGCCGATATCGTGGTTGCCGGCGAGCATCAGATTTCGCGGATCGCGTTCGCGCGCCTCGATCAGAAAGTCGATGACGCCCTTGGAGTCCGGCCCGCGGTCGACATAATCGCCGAGGTGGATCACCCGCCAGTCGCGAACTGGTTCCCATTGCAGCTCGCTCTCGATCCGCCGGTGCATGGCGGCCAGCAGGTCGAGCCGGCCATGCACATCGCCGATCGCGTAGAGCCGCATGCCGTCTGGCCCATGCGCGTCGAGAAAATGGATGCCCGGTTCCGCCAACTCTCGCTGTTCTCCGTGGTCAGGTCGTCACCCGAAGCTTAGCGCCGGAGCTGGTCCTTGCCCATGTCGGTGACCAGACGCTTTCCGCACAGCGCCAGCGTGATGTCCATCTCCTTGCGGATGATTTCCAAGGCTTTGGTAACCCCTTCCTTGCCGAGCGCACCCAAGCCGTAGAGAAATGGCCGGCCGATATAGGTGCCCTTGGCGCCGAGGCAGAGCGCTTTCAACACGTCCTGGCCGGAGCGGATGCCGCCATCCATATGCACCTCTATTTTGTCACCGACCGCGTCCGCAATCTCCTCCAGCGCCATGATCGAGGACGACGCGCCGTCGAGCTGGCGTCCGCCATGGTTGGAAACGATGATCGCGTCGGCTCCGGTCTTGGCCGCCATCAGCGCGTCTTCCTTGTCGAGAATGCCTTTCAGGATCAGCTTGCCGCCCCAGCGTTCCTTGATCCAGGCGACATCCTTCCACGACAGATGCGGATCGAACTGCTCCGTCGTCCATGACGACAGCGAGGCCACGTCGCCGACGCCCTTGGCGTGTCCGACGATGTTGCGGAAAGTGCGGCGCTTGGTGCCGGCCATGCCCAGGCACCAGCGCGGCCGGATGGCCATGTCGATGATGTTGGTAAGCGTCATGCGGGGCGGCGCGGTCAACCCGTTGCGGACATCCTTGTGGCGCTGGCCGAGGATCTGCAGGTCGAGCGTCAGCACCAGCGCCGAGCATTTCGCCGCCTTCGCCCGGTCGATCAAATTGACCACGAAATCCTTGTCGCGCAGGACATAGAGCTGGAACCAGAACGGTTTCTTCGTCACCGAGGCGACATCCTCGATCGAACAGATGCTCATCGTCGAGAGCGTGAACGGTACGCCGAATTCCTCGGCCGCCTGGGCCGCCAGCATCTCGCCATCGGCGTGCTGCATGCCGGTCAGGCCGGTCGGCGCCAAGGCCACCGGCATCGCCACCTTCTGGCCGATCATGGTCGATTCCAGCGAGCGGTTGCTCATGTCGACCAGCACGCGCTGGCGGAACTTGATCTTCTGGAAGTCTTCCTCGTTTGCCCGATAGGTGCTCTCGGTCCAGGCGCCCGAGTCGGCATAGTCGAAGAACATCTTGGGCACGCGCCGGCGCGCGAGGTCCTTGAGGTCCGCGATGGTGAGAATGTCGCTCATGATAGTCCCCGCTTGGTCGAATTGATTAGGTGCGTCCGCGTGCTGGTTCGGTATCGCCGGCTTCCGAGCGCTGCCGCAGCCGCAGCCGCGACACGCGTTGCCAGTCGCCGCTGCGCTCCGCCTCGGCCATCGACCGCTCGACATAGGTGATGTGATCCATCGCCGCCTGGCGGGCGCCGGCCGGGTCGCCGGCCTTCACCGCGGCGTGGATCGCGCGGTGTTGTGCAAGCAGGGCCTCGCGTGCGCCAGGTACGGTGAAGACCAGCAACCGGTTCTGGAACACGCCTTCCGACAGCAGCCGATAGCAGGATCGCAACGTGTGCAGCAGCAGGATGTTGTGCGCGCATTCGCAGATCGCCTGATGGAATTCGACGTCGATTTCGGCCTCGTCGTCGAAATCGCCGGTGCGATCCGCCTGGTCCATGCGTGCCATGATGCGGTCGAGCAGCGCGAGATCCTCCGGCGTGGCGCGCCGCGCCGCATATTCGGCGGCTATGCCTTCGATCTCGCGGCGGTATTCCAGATAGTCGGTGACCGCCTTGCGATGCATCGAAATCAGGTCCGCCACCGGTTTAGTGAACAGCTGGCCGATGATGTCTGCGACATGCGTGCCGCCGCCGGCCTTGGTCGTCAAAAGCCCGCGCCCTTCGAGCGCCTTCAGGGCATCGCGCAGGATCGGCCGCGATACGTCGAACTGGCGTGCCAGTTCGCGCTCGCCGGGCAGCCGGTCGCCGGTGCGCAGCACGCCTTCGAGGATGAGGCTCTCGATCTGCTGCACGACCTCGTCGGCGGTGCGCGAATGCTCGATCCTGGAAAAAATATCGCTCAACAGAATGCCTGGAAGGTGAAAACGGTGTCGCGCAGGATAAAGCCTGCGTCGCCAACTGGTCAAATTATTTATCCAATTGGCCGAGGCGGGTCGGTTTTGCCGCACGGCGCCATATCGTCTTCGGCTAAACTTTGCTGTTTGCGTCACCAGCCTATTGGTCCTAGAGGGACGCAACTACAAGAGGGGTTCAAAGAAACCCGGGGAACTAGCCGTGTCAGACGACCCGTCCAATCTCGAGTTCCAGCCGCGCGCCCAAGGCAGTGTCATGGGCTTTCCAGCGCATGAAGGCCGGCCCGGCGCGCTGGGTGAGGTGCATGCCCGGCCGCATCCGCTGATCCAAAAGCCGCGCGTCCTGATCCAGCTTGCCTTCATGACCGAGGGCGGCTCCAGCGTCGATCATGCCGTCCTTTCCGAGCTGTCGCGGCGGCTCGGCATCGCCGCGCCCGATCGCCAGGCCCGCCATCATGCCATGAAGTCGGGCAAGGGCTCGCTGCGTTGGGAACGGCACACGGAATTCTCGACCTATCTGTGGGAGGGGCCGCTTTCCGAAAACGGCAGGACGCAGGAGGACTCGCCCTTCGGCAACGGCTTTTCGCCGCCGGGAACCGTCATCTCCGGCATCCGCCTGGAAATCCGCAAGTGGACGCAGGCGAGTGAGCGGCTGATCGCCGCTTTCGACCCGACCAGCCTGTGCTACTCGCTGGTCGAACGCGGCAATGCGGCAATAGTCACCGATTTCCGCCAGGACGGCGACGGTATGACGCGCATCCTGGTGCTCGATCGCGGTCTGACTCCGGCGCGCACCGGAGCGCTGTCGCAGCGGCTGATCGACATCGAGACCTACCGCACGCTCGCCATGCTCGGCCTGCCGCTGGCGCTTACCCTGTCCGGCCGCGCCCGCCGCATCGAGGACAGGCTCGCCCAGACCACGCTGGAAATGAAGGTCGCCGAGACCCGCGACAGCCAGACGCTGCTCGCCGACTTGACCGAATTGGCCGCGGAACTGGAAGCGGACGCGGCATCGAGCCTCTATCGCTTCGGCGCCAGCCGCGCCTATGACGGCATCGTCGTCGAGCGGCTGGAGGCGCTCGAGGAGGAAGCCGTGCCCGGCTATGACACCTGGGGCGGGTTCCTGCAGCGGCGCGTTGCACCGGCCATGCGCACCTGCCGGTCGGTCGAGGAGCGGCAAGCCAATCTGTCGCGCAAGCTGACCCGCGCCACCACGCTGCTGCGCACCTGGGTCGATGTCGAGGTCGAGAAGCAGAACCGCGACCTGCTCGCCTCGATGAACAACCGCGCCCGCCTGCAACTGCGCCTGCAGCAGACCGTCGAAGGCCTCTCGGTCGCCGCCGTCTCCTACTACGTGGTCGGCCTCATCGGCTATGTCGCCAAGGGCGCCTCGATTTTCGGCCATGCCTTCGCGCCCGAAATCGTCACCGCCGCGTCGGTGCCGGTCGCCATTCTGCTGGTCTGGTGGGGCGTGCGCCGCGTGCGCCAGATGCATTCCGAGCCCGGCAAGCACCCGGGCGAATAGCGGCGCCCCTTACCCTCCCACTTGTGGGGAGGGTCGGCTCATGATCGCAGCAAAGCGAAGATCGTGAGACGGGGTGGGGGGCATCATAAAGCGCCGCGCCGACCCCCAACCCGCTCACTTCGTTCGCGACCCTCCCCACAAGGGGGAGGGTGAGACAGCGGCAGATTGCCGCTGCGGAAGCTTGTCCCCACCTTGGGGCGTGTGTCTCCGCCCCGGCAGTATTTGCAACCATCGCGCTTCACTGGTAAAAGATTTTGACCAGTCAAGCGAAATGAGGCTGCTGATGTCCGGCCTTGCCATGCCGAAACCAGACGACGCCACGATGCGCCGGCGCGACGAGATCGTCGCCGACATGCGCATCATCGTGCCGGGCGAAGGCGTGGTCGATGCAGCCAACGCCATGCGGGCTTTCGAGAGCGATGGCCTGACCGCTTACCGCCAACTGCCGCTGGTGGTGGTGCTGCCCGAAACGGTGGCGCAGGTTTCCAGGGTGCTGAAATACTGCAACGACCGCAACATCCGCGTCGTGCCGCGGGGTTCCGGCACCTCGCTGTCGGGCGGCGCGCTGCCGCTCGAGGACGCGGTGCTGCTGGTCATGAGCCGCTTCAACCGCATCCTTGCGATCGACTACCCCAATCGCATCGTCGTTGCCCAGCCGGGCGTCACCAATCTTGGCATCACCACCGCCGTCGAGCAGGAGGGCTTCTACTATGCCCCCGATCCATCCTCCCAGATCGCCTGCTCGATCGGCGGCAATGTCGCGGAGAATTCCGGCGGCGTGCACTGCCTGAAATACGGCCTCACCGCCAACAATGTGCTCGGCATCGAGATGGTGCTGATGAGCGGCGAAGTGGTGCGGCTCGGCGGCAATCATCTCGATGCGGAAGGCTACGACCTGCTAGGCGTCATGACCGGCTCGGAAGGCTTGCTCGGCGTCGTCACCGAGGTCACCGTGCGCATCCTGAAGAAGCCGGAGACGGCGCGCGCGCTGCTGATCGGCTTCCCGACCAGCGAGCAGGGCGGCCAGTGCGTCGCCGACATCATCGGCGCCGGCATCATTCCGGGCGGCATGGAGATGATGGACCGGCCGGCGATCCACGCAGCCGAGGATTTCGTCCATGCCGGCTATCCCCTCGATGTCGAGGCACTGCTGATCGTCGAGCTCGACGGACCGGGCGTCGAGGTCGATCATCTCATCACCGCGGTCGAGGCAATCGCCATCCGCAACGGTTCGACCACCTGCCGCATCTCGCAGTCGGAGCAGGAGCGGCTGAGCTTCTGGGCTGGCCGCAAGGCGGCATTTCCGGCGGTGGGCCGCATTTCGCCCGACTATTACTGCATGGACGGCACCATCCCACGCAAGGAATTGCCACGCGTGCTGGCCGGCATGCGCGAGCTGTCGGAAAAATATGGTCTCGGCGTTGCCAATGTCTTTCACGCTGGCGATGGCAATCTGCACCCGCTGATCCTCTACGATGCCAACGTGCCGGGCGAACTCGACAAGGCCGAAAGCTTCGGCGCCGACATATTGCGGCTCTGCGTCAAGGTCGGCGGCGTGCTGACAGGCGAACACGGTGTGGGGGTCGAGAAGCGAGACCTGATGCCCGAGATGTTCAACCAGGTCGACCTCGACCAGCAAATGCGCGTCAAATGCGCCTTCGATCCCAACCACCTGCTCAATCCGGGAAAAGTGTTCCCGCAGCTTCGCCGCTGCGCTGAGCTTGGACGCATGCATATTTCGGGCGGCAAGCTGCCGTTTCCGGACATTCCGAGGTTTTGAAGGGCATGTCGGTGCGTGAACACCCCCCTCTGTCCTGCCGGACATCTCCCCCGCAAGGGGGGAGATCGGATGTCGCGTGGGGTTTCGCTAATCTCCAGCGCTGCCAGCGAGGTGAGTGGCTGAAGCTGCCAATCTCCCCCCTTGCGGGGGAGATGTCCGGCAGGACAGAGGGGGGTGCGAAGGAACGCGGCGTTTCCGCATTCGAGGGCGCGGTCTCTTCATGACCACCTTCACCCCCACGACGTCTGACGAAGTCCTCTCCACCGTCGCTTGGGCGGTGGCGGAAGAGGCGCCGCTCGAAATCATCGGCCATGGCTCCAAGCGGGGCATCGGCCGTCCGCTGCAGACCGAGCATACGCTCGACCTGTCGAAACTCACCGGCGTCACCCTCTATGAACCCGCCGAGCTGGTGCTGTCGGCAGAGGCCGGCACGGCGCTGGCCGGCATCGAGAAGCTGCTGGCGGAAAACGGCCAGCAGCTCGCTTTCGAACCGATGGATTACGGCCCGCTGCTCGGTGGCGAGCCGGGCAGAGGCACCATCGGTGGCGTGCTCGGCGCGAACCTGTCCGGTCCGCGCCGGTTGAAGGCCGGTGCCGCGCGCGACCATATCCTCGGCATCAATGTGGTGTCCGGCCGGGGCGAGGAATTCAAGTCGGGCGGCCGCGTGGTCAAGAATGTCACCGGTTACGATCTGTCGAAGCTGATGGCCAACAGCTGGGGCACATTGGCCGTGTTCACCGATGTCACCTTCAAGGTGCTGCCCGCGGCCGAGACCGAGGTCACGCTCGCGGTGCGTGGCCTGCTCGACGACGCGGCCGCCGCTGCCATGGCCCTGGCGCTCGGCTCCAGCGCCGAAGTGTCGAGCGCCGCCCATCTGCCGGAGCGCGTTGCCGCGCGTGTCACCGGCGGCGCTCTCGGCAGCGATGCGGCCACACTGTTGCGGGTCGAGGGCTTCGGCCCGTCCGTCGCCTATCGCATCGCCGCGCTGAAGACGCTGCTCGGCAAGGCCGGACCGCTGGAGGAGATTTCCGGCGACGTTTCGCGGCAGATCTGGCGCGATGTGCGCGACTGCAGGCCGTTCGCCGACGGCAGCGAGAAACCGGTCTGGCGCGTCTCGATGACGCCTTCCCAGGGGCATCAAATGGTTCTGACCTTGCGCATGCAGGCCGCCGTCAGCGCGTTCTATGACTGGCAGGGCGGACTGGTGTGGCTGCGCATGGAAGAGGGCGATCCGGAGGCCGCCCTGCTGCGCGGTTTGTTGCGCAAACATGGCGGCGGCCATGCGACGCTGGTGCGCGCGGCACCTGCCCATCGTGCCGCGCTGCCGGTGTTCGAGCCGCAGTCGCCGGCGCTTGCCGCACTGAGCCGGCGGCTGAAGCAGGAATTCGACCCGAAGAACATCCTCAATCCCGGCCGCATGGCACAGGACTAACGCGATGCAGACCAATTTCTCGCTTGCCCAGCTTGCCGATCCCGATGTCGCGGAATCGGAGAAGATCCTGCGCAAATGCGTGCATTGCGGCTTCTGCACCGCCACCTGCCCGACCTATGTGACACTTGGCAACGAACTCGATTCACCGCGCGGGCGCATCTACCTGATCAAGGACATGCTGGAAAACGGCCGACCCGCCGACAAGGAGATCGTCACCCATATCGACCGCTGCCTATCGTGCCTGGCCTGCATGACCACCTGTCCGTCGGGCGTCAACTACATGCATCTGGTCGACCATGCCCGCGCCCATATCGAGGAGACCTACAGGCGGCCGCTGCTCGACCGCCTGACCCGCGCCATGCTGGCCTTCGTCCTGCCCTATCCCCAGCGCTTTCGCGCGGCGCTCAAGCTGGCCAAGCTGGGCAAGCCGTTTATCGGCCTGTTCGAGAAGGTCCCGGCGCTGAAGCCGCTTGGCGCCATGCTCAAGCTCGCGCCGGCGTCGATCCCGGCAGCTTCGCCGATGGCCTCGCCAGGCATCCATGCCGGGCAGGGGACGAAAAAGGGCCGTGTCGCCATCCTCACCGGTTGCGCGCAGTCGGTGCTCGATCCCGCCATCAACGACACGACCATTTCGCTGCTGAGGCGGCTCGGCGTCGAGGTCGTGGTGCCTCCGGACGAGGGCTGCTGCGGCGCACTAGTCCACCATATGGGACGCGAAGAGGCAGCCCTTGCCTCGGCCCGGCAGAACGTCGATGCCTGGACGCGCGCCATCGACCAGGGCGGTCTCGACGCCATCATCATCACCGCGTCGGGTTGCGGCACGACGATCAAGGACTATGGCTTCATGCTGCGCCTCGATCCGGCCTATGCCGAAAAGGCCGCGCTTGTGTCGGCGCTGGCCAAGGACATCACCGAATATCTGGCCGACTTTGACATGCCTGACCCTGTGCGCAAGCCGGGCACGGTCGTTGCCTATCACTCCGCCTGCTCGATGCAGCATGGCCAGAAGATCACGCGTCAGCCGAAAGAGCTGCTGACCAAGGCCGGCTTCGTCGTCCGCGAGCCGCGCGAGGGCCATCTCTGCTGCGGTTCGGCCGGCACCTACAACATCCTGCAGCCCGAGATTTCGGCAAAACTGCGCGACCGCAAGGTGAAAAACATCGAGGCAACGGGCGCCTCGATCGTCGCCACCGGCAACATCGGCTGCATCACGCAGATCGCGTCCGCTGCCAGGATGCCAGTGGTGCACACGGTAAAACTGTTGGACTGGGCCTATGGCGGACCGAAGCCGGAAGGCGTTCTTGACGAGAACCTGATCGCGGCGAAGTAGGGCCGCGCTCGGCGGTTACTCCGCCGCCAGCCTGTCGGCTGTGCCGTAAGTCGCTTCGTAGAGCGCGCGCTGGCGGCTGAGCGCCACCATCGTGTTGCGCAGCAGGATCGCCACCGTGATCGGACCGACGCCGCCCGGCACCGGCGTGATCCAGGAGGCGACCTCGCGCACGCTTTCTGTGTCGACATCGCCGACGATGCGGCTCGTCCCGTCCGGCCCGATCTCGGAATTGATGCCGATGTCGATGACGGCAGCACCCGGCTTGACCATGTCGGCCTTGATCAGCCGTGGCTTGCCGACCGCAACGAACAGCGCATCGGCGCGCCGCGCATGCGCTGCGACCGACCGCGTCATGTGGTGGCAGACGGTCACCGTCGCGCCTTCGCTCATCAGCAGGAACGCAATCGGCTTGCCGACGATTTCGGAATGACCGACGACCACGACCTCCAGCCCCTTGAGATCGAGGCCGGTTTCCTTGAGCAGCTCGACCGAGGCGGCCGCCGTGCAGGGCGCGAGATCGAGCTGGTTGTAGACGATGTTGCCGATCGAGGCCGGGTGCATGCCCTCGACGTCCTTGAGCGGATGCACCGCCGCTTGCAGCGTCTTGATCGGGATATGGGCGGGCACGGGCCGCTGGATGATGATGCCGGTGACGCGCGGATCGGCGTTCAGGCCGTGGATGGCTGCCTCCAGTTCACCCGACGTGATGGTGGCGGGAAAACGCCGTTCCTCGAAATCGATGCCGGCGAGCTCGGCCTTGGCGCGCTGGTTGCGCACATAGACATCGACCGCATCGGTATCGCCGACGGTGATCGAGATCAGCTTCGGCGGAAAACCCTCGGCTTTGGCAATCGCCGCATCCTCGCGCACGGCGGCGATGATGCGCTGGGCAACCGGGCCGCCCTTGAGATAGCGGTTGTCATCGGACAGGGGCATGGGGGAACTCTTTTGTCTGGTTGCGCTCCCATAGCAAAGGAACATCGAAAATGGCAGCACGAAAGCGAACCACCATGCCCTCGGCGCGACGTCGGGCGCAGTCTTGCCTGGGTGTTGGCTCGGTTTTCACAGGAAAACGGAAAGGGCAGCGCGGTTTCCCGTGCTGCCCTTCCTGACGGCCGCATCCCCATACGGCCCGTCCCCCGTTATCTCCTGCACTGGCCCTTAAAAGCTCAATGCTTTGCCGGCCAAGTGATTCGCGAGCACTGTTATATCACCTCGACCGTGGTTCCGACATTGACCCGCTCATAGAGGTCGACCACGTCCTCGTTGCGCATGCGGATGCAGCCCGACGACACCGCGCCGCCGATCGTCCACGGCTGGTTGGTACCGTGGATGCGGTACTCGGTCGTGCCGAGATAGAGCGCGCGCGCCCCGAGCGGGTTCTCCATGCCGCCGGCCAGATAGGTCGGCAGATAGCGGCCCTTGGCGGCTTCGCGCTTGATCATCTGCGCTGGCGGGCGCCAGTCCGGCCACTCGCGCTTGTTGGTGATCTTGTGCGTGCCCGACCATTCGAAGCCTGGCTTGCCGGTGCCGACGCCATAGCGCCGCGCCTTGCCGTTCTTCTCGATCAGGAACAGGAAATTCTGCGTCGTGTCGATGACGATCGTGCCTGGCTTCTGCGGGCCGTCATAGGCGACTTCCTGCGGCAGGTAGATCGGGTTGATCTGCGGGCGCATGGCCACGCGCTTGGCCGGAGCCTGCACGGCTGCCGTCCGCACACGGTCGGGCTGCGCCGGCTGCGCGGAGCGCAGGCGCGGCTGCTGCACGACCTGGCGGTTCTGCCGCACGATGCCGGGCGCATTGCCAAGCTGCAGCACCCAAGGGGCGGAAAGGTCGGGGCTGACCATCACCGGCGGCCTGTCGGCATAGCGGTCGTCAGCGGCTGAGGGCGTGACGCCGGAGGCAAACACAGCCATGGCGCCGAGCACGGGAAACAAAACTCTCTTCATCGGGAACGCACCCTTGATCGTCTGATAAAACCGGGTGGAAACGACCTCCCGGTTCAGCGATCATTGGCGCGCAAGCAGCAACCGAAACATGAATCGGAATGCGTAAAATGCGGTTCTGTCAGTAAACCTTTTGGTGTGGTTACCGCCGGGTTCAGGAATCTGGTAAAGCCGCAGTAAATGCAGCGCAAGCGCATTAACGAACGGATTTGGGCCAATGGAAAAAGACAATACCGGCCTGCTCGCCGGTCCCGACGGTGTCGCGCGCTGCTTCTGGCATGGCAACCTGCCCGACTATCTGCACTATCATGACCATGAATGGGGCCGGCCGGTGTCGGACGACCGCAGGCTGTTCGAAAAGATCTGCCTTGAAGGTTTCCAGTCGGGCCTGTCGTGGCTGACCATACTGCGCAAGCGCGAGAATTTTCGCGAGGCCTTCGCTGGCTTCGACTTCGACAAGATCGCCGCCTTCACCGACAAGGATGTCGAGCGCCTGCTTGGCAATGCCGGCATCATCCGCCATCGCGGCAAGATCGTCTCGACCATCAACAACGCCAAGCGTGCCCGCGAAATGGTGGACGAGTTCGGCTCGCTGGCCGCCTGGTTCTGGAAGTTCGAACCCGGCAAGGACGAGCGACCCAGGATCGTCGACCTAGCCCATCTGCGCGCCAACCCGACCACGGCGGTCTCGGTGCGGATTTCGAAGGAATTGAAGAAGCGCGGCTGGAGTTTTGTCGGCCCGACCACGGTCTACGCCTTCATGCAGGCCATGGGCCTGGTCAACGACCACCTCGAGGGTTGTGTTTGCCGCAAGGAGGTCGAGAAGGAGAGGAAGGCTTTTAAGCGGCCGAAATAGGGCTCAGGTGCCGTTGATGCTGGCCAGGAACAGGCCGGCGACGATCGCAACCACCGTGGCCAACGTCGGGTAGATCACCAGCAGGCCGGTCACCAATGCATCGCGCATCGAAGGCCCCTTGCCGATATCGGCCGGTATCTCGAATGGCCCGGCGGGCCGGCCAGCCATCTTCGGAGCGCGGATGTCGGCCGGGCGCAAGCGCGCCGGCAGCTCGCCGGCATCGCTGTTGGCATGGAATTTCGCTGTGCTGGTCATGTCCCGAACCCCTTCGTGTGGTGCGCTATATCGGCCGCGATTGTGTCGGCACGATGCCGTGCTCATGGCAGGACTGTTTCATTTTTGGTTCGTTTTTGTTTCAATCGTTTTCCTTCTCCCCTTGTGGGAGAAGGCAGAGGCGCTGACCCTTGCCGGTCCCGGCTGCATCGGTTAGGACACGCGCACTCAAAATAAGTCATCATTTACCTAGCAAAAAGACCCATCTCATGGCCGACAAATCGGAAAAGACGAAAGCGCGGCTGCCGCGCGGTTTTGCCGACCGCAGCGCCGAGGATATCCGCGCCGTCGAGAAGATGATGGCGACGATCCGCTCGGTCTATGAGCTTTATGGTTTCGAACCGGCCGACCAGCCGTTGATCGAATACACCGACGCGCTGGGCAAATTTTTGCCCGACCAGGACCGGCCGAACGAGGGCGTGTTCTCGTTCCAGGACGATGACGAGCAGTGGCTGTCGCTGCGCTATGACCTGACCGCGCCGACGGCGCGCTTCGTCGCCGAGAATTATGAGCGCCTGCCGAAGCCTTACCGCAGCTACCGCTCCGGCTGGGTGTTCCGCAACGAGAAGCCGGGCCCCGGCCGCTTCCGCCAGTTCATGCAGTTCGACGCCGACACGATCGGCACGCCGGGTGTCGCGGCGGACGCCGAGATGGCGATGATGATGGCGGATGTCATGGAAGCGCTCGGCATCAAGCGCGGCGACTACGTCATCCGCGTCAACAACCGCAAGGTGCTGGACGGCGTGCTGGAGGCGATCGGCCTTGGCGGCGACGACAATGCCGGCCGCCGGCTGACCGTGCTGCGCGCCATCGACAAGCTGGACAAGCTCGGTCCGGAAGGCGTGAGGCTCCTGCTTGGCCCGGGGCGCTGGGATGGCGGCAAGGAAGGCGAGGGAGATTTCGCCAAGGGTGCCGGGCTTAGTGAGCAATCGATCTCGATTCTGGAACCAATTTTGTTTTTCAAGCGGAATGCCGAAACAATAACAATTGCAATCGAGGGCGATGAGCCAAACAATCCAAGATTTGAGGAAATCACCAGGGATCAACTTCGGACGAAGAAGCACACAGCCAAAGCTCAGGAGATCATCGATCTCTATGGGGCTGAGAACGCCAGCGCCCTCGGATACATCAGGGCGGTCTTCTTCAAGGTCGGCGGTGATTTCTCTGCAAACATGTCTTCATATGACGGATATCGAGAGCTATGTGACATAGCTGCCATGGCCCATGCTGCTGAGTATGGGGCGGATCGTGTCCTTATCGACCCCTCCGTCGTGCGCGGCCTCGAATACTACACCGGCCCGGTCTTCGAGGCCGAGCTTCTGGCCGAAATTCCCAATGAAGACGGCCAGATCGTGCGCTTCGGCTCGGTCGGTGGTGGCGGCCGTTATGATGGCCTGGTCTCGCGCTTCCGTGGCGAGCCGGTGCCGGCGACCGGTTTCTCCATTGGCGTCTCCAGGCTGATGACTGCGCTGAAGAACCTCGGCAAGCTCGACAGCGCCGATGTGATCGCGCCGGTCGTCGTGCTGGTGATGGACAAGGACACCGACAGCCTCGGCCGTTACCAGAAGATGGTGAGCGAACTGCGCGCCGCCGGCATTCGTTCCGAGATGTATCTCGGCGGCGCCGGCATGAAGGCGCAGCTCAAATATGCCGACCGGCGCGGCTGCCCGGTCGCAATCATCCAGGGCGGCGACGAACGCGCCAAGGGTGAACTGCAGATCAAGGACCTGATCGAAGGCGCGCGCATGTCGGCCGAGATCACCGACAACGCCGAATGGCGCGCCGCGCGCCCGGCGCAGGTGACGGTGGCGGAAAGCGAGCTGGTCGCCGAGGTGAGGCGGATATTGGCGGCGCAGGCTGCCGATCGTGCAAAGGGTGGCGCTTGAACACCCCCCTCTGGCCTGCCGGCCATCTCCCCCGCAAGGGGGGAGATTGGATGTTCCGTAGGCCTTCGCCAATCTCCACCGTCGAAGAAGAGGCGCCGTGTCTCAAGCTGCCGATCTCCCTCCTTGCGGGGGAGATGGCCGGCAGGCCAGAGGGGGGTGCCTCGCGCCCATCCTGTCCATGACCTCCCGCTACCCCGCCATCTCAGCCGACATCACCAGCCTCTTCGCCACCCGCAACACGCATGCGGTCGAGGTTGCCATCCTGCAGCCGGCCGATCCTTTCCTCGACATGGCCGGCGAGGATCTGCGGCGGCGCATCTTCCTTACCGAGAGCGAGACCGGGCAGACGCTGTGCCTGCGGCCGGAATTCACCATTCCGGTCTGTCTCGACCATATAAGTTCGCAGGCCGGCACGCCGCGCCGCTATTCCTATCTGGGCGAGGTGTTTCGCCAGCGCCGCGAAGGCGGCAACGAGTTTTTCCAGGCCGGCATCGAGGATCTCGGCGACCGCGACACGGCCGAGGCCGATGCGCGCTCCGTGGCCGACGCGTATGCTTTGTTGTCGCTGGTGCTGCCCGGCCGTTCCCTGGCGGTCACGCTCGGCGACCAGGCTATTTTCGAGGCCGTGCTCGCCGCCCTTGGGTTGCCGCGTGGCTGGCGCATGCGGCTTGCCCGCGCCTTCGGCTCGGCGCCGATGTTTGAGGCCGCCCTCGCCGATCTCGCCAATCCACCGCGCAACAGCCAACTCTCCGGCGATGTCGCAGCGCTTGTCCTCGACGGCGATGTCGAAGGCCTTTCGGCGCACATCGCCGGCGGCATGGAGGAGGCCGGCCTGTCGGCGTCGGCCGGGCGCTCGCCCACGGACATTGCACGGCGGCTGATCGAAAAGGCCGAGTTGCGCAGCGTGCGGCTGTCGAACGAGGCTTTCGCGGCGCTCAAGAACTTTCTGGCCATCGATGTGCCGCTCGATGGCGCGGCCCAGGCGCTGGAGAGCTTCGCCGCCGGTGCCGATCTTTCGCTGGGGGCGGCGCTGGAAAAGTTCGCGGCACGCGCCAGGGCGATCGAGGCGCATGGCTTGCCGGTGGGAACAATCCGCTACGATGCCGCTTTCGGCCGACCGCTCGACTACTACACCGGTGTGGTCTTCGAAATCGCGGCGCGGGATGGCGAGCGCCCCCTGGCCGGCGGCGGCCGCTACGACCGGTTGCTGACGCTGCTCGGCGCCAAGACCGCGATCCCTGGCGTCGGCTTTTCGGTCTGGCTCGACCGCATCGAGGCGTTGCGGGAGACGGCACCATGATCACGTTGGCCATCCCCTCGAAGGGTCGGCTGAAGGAGCAGGCGCTGGAGGTGCTGGCCAGGGCTGGCCTCGCCGTCAGCCTGCCCGGCGACGAGCGCTCCTATCGCGCCCGCATCGAGGGCGCGGAAGGCATCGAGGTTGCCCTGCTGTCGGCTTCCGAGATAGCTGGCGAGATCGGCCAGGGCACGGTCGATCTCGGCATCACCGGCGAGGACCTCGTGCGCGAGAACCTCGCCGACTGGGAGGCGCGCGTGGAAATCGTCGCCCGTCTCGGCTTCGGCCATGCCGATGTCGTGGTGGCGGTGCCCGATATATGGCTCGACGTCGACACCATGGCCGATCTCGATGACGTCGCCGCCGATTTCCGCCAGCGCCACGGCCGGCGGCTGCGCATCGCCACCAAATATTGGCGGCTGACCCAGCAGTTCTTTTCGCAGAAGCACGGCATCCAGGTCTATCGCATCGTCGAAAGCCTCGGCGCCACCGAAGGCGCGCCGGCGGCTGGCCTCGCCGATGTCATCGTCGACATCACCACGTCAGGCTCGACGCTGCGCGCCAATCACCTCAAGGTGCTGGGCGACGGCGTTGTCCTGAAGTCGCAAGCCTGCCTGGTGTCGTCGAAGAAGCCGCGTGCGGCGGCCGATGAAGCCCTGCTGCGCGACATCGCGTCGAAGATGAGCGCCCTCCTCCCTCCTCCTTGAAGGGCAGGTGACTTGAAAGTCAGCCGCTGAAGGCGGACAGCGGCTCGCTGCGGCAGTGCGCGGCCCCAGCACCTCCCTACCATCGGCGGGATTTCCACCGTCCCGGCGGGCTGATAGGTTTGGGTTCGTCCTGGGAGGATACAGCGATGCCGGTCAATCTCGACGAGCTGAAGAACGCCACCAATCTGCGTGGCCGCGCCGCTCGCAATGGCAATGCCTTCGTGGCCCCTGTCGATGGCAAGGCGCATGTCTCCGGCGAGCGCACGCCGCCGCTGCTCAAGGAGACGATCCCCGCGCTGTTCTCCGACACCGCCAGCAAATTTGCCACGCAAGATGCCGCCGTCTTCGTTGGCCAGGACAAGCGCTTCACCTGGAGCGAACTGTCGGACACGGTGGATGCGCTGGCCGCCGGCTTCCTGGCGCTGGGACTGGAAAAGGGCGACCGCGTCGGCATCTGGTCGCCAAACCGCTGGGAGTGGCTGGTGACCCAGTTCGCCACCGCCCGCATCGGCCTGATCCTGGTCAACATCAACCCTGCCTACCGGCTGACCGAACTCGACTATGCGCTGAACAAGGTCGCCTGCAAGGCGCTGGTGACGGCGGCCAGCTTCAAGACCTCCGATTACCTCGGCATGATCGAGACGCTGGCGCCCGAGATCGCCAAGACCGCGCCCGGCAAGCTCAAGGCGCAAAAGCTGCCGGCGCTGAAAATCGTCATCCGTATGGGCGAGGAGAACTCGCCCGGCATGTTCAATTTCGGCGACGTGCTGGCCATGGCCGGCCGCGACGAGCATGACAGTCTCGACCGCATTTCCGAGGGGCTGAAGCCCGGCGATGCCATCAACATCCAGTTCACCTCGGGCACCACGGGCGCGCCCAAGGGCGCGACGCTGACCCATTCGAACATCGTCAACAACGGCAATTTCGTCACTTCGGCGATCAAATTGACCGTCGATGACCGGCTGTGCATCCCGGTGCCGCTCTATCACTGCTTCGGTATGTCGATGGGCACGATGGGTTGCGTCTCGAAGGGCGCGACCATGGTTTTCCCGGGCGAGGGCTTCGATGCCGGCGCCACGCTGAAAGCCGTGGCGCAGGAACGTTGCACCGGGCTCTATGGCGTGCCGACCATGTTTGTCGGCCTGCTCGATCATCCGGATTTCCAATCCTTCGATCTCTCCAGCCTGCGCACCGGCATCATGGCCGGCTCGCCATGCCCGATCGAGGTGATGAAGAAGGTCGTGTCGCTGATGCATATGTCGCAGGTGACCATCGCCTACGGCATGACCGAGACCAGCCCGGTGTCGTTCCAGAGCGGCGTCGACGATCCCCTGGAAAAGCGCGTCTCGACCGTCGGGCGCATTCATCCCCATGTCGAGGTCAAGGCCATCGATGCCGACGGCGCCACGGTTGCCGTCGGCGCGCCGGGCGAACTCTGCACCCGCGGCTATTCGGTGATGAAGGGCTATTGGGACGACGATGACAAGACCCGCGAGGCGATCGATAGCGATGGCTGGATGCACACGGGCGACCTCGCCACCATCGATGCCGAGGGCTATTGCAACATCGTCGGCCGGGTCAAGGACATGGTCATCCGCGGCGGCGAGAACGTCTACCCCAGAGAGGTCGAGGAATTCCTCTACCGCCATCCCAAGGTGAGGGAAGTGCAGGTGTTCGGCATTCCCGACACCAAATATGGCGAGGAGCTGTGCGCCTGGATCGTGCTCAAGCCCGGCCAGATCGCCACCGAGCAGGAGATCAGGAACTTCTGCGCCGGCCAGATCGCCCACTACAAGATCCCCCGCCACATCCGCTTCCGCAGCGAATTGCCGATGACGGTGACCGGCAAGCCGCAAAAATTCCTGATGCGTCAGGCGATGGTGGAAGAATTGGGGCTGGTGGCGCAGAAGACGGCGTGAACGGGTGAACGCTTCGATCTGTCGGTGCGCGAATGCAACCGGGTTTGCAGAAACGCACAGGGGCTTGCATGACTGGTTTCGGACGATCGGCGACTTCCTACGCGATGCCGTTGGCCGCCCTGGCGATGGCTGTCGCGGTCAGAGCCAGCGGGCTGTCGGTGGACCAGGGTTCGTTGAACGCCAGGATCCTTGTCGGTGCGTTGTCGAGTGCGATCATGTTCGTCACCATTTTCGTGGTGCTCGACCACGCAGAGGCGGTAGCTCGGCGGGTAGGGGAGCCGTACGGCACGCTGGTGCTGACGTTTGCCGTCACGGCGATCGAAGTGTCGATCATTGTCTCCATGATGCTGCATGGAGAGAACAACCCGACGCTGGCACGGGAGTCCGTCTTCTCGACGGTGATGATCACGTCCACCGGCGTTGTCGGCATGTGTCTCGCACTTGGCGGCTGGCGTCATCGCAAGCAGGCCATCGTGCGGCAAGGGACCAGTGCCTATCTGGCGGTTCTGATCGCGCTGACCGTCATGACGCTTATTCTGCCGACCTACACCCAGACCACGGATCCCGGCACGTTTTCGGCAGCCCAACTTGGTTTCGTCAGCGTCCTTTCAGTGCTGCTCTATGCAAGCTTCGTGTTCGCGCAGACCGTCCGGCACCGGGAAGACTTTATCCAGGGACAACCACACGACGTTTCGGTGCTCGCTGCCCCTCACGAGAACATCTCTGCCAGCGCTCTGCTGCTGGTGGCCGGACTGATCGGAATTGTCATGCTCGCCGAGCAGGTCGCGGCAAGCGTCGAAAATACGCTCGTTGACTACCAGGTGACCCAGGCGGACAGCATTGTGGGGGCAATGATCGCGGGGCTGGTGTTGATGCCGGAGGCCATTTCGGCGGTGCGCGCTTCACTCAACAATGAGCTGCAGCGCGGCTTGAATGTCGCGATGGGTTCGGCTTGCGCCACGATCGGCCTGACCATACCGGGAGTCGCAGCCGCCAGCCTGCTGACGGGGAGAGGACTGACCTTGGGGCTGCCGGCTGCCGATGCGGTCCTTTTGGTCTTGGCGCTTTTCATCTGCAATGTAAGCTTCAGCACTGAAAGAACGACGTTCTTGACCGGAATGGTCCATCTTGTAGTATTTTTTACTTATGTGTTTCTGATATTCATACCATGAAAGCTTTGGTGCGAGCGAAGCGCCAGGGGGCCGGCATCCCTCGCCACCTCAGACCGCGGATTTGAGGTGGTCGATGAAGGCGCGCAGCTTCGGCAGGATCTGGCGCTTGCCGGGATGATAGAGGAAGACGCCCGGCGTCGTGGCGGCGATGCTCTCCAGTACCGGCTCGAGTTTTCCCTGCGCTATCGGAGCTTCGGCGACGGGCCGAGGGATCTGCGCCAGCCCGATTCCCCGCATCGCGGCGCCGACCATCGTTGGATAGTCATGCGCGATCAGCGGACCCGAGACCATCGCCTCGATCGCCTCGTTGCCGTTGATGAAGGACCAGGGCGCGATGGCGCCGTTCGAACGGCGCAAGCGCAGGCAGGCGTGGTGGCGCAAATCGTCCACACGCTCGGGGCGCCCGTAACGCTCGAAATAGTCAGGACTGCCGACGACCACGAACGAAAATGAGGGCGTCAGCCGCACGGCGACCATGTCGGGGGCGATGAACTGGCCGAGGCGGATGCCGGCATCGAAGCCGCCGGTCGCCAGGTCGACCATCTCGTCGCTGGCGGCGATCTCCAGTTCGACTTCGGGATAGGCCTGACAGAAGGACGCGATCACCGGCTCCAGGATCAACGGCACCACGGCGCGGGGCACCGACAGGCGCAGCAGGCCGGTCGGCCGTTGGCCGACGTCACGGGCGGCCTCGCCAGCGGCGACGATCTGTTCGAAGGCAGGGCCGGCGCGATCGAGGAACCGTTGACCAGCCTCGGTCAAACCGACACTGCGCGTCGTACGGACGAACAGCGCCGCGCCAATGCGGGCTTCCAGCGCGCGCACCGCTTGGCTCACGGCGGATGGCGTCACGCCGAGATCGGCGGCGGCGCGGCGGAAGTTGCGGCGCCTGGCGACGGCCAGGAACACCTCGACGCCCTCCAGCGTACCATGTCTGACTGTGTAGTTCTGCTTCATGGGTCGTTGTGATTACAACGGATAGTCGAACGATGGAAGCGGGCTTAGGTAATCGGCTGAAGCGGGGAGGCCGCAATGCCCTGCCAACAAGGAGGCCAAATGCCCACGGAAGTGCTGTTCCAGATCCAACTCGTCTTAGGCTATGTCGCGTGGCTGCTTTGCTTCGGCGCATACGGGCTGCCGTGGCTGAACTCGATGGACCGAACCGCGGCGCAACGCGCCATTGCCACCCTGCACAGCTTCCGCTTCTTCGGCCTCGTCTTCATCCTTCCGGGCGTTGTCGGCCCGAATCTACCCGCCGGCTTCGCCGCGTTCGCCGCCTATGGCGACTTCGCGACAGGGATACTGGCCCTGCTGGCGCTGGTCTCGGTAAGGATTCCCTGGCTGTTCTGGTCCTTCGTCGTCGCCTTCAATCTCGTCGGAGCGGGCGATCTCATCGCCGACTATTACCACGCCATCCAGGCCGGTCTTCCCGCGCACGCGGAGCAATTGGCCGCCGCCTACGCGATCCCGATCATCTACGTACCGCTGCTGATGATCACCCATATCGCCGCATTCTATTTTCTGCTGCGCCCCCGCCGCAGCGCGTCTCGCGCCGTCACCGACACTGCGACGGCGTCCTAGTCATCCGGGAACTCGGCTGCGCTTTCGAAAGCAATGGCGGCGAGGCGAAAAGCGGATGCTACCGCCGTCCGCTCCCCATCTCGCTCGGCCGTAGCGCCGTACCGCGCTCCTGCACGAGCGGTCCGAGCAGCACCTCTCCGAACAGCGGCTGGTAGCTCCGGCGCACCGCCGGATCCTCCTTGAAGGACAGCGCATACTGGCCGATCTGGTGGAAATAGGTGATGCGGGCCCTGACCAGGCTTTCGTCCGGGGGATAGCCCATGGCGCGGAACGAGCGGATCAGCAGCGCTATGCGCAAATCGTCCATGTCCTTCACCTCCTGCGCCAGTTTTCGGGAGGTTCGCGACCAGTCGCGGATGGCCAGATCGAGCAGAGGGCTGAACGGTGCTTCGTCGACCCACACATGCACGATGTCGGTGAAGAACTGCAGCCCGTCAATGTCGTGCATTTCGCGCATCGCCCAGAACGGCGCGCAGTTGATGTTGCGCCATTCCTGCAGCAGGCCGCCACGAAGATCGTCCAGACTGGCAAAGTGGAAATAGAAGCTGCCGCGCGTGACCTTCAACTGCTTGGAGAGGCGGTCGATCTTGACCTCGGCGATGCCGCGCTTCTCCAGCACCTTGCGAGCGGCGGCGATCCAGGCGTCGCGGCTGAGCGTCTGCCGCACGGTCTTCGAACGCGGGGCGGCCTTGGGCGGTCTCTTGCCTCTGGCAGGGGCGCTTTCGGCTTTCATGTGATCAAGACCTTCATCGCCATGCACGACGCCTCCAATCCGTTCGCCGGCTTCGATGCGCTTCGCGACTCTTCGAGGGTCCATCTATCGCGGAACGCGCGACCAGAGCAATTCCAGGAACCGCTCTATGGCAATGCGCTGATCCGCTCCAGCATGAGTTCGAAGAACGGCGCCGGATCGATGCGTCGCAGAACGTTGCAGTTCTTGGCGCGGCCGGTCACGTGCCACCAGTCGACCACCGTCATGCCGATTGTCTCCGGCGAGACGATGTCGACCGTCACCGCGCACTGGCGCTGCTCGTAGATATGCGGCGCCAGGAGGTAGCCGGTGACGCAGGCATCGTGGATGGGGCGCGCCGGCGTTTCGAATTTGTGGGTGCCGTACTGGCGGTAGAAGTCCGCCAGATTGGCGGCTTCGACCGCGGCGCGGCTGCCGGTTGCGCGCAGGCGGTCTAGCCACTCGGGCGTCATCAGGGCGGTGTAGGTGCAGTCTATGCCGGCCATGGTCACGGGCACGCCGCTGTCGAACACCTTGTGGGCCGCATGCGGGTCGACGAAGATGTTGAATTCCGCCGCGGGCGTGGCGTTGCCGCCCTGGAAAAAGCCACCGCCCATCAGCACCACCTCGCGCAGCCGGGGCACGATCCTCGGCTCCATGGTCATCGCCATGGCGAGGTTGGTCATCGGCCCGAGCGTGCAGACGGTCAGCTCGCCCTCCGGCGCCTCCATGATCGTGCGCACCAGGTAATTCACCGCGTGTTCGCTCTGCAGTTGCGTCACGGGTTCGGGAAGATCGGCGCCGTCCAGCCCGGTTTCGCCATGGACATACTCGGCCGTGATCAGCTTGCGCACCATCGGCGCCGGGCATCCGGCATGCACCGGCACGTCCGCGCGTCCGGCGAGTTCCACGACCTTCAAGGCGTTCTTCGACGTCAGGGCAAGCGGCACGTTGCCGCCGACCGTGGTGATGCCGACCACGTCGAGTTCGGCCGGAGACCCCAGTGCGAAAAGGATGGCGAACGCATCGTCCTGGCCCGGATCGGTGTCGATGATGATCTTGCGTGGTGCCATATTTCAGCGCTCTTCCTTTTGCGGTCGAAAGCCTATTGATGAGGCCGTTCGGATGTGTAGAAATACAGTACTGTATCTTATGTTCAAGACAGGGTGTTCGAAAATGGATGCACAAGCGCGCGGCGATTTTTCCGAAATCCCGATCCTCGACGTGTCGGCGCTCTACGGCGACGACGAAGGCGCGATCCGCGAGACGGCGGCGACGCTGCGCCGTTATCTCGAGACGATCGGCTTCCTCTATGTCACCGGCCATCCCATTCCGCGCGCCGATGTCGAAGCCGTCCGCGAAGCCAGCAAGCGCTTCTTTGCCTTGCCGGAGGAGGAAAAGCTCAAGCTGAAGATCGACCGGAATTTCCGCGGCTACCTGCCCTTCGCCGGCTCGACCATCGTAACCTCCTCCGTGGCGACGGTGAGCAAGCCGAACCAGAGCGAATCGATCTTCTTCATGCACGAGGTCGGCGCCGACGATCCCAGGGCCCGGGCCGAAAAGCCCTTGCAAGGCCCCAACCAGTGGCCGGACGAGACAGCGCTGGCGGGCTTCCGGCAGACGATCGATCGCTATGTCGAGGAGATGGGCACACTGGCGCGCAAGATGGTCCGCGCCATCGCGCTCTCGCTCGGGCTGCCCTCCGACAGCCTCGACCGCTATTTCGAGCGGCCGACCACCTTTCTGCGCCTCCTGCATTATCCGACGCAGCCCCAGGAAGAAGGCCTCTTCGGCTCGGCGCCGCACACCGACTACGGCTTCATCACCTTGCTGGCGCAGGACAATGTCGGCGGCCTGGAGGTCAAGAACAAGGCTGGTGACTGGGTTCCGGCACCTCCGGTTCCGAACTCCTTCGTGATGAATGTCGGCGACATCCTGGCGCGCTGGTCGAACGACCAGTTCGTCTCGACGCCGCATCGTGTCATCAACCGGTCTGGACGCGAGCGCTATTCGCAGCCCTTCTTCTTCGATCCGTCCATGGACGAGACGATCGAAGCGCTGCCGGTCTGCGTTCCGGCCGGCACACAGCCGAAATACGGGCCGGTGCTCTACGGCGACTATCTGATGGAGCGCATCGACAAGAACTATCACTATCGCAAGAGGAAGGCGGCGGAAGCGACCGGCGCCTGAGCGGATGCCAAGCCCGAGCCGGCCCCGAACAGCGGCCAGCTCGAGCCTTGCCTGACCAAGTCGGGCCTTGCCTGACAAAGACTGCCAACACTGCCAACAAGGAAAAGAAAGGGGAACAGCAATGAATGCATATCTGCGAACGGCCAGCCTCGCGCTGACGATCTCCGCAATCGCCTGGGGTGGGGTTTCCCGGGCTGCCGAGATTCCGAAATCCACCGACGTCAAGCAAAGCGGAACGCTCGCCGTCGCGAACACGCTGGACTACGCGCCGTTCGAATATCTCGATGCCGACGGCAAGCAGACCGGCATCATCATCGAACTGGCCGGCGAGGTGGCCAAGCTCGTCGACGCCAAGCTCGACGTGCAGCGCACGCCGTTTCCCTCGATGATACCGGGCCTGGCGGCGGGCCGCTTCAAGATCGCCTGGGAGACGTTTTCGGCGACGCCCGAGCGGTTGAAGCAGGTCGATTTCGTCATGTTCCTGAAGGCCGGCCTCGCCGTCTCGACATCGCCGGAAAAGAAGGCGAGCTTCAGCGGCGACACGCCGCTCTGCGGCAAGCGCGTCGGCGTCTCGGCCGGCAGCGCCTCGGACTTCCTGGTCGACAAGCTTGGCAAGGAGTGCACCGACAAGGGTCAGGCGGCCATCGAAAAGTCGGTCTTCAACTCATCGACGGATATCGTCCAGGCCGTGCTGT
The DNA here is from genome assembly GCF_055901595.1 of Mesorhizobium sp. WSM1386. Classification (NCBI taxonomy): domain Bacteria; kingdom Pseudomonadati; phylum Pseudomonadota; class Alphaproteobacteria; order Hyphomicrobiales; family Phyllobacteriaceae; genus Mesorhizobium; species Mesorhizobium sp. WSM1386. Next base: position 2,775,069 of record NZ_CM148373.1, read on the forward strand.
CCGATCGGGTCGATGCCCGCATGGACGATGCGACCGCATCGAGCTATTTCGAGGTGACGAGCAAGGGCCAGTTGGTGGTCCTGCCGACGCTTTACGAGGTCGCGCCGCTCGGCATGGCGATCGCCAAGGACGACAAGGAGACCGCCGACATGATGGTGGGCGCGCTTTCCGAGCTGTTCAAGAACGGCACTTACAAGGCTATCCTGGAGAAGTACGGCATGGGCGTCTATGCCATCAAGGAACCCTACTTCGTCGGCACCATGGACGCGCTTCGCGCCGAATAGAAATTACCGGCGCCTGATGGTCCGTCAGGCGCCGGCCAGCGATCAGGAGACCAGCGATGGGCGTGGCCCACCCGACCGAGATCGGCGTCGAGCCAGCAGGTGTCGCCGCCGCCGTGTCGCGATTGACCGTCGTGCCGCAGCGCCGCTACGGCATCTGGGTCGGCACGGCGCTTGCGTTGCTGCTGGCGTTTGTGATCATTCGCGCCTTCGCCAGCAATCCGGCCTTCGCCTGGGGCACGGCCGCCGGCTACCTGTTCCATCCCTCGATCATGCGCGGCCTTGGCAACACGCTGATGCTCACCGTCATCATCATGGTGCTGGCGATCGTGGTCGGCACCGTCATTGCCATCATGCGGGTGTCGCCAAGCCCGGTGCTGCGCGCCTTCGCGGGTGTCTATGTCTGGTTCTTCCGCGGTGTCCCGGCCCTGATCCAGCTGATTTTCTGGTTCAACCTGTCGCTGCTGGTGCGCGAAATCTCGGTCACTTTGCCCTTCCTGGGCACGCTGTTTGCCGTGCGCACCAATGATTTCATGACGCCGTTCTTCTCGGCTGTCGTTGCGCTTTCGCTGTGCGAGGCCGGCTACATGGCCGAGATCATCCGCGCCGGCATCAAGTCGGTGCCATCTGGCCAGTCGGAAGCGGCGAGCGCGCTCGGCATGCCCTACCGCATGATCCTGAAGCGCATCACCCTGCCGCAGGCCATGCGCTTCGTACTGCCGCCGACCGGCAATGAGGCGATCAACTTGCTGAAGATGACGTCGCTGGTGACCTTCATTGCCGTCGATGACCTGTTCTATACGGCGCAAAGCATCTATGCGCGCACCTTCGAGACGATCCCGCTCTTGATCGTGGTCGCCTTCTGGTACCTAGCGGTGGTCAGCATCATGTCGGTGGGACAGCATTTCCTGGAGCGCCATTTCGGCCGTAGCGACACGCGCCGCGAGCCTCTGACGATGCGCGCGCTGCGCAACGCCGTCAGCCTGCGCGGCGTCGCCCGATGAGCGATGTGAAGTCCGAAAATCGCGCCCGCTTCGGCGTGCCGGCCGGTTCCATGGTGTTCGCGCGCGGCGTGCGCAAATCCTATGGCCCGCTCGAAGTCCTCAGGGGTGTCGACTTCGACGTGCCCGAAGGATCGGTGGCTTGCATCATCGGCCCGTCGGGATCCGGCAAGAGCACGTTCCTGCGCTGCATCAACCATCTGGAGAAACTCAGCGCCGGCATCCTGCTGGTGGACAGCCAGTTCGTCGGCTACGACCTCCAGGGCGACAAGCTCTACGAGGTCAAGGACGATCTCCTGTGCCGGCGCCGGGCGGAAATCGGCATGCTGTTCCAGTCGTTCAACCTGTTCTCGCATATGACGGTGATGGAGAACCTGATCGAGGCCCCGACGCAGGTGCGGCGCATTCCCGCCGATCAGGCCAAGGCCGAGGCGGAGGTGCTGCTGCGGCGTGTCGGCCTCGCCGACAAGATCGACCGCTATCCGCGCGAACTGTCCGGCGGCCAGCAGCAGCGTGTTGCGATTGCGCGCGCCATGGCAATGAAGCCGAAGGTCCTGCTGTTCGACGAGCCGACATCGGCGCTCGATCCGGAACTGGTCGGCGAGGTGCTGCAGGTGATGCGCGACCTGGCCGAGAGCGGCATGACGATGGTCGTCGTCACCCACGAGATCGGCTTTGCTCGCGAGATCGGCGATCAGCTCGTCTTCATGGATGGCGGCGTGATCGTCGAACGTGGCGCGCCGCGCGAGATGATCGCCAACCCGAAATCGCCGCGAACCCGCGAGTTCCTGTCCCGGGTTCTGTGAGGTCTCCTTGTCGGGGCGCGGTCCCACTTCTCGGGATCACGCCAACGCCGCTGGACCCAGGCTGCGGATGATCTTGGCAAGTTCGACGCACTCGCCGTGCCTGGTACTGTTGCGACGCCAGGCAAGGCAAATCATGCGTTGCGGCATCGGCTCCTGAAACGGCACGATCTTCAAGTCCGGGATGGTGCCCGCTGGCCCGGCCGCCATTTCGGGGACGAGCGTGACGCCGAGCCCGTGCGCCACCATCTGCAAGAGCGTGGTCAGGCTGGTGGCGCCGTAGCTTGCCATCGCCACCGGGCGTACATTGCCGCAGACGGCCAGCGCCTGTTCGCGCAGGCAATGACCTTCCTCCAGCAGCATCAGCCTCTCCAGTGCCGGGCTCTCGGGCGGAACCGGCGGCGAGGCGAAGGCGGGATCGCCTGATGGCACGGCCAGGAAGAACCTGTCGGGAAACAGTGCCTCGGTGGTCAGGCCGGGATGATCGAGCGGAAGCGCGGCAATGAAGGCGTCGAGCTTCCGCGATGCGGTGTCCTCGACCAGGGACGTGGTGACGGCCTCGCGCAGTTCGAGCAGCAAGGCCGGAAAGTGCTTTTTCAGCTCGGGCAGGGCACGCGGCAAGAGATAGGGCGCGACGGTCGGGATGATGCCAAGGCGGAAGCGTCCCTCCATGGCCATGCGGCCGCGCCGGGCCGTCGTTTCAACGTCGCGTATGGCGGCCAGGATATGTTCGATGCGCGGCAAAAGCGCTGCCGCTTCGTCGGTCATCCGGACCGACTTGCCGCCACGTTCGAACAGCCGGCAGTTCAGCCGCTGCTCCATCTCCGCGATCTGCGCGGACAGCGCCGGCTGGCTGACACCGGCCAGTTTTGCCGCACGCCCGAAATGCAGCGTCTGGGCCAGCATTTCGAAATAATGCATCTGGCGAACCGTCAATCCTATCACGCGGCAATCCTATCATGCGGGCAATCCTACCATAAGGAAATCCTATCAAAACAAACGGGAAAGGCAATTTGTCTTTATCGGCAAGGCGGCCTAGTCTGGAACAATTCCAGATTGGTGCGGCCACTGGCTGGCCCCAGAATCTTGGCAAAGATCAAACCTCGGCAAATCGGAGACGAACATGGACGCGAAAACCGACGACAACAGCGCGGGCAAATGCCCTGTGGCGCATGGATCCGCCGGCCGGACCAACCGTGACTGGTGGCCGAACCAGCTCGACCTCGGCGTTCTCCACCAGCAGTCGAACCTGTCGGACCCGATGGGCGAGGATTTCGACTACGCCAAGGAATTCGCGAGCCTCGATCTCGATGCGGTCATCCAGGACCTGCACAAGGTCATGACGGATTCGCAGGATTGGTGGCCGGCGGACTTTGGCCACTATGGACCGCTCTTCATCCGCATGGCCTGGCACAGCGCCGGCACCTACCGCATCGGTGATGGCCGCGGCGGCGCCGGTGCCGGCCAGCAGCGCTTCGCGCCGCTGAACAGTTGGCCGGACAATGCCAATCTCGACAAGGCGCGCCGGCTCTTGTGGCCGGTCAAGCAGAAATACGGCCGCAAGATCTCCTGGGCCGACCTGCTGATCCTCACCGGCAACGTCGCGCTGGAATCGATGGGCTTCAAGACCTTCGGCTTCGCCGGCGGCCGCGCCGACGTCTGGGAACCTGAGCAGGACGTGGACTGGGGTTCGGAAACCAAGTGGCTGGACGACCAGCGCTACTCCGGCGATCGCGAACTCCAGGGCCATCTCGGCGCCGTGCAGATGGGCCTCATCTACGTCAATCCCGAAGGACCGAACGGCAAGCCCGATCCGCTGGCTTCGGCCCGCGACATCCGTGAAACCTTCGGCCGCATGGCCATGAACGACGAGGAAACCGTGGCGCTGATCGCCGGCGGCCACACGTTCGGCAAGACCCATGGCGCCGGCGATGCATCGCTGGTTGGCGCCGAGCCGGAAGGCGCCGGCATCGAAGCGCAGGGCCTCGGCTGGTCGAGCAAGCATGCCACTGGCATTGCCGGCGATGCCATCACTTCGGGCCTCGAAGTGACCTGGACGACGACGCCGACCAAGTGGAGCAACAACTTCTTCGACAATCTGTTCAACTACGAATGGGAGCTGACGAAGAGCCCGGCGGGCGCCCATCAGTGGACCCCCAAGGGTGGCGCCGGCGCCGGCACGGTGCCGGATGCGCACGATCCCTCGAAGCGCCGCGCGCCGTCCATGCTGACCACCGACCTCGCGCTGCGCGTCGATCCGGCCTATGAGAAGATCTCGCGGCGTTTCCATCAGCATCCGGATCAGTTCGCCGATGCCTTCGCCCGCGCCTGGTTCAAGCTGACCCATCGCGACATGGGTCCGGTCGTGCGCTATCTCGGCCCGTTGGTGCCGAAGGAAGAACTGATCTGGCAGGATCCGATCCCCGCGATCGATCACGAACTGGTCGGCGAGCAGGATATCGCCTCGCTGAAGGCGAAGATCCTGGCCTCGGGCCTGTCGGTTTCCGAACTCGTCTCGACCGCCTGGGCATCGGCCTCGACGTTCCGCAATTCCGACAAGCGTGGCGGCGCCAACGGCGCCCGTATCCGGCTGGCACCGCAGAAAGACTGGGACGTCAACCAGCCGGCTGAACTATCGAAAGTGCTTGCCAAGCTCGAAGGCATCCAGAAGGAGTTCAACGCGGCGCAGACGGGCGAGAAGAAGATCTCGCTCGCCGACCTGATCGTCCTCGGCGGCGTCGCCGCGGTCGAGAAGGCGGCGAAGGACGGTGGCCAGGAGGTGAAGGTGCCGTTTACGCCCGGTCGCATGGACGCTTCGCAGGAGCAGACGGATGTCCACTCCTTTGCCGCGCTCGAGCCGAAAGTCGATGGCTTCCGCAACTATGTCAGGGGCAAGCAGCCGATGTCGGTCGAAGCCATGCTGGTCGACCGCGCGCAGTTGCTGTCGCTGACCGCTCCCGAAATGACGGTGCTGGTCGGCGGGTTGCGCGTGCTCGGCGCCAACGCTGGCGGCTCGAAGCACGGCGTGTTCACCGATAGGCCGGGCACTTTGACCAACGACTTCTTCGTCAACCTGCTCTCGATGAGCACGGTCTGGGATCCGGCAGCCGGTTCGGTTCCGGGTTCGGAGGAAGTGTACGAGGCCCGTGACCGCAAGACCAAGGCTGTCAGATGGACCGGCACCCGCGCCGACCTGATCTTCGGCTCGCATGCGCAACTGCGTGCGCTTGCCGAAGTCTACGGATCCAGCGACGCCGGACAGAAATTCGCCAGGGATTTCGTCGCGGCCTGGACCAAGGTGATGAACGCCGACCGCTTCGACATCGCAGGCTGATTCCGGCGTAAGGACCCGACAAAAAGAGGCGCGGGCCGTGGCCCGCGCCTTTTATTTCAGCTTTCGAGATCAATCCTTCTCGAAGATGCGTGCCTTGGCGACGACGCCGGCAATGGCGCCGCCGATCAGCGGCGCGACGATGAACAGCCAGAGCTGGCTGAGTGCCGCACCGCCCGTAAACAGCGCCGGGCCGATGGAGCGCGCCGGATTGACCGAGGTGCCGGTGACCGGGATCATGGCGAAGTGAATGCCCGCGAGCGTCAGGCCGATGACCAGGCCGGCAAATGCCGTCGAGTGCTTTTCGGCGGTAACGCCGAGGATCACGGTGACGAAGGTGAAGGTGCCGATCAGTTCCCACAGGAACGCCGAGCTCATGCCCCATTTCGTCTCGTCCCAGCCATTGGCGCCAAAGCCGCCGGTGTGGCCGCCGGCCTGGCCGGAAACGATGATCCAAAGCGCCAGCGAAGCCAGAATGGCCCCGATGATCTGCGCGATCCAATAGGGGATGACGTCCTTGGCTGGCAGCCGTCCGGCAAGGAAGACACCGAGTGTCACAGCCGGATTGAGATGTGCGCCCGAAATGGGACCGATCGCATAGGCCGCGGCGATGAGGCCGATGCCGAATGCCAGACCGATGCCTTCCTGGCCGAGCGGCAGCGCGCCGCCGAAGCCGCCCGTCACCACCGACGCCGTGCCGATGAACACCAACAGAAATGTGCCTAGAACTTCCGCCAGATAAGTCTTCATTGCCCTCTCCTCGTGACGATCCGCCGGTCTACGTTTTCTGCGCCGCGAATCATGGCGGCAAGAGTATTCCCAACCGAAAAACTTGGAAAGCAGAGCCGTTGCGCCACGCGCCGTGCTTGACGCGCCAGTATGAACATTAGAGATCTTTCATCTATTGATCGATCTGCTGTTGGTTGCCAGAGAGAGTTACTGGTCGGCAAATTTCGCTGGCAACAGTCGGGATGGCGCCACGCCGCGAGACGGAGCGGGGTTCAATCCGGACGTGAAAGGTTCTAAGAGCAGGCCGAGATGCTGTGCTCGATTTGATGGAATGACGAATGCGACTGGGCGGAAGGCTGGCTGCGGCCATCGAAGTGCTGGAAGACGTTGGCCGGCGTCACCGGCCGGTGGCCGATGCGCTGAAGGACTGGGGCCTCTCGCACCGTTTCGCCGGCGGCGGCGATCGCGCGGCGATCGGCAACATCGTCTATGACGCGTTGCGCCACAAGCGCTCCGCCGGCTGGCTGCTCGGCGAAGACACGCCGCGCGCCATCGGCTTCGGCGCGCTGCTGCTCGAATGGGGCCAGACGGCGCAGTCGCTCAACGACGCGCTCGACGGTGACAAGTTCGCGCCGCCGCTGCTCGGCGCCACCGAGCTCCAGGCAATCGCCGAACGCCGGCTTGCCGACGCGCCGTCCGCGGTGCGGGCCGACATACCGGACTGGTGCGAACCGCTTTTTGGACGTGCCTTTGGCGAAAAATGGGTCGAGGAAGGTGCGGCGCTGGCGACACGTCCTCCGCTCGACATCAGGGTCAACACGCTGCAGGCCGATCGCAAGAAGGTCCTGGCGGAACTGGCCGATACCGGCGCCCAGGCTGCCCGCATCGCGCCAAACGGCATCCGCATCGCGCCCATCGATGGCGACGGCAGGCATCCGAACGTACAGGCAGAGCCGGCCTTCCAGAAGGGCTGGTTCGAGGTCCAGGACGAAGGCTCGCAAATAGCGGCCGCGCTGGCCGGTGCCGAGGCTGGCATGCAGGTGCTCGACTTCTGCGCCGGCGCCGGCGGCAAGACGCTGGCGCTGTCGGCTCAGATGGGCAATACGGGCCAGATCTTCGCCCATGATGCCGAAAAGGCGCGGCTGGCGCCGATCTTCGACCGCATCCGCCGCTCGGAAAACCGCAATGTGCAGGTGGTCACCAAGCCGGCCGAGCTTGCGCCGCTCTCGGGTCATATGGACGTCGTGCTGGTCGACGCACCCTGCACCGGCAGCGGCACCTGGCGCCGCCGTCCCGACGCCAAATGGCGCCTGACGCAAAGACAGCTCGATGCCCGCAAGGGCGAACAGTCGGCGATCCTCGACGCCGCCAGCATCTATGTCAAACCCGGCGGCCTGCTGATCTATATCACCTGCTCGGTATTCCCCGAGGAAAATGGCGAACAGGTCGCCGCGTTTCGCGGGCGCAACAGCGGCTTCGTCCCGGTCGATCACCGCGCGCTGTGGGACAGCCATTTCCCGGGGCACGAGGCGGCCGCGCGGATCGGCGCCGGCGGGGATATTTCGCTGTCGCCGGCGCTGAGCGGCACCGATGGTTTTTATGTCTGTGCCATGCGCAGGCCCGGGTGAACGTATCGGCTGGCGCCGAAGGGTGGCGGGTTCGTTTCGCTGTCGCAGGTCAAGCCGATTGCTGCACTGCAGCAAAAGCGTTTGCCTGCCGCCCGTGCCTCTGCAATAAGCTTTTCCGGCAAAAGTGAAGGCAATGGCGATGGCGGCAAAGATCGTACCGGCTCCAGACTATGAGGATCGCGTCAGGGCGTCCTTTGCACGCCAGCAGGCGATGGCGACGATCGGCGCCGAACTGACGCTGGTGACGCCGGGGATCATCGAGATCGAGATGCCCTATTCGGCTGCACTGACCCAGCAGCACGGCTTTCTGCATGCCGGCGTCATTTCGACCGCGCTGGACTCGGCCTGTGGTTATGCCGCCTTCTCGCTGATGCCGGAGAATTCCGGCGTGCTGACCATCGAGTTCAAGGTCAACCTGCTGGCGCCCGGCCGAGGCGAACGGTTCCTGTTCCGCGGTTCCGTGACCAAACCCGGCCGCACCATCATCGTCGCCGATGGCCAGGCCTACGCCTTCGCCGCCGACGGCGAGGCCAAGCTGATCGCCACCATGACCGGGACCATGATGACGGTGGTCGGCCGCGACGGGATTGCAGGCTGATGGGCAACGTTGTGCGAATTGGCGGCAAGGACGTCCTGTTCGTCATGGCGGCGCAAGCCGAATACGGCCCACATCTGCAAAAACTGTTCACGCCGCTGATGACCGGTGTCGGCCCGGTCGAGGCAGGTGTGCGCCTCGGCGCCGAACTCTCCCGGTTGAAGTCTGAAAAAGCCTTGCCGGATCTTGTCGTATCGCTCGGCTCAGCCGGCAGCCGGACCTTGGAGCAGACCGAAATCTACCAGGCCGTCTCCGTCGGCTATCGCGACATCGACGCCTCGCCACTCGGCTTCGAGAAAGGCGCGACGCCGTTCCTCGACCTGCCGGTGACCGTGCCGCTGCCGTTCAGGATTCCGCAGATCAAGGAAGCCACGCTATCGACCGGCGGCGCGATCATCACCGGCGCGGCCTACGACACGATCATGGCTGACATGGTCGACATGGAGACCTTCGCTTGCCTGCGCGCCTGCCAGCTGTTCGATATCCCGCTGATCGGCCTGCGCGGCATTTCCGACGGAGCGGCCGATCTCAGGCACGTCGGTGACTGGACGGAATATCTGCATGTCATCGACGAAAAGCTGGCGGACGCCGTCATTCGCCTCGAACAGGCGATCGGCTCTGGCTTGCTTCGCGTCCAGCCGACCCGTGAAGACCCGAGCCCGGTCTGAAAGTCAGGCACCGCAACCCATTGCGCCGACTCATTTCTTTCTCTAAACGCTCGCCATGAAAACAGCCAATCATCCCGACACCGTCCTGATTGTCGATTTCGGCAGCCAGTTCACCCAGCTCATCGCCCGCCGCATCCGCGAGGCGGGTGTGTTTTCAGAGATCGTGCCGTTCCAGTCGGCCGAAGCGGCGTTCAAGCGCATCAATCCGAAAGCCGTGATCCTGTCGGGCGGGCCGGCCTCGACGTCGGACATCGGCAGCCCGCGTGCGCCGCAGATCGTCTTCGACGCCGGCGTGCCGGTGCTCGGCATCTGCTACGGCCAGATGGCCATGTGCGTGCAGATGGGCGGTGTCGCTGAAAGCTCCAACCATCGCGAGTTCGGCCGCGCCTTCGTCGAGATCGAGAAGGACAGCCCGCTGTTCGAGGGCCTGTGGGCGACCGGGCAGCGGCACCAGGTCTGGATGAGCCATGGCGACCGCGTCATCGCCCTGCCGCCGGCCTTCGAGGTATTCGGCAAGTCCGAGAGCTCGCCCTTTGCTATTTTCGGCAATATCGAGCGCCGTATGTACGGCATCATGTTCCATCCCGAGGTGGTGCACACGCCTGATGGAGCCAGGCTGCTCAGGAACTTCGTCCACAACATCGCCGGCATCGAGGGCGACTGGACGATGCGCGCCTATCGCGAACATGCTGTCGAGACGATCCGCAAGCAGGTCGGCAAGGGCAAGGTGATCTGCGCGCTGTCGGGTGGCGTGGACTCCTCCGTCGCCGCGCTGCTGATCCACGAGGCAGTCGGCGACCAGCTCACCTGCATCCTTGTCGACCACGGCCTGATGCGCAAGGACGAGGCAGCGGGCGTGGTGGCGATGTTCCGGCAGCACTACAATCTGCCGTTGATCCTGGTCGATGCCTCGGACAAGTTCATCTCCGCGCTGGAAGGCGAATCCGACCCGGAGAAGAAGCGCAAGACCATCGGCCGTCTGTTCATCGAAGTGTTCGAAGAAGAAGCGAAGAAACTCGGCGGTGCGGATTTCCTGGCGCAAGGCACGCTCTACCCCGACGTCATCGAAAGCGTCTCCTTCACCGGCGGCCCGTCTGTGACCATCAAGTCGCACCACAATGTCGGCGGCCTGCCCGAGCGCATGAACATGAAGCTGGTCGAGCCGTTGCGTGAACTGTTCAAGGACGAGGTGAGGGCGCTCGGCAAGGAGCTTGGCCTGCCCGAAAGCTTCATCGGCCGCCACCCGTTCCCCGGCCCGGGCCTCGCCATCCGCTGCCCCGGCGGCATCACGCGGGAAAAGCTGGAGATCCTGCGCGAGGCCGACGCCATCTACCTCGACGAGATCCGCAAGGCCGGCCTCTACGATGCCATCTGGCAGGCTTTCGCCGTGCTGCTGCCGGTGCAGACCGTCGGCGTGATGGGCGACGGCCGCACCTACGAATTCGTCTGCGCGCTGCGCGCTGTCACTTCGGTCGACGGCATGACGGCCGATTTCTACCACTACGACATGGCCTTCCTCGGCGCCGCCGCCACCCGCATCATCAACGAGGTCCGCGGCATCAACCGCGTCGTCTACGACGTCACCTCGAAGCCGCCCGGGACAATTGAGTGGGAATAAAGCTCGGTCGTTCGCCAGCATTCGGCGACTATCGCGGAAACGTCATTAAGCGATTGAATTTAATCTGCTTTGGTCTCTACGTCTATCGCTGACTATCGCCCCTAAGCGGAATCATTTGGCGGTAGATCTGACGGCATTCCTTTTCGCACCATCTTCCCTACAGACTGATGCCGTCACTGCGCCGGACTCAAGCATGTTGGTGTCCTCCGAGGTAAAGCATTGAATTGAATGGGCTCTCACAGAGCCTTGACGGTAAAACGAATGACGGTAAAATTAGGCATTGAACAACCCTAGATGCGCCCCATCCGTCTCCTCCTATGCTCACCGACATCGCACTTAAGAAGCTGAAACCAAAAGATAAAATATACAAAGTCACCGATCGTGACGGTATGTACGCGACCGTGGCTCCCACAGGGCAGATATCGTTCCGATACGACTACCGAGTGAATGGTCGGCGAGAGACAGTGACTCTGGGTCGTTATGGTGAGGGAGGCATCTCGCTAGCAGAGGCGCGTGACCGCTGTCTTGCCGCACGAAAAATCGTGGCAGCCGGAAAATCGCCTGCCCAGGAAAAGCAGCGTGACAAGCGGCGCCTGTCTGCGACGGCTACGTTCGGCGATGCCGGCAGAGTATGGTTTAAAAAGGCGAAGATGGCCGACAGCACGCGCTCCATGCGCAAAGCCGTCTTTGATCGAGACATCTTGCCGATTTGGGACAAAAGGCTCCTCACAGAAATAACATCGGCCGATTTGCGAGCGCTGTGCGCAAAGGTGCGGGACCGTGGCGCACCGGCAACGGCCATTCATGTCCGGGATATTGTTAAACAGGTCTATGGTTATGCCATTCGGCACGGCGAGAAGATCGCCAATCCGGCGGACGAGGTAGGGCCATCTTCGATAGCCACCTTCGAGGCGAAAGACCGGGCGTTGTCCCCCGTAGAAATTCGAATCATGCTAAAGGAGTTGGAGAATGTGCCGACCTTGCCGACGATTCGGCTGGGCCTAAAGCTGATCCTGCTCACGATGGTTCGGAAAAGTGAGCTTCTGGACGCGACGTGGGATGAGGTCGACTTCGAGAACGCGGTATGGAGCATTCCCAAAGAGCGGATGAAGCGGAAGAAGCCACATAACGTCTACCTGTCCCGCCAGTCCCTCGATATCATGATTGCGCTCAAGACTTGCGCTGCGAACTCTCGATACGTGCTTCCATCTCGCTACGACGCCGACGAATCTATGTCGCGCGCGACCTTCAATCGGATTACGATGGCGATTGTGGACCGCGCAAAACAACAAAATCTGCCGCTTGCTCCCTTTACGGTGCACGATCTACGGCGGACCGGCTCCACGCTCCTAAACGAGATCGGGTTCAATCGCGACTGGATCGAAAAATGCCTTGCCCACGAAGATAGTCGCTCCTCCCGCGGCGTCTATAACAAGGCTGAATACGAAACGCAGCGGCGCCACATGCTGCAGGAATGGGCCGACATGATTGAAGCGTGGGCAGCTGGCAATAAACACGCACCCACACTGCAGCCGATTTCCGGGGCAGCCGTCATCCTCGATCCGATTTGACGGGCCTCGTCTTCCGCGACCGCACGTCTGGTCCCGGGGCCAGTTCGATCGAACCAGCAAAGGACGCGTTGCGCCGTTCCTGAATCCAGGCTTCGACTTCTCCGAGGTCCCAAACGACGCAGCGGGGGGTCAGATTGAACCGTCGGGGGAACTCGTCTCGTTGTTCCATTTCATAAATGGTCGTGTCCGATAACGGGACGATTTCTCGCAATTGCGATCGGCGAACAGTTCGCACGACCTGTCGCGCCTCAATGTGCGGCAGAACCGGAAGGGGGCGATCCGCTGGCGCGGCCTCTATGCCCTGGCAGCTCTCGCCTTGAGTTTGCTTCTGCCGTTTGACCATTTGCATACCGAAGGGCACCTTCGGCCGATGATCGCGCATCTGCTCCAATCTGAGTATAGCTCTCAACTACGATCACATCGTCTCCTTTGACCAACCGGCGATCTTTGCGATGGTCGGCAAACACCTCGGTCTTGCTCACGAGCACACCGACTTCGCGACTGTGTCGAGAGGCCTTCTGTCTCTTGGGCTGTTTGGACCGGTCCTCGTCGCCCGAGGTAAACCCTTTGCAATGGCTTGATTGCGTGTGCTGGCAGGCCGATGGAGGCAACCTCAGCCCCGATCAGTCGGCTGACCAGTTTCCCTAATGCGTGGATCTTCACCCGGCCGGAACGACCGGCGGGGATTATCGGAAGAGCAGACGGATCAGGCGAAGGGCATGGATCAAGTTGCTCTTGCCGACGCGATTTTCGCCAACCATCACCACGTCGCCCGAAAGGTTGACGTCCAGAGATTTGAAGTTGCGAAAATTGCGGATGCCTTGCTTGTTGGTGTCTTCTTGATTCGACGACGAGAATGTTCACATCATTGACGCCGCGATGATGAACGACAATGTCGGGATAGACTGGCGTGTTTTCCCGCCGCATTCCAGCGGCGGGTTACCCTCTTTGGGCCGCCGTCAAGGCCGACGCGGTGACCAATGGCAGCTATGCCTTTACATATCCCGACTCCGGTCAGTCTGGAATCGGCCCCCAAGCTGTCGGACGGCAATTCGCCTCATCTCAGCCATTTGGACAGCTCCTGGCTTTTGCCTGTAAGCTGACATTCGGGGGATACTATCAAAGTCTCCACCCGTGTGCGCGTCTTTCGCTGTTGTGAACGTCTGACTATCTCACAATCCGCTGTGCTAATAGATCTCGTCGCGAGATCACGAGGGGGTTGCTTGCTGTGAAGAACAGCATAGAAGACAGTTGATACATTAGCGCGCAATGGAAGAATTATCGTGGGCATCACGTACGTGCATCTATCAGATATCCATTTTGGCCAAGAAAAGGGCTCTGCCGTCGTCATTAACCAAGACGCGAAGGAACGGCTTATCGAGGATGCAGCGGAGCAGATAAAGATTCATGCCGGAGGCCTCGCGAAAGGTCTGATCGTGACCGGCGACATTGCTTACGCAGGAAAGCCAGAAGAATACGCCGTCGCAGCGAAATGGCTAGACCGCCTAGCAAGCGCCGTCGGGTGCCCGCCCACGGCCGTCAAACTGGTGCCGGGAAACCACGACATCGATCGGGACAGGCTTTCCGCGGGCTGCACTTATCTGATCGACCAAATCCTTACCGGCGGAGAGGCTAAGCTCGACGAATTTCTGGCTAACGACGATGACTGCAAAACCCTCTACAACCGTTTCATCGGGTATGAGCCGTTTGCGCTCGGCTACGACTGCCCGCTCCATCCCGCCGGCGGCATCGCCAGCGACTCGCGCGAAGAATTGGCTCCGGGCCGCGCCATACGCTTCTTCGGCCTTAACTCCGCTCTGATTTGCTCCAAGAGGAAGGACGAGGAAGGCAAGCTGATCCTAGGTGCTGCACAGCGCGTCTTGCCTATTGACCCCGGCGTTGAATTGGTAGTGCTCTGTCACCATCCTCTGCACTGTCTGCAGGATAGCGTCGACGCACAGAAATACATTCGCAATCGGGCGCGCGTATTCATCTCCGGACACGAACACAAGCCGGACTTGCATATCGAATCCATCGAAGACGGATGCGACCTGCTCCTGTTGGCGTCCGGCGCAACCGTTCCACCGAAGGTCGAGAATGGATATACCTACACCTATAATCTGCTGACCTTCGACTGGTGCTCGAAGGAGGACAAGCTGTCAGTCGAAGTGGTGCCGCGAACGTGGAACGACGATAAAAAGAGGTTTGAGGCCGATGATGTTCGCTTGGGAGGCCATAAGCCGCGAAACCTGCTTGCGAGTCCGAACTTTCGCCGTGGGCCGCCGCCAGTTGCCGCAGTTCATGATGAATCGCCGATGCAATCGGTCGCCGATGCAGTCCATCCAGAACCAGTTCGCAACGGAGACCCGCCAGCGGATCACACCGCAGAGCTCAAGCCTGCCTCACCTAATAGTGCGCCGGTGGATGCTATGAACGAGGCTGGATTTCAGCTTGTTTTGCTCAAGTTCTTCCGCGACCTGACCGCCGCGCAGCGTCTAAAGGTTTTGATCGATCTCAACGCCCTGCCTGACGACTGGAACGAGGAATTGACGCTCATGATGGAGCGGAATCTCATTGAAGATCTGGTGAAGGACGGACGCCTCGGCGCCCTCGATAGCTCGATCGAACGCTACCGACAGTAAGAATACGCAGCTCCTCGGGGGAAACTTCATGAAGCATATCGCCACCCACATCCGAATCTTCGCGGCCGATCCATCCGACGAACTGGTCGAGAAACGCACGCACGCGATCGGCGAAATAGCGAACAACTTAGCAGCACGCCGAGACGTCGGCGATTTGCTTCAGACCGCAAACGATCTTGCCGTTGCCGTCCAGCAGGGCGGCAGGCTCTCCACCGCGCTGACCACGAGCATTGAAGGCGCCATCCGGAAGAAGTCAACGGCGTTCGTCGCCGACAAGCATGAACTCGAAATGCTGGTCTGCGGTATCTCTGGCGCTCTGCATGTCATATCGGATAACTCGGCTCTCCGTCATGGCTTGGTGTCGATTTCCGACGTGCTATCGTTCGGACTCTGGTCCGCTCTCTCGTTCCAGAAGCCGCGGACCGAGCCGAAGATCGAAGAGCTTCGCGACGAACTCCTGCAGGCCGCGCAGGCTCATTGCGCTGCGCTTGCGAGCGACAGTCGTCAACGCATCAAGGTGCCCGATCCCGAGTTTAAGGAAGCGCCCAAGAAAAAGGACGGCGAGCCG
The DNA here is from genome assembly GCF_055901595.1 of Mesorhizobium sp. WSM1386. Classification (NCBI taxonomy): domain Bacteria; kingdom Pseudomonadati; phylum Pseudomonadota; class Alphaproteobacteria; order Hyphomicrobiales; family Phyllobacteriaceae; genus Mesorhizobium; species Mesorhizobium sp. WSM1386. The sequence continues at coordinate 2,790,504 of NZ_CM148373.1, forward strand.
GGAACTTTGCTCGACGTCTCAGCCGTGAACGACGGTCTCAAGCCTTTCAAGAACGCTATCGCCGATCTCAGGTCGAACGCCGCCGTCGATCGCGAAGAGATCGACCTCTTGTGGTGGGTGCTGTCCGATTGGAGCTCGCTGCTCGGACGGTCCTTCTCTGACGAGAACAGCAATGGTGCTGCGGCTGCGGTGGCCTCGGGTCTCGAAGTCGGGCGCATGATCCGGAGGGCACCTGCGGAAGCACATCGCCATCTGGTGCTGCGCAACGTTCGGGCCGTCAAGGAGCTGTCGCTACAAGAACTATTGACTGCGATCGGCACAGATCGTGCCGCACTCGCGCCTATCGAGGCGCAAACCTACATCTTGCAATGTCCCGCGATCTTTCCACTCTCGGCAGCGCTGCAAACCGGCGCCGCCTCTGACTCGCGCGCAAAGATCAAACGGCCCTTAAGCGAGTGGGCCGGGCGGGCCTTGTTGGAAAGCTCGATCGCGCACCTCTGCTCCAACCTACCTGGCGTGTCCGTCTGATGGCCCTCGGCTGCACCAAGGACAACTGCACCGTCGCGGAGACCGGCATCTGCATCGCCGAAAATCCGCCGGAGACGTGTGTGTTCAGAATGAAAGCTCCGGTCGACGACGAGCCGGTGACGCCGGAACCACCGCTTCGAAAGCCTGAGCGGAATCCGAGCCTGCCTCACAGTCGCGCTTTGACTCCCCAACTCGCGGAGGATCTGATGTGCGACCGCTACTGCACCCTTGTCGGTATCCTGGGCGATCCAGACGCGGGGAAGACGGCTGCTTTGGTCAGCCTCTACTTGTTGGCTTCCAAGGCCAAACTCAAGGAATTCTCCTTCGCCGACAGCCGGACTCTGATGGCGTTCAACGAGATAAGCCAGGGCGCTCTCGACTGGAACGAGGATAATCCGCCGGAGCAGTTCACGCAGCATACGGAATTGGCCGATGACCGGATGCCCGGCTTTCTACATCTGCGCTTGCGGCGAGGGGAAGAAAAAATCGATTTCCTGTTGCCGGATTTGCCGGGAGAATGGTCACAATCGTTCATAGACAAGGACAGGAACGATCGACTGCAGTTTCTGAGAAGGGCCGACGTCATATGGCTGATGATGGATGGATCGCAGCTTCGCGAGCCGTCCACGCGCCAATATGTCGTGCACCGAATGCAGCTTCTCATCGACCGCCTTCGCGCATCAATCGATCCCGTGCCGCCGCTGGTGCTAGTGCTGACGAGGCGAGACGGCGGCGAGGTGCACGCGTCATTCGTCGATCCGATCGTTCAGGAAGCTGAGCAACGGGGGGTGAAGATTTCGATCGCTCAGATCGCCTCGTTCGGCGACCAAGGCGAGGTCAATCCCGGCTACGGCATCGAGGCTCTGATGCGGATCTGCCGGCCCGATGCCTCAGACAGCACGCCGGCCTGGCCTGCGTCGGGACCGGATATCGTGGCGGGTAGAGTGATGCTGCGCTATCGACACCCGGAGCACCGGCAATGAACAAAAGGACTTTCATTCTTGTCGGGGGACCGGACTGCGGCAAGACGAATTTCATCGCGCGCTTGTGGGAGTCTATCCGCTCGAAGGCCGGCGCACTGGTCGCACCTCATCCACCGCAGAACGTCGAATTTGTGGAGAAGGCACTGGAGTTTCTTCTGAAGGGTGAATTCGCCCCCCGCTCCAATCGGGACGTGGCGGAATCCACCCACAGCTTCGAGATCTCCGTGCGCAACGCGAGCGATCCGGACGGGCCGCTTTCGGACATAGTCGTTCCCGACGTGACGGGAGAACTGTGGAAGAGGACGCTCGAGACGTACGAAATGCCCAAGGACTGGATGCAAAGCCTCGAAGGCGCATCGGGGGCCTTGCTGTTCGTCCGGGAAGGTTCGGAAGAGAACGAGCTGTCTCTCGACTGGGTGACATGCGGCAAATTTCTTACCCAGCGTGCAAAGGCTCGGGCGGCACGCAACGCCAAGAACGCCGGTGGCAACGAAGCGGCCGGCGATGCCAACAACGACGGCATCGGCGAAGTTGCCGCTGCATCGGCCGAGGAGATTAAAGAGACATCCGCTCCTTCAAAAACTCCCGGCGGCTCTCAGTCGCAGACGGACCAGTCCGGCGATGACGAAGGCAAGTTTACCAAGATACCCACGCAGATTGCCCTGTGCGAGTTCCTCCGATTTCTCGAATTCGGATTGAAGAGAACACTGGGCGGACCGAAGCCGCGAGTCGCCGTTCTCGTCACCGCGTGGGACAGGCTCGATAAGGAGAAGCGCGTGCACGGACCCATGGCGTATCTTCGGACTCAATATCCGATGTTCGCGGGGCGCATCGAAGATATCGAAACGCTCGATGTGAAAACCTTCGGCGTCAGCGTCGTGTCAGGAGATTTCTCTGATCCGGTATTCAAGGCGGAATTCTTCGAAAAAGGTCTGAAGAACGCGGGATACGTCGTCACCGACGACAAGCCCGCCGAGTTCGTTTCGGACCTGACGCTACCGGTCTCCTGGGTGATGACTAGCTAGATGAAGCCACTCTTCATAGATCAACAGACCCACGGCTACCGAAGCGGTCATCAGTTGATCGGATCGACCAAGCGTTTGCCGCGTCAGGATCAAGATCTGATCGATCGTCTTTCCGATATCGGTGGCCATTTGCGGCCGGGTGAGACATTCAAGCCCTATCTGTCAACGTATCCGCTTCCGAGCGGCAGTGATTACGTCGTTGCCCGCACATGGCAGGATCTCAGCGCACCTAGGTCCGGTTGCGTACGGACTCGAAGCCTAATCGTCCCAAAGGCGGAATGGCTATCTATGAAAGGTATCCGCTCTCTCTTGGCTCTTCTGGTGCCCGTAGAGTTCGACGAGAAGCCAGCAAAACTGGCACCGGCAGATTCTTTCCCGTTGATACGATCGGTTTCCGACCCACGGCGCGCGGAATTGGTCGAGGCTTTGTTCTTTGAGCCGCGTCAACCTATCGTCGTCTTCGACAGCGCGGAGGCTGAACTGATCGTCGAGCGACTTCTTGCCGCGTTCTGGCCGGCGCTGAAGCAGAACTTCTCCGTCTCAACCTACGCGCTTGCACCGCGCAAGATCGAGGGACGACCGTTCGATCTCATCTTCGCACCGAGAGGTGCACGCGCTCGGTTCTCCGACTGGAGTGGCCGACGCATCGACGCCGCGTCCAAGTCCGAACGGCATCCGTGGTCTCGACTGGTCTCCGAAAAGATATTCGACGCCGAGGATCCGGATCTGCGGACGATCGACACGCTTGGTGCGCTGCGCGCAGACCGAAGGGGCGACGAGGGTGCCTTGAGGCTGGCGTTGATGTGGAACGACCTGGCCGCGAAGTCGCGTACCACCCCGTCCGCCGTTCTCGGCATGTTGGACATTCTGAATTCCCGCGCATGGCCCGAATTCGATAGCAGCCGCTTGCAGGACGTCGTCCAGGGAGCGGCTCGGATCGCTGTCGCAGAGCCGGACGAAGCCGGCGCCTTGCGTTTCCTCTCGACGCTTGCGGCCAAGGTCGCGAACTTCGACGTCGGCATGCTTGACCACCTCGATCTGTCCGGCTTGACAAGGAATCTGACAAGGCGTTCGCCTCATCGTGCATTGTCCTATCTTCGGTCGGAAATCGAGGCCGACCGTGAGCCGGTGATTCCTATCGTCACGGGCATCGCCGACGGTCTCGGTGAGGAGCCTTTTGACGACGAGACCTCGGACTTCGTCCTGCAGCTACCTCCCGACCTGACATCGGTCATGATTTCGCGCAGTGATGAGTACGCCCGGGAAATCTGTGGAAGGTGCGCCACGGACACTTCGGTGTGGGTGCCAGCAACCAAAGCTGCAATCGGTGCGATGAGCCGGCGGGAGAAAGCCGATCTTCTCCGAAAGATTCCAGCGTGGATGAAAACGGAAGCCCAGGCACCGGTTATGGAGGCCGCCCTTGACGGCGTGTCCGGCGACGATCTGGCAAGCTTTGCAGTAGCGATCGGGGAGCAGACCGGCTTCAGTATCGCAGCGTTTGACGAACCGATGGCGAACGCCGCGCGGAATGCGGAATCGCTCAATGCGCTTCGCGCTTCGATCTTGTCGAAGTTCCGCAGCGGGGACGCCGATCGCTTTCTGTTATCGACTCTGGACCTGTCCGCCGCGGACCTCACTTGGCTCGACGGAGAGGTGAAGAAGACGAGAGCCGTCGTGCTTCTACGCCGCCTGCTCGAAAATGCTTCGCCGAAGGCGCTAGTCTCGGTTCTACGCGATCCGGCAAGCAGAGATCGCATTCTCGCGCTCCTGATGGAGGACGTGGCCAGTTCCGCGGAGCAGCTGATCCGCATAGCTGGCTCGACCGATCTGCCCATCGATCGCTATCTGGACATCGGTCGAGCCGTGCTGCCGTTCCTCACATCGGAGCAGCGTGAGAGATTCGTTTTGGAATTGCTCACTCGGGCACTGGCTCAAGCGGACCCGAGCGACGCACGAGTTGCGTCCATGATCGAAGAATCGCACGGCATCGTATCACCTCGGCAACTCGTACATCTGGCAACGCCAAACGGCGTGTCCACGCAGCGGTTGGTTGCTAACCTGGTCCTTCTGAGCACTATATCCGAGCGGATAAGACATACTGCCGCTGCGGCCATCGAAGATCTTTGCGAGAGATTGATCCATCGTTATGGCGAGAACTTAGGTGAAGCCGGTTACGATGCTTGGGCGGTATTGCTGAGAGCCTCGGCGAACGTATCTCCCGACCTCCAGCTTCGTGCCTCTCTGCCCACGCTTCCCTTTGCGATGGGAAAACGTGATTTGCCGGTTAGTGGCCTTATCCGCGTGGCGTTTCCACCCGTCTACGCCGAGCTTCTTAGATCGACTGGTGACGAGGATTTCAAGCGATTGCCGGCGCTGCTGGCCTTACCGCTCAGCATCTTTATCGACTGGGACCGTGCCAAGTCGGCGCGGCAGGAACTGGTCGACGCCTATCTGTATTCATCGTGGCCGCCCGCCGATCTGCTTCTCACATCACTCGATGCAGGTATCCAAAGCAACACGTTGCGTCGTTTAAGCGGAACTCCGCGCGGGCGCGGGTATTTAGCTGCGATTGAAAGGGACAGCCACAGATTGAACCCCGCTCAGTTGGGACGGATCCAAGACTGTCTCTCTCATTTTAACCATCGGGACTAAGCCGTGCCCGCATAACCCCTTCATCTATATTTCGTAGCCAGCCAGGCCATCGGTATTTAGGTGCGGCAATTGAGCGGCTCGAAAAGCCGAGAAAAAAGGCAGTGACCCCTTGCTTATGGACGACGGCAGCTTCCCAGCCTGATCTCGCAAAACCTGCCGTTCCGCTTCCGTGAAGAGTTTCGGGCGCCGGCAGGCGTACGAAAGTCCCCGAGGAAGGAACCCGCGGGCCACAGGCGATGGCTATGGGGATTTCGATTTGCGGCTGGTGTTGGCGATGGCGCGACCGCCGCCGGGAAGCGACGGGTTTGATGCGGCCGGACCGCTTCGCCTTTCAGCCATGCGGTATTGTCGGCTCGTCGCGCGGCCGGACGCGACCCGTTCGGCGTCGATGATCACGATGGACGTGCGTGGGTTCGTTGCCGGAGGCTGAGTGCCTGCGGCTGAAGGCTGGAGCATGCCATGCCGGGTCATGGAGAGTTCTCCCGGTTTGCTGCGGTTGTGTCCGGCGGTCCGCGCGGCTGCCCCCACCGTTCGAATACCTCGATGACGATCATGCGTCCGCCGCAGCACGGGCATGGCGGTCGGAAGTCGTCCGGTTCGTCCGGGGCGCCGTCATCGGGCGGCACAACGACGTTCAGCAGTTCGCGGGCGAGCGCAAGGCTGGCCTTGCGGCAGCCGCTGGCGAGGAGGCCGTAGTGCCGGATGCGATGGAAGCCACGTGGCAGGACGTGGAGCAGGAAACGGCGGATGAACTCATCGGTTGCGAGCGTCATGACCTGCTGCCGATCGGCGCCGTCGCGGCGGTAGTCCTTGTAGCGGAACGTGACCCCTGCCTCATCGAACCGGATGAGGCGGCGGTTCGAGATCGCAACCCGGTGGGTATAGCGGGACAGATAGGCGAGCACCGCCTCCGGCCCGGCGAACGGCGCCTTGGCGTACACCACCCAGCGCTTCTTGCGGACCGGCGACAGGTGCCGCACGAATGCCTGCCGCGCGGACAGGTGAGCCATCGATCCGAAGAAGGCGAGCCGTCCTGCGTCGTGCAGCGCGACCAACCGGGAGAGGAACAGGCGGCGGAACAGCTTGCCGAGCACGCGCACCGGCAGCAGGAAGCCCGGACGCGACGATATCCACCGGCTTCCGTCCGGCGAGATGCCACCGCCCGGCACGATCATGTGCACATGCGGATGGTGCGTCATTGCCGAGCCCCAAGTGTGAAGGACGGCGGTGATGCCGATGCGCGCGCCGAGATGCTTCGGATCGGCCGCGATGGTCAGCATCGTCTCCGACGCCGCCTTGAACAGCAGGTCGTAGACCAGCGCCTTGTTGTGGAAGGCGATGTCGGCGACCTCGGCGGGCAGCGTGAACACGACATGGAAGTAGCCGACCGGCAGCAGGTCGGCCTCGCGCTCGGCAAGCCATGTCCGCGCCGTAGCACCCTGGCACTTCGGGCAGTGCCGGTTGCGGCAGGAGTTGTAGGCGATGCGCCATTGGCCGCAGTCCTCGCAAGCCTCGACGTGACCGCCAAGGGCTGGGGTGCGGCAATACTCGATCGCCGACATGACCTTGAGCTGGGCGAGGCTCAGGTGACCTGCATGGGCGGCCCGGTAAGCGGGTCCGGCAGCACGGAAGATGTTGGCGACCTCGATCGAGGCGCGCACGGCTCAGATGTCGGGCAAGACCTCTCCCGGCTTGAACAGCCCGAGCTTGTCGAGCGGGCTCGTGACGGCACGCACCGTCCGGGTCGCCACCTTCGCGTAAAGGGCGGTGTTGTTGAGCTTGGCATGCCCGAGCAGGACCTGGATGATCCGGATGTCGGTGCCGTCCTCCAGCAGGTGGGTGGCGAAGCTGTGGCGCAGCGTGTGCGGCCCCACCCGCTTGGCGATGTCGGCGGCCTGGGCCGCCTCGACGACGATGCGATAGAGCTGCCTCGTGCTGATCGGCTTCATCGCGTGCTGCCCGGGAAACAACCAGCCGTCGCGGTGCATCACGCCCTGCTGACGTCCGACCTTCCACCATTGCCGCAGAAGAGTGAGCAGGTCCTCCGAGAGCATGGCGTTGCGATACCGCCCGCCCTTGCCGCGTTCGACGCGCAGCAGCATGCGCTCGCTGTCGACGTCGGTGACCTTCAGCATCGACACCTCGGCGACGCGCAGGCCCGCGCCATAGGCAACCGACAGTGCGGCCTGGTGCTTGAGGCAGGTGGTGGCGTTGAGCAGCCGGGCCACCTCGTCGCGACTGAGCACCACGGGCAGGTTGCGCGGATGCGACAGCCGGACGAGCCGGCGCGCCAGGTCCGGGCGGTCGAGCGTTTGGGTGAAGAAGAAGCGCAGCGCCGAAACGATGCTGTTCATCGTTGGCACGGGAACGCCGTCCTCCTGCTGCTCGATCTGGAACCGGCGCAGGTCGTCGGCGGTAGCGGTGTCTGGTGAACGCCCGAGGAATGTCGCCAGGCGTCCGATGTCGCGGAGATAGTTGCGCTGCGTCTCGCGTGAGAAGCGCCGCATGTTCATGTCGTCGATCAGCCGCTGGCGCAGCGGGCTGACGGGTGCATCGAGAACGGGATGGTGCATGGTCAGGCTCCTTGTTGAAGAAGCCCGCCATGCTCTGCTCCAGCCGAACGAGGCTCAACGCGAGCGCGACGACCGGTTTCTTGATCTCTACCCCACCCCACGCGCCCATCCCGCGCAGCGGGTTCGTTCACCGCCTCCATTTCGGTCATTCACTACCAGGAATTCCTGGCGACCTGCGGCTACATTTGAGGATATCTCGAATCCCGTAACTAGTCGCGTTCGTCGTCCTTAGGTCCGCCAGACCATACGGGAGAATACGAAAGAAACGGCTTGGCGAACCATCCTCCGGGCCCGGAGCCTCCTCGGAGCTCCAAGCAATGAGCCTCACTTGGTTTTATGAACCGCAGCACTGTTGCACCCGGTGCATCGCCGGCCACCCAGTACCGAACGGGGCCCTCGATTGAAAAAGCCACCCCGGCCGTGCGATCCTAGCAAAACAATTCGCAATCTTGCCCGGGAAGGACGACGCAAAGTGGCCGAGTTGGCGCCAAGCGACTTACCCCGGTCGCTCGCTTCCGAGATTGTGCAGCTCGTAACTGCCTTCTCTGTCGGATTCGCTCGAGCAAGGAGCACTTCGGACCAGTTGGATGCCGATCTTCGAGGCTCGGGCATCCTTATCCAGGTAGGGAGCACCAGAGCAATCCTGACGGCCCATCATGTGCTCGACGCGCTTCCCAGGTCAGGTGCGTTGGGCTTGATCATGTCGCCGCATGTGGGCTCCCATACGATGGAGGTCGAAGTCCTTCAATATTTGAAGATCGCTCGGGGAACAGAAGACGAGCAGGGTCCCGACTTGGGCGCCATCATTCTTCCCATGGTCCTTCCATCCAGCCTTGCGGCAAAAAAGTCGTTTGTGAATTTGGACAAGCATTGGGAGCGAATGGCGAGCGGACCACCAGATCTGAAGGAAGGCCTTTGGTGCCTTTGCGGCCTTCAGGATGCGCTAACACGAGACTTCAAGCCCGCGTTGGGATTCAAAAGGCTAAAGCGGTTTGCCGGCTTTTGTCCGATTGGATGGGTCGATGAAGCACCTCCCATTGAAAATTATGACTACCTCAGCTTTCCGATACCCCACCGACCGAGTTCACCAATGCCGGACAACGTCGGTGGGACAAGCGGCGGAGGTCTCTGGCAGATTCTCCTGAGGCAAGAGCCGGACGGCCGGATCAAGGTGGTTGAATGCTTGCTATCGGGTCTCGCCTTCTATCAAGGCCCGATCGAAAACGGCTGGTCACTTATTAGATGTCACGGGCGCAAGAGTGTGTATGAAATGGCTCGTAAGGCAATCCAGAGTGCCGTTCGCATGTAGTTGGACGCCCAGGCCGAACGTGAAATGCCGCTCAATCTACGCACCGGGGTACTCATCGTCGGTTCGCGCGATTGGGAGAGCGCCATGGTGGGACAGTTCAACGATGATCTGGCTTGCAGGGCGTTTGGGTGCGATCACGATGTTCGACAGCTACCACACAAAGGGCGCAGGCCAGATTAATGTTGACTTGCGAGGATGGATTGACACCCGCAGGGAGAACGACCCCGGCCTTATTTTATGTTTGTCGTCTATGTGGACGGCCCGGCGAGCTGCCGGTAGGCAGGGCATACGTGGCGCGAGCATGGATATCTTGGCCAACGTGCGGTGGGCCACCCGGGCGGCGGAGCGGTAGCGGTGCCCATTTGGCTAGACCAAAAGGCTCTCAGATAATGCTGGATACTGAGTGACAGAAACGCGCTTAGAATCAGGCCGTCAATCCGACGCGGTCTGATGTTGTCAAATCGGCCAGATGGCGATCTACTGCTTCGTAAACGTATCCGATCCGGTTGCCGTGGAAAAACCATCCGGAGTCAAATAGACCAATTCCCATATCGTCGTTATCTTGTCGCCGGCGAGTTTTCCTGTCCAAAGAGTAATGGTGCGGCAATCCATGCTTTGACTTTTGAAGGTGACGTATAGCTTAACGTCGTCATTTTCAATCTTTCCCGCCAGGTCGAAGCCCGGCGTTCCCAGGCAGGAGGTGTTCGGGGCATTGTTAGTAAAATTGCCGAGGATCTTACCTGACGAAGCATCAACGCTTTGGACAGTGAGCACAGACCCTCGCTCATTGATCCAAGTTGACGGGACGGGGAGAGTTTGCGCCAGCGCTAGGTGCGGCAAGATAACAGCGGCAGCAGTAACCCTCAAAAACAGCTTCAACCGCATTTGCTCTCTCCCACCAGCTGGCGTTGTCATGAATACATCATCATGACGAAGCTCGCCAGTACGCTTCAATGGTGAGCATCGAAAAATGGGCCGTTTTCTGCGCACCGATTGCATGCGCCAACAATCATCTTTCGGTGATCGTCATCGGACTGGGAGGGCTGCCGCCAATGTTGAAATCCTGAGAGCATTCCCTTGATGCCCCACGGGGCCTTAGGGTTGGAACGCAATACGAAATACTGACGGGCAATAAAATATCTTTTTTAATGTCGACCGAATTCACATTCCAATCTACGATTATATCGGCTTTTGAGAGGGAAAAGCAATGCGGTGGCGTTTAGTTCGAATACTCCTTCCGCTGCTTTTCATGCTGCCGATGACGTTTGCGAGCGCGGCTCCCGTAAAGGTAGCTACTATTCACTTCAAACCTGTGCTTGGGGACGTTCCTGGAAATCGGGCGCGGCTGCTGGCGCTGAATGAACAAGCCGCGAGAGCCGGCGCGAAGATCATTGTCAACACTGAGATGGCGACATCAGGCTACGCAATCTTCAGCAGAGCAGATATGGCCAAGGTCGCCGAAACAATTCCGGGTGCGAGCACGGAGGCGTTTGGTAAGCTTGCGAAACAGTATGGAGTCTACATCGCGATCGGCTTGCCTGAATTTGAAAAAGCGACCGATCAGTACTTCAATTCCGTCGCGTTGATCGCCCCTAGCGGCGTTGTTGCCGGTAGCTACCGCAAGCGCAACACCCTGCTTGAAGCTTCGTACAATGCCATCGCTGGTGGCCCCGTGCCAATTTTCGATACGCCTTATGGAAAGCTGGCGATCGTAATCTGTGCCGATCTCTTCTATCCACATTTTGCTCGACTGGCTGCCGTTGAGGGGGCGGATATTCTCCTTACGCCCGCCAACACAGGCGTCGATCTGTCGTTTCTCGAACAGAGAGCCAGGGAGAACGACGTGGCACTGATCGTCGCCAACAGGTATGGGACAGAGACGCGGGGCGTGCAGGTCGATGCATTCGACGAAAATACGTTCACAATTGCGTCTCCTTTCCCCTACGACTTTTCGTACGGATCTCTAAGCGCAATCGTCGACCATGACGGGAAAGCGATCTCGCAGTGGACTGATGCGACCGATGAAGTCGTTCTTGGCGAGATCGACTCGCCTGATCAGCACATGTTTCCTGTCATTCGGCGTCCAGATCTCTATGCGCTGCTCAATCAGGATACGCTTGAGGGCTACACCTTCACCCAGTTGGGACTACCTGCGCCAGCTGCGGGAATCTTGGTTGCCGCTGATCTTGGAAATGGCACTCACGCCGTGTCCGATGTTGTCGCCGCGCTTGAAAACGCGATCACAAAGGCGAACGTGGAACACAGGAAGGTGAGCCTCTTTGTGCTCCCGATGGGCACCTTCGCAACTGACGAAGAAACAATACTCGATCAATTGGCGGCGCTGGCAAAACGAACGGGCGTGGATCTGGTGATCCCGTTCGACAACGCTGGAGCAATGCGACAGCCCACGAGTATCCTGTTTGCGGTCGACGGAGGCGAGGTGACGCTTCATCGCTATGTCAGAACGCACCGACTTGCCAACGAAGGCATTACGCCCGGAGACGACTTCGTGATCGTCGATAGGCCCTACGGGCGGCTCTCTATTCTTCAAGGGCCAGATCTGCTGGCTCCCGAGACAACTATGGTAATGGAAAAACTAGGCGTCGATGTCGTGGCCGTTTCGGCGGACATCGGCACGGCTGACGTGGACGTGGTTTGGAGAACTCGGGCTGCCGATTATCTGAACATCGTCGTCGCCAATGGCTCCGGTGACGAAGGCGTCTTCCTCGGCGGCTACCCGCCCCAACCGTCCGAATCTGTAGGCGAGGGGCTGGCGTTAATGCAGTCGGACAGTGGGCTGGTTCGAAACAAGAAGGAACCGCGCCATGTCGACGTGACTCCTTTGCTGGTAAGTTGTGCGCTTTCGCGATGCTGAACTGGTGAGACCGAGCTAACTTCAGGGAATGCCAACCGCATGGATATCACCACCGGAGACCTGGTTTTCACTTGCATCGGACCAATGACCGACGCGATTTCCGTCGTTACTCGAGGTTATCGTAGCTGCCTCATGAACCATGTCGGCGTTGCGGTCGAAAATCAGAAAGGTCTCTTTGTTTTGGAAGCTTTTCCCCCCGAGGTTAGAGTGACCAACTGGGAGGTGTATGCCCGTCGCACGGAATTTCCGCCCGGCTCCGGCCAGCGCCGCTTTTTGGTGGGTCGGCTCCGGCCAAGCCACTCTCGTCTCATTCCGGCAGCCATCGCCTACGGGCTGACCCTGCGCGACGTCCCGTACGACCAGCTCTATTCGACCGATCAAGGCGCACTTTATTGCAGCGAACTGGTCGTCGACATGTTCACATACGCCAACGGTGGGAACCAGTTCTTCGCCGAGAATCCGATGAGTTTCAGAGATCCATCTACCGGAGAGATCCTGCAAACCTGGGTCGAGTATTATGCATATTTTGGGTTAGAGGTACCGCAAGGGGAGCCAGGTTCAAACCCGGGGGACCTGAGCCTCGATCCTCGTCTCGAAATCATCGAAATAGAAGGTCCCATTCCTGGATTGAGCTGAAACGAGATGACACAGGCACGAAAGGAACTGCAATCATGATGGAAAGAGAAGCGCCGAGGATTGACGAGTTTCCGCACGTTATCCTCGAGCGGACGGATATGGTCCCGGAGATCATGATTGCTGCCGACCGTGCCGAGCGGTCGTTGCTAGTCTCCGCCTCATTGCCATAGCTACGGCATCGGTAGATGTTGGAAAACAAATGATGCACAGCCAACCCGGAATCGGGCGATGGTTCATTGAAGTATGGATCGTTGCGGTGCCGTCAAGTTTCCATTTATGCGGCGTGGTATGCTGACAGCGGTAAATCAGGTACCCGTCGGGGTCTGTAGTCATTTCGATATCGGTGGGCGGCGGCGGATTCTGCCCACATCGCGCTGCGGCGCTCGTTAGCATGCCATTCACTTTCTGAGGGGCATGGACGACGTTCGTCGAACGCAGATTGCCCGCGTTCCTTGCCGCCGATATGAAGGCGGCGTTTTGGAGGCGCACTGGCGGGCCTCCCAGCTCTTCTCGGCGTCCTCCTCGGAATCCGAACTTTTACGGGGGTGGGGTTGGGATTGCGACGGCGCTCATTCTCTGGATTGGACTCGAACTTCTTCCCAGCTTTCTTGGCGTTTGTGTCCGACGCTGATGCTACAAAATCTGTAACCGGCGCGTTTGCTGGCGCAATTACAACATACGTCGCGCTCGTATGGACTAAGGACATATCAGATCCGAAAGGCTTCTTCTGGCCAAGCTTCCAGTTCAAGCAGGCGATCGGGAATGCCTACGGTAGGATGATCCACAAACCCGCACCGGCCACGCGCGCGAGAGAGGCAATGTTCGGTGACACAATCGAAGGGCTGGGCGCCGTCGGCTGGGAATTTGACGGACGCGGCACGCGCGCAAAGATCCTGGCAAATTTCATTGCAGACTTCGGCTAACTCCCTTGACCCGCCGCAATCCTCGGAAGGGTGACGTGCTTGCTGATCGAGTTACTCGCCGCATCCCGCTGAAGACGTGCAAGCTCGGCCTCCGTCAGCGAAGGGAATCGGAATCGTCTTCTGGTTTTTGTGTGCTTCGTCATTCAACTCCCCACGTGGAACCGAATGACGTGCCAACTATAGAACTAACGATTTGAGTGTCTGAGGGGCAGGCTGGGCTCATATCCCACGCTACGTGGAAAAAGCGGCGCTTAGGGCGGGTCCCCGCAACCACTTCTATCATAAGGTGGTGATTTAGCAGGTCGGGCGTTGGTATCGGCTCGGTGTGTTGTTCCGGGAAGTCGTCGCACACGCAGTAACCCTACGTTTGACGGACCTCAAAGGCAAGGTATCGTTATATTGCGGCAGAGAACTAATGGTGTCTCGTATCGCTGCAGTTGGATAGTATGCATGAATGAGACGACACCGAAGTGGAAACACCTCGTGCCTGTGTCGATGCTTGGGGAAGAATAATGAATCGTCGAGATTTCATGAAGCAGTCATCGATGTCTCTTATTGCCGTTGCTGCCGATTGCAAGACGGAGGGCGGGGCCGAATCCGGCCACGACGCACCTTTGATCGACGCTCATTGTCATGTGTTCAACGCATCCGACCTGCCGACAGTACGCTTCCTTCGGCAGGTCGTATTTGACGACTTTCCCAAGCAATCAGCTAAGATCTGGGAATACGTGATCCGGATGTCGCCGATGAGTTCTACAAGCTCATTTTGCGATTGCTGGGAGCCGACAAGGCGCCAAGCGCCGATCAGGAGATCGCCTACCTGACGACAGGTCGACATGCCCAACAGTCGGCTCAATCAGCCGACAAGGCGCGCCAGGCTGCGATTGAGGACACAGCACAGCACTTGCTTGACTTGGACCGGAAAAGCAAACGGATCATCAGTATGGACGGTCTATCCGCCGGGTCTGAGCGGGCTCCGCTGGCGCAGGAAAAATTCCTGAACTACATGCTTGGGGAACCGATGGTCACGCTTTGGGCAGGCAAGGAATTTTCATATGCGCATGCCCGCGCCGCAAGTCAAAGAGCATTCAACGGTCAGAGTGCGCTCGCCAGGTATCTGAACTGGTTCAGCCTCTTCAGGCTCTATCGCCACGTCCTCGTCGAGCGTCTCGTCTCAGACACCGAACAGCAGGGCTTCCGGCCTCTGATGCTGACCCCAGCGCTGGTGGACTATGATGAATGGCTCTACGAGGACGTCGATGCCTCGCCGCTGCCGCGCCAAATGCTGGTGATGGACGGGATTTCGCAGCGCATGGCCAAGAAGGGCCCTGTTGTTCATGGTTATATGGGCTTTGATCTGCTGCGGGAGGTCGCCCATCGGGCCGGCAAGAGCGCTTTCAGTTCGCTGGCGACGATGCGGGCAGCCCTGACAGAGCACGGCTTCATTGGCGCGAAGCTTTATCCGCCCATGGGTTTTCGCGCTTCCGGCAACTCCCGACCCTATCCCTTTCGCACCGTTGCGGCTCTGGGTTTTGATCCAAGCAAACGGCTGGATGCCGCCCTGGAGGACCTTTATCGGTTGTGCGTGGAGCTGGATGCTCCCATCCTTGCCCATGCCGCTGCGTCCAATGGCTCAGGTCCTGGGTATGAAAAGCGGGGAGACCCTGCCTATTGGATCCCGATCTTCCAGAAGTTCCCGAGTTTGCGGGTATGCTTGGCCCATTTCGGCAGCTTCGATACGAAATCGGCAGGGCGCGAAGATATGCCTTTGCCGCAGGGGAGTTGGGAATGGCGGCTCGGCGAATTTGTCAAAGCCCACCCGCGGCAGAATGTTGTCGCTGACATCAGCTACTTCTCCGAGGTGCTGACAGCCAAGGCAGCGACCAGGAAATCCCTGGCAGCCTCTTTCAGGCACTGGGTGGCGGAATTTGACCCTGAATGTAACCACATCCTGTTCGGGAGCGACTGGATCATCAAGCGGGCTACAGTCATTACATCGAAAGCATCAACGCCTTCCTGCGGACCGCCTGTGGCCTGTCGGACGACGCTTGTGACAAGATATTCCGGCGCAACGCGTTGCGATTTCTTCCGCTTGCACACGGCAGCCGCGGGCGGGGCCGTCTCCTGGCATACTACAGAAAAAATGGACTGGACGCGTCGCGCTTGCCGTCGATGGGTCCCGGCCTTCTGGCGCCGTTGTTCGGCAGTTAGAGATTTGTTCTCTGGACAGCACTGCCGGCCAGACCGGCAGCTTACCCCGAAGGGGGGCTGAAACCCGCCAGACTGCAATCGGCCCCAATGCGTCACTCTGGAGCATGACTCTGAATGTTCGCAGACTTTGTTAGTTAGAGGGGATAGCATCACGGGAGTATACGGAACGATACGGGAAGATTTCTTATTTTGGCCCACGAAAAACTCAGTAAAATCAAGGATTTTGACACATCCTCCGGGCCCACCATTATCGTTGTTTATCAATGACTTAGCGGAATTTTTGGACTTGGTCAGCCAAGTCAAGACTGGCGAACCTCCGCGCATCGCATTGATATTGTTGATTTATGGTGGGCTTCCGTGGACTCGGTTGCAACGGAGGCGGAATGCACCGCACCGCAGTCCAGGGGTTGAATGGGTTCGGAGTATCCAGGCCAGATGCGTACGTCTTAGATCTTCAGGTGCTGAAGAACTCGGCCCGCCGTTCCCTCCGCAACCTCGCCGGCATCATCGATGCGACCAAGCTTCAGCACAGCCCAACTGTCGGCGATGCCCAGCGCGAAGGGCAGGTTTTGCTCGACGATCAGGATCGTCGTGCCGTTGGCCCGGCGCTCTTCCTTGAGTACAGCGGCGATGCGTTCGACGACCGACGGCTGCAGGCCTTCGGAAATCTCGTCGATCAGCAGCAGCTTTGGCCGCAACATCAGAGCGCGGCCCAGAATAAGCATCTTCTGCTCGCCGCCGGATAGGGTTCCGGCTCGTTGCGACAGGCGGTCCCTGAGGAACGGAAAATGCCCATAGACCCGCTCCACCGCTTGCGCAAAGCCGCGATCCGACCGCAGAGCGAGCCGCAGGTTGTCGCGCACGCTGAGATCCTGGAACAGGGCCTGCTCCTGAGGGGCATAGCCGACACCGGATGAGATCAGCGAGGCCTGGGAGAGGCCTGACATCGAAGTACCGTCAAGGCGGATGTCGCCTGAACGCAATGCCACGAAACCGAGAATGGTTTTGAGCACCGTGGTCTTGCCCATCCCGTTCTTGCCCATCAGCGCAAAAATCTGTCCGGGCGCGATAGAGAGCGACAGCGCCTCGATAATGGCAACCGGCCCATAGCCGCTCGAAATGTTCGACAGCGCTAGTTTCGGCACGGTGGTTTTGGCTTCCTCAAGCATGGGCGGCTCCCGAGTAGATCGTCCTGACCATTTCGGAATTGACGACGTCGTCGACGCTACCGTCGAGCACCAGCTTGCCCTGGTGGAGAACGACGATCCTGGTCGAGATGTCGCGGACGAAATCGAGATCGTGCTCGACCAGGATGGCGGCGAAGCCAAGGTCGCCGGTCAGCTTCTGCAGCGTCGCACCGATGGTGGTGCGCTCGACCTTGGTGAGCCCGGCCGTCGGCTCGTCGAGCAGGATGAGTTTTGGCTCGAGCGCAACGACCATGGCGAGCTCGAGACTCTGCTTCTGCCCATGCGACAACAGCGACACCCGTTGGCTAAGCATCTGGTCGAGGCCGGTGGAACGCAAGATATCGGTGGCGGCGGCCGGCAATCCAAGCGTGGCGGAGCGGCGGAGCAGGCTCGGCGCCTGGCGCGAGGCGCGTGCCATGCGCAGGCAGTCGGCTACGGTCAGGCTATCGAAAACGCTCGCCACCTGGAACTTGCGGCCGACGCCAAGCGCCACGATTTTATCCGGTGTCATGCCGCTGATGTTGCGGCCTGCGATATTGACGCTTCCGGTTGTGGCCTCAGTGCCATCGCTGAGACATCGCATCAGTGTCGTCTTGCCCGCGCCATTGGGGCCAACAAGGCTGACCAGTTCGCCCGAGCGAACGTCGAGGTCGATACCTTGCAGCACCTGCAGGCTGCCGAAGGCTTTGCCGAGGCCGCTGACGGAGAGCACGCGGTCGCCCTCGGCGCTGCGGTTCCCGGCCGTCTCGACGGCGATGGCCGGGCTGCCGGCTTGGTTGGTCTGCGCGGCATTGCGGCGTGGCATCAGCATTGCCAACAATTGCGCCAGCCCGTTCGGCAACAGGATGATCATGACCACGAAAAGAGCGCCGACGACCAGGTTCCACAGGAAGGGCAAGTCGCCCGAAAGCTGGGCGCTTAGATAGTCGATGCCGATCGCGCCCATGACAGGCCCGATGATGGTGCCGCGGCCGCCAAGGGCGGTCCAGATGACGATTTCGGTGCCGAAGACGAAGCCGGTATTTTCCGGCGCCACCACACCCGACGCATTGGCATAGACGAAGCCGGCAATGCCGGCGACGCCGGCGAGGATCGTTGTCAGCACGATCTTCAGCCGTTGCGGATCGAGGCCGAGATAGGCGCAGCGCGCTTCATTGTCGCGAATGGCGATGAGCAGCTTGCCGGCGTCGGAGCGGGTGAAGACCAGGGCGACGACAGTGGTGACAATCAGGCAGATGCCGGCAAACCTGAAATATCCCGGCAGGCCAAGCGGCAGGCCGGAATAGCCGACCAGCCCGCTGCTCGATCCAGTCCACACGCCACCCGAAAACACCAGCTGCGTCACAACGATCGGCACAACCAGCGAGATCACCGTCGCATAGAGCGGCGTCGAGCCATGGCCGAACGACAGCCAGCCGACGAAGGCGCCGAGCAGCACCGGCACGAGGATCGCCAGGGCAAACGCCAATGCCAGAAAGGCGGGCGTCGAGCCGAGATGGCTGAGCACCATGGCGCTGGCATAGGCGCCGGTGCCGAAGAACGCCGCCTGGCCGAAGGTCAGCACCCCGGTGTAGCCCCACAGGATGTCGACGGTCACCGCCAGCATGGCGTAGATCATCGAGCGGGTCAGCACGTTGAGCGTAAAGCGGTCGAACAGCGCAGGGCCGATGATGACGACGACCGCCGTCGCAAGCGCGAGCGCTGCAAACAGCCAGGCCCTCGGCGGGATGGAACGGCTCTCAGGCACGGGCAAATCCCTTCGGACTGATGCGCAGCACCAGGGCGCAAAGGACCGCCACCGTGATGCCGCCAAGAATGGGGCTGACGAAGGTGCTGACCAGAACCTGGACGCCACCGAAAACGAGGCAGGCGATGGCCAGCGTCGAGAAAGACGAGCCGGCAACCATGACCAGCATGAACGAGCCGATCAGCCAGGCGACGCCCATGTTCGGATCGACGCTGGTCAGCGGCGTCAGAAGCACGCCGGCGAGTGCTGCGAGCCCGGTGCCGACCATGAAGGTAACCAGACGCACGCGTGCGGTGTCGATGCCGAGCGCGCGCGCCAGCATCTCGTTCATGATGACCGCTTGCGCCGACAGGCCGAGCCGCGTGCCTTCGAGCAGGAAGGTGAAGGCAAGCCCGATGATCAGTGCGGCCGCGACGGCAAACAGCCGGTAGAGCGAATAGCCTATGCCGAACACATCGACCGTGCCCGACAGAAGATTGGGAGTGAACTGCACGTCGCGCCCGAACCACAGCGTGATCAGCTGGCCGATGACGATGCCCAGCCCCCAGGTCGCCAGGATGGCGTCGAGCGGCCGGCGATAGAGCGGCCGCACGATTGCCAGTTCGGTGATGCCGCCAAGGATTGCGCCGACGGAAAAGGCAATCGGCAGCGCTGCCCAAGGATTGAGCCCGAGGCCGGCCGTCGCCACCGCGCAGTAAGCGCCGATGGTCAGCCAGGCGCCATGGGCGAAATTGATGATCTTCAGCACGCCGAAGATCGCAAGCAGGCCGGCAGCGACGATGAACAGGATCGCCGCCGTCGTCACCATGTCCAGGAGAAGCGTCATGGCAGGTCCCCGATGGTGTGGAACGGGGCGGCACACGGCCGCCCCGTTGCGATTAGAGGGGCGATTACAGGTTCGGGCACTGCTGGCCGGGGTCGACGCCTTCGAATTTGTCGACCACCGTCACCGAGCCGTCCGCCTTCACCTGGCCGAGATACATGGTCAGCGGAGCATGGTGCTGCTTGCTCATCGAGACCATGCCACGCGGGCCGGCGAAGGATACCTCGGCAAGTGCTGCGAGCACAGCGGCGGTGTCGGTTGACCCGGCTTTCTCGACCGCGGCCTTGTAGAGATAGATACCCTCATATTCCGGCACCGAGAGGTCATTGGGGGTGCGCAGCTCGGCACCGAACTTCTTCCCGATCGCGGCAAGGAAGCTCTTGTTGGCGTCGCTGCCGATACTGGTCACGTAGGAAGCGGAAATGAAGATGCCGGCAGCGTCCGCGCCCATGCTCTTGGCTGTTCCCTCATCCACGGCGAGGTTGCCATAGGGAATGGTGACCCCGGCGCCGCGCAGCTGCTTGGTCAAGGTGACGTTGGGTGCCCCGCCGGCGGTCGAGGTAATCACCGCATCGGCGCCGGAGCTCTTCAGGTTGGAGATGATCGCTGTCCAGTCGCTGCCTTCCATCGGCAGATACTCCTCGCCGACGACGCTGGCGCCAGACTTCTCGATATAGGCCTTGGCGAATTCCAGCATGCCGCGGCCGAACGCGTAGTCCGAGCCGATCAGGAAGAACTTCTTGGCGCCTTGCGTCTTGATGAAATTGTCGACGATCGGCGGCACCTGCTGCTCCGGCACCCAGGCATTGACGAACAGGTTGGCATTGCAGGATTTGCCCTCGTAGAACGAGGTGTAGATGTAGGGGATGTCGCCCTTGGTGATGATCGGCAGGCCGGCATTGCGGGCAGCACTGGTCTCCATGGTGATGACGGCGTTGACCTCCTTCTGGAAGACCAGCGAATCGAAGGCCTTCTGGGCGCCCGCCGCACCCGAGGCATCGTCGGCGATCTCCAGCGCAAGCTGGCGTTCCAGTACGCCGCCAGCAGCGTTGATTTCGGCGACCGCAAGTTCCGCCGATTGCACCACCGACGGCGCGACGACGCTGTTGGCGCCAGACAAGCCGACCGGGATGCCGATCTTGATCGGACCGTCCGCGGCGAAGGCGGCACTGCTCAGGGCGGCGCTGGCCAATGCAAGGATCACTGCTCTGTTCTTCATGGTATTCCCCTTTCTCTGGTTGATCGTACCGGGTAGTGCCGGCTTCTTCTTGGTTATCCGTAGACGTCGCTGCGGCGGTCGCCGATGGCGTCGTTGCGTTCGCTCAGCGCGCGCGCCTTGGCGACCTCGCCGAGGTTGATCGTGGCGATGAGGATTTCCTCGTCGGCTTCACTGGCCGGCCCGGCGATCGGCCAGCCGGTCGGGCCGACGATCAGGCTCCTGCCGACAAAGGGCTGGCCGCGCTCTATGCCGACACGGTCGGCGCAGGCGATGTAGATGCCGTTGCTGTGCGCGGCCGCCTTGTGCAGGATGTTGGCCATCGGCTCCGGGTGGTCACCCTGAGCGGGCATCGGCACCCAGTTGGTCGGCACGCAGACCAGCTCGGCGCCCTTCAGCGCCAGCTGCCGGTAGGTCTCCGGGAACCAGCCGTCATAGCAGATCGCCACGCCGATCCGGCCGATCGCGGTCTCGAACACCGGCAGGCCGAGATTGCCCGGCTGGAAGTAGAGTTTTTCGCGATTCCACAAATGCAGCTTGCGGTAGGTGCCGATGGGACCCGAAGGCCCGCACAGCATGGCGGCGTTGAAGAACCGGTCGCCGTCGCGCTCGGCAAGGCCGCTGACGATGTGGAGACCGAGTTCGCTGGCCAGCGAGCACAGCAGCGCTGCACTGCGTCCCTCCGGAATGGGTGCTGCGAGTTGGGCGAGTTCCTCCTGGCTGTCGAAGACATAGCCGCTGTCGGCGAGTTCCGGCAGTACCACCACCGATGCGCCGAGACCGGCGGCCTGGCGGATCAGCCGCTCCATCGATCTGAGATTCTTGTCCAGCCGGCCGATCGCAGGTTGGAACTGGATGCAGGCCAGACGGAGGTCTGTGGATGCTGTCGCCAAGTGTGCCAAAGCCTGTCTCCAAACGCAAAAAACCCCTGGGCGCGGAAGTCATCCGCGAGCCAAGGGCTACATAGCCATCAATGTGAAACGGCATTCCTGCCGAAGAGCAAACCTGCTCGTGCTTTAAGAAGTTGCACGGACCGAAGACGGCGTCAAGTGCCTAAGATTTCGGCACCAAGCAACGGTGAAGAGTTCAATTTATATAAGTCAAATCAGCCGGTTATGAAAAGTTTCTGCTGCGACGTGCCGTCGGCGCCTTATCGATCGTTCGGCTGTTTCTGATTGCCCTGCGCGGAAATCCCGAAGCCGAAAGCCCGCATCGCTTCCTGCGCGGCGAGGATGCCGTCGGCCACGGAAACCAGCGCGACGCGCTTCGATGTCGCCTGGTCGCGGATCAATTTGTAAGCAGTCTCCTCGTCGACGCCGTTCATCTCGACCAACACCTTGACCGCCTTCTCGATGGTCCTGCGCCCTTTCAGCGTATCCTCCAGCTTGCGCACCTTGTTGGCCAGCCGACCTTCATAGCCGTAGCGATAGCGCGCGAGCGCAAACTGCGTCAGCACGCCAAGCTGCCTGAGCGGCTTGGTGATGACGCCATGGGCGTTGAGATCGATGATTGCCTTGATCGAGGTCGGGCTTTCATAGGTGACGATGGCGACCACCGCCGCACTGACGCCTTCGATCAGTGACACCATCGCGTCTGTCGGCGCCTCGCCGACCTGTACGAACACCGTATCGATGTCGCCAGGGATCGCAGCCGGCGGCGGCCACGCCGCCCTCACCTCACAGCCGAGGCGCCGCAAATGATCGACAAGTGCCGCGCCATCCTCGTCCTTGGGATGGATGACGAGGATCTTCGCTTGCCGCAGATCGTTGAGGATGCGTTTGAGCGTTGCCGTCATAGTTTTACAGCCACGGCTCTTCGAAATGGGTCGAGGCGAGATAGGGGTCGGGCCGGATTGCGACCTGCGACTGCCAGGCAATGTCGAACTGGCCGGCAGCGTTGGCGATGCCGATGCGTGGTGTCGACCAGACGTGGCGGTTTTCCTGGTCGAACATCATCCGTCCCTCTGGCGACGCATAGTCGACTTCAAGCGCTGCCTGGCTGAGGCGGAAGGTGTCGAGGGTTCCCGCCTTCTCCAGCGCGCGGGCGAACAGATGCACTTGCGTATAGGCGGTTTGCGACCACATGGTCGCCGTCGTCCGGTCGCCGAACCGGCGGGCGAGCTCGCCGACGAAGCGCTGGTTCTCGCCGCTGTCGACGCTCGCCAGATAAGGGGCCGCCAGCACATGGCCGGTGCAATGCTCGGCGCCGATGACGCGGATCTCGCCTTCGGCCAAGGTCAGGCTGGCGATCGGCCGCTTTGCCCGGTCGATGCCGGCTTCGGCATAGAGCCTGTAGAGGATTTGCGCACTGCGCCCGATCACCGTCGAGAACACCGCGTCCGGGGCGGCCTTCTCGATGTCGGCCATCAGCCGGCGCATCCGGCGTTCGTCGGCATCGAGCGGCACATATTGTTCCTCGACGATCGTGCCGCCCTTGCATTCCAAAAGGTCGCGCATGACCCGGTTGGATTCATGCGGATAAATGTAGTCGGACCCGGCCATGAACACGCGCGGCCCGTAGCGCTGCAGGATGAAGTCGGCCAGCGCGAAGGTGTTCTGATTGAGCGTGGCGCCGGTGTAGAGGACGTTTTCTGAATATTCGAAGCCCTCATAGATCGAGGGGTACCAAAGCAGGCCGTTGTAGCGCTCGACGATCGGCAGCACGGCCTTGCGGCTACCCGACATCGAACAGCCGAAGATGACATTGACGTCGTCCTCAGTCAGAAGCCTGCGGGCGAGCGATCGAAACGCCTCGGGGTCGCTACCAGGATCGTAGGCTATGGGCTCGATCTGCCGCCCCAGCACGCCGCCGCCGGCATTGATCTCCTCGATGGCAAGCGCCGTCCCGTAGAAATGCTCGCTTTCGGTGACCGAGGTGATGCCGCTGCGCGAAAAAAGGATGCCGACGCGCCATGTCTGGGCTGTTCCTGTCACGGCAATCCTCCCTGCTCTTTTCCGGCAAAGGCCTATTGCACGCGAGGCCTCATGGCAATCGCCATCGGGACAGCCGGCCGTAGTTGCGACCGGTCCCGGAGAGTTGATCTTCATCCCCGCGTTTTCTCTAATATATTGGGAACACGCCCAGAGGGCGACGATCTAGCGGGCTCTCTGATCGAACCAAAGTTGACGCAACTACGATGTTCAGGGGCGCCGGCAATGTCTGCAATCTGGCAACAGCAAAGATCACGTCAACAGCTGACATGCGGCGCGGAGCTGACATTCAAGCGGAGTCATTGTTATCGGGTTCGCCAGACCATACGAGATCATACGAGAGATATGGGTTGGCGAACCAGCCGCTGAAATATTGATTTTGTGTAGAAAGTACTGACCCTCCGGGCCCACCATTATCGTTCTCCATCGCCACACCTTGTTGGCCTGTCGCCATCTTTTTTGGGCGAAATCGGGTGGTTTGGCGTGAAGTTTGCAGGCCCACTGTCCCAGGTGAGATCATACAAGAGATATGGGCTGGCGAATCAGCCGATAAAGTGTTGATTTTGTGTAGAAAATGCTGCCGAGACAATCTCGCGAGCCCACGCCTAGATCACCGTCTCTCCCCCATCGATAACCAGAATCTGGCCCGTCATGTACGAGGACCGGTCGGACACAAGAAACAGCACTGCCTCCGCGATTTCCTCGACGCTTGCCCAACGACCAAGCGGCACTTTTTCGCGGATGTAGGCTTCGATGGCTTCCCGTCCTCCCATCTGTGCGATGAAGGGGCCGTTGAAGGGTGTATCCACCCAACCGGGGCAAAGCGCGTTGACGCGAATGCCGAAGCGGCCATAGTCGCCCGCCATCTGCTTCGTCATCGCGATCACCGCGTGCTTGGTCGTCGTATAGGCGATCATCTCGCGGTCGTAGAGCACGCCGGAGCTCGACGACGTGTTGAGGATGACCCCGCGACCCGCCTTTTTCATGAAGGGCATGACGATGCGGGCACCGAGGAAGTGAGCCCGCACGTTGAGTGTCCAGGACGTGTCGAAGCCTTTGACGCTCACACCGAGCACGTCACCCTCTACCTGTATGCCGGCATGATTGTGCAGGATGTCGATCCCGCCTTGTGTGTCGATGAAATCGCGGAAGCCGGCTTCAAGCGCCTGATCGTCGGTCAGGTCGAACACAAGCGCTTTCGCCCGGCCACCAGCAGCAACAATCTGGTCGACAGTCGCGTTCGCGCCGTCAGCACTGCGGTCCGTCACGCCGACCACCGCACCCTCGCGCGCGATGATCAGCGCTGCCGCCCTGCCGATGCCCGATCCCGCCCCGGTGACGATCGCGGTCCTGTCCTTCAGGATCATCTTTCAGTCCCCTTTCTCGCCGGCCCGTAATCCTGCATCATCCGGTGGACGAGCCCCCCAAGCTTGGGTGCGCGCCGATCAACCTCTGGGGAAAACAGGCATGTACGACTTCGGCCCCTTCAAGTTCGAGTCGAAGCAGGATTTTTTCGACAAGGCAATCCGTTTCTGGAATCCCGACAAGACCAGGTTCTGGCAGAAAGCCGGGATCGATCTGGTGATCGGCAGGCGGGAAGGCTATTTCCTCTACGACATGTCGGGCCGCCGCCTGATCGACCTGCACCTCAATGGCGGCACCTATAATCTCGGTCACCGCAATCCGGAGCTGGTGGAGACGCTGAAGAGCGCGCTCGATTATTTCGATATCGGCAACCACTGGTTCCCCTCCGTGGCGCGGACGGCGCTGGCCGAATCCCTGGTCAATGTCTCACCGGGAATGAAATATGCGATCTTCGCGCCAGGCGGCGCGGAGGCGGTGGACATCGCCATCAAGAGCGCTCGCTATGCCACCAAGCGGCGCAAGATCGTGTCGATCATCAAGGGTTATCACGGGCATTCGGGGCTCGCGGTGGCGACCGGCGACGATCGCTTCACCAAGATCTTTCTTTCCGACCAGCCGGAGACGTTTATCCAGGTTCCCTTCAATGATATCGACGCCATGGAGCAGGCGCTGAAGGGTGAAGACGTCGCGGCGTTGATCATGGAGACGATCCCCGCCACATACGGTTTCCCGATGCCGAAGGACGGCTATCTCGGCGCCTGCAAGGCGCTGTGCGAAAAACATGGCGTGATGTACATCGCCGACGAGGTCCAGACCGGCCTGATGCGGACCGGCAGCATGTGGGGCTGGCAGGCCTATGGCGTCCAGCCGGATATCATGGTGACGGCAAAGGGCCTGTCCGGCGGCCTCTATCCGATCAGCGCGACGCTCGTGAACGACAGGGCCGGAGGCTGGCTCAACGAGGACGGGGCGGCCCACATTTCGACCACCGGCGGGGCCGAACTCGGCTGTGTCGTTGCTCACAAGGTCATCGAGATGCTGCAGCGGCCTGAACTGGTGGCCAATGTCGGCACCGTGACCGAGTTCATGGCGCAGGCCATGCGTGAGATGCAGGCTCGCCACGGCGATATCTTCACCGGCGTGCGCCAGAAAGGCGTGATCCTCGGCCTGGAGTTCAGCAATCATCCGGAAGGCGCCGTGTTCGTCTCGCGTGCACTCTACGAGCAGGGCGTGTGGGCGATTTTCTCGTCGCTCGACAAGCGGGTGCTGCAATGGAAGCCTGGCGTTCTTCTGGATTACGAAACCTGCCGGGACATCATGGATCGTTTCGATGCCGCGATGCCACGCGCCCGCGAGCTGCTGCATCAGGCAGGCAAGGCGAGTTGACATGCCCCGAACCTGGTTGAAACTGCCAGGCATCGAGTGCGGGCTGGCCACTGGACTTGCCGGGATAGCCCAGGGTCGGGCAGGGGACGATGGTGTAATGATCGGGCAGGACGGACAATGACGGATTTCGACGCGCTCACTCACGACCAGCAACTCGGCATCCTGCAGGAGACGGCGGAGGCGGCCACCGCCAACTACGACTTGCCGGCGGATGTCTCCGTCGAGATGATCAACCTGTCGGAGAACGCGACTTACAAGATTGCAGCTCGCGACGGCCGGCGCTGGGCGCTTCGCATCCATCGCGACGGCTACCATTCAAGAACGGCCATCCAATCCGAACTGGCTTGGCTTACGGATCTGCGCCAGACCGGGATCGTCCCCACACCCGTTCCGGTCGCGGGCAAGGACGGCGACCAAATCCAGCTTGTCGGCCATGCCGGATTGGCGCGACCGCGCCATGTCGTGTTGTCGCAATGGGAGACCGGTTCGGAGCCGGGCATAGGCGAGGCGCTTGGCGAGCCCTTCGAGGTGCTGGGCGAGGTGACGGCCCGTATGCATATCCATGCCCGGCAGTGGCGGCGCCCTTCCTGGTTCAGCCGTCACGTGTGGGATTTCGAGACAAGCCTCGGTGAGGAAAGACCCCATTGGGGGCGCTGGCGCGACGGCATGGGCGTCGACGCCGCGAAAGCCAAACTCTTTGGCCGTGCCGCGGAGCTGATCGGCCGCAGGCTCGATGCCTTCGGCAAGGGCCAAGACCGGTTCGGCCTCATTCATTGCGACCTGCGGCTCGCCAACCTTTTGATCGACGGCAAGACGGTTAAGGTCATCGACTTCGACGACTGCGGCTTCGGCTGGTTTATGTACGACGCGGCAACGCCCATCTCTTTCTACGAGCACGAGCCTCAGGCGGCCGATCTGATCCAATCGTGGACGATCGGCTATCGCCGCGTGCTTGACCTGCCCAAGGCGGACGAGGACGAGATCCCGACTTTCGTGATGCTGCGCCGCCTGTTGCTGGTTGCATGGATCGGCTCGCACGCTGAAACCGACCTCGCCAGGTCGATGGGCTTCCCATACACCGAGGGAACGGTCGGGCTGTGCGAGGCCTATCTGAGCAAGTTTTCCTAGAGCAATTCAGGAAAAGCATGAGCGCTTTCGCTTGGGAATAGCTTCAAAACAAGAAGATAGATCGGTTCGCGATGAACAGCTTTATGCCAGGGCCTCCAAGCTCTCCGGCAGGATCTGGCCGCCATCGACAATGATCGTCTGCCCGGTCACGTATCCGGCTTCCTTCGACGCAAAGTAGAGTGCAGCGTAGCCGATGTCCTCCACGGTTCCGAGCCGCTTGAGCGGGACAGAGGCGGCCATGGTCTTCTGGTAGTCCTCGCCCAGGCCGGCAAGGCCCTCGGTGATGATGTTGCCTGGCATGACGGCGTTGACGGTGATGCCATATTTCGCCAGCTCGATGCAGGCGGTGCGCATGAAACCAAGTTGCCCGGCCTTGGTGGCGCCGTAATGCGACCAGCCGGGAAAACCGGTGACCGGGCCGGTGATCGATGACGTCAGCACGACCCGGCCCTGGTCGGATTTCTTGAGATAGGCAATCGCCGCCTTGACCGCGTGGAAGGTGCCTTTGAGGTTGGTGTCGACGACCTCGTCCCATTGTTGCGAAGTCATCTCCTCGAGCCGGGCCTGCGGGAAAATTCCGGCATTGGCGCACAACACGTCGATGCCCCCGTTTTTCGCGGCCGCTGTCGCAAAGGCGCTCTCGATGCTGGCAAGCGACGTGACGTCGCCAACCACGCCGAAGGCACCGTGGCCGATCTCGGCGGCAGCAGCCTCTGCCTGGTCGAGATGGCGCGCGATGATGGCGACCTTGGCGCCAGATAGCGCAAACACCCGCGCTATGCCCTTGCCGATGCCTTTCGATCCGCCGGTAACAACGACGGACCGACCCTTCAAAGATTGGGTCATGATCTGGAGCTCCAAAATGAGACGGGGACAGAGCGATACTCTGTCCCCGTCGCCGAAAAGGATGCCAGGGCGGCGTCCGCCCCTAGCCTTCGTTCACCATGTGACCGATGTTCTCGTACGCCTTGGGGTTGGCGGATTTCAGCACGAAGCCCCAGATCAGGCCGACGACAAGGATCGCAAGCCCGACATAGGGGATGCTCCTGGCAAAGCCATTGGTGCCGCCGAGCGTCGCGAGATTGGCCACCAGCGTGTAGACGAGGAGCAGCTGGACAACCAGCGAGATCAACGGCGCAATGACTGTCGTCAGCAGGCTGCCGCCGCCGTTCTTCTTGAACCACATGTAGATCGCCAGCGAGACGACGGCCTGCAGCACGAGCAGCAATCCGGTGCCCAGCACCGCGAACAGAGTATAGACACCGAGCCAGGCCTGTCCCGACGGATCGTCGAAGCCGTAGGCCAGACCGTAGAGCAGGACCCATATCGCCGCCAGCACCGACTGCAGCGCCGAGGCCTTGTGCGGGCTCTTGTGGTGGTCATGCGTCTCCGCGATCACCTGCGGCAGGACGCCTTCGCGCGCCAGCGAGTACAGATAGCGGGAAGCGGTGTTGTGGAAGGCCATGCCGCAGGCGAAGGAACTGGTCAGGATAAGCAGCGACATCAGCTGGTAGCCCCAGCCGCCGACATAATTCTGAACCGGTGTCAGGAAGAAGTTCACGCCGTCGGAGAAGGCCTTGGCCACCATGTCGGCCTCGGTGGGATAGGCCGCCACCGCGCACCAGCTGACAAAGGTATAGAACAGGCCAAGGCCAATCACCGAAATCAACAGCGACTGTGGAATGATGCGCTTGGGATCACGGGATTCCTCGGCGTAGTTCGGCGCCATCTCGAAGCCGACCCACGACCAGAACGCCATGAAGATACCGACGGCGGCCTCGCCGGCGGGTATGGCCACATCGCCGACTTTCTGCTCGGCGACAGGCGTGAACACCTTGAACACATTTAGTGAATCGCCGGAAAAATTCGTCGGGCCATGAGCGAAAAGCACGCCCAGCGAGAAGATCACCAGCATGATCACTTCAAGAATGAGTGCGATCCCGAGCAGCCTTGCCGACACCTTCACATCACGATAGGCAAGCGCCGCGATGACCACGATCATGGCGAGCGCGAGCACGATCCACGGCACGTTGATGCCGAAATGCTGGGAAATCCAAAGATTGCCGAAAAATGCAAACAGACCAGTGAGAGAGGCTTCGAACAGTGAGTAGCAGGCGAGCGAGCCAATGCCCGCCGACATGCCGACCTCGCGGCCGAGCCCTTGGCTGATGAAGGAGTAGAAGCCGCCGACGGACGAGACGCGCGATGCCATCGCGGCATAGCCGACCGAGAAGATGGTCAGCACGATCGTCGCCATCAGGAAGGCGGCCGGCGTGTATTTGCCGATGCCGTAGCCTGCCGCGAACGGCACGTTGCCCAGCATCGCCGACATTGGCGCCGCGCCGGTGACGGCCAGAAAGAGCACTCCCGCGAGCCCCACGGCCTTGGAGTGCAAAAGATTGATGCTGTTACTCTTCGAGACGTCGATCGTCCCGCGTGCAGTTTCTATGGCCATGAAGCCCTCTCCATTCGTGACAGCTGTATTTGGTCCCCGCACGTGGCGGCCGATGTGTCCCAGCCTGCGTGTGCAGCCATCACACTACGGACGCTGCGTCACTTTGCCAAGTCCATGATTTTGCATAGCTCGCCGCTCGACATGACGTGGCAGTAGATCATGTTGATGATTTCGAGTTCTTTGCGATGAAGCTCCTCGGTCGCCGCCGCGCAGCAATCCTCGATCACGATGACGGCATAGCTCTCATCCGCCAGGCTGCGCACGGTCGAGGACACACACTGGTCCGTGAAGATGCCGCAGCAGATGACATTCCTGATGCCGAGATTGTGCAGAATCAGGCGCAGATTTGTTCCTGTCAGCGCTGAATCGGTGGTCTTGGTGACCACGATTTCGTCGCCGGCCGGCTGAAGCTCGGCAACCAGCTGCGACGGCGCGTCGTTCTTTGGCAGCAGCAAATTGTTCCAGCCCGGCATTTTCTGAGAGAGCGAACGGTCGCGGCCGTCGTTGGTGTGGCTGGCGATACGGGCAAAAAGGCATTCGATGCCATTTTGCCGTGCCAGATCGAGCAGTCTTGCCGTGTTCGGTATGACCGTGCCGTGCATGCGCTCGTGGAACGGCGTCCACAGATCGTACCGATGCTGTTCTTCTGGCGGAAGCGAGGCGCGATCCGGCCGTTCCAGGTATGTGTTCTGAACGTCGATGACCAGGATGGCGGTTTGCGCCGGCACCAGCACCGGATCATCCGGCTCGGGTGCACCGAGGTAGTAGAGCGAACGGTATCCGGTTTTCCAGCTCATGCGATCCTTTCAGAAGCGGAATGTGAAAAGGCCGCGCGCCGCATAGGTCTCGGCGGCTTCTTCGATGAAACGGGCGATGCGTTCGGCCTGGTAGGTATCGCGCATCGTGGCGGCGGCCTCGAGCAATTCTTCCTTGGACTTGGCACGGCCGGGGCGCAGCAGTTCGTAGACCTGCATGATAAAATCCTGCGGCACCTCGACGAGCTCCGCCCCGCGCTCGAAGTTGAGGGCCAGTGTCGGCCTTCCGACGTCGCGCGCCACATCGGCTTGAGCCTGCAGCGCTTGCGGCGTGATGCGAAGGTCTTCCATCGTGACCTCGCCGGCAAGCACCGCATCCAGCGTTATCTGTGAAAGCGCCTTGCCGTGCTTGCCGGTCACCTCTCCGGGCTGTGTTTCGGCAAGTGGATAGTCGGCGCGGGTATGGGTCACGATTTCGCTCCCGTCAGCGTGACATCGACCTCTTCGGGAGCCGCACCAGCCTCGGTCAGCCCGGTTTCGATGGCATAGATAAGGGCGACGCGGGCGTGGTAGCGCGAACCCATGGCCTCGCCCCGCTGCGGCACCACGATGGGCTCCGGCATTTCGCCCAGCGCATAGGCGGCCGCATTGGCACCCAACGCGCGATAATGTTCGAGCCTGGTGATCGGCGCATTGGAAAACAGTTCGAGGTTGTTATGCGGCTGGCGGTCGCGCTGATGGATGACAGCCGTGCCCTTGGCCTGGATGCCGATGCCGATGCCGCTGCCGGCAAGCCGAGCGGCGGACAGGCCGAGGAAGGAGGTATCGGCCGTGTGGCGAAAGCGAACGACGCGCGCCTTGAGCCCGCGCCCGCGAATTGCATCCAGCATGGCGCCAAGGACCTCGGAAAGCCGATGCCCGGCCGTCGTCCGGTAAAGCTTCAGCCCGAAGGCCGGGCTGATGCCGATGACCACGTCGTCCTTCGCCGATCCATTGGCCGCGGGGCCAACGTTGCGATAGCGGATATGTCTCGCCTCGTCTTTCTCGTGCAGCGCCTCCGAACGCAACACTTCCTTCTGGTCCAGCACATCGCGAATGTCGTTGAGCTGGAGCCGCCGTTCTTCAGACACGCGATAGCCGGAGCCTGGACCGAGATAGTCGTTCGGGTCGTTCACCGCGCTGACGATGCGCCCGTTGCGGATCATGGCCGAGGTCTGAAGATAGTCGCCTGAAAGGCGCAGCTTCACCACGTTCAGCAGGTTCTCGGCCTCTTCGCGGAAACCCCGGTTGGCCAGCACCTTGACCACGTCGATCACGGTGATGCCACGCTCCTTGATGGCCTCGCTGATGAAGCTCACGTCGCGCGGCATCAGGCTGCGCGTATCGTCGGAGCCGGAGGCGTAGACCACACTGGTCTTCATGTCCTCGGTCGGCGTCGACAGACCGAGTTCCTCGAACACTGCGGCGATCGCCTCCACCGCCCGCTCGCGCAACTCGATCGCGCGTGACTCGGGCAGTGGCGTCAATCCGCCATCGGCCTCGAAATCGCGCTGCAGCACCAGATAGTCTTCCAACTCCTCGCCGTTGATCAGCGACGGGTTGAATGAATTGTCGTATTTCAGGATCGATCCCATCCCCGAGCAGATCAGGTCCGAGCCGGCAATCAGGTAGGGAAGGATCTTTGCGCCGACGCGAATCTCGGATTCGGTGGAGCGCGCGTCATTGCCGGATGCGCATTCGAGGTCGAGCCAGACGGCGATGAGGTTCTCTGCCATCAGCTCGCGGACGCCACCAGGTATGGTGGCGGTCAAAGGCGCCCCGTCGATGCCGCCATTTTGCGTACCCTGCACCCCCATGCCGCGTTGCAGGCAGAGACAGCGTGCCTCCAGGTAAAGCAGCGACTTTGCCTCGTGGAAGCCCATCAGCAATTCGGAGCCGGCACCCGACGTGCAGCGCATCTTCACGCCGCGCGATGCATAGGCGGCGGCGAGAAATGCCTTGGACCACGGCGTGTCGTCGCCATCGGTGAACGATTTTTCGGTACCGTAGACGGAAACGGTTTCGGCATAGGACGTGAAGCCGGCCATGGCGATGCGCAGCTCCTCCGCCTCCTCGCTGGAGCATTGGAACAACGTTCCCCAGCGGCCGACGGCGCCGCCCACCGCGCACGCCACCGCGTTGGACCAGGCGTTGCGCGACACGCGCATCGTGGTCTCGATCTCGTCGAAACCGAAGGCGACGGCGGTTGCGGCGTCGGCGGCGAGCTGCAGCGGGTCGTCCTTGGCGTTGGTCACATGCGCCTGGTTACCCGGCGTCTTGCGTGCCCGCATCTTCGAATAGGCGAAGGCGATCTCCAACGCGTTGAGCTGCGACACGACCTCGGCGAGTTTGGCGGGTGTCATGCCATGCGCGAGCCGCACCAGTGTTTCGCGCGGCACATTCATGTCGACCAGCCAGCGTGCGACGGTCGCCGAGTCCAGCGCCATCGCTTCAGGCGCCACCTCCGGGTCGATGTGATGGCGGGCTATGAACCGGTCGATCATGTCGTAATCGTGCTCGAGCACGCCATCAAGGGACACGACGCGCCCGCCCTGGATGCCGATGCCGGGTTTGGGATCGGCCGGGCTGGAGAAGGCTGAGAAGCCATTGGCGGGGTCTTCAGCCGCGAACTTGTCCAGCCGCAACGGCCGCTCGTCCCAGTCGGCGAAGCGCTTCCAACGGTTCAGTTTCGGCGTCATGCATGCGTTCCTCGACCCAGCGGAAAGACTATTGAATGCCCGCTCGTCGCACAATGGCCCGGATCGAACAGCCCTGGATCCCCTGGCCGATGCCATCGACCCGCGCCATTGAACGCTTTCTGGCCATTTACGATCTCGACCGCTTCGATCTCCCGCTCTTGTCGAGGCATCACAGCGCGATAATTCTCCTGAGGGGGTGGGCTTTTCACTCCTGAAAGGAGCCGGCCATGAAACATCAGACACTCGACCAACTGCATGCCGTCGCCAAGATTGAATCCTCGGCTGCATATTCCGCAATGACACGAAATCAGCGCATAGAGCGCTGGGCTGAACTGCTGGAGCGTAATCCCGAGCGATGCCTGGGCGCGTTTGCAGGCACCGAACATCTTCACCCTGGAGCACGCGCAACGATGCGGGGCGAGGGATCGGCAATTTCGGTTGCCTTCGAAGATCCGGTGCTGCGCGCATCGGGTTTGAAAGACGATACGTATGGCGAGGCAAAGCGCTTTTTCGAGCTGAACGACTGGCAGCTGCACGACATCGTCTGCGATTGCCACGTCGGCTCAACCATGAAAGCGCGCTGGGCCGCCAGCCGGGTCCGCTCAGCGATTAGCGGCAGGTTCTTTACGTGGTTGAAGCAAACGATAATGCGCTGACCGGAGGCGGGGATCGTCGTCTGGTTGAGCCGATATAAGGTCTTCGTTACCCGACGCGGGGATCAACCCTTGTCCTCGTGATACAGCCGGTCGGTCGCCCGGTCGCTTTCCCTGCGTTCGGCGGGGCCAGGACGGCGACGCCTCGCAACAACATAGGCCATCAATATGACCAGCAACAATGGCCCACCGGCGACGACAAGCAACCACATGACACTTTCAAACATGGCACATCTCCTTTCCCAGACAATCGGCAAGGAGAAGAACCGTTCCGCTCATGACGACATGGGTGACGCGATTGGACTCGTTTGATGGCACTCGAACTACCGGCCGCGTTCGTATGTTCCGACAAGTTCGGCTTGCTCAAGCGCGTGTTTTTGCGCCTCCTGCCAGATCCGTTCGACGCCCGCGCTCGCCGGGATGGCAAGGCTCGGCGTGTCGAGCGCAGCCAGCCGGAAATGGTAGTGATGAACGCCA
Organism: Mesorhizobium sp. WSM1386; assembly: GCF_055901595.1. NCBI lineage: Bacteria > Pseudomonadati > Pseudomonadota > Alphaproteobacteria > Hyphomicrobiales > Phyllobacteriaceae > Mesorhizobium > Mesorhizobium sp. WSM1386. The sequence continues at coordinate 2,825,079 of NZ_CM148373.1, forward strand.
TGCCCGACGGGTGGTTGAGGGCCATCATAATAGGCGTTTCCGAAATCGTTCGTGGCTTGCCTGAGGGCCTGCGGACCCGGCTTGCCGCTTTCCGCCTCGGGAAGTTCGCGGGTGTCGGGGGAGATGTTGAACACTGCCCAATGGCCGAACATGCCGCTTGGGGCATCAGGATCCTGGACGACGAGAACGAGGCTCTTCGTGTCGGCCGGCACACCAGCCCACTTCAGCGGCGGAGACACGTTCTTGCCGTCTCGGGTGTATTTGTCGGGAATCTGTCGGCCTTCGGCAAAGGCGGTACTGCTGAGTGTGAGGGGCATGCTTCACTCCTACGGCAACAGTTGATCGCGTGCATCGGCACGCTATTTGTTGGTCCGCATCTTCTGTCTCGGATTGATCCCGCCGGCGGCATTGGTGTCGTTTTCGACGTCGCCTTCAACCGTGTTCTGGCCTTCAAGCTCGAACTCTTCGCCTTCCTTGATCGTTCCCTTCGAGGTGCCGATACCAGGGTTGTTCGCCAAGTCGGCATCGCTCGGTTTCTTCCACTTTGGATGCTTGGTTCCGGTCATCAGAAAACTCCTTCGAAGAGGTTTTCGGTTTCAAAACCGCAAGCCGGATGAATTGCTCCGGCCTCTTTCATGGGCTCGCTGTCCGCCTCGGCTAAAGCCCGAACGGATAAGTGTCGGGAACACCGGTTCCTGCGTGTTCCGGGCCAAGCGGCGTCACCGCCGCGGTTTTGTCGAACCACACGAACGCGTCGAATTGCCGGGGCAAGGAGACGTCGGCATAGTGGCTGCGCAACTCGGTTTCCGGCCGGTAGATCACACCAATGAAGCGCTCCAGCCTGCGTTCCAGCAGGCGCTCGCGCAGCGCTTCGTCGCGCCTCAAGTCGAGCAGGAAACGCGGCACGCGGCTATCGTGGCAAAGCCGCTCGTAGCTGTCGGGGTGGGAGGCGCGAACCTGCTTCACCTCCATCTCCCCATCCCAGTCGCTGGCGGCAGCCACGGTGCCGGAATGGGTGCCAAAGCCGATCAGCGCGGCCTCATCGCCGAAACGCTGCCGGCAGAGTTGGCCGATATTCAGTTCGTCCCTGACGACACCCATCTCGGTGTAGCGGGCATCTCCGATGTGCGAATTATGCGCCCACACGATGGCCTTGGAGCTCGGGCCGCCAGCATCCAGCAAATGTTCCAGCGTGTCGAACATATGGGTGTCACGCAGGTTCCAGGATTCAGCGCCGCCATAGTACATGATCCGGTAATACCGCTCGGCGGCGGCAATCAGCCGGGCATTCTGGCTGGCGTCGAGGAAATCCACACCGTCCTGCCTTGCATATTCGAGTTGTCTGGCGAGCAGGTCCCGGCATTGCTCAAGCACCGCTTTCTCGCATTTTTGATAGCCGGCGGTGAGCACCGCGCGGCCGTAGGTGGATGGCTCGTTCTGCCAAGGTGTCAGGCAGCCATAGCGCTCGCGCGCGACCTTCGCCGCCTGCGGGTCGACCCGGTCGAGATAGTCGAGAACCGCGGCGATGGACCCGCTCATATTGTAGATGTCGAGGCCGTAGAACCCCGCTTGCCCTGATGGCTCAAGCTTCTCGTTGTGGTGGCGCATCCACTCGACGAAAGCCGCAAAATCGGTGTTTCGCCACATCCATGTCGGAAACCGCTGAAATGGCGCAATGGCGCCGGCTTGCGGCTGACGACGGCGAACGTAGCGGTCGATCTCGGCGGCATCGGGCCAATCCGCCTCGACCGCGACAATGCTGAAACCGTGCCGTTCGACGAGCCTGCGGGTGATTGCCGCGCGGGCCTTGTAGAATTCGGACGTGCCATGGCTTGCCTCGCCAAGCAGGACGACGCGCCGGTCGGCAAACCGATCGAACAATTCGCCAAAGGTCGGGTCGTCGAAATCCGGAAGCGGTTCAGCCGCCCTCGCGATCATATCGGGCAGGCTGACGGGAGGCGGATGTCGGAGCGGCCGATCGGCCTCGGCCAGCTTGTCGCCCTCCGGCCAACCTTGTTCGCCGATGAGCGGGACGAACCGCACACCGCCGTAGTCCTCTTCGCTGTAAGTCGAAGCGCCCGTGCGTGTGACCTTTAGCAGACGCTGCAAATCCGGATCGTCGCCGACAGGAACGACAAGGACGCCTCCGACATCGAGTTGTTCCTGAAGAGCCAGCGGCGCACCCGGTCCGCTGGCCGCGACCACGATGGCATCGAATGGTGCGGCCTCCGGCCAGCCCTTGGTGCCATCGCCTGTGCGGACCTCGATGTTGCGATAGCCCAGCTTTTCAAAACGTTGTTTTGCCGACTTGGCCAGACCGGGATGACGCTCGATCGTGTAGACATGTTCGACGATCCGGCTCATCACGGCGGCCGCATAGCCCGAACCGGTACCAACTTCGAGCACGTGATCACCGGCTTTGACATCCGCCATCTCGATCATGAGTGCAACGATATAAGGTTGGGATATCGTCTGTCCGTCCGCAATCGGCAGCGGTCCGTCTTCATAAGCGAACTCTTCGAAGCCAGGATCGACGAAAGCCTCGCGCGGAACTTCGCGCATGGCCTGCAGAATCTCGCGATTGCGGATGCCACGCCGGCCGACATGTACTTTGACCATTCGATCGCGGGCACGGGAGAGATCGAGCATTTCCAGCTCCGTTTGGTGGCCGCCCTTTGGTGATCGCTTGTCCGCGACGCCTGGAGGATATCCTTCGCGGCACCTTAGCGATCGCCTTGAGCTCGGCTGTCTAACCGCTGGAGGACTTCAAGGTTCCCACAATTCCCCGCACAGGCCGCCAGCTCATTGTGAATCGCGAACGGCCCTTTCTTGCTAGGCAGTGCGCGGTTCGAAGCCGGCCCTGATGGCGGATCAGAGCTTGCTCGGGCGCGCAGCCGCTCCAGTTACCTGCAGCGAAGCGCTGCTGGAGAACCGGTACCGGAGGTTGGGCAATGAACGACAAGGCTGGTGCAACGCCGCGGACGATCGGCCTCGAACGGATCGATCTCATGGACCGCTACTGGCGTGCCGCGAACTACATCTCGGTCGGCCAGATCTACCTCCTCGACAATCCGCTGTTGCGCAAACCCTTGAAGGCCGAGCACGTCAAGCCGCGGCTGCTTGGCCATTGGGGCACGACGCCGGGCCTGAATTTTCTCTACCTGCATCTGAACCGCGTCATCCGCGAACGCGAACTCGATATCCTGTTCATTTGCGGCCCCGGCCATGGTGGTCCCGCGATGGTCGCCAACACCTGGCTCGAGGGCACCTACAGCGAAATCTATCCTGATATCGGGCAGGGCGAGGACGGTCTGAGGAAACTGTTCCGGCAGTTTTCCTTCCCCGGCGGCGTGCCAAGCCACGCCGCGCCCGAAACGCCCGGCTCCATCCATGAGGGCGGCGAACTCGGATATGCGTTGGTCCATGCCTTTGGTGCGGCCTTCGACAACCCGGATCTGGTGGTTGCCTGCGTCGTTGGCGACGGCGAAGCCGAGACCGGTCCGCTCGCGGCGTCATGGCATTCCAACAAGTTCCTGAACCCGGGGTCGGATGGTGCCGTCCTGCCGATCCTGCATCTTAACGGCTACAAGATCGCCAATCCAACAATCCTTGGCCGCATGGACGACCAGGCGTTGCGAAACCTTTTCGCCGGCTATGGCTACGAACCATTCTTCGTGGAAGGCCACGAGCCGCTTGCCATGCACCAATCCATGGCCGGGACGCTCGACACGGTGCTCGATCGCATCCGGTCCGTTCAGGAACAGGCCCGGTCTCCGGGATGGCGTGGCGGGCGTCCGCTGTGGCCGATGATCGTGCTGCGCAGCCCCAAGGGCTGGACCGGACCAAAGGAGGTCGATGGCGAGAAGGTCGAAGGCTTCTGGCGTGCGCATCAAGTGCCGGTGTCGAACGCGCGGGGAAATGAGGAACACCGCAAGATCCTCGAAACCTGGATGCGAAGCTATGAGCCGGAGAAACTGTTCGACAAAAACGGGCACCTTCTGCCGGAACTCGCTGCGCTGGCTCCGACTGGATCAAAGCGCATGGGCGCGAGCCCATATGCGAATGGCGGGCTGTTGAAGCGCGACCTTGTGCTTCCGGACTGGAAAAGCCTGGCGCTGGAAGTGCCCCGGCCGGGAGGGGTCGTTGCCGAAGCGACGCGGATTTGTGGAAGCTACCTTCGCGAGGTGTTCCGCCTTAATGCCAAAGCGCGAAACTTCCGGCTCATGGGACCGGATGAGACGTCGTCCAATCGCCTCGATGATGTGTTCGAGGTCACGGATCGGGTCTGGATGGAGGGCATCGGGCCCTACGACGTCCATCTTTCGCGCGACGGCCGCGTCATGGAAGTGCTGAGCGAGCATCTCTGCCAGGGCTGGCTCGAAGGTTATCTGCTCACCGGCCGTCACGGACTGTTCTCATGCTACGAGGCCTTCATCCATATCGTCGATTCCATGGTCAACCAGCATGCCAAATGGCTGAAGACCTCCGGCGAACTCGCCTGGCGCAAGCCGATCGCCTCGCTCAACTATCTCTTGACCTCTCATGTCTGGCGCCAGGACCACAATGGCTTCAGTCATCAGGATCCGGGTTTTGCCGACCTAGTCGCCAACAAGAAGGCCGATACGGTCAGGCTCTACTTCCCGCCGGATGCCAACACGCTGCTGTGGATTACCGACCATTGCCTGAGGACCTATAACCGCATCAACGTCGTCACAGCCGGCAAGCAGCCGACGCCGCAATGGCTGTCCGTCGAGGAAGCCGAAGCCCATTGCAAGGCGGGCGCGGGGATCTGGGAATGGGCCGGCACCGTGGCCAAGGGCGAGGAGCCGGATGTGGTCATGGCCTGCGCCGGAGACGTGCCGACGCTGGAAACGCTGGCCGCGACGGACATTCTGCGCTCCGCGATCCCCGACCTGAAAATCCGCGTCGTCAACGTCGTCGACCTGATGACGTTGCAGTCGAACACCGAGCATCCGCACGGTCTCGCCGACCAGGCTTTCGACGCGTTGTTCACGAAAACACAGCCGGTCATTTTCGCCTATCATGGCTATCCCTATCTCATCCATCGCCTGACCTATCGCCGCGCCAACCATGACAACATGCATGTGCACGGCTTCCGCGAGGAGGGCACCACAACTACGCCGTTCGATATGGTGGTGCTCAACGAACTCGATCGCTACCACCTCGCGCTTGCCGCCATCGAGCGCGTGCCGGGGCTGGCCGAAAGGACCAAACGCCTTGCCGGCGAACTCCACGACCGGCTGGTGAAGCACAAGGCCTATGTCCGCGAGCATGGCGAAGACATGCCCGAAATCCAGAAATGGAGCTGGCCCGCGAACGCGGCAAAGGTCCGCCAATGATGCGCCAATCGATCCTGGCATTGAATGCCGGCTCGTCCAGTATCAAGTTCGCGCTTTACGATCTTGCTTCGCCGCAAGATCTACAACTCGTTTCGCGCGGCACGCTGGATCTGGGCGACGTACCCACACTCCGCGCGACAGCGGCCGACGGAACTGCGCTGTGCGACCGGCAACTCACCGCCGACAAGCCGCGTGACACAGCCATAGGCGAGATGCTGAATTGGGTGCGGGGCGAACTTGGTGCAAGAAAACTTATCTGCGCCGGCCATCGCATCGTGCATGGCGGGAGCGAGTTCATCGAACCCGTCCGGTTGACCCCAGCCATCATCGAGGCCATCGACAGGCTGACGCCGCTCGCTCCGCTGCACCAGCCCCGCAGCCTCGCGCCGGTCCGCGCCATAGCCGCCTTGCAACCGGACCTGCCACAGGTCGGGTGTTTCGACACTGCCTTCCATCGGACGATCGAGCCGCTCGTGCGGCGCTTTGCGCTTCCCCGCGAATATGAAGGAGAGGGCCTGCGCCGCTACGGTTTCCACGGCCTTTCCTACGAATATATCGCCGGGCGGCTCGGCGAGATATCGCCATCTCTCGTGGCGAAACGCACCATCATCGCCCATCTCGGCAACGGGGCGAGCCTTTGCGCCCTGCGCGGGGGCAAAAGCGTCGATACCACGATGGGGTTTTCCGCCCTCGACGGTCTTGTCATGGGTACGCGCTGCGGCGCCATCGATCCCGGCGTGCTGCTGTATCTCCTGTTGGAAAGAGGCGTAGCGGCGGACGAATTGCAGACGATGCTCTACGAGCGATCCGGACTGCTCGGTGTATCCGGTATTTCGGGCGACATGCGGACGCTGGAAGCGAGCGATGACCCTCACGCCGATGAGGCGATGGAGCTTTTCGCCTTCCGCGCGGCGAGGGAGGCGGCGGCACTCGCGAACACGATGGGTGGGCTCGAATGCCTGGTGTTCACCGCCGGCATCGGTGAACGGTCATCCCCCATCCGCAAGGCGATATGCGGGAAATTGACGTGGCTTGGCGTGGCGCTTGACCAACATGCCAATGACGCCCACGCCGAGATCATCAGTCGTCCAGACAGCAAGGTGGAAATCCGCGTGGTTGCGACTGACGAGGAAAAAATCATTGCGCGTCATAGCCGCGTGGCGATGCAGCCTGAAGGAAACGCGATCCAGTTCCGGCCCTGAACAGGAGAAGTCTGCCAACTCCTGCCGACAATAATATTGCGCCTAACGCCGACGGTGCATCTGACAGCCAGGGAACCAGTTGGGCCGTACCGCGTCATAGAAGCAGGTTGGTTGCAGCCAGGAAAGTGACATCGATGATCAGGCTCCTTCTTATCGTCGCCGCTGCGCTCGCCCTTGCATGCGGTGCGACGGACGCAGCCAAGCTGGACCCTAACGCCGTCAACCAGGCCCAATTCGCCGCCGGCGAGCCGAAAGGCGTCGATCCGACCGTTCTGAGGGCGCAGATCCTTTTGGATCGCGCCCGCTTCTCGCCGGGCCTGATCGATGGCCGCCTGTCGGAGAACTTCGCCAAGGCGGTCGGTGCCTATCAGACTGCGAACGGTCTCCAGGCGGATGGCAAGCTGACACGCGAGACCTGGGACAAGCTGGTAGCAGCCTCCGCCCGTCCGGCCTTGATTGCCTACGAACTGGCGCCCAAGGATGTGCGCGGACCTTTCACCAAGCGTATTCCGGCTCGCATGGAGAAGATGGCCCGTCTAAGGCGGCTCGGCTATCGCAACGCGATGGAGAGGCTGGCTGAGCGCTTCCATGTCAGCGAAAAATTGCTGAAAATGCTCAATCCAGGCGCCACCTTCCGGAAGGCAGGCACGATGTTGATGGTGCCCGATGTTGGCCGAGGCGATCCTCCAGCCGCCATTGCCGGCGTCGAGGTCGACAAAGGCGCTCGCGTAGTGCGCGTGCTCGATGCATCCGGCAAATGGCTCGCAGTCTACCCCGCCTCGATCGGTAGCGACGAGAAGCCGGCGCCGAGCGGCACGGCAGAGGTCAAGCGCGTGGTGCACAACCCCACCTATCACTACGATCCGAAGTTCGCTTTCAAGGGCGTCAGGACCAAGCGGCCCTTCACTATCGCAGCCGGGCCGAACAATCCGGTGGGATCGGTCTGGATCGACCTCTCCATCGAAAGCTACGGCATTCATGGCACGCCCGAACCCGGCAAGATCGGCACGACCTTCTCGCACGGCTGTATCCGGCTGACCAACTGGGATGCCGAAGACCTCGCCTCCGTGGTGCAAGAAGGCACCACGGTCAACTTCAAGGACGAGATGGCGGACGTCGGCAACGAGCCGCCCGCAGTAGCACATTAGCCGAAAGCGGTGTCCGTGACGGCGGCCACCAAAACTTCCTGTCGTTGGAGGCTGCCCCTGGAATTTGGCCCGGCGGGTGAATCTGGCACGGCGGGACGAAACTCGTTTTGGGAAACGTTTGTGGGACAGGCAACGCTCAAAGCCGGCGCCCCGACATTGGTGCCGTAGAGCAAAGACCCTTCGGCAGCGGCGACACCGCGCACGACGCCCAAGGAGACCGGAAATGTCTGCCAACGCCTATATCAACCGGATCGCGACAGCGGTCCCGGAGCATGAAGTTCATCAATTCTATCTGCGGTTCGCGGCTTCCATGCTTGCTGCCAATCGCAGGAGGATCTTTGAACGCATGGCCGGCCTTGCCGGCATCGAAAGCCGCTATTCCTGCTTTGCGCCTGCCATCGACCCCGAAGGAGCGTATGTCGACCGTGCCGGAACCTTTGTCCGCGGCGCATTCCCCGGAACGGCCGCGAGAATGGCGATGTTTTGCGAAGCCGCTCCTGTACTGGCAAAAAAAGGCGTCGACGGATTGCAGCTTGGCGACGAAGCGTCGCGCATCACCCATCTGATCGTCACCACCTGCACCGGGTTTTCCGCGCCAGGTATCGACCTGGACCTGGTTCTGAGCTGCGGCCTGTCGGACAGGGTCGAGCGCACGATGATCGGCTTCATGGGCTGCTACGCTGCGATAAATGGCCTAAAGCTGGCCCGCCACATCGTTCGCTCCGACCCGCAATCGAGAGTCTTGCTGGTCAATATCGAGCTCTGCACCTTGCATCTCAATGAAACCACCGAACTGGAAAAGCTGCTGTCCTTCTGTCTTTGGGGCGACGGCTGCGCGGCCGCGCTCGTCACCGCCGAACCGCCCGGCATCAAGCTCGACAGTTTCCACTGCGTTGTCGCGGACGAGCGACGGGACCTGATGAGATGGGACATTCGCGATCGTGGCTTCGACATGGTTCTTTCTGGCCAGGTTCCTGCGGCGATCCACGACGCGTTGTTGAGCAACCAGGACGCCTTCCTCGGCGGTCGGCCGACCGAAGCGATCGATCTGTGGGCCGTTCACCCCGGCGGGCGCTCTATCCTCGACGCTGTTGAAAGGGCGCTGAACCTCACGCCGGCCGCGCTCAAGCCGTCGCGTGAGGTGTTGCGCCGATACGGAAACATGTCGTCGGCCACCGTTATGTTCGCGCTGCAAGAGATGCTGAAGGCGGCGCCGGGCCTGCTCGGTTGCGGCATGTCGTTCGGACCCGGCCTGACGGCTGAAACCATGCTCTTTCGAACAGTATCATGAGCGAACTGCACCAACGTCGCCTTGTCCCGGAAATCCTGGACGGATTGGCGGCCGACGATCCGCGTGCGCTCGCCTCGCGCCGCGATCTCCGCTGCATCAACGCGCTGATGTTCCAGGCGCGGATCATGGCGTCATTGCTGCGGAAATTCGTGCCGAAGCCGCCACGGCGCATTCTGGAGATAGGTGCGGGCGACGGTACCTTCATGCTGGCGGTGGCGCGGCACATGGCCAGGCATTGGCCCGAGGTGGAATTGACAATGCTCGATCGCGCCGGTCTCCTCACCGCTGAGCTCTCCGCCGATTTCGGCAGGCTGGGGTGGACCATCGAAGGCATCACCGCCGACGTGTTCGACTGGGCGGAAGGTGCCGGGGGCAAGCGGTTCGACGCGATCACCGTCAATCTGTTCCTGCATCATTTCGACGATGCCGGTCTGGTGCGTCTGTTTTCCCTGCTGGCGCCGAAGGCGCCGCTGCTGCTTGCGACGGAACCGCTGAGATCGATGCCGGCGCTGGCAGCGGCTCGCCTTCTGCCGGCGATCGGCGTCAATGATGTGACGCGACATGATGCGGCCCAGAGCGTGCGTGCCGGCTTTCGCGGCAGCGAACTGTCCGGTCTCTGGCTCGCGGCCGGTCGCAAGCCGCTCGAGGAACGGCGCGCCGGTCTTTTTTCCCATGTCTTCGTCGGGTCAGCGACAATGCCGGTTTTGAGTTGAACCCGTGAGCAACCTATCGACCCATGATGCGATCGTCATCGGCGCCGGCCCGGCGGGCACTTCCGCCGCACTCACACTGGCCCGACATGGGTGGTCCGTGGCGATCGTGGAAAAGAGCGCGTTCCCGCGCCGCAAGGTCTGTGGCGAATACATTTCGGCGAGCAATCTCGTGCTTCTCGATCGATTGGAGATCGGCGATGCCTGGCGCGCTGATGCTGGCCCCGAAATCCGCCGCGTAGGCTTCTTTTCCGGCGAGACCTGCGTCGAGGCGCCGATGCCGGACGCAAAATATGGTCCTGCAAAAGAAGGTTTCGGCCGCGCGCTGGGCCGTGACGTTCTCGACGCGCTGCTGTTGCAGGCGGCGCGATCGGCGGGCGTCGAAATCTTCCAGCCTTGCCGGGCCGTCGCCATGGATCGGGATGGGGACACGCAAAGGGTGCGCATTCAGGCGAGGGGCGAGAATTCGGGCGACGAGACGAGGATCTTGCGGGCGCCGGTGATTGTCGCGGCGCATGGTTCCTGGGAACCGGGACCGCTGCCAAGCCAGCTCGAAAAGACCAGTCATCCGTCGGACCTGCTCGGCTTCAAGGCGCACTTCACCGGCTCGACGCTCGCGCCCGATCTGATGCCTCTGCTGGCGTTTCCCGGCGGCTATGGCGGCATGGTCTTGGCCGATCATGGCCGGCTGTCGATCTCGTGCTGCGTAAGGCGCGAGATGCTCGCGCGACTGCGCGGGAAACATGGCTCCGGACATGATGGCGTCGCAAGCCCTGTGTCGGCCGCTGACGTGGTCTTCCATCATCTCATGGCTTCTTGCCGGGGCGTCAGCGATGCTCTGGATGGAGCCTGTCTCGATGGACGGTGGCTCGCAGCCGGCCCGATCCGCCCCGGTATCCGGGCCTGTTATGAAAGGGACATCTTTCGCGTCGGCAATGCTGCCGGGGAGTCTCATCCGATCATCGCCGAAGGCATCTCGATGGCGCTTCAGTCTGGTTGGCTGCTAGCCAGGGAACTTGCTGGCGCGCCAAGCGGTCGGGCAGGGCGCGAAGCTGCCGGTAGGCGCTATCAAGCGGCCTGGCGAGGATTGTTTTCGACGCGCGTCCACGCTGCCGCGGCTATCGCCCGAATAGCGCTCGGCCCCGGCGGTCCCGCATTGATGGCGGCGGCTGTCCGGAACTTCCCGCAAACACTGACATTTGGCGCGCAAATGAGCGGCAAGACGAGGCCAGTTCCCGGTCTTGCATGACCGGCGCTATCTGATGGCGATTTGGAACAGATGGGAACCGCCAGCCGCATCCGCACCGGTAAGTGCGTTCGGCAGATCCTGAAGATCTTCCGGTGTGCGCATGTCTGAATGGGCCGGGATAGAGAAACGCTTTATGGGGTCTTCGCATGACGAAGCTGGAGTCATTGGAAAGATCAAACAGAAGCTGACAGGCGGATGAGGAATCCCGCTCGCCGGGAAAGGCGTCGGCCCGTCAGCGACGAGCGGTCTGTCCCGGGTCTCCCTTCCGCGCCTTCTCAGGGACGAGTTTTCCGGCATTGGCGCGAAGCCCCCGGACAAATTCCTCGATGTAAGGCAGGAATTCGAACAGCAGAATGATGACAAGCATCGTCACGATGTAGGTGACGGGCAGAGGTTCCGATTTCCAGACAAGATAGATTCGTGCCGGCTCTGATCCCAAGCCGAAGAGTGCGAGGAATTGACCCCAGTGCAGGGAGATCACGATGATGATGCCCATCAGCGGGATCATCTCCAGAAAGCTGTGAACGTGCTGCTCGACCGGCGTCACGGTTCGTGCTGTCGTGGCGTAGCGCACATCCCACATGGCCGTGGCTTCGTGGACGAGGAATGCCACAAGCATGCCGGCGATGATCAAGGCGTTGATATCGAGGAACATGGCCGCCAGTAGCGGAATGCCGACCTCAACGAACATCAGGAGATGAATAAGAGATTCCTTGGCGCCAGTCGTCGTCTCGATATGCGAGGCGCGATGACATAGCCAATCTGCGAACCCGGCCAGGAGCCAGAGCGGCAGGATGAAGTACATCAAAATAACGACAGTCGGATCGGACAGCATTTCAGTCCCCGGTGGCTGGGCGGAGCGCTCGCGCCACTGTTCAATTGGTTAGATCAGGGGAAACCCCGACCATGCCAAGCGGTAAAGAACGACGGTGTTTTGCCCGCTTCGACGAAACTTCAACGGTGCGGTGCCGGGCAGGTTCCGGACTCATCGCGAAGAGATCACGATCAGCGATCGCCTCCTGGCATTGAAACGAAAGTCCCACGGTCCTCCGCAGGGCGATCCGTGGGATTGGTGGTTTCGTTCCGATATTGCCAGGCGGGCTGGCCTTCACCATCTAGCCATGATGTCGATGTTCAAATCGAAAACACCCGGCTCATCCTCGGTTCAGCAGGATCTCTTTGGTGCTGTCGACGATCTGCCGGAAGGTTTTCGCTACCAGCCCGGATTGATCACACCACGGGAAGAAACCGAACTCGCCAGGCAACTGGGCGCTTTGCCTTTCCAGGCGTTCGATTTCCATGGCCATTTGGCCAACCGGCGGGTCGTCGGTTTTGGCTTGCGTTACGACTATGATCGGCGCGAGGTCGTGCAGGCGCCAGCAATACCTGACTTTCTGTTGCCTCTGCGCGAAAAGGTTGCAGCCCTTGCGCGACGGCCGGCCGAAGCTTTCGCACAGGTGCTGATCAACGAGTATCGGCCTGGCGCCGGCATCGGCTGGCACCGTGACAAGCCTCATTTCGAGGACGTGGCGGGTGTCTCGCTGCTGGCGCCCTGCAGCTTCCGGCTCCGGCGAAAGAACGGCACCAAATGGGATCGCCGGACCATCGTCGTCGAGCCAAGGTCGGCCTATCTGATGACCGGACCCTCGCGCACGGAATGGGAGCACAGCATTCCGCCGGTTGACCTGCATCGATACTCGATCACCTTGCGGACTTTGCGGTCTCAAAATTCTTGAATCGCATGCGCTCCTGCTGAGCTTTGAGATCGCTTTGCGATGCCATCACGAGTTCTTGAGCGCAAACTGTTCCGGGAACCTCCCAACCACAAGTTGGTTTGGAAGACAGGTCCAACTTTCACAGGTGGAGAATGTCCGTGGCCCGTGCGCAATCCAAGTTGGTGATCTCCCGGCGTCCGCTTCATAAAACACCGATGGCGGTGGCCAATGCGTGTTTCATCGGCACGTTGCTGACCGACGTAACCTACTGGCAAAGCGCGGAAATGATGTGGGCCGATTTTTCCGCCTGGCTACTTTTCGCCGGCCTGGTCGTGGGCGTGCTCGCGGTTCTGCTGGCGCTTGTCGATTTGTTCACCGGTCGACTTTCCGGTGCGGCAAGGTCTGCGTGGCCCTCGCTTCTCGGCAATCTCGTCGTGCTGGTCATATCGTTCTTCAACGCGCTGGTGCACAGCCGCGATGCCTGGACCTCGGTCGTGCCGACAGGGCTCACCCTGTCAGTCGCGGCGGTGATCGTCCTGCTCCTCCTCTGTCTGCTGGAATGGAGTTTCGGCCGCAATCGAGTGGAGGTGGTCGAATGAGCGCCATGATGTTTTCCAGCCGATATATCCAGCGCGCGGCTGGTCTCGGTCTGCTGTGCGGTTCGCTCCTCACACTGCCGGCGTGCAGCAATGATGAGCCGGACCCAGGCGATCAGGTCGGAGCGAACCCGACACTGCCAGAACTGACTCAGTATCTTGTTCCGCCGATGCACGTCGCTTCGGTCGTCGGATGGAAACAGGATGAGACGCCGACAGTCGCCAAGGGCCTGCAAATCAAGGCCTTCGCGAAAGGACTGAAGCACCCGCGCTCGCTCTACACTTTGCCGAACGGCGACATTCTCGTGGTCGAGTCCGTGGCGCCGCCCGGTGCTGCAATCAAGCGTCCGAAAGACCTGGTCATGGGCTGGATCGAGTCCATGGCGACCTCGGGCGGAGGAACTGAGGGAAGCAACCGGATCACCCTGCTGCGCGACACGAACGGCGATGGCATGCCCGATGTCCAGGACATATTCCTCGATCATCTCAATTCGCCCTTCGGCGTGGCCCTGGTCGGCAACGATCTCTACGTCGCCAACACCGATGCCATCGTGCGCTACCCCTACACCACCGGCGATACCAAGATCACCGCGCCCGGCACCATACTAACACCGTTGCCCGGGGGGCCGATCGATCACCACTGGACCAAGTCGCTCGTCGCCAGTCCTGACGGGTCGCTGCTTTATGTCGGCATCGGCTCCAACAGCAACATCACGGAGAACGGCATCCAGGCCGAGAAGGACCGGGCCGCGATCTGGGAGGTCGACCGGGCCACCGGGCGCTATCGCATTTTCGCGAGCGGGCTGCGCAATCCCAACGGGCTGAGCTGGGAGCCGCAGAGCGGGGCGCTGTGGGCAGTCATCAACGAACGCGACGAGCTCGGCCCCAATCTGGTTCCCGATTACATGACATCGGTCAAGGATGGTGCCTTCTATGGCTGGCCGTACAGCTATTATGGCCAGCATGTCGATCCGCGCGTGATGCCGCGGCGGCCGGACTTGGTGGCGAAAGCCATCCCTCCGGACTATGCCCTGAGTTCCCACGTCGCACCTTTGGGTCTGGTGTTCTACACCGGAACCAACCTGCCGGACTCCTATCGCAACGGCGCCTTTGTCGGCGAGCATGGCAGCTGGAACCGCAAGCACTTCAATGGCTACAAAGTCGTCTTCGTAGCGTTCAAGGACGGTCATCCGGAAGGCAAGCCGCAAGACGTCGTCACCGGTTTTCTCGAGAACGACAACAAGGCGCATGGGCGGCCGGTCGGAGTTGCCGTCGACAAGGCGGGTGCGTTGTTGATAGCGGACGATGTCGGAAACACGGTCTGGCGCGTGACGTCCGCATCCCGATAGATATTTCCGCAACAATGCCGAGTGATTGGGTAGCCCTCGCAGCAGTCAAGGACGTTCAAATGCAACTGACAGCCTTCGCCCTCAATTGCTCCCTCAAGGCCTCCGACGACAAGGAGAAATCCTCCACCGACCGCCTGCTCGCCGATCTTCTCGCGGCACTGGTGCCGCATGGGGTCAAGGGCGAGATCGTGCGTTCGCTCGATCACGACATCAAGCCGGGTGTGCTTTCAGACATGGGCAAGGGCGACGACTGGCCAAAACTCAGACATAAGATTCTGGCAGCCGATATTTTCGTGCTTGGTTTGCCGATCTGGCTCGGTCAGCCCTCGAGCGTTGCCAAGCGCGTGATGGAGCGCATGGACGCGTTCTTGGACGAAACCGATGATCGGGGGCGCATGCCGGCAGCCGGAAAGGTAGCTCTGGTGGCCATTGTCGGCAATGAGGATGGGGCGCATCACTGCCATGCCGCATGCTTTCAAGCCTTGAACGATGTCGGCTTCACCATTCCCGCCAATAGCGGAATCTACTGGGTCGGCGAGGCCATGAACGATGTCAACTATGTCGACCTGCCTGAAACGCCGGAAAAGGTTGCCGCCGCGATCGAAATGGCTGCTTCCAACGCTGCCCATCTCGCCAGCTTGTTGAAAGGCGAAGCCTATCCTGGCGTCTTGCGGTGAAGGTCGGTTTGCGGTGGGGTTTTCGCACTCGGTGTCCCAAGCGCCTGAATGCTCCAGCCGAAGGCCACGCCGGTTCGCCTTTCATCGGTAATTGCCCGTAATCGCCGGATGGCAATAACGCAGCCCGTCGTGCCGCGGGCAAGACGGGCTGCGGGGTATCCTGCTAGGTCAGAATGAGCACGATCTTGTACGTATCCGGGTCGACGATCACGATCCGGCCGTCGGCGAGTACGAAATACTCATATGACTCATAAGCCGGGACAATCTTGACGATGCGAGCCGGCAAGCGATGCAGCCTGACCTTGTGACGCGGCACCTCGATGCCCACCGAAACGTCGAAGTCGACATTGGCTACGGGCTCGACCTTCGTTTCCTTGATCACCTGGGTGATTTGGGTTTTCTGCTCGACCGTCACATTGTTGATCGAAGCGGTTGAAGTCTTATCCTGCGTAGAGGTCTTGCCCTGGGCCTGCTGGTCCGTGGTGGCGCCGGCGTTGCCCTGAGCCTGCTCATCGGTCTGGACCTTGGCCTTGCCCTGGGCCTGCTGGTCCGTGGTGGCGCCGGCGTTGCCCTGAGCCTGCTCATCGGTCTTCATCTTGGTCTTGCCCTGGGCCTGCTGGTCCGTGGTGGCGCCGGCCTTGCCCTGAGCCTGCTCATCGGTCTTCATCTTGGTCTTGCCCTGGGCCTGCTGGTCCGTGGTGGCGCCGGCCTTGCCCTGAGCCTGCTCATCGGTCTTCATCTTGGTCTTGCCCTGGGCCTGCTGGTCCGTGCTAGTGCCGGCCTTACCCTGGGCCTGCTCATCGGTCTTCATCTTGGTCTTGCCCTGGGCCTGCTGGTCCGTGGTAATGCCGGCCTTGCCCTGGGCCTGCTCATCGGTCTTCATCTTGGTCTTGCCCTGGGCCTGCTGGTCCGTGGTGGTGCCGGCCTTGCCCTGGGCTTGCTCATCGGTCTTCATCTTGGCCTTGCCCTGGACCTGCTCATCGGTCTTCGTTCCGGTCTTGCAGTTAGCCGCCCCGGCGGCGCAGTTTGTATCTGCTCCCTGCTGGCTTTCCGACTGCTGTTGAGCCATCGCCGTTCCACAGCCAAGCCCGATCGCCAGCATGCTGGTGATGAGAACATGTTTCATAGGAAAATCTCCCTGAAAAAATCGTCCCTTCACCGGATAAAACTTCACAAAAAAGGGTTGGTTCCGGGATAAAACCGAGGGACTGCCAAAAGTCATTCGGCACCATCAAATTTAAATGACCAGACCTTGGTGCGATGGGACGTTGATGTTTTCGCCAAATCTGGAGGAAGGAGTGGCTCATCTCCAACGCGAAAACGACGAGGAGTTCGAACGCAGCGGCGCCGACGTCGAGCCGAGAATTGAGGTCGTCGAAGCGTGCGGCGAATGGTTCGTCCGTGTGGTCGGAGACGACCAACAGGACAGCCGTCAGTTCGAACTCGAATCCCTTGCCCTTGCCTATGCAGAGGGCCAGCGCAGGCGTTTGAAACTTGCGGCTATCGTGCGCCTTTAGCAGGCCGGTCGATATATGCGTGAGCTTGGAAGGACATGACGATACGTCCCGCACGTTGCCCGTCAGTGGATACCATGCGCAGCACTGCGACTTGAAGCAAGGCGCTCACCTGGGTTCGTTGTTCATGCTCAGATACGTAGGATCGAACTCGGCAAGCTCTGCAAGCTGATCCCAATCCAGAATGGTGACTGTGTGGTTCACCCAGCTGATGACCTTGGTCTTTTTCAGGGATCCGATGACCCGGTTCATATGCACAACCGAAAGCCCCAGCACATCGGCCATCTCCGCTTGTGAAAGGGGCAGGTTGAAGCTCATGCCGCTGGTACGCTTGACCACCTGCAGGCGAACGAAGAGTTCGCATATGAGATGGGCGAGATGCGAAGTCTTGGAGCGCCTGCCCATTGCCACGATCCATTCGCGGTGAATGGCGCCATCAACCAGTGTGTCGAGCCATAATAACCGCGCCAGGTGCGGAGCCTGTTCGGTAATCGCCTTCAATTTGCTGTGGTCCGCGAACATGACACGGCAAGGCGAAAGTGCGACGATGCCGTGGTCCATCTTCCGGAGCAGGAAGGCATGGAGGTCGACGAAGTCGCCAGGCACTTGCAAGGAAGTGAACTGCCGGCCACCATCCTCGAGCACTTTGTAGCGTGCCGCCAGGCCGTCGAGCAGCATGGTGCTGTAGGCTGGCCGCGATCCTGTCGAGACGAGATCCTGGCCCTTTTCAAAATCTCGTCCAAAAGCGACCGTCTCGGCGAGCAGAGCCTTCTCTTCGTTGGATAGATCGTCATGCTGACTAAGTTGCAGATAAAGCGGTTCCAGCATGGCGGCCTCGGGGCGATCGAAGTGGGAAGCCGATCGCCTGTGTGTCGGGAAGCCGAACCCTAGGCCTTCGGAAGATGACGAACGCTATCATTTGACAGGCTGCGCCAGTTTTCGCGCAAACGCCAGTGCGCACGGGGAACCATTCGCACGTCGACGGATTTAGAACGCTGAGGCTTTCAGCGTGACATGATGAAACGCTACTATTTCGATCTCTATAATGGCGATGGCCTGGTCTCGGACGAGAACGGGCAGCTGTTTGAATCCCCAGAGCAGGCAAGAGCGGAAGCAATTCGCATCTTGCATGACATTGCTCGCGATGAAATGCCGGACCGCGATCTCGTCAAGATAACCCTTAAAATGCGCGACAAGGGTGGGACGCAGGTACTCGAGGCGTCTCTTACCCTCAACGCCGCCTGGACCGCCTGACAGCGTCATCAATGCATGGGCTCGCGGCAGCATCGAATCTTGTGGCGGGCTGTTATCGAAAAACTTGGTACGAAAATAACCAACCGGGTTCATCCCATATCCACATACGCCTTGCCCGGGATCGCAGCACCGACAGCAAGCCTCCACATGGCGATGGAGGAACAAAAAATACCTTTCGGGATTGGAACCTGTGGATTGGAGGATCGGATCCATGGACAGCAGGGAAGAGCGCATCAAACGGCGGGCCTACGAAATCTGGGAACGCGAAGGCCGGCCCACCGGACGTGAGCAGGAACACTGGGACCAGGCTGTGCAGGAGATAGAAGCGGAGGACCCGGAGACCGAACGCGGTCCGGTCGAGGCCGACCCGACAGTCGACGAAGGCTCAAAAAGCTCGAAGGCGTAAAATCACGCCATCTCATTATCCCGGCAACCAAAGTCGGGCAGCGTTGTTTGTCCATTATCAGCCGAGGAGATTGCCATGAGGAGTCCTCTGTCATTTCTGGTGTTGGCCGCCGCCCTTGCGCTCGGCGCATGCGACAACAACACCGAACCGATGAAAGCCAACACCGACGCCATCAACAAGAACCCGCAGGTCGACCAGGACGCCAGGCCCAAGTCCACGACTGGCGGCGACCAGCCGGCGACAGTGCCGAACCAATGAACTCCATTTCGTATTGCGATACCCCTCTGCTGCGCATCGCGTATCTCAGCGGTGGATCGAAGGACGGTGCTCCAGTCGTTCTGCTGCATGGCTGGCCCGACGACGCGACCACTTATGCGCGCATTTCGCCGGCCCTTCATGAGGCCGGCTTTCGGACATTTTCGCCCTGGCTGCGAGGCTGTGGATCGACATCGTTTCTGTCGAAGGAAACCATGCGCTCGGGCGAGATCACGGCGATGGCGCAGGATGTGCTGGACTTCGCCGATGCGCTCGGCCTCAGCCGCTTTGCAATTGTCGGCCACGATTGGGGCGCCCGTATCGCCTACCTGCTGGCGTCGGCTTTCCCGGACCGCATCAAATGCTGCGCCGCGTTGTCGCTCGGCTGGCAACCGGGCAAGCTGGTGACGCCATCACCCGAACAAGCGAAAGCATTCTGGTATCAATGGTTCATGGCGACGGAGCGCGGCGCCGAGTTCGTGCGAAAGAACCGCAAGGAATTCGCCAGATTCCAGTGGGATACCTGGAGCCCATTGGGCTGGTTCGACGATGCCATCTTCGATGAAGTGGCTAAATCCTTCGAAAACCCGGATTGGGCTGAAGTCACGCTGCATTCCTATCGGGTCCGGTGGGAAGAAGCCGAGCCCGATCCTCGCTATGCCGAACTCGCCCGTCGGTCGACATCGGTCAAGATCATCACCGTGCCAACCCTGACGCTTCATGGCGGCGATGACCGCGTGGTGTTGCCTCGATCTTCCGAGGGGTTGGAGGGGCATTTCACCGCGTCCTACAAGCGGTTGGTACTGGATGCCGTCGGGCATTTCCCGACGCGTGAAGCTCCGCAAGAGGTTTCGCGGCTGTTGGTGAATTTCCTCGACAGCCACGGCAAGCAATAGGCACCGCCGCCGCTCAGCCTTTCTTGGCGGAGCGGAACCTCACTCCACCGGCGTGCATTTCGTTTTCACGGATCGCGAAACCGGAACGCCATCCCGCCATCAATCCGCCCGTCATCAACCGGCAGTCAGGAGAATTCAGATGCAAGCTTCGGGTGCAATTTCAGGACGCCATGCTGATTCAACACACCATGCTGGCCAATTGGCCATAGAGCCGTTTGCCGGAACGGTGACGGTACGATTTTCCGACGCCATAGTCGCTGCGACGGAACGGGCGAAAGTGGCGCGGGAAGAAGGACATGAGCCCGTGTTCTATATCCCTTTCGAGGACATCTATTTCGACCTGTTCGAAAAGACGAATACGACAAGCGAGAGCCCGCCTAAGGGAACTGCGAGTTATTGGCGCGTCCATGCCGTGGGCAGCTCGGCCGACGATTTCATGTGGGCATACGAAACGCCGGATACCGCCGCGCGGGCCATTGCGCGTCATGGCACGTTCGATCCGCAAAAGGCACGGATCGATGTCGAACCCGCGGAGGACAAGCGGCACACGCCCCATGTCACGGAATAAATGCCGCGGACACCTGAAGTTTGGGCGAGGCGACACCGGAACCACTGCTAAGGCCTCGAGAACTCCTCATCGAGGATGCGCAGAGCCTCTTCATATTTGGCAGCCGGTGCCCCAACCTGCCGCGACTGCCAGATATTGTCCTCCAGATCGGCGCGCTTCACCGGCAGCGCCAACGGGTTCGAGGCAGCTCGCCGCACGAAGGCGAAATAATCCTCGCCGTCCCTGCGCGACATGGCATCGACAGCAGAAGCAATGGTCGGGCCAAAGCCAGCCTCTTCCAGCCTGGTCCGGCTCCAGCCCTCGCCCTTTTCCACGACGTCATGAAGATAGGCGACGACCTTCTGGTCCATCGTTTCGACAGCGTCGACGACACGCCGGCAGTGTTCGATATAGGGCTGCCCGGTCTTGTCACTCTGCGATGCATGGACCTCTTCCGCAATCTTGGCGGCACGGTAGAAAATGCTCATCTTGCCTGTCCTGGCCGCTCGCGGGCATGTCCAGCGACAGCGGCATTGCAACTCAGTTTCAAATTGGTTGCCGAGATTGTTGTTCCAGGGGCGAGCCGATTTTCTTTAGAGTGCAGTTCCACCTCCACTGCGTCCTTACCATCGTTCCTCGGCATCGTGGTGCGGCAGGTCTATTCCACAGCAGACCCAGCCAAGTCGCTGCCTCGACCCATAGTTGTAGCGCGGCTCCAGTCGAGCCGGATCGTCGAACGTCCCAACATGCAGTGCGATCTCGCCAGGCGATGCATCATAGGCGAGGCTGAGCGGAGATCCGCAGGCGGAGCAAAACCCCCGCCGGGCGATCGGTGAAGACCAGCGATAGGTTGGCGCCTCATTGATCCAGCTCACGCTTTGAGAAGGCACCCAGGCCAGAACCGCGAAAGCACTGCCGGTCGCCCGCCGACACATATCACAATGGCAGTAATGCACTCTCGGTTCGCTTCCGACGCAAAAGCGAATCGTGCCGCACAGACATCCTCCGCTTAGCTCCATCTTGGCGTCCCGCCTGATTTACTGCCTCCCAACGTGTCGCGTGGTCTCATGCGAGCATCTCCATCCGTCTCAGCGGAAACGCCAGTCATTTGCGCCGGTTCCTGTGCCGTCTCAGGAACCAGTCGCGGCGCGTGGCGTTGCGTTTCTTGCTGGCAATGGGAGAGGTGTCGTGGACACATACTACTGCCTCTTGGAGGCGCGCTGATGTCGATGCCGGGCCTGGCATACGGTTCTCTTGGCGACAGATGCATGCATATCTGCGTGGACATGCAGCGGCTGTTTGCCGAGCCGTCTCAATGGGCAACACCCTGGATCACCCGGGTTCTCCCGCAGATCGAGAGGCTGGTCGAAAGACGCGCGCCACAGACGGTCTTTACGCGGTTCCTGCCCGCCCGTAAGCCGGGGCAGGGCGTCGGTACCTGGAGGCGCTATTACGAGCGCTGGGCTTCGATGACGATCGAGTCCATCGGGCCCGAAATGACTGAACTGTTGCCGACATTGGCCGGTTATTGCCCGCCGGCGACAATCATCGACAAGCACATCTACTCGCCCTGGTTCGAAGGGCGCCTCAGGGCCCTTCTGGTGGAGCGCGACATCGACACGCTGGTTATCACGGGTGGCGAAACAGATGTGTGCGTTCTGGCCACTGTTTTGGGGGCCATCGATTTCGGCTATCGCGTCGTCCTCGTCACGGACGCGCTATGCAGTTCTTCAGACGCAACTCATGACGCGCTGCTGACCGTCTATCACCAACGCTTCGCGCAGCAGGTCGAGACGATCGAGATGGAGACGCTTCTCTCCAGCTGGATTTGAAGCCGCCTGCTGAACCAGCTCTGTCGAGTCGGGTTTGAGGCTCAAGCATCCAGATCGATCAAGGCAACGCCCAGTCCGGGGCGCTTGCTGCGGCGCAGATGGCCGGGCGCTTCCACCAACGTGATTTCAAGCGTCGGCCGAACGATGCCGTCAAGCAAATGTCCGCCCCGGGTGGTGCCGTCGCTCAATCCGAGCACCGCATGAACGTGTAGGCTGGGCTTGCCATCGTCGCCAAGCGCAACATCGCCGATCGCGCTCAACACTTCGCATTGTTCGTCGATCGGAATCTTGCGGTAGGTTTTTGCATCCGGATCAAACCAGCCCACCGTGGCTCTTTCGAAAGCGCCGATCGCGGTCAGGGAAGCGCCGTCGACTTTCCGGTCAGCCGCGAAATCCGTAAGGGCCGTGAATGCTTCCTCGCCGGGGTCGAGCACGATGACAAATGTCCGTTGGCCACTGATTTCGTTGACGAGCCGTGATTTCATGGTTGTTCTCCGGACATCAGTCTGCTCCCCCCTTCAATGAGCGTGGTGTTCGGCGTTCCGCTTGCGGGTTGCCGCGGCCTTCTTCGCCGATTCCGATCGGCTTGCGGCGGACCGCGACGCCGACGCCTTGCCGCCGGTCTTGCCGCCCTTATGCGCTGCCGGGTTACCCGTATGCTTGCCGCGGCCAGAGCCGCCTTCCTTCTTGCCGCCGCCATCGTCCTTGTTGACGGTCGCCCACGCACGCCGCTCGGCTTCCTTTTCGGAAACCCCGCGCTTCTCATAGCCTTCGGCTATGTGGTCGGCCTTGCGCTCCTGCTTGTCGGTGTATTTCGATTTCTCGCCGCGTGGCATGACGGTTTCTCCTGTCTGATGGGATTAAGCCTGAACGAAAAGACGGTGGGTGAGTTCCAGCGCCGGGGACATTTAAGCCGCCATTATGAGACCTGATGCGGCACGACAGAAAGTCAGTCACAGCCACGTGAGGAGGGAACATTGTGCTGGACGGGTGGTTTGGTTCGCTTGAGACCCAGCCAGCCAGGAGCCAGCCATGTCCGATGCCAAGATTTCCAATGGCCTGAGCAGACGCATGTTCATGACAGCCTCTGTTTCGGCGGCAGCGGCGATGCCGCTCGCGACCTCCCCGACAAGAGCAGCCCAGCCAGCGTCCGCAAAACCGGCGAAGCCCCGCGACCTGTCGGCGGTTTCCATGCGGATCAACAAACAGGCCTATAACCTCGCCCTCGACAATCGGACGAGCCTGCTAGACGCTCTTCGCGATCATGTCGGCCTGACCGGCACCAAGAAAGGTTGCGATCACGGCCAGTGTGGCGCCTGCACCGTTCTGGTCGACGGAAAGCGGGTGCTCTCCTGCCTGAGCTTCGCCGTGATGAACCACGGCCGCGAGATCACCACGGTGGAAGGCCTGGCTTCGACGGATGGAGAACTCCATCCGGTGCAGCAGGCCTTTGTCGACCATGACGCCTTTCAGTGCGGATACTGCACACCGGGCCAGATCATGTCCGCCATCGGCTGTATCGACGAGGGCCATGCCGGGTCGGAAGATGATATTCGCGAATATATGAGCGGCAATCTCTGCCGCTGCGCTGCCTACCCGAACATCGTTGCGGCGATCGTCCAGGCGCGCGACGAGATCAGGAGGGCCTAGGATGCACCCCTTCGTTTATGAAAGACCAAGCAGCGTCTCCGCAGCGGTCACCATGGCGTCTCGTCGGGATGCACGACATATTCCGCCGACCGAAGCCGACGCGCAGTTTATTGCCGGCGGCACCAACCTGGCCGACTACATGAAGCTTGGCGTTGCGCGGCCAGAGCGATTGCTTGACCTCAACACGCTTGCCGAGCCGGCCTTGCGGCAGGTCAGGATCGGCAATGACGCCATCCGCTTCGGGGCGTTGGTCCGGATGGGGGAAGCTGCCGACAACAAAGACGTCAGGCGTCGTTGCCCGCTGCTTGCCGACAGCCTGAAGTTGGCCGCCAGCGGCCAGCTTCGCAACATGGCGAGCCTTGCCGGCAATGTGCTGCAACGCACGCGCTGTGAGTATTTCCGCGAGATGTCATGGCCCTGCAACAAGCGTGAACCCGGCTCCGGCTGTGCCGCGATGGAAGGGTTCAACCGCCAGCATGCCGTTCTCGGTACCAGCGATGCCTGCATTGCCACCTACCATGGCGATTTCGCACAGGCGCTGATAGCGCTCGATGCTTCTGTCGATATCGAAGGCGAGCGAGGCAAGCGTACCCTTGCCTTTGCCAAGCTGCATCGGCCGCCGGGAGAGACGCCCAACATCGAGACGGATCTTGCCGCCGACGAACTGATCACCGCCATCGAAGTGCCGCTCGCACAGTGGAGCGGCCGGTCGCGCTATCTGAAGATACGCGATCGCGAATCCTACGCGTTTGCGCTGGCATCGGCAGCGGTCGCCCTCGACATGGATGGCGACACGGTAAGAGGCGCGCGCGTCGCACTCGGCGGTGTCGCGACCGTGCCGTGGCGTGCAAGCGCGGCGGAAAACGCGCTGCAAGGCAAGGTGCTCGATGAAGCCGCGGCGCAGAAGGCTGCCGATGTCGCTTTCGCCGACGCCAGACCGCGAGAACACAACGCTTTCAAGATACCGCTCGGCAAGCGCACGCTGGTGCGAGCGCTGCTCGAAACCCGGGACATGAAGGTCTGAGCCATGAACCAAGCTGCACCCGCTCCCAAGGAAAATCAGGGCGATCCGGTTGTCCGTATCGACGCCCGTCTGAAGGTTACCGGACAGGCAAGCTATCCGGCCGACATCGCCACGGCCAACGTCGCTTATGGCGCCCTTGCCACCAGCACTGTCGCCCGGGGCAAGGTTTCCGCGCTCCACACGAAAGACGCCAGGGCGGTGCCCGGTGTGCTGGACATCGTCAGCTACGGCGACATGGACAAGACCGAGACGCCGAAGTTCGGCAACACCGGCGCGAGTTCGATCGGGCCTTTGCACGACAAGACGATTTTCCACGACGGCCAGATCATCGCTCTGGTCGTTGCCGAGACATTCGAGGCGGCCGAGGAAGCAGCGATGTTGATCCGCGCCGACTATGAGGACGAACCGCCCAGCGCCAGCTTCGATTCGAAGGGCACGAAGATGGAGCCTGCGGCAGGCAAAAACCCGATGTTCAAGGAAGATGCCAAGGCCGGCGACTTCGACGCCGCTTGGGCAAACGCGGCTGTGAAGATCGACCAGAAATACTCGACTCCGACCCAGCACCACAACCCGATCGAACTGTTTTCGACCACGGCCATGTGGCAAGGCGACCAACTGACCATACACGAACCTTCCCAGAACGTGACCGGATGGAAGGTGGAGCTGGCGCGCCAACTGAAGCTCGATCCGGCCAATGTGCGGATCATCAGCCCCTATATAGGCGGGGCCTTCGGCTCGAAGGGACCGATGACGGCGCGCACGGCGATCGTTGCCATTGCCGCGCAGCGGATCGGCCGTCCCGTCCGCTGCGTCGTCAGCCGCATGCAGGCCTTCGGCACACAGACCTATCGCGCCGAGACGCGGCATCGAATCCGCATGGGCGCCGGCAAGGACGGCCGCATCACGGCGTTCGGACATGAGGGCTGGGAGGTGACGTCACGCCCTGACCCTTATGTCGTCGGCGGCACGTCCGCCACCGCCCGCATGTACGACTACGGCTCCGTCCTGACGCAGGTTTCATTGGTCCACGCCGACCGCAATACGCCTGGATACATGCGGTCGCCGCCGGAGACGCCTTACGTTTATGCGCTAGAGAATGCCATGGACGAAATGGCCGTTGCGCTCGGCATGGATCCCGTCGAGTTCCGCCGCATCAACGAGCCGCAGAAGGAACCGATCGGCGGCAAGCCATTTTCCAGCCGTTCGCTCATCAAGTGCTACGATCAGGCCGCGGAGGCCTTCGGCTGGGCGAAACGCGAGCCCAAGGCCGGCTCGATGCGTGACGGCGACTGGCTGGTCGGCATGGGCTGCGCGACGGCGATCTATCCGACAGCCGCCGCACCCTGCGCGGCCAGGGTTCGTCTCACCGCCGATGGCGAGGTTCGGGTCCAGTGCGGCTCGCATGAAATCGGCACCGGCGTTCGCACCATCGCCGGCCAGATGGCGGCCGAAAGGCTGGGGGTCGGCATGGACAAGATCAGCGTCGAGATGGGCGACAGTGCCTTGCCGCCGGCTCCCGTGTCAGGCGGATCGATCTCGACGGCCAGTGTCTGCTCGGCGGTCATGAAGGCTTGCGATGCCGTTCGCGAGAAACTGTTCACGGCGGCAGCTGGCAAGGATGGGCCTCTGGCCGGCTCAGGCAACGCGAAGCTGAATATGGCCGATGGAAAGATCGTCGCCGAAACCGGCAAATCGGCGAAGCTCGCCGATGTCTTCAAGGCCATGCAGGTCGGCGCCATCGAGGAATATGCCGAGTTTGCACCTAAGGGCGCCTCACCGGAAGCATTGAACAAGCTCTATGCCGGACAGCCGGAATTCCATGGAGGAGAAGGCGATGAGGATTCGGTGAAATATGCCTTCGGCGCCGAATTCGTCGAAGTGCGCATCAACCGCCATACCCATGAAATCAGAGTGCCGCGCATGGTCGGTGCCTTCGCCGCCGGGCGGATCATGAACACGCGTACCGCGCGCAGCCAGCTGATGGGCGGCATGATCTGGGGCATTGGCCAGGCCCTGCACGAGGCAACGGAGATCGACCAACGCACGGCGCGCTACGTCAACCGCGACCTGCAGGACTATCTGGTGCCGGTCAACGCCGACATCAAGCAGGTCGACGTGATCCTGGTCCCGGAAGTCGACCGTGAGGTCAATCCTGCCGGCGTCAAGGGATTGGGCGAGCTCGGCAATGTTGGAACGGCTGCCGCCGTGGCAAGTGCGGTCTACCATGCCACCGGCAAGCGTATCCGCGATCTGCCGATCAGGATCGAACATCTGATCGTCTGACACGTCGTTTTGGCGGTGTTCTTCCGATGCAGTGACGGGCGTATCACTGCGACGCATGGCGTTGAACACCTACCCGCGGCTCCCCCTGTGGACAGCCTTTCCCTTGGTAGTTCGCGCTCTTTCAGGACGCGTGGTCGACGCCAGGCTCCCCCTCGATGGCATCCCAGGCCGTCGGAAAGGGGTTGCGGTTTGCCCCCGAAAATCAGGAACTCCTCCCGTACCGGTACGTTGACCAGACAAGCCGGGACCCGATCCCGGCCTTCGCAGGCGGCGGGCAACCCGCCACTGAAATCTTCAACGCGAGTACAATGAAAGGCAAGGCCATGGGCTTCTTTTCGAAGGACATCAAGACACTCGACGATCTCTTCGTGCACACGCTGCGCGACATCTACTACGCCGAAAAGCAGATTGAGAAAGCGCTGCCGAAGATGATTGACAAGGCAACCGACCCGCAACTGAAAGCCGGATTTGAAAAACACCTCGACCAGACAAGAGGCCATGTCGAGCGTGTCGAACAGGTGTTCGAATTGCATGGCGTCAAGGCCAAGGAGGTCAATTGCCCGGCTATCGACGGCATTCTCGAGGAAGCCGACGATGTCAGTGGCGACGTCGACGACAAGGAAGTCCTCGATGCGGCGCTGATTGCATCGGCACAGGCCGTCGAGCACTACGAGATGACACGCTATGGCACGCTCATCGCCTGGGCCAAGCAGCTTGGCCGCACCGACTGCGCCAACGTGCTGGCCAAGAACCTCAAGGAAGAACAGGCGACCGACCGCAAGCTCACCGAAATGGCGGAAAGCAAGATCAACCTGCAGGCGGCGGAATAAGGCTGCTCCTGTCGGCTGGCCGGCAGATGCGCCGGCCAGCCGCTAGTTAAGCAATCTCAGCGAGGCGGGTCGACACCCAGGGCCGCCGATTGCTTGCGCAATGCCTCGCGTTCATCCTGCGGCACATGTCGGGCTGCCGTCGTTTCCGCGTAGATGCGGTACGCCCCATAAGCTAGCGCCACTGTGAAAAGCAGACGGGCCATTCATCCTGCTCCTTGCTCATACGTTTCGCTTCAACAGCCTCAGTAACCCCCGACCACCGGCAAAATCTCGCCGGTGATGTAGCTGGAGCATTGCGGCGAAGCGAGAAAGACATAGGCCGGCGCGAGTTCTTCCGGTTGCGCCGGTCGTTTCATTGGCGTGTCCGCGCCGAATTTGGAGACATCTTCCGCCTCTTTGTCCGAGGGATTGAGCGGCGTCCACACCGGACCCGGTGCTACCGCGTTCACCCTTATGCCCTTGCCGATGAGACTGCCCGAGAGAGCCCGTGTGAAGGCATGGATGCCGCCCTTGGTCATCGAATAGTCGACCAGCTGCTTTGAGCCGTCGATGCCGGTTACCGATCCGGTGTTGATGATCGCCGAACCGGGCTTCATGTGCGGCACGGCTTCCTGCGCCATATGAAAATAGCCATAGAGATTTGTCTTCAGCGTCGTGTCGAAATGCTCCTCGGTCAGCTCGCCGAAATCGCTGGAGTGGATTTGGAAAGCTGCATTGTTGACCAGCACATCGATGCGGCCAAATTCCTTCACGATCTGGGCCACCGCGTTGCGGCAGTGATCGCGATCGCTGACGTCGGCCTTGACCAGAACGCAGCGTCCGCCTTCCTTCTCCACTGCGGATTTGGTCTCTTTTGCATCCTTGTCCTCGGCCAGATAGACGATCGCGACGTCGGCGCCCTCGCGGGCGAACAACACCGCCACCGAACGGCCAATGCCGGAATCGCCGCCCGTGATGAGCGCTACTTTGCCGTCGAGTTTTTTCGATCCGAGATAGTACGGCGCATCGTACAGCGGCGCCGGCTCTATCGCCCATTCATGTCCCGGTTTCGGCTGGTGCTGTTCGGGGAAGGGCGGCTCGGGATATTCGCGGGCGCCAGCCTGCATGGCCCCTTGCTGCTTGCCATTGCCTTTCGACTTGTCCTTGGCATCGATGCCACGTTGGATATGGCGCTGCTTTGCCGCTTCGCCGGCTATTTCCGACTTCATCTGCATCATCGTCTCCTTGGCTAGCTTGGAGAAGAAACAACGCATAGCGGACGAAAAGGTTTATGGCTGACGTATCATTCCTTCAAACACCTCGGCGTTTGCAACCCGACGATGTTGGGGTGTCTGCCCTCAGGCCGCCGGCTGCATCGCCGCCCTCAGCAGCATGCCGAACAGGTCGCGCGGTTCGTCGGGGTCGGCGAGCAGGTCAAGCTCCTCGTAGAGGCCGGTCGCCTGCAGCTGGTCGCGCACATAGCGCAGCGCCGAAAAATCCTCGATTGCGAAGCCGACCGAATCGAACAGCGTGATCTGCTTGGCATCGCGGCGGCCTTGGGTCCTGGCGGCGATCACCTGCCAGAGCTCGGTCACCGGATGGTCAGGATCAAGCTGCTGTATTTCGCCCTCGATGCGCGTCTGCGGCGGGAATTCGACGAAAATCTCGGAGCGCAGCAGGATGTCCCTGTGCAGTTCCGTCTTGCCGGGGCAGTCGCCGCCGACGGCGTTGATGTGGACGCCGGAGCCGACCATGTTGTCGGTGAGAATGGTGGCGCACTGCTTGTCGGCGGTAACCGTCGTGATGATGCCGGCACCTTCAACCGCTTCCTGCCCGGTCTCGCAGATGGTGATGTCGAACCCCATGCCGGCAAGGTTCTTCGCGCATTTCAGCGAAGCCGGCCGGTCGATGTCGTAGAGCCTCAGCCGGTCGATGCCGGCCAGCGCCTTGAAGGCGATCGCCTGGAATTCCGACTGGGCGCCGTTGCCGATGATGGCCATGATGCGGGTGCCCTGCGGCGCCAGATACTTGGCCGCGACGGCGGATGTGGCGGCGGTGCGCAGTGCGGTCAGGATGGTCATTTCGGTAAGCAGCATCGGGTAACCGCTGCCGACATCGGCGAGCACGCCGAAGGCGGTGACCGTCTGCAAACCCTGGCGCATGTTCTTCGGATGTCCGTTGACATATTTGAAGCCGTAGAGGCGTCCATCGCTCGTCGGCATCAGCTCGATGACGCCGTCATGGCTGTGCGAGGCGATGCGCGGCGTCTTGTCGAACAGGTCCCAGCGGCGGAAGTCCTCCTCGATGTAGCCGGCGAGCTCGGTCAGAAAGCGCTCGACACCGATAGCATTCACCAGTTTCATCATGCGGTCGACGCTGACGAAGGGGACGATGTTCAGCTTTGCGGCGGTCATGATCAGAAACTCCCGGAATGGCTGAGGGTGGGGCGGTCCATGATGCGGCGGCCCATCAGGCTTGCCGTGAGGTCGACCATCAGCGTCGCGGTGCGGCCGCGTTCGTCCAGGAAGGGGTTCAGTTCGACCAGATCCAGGCTGGAGACGAGGCCGCTGTCGGACAGCATTTCCATCACCAGATGCGCCTCGCGCAAGGTCGCGCCGCCCGGAACCGTGGTGCCGACCGCAGGAGCGATCGAGGGATCGAGGAAGTCGACATCAAGGCTGACATGCAGCAGCCCGTCTTGCGCCGCCACACGCGCCAGGAACGCACGCAGCAGCGGCGCGATGCCGTGTTCGTCGATGGCCCGCATGTCGTGCACGGTCACGCCTGCCTGGTTGAGCGCTTCGCGTTCGGCCGGGTCGACGCTGCGCAGGCCCATGGCGCAGATCCGCTTGGGATCGACCGCCGCCGGCAGGTCCGGAAAATAGCCGCCGAAACCAGGCTGGCCGCTGGCGTAGGCGAGCGGAACACCGTGCAGATTGCCACTGGCCGTGGTGTCCAGCGTATGGAAATCGGGATGCGCGTCGAGCCACAGCACGAAGAGCGGCCGGCCGGCTTCGGCGGCGCGGCGAGCGAGACCGGAAACAGTTCCTGCCGAGATCGAATGGTCGCCGCCGAGAAAGATCGGCATGGCGTCGGCACTGACGTCATAGGCGGCCTCGGCGATACCGGCCGTCCAGGCCGAAATCTCGGGCAGCGCCTTCAGCGCCAGATTGCCATGGGCGAGCGGCCGCACGGTTGCCGGCAGGATGGTGCCGAGGTCGGCAACCTGATGGCCAAGCTCCCGGAGCGCACCGGCAAGCCCGGCGGTCCGCAGGGCGCTCGGCCCCATCTCACAGCCCATGCGGCCGGCACCGTCCTGCACCGGCGCACCCAAGATCTTGCAATCCACTCGACCATTCTCCTCAATGAAGCTGAGGCCAGTTGAAACCCATGCGGCCGGCAGAATGAATAGGCCTGATTGGCAAAACCACCGAAAAGACTTATCGTTCTGATCAATCAGACTGCCATATTGGACAAAAATGGATTCACTCGACCAAAAGCTGATCACGCTGCTGCGCCATAGCGCGCGGCGGAGCATCTCAGACCTGGCAAGCGATCTCGGCGTTTCCCGCGCCACGGCAAGGGCGCGGATGGAGCGGCTGGAACAGTCGGGACAGATCATCGGCTACACCGTGATCCTGCGGGCCGAAGCGATCAGTTCGGCGGTCAGGGGCATCATGATGATCGAGATCGAAGGCCATGCCGCCGATCGCGTCATCCGTGCGCTTGGCGGCTTTGCGGAGGTCGCGACCATTCATACCACCAACGGTCGCTGGGACCTTGTGGTCGAACTCAATACGGCCACCCTTACCGATTTCGATGCGATCCTGCGACGCATCCGGCTCGTTCCCGGCATTACCGGCAGCGAGACGAGCCTGCTGCTTGCCACGCCCCGCAGCACCAAGGCCCGGCTTTAGCGACACTATCGGGTCCGTCGCCTAACAGGCCGGGGCAGTTTCGATCTTCTGATGCGCCGTGCGGTTCGGTCCCTGGCCGGCAAATCGCGGCGAGGCAAACCGCCAGCACGGAACTTTTGTGGCGGTGGCGATTTTGGATGTAAGATGGAATCGGAACGGCCAGGAGGGGTGTTGGCGATGACGACGAAACGGTTTGCGATCTGCGCTCTTGCCCTGGCGATGGGTTGCGGCATGTCCCCATCGGCATTGGCCGGCGCCAGGCATCGCCATTATCAGGCTGAACGGGAACGCTACGTTCCCGCCGAAGACGATCTCATCGACTTCCTGTTCGGCGGCCCGCGCTATTATGACCAGCAATTGTTCACCACCGCCGCCGGCGCATGTTCCTATCACCGGGTGGGGCCGGACGCGAATGCGACGAACAAGATCAACGATCATCATTGCGGGAAATGAACGGCCTTCGCCGGGAATCCGGCGAGGACGTCGCGAACGCCGCCCCGGTCCGGTGCCGACACGGGGCCGGCATGACGTCGTCTGAACGATAAAACATCGCCCCAGGACCCATGGCCGGCCGCTCAATTCCGCGGCCGTTTCGTGGGCATGGCTGTCGGCCATTGCGCATTGGCGATTTCAAGGTATGATGAAAATCGCCAACTTTGAGGCAAATATGAAAAAAAACTCCAAACCTATGGCCGTCGAAGCACCAACGGCCAAGGATGCGCCTGAAATCGCGCGCTTGTTGAGCTGGGCCTTCGGCTTCGGCAAGGCGCGGTCCGATGAATACATCGCCAATGTCGGCCTTGGCGCGCTCAGGCTGCTGCGGGGCGAGGGCGGGCGTCCGGATGCCTGCGCGGCGTTGCTCGATACGGCGCATGTCTTCCATGGCAAGCCGGTGCCGGCGACCAACATCGCGCATGTGGCGATCGCGCCGGAGCGTCGCGGTCAGGGGCTGGCGGTGCCGTTCGTCGATGCGTTGTGCGCGGAGGCGCATGGCAAGGGAGCCGCCATCGCCACGCTGTTCGCCTCGACGCGGCCGGTTTACCGCAAGGCTGGCTTCGAGCTTGCAGGCCATGAGATCGTCTATGAGGCACAGACGATCAGCCTGCCGGCCGCGAGCAGGCTCGCCTTCGAGCCTGTCGAACCGGACGATCCGCGCCTTGCCACGGCTTATGCCGCCAAGGCAGGTCGCGAAGCCGGGTTGGTCCACCGTGGTCCGGCGCACTGGAACGAGTTGCGGCGCAAGCCCAGCGACGCGCTGGCCGCCTACCTGGCCGAGGATGACGCGGCCTATCTGATCCTCGACATGGGCGACGAAGCCTGCCTCGATGTCCGCGACTGGTACGCCGCTTCCCCGGAAGCCGCGCAAGGCGTACTTTCCTTCCTGGCCAGATTCCGTTCGGTCTATCCGATCGTGCGCTGGCATGGCGGCCCGCAGGACGATCTGGTGGCGGCGATGCCTGACAAGGGCTGGCGGCTCGCCCATCAGGAGGAATGGCTGTTGCGGGTGCTCGACCCGCCCGCGGCGCTCCGCCAGCGCGGTTACCATGCCGACGACATCGGGCTGGCACTTAGCATCGGGCCGGCGGACGCGGCGCTGGAGGTCGAGATCAGGGGCGGGACAGTCGAGGTTCGCGAGGCGACCGCCGGTTATCAGACCGTTGCCCTGCAGGCCTCGGCATTCGTGCAGGTTTTCACGGGCTTTCGCAGCGCATCGAAACTGGCGCAGTATGGCCAGGTGGCAGGCGATGCGAATGCCATACGTCTGTGTGATCAGCTGTTTGCCGGCCCGCCGCCCTGGGTGGCGGAGCATTTCTAGGAACAAGGACCTTTCATGACATACGCGCTTATCGCCTCGCTGAGGGCGGCGGCTGGAGACATGACGCCGGCGCTGGCGCGCGTCGCCGAGACAGTGCTGGCGCAGCCGGACGCCACTTTGCGCCAGAGCATCACCGAGCTTGCCGAGGCGTCCGCCTCGTCGGAGGCCAGCGTCATGCGCTTCTGCCGCGACCAGGGTTTTGCCGGCTTCCAGGACTTCAAGCTGGCGCTGGCCAAGGAGTTGGCCACCGACGAGCGGGCGCGGGACATCGGCTTGCCGACCGATGACATCCAGCGGCTGGTGGAAACCGCCATCATCTCGCTGCGCGAAACCGAGCAGCTGATCGTCAGGGAAGACATTGCCAAGGCCGCGCGGCAACTGCTGGCGGCGACGGCGGTCGACTGCTTCGGCATCGCCGCATCCGCCATCACGGCGCAATACCTCGCCTACAAGATGACCCGTATCGGCAAGCTCAGCCGCGCGCTTGGCGACGCGCATCTGGCGGTCATGGCGGCGGGAACCACGCAGAAGGGCACCGTGCAGGTGGTCATATCGAGTTCGGGATCGACCATAGACGCGGTGCGGATCGCCGAGCTTGCTCGATCGCAAGGTGCCTTCGTCATCGGCATATCCAACCGCTCCAAAAGCCCGCTGGTCGCCGCCTGCGATCTCGCCCTGATCGCGTCCTGGCCGGAAACGCCGCTGACCGGCGGCGCCTTTCCGTCGAAGATCAGCCAGCTTTTGATCGTCGATGCGCTGGCGGCCGAGATGATGCGGCAGGATCCGGCGCGGCTCGCACTGCTAGGGCGCACGGCGGAGGTCGTGAGTGACCGCAGCTTCTGATCGTACGGTCTTCGCCGTCGACATTGGCGGGACCAAGATCGCCGCCGCCGAAGTGCGCGGCGGGCGATTGCTGGACAGGCGCCAGACGGTAACGCCGAGGACGGGCA
The DNA here is from genome assembly GCF_055901595.1 of Mesorhizobium sp. WSM1386. Classification (NCBI taxonomy): domain Bacteria; kingdom Pseudomonadati; phylum Pseudomonadota; class Alphaproteobacteria; order Hyphomicrobiales; family Phyllobacteriaceae; genus Mesorhizobium; species Mesorhizobium sp. WSM1386. The sequence goes on from NZ_CM148373.1 coordinate 2,859,529, forward strand.
GTGGCGACGATCTGGTCGCGGCGATCGCCGGTCTCGCGCCCAAGCACGCTTTCGACGCCATCGCCGTCGCCACCACCGGCATCGTTCGTGACGGTGCTCTGACCGCGCTCAACCCGCAGACACTGCCGATCGAGAACGGCTACCCGCTGGCCCGAGCACTTGATAAAGCGCTCGGTGTGCCGCCACTCGTCGTCAACGATGCCCAGGCGGCCGCCTGGGCCGAATTCTGTGTTGGCGCCGCCCATGGCTTCCGCAATTTCGCGTTTTTCACCGTTTCCACCGGCATCGGTTGCGGCCTGGTGATCGATGGCCGCCTGCAGACCGGCGCGACGGGACTTGCCGGCCATGCCGGGCACATGATGTCCGATCCCGGCGGCGCGATGTGCGGGTGCGGCCGGCGCGGCTGCCTGGAGACGATCGCGTCGGGCACCGCACTGGCGCGTCTCGGCAGCGAACGGCTCGGCCGTCCGGTTGGCGCACCTGACCTGTTCGCAGCTGCCAGGCAAGGCGATGCGATCGCTGCCGAGGTGATCGGCTCCGCCATCAACGCGCTGGTCGACGGCTTCGCCGATCTGACGGCGGCCGTCGATGTCGACTGCTTCGCGGTCGGCGGCGGCGTCGGGCTGGCGGACGGGTTCATTGCCGCCCTGGAGGCGCGCTCCCGGCTGTTGCCTGCCGTCTTCCAACGTCCCATCGTCGCAGCGCAGGCGGGCGCCGATGCCGGCCTGTTGGGGGCCGCACTGCTTTCTGAAGGAAATTTTCATCTAAAATAATTTCTTGACAAAAAGTTTCATCCACGGTTGATTGCAGGGGTAACGCTCGAAGGAGAAACCCCAGGTGCAAGGCGATCTGCTCGCTCAGCTCGATGGAATGCTGGTCGTCTCGTGCCAGGCTGAATCCCGCATGCCGCTCGACGCCCCTGAGCACATTGCCGCCATTGCCCGGTCGGTCATCCTTGGCGGCGCGGCGGGTGTGCGCATCGAGGGGGTCGCCAACATAGACGCCGTCCGCCGCCGCACCGGCGTTCCCATCATCGGGCTGATCAAGGCCCGCCGTGCCGACACCGAAATCTACATCACGCCGGCGCTCGCCAACGTGGCGTCGATCATCGAGGCCGGGGCCGACATCGTCGCTCTCGACGCCACCAACCGGCCGCGCCCGACGGATCTTGAGGCGATGTTCGGTGCGATTGCTGCCAAGGGGCGCCTGTCGATGGGCGATGTCAGCACGCTCGACGAGGGCAAGCGCGCCATCGATGCCGGCGCCTCGCTGATCAGCACCACCATGGCCGGCTACACGCCTTATTCCAACCAGCAGCGCGGGCCGGATTTCCAGCTGATGGGGCAGCTTGCCGGCGCCGGCCTGCCGTTCGTCGCAGAGGGCCGCATCTGGACACCGCAGGAGGCGGTCCGCTGCTTTGAGCTCGGCGCGCGCTTCATCGTCGTCGGCGGTGCCATCACACGGCCCGACGCCATAACCCGCGGCTTCGTCGACCTGGTCGCGTCGTGGAGCGCCGACCCGCAATTGAAGAGGAACAAGTCATGATCAAGCGCCACCGCGTCGCCGTTATCGGTGCGGGTTTCATGGGCTCCATGCACGCCGCGATCTTCGCTGACATGGTCGGCTGCGAACTGGCGGCGATCGTCGATCCCAACCTGGAACTGGCCGGCGCTGTCGCCGCCAAGGCGCCGGGTTGCAAGGTCTACCCCAGTCATGAGGCGCTGCTGACGGGCGAACGCGATCTCGACCTCGTCTCGATCTGCACGCCCGACAACCTGCATCTGGCGCCGGCGGTTGCCGTGGCCAAGGCCGGCATCAACATCTTCGTCGAGAAGCCGATCTCTTCCACCATCGAGGATGCCAAAGCCATCATCGCTGCCTGCGAGGCGGCCAAGGTCAAACTCGGCATCGGCTACCTCCTGCGCTTCGATCCGCGCTATGCGGCGGCCAAGGAATTGATGACTTCGGGCAAAATCGGCGAGCCGATCCACATCTACGCCCGGCGCAACAGCGCCCGCACCGAAGGCCCAAAGCGCTATGGCGGCAAGCTGCCGCTGGCGCTGCATGTCACCGTGCACGACGTCGACATGGTGCTGTGGATGCTCGACGGGCAGCACCCGGTTTCGGTCTATGCCCAGCAGACCGACGTTCTGCTTGGCGAGTCGGGCACGCAGGACAGCCTGGCCGCGATCGTACGCTTCTCCGGCGGCACGGTGGTGAATTTCGAAAGCGCCTGGTCGCTGCCGGCCGGCGCGCGCCACATGATCGATGCCCGCATGGAACTGATCGGCACCGAAGGCTCGTTCGAGGTCCAGTGCGGCGACAGCGGCCTCTACTACGCCAGCAACGAAACATCGCGCGAGATCGACACCCAGCATTGGCCTGTCGTCAACGGCCGTCTCGACGGCGACCTGGCGCGCCAACTCGGCGGCCTGCTTGCCTGGCTGAACGGGGCCGACATGCCGATCGCCAGCGGCCGCGATGCCCTTCGTTCGCTCGAACTCACCCTCGCGATGATGCAGTCGGCGCAGAGCGGCGAAATCGTGCGTCTCGGCCAGGCGTGATGCTCGAACGACACAGAGAATTTGAAACGAGGCCAGAGTGGCCCAACAATGGGAGACGAGAAATGTTTAACAGACGCAATGTGTTGATGCTTGGCGTGGCCGCGGCCGCGCTTGCCACGGCCCTGCCGGCTTTCGCGCAGGACAAGCCGTTCGACGGGGTGCAACTGTCGGTGCTGCTCGAAGGCCATCCGACGACCGACGCCATCCAGAGGCTGTTGCCGGAATTCAAGCAGGTGACCGGCATCGACGTGGCGCTCGAAATCGTACCCGAGCAAGACATCACGGCCAAGGAGCTGCTGGAATTCTCCTCCAAGTCCAGCCGCTATGACGTCGTCCAGAACAACATCATCTACCTGCCGGGTTTCGTGAAGTCGGGCTATGTCGTGCCGCTCGACGATTTCCTGGCCAAGCACAAGGAGAATTTCGACAGGGCCGATTTCGTGCCCGGCTATTTCAACACCAACGTGGTCGACGGCAAGGTCTACGGGCTGCCGGTCTACGGCGAGAGCACCTTTGTCATGTACCGCAAGGATCTGTTCGAACAGTACGGACTTGCGGCGCCGAAGACGTTCGAGGACATCGAGAATGCTGCCAAGACGATCTCCGAAAAAACCAACAAGCAGATCGCCGGCATCACCATGCGCGGCCAGCAAGGCATCCAGGGCGTCTATGTCTGGGCCGCCTATCTGTGGGGTTTTGGCGGCTCGTTCCTCGACGCCGGCGGCAAGTCGGCGCTGGCGACGCCGGAGGGTGCCGCCGCACTTGAAGCCTTCACCAAGGTGCTGAAGGATTACGGTCCGGTTGGTGTCGCCAATTTCGGCTGGGAAGAAAACCGACTGCTGTTCCAGCACGGCAAGGCGGCGATCACCCTCGATGCCACCGTCAACGGCGCCTACAACGAGGATCCCACCGTCTCCACGGTCGTCGGCAAGGTCGGCTATGTGCCGGTGCCGATGAAATCCTCCTCGCCCAAGGGCGGCTCGTCCTCGCTCGCCGTGCACTCGATGTATGTCTCGGCCGAATCCAAGAACCAGGAAGCGGCGGCTTTGTTTGCCGCCTGGGCGACCGCCAAGGAGCAGCAGCTGAAGGCGATCGAAACCGATCCCAATTCCGGGGTGACCTCGCTTTCGGTGCTGAACGGCGAGGCATTCGGCAAGCGCTACGGCGCCTTCAAGGACGGCATGATCGCCGCCATCAATGCCGGCAATCCGCAATACCTGCCGACGGTCGAACAGGCCAACGAAATCATCAACAACACCGGCATCGCCGTCTCCAAGGCGCTTGCCGGCACGGCCAGCGCCGCCGATGCCTTGAAGGAGGCGGACGAGGCCAACAACGCCGCGCTCGCCCGATAAGCGGGTAAGGCGTGCCCTGCCGCGTGCGCTTCCTGTGCGCGGCAGGGCGAGATCCTCAACGGGTGGATTGAGACCGTGGCGACAGCAGCATCGGATCCGACCAGGCATTTCTTCCAGCCGATCATCGTCTGCCTGACCGTGGCATCGGTCGCGCTGACGCTGTTCGTGATCTGGATTTCTTTGCACGATCTGTCGCTGATGCGCGCCGGACGGGAAAAGTTCGTCGGCCTTGACAATTACCTGCGCTTCTTCGGCGATCCACGCGCCATGGCGGCCCTGTGGCGCACGGTGCTGTTCACGACGCTGGCGACGATGATCGAGATCGCGCTCGGCCTTGCCGTCGTGCTTTTCCTCGATCGTGACTTCGCCATGAAGCGGCTGGTGCGGACGCTGCTTCTGGTGCCGATCATCATGACGCCGGTCGTCGTCGGGCTGACCTGGCGCTTCCTGTTCGATCCCGCCACCGGCATGGCGAACTACCTTCTGTCGCTCTCCGGCATGTCCCAGGTCGATTGGCTGGGCAGTCCTCAATTGGCGTTGTTTTCGGTGCTGATCGCCGACATCTGGCAATGGACGCCCTTCGTCATTCTCTTGGTGATGGCGGCACTGGAATCGGCACCCACCGATCCGCTCGATGCCGCCCGCGTCGACGGCGCGCGCGAATGGCAGGTGACCTGGTATGTGCTGCTGCCGATGCTGCGCCGAGCGCTCGCCATCGTCGCGCTGATCCGGGCGATCGACAGCATCAAGGCGTTCGACCTGTTTTACATCATGACGCGCGGCGGGCCGGCGCTGTCGACGGAGACGCTGAATTACTACGGCTACATCGTCGCCTTCACCAATTTCGACATTTCCTACGCGCTGGCCATCGCGGTCATCCTGACCATCTTCACCAATGTCGCGCTCCTGACCATGTACAGCGTGCTGTTTCCGAAAGCGGGAGAGCGCTGATGGGCCGGCGTACGGTTTTCTATGTCGGGCTGCTCATGCTTTTGCTGGCGGTGCTGTTCCCGCTCTACTGGGTGGTAGTGACTTCGTTCAAGACGACGCGCGACGCCTTCGCCATTCCGCCGGTCTGGCTGTTCAGCCCGACGCTCGACAACTACCGCACTGTGTTCGCCAATCGCGGCTTCCTTAGCGCGTTTGCCAATTCCTTCATCATTTCCATCCTGTCCAGCGCGCTGGCGGTGGCCATCGGCTCGGTCGCCGCCTACGGGTTGGCGCAGCAGCCGGGCAATCTGCGCCGCTCCAAGGAAAAGTTCATCCTCAGCCTGCGCATCGCGCCGGCGCTGCTGTTCGTCATTCCGATGTATTACCTGGCGACCCGCATCGGCGCGCTCAACCAGCACTGGCTGCTGATTGCCGCCTATGCCTTCGTCAATGTGCCGTTCGCCATCTCGCTGCTGATCACCTTCTTCGACGACATTCCGAAGGAGCTGCGCGATGCGGCCCGCGTCGATGGCGCGCGCGAGTTCAGCGTGTTCTGGCATGTCTACCTTCCGGCGGCGCGCGGCGGCATCGTCGCGACGCTGATTCTGTGCGTGCTGTTCACCTGGAACGAGTTCTTCGTCGCCCTGGTGCTGACCGGCCGCGACACCCAGACGTTGCCGGTCTCCATTACCTCGTTCCTGACATTCCAGGGCATCCAGTGGGGCGCGCTTACCGCTGCCGCCACGCTCATCATGCTGCCGATGATCGTGCTTGGCGTTCTGGTGCAGGGGCAGATCGTGCGCGGCATGACGCTGGGCAGCGTGAAGGGCTGAGGGGGATACGATGGCGAATTTGTCTATACGGTCGGTGTCGAAATCCTACGGTGCGGTCAACGTGCTGGACGATGTCTCGGTCGAAGTCGAGGAAGGCTCCTTCGTCGTGCTGCTCGGGCCTTCGGGCTGCGGGAAGTCGACGCTGCTGCATGCGATTGCCGGGCTCAACCCGATCGATTCCGGCACCATCGTCATCGGCGACCGCAACGTCACCAATCTTCCCGCGCGAGAGCGCGACGTGGCGATGGTGTTTCAGTCCTACGCGCTCTATCCGACCATGTCGGTGGCCGAGAACATTGCCTTTCCGCTGAAGATGCGCGGACTAGACCGCAAGACGTCAGGCGAGAAGGTCGATGCGGTGGCGAAGCTGCTGCAGATCGAACCCTTGCTGGGTCGCAAGCCACGTGAGTTGTCCGGCGGCCAGCGCCAGCGCGTCGCCATCGGCCGGGCACTGGTGCGCGATCCCAGGCTGTTCCTGTTCGACGAGCCGCTCTCCAATCTCGACGCGGCGCTGCGCACGGAACTGCGCGCCGAGATCAAGCGCCTGCACCAGTCGATCCGCCGCACCATGGTCTATGTGACGCACGACCAGACCGAAGCGCTGACGCTGGCCGACAAGATCGTCGTGCTGAAAACCGGCAAGATCGAGCAGATCGGCACGCCGCTGTCGCTCTACGACGATCCCGACAACGCCTTCGTCGCAGGCTTCATCGGCTCGCCCCGCATGAATTTCCTCAAGGCGAAGGTGGCCGAGGACGGGAAAGCCGTGCTTGTCGGCGATGCCAGTGTCGATATCTCTCATCTCACGACGCGGCTTGGCATTGGCCAAGACGTTACCCTGGGCATCAGGCCGGAGCATCTCGACGAGAAGCAGGGCGTCGAGCTTGCGCTGGCCGTCGATGTCACCGAACGCCTGGGATCGACCTCCTACGTGCACGGCGCGCTGGCCGGCGGCGAGACGGTGGTCGCCGAACGGCGCGAGGATCAGCCGCGTTTCGGCGAGACGATCACGCTGCGCTTCCTGCCCAGCCGCACCCGCATCTTCGACACCCAGGGGTTGCGCATTCGCTGATCCTGCTTGGTGGTGCCTCAGGCCGTTCCCCAACCCGGCGTGGATTGCCGGCCCCGGCATGCACCGCATCGCGATCGGGCGGCGCAATTTCTTGCCGGCCGAACCCGTCCTCTACGATCTATCGTGGCGTCTGGGAGGTTCGCATGAGTTTGCCGTAGCGCTTGACCAGCCGGTCGCGCCTCAGGGGCGTCAGCCTGTGCGTCCAGAAGAGCCCGTCGAGCTGGTCGATCTCATGCTGGTGGCAAACCGCCAGCAGACCATCGGCGTTCTCGAACTGCTCATTGCCATCCAGATCCTGATAGCGAACGATAATGCGCGCGTGTCGCTCGATATGCTCGGTGACACCGGGCATCGAAACACTGCCTTCCGCATGATGGATCATTTCGGTCGAGGCCTGGATAACAGATGGATTGACGTAGATGCCCGGCTTTGCGGCGGAAGGCAGCTGGATCACGACCAGGCGTCTCAAAATGCCGATATGCGGGGCGGTGATGCCGATCCCGGGCGCCGCATGCATGGTGTCGACGAGATCACCGGCCAAACCCTGCAAGTCGCTGTCGAACAGTTTTACGGGTTCCGCCACCGCGCGGAGAAGGGGATTGGGGAACCTTATGATCGGCCGAACCGCCATGGACTCCTCCTACGTCACGATTCGGCCAGGCAAGCACGGATTTCCGCATCGTGTTCGCCACGCGCCGGGCTTGCGGCAGGCGAGCACCGCGCCCTTGCCGAAAAACGCGGTGCCGCCGCCGCTTGAAGAGCACCGTCCACCGTCAGCCATGTACCGCGGGCGGCCATGTGCGGATGCAGTGCTGCCTCCCACGGGCCAAGTACCGGCCCGACGCAGGCGTCCGACCCTTCGAACAGCTTGACCCATTCGCCGCGGGATTTCTCTGCAAAGATCGCCGCCAGCCGGTTGCCGAGCTCCGGCCAGAGATCCCGGTCGAATTGGTTGGCAAATTGCGGATCGGCGGCGAGACCAAGCCGCTCGAGGAACAGCGCATAGAATTTCGGCTCGATGCACTGGACGCTGATGAAGCCGCCATCCGCGGTGCGGTAGACGCGGCACCAATGCGGCCCGTCGAGGAGGCTTTGGCCGCGCTCGGCGGCGAGCGCGCCGGATGGGGCAAGCGACATCAACAGGTTCATCATGTGGGCCGAGCCGTCGACGATCGCCGCATCGATGACGCTGCCTTTGCCACCGGCGCGCGCGTTCATGATGGCGGCGAGCATGCCGATCACCAGATAGAGCGCGCCGCCGCCTATGTCGCCGACCAGCGTCGGCGGCGCCATTGGCACCTCTCCTGGCAAGGAGCCGTACCAGAGCGCACCGGACACGCCGATATAGTTCATGTCGTGACCGGCGGTGCGGGCGAGCGGGCCATCCTGGCCCCAGCCTGTCATGCGGCCGTAAACCAGCTTCGGGTTGACGGCGAGGCAGGCATCCGGGCCGAGCCCGAGACGTTCCATGACGCCGGGCCGGAAACCCTCGATCAATCCATCGGCGGTGGCGATCAGGCGCATCAGCACGGCGGCGTCGGCGGCATCCTTGAGGTCCAGCGCGATCGAGCGCTTGCCGCGATCGAGCAGCGAGCGTTCGGGGACGCCGGGCATCGGCGCCTGCTTGCGGTGGACGACGATGACATCGGCGCCGAGATCGGCAAAGAGCATGCCGGCAAAGGGGGCTGGCCCGAGCGCCTCGATCTCGACGATGCGGGTTCCCTTCAGCATTCCGCCCTCCATGGCGCTCAGGCTCGGCATCGCGCACTTTTGGTATCGCCTGCTTTTGGTACCGTGCAGGGCGACGGTGTGTAACCCTGCCGTTTTGGCATTGAAGCACGTGCCGCCGGCATATACTTCAGGACCATGAAAAAAATCGGTTTCCTGTCATTCGGGCATTGGACGCCCTCGTCGCAATCGCAGGTGCGCTCGGCGAGCGATGCGCTTCTGCAATCCATCGATCTTGCCGTCGCCGCCGAGCAGCTCGGCGCCGACGGCGCCTATTTCCGCGTGCACCACTTTGCCCGCCAGCTCGCCTCGCCATTCCCGCTTTTGGCGGCCGTCGGCGCCAAGACCAGCCGCATCGAGATCGGCACCGCGGTCATCGACATGCGCTACGAAAATCCGCTCTACATGGCCGAGGACGCGGGCGCGGCCGACATCATCGCTGGCGGGCGGTTGCAGCTCGGCATCAGTCGCGGCTCGCCCGAGCAGGTAATCGATGGCTGGCGCTATTTCGGCTATGTGCCGCCGGAAGGCAAAAGCGACGCCGACATGGCGCGGCACCACGCCGAGGTCTTCCTCGACACGCTGCGCGGCGAGGGCTTTGCACAGCCCAATCCGCGGCCGATGTTCCCCAACCCGCCCGGCCTGCTCAGGCTGGAGCCGCATTCGGAAGGCCTGCGCGAGCGCATCTGGTGGGGTGCGGCCACCAACGCCACTTCGGAATGGGCGGCGAAACTGGGCATGAATTTGCAAAGTTCGACGCTGAAATTCGACGAGACGGGCAAGCCCTTCCACATCCAGCAAGCCGAGCAGATCAGGGTCTACCGCGAGGCCTGGAAAGCGGCCGGCCACGAGCGTGAGCCGCGCGTCTCGGTCAGCCGCAGCATTTTCGCGCTGGTCGACGACCGCGACCGCGCTTATTTCGGGCGCGGCAATGAGAGCCGCGACCAGATCGGCTTCATCGAGGAGAATACCAGGGCGATCTTCGGGCGCAGCTACGCCGCCGAGCCGGATGTGCTGATCAAGGAATTGGCGCAGGACGAGGCGATCGCCGAGGCCGACACGCTGCTGCTCACCGTGCCCAACCAACTCGGCGTCGACTATAACGCTCATGTCATCGAGGCGATCCTGACCCATGTCGCGCCTGGGCTGGGTTGGCGCTGACAGGCGCGCCAAGACAGCGACAACGGAGGAGAGGAGATACGGCATGGCGAAGAAAGCCTTGATTGCCTGGGGCGGCTGGGAAGGCCATACGCCGGAGCGCAGCGCCAATGTCATCCGCGCGCTGCTCGAGCGTAACGGTTTCGCCGTCACGCTGGGCCAGGGCACGGCGATGTTCGCAGATCCGGAGTTGTCATCATTCGATCTCATCGTGCCTGTCATCACCATGTCGACGATCGAAAAGGCCGAGCTGCAGAACCTGACGCAGGCCGTTCGCCAGGGGACCGGGCTCGGCGGCTTTCACGGCACGATGGGCGACAGTTTTCGCAACGAGCCCGACTATCAGTTCATGACCGGGGGCCAATGGGTCGCGCACCCCGGCGACATCATCGACTACCAAGTCGCCATCACCCGGCCGGACGATCCGATCACCAAAGGCATCAACGATTTCGCCTACCGGTCGGAGCAGTATTACATGCATGTCGACCCAAGCAACGAAGTGCTGGCGACGACCACTTTCACTGACGCGCATTTTCCGGGCATCGGCGGCGTTGTCATGCCTGTGGTCTGGAAGCGCCGGTATGGTTCGGGCAGGGTGTTTTATAGTTCTCTTGGACACACGGCGGATGAGTTCGCGGTGCCGGAAATGGCGCTGATTGTGGAGCGCGGGTTGGTATGGGCGGCGCGAGGGTAGCAGCAAGCGCGTTTTCGTGAAAATCTGGGCCGAATTCACAGGGCATCCATGGAGATATCCAATGAGTGATTTCGAGTGGTCCGGATCCGAAAAGAAGCTCGCGCGCCATGCCTTCGATACCGCCCTTGAGGCGGCGCTCGCAAAGACGATGGCCGACTTCAAAAGCAAGGCGAGTGCGGTGACGCAGCCCTCCGAGATGTGGGAGCTCGAAGACTATTTGCGTGAACAGCGACGGAAAATCGATCGCACGTTCGACTATCGCTATTCGCAGCTTCTCTTCGTGTTCGCGCAGCTTATTCGAGCAGGGCATCTCGATGAAAAGCTGCTTGCCGGTCTGTCGCAAGACAAGCGGGATGTCATTCAGCGGGACCTGGCCTTTGTGGCGAGACGCTCGGCCAGTGGCTGACCGGGGCGGCTCTCCCGGGTTCGCGATTGTCATTGACGGCACTTGTGCGACTATCCATAGGCCCCTGGCTTCGTCATCCTGCGCCGCGTCGCTTCGCTCCTTGCTCCGCCCTAGGATGACGAAGCCGGAGACGCTGAGACCCTCACCTGATCCCGCCCACAACCACATAGGCGCCAGCGCTTCGCCCATCCTCCAGCCGCACCACCGCCGTGATGATCGAGCCATACGGGCCGCGCCAGACGCTGTGGAACCGCTGATGCTCGGCTGCAGGGACGAGCGCGCGCCCGACTAGGCGCGCGCCGCTTCGTTGCAATGCGACAGGCTCGCCGTTGATATGCACCTTGACGCTGGCATTCTCCGCCTCCGCGTCGCCGGGCAGGTCGACTGTAATGGATATCTCGTCCTGATCGCCCGAAGAACGCGTCTCGGCGGCAAGCGCGATGACAAGCGGTGGCGCCTTGCCGTCGCCACACCGGGCGGGCCGATCCGAAAACACGTCATCGGCCAGTTCCGGCGTGCGCGGTGGGCGGGTGCGGCGCTGCGTGGCGCGTTCGTAGTCGCCGGCCATGCACAGGAGCCGTTCGTCGTCATAGGCCTTACCGGCGAAGGTCAGGCCGACCGGCATGCCGATGTCGGCCATGGTGCCCATCGGCACGGTGACGGTCGGGATGCCGAAATGGCGCCAGACCAGATTGCCGTTGGCGACCCAGGTGCCGTTGCGCCAGGCAAGGGCGGCGGACGCCTCGTTGATGTCGGCATCGGCCGGGCCGACATCGGCGGCGGCGGGCAGCACCACGGCGTCGATGCCTTGTGCATCGAGCCAGTCCTCGAAATCGATCCGCCGCGTCGTTTCCAGGCCCTTGAGACCATCCTCCATCGTCGGGATATCCTTGAAAGGCGTGACGCCGGCTTTCGCCCGCTCGACGTAGTCCGCGAGGTCGAAGCTGCCTTCGTAGCGGTCGGGCAGCGTGCCTGGCGGCTGCGGGAAGATTTTCGGGCCATCGACCGAGGCGAGGTCGGGAATATCAGGGTCGGCATTGGCGCGCAGGAAATCGTCCCAACCCCAGATGCATAGGTCCCAGATTTCGCGGTTCGCGAACTCCTTCGGCACGAGCCCGCGCTCTACCATGGTGCGCGCGCCGGGACGGTCGCGCTCGTAGTTGGAGACGACGGGAAAATCGACTTCCACCACTTCGGCGCCCAGCCGTTTGAGATCGGCCGCCGCCTGTTCCCACAGGGCAAGCACCGAGGCCCGGGTTTCGATCGGCCGGTCGGCGCCGCTGTCGCGGCCGATATACATTCGGGGTACGCCGAGCCGTCTGCCTTTCAATGATCCTGCAAGCGTCAGCTCGGTGTAGCGTTGCGGCCGCATTTCGGAGCTATTCGGCAGCTTGATCCAGGGCTGCGCGCGCCAGAAATCGCCTCGCGTCTCGGGATCGTCGGCGACGATGATGTCGAGCAGTTCCAGCATATCGTACACGGTCCGCGTGTGCGGCACGACGACATCCATGGTCGGCACCAGCGGCCAGTTGCCGCGCACGGAGATGACGCCGCGCGAGGGCGTGTAGGCGACCAGCGCGTTGTTGGTGGCCGGCGCGCGGCCGGACGACCAGGTTTCCTCGCCGAGCCCGAAGGCGCAGAAGCTGGCTGCTGTCGCCGTGCCCGAACCGTTGGACGAGCCCGACGCGAAGGCGGCGGTCAGATAGTCGGCATTGTAGGGGCTCTCGGCGCGGCCATAGACGCCGCGCTGCATGCCGCCATTGGCCATTGGCGGCATGTTGGTCAGGCCGATCAGCACCGCGCCGCCGGCCCTGAGCCTCGTGATGGTGAAGGCGTCCTCATTGGCGATCAGATGCTCGAAGGCAGGCGATCCGGCAGCCACCGTCAGGCCTTTGACCTTGTAGCTATCCTTGGCGGTGTAGGGGATACCGTCGAGCGGCCCGAGCACGGCACCGGTGCGCCGCCGGTGGTCGGAAGCAGCCGCTTCCTCGAACATCGCTGGATTGAGCACGGGAACGGCGTTGAGGCTGATGCCATGGCGGTCGAAATGCGCGATGCGACGGAGATACGCACCGACCACCTCGACGCTGGTGACGAGGCCGTCGTCGAGCGCACGGCGCAATTGTTCGATCGTCGCTTCGACGAGATGAAGGCTGGCATCGGTCATCACTGGTTCCAAACTGTCGTTTCGATACCATGGATGAGCGAGGCCGCCAGCTTCGGCAAGGGCCAATCCGCAGGCTTCGTCGGAAGGTGTTGTTCCTGCCGCCGACCTATCCGCGCTGAGCGGCTGTCGAGCCATGACGATGCCAATTCTGCCCAGATGACGGTCAACGAGATGATTTTGGACGATCATCAACAAGATGGCTTGCAGACGTAAGCAAAAGCTCGCGGAAGTTGCGTCAAAAGCATATTGTCGGGGGAAACCGTGCCGATCTCACAGCATGAGAGGAGATCATGTCTGAACAGAATGCCCATATCCGCGCAGCCATCGGACGGATGCTTTCCAAAAAAACCGGGGTTGCCGTCATTTCGATGAAGGAGAGTATCGCGGAGTTGCTGGCGATAACCGGTGTCGCGCTGACCGTTGAGAGCCTGCAGGATCTGCTGCTGGAAATGGCAGAGGTGCGGGGCATGATGGTGGTGCTCGATCTCTAGAGCAATTCCAGGAAAAGTGTGAAACGGTTTTCCGTCCGGAATTGCGTCAAAACAAAGAGTTAGAGCAGTTCACCGTTTGTGAACTGCTCTGAGGCAATTCCAGAAAAGCGCCTCAGGCCAGCCGGTAACGGCCAGCGGCGGCCTCTTCGAAACGTTCTGCCTTGAGGACTGGCGCCAGCGTGCCGTCGCCGTAGATCATGCGGCCGGCGCGGAAGGTGGCGCGGACACGTGCCACCGGCTGGCGGTCGGCAACCACCAGGTCGGCCAGAAGCCCCGGCTCGATGGCGCCGCGATCGGTGAGCCCGAGCGCCGCGGCCGGGTTGGCGCTTGTCAGCGCGGCCGCCGCTGCCAGGCCGCCGTCGCGCACCTGTGCCAGGCCAAGCACGGCCGGCAGGATCGAGGCCGGATGGTAGTCGCTGGCCAGCATGTCGAGCAATCCCGCCTCATAGGCCCGCCGGGCGGAAAGATTGCCGGAATAGGAAACTCCGCGCAGTGCGTTGGGCGCGCCCATTGCGGTGTGCATGCCGAGCCGGCGGGCTTCCTGCGCCGCTTCGAGCGTCACCGGGAATTCGCTGAGCACGGCGCCCAGGCCATGGACCAGTTCCACTTTTTCCAGGGTGTCGTCGTCATGCGAGGCAAGCACGATGCCGCAGGCGCGGGCGCGGGCCGACAGATCCTGCAGCGCGTTGAGTACATCGCCCTGGCCCTCGCGGCCGGCCATCCGCTGTCCGACGATCTCGGAGGCCATGGCAACGGACATGCCACGCTCCTTGGCGATGCGGGCGATGTAGAGTTCGACGTCGCGGTATTGTCCCTGGCCGGGCGTGTGGTCCATCAAGGAGATGAGGTGCAGCTTGCCTGCATCCATCAACCTTTGCAGCTTGGCGATCGCGGGCGTGAAGGTGACCTCGAACCGGGCATGGATGCGGTGGTCGACAAGCAGATCGTCCTTCATCCCGGCAATGGTCTCGATGATATCGGATGTATGATCTTCCGAGCGCAGCACGCCGCTGGTGACGCTGGCGCCGATGAAGGAGAGCGCGGCATAGGCCGTCGTCACGCCGCAGGAGGCGAGCTTCTTGTCGAGTTCGGCAATGCCGATTTGCATCGGCACATGGACGCCGGTGCGCGGCTCGACTTCCTTCTCTACCATGTCGCCATGCATGTCGATGAAGCCCGGCAGGAGCAGGCGGCCGCCGCCCTCGATGTCGGCATTCTCGACAGGTTGGTCACGGATTTCGGCAATCCGGCCGTTTTCGATCCTGACAGCGCCATTGGCAACGACACGGTCACGCAGGACAATTTCGAAGTCACTCAGCCACATGTCATGTCTCTTGCAAGTGGTTTCAGGGTGGGAAGTGGTTTCAAGGTGGATTTCGCTGATGACAAGGTCGGCGACATTTTCGGGTGATGGAAGACGCCGATCATGGCGACGGTTGCCGCCGCTTCGATCGATCTCTCCAGGACAACCCTATGTTTTCTAGTTCACCCGAATGCCGGTTTCCATTTGATTTTTATGACATTTACATGAAGGCGGAATAGGTGATGCGCGCGCCCGGAGCCTACTTTTAACCTGCGCGGTCAGGAATAGCACCAAGACCGGCACCGCGGACAGCAGGCTGGCGGCCATCAACGGATCAGCGAGCGCGTGCAGCTTTCGAGCGTGCTGCTGCATGCGGCCAAAGCCAAGGTGAACGGCTGCTTACGCGCCCAGGATGAAATCGGCGCAGCGGTCGGCGATCATGATCACGGGCGCGTTGGTGTTGCCGCTGATCAGGCGCGGCATGATCGAGGCGTCGCAGATGCGCAGGCGCGGTACGCCGCGCACGCGCAATTGCGGATCGACCACCGCGCCGTCGTCGGTGCCCATCCGGCAGGTACCGCAGGGGTGATAGACGGTCTTGGCGTGTTCGAGGATGTGGTCTGTAATCGTCTGGTCGGAAAGATCCGCATCGTTACCCGGCGACAGTTCCTCGGCGATCACGGCCTGCAGGGCAGGCTGGCGCAGGATATTGCGGGCAATCTTCATGCCGACGAGCAGCAGAGCGAGATCATGGGGATCGGACAGGAAGCCGGTGGTGAAGCGGATCGGGTCGGCGGCGTCACGTGAGCGCAGGCCGACCGTGCCGCGCGACTTTGGCCGGAGAACACAAGGGTTGAGCTCCATGCCGTGGCGCTCGATCGAACCGTGCTCGGCGCTTTCGATCATCACCGGCAGGACGTGGAACTGGACATCGGGCCGGCCGTCGCCATCGGTGTCGAAGAAGCCGCCGCTCTCGACCACGTTGGAGGTCAGCAGGCCGCTGCGAAACATCAGGTACTGGATGCCGTGGCGCAGCGCCTTCAGGCCGCGGTCCTGCCCGAGCAGCGAGATCGGTTGGCGTGTCAATGCATAGGCGGGGGCCGCGACATGATCCTGCAGGTCGCGGCCGACCGAAGGCATGTTGCGGATGACGGGAATGCCCAGCCCGGCCAGATGCTCGGCTGGCCCCAGTCCCGACAGCATCATCAGCTTCGGCGTCGCCAACGCACCGGCGGTGAGGATCACCTCGGCCCTTGCCGTCGCTGTATGGTTGCGGCCGTCCGAAGTGGTGTAGGCGAGGCCGCTTGCCGCCCCGTTTTCCAGTGTCACGCCGGTAACCAGCGCATCGGTGACCACGGTCAGGTTGGCGTTGCCGGCCAACGGCCTCAGGAACACTTTTGCCGCTGATTGGCGCTCGCCGTTCGCAGTCGTCGTCTGGTAGAAGCCGACGCCTTCCTGTTGCGCTCCGTTGAAGTCGTCATTGTAGCGATAACCGGCCTGTTGCGCGGCTTGCACATAAGCCAACGACAGCGGATGGCGGTGGCGTGGATCGGAGACGGGCAATGGTCCCTCGGTGCCGTGGCGTTCGCCGGCCAGCCGCTCATTGCGCTCCAGCCGCCGGAACACCGGCAACACCTCGTCCCAGCCCCAGCCGGGGCAGCCGAGGTCGCGCCAGCCATCGTAATCCTGCGGCTGGCCCCTGACATAGAGCATGGCGTTGATGGAAGAGCCGCCGCCCAGCGTGCGGCCCTGCGGCACCGGCAGCCGACGTCCGCCGACGCTCGGCTCGGGCTCGGATTCGTAGATCCAGCTGCGCGCCGTGCCGATCACCTTGGCGAAGGTGGCGGGCATGTCGATGAGCCGCGTGTTGTCGGCAGGCCCGGCCTCGACGATCAGCACGCGCTTGCCGGCATTGACCAGCCGGTTGGCCAGCGTGCAGCCGGCAGAGCCGGCGCCGGCGATGATGTAGTCGTATTCCGCGCTCATCATGTCAGGCGTAGCGCATGATGACGGTCTTGGTTTCGAGGTAGCCGTCGATCGCCGCACGGCCATGCTCGCGGCCAATGCCCGACTGCTTGAAGCCGCCGAAGGGTGCCGCGGGGTCGAGCGTATTGTGCGAATTGACCCACACCGTGCCGGCCTTGAGGCCATGGATGGCGGTCATCGCCTTGCCCATGTCGCGGGTCCAGATCGAGGCCGACAGGCCGTAGCGCGTGTCGTTGGCGATGCGGATCGCCTCGTCGAGATCGGCGACCGGCATCGCCGCCACCACCGGCCCAAACACTTCCTCGCGCACGATCTCCATGTCCGGTCGGACATTGTGCAGGATGGTCGGCGCCACATAATGGCCCCTGGCCGGGACCGGCCGCGCGCCGCTGACCCGTTCGACGCCGGCCGCCAGCCCACGCTCGACAAACCCCTCGACGCTTCTTTTGTGCTTGGCCGAGACCAGCGGGTTGATTTGCGCATCGGCGTCGCGGCCGGCGCCCAGCGTCATGCCGTCGGCGATCTCGGCCAGCCGCGCCAGCGTGCGGTCGTAGATCGACTTCTCGATCAGGAGCCGTGAGGCCGAGGTGCAGACCTGGCCCTGGTTGAAGAACATGCCGAGGCCCGCGACCAAAGGCTCGATGCCTTCCTCCATGTCGGCAAGCAGGATCATCGGCGATTTCGAACCGAGTTCCAGCGTGAAACGGGCGACGCGGTCGACGGCGGCATGGCCGACGCGTTTTCCCACTTCCGTCGAGCCGGTGAAGGTCAACTTGTCGATGCCGGGATGGCGGATCAGCGCTTCGCCGGTGACGGAGCCGCTGCCGGTGACGATGTTGACGACGCCGGGCGGAAAACCCGATGCCTCGATCAGCTCGGCGAGCCGGAGCAGGCCGAGCGGGGTTTCCTGCGGTGGCTTCAGCACCACGGTACAGCCGCAGGCGAGCGCCGGCGCGATCTTCCACATGCCAATCAGCAGCGGGAAATTCCACGGGACGATGGCGCCGACGACGCCGACCGGCTCCATCACGGTCATCGCCTGATGTTTGGCGCCAGGAGGTACGGGAATGGAGACCTGGAAGGTCGAGCCTTCGATCTTGGTTGCCCAGCCGGCATAATAGCGCAGCCAGTCGACGGTGCCGGCCGCACTCAGCATGCGGGCGACGCCGAGCGACTTGCCGTTCTCGATGCTTTCGATCTCTGCAAGGAGGTCGGCATCGGCCTCGACGGCGTCGGCGAGCTTCAACATCAAATTCTGGCGGTCGACCGGTCGCATCGATGCCCACGGTCCATCGAGCGCGGCTCGCGCCGCGCGCACCGCCTGGTCGACCAGTTCGGGGCCACTTTCCGGCACGTGCGCGACGATCTCGCCGGAGGCGGAATCGTCGACGGCGAGGCCGTCACCAGCGAGGCCCTCGACGAAGCGGCCATTGATGAAGGGGCGGTGCGGACGCGCCAGGAAAGCGGCGGCGGCAGGGCTGATCGGCGGCACGGTTCTCTCGTTCACGCCATCCTCCTCGATTGCTGATGAACATCCCAGCCGAGGATTATGGAGCGCATCGGCCGGCTTCAAGCCTCCCAAAGCACGAGTGCGCGCTCAGTCAAAACAAAGTTCCCGCTCGGACAAGACGCGAAATGGCGGATGCCGCACTATCCTTGGCGAAGATCGGCGCACAGCCGGCACAGCATCAATCGGGATCGAACAATGCGATTTTCGGGAAAGACGGCCTTCATTACCGGCGGCGGCACCGGCATCGGCGCGGCGGTTGCCAGGCGCATGGCGGCCGACGGCGCGAAGGTGGTGCTGATGGGCCGGCGGCGCGAGCCGCTGGAGGCCGTGACCAGGGACATTGGTGGGCTGGTGGTGCAGGGCGACGCCGCCGATCCGAAGGCGGTGCGCGCGGCTCTGGCCGAAGTGCATGACAAGGTCGGGCCCGTTGACATACTCGTCGCCAATGCCGGCGGCCATGGCGTCGGGCCGACGATCTCGATGAGTGACGAAACCTGGAGCCTGGCGACACGCACCAATCTCGACACCGCCTTCGTTTGCGCCCGCGAATGCCTGCCCGACCTGATCGAGCGCCGAGGCAACATCGTCGTCGTCGCCTCTATCGCCGGCCTGTTCGCCGGGCCGGACGCGGCCGGCTACGTCACCATGAAACATGCCTGCATCGGCTTCGGCAAATCGCTGGCGCGCGACTATGGCCGCAAGGGCGTGCGCACCAACATCATCTGCCCGGGCTGGGTGTCGACCGACATGGCCGACGAGCAGATGGAGATGATCGTCGAAAAGCACGGGCTTGGCTCGATCGAAGAGGCCTATCGGCTGGTGACGAAGGACGTGCCGCTCGGCCGGCCGGCGAAACCGCAAGAAGTGTCCAACGTCATCTGCTTCGCCGCCTCCGACGAGGCGGCGATGATGAACGGGTCGATCCTGACGGTCGATGGCGGCGCCACCGTCGTCGACCTGCCCACGTTAGCTTTTGTCGATTGATGTGGAGGAGCACCATGAACGACCAGAACAGGCCGGCCGACTGGAAGCATTTCGACGATTTCGCCGCCGGCATCGCCACCAACCGGCTGCCGACGACATCAGCGTTGCGCGGGCAGACCTTCAAGATCACGCTCGACACCGGCCGCACCATCGACTTGGCCTTCACGTCAGCCGATACGGTGGCGTGGAGCGAGGGCACGGAAGCCGGCGCGGACTGGTACGAGGCGCTCGAAGTCGCCTCCGATGTGTTCTTCATCAACATGAGTTTCGCCGCCCGGCCGACGGAGGACGAGGCGCTCATCGTCAACACCAGTACGCGCCGCGTGCTGTCGGTACGCGAACGGGTGCGTGAAGCAGGCGAGGCGCCCGGCGAGCCACGCGTGGCGCAGACCTGGTCGGCCGGTGTGCTCGGCGACCCCAGCGTGGCGCCGACCGGCATCGTGCCGGCACCGACCCGGGACCTGATCGGGCTCACCGCGCACTACACATACAGTCCCAACCACGTCTACGAGCACATCTATCTCAGCTCCGAGCGCTATGCCTGGCAGAACCTCGTCGGCGTGCAGCGCGGCCATGGCGACGTGGATCTAGCAACGACCTGGAAGTTCGCCGAGAACCAGTATGTGTTTGGTTTCCGCGAGTTCATCATCCCGGTCGCGTCGCTGTTCTTCTACAATTGGGACACGATGCGCTCGACCGGCAAATTCCTTGGCGTGACCAGCCAGGGCAAGGTCGAGAACAAGCCGGCCGGCGCCCACATCGAGAAGAAATCCAGAACCGTCTACGACGAAGCCAAGGCGCCGGTCTGACCGCGCGGGAGAACGCCATGAACAAGAACTACGAAGGGATCAAGGCGCATTACGCCGGCTCCGACGCGATGGATTTGGCCGCGATGATGGCGCCGATCACCAGCCGCACCGCCTGGACAGAAATGGCTGGCTTTCCCTATGCCGGCACCTATGTCGGCCCCGATGCCATCATAGCGGGCGTCTTCAAGCGCATCGGCGAGGAGTGGGACGGCTACAATCTGAAGCTCGAAAAGCTGGTCGACGGCGGCACCACCATCGTCGGCATCGGGACCTATTCGGGTGTCTACAAAAAGACCGGCAAGCCGATGTCGGCGCGCGTCGTCCATGTCTGGGAGATGGAGGACGGCAAAGTGCTGAGTTTCGAGCAGTTCACCGACACCAGGCTGGTCGCGGCAGCGACAGCTTGAGACATGCGGCCGGGCGCGCTGACGCGTCCGCCCGATGAAAACCTGGGAGGATGAAATGGGAAACAGTCTGAAGGCAATGCTGGCGGGGAAGAGAATGCTGGCGGGCCTGGCCCTGTCGGCCGTGTTCGCGGCCGGCGGCACCAGTATCGCGAATGCCGGCGACACCGAGATCGTCATCGGTGCGCCGATCTCCCTGACCGGGCCGCTGGCTGGCGACGGCAAGGAGCAGAAATGGGCCTACGAGCAAGCGGTGGCCGACATCAACAAGGCCGGCGGCATCTTGGCCAAGTCGGCCGGCAAGAAACTGCCGGTGCGCCTCGTCATCGCCGACGACGAAAGCTCGGAAGGCAAGGTCGCATCGGCGCTGGAGAACCTGATCAAGGTGCAGAAGGTCGACGCGTTGTTGTCGACCCATTCTGGGCCGATGAACATCGCGGGCGCCATCGTCGCGGAAAAATACAAGAAGTTCTACATGATCACGACGGCCTTTCCTTTCGAATGGCAGCCGTTGAAGCTCAAATATTCGGCGCTGTTCTTCTTCCACCCGGGTCCGGGCGCCGAAGTGCCGTTCGAGATCTGGAACAAGCTGCCGGCCAATGAGAAGCCGAAGAACCCGGCGCTGGTCACTGAGGATTCGCCCGACGGCAAGGGCTTTGGCGGCGCCTTCGAGGCGGCGGCCAAGAAGTATGGCTACACTTTCGCCGTCGACGATCCCTGGGCGATCGGCGCCACCGACTATTCGGCGCTGATCACCAAGCTCAAGGCGGCAGACGTGGACGCCATGCTGGTGTTCGGCTCGCCGGCCGACACGGTTACTCTGCTGCGCCAGATGAAGGAGCTCGGCTTCTCCGTGCCTTATCTGCATGGCTGGAAGGGCACCTGGACGGGCGAGTTCCACGAAGCGCTCGGGCCGGATTCCGATTACATCCTGACCGACGGCTTCTGGTCGGCGAGCTACCCTTACAAGGGCGCCAAGGAGCTCGGCGACCGCTACGAGGCCGAGTTCAAGAAAGACTCCGTCACCGTCGGCGCCTTCTATGCCAACGCGCAGGTGCTGGCTCAGGCGATCGAGAAGGCGGGTTCCACCGACGCCGATGCGCTGCATGAGGCGATCTTCGACCAGGAATTCAAGGACACGGTGGTCGGCGATCTCAAATTCGACCAGACCGGCTTTGCCCTGATCCCCAGCGTCGCCACGCAATGGTGGCAAGGCAAGCACCAGCTGATCTACCCGGAGGGCAACTGGACCTACAAGCCGGCACCGGCCTGGGACAAACGCTGAGCAATCGGTGCGGCGAAATGGGGCGGGCGGCCTCTGTGTCCGCCCCAACATCCTTGACGACAGAAACGGAAAACACGATGCAGCCCGACGAAACCTTGCTTCGCCTCGAGGCGGTACAGAAGCGGTTCGGCGGGCTCGTCGTGCTCAACAACATCGACATCGCCGTCGGCGCTAACGAGCTGATCGGGCTGATCGGTCCCAATGGCGCCGGCAAGTCGACGCTGTTCAACCTCATCACCGCGCTCTACACGCCGACCCAAGGGCGTATCCGGTTTCGTGGGCGCGACATCACCGGCACCGCACCACATCGGATCTGCCGGCTCGGCATCGCGCGTACGTTCCAGCTGGTGCGCACCTTCCTGACCATGACGGCATTCGAGAATATCATGGTCGGCGCGGTCTATGGCGGTGGCGGGCGCGTCAGGCATGCCACTGCCGCGGCCGAGGAAGCGCTGGAACTGGTCGGCCTGACCGCGAAAGGCGATGTCCGCACCGCGCATATGACACTGTCCGACCGCCGGCTACTGGAGATCGCGCGGGCAGTCGCGTCCAGCCCGGCGCTGCTCTTGCTCGACGAGCCGATGGCGGGGCTGAACCCGACCGAGATCCAGCGCATGGTCGATGTCATCCGCCGCGTGCGCAACGAGCGTGGCGTGTCGATCCTGTGGGTAGAGCACAAGGTGGACGCCATCATGAAAGTGTGCAGCCGGGTGATCGTGCTCGACCATGGCGAGAAGATCGCCGACGGCACGCCTCGCGAGATCGTCGCCAACCGCAAAGTGATAGAGGCCTATCTTGGCGAACCGGCTGCTTGACGTGAACAATCTGGAAGTCGCCTATGGCGACGTCGGTGCGCTGTGGGGCGTGTCGATCCATGTCGACCCCGGCACGATCGTGGCCATTGTCGGCGCCAATGGCGCCGGCAAGACGACGCTGCTGAAGACCATCTCCGGCCTGCTCAAACCGAAGCGCGGCGAGATCTTCCTCGCCGGCGCGCCGCTGGCCGGCAAGGCGCCGGAGGAGATTGCCGGCATGGGCATTGCGCATGTGCCGGAAGGGCGCGGCCTGTTCCGTCAGATGACGGTGCTGGAGAACCTCGAACTCGGCGCTTTCCAGCCCAAGGTGCGGAAGCGCTTCAAGCAATCTCTGGAAAAGGCCTATGCGCTGTTTCCACGTTTGAAGGAGCGGGCAGGGCAGAAGGCCGGCTCGCTCTCGGGCGGCGAGCAGCAGATGCTGGCGATCGCTCGCGCCACCATGTCGGACCCATCGTTGCTCATCCTCGACGAGCCGTCGCTGGGTCTCAGCCCGATCGTGGTGCAGCAGATGTTTGCGCTGATCGGGACCTTGCACAGCCAAGGCGTCACCATCCTGCTCGTCGAGCAGAACATCCACCAGGCGCTGAAGGTGGCCGACTATGCCTTCGTGCTGAAGACCGGCGAGCTCGCCATGCAAGGCACGGGCACCGAGCTGCTTGCCGATCCCGAAATCCAGAAGGCCTATATGGGCGTGTTGGAGTAGTGATGACATTCAACATTCCGCCTCCCGACATCCTGCTGCAACTGTCGCTCAACGGCGCGCTGGGCGGCGCCATGTATGGCGTCGCCGCCGTTGGCTTGAGCCTCATCTTCGGCACCATGCGGCTGATCTTCCTGGCGCAGGGCGCGATGATCATCCTGGCCGCCTATTTCGTGCGGGCGCTGTTTTACGGGCTGGGTATCGACCCGTTCCTGTCGCTGCTGATCGTCATTCCGGTCGGGCTCGTCGTCGGCTGGCTGATCTACCAAGGCCTGTTCCGCAAGGCAGCCGCCGCGGAGGACCGCAACATCTCGCTCCTGATCGCGGTCGGCCTGATGTTCCTGATCCAGAACCTGATGACGGTGGTGTGGGGCGGCAATACCGCCGCAATCGTCACCTCCTACACGGCGAGCGGCATCGAGGTATTGGGCGTGCGCACCTCCTTCACCCGCTCCATGGGCTTCCTGATCGCGCTCGCCGGCACCGGGCTGGTGGTGCTGTTCCTGCGCAAAACGCTGGTCGGCAAGGCGGTGCGCGCGGCGTCCGAGGACATGGAGGCGGCGACGCTGATGGGCATCAGCCCGCATCGCGTCAATGCGATTGCCTTTGCCATCGGCATCGCGCTGGCGGGAGCGGCCGGTGTAGCGGTGGCGACCACCTTCCCGTTCAACCCGTTCGCCGGTTTCATCTTCAGCCTGAAGGCGCTGGTGGCGCTGGCGCTGGGCGGCATCGGCAATGTCGCGGGTGCGCTTGCCGGCGGCATCCTGCTCGGCCTCATCGAGGCCTATGTGCAGTATTTCATCTCGGGCGGCTGGACCAACGCGATTGCCTACGGCGTGTTCCTGGCGGTGCTGATGTTCAAGCCGGAAGGCCTGTTCAGCCGGCCCTACAAGAAGGCTTGAGCACATGTTGAAGCAAGCCTGGAACAAGCAAGCCAAGGCGGGGATTGCCATTGCCGTCGTCGTGGCACTCGCCCTGGTGCCGCTGCTGCCCGGCGCGATCGATAGTTACGCCTTCTCGTTCCTGTTCTTCGTCTTCATCTACGCCATCATGGCACAGGGCTGGAACCTGGTTGCCGGCTTCGGCGGCCAGATCAGCCTGGGCAATCATGCCTTTTTCGGGCTCGGCGCCTACACCACCGCGATCTTGTGGAGCGGCAACTATCTCTGGGGTTCGCTCTACGACGCCTATCCGCGCATCTATTATTTCGACCCGGTGACTATGGCGCTGGGCGGGCTGGTGGCGGCGGTCGCCGCAATCATCATCGGCCTACCGCTTTTGTCCAAATTGCGCGGCGACTATTTTGCGCTGGGCACGCTCGGCTTCGGCGAGATCGTCAAGGTGATGTTCATCAATGGCGGCGATTTCACCGGCGGCGCCTTTGGCGTCGTGGCGCCTGCCAGCACCTTCGACACGCTCTTGCCGCACTATCTGGTCGGGCTCGGCCTGATGGTCGGCACGGCACTTGCCATCCGCCTTTTGATGCGCTCGCGTTACGGGCTGGCGCTGATCGCCGTGCGCGACGACGAGATGGCGGCGTCGGCCAACGGCATCGACACGCTCAGGGTCAAGGTCGCCGCCTTCGCCGGCAGCGCTTTCATCGCCGGCATCGCCGGCAGCCTCTACACCTACTACATCTTCCATGTCGGGCCGGACTCGGTGTTCGCCCTCGACTGGATGCTGCTGCCGCTGATGATGACCGTGGTCGGCGGCACCGGCACGCTGCTCGGCCCGATCCTCGGCGCCTTCGTGATGTATGCCGTGTTCGACCTCGCGCGGATCGTGGTGCCGGATTATCACCCGGTGATCTCGGGCCTGACGATCATCCTGGCGATGCTGTTTCTGCCGAAGGGGCTGATGCGGAGTCTTGGGGGAAGGGTGGCGTGACGCGGTTCAGATTTGCAACGACGCTCAAGAAAACCGAGCCGGCCGAAAGTTTGCAAGAAGTGGGTGCTCTCTTCCGGTGGCGATCTCGCCGGCAAGCAGCTCGCCGGCAATCAGGCCAAGCGTTGCGCCACTGTGGCTGAAGGCGATGTAATATCCCTTGATGTCCTTCAATTGGCCGAATACCGGATCGCCGTCCGCGGGGATCGGCTTGGGGCCGACGCCATAGCTTTCCAGCTCCAACTTCGGATGGCCCTCGAGAACCTTCGAGGCTTCGTCGAGAAGCCCCTGGACGGTCGAATCCTTCACGCCATAAGTACCGTCCGAATTGACGACCACCTCTTCTTCCGACCAGGCGGAATCGAGCGCAAGGGCTCCGTCCGGCGTCGGGCGGATGGCGACGCGCGGGGTATTGAGCACGGCGCGAAGGGGCAAGTGTAGCGGCTTGGTCCTGACGAGCAGTGCGACCGGCGTCCCGTCGGCAATATGTTGACCGGAGTCCGCGACCATTCGCGGCACATCACCGCCGGTCGCCAGCAGCACCGCGTCGGCGGCGAAGCTGATGCCGCTTGTGGTGGTGACGCCGGTGGCGCGACCGTCGACGACCGTGACCGCCGCGCTTCCGGCATCGGTGACCAACTGCCCGCCGCGCTCCATGAATTCCGCAACCAGTAGCTCGATCAGCGACGGCAGGTCGACCCAACCTTCGCCCGGATTGAAGATCGCGCCCTGGGGCGTGACAGCATTTGCAGCGACGCCCGGGGTGACCGACGCTATGGCGCCCGCGGACAGATGCTGCGCGTCATAACCAAGAATTTTCTCATGAGCGAAGACATCCGCGATCTCGTTTGAAGCGCCGTCCGCATCCCATGTCAGACCGCCGTCGAAACGCAGCCAGGCGGCATTCGGATATCTCGCCGACAGCGTCCGGTAGCGGTCTATGCCGATCATGCGCAGGCGATGGTATTCAGCCGACCGCTTGCGGGCGGAATTGAGCCAGGCGAGCGAGCGGCCTGAAGCTCCCTTGGCAAGCGGTCCGTCATTGACCAGGACGGTTTCGATGCCGAGCCGTGCAAGATGAACGGCCGAGGAGACACCGAAGATACCGCCCCCGACAACAACGACCTTTGCGACCGAATGTGATGTAGCCATGGCATGTTCTTTCACTGTGTGGAGGTTGGATTGGGCCATGCGGTGGTGCGATCAAAGCACTTCGGCAAGGAAGTGCTTCAGACGCGCGCTTTTCGGAGTGTCGAAGATCGCGGCGGGCGTACCGGCCTCGATGACACGGCCCTCATCCATGAAGATGACCTGATCGGCGACCTTGCGGGCAAAGCCCATTTCATGGGTCACCACGACCATTGTCATGCCACGCCGGCCGAGGTCCGCCATCAGGTTGAGGACGCCTTTCACCAGTTCGGGATCAAGAGCGCTGGTCACTTCGTCGAACAGGATGACCTCGGGGTCCATGGCAAGCGCACGGGCGATTGCCACGCGCTGCTGCTGGCCGCCGGAAAGGCTCCCGGGACGATGGTGTTTGCGGGCGGCAAGGCCAACATCGGCCAGGCGCGCCTCGGCGATGCGCTCGGCCTCCGGCACCGGAATGCCCTTGACCTTGGTCAGGGACAGCATGACGTTTTCCAGGGCTGTGTGGTCGGGAAACAGGTTGAACTGCTGGAACACCATGCCGACACGCCGGCGCAATTTTTCGGGCTTCATCGCCAGGATGCTCGCGCCATCGAGCAGCACGTCGCCGCCCTTGGGCTCGACCAGGCGGTTGAGGCAGCGCAACAGCGTCGACTTGCCCGACCCCGACGGGCCAATGACACATGTGACCGTGCCCGGCTTGACCGTCAGGCTGACCCCCTTGAGGACATCGAGATCGCCATAGGCCATGTCGAGATCGGTGATGGCGAGACTACCGCCCTTGAACCGGGGAAGCGCCGGGCTGCCGTCGGGGCTGGTCTGCGAAGACGAGCCGCCGATTGCACTTTCCAGTTCGCTCACCTCGGCGAGGCCGCTGGTGACGAGGCCTGGCTTTTGCTTTCCGACGCGCAGCGAGTTGTCGATGTAGTTGACCACATGGGTCAACGGCACCGTGATGACGAGATAGAAAACGCCAGCCAGGAGCAATGGCGAGAGGTTGCCCGTGACCACAGCCTGGTCCTGGCCGACGCGGAAAATTTCGCGCTCCGACGCGAGCAGGCCGAGGAAGTAGACCAGGCTCGAATCCTTGACGTTGCCGATGAACTGGTTGACCAGAGCCGGCAGGACGCGGCGGATGCCTTGCGGGACCACGATCAGCCGCATGCCCTGTCCGTAGCTCATGCTCAGAGCCCTGCAGGCTTCCATCTGTCCACGCTCGACGCTCTGGATGCCGGAGCGGAAGATTTCCCCGATATAGGCGCCGGCGATCAGACTGAGGGCAAGGATGCCGAGCGGATAGGGCGAAGGCCCGAAGATTTCACGGCCGATGCGGGCGAAGCCCTGGCCGATCAGCAGAATCGTGACGATCGCCGGAAGGCCGCGGAAAATATCGGTATAGACCCGGGCCGGGATGCGCAGCCAGCGCGATTGCGAGATGCCCATGACAGCAAGGATCATGCCGAGGACAACACCGATCACCGTGGACGCGGCGGCGAGGATCAAGGTGTTCTTCAGCCCGATGGTGATCATGCTCGGCAGCACGTCCGCCATGGCTTGCCAGTCGAGGAAACTGCGCCGCAGGTTTTCAAGCCAATTCATTCGACCCCCTTTCCATTGCTCCGTTCGCGCAGCCAAAAAACCGGGCGAAAACGTGTCCCAGCCGCCGGCCATCACGGCCGGCGGCTGGATGCGCGGTTACTTCTTGGGGAGGTACTGGTCAGGCATCGGGGAACCGGGGAACCACTTCTCGTAGAGCGTCTTCCAGGTGCCGTCCTGCATCGCCGCATGCAGGGCGGTGTTCAATGCCTCGCGAAACTTGTCGTTGCCCTTGCGCAGGACGAAGCCCGCGGGTGCGTCGAAGGAGGGGATGTTCACCGCGATCTTCAAGTCCGGATAGCGCTCGCCAAATTGCTTGGCGGCCTCATAATCGAGGAAATGCGCGTCGACGGTTCCGTTGTTGAGCGCGGAAATGGCCGAGTTGTTGTCGGGAAATTTGACCAGATCGGTTCCGACAAAATTCTTTGTCGCGTAAATTTCCTGCAACGTACCCTGGACGACGCCGAGGCGCTTGCCCTTGAGCCCGTCCGCCGAAGTAATCGCCTTATCCGCGGTAAGCACCGACAGGTAGCCTGCGAGATAGCCGTCGGAAAAGTCGACAGTCTTCTTGCGCGCATCCGTCGTGCCGATCGCGGCGACCGCGACATCGAAGCGTCCATTGGCAACCGAAGGCATCAGCGCCGAGAATTCCTGGCCGGTGAAGATCACCTGGTCAGGCTTGAAACCAATGCGGCTCGCGACGTTCCGAAACAGTTCAATGTCGAATCCGGTGAACGTGCCATCCGCCAGCGTGAAAACGTACGGTTTGGCGTCCCCCATGGTCCCGACGCTGATGGTCTTCGCATCGATGAGGCCATAGGGATTGTCATCCGCCGCGGCAGCCCGCGAAACCAGACCCGATCCGATGCATACAACCATAAGTGCCATTGCGCCGGCCCGGACCGGTGACATCAACGACTTGAGAATTCCAATCCTGCTCATGTCTTCTCTCCACTCTGAAGGTCTGTTTTTCTTGGCACGTTCTTCTTGGCATTTGCGTCGAGCCCGTAGTTTCAGGGCCTCACATCGTTGGTCGCCGCGGCAGCGGCTCGAACGGTGGGCTGACATCATGCTCCTGGCTCTCCCAGTTTCTTCAAAGAGACCGGTCTCTTATTGCGTGAGACCGGTCTCTTTGATAATGGTTATCGCCAGATTGACCTTCCGTCAACAACTCTTGTAGTCGTTCGTCCGATGAAAAGAACCGCGCCCAAAACCCGCTCGATAACAGTCAGCGACGTCGCCCGCGCGGCGGACGTGTCGAAAGCGACAGCCGCACGCGTGCTCGGCGGATACGGCGTTGTCAGCGATACGATCCGCGCGGACGTCATGGCCGCGGCCAAGGCACTGGACTACCGTCCCAACGAGCTGGCCCGCAGCATGACGACCGGCCGGTCCGGCATCATCGGGGTGGTTGTCGGCGACATCGAGAACCCGTTCTTCAGCCTGGCGGTGCGCGGCATCAGCGATGCGGCAAGGGCGGCCGGGTTCAACGTGATCCTGGCCAACTCCGGCGAGAGGATCGAAGTCGAAAAGGCAGCCGTGCGGCTTTTGATCGGCAAGCGTGTCGACGGGCTGATCGTCACGCCGTCGGAATCGCGGGACATCTCACACCTGCGCGACATCCATCGTTCTGGCCGGCCGCTTGCGCTGCTTGACAGGGCGCTGCCCGATCTGGATGTCGATACCGTCACCGTCGATGATCGCGGCATAGCCATGCGGGCAACCAGCATCCTTGCGGATGCCGGCCACCGCAACATCGCCTATGTGACGGCGGTCGACGCCGAAGGGCATGAATACCGCGACCTCGGGCAAATCTACACGTCGTCGGTCCGCGAGCGTATCGACGGTTTCCTCACCGTGTGCCGAGAGGCCGGAATGGACCGGCCAGAGCGTTATGTTTGCCTTGGCGCAACAAGCCCTGTCGAAACGCGCAGGATTGCCGAGAAGCTGCTGTCCGGACCAGATCGGCCGACGGCGATCCTTGCTTCCGACAGCGTCATAGCGCTGGAGATATTCAAGGTGATCCGCGAGCGCGGGTTGCGGGTTCCGCAGGACATTTCGCTGATCACCTTCCATGATGCGGATTGGACGAGCGTGACAACCCCGCCCATCACCGTCATCGACCAGCCCGTCTACGCGCTTGGCAAGGGTGTCGCGGAATTGCTCATCCGGCGGTTAAAGGGCGACACACAACCGCCCGAAAGGCTCATCCTGCCGACCACGATCATTGAACGCGGATCCGTCGGCCCGCCCCCGGACAGAAGGCCGTAGACGCCAGTCGTTCTTGGTGACGCGGCCGCAGCTCAGCCCAGCAGATTGCGCGCCGTGCGCATGAAAATCCTCGAGCCGATCGGGATCAGGTCGTCGGGAAAATCATAGTCGGGATTGTGCAGGGCAGGGTGCCGCTCGCCGGCGCCGAGGAAGAACATGGCCGACTTGGCGCTGTGGCCGAACAGGCCGAAATCCTCCGAGGCGCGCATCGGCAGGGCTTCTTGTCCGTGCGCCACGCCCTCTTCGTCGAGCGCACGCTTGAGATGCTCCACGGCGTCCGGTGCGTTGACGCTGGCGACGAAGATCTCGTGATAGTCGGAGCGGGCCGAAAGGCGATGCCGGCCGGCGATCTCGCTGACCAGCGCTTCGGCGGCGGCGCACAGATCCGCCATGCGCTCGTCGCGGCGCGTGCGCAGCGTCGCCCAGACCTCTCCATGCGCGGGCGCGATGCCGAACACGGCTTCGCCCATCGCGGCATGGGTGACGGTGACCATGGAGAAATCATCGTCGGCGAAGGTCGCGCGGCCGAGCGCGGGCAGGGCCGGCATCAGCTCGCTGATCGCCAGCATCGGCGAAATGCCGGTTTCGGGCATGGAGGAATGCGCGGTCTTGCCCTCCAGCACGATGCGCATGCCGCGCGAGGCGCAGTTGACCACGCCGGGCTTGAGCCGCACCTCGCCGAACGGCACGCCGGGCAGATTGTGCAGCGAAAACGCGAAATCCGGCGCGATCTCGCCGAAACGGGGATCGGCGACGACGCCGGCCGCGCCATTGCCAGTCTCTTCCGCCGGCTGGAACATCAGCACGACGCGGCCGCTGGCAGGCCGCTCGCGCCCGAGCTGGCGGCCGAGCGAGGCAAGGATTGCCGTGTGCCCGTCATGGCCGCACATATGCGACTTGCCCGGCACGCGTGAGGAGTGCGGCACGCCCGACAGCTCCTCGATCGGCAGCGCGTCGAGTTCCGAACGAAACAGGACGGTCGGTCCGTTTTTGCCGCTGTCGTAAATGGCCGCGACGCCGTGGCCGCCCAATCCGGTCAACACTTTGTCCGGTCCCGTATCGGCGAGGAAGGAGACGACCTCTTGTGCCGTCTTCTCTTCCTCGTTCGAGATTTCCGGCTGCTGGTGCAGCTTGCGCCGCCACTCGGTCAGCTCGACGATGTCGCGATTGGTCAAGGTCATGCTTTGCGCCTCCGCATCAAAAACCGATGATGAATTGCTAGCGACAAATGACCGTGCCTGCCACGGTCCAAGTGCCGGGCTTCAGCGGGCCAGAGGCGCGGCGACGCCCGCGAGAACGGTGTGCACCCCGTTCGCAGCGGCCGAAACCGCCGCGAACGGGGCTCGGGATTTGCCTTACTGATTGATCTCGGGTTCGACCAGCTTTGCCAGGTTCCTGAGCGATTCCTGCCAGCCGAGATAGCAAGCCTCGACCGGAATGACGTCCGGGATACCGGCCTGGGTGATATCGATTTCGGTGCCGACCGACACTTTCTTCAGGATGACGGTCACCTGGATCTCGCCGGGCAAATTGGGATCGTCGAACCTGTCGGTGTAGCGCAGGCGCTCGCCGGGGACGAGTTCGAGATACTCGCCGCCAAAGGAATGGCTGTCGCCGGTGGTGAAGTTGCGAAAGGACATCTTGAACGTGCCGCCGACCTTGGCCTCGAATTGATGGACGGTGCAGGTGAAGCCGTTCGGCGGAAGCCACTTGGCCAGCGCGTCGCCTTCGACGAAGGCGCGATAGACCTTTTCCGGGCTGGTGGTGAGAACGCGGTGCAAACGTACGGTACCGGGCATATCCTATCCTTTCATTATGCCTGTTCGATGCCCCTAGGACGAACGGGGCCTGGCCAATCCGACACAGGCTGTCAGATTTTTCCGGGCTCGGCTACCGGCCTGTCTGGCCATGCCTGCGGCAGCTCAGACCGATTTGGGACTCGATTTTATGACGCCTGGCCCAATCGCCGAAAACCAGGAACCGGATAGCCATTATGAGGAGAGTGTTTATAACGGTCGCTGAGATCGAGATGACCAAGGGGAGACGATGCGTTACATACGTCCGCTTTCAATAGAAGATGCCGTTGGCCAGTTGGCCGGATCGGCCGGCACATCGGCCATTCTCGCGGGAGGCAGCGACCTTCTGGTCAGGATGAAGGGCGGCTTTGTCGAGCCCGACCTGATCGTCGACATCAAGGCGATCGCGTCCCTGGGCGAGATCAGGGAAACGGCCGAAGGCTTCAGCATAGGCGCCGCTGTGCCCTGCGCGGTGCTCGGCGAAAACAAGGCGCTGAAGAAGGCCTGGCCGGGCGTCGTCGAAGCGGCCAAGCTGATCGGCTCGAAGCAGGTGCAGGGGCGCTGCACCATCGTGGGCAATCTCTGCAACGCCTCGCCGGCGGCCGATAGCGTGCCGGCGCTGGTCGCGGCCGGCGCCAAGGCCGTGATCGTCGGGCCGTCGGGTAAGCGCACCATTGCCGTCGAGGCGGTGCCGACCGCGCCGGGCAAGACGTCGTTGGCCAAGGGCGAGATCATCGAGGCGATCCTGCTCGACAGCCAGGCGCCGCGCTCGGGCGATGCGTATCTCCGGTTCATTCCGCGCACCGAGATGGATATCGCCGTGGTCAGCGCCGGGGTGAACCTGACGATCGACGAGCAAGGTGTCATCAAGGCGGCCCGCGTGGCGCTGGGTGCGGCGGCACCGACCGTGCTTCTGGTCGAGGAGGCCGCCGAGGCGCTTATCGGCAGGAAGCTCGACGAAGCGGCACTGGAGCGGCTCGCCAAGGTCTGCGCCGGCGCCTGCCGCCCGATCGACGACAAGCGGGGTACAATCGATTTCCGTAGGAAGGTCGCGGGTGTGCTGGCAAGGCGTGCCGCCACTTCGGCCTATACACGTGCAGGAGGCAAATGATGGCCGGCGTAGCAGTCTCAACCACAATCAACGGCGACAGCGTCGAGTACCTCTGCCAACCTGACGAAACGCTGCTCGATGTGCTTCGCGATCGGCTCGGGCTGACCGGCGCCAAGGAAGGCTGCGGCACCGGCGACTGCGGCGCTTGCAGCATCATCCTCGACGACCGGCTGGTGTGCTCGTGCCTGGTGCTCGGCGCGGAAGCCGAGGGGCGGCGCATCGAGACCGTCGAGGGCATGGCGCATGGCGACCAATTGCATCCGCTGCAGCAGAAGTTCCTCGAACACGCCGCCCTGCAATGCGGCATCTGCACGCCGGGCTTCCTGATCGCGGCCAAGGATCTTCTGGCCAAGAACCCCGACCCGACCGAGGAGGAAATCCGCTTCGGCCTGGCCGGCAACCTGTGCCGCTGCACCGGCTACGACAAGATCGTACGCGCCGTCCAGGACGCCGCAAACGTGATGAAGGGAGCGCACGCATGAACTTCGATCCGCGTTTTTCCGGGCGTAAATTCGCATCCGTCGGCACGCGCCCGATCCGTCCCGACGGTGTCGACAAGGTGACCGGCCGCGCCCGCTATGGCGCCGACTTCAACATGGCCGGGCAATTGGTCGGGCGTGTCCTCAGAAGCCCGCACGCGCACGCCAAAATCAGGAACATCGACACCTCGAAGGCGGAGAAGCTTGCCGGCGTCAAGGCGGTGATCACGGCGAAAGACCTGCCCGACCTCACCGATGGCGATGCCGCCATGTACGACATCCTCGACAATTGCATGGCGCGCACCAAGGCGCTCTATGACGGCCATGCGGTGGCCGCTGTCGCCGCTGTCGATGCCCGCACGGCCAAGCAGGCGCTGAAGCTGATCGAGATCGACTACGAGGTGCTGCCGCACGTCACCGATGTCGACGAGGCGATGAAGCACACGGCACCCCTGATCAACGACGCCATCTTTACCGAGGGCCTCGAGGAAAAGCCGGTAAAACCGTCCAACGTCACCAAGCGCAGCCAGTTCGGCCATGGCGACGTCCACCAGGGTTTCGGCCACGCCGATTTCATCGTCGAGCGCTCCTTCAAGACCGAGCAGACGCACCAGGGCTATATCGAGCCGCATGCCTGCGTGGCGAGCGTCTCGTCCGACGGCACCGCGGACCTGTGGGTCTGTACGCAGGGCCATTTCGTCTACCGCCAGCATTGCGCGCAACTGCTCGGCATGGAAGCCTCGAAGCTGCGCGTCACCTCGTCCGAGATCGGCGGCGGTTTCGGCGGCAAGACCCATGTCTGGGCCGAGCCGGTGGCGCTTGCCTTGTCACGGAAGGCCGGACGGCCGGTTAAGCTGGTGATGACCCGCGACGAGGTGTTCCGCGCCTCGGGTCCGACCAGCGCCACCTCGATCGACGTCAAGATCGGCGCCCGCAAGGACGGCACCATCACCGCCGCCGAAGCGACGCTGCGCTATTCCTGCGGCCCCTATGCCGGCTCCTGGGCCGAGATCGGCGCCATGACGGCGTTCGCCTGCTACAAGCTCGAGAACGTCAAGACCGTCGGCTACGAGGTGCTGGTCAACAGGCCGAAGACCGCGGCCTATCGCGCGCCCTCGGCGCCGATGGCCGCTTTCGCGGTGGAAAGTGCTGTCGACGAGCTCGCCAAGGAGATCGGCATGGACCCGGTCGACTTCCGCATCAAGAACGCCGCGCAGGAAGGCACGAGGTCGTCCTACGGGCCGGTCTACGGGCCGATCGGCATCGGCCCGACGCTGGAAGCGGTGAAGAACCATCCGCACATGAAGGCCAAGCTGGGCAAGAACCAGGGCAGGGGCATGGCCTGCGGCTTCTGGTTCAATTTCGGCGGCCAGACCTGCACCGACCTGAACATCGGCATGGACGGGTCGGTCTCGCTTGCCGTCGGCACGGTGGACGTCGGCGGGTCCCGCGCGTCGCTGTCGCTGGTGGCGGCGGAGGAGCTCGGTATCGACTATTCCCAGGTCAAGGCGATCGTCGCCGACACGTCGAGCCTCGGCTACAACGACATGACCGACGGCAGCCGCGGCACCTTTTCGTCGTCGATGGCGACGATCTCGGCCGCCCGCAACGCCATCAAGATCCTGCGCGAGCGCGCCGCGCAGATGTGGGACATTTCCGTCGACGACGTGGTCTGGGAACAGGGCCATGCGGTCGCCAAGGGCGAGAAGCACGGCAATCTCGGCAAGCTGTCGCTGAAGGAGATCGCGCTTGAGTCCGGCAAGACCGGCGGGCCGATCGCCGGCCATAGCGAGCTCGTCGCCGACGGCGCCGGCGTCTCCTTCGCCACCCATATCTGCGACATCGACGTCGATCCCGAGACCGGCTCGACCAGGGTCATCCGCTACACCGTGGTGCAGGATGCCGGCAAGGCGGTGCACCCGACCTATGTCGAGGGCCAGTACCAGGGCGGCGCCGCGCAAGGCATCGGCTGGGCGCTGAACGAGGAGTATATTTACGGCAAGGACGGCCGGCTGCAGAACGCCGGCTTCCTCGACTATCGCATCCCGGTCTGCTCGGACCTGCCGATGATCGACACGCAGATCCTGGAAATCCCCAACCCCAACCACCCCTACGGCGTGCGCGGCGTCGGCGAAACCTCGATCGTGCCGCCGCTGGCGGCGATCGCCAACGCGGTGTCGAACGCGGCTGGCGTGCGCATGACCCACATCCCGATGTCGCCGCCACGCATCCTGGCGGCGATCGAGGCCGAACGGGAAGGGTAGAGCATGATGCCGAAAAGTGCGAAGCGGTTTTCGGACAACATCATGCTCCATCAAGAATAGGAGTCGAGCAAATGGTCGAAGTCACCCTTTGGGGCGCTCTCGGCCAGCTCGCCGGCGGCAAGAGCAAGGTCGAGGTCGAAGCCAAGGACATCAGGGAATTGTTCAGGAAATTGGCTGAACAGTATCCCGGGTTTGAACCGTGGATCGACCGCGGGATTGCCGTGGCGATCGACGGGGTGATCTATCGCGATACGTGGTCGAAGACGCTGCCGGAGGGGGCGGAGATATTTTTGCTGCCGAGGTTGGCTGGGGGTGAGGGGGCAGGCGGCGCGCGATCGTTTAACATCGAACGTCTTGATAGGGGCCGATTTCCAGACCGTCTGCTATCCCTCGGCGGTGAACTGCCATTCTGCGTCCCCCATTCGGCAAAGTTCGCCTTCTGGGCTCACACCACCCCATGCCCGCCGCCCTGCGGAGATCCGGCCAGTGGCCTCCCACTTCATCACGGCGATTCCACGGAGCACTGGGCTGCTATTTCGCTGCTGCCTGCATCCCAGTGGGATCCTATTCCAATGAGATCGCCAGCATCTTGCGAGCAGATACACGCTTGTTGGAGAGTGACGCTGATCGCGTGCTTAGAGCATCGTGATGACAGGGGGGCGCAACCGCGATATGTAGAAAATCACGTTCTAGAGAAATCGAAACACACACTCAGATCAATCGGATCGCTCAAGCGAAGCGCCTGAGTGTCGACTGGCGAAGGCACCATGGCGAGTGATGACGAAGACATAGAAGGACTGGATAGCAGTCCCTCTGTCCGGCAGCAGCTAAACTACCCATTAGATGATGTAATGGTGCGAAGTGAAACTCGGACCGTCGCGGAAATTATGAAGCGGGTCGAAAACGGCAGGTACATAATGGACCCCGACTTTCAGCGTGACTTCGTCTGGCCGCCCGACAAACAGTCCAAGTTGATCGAAAGCTGCGTGATGCGCATCCCGCTTCCTGTGTTCTATGTCGCGGAAGGGGAGGACGGCAGGGTAACCGTGGTTGACGGCCTACAGCGACTATCAACGTTCCGTGCATTTCTGAGCAACAAGCTAACCCTAAAAGGCTTAGGTTCTGAACATCCGCTTGAAGGATTGCGCTACAATGACCTGCCCATCAACATTCGAGAGCGCATCGAGGATACGCAACTTACGTTATATATCCTTGACAAGAATGCGCCAGAAGCTGCCCGTCTAGACATTTTTGAACGGGTCAACAGCGGAGTGCCGTTGACAAGGCAGCAAATGCGGAACGCTCTATATAGTGGCCAAGCTACACGTTGGATTGCCAGTCGCGCGAGCAAGAATCCATTCCTGCGGGTGACGGGCGGCTCACTTGCGACAAAGACCATGAGAGATCGTGAAGCGATCAATCGCTTTTGCGCCTTTTCTCTGTTTGGCCCATCCCTATACGTCGGCGACATGGACGAGTTTCTAGCCGAAGCGCTTAGGACGATGAACAAGCTAGACGAGTCCATGCTTGAAAGTCTCCGCGTGACTTTCGTGACGTCAATGATTCGCAACGAGAAGCTGTTTCAGAAACACGCGTTTCGCAAGTCGTTGATCTACGCACCGTCAGCCAGCCGGAGTGTCCTTAACATCGCGCTGTTTGACGTAATGTCTGTGATTGTTGCGCGGATAGAAGATGATCAATTTGAAAGCCAGCAACGCTTTATAAAGGCCGCAATCGTTGATCTGTTAAATAATGAAGAGTTTTCAAATTACATAACATACTCTACGAACAGCACATTCCAAGTAAAAGGCCGCTTTCGATTAGCCGAAGATGCGCTGGAAGTTTATCTCCCATGATAACTCAATTATCTCTCCGCAATTTCAAGTGCTTTTCTGATTTTCAGTTCGAATTGAAAGCGCTAACCGTTCTCACGGGATACAATGCCTCTGGAAAATCTACCTCTATACAAGGTCTCTTGCTTCTGTCTCAAGCGCTGCGGGCAGGGCCTGATGTGAATTCTATTGCACTCAATGGCGAACTCGTGCGGCTAGGTTCGTTCGCCGATATTTTCAGAATCAATTCAAATGAATTGATTGAGATTGGGATCGGGAGTCAATTTGGCGAGGAAGTCCGCTGGACTTTAGGCCAAAGCGAGAAGCTGGATAAGCGCTTTCTCGAAGTGCGAGATTTGGTTCTTAGACAAGAGGGGGGCAGCTACGGCCCGGAACGTCTGCGTAGAGTTTGGCCGGCAGGCAGGCGAGCAAGACAACTTATGAAAGAAATTCGTGAAGTCATATATATCAGTGCTATTCGCAAACTAGAAGATTCCGCGTTTTCGCCTCCAGAGGACGCGAAGTTGATACAAGGAAATGTCGGCACGCATGGGGAATTTGCGCCTTGGTGGTTCGCTCGAATGGCTGATGAAATACCCGATGCTGTCCGCCGGCATCCAACCGAAAAAGGCATTACCGTCAGATCGCAGGTTAATGCTTGGCTTCAGCATTTGTTTCCGGGGGCAGCGGTAAACGCTGAAACGTTGGTTCCCACTTCGCTGACTGCGCTTTCTTTTGCGGTTGGCAGATCAAACCTTTGGTTGCGGCCATCAAATGTTGGGTTCGGTCTGACCTACGCACTGCCAATTCTGGTTGCGTTAGTTTGCGCCAAGCCCTCTCAATTGATCATCATTGATAGTCCCGAGGCTCATCTCCACCCTCGTGCGCAGTCCCTTTTTGGCAAGATGCTCGCTCATTTCTCAAATGCGGGTCTCAGAATTGTAGTGGAGACCCATAGCGATCACGTTCTCGCTGGGGTGCGAGTGGCCGTGAAGAACAGCCAAATTCGGCCCGATGACGTAAACGTATATTTCTTCGACGGTGGGAACGTGGAGGCGGAGAGACCTAGTGTGAATCTGATCCAGATCGACAGAATGGGAATGATTGAAAGCTGGCCAGCGGGATTTTTCGATCAGAGTGAACAGGATTTGGCAACTCTAAGCGGCTGGAATTGAGTTGCGCGCGTTTTTCAACGAACTGTCACTTGATGGACAATTCGCAACTTCCGACGGAGTTCTAGACGCCTTTAGGACGCTTATGCGTGTTCGCGTCCAGCGACCTATCTTAGCACGAGGACTCTATTGCTCTCGCTCTTTGCCAACTGTGAGCGGCGTGGCGGGAGAAACAATTGCACAGTCCCTCTCACGCCTGTCACGGGACGAGAAAAACTCGTTGTTCCTATGGTTGGCGAACCAAGGGCCGTTCATCGACGACTCGCGAACCGCTGAGGGTGATGACCTCTTTTTCTACGAGAACTTCGACGTCACCGATCAGGGTCTTGGCGAGGCCGCTAGAAGACACAAGTCGGGGGTACCAGCTGTGTCTTACAGTTTCTTCCCGGGCCTGACCCGCCAGTTTGATTCTTCTCCGCTGGCCATTATCCAAGGCTGGGACGAAAACATTATTTCACAGATCGACCTCCAGAATTTCTGGGATGCGCGTCTACTGGCTGATGCTCTGGCTGAGGCTCAACCAGAACCGGGCAACTGGGTAGAACTCGTCGCGCAAGCAAGACAGATGTTTCCAAATTTATGCATTGCAGATTACATTGTTGAACGGCTGGGCCGAACACCTTATTCATTGGGTCTTTCGAAAAATATATTCGATTTACTGAAGGTGCTGAACGATATAAAGGGTGAAATGGATGCGCAAGGCAATGTTTCCGATGCCGGGGTCGATCTCATGCAGCAATATTTTGTCGGTGAAAATGCATGGTTTAGCGACGAGTCCGACCGAAACAAGGATGATTTCTCAGCTGATATGACGTTTCGGGACCCGATCACTGATCAAAAGCTGACCTGCTATTGGCATGGCAAAATACAGACTCCACCATTCAGGGTCCACTTCGAATGGCCAGTTAAAGATTTCCTTAATGGAATTAAAATTTGTTATATAGGGCCGAAAATATCAAAACGATAATATCATATATGTGATAACTGGACGATGGTGCCGCAAGGCTAGACCTACATCTAAGGCGTAAGTGATTGGCCCACCGCTGCTGGCTGTCGCGCCAGAAGGGCGCCTCGTTGCCTGCATCATGGAAGCGCACACCTTGTAATCCGCTCAGCAACGCGCGGCATCGGATACAGACTCTTTTCCGTATTCGCGCCGTTCTCGTGGCTGCGGCGTAGGCTAGATACTTGAGTTCACTATATTTGGTTGAGCGGCAGCTTTCCGGAACCGCCCACTGCGTTGTGAACGGCAGAAATTGGGCGCAAAGCAGCCATTCAGGATCAGCCCTCGCTGCGGTCGTTCTCCGGCACCGGCTAATGGTGGATCTGGCCTTCGAGGGCGCCGTCTCACGCATTGCGGTCGACAACCGGCATGCCCGCAGCGTCTACTGACAAGGCATCCGTGCTTCGTGTAGAGTTCCGCCGAAAGCGACCGGAAGGACATCAAGGTGAACGAAGCCACCCCAAGACCACTCGCCGAGATCGCCAGCTACCACGCCCACATCTACTACGCCGGGCACACCGAGCGGCAGCATGCCGAATGGCTGCGTCTTCGTATTGGCGAACGGTTTCGCGTGCGCCTGGGGGCCTGGCATGACCAGAAGGTTGGGCCGCATGAGCAGGCGATGTTCCAGGTCTCGTTCGCCAACGAGGTCTTCGCTTCGCTCGTGCCGTGGCTGATGCTGAACCATCGGGGCTTGAGCATCCTCATCCACCCGAACACGACCAACCCCAAGCGCGACCATCTGGTCGATCCGGTCTGGATAGGCCGGCCGCTGGGGGTGCATGGCGATGTCCTGCCGGACGAGCATGAGGCGGAAGAGGCGCTGGAGCCCAATACCGAGCCGTCGCTCAAGGCATAGCGTTTTCGCTCTTTGCTCTGACGCAATTCTCTTGGGAAAGCGCTACGCGTTTTTCCCGGGAAAACCGCTCACACTTTCCTGGAATTGCTTCTGGAGCAGTTCACCGTTAGACAGAACCGGTGAACTGCTCTAACTCTTTGTTTTAAAGCAATTCCGGACGGAAAACCGTTTCACACTTTTCCTGAAATTGCTCAGTGCACCACCGCCCGCAGCCGCTCGCGCAGCTCCCTCGGCGCCACGTCGTACCGGCTCTTGAAGGCGCGGGAAAAATGCGCGCTCGAATTGAAGCCGCAGGCAAAGGCGATTTCGGAGATCGAGACCGAGGCGCGGGCGGGCGACAGCAATTCTTCCTTGCTGCGTTCGAGCCGGCGGTCCCAGACGAAGCGTTCCAGCGTCGCGCCTTCGCCTTCGAAGGCGCGGTGCAGATAGCGCCGGGAGCAGCCCATGTGGCGGGCGATATCCTGCGCCGACAGGCTGCTGCGCGCCAGGTTGGCGTCGATATAGGCGACGATGCGCTCGCGCAGGGCTTCGAGCGGCGAGCGGCGGAATTCGGGCGCCAGCGGCTTGGCCTGGATCAGGCCGTTGACGAGCTGGACCAGGCTGTCGCCGACGCGCCGGCTGCCGGCCTCGTCGAGCTTGTGCGCCTCGCCGATTGCCATCTGCATCAGGCCGGAGACGATGTGGGTCAGGCTGTCGCCGTTGCCGGGCAGCGGCAGCGGCGCTGAGAGGCGGGCGAGTGTGTCGTCGCCGAAGGTCGAGCGTGGCACCTGCAGGATGAGCTGGTCGACATCCGAGAGGTTCTGCAGGGAATAGCTGCGCACCGGGTCGTAGATAACAGCCGATTGCGGGCCGAGGTCAACGGCGACCTGCTGCTGCTCGAAGCGGCTGCGGCCGCGCCGCTGCACCAGGATCTTGATCGCGTCGGGATCGAAGCTGCGCCAGAACAGCCGGTCGTTGACCACAAGATGCGAATTGGCCTTGATCTCGGACAGCCGGCAGGCGCCGAGGTTGACCGAGACGAGCTGCGGGATCGAGGGCACCGTGCCGCGCGAGAAGCGTTGGGTGATCGGGCCGAACAAAAGGCGCGATGTCGACAGGAAAGCCTCGCCGTCGGCGACGCTCACATGGTGGGCGTGCATTCTAGTTTCCTCCTCCAACAGCCTTCCGTTCTTGTCACGGGCCCGTCTTGGCGCGGGATTGTGGCTCGGTGTCATGCCCGGATGCAACGACCAACAACTTAACATGATAATTATCTCGGCCGCAATGGCACGGATGCATGCCAGCCAGTCCCGCAAATGGTCGGCTATTCGATCTAATTTCTTTGCAAGCCGTTAATTTGGCCGTGCTGTTAATAAGTTCTTTCTAATGCATGTCGACCGGAACCGCGCTGCGGTTTCGGGATAAGGACATGCGTAAAACTGATTGGTTTGGCGCGGGGTACGCAATGACCAAGAATCTCGGCAACGCACGCTATGTGCCGCCCAAGGACACGAAAGCTTCCTTCCTCAGCAAGGCGGCGCCGGCGCTGTTTCCGCTCATCGTGGCGGCGCTGGGTTACATGATCGGGCGGCAGTTCTTCGGCATCTAGACCGCAAGCCTTGGCCGAGGGCATCAGGCGCCGGTCTCGGTTGCCGCCTCCTCGGCTTCCGCTCGCCTGACGCGCTCGCTGGCCAGGAGCACGACCGGGCAGGCGACCGCAGCCAGCACCGCCGTGGCGGTGTCGCCGAAGAACAGCTCTTGGCCGGGCCGCTGGGTGACGCCCATCACCACCATCGCCGCACCCTTGGTCACCTCCCTGGCGATCGCCTTGTCCGGCGTGGCGCGGGTGCGGATCGCGGTGTCGACGGCGACGCCGTAGCGGTCGGCGAGATCGACGACGTCCTTCAGCACGGCCTCCTCGCGGCGATGCGAAACCGAGCCCGGCCGACTGCCCTTGCGGACCTGTGAGACATAAAGAACCTTGACGCGGGCGCGATGCGGCCGCGCCAAGGCAAGGGCGAAATCGGCGGCGCGCCGTGCGACCTCGGTGCCGTTGACCGGGACCAGTATCGTGGTGCCGGCGCGCAGCATCGGCATCTTGCCGGTGGATCTGGCGCCATTCAGCACCAGGCAGAGCGGGCCGTCGAAGCCGCTGGTGATGTCGTTCAGCGCGCCGCTGAAGGTGGCTTTGTCGGTCAGTGCGTTCTCCAGCCCGACCAGCAGGAGGCCGTAGCCCTTGCGGGCTTCCGTCGCGATCGTCTCGGCGGTAGCTTCGAGCTCGGTGCGGGCCGTGAGGTGGACCTTGTCGACGGGCGTGTCCTCGGCCTTTCTGACGGCCCTGGCGCTTCTGGCCGCACCCTTCTTGACCTCCCTCGAAGCCCGTTCCGGACCCTTGTCGCGGACAGCGCCGGGCAGTTGCCCGCCCTCGAGGTGGAGAAGCGTGGTCGGCATGCCGCTGCCGCCGCCGACAAGGCCGGCGAGATAGGCGGTGAACTTGCCGGCCGGGCTGTCGTCGACCAAAAGCAGCAACCGTTCCAGCCTGGAGACGAAGCCGCGCTCGTCGAGCAGCTCGCGGTCGACGCGCTGCTTTTCGGCATCGCCGACGGGCAGCCGGCCAAGCGCCCAGCGCAGCATGGGCGGCATGGCAAGCGTGGTGATGACGGCCATGGTGACGATCATCGTGAACAGGTTGTGGGACAGGATGTTCATCGACAGGCCGATGCTGGCGACGATGACCTCGGTCGAGCCGCGCGCGTTCATGGCGCTGCCGACGGCGGTGGCTTCTTTCAGTGACATGCCGGCGAAGCGGCCGCCGATGAACGCGCCGCCGAACTTGCCGACGCTGGCGATCACCACCAGAGCCAGCGTCAGCAGCGCCAGCGTCGGATCGGCAAGCACGGTGAGGTCGGCGGACAGGCCCGCCATGCCGAAGAAGATCGGCATGAACAGCGCGGTGATGACGCCGCGCAGCTGGCTCTCGATGTGGTCCGACAGGATCGGCGATTCCCCGACCAGTATGCCGGCGACGAAGGCGCCGAGCACGGTATGCACGCCGATCAGGTTGGTGATCAGCGCCATCACGCCCATGATGATGAGGATGACGGTGATGACGGCGTATTCGCTGCGGAAACTGTCATTGCTCCAGCGGATCAAGGTGAACACCAGGCGGCGGCCGATGGTGAAGGAGAACACCATGAACAGCGCCACTTCGGCCACGGTGGTGATGAGCGGCAGCACCTGCAGACTGCCATTGGTGGCGATGCCGAAGGTGACGGCGATGATCAGCCAGCCGATGGTGTCCTCGATGATGGCCGAGGAGATGATGACCTGGCCGAGATTGCGGCGCATGAAGTTCATCTCGCGCACCACCATGGCGACGATCTTGACCGATGAGATCGACAGCGCGGTGCCGAGGAACAGGCCGGCGACGATGCGCTGCGTCGGATCGGGCAGCAGCGAGCCCGGCAGCACCTGCGCCAGCGCAAAGCCGCAGGCGAAGGGCACGACGATGCCTGACATCGAGATCGAGAAGCAGGCGGCACCGACGCGGCGCACGAGGCGCAGATCCGTCTCCATGCCGGTCAACAGCAGGAGGAGCAGGATGCCGAGCTGCGAGACGGCGTCGATCATGCTCTTCTGCGCCGGGTCGGTGGAGAAGATCAGGTGCTGCGCGCCTGGCCATATCAAGCCGAACAGCGAAGGGCCAAGCAGGATGCCGCCGATCAACTGGCCCATGATCGCCGGCTGGCCATAACGCTGGAAGATTTCACCCAGCCCACGCCCGACCAGCAGCAGAAGCACGATCTCGGCGACGAACAATCCTTCCGCCGAGCCGCCCATGCCGGAGGCGTGACCGGCCGGCTGCGCGGCCCAGGCCGTGCCCGCAAAGGCAAGAACGGCGAACGGGATGAGAATGGCAGGGAGAAATCTCGCTTGCGGGCAGTGCCTGGTCATCCAACCCCTCAACGCGGATCAAGTCGCACGCATTGCCCATAAACGTGCAATGCAGTGCAAGGTTGCGACGGGGGGGGCCAATCTGTTTGGGCAAATGCCGACATAGGCGGCAAGCTGCGGTCGCCCGTCACAATATGGGGAGAAAGACGCTATCGCGGATTGTTTCGCCAATTGTCGACG
The DNA here is from genome assembly GCF_055901595.1 of Mesorhizobium sp. WSM1386. NCBI lineage: Bacteria > Pseudomonadati > Pseudomonadota > Alphaproteobacteria > Hyphomicrobiales > Phyllobacteriaceae > Mesorhizobium > Mesorhizobium sp. WSM1386. The sequence continues at coordinate 2,904,249 of NZ_CM148373.1, forward strand.
TAGGCCGCGACCAAGCGGCTAGCCCGACTTTTTGGCGCCGTCCGGCAAAGCCTCGCCTGGAGGCGGCTCCCAGCCGAAGACGCTGCGGCCGCCGAGCTGGTGCGACTGGTCGAACTCGCCGGCGACGATTTCCTTCAGGCTCGGGCCGGTGACGTAGCGCTCCAGCCGCCGCGCCTGTCCGTCGAGCCGCTGCAGGGCGCCTAGCTCTTCCTCGTTGCCGAGCTTGGCCTTGCGCACCGCGGACTTCATCACCGCGATGGTCTCGTCATAGACTTTCAGCGGCACCGGGAAGGGGTGCCGGTCCTTGCCGCCATGCGCAAGCGAGAACCGCGCCGGATCGGAGAAGCGGCACGGCGCGCCGTGCACGACCTCCGCCACCATGGCCAGTGCCCGCACGGTGCGCGCGCCGACGCCGGGCACCAGCAGCAGTTCGGGAAAATCCGCCGGGCCGCTCTCGATCGCCGCGGAAATATTGCCGTGCAGGCGGCGCATGACGATATCGCTTTCACGCACATCATGGTGGGCGGGCATGATCAGGTTGGGCAGCATCGGCTGGGCGGTGACCGGAGCCGCCGGCGGTTCGATGGCCGCGAATTCACGCACGATCCTGTCGGGGCCGAGCTGGCGCAACAGGTCGAGCTGGCCGCTGCGCGAAGCCTCGGCGCGGTGGTCGGTCAGGTTGACGATCTCACCCTGGCGTCTGCCCTCGATCGCCGCATGCGGCTCGTCGACGAAGCTCTTCAGGCCCTCCGAGAGCCAGTGGTAGCGGCGCGCCAGCTTGCTGTCGCCGTTCATGCCTTGCTGGACGACCACCCAGCGGCTGTCGTCGGTGACGATGAAGCCGTGCAGATAGAGATCGAAACCATCCTGGACGGCGGCGCTGTCGACCTTGGCGACCAGCCGGCTGGCGGTGGCCAGTGCCGTGCCGTCGATGCCGACGCGCTCCCCGATCATCTCGAGCTCATGCGGGGTCTTGCGCGAATGGGTGCCGCGGCCGCCGCAGACATGGACGCCGAGTTCGCCCGACAGCGGCGTCAGCCCGCGCTTCAGCGCGCCGATGACGCTGGTGGTGATGCCGGAGGAGTGCCAGTCCATGCCCATCACCGCGCCGAAGGACTGGAACCAGAAGGGATGCGCCAGCCTGCGCAGCAATTCGTCGCGGCCATAGTGATGGATGATCGCCTCGCACAGCACCGCGCCCAGGCGCGTCATGCGATCGCCCAGCCATTTCGGAACCCGTCCGCCAGGCAGCGGCAGGTCGGCGCTGCCGCTTCGCTGTGTCACTTCGTTTACGTCTCCCTTGGCCGACGAGTCGCGCCGGCATCCATCGAACTAGATGGCATCGGCGCTGTATTTTACAAGCTGAGGTGAACATGCCGTTCGGATATTGATTCAGGATTTCTGCCCATCCAGCTGTTCGGCAATAGTCTTTGCGCCCTGCTTCAGGCTAGACATGCACGTCGCCGAAGGACAGTTCGCCATCATCCCCGGGTGTCAGGAAGGCCGCGGCGAACAGTCCGGCATAGAGGACCGCGATCGCCACTACGATGACATATCCCGGAATCGGGCCCAGGGCCGCAGCGCTGACCGTTTGGCGCAGAGTGCCGACGAAGCCGGTCGGAACGCCTTGGTCGATCAGGCTCGGTGTCGAGAGTTTGAGTATCCAGGCGAGCAGCAGGATGAGCATCATGTGGATGTAGTTGCGGCGCAAACGACGCGCCAGCGCGACACGCTGCGAGACGAGGAATTTGGGCGCCCGCAGGCTTTCACCGAGGATCAGCAGCCAGTCGGACGCGAAGTCGGGCTGGGGCGAGAAGATCTGTGCGAAATAGTGTCGCTCGAACTGGCGCACGCGGGCACGATAGACATCGAAGAAACGGTAGCGCCGCGCCTCGATCCACAGCAGCAGCAGGACCAGCAGCATGGCGAACAGCAGGACGCCGTGATGTGCGCTGGCCGTCGACAGCGACACGGACAACATGGCCGCGACTACGGTGATCGCCCAGTTGCTGGTGCGGTCGATGCGGTCACGCCAACCGGCCATGCGCGCAATTTCGGCGCGGTGGAAATGGGACATCACGGTAACCAGCTCGCCCGGCGACAGGGACCTGCCGATGGGCGTTGCCGGGGCGTCGTTCATGGGGTTCCTCCGACCTGGATAGAACGTCTTGAAGGCGATCTCGTTCCGCAACCTCACGGCGTCCGCGCGGGGCGATTCGCAGGCGCGTAATCCTGCGGCGACAGTATGGATTCGCCGCCGGATTCGCGCCCATCGACAGGCCCTTGAGAGTCCCTCCAACCTTCGGCAACATGGCGGCAAGGTTGGGAGCGCTGGAATGAACAATCCTATTTCCTCTGTGTCGCCGCGCAAATCGGCCCAGCGCAAGGCGCCGATGGCGCTGACCGAGGCGCTGGTGGCCCGTACAATGCGCGTTGTCGAGGATGCCGGGCCGACGCCGGGCATGGTCTACATGACCGACGCCGACTATGCGCGATTTCGCGACGAGATCCTGGGCTCGGCACCCGCCGGGCCGCTGAAACTGTTCGCCTACGGCTCGTTGTTGTGGAAGCCGGCGGGAGAGGTGCGGGGCGGTGAGCGGGCAGTGGCGCGAGGCTGGCACCGGTCGTTCTGCTTCACGGTGCAGCGCTTTCGCGGCACGCTCGAGCAGCCCGGCCTGATGATGGCGCTCGACCGGGGCGGCCAATGCCAGGGCATGGTGTTCGAGATCGCCGAGCCTGTAGCCGACAATCTCGAAGCGCTGCTGCGCCGCGAGATGACCATCCTGCCCGCCGTCAACGTGCCACGGAGGCTGCAGGTTATAACCGGGGGTGGGGTGAGCCAGGCGCTCGGCTTCGTCGTCGATCCCGCCAATCCGCGCTATGCCGGCAAGCTCGACAAGTCTGAGGTCGCGGCGACGCTCGCCAGGGCCGTCGGCCACTGGGGCTCGGGAGCCGAGTATCTGTTCGAGACGATCCGCCATCTCGATGCCTGCGGCATCCGCGACCGCAATCTGTGGCAGTTGCAGGAACTGGTGGCCGACGAGATCGGGCGGGTCCATCTCACTCTATAGGTTCCGCCGGCCTTCCGGGTGCTACACGGACCAGAAAATCTCTAAAATTCTCCGGTTGCCGGCCAGTAAGGGCCGTGAAGTCAACGGAGGTCGCGGCATAGCGGCCCTCCGCGATGGAGGCGCACATGCTGGAGAAAGCTCGCGGCCATGGGTCTTCGAGACGCGCCGATGCCGAGGCGAGATAGTCGTCGAGGGAGCAGGCGCGGTAACGCATCGGCCGTTCTGCCACTACGCCATAGCAGGCGGCGATTTCGTCAAAGTCCAGCGCCCGCTCTCCGGTGATCGTATAGAGCGTCGGCGATTTGTCCGGTCTGGCCGCCGCCGCGGCAACCGCCGTCGCGACGTCATCGCGCGAGATGGGCGTTACAAGCCCCTGTCCGGCAGGCAGCAACAGTTCGCCGGATCCTCGAGCGGGTGCGAGCCAGGTGTCGAGGATGAAATCGCTGTAGAGACCGCAGCGAAGGATGGTCGAAGCCAAGCCGCAGGCGGCGAGCCCGCGCTCAGCGTCGCGGTAGGCTGGCGCGTAATAGAAGGGCGACGCCTCGCCGATGTCGACGATGCTGGTGAAGGTGATGTGACCGACATCGGCTGTCCGCGCCGCCTCGATGGCGTTGGCGTGATGGCGCATCACCGTGTCCGCGTCGCCATCGCTCGAAATGAGGACCAGTTCGTCGATGCCGGCGAAGGCGCGCTTCAGCGTGGAGACGTCCTCATAGTCGCCGACGCGCAGCGTTGTTTCCGTGGGCAGGCGTCGTTGCGCGGCCTGGGCGTCGCGCACAAGCGCGGCCACCGCGTGGCCAAGCAACGTCAGCCTCGAGACGACGTTGCGTCCGACATGGCCGCTGGCTCCGGTGACGAGGATCATTTTCGCCGCTCCAATCTTGCGCCTCTCCAAATCCGCACTTGACGAACATATATCCCCGCGGTTATACGTCAACCAATAGCCAATGGGTTATCGATTGCGAATGCCGGACGCTCACGACATGCTCTTCAGGACGCTCGCCGACCCGACCAGGCGGGCGATCTTCGAACGCCTGTGTCGGCAGGGCGAGCAGACCGTGGGGGCGCTGACGACGCAGTCCGGCGTCTCGCAGCCGGCGGTGTCGAAGCACCTTGGCGTGCTGAAACAGGCCGGGCTGGTGCGCGACCGCCATCAGGGCCGCCAGACGCATTACAGCGCGCAGCTCGGGGCGCTGGCACCGCTGATGGACTGGACACGCCAGATGGCGGGGTTTTGGGAAAGCCGGTTCGACGATCTGGAGGATTTGCTCAAAAGGATGGACCAGTGAACGATCGTGCCGAGGAGACCCGCACTGTCGTCGTCGAGCGGCAGATTTCCCATCCGCCCGAGAAACTCTGGCGCGCGCTGACGCAACCACATCTGATCGAGGAGTGGCTGATGAAGAACGATTTCAATCCAGTCGTCGGCCATCGCTTCAACATCAGCGCCGATTGGGGTGGCGTGCTGGATTGCGAGGTGCTTGCCGTCGAGCCGCACAAGACGCTGTCCTACACCTGGAATCTGGCGCATCACGACCCGGCCTTCGATCTCAGAAGCGTGGTGACCTTCACGCTCACCCCGACGCCGACGGGAACCCATTTGCGCATGGAGCAAGCCGGCTTCCGGCCCGAGCAGAGGCGTGCCTATGGCGGCGCCAAGATGGGTTGGCCACAATTTTTCGAGAAGCTGGAACAGCTTCTGGATCGGACGGACTGAGGTCCGCCGGTCAAATTGAAAACCACAGCTGATTTCACAGGGCGGTTCGCCGCCAGCAAAACCTATGGAGGAAGACGATGAAGATCAAATTGACCAGCATCTACGTGGACGACCAGGAAAAGGCGCTTGCCTTCTATACCGGTGTGCTCGGCCTGACCAAGAAGGCCGATTTCAGCAACGGGCCGTTCCGCTGGCTGACGGTCGCCTCGGCGGACGAGCCCGAGGGCACCGAGTTGCAACTGGCGCTCAACGACCAGCCGGCGGCCAAGGCCTACCAGCAGGCGATGTTCGAGCAGGGCCAGCCGGCGGTCATGTTCTTCACCGACGACATCAAGGGCGACCACGAGCGCATCGCGGCGAACGGCGGAACGTTCACCATGCCGCCGACCGAGGTGACCGGCTCGACCATCGCCAAACTGAACGACGGCTGCGGCAATCTCGTGCAGATCACCCAGTTGGCGCGCTGGTAAGGCGTCCTATTTCACGTGTTTTTCAAGGGAGGTAATCTTGGACTGGAGCAAATGGATCAGGCAAACGCATCGCTGGTTGTCGATCATCTTCACGGCAACCGTCGTCGCCAACTTCGTCACCATGGCGTTCGGGCAGCCGCCTGCCTGGGTGGTCTATTCGCCACTCCCGCCGCTCTTCCTTTTGCTGTTCAGCGGCCTCTATATGTTCGTGCTGCCCTATGTTGCTAAGACGCGCAGCGTGCAGCGTGCCATCGGATAGGTCCGCGGATAGGACAGGAAGGCATGGCAAAGTCGACCAAATCCGCCAAGGCAGAGCCGAAGCTGCTTTCGGGCGGCAACCCGCAGATCGCCAAGGGTTATGGCGACGCGCCGGTGCAGGCCTATATCGCGGCCATGCCGGGCTGGAAGCGCGAGGTGGGAGAGCGCCTCGATGCGCTCATCGAGCGCGCGGTGCCCGGCGTGCACAAGGCCGTCAAATGGAACTCGCCGTTCTACAGCGTCGAAGGCGAGGGTTGGTTCCTGAGCTTTCATTGCTTCACCCGTTACATCAAGGTGGCCTTCTTCCGCGGCCTGTCGCTCGATCCGGTGCCGCCGGGCGAATCCAAGAGCAAGGACACGCGCTATCTCGACATCCATGAGGACGATGCGTTCGACGGGGCCCAATTCAGCGCCTGGGTGAAGCAGGCCAGCCAATTGCCTGGCGAGCGCATGTGAGTACTCCAGGGCATTTCCGGCGAAGGTCGCCTCCAATGCCCTGTCTTGTTGTTCTACGCAATTGCGGATGCAAAACCGCTGCACACTTTGCCGGGATTGCTCTATCCATCGAAGCTCGGAGGAGAAACGACATGACAGACACCGAGATGCAGGACGGCAAATCTCCATCCCAGCTGATAGACGGCAGGATCGAGGAACTCGGCGACTGGCGCGGCGAGATGCTCGGCCGGCTGCGCGCCCTGATCCGGCAAACCGATCCCCAGGTGGTCGAGACGTGGAAATGGCGCGGTGTCCCGGTGTGGGAACATGACGGCATCATCTGCACCGGCGAGACCTACAAGAGCGTCGTCAAGCTGACCTTCGCCAAGGGGGCTGCACTGCCCGATCCGACGCGCCTGTTCAACTCCAGCCTCGAAGGCAATACACGACGTGCCATCGATTTCCAGAAAGGTGAGGAAGTGGACGAGGAGGCATTCAAGGCACTCGTGCGCGCGGCGATCGCCTTGAACAAGTCCAAGGCCACAGCCAAACGCTAGACATTTCGATGCCGGATTGAGTCAGAGTCCGGCTCTAGCCCTTTGTTCGGACGATATTTTCCCCAAAGCCGGATGGTATCGCGTGGGGAGGGGCTGTCATCCGTCCCGCAGCCACACCAGCATCTCTCCGGGCTCACGGTTGTCCCAGGCGAAATAGGGGATGGCGGTCAACCGCGTTTCGACGCTTGCTGGCGGCTTCGAGCGGTAGAGCCCGTCCTGCCAGCCGGCGTCGGCTTGTGCCGTGGCTGAAAGCGTCACCACGCCGCCGAGAAGCCCGGGCTGATCATGCGCCTCTATATCTGCCGTGCGCGGCAGAGCGAGGCGGTGCAGCCGGGTCTCATTGTCCGTCGCCTCGACGCAGTAGATCAGCGGTCCGCGCGACAGCGCGACGCGACCGGCATCCTGCCTGACCTCGGGGTTGGCGTAGAGCCGCTCGATCGGCATTTCGAGATCAAGCCGGACGCTATCGCCCTTCTTCCAGACACGCCGGATCGCGGCATAACCGTCGTTGGTCACGTCAGCGAGGTCGATCGCTTCGCCATTGACCCGGAGCGCAGCACTGCTGCTCCACGCCGGGATGCGCAGGTGCAGGTTGAACTCCACCGGCGCTTGAGGCTCGAGCGTGACCTCCACGGCGCCGTCCCAGGGATAGCGGCTCGCCTGCGTCAGGCTGACAGCTACGCCACCAATGTCGAAGCGGGCGGTCGAGTCGCCGTAGAGATGAACGGCAAGTGCGTCATCCGCCAGACTGTAGAAATAGCTGCCGATCGAGGCGACCATGCGCCCGATATTGGGTGGGCAGCACGGGCAGCGGTGCCATTTCCATCTGTTGTGCCGGCCCCGGCTTTCCAGCGGATTCTCGTAGAAGAACAGCGAGCCGTCGAGCGACAGACCCGAGATGGAACCGTTGTAGAGCGCGCGCTCCATCATGTCGGCATAGCGCCTGTTCGGTCCCATGCCGAGCATGCGGCTCGCCCAGAACACCAGGCCGACCGCCGCGCAGGTCTCGGCATAGGCGCTCTCGTTGGGCAGGTCGTAGTCGCTGGTGAAACCCTCATTGTGCGCCGACGGTCCAAGCCCGCCGGTGATGTAGAGGTTTTTCGTGGTGAGATCGTCCCACAACCGGTCGAGCGCCACCCGCAGCGTGTCGTCGCCATATTCGGTGGCGATGTCGGCCATGCCCGAATAGAGGTACATGGCCCGCACCGCATGGCCGACGACCTTGTCCTGCTCGCGCACCGGAATGTGCGACTGATTGTACTCGTAGGTCTTGAAATGATAGGCTTTCGGGTCGGCGCCGCGGGCGCGCGCTTCCTCGTCGAAATAATGCGGCTGCTGGCCGCGCTGGTCGATGAAGTATTTCGCCAGCTCCATATATTTTTGCTCGCCCGTCACCCGCGCCAGCTTGACCAGGGCCAGTTCGATCTCCTCATGGCCGCAATAGCCCTTTTTCTTGCCGGGCTCGGGTCCGAGCACCGAGGCGATGTGGTCGGCATAGCGGCACATGATGTCGAGTAGCTTGCGCTTGCCCGTCGCCTGGTAGTAGGCAACCGCACCCTCGATCAGGTGCCCGGCGCAATAGAGTTCGTGGCAGTCGCGCAGGTTTGTCCAGCGCTTGCCGGGCTGGATGCGTTGGTACCAGCTGGAGAGATAGCCGTCCTCTTGCTGGAGCTTGCCATACATATCGATGACGGCGTCGATCTTCTTCTCCAGCTCTGGGTTCTTGCGCCGGTAAAGCGAATAGGCAGCGGTCTCGATCGTCTTGCCGAGATCGGAATCCCAAAACATCTGCGTGGTGACCGTCGAACCGGTGAACTCGGCGCCCTGGCGGTCCGCTTCGTCGGGCGAGGGCGAATGGAACGGAATCACGACGCCGGGCGAGGGGCGGTCCGGGTCGATCTGCTCCAGCATGCGGGCTTCGACGCAGCGCTCGTAGAGGATCTCGGCGGTGCGCTTTGCCACCGCGTCGGCGCGATCGCCCCAGAAGCCGTGCACGTCGACCTGCGGCACCGGCAGCGGACGGAAGGCGAGCTTCGGGTTTCCGGTTTTTACGGATGGCGATGCGGTCATGAACTTACTCCATTACTCTTTCGATTGTTCGACGGCCCCGGCCGTCAGGCGACTATTTGACGGCCCCGGCCATCAGGCCGCGGATGTAGAAGCGTTGCAGAGCGAGGAAGAGGATCAGGCACGGCACCATCATCACGGTAACGCCCGCCTGCACGGCGCCCCAGTCGATGGCGCCGAAGCGGCCCGACTGAAGCGCGGTCATCATCACCGGCAGCGTGAATTTGGATTGGTCGGTCATCAGCACGAGCGCGGCGAGGAACTCGTTCCAGGCGCCGAGAAAGGCAAACAGCGCGATGGTGACGACGCCCGGCCAGACCAGCGGCAGCATCACCTTGACCAGCATGGTGGCGTTGCCGGCCCCGTCCATGCGCGCGGCCTCCTCGATCTCGCGCGGCACCGCGTCGAAGGCGTTGCGCATCATGAAGATCGAGAACGGCAGTTGCAGCGTCACATAGACGCCGACCAGCCCGGTCAGCGTGTTGTGCAGGCCAAGCTTGGTCAGCACCAGGAATATCGGCGTCAGGATCGACTGGAACGGGATCATGATCGTCGACAGGATGAGGACGAAGAACAGGTCCTTGAACGGAAAGCGGAAGCGCGAGAAGCCGTAGCCGGCCAAGACGCTGACGATGACCGACAGCACCACGGTCATCACCGAGACGTAGATGCTGTTTTGCGCCGAAGCCCACAGGCCGTCGCCGAAGGAGTTGAGCGTGGCGTAGTTTTCGAGCGAGAAGCCCGTGGTCGGCCATGGCGGCAGCGGCGGCAGGCGTGCTTCGGCGGCCGGCTTGAAGGCCGACAGCACGGTCCACACGATCGGCGCCACGAACAGCACCGAGGCGAGGATGCCGGTGGAGTGCCTGGCCAAGCGGGCGGCGAGCTTGCCTCGGCCTGATATTGCCTGCGCCATCAGTCGAGCCCTTCCGGCTTGCGCAGCAGCCAGAGCTGGATGAGGCTAAGCGCCACCAGGATCACCAGCAGAACCATGGACAGTGCCGCGCCATAGCCGAGCTTGAACGAGACGAAGGACTGGTTGAAGATCCAGTAGACCGCCGTCAGAGTCTGGTTGCGCGGGCCGCCGCGCAGGATGATGTAGAACTGGTCGAAGGCGAGGATCGAGCCGGCGACCGACAGGATCAGCGCCAGCGCCAGCGTGCGGCGCATCAGCGGCAGGGTGATCGCGCGGAAGCGGGCGAACGGCCCGGCGCCGTCGATGACGGCCGCCTCCTGCAGATCCTGCGGGATCGATTGCAGGCCGGTCATCAGGATGATCATGGTGAAGCCGGCGACCTTCCACACGACCATGGCGATGATCGACCAGAAGGCCGGCTGGAAGGTGGCCAGAAGGTTGAACTTCTTGTCGATCAGGCCGAGATCGTAGGCGGCGGGGCTGAACAGGCCGGAATCGACATTGAGCAGCCACGACCAGAGCAGGCTCGCCGAGGCAAAGCCGACGACCGCCGGCATGAAGAAGGCGGTGCGGTAGAGGTTGGTCAGCGGCCGCGGTTTCTCGATGAAGATCGCCAGCGGAAAGGCAATGGCGAAGATCGCGATGGTGACGATGACGGTGTAGTAGCCGGTGAATTTGAGCGCGTTCCAGAACCTGGTGTCGCGCAAGATCGCGAAGTAGTTGTCGAAGCCGATGAAGGAGTGCTCGCCCATCAGCGGCCAGTTGTGCAGCGACATCCACGCCGTCATGCCGAGCGGGATGACGAAGAACACCATCACCAACGCCACGGCCGGCGCGACATAGACGAGGCCAATCCATTGCCGGCGCCCGGCGCCGACCATTTTTCGGGCGCGGGACGGGGCGGTGGTGGGTGTGGCGATGGTTGTCATGTCTGGGCGCCTACTTTTCCTTCTCCCCTTGTGGGAGAAGGTGGATCGGCGCGCAGCGCCGAGACGGATGAGGGGTGCGCCATGGAATGAGGCAACGGCAATTTCGAACCTGTCGCCAAGCTGGAACACCCCTCATCCGACCTCGCTGCGCGAGGCCACCTTCTCCCGCAAGGGGAGAAGGGGGAGCGCAACTTGCGACGCCCCGAACTGCCAATACAAGTAAGTGTTCTCAACGCCTTACTCTGCCATTTGAACGAAAAACGCGCCGGCCGCTCGCCCAGGGAGACAGGCGGGCGGCCGGCAGGCGGCCGCTTACTTTTGCGGCGCCTGATCGATGATCGACTGCATAGTCTCCTGGGCGTTGGCGATCGCACCGTCGACGTCGTCGCCGAAGAAGACCTCGTTGATCATCTGCGTCCATGGGCCATTGGCGGAGTTGATCAAGTCGTTGAACACCACCGAATAGGGCGTCTTGCCCTTGGCCATGGCCTCGGCGGCGATCTGGTAGCGGGGATCGAGGTCCTTCAGCGCGTCCTTGGCGATGTCGCCGCGCACCGGCAGGCTGCCATATTTCGCCAGGATGGTCTGGCCTTCCAGCGAATAGGCGAAGTCCAGGAATTCCTTCACCACCGCGAGCTTCGTGGTGCCCTTGGTGACGACGAAATTGTCGCCGCCGGCAAAGGACGACCAGCCGCCATCCTTGCCCGGCAGGAAGGTGACGCCGTAATCGACATTGGGATACTGGGTGTTGAGCGCGCCGATGGCGAAGGCGCCGGACGGCGAGATGCCGATGTTGCCGGCGGCAAACGCCGCGAAGAAGTTGGCGCCGGTGTCGGTCTGCGCGCCGGCGGGCACCAGATCCTTCTTGACCATCGAGCGGTAGAGATCGATGGCGCCGCGCAGTTGCGGGCTGTCGAGCGTCGCCTTCGAGCCGTCGGCGGAGAGGATATCGCCGCCGGAGGCCCAGATCAGCGGCGTGAAGGTGAAGATGTTGCAGCCGCCGCAATTGCCGGAGAAGTAGAAGCCTTTGATGTTGCCGCCGAGCGCGTTGACCTTTTCGGCGTCGGCGGCGATCTCGGCCCAGTTGGCCGGGCCCTTTTCAGGATCGAGCCCAGCCTGCTTGAACAGCTTCTTGTTCCAGATCAGCACCGATGCGTCGGCCGAGAAGGGCAGGCCGTAAATATGGTCCTTGTAGGTGCCGGTCTTCACATGCGCCGGCGACAGGCTGGAGAAATAGGGCAGGGACTTGGCCCAGTCGGTGATGTCCTCCAACTGGCCGGCGGCGGCGAAGGAGGGCGTATAGATCAGGTCGAGCGACAGCGCGTCGGGCGCGGTGCCGCCGGCGGCGGCCGCACCGTATTTCGGGATGATCTCGGCATTGGGAATGATGTCGAGCTTGACCTGGTCCTTGTGCGCCTTGTTGAAGGCGTCGACGATCCTCGGCATGAAATTCGAGCCGTCGGCGCGCACCCAGATGTTGGCCGTTTCGGCGACGGCGGTGCCGAGGCCTCCGCCCAGAACGGCAGCGGCCAGGGCCAGTTTGGCAATCAGGTTCCTCATGTTCTCCTCCTCCAGGTTGGCCGCTGTCCGCGGCTTGGCGCCGCTCGCGCGGCGCTTCGTTTTCAGCCGTCCATCGGACGGCCGCAGGAATGCCGCACCACCAGCCGGCACGGCAGTTTTCGAATGCCCGGCGCGGCGGCTGTGCCGCCGACCAGTGAAAGCAGGGTCAGCCCGGCCTCGCGGCCGAGCGCGGTCAGGTTCATGTCGACCGAAGTCAGCGGCGGACGCGTCGCTTCCGCCACGATCTCCCAATTGTCGAAGCCGATGATGCCGACATCGCCGGGCACGTCGAGGCCGCGCTCGCGCAACGCATCGATGACGCCGCGCGCGATCTGGTCGTTGCCGCAAAAGACGGCGTCCGGCCTGTCGCTTTTGCCGTCGAACAGCTGCGCCACCGCCTCGTGCCCCCAGGCTTCCGACCAGGAGCCGAGCAGCGGTTCGGTGACCGGCAGGCCGTTTTCGGCGAGCACGTCGCGATAGGCCTGGGCGCGGGCGTGGACCACGGCAAAGCTCGCCGGTCCGCTGACATGGACGATGCGCCGGCGGCCGAGCCGGCAAAAATGCTCGACGGCCAGCCGCGCGCCGCCCGCGTCGTCGGAGACGAAGGCGACGGCGTCGGGATCGGGCTGGGTGAAGGCATAGATCACCGGCACGCGCAGGTTGGAAAGATCGATCGGCAGATGGCGGTCGATGCGCTTGCCGGTGGCGATAATGCCGTCGACGCGCTTGTCGAGCATGGCGTCCACATGCATCTGGCCGAGCCGCGGATCCTCCTCGACATTGCAAAGGAACACCGAGACACCCTTGTCGACCAGCGCGTCCGAAATGCCCGACATCAGCGGCAGCGAGAAGCGGCCATAAGTATCGTTGGTGAGCAGGCCAACGGTGAAGCTTCGGCGCCGAAGCAGGCTCTGCGCCAGGCTGTTGGGGCGGAAGCCGAGGCTGCGCGCCGTCTCGCGGATGCGCTCGCGGGTTTCGGCGGTCATGCGCCCCTGGTCGTTGAGCGCCTTCGATGCGGTGGCGACGCTGACGCCGGCCTGCGCGGCCACGTCACGCAAGGTGACAGGCTTTGGAAAGACCGGAACAGGCTGATCGTCCGATGGCATCGCGCCGAAAATCCTTAGCATGAGAAAAGGTTTTCTCTTACAGGTCGAAACAAAGCACGGTCGATGGCCGAGCTTGATCGGAAATGTTTGGAAAAACCTTTTCTCAAGCCAAGGCTAGGCCAGATTGGGTGAGCGTTCAAGAGGGAAAAAATGGTTGGGCAGGGGCAAGCGCCGCCGCGGATCAAGCCGCGGCGCTGCGGCCTTTCCCGCCGGGTTCGGCGTTGAAGATGTGGAACGGTTCCGGCTGGCACCATCGTTCCATTGGGTCCGTGGCGCCTATTCTTGATTTGGCATGCGGGCGTTCGCGAAAAGAGTGCTATGGAAGTCACGCGAGCATCCGTGCTGCCGATTTTCCCCTGACAATCGAGGCCATCTTCGTGCGTGAACCATCGCTGCTGCCGGTCTTCGGGAAACAGGGCGTCAAGGCGCCCGCCGCCGGGGCGGCGGTGCGAGCCCGGCCGGCGGGTATCATGCCTCGACTGCGCGAGGTCCTGGTCACGCATGGCGGCATGGCGTTGAAGCTGTCGGTCATCGCCTGGACGGTAACAATCCTGGCTGCCGTGTTTTTCTTGATCAAGGGTTGAGGCTCGACAGAGCGGCCGGGCCGAAAGACGGGACGCCAGATGGCAAATCGCTACGCACTGCGAATGGAGCTTCCCCAGAGCTGGACCATCATCGATGTCTTCACCGGCCAGCCCGCCGTGGTGCGGCAAAGAGTGATGGTGGGCATGAGCCCGCGGGATGCCGAGGACATGGTGGTGCAGATGAATGTCCGCGACGTCAAACGCCGGGAGAGGGCGGAACGAAAGAGCTGATTCCTAAATCGCGTCGCGCTGAAGCGGATTCATGCGAATTGCTTTAGGTCTTTGTTTTCATGTCGTTTCCCCAAACCCCAGGTACTTTTGGGCGACATGCATTGGCCGTCAGTGCAACTGCAATGCGGGGAGCAGAACGCAAGCCCTGATCCGGTTCACCGCATTCGGAAGCAGGTCTCAGCCGAAATCGTCCGATGTCAACACATACATGCTCTTGCGTGTGCGATCGTAGGCCTTCGACGCCACATCGCGAATGACGCTGCTTTCGGTGTCGAAGGTGGCGAGATAGCCGGCTTCGGTGGCGCTGGTTCGCGGCTGGATCTTGGTCATCGCGTCGGCGGCGACGGAAAAGGAAATCTGGAACATGCCGTCATGGCCGACGAAGCGGATCCGCTTGCCGGCTTCGTCATAGCTGCGGCTGCGGTTAGGAAAGGTCAGGCTCATGTTCTTGCCTCCTTTGTTTTGGCGCCATTCCCAAGGGAAAGCGCTTCGCACTTTTCCTGGAATTGCTTAGGCTTTCTTCACCGCCCGCTTCTTCTTCGGCGTCGGGTTCAGGGCTTCCGCGACGCGGTCGGCCTCTTCCTTGGCCAGGCGCAATTGCCTCAGCCTTGCCGTCTTGATCTCCCTGGCCCTTGCCTCGGACATGTACTCGGCGGTGGCCTTGTTGCGCTCCGCCGTCTTCTTCTGCTTGTCGACAAAGCGGGCTTCAGCTTTTTCCATGATCGTCTGATTGCCGTCGGCCATTGTGGAAATCTCCTTGTGCCCTGAAATCGTGAGAGTGAACTTGTCCGATAAATAGGCACTCGACCGGCAAAATTCAATTTTTTGAATTATTTGACTGGGTTTGGGTACCACGAAACCAGGTGCCGAAATAATACTTTTCAATATTTAATTTTGGTCGCGAATAATTTTGGCACTCCTATCTATCGAGTGCCAAAGCGCCTATAGGATGGGTGCGGCCGCCTAAGCCGGCCCCAGAAAGAAGTTCTCATGAAGTTTCGGCCACTCCACGATCGCGTCGTCATCCGGCGCGCCGAAGGCGATATCAAATCCAAGGGCGGCATCATCATCCCCGACACTGCCAAGGAAAAGCCGCAGGAAGGCGAAGTCATCGCTGTCGGCCCCGGCGCACGCGACGAAAACGGCGCGCTTGTGCCGCTCGACGTCAAGGCCGGCGACCTCATCCTGTTCGGCAAATGGTCGGGCACCGAGGTCAAGATCGACGGCGAGGACCTTCTGATCATGAAGGAAGCCGACATCATGGGCGTCATCGACAAGAGCGAGACTGGCGTCATCGACAAGAGCGAGACGGCCGTCACCGACAAACCTGCGGCCAAGAAGGCCGCCTGACCCGGCAGACACCGAGCTTCGGCGGCTCGGTGGCGAACGGGTCCACTCACACGAACGGGATTGAAAAAATGTCTGCCAAGGAAATCAAATTCGCCACCGACGCGCGCGACCGCATGCTGCGCGGCGTCGAGCTTCTCAACAACGCCGTCAAGGTTACCCTCGGTCCCAAGGGCCGCAATGTCGTCATCGACAAGGCCTATGGCGCGCCGCGCATCACCAAGGACGGCGTCACCGTTGCCAAGGAAATCGAGCTTGCCGACAAGTTCGAGAACATGGGCGCGCAGATGGTGCGCGAAGTGGCCTCGAAGACCAATGACCTCGCCGGCGACGGCACCACCACGGCAACCGTGCTGGCCGCCTCGATCCTGCGCGAAGGCGCCAAGCTGGTCGCCGCCGGCATGAACCCGATGGACTTGAAGCGCGGCATCGACCAGGCCGTCGCCGCCGTCGTCGTGGAAATCAAGGCCAAGGCCAAGAAGGTCAAGTCGTCGGCCGAGATAGCCCAGGTCGGCACCATCGCCGCCAATGGCGATGCCAGCGTCGGCGCCATGATCGCCAAGGCGATGGACAAGGTCGGCAATGACGGCGTCATCACCGTCGAGGAAGCCAAGACCGCCGAAACCGAGCTCGACGTCGTCGAGGGCATGCAGTTCGATCGCGGCTATCTCTCACCCTATTTCGTCACCAATGCCGACAAGATGCGTGTCGAGCTAGAAGAGCCCTATGTGCTCATCCACGAGAAGAAGCTCGGCAATCTGCAGGCGATGCTGCCGATCCTCGAAGCCGTGGTGCAGAGCGGCAGGCCGTTGCTTATCATCGCCGAGGACGTCGAAGGCGAGGCGCTTGCCACGTTGGTCGTCAACAAGCTGCGCGGCGGCCTCAAGGTAGCGGCCGTCAAGGCGCCGGGCTTCGGCGACCGCCGCAAGGCGATGCTGGAAGACATAGCGGTGTTGACGGCAGGCCAGATGATCTCCGAGGATCTCGGCATCAAGCTCGAAAACGTCACCATCGAGATGCTCGGCCGCGCCAAGCGCGTGCTGATCGAGAAGGACACCACCACGATCGTCGACGGCGCCGGCACCAAGGCGACCATCCAGGCGCGCGTTGCCCAGATCAAGGGCCAGATCGACGAGACGACGTCCGACTACGACAAGGAAAAGCTGCAGGAACGGCTGGCCAAGCTATCAGGCGGCGTTGCCGTCATCCGCGTCGGCGGCGTCACCGAGTCGGAAGTGAAGGAAAAGAAGGATCGCATCGACGACGCGCTGAACGCAACGCGCGCGGCGGTCGAGGAAGGCATCGTGCCCGGCGGCGGCGTGGCCCTGCTGCGCGCCAAATCTGCGCTATCAGGCCTGAACGGCGCCAATGCCGATGTCACCGCCGGCATCTCGATCGTTCTGCGGGCGCTCGAAGCGCCGATCCGCCAGATCGCCGAGAATTCCGGCGTCGAAGGCTCGATCGTGGTCGGCAAGCTCGCCGACAGCAAGGACCACAATCAGGGCTTCGACGCCCAGAACGAGACCTATGTGGACATGATCAAGGCCGGCATCGTCGACCCGGCGAAGGTCGTACGCACCGCACTGCAGGACGCCGGGTCGATCGCGGCCCTGCTGATCACCGCCGAAGCGATGATCACCGACGTTCCGCCGAAGGATGCGGCACCGGCGGGCGGCGGCTACTAGGATTCAGACGGCCTGCGACGCCAACGATTGGCGAAAGCGGCGACAACATCGTCCCTCTCCCCGTGAACGGGGGAGAAGGACGCTCGTATTGAAGCTGCTACTTCCCACTCAACCGCAGCACCAGCGCCTTCATGCAGCCCGGCGGCAAGATCGAGCCACACGTCCGCGATAATTGCGGCGGCGGTCCTGATCTTGCGGCTTTCGCGGGGGATGGAATTCACGCTAATATGGCCCGGTGGTCGTTTGGTGCAGCTTGCCGGAAACGGCACCGCGATTCTCAGCTCGGAGACAAGCCATGTTTGCGGCCAAGGCCATCGACACCTCGGACAAGGCCGCGTTCTACCGCGACCTTGCCACGCAACTGAAGGCGCTGCTCGACGGCGAGGGCGACTCGATCGCCAATGCCGCCAACACCTCGGCGCTGGTCTTCCAGATGGTGCCCGACCTCAATTGGGCCGGCTTCTATTTCCTGGCATCGGACGAGGAGATGGTGCTCGGCCCGTTCCAGGGCAAGCCGGCCTGCGTGCGCATCGCCGTCGGCAAGGGCGTGTGCGGAACCGCGGTCGAACTCGGCACGTCGATGCTGATCAAGGACGTCCACGACTTCCCCGGCCACATCGCCTGCGACGCCGATTCGCGCTCGGAACTGGTCGTGCTCCTGGAAGACGACAACGGCGTCTTCGGTGTGCTCGATCTCGACAGCCCGCTGCCCGGCCGCTTCGACAAGGCCGACCAGGCTGGCATCGAGGCGCTGGCCGCTGTCTATGTCGCGGCAAGTTCGTTCGAGGACTGAGCGCGCGCCATCGAGCGATAAGCGTTGGCGCCGTAGAACGCTTGCCTTGCAAGCCTATGGCCCTGCCTTCAGCGCTCTGCTGAACGCCGTAGTCGCCATGTCGATCAATTGCGCATGGATCTCGCCGCGCGATCGTCCGCCAGCATCATCGCACACGGGGTCGCCGATCTCTTCGGACACGATGATTGCCAACGCACCGGGCTTGCACGCGCCGAACATGCTGTAGTGGCTGGCATCCTCGATCGCCGCGTAGCTCGCCTTAACGATCGCCTTTGCGATCCCCGAGGCGTCGCTGGTCGTGGGGATCTTTCCCGGCTGGCCAAGATTGACGATATCGACCGGGATCCTGATGCCGGCGAAGCTTCCGGTGTCGAAGACATCGACTGGCGCGGGATCGATGGCCATGGCAAAGCGGATGCGGCGGTCGCTGTTGTCGCGGCCGGAGGGCCGCAGGTCCATGGCGTGGAGATCGACGCCGCTTTGCCTGACCCATTGGCAAAGCGAGGCATTGAGCCGGTCCGTATCACAATAGGCTGCCAGCAGCTTCGGGTCGACGCGGGCACCGGCCATGGCGAGGGCGGTGTTGCCGCCCATGGAAAGGCCGAGCACGCCGACTTGGCCCTGCTCCAGGTGATCCCTGAACAAGGCGTCCCCTTCCATCGCGTCCAGGGTTGCCGTGAGATCGGCGGGCCGCAGCCACAGTTTCATCGTCTCCGCAGCGGACCTTTTTGGCCCCGTGTTTCCCGGATGCGTGGGAGCGGCGACGATGAATCCCAGCCTGGCCAGAGGTGTCGCGATCCAGCTCAAGGCTTGCGGATTTCCCGCCAGCCCGGCGCCGTGCGAAAGCAGGATGAGTGGAAATTTTCCGCCTGAGACCGGCGCATCGCGCAGGGCGGAGGTGCCGATGAAAAGCTCATTGTCGCCGAGGCTGACCGCGTCGCCGCCCGGTTGCGCCGGGTACCAGACCGTGACGTCGAGATCAGTGCCGCGTTCCCTGGATGAAGCGGGGACGTGACGAACGCCGACGCTGTCGCCGGCGCTGGCCGCGTGCTGCATCGGCATCGTTGAGACAAGGACGGCACAAAGCATCGTCGATAATTTCATTGGAAGCTCCGTTGGCGAACGCGTGCGCCTTGCTGGTTTGACACCGCGATATCTGCGGATCGGCTCGGAGCCCGCGACCTCGATCGCGATCGAGGACGTGCCTTGTCGTGATCGAGTACCACATCGTGATCGAGTACGGCTTGGCGCCGGGCAGTGCCTCGAGTGTTCAGCCACCCACGGGGCTTGCAAGCGAGGGCGCATTGCGTTCCCGCCAGGCGAGCGGCGTCATCTCGGTGACGCGGCGGAATTCGCGGTTGAAGTTCGACTTGGTCTGGAAGCCCACCGCGAACATGATCTCGGTCACCGGCTGATCGGTCCCGGTCAGCAGCCGACAGGCCTCGTCGATGCGATGTTCGTTGACATATTGCGAGACGTTCCTGGCCTTGGCCCGGTTGATCGCCGCCGAAATCTGCCGTGCCGGAATTCCGGCGCGTCGCGCAAGGCGGTTGAGATTGAGGTCGGCGTCCCGGTAGAGCTTCTTCTCCCGCAGCACTTCGTCCACCCTGCGAAGCGTGTCGGCGTCTTCGCCGGCATTGGCAGGGGGCGAGGTCTCGGCGAGCTCGGCGGCATTAGGCGGAACATGGCTCTGGCTCGCCGCGGCCGTCGCGACGCCGACGATGACGAGGATGAAAAGATTGGCGATGCCGATCACGGCCGCCGCACGGGCGCCATGCCCGGATGCCACGTCGAAGGACACCGCCATGTCGACCAGTCCCGACAGGCATAGCGTAAACGCCGCGGCAATGATGCCCCGGTAGGCCGGAACCGCGCCGTCGAAAGGCGCCAGGCGAAGCCCGTCGGCGCCGGACCGCAGCAGCCAGAGGATGGCGGTGGCGTAGATGAAATCGATCGAAATCAGCGCCGCGTCGACCGCGTCGCGCCAGAAAAGCACCAACACAAGGACGATGGCGGCGGGGACTGCGTGGAGCGCCAGCAGGGCCGGCCATGGGCGGTCGCTGGTGCGGGCGAGCCTGGCAACGCCGGCGTAGAGCAGCGCTGGCATGATCGCGGCGGAGAGGGGAGCGATATAGCCTATTTCGCGGATGCCGTAGCCCCAGCGCAGGCCGGTGAACACCGACTGCAGTGCCGCGACCAGGATCAGGGCAAGAAACGGCAGGTTGGGCGCAGCCTCATCTCCACGCCTGGCGACCACGCCAAGCAGGATGAACAGCAACAGCGCGACGACGAAGGGCAGGGGAACGAACAGCATGGATCGGGTGCGGGCTCCTGCGAACAGGCGGACCGTAGACCATTTCCGGCGAAAAAACGCCTCCGATGCTTTACCCTTTGTCTCTACGCAATTCCGGACGCAAAACCGCAACGCACTTTTGCTGGACTAGCTCTAACCGATGTAGTCTGATTCCCAAACTCGCCTGTTGTCGGCGCTAATGCTCAGACAAACTTCACCAGTATCAGGCTGAAGCCGCCGATGAACAGGAAGGCCGAGAAGGCCAGTGCCAGCGGGCGCAGGCCGCGCGAGCGCAGCTGCGAAATGTCGGCCTGCAGGCCCATGGCTGCCAGCCCCATGGTCAGCATGATGGTGGTGGCGAGCGCCATCGCCGCCTTCACTTCGGCGGGGATCGCGACAAGGCTGTTCAGCGCCACGACGGCGACGAAGGCGGCGACGAACCACGGCATGGGCGGCCGCGTCCCGGATTGGTCGCTTGATTGGTCGCGGCTGCCGCGCCGCGCCATCAGGCCGAGCGCGATGACCATCGGCGCCAGCATGGCAACGCGGGTCAGCTTGGCGACGGTGGCGATCTCGCCGGACTGGGTGCCGTTCTGGAAGCCGGCGCCGATGACCTGCGCGACCTCATGGATCGAGGCCCCTGCCCACAGGCCGAAAGCGTGCTGGTCGAGGCCGAGCACGGGGGCCAGCAGCGGAAAGCCGAGCATGGACACGGTGCCGAACAGCGTGATCGAGGCGACGGCGTAGGTGACGTCCTCGTCACGCGCATCGGTGACGATGTTGGTGGCGACGATGGCCGAGGCACCGCAGATCGAGGTGCCGGCGGCGATCAGCTGCGCCAGCTTGGCGTCGACGCCGATCAGGCGGCCGAGCGTGATGGTGAAGACGAAGGTGGCGCCTAGGGTCAGCGCGACGATGCCGACGCCGCCAGCGCCGATCGAGACGACCTGGCCGAGCGTCAGCTGGAAGCCGAGCAGCACGATGGCGAAGCGCAACAGGCGTTTTTGCGAGAAGGCGATGCCGGCCTTGGCATGGGCGGGCGTGCCGAGCACATTGGAATAGACCATGCCGGCGACGACGGCGAGAATCATCGGGCTGAACAGGGCGAAGCCGGAGACATTGCGGGCCGAAAAGGCGACGGCGGTGATCATCGCCACCAGGACGATGCCGGGGATGATGCCGTTCCACGCCGAATCGAGGCGCTTCCGACTTGCCGCCAGATCGGCGGAAATCGTGCTTTTCGGAATATCGTTCGTAGCGCGGGCGGTGGAAGACAATGCAATTCTCCAGGCGAGTGCCTCAGGAGAATGCCATTCCTAAAACGATCTTTCCAACGAATTATTTTCGTTAGAATGATCGATTCTGACGAACGATTGCCGCGCCGAAATCGTTCCGTTCAAGGAGCGAAGACGCCTACAACTGCGCTTCGATGGCCGCTTTGTCGATGACCGACCAGACATGCCTGATCTTGCCATCGAGAAACTCGTAGAAGACGTTCTCGCTGAAAGAGACTTTCCGGCCATTGACGGGGAGGCCGAGAAAACTTCCCTTCGGCGTGCAGTTGAATTGCAGCCGGCTGGCTATGAAAGGCGTATCGGAGATCAGCAGTTGGATGTCGAAATAAAGGTCCGGAATTTCCCGGAAATCACGTTCCAGCATGTCACGGTATCCTGTCAGCCCGACCCGGTCGCCATTGTAGTGCACCTCGCCGTGCACGAAGCGTTCGAGGTCCTGCCAGTCCTGGGCATTGAGGCAGGCGATGTAGCCACGATAGGTGTCGGCAAGGTCGATATCTGTCACGGGCGGTCGCTCCCTTTCGTCGTGGAGAGGATAGGGATCAGATAGGACAGCCCCGGGAGCGGTCCAGCTTTAGTGCAATTCCCAAGGGAAACCGTTTCACACTGTTCCTGGAATTGCCCTGGCGTCATACCGGAGCCAGCGTTAAGTCACCACGGGGGATAAGGGCCCCGCAGGCCGATGAGAGCGCCTTGATGTTTCCCGACAAGTTGGCCCTGGCTTGACAGCGCCGCGCCACTTGCGCCAGCTTGGCGCCATGCTCATTTCCGCCCCCGCCAGCATCCAGCGACACCGCCCAGCGCGAAGCGGCAAGCTGATTGCGCGACGACAAGACCCGGCAGGATAGATCCGGTTCGTTCGTTTCCAGCCCCGCCCGCAACACCCACCGGCGGGGTTTTCCATGTCTGGAGCCCTGTCATGACCATCAATTCCTCCATCCGGTTCCGGCCGGCCGAACCCGCCGACGCCGCTGCGATCCGGGATATCGTTCGATCAGCCTATGGCAAATGGGTGCCGGTGATCGGCCGCGAACCGCTGCCGATGCGCGCCGACTATGAGAAGGCCGTTGCCGAGCATCCGTTCGACTTGGCCATCGAGGAGGGCCGCATTGTCGGGATGATCGAAACCATGCTTGCCGGCGACCATTTGTGGATCGAGAATGTCTGCGTCGCGTCGGAGGCGCAGGGCAGGGGGATCGGGCGGCTGCTGCTGGAGCGGGCCGAGTGGAAGGCGATCGAAGCAGGCCGTCCGGAGCTGCGCCTGCTGACCAACGGCGCTTTCGAGGTCAATGTGTCGCTGTATAAATGGCACGGCTATACGATCGACAGGGAGGAGCCGTTCATGGGCGGCATGACGGTCTATATGAGCAAGAAATTGACGCGATAGCGGGCAAGCGGAGGAATGGTACGAAGATGGCTGCCAGGATCAAATTGAAGCAACTTCCAGAGATTTACGCGATTTCACGGCTCGGGGCGAGCGACAGCATTCCCGGCTGGGCGGACGGGCCAGGCTTCGTTAGCATCACCAGGACCGATGACGAGCTTTCGATCACTTGCCTGGAGGATCGCGTTCCAGGCACCGTCAAGCACGACGGCGACTGGGTCGCCTTCAAATTGCAGGGGCCGTTTGCTTTCGACGAAACCGGCATCGTGCTGTCGGTCATCCGGCCGCTGTCGGAAAACGGGCTGGGCATCTTCTTGGTGTCCACCTTCGACGGCGATCATCTGCTGGTGAAAATGGCGGACCAGGATGCGGCGAGACAGCGTCTGGTTGAGGCAGGACACACGCTGCTGTAGTTCATCCATGTCATCGAAAACGGCTGGGTTCGCTGGGCCAACGCGTCTGGCTCAACCACTTCGGGGGTTGCGTTTGACAGCGGCGTTTGCGCATCGTTATCTCTAGCCATATATCACGGCCGAAACGGCCACGCGACGCGCCCCCAGGAGAAACCATGTCACACAATCTGCAGTTCTATATCGATGGCGCGTGGGTCGATCCTGTTGTGGCCAACACACTCGATGTCATCGATCCGTCGACCGAGGATGCCTTCGCGCAGATATCGCTCGGCACCAAGGCCGATGTCGACAAGGCGGTGGCCGCGGCCAAGCGCGCCTTCAACACATTCGGCTTCACCTCGGTGGAAGAGCGCCTCGATATCCTGAATCGCGTCATTGCGGTCTATAAGAAGCGCAGTTCCGACCTGGCGCTCGCCGTGTCGCGCGAGATGGGCGCGCCGCGCCAGTTCGCGCTCGACAGCCAGGTGGGCGTCGGCCTCGCGCATCTGACGAAGATGGCGGAAGTGCTGAAATCGTTCGAGTTTCGCCACGTCAAGGGTTCCTCGCTGATCGTCAAGGAGCCGATCGGCGTCGTCGGCCTGATCACGCCGTGGAACTGGCCGCTGAACCAGATCACCTGCAAGGTGGGCCCGGCGCTCGCCGCCGGCTGCACCATGGTGCTGAAGCCATCGGAGATCGCGCCGCTCGACGCCATCGTCTTCGCCGAAATCCTCGACGAGGCCGGCGTGCCGAAGGGCGTGTTCAACCTCGTCAACGGCGACGGCCCCGGCGTCGGCCAGGCGCTGTCCAGCCATCCTGACATCGACATGATGTCGTTCACCGGGTCGACCCGGGCCGGCATCCTGGTCGCCAAGGCCGCCGCCGAGACGGTCAAGCGCGTGCATCAGGAGCTTGGCGGCAAGTCGGCCAACATCCTGTTCCCGGACATCGACCTCGCCACCGCCGTCAGCAAGGGCGTCGCCGGCTGCTTCGGCAACAGCGGCCAGTCGTGCAACGCGCCGACGCGCATGTTCGTGCCGCGCGACCGTCATGACGAGGCGGCTTCCTACGCCAAGGCTGCGGCGGAAAAGTTCGTGGTCGGCCCCGCCGACGGCGCCAACACCAAGCTTGGCCCTGTCGTCAGCCAGGTTCAGTTCGACAAGATCCAGGACCTGATCCAGGCCGGCATCGACGAGGGTGCGACGCTGGTCGCCGGCGGTCCCGGCCGCCCCGCCGAACTCAACCGCGGCTACTTTGTCAGGCCGACCGTGTTCGCCGACGTCACCCACGACATGCGCATCGCGCGCGAGGAAATCTTCGGGCCAGTGCTGGCGATCATGCCCTACGACACGGTCGAGCAGGCGGTCGAGCAGGCCAACGACACGGTCTACGGCCTCGCCTCCTACATCCAGGCCAAGGACATCCAGAAGGCCCGCGACGTGGCGGCGCGCATGCGCTCCGGCAACGTCTACATCAACTACCCGACCTGGGACGCCGGCCTGCCCTTCGGCGGCTATAAGCAGTCGGGCAACGGCCGCGAATACGCCGAATACGGGCTCGAGGATTTTCTGGAGATCAAGGGTATCGCTGGGTATGAGGCAGCGGAGTAGGTACGACGCGGTTTCGTTCGAAACGGCACTCAGCCTGCTTGAGCCGGACCATCGGGAGGTCGGCGCCGCCCCTCATCGCCCTGCCGGGCACTTCTCCCCGTATAGTGACGGGGAGAAGGGGCTGGCCGCAACGCAAGCACCCTCTTTGCAACGTTGGTGATTGGCGAAATCGGTGACGACAGCACCCCTCTCCCCGTCACTATACGGGGAGAGGATGCCGGTGTCCGAACCGGATAGATAGGTAACAGAATGGACCTGATGGATGGGTGACAGTTTTCTCCTTCGCTGGGAGGACCGGCGATGGTTTGGCGAGAGACTGGCATCATGGACGAGCGACTTCGGTTTGTTGTGGACTGCCTGGCAGGTGAGGAGACGATGAGCGAGATTTGTGCGGCCTACGGCATCTCTCGCAAGATCGGCTACAAGTGGCTTGGTCGCTATCGTGCGTTGGGCCCGGAAGGTTTGCGCGATCTGCCACGGGCGCCGCTCAATCACGGCCGGGCGACGGCTCTGGATCTGGTGGAACGGATCGTGGCGGCAAAGGAGACGCATCCACTGTGGGGGCCCAAGAAGATCGTGGCGCGGCTCAAGCGCACGGCCCCCGAGCTGCGCTGGCCGTCAGCTTCGACGGCGGGTGCCATCCTTGCACGACATGGGCTTGTGGGCGCGCGCAAGCGGCCACGGCTGCGGGCCTGCGGCAACGGCCCCTGGCCGCCGGCCGAGGAACCGAACGCAGTGTGGACTGGCGACCACAAAGGCTGGTTCCCGACCGGCGACAAGCGGCGTTGCGAGCCCTTGACGGTGATGGATGCGTCAAGCCGCTATCTTCTGGCGCTGGAAGCAACGGGCTCGACGGCCGATGCCGAGGCCTGGCCGGTGTTCGAGCGGTTGTTCGAGGAGCATGGGCTGCCGGATCGCTTCAGAAGCGACAATGGCCCGCCGTTCGCGTCGGCCGGCGTCGCCGGGCTGACGCCACTTGCCGCGCGCTTCGTCAAACTTGGCATCGTGCTGGAGCGGATCGCACCCGGCAAGCCGCAGCAGAACGGCCGCCATGAGCGCTTTCATCTGACCATGCTGCCGCTGGCCAAGCACCCGCAAGCCGACAGAACAGCTCAGGGTCGAGCCTTCGAGGCCTTTCGGCGCAGCTACAATGAGGAGCGACCGCATGAGGCGCTGGCCATGGACACTCCAGCCCAGCATTACCGCCGCTCACAGCGCCTCATGCCAAGAACGCCACCCGAGCCCGATTATCCGGCCGAGGCCGCGGTCCGCCACGTGCGCCACAATGGCGAGATCCGATGGAATGGCGGCTTCATCTATGTCTCGCAAACACTGGCCGGTGAAGCGGTCGCGGCCACCGAAACCGAGGATGGCCAATGGGCGCTTTCCTTCTATGCCCATCCCCTGGGCATCATCGACACGAGGCGCATGAAGCTCGTCCGCCGCAGCGCCGCGCCAACCAAACCGCTTGGCGCTGCGGCGGACGAATAGAGGGGAGAAGTGTTACCTATGTATCCGGTTCAAAGTGTTACCTATCTATCGGCTGGACACCGGCAGGCAGGTGAGGGGCGGCGCCAACCTCGGCGATTGGCAGTCTCCCTTACAAAGTTCGGAACCTTCGTCGATCTGAAAGCCGTTGCCCCTACGACCTCATCCTTGCCAATTGGCAAATACATGCTATATCTCTGCCAATAGCAAGGGTGAGCAAAATGCAACTTCAGTCCATTGTCGCCACGCCGGCCACGGTCGGCAGCGCCATTTCGGAGGAAGAGGCCGGTGCGCTGGCGCGCACCACGGTCAATCTGTTCAAGGCGTGGAACCTCACGGACCTCGAGGCCTGTATCCTGCTTGGCGGCATGTCGGCGCGGACCTGGGCACGCTGGAAGGAAGGCGGCATCGGCCGGATCGACCGCGACCTGCGCACCCGCATGGCGCATCTGATGGGCATCCACAAGGGCCTGCGCTATCTCTTTACCGAGCCGGCGCGCGGCTATGCCTGGATCCGCAAGCCCAACGCGACCTTCGGCGGCCAGTCGGCGCTCGACCTGATGCTGCGTGGCGAAATTTCCGATCTTGCCGCCATGCGTGAATGGCTCGATGCGGAGCGTGGTGCATGGTGAGTGGGCTCGCGGTCCGGCGCCGCGTCCACTGGCATCAGACCTTCCGCATCATCCGCTCCATCCATCCGCCGATCGACCTGTTCGAGGACATTGCCGATCCGCGCGACTGGGAGGCGCTGGCCTCGGTCGAGGAGAAGACCAACCCGCGAATCCGGCTCGAGATCGGCGAGATCGGCAAGGTGCCGGCCGCAAGGCGGGTTTCCGGTCCCGGCGCAAGTTTCGTCATGGCGCCCTTTGTGCATTGTTCGACGCTGCGGCCCGGCCGTTTTTCCGATGGCAGCTACGGCATCTATTATGCCGGCGACAGCGAGGACGTGGCGCTGGCCGAGACTATCCACCACCACCAGAATTTTATGCGCGCCACCAGTGAGGATCCGGGCTGGACGGCTGATTTCCGCGTGCTGATCGGCAGCGTCGATCGCGACCTCGACGACGTCAATGCGGTGCCCGGCGTGCTCGACCCCGACGACTACACCGCCTCGCAGGCGGAGGGGCGGGCGCTGCGGGCCCAAGGCAGCGACGGGCTGGTGTGGAACAGCGTGCGCATGACTGAGGGCCAATGCATCGGCATCTTCTGGCCCGATGTTATCCCCGTCCCGGTGCAGGGCCGGCATTACAGCTACCATTGGGACGGCAAGCGCGTGGATTTCGTGCGCCAGCACGATACGGGCAAGGTGCTGTCGGTCACATGATGGGAGCGCCTCCCTCAACGGGCGACGGAAGCACCCGGCGGCGCTACTGAGGTTTCCGGCCGTGACCTGAGAGCAACGTTCTCCGATCGCCCGCAAAATTGGCATGGATTACCTGCCATATCGCCTCTACCCGATCTATATATCGGTTGAGATCGATGCGAGGTGAAGATGGACTACGACATCATATTGAAGGCGTTGGCGCATCCGTTTCGACGGGATGTCCTGGCGTGGCTGAAGGAGCCTGAACAGCACTTCGCAGCGCAGGCACATCCGCTCGAGATGGGTGTCTGCGCCAGCCAGTTCGACCATCGCGGCCTGGCTCAGTCCAGCGTTTCGGCACATCTGGCAACGCTGGCGTCCGCCGACCTCGTGACGACGCGGCGTGTCGGCCAATGGGTGTTCTACAAGCGCAACGAAGAAACCATCGCCGCCTTCCAGGCTGCCTTGTCCGATCTCTGACGATCCTCCCCATTCCCCCAAAAAGCATGAAAGGCATTTCTCATGGCTACCCTCTTTGATCCCTTGCGGGCCGGTGACCTGACGCTGGCGAACCGCATCGTCATGGCGCCGCTGACGCGCAATCGCTCACCCAATGCAGTGCCCGGCGACTTATCGGTCACCTACTACGGCCAGCGCGCCACGGCGGGGCTGATCGTGACGGAGGCAACCGCCATCAGCCATCAGGGCCAGGGCTATGCCAACGTGCCCGGCCTCTACGGGGGGGATCAGCTTGCCGGCTGGAAACGTGTCACGGACGCGGTTCATAAAGGTGGCGGCAAGATCGTGGTCCAGCTCTGGCATGTCGGACGCATCTCGCACAATTCGTTGCAGCCTGGCGGCGGCAAGCCGGTGGCGCCATCGGCGATCAGAGCAAAATCCAAGACGTTCCTGGTCACGCCGGATGGCAGCGGCGAGTTCGTCGACACCTCCGAGCCGCGCGCGCTCGACGTGGCCGAAATTCCCGGCATCGTCGATGATTTTCGCCGCGCCGCAAAGGCGGCGATCGAGGTAGCGGGCTTCGACGGCGTCGAGATCCATGGTGCCAATGGATATCTCGTCGACCAGTTCCTGCGCTCGGGCACCAACCATCGCACCGACGATTATGGCGGCTCCATCGAAAACCGGGCGCGCCTCCTGTTTGAGGTGGTCGACGCGGTCACGGGCACTGTCGGCGCCGGCAGGACCGGGATCAGGCTGTCGCCGGTAACGCCGGCCAACGACGCCTCGGATACCGATCCGCAGCCGCTGTTCAACCATGTTGCGGCGAGCCTGGGCAGCCGGGGCCTCGCCTATGTCCACATCGTCGAAGGCGCGACCGGCGGCGCACGCGACTTCAGCCAGGGCGACAGGCCGTTCGATTACGAAGACCTCAAGGCCTCCTACCGCAAGGACGGCGGCACCGGTGCCTGGCTGGTGAACAATGGCTATGACAAGGAATTGGCCGAAAAGGCTGTCGGGGACGGCTACGCCGACCTTGTCGCGTTCGGCAAGCTGTTCATCGCCAATCCCGACCTCGTCAGCCGGCTGAAGCGGAATGCCGAACTGAACGCGCCGGACAAAGCGACGTTCTATGGTGGCGACGCTAGGGGCTATACGGATTACCCGACGGCGGCCTGAGCTGGACGGTTTGCCCTTTCGCCCGCGGCGGAAGGGCAGCTGGTCGCCTGACACGACGAGCCGGACCGAACTTCGGTCCGAACGGCGATTGCATCGCAAGCCCAATGGTCCTCAGTGCCTGAGAATCTTGCTCAGGAAGGCGCGGCTGCGGTCGGTCTTGGGGTGCGAGAAGAATTCGTCGGGCGTGCCGCTTTCGACGATGGCGCCGGCATCCATGAACACCACGCGCTGGGCGACCTTGCGGGCAAAGCCCATCTCGTGCGTCACCACCATCATGGTCATGCCTTCCTCGGCGACCGCCACCATGACGTCGAGCACTTCCGAAATCATCTCGGGGTCGAGTGCCGAGGTCGGCTCGTCGAACAGCATGATCTTGGGCCGCATGCCGAGGCAGCGCGCGATCGCCACGCGCTGCTGCTGGCCGCCGGAGAGCTGCGCCGGATAGGCGTTGACCTTATCGGCGAGCCCCACCTTGGCCAGCAATTCGCGCCCGGCATGCTCGGCCTCGGCGCGCGGGATCTTGCGGACATGGATGGGCGCCAGCGTGACATTCTCGAGCGCGGTCTTGTGCGGGTAGAGGTTGAACGACTGGAAGACGAAGCCGATCTCGGTGCGCAGCTGCGTCATGTTGGTGGCGCGGTCGCCAAGGCGCTGGCCGTCGACGACGAGCTCGCCGTCCTTGATCGTCTCCAGCCCGTTGATGCAACGGATCAGCGTGCTCTTGCCGGAGCCGCTCGGGCCACAGACGACGACGACTTCGCGCGGCTCGACGCTCAGCGTGATATCCCGGAGCACGTTGAGCGAGCCGAACCATTTGTTGACGCCGCGAAAGTCGATCATGCCTGTTTTGGTGAGACCCGCATTGGTCATGTCTGTTTTGGCCCTTTGGGGTTCGATGTCACAGCTGCACCTCGCCATGGGCCGCGCCCATGCGGCGTTCGAGCCGGCGCGCCAGCATGATCAGCGGATAGCAGACGATGAAATAGCCGACGCCGACAAGGAAGAAGACCAGCAGGCCGTTGGGTACGCGCTGCACCACCAGCCAGCCGACGCGGGTGAGGTCGGTCAGGCCGATGGCCGAGACGACCGAAGAATCCTTGATCAGCAGCACATATTGCCCGACCAGCGGCGGCAGCACGATGCGCATCGCCTGCGGCAGCACCACTTGGCGCATGCGCTGCCAGCGCGACAGGCCGGATGCAAGGGCTGCCTCGACCTGGCCTGTCGGCACGGAACGGATGCCGGCGACGACGATCTCGCAGATGAAGCAGGCGGCCAGATTGGTGAGCGCAATGATGCCGGCGGTGAAGGCGTCGAGCTCGACGCCGAATTCCGGCAGGATGAAGAAGATCAGGAAGATCTGCACCAGGAACGGCGTGCCGCGGATCAGGTCGACCCAGGCGCCGATGACGCCGGCGATCAGCCGGTTTCCGCCGGTGCGCAAGATGCCGAGGCCGAAGCCAAGCACGGTGCCGAGCACCAGGCTGATCAGCGACAGCACGACGGTCATGCCGAGGCCGCGCAAGGCGAGGGGATACGAGCCAGCGAGGCTGAGGAACTGTTGCCAGATCATGCCCGCGCCCCTGCTGTGCCGAGCCAGCGGCTGGACAGAACGGCCAGTCCTTTCAAGCAGTAGTAGAGCAGCAGGTAGAAGGCGGCGATGGTGAGGAAACCCTCGGCCGGCATGAAGCGGTCGGAAGCGAGCAACTGGCCGGCGCGCGTCAGCTCGGCGACCGAGATCAGCGACAGCAGAGCGGAATCCTTGACCAGCACGATCGCCTGCCCGAGCAGCGGCGGGATCGTCACCTTGAAAGCTTGCGGCAGCACGACCAGGCGCATGCGCTGGACGTAGGTCATGCCCGAGGCGACGCTGGCTTCGACCTGGCCGCGCGGAATCGACAGGATGCCGGCGCGAATGATTTCAGCGACATAGGCGCCGCTGTTCAGTGACAGCGCGAGGATGCCGACGACCAGCTCGGGCAGCACGAAGCCGAGCCGGGGCAGGCCGAAATAGAGGAAATAGAGCTGTGCCAGCAACGGCGTGGCACGCACGGCGTCGATATAGGCCTTGGCCGGAACCCGAAACAGCCAGCCGCGCTGCAGGCCCATGGCGCACAGCACGATGCCGACGATCAGCGCGCCGACGAAGGACAGCGCCGACAGCCAGACGGTCGTGACCAGACCCTGCCCGAACAGGGGCAGATATTCGACGATGGTGCGGAAACTGAAATTTTCGAGCATGGGCGTGAACAGTGAGTAGGGAGTAGTGAGTAGGCAGTAGCGAGTAGTGAAGCGTGTTCGGAATGGGCGATACTCCATTCACCGGTCACTATTCCCTACTCACTACTCCCCTACTCCCTATTTTCTCAGTGATCCTTCTTCCAGGCGTCGGAATTGACCCAGTAGTCGAGGTTCTTCTGCAGGCGGCCGTCGATGGTGACCTGGTTGAGGAAAAGGTTCATCCAGATCAAAAGGTCCGGCTCGTCGTAGCGAGTGGCGAAGGCAAGCGGCTCCTTCGACAGCAGGTCCGGCATGATGGTGAAGGTGCCGGCCGGGTAGGCGGTCGACTGGCCCTTGACCGCCGAGACGTCGTTGACGCCGCAGTCGGCCTGGCCGTTGTTGACGGCGTCGAGCAGCAGCGGACCGCCGCCCTTGTAGCTCTTGATGTCGGCATCGGGGAAGGCGGCCTTGGCTTCCTTCTCGCCGGTCGCGCCGAGCAGCACGGCGATCTTGGTGCCCTTGGCCTTGCAGTCCTCGGTGGTCTTGAATTTGCTGTCGGCCTTGGTGAAGACGGTGCTGCCTGTGTACATATAAGGCGTGGTGAAGGCGACCTTCATGCCGCGCGCCAGCGTCGGCGTCATGTCGGCGACCAAGAGATCGGCCTTGCCGGACAAGAGTGCGGGGATCAGGCCATCCCAGTCGAAGTCGAGGAAGGTGATTTTCACACCCATTTCCTTGGCCATCAGTTCGGCAAGTTCGACCGAACTGCCGGTGCGCTCGCCATTGGCGCCGACCAGCGAGAAGGGCGGTCCCTGGGTCTGCACGGCAACGCGCAGTTCGCCGCGCTTGGTAATGTCGTCGAGCGCGCCGGCACTGGCGGCCGTGGTGAGGCCGGCGAGTGCGAGTCCGGCGATGAAAAGTCTGGCAATCTTCATTTGGCATTCCTCCTTGTTTTATTGTTCCACGTTGTTGTTTCACCCTTCGGGGTGCTTTTTGAGCGGCAGCGCCGTTGCCGGCGGCGGCCACCGTTCGCAAATCTCTCTCCTCAGTCCCGGGCCACCGTCTCGGAAACCGTGATGCCACGCCGGGCCAGTTCGTCGAAGAAGCTGATGTCCGGCACGTCGAGCAGCGGGTTGAGCAGGCCTGGCTTGGCAATCTCGCCGCGCGCCAGCATTTGCGCCACGATGCTGGCGGGATAACCGACGCCGAGGCTCATGCCGAACAGGCCCGAAGCCAGGTCGCGCTCGATGATCAGATCCGAAGTGACCGTCTTGGCGCGGCCGCCCTCGAGGCCGGAAAAGACATTGCGCATCACGCACAGATCCTTTTCGCCGGGGCCATATTGCAATTGCGGGCCGAGCAGCCGGCCGAGGAATTCGCGCGGACTGGCGCCCGTGCCGGGCACCTTGTCTTCCGAGAGGAAGCCGAGTTCCTTCAGCGGTGCCCAGAAGGCCGACCATCCCGGCCAGCGCAGCGTATAGCGTCCGGAGCGGCGCAGCCCTTTTGCCGCGGGAAGCATCTCGACGTAATGCAGCGCATCGCCGTTGGGGAAGGCTTCCAGCATGCCGAGGCCCGCGACCTCGATCTCATGAATGAAAGGATTGTGGTGCTGCTGGCCGGCCGGGACCGCGACGCGTTGCCCGTCCTCGACCATCACGCTGTCGCGGTTCTGGCTGACCAGAACCATGTCGAAGTTCCAGCTCACCTTGTAGCAAAGCGGCTTGGCCATCGCCTTCGGCTCGGGGATGCCGCCGCAATAGGAATCGATCGCGGTGATCGCGTCGAACTGGCGCGCGGCGCGCGCGTAGAGCACGAGATCGATGCCGGGGTCGAGTCCGCATTCGGTCATGATAGCCACACCGGCCTGTTCGGCGGCCTGCGCCAGGTCGGCGATCGCCTTGCCGTAATTGGTGGTGACCAGCGGCGTGCGGGTTGCGATCGCGGCTTGCACCGCCTCGCGCATCAGTGGTTGCGGCAACAGATCGATGACGGCGTCGACATCGGCCAGTACAGTGGTCAGGGCCGGGCCGATCGCACCCTCGGGTACGACGAAGCGCACGCGGGAAAGATCGGTCAGGCCGTCGAGCCGGGCCGGGCCGTCCGGCGCGGTATCGACGCAAACCACTTCCTCGACGCCACTGGCGACGAGATCGGCAATGGCCGCCCGGCCTTGTAGCCCGAGGCCTCCGAGAACCGCGATCTTCATGCCGGCTCCTTGCGATCGTCCGACCAGCAGCCTTCCGGCAGGCTGACCCATTTGTTGCAGGACGCCATGACGACGAAGGTCTCGCTGCGCACGACTTCGCCCGGCTCGCCCGCGCCCGGGATCAGCTCGCTGGTGACGCGGTAGAGATCGGCGACGTCACCGGCCACCGTCACGTCGACGATGATATCGAAGCGCCCGGTGACCACCGAGGCCGAATTGACGAAGGGCAGTTCCGAAATGCGCTGCGCCAGTTCGCGGGCACGGCCGCGGCCCTGGGCATTGATACCGACAATGGCCGAGATCAACTCGGGGCGCTCGGTGAGGTTCAAGAGCCCGACGACCTTGAGCAGGTTGCGGTCGAGCAGGTTGCGCAGCCGCGAGCGCACCGTCGGCACCGAAATCGCCAACATCTCGGCGAGGCGGTTGATGCCCGGCTGCGCATCCTGCGACAGCTGCTTGACCAGCCGCCGATCCGTCAGATCGAGATGTTCCCGCAAAGCCCCCGTCTTTCATAAACAGAAAGAAAATCGGCAATTATTTTGCCTATATGCAAATAAGCTACGTCACAGACTTTTGAAAAGCAAGGTGTTGTTTTAGCGTGGACGGCAACAGCGCACCGCTTTGCGCGCGGTTGCCACCGCCGGCGTTCCGTTGCCGGGTTCAGGCCAAGGCCGCGGCAAGCAGCTTTGCCTGCGGCGTCAGCTCGTCGAAGCGGCGGGCGCAGAGGTTGAGCTGGCGTGTTGCCCAGTCGTCGGTCAGCCGTAGGCTGCGCAGCGTGCGGGCGGAGCGGCGCGCGGCACTTTCCGGAACGACGGCGATGCCGGCGCCCTGGGCGACCAGCCGGCAGACATTGTCGAGCCCGGGCACGCGGATGCGGAAGTGCAGATGGCCGCCAAGGCGGGCGGCCTGACGGGTGATGTGCTCCTGCAACGGATGGCCGGCGCTCAGGCCGACAAAGGCTTCGCCGAGCAGGTCGCCGAGGCTGGCGGTGTGGCCCTTGAGGCCGGGCCAGTCTCGCGCGGCGATCACCACGAGCCTGTCGATGAAGAACGGCTTCTGCTCCAGATGCGAAAGACCCGCCCAGGTCGCGGCGATGCCGAGATCGGCGGCACCACTTGCCACCGCCTCTGCGATCTCGTGGCTGGGGCGCTCGTCGAGGTCGATATCGATGCCGGGATGCGCGACAAGGAAGGCCGGCAGCATGTCGCGCAGCAGCTCGCTGGTGGCGGCTGTGTTGGCCATCAGCCGCACGCGGGCACGCAAGCCCGTGGCATAGGCGCCGAGGTCGCCGGCCATCGCCTCGATCTGGTTCTGCACCGCCCGCGCATGGTGCAGCAGCGCCTGTCCGGCGGCCGTCGGCACCACGCCGCGCCGCCGCCGCTCTAAAAGCGGCGCGCCGAGGCTTTCCTCCATGCCCTTGATGCGGGCGCTGGCGGAGGCGAGCGCCAGCCCCGCAAGTCCGGCACCATGGGTGATGCTGCCGCGCTCGGCGACCAGCAGGAACAGCCGGAGATCGGTAAGATCGAAGCGCATCTTTTTTCTCCTGCAGGGGTTTCAGCCTTCGGTGCAGGCGAAGGCTGACTGCGCAACTTCCACATTGTGGGCGGCCGGCATGTCAGTCAAATCTTTTGCGATGGAGATGCGCGATGAGCGAAAAGGCGACAGGCCGGCAAGGACCCGGCATACTTGAAAGCGCGGCGATCGTGCTTGCGATCGCGGTTGCCTCGCTTGCCATGGCGCGAGCGGAGCCCGGCCAGCGCGGTTGCGCGGCGATGGTTGACCCCGTCCGCCATGAAGCAACGCCTGCAGAACCCGCACCCGATGATGATGATGCGGCGGACATGCTGTTGCATGACTGATCGAACCGGCGCTCCGAAAGAACGACTCGTGCTGAGCGTCGGCGTCATCGCCTGGATCGGCGCGGTCTTCCTTGCCGCCGGCTTCGTCAAGGGTGTCGTCGGCATGGGGCTCCCGACCGTGGCGATGGGGCTGCTGGCGGTAACGATGCCGCCGGCGCAGGCGGCCGCCCTGCTGCTGATCCCGTCGCTGGTCACCAATCTTTGGCAATTGTTCA
Organism: Mesorhizobium sp. WSM1386; assembly: GCF_055901595.1. NCBI lineage: Bacteria > Pseudomonadati > Pseudomonadota > Alphaproteobacteria > Hyphomicrobiales > Phyllobacteriaceae > Mesorhizobium > Mesorhizobium sp. WSM1386. The sequence goes on from NZ_CM148373.1 coordinate 2,939,875, forward strand.
CCGGCCCGGCCTTCGGCGGGCTGTGCAAGCGGCTGTGGACGATGATGGCCGGCGTCGTGCTTGGCACCGTCGCCGGGGCCGGCCTGCTCACCGGCGCGCACACAGGGATTGCCTCGGTCGGGCTCGGCGCGGCGCTGGTGCTTTATGCCATTCTCGGCCTGCTCAAGCTTGGCTTCACCACGCCGGCGTGCCACGAGGCCATGATGTCGCCGCTGGTCGGTGTGGCGACCGGGCTGGTCACCGGCGCCACCGGCGTTTTCGTCATCCCGGCCGTGCCCTATCTGCAATCGCTGCGGCTGGGCCGGGAAGACCTCATCCAGGCGCTTGGCCTGTCCTTCACCGTGTCGACGGCGGCTCTTGCCCTTGGGTTGTTCAAGGCCGGCGCGCTCGCATCGCCGACAACGCAACTGGCGGGATCGGTCCTGGCGCTGCTGCCGGCACTGGCCGGCATGTTCGCCGGCCAGGCGCTGCGCCAGGCGATGAGCGTCGAGACGTTTCGCACGGTGTTCTTCGCCGGGCTGCTGATGCTGGGAGTGTATCTCGTCGTGGAGACCGCGCTCTAGCCTGGCCTTCCCAAGACAGGAAGGCCGTCAACCGAGACTCGCGCCAAGGTCAGCGAGCGTGGCCATGAGCGTCAGCGGCTCGACTGGTGAAGGCTCGAATCCGACAGCCATATAGAAGGCTCGGGCATCGTCGGATATCGCATGCACCAGTATTCCCCTGATTCCCAGTATTTCAGCGGCCTGAAGTATCCGCAGACCGGCATCCCTTACCAGCGCACGGCCGATGCCCTGGCCGTGACGGCTCTGGTCGACCGCCAACCTACCGAGCACCACAACCGGGATCGGGTCGGGCATGTTGCGCCGGAAGCGGCCGGGAGCTTCGACCATCCGCACTCCTCCGCTGGCAATAGCGTAGTAGCCAACGACACGGTTGCCGATGCAGGTCACATAGGTCCGGGATGCACCGCCTGCCTGGTTGGCGCGCGCCCGTTTTTTCAGCCAGTCGTCGAGTGAGGGTATGCCCGATGAAAAATCATTGAGGTCGTGATGGTCGGCGAGCGGAACCGGGGCCGACAGGCTCACGCAGCGTCCCACGGAGCCTTTGTTGCCATCGTACGCCGCAACCGGTCGTTCGGATGCGGCGACATGTCGAGACGCGCCAGAAACGCAGCGTAGGCATCCGGCTCGGCAGTAAACACGAGACGGTTGAGCAGCGCGTCCTCAGCGGCGCGCTGCGACGCCTCAAGCATGAAGTCCGTGCGATTCTTGCCGAGCAGTTGCGCTGCCCGGTCAATCAGATTGCGGACTTCCGGCTTGACGCGGATGTTGAGTGGAACGCTCTTCGGCAATGAATGTTGTGAGGCTGACATCGACAGCTCCTTCCTGCACGAATCTAGCACAGCGTAACGATATTGTCATTACACTATGCTGCTGCGATGGCCGATGGAGCCCGTGATCCTTGGCAGTCCTACCGCACTACCAGGACCGGGATTTCGGTGTAGGACAGCACTTCCGCCGTCTGGCTGCCGAGAAGCAGCCGGCCAAGTCCGCGACGGCCATGCGAGGCCATCACGATCAGGTCGCAGCCCAGCGCCTGCGACAGTTCCAAGATCGCTTCGGCGGGCCTTTTATCCTCGACATGGACGACCTCGGCGGAGACGCCGGCCGCATCGGCCGATGCCTTGCATTTGTCGAGAACCTGCTTGCCATATTTGCGCGATTCTTCCTGGTAGACAGCCATTTCATCCCCCGCTGCATAGCCGGCCATGGCGCCGCCCCAGGCCAGCATAGGGAATTGTTCCGAGACGGTGACGAAGGTGACGCTGGCGCCGATGCCCTTGGCGAGCGTGAGGCCATGGGCGACACCCTTGTCGGCCAGTTCCGATCCGTCGGTGGCGATGAGCAGATGTTTGTACATGATGATCTGACCTGTTGTGCAAGGGCCATTGCCCTTGGAATGGCGGGAGCTTTGGAAGCTCAACTTGATATAGTTGCGCCACCGCGCAACTCACAGGGCCAGTGTCACGTGGATCAAGGACAGCTGAGATTGGACCAATCGTCGATCCCGGCGCCGTCTCCCGTTGCCCTTCCAGGCATTTCCCCGCACCCACGCTTTCGGCGTCCCCCGGATTCCCCTTTGCCACAGCGTCCTCTAAGATGCCGTCGACATTGAGGGGCATCCCATGAGCAGTGCGTTTCCGCAGATCCATCTGGTCCGGCATGGCGAGACGGCGTGGAGCCTTTCGGGGCAGCACACCGGCCGCACCGACATGCCGCTGACGCCGGCCGGCGAGGCCGCCGCGCGGGGCGTGGCGGAGCGGCTGAAGGGCCTGTCGTTCTCGGCGGTGTGGTCGAGCCCGTCGCAGCGCGCCTACAACACCAGCGTGCTTGCCGGCTTTGGCGCAGAGAGCCTCAAGATGGACGATCTGCAGGAGTGGGACTATGGCGCCTATGAGGGGCGCACCACCAGGGAGATCCTTGCCGAGCGGCCCGGCTGGACCGTCTTCCGCGACGGCTGCCCGCAGGGCGAGACGGCCGCCGATGTCGGCGCTCGCGCCGACAGGATCATCAGGCAGCTTCGCGAATCTGGCGGCTCGATCCTGATTTTTTCCAGCGCGCATTTCCTGCGCGTGCTCGCCGCCCGCTGGCTCGGCCTGCCGCCGGAGGGTGGCGCGCTGCTCGTGCTCGACACGGCCAGCATCAGCGTGCTCGGCTACGAGCATGATCTCAGCGAGCCGGTTATTCGGAAGTGGAATCAGAGGTAGAGCGGAGAACGGTCCCGGCTCGGCGCGGACGCGCCGTCGCTTCGTCATCCACGGGCGGAGCAAGGAGCGTAGCGACGCGGCGCAGACCCGAGGATCCATGCCGCGACTTCAAAGCGTTGCTACGATGAAGAACTCTGCTCCGTTGCAATCCACGGCTAAGGTCGCGGCATGGATCCTCGGAACTCCGCGACGCCGCTTTCGCGGCTGCTCCGCCCGTGGATGACGAACGCGCGGAGGCTTCGGCGATTCCCAAACTCTAGCCTATCCCTAACGCTTCTACCTATCGAACTTGCGGATCGCCTCAGCGGTCACCGGCGTGAAGAAGTTCACCAGATTACCGTCGGGATCGCGAAACAGCAGCGAGCGGTTGCCCCAGGGCATGGTGGTCGGCTCCTGCACCATCGAGCGCTTGATGGTGTCCGACAGCCTGGCGAATTCGGCATCGACGTCGCCAACCCGAAATTCGATGATGGCGGTGTGGTTGTCGGCGGGACGGGCGATGTCGCCGCCGAACAGCATCAAGGTGCGCGTGCTGCCGATCGCCAGCGTGCAGGCCGGCGTCGCCAATTCGGCGAAGTCTTCCGTGTACACCGTCACCGGCATGCCGGTGATCTCACCATAGAAGCGCACGAGGCGCTGGACATCGGACGTGATGATGCGGACAGAGACGAAATTCATGGCTTGGCTCCTTGATCGCTGAAGCCGCGACCGGGCTCCCAAGCGATCTGTAGACCAGGCCTCCTGCCAGCTTTCTGTCAGGAGAAGTTTGCGGTGGCTATGCGTTCGATCCAGGCCAGACCGGCGGCAGGCCGAAGGCGGCGAACAGGTCGGGGCCAAGCGGGCCGACATAGACCGTCAGCGAAGCGATCCCGCCGTCGGCCGGCTCGATGACATGCAGCGATTGCGCGCGCCATTCCGGCTCCTGATGGCGCCGCGCGTAGATCGCAACCGCGGGCTGGCCGTTGGCCCGTGTCGCCACCGGGAGGTAGCCGGCGAAATTGCCCCACACAGTCCTGAAGAAATCGTGGATCGCGGCGCGTCCCTGGTACCAGTCGCGCCATGGCGGCATGTGGTAGGTGGCGTCGTCGCACAGCAGTTCGATGAAGCCGTCGAGATTGGCGGCCTGCCAGGCCCTGACATAGCGTTCGAGCAGCACGCTTTCGTCGCGGCTGGGCTGCGATCGCTGCACGGGGCGTCCGGTCGGATAGCGCTGCGCCAGCGTCGCGCGCGCCCGCTGCAGGGCGCTGTTGACCGACGCGGTCGAGCCGCCCAGCAGTTGGGCTGTCTCCTGCGCCGACCAGCCGAGCACGTCGCACAACAGAAGTGCCGCGCGTTGCCTCGGCGGCAGCAACTGGATGGCGGCGACGAATGCGAGCCGGACGGCTTCGCTTGTCTCGTAGCGCGCGTCCGGGCCGGGTTCGCCGTCGACAAGGTCGGGCAGCTCGACGTCGGGGTAGGGCTCCAGCCAAGAAAGCTCGGCCGCTGGCCCGGCAGCGGCGCGGCCTTCGGTCGGCGGCCGGTCGGGCTGCTCGAGAATTCGATGCCTCGTGACCCGCGTCTTGATGGCGTTGAGGCAGGCGTTGGTCGCGATCGTATAGAGCCAGCCGCGCGGCGAGCCGCGCCCGTCGAATTGCGCGCGGCCGCGCCATGCCTTGAGGAACGTCTCCTGGACGAGGTCGTCGGCCTCGTGCAGCGAGCCCATCATCCGGTAGCAATGCAGCTTCAGCTCGCGGCGGTGGACCATCGTCAGATGCTCGAAGGCCGGCCGATCGAGGACCGGCCGGGCGGATGGTTCAGAAACGCCGGGAGCGTCTGTCATGTCGAGCCTGCGGTGCGGAATTCGGCCATGCTGATTTCGGTTGGCATCCTGCGCGTCTCATGCCGCGTCAGCAAGGCCGCTGCCGCTCACCGTGAAGGCAGTGCCTTGCCGCTTGCCGCCGGCGAGCGCGACCACGGCGCGTCCGACGTCGGCCGGTGTCTGCATATCGCTCAGGCTGGCCAGGAAATCCGCCGGGCTGATGCCGAGATAGGCCGAGATGCTGGATATTCCGCGCTCGCCGACGCCGGTGCCAGCCATGATGCGCATCGGCGCCAGCGCCATGAAGCGCAGGCCAAGACCGAGCCGATCCGCTTCCTTCTGGCTGTGCGCGGCCAGGAACATCTGCATGCACTTGGCGCCGGAATAGCCGCCCGAGTTCGGCGGGCCGCCGCTGAATGCCGCGCCGCTGGAGATCAGCACGACGCGGCTGCCCGGCTTCAGCCCGCCGCGCAACGCTGCCCTGCAGAACAGGAACGAAGCTTTGACGTCCGTCTCCCAATTCGCTGAGAAGTCACTCCAGCTCTGGTCCTGGATGGGTGCCGACGCAGCGAAGGCACCGGCCGAGATCACCAGCACGTCCGGCTGCATGGCGGCGAACACCGCGTCGGGCGCGGTGTCCTGCGTGGCGTCGGTCGCTAGCGTCTTGACGCCCGACGCTTCCCAGGAGAGTTCCTTCAGGGCCGCTGTCCCGCGGGCGACGGCAAGCACCATCGCTCCCTCGCCGAGAGCAGCTTCCACGCTCGAGCGGCCGACACCCCTGCTGCCTCCGACCACGACGACATTTTGACCTTTCAACGATCCCATGGATCACCTCGCTTCTTCCGGCCCGGAGGATTCCGGCGCCTATGGGTGAAGACAGCGCAGGAGGGCGGAAATCATCGGTGGGGACGAAATTTTTTCTGAGAATCCGGTACGCGCCGTCGAGTTCTATGGCGCCCCCCTCTGTCCTGCCGGACATCTCCCCCACGAGGGGGGAGATTGATGTCATCGGGGCCTTCGCTAATCTTCGACGTTGCAGGAGGAGAGCCGGCGATCGAGTTGCCGATCTCCCCCCCAAAGTTGGGGGAGATGTCCGGCAGGACAGAGGGGGCGCCACAGGACGTTACCTCCGGTCCGTTCGCTCACCCACCCAGCAACGCCAACTCCTCCGCCGTCAAATGCCGCGCGGTGCCCTTGGCGAGGTCGCCTAGGCGCAGGCCGCCGATGGCGATGCGGATGAGGCGCTTGACCTCGATGCCGTGGGCGGCGAGCAGGCGGCGGATGTGGCGGTTGCGGCCTTCGTCGAGCACGATCTCCAGCCAGGCGGTGCGGCCGCCGCTGCGCAGCAGGTCGATCGAATTGGCGGTCAGGCTCTCGCCGTCGACGGTGGCACCGGCACGCAACGTCTCCAGCATCGCCGCGTCGGGCACCGTGGCGACCTGCACGTGATAGGTCTTGGGCAGATGCGAGGCCGGGTCCATCAGCCGGTTGGCGAAGCGCGTGTCGTTGGTCATCAACAGCAGCCCCTCGCTCGTCTTGTCGAGGCGGCCGACCGGCGAGATGAAGGGCAGGTCGAGCCCTTCCAGGCAAGCATAGACGGTGTCGCGCTGTTGCGGGTCGTCACGGGTGGTGACCAAGCCGCGCGGCTTGTTGAGCATGACGTAGACCTTACGCTCGGCGATCACCTTTTCACCGTCCACGACGATGCTATCGCGATTCAGATCAACGCGCAGAGCCGGATCGCGCACCACCTTGCCGCCGACGCGCACGCGGCCCTCCGTGATCAGCACCTCGGCCTGCGTGCGCGAGCACAGGCCGAGTTTTGAAAGCGCGCGGTTGAGGCTGACGCCCAACGATTTACCGGTGGGCGGTTTGGGCAGCTTGCCCGGGCTGGCGGGCTGTGGTGGTCGTCGTGAAGCCATGCTGGTGTGGATCGGTCCGTTGTGACGGACAGATGCCACGGGCAGCGGCGGCTTCGCAAGGTGGCGCGGGTCGAACCGCCTCAGGCGGCTGCCTTCTCGCCGGCGATGCCGTTCAGCACCTCGATTGCGTCGGCCGGCAGCTTCAACTCGGCCGCCGCCAGGTTTTCCCTGAGATGGCCGACCGACGAGGTGCCGGGGATGAGCAGGATGTTGGGCGCGCGGCGCAGCAGCCAGGCGAGCGCTACCTGCATGGGCGTCGCGCCAAGTTTCTTGGCGACATTGGCCAGCGTGTCCGACTGCAGCGGGGTGAAGCCGCCCAAGGGGAAGAACGGCACATAGGCGATGCCGGCAGCGCCTAGCTCATCGATCAGCGCATCATCCTCGCGGTGCGCGATGTTGTACTGGTTCTGCACGCAGACGATGTCGATCATGCTGCGTCCCTGTGCGATCTGGCCCGATGTGACGTTGCTCATGCCGATATGGCGTATCAAGCCTTGACGCTGCAGTTCGGCGAGTGTGTTCAGCTGGGGTTCGAGCGACCCTTCCGCCGGTCCGTGAATGCCATGCATGGAGCGCAGGTTCACGACGTCGAGAATTTCCAGCCCGAGATTGCGCAGATTGTCGTGCACGGCCTGCGTCAACTCCTGCGGTGACATTGCGGGGATCCACGATGCATCGGCGCCGCGCCGGGCACTGACCTTGGTGACGATGGTGAGGTTGGCCGGGTAGGGATGCAGCGCCTCGCGGATAATCTGGTTGGTGACGTGCGGGCCGTAGAAATCCGATGTGTCGATATGGTCGACGCCGCTGGCGATCGCCTCGCGCAACACGGCCACTGCCGCGTCGCGGTCCTTCGGCGGGCCGAAGACGCCGGGTCCGGCCAGTTGCATGGCGCCATAGCCGAGGCGCTTCACGGTGCGGTCGCCGAGCTTGAAGGTTCCGGCCTTGCTGATGTCGGTCATGGTCTCATCTCCTTTGGATCGGCCCAATGTAGACAGAGCGCACCTGCACGATAATATGGTGCAATCGGCACAGCCTGTACGGAGAAGCGAACAATGGCGACGGATCTGGGAGACCTCCAGGCGTTCATGGCAGTGGCGCGCGCCGGCGGTTTTCGCGAGGCGGCCAGGGTTGGCGGCGTCAGCGCTTCCAGCCTCTCCGAGACGGTGCGGCGACTGGAGACCGGGCTTGGCGTCCGGCTCCTCAATCGCACCACGCGCAGCGTCGCTCCCACCGAGGCCGGAGCGCGCCTGCTGGAGCGGCTAGGCCCGGCGCTGGGCGAAGTCGAGGCGGCGCTCGACGTGGTCAACGGGTTTCGCGGCCGCCCGGCCGGCACGCTGCGGCTCAACGTGCCGGTCGTCGCGGCGAAACTGGTGCTGCCGCGCCTGTTGCCACCCTTCCTTGCCGCCTATCCCGACATCCGCATGGAAGTGACCGCCGAGGACAGTTTCGTCGACATACTGGCCAGCGGCTGCGACGCCGGCATCCGCTATGACGAGCGGCTGGAGCAGGACATGATCGCCGTGCCGATTGGCCCGCGCCGGCAGCGCTTCGCCACCGGCGCAGCTTCGACCTATCTCGATCGGCGCGGCCGGCCCGGCCATCCGCGCGACCTGCTCGCCCACGCCTGCCTGCGCGGACGCTTCGCCAGCGGCCTGACGCCGGCCTGGGAGTTCGAACGCGACGGCGAGGTGGTGAGCGTCGAACCGACCGGCCCGCTTTTGGTGAGCACCGGCACCGCAATGGCCCTTGCGCTCGAGGTGGCGGTCGCCGGCGGCGGCATCGTCTCGCTGTTCGAGGACTGGCTGCGCCCCTATTTCGACGACGGCCGGCTGGAGCCGGTGCTGGAGCCCTGGTGGCAGGAATTTTCCGGCCCGTTCCTCTACTATCCCGGCCGCCGCCTGACGCCGGCGCCGCTGCGGGCGTTCATAGACTTTGTCGGAACGATGCGGTGGGGGTGATCTGGGGTGACGCCCAGAGGCTAAGTGACACCGGCCGAGGCGCGCTCAGGTGCATATTTGGTCGAACCGGTGGGCATCGCTGACACATTGCATAAAATTAATAGAAATGCCGACTGTTTTGAACGCATCAAGTGTCTTGAGCGGATTCTATCTTGTAATCTCCATTTTTTCTGTTCAGTATGAAAATACAATTCGTAGTTCAGGCAATTATCTTAGTTTAAATTAGTGTTGTGCGCGGTTTGCGCCGGAATTCGGATTTGGCATGGCGCTCGAAAGGCGTGGCGTGCGGGGCAAGATCGCCATGTTGCTATGGTTCCAGAGTTCGTTTCCGGACTCGCAAAGCTGTCGTGTACGACCGGGTATCATATCTGCGCTGTTTCGTCTTCGCGCTGATCGTCCCCAGCGCGGTGCCGGGCGGGCGGCAGGACCAGCCACGGGCCAGCGAATGAAATCATATGCGGCTATCTTCGCGGTCTATGTGCTGGTCGGTGGGATGAGCGGTGTTGTCCTGCCCGGGGCCGCGGCGGCCGAAGATCTTGCTTCGACCGCGGGCGCGGTAACCATCGATCACATTTCGTACCTTCTTTTAGATCAAGGCGGGATAGGCGCATATGTAAAGAAGTGCCCAGAATACGACCTGGGGGACGATCGGACCCATTGTCTTGAAATACACCGGGAAATGATAGCGATTCTCGAAAAACTCAGCGTCAGCCGGCAGTTGGACGCTCGTGATTTTGTCCAAAGATACTTCACCGGGTATTTCGATAGACTTCTGTATTGCCTCAAGACGACATGCGACGGGTTCTTTGTCTTGAAAGGGTATGCGGGCGACGACATGGCCCAGAAATGGGCGCGCATGATTGCTTTCCAGGCGTGTGTGCACGCCGCCCCCGCCACCTGGACGGTCACATCGGAAAAAAGCGAAGCCTTCGTCCCGCGATATCGATTCAGGGATGCGTCGAAGGGGCTGATCCCTGATTGCGACGCATCCCTTCTATCGGAAGCGGATTTGGCTATCCTCAGTACGTTCAATCTTAGCGGACAGTATTGATGGCAGATTATGTTATGCCCGAGCGCGGCAAGACACAAAGGGTCGAGCAGGCCGTCACCCAGCTCTCCGAAACCTGCACCTCGCTTGCCACGTGGAGGAGCAAGCCCTCGCGGCTGAAGCCATCCTGCGCCGCACCACAGTGGAATCTCCGTCTCGGCCGATCGGTTGATGGATGAGAAACAGCGCAGCTTGATGTCGGCGTAAAATCGAAAGCGACGATTTGTTCGCAGACCACAGGTCCAATGCCCACCGTAACACTTTGTTGTCATTGAGGGCCTATCGAAGAGGCGATACGGCGAAAGCCCGGTGACAGGAAAGGCGCACAATGGGTTCGCCCTGGTCCGAATTGCTGGCCAATCTCGCGGTCGTTGCGATGTTCGTTTCGGTCTGGATCCACACGCATGTGTGGCTGGACCGCAGGCCGGCCGCGGCGAAGGCCGCGGCTTTCGGCCTCTTGATGGGCACTGGCGCCATCATCCTGATGCTGATCCCCATGCAGCTGCAGCCCGGCATCCTGGTCGATCTCAGGGCGACGATGATTGCCGTTGCCGGCTTTTTCGGCGGTCCTATAGCCGGCATCGTCGCCGGCGTCATGGCCGGTGCCTTCCGGACCTTCGAGGGCGGCATCGGCGCCTTTGCCGGCGCGGTGGGGATCGCCGCCACCATGCTGATCGGCGTTGCCGGCAACCTTGCCCTGAAGGGTCGTTCGCCCGGCATGGCCGATATCATGATCCTGGGTGCCGTGACGGCGTGCGGATCGCTGCTTGGCCTCAGCATGCTGCCGCAGTCCGTCATACAGGCGGTCCTGCCGAAGGTGGTTTTCCCCTCGACCCTTCTCATCTTCGTCTCGGTGGGGCTGTCGGGGCTTACGCTCTACCAGGAGCGGCGTCGGATCGAAGCGCTGCAATCCCGGCGCATCTTCAAGGCCGTGGTCGAGACACTGCCCGATTGCCTCAATGTGAAGGATCTCGACGGACGGTTCATCGTCGCCAATCCGGCAACGGCCGAACTGATGCATTCGACGGACGCCAAGGCGCTGATCGGCAAGACCGATTTCGACTTCTACCCGCGCGAGACGGCGCAGGGATTCCGCGAGGACGAGCTTGCCGTCCTGGCCGCTGGCGTCTCGTCCACGATCGAACAGCGCCTTCACCATGAGGACGGCACCGATGGCTGGCTGGCGACCTTGAAAGCGCCGTTTCGCGACAAGGCTGGAGCGATCGTCGGCCTGATCACGCACAACCGCGACATCACCGCGCGCAAGCAGCTCGAGAACGAACTGGCGGCGAGCCAGGCGAGGCTCGGAGACGCCCTGACGCACATGGCCGATGGGCTGGTGATGTTCGACCCGGATGGCAGGCTGCTGCTTTGCAACGCCCGCTACCGCTCCATGTTTCCGAAGACGGCCGACATACGGGTGCCCGGTGCCGACTACCGCGATATTTTGCGCGCCTCGGCGGCGCGCGGCGAGGCGATCACGCCGCCGGACGCGGTCGAGGAATGGGTCGCCGCCATCATGGCCTCGCAGAAACTCGACAGCCACCGCCAGATCCGGCTCGCCGACGGGCGCTGGCTCGATGTGCGGACCCGGCCGACCGGCGATGGCGGAAGCCTCAGCGTGTTTTCCGACATCACCGAGGCCAAGCAGGTCGAAGCCGCGTTGCTGTCGGCCAACGAGAAGCTGAACCTGCTGGCGCATCGCGACGGCCTGACCGAACTCATGACGCGGCGCGCCTTCGACGAGGCGCTGGCGCGCGAGTTCGCACGCTGCAGGCGCAACGCGACGCCGCTCAGCCTGCTTCTCGTCGACGTCGACTGGTTCAAGCGGTTCAACGACCATTATGGCCATCCGGCCGGTGATGATTGCCTGCGCGCCGTCAGCCGCTGCATCGAAGCGGCGGCGCGGCGGCCGGCCGACGCTGCGGCTCGCTACGGTGGCGAGGAGTTCGCACTCATCCTGCCCGAGACCGACGCGCGAGGCGCCTTCGTCATCGCCGAGAACCTCAGGACCAAGGTGCGCGATCTCGGGCTGGCGCATGCCGGCAGCGAAAAGGGCATCGTTACCGTCAGCATCGGGGTCGGCACCTTCGACGCGGGCAGTGCTTCGATCGAGATCGCCGATCTTGTCAGGCGCGCCGACGAGGCGCTCTATGGCGTCAAGGCCGCGGGACGGGACCGGGTGCATGGCTGGCGCCCGCATCTCAGCCAGCCACGCTCGGCCGGTTCCCAGCGCAAAGCGTAAGCCTTCCGCTGCGTCATCGTGGCGGGGGATCGCCCAGCTTTTGCCCCGGGAGGCGCCTCGCCAGGTCGCGGATGCGGTCGGCGACCTTGCTGTCGATCGGGTTGTAGACGGTCAGGCTCAGATCCGGCCGGCCGTCGACCGCGAACCCCGAATATTCTAGTTCGATGTCGCCGAGTACCGGGTGCTTCAGGCGCTTTGTCCCGTCGCCATGGCTGAGCACGTCGTTTTCCCGCCACAGGGCGGCAAACTCCGGGCTAGTGCTGCAAAGTTCGTCGACGAGTTCGCGCACCTCGGACACCGCGCCGGCGCGTGCCGCATCGGCCCGGAACGATCCGACCACGAAACGGGCGAGGTTTTCCCAGTCGTGCTGCTTTTCGCGGATGGCAGGGCTGCGGAACATGAAGCGCAGGATATTGCGCTGGCCGGCGGGCAGGGCGCCGTAATCGGTCAGCACGATCCGCGCGGCGCGGTTCCAGGCAACGACGTCCCACGTGGCGGTCTTGATCAGGGCCGGGCTTGCGTCGAGCGTGTCGATGAGGCGCTGCAGGCGCGGGCTGACGCCCTCGACGCCGTTATAGCGGACCTCGGGCGGGCGCCCCAGCCCGAGCATGAAAAGATGTTCGCGCTCGGCCTCGGTCAGCATCAGCCCCTTGGCGATGCGATTCAGCACATCGGCCGAAGGCGCGCCACCACGACCCTGTTCCAGCCATGTGTACCAGGTCGGGCTGATGTTGGCGCGCTGGGCGACTTCTTCGCGGCGCAGCCCGGGCGTGCGCCGGCGCCCGGAAAACCCGAACGACGCCGGGTCGAGCCGGGTGCGCCGGTCCTTCAGGAAGGCTGCGAGCGTGCCGGCGGAATTGATGGGCATGGTCGATCCTGTTAGCAATTATAATAGGATAAAGTCACTACTTTAATGGAATAATAGACCGGCGATACTGCGCGGGCAACTGTGCAGGAGATTTTGCATGCGTATCTTTTTGACCGGCGCGACCGGCTTCATCGGTTCGGCGCTGGTTCCCGAACTCATCGGCGCGGGCCATCAGGTGGTCGGCGTCACCCGCTCCGATGCCGGTGCCGAGGCGCTGGCCGCCGCTGGCGCCGAAGTGCATCGCGGAACCCTCGAGGAGCCCGAGGGGCTGCGCGACGGCGCGGCGAAGGCGGACGCCGTGATCCACACCGCCTTCGACCATGATTTCTCGCGGTTTGTCGAGAATTGCGAAAAGGACAGGCGCGTCATCGCGGCCCTAGGCCAGGCCCTTGCCGGATCCGACCGGCCGCTGGTGATCACCTCAGGGGTCGGCGTGGGCAGCCCGGGACATGGCCAACTGGCGGTCGAGGACGTCTTCAATCCGAGCCATCCCAATCCCCGCATCGCCTCCGAACTCGCCGGCAATGCCTTGCTGGAGGCCGGCGTCAACGTGTCGGTGGTGCGCCTGCCGCAGGTCCACAACCCGGTCAAGCAGGGGCTGATCTCGCCGCTCATCGAGATGGCGCGTCAGAAGGGCGTCTCGGCCTATGTCGGCGAGGGCCGCAATCGCTTCTCCGCCGGCCATCTGCTCGACGCCGCGCGCCTTTACCGGCTCGCCGTTGAAAAGCGCCAGCCCGGCGCGCGCTATCACGCGGTCGGCGAGGAAGGTGTCGAGGTGCGCGCGATCGCCGAGGCGCTTGGCCGGGGCCTCAACCTGCCTGTTGTGTCGATCGCGCCGGAAAAGGCGGCGGAGCATTTCGGCTGGATGGCGATGTTCGCCCCCATGGACCTGCCGGCCTCCAGCGCGCTCACCCAGGCACGGCTCGGCTGGCACCCGATCGGCCCGACGCTGATCGCCGATCTCGACGCGATGCAATACTGAGGAAGCGGCTTCAGCCAGGCCTGACGGCGTAGCGCAGGTGGACGAGCCCGTGCACCAGCGCTTCGCAGCTTGTGAGCGACAATTGCATCTTGCCCGCCAGGCCGCCTTCGCCGAACTCGACAAACCCCTGGTTTGCCGCCCGCCCGTCAATGGCAGGGGCAACGAGAAGGCTGAGCTCATCGACAAGCCCGGCCGCGAAGAAGGAACCGTTGATGCCGGCGCCGCCTTCCAGCAATAACCGGCGGATGCCGAGTTCGCGGCCGAGAACCTCAAGCATGGCTGCAAGATCGATGTCGGGCGTTTCCGACACGATGTAGGACACGCCATCGGCGGCGAGTTCGGCGAGATGGCTATCGGCGACGTCGCGCCCGAGCAGCACCACGACATGGTCGCCGCTGATGTCGGGTTTGGCAAAGTGCAGCTTGCCGGAAGCATCGAGCGCCACGGCATAGATAGCCGCGTGGCCTTGCGCGAAATGATAGGGCCGGTCGACCTGGCCGGCATTAGCCGGCGGGTGCGCGGCGGCCTTGCTCATCTCGGCCATGGTGATGCGGCCGACGATCCAGGCGTCGCCCGCCATGTCGTTGTGGATGTGCTCGTAGAGGCTCGACCACTCGGCCCGGGTGCCATCGGGGCTGGTGGTGTAGCGGCTCGGATGGAGGCTGCCGTCGAGCGACGCGAGCATGTGGCAGATGATTTGCGGCTTCATGCGGTTCTCCGGAGATGGACTTTGAATGTTCAGACCTTGTTGTTGTTGTGCATGTCGTTCCCCAAAACGCCGTCATTTTGGGAATGCATCAGGCCATTTCAAGCTCCATCACCTTTTCAGCCGCCTTTGCGAGAAACCCGGATCGAGTATAGCCGTGGGCTTCGGCAAAGGCATCGATCCGTTGCAGAACGTCGTCCGGCAGCGTCACGTTGATACGCACTGTTTTCCTGGCCTCGGTCTTCACCGCGACCAGGATTGCAACACCGTCACGGTTATCGGCGTCCGCCATCACAGCCTCCAAACTGGAAGGCTCCGGAATGGCATCACCATTCTCGACCAACCCTTCGATATGCAGGGCCAGCGCCTCTTCAGCCATGGATCGCGCGTCATCCAAATCCTTGCCGGCGGTGATCACGCCGGGGAAATCAGGGAAAGACACACCGAAGTCGCTGCCGGCATCCTTATGGATAAGTCCGATATACTGCTTCATGTCCGTCACCTCAGTTTCAGTCCAGATTGCTTTTCGATGCTGCGCAGAGTGCCTATCGGGATATCGCGCATGGGGTGAGGCACGGTGACCCGTCCTGCTTGCCGCGGTGTTTGAATTGCGCATGGCTGCCCTTTCGGGAAACCTCGAACCATCCGTCAGCTTCCAAAAGCCGGATAATGTCGGCGCTGTTCATGTGTATTTATACACATTGAAAGGCCATCTTTCAACAAAGGATGTGAAACCGCGCTCTCGCTCCCCCGGCTCGAGCCACCAGGAGCAGGATGCCGACAATCCAAAATTCCGACAATTCCGATAATAGCTCAGCCAACTCTGTTATATCGATGTTGCACAAATGGTTGACCCTGGGTTAGCATCCCGATGCTGATGCCGATGGGAGGCAGTTTCTGCAACGGCGATCAGCTGGAGCGGCATGCGTTCTCGGGCGCAAGGAGGATGCTCCAACACTTTGAACCGACGCATGATCCTTCCTGAAACCGGCCCGGTTTCCGGGGCCGTGCGTTCTTGTGGAGGAGGATCAACCATGAACAGACGTGAATTCCTGCTGTCTTCGGCGGCTTTCGGCGCCATGATGGTGGCGGCGCCCTCGGTGTTCGCCGAGGACAAGCTGACCATCCTCGGCTCGGTGCCCAGTCTCGGCTTTCCGTTCTTCGTGCACATGCTGAACGAGATCAAGGCGGAAGCCGCCACGCAAGGCGTCAACCTGACCGAGAGCGACGGCCAGAACTCGGCCACCAAGCAGACCGCCGACATCGAGGCGGCACTGGTGCAGAAGGTCAACGCCATCGTCATCTCGCCGCTCGACGTCAACGCGCTGGCGCCGGCGATCGAGGAAGCCGTCAAGGCCGGCGTTCCCGTGGTGACGATCGACCGCCGCGTCGACGGCGTCGAGGGCATCCTCGCCCATGTCGGGGCCGACAACGTCAAGGGTGGCGAGGCGGAAGCCAGCGCCATGGTGGCGGCGTTCCCGAATGGCGCCAAGCTGTTCCATCTGCAGGGCCAGCCAGGTGCCGGCCCGGCGATCGACCGCAACAAGGGCGTGCACAACATCCTCGATCCGCTGAAGGACAAGTACCAGATCGTCTTCGAGCAGACCGCCAACTTCGCCCGCGCCGAAGCGCTGTCGGTGACGGAAGCCGGGCTTGCCGCCAACGGCAAGCCCGACGCCATCGTCTGCGCCAATGACGACATGGCGCTCGGCGCGCTCGAGGCGTGCGCGGCGCGCAACTTCACCGACGTCAAGATCTACGGCTTCGACGCGCTTCCGGAAGCGCTGGTCGCGGTCCGCGACGGCAAGCTCGCCGGCACGGTCGAACAGTTCCCCGGCAAGCAATCCCGCACCGCCGTGCAGATTGCGGTCGCCTACGCCAAGGACAAGACCGAGCCAAAGGAGAAGCTGGTGCTCTTGACGCCCATCGTCATAGGCAAGGACAATCTCGACAAGGCGGAAAGGCTGAGCGAGACGAAGTAGGCTCTCAGGCTAGGGTAAGCCGGTGGGACAGCACCCCCCTCTGTCCTGCCGGACATCTCCCCCGCAAGGGGGGAGATCGGCAGTATCGATGTCCGCCTTCTCCTTGCGGCGTTGAAAATTGGCGAAAGCGGAATGGACAGCCAATCTCCCCCCTTGCGGGGGAGATGTCCGGCAGGACAGAGGGGGGTGTTCAAGCGCTGACGTCGAGAGGAACTTTTGTCGAGAGAGCCACCCTTGCCAGCTGAAGCCGCATCGCCCGTCCTGCTCGCCGTCCAAGGCGTCACCAAGCATTTTTCCGGGGTCACCGCGCTCAGCGATGTCTCGCTCGACATCCGCCCCGGCGAAATCCTCGGCCTGCTTGGCGAGAACGGCGCCGGCAAGTCGACGCTGCTCAAAATCCTGTCGGGCGTCATGCCGCCCTCAAGCGGGCACATCAGTTTCGATGGCGCCGACTACCAGCCGTCGAGCCCGCAGGATGCCAAGCGGCTCGGCATCGTCACCATCTACCAGGAACTCAGCCTCATCCCGACACTGACGGTGGCGGAGAACATTTTCATCGGTCGCGCGCCGACCGGGCCGTTCGGGCTGGTGAGTTGGAAGCGCATGGAGCGGGATTCCCGCGATATCATCGCCCGCGTTGGCCTCTCCATCGACCCGATGACGCCGGTGTCCGCGCTGTCGGTGGCCGAGCAGCAGTTGGTCGAGATCGCGCGGGCGCTGTCGCTGAAAAGCCGGCTGATCATCATGGACGAGCCGACCTCGGCGCTGACCGAGACCGAGGTGCAGCGGCTGTTGTCGATCATGGACCGGCTGCGCCAGGACAAGGTCGCCATCATGTTCGTCACCCACCGGCTGGAAGAAGCGTCCGCCATTTGCGACCGCATGACGGTGCTGCGCGACGGCAGGCTGGCCGGGCATCTCGATCGCCAGGGCGGGCCGATCGCACTGCCACGGATCATCGAGAAGATGGTCGGCCGCGCGGCCTCCGAGCTTTATGCGCGGCCGGCGCAGCGCGCGGTGGCCGGCGATGTCGTGCTGTCGGTGCGCGGTTTGCGCACCATGCGCGACCCCGAGGCGCCGCACGCCATCGTGCTCGACGATGTCGACATCGACCTCAAGGCCGGCGAGATCCTTGGCGTTGCCGGCCTTGTCGGCTCCGGCCGCACCGAGCTGGCGCGCGCCATTTTCGGCGCCGACCGGATCGCTGCCGGAACCATCACGCTCGACGGCAGACAAATCGCGCCGGCTTCGCCGGCGGACGCCATCGCGCTCGGCATCGGCCTGGTGCCGGAGGACCGCAAGCACCAGGCGATCTTTGCGGCACTCGGCATCCTGCCGAATTTCTCCGTCGCCTCGCTCGGCCGCTTCAGCAACGGCTTCGGCTTCATGGCCGAGCGGCGCGAGCGCGACGCGCTGTCGGGTTTCAGGAAGATGCTGTCGATCCGCATGGCATCGGCCGAGCAGGCGATCGAGGGCCTGTCGGGCGGCAACCAGCAGAAAGTGATCCTGGCGCGCTGGCTGGCGCGCGATCCGAAAGTGCTGATCGTCGACGAACCGACGCGCGGCGTCGATGTCGGCGCCAAGGCCGAGGTGCACCAGATCCTGGTGCAATTGGCGGCGCGCGGCATCGCGGTGATGATGATCTCGTCCGAATTGCCCGAAGTGCTGGCGGTGTCGGACCGCATCGTCACCATGCGCCGGGGCCGCATCACCGGGCAGATGCCGGGCGTCGAGGCGAATGAGGAAAAACTGATGGAATTGATGGCGCTCGATAAGCAAGGGCAGGACGAGGGGCAGATGCAGGACGAGGGGCGGGCACGATGAGCGTGACGGAACAGAACGAGCGCGGCGGCATCAACTTCGCGCGGCTGCTGATGAGCTTCGGGCCGCTGCTGTTCCTGGCGGCACTCGTGGTGGTCTTCACGGTGCTGAAGCCGAGCTTCATCGACCCGATCAACCTGTTCAACATCACGCGGCAGATCTCGATCACCGGACTGATCGCGCTCGGCATGACCTTCGTCATCCTCACCGCCGGCATCGACCTGTCGGTCGGCTCGCTGCTCGCCTTTTGCGGCATGGTCGCCGCGGTGGTCGCCAAGGGCGGCACCGCCAACACGCTGTCGCTGTCGACCTCGGGCACGCAAGGGTTTGGCTGGTTTGCCGCCCTGCTCGCCGCCGTCGTGGTGGGCGCGGCCGCCGGCGGCGTGCAGGGCTTGGCCATCACCCGGCTGAAAGTGCCGCCGTTCGTCGTCACGCTGGGCGGGCTGACGGTGTTTCGCGGGCTGACGCTGACCATCTCCAATGGCGGCCCGATCTCCGGCTTCGACGCCTCGATGCGCTGGTTCGGCACCGGGCTGATCGGCCCGGTGCCGGTGCCGGCGCTGATCTTCGCGTCGGCCGCGATCCTGTGCCACATCGTGCTGCGCTACACGCGCTACGGCCGCGCCGTCTATGCCGTCGGCGGAAATGCCGAGGCGGCACGGCTGTCGGGCCTGCGCGTCGACCGCATCCTGGTTTCGGTCTATGTCATCGTCGGCTTCTTCGCCGGGCTCGCCGCCTTCGTGCTGTCGGCCAGGCTGAACTCCTCGGAAGCGGTCGCCGGCATCGGCTACGAGCTGACGGTGATCTCGGCTGTCGTCATCGGCGGCACTTCGCTGTTCGGCGGCATCGGCTCGGTCGGCGGCACGGTGGTCGGCGCGGCGCTGATCGGGGTGCTGCAGAACGGGCTGCAGTTCAACAACGTGTCGTCCTACACGCAAAGCATCGTGATCGGGCTGATCCTCATCCTGGCGGTGGCGTTCGACAGGTGGCTGAAGTCGCGGGTGAGAAGGTGAGGAGAGGTTTGCGCCTGGGCCTCTGTCCGGCAGGTCAGAGGGGGGCGTCTCGCCATGCAGTTTGCCAGGAGGCTCCTTCGCATTCCTTGCAATAAAGCCGTCCTTTGCTAGAAAGAATTGGGGCGGGTGGCATCGTGAGAGAACCTCATGTTTGCCGACATCATCAGACCGATCAGCTTGAGTTTTACGCTGCTGCGACGGTTTTGGCCGCAGCTCGTCGCGCTGGTGCTGGCAGGCGTGCTGGCCGGCGATATCCTGCTGCAATTGGCGGCGAAGGTGGCGCTCGCCAACCATTTCGCCGGGCTCGCCATGCTGACGCTGGTGGCGCTGGCGCAATTGGTGGTGACGGTGGCGATGTTCCACGTGCTGCGGCCGGGCCTGCCCAATGTGCTTGCAGCGCAGCGCAGCGCGGACAAGGCTGCGACCGCCGACAGTCATAACAATGCTGCGGACCGGCGCGGCTCGCGGCTGGTGCGCATGCTCACCATCGCGTTGTTGCCGTTCTTCGCCTACTACGCCGCATGGGGATTCCTTGGCGACATCGTGCGGCAATATTCGCGCGAAACGCTCGACCAGGCCGATTTCGGCCAGAGCGCCAATGTGCTCGACGTGCTCGATTCGCGCTGGCTGCTGGTCTCGGTGGCGGTGTCCTGGCTGATCCGCCGGCTGGCCAAATTCATGCAGGGCAAGACCACGGCCCTCTCATTCTGGCAGATCGTGGTGGTGATCTGCGAGACCAACTGGATCTTCGTCGGCCTCTACGTCATTAGCCGCTGGAAGGACTCGGCGCTGCAATGGCTGATGAGCCGCAATTTCTGGTCGGCCGTGCAGGCGTCGATCGATGGACTGGCGAGCCCGGTGCCGATGGCGACGGCGGCACCCATGGTGCCGGTCGAGATCACCTCGATCGCGCCGTCGACGGTCGCGGTGAACCTGTTCTTCTACATGCTGCTGCCGCTGATCTGGCTGGTCATGGCGGCGCTGATCTATGGCTACGATGTGCACGACGACGCCGCCCTGATGCGCGTGCACGGCCGGCTGGAGCGGTTCGGCCAGCGCTATGCCGGCCTGCCGAAATTCCTGCGCGACTTCGTCGAGCATTTCGTCAAGGGCTACCGCTCGCGCTACCTGCCGATCGCCAACGGCGTGCGGCTGACGGTGAGTTCGAGCCTGGTGCTTCTGTGCACGCTGGTCGTCGGCTACCGCTTGCTCGACTGGGGTGCTGCCTGGCTGTGGCTGGGCGCGACGCGGCTGATCGGCCCGCACGAGCTCGATGTTTGGCAGATCTTCTCGCGCGGCGTGACGCTGCTGTTCGGCAGTCCGTTCCAGGATTCCTCCACCGGCATCCTGATCGAGCCGCTGCGGATTTGCTTTCTGGCCGCCGTGCTGGAGACGGCGTTTTCGCTGTCGAAGGGGACGGGGAAGTGAGCTGCGGTTTGCGGTTTCGCCAATTTTCGTAGGCTCTATTTCGGCGGCCTTTGAAAACGCAGGTACCACGGCCGCTCACTGCCGAGTCCGACGGCGGGGCGGATGGTCTTGATGGCGTCCTCGGGCACGATGAAGATGTCGCCGATGGTGATGACGTCGCCTTTCCTGGCGCCGGAGAAGATTGCCGAGGTGCAGTTCATCACGCCATCCGGCAGGCTGACGCCCGAGATGAAGCCGGGCAGCCAGCGGCGCCCGGCGGCATCGGTCAGCATCAGCTTGCAGCCCAGCCACTGCTTCTGCAGGTCGGGGTCGCCGATGGTCACGGAGAAGGTGGCGATGACGGCGAAGGCATGGTCGGGCAAGCGGCCGGCCTTGCCGCCGCGCAGGTCGGCCAGCCGCCAGTCGCTGCCGCCGAACGGCGCGAATTGGCCAAAGTCGACATCCCTGGCGATCAGATCCTCGCCGCGCAGCCATGCGCGCACGCTGTCGTAGCTGGTCTCGGCCAGCGTCAGCGGCAGCAGGACGGCAAGTGCCGCCAGGCTGAGCCGGCGCCATTTTTTCTCGGCCTGCGCGTCGGTGGCGGTGGCTGGCTCCTCATTGGCGGAAACGGCGGTCATGTTCCACCCGGCTGCGCATCGAGATCGTATTCCGGCACGATGTCGGCCGGCTCACCGTCGGCGCCGGTCTGCACGGCGTCGAGACCGATGCGGGCCTGGGCGTCGAGCGGGCCGAACCGGCGCGAGGCGATCAGCAGCCTGGCGCCGCGGATCTGGTCTGATGGCACTTCGAAGACGAACAGGCCGCGTTTTTCGAGGCCCGGATCGACACCATGCGGCGGCATGTCCTGGCGATAGCCGAGCCGCTCCGTCTGGTGATAGCGCAGCCCGGTCGGGCCTTGCCAGGTGCCGTCGGCGATCGTGGTGGAGGAGCCGGTGGCGGCGAGGTTTGTCGTCACCACCGCCCACAGGCCGCCGGTCGTCAAAAGCCTCTCCTGGCCGAACTGGTTGGTCTTGAGCTTGCGGGCAAAGACGATCTTGTCCAGGCGGACCTCGAAGCTGCGTGCCCGCACCGTGTCGTGCATTGCGCCATCGACCGGGATCGGCGCGGTGAGGTCGGCATAATGCGGCTTGGAGCCCTGCATGCCATAGCTCAGCGCGACTGTGGCGGCGAGAATCACGAGATTGCCGAGGACGCGGATTCTCATGATCCGCTCCCGGGCGTCTCTGTCGCCGGCACATCGGCGACCGGCAAGGTGACGGTGCCGAGACGATAAGGATTGTACCAGCCAGGCGTGCCGTAGAGATTGTCGCGCGGCTTGAAGATCTCGGCGGTAATGCCGAAGGCGAGCGTTGGTGGGACGGTCGCGTCGCCGGCGAGCGGCCAGACATAGGCCATGCGCTCGGTCATGCCGGGGTGCAGTTCCGGCGTCAGCGTCGCATCACGGGTCAGCGCGATCATCGGCTGAACGTCGGGCAGATCGATCCCGTCCGGCCTGAAGACATCGAAATAGGCCTTGTCGGATTGGGCGGTGCGGTTGGTCATGTCGGCTTCCAGCACCAGCGCCTTCTGGCCGGGCTTCAAGGGCACGCCATGGACCCTGGCATGGCTGACATAGGCGCGCACCGGCTGCACGCGCCAGCGCCCGGCATCGATGGCGGTGTCCGGCGGCAATTGCGGCGGTGCGTGAGCGGGCAGGGCGCCGAAGGCTCCCATCAGGCCGGCGACGAACAGGGCGGCAATGGTTCCCGCGCCGGCCGTTATCCAGGTCTGAACTCTTGAGCGGGCAGTCTTCAACATTCCAAACTATGCACGTAGAACGAACAGCCACCCGCAGGCAATGTAGAAAGAAAAGGCCGCTGATGGAACCCGCAAATGGCTGGTCCAGGCGTGCCTGCCTCAGGCTGCTTCGAGCGCCCACAGACGGTGTGCGTAGCGGCGGAAGAAGCGCGCCACGAGCCGCTGCTGCCTGGCCCGGACCAGATCGGGCAGGCGACGCTCCTGACGCCAGCGCGGCATGTTGCGCCAGCAGGCGATGAAATGGGCGGTGTCCTCCATGGCTTCTTGCGCCGTCAGCGCAGGGCCGATCGCGGCCAGGAACAGGAGTTCCGCCTGCTTCAGTTCGTCGATGACGGCCTTGCGCCTGAAATGGTCGTGGCGGGCGTGAGCGATGCCGTTGCGGCGGATCGCCTCGAAGGCCTGGAGCAAAGCGGGGCTGTCGCCGGCGTAACCGCAGGCGCGGGCGAAATCGGCGTCATCCATCATGGCTCCCCGGTCGGCGCGGCGCTCGCCGGCCGACTCACATTTGTGAGTATATATAAGCATAACTCAAAAATACGGAGAAGAGAAACTTTTAGGAAAGTCTTGAAAGTGCGACTCGACTCTCCGTGCAAAACGCGGGAATATAAGAACAAATCACGAACAAAAGGCGAGCAGGGGCGATGGCATTGCCGGGCAGGGAAGCAGTAATGGCGCAGGTCGCCTCGATCTCCGTCGAGTGCGCCGATTGCGGCCGCAACAGGTGGTGGCGGCCCGATCAGCTGAAGCGGTTCGGGGTGAATGGCAAGACGCCGCTGGCTGTACTTTCGGGACGCATCGTGTGTTCCGCCTGCCGCGCCGACGGGCTGCCGGGTACGGCGGTGTCGATCCAGGCCGCGTTCATCGACGAGCGCCAGCGCGTCCGCAGCGAAGCACAAATGCTGAGCGATCGCGAGGTGCCGCTGGAGCGGTCGAGGCGGGCTTGATGGGGGCGGTGACGCTGGTTCTTCCTTCTCCCCTTGTGGGAGAAGGTGGATTGGCGCGTAGCGCCAAGACGGATGAGGGGTGTGTTCCAGGGAACGCCGACGTCTCGTCGCTATCGATCTCAAGAATGGTCTAATGGGGTGAAGAGTGCAAGATCTTCTGCGTCTCATTCCGTCACGCACCCCTCATCCGTCTCGGCGCTGGCGCGCCGATCCTCCTTCTCCCGCAAGGGGAGAAGGAAAGGGCGCTCCTCTAATACCCCAGCAGTTCCTTCAGCGGGATAACCCGCCAGACGTGTTTGATGGCGTAGCGGTTGAAGGTCAGTGTCTTCGGCGGATTGTACTGTTCGACCACCAGTTCGCCCGCGGTGCGCTTGACCAGCTTCTTGATGAAGGCCTTGCCGTTGCGCTCGTTCTCTTCCGGGAAGGTCTCGATCACCACATGGTCGCCAGGGACGGCATCGCGGCCGCCGCAATAGAGCATTTCGCCGGGCTCGTAGCGCGGCACCATGGAATCCGAAAGCACGTGCAGTGCAAACACCTTGCGCAGATGCGCGATACCGGGCGGGCGCTGGACATAGCCGGCAACCTCGCCGTTGAATGTGAAGTCGCCATCGTCGCCGCCAACGGCCGCGCCCAGCAGCTCGATATCCATCGGTCCGGCGGGCAGGGGTGCGGCATCGGTGACGATCTCGGCGTCGGCCACCGGACCGGCATCGTCGAGGAAGACGACCTGCCCTTGGCCAAGCGCTACCGGGTCGATGCGCAGGAAGGCGGCGGTCTTCAACAGGTTCTCGGTCTTGGGCAGATTGCGGCCGGTTTCCCAATTGCCGACGGCGGCGACATCGGTGTCGTTGTGCTCGGCGATGTGACGCATGACCAGGCCGCGTTGCTTGCGCGCCTGGCGGATCGCCGCCCCGACCTTGATCGACAGTTCCGTTTTTGCCATGGCACCCATGTGAGCGATGAAAGCTGCTCTCGTCTATGAAAGAATGGCTTGCATCTGTTTTTAAGTTATGCTTATATCCGGTCATGCAAAACATGTCCAGTTTCGATGGCGCGGTAGCGCCGGCCTCTTGCGAGGCGCTTCCGGCGGCTGAAGTCGCCAGCCATTCCCTTCCGCTCCGGCCGTCCTCCTCCCCGGCCGGAGTGAAGCCCGAGGCCCCGTGCTTGACTGCACCAGCCTCGGGTCCGGTCCGCCCGTCAGCGGCGACCGGAACGGCCGGAGTCGCCGCTCCCCTCGGCTCCGGCCCCCAATTCGACGCGTGTGTCTTCCCCGGGCGATCCTGCATCCGCACGCAGGACGGCACCGTCATCCTGCTGGAGCCCGCAACGGGCAGGGCGGTGTCCGCCTCCGATAGAAAGACGGCCGAGGCGCGGCTTGCGCGCCTCGCCGGGCAATCGATCCGCTCCGGCTGATCGCCGGCGAGAAGCCGGCGCTCGCATCGAACACCCTGACCGCGGCCCAGACCGGGCCCGAACCCGACGCCTGGACAGCGGCGCGCTTTGAAGCGTGGCCGAAGGCGAACCTTTGGATGGAGCCTGGAAATGGCAAGCTATACAGACGCCGAACTGCAGGAGATCGCCCGCTGGCTAAAGGAGGGGCTTTCGGCCTCGAGGATCGCCGCCGCGTTCAGTGCGCTGCGCGGCAGCCCGGTTTCGCGCAACGCCATCATCGGCATCGTCCACCGCAACGCCATGCTGGGTGCGGTCGGCTTTGCCAACCGCGGGGGACCGCCGGCCAGCGTCAAGCGGGTTGCGGTGAAGAGCAGGCGACAAGACCGAACGCGGGCAAAGAGCAGGGCCAACGGCAAGGTTGCCGCTGAAAAATTGCCCGACGCACAAATTGCCGGGGGCGGCGCCACTGGCAAAATCCAGACCAGGCCTGATCCTTCGCCGGCCTGGCTGCCGACGCGTCTGTTCGTGCGCGAGGTGGGTGTGCTGATCGCCGATGGCGAGGCCTATCGACTGGAGGTGCCGGCGCCGCAGCGCGCACCCATCGGCCGCCAGCCGCATGGCGTGGCGATGCGGTTCATCGACTGCCTGTTTTCCCGCTGCCGCGCGCCGCTGGACATGGCGCTGGAGGAAGACCCCGAGAAGGATGCGCCGGGCGGGCGGCCGGGCGCCGACATGCTGTGCTGCGGCATGCGCACCAAGGCGCTGAAAAGCTATTGCAGCTATCACCAGGCGCGATTCCAGCGACGGGTTGCCGGGTAACGCCGGGATGAGTGAATGGACGCTAACGCAAATCGTGCAGGTGTGCGCCAGCCGGCGAATTCTGAGGATTTCAAATGAAACAGGCCCGGCACGAACGAACTCTCGCGGCCCTATTTCGGCATCTGCCGTCCCTGCTTGGGCAGGCGGCTTTGCGCCGTCCGGGCCTCGAGGGTCATCGCCGGACCGTTGTCTCCAACCAAAATGCCGGCGACACGGGCAAAGCCGGTGAACACTTTTATCGCATCGGATTCCGAGATCTGCGCGGCAATGGCCGCGCTGCAGGCGTTGAGCGCGCTGCGGTAGACGTGGCCGCGCCGCTCGATCGGCCAGCGTTGCAGGAAATCGGCGGCGTCGGCCACGTTGTCGATCTCCTCGACATGGCCGTCCAGGCATACTTTAAGCGGCACTCCGGTTTTCATCGTACCCACGGCGTTCACCTTCGGTCGTGCAGTGCGCGCGGCTTTCAAGCCGACGCTCATAAACGCGCGAGACCAGCAGGCGGTTGCATGGCGGTCGGACCTGCCTCACGGGCGGGCGGCGGCGTCCAGCCAGTCATGCGCACGGCTTCTGCGCCTGGCCACCAATATGCCTTGCTGCCTGGCGGTGCGGGTGAATGCTTCGAAGGCGGTGCGCGGGCAGCAACTCCCCTCGACCGCCAGCCGGACCAGCCGTGCGGCGTCGAGATAGCCAGGCGAGGTTTTGTCGGGCCATTGCAGCCGAAGCGCCGTCGCGGCATCGGCCACCGAGCCGACCAACATGGTCTTGTTGTCGCAGAAGCGCAGCGTCACGGGCATGAAGGCCGTCATCGGCAATTCTCTCCTTGGAAACGACGCGACACAACGTGCGGGCTGGAGGCTGGTTCCATCAAACCCGACCATGAGCGCGGCGCGGAGGCGGGCATCAGCGAACGGCCGTTCATGCCGCTCCCCGTCTCCGATTTAGTCGGCGACACGATGTCCTTCTCCACCGCGCGAACGGTGGCGAGGCGCGGGGCGCAAGCGCTCGCGAAGCTGGCGGGATGATCATCCCGCCAGCCTCTTCAACCACCCCAAGAACCCCAAGGAGCCAACCAATGCCCAAAAAAGCCAAAGCCGCCAAACCGCAGGCGCCGAAACTGCCGAAGGGCGAGGCCGAGCAGGTGCGCATCCGCCGTGAGGTCGGCCATGATTTCGCGCTAAGGGATGACGCCTTCGGCCGCAAGCGGCTGAACGCCGGAACGCACGAGGCACGGCGCGTCTACGAGGTGTCGAATGACGGTTTCACCTCCACCGGTGGCATCGTGCGGGTGCGCAATGTCGATCCGCTTCTGGGTATCACCTCGCTGTCGCGCCAGCAGCGCGAGGCCGGCCAGCGTTATCGCGAGGACTTCCAGTGCAGCCAGCAGGCGAGCGTCAAGCCCATGCGCTGGACCGAACGCGTCGACGGCGGTCGCCAGGGCGGCGGCATTGCCGACAACGTGCTGGACGCCGGCCGCGCCAACGCCGCCGCCACAAGGGCGCTCGGCCACTGGGAGGTCGCCGCCGTGGTGCAAAAGGTCTGCTGTGCGGGCGGGTCGATCAAGAGCCTGGCCGAACAGACCGGCGAGGGCCGGGACGTTGTGACAAAGCTCTTGAAGGTGGGGCTGGATCTGCTGGCGGTGCACTATGGGATGATGATGGGGCGGTGAGGGTGAGATAACGGCGCAAAAACCCGACCGGCAGACGCCGGCCGGGTCAGTTGCAGAAGGTCAGGTCATCGGCAGACGCGGATTTCCTCAACGATCCTGTGGTGGTGGCGCCAGTGTCTGACCAGTTCGATGTGGCAACGGTGGTGCCGATAGTAATAACCCCGGTGGTGCCGGTACGGTCTATAGCCGCTATCGTAATCGTCGTCGTAGGGGCTATAGACGTAGCGACTGCCATAGCCACCGTAATAATCATTGCCGTAATAATCGTTATAACCGCCGCCGATGCCGATAAAAACGTGACTGCGAGCATCCGCCGGGGCGATCATCGCCGCCGCCGAAGCAATGGCGATAACCGAGACGAGTAGGAGCTTCTTCATGGCTACCTCCTTTTCAAGGTTGGCCTAATATAAACTCCCGAGATGCAGCCTCGTTCCGAAAATTCGCCAGCTGTGACGAACCAGGTGTTCACCAGGGAGCCCGATGCAATGGGGCGGTGAGGGGGCGGGGGAGCAAAGGTTTGTCGCGCTTCCAATTCCTTGGAAGACGGCTTCGCTCAAGACGCCAGAAAACGTGTCTTGGCTACCGAGCCCAATCCACGTCGATCTCGGTTGGCTTTGGCAGCCGAAATCGACGCAGCACAACGAGGCCGGCCGTGAAGGTTATGATGTGGATAAGGAGGCCAACATGCGTCCAAGGTTGGCTGCCTCCAGATTCCCATCCGCGTAACGCTCGACCACAGGGGAGAAGGAAAGAGCGTTCTTCCATCTCCCTAAAACAGCGCCTTCTCCAGCGGCCCTTCCAGCGTTTTTGCGAACGCTGTCGCCAGATGGTGCCGGTCGCGGAAGGCGAGTTTGCCGTTGATGAAGACGTGGCATTCGGTGGCGCCGCAGAAGCGGTCGGTGAGGTCGACATAGAGCGTGCCTGGCACGCTTTTCACCACGGCGCGCTCGGCGGCCGCCACGCCGTCATTGGCGGCTTCGGTCCTTGGCGTGTCGCAGCGCGAGGGGGCCTCGCGCCACCACAGGGCGCGGGCCACGCAGGAGTCGGCGAAGCTGTCGCTGATCGGCGTGTCGCGGATGACGGCGGTCTCGACGCCGGCCTGGCTGAAGGCCTGCAAGGTAGAGCGCAGGCCGGCCTGCCAGCGCGCGGTCTCGGCTTCGCGGGTGGCGTCGGGCATGTCGCGGGTCAGATTGCCGAAAGAGAATTCCGAGATCACCACCAGGCGCGGCTTGCGGCGGATGATTTCTCCAATCGCCTGTTCGCGCCAGGCGTCGCATTCGGTGTAGTAGCGCTTCAGCACCGCGTTGAAGGTCGAAAGCCGCGAGGCCCGGCATGAGGATTTGAGGTAGGTGACCACTTTGGTGTTGTTGCGTTTGGCCGCCTCGACCAACGGCGTCGACCAGTGGTCGGCATGCGAATCGCCGAACAGCACGATGGTGTGGGCCGCATCGGCTGGGCCGAATGCACAGGGTTTCGGCTTCACCGTGTTGAAATCCAGCAGGCAGCTCTTGTCGAGGGCGCGCGCTGTTGAGGGCTGCTCGGCCGCCTGCTCGATGCCGCGCTGCGCGGGGTCGATGTTGCGGGTGGCCAGATGCGCGTTGGCATAGGCCACCGCCACGCCGGCACCCGTCAGCGCCAGCGCGGGTGCCAACGCCCGGGCGCCGGCCGTCAGCCAGCCGAAACGCCGTCCCGGGTTCTCGATCAGGTGATAGCTGAACACCGACAGCGCCAGCGCCAGCGCGCCGCAACCGAGGCGCTGCGACGCATTGAGATCCGGCACCAGCATTTGCGCATAGACGATCACCGGCCAGTGCCAGAGATAGAGCGAATAGGAGAGCGCGCCGATCCATTGCAGCGGCGGCAGCGACAGTGCGGCGGCGGGCGCCCGCCAGCCTGTCAGTTCCCGCTCGCCAGCGCCGCTCAGCAGCACCAGCACCGTGCCGGCAACCGGCAACAGAGCGTACCAGCCAGGGAAGGGCAGGTCTTCGCTCAAGCAAAGGTAGGCCGCCGCGATCAGCGCCAGGCCGAGCCAGCCCTGCGCGGCCCGCAGTTGCGGCCGGCACGAGGCCGTCGGCGCCAGCGTTGCCAGGCCGCCCGCGGCGAACTCCCAGGCGCGCAGCGGCGAGAAATAGAAGGCCCAGGCCGGCGAGAGGCTGGTCAGCCACAAGCAAGCGGCGAAAGAGGCGAGGCCGGCCACGCCGATCACCGCCACGGCGGTTCGCCGGCCAGGGCGCAGCCAGGCGGCGAGCAGAAGCAGCGTCGGCCAGACGAGGTAGAATTGCTCCTCCACCGACAGCGACCAGAAGTGGATGAAGGGGTTGCTCAAGGCATCGGCGGCGAAATAGTCGAACGACCAGCGCAGCAGCCACAGATTGATTGCGTAGGCGCTGGCATACATGGCGCCGCGCGAATAGAGCGCCTGTTCCTGCGGCGCCAGGATGAAGTAGCCGACAGCCAGCGTGACCAGGATGACGAACAGGGCGGCGGGCAGAAGGCGCCGGGCGCGGCGGGCATAGAAGCGCCAGAGGTCGAGCCTGCCGGTCTCCGTGATCTCCTGCATCAGATGCGTGGTGATCAGCCAGCCGGAAATGACGAAGAAGATATCGACGCCGGCGAAGCCGCCGGGTAGCGCCGTAAGGCCGAAATGATAGGCAACGACGCCGCCGACGGCGAGCGCGCGCAACCCTTGTATGTCTGGCCGGAACGATGCCGACACGAGGCCTCCTTCGTGCAAGCCCAGCCCGCCAGCCCAGCTCGATGCAATGTCGGCCGGGACGGTCGATATCGCAATGCAACAAAATTATCGCAATGCAACATGGCCAGAAAAAGGAGGCGGGCGCCACAGGGCAGCGGAGCGGCTAGGGCGTACGGCGGCGGACGAGCACCAATGCCCGACAGTCACAAAAACAGCCCCGCGAACGGGGCTGTTTGCCTGTTAGAGCGACCGGCGGGTTACTTGCTGCCGCCGTTCTGCTTCACGCTGCTGCAGAATTCAGGATGGGTGTTGGTGGGGTTGGCGTTCTTGGCCTCGTCGGCGCAAGCCGTCATCATCGCGGTCTGGTCTTCCGGCGTCAGGGCCTTCCAGGCTTTGACGAAGTCGTCGTTGCTGCGCAGCGTCTTCATGCTGGAGTCGGTGTAGAAAGGCTGCATCTTGGCCGGGTCGTCGAGAGCGGACGTGCCGGTGTTGCCTGCGGCAAGAGCCGAGCCAGCGACCATAGAAAGCGTCATCGCGCCAAAACAGATCATCTTGATGTTCATGGTAGGATCCTTCCCTGTTGCCTTATGACCGCATAAGCAACGGTCAGGCCCGGAACGGGGTCGGGATAGGGAAAGTTCCGATGACACGCCGGAAGCGGTGGGGATTTATCGAAATATATTTTTGGAAACCTTTCGACGATTTTTTCGTTCTTTTGCAAGTGATCGCCGTGGCACCAGCGCGCGGGATGTTGTCGTCTGACGCAAGGTAGTCACCGGTCCAAGTCTAGGATGCTTCGACCTTCTTCCGCGGTTGAGCCAGCGTCCGCGCGGCATCCGCTCCCGCCGCTAGAATGCGGTCCGACAATTCCGTTCCTTCCACCGCGCGGGACAATTGAAGGGCGCCGATGAGCGCGGCGAAGACGCCCAGCGCCGCACCTTCCGGATCGCGGATGCCCGGCGGCAGGTCCTTCGCCAACTGGCGCACCAGGGTCAGCAGCCTTTCGGTGTAGAAAGCGCGTGTCTCCGGCGGCTGACGCGCGATTTCCGGCAACAGCGCGGCGGAGGCACAGCCGGTCTGCGGATGATCGCGGTGCTCGGGCGACAGATACATCGCCAGGGCCAGTTCCAGGCCACCAGAGGCAAGCACATCCTGCAATTGCTGCGACTGAGCCTCCAGGGCCGAGGCCACGCTCTCGCGTACGAGGTCGGCCTTGGACTGGAAGTGCGGATAAAAGGCGCCGTTCGTCATCCCGGCGTCGCTCATGATGCTGGCCAAGCCGGAGGCGGCGATGCCGTCGCCTCGAAAGCGGTGGGAAGCGACCTCCATGATCCGGCTCCGTGATGCATCCTTCCGGCCTTTGTCATAGCGCATGATCGTTCCTTCCCGTTTTCCTATTGCATTATGAGCATAATGTGATATTACGATCATAATTCAATTGCCGATCACAGGCAAGACCTCTTACCTTTGGAGCCTTTAGAATGAATCGGAATTCGGGAAAGACCGCTGTTGTGACCGGCGCCTCCTCAGGAATTGGCCGTGCCAGCGCCGAGATTTTGGCACGCGCCGGCTTCACTGTCTTCGGCACCAGCCGCAAGGCGTCCAGCCAGAGTTCGAACGGGATATCGATGCTGGTTTGCGACGTGACCGACGACGCGTCTGTCGCGTCCCTGGTCTCAACTGTCCTCGGCAAGACCGGCCGTATAGATCTCTTGGTCAACAATGCCGGCGTCGGGCTGCTGGGAGGCGCGGAAGAATCCTCGGTCGCGCAGTCGCAGGCTCTGTTCGACGTCAACCTGTTCGGCGTCATGCGCATGACCCACGCGGTGCTGCCGTCGATGCGCCGGCTGGGCGAAGGGCGCATCATCAATATCGGCTCGATCCTGGGACTGGTCCCGGCACCGTATTCGGCCCATTATTCAGCCGTCAAGCACGCGCTCGAAGGCTATTCGGAATCGCTCGACCACGAGGTACGCGCCTTCAACATACGCGTTTCGGTCATCGAACCGGCATTCGTGCGCACCGTGTTCGACCAGAACGGATTCGAGCCCGATTCCGTCCTGCAGGACTATGATGAGGCGCGTGCAGGGTTCGAGGCATTGCTTCGCGACGTGATGCCCAAGGCGGATCCGCCGGATGTCGTGGCGAAGGTGGTTCTCCGGGCCGCGACCGACAGGCATCCCCGGCGGCGCTACACCGCCGGCCAGGCAGCGCGACAGGTCAGCATGCTGCGCCGGTTCGCGCCGGCCGCGATGTTCGACAAAATCCTGCGCAAGCAATTTCGCCTGCCTGTCTGAACGAAGCAAGTGACTTAACGCATATGCGACACGCAAGCTCGGTCTGTTTCGCGCCGGCCATCGAAATCATTTTAGAAAGAAAACATGATGAAAGCCTTTGTTGTCGACAAGTATCAAAAGAAGGGTGCCCTGCGGCTCGCCGAAATGCCGGAGCCCGAGTTGCGGGACAATGATGTCCTGGTCGAAATTCACGCCGCCGGTATAAACCTTCTCGATTCCAAGCTCCGGGATGGTGAGTTCAAGCTGATTTTGCCCTATCGCCCGCCCTTCATCCTGGGCCATGACGTGGCCGGGATCGTCGTTCGGGTCGGATCGAAAGTCCGCAAATTCAAGCCCGGTGACGAGGTCTATGCGCGGCCACGCGACGGCCGGATCGGTGCGTTTGCCGAATTTATCGCGATGGATGAAGCCGACGTGGCGCTGAAGCCCAAAAACCTCAGCATGGAAGAAGCCGCCTCGATTCCGCTCGTGGGCCTGACCGCCTGGCAGGTTCTGGTCGAAACAGCCGGGCTGAAGAAAGGCCAGAAAGTGTTTATCCAGGCCGGTTCCGGTGGCGTGGGAACCTTCGCCATCCAGCTGGCAAAGCATCTCGGTGCGATCGTCGCGACGACGGCGAGCGCGGCGAGTGCCGATCTGGTGAAAGGCCTCGGAGCCGATATCGTCATCGACTACAAGAAAGACGATTTCGAGAACATCCTGCAAGGCTACGACGTCGTCGTGAACAGCCAGGACGCCAAGACGCTCGAAAAATCCCTGCATGTGCTGAAGCCGGGCGGCAAACTCATCTCCATTTCCGGTCCGCCGGATCCCGGATTTGCAGCCAAGCAGGGGTTGAACATGGTTCTGAAGCTGGTCCTGCGCCTGCTGAGCCGCAGCATACGCAGCAAGGCCAGGCGCGCGGGTGTCGGGTATTCGTTCCTGTTCATGCGGGCGCAGGGCGATCAGCTGGGTAAAATCACGTCGCTCATCGAATCCGGCATCATACGGCCCGTCATGGACCGGATTTTTCCGTTCGAGAGCACCAACGAGGCATTGGCCTATGTCGAAACCGGGCGAGCCAAGGGCAAGGTCGTCGTCAAGATCAGATAGACAGAACGTTCGGCGGACGGTCCACATCCTTGCCTTGGCGCAATGGCGGGTACAAAACCGTTGCTTCAGCCGGCCGGCGCGGTCTCGATCTCCTGGAGATAAAACGTCTTGCTCGGCTGCAGATGGTCGACGCAGAGCTGCGCCAGCACCCAATTGTCCCGGCGCTTCATCGCCTCGATCATCATCCAGTGGTGTTTTCGCGAGACGTCCAGCTTTTCCCTGTCGGCCAGCGAATTGGCTCGCACCGGCAGGCTAAGGCGCATGTAGTGCTCGATCGAAGAGACGAGATAGGCGTTGCCGCAGGCCGAGAGCATGGTGAGGTGGAAGCGGTCATTGGCCTCGTGGATGCCGCGCAGATAGCCGTTATCGATATGGCCGCCATAGATATCGTGGATCTCCATCAGCTCCGCGATCAGCGCATCGCTGGCCGGCAAGCGGATCATCAGCGCGGCCTGGCGCTGCAGCATTTCGCGCACCTCGTAGATCTGCCGCACCTCGTCGGGTGAAAGCCGGCGCACCATGGCGCCCTTGTTGCGCTCACGCGTGACGATGCCGAGTTTTTCCAGCTGGTAAAGCGCCTGGCGGATGGTGTGGCGAGACACAGGGAAACGGGCGAGCAGCACGTCCTCGACCAGCCGCTCGCCCGGCGCCAGCCGGCCGAAGATGATGTCCTCCTCCAGCGCATGCACTGTATCGGCTTCCTTGCCGCCATAGTCGAAGGCGTTGAGCATCGCGAACCCTTGTGTTCTCATTGGCCCAGGCCAACCTCTCATTGGCCAGCAATGCTACTCTAGCGCTCACGCACAAGGCTTACCACAAGCTGGTCGACGCCCGGGTCATCGAGGCTGACAACTCTGGACATCTGCAGCGCCTGCCTCAGGCTGATCCTGCCAACCTGCTGGCGCATGATGACCGGTACGCAGACCGGGCCCACCGCGGTCAGAATGAAGGCGTTGCCGACCAGGACCGGTTCAGAGAAGGGCGCCCACTGGACGGCGACGATCGACGGTTCGCCGGTTTGGCGGCGGTTGATGCCGGCGAAGTAGATCCAGTTCAGGCGCGAGATCGCCACGCCATAGTGCCAGCCCGGCGCCCGCGCTCCGTCCTGGCGATGGCCTTCGGCCCACCGGGTCACGCGCCTGAAGGTCACCAGCTCGGCCTCGCGCCGCACGAAGGTGACCGACCGCATCAGAAGGTCGGGACGGTCGGGAACCGAAAAATAGGTGAAGTAGGTGCCGCCGGCGATGGCGGGAGAAGGGCCTTGCACCATGTTCTCGTAGAGCTTCTGGTGGAGCGGCGGCAGGGCAGGGTGTCCGGGCGCTGCAACGTCCGGCGCCCGGTACAGTTCATCCTCCTCGATGCGGAAATAGTCGCAGATCAGTCGCGCCGTGGCCCGATTGGGCACGCTCTTGCCTTGCAGGTAGCGCTCGAACTGCGAGCGGTTCATGTTCAATCCGCGGCACACGGCGGCGATCGACGCATGGCCGCTGACCAAGCGTCTGAGATTCGCGGCAAGATTCTTGCGGATTGGCACGACACCGCCCCGACAGACGTCCGAACCATTATTCAGTAAGTGCTTATATTCCGCCAATCTCGCACAGGATCGTGCTGCCGCGAATGGGACCTTCGACCAATACCGCACGACGGGCGGGCCAATACGAAAAGGCCCGCCACCGACGCGACTCGTGGCGGGCCTTCTGGAGTAGACCGGGCTCGCCTTCGCCCGGCTGTTTTAAGAAACCGCGCAGCGGGACGATCGTTCCATCAGAAGAAGCCCGCTACTTTGGGGGAAGTGGGCTTTCTCCATTCTGGCCAGGGCCAGGTCTTCGATGTGCCAAGTCTTCGATGTGCCAAGTCTTCGATTCAGTGCGGGCATACCGAGATCGGACAGGCGACCGCGGTGACCGCCGACAGCCTGTCGCGCTTCACCAGAAGCGGCTTCTGGTAGGTCTTTTTCATTTGAATCCCCCATGCCCCGATGCGCCTGACGTAAGCCCCCGCGTCCGGTTGTTGTCAAGTTGCCTCTGAAATAAAGAGACGCCCGCCAGGCGAAGCCTGGCGGGGTGTTGATTGGAGGAGTGACGGATCGAATGGGAGACGATCCGACTGAAAAACGCAAAGGCCGGATAAAGGTTCCAACGATCCGGGCCGCGCGCGCAGGTCAGTCTCCGCACTGGGAGATCGGACAGACAAGCGCCGTCACCGAGGACAGTTTTTGGCGCTTCAGAAGCGTCGGCTTTGCATAGCTTTTCTTCATTTTGTTCCCCTTTGCCCAAGTTTACCAGCTGGACTTGACGCTCAGGAAAGGGCCGATGTCAAAACGTTTCGTCTCCTGCAGCCCCGCACTCGTTGGAA
Organism: Mesorhizobium sp. WSM1386; assembly: GCF_055901595.1. NCBI lineage: Bacteria > Pseudomonadati > Pseudomonadota > Alphaproteobacteria > Hyphomicrobiales > Phyllobacteriaceae > Mesorhizobium > Mesorhizobium sp. WSM1386. The sequence continues at coordinate 2,975,473 of NZ_CM148373.1, forward strand.
TTTCAGTTCTTGCTGATGCTAAAATCACGCACAGCAGCCGCAAAGCCGGTGGTCGTGGCCGTGATCTCGTTCTCGTCGGTCTGCTTGCCGCGTCTCGGCCTAGTTCCTGTCCGCCGGCTTCGAGCGCATCCTCGACACGGTCTCGCGCTCGGCGCGCTTGGAGCGCAGCGGCGGCAGGCCGCGGTCGATCAGGTCCATGTCCTCCAGCACCATGTCGCCCATGCGCTTGAAGGCGATGTCGAGCGCGCCGGCGCGGTGGGCGGAGCGCAGGAAGCCGGGGATGGCGCGGACGGGATGATCCTGCGCCAGTGGTTCCTCGGGGAAGACATCGCTGGCGGCGACGATGTGGCCGCTCTTGACCGCCGCCATCAGCGCTGGGAAGTCGACCACGCCGGCGCGGCTCAGCAGGATGAAGGCGGCGCCCTTGCGCATGCTGGCGAAGGCCTGGCTGCCGAGAAAGCCCTGGTTCTCGGAGGTCACCGAGGCGACGACGAAGACGAAGTCGCTCTGCGACAGCACGTCGTCGAGCGAGGCCGGCTCGACGCCGTTGTCGATCAGGATCGACGGCGGCAGCCAGGGATCGAACACTTTGGTGCGGGTACGAAATCCCGAGAGCAGGCGGTTCAGCGCGCGGCCGAGATCGCCGAAGCCGATGATGCCGACATCGGCGCCTGAAAGCAGCCGCGCCGTCAGGTTGCCGTCGCCGCCCCATAGCTCCTTGCCCTGTCGGAAGGCGAGGTCGGCATCGACGATGTTGCGGGCAAGGTTGAGCGCCATGGCAAGGCCAAGCTCGGCCACCGGCTCGGCGAAGACGAGACCGGTGGTGACGACATGGATGCCGCGGGCAAACAGCGTCTCGTAGGGCATGTTGTTGATGAGGTTGGTCTCGACATTGAAGACGCAGCGCAGCGCCTTCATCTGCGCCAATGTTTCTTCCGAGATCGGCGGCTGGCCGATGATGTAGCGTGCCCCGGCCAAAACATCGGCCGGCAGTTTGGCGACACCGTCGGCGGTCGTCTCGACGACGCGGTAGTTCGCCTTGAGACGTGCCAACTGCGGTGGCGTGAAGATCAGCTCGAGCGTGCGTGGTTCCGGCGCGCTGATGACCAGCGGCAAATCCTTGCTTGACATGACGATTCCTCCCGGCGCGATCCTCATCGCGTTCTCGGCGAGCAAAATACCGCCAGTGAAACGATTTACAACCACGAAAAATCGATTTACTTATTTCGGCAGCAGGTAAATGCGGGGCCTGCCCTCGGAGGAGGAGCAATGGCGCACAAGCAGGCCCAGCAGCGGCGTCCGTCGATCCACGACGTGGCAAGCCGCGCCGGCGTGTCCGCGGCCACCGTTTCCAAGGTCATGGCCGGCGTCACCACGGTGAAGCCGGAAAATGCGCAGCGTGTCTTCGATGCCGTCGAACAATTGGGCTACCGCGTCGATCCGCTGGCCTCCGACATGCGCCGGGCCAAGCGCCGCATCATCGGCGCCATCATGCCTGAATTCGAAAGCGAATTCTTCGGCCAGATGCTCACCCAACTCGAAAGCCTGGCAGAGCAGCGTGGCTACACGCTGGTGGCGGCGTCGAGCCGCGAATCCGAGGCGCGCGAAACGGAAATTCTCGCCCGCATGCATGACTGGCGGGTCGCCGGCGTCGTGCTGGCGCCGGTGCGCAACGAGCATGGCCCGGCGGCCGCGTTCATGAAGGCCAATGGCATGACCGGCGTGCTGATCGACCGTGTGCTCTCCGACGATGCCTTCGATACGGTCTCCGCCGACAGTGCCGCGGCCAGTGCCGAGGTGGCGCGCGACCTTCTCGGCAAGGGTCATCGCCACATATTGGTGGTCGGCCTTGGCGAACAGGCGGCGACGGTGCGTGCGCGCCTCGACGGCTTTCGCGCCACGGCGCTCGGACTGGCGCCGGATGTGCGCATCGATGTCGTGCTCGCCGAAACGGATGTCGAACCGCTGCGGGCACAATTGCGCGACTATTTTGCAAAAGGCGAGCGCCCGACGGCCGTGTACTCGCTGTTCCTCAAGGGCACGCTGGTTGCGCTGTCCGAATTCCGCCGCCGTGGCTGGCACTGCCCCAACGACATCTCGCTGATCGGCTTCGACGACGCCGAATGGATGCAGGTGACATGGCCGGCCATCGCCGCCGTCGTGCAGCCGGTGCGCCAGATCGCCGGCCATGCGATGGATGCGCTGTTCGCCAGGATTGAAGGCAAGGAGGGACCGCCGACGGCGCGGCTCGAGCCTTGCCGGGTCTTGATGCGGGAATCCGTTGGCAACGTCCCGCATTCCGGGTGAGGCTGAGATGAACGTTTTTGGACTGCACACATTTGCCATTGCGCCGGTCTGGGACCTGGACCTGATCGAGCCGCAGATGGAGCGGCTGAAGGGGCTCGGCATCGGCCTTTTGGAAATCCCGCTGCTGCGCCCTGATGAGATCGACACTCTGCGCACGCGCGCCTTTGCCGAACGGTGGAATGTCGAGCTTATTCCGTCGCTTGGACTGCCTGCTTCACTCGACGTGGTGGCGCGGCCTGACGAGGCGCTGGCCTTCCTCGAACCGGCCTTTGGCGTCTGCGCGGCGGTGGGCAGCGGAGCCCTTGGCGGCGTCACCTACGGCACGATCGGCAAGACCACGGGCCGTGCGCCGACGGCTGGCGAAATCGACGGCATGTGCCGCTTCCTGATGCGCGCGGCAAAGGCCGCCAGGGCGCATGGGCTGAAGCTCGGCATCGAGCCCTGCAACCGCTACGAGACGCATCTGATCAACCGCGGCGTCGACGCGGCGCGGATTATCGAGCGCGTCGGCGCCGACAACATCTTCATTCATCTCGACACCTATCACATGCATATCGAGGAGGAGAGTTTCGAGGCCGGCTTCCGCGCCGCGGCGCCCTATCTCGGCTATGTCCATGTCTCGGAAGCCAGTCGCGGCGTGCCGGGGCGCGGCATGCTAAACTGGGCGGCCTGCATGAAGGCCATATCGGAGATCGGCTACAGCGGCGCCATCACGCTCGAAAGCATGAACCATGTCGATGTCGACATTGCCGGCGGGCTCGCCGTGTGGCGGCCGGTGGCGGAAAATCCCGACGATGTGATTGGCGTGGGGCTGCCGTTCCTACGCGAGGAAGCGAGGAAGGCTGGGCTGCAGTTGGGGTGAGGACACGATCGAAGCTGTGAGAGTCCGTCCTGGCACAATTGACACAGCGCCGCGAAGCGGTTCTTCTGGGGCAGCATTCAACGCGGAGGGCACCATCCGGTGAAGAAATACGAGAAGCCAAGCTGGCAGAAGCGGGAAAGGCTTTCGGCCGTGTCGGCCGCGCCGGCGACGTCACCCGGTTCGAAGCCGCCGCCCTGAGCGGCCTGGCGCATTGGCCTTTCGAAATGCGAGGCGCGATCGGTCGATCGCGCCTTTTGCTTTTGGTGATGGCGTGACGCATCCTGAGACACCAAGGGCTTCCTTTTCCGCAGGGACGTGAGAAGGAAAGACACCTCGCTGCCCTCCACGGCGAGACAGGAATCCCTCACGCCATACCGGGCTGCCGCCGCGATCCCAGATGGCGCACCTTGCGGCCGATGATCATCAACTGGCGCGCGGTGTTGTTGCGCAGGCGCCGGACACGCCATTCCAGCCCGGTTTCGGTGGTGATCCGCTTGGCGTAGAAGCTCACACGCATGCCTTTCTCATCGGAAGTCACTTTCACCGGGTCGTCATAGAAGGCGTCGATCTTGTCAGCCGCCATGCCTGGTGTTTCCAGCCAGCGTGGAATGTGAACCGAGTGAAGCTGATCGACATCGATCATCACCCGCCCGATGCCGACGCCCGGCGTCGGGCATGTCGTGCAGAATGCGTCGCCGATGAAGACGACCCCGTCGCGGCGGTGGCCTTGCGTCGTGGTCAGATTGACCTGCCTGACCTCGACGGGGCTTGCTACTTCGAAGTTGCCGCACTGCGCCGAAATCTCGGGCATCAGTTCGCGTAGCATCTTCTGCGGATCGGCGCGAAAGTCCCTTGTCCATTGTTCGGCGACGGTGCGGTAGACGAACATGTTCGCCCGCATCTTGTTGCCGATCGGAAAGATGGTGAGGTAGGCGACACGGTCCTCGGCCCGCCTGCCGTAGCAGGTAAGTGCCTGATAGGTGCAATCACGCGGCGAGATGGCGAGGTCGAATCCCATCGAGAGCGAGTGGGCCTTGGATTCTTCGATGCGCTCGACGCCTATGGCGCGCCGCACCGCTTCGCTGTAGCCGGTGGCCACCACCAGCAGCCGGGCATTGATGACGGAGCCGTCGGCCAGCACAAGCCGCTGCCGGTCCGGTCCGGTCGAGACCTCGGTTACCTTGCCGACCGTCAATGGCACTTGGGGCGGCAAGGCATCACGCAGGCCGTTGATCAGCGAGCCATAGGAAAATGCGTATTCCCACTTCTTTTCACGTGCGAAGAATTGGCCGAGCCGGAAAACATAAAGATCGGAAAACGGGGTGACGAGCGGCATGACGGTCTTGTCGAGGCCGAGCTTCTCGAACAGCTGCATCTGATCCGCGCCGATCTTCTCGGCCCGGAACTCATCGTGATGAACGCGGTGCGGATCGATCAGCGCCACCTTGCGTCCGGCTTTTCCCAACAGCGTTGCCAGGCTGGTGCCGGCCATTCCGGCGCCTACGATCGCCACGTCGACTTCGGCCCCGCCAGCCTTAGCGATCGTCATTTCATTGCCCTTTCCGCTGGTCATCTTCCGTCTCCACAAGCTGTGGTGGGAATATCTTCCCGAGCCAAATCAACCTCAAGCAACCACCGCGAGCGGCTGGTAGTAACCAATGTTCAGGTTAATGACCGCCGCCTCTTTGTTTCCAGCGCGGCGCGATTGCCGAGCCATCGATGAATTCCAGGCCGCCCGCCTCGTTGAGCGTGTGCAACTTGCGGCCACTCCATAGCGCACCAGGGGTTAAGATCGTCTCGACAACCTGCTCCATGCCGTTCAAATCGAGGTGAGCGATGCGGGCGATACCAAGGGCCGCGCCATAACTCCTGCGGCAGTCCTGCACAGGACGCAGCAGGTCGTTGCCGCGTTTGACCATGCGGCCCGCCGGCCGCGCCGAGGCGATATCGATCAGCACGGGATTTTTGGGGTGCGGTGTCCATGGCCCGCGAAAGTCGGGCGCCGACCACAGATGCAGCGCGTCGGAGAACGCGCCGCCGCCATCGCGGACGGTGGCGAACAGCCACCAGCGCCCGCCATGCTCGACCAGGGTGGCATCGCTGGCCACGATGTCGGACAGCAGCGTCGCTTCCTTGACCCATCCGCCGGGAAAGGCGGTGGCGCGGTAGAGATCGACCGTGCGGTTGGCGCAGCTTTCCGGCACCATCCAGACCTGGCCGTCGCGCTCGAAGACGAAGGGGTAGGAGAGGTGGTAGGGCAGGTCGAGCACGGGCTCCGGTCGGCCAACCGGGCCTGACGGGCCGAACGGCACGGCGGAGATGATGGCCTTGCCGAGACGATGGATATAGTCCTCGACGAACAGGATCACCTTTCCCTGGTAGAGGATCGGGAACGGATCGGCGTAGAAGCGGCTGCCGTCGTCGGGCAACACTTGCCAGCCGGTTGCCGGATGGGCGCGCAGGTCGAACAGATCCCGCCCGCCGGTCTCGCGCCAACCGACCTTCCAGTGCGGGGCGTTGTAGCAGAGGTGGTAGATTTTCTGGACAATGCGCCGCGCCAGCGCCTTGCCCGCCCTGACACCGAGCTTGGCGGTAGAGGGTATTTGCAGTGGGACGCCAGCCTGCGCTGGCTCGGGCAGGACGGGTAGGGCGGCATGCGCCGCGCCGGTCATTGCCGCGACGATCAGGCTTGCCGTGCGTGCCAGCATATCCAGGAAGGAGGCCAGTGCGATGCCGCCATATTCGGTGCCTAGACGTCCTTCGGCGATAGTGGTGTCATTCTCCTCGATGCGGGCAATCGGCGTGCGTCCGTCGAGGATCAGCGCCAGTAGCGCCGCTTCGCCGGCGACGCCGTCATAGGTTACGCGCCAGACGCGGGCTGCTTCCAGCTTCACGTCGCCACAAAGGTCGATCACCAGGTCCGGTGACGCGGAGGGCTGCGTCGCCTGGTAGGGCGCGAGCGCCGAAAGCGGCAAGCGTTTGGCCAGCCCGTTGGCGGGCAGGCCATGAATGGCCGTCTCAAGCTGAAACAGCGCCGCGGCGCTGCCTGGAATGCCGCCTTCGGCCGGCCTGACGTCGACGGAAACCTGCGCCGTCGCCGTCAGGCGCTGCAGCAGGTTCAGGTGAAAGGCACGCAGGCCCTCGCTGTCCAAACGCAGGCTCACCTGCATGTCGCACCCCTAGCATTCTGACGTTCGGTATCTGGCTGGTCGAAAATTGGGCATTGGAAATTGCCGGACGGGCGGGGTCGGGTGAAAATCTGCCCCATTTCCATTCGTTTCCCGCTCGCCCGCGCCGTGTCAACACACCCGTGCCTTTACTACGCAAACTTCGTGCCAGAAATCTTAAGACTTCCCAATATAATTAACAGTGTTTTAACAGTTGGAGGAATAGCTAGAACCACGCCGCAATTTGATCTTTGCAGGCAGATGGAGTGTTGTCGGAGCGACCCTTGCAATCATCCCTGCTCTCGATGCCGCAACAACACCCTCCCGAGGTGATGCAATACGCTCCGGAGGCAGTGCCGGCGCCGTCTTACGCACCCTCGACCGTCGAACTCGGTGACGTGAAGCGCATATTGGTGCGCCGCCGTTTCCTGATCCTGGCGACCGCCGCGCTGTTGACCCTCGTGACGCTGCTCTATGGGTTGTTCACCCCGGCGCTCTATAGCTCGGTGGCGGAAATCATCATCGATCCGCAAGACCTGCAGGTGGTCAACAACGACGTCAATCCGAGCCGGGTTCCGCCCGATGGCGGCATCACGATCGTGGAAAGCCAGGTCAGCGTCGTTCAGTCGACGGGCGTGTTGCTCAGGGCGATCCAGGCGACCAACCTGACCGAGGATCCCGAATTCAACGGGCAGGGCGGGTTACTGAGCCGTTTGCTCGGCGGCTTGCTAGGTTCAGGATCGGCCGAAACCGACAAGACGGGGAAGACGCTCGATGCGCTGCGCCGGGTGCTGGCGGTGAAGCGGGCCGACAAGGTGCTGGTCCTCGACGTGATCGTCACGGCCAAGAGCGCCGACAAGGCGGCAAAGCTCGCCAATGCCATCGCGCAGGCCTACCTGGCCGATCAGGCCGCCGCGCGCGCGAAGATGGCCACGGATGCTTCCGATTCCATCGGCGCGCGGCTGGAGGAACAACGCAAGCGCGTCCAGAAGGCGGAGAATGCCGTCGAGGCCTACAAGTCCGCCAACAACATGGTGATGGCGGCGGGCAATCTGGTCAGCGACCAGGAACTGACCGAGATCAATACGCAGCTTTCGGCGGCACAGAGCCGCACCGCGACGCTGAAGGCGCAGGTCGACCAACTGCGCAGGTCCGGCGGTGCGCCGGAGGCGACCTCCGAGGCCATGCGTTCCTCGGTGATTTCGAGCCTGCGGGCGCAGGAGGCAACGCTTGTCGACCAGGTTTCGCAGCTCGGCACGGAACTCGGGCCGCGCCACCCTTCAATGATCGCGGCGCAGCAGCAGCTGCGCGATACGCGTGCGCTCATCGCGCGTGAACTCGGCCGCATCAGCGCCGCCGCCGAAACCGACTACGAGCGGGCGCTGGCCAACCAGCAGGCGCTCGAAGCCAAGGTCGCCGGCATGAAGAGCAAGTCGCTCGATACCGACCAGGCCTCGGTCAAGCTGCGCGAATTGCAGCGCGATCTCGAGGCGCTGCGCTCCGTCTACGCCACCTATCTGCAGCGGGCGCAGGAAACGCGCGAGCAGGTCAATGTCGACAGCACCAATGCGCGCATCATCTCCAAGGCCATGCCCGCCCTGAAGAAGAGCTGGCCGCCTCTCGCGCTGTTGCTTGTCGGCGCGATCTTCGGCGGCCTGGGCCTGGGCACCGGCCTGGCGCTGATCGCGGAATATTCCTCGCCGACGGTGCTTTCCAGCAATCAGATGCAATCGGCCATCGAAGCCCCGGTGCTGGGCGTGCTGCCGGCAAAGTCGGGCGGTCGCCGCTGGTGGCCTTTCGGCGGCGCGGCCACACCGGCCAGCCAGAAGATGGATGCGGTCGCGGGGCTGGCGCTCCGGCGCATGTTCTCTTCCGGCCGGCGTCCGCCGAACTGGCCGCTGGTGCCGTCCATCCTGGTGACGTCGCCGCCCGAGGACGCCGCACAGCGCGGCAGGGTGGCGCGCCTGCTCGCCAATGCAGCGGCCGCCCGGGGCAGCCGCGTCCTGTTCATCGACGTCAATGCCGGCGGCCACCAGAAGGACCCGCAACCCGGCCTGCTCGACGTGCTGCGCGGCGAATACGCCTTCGAGGCGCTGAGCCAGTACAGGCCCGGCAGCAATGTCGCGGTGTTGGGCAGGGGCCGGCCGACCGCGGTCTTCCAGGAGGCGCAGGGCGCCTATTTCGCGCAGCACATGCTGGCCCAGGCGAGCCGCAGCTTCGAGCTCGTCGTCATCGATGGCGGCGCGCTGGCCGATAATCTCAACGCCTCGCCGCTGGTGTCCATGGTCGACGAGATCCTGATCGTCGCCACGCTGAATTCGACACCAATGCGCGATGTCACGGCAGCCACGCAGGCCATTTCGGTCATGGGGCGGCTGCCGACAGGCGCGATGCTGGTCGACGAGGCGGCCTGACATGGCTGCCGTCCGGGCCACCAACCCGGCAGCCAGCTGGACAGAAGCTGGTCAAGCCGCCGCGCCCCGCGCCGGCAGCTCCGTCGACTTGGTGACCCGCTTCGGATTGGTCGCGACGGTGGCTTTGCTGTTCGCCGTCTCGGGCGGCATGCTATGGCTGGTGGGCTACAATTATGACGGCCTGATCGGCAATCCGGCGACCAAGATCCACCCGTCCACCTATGTATTGGTGCTGGCGTTTGTCTGGCGCTCATGCACGTTCGGCAATCCGGTCGGCTACACCATCCATGTCGCCGACAGGCGGCCGGCCAGCGCATTGCTGGCAGTCATTTCGATCTTTTTGCTGATCATCGTCATCGTCAGGCAACGCCCCGGCATGGCCGGCATGATCGACACGTTCGTGACACCGGCGCTGCTGGTGATGATGCTGAGCGAGAACGACGAACGGACCTTCGCCCGGCTGCAGACGGTCGTTCATGCGATCATGACGGCGAATGCAGTGCTGGCGCTGTTCGAATTCGCGACCAAGACGCTGATCTTCCCCTACCGGCTCGACGGCGTGATGTTCGTCTCCGACCTACGCTCGACCGCCCTTCAGGGGCATCCGCTGGCCAATGCCACGATCACCTCGATCTATGTGCTGGCGCTGCTTTCGGGCTCACGATCGCTGTCGATGCCGATGCGGCTCGGGCTGGTCGGGTTGCAATTCGCCGCGCTGGTCGCGTTCGGCGGGCGCTCGGCGATGGTGACGACGATTGTTCTCGGTGGCATCTATTTGCTTGTCAGTGGCGTGGCTTACCTGCGGCGAGGACGCATCAGCCTGCCGGGTGCGGCCCTTGCGGTCATGCTCGCCTCGCTGCTGCCGGTCGTGTTCGCCATGCTGTTCTCCTACGGCTTCTTCGATGCACTGCTCGAGCGCTTCGTGTCGGACAGCGGCAGCGCCAATGCCCGCGTCGAAATGTTCGAGCTCTTCAAGCATCTGGAACTGCGCGACCTGATCGTCGGGCCCGATATCGATCTCCTCGAAAGCATGCGCCGCATCAGCGGCCTCGAGCAGGGCATCGAGAATCCGATCATCCGCCTGGTCCTCTACCAGGGCGCGTTCTTCACCTTGCTGATGCTGCTCGGCTTCACCTTGTTCATGCACGAGGTCGCACGCCGCTGTCATCCCGGCATCTGGCTGCCGATGCTGGGTTGGCTGATCCTGCTCAACACCTCCGAGAGCCTTGCCTCCAAGACGACGCTCATGACTAAATTCGTGGCGATCGCGCTGGTGCTGTACAGGCCGGCGCGGGGTGCGGTGGGGCAAAGGGTGCAAGGGATGCACCGACTTCAGACGCAACCCCGCGTTTCGTCATCCTAGGGCGGAGCAAGGAGCGAAGCGACGCGGCGCAGACCCTAGGATCCATGCCGGGACGTTGAGGCGTCACAGCGGCGCAGAATGCTCACCATCCCGTGCCGAGGAAAAGTTCGAACCACTCGGGATTGGTCTTTTCGATCAAGTCGATTTTCCACTGGCGTGCCCAACGCTTGAGGGACTTCTCGCGCTGTATAGCGTCGGTGATGTCGAAGTATTCTTCGTACCAAACAAGGCGCTGCACACCGTAGCGACTGGTGAAGCCCGCGCCATGGCCAGACTTGTGCTCCGGGATGCGGCGGCCGAGGTCATTCGTAACGCCGATATAGATCGTGCCGCGCTTCTGGCTTGCAGTCATGTAGACATATCCGGTCATGCGTGACTTGTGCTCGCGTGGGATTCAGGGACCGCTGCATTCTACCGCAACCTCACGGCATGGATCCTAGGGTCTGCGCCGCGTCGCTTCGCTCCTTGCTCCGCCCTAGGATGACGAAGAGAGGGGAGGCGCTCGGCCACTTTCGGCCGCCAGTTCTACTCCGGCATCCTCAACCCAAGCGCCTCCACCATCGCCGGGTCGAGCGCGCGCGTGGTGTCGTCCATCATGCCCATGCCGTCGAAGAGGTCCCAGAAGGCCCAGGGGAAGCCGAACGACTCGGCGCTCTGCCTGACATCTGCGATGTAGCGGGCGCGATCGGGATTGGGCGCTGCCACATAACGCGCGTCGGTGCGCAGCGCGCCGAATTCGCCCAGGACGACACGGTCCGGTGCAATGCCATGGCTGTCGGCCCAGTCGCGCGCCTGGCTGAGATATTTGTCGATCAACCAGCGGTCGGGCCGGGCGTCGAAATAGACCTTCAGCACGCGCTCGGTTTCCGCGTAGGCGGCTTTCTTGTCCGCTTCGGAGGTCTCGGTATCCTCGGCCATGCGTGCCCTGACGGAGGCCAGCGTCGCGTCGAGCGAACCAGCGGAGGCCGGCCACGGCACATTGTTCAGCGCGCGGTAGACGGGCTCGCGCATCCAGGGCGCGCCCTGGTGGCTGAACAGATAGGGCTCGTAAAAATGAAAGGTGAACAGGATCGGCTCGAAGGCAACCAGCGGTTCGGGATCGAGCGCCGCCAGCCCGCTCACCATCGAGCCGCAGCCGCCGGTGACGACGATCGGCAAGGTCGCGGACGATGCCCTGGCCGCCGTCAGAAGGGCAAGCTGGACCTGCGACCAGACGTTGGAATCGCAGGATTGCGGCGGTTCATTGACCGGCTCCAGCGCCACCATGCCCGGCGTGAACCGCGCGAGCCTGCCGGCAAGCTCGCCGACCAGCGCCCGATAGGCCGCGAATTCGAGCGCCGCGGTGCTGGAGACCATGCGGTCGGGGTTCCAGTAGTGGGTGGCGCCATTGGCCTGGACGTTGACGATTATGCCGAGACCGGCGTCGATTGTGGCGGTGACGGCCGCGTCGAGCATGTCCAGCAACTTGCCGCGCGTGGCGGCGTCGGCTGCCAGGAACGGGCCGGGATCGACGGGCAGGCGGATGAAATCGAGTCCGGTCTTGCGCAGCCGGCGAAGATCCTCTGGTGTCGGCACCGGTCGCTGCGATTGGAACGGCGGCCAGGCATAGTCGGTGCGCGGTGCCGGAAATTCCCGCGTCAGCGCAAACCAGGGCCAGGCGTTGACGCCACGGCGAAAGCGCCATTCGCCACGGGCGGCGAGGGCGGGCGTTGCCGACGAAAGCGGTGCCAGCGCCACTGCTGCCGGCGCCAGCGACAGCGCCGTCCTGAGAACCCGCCGTCGGGACCAGCCCGTCATACCGCGCCGGCCGAGGGACGGTCGATCGCGACCCTCTCGGCAGCGGTTACGCCGAGAAGCCGGTAGGCTTCATTCTCGTAGGCGACCAGGACATCCTCCCAGCGGAAGGCTTCGCGGGCGCGCGTCCTCGCTGCCTCACCGCAGGCCTTGACCAGGGTGTCGTCCTCCAGCGCCTGCTGCATCCGCTCGGCGCAGCTCTGCGTATCCTTGAAGAAGATGGCGGCGGCACCCGCGGTCCACCTGTTGTACGGATTGTCGTGGGCGATCACCATGTTGCCGGCGGCCAGCGCCTCGACCAGCGAGGGGTTGGTGCCGCCGACCGTGTGGCCATGCAGATAGGCGCGCGCGTGATACCGCAGCGCCTTCACCGTCGCCTGGTCGTAGATGGCGCCCGGCAGGACCACAGAGGCGTTCGCCGCCTTGCGGATGGCGACATGATAGGGGATTTCGTCGGAGAGCGTGCCCAGCACCACCAGCTTCATGTCGCGCTTTTGGCCGCAGAAGGCCTCGACGATCGGCAGGATGTTGTTGTCGGGCTCGATGCGCGCGATCGAGATCAGGTATTTGCCGGGCTCGAGGCCGAGCGCACGAACCGGCGCCTCCGGTGCCGCCGTCACCGGGTCGGCGCCATAGGCGATGGTGGTGATGGCACTGCGCGGCCGGCGCGTCGCCAGATGGTCTGCGATGACAGGATGGTCGGCGACCAGGCGGTGCGAGGCCCAGGCGCCGATCCACTCGTTGAGCCAGAACCATGTGCGTGCCGCCGGTCCCCATTTTGGGCGGCGCCATTCGATGCCGTCCATGTTGGTGATGATCTTGCGTCGCATCAGCCTGAGCCAGGTCAGGAAGACCGCGCCATTGTAACCGAGCACCAGGCATACGCCGGGCCGCCGGGCGGCGTCGAGCACGCATTGCCAATCGAATTCCAGCGTCGCGCGCGGTCCTTTCGAGGCGACCTGGATGTGAATGAGTTCGATGCCGCGCCAGGTTTCGGTGCGCATCCTCCGGTCGACCCGCTCGACCTCCTCCTGGCAGTAGACGCCGACCTTCCAGCCTCGCCCGGCAAGGAAAAGCGCCAGCTTCTCGGCGAAGGTTTCAAAGCCGCCATGGGCCGCGGGGATGCCGCGGGTCCCCAGGATCAGGATGGAAGGCTTTTCCGATTTCATGGTTGTTGGCGCTTTCAGAGAGGTTCTTTATATTAGCAATTGCTGCATTAATAATTAGAGACCGGCAACTTCCGTGCCATCCCACAATCTTCGCGTTTGGGCAGGTGATCATCGCTCCGGGTTGTAAAAAAACAGTGTTGGACCGGTGATTGTTTCATTCTCGGTCAACCCTTCTGTGCGTAGCTGCATCGAAACGAGGCAGTGCCATGGTTGGTTGGCCGGCGGCCGGGCAGATCAAGCCAGGCATGATTTTTGCGTAGCGGTTTCTGCACGCCGTCAGTCAATGCGATGGTGCAGCACCTGGCGGGATACAAAGATGCGGATTGCCTGCGTTCATCAGGGATATGAACTCTATGGTTCAGACCGCAGCTTCGCGGAGAGCGTCGCTGCGTTGCGCGCGGCGTTTCCGTCCGCCGACATCGAAGTCGTGCTGCCGCGCAGCGGCCCGATCGTAGGGATCCTCGAACCGCATGCCAGCCGCATCGTCTTCGAGCCGCTGTGGGTGCTGAGGCGCCAGGCCATCGCGCGCCTTGCCACCGTCGAGATGGCACGACTGCCGGTTGCCGTGCTGAGAGCATGGCGGCGGCTCAGGAATTGCGATCTCACCTATGTCAACACCTCGATCGTCGCTGATTACGCGTTGGCCGCCCGCTTCCTGCCCAGCAAGGCGGTGCTGCACATCCATGAAATTCCCGAAGGCGCCATGCGTCGGATCCTCGTCGGCCTGATGCACTGGAGCCATGCCGATCTCATCTTCAACTCGCGCGCAACCCGCGCCGCATTCGGTGAGCCCAAATCCGCGCGCTCGCATGTCGTCTACAACGGCGTTGCCGGCCCGCCGGCGGCCGAAGCGATGACCTATGACGGCAAGCGCCCGCTGCGGGTGTTGCTGCTTGGCCGCATCAACCGGATCAAGGGCCAGGAAGTGCTGCTCGAGGCGATCGCCTCCATGCCGGCGGAGCTCAAGTCGAGGATCGAAGTGCGGCTGGTCGGCGGCGCCTTCGAAAGCGTCGAGCGCGAGCGCGCCTTGGCCGAACTGGTCGGCAGCATGGGCCTGACCGGGCGTGTCAGTGTCCTGCCTTTCATACCGGACCCTTCGGAGCATTATCGCTGGGCCGACATCGTCACCGTGCCGTCGCGACGCCCCGAATCGCTGGGCCGTGTCGCCATCGAGGCGATGGCCTATGGCCGGCCGCCGCTGGTGTCGGCGATCGGTGGACTGGTCGAGGTGGTCAGCGACGGCGAGACCGGCTGGCATGTGCCGCCAGGCGACGCAGCGGCGCTGTCGAGGAAATTGCAGGAGATCATCCTTACCCCCGAGGCCTGGCGCGGTTTTATCGCCGCAGGCCGCGCGCGCTACGAGGCGGTCTTCAGCGAACCGGTCGCGGCGGCCGCGATCGCGGCGATCGCCGCCGACAAGCTGAAGGCAACCATGGCAAGGCCGGGCAGGGCGGCAAGCAGTCGCCAGGCGGAGACACGATCGTGAGATTCCCGGGCCATCTGGTGCGGCGCCTCGTGCTGATGGTCGGCGGCGAGGCGATGCAGAGCGGCTTTCACTTTGCCCTCAACCTGACGCTGCTGCACATGCTGTCGGCACAAGGCTACGGCCTGTTCGCCATTGGCATGGTGATGGGCGGCGTCGGCCTGTCTTACATCAGATCGCTCACCGCCGTTCCCGCCTCGATCTGGATGAGCAAGAGCACTAACAGCGCCGGCGTCGACGCCCATGATGTCGCCTTCGGGACGGCGGCGGTGGTGGTGGCGCTGCTGATGGCCATTGGCACCGCGATCCTGATGCGCGTCCTGGGCGATCCGAGCGGCATCGCCGCCGGCTGCTTTGTCGGCGCGTGGTCGTTGCGCAGCCACATGCGCACGGCATTCTTCGCCCGTCGCCAGCAGGTGGTCGTCTCCATCAGCGACGCCGCCTTCACCATCGCCGGCACCGTCCTGACCGGGTTCACCATCTGGTTCGCCCAGGGCGCGCTGCAGACGGTGTTCTATGCTCTCGCCGCGGCGAATGTGTTTGGCATCGTCGTCCTGGTTCGGCTGGCGCGCCGCACGATCCGCATCAGCTTCCGCATGCCGACGCGGCGGCGTTATGCCAGGCTCTGGCCCCAGCTGCGGTGGTCGGGTTTCAGCGCCACCACCACCAACATCCAGGGCCAATGCCTGGCGCTGCTGGTTGCCGGCATTGCCGGGCCTGCCGCCTATGCTCCGCTGGCGGCGGTGCTGGTGCTGTTTGCCCCGCTGCGCATCATCAGTCTTGCCTTCGTGAACATGACGCAGCCGGAGCTGGCGAAGCTGATGCGGAACAACGAAACGGCCCGTGTCTGGGCGCAGGCAAAAATCTGGTCGCTCGTCATGGGGCTCGGCGGCCTGGTTTATGGGTGCGCCATCATGGCGGTCTTGCCGATGATAAAATCCCAAGCCCTACAGGATGCCTCGGTGGGCTTCATCGGAGTGTTCGTGATCGCGAATTTTGTCCCGATCATGCTCTACATCATGCCCCGCATCGTGCTCGAGATCCTCGGCGATTTCCGCATCGTCGCGTTCATCACGACGGGCGGCGCGATCGTCGGGCTGGCGCTGATCGCGATCCTGCTGGCCATAGCCTCTCCACCTTGGTCGCTGGCGGGTTCCGCGATCTCGGAGATCTTCGTGCTCGTGGCATCATGGTATTTCGTGCGTCATCGCATGTGGAACATCGAGCACCCGGACCAGCAGCGCAACAGCCGGCCGGGCACTTGGCGGCGAGCGGTCCCGTTCGCCGCGGCAAAGCGGTAGGAGATGGATTTGACAGGCGAGGCAGTGCAAATTGCTGCGGTGGACGGCCTGCCCGGCGGGCAGGTCTCCCAACCTGCCGCTGTCTCTGCGAACGGCGCCTACACGGCGCGATTACACACAAGCCTCGAGGCGGTCAGGCCGCTCTGGCTGCGCTTCCAGGCGGATGGTGTCTGCACCGCCCACCAGCATTTTGCCTGGGTCGAGGGGATCGTGGCGCGGCTGATGCCGGCCGGCGCGGAGGCGCTCATCGTTGAAGTAAACGACGCGGTGACCGGCGCGCCCCTGATGCTGGTGCCGCTGATGCTGCGGCCAGCCTTCCGCCATCGGGTGATCGAGTGGCTGAGCTGCGGCGTCTGCGACTATTCGGCGCCGCTGCTGGCCGACGCGAGCGTGTGGACCGCACAATCCGCACAAGCCGCGTGGACGGCAGTGCGTTCCGTGCTGCCGCCGGCGGACCGTGTCCACATCATGGGAATTCCGCCGCGGATCGACGGCGTCGCCAATCCACTGGCCTTGCTCGCGGCCACGCGCGATTCCATGCAGACCACTTATGGGCTCGCCATCGACGGCGACCCGGAAACCGTCCTCAAGCGCCTGTGCAGGCCATCCTTCGTCAAGGAATTCGGCAAGGACTGGCGCCGGCTCGAACGGCTCGGCGGCCTGGAGTTTGTCGAGGCCGACACACCCGCCCTGGTCGAGCTCATCTTCGACGGTCTGGTCCGGATGCGACTCAACCGCTTTCGCGAAATGGGCCGTTTCGACCTGCTGACGCAAGAGCCGGTTGTCGATTTCTATCGCAAAGCCGCCCTGCAGGGCCTGTCGGACGGATCGGTGCGGCTCTTCGGGCTGCGCGTTGGCGAGGCTCTGATCGCCGCTCAATATCTGGTCGTCCATCAAGGCACTGTTCACGCTTTGCTGATAGCGATAGACCAGAATGCGGTTCCCAACGTCTCACCTGGCCTTTTGATCATGGGCAGGCTGATAGGCTGGGCGCGCGAGCGGCGGTTCGATTATTTCGATCTGTCGGTCGGCAACCAGGGCTATAAGGGACATATGGGCGCCAAGGGTTCGGTGCTGGCCGAGCTTCGCCAGGGGGTTACGATGCGTGGCAGTGTCGCGGGCGCTGCCATCGAGTTCCGCAACCGGGCCGAGGCCTTCGTGCGCTCCAACCCAAGGCTGCTCAAGGCGGCCCAGGGACTGATGCGAGGCTTGCGGCGTTTGCGTGGGGGATCCAGCGAGCCGCAATGACAGGAGAAGCATGTGGCAAGCTACGCGATGCGAACGACTCCGACAGCGGATTTGCCCGATGGCTCGCCTTCTCCGACTGTCGCCGGTGCTGCTGCAACCCAGCGCTTTACGGCCCGGCTGCACACCAGCTTCGACACGGCAAGGCTGCTATGGCTGCTCGTTGAGGCGCATGGCCTGTGTACTGGCCACCAGAGCCTTGCCTGGGTGGAAGGAATCGCCAAACGGCTGATGCCCAAGGGCGCCGAGTTGCTCGTCGTCGAAGTCAACGACGCCGCCACCGGCGCGCCTGTCATGCTGCTGCCGCTGATGCGGCGCCGGGCACTCGGCCACACTGTGATCGAATGGCTGAGCCGCGGCGTATGCGATTATTCGGCACCGCTGCTGGCGGACAAGAGAGAATGGACCACGCAAAGTGCCGACGCAGCCTGGGCCGCGATCCGCTCGGTGTTGCCGCCGGCGGACCGCATCCACATCGCGGGCATCCCGAAACAGATCCACGGCGTCGCCAATCCGCTGGCGCTGCTTTCGGTGGCGCGCGACTCGATCCAGATCGCCTCGGGCCTCGTCCTTCACGGCGAACCGGAGACGCTGATCAAGCGCATCTGCAAATCGTCCTTCGCCAAGAATTTCCACAAGCATTGCCGCCGCTTCGAACAAATGGGCGGGCTCGCCCTGGTCGAGGCCGACACGCCGGCGCTGACGCAGGAACTCTTCGACAAGCTCCTCGAACTGCGGCTGAAACGGTTTCGTGAGCTCGGGCGTTTCGACCTCCTGACCCAGGCGCCGGTCGTCGACTTCTACCGCGACGCGGCCCTGCGGGGCCTGACCGACGGATCGGTGCGGATCTTCGGGCTGCGTGTCGGTCAAGATTATCTCGCCGTCATGTACGCGCTGATCATGAAGGGCACAATTCACGCCCTTCTGCTCGGGATCGATCAGGACGCGGTCGCCAACGCTGCGCCGGGCCTGACCATGATCGGCAAGCTGATGATGTGGGGACGTGCGCGAGGGCTCGACTATTTCGACCTGTCGGTCGGCGGCCAGGGCTACAAGCAGCATATCGGCGCGTCGAGTTCGGTGCTGGCCGAACTGTGCGTGCCGATAACGCTGCGGGGCAGGGGCTCGACCGCCTATATCAGGCTGCGCGGGAAGACCGAGCTTTTCATTCGCTCCCGGCCAGGGCTGTTCAAGGCCGTGCAGGGTGCGATGCGCCGTTTGCGGCGGTTGAAGGACTGAAGCCAGTTCACAGCGGCTCGGTATCGAAAAGCAGCATCGCCGCGAGATCGTCATCGCCGGCGAGTTTGCGCCTGTCCACGGCGCAGGCCCGGCCGATCTCGCTGGCAAAGGCGCTGCGGATGGCCTCCAGGCTGTCGAAATAAAGCGTCGCCACGATGTAGGGCACCTCGCCCTGCAGGACATTCACGATCGGCCGCCGGCTGATCTCGTAGCGTTGCAGGCCGGGAAGCTGCTTGGCCAGCGGCACGTGGATGTCGAAATAATACCGGTCGAAGGCAGCCGGATCGGCGGGGGTTTTGTAGATGACAAGCATCTTGGCCATTGTGGTGCTCCCATTGTCTGGCGTGATCGGCGCCGCGATGTTCATCGCCGCCGCACCAATGTCGTTCCAGGAGAACGGATTTCGACAGCGGTCTCATGTTTTGATTCAGGCCGAGGCCCAAACCTCTTCAAAAGCCTGGCAGAATTTGACTGAGCTGCGCGAAATTGACAGGACCGTGCGTCTCCGTCATCCTTGAGGCCAGTCGCCGGGCCGCGGGAGCGGCCGTGTTGCGTGTCAGGGCGACCGAGGGCAGCGTCATGTTCAGTCCCGTCACCGGCCAGAATGCCAAGCGCGCCGCGGTGCGCAAGGCGCTCGACCGCCACAAGGTCTACATCACCGCGCAGAGCTTTTCAGACGGCGCCTACCGGGCGCGCGTGTTGGTCGACGGCGAGGCCTATTGGGTGGATGAGTTCCGGCTGAGCCAGCTGCAGCAAGGATTGACCCCGGCCGAGCTCGAGCTGACGCCGGTTGCTGACGATTGAGCGCGTGATCCCCACTCCTTCCGGAACGCTGGCGGGACAGCACCCCCCTCTGTCCTGCCGGACATCTCCCCCGCAAGGGGGGAGATCGGCAGCTTCGAGCTTGGCGTCTCTTCTTCGCCATCGGAGATTGGCGAAAGCATTCGCGACATCCAATCTCCCCCCTTGCGGGGGAGATGTCCGGCAGGACAGAGGGGGGTGTGACGGAACGAGACGCTGGTACTTGGTTGCCATACTTCGCTCCATGCCATGACCACGTCTCCGAAACTGAAAACCTATCGCGCCAAGCGCGAGTTCTCCAAGACGCCGGAGCCGGCGGGCGCGCTGATCACCGCTCACGGCAACCGCTTCGTTGTCCACAAGCATCACGCCACCGCTGATCATTACGATCTCAGGCTGCAGGTCGGCGATGTGCTGAAGAGCTGGGCGGTGCCGCGCGGGCCCTCGCTCAACCCGGCCGACAAAAGGCTGGCCGTCGAGACCGAGGACCATCCGCTCGAATATATCGACTTCGAGGGCGTCATCCCCGAAGGCGAGTATGGCGGCGGGCCGATGATCGTCTGGGACACCGGCACCTGGGCGCCGATGGACGATGTCGAGAAGAGCCTCGGGACAGGCGCCTTCAAGTTCCGGCTGGCCGGCGAAAAGCTCAATGGCGGCTGGATGCTGACCAGGCTGAAGCCCAAACCCGGCGAGGATGAGAACAAGAAAAACTGGCTGCTGTTCAAGGAGCGCGACCTTGCCTCCGATACCGCACTCGACATCCTGGAAGCGCGGCCGGAAAGCGTGAAATCCGGATTGCGCATCGAGGAACTGGCGGCGTCCGCGAAACCGGCGGCCAGATCCGCGCCCAAGCCCGGGTCACTGAAGCCGGGCACGCTGCCCGGCGCGGTCAAGGCGCGGGCGCTGAGCCGAATCGAGCCGCAACTGGCGACACAGGTGCTGAAGCCGCCGGGCGGCGAAAGCCCAGCCGAGAACACAAACGAGCTCTGGCTGCACGAGATCAAGTTCGACGGCTATCGCACCATGGCGCATCTCACAGACGGAGCGGTGAGATTGATGACCCGCGCGGGCATCGACTGGACGAAGCGCTATGGCGATCTTCCGCATGCCTTTGCCAAACTGCCGTGCCGTGAGGCCATCATCGACGGCGAGATCGTCGTGCTCGATGGCCGAGGTATCAGCCGCTTCGCGCTGCTGCAGGATGCGCTGGCCGAGGGCGCCGGCAGCAAGCTGCATTTCTATGCCTTCGATCTCCTGCATCTCGATGGCTGGGACCTGATGAAGGCGCCGCTCCTTCGGCGCAAGGCGCTGCTGGCCGAACTGCTTGGCGGGCTGGGCGCCAACTCCGCCATCCAGTTCTCCGACCATGTCGAAGGTTCCGGGCAGGGGCTATACGATCAGGCTTCGGAGCTCGGGCTGGAAGGCGTGGTCTCCAAGCGGGCGACCGCGACCTACCAGAGCGGCCGCACCAAGAGCTGGACCAAGACCAAGGCGCGGCAGACCGGCGATTTCGTCATCGCCGGCTTCACCATATCCGACGCGGCCGAGGGGCTCGCCGCGCTTGGCCTTGCCGAATTCGAGGATGGCGAGCTGCATTATCGCGGCAAGGTCGGTACCGGTTTCGATGCCGAAACCGCCGCCGACCTGCTCGCCCGGCTGGAGACGCTGACATTGGGCGCGACCGCGCCGGAAGGCGTGCCGCGCGAGATCATGCGCGAGATGAACTGGGTGAAGCCGTTGTTCTCGGCCCACATCCACTATGCCAACCGCACATCAGACAATGCGCTGCGCCACGCGGTGTTCCGGGGCCTGCGGGATGTCGGCTTGTCGACGCCGGTTTCGGCCAAGCGCAAAAGGCTGATCTCGGAGGCGGACCTCGCCACCATCTGGGTAACCAACCCGACCCGGCGGCTGTTCGGCAAGACCGGGCCGACCAAGCTCGATATCGCCGTCTACTACGCGCTGGTCGGCGACTTCATGCTGCCACATATTCTCGGCCGTCCGGTGTCGCTGGTGCGCTGCCCGACCGGCCTGCCCAAGGACTGTTTCTTCCAGCGCCACGCCTTCACCGGCATGCCGCCTTCGGTGGCGACGTTCGAGGCGACCAATTCCGACGGCGAGACCAAATCCTACCTCTCGGTTGAAGGCGCCAAGGGCTACCTCGCGCTGGCGCAGTTCGGCGTTGTCGAGTTCCACACCTGGGGCACGCATCGCGCCAACCTCGACAAGCCCGACCAGATCGTCTTCGACCTCGACCCCGGCGAGGGGATTTCATGGCGCGAGGTGGTCGAGGCCGCCGTCCACATCAAGGGCGAGCTGGAGCGGCTGGGATTGGTGCCCTTCGCCAAGACTTCGGGCGGCAACGGCATCCACATCACGGTTCCTGTGACGCGGAAGCAGAATTGGAAGAAGCTGCACCAGGCAACCAGCGCCATCTCGACCCATCTGGCGGCGACGGCGCCTGACGCCTTCACCACCACAATGGGCAAGGAGAACCGCAAGAAGCGCATCTTCATCGACTATCACCGCAACGCGCGCGGCCACACCTCGGCGGCTCCCTATTCGCTGCGCGCGCGCACCAACCTGCCGGCCTCGACGCCGGTGAGCTGGGGCGATCTGGAGACGATCGATGCGCCGCAGGACCTGAACTATTCCTCACTGCCGGGGTTGTTGGAAACGTCGGGGGATCCTTGGGCGGAGATCGAGGAGTTCGCGCGGGATTTGCCCGCCCTTCTTTCGTCATCCTAGGGCGAAGCAAGGAGCGAAGCGACGCGCGCAGACCCTAGGATCCATGCCGCGACTTAAGGGCGCCGCGACGGTGCAAAACGCTCACCAACCAGTTCCGCGAAAGAGCTCGAACCATTCCGGATTGGTCGTCTCGACCAGTTCGATCTTCCACTGCCGTGGCCAGCGTTTCAGGGACTTCTCACGTTGAATGGCATCAGTAATGTCGAAATACTCTTCGTACCAGACCAGGCGTTGCACACCGTAGCGACTGGTGAAGCCTGAGCCTTGGCCGGACTTGTGCTCGGGTACGCGACGACCGAGGTCGTTGGTGACACCGATGTAGATTGTGCCACGCTTTTGGCTTGCGGTCATGTAGACGTAACCGGTCATGTGGCCACGATAGCGGGTGGCGCGATCTACGGCTATTCTGATCCGCCGCATTCTTCGATCGATGTCACGGCATGGATCCTAGGGGCTGCGCCGCGTCGCTTCGCTCCTTGCTACGCCCTAGGATGACGAAGAGCATTATCGACGCTTCATACAATTTGAACTATCCTCCGCTCCCGACCCTTCCAGCGCGCTAAAACATTTCGTCAGGGATTTGCCGGTATTGTGCGGGGTCGGTGTAGGATTTCCACGGCGCCAATCGTCCTTCGGACGAAAGCGCTGCAGTTCTTTGTCAGTGCATGGCCGCGTAGGAGTGTAGCATGGCGCCCAGGGCAAGTTGGAAGGGTTATCTCAAGCTCAGTCTGGTGAGCTGTCCGGTGCGGCTGTATCCCGCCACCAGCGCCAGCGAGCGCATCTCGTTCAATCAGCTGCACAAGAAGACCCACAACCGCATCAACATGAAGCCGGTCGATCCGGAACTCGGGCTCGTCGAGCGCTCGGACCTGGTCAAGGGTTACGAGTACGAGGACAAGCAGTACATCATCATCGACGATACCGACCTCGATGCGGTGAGGATCGAATCCAACCATACGATGAACATCGAGGCCTTTGTCGACGAGGATGAGGTCGACGTCATCTACCAGGACGCGCCGTACTATATGGCGCCCGATGGCGCGATGGCGGAGGAGACCTTTGCCGTGCTGCGCGAAGCCATGCGCAAATCCGGCAAGCTGGCGATTGCTCGCCTTGTGCTGTCCAGCCGCGAGCGGGTGGTGACGATCGGCGCACGCGAGAACGGCATGTTCGTGTGCACGTTGAGGAACCCGAACGAAGTGCGCGGCACGGCTGAATATTTCGGCAATATCCCGGAGGGCAAACCCGACCCGGAAATGCTCGAGCTCGCCGAAGCGCTGATCAAGCAGAAGGAAACCACCTTCGATCCGAAGAATTACGAGGACCGCTACGAGATCGCCCTGATGGGCATGATCCGCGAGAAGCTCAAAGGGCATAAGCCGATCATCGCGGCCGCCCCCGAGCGCGGCAATGTCATCAACCTGATGGATGCGCTGAAGGCCAGCCTTTCGCAGTCGAAGCCACCGGCCAAGTCGAAGAGCAAGGCCGATGAAGTCGCCAAGCCGGCCGCCAAGAAGGCGGCAGCGGGCGGTGCGGCTGAAAATCCGCTGAAGGCCAATCTGCTGAAGGCGGTCGGCAAGAGCAAGAAATGACGGCACCAGCCGTTTCGGTTCCAGGCGCCGTCTTCGGCACGATCGGCGCGCTGGCGGCGTTTCCGCTCAGGCTCGCCGCGCGCGAGGTCGAGCGCCTGCACGGCCAGCTTAGGCGTGGCATCACCCGGCGCACCACGCATGTCGTCTTTGGCCGCACACTTCTTGCCAGGGCCGGATTGACGAAAGGCGGCGATGCCGAGATCGAGCGCCGTGTCGCCGCCGAGCGCGTGGCTGGGCGAACGCTGATCAGCGAAAACGGCTTTCTGCGCTTGCTCGGGCTGATGACGGCGCCGGAGGCGTCCTCGTTGTCCAGGCAATCGCTGATCGAGCAATCGCGGCTGTCCGGCGCCGATCTTGACCTGCTCTCGCTGTTCGATGCCTTCGAGCATGACGCGGAACCCTATTCCTTTCGCGACCTGATCCTGGCGCGCAAATATGCCGGGCTGGTGGCCGGCGGCGCGGCCTGGGGCGCGATCGTGCGCTCCGTGCACCGCTCCGGCCCGGTCGCCTCGCTGACCGCCAAGTCGCTCAATGTCGGCTCGCAGCACGGCCGGCCCGACGCGATCTATCTCGAAGGCGGCCAGAGCGAACTCGACGGGCAGTTGCTGTTCGATCTCGGCGCCGCCGCCAGTGGCGACGACACGCTGGAGGAACTGTTCACCGAGGCCGAAATGGCGGAGGAGGGCGGCGACCATGACGGGGCGGCGGCACTCTACCAGCGCTGCCTCGCCATCGACCCGACCGATGCCATCGCCGCCTTCAACCGCGCCAACTGCCTGCGCGCCGGCGGCCACGCGGCGGAGGCCGCGCATGATTACGCCCGCGCCATAAAACTCGACCCGGCCTTCGTCGAAGCCTGGTTCAACCTCGCCGGGCTGAGGAGCGAGCAGGGCCGCGAGGCCTCGGCGCGAAGGCATTTGCAGAAGGCGATCGCGCTCGACAAGAAATATGCCGACCCGGTGTTCAACCTCGCCCGGCTCGAATTCGACGCCGGCAATCTGCCGGAGGCACGCCGGCTGTGGGTGCGCTATCTTGAGCTTGATGCGGTGTCGGAATGGGCTGGGGTGGCGGCCAAGGGCGTGCAGTTCGTGGATATGCAGCTGGCGCGGACGGCGGGGTGATCATGATTGGCGAAGGCCGCGACAACAGCCGATCTCCCCCCTTGTGGGGGAGATGTCCGGCAGGACAGAGAGGGACGCTGTCCCGCCGACGGATCGGCTCATTGCAGACCGTCTCGCCTTGGGGAAATTTGAAAGGCCGGCATTCCTTGGCGCCCCCCTCTGCCCTGCCGGGCATCTCCCCCACAAGGGGGAGATTGGCAGCGTCGCCTTCGCGCTGGACCTCACCCCATGACCAGCTTCCTCTTCGACGGCCACGACACCGCCCCCATCAGCATCCTGCTCGCTCATGGCGCCGGCGCGTCGATGGACTCTCCTTCGATGACCGCCACCGCCAAGGCTCTTGCCACCGCCGGCTTCCAGGTCGCGCGCTTCGAGTTTCACTATATGGCGGCCCGCCGCTACGGCCACCGCAAGCCGCCGCCGCGGGCCGAGACGGTCAACCCGGAATACATCAAGGCGATCGCCGATCTTCGCGCCAGGGGTGTGACTGGGCCGCTGATCATCGGCGGCAAGTCGATGGGCGGGCGCGTCGCCTCGATGGTTGCCGACGAGATGTTCGCCAAGGGCGAGATCGTCGGGTTGGTTTGTCTCGGCTATCCCTTCCATCCGCCCGGCAAGCCCGAGCAATTGCGCACCAAGCATCTCATCGGGCTGAAGACGCCGACGCTGATCTTCCAGGGCACGCGCGACGAGTTCGGCACGCCGGAGGAGGTGGCGGGCTATGGGCTTTCCGACAGCATCGAGGTCGTCTGGCTGGAGGATGGCGACCATGATTTGAAGCCGCGCAAGAGCATTTCGGGGTTTTCGGCTGGCGATCATCTGAAGACGCTGGCGGAGACGGTGAGGGATTGGGCTGGCAGGATCGCCTCCTGACCCGCCAATGAAGATCGCCACCTTCAACATCAACAACATCAACAGCCGGCTGGAAAACCTGCTGGCGTGGCTGGCTGCCGCCAGACCCGATGTCGTCTGCCTGCAGGAGCTCAAGGCGCGCGACATGCAGTTTCCTCGCACCGCGCTTGCAGATGCCGGCTATGGCGCCGTGTGGAAGGGCGAGCCGACCTGGAACGGTGTGGCCATCCTGGCGCGGGGCGCCGAGCCGGTGCTGACCCGCGATGCCTTGCCGGGCGACGATGGGGACAAGCAGAGCCGCTACATCGAAGCGGCGGTGAACGGCATCGTCATTGCCTGCCTCTACGCGCCGAACGGCAATCCGCGGCCGGGGCCGAAATTCCAGTACAAACTCGCCTGGCACGAGCGGCTCAACGCACATGCCGGGCAACTCATCGACACCGGCCTGCCGGTGGCGCTGGCCGGCGACTACAACATCGTGCCCGAGCCGCGCGACATCTACGCCACCCGCTCCTATGACGACAACGCGCTGGTGCAGCCGGAAAGCCGGGCTGCCTTTGCCGCGCTTCTCGAGCAAGGCTGGACCGATGCGTTACGCAAGAAATACCCGCATGAGACGCTCTATACATTCTGGGATTACCGTCGGAACCGCTGGCCGCGCGATGCGGGCCTGCGGCTGGATCACATCCTTTTGTCGAAGACACTGGCGCGCCGGTTGAAAGAGGCCGGCATCGACCGCGACGTGCGCGGCGAGGATGGCGCCAGCGACCACGCGCCGGTCTGGGTGGAGTTGAGGTGAAGCACGCGCCTTGCGGCATCACCACGCCGTCACTGCCGGCACCCATCTGTGCAGCGGCGATGTCACAAGCTACGTTGCTTACTCTTGCAGCCGGGTTGTCCATGAACATCGACAGCAATCGCCGACCGAAGCGTATCTGCCATGCATGATTTCGGCCTCGTCGAAATCATGCTCTCGGCCGCTGCCATCATCGCGGTCGCGGCATGCGTCGTCTGGGTGTTGCGGCAAGCGCGGTCCCGTCGCCGCACGGCTCGCCGGGCCGATCCGGCCAACGATTATGCCGTGCGCGGCGATTGGGAGCGCAGCACCGGCACCGTCAACTATTCGTCCTTTGTCTATCTCGATGTCGACCGCGACGGTAAATATGGTGTGGGCGACCGGCCGATGGCCGGTATCATGGTGCGGCTGTTCGACGAGCAGGGTGGCTTTGTGGCTTCCGCCAGGACAAACAACGTTGGCTTTGCCAATTTTGCCATGTCGACATCTTCGGCCAATGCCGCGATCCGCTTACCCGGCGCCTACGGGTTCTCGGTTTCGGTGCCACCGGGATGGCGGTCGCCCAGTGCCAACGTGACGCAATCGCAGCGTTTCTGGCTGGAGCCGGGCTCGCCCGCCGGTCTGGTGTCGCAGGACCTGCCGAGGCCGGTCGGCCTGGCGCCGCCGCGCAGCCTGGCGGGCAGGATGGCGGCGGACGGCGCCGCGACACTGTCGGTGATGGCGAGCGGGCAAGAGCTGGAGAGGCGGGCGCTGGCGCCGGACACGGCCTTCCGGCTCGAGCTTGCCGATGAGGCCGACGCGGTGGTGATCGCCGGCGGCGGCCTCGACCGGCAGCTCGCGCTTTCGCCCTATCCGACCGATCTCGGGCTGATGTCGCCGCAAACGCTGGCTGGCAAGCCGGCGTTGCGCACGATCGGCTTCGACGACGTCACCGGGCGAGGCTTCCGCAAAATCCCATGCGGCCATGCCGGGCTGCAATGGCGCAACCTGAACGCCATGGCGCAGGACCACACCAAGGGCAGCGAAGGCTATGTCAACGGCAATGTCTCGGGCGACCACGTGGCTTATACCAGCAGTGGCTACCCGGCCGAGTTTTGGAGCGAGACGCCGTTCGGTTTCCACTCCGTGCTTTTGAGCGCTGCATGGCTAAAGTCGGAAGGGGAGATGGCGCTGATCGAGTGTTGGCTGGGTGAGCAACTGGTGGCCAGCGATGCGCTGGCGCTATCGGCGCTTTCACCGCTGCACTACGCCCCGATGCTCAAAGAAATAACCCGTGTCCGTCTTTCGACGAAACATCATTGGCAGATGGTGCTGGACGATTTGGTGCTGACGCGCTGAACTATTGCGGGAGCGGGTTCGAGGTCACGGCCGTGCCGTTGGTCCCGGCCGTGATCAGTTTCAAATTGCCCTTTTTGACCAGAGCAGGCCGCGCGTAGGTCTTCTTCATGGTTCCGTCTCCCCAATATTTCGCCACAAAAAATCAGATGCGTTCCGAAGTCACCGCCCGGAAACCACCACGCCGCCGTTGACCGAGGCGGTGATCGACTTCAAATTGCCTTTCTTGACCAGAGCAGGCCGCTCATAAATCTTCTTCAAGGCTTGTGCTCTCCAGAATATCCCCTTTGGAAGTGTGCCACATCGTCGGCTGGTGTCAATCACGCTCGCCTGAAGGCCGCCGCCGCGGGGCTTCCCACTATTTTTGCGATGTATTGATGTCGCTGATAACCTGGCTCGAAGGGACGGGCGGAGGGTGCGATGAACAGACTTGCTGACAGGGTGCTGGCGTTTCTGCTGGCCGCGGTTGCCATCGGCTGCCTGGCGCGGATTTATCCGCTCGTCGCCACCCTCGCCTGGGGTCGGGCCTCCGTTTCGCAAGATGCGGCCTCCCTGCGGCTTCTGGTTTTCTCCGTGGCGGGACTTGCCTGCCTTGTTGGCGCCTTGCTGCTCTGGGCCGGTCTTTTGCCAGGCCGGCCGGCGCACCTTGCCGGCGCGCCCCTGTTCGGCCGAACGGCGGAGGCGCGGGAGACCGGCAGGCCTGGCCTGCGCAAGGTCTTTTTTGCCTTGCCATTGGTTGTGCTGGCGGCGCTGGGCGTTGACCAGTTCGGCCCGTGGCATGATGGCGGCGAGGTGGCCAGCGAGCCCAAGGCGGACGAACCCAAGCCTGATGAACCCAAGCTTGCCGAGCCCAAGCCTGATCAACCGAAGAGCCAGGATGGCACCAGCACGCCGCCAGCCATAGAACCAGCCCCTCCGGCTCCACCACCGGTAGCCGCCAACCCACCGTCGACACCGGTGCCGCCCGCTCCGCCGCAGACGCCCGCCGTGCCGACGCCGCCGGAGGTCGCGGACACTCCGCCGCCCACGGTGGCGCCGTTGCCGCCACCGCCGCCTCCGGCCCCAACCCAGCCCGACGGCCATCGCGAC
Organism: Mesorhizobium sp. WSM1386; assembly: GCF_055901595.1. NCBI lineage: Bacteria > Pseudomonadati > Pseudomonadota > Alphaproteobacteria > Hyphomicrobiales > Phyllobacteriaceae > Mesorhizobium > Mesorhizobium sp. WSM1386. The sequence goes on from NZ_CM148373.1 coordinate 3,004,154, forward strand.
GCGGTCGTCTGGCTGGCGGTCGCGCCCGACGGCCAATCGATCATGAGCGCCAGCACCGACCACGTCATCAAGCTGTGGGATGTTGGCGGCAAGCACTTGATCCGCAATCTCGGCGTTCACAAGGACATGGCTCGGACAGCGCTCTACATGCCCGACGGCACCAGCGCGCTAACGGCCGGCGACGACGGCGAGATCGTGCTGAGAAAACTCGCCGATGGTGCCGTGCTGCATGTCTTCCAGTCCGGCCAGAATGGCGGCGTCAACAAGCTGGCGATCAGCCCGGACGGCAAGCGCGCCGTCAGCGGCCACGACACCGGCAACGTCATCGTCTGGGATCTCGTCAACAATTCCGTGCTGCATGTGCTGCCCGGGCACGACTGGTCGATCAGCGCGGTCGCCGTCTCGCCCGACGGCAAGCAGGCGCTCAGCGGCAGCATCGACGGCACGCTCAAGCTCTGGGACATCGACAGCGGCAAGCAATTGCGCAGCTGGCACGGCCACGAGCAGGGCACCTACGGCGCCGTGTTCACCGCCGACGGACAGCATCTGATCACCGGCAGCGGCGATTTGACGATCAAGGTCTGGGATCTCGACAGCGGCCGCGAGGTGAAGCGGTTCGAGGGTCACGAGGGCACCGTCTACACGCTGGCGCTGTCGGCCGACGGCAAGCGCCTGCTGTCGGGCTCGCTCGACGGCACGGCTAGGCTGTGGGATATGGAAACCGGCAACCAGATCGCCATATTCGACAGCCAGACCGGCCCGATCTACGCGGTGGCATTTGCTCCCGACGGCACGGTGCTGACCGGCGGCTACGACCGCACCATCAGGGATTGGCCGGCCACGGGGGGCGACGGCGTGGTGCTGTTTGCGGGGGCGCCGGGGTGAGGTGTAAAGGCCAAGACATCGATGGCCGGACATAGTGACGGTTTAATCCCTAACTAACGGTAGGCCTTGTATGGTGCCTGCATGAATTGGTGGATCGGCTTTTGCTGGATTGCCGGCAGTATTTGCTTTGCAGTGCTGGATCATCGCGCACGAAAACTGGCCGGCAAACGCTGGCTCTCAGAATGGCCCTGGCGCCTAGTGACTTACTTTGCGCTCGGCGGCGTCTTAGCCGCAATAGGATACGCGCCGATTTTCCTTCATCACTTCGTTGAGGCGATCGTCGGTGTTTACAGTCATCCGCCAACGTTGAGAAGTTTGGCAGTGCTTTTTGTTTGGGGAGCAACCGCAGCCGCTGCCTTTGGATTTCTTGTACTGGCCTGTAGAACACTTCGTGAGATCGGCAGCTTGCAGCATGGGGTAAGATCGATGGCAGCTTTTCGCACTATTGCCTGCGCAATGGTTTTGGTTGCCATCGCCATAGGCATTCTTGGTACCGGGTTCCTGTTTGGTCTCGATATTCAGCGGGGCCACTGATCCAGTTGCTAGATCAAAAAGCGACAACATATTCATCGTCGCTTCGCGCGGCGGCTGCGTCGGTCGGCCCCAGGCGTTTGCCATGGCCGACGCGGACGGGGGGGCGCATTGTTGGGATGGCTCGGGCGTCCGCGTCAACCAGGGCGGCTCGTACCGCCGCAACCGCAACATGACACATTGCGGGGCGCTCGAAACTTCCGCGAAAGCGGAATAGGCAGGAGCTGCGGTGCGGATTCGGCGCTCTGCTTCGCGGGGCAATGGCGCGAAACAGTTTTTCTTATCCGCTGCGTTCGGGCCATCAGACCAAGCAGGACCATCTGGGCTTCGGCGCGTGGATGTCTGTTGGCCGGTTCCTGATCCAGGGCGACGCCAGCAATCGTTCGGCGGCGGAAAGCGACGCAAGCCCTGGCTTCTTCGTCGACAACCACGACACGGAAAAAATCGTCCTCGGCAAGGTCAACTGCAAGTTCTGAGACGACAATCCGGCCACGCCCTCATCGGTTCGCCCCTCGGTCGGCCGCTTGGATCGATCGGGCTGGCACGGAAGAGAGACCATGTTGATTGGACGGCTGCTCGCCAAGATAGAGCGCCCCGCCCAGAATGAGGAAGACAATCGCCACCGCCACCAATCCGACCGTCAATACGGCAATCGCCGTACCTGGACCGTGGCCTGTGTTGATGATGATGGACCGATGGGGCACCGCTCGTTCCTCCGAGATGAGGCAGGTCAGGAGACCTCGCGGCAAAACGGCGGCAAGGGCCAGATGTTCCCGGAGCAGGGCCTTATTCGGCCGTTTGCGTTTCCCTGTAGGACCAAGGTCTTAGCGGCCGAACGCAAAGGTCCGAGGGGCCCTGTTCGGTTCCGGCAATGTCCATTGGACGTTCCGTTATTTTAGTCAAACGACATATAATGGTGCGGCGCTGCCGGAGGTAGGAAAGCGTCAAAAAAATAGCCGACGAAGCTTTTTGCCGGCACTCGCGAGGCGAAAAGCAAGGTCGTCGAGAAGCGGCAAATTCACCAACGGCTGATCGGATCAAGTCACGGCTCACGTCTCGTCGAACCCTCCCTCGCGGTTCAAATCACGCCTGATCGCGGCTTCTTCGTCGTCGTCAGGGAGGGCGTCGTCACTGTCCTGGTAGGCGTTGTCGTCGTCTTCCTCGGGCAGTTCGCCCTCTTTGTCCGTTCCGTAGCGCATGTCGCCATTTTCCGGCACTGAGTCGGGCAGGATCTGGCCGCCCTTGACCGCGTCCCAGTCCTGCTGCTCGATGGTCGGGCCATCGGCCTCGGGACCGTCTTCTTCCATGTCGGTGCGTGGTTTTTCGCGCGGTGCCATGCCGGCCTCCAACCCTTGAAAGGACTGCAAGCGAAACTCGGCGTGCCGCCATTTGTTCCCGCCTGATAGCGGTAGGGGTTGCGCCTAATGACCGCCGAAGGCTTGCGCGTCAGCCCAGCCACCACCATACCGCTGCGACCACCGCCACGATCGCCGCGATCGTCAGCCCCAGCATGATGTAGGAGCCCTTGACGATATCGCGGATGATCTTCTTGATCGTCTCGCGGTCGTTGAGGTTGGGGAACGGCTCGTTGGGCAGCGCCACGCCGAGGAATTCGCAAAGCGGAGCCCAGCCTTCGGTCACCTTGTAGACCAGCAGCTTCTGCGGCGGCACCGCTGCCATGACCTCCTCGACATAGGCGTTGTAGCGCGCCACGGCCTTGGTGCGGTCCTCCATTACACCGTTCAGCGTGCGACCCCACACCAGTTTCCTCGACATATCGCCGAATTTCCGGCCGAACGGCGTCAGCCACTCCAGGATCTTGAACTGCCAGACATTCTCGGTGAAGTAGATTGTGTCGATCGTGCTCTCGTACCAGGCTTCGGGGCCGCGCGGGTGGAGCGTCAGCAGGACCTTGGCATCGGGGTAGGCAACCATCAGTTCCTTCCACACGCAGCAGCCTGGATTGTCCACGGTGGCTGTATAGTTGGCGAACACACGGTTCCAGTCGTGCTGGCTGCCGGGCGCACTGTTGGCCACCTTGCGCCAGAAATCGAGATGACCTTTGTTGGCCTTGTTCAGGATTACTTCCTGCATGTGGTAGGAAGGCAGGCCGAGCCTGTTGAGCGCGGCAAAGGTCGACCACGTGCCAGTGCGGCCGAAGCCGGCCCCGATCAGCTTGAGCGTCATTTCCCCATCCCTCGGACTTGTTTTCTCCATTACCCCGGTCCGTGAGCATTAAATTGCTCCCGACCAAGCGGTCGCGCAACAAATTTCGCAAGCTGTTCCGGATCGGGCGATCACATAGTTGCGAAGTCGCTAAAATAATGAAACGTTGTGCGCGGGCAATGGGAATTCAGGCAGGGGAGTCGTTTGAACCGGGGCGGTTCGGGCGATTTTGGGATCGATGTATTTTGGACATTTTCTCGTAGGGATGTCAGTTACGACCGTCGTTATCGCGGTCTGGACCTATCTGGCCACCGGTTCTTTCTGGGAGGCGCTCGCCTGGACGGTCGTGACATTGCTTGTCCTGCAGGTTGGATACTTCATGCTCGTCGTGCGGCTGATCTACAGGCGCGCGCATCATGCCGCGACAAGCGAGGATACGGTGAACGTTGTTCCGCCGCTGCATCGGGATGGTGTCTGGTTCTGAAGGCTGACATCCGGGATCGATGATGCCAGGGTGGATCAGGAGTGCTTTTCGCTACCGGCCCTTCCATTCGCGGGTGCGCAGGGCAAGCCGGCAAAGGGCGCTATCAGCGCGATAACGACAAATGTCAGCCACGCCGCTCGATTGCTGGAACCAAGGTGCCAGAGCCGGCGTTTTCCTGATGTGACCGGTGAGGCTGCCACCTCCGCCGGCGCCGTTAAGGGTTCGCCCTGCTCCCGGCAGGGCGGGCCTTTTTCGTGCGCGGCGGAGGGGTATCCGGGAACGACGCGGCGCGCTCCACGTTAGCTGTTGCTAAGGCAATAGGCAGACCAGATTGAATTCACTCCGTGAAAAAGTACGGCCCCGTGCTTCACTGGGAAAGTGTTTTTGCATATATTTTTCACGAAAAATGGAATCTATGAAAATAACTCTGAGTTTTTGTCTGTATGACTCATACATGATCACGATGTTGTTAACGGTAGGAATTCTCATCAGTTTGCCTGAGTGGCGCGTTTATTCCAAAAATAGAGATGGAACCTCGCGACGGTGGCAGAGTTTTCCTGCAGGGCGGGTTTGAGATAGCCAACCATGGAGGTTGTTATGAAACATTATCTTGCTACGAGTGCGGCTGCCGCGATCGTCCTGATGGGTGGTATTGGCACGGCCTTGGCGGAAACTGTCGTCGTGCAGCCACAGGATGAGACAGTCGTCCGCGAATACGTGCAGAAGGAGCCGCTGGCGTCAGTGAACCTTTTGGGCGTCGAGCTCAAGCTCGGCTCGCCTGTGCCGGACAGGGTTGAATTGCGCGAGGTACCCAACGTCAGGTACCGCGTCGCAGTAATCAACGACCAGACCGTCCTGGTCGACCCCGACACGCGCGAAATCGTCGAAGTGCTGCACTGATCCGTGGCTTGGCCATGAAAGAGGGTGCGACACCGACCAATTGACACCAGCCCAACTCTTGGGAAAAGCCCGCCGCGGCTTCGTGGCGGGCTTTCTTTTGAGCCTATTCGGCGGCGAGCTTGTCCTGCGTCTTCGTGTCGAAATCGCTGGCGTCATGGCGCTCGTGCAACTGCAGAGCCGGTTCGCCGAAGGCGCGATTGACCATGCGGCCGCGCCTGACCGCCGGGCGCTCGTCGATCGCCTTCGCCCAGCGCTGCACGTGCTTGTATTCGTGGACCGAGAGGAATTCGGCGGAATCATTGTACATGCGGCCAAGCGCCAGCCCGCCATACCAGGGCCAAACCGCCATGTCGGCGATCGAGTAATGCTTGCCGCCGAGATATTCCGTTTCGGCCAGCCGGCGGTCGAGCACGTCCATCTGGCGCTTCACCTCCATCGAGAAACGGTCGATGGCGTATTCGAATTTTTCCGGCGCATAGGCGTAGAAATGGCCGAAGCCGCCGCCCAGATACGGCGCCGAGCCCATCTGCCAGAACAGCCAGGACAGCACCTCCGCCCGCGCTGGCTGTTCGGTGGGCAGGAATTCGCCGAACTTTTCGGCGAGATAGACAAGGATCGAACCGGATTCGAAGACGCGCACTGGCGTGGCGCCGCTGCGATCCATCAAGGCCGGAATTTTGGAGTTGGGGTTGACCTCGACGAAACCGCTGCCGAACTGGTCGCCATCGTTGATGCGGATCAGCCATGCATCGTATTCGGCGCCTTCGTGGCCGCGCGCCAGAAGCTCCTCCAGCATGACAGTCACCTTGACGCCGTTCGGCGTCGCCAGCGAATAAAGCTGCAGCGGGTGCTTGCCGATGGGCAGTTCCTTGTCATGCGTCGGTCCGGCGATCGGCCGGTTTATGCTGGCGAAGGCGCCGCCGCTCGGCTTGTTCCAGGTCCATACTTTCGGCGGGGTATAGTCGGTCATGTCGGGCCTCGGGCGTGGGAGGTTGTGAAAGGATGGGCAGGTCCGTTTACAACTAGGGCTGCCAACGACGAAGTTCAACTTGCGTTGAACTAATGTCGATGTCGGTGATGCGCTTCCCATTCCTACGGAGAGGGGAAGCGCCACCGCTCCACCCCTTGCACCATCCCCTCCAAGGCATACCTATAGAACAAGCCGCCAGGGCATTCGCATCGCAGGACAAAATCATGACCGCCAATCCCAATCCGCGCTCCGTCGTTGCCGTGCGCGCCACCGTTCCGGAAGACGCCTTCACGGCGGGCGCGCTGGGCACGCTCAGGGAAGGCAGCGGCGTCGTCATCCGCGACGATGGGCTGGTGCTGACCATCGGCTATCTCATCACCGAGGCCGAGGAGGTCTGGCTGACCACACATGACGGCCGTGTCGTCCCCGCGCATGCGCTGGCATACGACCAGGAATCGGGCTTCGGCCTGGTCCAGGCGCTGGCGCCGACCGGCTTGCCGGCGGTGGCGCTGGGCGACGCCGGCAAGGCCAGGATCGGCGACGCGGTCGTGCTTGCCGACGGCATCGGCCGGGCCGTCGAGGCCAGGATCGTCACCAAGCAGGAATTCGCCGGCTATTGGGAGTATCTGCTCGACGAGGCGATCTTCATCGCGCCCGCGCATCCGTCCTGGGGCGGCGCGCCGCTGTTCGGCGCCGATGGCGCGCTGCTCGGCATCGGCTCGTTGCGCCTGCAGATGAGCCGCGCCGGCGAGGTCGCCGATATAAACATGATCGTGCCGATCGATCTTTTGCCGCCGATCCTCGACGATCTCTTGACGCGCGGCCAGGTGGCCAAGCCGCCGCGGCCCTGGCTTGGCGCCCTGTCGGCCGAAAGCGACGGCCAGGTGGTGGTGATGAGCGTGACCGAAGGCGGCCCGGCAGCCAAGGCCGGCCTGCGCGAGGGCGACGTCATCTCCGAGGTCCGCGACGGCGCGGTCGATGGGCTCGCCGATTTCTATCGCAAGCTGTGGGACAGCGGCTCGGCTGGCGCCGAGATCCCGATGCGGGTGGTGCGCGACGGCCGCGAGACCTGGCTGCGCGTCAAATCAGCCGACCGCGGCAGTTTCCTGAAAAAGCCGCAGCTGCAGTAGGCCCTACGATTGCGGCCAGGCGATGCATCCAAGACTGCTCAAGACCTTCCTCGCGGTGGCGCGAACCCGCAACATCACGCGCGCCGCCGAGGCCGTCCGTCTCGCACAGTCGAGCGTCAGCGACCAGGTCCAGTCGCTCGAGGCCGAGCTTGGCGCTGCCTTGTTCACGCGTTCGAAGGGCGGCCTGGAGCTGACCCCGGCGGGACTGGCGTTGAAGCCCGTCGCCGAAGAGCTGTTGCGGCTCGACGCAGAGGCGCGTGCGGCTGTGCAGGCGGCGGCCGGGCAGACGAGCGGGCAGGTGACCGTCGGTGCGCTGGAGACGATCGCCTCGGCTCGGCTGGCGCCGTGGCTGCCCGGGTTCCAGGCCCGCCACCCCGGCATCATCGTGCGGATGAAGGTGGCAGGCAGCGGCGCGCTGCTGCGCCAGCTGGAGGACGGCGATATCGATGTCGTCTTCTGCTTCGAGCCTCGTCATTTCGCGAAGGACGCTTCCGATCAGCGTTTCGCCAGGCGCACGATAATGGCCGAACCGCTGGCACTGGTCGCGGCTTCGGGGCAGGGCACCGCTCCAGGCGACATTGCCGCGCTCGCCAAACTGCGGTTCGTGGCGACCGAGCCCGGATGCATCTACCGGCACATGGTCGACACTGCCTTTGTCGAGGCGGGTGTCGATGCGCCAGAAATTGCCGCCGAAGTCGGCAGCATCGGCGTCATTGCGCGGTTGGTGGCCGCCGGCGCAGGTTTCGGCCTCGTTCCACGCATTGCTGTCAGCGATGCGATCGCACGTGGCGACATCGTCGAACTGCCATGGCCCGGTTCGGCGCGGGCGGCGCCGCTGACGATGATCTGGCGACGCCGGCGCGTCCAGCCGGCGGCGCTCCGGCAATTGCTTGCCGCCGCCCGCGATACGCTTGTGCCAATTGCGCGTTCAGGATCTGAATCGGCGAAACGCTCCAATGCCTTGTTTGCAAACAGTTCCTGATGTCGGGCCATGCTAGTTCGAAATCTGCCAAAGCATTTCGCGTGCTGAGGAGTTGGATTGAAGGTGCGGTGATTCGGAAGATTCCAAGCCGCAACCCTCGCCACAAGGACAGATAGGGAATATGGTTCCCGATCGCTTGCCGGACCTTAGCTGGCGAATGAGAAGAAGACTCCGCTTTAACCAAAGCGCGCTTCTAGGTTTATTCCGTGCGCTCTCACACAATTGCCACCTCGGCCGGCCTCTCCTAGCGCGACTCCGGCCGCTATTGCATTCACCACTGAAGGAGATCTCAACTTTTCACTGGAGGAGAAGTCATCATGCATCATCTTCCGAGACGTGAATTCATCGGTCAAGGCGGCGCGGCTCTCGCGGCATTGGCGTTCTTTCAATCACGGGTTGCCCACGCTTTTCCAACTCGGGCCGGCGAGAAAGTCATCAAATGGCTCGATCAGCTCCCGCCAAACCCGGTTCCAGAGGTCATCAAAAATCAGCTTGTCTGGGAGGATCTCGATTCCTGGGTGACGCCCAACGACAGGTTCTTTTCAATCGCGCATTTCAACCGTCCGGTCATCGACGAAAGCAAGTGGAAACTCGAAATCAGTGGTCTGGTCAACAAGCCGACAGCGCTAACACTCGCCGACATTAAGGCTCGCCCACGTCAGGAAGTTACATTCACGGTCGAGTGTTCGGGCAATACCGGCCTGCCGTTTTTCAACGGCGGCATCGGCAATGCGCGTTGGGCCGGCACGCCGCTGGCCCCGATCCTTAAGGAGGCGGGGGTCCTTGACAGTGGTATCGAGGTTGTCTTTTGGGGTGCTGATAAAGGGGAAATCAAGCGAGCCGACGATGTCAAGTTCACGCAGAATTTCGCCCGCAGCATGTCGCTCGCCGACGCCATGGATCCCAAAAACATCCTTTGTTACGAGATGAACGGTACTCCCTTGCCCCCTGACAATGGCTTCCCGTTGCGGCTGATAGCGCCCGGCTGGTATGGGATCGCGAACGCGAAATGGCTTCAGCGTATCGACGTGCGCGACCAGCGCTTCGAGAACCGTTTCATGGGACGCGACTACGTCACGCTCCGCGAGGAAGATCACAACGGAGAGACAGTATGGGTGGAAACTTCTGTCGGGCGGGCGCGGTTGAAATCGGCACCGGCCCGGGTCACTCATATCAGCAATGACTATCGTATTGTCGGCGCCGCCTGGGGCTCGCCCATCGACCGGGTCGAGGTGAAAGTCGACGACGGGCCGTGGATGCGAGCGACAATCGACGACACCGACAAGGCGGACTTCGCCTGGAAGATGTGGTCCGTCGACTGGCCCAAGCCCTCGGCCGGGGAGCACACCGTCACCTCGCGTGCGGTTAGCACTGAAGGGCAGGTCCAACCCGCAATGGACGATCCCATCATCGCCAAGAAGCATACGTACTGGGAAAGCAATGGCCAGGTAACGCGGCACGTCAATATCGTTTGAGAAGCCGTGCTCGAGATTCCCTTGGGCGAAGCGCATGCGCGAGACTCGCGTGCGCTTTCGCCAAGGGCAGCGGCGATACTGAGCCGACAAATCGCTTGCGTAGACGTGGCGCGCGGACCTACTCTAAACAGTTTTGGCGAGCCCAACCCGGCACGCCGCCGGAATGGGTAGCCCGCTTAGACGGGAGGCTACCATGAAAGTTGCATCGCTACTTGCAGTCGGCTGGATCGTATCCTGCGCAATCGCCCCCTTTGCTTCGGCAGAGGACGCGCACACTGTGATCACTCCCAGCGAGGTTAAGTGGGGTCCTGGACCCAAAACGCTCCCTGCTGGAGCCCAGTTGGCAATCCTGTACGGCGATCCGACCAAAGAAGGTCCGTTTGCCCTTCGGCTTAAATTGCCGGCTGGGTATGCGATCGCGCCCCACACGCATCCAGGGCTTGAAGTTGACACAGTAATATCGGGAACCGTTAATCTTGGCATGGGCGAGACCGCCGACCGGAGCACCGCCAAAGCAATTCCTGCGGGCAGCTATTTCGCTTTGCCGCCGGGCATGGCGCATTTTGCTTATTTCGACGAAGAGACGGTACTCCAGCTCACCACTAGAGCGTTTCACGTTTTGACGGAAGCGTAGCCGGCGTTTACGAAGTAGTTCTTGCATTCGGCTGCCTCGATGGTTTCGACGAGGTGGCCGATGTGGCGCCAAGTGTCCTCGACGGTGCGCTTCTGGGCTTGGCGCATCCAATGTTTGATCTTGGCGAAGGCCTGCTCGATCGGATTGAGGTCGGGAGAGTAGGGCGGCAGGTACCAAAGCCTGGCGCCGGCAGCCTTGATCATCTGCCTGATGGCCGCCGACTTATGACTTCCCAGATTGTCCATGACGACGATGTCGCCAGGCTTCAGCACGGTGACGAGCTGCTGTTCGACATAGGCGCGGAAGCATTGGCCGTTGATCGGTCCGTCGAAGACACAAGGTGCTGCGAGCCGATCCCATCGCAGCGCGCCAAGGAAGGTCAGCGTGCGCCAGTGGCCGTGCGGAGCCAGGCCGCGCAGCCGCTTGCCCTTCGGTCCCCAACCTCGCAGCGGAGCCATGTTGGTCTTGATCCAGGTCTCATCAATGAAGACCAGGCACTGCGGATCGAGGCCCGCCTGCCAGGACCGCCATCGCTGACGCCTGCGGGCAACATCAGCCCGCGCCTGCTCAAGGGCGAATAGCGTTTTTTTTGAAGCTCAGGCCCTCGCGGCGCAGGAACAGCCACACCGTATTGTGCGAGACCTTGATCCCGCGCACATCCAATTCATCCTTCAGCCGATGCAGCGTCAAATCAGAGGCCTGATTGATCCGCTCCACAATGAAAGCCCGATGCGGCTCAAGAACGCGCTTGCGATGTCCGCCCATCTTGCCCGGGACTACCGAGCCGGTGGCACGGTAACGCTGCGACCACTTCACCACCGAGGAAACCGCAACGCCAAAGCGCGATGCCACTGCACGGCAGTTCTCACCCGCTCCAACTGCCTCAACAACACGCTCACGAAGATCATTTGAAAGGGCTCGCGTCATCAGATGCTGGCCTCCATCCAGCCAGCATCTTGAATCACAAACACCCCTCTTTGGGAATCCTACGATTCTCTCAAAACAGGAAACGCTCTAATGGCCCGTGGGGCATAAAGTACATTAATCCAGCCGACGATCCTCGAAAGACGAAATAGCTGCGAGGGCTTAGATCGAGCTACCCCGCCGCGCCCGGCGGCGGGGTGCCATGGCCGAGGCAGGTTGAAGTGGATACCCAAGGTGGGACTCAGGCTGTGGGTCCGAGCGGATTTTCAAACTAAACCAACCGATGCCCGCCCTCGACATGCAGCGTCGTTCCCGTCGTGAAGCCGTTGCCGATCAGGAAGGCGATGGCATCGGCGCTGTCTTCGGGCTGGCCGATCCGCCCGACGGGCAGCCGCTCGGCCATCGCACCAAGCATCTCGGCCTTCCTGTCGCCGGCGACCTGCGTCCAGATCGTGGTGTCGACCCAGCCTGGCGATACGGCGTTGACGCGGATGGGCGCGAGTTCCACCGCCAGCGCCCGCACCAGCCCTTCGAGCGCGGCATTGACAGCGGCGACGACCGAGCCGCGTGCGGCCGGGCGGTAGGCGGCGATGCCGGAAAGGAAGGTCATCGAGCCGGCAGGTGTAAGTTGTGGCGCACCATGCTTGGCCAGCAGCAGCGGACCAAAGAGCTTGCTGTCGACCACGCGTTGCGCTGCCTCGAGGTCAAGCTCCGGCAGCAGACGGTAGGCGCCTTCGATGTCGGCGGCGGTGCTGACGATGTGGTCGAGCCCGCCGACGCGCGCGAACAGCGCCGCGACCTGGTCCTCCCGCGTGAGGTCGACGACGGCCACATCCAGGTTGTCAGGATTGCCCAGCGCCTCACGCGCCTGTTGCAGCCTGGCCTCGCTACGCCCGGCTATAATGACTTCAACCTCGCGCTCGACACAACGCCTGGCCAGTGCCAGGCCCATGCCGGAGCCGCCGCCGACGATCAGGATTTTCTGTTTTGAAATGCTCATTTCGCTCTGCCTTTGCTGGATTTGGACAAGGGCAGGGGATTGGCAGGTCATGGCGCCAAGGGGAAACGGAAGAAACCGATGGGGTTATCGGAGATGCCGATAGTGCCAGCCGCGCAGCGGTCTCGTTCAGCGCACCAGAGGGCTGTCGCAGACGACGAACACCGGCAGCACCGCCGCCGGTCTGACGCCGGCCGGAGGCAGGGCGCCCCTTATTCCTGGCAAGCGGTGAAGGCGTCGCCCGAATTCCAGTCCTTGAAGGCGACGATCCGGCCTTCGGCCGACACGGTCTTGTGCTTCGTGCTGCCGTCCGGCTGCTGCTTCGAGCTGGTGCCCTTGCCGGTCAGCACATTGTAGTCACAGGCGCTGGCGACATTCTCCTTGAGGTAATCCTGCGAATCATAGGCGAAGCCGGCAACGATGAAGGCGCCGTTGCGGTAGGCGATGGTCAGCGTCTGGTTGGTGCGCTCGCTGCCGATCGGCGGCGCCGGCAGATAGAATTTGATCGAGCCGTTTGGCAGCATCGTCAGCTCCGGCTCGGTGTCGGAGTTCTCGTAGCCCGGCCGGTCGTAGCCGTTCCACTCGCCACCGATCTGCTCGTGCACGGTTTCGACCGGCTTGAGGTAATTGTGCTCCATGTCCCTGAGGAAGAAATGGATGTCCATCGGATCGGAGGGCTCGGTCTCGATCACCATGGCAAGGTCCGGCGCACCGTCGCCGTTGAAGTCACCGGTCAGCGCGGTGATGATCTTCCGGGTTTCGATCGGTTCGGCCAGCGCCGTGGTGGGGAGCAGGAAAGCAAGAGCCAAGAGCAGGGATCGCATGGCGTGTTCCGGGGGTGGGAGGGAGACGCGTCCGACAGGATCATGGCTGGTCTTGCGGGATTTTACAGCAGGGCGGGCGATCGTGCGTTGCCTTGCGCAACGCGAGGCTGCTCATTCTCCGCAGTCGGTAAAGCTGGCCCCGCTATCCCACTCGGCGAACGGCACGACCTTGCCTTCCACTGCCACGGTCCTGTGCAGACGGGTGCCATCCGGCTGCATCTTGCTGCTTTTGCCTTTGCCGGTCAGCAGATTGTAGTCGCAGTCGCTGGCGACATTGTCCTTCATGTAGTCATGATAGTCATAGGAAAAGCCGGCGACGACGAAGCCATTGTTGCGCCAGGCGATTGTCAGCGTCTGGTCGGTCCGCGCGCCGTTGGACGGTATCCCCGGTATGTAGAGCTTGATCGAGCCGTTTGGCAGCGCGGTCAGCTCCGGCTCGATGTAGGATACCTCATAGCCCGGCCGGTCGTAGCCGTTCCACTCGCCATACATCTGCTCCTGCACGATGCCGGCTGGCTTGAGAAAATTGTGTTCCTTGTCCCTGAGGAAAAAATGCATGTCCATGGCAGCGCCGGGTTCCGTCTCGACGATCATCGCCAGGTCGGTGGCGCCGTCGCCGTTCCAATCGCCGGCGGCTGCCGTGATGATTTTCTGGGTTTCGATCGGTTCGGTGAGGGCGGCTGTCGGGAGCACCAGGGCAAAAGCGAGGAGCAGACATTTCATGGCGCGTTCCCCGAGTGTGGCACCGGCTGTCGTACAGCACGGCGCGGGGAGGCGCCAGCGCTTCCCTTGAAGGAGTGTCAAGGTGTGCTAGTCGCGTTCCGCGCTGGCAAACACGATCAGGTTCCCATCCGGGTCGCGCATGCGCATGATCCAGAAATGGTCGGCCTTCTCGATAGGATCAGGTTCGAGGCCCGCATCCACCAGCCTCAGCCGTTCGGGCGCCAGCGGCAGCACACCGAGCGTCAGCGTCGAGGTGCCGGCCTTGCCCTTGTCCTCGAAGAGCTGCACCTCGGCGCTGTCGCTGAACTGCCATTCGGCCAGTCCAGGCATCGGCCGGCGCTGTGGCGCCTTGCCGAAGAGTTTTTCGTACCAGCCGATGCTGGCTTCGAGATCGGAGCAGCTGACATGGGCAAAAATCGTCTGGATCGCCATCGGAACCTCCATCCGGCGGTTGCACTGATGCCGGAACGCGGCGATGGGTGGTGCGTTCCGCTGACTGGCGCCGGTGCGTCGGCTGCTGACGAAAACTGGCCGTGGGTTATGCCATGATGGCCGATGAGGGGACGATGATGGCGGGCGACATGGTGGCAACCGCATTGAACGGACAGGTTCGCTGATGGCGCCGGTCAAGGTCGATCCCGACAAGGTCCGGGAATTCCCCGACGCGGCCAGCTTCTACGCCTGGCTCGGCCGGCACCATGCCACGGAGACCGAGGTGTGGATCAAGGTGCACAAGGTGGGTTCGGGGCTGAAGTCGATCACGCCGAAGGAAGCCATCGATGTCGTGCTGTGCTTCGGCTGGATCGACGCGGTGCGTAAGGGGCTGGACGAGAAAAGCTTTCTGCAGCGCTACACGCCGCGTGGCAGAAAGAGCATCTGGAGCAAGATCAACATCGACAATGTCGCACGGCTCATCGAGGAGGGCCGCATGACCGAGCATGGGCTGAAAAAGGTCGGGGCAGCCAAGGCCGATGGGCGCTGGGCGCGGGCCTATGGCGGCAGCAGGGAGATGAAGATCCCCGACGATCTGCAGGCGGCGATCGACGCCGAGCCGGCCGCGAAGGCGATGCTGGAAAAACTCAGCGCGCAGAACCGCTTCGCGCTCGCCTTTCGCACCCACAACATGAAGACCGAGGCTGGCCGCAAAAAGAAGATCGAGGCCTTCGTCGAAATGCTGAAGCGCGGCGAGACGATCCATCCGCAGGGGAAGAAGTAGGCGTTCAGGCGAGAACGCGGGTCGGCGTTTGGGGCGGCAAGGGCGCTGACGACGATGCCCGGGCAGGGTAGTCCAGCCGAGACATAGCCGGGATCGACCATGCACCTTGCACACAAAGTCGCTCTCGCTTTGCGCGAGTGGCGGCCTTTCCCTGGGAGGAAGTCAGAGAGAAGTCGCTGTCACTGGTTGAGATCGACCGGTGTCACGCCCAGAAGTTTCAGGGCGTTGGCGTAGGCCCGGATGCCTTGCGCCTGCTTGCGCTCGGCACAAAACCGGTTCGCCTTGTCCTGGAGCGCCGTTGCCTCGGCGATCTCATTGGGATTGGCGCGGGGCTCGGCTTGGGTCTGGATGACGCTGTCGAGTTGAAGACCGAGCCGGCTGCAATATTCGCTCCGGGTCGCCGCCGCTTCCGCACCCGACTGTGCGACCGCAAGCATGGCGAGCGAAACGCCCGCGAGGGCAACCATCCATCGGGTTGAACGTCGTTGCATTTTCGGGATCATCTCATTGCGCCGTGTGGCGGCCGCTGTCCGGCTGCCACGGGATGGTTATCGCAGACGATCTTTTCGCCAGTTTTTCCGGCGTGTTGAATCTTGTTTCTGGAGTGTTTCTGGCTCTCACCCTCCCCCTTGTGGGGAGGGTCGCTCCGCGCAGCGGAGCGGGGTGGGGGACTTTTTAGCTTTGGCGCCGCACCCCCACCCCGTCGCACCGGCCTTGCTTCGCAACACCGATGCGCCGACCCTCCCCACAAGGGGGAGGGTGAAGCACTGCGGCGCTTGTGCCTCTTCCTTTGCCGCCATCCTTCGCGTAAGGCGCCGGGCAAATCCTTTCAGCGCAGGCACAGTCCGGAAACCGCATGATCAGACTTGAAAGCATCAGCAAGCAAAATGGCCGTCAGCTTGTCTTCATCGAGGCGTCGGCCTCCCTGCAGAAGGGCGAGAAGATTGGTCTTGTCGGGCCCAATGGCGCCGGCAAGACGACGCTGTTTCGCATGATCACCAGCCAGGAGCAGCCGGATGAGGGCCAGGTGCAGGTCGATCGCGGCGTCACCATCGGCTATTTCAGCCAGGATGTCGGCGACATGGCGGGCCACAGCGCCGTCGCAGAGGTGATGAACGGCGCCGGGCCGGTGAGCGACGTGGCGGCCGAAATGGCGGAACTCGAGGCTGCCATGGCCGACCCCGACCAGGCCGACCGGATGGACGAGATCATCGAGAAGTACGGAGAAGCGCAGCATCGCTTCGAGGAGCTCGACGGCTATGCGCTCGACGGCCGGGCGCGTGAGGTGCTGGACGGTCTCCGCTTTTCGCAGGAGATGATGGACGGCGATGTCGGCAAGCTGTCCGGCGGCTGGAAGATGCGCGTCGCGCTGGCGCGCATCCTGTTGATGCGGCCCGACGTCATGCTGCTCGACGAACCGTCGAACCATCTCGACCTGGAAAGCCTGATCTGGCTGGAGCAGTTCCTGAAGGGCTACGACGGCGCGCTGCTGATGACCTCGCACGACCGCGAGTTCATGAACCGCATCGTCAACAAGATCGTCGAGATCGATGCCGGTTCGCTGACCGCTTATTCGGGAAACTATGAGTTCTACCAGCAGCAGCGCGCCATCGCCGACAAGCAGCAGCAGGCGCAGTTCGAGCGCCAGCAGGCGATGCTGGCCAAGGAGATCGCCTTCATCGAACGCTTCAAGGCGCGCGCTTCCCATGCCGCACAGGTGCAGAGCCGGGTGAAGAAACTCGACAAGATCGACCGCGTCGAGCCGCCCAAGCGCCGCCAGATCGTGAATTTCGAGTTCCAGCCGGCGCCGCGCTGCGGCGAGGATGTCGTGACCTTGAAGAACGTGCACAAGGCGTATGGCAGCCGTACCATCTATGACGGGCTCGACTTCCAGGTTCGCCGCCGTGAGCGCTGGTGCATCATGGGCGTCAATGGCGCCGGCAAGTCGACGCTGCTGAAGCTGGTGGCGGGCGCTTCTGATCCCGACACGGGCACGGTGGCGCGGGGGCCTAGCGTGAAAATGGGTTACTTCGCCCAGCACGCCATGGAGCTGCTGGAAGGCGAGCGCACCGTGTTTCAGACGCTGGAAGACAATTTCCCGCAGGCCGGCCAGGCGCCGCTCCGCGCGCTCGCCGGCTGCTTCGGCTTTTCCGGCGACGAGATCGAGAAGAAGTGCCGGGTGCTGTCAGGCGGCGAGAAGGCGCGCCTGGTGATGGCGCTGATGCTGTTCGATCCGCCCAACCTCCTGGTGCTGGACGAACCGACCAACCACCTCGACATCGCCACCAAGCAGATGCTGATCGAGGCGCTGTCACAGTATGAAGGCACCATGCTGTTCGTTTCGCACGACCGGCATTTTCTAGCCGCCCTGTCCAACCGCGTGCTGGAGCTGACGCCCGAAGGCATCCACACCTATGGTGGCGGCTACACCGAATATGTCGAGCGCACGGGGCAGGAGGCGCCGGGGCTGAGGAGCTAGACGCTACTTCAGCGAGATGCTCATGCCGCTGAGATCGGCGTTGACCTGCATGCCCACCTGTCTGCCTGTGAGTTCGAGCTGGGCGCCCTTGTCATTGGTCATGACGATCACCTGGGCGCCTTTGCCGATCGCGCCGCCACCGCCCGCCGCGCCGTAGACTCCGGTCACATCCCGGGCGCGCCGGATATGGCGCACGGTGCCTCGGAAATAGGTCTTGGAAACGCCGAAGGCGAGGCCGCCCGAGACGGCGCCGACCGAGATGGGATAGGTTTTGCCATGGAAGGTCAGCGTGCCTTCGCCGCCAGAGCCGCCGATGAAGAAGGCGGCTTTGTAGACGGCGAAGCGGATCGTGCCGCTGTCGGCATGCGCGGCGCTGGCAAAGCTGATGCCCGCGGTGGCGATGGCGGCAACCGCGATGGAACGCAATCCGGACGAAATGTTCATGATGAAAGCTCCTCAAAAGGCCGCCGCTTTGCCCAATCGGCGGGGCTGTCAGCGTCATGTCAAAGTTACAACTGAACAGTCTCGCCCGTCATTGGTTCCAAGCACATGGCTTGAATCTGGCTGCGAGAAGGTCGACACGAAGTGAGGTCTATGGCAAGCGCCAGGGCGGCACATCGCGTATACGTGATTGGTAAGGCGAAGCCGCCGGCCAGGCACGATAGCGCGGAATTTAGGATGATGCGATTCAAGGTGCGATTCAGGGGAAGAGCTTCAGGATGAGAATTGCGATGGGAATTGCGACGTCGGCATTGGCCGCGACGCTGGCTGGATGCGCGACCTCGCCGGTTGACTACGGGGCGTCGCTTTCGCAGCAGGACCAGAAATGGGCGTCGCCGCAATGCCAGCAGGCGCGGGCTGTGGCTTCGGACTACGAGGCGCGCGAAAAACACCATCCGGGGTGGGAATTCGTCGCGCTTGGCCCGTACGGTTTGGGGATCATCGCGGCCACCAAGGAGCACGAACAGAAGCAACGGAAGCTGTTCGCCCGCGAGGTGCACCTACAATGCTCAAGCCTTCCGCTGCCGAAGGAATTGGAAGGCGATTTCAGCCCTGCGAACGCACAGACGAAATATCCGTAGACGCGCCTTCATCAATCTGCGGATACGGAAGTGAAAACCGCCAGTTGGGCGGCGAAAGCGCGCTGGAAGGCCGGTCGCGCTTCGCCGCGGCTGACATAGGCCGAGAGGTTCGGATATTCCTCCAAAATGCCCGATCCTTTCAACCTGCGCAGCACCGACACCATCATAAGGTCGCCGGCGCTGAATGCACCGTCGAGCCAGCCGGCATCGCCAAGGCGACTGGAAAGGTCGCCCAGTCGAATACGGATGCCTTCCTCGACGACAGGCCGGCGCTGCTCGTACCAAGGCTCATCGAAGCCGCGGTTGACGATTGGCGGTTCGACCGTGCTGAGCGCAGCGAACACCCAAGTGATCGCGCGTGCGCGCGCATTCGCATCGCCCGGCAGCAGGCCCGCATGACGCTCTGCGATATGGAACACGATCGCCCCCGACTCGAACAGAGCGAGATCGCCTTCCTCATAGGTCGGGATTTGTCCGAAAGGCTGAAGCGCCCGATGCGCGGGTTCCTTCATGGCGCGGGACGACACGAGGCGAACGCCGTAAGACTGGCCCACTTCTTCGAGCGCCCAGCGAACGGGCATGTCGCGCGCCAGTCCCTTGCCGCCATCGGGGGATCGTTCAAAGACGGTAATGGTGGGAAGCATTGGCAGGCTCCGGGCAATGGGTCAGGTGTCTAGACTGGAAGAGCCGGACATTGGTATGTCAGCGTTGATCGCAAATTGCGCGGCGAAAGCCCTGATGTAAGCGGGCCGAGCTTCCCCGCGGGCCACATAGGCGGCCAGGTTTTGATATTCGTCCAAGATGCCTGACATTCTCAGTCGCAGCAGCACTGATACCATCAACAGATCGCCGGCGCTGAACGCGCCGTCAAGCCAGTCGGCGGCGTCCAGGTGGACAGAGAGCTTGTCCAGCGTCGCGCGAACACGGTCCTTTACCAGCGGCAGGCGCTCTTCGCTCCAAGGCTTGTCACGTTCGAATATTCTTGCCGTCATCAATTCGAGGATCGGTGGCTCGACGGTGTTGAGCGCGGCAAACATCCAGGTGATGGCACGCGCGCGGGCATCGCTATCCGCAGGCAGCAGGCCGGCGTACCGTTCGGCGAGATGAAAGACGATCGAGCCGGTCTCGAACAGGCACAGGGATCCTTCCTCATAGGTGGGGATCTGGCCGAAGGGGTGGATGGCCAGATGCTCGGGCGCCTTCATCTCGGCGAAGGAAACGAGACGAACCTCATAGGGTTGGCCCACTTCTTCGAGCGCCCAGCGAACGCGCGTATCGCGCGCCAGTCCCTTGCCGCCATCGGGCGATCGTTCAAAGGCTGTGATGGTGGGGGTCATTGGCAGGCTCCGGTGTCGGGTATGGTTTTTGGTTGCGTCCAAAGGACGAATGAGCGACGTCACTCCCGACAGGCCATCCTCCTTTTTCAGCCATGGGGTGAGGGCGGCACCGAAGCTGCCGATCTCCCCTCTTGTGGGGGAGATGTCCGGCAGGACAGAGGGGGGCGCTGCCCCGCGATCCTGTCCCCAATCTGCAATGCTCTCACGCTTGTTTCGTCGGGTCTGCCACATGCGGACGCAGTGCCCGGCAAAGAGAGGTTGGCGTTCCTTCGCGCCCCCCTCTGGCCTGCCGGCCATCTCCCCCACGAGGGGGGAGATTACAGCGTCGCCGCGTCGCCAAACCATCGTGACGCGGTCCGGCTCAGCTCCTCAAGGTCGGGCACAGCGTCAGCGGCCCAGGCGACGATGCCATCGGGGCGCACGAGCAGGGCGCTTAGGCCCAACCTCTCCTTGGCGTCGCCGGCGACATAGGTGGCTGATCCGCAACAGGGCGAACTCGACGATTTTCTGGATGGCGAGCGTGGCTGGATCGGCGACTGGCGATCAGCCGCTTCGTGCGAACGCGCCGATGCTGTCGAGCAGCGGCTGTTGGTCGCCGACCCAGAACCAGTGGTCGTCACCGGCAACCTCGATGAACCGTGCGCCCGGAATCCGGGCGGCGAGGAACCGCCCCGCCTCGATGCGCACGGCGCGGTCGCCGGTGCGGTGCAGCACCATCGTCCGGGCCGAGACCTTTGCCAGGAGATGACGGACATCGGTATCACGCAGTGCCTCCAACAGACCCGCGACCGCGCCGGGACTGGAGGCCGCCCTGAGCAGTCCGGCCCACCAGGTCCGAACCTGGCGGTCACCGGCGAGACTCGGCGCGAAGGTTTCGATCTCCGCCGGACCACCCCAGCCGGCGAGCAGGCGTCGCTTCCACAGATCATATTGCGCGGCGGTCAGGGCGAGGGGATAGTCGGGGGCGTGGCTGCCTTTCGCGAGCGAGCCCCAGAGGACAAGGCCGCTGAGGCGATCGGGGTGATCCACGGCAAAACGAACACAACCCGGTCCACCCTCCGAGGCGCCGATGAGCAGGGCGCGACGGCTTCCTGCCGCATTCATGACCGCCAGAATATCCTGCGCCGTTGCTTCGACGGTGGAGCGGGCGCCGACGCGGTCGGAAAGCCCCATGCCGCGCCGGTCGAACAGGATCAGGCGACCTAGCCGCGAAACCGAGTTGAGCCAGGCGCGACAGCGTCCGTCTTCCCAAACGCGCTCGACATGTGAAATGAAGCCGGGAACAAGCACGATGTCCATCGGGCCAGTGCCGACGATCTGGTAGGCGATGTGGATGCCGTCGACTTCGACGTAGCGCGTTGCGGGGACGGCGGCATCGTGCGTTTGCTGCTGCAGCAGGGCAAGGGTGGCGGGGTCCGGCGCGACGCCGAGTTCATCCCTCAGCAGCCGCACGCAGGATTCGACCTGGCGCTCGGCCGCCGCCCTGTCCCCAGCCGCCAGATGGGCACGGATCAAGTGACGGTGCGCGCTTTCGCTCAGAGGATCCAGCCCGGCCAGGCGTGTCGCGCTCACGACGGCAGCACGGGGCTCGCCATCGGCGATCTTGGCTTCGACCAGCCGTTCCAGCACCTGCACCAGGCGGCTGCGCAAGGCCTCGCGCCTGAAGAAAACCCACTCCTCGAATTCCGGACAATCCGGAACTGAGAAGCCGGCGAGAAAGTCGCTCCGGTATGTATCGGCCGCCGCGTCGAGGGGACCGACATTGCAGGCATGTTCGAAAAAGCTGGAGTCGACCTCGACCGATAGCTCCGGGTGAAGGACGAGCGATGCTCCGGTGGCGGCGATGACCTCGCTGCCGAAAGCGATGCGGATTTTATACAGTGTGCGGCGAAGGCGTGCCCGTGCGGATTCTTCGTCGGTTTCAGGCCACAGAAGCGTGGCGGCGACGTCGCGCGCCACGGGTCCGCCGGCCTCTGCGAGATAGACCAGGAGCGCAGCCGCCTTGCGCAAGGCAAGCTCCACCCGCCGCCCGTTCAGGCGGAACTCCGGAAACCCCAGAAATCGGAACGCCAATCGTTCCATCGAAACCGTGTGCGGCCGCCGAAGGGGTTTGAGAGGACGTTGAGGGGACGCCGGCCTTCTATCTACCCCACGACGCCGGGCCGATTGGGCCCGATCAGGAGACTCCCTTGGAGCGAGAAATGCCACTGGTCAATACGTCCGCCCATCACTCTACGTTCGAGATCGATGCCGGCACCCTTGTTCGTGCCGCAACCACACGGCAGGGAGGCTGACACATGTGCCAATCCTGTCTTTCCTGGTACGCACGCTGCGTTGCTCCCTACTTCGTCCACGCCGGCTGTTCGGCGAATGCGTTCGCGCATATGCGAAGGCGCATGATCCCGAGGGCAGAGGGCATCGTCGTCGAAGTCGGCTTCGGCTCGGGCCTGAACCTTCCCTATTACGACGCTGCCCGGGTGAAGCGGCTGGTCGGCGTCGATCCCGACGGCACGATGCTCGGCCTGGCCGGACCGAAGTGCCGCTCCTCGCCATTCGATGTCGAATGCCTGCGGGCCGGCGGCGAAAGCCTGCCATTGGCCGATGCCTGTGCCGACACGGTCGTCGTCACCTATGCCTTTTGCACCATTCCGGACCCCGAGGCGGCGCTGAGCGAAATCCGGCGCATCCTGAAGCCCACGGGCCGGCTGATCTTCATCGAGCACGGCCAGGCCGAGGGGCCGCGCTGCCGCAGGTGGCAGGAGCGCCTGAACCGCCTGTGGCGACGGCTCGCCGGCGGCTGTCACCTCAACCGCGATCCGTTGGGCCTGATCCGGGCGGCGGGCTTCCACCTTATCGAAGAAGAGCGCAGGCGGTTTCCGCTGCCCTTCTGGCAATTGGGGAGCCACCATGCCGGCGTGGCGGCGCCGACAGGTTGATCGCCGCCGAAGCTTAGCAATCAACTCGGGCTGAGCGTGGGCTCAGCCCTTCGAAATGCCGCGTGCGATCAGCCGGGCAAGGCGATCGGAAAACGCCCTGGCGTCGGCCGGCTTGTCGCCGTCGAGCACGCGCGCCTCGTCATAGAGGAGATGGGCCGCGTCGTCCTTGAAGGCCTGTTCCTCCTCGCCAAGGCCGGCGAGCGCCAGCACGCGCTGGTGCCGCGGATTGATTTCCAGGATCGGCTTCGCCGCCTTGTCGAGGCGGCCGGCGGCGTTGAGCAGCCGCTCGAACTGACGGTCGGGGCCATGTTCGGGTGCGACCAGGCAGACGGCGCTTTCGGTCAGGCGATCTGATGCCTTCACGTCCGACACAGCATCGCCGAGCGCCGCCTTGACGAAAGCCAGGAAGCCGTCGACTTCCGGTGTCGTCGCCGTGTCCGGCTTGGCGGCGCTGTCGGGCAGCGGGATGTCCGACAGCTCCGCCACGCCCTGTGTCACCGACTTGAACGGCTTGCCGTCGAAGTCCGGTGCCATCGTCACCCAGAAGCTGTCGACCGGGTCGGTAAGCAACAGCACCTCGATGCCGCGTGCCTTGAAACCTTCAAGCTGCGGCGAGGCTTCGAGCCGCGCGCGGTCGTCGCCGGCCATGAAGAAGATCGCCTTCTGGCCTTCCTTCATCGCCGCGACATAGTCTGCAAGCCCGCGCCAGCCTTCGCCCGAGCCGGTCGAGCGGAAACGGGCAAGCTTCAGCAATTGCTCGCGGCGCTCATGGTCCTCGTAGAGCCCTTCCTTGAGGACGACGCCGAAATTCTCCCAGATTTTCGCATAGGCCTCGGCTTCATTCTCGGCCAGCTTGACGAGATCGCCGAGCACGCGATTGGTCAGGCCCTTGCGGATCGCGGCCAGCAGCGGGCTTTCCTGGATCATCTCGCGCGAAACGTTGAGCGGCAGATCGGCGGAATCGACCAGCCCGCGCACGAAGCGCAAATAGCGCGGCAGGAGGTCGGCGTCGTCGGTGATGAAGACGCGGCGCACATAGAGCTTCATGCGGCCCTTTCGGTCCTGGTCGAAGAGATCGAACGGGCGCGAGCCGGGCACGAAGGCAAGCACTGAGTATTCCTGCCGACCCTCGGCGCGGAAATGGATGGTGGCAGCCGGCTCGTCATACTGGCCGGCGACGCCGCGATAGAAGTCGGTGTATTCCTCCGGCTTGATCTCGTTCTTCGGCCTGACCCAGAGTGCCGTACCATCGGCGATGTCGCGCGCCTCGGCGCCAGGTTTTTCAACGAACGTGATCGGCACCGGCACATGGCCCGATTGCGATTTGGCCAGCTGCTCGAGCCGGTAGGAGCCGGTGTAGGAGACGGCATCGTCCATCAGATGCAGCACGACGCGGGTGCCGCGCCTGGGTGCAGCTTCGAGCGGGGCGGGCGCGATCTCGTAGGAACCTTTGCCGTCGGACGACCAGCGCCAGGCTTCCTCGCTTCCCGCCAGCCGGCTGACGACATCGACCCGGTCGGCCACCATGAAAGCGGAGTAGAAGCCGACGCCGAACTGGCCGATAAGCTGGGTGTCTTCGGTGCTGGAACCAACCCGCTCGATGAAGGCGCGCGTGCCCGACCGCGCGATCGTGCCAAGGGCCTCCGCCATGTCGTCGCGGCTCATGCCGATGCCGTTGTCTTCGACGGTGATCTGCTTGTTGTCGGGGTCGGCCGAAATCGAGATGCGTGGCTTGGGGTCGTCGCCCAAGAGTTCGGGCCGGCTGACGGCCTCGAAACGCAGCTTCTCGCAGGCGTCGGCGGCATTGGAAATCAACTCGCGCAGGAAGACGTCCTTATCGGAATAGACCGAATGCACCATCATGTGCAGCAGCCGCGAAACATCCGCCTCGAACGCCCTGGTTTCCGTCGCTTTCGTATCCGTCGTCATTCAGATTTTCCCACAATGTTCGTTCGCCCGCTGCGCCGAGGCGCATTCGGGATTTCCTTTCAACCATTTTCAACTGATGTGGCAACTCGGCAGTTGCCAACGCGGCGACAATATCGATGGGATACGAAGGCAACAAGGGGTGAGAACTGGGCGCCCGCAGCAAAACTGCCAATCTCCCCCCACGTGGGGGAGATGCCCGGCAGGGCAGAGGGGGGCGCTGTCCCGCCGACTCTCCCCGTCCGTTCGCCAATCGCGATGTGTTCTCTCGTATCGGCAGAAGAGCAAGGTTGGCGCCCTACGGCGCCCCCCTCTGGCCTGCCGGCGTTCGTCGCTCGGAAAGCCAAGCAATTGGCTTTCCGTCCGCTGCGCTGGCCGCTCCTCACCCCCCACGAGTGGGGAGATTGGCAGCTTCGGCGTCCGCGCCTACTTCCCCGCCATCTGGTCGGCAAGCGCCTGCGCCTCGCCGACCAGAGCCGGGAAGGCCGCGTCTTTCGGCAATTGTTCGCCCATGCATTTGCGATAGTCGTCGTCGCCTTTTTCCCAGGCGGCATTGGCGGCATCATAGGCCGTTTCGTCCTGCTGCCCGGACGCCTGCGCGGCGAGTTTCTGGGCGGCTTCGTCGGCCGCGGTCCACAAGGCCTCGCAGGCCGCGATCTTGGGAACAGGTGGTGTGGCGGGCGCCGAGGCGATCATGACGCTGTTGCCCTTGACCAGCGTGACGACGACCTGCTGCTCGTAGATCGGGCCGACATCCTGCGTCCACCCGCCGAGCCGCGCGATGGCGATGTCGGCGCCATCAGGCTTCTTCAGTGGAAAATCGAGCGTTCCCATGAAGGCGGCGTCGCTGTTGATCGCCTGGGTGTAGAAGGCGTCGAGCTTCAGCGCTTCGTTGATATCGGTGGGCAGTTTGAGTGCCGGGTCGGTCTCGGCGGACCGAGCCTGGAGCCAGCGGTCGAGAAGACCCCGCGTCGTTGCCAAGAGGCTCGGGCCGTCATCGCTCTTGGTGTATCGCAGCCCGTCGAGCATGCCATATCCGACATCGGCGTCGCTCAGGCTTTCCAGATTGATGGTGCCGGTTGCCGGGAAATCCTTGACCGCTAGGGGGCCAAGAAGCGCGGAAAGGCGCGCTTCGAGATCGGTCCGCGCCTTGGCATCGGCGGCATCGAGGTCTTCCACGGGAGCGTTCGCGCTGTTGAGCGCTGCGATCGCTGCAATCGCCTTGTCGCGCGCGGCAATATAGTCGTCCTCCGGCGATGCCGTGAAAGCCGCGCTGCTCGCCAGCGCGAACATGACCGTCCAGACCAGCCGCATAATGGGAATCTCTCCAGTTCCAGGGTGTTGTGCTGGAGACATTGTGCAACGAGCATGGTGAAAACATGGTCAGGTTTGCTTTCGCTTCTCCACATCCGCCTTCCTCAGCAGGAAGCGCTGGATCTTGCCGCTCGGCGTCTTCGGCAATTCCGTCACGAAATCGATTTCGCGCGGATAGGCATGCGCAGAAAGCCGCTTGCGGACATGCTGCGCCAGTTCCTCGGCGAGCGCCTCGCTTCCCTTGAAAGGGGGTGCCAGGATGACGAAGGCCTTGACGATCTCGGTGCGCTGCGGATCGGGCACGCCAACCACTGCGGCCTCGTTGACCGCGGGATGTTCGATGAGCGCGCTTTCGACATCGAAGGGGCCGATGCGGTAGCCCGATGAGGTGATGACGTCGTCGGCGCGGCCGATGAAGGAAACCGAGCCGTCCGGCTCGTATTCCACCGTGTCGCCGGTGCGGTAATAGCCGCCTGATATCGCCGGTGTCTGTTCCTGGTGATAGCCGTCGAACCAGCGCAGCGGCGAGTTGGCGATGTCGACTGCAAGGATGCCGGGCTGGTTGGGGCCGAGCTCGTTGCCGGCCTCGTCCAGCACCACCATGCGGTAGCCGGGCATGGCAAAGCCGGCGGAGCCCGCGCGGACAGGATGCGCGAGGCCGTGGTGGTTGTTGACCATCATGCCGTTCTCGGTCTGGCCGTAATGATCGTGGATGGGCGCACCGAGGTGCGCGTCGAACCAGCGGATCACTTCCGGGTTGAGCGGCTCGCCGGCGCTGCTCACCACGCGCAGCCGGCCCTTGATGCGGGCGGCGGCGTCGGGACCTTCGGCGAGCAGCAGGCGGAAGGCGGTGGGCGAACCGGCCAGGCTGGTGACGCCGAGCCGCTCGATGACCTCATAGGTGCTCCTGGCATTGAAGGGACCTTCGTTGAAGGTCGTGGCAATGCCAAGCTGCAGGGGGCCTGTGACGGCATAATAGAGGCCATAGGCCCAGCCGGGATCGGCGATGTTCCAGAAGATGTCGTCGGGACGAAGTCCGATCGCGTCACGCATATAGGCGCCGAAGGCCAGCAGCGCACCGAGCGGCACCGGCACGCCCTTGGGCAGGCCTGTCGTGCCCGAGGTCGACATCATCATGAATAGATCGCAACCCTTGCGCATCACCGGCTCACAGTCGGGCGAGACGGCGGCAATGGCGGCACGAAAATCGGTGTCGCCTTGGGGCAAGGTGTCGTCGCGGTCGAGAATGGTTGCCACGCGCGGGCAGCTCTCGATCTCGTCGAGCTTGCCGCGATTGGCTGGATTGGTCACCACCAGTTTCGCCCCGCTGTAGCCGAGCCGATGTTCGATCGCCTTTGGGCCGAATGCGGTGAACAGCGGCTGGTAGACGGCACCGATGCGCCAGGTGCCGAGGATCAACGCCACCAATTCGGGAATGCGCGGCAGCATGCCGGCGACGACATCGCCGGGGCCGACGCCCAAATCCTTGAGCAGGTTGCCGACGCGGCCCGAAATGTCGGCCAGATCGTCGAAGCTGAATCGCCTGAGCTCGCCGCCGGCCGAGATCGCGCGCAGCGCCAGACGGTTGCTGCCGGTATGGCGGCCGCAGCATTCGACATAGGCATTGATGCCGGTCGCCGGGTCGCCGTCGAGCCTGGCGATCTCATCCTCGATGCGAAAGCGCTGAACAGCGTCGTCGTAGCGCGGCAAGCCGGTCCTGGTCATGGCAGTCCTCCCTGGCGGCGCCACATCTCCCCACGGAGCGCCGTCGCGGCGACAATGACATCAGATGGCGTGGATGGGCAATGAAGGAAGCCGATTGTGCAGGCAGAAGAACGGGCGGAGCTAGGATCCTTGCCGGCCGTGTCCGGCGCTGGAGCCATAGAGGGCGGCGTTGCCCTCGCGCATCATGCGCAGCGCCTCTTCCTCGGTCAGGCCGAACTTGCGCATCATCCGCCGGATCTCGGGGCTCACCGTGACCTCGACCGGTCTTGCCGCATGACGCATCTTCATGGCCTTCTTCTTTGGCATCAGTGCGCATCCCAATCTGGCCGGGGCATGCTTCGCATCAGCTCTGCCCCGGCCTTACGGTGCCACGCCAGATCATCGGGGCATGGTAGATCATACGGCTGCCGGCACCGCCTTCTTCCCGCGCACCGGTGGCCAGCCGCACGGCGTGCGTGGCGATTTCCTCGATGGGCGGTGCGAATGTCGTCAGCCGGTACGAAGCCCAGTCGGCCTGTTCGATATCGTCGAAGCCGATGACGCAGAGATCGCGCGGCACGCTGATGCCGAACTCACGGCGCGCCGCGTCCAGGAAGCCGCAGGCAATGAGGTCGGTGACGCAGAACGCCGCATCAGGACGCTGCCGGCCGGAAAACAGGCGCCTGGCGCCCTCGATGCCGGTTGCATAGCCGGTGCGTCCCTCGCGCCACAGGATCACCTCCAGCCCTTCCTTCCGCGCGGCGGCGATGAAAGCCGTCTCGCGGGCCAGAAGGCTGGGTGTGCCGGCGGCCGACGTGACCAGGGCAGGCCTCGTGCAACCGGCGCGGATGAAGGCGTGCAATGCCGCCTCGGCGGCTGCGGTGTTGTCGACGCCGATGTTGTGCGGCCCGTCGAAGCGGTCGTCGCGATTGATCAGGATCAGCCGCTGGCCATTCTCGAGGCAGGTACGGATCAGGACTTGCGGCGGCGAACCGGACAGCACGATGCTCGCATCGGCGCGATAATTCAGCGTGTTGCGCAATGCCTGATCGACATGGTGGTTGGGGCCGGAGGTGTTGAACACCATGGCCACCTTGCCGGCATCCCGCAGATGCTGCGTCAGCATCCGCTGCAGCCGGGCGTGATAGGGCGTGTCGCCGTCGGCAACGATAAGGCAGACGATGCCCGTGGAGGCCCGCATCAGGCCGCGTGCCAGATGGTTGACGTGATAGCCGAGCTGCTCGGCCGCCAGCAGCACACGCTCGCGGGTTTCTTCCGAGACGCTGGCGCCGGGGGTGAAGGTTCGCGACACGGCCGAACGCGAAACGCCGGCAAGGTCGGCGACCTGCTGGGCGCTGGAAAAACCGTTGCGGGCTCTCTGGACGGTCAGCCGAAACGTCTCGCTGCTGTTTCTCGTGATTCCTTGCACGGCAGTGCAACATAGCGCACGTTCCGAGCTATTGCCACTGCCGTACTTGACACCTGCGCCAGAATGAAACAGCTTTGCACAGCCGTGCAACAAATGCGACGGCACTGGAGGATATCCTGTCCATTTCAGCGACGACGGCATCGAGGGTGCGATTGTCCGGACCGGCTGCGTGAGCACGGCAGTGGCGCATCCCGGGGCGGACCGGCTGTCCGATGCCGAAATGGACAGGCGTGCCGATGTCTGCCGCAAGCTGCTCGCCTCGGCGGGAGAGTTGGCGATGGAGGGATACTCCAGGCTCGACGCCACCCAGCCGGTGGCGATGAAAGGGCCGCAGGATTTTCTCACCGAAACCGACGGCAAGGTCGAGGAGCACATCCGCGCGACGCTGGCAGAGGCCTTTCCGCAGGACGGGTTTCTGGGCGAGGAGACCGGCGGCACCGGCTCGGCCCGCATGTGGGTGGTCGACCCGATCGACGGCACCGCCAATTTCATGCGCGGCGTTCCGCATTTCTGTATCTCCATCGCCTTCGTCCAGGACGGCCGCAGCGAGATCGGCGGCATCGCCAATCCGGCCGTCGGCGAGACGTATTTCGCCCGCCGGGGGCGTGGCGCGACGCGCAACGGCGCGGCGATCCATGTTTCACCGACGCAAGCTTTCGACCGCGCCTTTGTCGAGTTCGGCTGGTCGCCCAGGATCCCGAACCGCGTCTATCTGGACAAGGTCGCGCTGGTCTGGTCGCTCGGCGCCAATGTGCGGCGCTCCGGTTCGGGGGCGCTTGGGCTGGCCTATGTCGCCGACGGCCGCTCGGACGCCTACGCCGAGCTTCATATCAATTCATGGGACTGCCTGGCCGGATTGCTTCTGGTGGAGGAGGCCGGGGGCCGGGTGAACCGGTTTCTCGACGGCGAGGGCATGACGAAGGGCAATCCCGTGCTTGCCGCAGCGCCGGGCGTGGCGGCGACGCTGTCCCAGGTGATCGGAGTGCCGCTCGACGACGGTTGAATTGCAAGAGCAGGTTAAGGGAGGAATATCGATGAAAGGTCCATTTGATCGCAGGCGGGGCAGGGCATGGCTTGGTCTCGCGGCACTCGCCATTCGCCCGCCGTGGCGGAAGGAACCGTCGTAGGCATCGATTTTGACCCGGCAAAGATCGTGCTGATCGCCGGCGAATAGGGCTGGATCTCACCTCTAGAGGTTCGCCTCGGCGAAGATGCGCGCGGCCCAGTCGAGGAAGACGCGCAGCCGGGGCGAAAGCTGCCGGTTCTGCGGGTAGAGCGCCGACAGTGGCGTCGGTGACGGCGGGTAGTCTGCCAGCACCTCGACGAGCGTGCCGTCGACAAGATCTTTTTCAAAGCGATAGCGTGGGGCCTGGATGAGGCCCAGGCCAAGCCTGGCCAGGTCGGCGGCGGTGTCGGAATTGTTGGCGGCGACGCGGCCCGGCAGCCTGACTTCGCGGGTCTTGCCGCCGACGGTGAATTCGAAGGGCAGCACTTCGCCGGTGCGCGACGAGACGAAGCCGACCGCCTGGTGGCCGTCGAGCGCGTCGGGTGAGGCGGGTGTGCCGTGGCGTTCGAGATAGGCGGGACTGGCGCAGGTCATTTCGCGGATCATGGCCAACCGCCGCATGATCATGCCGCTGTCGGGTGGCTCGCCGACGCGGATGACGCAATCGACGCCCTCGCGCACCAGATCGACCAGCCGGTCGCTCTGGCCGATCTGCAGGTCGATGCGAGGATGGCGGGTGAGGAATTCCGGCAAGCGAGGCAGAAGAAATGTCCGGGTGAGCAGCGTGCTGGCGTCGATGCGCAGGAGGCCGAATGGCTCCGCATTGCGGAAGGCGGCTTCCGCATCCTCGATCTCAGCCAGGATCGACAGGCAGCGCCGGTAATAGGCCTCGCCATCCTGCGTGGCATTCACCTGCCGCGTCGTGCGTTCCAGGAGCCGCGCGCCGAGATGTTCTTCCAGCCGCCGGATCGCTTCCGTGGCGGTTGAACGGGGCAGGCCGAGATCGGCGGCGGCAGCGGTGAAGCTGCGTCGCTCGAGAACGCGAACGAAGAGCCGCATGGTGTCCAGGCGATCCATGGTCTTTGTTCGCAAATTCCGAATAGTGATGTCAATAGGAAGCTGATTATCCGGAAGATGGCATGGTCTATATCCCGTGTCACCGACAACACGGAGAGACTTCCATGACACCCATTCCGACCAGAGCTGCGATCGTAACCGGCGCTTCCAAGGGCATCGGCGCGGCGATCACGCAGCGGCTAGCCCGCGACGGCATGGCCGTCGTCGTCAACTACTCGCGAGGCCGCACCGAGGCCGAAGCGGTCGTCAGCGCCATTGAAGCCGGTGGCGGCAAGGCAATCGCTGTCCAGGCCAACATCGCCGATCCGGCTGGTATCGTCATGCTTTTCGATGCCGGTGAACAGGCGTTCGGCGGCGTCGACATTCTCGTCAACAATGCTGGCATCATGAAGCTTTCGCCGGTCGCCGAGACCGATGACGCCTCCTTCGACAACCAGGTCGCCACCAATCTCGGCGGCGTGTTCCGTGGAATGCGCGAAGGCGCGCGGCGGCTTCGTGATGGTGGCCGCATCATCTCATTCTCCAGCAGCGTCGTCGGCCTCTATCAGCCGGGTTATGGTGTCTACGCTGCCACCAAGGCGGCGGTCGAGGCGATGACGCACATCCTGGCCAAGGAGCTTGGCGCGCGCCGTATCACCGTCAACGCGGTGGCGCCCGGACCGGTCGAGACGGCGCTGTTCACGGACGGCAAGAGCGCGGCGCAGATCGAGGCGATCGGCAAGATGATTCCGCTCGGCCGGCTCGGCCAGCCCGACGACATCGCCGGCGTGGTCTCGTTCCTGGCCGGGCCGGACAGCTTCTGGGTCAACGGGCAAATCATCCGCGCCAATGGCGGCGTGATCTGAAGGAGGCTGTCGACGGCGTCTCCAGCCGCCCGACGGCTGCTCCATCCCAAAACCTGATCCAACTTCAACACAAAAGGAAACGATCATGCCATTCGCCAACATCAAGATGCCGCAGGCGGCCCTCTCCAAGGCCCAGAAGGAAGACCTCATCCATCGGATCACCGCCATGTTCGTCGACTTTTTCGGCGAGGGCGTACGGCCCTACACGATGGTGCTGGTCGAGGAGGTCGCCGACGGCGGCTATGGTCGCGCCGACGAAGTGTTCGTCGTGCCGGAAGCCTATCGCGCCAAGGAGTAGCTCCGGGAAAGGTTTGCGCCAGTACCCCCACACGGACCTTCGGTCCGACCTCCCCACAAGGGGGAGGTGGGAGCCGAGCTTTTCTGCATTTCCATAAAAGCACGGTCGCATAGGTGAACAAGGCGCTCCCTAACCCTCCCCCTTGTGGGGAGGGTCGCTGCGAAGCAGCGGGGTGGGGGGCGCCGCTCAATCACTCCTGGGCATCCCGACCCAGTCGGCCGCGATTTCGGCGAACAGCCAGTCGCGGAACGCCCTGATCTTTTTCTGGCGCAGCGCGCCTTCGGGATAGACGACGTAGTAGCGAGCCGCCGATTTCAGCGCGAGGTCGAACGGCCGGACCAGACGCCCCGCCGCAAGATCGGCCGAGACCAACGCGCTGCGGCCGAGCAGCACGCCTTCGCCATGAACCGCCGCCTCGACGGCGAAGGTGGCGGAATCGAAGCGCACGCCGCGCTTGGCGTCGACGTCCGTGACGCCCGCTTGGTCCAGCCATGTCGCCCAGTCGATGCGGAAAGCGTCGTGGATCAGCTTGTGATGCCTGAGATCCTCGGGCCGGCGCAGCGGATGTTCACCCGCCAGGAGTTCCGGGCTGCAGACCGGGAAGACCTCCTCATCGGCGAGAAACTCGGCGGTCACCCCGCTGTAGTCGCCCCGGCCATAGCGGATGGCGATGTCGATGCCGTCGCTGACGAAATCGGCAAACACGCCCGAGGTCGACAACCGCACGTCGATATCGGCGTTGGCGCGGTGGAAGCGATGCAGCCTCGGCACCAGCCAGCGACCGGCGAAGCCGTCCGAGGTGCTGACGTTCAGGACGCGCGTCGAGCGGTCGGGCGTGGCGGCGATGGTGGCGGCGGCGATCTGGTCCAGCGCCTTGCCGACCTCCGCCGCATAGGCCGCGCCTACGGGCGTCAGGCGCACCGACCTTGTCCCGCGATCGAACAGCTGGATGCCCAGCCTGTCCTCGATGTTGCGGATGGCGCGGCTGACCGCGCCATGGGTGACGTTGAGCTCTTCCGCCGCCTTGGAGAAACTCAAATGCCGGGCGGCGGCGTCGAAGGCGGGCAAAGCGGTGAGGGGTGGCAGTCTGCGCGGCATGGTCTCGACCTGTGAGCATTGCTCACAAATCCTGCACAAAGAGTCGTTTGTCGTCCAGCCCAAAGATGGCCAATATTCAAGGCGTACCGCGCATCCACATCGAGCTTTCCGGTTCGCCGATGCGCTGAAGACCAAACATGAGTGTGAGCGATCGTCATGCTCGTCCGCTGGGCGGCACCGACATCCTTGCGCCCAAACGAACACAGGAGACGAACAATGACCGTTGGATATATCGGCGCCGCGATAGGTGGCCTTGCCATGCGAAGCGTAGCAGCATTCGAGCACCGCCGCACCCTGCGCCAGGTTTCACGCCTC
Source organism: Mesorhizobium sp. WSM1386 (assembly GCF_055901595.1). Classification (NCBI taxonomy): domain Bacteria; kingdom Pseudomonadati; phylum Pseudomonadota; class Alphaproteobacteria; order Hyphomicrobiales; family Phyllobacteriaceae; genus Mesorhizobium; species Mesorhizobium sp. WSM1386. The sequence continues at coordinate 3,037,841 of NZ_CM148373.1, forward strand.
TCGGACCGCCGCCTGCGCGACATCGGCCTGGAGCGCGACTGGGACGGTTCCGTTCTTGGCAACGGAATTTTGGGCAATGGGAGGGGAATATGACCAGCACCTTGATCATCGGCGCGACGGGACTTCTGGGCAGCGAAATGGCGAAGGCGAGTGCGCGCAACGGCGACAGCCTGCATGTCCTTGTCCGGCCGGCAACCGCAGGCAATGAGGAGCGGATGCGCCCGCTGCGAGACCTCGGCGCCACGGCCCATGTCGGCGATCTCGACGACTATGACAGCCTTGTCCGCGCCGTCGGCAAGGTCGATCGCGTCATCAGCTCGGTGCATGTTGGCTCGGCCAGCGAGATGACGCTGGTGCGCGCCATCAAGGGTGCCGGCGTCTCGCGCTATGTGCCCTCCGCCGGCTTCGGCCTCGACTTCGCCGCCGCCGCACCCGGCTCGATCGAACCGCTCGACATCAAGCGAGCCGTGTTCGATGCGGTCAGGCAAGCCGATCTGCCCTATACGGTGATCTACACCAATGGTTTCTTCTCGACCTGGGTGGCCACGCTTGGCGACCTGACGCGGTTCGGCTCGACGTCCCTGCCGCCGGATGAGGTCACGCTCTACGGCGATCGCAATGTGCCGGCGACCTTCGTCAGCGAAAAGGACATCGCCGCCGTCACCATGCGTGCGCTGGAGGATCCGGGTGCCGTCCGCCGCGAAATCCGCATCGCGCAGAACAGGATCACGCAGAACGAGATGATCGAGCTGTGGCGCAAGGTGAGCGGCCGCTCGCCTGGCATCAAGCACATGAACGCTGACGAGCTGGAGGCGCTGATCGCGGCCGTCCCTGGCCTCGCATTGCTGCGCGCATTCTGGATCCGCGGCGAGACCGCGCTGGAGACGGCCACTCCCGAGGCCGGTGCGCTTTATCCGGAGTTGAGGTTCGAGACGATCGAGAGCGCCTTTGTGGAGGTGACTGCAGGAGGCGGGCGGACGGTGTGAAAGTCGGATGCCTTGCGAGGTTGGTGCCCTACGACGCCCCCCTCTGTCCTGCCCGACAGAGGGGGGCGTCGTAGGCGGGGCGGGCGTCGTTGGCTTCTACAGCGGTTGACCGCGCCGCCCATCCGGCCGATAGGTCCGCGCGAACAGCCCGAGACCCGCAATGACCGACCTCAAAGATGCAACCCATGCCACCGGCGCTACCTGGCAGGACGATGTCCGCCAGGGCGTGCGGCATGTCCGCGATCTGGCCGCCTTGCCGCTGTCGGCCGCCGAGCGCCAAGCCGCCCAGCAAGCCGCGACGCTTCACAAGGTGCGCGTGCCAAAAACCTATCTCGACCTGATCGACTGGAACGACCCGGCCGACCCGATCCGGGCACAGGTGATCCCGTCGCCGGACGAACTGGTGGAAGCGGAGGGCGAGCTTGGCGATCCGATCGCCGATCACGACTTCAGCCCGGTGCCCAGGCTGACGCATCGCCATGGCGACCGGGTGCTGTTGTTCCCGACCTATCAATGCGCCGTTTATTGCCGGTTCTGCTTTCGCAAGGAATCCCTGACCTCGATCGGCCGCGGCTACACGCGCGAGGCGCTGGAGCCGGCGCTGGCCTATATCGCCGACCACTCCGAGATACGCGAGGTGATCCTGACCGGCGGCGATCCGCTGTCGCTGCCGGACAAGGCACTGGCCGAAATCTTCACGCGCATCGAGGCTATCCCCCATGTGCGGCTGCTGCGTATCCACACTCGCGTGCCGGTGGCGCTGCCGTCACGCATCACGCCGGGGCTGGTCGAAGCGCTGCAAGGCCGGCTGATGGTCACCGTCGTCACCCATTTCAACCATGCACGCGAGATCACCGACGCTGCCGAGGCGGCTTGCCGGACAATGCGCCAGGCGGGCTTCGTGTTGCTCAACCAGAGCGTTCTGCTTAAGGGCGTCAATGACAACGTCGAGGTGTTGGAAGAACTCTGCCGCGAGTTGATGTACCGGCTGGGGGTAAAGCCCTATTACCTGCACCATGGCGACCTCGCGCGCGGCATGGCGCACAGGCGCACCACGATTGCGCAGGGCCAGGCGCTGGTGGAGGCGCTCAGGACGCGGCTGTCGGGCATCTGCAATCCCGTCTATGTGCTCGACCTGCCGGAGGGCGGCGGCAAGGTGCCGCTCGGGCCTTGTCCTATCGAGGGACGCGACGGGGAGAGCTGGCGGATACGCGGGCAGGATGGCGCGGTGAGGGGATATACGGAGATCACCGAAGCGTAAGAAGCAGGCGCATCGGCGCCGGATCAGCTAGTCCGCATCCGCCACGACGAACGCCAGCACGACCACGCGCGGAACGATGCAGTATACGAGGCGGACGCGACGGCCCGTCTTCGTCACTGCGCTGCCTGCGGCCAGATCCACGGCGATGTCCTCATAGCCCAGGATTTCGCGGTCGAGCGGATACACCGCCTTGTAGACCGCTTCCTTGGCTGAAAAGAGGATGCGGCCGGCAAGATGTAAGGGCGCCGCACCGGTTTCATCCGCTGCGGTTTGAACAAGCGCCAGGAGCTCGTCGGGCAGGGGCAGCGCCGGCTCGACGTCGATGCCGAGCGAGGCCACGTCGCCAAGCGGCGCGACCGCGGCCACGGCCATCTCGTCGTCATGGGCGAGCGAACCGGTTACCCGGCCGGGCCAGGCAGGCGCGCCGGACGGTGCGCGCAAGATGGCAACGTCGCCGACGCCGATTTCCGCCAGCAGCCCGTGCGCGATCCACCGGGCGGCGCCGCTCGCGCGCCGCATGGCCGGCTGGCGAGCCGGGATGGATTGCGCCTCGGCAGGCAAGAGGTGTGCCTCGTCCCCTCCATGGATCATTCGGCATCCGGTGCGGACGCCGTTGGGGGCGATAGCGGCCAGCGCCCGCGCGAGCGAGATTTCCTCAAGCTGCTCCAGGGCGGACGGAATTGCGGGAAGTGTCATCGGCCGCTTGGTGCGGGCAGCACGAGCTCGGCGATCATTTCCCCGTCCTCGTCGAGGCCTTCCTCGACGAAACCGGCGGTGCGATAGAGTTGCCGGGCCGCCTCATTCTCCGGCTCGTAGCAGATTGAAACGTGTCTGACGTGGCCGAGCCCCCGGATTTCGCCCAGCACTTCACGCAGCGCGGCCTTGCCGTAGCCTTTGCCCTGGCTGGAGCGGTCGATCATGAAGCGATAGATGCGCGCCTCGTCGTCATCGCGCGGCGCCTCGTACATCAGAAATCCAACGACACAGTCTCCGGCCATCACCGCGCGTGGCCGTGCGTCCCTGTCGGACCGGGCCTCATCCAGGGAGTCCGCATTGCTGGCGACGAAATCGATCTGCTCCGGCGCCAATTGCAGGGACGCGACCAGGCCCCGGTTGGCCCTGGTCACCGGGACGACACGGATTTCCACCATCTCGTGCGACGTTCCGTCACTTTTCGCCTTCGTCGGCGACCGGGGTCACGAACCGATGCAGCTTGGCCGGGTTGCCGCGCCAGATCGAGTTGGGCTCCAGCTCCTCGCCCTTCATCACGAAGGAATCGGTGTCGGCCACCGAGCCTTCGCCCATCACCACGCCATAGTGGACAAAGGCCGAAGGCCCGAGCGTGCAGCCATTGCCGATGCGGATGTAGTCGGACTTGAAGGCACCTTCTTCCAGCGAATGGGCCTGGATGACGCAGCCTTCGTTGAGGGTGACGTCGTCGCCGATCTCCACCAGGGAACGTTCGGTCAGGTTGCTGCCGCCGTCATAGACGCGCTTGCCGACCTTGACGCCCAAAAGGCGCAGGATCACCGGCCGGAACGGCGTGCCGCTGAACAGGCGCACGATCGGTGAATCGGCAAGCTTCCAGTGGCGTTCGTGGCGCCAGAAGGCGACGTCGTAGATCGTCGTGATCTGGGGCTTGAGCCTGCCGAAGCCAAGGCTTGCCCGCTCGACCAGGATGTAGAACGGAATGGTGATGGCCGAGGTCAGGAGCACGGCCACGAAAAGCGCGACCTCCGCCCACTCGCTGTAGTAGTTCAGCGCCCGGTCCCAGATCGCCAGCGTGGCGAACAGCATCACCCATTGCGTTGCCACGAACAGCAGGATGGTCACCAGATTGTGGCGGTTCTTGTGAGGGATGCGCTGTCGGCGGTCGGCCTCGTCGACGCCGGCGATGAGTTCCTTGTCGCGGTTCACCATGCGCGGGATCTCGAAAGCCGGAGAGCCCAGAAGCCCGACATTCTCGCGCAACGGTCCATCGATGGGGACCATCACCTTGGTGCCGAGCAGCACGTTGTCGCCCGTGCGTCCATCCGGCGGATAGTAGATGTTGTTGCCGAGATAGTTGCGTTCGCCGATGCGCGTCGGCTCGAGCCTGAAGGCGGTGGCGGACTTGTGCATGTTGATCATGAAGAGCCCGTCCGAGACCATGGTCTCGGTGCCGATCTCGCACAGGAGAGGGTTCTCGTGCTGCTGGTTGGAGCCGAAATTGGAACCCGTCTGCACCACCTTGTTGAGGTTCCAGCCGATGGCACGCATGTAGTGGACGATGGCCGAACTGTCGCCGAACAGCAGGCCGAGCACGCGCGAGTTGCTCGAGAATTCGGCGACGGTCTGCAGCCAATAGCGGAAACCGTAGAGCGAGTAGGTGCGGCCGGGCTTCAGCACCAGGCTTATCAGGCGCGGCACGACCGTCGCGGCGAGGAAGGCCGCGGCGATGTATCCGAGAAGCGTGACCGTGGTGCCGATCGCGACCAGGCCGATGGTCTCCTGATAGTCGTCGCCCACATTTTCCCAATAGCTGTGGAACAGCAGCGGCAGTGGGGTGACAATGGCGAACAGCCCGATCAACTGAACCGCTTCGTAGAGGACGCGCCGGACATTGGACGGATCGACGGCGCGCACCTTGCAATAATCCGCCGTGGTCGGCACCGCCGGCGATCCATGCCAGTGTTCGCCGTCCGGGATGCTTTGCCCGCGCTGCAGCGAAGACGAGTGGCCGAGCTGGCTGCCGTCGCCGATCTTGGTGTCGATGTCGATGGTGCAGCCAACACCGACGAAAGCGTCGCGGCCGATGGTCAGCGGCCCGGTGTGGATATAGCCGGCCTGGGCCCGATAGCCGAGGATCATCGATTCCTTGCGCAGGATCGTCTGGGCGCCGATCGAAATGAGATCGGTGCAGACGGGCACGGACTTGGATTCGATGACCGCGTTCTTGCCGATCCTGGTTCCAAGCAGCTGCAGGTAGATGCTGTAGAGCGGGCTGCCGCGGAACAGGACCACGGGCGCGGTGCGGATCAAGGTCTTGACGACCCAGAAGCGATAGTAGCGCAGGCCCCAGATGGGGAAAGTTTCGGCTTTCCAGCGGCCCACAAGCAGCCATTTGGCGGCGACGGCAAAGCCCGACATGCCGAAGAACACGCTGGCCGAGAGCGCCACGCACCGGATGTAGAGCTGCAGCGGCTCGTCGAGCGCGTCATAGACCCAGTTGAGGCCGTCATTGATCGCCCACAGCGCGACATAGCTGTAGAGGCCGTAGAAGGCGAGCTGCGCGGCACCGCAGGTCCAGTAGACGAGGCTCGACGCCTGGCGGGTGAGGACAGGTTCGTTGGTGGCGGTCGTCATCTCTTCCGCCACGCGCAGGTGCTTGGCCAGGCGCGCCACGGTCGGATAGAGATAGATGTCGCGCATGGAGGCCGTCGCCCATTCCTTCCTGGTGCGCACGCGCGCGCAGAAATGGGCCATCAGCAGGGAGTTGGCGCCGAGGTCGTCGAAGAAATTGTCCTCGACGGACACCGCGTCGAATTTCAGCACCGCGGCCAGTGCCTCGGCGAGAAAGCGCTCGTCGTCATTGCCGGGCGCCACCATCTCGCGGTCGGTGGAAAGCCTGATGCTGGTCGGCTTCGGAAGCTGGCGAAGGTCGACCTTGTTGGAAACCGTCATCGGGATCGCCGGCAGTTCCTCCAGATAAGAGGGCACCATGTAATCCGGCAGGCGCCGCTTCATCGTGCTGGCAATGTCGGCGCGCGAGAGCGGCGGCAGGCCGGCCTTTGGCGCGAAATAGGCGACGAGTTCGACGCGGCCGGGCTCGATCTCCCAGGTGGTGACGGCGGCCTGCGCGATCTCCGGCTGGTCCAGCAGCACGGCCTCGATCTCGCCGAGCTCGATGCGGTAGCCGCGGATCTTCACCTGGGTGTCGATGCGGCCGGCATACTCGATCTCGCCGTCGTCGTTGATCCGGCCAAGGTCGCCAGTGCGGTAGATGCGCCGCGACGGGTTGTTGGGCAGATCGAGGAAATCGGCGATGAATTTCTGTTCGGTGAGGTCGGGCCTGTTGAGATAGCCGATCGCTAGGCCGATGCCGGCAATGCCGATTTCGCCCAGCTCGCCCGGCTTGGCCACTGCCGGCACTTCGGGGTCGAGGATAACGATGGAATAGGTGGGCAGCGGCGCGCCGATGGTCACGGGCCTGTCGGGCGTCAGTTCACCCATCGTCGCGGTGACGGTCGCCTCGGTCGGGCCATAGGTGTTGAGGATCTTTCGGCCGGGCCTGGACCAGCGCACCACCAGATTGTGCGGGCAGGCCTCGCCGCCCACCAGGAGCGTGCGCAGGCTCGGCACGTCGCTCGCCATGGACGACAGCAGGGTCGGGCTGCAGGCCATGCAGGTGATTTCATGGTGACGCAGGAAATCGGCCAGCTCTTCGCCGACCAGCGTCAGCGGGCCGGGCGCCGGCACGACCGTCGCGCCGGCGACGAAGGGCACCCAGATCTCCTCGGAGGAAAAGTCGAAGGCGATGGTCATGCCCTGGTAGACGCGATCGCCCGGCCGGTATCCATAGGATGCGGCGGCGACGCGGATGAAATTGACGAAGCTCTGGTGCCGGATGGCGACGCCCTTCGGCCTGCCTGTCGTGCCCGACGTGTAGAGGATGTAGCAGATGTCGTCGGCGGGCGCCGCGTCGAGCCGCAGCGGTGCGTCGGAGCGCGTGGAGATGTCGGCGGTGGCGCCGTCGATCATCACATGGGGAACCGGCAGCAGACCGGCTCGCTCCGCATAGGCGACGATGGTGACGATCAGGCTCACGCCGGCGTCTTCGATGATGAGGGTCATGCGCTCTTGCGGGAAAGCGGTGGCCAGCGGCACGAAGGCGGCTCCGGCCTTCATCACGGCGAGCACCGCGACATAGGTCTCCGCCGACCGGTCGAGGATGAGACCGACCCGGTGACCCGGCCGCACGCCACGCTCGACCAGCAGGCGGGCGAACTGGTTGGCCCGCCTGTCGAGCTCGCGATAGGTCCATACACGTCCCTCGCTGATCACCGCCGGCAGCGTTGCAAAATTTTCGGCGAGCTGCTCGAAGACCGCATCGAGCCGCTCATCTGGCTGACCCGCCAGGGCGAAATCGGCGCCCGCCAGGATCTGGCTGCGCGCCACTGTCCGCGGGGTGATCCTCACAAGGGCTTCAATGCTGTCCAGGCCCGCCTGATCGGGCTCTCTGCCCGATCTTGCCGCTTCCCTGTCCAGTTCGGCGATATCGACACCGTGGTCCATTTCCAAAACTTTCTTATCCTAGCCGAACCGTGCCAGGCACATGTCGATCGTGCCGCCGCTCAAGCAGGCATTGTCGGCTGTGCGGCCGCTGCAATTTGACGTTGTTGGTGACGGTGGAATGACCGGCGTGCAGGGCGCGGGGCGGAGGCAGACGCACCGCCGGCGGCGAGCGACATCCATCCGTTCGAACCGCGTTGCATTGCCCGTGCCCAATCCCATGCGCTGTGCGGCCGATTTCCGGCCGCTGGGACACGCTTATGCCATCCGATCTTTTCGCCAGTTTTTCCGAACTGTTGAATATTGTTTCTGGATTGTGTCTCGGTGCTCTTTTTGCCCCGGATTCCTTCCTCCCAAAGAATCTTGCGAGGCCCGGGAATAAAGCGCCGCCCTTCCGGGTCTTCATTTCAGCGGGGCCAATCCAGCGGCCCGCGACCTGAAGAAACGGAACAAGGATTTATCGGAAATGACCAAGCTCGCTCTCAGCGTGGCTGCGATGTTGCTTGCCTCGAGTTCTGCCTTTGCCGGCAGCGACCATTTCGGCACGAGCACCCAGGCCACCGCCACCACCGACAACACCTACACTGCCTCCACTCGCGAGGCGGACATGGTTCGGCACGACACGCAGGCGTCGATGAAATCCGATGCGGAAGAACCCGGCCAGGGCATCTGGGGCCGCTGAGTTCATGAGCGTCGCGCCGGATCCCGTCGGCGCGCCTCAACCGCATCAGGACGGAGGGCCAGGGGCTTGGCCCTCCGTCATTTCTTACGATTTTTTGCCTTCCGCCACGCAACCCAAAGGAGAGACCACCATGTTCAGCATGACACGTCGCACAGTGCTGCAATCAGCCGCCGCCGCCGCCGCTTTCGGCCTTGCCGGAAAGCTGGAATTCACACGCCTGGCTTTCGCGCAAACACCGGTCGAGCCGACAGTCGGCTTCTACAAATACAAGGTCGGCGATATCGAGGTCACCGCCGTCTATGACGGCATCTGGCGCAAGCCGCACGACCCGGCCTTCATCAAGGATGTATCGGTCGACGACACCAAGGCGGCTCTTGCCAAAGCCGGGCTGCCCACCGAGTTCATGCCCATCCCGCTCACCGTCGTCGTGCTCAAGATGGGCGGCCGGCTGATCATGATGGATGCCGGCTCGGGTGTCGGCCAGTGGCAGGCCAACGCCACGCATTTGCCGGCCAACATGGCCGCCGCCGGCATCGACTACAAGGCGATCGACACCATCATGATCTCGCATTTTCACCCCGACCATGTCTGGGGCCTGATGGAGAAGGGCACCAACACGCCGGTGTTCCCCAATGCCGAGCTGATCGTCAACGCCACCGAGTACAATTGGTGGACCGACCCCAGCCGGCTGGCCAAGCTGCCCGAAGGCCGCAAGCCGGCGGGCAAGCGCATCGCCGAGAATTTTCCGAAATGGAAGAACTGGAAGCTGGTTCAGGACGGCGCCGAAGTCGCGCCCGGCATCCAGATCATCGCCGCCCCCGGCCACACGCCCGGCCATTCGGTGTACCTCGCCAATTCCGGTGGGGAGCAGCTGATGATCTCGGCCGACACCATGTATGTGCCGGCCCTTCTGGCGCCGCATCCGAAGTGGCAGGGCGCTTACGACCAGGACGGGCCGACCGCGATCGCCACGCGCCACAAGATTATCGACCGGGTGATCGCGGACAACATCCGCATTTCCGGGTCGCACTTCCCATTCCCCGGCACCGGCGTCTTCGTGAAAGACGGCAGCGCCTACGCTTTCACGCCCGTGCAGATTTAATCACGGCAAACCGACAAGCGAGAAAGACAATGAAACAATCATTCTTGGGCAGAAACGCCCTGTACGGCCTGCTCGGCGCCATCGCCGTGCTGACCGTGGTTCCCGTCGCGACGATCATACCGGCCTATGCAGTCGACGATATCGAGGGCACCGATGCCCCCGACCTCACCGCCGTGCAGGCCAAGATCGCCGCCAAGGACTACAAGGGCGCGCTGGCCGATTTGCGTGATCTCGCGCAGGACAACCAGCAGGCCGATGTCTACAATCTGCTCGGCTTCACGCTGCGCAAGACCGGCGACACCACCACCGCGCTGACCTACTACAACAAGGCGCTGGAGCTGAAGCCCGACCACAAGGCCGCCCGCGAATATCTAGGTGAGCTCTATGTCGAGACCGGCGACATGGGCAAGGCCCAGGAGCAACTGGCATCGCTGCAGAAACTCTGCCCCGCCGGCTGCGAGGAGCTTTCCGACCTGCAGAAAGCCATCGACACCAAGGTGACGCAGTAAGTTCCCCCTCACCCACATCTCCCCTCGGGGGCAGTTTGGGCGCTCGTGGCTGACGCCCGTTGCCGGAGCCGGCGTCTCTCCCTCGAGCCGGCTCCGGCCCTTTCAAAATGGAGGCTGACCCATGACACCGAACGACATCGCCGCGAAGCTCGCCGGCCTCGCCACGAAATACCACGCTGGGGATGTGACCCTGCTTGCCGGCCGCCTGCTGCTGTCCCTCATCTTCCTGCATGAGGGCGCAACACTGGCCACCCATTTCGATGCCGCCGCCAAGGCGATGGCGGCGTTGGGCGTCGGCCTGCCGCTGTTCGTCGCCACCGTCGCGCTGCAACTGGGGGCAGGGCTCTCGATCGCAACCGGCCTGCTGACGCGGCTGGGCGCCATCGGGCTCGGCCTGTTCTGCCTTGCGACGGCCATGCTGTTTCACACCAACTTCGCCAGCCAGAATGAACTGCTGCATTTCGAAAAGGACCTGGCCATCGCCGGCGGCATGTTCGTGCTGGCCGCCGTCGGTGCCGGCAGGTTCTCGCTGGACCGGCTGGTGGCGCTCTATTTGCACAAGCGACAGCGCGACAAGGAGATGACGGCAGCGCTGCTGGCGGTGGAGAACCATATGTGGGTGGGCGAGGTGAAGCTGCCGATTTGAGGCGCGCGAACCCTCGCGGCCCAGGCGCGCAGCGCTTTCCGGCTGCATTCCACGCAAAATTCCACTGCTGCGGCGGTTCTTACCACGCCGGCTACCACGCTGGCGTACACACCACGGCCCTATGAAGCGGCAACAGCGCACGACGAACCCAAGACGATCATGCGCTGAGCAACCTGCCGCCGCGGATCCCGTGGGGATAGCGGCTGGCCGGTTTCGCCTGATGAAAATGTAGAGACAGCCTCGGGAACGCGGTGCGGGCGGCGCGTTGAGGTCCTGTCATCACCTTTGGAAAGATGGAGAATTGAAATGAAAAAGACCGTTCTTACCATTGCCGCGGTTCTGTTTGCTTCCGGCACGGCTTTTGCCGGCAGCGACCATTTTTTTGGCACGGACTATGTCCCGGCCGCCGGCAGCTATCCGACCGCGACGACCCATTCGATGATGTCCGGCGATGCGCCCGACATGAGCGGCACCAAGAGCATCACCGGCAGCTCGGTTGAAGGAAATGCGAACTCCGGCATGCCTGCGCCGGGCTATGGCCAGGGGATCTGGGGCAATCGATAACGAAACCGGCGGCCATGGCCGGCATCCAGGCGGCGGGACAACTCGCCGCCTGGATCATTTCTCCGCCTGAATGGTTCGCTCCATTCCTTCTCCAGCGGCCAATCAGCGATGCGCCTGCCGCGCGTGCTTTTCTGGAACAAGCCTTGACGTCCCGCATTCTATTAGCAGGGGCGCAAGGAGCGTGGCGTGAAAGCATTTTTGGGACTGGTCTGCGGCTTCGTGCTGACCCTTGCGGTGTTCGGCAGCGGGTTGGTTTTCGCAGCCTGGCTGCTCGCCGCCAAGCCGGCGCGCGAGGCAAGGCCCACCGTCAGCGTGGCGGAACTGTGGACCAAGAAGGCGCGGCCGGTGGACAAGGCGGCACAGAACCTCGAACGGGTGCCGGCCGAGCAGCCCGCGCCTGCCGACATCGCCGCCAAGGAACCAGCCAAGCAGCAGCCAGATCCCACCGTCACTGGCGCCATCGCGCCGGCCGAACTGCCGCCGCCGCATCTCGCCTGGTGCGCCAACCGCTACCGCTCCTACAATCCCGATGACAACAGCTACATGTCCTATAGCGGGCAGCAGCGCACCTGCGTCTCACCCTATCTCGCCGCCGACCGCACCGCGCCGCCCGCCGCCGAGGCCAGCTATGCCGAGGGCCCGGGGCTGGGCGCCTACGCGGCCGCCGGCGATGACGACCATGTTGCCTCCTGCTTCAGCCGTTACCGCTCCTACCGGCCGGAAGACAACAGCTACCAACCCTATTCCGGCGGGCCGAGACGGCAATGCGAGTAGCCGGCAGCGGCCTGGCGCACGACGAAGGCCGCCGGGAGCGATTGCGACCGCGCGATTTCTGGGATCGTTCGGATCGGCCTCAATGCCCAGAGGAGGAACGACCATGGATGACGACCGGCACGAGAAGATCCAGCAGCGCGCATACCAGATCTGGCAGCGTGAATGCGGCGGCGATCCGGAGGATCACTGGCACCGGGCCGAAGCCGAGATCGACCGCGAGGCGGCACTGCCGCTGACGGCCGGTGACGCGTTGCCGCGCGAGATCGCCAGTGCCGACGTGCTGACGGTCGAGGAACTGGCGGTGCGCACCGGCATATCGGGCGACGAGGCACAGGAACTGATCGACCGCCTGGGCAACGACCGCGCGGCAATCGAACAAGCCGCCCGCAGTCTCAAAAGGCGGCGCACGCCTCAGGAGGGCCAGGCGAAATGATCAGGAAACTCAAGGACGGAAGATACCGGCTTTATTCGCGCAAGAAGGATGAGAAGACGGGCAAGCGGCGGAACCTTGGCACGTTCGAAACGCGCGAGGCCGCGGAGAAGCACGAGCGCGAGGTGCAGTATTTCAAGCGGCATTGAAGGGGTGCTGATGGCTGTCACGACGGTGACCACACGCTACTGAGACCGGTTACTTCCGCTGAATACAAAGGCGGCTTTGCGTCCGATCCCGTCAGGATTTCTACGCCACGCGGGGTTGAGCTGGCCTGGATTTGACCACGGTGGCGAGTACGATGCCGGCGACAATGAAGGCAGCACCGACCAGATCGTAATCGTGCAAGCCCTCGCCGAGCAGCAGATAGGCGAGCATGGCCACGAACACCGTCTGCAAATAGAGCAGCATGCTCGCCCGGCTCGCGCCGAGCGTTTCCACGCTCTTGTTGTAGAGATAGTACATCAAGGCGCCGCCGGGACCCGCCAGATAGGCGAGCGCGAGAAGGCTGTCGACATCCATGGCGGAGCGTTCGTCGTTGAACAATTCCCACACATGGAAAGGCAAGGCGACCAGCGCACCGGCGCCAAGCAGCAGCACGACCATCGGCAGGAGTTCGATGCCGAATTTGGCACGGCGCAAAAGCACGGTGTAGAGGCCCCAGCAGAACGCGCTGCCGACGATCCACAACTCGCCGGCGTTGACCTTGAGTTGCAGCAGCGCCGTCAGGTTGCCGTGGGCAACGATGAAAATCATCCCGGCAAGCGCGACCAGCGCGCCCAGCGACTTCCACAGTCCGAGCGGTTCGCCAAGCACGAAACGGGCGAGCACCATCGTCATGACGGGCGACAGCGCCATGATGATGCCGGCCGTGGTGGCATCGGTGTCGTTGAGGCCGTGGTAGATCATACCCTGGCACAGCGTGAGGCCGATCGCCCCCACGGCGACGACCTCCACGGCGCGCGTTCGCAAAAGCCCGATCATCGCGTCGTGATGACGGTGCACGATCGGCAGCAGGATGGCGCAGGCAAGCGTCAGCCGCCAGAAGCAGAGGCCCCAGGGCGGCATTTCAGGCGCCACCCATTTGGCCGCGATATAGACACCGGCCGAAAGCAGCCAGCACAGGACGGCGGCCGGATAGCCGGCCAGGGAGGATACGGGGCCGGCCACGGGTTGCGCGGCGTGATGCGCTATCGGCATTGCCTGCATGTCATGCCTCCCCTTGGATGACGCCCGACGGGGGCAATATAGCTTGCGTCGTTGGGTCGTGCATCCGTTTTGAAAGGCCGAAAAGGAATCTGCTCACGGCCGCCATATGTCTTTCGATGGAGCAGGAAGGTTCTTCCCGCGAGGGTGATGCGACGACCGTAGCGGCAATCGAACAAGCCGCCTGCAGCCTCAAGGCCAGAAAGCGCGCTAAATCCTGATCAGCCCTAATCGGGAGAGCGAGATGATCCGCAAACTGAAGGGTGGAAAATACCGGCTTTATTCGCGCAAGAAGGATGAGAAGACCGGGAAAAGGCGGAATCTGGGGACGTTCGATACGGAGGGGCGGGGAGAAGCATGAGCAGTACTTCAAGCGGCATTGAGGCGTGATTTCGTGCTTGTCTCTGGCTGTCGCGATGGTGACGGACCATCCTGCTGCGACTGGTTATCTCCGCTGAGTACAATGCCGGCTTTGCGCCCCAAGTCAGTCGTTGAGCTAGCCCCAGGGGAATCCCAGAAGCGGAAATTCGAGCGAACAGGCTAATCGGTGCGTTGCACCTAGAACCGACGCCCAGCGGTCATCAGCGACGAGCTCGATCTTCAGCCGAGAGTGAGCAAGGCAGCACGCTTCACTGTCGCCGACATTCCCAATCGTTTGGCTAACTAGTCGTCAAGCCTGTTGTCCGGCTCCTACTAAATCGAGTGCCGCTCTGGGCCCATCCTAGCTCAAAATTACGCACCCGCACTTCGGAGGTGCTTTGAGCGTCTCTAGCTGCGGGATATATGAAGCGCAACACGATTTCGTCCTTCCGATTTGGCACGAAACAGAGCCAAATCGGCGGCATTGACGAAATCATTTGGCGTCTCGTCCGCGGTGGGCACCGCTGTTGCAACGCCGACGCTGATGGTCACACGGTCCGGGCCGTGGGGTATGTTCAACTCCCGCACGCCCTGGACGAGCCGCTCTGCGATCGCACTGGATTGTTCCAACAAAGTGTCGACCAGCACGACCACGAACTCTTCGCCTCCGTACCGCGCAGCGAGGTCGGTGGAGCGCCCGGAACCGCTCTGGATTACGCGGGCGATTTGCTTGAGCACCTCATCGCCGGCCATGTGGCCATAGGTATCATTGTATCGTTTGAAGTTGTCCGCATCAATCATCAACAGCGACAATGGGGACTGTGCGCGAAAAGCGCGCTTCCATTCAGCCGCCAAATATTCATCAAAATAGCGCCTGTTGCCGAGACCCGTCAGGCCATCGATCCGCGTCAGACGTTCAAGCTCGAGATTTGCACTGATCAGCTGTCGCTGGCTTTCTCTTAGCGCTCGGTATGCCGCGTCTCGCTGGACGTGATCCAGATAGGCCCGCGTGTGATATCGAATACGTGCAATCAGCTCGATACGATCCGGCAGTTTGACGAGATAGTCGTTCGCTCCCACAGCGAAGGCTTCGCCCTTGGTGGCCGGATCTTCCTTGCTCGACAGCACAATGACTGGGACCGCGCGTGTCGACGCATGCTTCCTGTATTCTCGCACCAGATGCAGCCCGTCGACACCGGGCATGACGAGATCCTGCAGGATAACGGTTGGCTTTACCTCATCCGCGACCGTCATCGCTCTCAACGGGTCGGTGCAGAAGTGTAAGGAAATATCTGGCTCGTTGGCTAGAGCGCGCCTGACCGCCTCGCAAACCATGATCTGATCATCGATGAGCAGAACCATGGATGAATAGTTATCTGCGAGTGGCGGGACTAGCTCTGGTTCTTGCGTCATCGGACGAGCCCTTTCACGTGGAGCGCTCGCAGGCTTCGATTATACGTGAGCCGATCGCACTCAAAGGAAGAATATCAACAGCCGCGCCGATGTCGGCGGCGGCCTTCGGCATGCCGTAGACGGCACTGGTTGCTCTATCCTGCGCGATCGTGAGATGCCCCTTGTCACGGAGCTGTCTTAGCCCGCGCGCACCATCCCTGCCCATGCCGGTGAGCAGGACACCAATCACCGAGCCAGGCCACCATTGCGCCGCACTCTCGAAGAACACATCTACCGACGGCCGATAAACATTGTCCTTGGGGCTGGGCGTATAGCCAAGTTGCTGAGCTGACTTGAAAACCAGATGATCCGCAGAACTGGCTACGAGAACAGTGCCCGCTTGAGGACTATCCTTTTCCCGCGCCGGACGGATCGGGAGAGGCGTATGCTGTCCCAGCCAATCAGTAAGCCCTGGCACGAACTGAGCATCGAGATGCTGGACGAGCACGATCGCGCTACCAAAATCAACGGGAAACGCGCTCAGGACTGCGGCAACGGCGGCGGGCCCGCCCGCGGAGGCACCGATTGCAATTAGGCGTCGAGGTGTCGGCTCAGCGTCACGTGACATCCGCTTTTTTGTCTTGGCCGGCGCATCACCGATCAGCTTGCCGATCGTCGCAATCTTGTTCGTTAGAAGCCGTGCGGATTGCGAGGACGCGTTACCTTGGATGCCTACTGACGGAATATCGACCGCGTCGAGCGCGCCATGACCCATTGCTTCGTAGACACCGGCGAGGTTGGCTTCGATACTAGCGGTCACCAGCAAGATTGAGCACGGGGTTTCCGCCATGATTCTGCGGGTCGCTTCCACGCCGTCCATCTCTGGCATCGCTAGATCCATGAGTATCAGATCCGGCAGATCACGTCTGCAGACCTCGACCGCCTCACGCCCATTGGTCGCGATCCATGCGACCTGATGTTCGCCGGTCGACAGGACCAGCCGGCGCAGAAGCTCAACCGCCATCGGCATGTCGTTGACTACGCCGATTCTCATTCGTTGGCTTCCAATTTCGATCTCATTCAGCCGCCTCGCCAATCATGTCCACGACGGCATGAATCAGGGCCTCGTCCTGAAAGCTACTCTTGGTCAGGTAATAGTCCGCACCTGCGTCGAGCCCGCGCGCGCGATCTTCTTCCCGATCCTTGTACGAAACGATCATGATGGGTGTGTTCTTGAGATGAGCGTCCTTTCTGATCAAACTCACCAGCTCGATGCCATCCATGCGAGGCATGTCGATGTCGGTGAGGACGAGATCGAAAGGACCAGACCGGACGGCATTCCACCCGTCCATACCGTCGACCGCCACTTGGACCTCATAACCGTAATTGCCCAGCATCTTGCGCTGGAGTTCGCGAACCGTCAGTGAATCGTCAATCACGAGCACGCGCTTGCGCCTGCTCGGTTCGGGACTGCCCGCGGCGCGCCGAAGAGCTCGAAATCCGCTTGACGACGCAAGCTTTTCCACCGATCGGATCAGATCGTCGACGTCGAAGATCAGAACAGGCGAACCGTCTTCCATCAGGGCTGCTGCGCTAATGTCCTTGATCTTGGCAAACCGTGGATCGAGAGGTCTGATCACCAACTCGCGTTCCCCGAGAAAACGGTCAACGATCAGGCCGTATGCATCGCCTCGACCCGCATCAACGATGACGACCGAGAGTTCGTCCGGTTCCGATCCGGGCTCACCTCGATCCAGCACCTCGCGCGCGGTGACCAGCCCGATCTGTCGATCGTTTAATCGAAAATGCGGCCGGCCCTGCAGGACATTGATCTCGGTCCGCTGCAGTTTCAAAGTCTTGGAAATGGCAGCGAGTGGAAAAGCATAGGGCTCTCCATCGACATCGACGAGCAGTGTGCGCAGGACCGACAACGTCAGCGGCAATTGCAGTTGAAATCGGGTTCCGTGCCCAAATTCTGAGGAGACGCTTGCGACTCCCCGGACCTGCTTCGTCATGGCTTGCACTGCATCGAGCCCCACACCGCGACCGGAGACGTCGGTAAGGCCCGCTTTCATCGAGAAGCCTGGCAGAAACAGGAATGCGAGCAATTCGGTTTCGCTGAGTGTGTCAGCACTTTCCCTGGTTGCAAGCTGCCGGGCGACGACAGTCTCGCGCAGCTTCGAGAGCTCGATCCCCCTGCCGTCGTCCACCACGGCTATCTGCAGCAGCCCGGCATTATGCCTCGCTTCGAGCCTGATGAGCCCCTCTTCGGGTTTCCCCATCGCGAGGCGCTCGTCAGGCGGTTCAAGCCCATGGTCTACAGCGTTGCGCAGAAGATGCCCCAAAGGGGCATCGAGCTGCTCGAGGATATCGCGGTCGATGCCGGTCGAGCCGCCTACGATCTCCAGTCGCACCCGCTTGCCAAGGGTACGACCGAGGTCGCGGATCGTTCTCGCATAGTGTCGCACGCCGTCCTCAAAAGGCCGCATCCGGCTCGCCAACGTTTCGTCGTACAATCTGTTGGCAAGATCGGTCGCTTTCCGATCCACTGAATCCAATTCATCGAGACGCTCCGCCAGGAACGCTTGGCTCAACCGAAGCTTCCGCTGCGCTTCAGCCAGCGCCTCCACCACCGCCGCATCGTTTGAAACCGGCGGCAGCACTGCATGAAGATTGTCGAAGGCACTTGCGAGGTCCGATTGAAGTCGCTTCAGCCGTAACAGCCCGTCAGCGAATGGCCTGAGCCGCCGAGCTTCCATCAGCGACTCGCCAGCCAACCCGAGCAATCGGTTCAGGCTGTCTGCCGTCACCCGAACCATTCTATCAGAGCCGATGCTGCCGTCGGCTTGCGGTACCGCCCCAACGAGGAGGTTCGCTGAAGAGGTCGTCGCCAGTTGCTCCTGGGGATGATTTGGAGTTGCGAAATCAGCTGCAGAATCTTGGGGCCCGGGCTTTGCCTCGGGGAGGGACAATTCCTCGAACTTCGCGAGAAAGGTTTCGACTTCTGAGTTGGCGCTCTCGCTCGATGATCCCGATGCGATCAATTTCAAAAGGTCAGAGCCTTGCAGAAGCGCATCTATATGCTCCCGTCGCACCCTCAGATGCCCACGTTGCGCGGCGACCAGGCAGTCTTCCATCGCATTTGCAACTTTGACCGCAGGCATCAGGTCGATGATGCGGGCAGCCCCTTTCAGGGAATGCGCGGCACGCATGCATGCGTCCAAGGCATCGGCGGCGATAGGATCGCGTTCGAGTGCCAGAAGCCCAGAGGTTAGAGCCTGTGACTGCGTCTCCAGTTCGGCCTGGAAGAGGCTGAGCATCGAAACCTGGCTGAAGTCTTCATCTGTCATGCGATGCTCCGATCCAGCATCGTGAGCAGTTGTCGTGGATCGAGACAGCCTACGGCTCGTCCCTGCCATGGCAGCACGCCAACCGTAGCGGCCGACAGTGCCTTGCCAATCATGGCCGGAACAGCGAGAGTGTCGCGTTCCTGGTACCGATGTAAGCCGTGGATCTCGTCAACCGTAAAAGCAACCCGTTTGTCGCGCTCGCCTACCACGACTAGGCGGCGAAATACCTTGGTTCGCGTGCCTTGTTCCCCCTCCTTGCGCTCGTCTATCCCGAGCAATTCGGCCAGGGACAGGCAAATGAGCAATTCACCACGGACATTCGCAATACCGAGCAGTGCACTGTTCCTGCGATGTGGAACTGAATGAACGCGACGAGATTCAGCCACTTCATGAAAAATACCGACCGGAAGTGCCAGCCATTCCTCCCCCAAACGGAAGAGAACGGCCGTCTCCAGCGCGTCGCTGTCTGCCGAGTCGATCCCTGCACGACCAGCGTTATCAGGCCATTCGTCGCGATATGCCGAGGGCGCTGCACGGTCAAGGAGGCGTCGTGCAATCTTCTTGTAGGTCGGGCAATTCCTGCAGTGGAGATGCTGCTCCAGTAGCGGACATGACTTGTCACCCCGTACGCCTATTTGCCGCCAGCAGTCGTCGATTTCAATCTCCTCCACCGGCTGAGCGATCCTTGTCGAAGCCGCCATCAGCTGCCGCTCCTTTTCTGGACCCGACCCAGTCGGCCGGCCAGCGCCTCGGCGCCGTTGTGGTCGCCTTGCTTGCTAAGCAGCAAGGCCAGATGGACAAGAGCTTCTCGATGATTTGGCGCGAGATAGAGCGCCTTGCGATAACTTTGCGCGGCTTCGGGTGCAGAACCATCCGCATCCTGGACGAGGCCCAGCAGGTAGAAGATTTCCGCGGAAGGACCGAACTCCTTGAGATGCGCCAGGGCGACCTCCTGTGCCTCCTTTACCCGTCCTGCATTGGCGATCCGTTCAACCGCGATGAGGCTTTCCGAGGCCTGTGCAAGCGGCTTGGCCGGAGCCTGCCCACGGCCTTCATTGCCAATTGTCGGTCGGAACGGAAGAAGAGGCTCGCTCTTGTTGACCTTCGGAGTCGGCGTCCGTACCGGGACGGCGGCCGAAACTTTCGGCGCCGTGGTCTTGACGGGCTCCGATTTCAGAAAGGCAAAGGCCAATGGCCATTCAGCGGAAATAAAGCCATGCAACCTTGGAAGAGCTGCTTCCGCCGGACCGACCAGAAGAAGTCCGTCTTTGGCCAGCAGGTCCTTCGTGCAGATCAATGCGCGATCCTGCAGCTCTCGATTGAAATAGATCAGCAAATTGCGGCAAAGCAGGATGTCATAGACCTCTTGCCCGAAAGACGCGCGAGAACCGAACAGGTTTCCTACCCTGAACCGAACTTGTTTCAGCACCCCAGCAATAGGCCGCAACCCGCCCTCGGCAGCTTCGAAATAGCGATCCTTGAATTCGAGATGGCTGCCGCGAAACGAATTGCGCCCATAGATGGCGCGTTCAGCCGTCGCGATATTGCGGCTGCTGACGTCCACGCCATCGATCTTGAACTCGTGCGCCTCAAAGCCGCCATCGAACATGGCCATGGCGACCGAATAAGCCTCTTCGCCCGTTGAACATGGCAGGCTTAGGACTCTTATCGGCTGAGCAGGCTTGTGCACGCGCGCATGCCGCGCCAGCATCGTGAACGCTTCTCGGTCGCGAAAGAACCAGGTCTCTGGGATCACCACCGCATTGATCAGCTCCTGCAGCTCCTGCGAGGAACCGACCAAGTGTTCCCTATAGGCCTGAGGGTTGGTTATCCGGCAGGCTGCCATCCGGTCTCTGACCGCCTGACGAACCACTGTCGGACCAACGCTGGCACTGTCCAGTCCAATGGTTTCCGTCAGGAGCTTTTCTATTGCGCCGGTCATTGATCACCTATTGCGGCCTGGCGGAGCAAAGCGGTACGAATCTCTTCCGAAAGCAGCGCTTCCACTTTGACCCACTGAATGATCTCGGAACCATCGGAAGCCACCGGCCCAAGATAGGGCGGGGTTCCTGGTTCAAGGCCGAACGGCGCGAAATCGGCAGGGTCTCGCTCAAGCGTATCCGTCACCCGTTCCGCGATCAGCCCCAGTAGGCGTTGCTCGCCATCATGCGCCGGATAGCGCGTCACAACGATCCGGGTGCTCAATAGGCGCTCCGATGGTCGGCCAAGCGCAAGAAGAGTAACATCGATCAGGGGGATGGGTATTCCGTTATAGCTGACCAAACCCACCACACCAGTTGGCGCACCCGGAAGAACTTTCACATCGATATAGGGCAGAACCTCTTCAATTTGGTGGACATCGATCAAGTATCGATCCGGACCCATGCTGAAGGCGAGGAATAGCATTGTCACCTCCTACTGCCGGCTCGCTAGGCTCTCAGCTTGAACCTCGAAATGCTACTTCGCATGCCGCCTGAGACTTGATTGAGCTCGTCGATCGCGAGCGTCGATTGCTGAAGGGATTCGACCGTTTGTTGAGCTGCCTCACTCAGCTGGGTTAGCGTGTCGCTGATCTGCCCCGCGCCGGTCGCCTGCGCTTGCATGCCTTCATTGGCGACTTCAAAACGTGGCACCAGCCCCTGAACCTGCTGAATGATCTCGAAGAGTTGCCCGCCGACCTGCTGGATTTCCTGCATCCCCCGGCGGACCTGCTCGGAAAACTTGTCCATGCCCATCACTCCGGCCGCGACTGCCGACTGGATGTCCTTGACCATCTGCTCGATATCGTAGGTGGAGACAGCGGTCTGGTCCGCGAGCCTTCGGATTTCCGTCGCCACCACTGCAAAGCCCCGGCCGTATTGGCCTGCCTTCTCCGCCTCGATGGAAGCATTGAGCGACAACAGATTCGTCTGATCGGCGACTTTGGTTATGGTCGTCACCACCTGATTGATGCTGCCGGCTTTCTCACTCAAGATCGCGAGTTTGGAATTGATCGCACCGGCCGCTTCCATGACCTGCTGCATGGTTTCTTCCATACGGGTTAGCCCCGCTTGCCCTCCGCCGGCGACGGCAGCCGTTTGCTCGGCAACTGTCGAGACCTCGTTCATCGTGCGGACGAGCTCGTTTGATGTGGCGGAGATTTCCTTGGCTGTCGCGCGGATTTCTGTCGTGGTCGCTGCGATTTCAGTCGCAGTTGCCTGTTGTTGCTTGGAGGTGGCGGCGATCTCAGTTATCGACGTGCCGACCTGTATGCTGGACCTTTGAACCTGACCAATGAGGGTTGTGAGATCGTCCGCCATTGCGTTGAAGCCGTCGGCAAGCACGCTGAATTCGTCTCGGCGCCTCAGATCGAGGCGTTCGCTGAAGTCGCCTTGCCGCATCAATTGAACCGCGTCGACCAAACGGGTGAGCGGACCTGTAATGGCGCGAAACAGCTGGTAACCCAAAAGAAGGGCTAGCCCTAGGGCTATCAACAAGCCAACGCTCAAACCGACTTCGGCCGTTCTAACGATCGAGCTGATCTGCTGCGTCGCGCTGTTTGCCTCGCCTCTGTGATCCTCAACCATGGCCTGCAGAGCGGACTGCAATTTTACAAAGATCGGCTCTACGGTGTTCTTGATGGCCGGGCTTTCATTGAGAGTTTCACCTTTCGACAAGGCAGCCCGGCTTGTGTCCAGCACAGCAGTTTCAGCCAGACGAAATTGGTTGGCGAGTTCTTTTACGACTGCATAATTCTGCTTGTCGATGTCGGAGACGATTGTTGCTTCATAGTCGTCCATCGACCGCTGCACTTGGTCGCGATTGGTCGTGATCGCGCTTTCAAGCGTGCTTCTATCCGATGGGTTGTCCTGAAGGGCGTATTCCTGAAGCAGACTATGGGCCGTCATCTGGCCCATCATGATCGCGGTGCTGTGATAGAGGTCTGGAAGGATGCCCTTCTCGACCTCAGTCGCCTGCTGCCCCGCCTGAAGAAACCATGCGTACGCGATGGCGGCGATCACGGACATGACCACCAGAACGGCAGCGAAACTGACGAGGATGCGGTGGCGTATTGTCAGACTCTTCATGGATCCGATTCACCAATGGGGGCATCGTGGGCTGCGCGACAAGCGCTCGTTCCGACGTGTTCGAAAAAGGTGCGTCGAAAAGAGGTAGTCTGATGCTGAATGGTTTCTTTTCCGTTCCATGGCTAATGATGGCGAGGCGGCTCGCCAATCGGCGCCGCCAGAAGCGGTGGTCAAAGGACGACTGCCGTCCACGCAAAAGCGTCGATGAGCTACTTGAGGCCACGAGTTGAATGACTCTTTAAGCCAGCTCGATGCTCGAAGCCGACCTCCCGCTTGCGGCCCCTATCAAGACATTCAGTGCGTCGCCGGGTAGCAGCCGCAACTGGCGTTTAGCCGGTTGTCCAATTTCTCGCACAGCAGCCAAGCTGCCACCCCCTCATTAACCATTCGTTAACCATTCCCTCGCTAGCGTTTACCTCTCAGTAAGGATTCGCCAGCCGTGACCTTTGCCGCTCCCCTCGAGGCCAAATCCATTCGCTTTCGAGCTCGTTCTTTCGTCGCTTTCACCTTGACCCCGGAAGCGCCCATGGTGGAGTGGCTGCAGGGGCTGGATCATTGGATCGGCAACTCGCCGGGCTATTTTGCCGGGCGGCCGGTGCTGCTGGATTTGAATGTGCTGAAGCCGCAGCCGAGCGAGATCGCGGCGCTGGTGGCGGAGCTTGGTACGCGCGGCATTCGCATCTATGCCATCGAGTTGGAAGGAGCTTCGCTCGGCGCCGAACTGCCGCCTTTGCTGGTCGGCGCCAAGGAGGCGACGACGGATGGGCTGCTGCCGGGCCGCAAGGGCGGGCAAGAGGGTTCCGGTAGGGAAGGCAAGGCCGAGGGCAGGGCGCCGGACCACCGCATGGACGACCGTGCGGACACAGGTGCCGCGGCCAAAGGCAAGGCTGGCGCAAGCAAGACCGATGAAAGCGAGCCGCAGGTTTCGCATTACGATTCGGGTACGCTGATGATCAAGGCGCCGATCCGCTCCGGCCAGGCGATCATGCATGCGCATGGCGATGTCATCGTGCTGGGCTCGGTCGCGTCCGGTTCGGAGATCGTCGCCGCCGGCTCGATCCATGTCTACGGCACGCTGCGCGGGCGCGCTTCGGCAGGCGCACTCGGAAACACAGCCGCGCGCATCTTCTGCCGCCGCAACGAGGCCGAGCTTTTGTCGGTCGACGGCTGGTACATCACCGCCGAGGAGATGGAAGGGGTGTCGCGCGGGAAGCCGGTGCAGGCCTTCCTCGACGGCGAGGGCCTGCGTGTCGAGACATTGAGCTAAAGCGCTGACTGAGACAAAGGCCGGCAAGCCGGCCCGGGATAACAAACGATAACAACGGAGGCTTTTTTGATGGGCAAGGTAGTGGTGGTCACTTCGGGCAAGGGGGGCGTCGGCAAGACCACCTCGACGGCAGCGCTTGGAGCGGCCGTGGCCAAGACCGGCAAGAAGGTGGCGCTCGTCGATTTCGACGTCGGCCTCAGGAATCTCGACCTGATCATGGGCGCCGAGCGGCGCGTGGTGTTCGACCTCGTCAACGTCATCCAGGGCACGGCCAAGCTGTCGCAGGCGCTGATCCGCGACAAGCGGGTCGAGACGCTGTTCCTGCTGCCGGCCTCGCAGACGCGCGACAAGGATGCGCTGACCGAGGAAGGCGTCGGCGAAGTCATCGACAAGCTGCGCTCGGTGTTCGACTACGTGTTCTGCGACAGCCCGGCCGGCATCGAGCGCGGCGCGCAGCTCGCCATGCGCTTTGCCGACGAGGCGGTCATCGTCACCAATCCGGAAGTGTCGTCGGTGCGCGATTCCGACCGCATCATCGGCCTGCTCGACGCCCGCACCATGCGCGCCGAACAGGGCGAGCAGATCGCCAAGCATGTGCTGGTTACCCGCTATGACGCGGGGCGGGCCGCGCGGGGTGAAATGCTCAGCATCGACGACGTGCTGGAAATCCTGTCGGTGCCGCTGCTCGGCATCATCCCCGAGAGCCAGGATGTGCTCAGGGCCTCCAACCTCGGCGCGCCGGTCACGCTGTCCGAGCCGCTCAACACCGCGGCCAAGGCTTACCTCGACGCCGCAAGGCGGCTGGAAGGCGAGGACCTGCCTGTCATAGTGCCCTTCGAACGCAAGGGCTTTCTCGATCGTCTTTTGGGAAGGAGGGCGGCATGAACCTGCTCGACATCTTCAAGCGGCGCTCCAGTGCGCCGGTGGCGCGCGAGCGGCTGCAGGTGCTGCTGGCCTATGAGCGCCGCAACCGCAACCAGCCCGACCTCGTCTCCATCCTGCGCGAGGAGATCATGGCCGTCATCGCCAAGCATGTGCAGATCGACCAGGATTACCTGCAAATCTCCATGGACCGCGGCGAGACCATGTCGACGCTGGAAATCGACATCCAGATCCCCAACAAGAGCGCCGTGCCGATGGCGATCTCGGCCTAGCTTTTTCACCCTCCCCCTTTGGGGGGGGTCGGCTCCAGTCGCAGCGAAGCGGAGATTGCGGGACGGGGTGGGGGCAGCGCGACGCTGCAAGACCTATCTCCTGCAAGGCCAGCGCCAGCACCCCACCCCGGACCTTCGGTCCGACCTCCCCACAAGGGGAGGTGGGAGCCAGCCCCTCACACCGCGCTAAACATAACCGTCTGCGCCAGCCCACCACCTTGGCGGTTCTCCAGCGTCACGGTTCCCCCGTAGCGCTCGATTACACCCAGGCGCGCGGTTACCAGGCCCGCATCGCGCCCGCCGGGCTGGCTGTGCCCTTATCAAGGCATCCGCGCTGCCTCACGACAGGCGGGCCGGTTCACCCTATTGCCATGCTGCCGGGAAGGTTTTCGCCGGGCGGCATGGGAGGATGAAGTCAATTGACATCGACGCCGGTTGCCAGTCGCGAAGCGGCGCCCTTGCCCGTCGCGGCGCTGATGGGCGCCATGGTGTCGATCCAGATCGGCGCCACCTTCGCCAAGACCTTGTTCCCGGTGATCGGCGCACAGGGCACGACGACGCTCAGGCTCGTCGTCGGCGCGCTGATGCTGATCGCTGTGCTGCGGCCGTGGCAGATGCGGCCTTCGCGCGCCACCTTGCCGTGGCTCATCGCCTATGGGGTGACGCTCGCAGCACTCAACCTTTTGTTCTACGCGGCACTTGCCAGGATCCCGCTCGGCGTTGCCGTGGCGCTGGAATTCTCCGGCCCGCTGCTGGTGGCGACGCTGACCTCGCGGCGCGCCAGCGACTTTGCCTGGATCGCGCTTGCGGTCGCCGGCATCGTGCTGTTGTCGCCGTTCATCCGGTCGCTGCAGCCGCTCGACCCGGTGGGGGTGGTGCTGGCACTGGCGGCCGGTGGTTTCTGGGCGCTCTACATCGTGCTTGCCCAGAAGGCCGGCGCGGAACTCGGCTCGCGCACGACTGCCTACGGCATGGCGATCGCCGCCGTTCTGGTGTTGCCCTTCGGCGTGGCCGAGGCCGGCATGGGACTGCTTTCGCCATCGATCCTGGTCAGCGCATTGCTCGTCGGCCTGTTCTCCAGCGCGCTGCCGTTCTGGCTGGAGATGGTGGCGCTGACCCGGATGCCGGCCCGCATCTACGGGACGCTGACCTGCCTGGAGCCGGGGCTGGGTGCGCTCGCCGGCTTCCTGTTCCTGCACGAAAGCCTGACGCTGCCGCAACTGGCCGGTATCGCCGCCGTCATCGTCGCGGCCGCCGGCACGGCGCTGACCTCGAAGCCGCCGGTGCCGTCGCCGGAGTAGGGGGTAGCGGGCAGGCGAACGCGCGAAACGCGGTTCAGCGTTCCCTATCTGGTGCTCGTCGGCGTATGGCCAAACCGGCGGCGAAAGCAGCGATTGAAATAGGACATATCGCTGAACCCGCTTATCATGGCGATATCGCTGACCCGCATGTCGTCATTGTGTCTTTGCGAGAGCATCTTGCGGGCTCGCTGCAAGCGGAGCTCGAGGACCCTTTCGGTGAAGCTGGTGCCGGTCTCCTGAAGGAGGTCGTGGACGTAGCGTGCCGAGAGGCCGAGTTCTTGTGCGACGCCTTGGGCGGAGATTCCGGGGTCGGCGAAATTGTCGGCGATCTTGGCCATGATCGCCTGCAGGCGGGCGGCGCGCAGGCCGCGAAAGCCGGCCAGTTCGGCGGCCTGGCCCTTCGCGCCGGTCACCAGCCCGATCAGATCGACGATCGTTTCGGTCGCGTGCGTTACGAGATCGGGCGAGGCGAGGGGGCGGCCGGTTTCAAGAAGCTGGCAATAGCTCTTGAGAAGATCGAGGGCTTCGCTTTCGGCGCCTATCTTCAACGCCAGCCTGTCGTCGATCTGCGGGAAGGCCTGGGTGAGGATGGCGCGCGGGACCACTATGTTTGCCCACACATTGCTGTCGGCACCGGTCATTTTCAGCGCTTCCGCTGCCGTGACCAGGACCGCTTCGCCCCGGCCGACGCCGTATTCGCGGCCGGCCTGGGCCCCGGACAACAGGGTGTCGGCCTTGTTGATCAGCAGCAGGTATCCGTCATTGTCGTCGTCGGCGATGTTGCTCGCCTTCCTCGTCGCATGCTTGATCGTTCCGGACATCTGGCCAAGAACCAGTTCTCCCACGGCCGTGGCTTCGATCGAGGCTTGGAAGGGCAGGGTTTCCGATGTGCCATATTCGACCGACCATATCTCCGCGACATGGATGTCCTGCCAGAGGGAAAACCGATCTCGTTCGCTAAGATGCGATGGCAACTGAGCCGATGAAAAGACCGTCTTTTGTGACAATGGTGCAATCCGATATATTCGCTAACTCTAATCTATTGAGCGCGATGCTTCCCATTCCAAGAATAACCAGCGACAATAGCCGCTTGGTATCAACTGATCGAATTCAAATCCTTAATCGAGATCGACCGCACGTGGCGTCACCTGAAAGTATGACGCTACAAATTCCTCCGAGGCGAGATCGGAGCAAAATGGAGGCGTGGTGGAGAGGCTGAGCAGCGAAGTCTTGGGTTCGATTATCGGCGATATCTATGATTGCGTACTGGACCCCGACGGTTGGGCCGAGGTGATGATCCGGATCACTGGGGCTGTCGATGCGGCCTATACCACCATCGCGCTTGCCAGCACCGCCGGCAATCAAGGCCGCTTCGCGGCCCAATCGCCCTGGGATCCCGAGCAGATGCGCGTGCTCCAGGAGGACTATGATTTTGACACGATTCCCGGGCTGAAGGCCGCCGTCGTCGGCGACGTCGACAGTCCTGTCGCGACGCTGTCGCAGATGAGCGAAGCCGAGCTCCAGCAGACTCCGTTTTTTCAGAATTGGGCCAAACCGCAGGGACTGCGCGAAGGCTGTATCACCAAATTCGTCCACACACCGGATCGGATCGGGTTGATGGGTTGCACCACGCGGGCCACCAGGGAGGCCATATCAGCCGAAGAGCAGCGTTTCCTGGCGTTGCTCTCGCCGCATCTGCGCCGTGCGTCGCTGATCGGAGATCTGCTCGATCAGAGCCGCGTCACCGCCAATCTCTATCGGCAGGCGCTTGACCATCTGGCAGTGCCTGTTGTTTTGACAGGCGCACACGGAACGATCCTCCACGCCAATGGCGCCGCCGAACGGATGTTCTCGGCGCAAGGTCCAATTCTTTCCAGGAACGGCGTGCTCCAGGTGCAAAATCCGGCAGTGGCCCGCGCCCTGCTGGAGGCGATCGCCAGCGCGGCGAGCGCGGATTTTCTGCTTGGCTCCCGCGGCATTGGCCTGCCCATTTCGGCCCCGGGCCAGCCGCCGGCCGTCGCCTATGTGCTGCCGTTGAGCGAAGGAACGGCTCGCGCCGCTTTCCAGCCGGCATGTGCCGCCGTCTTCGTGTCGACGACGACGTCCTCTTCCCCGCTCCCCGAGGCCGTTCTCACCACCTTGTTCGACCTTACGCCGGCGGAGGCGCGGGTCCTGCTGCGCATCGGCAGCGGATTGTCCGCCTCGAAGAGCGCATTGTCGCTGGGCATCGGCGAGAACACGCTGAAAACGCACCTCAACCGTATCTTCGCCAAAACCGGCACGAGACGCCAAGCCGATCTCGTCAAACTCGTCTCGGACATGGGCACGCCGCTCGCGGTTCAGGCTCAATAGGCTGGAGCCGCCGCTCGCCGCCGAACACCTCCCAAGCGCCGGGGAGCCGGGACGGGTCGCGACCAGGCTCGATGCTGACCCTGCTGAACACAGGCCGCCGATCGACTGAGGCTGAATGGCCACACCGACCGAGAAAGCGTCGCAGTGCTCTCCAGGACAATTCAGGTGCGGCCCAGCCCAAGACGTGGCCGGCCGACAATGCAACACCGGGGCGCGACAACAGCTGGATCCCCGTGAGCATTTCGCGCGGGGCCACAACCCTTGGGGCGGCAGACAAAAATGAAAACACTTCTTCTCGCGACAGTCTTCATTCTCGGGCCTGTCGGCATGGCCTGTGCGGCTGACATCAATGAAGTTTCGCCTGTTGCCGGCTACGACTGGTCCGGCCTCTATGCCGGCGTCGACGTTGGCTACGCGGCCGGAAAATCCAATCTTTTCATCGCCGGCGGCGGTTTCGGCGGAGGCTCCGACCTCAACAGTTCGCTCGATCCGAGCGGCTTTGTCGGCGGCATCCATATCGGCGCCAATTACCAGATGGCGAACAGCTTCGTGATCGGCGCCGAGGCTGATATCGCCTACAGCAATGCCGATGGGCTGACGCCCCTTGACGCCGGTGGCGGTGGCGTCTCCGCGTTGCTCAAGAGCGAACTCAAATGGTCGGGATCGGCGCGGCTGCGGGCTGGCTATGCGTTCGACCGGACATTGCCCTACATCACCGCCGGCGTGGCTGCGGCCAAATATGAAGTGACCGCGATCAGCGCCGGTCCCGGCGGTGAAATACCGTTCCACGACGAGAGCCATGTCGGCTGGACGGTTGGAGCGGGCGTCGAGCACGCCTTCACCGACAGATGGATCGCGCGGGCCGAATATCGGTACTCCGATTTCGGCAGCCAGGATCTGTCAATAGCAGCCGGTCTTCCGACGGCGACGAGCGTCGATCTGCAGACGCACGATGTCCGGGTCGGGCTCAGCTACAAGTTCTGATCCGCCACGGCGGCCAGCAACCCCGCGCCGGTTTTTTCGGCGCGGGCAAACACAGCATTTCGAGGCAGCAGACAAACCATGAAAACCATTCCTCTCGCGGCGGCCTTCATCCTCGCAGCTGCTGGCATGGCTTCGGCAGCGGATGCCAATTTGCCGGTTGACTCTAGCTACAACTGGTCCGGCGCCTATCTCGGCGCACAGGCCGGATACGCGTGGGGTGACGCGCGGGTCGGGCAGACCTTTGCGCCCGGCAGCTTCGACGATTATGGCTGGGGTTACGGCCCGTCCGGCGGCTTCGGTGGCCTTTATGCCGGCTACAACAAGCAGTTCGATGGCGGGCTGGTTCTCGGCGTCGATAACCCGGCCTTTGGCGGCGAGCTCAAGCTGGATTCTGTCGGCTCGCTTCGCCTGCGGGCGGGCTGATAGCGGAGCGCGTAATCCCCCTTCGAGAGAGGAAATTAGCAGCTTCACCGCCGCCACGGCGGCTCCGGCGAAAAGCGCTTGGCGATCCAGTCGGCAAAGGCGCGGGTCTTGGCGGCTTGTCCCTTGGCCGAGGGCATGACGACATAGACCGCGCCTTCGTCGGCGAGCGTCCAGTCCTCCAGCACTGGCACCAGCCGTCCATCGGCGATTTCGCGACCGACCAGCCAGTCGGTGCTCATCATCAGCCCGACACCTTGCACGGCGGCCTCGACCAGCACCTCGGCATCGTCGGTGACCAACGGCCCGGA
This sequence comes from Mesorhizobium sp. WSM1386, assembly GCF_055901595.1. Classification (NCBI taxonomy): domain Bacteria; kingdom Pseudomonadati; phylum Pseudomonadota; class Alphaproteobacteria; order Hyphomicrobiales; family Phyllobacteriaceae; genus Mesorhizobium; species Mesorhizobium sp. WSM1386. Next base: position 3,068,230 of record NZ_CM148373.1, read on the forward strand.
AACCTCGACGCGCGCGCGCCGGCCTTCGCGGTCCATCATCTCCCAGGCCGGAAAGGTCTGGAAGCCGGAGAAGCCCAGGCAGGAATGTTCGAGCAGCGCCTGCGGTGTCTCCGGCCTGCCGCTTCGGGCGAGATAGGCGGGAGCGGCGCAGAGCAGCCGGCGCCGCGTCGCGATCCTGCGCGCCACCAGACGTGAATCCTCCAGCGCGCCGAGCCGCACGGCGACGTCGAAATTCTCGGCGACCAGATCGGCGAAGCGGTTGGAGAATTCGGCCTCGATGCGGACATCGGGAAAATCGGCCAGGAATTGCGGCAGCAGCGGGCCGATCCACATGCGCCCGAACGTGCCGGGCAGCGCCAGCCTGAGCAGGCCGCGCGGGCCGCCGCCGGCATGAGCGGAAGCCGCGGCCTCGGCCTCGTCGACCGACGTGATGATGGCGCGCACGCGCACCAGGAATTCGGCGCCCGCTTCGGTCAGCGACACGCTGCGCGTCGTGCGATGAAGCAGCCTTACCCCCAGCCGCTCCTCCAGCGATTGCAGGCGCCGCGACAGGATGGTCGCGTCGCGGCCAACACGTGCCGCCGCCCTGGTGAAGGAGCGCGCCTCGGCGATGGCCGCGAAGGCCGCCATTTCGGCAAGGGCCGCCGGTTCGTGTGATTGCTGCATTATCCGCAATACTCAAATGTAAATGGCAAGGATTATCCAGTGGTAGCGCAGCAGCTAGGGTCACTCAACTCATCAATCGTCACACAGGAGTGAAACCATGAAAGCCATCGAACTCAGCCAGGCCAGGCTGGATGCCTTCCGCGCCACGACCGTCGCCACCCCCGAACCGCAGCGCGGCGAGGTGCTGATCCGCCAGCGCGCGGCGAGCCTCAACTTCGTCGATGTCGCGGTGGCGAGCGGCAATTATCCCGGACCGACCTTTCCGCTCATCCCGGTCGCCGACGGCGCCGGCGAGATCGTCGCGCTGGGCGAGGGCGTTACGACGTTCAGCACGGGCGATCGCGTGATCGCGCATGCCAAGCCGCACTGGATCGGCGGTCCGCCTCGGCCTTACGAGATGAGGCAGATGCGAGGCATCTCGCTGCCGGGGTCGCTGTCCGAATATGTCGCGCTGCCGGCCAATGCGCTGGCGCCGGTCCCGGCGCACCTCTCCTTCGAGGCGGCATCGACGCTGCCGATCGCCGGCACCACCGCCTGGAACGCGATCCGCGCCGCCAATGTCGGGCCGGGCTCGGTCGTCGTGCTGCTTGGCACCGGCGGCGTCTCGATCTTCACGTTGCAACTGGCAAAAGCCTTCGGCGCCACCGTCATCATCACCTCCTCGTCGGACGAGAAACTGGAGCGGGCGAAGGCACTCGGCGCCGACCATCTGATCAATTACCGCGCGACACCGGACTGGGACGACAAGGTGCTGGAGCTGACCGGCGGCCTCGGCGCGGACCTCGTCGTCGAGACCGGCGGCGCCGCCACCTTTGCCCGTGCGGTCAACGCCACCGCGCCCGGCGGCACGCTGTTCACCATCGGCTTTCTCACGGGCGCCGAGGCCACGGTCAATCTGCTGCCGATCATCATCAAGGCGCTGAAGGTGGTCGGCAACAACACCGGATCGGTATCCGACCTCCGTGACGCCGCCCGTGCCATCGGTGCAGCCGGGATCGAGCCGGTCGTCGACAAGGTGTTTTCACCTGATGAAGCAACCGAAGCCTACACCCACATGGCCGCCGGCGGCCTGCATTTCGGGAAATTGGTGTTTGGATTGGAGTGGTGAGGGGAGGGTGAGGCTTGCGCCTGGCCGCCCCCCTCTGGCCTGCCGGCCATCTCCCCCTCAAGGGGGGAGATTATTCACTTCATCGTCCTCGCCAATGGTCAACGCCGGAAAGCTGGCACGGCGCCGAAGCTGCCAATCTCCCCCCTCGAGGGGGAGATGCCCGGCAGGGCAGAGGGGGGCGCCTCGCACCACGCGTCGTCCGGCTAAATCAGCTTCTCCAGCGTGATCGGCAAATCCCTGATCCGTTTCCCCGTCGCATGGAACACCGCATTGGCTATCGCCGGCGCGACGCCGACGATGGCCACTTCGCCGACGCCCTTGCCGCCAAGGGCCGAGGAATGCAGATCGGGGATGCCGACCGAGATCACCTCGATATCGGGAATGTCGGCGTTGGTCGGCACGAGGTAATCGGCGAGGTTGTCGTTGACGATGCGGCCGTGGCGGCGGTCGACGATGCCTTCTTCCAAGAGCGCCTGGCCGATGCCCATGATGATGCCGCCCTTCCACTGGCTTTCGGCCAGTTTCGGATTGTAGAGCCGGCCCGAATCCAGCGCCGACACCATCCGCGAGACGCGCACCGTGCCGAAATCCTCGTCGACGCGCACTTCGACGAAATGCGCGCACCAGGAGTAGCGGGAATAGTCGCCCTCGGTGTGCGGCAGCGCCATGGCGATGGTGGTGTAGTTCTTGTAGCGGTCCTCGACGCTTGAATTGGCCGGCATGGTGTCGCCGGTCGCCTCGATATGGTCGCGGCCAACGCTCTTGAGCAATTCGGCGACCGACACATCAGGGCCATCGCCGCGCGGCGAGCCGATGCGGCCGTTGCTCACCACCAGCGTGTTGGCCTGCAGCGCATGGAAGGGCGATCGCGGGTCGCTGATCGCCAAGCCCACCAGCTGGTCGAGCGCCGAGATGGCGGCCTTATGGACCGCACCGGTCATCACGCCGGCCAGCCGCGAGCCGCCGGTGACGCCGGCGCGGGGAAAGCGGGAATCGCCGAGTTTCACCACCACGTCGTCGGCCGGCACGCCGACGGTTTCGGCAGCCGTCTGCGCCAGGATGGTGTAGGTGCCCTGGCCCATGTCGATCGAGGAGCTTTCGACCTCGACCGACCCATCGGCCAGGATGCGCACGAGCGCCTCGCCGTAGGCGCGCCGCACCGGATAGGTGCCGGCGGCAACGCCCCAGCCGATCAACTGGTTGCCGTCGCGCATCGAGCGCGGCTGCGGCGTGCGCCTTGACCAGCCGAAGCGTTCGGCGCCTGCGGCAAAAGCCTCGCGCAACTGCCTTGTCGACCAGGCTTTTTTGACGTGTGGATCCTGTTCGGCGTAGTTGCGCAGCCGGATCTCCAGCGGGTCGATGCCGACCTCGTAGGCGAGTTCGTCGATGGCGCTTTCTATGCCGAAGGCGCCAGGGTTCTCGCCCGGCGCGCGCATGGCGCCCGGCACCACGCTGTTGACCCGCACGACATTCTGTTTCGAAGAGAAATTCGGCGTCGCGTACATGATCGAGGTGACCGATCCCAGCGGCTCGACCCACATGCCGTCGATCGACGTTTCGTTGACACCGCGATGCACGATGGACTGGATGACGCCGTCATGGCCGGCGCCGATCGTCACCGTCTGTCGCGTCGCGGCGCGGCCGCCATAGCCGGTGAAGGTCTGCGGCCGGGTCATCACCAGCCTCACCGGCCGGCCGAGCATCTTGGCGGCACTCGCGGCAATCGCGCCGTGGCTGAGCGCCAGTGCCTTGGAGCCGAAGCCGCCGCCGATATAGGGCGAGACCAGCCGCACATTCTCGAACGGCACATCGAACCATTCGGCATAGGTGCGGGCCATGCCGTCGAGCCACTGGCTCGGCTCCCAGACGGTCAGCTTCTCACCTTCCCAGCGTGCGATCAGGCCGTGCGGCTCCATCGGCGCCTGATATTCGCGCGGCGTGTTATAGGCGGCGCAGATCCGCACCGGCGCCGAGGCGAAGGCGGTTTGCGCGTCGCCCCATTCCTTGGTCATGGCATCGATCGGAATGCCGTCGCCGGCCTTGCCGTCGCTGAGGTCGACAATAGCCGGCGTCTCGTCATAGCTGACCTTGACCAGGGCCGCGGCCGCAACCGCCTGCTCGAAGGTCTCCGCGACGACAGCCGCGACATGCTGGCCCGAGAAGGCGATATCACGCGCCAGCGGGCAATACGGCTTGTCCGGCGGCGGCGTGCCGAACCAGTCCGCCGCGGTTCTCAGGCTGATGATGGTGTCCGGCGTCAGCACCTTGAGCACGCCGGGCGCCGCCTCGGCCTCCGCTGTCTCGATCGAACGCACCTTGCCGGAAGCAATCGTGCTTTCGACCAGCGCGGCATAGGCGAGGCCTTCGAGCTGCTGCTCGACTGCGTATTTGGCCGCGCCGGTGATCTTGGCCGGGCCGTCGACACGCGACAGCCGGCCGCCAACGGCTTGCGCCAGCGCGCCGTCCGAGGCGTCACCATGTCTTGTGTGAATGGTCATGCCGTCTCTCCCAATTTGAGGATGGCGCGCGCGACAATGCGTGGCGCGAGCTCGATCTTGTAGTGGTTGGCGCCATGGACGACGGCGCCTTCGACTGCGAGCCGACTGGCGGCGCGGACAACGTCCGGCTCCAGCGCCTTGCCTTTCAACGCGTCTTCGACGACCCGCGCCCGCCATGGTTTGGTCGCGACACCGCCGAGCGCGACGCGCAGATCGCGGATGGTGCGGCCGTCCGCCTCGAACTCGATGCCGACAGCGGCGCTCGCGGCGGCGAATTCATAGGATTGCCGGTCGCGGATCTTCAGGTAGGTCGAGCGGCGGGCGGCGGCGGAACCGGGAATCTGGATGGCGGTGATCATTTCGCCCGGTTCGATCGTGTGCTCCCTGTCCGGCGTGCTGCCAGGCAGCAGGAAAAAGTCGTCGACCGGGATGCGCCGATGGCCGAGATGGACCGTCGCGTCGAACGCGACCAGCGCTGTGGCTAGATCGCCGGGGTACATGGCGATGCAGGCGTCGCTTGTGCCGAGCACGGCATGTCCCCTGGTGACGCCGCCGATCGCCGAACAGCCGCTGCCGGGCTCGCGCTTGTTGCAGGCCGGAAAATTGGCGGGATCACGGAAATAGGGGCAGCGCGTGCGCTGCATCAGATTGCCGCCAATGGTCGCCATGTTGCGGATCTGCGCCGAGGCTGCCTGCCACAGCGCTTCGGAAACGGCGGGAAAGCGGCTCTTGATGTCGGCGTGATCGGAGACATGGCTCATCCGGGCGAGCGCGCCGATGGTGGCGCCGCGTTCGTTTACTTCGATCCGGTCCAGCCCCTTGAGATGGGTGATGTCGACCAGCATGTCCGGCTCGGCGACGCCGCATTTGGCGAGGTCGATCAGCGTGGTGCCGCCGGCCAGCAGCATGGCGCCGGGCAGGGCGGTCGCCTGGCGTGCGGCGTCAGCCGAAGTGGCGCGGAGATAGGAAAAATTCCTCATGACGCGGCCTCCAGGGCTGCCTGGCGCACGGCGGCGACGATGTGCGGGTAGGCGCCGCAACGGCAGAGATTGCCGGCCATGTATTCGCGGATCTCTTCATCCGAGCCGGCATGGCCCTCGCGGATGCAGGCCACAGCCGACATGATCTGGCCTGGTGTGCAATAACCGCACTGGAAGGCATCCTGTTCAAGGAAGGCAGCTTGCACAGGATGCAGTTCGCCCTCCCGTGCAAGCCCCTCTATGGTGGTGATGGTGCGGCCCTCGGCCTGGGCTGCCAATGTGAGGCAGGCCAGCACGCGCTCGCCGTCGACATGCACGGTGCAGGCGCCGCACTGGCCGTGGTCGCAGCCCTTCTTGGTGCCGGTCAGGCCAAGGCGGTCGCGCAAGGCGTCGAGCAGCGTCACGCGTGGTTCGAGCTGCAACTCGTGGCGATGGCCGTTGATATCGAGATGGACGGGGATTTTTGTCATGGGCGTCTGGCTCCAGTTGCTTGACGCGGATGGGATTGGGCTAGGGCAGGTGAGGGCCGGACGGCTTCCGGCCCTTTCGCTGCGCTGTCGTTTCTGGTGCGCGCCTTTCGGAAGGGGATCGGCTTCCGAACGACACGCGCAAGCTGGTCACCTCAGAGCAGGTCCTCCAGCCGGATCGGAAAGCGCCGGGCCCGCACGCCGGTTGCATGCCAGACCGCATTGGCAACGGCACCGGCCGTGCCGGTGATGCCGATTTCGCCGACGCCCTTAATGCCGAGCGCATTGACGTGGGGATCGTGCTCATGAACCAGCAGCGCCTCGACCGACGGCACGTCGGCATTCACCGGCACATGGTATTCGGCGAGGTTGGCATTCTGGATCCGGCCCGAGCGCCTGTCGGTGACGGCTTCCTCATGCAGCGCGAAGGAAACGCCCCAAATCATGCCGCCGTAATACTGGCTGCGCACCAGTCGCGGGTTGATGATCCGTCCGGCGGCGAATGCACCGACCAGCCGGGTGACGCGGATCTGGCCGAAATCGGGATCGATTTTGACCTCGGCGAACACCGCGCCATGTGCGTGCTTGGCATAGGCCTCCTGCGAAGCCGGATCCGCAGCACCCTTGCCATGGCCTTCGACCTCGGAGAGGCCCGCGCGGGCAAGGATCTCGGCATAGCTCTCGCTGCGGCTTTCGTCCTCGCGCCGGTAGAGCCGTCCGCCGCGCGCCAGCAAACCTTCATTACCGGCGCCGAACAGCGGCGAGCGCTCATCACCGGTGGCAAGATCGGCAAGCCTTGCGATGACGGCGGCGCCCGCATTGTGGATCGCCATCCCGGCTGTCGCCGTGTGGCCGGAGCCGCCGGCAATGCCGGCATTGGGAAGATCGGAGCTGCCGGCCTTGAACTCGACCCGGTCGATGTCGAGCCCCAATCCGTCGGCGGCGATCTGGGCAAAGGCGGTCCATGCGCCTTGCCCCATATCCTGGGCGCCGGTCTCCATCAGGCCGCTGCCGTCGCTTCTCAGCACGGCGCGGGCCTCGGCCTGGAACATGATGGCGGGAAATGTGGCTGTGCCCATACCCCAGCCGACGAGGAAACCGTCCGCGTCGCGCATCCGGCGCGGTTGAAGCGGGCGGCTTGCCCAGCCGAACGCCTCGGCCGCCTGTTGGTAGCATTCGCGCAGTGCCTTGGAGGAGAACGGTTTGCCCGTCATCGGCTCGACTTCGGCGTAATTCTTGAGCCGGAATTCCAGCGGGTCCATGCCGCAGGCATGCGCGGCCTCGTCGATGGCGCTCTCCAGCGCGATCGAACCGGTGGCTTCGCCGGGAGCCCGCATGAACAGCGGCGTGCCGGTGTCGAGCCGCACGGCGTCGTGCGAGGTGAGGATGGCCGGACTGGCATAGAGCGTATGCGAAGCGTCGGCGGCCGGTTCGAAGAAATCGTCAAACGTGCTCGATGTGGTCCTGGCGTGATGGGAGATCGCGGTCAGTTGGCCGTCGCCGTCCATGCCCATACGCAAGGTCTGGCGGGTCGGGGCGCGATGGCCGACGGGGCCGTACATCTGCTCGCGCCGCAGCACCAGCTTGACCGGACGGCCGACGAGGCGTGCCGCCAGGATGCCGAGCACCTGCGGCCCGGAAATCATGCCTTTGGAGCCGAAGCCGCCGCCAAGGAAAGGGCTGCGGATGTGGATGTTTTGCGGTGCGATGCCGAACAGGCCGGCGATGCGGCCCTGCGCCATGGCAAGGCCCTGGCTCGGCGTGTCGATCGACAGGCGGTCGCCATCCCAGGCGGCCACGATCGCGTGCGGCTCCATGGCGTTGTGGTATTGAGCCGGTGTTTCGTAGGTCGCCTCGATCCGCGTCGTTGCCGATTTGAGGCCGGCATCGACATCGCCCTTCTGCTGCACCGCCGGGCCGCCGACGCCGACACCGCGGGGTACGAAGCTTTCAGCGCCGTCGAGACCGATGCGCGCGGGCAGCGCTTTATAGCGCGGCGACAGCAGCGCGGCTCCTTCGGTCGCTGCTTCAAGGGTTTCGGCAATCACCACGGCAATGCTCTGGTTGGGATAGCGGACGTGGTCGTTCTGCAGCAGGTCGAGCCGGAACATGAAGGGATTGTCCTTGGCATCCGGATCGATGCCGAGGGCCGGGCGGTTGCGCGGGGTCATCACCTCGACCACGCCCGAATGCGCCTTGGCCGCCTCGATATCCAGCGAGACGACGCGGCCGCGCGCGATGCTGCTGACGGCCAGCACGGCATAGAGCATACCGAGCGGATGGTTGTCGGCGGCATAGCGCGCGGTGCCGGTGACTTTCAAAAATCCGTCGCGGCGGGTCAGCGGCTGGCCGATGCTGGAGCCCTGCCGGGTATGGGCGGGTTGCTGGTTGAGGTTGAGTTCAAGCGTCATGGCGCGCTCCGGGGATGGAGGAAAAAGGGGAGGCAGGCAGGGCCGGCAGCCTTCCGGGCGTTCCTGCCCGTGCCGACATCAGCGCCCTGACGAGAATGCGCCGGGCAAGTTCGATCTTGAACGCATTGTCGCCGGACGGGCTGGCGTCGGCCATCGCGGCATCGGCGGCGCGAACGAAGCTCGCCTCGTCGGCATCGGCGCCGAGCAGGGCGGCTTCCGCCGAACGCGCCCGCCACGGTTTGGCCGCCACACCGCCCAGCGCCAGCCTTGCACCGCGGATCTTGCCACCGTCGATGACGAGCGCCGCGGCGGCCGAGACGACGGCGAAGGCATAGGAGGTGCGTTCGCGCACTTTCAGGTAGCGCGCATTGGCGCGGAAGGAGGCGGCCTCCGCCGGCAGCCGCACGGCCACGATGAGGTCGCCGGGCTCCAGTGGATTCTCCAGCTGCGGTGTGTCGCCGGGTAGCCGGTGGAATTGCTCCAGGGTGACATGACGCCGGCCGGCCTTGCCCTCGATCTCGACCACGGCATCGAGTGCCACCAGCGGCACGCAGAAGTCCGACGGATGCGTGGCGATGCAGGCATCGCTCCAGCCAAGCACGGCGTGCAGGCGGTTCTCACCGCCCAATGCACCGCAGCCCGTGCCGGGATCGCGCTTGTTGCAGGCACTGGCAGTGTCGTAAAAATAGCTGCAGCGCGTCCGTTGCAGCAGATTGCCGCCGACGGTGGCGGCATTGCGGAGCTGCGCCGAGGCCCCCGAAAGCAGCGCTTCGGCCACCGCGGGATAGGCGCTGGCGAACGCCGCGTCATGGGCCAGGTCGGCATTGCGGATCAGCGCGCCGATGCGCACGCCGCCATCGTCCAGCCGTTCGATGCGATTGAGCTCCGGCAGTCGAGTGATGTCGACGATGCGCTCGGGGCTGGTGATGCCGCCCTTCATCAGGTCGAGCAGATTGGTGCCGCCGGCGAGATAGGACGAACCTGGCTCGGCCGCCGCCGCGATGGCGTCGGAAATGGTGGCGGGCCTGATATAATCGAAGTCTCTCATGCCGCGGTCCTCCGGTCGGTTCTGGCAAGTTGTTCCTGGGCTTCCAGGACGGCCTCCACGATGCCGCCATAGGCCGCGCAGCGGCAGATGTTGCCGCTCAGCCCTTCGCGGATGCGCTCGGGATCGTCGCCTGCCTGTCCTTCGGCGATCAAGCCGAGCGTGCTCATGATCTGGCCGGGCGTGCAGAACCCGCACTGGAAGCCATCATGGGCGATGAAGGCGGCCTGCACCGGATGCAGTTCTTCACCGTTCGCGACGCCTTCGATCGTCAAAACGTCGGCGCCGTCATGGCTGACCGCCAGCGCCAGGCAGGAGTTTATGCGCTTGCCGTCAACCAGCACCGAGCAGGCGCCGCACTGGCCGCGGTCGCAACCCTTCTTGGTGCCGGTGAGGTCAAGCCGCTCGCGCAACAGGTCGAGCAGCGTTACGCGTGGGTCGACCTCCAGTTCGTGTCGGTGTCCGTTGATGGTGAGCGTGATGGGAAGGCTGGTCATTGACCTCTGGCTCCAGTGCTTAGGTCGGGAATTGAACTGGCGCCTTGCCGGGAAGGGCAAGGTACCTCGTGGTCAGATGCTGGTGATGAAAGCAGAGATGAAGACGGTTCTCTCGCACGCAGGGGAGATGTCGGCTTGCAGGCTGGAAAGACGTGACATACCCATTCCCCTGATTATATGATAAAGGTACTCCACTAAAACGGAGGCGCCTCCGTTTATTACGTGGGGGCTGGCCCGGCCGGGTTCAAGCCCCCATATTTGATCCGTGGAGAAAAAATTGGCCGTCGAGCCGTCAGCACTCGCCGAAACGAAGACCGCCGCGGAGGCCAAGCCGCTGCGCGCGGATGCCCAGCGCAACCGCGACCGGCTGGTCGAGACTGCGGCGGCGCTGTTTGCCGAGCGCGGCATCGATGCCTCGCTGGAGGAGATCGCACGCCGCGCCGGGGTCGGCATCGGCACGCTCTACCGGCATTTCCCAACGCGCGAGCACCTGGTCGAGGTGGTCTACCGGCGTGAAGCGGAGGCGCTTTGTGCCGCTGCCGGGGAGCTTGCGGCAAGATATCCGTCCGACGTCGCGCTGGAAGAATGGATGCGGCGCTTCGTCGATTACATCGCGACCAAGCGCGGCTTGGCGACCAGCCTGCGCATCCTCTTCACCACCAATTCAACATTGTTTTCCGACACGTCGGGCCGGATATCGCAGGCCTTGCGGCAACTGGTCGAGGCGGCAGTGGCCGACGGCACTATCCGCGGCGACGTCGATGCCTCCGACGTCCTGCACGCGCTGGGTGGCATCTATTCCGCACCCGATACACCGGAGTGGCGCGACCGTTCGTGGCGGCTGGTCAAACTGCTGATGGACGGCTTGCGGTTCGGGGCGGAGAAATCCGCCAAGGCCTGATGGTCCGAGCGATTAGCCCGGCGACCGGTAAAAGCCAAGCCGGGCATGCCCGTCAGCCATTGCTGGACCAAGTCGCGCACCGCGCTTGCATCTGAGTGCGAGCGGTTGTTAAAATCCTCACATTTCAGGCGACCAACAGGCCCAACGCATGACTGCTCGCAAAGCGCAAAGGACGGCCCGGCTGATCCATCTTTTGTCGGAACGGCGGGTCATCCATCTGAGCGAAGCGGCAACGCTCCTCGGCGTCTCCGAAATGACGGTGCGGCGCGACATCGCCAACAACCAGGGGCAGATCGCCTATCTCGGCGGACACATATTGGCCGCGGCCGAGATCGAGTCCGATATTCCCTACGAACTGACGACCGCGGCCGACAGTCATGCGGCGGCGAAGCGCGAGGCCTGCCTGCACGCGGTGCGCAAGATACGGCCCGACGAAACGATCTTCATCGACTGCGGTACGACACTGATCCACCTGATCGACCTCATTCCAGACAATTATCAAATAACGGCAATATGTTACGCGATGAATATCGCGGAGCGCCTGAGCCGCAAGCCCAATGTGACGATCATCATGCTGGGCGGTGTCTATCACCCCGCGTCGGCATCTTTCTCGGGCACGCATGATTTCGACATTTTGAAGAGCGTCGGTATCAACGCAGCCTTCCTGTCGGCCGCCGGCGTCGATGCCAAGCGCGGCGCCACTTGCGAGCATTTCCACGAGGCGGTTGTGAAGCAGAAGGTGATGAGCCTTGCGCGCGAGAATTATCTGGTCATCGATTCGAGCAAGATCGGCAAGCTCAAGCGCGCCTTCTTCTCAGCCATGGACGGCTTCGACGCCATAGTCACCGAGCATGGCGAGGTCGGACCGGATTCATTTCAGCCTGACTCCGTTTGACATTTCCCCAAGCTGATGGAAAAGTCACAAAAAAAGTAAGATAAGTCTCAAAAGAGATATCGTCGGGGTAAGGGACGCTTCAAAGGGAGGAAGTGCGGGCGTCATGATCGAACCGGGTTCGACTGCGATGATGTCCGAAATCCCTTTGCTGCGCGTCGAGGGCGTCAGGAAGCGGTTTGGCGGCGTCAATGCGCTGCGCGGCGTCAGTCTGCAAATCCGGTCCGGTGAAGTGCACGCCCTGCTCGGCGAAAACGGGGCCGGCAAATCGACGTTGATCAAGATCCTGAGCGGTGTGCATGTGCATGATGGCGGCTCGATCGAAATCGACGGCAAGCCTGTCTCGTTCGCTTCGCCCGCCCAGTCGCGCGAGGCCGGCGTGGCGGTCGTCTACCAGGATCTGAGCCTGGTCGAGTCGCTGTCGGTTGCCGACAATCTGCTCTTGGGACGAGAGCCGAAGACGCGGCTTGGCTTCCTGAAGAAGCGGCAGCTGGTGGCGCAGGCCGAAGCCTTCCTCAAATCGCAGAACATCCCGCTCGACGCCCGCGCCATGGTCGGCTCGCTGCCCTTTGCCTATCGCCAGATGACCGAGATCGCCAAGGCGCTGATGGGCGATGTCCGCCTGCTCATTCTGGACGAGCCGACCTCGGCGCTGACCGACGATGAAGAGAAGATCCTTTTCGAGGCGATCCGGGCGGTAGCGGCGCGCGGCGTCGGGGTGATCTATGTCACGCATCGCCTCAATGAAGTGTTCCGGATTTCGAGCCGGGTGACGGTCTTCCGTGACGGACAGAACGCCGGAACCTTCGTCACGGCGCAAACCACTATGCGGCAATTGGTCGGTGCGATTGTCGGGCCCGATCACGCCGTCCTGAAGGCGGACGGCACGGCATCGGCGCAAAGCGTGCCGTCATTGGCCGGTCCATCTCAAAAGCTCGTGCTCGAATTGACCGACGTCAGCAACGACCGGCTGGACCGCGCCGATCTCGATCTGCGCAGTGGCGAGATCCACGGCCTCGCCGGCCTGATCGGCAGCGGACGCACCGAAATCCTGCAGACCATCTTCGGCCTGCGGTCCATTCAGTCGGGCGAAGCCAGGCTGGACGGTGTTTCGCTTGCTGGAACCGATCCGGCGGCGGCAATAAAGCAAGGCATCGCGCTGGTGCCGGAGGACCGGCATGTCCAGGGCCTTGTGCTCGAACATTCGATCGAGCGCAACCTCGTGCTGCCAAGGCTGCGGGAGTTCTCCCGCCTCGGTTGGCTGCAGCGCCGGTCCTCGAGTGAGCAGGCCAATGCCGCGATGCGCCGGCTGGCCGTCAAAGCCCCCAACGCATCGACCACGGTGAAGAACCTGTCCGGCGGCAACCAGCAGAAGGTCGTGTTCGGCAAATGGAACGAGCCGCGGCCACGGGTGCTGTTGCTCGACGAGCCGACGGTCGGTGTCGATGTCGGCGCGCGCGAGGAGATTTACGGCGTCATTCGTGCCGCGGCAGCCGCCGGCAGTGGCGTTCTGCTGGTGTCTTCGGATCTCTCCGAATTGCTGCAGCTCTGCGACCGCATCTCGATCGTCGTCGATGGTCACATCACCAGGACGATTGGGCGGCAGGAATTCGGCAGCGCCGAGGATCTCCATCACCTCATTCAACTTTCGCAGCCATCGGAAGAGCACGCGGCATGACCGATACCCAAAGCCCGGCAAAGGCACCAATGGCAAGGAACGCCTCCAACCAAGCAGGCGGTCGCTCGGCGCTGCGGCATCTGCTTCAGGGCGAGCGTCCCTACATGCTCTACGTCGCCTTCGCCGTCATGCTGATCGTCTTCAGCCTGGCATCGCCCTGGTTCCTGTCGATCGACAATTTTCTCAACATCGGCCGGCAGACGACGCTGGTCTCGATCATCGCCGTGGGCATGACATTCGTCATCATCTCCCGGCAGATCGATCTGTCGGTCGCCTCGACACTGGCGCTTTCGGGCATGAGCGCGTCGCTGGCCATGGCTTTCCTGGCCAACAATTGGGTCGTCGGCGCCGTCGCGGGGCTGGGTACCGGCGCGCTGATCGGGCTGATCAACGGTGTCTTGACCACCCGCCTCGAAATCCCGTCCTTCCTGGTGACATTGGGCACGTTGAGCGCTGCGCGCGGCCTGGCGCTGATGGTCACCAACACCAAGCCGGTCATCATCACCAACGAATACTATTTCGCGATCTTCGGCGAGGGCTCGGTGCTCGGGATCCCGGCGCCGATCCTGTGGACGCTTGGCGTCACCGTGGCCGGCATCCTGCTCTTGCACTACAGCGTCTATGGGCGGCGCATCTACGCGGCGGGCGGCAATCCGACCGCCGCACTCTATTCCGGTGTCCACATCAAGCAAGTCACCACGCTGGCCTTCGTGCTGACCGGAACGCTCGCCGGACTGGCATCGCTGATCCTGTCGGCGCGCTCGCACGCGGCGCGGCCAGATGTCGTGCAAGGCATGGAGCTCGATGTCATCGCTTCGGTCATCCTTGGCGGCTGCAGCCTGTTCGGCGGCCGCGGCTTCGTGCTCGGCACGCTGCTCGGCAGCCTGATCATCGGCACACTCAACAATGGGCTGGTGCTGCTCGGCGTCAGCTCGTCACTGCAACTCGTCATCAAGGGAGCAATCATCGTCGCCGCGGTCGCGTTCACGAGGAGGTAAGGCGCGCATCCCGCTCACCAGCAGAAAATCGCCGGCTCCAAACGGCGACAGGAACGTCAACGATCAACGGAGGAAAGTCATGAAACAACAGGCACGAATCCACTCGCTTTTCTGTACATTGAGCCTCGCCGCCAGCGCCTTCGCGCTGTCGACGTCGCTTGGACTGGCGCAGACGCCGGAGACTTGCGTCACCGGTGTCGACATGGCCACGCTCGGCCCCAAGGGTATTGTGGGGCAGGGCCCGCACGGCGAAAAGGCAGCCTCGCCCGACGAGCTGAAATTGACCGACGACGAAGCCGCCAAGGTCAAGGCCGGCAAGTTCAAGGTCGGCATTTCCATGCAGACGGTGAACCTCGACTGGTCGCAGTTGCAGGTGCAAGGCATCAGTGAAACGCTTGCCAAATATGGCGTCACCGTCACCGGCGTGGCATCGGCCGAATATCAGGTCGACAAGCAGATCGCCGATATCGAGAACACCATCCAGCAGCATCCGGACGGCATCATTTCCATCCCCGTCGATTTCACCGCGACGGCGCCGACCTACAAGAAGGTGGGCGAGGCCGGCATCAAGCTGGTGTTCATGGACAGCATTCCGGTCGGCCTTTCATCTCCGAAGGATTTTGCCTCGATGATCTCGGCCGACAGCCAGGGCAATGGCCAAATCGCGGCAACGATCCTGGCGTCCTGCATGCCCAAGGGCGGCACGATCGGACTGGTGAATTTCGGCGTCGACTATTTCAGCACCAACGAGCGCACAAAGGGCGTCAGCGAGTGGATGAAGAAGAACCGTCCCGACATCGTCATGAAGCAGGTCGACTTCACCGATCCCTCGAAAGTATCGCAGATCGCCGGCGACTTCCTCACCGGCAATCCCGATGTGAAGGGCCTGTACGCGGTGTGGGACCAGCCGGCGCTCGACACGCTTTCCTCGATGCGTGCGCAAGGCATCGACATTCCGATCACCACGGTCGATCTCGGCCTGCAGTCGGCGATCGAGATCGCCAAGGGCGGGCCGCTCAAGGCGACCGGCTCGCAGCGCCCTTATGACCAGGGCGTCGCCGAGGCGCTGGCCATGATGAAGGCGCTGATCGGGCAGCCCACACCCGCCTGGGTCGGTGTGCAGTCGCTGCCGGTGGTGCAGTCCAACGTGCTGGAATCCTTCAAAACCGTCTTCCACAAGGATCCGCCGGCCGAACTGGTCGACGCCTGCAACAGCGCCAAGCCGAAGTGCAATTGAGCTAGTGGAATGGGCGCGGGAGCGATCCCGCGCCCATTAGCCAGAACGGCCATTCATCACGGGCACGCGGTATGCTAGGCGTCACAACAGCTTGATTTGTCTGTTATCCACGCTTTCGAGGGCATGCGATGTATGTAGGCCGTTCCTACAAACTGATCGATTTCGCGCTGTGGTCGCGGCGTAGCGTGATCTACATGGTGGTGGTGAGCGGCTTGGCCGTCGCGGCCTACCGCCTTCCCGGTATCGCGGGCTTCTCGGTCCCATGGTCGGTGGTGCTCGTGCTCGGCACCACGGTGTCGCTCGTCGCCGGCTTCAAGAATTCGCAGGTCTTCACCCGCAGCGGCGAGGCGCTGCAGGCGTTCACGCAAATCACCGCCAGCAGCCGGGTGTGGTCTAATTTCTGCCGCGACTTCCTCGATGCACCGACGGCGAAGCAACTCATCTACCGCCACATCGCCTGGATGACGGCGCTGCGCTTTTCCCTGCGGCGGCCGATGCCGTGGGAATCCATGGGGAAGGCGGCCAACATCGAGTACATGCGGCGCTACCGCATCCGGGAGGACAAGGGCTCCATCGCCGATGAGTTGCGCCCGTTGCTGGCCGAACAGGCCGACAAGGTGCTGAAATCGTCGCAGCCGACCTTGGCCCTGCTCGAGATGCAATCGGTCCAGGTCAACGCGCTGTTCAAGGACGCCAAGCTTCCCCCGCAGATTTACGTCGAACTGACGAAGCTGATCCGCGACCTCCACGACCAGCAGGCGCGCTGCGACCGCATCAAGAACAACCCCTATCCGCGCCAATACGCCATCGTCAGTTCCATGTTCGTCATGATCTTCTGCACGCTGCTGCCGTTCGGCGTCGTTCCGGTCTTCGCGGAGATGGGCAAGCTCGGCGGCGTGCTGAGCACGGTCGGCATCTGGCTGACGATCCCGTTCAGCACGCTGCTGGGCTGGGCCTATATGTCTCTCGACCAGGTCGGCGAGAGCAGCGCCAACCCGTTCGAGGGCAATGCCAACGACGTTCCGATCTCGCAGATCTGCCGCGACATCGAGATCGAACTGCGCGCGGGACTTGGCGAGGTCGATCTGCCCAAGCCATTATTGCCGGTGAATGATATCGCGACTTGAAGTGCTGGCCACCTCTCCGGCGCCGTCGGAGAGCGGAACGTCAGCCATCGGCATCTTGCCGCACACCGCGAAATCGTCGCGCAGGTTGAGCGCGCAGGCGCGGATCCTGACCAGCACGTCATCCGGCCCTGGCCGGGGCGGATCTTCCTCG
Organism: Mesorhizobium sp. WSM1386; assembly: GCF_055901595.1. Classification (NCBI taxonomy): domain Bacteria; kingdom Pseudomonadati; phylum Pseudomonadota; class Alphaproteobacteria; order Hyphomicrobiales; family Phyllobacteriaceae; genus Mesorhizobium; species Mesorhizobium sp. WSM1386. The sequence continues at coordinate 3,084,886 of NZ_CM148373.1, forward strand.
ACCAGGTCGAGCCTGTCCAAGCCACCGGGCGCTCTTAGCCTGACCAGCCGCATAGTCTTTCTCCGACGTGTGGGATATTTTGATATGCGGCGAGCCGGATCTAGCGGGCTTGCCGGCCGGAAATCACGCGCAACCAGGGCGCCAGATGGAAGGCGCTCATCAACAGATACATGGCCGGCATCCCCGTTAAAGACGGGCCGGTTAAAGACAGGCCGGTTAAAGACAGGCCGGTTAAAGACGGGCCGGTCAGCGGCGAGTTGCCCATGCACAGCATGGCCGCATCGCCGCCCTGAAGGCAGGAGAGCAGGGCCATCACGGCGAAGGTGGGTGCTGCCGCGAGGCACAGCCAGTCGGCGATGCCAGGGGCGGCGATGTGTTCGGAAGTCGCGCTGCCGATGCCAGAATGGATGTCGTTCATGGTCTTTTCCTTAGTGTCCTGGCCTGCAGGGTTTGGTTTCCTCTCCCCATTTCGTGAGGGGAGAGGAAACTTTCGGCCTTTCCGGCCAGACGCTACTGATCGCTCTTTTCGCGGAAGGCGGCTTCGCCGGCCGCAGACACCTCGGCCCACTTCTTGTCGGTCCCGGCTTCGTAATTGTCGTGCCAGTTCCACCAGCTGTAGAGCGGGGTCTGGGGATAGCCTTCGGGCGAGTCTTCCCAGATCTCCTGGCGGCCGAGAGGGGTGGCGTCGAGATAGCTCCACACCGTGCCCAAGGCCTCGTCGCCGCGGGTGTTGATGAAATAGGTTCGGAAGACGCGGTCGCCATCATGGATGAACACGTTGTGGCCGTGCCATTCGTCGACGCCGAAATCCTTGTCGAAGCTGTCGGTGATCGTATACCAGGGCATCTTCCACTCCATCCGCTGCTTCAGCCTGACGATGTCGGGCTGCGGCGCGCGCGAGATGTAGGCAAGCGTGGTGTCGCGGGCATTGAGATGGGCGAGGTGGCCGACCTGATCGGCGCCGAGCGAGCAGCCGCGGCAGGCGTGGTCGGGCCAGCCATAGACGCCAGGCTCGAAGAAGGCGCGGTAGACGATCAACTGGCGGCGGCCTTCGAACAGGTCGAGCAGGCTGGCCTTGCCATTCGGGCCCTCGAACACATAGGCCTTGTCGACTTCCAGCCAAGGCATGCGGCGACGCTCGGCGGACAGCGCGTCCTTGGCACGCATGGTGGCCTTTTCCTTGACCAGCATCTTTTCGTACGCGGCATCCCATTCCTGTCTTGAAACGATCGGTGGGGTCTTCATCGTCATGTGCTTGGTCATTGGTCTTCTCCTTTGCCAGTGGCGCCGTCGCGGCGTGTTGTCGTGTGGGGATCCGGAACCAGCGTAGAACGGTGAAGCGGAGCGCTGGGAGTTACACAAGTCGCGGGATTTGAATCTTCCGGCCCGGCGCAGCAGGGGTGGCGGGGCCGTGCGGTGTGCTCGAGATCGTCGGTTGCAGGCATTTTCAATCATCCCTATTAAGATGCTTAACATTTGTACCTGAGATGCTCAGGATGGCGATTGCCGGTGTTGGCGTCAACGGTGGCCGTGATGCCCTCAGCCATCTGGCCAGGTTTGGTCGATGCGGCTTGCTGACCGGCGGTGGTGATTTAAGTTAGGGCGGCGTGGCGTGGGGGTGGGAGTTACAAGTGTGACGGGATTTGAATGGACTCGCTGATCACCGCGGCAGGACTGGCCCTGGCCGCCGGCGATCCGCTCGGCGCGCTGGACCGCGTCGCCTTGCGCGAGGACGCGCCGGCGCTGGCGCTGCGCGGCATCGCCATGGCGCAGCTCGGCGACTTCGAACGCGCCAAGCTGCTGCTGCGGCAGGCCGCGCGCGTCTTCGGCCCGAGAGAGGACGTGGCGCGCGCCAGATGCGTTGTCGCCGAGGCCGAAATCGCGCTGGTCTCGCGCGACCTCGGCTGGCCGGCCAAGGCGCTCGACGCCGCGCGCACGACGCTGGAGAAGCATGGCGACCGGCTGAACGCGGCGCATGCCGGCCACCTCAAGGTGCGGCGGCTGCTCTTGATCGGCCGGCTCGACGAGGCCGAGCATGTGCTGGCCGGGCTCGACCCGACGCCGCTCCCGCCGGCGGCAAGAGCCGCCCACGAGCTCGCCGTTGCCGGCATCGCCATGCGGCGCCTGCGGACCAGGCCGGCGCGCGCGGCGCTGGAATGGGCACGCCACGCTGCCCAGCGGGCTGGCATTCCAGGCCTCATGGCGGAGGTCGCAACCGCGTCCCTGGCGCTGGAAACACCCGCTGCGCGGCTGATCGCGCAGGGCACGGAGCGGCCGCTGCTGCTCGAAGAGGTCGAGGCGCTGCAGGGATCGCCGGCGTTTGTCGTCGATGCCTTTCGCTATGCCGTGCGTGCCGCGGAGGCCACGGTCACGCTGGCGAGCCGGCCGGTGCTGTTCGCACTGGCGCGTGCGCTCGCCGAGGCCTGGCCCGGAGACGTGTCGCGCGAGGAGCTGGTGGCGCGGGCCTTTGGTGGCAAGCATGCGGACGAATCGCACCGGGCGCGCCTGCGCGTCGAGGTCGGGCGGCTGCGCGCCGAGCTGCGCGGACTGGCGGAGATCAGCGCCACCAAGCGCGGCTTCACGCTGGCGCCGCGCCAAGCGCGTGCGGTGATGGTTCTGGCGCGGCCGATCGAGGAGCGGCACGCGGCCGTGCTGGCCTTGCTCGCCGATGGCGAGGCCTGGTCGAGCTCGGCCCTGGCGCTGGCGCTCGGAACCGGCCAGCGCAGCGTGCAGCGGGCGCTGGAGCCGCTCGCCGAGACCGGCAAGGTGCAGTCTTTCGGCCAAGGCAGGGCGCGCCGCTGGATGACGCCGCCGGTCGCGGGTTTCACGACCACCTTGTTACTCCCGGCACCGCTCCCGCAAGGGTAGGAAGGGATGACGACCACCATCGAGGACAAAGACATGAAACATTCAGCGGCCGAAATCCTGCGCGAATACGGACCCTTTCCGGGGGTGAACAGCGTGCATGGCGTGAGTTTTGACGGCAACAATGTCTGGTTTGCCTCGGGCGACAGGCTGAATGCCTTCGATCCGCAGAGCGGGCAGGCGTTGCGTTCGATCGATGTCGCGGCCCATGCCGGCACTGCCTATGACGGCAAGCACTTCTTCCAGCTCGCCAATGATAGCATCCACAAGATCGACCCGGATACCGGGGCGATTCTGGCCACCATTCCCGCGCCCGGCGGCGGCCGCGACTCCGGGCTGACCTGGGCCGAAGGGACGCTCTGGGTGGGGCAGTACCGCGAGCGCAAGATCCACCAGATCGACCCGGAGACCGGGACGATCCTGCGCACCATCGAATCCAACCGCTTCGTCACCGGGGTAACCTGGGTGGATGGCGAGCTGTGGCACGCCACCTGGGAAGGCGACGAGAGCGATTTGCGCCGTGTCGACCCACAAACCGGCAAGGTTCTGGAGACGCTCGGCATGCCGGCCGGCATGGGTGTCTCGGGGCTGGAATCCGATGGCGGCGACCGCCTGTTCTGCGGCAGCACATCCGCCGGCGTGGTGCGGGCGGTGCGCCGGCCGAAATGAGCCGGGTGCTCTGACGGAGACAACCGGCACCTTCAGGTCCGTGCCGGGAATTTTGTCCGCCGACGACTGGCCGTTGTCCAGGGAGGTCCCTAGATAGGCTGCGTTGGGCGACCGCCCGGACATTTCTTCGCAAAGGACCTGACCATGCCAGAACAGATCACATTGAACGATGGTGCCGCCATTCCACAGCTTGGCCTTGGCGTCTGGCAGGTCGATGCCGGCATCACCGCGCAAGTGGTAGGCTGGGCAATCAAGGCGGGTTACCGGCTGATCGACACAGCCGAAGGCTACCAGAACGAGGAGGGGGTCGGCGAGGCGATCAGCGCTTCCGATGTGGCGAGAAGCGAGCTGTTCATCACCTCGAAGCTGCGCAACGGCGCCCACCAGCGCGACGCGGCTCTCACGGCCGTCGACGACACGATGAAGAAGCTCGGCATCGAGCAGCTCGACCTGTTCCTGATCCACTGGCCGGTTCCCAGCCAGGACAAATATGTCGAGGCGTGGAAGACCCTCATCGAACTCAAAAAGGCCGGCCGCATCAAGTCGATCGGCGTTTCGAATTTCAACCAGGACCATCTGGAGCGCATCATCGGCGAGACGGGCGTGACGCCCGTCGTCAACCAGATCGAATTGCATCCGCGCTTCCAGCAGCGCGCGCTCAGGGATTTCCATGCCGGGCATAACATCCACACCGAAAGCTGGAGCCCGCTGGGCAGCGGCCGTCTGCTCAGCGACCCGACCATCGCGAGCATCGCCAAAAAGCACGGCAAATCCGCCGCGCAGACGATGATCCGCTGGCACCTCCAGGAAGGGCTGATCGTGATCCCGAAGTCTATCCACCAGGATCGCGTCGCGGCGAATTTCGATGTCTTCGATTTCGAACTCGACGCGCAGGACCTGGAGACGATCCGGGGCATGGATTCGGCTGACGGCCGCAACGGACCGAACCCCGCCACGGCGGCGTTTTTGTTTTAAAAGTTTGACCTGAAGGAGCCGGCGTCGAAGCGGCCAATCTCCCCCCAAGTGGGGGAGATGCCCGGCAGGGCAGAGGGGCGCGCTGTTCCGCCGGCATATCAGTTTGTGCCGCCCAAACCAGCAGCGATGACAATATGTTGGCAGACATTGTCGATGTCGAGAATCACATCGTCGTTGCAGAACCGCAGCACGCTCCAGCCGTCCTGTTCCAGACGCATGGACCTTGAAGTTTGCGCCCTACGGCGCCCCCCTCTGTCCTGCCGGACATCTCCCCCACGAGGAGGGAGATTGGCAGCTTCGCCCTTTGTGCTAAATCCCGGACCCGTCCAATTGCTGTGCGTCTTCGCCTTCCCAGGGGGCCGGCATCGAGCCGCCACGGCTGAGATTGGCGGAGGGCAGGGGCATCCAGCATTTCAGCTCCGGCTCGGCGTATTCGACGACGCGGCCCGGCGAGGAATCCGATGCGCGCCAGCCTTCGCCGGCGAACTGGTCGCCGCGTGCCCAGTAGGCGAGGTCGACTTCAGCCGGCCCCTGTTCGGACGGGCGGACCGTGACCAGGATCCGGCTGCCGTCCTTGGGCGCCGTCGACATGTGGCGCCACCGTTCGGGCTCGTCCATCGCATTTCCTCCTGCCTTGGTACGAGATGAAGTGTCGCCTCGCCATCGGAGGCGGTCAACCCAAACTTTGTAGGATTATACCGGCCACAGCCGTCCTGGGTCTGGCGATGTGCGCCAGGACCAGGAGAGGCATATGAGTGACGAGATCGAGCCGATGCCGGCCGGAGGCGAAATGAAACTCTACTTCAGCCGCAATCCCAATCCGCGCCTGGCGGTCGCGGTTGCGCGTTACCTCAAGGCTGATGTGACCTACGAATTCGCCTCACCCTTCGCGCCGGGGCAAGCGGAGCGATTCCGGCCGCTCAATCCCAATCTTTCCCTGCCCATACTGGCGTGGCCGGGCGGCAGCCTGTGGGAGGCGGACGCCATCGCTTGCCGGCTGTCGCACGACGTCGGATCGGATTTCTGGCGTACCGGCCATGACGAGCCCGAGATGATCCGCTGGATAAGCTGGGGCAAGGAGAACTTCGCCAGGGCCTGCGACATGGTGCATTTTGAGCGTGGCACCAAGCAGCGCTATCATCTGGGCCCAATCGATCGCCAACTGGTCGAGGAGGGGCTGAAGCTGTTTCACACGATGGCGGCGATCCTGCAGGCGGCGCTGGCCGGGCGGCAATGGCTGGTCGGGGCCCGGGTCTCCTACGCCGATTTCCGCATGGCGACGTTCCTGCCGTTCAACGATGTCGGCGGCCTGCCGCTCGGTGATTATCCCGTGCTTGCCGGCTGGTATCGCCGGCTCGAAGCGATCGAGGCCTGGCGTGACCCGTTCAACGGGCTGGATGCACCGCCCTTGCCGCCGGTGCCGCGGCAGGGTGATGGATGGAATTGACGACCGGCGTATACACAAAGGAAACTTGAAAACGCCGGTCGCCGGGCGGGGGGTGGGACGCACCACGTTGGGGCGCGATGCAAAGCCAGGCTACGCGGATGTCCGGCATCTTCAATTCGAACGCCGGCGCATGGTGAACAACCGGTTACTATCCACAGGCTCCATTCGGCAAACGGCATCTCTCGCGGCTGTGCGCAACGTCGGCCTGCCGGCCATCGGTGCTCGACGGGCCATGCTCCGGTTGATAAGCCCGTCTGCGAAGGAGCTGATGAGTCTGGCATGACCGTTGCGATCGAGATGGGAAACACGACGGCGGGCGCCCCGGCGACGCTCGATCTCGAGGAGCTGCTGGCGACCCGGCTTCTGGTGCAGGGCAATTCGGGCTCCGGCAAGTCGCACCTCCTGCGCCGGCTGCTGGAGCAGAGCGCGCCCTGGGTGCAGCAGACCATCGTCGACCCGGAAGGCGACTTCGTGTCGCTGGGCGACCGCTACGGCCATCTGGTGATCGATGCCGAGGAGCATACCGAGCGCGGCTTGCAGGCCGCCGGGGAGCGGGCGCGCATCCACCGCGTCTCGACCGTGCTCAATCTCGAAGGACTTGATGCCGAGAACCAGATGCGGCGCGCCGCCGCCTTCCTCGGCGGGCTGTTCGAGGTCGCCCGCGACCACTGGTATCCGATGCTGGTGGTGGTGGACGAGGCGCAGTTGTTCGCGCCGGCCGTGGCCGGCGAGGTTTCGGACGAAGCGCGCAAACTATCGCTCGGCGCCATGACCAACCTGATGTGCCGTGGCCGCAAGCGAGGCCTGGCCGGCATCATCGCCACGCAGCGACTGGCCAAGCTCGCCAAGAACGTCGCCGCCGAGGCCTCCAATTTCCTCATGGGCCGCACCTTTCTCGACATCGACATGGCGCGCGCCGCCGACCTCCTGGGCATGGAGCGGCGGCAGGCCGAAGCTTTTCGCGATCTGGAGCGCGGGCAGTTCATGGCGCTGGGACCCGCGCTGTCGCGCCGGCCGCTCGGCCTGCGCATCGGCCCGACCGATACCAGCCCCCGCAACGGCACGCCACGGTTGATGCCGCTGCCGGAATCCGCGCTCGAGGATGCCCGCGCCATCATCCTGGCCGCCCCGCCGCCCGAAACGGCGCGCGCGCCGCGCCGGACGGCGTCGCCGGACCTGCTCGACCAACTGATGGCGGCGAAATCGGCGGCGCTGGAAATCCGCCCCGAACCAGCCGAGCCGCTGATCAGTGCCGAGGATCTGGCGGAGCGCCGCGAACGCGTCGACCGCGTGCTCCGCGCCGTGCTGGCCGAGCCCGATGCGGGGTTCCGCGTCATCGGCGTGCTCTACCAGGAGTTCGTGGTTCGCTGCCGCATCGAGGGCCTCGCCTCGGTCGTGCCGGACCTGCCCGCGTTCCGCCGCATGCTGACGCGAGCCCGCGCCGGCCTCGGCTCCGAGACGACGCAGGATGACGCATGGCGGGACGTTTCCGTCCGCGCCTCGCTGCTGCCCGACGACATGCAGGGCGTGTTCATGATGATCGCTCGCGCGGCGAAGGAGGGCTGGCCGTGCCCGAGCGACGCCGCGATCGCGCGCGCCTATGGCTCGCACTCGCTGCGCCGGGCCCGGCGCCTCCTCACCTATATCGAGGAGCAGGGGCTCATCGTGTGCCAACTCGACGGCACGGGAAAGCGCACCGTGACGCTGGTCGAGCTCGCCTGGGCCACGGCACCCGGCGACCCCAACGCCGAGGAGGCGGAGCAAGGGAGCCTGGCGCTGTGAGGGGGCCATGACGCGTTCAACACCCGACGGATCGCATAGGCAGGCTGAGGGCAAGGTCGCCCGGGTGCGTATCATGGGGACGCCGAGATCCGGCACGAATCTCGCGAAGCACCTGGTGGAAACTCATCTCGGGGTGTCTGTCGTCTTCGATCAGGGCTTTTGGAAGCATGGGATCTTTCCGGCCCTGATGAACGGACGCGACCTTGGATATGGAGACTTGCCTATCATCGTGATGAGCAAGGATCCCATCACCCAGCTCCTGTCATGGTTCCGCTTCAGCCGAAACGACAGCATTTTCCGGCCGGCCAAACATCTCGGTCCATTCCTGAACAGGCCATTCGAACTCAAGCAGGATTTTACGCACCCAAAGATGGCCTACAGGTTCCGCACACCTGCCGACTATTGGAACCAGTTTTACTTTGCCATGGAAGCCCTGCGCCGCACCGGCGCACCCGTACATTTCGTGGCTTATGAGCAGCTCGTTTCCGAGCCTGCGCTTTGCCTCGACGCGATTTCCCGGTTCCTCGATCTTTCCCCGCCTTTCGACGCCGGCACCACCGTGACCATCCCTCGGCACGCGATCGGTGCGAGCAATGACATTGACCGGCCCGCGGACCCGGCCGCCAACCAGGGCCCGTTCGATCCGGCGCGCGCGGATCTGGCATCGGCGCTCGCCAGGATCGGCTGGCGCAATGCACGCTTTATCCTAGGTGACATCGACCGCGACGTGCTTGCCGCAACGGGCCGAGCCGGGTTTCGCAGGACCTGCCGGGAAGCGATCGGCCCCACGGCGATATTGAGGTCGTTGATCGGCTTCTGGTGAGGTGGTGCCGCGCGTCGCCTTCAAATGTCTGCTTCGACTTCCGACCAGCTCCATGGATTTGGCGGGTTTGGAGCGGGTTGCTCGCGCTACTGGATAGCGATGATGCCGTCGATGGCCCGCCATTCCGAAGGCTGGATCAGCCGGTGGTGGGCGACGCGAACCGAGTGCAGCGGGCCTTCGAGTTGGCGCTCCCAATAGGATAGGAACCCGTGAAGCTCGGGGAACTCGGGCGCAAGGTCATAATCCTGCCAGACATAGAGCTGGAGCAGGCTCGGATGATCGGGCAGGTGATAGTGAATCTCCGCAGTGGTCAGGCCGTAGCCTTCCATCTGGAGGCGGAATTCCTTGCTGACGCTTGCGATCATTCGTTTCTCCTTCCTGTCAGGTATTAGGCATCCAGCCAGTTTTAAGTGGTGATGGAATCGCCGCTCGGCTGGCGCAGTGCCGAGACGTCGCCGTCGCTGGTATCCTGGAGCAGGCGGTCAAGCGCGCGGTTGGAGCTTTCGGCGGCAGGGGTGGAGGTGAGCGGCGAAAAAATCTGTCGGTCCATCGATGTGCTCCGTCTGCAAACAACTCCTTGAGCGGATCGCGGTTCCGGCGCCCGGGATGCGCCAGCCGCGTATAATCTGTTGAACAAGGATAGAAGATTCAAGCCGGCATCCGACCTGGATAAGGTCGCGATAACAGGCTCTTGGCACTCGCGGCGCAGGAGTGCCAAAATTTTTTGGCGGGGCTCTTGAAACCTAAAAACGGCAAAACTAGCTCGATATGCGCGCGCGATGCCTGAGCAAGGGTCGCTGCGTTCCGCGCCGGCCGATTTTGCCGGTCCGGTTGCGGAGGAACCGCGAAAAACATGTTTGTCCAGAAGGAGAACGAAATGGCGTTCCGTCCATTGCATGACCGTATCCTGGTCCGCCGCATCGACGCCGAGGAAAAGACCGCGGGCGGCATCATCATTCCCGACACCGCCAAGGAGAAGCCGCAGGAAGGCGAGGTACTCGCTGTCGGTCCCGGCGCGCGCGACGACGGCGGCAAGCTGGTCGAGCTCGACGTCAAGGTCGGCGACCGCATCCTGTTCGGCAAATGGTCCGGCACCGAGATACGGCTCGACGGCCAGGATCTGCTCGTCATGAAGGAAAGTGACGTGATGGGCGTGATCGAAGAGGCCGCGCAGATCAAGAAGGCCGCCTGACGGCTTCTTGGAAATTCAACCAGTCAACGAATGCTGCCTAGATGAAGGAGTGATCCAATGGCTGCCAAAGAGGTTAAATTCCACACCGAAGCGCGCGAGAAGATGCTGCGCGGCGTCGATATTCTCGCCAATGCGGTGAAGGTGACGCTCGGCCCCAAGGGCCGCAACGTGGTGATCGACAAATCATTCGGCGCCCCGCGCATCACCAAGGACGGCGTCACCGTCGCCAAGGAGATCGAGCTTGAGGACAAGTTCGAGAACATGGGCGCGCAGATGGTGCGCGAAGTGGCGTCCAAGACCAACGACATCGCCGGCGACGGCACCACGACCGCGACCGTTCTTGCCCAGGCCATCGTCAAGGAAGGCGCCAAGGCGGTTGCCTCGGGGATGAACCCGATGGATCTGAAGCGCGGCATCGACAAGGCCGTGGAGGCGGTGGTGGCAGAGCTGAAGGCCAATGCCCGCGATGTGACCAGGAACGACGAGATCGCGCAGGTCGGCACCATCTCGGCCAACGGCGATGCCGAGATCGGCCGCTTCCTCGCCGAGGCGATGGAGAAGGTCGGCAATGAAGGCGTGATCACCGTCGAGGAGGCCAAGACCGCCGAGACCGAGCTCGAAGTCGTTGAGGGCATGCAGTTCGACCGCGGCTATCTCAGCCCTTATTTCATCACCAATCAGGACAAGATGCGCGTCGAACTCGACGAGCCCTATGTGCTGATCCACGAGAAGAAGCTCTCGAACCTGCAGGCACTACTTCCGGCGCTGGAGGCGGTGGTGCAGTCGGGCAAGCCGCTCCTGATCATCGCCGAGGATGTCGAGGGCGAGGCGCTCGCCACGCTGGTGGTCAACAAGCTGCGCGGCGGCCTCAAGGTTGCTGCCGTCAAGGCGCCCGGCTTCGGCGACCGCCGCAAGGCCATGCTGGAGGACATCGCCATCCTCACCGGCGGCACGGCGATCTCGGAAGATCTCGGCATCAAGCTCGAGAATGTGACGCTGGAGATGCTGGGCCGCGCCAAGAAGGTGGTGGTCGAGAAGGAGAACACCACCATTGTCGACGGTGTCGGCCGAAAGGAAGAGATTCAGGGCCGCGTCGCGCAGATCAAGGCGCAGATCGAGGAGACCACCTCGGACTATGACCGCGAGAAGCTGCAGGAGCGGCTGGCCAAGCTTGCCGGCGGCGTCGCGGTGATCCGCGTCGGCGGCTCGACCGAGGTCGAGGTCAAGGAGCGCAAGGACCGCGTCGACGATGCGCTCCATGCCACGCGCGCGGCCGTCGAGGAAGGCGTGCTGCCCGGAGGCGGCGTCGCGCTGCTTCGAGCCGCCAGGGCGCTCGATGCCGTCCAGACCGACAATCCCGACCAGAAGACCGGTGTCGAGATCGTGCGCCGCGCGATCGAAACGCCGGTGCGCCAGATCGCCGAGAATGCCGGCGCCGAAGGCTCGATCATCGTCGGCAAGCTGCGCGAGAAGAGCGAGTTCGGCTGGGGCTGGAATGCCCAGACCAACGAGTTCGGCGATCTCTATGGCCAGGGCGTGATCGACCCGGCCAAGGTGGTGCGCACGGCGCTGCAGGACGCAGCCTCCGTCGCCGGCCTGCTGGTGACCACCGAGGCGATGGTGGCCGAGAAACCGAAGAAGGAAGCCGCCACCCCGGCGATGCCCGCCGGCGCCGGCATGGATTTCTGAGCCCATGCATGACCGCCCGCTCCCCAGTTGGGGGGCGGGCATCAGGACGAAATCGAGCGGAGGTAAACATGGATGCAATGGCTGGCCTTGGACCCCTGCCGGCGCCGACACATGAGGCAAAGGAGTTCCTGGCCTACGAAAAAGAATGCCGCAGCGTGCTGCAGCCGCGACTGGCAGGGCTGCTCGACATGGCCGAAGCCGCCGGCTGGAACCGGCGCACCGCCGCGTCGGCGCTGATGTTCCTGGCGGCGCAGCAGGTGTCGGCGGCGGCTGCCGGCGGTTGAACCGGCGAGCGATGTTCGCCGCACAGAAGATGAAGGGCGTTGTTGTTGGAGGTGGAGACGTGATCGCGGGCCGGTTGCGTGAATGCCTGAAAATACTGAGATGGGAAGCGGCCGACCTCGCCGCCGAACTCGGCCGTCCGCAAGGAGAGATTGCGGCCTGGCTTGACGGCCGCAGCCGATCTCCATTTGCCGTCGCCGCCTGGCTCGAGGCGCTGGTGAAGGCACACAGGATGTTGCCGGCGCCAGGCCGGAGCATGCCGGCGCTGGACTCAGCCAAGATCGAGCCAGGCAAGATCGAGCCAGGCAAGATCGAGCCGGCCAACATCGGGCCGGCCAAGACCGGTCCTGCCACGATCGAAGTGTCCAGGTCGAACCGTGCGCGATCGGCGGTGCCCAACCGGCGGCTCAATCTTCCATACAAGATGTCCATGCACCGTGTCGGCGGCGGGCCGCGCTCTCCTGTGTCCGGTCCGCTGCAGGTGCCGCATAATCGAGAGGAGGCAAAAGCCATGAATCGCGGGCAGTTTGAAGAACCGGTCACCGTTCTGGTCGGAATGGGCTTTCCGGTTGCGATCGAGAATGTGATGGAAGCCTACGCCCTGTTGCAGGATTGGCCGGCCGCCGGCCGCAACGGCGCGCACGCCATTGCGCTCAACGCCTGCAAGGCCGGCATTGCCGGCGAGATCGACCCCGAAACCGTGCGGGCGACGCTGGTCACCTTCGCAAGGCGCAACGACATACTGGTGCAGGACATGGTTGCGCCGGCCGCGGCGCTGGGCGATGCGCCGCGCGCGGGCGAACTCGCGGGTTGACCATACGGCCGCCGCCCGGCTTTCGCGCCAGGCGGCGGGCACAGCCTTGATGGAACCAAGCGACGGCACGCAGGTTGAACCGGCGTCGGTTCCCTGATGCGAGGCCACGTCATGAGCATCCTGCAAAGCATGAAGAAAGCAGCCGAACAGGTTACCGGCGTTGCAAGGCCCGGCAGACGACAGACCGCCGATCTCGTCAGGCCGCGAAAACCGAATGAATTCAGGTTCAGGGATGATGGCCTGGTGCCCAACCACCCGTCCTGGCCGCTTGTCATCTATCGCGGCGCCGTGCGGCTGCCGCAAGACTTCGATCCCGCGGCCGTCATGGAGGAGCTTTTCGGCGCCAATGGCTGGGGCGACAGCTGGCGCGACGGCATCTACGACTACGTTCATTACCATTCGCGCATCCACGAAGTGCTCGGCGTCGCGCGCGGCACGGCCAAGGTCCAGTTTGGCGGCAAGAAGGGACGAACACTGGCGCTGAAGGCCGGCGATGTCGCGGTTCTCCCGGCCGGCACCGGACACCAGCGGATTTCGGCGTCCGAGGACTTCCTCGTGGTTGGCGCCTATCCCGCATCCGGCACCTACGACGAATGCACGACCGCCGCCGACCACGCCAAGGCGGTCGTGACGATCCCGAGGGTAGGCCGTCCGCGAAAGGACCCCGTCTATGGAAGCGAGGGGCCATTGCTGACGGCCTGGAAGAAAGACTGAGGCGGTTCCAGCGAAGGCCAGGCGGGCACTATTTGTCCCTTTGGTCGGGAACTACCGCTCCTCGACTATCCGCAAATAAGCCGCCGTCACGAACAGCACGATCAGCCCGAACAAGATCCTTCTCGCTCCCTCGGGCATCTGCAGGATGGTCAAGAGCGTCGTCAGCACGGTCAGGATGAGCGCGCCGATGATGGTGCCGGTATAGCCGCCGCGACCGCCGAAGATGGAGGTGCCGCCGATAACGGCGGCGGCGACCGAGGGCAGCACCAGGGGTTCAGCAAGCGAGAGCGACGGAGCCTTGATAAGGCCGATGTAGAGCAGGCCGGTGATGCCGGCGAGCACGCTGGATATGACGTAGAGCGCGGTGATCACCTGCCAGTATTGCACGCCCGACAGCCGCGTTGCGTGCTCATTGTCGCCGACGGCGTAGAGCAGGCGGCCGAAGCCGGTGCGGGCCAGCGTGAAGACGATCAGCGCGGCCAGCGGCACGAACAGCAGCAGCGCGTTGGGGAAGCCTGAGGTGACGCCGGTGCCGAGCCAGGCGAGGAAGTCGGGGATCTTGGCGCCAGAGGCGATCACCGTGCGCTGGTAGACCTGCAGGCAGCCGGTGCCGATCAGGCTGGTGCCCAGCGTCATGATCAGCGGGTGGACGCGGAAGACGCCGACGCCGATGCCGTTGACCAAGCCGATCAGCACCGCCGGCATCATCGCCAGCAGGAAAGCCACCGCCGGGTCCTGGTTGACGACTTGCGTCGCCATGATGAAGGCGCTCATCGTCGCCACTGTGCCGACCGACAGGTCGATGCCGCCGGTCAGCATGGTCATGGTCTGACAGCCGGCGAGGATCGCCAGGGGGATAGCGAATTTGATGGTGTTGGCAATCCAGCGCTCGTTGACGATGCCGGGGCGCAGGATCTGCAGGATCACCACCAGGATGACGAGCAAGATGATCAGCGGGATCAGCGGCCGGTCGGCCATGAAGCGTTTTAGGCGGCGGCCGAAGGGGACGGGGGTGATCGCGGTGGTGCTCATGGGGTGGCTCGCGATAGAGTTGGCACGACGCATCTTTCCCTTCTCCCCTTGTGGGAGAAGGTGGATCGGCGCGATAGCGCCGAGACGGATGAGGGGTGCTCCAGCGGAGTGAGACGTTGGCGTTCCCTGGAACACCCCTCATCCGTCTTGCCGCTGCGCGGCAATCCACCTTCCCCCACAAGGGGGGAAGGAAGAAGCGCATGCCGATGCCCGCCCCTCATTGCCGCCCCCGCATGGTAATAAACGCGCCGAACATAACCACGGCGACCATGATGGCGCCTTCGATGATGGCGGTGACGTTGGGGTCGATGGCGAGCAGGGTGAGATCCGTGCGCACCAGGCGCAGCACCAAGACGGCGACGATGGGGCCGAGCAGGCCGCCCTTGCCGCCGCCGAGCGCCACGCCGCCCAGCACCACGGCGGCGACGCTGGCCAAGAGATAGGGGCCGGGGATGGGCGCGCCGATGCCGGTGCTCATGGTCAGCGCCAGCCCGCCCATGGCTGCGAACAGACCCGACAGCGCATAGGCGACGATGCGGGTACGGGCGACCGGCACGCCTGAGCGGAACGCCGCCAGTTCGCTCGAGCCGATGGCGTAGATGGAGAGGCCAAGGCGCGAGCGCCTGAGCGGTATCCAGACGATGCAGAGGCAGACGATGAGCACCAGCAGCGCCTTGGGCAGCCAGGCGTCGATGGCGTCGGGCACGCCCGGTATCGGCACGGTGCCCGAGATCAGCGCCTTCAGCCATTCGGCGGCGCTTCCGCCCGGCGCGCCGAGCACCAGAAGGGCGGCACCTTGCAGCACGAACAGCATGGCCAGCGTTACGACGATGTCGGGCACGCGGGTGACGACGATCAGCATGCCGTTGACGGCGCCGAGCACGAAACCCATGGCGAGCACGAAAGGCACCACGAACAGCGCGTATTCCTCGCTCGCGCCCGCCATCATCGAGGCGGCGGTGACGCTGGTCAGCGCCATCATCGCGGCGACCGACAGGTCGATGCCGCCGGCGATGACGACCACCGTCTGCGCGGCGACGGCGAAGGCATAGGGCAGAACGGCGCGCGCCAGCGAGCCGAAGTCGCCGCTGCCATAGCCCGGCTGGATCAGCTTGGTGACGATGAACAGCACGACGAGGAGAGCGAACAGGCCGACGACCCAGCCCTGGCGGCGCAGGAAATGGCTCATGGCGCCGCCTCCGGCGCATCGGAAGTGTTCGCGGTGGGGTCAGCCAAAATGCCGACATCGGCCTTCACGCCGCGCGGCAGGCCGTAGGCGGCGCGCATCAACGCCGGCTCGTCGGCTTCCTCGACCGGGAAGATGTCGACCAAGCGGCCGCCGAAGATGACGATGACGCGGTCGCAGACGCGTTGCACCTCTTCGAGTTCCGAGGTGTAGAACAGCACCGACTTGCCGTTGCCGGCAAGCTCGCGCAGCAATTTGTAGATCTCCTGCTTGGTGCCGACATCGATGCCGCGCGTCGGGTCGAAGCACAGGATGGTGCGGGCATCTGCCGCGATCCAGCGGGCGATGGTCACCTTCTGCTGGTTGCCACCGGACAGGCGCTGCACCTCGCCCTGCGCGCGGGTGTCGATCTGCAGCCGCTCGATGGCGCTGGCTACTTTTGTGCGCTCCCTGCGCATGTTGATCGGCCCCCAGTTGCGGAACGCAGCGCTAAAGGGCAGGGCGATGTTCTCGCGCACCGAGCGCTGCATGGCGAGCGCCTCGGCGCGGTCGCCCGGCACATAGGCGATGCCGGCGCGGATGGCATCGATCGGGTGCGAGAACTTTGCCGGCTGGCCGTCGACCTCGATCGTGCCGCCGGACGGGCGGATCGAGCCGGCAAGGGCTGAGAACAGTTCGTCCTGGCCCTGGCCTTCGAGCGCCACGACGCCGGCGACCTCGCCATCTCTAAGGTCGAAGGAGACATCGCTGAGCTTGGGGCCGACGCGCAGGTTGCGCACGGTTATGCGCGGCCGGGCGGCGATGGGCGCCGCCTTTTCAGCAGCGCTGCGGGCGGCGACGTGAGTCTTGACGATGCGTGTGCCGAGCATCAGCTCGACGATCTTTTCCTCGACCCCCGGCACGATGTCGACAACGCCGACGGTCTCGCCATCGCGCAGCACGGTGGCGCGATCGCACAGGGCGGAGATTTCGACGAAGCGATGCGAGATGAAGATCACGGCGCGGCCCGAGTCGCCTTGGCGGCGCACGACTTCCAGCACCTTCTCGGCGAGGTTGGCGGGCAGCGCCGCCGTCATCTCGTCGAGCAGCAGCACGTCGGGCTCGACGGCCAGCGCGCGGGCCAGGTCGAGCACGCGCAGCACGGCCAGCGGGATGTCGCGCGCGGTGTCGCGCAGGTCGAGGTCGGGAATGCCGAGTTCGCGCACCCAGGCGCGGAACGGCTCGACCGGCGTGCCGGTCAGCCGCAGGTTGGACAGCACATCGAGATCTGGGATCAGCGACGGTTCCTGGTAGACCGGCAACAGGCCGGCGCGGCGTCCGGCGGCCGGCGAACGGATGTCGCGCGCCTCGCCGCGGATCAGGATGCGGCCCGCATTGGCCTGGATCGCTCCCGTCAGGATCTTCACCAGCGTCGACTTGCCGGCGCCGTTGGCGCCCATCAACGCATGCACCTCGCCCGGCAGCACTGACAGGGACGCGTTGCGGAGCGCTGCAACCGCGCCGTAATTCTTGGCGACGCCGGTGGCGTCGAGGAGAGGGCTGGTGGTCAAATGGTTGTCCGCATCAGAAATTCTCTTGCTGCGCTCTACGGCGCCCCCCTCTGTCCTGCCGGACATCTCCTCCTCAAGGGGGGAGATTGGCTGTCATCTCGGCTTTCGCCAATTTTCAACGTTGCAAGACGAGAGCCGGCGCCGGAACTGCCAATCTCCCCCCTTGAGGGGGAGATGTCCGGCAGGACAGAGGGGGGCGCCGTAGAGCGCTGACCTATCAAACCTTTGAATGGCGAGGACGGCAACGCCATCCTCGCCACGCAATCAAAATAGTGCTTACTCTCCCGGGCCCTTGCAAGCCACGATCTGCTCCTTGGTATACGTCGTCCAGTCCGGGATCGAGATCGAGACTGGCCATTCGGGGCTGAGCGACGGGTCGGCGGCGGCCTTGAGCTTGGCCTTGCCTTCATCGGTCGCGTTGTCCCACAGTTGCGGGTCGACCAGCACGGTTTGCTGTGCCGGCTTCTTGCCGTCGAGGATCTGCAGCGCCAGCGTGACACCAGCACCGCCGATCGAGCCGGGGTTGGTGACGGCAGCGCCGACGAGGTCCTTGACCGAGCTCAACTGGCCGACGAAGCCGGCATTGTCGGCGCCGACCACCGGCACCAGCGGCGCCTGCGATTCAACCAGCGCGTCGACGATGACGTTGTCGATGCCGGACGTCCACACGCCGTTGAACGGCGTGCCGGTGGCCAGGAACGACAGCATCTGCTGCTTGGCCTGGTCCTGCTGCCAGCCGGTGAAGACTTCCTGCGCGACCTTCACGTCGGGGAATTCGGCCAGCGCCTTCTTGAAGCCTTTATCGCGATCGGAGTCGGCCGAAGCGCCGGCGGCGCCGCGCATGTAGAACACCTCGCCCTTGCCGCCCATCTGGCCGAACAGCCACTTGGCGCCGAGATAGGCGTATTGTTCCTGGTTGTTGGAGATGATGTAGGCCGACGGTTCGGTGACCGCCTGGTCGACGGCGACGACGACGATGCCGGCCTTGGTGGCTTCCTCGAGGCCCGCCTTGATGCCGGCCGGATCGGCGGGGTTGACGACGATGGCGTCGACCTTGGCGCTGATCAGGTTGCGGATGTCTTCCAACTGACCGGCGGCATCGGTGTTGCGGTGGGCGATGTTGAGCTTGGCGACCTCGCCGGACGCGAGTGCCTGCGCCTTCATGGCGCAGACCATCTCCTCGCGCCAGCCATTGCCCTGCACGGTGTTGGAGATGCCGATCGTGTATTTGCCGGCGGCGGCAGAGACGCCCACCGAGGCCAGCAAGGCGGCACCCGCAAGGAGCGGGACCATGGTCAGGATTTTTTTCATTTCAGACTTCCTCCACATTGTTTTTCAGTTCCAGTTCAATCCGTTGAAGCACGCCGCTGACAAAGTGAGTCATGCGGAGCACTCCAATTCACTTGACGAAAGGACGCAGCACGTCGCGGGCGAGCAGAAAGCCCCGCTTCACCTGGTCGTCGCTGCCTTCAAATCGCCTGTCCTCATGTTCGATGATGACGGATCCGTCATAGCCGGCGCGGTAGAGGCCGGAGAAGAAGCCGCTCCAATCGACATCGCCCAGCCCCGGCATGCGCGGCACCTGCCAGCCTATGCCGGCGGAGAGAATTCCGCGCTCGTACAAACCATCACGATCAATCATCAAGTCCTTGGCGTGGACATGCAGCATGTAGGGGCCGAATTCCCTGATGAAGCGGGCCTGATCGATCATTTGCCAGACGAGATGCGAGGGGTCGAAATTCATGCCGACCTCGCCGCCCCAGGCTTCCAGGATGCGGCGCCAGACCTGTGGCGAATAGGCGATGTTGTGCCCGCCCGGCCATTCGTCATAGCTGAAGATCATCGGGCAGTTCTCGAAGGCAAGCTTGACGCCGTGGCCGCGTGCAAACGCGACGATTTCGGGCCAGACTTTCAGCGCATCCTGCCAGTTGACGTCGACGGTCTTCGAGGCATCGCCGCCGCAGAAGGTGTTGACCACGGGAACGCCCATATTGGCGGCCAGCACGATCACCTTCTTGAGATGGCCAATGACCGCCTCGCGATGCGCGGCATCCGGATGCAGCGGGTTGGGATAGTAGCCGAGGCCGGAGACCGTGAGGTTCTTTTCGGCCAGCGAGGCGACGATCTCCTTGGCCTGCGCGGGCGAGGTGGAAGACGCGTCGATATGGCTGGTGCCGGCATAGCGGCGGGTCGCGCCGGACGTTTTCGGCCAGCAGGCGATTTCCAGCGCCTCGAAGCCGGCCTGATTTGCCCAGCCGGCGACTTCGCCGAGCGGCGTCTCCGCGAACGGTGCGGTGAGCAGTCCAAGTTTCATAGTGCCTCCCAACCCTATAATGCCGATTGTTTGGATCGCTTCAACCTCGCGACCTCATCTTGTTCAAGACTGTGCCTGACAGCGGCCATCGGATCGTCCGAAAGCAGATCATCAAGCGCTGACGTAACGGCCGCGCGAAACGTCTCGTTCGCGGCAAGGCCGGGGGCGAAAATCATGTCGATGGCGAGAATGCCTGAAGCCAGCGCTGGTGCATCTCGGCCGGCCGTGTCGGCGATCCCAGCGACCTTGCCGGCATAGGGGTCCGACACCGGCCAGCGTTTGCCGAACCGGGTTGAGGCCTGGATCAGATAAGCCATCCAGCCGGCGACCGGCACCGACAGCAGGCCGATGCCGGCGCCCTGGCGCAAGCGGTCGCGGATCGGGTTGAGCAGGCGCTGGACGATTTTCTGCGAGCCATCGGTGGCGATCTGGTGGTTGCGGTGGTGGATCGCGGTGTTCTTCAGCCGGCCGAGACTTTGCTCGACATAGGCGAGAGGCAGGACGCCGGGCACCGGCGTCAAGGTCGGCAGCGTTTCTTCCACCAGCATGCGCCGCACAAAAGCCGCGAGCAGCGGGTCGGCGACGGCATCGAAAGTGTGTTCCAGCCCGGCCAGCACGCCGAGAGTGGCGAGCGTCGTCTGGGCGCCGTTCAGCACCCGCATCTTGAGATGCTCGAACGGCGTGACATCATCGACGAAGGTGGCGCCGACCAGATCCCAGCGCGGCACGCGGCCGGCGAATTTTTGTTCGATCACCCATTGCCGAAATGGCTCGCCGACCGCGACCGCGGCGTCGCGGTAGCCGAACCATTGCTCGACGCTGTCGAGGTCATCGCGCGTCACCGCCGGCGCGATGCGGTCGACCATGGCGCAGGGGAAGGCGGCGTTGGCCGCTATCCAGTCGGCCAGCCCTTTGCCGCGCCGCTCGGCGAAAGTCCGCACGACCTTTTCGAGGATGACGCCGTTGGTCGGGATGTTGTCGCAAGACAGCAGCGTCAGCGACCGGCCGTGGGTCGCCCGGCGTAACTCAAGCGTCCGTGCGATGATGCCGGGCACGCTCCTAGGTGTCTCGGGGTTGGCAAGGTCATGAACGATGTCGGGATGGCCGAGGTCGAGTTCGCCGCTCGACGGGATGTGGCAATAGCCTTTTTCGGTTACCGTCATCGTCACCAGTTCGATGTCGGGCGAGGCGAGCACGTCGAGCGCCGGTTCTGCACTCTCCTGGCTGTCTACCACCTTGACGATGCTGCCGATGACGCGCGCCTCGACATGGCTATTCTCGCGGATCAGCCTGGTATAGAGGCCGCTCTGCCGGCCGAGCGTGCCGGCGAGGCTGGGCGGGCGGATGTTGATACCGACCACGCCCCAGCGGTCGAACTGCAGCGACAGCAGGTCATCGGTATATTCGGCCTGGTGGCAGCGGTGGAACGCACCGACACCGAGATGCGCCATCCCCGGGGCGAGGGCCGCGCGGTCATAGGCCGGTGTCTGGACCGACACAGGCAAGCGGTCGAGCAGCGCCGGACCCAATGTCTCGGGTAAAGCGTTCACCGGTTCGCCCCGATCACGGACTGTTCCTGGTCGATCACGGCGCCGGTCATCGGTCCGGCCGCGTCGGACAGCAGGAAAACGGCGAGGTTGGCGATGTCGTTCGGCGTCAACAGCCTGCCGAAAGGCTGCACGGCGTTGGCGGCGTCGAGCCAGCTCGGGCCGTTGCCCAAAATTTCGGATTGCATGACGCGTTCGGCCGGCGTGTCGGTCCAGCCGACATTGATGCCGTTGACGCGGATGCGGTCGAAACGGTGGGCGTTGGCGGCGTTCTTGGTCAGCGTCGCCAGCGCGCCCTTGGTGGCGGAATAGACCGCGAGCTCGGGCGAGCCGCAATGGGCGTTGATCGAGAGAATATTGACGATCGAGCCACCTTGGCCGCGCTTCTTCATGTCGGCGATGGCAGCCTGCATCAGGAAGAATGGTGCCCGCGCGTTGACGGCGAACAGCGAGGCCCAGTCGTCGAGGCTGGCATCGAGGAAGGAGGCACGGTCGGTCAGGCCGGCGGCGTTGACCAGGCCATCGATGCGGCCGAAGCGCTCGATACAGGCTCGCGCCAGAAGGGCGGGGGTTGCCGGGTCTCCGAGGTCTGCGGCGACGAAGATGGTCGGCGTGCCGGTGGCCGACAGTTCCGCCGCCACGGCGTCGCCGCGTTTGCCATCGCGCCCGGTGATCAGCAGCCCGCCGGCGCCGGCGCGCGCCAGCGCCTGCGCGATCGCGCGGCCGATGCCTTGCGTCGCGCCGGTGACCAGCATGACCTTGCCTTGAAGATGAAGCTCCATTCCTCCTCCCGGAACAAAGTTTCTATTTTCTGAAATATGGAACGGCAATTCCCGATAGTCAATTGTGCCAGCGGAGCCTCATGTGCCGCGGCGCGCGGCGACCCCTTGGACCAGTGCCATGCCGACCGCCAATGAGGCCGCCAGCGAGCGAAAGCCGGCGAAGTCGGATTCCACCACTTCCAGCCAACTGTCCGACAGCCGGATCAACGGGCTGAAGGTGCTGTCGGTGATGGTGACGATGCGGGCCTTGCGCTCATGCGCCACCGCGACGAGGTCCGGGGTGATCGAATTGTAGGGGCTGAAGGAGACGGCCAGCACCGCGTCGCGCGCGCCTATGCAGCCGACCTGGTCGAGTGCCGAAGAGCCGACATTGTCGACCAGCACATTGCGCACACCCTGTTGCGACAAGGTCAGCGACAGATAGGTGGTGACAGGGAAGGCGCGCTTGGAGCCGATGACGTAGATGAGGTCGGCGCCAGCCAGCAGCGCCACCATCTTCTCGAAACTCTCGACGTCGAAGCCGGCCTCGACGCGGCCAAGCGAGGCCTGCGAGGCGCCCACCATGCCATGCAGGAAACGCAGATTGGCATTGGCCTCCGTCTTTTCCTGGCCACGCCCTTCGGGCCAGGATCCCTTGACGTGGTCCTTGAACAGGCCCTGGAAATCGGAAAAACCGGAGTAACCGAAGATCTGGGCAAAACGGACCAGCGTCGAGGGCTGCACGCCGGCCTGGGCGGCCACCTGCGCGATGGTGCCGAGCGCGACGTCGCTCGGATGCTGCCACAGGAAGATCGCCACCTGGCGCAGCCGTTTGGGAAAATGCACCGTGCCCGACGACAGCACCGCACGCAGTTCCTCATAGGTCCGTGGCTGGATATAGCCCAACGCTGCCAGCGAGCGCCCACGCTTGCGCGTCGCCGCCTCGTCGGCAATGGACCGTCCCGATGATTTGCGCGCCCCGCTCATGTTTTCAGGCTAGCGCGATACGATCGTTTTACAATATGGAAATTGGAAATGGCGTTCGACGGTGAGTTGTGGTCTTGACGAGTGATGCCGACGGTCAAAGGTGGCGCTCTACGAGGCCCCCCTCTGTCCTGCCGGACATCTCCCCCTCAAGTGGGGAGATTGGACGTCATCTCTGCTTTCGCCAATCGCCAGCGTTGCAAGAAGGCGCCGCAGTCGACGCTGCCAATCTCCCCCTGGAGGGGGGAGATGTCCGGAAGGACAGAGGGGGCGCCATAGAACTCGGCGGTGGGTGCTGGCTCGATATCGGGCCTCAGCCTTAAATCAGCTCGGAGGAGACAAACATGGTCTACGCAACATCGGACGGGTCGGCGGGCAAGCGCCTGCGGGTCGGCATGGTCGGCGGCGGCCGCAATGCCTTCATCGGCGCGGTGCACCGGCTCGCCATGCGCCTCGACGACCAGATCGCGCTGGTCGCCGGTGCGCTGTCTTCCGATCCGGAGAACGCCGCCGCCTCTGCCGCCGAGATCGGCATCGCGCCGGAGCGCAGCTATGCCGACTACCATGCCATGGCCAAGGCCGAGGCGGCGCGGCCGGATGGCATAGAGGCCGTCGTCATCGTCACGCCCAACCATCTGCACGCGCCGATCGCCGCTGCCTTCCTCGAAGCCGGCATCGACGTGATCTGCGACAAGCCGCTATCGACGACGCTTGACGACGCCGAGGCACTGGTGGCGTTGGCGAAGGCGAAGAAGCGCCGCTTCGTCGTCACGCTCAACAACACCGGCTACGCCATGGTGCGCCAGGCGCGCGAGATGGTGGCGGCGGGCGAGCTTGGCCGGATCGTGTCGGTGCACGGCGCCTATATCCAGGACTGGCTGACGAAGCCGATCGACGCCGAGGGCCAGAAGCAGGCGGAATGGCGCACCGATCCGGCGCGGGCAGGGCAGTCGGCGGTGCTGGCGGACATCGGCGTGCATGCCTTCAATCTGGCGAGCTATATCTCGGGTTGCGAGGCCGAGACGGTGTCGGCCGATCTGTTCACCGCCGTGCCGGGGCGCCGGCTCGACGACAATGCGCATGTGCTGGTGCGCTGGACCGGCGGGGCGCGCGGCACGATCCTGGCCAGCCAGACATCACCAGGCCACTACAATGACCTCTCCGTGCGCATCTATGGCGACAGAGCCGGGCTCGAATGGTCTGGAAGCCGGCCGGAGGAATTGCGCTTCTCCAGATATGGCGAGGAAACCCGGACGCTGGTGCGCGGCGGCCATGGCTCGACCGAGGAAAGCCGGCGCGTTTCGCGCATGCCGGCGGCGCATCCGGAAGGCTATATCGAGGCCTTCGCCAATTTCTACCGCGATGCAGCCGACATCATCCGCGCGCATCGGTCGGGTGGAGTGGTCGATGCGGCACGCGCGGCACAGGTGCCTGACGTGGTCGATGGCGCCCGCGGGGTGAAGTTCGTCGCCGCGGCGGTGGAATCGAACGCGGCGGGCGGGGCTTGGACGGCGGCGCGGTTTCAAGAGTAGCAGCCGATCTTCCCCCTCGTGGGGGAGATGCCCGGTAGGGCAGAGGGGGGCGCGAAAGAACGCCAGTTTTTCGGCATGGTCCGCTTTTACGGGAATCCCGGCGGACACGGCTGATTTGGCCGAGAGGTTGGCGGGACAGCGCCCCCCTCTGGCCTGCCGGCCATCTCCCCCACAAGGAGGGAGATCACCAGATTCCCAGCCGCTCGGCCAGATCCGATAGCATCGGACGCTGCCCGACAAGCATCTTGACCTCGGCCTCAGGCAGGCTGAACCAGCCCGCTCTGTCGACCTCAGGGAATTCCTTCATCGAGCCCGACCGCGGCGGCCATTCCATGGTGAAGCTGTTGCTCTTGATGGCGGCCACGTCGATCTCCGCCCTGGCCTCCACCGACCAGGCGCTGACGATCTTGCCGCCCGGCTGCTTGTAGTCACCGAGGCGCTCGAAAGCGCCATCGACCTTGATGCCGATCTCTTCCTCGGTCTCGCGTTGTGCCGCCACAAGCTCGTCCTCATTCTCGTCGACAAGGCCTTTCGGGATCGACCAGGCGCCTTCGTCCTTCCTGGCCCAGAACGGGCCGCCGGGATGAACCAGCAGCACGCTGATGTCACCATCGCTTCGACGATAGATCAGCAGGCCGGCACTGCGTTTTGCCATTTTGCGTGTCCATTCGTGGCGCTGATATGAGGTGGCCAATTGCCGGTCGATCATGGATACCGACCCTTGCATCGGCAAATTGCGACGCTATGTCAAACACGCCCGCATTGCACCTCATGTGCGAGTCCGGCAATCTGAAGTATCACTTTGGGGCGGCGTCGAAGGTCAGGTAAGGCGTCCGAATGCAACTGGGTCTGATCGGCTACTACAGCGACTTCGTGGTCTATCCGCTGGTGATCGCCATATTGGGAATAGCCGGGTTGATCGAGGCCGGCGAGGAGAGTGCGCCGGAGTGGATCGGCATGGTCATCTTCTGTCTCGGCCTGTGGACGCTGATCGAATACGTCCTGCACCGCTTTGTCCTTCATCACATTCCCTACATCAGGGATCTGCACGACCGTCACCATGTCGAGGAGCGCAGTTCGGTGGGCACGCCGACCTGGCTCAGTCTGGGCGTGCATGCGCTGGTCGCCTTCCTGCCGGTGTGGATGGCCTTCGGTTTCGCGACCGCGAGCGCGGTCAGTTGCGGCCTGATGCTGGGCTATCTCTGGTACATCAGCGTCCACCACATGATCCATCACTGGCATCCCAGACATCCCAGTTATCTCTACACTCTCAAGCGCCGCCACGCAGTGCATCATCACATCGACGATACCGCCAATTTCGGCGTGACGTCGATATTCTGGGATCGGGTTTTCGGTACGGCGCAGCTCTGAGGGGCCGGGCGTGTCTCGATCCCGGCAGGTCCAGCATCATTGTCATGGCGGCCGGCCGAGATAGCCTGCCCCGAGATAGCCTGCATCGATGTGCTGGGGCCGGGGGGCGTGACGGGAATGCTTCTGCCATTCTTGTATTGGCCTGCATCTCATCGCCTTGGCAGGCTGAAATGGGTTGCTCTTTTCGCGCCGTTCATCCTGTTGTCCGGCTACATCGCCTATGGCTTTGTCGGCATCCAGATCGACTCACCGCTCTCCGCGCTCAGGCACTTTGCCGCGTTCCCGAACTGTGCAGCGGCTCGCGCCGTCGGTCTTGCCCCCGCGCGCAGTGGGCAGCCCGGCTATTGGCCGACGCATGATGCCGACAAGGACGGCATCGCCTGCGAGCCTTGGCACGGGGAAAGCGCCAGCGGCGTCAAGGTGCATCGCTATTGGCGCAGCGGCAGGTAGTTCTCACAGTTCCTTTTCCGCCAGCTCCCTGAATTCGTCGGGCACCGAGCGCGCCGCTTCGAGCGCCACCGTGCCGTAGCCGACGGCCTGTTTGCCGAAGCGCTCGCGGATCTTGTCGATGGCGCGGTCGGCGCCGAAGCGCGCCAGACCTTTTGCCGTGCCCGGCCGGTGCTTTTCGTCGGCAAGGCCGAGCGGCAGTTCGAGCTGCAGCTCGGCACTTTCCCAGAGATGCGAGACCGAGATCGCCAGCAGCGAGATCGTTCTTTCATGCGGATTGTCGGCGAGCACGCCGCGCACCAGATCGCCTGCGATTTCGGCCAGCATCGTGGTCGCCGAGATCGGCTGGTCGAGCGTGATCGAGCGGGTGACGGCGCTGAGATCGGCAAAGCGCACACGCACGGTCACCGTGCGGCCGGGCCGCGCCTTGGCGCGCAGCCGGCTGGCGACGCGGTCGGCCAGATGCAGCAAGGTGGGCACGATGACGCGCGCCACGGCTGGCTTCTGACCGAGCGCCGACTGGGCGCCGGCCGAGTGCGCCCGGCGCTTCGTCTCCAGTTTCCTCGGGTCGCGGTTCCACGACAAAGCCGAGAGCTTTTCGCCGGCGGCGGGACCGAGCAGCCGCGTCAGCGCGCCGCTGTGCGTCCTGGCCAGCTGGCCTATGGTCTCGACACCGATTTCGGCGAGCCGCGCCCTGGTCGCCGGGCCGACACCCCACATCAGGCCGACCGGCAAATCGTGCAGGAAGGCCAGCTCGGTGCCGGGATCGACCACCACCAGCCCGTCGGGCTTGGCGACCTGCGAGGCGATCTTGGCCAGATGCTTGGTGCGTGCGACGCCGATCGAGATCGGCAGTCCGAGTTCGGCCCGCACACGGCGGCGGATGGTTGCGGCGATCTCTTGCGGTGAGCCGAACAGGTGCGTGCAGCCGGCGACATCGGCGAAGGCCTCGTCGATGGAGATGCGCTCGACCAGCGGCGTGAAATCGTCGAGCACCTTGATCGCCGCGTCGCCCAGCCGCTGGTAGTGGCTGAAATTGCCGCCGACGAAGATCAGCTGCGGGCAGAGCTCGCGCGCCTTGCGCCCCGGCATGCCGCCGCGCACGCCGAAGGCACGCGCCTCATAGGAGGCGGCGAGCACGACGCCGCCGCCGACCGCGATCGGCTTGCCGTGCAGCGACGGGTCGAGCAACTGCTCGACCGAGGCATAGAAGGCATCGAGATCGGCATGCAGGATGGTGGCTGTCGTTTCCATCCCGACCGCTCATCCGCAGTTGCTGATAGATGCGAACACATAGAGAACAAATCATGTACGGCTGTCAAGCCGCGGCGTAGCTTAATCAACATCCCTGGCCGCAGCCGAGGCTGACAACTCATTTCCCATGGGAAGACTGGGTATCCGCCTAAACGATATGCTCCACCCGCAGCGCCGCCTTCATCCGTTCCAGCGCCGGCTCGCCGCCCGCCGCCAACTCGTCGGCGATGCGGGCGAGATGATCGTCGGCCTTGCGATGCTTGCTGCCCCAGGCGCCGAGCGTGGCCAGCACCGGCAAAAGATCGATGCCGGCCTCGGTCAGCCGGTAGATCGCCTTCAGCCCATGGCTCGGGTCATCGCTGCGGGTGAGGATGCCTTCCTCCTGCAGCGTCTGCAACCGCTCGGCCAGCGTGCGTGAGGAGATGCCTTCGTCGGATTGCAGGAACTCGCGAAAGTGCTTTTTCCCGGCGAAGATCAGATCGCGGATGATGAGCAGCGTCCAGCGGTCGCCGAGCAGTTCCAGCGACAGGTTGATCGGGCACCCGGATCTTTCACGCGTCGACATCTCTATGGTTCCATTTTTAAATCACTTTACTATTGACATCATTTTTCTCGAACGTCAATAGTTCCAAATGTAAACCAATCAATGCCGAAGGATTGGCCGAGCACGCGGCCGCGATCGGCACAGCCGGAGAACGATGATGAAAAAGCTGATCCTTCAGATGCAGATGTCGGTCGATGGCTATGTCGGCGCCAATGCGGATCATCGCTGGCAACTCTGGGAGTGGGGCGACGACAATGGCTGGGACGAGGAGCTGAAGCGCGATTTCAACACCGTCTTTGCCGGTATCGACACCATCCTGCTCAGCCGCAAGATGGCCGAGGAGGGGTACCTGACCCACTGGGGCAATGCGGCGAAGAAATATCCCGACGATCCGTTCTACGCCTTCGCCCGCCGTATCGTCGAAGCACGGAAAGTGGTGCCGAGCGACAGGTTGAAAACCTCGCGGTGGGAACGCACGACGGTGGTGAGCGGCGACCTGCCGCGCGAAGTCAAGGCGCTGAAAGCGGGCGAGGGCACCGACATCGCCGTCTTCGGCGGCGCCGGCTTCGCCTCCGCGCTGATCGCGGCGGGACTGGTCGACGAGCTCCAGCTGTTCGTCAATCCGGCGGCGCTGGGCGCCGGCCGCCGCATTTTCGACCAGGGCGGCTTCCGGAACCTTCGGCTGCTCGGTTCGAATGCCTATGCCTGCGGCATGGTGGTCAACCGCTACGCGCCGAGCGGCTGAGCCTCGCATCGATAAAAAGACGTTTGGGCAGAATCCTTTGCCCGGGTCTCTTCGTCTTCAAGCTGCGGTTGCCGGGATGGCAGCAGCGGCAATCAAGACGGAGAAAAGCTGATGATCCTGGTGACGGGTGCCACGGGCCTGAACGGAAAAGCGATCGTGCGCGAGTTCGCGCGGCAGAAGCATGTGGTGCGGGCGCTGGTCCGCGATCTGAACCGGGCATCGGCTTCAGGAATGGGCGATCTGGCCGGCGTCGACCTGGTCGAGGGCGACATGCGCCGGGCGGAAACGCTTGGCGCTGCGCTCGACGGCGTCGATCGCGTGCTGATGATTTCGACCGCGGGCGACGATATGACCGAGACCCAGTGCCGTTTCATCGACGCCTGCAGAACGGCCGGCGTCGCGCATGTGGTGAAGTTCTCCGGCAGGGAGTCCAACATCGGCTACGACGCGACGAAGTTCCGCTTCACGCGCATGCATGAGGAGGTCGAGCGCTATCTTGAAGCGGCCGGCATGGCGTGGACGCATCTGCGTCCCAGTCAGTTCATGCAAGTCTATCTGCGCGACGCGCCGACCATCGCCGCCGAGGGGGCATTCTATCTCGCGCTCGGCGAAACCGAGCTGTCGCCGGTCGATGTCGAGGACATCGCCAAGGTGGCCTTCCGGCTGCTGCGCGATGGCGGCCATGCAGGCGAGAGCCTCGACATGTCCGGACCCGAGGCGCTGACCATGACCGACATCGCCGCGCGAATATCGCAGGCGACCGGCAAGCCGGTCCGCTATGTCGACGTGAGCCCGGAACAGCGGCGGCGCAACCTGCTGGCCGCCGGCATTCCGGCCGGTTTCGCCGATGCGCTGGACGAGCAACTGGCCGAGCGACGGCGGCGGCCGAAATCGCGGGTGCACCTGGCGACGCATGAGATGTTCGGCGTCCAGCCGACGCCGTTCGTAGAGTTCGCCCGGCGCCATGCGGCGGCGTTTGGCGGCGCGGCCTGAGTGCTCTCCCGAAAAAGCGAGCGCTGTGACGTATCCTCTTTGCCCGCTCGTCCGTCCTTGGCTTTGGAAGATCGCGCGGCCCGCGATCCATAACCCCGGAGGCTATTATGGCGAGCATTGAGAGTGAGGCAAACAGGAACCATTATGCGGCGTTCGTCGCCAATGCCGGCAAGCTGACCAGCCCGCAGGCGATCATCGATTTCAACGACACTCACTGGCCGGCGCTGACCGGCGAACCGGGGGGCGTCGACTATATCGAGGTGGATGCCGGCGGCGTGCCGGCGCTATGGATCGTCCCGAAAGGCGCCGACGCGGAGCGGGCGCTGTTTTACGGGCATGGCGGCGGCTTCGTCGGCGGCTCGATCTACACGCATCGCAAGCTGGTCGGCCATCTGGCCAAGGCGATCGGCTGCCGAGCGCTGGTCTACGATTATCCGTTGGCACACCAGGCGAAGCATCCGGCTCAACTCGAGGCAGCGATGACTGCCTGGAACTGGCTCACCGACCAGGGCTTCGACCCCGGACGGATCGTCATCGCCGGCGATTCCTGCGGCGCGGTGCTGAGCTATGGCGTCCTGCAGCGGCTGCGTGCGCAGGGGAGGCCGCTGCCCGTCGCCACCCTGATCATCTCCGGCTGGTTCGACATGGCGCTGACCGCCGCCAGCTACGAGACCAACCGCGACAAGGACCCCGCCTTCGCCAAGGCCGGCGTCGACTGGCTGGTGGCCAATTTCATCGGCGATGCCGACCGGCGCGATCCCGAGGTCAGCCCGCTCTATGCCGACCTCTCCGGCTTTCCGCCTGTCTACCTTCAGGCCGGCGCCGACGAGACGCTGGTCGATGAGAGCCGCATGTTCGCCGAGCGTGCCGGCCGAGCCAGCGTCGAGACGCGGCTCGATGTCTTTGACGACATGCTGCACTCCTTCCAGATGATGGCGGGCCGAGCGCCCGAAGCCGATGACGCGATCGCCCGCCTCGCCGCATGGGTGCGGCCGAAGCTTGGGCTGCCGGATGCCGGTGATGTTGCCGCCGGCGCGAAGGCGGCCTGATCATGCGCCGGCTGATCGTGTCCAGCTTCGTCTCCCTGGACGGTGTCATCGAAGGGCCGATGGGGTGGGCCTCGCCCTTCTTCGACGAGCAGAACCAGGCGCATGCCTTGCAGGCGTTGTCCGGCGTCGAGTTCTTCCTGGTCGGCCGCGTCACTTACGAGATGTTCTCGGCGCGCTGGCCCGATCTCAAGGGTCCGTATATGGACCGCATCAACGGCTTGAAGAAGCTGGTCGCGTCGAAGACGCTCAAGACGGTGGGATGGAATGCCACGCTGCTTGAGGGCGACGTCGCGCAGGCGCTCGCCGCGCTCAAGCGGCAACCGGGCGGCGACATCCTGAAATATGGGGTGTCGCAGCTCGACAAAACGCTGGTTTCCGCCGGGCTGGTCGATGAGTATCATCTGTCGATCGTGCCGACCCGCGTCGGGCACGGCAAGCGCGCCTTCGACGATGTCGGTTCCATCGACCTCGATCTCGTCGGCACGCACCGTTTCGACAATGGCGTGGTGACGCTAACCTACGTGCCGCGATGAACCAGCAGATCCGCAGATCTCGTGACACCGCGCAGGGGATGAGGCCAAGGCTCGATCCCGAAGGCCTATTCGACCTGCGCTATGCCGCGTTCCTCGAGACCGTCTCGTATCTGCGCGTGCGGCTGCATCGTTACTGCGCGCGCATGACCGGCTCGGCGCTCGATGGCGAGGACGTCATGCAGGAGGCGCTGTTCGAGGCCTATCGCAAGATCGAGTCGCTCGACGACACGCTGGCGTTGCGGCCGTGGCTGTTCCGCATCGCCCATTACAGGTGCATCGATTTCATCAGGGGCCGCCGCGCGCGGCAGCGAGCCGAGGCCGGCTATGCCGGCGACGATATCGTGTTGCCGGTCGAGCCTGCCGGGCAGGGCGCCGGCCGCGCCATCGAGCGGCTGGTCGTGCATCTGCCGCCGAAGGAGCGGGCCTGCGTGCTGCTCAAGGATGTCTTCGACCATTCGCTGGAGGAGATCGCCGAGCTCGTCGGCTCGACGACAGGCGGCGTAAAGTCGGCGCTCAACCGCGGCCGCGCCAAGCTCGCTGCCTTGCCGGCGCAACCGATGGCGATACCCGCGCACGACCCCGAACTGGCGCGGCTGCTCGGCCGCTATGTCGAACTCTTCAATGCCCGGGATTGGGACGGGGTACGGGCGCTGACCAGCGCCGATGCGCGCCTGCGGGTCTCGGATTGCTACAACGGCCTGCTCTCCGACTCGCCCTATTTCGTCGAGTATGAGCGCGGCGAGCCCTGGCGCATGCGGCAGGGTGCGATCGGCGCCGAGATCGTCCTGGTCGTCGACAGGCTGTATGGCGATGTCTGGCGCCCAGCCCATCTGGTGCGGGTCCATGCCGCCGGCGGGGTGATCGACCGCATCGCCGATTATTATGCGTGTCCGTGGATCCTGGAGATGGTGTTCGAGGACGGGTGACGGATTTGTCTGACTCTGTCCTATTTCACTGAGTCTGCGGCCGCCAGAATGACATCGGCCACTTCGCGCGGTTTGGAGAGCATGGGAACGTGGCTGGTCGCAAGCTCGGTCACCTCAGCGCCAATCGCCTTGGCCATCGCAGCTTCAGCAACCGGCGGTATCATGCCGTCTTGGCTGGCGACAATGTAGAAGCTCGGCTTGCTCTCGTAGGCGGCGGCAGCGAGCTTCTCGTCGAAAATACCGGCAAAGGGCGGACCTTGCGTGGCTGCGATCAGGCTGATTTCCTGCGGTGGCAGGTCCTGCGCGAAATATTTGGCGACGCCTTCGGCGCTTAGCCTGACATAGCCGCCGCTGTCGGGTTGCAGGGCGCTTGCCCAGGGTAGCGGCGGCTGACCCTTGCCAAGATCGTTCACAGACAAGCCCTTTGGCGGTGCGAAAGCGGCGACGTAGACCAGCGCCTTGACCTTGTCGTCCACGCCCGCCTGACTGATGACGACACCGCCCCAGGAATGGCCGACGAGGATGACTGGCCCCGGCTGGGCATCGATGACGCGCCTGGTTGCGTCGACATCAGCGGCAAGCGAGCTCAGCGGATTTTGAACCGCCACTACATTGAGCCCCTTGGCCTCCAGCAAGGGGATGACCTTGCTCCAGCTCGAGCCGTCGGCAAAGGCGCCATGAACCAGTACGACGGTTTTTTTCGGCCCGCCGGCGGCCGAAGCCGGCGCGGCCATCGCCATGAGGACGGCGGTTCCCGAAATAAGAAAATGCGACAACGACATCGAATGGCTTCCCTTTTGATGACAGCCGCCTTGCCGGGAACAACCCCTCGGCTTGGTTTCATGCGATCGGTTTCAGCAAGGCCGAAGTGGTCGCGCCGGGCGGTCGTTATCTGGAGAGGAAATCGGTGATGAGCTTGACCGTGGCGTCCGGGTTTTCCTCCATGATCCAGTGGCCGGATGTGGGCAAGACGGCTCCCGTTACATCAGCCGCGACAAACCGCAGGACGTCCGCCTGCGTCGTGCCGGCCGATTTCTCCGCGCCGACTGCCAGCACCGGCATGGGCAATTTGCCGGTGGTGGAAAGCATTGCCTGGTTGTCGATGGCATCTTGGTCGAATGCCTTGAACTGTTCGAAGGCGTCATGCATGGCATGCGGCCGTGCATAGAGTTTTGCATAGTGGACGCGCGTTGCCTCGTCGATGTTCTTCGGGTCGGCCGAAAGTTCGTTGTAGAAGCGGTCGAGGTAGATGCGCTCGCGGCCAGCGACCAGACGCTCCATGTCGGGGCCCCGGAAGTTGAAGTGCCAGAGCAACGGGCTTTGCTTGATCTTGTCCCAGTCACCTATGCCCGGCAGCGGTGCGTCGATGACAACCCATTTCGTGATGCGCTTCGGATACTGCGCGGCCAGCGCATAGCCGACCATGTTGCCGATATCGTGTGTCACCAGGTCGGCCTTGTCGATCTTCAGCGCATCCATCACGCCGGCGATGTCGACCGCCTGGTTCTTCTTGGTGTAGCCGCTGTCCGGATGCGCCGAGAGGCCCATGCCGCGCAAGTCCGGCACAATCACCGTGTGATCCTTCATCAGCTTCATCGCGGCAGGCGCCCACATGTCGCCGGTATCGCCGAAGCCGTGCAGCAGCACGACCGCGGGCCCTTGCCCACCGACGCGCACATAAAGCCTGCTGCCGTTGGTATCGATCGACTGCGTCTTGAAGCCAGTCGGGAACGGGATCACGCGCGCCGACGCCGGAGCGGCGAATGACAGCAGGCCTAGTACGATAACCAAAGGACGAAACATGAAGCATTACCCCGAGTATTATTCTGTCGCCACGATATCCTGGTCCTTTCAACTATTGCACTATATCGTTGATTTCGTTAGGTGTCGGTCGCCTGATTGTGAATTCGGGAAAACCGAACAATGCTGAAGCTTGAATCCGTCGCCGCGTTTGTAGCTGTCGCGGATTCCGGTTCGATCAGCGAGGCGGCCAGGCGCATGAGCCTGTCCAAGTCCGTCATCAGCGAGCGGCTGTCGGAGCTTGAGCGCACCCTTGGTACAAGGCTGCTGGACCGTACCACCCGCAAACTCTCGATCACCGAAGCGGGGCGAGGTTTTTACGAGCGCGCCAAGCGCATCATGCAGGAGGTGGCCGAGGCCAGCGCCGAAATCGCCGAACAGCGCGGCGAACTCGCTGGACCGCTCAGGATATCGGCGCCGACCAGCTTCGGTATCCTCCATCTCGGCCCGGCGTTATATGGCTTTTTGGCCAAGCACCCGCGGATCGAACTGACGCTCGATCTCGACGATCGTTTCATCAGCATGGTGGCCAATGGCTACGATGCCGTCGTGCGTCACGGGCCGGTCGTCGATGACGGACCTGTCATTGTCAAGAAGCTGGCTTCGAGCCGCCGTTTCCTGGTGGCCTCGCCGGATTATACCGAGAGATTCGGATGGCCCGCGACCGCCGACGACCTCAAACGCCACAAGGGCATCATCTATTCCATCAGGGGCGCCGCCGACTGGCGGTTCAAGATTTCGCGTCGGCTGGTGACGATCCGCCCTGAAACCGCGCTGCGCGTCAACAACGGGATTTTGATGCGCGACGCCGCGCTTGCCGGCCTCGGCCTGGCGTTGCTTCCCGCCTACTTCATCCGAACCGAGATCGCCGACAAGCGATTGACGGTCGTCGATGTCGGTGTCGAACCTGAAGGAGCTACCATCTATATCGCCTATCCCGAGGATAGGCGCGGATCCGCCAAGCTGCGCGCGCTCACCGCATGGCTACGCGAAGCCTTTGGCGATCCGCCCTATTGGGAGGCATGAGCCGACGCTCACTTCGCATCATGAAAGATGATGCCGACGGTGTGGCGCATGCCTGAGCGCAAGCGGCTGACGCCGTGGCGCAGGTTGACGCGGTAATTGCCTTTGGTGCCCTGCACCGGCCGATTGTGGACGGCGAAGACAACGGCGTCGCCCTGGCGCAGCGGCACCACCTCGACCCGGCTCTGCATACGCGGCCGCTGCTCGGTCAACGCGAATTCACCGCCGGTGAAATCCTTGCCGGGTTCGGAAAGCAGGATCGCCACCTGCAGCGGGAAGGCGAGGTCGCCGTAGAGATCCTGGTGCAGGCAGTTGAAGTCGCCGGGCACATATTGCAGCAACAGCGGCGTCGGCCGCGTCTGGCCGGCGTCATGGCACTGGTCGAGAAACTCGGCATGCGTCGCGGGATAGCGCATCGCCTGTCCCATGCGGTCGTTCCAGCGGTTGGCGACCTCGGCCAGCTGGGGATAGAGGGCGCTGCGCATTCCGCCGATGAGATCGGGTAACGGATAGCGGAAATAGCGGTATTCGCCCTTGCCGAAGCCGTGCCTGGCCATGTGGATGTGGCTGCGGAAATGCTGCTCCTGGGGATAGAGGCCGGCGATCTGCCGGCACTCCTCACGCGAGAGCAGCTTTTCGAGCACCGCGCAGCCGAAGCCGTCGAGTTCGGCGGTCAATGCCGGCCAGTCGTAGGATCCGACGCGTGTCTCTGCGGCTTCCACCGCGGATGCGGCAACCCTGGCGTGGGCGTTCATATCCGTGCCTCCCTGTCGAGCAAGGCGCGCTTGCGCTCGATGCCCCAGCGGTAGCCCGACAACGTGCCGTCGGCACGGACAACGCGGTGGCAGGGAATGCCGAGCGCGATGGCGTTGGCCGCACAGGCCGTCGCCACGGCGCGGGCGCCGTTGGACTGGCCAAGGCGTTGGGCAAGCGCGGTGTAGGTGATGGTGGCGCCGCGGGGGATGGTGCGCAGCACGCCCCAAACACGCTGCTGGAACGGCGTGCCATGGCTGACGTCGAGCGGCAGGTCGAGGCCGGCGGAGGGCGTTTC
The DNA here is from genome assembly GCF_055901595.1 of Mesorhizobium sp. WSM1386. NCBI lineage: Bacteria > Pseudomonadati > Pseudomonadota > Alphaproteobacteria > Hyphomicrobiales > Phyllobacteriaceae > Mesorhizobium > Mesorhizobium sp. WSM1386. The sequence goes on from NZ_CM148373.1 coordinate 3,120,780, forward strand.
GACGAAGCGCGCTATCGCGGCGAGGTCGTCGCTCAGAGCGGGTTCGTCTTCAATCAGAATCCTGCCGGGGAAGCGGCTGGCGAGATCCTGCTCCAAGGTTCGGATGTCGTCGCCGATCAGGATGGCGCAGACGCCGATCCGGCTGCGCGCCGCCAGAATGTTGCCGATCGCGGATTGGCCGATGGCGTAGGTTATGGTGTCGAGGGTGGCGGCAGCGTTGGAGACTGTCGGCACATGGGTTTCTATGAGGTTCATTGCTTCACTCCTTCTGTGTGCCTGAACCCTAGCCGCGGGGTGCTCGGCTCTCACTCCGGTGCTTGCTTTCAAATTCAAGTTTCGGGATTTGACGATGAGCGGCGAAGGTAGGCACTCTACGGCGCCCCCCTCTGTCCTGCCGGACATCTCCCCCACTTGTGGGGAGATTGGCTGTTATCGCGGCCTTCGCCAATCTCCAACGTTGTAAGAAGAGAGCCGGCGCCAAGACTGCCAATCTCTCCCCTCGTGGGGGAGATGTCCGGCAGGACAGAGGGGGGCGCCGTAGAGTACTGACTTGGACCACACTGCCCCCAAACATGCTCACCCAACACGGGTGACGGCGACCTCACCCAGCACGAACACTTCGCCTGACACCAGCCGCAGCTCGATCTCGCCGCTCTCGCCGCGACTCCACTCAGCTTTACCTTCATCGACCAGTTCGCCAATGGCGGCCAACACATGTGATTTCGCGTCCTCCTGCTGCGCAACGTTGCCTGATGGCGGGACGTTCGCGCCGGAGGTGGAAGACCTTGCCATCGCGCGCATGCTGGTGCCCGTCAGCTTCGTGCAGATCGAAAGGCGCTGTCGGGAGCATTCGACACGCCGGCCTCTCGGTCGAGCAACGCGCGCTTGCGCTCCGCGCCCCAGGCGTAGCCTGAAAGCGCGCCGTCCTTGCGGATGACGCGGTGGCAGGGGATGGCCACCGCGAGCGCGTTGGCCGAGCAGGCGGCGGCGACGGCGCGCGTGGCGTTCGGCGTACCGATGCGCCGCGCCATCTCGGCATAGGACACCGTCTTGCCGACAGGGATCTCCTGCAATGCCTGCCAGACGCGCTGCTGGAACGCCGTGCCGCGCACGTCGAGCGGCAGATCGAGACCGAGCGCGGGCGCCTCGACGAAACCGACGACGCGGGCGACCAACGCCTCGTAGTCGCGGTCGCCGCCGATCAACCGCGCCTTGGGGAAACGATCCTGCAGGTCGCGCACCAGCGCGTCGGGATCGTCGCCGAGCAAGATCGAGGCGACGCCCTTCTGGCTCGACGCGACCAGAATGCTGCCGAGCGAGGCCTCGCCGACGGCGAAGCGGATGTCCTCATTGGCGCCGCCGGCACGGTAGCGGGTCGGCGTCATGCCGAGCATGCCGGTCGATTTTTCGTAGAAACGCCCGCTCGAATTGAAACCGGCGTCATAGATCGCGGCCGTCACGCTGGCACCGTCTTCGAGGCCCTGGCGAACCCGAGCGGCCCGGCGTGCGGTGGCGTAGTCCTTCGGTGTCAACCCGGTGATGGCCTTGAAGACTCGATGGAAATAGCCGGCGCTGCGGCCGGCTGCACCAGCCAGTTCGGCGAGCGAGGGTTCCTCCTCGCTATGCTCTATCCTGCGGCAGGCATCGGCGACCATCGCGGCGTTGCCGGCTTCAAGCGAGGAACCATCCGGATTGCAGCGCCGGCAGGGGCGAAAGCCGGTCGCCCTGGCCTGATCCAGCGTGTCGTGCAACTGCACGTTCTTCGGATTGGCCCGCCGCGATGGGCAGGAGGGGCGGCAGTAGACGCCGGTCGTCGCCACCGAATACCAGAATTCACCGTCCGCCGATTTGTCGCGCGCCACGATGCGCGTCCAGCGCGGATCATTGGCGACCGGCAGCGGGACGGATTTCAGATCTTTGGCCAGGGTGATGAACATGCCCGCATTGAAGCCGCCAAAACGCCGGCCTCGCCACCCGTTTCCTGACAAAGTGCAACTGGTCGCCCTCAAGCCCTCGCTTCTAAGCCGCGCGCTTAGGTTCCACCGCGAACGGGCTGAGGCCGAGCCATATCTGCATCTTCCTGCCGATGGACTGGTCGCCGGTCAGGGCGACCTTGGCGCCGGCCTTCTCGACAGTGAGCAGACCCATCCAGATCGCCGTCATCGTATGCAGGTCGGTCGAGACGTAGAGGTCGACCTCGAAGCCCGGATCGTACCAGCACAGATCGACCTCGCCGTGTTTCTCGACGATCAGCCACCACGACCGTTTGGAGGCCGGGAGCTCCTGGTACAGGAATTGTATCACGGTGCGCCCATCGGGCAGCGGCGAGGGGTTTAGATTGCGCCGCATGTCCCACATCAACAGCGACGGATCGAGGTTCTTGAGCGACAACCGCGACTCCACCCACTTCTGCCCCCAGAACCCCATCGCCTCGACGACGGGGCGCAGATCCCGGCCTGCCTCGGTCAGTTGATAGTCGAAAATCCCCTTCTCGCCCTGGACCGCCTTACGCTCGACGATGCCGGCCAGCTCGAGTTCCTTAAGCCGTTGCGACAAAAGGGTCGGCGACATTTTGGGGACGCCACGGCGCAGGTCGTTGAAGCGGGTCGAACCTGCCACCAGCTCGCGCATCAGCACCATCGTCCAGCGGGTGCACAGCACCTCGGCGGCCATCGATAGCGGGCAGAACTGCTTGTATCCGTGCTGGGCCATGATCGGTGCCTCTCCCTCGAAGTTGGGCCGAACATTAGCCCTTCGTGCCGAACATTACCTCTTCATGATTGAAGCGGCGAGTACAGAAACTGTACCGGGCCGGTACAGATCGCGGACTGGTTGGCAGAGGCCTTGCCATGCGAGCCCTTAGCCAGTCGCACGGGATATCCCTGTGCGCCGCAACCAAGGATACGACCATGACTGCTTACGTTATCGCGGACATCAAGATGAAGGACCCGAAATGGGTGCCGGACTATGCCGCCTCGGTGCACGACCTCGTCCACAAGCATGGCGGCAGATATCTGTCGCGCAGCGGCAATGTGAAGACGCTCGAGGGCAAGCCGCTCGACACCACGCTGATCGCGCTGATGGCATTCCCGTCGGAAGCCGCGGCGCGCGCCTTCACCAACGATCCGGCCTACGCGCCTTTCGTCTCGGCGCGTCAGGGCGGCAGCGACAGCCGTTTCCAGCTCATCGACGACACCGATCTGGCCGGAACGATACCGTATCTGCCGAAGGGATGATCCTTCCACGATACATCGAATTCGGGATCGCCAAGCAACAACAGCCACGGCGCTTGCCTGCCGGGCCTCCGTATTTCCGGCGGCCGGCGAGCCGTGCTTTTTCAAGAAGAATGGAATGGATATGAAATCAAATCTTCGCAACAGGCTCGTCATGGCGGGGGCCATGCTTGCCGTCGGCGCCACCTTCGCACAGGCGCATCAGGAGGCGGCCGACGCCGCGTCCGGTCCCAATCCGCTGGCCGACAAGGTGCGGTCCGCGAACAGCCGCTTTCTCGACGTCAAGGCAGCGACGGCCGAGGGCTATGCGCCCATTCCCTGTGCCAGCGGCATCACCGGCGGCGCCATGGGCATCCACTACGTCAACGGCCAGTACCTGAAGGACGACAAGATCGACATCGCCCATCCCGAAGCGGTGATGTACGAGCCGATGGCCGACGGCACGCTGAAGCTGGTGGCGGTCGAATACATCGCCTCGAAGGGGCCGGCATCACTGGACGGCCAACTGTTCAACTTCAACAGCGCGCCGAACCGCTACGGCCTGGGTGAGTTCTACGAGTTGCATGTCTGGGCCTGGAAGGGCAACCCGACCGGCACCTTCGCCGACATGAACCCGAAAGTGTCGTGCGAGCATGCGATGGCGCCGAGCCAGTAAGCAACGGGGCAGTAGTCGACGAGGCCAGGCGGCATTGACGCCGCCTGGCCCGAAACGATCGTTCCCGCTTGGCGGCCTCAGGCGGCCTTCATCAGGCCGAGCTGGGTGAGGGCGGCAACGCCGTCGTCGAGACCGATCTCCTCGACGATCCTGCCGTCGATCACCTTGAGCACCGTAGTGCCGGTGAAGCGCATCGTGCGGCCGGTGGCGGCGGGCAGCGAGCCGGCCAGGAAATCGCCGAAGGCCGGACCGGTATGCGTGCCGCCACCTTCCCACTGGCCGACGACATAGTCGCCCTCGGCAATGAGGTCGGCGGTGGCCCAGAAGTTGAGATCCGGGAAGGCGGCTCGGAAATCGGTCATGAAGGCCTTGATATCGTCGCGGCCGCGACGCGGCTCATGCAGCGAATATTTCAACAGCATGTCGGGCGCCGCGATCTCGTCGACCACCGACAGGTCGCAGGTCTCACCCCAGAAATCGGTGAACCATCTGACGACGACGGCCTTGTTGTCTTCTTGCTTGGTCATTGGAGGATCCTCTTGTCCTTGCCTTTGGGCTCACCGGATGGGCCGGTGGCCTGGGACAAGCAGTAGGACGAACCGGGGGCAGTAAAACTCCGGTTCTTGCCCGCCAATCGAAAGGCGCGTTCACAAACGAACGACTGTCGGGCTGAGCGGCTTCCCTTCGGCAGAAGTAACGCTTTCTTCTCTGGTTCTGTCGCAGATTGCCCGCGGGTGGGGCAGGCGAAACAGACGATGGCGCGTCAGGACAAGAAAAGTCGCGATGGAACGTTCTGGGCGAAAGCGCTGGAACGCGCCCATCTTGGCGTCTGGGACTGGGATATTCGGGCCGGCGACTGCTTCTATTCGGCGACCTGGGCGCATATGCTGGGCTATAGCGAGGATGAGCTCGCCGCCACCAGCGACATGTGGCTGCAACTCACCCATCCCGACGACCGCGAGCATGCGCTGGCCAGCGGCGACCGCCATATTGCGGGGTTGACCGATGCCATCGAGACCGAACTCAGGCTCAAGCACAAGCTGGGCCATTGGGTGTGGGTGCTGGATCGCGGCGGCATCGTCGAGCGCGACACGTCCGGAAGGCCCACCAGGCTGATGGGTGTGCAAACCGACATTTCCAAGCAGAAGGCCGCCGAGGCCGAGCTTGAACAGGTCAATGTGCGCTTCCGCCTGGCGCTCGCCGCCAGCGGCACCGGCATCTGGCACTACGACATTGCCACCAACAAGAGCTATTGGGATGCTCGCACCAGGGACATATTCGGCTTGGTCGCCGGCACCGACGAGGTGACAGCAGACCTCTGGCACAGCTATCTGCACCCCGACGACAAGGAAGCTACCGAGCGGGCGCATCTGCCGCCACCCGGCTCTGACGGCGTCACCGCCTCGCAATACCGCATCATCAGGCGCGACGGCGAGATCCGCCATGTCGAGTCGCTGGTGCGCTTCGTTGCCGCCGCGGGTGCTGCCGGCCAGATCCTCGGTACGGTGCGCGACATCACCGAGGAAAAGCTGCGCCAGCAGGAGCTTGCCTACGCGGCCCGCCACGACGCGCTGACCGGCCTGTGCAACCGCGCCGCCTTCGACAGGCTGCTCGCCGACCACATCGCCGCGGGTGTGCCGCTGGCGGTGTTCTATCTCGATCTCGACTACTTCAAGGCGCTCAACGATTTTGCCGGCCACGCCGCCGGCGACCTGGCGCTGAAGAGCGTTTCCGCCGGCATCCGTGGCTGCCTGCCGCAGGCGGCGCACGCGGCGCGGCTGGGTGGTGACGAATTCGCGCTGCTGGTGCCGCATTGCGATGCCTCGCAGGCCGAGCGGATCGCCACTGCCGTGCTCGGCGCGGTGCGCGAGGCCGACCTCGGCACGGCCGCGTTGTCACGCAAACTGGCGGCCTCGATCGGCATCGCCTTCATCGACGACGCCAGCACCACGGTGGCCGATGCGCTGGCTTGCGCCGACGACGCCTGCTATGCGGCCAAGGCTGCCGGGCGCAATCGTTTCGCGGTGTTCTCCACGATGGTCGAATCGGGGTCTGGCGGGCTCAATGCCGCGCGCGTCGCCGCCGATACGGTCGACGCCTTGGAAGACGGACGGCTGAAACTGTTCGGCCAGGAAATCCACCTGCTCGGCAAGCCCTGGCAGGAAAGCCGTCATGTCGAAGTGCTGGCCAGGCTCGCCGGGCGCAATGGCCGGCTGGTGCCGCCGGGCGAATTCATTCCGGTGGCCGAGCGGTTCGGCATCGCTTCAAGGCTCGACCGCTGGATCATCCGCACCGCGCTGTCGCGGTACGGCGCCGCCTTGCGCTCTGGCTCGCTGACGCTCGGCTTCAACCTGTCGGCACAGACGCTGAGCGATCCGCAACTGTGGGCGTTCGTCGACAGTGTCATCGACGAGACCGGAGTGCCGCATTCGGGCATCGGCTTCGAGATCACCGAGACCGCAGCCGTCACCAATTTCGACGCCGCCGAACAGTTCGTGCGCAAGGCGCGCGAGCGGCGCTGCCGGGTCAGCCTCGACGATTTCGGCGCCGGCATGAGTTCGTTCGAATATCTCAGGCGTTTCCCCGTCGACACGATCAAGATCGACGGTTCCTTCATCGAACACATCACGGAAAGCCGCTTCGACCGCGAGATCGTACTGGCCATCACCAGCATTGCCCGCAGCCTCGGCTGCGGCGTGGTGGGCGAGAAAATCGAGCGCCAGGACACGTTGGCTATGCTCGGCGATATGGGCGTCGCCTTCGGCCAGGGCTTCCTGCTGCACCGGCCGGAGCCGCTTGAGCAGATCGTCGCACGTGCGAGCGACGTGGCGACCCGCAAGGCATCGTGAACCGGGGTATCGAGTTTCAGGTGAGGATGACCTTACCTGAAACTCGACACTAGGTTTTGACGCAATCCCAAGGGAAGGCGCTAGGCGCTTTTCCCGGGAAAACCGTTTCACATTTTTCCTGGATTGCTCTCTAACGGTTTTGCCGCGCCGTCGATCGCGGAAATTCCACTACCCCAATTTCGGGTCGCCTGTGTTGTGCTTCCGCCACCGTTTCGATCAACAGATCGAGGGCGTCACACGCCGCACGGCTCGTCTCGTCATTGCCACGCAGATAGTGATAGGCACGTTCGAGGTGGACGCGGGCGGCTGAAAAATCGCTGGTCAATGGTCCCTCCATGATCCCGCCCTAATTTATCTTGGCCGGCCTGGCGGAACGCGAGGTAAATATCCACAGGCGCTTTTTATTCAAATGCCGCCGGTATCGAGGCCGGGCTTGCCAGGACGGAAGATGCCGAGCGCTTCGTGACGTTTGCCGATCGCGACCGGGTGCTGCGCATCCTGATCGAGATCGACATATGGGATATGACTGCAGCACTCGACGAAGCGCACGGCATCGCCGCCGTGCTAGAATGCGCCGGACTGCGGCGCCCGATCCTGCTGCACGGCGTCGACGCCACGGTCTGGCCGTTCGTGGAGCTTGCGCATCGGAAGCGCTGGTCGACGCGGGTCGGGCTGGAGGATGGCAGGACGGCAAAAGACAATGCGGAGATTGTCGCGGCGGCCGTCGCTGTCTTCCGGCCGGCGCCCTTGAGTGGATAAAGTCAGTCTCCCAGGATAATCCGGATCGCCTGATCGACAACCGGATGCAAGCCGCTGGCCTGGAAGGACAGGCGGTTGCCGGAACCGACATTGCTGGTCATGGCGATGGTCAATCCTGAGAGCGGATCGTGCAGCATCACGGCGACGTAGCCCGGAATGCTGCCCTGATGGCCGTAGAAGGCACGGTCGGCATAGGCGCTCTGGAACATGCCGGCACCGGTCTCGCGCATGCGGGTGCCTGGAAAACTCGCCGGCACGCGGTGTTCGAACATCTCGGCGAAGAAGGGCGGCGACAACAGTCTACCGGAGAACAGACCGCGCATGAACGTCACCATGTCGGATGGCGTCGACACCATGTCGCCGCAGCCATAGGCAGCGCCGAACGGGAAGGAATCGGAAGAGTCCTGCAGGTCGTCGGCGTAGGGCAGCACGCCGTCCATGCGCCACATCTCGCCGCCCGAGGCGATGTCGGTGGGCGCATTCGGCGCTGGCGGCGGCCGGTGGTAATAGCCGCGCACCATCGCCTTTTCCGGAAAGGCTTCGGTCGCCGGCGACCAGGTGTTTTCCAGGCCAAGCGACTCGAGGATCGCGCTCCTGACATAGCCGCCCAGCGACTGGCCGGTGACGGCCTCGATCACCAAGCCGGCCAGCACATAGCCGGTGTTGTTGTAGACGGCGGGACCGCCCGGCGCCTTCTGCTTGTCGGAGGCGAAGGCGATATCGACCAGCTGCAGGGGCGTCCACTGCCGGCTCGGGTCCATCGGGATGTAGTACTCGAATTCCGGCAGGCCGCTGCGGTGGTTGATCAGCTGCCGCACCGAAATGTCTTTGGCGCCTGGCAGATCCGGGAACCAGGCGGAGATCGGCGCACCGACGTCGAGCTTGCCTGTCTCGGCGAGCTTGACCAGGGCGGCGGCAACGAAGGTCTTGGTGCAACTGCCGATCTTGAACAGCTGGTCCGGAGTGACAGGGGTGACGTGCTGCCGGTCGGAGAGGCCGGCGGTGAGGGCGGTTGGCGTGGCGCCTGTCGAATAGGCGAGCGAGGTGCCGACCGCGCCATCGGCGAGATAGGTGTCGAGGAGGGAGGTCAGGTCTTTTGGCATGGATGTCTCGCTTTCTTTTTCCCTTCTCCCCTTGCGGGAGAAGGTGGCCTCGCGAAGCGAGGTCGGATGAGGGGTGTTCCAGGGAACACCAACGCTCCACTGGAACGCCAACGCCTCACTCCGCTGGAACACCCCTCATCCGTCTCGGCGCTGCGCGCCGATCCACCTTCCCCCACAAAACGGGGGAAGGTAAGAAGCGCCCCGCCTCACTCCGCCATATCGACGGCGGCGAAATTCTGCCGGCCGAAGGGGTCGAGCACGTAGTTGAGAACGCTCTTGCGGATCGGGATCGCCACCATCGAATGGGCGATCGGCGCCACCGGCACCTCGGCCTTCAGGATGGCCTGCGCCTTGCCGTAGATGGCGGCGCGCTCTTTCGGGTCGGCGGCGACCCGGCCTTCGTCGAGCAGCTTCTCGAAATCCTTGTCGCACCAGCGCGAGCGGTTGGAGCCGCCCTTCACGCCGTCGCAGGACAAGAGATAGCTCAGCATGTTGTCGGGATCGCCATTGTCGCTGCTGCCGCCGAGCAGGAAGGCATCCTGTTCGCCCGCGGCGGTGCGCTTGAGATATTCGCCCCATTCGAAGCTGACGATCTCCGATTGGACGCCGACCTTGGCCCAGTCAGCCTGGATCATCTCGGCCATGCGCTTGGCGTTGGGGTTGTAGGGGCGCGACACCGGCATCGCCCACAGGCTGATCTTGAGGCCGCTTTCGTGGCCGGCCTCCTTCAGCAATTTCTTCGCGCCTTCGGGATCGTAGTCGATGCCGGCATCGGTGACGGCGCCGAGCTGCGCCGGCGGCACGACGCTGCCTGCGACCGTGCCGGCGCCGGCATACACGGCTTCCACGATCGCCTTGCGGTCGATCGCCTTGGCCAGCGCTGTGCGTACGTGCACATCGCCCAGCGGCGGGTGTTCGACGTTGAAGCCGAGGATGCCGATATTCTGACCCTTGAGATCGAGCACCGTGATGTCGGGATCGGCGCGCAGGTCGGCGACGGCACTTGGCGGCGGCGGGGCGGCGACCTGGCACTCATTGGCCTTGATGCGCTCGACGCGGGTGGTCGGTTCGGGCGTGATGGCGAAGACCAGCGTGTCGATTTTCGGTGCGCCGCGCCAGTAGTCCTTGTTGGCGGCATAGCGGACCTGGCTGTCGGGCACATAGGCTTGAAGCACGAACGGCCCAGTGCCAACCGGCTGGCTGTCGATCAGCTCCGGCGTGCCGGCGGCCACCATCTTCTCAGTCTGCTCCAACGACAGGATCGAGAGGTAGTCGAGTGCGAGCCCGGCCAGGAAGGTGACGTTGGCAGCGGTCAGCGTGAACCGCACCGTGTGGTCGTCGACCTTGTCTATCTTGTCGATCAGCGTGCCCATGCCCAGCGCGTTGAAATACTCGTAAGCGCCGCCGCCGAGCTTGTGATAGGGATTGTTGGCATCGCGCTGGCGGTTGAAGGTGTAGAGCACGTCGTCTGCGACGAAGTCGCGCGTCGGCGCAAAGTGCTCGTTCGACTGGAATTTCACGCCGTGCCTGAGGTGGAAAGTATAGGTCTTGCCATCCGGCGAGACCTCCCAGCTTTCGGCCAGCGCCGGTCCGACCTCGGTCGTGCCTGGCTTGAACTCGACCAGCCGGTTGAAGATCGTCTTGGCGGCGGCGTCCATGGTCGAATCGGCAATGCCGATCGCCGGGTTGAAGGTCTCGGGATTGGCTTCCGAACAATAGACCAGGGTTTTGGCATTGGCCTGGCCGACAAGCATCGATGCGGCCAGGACGGACGAGGCCAGAAGGGATCTGATTAGGACTGCGCGCAGAACGGTGGATTTCATCGCAAACGCTCCTGATGACACTTTACGGGTGGGCATGGAACTCATGGCGTCGCCGCCTGGGCGAGGAAACGATCTGGCGCCAGCGCCGCGGCGGTGACGCCGAGTGCTGCGACATCTTCGGGCACGGGCTGGCCGCGCATCAGCGCCGAGCTCAGCCTGGCCAAAGTCAGCGACACCTGGAAGCCGTAGCCGCCCTGGCCGCCGAGCCAGAAAAAGCCGGGCAGGCGCGGATCGAAGCCGGCGACCGGCGTGCGATCAGGCGCGAAGGTGCGCAAGCCCGCCCACGGCGTCGACGGACGGCCGATGCGCATCGACGTCGCCTGCTCGATGCGGTCGACGACGATGGCGACGTCGATGTCTTCCGGATACGCGTCGCACGGCTCGGAATCGGTTTCGTCGGCGAGCGAGCCGATAAGCCTGCCGGCATCGGGCTTGAAGTAGAATTGTTCGTGCAGGTCGACGACCAGCGGCCAGCCGGCAATATCGGTGGCGGCGGGCGGATCGAACAGGAAAGCAGTGCGCCGTTTCGGCTGGAAGCCGAGCCCGGGGAGCCCCGCCATGCCGGCGACGATGTCGACCCAGGCGCCGGCGGCGTTGACGACGATGTCGGCCGTATAGGCGCCGGCGCTGGTTTCCACCCGCAGGCGGCCGCCGAGGGCCGAGATGGCGCGGACCTCCTCGCCGGTGCGGATGGTGCCGCCGCTGGTCTTCAGCGCCGAGGCGCAGGCTGCCAGCATCTTGCCGGTGTCGACATCCACCGCGTCCGGCTCATAGACGCCGCCGCAGGTGGCGCTGGCGGCAATGACCGGGACCAGCGCATGGAGTTCGGCCGCCGACAGGCGGCGCACGCTGGGCACCAGCGCCTGCAATTCGCCGGCCAGCCTATCGATCGCCGCGTCGTCGCCTTTCCAGCCGACATGCAGCGCGCCGCGCCGATGCGCGACGAAGCCGCCCTCGACGATGGCCTGGCGGCTGGCCAGCGTCAGCGCTCGCACCAGCCGGTTGCCGTAGGTCTCGGTGAACAAAGCGGCGGAGCGGCCGCTGGCGTGGTAGCCGAGATGCGGCTCGCGCTCGATGACAGTGACCTCGGCCCAATCCCGCACGGCGGCGGCCAGTGACAGGCCCGCAATGCCACCACCGATGACAACGATTTTTTTGGAGGAGTTCGACTGCATCCGCCATTCGTAAAAATAATTTCGTATCCAGTCAATATTTAGCGTATAAGAAAATTATTGATGTTGTTGATGGCGACGGGGAGTTCGACTACCTAGGGTGGGCAAGCGGCTCGATGGCCGCGCAACGGAGCTGACAATGTCGGAGCAACCGAACCTCGGTGACTGTCTTCGCGCCCTGAGAAAAACGCATGGCTGGACCCTGCAGGAGGTCAGCACGCTTACCGGCGTCGCTGTGTCGACGCTGTCCAAGGTCGAGAACGACCAGATGTCACTGAGCTACGACAAGCTCTTACAGATCTGCGAGGGGCTCGGCATCCATGTAACGGAACTGCTCAGCGGCGACCGCAAGCAGCCTTCGGCGCGCACCCGCCGCTCGGTGACCTCGCAGTCCAACACGCTGCGCCAGCTGACCCGCAACTACGACTACCGCTATCTCGCCACCGATCTGGTGCGCAAGCGCATGGTGCCGATCCATGCCTATGCGCGCGCCCGCACGCCGGAGGAATTCGGCCCGCTGACGAAACATGCCGGCGAGGAATTCCTGATCGTGCTGAAGGGCGAGATCGAACTGCACACCGACCAGTACGCGCCGGTGCGGCTTAAAGAGGGCGAAAGCGTCTACATCGATTCCACCATGGGTCACGCCTATCTGTCGGTGGGCGAGGGCGACGCCGAGGTGCTGTGCGTCTGCTCCGGCGAGGAGCCCGACATGGAAGGCACGCTGCTGAGCGTGCTGGAGACGGTGGAGGGGTAAGGGCGGCGCCTCGCCGGCTACGGACAGAACATTCGTGTCGACGGCGGCATTTTCCGCGCTATCTGAGGCGCTGGCTGGGACGAGAGAGGGCCGGGAGGAGAGGGGTATCTCCACAGTCGCCGGCAGCACCCTGAGACGACGGGAGAAAAAATGCGGCTTTTGATACTCGGCACCGGCTGGATGGCGCAGGAACATGCAAGGCGCTTCAGCGCCGTCGAGGGTGTCGACATCGTCGGCGCCGCCGATGTCGACCCGGCGCGCGTCGGCGAATTCGCCGACAATTACAAGATTCCCAACCGCTTCACCTCGCTGGAGGAAGCGCTGCAATGGGGCGCCTTCGACGCGGTCGCCAATGTGACGCCGGACCGCATCCATCATCCGACCACCATGGCGCTGATCGCCGCCGGCAAGCCGGTGCTGTGCGAGAAGCCGCTGGCCGAAAATTTCGGCAAGGCGACCGAGATGGCCGACGCCGCGGAAGCCGCCGGCATCATCAATATGGTGAACCTCACCTACCGCAATGTCGCGGCACTCCAGAAGGCGCGCCAGATGGTGCAGGCGGGCGAGATCGGCACCGTCCGGCATGTCGAGGCGTCCTATCTGCAAAGCTGGCTGGTGTCGAAATTCTGGGGCGACTGGCGCACCGATCCGAAATGGCTGTGGCGCCTGTCGCGCGGCCACGGCTCGAACGGCGTGCTCGGCGATGTCGGCATCCACATCCTCGATTTCGCCAGCTATGGTGCTGCGCTCGACATCGACCATGTGTTCTGCCGGCTGCGCACCTTCGACAAGGCGCCCGGCAACCGCATCGGCGACTATGGGCTCGACGCCAATGACAGCTTCGCCATGACGCTGGATTTTTCCAACGGCGCCTTCGGCGTGGTGCATGCCAGCCGCTGGGCGACCGGCCATCTCAACGAGCTTCGGCTGCGCATCTATGGCGACAGAGGCGGCATCGAGGTGATGCACAATCTCGACGGCTCGGCGCTGAAGGCCTGCGTCGGCGACAATGTCGACGATGGCAAATGGGAAGAGCTCGACGCCGGCACCGTGCCGACCAACTACCAGCGTTTCGCCGATGCGGTGCGAACCGGCGTGCAAGCCGAACCGTCCTTCCGCCACGCCGCCGAATTGCAGAAGGTGCTGGATCTGGCGGTGGTGTCGGATGAGAGGCGGGCAGAGCTCGCGGCACGCGCGGACACGCGGTGAGAGTGGTTGGCAAGGTCTTCCCTTCTGTGGGGCAACAACGATCAGCCGCCGATGGAGATTTGAGCGCCGCGCTTGATCTCAGCCGATAGGGCTGGCCCGACAGATCGAAGCAGTTCCTTATGGAAAACCGCTCACATTTTTCCTGGAATTGCTCTAACCGGCCGACCTCCGGATCAGCTCGCGTCCGATCGGCTTCGGCGTCTCGCTGCGCAGCACCAATGCCGTGGTGACCGCACCGTGGCGCGCCACGGCGTCGACGATGGTTTCAAGGTGGGCGGGCGAGGGCACGACCACTTTCAGGATGAAGCAATCCTCGCCGGTCAGCCGGTGCACCTCGGTGATCTCGGGCATTTCGGCGAACTGCTTCAGGCAGGGCCGGATGTGCTCATGCGTGGTGCGCACGCGGATGATCGCCATCATGCCAAGACCAAGGGCGGCCGGATTTATCACCGCGGTGTAGCCGGCGATGACGCCGCGCTCTTCCAGCCGCTTGACCCGCTCGGAGGTGGCCGGCTGCGACAGGCCGACCCGGCGGCCGAGCTCCGATATGGCGATGCGGCCGTTCTCCTGCATGGCCTCGACAATGGCGATGTCGGTGGGGTCGAGCGGCGCGCGCTCATCACTGATCTTCATGGCCACCTTGAATCCATCGGCGAGAGAACGATTTACCCGATGGTTTCCCATTCCCGACGCCACCGCAAGACGCCATCATGCCCGAACAATCGATTGGAGCAAGGCGACATGACGCATTTCATCATCCTGCCGGGAAGTGGCGGTTCCGGCCCGGAGCACTGGCAATCGCGCTGGGAAAGCGCCAATCGCGCTGGGAAAGCGCCAATCGCGCGATGCAGCGCTTCCAGCCGTCAAGCTGGGACCTGCCTGATTTCACCGACTGGCTGGCGGCGCTGGAGGCAGCGATTGGCGCGGCGCCCGGGCCGCCGGTGCTGGTCGCGCACAGCCTGTCCTGCCTGCTGGTCGCGCATTGGCAGAAAATTTCGCTAAGGCCGGTCAAGGCGGCGTTGCTGGTCGGCGTTCCCGACCCGGCGTCGGCGGTCTTTCCCGGATATGGCATGGCTTTCGCCAGAATTCCCGAGGGCCGGCTGCGTTTCCCCTCGCTGGTGGTGGCCAGCACCGACGATCCCTATGGCTCGCAGGAATATGCCCGGGCGCGGGCGAAGCAATGGGGCAGCCGCATCGTCGTCATCGGGCCGTTCGGCCACATCAATGTCGACAGCGGCCTGGGCGACTGGCCCGAGGGCCTCGAACTGCTCGACAGCCTCATGTCCGAGGCTTGAAGGTGAGAGCGCTCAGCCGCCAGTGAGCAGGGCGAGGATCAGCTTCTGCAGATTGCCGCCCTGGCCGAGTTCGATCCGGTCGAAGTCGCGGCTTGCCTGGCGCTGCGCCAGCGAGAGTGCCGACAGGCGCTTGGTCATCTCGGCGCGGATCTTGCTGCATTTGGGATCATCGGCGACCGTCAGGCCGACGGTCGCCGTCTCGATCTTGCGCACCATATCCACGATGGTCACGCCATGGACCTTTTCGTGGGCGCTGACGCCGGCGAGGAAAACCTCCCAGTTCTTCTGGACGGCTGACGGCAGCGGCGAGGAGGGGCTGGGCAAGGTGTAGGTGATGATGAGCTTCGGCTTGGCCGATGCCAGCACGCAGGCACCGGCCCGCGCCTGATAGTCCCGGGTCCAGGTCAGCTTGAAATTGGTGTGGGCGATGGCCCGGGCAACGCCGACATTCGGCCCGTTCTCGCCGATCGAGCGGTAGAGTTCCGGTCCGGACTGGCCCGAGATGGCATAGGTCTCGACCTTCTCGACCGGCTTCCACTGCGCATGGGCGGTGAGCGGCATGGCCACCAGGGCGGCCATGAAAAGGCACAGACGAACACAGGCTCCCAACACCGCTCTCTCCAAACCAGGACCGGTGCTGAACAGCCAATGCCACCGGATGGCTTTTCCTATATGCTGCCGGCGGGTGCTGCAAATGCTCCAGAGGAGCCAATTCGGGGGAAAGTCATGAGAGCTGGATATCTCGCTGTTGCCGGTGCCTTGGCCGCACTGCAGGCTGCGCAGCCGGCGTTTGCCGCGTCGTGCGGCGGCTGGAGCGCGAAGATGGAGGAAGATGAGGGCGGCAGCGTACTGACCGCCTCGGTCTGCGGCGGGCCGAAGGGCGACGCGCAGCTGATGCTGACCTGTTTCGACAATCCGATGCTGAGCTTGGACCTCGGCGCCTCCGGCCAGCAGCTTGAACCGGGCATCAGCGGCTCGTTCGATTTCAAGGCCGACGGCAAGACAGTGACCAAGACGCTGCAACTGGAGGAGATGTACAATTATTTCGTGGTCGACCTGACCAAGGCCGATCCGCTGCTGGACCTGCTGCGCTCCAAGGGCGAGGTATCGGTCGGTTCAACCAAATATGGCGCGACTAGTTTTCCGCTGAAGGGCTCCAGCGGAGCCATCGGCAAAGTGCTGGCGCAGTGCGGCAAGGCCAAGTCCGCGGATGGGGATTGAACCGCGTCGCTTCGCTCCCTGGCGCATAGCGGAAGGCATTCAGGCACTATTCAAATTGCCTGACAAAGCGGATATAGGTCAGTCAAGTTGACCTATATTCGAAACGTCCGGGGAGGCGTGACTTGACCCTTATGAACCTTTTGGCTTCGCGCTCGTCGCGCATGAAAGCCTCCGAAATCCGCGAGCTGCTGAAGCTGCTCGACCAGCCGGACATCATCTCGTTCGCCGGCGGCATTCCCGATCCGTCGCTGTTCCCGGCCGAGGCGATCCGCGACGCCTATGCCGACGTGCTGGGCGGTGCGGAGGCGGGGGCGGCGCTGCAGTACCAGGTCTCGGAAGGCTACCTGCCGCTGCGGCGCTGGATCGCCGGGCAGATGGGCAAGCTGGGCATCGCCTGCGACGAGGGCAACGTCTTCATCACCTCCGGCTCGCAGCAGGCGCTGGATTATCTTGGCAAGCTGTTCTTGTCACCCGGCGATACCGCGCTGGTGACATGGCCGACCTATCTCGGCGCCCTGCAGGCCTTCAACGCCTACGAACCGCGTTACGACCGGCTGCGGCCGGAAGGCGGCAACATGACGCCGGCGGCCTATCACACCGCCGCCGCAGCGAATGGCGGCCGGGTGAAATTCGCCTATCTGGTGCCGGACTTCGCCAACCCGACCGGCAACACGCTGGACCAAAAGCAGCGCGAAGCGGTGCTCGATCTTGCCGGCGAGCTCGACATCGCCGTCATCGAGGACGCCGCCTACCGGGCGCTGCGCTATGACGGCGAGGGCGTGCCGCCGATCCTGGCTTTGGACTGCGCTCGCTCCGGCGGCATCGACAAGGCACGCACGCTCTATTGCGGCTCGTTCTCGAAAATCCTATCGCCGGGCATGCGCGTCGGCTGGGTGTGCGCGCCGCGCCACGTGGTGGAGAAACTTGTGCTGATGAAGCAGGCTTCCGACCTGCACAGCCCGTCGATCAACCAGCTCGCCATGCACCGCGTCGCCGAAGCCGTCTTCGACGCCCAGGTGGAAAAGCTGATCGGCGCCTATCGCGAGCGCCGCGACGGCTTGCTCGCGGCACTCGAGGCCAACATGCCAAAGGGCGTGAGCTGGAGCCGCCCGGAAGGCGGCATGTTCGTCTGGGCGACGCTCCCGGAAGGCTCCGACGCCACTGAGCTTTTGGCGCGGTCGGTAAAGGAGGCGCGCGTCGCCTTCGTGCCCGGCAACGCGTTCCATGCCGATGGCACCGGGCGCAACACGCTGCGGCTATCCTTCACGCTGGCCGACCGTCGCGCGGTGAGCGAGGGCATTCCCCGGCTGGCGGCCCTGCTCAAGGGCTAAGGCCTGGTCTGCGCGCATTGACGGCGCTCCCGCCGGGCCTAAATTCGAGGTCTTGCGAGGAGGAGTTTTGCATGGAGACCCAGGAACTGCATCGCGGCCGGCTCATCGACCATATCCAGCTGGTGGTCAGGGATCTGCCAGCCAGCCGGCGTTTCTACGAGGCGCTCTTCAGTGTGCTCGGCGTGCCGATCGGCGGCAGCGCCGAGGATCATTTCTGGGCCGATGAACTGTTCGTCTCCAGTGCCGACAGCCGCGCCGCACTGGGAAAGCTCACCGGCCGTCATCATCTGGCCTTCCAGGCCAGGGATCACGCCATGGTCGATGCTTTCTACGCGGCCGGGCTGGCGGCGGGCGGCACGGACAATGGCGCGCCGGGCGAGCGGCCCTATCATCCCGGCTATTACGCCGCCTTCCTGCTCGACCCTGACGGCAACAACATCGAGGCCGTCCATCACGGACCGCACACGCGCAGCGCTGCCTCGGTGAGGATCACCTTCTAGGACATTCTAGAGAAGACCGTCCGGCCAGGGACATTCCACTCCGGTGGCGTTTTCCGCGCCCTGACCCGAGGTCGTGCACATTGACGGCATCCCCTGCGTTGCCAGATTGCCAGCCTCGATGCTAACCGTGCCGATGGCGGGCGGGAATCAGCATCGATGCAACGCGTGCCGCGGATTTTTCAATAAAACGCCCAAACTGACATCCCTTACCCCGCCATCGAGGAATAATTTTATGCAAAACGCGACCAAGGCCGTCTGTTCCACAGCACTTCTACTTGCGGTCGCGACCATGGGCCTGGCCGGTACATTATCCGTTGCTCATATTTCTTCGGCGCAAGCCCAGGAGGAATATCTTCCGACCCAGAAGGACTTTGTCGGCAAATGGAAACTCAGCGGCGCGACCACCCGGCCGCCGCGCGACATGACGGATGCGCCCACGCCAGAGCAGGAGGCGGCGGCCAGTGAATTCCAGCAGACGGTGACCAATTTTTACACCGCGTTCGACTATCTGGAGATCACGGCGGACGGCCGCTACAATTTTCATCAGCCCGGCGACCCGGCATCGGGGCCTTGCGTCTGGTGCGGAGCCTGGTCCTTCAGCAAGAGTTCGCTGTGGCTCAAGCTCGACACCGCGCCCAGGCTTGATATCTACGCCAAGGACGGCGACATACAGATGACCTACACTGCCGAGCCCGACGAAAAATCGAAATACGCCTGGCTGGTTTTCGGCTGGACGAAGGTCGAGTAGGCGGCGCCGGGGCTACTGGAGTTTCGAAACAGGCACCAAGCAGCTTTTCATCCATCTCGTATCCTCGTATACGAGATGGAGCCAGCTACTCCCGGGAGTCCGCATGCGTCCACTGCCTGAAACCGTGCCGTTTTTCAGCCAGTGGGAAACGCCCGACATGACGCTGGCCGTGCTCGCCGATGGCGCCGAGGCAGCGCTCAGGCGCGATCCGCTGTGGCAGGGCTCGGGCGCGGCAACACTCGACGAATACGCGGTCTGGGCCGCCAACATCTGCGGCATGGCGTGTCTCAAGATGATCCTGGCGACCCGCGGCGAGATCGTGCCGACGATCGAGCTTGCCAGGCGATGCACTGGCCATGGCGGCTATGTCGTCAGCGCGGGATCGATCAAGGGCCTGATCTACGCACCCTTCGTCACCTTCGTGCAAGCGGAATTTGGCCTGGAGGCGCAGGTGATGACCAATGTCGCGACGTCGGACATTCCAGCGATCCTGCAGCGGTCACGGTTTTTCATTGCTTCGGTCAGCAGTTCGATCCGCTGGCCCGAGCGCGAGCCGCCGTCGAAGGGCGGGCATCTTGTGCTGGTCACGTCCCCGTCGGATCGGCTTTTCCGCTTCCACAATCCTTCCGGCCATACCAGCGCCACACAGGCAAACGCAGTGTTGGCGCCGTCCGATTTCGACCGCTTCTTTGCCAATCGCGGCATTGCCGTCAGCTTTTGATTTCCAGGGGATTTTCAATGAAGGACAAGATCAGGGTTGCCATCCTCTATGGCGGGCGCTCGGCCGAACATGACGTGTCGCGGCTGTCGGCCGCCAATGTGCTGAAGGCGATCGACCGGATGCGCTACGAGGTGGTCCCGATCGCCATTTCCAGGGATGGCAGATGGCTGCTGCAGCCATCGTCCGAAGCCGGCGTCGACGGAGCAGGCGCTCCGGTGTCCGGGGACGGCGTGGAGGTTGCCCTGCTGCCCGGCGGCAAGGGCCGGCTGGTGGCCGTGCCCGAAGCTGGCGTGCGGCCTGACTTGTCGCCGGTCGATGTCGTCTTTCCGGTGCTGCATGGGCCGTTCGGCGAGGACGGCTCGGTGCAGGGCTATGCGGAAGTCGCCGATGTCGCCTATGTCGGCTGCGGCATCCTCGCTTCGGCGGCTGCCATGGACAAGGATGTCGCCAAGCGGCTGTTGCGCGAGGCCGGGCTTGCCGTTGCCCGTTCCGTGACCGTGCTTGGAGGCGATGTCGGTTCCTTCCAGGAGATCGCCGGGGCGCTCGGGCTGCCTTTCTTCGCCAAGCCGGCGCGCCAGGGCTCGTCCTTCGGGGTGAGCAAGGTGAAGGACAGGGATGGCTTCGAGCAGGCCGTCGAGACGGCTTTGCGCTATGACAACAAGGTGCTGATCGAGGAGTTCGTCGAAGGCCGCGAGATCGAGTGCTCGGTGCTGCAGCAGGCCGACGGCTCGCTGACGGTGTCGCTGCCCGGGGAAATCATCCCGGCCGGCAAACATGGCTTCTACACCTACGAGGCCAAATATTTCGATGCCGACGGCGCGGTGGTGAAAGTACCGGCCGATGTCCCGGCAGGTGTCTCCGGCAAGGCGAAGGAAATGGCCGCTCAGGCTTTCCTTGCGCTCGGCTGCGAGGCGATGGCGCGCGTCGATTTCTTCCTGCGCGCCGACGGTTCGCTGCTGGTCAACGAGGTCAACACGCTGCCCGGCTTCACCGACATCTCGATGTACGCCAAGGCGCTCGCCGCGATCGGCATCGGCTACAGCCAGGTCATCGACGTGCTGATCGAGCACGCGCTGGCCAGGCATGGGGGTGCGGTGACCCCGGCTCCGTCCGCGCGCAGCCGGTGATACCGTTCGGGAGCAAAAAGCTCCGTTCCAAGCGTTTGACTGGGGCGCTTGCACTGGATCGCACCGGGCGCTGCAGCGAGGCGACGTTATTGCATCGAGGCCAGTTGCGAAAACGCGGGTGTGCTGATCGCGGGCTCTTCGCCATCAGCAACGCCGCTTTCTGATAAAGCCGGCCAATTGCTCAATGTGTCGAATTCGAGCGCCGCGCCGAGCAGCAGGGCTGCCTGCAGCACCAGATATTCGACGTCCTCGAGGGCGACATTCTCGGTCAGGTTCCTGACCCTGATCCTTTCCGCCACCAGAGTGACGTTGACGATGCCTGCCGTCTTAACTGCGGTGCGGACCAGCGAACTGACGTCATCGCGCAACCGGGTGGAATAGTCATACCGCATCGAAACCTCCCAAGGGGATGTGGTTTCCGTCAAGACCCGACTATGCGCCGACTGCCGGCGCGAGGCAAGCATAAATGTTCAAAAATCGTATTGAAATCAGGCAGTTAGCATAGATATACAAGCGCTCTACCTATGTATCATTGTCATCATATGTGAGGCACGACGATTAGGGACTCCACTCTTTGGCGGCACTTGACGTGCTATGAAGCTATTCCTAACTATGAGACAAATGAGATAGATGCTAACTCAGCGCATTTTGGTCCTGCGCAAGGAGGCGGACATGGCTGAACTGGAACGTCCGGAACGACTGCAGATCATGCTCACCCATGATGAACTCGCGGCGCTGGAAAACTGGCGTTTCGACAAGCGCATGCCCAGCCGCTCGGCCGCGGTGCGGGAACTGTTGCGCCGCGGTCTTGCCTCGGATGGCTTCCTGACGGCGGAACTTGGGGCCAAATCGCAGGAGTTCGGGGTGATCAAACCCAACGGAGACGGCAAGGGATCACCTGAACAAGCCGAGTGAACGTCGGTCCGGTGCCGCAATCCTCGCACCGGCGATTGCCTTGGTCCGCTTGCGCCTTATCTGATGGGGGGAAACTGCATTGCGAGCGGTGATGATCGACGTCCTGGGCGGTGATAAACAGGGGGCAACCGCCGATGCGCGCCTCGCGGCAATCGTCGATTCCTCGTTCGACGCCATTATCAGCAAGGATCTGAGCAGCGTCATCCAAAGCTGGAACCAGGCGGCGGAACGCATGTTCGGTTACAGCGCCGAGGAGGCTATCGGCCAGTCGATCCTCATGCTCATTCCCGATCACCTCAAGAGCGAGGAGACCGAGATCATCGCCAAGGTTCGCAGCGGCGACCGGGTGGCAAGCTATGAGACGACGCGAAGGCGGAAGGACGGCACGCTGATTGCCGTGTCGCTGACGGTGTCGCCAATCAGGAACAGCCATGGCGAGATCATCGGCGCTTCGAAGATCGCCCGCGATATTTCCACTGCCAAGGAGAGCGAGCGCCGCATCAGGCTGCTGATGCGGGAGGTCAACCATCGCGTCAAGAACCAGTTCGCGGTCATCCTGTCGATGGTCCGGGAGACCAGCAAGCGCTCGAGCGATCCGCACGAGTTCGAAGAGATGATCCGCGCCCGCATCATGGCGCTGTCACGTTCGCACGATCTGCTCGTCATCTCGGAATGGGCGGGAGCGAGCCTGTTCGACCTGATCCAGGAGCATCTCAAGCCCTTCGGCCGCGAGGAGCAGATACTGCTCTCCGGACCGGTTCTGACGCTGCAGTCGAACGCGGTCCAGAATCTCGGCATGGCGTTCCACGAGCTTGGCACGAACTCGTCCAAATATGGCGCCCTGGCCAGCGAGGCCGGCCGGATCGAGATCACCTGGACGATAGATTCCGGCGCGTCAGGCCGCGATGCCTTGGGCGAGCGAGAATTCCAGCTGCTCTGGAACGAGACATCGCCGCCCTATGCCGACGACAGGCGCGAGGAGACGACCCGCAAGGGGTTCGGGACGGTCGTCCTGCAGCGCGTTGCACCGCAGTCGCTGGGCGGCTCCGCCACTCTGGAGCGGTCGCCCGGGCATCTCATCTGGAGGTTATCCGCTCCGCTGGCATCGATCATCGTGCCGCAGGCCGGTACCGAGGCCAACAACGATACGGGCTTCGGAACTTAGGCACTGCTTGCCAGCCTGCTTATTCGACCAGGATATGCGCCTCGCGCGCGGCCTCGACAAACGCCTCCCTGGCGACATCGGAAGACATGTCGCCGCTCGCAGCCCGGCGACAGGCGCGCAGCGCCGACTGATGTTTCAGGCTGCCGGCGTCGCGCCAATGTGTCGTCAGCAATTCGATGGCCTGCTGGGTGTTGGACAAGTTGCGGGTGGCGCCGGTGACGCCGACCGAAACCACCACGGGCTTGGAAAACCACGCAGTCTGCATTGAAACCTCGACAATTCTCCAGCCCCTAAACGCCCGGCGGCGGCGTGAGGTTTCATCGCGGCCGATCACTGTCGCGTGAGGCCGCGGGGCGCCATCGCCAGCGAGCCAATCATGTTGGGCTAGAGGATATTGGTCGTCACCTCGACGATGATCGCGGCGCCTTCCAACGTGCCATCCGGCACATGCACGACGCGCGAGACCCGCAGATCCTGTGCGCTTCCGTCAACCGACAGGGAAACGCTCTCCCCGATCCGCGGCACGGCTTGGAAAACGACGTCCGTGGCGTCCGGCCGGTTGTCGATGGATATGCGGCAGTTGACGGTCATGGGATGTCTCCTCGTGTCTGGCCATGGCGTCAACGCAGGGTCGATCGAATGGTTTCAGGAGGGACGGTTTGAAAACATGACGCTGCCTGGCTGAAGGGCTGGTTCCCGCTCATGGGCTCGAACCACGATTCACGCCTTCAAAGGGCGCTGTCCTACCATTAGACGAAGCGGGAGAAGTCGGACCGTTATGACGCCGGTACGGTGGGCCGTCAATTCGGGATATCGTCTGGCGGATCTTCGCAGCGATAGACCGGGCAGTGACCGTCGCGGGACGGGATATAGGCCGACATCGGCACTTCCGGCCAGTCGCACTCGTTGCCGAACTGCCTGACATAGCGGTCATAGGTGTTCGGGCCGGTGGTCAGAACCACGGCGCGATGGCTCTGGATCATGGCGCGGATCTCGTGGCAGCTCATGCGGCGGCTGTCGGGGCGGGCATCGGCGAGAGCGGTCGTCGCGAGCAGCGTCGCCACAGCCATCAACACGATACGAACAGACATGAGGGCTTCTCTTTGTTTGACGCGATTTGGCGTCTTCATCCGGCAGGCATTCATGTTCCCACAAAACCACTATCCTGTCCGGCGGTTCCGCGACAGTTTCTTCTTTGAGGCGGGGCGCAGGCTTGCGCAACCAAATGATGCGCCGCGCATTGCTGGGAATGCAAAACAGGAAGCCTTACGAGACGCCGCAATGGTGGCCCGGAAACGAGCGCCGCGAAGCCATGTGCTGTTCCTTCTGCGGCGGCCGCGACCACCGCTATGACGATTGCCCGCAAAGGACCGATCAGGCTGCCGAGCGGCCCACCGACGATGAGGGAAAACCTCGCTGAGGGTCAAACATGCTTTCAAGCATGACAAGGGGGGCAAGCATGACAAGGGGGCAAGCATGACAAGAGGGGGGCAAGCAGGACAAGGGGCGCAAGCAGGACAAGGCGATTCGGACGGACAGCGCCCCGCCAGGGGGTGCGGATGAGCTAGGAGCCTGGATCCTGTCAGCCGAAGAAGGCTGCCAATGCCTGCGCGGTTTGCGCCGGTGCCTCTTCGGGAAAGAAGTGGCCGCCGGGCATTGCCTGGCCACGCACGTCTTCGGCCCAGCCCCGCCAAAGGGCCAGCGGGCCGCCCTCATCGGAATACCACTCGGCGAGTGCCCCTTGTTCGCTCCACAACGCCAGCACAGGACAACGGATCGTTCGGCCCGCTGCTTTGTCGGCGTGATCGTGCTTGCGGTCGAGCGTGGCTGCTGCCCGGTATTCCTCGCAGATCGCGTGGCTATGGGCGGGGTCGCGCAAGGCATCGACATAGGCCTGGCGAACATCGGCCGGAAATACCGCAGGCGAGGAGCCCCAGCCGCCCAGCGCATTGTCGACGATCGCTTCGGCGGCTGCCGCCAGGATCTTTTCCGGCAAAGGCTCGGGCTGCGCCAGCAGGGACCAGGGCCAATAGCCGAGCGCCAGCCGGGCGTCGGCCCGGTCCCAGGCGTCGGCCGTGGGGACGATGTCAAGCACGGTCAGCTTGTCGACGCTGTCGGGATGATCGAGCGCCATGCGGTAGGCGACGCGCCCGCCGCGATCATGGCCGGCGACCATGAAGCTGGCAAATCCGAGCTTCGCCATCATTGCCACCATGTCGGCGGCCATGGCGCGCTTGGCATAGGGGGCGTGGTCCGCGTCCGAGACGGGGCAGGAACTGGCGCCGTAGCCACGCAGATCAGCGCAGACGACGGTGAAGCGGTCGGTCAGCCCTGGCGCCACGTCGCGCCACATCAATTGTGTTTGCGGAAAGCCGTGCAGGAGCAAAACCGCCGCGCCACTGCCGGCATGCCGGACAAACAGGCTGGCTTCGCCGACCTCGACCTTCGTGCTTTGAAAATCATCGAACATGGCGGTGCCTCCGCCACGCGCAACGGCGGAAGCCTGATTTGGTTGCGGGGCCATGCCAGCTCTTTTGGCTGCCAACCTTTTTCGCTGAAAGGCGTTGTCCTTGCGAAGGGAAGGCCGCGGCAACGCGGCCCGTAAGAGAAGGAGACCGAGATGAAATCTCTCGTCATCGCATCATGTGCCCTGATGCTGGCCGTGCCGGCGGCAGCACAGACAAATCAGCAGCAGGACCCTGCCCAGCAGACCGACAAATGCCGGGCCCAGACGGATCCGGGCGCCAAGCAGCAGGCCGGAAACGGCAATTTGACGGAGAAGCTTGACGACTGCGGCGGGGTGCTGAAGCCGCCGGCAACCGGCGACCAGGGCATGGCCGCTCCGGCTCCGGACGAGGGCAAGACCCCGGTAATCAAGCCGGGCGAGGTACCGGCCCAACCGCCGGCAAAGTGACGCGGCAAAGCCGGTATTCAGGTGGCGCGGCGGAACTCGACTGTTGGCGGAACGTTTCTTTCGCAACTGCTAATTTTAGGAGACGGTCGTGAAAGATGTCGCCAGCACCGCCATGATTATCGCCTCGATCGCCATTGTCATCGCCCTGATGCTGATGGCGCCGAAAAGCTCCGGGTTCGAGGCTTCCCACCCGATTGTGAATGGCGATCCGCAGGCCCGGTAATCACGGCTTTGCCGTACAAACAGGCCGATGCCTGTCGCCCAAAAGTGGCTTTGGTTTTGATAGAACGCATAAAAACAAAAGATCTAAAGCGCGCACCTGAATCGGTTCGCGATGTTGGGGGCTATTGGAGGATATGCGCTTCGCGTGCGGCGTCGATCATCGCCCGCATTGCCTTTGCCGGCGGCGCCCAGCCATCCAGGGCATCTCGACAGCTGCGCAATGCCGCTCGGTATCGCCGGCCGTGGCCGAACGGCCAGTCGCCGAGGCATTCGAGGCCCTCCCAGGCGCTGCGCACCACGCGCACCCGCTCGGGGGCAAATTTGAGGTGGACCGGTCGGGGAAAGATCTTGTCGTTCAACGGTGGTCTCCGTGACTGGTGCATGCCGCCACGAAAGGGGCGCCGGATAACGTCGCCGACAAGGGAGGGTTCCAAGCCCGATAGATCAATTTTCAATCGCGTTTCAATCGCGCGCGATGGCATCCGACAGAGGCGTCGGCGGCGGCAGATCGGCGTCCTGCGCCTGCGGCCTGTCATGGTCGAACTGCTCAGTGCCGGGCAAGGCATGCAGCCAGGTTTCGCGCCGGCTGATCCACAATTCATATTCGGGCGCGAGGTCGGTCGGCGCGACATCCAGGCTGCCGAGCATCACCTCGGCCTCGTCGTCGGTGACCCACGCGACCCGGCTGCCACAGGTCGGGCAGAAACTGCGGGTGCCGTAAGTGGCGACGACGCCCGATGTCTCGAAGGCCGCGCGCGGCCAGATGGCAAAGGCCGAATAGACCGAGCCGCCCGCCTTGCGGCAGTCCTTGCAATGGCAAAGGCCAATCCGGGACGGCTGGCCGCTGACAACGAAATGCACGCCGCCGCACAGGCAGCTGCCGGTCCTGCGTATCGTGTCGGACATGGTTGCAGCCTCCGTTCTCGCCAGTCCGGCTTCGCCCGCCTGCCTGGCCTCGTCAGTCTGGCAGTTCACCGTACCGACGAGCCCTATCCGCGCGCGGCCATGTGGTTGTCGAGCTTCTTCCTCGATGGGCCATAGCGCTTGATGATGGTCTGGGCCTCGCTCTGCGGGATCCCGTATTTGCGCGCGAAGGCGGCAACCTCATAGGTGTCTTCGCTGGAAACCAGCTTGCGGTCCTGCTTGGTCTTGGATTTATCGTCGGGCATGCCGGGCCTCACTTTCTGTCAGCCGCATGGTCGCGCGGACATCGAACCACCGTGGTTCGGCAAGCGATGCCGCGGTCAGACATAACAGCGATCGGCGCTGCTGGTTCCATGACATGCGGCGGACGCGTGCACAAGGCCCGCCCGGCGCGGAGCGCAAGCCGCCGGTTCAGGCCGAGGGGCGGACCGGTCCGGCGTCGTGGCTGCCGGCGTCGCCGCATTCGGCGCAACCCGTGCTGGCGCCAGGACAGCCGCGCTGGTGCGTGCCGGCCGGGCAGCAAAGGCCGTTTGAACTCGTCCAGCGGGGGCATTGGAACACCTGCCCGGTGCCGCCGCAGCCAATACATTCCAGAACCGGTGACCGGACCAGATAAGATTTTGCCCTTAACTTGATACCCACGCCCACTTTGAACCCACCCGAAATCGCTGCACTGGACACCAGTGCATTAGCCCAGCTTAATATTAGCACGATCATGGTTACGAACAAGTTTCGCGGCTTGGAGCGAGCGTGTTGGCAGCGATGGACCGAAATCGGTTTATGCGGGGTTTTGCGACATCCGATGGCAGGCTTTGGAAAAAACTTCACATGCCATGTCGGATCGGCGCCAGGCGGCGCGTCCTTTGGGGCGAATGAAACTGGAGACCAATCCATGCCCTCGCAAACCACCCAATCGTCCTGGCAGACCGCAGCCCTTCTCGTCGCCCGCCTGATCTTCGCCGCCGTGTTCCTGATGGCGGTGACCTTTAAATTCATGGGCATGGAAGCCACGGCCGGCTACATCGCCACCGCCGGCTTTCCGTTCCCGCTCTTCCTCGCCTGGTGCGCGGCGATACTGGAGGTCGCGCTGGTGCTGTGTTTCCTGAGCGGCGCCTTCTTCACGCAGGCAGCCCTTGTCGCCGCCGCCTATGTGCTGTTCCTGGCCTTCGCCTTCCACGGGCCGAGCCACTGGGCCGGCAACCAGGCCGAGTTCGGCTTCTTCGTCGACCATTTTTCCTTCGTGGCCGGGCTGCTGTTCGCGGCGGTGCATGGGCCGGGCACGGCGCTGGCGCTGAACCTGGGATGGCCGGGCAGGGCGTGAGCCAACCGGGCTTCGGTCGTGGCCTCACATCTGGTCGTTGTAGGGCTCCTTCATCTGGCCGACCATGCGGGCCAGTTTCGAAAAGGACGGCATGTCAGCTTCCGGCTGGCATTGATTGGCGAGTTCCAGCAGCCGGATCGGAAAGTTGACGGCGTCGCGGCTCGACGCCGACATGCCGCCGGACCGTTCCTCACCGGTCTCGCCGGCCTCGGCCTTGCGCAAGGCGATGTCGATCTCCTCCGATGTCAGCACACCCTTTCGAACCAGCACGTGGTTGATCGATGCGACGGCCATCAGCAGGCCCTCGAGTTGCAGGTTGGCGACGTTCATGGTGCTTTTCCCTCCATTGACCGAAGTTGAAACGCACCAGCGGCATTTCCGATCCGAAGGGCGGGTCGGCGGCGGGCAGGGTCTATTCCTGCGTCAGGCGCTCGCCATATTCGCGCCACAGCGCCTTGACCTCCAGGCTGCCGAGGCGCGGGATAGAGGGATCGCCGCAGGTGATGGCGACGGCGCTGATGTCGTAATTGGCAAAAGCGTTGGCGACGAAGCGGACCGCTTCGCCAAGCGAGTGCACCCGGATCACAGGGTCGGCCTGGCCCTGGCCGGTGCTGCGCACGCCGGAAACCGTTGCCGGAGCATGTCGCACCCTGAAGACGGATGCCATGGCTGGTCTGTCCAAACGTCCTCTCCCACAAAGGCCGTGACGCGAATCATTCCATGAGCTTCCCCTAATGATTTCACAGGTGCCGGCCGATGAAAAGCCGGCTGGCAAAGGCGGGCACCGGTGGCCGCTTGGTCCGTTTGTCGGGTGAGGGCGGTTATGCTATGATTTCGGTGTGGTGCTGATTTGCGCCGATGACCCGCCGCCGAGGCGGGTTTTTGTGTTTTCCAGCCTTCGCATGAAGCGATACCGCTCCATCTTCGGCGCCGCGCCGAAGGAACAGAATAGGAATTTTTTCTCAGAAAATCGTTGACCGGGTGAGGGCAGCCATGCTACATATTTGTCCATGGTGCTGATTTGCGCCAACGACCCGCCGCCGAGGCGGGTTTTTGATTCTGGCGACGACCTTCTGGGGCCTCTGGCGGATCGGTTCCGGTCAGCCAGTCTTTGAGACGATCACGACCAGCGATACGAGCTTGCCCTCACTCAGGGCGCGAATGTAGTTCTTGCGTCGCTGCACGAATTCGGCGCCGAGCACGATCTCATTGGCCTGCTGCTGGGCGGGCGAGGGCAAGATGCCGGAATTGGCCCTTTTGAGCGCCAGTTCGACGTGTTCGCCGGTTTCGTCGATGATTTCGTCGATCCGGAAGCCGGCGTCCACGAACAGGGTTTTCAGGGCACTGCGGTCGACGAGGTGGCTCGTCGCCGGTGAGACCGCCCAGGGTAAGGGATAATACGGCTCTCCGCCAGCAAGCACCGCTTCGGTCCAGATCAACTTGCCTCCTGGCTTGAGCACGCGAAAAGCCTGGCCGATGACTGCGGGCTTATCGGCGATGTTCATGCCGACATAAAAGCAGATCGCCGCATCGAACGTGTCGTCGGCGAAAGGCAGTCTGGTCGCGTCCGCCTCGTGGAAGCGGACCTTCTCGCTCAACCCGCTGAGCTTGGTCAGTTGGGCGGACGCGTCGACAAAAGCCTTTGTCAGATCTACGCCGTCGACGGCGCAGCCATAGGTGGAGGCCAGGAACCGCGCCGGACCGCCGATGCCGCTGCCGATATCCAGGATGCGGTCGGAAGATGAAGGCGCCAAGCGGGCGGCATGGTCCTGCGTGGCTATCAGTTCGCGGCCGTGAAGCTGGTCGAACGGATAGAGCTGCCTGGCATCGAGAGCGTCGATTTTGGCATCGGGGATGGCGGCCAATATGCGCTCGACTATGCCGTCGCTGCCGTAGTGCGTGGTGACGTTGCTCACGGCGCGTCCTCCATCCTCATGCGCAGCTTCCCATCAATGGATGCTTTAGGCAACGGGGCGGGCGACCCGAGGGGCCTCGAGGGCAACGCTGCCGGGGAAAACGAAATAGGAATTTTTTCTCAGAAAATCGTTGACCGGGTGAGGGCAGCTATGCTACATATTTGTCCATGGTGCTGATTTGCGCCAACGACCCGCCCCCGAGGCGGGTTTTTGATTCTGGCTCTCCGTCAAGCGAAAGCAGCCCTTGCTTCGAGATTGAAACGTTGGCGGGACAGCACCCCCCTCTGTCCTACCGGACATCTCCCCCGCAAGCAGGGAGATTGGCAGCTTCGTTGGCGGCGCTCTTCTTCCTTCGTTGCCAGAGAACATCTCGGCCAAGAAACTGGCGAGATGCTAACATTGGAGATTGGCGGAACCTTTGATTGCGGCCGATCTCCCCCCTTGCGGGGGAGATGTCCGGCAGGACAGAGGGGGGTGCGAAGGAACGCAAGTTCTCTCATCAAACATCTCGAACCACACACGCCTTCCGCAAGAGACGAACCATGCCACGCTACGCCACCATCATCACCGGCGACGACGGCCGCGAGGTTGTCAGCGCCATCGGGGAATTCGAGGGCGCGGCGCCGCAGGCGCGGCTGGGCCGGGTCGAGCAGGTTGCGCCCGGCGTGCTGGTCGGCATGGAGCGGGATGCGGCCGGCGGCTTTTGTTTCGCGCAAGCTGGCGTCGATGGCCGCGCTGTCGGGCTCGCCATGGCGAGGCTCAAGGCACAGGCCAGTGTTGCAAAACCGGCCCGGGCGGCGAAGCCTGCCGAGGCCGCAAGGCCGAAGCGCGCCAGGAAGGCCAGGAAGAAAATCGCCCGCTCGAAAAAGCCGGCGAGGCGGGCCAGACCGGCGCTGCCGAAGGCGGCGGTTTCCTCCGGCGACGCCAACACCGTGGGGCACGCCGATGACTGACCAGGCCGATGCCGTGCCGGCGCGGCGCAAGGCGAGGCCGGCAAGGCGTAAACCTGCCGCCAGCCCGGCGATTGTCCAAAAGCCCCGCCCGAAGCGGGCGAAGAAGACGCTGGGCGACGACTTTCTCACCGCCGTGCGCGCCGATTTCCGAACCCATGGCGCCGGCGTCATCGCCGAGGTGCGGGCCGACAAGCCGGACCAATATCTGAAGATCGTGCTTTCGGTGCTGCCCAAGGATTTCGATGTCTCCATCAACCAACTGGACGGGCTGAGCGATGAGGAAATCCGCAGCCGCATCCGCGCCCTCGAAACCGTCCTCAGGCCGTTCCTCGAAGAGCCCGCTGACCTCGGCCAGAACCGAATATCTGGCGCTGCTGGCGGAGCTTGACCGCCGGCGCCGCACCAATCAGTTGGCGGCATACAAGCCTTATCCAAGGCAGGCGGAATTCCATGCCGCGGGTGCGATAAACCGGGAACGGCTGTTCATGGCCGGCAACCAGCTCGGCAAGACCAGGGCCGGCGGCGCGGAATGGGCGATGCACCTCACCGGCCGCTATCCCGATTGGTGGCAAGGCAAGGTTTTCGACACGCCCGTGCGGTTGTGGGCCGCCGGCGTCACCGGCGAGGGCACGCGCGACAATCCGCAACGCGTGCTCATCGGCCCGCCGCAGCAGCAGGCGGCCTGGGGCACCGGCATGATCCCGGCCGATGCTATTCTGCAGACCACAATGGGCCGCGGCGCACCGGGCGCGCTCGACAGCGTCGTGGTGCGCCATGGCGGCGGCGGCGACGTGCAGGCCGGCGAGAGCGTGCTGTCGTTCAAGAGCTTCGAGAAGGGCCGCGAGAAATGGCAGGGCGAGACCCTGCACGGCGTCTGGTTCGACGAGGAACCGCCGCTCGACATCTATTCAGAAGGCCTGACCCGCACCAACGCGACGGGCGGGATAACCATCGTCACCTTCACGCCGCTGCTCGGAATGAGCGATGTGGTGCTGTTGTTTCTGTCGGCGGGGGAGGTGGAGGGGATGGGGAAGGGGTGAAGGGTACTGTCTTCCCTTCTCCCCTTGCGGGAGAAGGTGGATCGGCGCGCAGCGCCGAGACGGTTGAGGGGTGCTGGCCGCACCGTCATTGCCAAGCTGGAGCACCCCTCATCCGACCGAGCTTCGCTCGGCCACCTTCTCCCGCAAGGGGGGAAGGCAAGGCCGCCGCGCTCGCTCGGAAAATCTCGCCTTACCAAACTGATACGACATCTCTC
Organism: Mesorhizobium sp. WSM1386; assembly: GCF_055901595.1. Classification (NCBI taxonomy): domain Bacteria; kingdom Pseudomonadati; phylum Pseudomonadota; class Alphaproteobacteria; order Hyphomicrobiales; family Phyllobacteriaceae; genus Mesorhizobium; species Mesorhizobium sp. WSM1386. The sequence goes on from NZ_CM148373.1 coordinate 3,152,868, forward strand.
CCAAGCTGATTCAGGCCCCCCGCAATGTCCCGTCACGTCACCTTCATGACTATCGACGATGCCGCGCACTATTCGCCCGACGAGCGCGCGGCGATCGTTGCCGCCTATCCCGCGCATGAGCGCGAGGCGCGCGCTCGCGGCATTCCGGTGCTGGGCTCGGGCCGCATCTTTCCGGTGGCGGAGGAATTGATCGCCTGCGAGCCGTTCCGGCTGCCGCGCTACTGGCCCAGGCTAGGGGCGCTCGATTTCGGCTGGGACCATCCGTCGGCCGCGGTCGAGCTCGCCTGGGATACGGAGGCCGATGTCGTCTATGTCACCAACGCGAACCCGTGCGCCTGGCAACCACGGCCAACATCGCCCTCTCAGGGCTGCAAACCATCGATGGCGTGGCCACCGAAGTGGGCGACCGCGTGCTGGTGAAGAACCAGGCCGACGCAAGCGAGAACGGCATCTATACGGCGAGCGAGGGCCAGTGGTTCCGCGCTGCCGACGCGCGCACCGCGCGCACCATGCAGAAGGGCACCACGGTGCATGTGCAGCAGGGCGCCGTCTCGGCCGATTTCGTCTATGCCTTCGAAACGCTGAGCCCGGTGATCGGCACCGATGCCATCACGCTCGCCTTCTTCCTCTCCGAAGACACGCTGGGCGATGCCACGGCGGCAGCAGCGGCCGCCGCCAACAGCGCGGCGGCGGCGCTTGCCTCCAAGAACGCGGCCGCCACCAGCGCCACCAATGCCGGCACCTCGGCAACTGCCGCGTCCGGATCCGCCACGGCGGCTGCAGGCTCCGCCTCCACGGCGACGACTTCGGCCACCAATGCCGGCACTTCGGCAAGTGCGGCCTCGGGCTCCGCCTCCAGTGCCGCGACCAGCGCCACCAATGCCGGCAATTCGGCCACCGCAGCGGCCGGCTCGGCAAGTGCGGCCTCGGGCTCGGCCACGGCGTCGTCGACCTCGGCGACCAACGCCGCAACCTCCGCCACCAACGCCGCGACTTCGGCGACGGCGGCGGCAAATTCGGTGGCGGCGCTGAGCTACACCTTCTCCACAACAACCGCCGATGCCGACCCGGGCAACGGCGCCTTGCGGCTGAACAATGCGACCGCCGCCTCGGCGACCGCGGCCTATATCGACAATCTCGACGCCGGCGGCGCCACGGTGAACGGTATTCTCGACACGTTCGACGACAGCACCAACACCATCAAGGGCCAGCTGACGCTGCGCTCCAAGGCATCGGCCGCCATCTCCTATATCTACAACGTCACCGGCACGGTGGTGGACGGCAGCGGCTACCGCAAGCTGACGCTCGCCTATGTCAGCGGCTCCGGCGCCTTGCCGACAACGGCAGGCGGCATCTGGCTGATGTTCGACCGGGCAGGGGACAAGGGGGTGGATGGGCTTGGAGCAGGCGATTTCACAGGGCCGGCTTCCTCGGTGAGCGACAACATCGTCACCTTCAACGGCACAACGGGCAAGGCGGGCAAGGACAGTGGCATCAAGGCGAGCGACCTGATCGCCGGGCCTGCGTCGGCCGTTGCCGACAACATCGCCACGTTCAATGGTACCACGGGCAAGATCACCAAGGACAGCGGCGTGGCGGTGTCGAGCCTGGCGCCAAAGGCCAGCCCGACGTTTACGGGTGTTCCAGCCGCCCCGACAGCCGCGCCCGGCACGAACACGACGCAGCTTGCGACGACGGGGTTTGTCAAGGCGGCGATCGATGTCGTGCTGGGTGGGGTGTCAGCGACGTTTGATACGCTGGCGGAGATTGCGGCGGCACTCGGTCTGCTGGCCCCGATCGCCAGTCCGACATTCACCGGGGCGCCCGCTGCTCCCACCGCCGCGCCAGGCACCAACACCACGCAACTAGCGACCACGGCTTTTGTCGCGTCCAGTATAAACTATAGCACGGGCAATGCCGCCTTGGTGGCAGGCGGTATCGGTACTTACAGTCTCTGCGCGACCAGTCCGGCTGCATCCCTGGGCACCGGTCAGGTGGTTGCGGGAAGCACGCTTAAATATTCACATGCCGGCGGTAACCCTAGCGGCACTACATCTCCACCTGGAAGTTGGCAGTGTATGAGCGCGACTAGTTCTACTGGTGGTGCTGCCGGCGTGGCAGTATTCTTGAGGGTCTCGTAATGGAATACCGCAACGCTACTTACAACCAGGCCGGCACCATTGACGTGGAGATCGATCACGCTGATTTCGGGTGGATACCCTTCACCGCGTCGCTGGATGATCCGGACCCGCTCGGTAGGGAGCTTTATAAAGAGATTACCAAGGACTCCTCGGTTGCACCTTATGTGCCGCCCCCGCCGGCCCGCCAGCAGGTGGCGAAATCCGTTGTCCAGGCACGCATCATCGACGCCGGCATGATGGGCGCCGTCTATGCAGCTTTGACAGCAAACCCGATCTACTTCGCGCGTTGGTTCGCGCCGGGCCACCCGGTAGTCTACTGTGATGATCCGGACGTCGTTGGGCTTGTGCAGGCGCTGGGGCTCGATCCGGCAGCGATCCTCGCGCCCTAAACGACGGGAGGCTTGGCAGCTTCGGCTGCTGCCCTATCAAAGCGTAGCGGCACGGCATCGACCGCTGCGGTCGCGAAAAAGCTCCAGTTTCGAAGATGCCCAAAGGCACGGGTGGCCTCGACCCGGATTCTGTCGATTGCCCGCTTGTTTCTGTGGAGTGGCGGTGTGAATTGGATCTGGGTCGGAGAAGCGGTATTCCCAGAAATGAAAAGAGCCTGGACGCAGAGCGCTGGCATCAGCTGGTAGATGTTACTGCGCGCGCTCGTCATTTGTCCCGGACTGAAGAGTGCGACGTCAACCGGTGCCTTAAGACGCATCGTGCTCTTGAGCAATCTTCGGGCAGCCCCTTTTGAAATCAGATATCCGCATGAGCCTAGATGCTGCCCGAACAGTCGCGTTACGGAGTATCCATTCTTGGCCGGTGTGTGCCGACTACCAACTCTCACGCGGTTGTAGAATGTTTCGATCTTGACCAAATCTGCGTCTAGCGGAATCCAACTGTCATCGAGAAGCATGGATCCGGCGTCGTGGCTGAAAACGACATCGTCTTCGAACACTACACCATACTGATCAGGCCCGTCGGCGATGATATCCCAGCAGCGCCGATGGCTGAGAAAACAACAGACTTCCGCCTCTGTCAGAGGGGGCGCCGCGAGCGGAGCCCCAGCGCGTGCATCAACACCGGCAACGCGCTCAAAGGCAACTCCGATCCGCGAAAATTCCACCGTGACAGCCGCAAGGCGATCGATTGCCCGGTCAAGATTGATCACGAAACACTTCACTTGTCGCCCCGCACTGCATGAAAGCAAATCAGCGACTTCTACTTCGTCCCCACATGATCGTGAAGTTCACAGGTAGTTTTTGCCGCCACTTTCAGCTCTATACGGATGGCCATTGACAGTCAACTTCTGCGAGCGTGAGTGTATCGCGGGCGGTTGGGCCAAGCTTCGAATGCTTGTGATTAATGTGGCGATCAGTTCGGCTTGCGCAGCGCGTTCATGATGAGGTCGGCATCATGGCTGGCGCCGCTTGCCATCGATGCGCACAAGCTGCCCGCCATCGTAAGTGTGTATTTTGTTGGCTTTGGTGGCGACTTGCTCGCACAACCCGCGACGCAGTTCCGACCACGGCTTGGGCAGCGCCACCCAGTCGCCATTTGATTGATCATCCCCATCGTAAAACCCCTTCGGCTCACGCCCTGGCCGATCATTATCCAAATTCCTCCGAAAGGAACTCCCCATGGACCGCAACTTCGCGCGGGCGCTTGCGCTTGTCTTGAAATCCGAGGGGGGCTGGTCGGACAATCCGGCCGATCCGGGCGGCGCCACCATGAAGGGGGTGACGCTGGCGAATTTCCGCCGCTATGTCAGAGCGGATGCCATCAAGGCCGATCTGCGCAAGATCAGCGATGACCAGGTCGCGACCGTCTATCGGCGGTTCTACTGGGACGCGGTGCTCGGTGCCGAACTGCCCGATGGCGTCGATTACGCTGTCTTCGATTTCGCCGTAAACAGTGGGCCGGGCAGGGCAGCCAAATATCTACAGGCCGCGGTGGGTGCCGTGCAGGACGGTCGCATCGGGCCGGCCACGCTCGGCGCGGCCAGGGCAAAACCGGCGGGCGTCGTCATTGACCAGCTTTGCGACGCGCGGCTGGCGTTTCTCAAGCGCCTGCCGACATGGGCCACGTTTGGCAAGGGGTGGAGCGACCGGGTCAGGTCGGTTCGCGCCGATGCGCTCAAGATGACGGCACATCCAGCCCCGCCGACGCCAGCCCAGCCAGCCACGGTTCCGCAGGCGTCCACGCCGGTTCCCGCTGCTCCCGAGCCTCCGGCCGCGCCGGAGATCATCCATCCTGCTCCAACCCCGACCGGAGCACCTGCAACCGTCGAAACCAGATGGCTTTGGCGGCTGCTCAACGCAATCGCCAAAGCCATCTTCAAGAGGAACTGACCATGGCACGCTATGCGAAATTCATCGTTGCCCTTGTCGGCATCGGCACGCTTATCGGCCTGCAACAGGCTGGCGTGGAAATCCCCGGCCTTGCCGATATCGTGCGCGATCTGATCGTCGGGGCTCTCGTGGCCGGCGGCGTGTATCAAGTCCCAAACCGGGGGGCATGAGATGGACCACGCTATCACCATCGGCGATGTCCTGATTGCCTCCGCCGTCAGCATTGCTGTCGTTGGCCTTGGCGGCCTGGCGGCATGGGTGCTGTCGCTCTATGCCAAGGGCATGCCGCGATGAGCGCGCTTCTCGCCTTTCTGCTAGGCAATCCAACCACTCTGGGCATCGGTGCCGCCATCCTCGCGACACTCGGGTGGGGTGTCCACCAGCGGCTCGCCGGCGAACGCAGCGAGCGCGCCAGGCAGGCCGCCGCCGAGGCCGCGGCGCGCGATGTCGCCGACCAGGTCCAGAACGATATCGGCGCGCTGCCGGCCGCCGCCGCCCGGAAGGAGCTCAAATCATGGGCAAGAGATTGATGCTGGCGTCGGTCTTGGCCGCGATGGCCGGGTGCACAACCGTCAAGGGTGAGTTCTGTGCGGTGTCCAGCCCGTTGCGCCTGTCGACGACCTCCGTGGACGCGCTGTCGGACACCGAGGTCAAGGCGCTGCTGGTACATAACCGCAAGGGCGAAAAACTGTGCGGGTGGAAGCCTTGACTGTTGTCTTGCTTCGCTCGGCAGGGCTGCTCGGCGAGCTGGCGCCGAGTCGATCTTTGACTTCCGTAAGAAGGTTGGTGACATGATGCACGATCTCTTCGACCTGCTGGGCATCAAGGGACCTGTCGTCGCCGCCGGTCTTGCCGGCGGTGTCCTGCGCGCGCTGTCGCGGCACCGCTACAAGCTGCGCGAAATGGTGGCGTCGCCAATTTGCGGCGCTCTGGCCGCGGCCTATTTGACGCTGCCCGTGGTCCAATATTCCCGCGCTACCGGCCTGCCGCTGGCCAATGACGACACCACGACGCTGGCGGCGGCCTTTCTCATCGGTGTCTGCGCCATGTGGATATCGGATATCTTGTTCGAGGTGATCGTGCGCAAGTTCAAGCCGGCGCCGGAGGAGTAACTTTGCTCGGTGTTGAGAATCCCGCATCCGACGGCTCGATCAAGCCAAAGCCCGCCTCGGCTCGCGCCGGGCGGGCTTTTTGCATTTGTGGCTCCTGGCCAGCCGCTGCTATATCCCAGCGCAGGAATGCCGAACTCGCGGTGGCGTTGATCCAGTCCGGACTTATGAATGCTTATTGAACGATACGATGGAAACCGCGAGGCTTTGCGGCCTCTGTTTGCGCTGGCAGACGATTCTCCCATGCAGATTTCCGGCTATATCGGTCTGGGCGAGGTGATGGTCGCTCGCGAGGGCGGCCGGATCGTCGGCCATGTGCAGATCATCGAGACGGGCGAGGGCGGTGTCTTCGAACTCAAGAGCCTTGCGGTCCGTCCGGCAAGGCAGAGCGAGGGATTGGGGCGGGCCCTTGTCACAGCGGCAATTACCCGCTGCCGCGAGCGCAACGGCCAACGCCTGATCGTCTCGACCGCAACGGCCGATATCGGCAATTTGCGCTTTTACCAGAGACAGGGTTTTCGGATGTGCCGCATCGTGCAGGATGCGTTCGGGCCGTCGAGCGGCTATCCCGAAGGCTTGCTCGTGAATGGCATTCCGCTGCGCGATCAGGTGGTCTTCGAACGCGACCTCGGCGCGGATTGAGCGGCAACAGCTACAAGCTCAGCAAGCGCAGCATCGCGACCATCGAAGACGACGAAATAGCCCGCTCCGGTTCGCCGGAGCGGGCTATTTCGCGCTTTTACCCTAGGCGAGAATGTTGACCGCGCGGGCCGCGACCAGCGCGATCGTCAGCAGTGAAATCATGGCTTCCGCCATCATCAGCAGCTTGGCGCGCTGGGAGAGCGGCAAGGTGTCGGTCGGCGAAAACGCCGTCGCATTGGTGAAGGCTAGGAAGAAATAGTCGACGAAGCCCGGCAGCCATTGGCTAAACTCACGGTCGTTCAGCGTCATCTGCGCAAACAGGAAATCGGCCTGCGCAAGCTTGACGAGGCCGCAGGTCGGGGGGCCGCCACGGTCGGTGCTCCAGAACCACAAGGCGAAGACGATGACGTTTGTCACCCAGATGTTGAGAGCGTCGATCAGCAGTGTCGTGCCGCTGCTGCCGGCATGTCCCTCCAGCAAGGCACGCACCAGCAAGACCAGCGAGCCGCAATTCATGACGCTGATGACAGCGGTCATGGCCAGGGCGGTTCGGCGGATCATGGCGCGAAACTGGCCGATCGCATGCCATTCGTGGTCCTCGACCGCTTTTCTGGTGACGACCTGTGTCCATGCCGTCGCCACCGACAACGGCACGAGCAGGGCCGCTTCCAGTCCCGGCGCCAGCCAGCGCGGACCGAATGAGAGATTGTTGATGACCAGAAGCTGCAGGCAGATGATGACGAGAACGGCTGCGCGCGCCAGCCAGAAGTCGAGCGCACGGTAGTGAATGACGGCATGTTGATGGCGCATCTGGAATCCGGATGTTCAGGCAGGGCCTTCAGGCCATGTGCCTTGAGAAGGCGGGGGGCTGCAGAGCGTTGAAATTCCAGTTCAATCTTGGTGTTGCAATGGCACGCAAGTATACATTTTTGTAAGCTTTGGTGTTTGGGCTGTTCGGCAAACCGGACGATGTGGTTTAAGCGCCGCATGGTGGGGATCGATGACTCCTTGGATCGCTGGGTGCCGGCGGGGCTGCCTGCCCCGGGTTTGAGTTCGTTATCTGTCTGGTCCGGCCTGCTTCGCCAACCCTGGTATTTGCTGGCGCTTTTGTGTCTGGCGCAGATCTTGTGCTGGACGGTGGTGCCAGCGCTCGTCGATCCCGCGCCGCCCGGCGATGTCGTGGAGGGCTTCATGTGGGGCCGCGAATGGGTGCTTTTGACCTACAAGCACCCGCAGCTCCCTGGTTGGCTGCTCGAGACCAGCCATCTTCTGACCGGATCGTTCCGCTGGCCGCAATATCTGCTCGCCCAGCTGACCATCTCCGCGACCTTCATCCTGGTCTATCTGCTGGCCCGCGACATGCTGGGCCAAAGCCGGGCGCTGGCTGCCGTACTTTTGATGCCGTCGGTCTATTTCTTTGGCTGGCCGACCCCGCAATTCAATCATGACTATGCGCAGATGCCGTTCTGGGCGGCGATCTGCTGGCTGCTTTGGCGCGCGGGCCGTGGTGGCGGGCCGGGCTGGTGGCTCGCGCTCGGGCTGGTCTCGGGCGTCGGGCTTTATGCCAAATTCTCCACCGGCCTGCTGCTTGCCTTCGGCGCTCTGTGGCTGTTGTCCGATGCGCGCGCGCGCAGCCGGCTGGAGACACCTTGGCCGTGGCTTGGCCTTGCCGTCTTTCTCGCCGTCGCCATGCCGTTGGCCGTCGAACTCTACCGCATCGATTTCCTGCCGCTGACCTATTTCGCCGGTCGTGACGAATGGGTGACCGAACACCGAGCGCGCCTTTATTATGCCGGTGTCCAGATGGCCGGGCTCTCCGGCTTTTTGCTGGTGCTGGCGATATCAGGGCTGCTGCGGCACTCGCCGGCTCCGCAAGAGCCCGTCGAGCGCGGCTCGCGTGTTTATCTCATGTGGATGGGCCTTGGGCCCGCGGCGCTGGTCATGGTCGCCTCGCTGTTTACCGGCACCGGCGAAGCCTGGGGCGCGCCGATGTACAATCTTGTCGGCGTCGTCGCGCTCGCGTTCTTGGGCCATCGGCTTGGCGCCACAGAGATGCGAAAACTGACGATCTGCGCATTCATCTGCATCATCGGCATGTCAGGCGCCTATGCGGCCATCCGCTGGACGGACTGCAATGTGCGCGGGCGCATGGACGCCGTTTGCTGGCCGGCACGACCGATCTCAGACGAGGCCGAGGCGGTCTGGCACGCGGCTGTGCCCGGCCGACTCGACATCGTCGGCGGCGACACCAATCTGGCGATGCTGGCGGGTCTCAATGCCTATGACAAGCCGTCGATTTTCACCGACCTCGATATGCGGTTCGCACCCTGGATCACACCGAAGCGGTTGCACGACCACGGCATGCTGATGGTTTGGCCGGGCAGTCGCGTGCCACCGCAGCTGCACGCATGGCTGGACAACATTCAGGTCAAGACCGTCCTTTTCAACTGGTCGCAAGAGGCGCCGCCGGTGGCGATCAGTTTTGCCGCCATCCCGCCCGGCGCGCGCCTGCCGGTTGCTGTCGACGGCCCGACTGGACAACCGCACAGCTGAAGTCCACGATCCCGTTCCGCGTCGTGCTATTTCTTCGGTGCATGGCCGCACGCACTGCCAGCGCCGCGTTCGGGCGACTGGACGAAGTCCCCGACAATGCCCATTTATGGGAAATCCAATTTGTTGTCGTGCAATTCAAGACGGAACCGCGGTCCGTTTTTCCGTGAATTGCTTTTTGAGGAGAGGTGACATGGCGACTTCGACCGAACGCGCAGTGCTTGCCGGCGGCTGTTTCTGGGGCACGCAGGATCTGATACGGCGCTATCCCGGCGTCATCTCGACTCGTGTCGGCTACTCGGGCGGCGATGTGCCAAACGCCACCTATCGCAATCATGGCACGCACGCCGAGGCGATCGAGATCAATTTCGATCCGGCCGTGATCAGCTATCGGACGCTGCTGGAGCGTTTTTTCCAGATCCACGATCCGACGACACGCAACCGACAGGGCAACGATGTCGGGATGAGTTACCGTTCGGCGATCTACTATACCAGCGACGAGCAAAAGAACGTCGCACAGGACACCATCGCCGACGTGGATGCCTCTGGGCTGTGGCCCGGCAAGGTCGTCACCGAAGTCGCGCCGGCTGGTGCCTTCTGGGAGGCCGAGCCGGAGCATCAGGATTATCTGGAGAAATATCCCAACGGCTACACCTGCCATTTCGTCAGGCCAGGCTGGAAGCTGCCGGTTCGAGAAAAAGCGGTGCCATAGATTCAGCCATACGACAGGATTTGAGAAGCCGCGGAGCGAGCGCTCCGCGGCTTCTTCTCATTGCAAATCCTACTTGCCGCAATGGTTGTCGTTAACCGTCGGCGCTGTGGTGCCCGGCGACGTGCCATTGGCATCGGGCTGCGCGCCCTGTGGATGGGCAGGGCAATTCCGATCCGCGTTGGAATTCATATCATCCAGCGTGCCAGTCGTGCTGTTGGTCACCGACGGGTCGACCGTGTTCGGCGAAGCTGGCGTATTAGGATCGACCGTGACCGATCTGCCGCTACCGGCTCCGTCGGTGCCGCTTGTGCCATTGCTCTGCGCCATGGCCGATGTCGCCAGGCCGATGGTGAGCGTCGAAGCTGCGAGGATTCTCATGAACATGGTTTGTCTCCATTTTCTGTGAACTCGTCGCGTAGCGACTGGTAGGACAACCGCTCGGTCTGGTGAAGGTTCCCGATAAATTCTCGCGCCGGCAGAGCCAACCGCTCCCGCTCTGGCGCAATGCTTTTGGCGCAGTTCGCTGAAAAAAACGGCTTCCCCAATCGGTCGAATGGTGCTTTAACGCGCCCATCCACAGGGGTGCTCCGTACGGTCGGGGCTGAGACGGGGGCGGCAAGCCCACAGACCCTAGAAGCTGATCTGGGTAATACCAGCGGAGCGAGGCGGGCTATGTTTTCAGGCGCACAGATTTCCCTATATCCCATGGCCGACGATTTCGTCGGCGTCATTTTGGGCGCACTCGGTGCGCTCGATCCCTATCGTGACCGGCTCAGGATCGAGACCGACGACATCTCGACCTTGCTGGTCGGGCCGCCCGAAGTGCTGTTCCCGGCTCTGCGCGACCTGTTCGTGGCGGCCGCGCGCAGCGGCAAGCATTGCGTTTTGTCAGCCGCTATTTCGCGTGGCTGCCCAGGCGAGCCGGACGATCCGATCTGCCGCTCCGAGGCCTTCGGCGGGCCTGTCGGGCCGCTCGGCCCGCGCAAGGAAGCCGCCATCGCAGCCGTGCATGGGGCGGTCGCCACCGGCCAGCCGGCGGCGGCGCAATTCTCGCTTTATGTGATGGGTACCGGCGACCACATGGACGAGATCTATGGTTGCATCGATTTCTTGAAACAGTCCGGCGTCTACGATCGCTCCAAGAATTTCTGCACCAAGCTGCGCGGCGATACGGGCGCGATCTTTTCGGCGCTCAACGAAGCTTTCTGCCGCTTCGGGCCGGGTGCCGGCCACGTAACCCTCGACGTCACGGTTTCCGCCAACAGCCCCACCGCTGTCTGAACCGCTCGCGCCAATGCGCGACCGTCAAGGTTGTCCTCTCGTGGTCTCATCGTCATTCAGCCGCCCGCATCACCTCGCGGGCATTCTCGCCAAGGCAGTGCCGGCCATAATGTCGGTCGGGTTCCTGCTCGTGGCCTGGGAACTCTACGCTACCTATTCCGGCATCAAGCCGACGACGCTGCCGGCGCCCTCACGTGTCTTTGAGCAGGCGATGCTCAATCGTGACGCGCTGGTCGACAACGCAGTTCCCACTATCCGCGCCACGCTCATCGGTTTCGTCTTTTCACTCAGCGCCGCTTTCGCGCTGTCGATGCTGGTCGACTTCTTCCAGCCGCTGCGGCGCGCGCTTTTTCCCGTCTTCATCGTCAGCCAGACCTTGCCGCTGGTTGCGATCGCGCCGCTGGTGGTGCTGTGGTTCGGCTTCGGGCTGGCGCCCAAGATCATGCTGGTGGCGCTGGTCACCTTCTTCCCGATGCTGGTGGCGCTGGTCGAAGGCTACGAGGCAACCGAGCCCGAGATCGGCCAGATGCTTCGTGCCATGGGGGCAGGGCGCTGGCGCGTCTTCGTGCTGGCGCGGCTGCCTTCGGCGCTGCCATATTTCTTCGCTGGCCTGCGGATCTCCATCACCTATGCCGTCGTCGGCGCCATCTTCGCCGAATATGCGGGTGCCGCCAAAGGGCTGGGCATCTACATGCTCAACGCCAAGAACAATTTTCGCCCCGACCTGGTGCTGGCCGCCGTCGGCGTCAGCGCCGCGCTTACTCTCATCCTGTTCGGATTGACGGTGCTGCTGCAGCGCTTTGCCATGCCCTGGGAACGGGCCGCGGGCAAGCAAGCCGCGGCAAAGGCGGCGCGAAGATGAGCCGGCTTGAATTGCGACATGTGCGCAAGGCGTTTGGCGGGCTCGACGTGCTTGCCGACATTTCGCTCAACGTCGGTGCCGGCGAATTCGTCTCGATCCTCGGGCCTTCGGGCGCCGGCAAGTCGACGCTGTTCCAGCTTCTGACCGGCGCCGAACATGGCGAAGGCGAGATGTTGTTCGACGGCGCGCCGCTCGACGATCATGGCCGGCATTTTGCCTTCATGCCACAGCGCGATGCGTTGATGCCGTGGCGGCGCATCCTCGACAACGCGACACTCGGGCTCGAAGTGCAAGGCATCAAGCGCAAGGCAGCACGGGCGCGGGTCGCGCCGCTGTTCGCCGAATTCGGACTTGCCGGCTTCGAGCGGCATTTTCCGGCGCAGCTTTCGGGCGGCATGCGCCAGCGCGCGGCGCTGTTGCGCACCGTTGTGCAGGAGCGCGACATGCTTTTGCTCGACGAGCCTTTCGGCGCGCTCGACGCACTGACCCGCGCCGCCATGCAGCGCTGGCTCGAGCAGATGTGGCGGCACCATCGCTGGACGGCACTGCTCATCACCCACGATGTGCGCGAAGCCGTATACCTGTCCGACCGCATCTATGTGCTGTCGGCGCGCCCGGCCCGTGTGCTGCGCGAGACCAAGGTGCCGTTGCCGCGTCCGCGCGACCCGACCGGTGCCGCCGCGCGCCAGGCCATCGCACTCGAGGCCGAGATCCTCGACATTTTGCTTAACCCTCAACCCTCCAAAGGACATCAACATGACTGATCTGACGCGCCGGCAGGCCTTGCTGCTTACCCTCGCCAGCGGCCTTCCGCTGATCGCCGGACCGGGCCGCTCTTTCGCGGCGATGCAGAAAATCACCGTCGCTTTGGACTGGACGGTCAACACCAACCACATCGGGCTGTTCGTCGCCCGCGACAAAGGGTTTTATTCGGGCGCTGGCCTCGAGGTCGACATTCTGCCCTACAGCGATACCGGCGCCGGCACGCTGGTCGCCAACCGTGTCGCCGATTTCGGCGTCAATGGCACCCTCAGCCTGTTCACCCAGAAAACCGCCGGAGCGGACTTGAAAGCTGTCTACGCCGTGGTGCAATCCGAAACCGGCCGGCTGGTGTTCAATGCCGCGCGCAGCGACATCAAGAGCCCGAAGGACCTTGACGGCCTGACCTATGGCGGTTTCGGCAGCGCCTGGGAAAACGCGCTGATCTCGACCATCATCCGCCACGATGGCGGCAAGGGCAATTTCGAAACGGTGACGCTCGGCACCTCCGCCTACGAAGCCCTTGCCAACGGCGCCGTCGACTTCACGCTGGAGGTTTTGACCTGGGAGGGCGTCGAGGCCGAACTCAAAGGCGTCCATCAGCGCAGCTTCGTCTATGCCGACTATGGCGTGCCCGACGAGCACACGACGCTGATCTCGTCGAGCGAGGCGTATCTGTCGGCGAACCCTAAGCTTGCGGAGGCCTTCATCGAGGCGACGCAGCGTGGCTACCGGTTCGCCGTCGAGCATCCCGATGAAGCGGCCGCGCTGCTCATCGCCGCCAACAAGGATGCGCTGACCAATCCGGCGCTGATCAAGGCCTCGCTGAAGGTGCTGATCGACGGGCACTATCTGCGCGCGGAAAACGGCGCCACCGGCACGATGGATCCGGTCAAGATGGATGCGATCGGCGACTATCTTTTCACTGCGGGCATTCTGCGCGACGCCGATGGCAAGGTTCTGACGCAACGCCCTGATTTCACGAAGTATTTCAGCAATTCAACTTTGGGCTAGGGGAGGCCAATCCAGCTCTCGGAACTGATGGGTCCTCATCAATCGCGCGGATGCGCAGAACTTGGCTAATTCCGGGCGATCTCATAGAGCAAAGTTGTTTTGACGTGCCGCCCGGGCTCGCCCTGCAGCGAAAGAGCGGATGTATATAGTTTCTCGACTGCCGGGCAGAGACCTTCGAATTCCGGGCTGACATTGGCAATGGCATTCATCTCGGTGGGAGTGCCGCCAGCGTTGATGAAAGCGTCGGCCAGCAGTGACCAGTCCTCCTCGCTGGCTGAAGCGGCAGCCAGACCGCTCTTCTTCGCCGCGCCGAAGGCGTGGAACAGGGTGGCTCCGATCTTGTCCATGTCGGCCAGGAAGTCCTGATCCGGCATGCTGAGCGCGTCCGGCCCGTTGCGAAGGTAGTTGTTGCAAGTGATTGCGGTTTCCCGCGCCATGACATGGTTGAGCATGGCCAATTGTGCACGAAGCGCCTCGGCGGCATTGCCGTCTGGGGACGAAGACAGCAGGGATGCATATTTTTGCCTGAGGCTGGCGACCGCCATCCTGCTCGTGTTTCGCACTTGCTCCACGTTTCCAAGTCTGGCCACGGCAGTGATCTTTTCCACGACGGCGTCATAGTCGTCTGGAAACTCCTGCTGGATTGCCATGAATATCTGGCTTCCCTGGCTCTGAATCTGTTCGCTCACCTGAGCTGTGGTCAGGGTCTGCGAATCGGGCGAGCCCGCCACTGTCTGGTAGAGATATTTGCCGCCGGCAAAGCCGAGCGCCCAAGGCAATATCTTTACCGCAACGAAAGACAAAGCGGCGACCGCCGTCACGCCCAAGCCTCTCCAACGCGCCATCGCCGACCCTCCCTAAACTGTCTATTTCGCGCCGAGGCTCAACGCTTTATTGCGGTCGGCCTCGGCACGCTTGTGGTTGCCCTTGGCGTCCCACGCCTTGCTGCGCACTTTGTAGGCGGTGGCGAAATCTGGTTTGAGCTTTATCGTCTGGCTCAAATCGGCGATGGCCCGGTCATAATCCGCCTTGCTGATCCGGATCACGCCCCGGCCCAAATAGGCGAAGGGGTTCTTGCGGTCGAGGCCGAGCGCCTTTTCGAAATCGCGCAGCGCTGCGGCGTCCTCATGTCTGCCCATCCATATGAGGCCCCGATCGGCATAGACCTTTGCGTCCCTGGTATTGAGACTGATGGCCTTGTCGTAGTCCGCAAGCGCACCGTCGTAATCTCCCTGGAAACCGAGATTCTGGCCGCGGTCGTAGTAGGTCTCGGCACGATTCGGATTGAGCGCGATCGCCTGGCTGTAGTCAGCGACGGCATGAGCGTAGTCCCGCTTGGCCTCCCAGGCCATTGCTCGGGCCAGATAGGCGTCGTGGAACGCCGGAAAGAATGCAATCGCCTTGCCGTACAGGGCTATGGCGCCGTCATAGTCGTTCTTCTCATGCAGCGTCCAGCCCTTGCTGAACGCCTGCGCGGCTGGCGAAGCGCTGCTTGGCTTGGTCGGCGCCTCGCCAACGGCTTTGCCTGGCATTTTTGAGGCGTTCGCTTTCGCCGCCATGGCGATCTGGCGGCCCTTGCGGGCGAGGGCCAGCTTTGGATCGAGCTTCAGCGCCTGGTCGTAGTCGGCAATGGCCTGGTCGTACTCGCCTTTGGTGAACCAGATGCTGCCGCGCCCGAAATAAACCGGAGCATATTGCGGGTCGAGTTCGATCACGCGGCTGTAGTCCGCGACGGCACGATCCAGTTCGTTCTTTTTGCTCCAGGCGACGGCGCGACCGATGTAAGCGTCGACATAAGCGGGATAGAGTTCAATAACCTTGCCGTAGTCCGTGATGGCTGCGTCATATTTGCCTTTCGCGACAAGCGACGTACCGCGGCCGACATAGGCCGAGGCTTTCCTTGGGTCGAGCGCAATCGCCTTGCTATATTCGGCGATGGCGCGATCGAATTTGCCCTTATCGTAGAACGCATCGCCACGATCCATGAAGGCTTGGAGGTTCCTGGGATCCGAACCGACGGCGAGCGGCGCGGCGCCGCCTTTCTTCAAGGCGGCCACGGCCGCCTTGCGGACGACCGCGTAGTCCGGATTGCCCGGATAGAGTCTTATCGCCTGGTCGAAGTCGGCAATCGCGCCGCTGTAATCCTTGCTATCGGCCCGTTCTATGCCGCGCCCGTAGTAGCTGGGGGCATCCTTGGCATCGATCTCGATCGCCGCCGAATAGGCTGTGATCGCTCGCTGGGCATCGCCCTTCACGTGCCATGCCATGCCCATGCAGAAATAGGCATCCACCAGCTTCGGATCGAACGCGGCGGCCCGACCGCAATCGGCGAGGGCACCTTCGGCATCCTCGGTGGTGGCCTTGGCCATGCCTCGGCGAACATAAGCAGAGACCATATTTGGCAGGAGCTCGATCACGCGGTCATAGTCGTCAATCGCCCGATCATAGGCGCGCTTGTCGTTCCAGGCGTTGCCGCGGCCGAAATAGGCGAGGGGGCTGTCAGGGTCGAGCGCGATCGCCTTGCCATACGCGCTGATTGCCTGGTCATACTTGCCGGCATCCGACAGGCTGTCGCCGTGCCGTACCGCGGCCAGAACGCGCGGGTCGGTCGCCTGAATGAGCTTCGCCATCTCAGCGGTCGAAAGCTTGGCCTCGGGCTGGCTATCATTGTCGACGTCCTGCGGGACCGCAGGTTCGGCGCCGGGTTGCGGCTCGGCTTTCGTCGCCACCGCTGCCCTGCGGCTGGCGAGATAGTCCGGATTGCCTGGATCAAGCTCGATCGCCTTGTCGAAATCGGCAATGGCGCCGTCATAGTCTTTCCTGCCGGCCCTCGCCATGCCGCGCCCGTAATAGCTCGCGTCATCCTTCGGATCGATCTCGAGCGCCGCCGAATAAGCGGCGACCGCGCCGGCAGCGTCGCCCTTCGCTTGCCATGCCATGCCCTTGCAGAAGTATGCGTCGCGCGCCTTTGCATCGAGTGTTGCAGCCCGGCTGCAATCGGCAAGCGCGCCCTCGGCATCGCCTGACGTAACCTTGGCGAGACCCCGGCGAAGATGCGCCGCGGCAAAATTGGGGGCGAGTTCGATGACCTTGTCGTAGTCTGCGATCGCCTGCTTGTAGGCGCGTTTGGCAGCCCAGGCCTTGCCGCGACCGAAATAGGCAAACCGGTCGTTCGGATCGAGCGAGATCACCTGGTTGTAGGCGCCGATCGCCTGATCGTACTTGCCCATGTCCAGGAAGGCATCGCCGCCAAGGAGCGCTTCCAGGGTTTGCGGATCGGTCGCCTCCATGGCCCTCGCGGCCAGCGTGTCTTGTGTGGCCGTAATATTCGGAAGGACGGCTCGCGGCTTCGGCTGTTGTGTGTCCGGCGGCGGAGCCGACTTGCTCTCGTTGCCCGCAACCCGTTCACTGCAGCCTGCCGCCCATTTTGGATCGAGTTCGGCGGCGCGACGGCAATCCTCCGCCGCACCGGCCGTATCGCCCTTCAGTGTCCTGGCGGCGGCCCGGCTGAAATAGGTTTCAGCGTTCTCCGGATCGAGGCTGATCGCCTTGTCGAAATCGAGAAGTGCGCCTTCGACACTATACTTTGCAAGCCGCGTTTCGGCGCGTTCAAGCAAGGCTTTTGCGGCTGCCGGGTTTCTTGTCTCCGTGACAGGCAGCGGAGCTGTTTCGCCAGGAGCGCGTTGGCTGCAAGAGCCTGCGCGCGTCGGGTCGAGTTCGATGGCGCGCCGACAGTCGCTGGCGGCAATGGCGTGGTTTCCTTGCGATGCCTCGGCGAACGCCCGGTCGTAAAAAGCTTCGGCGTTGTAAGGATCCAGCTGGATCGCGAAGCTGAATGAGTCTATCGCGCCCGCGACGTCGCCTTGCACCTGCTGCTCCAGCCCCCGTTTGAGGTTCCAGGCAACGAGTTCGGAGTGATCCTCTTTGGGATACAGTTGTAGCGGTTCGTACAGGGGGAATGCGCCAGGGTCGGGCGATTGTGACACAGCCGGCGCCTTCGTGCCGACCGGTCCTGTGTCACAAAGACCTGCCTTCTTCGGATCGAGTTCGATGGCCTTTCGGCAATCGGCGACTGCACCGACCGTATCGCCGCTACGTGCCCGCGTGAGCGAACGGCCGAAATAGGCGTCGGCGTCCGTCGGTTTGAGGGCGATCACCTTGTCGAAATCAGCGATGGCGCGGTCGTCGTCGCCGCTGTTGGTCAACGCGACGGCTCTGTTGTAGTGGCCGTCGATGCTGGTGGAATCGAGCCCAACCGCCCGATCGGCGTCTGCGAAGGCGCGAGCCCAGTCGCCCTTGGCGATCCAGGCGGCACTGCGATTGGTATAGGCGTCCACGCTCTCGGGATCGAAGCCCGTGGCCGCGTCGAAATCGGCGATGGCAAGGTCGTAGTCGCCCCTGGAAGCGCGGGCTATGCCGCGGTTGACATACGCCTGGACATCCCGCGGATCGCTCCGGATCGCCTCGCCATATTCGGTGATCGCCCGGTCATGGTCGCCCTTTTGCTGCCAGACCACGCCAAGATTGTTATGCGCTTTGCCATAGTTCGGATCGGCCGCGATCGCCTGTTCGAAATCGATAATGGCCGCGTCGGTTTTGCCTTTGCGGAAGAAGGCCAGGCCACGGCTGTAGTAGGCATCGCTGGAGTCCGGCTCGAGACTGATGGTGACGTTGAAGTCAGCAATGGCGCGGTCGTTTTCCCCCTTGTTGTACCAGGCAGTCCCGCGGTTGAAATAGGCGATAACGCGATTCCGCGACGGCTCCGTCTTGTCCTCGGCAATCGGCGTGCAGGCGGCAATGAGCTGGTCGGCATCGACCTTGCCGTCGCTGAAGCAGACGGCGTAGTCCTTGCCGGCGGCGAGCGCGGCCGTGTTCAGCGCGAGAAAAGCGGCAAGGCCTGCCGGCCACCCTCGGCGCAAAGCTCTCGCCAGCAAGCGCGATCCGATCGCGGCGGCGACCAGCCCCGCAGCCTTCCAGCTCACCATTTCACCGGTCCTCCCCCCGAAAACCTTTGATCGTTTCAATGACAATCGACCCATTGTTCTTTATTTGTTCCAAAAATGCAAGCATAAATTGCATACGGCTGAGACGATCGGCACTTCCTGGGGCTCGCATGCCTTTCGGAAGCCCTATTTAGTGCCGATCTGAGCTTCTCGGTTAACGGCCCGGCAATGGTTGCGTGCAAAGGTCACCCGGAGGGATCATTGGGGTGCTTGGCTTGCTCATGTCTAAAAGTGAAACCCTTTCGAGCGCCAATGAGAGGGGGATTCTGTCCGCGGCACGAAAGAGCGAAAACCTGATCGACCTGCGCGAAGGCTTCTTTCGTGTGTGTGCGTTGGCCTTTGCTGGCATATTCGTCTACCGCGGCGTATCCCATCTCATCGAGGATCCGACCCGACTCAACATTGCGTTGCTGGCAATCTCCGAGGTGCTCACCTTCACATGGCTGATGCTGTCGCGGCGCCCGGTGACACGCGACTGGAACCCTCTCACCGTGATTGTCACCATGATTGCCAGTTTTGGCGCCGGCTTCATCACGCTGGAACCGGGAGCGGCCATCATTCCGGTGTATGTCGCAGCCCCGCTGCAGATACTGGCGGTGTCGTTTGTCATCTGGGGGAAAGCATCGCTGGGGCGTTCGTTTGCCTTGCTGCCCGGCAATCGCGGCGTGATGACCGGCGGTGCCTACCGCCTGGTGCGGCATCCAATCTATGCCGGCTACCTTGCCGGCCATATCCTGTTCCTGCTGTCGGCCTTTTCCTTCTACAATCTCGCCGTCTACGCCGTGATAACCTACCTTCAGCTTTATCGAATCCTGCGTGAAGAGGCCCTGCTGGCGGCGTTGCCGGAATACCGCGACTACATGAGCCGCGTGCGCTACAGGCTGTTCTACGGCATCGCCTGACAGTTCCCGCCCCAAGCGGAAGGCCAACTGGTTCGGACTGGTTGAGATCGCTTGGAATCTTTTACCCTGCCCGCCATGGGAACGCGTTTTCCACGCTAAGGACATAGCGCTCACCATGTTTCGGTTCTCGAACGACGATGTCGGCCAGAGCGACTGTTGAAGCGATGTCCCGTGCCGTGTATCGGTAGACCTCAGTATAATCTCAGCTTCATAAAATCGACTTAATGCTGTATGACCGGAAAATATCGGTACATATAACGCAATGTTATCTGCTCTTTTATAAACTTATGTTATAATTTTAATACTATTAAATATATTTCGTTTCTTCTATAAAAACCACCGTATATATTTATATAGCGATTTTGAAACTGAAAAATCACTCCCGACGTAGTTGATTTTGCAATCGGCCGTGAGCCGACTGCCTTAGCGCAACGACAACAGGAGAATGTTATGGCTTCCACCATCAAGACAGTCGCCAGTGTGTTGGCGGGTAGTGCAATGGTCTTGGTTCTTTCCCTGCCGGCAAATGCGGCAGGGCTCGGCGTTGGCGCGTCGGTCGGGGGTAACGGCGGTGTCAACGCCGGCGTCGGTGCTTCTGTCGGTGGCTCCAGCGGCGTCAACGCCGGACTTGGTGCATCCGTCGGCGGATCGAGCGGCGTCAGCGCCGGGCTCGGCGCGTCCATCGGCGGCAGCAACGGCGTCGCCGCCGGGCTTGGCGCCAATGTTGACGGCACAAGCGGCATCGGCGCCAACGTGGGGGCGGGTATCGGCGTCGGCACCAATCCGTCAAATCCGTCCAACCCAAGCAACCCTTCGAACCTCAGTCGTACGAGCCTGCCGGGCGTCGTGGCCCAGATGCCCGACACCCAGGTAATGCGAATGAAGAAGCGGTGCGTCGACGTGCTCGGCAGCGAAGGCACTTACGATCGTGACCTGCGTCAACTCTGCCTGCTGATCGCGCGCCGCTAAGACCAAGAGCGCCGGGATCGGAAATGCGGAGCCAGCCGACCGCACCCTCCTTGCTCGGCCGGTCGGGAAAGCCCGCCTCTGAGACGGGCTTTCTGTCTAATGGGCTGAGTGCGCCGCGGCCGCGAAGGCTCCGGCGGAACGCCAGAGCCGCTAAAACGTTCATACCTTGCAGCATCCGAATGGCGCGATGTTGAACCGACGCAGAAAGCGCAATCAGGAGCAGGGAAGGCCATGGGTCTCGGAACGATACTTATCATTATTCTAATTCTCGCGTTGCTCGGCGGCTTCAGCGGTCTGGGCGGTGGCCCATTCTACGGAACCGGTTATTACGGTGGTGGTGGTCTCGGACTTGTGTTGCTCATCGTGATCATCCTTGTCGTGCTCGGGCGCATTTAGCCGGTTCTCGGCCGCAGGGTTCGCAATCTCGTGAGCAAGCCCGTGCTGGCGTGCACCGGAATGTGATGGAAGCAGGCCAGCTTGTGATCCCGCGGTTCGCCGGATTCTTGTAGCTTGATTGCGGTCCACACCCCCCGTGGAAACAAGAGGAAAGGGTCCCACCCCACATCCTCCTCCAAGGCCCGCCCCGGTATCCCGGAGCGGGCTTTCTTTTATCGTGCCAATTGATTCAAGGTTGTCCGGTTGAG
Organism: Mesorhizobium sp. WSM1386; assembly: GCF_055901595.1. Lineage (NCBI taxonomy): Bacteria > Pseudomonadati > Pseudomonadota > Alphaproteobacteria > Hyphomicrobiales > Phyllobacteriaceae > Mesorhizobium > Mesorhizobium sp. WSM1386. The sequence goes on from NZ_CM148373.1 coordinate 3,173,795, forward strand.
ATGAGGGCCATCCATCCATCGCTCACCTGTCGATCGTTGACAGAACTGGCGTGTCAAGTTATTGAACAGGACTACACAGGTTTACTGGACAGGTACGCATATGAAGCGGCGCGCGGTTCAATTGTCTCCCGGCACGGGCAAGCCCGAGCAGATCGCCACCGTTCTCGAACATGAAATCCGCTCCGGCGTGCTCGGCTTCGGCGACCGGCTGCAAAGCGAGAACGAGCTCGTCCAGCGCTTCTCCGTCAGCCGCAACACGGTCCGCAAGGGGCTCGAGGAGCTGTCCAGCCGCGGGCTGATCACCACAAAGGTCGGCGTCGGCTCCTTCGTCACTTTCGATGGCAAGCCGGTCGACGATGCCATCGGCTGGTCGCGGGCGCTGGCCAATGCCGGCGCCAATGCCGAGACGCGGACGCTGCGGCTGGAGGTTATCGAGGACGCCGATCTGGCTGCCATGCTGGAGATCGAAAGCCCGTTCTTCATTGCCGTGGACCGGGTGCGCACCAATGCCAGCGACGGCCATGCAATCTCAATCGAGCGCAGTCGCCTGCCGTTATCGCCCGAGCTGGAAGACGTGCCGCTTCGCGGCCTGCGCGAAGGCTCACTGCACCAGACGCTGCGCGCCGCCGGCCTCATTCCCGACCATGGTGAGGAATGGGTGGGCATCGAGATGCTCAATGCCGACGACGCCGCCATCCTCGGCTGCCCGCAAGGCACGCCCTTCCTGCGCGGCCGCCGATTGACCCGCGCGGCCGATGACCGGCCGATCGAATATGTCACCAGCCTGCTCAACCCGGCGCATTTCGCGCTGCATATGAGGTTCTGAGCGATGCAGGATAGCACGACACTCGATCGGGCGATGGGCGCGCTTGTCGGCGGAGCGCTGGGCGACGCGCTCGGCATGCCGACGCAGCTTCTGTCGCCGGCCCGGATTGCCGAACTCCACGGCCACGTCGAGGATTTCATCGCGCCTTTCGCCGACCATCCGGTGTCGAAGGGACTTCTGGCCGGAACCATCACCGACGATACCGAACAGGCGCTGCTGCTCGGCCGCATCCTCGTCGAATCGGGCGAGCGCTTCGACCACGCGCGTTGGGTCAACGCGCTGCTCGACTGGGAGCGCGACGTCAAGGCGCGCGGCAGCTACGATCTCTTGGGCCCGTCGACCAAGCGCGCCATCGACGCCATCAACAATGGCGTGCCGGCGGAGGAGGCCGGGCGCAGCGGCGACACCAATGGCGCGGCCATGCGCATCGCCCCGGTCGGCATCATGATGCCGCTGGAGCCGCTGGACGCGTTCGTCGCCAAGGTGGCCGAAACCTGCCGCGCAACGCATAACACGTCGATCGCCATTGCCTCGGCCGCTGCCGTTGCGGCGGCCGTCAGCCGTGGCATCGCCGGTGGCGACTGGCGCGCCGCATCAGACAGCGCCGTCGCGGCGGCGAGGCGAGGGGCGACGCTCGGCCATTGGGTGACCGGTGGCGACATCGCCGCTCGCATCGTCTGGGCGCAGGATATCGTGCGCGGCAAGGCGAAAAGAGATGCGATCCGGCTGATCATCGATCTGGTCGGCACCGGCGTCGCCAGCCAGGAATCGGTTCCGGCAGCCTTCGCTGTTCTGGAAGTCGCGGGCGGTGATCCCTGGCAGGCGGCGGTCATCAGTGCCAATCTCGGCGGCGATACCGACACGATCGGCGCCATCGCGGCAGGCATGGCGGGTGCCTGTGCCGGCTTCTCGCGATTGCCACGGCAGCGTGTCGCTGATCTCAAGGGCTTCGACATGGCGGACGTTCGCGCACTGGCAGCCGATCTCGTCGCGGCGAGGGTGGCCAGGAGCGGTGCGCAGAAGACTGGCTCCGGCAAGGACGCCGCGGCATGAGCGGGCGTCTGGTCCATATCGGCAGCGCGGTGGTCGATCATGTCTACCGTATCGATGCCTTGCCGGCACCAGGCACCGAGAAGACGGCGTCGAGCTATGCGCAGGTCGCCGGCGGCGGTTTCAACATGATGGTCGCGGCCAGCCGCACAGGCATGAAGGTGGTGTTCGGCGGGCAGCTCGGCAGCGGACCGAATGGCGACTTTTTACGCGCGGCCTTCGCCACTGAGGGCATCGAGACGCTGACACCGCCATCGCCGGTCATGGACAGCGGCAATTGCGTCGCCATGATTTCGAGCGACGCCGAACGCACGTTCGTGTCATGGCCAGGTGCCGAGAGCGTGCTCAGCCTCGACATGATGGCGCCCGTGGCCGTCGTGCCTGAGGACTGGGTGTTCACGTCAGGCTATACGCTGAGCTACAAGGGCAGCCGCGATGCGCTTGCCGACTGGATCGAGGCGTTGCCGGCGCAAACCTCGTTTGTCTTTGACCCGACGCCGATCATTTCAGACATTCCGAGGCCCATCCTGGCACGGGTGCTTGCCCGGGCCACGTGGCTGAGCTGCAACGTGACGGAAGCCGTAGAGATCGCCGGCCAGGGCGATGTCGAAGCCGTCGCGGCGCGGCTTCTTGCCGACCATTGCCGGCATGCCGGCGGCGTCGTCATTCGTTCCGCGGCCAAGGGCTGCCATATCAGGCTGGCCGACGGCACGACACGGACCGTTGCCGGCTTCAAAGTGGATGCCATCGACACCAACGGCGCCGGCGACACCCATATCGGTGCTTTCGTCAGTGCGCTGTCGCGCGGCGCGCACCCCTTTGAGGCAGCGCGCTACGCTAATGCGGCGGCCGCCATTTCGGTTACCCGCCATGGCGGCTCGTCGGCGCCAAACGATTACGAGATCCAGGAATTCCTAAGCCGTGACGGTTATTCGGTGACCGCGCCTGGCCGGAAGCAAGAGGCCTAAACAAAACCCGCCAAGCGGGTAAATAATGAGAGGAACGAACATGCGCATGCCCAGACTGACTGCTTTCCTGGCGGCGACCGCCGTCATCACCTCAGGGCTGGCCGCCAGTGCCGCCGAAGTGCATGTGCTCAACTGGAAGGGCTATGGCGCTGACGAGCCGTGGGCCGTCGAGGCCTTCGAAAAGGCGACCGGCAACAAGGTCGTCAACGATTTCTTCAATTCCGAACAGGAAATGCTGACCAAGATCCGGACCAATCCGGGCCTCTATGACGTGGTCATGATCAACGCCGCCTTCAACGACCAGGCGATGGCGGAAAAGCTGATCCAGCCGATCGATATCTCGAAGCTGCCGAACTATGCCGACATCAGCAAGGACAAGGCGGGTTCGCCGATGCTCGACCATGACGGCAAGGTCTACGGCGTGCCGTGGGTGTGGGGGCTGACGGCGCTCGCCATCAACGAGAAGTCCTTCGACAAACCGCCGACGTCGATCGCCGAAATGTGGGATCCCGCGCACAAGGGCCGCGTCGTCATCCGCGACGACGCCGTCGAGGCGGTGCAGTTCGGCGCCATCGCCACCGGCCAGAACATCAACGACATCAAGGACATGGACGCGGTGAAGACGAAGCTCACCTCGCTGATGCCGCAGATCAAGACTTTCTGGAGCTCGGAAAACGACTGGAACCAGATGGTCGCCTCCAACCAGATCGACATCGGCACCTATTGGAGCGGCTCGGCCGATCGCGCCAAGACCCACTTCAAGCTGCCGGTTTCGCTGGTCATTCCGCAGGAAGGCGCCGTCGCCTGGCTCGATGCCTTCTCCATTCCGGTCGGCTCCAAGAACGTCGAGGGTGCGGAGGCCTTCATCAACTACATGATCGACCCGAAATTCTACGTCGAATGGGTCACCAAGGTCGGTGCGCCCGTGTCGGCCAACACCAAGGCGGTGGACGCGCTGCCCGAGGATGCCTTCAACCGCAAGGTGATGGGTGATCCCGAGGTCGCCAAGCGCATCCAGTTCCAGGCGCCGATCACCGACAAACAGCGCGAAGCCTATCTGGCGCTGTGGCAGCAGCTCAAGGTCGACGTGAAGTAAAGCTCACGCCCGGATCAGCCGGCGGCTCGCGCCGGCTGGTCCTTCAATCCTGGGGGAGGAGGGTTCTCATGGCAGCGCAGACTGCGTCGCGCAGTGGGCTGAAATCGGCGTTGCCGCTGCTGGCGCCAGCCTATCTCTGGCTGACGGTGGCGATCTTCCTGCCGCTCTCGGCCATGGTCTTCTTCTCCTTCATGACCGAGCTGCCGCTGTCGGGAAAGCCGTGGGCCTTCACCCTTGGCAACTATGCCGCCTTTTTCTCGCAAAGCCTCTATTTGACGCTGCTGCTGGCGTCGCTGCGCCTCGGCCTCGAGGTGACGCTGTGGTGCATCGTGATCGGCTATCCCGCGGCCTATGTGCTGGCCAAGGTGCTGAAGGGCCGCAGCCGCGAGGCGATCTTCCTGCTCGTCATCCTGCCGTTCTGGTCGAATGGGCTGGTGCGCATCTTCTCCTGGGCGATGGTGCTGCGCGAGGGCGGCATTCTCGATACGGCGCTCAACGCGCTGCTGCCGTTCAAGATCAACATCGATCTCATGTATTCCTATCCAGCCGTCATCATCGGGCTGGTGCACTCCTACGTGCCCTACATGGTGTTGACTTGCTATCTCACCCTGCAGGCGATCGACGATTCACTGATCGAGGCTGGGCGCTCGCTCGGCGCCTCACGGCTGCAGGTGCTGAAGCGGGTGATCATCCCGCTGTCGATGCCGGGACTGGTGGCGGGCGCGGCGCTCATCTTCGTGCCGGTCGTCGGCTCGTTCATGGAGCCGCGCATTCTGGGCGGCCGTACTGGAACCTTTTACGGCACGGTGATCGAGGACCAGTTCGTCGCCGTGTTCAACTGGCCGCTGGGCGCGGCACTCTCCTTCATCCTGCTGGCCGTCGTGCTGGTCATCCTGGCGGTTGCCTCTCCGGTGTTGCGGAGGGCCGCGTGATGATGACCACCCGTATCCTCGAAGGACTTGGCCGCCTCTACATCGGGCTGCTGCTCGCCTTCCTCTATTTGCCGATCATCATCATGGCGCTGATGTCGTTCAACGTCTCGCCCTTCTACCAGTTGCCCTTCGAATGGACGACCGAGTGGTATGCCTCGCTGTGGCAGAACGACCAATTGATCGCGGCCACCTGGAACAGCCTCGAGATCGCCGTCATCACCACCATCATCAGCGTGGTGCTGGGATCGGCGGCGTCGCTGGCGCACTACCGCTATGAATTCCGGGGCAAGAAGTTCCTGCAGGCGCTGCTGTTTCCGCCGATCGCCATCCCGTGGCTGATCACCGGCACGGCGATGCTGATCTTCTTCTTCGGCGTCGGCATCGGGCGCGGCCTGTTCGCCATCCTGCTTGGCCATGTCGCGCTGGCGCTGCCCTATGTCATCGTCGTCGTATCGGCGCGGCTGCAGACCTTCGCGCCCGAACTGGAAGAGGCGGCGCGTTCGCTCGGCGCCAACCAGTGGCAGGTGACCAACCGCGTCACGCTGCCCTGGATCATGCCTGGCGTCATCGCCGGCGGGCTGTTTGCCTTCGCGGTGTCGTTCGACCAGTTCGTCGTCTCCTATTTTCTGGCGACGCCTGGCCAGACGACGCTGCCGGTCGAAATCTACGCCGCAATCCGCAAGGGTTTTACCCCCGAGATCAACGCGGTCTCGACGATCATCATCGTCGTGTCGATGGCGCTGATGTTGCTGACGGCGCGCTTCTTCAAATTCGGCGGAGAGAAATAATGGCCGGCGTGCAGGTATCGAACATCTCGCGCAGCTTTGGCGCGCACAAGGCGCTGGACGATGTCTCCATCGATTTCGCCGATGGCGGTTTCTATGCGTTGCTCGGGCCGTCGGGCAGCGGCAAGACCACGCTGCTGCGCCAGATCGCCGGCTTCGATTTTCCCGACTCCGGCCGCATCACCATTGGTGGCGAGAGCGTCGAGCGTGTGCCGGTCGAAAAGCGGCGCATCGGCATGGTGTTCCAGAACTACGCGCTGTTTCCCAATATGAGCGTCGCCGACAACGTCGCCTTCGGCCTGTCGGTGCGCGGCGAGGCCAAGGCTGTGATTGCCACCGAAGTGCAGCGCGCGCTCGATCTCGTGCAATTGGGCAAGCTTGGCGGCCGCCGGCCGCATCAGCTCTCCGGCGGCCAGCGCCAGCGCGTGGCGCTTGCGCGCGCCATCGTCACCAAGCCGCGCGTGCTTTTGCTCGACGAGCCGCTCGGCGCGCTCGACAAGGCGCTGCGCGTCGACATGCAGATCGAACTGAAGCGCATCCAGCGCGAGATCGGCATCACCACCATCTTCGTCACCCACGACCAGGAAGAAGCGCTGACGATGAGCGACCGGATCGGCATCTTGCGCGACGGCAGGCTGGTGCAGGAAGGGCCGCCAGAGGAGATATACGACCGGCCGAAAAGCGAATTCGCCGCCACCTTCCTCGGCGACGCCAACATTTTCCGCGGCGATTCGACCGGCAACGGCATCCGGCTGCCGGATGGCACGGCGATCGCCGCCGGCGTGGGCGCGACGCTTGCAGCCGGCGCCAAGGCCAGCTGCGCCGTTCGGCCCGAGCGCATTCGGATTGCCACGGATGCAGGCATTTCGGACGGCGATGCCAATAGCCTGAAGGGCCGGGTCTCCAAGCGTATTTTCGCCGGCAACAACTGCACCTACTTCGTCGAGCGCGCCGGCCAGACGTTGAAAGTTATCGTGCAGAACACCGGCGCGGACAGGTTGGCGGAAGGGCAAGATGTGGTGCTGCGCTGGTCGCCGGAGAGTACGGTGTTGATCGCGGCGGGGTAGGTGGGGTCGCTCGATAGCTGCGAAATGCCGCGTTCCCTGGCGCCCCCCTCTGTCCTGCCGGACATCTCCCCCACGAGGGGGGAGATTGACTGTCATCGCCGGTTTCGCAAATCTCAGACAATGCAAAAAGGGCGCCAAGGCTGAAGCTGCCAATCTCCCCCCTCGTGGGGGAGATGCCCGGTAGGGCAGAGGGGGGCGCTGTCCCGCCATACGATCGAGCAAGCGGCTGGAGTACCGATGACTTTGAAACTAACCGCGCGCGACCAATCCATGCTCGACGGCGGGCAAGGCCCATCTGCGGCCGCCGCGATGAAAATCCTCGTCGCCTTCTCCCGAGCCATCGGCGCGCACAGCCTGCTCGACATATCAGGCGCCCATATCGATGGCTGCCTCTATCATGGCAAGGCCGGCCTCGATTTCGTCGAACGGCTCGCCGAAGGCGGTGGTCGCGTCAAGGTGCCGACGACGCTCAATGTCGGCTCGTTCGACCTCATCCATCCGGGCATGGTGAAGATGCCGGCAGCGGACGAGGTGCCGGCGCGGCGGCTGATGCAGGCGCATATGGAACTTGGCTGCCAGGCGACGTTCACCTGCGCGCCCTACCAGACCCGGTTCCGGCCTGAATTCGGCCAGCAGATCGCCTGGGGCGAATCCAATGCCATCGTCTTCGCCAATTCGGTGATCGGGGCGCGCACCAACCGCTATGGCGATTTCATCGACCTGTGCTGCGCCATGACCGGGCGCGCGCCGGCCTGGGGCCTGCATCTGAGCGAGAACCGTCGCGGCCGCATCCTGTTCGAATTGGACGTTCCTGATCCCGAGCCAAGCGACAGCCTGTTCGTCGGCGTCGGGCTGATCATCGGACAAGCCAGCGGCGATCGAATTCCGGTGATTGCCGGCCTGCCGCAGCCGCGCGACGAGGACCAGTTGAAGGCACTCGGTGCTGCGGCGGCAACGACGGGTGCTGTGGCGCTGTTCCATGCGGTCGGCATCACGCCGGAAGCCGGAACGCTCGACGAGGCGTTTCATGGCGAGGCGCCGGAGGAGACGATCCGCATTACCCGTTCCGACATCGATCAGACGCTGGCCAGGCTATCGACGGTGCCGGATGGCTCGCGGCTCGCCGCCGTCTCGTTGGGTACGCCGCATTTCTCGCATGAGGAATGGATGCGCCTGTTGCCGCTGCTGCGTGAGGCAGCGCCTAGCCGGGGCATCCCGATCTATGTCAACACAGGCCGCGCGACACTGACACGATTGCAGGAAGAGGGAGCCTTGGCTGGGATGGAGGCGTTCGGCCTGGTTCCGGTTGCCGACACCTGCACCTATGTCACCTCGATCATGGAACGGCTCGACGGCGTGGTGATGACCAATTCCGGCAAATGGGCGCATTACGCGCCGGGCAATATCGGCGTGACCGTCGCCTTCGCCGACATGAAGGATTGCATCCGTTCCGCCGCGGTCGGCCATGTCGTGCGGAGCAGCACATGACACAACCGGTGGAAGCGTTTGAAAGAGCAGGCATCTTTCAGCTGGCCGGTGGGGCCGAAGGTCGGGCGCTGGTGTTTTCGCAGCCGCTCAGTTTCTGGGGCGGGATCGATGCGGAGACCGGCGACATAACAGACCATTCGCATCCGGGGCTCGGCCAGAATGTCGCCGGCAAGATCCTGGTCATGCCGAGCGGGCGCGGCTCGTCGTCCTCGTCCTCGGTGCTGGCCGAGGCGATCCGCAAGGGCACGGCGCCGGCCGGCATTCTTCTGGAGCGGCCGGACCCGATCCTGGCGGTGGGCGCCATCGTCGCCGAGTTTCTCTATGGGATACACATGCCGTTGGTGGTGTGTGACATTGACGGCATCGTCGCCGGCGACAGGATAGTGATCGGCGCTGGCGCGGACGGCCGGGCGATCATAGGGATTAAGACGGAAAGCTAGCTCAAATCTCCGGGATGTTTTCCTTGAAGATCACCTGCAGCCTCGGCTGGTGCAATTCGTAGGCCAGTCCCCGGACCGCATGGGTCAAGGTGTTGAGCGCCTCGCGGGCCTCGACGCGCGGGTTTTGGTCGATGACCGCGTCGAGCGTGCCGTCGAGCAGCAGCTCCTTGGTGCCGTCCGTCACCTCATGGCCAAGGAAGACCATGGATTGCGCGCGGCCGCGCTCCTTGAGCGCGCGCGCGATGCCGGTGTTGCCGGCGCCGACATTGTAGATCGCGGCAAGGTCGGGGTGCCGTTCCAGAAGCGCTGATGCTTCCGAATAGGCCTTTTCGCGATCGTCCAGCATTTCACGCATTTCGACGATCTCGAGATTGGGAGACTCCTCGGTCAATATGTGCCGGAATCCCATCTCGCGTTCCTCATGGCCGCGATAGGAGAGCGAGCCGGCGAACAGTGCCACCTTGCCGGGACGTTCCGACCCCATGAAGCGGTTGAGCAGATAGCCGGCCAGCCGGCCGGCGGCTCGGTTGTCGATGCCGATATAGGCGACCCTTGGCACATGCAGGATGTCGGAGGCGATGGTCACCACCTTGACGTCGTTGGCCGACAGCGAGCGGATCGCCTCGCGCACCGTCGGATGGTCGAGCGCGATGACGCCGACGCCTTGCGTCTGTCCGCGCAGATCCTGCAGCAGACGGGCGAGCCGATCGGGATTGAAGCCCTCTATGGTGGCGATGTGGACGTCGAGATCGGGTCGCGCCAGGGCCTGCGCCTCGATGTGGCGGTGCAGCATCTTGATGAAGGAATTGGTGCCGGCCGGCAGCGCGAAGTCGAGCCGGATGATCTCGCCCGGCGAGGGGCGTGGCGCTGCCCCGTTTGGGCCTTCGGCGATGTAGCCTAGGCGTTGCGCCATTTCGAGCACGATTTCGCGGGTGCGCGCCCGCACGCCGGGCCGATTGTTGAGCACGCGGTCGACGGTGGCCGCGGAGACGCCGGCTTCCCGGGCTATGTCAGTCAGGGTGGAACGCACCGTCTTTCATCTCCTCGACGCATCAGGATCACGCATTGTCCGCGGCCGGCCTGATGGCAACGGCTCCTCGCTATCCGCGATTCTGATGGGAAATGATGTATCCGGCCTTGGCCGATGCGCAAGTCGTCGCGCTAAATCAAGTCGCCCGGCACGGCCATACCGGGGCGGGAAGATATATTTCCCATCAAATCGAGGCATGGAGAGCGTTGTAAGGACCTTCGTGTGACGCATTTCCTCGCCCCATTGCGATGTTGTGAGGTATTTTGATTATTTATGATGTTGACAGCCTTCCGATCCTGCCGTCAATATCCCTCATGGGCTCGTGGAGGAAACATTGGGCCCGAGGGAGGAATTCCAATGTCTGATCTGATCCGCATGTCGCGACGCCGATTGCTGGCGTCCGGAGGAAAGGCGGCGGTGTTCGTAGCCGCGGCAGGTATCGCACCCCAATTCATCCGCCCCGGCCGTGCCTATGCGGCGGACGCGCTGGCACCGGGCATGATCGGCGGCCCGACCGGTTTCGAGGGCGCCGAGCGCTACCAGTATGGCGCCGACACGCCGGAAGGCCGTGCCATCGAGGCGGCCAAGGCGCTGAAGGGCGCCGGCAAGGCGCCGGCCAAGATCGTGCTCGGCCTGTCGGACGGCTCCATCGGCCAGCTTACGCAGCCTTTCCCGGCCGGCGCGCCGTCGATCAAGGAGCTGTGGGAAAAGGAAACCGGCATTCCGATCGAGATCGTCGGCCTGCCGAACGGCCAGGAATTCACCAAGACGATGCAGGACATCTCCACCAAGGGTGGGGCCTATGACATCTATTCCACCGAATGGAACCGCCTCGGCGATCTCGCCGAGACCGGCGGCATCGCCAAGCTCGACGACTTCGTCGCCCAGTACAAGCCCGAATGGGACGACCCCAAGACCGGCTATGTCGATGGCGCCAAGGGTGTGTCGCTGCTCAACAAATACCGTGGCTCGAACTATGGCGTGTCGCTGGACGGCGACTTCCAGACCTGGGTCTATCGCACCGACCTGTTCGGCGACGCCGCAGAGCAGAAGGCGTTCAAGGACAAATACGGCTACGATCTGGCGCCGCCGAAAACCTGGAAGCAGCACGGCGATATCGCCGCCTTCTTCCAGCGTCCGGACAAGGGCCTGTTCGGCTCGACCGACCTGCGCAACCAGGGCTGGGGCTACACCAACTGGTACCAGCGCTATGTCTCGATGGCCTCGCCCAACCAGTTCCTGTTCGGCGACGACGGCAAGCCGCTGATCAATTCCGAGCATGGCATCGCCGCCACCAACGAATATGTCGAATCGCTCGCCCATCACTCGCCGGATGCGATCTCGTGGGGCTGGCCGGAGCAGTATGGCAATTTCGCCAAGGGCGGCGCGGCGATGACCTGCGCCTTCTCCAACCTGCCGAAATTCCTCGACAATGCCGGCAACAAGGATTCGGCCGTCACCGGCAAGATCGGCTCGATGCTGCCGCCCGGCCGCGAGATCGACGGCAAGCTGATCAGCCGCTCCGTGCTGTGGTTCTCGCTGACCGGCATGGTCTCGTCGCAGTCGAAGAACCAGGAAGTCGCCTATCTCCTGCTGCAATGGCTGGGCTCGGCCCGCATCTACGCCTGGATGAGCGCCAACCCCGGCGGCTATCTCGATCCATTCCGGCTTTCGGATTTCTCCGATCCGCTGGTGCGCCAGACCTATCACGCCTACCACATGGATGTGGTGCGCGAGACGGTCGCCCGCACGGTGCCGACCATCAACTATCCCGGCGCCACCGCCTTCCACAACGCACTGGACGAAAACCTCATGGCCTCGCTGACCAAGGCCAAGACCGCAGAGCAGGCGATGGCCGATACCGAAGCCGAGTGGAAGAAGATCGCCCGGCGCATCGGCGAGGACAAACTTCTCGAAGCCATCAGAACCAACAAGGAGGCCTGGCCTACCGTTCTCGATCCGATCAGCTGATCCGTCTCCCTGGATCAGACCGGAGGGGAAGGGCGAAAGCTCATCCCCTCCGCAATCAACGCCACCAGCAAAAGCAGCCAGATGAAGCGTTCCGTTCCTTTCGAGATATTCCGCTACGCCGCGATCCTGGCGGCGATGGCGGTGACGCTGGTGCCGATCCTGTGGATGGTGTCGATGGCCTTCAAGCCGATCGCCGAATGGTCGGCGACAGGTGCCGACCTGACATGGTGGCCGAAGAACCCGACGCTCAGCAATTTCCAGTTCGTGTTCGGCGAGTCCACCAACAGCCTCATCGTGGCGCTCGACCGCACCGCGCTGAAGCCGATCCTGTCGTCGCTTCTGTCGGCCGTGTTCGGCACCGCGATCGCCATGTCGGCGGGCACGGCGGCGGCCTATGGGCTGTCGCGCTTCGGCTCGGGACAGAACCTGCCGCTGGCGCTGATCCAGCTCAGGCTGTTTCCGCCGATGGCGGTGATGATCCCGGTGATGATCATGTGGGCGTTCCTGAATTTCACCGACAGCTGGTGGGGCCTGGCGCTGATCTACGGCATCGTCACCTTGCCGTTCGCCTTCTGGCTGATGAAGACCTTCTTCGACGACATGCCGCGCGAGATCGAGGAGGCCGCCCTGGTCGAGGGCTGTTCGCGGCTGCGCGTCTTCACCCGCATCACGCTGCCGATGATGCGCGCGCCACTTGCAAGTGCGGCATTGTTCGTCTTCATCCTCAACTGGTCGGACTATCTGATCGCGCTGCTTTTGACGACGCGCGAATGGGTGACGATCCCCGTCTACATGGCCTCGCTGTCGTCCTCGATGACCGGCCAGCTCTATGGCGCCAAGGCAGCGCTTGGCCTCATCGCCGCCGTGCCGCCCGTCATCATGGGCATCGCCATCCAGCGCCATCTGGTGCGTGGGCTGACTTTTGGGGCGCTCAAGCAATGAGCGCGGTGACAGTGACTGTTTCGGAGGACGAAATGGGCGCCGCGCGTGCGAAGCCGGCCCTGCGGGACGAGGGCGCGCGGCTGGGATTCCGGCTGACCTTGCCGGCGCAGATCCTGGTGCTGTTCATCTCCGTCTTTCCGCTCTTGATGCAGCTCTACATCAGCGTCACCGACTGGTCGCCGCTCTCGGGCATCGGCTGGTGGAATGCCTGGGAGATGTGGAACAGTTTTGCCAACTACACCGACCTTGCCGCCGACGCGCGCTTCTGGAGCGCGCTGAGGCGCACGGCGATCGTCATGGTCGTCTGCGTGCCGGCCGAGTTCCTGTTGGGTCTCGCATTGGCGACGCTGTTCGCCGACGACTTTCCGGGCAAGCGCATCTTCTATTCGATCCTGCTGATGCCGATGATGGTGGTGCCGGCGGTGGCCGGCTACATGTTCTTCATGCTGTTCCAGTCGGGCGGCCCGGTGAACGATATCCTGTCCACCATCACGGGTACACGCGTCACCATCGCCTGGCTGTCGGACCCGACGCTGGCGCTGATCGCGGTGATGATCGCCGATATCTGGCAGTGGACGCCACTGATGTTCCTCATCCTGCTTGCCGGCCTGGTCGGCGTGCCGGAGGACCAGATCAAGGCGGCGACACTGCTCGGCGCCAATCCGTGGCAACGTTTCGTCACCATCGTGCTGCCGAAAATGAAAACGATCATCATCATTGCGCTGGCAATCCGAGTGATCGAGAACTTCAAGATCTTCGACACGCTCTACATCATGACCGGCGGCGGCCCCGGCGTCGCCACGGAAACGATCTCCGTCTACATCTACAAGGTCACCACGCAGGATCTGATCTGGGGTTATGTGGCGGCGATCGCGCTCGCCATCCTGATCGTGCTTTCCATCGTTGCCGTGTTCGCCATGAAGCGGATGGCGCGAGCAAGGCAGGTGCCGGCATGAGCGCGATCCAGCTGCGCAACCTCACCAAGACATTCGGCGATTTCATCGCGCTGAAGACCATGGATCTCGAAATATCAGATGGCGAGTTCATGGCGCTGCTCGGACCCTCGGGCTGCGGCAAGTCGACGACGATGAACATGATCGCCGGCATGGAAGAACCGACCAGCGGCAAGATCCTGTTTGGCGAGCGCGACATGGCCGGCGTGCCGATGGGCCGGCGCGGCGTCGGCTTCGTGTTCCAGAACTACGCCATCTTCACCCATATGACGGTTCGCCAGAACCTTGCCTATGGCCCGAGGATGCGCGGCGCGGACAAAGCCGAGATCGACCGCCGCGTCGGCGCCATTGCCGAGCTGCTGCAACTGGCGCCGCTGCTCGACCGCAAGGCCGACCGGCTGTCGGTCAACATCTTGCAGCGCGTCGCTATCGGCCGCTCGGCGATCATGGAGCCGGCCATCTTCCTGCTCGACGAGCCACTGTCCAATGTCGATGCCGCCTTCCGGGCGGTAATGCGCACCGAGCTCAAGCAACTGCAGCGCCAGTTCAGGCAGACCATGGTCTACGTCACCCATGACCAGCTCGAGGCCATGACCATGGCCGACCGCATTGCCGTGATGGACCATGGCGTGCTGCAGCAGGTCGGCACGCCGCTCGAGGTCTACAACAATCCGGCCAATGTCTTCGTCGCTCGTTTCATCGGCGCACCGGGCATGAACCTGCTCAAAGGCAAGCCGGCGGAAAGCGACAGGGGCCTTGTCGTCGATCTCGGATTGCTGGGCGTCACGCCGCCGCTGCCGGACGATCTGGCAGCCACCTTGCGCGGCGCGCGCGGCGACGTGCTCTACGGTTTTCGGCCGGAGGAGGTGGCGTTGGCGCAGGACGGGCGCGGGCTCGCCATGCCTGTCACCTTCGTCGAGCGGATCGGCGCGCGCACCATCGTCCATCTCGGCGAAGGTGAGGGCGCCGTGAAGGCGGTGTTCGACAATGATGTCGGGCTGTCGATCGGGCAGACGGCTGTCGTCGCGCCCGCGGCTTCGTCGGTACGTGTCTTCGACGCCGCCAGCGGCCTTGCGATGGGGGCGGGCTGAGCCATGGCCGACATCATCTTTCGCAATGTCACGAAGCGCTATGGTGGTACGATCGCCGTCGACGACGCCTCATTCACCGTCAACGACAACGAGTTCTTCTGCTTCTTCGGGCCGCCGCTGTCGGGCAAGTCGACGATCCTGCGCCTGGTGCTCGGGCTTGAGACGCCCGATGCCGGCGAAATCCTGATCGGCGGCAGACCGGTCAACGCAGTATCGCCGGCCGAGCGCAATGTCGCGATGGTGTTCCAGAACCTGGCGCTGTTCCCGCATATGAGCGCGCTGGACAATGTGCGCTTCCCGCTGGTCGAGCGCCGGGTCGCCGAGACCCAGATCGAAAAACGCGTCGCCGATGTCGCCGCCAAGCTGCATATCGGCCACATCCTGCACAAGCCGCCGGCGCAGCTGTCGGGCGGCGAGCGGCAGCGCGTGGCGATCGCGCGCGCGCTGGTGCGCGACCCCAACGCCTATCTGATGGACGACCCGATCTCGGCGCTCGATGCCAGGCTGCGCGAGGAGACGCGCGTCGAGCTGAAGCGCATCCAGCGCGAGCTAGGCAAGACGCTGATCTATGTCACCCACGACCAGGAAGAGGCGATGTCGATCGCCGACCGCATCGCCATACTGGAGAATGGCAGGATCAGGCAGATCGGGGCACCGGCCGAGATCTATGATCGCCCGGCCAGCACCTATGTGGCGCGGCTGCTCGGCTCGCCTGTCATGAACATCCTGAAAGCGGCGCGCGGCGAGGGCGGCATCGAGGCGGCTGAAGGCACGATCGAGATTGTCGACAAGGCTGTTCCGATTGATGTTGTCGAGATTGGGCTCAGGCCGGAAGATATTAAGGTTCGACCGTGGGCGGATGGGGGCCCAGGCCGCCCGGCACGAGTGTTCGAGGTCGAGCCGCTGGGCGGCTATACCGTGGTGACGCTCGCTGCCGGGCAGGCGCGGCTGAAGGCACTCTTGCGCGGCCAGCCCAACATCAGGCCCGATGCGATGGTAGCGATATCCTGCGAGCCGGCCCGCGTGCATTATTTCGGACAGAGCGGAGGCGCGTTGGCGAGATGATTGCCGCTGCGAAGAGAGAATTTCGGGAGGAAAATATGGCAGGCAAGGATTTCGAGCCGGACGTGAGGGTCCGCACGAAAGAATACAAGATCGGCTGCGTCGGCGCCGGCATGATCATGGCCGAGTGCCATCTGGCTGCCTACAAGGAGGCCGGGTTTCCGGTGGTGGCGATCGCTTCACGCACCAAGGCAAGTGCCGAGAAGGTGGCGAAACGCTGGGACATCCCGACCGTCCACGATACGCCGGAGCGGTTGATCGAGGACGCAAACGTCGAGATCATCGACCTTGCCTTTCCGCCGGACCAGCAGCCGGCACTGATCCGCCATGCGCTGAAGCAGAAGCACATCAAGGCAATCCTGGCGCAGAAGCCGTTGGCGCTGTCTGTCGAGGAGGCGGTAAAGCTGCGCGACGAGGCGGCGAAGGCCGGCAAGATCCTCTCGGTCAACCAGAACATGCGCTACGACCAGTCGATGCGCGTGCTGAAGCAGATCATGGACAGCGGCGCGCTCGGCGACATCGTGTTCGCCCAGATCGACATGCACGCCATCCCGCACTGGCAGACATTCCTCGAGGATTACGACCGGCTGACGCTCGCCAATATGAGCGTGCATCATCTCGATGTGCTGCGTTTCCTGTTCGGCGATCCCGATGAGATCACCACGCTGACGCGCAAGGATCCGCGCACGAAGTTCGATCACTCCGACGGCATCACCGTGTCGACACTGCGCTTCCCGTCCGGGGTGCTCGCCGTGTCGCTGGAGGATGTCTGGTCCGGCCCGCGCCAGGAAGGCTACAAGGACGACCAGCATATCAACTGGCGCGTCGACGGCACCAAGGGCGTGGCCAAGGGCACGATCGGCTGGCCGACGGGCGCTGCCTCGACCCTGACCTATGCCTCGACCGAGGCCACCGGTGGCGAATGGGTGAGCCCAAGCTGGGACACGATGTGGTTCCCCCATGCCTTCATCGGGGTGATGGAACAGCTGCAGCACGCGGTGAAGACAGGCACGCCACCGGCGCTGTCGGTCGCCGACAACGTCAAGACCATGGCGCTGGTCGAAGCGGGCTACCGTTCGATCGACGAGGGCCGAACGGTCAAGCTTTCCGAGATCGCTATCTGATCACCGCAACTGAAACACCAGACAACTGAATCGCTTACAGGGAGGAATTCAAGATCATGATGCAGGCAGGTATTTTCACGGGTTATTTCCCGTACGGCCTCGAAGAGACGGCGAAGAAGATCCGCGGGCTCGGTTTCAACACGGTGCAGCTCGACCTGCATTTCAGGGATGTCGACCTGTCGGCAGGCCAGATCACCAAGGACAAGGCGAAGAAGGTGCGCGACGTCTTCCGCGACCACAATCTGCCTGTCTGCTGCGTGTCGGGCTACACCAACATCATCCATCCGGACAAGGCCGAGCGTGACAAGCGCGTCGGCTACCTCAAGGAGATCATCCGCAACGCCCGCCATTTCGGCTCGCCTTACGTGATCTCGGAAACCGGTACCTACAACACCGAATCCGACTGGGTGCATCACCCCAAGAACAAGACCGAGGAGGGTTTCGAGGAATGCCGCAAGGTGATCGCGGACCTCGCCCAGACAGCCTATGACCATGGCGCGGTCTTCCTGCTCGAAACCTACGTCAACAACGTCGTCGGCTCGGTCGAGGAGACGGTCAGGATGTTCGCGCAGGTCGACCATCCCGGCCTTGGCCTGCTGATGGATCCGACCAACTATTTCGAGACGCACAACATCGACCGGATGGACCAGATCCTGAACCAGGTATTCGATACGCTGACCGACAAGATCAGGATCGCGCACGCCAAGGACGTCAAGCGTTCGGGCGACGACAAGTCGGAGAAGCACGCCGATATCGGCGACGCCGATGCGATGGAAAGCCATACGTTCCGCGGCGTCGGCGAGATCGAGCTGCCGGCGCCCGGGCTCGGCTCGCTGAACTACGACCTCTATCTCAAGCGGCTGGCGGAAAAGCACCCGAACATCCCGGTGATCATCGAGCATCTGTCGGAAGACGACGTGCCGCGCGCCAAGACATTCCTGGACGGGAAGTTCCGCGCCAACGGCCTGTGATGGCCAGCCGCGCCGCCGGTGCATGGCGGCGCGGCTCCAACAAGGGAGGAAAGAATGTTGAAATTCGCTTTGAAATTGGCGGCCGCCGCGACAGTGCTTGCCGGCGTCGCGTTCGGATCGACGGCGCAGGCGCAGGACGGGCAGAAGACGTTTTATCTCCTGTCGCATGGCGGCCCGTCGGACGCGTTCTGGATCGACTGGAATGCCGGCGCGACCAAGGCCTGCAACCAGCTCAAGGTGACCTGCAAGATCTCCTTCAGCGGCGGCGACATGGCGGCGCAGAAGGAGGCTTTCAATTCGGCATTGGCGGCCAAGCCAGACGGCATCGCCACGACCTCGGCGCAGCCGGGCCTGTGGACCGAGGAGGTCAAGGCGGCCAAGGCGGCCGGCATCCCGATCGTGTTCTTCAACACCGACGATCCGGCGACGGGGCGCCAGGCCTATGTCGGGGCCGACCTCAAGGAAGCAGGCGCGATCTGGGCCAAATATCTCGTCGACCACAAGATGGTGAAGCAGGGCGACAAGGTGTTCCTGCCAGTGGAAGTGCCCGGAGCCAGCTACCAGCAGCTTGAAACCGAAGGCATTGCCAGCGTGTTCGATCCGCTGGGGATCAAATACGATGTGGTCGATTGCGGCACCGATCCTGCCGGCATCATCGCCAAGATGACCGACTACATGGTGGCCAACAATCCGCCGGCGATCATCGCGCTCGGCGATTCCGTAGCGGCCAGCGTCAAGCGTGTGTTCGACGGCGCGGGCGTTCCGGCCGGCAAGATCCCGGTCGTCGGCTGGGGCAATTCCAAGGAGACGGCGCAGGCGGTCAAGGACGGCTTCGTCAACGCCGCCGCCTGGCAGTACCCGTCGGCGCAAGGCTTCATGCCGGTGGCGCTGCTCGGGCTCGCCGCCTCGGGCGAACCGATCGGCTACGACATCCACACCTTCGGTCTCTACGACGCCTCCAGCGTCGACCCGATCCTGAAGCTCTACGACAAGAAGTGAGAAACCGGCGCCCGCCGGAAAAGCGGCGGGCGTCTTCCAAAGCATGGTCCAAGCAGTCATGACAATCGCCGCAGAAGATGACGCGCCGGGAGCGAAGGGCAGATCGAGCCTGCTGCGCTCGCCGCAATTCTCCTCCTTCGTCATCCTCGTCGTCCTGCTGGTGGCGTTCGCCATCGCGGACGCCAATTTCTTGTCGCCGCTCAACATCTCCAACATGATGGCGTTCCTACCCGAACTCGGCATCATCGCGCTCGGCATGACGCTGCTCCTGACGGCGGGCGAGTTCGACCTGTCGGTCGGCGCCGTGTTCGGGCTGGCGCCGGTGGTGGTCATGCTTCTGGTGCAGAATGGCGGGGTGGATATCGGCGTCGCCCTACTGGCCGGGCTTCTCCTGTGCATCGCGATCGGCGCGATCAACGGACTGATCGTCACCAAGATCGGCATCTCGTCCTTCCTGGTGACGCTGTCGATGCTGCTCGTCGTGCGCGGGGCGGCGCTCTACATCACGCAAGGCTTTCCGCTGAAATCCTGGGACCAGCCCGGCTTCTTCGTGACGCTGCTCGCCGGCAGCTTCAACATCGGCTCGTTCCGCTTCTACACGTCGCTGTGGTGGTTCATCGGCCTGTCGCTGCTGGCGATCTACATCCTGCGCTACGCCAAGCTCGGCAACTGGATCAGTGCCATCGGTTCGAACCGCAACGCGGCGGTGGCGCGCGGCGTGCCGGCCGATGCCGTCAAGATCTGGCTGTTCATCGCGACCTCGGTGCTGGCCGGTCTTGCCGGCATGATCAGCGCCTTTCGCATCTCGGCCGCCTCGCCGGTGGCCGGCACCGGCTACGAGCTGGAAGTGATCGCCATGGTGGTGGTCGGCGGCACGGCGCTGACCGGCGGGCGCGGCACCATCCTCGGCACCATCGTCGGCGCGCTGATGCTGCGTGCCATCCGCAACGGCATCGTGCTGATCGGGGTGCCGGGGCTTGCCTACAATATTTTCGTCGGCCTCATCATCCTCGCCATGCTCATCCTGCACGCTCTGCTGCAGAAGAACGCCGCAAGGGGCTGACGATGGAAGTGCTTCGGCTGCAGAACCTGCAAAAATCCTTCGGCAGCGTGCGCGCGCTGAAGAATGCCTCGCTGTCATTACGGGAGGGCGAGGTGGTGGCGCTGCTCGGCGACAATGGCGCCGGCAAATCGACGCTGATCAAGGCGATCTCGGGCGTGTTTCCCGTCGACCGTGGCGACATCTTCGTGCGCGGTGAGAAGGTCTCGATCCGCTCGACCCGCGATGCGATGGACTTGGGCATCGAAACCATCCACCAGGACACGTCGCTGGCGCCGGATCTCAGTATCGCGCGCAACCTTTTCCTTGGGCGCGAGCCGGTCAAATTCGGCTGGCTCGGCGTCTTTGCGCCGCTCGATCTGGCCAAGCTGCGCAAGGCCGCTTCCGAACTGCTCAAGCGCGTCGGCATCTCGAAGAAGCTGGACGCCGATGCGCTGGTCTCGACACTGTCGGGCGGCGAACGGCAGTCGATCGCCATTTCGCGCGCCATGCAGTTCGCCGCCAAGGTGATCATCCTCGACGAGCCGACCAACAATCTCGGCGTCGAGGAAACCCATGGCGTGCTGCGCTTCGTCAAGGAGGTGCGCGACGCCGGCCATTCGGTGCTGCTCATCACCCACAACATCCACCACGTGTTCCAGGTCGCCGATCGCATCATCGTCATGCGGCGTGGCGAGATCGTCGCCGAACAGACGGTCGCCGACACCGACCTCTTGACCGTGGAAAGCATAATCACCGGCGCCGACATGTCGGCCTTGCTCAAGGAGGCGAGGGCAAAGTGAAGGACGTCGCATGGTAGAGCTTTACGGCAAGACGCTGTCGCGAAGGCAAGTCGCCGAGCGGTCGGGCATGCTGTCGCAATTCGCCGGCGTGCGGCTGATGACGCTTGGCGACGGGGTGGAACGCGGCATCCGCATGCTGGAGTTCCGCACCGGCTCCGGCCTGCGCTTCACAGCGCTGGTCGATCGCGCGCTCGACATCGCCGACTGCGAATATAGGGGCCAGGCGATCGGCTGGCATTCGCCGAGCGGTTTTCGCCATCCGGGCCTGCACGATTATGAGGGGGAAGGGGGGCTCGCCTGGGCGCGCTCCTTTTCAGGCCTGCTCGTCACCTGCGGGCTCGACCACATATTGGGCCGCGAAGAAGTACCTGTTGACACCTACAACTACCCCGGCAAGAAGACCGCGGTCCATTCGCTGCATGGTCGTGTCGGCACGATCCCGGCGCGGCTGACCGGTTATGGCGAGCGCTGGGAGGGTGACCGCTGCGTGCTGTGGGCCGAAGGTGTCGTCCAGCAATCGGCGGTGTTCGGCGAGGATTTGCATCTGATCCGTCGCATCGAGGCCGATGTCGGCGGCAGCGAGATCCGGCTGTCCGACCGTGTCGTCAATCACGGCTTCAACCGCACGCCGCATATGTATTTCTACCACGTCAATGTCAGCCATCCCTTGCTCGACGAAGGGTCGCGCTATCTGGCGCCGATCCGCGAAATTGTCTGGGCCGGCCATGCCGGCGAACACTACGAGGCGCAGAAGGTCGGCTACCGCACGGTGCCGGGACCGCAGCTCGGTTTCAGCGAACAGGTCTGGCAACACGAGATGACAGCCGATGCCAATGGCGAGGTGCCGGTGGCGGTGGTCAACGACCGGCTCGGTCTCGGCTTCGAAGTGGTGACGCGCAAGGACCAATTGCCTTGCGCCTATCAATGGCAGAATTTCCAGGCCGGGCAGTATGCGCTGGGCATAGAGCCCTCGACCCATCATGTGCTCGGCGATCTCGCCGCGCGCGAACGCGGCGAGATGATCTGGCTGGAGCATGGCGAAAGCCGGGCCTACGATGCGGTGTTTCGCGTCCTCGATGGCGCCGGCGAGATTGCCGCGGCAGAAAGCAGGATTACCTCTATCGCCAGGCAGCCCCGGCAGGATTATCCGCAACCGTCGGGAAATTTTGCGAGATTGAGGGCATGATGCGACATGAATGCTCCGGCTGGCGGGCCAGAAACCGGAGGCCGGTGTGATGGGCAAAAAACGCGACTACAGCCTGGTCGGCGAAAGCACGCGGCTTGCGATCGAGACCGGCCTGGCCTCGGCCGAGTGGTACCACACCGACGTGCCGCGCAAGGCGATGAAGGAGCTGATGCAGCGCTCCGACGGTCCGGCGATCCGCGACACGGTGATCTGGCTCGCCGTCATACTGGGCTCCGCCGCCGGCATTGTCTGGTTCTGGGGCTCGTGGTGGGTGGTGCCGTTCCTGTTCGTCTACGGCGTGCTCTACGGCTCGTCGAGCGACTCGCGCTGGCATGAATGCGGCCACGGCACGGCTTTCCGCACGCGCTGGATGAACGATGTCGTCTACCACATCGCTTCCTTCATGCTGATGCGCAATCCGGTGCAATGGCGCTGGAGCCATGCCCGCCACCACACCGACACCATCATTGTCGGCCGTGACGCCGAGATCGCCGTCATGCGCCCGCCGGACCTGCTGAAGGCGGCGCTGGCGTTCACCGGCATCCTTGATTTCCGTTATTCGCTGCCGACCCTGGTGCGCCAGGCATTCGGCACGCTGTCTGACGACGAGAAGAGCTACATCCCCGAGATGGAGCAGCACAAGGCCGTGGTCGTCGCCCGCTGGCATGTGGCCGTATACGTTGCGACGATCGCTTTGGCGATCGCGCTGGGATCATGGCTGCCGCTGGTGCTGATCGGCCTGCCGCGCCTCTATGGCACCTGGCACATGGTGACGACCGGCCTGCTGCAGCATATCGGGCTTGCCGACAATGTCGTCGACCACCGGCTCAACACCCGCACGGTCTACATGAACCCGATCAGCCGGTTCATCTACTGGAACATGAATTACCACGTGGAGCATCACATGTTCCCGATGGTGCCCTATCACGCGCTGCCCAGGCTGCATGAGCTGATCAAGCACGACCTGCCCGAACCGAACCCTTCGATGTGGCATGCCTATCGCGAGGTCTGGCCGGTCCTGCTCAGGCAGCTGAAATATGAGGATTATTACCTCAAGCGCGAATTGCCGCCGACGGCGAGGCCCTATCGCGGCGAATTCCACGAGGTCGATATGTCGGCGGCGGCCGAATAGCTGAGGAGACCGAGATGGCCGATTGGGTTGAAGCGTGCGCGGTTGATGATGTCGAGGAAGAGGACGTCATCCGCTTCGATCATGGTGGCCGCACCTTTGCGGTCTACCGCTCGCCGGATGACGAGTTCTTCGCCACCGACGGCTATTGTACGCATGAGAAGGCGCATCTGGCGGACGGACTGGTGATGGACGACATCATCGAATGCCCCAAGCACAATGGCCGGTTCAACTACAAGACCGGCCAGGCCAAGGGCGCGCCGGTCTGCGTCAATCTCGCGACCTATCCGGTGAAGATCGAGGCCGGTAAGGTGATGATCCAGATTTGACGTGTGGCAACCGATCCAGCATCACAGAGGGGACATCTAAATGAGCCGAAAGAGACCGACCGTCGCCGACCTGCGCGCCATGAAGGGCAAGCGCCAGCTGACCATGCTGCGCGTGCTCAACCTGGACGAGGCGGAGGCCGCCGAGCGGGCAGGGGTCGACATCGTCTCGGTGCCACCCGAACTGGTGCTCAACCCTCAATACCGCGATGCAGCACCCAGCCTGTTCACCATGCCGGGCGAGAATTTCTTCGAGATCGGCACGGCGGATGACTTCGTCCGCTGGGCCTTCAGGCTCTACAAGGCAAGTGCCGACGCGGTCTATTGCAGCGCCGGCTATGCCACCATCAAGCGGATGGCTGATGACGCTATCCCTGTCATCGGCCATGTCGGCCTCATTCCTTCCCGCGCGACCTGGACCGGCGGCTTCAAGGCGGTCGGCAAGACCGCCGAGACCGCCATCCAGGTGTTCGAGGCGGTGAAGCGGTTGGAGGCGGCCGGCGCCATCGGAGCCGAGATCGAAGTGGTGCCGGTCGAGGTGGCCAAGGCGATCTCGGAACGCACCTCGCTGATCATGCTGTCGATGGGGGCGGGCACCGGTTGTGACGCGCAATATCTGTTCGCCGACGACATTCTTGGCCAGAACCGGGGCCACATGCCCCGCCACTCCAAGGTCTATCGCAATTTCGCCGCCGAATATGACCGGCTGCAGGCGGAGCGGGTGGCGGCATTTTCCGAATACGTCGCCGACGTCAACAGCGGCGCCTATCCCGAGGACAGGCACATTGTGCACATGGACCCGGCCGAGCTACGCCTGTTCCTGGACAAGGTCGGCCGGGGTTAAGGTCCAATTCCCGCCGGCAAGCGCCGCATGGAGCGCTTCGGCCTCGACGCCGAGCGGCCGGTCTTCCCTGAGGGCAGGGACCAGCGAGCGCACCGCCGCATGGATCGCGTCCGTGCGCGGCGCCAGCGTCAACCCTTCGCGCAGGTCGACGGCCTGGGCGGCGGCCATCAGCTCGAAGGCGATCAGCCGCCGCCACAGCGCGATCATGGCGGCGCATTTCGAAACCGCCAGCGGCGTCTGCGTGGCATGGTCCTCGACGCCTTCCGACACGGGCAGGAAATCGAGCATCACCGGATTGGCCTTGTGGCGGATGCTGGCCAGGATCGATGTCGCCGTCTTCTGCAGCGGCACGAAGCCGGCCGAGGCGCCGCCGACCGGCGACAGATATTTCGGCAAGCCGTTGCGGCCCGGGCCGGTGAGCTGGATGAAGCGGGCCGCGCAGGCGGCCGCACTTTGCGCGATCGCCAGGCCAAGCGTCTCGAAGGCGAGCGAAAGCGCGGCGGTGTGGAAATTGCCGGTCGACAACACCAGTTCGTCGTCAC
The DNA here is from genome assembly GCF_055901595.1 of Mesorhizobium sp. WSM1386. NCBI lineage: Bacteria > Pseudomonadati > Pseudomonadota > Alphaproteobacteria > Hyphomicrobiales > Phyllobacteriaceae > Mesorhizobium > Mesorhizobium sp. WSM1386. The sequence continues at coordinate 3,198,459 of NZ_CM148373.1, forward strand.
CGAGCACCAGCGGGTTGTCGGCGGCGGCGTTGAGTTCGATCTCGACGGCACGCTTTGCCTGACCGATCGCCTCGATCAGCGCGCCATGGATCGACGGCATGCAGCGGATCGACAGCGGGTCCTGTATGGTGGTCGGGGCTGGTGCCTCGTCACGGGCGAGCAGATCGTGCAGCGCCTTGGCGGCTTCCTGCTGTCCGGCTGCGGGGCGGGCCATGTGCAGGCGCGGATCGAGGATGGTGCGGTTGGCGCCAAACCCTTCCATGGTCAGCGCGCCGGCGTGCTGCTGCTGGGCCAGCGCCGACAGCGCATCGGTCACTGCAAGCGCGCCGCTGCCGGCCGAAACCGCCGAGGCGTTGATCAGCGACAGTCCGTCCTTGGGCGCCAGGCTGATCGGCCCGAGACGCGCCATCATCAGCGCCTTGGCGGCCGGCATGCGACGGCCCTGATAGTCGGCCTCGCCTTCGCCGATCAGGAGACGGGCGAGTGCCGTCATCAGCACAAGGTCGCCGGCACCGATCGAGCCGAGCGACGGCATCATCGGATGGACACCGGCATTGAGTGCGTCGACCAGGGCGACAAACACGGCGGGCGAAAGGCCGGAGCCGCCGGTGGACAGCATCGCCACGCGGGCGACCATGGTTGCCCGCACGGCTTCGACCGGCAGCGCTTCGCCGACCGCGGCGCTGCGCCCTTCCAGCAACTGGCGCTGGAAGGCACTGGCATCACCCTGGACTGTCGTGCCGAGATTGGCGCCGAGCCCGGTGTTCAGGCCATAGATCTGCTGGCCGGAGGCGGCCGCCTGGTCGAGCACCTTTCGCGCTTTCTCCAGCCTGCCGATGACATCGGGTCCGATCTCTACCTTGCGCGTCTCGCGAGCGACGGTGGCGACATCGCCGACGCTGACACCAGTTCCGGTAAGGACGAACGCGCTCATGCGAAGCGCAGCCTCTGGCCGATGCCTTTTTCCCCTGCCTTGGCCAGCATCGCCTTGCCCAGCGCGATGTCTGAAAGCGAGAGGCCGCGATGCCAGAACAGGATGGTTTCGTCGTCGCTCTGGCGCCCGGGCTTGAGGCCGGCGGCGATCTGGCCGAGCTCGGCATGCAGCGTCGTCTCGCTCAGCCGGCCGGTTTCGACATGGGCGCGCAGCGAGCCGAACTTGCCGCCCTTGCACTGGCCCCAATCGTCGACGACCATCTTCTGCATGATATCGGTCAGCGACAGCTCGACCGCGCTCATCGTGCCGTAGGGCACGACCAGAGCGCCGGGCTTGATCCATTCGGTCTTGAGCAGCGGTTGCGGCTCAGGCAGGCGCGAAGCCTCGACGACGATGTCGGCGCCTTCGATACAACTCTTCCAGTCGGCCATGGCAATGACCTTCTTGCCGAGATCGGCTGAGAGCTTGGCGGCAAAGCCGTCGCGGCTCTCCGGGCGGCGCGAATGGACGCGGATTTCGTCAAAGTCGAAGAGATGATCGAGCAGGCGTACGTTCCAGTAGGCGGTGCCGCGTGCGCCGATATGGGCCAGCACCTTGGAATTCTTGCGCGCCAGATGTTTGGCGCCGATGGCGGTGACGGCGCCGGTGCGCATGTCGGTGATGACGGTGGCGTCGAGAATGGCGCGCGGCATACCGGTGCGCGGATCGAACAAATTGAGGATGCCGAATTCCGAGGGCAGGCCGTGCAGGTAGTTGTCGACGTAGTCGCCGACGATTTTCACACCCGCTGTATCGAGTGGCGCGACGTAGCCGCGCAAGACATTGAAATGGCCGTGGAAGGATGGATCCGGTTCGAGATGGACACGCGGTTCGATCACCGTCTGGCCCTTGCCCTGGGCGACAAGGCCGGCCTCGACGGCGGCAATGATTTCGCCATCGGTCATGGCAAGCGCATCGATGTCGAGGGCATTGAGGTAGTCGATATAGATCGCCTTCATGTCGATGCGTGCACTTTCCTCGATTGCCCCGCTCATCCCATAGCAGGCCACGGCGCGACACGAAAGTTTGTTGCGCTATCTATGGACGCAGCTTGCCAAATGCTGTTCAAACCGATCCGTCATGACTGCCATTCCCGACACTGAAGCCTTGTCCGAAACGGCCACGAATGCGCGGCGCGTGGCGCTGATCGTTGCCATCGCGTTCTTCATGCAACTGCTGGATTCGACGATCATCTCGACGTCGCTGCCGCAGATGGGGGCCTCCTTCGGTGTGCCGGCAGTGGCGATGAGCATCGGCATCACCATCTACATGCTGACCATGGCGGTGTTCGTGCCATTGTCGGGCTGGCTCGCCGACCGCTTCGGCGCGCGCAACATCTTCCTGGTGGCGATCGCGCTGTTCACTTTGGCATCGCTCGCCTGCGGCTTCTCGCAAAACCTGACCGAGTTTGTCGCCGCCCGCGCGGTGCAGGGGCTGGGCAGCGCGCTGATGACGCCGGTCGGGCGCATTCTCGTCCTGCGCAATGCGTCGAAATCCGAGCTGCTCAATGCCACGGCGCTGATCACCTGGCCGGCGCTGTTCGCGCCGGTGGTCGGGCCGGTGCTCGGCGGTTTCATCACCACCTATCTGTCCTGGCACTGGAATTTCTTCATCAACATACCGCTGGGCGCGATCGGGCTGGCGCTGGTCGCGCGCTTCATTCCCGGCGACCGCGAGGCCGACCCGAAGCCTTTGGACTGGCCGGGGTTTTTCCTGACCTCGTTCGGGCTCGCGCTGCTGCTCTACGGCCTCGAGCGCATCGCGCATCCCGAGGACGGCGTGCTGCCGACGGCGCTTTTGATCGCAGCGGGCATCGTCATCAGCTGGCTGGCGGCGCGGCATCTCCGGCGCGCGCCGCATCCGCTACTCGATCTCTCCTCGTTCAAGGTACTGACTTTCGCTATCTCGACGCTCGCCGCTGGCACCATTTTCCGGGTGGCAATCAACGCCACGCCATTCCTGCTGCCGCTTTTGTTCCAGGTCGGCTTCGGCCTCAGCCCCGTCGATGCCGGCATGATGATCCTGGCCTATTTCCTCGGCAATCTCGGCATGAAGACAGTGACGACGCCGACTTTGCGGCGTTTCGGCTTCCGATCGGTGATGGTCGTCAACGGCCTGATCGCATCGGCCTCGATCATGGCCTGCGGGGCGATTTCGCCGCAGACACCACAGGCACTGGTGGTGGCGCTGATGCTGGTCGCCGGCCTGTCGCGTTCGATGCAGTTCACGGCGCTCAACACGCTGGCCTTCGCCGATATCGAAGCGGCGCAGCGCAGTTCGGCGGCGACGCTGTCGTCCATGCTGCAGCAGGTGGCGATGCTGTTCGGCGTCGCGATTGCGGCCGCGATCCTCAATCTGTCGCAGATCGCCAGGGCACAGCCGGCGCTCGACCTCGTCGATTTCCGAATCGCCTTCCTGGCGATCGGCGTCATCGGGCTGGTGGCCGCGCTGCGATTTCTGGTGCTGCCGCCCGGCGCCGGCGCCGAGGTTTCCGGCCACACGCCGACGAACTGAAAATCGAATTTTTCCGCCCGGCGCGGAGATAAATTCCGTCTTGTCCTTTCGCCTTGATCCAGCACTTTCGCGAACAGCTGACACGGCGCAATCAATTGCCAAAAATGCAGGCTTTTCCATGCATTGCGCCAGCTTAGGCAATCGATGCGTCCACTCGGCGAATATCGACATGGGGCCTCGTTCCGGACGCGGATTCATTTGACGAACCAGCGCTGAGCCGATTAGCTTTTGTTTTCGGGATGGCAGCGCTGCCATCGGGGCGAATGCAGACATGAACACGACCGGCTGGCCGAACTTCAGGAGCCTGAATCAGGAAGGCATTGTCTTTGCCATAGCGGTGGTGCTGTTCGTTGTCGCGGCGATCGGCCTGCCGGGCTTCATCGATCCCAACAATCTCGTCGCCATCGTCCGCTCTGTATCGGTGCTGGGGATCCTCGCGCTCGGCATGGCGGTCGTTATCATCGGTCGCGGTATCGACCTCTCCGCGGTGGCGATCATGGCGATGTCGGTCGCCTGGTACCTGCAACTGCTCAACACCGGGACCTCGGACGGGCTGGCCTTCGCCTATGTGCTGGCCGGCGTGCTGGCGATCGGACTGCTCAATGGTTTTCTCGTCGCCTATGCCGATGTGCCGGCGATCTTCGTCACGCTGGCGACAGGCTCCTTCGTCTTTGGTTATGTGCGCTCGCAGCTGATCACGCAGGATGCCGTGCCGGTGCCGCAGGGCCATTGGGTCGAATTGCTGGGCGGCCTGCGCTTCCTCGACATTCCGATCGAGGTGTTCGTCTTCGCGGGGCTGGCCTTCCTGTTCTTCCTGTTCCTGCGCTACACCAAATGGGGCCGCTACATCTATTTCGCCGGCGACAATCCGGTGGCCGCGCGCAACATCGGCATTCCAGTGCGGCCGATGCTGGTGCTGCGCTACGTGCTGTCCGCATTCGTGGCGTTGATCGCCGGCCTGCTGACGGCGGCCAGCCTGCATTCGATCAACACCCGAATCGTCAATTCCACATTGCTCTACGACATCGTGCTGGTGGCGGTGATCGGCGGCATCGGCCTGTCCGGCGGACGGGGCGGGGTGCGCAATGTGTTGGTCGGTGCGGCGCTGATCGGGATCCTCTTGAACGCCATGACCATCATCGACATTCCGCTGCTCTACCAGAACCTGATCAAGGCGGCGATCCTGCTCGGCGCCATCATCGTCGACGGCATCATCAATCCACGTGACGAGCAGACCGCCCAGCAGGGCGACATTTAGGGGTACCCGGCGCGATCGCGACGATCGGCCGGCAATGAAAACCGAACAGAGGATGTGACGACATGAAACTGATCAGAACACTGATGGCCGCCGCCACGGCGCTTGCCGTTACCGCCTTCGTGGCGCCGACCTTTGCCGCCGAGGATCCGGGTCCGGCTGCCTATTCGCGGGCGCTCAAGGGCAAGCGCGTCATGCTGGTGCCGCTGGCGATGGGCTTCGATCTGGCGCAAGGCTGGTCGCACTATTTGAAAACCGAAGTCGAGGCCTGGGGCGGCGTGTTCGAAACGCGCGATCCGAACTGGGTCGTCGACGCCGGCGCGCAGGCGATCACCGACGCCATTTCGTCGGACACCAGGCCCGACGTGCTGATCATCCATGCCCCCGACCTCAACTCCTACTCCAAGCTGATGAAGAAGGCGCAGGCCGCCGGCACCTATGTAATTCTGGTCGACAATCCCGCCAACTTCCCGGCTGACGCCTTTGTCGGCAGCGACTGGGACCGGCTTGGCCAGCTCGAGGCCGAAGCGGCGATCAAGGGTTGCGGCGAAAATTCTTCCAAGAAGATCGGACTGGTGCAAGGCGACCAGGCGAACTCGTCGAGCCTCTATCAATATGCCGGGATCATGAAGGTGCTGGACAAGCATCCCGACTTCAAGGTGGTGGCCAAGCCCGACTCCAATTGGGACGCGACGACCTCGCGCAACGTGACGACGACGATGCTGCAGCAGAATCCGGACATCTGCTCGATCATCGATTTCTGGGATGGTGACGCCACCGGCGCTTCCGCCGCGATCCGCGACGCCAAGCTCGACGGCAAGGTGTTTTTGGTCACCACCGGCGGCGGCGAGAAGGCGGCCGATTGCGACAAGCTGGCCGACGGCACCTATGGTGCCGTGGTGATGACCGACCTTGCCCGCCAATCAGGTGACATGAACGCCATCATCAAGTTCCTGCTGCAGAGCGGCCAGCCGGCCGGCACCTCGCACACCTACATCTACACGCTGGAGAAGGCGACGACCAAGGCGGACCTGAAGCCCGACAGCTGCTGGGACCTGAAGGCGCTGCAGGCCGAAGCGGCGGCGAAGTAAGCCGATCCTTACAAACACCAGTCAGTGAGGTGGCCGGATTGCCCGGCCACCTCTTTCTCTTGCCGCAGTGAGCCGATGTCCTTTCGCGAACGCCTCCAGTCCTGGCGCTACAATCTCGTGCCCGACCATCTGATCGGCGAGATCCTGACCAAACGCTGGACCGACAACGCCATTCCGTTCCTGGCGCTGGCGGTGACATTGGCGGCCTTCGGCTCGATCATTCCGGGCTTCTTCAAGCTGACCTCGCTGCAGGAATCGACCCGCCAGCTCGGCGAGTTCTCGATGGTGGTGACCGGCATGACCGTGGTGATGCTGGGCGGCGGCATCGATCTGTCGGTCGGCTCGATCTTCGCGCTGTCGTGCTTCTCTGCCGTCTATGTCTTCTTCATCCTCGAACAGTCGATCTGGCTGGCGCTGGCCGCATCGCTCGCCACTGGCCTCGTCTTCGGCGCCATCAACGGCTATCTCGTCGGCTACCTGCGCCTGCGGGCCTTCCTCACCACGCTGGTCACCTTCATTTTCGGACGGGCGCTGTTCGACATCCTGGTCACCACTTACGCCGCCGACGTCCAGCTTTCGACGGCGACCTCGGATGTGCTGGATTTCATCGGCGACAGCACCTTCTGGGGGCTCTCCGTGTCGGTGTGGCTGGCCATCATCCTGGCCATCGTCACCCATATCGCGCTGACGCGCTCGCGGCCGGGCTGGCACGTGCTGGCGGTCGGCGGCAGCAGGCGCTCGGCGCACAATGCCGGCATCCGCGTGCGCCGCACCGTGTTCATGACCTATGTCTTCTCCGGTTTCTGTGCCTCGATCGGCGGTTTCCTCATCGCCTGCCGGTTGAGCGGGGCAGGGCCGGGCACCGGCCTCAATCTCGAGATCATGGCGCTGACGGCTGCGGTGGTCGGCGGCGTCAGCCTCGGCGGCGGGCGTGGTTCGGTGATCAAGGGCCTGATGGGCGCGATCATCGTCTTGACGATGACCAACGGTCTGATCCGGCTGGGCTACGGCACCGGCACCAACCAGATGGTGCTCGGCATCATGCTGGCGGTGGCGGTGACCATCGACATCCGCTGGCTGAAGAACCGGCACAAGGTGCTGAACGAAGTCTATGTCGCGCCGGTCTATCTCAAGATGGGCGAGACGCAGTCCGCAGCACCAGGCTCCGGCACGCCTTATGAACTCGACAACCGGCTGTCGGCGGCCGACCATATCGGGCTTGACGAGTTGGAAGGGCCGGAGGACGTCATCCTCGACCGCGACGACAATCTCTACTGCGGCACGCGTCATGGTGAGATCGTCCGCTTTTTCGCGCCCGATTACGTCAAGTCGGAAGTGTTTGCCCATATCGGCGGCTTTCCGCTCGGCCTCGCCTTCGACAAATCGGGCAATTTGATCAGTTGCGTCGGCGCAATGGGGCTCTATTCCGTCTCGCCGGACCGCGAGGTGAAACGCCTGTCGGCCGAGACATCGCGTTCGTGGACCTCGATCGTCGACGACGCGCGGCTGCGTGATCCCAACGACTGCGATATCGCACCTGACGGCCGCATCTATTTTACGGATTCGACGAAGCGATACGACGCCCATGACTGGGCGCTGGACTCGATCGAGAACCGCGCTACGGGGCGATTGCTGGTCTACGACCCGAAGGACGGGTCGACCAAGACGCTGCTCGACGGCTATCGCTATACCAACGGTGTGTGCATTGCGCATGACGGCAAGTCGTTGTTCTTCGCCGAAAGCTGGGCCTGTCGCGTGCATCGCTACTGGCTGGAGGGGCCGAAGGCCGGCACCGCCGAATGCCTCATTCGCGACATGCCTGGATATCCCGACAACATCAACCGCGCCTCGGACGGCAATTACTGGATGGCGTGGCTCGGCATGCGCACGCCGAGCTTCGACCTGTCGCTGCGCCATCCCGACATGCGCAAGCGCATGACCCGCCGGCTGCCGCAGGATGAATGGCTGTTTCCCAACATCAACACCGGCGGCGTGGTGAAATTCACGGAGAAGGGCAGCATCGTCGAGGCGATGGGCGACCTCACCGGCGGCGCGCATCCGATGGTCACTTCGATGCGCGAGCACAAGGGCTCTCTGTTCGTCGGCGGTATCCTCAACAACCGCATCGGCCGCTACAAGATTTCAGGCGCCGACCCGAACTGGACCAGCCCGGCTTCCTATTGGGGAGCAGCATCATGATCCTCGATCCGATCCTGGATATGTTTCGCGGCAAGGCGGTGACCATCCCGCCGCTGGATGGTGCCTTCCGGCCTAACACGCGGCTGGACGATGCGCCGGCCTTTGCCGAACTGACCGAGCCGGATAATCTTCTGGTCTCCGGTGACCGGCTTCTCGCCTCCAGTGGCAACGCCGTCTATTCGCTTGCCGCCGAAACCGAGCCCAAGGTGGTCGAGACCTTTGCGTCCCGCATCACGGCGTTGGCTCTATCGTCATCGGGTGAACTGACCGTCGGGCTGGAAAGCGGCAAGCTGCTGATTGGCGGTCAGGAGATTTCGCTGCCGGCCGGTGTCCGCTGCATCACCGCGCTTGCCTATGCAGAGGACGGCACGCTGTGGATGGCCAACGGCTCGCTCGACCATACGCCATCGCAATGGGCCGCCGATCTGATGAAGAAGGGCGCGTCCGGTTCGCTTTGGAAGCGAGACCCGGCCGGCGGGGACTTCCGCAAAGTGGCCGGCGATCTCGCTTTCCCCTACGGTCTCCATCCCGTCGGCGGGGACGTTCTGGTCAGCGAAAGCTGGCGCCATCAGCTCGTCCGCCTTGACGGCGCGACCGGCAGCCGCGCGACGGTACTGACGCATCTGCCTGGTTATCCTGCTCGCCTGTCGCCATCCGCGGATGGCGGGGCATGGCTGACACTGTTTGCGCCACGCAACCGGCTGATCGAGTTCGTGCTGCAGGAAACGCACTACCGGCAGGACATGATCGACCAGGTGCCGCCGGCATACTGGATCGCGCCGGCGCTGGCCTCCAGCCGCAGCTTCCTTGAGCCGCTGCAGTGCGGCGGCATCCGTACCATGGGCATCCACAAGCCGTGGTCGCCGAGCCGCTCCTACGGACTGGTGGTCAGGCTCGACCAGAGGATGCAGCCGCAGTTCAGTCTGCACAGCCGCGCCAATGGCACACGCCACGGCATCTGCAGCGTGGCGGAAAAAGATGGCCGGTTGTTCATAGCCTCCAGGGGCGGTGATTGTGTGCTGGCTGTCGACGCGGGAGGTTTCTGATGGAACCGATCGTTCGCCTGGAGAACGTCACCAAGAATTATCGCGGCGTGCCGGCGGTCAGACAAGTCAGCTTCGAACTGCGCAAGGGCGAGATCCACGCGCTGCTGGGCGAGAACGGCGCCGGCAAATCGACACTGACCAAGATCATCGCCGGCGTCGTCGATGCCACTTCGGGCAAGATGTTCCACAAGGGTCGGGAGATCGCCTACGCTTCGCCGCATGCCGCACTTGAAGCCGGCATTGCCATGGTGTTCCAGGAGACCAGCCTGGTGCCGTCGATGACAGTGGCGCAGAACCTCTATCTCGGTACTGAAAAATTCCTCAACCGGCTGCGCGGCACGTATATTTCAGCACAGCAATTCCTGCAGTCGCTGAATTTTCCGGTCGACCCGAATGCCATGGTGGCAACGCTTGGGGCGGCCAAGCGGCAGATGGTCGAGATCGCGCGCGCGGTGCACCACAATGCGGAGATCATCATCTTCGACGAGCCGACAGCGACGCTGACGCCGGAGGAGAAGCGGCACTTCTTCGCCCTGATCCGGCGGCTGAAGGCGAGTGGCGTGTCGATCGTCTTCATCAGCCATGCGCTGGAGGAGGCGCTTGCCATTGCCGACCGCATCACCATCCTGCGCGACGGCGAACTGGTCATCACCGACGACACATCCGCCTTCGACCGCGACAGAATTGTCGCCGCCATGGTCGGCCGCACCTTGTCGGGACAGATCTATCGTCAGCGCGACGAGACCAAGCTGCGCAAAGCCGGCAAGAAGGTGCTCTCGGTGCAGGACATCTCGATGAGCAATGTCGTGCGCAACAATTCCTTCTCGATCTTCGAGGGCCAGATAACCGGCGTATTCGGGCTGATCGGCTCCGGCCGCACGGAGACGTTCAAGATCGTCTCCGGCATCTACAAGCGCGATTTCCTGCGCGGCGGCACGATCGAACTGGACGACAGGCCGGTGCGCTATCTCGTGCCGAGCGAAGCCGTGGCCGACGGCATCGTCTACGTCACCGAGGACCGCAAGAGCGAAGGCATTTTCGAGACCATGGGCATCGCCGAGAACCTGTTTGGCGGCCTGCTGGCGGCAGGCCGCGAAAAGGCCTGGGTGATCAACCAGCAGGAGATGCGGCAGCTTTCGGCCGGATGGACGAAGACGCTGAACATCAAGACGATCAACGACAATGCGCGGGTGGTCGAGCTCTCCGGCGGCAACCAGCAGAAGGTGGTGATCGGCAAGGGACTGGTGCAGCAGCCGCGCATCGTCATCTTCGATGAGCCGACGCGCGGCGTTGACGTCGGCGCCATCGCCGAGATCCACCAGATCATCAACCGGCTGGCCGACGAGGGCCTCGCCGTGGTCGTCATCTCGTCCTACCTGCCGGAGATCATGAACCTGTCGGATCGGATTCTCGTGTGCCGGCAAGGCCGCATCGTCGAGGAGTTTTCGCCGGCGGAGGCGACGGAGGAGAAGATCATGTATGCGGCGGTGCATTAGGTGGCGGGCCAGGCGGATGATCGCACCGTTGGATCGAACACCGGAAATTAGCCGAGGCATCCGTCATTTCGTCATCCACCGGCGGAGCAAGGAGCGTGGCGACGCAGCGCAGACCCGAGGATCCATGCCGGGACTCGGAAGCGCTGCCACGGTGCGGAATTCTGCTCCGCTGCACACTTCGATAGACGTCACGGAATGGATCCTCGGGTCTCCGCGACGGAGCTTCGCTCCTGCTTCGCCCAAGGATGACGAAGGTGAAAGCTTCGGCCAATCGTCAAGATCGTGTTTCGATACGCACGAAAACTGAATCAGAAGAGCCGACTAGCCATCTTTGCTCATGACCTGATTCAAATCACACGAAAGGAAAATGCCATGGCCACCACTAAACTCCTGAGCGATGCCGAGGTCGAAAAAATCCCTGATGTGAAGGCCGTGTTCGACGACATCCGCGCGATACGGAAATCGGATTTCGTCAACAATTTCTGGCGCGGGCTGGCCAATGATCCCCCAGCGCTGAAGCGGATCTGGGAGCAGCTGAAAGTGGTGATGGTGGCGGACAGCGCCATCGATCCGCTGACCAAGGAGATGATCTACATCGCCGTCTCGACCGCCAATGGCTGTTCCTACTGCGTCCACTCGCACACCGCGGCGGCACGGGCCAAGGGCATGACCGACGCTCAGCATGGCGAACTGGTGTCGATCATCGGGCTCGCCGGCCAGACCAACCATCTGGTGACGGCGATGCAGATTCCGGTCGATCCGCAGTTCGAGGTGAAGTGAGGGGAAACACCCGCGCTACACCGGCCGGTACACCTTTTCCGCCGTGTTCCAGAAGATATCGGCCTCGGCGGCCGCGCCGTGTTTTGCCACTGCAGCGCGGTGCGCCTTGATCAGCTCGGCGTGGCTGGTCCAGAGCTTCTCGATCGGGAAATTCGAGCCGAACATCAGGTGGTCGGCACCCAAAATCTCGATTGCGTTGTCGACGATGTAGGCGATCAGGGCCGGGTCGTTGCGGTGGATGAAAGTGCCGAGGCCGGACAGCTTGGCATAGAAATTGGGGGCAGCCGACAGCGTGCGCAGGCCGGCTTTCCAGGCCTCTGTCGTCTCCGGGTCCATGCCGGTCAGCATGCCGGCATGGGTGAGGATGAAATTGGTTTGCGGATTTTCGCCGACCAGCGTCAGCCCGTCCTTCATCTGGGCGGGAAAAAGCTGCAGGTCGAAGGACAGGCCGTAGTCTTTAAGCCTGGCGACATTGGTGCGTACCTTGGGGTCGATGACCTGGTCGGCTGAGGTGGCGAAGCGGAAGGCCGGCGTCTCGTGCCAGTGCAGTTGCATGCGCACGCCGCGCAGCAATTTGTATTTCATCAGCCGATCGATCTGCGGCCTGACATCATCGACGGTCATGTCGGCATAGCCGACAATGGCGTGCGGCCAGTCGGTCTCGTCAGCTGTCTTCTGCAGGAAGGCGACCTCTTTCTCGAAGTCTTCCTTGGCCCAGTTGGTCTGGACATAAACGGCCTTCTCGACGCCGGAACCCTTTTGGTCGGCCAGGAATTCCTCGATCGGGTAATCCCGGCGGATCGGCTCGTAGGGTCCGAAGATGCGTGGCACCATTGGACCGACCAGCCAGGGCTGATCCTGCTGGCGCCAGATGTGGAAATGCGCGTCGATGGCTTTCTGCATCACGATACCCTTTTCCAGATGGCCTCGGCCGCCGGGGCGGGGCGGGCGAGCGACAGGATGAAATCGGTGAGGCCGGCGAGCGAGGAGCCGTCGACCAGATCGTCGAGGACCGGCAGGATGGCGCGGAGCGCCGCCGTCTCCGGCTGGAAGCGCGGGTCACCGGCCAAAGGTGTGGCGAGCGACAGCCGGAAGGCGCGGGCGCTCAGCCGGCGCATGGCTGTTTCCAGTTCGGCATGGTCGCCGCGCTCCAGCGCGTCGGAGAGGATGACGATCGCGGCACCGCGCGCGAAGGATGAGAAGCGCGGCACGGAGAGGAAGGCGAGCAGCGTCGGCCCCATGCGGGTGCCACCGTCCCAGTCGTCGACCTGGGCTGCCGCACGGGCCAGCGCCTGATCCCGATCGCGGATGCGCAATGCCGCGGTGATGGGGGTCAGCCGTGTGCCGAAGGTGAAGATTTCGGTGCGGTCAGCGCCCTGCACGGCGGCGTGTGCCAGCTTGAGATAGTCCGCTGTGTGAAGCTTCATCGAGCCGGAGACATCGATCAGCAGCAGCAGCTTGCGTGGTACGGTCTGCCGCCGGCGCAGCAGCGGCGAGGGGACATCGCCATCGGCACTGACGATTTCCCTGAGCGAGCGGCGCAAATCGAGCTTGCCGCGCGAATGGGTGCGCACGGTGCGGAAGGAGCGGCGGGCGGGCAGGGCGGCCGACAGTCTTCGGCGAAAGGCGGCCAGCCTGTCGTCGTCGCGTTGGAAATCGCGCGTGCTCAATTGCTCGAGCACCGAGGACAGCTCGCCGCCCTCTTCTTGCTGCTCTGCTTCGATCCGCTCGTCGTCGGCGCCGCCATCATCCTTGATGCGGGTTTTCTCGTCGGCATCGGCTTCGACCACCGCGGATGCATTGCCATAGAAATGGCTCTGGAAATGCGCCTCGAATTGGTCACGGCGGTCCGGCGGTGGCGCCAGCGTGGCAAGGGCGGCCTCGCGTATGTCGGCCATCGAGCGTGGGCCGAGCAGCGTCACCGCCTGCATGAAGCCGGAGACTTGCTCGGGTGCGATGGCGAAGCCGTGGCGGCGCAGCAGGCGGGCGAAGCCGAAGAGGGGCACGGCGGCGCGGGGCAGGCTTGTTGCCCGCATCATTCTGTGTCGCCCCCCTCTGTCCTGCCGGACATCTCCCCCTCAAGGGGGGAGATTGGCAGCTTTGATGCTTCGCTCAGCTTTGCGATGCTGGAGATTGGCGAAAGCCGCGATGGCGGCTGATCTCCCCCCTGGAGGGGGAGATGTCCGGCAGGACAGAGGGGGGCACTGTCCCGCCAGCGTTGCGGAATGAGGTCTCGGCTCACGCCAGCGCCTCCTCGACGATGCGGCCGAGCTCCGGTGCGATATAGGACAAATCCTCCTCGTCCTTGATCAGCACGCCGATGGCGCGGCGGAAGGCTTCCGGCCATGGGCTGCCACCTTTTTCGAGGATGGTGGCGGCATTGGCCCATTCGACCGCTTCGGCTATGCCCGGCGGCTTGGCCAGCGGCCGGGCACGGATGGTCTGCACGGCGGTCGCCACGGCGCGCGCCGTGCCTTCAGCGACATTGCCGGCACGCAGCATGATAATGGCGGCTTCGCGCTCGGCGTCGGGATAGCCGATCCAATGGTAGACGCAGCGCCGGCGCAGCGCTTCCGCCAATTCGCGGGTGCGGTTCGAGGTCAGGATGACGATCGGCTGAGCGGTGGCGCGGATGGTGCCGCGCTCGGGAATGCTGATCTGGAAGTCGGAGAGGAATTCCAGCAGCAGCGCTTCGAACTCATGATCGGAACGGTCGATCTCGTCGACCAGCAGCACGCGCTGGTCCGGTGCCTTCAGCACCTGCAGCAGCGGCCGCGCGATCAGGAAGCGATCGTCGTAGATGTCGATCTCATGCTCCCCGGCATGGCGGATGGCGAGCAGCTGGCGCTGGTAGTTCCACTCGTAGAGCGCGTGCGCGGCGTCGATGCCTTCATAGCATTGCAGCCGCACCAGATCACGGCCGAGCAGTTCGGCGATGGCTTTCGCCGCTTCCGTCTTGCCGACGCCCGGCGCGCCTTCGAGCAGCAGCGGTTTGCCCAGCCGGATCGCCAGGAAGATCGCGGTCGCAAGGCTGTCGTCGGCCAGATAGCGCGAGGCGGCGAGATGCTCGGCCACCGCCTCCGGCGAGGTCGCGACCGTTTCGGCGTTTGTCCCGGACATTTCGGGCCTCAGTTCGCCGCTTGCGCCTTGAGCGCGCGCAAGATGCGCTCCGGCGTGATCGGCAGCGTGTCGATGCGTACGCCGACGGCGTCGAAAACGGCATTGGCGACCGCCGGTATCTGCGGGTTGGCGCACATTTCGCCAGGCCCCTTGGCACCGTAAGGCCCGTCGGCCGAGGGCCGTTCCAGCACGATGATCTCGGTCTCGGCAAGGTCGCCGGGGCCTGGCATCAGATACTGGTTGAAGTCGGTACCGCCATGGTCGCGGTTGGGATAATAGGGCTCGGTCGTCTCGTAGAGCGCGTGGCTGATGCCCATCCATGAACCGCCGACGAGCTGCTGCTCGACCATTTTGGGGTTAAGCGCGCGGCCGATCTCGAACACGTTCTTCACCGTCAGCACGGTCACTTCGCCGGTTTCGTCGTCGACCTCGACCTCTGCCACCGTGCAGGCGTGCGCATAGCAGGTCGATGGCTTCATCGCGCCGGTCTCTTTCTCCGGATAGGAGCGCGGGATCAGGAACATGCCGCGGCCCGAGATCGAGCGGCCGCGCTTGAAATGCGCCGACAGGGCGACGTCGAAGATCGAGATCGATTTCTGCGGCGCGCCCTTGACCAGTATGTTGCCCTGGCCGTCGGTCTCGAGGTCCGACGCATTGACTTCCAGCTCTTCCGCCGCCACTTCCAGCATCACCTGGCGGGCTTCCTTGGCGGCCTGGATGACGGCATTGCCGGCGCGGTGGGTGCCGCGTGAGGCGAAGGTGCCCATGCAATGCGGGCCGGTGTCGGTGTCGGCGGTGTCGACGACGACACGGTCCGTCGGCACGCCGATGGTCTCGGCGCAGATCTGCGCCATGATCTGCTTCATGCCCTGGCCGAGATCGACTGATGACAAAGTCACCATGAAATTGCCGGTTGGTGTCGAATGGACCAGCGCCTGGGTCGGGTCGCCGCCAAGGTTCATGCCGGTGGGATAATTGATGGCGGCAACGCCGCGTCCGCGCCTGATCGCCATCTCAAGCTCCCTTCGCGTAGGAGGACATCGCCATGTATTTCTCCGCCACGGGCCAGTTGGCGGCGCGCGAGGCCTCCTGCATGCATTCGATCAGGGCCGCCCCCTCGGTCGGCTGTCGATGCGCCTTCATGTCGCCGTCGCGATAGGCGTTGATGAAGCGGAATTCGAGTGGGTCCATGCCGATCAGCCGCGCCAGCTTGTCCATCTGCACTTCCAGCGCGAAGTCGCCGATGGTGACGCCGAAGCCGCGCATGGCCGACGACGGCGTGCGGTTGGTGTAGACGCAGTAAGTGTCGATCCAGACATTGGGGACCGTGTAGGGGCCGGGATAGTGCCCCGCGCCCTTCTGGGCACCATAGGGCGAGTGACGCGAATAGGCACCTGCATCGGTGTAGCCGGTCACCTTGCGCGCGACGATGCGGCCGTCCTTCATGACGCCGTCCTTGATGACGACCTTTTCGGCGGCGCGGGGCGAGGAGATCTGCATCTCCTCCTCGCGGCTGTAGATAAAACAGACTGGTCGACCGGTTAATTTTGCGCCGAGGATGGCGATCGGCTCGACGATGACGTCGACCTTGCCGCCAAAGCCGCCGCCGACGGTGCCGCCGACGAAGTGCAGCTTGCTGCCTGGCATCTGCAGGATGATCGAGGTGTTGTCGAGGGTGAAGAACATCGCCTGTGTGTTGGTGTAGCAGGTGAAGCGGTCATTGCCCTCGGGTATCACCACGCAGCCGGTGGTCTCGGTCGGCGCATGCTCAATCGGCGAAGACTGGTAGCTCTGCTCCAGTATGTGGTCGGCGCCGGCAAAGCCGGCCTCGACATCGCCGAAACGCACCTTGCGGCACTCGCCGCTGTCGTAGAGATAATAGTTCTGGCCGTGATATTCGTTGACGATGGGCGCGCCGGGCTTCAGCGCTTCCTCCATGTCGAAGACGGCCGGCAGCACCTCGTAGTCGACCTTGACCGTGGCGGCGGCCTCTTGCGCGGCGCGCTCGGTCTCGGCCAGCACCGCCACCACGGCCTCGCCCTTCCAGCGCACCTTGCCGTCGGCCAGCACCGTCTCGTCCTCGGGCCCGATCTGGATCAGTATCAGGATGGTGTAGACGTTGTGGGGCACGTCCTTGGCGGTCAGCACCTTGACCACGCCCGGATGCTTTTCGGCCTCCGAAATGTCGATCGAGCGGATGCGGGCGTGGTGGTGCGGGCTGCGCACCATCTTCAGGTGCAGCATGCCGGGAAAATTACGGTCGGCGAAGTAGGCGGTCTTGCCGGTGACGTGGCCGGGCGAATCCGAGCGTGGCCTGGGCTGGCCGATCTCGTGCAGGTCGTCCTTGCGGACATCGGCGAAGTAGCTCTTGCGCAGTTCCATGCTTTTGGTCCCCTCAGAGCATGATGCCGAAAAGTGTGAAGCGGTTTTCGGACGACATCATGCTCTATCTCTTTGATTTAGAGCTGGATTCAGATTTCAGGTCGATTCGACCTGAAATCATCCGGCTCTAGGCGGCGTTCTGCGAATTGGCGCGCGCGGCGGTCAGCACCGCCTGGATGATCGGCTCGTAGCCGGTGCAGCGGCAGATGTTGCCCGACAGCGCCTCGATCACCTCATCGCGGCTGGGGTTGGGCGTGTGATCGAGCAGCACCTTGGCGGCCATGATCATGCCTGGCGTGCAGAAGCCGCATTGCGTGGCGAATGTGTCGAGGAACGCGCGCTGCAGCGGATGCAGCACGCCACCCTCGGCGAGGCCGGACGTGGTGGTGATGGCGGCGCCATCGCAGGTCTCGGCCAGAGTCAGGCAGGAGAGCCGGAGCTCGCCGTCGATGATGACGGTGCAGGCGCCGCAAGTGCCCTGATGGCAGCCGCCCTTCGGCGAGGTATCGCCGATCTTGTCGCGCAGGGCGTTGAGCAGCGTTGTGCCGCCTTCGATGAATTCGGCTTTTTCGGAGCCGTTGAGCGTGAATTGAACCGGGACTTTCGCCATGTTTCCTCCTTGCGCGCCTGCCCGAGCAATCGGACAGACGCGCGCCCCCCGACGGATGTTTAACCAAGCAATAGCCGGCCGAGATGGACCGGCAGGACTTCAGCGCGATACCAGGCACTGGCGATCGGATCGGTGATCGGCGAGATGCCTTCGCTTGCGGCAGCCAGCGCCGGGGCGATGCCGTCCTTGGTCAGGCTTCGGCCGAGCAGCGCCTTTTCCGCCGCCCTGGCGCGCATCGGGCGATCGGCCATGCAACCGAGCGCGATCCGTGCCGAGGAGACGGTGCCGTCGCGAGTCAGCTCCACAACGCCGGCGATGCTGAGCACGGAGACGCCCTTGGGCTTGATCCGCGACACTTTCAGGAAGCGGAAGCTGTCGGCAACTGGAAGCGCAAAGCTGACCGAGGTGACGATGATGCGGCTGTTGTCCCGCCCGGCCAGGAAGCTTTCGATGGGCAATTCGCCATCATCGGTGCCGACCGTGGCATCGAGCGCCAGCAAGGCAACCGCGAAATCGCCATAGGGTGAGGGCGCGAACAGATTGCCGCCGACGGTTGCCATGTTGCGGACCGCCGGACCACCGACGGCGCGCGCGGCCTTGGCGAGCGGGCCTAGTTCAGGGTGGCGGGCGATCGCCGCCATGGTCACGGAAGCGCCGATGCGGACCTTGCCGCCGGCGACCGCAATGGCCGACAGGGCCGGGTCGGTCGATCTGACAAGGCCGGAAACCGAGACGTCGCCTTCATTGGCCGCGCGGATAACCAGCGTGCCGCCGCCGAGATAGCGGGTGCCGGCCGCCTTCAGCGCCGCGTTCGCATCCTTTACCGTTGCAAAAGTCTGCAGTGCCAGCGCCATGGCCCGCTCCTTCAGTTCTGGCCGGCGAAATGGCTTTTCAGGGCGTTGAAGCCGCCCTGGAAGACATTGGTGCCCATGCCCTCGGCCAGCTTGTCGGCATCCTCGGGGGCGGCGTCGAAGCTGGCTGTCCATTCGGCATAGGTGCGGTCGCCGTCGGTGACGCGCCTGAGCTGCAGCGTTGCCTTGTGGTTGGTCAGCGGTTGCGGCGTTTCCAGGATGGAATAGCTGACGAGGAAATTGTCATCGGAGAAGTCGAGCAGTTTTTCGCGCAGGCGCGCGCCGCTGGCGAGTTGAAAGTTGCGCACGCAGCCGATCGTCGAGGCGTCCTTGCCGTCCTCGATATGGCTCTCGACCATGCGCGGATGCCAGCCCGGCAGGCCGTTGAAGTCGCGTATGCGCGCCCAGACCTTTTCGACCGGCGCGTCGATGACGCTGGAGATGGTGATTTTCGGCATATGATGTTCCCTTGCGAATGCGACAGCTGGGCAAGGGTAGGGCGGCCATTTCAAGCGCGCTTATCAATGCGTCTTGGGCGCGTATCAAGGAGTCTGAAAAACAGGCGTCGGGGCTCAGGCAGTTGCGCGCGCGGCCTCGCGGTAGAGCGTCGGCGGCACGCCGACATGGTCGCGGAAGAAGCGCGAGAAATTGCCCTGCGTGGTGAAGCCAAGGTTGCAGGCGACCGAAATCAGCGGCTCCTGCGACCACTGCAACTGCCGCACCGCTTCCTCCATGCGCAGCGTGTTCCAGTAGACATTAGGCGTCAAATTGGTCTGTTCCTTGAACAAAGCGAAGAAATGGGGCCGCGACAGGCCGACGCTGCGCGCCACGTCGTCGAAGGAGATGCGCTCGCAGACATTAGCCTTCATCAGCTGGATCGCCTTGCGGACGCGGAAATCCTGCATGGTGCTGATGCGGGCGCGCGCCTCCTGCGGCGCCGAGGCGTCGGCGGCATCGAGCACACTGTCGATGAAGCGCTCGATCTCGTAATTGGCGACGTCGTCGATGCTTTCATTGTCGGTCAGATGGTCGAGCAGGCTGGCGGCAGCCTGGTGCAACCAAGGTTCCAGCGTGATTGCCGCCTGCGAAAACAGCGGCGCGGAAGAGGGCAGGTCGCGGCGGCGGCGCGCCCAGTCGGGATCGATGTAGAAGGCGAGAAACAGACCGGGCGTCCCGTTGTGCGACAGGACATGGCTGTGCGGCTGGAAGGAATTGATGCCAGCGGCGGTGCATGGTCCAAGCCGGACGGTCTCGCGGCCGATGGTCATCTCGCCGGCGGTGCCTTCGAGCCAGATGATCAGATGGGCCTCGACATGGGCATGGGTGACGAAGTCGCTCGCGACATTCAGGACAGAAACATGTCCGAACCGGCCCCAGTAGAGCCTGATCGCTTCCGTCATGGGTATATCCTCCCGCAGGCGACTGGCCTCCCTTCGCCTGCATCCAGGATTGTGCGGCCGGTTGTCCGCCTCCGTCAAGCTATCGGTTGTTAGCCGATAGCCATGGCGGGCCGCTTCAGCCGATTTTCAGACTGAAGGATAGGAACCAGAACGAATAACGCTTCGCCCTTCTCACTTGTGGGAGAAGGGCGGTCCCTTGTGGGAGAAGGACGGGCGCTTGAGTTTCAGTCGCTGCGTCTGAAATTGCGGATGCGGTCGAACAGCACGGCCATCAGAATGGCGCCGCCGATGAACACGCCCTGCCAGAAGGCATTGATGCCGAGCAGGCCAAGGCTGTTGCGGATCACCTCGATGAGGGCCGCACCGACGATGGCGCCGAAGGCGGTGCCGACACCGCCGGCCAGATTGGCGCCGCCGATGACGGTGGCGGCGATCACCTGAAGCTCCATGCCGGTGCCGAGATTGGTGGTGACGGCGCCCAGCCAGCCGGTCTGGATGATGCCGGCAATGCCTGCCGAAAGCGCCGAGATCATGTAGACAGCGACCTTGATCTGCTTCACCGGGACGCCGGTCAGCGTTGCCGCATGCTCGTTGCCGCCAATGGCGAAGATGTGGCGGCCGAATTTGGTCCAGCGCAGGATGAAGCCGGTGATCAGCCCCAGCAGGATCATGTAGAGCACCGGATTGGCGATGCCGAACACCCAGGCGCCGCCGCCGAGTGCCAGAAGCTTGTCGTGGTCCGGCCCGAACTGGAAGACGACGGTGTTGTTGGAGGCGACCATGGCCAGGCTGCGGGCAATCGATAGCATGCCGAGCGTCACCACGAAGGGCGGAAAGCCGAGATAGGCGATCAAAATGCCGTTGAAGGCGCCGATGGCGAGCGCGGTGGCGATCGAAGCCAGGATGCCGACCTCGATCGAGTAGCCGGCATGCATGGTGACGGCCAGCACCATCGACGACAGGCACAGCACCGAGCCGACCGACAGGTCGATGCCCCCGGTGATGATGACGAAGGTCATGCCGAGCGCGATGATGGCGACAAAGGTGATGTTTCGGGTGATGTTGTAGAGGTTCTTCGATGTGGCGAAGGCGTCGGTTGCGAACGACAGGAAAATGCAGGCCAGGATGACGGCGATCACCACCCAAAAGGTCTGGGTGGAGAACAGCCGCGACAGGAAACTGTGCTGCTTCTGTGCGATCGTCTGGTCAAGGGTGACTGCCATTATCGACCTTTCCTGCCGGCTGCGATACGCGCCAGCCTGGTGAAATTAGCCGCGCTTACGAGACCTGCTCGATGGCGCCAGTGATGAGCCCGGTGACTTCCTCGGGCGAGCTCGATGCGATTGTCTTGTCGGCGACCTTGCGTCCGCGCCGCATGACGATGACGCGGTCGGCGACGTCGAACACGTCGGGCATGCGGTGGCTGATCAGCACCACCGCGATGCCCTGGTCGCGCAGATGGCGGATCAGGTTGAGCACTTCGGCGACCTGCCTGACCGAGATCGCCGCCGTCGGTTCGTCCATCAGCACGATCTTGGCTTGAGACAGCATGGTGCGGGCAATCGCCACCGCCTGGCGCTGGCCGCCCGACATCTGCTTGACGAGATCGCGCGGGCGGGTCTCGGATTTCAATTCGGCGAAGAGCTGGCCGGCGCGCTTGTACATGGCGGCATAGTCGAGGATGCGGAATGGGCCGACGCCGCGCCGCAGTTCGCGGCCGAGATAGACATTGGCGGCGGCCGTCAGATTGTTGCAGAGCGCAAGGTCCTGGTGGACGATCTCGATGCCGTGCTGGCGGGCTTCCGCCGGCTTGTTCAGGATCAATTCCTTGCCGTCCATGCGCATGATGCCATGGCTCGCGTGGAAATTGCCGGCGATCATCTTGACCAATGTCGACTTGCCCGCGCCATTGTCGCCCATCAGGCCGACGACCTGGCCGGGCTCGATCGACAGCGACACGTCGTTGACCGCCTGGATGGCGCCGAAATGCTTCGAGATATTGGTGAGTTCGAGAACCGCCACCAGCCTATTGCCTCCCATGTTTGCCGCATACCCAAGCTAGGGTGCTGCCTTCACGTCGCGCTCCCAGATCCTCCCGGAACCAGCGATGACCGGCATTTACGCGAATGGCCGCGCGGGCGTCAATTGTCGGATGCACAAGAAAATCCAATTGTCAGACGAATAGTTTCGTGCTGTTTTGAAAAATCAGTTTTGTAGGACAAATTGCAATTGACGTTGGCCGTCCGCCGTTATTAGCTGGGAGCCGGAGGAAGATAGGCTGGTCCCCTTGACGCCATCATTGGCGACGGGAGCGGCTGGAGGTTATTATCGACCGTGCCGGCGAATGCCGGCCCGGTCGCATCTGAAAATGCTTATCGGCCTGGCTTGATGGCACGAGCGCTCGCGCCTTCGTCATCTTGCATCCGGGCTGGTTTGTGTGGCGGGCACGCCGTGCCCGTCTGTTTCCAAGGGAGGACTGACATGAGGAAAACACTTTTGCTCGCCGCCGTCGCCGCCATGGCGTTGGGCGCCGGGCCGGCATTGGCCAAGAAGCAGCTCGTCATCGTGGTGAAAGGTCTCGACAATCCGTTCTTCGAGGCCATCCACCAAGGCTGCGAGAAGTGGAACAAGGAAAACGCCAGCTCGGAATATGAATGCTTCTACACCGGCCCGGCGTCGACTTCCGACGAAGCCGGCGAAGCACAGATCGTCCAGGACATGCTGAGCAAGGCCGACACGGTCGCGATGGCGATCTCGCCGTCCAACGCGCCGCTGATCGCGCAGACGATCAAGTCCGCCAATCCGACGATCCCGATCATGACGGTCGACGCCGACCTCTCCAAGGACGACGCCGCGCTTCGCAAGACCTATCTCGGTACCGACAACTATCTGATGGGCAAGAAGATCGGCGAATACATCAAGAAGGCCAAGCCGAATGGTGGCACGATCTGCACCATCGAGGGCAATCCGGCGGCCGACAACATCCTGCGCCGCGCGCAAGGCATGCGCGACGCACTGACGGGCAAGGAAGGGCTCTCGGCGCTTGCCGGCGAAGGTGGCTGGACCGAAGTCGCAGGCTGCCCGGTGTTCACCAATGACGACGGCGCCAAGGGTGTTCAGGCGATGACCGACATCCTCGCCGCCAACCCCAAGCTCGATGCGTTCGGCATCATGGGCGGCTGGCCGCTGTTCGGCGCGCCGCAGCCCTATCGCGACCTGATCGGCCCGCTCAAGGACCGGCTGGCCAAGAACGACTTCGTCATCGGCGCCGCCGATACGATCGGCGACGAGGTGGCGATCGCCAGAGACGGCCTTGTCACCGCGCTGGTCGGTCAGCGGCCGTTCGAGATGGGCTACAAGGCGCCATCGGTGATGATCGACCTCATCGAGGGCAAGAAGGTCGACGATCCGGTCTTCACCGGCCTCGACGAATGCACCAAGGACACGGTCGACACCTGCATCCAGAAATAGGCTGCAACTTCGGGGCGCCCGGCGACGGGCGCCCCGTTCCATCGAACCTTCAGGAAGACGCGGTGGCCGGGGCGATTGGCTCCAGCTTTGACGCGTCCAGAGTTTGAATTCGGCAACGGGATCGGCGCGCGGATCCGGATCGATCCGGACGACAGTCGGCCGACCTATTGGAACGTGAATGCCGGACGAAAAGGCAAAGAAACAAGCCAGCCGGGCCAAGGTGCAAACCAATCGCGATCCGGCGACGCGCAGAGTGGATGCCGCGCACTTTTCGGGATCCAGCGTCCATGCCTCGCTGGCCAGCGAGATCGGCCTCAGGATCGTGCGCGGCGATTATCCGCCCGGCAGCATCCTGCCCAACGAAGCCAAATGGGCCGAGACCTTCAACGTCAGCCGCTCGGCGGTGCGCGAGGCGATCAAGATGCTGATGGCCAAGAGCCTTTTGGCCTCACGCCCCAAGATCGGCAGCTGGGTCGAGCCGAAGGAGCGCTGGAACCTGCTCGACCGTGACGTGCTTGCCTGGTACGCGACCGCACCCGACCTCGAAGCGTTCCTGCGCACCGTACAGGAGTTTCGTCACATCATCGAACCGGAAGCATCTGCCTTTGCCGCTATAAGGCGCAGCGACGAGCAGATGGCCGAGATCAGCCAGGCCTGCCGCGAGATGGGCGAGGCGGCGAACCTGCCGGAACGCATCCGCGCCGATACACGCTTCCACCTCGCCATCCTGCGCGCCTCGGGCAACGACCTGCTGGTGCCGCTCGGCGTGCTGATCGAGTCCGCGCTCGACCATCTCTTCGTCTTCACCACGCGGCAGGTCGGCGACCAGCCACGAGCGCAGAAATTGCACGAAGCGATCGAGAAAAGCATTCGCCTGCAGCGCCCGGGGGCGGCGCGCAATGCGGTGCACAAGCTGCTTGCCGACACCGATGAAGGGATTGGACGAGGGCGGCGGCGGTAAGGCCCCGCCTAGCTGCTCCAACTCCTTGTTTTGACGCACTTTCCCCAGGAAAGCTGTTCTCTCAAATCGTCTGCTTCTTGCCGTCCTTCATAGGCATCAGGTCGACGCCGTTGACCTTGCCGATATGGGTGGCCAGCATCGGTACGAACTGCTCGGCCGGGCCCGTGGCATGGGCGCCGGCGAAGGAGTTCTTGGTGGCGTTGCCGAGTGGGTTGGCGATGCCGGCGGCACCCGCCATCGATTCCAGATAGGTCAGATCCTTGAAGGCATTGGCGACGGTGAATTTGTGCGCGTCGCGGTCGCCTTCCAGCGTCCAGCGCATGAAGGTCTGGTAGAAGCCGCAATCCATGCGGCCGTTGCGGATGACGCTGTCGAAACGCGGCGGTGAGATGCCGACCTTTTGCGCCAGGGCCAGCGCTTCGGAATAGATCGCGGCATAGCCCAGCGAGATGAAATTGTTGAGCAGTTTCATACGGTGGCCGTCGCCGGTGTCGCCGATGTGGACGATGCGGCCGGCCCAGGTTTCGATCACCGGCTTCACCCTGGCAAAGAGAACGTCGGGCGCGCCGACCATGGCGTCGAGCGTGCCTTCCCAGGCTTCCTTCGGCGTGCGGCTCAGCGGTGCGTCGACATAATCGATGCCCAGCGCCTTGAGTTCGGTCGCCAGTGCCACGGTCGAGACCGGATCGGAGGTCGAGCAATCGACGACGACCGAGCCTTTTCTCAACCCCTCCTTGAGGCCGCCCGGGCCGCGGATGATGGCCTCGACTTCGCGCGAACCGGTGACGCAGATGAAGACGATCGTCGATGCCGCGGCGACATCGCGCGAGGTCGAGGCTTCCTTGGCGCCACGGCCCAGAAGATCTTCCGCCGGTTTGCGGTTCTTGCGGCCGAGGAACGTCAAGGGGTAGCCCTTGTCGACGATGTTCTTGGCGATCCCGTGTCCCATCAGCCCAAGGCCGATGAAGCCGATCGTCTCGCGCGCGACAGTCGTGTTCATGTTATCAGTCCTATCCCAGATTATTGATAATAGCGCCGCCGTTTTAGCCTTACGCGGTTGCAGAAAGCAATATTGTCTGACAATACACGGGAATTCCAGAGCCTGTCATGGAGACCACAATGACGAAGCGGATCATGTTCACCGGCGGCAGCGGCAAGGCTGGGCGTCATGTCGTGCAGTATCTTGTCGAGCAGGGCTGCCAGGTGCTCAACATCGACACCAAGCCGCTCGACAATCCCAAGGTGCGCACGCTGATTACCGACATCACCGACAGCGGGCAGGTGTTCAACGCGCTGTCGAGCTATATGGGCCTGCACGAATTCGACCCGTCGCTGCGCCCGCAGCCGGTGGATGCGGTGGTGCATTTCGCCGCCATCCCGCGCATCATGATCACGCCCGACAATGAGGTGTTCCGCATCAATGCGATGGGCACCTACAATGTCATCGAGGCCGCGGTGAAGCTTGGCATCCGCAAGGTGATCGTCGCATCCAGCGAGACGACCTACGGCCTCGTCTTCGCCAACGAGCCGCGGGACCCCAAATATTTCCCGCTCGACGAGGAGTATGATGTCGATCCGATGGACAGCTACGCCCTGTCCAAGATCGTCAACGAGAAGACGGCGCGGGCCTTCGCACAGCGCAATGGCACCGACATCTACGCCTTGCGCATCGGCAACGTCATCGAACCGCATGAGTATTCGCTGTTCCCGAAATGGTTCGCCGATCCGGGCTTCCGCAAGCGCATCGCCTGGAGCTATGTCGACGCGCGCGATCTCGGCCAGATCACGCTGCGCGCCATCGAGAAGGATGGGCTCGGCTACCAGGTGTTCAACGCCGCCAATGACGACACGTCGTCGGATCTGCCGACGGCGGAGCTTTTGAAGCGTTTCTATCCAGATGTGCCGGTCAAGGCGGAACTCGGCGAATACGAGACGCTGCTATCGAACCGCAAAGCGCGCGACATGCTGGGTTTCCGACCGGAGCATAGCTGGCGCAAATACGTCAAAACCGCCTGAGGCAGGTCGAGGTTCAGGTGATGCCGGCCTGAACCTCAACATATGCAATCGAGCAGCTGAACGGGCTGGGCTGTGCATAGCTGCGGGCTTTACGGCCTAACCGCCCGACAGTGCTTGACAGCTTCCGCAAACCGGCCTTTCTGAAGTGCATGCGGGACGCAAAGCCGAACAAGGAAAGATCGCCGAAAAAGGCTACAGCCGCTGAGCGCCCGGCCGGTGTTCGGCGGTCCGACGCGGCGCGCATTCCCGGCTCCAGCGTGCACACATCACTGGCCAGCGAGATTGGTCTGCGGATCGTGCGCGGCGATTATCCGCCGGGCACCATCCTGCCCAATGAAGCCAAATGGTCGGAGACCTTCAGCGTCAGCCGTTCGGCGGTCCGCGAGGCGATCAAGATGCTGATGGCCAAGAGCCTTTTGGCCTCACGCCCCAAGATCGGCAGCTGGGTCGAGCCCAAGGAGCGCTGGAACCTGCTCGACCGAGACGTGCTCGCCTGGTACGCGACGTCGCCGGACCGCGAGGTGTTCCTGAAGACGGTGCAGGAGTTCCGTCATATCATCGAGCCGGAAGCGACCGCCTTTGCCGCCATGCGGCGGACCGACGAGCAGATGGCCGAGATCAGCCAGGCCTGCCGCGAGATGGGGGAAGCGACGAGCCTGCAGGAGCGCACGCGCGCCGACACGCACTTCCATCTTGCCATCCTGCGCGCCTCGGGCAACGATCTGCTGGTTCCGCTCGGCGTGCTGATCGAATCCGCCTTCGATCATCTCTTCACCTATACGACGCGGGCCGTCGACGATCTCAATCACGCGCAAAAGCTGCATGAGGCGATCGAGAAGAACATCCGCCTGCAGCGGCCGGACGCAGCGCGCAACGCGGTGCGCAAATTGCTGGCCAACACCGACGACGTGATCAAGTCGCGTTAGGGTGTGTTGATATTCAGGTGATGCCGGCCTGCGAACGGCAGTTTTCTGTGCTTCCGGTGCTCACGTACCAAACGTACGCTGCGCGCCGGTTCTCGAAAACCACCATTCTCGGCGCGGCCTGACCTGAATCTCAACACACCCTGGCCGGCGCTAGCCTTCTTTCTCGCGGCCGAAGGCCACCCGCAGTTCGTCCTTGGCGTTCTCGAGCACCTTTTTGCGCGTGGCGGGCAGGTTCTTGCCGGCCCGGTTGATGTAGAAATTCAGCATCGACATGGCGGACTGAAACGGCTCGGCCTTGCGCCTGTGGCTGTGTTCGGCCGATCGCTTGAGCGAGGCAGCGATCTTCTTGGCATCGTCGGATTCGAAGACATGATCCTCGAGATCCATCGCGTTGCTGTGCTCGGTCACCTCGGCCGACCATTTTTGCTTGGCAGCGGTCATGGCTGGGACTCCTTTGCGGGGTTGCTGACCGGAAAACTCCACATATTGGCGTCGGTTCCCGCATTCTTGTCCATTCTGGAGCCACGGATTTGCCTGTCGTGGCGCTGCTGCGGTCCCAGAATGCGCCGATAGTGGGAGCGAACGGCGGCCGATTTTCGAGATCGCCGACAGGAAACGCCTTTTGACCCGAACAGACTTGAGCGGACCGAGCCCCGGCATCGACAGTTCCTACGCCTGGATGCGCCTTGCCATTTCCATGCTGCTGGCCACGATCGGCGCCGTGGGCATGTGGGCCGTCGTCGTGGTGCTGCCCGCCGTGCAGGCCGAGTTCGGCGTCGACCGCGCCGCTGCATCGATGCCCTACACCGCAACCATGGTGGGCTTCGCCGCCGGCAATGTGCTGGTCGGCCGCGCCATCGATCGCATGGGCTACTGGATCCCGGCGCTGATCTCTTCCGTGGCACTATCCGCAGGCCTCCTGCTCGCCGCGCTGTCGACCTCGATCCTGCAATTCACCCTTGCCCAGGGAGTGCTGATCGGTGTCGGCACCTCGGTGATCTTCGGGCCGCTGATCGCCGACATCTCGCACTGGTTCAACCGTAGGCGCGGCGTCGCGGTGACAGCCGCCGCGGCAGGCAATTACCTTGCCGGAGCGATCTGGCCGACCATCATGCCGACAGTGATGAAAGCGGAAGGCTGGCGCTTCACCTATGCAGCCATCGGCATCTTTTGCCTGGTTACGATGGTGCCGCTGGTGTTGATGCTGCGGCGCGGCGCTCCGGAGGCCGCGGCCGCCGGCTCGCCGGGAAGCCGCCCGGTGCAGCCGATGCCAATGTCGCCGGCGGCGTTGCAGGCGCTGCTGGTCGTCGCCGGTCTCGGCTGCTGCGTAGCGATGTCGATGCCGCAAGTGCATATCGTGGCTTATTGCATGGATCTCGGCTACGGGGTGGCGCATGGCGCCGACATGCTGTCGATCATGATGGCGGCGGGAGTCGTCAGCCGGCTTGCCTCGGGCTTTATTGCCGACCGCATCGGCGGCGCGAAAACCTTGCTTATCGGTTCGGTGCTGCAATGCCTGTCGCTGCTGTTTTACATTCCGTTCGACGGGCTGGCCTCGCTTTATGTCGTGTCGCTGGTGTTCGGTCTGTCGCAAGGCGGCATCGTGCCGTGCTACGCGATCATCGTGCGCGAATATTTGCCTGCCAAGGAGGCCGGCCAGCGTATTGGCATCGTCATGATGGCGACGATTTTCGGCATGGCGATCGGCGGATGGATGTCGGGCTGGATTTACGACCTGACTGGTTCCTACGCCGCGGCATTCCTCAACGGCATCGCCTGGAATTTATTGAACATACTGGCCATCGGCCTGTTCATGTGGAAGGCGAGGCATAGGGCCGCCGTTGCTGCCTGAGATAAAGGGCGTGGTGCGGCTGCTAAGCGCCTCGGCTTGACAACGGACAGGCACTGCGCGACGCCAAAGGCCGAAGGGTGCGGCAACGGGCCGGTGACATGTCGACAACTCAGATGATCGTATTGCGGGTCCGCTTCGGCGGACATGCGCATGGGCCATGGCCTTGATCAAGCCGCGCTCGCGCCGAGGCGGCGGCCGCCCGACCATATCCGATGTCGCGCGCAAGGCCGGCGTGGGTGCCATTACCGTGTCGCGCGCGCTGCGCGAGCCGGAGCGCGTCAGCCAGGATTTGCGCCGGCAGATTCAGGCAGCGGTTGATGAACTCGGCTATGTCCCAGACCCCAATGCAAGGGCGCTGGCCTCGGCGCGCGCCGAGGTGTTCGGCGTTCTGGTGCCTTCGCTCACCAACAACGTTTTCGCCGAAGTGGTGCGCGGCATCTAT
The DNA here is from genome assembly GCF_055901595.1 of Mesorhizobium sp. WSM1386. Taxonomy (NCBI): domain Bacteria; kingdom Pseudomonadati; phylum Pseudomonadota; class Alphaproteobacteria; order Hyphomicrobiales; family Phyllobacteriaceae; genus Mesorhizobium; species Mesorhizobium sp. WSM1386. The sequence goes on from NZ_CM148373.1 coordinate 3,227,844, forward strand.
GACAGCCTGTCGGACAGTCCATTCCGCATCCAGCTTGGCAACACGCACTATTCCGGGCTGGAGGAGGAGCGGCTCTTGCAACTGTTCGGCTCGCAGCGGCCTGCAGCGCTGATCGTGGCCGGTATCGACCAGACGCCGAGTTCACGAAGACTGCTGGAGAATGCCGGTTGCCCGGTGGTGCAGGTGATGGAGACCGGCCCCGATCCCGTCGACATGATGGTCGGGTTTTCGCATCTCGACGGCGGCAGAACGGCGACCGAGCACCTGATCGAGATGGGGTATCGTCGTGTCGGCTTCATCGGCGCCCGCATGGATCCGCGCTCGCAGCGCCGCCTTGCCGGCTACCGGATCGCCATGGAAAAAGCCGGCTTGTTCGATCCGCGCCTGATCACCACCACGCCGGTGCCGTCCAGCGTGTCGCTTGGCCGTGAACTGTTCCGGGATGCACTTGCCAAGGTTCCGACGCTCGAGGGCGTGTTCTGCAACAATGACGACATCGCGCTCGGCGTGCTGTTCGAATGCCACCGCGCAGCGATCGACGTTCCAAAGACCATCGGCATCGTCGGCTTCAACGACCTCGACATGATGCAGGTGGCGTTTCCCTCGGTCACCAGCATCCGCACCCATCGCTATGAAATCGGCCGGCGTGCTGTCGCCATGGCGCTGGCAGCGATCGGCGGCGACAGGCCGCAGCAGCGGGTCGTCGATCTCGGCTTCGAGCTCAAGCGCCGCGAGAGCACTGCCCGCTGAGTATCTTAGAGTTCGCTGAAATGAGACTTTACAGCCTTTCTTGGTAGCGCTACCATCCCGCGCTCGCGAAAACTCGCAAGAGGAACAACTCTGTTTATTATCCATAAGCGACAGAATGTTTCTTGTTTATTATGGATAATATGATAGTTTTCGTAGCCGCTTGAGGGAGCGACAAGGGAGAGGATCAGGTCGGCGTTGACCGCCTGAAACAGCGGCGGGCCAAGGCAGGAGGTGCTTGAGCAAGCGCGTCAATTGTACTGCAGCCAAAAGATAAATCAGAACTGCAAATGGGAGGAATATCGATGATCAAGTCACTCGTTGGTGGCATCGTTGCCGCCACTGCATTCGTCATGTTGAGCTCGGCTGCGATGGCCGCGGGGCCTGAGGTCGTCAAGGGACCGGCCGCCGAGCCGGACTGTTTTGCGCCCTGGGCTGCCGATACCCAATTCTTCAAATTCCCCAAGAAGGACGGTCCATACCGCATTGCGCTCGCCAATGGCTATATCGCCAACACCTGGCGCATCCAGATGGTGCAGACCGCCAAGGCCTATGCCGCACAGGCGGATGTCGCCAAGAAGCTGAAGGAGTTCAAGGTCGTCTCGACCGGCGAGGACGTTCCGGCGCAGATCTCCGCGATCAACAACTTCATCGATTCCGGCTTTGATGCGATCGTCGTCAATGCGCAGAATCCGACCGCCTTCGGACCGGTCATCAAGCGTGCCAAGGAAGCCGGCGTGGTGCTGGTCGCCTTCGACAACATCCTCGACACCAAGGACGCCATCAACGTCAATGTCGACCAGAAGGGCCTTGGCGCATTGTGGGGCAAGTGGCTGGTGTCGCACGTGCCGAACGGCGGCAAGGTGCTCGAAGTGCGCGGCGTTGCCGGCACCTCGGTCGATACCGACCGCCATGCCGGTATCCACGAAGTGCTCGACGGTTCCGGCAAGAAGTGGGCCGTCACCGAGGTGGTCGGCAAGTGGGACGACGGCGTGGCCCAGAAAGCGACGGCCGACGCGATTGCCACCAATGGACCTTTCGACGGCATCACCGGGCAGGGCGGCGATACCGGAATCGTGCAGGCGATGATGGACGCCAAGCATCCATTTGTTCCGTTCGGCGGCGAAACGGAGAATGGCTTCCGCAAATTCTGCTCGGCGCATGCGGCGGATGGGCTCAAATGCTCATCGGCCGGCACTGGTCCTGCCCAGGTGGCCGTCGCCATCAAGACGGCGATAGCGGCCCTCGAAGGCAATGTCGTGCCGCAGTCGGTCAAGCTGCCGTTGGCAATCGTCGAGGATCCCAACTTCAAGGCAGGCCAGGACTTCTTCCCCGACCAGTCCGATAATTTCTTCGTCGGCAATTCCTTCCCGACCTGCGGCATCAATTTCACGGCCCAGGAGATCATGGGCCAGACCAAGGAAAACAAATAATCCGACCGGCCGATGCAGCGGGAGAAATCCCGCGGCATCGGCCGCTTGTTCCAATCGCAATTACCCTTGGGGAGGGTTGATGGACGGCGCGGTTCCGCTCTTGCGCGTGGAAGGCATATCCAAGCGCTATGGCGGCGTACGGGCGCTGGAGAAGGCTGATCTGTCGGTTTCCGCCGGCAGCATCCACGCCATCCTCGGTGAAAACGGCGCCGGCAAATCCACATTGATCAAGGTCATGGCCGGTGTCGTGGCGCCCGACGAGGGCCGCATGATGCTGGACGGACGCGAGGTGACCTTCGCGTCGCCGGGTGCGGCGAACAAGGCCGGCATCGTCTGCATCTTCCAGGAATTGTCGCTGATCCCCGAACTCAGCGTCGCCGACAACATCGTCATTTCCGATCCGCCCAAACGCTTCGGCATGATCGACCGCAAGGCGCAGCGCCGCATCGCGGAAGATGCGCTGGCGCGCGCGGGGGCCGCCGATATCCACCCGCTGGCGTTGGTGAAGGATCTGCCGCTGTCGCGCCGGCAGATGGTCGAGATCGCCAAGGCCTTGGCGCGCAAGCCACGCATCCTCATCCTCGACGAGGCGACCTCGGCGCTGACGGCGGCGGATGTCTCCAGGATTTTCGAGGTGCTCAAGCGGCTGCGCTCGGAAGGGCTGGCGCTGCTCTATATCTCGCACCGCATGAACGAGATCGCCGAATTGGCCGACCAGTGCACGGTGTTTCGCAACGGCCGCAATGTCGCCAGCTACAAGGCCGGCTCGAAGAGCGACAATGAGGTGGTCGAACTGATGATCGGCCGCGAATACAGCCATATCTTCCCGCCCAAGCCGGCGGCGGTGCCTGCCACCGCCGCCCCCAGGCTCGAAGCCCGCAAGCTTTCCTGGGCGGACCGGCTGGACAACATCTCGCTGACCGTCAGGGCGGGTGAGGTGGTTGGCCTCGGCGGCCTCGACGGCCAGGGCCAGCGTGAATTGCTGCTCGCCTTCTTCGGCGTGCTGCGCGGGCTGTCCGGTCAAATCCTGATCGACGGCAAACCGGTGGCGATCGCCAGTCCATCGGCCGCCCGCGATGACGGCATCGGCATGGCGCTCATCCCCGAAGACCGCAAGACGGAAGGGCTGATGCTGCCGATGACGGTGCGCGAGAACCTGTCCTTCGCCGCGCTCGACCGTCTGTCCAGGGGCGGCATCATCGACCGCACGGCCGAGCAGCGGCTGATCGACGACATGGTCGGCCTTCTGGCGATCAAGACGGCGGGGCTCGATATTCCGGTCGGCGCGCTGTCGGGCGGCAACCAGCAGAAGGTGGTCATCGCCAAGTGGCTGATGCGCCAGCCGCGCATCATCCTGCTCAACGATCCGACGCGCGGCATCGATGTCGGCACCAAGCAGGAGCTCTATCAGCTGATGCGCAAGCTGGCGGATGCGGGTGCGGCGATCCTGTTCTATTCGACCGACTATGACGAGCTGATCGGCTGCTGCGACCGGGTGCTGGTGCTCTATGATGGGGCGGTCAAGCGCGAGCTGGTCGGCGCCGAGATCACCGAGCGGGCGCTGATATCGAGCGCGCTCAACATTGATGGCAAAGAAAGCCCGGTGGGCCTGGGAGCAAGTGCGTGAAGGATTGGCGCTACTGGCTGGCCGAGCAGCGCGGAACATTGCTGGCGCTCGGCATCTTCATCGTCATGTTCGCCATCTACAGCGCGAACCATCCGGCCGGCTTCAGCGCCAACGTCGTGCAGACGGCGGCGAACAAAGGCGTGCTGCTCGCCTTCGTCGCCATGGCGCAGACACTGGTGGTGATCACCGCCGGCATCGACCTGTCCGTCGGCATGATCTTCCTGCTTACCAATTGTCTTGCCTCCTGGCTGGTGGTGGGCACGCCGATGCAGACGGCGCTCGGCGTCGTCGCCGTGCTGGTGGTCGGGCTGTTGTGCGGCGCCGTCAATGGCGCCATCGTGATCTACGGGCGGCTGCAGCCGATCGTCGCCACCATTGCGACGGGCGCTGTCTACTACGGCATCGGCCTTCTGCTGCGGCCCTTTCCGGGCGGTTCGGTCAATGAGGATCTGGCCGATGCGCTGACCGGCCGCGTTTTCGGCGTGGTGCCGGCGAGCCTTGTCGTGCTGCTGGCCGTCGTGCTGGTGGTCTGGGTGCCGTTCAGCCGCTCGGTGCTCGGCAGGGCGGCTTACGCGGCCGGATCCTCGGAGACGGCCGCCTACATGTCCGGCGTGCCGATAAGGCGCGGCAAGTTCGCTGCCTACGCGCTGGCCGGGCTGCTGGCCGCGATTGGCGGCCTGTTCCTGACCTTCTTCACCTATACGGGCGAGGCGGCCTATGCCAGCGGCAACGCCTACACGCTGTTTTCGATCGCCGCCGTGGTGCTGGGCGGCGTCTCGCTGTTCGGCGGCAAGGGCAGCGCCATCGGCGCGATCTTCGGCGCGCTTGCCTTCCGCACCATTGGCGACCTGTTGTTCGTGTTTGATTTCGATCCGCTCTGGCAGCCCCTGTTTCAGGGGGTTATCCTGCTGGTCGCCGTCAGCCTCGGCGCCTTCGCCCTGTTTCGGGTCCGCAACCGGCTGGAGTGGTTCCTGTGAGCGAGACGACCTTGGGCGGCATTGCCGGCCGCATGCCGAAATTCATCCGCCGCGCCGATCCGGCGGTGCTGACGGCTTTTGCCTGCATCGTGATGCTGCTGTTGCTGGGCAGCCTCTATTCGCGCAGCTTCCTGTCGCCTGAATACCTGCTGCAGCAGCTGAAAGTGGCATCGTTTCTCGGTGTCATCGCCACCGGCATGATGCTGGTCGTCCTGCTCGGCCAGATCGACCTGTCGGTGCCATGGTCGGTGGCGGCAGGCGCGATGATGGCCTGCGCGGCGGCTGCCTACGGTCCGGTCGGCGTGGCGCTGGCCATTCCGTTCGGCATCTTATGCGGCGTGCTGATCGGCGTCGTCAACGGCATTGGCGTCGCCTATCTGCGCATCCCCTCGATGATCATCACGCTTGCCACCAACGCCGTCGCGCAAGGGCTGATGGTGGTCTACACCGGCGGCTTCTCGCCCCAGGATTCGGCCACCGGCGCCATGCGCTACCTGGCCACGGGCTTTGCCATTCCGGCGGTGCCCAATGCGGTGATCATCTGGGCGCTGATCGGCGCCGCGATGGTGTTCGTGCTGACCCGCACCGCCTTTGGCCGCACCGTCTACGGTATCGGCAACCGCGAGCGCGCCGCCTATCTCTCGGGCATCGACACGAGGCGCGTGGTGATGATCGCCTTCGCCGTCTCCGGCGGGCTCTCCGCCTTTGGCGGCGTGCTGCTGGCCGGCTATGCCTCCAAGGCGGCGCAGTCGATGGGCGACGCCTATCTCTTGCCGTCGATCGCAGCCGTGGTGCTCGGCGGCACCTCGATCCTCGGCGGGCGCGGCTCCTATCTCGGCACCGTCGCCGGCGTCATCCTGATCACGCTCCTGCAATCCATCCTGTCGGTCATGCAGATGCCGGAAGCGGGGCGGCAGATCATCTACGGCGTGGTCATCGTCGCCATGCTGTTGCTCTACGGCCGCGCGCCGGCAAGCCGCTGACCGTGGACGACAAGGCAGCGCAGGCGCCGTCGGGCGTCTCCGGTTCGGCGCCCCCCGCGATCGTGGTGATGGGCGTCGCCGGCTGCGGCAAGTCGGCCGTCGGAACCGCTCTGGCGGAGGCGTTGGGCGCGATCTTCATCGAGGGCGACAGGCTGCATCCGCCGGAGAATGTCGCCCGCATGGCAAGCGGCGAGCCGCTCACCGACCAGCTGCGCGAAGGCTGGCTCGACGCGATCGGCGAGCGCATCGTCGTGTCGGTCGGCCAAGGGCAGGGCGTGGTCGCTGCCTGCTCGGCGCTGAAGCGCAGCTACCGCGAACGGCTGCGCGGCTTCCGCCGCGACATCGTCTTCCTTTACCTCGAGATCGATCCGGCGACGGCGAGCGAGCGGGTCGCCGGCCGCAAGGGCCATTTCATGCCGGCAAGCCTGGTCGACAGCCAATTCGCCATCCTCGAGCCGCCGGGAATGGATGAGCAGGCGTTGACGCTCGATGCGACGCGCCCGGTCGCCGAACTCGTCACGGATGTGACCCGTTTGCTGCGCCGGTCATGAGCCTTCATCGGCACCGACGCTGTGTCGACCCTCGGTCAGGCGTTGGCGACGGGACCACGACATCATCTGCTCGGGGCAATGCTTGAGTGCCTGCAGCAGACAATCACGCTTGAGCAGGATGTAGCTTGCCTGCAGGACCGTGTTCTTGGCTCCATCCCTAGTCATATCCGTTGGCGGGTTCGCGGGCACCAGCTCGGGGCTCAGGACGGCCCGGTACTGGCTGAAGGGGGCCTCTTCGAAGGTCGACATGGCAAACAGCGCCGCCTTGCCCCTGGCGGCGAAATTCGCCGGGGCCGAGGCAAGATGCGTCCAGCCGCTGTCGCCCAGAGCGACCTCGGTGAAGGTCGAGCCGGCGTGGATGTTGTTGGTCATCAGCACCACGCCATTCTCCTTCAAGACCTTCTGGATGCGGATGGTGAGCTGATAGACATCGTCGCGGTCGAAGACGAGGCGACCCTTCAGGAACCGGTTCTCGACATTGACCAGCGGCGGGTTCAGGAAGCGCAGGCCGAACGAAGACTCGGAAACTCCATGCGCGTTGACGCTCACCTGATAGGCCCCGATGCCGGCCTCGTGCAGGGCGCGCTTGCCGAAGATGGTCTGCGAGGTGAACTGATCGCACCAGATCATGGCGCCGTGGCCGCGTCGCAAGGCGGCCCGCAGTCCCTCGAGCCCTTCCAGCCGGGTCGTTGGCGACCAGCGTCTGGCGACCAGATGCGCGGCAAGCTGCAGGCGGCGGCGATGGCGCGCTGCAAGCAAGGCCTCGAACAGGCCGCGCGCATCGATATCATCGCCAAGCACTGCGTGGACGGCTTCGGCGTAGGGTGAGAACTCCTTGCGCAGATGCCGCTTTAGGCCAAGTCTGGACACGAGCTGGCAGACCGGCGCCCACCAGCGTATGGGCAAAGCCGCCGCGACCACGAGATACAGGATGGCCAGCAGGCTTTCGCGAGGGTCCCTGTTGGAGAAACGGCGCGGCCTGCCTGGGCGGATCAGCTTGCGGCTGAAGAAGCGCACATCCTCCGCCCGTTCCGGAACGCGAACGTCGGCGATGATGTCAATGCGGAAGGCGGCCGCGGACGGCGGCTTGCGGTTGCGGGACTTTGCGAACCACGACAGCCTCATCGGTCCAGCCTGTTGTTCAAGACCGCTTTACTGCGTCGATATGGGTCGCGCAACCGCGATAGCGAATGCCGCGCATCAGGCCGTGGCCTAGATCTGCGACGTCAACTCGACCGGGAAATCATCGTTGTCGGCATCGCGCATGGCAGCGAGGCTGCGGTTGTCCAGCACCTCGGCGATCGCCTGGCGCACCTCCAGCATCATGTGCCGGACCTGGCAGGTCGCCTCGTCGCAATCCTCGCAACGCTGGTACTGCGTACGGCTGGCGCAGGGTATCGGCGCCAGCGGCCCGTCGAGGACGCGCACGACATGGCCGATCTTGATCTCGGAGGCCGGGCGGGCGAGGCGGTAGCCGCCTTCCTTGCCCTTGCGGCTCTGGACGAAGCCGGCATTGCGCAATTCGCCCAGGATGGCATCGAGGAATTTCTTCGGGATGTTGTTGGCGACCGCGATGTCGTTGACGAAGGCCAATTGGCCGACCGGAAGACTGGAAAGATGAACGAGGGCCTTGAGGCCGTATTTGCCTTTTTTTGTCAGCATGCCCTGATCAACCCATTGAAGCCCCAACCACCCGCATCTGGCGGCTGTTTGTGTGCAAATAATGACGGTATCGCCGCGCGACAGTATTTGGCGACAACAAGACGCCAAATGGCACGTTAGGCACAAACGCGTTGATTCTTTGTAACGTTTTGCACGAAGGTCGCCGATATTGTGCTGGAAACCGGCTCGCCGGCGCAAAAACGAAAAAGCCGGCAAGGCGCCGGCTCTTTCATCGCGTTCAGATCCTGTAACCGTCAGCGGCTGCCATAGGCCTGGTCGAGCAGGCCGCCGGCCGCGAAGTGTTCTTTCTGGATCTTGTCCCAGCCGCCGAACACATCTTCCACTGTCAGCAGGCGGATATCGGGGAAATCGGCCTTGTATTTGGCGGCCACGGCCGCATCGCGGGTCCGCAGGCCGTTGCGGGCGGCGATATCCTGGCCTTCGGGCGTGTAGAGGAAGTCGAGATAGGTCTTGGCCAGATCGCGCGTGCCGTGCTCGTCGGCGACCTTGTCGACGATCGCAACCGGGAATTCGGCAAGCAGGCTGACCGAAGGCGTGACCTGCTCGAACTTGTCGTCGCCATACTCCTTGCGGATGCCGCGTGTTTCGGACTCGAAGGTGATCAGCACGTCCCCGATCTCGCGCTGCACGAAGGTGGTGGTCGCGGCGCGGCCGCCAGTGTCGAAGATCGGCACGTTGTTGAACAGCTTGGCGATGAACTCCTTCACCTTGGCGTCGTCGCCCTTGAAGGCTTCCTTGGCGTAGGCGGTTGCCGCCAGATAGGTGTAGCGCGCATTGCCCGACGTCTTCGGGTTGGGGAAGATCACCTGCACGTCGTCGCGCACCAGATCATTCCAGTCCTTGATGTGCTTGGGGTTGCCCGCGCGGACGAGAAACGAAGGCAGCGAATAGAAAGGCGAGGCGTTGTCGGGAAAGTCCTTCTGCCAGTCGGCCGAGACGAGGTTCTTCTTGACCAGAAAATCGACGTCGGTGACCTGATTGAAGGTGACGACATCGGCGCCGAGGCCTTCGGCGATGGCGCGCGCCTGCGCCGAGGTGCCGGCATGCGACTGGTCGATGGCGACGCCCGGATGTTTCTCGACGAAGGCCTTGTTGACCTGGGCGAACAGTTCGCGGCCAACATCATAGGAGGCGTTGAGCAGCTTGTCGGCCGACCACGCTTGGGAGGATGCGAGGAACAGGCCGGCGACGGTGGCAACGCCAAGGAAAAATCGCTTCATGAAAACAGGCTCCGATGCAATGCGGTAATAGCCCGACCATAGCCGCGACGCACGGTGCGCGGCGAGGCATGCGAGGCGACCGATGGCATTGCTGTGCGAAAATACATCGTCAGAAACGCCTTTCATTGGAATTCTGTTCCAGTCAGCCCCCTCTTGCCTTCGGTTTCTACCTTCTTGCATTGCAGCGTCGGGCAGCATTTACAAATGGCATACAAGGAGGCAATCATGCCCCGGCATGGTCATTCAACAACGCCACCGAAGGAGGCGAAACTGTCCCGCAACAACTGCGGCCAGGCGGTGCGCATTCCTGTCGAGTTCGGGCTGCCCGGCGGTAAGGTTATGGTCAGTCGCGAAGGCAACCGCCTTGTCAAAGCCGGGCTTACCGCGCTGCTCGCCCAATGGGCGAAAGAGCCACCGCTCGGCCCTGAAGACGACTTTCCCGCGATTAACGATCCGCCTGTGCACAATAGCGCCTGACCCTAGGGATCAAGCGGCCGGGAACAGCTTCCAACGCCCCGGCCGGAAAGCCACCCGGCTCTTCTGCGCCGCCGGGTGATCGACCGGCAACTCGATCTCGACCCGCCGGCGTTCGCCGCCGATCTCGAGCTCGACGCGCCGCGTGCCGGCGACGCGGCGGCTGGCGGCCACCGTGCCGGCGATACAGCCGCTGCAGCCGTCCAGCAGTTCGACATCGTGCGGGCGGAAATAGAGCGTCGCCTCGCCTTTTGGCGCGTGCGGCGCGGCAAGACCGATCGGACGGTCGGCGAGCCAGATCTCGCCGTTCTCGACCTTGACGGGGAGCGAGCTCGATTCGCCGATGAAGCCGTAGACGAAGGGCGAGTTCGGCGTGTCGTAGATGTCGTCGGCGGTGCCGACCTGCTCGATGCGGCCCTGGCTCATCACCACGACGCGGTCGGCAAGCTCCAGCGCCTCTTCCTGGTCGTGGGTGACGAAGACGGTGGTGTGGCCGGTGGCATCATGGATCTCGCGCAGCCAACGGCGCAGTTCACGCCGCACCTGCGCATCGAGGGCGCCGAACGGCTCGTCGAGCAAGAGCACCTTGGGCTCGATCGCCATGGCGCGTGCCAGCGCCACCCGCTGGCGCTGGCCGCCGGAGAGTTGTGCCGGATAGCGCTTTTCCAGGCCCGAGAGCTGGACGAGATCGAGAAGCTCGGAGGCGCGGCGGCGGATTTCCCGCGCCGGCGGCCGCGATGGCCCGTGCCGGACCTTGAGGCCGAAGCCGATATTGTCGGCCACCGTCATGTGCCGGAACAGCGCATAGTGCTGGAAGACGAAGCCGACATTGCGCTCCTGGATCGATCTCTGCGAGGCGTCCTCGTCGCCGAAGAAGATCTTTCCCCGCGTCGGCCGCTCCAGCCCGGCGATCAGCCTGAGCAGCGTCGTCTTGCCGGAGCCGGACGGCCCCAGCAACGCGATCAACTCGCCCGACTTGATGTCGAGCGACACGTCGTGGAGCGCGGGAAACCGCTCGAATTCCTTGCGCACATTGGCAACGCGAACTTCCATCAACAGCCCCTTTGTAATGGATGCATGTCTTCAGCCCAAAACCGGTTCCCACTTTTGGGCGACATATCTTTTGGTTCATGCATGTCGTTGCCCCAAAACCGGATTCCACTTTTGGGCGACATGCATTGTCAATGCCCGCGCGTCGCGGCGAGTTCGGCGCCGTAGCGCATCTCGAGCAGTGTTTTCAAGACCAGCGTGACCAGCGCCAGCCCGGCCAGCAACGAGGCGACGGCGAAGGCGCCGACAGCGTTGTACTCGTTGTAGAGGATTTCGACATGCAGCGGCATGGTGTTGGTCAGGCCGCGTATATGGCCCGACACCACCGACACCGCGCCGAATTCGCCCATGGCGCGCGCATTGCACAACAGCACGCCATAGAGCAGGCCCCATTTGACGTTCGGCAAGGTGACGAACCAGAAGGTCTGCCAGCCATTGGCGCCGAGCGAAAGCGCTGCCTCCTCATCGCCATTGCCCTGTTCCTGCATCAGCGGGATCAGCTCGCGGGCGACGAACGGGAAGGTGACGAAGACGGTGGCCAGCACAATGCCCGGCACGGCGAACAGGATCTGGATGCCATGTCCCTTCAGCCACTCGCCGAGCAACCCTTGCGCGCCGAACAAAAGCACATAGACCAGGCCCGAGATCACCGGCGAGACCGAGAAGGGCAGGTCGATCAGCGTGGTCAGGAAGGCCTTGCCCTTGAATTCGAACTTGGCGATCGCCCAGGCGGCGGAGATGCCGAAGACGACATTGAGCGGCACCGAGATCGCGGCGACCAGCAATGTCAGGTGGATGGCCGAGCGCGCATCCGCTTCGCCCAGGGCCTGCGTATAGGCACCGACGCCTTTCGCCAGCGCCTCATGGAAGACGATGATCAGCGGCAAGAGCAGGAAGACGCCGAGGAAGGCAAAGGCGATCGCCATCAGCACGGCCTGCGCCGGGCGGCTTTCGGTCACCGCCGCCGAGCGGCTCTCATGGTAGGGTTCCCAGGATTTGATTTCGGGATCAGCCATAGCGCTTGCGGCTCCATGTCTGCACCAGATTGACGACCAGAAGCATGACGAACGACAGAGCCAGCATGATCGCCGCGATCGCGGTCGCCGCCGGATAGTTGTATTCCTCGAGCCGGATGACGATCAAAAGCGGCGCGATCTCGGATTTGTAAGGCAAATTGCCGGCGATGAAGATGACCGAGCCGTATTCGCCGACGCCGCGGGCAAAGGCCAGCGAAAAGCCGGTGATGATGGCCGGCGCCAGGCCCGGGAACAGCACGCGGGTGATGATCTGGAAGCGGCTGGCGCCAAGCGTGGCGGCGGCTTCCTCGACCTCCTTGTCGATCTCTTCCATGATCGGCTGCACGGTGCGCACGACGAAGGGCAGGCCGATGAAGACCAGGGCGATGACGATGCCGAGCGGCGTGTAGGCGACCTTGATGCCGAGCGGCATCAGGAGCTTGCCGATCCAGCCGTTCGGCGCATAGAGCGTGGTCAGCGCGATGCCGGCGACCGCGGTCGGCAGGGCGAAGGGCAGGTCGACCATGGCATCGACGATGCGGCGGCCGGGAAAGCGGTAGCGCACCAGCACCCAGGCGACCAGCGTGCCGAAGACGACATTGACGATCGCCGCGACAAAGGCGGTGCCGAAGCTGATCTCCAGCGCGTTGATGGTGCGGCGGTCGGTGGCGATCGCCCAGAAATCGGTCCAGCCAAGCGCGGCCGAGCGCCAGATCAGCCCGGACAGCGGGATGAGGATGATGAGGGTGAGGTAGGCAAGCGACAAGCCGAGCGTCAATCCGAAACCCGGAATGACGCTCGGCTGCCTGAACCGCCACCCCGCCTGCGCGGGTGCTGTGGTCATGGAGTTCTGGATCGTCCCTTCTTACTCAGCCAGACTTCGAAGAAGCCCATTCGCGGGCTTCTTCGGCACTACCGAACCTCACTGGGCCGGCTTGTAGATCTGGTCGAATATACCACCGTCGCCGAAATGATAAGGCTGTGCCTTCTTCCAGCCGCCGAAAAGCGGATCGTCGATGGAGATCAGCTTGATATCGGGGGTCTTGGGCAGATCCGCCGGCGCCACCAGTTCGGGCTTGGCCGGACGATAATGGTTCTTGGCGATGATGGTCTGGCCTTCCTTGGAATAGAGCCAGCCGAGATAGGCTTCGGCGACCTTGCGCGTGCCCTTGGCATCGACATTGGCATCGACGATCGCCACCGGCGGCTCGGCCAGGATCGATGTCGGCGGATAGACGATCTCGAAATTGTCGGCGCCGAACTCATCGAGCGCCAGATAGGCGTCGTTTTCCCAGCCGATCAGCACGTCGCCGATGCCCTTTTGCGCGAAGGTCACGGTCGAGCCGCGCGCGCCGGTGTCGAGCACCGGGGCATTGGCATAGAGCTTGCCGACGAATGCCTTGGTTTTGGCTTCGTCGCCGCCATCGTTGGCGTTGGCGTAAGCCCAGGCCGCCAGATAGTTCCAGCGGGCGCCGCCGGAGGTCTTGGGGTTGGGCGTGATCACCTGGGTGCCGTCCTTGACGAGGTCGTTCCAGTCGTGGATGCCCTTGGGATTGCCCTTGCGGACCAGGAAGATGATGGTCGAGGTGTAGGGCGCCGAATTGTTTTCGAATTTCTTGCGCCAGTCGGGATTGATCTTCTTCGACTTCGAGGCGATGGCGTTGATGTCGCCCTCGAGCGCCAGCGTCACCACATCGGCCTCGAGGCCGTCGATCACGGCGCGCGCCTGGGCGCCCGATCCGCCATGCGACTGCTGGATGGTGACCGTCTCGCCGGTCTCGGCCTTCCAGTGCGCGACGAAGGCCTCGTCATAGGCCTTGTAGAGCTCGCGTGTCGGATCGTAGGACACGTTGAGAATGGTGGTGTCGGCAAACGCGAAACCGAGCGTGCCGAACTGGACAGATGCGGCGACCAGTACGCCGAGCAGTTTCTTGAAATGAGGTTTGGTCATTTCTGCCTCCGTTGAACCCGCGCCAAATCTACCGAATTGATAGAAATTAGATGCATTGAATGTTGCCTTTTTCGTCCTCCTGGAGAAAATATTAGATGAGATTTCGGGCTGCGGAGAAATTTCTTCCTCTCGACGCTCAAGGCCCTCTGATCCCCGCCATCCGGCTATCTAGAGATGCATGGTGGCTAGGCAAGAGCGCTTTGGACGATCCGGCAAGTTACCTGGCGCTGACCGGAAAATCGAAGCGCTGGATCGGGAATGGTTCATTCGCCAACGTAAAGTGCCACCATTCGCGGGCATAGTTCTTGAAGCCGCCGGCGCGCATGGCATCGACAAGCAATTTGCGGTTTGCCGCCGCTTCGCGGCCGAGCGGGCGGTGCGACGTCTCGCTCAACGGATCGAAACAATCGAAGCCGGTGCCGAAATCGAGTGTAACCGCATCGATGGCGCCGCAGGCCGGTTTCGACGCGGACGGACCGTCGGCTCGCGCGATGGCGACGTCGAGCGTCGAGCCACGCGAATGGCTGGACAGTTCACCGACATAGCCCTTGGCGATGAGGTCGCTACGCTTGAGCTTCGGATACCATTGCGGATCGGGTGGTCCGCCCTCTCTGGTCCATTTGCCCATGTCTGTGACGGCCTGCGCCGGGCGGTAGCAGTCGAAGACGACCAGCGTCAGGCCATCGGCGGCAATTGCCTTCTGGACGCCGGAGAGTGCGTTTGCTGCCTGTTCGGTCAGGATGCAGACGGGCGCTTCATAGCCGCTCGCCTTGCGGTGAAGGAAGTTCTCGTGGCCGGCGTAGCGGATGTCCTGGCCGATGGTGGGATCGACATCGGCGAGCCGGACGAAACCAGCGGGGAGGGGGCCGGCGTGTGCGGGGAGAGGGATTGTCGCGACGAGGATTGCTGCCAGCATTGAGGCTACTGGCAGTCGAGGCTTGGGCGAGGCGCCCCCCTCTGTCCTGCCGGACATCTCCCCCGCAAGGGGGGAGATTGGCAGCTTTGGCGTCTTGCTCAACCATCGATAATTGGCGAAAGCGGCAAGGACATCCAATCTCCCTCCTTGAGGGGGAGATGTCCGGCAGGACAGAGGGGGGCGCCTCGCGACTAGCATCAGAAGGTATATCTCGCTATTCGCTGAGTTTTCAGAAGACCAATTCTATGAATCGTTTGGCTCGGTCTATTCAACGAATACCTTCACACTCGCCGCCCGCCCCGCCGCGTCGATCACGGTCAGCGTCGAATAACCAGCGCCGTCCGGTTGCCAGGTCGCGGTGCGGCGGCGGTCGATGCCCACCAGCGGTTTGCCGTTGGCCAGCCAGCGGAACGGCGCGCGGCCGCCCTGCAGTTTCAGCACCAGCGGCGATGCATCGGCCGAGTTGGTGCCGAGATCGACGCGCGCGCCATTCGGCGGGAAGATGATGGTCGGCGCTGGTTCGGTCGGTGCCGCCTGCACCAGGCCGTCCGCGCCGGCTCCGAAGCGGGCGAGCGTCACCGGCAGATCCTCGCGCTTGGGGCTGAAAACGCCCGGCGGCTTGCCCGGCAACGGCACCGTGGCAAGGCCCGAGCGGACAAAGCCTTCGAACAGGATGGGAGCCGCCGAGACGTAGCCGGAGAGGCCCGGTACCGCGCCGGCATCGGGCCGGCCGACCCAGACGCCCAGCACATAGCGGCCGTCGAAGCCCACCGACCAGGCGTCGCGGTAGCCGTAGGAGGTGCCGGTCTTATAGGCGATGCCGCGCTGCAAGGCGCCCTCGGGCGGCTTGACGCTGGACAATATGTCGATGATCTGCCAGTTCGCCTGGTCGTTGAGGATGGTGGTGGTCGCGCTTTCGGCATTGGCCGGCTCGGTGCCGTCACGCAACGTGTGCGTCTTGCCGCCATTGGCGAGCCCCGTATAGAGCTGGACCAGATCGCGGAGCGTGACGCCAACGCCGCCGAGGCCGATGGCCAGGCCCGGCGCCTGGTTGACCGGCAGGATGGGGTTCACGCCGGCCTGGCGGAAGCGCGCCGTCAGCCGCGCCGGCCCGACCGCATCGAGCACACGGATCGCCGGCACGTTGAGCGACAGTTGCAGCGCCTGGCGGATGCTGACATCGCCCTGGTAACCCATGTCGAAGTTCTTCGGCCGGTAGCCGCCGAAATCGACCGGGCTGTCCTCGATCAGCGTTTCCTGCGCCACCAGCCCCTGCTCGAAGGCAAGGCCATAGATGAATGGCTTCAGCGTCGAACCGGGCGACCGCACGACCTTGGTCATGTCGATCCAGCCGGAGCGGCTGGCGTCGAAGAAATTGGCCGAGCCGACTTCGCCCAGAATGTCGCCGGTGCGGGCATCGGCCAGCACCATGGCGACGGAGAGACGCGGGCCGAGCCTGGTGGCGGCATCCCTGGCCACCTGTTCCAGGCCTTCCTGCACGCTTTTGCGGATCGTCAGTTTCAGCGGCTGGCCGGGAACCGCCTTGGGCAGCAGCGCATAGGCGGCATGCGCGGCGAGCGCCGGCAAGGTGCGGCGCAGGCCCGACACATCGTCCAAAGCGGCGCGCGCGGCCTCGCGTTCACCGAGCAGCCCCGACGAGACCATGCGGGTCAGCACGCGGTCGCGGGCGGCGTGGGCAATCCCGAGGTTGCGATCGGGCCGTCGCTTTTCCGGCAATTGAGGAAGGGCGACGAGCAGGGCGGCCTCGGAAACGCTCAGCCGCTTCGGCTCCTTGCCGAAATAGGCGAGCGAGGCGGCGCGCACCCCTTCGAGGTTGCCGCCATAGGGTGCCAGCGTGAGATAGCGTTCGAGGATCTCGCGCTTGGACAGCCGCCGCTCGATCTGGATGGCGCGCAGCATCTGCTTGATCTTGGAGCCAAGGCTGCGGCTTTCGCGCGGCTCGATCAGCCGGGCAAGCTGCATCGACAGCGTCGAGCCGCCGGAGACGATGTGGCCGCTGGTGGCGAACTGGCCGGCGGCACGCGCCAGCGCCAGCACGTCGATACCCTCATGGTCCCAGAAACGCTTGTCCTCATAGGTCACCAGCATATCGACGAACTGCTTGTCGACCTGGTCGAGCCGGGTTTCGAGCCGCCAGTAGCCGTCCGGCGTGGCGAAGGCGCGCAACAGCTGGCCGTCGCGGTCCTGGACTTCTGTGGAGACCGTGAGTTCCGCCGGGAGTGGGGGCGGGAAGGCGCGGTCGAGTTCCCAGAGGGTGGCTGCGGCGAGAGCGAGGACGCCGGCGCAGGAAGCTGCGGCGATGGCGGTGCGGCGGACGAATTTTCTTGAGAGCATGGCGCTGCCCCTCATCCGCCTGCCGGCACGACGGCCCTTCGGGCGTTCGCCGTTCGAAAAGCCAAGCAATTGGCTTTTCGTCCGCTGCGCGGACCACGGCTCACCTCCCCGTATAGAGACGGGGAGAAGGACGCTGTCATGAGCGCAATCGCCATTTTCATGATCGCCACCATCGGCGCCTTACGGCGCCTTGATCTCCATCATGCCGGTGGCGGTGCGGGCCGAATATTGCGGCCGGTACATGTCCTCCACCGTTGCGGCCGGATGGGCGTAGGTGCCCGGCGTCACGGCGCGCACGACATAGGCGAGCGTCAGATTGTGGTCGTGGTCGCCGTCGGCCGGATTGAATGCCGCGACGAAACGGTCGTCGCGGAATTCGAGGTGGGCGGCGTCGGTCTGTGCGAGCCAGGAGAAGTTCGACAATTGCGCGCTGGAGACCAGGCCGGGATTGTCGATCTCGAAGCCGGCCGGCAGAAGGTCGGTGACCAGCAGGCGCGACGGCCAGCTGTTCTGTTCGGTGACCTTGAGCACGACGACATAGCGTTCGTTCTGGGTGGCCTCGGTGACATTGGCTTCGGTGCCATCGAGTTTGTAGTAGGTGCGGCTGACGGTGAAGCCGTCGCCGCCGGCCGGCAGAGGTTCGATCGGCGACGCCACGGTGGTGACGACGGCCTGCAGCGGGGTCGTGCCGGTGTTGGCGATTTCGAGCGGGCTGTCGGCCAGCTCGGAGCCGTTGACCTGGTTGGAGTAGCCGCCCGAATGCGGCGCACCATTGACGGTCAGCGTGATCGAATCATTGCCCTCCTTCAGCGCGCGGGCCGCCAGCAGCATCCAGGAATCGTCCTGGGTGCTGGTCCAGCGGGCTTCGGCGCGTTCCCTGGTCACCAGCCTGATCAGCTCGGGCACGATCGTCGACACCGGTTTCGATTCCGCCGCCAGCGCCAGCATCGCCGCGCCGTCACGCAATGGCGAGCCGTAATCGGAGCGGTAGTAGTCGTAGTCGGTCGCCGACTTGGCGAGCTGCAGCGCGGTCTTGAACGTCGCTTCCGAGCGCTGGGTGTCGCCGTAGAGCGCCAGGCTCGCCGCCAGCTGGGCAACGGCCATCGGGCTCGAGAAGGCTTCGAGCTGGGTATCCGCGTAGTAGCGCAGGTCGCCGATCGAGGCTTTCTTGTTGCGGGCCAGGACGTAGAGGGCGTAGGCGATCTCGCTGCCGCGGTCCTGTACGCTCTGGTCGTAGCCGAGCGAGTTCTGCAGATTGCTCAGCGCCTGGTTCATGGCCAGCGCCGGCACGTCGTATTTCTGCTCGCGCGCCCTGGTCAGGAACTCGCTGACATAGGCGTCGAGCCACAGATCACCGGAGCCAGGACCCCAAAGGCCGAAGCTGCCGCTCGAGGACTGATAGCTCAGGACCTTGTAGATGGCATCCTGGATGCGGCCATGCAGATCGGGGTCGCTTTGCATGCCGATGCCCGATGCCATGTCATTGACATAGAGAAGCGGCATGGCCCGGCTGGTCGTCTGCTCGGCGCAGCCATAGGGGTAGCGGTCGAGCGTCATCAAGAGCGAGGGCACGTCGAAGGCCGCGGCTTGAGAAACGCCAACGCTGACGGAAGCGCCGTCGAGCAGGCTTGCCGCCAACAGTTCCTTGTCGACGCGCAGCGCGCCGCCATTGCCCTTGAGGTCGACCACGAGGCGTGTGGTGATAGGCAATTGCGCCGGACGCACCGGCACATAGAGCGTCTGCTCGACCTTGGTGCCGTCGGCATGGGCGAGCTTGATGGTAAGCGAGGCGTTGCCTGCCGTCTTTGCGATCAGCGGCACGGTCAGCGTCTGGCGCTTGCCCTGGGCGAGCGTCAGCTTCTGGGGCAGGGGCTTGTCGCCGGTCGACAGGTCGCCTGTCGTGTCGATCGACAGCGCATAGTCACCGGCCGGGCCGTCGGTGTCGGCCACGTCGAGCCGCATGACGGCGTCATCGCCAGGCGCCAGGAAGCGCGGCAGGCCGGCGGTGATGACTATGGGATCGCGCACGATGACATCCGACTGGGCCTGACCGACCGCATCCTTGGTCCAGGCGACGGCCATGACGCGCACGGTGCCGTTGAACTGCGGGATGTCGAAGTCGATCCGTGCCTTGCCGTCGGCGTCGAGCTCGACCGGGCCGGAGAAGAAGGCAACCAGCTTTTCAGTGGGCGGGCTGCCTTGCGCTTGCATGTTGGCGCCGTCACCGCCGGTCCTGAGCTTGCCGGTGGTGCCCAGCGAGCCGTCGATCAGGCGACCATAGATGTCACGGATTTCCATGCCCAGCATGCGCTGGCCGAAGAACCAGTTCTCGGGATCCGGCGCCTTGTAGTTGGTCAGGTTGAGGATGCCGACATCGACGGCGGCAACCATGACATAGGCATTGCTGCCTGGCTGCACGCCGGCCACGGAAACCGGAATCGACAGCTGCTGGCGCGGCATGGTCTTGTCCGGCGGCGTCAAGGTGATGGCGAGCTTCTTCGAGCCCGGATCGACCTTCAGCCATTTCACGCCGATGGCGCGGGCCGGCATGCGCGTTTCCTGCGCATCGCCCGGCCGGAACAGGGTTGCCGTGACATAGGCACCGGCACCCCAGTCGTCGCCGACCGGGATGTCGACGGTGCTGCCGCCGGCCGGCACGGTCGCCGTGATGGTCTTCAAGAGCTTGTCGGAACCAATGTTGATCAGGAGCTCGCCGGCAAAATGCGGCGAGATTTTCAGCTTGGCCACTTCGCCGGCGGCATAATTGTCCTTGTCGAGGGCCATTTCCAGGCCGTCGGGGGTTTCGGTGGTGGTCGAGGCGACATACCAGCCGGCGTCGAATTCGTAGCTGGTCGCCGGTCCCTCGGGATCCGAGGTCTCGACTTCGAGCCTGTATTGGCCCCAGTCCACCGGTACGGAGACCGTGGCGTCGCCATCGGCGCCGAGGTCGACCTGGCCGTTGGCGATCGACTTGGTGAAGGTGACCGGCTCGTAGTTCCACGAATTGTTGGAGCGGTACCACTGGTAATTGCGTTCGACCTTGACCAGCGTCCACTGCGCGCCTTTCAGCGCCTCGCGCTTGCCGTCCGGATCGACGGCGATCAGGCTGAACTTCGCAGTGCCACCCTGAGGCACTTCACCATCGGTGAAATCCGGCCGGATGCCGATCATATGGCCTTGCGGGCGGATGCCGATGTTGAGCGAGCGCTCGATGGCACGGCCGCCGGTTTCGCGCATGCGCACCGTCACCTTGCCGTCGACCAGCTTGGTGGTCGATGGCAATTGATCGACGGAGACCGGGAAGGTCGCCTTGCCGTCATCGCCAACCACCGGCAGACCGGTGAGCGGCGTGACCGTGGGCTCGGCCGACTGCTCGTCGGCGAGGCCGAAGGCAAAGTCGGGGAAGCGGTCCCAGTCGCGGGACGTCGACAGCGTCAGTTCGCCTTCCAGCGCCAGCCCCGCCGCCGGCGCGCCATAGAGGAAGCGGCCGTCGATGTTGATGTTGGCGGTTTCGCCCTGCGCGATCTCCTGCTTGTCGGCCTTCATGTCGAATTCGATGCGATCCGGCACGAAATCCTCGACCAGGAACATCTGGCTGGCGACCGCCGGCTGCTTGGGATCGGTGTAGATCGACACCGACCAGGTGCCGCGCATGGCGTTGGGTTCGAGCGGCAGGTCGACGGCATGGCCGCCGGCCGAGGCGCCGTCGCTGACGATGCGTCGGTCCTCGACGCCGTCAGGGCGCGAGAAGATGAAGGTCAGCGGCAGGTTCTCGACCGCCTTGGCGGCGCCGTCGCGGGCAAGGGCGGCGACATGGACATCCTCGCCGGCGCGGTAGATGCCGCGTTCGGTCCAGGCATAGACGTCGAGCGCGCCGGGCGCGGCGCGTCCGGTGACGCCGCGATCCGACAGGTCGAAGCCGGCCTTGGACATGTCGAGGAAGACGAAATCATTGTCGCCCTGCTTGGCCATCAGCACTGCCGGCACCATGCCGCCGTCGCCGCGGGTCAGGCCGGGGTTGAAGACGGCATGGCCGTCGGCATCGGATGTCGCGGTGCCGAGAACCTCGTTGTTTCGGGCAACCAGCGTCAGTTCGGCGCCTGCTATCGGCTTGGCACTGCCCAGCGAGCGGGTAAAGACATTGAGACCGTCCTGGCCGGTATAGGTCGACAGGCCGATGTCGGAGACGACGAACCACTGCGTGGCCATCGAACCATAGTCGTCGCTCTTGTCGTTGACGGCCTGGGCGGTCAGCACATAGACGCCGGGCTTGCGTTGTGGCAGCGCCTCATCGACCGGGAAGGAAGTGGTGACCTCCTTGTTGAGGTCGTTGGAGATGTCGAGCTGGCCCTGCCAGACCGGCGCGCCCATCTGCTCGGAAATGTTGGAGATGTCATAGCCGTCGAGCTGGTGCAGGAACTGGTAGCCCGACAGAAGCTGCGCCAACGACCGGTCGCCGACGCGATAGAGCTTCATCTCGGCGGCGTTCATGTTGACGGTGACGACCGGGATGCCGCGGCGCGCGCCGGCCGGCAGCACGAAGCTGTCGCCGGTGAAGCGAGCGGACGGAGCGCGGTCCTGCACATAGATCGACAGCACCACGGGGGCGGCGGTTACTTCGCCTATCGCCGCCGGCAGGCCGGCGCGGAAGGTGACATCGTAGTGCTGGCCGTGTTCGAGGCCTTCGACGCAGATCTGCTTGTCCTTGGCCTCGACGCCCTTTGGCGGGGCGTTGTCGACGGTGACGAACTGCGCGTAGTCGACGCCGGTCTTGACCAGATCCTCGGAAAACTGAGCGCAGATGCGCGGCGCGCTGGTGTCGGCATCGACACTGTGGTCGACGACGCGGAAACCCTTGCGCGCCTTGAGGTCGGCATACTCCGCCTGGACCGCCGGCGAGGCGATCAGCGCAAGACTGGCTTCATAGGCCTGCAGGGCGGGGCGGTAGAGATCGCGCTTGTCGAGGCCGTTGCCGAGCAGCGCCAGCACGTCGGCGCGCGTCTTGGTGGTGCGCAAGAGCTTATAGGCGTTGAAAGCAGCCGACGTGCCGTTCATGGGCAAGGTGGAGACTTCCGCGGTGCTGGCCGTGGGCTGCACGGCCAAGGTTTCGCGCGCCAGGTTGAGCCAGAGTTGGCCATCGTCGGGCATCACAGAGACGGCGGCCTCGTATTTCAGCATGGCCGAGCGATGGTCGCCGGTCTGGACGGCCTGTTCGGCGGCCTTCGTCAGTGCCGCCATGCCCTCGGCCGGCTTGTCATAGGCCGGGCCGAGCAGCTTGGTGCGGTATTGCTGGGCCTGGTCGGCCATCCAGTTGGGGAAGAAGGCGAGTTCCGGCGGCGCGCCGATATCGGGGTCGCCGTCGATGTTGACGACCTTGCCGGCGACGGCGCCGCTGAACGGTTTCATCTGGTTGTAGTCGGATTTGAGAAAGCACCATTTGGCCTTGGTGTTGTAGGTGAAAGCGCGGCAGGCCGGATCGCCAAGGCACGTCGTCTTGCATTGGTCGAGCGTGACATTCTGGTCGGACCTGAGATCGAAACCGAAATAGTCGGAATTGTCGGTCGTTGCGATTCTGCGCGCTTCGGCCGCTTGCGCGGGGTCGTTCCAGACGAGGGCATTGCCCCAGGCAAAGAAGAGAAGCAGAAGAATCGACAGACCACGAGCCGCGCGCATTGCCATAACACCCCTCCAGACAATTGCAGACGTCCGGGCATGTTCAAGCTTCAGCCAGGCTTGTCAACGCGCGGACGCGGCAGGTTCCGCCTGCCAACGGTTTATTTTCCGGCCAAGGACCGGTATGCGGGACAGTAATCTCCATAGGACAGGGGATCACGCATTCTTGCGGAAACGCAGAAGGTGTGAATTCCAAGCCCGTCCTATTTCAGACAATTGGATTGTGGCCCCTTTACGAGCGCTTCAGAACTTCATTCCAATTTTAGTTTTGTGAACTAGGGTGTTTTAATGCCGGCGCATGAAAGGCAGATGTCAGGAAGGATCGCGCCAGGGCGCGTGCTTCCGCGCGCCCTGCTTTTCGCCATGATGTGCTCGACCGCGCTGGTCGCCGAATCAAGATCCGCGGCTGCGTTCGAGCTTTTCGGCATCAAACTGTGGGGTTCCTCCAACGACGAGGACGCCGATATCGTCGATCCGCTGCGCTACGCCGTGACCATCTCCGCCCCCGATGCCGACAAGGATCTCGTCAAGAAGCTCGAAAACGCCTCGGCGCTGAAAAGCGACGAGGATCGGCCGGTCTCGGGCTCGCTTGGGCTGATGGCCAAGGCGCGCAGCGACCGCGAACAGCTCGTCGCCGCGCTTTATGCCGATGCCCGCTACGAAGGCGTGGTCACCATCACCATCGACGGCAAGCCGCTCGACGAATTGCCGCCGGACGCCGAATTCAAGGGCCCGCAGCCCATTCCGGTGGTCGTCAACATCGCCGCCGGCCCCAAATTCACCCTTGGCACGATCAGGCTTGAAGGCGACGCGGCGGGTCTGATGAGCGCCGATTACGGCCTGATCGCGGGCGGCGACGCCGGGTCCGGTGCGGTGCTGAAGGCCGAGGCGCTGATCGTGCGGACGCTGAAGGAGCAGGGCAGGCCGCTGGCCACGGTGACCGACCGGCAGATCGTCGCCGACCATGCCACCTCGACGCTCGACGTGACGCTGACGGTCGCCGCCGGACCGGTCGCCGGCTATGGCGCGACCACGGTTGAAGGCACCGAGAAGGTCGACCGCGACTTCACCGAATACATGACCGGGCTGAAGCGCGGCAAGCAGTACTCGCCGCAGGAGATCAGCGACGCGCGCGACAGGCTGCTTGCGCTCGAGGTCTTCAACAGCGTGACGTTCAAGGAAGCCGACAAGCTCGACGCCGACGGCAACATTCCGATCGGCGTCCAGGTCAGCGAGCGCAAACCGCGTTATTTTGGCCTCGGCGGCACCTTCTCCAACACCGAGGGGCTGGGCCTGGAAGGTTATTGGGGGCATCGCAACCTGTTTGGTCACGCCGAGAAGCTGCGCATCGACGGCGCCATCAGCGGCATCGGTAGCAACGATCTGTCCGAGCTGAACTACAATGCCGGCATCATGTTCGAGAAACCCGGCGTGATCGGCCCGGCGTCGAAATTCTTCGCCGGCATCAAGACGGTGCTCGAACATCCCGACGCCTACGACCATTTCTCGATCAAGGGCAGCACCGGCCTGTCCTACGAGCTGACCAAGAAGCAGACGGTGTCGGCCGAGTTCGCGCTCGACTACTCACGCATCCACGATGCCTTCGGCAAGCACAAATACCTGATCGCCAGCATCCCGCTGCAATATGTCTACGACAACAGGGACAATCGGTTGAACCCGACCAGGGGCTTCCGGGTGCTGGCCTATGCCGAGCCGAGCTACGATATTCTGAGCGGTGCCGCCTTCCTCAAGCTCAAGGGCGAGGGATCGGCCTATCAGTCGCTGGATACGGCTTCGAAATTCGTTCTGGCCGAACGCGTCGCGATCGGCTCGATCGTCGGCACCAGCCTGCAGAACGTCCCGGCCGACCGGCGCTTCTATTCCGGCGGTGGCGGCTCGGTGCGCGGTTATGCCTATCAGGGCATCGGCCCCAAGGACTTCACCGGCCAGCCGATCGGCGGCCTGTCCTTCTTCGAAACCTCGGTGGAGATGCGCATCGCCATCACCGACACGATCGGCATCGTGCCGTTCGTCGATGCCGGCACGGTATCGGAGAAGTCGGTTCCCAACTTCTCCGACGTCAAGGTCGGCGCCGGCGTCGGCCTGCGATATGTGACGCCGTTCGGGCCGCTGCGCATCGACGCGGCCGTGCCGCTCAACCGTGACCCCGGCGATCCGCGTTTCGGCATCTATGCCGGCATTGGCCAGGCGTTTTGACATGAAGACGGTCTGGCGCATCCTTCGCATTGTCCTCTACACGCTGCTGATCGTGGTCGCGGGCGCAATCGGTGCGCTCGTCGTGCTGACCAAGACCGAGCGCGGCCGCGACAATCTCGCCGGCATCATCTCGCGGCTCGCCTCGAGCGACGAGCGCAAGGTCACCGTCAGCGGCATCGACGGCATCTGGTCGGGCAGTCTCAGCGTCGACCATGTCGTGCTGGAAGACCGCAACGGCGCCTGGCTGGTGGCGCGCAAGGTGGCCGTCGACTGGTCGCCGACGGCGCTTTTGTCGAAAAGCTTCAGCGCCGAGCGCATCGCGGCCGAGCGCATCGAACTGGCGCGCCTGCCGGTGGCCGGCACGCAACAACAGCCGGCGCCGAGCGGCACGACGACGCTGCCGGTGTCCATCGACATCAAGCAGATCGACCTGCCGGAAATCGCGCTCGGCGAGCAACTGGCCGGCAGCGGCATCGCCGAGCTTGCGGCCAAGGGGTCGGTCAAGGCCGATGCCGCGCCGCTGGCGGTCGACACGGTGCTCAACGTCACCCGCCATGACGGCAAGCAAGGCAATGTCGATGCCAAAGTCCATTTCGCTCCGGCCGACAACAAGCTCGACCTCGACCTCAAGGCATCGGAGCCGGCCGGCGGCATCATCGCCAATCTGCTCAACCTGCCGGATGCGCCGCCGGTCGATATCGTCGTTTCGGGCACGGGGCCGCTGGCCAACTGGAGCGGTGTCGGCACCTTCCTCGTCGATCATCAGATCGTCACCCAACTCACCGGCCGCCATCAGCTGACCGACAAGGGCCACCACCTCGAAGCCAAGGGTGACGGTGACTTCGCTTCCTTCCTGCCGGAAAACCTGAAGCCGCTATTTGCCGGCAAGACCAGCTTCGACGTGGCGGGCACCGCCACTTCGGCCGGCGGTCTCAGTGTCGACCGGGCCAATGTCGAGAGCGACGCCGTGCACGGCACGGCGACCGGCATCGTCGATCCCGCCGGCGCCAGCGATCTCGCCGTCGAACTCGCCGCCAAGGGGCCGCCCGTGGTGATCAGCGTCGGCAGCAAGGCGCAACCGATTACACTGGCGATCAAGAATGCCACCGCCAGGGCGTTTGGCGACGGCAAGGCGCCGATCGTCGACATCGGCGCCTCCTTCGTTTCGATCGTCGTCGGCGGCACGCGGCTGGACGATCTGGCGGCGCAGGTACATTCCGACGGTTTCGACATCCAGAACCGCGCCGGGCCGGTCACGGTCAGGCTGGAGGCGGGCGGCTTGAAAACCGACGTCGCGACCTTGGCGCCGTTGATCACCGGGAAGGTCAATGTCGACCTGGCCGGGTCGGTCAGCAAGGACGCCATCGCCATCGATCAGGGCACATTGCGCTCCGATGCGGTCAACGCGTCGCTGACGGCCACGGTGGCGCTCGCCGATCTGTCGATGCAGCTCAAGATGAATGCCGATGCGGTGGCGACAGCTTTCCCGCCCCAGATCGCCTCGGTGCTCGGTGGACGCGTGAAGTTCTCGGCCGCCGCGACGCGCGATCCGCAAGGGGCGTTCGCCGCCAATTCGATCTCGCTCACGTCCGGTTCGCTCAGCGCCAGCGGCACCGCCAGCATGCAAGGCACCGACATCCAGGCCGATATCAAGGGCAAACTGGGCGACGTTTCGGTGCTGTCGCCGACGGTCGGCGTTCCGGTCGCTGGCGGCGTTGGTTTCGCGCTGTCGGCAAGTGGCGCCCTGACCGCGCCGGATTTCACCGTCTCCGCCGACAGCGACAGCCTGACCGCCTCGGGCCGCACGGTGAAGACGATCAAGCTGACGGCGAGCGGCAAAGCCGACATAGCAAACCCCTCCGCCGATATCTCGCTGACCGGTGCCGTCAACGACCAGCCGCTCGACGTCAAGGCGTCACTGATGACGAGCGAGGGCAAGCGTTCGATCAACGGCTTCCTGGTTTCGCTGGGCGACAACAAGGTCTCGGGCGACCTGGCGCTGGATGACAAGTTCATGCCCCTGGGCACGCTGACGCTCGCCGCGCCGGCAATCGACCAACTGGCGGCACTCGCCGGGCAAGCGGTAACCGGCGACATCAACGGCACCATCAACCTCGCCAAGGCGGGCGACGGGCCGTCCGTCGCGATCGACGCGAAGAGCACGTCGATCGCGCGAGGCGAGGTGACGGCCAAGGCGATCACCGTCAACGCGCTGGTCGCCAACTACCTCAAGGCGCCGGCGATCTCGGGTACTATAAAGGCCGAGGTGGTGACTTCGGGAGCCACCGAAATCAGCGGCATCGGCGTCGACCTGAAGCGTGACGGCGACTGGACCAATTTCACCGGCGGCGCGACGATAGCAGGCATCCCGGCGACCGCGGCAGGACGGGTCAAGATCGCCGAGGGTACCACGACCGTCGAGGTCGCCTCGGGCGAGGCCACGGTGCGTGGCATCAAGGCGGCCATCGCCCAGGCCTCGG
Source organism: Mesorhizobium sp. WSM1386 (assembly GCF_055901595.1). Classification (NCBI taxonomy): domain Bacteria; kingdom Pseudomonadati; phylum Pseudomonadota; class Alphaproteobacteria; order Hyphomicrobiales; family Phyllobacteriaceae; genus Mesorhizobium; species Mesorhizobium sp. WSM1386. Next base: position 3,255,197 of record NZ_CM148373.1, read on the forward strand.
CGCTGACCATCGCCAATGGCACGGCCAGCATCGAAAGACTGGCGCTCGATATCGGCGGCGGCTCGGTGACGCTGTCGGGCAGCGCCGGCCAGACTCTCGATCTCACAACGCAATTCTCCGCGCTGCCTGCCGCCCTTGCCAATGATTTTGCGCCCGGGCTCGATGCCGTGGGTACGCTCGGCGGTACAGCGCAGGTGACCGGAACGCCGGCTGCTCCAGAGGTCCACTTCGACGCGCAGCTTGCCGGCGTCGAGACCAGCCAGACCCGCCAGGCCGGGCTCGGACCGCTCGCTGTCGATGCAGCGGGCGCCTACACCATGGCCGACGGCGTCGCCCTCGATCATGCCACGCTTTCCGGCGACAAGATTTCCGGCACGGCCTCCGGCACCATCAATCCCAACGGCGCCAGCGATTTTGCGCTTGATCTCACTTCATCCGGCCCCAGCCTGCCGCTGACAGTCGGCAGCACCGAAAGCCCGGTCAGGATCGAGATCCGGTCCTTGTCGGCGAAAGTTGCGGGGGAAAGCACGAAAGCCCGCCTCGACGTGTCCGCGATCGTCCCTTCGATCGCCACCAGCCCGGCGAAGGTGGACGGTCTTGTGCTGGCGCTGCACTCGGACGCTTTCGATCTCAAGAACCGCGCCGGACCGGTTTCCGGCACGGTGTCGGCGGACAAGGTCGGGCTCGACAATCCCATGATCGCACCGCTGATCGCCGGCAAGATCACGGCCGCCCTCAGTGCCCGGCTGACATCGGATGCCGTCGCCATCGACAGCGGTTCGCTCGAGAGCGATGCACTCAACAGCCAGGTCGCCGGCCAGGTATCGCTGCGTGACGGCGCCGTCGACCTCAAGCTGAATGCGGACGCCCCGTCATCGGCCTTGCCCGCTGCGGCGCGCGGCATGCTTGGCGAACGTGCGCAAATCAGCGCCACGCTGAAACGCGACCCCAACGGCAGTATAAACATCGATGCGTTGAAGCTGACCTCTGGCGCGCTCACCGCCGGCGGGCAGGCGAGCCTTGCCGACAACAGGGTGGCGGCCGACATCAAGGGCGCGCTGAGCGACATCTCGCTGCTGTCGAAGGATGCCAGGGGCGCCATCGCCTTCGGGCTGAGCGCCCAGGGGCCGGCCACCGCACCCGACCTGTCACTGACCGTCGATAGCGACAGGCTGTCGGTGGCGGCGCGCGAGATCACTGGGCTGAGGCTCACGGCCACCGGCAAGGCGGATGCCGCCAATCCGGCGGCGAACGTGCAGTTGACCGGCAATGTCGCGGGTCAGGCCCTGCAAGGCAGTGCGGTGCTGGCGACGGCGGACGGCAAGAGCGCCATCAACCGCCTGCTCCTGTCGCTGGGCAAGAACAGGATTTCAGGCGATCTGGCGCTGGACGACAAGTTCGTGCCTGAAGGCACCATCTCGCTCGACCTGCCCGATATCGGCCCGCTCGCCGCACTCGCGCTGGAAAAGGCGGAAGGCGATGTGCAGGGCACCATCGCCTTCTCGAAGAACGGCGCAGCGCCCCAGGTCGCCGTCAAGGCGACGACCGCCTCGATCACGCGCGGCGATCTCCAGGCGAAAGCCGTTTCCATCGATGCGCTGATCGCCAACTATCTCGCCGCTCCGGTGATCTCGGGCAAGATTCGCGCTGACACCGTCACCTCGGGCGGCACCGTCATCAGCGGCATCGATGTCGATTTGAAGCGCGACGGCGACTGGACCGGCTTTTCCGGCGGGGCCACGGTGAAGGGCATTCCGGCCAAGGCCGCCGGCCGGGTGAAAGTGGCGAATGGCACGACGACCATCGAACTCGCTTCCGGCCAGGCGACCGTGCAGGGCATCAAGGCAGCCATCGCCCAGGCCTCGACGGTCAGTATCGCCAATGGCACGACGACGCTGGACCGGCTGGTGCTCAACCTCGGCGGCGGCACGGCAACGGTGACCGGCAAGGTTGGGCAAGCGCTCGACATCAACGCGGCGCTGGCGCGGGTGCCGATGTCGCTCGCCAACAGTTTCTCGCCCGGGCTCGATGCCGCCGGGTCGATTTCGGGCACGGTCAAGGTGACCGGTGCCCCAGCCAGCCCGGCTGTCGCCTTCAACATCGACGCGGCCGGCGTGCAGACGTCGCAGACCCGCGGCGCGGGTGTTGGTGCGGTGAGCGTTTCATCGTCCGGCACCTTTGCCGGCAACAAGCTGACCTTCAATGCCAATGTCAGCGACGGCGCCGGGCTTGGCCTCAAGGGTGGCGGCACGGTGACGACGGCGGGCACGCCGGCGCTGGCGCTCGATTTCAATGGCGGCGTGCCGTTCGGCATCCTCAGCCAGAAGCTTGCCGCGCAAGGCCTGTCGCTGACGGGAACCGCCAACGTCAAAGTCCAGGTGCGCGGCCCGGCGACATCGCCTGTCATCAGTGGCAGCGTCAGCACCTCCGGCGCGCGGCTGGTCGATGCGCGCTCGGGCCTTGCCGTCAACGATATCGCGGCCGACATCTCGATCGGCGGCGGCCTCGCCAGGATCAACCGGCTGACCGGAACGCTGTCGACGCGTGGCAGCCTTTCGGCCAGCGGCACGGTCGGCATCAATCCGGCGCAGGGCTTTCCGGCCGACCTGTCGATCAAACTCACCGACGGCCGCTACACGGACGGGCGCGTGGTGACCGCCAATCTGGGCGGCGACCTGACGATCAAGGGGCCGCTCGTTTCCGCTCCGGCGATCGCCGGCACCGTCAACCTCGCCAAGACCGTCATCACGGTTCCGGATAAATTGCCGGGCTCGCTCGCAGCGCTCGATGTCAAGCACAAGAACGCCCCCGGTGCGGTGCGGGCGCAGGACAAGGCGCTGCGCCCGGCGACGACCAGCGGCAAGAGCGGCGGCAGCGGCCTCGCGCTGGACGTCACCGTCAGCGCGCCAAACCAGATCTTCATCCAGGGCAGGGGCGTCGATGCCGAACTCGGCGGCTCGCTCAAGCTCACCGGCCCGGCCTCGTCGCCGCAAGCGATCGGCACCTTCACCCTGCAGCGCGGGCGGCTTTCGATACTCGGCAAGCGACTGACCTTCACCGAAGGCACGGTCGGCTTTTCCGGCTCGCTGGTGCCCTATCTCAACCTGACCGCGACAACGACCACGACCGGCGCAACCGTCACCATCGTGGTGTCGGGCGAGGCGACCAATCCGAAATTCACCTTCTCCTCGGTGCCGGCGCTGCCCGAGGACGAGGTGCTGGCGCAACTGATCTTCGGTCGCTCGATGTCGAACCTGTCGCCGCTGCAGATCGCGCAGCTGGCTGAAGCGGCGGGGCAACTGGCCGGCGTCGGCGGCTCGACGTCATTGCTTGAAAACCTGCGCAGCGCCATTGGCGTCGATGATCTCGACGTCACCACCGACGACAAGGGCGGCACCGCTGTCTCCGCAGGCAAGTACCTGAACGACCGCACCTATGTGACGATCCAGAAGGGCGACAAGCCAGGTTCGGGCAAGGCGACCATCGACCTCAATGTCGGTCGCGGCGTCAAATTGCGCGGCGAGGCGACGGACGCCGGCGAAGCCAAGGGCGGCATCTTCTATGAGAAGGAATACTGACGGTCTGGCCCTTCACCGTGGCCAGGACTGGCGCTGTCAGAAGCGAGGCAAATGTCTCAGTCTAATCGCCCGAAGAGATTTTGGCGGAATCTGGGCGCACTAGCAATTTTGCGTCAAGACTGTCGCTATCGCGCGTACCGCTCTCTTTTCAAAGTTGCACATTCGCTAACATGTTCCCAATCCAAGCCGTCTTTGACATCATGGCCTGGATGCGGAATGTTAATCGGCGGAAAGCCAACAATGGGAGTTAGTCATGACAATCTATAAGAGTAATGGCGACAGCGTTCCGGATCACATCCTGGCCATGGCCAAAGAAGCCAAGGCAGGAACGGTGGATCGCCGCGAATTCCTGGCGCTTGCCAGCGTCTTCGGCGCGTCGACGGCCATGGCTTACGGCCTGCTCGGCCTTGCCGCTCCGACCTCGGCCAAGGCCGAGGACGTGCAGGGCAAGAAGGGCGGCGTGCTGAAAGTCGCCATGTCGGTCAAGGATCCCAAGGATCCGCGCACCGCCGACTGGTCTGAGATTTCCAACGCGGAACGCCAGGCGCTCGAGCCGCTGGTGAAATACACGAAGGAATACACCTTCGCGCCGTATCTGCTGGCGAGCTGGGATATCAATGACGACGCCACCGAATACACGCTGCATGTGCGGCCTGGTGTCGAGTGGAACAACGGCGACAAGTTCACCGCCGACGACGTGATCTACAACTTCACCCGCTGGGCCGACAAGTCGGCGGAAGGCAACTCGATGCCGGGACGCCTTGGCAGTCTCGTCGACGACACGACCAAGAAGCTGCGCGAAGGTTCGGTCGTCAAGGTCGACGACATGACGGTCAAGCTCAAGCTGACCAAGCCCGATATCGCCATCATCCCGAACCTGTGCGATTATCCCGGCCTCATCGTGCACAAGACCTTCGACGAGAAGGGCGCGAACTTCAAGAACTGCCCGATCGGCACCGGCCCGTTCGAACTCGTTTCCTACGATGTCGGCCAGAAGGTCGTCTACAAGCGCCGCACGACCGGCAAGTGGTGGCAGGGCGAGGCCTTCCTCGATGGTGTCGAGTTCATCGACTACGGCACGGATCCGGCTGCTACGGTTTCGGCGTTCGAGTCGGGCGAAGTGCAGACCAACCATGAGACGACCGCCGACTACGTCAAGATTATCTCGGACGTCGGCGCGCCGGCTTCGGAAGTGGTGACCGCGGCGACCGTGGTCTCGCGCTTCAACGTCAATGCCAAGCCCTACGGCGACCAGAAGGTGCGTCAGGCGATGTGCCTGGCCGTCGACAATTCGGTGGTGCTCCAGCTAGGCTACGGCAATGCCGGCACGCCGGCGGAAAACCACCATGTCGCACCGATCCATCCGGAATACGTCGAGCTGCCCAAGATTCCGCGCGACATGGCCAAGGCCAAGCAGATGCTGACCGAAGCTGGCGTGATCGATTTCGAGCACGAGCTGATCAGCAACGACGAGGACTACCACAAGAACACCACGGACGCGATCGCGGCCCAGCTGCGCGAGGCCGGCATCAAGGTGAAGCGCACCGTGCTGCCGAGCTCGACCTTCTGGAACGACTGGACGAAGTATCCGTTCTCGGAAACCAACTGGAACATGCGTCCGCTTGGCATCCAGGTCATCGCCATCGCCTACCGCTCGGGCGAAGCCTGGAACGAGACGGCCTACGCCAATCCGGACTTCGACAAGAAGGTCAACGAGGCGCTCGGGATCGCCGATGCAGAGAAGCGCAAGGTGGTGATGAAGGAAATCGAGACGATGCTGCAGGAATCCGGCATCATCATCCAGCCTTACTGGCGCAAGCTCTACATCAACATCAAGCCCGAGGTGAAGAACCACTCGATGCACCCCACCTACGAGCACGATTTCGGCAAGGTCTGGCTCGATCAGGCGTGACCCACAGCTTGACGAATGCGAAGGGCGCACCGCCCCTCGCATTCGCGGGATCGCCGCCGTTGCATTCGTGCAGCGGCGGCGTGACGTTGCAAGGTTTTCGAAACAGGGTTGACCATATCTGACCCCAACCCGGCCGGCAGGGGGGCACAATGTTCTCATTCATAATCAGACGCGTCGGTACGATTCTGCTCACGATGCTGTGCCTGACGCTGGTCGTCTTCTTCCTCGTCAATCTCGAACCCAATCTGAAGAAGCTGGCGATCAGCCAGACCGAAATGCACACATCGGCCGAGCAACTCGAAAGCTGGCTGGTCAATCACGGTTATCGCCAGAACTTCTTCGTCCGCTATGGCCAGTGGCTGGGCGTGCTGCCCAAGCAGCCGATCACGGACCCGGCGACCGGCAAGACGACGCAGCGTTTCTCCTTCTGCAACGACCCCGCCGTGCCGACATTCTCGGGCGTGATCGAGGGCGATTTCGGCTGTTCGACCAAATTCAAGACCACGGTCGCGGCCAAGCTGTTTCCGGCGCTCGGGGCCACCGGCATCCTGATGTTCTGGGTGCTGGTCGTGATGGTGCCGGTCTCGCTGCTGATCGGGATTCTCGCCGGCATGCGCGAGGGTTCGCGCACCGATCGGGTGCTTTCGGTCGCCTCGATCGCCTCGACGGCAACGCCTGAATATGTGTCGGGCGTCATCTTCACCGTCATCTTCGCCTCGTGGCTCGGCTGGCTGAACGGTTCGGCGGCATCGGCGAGCCAGGGCATCACCTTCTATAATTTCACGCTGCCGGTGATCACGCTGGCGATCTACGGCATCGGCTACATCGCGCGCATGACGCGCGCCTCCATGGTCGAGGTGATGACGCAGCAATATATCCGCACCGCCCGGCTCAAGGGCCTGTCGTTCGGCAACGTGGTGGTCAAGCATGCGCTGCGCAACGCGCTGATCGCGCCCTTCACCGTCATCATGCTGCAGTTTCCCTGGCTGCTCACCGGCGTCGTCATCGTCGAGGTGATGTTCCGCTACCAGGGCTTCGGCTACACGCTGGTCGAGGCCGCCGGCAACAACGACATCGACCTTTTGCTCGGCTGTTCGCTGGTCTCGGTGTTCATCGTCCTGATCACGCAGCTCATTTCCGATGTCGGCTACGCGTTCCTCAATCCGCGCATCCGGGTTCAGTAGGGAGAAGGCGCAATGCAAGCTCAATATATCGGCGCCTCCACCATCATCCTCGAAGTGCTCTGGCGCTTCTGGCCGGTCTGGGTCGCGCTCGTCATCGTCATGGGGGCGAGCTTCCTCTACAAGAAGAAGCTGGCCCTTTACGGCCAGCTGTTCGATAGCGGCGTCGGCATCGCGGGCGTCTTCATCTGCTTGTTCTGGCTGTTCACGGCGATCTTCGCCTCGACCATCTCGCCCTTCGATCCGCTCGGCCAAATCCCGATCATGAAGGACACTTTGCCCGGCGCCATCGAACCGCAGTCAGGTCTCGTCTATCTGTTCGGCGGCGACAAGCTGGCGCGCGACGTGTTCTCGCGCATGGTCTATGGCAGCCAGATCGTGCTGATCATCGCACCCGCGGCGACCGGGTTCGCGCTGATGGTCGGCATCACGCTCGGGCTGCCGGCCGGCTATTACGGCGGCAAGATCGATTCCATCCTGTCGTTCCTGGCCAACCTCGTGCTGGCTTTCCCGGTGATCCTGCTGTTCTACCTGCTGGTGACGCCGGGTATCATGGACACGCCGATCCCCTATGCGCTGGCCGGCGTCTTCTTCCTGTTTCCGATCATCTTTTTCAGCGTGCTGTTCTGGACACGCTACAAGAACCGGCCGGACCGGATCTACATCCTGCTCGGGCTGACGCTCATCATAGGCGGCTGGATCTATCTCGGCCTTGTCTTCGACCGGGATCCGCTGAAGATCGTCCATATCGATCCCAACCAGCTCAACATATTCGTGGCCGTGGTGTTCGCCTCCAGTCCCGGCGTGTTCCGCATCGTGCGCGGCCTGGTGATGGACATCAAGACGCGCGACTATGTGGCGGCGGCGCAGACGCGCGGTGAATCGCCCTGGTACATCATGCTGTGGGAAATCCTGCCCAATGCGCGCGGACCATTGATCGTCGATGCCTGCCTGCGCATCGGCTACACCACGATCCTGCTCGGCACGCTGGGGTATTTTGGCCTCGGTCTTGCACCCGAGAGCCCGGACTGGGGCACGGCGATCAAGGATGCCAGCCGGCTGCTGCGCTCCTTTATCCATCCGGCGCTGCCGCCGACGATCGCGCTGATGAGCTTCGTGCTGGGGCTCAACCTGCTCGCCGATTCCCTGCGTGAGCAATCGATGAAGGATTGACGGTGGGATCCCAGATCCCACTTGGCTAAGAACTAGGATTGGAGCGACCCATGAACGAGGCAGTTCGAAATCCGGCTAATCCGACCAACGGGCCGATCATCGAGATCGAGAACCTGTCGATCTCCTTCTTCACCCGCAAGGGCGAGATACCGGCCGTCATGGATTTTTCCTGCACGGTCATGCCCGGCGAGGCGATGGGCATCGTCGGTGAATCCGGCTGCGGCAAGTCGACCGTGTCGCTCGGCATCATGCGCGACCTCTCCAACATCGGGAAGATCGTCGGCGGCAAGATCAAGTTCCAGGGCAAGGACATGGGCGAGCTCTCCGACGAGGAGCTGCGCGCCATCCGCGGCAACAAGATCGCCATGATCTACCAGGAGCCGATGGCGAGCCTCAATCCGGCAATGAAGGTCGGCCAGCAGCTGATGGAAGTGCCGCTGATCCACGACAAGGTGTCGAAGGAAGAGGCCTATAAGCGCGCGCTGGAAATGGTGCGCTCGGTCAAGCTTCCCGATCCCGAGCGCATGATGCGCTCCTATCCGCACCAGCTCTCAGGCGGCCAGCAGCAGCGCATCGTCATCGCCATGGCGCTGCTGTCGAAGCCGGCGCTGCTTTTGCTCGACGAGCCGACCACGGCGCTCGACGTGACGGTGGAAGCGGGCATCGTCGATCTGGTCAAGGGGCTGGGCGAGAAGTTCGGCACCTCGATGATCTTCGTGTCGCACAATCTTGGCCTGATCCTGGAAACCTGCGACCGCATCACGGTGATGTATTCGGGCGAGGCGGTTGAGACCGGCAAGATCAAGGATGTGTTCGACCGGATGCGCCATCCCTATACGCAAGGGCTGTTCCGCTCGATCCCGCTGCCGGGTGCGGACAAGAATTCGCGGCCGCTGATCTCGATCCCGGGACAATTGCCGCTGCCGCATGAGCGGCCGAAGGGCTGCAATTTCGGCCCGCGCTGCCACCATTTCGTCGAGGGCGTCTGCAACGCGGCCGAAATCCCGATGGTCGAGGTCGCGGGCCACGAAGGCCATTTCTCGCGCTGCGTGCGCTTCAACGAAATCGACTGGGAAGCCCTGCCGCCCGGCGCCAAGAAGGTCAACGAGCGCGTCGTGCCCGGCGCGCCGGTGCTCAAGATCGAGGATCTCAGGAAATACTACAAGGTCGGCGGCAGCGAGGTGTTCGGCTCGAGCGAGGGCCGTGTCGTCAAGGCCAACGAGACGATCTCGTTCATGGCGCGCGAGTCCGAGACCGTCGCCATCGTCGGCGAGTCCGGCTGCGGAAAGTCGACGCTGGCCAAGGTGCTGCTCGGGCTGGAGACGGCGAGTTCCGGCAGCGTGACGCTGGGCAACAAGGAAATCCAGTCGACCGGCATCGAGAGCCGCAGCGTCGACACCGTGTCCTCGATCCAGATGGTGTTCCAGAACCCATTCGATACGCTGAACCCCAGCCATTCGGTCGGTTCGCAGATCATCCGCACGCTCGAGAAATTCAATGTCGGCAAGACGGTCGCCGACCGGCGCAAGCGCATGCTGGAACTGCTCGACCTGGTGAAGCTGCCGCGTGCCTTCGAGACGCGCAAGCCGCGCCAGCTTTCGGGCGGCCAGAAGCAGCGCATCGGCGTGGCGCGTGCCTTTGCCGGCGATGCCAAGGTGGTGGTGGCGGACGAGCCGGTGTCGGCGCTCGACGTGTCGGTGCAGGCGGCGGTGACCGAACTCTTGATGGACATTCAGCGCAAGAACAAGACCACGATGCTGTTCATCAGCCACGATCTTTCCGTGGTGCGCTACATCGCCGACCGCGTCGTCGTCATGTATCTGGGCTATATCGTCGAGCAAGGCACGACCGACCAGATCTTCGCGCCGCCTTACCATCCCTATACCGAGGCGCTGCTGTCGGCGATCCCGATCGCCGACACAAGTGTGATCAAGAAGCACATCGTACTCGAAGGCGACATCCCGTCGGCGATGAACCCGCCATCCGGCTGCCCGTTCCAGACACGCTGCGGCTACAAGAAGCTGGTGCCGGACAATCTGTGCGAGACCAAGGTACCGCCGGTCAAGCATCTGGGCGATGGCCATATGAGCCTATGCTGGCTTTCCGACGATGTGCTTGCGACGATGGAGCCGGTGATCAAGTTCGACAAGGAACATGCCGCCCACGAAGGCGTTCCGGACGACGCGCCGCATGGCGAGGGTCCAGGATTTGCCGGCACGCCGCCGAAGCGTCCGCGCGGCAAGAAGCCGAGCTGACCAGCACAGGGGCAATATCGCTTGCTGGTGCATTGCTCCGCAGCTTCGTCACATCTCATATGTGTCAAGGGACGACAGGCGACGTTCCCTTGAATATCTCCGTCCACTGCCTTATGTGATGCGTGATGTTTGATGCGCGGCAAGGAGACGTATTGTGAGAACGACGCTTGCAATCGATGACGATGTCCTCCTTGCAGCCAAGGCCATGGCGCGGCAGCAGGATCGCAGCATTGGCGAGGTCATTTCCGATCTGGCTCGCCACTCGCTGCGCAGGCCGCAGGCTGGCGGCGAACGCAACGGTATCCCGTTACTTTCGTCGCGGTCCGACGGCCCGATAGTCGATCTCGAAATGGTCAATGCGCTTCGCGACGAACTGCCGTGACCTTCCTGTTCGACGTCAATGTCTTGATTGCCTTGATCGATCCGGCTCATGTCGCGCATGAAGATGCCCATCGGTGGTTCCAATCCACAGGGCATTTGTCATGGGCTACATGTCCCATTACCGAAAATGGTGTCATCAGGATTTTGAGCAACCCGAAATACCCCAATTCTCCGGGTTCGCCCGCTGTCGTTGCGCAGATTGTGGGCAAGTTGCATGCCCTTGCAGGACATCAGTTCTGGGCGGACAACATCAGCCTCGTCAGCTTCAGCGACATTGATGCATCCAGGATCCTAACCTCGGCACAAGTAACAGACAGTTATCTGCTGGGGCTGGCCAAGGCGCGCGGCGGCAAATTGGCGACCTTTGATCGAAAGCTGTCGACGGCGGCGGTAAAGGGAGGCAATACGATCCTCCATCTGATCCCGAGCGAATGAATCGCTGAGGTCTATCGCGACCCCAGGGCAATCTCGCTTTTCCGTAGCGGCAGCTGATTTCACTTGGCCGTGAAATGCCCCGGCAAAGTCAATTGCCGCATTGCTGCAACTGAACGGCGTAATCGCGGGCCATTTTCTCCGTGGCCCGGGCATAGCCCTGGACGCCGGCGTCGCCACGGTTGCCGCGGCCATAGGCGGTCCAGCCGAGATAATAGGCGAGATAGAGATTGTAGGTGTCGTTGCGCGCGACGCCGAACGTGTCGGCGGTCTTGGAATGGTACCAGCCGACGAAATCGACGGCGTCGGCGAATTTCGTCCGCCGTGCCGCCCAGTTGCCGGTTTCGTTCTGATATTGCGACCAGGTGCCGTCCAGCGCCTGGGAGAAGCCGGTGGCGGACGAGACGTGCTTCCACGGGATGAAGCCGAGAAGCTTGGTGCGTGGCGGCCGGGCGTTGCTCTTGAAGCCGGATTCCTTGCGCACCGTCGCCATCAGCACGGGCACGGGTACGCCGTATTTCTGCTGCGTGCGCTCGGCCGCCGACTGCCAATTGTCGAACCACCCGTCATTCTGGTCGAAGACGGCGCAGACATTGTTGATGCGGCTGGGCGCCGTCGCGCAGGCCGAAAGCGCCAGCAGCACGCCAATCGCTACAATTTTACTAAAACTCGACCTGCCCATCGGCAGATCAATAGGCCGAAATCATAAAGGGAATCTTGCTGTGTCCGTTAACGCCTCATCGGCGCGAGCGCTTCGGAAAATGCCATATTGAAAATCCGACTTGTTCTGTCGCTTTTTCTAAATTCCTATTGCAGCAATGCCGCCTTGGCTAAAATCACGCCCGCAAACGGCGTATTTCTGACAGCTTGGCCGGTTTGCCGAGGCTTTGATGCCGGCATGAACGAACCAAGACGCAAACGCGGCGCCGAGCGCACTAGCAACCGGGGGCCGGCGCCCATTCCACAGTTGCCGCTCAGGCGCGTCGTTAATCCCTATCCGCCTATGGCCTTGCTGTCTCCAGACCAGATCGAGGCGATCTATCAGGCCTCGATGCATATACTGGAGAATTTCGGCATCGAGGTGATGAGCCCGCGGGCGCTGGCGCTTTTCGAGAAAGCCGGCGCCAGGGTCGACCACGCCTCGGCCAATGTCCGCATCGATCGCGGCATGGTCGACGAAGCGCTGAGGACGACGAGATCCAGCTACACGCTGACACCGCGCAACCCGACCAATGCCATTCATCTCGGCGGCAATACCATCAATTTCACACTCGTCGCGGGGCCGCCCAATGTGCATGACATGGAGCGTGGCCGCCGGGCGGGCAATCTGCGCGACTATGCGGATCTCACACGGCTGGCGCAGCATTTCAACTGTGTCCACATGCTCGGCAACCAGGTCTGCGCGCCGGTCGAGCTGCCGGCGAATTCGCGTCATCTCGACACTTATTTCACCAATCTGACCCTGACCGACAAGAGTTTCCATGTCTCGGCGATCGGCCGGGGCAGGGCGCTGGACGGCATAGAGATGATGGCAATCGCGCGCGGGCTGACGCTGGACCAGATGGCTGACGACCCGGGCATCGCCACCATCATCTCGGTCAACTCACCGCGACGCTTCGACGAGATGATGGCTGAGGGGCTGATGACGATGGCCGAGTTCGGCCAGTCGGTGGCGGTGACGCCGTTCACGCTGATGGGGGCGATGAGCCCGGTGACGCTGGCCGGCGCGCTGGCGCAGCAGAATGCCGAGGCGCTGTTCGGTGTCGTCCTGACTCAGCTCGTGCGTCCCGGCGCACCGGTCATGTATGGCGCCTTCACCTCCAATGTCGACATGAAGTCGGGTGCGCCGGCCTTCGGCACGCCGGAGAACACCAAGGCCAACATCGCCTCGGGACAGTTGGCGCGGCGCTATGGGCTGCCATACCGCACAACACCGGGCTCGGCCTCAAACGCCGCCGACGCGCAAGGCGCCTACGAGACGCTGATGGCGCTGTGGGGCGCGGTCCTCGGCCACGGCAATCTCGTCTACCACGCCGCTGGCTGGCAGGAGGGCGGGCTGACGGCGTCGTTCGAAAAGTTCATCATCGATGTCGAGATGATCCAGCACATGATGGAGTTCCTGCGCCCGATCGTGGTCGACGAGGCCGAGCTTGCCATCAAGGCGCTGGGCGCGGTGCCGACCGGCGGCCATTTCTTCGGCGAGCCGCATACGCTGGAGCGCTATGCGACGGCCTTCTACCAGCCGATGCTATCCAACTGGCAGAATTTCGAAGCCTGGCAGGAGGCCGGCGGGCTCGACGCCACCGCGCGTGCGACGCGGCTGTGGAAGAAGGCGCTGGAAGATTATGTCGAGCCGGCGATGGATATCGCCGTGCGCGAGGCGCTGGAGGCCTATGTGGCCAGGCGCAAGGAAGCGATCGGGCAGGGCGAACCGTGATTTTGTCAACATCGGCGCGCGGCGCTGCCTTTTCGATTCACTTTGTCTCTTCAATCCATTGAAATTACGAGAAAACCCATGAAATCGCATGCAAAGGTCGTGGTCATTGGCGGTGGCGTCGTCGGCTGCTCGATGTTGTTCCATCTTGCCCGCCACGGCTGGACCGATGTGGTGCTGCTTGAGCGCGACGAACTGACTTCGGGCTCGACCTGGCATGCGGCGGGCGGCATGCACACCATCAATGGCGATCCCAACGTCGCCAAGCTGCAGAAATACACGATCAACCTCTACAAGGAGATCGAGGAGCTTTCCGGCCAGGCGACCGGCGTGCACCTGACCGGCGGTGTGCTTCTGGCGGCGACCGAGGCGCGGCTCGACTGGCTGCGCGGTGTCGTTGCCAAGGGCCGCTATCTCGGCATCGATCTCGAGGAAATCTCGCCTAAAGAGGCGGCCGAACTGATGCCGCTGCTCGACCCAAAGCAGTTCGTCGGCGCCGTCCGCAACAAGGAGGATGGCCACCTCGACCCCTCGGGCGTCACCCACGCCTATGCCAAGGCGGCGCGCAAGCTGGGCGCCGAGGTCGAGCGCTTCACCAAGGTCGAGGACATCGTGCGGCGGCCCGACGGGATGTGGCGCGTCATCACCAACAAGGGCGAGGTGGTGACCGAGCATGTCGTCAATGCCGGTGGCCTGTGGGCGCGCGAGGTCGGCCGTATGGTCGGGCTGGAGCTGCCGGTACTGGCCATGGAGCACATGTACCTGATCACCGAGGACATGCCGGAGGTCGCCGCATGGAACCAGAAAACCGGCACCGAAATCATCCATGCAGTGGATTTCGACGGAGAGCTCTACCTGCGCCAGGAGCGCGGCGGCATGCTGATGGGCACCTACGAGAAGGCCAACAAGCCTTGGTCCGAATACCAGACGCCGTGGAACTTCGGCCACGAGTTGCTGGAACCGGATATCGATCGCATCGCGCCGTCGCTGGAAGTCGGCTTCCGGCATTTCCCGGCCTTCCAGAACACCGGTATCAAGCAGATCATCAATGGCCCCTTCACCTTCGCGCCGGACGGCAACCCGCTGGTCGGGCCGGTGCGCGGCCTGCCCGGTTTCTGGGTTGCCTGCGGTGTCATGGCGGGCTTCTCCCAAGGCGGCGGTGTCGGCCTGGCGCTGTCGAACTGGATGATCGAGGGCGATCCCGGCGCCGACATCTGGGCGATGGATGTCGCGCGCTACGGCGACTGGGCGACGATGGCCTACACCAACGCCAAGGTGCGCGAAAACTATTCCAGGCGCTTCTCGATCCGCTTCCCCAATGAGGAATTGCCGGCCGGGCGGCCGCTGAAGACGACGCCGGTCTACGACCTTCTGTCGGCCAAGGGCGCGCAGTTTGGCGTTGCCTACGGGCTGGAGGTGCCGCTGTGGTATGCGCCTGAAGGCGTCAAGGACGAGTTCTCCTGGCGGCGTTCCAGCGACTTTACCCATGTTGCCGGCGAAGTCGCCGCGGTTCGCGACGGCGTTGGACTGTCGGAGATTTCGAGCTTCGCCAAATACACGGTGACCGGCGAGGGGGCGGCCGCATGGCTCGACCGCATGCTTGCCTGCAAACTGCCCAAACCCGGCCGCATGACGCTGGCGCCGATGCTGAAGCAAGACGGCAGGCTGATCGGCGATTTCACGCTGGCCAATCTGGGCGGCGATGGCTGGTTCCTTGCCGGCTCCGGCATTGCCGAGCAGTATCACATGCGATGGTTCGAGGCGCATCTGCCCGGGGATGGTTCGGTTCGCATCGAGGCGCAGGGAGCGAAACTCACCGGCCTTGCGATTGCCGGGCCGAAGGCGAGGGATGTGCTGGCCAAGGTCAGCCGCGCCGACGTGTCCAACACGGCGTTTCCGTTCATGGCCGTCGCAAAAATGGATATCGGCATGGCGCCGTGCCTGGTCGGCCGCGTCAGCTACACCGGCGATCTCGGCTACGAGATCTGGGTGGCGCCGGAATACCAGCGTGCCGCATTCAACGCGTTGATGGCGGCCGGCGAGGAATTCGATATCGGCCTGTTCGGCTCGCGGGCGCTGAACGCCTTGCGGCTGGAGAAGAATTACGGCTCATGGGGGCGCGAATACCGGCCGATCTACGGACCGCTGGAAGCCGGGCTCGACCGCTTCGTCGCCTACGGCAAGGAGGCGGACTTCATCGGCAAGGCGGCGGCGCTGGCCGAGCGCAAGCAAGGCGGCAAGTTGCGGCTGCGCGCCTTCATCGTCGATGCCGACGACGCCGACGTCATCGGCGACGAGCCGATCTGGTTCGGCGGTGCCGTGCGCGGCTGGGTGACGTCGGGCGGCTATGCGCATCACTCGAAAAAGTCGGTCGCCGTCGGCTATGTGCCGAAGGAGATCGCCGAGGAGAGTGACGGCTTCGAGATCGAGCTGTTGGGCAAGCGCCACGCTGCGCGCATGCAGGCCACGCCGCTGTTCGATGCGAATTTCGAGCGGATGCGGGGGTGAAATCCACCCCCTTGTCGCGCATCAAGCGTTGCGGCGATTGTCCAACGCGAACGCGCCGGGGCCGGCAAAGAACAGATAGAGGAAGATGAAGCAGAAGGAGATCGCCGCATCGCCGCCATTGTTGACCGGGAAGAAATCGCGCGGCATGTGCGCCATGAAATAGGCGATCGCCATCTCGCCGGCCAGGAGGAAGGCAACGGGCCGAGTGAATAGGCCGAGTGCCAGCAGGATGCCGCCGGCGAATTCGAGGATGGCGGCGGTCGTGGACAGCCCGGAGAGGGCGTGGGGATCGGCGCTGACTGGGAAGTTGAACAGTTTCTGGCTGCCATGCTCGATGAACTGCAGGGCGGTCATGATGCGCAACACGCCGAGCGCCTGCCGCTGGTATCTGGAGAGGCTTTCGAAAAGCTTCATGATGACTCCATTTTTCAGTCCGCCCGGCCATAGATTATCAGCCGGCGATGAACCATTCACTTCCCGTGGCACGCCATCAACAATGGGTGACTGGTAATGTTCCCCAGTTTGATCCTTCATATTGTTCCCGCAAGGGTTGCATTCCTATCGCCATGGTTGTATTAGCGTGAACAGTGTAAAAATGAGGGTTCCCTTTGCCATGGAAAAAGTCGTCGTCAGCCTCTTCGCTCTCCTTGCAGGAACCAGCTTCGCCATGGCCGAGGACGCCGGCTGCGAGGCCTTCAAATGGCCGGTGACGCGGGAACAGGCGCTGTTTGCCGCGCCACCTGCGATACCCTCAGGCGCGCCCCTGGCGGTCGGTGCCGCGGCGGACCTGGGGCTGGTGCCGGTCGAGAAGGCCGGCTTTACGCTGCCGCCCGAACGTGCCCCGGCACAAGGCACGTTCGGCGCTGTCGCCAGCGTGGAGGTGCCGCCGGACGGGGTCATACAGATAAGCCTGTCGGGCGAGGCCTGGGTCGATGTCATTCAGGACGGCCACGCCATCAAATCGGCTGGCTATAGTGGCGTGAAAACCTGCCCCGCCATCCGCAAGAGCGTGCGCTTCAAGCTTACGCCCGGTCCGGCCACCGTGCAGTTCAGCGGAGCGAAAAAGGCTGAGTTGAAGGTTGCGGTGCTGACGCCGGAGTGACCTTACGAAAGGTCGTTCAACAATAGCAGGAGTCTGCGGGACAGTGCCCCCTCTGTCCTGCAGGACAGAGGGGGCAACAAGGGGGTGCTAGCCTTCAGAAGTTGGCAAGTTTCCGTATGCAGCGCTTACCGTACCGGCGCCATCAGTGCGAAATGCGCGCCTTGCGGATCCTGGCATTGCACGATCCAGCTGCCGCCGGGGACCTCCATCGGCCCCATCAGGATCTTGCCGCCATTGTCGGTGACGCGTTTGGCCGCCGCGTCGATGCCGGTGACGTTGAAATAGAACTGCCAGACCGGCACCGGGATCTGCTGCGGCTTGTTCATGATACCGCCGCCGGATTCGGGGCCGGCCGTGAAGGTCTGGTAGGTACCCATCGGACCCATGTCGAAGTCGCCGGCATTGGCCCAGCCGAACTGGTCGGAATAAAAATCGAACGCCGCCTTCCAGTCGCTGGTGTAGAGCTCGTGCCAGCCGATATGGCCCGGCGTGCTGGCCGGCACGACAGGCTGGTCGGGGCCGTTCGGCTGCAGGAACATGAAGGTCGCGCCCTGCGGGTCGGCAACGACGGCAAAGCGGCCAACGCCTGGAATGTCGTCGGGCTGGCGATGAACGGAGCCGCCTGCTTTCTCCAGCGATGCCGTGGAGGCATCGACATCCGTTGTATGAATATAGCCGAGCCAGGCCGGCGGCATGCCCATCTTGGCCGCATCCTCGGGCAGCGTCATCAGGCCGCCGACGCCACGCTCACCGACATTCATGACGATGTAGCGCGGCATGCCGGGAGCCGCGTCGAAGGGCTGCGCCGTCCAGCCGACAACCTTGGTGTAGAAGGCCTCGGCTGCATCGAGGTCTGATGTCATCAACTCGTACCAGAAGAAGGGCATCGGGGATTTTGGCATTTCGGGTCTCCTCACCTTTGCGTCGATCGTCGTCCGATCCATCCTAGGACGATCTTCACGACGGAAATCCGACACCCGCCCGAACAACAATGTCTTTAGATGCCAGGCGTTCCCCGGTTGCGCATCCGGCGGTTTTCGATTTCTCTGCGGTGACGAGGGGGTTGTCGTCCATGCGCCTTATGTCGCTTACGCCCGAGCTTGTCGCGCTGTGCCATCGGGAAGAGGCCGATCCGGGTCCCGATCCGAGCTGGACCGAGATGAACGACGGTGACTTCCGGACCCTTGCCTTGCGGCTCTCCGACGAGGCGGACGAGGGACCGCTGTGGGTGTTCGCCTATGGGTCGCTGATCTGGAAACCGGAATTCGAATCCGTCGAACAACGGCTCGCCACGGCCTATGGCTGGCACCGTTCGTTCTGTCTCGACATGGTGCGTTGGCGCGGCAGCGCCGCGCAACCGGGATTGATGATGGCGCTCGAACGGGGCGGACGCTGCAACGGCGTGATCTGCCGCTTGCCGGAGGGCGAGAAACCGGCTCAGATCGAAAGACTGCTGCGGCGCGAGATCAATGATCATGAGAGCGTCAGCTCTGTCAGGTGGCTGCCCGTGCATACGCCGCAAGGCGCGCTGCGGGCGCTCGGCTTCTGGGTCGGCGTGAAGGGCAGAGGTACGTCGCTGAGCCAGCCGCTGGACAGGGTGGCAAGCGTGCTGGCCAGGGCCTGTGGGCATATCGGCTCGGGAGCCGAATATCTCTACAATACCGTCAGCCATCTCGAAGCGTTCGGCATTCATGATCGCAATCTGTGGCGATTGCAGGAACTGGTCGCGGACGAGGTCCGGATCATCCATGCTCGGGCCCTCGATCCAGCCAGCTCGGTCATCCGGCAAGAGCAGCCACTCAAGTCATAACATGAGTAAAAAAATCATATTATTACTCAGCCTTTTCAGTCTCTTGCGCCGAAAATTGACCAATTGATAAAAAAATAAAACGTGCTAGCCTTCCCCAAAACGAAAAACATGGGGAACTGACGATGCCAGAAGGCCAGTTCAAAGAGGGTATTGCCGGCGGCCGCCTTCAGGCCGACCAGTATGCGGACAATTTTTCCGACCTGCATCCACCGCTCGATCACCATGAGGCGCTGGTCGAATCCGATCGCTGCTATTTCTGCTACGACGCGCCGTGCATGAACGCGTGTCCGACCTCGATCGACATCCCGCTGTTCATCCGCCAGATCTCGACCGGCAATCCGATCGGCTCGGCCAAGACCATCTTCGACCAAAACATTTTGGGCGGCATGTGCGCCCGCGTCTGCCCGACCGAGACGCTGTGCGAAGAGGTCTGCGTGCGCGAGGTGGCGGAGGGCAAGCCGGTGCAGATCGGCCGCCTGCAGCGCTACGCCACCGATGTCGCGATGGCCGAGAACAAGCGGTTCTATCCGCGCCCCACGCCGACGGGCAAGACGATTGCCGTGGTCGGCGCCGGGCCTGCCGGCCTCGCCGCCGCGCACCGGCTCGCCCGTCACGGCCATGACGTGACCATCCTGGAGGCACGGCCGAAGGCCGGCGGCCTCAACGAATACGGCATCGCCGCCTACAAGAGTGTCGACAATTTCGCCCAGGCCGAAGTCGACTATGTCACTTCGATCGGCGGCATCGACATCCAGAACGGCAAGGCGCTCGGCCGCGACTATCAGCTCTCCGACCTGATCCGCAATTACGACGCGGTGTTCCTCGGCATGGGGTTGGGCGGCGTCAATGCGCTGCGCGCCGATGGCGAGGACGCCGACGGCGTCACCAATGCGGTGGAATTCATCTCCGAACTGCGCCAGGCCAGCGACCTCTCGAGCCTGCCGGTCGGCCGGCGCGTGGTCGTCATCGGCGGCGGCATGACGGCGATCGATGCCGCCGTACAGTCGAAGCTGCTCGGCGCCGAGGAGGTGACGATCTGCTACCGGCGCGGCCAGGAGCATATGAACGCCTCCGAGTTCGAGCAGGATCTGGCCGCCGCCAACGGCGTCACCATCCGCCACTGGCTGCAGCCGAAGCGGGTGGTTGCCAATGGCGGCAAGGTCAGTGCCATCGAACTCGAATACACCGCCATGAACGGCGACAAGCTTGCCGGCACCGGCGAGACGCTGACGCTCGTTGCCGACCAGGTATTCAAGGCGATCGGCCAGAGCTTTGTCCCGACCGCTCTCAACGGCAGCGGCGCATCGATCGAGCTCGAAGCCGGCCGCATCAAGGTCGATGCGGAAGGGCGGACCTCGCTGGCCAAGGTCTGGGCAGGCGGCGACTGCATTTTTGGCGGCGACGACCTGACCGTCTCGGCCGTGGCGCAAGGCCGCGATGCGGCGGAGAGCATCAACAGGAACCTGACGCAGGGATAGGGATCATGGCCACAGTGGAACCGGGCATCGCCCGTCACTACGAGATATCTGGCCTGGAGCAGCGCATCCTTGCCGCGCTCGCCGATATGGGCGTGGACGTCGCCCATCTGAGCGTCAGCGATCTCGAAGCGATCGATGAATTTCACATCGGTGGCGTGGCAGCCACCAGGGAACTCGTCGATCAGATGGGTTTGAAGCCGGCTGGCAGGCTGCTTGACATCGGATCGGGTATAGGCGGCCCGGCCCGCTTTGTCGCCAACAGTGCCGACGCCGATGTCACCGGCATCGACCTGACGCAGAGCTATGTCGACGTCGCGACCAGCCTGTCGAAGCGCACGGGAATGGCGGACAGGACGCACTTCGTCCAAGGCAGCGCACTGGACATGCCGTTCGGCAATGCCAGCTTCGATGCGGCAATGATCCTGCATGTCGGCATGAACCTTCCCGACAAGGCGAAGCTGATGAGCGAGGCCGCCCGTGTGCTGCGGCCGGGCGGCGTCTTTGCCGTCTACGATGTGATGCGGCTCAAGCCCGGCGCACTGACGTTTCCACTGCCATGGGCATCGGACGAAACCATGTCCTTTGTCGCCACGCCCGACGACTATCGATCGGCCGCCACCACCGCGGGCTTCTCGGTGACGTCGGAACGGCCACGCGGCGCCTTTGCCGTCGAATTCTTTGCCACGATGCGCGCACGGATGGCTGCCGCTCAGGCCGACGGCACAAAGCCGCCGCCTGGTGTTGGCCTGATCATGGGCGGCGATGCCCGCACCAAGATCGCCAATATCACCGCCGCGCTTGAAGGTGGCATTCTTGCACCCGTGGAAATGCTCCTTCGTCTCGGTTGAAAGGGACCTGTCATGGCTGACATCCGCAACAATTTCGTCGGCATCAAATCGCCCAATCCGTTCTGGCTGGCCTCGGCGCCGCCGACCGACAAGGCCTACAATGTCATCCGCGCCTTCAAGGCCGGCTGGGGCGGCGTGGTGTGGAAGACGCTGGGCGAGGAAGGGCCGCCTGTCGTCAACGTCAACGGCCCGCGCTATGGCGCGATCTGGGGTGCCGACCGCCGCCTGCTCGGCCTCAACAACATCGAGTTGATCACCGACCGCGACCTGCAGGTCAATCTGCGCGAGATCAAGCAGGTCAAGAAGGACTGGCCCGACCGCGCCATCGTCGTCTCGCTGATGGTGCCCTGCGTCGAGGAGAGCTGGAAGGCGATCCTGCCGGTGGTCGAGGAGACGGAAGCCGACGGCATCGAGCTCAATTTCGGCTGTCCGCACGGCATGTCGGAACGCGGCATGGGCGCGGCCGTCGGCCAGGTGCCGGAATATATCGAAATGGTTGTGCGCTGGTGCAAGCAGAACACACGCATGCCGGTCATCACCAAGCTGACGCCCAACATCACCGATGTGCGCAAGCCGGCGAGGGCCGCACTCGCCGGCGGTACCGACGCGGTGTCGCTGATCAACACCATCAATTCGATCACCGGTGTCGATCTCGACAATTTTGCGCCGCAACCGACCATCGACGGCAAGGGTTCGCATGGCGGCTATTGCGGCCCGGCGGTGAAGCCGATCGCCATGAACATGGTGGCCGAGATCGCGCGCGATACCGAAACGCGCGGCCTGCCGATCTCCGGCATTGGCGGCATCACCACCTGGCGCGATGCAGCCGAGTTCATGGCGCTCGGCGCCGGCAATGTGCAGGTCTGCACGGCGGCGATGACCTATGGCTTCAAGATCGTGCAGGAGATGATCGCCGGTCTCGAAAACTGGATGGACGAGAAAGGCCATGCCTCGCTCGACGACATTATCGGCCGTGCCACGCCCAACGTCACCGACTGGCAGTATCTCAACCTCAACTATGTCGCCAAGGCGCGTATCGACCAGGACGCCTGCATCAAGTGCGGCCGCTGCCACATCGCCTGCGAGGACACCTCGCACCAGGCGATCACCAGTCTGGTCAATGGCGTCAGGCATTTCGAGGTAATCGAGGCGGAGTGCGTCGGCTGCAATCTGTGCGTCAATGTCTGCCCGGTCGACAATTGCATCACCATGGAGCCGCTGGCCGCCGGCGCTCTGGACCAGCGTACCGGCAGGCCGGTGTCGCCGATCTACGCCAACTGGACCACGCACCCGAACAATCCGATGGCCAAGGTGGCGGCGGAGTAGGGTTTCGTCGCGAGAAGAGCGCCGAGGGCGCAGCAGCTTCCCTTCTCCCCGTCACTATACGGGGAGAAGGTGCCGGCAGGCGGATGAGGGGCGGCGCGACCTTTGGGATGACCTGCCCACCAGTCGCCCCCGCAACTTCGCAAACCTCCTGCGTCACTGACGTCTGGCGCAATCGCCCTGGGTTCGCGCGGGTCGATTTTGTAAGGGCTCAAAAATTAGATTGCAAAGTCGGCGCTGCCCCTCATTGCCCTGCCGGGCATTTCTCCCCGTATAGTGACGGGGAGAAAGAGGCTGTTGTC
The DNA here is from genome assembly GCF_055901595.1 of Mesorhizobium sp. WSM1386. NCBI lineage: Bacteria > Pseudomonadati > Pseudomonadota > Alphaproteobacteria > Hyphomicrobiales > Phyllobacteriaceae > Mesorhizobium > Mesorhizobium sp. WSM1386. Next base: position 3,277,914 of record NZ_CM148373.1, read on the forward strand.
CGAACCGGATAGATAGGTAACAGAATGGACCTGATGGATGGGTGACAGTTTTCTCCTTCGCTGGGAGGACCGGCGATGGTTTGGCGAGAGACTGGCATCATGGACGAGCGACTTCGGTTTGTTGTGGACTGCCTGGCAGGTGAGGAGACGATGAGCGAGATTTGTGCGGCCTACGGCATCTCTCGCAAGATCGGCTACAAGTGGCTTGGTCGCTATCGTGCGTTGGGCCCGGAAGGTTTGCGCGATCTGCCACGGGCGCCGCTCAATCACGGCCGGGCGACGGCTCTGGATCTGGTGGAACGGATCGTGGCGGCAAAGGAGACGCATCCACTGTGGGGGCCCAAGAAGATCGTGGCGCGGCTCAAGCGCACGGCCCCCGAGCTGCGCTGGCCGTCAGCTTCGACGGCGGGTGCCATCCTTGCACGACATGGGCTTGTGGGCGCGCGCAAGCGGCCACGGCTGCGGGCCTGCGGCAACGGCCCCTGGCCGCCGGCCGAGGAACCGAACGCAGTGTGGACTGGCGACCACAAAGGCTGGTTCCCGACCGGCGACAAGCGGCGTTGCGAGCCCTTGACGGTGATGGATGCGTCAAGCCGCTATCTTCTGGCGCTGGAAGCAACGGGCTCGACGGCCGATGCCGAGGCCTGGCCGGTGTTCGAGCGGTTGTTCGAGGAGCATGGGCTGCCGGATCGCTTCAGAAGCGACAATGGCCCGCCGTTCGCGTCGGCCGGCGTCGCCGGGCTGACGCCACTTGCCGCGCGCTTCGTCAAACTTGGCATCGTGCTGGAGCGGATCGCACCCGGCAAGCCGCAGCAGAACGGCCGCCATGAGCGCTTTCATCTGACCATGCTGCCGCTGGCCAAGCACCCGCAAGCCGACAGAACAGCTCAGGGTCGAGCCTTCGAGGCCTTTCGGCGCAGCTACAATGAGGAGCGACCGCATGAGGCGCTGGCCATGGACACTCCAGCCCAGCATTACCGCCGCTCACAGCGCCTCATGCCAAGAACGCCACCCGAGCCCGATTATCCGGCCGAGGCCGCGGTCCGCCACGTGCGCCACAATGGCGAGATCCGATGGAATGGCGGCTTCATCTATGTCTCGCAAACACTGGCCGGTGAAGCGGTCGCGGCCACCGAAACCGAGGATGGCCAATGGGCGCTTTCCTTCTATGCCCATCCCCTGGGCATCATCGACACGAGGCGCATGAAGCTCGTCCGCCGCAGCGCCGCGCCAACCAAACCGCTTGGCGCTGCGGCGGACGAATAGAGGGGAGAAGTGTTACCTATGTATCCGGTTCAAAGTGTTACCTATCTATCGGCTGGACACTGTCATCGCCGCTTTCGCCAATCACCAGCGTATTCTCGTTTCGAAAGCAGAGGACTCTCCATTTTCCTATTGCAGATAAAAAATATCCACGACAATGTATGTCCATGAATAGGAGATCAATCCCATGAAGCTGGGCGAGGGCGTTGAAGCGGCCATCCACTGCGCGGCCACGCTGGCCAGCGTCGAGGGCAACAGCACCATGCCGGGCGCAGCGCTCGCAGAGTCCTTCGGGCTGTCGCCGAGCTATCTCCTGAAACATCTCAACATGCTGAGCGCGGCGCATATCCTGGAATCGGTGCCGGGACCGGCTGGCGGCTACAGGCTGGCAAAGCCTGCAGAGCGCATCACGCTGCTCGACATCGTGCTGGCCGTCGAAGGACGCGAGCCGGCGTTTCGGTGTGGCGAGATCCGCCGCAACGGCCCGGTCAAGCTCGATGCCTCGGCCTATGTCAAACCCTGCGGCATCAATGCGGCGATGCTGAAGGCCGAGCGCGCCTATCGCGCCGCACTCGCCGAAACCAGGCTGTCCGACATCGTGGCCACTTACCAGGCGGAAGGCGATCCGAGATCGCTTGCCGCGAGCTGCGCTTTCGTGGAGCGCCACCAGCGGCCGCAGAAACCCGGTTCGACAACGCAAACCTAAAACCCCCGAAGCTGTGAAAGGAAAGACGATGAAACAGAGGCTGCAATTTTTCGCCAAGGCGCCCGAAATCATGAAGGCGGTGTCGGCGCTCAACAAGGCGGTCGACGAATGCGGGCTCGAGGTGAGCCTGCTGCACCTGATCAAGCTCAGGGCCTCGCAGATCAACGGTTGCTCCTATTGCGTCGAGATGCACAGCCGCGAGGCGCGGCGCGACGGCGAAACCGAGCAACGGCTCTATCTGGTCGCGGCCTGGAAGGAATCGCCGCTGTTTTCCGAGCGCGAACGCGCCGCCTTGGCCTGGACTGAGGCTGTGACCCTGATCGCCAATGACGGTGTTTCGGATGAGCTCTATGCCCGCACGCTCGCGCATTTCTCGGAAGAGGAACTGGTGAAGCTTTCTGTCGCGATCGGCATGATCAACACCTGGAACCGGCTTTGCATCCCGTTCCATGCCATTCATCCGATGCCGGCTGCCAAAGCAGCCTGATCATCCGATTGTGTTGGGGAGCGCCGCAGGGAGGTGGCGCTCCCGATTGATTTCAAAGGGAGCGTTTCATGCCTGCCGATTTGCCTTCGACCTTGTTGTTCCTCGGCCGCCTGTTGCTCGGCGGCGCTTTTGTCCTCGCCGGCCTGCGCAACATCCAGAACGCGGCCTTCCTCACAGGGCTCATGGCCGCGCGCGGTGTGCCGCGGGCGCGGCTGACGCTTTGGGTCGGCATCGTCCTGCAGATCATCGCGGGCGCGCTGGTGATGGCGGGTCTGTGGACCGCGCTTGCTTGCGCGGTGCTCTTGTTGTTCCTGATCGCCGCCACGCCGATGTTCCACAATTTCTGGGATCACCAGGGTCCGGACCGCGCGGCGCGCATCAACGGCTTCGTCGGCAATGTCGCGCTGGGCGGCGGTTTTCTGACGCTGATCGCGCAGTCGCTTTAGTCGACAGACGTAGGCCGTTCACTGGCTCGGTGCATACAGATAACTTTGATACCTATTGTTAGGATGGCGACGATATTAAAATCCCTGTTCGAAATTTCGTTGAGCGCTAGATGTACATTTTCAGAGGGAGAGCGCGAAGCGAGCTGAGATGGCTGCTAATAGCAGGCATGGTGATGACGATCGTCGTTGTCCTTTCAGACCATTTTCGTTCAATTACGGCCGGAGAAGCTTTTGTATTACTTGACCTTTATTTCATCTCAAGTTTATTGATAATTTTCGTGTTTTTGCGAAATTCAGGTGAAAAAAGCTTGCTAGCGTCACCTGCTTTTTTAGAAAAGTCAGCGACACGGTTCACTCTGTTCATTTTCCTCGTCTATGGATCAGTCGCGCTGTATCCCTTGGTTGAGAAGCGTTTTCGTTCCGAATTTATAGGCGAGATTGGTTTTTTTATTATTCTCTTGGTGATGGGATTTCCCGATGTACTATTTTTCCTGCGAACAAAAACCGATACCGGTAAACCTATATATCAAAAAGCAAGCCTATTCGGCTTTTGGATACTGCTGCTGTTCGTCGTCGCGTCTATCGGTGCAGGGATAATCGCTGGACGCTAGCCCGCTCCGGCTGCCGCGTTCCCTCCATTACGCCGCGAACCGCAGCCCGCCGTCGCAGGTCAGCACCTGGCCGGTCATGAAGCCGTTGGAGACGAGGAAGGCTATCGCCGAAGCGACGTCGTCGGCGCGGCCGATCCTGCCGACCGGCGTCTTGCCGGCATATTCAGCAAAGACCGCCTGCCGCTGCTCGTCCGGCAGAAAATCCCACCAGGGCGTGTCGATGACGCCGGGAGCGACGACATTGACGCGCAGCGGCTTTAGCTCGACAGCCAGGATCGGTGTCACGGTCAGCAACATGCCGTTGACGGCACCGATGCCGGCAACGCCGGGCATGGTGGTCTGAGCTGATACCGCCGATATGAAGGTTACCGATCCGGATTTGTTGAGTGTCGGCAATGCCGCCTGCAGGCAGGACAGTTGCGGCCGCACCTTCTCCTCGACGCCGCTGCCGATGTCGGCGAGATCGAGGGTGTGGAACGGGCCAAGGCCCTTGCCACCGCTTGCCGCCAGAACAAGATGGTCGAACGGGCCGAGACGCTCGAAGAACTGGCGGACCTCCTCCGGCTTTGAAGCATCGAATGCTACCTTGTCAGCGGCACCGCCAAGGCTCTTCCAGGCGCCGTTGAGCTTATCCTGGTTGCGCCCGGTGATGGTCACCTTCATGCCCGGGCCTAGCAGTTTTCGCGCCGTCGCCAGGCCGATGCCGGACGAGCCACCGATGATGACTGTGTGTTCAGTTCCGTCGGTCATGAATGCTGTTCCTTCGATTTTGTGGAAGCCTGGCCGACAAGGTGGAGGCTGAGGCTTCGCAATTGTTGTCGTGCTCCGGCGTCGTAGGCCTGGGGGTCGGCGCGCGCTTCTCGCAGGCCATCGAAATAGAGGCCGCTGCGGCCTTCGAGTGCTGGCGAGGTGGCGAGATTGACGATGGCGTCGGCACCGGTCTCGACCGAACTCCATGGCGTGACCCCGGCCTGCCGGACCATGGTGGTGTTCATGTAGCTCGCCGGATGCAGGGCGTTGACGGTGACGCCCGTGCCTTGCAACTGTTCCGTCAGGTCGACGGTGAACAGGATCTGCGCCAGCTTGCTCTGGCAATAGGCGCGCACGCCGCTATAGCCATGGGTCAGCATGACATCGCCGAAGTCGATCGCCTGTTGGCCGGCGGAGGCGACATTGACGATGCGCGCTGGAGCACTCGCCTTCAGTAGTGGCAGAAGCTCCGAGGTCAGCAGGAAGCCGGCGAGATAATTGACCGCGAAACGCAGTTCATGGCCGTCGGCGCTGATCTGCCGTTTGGCGCCGGCCGTTCCGACGCCGGCATTGTTGATGAGGATATCAAGCCGGCCTGTCTTTTCACGTACGGCCTCGGCGAGGTGGCGAACCTGTGCCAGGGAGGCGAGGTCGGCGGCGAAGAACTCGGCCTTGCCGCCGGCGGCTTCGATATCGGCGACCGTTGCCTTGCCGCGCACAGCATCGCGGCCGTGTACCAGGATGCGGGCGCCGGCCCCGCCCAGCCTTTGCGCGACGACGCGGCCAACGCCGTCGGTCGAGCCGGTGATGAGGATAGTCTTGTCTTTCAGATCCATGTTTGGCAGGTCCATGTTTGGAGCCTCCTGTCTGCTGCTCGCAATGCAAGATGGGACATCGGGCCGATCTCAAACAGTTCAAACTTTATCCTGGTATCGGTACTGCTATAATAGACGCATGGATGCTCCCTCACATTCCGCTGAAGACAGCCGCCGGCGCGAGCTTGGCGCCTTCCTGCGCTCGCGCCGAGAAAGGCTGACGCCGTCCGCAACGGGCATCGCCACGGGCCTCAGGCGTCGCACGCCGGGCCTGCGTCGCGAGGAGGTGGCGATGATCGCCGGCGTCGGCACGACCTGGTACACCTGGCTGGAACAGGGCAGGGACGTCAGGCCCTCGGTCGAGGTGCTGACCGCGCTGAGCGAGGCGTTGCGCCTCGACGCCATCGAGAAGCGCCATCTGTTCATCCTTGCCGGCCGCCAACAGCCGGAGCGCCGCGTGGCCGCACCGGAAAAGGTCGATGGCGCCTTGCTGCACATGCTCCAGAGCCTTGTCCTGCAACCCGCCTATGTCGTCGGCCGGCGCTGGGACGTGCTTGCCTGGAACCCGGCGGCGGTCGCGGTGTTCGGCGATTATGGCCTGCTTGAGGGAGATGCCCGCAACATCGTCCATATGGTCTTCACAAATCCGCACCACCGCCGCTTGCTGGTCGACTGGGAGGAGCTTGCCCGCGTGGTGCTCGCATCGTTTCGCGCCGAAAGCGCCAAATATGTCGGCGATCCGGACTTCGACCGGCTGATCGCGCTGATGATGCGATCGAGCCCGGAGTTCCGCGACTGGTGGCCCCGGCGGGACGTGGCCCGAAGGCTGGCTGGCCTGAAGCACGTCCGGCACCCCACGGCCGGCGCGATGGCCTTCGAGCATATGAGCCTGTCGATCGACGATGGTTCCGACATGCGGCTGGTCGTTTACACGCCGCTCGCCGAGCAGAACTCGATCGCCAAGCTGCAGGCTTTGCTGGACGCGCTGCCGGCCAAGCGGCGCAGCGCCTGAGCGATCGTGGCAAGGCCGAAGTCAGCCCTTCGGCTTCAGTCCCTCGAGGAACAATTGCTCCAGGAACCTCGCCGCATCCTCGAAACGGCCGTCGCCGCCACGGTTCGGGCCGAGCACGGCGCGGACCTGGACGTCGAAGTCGGCGTAATGCTGCGTGGTTGCCCAGATCGAGAAAATCAGGTGCCAGGGATCTGTCCTGGCGATCTTGCCGGCGCGCATCCAGCCCTTGATGACGGCGGCCTTCTCGTCGACCAGCGTCTTCAGCTCGCCGGCCAGCAGCGGCATGATACGTGGCGCGCCTTGCAGGATCTCGTTGGCGAACAGCCGGCTCTCGCGCGGAAAATCGCGCGCCATCTCCAGCTTGCGCCTGATGTAGCTCCTGAGTTCCGTCATCGGATCGCCGATGTCGTCGAGTTCCCTGAGCGGCGCCAGCCATGTGTCGAGCAGGCGCTGCATCAACGTCTCGTGAATGTCTTCCTTGCGGCGGAAATAATAGAGCAGGTTGGGCTTCGACATGCCCGCGGCTTCAGCGATCTGGTCGATGGTCGAGCCACGGAAACCGTTGGTGGAGAACACCTCGAGGGCTGCTTCCAGGATCAGTTCGCGCTTTTCCTGCTGTATGCGGGTGCGGCGAGGGGCTTCCGTGCCGGTGTTCACCGTTGCGACACCTCGTGTTCAGGATCATCTGGACCAATTCTCTGGACCAGTTTTTCCCCAGGCTGTGGAACGCACTTCAGGAGCCGCATTTCCGCTAGTAATCCCTTGACCGCCGACAGGGCGGTGCTAACGTTTGTCCAATCGGTCAAAAATTTGCGTAGCACGAAAGCGCGGCAAAGACCAAGCGTTGGACGCACCGAAACAGGTTACAAGGGGAAGTCTTGGTCATGTCCAACCGGCTGAAAGTCACGCCGAACGATCTCAGCGCATTCTGGATGCCATTCACGGCAAACCGGCAGTTCAAGCAGGCGCCACGCATGTTCGTGTCCGCCAAGGACATGCACTACACGACCAGCGATGGCCGCAAGGTGCTGGACGGCACCGCGGGCCTGTGGTGCGTCAATGCCGGCCACTGCCGGCCGAAGATCACCGAGGCGATTCAGCATCAGGCCGCCGAGCTCGATTATGCGCCGGCCTTCCAGATGGGCCATCCCATCGTGTTCGAACTGGCCAACCGGCTCGTCGACATCGCGCCCAAGGGCATGGACCATGTGTTCTTCACCAATTCCGGTTCGGAATCGGTCGAGACCGCGCTGAAAATGGCTATCGCCTATCACCGGGTGAAGGGCGAGGGCTCGCGCACCCGCCTGATCGGCCGCGAGCGCGGCTATCACGGCGTCAATTTCGGCGGCATCTCGGTCGGCGGCATCGTCACCAACCGCAAGATGTTCGGCACGCTGCTCGGCGGCGTCGACCACATGCCGCACACCCATTTGCCGGAGAAGAACGCTTTCTCGAAGGGCGTGCCGGAATATGGCGCGGAGCTCGCCAACGAACTGGAGCGCATCGTTACGCTCCATGACGCGTCGACCATCGCCGCCGTCATCGTCGAGCCGGTCGCCGGTTCCACCGGCGTCATCCTGCCGCCCAAGGGTTATCTCGCGAAGCTTCGCGAAATCTGCACCAAGCACGGCATCCTGTTGATCTTCGACGAGGTCATCACCGGTTTCGGGCGTCTCGGCGCACCGTTCGCCGCCGATTATTTCGGCGTCACGCCCGACATCATGACCACCGCCAAGGGTGTCTCCAACGGCGTCATCCCGATGGGCGCGGTGTTCGTGAAGAAGGAAATCCACGACGCCTTCATGACCGGCCCGGAGCACATGATCGAGTTCTTCCACGGCTACACCTATTCGGGCAATCCGGTCGCCTGCGCGGCGGCACTCGGCACGCTCGACACCTACAAGGAAGAGGGGCTGCTGACCCGTGGCGAGGAACTGGCACCCTATTGGGAAGACGCGCTGCATTCGCTGAAGGGCGAGCCGCATGTCATCGACATCAGGAATATCGGCCTGATCGGCGCGATCGAACTGGCGCCCATCGCCGGCAGCCCGACCAAGCGGGCCTTCTCGGCCTTCGTCAAGGCGTTCGAGCGCGGCGCGCTGATCCGCACCACCGGCGATATCATCGCACTGTCGCCGCCGCTGATCATCACCAAGGGCCAGATCAACGAACTGATCGACTATGTGCGCGAAGTGCTGAGGTCGATAGATTGAAGATCTGGGCGCGGATATCCCTCCCCCTCGAGGGGAGGGTGGCCGCGAAGCGGTCGGGTGGGGTCCGTGCGACCGGGCGCCGACCTGATATTTTGCCGCGAGGCTGCCTCTGATGCCCCGTACCCGCGTGAGCTTCGAAATGCGCCAGAAAGCACGTACGCTTCGAGTTCACGCGACCAAGGGCGAATCGCTGTTGTGGTACGAGCTGCGCGAGCTGAAAGCGGCTGGCATCAAGTTTCGCCGCCAGTGCCCGATCGGCCCCTATATCGTCGACTTTGCTTGCCTCGGGGTAAAGCTGATCGTGGAGGTCGACGGTGATATGCACGAGCATGAGAAGGGCAAACGCCACGATGCCGTTCGTGATGCGTATCTGCGTTCGCTCGGCTTTGATGTCTTTCGTGTTGACGAGCCCGATGTCATAAATAGCGCGTGGCATGTCGCGCAGGTGGTCAAGGGGAAGGTCGAGTCTATGTCAGGCGACCCCACCCGACCGCTTCGCGGCCACCCTCCCCTCGAGGGGGAGGGGGACGTTGGCGCCCCGCAATCGATAGGGTTTTAGAGCATGGCCGCACCCGGCGAGAATCTGCGAATCAATTCAGATCGTTTGTGGGATTCGATCATGGAGATGGCGAAGATCGGCCCCGGCATTGCCGGCGGCAACAATCGCCAGACCGTGACCGATGAGGACGGCGAGGGCCGGCACCTGTTCAAGCGCTGGTGCGATGCGGCCGGGCTCGACATGGGCGTCGACGAGATGGGCACGATGTTTGCCCGCCGCGAAGGCACCGACCCCAGCCTGCCGCCGGTCTACGTCGGCAGCCATCTCGACACGCAGCCGACCGGTGGCAAGTATGACGGCGTGCTCGGCGTGCTCGGCGGCCTGGAGATCGTGCGTTCGCTCAACGATCTCGGCATCAAAACCAAACATCCGATCGTCGTCACCAACTGGACCAACGAGGAAGGCGCTCGCTTCGCGCCGGCGATGATGGCATCCGGCGTGTTCGCCGGCGTGCTCGACCAGGCCGACGTCTACGAGCATACCGACAAGAACGGCAAGAAATTCGGCGAGGAGCTGGAGCGCATCGGCTGGAAGGGTTCGGAGAAGGTCGGCGACCGCAAGATTCACGCCTTTTTCGAATTGCATATCGAGCAAGGCCCGATCCTCGAGGACGAAGATATCGACATCGGCGTCGTCACCCACGGCCAGGGACTGAAATGGCTGCAGGTGACGCTGACCGGCAAGGAGGCGCATACCGGCTCGACGCCGATGCCCAAGCGCCGCAATGCCGGGCTCGGCATGGCCCGGGTGATCGAACTGGTGCACGAGATCGCCATGGACTACCAGCCCGACGCCGTCGGCGCGGTCGGCCATATGGAAGTCTATCCCAACTCGCGCAACATCATCGCCGGACGCACCGTCTTCACCATCGATATCCGCTCGCCGGAGAAGGAAGTGCTCGACGCCATGGATGGCCGTATCCGCGAAGGCATCGAGACGATCTGCGATGCGCTCGACATCCAGTACAAGATCGAACAGGTCGGCCATTTCGATCCGGTGACCTTCGATGCCGGCTGCGTCAAGGCGATCCGCGATGCCGCCGAACGGCTCGGCTATACGCACCGCAACATCGTCTCCGGCGCCGGCCACGACGCCTGCTGGATCAACCGCGTCGCTCCGACCGCCATGGTGATGTGCCCCTGCGTTGATGGGTTGAGCCACAACGAGGCAGAGGAGATCACCAAGGAATGGGCGAGCGCTGGCGCCGACGTGCTGTTCCATGCGGTGGTGGAGACGGCTGTCATCGTGGAGTGAATTCAAAGATTTACCTTCCAAACGCCGCTCGCAAAGAAGCGCGAAGAGAACAAGGGAACAAGAAAATGACCAAAGTCATCAAGAACGGCACCGTCGTCACCGCCGACCGCACATGGAAGGCCGACGTGCTGTTCAGCCACGGCAAGATCGTCGCCATCGGCTCGGATCTGCATGGCGACCACGAGTATGACGCCACCGGCTGTTACATCATGCCGGGCGGCATCGATCCGCACACCCATCTCGAAATGCCGTTCATGGGCACCTATTCGGCCGACGATTTCGAATCCGGCACGCGGGCCGCCCTTGCCGGCGGGACGACGATGGTGGTCGATTTCTGCCTGCCGGCGCCGCAGCAATCGCTGCTCGAAGCCCTGCAGATGTGGGACAACAAGACCTCCAAGGCTGCCTGCGACTACTCCTTCCACATGGCGGTCACCTGGTGGAGCAAGCAGGTGTTCGACGAGATGGCAACCGTCGTCGACAAGGGCATCACCTCGTTCAAGCACTTCATGGCCTACAAGGGCGCGCTGATGGTGGATGACGACGAGATGTATGCGTCGTTCCAGCGCTGCGCCGACCTTGGCGCGCTGCCGCTGGTGCACGCCGAGAATGGCGACGTGGTCGCGGCCCTTTCGCAGAAGCTGCTGGCAGCCGGCAATAACGGTCCCGAGGGCCACGCCTATTCGCGTCCACCGGAAGTGGAAGGCGAGGCGACCAACCGTGCCATCATGATCGCTGATATGGCCGGCGTGCCGCTTTACGTCGTGCATGTCTCCTGCGAGCAGAGCCATGAGGCGATCCGCCGGGCGCGCCAGAAGGGCATGCGGGTGTTCGGTGAGCCGCTGATCCAGCACCTGACGCTGGACGAGAGCGAGTATTTCAACAAGGACTGGGACCATGCGGCGCGCCGCGTGATGAGCCCGCCCTTCCGCAACAAACTGCACCAGGAATCGCTGTGGGCCGGCCTGCAGGCAGGCTCCCTGCAAGTGGTCGCGACCGACCATTGCGCTTTCACCACCAAGCAGAAACGCAACGGCGTCGGCGATTTCACCAAGATTCCGAACGGCACCGGCGGCCTCGAGGATCGCATGCCGGTGCTGTGGACCAAGGGCGTCAACACCGGGCGGCTGACAATGAACGAGTTCGTCGCGGTGACCTCGACCAACATCGCAAAGATACTCAACATGTACCCGAAGAAGGGCGCCATCGTCGAAGGCGCGGATGCCGACATCATCGTCTGGGATCCGAAACGCAAAAAGACGATTTCGTCGAAGAAGCAGCAGTCGGTCATCGACTACAATGTGTTCGAAGGTGTCGAGGTGACCGGCCTGCCGCGCTTCGTGTTCTCGCGCGGCGAGCTGTCGATCGAGGAAGCCGAGGTCAAGGCCAAGCCCGGCCACGGCCAATTCGTCGGACGAGAGCCCAACGCGGCGGTCAACCGGGCGCTGTCGACGTGGAAGGACATCACCGCGCCGCGCAAGGTGGAACGGTCAGGCATCCCGGCGACGGGGGTCTGAGCTTGGCGCGTTCGGCCGCGCTGATCTCGGTGGTCTTGGCGGCTGTTGCCGGTGGTCCGGCAAATGCGGCCGGCGTGCTGCCTGGTTCCTGGGGCAACGATGTCGGCTGCGCCGGCGTGAAGGCCGGCTACCAGGACAGTGATGCCTATATCCTGCTGACCGCGGAAGGCATCGAGACCTATGGCAGTGGTTGCCGGTTCGACCAGCAATTGACGTCGGCGCTCGGTACGCAATCGCTGCGTTCGACCTGTTCCGCCGAGGGCGAGGCGGGAACGACGGTCGAAACAATCCTGGTCACCAACAAGGGAGAGGCTGGCTTCTTCGTCACCATTCCCGGCCTGGAAGAACTGGGGCCGCTGCAATCATGTTCTTGACGTTGGGCAATGGGGGAATGAGCATGCGTGGTTATGGTCTGTCTGTTGCGATGGTTGCCGTTCTGGCTGCTGGCCAGGCTTTCGCGGCAGGCATCGACCTGTCGAAACCCTATGGCGACAAATATGGCTGCATCAACCGCAACGGCCAGGAAGTCGCCGCCGATCAGATGCTGCTTTTGACCGCCAAGGAATTGATCACCGCCGCCAGCGCCTGCACGTTCACGAAGACGCAAACGCTGGCTGACGGATCGCTCGTAGCGACGGCGACATGTGAGGCGGAAGGTGAAGAGGGACAGGAGCCGACCAAATTCACCATCAAGCGCAGCGCCAAGAACGCCAAGAAGCTGACGGTCGCCGATGAGGACGGCAATGTGATGGGGGAAGTCGCGCGGTGCAAATGACCGCGCTCCCGTCGGCGTCAGGCGACCAGCGCATCCAGTTCCGGCAGCAGGACGACGCTTTCCTGTTCATTGGGATCGGTGCGGGCGATGACGGCCGAAGACGGGGCGTTGCTCAGATTGGCCGGAAGATGCGGCACGCCGGCCGGAATGTAGAAGAGGTCGCCGGCCTTGACGACGATGTGATGTTCGAGCCTGTCGCCGTACCAGGTATGGACCTCGCCGGAGAGCACGTAGATCGCCGTTTCATGGTTCTCGTGCAGATGCGCCTTGGCGCGAGCGCCGGGCGGCATGGTGAGCACATGCATGCAGATGCCGGAGGAGCCTACCGACCCCGTTGCAATACCGGCGAAATAGGTCAAACCCTGCTTGCCTTCATAAGTGCTTTCAGGGCGGATAAGATGACAAGTGGGTTTGGGCGACATCGGGGAAACTCCGGGCGTCGATTGAGCGAAACAGGGCCAATGGGACAGGGCGAGTGGAAAACAACATCGCGATAAAAGCAATCGGAATCCGGCCGGCGCCCCTGTGGCGGGAACAGGCAGGCCGCGGCCGATGACAGGGATTTCGCCAGCCGTCGTCGCGGCAAGCAAACTTGGCCTCACTTTCCAGACCAATGACGGACCGGTCCAGGCGCTGTCCAATGTCGACCTGACCATCGGCAAGGGCGAGTTCGTCTCCTTCATCGGGCCGTCGGGCTGCGGCAAGACCACCTTGCTGCGCGTCATAGCGGACCTGGAGAAGCCGACCTCGGGAACGATCTCGGTCAACGGCATGACAGCAGAACAGGCGCGCGAGAAACGCGCCTATGGCTATGTCTTCCAGGCCGCCGCCCTGTTTCCCTGGCGCACCATCGAGCGCAACGTCGCGCTGCCGCTCGAGATCATGGGTCTGTCCAGGGCCGAGCAGGGCGAACGGATCAAGCGCACGCTCGACCTCGTCAACCTCGCGGGTTTCGAGAAGAAATATCCCTGGCAGCTTTCCGGCGGCATGCAGCAGCGCGCCTCGATCGCCCGCGCGCTGGCCTTCGATGCCGACCTGCTTTTGATGGACGAACCGTTCGGCGCGCTGGACGAGATCGTGCGCGACCACCTCAACGAGCAGTTGCTGAAGCTGTGGGGGCGCACCAACAAGACCATCTGCTTCGTCACCCACTCCATTCCCGAAGCCGTGTATCTCTCGACGCGGATCGTCGTCATGTCGCCGCGCCCGGGCCGGGTCAGCGACATCATCGAATCGACACTGCCGAAGGAGCGGCCGCTCGACATCCGCGAGACGCCGGAATTCCTGGCAATTGCCGCGCGCGTCCGCGATGGCTTGAGGGCAGGGCACAGCTATGATGATTGAGCGGGCGGGAGATGAGTTCCCTCCTCCCCACGGGGAGAGGGTGGCCGGAGCGAAGCGGAGGTCGGGTGAGGCCAACCACGCCTTCGTCATCCTAGGGCGGAGCCGACGCGAAGCGGCGTGCGCAGACCCTAGGATCCATGCCGTGACGCCGGCCGAAGGGTGCAAGCGGCTGAGAATACCCGCCACGCAGAGCGAGGCGCAGGCAGCCATATTCCGCGCCGCTGCGGGTCGGACAGGTAACGGCATGGATCCTAGGGTCTGCGCCGCGTCGCTTCGCTCCTTGCTTCGCCCTAGGATGACGAAGAATGGGTGGCATCGCTCTCTCCCGTTGGCGGGAAGAAGGGAATGTCCCTGATGGACACCTTCCGCGACAAGCTCATCCCGGTCACCTCGATCCTCTTGGGCGTCGTCGTGCTCTGGTACGTCGTCGCCGTTATCCTCAACGCGCCGTTCCAGCGCGATCTCGATAGCCGTGCCAACGAAACCCCCGGCACCGTCGAATTCATCGGCAAGACGCTGGCGCAGCCGAAGCCGACGCTGCCGGCGCCGCATCAGGTGGCGGTGAATTTCTTCGAAAACACCTTCCTGCGGCCCATCAATTCGAACCGCAGCCTCGTCTATAATGCCTGGGTGACGCTGTCCTCGACGCTGCTCGGCTTTGCCTTCGGCACCGCGCTCGGCATCATCATCGCCGTCGGCATCGTGCATGTGGCGACGCTCGACCGCAGCCTGATGCCGTGGATCATCGCCTCGCAAACGATTCCGATCCTGGCGGTGGCGCCGATGATCATCGTCGTTCTGGCGGCGGTCGGCATCACCGGGCTGATCCCGAAGGCGATGATCTCGACCTATCTGTCCTTCTTTCCGGTGACGGTGGGCATGGTGAAGGGACTACGCTCGCCCGAGATCATGCATCTCGACCTGATGCACACCTACAATGCCAGTGCCTCGCAGACCTTCTGGAAGCTGCGGGTGCCGGCCTCAGTGCCGCTCCTGTTCACCTCGATGAAGGTGGCGGTGGCGGCAAGCCTGGTCGGCGCCATCGTCGGCGAACTGCCGACCGGTGCGGTCGCGGGCATCGGCGCCAAGCTGCTCGCCGGCGCCTATTACAGCCAGTCGATCGACATCTGGTCGGCGCTGGTTGCCGGTTCGATCGTGGCGGCACTTCTGGTCATGGTGGTCGGCATTGCCGGGCGCCTCGTCGACCGCGCCATGGGCGGGAGGCCGGCATGAACTGGCTGAAGCCATCCTGGCAAGCGGTGCTGGCGATCGTGCTGTGCGTGATCGCAATGGCGCTCGGCGCGATGTCGAAGCCGGAAGCGGCAGCGCTCGCGGACCCGACCGCAAGCATCAACTATCCCTACATCGGAACGAAGAGCTTGATGCTCGCCTTGGCCATAGTGGCGGCGCTGATCTCGATGATCAGGATTCCTTCGCTTGCGGAAGCCGTCGTCCTGTTTGCCGGCGCCCATCTCGTCGCCTGGTTGCTGATCTCAGGCATTGCAGGTTTTGAAGGCTCGGCACTGGCACCGTACTTTTTGCTGCTCACGGCGGCCTGGCTGCTTGGCTGTCGTTGCGTGGCGGTGTTGTCGGGGCTTCGCCCGATGGCAAATTGGGCACGCACCGCGCTCCGCCTGATCATCCCGGCCATCTTCGGCGCCTGGATCCTGATCATCTGGGAAGCGGTGACGCGTGGCGCCGGCATTCCCTTCATCCTGCTGCCGCCGCCGAGCGCCATCGGCGCGCGCATCGCCGGTTCGCTGCCGATACTCGGCGCCGACGTCCGGCAGACCATCTTCAAGGCGGTAATCTTCGGCTATGTCGTGGGCAGCGGCGCCGGCTTCATCACCGCGATCCTGGCCGACCGGGTGCCGTTCCTGCGGCGCGGGCTGCTGCCGATCGGCAACATGGTGTCGGCACTGCCGATCATCGGCGTAGCGCCCATCATGGTGATGTGGTTCGGCTTCGACTGGCAGTCCAAGGCGGCTGTCGTCATCATCATGACCTTCTTCCCGATGCTGGTGAACACGGTAGCCGGCCTCGCCGCTTCCGGCCATATGGAGCGCGACCTGATGCGCACCTATGCGTCGGGCTACTGGCCGACGCTCATCAAGTTAAGGCTGCCGGCCGCAGCACCTTTCATCTTCAACGCGCTGAAGATCAACTCGACGCTGGCGCTGATCGGCGCCATCGTCGCCGAGTTCTTCGGCACGCCTGTCGTCGGCATGGGCTTCCGCATCTCGACCGAGGTCGGGCGGATGAACATCGACATGGTCTGGGCCGAAATCGCAGTTGCAGCACTTGCGGGTTCGGTCTTTTATGGCGTGGTCGCTCTTGTCGAAAGAGCCGTCACGTTTTGGCATCCCTCTGTCCGTGGTGGATAGGGGCGGTGGGTTTAGGGCACTAACTTCAGAGGGTAAAAAAATGAAAAGACTGATTATTCCTGTTCTGGCCGGCGCGATGTCGCTCGCCGCGTTCCAGGCAATGGCCGCCGACAAGGTGACGTTGCAGCTGAAATGGGTCACGCAGGCCCAGTTTGCCGGCTACTATGTCGCCAAGGCCAAGGGTTTCTATGAGGCCGAGGGTCTCGACGTCGACATCAAGCCCGGCGGCCCCGATATCGCTCCCGAGCAGGTGATCGCCGGCGGCGGCGCCGACGTCATCGTCGACTGGATGGGCGGCGCGCTGGCCGCCCGCGAAAAGGGCGTGCCGCTGGTCAACATCGCCCAGCCGTTCAAGAAGGCGGGCATGGAGCTGGTCTGCCCGAAAGACGGTCCGATCAAGACCGAAGCCGATTTCAAGGGCCACACGCTCGGCGTCTGGTTCTTCGGCAACGAATACCCGTTCTACGCCTGGATGAACAAGCTCGGCCTCAAGACCGATGGCGGCCCCGACGGCGTCACCGTTCTCAAGCAGAGTTTCGACGTCCAGCCGCTGATCCAGAAGCAGGCGGACTGCATCTCGGTCATGACCTACAACGAGTACTGGCAGCTGATCGATGCCGGCTACAAGCCGGAACAGCTGACCGTCTTCAATTACTCGGCGATGGGCAACGACCTGCTCGAGGACGGGCTCTATGCCTCGGAAGACAAGCTCAAGGATCCTGCCTTCGAGGACAAGATGGTGCGTTTCGTGCGCGCCTCGATGAAGGGCTGGAAATACGCCATCGACAACAATGACGAAGCCGCAGGCATCGTCATGGACGGTGGCGGCCAGGACGAGAACCACCAGAAGCGCATGATGAGCGAAGTCGCCAAGCTGATCGACAACGCCGACGGCAAGCTCGATCCGGCGACCTACGAGCGCACCGCCAAGGCGCTGCTGGACCAGAAGATCATCACCAAGGAGCCGAAAGGCGCCTACACGACCGCGATCACCGACAAGGCGGTCAAGTAAGCGGCACGATCCGCTTCATGCGAATGCGACAAGGGGCGGGCGACCGCCCCTTTTTTGCGTGGCCAGTCACAAATGCGTGTGCAGGGAAACATTGCGGCGCCTGGCCGTTAGGTTAAGCGTGCGTGCGCCTAGGTCGGTGCGAGGCATGCCAAAGCCAATCGGAGGTTCTTCATGCGCACACTATCTTTTCTGCCAGTGCTTTCGGCGCTGGCCATTTCGACCGCATTCCTGATCTCATCACCGGCCATGGCCGAAACGGTGAAATACAAGGCGACGCTCGACGGCAGTCAGCAGAGCCCGCCCGTCACCACCAAGGGCAAGGGCACCGCCACCTTAACCTTCGACACCACCAAGAAAAAGCTTAGCTGGAACGTCAAATATTCCGGCCTCAGCGGACCGGCTTCGGCCGCGCACATTCATGGCCCGGCCGCGATGGGTGCGAATGCGGACCCCGTCATCCCCTTCAAGAAGCTCAAGAGCCCGATCAAGGGGTCGGCGACGCTCACCGATGCGCAGGCAGCCGACCTGGAGGCCGGCAAATATTACGTCAATGTCCACACCAAGGCTAACCCGGACGGCGAGATCCGCGGCCAGATCGAAAAGGCGATGTAGTGTAGTCGGCGAGAGGCAGCAGGCTGCCTTTCGCCTTAGCCCTTGTCGCGGATCTGCGTCATTGTCCGGGTCGGCGTGATCGCCTCCGGATCGAGCCGGATTTCGACGATCGCCGGCTTGCCGCTGGCGCGGGCACGCTCGAAGGCGGCTGCGAAATCCGCCGTCCTCTCCACCGTCTCGCCATGGCCGCCATAGGCGCGGGCCAAGGCGGCGAAGTCGGGGTTCTTGAGATCGGTGGCGACCACCCGGCCGGGATATTCGCGCTCCTGGTGCATGCGGATGGTGCCGTAGATGCCGTTGTTGACGACGACGACGACGATCGGCAGGTCGTACTGGACCGCGGTGGCGAATTCCTGCCCGTTCATCAGGAAGCAGCCGTCACCGGCGAAGGCGACGACGGTGCGGTCCGGGAACAGATCCTTGGCGGCGACCGCCGCCGGCGTGCCATAGCCCATCGAGCCCGATGTCGGCGCACCCTGAGTGGCGAAGCGGCGGAAGCGGTGGAAGCGATGCACCCAGGTGGCGTAATTGCCGGCGCCATTGGTGAGGATGGCGTCGTCGGGCAGCATCTTCTCCAGATAATTCATGATCGGCCCCATCTGGACCGGTCCGGGGCCGCTCTCCGGCGGTGTCGACCAGTCGAGATAGGCGGCGTGCAATTTGGCGGTCTCATCGGCCCAGGTCGGCGCCGCAGCCGGCTTGCGCCCGGCGAAGGCTTCGACGAAGGCGGAAGGCGAGGCGTTGATTGCCAGTGTCGGCCGGTAGACGCGGCCGAGCTCGCCGGCATCGGCATGGACATGCACCAGCGTCTGGTCGGGGTAGGGGCTTTTCAGCAGCGTGTAGTCGGAGGATGGCATCTCGCCCATGCGGCCGCCGATCAGCAGCACGAGGTCGGCCTGCTTGATCGCGGTGGCCAGTTTCGGGTTGATGCCGATGCCGACATCGCCGGCATAGTTCGGATGCAGGTGATCGAACAGCATCTGGCGGCGGAAGGAGCAGCCAACCGGCAGCGACCACGCCTCGGCGATCGCGCGTATCCGTGCCACGGCCTCCGCGTCCCAGCGCGTGCCGCCGAGAATGACGAAGGGACGCCTGGCTTTGCCCAGCAGTGTTTCCAGCGCACCGAGTTCGGCTTCCCCCGGCCGGGTTTCAACGGGCGTGTG
Source organism: Mesorhizobium sp. WSM1386 (assembly GCF_055901595.1). Taxonomy (NCBI): domain Bacteria; kingdom Pseudomonadati; phylum Pseudomonadota; class Alphaproteobacteria; order Hyphomicrobiales; family Phyllobacteriaceae; genus Mesorhizobium; species Mesorhizobium sp. WSM1386. The sequence continues at coordinate 3,296,837 of NZ_CM148373.1, forward strand.
CGGCAAGGCGATGGGCGCTTCGACGACGCTGGTCAGCATGTCCTCGGGCAGCGAGATGACCACCGGGCCCGGACGGCCCGATGTCGCCACCGCGAAGGCGCGGGTGACGAATTCGGGGATGCGCGCGGCATCGTCGATCTCGACCACCCATTTGGCGATGTCGCCGAAGAACCTCTTGTAGTCCACCTCCTGGAAAGCCTCGCGCTCCTTGGCGTGGCTGGCGACCTGGCCGATGAACAGGATGACGGGTATCGAATCCTGCATGGCGATGTGGATGCCGGCCGACGCGTTGGTGGCGCCCGGACCGCGGGTGACGAAGCAGATGCCTGGCTTACCGGTCAGCCGGCCATGGCAGTCGGCCATCATCGCCGCACCGCCTTCCTGGCGGCAAACGATGGTGCGGATCTTGGAATCATGCAGCGCGTCGAGCACCGCGAGGTAGGATTCGCCCGGCACGCAATAGATGCGGTCGGTGCCGTTGGCTTCGAGCGCGTCGACGATGAGTTGTCCGCCGGTCTTCATTTTCCAGACCTCTCCAGTTCGGCAAGGATTTCTTGCGTGTGCTCGCCGAGGCGCGGCGAGGGGCGCTCATAGACGAGCGGTGTGCCGGACATCACCATCGGCGCGCGCACCGAAGGTAGGCGGTTGCCGTGACCGTCGTCGAGGTCGAGCCGCATGCCGCGCGCGATGGTCTGCGGGTCGGCGAACATCTGGCCGATCGTGTTGATCGGGCTCGCCGGCACGCTCGCCGCTTCCAGCTTGGCCAGCAGCGGGTCACGATCCCAGCTTTTCAGCGCCTCGATCATGTGCTCGCGCAACTTGACCCGGTTGGCGACCCGCGCCGGATTGGTGGCGAAATCGGGATTTGCCGGCAATTCGTCCAACCCTATGGCGGCACAGAATTTGGCGAACTGGCCATCATTGCCGACCGCCAGGATGATGTGGCCGTCCCGGACCGGCACCACCTCGTAAGGGGCGATGTTCATATGGGCGTTGCCCATCTGCACCGGCGACTTGCCGGAGACGAGATAGTTGAGGTTCTGGTTGCCGAGCGCCGAGATCTGGGTGTCGAACAGCGCCATGTCGATGTGCTGGCCTTCGCCGGTCTGCTCAGCATGGCGCAGGGCTGCCTGGATGGCGATGACGGAATATAGGCCGGTGAAGATATCGGAGATGGCGACGCCGGCCTTTTGCGGTTCGCGGCCGGCCTCGCCGGTGATCGACATCATGCCGGCCATGGCCTGGATGATGAAGTCGTAGCCGGCGCGTGGCGCATACGGTCCATCCTGGCCAAAGCCGGTGATCGAGCAATAGACGAGGCGCGGGTTTGTCTTGCGCAGGCTGTCATAGTCGAGCCCGTATTTCCTGAGCCCGCCGAGCTTGAAGTTCTCGATCAGCACGTCCGAGGTGGCGACCAGCCGGCGCACTGTCTCGGCACCTTCCGGTGTCGAGAAGTCGACGGCGATCGAACGCTTGCCGCGATTGCAGGAATGGTAATAGGCAGCCGACAGGTTTTCGCCGTCATGGCTCATGACGAAGGGCGGTCCCCATTTGCGGGTGTCGTCGCCGCCATCGGGGCTTTCGACCTTGATGACATCGGCGCCGAGATCGGCGAGCAACTGCCCGGCCCAGGGCCCGGCAAGGATGCGGGCAAGTTCGACGACGCGGACGCCTTTCAGGGGTGGTTCGGCCATAAATCACCAGAATTGGTCGGAACCGCAGCCTCTATCAACACCTTGCGCCGCTGTCACGGCCCTTGCGATGGGCCAAACCCTTTCAACCCTTCAGCACGCCGTCGGCCCAGGCGGCGAAATCGTCCATGATGGCATCGCGGTTCACCTCGTTCAGGCTTTCGTGGCGGGTGTCGGCGTAAACCTTTGAAACGAGATTCGAAAAGCCCATCCTGCGCATGCGATTGGCGAGATGGGTGATGCCCTTGCCATAGTCCGAGGCGGGGTCCTTCTCGCCGCCGACGATGGCGATGGGAAGGTCGCGCCGGATACCGGCAAAGCCGGCATCCTTGCCGCCATTCAGCGCCATCGAGACCACGTCGCGCCACATCGAGACAGAGGCGTCCCAGCCGCACAGCGGGTCGGCGATGTATCTGGCCACCTCGGCCTCGTCGCGCGACAGCCAGTCGAACAGCGTCCGGTGGTTGGGCACTGCCTTGCCCCAGGCCTGGAAGGTGAGTTTCGGCAGCAGGCGCGACGGGACGTCGGAGCCCAGCCGCATCCGTTCCCAGGCGAGGATGCCGAGTGCCAGCTGCCCAAGCAGCCCTTGCGAAAAATTGCCGTTCCAGATTGCGGCTGCATGGACGCGCGGCGAATGGGCCAAAAGGTAGTTCAGCGCCACGGACGCGCCCATCGAGTGGCCGAAGAGGAAGACCGGGAGGCTAGGGCATTCGACGGCGATGAGATCGTGGATGGCGTCGACATCGGCGATCACCCTGGAGGGTCCGTCCTTGTCGGCGAATCTGCCGAGCGGCGCGTCGGGTGCCCTGGTCGCGCCATGGCCGCGATGGTCGTGGACATAGACGTGGAAACCACGCTCGGCGAGGAAGTCGGCGAAACCGGCATAGCGCGCGGCATGCTCGGCCAGACCGTGGTTGATTTGGATGACTGCCCGTGGCCGGCCATCGGCCTGCCTGACCAGGAGATTGAGGTCGGCGCCGGTCGGCGAACGAACCAAGCGCTGCTGGCTGAATGGCATGGCCGCCCGGTCCCCCACCCGTGTCCTGTCTGTTACAGGACTTTGTTTGCGCCGGTGCCGGTTTTGCGTCAATCCGCCTTGCCTGCTTTCACACGACGATGTTTCTTGCGTTTGGCCAGCAAAATATCGCAATTCTAACATGGAGACAGCTTCAGTCTGTCGCCCACTTCTTCAGCCGGGGATTTCTCATGCGCATTGGTATCGTTTTCGGATTGGCCTTGCTGGCGGCATCACTGACCGGTGCCGCGCATGCCGACGTCAAGATGAACGGCACCTTCGTCGCCGATGCCTCCTGTCCGGCAACACAGGCCATCAAGAACGGCAAGAACCCCGGCAACGTGTCGACCGACGCCGGAAAGAGCTACCAGTTGCTTGCCGGCAACAAGGATACGCCGACGCATTATCTGATCCTGGTGCCGGGCGCCGATCCGGAGCGCCGCTGGGTGAAGGTTTCCTGCGGTCATCTCTCGGGCAGCAGTGCCGCGGCGGTGCCGGCGGCGCCGGGCGGGCAAGGCAAGCCCTCGGGAAAACCCGAATATGTCTTCGCGCTGAGCTGGCAGCCGGCCTTTTGCGAGACCAAGTCGAACAAGACCGAATGCAAGGCGCAGAACCCGAACGAATTCGATGCCACCAATTTCACCCTGCACGGCCTGTGGCCGCAGCCCAACGGCAATTTCTATTGCCAGGTGCCGGCGAGCGACAAGGCCAATGACAATCCCGGTCACTGGAAGGATCTTCCGCCTGTCAATCTGGACGCGGGCACGCGCGCGGAGCTCAACAAGGTCATGCCGGGCACGGCTTCCCAGCTCGAGCGGCATGAATGGATCAAGCACGGCACCTGCTACGGCAAGACCCAGCAGGAGTATTTTTCCGACGCGCTCGGCCTGATGCGCGAGGTCAACAGCTCTCCGGTGCGCGCTCTCTTCGCCAAGAGCATCGGCGGCAAGCTGACGGCGGACCAGATCCGCGGTGCCTTCGACGCCGCGTTCGGCGCGGGGGCGGGGGACCGCGTGCGTGTCTCCTGCGTCATCGATCCGTCGAGCGGCAGGCGGCTGGTCGGCGAACTGACGCTCGGCCTCGCCGGACCGATCGGCCCCGGCAGTTCGCTCAAGGATTTGCTGCTGGCCTCGGTGCCGACCAACAAGGCCGGCTGCCCGACCGGCACCGTCGACGCGATCGGGTTCCAGTGACGGGTTCTCTTCGCGCCTGCCGCAGCGAAAGGCGTAACAAACAGAGCTAGATCCGAGCGGACCTGGTCCAGGCGACCGCGGTGTCGGGCTCATGGCCGCCCGGCTCGCCGACGATGCGGTCGCGCCCGGTCGACTTCGCCTTGTAGAGGCGCTGGTCGGCGAGCGCGAACAGGTCGGCAAGGCAGCGGGTCGTCTCGCCGACGCTGGAAACGCCGGCGCTGACGGTCAGTTCGAAGCGGCTGGCGGTCGCCGATGCCTTGACCGCATGGCGGATGCTTTCGCCGAACAGCCGGGCGACCGCATGCGGACGCGAGCTCAGGATGGCGAATTCCTCGCCGCCGATCCGGAACACCTGGTCCTCGGCGCTGGCCACCTCGCGGAGCAGTGTCGCCACCGCTTTCAGCACCTTGTCGCCCTCGGCGTGGCCGAAGCGGTCGTTGATCGACTTGAAATGGTCGACATCGATGATCAGCAGGCTGAGCGGCCTGGCGGTGCGCAAGCTGACCTCGACGGCGGCCTCGCCATCGGCGTCGAAGCGCCCGCGGTGCAGCAGACCGGTCAGGCCGTCGCGGCCGACATGCTCGACCAGCGCTTCATAGCGTTCGCGATAGGTCAGCGTGTCGAAAATGTCGGTCAATCCACGCGGGACCGAAATCTCCCGGGCTTCGAACCATCTGAGGTAGGCGACGAGCATGGCGCTGAAGGTCAGCGCCGCCGCCATCTTGGCGAACCAGCCGCCGAAGAAGACCGCGATGGGCGCGCCGGCGACGAAATGCAAAGCGGTGAAGAAGCCGGCCTGGTCGAAGGTCAGCACGCAGGCGACACAAATCAGGATGCGCGCGAACTGCGCCTTGCGCAGGGTGCGTCCAAGCTTTTCATAGAGCAGGATGATCAGGATGGCGTCGATGAACAGCAGCGTCGTGCCCCACACCATCAGCCAGCCCATCTCGTCGATGAAGCCGATATCGGGCAGCCTGCCGTCGGGGAGCGGTGCGATGGCGTGCAGGCGCAAAAGCAGCACCAGCCCGATCATCAGCCCATTGCCGAGCAAAAGGCCGTAGATCGGCTGGCGCACGGTGGCGGCGTCCTCCTTCATGTAGAGCAGGAGCAGCATCACCAGCTTGCCCGAAAACAGCACAGCCGAGCCCGGCGAGACCATTCCGAACGGCAAGGCGACGTAAAAGACGCTGGCGAGGTAGGTCTCGAGGAAATGCATGACGGCGAGCGCGCAGACGAAGACGCCAAGGCCAATGCGCTTGCGAAACCGGAAAAGCGTCACCATGACGCTGAAGTAGAGGACCGCCTCGGCAAGGAGCAGGAAACTGTTCAGCACTGCCGTCGATCCGATCTATTTTCCGAAATCGCGGCAAGCCGGCGATTCCCACCGATCCTGTTTTGACGCCGAACGGTTAACCGGAGATTTCAGCGCGACCGGTGGCGGTGCAAAACTTCTCCCTTTCCGCGTGTGGCTTGCCTGATGTGGCAAAAGGATTGCCGTTCGGCCCGGCATCGCCTACATAGCGGCCAACCTCCATTCAATTCGACAAATCCATTCAGTTTTTCAGGGAAAGCGCGCGTGGCACGCCAGTTCATCTATCACATGGCCGGCCTCAACAAGGCCTACGGCACCAAGAAGGTGCTCGAGAATGTTCATCTGTCCTTCTATCCAGATGCCAAGATCGGCATTCTGGGTCCCAACGGCGCCGGCAAGTCAACGATCCTCAAGATCATGGCCGGCATCGACAAGGAGTGGAGCGGCGAGGCGTGGCTTGCCGAAGGCGCCACCGTCGGTTACCTGGCCCAGGAGCCGGCGCTCGACCCGAAGAAGACGGTGTTCGAGAACATCATGGAAGGCGTCGCCGCCAAGACCGCCATCATCGAGCGCTACAACGAATTGATGATGAACTATTCCGACGAGACGGCCGACGAGTCGGCCAAGCTCCAGGACGAGATGGACCGGCTGAACCTGTGGGATCTCGAACAGCAGGTCGAGATGGCCATGGAAGCGCTGGGCTGCCCGCCCAAGGATTCGGAAGTCACCAAGCTTTCGGGCGGCGAGCGCCGCCGCGTCGCGCTCTGCCAGTTGCTGCTGCGCCAGCCCGACCTTCTGCTGCTCGACGAACCGACCAACCATCTCGACGCCGAAACCACGGCGTGGCTGGAAAAGCATCTGCGCGCCTATCCGGGCGCCGTGATGATCATCACCCACGATCGCTATTTCCTCGACAATGTCACCGGCTGGATCCTCGAACTCGATCGCGGCCGCGGCATTCCCTATGAGGGCAATTACACCAAATATCTCGAAGCCAAGGCCAAGCGCCTCAAGCAGGAAGGCCGCGAGGACGATGCCCGCCAGCGCGCCATCGGTCGCGAGCGCGAGTGGATCCAGTCGAGCCCGAAGGCTCGCCAGACCAAGTCCAAGGCGCGTATCCAGGCCTTCCAGGACCTGTTGGATGCAGCCGACAAGCGGCGGCCGAGCGATACCCAGATCGTCATTCCGCACGGTGAGCGGCTCGGCAATGTGGTGATCGAGGTCGACGGCCTGTCCAAGGGTTTTGGCGACACGCTGCTGATCGACGGACTGGAATTCAAGCTGCCGCCAGGCGGCATCGTCGGTGTCATCGGCCCGAACGGCGCCGGCAAGACGACGCTGTTCCGCATGATCACCGGCCAGGAAAAGCCCGATGCCGGCACGATCCGCGTCGGCGAGACGGTCAAGCTCGGCTATGTCGACCAGAGCCGCGACGCTCTCGATCCGTCGAAGACCGTCTGGGAAGAAATTTCGGGTGGCGCCGAAGTGGTCAAGCTCGGCAAGTTCGAGGCCAACACCCGCGCCTATTGCGCGTCGTTCAACTTCCGTGGCGGCGACCAGCAGCAGAAGGTCGGCAACCTCTCCGGCGGCCAGCGCAACCGCGTGCACCTGGCCAAGATGCTGAAGACAGGCGGCAATGTGCTGCTGCTCGACGAACCGACCAACGATCTCGATACGGAAACGCTGGCGGCGCTCGAAGACGCGCTGGAAAATTTTGGCGGCTGCGCGGTCATCATCTCGCACGATCGCATGTTCCTCGACCGTCTGGCGACGCACATCCTCGCCTTCGAGGGCGACAGCCATGTCGAATGGTTCGAAGGCAATTTCGAGGATTACGAGCAGGACAAGATCCGCCGGCTCGGGCCCGAAGCCGTCAACCCGCACCGCATGACGTATAAGAGGCTGACGCGGTAAGGGGATCGTAGGGGCGGCGATTTCTCAGCACGACATGAGGAGCTCGAATGGCTGACTGGTCCGCCGCCCAATATCTGAAATTCGAGGATGAGCGCACGCGGCCCGCGCGGGATCTGGTTGCGCAAGTGCCGGTCGATTTCCCACGCCGGGTCGTCGATATCGGCTGCGGGCCGGGCAACTCGACTGAATTGCTGGTCGAGCGCTGGCCGGATGCCGAGGTGCGCGGCTTCGACACCTCTCCCGACATGATCGAAAAGGCGAGGGCGCGCCTGCCCAACGTGACGTTCGATCTGGCCGATGCCGCGACATGGAAGCCGGCCGAGCCGGTCAACGTCATCTTCGCCAATGCGGTGTTCCAGTGGTTGCCGACGCATCCGGCGGTGTTTCAAAGACTGATGGGTTTTCTGGCGCCCGGCGGCGCGCTGGCTGTGCAGATGCCCGACAATATGGGCGAGGATTCGCATCGTCTGATGCGGGAAACCGCCGCTGAAGTGCCGTTTGCGGCAAAGATAGGAAACGCGGCGCGTGCGCCGCTGCCGCCGGTGTCGTTCTATTACGACCTTTTATCGCCGCACTCCGATCGGCTCGATATCTGGCACACCGTCTACAACCATCCGCTGGCCGATGCCGAGGCGATCGTCGAATGGGTGAAGTCGACCGGGCTGAAGCCGTTCCTCGATCCACTTGAGGCGGACGAGCGCAAGATGTTCCTCGACAGCTACACTGCCAAGATCGCCAAGGCCTATCCAAAGACCGCGAATGGCAAGGTGCTGCTGCGCTTCCCGCGTATCTTCATCGTCGCCAAGCGGGCTGGCTAGGGCTATCCGTAGACCAACACCAAATTGTGGGCCTGTGAAATCGAGCCGGTTTAAGCCGGCGTAAACCCGCCGATGAGAAAAGGGTTGCGCCGAAGCGCTTCGGCGCCCACATGAAGCCGCAACGCCTGCGGATGGGACGGACTGAAATATGCATCGCGTCATCATCAGCGGCATCGGCGCTGAAATCCCTGAAGCTGTCATCACGAATGAAGAGCTGGTCGAGAGCTTCAACAGCTGGGTCGATACGGAGAACGCGCGGCGCGAGAGCACCGGCGAGACCTTGCTGCAGAAATCCGACAGCGATTTCATCGTCCATGCCTCCGGCGTGCGCTCCCGTCATGTGATCGAGCGCGAAGGCATCCTAGATCCGACCCGCATGACGCCGCGCATTCCGGCACGTCCGGACGATGCGCTGTCGCTGGAGGCCGAGTTCGGCATCGCCTCGGCCAGGAAGGCACTCGACCATGCCGGGCTGCAGCCATCCGACATCGACCTGATCATCTGTTCGGCCTCGCATCACCAGCGGCCTTATCCGGCGATCGCCATCGAAATGCAGGAGGCCCTGGGTACGAAGGGCGCCGGCTTCGACATGGGGCTTGGCTGTTCGTCCGCCGCGGCGGCGCTTCACATGGCCGTCAATCTGGTGCGCTCGGGCGCGCACAAGCGCATTCTGGTGACCACGCCGGAAATCATCACCGGCCATCTCAATTTCCGCGACCGGCAGACGCACTTCATCTTCGGGGACGCCTCGGTGTCGATGGTGGTGGAGGGGCTTGCCCAAGGCGAGAAGCGGCCGGGACGCTTCGAGGTGCTCGACACCCGCATCTGGACGCAGATGTCGAACAACATCCGCACCAATCTGGGCTATCATACCCGCACCGCCCAGGACGATCCCTACATGATCAACCTGGAAGGCAATTTGATCAAGCAGGTCGGCAACAAGGTGTTCAAGGAAGTCACCGTCGCCGGGCAAAAGTTCATCGTCGAATTCCTGGCCGAGCACGGGCTGACGCCGCAGGCGATCAGGCGCTTCTGGCTGCACCAGGCCAATGCGCGCATGAACGCGATGATTTTGAAGCTGTCCTTCGGCCACGATGTCGATCACGATCGTGCGCCGATGGTGCTGGAGCGGCTGGGCAATACGGCGGGCGCCGGCGCCATCGTGGCGCTGTCGGAGAACCATGCCGACATGAAGCCCGGCGATTTCGGCCTGATCTGCGCGTTTGGCGCGGGCTATTCGATCGGCGGTGCGCTGATCAGGATGCTCTGACGTCCAGGGCGCCCCGCCGCGTCAGGCTGGCGCGAAGGGCACCAGCATCGGCACTCGCCCAGCGTAATCGTCATAGGCGGTTCCGAGTTCTGTGCGCAGGAAACGCTCCTCGAGCTTGGCCTTCATGACGATGCCGAGGGTCAAAAGGATGGCGCCGACGACGCCCCAGACGGTGCCTTTCGTCGCCATGGTGGCCAGGATTCCCAGGAGCAGTCCGGTGTAGATCGGGTGGCGAACGAGGCCGTAAGGCCCGGTGTCGATGACGCGGTGCTCGGCCTTGGCGGTGACCGTTCCCGACCACAGCCGGCCAAGATGCAGCCGCGCCCACCATGAGAAGGCGAGGCCGATTGCGATCAGCGCGACGCAGATCCAGGCCACGGCAAGGTTGGGGAACCACAGGCGAAAACGGCCGACATAATTATGCGCCGGAATGAACAGCAGAATTGTGCCGAATATCAGCACCACCCGGTACGGCGCCTCCGCCCGAAAGCCGGCGCGCTTCATTGCCGGGGCGGCCCAGAACGCCGCGGCGGCCCACGATACCGCCCAGATCAACCAAAGCAGCGCGATTGCCGTGCCGGGGCGCATCACGAACCTCCGTCAATTTGTCTGGACGTTACCATGAGACCGGCTCGGCACGGCAGCAATGCGGAGCTGGTTCCATTTCCAGTAAGAAGATCGTGATCCTCGTCCTCACTCACCCGAACAACTGAACATCCACTGCACGCCAAAGGCGTCGACCAGCATGCCGAAAAAGGTTCCCCAATATTGCCTTGCCAGGGGCACGGTGATCCGTCCGCCTACGGCCATGCGGGCGAACAGCTCCCGCATGGCGGCCAGGTCTTCGAACTCCAGCATTATTGCGGAGCCCCTCATTGGCTCCGCATCGTCATTGTCGGAAGCATGGAACAGCACACCCGGACCTTCAAACCGCGCATGCAGGATTTTTCCGCGCATCGCCTCGGTCCGCACCGGCATGTCGTTGTCGCCCCAGCGCAGCAGGATCGTCCCCCGGCCAAGACCGCACTGTTCGTAGAAGGCCAATGCCGGTTCGCAGCCGGTGGTGAAGAACAGCGAAGGGGAGAGCCGCATCCTTGTCGCTCCTGCCAGGTCACTGCGCGGCGGCGGCGGCGGCTGCAATGAGCGTGTCGCCTGAATATTGCCTGTCACCAATGCCCCAGCCGCCGTCGGGCGCATTGACGATGTTGATCCAGGTGTTTTCAGGTCTGTGGTCCGGCACGCAGAGCTCGGCCACAATCGCGGCGGCAGCGGAGATGAAGTCCTTGCGGGCTTCGACCGAGCCCAGGCCGATGTTCGGCAATTTCAGCTCGACCATGACGACCGGCCGATTGGCGCCACCGGCATAGATGTGGTGAGGCGGCAAAATGTGGACCGTGCCGCCGACGATCGCGGTGAAGAAGGAATTGCCGGTGGCACCGGATGCTTCGATGAGGGCGGCGCTGAGGCGCGGCAGGATTTGGCGCTCTCCGGCCGGGGTCAGTACGCCTTCGGGGGCGGTCACGGTGATTGGCATTTGGGCTCTCCTTTATCCTCGGGTTGCAGGGCCTTGCCGGTCGGGTTGTCTTCCCGGCTTGCCATGTTTCGTATCGATTGGTACGTTATGCGTCGGAGATGAGTCAATAGGTTTCGTATCGATCGCTATGGATAATTTGGAAAAGCCGCGCGGGGGCAGGCCGCGTGCGTTCAATCCCGATCAGGCACTGGATGCGGCGATGCACCTGTTCTGGGAGCATGGCTACGAGGCGACGTCGCTGGCCATGCTGCGCGAGGCTATGGGGCTGACGCCGCCGCAGATCTACAACGCCTTCACCGACAAAGAGACCTTGTTCCGCAGGGCGCTGACGCGCTACCACCAGACCGAGATCGGCTTTGCGCTGGATGCGCTGAGCGCGCCGGTGCCGACGCGGGAGGCGATCCGGCGGTTGCTGCTCGGCGCGGCGGAGGCCTATTCCAGGCCCGGCAAACCCGGCGGATGCCTGTTTGTCAGCGGTGCGCTGGCGGCCTCGCCGCAAGCGCAAGCCATTGCGGATGAACTCAGGGCCTATCGTAAGGCGAGCGAAGCGGCGATCGCGGAGCGATTGGCCAAGGGCAGGGCGATGGGTGACTTCGCGGAAGCTCTCTCGGTCGAGGGCTTTGCCAAATACCTCGCCGGTGTCATGAACGGCATGTCGATCCAGGCGCGGGATGGCGCATCGGTCGAAGAGTTGCGTATTTTGGCCCAAACCGCTCTTGCGGCTCTGCCGGCCGAAGGGCAAAACCAGGGCGTGTCATCCAAGGACTGAAGCCATGCTGGATCTCTTCCCCGAGGCCGAAAAGCCGGTCGAAATCATCCCGGCAAAGAAGCTTTCCGCACACGCGGCCGCCCTCTATGTCGCGCCGTCAGATCATTTCGAGACGCGTCCGGTGCAGGAGTTGCGGCTGGGCTTCGACGGCATATCGGGTGATTTCCACGCCGGCGCGACGCGACGCTCGGGCGGCCGCGAGCCCTGGTATCCACGCGGCACCGAAATGCGCAACGAACGGCAATTGTCGATCGTGGCCGTGGACGAACTCGCAATGGTCGCCGAACGGATGGGCCTTGACGAGATCAAGCCGGAATGGATCGGCGCCAATCTGGTGATCGAAGGCGTACCGCATCTGTCGATGCTGCCGGCCGGCACGCTGCTGTTCTTCAAGGGCGGCGTGACCCTCAAGGTCGACGCACAGAACGGACCATGCCGCATCGCCGGCCGGTCGATCGCCGAACATACCGGGATGGCCGACATCGAAGCCGGTGCGCTGTTGTTCCCGAAAGCGGCCAAGCGCCTGCGCGGCGTGGTCGCCTGGGTGGAAAAGCCCGGAACGATCAAGGCCGGCGAGGAGATTTCGGCGCGGGTGCCGGAGCAGTGGACCTATCCCGCCTAGATCGGAAACGGTGCGGCTGCGCAGCCCTTGGCCGCGCAGCCGAGGCCCTGTCAGGCAGCCTTGCGGTTCTTCTTGGCGCCTTGCGCCATGATGGAAACCTCATCCCACTTTTCCCAGGTGGCGAGGCGGTTGGCGTATTCCTGGCGGATCATCGGCAGGCCGCCGTCGCCGAAGAACACCCTGAGCGGCGGCTCGGCGGCGTCGACGATGGCCAGCATCGCCGGGCCGGTCGCCTCGGGATCGCCGGCGACCGCGTTGGCGCGGCGCTCCGCCATCCTGGCGCGGGCAGGCGCATAGGCTTCGATCGCCTGGGAGACCTTGGCCGACGGGCCGGCCCAGTCGGTGGAAAAACCACCCGGCTCGACTAAAGTGACATGGATGCCGAATTCCGCGACCTCGATGCTCAGCGACTGGCTGAAGGCTTCCAGCGCCCATTTCGAGGCGTGGTAGAGGCCGAGCGAGGCAAAGGCGTTGACGCCGCCGATCGACGAGATCTGGATGATGTGGCCCGACCGCTGCGCCCGCATGATCGGCAGTGCGGCCTGCGTGACCCAGAGCGCGCCGAACACGTTGGTTTCGATCTGGTCGCGGGCTTCCTGCTCGCTGACTTCCTCGATGGCGCCGAAATGGCCGTAGCCGGCGTTGTTGATGACGACGTCGAGCCGGCCAAAGCGCCTGTGCGCTTCGGCAATCGCGGCATCGACGGCTTTCTTGTCGGTGACATCGAGCTTTATCACGGCGACGTTGTCGCCATATTTCTCGACGAGATCGGCGAGCGTGCCGGCATCGCGGGCCGTTGCGGCAACGCGGTCGCCACGTGCCAACGCGGCCTCGGCCCAGACGCGGCCAAAGCCCTTCGACGATCCGGTGATGAACCAAACCTTGTTTGTCATGATGTGGAATCCTTGCCCCTGCGGGCGCAATTTTCAGGTGAAAGCGGAGGCTTCTCCGCTTTCGGGCATATACGGCCTATCCCGCGATTTTCCAGAGGCGAGGGGAAAACTTTTTGAATGAGATGTCTGGCGTCAGCGATAATTCACCGCACTCGACCACGCCGGATCGTCGTGCTTTTGCCAATAGAGCGCCATCAGCCGGCTAGTGACTGGCCCGACCTTGCCGCCGGCGATCGCCGCGCCGTCGATCTCCGTCACCGGCATGATGCCGCCGGCGGTCGAGGTGATGAAGACCTCGTCGGCTTCGCGCAGCGCGGCGACGCTGACATCGGCGGCCGTCGCGGCGAGACCTGCCTCTGCACAGAGATCGAAGACGGTGCGCCTTGTTATTCCCGGCAGCACGCCGATGGCCGGCGTCGACAGTCTGCCATGCTTGAACGCAGAAGACGTTGAAGCCTGGACCCTCGGCGACGTTGCCATTGAAGTCGAGAACCAATGCGGTCTCGGCGCCGCGGTCGTAGGCGTCATAAAGCCCCTGAACCAGGTCGAGCCAGTGGTAATTCTTGATTGCCGGGTCGATCGAGGCCGGCGGAATGCGCACCTTGTCGCTGATGGCGACGCGCAGGCCGCGCCGCAACTGCTCGGCATTGGCGACGGAGCCGAACGGCACGGCGAACGCCATGAAGCGGTTGATCGCCTGGCGCGGATCACGGCTGAAGGTCGGCGAGGCGCCGCGCGTGCACAGCATTTCGACATAGGCGGCCCGATGGCCCGACAACGCCACGCAATCGTGCAGGATTTCGGCCACGCCATCGCGGTCGAAGGGTATCGTCATGCGCAGTTTTTCCAGCCCGCCGAAGAAACGGTCAAGATGCAGGTCAAGGCGGAAGAAGCGACCGTCCCAGACATGCACGGTGTCATAGGTGGCGTCGGAATGCAGGAACCCCCAGTCCAGCACCGATATCTTGGCTTGCGACATCGGCAGATATTGGCCGTCGAGGAAGGCGATGCCGTCGGGATAGGAATGCGGGTCAACGTGATGCTCGCTGACCGCGGGCAGCGGCTTCGAATTCTCTATTGCCGTCGTCTGTCGCATCGGGGTCTCCTGTCGCGCAAGGCGGTATCCGCAGGCTATCGGCCCCGGTCAGAAGGCATAGAGCCAGCCGCCCGGCGCTGTTCGTCCTCCCAGGGGACGTGGTCGATACATCAGGCTGGAATTGCCTTATGGTCGGGTGCTGAGATGGAGGGGGAAATGAACAGGCTTGAGATCGTTGTTGCGGCTTTGTCGATTTTCGCCGCAGCCGGCGAAGCCAGCGCGCAGTGCGTGAAAGAGGGCGACGAACTTTGCCAGGGCGGCCAGACCTATCGCTGTGAGAAGACGGGCAGTGAACTGACGCCGATCTTCCAGAACCTGCCTTGCGCGGTGAGCGTCACGGCGCCGACGCTGACCGGCACCTGGATCGGCAGCGGCCACCAGAGTCCGGCGGGCGACGCCGGCGCCGACTGGTCGATCGCCATGACGATTGGCGATGGCAGCGGGTCGATCGACTATCCCTCGCTCGGCTGCGGCGGATCATTGTCCCAGACTTCCAGGGATGACAGCTCGGCGGAGTTCCACGAGAGCATCGCCTACGGTCAGGACAAGTGCATCGATGGCGGCGACATCACCGTCCGGTTTTTCAAGGAAAAACTGTCCTGGACATGGGTCGGCCATGCCGATGGCCGACCATACAATGCGGTCGCCGTGCTGACACGGCAGTAACAGGTCTCATTCGTCCTCGTCGTCGGCGTCAAGCAGGCGGGTGGCGCGCCAGCGGGTCAGCACCACGTTGGTCTGCTCGATGACGAAGAAACGCGCCGAGTCGCGGTCATAGCCGTCGGCGAGCAGTTTTTCGTAATCGGTGTGCATATGGCGGATATGGGCAATCGCCGCCAGCCACACCGCGATCGTCGGCGGCAAGGTTTTCATATGCACCGAGCCGGCATCCGTGCGGATCTTCTCCATGTCGGCGTAGGGCGCCAGCGGCAGAAGCGCTGTCAGCGCCTTGGCGATGGCGCGGCGGCGGCCTGTCGGCGCGGTCATCGTTGACCCCGATCGGATTCCTCTTGCCCCTCAACGGTCGCCTCGGCAATGGCATCGGTCGAGGCGAAGTAAGGCTTGATGTCGATAACCGGCGTGCCGTCGAGCACGTCGATGGCGTCGAGATCGACGCGCCCGGTGGTGATGTCGAGTCCCACGAGCCGCGCCACATGCAGGCCGACCGGGTTCGGGCGGGCAGGGGAGCGCAGGCCGAATACGCCTTTGGCTTCAGCCGCATGGCGCGGTTTCTGCACAATCAGATTCCGCGGCGCGTGATGCAGCCAGGACAGGATAACGACGTGGCTGGACCGCTCCAGGCCGCGCAGGCCTTCGCGGTAGGGCGCATCGATGGTGAGCATGGCGGGCTGTCCGGTCTCACGGGCAGCGCGCATGTTCTTCGGGCAGCTTTCCCGCGTCGCCCACGGCGAGGCGATGCGGCCGATGAAGACGACGCCGGCATCGGGCGGCATTGCTGCCGGATCATGATCCAGCCTCCGCTCGCCTTCTCGTCCCTCGAACATCTCACGCGGTCCGGTCATTTTACCCATCTCTTGCTGGTGCATGTCATTGCCCCAAAACCGTTGCGCACTTTTGGGCGATATGCGCCGGGAAATCACGCATGCGGCATTTTCCTGTCCGGAAGCGACATAGCGCTTGCAAGGTTTTTAAAATCGACATAAACATATGTTTATATCTTTTTCAAAGTGAATAGGCTGAAAAGAATACGCTGATGCACGTCTCGCTCGACACCATGGTGGACACATTGAAGGCGGCGGCCGAATCCAGCCGCCTGCGCATACTGGCATTGTTGTCGCGAGGCGACCTCACGGTTTCCGATCTTACCGAAATTCTCGGCCAGTCGCAGCCGCGTGTCTCCCGGCACCTGAAGCTGTTGCTGGAGGCAGGGCTGATCGGCCGCTATCAGGAAGGCTCGTGGGCCTTCTTCCGGCTCTCGGATGCCGATTCCGCTCGTGACTTCGTCATGGGGCTGGTTTCCGGCATTCGCGGCGCCGATCCGCAAGTCGAGCGCGATCTGGAACGGCTGGCCTCGGTCAAGCGCAAGCGGCAGGATCGCGCCACCGAGTATTTCTCGGTGAACGCGGCGAGCTGGGATCATATCCGCTCGCTGCACGTGCCGGACCGTGCCGTCGAGGCCGCCATGCTGAAGCTGGTCGGCAAGCGGCCGTTCCAGTCGATGCTCGATCTCGGTACCGGCACCGGGCGGCTGCTCGAAATCTTCTCGCCGCTCTACCGGCGCGGCATCGGCATCGACATGTCGCGCGAGATGCTGACCGTGGCGCGCGCCAATCTCGACAAGGCCGGCGTTTCGAATGCGCAGGTGCGGCAGGGCGACATCTTTTCGCCGCCGGTCGAGCGCGACGCCTTCGATCTCGTCACCATCCATCAGGTGCTGCATTACCTCGACGATCCGGCCCGCGCCATCCATGAGGCGGCGCGGCTGTTGCGGCCGGCGGGCAGGCTGGTCATCGTCGACTTTGCACCGCACACGCTGGAGTTCCTGCGCGAAGAGCATGCGCATATGCGGCTCGGCTTTTCCGACCGGCAGATCGGCGAATGGTTTGCCGAGGCCGGCCTCGACCTCGAGGACGCCCAGGAGTTCGAGCCGCGCGGCGGCAACGAAGCCAGGCTCACGGTAAAACTCTGGCTTGGCCGCGACCGTCGCCTGCTGATTGCCGATCCCGCCAATGACAGCCAGCAGACCAAATTGACCTCGATAGGGGAAATCGCCTGATGAACCAGTTCCGTTTTTCCCGCCGCCCCGACATTGGCGATAAGGTCCGGGTTTCGTTCGAATTCTTCCCGCCGAAGTCCGACGAGATGGAGGCAAGGCTGTGGGACACGGTCACGCGGCTGGAGCCACTGAAGCCGAAATTCGTCTCGGTGACCTATGGCGCCGGCGGTTCGACGCGCGAGCGGACCGCGCGCACCATCAGCCGCATCCTGCAGGAAACAAGCCTGACGCCGGCCGCGCACATGACCTGCGTGGATGCCGCCCGCCATGAGGTCGATGCAGTCATCCAGGAATTTGCCGATATAGGCGTGAAGCGCTTCGTCGCCTTGCGCGGCGATCCGGCCGCGGGCGTCGGCACCGCCTACCGTCCACATGCGGACGGCTATGCCAACGGGGCTGAGCTGGTCGGGGCGCTGAAGAGCGCCGGCGACTTCGACATTTCGGTTTCGGCCTATCCGGAAAAGCATCCGGAAAGCCCTGACTTTGCCACCGACATCGACATGCTGAAGCGCAAGGTCGACAATGGCGCGACGCGGGCGATCACCCAGTTCTTCTTCGACAACGATCTCTACGAACGGTATGTCGAGCGCGCGCGCCGCGCCGGTATCTACATCCCGATCGTTCCCGGGATCTTGCCAGTGCACAATTTCACCCAGGTCGCCAATTTCTCGGCGCGCTGCGGTGCGCTGGTGCCGGCATGGCTGGCCGAGCGTTTCGACGGCTTGCAGAACGACCCGCAGACGCATGCGCTGGTGGCGTCAGCCGTGGCCGCCGAACAGGTGCTGGACCTGGTCGAGCGCGGGGTGGGCGACTTCCACTTCTACACCATGAATCGGGCCGACCTGGTGTTCGCGATCTGCCACATGATCGGCATCCGTTCGCACGAGGATGAGGTGGCCGGGTCGGCCGCGGCATAGGCAAGCTGGATAGCAAAAGGCCGGGTAAAACCCGGCCTTTCGAACTGTCTGGACTATTTGGTGCTGGTCTTCCCCGGTTTGGCGGGTTCAGGGAAGGACGCCCATAATGAGGGCGCCGATGAAAGCAAACGCAGCACAGATCATCAATGCGTTGATTGGCCTCGTAAGTCCCATGACATAGCCTCCTCTTAAAGAGCTATGAGTGGGAGTCTAGGTTCATTTGTGCCACAGGCAAGCGGAAAATGTGCTGCATTGCGACGTGATTGTGGAATTTGCGACCCCGGTTTTGCCGTTAGGCTTTGAAACTCCTGCGCAAAAACCCGCTTCAGGCCTGTGAATAAATTGTGGCGACGGCGTGTCGTTGCTGTGTCATGGCAGTGCTACCTTTTGACAAATAGCCGCCCATCGATGGTGACAAGGCCAAGCGCGATCAGCACCACGCCGCCGATCTCGAACAGTTCCAGCCGTTCGCCGAGGAACATGAAACCGAGCAGCATGGCGCTGGCTGGCACGATGAGCGTGACCAGCGAGGCGTTGGTCGCCCCGGCCGAGGCGACGAGATTGAAATAGAGGATGTAGGCGAAGGCGGTGGACAGCAGCGCCAGCGCAAAGACGGCCGTCCATACCGGCGGCGAGGCCGAGAACAGGCCGGCCGGGCCATGGGCGAAGAGCACGATCGGGATCATGATAATGGTCGAGGCGGTCATCTGTCCGGTGGCGATGACCGGCGAGGGCACGCCCTTGAAGCGGCGTGCGACCATCAGGGCGACGCCATAGGATAGCGAAGCGCCGATCAGCGCGAATTTGGCCCAGACCGGGCCGCCGAGCCCGGCGAGCAGGCCCGGTCCGATCATCACCGCGGTGCCGGCAACGCCAAGCGCAATGCCGGCAAGCTTGTTCCAGGAGAGCTTCTCGTCCGATGTCAGCGCATTGGCGAGGATCAGCGTCCAGAACGGCGTGGTGGCATTGAGCACCGAGGCGACACCGGCGCCAAGCTTCGTCTGGCCGGCAAAGATTAGCGAGAAGGGGATGACGTTGTTGGTGAAGGCCAGCAGGAAGAACAGGCCGGCGTGAGGCAGGGCGAGGCGGAAGGAGGGGCCGCGCAGGCCGAGATAAAGCTGCAGCGCGATCGCGGCGATGGCGACGCGAAACAGCACCAGCACCAGCGGGTGAAGTTCCGCCACCGCTATGCGGGCGAAGAAGAACGAGCCGCCCCAGATCGCACCGAGCAGCAGCAATTGCCCCCAGTCGGTGAGCGTCATCGGTCCGCGTGGCGGTGCTGTCGCGGCCATTGCCATGTGAATCATCCTCCCCCAAGACGGGCTGAAATGCCGGTTTGAATCCCGACCGGTCAGGCAGATGGCATATCGGGTTCGGCGGCAAGGGCCACCCGAAACCTGATCGATGGCAAACGCTGCCCCAAAACTAGAGTCGCTGCGCCGGGCGCACGAGACACAGAATTGTTTTCATTGGCCGCTAGCTTGGATTAATTGTGCGCAGGCCGAAGTCGAGGATTCGTCAATGCAGCGATTCGAGAATGCCCGCGAGGCGGCCCTGGCGCTTCGCCCGGACGATCCGGTCTATTGCTTCCGCCCGCAGGTGCTCAAGGCCGACGCCAGGCAGTTCATGGGCATGTTTCCCGGCAAGACCGCCTATGCGGTCAAGACCAATGGCGAGCAGATCGTGCTGAAGACCCTGGTCGAGGCCGGTGTCACTGCTTTCGACGTTGCATCGCCGGGCGAGTTTTCCGCCGTCCGCGCCGTCTCGCCCGATGCCGAGATGCTCTACATGCACCCGGTCAAGGCGCAGTCGGACATCAAGCTGGCGCTCGAGAAATACGCCATCCGCGTCATCTCGCTCGACCATGAGGACGAAATCACCAAGCTGACGCGCGTGGTGCGGGCGCTCGATATCGATCCGGGTGCGATCAGCGTGTTCGTGCGCATCCAGACGAAAGGATCGGCCGCCTACGAGCTGTCGAAGAAGTTCGGCGCCGGGCCGGCCTATGCGGTCGAGCTCGCCGAGCGGCTGAACCGCACCGGCTACAAGGTTGGGCTTTGCTTCCACGTCGGCAGCCAGATCGAGGACCCCGACACCTATGAGCGGGCGCTGGCCTCGGCGGACTGGGTGCGCAACCGGCTGACCTTCGATATTGCCGGGTTGGATGTCGGCGGCGGCTTTCCCGCTGAATACGGGCACGATCCCAACCGCAAGCAGATCGAGATGCCGTCGCTCGGCCAGATCATGTCGCGGCTTTCCGGCGACCTGAAGGAGTACCAGTTCGATCAGATTCCATTGGTGGCTGAGCCGGGCAGGGTGATCGTGGCGCGCTGCCTGTCGCTGATCGTGCGGGTGCTGTTGCGCAAGGGCAAGCGGCTCTACATCAATGACGGCATCTGGGCTTCGCTGTCTGATTCATGGACCGGCAAGATCACGCTGCCGGCCCGCTTCATCCCCGATCCGGCGATCCGTTCGCGCAATGGCGAGGAAAAGAACATCGTACCGTTCAAGGTCTGCGGCGCGACCTGCGATTCCGTCGACATCCTGTCCCGGCCGTTCTGGCTGCCGGAAACCGTCGACACCGGCGACTGGATCGAGATCGGCCATATCGGCGCCTATTCGCTGTCGCTAAGGACCCGCTTCAACGGGTTCTATCCCGACACCTTCGTCGAGGTGGCGACGCCGTTCGACGAGGGCGACGCGCCGCAGGGCTTCGCCAGTTTGGAGACGATGGCGGATTAGCGAATAGGGAATAGTGAGTAGCGAATACGGCATTATCTTCCTCGCTACTCGCTACTCGCTACTCGCTACTCGCTCCCTTCACAGTTTCGCCAAAAGCTCCGGTGTCGGCCAACCGTCCACGGGCAACCCCAGCCGCATCTGCTCCTTGCGAATGGCTTCGCGGGTGTTGGTGCCAAGGATGCCGTCGACCGTACCGACGTCGTAGCCCCGGGCTTCGAGCTTGGTTTGCAGTGCCTTCATCTGGTTGTTGTCGAGGCCTGGTTCAGGGTTGCGTGGATCAAGCGGCGGTGCGCCGGCGAGCCTTGCCGCGAGGTTGGCCGCGGTCAGCGCATAGGTGAAGGACTGATTCCATTCGAGATAGACGTCGAAATTGTCGTAGGTGAGGAAGGCCGGGCCCTTGCGGCCCATGGGCAAGGCGAGGCCAGCCTTCAGGCCCTTGTCGACAAGCGGCGAGCCGTCGGGATTGGTGATGCCCCACTGCGCCCACTGTGTCAGCGGCAATTTGTTGGTGCGCCCGGTCTGGTCCCACGGCATCTCGTCGGGCACGCGCACTTCCTGGATCCAGGGTTCGTCACGCTTCCAGCCGCGCGACAGCACCTTGTTGGCCGTGGTCATGATCACGTCGGGCGCGCTGCCGCGCAGGTCGATCTTGCCGTCGCCATCGCCGTCGACGCCGCGCGCCAGATAGTCCGAAGGCAGGATTTGGGTCTGGCCGATCTCGCCGGCCCAGGCGCCGGTGACATCGGCCGGCAATACGCCGCGATCAATCAGTTCCAGCAGTGGTACGAGTTGCTGCCGGAACAGTTGCGGGCGGCGGCAATCATGCGACAGTGTGACCAGCGCGCTCAGCGTGTGGAAATCGCCCTGCACGGCGCCGAAGTCCGTCTCCAGTGCCCAAAAGGCGGTGATGACCGGTGCCTGGACGCCGAACTGCTGGTCGGCGCGAGCGAAGATATCGGCATATTTCTTCATGTTCGCCGCACCTTGCTTGAGCCGGTAGGCCGAGATCATGCGGTTTGAGAATTGAACGAAGGTCTGGGTGAAGACGCCCTGGGCGCGGTCGCGCGCCAGAGCCCTCTCGTCGAAGTTGGCATCTTCAAGCGCATCGAGGCCGACGGGACCGACACCCGCGGCCTTGGCCTCGGCCGCGACCCCCTGTTTCCAGGTTTCGAAATCGCCGCCGCATTCCTGCGCCACCGCCGGCAAGGCCGTGGCGCACAGCAACAGCGCCGCGAGGGCTTGGAAACGCAGTCGCATCGGCTTCCTTTCGAAGCGAAGAAGGGCGTTGTCGCGGCTTGCCTGGAAGCCCAACACCCTGAATTACCGGCGGTTGCACTCATTACCGCTGGCTGTGTCGAAAAGCAGGCGGCAGGCCCGGTGTCAACGGTTCTTCTGCCGTAGCCACATATCCGGGCGGATTCGCTGCCGTTGAACCCGGTTCAACGGAAACTCTGCTGGAGTGATTTGATCTAAGGCGTTGCTGCGGTTGAACCCGGTATCAACGGGTGTTCTGCCGCAGCCACTTGTTCCAGGCGGCCTCGCTGCCGTTGAACACATTGATATCGGACTTGCCGGTCATGCCGGGAACGATGCCTGTGCCGGTATACTGCCAGAAGGTGAAGGGGTGGCTGCCGTACTTCTCGCGCGGATGGCCGGCGACGGAGCGCAGCCAGTAGGGATAACCGCGGAAGGTCGACAGTTCGTTGTCGTCGAAGAAATCGACCGAGGTGTAGATGATCGGCTTCTTGCCGTAATGCCGCTCGATGATTTCGAGGAAGGTGGCCATCTCCGCGCGCACCGTGGCCGCGTCGGGGCGCAGCCTGCAGGTCGGCGATTTCGGATTCCATTCCATGTCGAGCACCGGCGGCATCGAGGAGCGGTCGACGGGGACATTCTGGATGAACCAGCGCGCCTGGACGGCCGCCGGCGTGCAGAAATAGAAGAAGTGATAGGCCGCGCGCGGAACGCCCGCGGCTTTGGTGCGCGCCCAATGCTCGTTGAAATATTCGTCGAAGCGGTCTCCGCCCTCGGTCGCCTTGATGAAGGCGAAGGAAATGCCGCTCGCCCTGGCCGCCGGCCAATCGACCGAGGTCTGGTACTTGGAGACGTCGGTGCCATGGACGGCATAGTTCCATGGCGCCCCGCTGTCCCATTCATGCGGCTTGGAATCGCCGAAGCGCGGCGCGCGCACGGCAACCGTCCCACTGCTGGACGAAGATGGCGACAGCGGCGAGAGATCGTCCACGGTCGAGCAGGCGCCAAGCAGCGTGAGCATGAAAAGAGCCGCAAGACGGCGCATCACAACTTCCAAGCCGGATTCAGCCGGTCGCTGATGGGTTGTTGTTGCGGGGTGACCTCAGTGCCTTGGTCGGCACGTGTCAGCCCTCAGGAGATCGCCCCACAGCATCTCCTGATTCTCCAGTGATCGCCGATCATGGTTGATAACAGGTTGATGGCGCTCGACAAGAACCTCGATTTTGCCGAAGCAATGGCGGCAAATCGATGACATAGATCGAGCCGGAAGTGACCGGGCAGCTGAAGAGCAGGGACCGAAAAGATGCGGATCGTCGTCAAGATCGTCAAATGGCTGCTTGGCCTGATCGTGCTGGCGGTCGCCGCTTTGTTTGCCTGGCTTTATATCGCGCCGCCGGAATTGATCCGCGTCGGCTCGGGCTATTCGGCCAAGATCGTCTGCTCCAATGTCTTCATCGCCGGACGCGACCCCAACGAGGTGCTTGCCGTCGACGTGCAGGCGCCGGGCCACCCACTGCTGCGGCTGATGCGGGTTTCGGTCGACAAGAACCGCGGTACGGTTTCCGCTGGTTTGCTCGGCTTCCTCGGCAAGAGCGTCGCCGTCGCCCGCGACGGGCTGGGCTGCGCCTCGGTCCCCGACGGCGACGTCGGCAAGGCGCGGCGCACGGCAGTCCATGTCGAGCCTGTCGCGACCAGCCGGGATACGCTGTGGCCGGAGGGCGAGCGGGTCGACGCTTCACAGGATCCAGTGATTGCAAAGCTGCTCGACGATGCGGCGCTGACCGGCGCCGGCATGCGGGCGATCGTGGTGGTCAAGAACGGTCGCGTCGTCGCCGAACGCTATGGCGAGGGGTTTTCCGCCAAGACGCCGCTGCTCGGCTGGTCGATGACCAAGACGGTGAATGCCGCCATCATCGGCACGCTGGTCAAGGACGGCAAGATGACCATCGACAACAAGGGCCTGTTCGCGCCGTGGAAGACAGATGGCCGCGCCGCGATCAGCCTTGCCGACATGATGGCGATGTCGAGCGGGCTGGAATTCAACGAGGATTACGGCGACGTCGCCGATGTCACGCGCATGCTCTATCTCGAACCCGACATGGCGGGCTTTGCCGAATCCAAGCCGCTGACTGGCGAGGTCGGCAAGGTGTTTTCCTATTCAAGCGGCACGGCGGTGATGCTGTCGCGGCTCTGGCAGGACGCGATCGGCGACAAGGCCAAAGCGCTGACATTGCCGCGCAGCGCGCTGTTCGAGCCGCTCGGCATGCACAGTGCGGTGCTCGAAACCGATGAGCAGGGCACATTCGTCGGCTCGTCCTATCTCTACGCCACCGCGCATGACTGGGCGCGCTTCGGCCAGTTCCTGCTGCAGGGCGGTGTCTGGAACGGCAACCAGATCCTGCCGGCCGGCTTCGTCGACTGGATGCGCGAACCGGCACCGGCTTCCAAGGTCTACGGCAAGGGCCAGTTGTGGATCGAAGCACCCGGCGACGAGGAGAAGCCTGGCGCTGGTGTCGCAGCGGGCCTGCCCAAGGACACTTACTGGATGCAAGGTCATGACGGGCAGACCGTCACCATCATCCCGTCCGAGCAGTTGGTGGTGGTACGGCTCGGCCTGACGCCTGCCAAGCTCGGCTACCGCCCGCGGACGATGGTGGGAGCGCTGGTGAAGGCATTGCATTAGAACGCGGCGGCCGCCGGTCGCCTCAAAGTCCTGTCTATGCAGCCGTCGCCAAAGGCTTGGCGCGATCGACACGCGCGCGCTCGTCGGGCGAATTCATAACCGCCCAAAGATCGCTGCGGCGTTGGACGTTCAACCAGAAGTCCGGACTGTTGCCAAACACCCGCGCCAAAATGAGCGCAGTCGCCGCCGTCACGCTGCGGCGGTCGTTGCACAATTCGTTCACGTGCTTGCGTTGAACGCCCATCGCGTCGGCCAAGGCTGCCTGTGTCAGGCCGAGCGGCTGCATGAATTCTTCCGAGAGAATTTCACCAACCGTTGCCGGCTTGCGTGCAGTCATCAACATGTCTCACCTCACTTATAACCGTGGTCGTCCAGATAGATGTCCGACGCCTCACCGCGGCCGCCATCCCAGCGGAAGACCAGCCGCCATTGCTTGTTGACGCGGATGGAATGGAAGCCTTCGAGATTGCCGCGCAACTTCTCGAAATGATTGCTTGGCGGCACGCGCAAATCCTGATCGACCATCGCGTCGTCAATCATCTGGAGCTTGCGGAACAAGCGGCTTTCGAGGTCGGACGGAATATTGCGGGAGTGGGTATCTTCTACGAAGAAAGCCCGCAGCCATCCGTCCCTAAAGCCGACGATCATCACATGCCTTCAGCAGCATGGAGATAATGTACCACTCCTTGGGTCACCAGGCAATCTATCTTGCTGAGCGCGGTAGCTATCGTCTCACTGAGGGGATTGATCCCGATGGCTGCTATTTTTCAGATGGCGATCTTGATCACAGCCAGCCACGCGTAGCCGCGATAAAGGGTGCGAAAATGGAAGCTTGCATCGGTTCGCCGGGATTCCGATTCCAGAACTTCGCGCAGAGACTCACGTGGCGAGACGTGGAATTTTCTGAGCCAGCCGCGCAGCAACGTTCGGAACCAGCCGGGCAGCCCCTCCTGCTGGCCGAAGTCGACGATATGCAGCGAACCGTCGGGGGCAAGTGCTGCCAGTGCCGCCGACACCGTCTTCTCCCAGCCGGGGATCATCGACAGCGAATAGGACACGAAGACGCGGTCGAAGCGTTCGGTGCCGAAGAGCGCGCCGGCATCGAAATCGGTCGCGTCGCCTCTTGCCAGCGTGACGCGGCTGGACAGGCCTTTGCGGTCGATCACCTTGCCGGCCGTCTCCAGCATCTCGGCCGAAATGTCGAGGCCGAAGAAGCGGGCATCGGGATAGCGACGGGCGGCCAGGATGATGTTGCGGCCGGTGCCGCAGCCGAGTTCCAGCACGCTGCCGCCGGCTGGAACATCCAGCCCTGAAATCAGCCGGTCGCGGCCGAGAAGATAATATTTGCGGGTCAGGTCGTAGATGTGACGCTGCCAGCGGTAGACGCCGTCCATCAGTTCGGCATGGTTGGCCTTGAATTCGGGGCTGGCCGGCAGTTCCGTCGTGCTCATGCCGGACGCTTCACATAGAGGTGGAAGCCGCCATAGATGGCCGAGCGGTCGCGGGCCGAGAAGTCGCGCGATGCCTCGTTCTGGTAGTCCCATTGGTCGAGCAACGAAGTGGAGACGCGGCCCGGCAACAGGCTGGGCTCGGCGGCGGTGCGGAAGATGACGCGGGCGCCGGTGGAGGCGGTGCGGGTGATTTCCGACCACAGTGCATTGAGCTGGTCGTCGGTCATCCAGTCCTGGGCGTCGAGCAGGATGAAGCGGTCGACAGTGCCGGCATCCTTGCCGGCCAGGAACTCGATCAGATTGGCATGGTGGATGGCGACGCGATCGATGTTGCCGCGGATGGTGTCGTAGTTAGGCTTTTCCAGATAGGCGGGCAGGGCGGCTTCGCCGGGCTCGGGATAGCGGCGGGCGAAAGCCTGCCAGGCGAAATAATTGTTTTCCAGGGGAAAATCGCAGGCGAGTTTTTCCAGCCGGGCCTTCAGCACGCTGGCCATTGTGCCGTCGCCGGAGGTGATCAGCGAATCATACTGCGCCGGCGGAATGCCGAGGCCGAACAGGGAGGCCTTGCGCGAGGTCGCCCATTTCAGAAGCTTCCTGTCGAAGACCGGCGCCAGTTCCTCGTTGAAGAAGCGGCGCTGTTCGCCGATGTTGCGGGCCTGCATGATGCCCGCTGGGTCGACGCCGAAGAATTTCGCCGTGCGGTGGCCCATGGCGATGAACAGGCCGAGCAGGCCGGTCTGGTAGAAGTTGCGGTCGAAAACGCCGATGCGCCTGATGCCGCGCCAGTTGCGGCGCTCCCAATAGTGACGGCTGACCGGATCGAGATGCGGCGCGATGAAGCGGTCGTAGGCTTGCGAATTGTGGCTGGTATCGGCAGCACCGAAGAAACGAAACAGATCGCCCTGCGAGGGCAGACGGCGCACCGCCTCCAGCTTCATGCGGTTCAGCGCGATGTGCGCGGCGTTGAGGTCGACGGCGTCGATCCTTGCCGGCGAGCGGGTGAGGTAGGCCAGGATGTTGCAGCCACCCGAGGCGATGGTGACGACGCGGTGGCCCTGGCCAAGCTGCATGGCCTCCATGTCGACATCGGGGTCTTCCCAGATCTGCGGATAGACGAGGCCGGAAAACAGGAAGGCGAACAGCCGCTCGGAAATACCGGCTTTCGAAAGCGCGCGGTTCTGGTAGACGGCCCTTCCAACTTCCTTGCCGCGGCGAAAAACCAGATCCGAGGAGACGTCCGTCATGACAAAGTGATTCCCCATTTGCTTTGCCGCAAGCGGGTAGCGCAGGGTCATGACAGGCCGGTGACAGCCTGTTGACGGAGGTTCAGGCCTTGCCAAACCCGCCCGGCGTCGGTGTCGTCAGGATAACAGCCTCACCGGCATCCAGCACGGTCTGGTCGCAGGCCTTCAACGTGTCGACGCGACCGTCCTTGCGGCGCACCTTGGTCGATCCGACCTCACCATCACCACCACCGTCCAGCCCCTGCGGCGGACGGTTGCGGTGCGAGGACAGGATCGCGCATTCCATCTTTTCGAGAAAGCGGATGGTGCGTTTGGTGCCGTCGCCGGCATTCCATTTGCCCGTGCCGCCGGACCCTTCGCGGATGTGGAAATCCTCCAGCACCACGGGAAAGCGGAGTTCCAGCACTTCCGGGTCGGTGAGGCGGGAATTGGTCATGTGGGTGTGGACGCCGGACGTGCCGGCAAAGCCGCGGCCGGAGTTCATCTGGCCTGCCGGCGAGCCGGAGCAGATCGTCTCGTAATACTGGTATTGCTTGTTGCCGAAGGTCAAATTGTTCATCGTGCCCTGCGCATTGGCCATCGCGCCCATGGCGCCGAACAGCGCGTTGGTGACATGCTGCGAGGTCTCGACATTGCCGGCGACGACGGCGGCGGGGTAGGCGGGCTTCAGCATGCAGCCATCGGGAATGATGATGTTGATTGGCCTGAGGCACCCGGCATTCATCGGGATCATGTCCTCGACCATGACACGGAAGGCATAAAGCACCGCCGCACGGGCGACAGGCTCGGGTGCGTTGAAGTTGTTCTTCATGACCGGTGACGTGCCGGTGAAGTCGACGGTCGCCTCGCGTTTTTGCCGGTCGACCGATATCTTCACCTTGATGATCTGGCCGGTGTCGGTCGGGTATTCGTATCGCGACGTGTCGGGCAATCGCTCCAGCACGCGGCGCACGCTTTCGGCGGCGTTGTCCTGGACGTGACCCATATAGGCCTCGACGACATCGAGGCCGAAATGCGCGACCATCTTGCGCAGTTCGGCGACGCCTTTCTCGTTGGCGGCGATCTGCGCCTTGAGGTCGGCGATGTTCTGGTGCGGGTTGCGGGCCGGATAGCGGTGGTCGGTGAGCAGCGTCTGCAATTCCGTCTCGCGGAATTTCCCGCGGTCGACGATGCGGAAATTGTCGAACAGGACACCTTCCTCGTCGACCGTGGTGGCGAGCGGCGTCATCGATCCGGGCGCTGTGCCGCCGATATCGGCGTGGTGACCGCGCGAGGCAACGTAGAAGAGGACTTCCTCCCCCCTTGAGGGGGAGGTGCCGCCGAAGGCGGTGGAGGGGGTCGCCGAGGCAGTGCTCGACGTTCTTGCGGTGCCTTCTGAGAGGACCCCACCCGGCCGCTGCGCGGCCACCCTCCCCTCAAGGGGGAGGGAAAACACCGGCGTCACAACGGTGATGTCGGGCAGATGCGTGCCGCCATTATAGGGCGCGTTGAGGGCAAAGACGTCGCCGGGATGGATGTCGCCGGAGTTCAGCCGGATAATGGTCTCGACCGAACGGTCCATTGAGCCGAGGTGGACCGGCATGTGCGGCGCGTTGGCGACCAGCGCACCGGTGTGATCGAAGACAGCGCAGGAAAAATCCAGCCTTTCCTTGATGTTGACGGAGTAGGCGGTGTTCTGCAGCGTCACCCCCATCTGCTCTGCGATCGACATGAAGAGGTTGTTGAAGACCTCCAGCACCACCGGGTCGGCTTCGGTGCCGAGCGCTGCCTGACGGCGCTTTCTTTCGACACGGCGCAGCAGCACATGGTTCCTGGCGGTGATCTCGGCCTGCCAGCCCGGCTCGACGACGATGGTCTGGTTCGGCTCGATGATCAGGGCGGGACCGGCAATCCTGTTGCCCGGCTTCAGCGCCTCACGGCGGAAAATGCCGGATGCACGCCATTCTCCCTCGGTGAAGATTTCGCGGCTCTGCGAAGGGCTTAAGGTGAGATCCTCGGTTTCTGAATCGCTTTCGTCGCGGCCGCCGCCGCCGGTGTCGGTGCCTTCGACGCTGACGGTCTCGACGATCATCGGCTTGTCGTCATAGACGAAACCGAATTGCGCCTTGTGGGCGATCTCGAAATCGCGCTTCGCCTGGAAAATCGAGTCACTTTCGAAATTCACCGGCAGTGTCGTGTCGGTGCCGTCGTAGCGAATGTGCAGCACCGGCCTTGCGGCAACCGCGTCCTCGGCGACGCCTTGCGCAGCGAGTTCGGCGATGACGGTGTTTCTCAAATTGGCAATGAGGCTACCGATCTCCGTTCGGGACTCCTCCGCAAGCGGCTTTAGCAGCGCCTGCTGGCGCGAGGCAAAGACGGAGGCCAGGCCGATGCCATAGGCCGAAAGCAGGCCGGAGAAAGGGTGGATCAGCACCGCCTCCATGCCGAGCGCGTCGGCAACCAGGCATGCGTGCTGGCCGCCGGCGCCGCCAAAGCAGTTGAGCAGATATTCGGTGACGTCGTAGCCGCGCTGCACGGAAATCTTCTTGATGGCGTTGGCCATGTTCTCGACGGCGATGGTGATGAAGCCTTCCGCGACCGCCTCGGGCGAGCGGCCGTCACCGATCTCGGCGGCAAGTGCGCTGAATTTCGCGCGCACGGCCTCGACGTCGAGCGGCTGATCCTGGTCGGGGCCGAAGATCGCCGGGAAGAAATCGGGCTGCAGCTTGCCCAGCATGACGTTGGCGTCGGTGACTGCGAGCGGTCCGCCACGCCGGTAGGCGGCGGGGCCGGGATTGGCGCCGGCGGAGTCCGGGCCGGCACGAAAGCGGCCGGCCTCGTAATGCAGGATCGAACCGCCGCCGGCGGCGACGGTGTGGATGCGCATCATCGGGGCGCGGACCCGCACGCCGGCGACTTCGGTATCGAAGGCGCGTTCATACTCGCCATCATAGTGGGCGACATCGGTTGATGTACCGCCCATGTCGAAGCCGATGACCTTGTCGAAACCGGCGGATTTCGCTGTCTCGACCATGCCGACGACGCCGCCGGCCGGACCCGACAGCAGCGCGTCCTTGCCCTGGAACATATTGGCGGCGGTGAGGCCGCCAGAAGACATCATGAACATCAGGCGGGGGGATTGGTCAGTCTCTTCCGCCGCACCCAGTTCTCCCGCCACCTTCTGCACATACCTCGACAGGATGGGCGACAGATAGGCGTCGACCACGGTTGTGTCGCCGCGGCCCACCAGCTTGATCAGCGGCGAAACCTCGTGGCTGACCGAGACCTGGCCGAAACCAAGCTTGCGGCAGACTTTTGCCACCGCCTTCTCGTGATCGGGGTATTTCCAGGCATGCATGAAGACGATGGCTACGGCATCGATGCCGTCGGCCTTGGCCTGTTCGATTGCCGGCCGACAAGCGGCGATGTCGAGCAGCCGTTCGACGGAGCCATCGGCCAGCACACGCTCGTTGACCTCGATGACGCGCTCATAAAGCTGTTCGGGAAGGATGATCTCCTTGGCGAAGATGTCCGGGCGCGCCTGATAGGCGATCCTGAGCGCATCGCGAAACCCCTTGGTGATGAGCAGGAGCACGCGGTCGCCCTTGCGCTCCAGAAGCGCATT
Organism: Mesorhizobium sp. WSM1386; assembly: GCF_055901595.1. Lineage (NCBI taxonomy): Bacteria > Pseudomonadati > Pseudomonadota > Alphaproteobacteria > Hyphomicrobiales > Phyllobacteriaceae > Mesorhizobium > Mesorhizobium sp. WSM1386. The sequence goes on from NZ_CM148373.1 coordinate 3,327,596, forward strand.
GGTAGCCACCGTGGTGCCCATCTTGATGTCGCCGATCCGGCCGGGCGGAACCGCGGTGCTAGGTTCAAGCCGGAGCAGGTCACGTATGCCCTGGATGGCGGCATCGGCATAGGCTTCCGGGTTCTCCGAAAGGAGCTTGCGCGGATGCAGTCCCCCTTGCGGGTCTCGGCCGACGACATCGGTGAAGGTGCCGCCGCGGTCGATCCAGAAGTCCCATTTCGCGGCCATGGCGGCTGTCTCCGGCATTTTTCGTTTCCAGCTTTCGTTGTTAATGCGCCAAGGCATCAGCGGCAACGCATCCCGTTGATGTTACACGCGGAAACGCAACGTTACGAAACTCATGGCGATGTGATGCATTTCCCCTTCGACCGTTCACTGCAACGTGAACGTGTGTTGAAGGAGAGATGTCATGAAAAAGCTCATTCTTGCGTCCGTGTCCGCGCTTGCCCTGCTGGGCCTCGCTGCCTGCAGCGACAGCGGCACAGGCACTGACAACACCACCACGCAGAGCACCAATCCGCCGGCCTCCGAGCCGATGAAACCCGCGGCCCCGGCCGATAATTCGACCAAGCCTGCCGAGCCGGCTCCGGCAACGCCTGCTCCTGCGCCCGCGCAGTAGCTTGTAAGCAGTAAGTGCCTTGGGAGAAAAGGCCGGCGTCATGCCGGCCTTTTCTTGTGGAGGCGACCATCGGAACCGACGAGGCGCTCTCCTCACCGACACCGGACAGTGGCCGTTATTGGCTTGATAGCGGGGTCCGGTTGGCTTTATGAAGCTGGCCATGTCGATTTGGGACCGCCTTGGCGAATTCATAACACGGGTTTCGTCTTCGACGACGTCGGGCGTCGCCGACGTCGTCGAGGCCGTGCGCACGGTGTTCTCCGGCGACGCGGACCTGCGCCGCCGCGTCGCCTTCTCGGTGGCCATGATCGCGCTTTCGGCCAAGATGGCCAAGGCCGACGGCATCGTCACCCAGGACGAGGTGCGCGCTTTCCAGGAAATCTTCGAAGTGCCGCCGAAGGAGACGCGCAATGTGGCGCGGCTATTCGATCTGGCGCAGCGCGACGTGGCCGGATTCGAGACCTATGCCGAACGGATGGCGCAGATGTGCGGCTCTGGGCATTCCAACTGCGTGATGCTGGAAGACATACTCGACGGCCTGTTCCACATCGCAAAGGCCGACGGCTTGGTGCATGAGCATGAAGGCACCTTCTTGCATCGGATCGCGGAGATTTTCCGCATCGACGAGGCACATTATGAGGCCATCCTGGCGCGACACGTCAATCTTGGCGCTGGCGACCCCTATGTCGTGCTCGGCATCGAGCGCGGCAAGCCGTTCGAGGAGGTCAGGAAGCGGTACCGCAAGCTGGTTTCCGACAATCATCCCGACCGGCTGATCGCGCGCGGCTTGCCGCAGGAATTCATCAAGATCGCGACGACCAGGGTCGCGGCGATCAACGCCGCCTATGAGATGATCGAGCGAGGCCTGCGGCACGTATGAGCGGCTTCCTGCCCGACGAGCCGCGCGCCGAGGTCAGGGTGTCGCCGAATTTCGGGCCAAGGCGCGACACGATGAAACCCGATATGATCGTGTTGCACTATACCGGCATGGCGACGGGTGCCGGGGCAGAGGCGTGGCTGTGCGACCCGGCCAGCGAAGTCTCGTCGCATTATCTCGTGCATGAGAATGGCCACATCGTGCAGATGGTCAGGGAAAGCGACCGCGCCTGGCACGCTGGCAAGAGTTCCTGGTTCGGACGCAGCGACATCAACTCCTGTTCGATCGGCATCGAGATCGTCAATCCGGGACATTCGCTAGGCTATCGCGGATTTCCCCAGCGCCAGATCGACGCGGTGATCGGCCTGTGCAAAGGCATTGCCGCGCGGCATGCGATCCCCGCCACGCGGGTGCTGGCCCATTCGGACGTGGCGCCTGGGCGCAAAGTCGATCCAGGCGAGAAGTTTCCGTGGCGCGCGCTGTTCGACGCCGGCGTCGGCCATCTCGTGCCGGCCGCTCCCGTGAGGCGTGGAGCCGCGCTGAAGCCCGGCGACAGCGGCGCCGATGTCGAGGCACTGCAGTCGATGCTCGCGCTCTATGGCTATGGTGTCGAGATATCGGGCGTTTTCGATCATCAGACACGGATTGTCGTCGAGGCTTTCCAACGGCATTTCCGTCCCCGCCTGGTTGACGGGCTGGCCGACGGCTCGACGATGCGTACGCTGCAAAAACTGCTTGCCTCCATGAGCCGCTGACCCAGGGTCAAGGCCTGCCCAAGTAATCCTTTTCGCCTTTCAGGTTACAAACTGTCACCTAAAGTGACTTGCCCCGCCTTCATTGGCGCCAATTCGGACTTCAAAGGGCAATTCGTACAGTTTGTCGGACGTCTATCCCCCCGGATGTTCCGATATTAATCAAGGCGTGCCACGCGATGATCTTCGCGTGGTCCAAACAGAACAGGATCACATGCAGAAATTGACCGTTGTAACGGCAGCTCTTGCTGCCGGCGTAATGACTTTTGCCTTTGGTGCGGCCAATGCTGCGCCGTTAAGCCCACGGGCCGATCAAGGGCTCGTAGTGGCAACCGCCAAAGGCAAGGCCATTTCGGCCAAAAGCAGCAGGAGTGTGAAGACGGCGAAGAAGCAGGCTTCCGCGAAAGTGGAAAAGGCAAGCTGGACCAACGCGAAGAAATCCACCGCCAAAAAGCAGACCAAGCGCGGACGCAAGACCGTCGACATGATGACGACGGCATCGATCGGCCTCGGGAATGCAGCCGCGTCGACGGCAGCGGTGGCCAGCAGCGGCCAGTATTCCGCGATCGTCGCCCGCTATGCGGCGAGCTACGGCATCCCGGTGTCACTGGCTAATGCCGTCATCAAGATCGAGAGCAATTACCGGCCGAACATGGTCGGCGGCGCCGGCGAGATCGGCCTGATGCAGATCAAGCCGGCGACGGCGCGGATGATGGGTTACAACGGTTCGGCCAAGGGCCTCTTCGATCCCGACACCAACATCAAATACGGCATGAAGTATCTCGCCATGGCACGGGATCTCGGCGGTGGCACGACCTGCGGCACGATCCTGAAATACAATGCCGGCCATGGCGCGACACGGATGAACCCTGTCTCGGCCGCCTATTGCAGCAAGGTCAAGGTGCAGTTGGCCGCCGTTGGTGCGCCTGCCTGAGAAGAGCTGGCGTGAGAAGAGCTGGCCGCAAGCGGCTTTTTCGGTTGCGTTTTCTGGGCTGAACCCCTTTATACGCCTTGCCAGCTGGCCGGGCGGCCGCACTCGCAAACGCCGAAAGGTCGCGGGTGAGGAAAGTCCGGGCTCCATGGAGACACGGTGCCGGTTAATGGCCGGCGGGGGCGACCCCAGGGAAAGTGCCACAGAAAGCAAACCGCCACGGTTTCACCGTGGTAAGGGTGAAAGGGTGGGGTAAGAGCCCACCGCGCGACTGGCAACAGGAGCGGCACGGTAAACCCCACCGGGAGCAAGACCGAATAGGGGCGGTGCGAGGGGAAACCCTCGAGGGCTGTTTCCGGCTCACCGTCCGGGTAGGTTGCGTGAGGCGCATGGCAACATGCGCCCAAGATGAATGGCCGCCACGTTCTCGTCCCGCAAGGGGCGAGGGCCATACAAAACCCGGCTTACAGGCCGGCTGGCAGTTTTCCTTCGAAAAGAAAACGTTTGAGATCAGCAGGTTGCGCCCTCCAGCGCGCCTGCCGATTCAAGTTGGTGCGGCTTTGCCGGCTGGATCGACACCAAGCCATTGCTTGAAGCTGGTATGATTTAATCGTACCATTGGATCGACGAAAGCATCGGGAGCCTATCATGGGACATGTCGATAAACGCAGCATCACGCTGTCGCCGGAACTGGCGCAAGCGGTGGACGATGTGGTTGCCGCCGGCGAATATGCTTCGGCGAGCGAAGTGATCCGCGATGCGCTGCGGCAATGGAAGGACCGCCGCGATCTGCTCGGCTATACGGTCGAGGAACTGCGCAAGCTGGTGCAGGAAGGGATCGATAGCGGGCCTGGTCGATTTGCATCGATGGATGAAATCAAAGCCGAGGCGCGGAGACGGTTGCGATCTGACGACGCAGCATGAATCTGTTGTCCATCGTCCGGAATGCACGCGTTGAAGACGATCTGATCGCGATCTGGCTGCATATTGCCCAGGACAGCGAGGCTGCAGCCGATCGGCTCCTCGATCGCATCGAAGCGCGATGGCAGCAACTGGCCATCTTTCCCCTCTCAGGTGCGCCACGCGACGATATTGCGCCCGGCATCCGTCATCTGGTGGTCGGCGATTATCTCACCCTGTATCGCGTCGGTGGCGAAGCGATCGAAATTCTTCGCGTGCTGCACGGCCATCGCGACATCGAAGCCGACGATCTCGGTTCGTGATCGATCCTGTCAGCCTCTGATCCCGTCCAGCGACATCTCGATTGCTTTCCAGAGTTCTTCCACCGGTTCACATCCGACCGAGAGGCGTACGAAGCCAGGCGCAACCGCATCGCCTCGCTTCAAGCGCCGCTCGGCCGAGGTGTGGACGCCGCCGAAGGATGTCGCTGCCTGCATCAGGTCGCAATTGTTGATGAAATCCTCGGCCTTCTGTTCCGAGGCAAGCTCGAACGAGATGAGAAAGCCGAAGCGCTCCATCTGGGCGCGGGCAAGGTTGTGCGACGGATCGCTCTCCAGTCCGGGAAAGCGCAGGCCGCTGATCGACCGGTGGCCCTGCAGTCGCCGCGCGATCACTTCCGCGGAGGTGCACATGCGGTCGAAGCGCACATCGAGTGTCTCCAGGCCACGGTGCACCAGCCAGGCTTCGAACGGTCCGGGAATGCTGCCTGAAATTTCACGCCAGCCGGTCACGGCGGCGATGATGTCGGCGTTGCGGCTGGCGACGTGGCCGAACAGCACGTCCGAATGACCGTTCGGTGCCTTGGTGTCGGCGGCGACGACGATATCGGCGCCGTGGTCGAGCGGGCGCTGGCCGAACGGCGTCATCGTTGTGTTGTCGATCGCCAGCAGCGCACCTGCTTTGTGAACCGCCGCGGCAACGGCCGCTATGTCGCAGATATCCAGTCCCGGATTGGCCGGGGTTTCGACGAAAGCAAGCCGGTAGCCATCGAAGCCGCCATCGAGGAACGCCGAGGTCGGACGGACATCATAGCTGACGCCGAAAGGCTTCAGGAAGCGATCGGCCAGTGCCCTTGTCGTGTGATAGCCGTCCGACGGCAGCAGGATACGGTCGCCAGTCTTGAGCAGTCCGAAGAACACGGCCGAGATCGCGCCCATTCCGGAAGGGAAGGCCACGCAGGGCGCGTCTTCCAGATGCGCCAGCATATGTTCGACCGCGTCCCAGGTCGGATTGCTGAAGCGGCCATACTGATCGTAGCCGGTGGCATCGCCAGGCGCATGGTAGATCGCGGCCATGGTCAGCGGCAGCGGGATCGGGTCGCCCATGGCGAGCCCGTTTTTGCGCAGATGGGGAAGTGCTGCAGCGCGTGTGTTCGCTGATTTAGGCATCGATTCTCAAACCCTCCTGGTGACCAGCCGGACGCGAGCGAACGCTATGCCCGGCAACGCGCCCCAGCAAGCCGCCTCCGGTTGGGCCAAGCGCTCTAAACGCTTCGTTAGGCTTAATGGATCATAAAGACGAGACGTGCCGTAACGGCTGCCCTCATCGGTCGCGATGCGCGTGTTTGTGAAGCCTATTCCCGTTGACGCCCATAGTGCCCCATGATATCCCATTTCGATACTCAAGCCTTCGTTCCGCGTCAGGGTAAAGCGTACGCCAATCGGGCAGCCGCGGCGGCTGCGCGTTTGCCGGTTTTTGCCCGCGTAAACGAGGTGGGTGCGAGGCAGGGAACGCGCTGCGGCGGCGCGTGCGACACGATGAAGAGGGGTGCGGCGGCGCAAGCGGCTGTAACGCGTGATGGACCGGTTTCTTTCGAACACGGTGAGCAGGATCGATGCGAAGGGACGGGTGTCCGTTCCGGCGCATTTCCGTGCCGTCGTGCAGAAGCGCGGCTATTCGGAACTCTACGCGCTGCGTTGCCTGGATCTCCCGGCGATGGATGTCGGTGGGCTCGACCTGCTCGATCGGTACGAGCAGCGCATCGCGCTCGAGGATCCCTTCCTGCAGACGGCGGACGACATGTCCTTCTTCTGTCATGGCGATGGCGCGTTCCTGAAACTCGACCAGGATGGCCGCATCACCATGACCGATTTCATTCGCGAGCACACCGGCATCTCGGCGGAGGCGACCTTTGTCGGCCGCGGCAATTTCTTTCAGATCTGGGAGCCGGGACGGCTTGCTGCCTATGGCGCGCAGGCGCGGGCCCGGCTTTTGCAGCTTCGGCAGGGGACGAAGCCTGGGGAGCGACCGGAATGACGGCGGGCCACGGCGATGACATCAACGCCGTTGGCGGATCGGCCCGCCACATTCCGGTCCTCCTTGGCGAAGTGCTAAAGGCACTGGCGCCGGCGGAAGGCGACATCATCATTGACGGCACGTTCGGCGCCGGCGGCTACACCAAAGCCATCCTGGCGACGGGGGCTTCGGTGGTGGCCATCGACCGCGACCCGGACGCGATCGCCGCCGGACGCGATCTCGAGGCACAGTCGGGCGGCAGGCTGAGGCTGGTGCAGGCGCCGTTCTCGACGCTGGACGAGCATGCCGAAAGCGTTGATGGCGTCGTGCTCGACATTGGCGTGTCCTCGATGCAGCTCGATCAGGCCGAACGCGGGTTTTCCTTCCGCTCCGACGGGCCGCTCGACATGCGCATGGCGCAGGCGGGCCTCAGTGCCGCCGATGTCGTCAACGGCTTCAAGCCGGGCGACCTTGCACGCATCTTCGGCTTTCTCGGCGAGGAGCGTCACGCCGGGCGTATCGCCCGCATGATCGAGGCGCGCCGCGAAAAGCGGCCGTTCGAACGCACGCTGGAACTCGCCGACGCCATCGAGACACATATCGGCCGCGCGCCGAAGGACAAGATCCATCCGGCCACCCGCGTCTTCCAGGCGCTGCGCATCTTCGTCAACGACGAGCTTGGCGAGCTGGCCAAGGCCCTGTTCGCCGCCGAACGCGCGCTGAAGCCGGGCGGACGCCTCGTCGTGGTGACGTTCCATTCGCTGGAAGACCGTATCGTCAAGCGCTTCATAGCCGACCGCGCCGATGCCGCGAGCGGTTCGCGCCACTTGCCCGAGGCGCAGGCGCGTAGCGCCACCTTCCGCAAGGATAGCGGCGGCGTGACACCTGGTGACGCCGAGATCGCGGCCAATCCACGCGCCCGCTCGGCGAGGCTGCGCGCCGCGATCCGCACCGAGGCGCCGGCTCGCCCCGGCGATTTTTCGATTTTCGGCCTTCCAAAGCTTCCCGGTATCGACCGGCAGGGGGAGAGGTAAGCACGTGTTCCGTACCAGCGACATTGTCCTGATCGCCGTCATGGTTTCGGCGGCGGCTCTGACCTACAAAATCAAGCGCGAGGCCGAGGACCAACTGGCGGCGGTGCAGAAGATCCATACCCAGATACGCTACGAGGAGGAGACGATCGACCTGCTCAAGGCCGACTGGAGCCTGCTCACCCAGCCGTCGCGGCTGCAGAAGCTCGCCGAACTCTACAAGGCGCAGCTCGCCCTCGAGCCGGTCAGCGCGCGCCAGATCGTGGGCCTGGGCGACCTGCCGGCCAAGGCCCTGGACATCCAGGACATACTGAACGGCCGCCAAGGCGGCATGGCCGACAATTCCGACAAGGCGCCCCCGGGCGACAAGGACCCCGTCGTCACCGGAGGCATCGCCCAATGATCGGCAAACTGCTGAAGCGCCGGGCCAGGACGGTCGAGGACGGGTCCATCGTCGTCGAGGGCGCCCGCAAGGCGACCGGCGGCAAGGGCAAGGCGCGCATCGTGATGACGATGGCGGTGTTCTTCGGCATCTTCTCGGTCATTTCCGGGCGGCTGGTCTATCTCGGCTTCCAGACACCCGACCTGTCGGGCGGCCCGCAGAGCCGCGTCACCGCCTCGCGGCCTGACATCGTCGACCGCAATGGCGAAGTGCTGGCGACCGACATCAAGACGGCGTCATTGTTCGCCGAGCCGCGCCGCATCGTCGATGCCGACGAGGCGATCGAAAAACTGTCGACCGTTCTGCCCGAGATCGATTACGAGCAGACCTACCAGAAGCTCAAGAGCGGCGCTGGCTTCGTCTGGCTGCAGCGCCAGCTGACGCCCAAGCAGCAGGCCGACATCATGCAGCTCGGCATTCCCGGCTTCGGCTTCCGCACCGAAAAGCGCCGTTTCTACCCGAGCGGCGAGACCTCGTCCTACATTGTCGGCCTGACCAACATCGACAACCAGGGCATCTCCGGCATGGAGAAGTACATCGACGAGCAGGGCCTGAGCGACCTGCAGGCGTCGGGCCTGGCGGTGGCCAAGGATCTCAAGCCGGTGAAGCTTTCGATCGATCTGCGCATCCAGCATGTGGTGCGCGACGAGATCGCCGCCGGCCTGGAGCGCTATCGCGCCATGGGCGCCGGAGCCGTCGTGCTCAACGTCAAGACTGGCGAAGTGGTGGCCATGGCTTCGGTGCCGGATTTCGATCCGAATAATCCCTACAATGCACAGGAAAAGGACCGGCTGAACCGGATGTCGGCGGGGCTCTATGAGATGGGCTCGACCTTCAAGAGCTTCACCTCGGCCATGGCGCTCGATTCCGGCAAGGCGACGATGGCAAGCCGCTTCGACGCTTCGCATCCAATCCGGGTCGGCCATCAGGCCATCCACGATTTCCACGGCAAGAACCGTGTGCTGTCGTTGCCGGAGGTGTTCCTCTATTCGTCCAACATCGGGTCGGCCCGAGAGGCCGAACTGGTCGGCATCGCCGGGCACCGGGAATTCCTGCATCGCCTTGGCATCCTGGACAAGATGCAGACCGAACTGCCGGAAGTCGCCCGCCCGACGGAACCGAAGGTCTGGAAACAGGTCAATTCGTTCACCATCGCCTTCGGCCATGGCGTGTCGACGACGCCGCTGCAGGCGGCTGTCGGCTGCGCGGCGCTGATGAATGGCGGCTACTTGATGGAGCCGACGTTCCTGGTCCGCAGCGAGCAGGAAGCGATGGCGACGGCCAAGAAAGTGGTCAACGACAAAACCGTCGAAGGCATGCGCTACCTCTATACGCTCAACGCCGAGAAGGGCTCGGCCAGAAACGCCAGGGTCCCCGGCTACCGCGTCGGCGGCAAGACCGGAACGGCCGAGAAGGTGATCAACGGCCGCTATTCTAAGGATTTGAATTTCAACACCTTCGTCGCCGCCTTCCCGATGGACGATCCGCAATATCTCGTGTTTACGATTGCCGATGCCCCGCACCCCGAAAAGCCCGGGATGACCGACGTCGCGGCGGCGAATGCCGGGGTTATAGCCGGTAATATCATCAGGCGTTCAGCGGCCATGCTTGGCGTGAAGCCAGATTTCAGCCATGAAAATGGTGCAACGCTGGTGTCCTATCAGTGATTCTTGGGGCGCGCCGGTAACTGCGCGCTATTTTGTTGCGGTGAACGGAACTCGATGAAGCTCAGAGATCTAGACGGTATCCTGCCAGTCGAAGGAACAGCTTCCGCCGATCTGGAGGTTACCGGCATCTCGTCGGATTCCCGGCAGGTTAAACCCGGCGTCATCTTCTTCGCGCTTGCGGGAAGCAAAGCCGACGGCTCGGCCTATGCCGCCGATGCCGCCAAGCGCGGTGCCGTGGCGATCGTGACAGCCAAGGGCACCGCCATTGGCGCGCATCCGGTGCCAGTGCTGGCGGTGGACGATCCGCGCCTGGCGCTGGCGCTCGGTGCCGCCCGCTTTTTCGGCAAGCAGCCACAAACCATGGTTGCGGTGACCGGTACCAGCGGCAAGACATCGGTCGCCGCCTTCACCAGGCAGATCTGGGAGCAGGCCGGCTACGCCGCCGCCTCGATCGGCACCACTGGTGTGGTGGCGCCGGGCCGCAACGAATATGGTTCGCTGACGACGCCCGATCCGGTCGCCTTGCACCAGTTGCTCAAGGAATTGGCCGACGCCGGCGTTACCCACGCCTCGATGGAGGCTTCCAGCCACGGGCTCGACCAGCGTCGCCTCGACGGCGTCAAGCTCGCGGCCGGCGGCTTCACCAATCTTGGCCGCGACCACATGGATTACCATCCAACGGTCGAGGATTATCACCGCGCCAAACTGCGCCTGTTCGACACGCTGCTGCCGAAGGGCGCGCCGGCGGTCATCTCTGCCGACGATCCGTGGTCGGCGCCGACGATCCAGGCGGCGCGGGCCGCCGGGCTCGAGGTGCTGACCGTTGGGCGCCATGGCGATTTCCTCCGGCTGAAGCGGGTCGAGCATGAGCGTCATCGCCAGCGCGCCGAGGTCGAGGCCGACGGTGTGCTTTACGAGATCGACCTGCCGCTGGCCGGCGATTTCCAGATTTCGAACGCGCTGGTTTCCGCGGGGCTCGCCATTTCCACGGGAACACCCACTGCCAAGGCTTTGATGTCGTTGGAGAAATTGAAGGGCGCGCCGGGCCGGCTCGATCTCGTCGGGACCACCGCCAATGGTGCGCCCGTTTATGTCGACTATGCCCACAAGCCCGATGCGCTGGAAAACGTGCTGGCCTCGGTGCGGCCGTTCACCACAGGCCGCGTCATGGTCGTGTTCGGCTGCGGCGGCGACCGCGACCGGGGAAAAAGGCCGATCATGGGCGAAATCGCGACCCGGCTTGCCGATGTCGTCATCGTCACCGACGACAATCCGCGTTCGGAAGTGCCCGAGACCATCCGCGCCGCCATCATGGCCGCGGCACCTGGCGCCATCGAGATCGGCGACCGGCGCAAGGCGATCCACGATGCAGTCGCCATGCTTCATGCCGGCGACACACTGATCGTGGCCGGCAAGGGCCACGAGGAAGGCCAGACGATCGGCTCCGAGACGCTGCATTTCTCCGATCATGAGGAAGTTCGCGCCGCGCTGCGGGAGCGTGCCGCATGAACCTCTTGTGGACTTCCGAAGCGCTGGTTGCCGCCATGGACGGGCGGCCGCTCGGTCCGATGCCGGAAGGCATATCGGGCATTTCGATCGACAGCCGCAGCCTGCAGCCCGGCGATGCCTTTTTCGCCATCAAGGGCGAGGCGATGGACGGGCACGACTTCGCCACCGCTGCGATCAAGGCCGGCGCCGGCGTATTGGTGGTGGCGGAAGGCAAGCTGCCGTCGCTCGGCCGGCTGACGGCGCCGATTGTCGTCGTCGAGGACGTGCTGGTCGCATTGGAAAAACTCGGTGTCGCGGCACGAGCCCGCTCGCAGGCCAAGATCATCGCGGTGACCGGTTCGGCCGGCAAGACCACCACCAAGGAAGCGCTGCGCCACGTGCTGTCGGCGATGGGCAAGGTGCATGCCTCGGCGCAGTCCTTCAACAACCATTGGGGCGTGCCGCTGACCTTGGCGCGCATGCCCGTGGATTGCGATTACGCCGTGTTCGAGATCGGCATGAACCATCCCGACGAAATCCGGCCGCTGGTCAAAATGGTGCGGCCGCATGTCGCCATCGTCACCATGATCGCGGCGGCGCACCTCGGCTTCTTCCGCAACCTCGACGAGATCGCCAAGGCCAAGGCCGAGATTTTCGAGGGCATCGAACCCGATGGTGCGGCCATCCTCAACCGCGACGATGCGCGCTTCAAGCTTCTGGACAAGATGGCGCATGCTGCTGGTGTCGAGCATGTCTACGGCTTCGGCGAGAATGCGCGCTCGACCTTCAAGCTCACCAAATGCGAACTCCACGCCGACCATTCCGACATCGCCGCCAGGATCGGCGGTCATGATATGATCGCCCGTATCGGCGCGCCCGGCCGTCATATGGTGCAGAACGTGCTGGCCGTGCTGGGCGCGGCGCATCTGGTCGGCGCCGAGCTCGACAAAGTGGTGCTGGCGCTGGCCGATCTCTCCGCCGAGCGCGGGCGCGGCAAGCGCCACGTGCTTCGGCACCCTGGCGGCCCGATCACGCTGATCGACGAGAGCTACAATGCCAACCCGGCATCGATGGCCGCCGCGATGGCATTGCTCAACACGACGCCGGTGACGGGCGAGGGTCGTCGCATCGCCGTGCTCGGCGACATGCTGGAGCTCGGTGATCATTCGGCCAAGCTGCATGCCGCACTTGCCGACCTCATCGTCGGTACCGCCACGCAAACAGTCTTTCTCGGTGGCCCGGAAATGAAAGCGCTGGCGGAAGCGCTTCCGGCCGAGATCCAGACGGAATACCGCGCCGGCGTCGCCGAGTTGAAGCCGGTGCTGCTTGCCGCGCTGAAGCCGGGTGACGTGGTGATGATCAAATCGTCGAAGGGCATCGGTTTCGCAAAACTGGTCGATGCGCTGCTGGGCAAATTCCCGGCGGAATCCACAACCAGCAAACAGACCTAGACCAGGTCGGGGGACGAAAGCGCATGTTCACACTGCTCGTCGATTTTGCGGACAAGATCTCGGTCTTCAATGTCTTCCGCTACATCACCTTCCGCACCGGCGGGGCGCTGATCACATCGGCGCTGATCGTCTTCATCTTCGGACCGACGATCATCAATTCGCTCAGGCTGCGCCAGGGCAAGGGCCAGCCGATCCGTGCCGACGGGCCGCAGACGCATTTCAAGAAGGCCGGCACGCCGACCATGGGCGGCCTGATGATCCTGTCCGGCATCATCGGTTCGTCTCTGCTGTGGGCGAACTTGTCGAGCATCTATGTCTGGGTGGTGCTATTGGTGACGCTCGGCTTCGGCTCGATCGGCTTCTACGACGACTATCTGAAGGTGACCAAGCAGTCGCATCTCGGCTTTTCCGGCAAGGCAAGGCTGGCGCTTGAATTCGTCATCGCGGGCATCGCCGCCTGGGTAATCATGCACAATGGCCAGGCGCCGTTCTCGTCGTCGCTGACGTTTCCTTTCGCCAAGGAATTCATCATCAACCTCGGCTGGTTCTTCATTCCGTTCTCCTGCTTCGTCATCGTCGGCGCCGGCAATGCGGTGAACCTGACCGACGGCCTCGACGGACTTGCGATCGTGCCGATCATGATCGCGGCGGCGTCCTTCGGCGTCATCGCCTATCTCTCCGGCAACGCGGTGTTCGCCGAATATCTGCAGATCCATTTCGTGCCGGGCACCGGCGAACTGGCGGTCGTGCTGGGCGCCGTCATCGGCGCCGGCCTCGGCTTCCTCTGGTTCAACGCGCCGCCGGCGGCGATCTTCATGGGCGACACCGGCTCGCTGGCTATGGGTGGCCTGATCGGCACCGTCGCGGTCGCCACCAAGCACGAGATCGTGCTGGTCATCGTCGGCGGGTTGTTTGTCGTGGAAATCCTGTCTGTCATAATCCAGGTCGGCTACTTCAAGATGACCGGCAAGCGGGTGTTCCTGATGGCGCCGATCCACCATCACTTCGAAAAGCTCGGCTGGACCGAAAGCCAGGTGGTGATCCGTTTCTGGATCATCGCCGTCATCCTGGCGCTGGTCGGCCTCTCCACCCTCAAGCTCAGGTAGGAGGCCCCTTGATCCCCGCCGCATCCTTCGCAGGCAAGCGCGTTTCGCTCTTCGGGCTCGGTGGCTCGGGGATAGCGACGGCGCGCGCGCTGATCGAGGGCGGTGCTGAGGTGCTGGCCTGGGACGACAATCCCGACAGCGTCGCCAAGGCGGCCGCCGCCGGCATTGAAACCGCCGATTTGCGCGGCGCCGACTGGGCGAAATTCTCGGCCTTCGTGCTGTCGCCGGGCGTGCCGCTGACACATCCCAAGCCGCATTGGACGGTGGAGCTGGCGCGCGGCGCCGGCGTCGAGGTGATTGGCGACATCGAACTGTTCTGTCGGGAACGGACGCTCAGTGCGCCGACAGCTCCCTTCATCGGGATAACCGGCACCAACGGCAAGTCGACGACGACCGCCCTGACGGCGCATATCCTCAAATCGGCGGGCCGCGACACGCAGATGGGCGGCAATATTGGCCGCGCCGTGATGACGCTCGATCCGCCGAAGCCCGATCGCCACTATGTCGTGGAATGCTCGTCCTACCAGATCGACCTCGCACCCTCGATCAACCCGACGGCCGGCATCCTGCTCAACCTGACGCCCGACCATCTCGACCGCCACGGCACCATGCAGCACTACGCCTCGATCAAGGAACGGCTGGTGGCGGGTAGCGAGACGGCGATCATCGGCATCGACGATTCCTGGTGCGCGCAGATCGCCGAACGGCTGGAGCGGGCCGGGCGGCAGGTCATCCGCATCTCCAAGCGGCTGCCTTTGACCGACGGCTATTTCGCCGACGGCAGCAATTTGATGGAAGCCGTGCACGGCCGCTACAGCCGGGTCGCCTTCCTCGAAGGCATCGGTTCGCTGCGCGGCCAGCACAATGCGCAGAACGCGCTTGCCGCGGTCGCCGCGTGCCTGAGGGTTGGGATGGAGCTTGGTGAGATCCAGTCGGGGCTGGAAAGCTTCCCAGGCCTCGCGCATCGCATGGAGCAGGTCGGCCGCAAGGACCATGTGCTGTTCATCAACGATTCCAAGGCGACCAATGCCGATGCGGCGGCGCCCGCCCTGTCGAGCTTCAGCCGCATCTACTGGATCGCCGGCGGCCTGCCCAAGGAAGGCGGCATCGAGCCGCTGCGCGGCTTCTTCCCGCGTATCGCCAAGGCCTACCTGATCGGCGAGGCGGCGCCCGCCTTCTCGGCGACGCTGGGCGAGGCGGTGTCCTACGAGATATCGGGCACGCTGGCCGCCGCGGTCGAACACGCCGCGCATGATGCGGCCAGGGACGACGGCGGCGAGGCTGTGGTGCTGTTGTCGCCGGCCTGCGCCAGTTTCGACCAGTTCAAGAATTTCGAAGTCCGCGGCGAAGCCTTCAGGCAAGCTGCGAATGCTATCGAGGGCGTGAAACCCATCGGAGGGGCACGATAATGCAGAGCCGTCTCGACAAAAGCCCGGTTGCAACCTGGTGGTGGACGATCGATCGCTGGTTCCTGGCGGCATTCCTGTCGCTGATGGGGCTCGGCATCGTCTTGTCGTTCGCCGCCAGCCCGGCGGTGGCCGAACGCATCGGTCTCGACAGCTTCCACTTCGCCACCAGGCAGATCATCTTCACCGTGCCGGCGCTCGGCGTGATGCTGGCCGTCTCCTTCCTCGATTCCCGGCAGATCCGGCGCATGGCACTGATCATGCTATGCTTGATGCTGGTGCTGATGGTGGCGGTGCTCTACATCGGCATCGAGGTGAAGGGCGCGCGGCGCTGGGTGTCGATTGCCGGCCTGTCGATCCAGCCGTCGGAATTCCTCAAGCCGGCCTTCGTCATCATGTGCGCCTGGCTGTTCGCCGAACACAAGCGTCAGCCCGACATTCCCGGCAATCTGTTCGCCATGCTGCTCCTGGTGCTGGTCGTGTCGCTGCTGGTGGCGCAGCCGGATCTCGGCCAGACCATGCTGACGACAGGCACCTGGGGCATCATGTTCTTCATGGCGGGGTTGCCATGGCTGTGGATCATCGTGCTGGGCGCGGCCGGCGTCGGCGGCGTCTTCGCCGCCTACACGGTGTTCCCGCACGTTGCCTTGCGCATCGACAAGTTCCTCACCGGCGAAGGCGATACGTTCCAGGTCGACATGGGACGCGACGCCCTGATCAATGGCGGCTGGTTCGGCGTCGGGCCGGGCGAGGGCACCGTCAAGCGGGTCATTCCGGACAGCCATGCCGACTTCGTTTTTTCGGTCGCGGGCGAGGAATTCGGCCTGATCATGTGCTTCTTCATCATGTCGATCTTCGCCTTCATCGTGCTGCGCGGTCTAAACACGGCGCTCAAGGAACATGACGATTTCACCCGCTATGCGGTCGGCGGTCTCGTCACCGTGTTCGGCCTGCAGGCGGTCATCAACATGTGCGTCAACCTGCAGCTGGTGCCAGCCAAGGGCATGACATTGCCCTTCATCTCCTATGGCGGCTCCTCGCAGATCGCCATCGCCATCTCGATGGGCATGGTGCTGGCGCTGACGCGCAAGCGGCCGGAAAAGCGCAAGCAAATGGGCTTTACGCTGCCGCAGCGCGCGATGCCGGCGGAGTGACATGGCGAGAGGCGTCATCCTTCTTGCGGCGGGCGGAACCGGCGGACACCTGTTTCCGGCCGAGGCGCTGGCGCATGAGCTGAACGAGCGCGGCTGGTCGGTGCATCTGGCGACCGACGACCGCGCCGAGCGGTTTGCCGGCCATTTCCCGGCCGCCGCCATCCATCCCATCCAGTCGGCGACCATGGGCTCGAAGAACCCCATTGCCATGCTCGGCGCCTTCTGGAAAATCTGGCGCGGCGTGCGCCAGGCGTCCGCTGTCATCGCCAGGATCAAGCCGGATGCGGTCGTCGGCTTCGGCGGCTATCCGACCTTGCCGCCGCTCTATGCGGCGACCCGGCGCAAGGTGCCGACGCTGATCCATGAACAGAACGCTGTGATGGGGCGCGCCAACCGGGCGCTGGCCGGCCGCGTGGACGCGATCGCCGGCGGCTTCCTGCCGCAGGATACGAGTGCCGCGGGCGCCAAGACGGTGACGACAGGCAATCCGGTCCGGCCGGCCGTGCTGGAAGCGGCCAGGACGCCTTATGCGGCATCGGCCGGCGAACAGCCATTCCGCCTCCTGGTGTTCGGCGGCAGCCAGGGTGCGCAGTTCTTTTCCGACGCCGTGCCGGGGGCCGTCGCGCTGCTTTCGGATGCGCAGCGCAAGCGGCTTGTGATCACGCAGCAAGCGCGCGCGGATGATGTGGCGCGGGTGAAGGCCGCCTATGCCGCTCTTGGCGTCGCTGTCGAGGTCTCACCCTTCTTCACCGATATGGCGGCGCGCATCGCGACCGCGCATCTGGTGATCTCGCGCTCCGGCGCATCGACCGTTTCGGAGATCGCCGTCATCGGCCGGCCGGCGCTGCTGGTACCTTATCCCTACGCGCTCGACCATGACCAGGCGGCGAACGCGGCGGCCCTTGCCGCTGCCGGAGGCGGCGAGGTGCACCCGCAATCCTCGCTGTCGCCCGAGCGCATCGCGGCGCTCATTGGTGGGCTGATGGACAACCCCGAGCGGCTGGCGGCGATGGCTGCGGGCGCGAAATCGGCCGGCAGACCGGACGCGGCACGGTTGCTCGCCGATCTCACAGAGGCTATTGCGTCCGAAAAAACCGTCTCGGATTTCAGGAAGGGGACGCACGCATGAAGATGCCGCAGACCATCGGCCTTGTGCATTTCATCGGTATTGGCGGCATCGGCATGAGCGGCATCGCCGAAGTGCTGCACAATCTCGGCTACAAGGTGCAAGGGTCCGACCAGGCCGACAGCGCCAATGTGCAACGGCTGCGCGACAAGGGCATCGAATGCTTCGTCGGCCACAAGGCCGAGAATCTCGGCGAGGCCGAGGTGGTGGTCGTTTCGACAGCGATCAAGAAATCC
This sequence comes from Mesorhizobium sp. WSM1386, assembly GCF_055901595.1. Lineage (NCBI taxonomy): Bacteria > Pseudomonadati > Pseudomonadota > Alphaproteobacteria > Hyphomicrobiales > Phyllobacteriaceae > Mesorhizobium > Mesorhizobium sp. WSM1386. The sequence goes on from NZ_CM148373.1 coordinate 3,345,077, forward strand.
AATCCGGAGCTGAAGGCCGCGCGCGAAAAGCTGCTGCCCATCGTGCGCCGCGCCGAGATGCTGGCCGAACTGATGCGCTTCCGCCAGGCGGTGGCGATCGGCGGCACGCATGGCAAGACGACGACGACCTCGATGGTCGCGACGCTGCTGGAAGCCGGCGGGCTCGACCCGACCGTCATCAATGGCGGCATCATCAACGCCTATGGCACCAATGCCCGCATGGGTGATGGTGAGTGGATGGTGGTCGAGGCCGACGAGAGCGACGGCACCTTCCTGAAACTGCCGGCCGAGATCGCGGTGGTCACCAACATCGATCCCGAGCATCTCGATCACTATGGCAGCTTCGACAAGGTGCGCGAGGCGTTCCGCCAGTTCGTCGAGAACGTGCCGTTCTACGGTTTTGGCGTGATGTGTACCGATCACCCTGAAGTACAGGCGCTGGTCAGCAGGATCGAGGACCGCCGCGTCATCACCTATGGCGAGAACGCGCAGGCCGACGTGCGCTTCACCAACCACCGCATGGCCGGCGCCATTTCGGAATTCGACGTGGTGATCCGCAACCGCAAGACGGGCGGCCAGACAGCGATATCGGACCTGCGGCTGCCGATGCCCGGCCGTCACAACGTCTCCAACGCCACCGCCGCGATCGCGGTCGCGCACGAACTTGGCCTGTCGGCCGAGGCGATCAAGAAGGGCCTGTCGTCCTTCGCCGGCGTCAAGCGGCGCTTCACCCATACCGGCTCGTGGAACGGCGTCGACGTGTTCGACGATTATGGCCACCATCCCGTCGAAATCGCTGCGGTGCTGAAGGCGGCGCGTAGCGCCACCAAGGGCCGCGTCATCGCCATTGCCCAGCCGCACCGCTTCACCCGGCTGCATGATCTGTTCAACGAGTTCTCCGCCTGCTTCAACGACGCCGACACGGTGATGGTCGCCCCGGTTTACGCTGCCGGCGAAGAGCCGATCGACGGTGTCACGTCAGACGAGCTGGTGTCTCGCATCCGTGCCGGCGGCCATCGCGATGCCCGCTACATAGAGGGGCCGACGGCGATCGCGCCGGTTATCCGCGATCTGGCGAAACCTGGCGATTTCGTCGTCTTCCTCGGCGCCGGCAACATCACCCAATGGGCCTACGCGCTGCCCAAGGAGCTCGGCGGGACTGTTTCATGATGCACGGCCAGGCCTTGATCGACAGACTTGGCAACCGGCTTGCCGGCCTGCGCGGCCGCATCACGCCGAATGCCGAGATGGACAAGATCACCTGGTTCCGCGCCGGCGGCCTTGCCGAGGCGCTGTTCCAGCCGGCCGACGAGGAGGACCTGGCCGCGTTCCTCAAGGCGGTTCCCGAAGAGGTGCCGCTGACGATCGTCGGCGTCGGCTCGAACCTGCTGGTCCGCGACGGCGGCATTCCCGGCTTTGTCATCCGGCTTTCAGCCAAGGGCTTTGGCGAGGCCGAAGTCATTTCGCCGATCAGGATCAAGGCCGGCGCGGCCACGCCCGACAAGCGGGTAGCCGCGGCGGCGCTCGAGGCAGGCATTGGCGGCTTCCATTTCTACCACGGCATCCCAGGCGCCATTGGCGGGGCGCTGAGGATGAATGCCGGTGCCAATGGTGTCGAGACACGCGAGCGCGTCGTCGAGGTGCGGGCGCTCGACCGCAAGGGCAATCTCCTGACGTTGAGCAATGCCGAGATGGGCTATGCCTATCGCCATTCCGGAGCCCCGTCCGGGCTGATCTTCACTTCGGCGGTGTTCGAAGGCTTTGCCGAGGAGAAGGCGGTGATCAAGGCGGCGATGGATGCAGTCCAGAACCACCGCGAGACCGTGCAGCCGATCCGCGAAAAGACCGGCGGCTCCACCTTCAAGAATCCGGAAGGCACGTCGGCCTGGAAGGAGATCGACAAGGCAGGCTGCCGCGGCCTGATGATCGGCGGTGCACAGATGTCGCCGATGCACTGCAACTTCATGATCAACACTGGCACTGCGACCGGTTACGATCTCGAATATCTCGGCGAGACCGTGCGTGCCCGCGTGCTCGAACATTCGGGCATCCGCCTGCACTGGGAGATCAAGCGCATCGGCAATTTCCGCTCCGGGCATGCCGTGCAGGAGTTTCTCGGTCAACTCCTGTAGCCGCCGTTGAAGTTCATGTGATGCATGAACTTCAACGTGTTCCCCAAACGCGCAAAACCGTTGCTCCCAGGACTCACCGACGCGGTTTTCGCAGCGATTTTCTCAGAAAGTGAATCTCTCGGAATCATAAGCACTTGCCAGTGAATCAACTCTCTGATTCTCTGCTCGAAAGCGTTTCCTGATTTGAGTCGTTCGACGCGTTACCCGCGTTTTCCGTCTGGGGGGCAACCTGCCGGGAGACTCGGACTCAATGTTGCGGAAATCCTGGTTTTGGTCCGCCACGAGAGGGGATGACGGGGAATGAAGAGCAAGCATGTGGCCGTACTGCTGGGAGGTTTCTCGTCCGAGCGGCCCGTGTCCCTGTCTTCGGGAAAGGCTTGCGCCGATGAACTCGAGAAGGAAGGCTACCAGGTCACGCGTGTCGATGTCGGGCGCGATGTCGGCTCGGTGCTCGCCGAACTCAAGCCCGATGTCGCTTTCAATGCGCTGCATGGTCCGTTCGGCGAGGATGGCACAATCCAGGGCATCCTCGAATATCTCGCCATTCCCTACACCCATTCGGGCGTGCTCGCCTCGGCGTTGGCCATGAACAAGGAGCAGGCCAAGCGAGTTGCCAAATCGGTCGGCATGCCTGTAGCCGAATCGAAGGTCACCAGCCGCTTCGCCATCCAGGACAAGCATCCGATGAAGCCGCCCTATGTGGTCAAGCCGGTCAGCGAGGGCTCGAGCTTCGGTGTCGTCATCGTGAGCGAGGGCCAGTCGCATCCGCCGCAGGTCATCGGTTCGTCCGAGTGGAAATATGGCGATACGGTCATGGTCGAGCGCTACATCCACGGCCGGGAACTGACCTGCGCGGTGATGGGCGATGTCGCGCTCGGGGTCTGCGAGATCATCCCGACCGGCCATTCCTTCTACGACTATGATTCAAAATATGTCGCTGGCGGATCAAAGCACGAATGCCCCGCAAAAGTTTCACCGAATATTTACCAAAAAATACAAACACTGGCGCTCAAGGCTCACCAAGTGATCGGCTGTCGGGGCGTTTCCCGGTCGGACTTCCGTTATGACGATCGTCACTCCGAAAATGGCGAGGTTGTATGGCTCGAGGTCAATACCCAACCGGGCATGACACCGACGTCCTTGGTGCCTGAAATCGCCGCCCATGCCGGGCACTCGTTTGGCGATCTGTTGAGTTGGATGGTGGAGGACGCTTCGTGTCTGCGTTGAAATGGGGACAGAGCAAGGGGAAGGGCGCGGCCGGGCCGTCGCTGCTTGGCCTGTCGCTTTCGTTCGACCATTTCGTCCTGCCGCGCATGCTTCGCCGCCCGGTGCGCATCCTGGCGCGCCTGGGTGACGGCGAGTTCCAGGCGCCGCGTTTCTCAGCCGCGATGATGTCCGCCGTGCTGCTCGCTTCGAGCGGCGCCTATGGCGCCTATCTTGGCGGCCATGCCGACGGCATCATCCAGAGCATTACCGCCCGAACCGGCTTCGCCGTCGATCAGGTCAAGGTGGTCGGCAACCGACAGACCTCGGAGATCGATATTCTCGACAGGCTCGAACTGGATGGCTGGACGTCGCTGATCGGCTTCGACGCGGAGGCCGCGCGCGAGCGCATCTCGGGTCTGCCGTGGATCGAGGTCGCAGCGGTGCGCAAGGTCTATCCCCACACATTGGAAGTGCGCGTTGGGGAGCGCGAGGCGTTCGCGCTCTGGCAGCAGGGCGATGCTCTTTCGGTCATCGAGAAGGATGGCGCCGTCATCGCGCCGTTCTCGGGCGGCAAGCAGGTGCTGCTGCCGTTGCTGATCGGGACCGGTGCGCCGGCCAAGGCGCCGGACTTCCTGGCCAAGATCGAAAAGTATCCGGATCTTGCTTCCCGCGTGAAAGGCTACATCCGTGTCGGTGAGCGGCGCTGGGACCTGAAGCTGGACAACGGCATTACCGTCAAGCTGCCCGAGGATGACGAGGACCAGGCGCTCGCCGAGCTCGTCAAGATGGACCATGACAAGGGGCTGTTGTCGCGCGACATCGCCGCCGTCGACATGCGCCTGACCGACCGGCTGGTCGTGCAGCTGACGCCCGAGGCGGTGACGCAGCGCGAGGCCGCACTCAACGAGAAGCCGAAAACCCTCAAGCGTAAGCCGGAGACGAAGATATGAGCTGGCTTGGCGGTCATGGCGATGCCTCGTCGCGCCGTTCCGGCACCCTGACGGTGCTGGATGTCGGCTCGAACAAGGTCTGCTGCATGGTGGCGAAGCTGAAGCCGTGCGATGACGGCAAGCTGCTGCGCGGCCGCTCGCACCGGATCCAGGTGATCGGTATCGGCCATCAGAAATCGCAAGGCGTGAAGTCTGGCGTGGTCGTCGATCTCGACCGGGCCGAGCATGCTATCCGGCTGTCCGTCGACGCTGCCGAGCGCATGGCGGGGCTGACGGTCGATTCGCTTATCGTCAACATGACCGCCGGCCGGCTGAAGAGCGAAGCTTTCGCCGCGACCATCAATCTTGGCGGCCACGAGGCCGACGAAGCCGACATCAAGCGCGTGCTCGGCGCCGGCGCCAAACAGGCGCTCAAGGCCGAGCGCGAGGTGATCCATTCGCTGCCCGTCGGCTTCTCGCTGGACGCCGAGCGCGGCGTGCGCGACCCGCGCGGTATGGTCGGCGATGCGCTTGGCGTCGACATGCATGTGCTGACCGGTGACGCCGCCCCGATGCGCAATCTGGAACTCTCCATCAACCGCTCGCATTTGTCGGTCGAGCGAATGGTGGCGACACCCTATGCCAGCGGGCTGGCGGCACTTGTCGACGACGAGCTGGAGCTTGGCGCTGCCTGCATCGACATGGGCGGCGGCACGACGACGATCTCGGTATTTTCGGAAGGCAAGTTCGTTCACGGCGACGCCATCGCCATCGGCGGCAACCATGTCACGCTCGACATGGCCAAGGGGCTCTCGACCTCGCTCGATGCCGCCGAACGGCTGAAGGTGATGCATGGCTCGGCGCTGCCGGGCAGTGCCGACGACCGCGACCTGGTCTCGATCCAGCCGATCGGGGACGATGGCGACGTGCCGCTGCAGATACCGCGTTCGGTGATGACTCGCATCGTGCGCGCCCGCATCGACGAAACGCTCGAACTGCTGCGCGACCGGCTGAACAAGTCCGGCTACGGCAATGCGGTGGGCAAGCGCGTCGTCTTGACCGGCGGCGCCAGCCAGCTTGCCGGCCTGCCGGAAGCGGCGCGCCGCATCCTGGGGCGCAATGTGCGCATCGGCCGCCCGCTCGGCGTGGCGGGCCTGCCCGAGGCGGCGAAGGGGCCAGCCTTTTCGGCCGCCGTCGGGCTTTTGATCTATCCGCAGATGGCGAGCTTCGAGAGCCATCCGGCGAAAGGAATTTCCGGTCTCAGGATGACCGGGACGGGCGGAAAACTGCATCGCATGAGTCAGTGGTTGAGAGACAGTTTCTAATTGACGGGGACAGCCCCATAGGCGGCCGCGGCGGCGAAGCGGCGTGAAAGGCAAAGGACGGAGACAATGACCATCAATCTGCAGAAGCCGGACATCACCGAGCTTAAGCCCCGCATCACCGTGTTCGGCGTCGGCGGCGGCGGCGGCAATGCCGTCAACAACATGATCACCGCCGGTCTGCGCGGTGTCGAGTTCGTAGTCGCCAACACCGACGCCCAGGCGCTGACCATGTCGAAGGCCGATCGGCTGATCCAGCTTGGCGCGCATGTCACCGAGGGTCTCGGCGCCGGCTCGCAGCCTGAAGTCGGCCGTGCGGCGGCCGAAGAGTGCATCGACGAGATCATCGATCACCTGTCCAACACCCATATGTGCTTCGTCACCGCGGGCATGGGCGGCGGCACGGGTACCGGTGCTGCTCCGGTCGTGGCGCGGGCCGCCCGCGAAAGGGGCATCCTCACCGTCGGCGTCGTCACCAAGCCGTTCCATTTCGAAGGCCAGCGCCGCATGAAGACGGCCGACCTCGGCATCGAGGAACTGCAGAAATGCGTCGACACCCTGATCGTCATCCCCAACCAGAACCTGTTCCGGCTGGCCAATGACAAGACCACCTTCGCCGACGCCTTCGCCATGGCCGACCAGGTGCTCTATTCCGGCGTTGCCTGCATCACCGACCTGATGGTCAAGGAAGGCCTGATCAACCTCGACTTCGCCGACGTGCGTTCGGTGATGCGCGAGATGGGCAAGGCCATGATGGGCACCGGCGAAGCTTCGGGCGAGGGTCGCGCAATGGCCGCCGCCGAGGCAGCGATCGCCAACCCGCTGCTCGACGAGACGTCGATGAGGGGCGCCAAGGGCCTGCTGATCTCGATCACCGGCGGTCGCGACCTCACCCTGTTCGAGGTCGACGAAGCGGCGACCCGTATCCGCGAGGAAGTCGACCAGGACGCCAACATCATCCTGGGCGCCACCTTCGACGAAGAACTCGAAGGCGTCATCCGCGTCTCGGTGGTCGCAACCGGCATCGACAAGTCGGCGGCTGAAATCGCCGCCGCGCCGATCGCGATCCGCACCGCACCGCAGAAGCCGGCCGCCCGTCCGGCCGTGGCAGCGGTGGAAAGCCGCCCGGCGCCGGTGCAGCAGACCGCCTACGAGCCGCGCGCAGCGGACCCGGTCGCCGAAGCCATCCAGCTCGCCGAGGCAAACGCCGCGGCCATGGCGCAGGCTCGTCCGGCACCTGTCGCCCATGCGGACGATTTCCGTCCGCAGAGCAAGATCTTCCAGGCGCCGCCGGCACAGCCGCAGCCGATGGCACAGCCGGTGGTCCAGCAGATGATGCAGCCGGCTCCGCAGCCGCGCGAAATGCTGCGTGAGGTGCAACAGCCGGTGGCGATGGCGCCGCAGCGCATGCCGCGCGTCGAGGACTTTCCGCCGGTCGTGAAGGCCGAGGTGGACGCCAAGAGCCGCCCGGCCGACCATGAGAACAACAGCGGGCCGATGGGCCTGTTGAAGCGCCTGACCAACGGCCTGACCCGCCGCGAGGAGGAGCCCGCACGGCTGCAGCCGGCGCAACCGCGCGAGCCCAAGCTGCGCCAGGCGGCACCGGAAGTGCGCCGTCTCGCCAGCCAGGACGCCCAGCTCTACGCGCCGCGCCGCGGCCAGCTGGACGACCAGGGCCGCCTGACGCCGCAGACGCGGGCGACTCAGGACGACGATCAGTTGGAGATTCCGGCGTTCCTGCGCCGCCAGGCCAACTGAGCGGTTAACGGACTGTAACAATTGTTAACAGGCAAGCAAGAAATTGCTTGCCTGTTAACGTTTAAACCGTCGCAAAAACAAGGGCTTACGACGCCGTTTGAATTCCTATTCGCGGTTACAAAGAGTAAGAAACCGTGATTTGGAGTCTCCCTGCCGGGACACTATCTTCGCTGCCTACCACAGTCGGTCTGCCGGGATTTCGGGGGAAGTCGCCCTGCCAGCCGATTCAACAAGAGCCGCGCCCTCGGGCTGGAGAAGCGGACCTAGGCATTACGGGCTTATGGGGATTGTCTTGCACGACTACCAGACGACAGTGAAGGCGCGCGCGTCGCTTACGGGCACCGGCGTTCACAGCGGCAAAGAAGTTTCCGTCAGTTTCGTGCCCGCGGATGCCGATACCGGCATCGTGTTCCAGCTTGTCAGCGAGGAGGGGCAGGGCCGTGAGTTCCGCGCCCTGTTTTCCGAGATCGGCGCCACCGACCTGTGCACCATGCTTGGCGATCCGGCAGGCGAGCATATCGCCACCGTCGAGCACATCATGGCCGCTTTGTTAGGCCTCGGCATCGACAATGTCCTCATCGAGATCGACGGTCACGAGGTTCCCATCCTCGACGGCAGCGCCATGGCGTTCGTGGAAGCCATCGACCAGGCGGGCATCGAGACCTTGCCGGTCAAGCGGCGCTACATCAGGGTCGTCAAGCCGGTCCGCATCGAAAACGGTGCTTCCTGGGCCGAGTTCAGGCCCTATGACGGCACCCGTTTCGAGGTCGAGATCGACTTCGAAAGCCCGGCGATCGGACGCCAACTCTTCGCTTCCGACATCAATGCGGACATTTTTCGCCGCGACATCGCGCGGGCTCGCACCTTCGGCTTCATGAAGGATGTCGAGCGGCTGTGGGCCGCCGGCTATGCGCTGGGATCCTCGCTTGAGAATTCGCTGGTGATCGGTGACGACAACCGCGTCATCAACATAGGGGGCTTGCGCTTCCCCAACGAATTCGTGCGCCACAAGACGCTCGACGCCATGGGCGACCTGGCGCTGGCCGGCGCCCGCTTCATCGGCTGTTTCCGCTCCTATCGCGGCGGCCACAGGTTGAACGCCGCGGCGCTGCGGCGGCTGCTGTCGGACCGCACGGCTTTCGAAATCGTCGAGACGACGCGCCGCGAGCGCGGCCGCGCCGCCGAGATGAGCGCCGTCAATGCGCCGCTCTACGCACCCTGGATGATCTGAATTCCTCGACGTTTCGGGACGGTGAGTGTTGCATGAATGCACCACCCGCCGGCGAAATCGCAGCGATAATCCGACTCGGACCAGCCGCCACAAAAATGCGCGATTGGCTGGACATAGCGTTGCCGGGCAAGGCGGTTATGGTCTATGGCTGCTGCCGTCGATTAGTGCATGTCGCTCAAAAGTGGGGACCAGTTTTGGGACAACAGCATGCAAGAGGCATTAAAATAACGCCGAAAGGGCGCAATCCAATCATGTTTTTCAAGCGAGTCGGTCAATCGAAAGCGCCGCAGCGGTCTGTTTTCCTGGCGCTTTCGGTGGTTGTTCCATCGCTCTTTCTGTCGGCCTGCATGTCGTCCGAGAAAGACATCGACCTGTCGACCTATGTCGACCAGACGGAGCCGGCCGACGTTCTCTACAACCAGGGTCTCGCCAATCTGAATGCCGGTCGCCTGGACGAGGCGAGCAAGAAGTTCGACGCTGTCGACCGCCAGCATCCCTATTCGGAATGGGCCCGCAAATCGATGGTGATGGGCGCCTTCGCCGACTATCGCAAAGGCAGCTACGACGAAGCGATCTCGTCGGCCAAGCGCTATCTGGCGCTTTATCCGTCCACCGAGGACGCGCCCTATGCGCAGTACATCATTGGTCTCAGCTACTACCGCCAGATCAAGGACGTGACGCAGGATCAGAAGGAAGCACGCCAGACCTTGCAGACGATGCAGGATCTGGTCACGCGCTGGCCGACTTCGGAATATGTCGACGACGCCAAGGAGAAGATCCGCTTCGCCAACGACCAGCTCGCCGGCAAGGAAATGCAGATCGGCCGCTATTATCTGGAGCGCCGCGAATACATCGCTGCCGTCAAGCGCTTCCGCACCGTGGTGGAGAACTATTCCAATACGCGCCATGTCGAGGAAGCACTCGCCCGTCTCACCGAAAGCTATTACGCGATGGGGTTGACCTCGGAGGCCCAGACGGCCGCCGCTGTGCTCGGCACCAACTATCCCGACAGCCCATGGTACAAGGATTCCTACAAGCTGCTGCAGAGCAACGGGCTTGCACCGCGCGAGAATGCCGGATCGTGGATATCGAAGGCCGGAAAACTGATCACCGGCGCCTGACCGCCAGGCCTCGAACCGAAGCGCGCGTTTTTGGATTGATCCGACGCTGAAACAAAAAGATAGTGCGGCGCTGCGACTCCACTGGTCGCATGCCGCTCCATGGCGGTTCGGTGGTTTGATTGAAGCGCTGAGCCGTCCTAACTTTTTGTTCTACGCAATTCCCGTGGGAAAACCGCTACGCACTTTTCCTGGAATTGCTTGAGGTCCGGGTTCTGATGCTTGCCAGACTATCGATCCGCGATATCGTCCTGATCGAGAAGCTGGATATCGACTTCCAGCCCGGTCTGTCCGTGCTGACCGGCGAAACCGGTGCCGGCAAATCCATCCTGCTCGATGCTTTGTCGCTGGCGCTCGGCGCGCGCGGCGATGCCTCGCTGGTGCGCCATGGCGCGGCGCAAGGCCAGGTCATCGCCGTGTTCGATGTGCCGCGCAACCATCCGGTGCGCGCGCTGCTTGCCGAAAATGCCATCGAGGATGATGGGGACATCATCCTGCGCCGCGTGCAGACGGCGGACGGCCGCACCCGGGTGTTCGTCAACGACCAGCCATCCAGCGTGACCTTGATGCGCGATGTCGGCCACGCACTGGTCGAGATCCACGGCCAGCACGATGAACGGGCCCTGGTCGATCCCGGTGCCCATCGCGACGTGCTCGACGCTTTCGGTGGCCATCTCGGCGCCGTTCGTTCGACCGGCGAGGCATGGCGGGACTGGCGCGCCTGCGAGCAGGAGCTTACGCGCCACCGAGCCAAGGTGGCGGCGGCGGCGCGCGAGGCCGACTATCTGCGCGCGGCGGTCACTGAGCTGACCAGGCTCGATCCGCAGCCCGGCGAGGAAACGGAACTTGCCGAATTGCGCGCCCACATGATGCGCGCCGAGAAGATCGCGTCCGAAATCCATGACGCGCAGGACGTGTTGTCCGGCCCGTCCTCGCCGTTGCCACAACTGGCCAGCCTGCTGAGACGCCTGCAACGCAAGGCAACGGAGGCGCCCGGCCTGCTCGAGGACGTGGTCAAGTCGCTGGACGAGGCGATGCTGTCGCTCGACGCGGCGCAGTCGGGCGTCGAGGCCGCATTGCGGGCCACCGAATATGATCCGCAACGGCTGGAAAAAGCGGAGGAGCGGCTATTTTCGCTGCGTGCCGCGTCACGCAAGCACAGCGTTGCCGTCGATGACCTGGCGCAGTTGCGTGACACGATGGTTGCCGATCTTGCCGATCTCGATGCCGGCGAGGAACGCCTGCATGGACTGGAAAAGCAGGCCGCTGCCGCGTGCGAGGCCTATGACATCGCCGCCGCACAGCTCTCCTCGCTGCGCCACGCGGCGGCGATCGGCCTGACCAAGGCCGTCATGGCCGAACTGCCGGCGCTGAAGCTCGAGCGCGCCGCCTTCATCGTCGAGATGAAGAGCGAGGCCGAGACCCGCATGGAAGAGGGCATCGACCAGATCGAGTTCTGGGTGCGCACCAACCCCGGCACGCGGCCCGGCCCGATGATGAAGGTGGCGTCCGGTGGCGAGCTGTCGCGCTTCCTGCTGGCGCTGAAGGTGGCGCTGGCCGACCGTGGCTCGGCGCCGACGCTGGTTTTCGACGAAATCGACACCGGCGTGGGCGGCGCCGTGGCGGACGCCATCGGTCAAAGGCTGGCGCGGCTGTCGAAGCGCGTGCAGGTGCTCTCGGTCACCCATGCGCCGCAGGTGGCGGCGCGCGCGGCGACGCATTTCCTGATCTCCAAATCGGGCGGCACCGATCGCGTGGCGACCGGCATTGCCGAGATGGATCGGACGGCGCGGCAGGAAGAGATCGCCCGCATGCTGGCCGGCGCCACGATCACCGATGAGGCACGCGCCGCCGCCGAGCGGTTGTTGCGCGAAAACACAAACGCGGCATAGGAATATCCGGTGTGATGGATCGAGTCAGGATATGGCTCCATCCTGCTGGTCAGGAATGATCTTTTCCGAAAACCGGTTCCCACGTTTCGGGATCATGTTCTATTGTGACGCGGCATCGTTCGGGGACAAAAAACATGGCCGAAAAACCTGTCGATTCGCTCAGCGAAAGTGAGGCCGAAGCCGAGCTCCAGCGGCTGGCCGAGGAGATCGCCGAGCATGACCGGCGTTATCACACGGAAGACGCACCAACGATCACGGACGCCGAATATGATGCGCTTCGGCGTCGAAACTTGGCCATCGAGGAGCGCTTTCCCGGCCTTGTACGCGAGGATTCGCCGACGCTCAGGGTAGGGGCCGCGCCGGCGGAAGGTTTCGCCAAGGTGCGCCACGCGGTGCCGATGCTCAGCCTCGCCAAGGCCTATACCGACGAGGACGTCACCGATTTCATCGAGCGCGGCCGGCGGTTCTTCGACCGCGACAAGGACCTCGACATCGCCTTCACCGCCGAGCCGAAGATCGACGGGCTGTCGGCATCGCTGCGCTACGAGAAAGGCGTGTTCGTGCAAGGCGCGACGCGTGGCAACGGTGCGGTGGGTGAGGACATCACCGCCAATCTGAGGACCATCGCCGACATTCCCGCGAAGCTGAAAGGCTCGGGCTGGCCAGAAATCATCGAGATACGCGGCGAGGTCTACATGACCTATGCCGAGTTCGAGGCGCTGAAGGCACGCTCGGCGGCGGCCGGCGGCCAGGACTACGTCAATCCGCGCAACACGGCTGCCGGCTCGCTGCGCCAGAAGGACGCCTCCGTCACCGCCAGCCGTAACCTCAAATTCTTCGCCTACGCCTGGGGCTACACGACGGAAGATCCGGCACCGACCCAGTACGGCGCCGTGCAGAAATTCGCGGATTGGGGGTTCAAGATCAGCCCGTTGATGGTGCGGGCGAAGTCTGTCGAGGAACTGGTCGCGCACTATCACCGGATCGAAGAGCAGCGCTCCTCGCTGGGCTACGACATCGACGGCGTCGTCTACAAGGTCGACCAGTTGGAACTGCAGCGCCGGTGGGGGTTCGTCACCGGCGAACCGCGCTGGGCTATCGCGCACAAATTCCCCGCCGAACAGGCAATGACGACCGTGCAGAAGATCGACATTCAGGTCGGCCGTACCGGCACGCTGGCGCCGGTGGCGCGTCTGGCACCGGTGACGGTCGGCGGCGTGGTGGTCGAGAACGTCACGCTGCACAATGAGGATTACATCAAGGGTTTCGACAGCAATGGCCAGCCGATCCGCGACGGCATCGACGTGCGCATCGGCGACACGGTGGTGATCCAGCGCGCAGGGGACGTCATTCCGCAGATCGTCAGCGTCGTCATCGACAAGCGTCCGGCCGACGCTACCCCTTACGAGTTCCCGCACACCTGCCCGGTTTGCGGTTCGCCGGCGACGCGCGAAATCAACGAGAAGACCGGCAAGGAGGATTCTCGGCGACGCTGCACGGGAGAACTGATCTGTGCCGCGCAAGCCGTGGAACGATTGCGCCATTTCGTCTCGCGCGGCGCCTTGGACATCGAAGGCCTTGGCGCGGAAAACATCGATACCTTCTTCAATGCCGGATTGATCAAGACGGCCGCCGATATCTTCACGCTCAGGGATCGCCGGCCAGCCGTCACCAAGGCGCTGGCCGAGCGGCGCGAGGAGCAGGCCAGGCAGCGCGAGGCGGCATCCGGCAAGACGCGCAAGAATGTCCGCAGCGTCGAGGACCGCAACTATGAAGGCCTGGACAAGCTCTTCGCAGCCATCGATTCGCGCCGAGAACCGGAACTCGACCGCTTCATCTTCGCATTGGGCATCCGCCACATCGGCGAGACGACGGCGGCTTTGCTGGCCCGCACCTTCTCGACCATCGAGGAACTGATCCGCGTCGGCAAGGAGACGGCCGCTGCGGAAGATCCGCACACCGTGTTCCCGTCGATCAACGGCATCGGCGACACGGTGATCGACGCGCTGCGCGATTTCTTCGGCAATCAGCGCAATGACGACGTCCTTGAGAAGCTGCTCGAGCAGGTCAAGCCGAAGCCGTACATCGTCACCGTCTCGGCCGACAGCGAGGTTGCCGGCAAGACGATCGTGTTCACCGGCACGCTGGAGAAGATGACCCGCTCCGAAGCCAAGGCGATGGCCGAACGGCTCGGCGCCAAGGTCGCCGGCTCGGTTTCGGCGAAGACCGACCTGCTGGTGGCCGGGCCTGGTGCGGGCTCGAAACTCAAGCTTGCCAGCGAACTCGGCGTCGAGGTCATCGACGAGGACACCTGGCTGCAGCGGGTCGGCAAGTCCTGATGGAAAGCACCTTCAAAGGGTTCGGCCAAAAGGCCATTCCGTTCCTGAAGGCGCTGGATTTCCACCAGAGCCGGGAATGGTTTTTGGTGAACCGCGACCTGTTCGAAACGGAATTGCGCGATCCACTGGGCGATCTCGTCGACACGCTGACGTCGCGTTTTGCGGAGGCGGGGCTGGGTTTGCGCGGCGACCGCAAGAAGTCGCTGTTTCGCATCAATCGCGACGTGCGCTTCGCTAGGGATAAGCGACCCTACAACCGCCACCTGTCGGCAATCCTTTCGCCCGACGGCACCAAGATGGAACAAGGCGTGTTCTACGTGCATATCGGCCTGGAGGGTTGCTTCGCCGGCGTCGCCTGGTGGCAGCCGGAGGCGGTACTGCTGCTGGCGATACGCCGTTCCATCGAGACATGGCCCGAGAGGTTTCGCGCCATGGTGAAGGCGTTGAACAAGAATGGCCTCGAACTCGATACCGAAGGCGCCATGAAACGCACGCCGCGCGGCTTCGAACACGTCATCGACAAAGACCTTGCCGCGGCCATTCGCAACCGGCATTTCGTCGTTCGCCACGTGATCGATCCGGCCGGCATTCACGGGCCGGAACTGGTCGAGGAGCTCGTCGATTTCACCTTGCGCGCCAAGCCGCTGCTCGATTGGGGCAGGGCGATCGAGGGCAAAACCGAGAGGGATTAAGCGTTACTCGAACGCCGCCACGATCATTTCCGCTGATCGTTTGGCTCAAGCGAATTCGTGTGACAAGGCCGGGCATGCCACCTACATACCGCCACTCCTAAAGCGCGTCGCGCTGAAGCGGATTCATGCGACGCGCTTTAGGTCTTTGTTTTTGTGCATGTCGTTCCCCCAAAACCGGGTCACTTTTGGGCGACATGCATTAGTTGTTGTGCATGTCGTAATCCCAAAACCGCTACGCATTTTTGGGCCACATGCATCAGGAGTGGTTTATGGCGACGGACGTGATTTCGCAGGGCGGCGATCGAAGCGATTTCTGGCAGGGCGTGCGGCTCTCAATGCCTGTCGTGGTCGCTTCAGCGCCGTTCGCGGTGCTGTTTGGGGCGCTTGCCGTCGACCAGGGCTTTTCGGTCCTCGAAGCGTTCCTGATGAGCGCGCTGGTTTATGGCGGCGCCAGCCAGATGGTCGGCATCCAGTTGTTCGGCCAGCACGTCGCGCCGTCGCTGATCGTGCTGTCGATCTTTGCCGTCAATTTCCGCCATGTGCTCTATTCCGCCGGCATCGGCCGGCGCATCGCGCACTGGCCGATCATCCAACAAGCGCTTGGCTATTTCATTCTCACCGATCCGCAATTCGCGGTGGCCGAGGCGAGGGCGCAATCCGGAAAGACGGTCGGTTTTGCCTGGTATCTGGGACTGGGCCTGCCCGTCTACGTGTTTTGGGTGATCGAAAGCGCACTTGGTGCGATGTTCGGCAAGCTCATTCCCGACACCCATGCGCTGGGCATCGATTTCCTGCTGCCGATCTACTTCCTCGGCCTGGTGATGGGCTTCCGCAAGCGGCCGCTGTGGCTGCCGGTGGTGATCGCCAGTGGCGCCGCCTCGATCATCGCCTACAAGACGGTCGGCTCGCCCTGGCACGTCTCGATCGGCGCCATTGCCGGCGTGCTGCTCGCCGTCGTCCTGCCGCCGCACCATAGCGGCGTGGGAGAGCGGCCATGAGCACAACATTCTGGATCATCATCGCCGGCGCGGTCGCGACCTATCTGACGCGCATCGGCGGGCATCTGGTCATCTCGCGCTTCGACAACATCCATCCTCGGGTCGAGGCAGGCCTCAATGCCGTGCCCGCGGCGGTGCTGACGACGCTGGTAGCGCCGGAACTGTTGAACGCCGGAGTGGCGGAATGGGCGGCATTGGTCGTTACTGCGGTGGTTTCGCTGCGCGGCGGGCTGATGGCAATGTTTCTGGCGGGGGCGGCGGTGCTCATAGCGGCCCGGCAGTTTGTGGGGTGATTTTGCCGGCGCGAACGTTTCGACCGTCCGCGCCGCCCCTCATTGCCCTGCCGGGCATTTCTCCCCGTAAAACCGGGAGAAAGAAGCTCACCTCAAATCTTGGCGTCGTGCGGCAATGGCGCTGTTGCCTTTTCCAGCCAGGCCAGCGTTTCGCCGTCGAGCATCGGGCCGATTTCGGCCAGCACGCGGGCATGGTAGGCGTCAAGCCAGTGCAACTCGTCGCGTGTCAGCAGATCCGATCGCACCAGCCTGATGTCGATCGGCGCCAGCGTCAGCGTCTCGAAGCCGTGCATGGCGATGTCGCCGCCCTCGATTTCTGCCGCCGGCGTCACCAGGATCAGGTTCTCGATTCGGATGCCGTAGGAGCCTTCCTTGTAGTAGCCGGGTTCGTTCGAAAGCATCATGCCTTCGAGCAGCTTCTCCGTCCCGGTGCGGGCGATGCGCTGCGGGCCTTCGTGTACGGCGAGATACGAGCCGACGCCATGTCCCGTGCCGTGGGCGAAGTCGCAGCCGTGCTTCCACAGCGCCATGCGGGCGACGGCGTCGATCTCCGAGCCGCGCGTGCCGGCGGGGAAGCGCAGCGTGGAAATGCCGATCATGCCCTTCAGCACCAGCGTGAAGCGTTCGCGCATTTCCTCGGTCGGCTGGCCGATGGGCACGGTGCGGGTGATGTCGGTGGTGCCGTCCTGATATTGCGCGCCGGAATCGAGCAGGAACAGCTCGCCAGCCTTGAGCTTGCGGTTGGTGGCACGCGACACGCGGTAATGCATGATCGCGCCGTTCGGCCCGGCGCCGGAAATGGTGTCGAAGGAGACGTCGCGCAGCGGCATCTGGGTTTCCTCGCCGGTCTGCCGGCGCGTTTCCTCCAGCCGGGTGACGACCGCGATCTCGTCGAGGGAGCCGGGTTTCTGGCGCTCCAGCCAGCACAAAAGCTTCGCTACCGCCGCGCCGTCACGGCGATGCGCGGCACGCGAACCGTTGATCTCGGCCTGGTTCTTGGTGGCGCGCGGGATGCGGGCCGGGTCGGGCGCGGCAACCACGGTGCCACCATTGTCCTCGACCAGCATGCGCAGCCGGTCGGCCGTCAGCACCGGGTCGAGCGCGATCCTGGCGCCGCCCTTGGCAAGCGCCACGATGGCGGCTTCGAATTCGCCGGGCTCATGCAAATCGGCGAGTTGGGTCAGATAGGCGGCGACCTGGCGCGAGAACTTGCGCTTGTCCATGAACAGCTGGTGCGATCCGTCGGCGGCGAGGATGGCGAAGCCAAGCGCCAGCGGCGTGTGCGGCACGTCACCGCCGCGGATGTTGAAGGCCCAGGCGATGGAGGAGGGGTCGGTCAGCACCGCATGGGTGGCGCCGTCCTTGCCGATCGCCTCCGCCAGCCGCGCCAGCTTGTCCTTGGCAAGTTCGCCGGCAAAGCCGATCGGGTGCAACTCGACGGGAGCCACCGGTGCCGCGGGCTGATCCTTCCAGATGATGTCGATCGGGTTCCTGGTCAGCGGCACCAGCACGGCGCCGATCTTGTCGGCCGCTGCCTGCAGCGCCTTGACCTCACCGACCGTGTGCAGCCATGGATCGAAGCCCAGCCGCGCGCCCTTGCCGATATTGTCCTTGAGCCAGACCGGGGGCGGGTTGTCGACCAGGCTTTCGACCGAGAAGATGTCGAGATCGACCTCGCTGCGCACCTGCAGCGTGTAGCGCCCGTCGACAAAGATGAAGGCGCGGTCGCGCAGGACGATGGCGACACCGGCCGAGCCGCTGAAGCCGGTCAGCCATTTCAGCCGCGCCGAGCGATCGGCGACATATTCGCCCTGATGCTCGTCGGCGCGCGGAACGATGAAGCCGTCGAGGCCATTGCCGCTCAGCCATTGACGCAGCAGCGCCACGCGCGGCTTGCCGACTGCCAGGTCACCCGCGGAATCGAAGGTCTGGAACATGATGGGCCTCCTTGCACGCCCGAGCGTAGCTTATGGCTTGGGAAATCGGAATCGATTTCCAGCGGCGCAAACTGCTACAGCCTCGCCTGGCTGACAACCGAGTGGGCTTGGTCCAGCGCCGTGCGAACTCCGCGGTCAGTGCTTAAGGTGGATGGTCACCCAGCCTTCGCGGTGCAGCGTGCGCACGTGGCGGAAGTTCTGGCCGACATAGGCCGAGATGACCGCGTCGCGCTGGCGCTCGAGAATGCCTGACAGCACGATCGAGCCGCCAAGCGCGATGTGCCCGGCCATTTGCGGCGCCAGCCGCATCAGCGGCCGCGCCAATATGTTGGCGATGATGAGATCGAAGGGCGCGCGCTTGCCGAAGATCGGGTGGTGAAAGCCCGGCGCCGTTACCGTCTCGACGAGAGCCTTGACGTGGTTGAGCCGCGCATTGGCGGCGGCGACCTTTACCGCCACCGGATCGATGTCGGTGGCGAGCACCGCAATATGCGCCAGCTTGGCAACGGCGATCGCCAGAACGGCGCTGCCGGTGCCGAGGTCGAGCGCATTGCGCGGGTGTTCGCGCCGCACCACCCGTTCCAGCATTTCGAGGCAGCCCGAGGTGGTGCCGTGGTGGCCGGTGCCGAAGGCGAGGCCGGCCTCGATCTCGATGGCGAGTTCGCCGCTGTGGCGCTTCCTGCGGTCATGCGCGCCATGGACGAAGAAACGCCCGGCGCGCACCGGCTTCAACCCTTCCAGCGAACGCGCTACCCAGTCGATGTCGGGCAGCGCCTCGCGCTCGACGGGCTTGGACAGGGTGAGGCCGGCGAGAATGTCCTTCATCCGCGCCTCGATTGCGTCGACGTCACCGTCGGCATAGAGCGAGACTTCGTGAATGTCCTTGTCTTCGTCGACCTCCAGCACCGCGATCGGCAGGCCTTCATCCTCGAAGGCCATCTCAAGGGCCACAAAAATACGCTCCGCCTCGACCTTGCCGGTGGTGAAATGGAGCCGTGTCTGGGTCATCAGGTTAAGTTTCTCTTTGAGCATGATCTTGTCCGAAAAACCGGCTTCCACTTTTCGCTGACGCGGTCCTTTGGTTCGGGATCAGGCTCTAGCCCTTGGCCGCGAGGCGCTTCAGTTTTTCGACAGCGGTGCTGGCGCTTTCGCCATAGGCGATCGTGCCGGCGAAATCGCCCTTGCCGTTGAGCAGCAGCACCGAGGCGGTGTGGTCCATCGTGTAGTCGCCGTCGCCGGTGTCGACCTTCTTCCAGTAGATGCCGAACGACTTGGCCATGGCGTGGACTTTGTCCGGATCGCCGGAGATGCCGATGATGCGGTCGGAGAAATTGCTGACATAGGCATTCATCACCGCCGGCGTGTCGCGCTCGGGATCGACAGAGACGAAATAGGCATGCAGGTTCTTGCCGTCGTCGCCGAGCGTCTTCAGCCAGCCGGCGAGTTCGAACAGCGTGGTCGGGCAGACTTCCGGACAATGGGTGAAGCCGAAGAAGACAACGCTGGGCTGGCCCCGGAACGCGGCCTCGGTGATCGGCGCGCCCTTCTGGTCGACCAGGGTGAAGGGGGCGCCGAACGGTTCGCCGCCATAGTGGCCGCGATACCAGTCGAAAGTCAGCCAGCCGATGCCGGCCGCCATGAGGATGAGAATGCCGACCAGGATAGAACGCATCATCAGAAAAGTCCGTCTGTAACTTTCATCGGGTGCCGGCCGAAGCCACGCTCCCTTGTTCGGCCGACAGTCTTAGCGGTTCGACCGGGTACACGCAAAGATGCCGCGTTGACGCAACCGGCCGTGGCAGTACCCGGCGTTTCGATCGCACCTTGCAATGTATTGGTCCTCGCCCCACCTGAGACCGGCAACTCGAACCGCAGGAGGCTCCACTTGCTCGAATCGATTGGGCGCGGACGGATTGGGCGAAAACTGATCGGCGCGTTGGCTGCGTGCGTCGTACTTGGCACCGGCGCTGCGGTCGCCGAGGAAGTCGGCAAGGTTGGTGTCGACTGGGTCGGCAACGACATCATCGTCGAGGCGATCAAGGATCCGAACGTGGAAGGCGTGACCTGCCACGTCTCCTATTTCGACCGCAGTATCATCGACCGCCTGCACAAGGGCAACTGGTTCGAGGATCCCTCTGATTCCTCGATCTCCTGCCGCCAGACCGGGCCGATCACCATCGGCGACATCGACATGGGCGAGGGCGGCGAGGAGGTTTTCAAGCAAGGCATCAGCCTGATCTGGAAGAAGCAGGTGGTGAACCGCATCTATGACAAGGCCAACGATACGCTGATCTATCTCTCGCATTCGCGCCAGGTGCAGAACGGCTCGGCCAAAATGTCGGTCACGACAGTGCCGCTCTACGGCCAGAACGTGGTGTGGAGCAAAGGCAAGCCGAATTAGATTCGCGCGATTGGCCTGACGGCCAATTGTTCGCGGCTTGCGGGCGTGGTTGCTCTGACGTAAAGCCGCCGTCATGGACCGTTCCCAAGATCTCGTGCTGAAGGACTCCGAGCCGCGCATCCATCCGACCGCGGAACTGAAGGCGTGCAAGCTCGGCCGCTATGCCGCGATCGGCGAACGGGTGGTGTTGCGGGAAGTCAATGTCGGCGACTTCTCCTATTTCGAGCGCCATTCGGAGGCTATCTACACCACCATCGGCAAATTCTGCTCGATCGCCGCCAACAGCCGCATCAACGCGCTGGAGCATCCGATCGAGCGACTGACCCAGCACAAGGTCAGCTATCGGCCGAACGAGTATTTCCGCTGGCTGGGCGTCGACGCCGCCTTCCGCGATCGGCGGCAGTCGAAAGCCGTGACCATCGGCCATGATGTCTGGATCGGCCACGGCGCGGTGATCATGCCCGGCATCACCATCGGCAATGGCGCCGTCGTCGGCGCCAATGCGGTGGTGACCCATGATGTGCCGTCCTACACCATCGTCGCCGGCATGCCGGCGAAGCCGCTCAGGGCACGCTTTTCCGCTGCCGTCGCGGGGCGAATCGAAGCTCTTGCCTGGTGGGACTGGCCGGTCGAGAAACTCGCCCGGGCGGTTCCCGATATCCAGGCGATGCCGATCGAGGCGTTCCTCGATCGCTGGGAAAACCAGGCCTTTTAGGCCGGCATCCTGCCGTTGTCTCGAAGTTCCGCACTCCGTTGAGCGAGGCAATCCGCAGGTTGAGGCGGCGCTGCGAAGCAAGCTGCCATTTTCCGCGCTCTCCGGACTGAAACCCCTTCCGCCATGCGGGGGTGGCGCGGCGGAAGGGGCTGGAGGTAAACCGCCGTGAAGCGGAAGGAACAGGCACTTTTGCCTGCACGGTCACCATGACATTTAACCCGATAAGGCGTGTTTTCCCTCACATGCGCGCTTTGCGTGTATTCAATTGCGCCTGACGCATTTGTCGCCCGGTTGGAACCCGAAACGGCCGCCGGATGTTTCTCATCGCGGCAGCCATCGAGGGATTTCGACACATGGAAAAGCATTTCACCAAGATCGCCAACTGGGTCGCCCATGTAGCCGGCCTGCCGCTGACATTTTCCGTCTGCTGTCTGATCGTCGTCGTCTGGGCGGTAACCGGACCCTACTTCGGTTTCTCGGACACCTGGCAATTGGTGATCAACACAGGCACGACCATCATCACCTTCCTGATGGTGTTTCTGATCCAGAACACCCAGAACCGTGACGGCGCGGCAATCCAGGCCAAGCTCGACGAACTGATCCGGGTGAGCCGTGCCCACAATCATTTCATTGGCATCGAGCATCTGACGGAGTCCGAGGTCGAGGAAATTCGCTCCAAATGCGAACGGGCGGCGCGGCGGCATGACCAGAAGATCGCCGCCACGGCTGCGAAGAAGGCCACGGCGCAAAAGCGCGGGACGAAGAAGCAGGCCGCTTGACGGTCAGCCTTTTATGAAGGCCGCGAAAGCATCCTTGTGGTCGGGGTGCCAACGCGACAGGGCCGGGCGGTTTTCGATGATGTCGCCGATCGCCCAGGCCATGCGCTTTTCATCCAGCGGGCGCGCCACGTCATTGTCCGGGCACAGGATGTAGAAGTCGCCCCTGACCAGCGATTCCAGCATGAAATCGATGACTTGTTCGCCGGTCCAGGCCCCGGCCGGCTTTTCCTTCGCGCCTTCGGTGAGGCCGGTATAGGTGAAGCCGGGGATCAGCAGATGCGCCGACAGGCGTGCGCCGGGCTCGTTGCGCAAGGCGTGCGCCAGGCCCTCGGTGAACGTCTTCACGCCGGCCTTGGAGACGTTGTAGGCAAGGTTGCCGGGCGGCGTCGTGATGCCTTGCTTGGAGCCGGTGTTGACGATCAGGCCCGGCCTGGCCGACGCCAGCATGCGCGGCGCGAAGGCCCCGACGCCGTGCACGACGCCCCAGAAATTGATGTCGAGGAGCCGCTTCCAGTCCTCGCGGTTCTCCCAGGGTTTGCCGGGATTGTCGCCGACGCCGGCGTTGTTCATCAGCAGCGAAACATCGCCAAAGGCGCCGAATGCCCGGTCGGCGAGACGATCGACCTCATCGGCCTTCGAGACGTCGGCGGCAACGGCCAGCACAGCGTCGTCGCCGGCAATGGCGGAGACCGCCCGGGAGGCATCGTCAAGACGCGCGCCACCAATGTCGGCAAGCACGATCTTCATGCCCATCAGCGCAAGCCGCTTTGCCGCTGCCAGACCAATGCCGCTGGCGGCGCCGGTGATGACGGCGGTGTTGCCCGGCGCAAGCGCGGGCAGGGCGGTCTGGATTTCAGCGTCGGGGATCATGGTGATGGGTTCCTTCTTTCGATGGCGCCGAACTTAGCGCCGCAACGGGCTTGCGCAAGCCTCCGTCAGCGTGTGTTCGGGTTGACCATGCCGGTCGAGGCTGCGCATGCTGCCCTCGGCAAAAGGAGACTTTTGCCAGGGCAAAAAGGAGTTTTTGCCGGGGCAAAAGGAGACTTTTGTCGAGGCAAAGGAGACTTTTGCCGGGATCAACGGAGATTTTTCGATTGACGGATTGGATTGCAATTCTGAAGGAACAGACCGCCACCGGCGACCAGATGGGACGCGAGGTGCCGCAGATGCTGGCCAATCCCGATATCAGCGAAGCGCAGGTGAAGACGCTGTTTTCCGCGCTGGAGAAACAGGCCGAGTTCGTCGAGAAACTGCGCATGGCGCTGGAAAAGTTCGGCCATGATTTTTTGATCATCAAGGCGGCGGAGCGGCTGGAGGAGCGCTATGCCGACCTGGCCGCTTCGGTGGCGGAAAAGCTGAAAGCGATGCGCAGATAGAGCAATTCCAGGAAAAGTGTGAAGCGGTTTTCCGTCCGGAATTGCGTCAAACAAAAAGCAATTCCAGGAAAAGTGTGAAGCGGTTTTCCGTCCGGGATTGCGTCAAACAAAGAGCAATTCCAGGAAAAGTGTTAAGCGGTTTTCCGTTCGGAATTGCGTCAAACAAAGAGCAATTTCAGGAAAAGTGTTAAGCGGTTTTCCGTCCTGAATTGCGTCAAACAAAGAGCAATTCCGGGAAGGTCTACTTTTCGATCATCCGCGCGAAACGCGTATCCGGCACCAGCCAGATCAAGGCGACCAGCACATAGAGCGCTACGCCGATCCACTGGCTGACGAAGGTCAGCACGACGGCCGCGATATAGACGGCGAGCGAGATCTTTCCCTTGCGATCGTGTCCCAGTGCCTTGGCAAAGGCTGTGTCGTTGCCGTGCAGGCGGTGCAGCGCGGCGGCCAGGATCGTATAGGCGATGGCGCAGAGTGCGAGATCGGCGCCATAGACGGCGACCGGCACCGGCGCAAAGTGGTTCTCGCCCATGAAGGCGGTCGTTGCCGGCATCAGCGACAGCCAGAACAGCAGGTTGAGATTGGCCCACAGCACGCGGCCATCGACGCGTTGCACGGTATGGAACATGTTGTGCAGATTGTTCCAGTAGATGCCGACGTTGATGAACGACAGCACGTAGCAGAAGAAGATCGGCCACAACGGTGCCAGGGCGGAAAAATCCTCGCCATGCGGCACTTTCAGTTCCAGCACCATGATGGTGATGATGATGGCCACCACGCCGTCGGTGAATGCCTCGACCCTGCCTTTGCCCATGATCCCGCCCCTTGCCCGCAAGGAATTGTCGAAAGAAAGTAAATTGTTAGCCTATGTTGCCGAGCCGATAAACGGCGCTTGGGAAATTCCTCAACTATGTCGGTGGAAACCGTGGCACAGCGGCTGGGTCAGTTCCGGCTATCTCTCGCGGGCCCATGTCGTTCGTCCGCCAGTCATCATCGTGCGCCCGCCGCATCGGCCGCCGCACAGGCCGCGCCCCGGCAAATGCAAGATCGCGCCCGGCAAGAGGCCGCCGGCCTCGATCCGAACCTTCTTCAGTCGGCGGCTCTCCCGTTGAGGCTCTGGTTTTTTGTTTTGACGCAATTCCCAAGGGAAAGCGCAAATGCGCTTTCCCCGGAAAACCGCTTCACACTTTCCTGGAATTGCTCTCAGCCCACCGTGGTGTCAGGAGCCTGCCAGCCGGCCGGAACGTCGGGAATGAGGACGCGTTAAGATCGCGATCCCGAGGCTGGAAGGGAGGTTGGCCATGACATTTCGCGATTTGGCGCATACGCAAGAAGCGGCTCGCGGCGACGCTCTTGCGATTCCGACTGTCGCCGCGATGATTGCCGTGCTGTTTGCCGGCAGCACGGCACTGACACCGCTCTATATCATCTACAAGCAGCAATTCGGTTTTTCGCAGATCACGCTGACGCTGATCTATGCGGTCTATGTCGTTGGCAATCTCGCCGCCTTGCTGGTGTTTGGCGGCGCATCGGACGTTGTCGGGCGCCGGCCAGCGGCCCTGGCGGCGATGGGCGTCGCCATCGTCAGCGGGCTTGTCTTCCTGTTTGCCGAAAATGTTCTGTCGCTCGACATAGCGCGCATCCTGAGCGGGCTTGGCATAGGCATTGGCGCAGGGACAGGAACCGCGTGGATCGCCGAGCTTCTCCCCAATGCCGACAAGTCGCGCGCCAGCGTCATTGCCACCGGCACCAATTTCCTCGGCCTCGGATTCGGCGCGCTCGTTTCGGGACTGCTGGCACAATATGAGCCCTGGCCGTTGCGGCTGGTCTTCATCGTCTTTCTGGCGGCACTCGTGGTGGTGACGATCCTGGTCTGGCGCACCCCTGAAACGATCGCGAAGCCGGGTGGCGTCAATCAGATTTCCATGCGGCCGCAACTCTCCGTTCCGCAGGAGATACGCGCGCGCTTCGTTGCGCCGGCGGTGACCGGCTTCGGCGCGATGGCGCTGGTCGGTTTCTATGCCGCCCTGGCTCCCAGTATTCTGGCGCAGCAGCTGCAGGAAACCAACCACGCCGTCGCCGGCGCGCTGTTCTTCGAACTGGCGATCGTCGCCGCGGTCAGCATCGTGGTGCTGAAGCAGGTGCAGAGCAGCAAGGTCATGTTGGCCGCGCTTGCCCTGATGGTCCCCAGCGTCCTGCTGGTGGTGGCGGCACAGATGCTGGCATCGATGGTGCTGATGATCGCGGCCACCGCCTGCTGCGGCGTCGTGGCGGCGCTTGGCTATCGCGGCGGCCTGCAGGTGGTGAACGAGATCGCGCCGGATGATCGTCGCGCCGAAATTGTGTCGAGCTTCTTCGTCTGCTGCTTCGTCGGCAACGCCTTGCCGGTCATCGGAATCGGGATCGTCTCGACCTATGCCAGTCCGATCGCCGCAAGCCTGGCATTCGCCGCCATGATTATCGTATTCGCGGTGGTAGCGCTGGCTTTCGGGCTGAAACATCGGCGCTGAGATGACAAGGGCCCGGCCGAATCTCAGCCGTTTGGCATTTCAGGCGCCATGTTGGCGCGCTGGCGCGGCACCCCAAGTCCGGTGTCAGGCGGCTCGCCGGCAGCCGGCCTGTTCTCGATCATGTGCAAGGTGCGCCAGCCGCCTAAGCGGTAGTAAGCCGCGGCCAGCACGAGTGAGGTGATCGAGCCGGCTGGAAAGCTCCACCACAGCGCTTCCTCGCCGAGCACGCCGCGCATGAAATAGGCAAAGCCGGTGCGCACGACCAGCACCGAGATCACCAGGATGATCAGCGGCGGCATCACCGCGCCCGTGGCTCGGACCGTGGCGAACAGCACGATGGTGATGCCGAACAGGACAAATGACCAGGACGCGACACTGTTGATGTGGGCGGCGATATCGATCGCCGCGCTGTCGCTGCTCAGGAACAGGCTGAGGATGGAGCGGTCGAAGAACCACAGCAGCGCGACGAGGGCGCCGGTCAGGACGAGGTTGAAGCCGACGCCGGAGGCAGCGACCCGGCCGATCCGGTCCCAGCGGCCGGCACCGACATTCTGCGCCGCCATGGAGGAGACCGCGGCACCGATGGCGAGCGCCGGCATCTGGATATAGGTCCACAATTGCGCGGCGATGCCGTAGGCGGCGGCGACCTGCGAACCGTAGGAATTGACGATGCCCATCACCGTCAGTGCCGCCGCCGAGATGACGACCATTTGCAGGCCCATCGGCACGCCCTTGAAGACGACGATGCGCAGCAAGGCAGCGTCTGGCCGCAGCAGGGCGAGGTTGGCGCCGGCCAGCCGCAACGGATGCTTGCGTACATAGAGCACGACGAGGATGGCGATGACGCTCACCGTCTGGCCGATCAGTGTGGAGGTCGCCGATCCGGCGATGCCGAGTTCGGGAAACGGCCCGATGCCGCGGATGAGCAGCGGATTGAGGACGATGTCGAGGACGACCGCGAGCGCCATGAAGATGAAGGGCGTGCGCGAGTCACCGGCGCCGCGCAGCACGGTCATGACGAAGGACAAAAGGTTCATCATCGGCACGGCCACGAAGATGATGCGCAGGTAGGAACGGGCCAGCGGCAAGGCGTCGGCCGGGGTGCCGAGCGTGTTGAGGATGGCGTCGACCCAGATCCAGCCGCAGACCGCGAAGATGATCGAGACGAGGAAAAAGAAGGTGGCGCTGGTGCCGACGATGCGGCGCGCCTCGGGCAGGTCGCGGGCGCCGACCGACTGCGCCACGAGGATGGTCGCCGCCATGCCGATTCCGAACACGGTGCCGAGGATCAGGAACAGCACCAGATTGGCGTTGGAGGTGGCGGTCAGCGCCGATTCACCGAGGAAGCGGCCGACCCAGACGGCATTGATCGAACCGTTGAGCGACTGCAGAACGTTGGAGCCGAGCACCGGCAGGGCGAACAGCAGCAGCGTGCGTGGGATCGGTCCGCTGGTCAGGTCGCCGGTGCGCCGGCGCGTGGGCATTTTTTCGTCCATGTCTGGCAATCCGGCGAAGGCTTGATCTTGAGACCGATCCGCGATGATCGCCGATTCAGCGGGACAGGTCGATGCGGTGCCGGAAAAGATTGGCATCGGGTCTTCTGGCGCGCCTCGATCTAATCATGTTCTCAAAGCTTCCGGAATGGGATATTGATCCTGATGGGGGCCGCGTTCCTGTTGGATCTTGCGGTTGAGCTGGGGGGGTCATGTCCGATATTCCGCTGTTTTCCGAGCGCCTGAACCGGCGAGCGTTTCTGAGTGCGTCCGCTTTGGGCGCGGCCGCGATGGCCCTTTCGGCGTGCTCCACGACGGATGTTGCGCCGCCGCCGCCGGTGGCCGCCGCGCCGCCCGATGCGGCTTTCGGTGACGCCGCGAGCATGTACGCGGCGCGCACCGACGAGGGCTATCAACTGCCGGCAATCCCGGTCACCAAGCTCGATCCGAAGTTCGTGCGCCAGGTCGTGGCCGACCCGACCGGCGAAAAGCCCGGCACGATCGTCGTCGATACGTCAGAGCACTTCCTCTATCTGGTGCAAGATGGCGGCAAGGCCGTCCGCTACGGCGTCAGCCTCGGCAAGGCCGGTTTCGGCTGGACCGGCAGCGCCGTGGTCCAGGCGAGGAAGAAGTGGCCGGTGTGGACTCCGCCGCCGGAAATGATCCAGCGCCGGCCGGAACTGGCGAAATACAAGGACGGCATGCCGCCCGGTCCGCAGAGCCCGCTCGGCGCCCGCGCGCTCTATCTGTTCCGCGACGGCAAGGACACGATGTACCGGCTGCACGGCACGCCGGAGTGGGATTCCATCGGCAAGAACGCGTCGTCCGGCTGTGTGCGCTTCATGAATCAGGACATCATCGACCTCTACAGCCGCGTCAACGGTCCGGCCCAGGTCTTCGTGCGCCCCAATTTGTCGTCCGCCGGCAAGATCATGGCCGTGTCGAGCAGGACAGCCGAGCCGATCGATGCGGGCGTGCCGAAAGACGCGGAGTTCTTGAAGTAAGCGCCTTCGCGGGGTCCCTAGCAAGGCTCAATTATTCGCGGCAGCCCAGGCGGGCGCGCCAGGCCCGCCCGCCTGAGCTGTGATCGCTACTTCTTGGCGAGGCCGGGCAGCGTCACTTGATAGACCAGGAACATGGTGTCGACATTGGCGCCGTCGTCGGCCTTGTAGGGCGCGCCGACCTGGAAACCATCCTGGGCCAGGAAGTCGTTGTCGTTGGCGACGAACAGGAAATAGTCGTCGGGCAGTTTCGGATCGAGCACGCTTGCCAGCGACATCGCTTCCCATTTTTCCGAGAGGTTGTCGTGGTCGTTCGGCGCGCCATTGTGCAGGCCGAAGCGGCCGAGCTGGGCATTGTCGTTGATGTCGATGAACGGCGTCAGCTTGGCCGGCGTCACCGACGGATCGAGCACACCCTTGGGGGCGACCGGCCTGTCCTTGTCAAAATCCGTGCCGGCGATGTCGGTGGCCGTGGAGACGTCGACGATGCTGATTTCGCGATAGAGCGAGGTGTCGCCCTTCACGCCCTGACCGTTGCCGCTGTCGCGCGCCAGCATCAGGAAGGATGTGTCCGACAACGCCACGATCTCGCTTTGCGCGGCGACCTTGGTCTTGCCCTTGGCATCCTTGAATACCGGCAGCGGCACGACATACTCATGTGCCAGTTTCAGGTGGGCGAGATCGGACGCGTCATAGACCAAGGCCCTGGTGTTCTGCCGCGTCGCAGGAGAATCGCCGCCATCCTGCCGGGTCGCGGACTGCAGCACGGCGATCAGGAACTTGCCGTCCGGCGTCATCGCCATGCCTTCGAGGCCCTGGTTGTTCTGGCGGCCGGTTTCCGGATCCTTGGGATCGGGCTCGGCGGCACCGGGGCCGGGATTGTCGGAGGAGAAGTTCGGTGTCCCCTTGCGCATCGGCACCAGGGCAGCCGGCGGCTGGGTCGCCGACATCAGGCGGCCTTCGCCGGAGAAACGGTAGATATTGGGGCCATATTCGTCGGAGATGAACATCGAGCCGTCGGGCAGTCGCACGATCGCCTCGTTGTCGAGGGCGAGCTTGCCGTTGGTGGCGGCGGGCAGCATCGGCAAGTCGCCGGCGGCGGCGCGCACGTCCGACAGCGGATCGAGGCCGGTGGCGTCGGCGCCCTTGTCGTCGGTGAGCAGCATGCTGTCGGCGAGCGTCGCCTTGACGCCGGTCTGTTCCTGGCCGGTAGCTGGGGCGGCGCCCGGCGCGACGGGGTTAAACTCGATGCCGATCGTATTGAGGCGCGGGCGATAGTCGGTGGTGCCGGCGACATTGTAGCCGCGGTCCGGCAGCAGCCAGAGCGAGCCCTTGTAGCCGGCAGCGTCATGCGTCCAGCCCGATGTGTCGATCGACATGCCGGAGCCCGAGCCGAAGGTTTCGCCGAACTTGTCGCGCTGGGCGGCCGGGATGCGGCCGACGCCGACGAGGCCCTTGTTGACGGGGCCCTTGTTGACAAGGCCGCCGACGGTCGCGGTGCCGTCGGCGAGCGCCGGCGTCAAGGCTGTGAACAAGGCCAGCGCGACGCCAAGCGACGCGGTTCGGTGCAGGTGTTTCATGGACAATCCTCTTTGTGACGAAGCGTGCCGGAGCGGCCGAAAGCTGAAGGAGGCGTCACCTCGATGATGCCGCGCGCGCCTCCCCGAAAGCGATCTACGTCGTGAACATGATGCTTGCGTGACAGCGGCGGTGCGTGCCCGCCGGCTTGTTCGTGCACCAGCAAAGAAGCGCATTCGTGTGACCGAATCGATGGCGCTTTGCCACGCGGAGTTTCGCCCAGTGCGGCAAGTCGGCAGCCCGGACTAGACACATATGTCCAGTACGTCTATGGTGCCGCCCTCGAACAGGGGAGGGAAGCCTTGAAGTCGCACTACCGCGCAGTCGTCATCGGAGGTGGCGTGGTCGGCGCCTCGGTGCTCTACCATCTGACGCGGTTCGGCTGGTCGGATGTGGCGCTGATCGAGCGCGCCGAACTGACCGCCGGTTCGACTTGGCATGCGGCGGCTGGTTTCCATGCGCTCAACGCCGACCCCAATGTGGCGGCGCTGCAGGACTACACGATCAACCTCTACCGCGAGATCGAAGCCGAATCCGGCCAGGACATCGGCCTGCACATGACCGGCGGCGTCAACGTCGCCAGCGATCCCCAGCGCTGGGAGTGGCTGAAATCGGCCTGGGCGGTGTTCCAGTCGGTCGGCATCGAGACCGCCCGGCTGGTGGGCCCGCAAGAGATCAGAGAACTCTGCCCGATCGTCGACGTCACCGGCGTGCTCGGCGGACTGCACGATTCCAACGAGGGCCATCTCGATCCCTACGGCACCACCCATGCCTATGCTGGCGCGGCGAAGAAGCGCGGCGCCGACATCATCCTGCGCAACCTGGTCGTCGAGCTAAAGTCGCGCGCCGACGGCCACTGGGACGTCGTTACCGAGCAGGGCACCGTCGTCGCCGAGCATGTCGTCAACGCCGGCGGGTTGTGGGCAAAGCAGCTCGGCCGCATGGCCGGCGTCGACCTGCCGGTGACGCCCATGGAGCATCACTATTTCATCACCGAGGACATTCCGGAGATCGCGGCGCTGGACCGGGAAATCGGCATCGCCGTCGATCTCGACGGCTTTTCCTACCTGCGCCAGGAGCGCAAGGGCGTGCTGCTCGGTGTCTACGAGCAGAACCCGAAGCACTGGAACATGGATGGGGCGCCATGGGACTACGGCATCGAGCTCATCCCGGAAGATATAGACCGCATCAGCCCGGAACTCGCCAAGGCGCATGAGCGCTTTCCGTGCCTGGCGACGGCCGGCATCCGCAAATGGGTCAATGGCGCCTTCACTTTCACGCCGGATGGCAATCCGATCGTCGGGCCGGTGCGCGGTCTCAAGAATTATTGGGTCGCCTGCGGCGTCATGGCCGGCTTCAGCCAGGGCGGCGGCGTCGGCAAGTCGCTGGCCGAGTGGATGATTTTCGGCGAGCCGCAGGCCGATATCTTCGGCATGGACATCGCCCGCTATGGCGCCTTCGCCGCCAACCGGGAATATCTCAGGCAGACGACGCGGCAGTTCTATTCGCGCCGTTTCGTCATGACCTTTCCCAATGAGCGGCTGCCCGCGGGCCGACCCTTGAAGCGCCCCGGCGCCTATGACGGCATGAGCGCGGCGGGCTGCGAATGGACGGCGTCGTGGGGGCTGGAAATTCCGGCCTATTTCGCGCCGATGGGTTTTCGCGAGAACACCACGCTCAAGCGCTCCAATGCCTTCGACATCGTCGGCGACGAAGCATTGCAGGTGCGGCGGGCCGCCGGCCTCGTCGATATCTCGGCCTATTCGCGCTACGCGGTGTCGGGGCCAGGCGCCCAGGCATGGCTCGACCGGCTGCTCGCCTGCAACCTGCCGAAAGCGGGACAGGCGCGGCTCGCGCCGATGCTGGGGCCAGATGGGCGGCTGAAAGGCGATATCACCGTGATCAACTGGGGCGGTGGCGATTATTGGCTGATGGGCTCCTACTATCTCAGGGAATTCCACATGCGCTGGTTCGAGAGCCACGCGGCCGACGGTGTTTCGGTCACCGATCTTTCCGACGCGATGAGCGGCTTCCTGCTGACCGGGCCGAACGCGCGCAAGATCCTGGAACGCACAACGCACCAGGACGTGTCCGGCAAGGCGTTGCCGTTCATGTCGTGCGGGGCGTTCGATGTCGGCGTGGTGCGGGCGCGGGTTGCCCGGCTGTCCATCGCCGGCGAACTGGGCTTCGAAATCAGTTGCCCGGTGGCCATGCATGCGACGCTGCGCGAGACGCTGCTTGCCGCAGGCGAAGATCTCGGCCTGGCCGAGATCGGCTACTACGCGCTCAATGCGCTCAGGCTGGAGAAAAGCTTCGGCATCTGGTCGCGCGAATTCACGCAGGGCTACAGGCCTGGCCAGACCGGGCTCGACCGCTTCATCGCCTTCGACAAGGGTGATTTCATCGGCCGCGAGGCGGCGCTGAGGGAGCGCCAGACGGGCACGTCTCAACGGATCGTGACGCTGGAGATCGATGCGCTCGACGCCGACGCCAGCGGCTTCGAGCCTATCTGGCGCGACGGAAGGCGCGTCGGCTTCGTCACGTCGGGCGGATTTGGCTACACGATCGGCAAGAGCGTCGCGCTGGCGTTGGTGGACGACGATTCTGCCGAGGAGGAGACGGCGCTTTCGGTGCACATTGTCGGCGTCGAGCGGCCGGCGCGGGTCATCGCGGCCTCGCCCTACGATCCGTTGGGCAAGGCGATGCGGCAATGAGGAGGATTTCCGATGATCGATGAGGCGGCACGTGAGGCCAGGCGCGAGCGCAGGCGCGGACGCACGGGCGAGGCCGGCAGCGAAAGCAGCCGCCGGCCGAATTACCGGTCGCTGAAGAACCCGTTCCTGCCGCAGCCGATCTTTTCGGACGACCAGGTCGCCTCGATCCACGACACGGCGCTGCGCGTGCTGGAAGAACTCGGCATCAAGGTACTGCTGCCGCAGGCACGCGAGGTTCTCGCCCGCGCCGGCGCCCTGGTCGACCCGGACACCGACATGGTGCGCATCGGCCGCGACATGGTGGCGGCGGCGCTGGCCTCGGCGCCGAGGTCGATCCATGCCCGTAGTGGCGATCCTTCCCGCGATCTGACGCTCGAACTCGGGTCGATGACGTTTCTTGCCGGAAGCGGGGCGCCCAATGTCACCGATCTCGAGCGCGGCCGGCGGCCAGGCACGCTCGCCGCCTTCGAGGAGTTCATCAAGCTGGTGCAGCATTTCGATGTCCTGCATATGCTCGGTCCCTGCGTCGAGCCGCAGGATGTCGACAACCGGTTTCGCCACTATGCCGTCAATCGTGCGCAGCTGACGCTGTCCGACAAGTTTCCCTTCGTGTTCGCGCGCGGCACGCCGCAGGTCGAGGACGGTTTCGAGATGCTGCGGCTGGCGCGCGGCCTTTCGGAGGAGGCGTTCCGCTCGAACGCCTGGTGCTATACCGTCATCAACACCAACTCGCCGCGTCAGCTCGACATACCGATGGCGCAAGGCATCATCGATTTCGCCAAAGCGGGGCAGGTCTCGATCATCACGCCGTTTTGCCTGGCGGGCGCCATGGCGCCGATCACCGTTGCCGGCGCGCTGACGCTGCAGCATGCCGAAGCGCTGGCCGGGCTGACGCTGGCGCAGATCGTGCGGCCCGGCGCGCCAGTCGTCTATGGCTCCTTCTCCTCCAATGTCGACATGAAGTCCGGAGCGCCGGCCTTCGGCACGCCCGAACATGTCAAGGCAACGCTGGGCGCCGGCCAACTGGCGCGCTTCATCGGCCTGCCGTGGCGGTCCGGCGGCGGCAGCGCGGCCAATATCTCGGATGCGCAGGCCGCGCATGAGACGCAATTCGCATTGTGGGGTTCGGTTCTGGCCGGCGCCACGGTCTGCATTCATGCCGCCGGCTGGCTGGAAGGCGGCTTGAGCGTTTCCCTGGAGAAACTGGTCACCGACGTCGAGGCGTTGCAGACGGTCGCCGAACTCTGTGCGGCGACGCCCGGCGACGACGATTCCATCGGCTTCGAGGCAATCGCCGAGGTGCAGCCGGGCGGCCATTTCTTCTCGGCCGGCCACACGATGGCGCGCTATCGTACGGCTTTCTACGAACCGCTGGTGGCGGACTGGTCGAATTTCGGCAATTGGACGCAAAGCGGATCGAAGACGGCGAGCGAGCGCGCCACCGGCGTCTGGAGGCGCATCCTTGCCGATTTCGAAGCTCCGGCGACAGCCGCCGCCACAGCCGGGGTGCTCGACGAGTTCATCGCGCGGCGCACCGAAGAAGGCGGAGCGCCGCCCGTGTCATAAGGCCGACCGTCCCGGTTGTGGTGCGATCCGGAACTTGCAGTGCCTTCCCCGCATTCATGGTTTGCGGCCGGTGCCCATCGGCACCGGCGAGCCATTTTGAGGGGAGGACCGACACCATGGGTTTCGACCAGTATCACGAACCGCCTGAGGAACTGTCGCAGAAGGTGCGGACCTTTGCGCGCATGATCACTTCGCTGATCGAGGAGGCGGAAGCGATCTCCTGGTACGAACAGCGCATGTCGGTGGAGAAAGATCCGCAGGCTCGCGCCATCATGAAGAACGCGCAAGGCGAGGAGTTCAAGCATTTCGGCATGGACCTGGAATTCCTGCTGCGCCAGAAGGAGGATTGGCGGGCGGAACTGAAGGAAATCCTGTTCACCACGGGCGATATCGTCGAGGCCGGCGAGAAGGGCGAGAAGAAGGTGGACTGAGCACCTTCTTCGCCTCCATCAATCGCTGTCGCGCGCGATCAGCTCCAGCGGCCAGACCTCGCGGATGATGCGCGGCCCTTCGGGGCCGGCGAAGGCGGGGAGCGAGGCCAGCAGCATTTCCGCCAGCCGCCGGCCCATTGCCTCCAGTGCCGGACGGAAGGCGGTCAGCGTCGGCGAGAAGTAGCGGCAGAGCGGCGTGTCGACGATGACGATCACGGCCATGTCATGGCCCGGCTTGATTCCCATCTCGGCCAGCGCCTTGCAGCCGCCAAGCGCCATCGCGTCATTGTTGAAGATGATGGCCGTCGGTGGGTCCTTGGAGCGCATGACTTGCGGCGTCACCTGGTAGCCGCCGGCCTCGTTGATGAAGCCGTCGGCGATCAGGTCGGGGTCGACCTCGATGCCGTGCCGCTTCAGCGCCTTGCGGTAGCCGTCGAGAAACAGGTAGCCGAAGTTGAGATCAAGTGAAGGGCGGATGGCGGCAATGCGCCGGTGTCCACGCGCCACCAGGCGGTCGACGGCTTCATCACCCGCCCTCTCGAAATCGATATCGAGAGAAGGATAGGTGTCGCCACCGGACTGACTTCGGCCAAGCGTGACGAAGGGAAAGCCTGCCTTGCTGAGATAATCAATCCGATCGTCTTCCCTTCGTGTATTGGCCAACACGACCGCATCGACCAAGCGCGTCTCAACCACGCGGCGCAACCGCTCCTGCTGATATTGGCCGGGCTCACCCATGACGACCATCAGATCGAGGCCATGCTCGGCGAGCTTCGCCTGCAGTCCGATCAGGAACGGGATGAAGAAGGGTTCGCCATATTGCTGGTCGCCCGGATGCGGCTGCAGCATGAAGGCGATCGAATGGGTGGCGCCTTGCCTGAGACTGCGGCCCGACTGGTTCGGGGAATAGTTCAGCTTCTTGGCGGCTTCGAGCACGCGCTGGCGCGTGTCGGCATTGACATCGGCGCGGCCGTTCAGCGCCCGAGACACGGTGCCGATCGAAATGTTCAGGTGACGGGCAAGGTCATGAATGCTGGACGCCAAAGGACAATTCCCCCGCCTTGGCCGACGCAATTCCACGAAAAGTGCGAAGCGGTTTTCGCCCGGAATTGCGTCAAAACAAAGAGTTAGAGCAGTTCGCCGTTTCTTGAAAGGCTGAACTGCTCTAGCACCGGCTGCCATTCAGGCCAAGGCTTCGGGATGATTTTCGAGAAGCAGCCGATTGACATTCTACGCTATCGGGTGTGTTCTCGTAAACGTTTACGGAAAAACGTTTACGGTGACGCCGTGGATGCCGTGACATTCGGCCTGGAGGGGCCGGACGGGAGGAATGCCGGATGATGAAAGCCGTCCTCGTCGGCTGTGGAGCGATGAGCAGACAGTGGCTCGATGCCGCGAGGCAGGTCGACGGGCTCGCCATTGTCGGGCTTGTCGATCTCGACGCCGAACGGGCGAAGGCGAGGGCGGGCGAATACAATCTCACCAGCGCCGTCATCGGCACCAGCCTCGACGCGGTGCTCGAGCAGACAAAGCCTGATGCGGTGTTCGATGTCGTTGTCCCCGCCGCCCGGCGCGATGTCGCTTTTGCCGCCTTTGCGCATCATTGCCATCTCTTGACCGAGAAGCCGCTGGCCGACAGTCCGCAGAACGCCCGCGCCATCATCGAGGCAGCCAAACAGGCAGGACGCGTGCACGCCGTGGTGCAGAACCGCCGTTACGTCGCCAATGTCAGGCGCATCCGGCGGTTTCTTCAGTCGGGCGCCATCGGCAATCCGACCAGCATCCATGCCGACTTCTTCATCGGGCCGCATTTCGGCGGCTTTCGCGAGGAGATGGCGCATGTGCTGCTGCTCGACATGGCGATCCACACATTCGACGCCGCCCGCTACATGGTCGCCGGCGAGCCGGCCAGCGTCCATTGCCAGGAATGGGAGCCGGCCAATTCCTGGTACCGGCAGGGCTCGTCGGCCAGCGCCGTCTTCGACCTCGGCGGCGGAAAGGTCTTCACCTATGCCGGCTCCTGGTGCGCCGCCGGTTTCCGCACCAGCTGGGAGGGCAGCTGGCGCATCGTCGCCGAACGCGGCTGCCTCATCTGGGATGGCCACGATGTGCTGAAGGCTGAAATGGTGGTGCCGGGCCGCGACG
This sequence comes from Mesorhizobium sp. WSM1386, assembly GCF_055901595.1. NCBI lineage: Bacteria > Pseudomonadati > Pseudomonadota > Alphaproteobacteria > Hyphomicrobiales > Phyllobacteriaceae > Mesorhizobium > Mesorhizobium sp. WSM1386. The sequence continues at coordinate 3,381,636 of NZ_CM148373.1, forward strand.
GGCTGCTCGACAAGACCGAGCCGGTCGAGGTGCCGCCGCTCGATCCCGCCGACCGCATCGACGGCCATCTCGGCATCATCAAGGATTTCATGCACGCCATCGAGACCGGCACCGAGCCGGAGACGCATGGTGCCGACAACATCAAGAGCCTGGCCATGGTCTTCGGCGCCATCGAAAGCGCCGAGACCGGACGGCGCATCGCCATCGCAGAGGAAGCATAGTGATGCCCAACCCGCTTCTCGACATTCGGATCGGCACCATGGTGCGGGCCAATCTCGACGACCCGGCTGGTTATATCAAGCAGATCCTGCCGCTCGGCTTCGAGAGCATCCAGCCCTTCTTCTGGCAGACGCTTGGCGGCAAGGATTTGCCGCGGCTGGCCGGGCAGATCCGCGAGGCGATCGGCGACGCCGACGTCACCGTGTCCTCGCTCGGCGTGTTCGGCAATCCGCTGGAGAGCGGCGAGGTCGATCGCGGCGTGCTCGAGGCCTGGGAAACGGTGATCGACAACGCGCATCTGTTCGGCGCTTCGACGGTCAGCGGCTTCACCGGGCGCCTGCGCGGCAAGAAGCTGACCGACAGCCTGCCGCGCTTCCGCGAGGTGTGGGGGCCGCTTGCAAAACGCGCCGCCGACAAGGGCGTGCGCATCGCCTTCGAGAATTGCGCCATGGACGGCAACTGGGCCGCCGGCGACTGGAACATCGCCCACAATCCCGACGCCTGGGAGCTGATGTTCAACGAATTGCCCGACGACAATCTCGGGCTGGAATGGGAGCCTTGCCACCAGCTCGTCTATTTGATCGATCCGATGCCGCAGATCCGCAAATGGGCGCCGCGCATCTTCCATGTCCACGGCAAGGACGCGACGGTGCGCTGGGATGTCATCCGCGAGCACGGCGTGTTCGGCCGGCTGCCCTTCGTGCAGATGCGCACGCCAGGCTTCGGCGACAGCGACTGGGCGCGGGTGATCAGCGAATTGCGGCTTGCCGGTTACAAGGGCGCCATCGACATCGAGGGCTGGCACGATCCGGTCTATCGCGGCGACCTGGAGATCACCGGGCAGGTGCGAGCGCTGGAATATCTCAAGCAATGCCGGGGAGGTGCGAGCTACCTGCCGAACCCGATGTGAGGAAAGCCGGCGGGAGGAGCCGGCCAGCCAAGCGCGGCGCATTGCCGAAGCAAATGTCGAAACCCTCGCGCTTGCGAGGACAAAAAAGGGAGGAACGTGCATGAGCATCGCCAAGAGAACGACATTTCGCCTGACCGTCGCGGCAGCCGCCACGGCGCTCGCCGCCGCCATCTCGACACTGCCGGCCCACGCGCTCGACGCGCAATGGTGCAAGGACGTCCACATCCGCTTCTTCGTCGGCGGCGCCGAGGGCGACGCCTTCGGCACCATCGTCTATAATGGCGCCAAGCAGGCGGCGGCCGATCTCGGCCCGAAGGTCGACTACATCTTCTCTCAGTGGGACGTCGAGAAGATGGTGCAGCAATTGCGCGAAGCCGTCGCCGTAAAGCCAAACGGTATCGCCATGATGGGCCATCCCGGCGACGCCGCGATCATGCCGCTGGCCGAACAGGCGCACAAGGACGGCATCAAGGTGATGTACCAGAACGTCCCGGTGCCGAAGGTGGTGGAAGCGTTCGGCGGCGGCTATATCGGCGCCCAGCAGGAGCAGCAGGGCCGTGCGCTCGGCGCCGAGGCGTTCAAGCTTGGTAAGCTCAAGGCCGGCGACAAGGCGATCATGATCGGCCCGTTCGAGAACGAAGCCCGTGGCGCACGCGAGCGTGGCACGGTGGCGGCACTCAAGGAAGCCGGCGTCGAGGTCATCCAGCTGTCGTCTCCGCCGAGCGGCGAATGGGCATCCGACCCCAATCTGGCGATACCGGTGATCACGGCGGCGCTGCTCAACAATCCCGATGTAAAGGCGGTCGGCTATCCGGGCGGCCAGATGCTCGGCAATGTGCCGACCTATATGCAGTCGGCGGGCAGGAAGCCCGGCGACATCTTCAATTTCGGCTTCGACACCAGCCCGCAGATCGTCGAGGCCTTCAAGGGCGGCTGGGTGCAGCTGACGGCCGACCAGCAGCCGTTCATGCAGGGCTATCTGCCAATCCTTAGCCTTTGCCAGCAAGTGGTGCTGGGTCTGGCGCCGATGAATGTCGACACCGGCGCCGGCTTCGTCACGCCGCAGAACTACGAGATCGTCTCAGAGCTCGCCAAGCAGGCGCTGCGCTGACCTCCCAAGGCTGCCGGCCGGGTTTAGCCCGGCCGGCAGGACCGCTGGCGACGAGGCCGGCAAGCGACAATGAAAAGCGAGGATCCGATGGCCGAACGCATCATCGAACTGCGCGACATCAAGAAGTCCTACGGCCAGGTCTATGCGCTGGGCGGGGTCGATCTCAGCGTCGACCGTGGCGAGGTGGTCGGCCTGATCGGCGACAATGGCGCCGGCAAGTCGACGCTGATCAAGATCCTGTCGGGCGTCGTCAGGCCGACCAGCGGCGACATACTGGTGCGCGGCCAGCCGGTGACCGGATGGAGTGCGGCGCGCTCGCGCGACGCCGGCATCGAGACGGTGTTCCAGGATCGGGCGCTGGCGGTGCAGCAGACCATCGTGCGCAACATCTTCATGGGCCGCGAGCTCACCGGCTTCATGGGCTTTCTCAGGGTTAACAAGGAGATCGAGGAGGCGAGCCGGCTGATGCGCGAGATCGGCTTCACCTCGAAGGTGTTCACGCCGCATTCGATCGTCGGCCAGCTGTCGGGCGGCGAACGCCAGGGCGTGGCGATCGCGCGCGCCATCTACAAGCAGGCGGAGCTGATCATCCTCGACGAGCCGACGACGGCGCTGTCGCTGACCGAGACCGCCAAGGTCTTCCATTTCGTGCGCCAGGTGCGGGCGAGCGGCCGCTCGATCCTGTTCATCGGCCACAACATCCATCATGTCTTCGACATCGCCGACCGTTTCGTGGTGCTGGACCGCGGCAAGGTGGCGCTGACCACTGACCGCAGCGAGGTCAAGTCGGCGGAGGAGCTCATCAACTTCATGGAAGACGTGGCGCATCCGGGCGGACTGCCCGGACTGCACGATGGCGGCGAAACGGAGCAGAGAGCGCGATGAGCAAGGCCATGGAACCCGATCTGCAAAGCCCTTTCAGCGGTTCAAGCGGCGATACCGCCGGCAAGGAATGGAGGCATCCATCCGACCACTGGCTGCGCGGCTTCATCATCGACAACCGCGCCTCGCTCGGCACGCTCGCCGTGTTCATCGTCATGATGGCGGTGTTCATGATCGCCAACCCGACCGTGTTCACCACCTGGTATCTCTACAGCTCCGTGCTGACGACGCTTCCAGTCGCGCTGTTCGTGGTGGTGCCGCTGGTCTTCGTCGTCACCTGCGGCGAGATCGACCTGTCGTTTCCGGCGACGATGGGCTTTGCGTCCTGGGTGTTCGCGCTGGTGGTGCAGGCCGGCTACGATCCGTTCCTCGGCATTGCCGCCGCACTGGTCACCGGCGTGCTGCTCGGCTTCCTCGTCGGGTCGCTGGTCGTCTATGGCGGGCTGTCGTCGCTGATCGCCACGCTCGGCATGAACTTTCTGCTGCGCGGCCTGATCCAGATCATCAACGAGGGCAGGTCGATGGCGCTGACCGGCCTTGCCGACAGCTCGGCCTACAAGATCTTCTCCAGCCAGGTCTACGGCATCCCGGTGCAGATCTTCTGGGCCATCGCCTTCGTGGTGCTGTCGGCGATGCTCTACAACCGCCATCGCTTCGGCGCGCAGGTGAAGGTGGTCGGCGACAACCCCGACAGCGCCAAGCAGATGGGCATCGACGTCAAATGGGTGCGGGTGAAGGTGTTCGTCTTCGTCGGCATCGGGGCCGCGATTGCCGGCACGTTTTCGGTGATGATCAACTTCACCTGGTGGCCGACCGCCGGCGATGGCTACCTGCTGCCGGTGCTGGCCTCGGTGTTCGTCGGCGGCACCCCGACCTGGGGTGGCATCGGCACGGTCGCAGGCGGCGCCATCGGCGCGGTGACTGTGTCCTTCATCCAGACCGGCGTCGTGGCGGCAGGCCTGAGCGGCTTCTACGTGCAGTTCTTCAACGGCCTGATCATCATCCTGTCGCTGCTCGGGCACAAGTGGAACCAGGCAAGGTATAGGTGAAGGGGTGGGAGGCTATAAATACTTAACGAGGCTCCCTGGTCGGCATCCGAACTACTGGAAATCTGACCAATTGATTCTACCAGTAAAATCGGCGATATAATTAGGGTCAAAATCGATATCGATCGCTTCGTCTAAAAATCCTTCGATTTTTATCATCATCGGTTGTGTAGATTCTGTCATATCGCCGAGGTTTATAAAAAATAATGTGCCCTTCAGCTGATTTGCATGTTGCCAGAATTGATTCCAGAGCCATTGATGGTCGGCTCGAACGGCATTCAGATCGCGAAAAAGGGCTTGCGACAATACGCCTCTTGCCGGAAATTCTCTGAATGGAGAAAATTCGTGCATAATGTTGCCTATATTATTGTGAATACGCTTCACGCGCTCAATATCTTCGTCTTTTGCTTTCTTGATGTCTAATACCCAAATAGTTTGATCGTTGAGCTGGTCAGTTTCTGTTAGTCGTGCGTAAGCCGGAAACAGAAGTTTCGAGTTTTTTGCAAGACGTTTGAAAACCTCTCCGACTTTGTAGTTGGCCCTTAGGCTAAGCGGCTCATCAAACTCAATCTCGGCTGCGATGACACAAAGGTATGCGATGGTCTCGCATACCTTTCGTATTTGAAGGCAGGCAGTTTCAATATGAATCAACGAGGCTTCGTTGTCCCATAGGTGACGTCGGGCGCTCATCAATCGGATTTTCAGTATCCACGCCGCCCTAACATATTTTTCGACCAGTTCCTTGCGTGAGTGAGTAGCCATCGCTCACACCGCCGCTACAAACCCGTCCAGCACGCGTTTCTGGCCGGCCTTGTCGAAGTCGATGGTCAGCTTGTTGCCCTCGATGGCCGCAATGTTGCCGTTGCCGAATTTCTGGTGGAAGACGCGGTCGCCGACGCTGAAGGCGGAGGACGTGTCGGAGACGGATTTGGCGACCAGTTCGCCATCGATGGTGCGGCCCTTGACCGAGGTGCGGCCGGCGCCGTAGCCCGAGTCGGTCTCGCCATAGCCGATGCGCTCGACCTGATGGCCGGAGCGCGTGCCCCAGTTGCGGTCGGTCGCCTCGGTGCGGTTGGCCTGCGCGCGCTGCCAGCCCGGCGTCGAATAAGTATTGGAAAAGGCGCCGGATTTTTCGGTATCGGCACCGACATTGTCGAAGCGCGAGGCGCCGTAGGGGTTCTGCCTTCCTGGTCCCTGGCCACGGCCCGATGCGAACGAGCCGCCGCCATAGGGATTGCCGTAGCCGCCATAGGAATTGCCGGCTTCGGCGACCTCGACGTGGGAGTTCGGCAGTTCTTCGAGGAAGCGCGACGGGATGGTCGATTGCCACAGGCCGTGGATGAGGCGGTTGGAGACGAACCAGATATGCAGGTTCTTCTTGGCCCGCGTCAGCCCGACATAGGCGAGCCGCCGCTCTTCCTCCAGCCCTGAGCGGCCGCCTTCGTCGAGCGCGCGCTGGTGCGGGAACAGGCCTTCCTCCCAGCCGGGCAGGAAGACGGTCTCGAATTCGAGGCCCTTGGCCGAATGCAGCGTCATGATCGAGACGGCGTCGAGCCCGGCATTCTGCTCGGCGTCCATGACCAGCGCGACATGCTCGAGGAAGGAGCGCAGCGACTCATACTCCTCCATCGAACGGACCAGCTCCTTGAGGTTCTCCAGCCGTCCGGGGGCTTCGGCCGAGCGGTCGTTCTTCCACATGTCGGTGTAGCCGCTCTCTTCGAGAATGGTCTCGGCGAGTTCGGTATGCGGCGTGGTTTCCAGCGCCTTCTGCCAGCGTTCGAAATTGGCGGCGACCTCGCGCAGCGCGGCGCGCGGTTTCGGCTTCAACTCGTCGCTTTCGGCGAGGTTGGCGGCAGCCTCCAGCATCGGGATGCGCAGCGCGCGCGCCGTGTCGTGGATCTGGCGGATGGTGGCTTCGCCCAGCCCGCGCTTGGGCACGTTGACGATGCGCTCGAAGGCGAGGTCGTCGCCGCCATTGGCGACGACGCGGAAGAAGGCCAGCGCGTCGCGGATTTCCATGCGCTCGTAGAAGCGCGGGCCGCCGATGACGCGGTAGTTGAGGCCGAGCGTGATGAAGCGGTCCTCGAAGGCGCGCATCTGGAAAGACGCGCGGACAAGGATCGCCATGTCGTTGAGGTTGTGCTTCTGACGCTGATAGGCCTCGATCGTCTCGCCGATGGCGCGGGCTTCCTCCTCGGAATCCCAGGCAGCGTGGACGTTGACCTTGCCATCCTCGGGATCGTTGCGGTCGGTGAACAGCGTCTTGCCGAAGCGGCCCTCATTGTGGGCGATGAGATGGGAGGCGGCACCCAGGATGTGCGCGGTGGAGCGGTAGTTGCGCTCCAGCCTTATGATGGTGGCGCCGGGAAAATCCTTGTCGAAGCGCAGGATGTTGTCGACCTCGGCGCCGCGCCAGCCGTAGATCGACTGGTCGTCATCGCCGACGCAGCAGATGTTGACGGTGGCACGGCCCTCCGCCGAAGAGCGCCCAATCTCCCCCTTGAGGGGGGAGATGTCGGCGGAGCCGACAGAGGGGGCGGTGCCCCACCGGCCTGTCGGCGCGAGGCGCCCCCTCTGTCCTGCCGGACATCTCCCCCTCAAGGGGGGAGATCGGCTTGCCTTCGGGCCGCTGAGCCAATAGCCGCAGCCACATGTACTGGGCGGTGTTGGTGTCCTGGTACTCGTCGACGAGGATGTATTTGAATCGCCTGTGGTAGTCCTTCAGCACATCCGGATTGGCGCGGAAGATGCGGATCGGATGGCACAGAAGGTCGCCGAAATCGCAGGCGTTCAGCGTCTGCAAGCGTTCCTGGTAGGCCTTGTAGAGCTCGCGGCCCTTGCCGTTGGCGAAGCTGCGCGCGTCGCCCTCGGCAATGTCGGCCGGGCCTTGGCCCTTGTTCTTCCAGCCGTCGATCATCTGGGCGAACTGCTTGGCCGGCCAGCGCTTGTCATCCAGGCCCTCGGCCTGGATCAGCTGCTTGATCACCCGCACGACGTCGTCGGTGTCGAGGATGGTGAAGTCGGATCTCAGGCCGGCGAGTTCCGCGTGGCGGCGGAGCAGCTTCACGCCGATCGAGTGGAAGGTGCCGAGCCACGGCATGCCCTCGACATTGCCTTCACCGATCAGGATGCCGATGCGCTGCTTCATCTCACGCGCGGCCTTGTTGGTGAAGGTCACCGCTAGGATCTGTGACGGGAAGGCCTTGCCGGTGGCGAGGATGTGGGCGATGCGGGTGGTCAGCACCCGCGTCTTGCCGGTGCCGGCACCGGCCAGCACCAGAACCGGGCCTTCGGTGGTTTCCACCGCCAGCCGCTGTTCGGGATTCAAACCCTTGAGATAGTCGGGCGCGTTGTTGTGGCCGCTGCGGGCTGCCATCGCGCGCGCGGCAATGCCCGACGGGGCCGTGGGCCGCGCATTGGGTTCGTCGAAAAAGGGCATGTCTTCGGAAAAGCCGGACATCTTCCCCCGAATGTAGTGATTCGGGAGGGAAAGACCAGAAGTGTCTACGTTTTGTTCCCGGTAAAGTGGCTGATTTGGCTGCCCCACGCCCGCACTACCGTCGGCCTTATCAGCCAATTGCGATGGAACAAACATTACCGCCTGCGCTTATGGCGCGTGCTTGACAGGCGGGACCGTCAGGGGAAAGTTGTGTTCCGGGCAGCAACGCAACGCGGGGTTACCCGTGGCCGCGCGCGGCGCGCGAACAGTCGAAGGAGTATCATCTTGGCTGTCACCATCACCTCCCTCGTTCTTTTTCTGCTTGGCCTGGCGCTTGGCGCCGGCGGCACCTGGTTGGCTTCGCTGGGCGGCAGTTGGTATTACATCATCGCCGGTCTCGCCTTCTTGATCGCCGCCTGGCTGCTCTACCGGCGCCGCTCCACGGCACTGTGGCTCTATGCTGCGATCGTGATCGGCACGCTGGCCTGGGCGGTCTGGGAGACCGGCTTCGACTGGTGGGAACTCGGCCCGCGCGGCGGCATCATCGTGCTGGTGGCGCTGTGGCTGCTGACGCCGTGGGCGAGGCGAGGGCTTGCCGGTCCCGACGGGCGCGCGCCGCTGATCCTGGCGGTGCTGGCATCGCTGGCGGTGGCCGGCTATTCGATGACCACGGACCCCAAGGACATCGCCGGTTCGCTCGACACCGACAAGGTGACCCCCAACGCCAATCTTGGCGGCGATGTGCCAGCCGGCGAGTGGCACTATTACGGCCGCACGCAATTCGGCCAGCGCTATTCGCCGCTCGACCAGATCACGCCGGACAACGTCGCCAATCTGAAGCCGGCCTGGACCTACCGGACCGGCGACGTGAAGGGGCCCGACGACGTCGGCGAGACCACCTACCAGGTGACGCCGCTGAAAATCGGCGACACGCTCTACATCTGCACGCCGCACAATTTCGCCATCGCTGTCGATGCGGCGACCGGCAAGGAGAAGTGGCGCTACGATCCCAAGATCAAGCTCGACAAGGATCGCCAGCACCAGACCTGCCGTGGGGTATCCTATTATGCCGATGCCGGCGGCGCCGCCGGGCAATCCTGTGCGACGCGTGTCTACCTGCCGACCTCCGACGCCCGCCTGATCGCGCTCGACGCCGCCAACGGGCAGGTCTGCCCCGCCTTCGCCGAGGGCGGCACGCTCAACCTTCTGACAGGGATGCCGTACCCGAAGTCGGGCTATTATTACTCGACTTCGGCGCCGCTGATCGCGGGCGGCAAGATCATCGTCGGCGGCGCGGTCAACGACAATTATTCGACGCAGGAGCCGTCCGGCGTCATCCGCGCCTATGATGCCGCCACCGGCAAACTGCTATGGAACTGGGATTCCGGCAATCCGGACCAGACGACGCCATTGGCGCCGGGCCAGACCTACACCGCCAACTCGCCCAACATGTGGTCGACGCCGAGCGCCGACGAGAAGCTCGGCCTGCTCTATGTGCCGCTCGGCAACCAGACGCCGGACCAGCTCGGCATGGGCCGCAGCGACAATGTCGAGAAGTTCTCCTCCTCGATCACCGCGCTCGACCTCAACACCGGACAGTTGAAATGGGTGCGGCAGACCGTACATCATGACCTGTGGGACATGGACGTGCCGGCGCAGCCGACCCTGATCGACATCACCAAGGCTGACGGCTCGATCGTGCCGGCGCTGGTCGGGCCGACCAAGCAGGGCGATCTCTATGTGCTCGACCGGCGCAGCGGCGACCCGGTGATCGCGGTCAAGGAAGTGCCGGCGCCGGGCGGCGCCATCGAAGGCGACCACACATCACCGACTCAGCCGGCGTCGGACCTTTCCTTCAACCCGAAGCCGCTGACCGATGCCGACATGTGGGGCATCACCATGTTCGACCAGCTGGCCTGCCGGATCGCCTTCCACAAATTGCGCTATGAAGGCCGCTACACGCCGCCCTCGTTGCAGGGATCGCTGGTCTATCCCGGCAATTTCGGCACCTTCAACTGGGGCGGCGTGGCGGTCGATCCGGTGCGGCAGGTGATGTTCGGCATGCCGACCTATCTTGCCTTCACGTCGAGACTTGTTCCCCGCGCGGACGTGCCGGCGCCGGGCGACGACACCAAGGGCAGCGAGCAGGGGCTGAACCGCAATGATGGCGCTCCCTATGCGGTGGTGATGGGACCGTTCCTGTCGCCGCTCGGCATTCCCTGCCAGGCGCCGCCCTGGGGCTATGTCGCCGGCGTCGATCTCAGGACCGGCGCGATCGCCTACAAGCACCGCAACGGCACCGTCTACGACATGACGCCACTGCCGCTGCCGCTGAAGGTCGGGGTGCCCGGCATTGGCGGGCCGATGATCACCGCCGGCGGCGTCGCCTTCCTGGGCGCGGCGGTCGACGATTACCTGCGCGCCTATGATTTGACGTCGGGCAAGCAGCTCTGGCAGGCACGGCTGCCGGCCGGCGGGCAATCGACGCCGATGACCTATACGGTGGCGGACGGGCGCCAGTTCGTGGTCATCGTCGCGGGCGGCCACGGCTCGGTCGGCACCAAGCCCGGGGATTACGTGATGGCCTACGCGCTGCCGAAGTAGGGGAGTGACACCAAACCGTCGGCTCTAGCCGAGCCCCAGATGGCCCTTCAGGCTGGGCACCGAGCCGAGCACCTGGTTGGTCAGATCGGGACCAGCGGCGGCTTCGGCCTGCTGGACCAGTGTTTCGCCGGCCTTCTGGATTTGTGCCATGTCGAGGCCGGATGCCTTGAGCGCGGCGAGGCCGTTGACCAGCGCGCCGGCCTTTTCGCCGAGGACGCCGCCAAGCGCGCCCTGCAGGGACGACAGGAAGCCGCCACCACCGCCGGCAGGCGCGGCGGCCATGACGTCATATTTCTGCGCCAGCGCATCGGCGCCCGGGATCTTGGCGAAGAATGACGAGGCGCTGGTGCCTTCCGCCTCATGCTCGAGCACCGAGAAAATGGTGCCGACGACTTTTTCCGTCGTTGCCTGGTCGAGGCCAGCCTTCTGCGAAACGGTGTTCACGATGTCCTGTACGTCCATGACTTCACCTCAACCTTGGGTTTTCGTGTTTGCCGGATGGCGCTGGCTGCGAACCTTGACCATCGACTTCTTGACCATGGACTCGCGGCTCGAGGCAACAACAGCCGTGCGCATCGCCAGCATGGCGGCCGCGGCAATCATGAAGGCTGTTGCCAAGATCGGCATGGTCATCGGCGTCGTTTCCTCCAGGCCCCGCCATTGGGCGGCCGATCAGCCAGTTTCCCCTACTATTGTGGCAGCGCCATCAAGATTGTCGCCGATGACAAAAACGTGATGGGAGATGAGATCCGTCGCCCGGGCGCCGATCGCTGGGCGGAACGATGTCACTGTCCCGTGACTGGACGATGAGAGGCTCGCCCCTATCTTGCGGACGGCAGGAACAGTCCGGCACCGAGGCCCGAGGAGTGCGCCATGACCGACGTCACCACCACACCCGTGATCACCCAAGCGATGATCGACGCCTATGACGAATACACGCATCTGACGCTCGACCGCCGCCGCTTCATGGAACAGCTGAGCAGGCTTGCCGGGTCGGGTGCGGCGGCGGCCGCGGTCGCGCCGCTTTTGGCGGCGAACTCCGCCCAGGCGGCGATCGTTGCCGAAAACGATGCCCGCGTGAAAGGCGAGGACATCACCTATCCAGGCAGCGGCGGCGAGATGAAGGGCTATCTGGTTGAGCCGGCAAAGCCAGCCGGCAAGCTCGGCACCGTCATCGTCATCCACGAGAACAGAGGGCTCAACCCGCATATACGCGACGTCGCCCGACGCGTGGCGCTGGAAGGGTTCGTGGCGCTTGCGCCCGATTTCCTGTCGCCGCTCGGCGGCACGCCCGCCGACGAGGACAAGGCGCGCGACATGTTCACCACGCTCGACGCGGCACAGACCGCCGCCAACGGCGTTGCCACCGTCGCCTTCCTCAAGGCCGACAAGGACGGCAACGGCAAGGTCGGCGCCATCGGCTTCTGCTGGGGCGGCGGCACCGCCAACATGCTGGCCGTCAATGCGCCCGACCTAGCAGCCAGCGTCGCCTATTACGGCATGCAGCCGAAGGCCGCGGACGTGTCGAAGATCAAGGCGGCATTGCTGTTGCACTATGCCGGGCTCGACGATCGCACCAATGCCGGCATCGACGCCTTCAAGAAGGAACTCGATGCCGCCCATATCGAATACACTGTTTATGTCTATGAAGGCGCAAACCATGCCTTCAACAACGACACCTCGGCGGCGCGCTACGACAAGAAGGCGGCCGATCTCGCTTGGGGCCGGACGATCGCTTTCCTGAAGGAGAAATTGGCCTGAAGCAAAAACTGGCCTAGGGTGTCTAATCCGTCCTCACCGGCCTGTGGATGGCGACGCCGGCGACGACCAGCGCGATGCCCACACAATCGCTGAAGCCGGGTATCTGGTGCAGCACGATGACGCCGATCAGCGTTGCCGTGACCGGCAGCAGCGACAGCATCAGCGCAAAGCTCGAACGCGGCAGCCGCGACATGGCGAGCTGATCGCAGATGTAGGGAATGACCGAGGAACAGATGCCGACACCGATGGCGGCGATGAGCAGCAGCGGCGAGAAGAAGACAGGCAGCGCGTCGGCTAAGCCGATCGGAAGCACGACGACGAAGGCGACTGCCATGGCCGCTCCCAAGCCTGCGATACCGTCACCTGCGCCGGCGCGGGCGACGCGGTGGCCAAGCACGATGTAGCCGACAAAGAGCGCGCCGTTGAGGAAGGCCCAGAACAGCCCGAGCGGATCGCTGGACCATTTGACGTCGATCAGCAGCACGGTGCCGGTGACGGCAACGGCAAGGGCGGTGAGGTTGCGGGTGCTCCTGAGGCCGACCAGCGCGACGCCGATGGTGCCGACGAATTCGATCGCCGCCACCAGCGAGATCGGCAACCGGTCGAGCGCCAGGTAGAACGCGCAGTTCATCACCGCCAGGCAAGCGCCGAAGGCCAGCAACAGCAGCCGCGCCGGGGGATCGGCGCGGGCGAAGGTCCGCCAAGGGCGCGTCAGCGGTGCGAAGACCAGCGCGGCGGTGGCGATGCGCAGCCACGCCATGCCGAGCACGCCGACATGCGGGAAAAGCAGCACCGCGAAAGCCGGGCCGAGATAGTGGAAGACGGCGCTGACGCCGAACCAGACATGCGGCGGCAGTTTTGCCGCCAGGAGCATGGGGCCGGGGGCAGGGCTGCTGGCAGGCGCTTGCGTTCGATCGGTCATCGGATCAGTATCGCAGGCAGTTTTCCCTATTCATATGGAAGATGACCCGCCTGGCTGGCATGTTCCTTATCGGAAGCAAGGATTTTTCCGTGAAACGCCTTCGAACTGAAAATGTCGATCTCGATGCCGCGGATATGAAGATCCTGTGCCTGCTGGAAAAGGATGCGCGCGCCAGCACGGCGGAGCTTGCACGCTCGGTCGGCCTGTCGGCGCCGAGTGTCGCCGAGCGCATCAAGAGGCTGCAGGAGAACGGCGTGATCGAAGCCTATTGCGTCAGGATCAATCCCGCCGCTCTTGGCTTGAAGCTGTCGGCTTGGCTGCGGATCCGGCCGGTGCCGGGGCAATTGTCCGTCGTCGCCGACATCATCCGCGAGCTGCCGGAGATCGCGCAATGCGACCGGGTGACCGGCGAGGATTGTTTCATTGCGCTCGCGCATGTCGGCTCGGTGGCGGAGCTGGAACGGGTGATCGACCGCATCATCCCCTATGCGATGACCAACACGGCCATCATCCAGTCGTCACCAGTGGTGGCGCGTTCGCCGCTGGCGGCGGTGAAGCGATCGTCGTGAGACGGCGCGATGAGTTCAGCCGTTCTCGTCAGGTGACTAGGAAAGCGCGGTACCGGCACCACGCCGGTTTGCCTGCGTCAGGCATGCCCGCGCTTCAGGCGGGCGCGCTTCAGAATGCTGCGCCAGCGGATCATGTCGAACGGGATCGGCTCGTTATTGTTGGCGATGTGGAAGATCTCGTTGTCGACGTTCTTGAGCGAACGCCAGAAATCATAGTCGGTAATGCGCGGATCGGCGGCCAGCCTGTCCACCTCGACCTTGATGTCGGTTTTCATGCACGTCCCTCGAACCGGCTCCGCCCGCCGCCCGTATAACAACCCGTGCGGACCTTTTCTGCCGCTCCGCTGAGTCGTTCAACGGCCCAATTGGCTTGTTCCCGTTAAAACCTCGGTAAGGTTAACGCCGGGGCGAGGCTGCTTCAAGAACCGGCGCCAGCCGATTTGCAGGTTCCTCCATTTTTGAGCTGCCGGTGTGGCTTTGATGCCCACTTCGCTGGACGCGGTGACAGTGACAGCCCGCCCTATTTGCGCTTGATCCCGATCGAGCGGCCGGCACGCTCCGGCATCGGCAGCACCGAATGGGCTGAACGCATGGCTTCGACCTTGGCCAGCACATCGGCGGGGAAGGGGGCGACCTTCGGTCCCGACATGTCGACATGCAGCGACAAGGTCTCGGAGGTGGCGGCGAGCCAGCCGTCGACATGGCGGATTTCCTGATAGGCTCTCAGCCGCTTCTCGTCATGGTCAATGAGTTGGAAGGAGACCTGGACCTTGTGCTCCAGATGCAGCTCCTGCACGTAGCAGACATGGACTTCGGCGGTGTAGATGGTGAGCCGCCGCTCTTTCACATAGTCCAGCCCCATGCCCATCGCCTCGAAGGCCTCGTCCGAGCAGCGGTCGAACAGCACGTTGTAATAGGCCATGTTGAGATGGCCGTTGTAGTCGATCCAGTCCTTTTCGATGTCCATGGGCCTGGAGACGAAGGGGGCGGGGATGGACATGGAAACTTCCTTGTTCTGGCGCTGGACAGAGCGTGCATGGTGAGACTACGCATCCATGATCGCATAACAAGCGTGGACGCTGGTCCATTCGCGGAGGAATTCATGGCTCTGAGCGACCTCAATCCCGTCGAACGCAACGAGGCAGGCCTCGCGGCGGTGCTCGGCATCCTCAAGCAGCGGCTCGGCGAGCGCTTCCAGACCGGCGAGGCTATCCGCTCGCAGCACGCGCACACCACCACTTACATCCCGACGCAGGCGCCGGACGGTGTCGCTTTCCCGGAGACGGCTGCCGAGGTGCAGGAGATCGTGCGCGCCTGCGCCGCCCATCGCGTGCCGGTGATCGCCTTCGGCGTCGGTTCGTCGCTGGAGGGCCACACCAATGCACCGGGCGGTGGTATCTCGGTCGATACGTCGCGCATGAACCGGATTCTTTCGGTCAATCCGCAGGATCTCGACTGCACGGTCGAGCCCGGGGTGACGCGAGAGGATCTCAACCGGCATCTGCGCGACACCGGCCTGTTCTTTCCGATCGATCCGGGCGCCAATGCCTCGCTGGGTGGCATGGCCGCGACGCGGGCGTCCGGCACCAACGCCGTGCGCTATGGCACGATGCGCGAGAACGTGCTGTCGCTGACCGCCGTCATGGCCGACGGCGAGACGGTGATCACCGGCAAAAGGGCGAAGAAGAGTTCGGCCGGTTACGACTTGACGCGGCTCTTGGTCGGCTCGGAAGGCACGCTCGGCATCATCACCTCGCTGACCTTGAGGCTGCAAGGCATTCCGCAGGCCATCTCCGGCGGCGTCTGTCCGTTTCCGAGCGTCGAGTCGGCCTGCAACGCCGTCATCGCGACGATCCAGATGGGCATTCCGGTGGCGCGCATCGAACTGGTCAATGCGCTGCAGATGCGGGCGATGAAGACTTATTCCAAGCTCGATTATCCGGAAAGCCCGTGTCTGTTCGTCGAATTCCACGGCAGCGATGCCGGTGTCGCCGAGCAGGCCGAAACCTTCGGCATGATCGCGGAGGAAAATGGCGGCGGACCCTTCCTGTGGACCAGCGTCGCCGAGGAGCGGACGAAATTGTGGAAAGCGAGGCACGACGCCTACTGGTCGTCACTGACGCTGCGACCGGGCGCCAAGGGCCTGTCGACCGATGTCTGCGTGCCGATCTCGCGCTTTGCCGAATGCGTCACCGAAACCGAAGCCGACATCGCCGAGATGGGGCTGATCGCGCCGATCGTCGGCCATGCCGGCGACGGCAATTTCCACGTGCTGGTGCTGATGGATGTGAACGACCCCAAGGAGATCGCGCTGTCGGAGAAATTCGTCGCGCGGCTCAACATGCGTGCCATCGCCATGGACGGCACCTGCACCGGCGAACATGGCATCGGCCAGGGCAAAATCGGCTTCCTGCGCCACGAACTCGGCCACGGCGTCGACATCATGCGCACCATCAAGCAGGCGCTTGACCCGCAAAACATCATGAATCCGGGCAAGATATTGCCGAGCGAGGGCCATTAAATGTCGGGTGCCGAGACCCTGCTGCCGATCGAGGCGCCGCCGTCTTCCCCCGGCGCGCCATTGCCTCATGTGTTTGCGGATGAAAGCAGGCTGCTCGTCGCTTATATCGCCAATGCTCCGGATACGTCCTTCGATGGCACGAATCCGCGCTCGGTTTCACCGGCAACAGTCAACCAGCATGTCGTCGTCCTGACGGCAGATCCTTATCTGGCATTTCAGTTCGGCCCGCCGAATGATGAAACCATCAGCGGCCACCGGCTCTATGCACTGGGCTTGCGACCCTATGAGGCATTCGAAGTCCGCAACTCAGCGTGGATCGCGTCCCTTGAAAAGACAAATCGGGTTCATCCGTCACACACGCCGGAACTGTTTTCAAACTATCGGCACTTCATCCTGACGTTTCATGATTCGATGCTGGAATTTATTGCGGAGAGTTTCTCGACCAGTCTTCACAACGGAACCGTTTTGACCGTGTTGATGGAGGGTGTCGGACGGCGAGCCTGAACGTTATAGGCGAAAATCTCGCAGGCTCGTTGGTGAAGACAACCCGTGAATGCGTTGGCACGAAAAGGCTTGTCGAACGCGCCGCCGTTCGGTTCGGACGGCACCTGCACCGGCCGCACGTTGAGGCCTGAAACTGCTCGCACATTCGGAACCGATTCCCGGCTTTCACGTTGCGGCAACCAACGGATATCGTCAAAGCGGAGCGGCCGCCCATGGACTGGAAAGGCGTCTGGAAGAATCAATACGGTTCCATCGTCGAGATCACCGATGATGCGGACAATCGTATATCGGGATCGTTTCGAACCGCGCTGCCGGATAGCGGTTTCCATGGCCAGGAAATTCCGGTTTTTGGCGTCCATCGCGGCGACTGCATCAGTTTTGCCGGCGGCGGGAAAACGCCGGTTGGGGATGCGGTCGTTTCCTACACCGGCCTTCTTCGGGAGGGAAAAATGGAGACGTTGTGGTTTGTCGTCTCGGATGCGGCGATAAGGGCCAACGGCGAGGGCCAACCCGCGAAAATCGAAAAACTGAATTGGTGGCGTTCGATGTCGACCAGCGCGGACACGTTCCAAAGAAGCTAGTCCCGATGGCCGGAAGCCATTTGGCCCCGCTGGAAGCCGAATCCGGAGCGCTAGCGTGCGGCCGCAGGCTGCTCCTGCGCGTCCTGGACAAGGGCCTGCAGCATGGGTCGTGTCGGGGCGAAGAATGTCGTGCCGGTGTGCGGCGTGGAGACATCGAGCAGCCGGTCGTAGGCGCCCGGCGGGTCGCCGAGATACATGCGCTGCAGCATCTTTTCGGTGACCCAGAGATACCGGGAATAGCCGATGAAGTAGGTGCCGAACTCGTTCTGCCCGGGCCTGCCGAACGGCATGTTGTCGCGCAATATGTCGTATTCGTTGCCGTCGGCATCCTCGATAGTGGCCAGCGACTTGTGCGACTTGCGTGGCGCGTCGTCATCGTCGATTTCGATGTTGTCGATCTTGGTGCGGCCGATGATCGCCTCCTGCTCGGGCGTTGGAATGCGCGCCCAGGCCTGGAGATCGTGCAGGTATTTCTGGACGACGACATAGCTGCCGCCGGCAAAGTCGGCATCCTCGTCACCAACCAGCGCCGAGGCGGGCAGGTCGAGGCCGGTCGGGTTGGCCGTGCCATCGACGAAGCCGAGCAGGTCGCGGGCGTCGAAATAGCGAAAGCCCGTGACTTCGTCGACGATGGTCACATCAGGACCAAGCCTGTCGAGCAGGATACGTTCGAACTCGAAGCACATGTCTGATCGTTCGGCGCGGATGTGGAAGAGAAGGTCGCCCGGTGTCGACGGGGCCGAATGAACCGCTCCCTTAATCGGCGCGAACGGTTTCAGCTCCAGCGGCCGCCGGCCGGGGCTGAGGCGATCCCAGAGGTCGCGGCCGATCCCGGCGATGCAGGACAAGCGGCCGCCAAGGTCGCGGAACCCGACATTCTTGACCAGGTCGTCAAGGTCGCCGAGCGCGGAACAAATCCTGGCGAGAGCTGGTCGTTCATCGGCGACGGTGACGACCAGAAAAATCGCCGACTGCGAAAGCGGGGCATCGACGCTTTGCGCATCAATCGGCACGCGGTCCCAGTTCTTGCCTGACATCCGAAAATCTCCGCTATTTCCAGGATTTGTTTCAGATCGTCCGACAGGACGCAACACTCGAAGAATTGCCTCTTTATCGACACGCGGATGCGGGTAGAGTGCGGCGGAAATTCAAACAACCTGTTCGGAGCTGATGCTCGCACGCCTGTTCGTGATCTTCGGTGGCCTGTTCGTGCTGGTGCTGTGTGCGGCGCTGGTGGTGCCGTATTTTATCGACTGGACCGGTTATCGCGCCGATTTCGAACGCGAGGCGAGCGCTATCCTCGGCCGCAAGGTGACCGTCCAGGGCGACGCCACGGCAAGGTTGTTGCCGTTTCCCTCGGTGACCTTCTCCAACGTCGCCGTCGCCGGCGGCCCGAACGGCGAGCCGGCCGTGACCGTCGAGACGTTTTCGATGGATGCCGAACTCGCGCCCTTCCTGCGCGGCGAGGTGCTGATCTTCGACATGCGGCTGGTACGGCCGAGGGCGACCATCGACATCGCCAGGGATGGCACTGTCGACTGGGCCATGCGCCCATCCTCGCCCTTCAACCCCGGCCAGATCTCGATCGAGAAGCTGACGGTGACGGAAGGGCAGATCGAGTTGCGCCATGCCGCCGGCGGGCGCAGTCACATCTTTTCGGAGATCAATTCGACCATTTCGGCCAAGTCGCTGGCCGGTCCGTGGCGCCTGGACGGCACGTTGCGGCTGGACGGCTTGCGCACCACGGTTGCTGCGTCGACCGGCAAGGCCGAACCCTCCGGGCAAATGCGCATTCGCCTGAAGGCCGACCCCGATGCCTATCCGCTGGTGATCGAAACCGACGGCAACGCCGGCATCGTCAACGGCGCCGCTGGTTATTCCGGGCAGTTCAAGATTGCTGCCTCCGACAAGAATGGTGCCGACAAGAATTCAGCCGAGCTGCGCGGCACCGATGGTGAAACGGTGAAGGTCTCGACCGGCAAGCCCGATCCGGGCTTTCGGCTGAACGGCAAATTCTCGCTCGACCACCAGAAGCTCGGCGTCGACGAATTCCGTTTCGAGACGGGGCCGCTGGACAATCCCTATACCGCCGACGGCAAGGCCTCGGTCGATCTCGGCCAGAAACCGAGCTTCGCCATCGAGGCCAATGGCGCGCAGGTGCAGTTCGACGAGGCCGTGGGCGCTCAGGCCGGCGCGGGCCTGACGCTCGACCAGCGCATTGCCGGGCTGGAGCAGGCGCTGCTCGACCTGCCGAAGCCGACCATTCCCGGCACGGTCGAGGTCAAGCTGCCGGCGGTGGTGGCCGGCGACACCACGGTTCGCGATGTACATCTTTCCGCCGAGCCGGTCGACGGCGGCTGGAAGATAAAGTCGCTTGCAGCGACGCTGCCGGGCCGCACCACGCTGGAAGCCGATGGCATGCTGGTGCTCAACGTACAGAGCCATTTCGACTTCACCGGCTCGTTGCTGCTTGCCGTGGCGCAACCCTCGGGCTTCGCCGCCTGGCTGTCGAAGGATGTCGACGAGGCGATCCGCCGCCTGCCTGCCGCCGGCTTCAAGGCGAAGGTCGATCTCTCGGAAAACCACCAGTCTTTCAGCGACCTCGAACTGATCCTGGGCAAGGCGAAGTTTTCCGGGCGCATCGATTCCAGCCAGCCCGACGACGCCAGGCCCTCGGTGCTGATGCGGCTCGATGGCGGCGAGCTCGATGTCGACGGGCTGGCGGCGTTCGCCTCGATCTTCGTCAGCGACAAGGGCGCCAACCGCTTCGCTGACCGCGATCTCGATTTCCAGATCAAGGCCGGGCCGGTCAGCGCCGGCGGGTTGACCGCCGACACGGTCGACACGGCGCTGAGGCTGCGCGAGGGCTTGCTCGAAATCGACCGCCTGTCGGTGGGCGGACTGGCCGGCGCCTCGATTAGCACCACGGGCCGGATCAAGGATTTCCCGGCGAGCCCGACCGGCAAGCTGGATGCTTCCGTGGTCGCCGTCGACCTGAAGCCGCTGATCGACGTCGCCGCGCAGCATTATCCGGACAGCGCCGTGCTGAAGGGCCTGGCAAGCCGTGTGGCCGCCTATCCCGACCTGTTTCAGGATGCCCGCGTCGACCTCGTGGCAAGTGCCGCCGACAATGGCGATGGCACGACGGGCCTGGCGGTGAGCGGGCAGGGCAAGGCCGGCGGCTCGGCTTTTTCGGCCTCGCTGTCGGGGAAGGGGGCGATGGACGATCTTCTCGACGCGCCGGTGACACTGACCTTCAACGCCAAAAACCCTGACGCCACCGCTCTCTTGGCGCTTTACGGCCTGCCGGCGCTGCCGCTCGGCATGCTGGGCGAGGCCAGCACCGATATCCAGGCCAAAGGCACGCTCAGCGGCGGCCTGGCGACAAGTTTCAGCGTCACGGGCAACGACTTCAAGGCCGGCTTCGAGGGAACCGTGGCGGACACGCCACAAGGGCCCACCGCCAAGGGCAAGGTCAGCCTCGACGCCGCCGACATCGAACCCTGGCTGATGACATCGGGTATCGGCCTGCCGGGCATGGGCGCCGGCATGTCGGCGACGCTTGCGGCGCAGGGCGACTATGGCAACGGCCTGCTGGTGCTCGACAATCTCAGCGGCGCCATCAACGAGGCGGCGGTGTCCGGCGACGTCAATGTCGATGTCAAGGACGGCGTGCCGCATCTGGCCGGCGCGCTGGCACTCGACGAACTCGACCTCGATCCGATGGCGGTGGCGCTGTTCGGCGATTCCGCCTTTCTTGCTGACAAGGGCGGGGCTGACAAGAGCGGGGGCGACAAGCGTGGCGCTTGGCCGGATGCGCCCTTCAGCCAGAAATCCAGCCTGCCGTTCACCGCCGACCTCGACCTGACGACGGCGGCACTCGCCGCCGGCTCATTCGCCACCGCTTACGATGCCGCTTTTTCGCTCAAGCTCGACCAGGAGGGCATCCGCGTTTCCGATCTCAAGGCGAAATTTCTGGGCGGGGCGCTGACCGGCCTGTTCGAATTGAAGAACAATGACGGCACCGGCCTTTTCAGCGGCCAGATGAAACTGGCCGGATCCGATTTGGGGACCGTGCTGCCGGATGCCGGCATCAGCGGCAAAAGCGATTTCTCGGCAGCGCTGTCGACCAGCGGCAAGTCGGTGGATGCGATGGTCGCCGCTTTGTCGGGCTCCGGCACGGCAACGCTGAAGGGGTTGCAGGTCGCCGGCGTCAATCCCGATGCGTTCAGCGCCTTGCTTGCCAAGGCCGATGCGATCGGGCGCGACATCGACGCGGCCAAGACCACGGGCTTCGCGCCTGACATCGCCGCGGACGGCAGCTTTGCCGCCGGGGATGCCGAGGTTGCTTTCACGGTTGCCGGCGGCACGCTGCGGGCGCCGCCGATCAGTTTTGAAAATCCGGCGGCGACCCTGTCCGCCGACATCATGGCCGATCTCAACGCCAGCACGGTGTCGGCCAAGGGCGCGATCACCTACAAGCCCGGCGACGAGGCCCTGGTCGGTTCCGAGCCGGTCATGAATTTCACCGCCGAAGGTCCGCTCGGCGCCATCAAACGGCAGTTCGACAGCGAGCCGCTGGCGCAGTTCCTGACCCAGCGAGCGCTGGAAAAGGAGCAGCAGCGCGTCGAGGCGATGCAGGCGGCGCTGCTGGAGAAGCAGCGGCTGCGGCGTGAGGTGCGCTACTACGCAGCACTTCAGGATACGCGCGACAAGGCCGCCGAGGAACTTCGCCAGCAGGAGGAAGCAGCGCGGCTGAAGGCCGAGGCGGACGCCAAGGCGAAAGCGGAGGCCGACGCACAGGCCCAGGCTGAAGCGGACGCCAAGGCGCAAGCCGACGCCGAGGCGAAAGCCAAGGCGGATGCCGACGCCAAGGCAAAGGCGGATGCAGACGCCAAGGCCGCGGCCGAGCAGCAGGCGGCCGACGAGGCGGCCAAGGCGCAGGCGGAGCAGGAGCGCCAGAAGGCGGACGAGGCAAAGCGCATCGCCTCGCAGGAAAAGGCAAAGCAGGAGACCGATCAGAAAGCCGAGGAACCGACGCCCAAGGTCGAGCGGGCGCCACAGCCGGAGGCCAACGACAATCCGCCCGCCAAGCCAAAGGCCAATCCGTTCACGATCGACAATTTGTTGAAGTCGTTGGAGTAGGCGGTAGGGCAGTAGGGCAGTAGGGCAGTGTCTTACCACTCGAAATCGTTTTAAAGAACCAGCAGTTCGGCGCCGTCGGTGATGTAGCGGGCGTGGCGGAAGTCGCGGATGGTTGCAAGCTTGCCGTCCTGCCAGGCCAGCAGGATGAAATAGGTGGGCCGTGCGGCCGGGTCGTTGGCGTCGCGGACGAGGATTGCCGGCCTGTCTTCGACGAAGCCGAGCACGAAATGCCAGTCCTGGACCCGGGAATAGTTGCTGAAATAGGTGCCGACTTCCTTGCGGCCGTTCAACCGCGTCCTGGCCACCAGTTCGAGCCGGACTTCATCGGCCAGCATGTCGCGCACCGCGTCGAAATCGCGGGCGTTGAAGCGATCGATGTAAGCATCGAGCAGCAGACGTTCCG
Organism: Mesorhizobium sp. WSM1386; assembly: GCF_055901595.1. Lineage (NCBI taxonomy): Bacteria > Pseudomonadati > Pseudomonadota > Alphaproteobacteria > Hyphomicrobiales > Phyllobacteriaceae > Mesorhizobium > Mesorhizobium sp. WSM1386. The sequence goes on from NZ_CM148373.1 coordinate 3,404,253, forward strand.
CCGCGCTCAATCTCGGAACAGGGCGGTCGTCCTGTTCGTCAGCGAGTTCGCGCAGCCGACCCCGGCCGCGATGCAGCGCGGCCTTGATCGCCGGGATGCTGGTGCCGAGCATGGCGCCGATCTCCTGCAGCGAATAGCCGAGAACATCCATCATGATGACGCTGCTTCGCTGCGCGACGGGAAGGCGCATGAACGTGTGCAGCGCGGCAGAAGCGGCCTGGCGGTCGACGGTAGGGTTTGCCGGGTCGACGATCATGTCCGGATCCTCATCGGAATGGACCTTTTCACGGGCGCGGCGGCGCAGGAAGTCGAGCGCCGTGTTGTGGGCGATGCGAAACAGCCAGCCTTCCGGGTTGGCGATCGGCCCGGCATCGGCCAAGGCCTGGAATGCCTTGGCCAGCGCCTCCTGCAGCACGTCCTCGCCGTCGATGACCGAGCCCGTCATGCGGGCGCAGTAACGGTGCAGCTTGGGGCGTAACTCCCCAGACAGGCGCTCGAAAAGCGCGCTGTGCCGGTCAGCAACGGGAATGGTCATGCGTCTCCCATCCTGCGACGTCCTCGGTTACGCATCCAGCATCCGGTAACTGCCCACCACGGTCATCTCCTCGCGCTGCGGACGTTCGCTGCAACGATCCCGGATGCCGTTTTGAAATGCCTCGAATGCGGCCAGCCCGGTGATGATGTCGGCATGCGCATCGGTTTGCGTCTCGACCAGATGGACGAATGTCCCGTCGCCGGACCGCAATGTCATGTAGCGAACGCCGTCCGGCGATTTGTCGTGCAACTCCTGGAAGACGGCCTTGACCAACCGCTCGTTCTCGTCGGCCCGTTCCGGTTTCGTCTTGTAGCGTATCAGATGACGTTTCATCTCTGGCTTCCTCCGATTGTCTTGCGCCCCTTTCGGGCTCTCACCACCGAGACGTTGCGGAGAAGCCAAAGGATGCGGGGCGTCGTGAAAATATAGGCGCCGCTCGCGCAAGGCGGAGAAAACGTCACTCGCCGTCCCGATCGAGCAGGCGCCGCAGCATGGGCTCTATGCGCGAGAGTTCGTCGAGATGGACCGCCGACAGCTCGGCCAGGCGATCGTCGGCGCGCTCGGTCAGCCGCAGCAGCACGCGGCGATGGTCGTCCTTGTCCTGATCCCGCACGACCAGCCCCGCCTCGCCGAGGCGGTTGACCAGTTCGACGGCGCTGTGGTGGCGGATGCGCAGGCGCTCCGCCAGGTCGCCGACCGTCACCGGTCCACCGCCCGGAAAACCCTTGATCGCCAGCAGCGCCTGGTGCTGGCGCGGCGTCAGGCCGGCGTCTTCCGCCTGGATCTGGCTGAATTCGAGGAAGCGGCGGATCAGGTAGCGAAACTCCGACAGCCGCTGGTAGTCGGACTGCTTGATGGCGGGGCGTGATTTCCTGGGCTGCGTCATAGCGGACATTTGTTCGGTTTCCGGCGAAAGCTCAAACGGATTTCGATCAGAACTCGCTTGAATATTTATATCGTGTTACGATACATAGCCAGCCGACAAGCCAGCTGGCCGCCTCGACCGTGCCGCGCTTGCGAGATACGGCCCGGTGCCAGGAAGCAAAACCATCATGAAGACCCATCAACCCAATCCCGATCATCTCAGGGATTTTACGACCGACGCCAGAGTGCTGCTGGTTGCCGCCATAGCCGTCGTGGTGGCGACAGCGGGGCTGTTTGCCGGCATCGTGCTTTTGAAGCTGATCCGGCTTGCCACCAACATTGCCTATTTCGGCCAGTTCTCGCTTGCCGACCTGAAGCTGCAGGATACGCCGCTCGGCTATGCGGCCGTCATCGTTCCGGTCGTTGGTGCGCTGATCATCGGCCTGATGGCGCGCTACGGCAGCGAGAAGATCCGCGGCCACGGCATTCCCGAAGCCATTGAGGCGATCCTGCTCGGGCGCTCGAAACTCGACGCCAAGGTGGCGATCCTGAAGCCGCTGTCGTCGGCGATCTCGATCGGCTCCGGCGGTCCCTTCGGCGCCGAAGGCCCGATCATCATGACGGGCGGCGCGATCGGCTCGCTGATCGCGCAGATGCTGCCGGTCAGCGACAATGAACGCAAGACGCTGCTGGTGGCGGGCGCCGCGGCTGGCATGACGACCGTGTTCGGCACACCGATCGCCGCCATCATGCTGGCGGTCGAACTGCTGCTTTTCGAATGGACACCGCGCAGCTTCATTCCCGTGGCGGTCGCGGCAATCATCGCCGAGGTCGAGCGCACCCTGCTGCATCTACCCGGGCCGATCTTCCCGTTTGAGGGCGGCATGGCGGTCTCGTTCACCGGGCTTGGCGGCTGGGTTCTGGTCGGCATCTGCGCCGGCCTGTTGTCGGGGCTTTTGACGCAGATGGTCTATGCCTGCGAGGACGCCTTCCAGAAACTGCCCATCCACTGGATGTGGTGGCCGATGATCGGCGGCCTGGTGGTCGGCATTGGCGGGTTGATCGAGCCGCGGGCACTCGGCGTCGGCTATGACAACATTTCGGACATGCTGGACGGCCACACGCTTGCCACCGCCGCACTCATCATGCTGGTGGTCAAGGCCATCATCTGGTCGGTGGCGCTCGGTTCGGGAACGTCGGGAGGCGTGCTGGCGCCGCTGTTGATCATGGGCGGTGCGATGGGGGCGGTGCTTGCCGGCTTCCTGCCGGCGGCGGATCCGGGCTTCTGGGCATTGCTGGCGATGGCCGCCACCATGGGCGGCACAATGCGGGCGCCGCTGACCGCGACCTTCTTCGCCGTCGAGTTGACCGGCAACACGCATGTGCTGGTGCCGCTGATCGCGGCTTGTGCGGCGGCGCACGCCGTCACCGTGCTCCTGATGAAGCGTTCGATCCTGACCGAGAAGATCGCCAGGCGAGGGCACCATCTGGTGCGCGAATATCGCGTCGATCCCTTTGCGCTGACCAGAGTGCGCGAGGTGATGACCACGCAGGTCGAGAGCGTGCCGGCGACGATGACGTTGCATGGCGCGGCGGCCTTCCTGACCGCCCCGGAAACGCGGCATCCGAGCTTTCCGGTGATCGACGAGAACGGGCATGTGCTCGGCCTCATCGATCCGCCGGCGATCCTGCGCTGGCGGCGCGCAGGAACACACCGCACCACGGCGCTCGGCGCGTTGCTGGCCGGGAGCAAGGTGACGCTGGCCTATCCGGACGAATATCTGGAAGGCCTCTCCGACAAGCTGCTGACGGCCAACGTGTCGCACCTGCCGGTCGTCACCCGCGAAGGCCTGCAACTGGTCGGCTATGTCGGTTGGAAGGATTTGATGCGCGTGCGGTCGCGCAAGCAGGCGGAAGAGCGTGAGCGTTCGACCTTGCTTGGCTTCGGCGGCAGGCGCAGAAAGAAGGAAGACGTGGTCGAGAGCCTCTAGCTTAGGCCTCGCGCTTCGCCCATTCCAGGACATGCAGTCTCAGCGCCGAGGACAGGTTGGTGTCGCGCGGTCGCGTCTCGTCGACTTCGGCGACGAGAGCGGCGAGCGTCAGCTTCCTGGCCGCGGCGATGGCGACGAGGTCGTCATAGAAGGGCTTTTCGAGGGAATAGCTGGTGCGATGGCCGCGAATGGTCACGGAGCGCTTTTCGACGACGCTCACGGCCGGACGCTCATCGGTCATCCCTGTCGGACGGCTCGAGGCGATGGCCGGCGACGAATTTATCGGCCTTGTCGGCGATCAGCCGGTCGCGCTGCTTGTCCGCCTTGGAACGGCCGTGCAGCGCCCGATTCTGCTCAGCGACGCGAACCTTCTCGTCCCGCGCCCTCTGCTTGCGAGCCTGGCGGAGGTTGACGATGTCGGCCATGGCGCGAACCGTGGGCTTATTTCTTGCGGAAAGCGTCGAGCGAAACCACTTCGGCGCCCTTGGTGGCGGCGTCGGCCGCGGCCGGCTTCTTCTCCGGATCGGCGGCCGCCTTCTTCTCGGCTTTGGTCTTTTTCTCGGAGACGATGGTCAGCGGTTCGGGCGTGGCCTGGTCTTCCGGTTCCTCGGTCGCCGCCCCTTCGGTCTTGACGTCGAATTCGAGCTCGAAGTTGACCGATGGATCGTAGAAGCCGCGCACGGCGGAGAACGGGATTTCGAGTTTCTCCGGAACATCGGAGAAGGACAGGCCAACCTCGAAACCTGTGTCGGTCACCTTCAGGTCCCAATACTGGAACTGGATGACGATGGTCATCTGCTCGGGATAGCGCTCGCGCAGGCGCGACGATACGCGTACGCCGGGCGCGCCGGTCAGGAAGGTGATGAAGAAATGATGGTTGCCGGGGAGGCCGGTGCGCGCGACCTCGGCCAGGACCTTGCGCATGACGCCGCGCAACGCCTCCTGGGCCAGAATGTCGTAGCGGATATGGTCGTCGGCCATGTGGTGGTCGGGTTCCGTTGAATCGTCCGCATAGCTGTAATCAAGCTTGAGCGCGGCGTAAACCGCATATAGACCGCCGCCGCGTCTAAGCGAGGACTATTGCCAACGATTTGATCGGCAAGCCGGCTCTTCGCGGCAATCGCAAAATGTCAGGCGTTAGCCAGCGCAGTGTGCTTCTTGACGCCGGTCGGGGAAGGGCGCTTGCCGAAAGCGCGCAGGAAGGTGCGCACGCCATTCGTCGCCGATTGCACGACCTCGTCTTCGCCCGGCGTGCCGCCAAGCATGAACGTCGTCTGCAGTTCGGCGTTGACGAGGCCAAGGAACTGGCGCGCCGCCACGTCGGGATCCTCGATCGTGAGGTATCCGCCATAGGCGAGGCGGGCGAAGCGGGCGGCAATCGCCGGCCATGTCCTGCCCGGTCCCTGTTCGCGCCACTCGGCGAAAAGTTCCGGGTAGCGCTCGCCTTCGGTCTGGATCAGCTTGCGCAGGAATTTTCCGTCGCGGTTGCAGATGCAATTCTGGTTCAGGCGCACGGCAAAGCCGATCAGGTCCGCTTCGAGATCGCCGGGCTGGTCGGGAAAGGTGGCAATGGTGGCAAAGATGCCGGCGTTACAGCGCTCGGTGAGGTCGCGCACCACCGCCATGAACAGCTTTTCCTTGTCGCCATGGTGATTGTAGACGGTTTGCCGCGACACGCCGGCCTCGGCGGAGATCAGGTCGATATTGGCGCCTGCGAAACCCTCGCGGCAAAACACGCCCGCAGCGGCATCGACGATCGATATGCGCTTGGCCTCATGGCCGCGTGGCGGGAAAGTGTCAGGAGAAACGCCCAGTCTCATGAAAATCTATATAGAGGTGATTGACGATTTAGACAAGAGTGTCTAAATTTGTGGACACGATACAAAGGGATTTCACTCCTGGGGGGCGAAGAAATTCGCTCTTGGAGAGTCGGAATCTCACGGGATGGAACGTCCTAGGGTTAGACGTCGCCCAGCGGCGGCAACCAGATTCGAAAGAAGCCAATATCATGAGTCCCAAATTCCTCCGCATCGCGGTCGTGCTTGGCCTGTTGTCCGCCATCGGCCCGTTCGCGATCGACATGTATCTTCCGGCCCTGCCGTCGATCGGCGAGGATTTGCATGCCGGCACGGCTGCCGTGCAGATGAGCCTGCTGATCTTCTTCCTGTCGATGGGCTTCGGCCAGATCGTCGTCGGGCCGATCTCCGACATGGTCGGCCGCAAGCTGCCGCTCTATGGCGGCCTTGCGCTGTTCATGGTCGGTGGTATCGGCTCGGCCATGGCGCCGACCATCGAGTGGCTGATCGCCTTCCGCTTCCTGCAAGGGCTTGGCGCCAGCGCCGGCATGGCCGTGCCGCGCGCCATCGTGCGCGACCTGCACACCGGCAATGAGGCCGCCAAGCTGATGTCGCTGTTGATGCTGGTGTTTTCGGTGTCGCCGATCCTGGCGCCGCTGACCGGCAGCCAGATCATCGAGAGTTTCGGCTGGCGCGCCGTATTCTGGACGGTAACCGGCGCGGCAGTCCTTGCCACGATCCTGCTCGCGACCTCGCTCAAGGAGACGCGGCCGGCGGAGGAACGCGTTGGTTCCTCCTTCGGAACCGCGCTTGCCGGCTACCGCTTCCTGATGGGTGACCGCAACTTCCTTGGCCTGGTGGCGATCGCCGGCTTCGGCATTGCGAGCTTCTTCGTCTATCTGTCGAGCTCGTCCTTCATCCTGATCGACCATTACGGGCTGTCGCCTTCGGTCTACAGTGTGTTCTTCTCGATCAACGCGGTGGCCTTCATCGGCATGTCGCAGCTGACGGGATTGCTGGCCGAGCGGTTCGGGCTGCGGCGCGTGGTGCGTGTCGCGGTGACCGGCTATGCGACGACGATGGTGGTGCTGTTCGCGGTGATGGCGACGGGCATCGACCGGCTCGACGTGATGGCGGCACTGCTGTTCGTCGGTTACGGCTTCCTCGGCCTGGTCATCCCGACCACGTCGGTGCTGGCCATGGAAGAGCATGGCGAGATCGCGGGCACGGCGTCGGCTCTGATGGGCACGCTGCACTTTGCCATCGGCGCGCTCGCCATGGGCGTCGCCGGCGTGTTCTTCGACGGCACGCCGCTGCCGATGGTCGCCGGCATCACGCTGTGTGCTGTGATTTCCTTCACGCTGGCCAAGGTCACGCTCGGCCGATCGCGCGAGGCGGTCGAAGCGCCGGCCGAATAGGCAGGCGCAAGCAGCTGAAAAGGCCGGGTTTTCCCGGCCTTTTTTCATACCAATCCTGTCTCGGCCAATACGAAGCGCAGCCGCGCTTCGACCGGCGCCAGGGGCAGCGGAACCAGTTCATAACCCAATTCCCCGTAGACGCCGACCAGCGCATGATAGGTGCGCTCGGCCTCATCGAACGTCTGCTTGCGCTCTTGATCCTGCGCGAAGATTTCCGGCCAAGGCGGAGCGAGGAAGACGCGTGGATTGTAGCGGACGTGCTTGGCGGCGGCGCTGACGTGCTCTGGCACCGGCAAGCCGCTCAGCCGGAGATAGCCAAGCGTGTCGGGTACGCCGCGATCGAAGAACACTGGCCCCTTCCGTTCGATCGCGTGCCGATATGAGCACATCTCCCATGACAGCATCAGTTCGGCGAACAGGGCGCGATCGTGCCAGGGCAGGGCGGATCCACCGATGGCCGATTGGTCGCGGATGACGCCACGCCCGGCCTCGACCGATGTCGCGTAGCCTGCCTGGCGCAAGGCTTCGATCAGCGTGGTCTTGCCGGAACCGGGACCGCCGGTCAGCACGAAGAATCGATCGGAATCGTCCTGCATTTTTTGACCTTGGAAAGGAGACACGCAACGCGGCGGCTTCGCGGCCGCAAATCGAGCGAAGGACCGGGCAGCGAAGCTGCCGTTGCACATCTCGGATGTCGAGAGAGGGGCCGATGTCAAAGAGGGGGAGAAGTGGAGGTTTCTGTTGCCAGGTACCTCCGAACCCCGCCTAGAAGTGCGAACCCCTAGGGCTTGATTTGAAGCTATCGCACTGCATTAAGCAGCGAGACGTGCTTCCGCATAGTTGTCGTTGGCAACTATAAGTTTAGCCCGATGACGGTGGTACAATGCCGGGCAAAAGTACGATCTTTACACCTTCGTCGATCCTATTTCGCCCCCAGCAAAAACCGCTCTGTCCTTAACAGCGGCTTTTGGTGGAGGCGCCGGGTACCGCCCCCGGGTCCGAACGGCTTATTTCATCGCCCATTTATCGCCATAGTCGGTCAAGCCGACAAACCGAATATAGGGGGCTGACGCCAGAAATGAAAGGGCGCAATGGTGCTTTGTCGCTCATGTCAAATCGCCACGCCTTAGGGTTGACTTGGACACGGTCTCAACCGAAGCTTTGCCGCGGTGAGGAGTTATCGACCGAGCGCACCAGTTGCGAAGCGCGCCACAGCCCTCATCGATCGGATCGGTGGCGCCGACGAGGGGAATTTTGATGGCCGACTATCTTGCGGATGTGAAGAAGTATGACGCCGGTGCCAGTGCCGAAGCGGTCGAAAAGATCGTCAAGCACCTCGGCATCGCGCTGAGAAACCGCGATTCCTCGCTGGTGTCCTGTACGGACCCGAAGGAACTCGAACGCGTCCGGGAGAGCTGGGCGGCCAAGAAACTCGGCGTCAGCGATGCCGCCAAAGCCGACGCCGCGATCCAGAAGACCTGCACGGCAATGCAGGCGGACAACACCAAGAGCCGCGTGACCTTCTATTATCTGGTGGCCAAGGATCTGGGCAAGCTCGGCTCGCTCTGACGATCGCACCAACTGGCTGACGCGGGGCTGGGCAGTCGGTTCAGGTTGACCTTCACTTCACCAGGCGTCAGCGCCGCCCCTCATCTGGCTGCCGCCACCTTCTCCCCGTATAGTGACGGGGAGAAGGGCGCTGTCTTTGACATTTTCGCCAATCTCGAGCGTTGCAAGTAGGGCGCCAGCGTTGCGGCCAGCACCTTTCTCCCCGTCACTATACGGGGAGAAATGCCCGGTAGGGCAATGAGGGGCGGCGCAAACGCTGGGGAAGAATGGTGGTGCAAGCAACGCTTGCAGCGTTTTAATGTGTTCGACCGCCTGCCCGGCAGCTATAATGCCTGCACTCTCGAATCGAGCCGGAACCGATGCGCCAGTATCTCGACCTCTTGCAGCATGTGCTGGAAAACGGCGCCGACCGCGGCGACCGCACGGGCACCGGCACGCGTTCCGTCTTCGGCTACCAGATGCGTTTCGATCTGGCGCGCGGCTTCCCGGTCACCACCACCAAGAAGCTGCACCTGAAGTCGATCATCCATGAACTGCTGTGGTTCCTGGCCGGCGACACCAATATCAAATACCTGACTGACAACGGCGTTTCCATCTGGGACGAATGGGCCGACGAGAATGGCGACCTCGGTCCGGTCTATGGCAAGCAATGGCGCTCCTGGCCGGACGGCCATGGCGGCTCGATCGACCAGATCGCGAATCTTTTGAAGGAGATACGCCGCAATCCTCAATCGCGGCGGCTGATCGTCTCAGCCTGGAATCCGGCCGAGGTGGAAGCCATGGCGCTGCCGCCGTGCCACTGCCTGTTCCAGTTCTACGTGTCGGAGGGACGGCTTTCCTGCCAACTCTATCAGCGCTCCGCCGATATCTTCCTCGGTGTTCCCTTCAACATCGCGTCCTACGCCTTGCTGACGCTGATGGTGGCGCAGGTGACCGGGCTGAAGCCGGGCGATTTCGTCCACACGCTGGGTGACGCGCATCTCTACTCCAACCATTTCGAGCAGGCGCGCGAGCAGTTGCGGCGCACGCCGAGGGCGCTGCCGACGATGTGGATCAACCCAGAGGTGAAGGACCTGTTCGCCTTCCGCTTCGAGGATTTTCGGCTGGAAAACTACGTCGCCGACGCGTCGATCAAGGCGCCGATCGCGGTCTGAACCGCGGCTTCAATCTACTCCGATCATCACGTCCGAGGCCTTGACCACGGCGTAGGCCTGCCTGCCTTTTTCGAGCTTCAGGTCGGCAACGGCCTCGTTGGTGATCGAGGCGGTGACGATGGCGCCGCCGCCAATCAATCGGTGCCGCAAAGGGGTTTCACAAGCTGCTGGGCCTTCCCTTGTTATATTCATGCGGATATATCGGTTGGCAGGCATCGAGCCGCACGGATTTCAAACCAGGGAGAGTTTCGATGAAGCGCAAAGGTCTCGGGTTGAGGGTGATCGCCATTGGCGGTTTTGCGGCGGCGTTGATGGCGGCGGTGCCGGTGGCGTACGCGGAAGACAAGGTCGTGGTGTTTGCGGCCGCCAGCCTCAAGGACGCGCTCGACGCGGTGAACAAGGCCTGCGAAGCCGATGTCGGCGAGGCCGCGACCGTCTCTTATGCCGCAAGCTCGGCGCTGGCCAAGCAGATCGAGAGCGGGGCGCCGGCAGATGTCTTCATCTCGGCCGACCTCGATTGGATGAAATATCTCTCCGACAAGAAGCTGATCAAGCCCGACACCGAAGTGAAGCTGCTCGGCAACGAGATCGTGCTGGTGGCGCCGAAAGATTCGACTGCTAAAGCAAAGATCGAGAAGGGGTTTGACCTCGCCAGGCTGGTGGGCGACGGCAAGCTCGCCATGGGTGACGTCAAGGCAGTGCCGGCCGGCAAATATGGCAAGGCGGCACTGGAATCGCTCGGCGTCTGGTCTTCGGTCGAAGGCAAAGTGGCGCAGGCCGAGAATGTGCGTGCGGCGCTGAAGCTGGTTTCGACCGGCGAAGCGGCTTTCGGCATCGTCTATGCCACCGACGCGCATGCCGAAAAGGGCGTCAAGGTGGTCGGCACCTTCCCGGAGGATTCGCATCCGCCGATCGTCTATCCGGTTGCCCAGACCGCCGATTCGAAGGACAAGGATACGATGGCCTTCCTGAAGTGCCTGCAATCCGCCAAGGCCGGCGCGCTCTTCAAGGAGCAGGGCTTTACCGTGCTCACGCCGAGCAACTGACTCTGAAAAGGCCCTGATATCGCAATATGAACTGGCTGCTGGACCTCACTCCCGACGAATGGAATGCGGTCCGGCTGTCGATCAAGGTGGCGACGGTGGCGATGCTCGCCAGCCTCCCGCCCGGCATATTGATCGCGTTTGTGCTTGCGCGGGGAAAATTCTGGGGCAAGACGCTGCTCAACGGGCTGGTGCACCTGCCGCTGATCCTGCCGCCAGTGGTGACCGGTTATCTGCTGCTGCTGACTTTCGGCAAACGCGGGCCGGCCGGCGCCTTCCTGGCCGAGCATTTCGGCATTGTTTTCTCCTTCCGCTGGACGGGTGCGGCTCTTGCCTGCGGCGTCATGGGCTTTCCCCTGATGGTGCGGGCGATCCGACTGTCGATCGAAGCGGTGGACCGCAGAATCGAGGCGGCGGCGGGAACGCTCGGCGCCAATCCTCTGTGGGTGTTCGCCACCATCACGCTGCCGCTGATCCTGCCCGGGCTGATCGCCGGCGCGATCCTCTCCTTCGCCAAGGCGATGGGCGAGTTCGGCGCGACGATCACCTTCGTCTCCAACATCCCCAACGAGACGCAGACGCTGCCGTCGGCGATCTACACCTTCACCCAGGTGCCCGGTGGCGATGAAGGGGCACTGCGGCTGACGCTGATCTCGATCGTCATCTCGATGGCGGCGCTCGTCGCCTCGGAAGTGCTGGCGCGGCGCGTCGGGCGGCGGATGGATATCGAATGAGCGTCCTCGTCGACATCGGCCACCGGCTTGGCGATTTCGCCATCGACGCCCGCTTCGAGAGCGCCGGGCGGCTGACGGCACTGTTCGGCCCGTCCGGTTCGGGCAAGACGACGCTGATCAATATGATCGCCGGGCTGATCCGGCCCGGCAAGGGGCGCATCGAGGTCGACGGCCGCGTGCTGGTCGACACGAATGCCGGCATTTTCGTGCCGAGGCACAGGCGCCGCATCGGCATGGTGTTCCAGGATGCGCGGCTGTTTCCGCATATGAGCGTGGGCGGCAATCTGCGTTATGGCCGCTGGTTCACGCCGGCCGGGGAGCGCTATGCCGACATGGACGCGGTTGTCGACCTGCTCGGCATCGCTCCGCTTCTGGACAGGCGGCCGGCAAAGCTGTCGGGCGGCGAGAGACAGCGCGTGGCGATCGGCCGGGCGCTGCTGGCCAGCCCCAGGCTGCTGCTCATGGATGAGCCGCTGGCCTCGCTGGACGAGGCGCGCAAGGCCGATATCCTGCCCTATATCGAACGGCTGCGCGACGAGACGAAGATCCCGATCGTCTATGTCAGCCATTCGATCGCCGAAGTGGCGCGGCTGGCCAGCGATGTGGTGACGATGGCGCAAGGCAAGGTCGTTGCCAGCGGCCCGACCGAGGCCGTCATGCAAAGGCTCGACCTGCTGCCGGCGGAAGAGCGCGGCGAGGGCGGCGCCGTGCTCGACACGAAGGTGCTGCGCCATGACGAGGCTTTCGGCATGACCGTGCTCGGCTCGGCCGCCGGCGAGATCCGCGTGCCGCGATTGGCCGTGAGGGCGGGAGCGCCGGTGCGCATCCGCATCCGCGCCCGCGACGTCATGATCGCCACCGAGCAACCCAAGGGCCTTAGCGCGCTCAACATCCTGCCCGGAACGATCGTGGCGATCAGCCCGGGCGAGGGGCCCGCGGTCGAGGTCGGTATCGACTGCAATGGCGCAACGGTGCTTGCCCGCATCACCGAGCAGTCGCGGCAGGCGCTGAAGCTGCGGCTGGGCGGCAACGTTTTCGCGGTGGTCAAGACGGTGAGCTTCGATCGGGCCAACACCAGCGCCGGTTTGCCGTTCGAGGTCGATGGCTGACAGGCGCCGCCATTGGCGCTATGTTGATTTGGAATAACGGTATCGCCAAGGCTGCTTTGACGTCGAGGCAACTTTGATAGCAAGGCTGGGTGATTGCGGAGGAGCAAAGATGCCGTCGTTGAGCTTGCGGATAAATCTCGATCCGGACGGGCGAATTGGGCCGGGCAAGATCGAGCTGCTGGAGCAGATCGCCTCCTTCGGCTCGATTTCGGCCGCCGCGCGCGGCATGGAGATGTCCTACAAGCATGCTTGGGACCTGGTCGAGGACATGAACCGCGTGTTCGGCAAGCCGCTGGTTTCGGCACAGACCGGCGGCCGCAAGGGCGGCGGCGCGCAACTGACGGCGGTCGGCCTGGCGGTGGTCAGCCGCTTCCGCGCCATCGAGCGCGCAGCGGCCGCGGCGGCAGCGACGCATATGGAGGCATTGCAGGCGGAGATCGATGCGGGGTAGGGCAGTAGGGCAGTAATTCGTAGCTGTTTTTTCCAGCACAAAAAATCCTTCACCTACTGCCCTACTGCCCTACTGCCTTATTGCCTTCCTATTCGCCTGGCTTGCGCAGCAGATACGTATCCATGATCCAGCCCTTTTTCCGGCGGGCTTCCTCGCGGGTCTGTTCGATCCTGGCGCCGACATCGCGGAGGCGGCCTGAAATGAGGATCTCGTCCGGCGTGCCGAGATAGGCGCCCCAATGGATGGTGACATCCTGGTCGGTCAGCGTGTTGAAGGCGCATTTGCCGTCCAGCATGACGACGGTGCTGCCGGCATTGCCGGCCAGGCCCTCTTCGGTAAGCCTGCGGCCGGTGGTGACCAGGATGGAATCGCCAATGCGGTTCAGCGCCATCTTGTGGCTGGCCGCCAGCGCCTGGATGGCGGTGATGCCGGGGATGACCTCCAGTTCGAAGGCGACATTGCCCCTCAGCCGCACGCGCTCGAGAATGCGCAAGGCGCTATCGTAGAGCGACGGATCGCCCCAGATCAGGAAGGCGCCGCAGCCGCCTTCGGCGATCTCGTCACGGATCAGGGCTTCGTAGATGGCGGCGATGGCTTCGTGCCAGTCGTCGACGGTCGAGCGGTAGGAGGGCGCAGGCTCGGCGCGCACCGGCACGTCGAACTCGACGCGGCGCGATTTCGGATTGGTGACGAAGCGGTCGCAGATCCCGCGCCGCAGGTCGGCGAGTTCGTTTTTCTTCGCGCCCTTGTCGGGAATAAACAGGACGTCCGCCCTGTTCAAGCCGGTTATGGCCTGCACAGTCATGTGGTCGGGATTGCCGGCGCCGATGCCGATGACGAGAAGCGTGCGCATGAAGCGAACTCCTGCCCGATCGGAGCCTGTTAGTCCAGACACCGTGGCGCGGTCATGGGATATGGAAGGGCTTTGAAACGCCACGTTGAAACGGCTAGGGTCATCGCGACATTCTCGCCGAGGGAGCTTTCATGTTGCGATATATGCTGAGCGCGGTGCTGGCCTTCTCGACCGTGCCCGCATTCGCCAATGATTCCGTCGCCGAACTCGGCACCGGCGGCCTGATCCTGTCGCGCAGCGACGCCGTGGCGATGCAAAGCGAGGATCTCTTCATCTCGCCCGAAAAGGTGACGGTCGACTACGTCTTCCACAACAACACCGACAAGGATGTCGATGCGATCGTCGCCTTCCCGATGCCCGACATTTCCGGCAATCCCGAAGAGATGCCGGCCATTCCCGAGAACCAGAGCGACAACTTCCTCGGCTTCGAGGTGACGATCGACGGTGTCGCGGCAAAGCCGCAGCTCGAGCAGAAGGTGTTCGCGCTCGGCATCGACATCAGCGCCGATTTGAAGGCGCAGAATGTGCCGTTCAATCCGTTCGGCGACGCGGCCAAGGCGGCCCTGGCGAAGCTGCCGCAAGCGGTGGCCGACGATTGGGTCAATCGCGGCATCATCATCGAGGACACCGCCGATGACGGGAGCGGTATGAAGTCCAGTTATGCGCCGTTCTGGCAGCTGCGCTCGACCTATTGGTGGCGCTCGACGTTTCCCGCCAACAAGGACGTTCATGTCGCGCACCGCTACAAGCCGAGCGTCGGCGGCACCTCTTCGGTCAGTTTTTTCAACGAGGGCCAGTTCCAGGGCGCATATGCGGCCTACAAGACCCGCTACTGCATGGACGACACGTTCGAGAAAGCGGTGCGGAAAGCCGCGAAGGACAGCCCCGACGGCTACCCGAGATATTATGAAAGCCGCATCGCCTATATCCTGACCACGGGCGGCAACTGGGCGGCGGGCACCATCGGCAAGTTCAAACTGACCATCGACAAAGGCAACCCGAAGGCGCTGGTCTCGTTCTGCGGCGACAATGTCAAAAAGGTTGGGCCGACGAGCTTCGAGATGACCGCTGACGATTTCTATCCCGAGCGCGACATCGACATCCTCCTGCTCGAACCGTCGGACAGCAGCGGCGGGGACGCGAACTGATGCATGTCGCGATCTACGTTGCCATCGCCGAGAATGGCGTGATCGGCCGGAATGGCGGGCTGCCCTGGCGGCTCTCCACCGATCTCAAGCGGTTCAAGGCCGACACGATGGGCAAGCCCATCATCATGGGCCGCAAGACCTTTGAAGGCATCGGCCGGCCCCTGCCGGGCAGGCTGAACATCGTCGTCACGCGTGACAAGGCCTGGCGCGCCGAGGGCGTCGAGGTGGCGCATACGCTGGAAGCCGCGATCCAGCTGGCGAATGTGCGCGGACGCTGCATGACCGGCGTGGACGAGGTCTGCGTCATCGGCGGCGGCGAGATCTATGCCCAGGCACTGCCACTGGCCGACCGGCTGCACGTCACCCATGTTCTGGCCACGGTCGATGGCGACGCGCATTTTCCGCCGATCGACCCGAAATCCTGGCGTATGGTGAGTGCGCAGGAGGTTCCCGCCGGGGAAAAGGACAGCCACGCGACGCGCTATTCGGTTTACGAGCGCCGCCGCGAGATACATTGATAGACAAAAAGGGCATTGAAAGACGACAAAGGGTCGCGACGGGTCCAAATCGGACGAAGTCGGCGGCGCATCGCGTTGAAAGCGTGCCGTGGCGTCCCTATAGAAGAACAACACTGGATTTGCGCCGTAACTCCGGCGCTTGAGGGAATTCCAAGCGAAAGGACATTCATGCCCTGGAACGACAAGAGTGGCGGAGGCGGCGGCCCGTGGGGCGGCGGCGGCAACAATCAGGGACCCTGGGGGCAGGGGCCAAAGGGACCGAGCGGCCCGCAGGGCTCGCCTCCCGACCTCGAAGACATCATCCGCCGCGGCCAGGACAGGCTGCGGCGCGCGCTGCCCGGCGGAGGCGGCGCCAGCCCGGCCGTGTTCGGGCTGATCGCCGCTGTACTTGTCGTTCTCTGGGCGTTCCAGGCGGTCTATACCGTTCAGCCGGACGAGGTCGCGGTCGAACTGCGCTTCGGCAAGCCGAAGCCTGAACTCTCCCAGCCCGGCCTGCATTTTCACTGGTGGCCGCTTGAAACCGTCGAGACGGCAAAGATTTCCGAGCAGCTCGTCGACATTGGCGGCGGCAACACCAGCGGCAACGGCCTGATGCTTTCGGGCGACCAGAACATCGTCAACGTGCAGTTTTCGGTGGCCTATCAGGTGTCCGATCCCCGGGCCTATCTGTTCGACGTCTCCGACCCTGACGGCATGCTGCGGCAGGTCGCCGAAAGCGCTATGCGCGAAGCCGTTGGCCGCAGGCCGGCACAAGACATCTTCCGCGACGACCGCCAGGGCATAGCGGCGTCGGTGCGCGAAATCATCCAGACGACGCTGGACGGCTACAAGGCCGGTCTCAACGTCAACGCCGTCTCGATAGAGGATGCGGCACCGCCACGCGAAGTGGCCGACGCCTTCGACGAGGTGCAGCGTGCCGAGCAGGACGAGGACAAGTTCGTCGAGCAGGCCAATCAGTATTCCAACCAGAAGCTTGGCCAGGCGCGCGGTGAGGCGGCACAGGTTCGCGAAGACGCGGCCGCCTACAAGAACAGGGTCGTGCAGGAAGCCGAAGGTGAGGCCCAGCGCTTCATCTCGGTCTATGACGAATATGTCAAAGCGCCCGACGTCACCCGCAAACGCCTTTATCTTGAAACCATGGAGAGGGTTCTGAAGGACTCGAGCAAGGTCATCGTCGAGCAGGGCAACGGACAAGGTGTCGTGCCCTATCTGCCGCTGCCGGCACTGCAGCCAAAGCCGCCGGCACCGGCCGCGCCTGCCGCGAGCACGGGAGGGAACCAGTGATGGCCAACCGTCTTCCCATCGTCGCCGTCGTCGCGGCGGTCATCCTCTTCCTGATCTATTCCTCTGTCTTCGTGGTCAATGCCCGCCAGCAGGCGCTGGTGTTGAGGTTCGGCGAGATCGTCGACGTCAAGAGCGAACCCGGCATCTATTTCAAGGCGCCGTTCTCGTTCTTCGACGCCGACACGGTGCAACTGATCGAGAACAGGGTGCTGCGCTTCGACCTGGACAACATCCGCGTCCAGGTGTCGGGCGGCAAGTTCTACGAAGTTGATGCCTTCATCGCCTATCGCATCTCGGACCCGCGCGTCTTCCGTGCCGCCGTGTCCGGCCAGATCGAACTGGCGGAAGCGCGGCTCAGGACGCGTCTCGACGCTGCCTTGCGCCGCGTCTACGGTCTGCGCGACTTCGAGGCCGCGCTTTCGGAACAGCGTGCGGTGATGATGCGCGAAGTGCGCGATCAGCTCCGGCCCGACGCCACGTCGCTTGGCCTGCAGATCGAGGATGTCCGCATCCGCCGTACCGACCTGACGGCCGAGGTTTCGCAGCAGACCTACGATCGCATGAAGGCGGAACGGCTGGCCGAGGCCGCCAGGCTGCGGGCACGCGGCAACGAAGCGGCACAGCGCATCACGGCACGCGCCGATCGTGAGGTCGTCGAGATCGTGGCCGAAGCGCAGAAGGAGTCCGAGATCCTGCGCGGCGAGGGCGAAGCCCAGCGCAGCGCCACCTTCGCGGGAGCTTACCAGCGCGACCCGGCCTTCTTCGATTTCTACCGGTCGATGAATGCCTATGGCACCGCGCTGGACAACACAGGGACGACGATGGTGCTGTCGCCGAGCTCCGAGTTCTTCCGCTTCTTCCGCAATCCCGACGGTAAGGAAGGGCCGGCAAACCCGGCACCGGCGCCCGCCGCACCGGCGACACAACCCAGCACCGGCCAGTAACGGGCCGGTGCAGGATTTCTTCGCGGCGATAGGCCTGGTCCTTGTCATAGAGGGCCTGGTCTATGGCGGTTTCCCCGGCTTTGCGAGGAAGCTCGCGGGCGAGGTGCTGTCCATGCCGGAAAATGCGTTGCGGATCGGCGGCCTGGTGGCGATCGCCATCGGTGTCGGCATCGTCTGGCTGGTGCGCGGCGGATGAGAGCGGCCGGCTTTCGTCTCCGGAATAATGGAGGATTTATCCTCTGCCGACAGTCATAGCCGCAAACGTGCCGTATTTTTTGCCAACATGGCGCAACGCGGTATCTTGGCCATTGCGCTTTCTTTTTCAGACATGCCGGGAGGCTTCTCGATGACATCCACACTCTTCTTGCGCGCGGCACGGCGGACGTTCATCGCTGGCGCGGCGGCGCTTCTCGTCGGCGCCGTTGCTGTCCCGTCCTTCGTGACCCCGACATTGGCCGCCGACGGACCGGCCTCGGTGGCGGACCTTGCGCAAGGACTGCTCGGCGCGGTGGTCAACATCTCGACCTCGCAGACGGTGAAGGGCACGGAAGGTCCGGGCGCGGTGCCGATGCCGCAGCTGCCCGAGGGCTCGCCCTTCCAGGACTTCTTCGACGATTTCTTCAAGAACCGCGGCGGCGACAAGGACAATGGCGCGCAGAAAGTGCAGTCGCTGGGGTCCGGTTTCGTCATCGACGCCGAACAGGGCATCGTCGTCACCAACAACCATGTGATCGCCGACGCCGACGACATCGAGGTCAATTTCTCCGACGGCATCACGTTGAAGGCGACGCTGGTCGGCACCGACACCAAGACCGATGTCGCGGTGCTGAAGGTCGATCCGAAAGGCCACAAGCTGACGGCGGTGAAGTTCGGCGATTCCACCAAGATGCGCGTCGGCGACTGGGTGATGGCGATCGGCAATCCGTTCGGCCTTGGCGGCACGGTCACCGTCGGCATCGTCTCGGCCCGCAACCGCGACATCAATTCCGGTCCCTATGACGATTTCATCCAGACCGACGCCGCGATCAATCGCGGCAATTCCGGCGGCCCGCTGTTCAACAGCGCCGGCGAGGTCATCGGCATCAACACGGCAATCATTTCGCCGTCCGGCGGCTCGATCGGCATCGGCTTCTCAATCCCCTCGCAGCTCGCCTCGGGCGTTGTCGAACAACTGCGCCAGTATGGCGAGACACGGCGCGGCTGGCTTGGCGTGCGCATCCAGCCGGTGACGGACGACATCGCCGAGAGCCTTGGCATGGCGACCGCCAAGGGCGCGCTTGTCGCCGGCGTCATCAAGGGCGGTCCTGTCGACAACGGCACCATCCAGGCCGGCGACGTCATCCTCAAGTTCGACGGCAAGGATATCCATGAAATGCGCGACCTGCCGCGCGTGGTCGCCGAAAGCCCGGTCGGCAAGGCGGTCGACGTGCTGATCGTGCGCAAGGGCGTCGAGCAGACCGTGAAGGTGACGCTCGGCCGGCTCGAGGATGGCGAGAAAGCTGCCAGCGCCGAGGAAGGCGGCAACACCGACCAGGACAAGGGCGACAAGGCTCCGGCCGTCTCGACGGCTTCCGTGCTCGGCATGACCGTCGGCGAACTCAATGACGAGACGCGCAAGAAGTTCAGCATCGCGGCCGATGTGTCGGGCGTCGTCATCACCGATGTCGCCAAGGATTCGGCTGCCTCGGAGCGCGGCATCCAGCCCGGCGAGGTGATCACCGAGATCGCCCAGGAATCGGTCGCTACGCCCAAGGACGTCATGGACCGGATCGGCGCCCTTAAGGAGCAGGGGCGCAAGAACGCGCTGCTGATGCTGGCGTCGAAGACCGGAGAGTTGCGCTTCGTGACGATCAGGATGGATTGAGATTTCAATCCGGCGATTCAAAAAGGCGGCTAACCGGCCGCCTTTTTTCTTGCTTGCCAGTCCTTGCGCGAAAGCCGGTAGAGCACATGCCGCTTGAGTGCGGGGTGGCTGTCGGGAATGTCGGGATGATCGAAATCGGCCGATGGATCGGCTGACATGCCGAGACGTTCCATGACCGCCGTGGAGCGGCGGTTGGCGGCGACGGCGAATGAGACGATTTCATCGAGGCCAAGCGTCTCGAAGCCGTAGGCCAGCCACGCCTCGGCTGCCTCGGTGACATAGCCCTTGCCCCAGAATTCGGGCGCCAGCCGCCAGCCGATCTCGACGGTGCCGGCCGGCAGCGACGGCACATGATCGGTGTCGAGCAGGCCGACAAAGCCGATGCACTCGCCCGTGGCGACAATTTCGGCTGCCGCGAAACCGTAACCATCCTCAGCGATCCAGGCGCGGAACTCATCCATCTTGGCGTCCGCCTGGGCGCGGTCGCGTCGGAACGGGAAGAACTCCATGACCCGTTCGTCGGAGTTGATGCGATGGAACAGGTCGCGGTCGCGATCTTCCCAGTTGCGCAGGATCAGGCGCTCGGTTCGCATTGGTTTCATTGCACGAATTCTTCCTGGCGATAGCCCTGCAAATAGAGCAATGCGGTCAGGTCGCCATGGTCGATGCGAACCTTGGCCTGGGCCGCCACGGTCGGCTTGGCATGGAGCGCGACACCGGTGCCGGCCAGGCGGATCATGTCGAGATCGTTGGCGCCATCGCCGACAGCGATCGCATCAGCCGGCGTCAGGCCGAGGCGGGCGGTGATTTCGAGCAGCGCGTCGGCCTTGGCGGCGCGGCCAAGGATCGGCTCGCCAACCAGCCCGGTGAAGCATCCGTCCTGTTCAAGCAAGCGGTTGGCGCGGTGCTCCTGGAACCCAAGCATGGCCGCGATACGTGTGGTGAAGACTTCGAAGCCGCCAGACACGAGCGCCGTCCAGGCGCCGTTGGCGCGCATGGTCTGGACAAGGGCGCGGCCGCCCGAGGCCAATGTCAGCCGGTTGGTGACGATGCGATCGACCACGGCGGCTTCGAGGCCCTTCAGCAGCGCCACGCGTTCGCGCAGCGCTGGTTCGAAAGCGATCTCGCCATTCATCGACCGCGCCGTGATGACGGCAACACGATCCTTGACGCCGATCTCGTCGGCCAGTTCGTCGATGCATTCCTGGTCGATCATGGTCGAATCCATGTCGGCGATGAGGATCTTCTTTCGCCTTGCGTCAGCCTGCTGGACGATCACGTCGACCGGCTCCGCGGCCAGCGCGGCGCGCAGGACGGCGGTCGTTTCGGCGGCGTCGGCTTCTTGCGGCAGGGCAAGATCGCAGGCAATCCCTTCGGCCAGCCAGACGACGGCGCTTGCGCCCACCGACCGTGAGGCCATATTCGCAAGCGACGGCGACAGAGCGCGGTCAGCGGGACGGGAAACAAGCGTGGCAATGAGCGGCATCGAGAATTCCGGCGCGGGTGCGGGCCAAGGCCGCGTGACGAACGCGATCCTGATAGCCGGGCCGACCGCCAGCGGCAAGTCGGCACTGGCGCTCGACGTGGCCGAACGCACGGGCGGCGTCATCGTCAACACCGATTCCATGCAAGGCTATTCGGTTCTCGACGTGCTGACCGCCAGGCCGGAGGCGGCCGACCTCGCACGGGCGCCGCATTTTCTCTATGGGCATGTCCATCCCGGCACCGCCTACTCGACGGGAGCATGGCTGCGCGACGTGACGAAGCTGATCGATGACGGCGCGCTCTCGCGGCGGCCGATCTTCGTCGGCGGCACAGGGCTTTACTTCCGCGCGCTGGCAGAGGGCATTTCGGACATGCCTGATATTCCCCAGCAGGTGCGCGACCGTTGGCGCTACGAGCTGAAGGAACGGGGATCGGTCAAGCTGCATGGCATCCTGCTGCGCGAGGATTCGAGAACCGCCATGCAATTGAAGCCCACCGACAGCCAGCGCATCGTGCGCGCGCTCGAGGTGCTCGACGCATCCGGCCGATCGATCCTGGAATGGCAAGCCGAGCGCGGCCGGCCGCTCATCGACAGGCAGACGGCGCATTTCCTGGTCATCGAGCCCGACCGGGCCATGCTGGTCGATCGCATCGAAAGGCGTTTCGACCAGATGCTGGACAAAGGTGCGCTGGAGGAAGTCAGGCAACTTGCGGCCCTTCGTCTCGATCCGGACCTGCCGGCGATGAAGGCGATCGGCGTTCGTGAGCTGCAGGGCGCGATGGCCGGGCAATCCAGTTTTCCCGAGGCGATCGAACGCGCCAAGATCGCGACCCGGCAATATGCCAAGCGACAGGCGACCTGGTTCCGGCATCAACTGGGGCCGGAATGGCAAAGATTGCGCCCTGGTGACGATCTCGAAACCACGATCCAAGCACTTGTTGCTAATACAACCTGAAAAGTTGACCCCAAGGAAAGAGTTCCCGCCGAGGTTGTCCAAGTTAACGCTCCGTAAGTCGGTCCGTGCCATAAAGTCGATGGGCACTTTTCCATCGGGGAGCAGATGCGTTTCCATAAGGCGGAATCAGCATTTTTCGTCTTTATCTTCGTGATCCTGGCCGCGGGCCTGGTGACGCTGCATGCCTATGGACAACTGCAATCCTTCGCCACGGAACTCCATACGGCTTCGGGCCTGGACAAGGTCATCTACCTCAACAAGCTCTTGTTCGCGACCGGCGTGTTGCTTGCGACCGCACTGTTTTTCGGCATCTTCTTCATCTACCCGCTGATCCGCAAACAGGCGACGGAGGAGGGCAAGCTGCGCGCCATGACGGTTTCGCTCAGCGCGCGCTCCGAAACGCTCGAGCACGCGGCCCTGACCGACAGCCTGACCGGGATGCAGAACCGGCGTTATTTCGATGACGCGCTGAAGGAATATCTGGAAGAGTTCAGGCGCATCGAAAAGCCGGTCGGGCTGATGATCCTCGACCTCGATCATTTCAAGCAGGTCAACGACACACACGGCCACGACGTCGGCGACGAGGTGCTGAGGGCGGTGGCCAGCTGCCTGAAGGACATGACACGCTACCACGACGTGGTGGCGCGACTGGGCGGCGAGGAGTTTGCCGTGGTTACGCCCAACATGGACGCGGAGCTTCTGGGCAAGTTTGCCGAGCGCATTCGCAAGGCGATCGCCAACATGTCGGTGCTGACAGGCAATGTCCGGCTCAAGATCACGACCAGCGTCGGCCTTGCCGTCTGGGACAGGCAGGAAACGGCGGAAGGTTTCTATCGCCGCGCCGACCGCCAGCTCTATGAGGCGAAGAGGCAAGGCCGCAACCGCGTCTGCGCCTAAAATCCCATCATTGAATTCGTGAGGCTGGCCGTTTGCCGCTGTTTTCTGCGCTTCCGGTGCTCACGGACTGAATGTCCGCTCCGCTCCGGTTCTCGAAAACAGCACCACCCGGACTCAGCCTGACGAATTCCCTGATGGGATTTGCCCAAGCTGGCCAACGAAGCTGGCCCTTGGATGTTGCTCGGAGCTATCGACGGATGGACTTGACGCCAGGCTCAATCGTTCTGAGGGCGCAGGCCGAAGGTGGCGGGCTTGAGGCCGTAGCGCATGTCGAAATCGTCGTCCGATTGGACGCGGGTGGTGGCCGGCGGCTTGCGGTAGTCGGGATCGCCTGCCTGCCTGCCGGAATCGACCACTTCGGCGAACGGCATGCCTTGCGGCTGCGGCTTGGGCACGTTACGCAGCCGCTCGACGATCGCCACCAGATCGACGTCGTCGTTTAATTTCGCTGCCTCCTGCTGCTCTCGCTTCGCAGCGCCTGGAAGCAACTCGGCGGGCAGTCTTTCGAACTTCAGCCGCATGGTTGTCGCCACGCCTTCGCCGAAGGCGATGGCTTCGCGCTGGCCCATGGACGACAGGAAGGCGAGTGTGGAGGCGGACGAGTCGGCGATGGCCGAACGGATGATCGCCTGGTCCTGCTCGTTGGCGAGGCGCATGGCGAAGAAGGTCGAGCATTGCGACAGGATGGTCGGGTCGAGTTCGCCCGGACGCTGAGTGACGACACCGAGATAGCAACCGTATTTGCGGCCCTCCTTGGCGATGCGCGACAGCGCGTGCCTGGTCGGCGCGAAGCCGAGGCGGGCATCGGCCGGCATGTAGCGATGCGCCTCTTCGCACAGCAGCAGGAGCTGCAGCTTGCCTTCGCTCCACAAAGCAAGGTCGAAAGCCAGGCGCGCCAGCACCGAACAGACGGAATTGACCACTTCGGAGGGCATGCCGGCCATCTCGAAGCAGGTCACCGGCCGGCCATGATGCGGCACGCGGAAGATGTTGCCGATCGTCTCGTGGATGGTGTCCTCGATCAGGCGCGAACTGAACATGAAGCGGTAGCGCGGATCGGCGGCCGCCGATTCGATGCGCGTCTTCAACGATTTGAGCGTCGGGCGCTCGTTCTTGCTTTCGAGCATGCCCGTGCGCTCGTCGATTTGCTTGAGCAGGTCGGCGATGCGGTAGGGTACCGGCGTATCGGCGGTCAGCGCATCGTTGCCGCGCCTGAGGTAGGCGCCCGAATTCGGGTTGCGGTAGAGGTTCTTGGCGAGCGGAATGAGGTCGCGCAGCGCGTCGATCTCCTCCGGCACCGTCTCGCGCCCGCGAAACAGCACCTCGGCGAACTCCTCAAGCTTGAACATCCAGAACGGCAGGTCGAGCGTCTTGGAATCGACCCTGACGCAATATTCGGGCAGCGATGCCGCGAACTCGTTGTGCGGGTCGAGGATCAGGATGCGCAGGTCCGGCCGCGCCGCGATCGATTTGCGCAGCAGGAGCGAGACTGCGGTGGACTTGCCGACGCCGGTGGTGCCGACGATGGCGAAGTGGCGCGCCAGCGTGTCGTCGATAGCGATGTTGGCGGCGATCGTCTCGTCCTGCGACAGCGAACCGATGGTGATGGAATGGCGCCCGGCCAGATCGTAGACCGCCTGCAGATCCCGGCTGCGGATGCGGTGCGCGACGGCGCCGATATGCGGATAGGTGGTGATGCCGCGGTCGAAGATCGGCTTGGCGCCGGGCTCGGCGCCGTCACGCACTTCGCCGATCAACTCGATGCTGACCTCGATGGCGTTCTGGCCTTCATTGTTCCAGGCGCGGTCCGACTTGCCGATCGCATAGACGAGACCAACGGTGCGCGTCGTGCCCAGATTGATCGAGATCATCTTGCCGACCGTCCACAGGCCGGTGACCGCGCCGTCGACTTCGTCGGCAAAGGCGCTGATGGTGGCGCGGGCGCCGTCGCATTGCACGACATTGCCAAGGATGCGCCTGTCGTTCTGCTCTGCGTGGCGGCGCTCCTGCGATGTCGGTTCTCCGACGGAAGCTTCGCGTTCGACAAACATGGACAGGACAATCCCCATTTCCCTTGAGCATCGACCCTACAGGGAACGGGGTTAAGGTCGGGTGAGGTCGGATGGTGTAGAGAGGATTAAAGATCCGGCTAAAATTGTCGCGGTATGGCTCTTCTCCCATCTTGTCTCCAATCTTGGAATTTCGCTATACTGGACGAATGGATGATATAGCGAACGACATTTCCTCCACTATCGGCAGGCGCATACACGCCGAGAGGGTCATGCGCGACTGGTCGCTGGCGGAGCTTGCCGAGCGATCGGGGGTTTCCAAGGCGATGTTGAGCACGATCGAGCGCGGCAAGACCAGCCCGACCGCGGCTCTTCTGGTGCGGATCGCCGCGGCGTTCGGCATGACGCTGTCGACCTTGATCGCACGGGCGGAATTGCAGGGTGGTGGGCTGCTGCGCGAGA
Source organism: Mesorhizobium sp. WSM1386 (assembly GCF_055901595.1). Lineage (NCBI taxonomy): Bacteria > Pseudomonadati > Pseudomonadota > Alphaproteobacteria > Hyphomicrobiales > Phyllobacteriaceae > Mesorhizobium > Mesorhizobium sp. WSM1386. Next base: position 3,429,337 of record NZ_CM148373.1, read on the forward strand.
GCGACCAGCCTATGTGGCGCGATCCCGATACCGGCTATGTCAGGCGGCATCTTTCACCGGCCTGCGACATGCCGCTCGAACTGATCAAGGTGCATCTGCCGGCGGGCGCCAAGGTCAGCTTTCCGGCAGCATCCTACGCCTTCATCAAACAGCAGATATGGCTGATTTCCGGGCGGTTGGAATTCGTCGAGGGCGATGTGGCGCACCGGCTCGAGCCCGGCGATTGCCTGGCGCTCGGAGCGCCGTCGGACTGCACCTTCCATGCGCTGGAGCCGGGCGCCGACTATCTCGTCGCGCTGGTCAGGGGCTGAGATCATGGCAAGACGGCCAAAGCGCTCCCACAATGGGGGGCCGCCTCTCGATGAGTACAAAGGACCGCCATGGGGCAAGGGCGATCCCTACATCTTCCTCGCCTGGCAGGCGGCCCATGCCAAGGCATGGAAGGCGCCGAGCCGCGATGTCATGCTGATGCGCATGGACAAGGCCGAGCGGCTGGGCCTGACCTATGAGGAATACACGCTCGAGATCCTGGAGCGCGGGCGCCATCTCGGGCAAGAAGACACCGACCGCATCAGCGCCATCAAGGCCGCGCGCAAACGGCGCCGTGTGCGCCAACTGGGCTGACCGGGGCAAGCTTGCTTCACTCATTTCACTGCTTCCAAAGGATATCGAAGGCATGAATTCCATAGAAATCGAAGCCCTCGGCGCACGTCCGGACACGCTGTCGATGCTGACTGACCTGCTGGTCGAAACGGTTGCCGCCGGCGGATCGGTCAGCTTCATGCATCCGCTGGCGCCGGAAGCGGCGACCGCATTCTGGGAGAGATCGCTGGCAGCGGCGGCAAAAGGGGAAAGGGCGGTGCTTGGCGCCTGGGACGGCAAGGCCCTGGTCGGCACCGTCACCCTGCTGCTCGACTGCCCACCCAACCAGCCGCACCGGGCCGAGATCGCCAAGCTGATGACATCGGTCGAACACCGGGGCAGGGCTATCGGGACGAGCCTGATGCGGGCTGCGGAGCGTGTCGCCGTCGAGAAGGGGCGCACGCTGCTGGTTCTGGATACGGCGACGGAGGAAGGCGCTGCGGGCCTCTACGAGAAGCTTGGTTTCACCCTGGCCGGCGAAATCCCGGACTATGCGCTGAAACCGCATGGCGGCCTGACCGGCACGCTGATCTACTGGAAGCGTATCGGCACACGGGTAGGGGTATAGTCAGGACGAGGCCACACCGGAGAAGCGCCCCAGCAGCCAGGTGCGGAAATCCCGCTCGGCGGTGGTGAGCCGTGCGGTCGATGCCTTTGTCAGGAAATGCCCCGAGGTGCTGGAAAGCTCGAAGTCCGAGAGCCTGACCAGCGTTCCGCTGTCGAGCGCCGCATCGATCAGAGGGCGCGACCCCAAAAGCACGCCGGCGCCGGCGCTCGCCGCTTCCATGGCGGCGACGAAACTGTCGAAGCGGTGCGATCGCTGGAGGTGGCCGGCCAATCCGGCCGCAGCGAACCATTCCGCCCACATTTCGCGTGCGCCGGCGACCAGAAGCAGCGGCAGGGATGTCCAGTCGGCGTCGGCGGCCAAGGCTGGAGCCGCCACCGGCACCAGCCGCTCGGCGGTCAGCCTGTCGGCCTCGCGCCCGGGAAAGGCGCCGTTGCCGAAGCGGATGTCCAGCGCGGAGCCCGGCAGATCGTAGTCGGTCGGGCGATGGATCGTCACAAGATCGAGCTGGATGCGCGGCAGTGCGCCGGCGAGATCGGGAAGTGCCGGAACCAGCACCAGCAAGGCGAAGGAGATCGGCACCCGGATCGAGACGGTCTGGACGGCGCGCGGCTCGAACAGTTCGGTCGTGCTGCTGGAGATGGTGGCGAAGGCCGACTGGATGTGAGGCAGGTAGGCGGCACCTTCCGGCGACAGCGCGACGCCTCGCGCCAGCCGCGAGAACAGCCGGGTCTTCAGCCGCTCCTCCAGAAACCGGATGTGCTGGCTGACGGCCGCTTGGGTCAGTCCGAGTTCGGCCGCCGCCGCCGTGAAATTCGACAGCCGCGCAGCGGCCTCGAAACTGCGCAGCCAGTCGAGCGGCGGCAAGGCGGGAATGGTTTTTCGAGCCATTAGCTATCCACGGTCTTTGGCCAAAAAATGATAATTGGAGTTATGCCTTTCATGGGCCGAACATGCAATCGAAACCCTGCGGATCGGACCGTGGGGTGTAGCGGACAGGACGGATTCCATGCTCACCCACGCGCTGGTCGGCGACGAAGGCAGAACCATCGAACTCGGCTGGAAGGACGGGAGGCGCACCCGCTTTCACGCCATCTGGCTGCGCGACAACGCGCTCGACGACAAGACTCGCAGCGCCGGCAACGGCCAGCGCCTCATCACTATTCTCGACATTCCGGCCGAGACGAGAATTGGCGCGGCGGCGATCAAGGCCGGCATGCTGGAGGTCAGCTTCGTGCCGGAAGGAAAAACGGTCAGCTTTCCCGCGCCATGGCTGAGTGCCAACGCCTATGACCGCGATGAGCTCCGCCAGCCCGGCTGGACGGGCGATATCATCGAGCGCTGGACCAAAGCGACGATGCAGAATTCGGTGCCGCGCGCCAGTTACCCGGCAGCCAGTCACAGCCGCGGTGTCCTGCGGGAATGGCTTTCGGCGGTGAGGACCTATGGCTTTGCGGTGATGGACGGCCTGCCGGCCGAATCCGGAGCCCTTTGCAAAGTGTCCGACCTGTTCGGCTACATCAGGGAAACCAATTACGGCCGCTGGTTCGAGGTGCGCGCCGAGGTCAATCCGAACAATCTTGCCTACACCAATCTCGGCCTCCAGGCACACACCGACAATCCCTATCGCGATCCGGTGCCGACGCTGCAGATCCTGTCCTGCATCGAGAATACGGTGGAGGGCGGCGAATCGAGCGTTGTCGACGGTTTTGCCGTCGCGGCTGCCTTGCAGGCCGAGAACCCGGAAGGCTTCCGGCTGCTGAGTGCATGCCCGGCGCGTTTCGAATATGCCGGCTCGTCGGGCGTGCGGCTGCAGGCCAAGCGTCCGATGATCGAGCTCGGTCCCGATGGCGAACTGATCTGCATCCGCTTCAACAACCGCTCGCTGGCGCCGACCGTCGACGTCCCCTTCGCCGAGATGGAGGCCTACTACGCCGCCTATCGCCGGTTCGCCGAGCTGATCGAGGATCCGTCCTTCGAAGTTACCTTCAAGCTCGAGCCCGGCCAGGCCTTCATCGTCGACAACACGCGCGTCATGCATGCCCGCAAGGCGTTTTCGGGCACCGGCAAGCGCTGGCTGCAAGGGTGCTACGCCGACAAGGACGGTCTGTTGTCGACGCTCGCCGCGATCGAGCAAGGTTTCAAGGAGGCCGCGGAATGAGCGGCCGGGATTTGAACGCGGACAACATCGTCGAATTCATCGCCGACATTTTCGAGCGCCGGGGTGCGGAATCCTATCTGGGCGAGCCGGTGACGATGTCCGAGCATATGCTGCAGGGGGCATGGCTGGCGGAGCAGGACGGTGCGCCCGAGGTGCTGGTGGCGGCCGCGCTGCTGCACGACATCGGCCACTACACCAGCGAGTTCGGCACCTACTCGCCCGAGGATGTCGAGGACAAGCACCATGACGAAGCCGGCGGCGAGGTGCTGGCGCCGTTCTTTCCGCCTGTCGTCGTCGAATGCGTCAGGCTGCATGTGGCGGCCAAGCGCTATCTCTGCGCCACCGACCCGACCTATTTCTCCAAGCTGTCGCCGGCTTCGGTTCATACGCTGTCGCTGCAGGGCGGACCGATGAACGCCGACGAGGTGGCCGAGTTCCGCAAGAACCCGTTCCATGAGGAAGCGGTTCGGGTTCGCATCTGGGACGAGGGCGGCAAGGTCGCCGACATGAAGACGCGGGCGTTTCGCGATTATGTGCCGTTGCTGCAGCGCGTCGTGCGCGACTTCGCCAACCGCGCCTGACGCAACCAGTCACCCGGAGGAGATCGCCCATGTGTTTCTGCTTCGACGGCGACAATGCGGTCGCCGCATACCGGCCGGATGCGTGCCGCGATCGCCTGACTGGCGCCGCCCCACCGCATCGCCGATCGATCGCGGGGGCGGCCCGGCCGGCCCGCCCCGCCTTGCCCGACGAGCGCAAGGTTATCGAGCGCTGGGCCAAGGCGAGCGGCGTGACGTTGCGCGGCTGAAACGAAGGCCCGCGCGGCGAACATGCCGCGCGGAGATTCAAGAAGGCTGGGTGTGCCGTTAGCCTTTGTGGTGCACCCGCTGAAGTCCGTAGACCGGCGTCGACAATCCGGCATGCCTGGCCTTCAATTGCAGCGACAGGAACTGCGAATAGTGGCGCGACTGGTGCAGATTGCCGCCGTGGAACCACAGCGCCTCCTGTTGCGTCGGCTTCCACATGTTGCGCAACTCGCCTTCCCAAGGACCGGGATCCTTGGTGGTGTTCGAGCCGAGGCCCCAGCACTTGCCGACCTTGTCCGCCGTTTCGCGCGATATCAGATCGGCGGCCCAGCCATTCATCGAGCCGTAGCCGGTGGCGTAGACGATAAGGTCGGCAGGCAGTTCCGACCCGTCGCTGAGCAGAACCGAATGCTGCTTGATCTCTTCGACGTCGACACCGCTCTTCAGCTTGATCGACCCGTCGATGACCAGCTGGGAAGCGCCGACGTCGATATAGTAGCCGGAGCCGCGCCTGAGGTATTTCATGAACAGGCCTGACTCGTCGTCGCCCCAGTCGAGCATGAAACCGGCCTTTTCCAGTCCCTTGTAGAACGCCGCGTCGCGTTTCTTCATCTCGGCATAGGCCGGGATCTGGAACTCATGCAGGATCTTGTAGGGCAGGGAGGCAAAGATCAGATCGGCCTTGGCCGTGGTAATGCCGTTCTGAACCGCCTGTTCCGAGTAGAGGGAGCCCAGGCCGATTTCCATCAGCGTGTCGGATCTGGAGATATGGGTGCTCGAGCGCTGCACCATGGTGACGTCGGCGCCGGCTTCCCAAAGCGCGGCGGCGATGTCGTGGGCGGAATTGTTGGAGCCGATGACAACCGCCTTCTTGCCGGCATAGGCATCGGGGCCGGGATGCTTCGAGGAGTGATGCTGGTCGCCCTTGAAATTCTCCATGCCCTTGAAGTTCGGCAGATTGGCCTTGCCGGACTGTCCGGTGGCCAGCACCAGCTGCTTGGGTTTCAGGGTGATGTCCTTGCCGTCGCGGTGAACCACGACCGTCCATTCCTTCTTCTCGTCGTCATAGGTGGCGCTCTTGGCCTCGGTCGAGGACCAGTAGTTCAGCTCCATCACCTTGGTGTACATTTCCAGCCAGTCGCCGATCTTGTCCTTGGGCGAGAAGACCGGCCAGTTCTTCGGGAAATCGATATAGGGCAGATGGTCGTACCAGACCGGATCGTGCAGGCAGAGCGACTTGTAGCGCTTGCGCCAGCTGTCGCCGGCGCGCTCGTTCTTCTCGATGATGATGGTCGGCACGCCGAGCTGCCGCAGCCGCGCGCCGAGCGCGATGCCGCCTTGGCCACCACCGATGATGACCGTGTAGGGCTGCGTCTTGAAGCCGAGTTCGGCCGCCTCTTTCTCGCGTTCTTCCTTCCATGTCGGGCGGTTCTTGCCCGAGCCATGCCTGGCGCCCATGGGCCGCGCGAAGCCGGCCGGTTCCTCGTGGCCCTTCAATTCGACCATGGTGGTCAGCAGCGTCCAGATCTTGCCGTCCTTCAGCCTGACATGGCCAAAGCCACGCGCCACTTCGGTCTCGAAACTGATCCAGCCCTCGATCAGCCCGTCGCTCTCGGTCGCGTCCTCACCATTGGCGAGCGCCCAATGCGATGGCTTTGTCTTCGACAACTGGCTCTTCAGCATGTCGCGGACCTGGTCCTTGCCCTCCATCGTCTTGATGTTCCAGGTGAAGGTGACGAGGTCGCGCCAGTAGCAGTCCTCCTGAAAGCAGCCGACCGCCTTCTCGATGTCATTGGCGGCGAGGGCGGCGCCGAATTGATCGAGCAGGTCGGACAGTTTCTTGTTTGGGGCCTTGTCGAGCATAAGTTTTCCTCCGTGAAATCCAGGCCGTCATGGTTGCTCCTCCCGACTTGCAAAGCCGGACAATCAAGTATTGGCAATGAGAATAGCCTTCGTCACGCCCCACCATAGTTTCGCGTGGCTTCAATGACTTATCCGGAAAATATGCTGCCAAGCCGGTTTAACGCAGTGTCCGTCGCGAAATCGTGACGGGTATTTTTCAAATTGGGAAGCGGCTTCATCGGCGCCGCGATTTTTGCCGTTGACAGCCTGCCTTGCCCGCCCTTAGTGTCCGCCATCATGAAAAAGGCACTCATTCTCGTAGGAAGGCGCGTGGGCAAGGCGGTGTAACCGCCGGGCGAAAACCTCCCATGCGCAACACACAGGCTCCCTCGGGGGCCTTTTTTATTGCCTAAAACACGACTAAACGACCAGCAGCAGCCAGATGGCAACGCCCAAAGGGCGACAGTACGGGACCAAACCGATGAGCAACGGACAAAGTGAACGGCGCGAAATGCCAAGAGCCGAAATGACGGGCGCCGAAATGGTGGTGCAGGCGCTGAAGGACAATGGCGTCAAGCATGTCTTCGGTTATCCCGGCGGCGCGGTTCTCCCGATCTACGACGAGATCTTCCAGCAGGACGAGGTCGAGCACATTCTGGTGCGGCACGAGCAGGGTGCGGGCCACGCGGCCGAAGGCTATGCGCGCTCGACGGGCAAGGCCGGCGTCATGCTGGTGACCTCCGGCCCCGGCGCCACCAATGCGGTGACGCCGCTGCAGGACGCCTTGATGGATTCGATCCCGCTGGTTTGCCTGACCGGGCAGGTGCCGACGTCGCTCATCGGCTCCGACGCGTTCCAGGAATGCGACACGGTCGGCATCACGCGCCCCTGCACCAAGCACAATTGGCTGGTGAAGGACGTCAACGAACTCGCGGCGACGATACATGAGGCCTTCCATGTCGCCACGACCGGCCGTCCCGGTCCGGTGGTCGTCGACATTCCGAAGGACGTGCAGTTCGCCAAGGGATTTTATGTCCCGCCGCAGATCGCGCCGCGCACCAGCTACCAGCCCAAGGTCCAGGGCGATCTGGAGAAGATCAAGGCGGCGGTCGAGCTGATGGCGACCGCGAAGAAGCCGATCATCTACTCGGGCGGCGGCGTCATCAATTCCGGCCCGGAGGCGAGCCATCTCTTGCGCGAACTGGTCGATCTCACCGGTTTCCCGATCACCTCGACGCTGATGGGGCTCGGCGCCTATCCGGCATCGGGCAAGAACTGGCTGGGGATGCTCGGCATGCACGGCACCTACGAAGCCAACATGGCCATGCATGATTGCGACGTGATGATCTGCATCGGCGCGCGCTTCGACGACCGCATCACCGGCCGGCTGACGGCGTTCTCGCCGAACTCGCGCAAGATCCACATCGACATCGATCCATCCTCGATCAACAAGAACGTGCACACCGAAGTGCCTATCATCGGCGATGTCGGCCGGGTGCTGGAGGACATGGTGCGGCTGTGGCGGGCGACCGCCAAGGCCGACAAGAAGGCGCTCTATCCCTGGTGGGAGCAGATCGCCAAATGGCGCGGTCGCGATTCACTCGCCTACAAGATGAACCATGAGGTCATCATGCCGCAATACGCCATCCAGCGGCTCTACGAGCTGACCAAGGACATGGACACCTACATCACCACCGAGGTCGGCCAGCACCAGATGTGGGCGGCGCAGCATTATCATTTCGAGAAGCCGAACCGCTGGATGACGTCCGGTGGGCTGGGTACGATGGGCTACGGCTTGCCGGCGGCTCTCGGCGTGCAGATCGCGCATCCCGATGCGCTGGTCGTCGACATCGCCGGCGACGCCTCGGTGCAGATGACGATGCAGGAGATGAGCGCGGCGGTGCAGCATGATGCGCCGATCAAGATCTTCATCCTCAACAACCAGTACATGGGCATGGTGCGCCAGTGGCAGCAGCTGCTGCACGGTAACCGGCTGTCGCATTCCTATACCGAGGCGATGCCGGACTTCGTCAAGCTGGCCGAAGCCTATGGCGGCCACGGCATCCGCTGCGAAAAGCCCGACGAGCTGGACGACGCCATCAAGGAGATGATCTCGGTCAGGAAGCCGGTGCTGTTCGACTGCCGCGTGGCGACGCTCGCCAACTGCTTCCCGATGATCCCGTCGGGCAAGGCACATAACGAGATGCTGCTGCCGGACGAGGCGACCGACGAAGTCGTGGCCAACGCCATCGACGCCAAGGGCAGGGAACTGGTCTAAAGCGCGAAGCCAGGGCAGGGCTGTCGCGAGAAGCCGTGCGGAAACAGATCGTTAGATCAAGAGTTGAAATCGAGATTCATGTCATGAACGCACAGCACCTTCAACCGACCGGCTCCGCCTACTTCATCGCCAAGGAAACGGAGCGGCCGGAAAACCACACGCTTTCCGTGCTGGTCGACAACGAGCCGGGCGTGCTTGCCCGGGTCATCGGGCTGTTTTCCGGGCGCGGCTACAACATCGAGAGCCTGACCGTTTCCGAGACCGAACATGAAAAGCACCTGTCGCGGATCACCATCGTGACCCGCGGCACGCCGCACGTGCTGGAGCAGATCAAGCATCAGCTCGAGCGCATCGTTCCGGTGCACCGGGTCGTCGACCTTACCGTGCGTTCGCACGAGTTCGGCCAGGAGCGGCCGCTGGAGCGGGAACTGGCGCTGGTCAAGGTCGCCGGCACCGGCGAGGCCCGCGTCGAGGCGCTGCGGCTGGCCGACGCCTTCCGCGCCTCGGTCATCGACGCCAACACCGAGCATTTCATCTTCGAGATCACCGGCAAGGGCTCCAAGCTCGACCAGTTCATCGCCATCATGAAGCCGCTCGGCCTGGTCGAGATCTGCCGCACCGGCGTGGCGGCGATGAACCGCGGCCCGCAGGGGATGTAAGAATTCATACGGCGTTCAGATTCTGCATTCACGTTTAGGACAAGGCAGTCCGAAAGACGGTTTGAGAATTGGTGGGCATGACCCCGCGACAAGAACTGGCGATACATGTGATGATGTACGCCATGATCGCATTCTCGATTTGGGTGCTTGCCCATGCCTGGGTGACGATGACTGTCCCTGTCGGACGAACCGTTGAATGGGTCGCCTATGCAGACAATCCAACGAGATTCTGGGATGGAATCTTCTTCCATGCCGGATGCATCGTCGTCTTCAGTTGGTTTCTTTGCTGGCTGAAGTATAGCCGTCGTCGAGACTGATCGCCCGAATTTATCCGGTCGGGCGTGCCCGGGAAATCAGCCGTCGGATCGCGGCAGGCGCATTGGACCAATCGAATGAAGTTGCGTCCGGCGCCCGGTCGATTTAGTCAGCATTACTGACCTTTGTGAGCCGTCATGACCCTCGACGCATTCCTCGCACTTTTGGTCTACGCCTTCGTCACCTCGATCACGCCGGGGCCGAACAATCTGATGCTGCTGGCTTCAGGTGTGAATTTCGGCCTGGTCCGGAGCGTGCCGCATATGCTTGGCATCAGCATCGGTTTCCTGGTGCTGCTGCTTGCCGTCGGCCTTGGCCTTGGCGCCGTGCTGACGGCGTTTCCGGCGCTGCATACGGCGTTGAAGATCGCCGGTGCCCTTTATCTGCTCTACCTCGCCTGGAAGATCGCCATGTCGAGCTCGTTCGCAGGCAAGGGCGATGCAAGCGGGCGGCCGATGCGCTTCATCGATGCGGCGGCGTTCCAGTGGGTCAATCCCAAGGCCTGGGTGATGGCGATCACCGCCATGGCCGTCTACAGCAATCCGGAGCACCCGTTCCTGTCGGTGGCGCTGATCTCGGTGGCTTTCACCATCGTCAACCTGCCGAGCGTCTCGGTATGGGCGGGATTCGGCACGGCGCTGCGCGGTTTCCTGTCGGATCCGGTGCGGCTGAAATGGTTCAACATCGCCATGGGCGTGATGCTGGCGGCGACGCTTTGGCCGATGTTGAAATAGGATTTCCTCGGGACTGGCGGTAGCTTCGGCCAGCGGCCATGCCGGGTGCACATCCATTGTGCAGTGCACATTAAATCTTCGTAATGCCGTGTTTTGGCCCTTTTCCGACAAAGGCGTGTCCTATCTATTCGGCGAAATCGCGGCAGGGAGCCGTGAGTTGCGATAGAATACGACCACCTGGCTATGGCGTGTCGGACAGAGAGGGCCTTTTGTCGATGCGTGGAAAAGTCATTCTTTCTTTGCTGGCGGTCGCCTGCGCGGGTGCTGCCTGGCTCTATCTGTCTCCCGATGCGCTGAGCCGGGCTCAACAGTTGATCGGCGCAAAGCAGGTCGCGGCGGCATTAGAAAAGCAGGCATCTGACAAGCAGGCTGGGGACAAACAGGCAGGCGGCAAGCAGGCAGGCGGCAAGCAGGCGGCTGGCGGTAATGGTGCGCGTTCGGCCTCGATCGTCTCGGCGACGGCGACGACGGCTGATTTCCCGATCCGGCGCTTTGCCATCGGCTTCGTCTCCTCTCCGGCGGTGGTCAACATCAACGCGCGGGTGTCCAGCCAGATCGTCTCCATCGACGTCAAGGACGGGCAGATGGTGAAGACCGGCGATCTCCTGTTTTCGCTCGATGACCGTGCCCTGAAGGCGCAGCTCGCCAAGGACCAGGCGACCCTCGCCAAGGACCAGGCCCTGCTCGCCAGCTCGAATTCCGATCTTCAGCGCGCCAAGGATCTTGTCGCCAAGCAGGCCGGCACGCAGCAAACCTACGACCAGGCGGTTGCCGCGCAGAAGGCCGCGGCGGCGACCGTCGATGCCGACAAGGCGACGATCGATGCCGACAACGTCCAGCTTGGCTTTGCCACCATCACGGCACCGATCGCCGGCAGGCTGGGTGCCGTCAATGTCGCCGTCGGCGATCTTGTCACCGTCAGCAATGGCAACAGCAGCACGGCGACACCGTTGGTGACCATCACCCAGATGGACCCGCTGCAGGTGAACTTCAACCTGCCGGAAAGCAACCTTGCGCTGCTGCACAAGGCGCTGGCCAATCCGCAGCAAGGGGCAGTGACGCTGACCCAGGACGGCGACCCGACGCCGATCGGCAAGGGTACGCTCGATTTCGTCGATTCCAGCGTCGACACGGCTTCCGGCACCATCGCCACGAGAGCCAGCATACCGAACGCCGATCTTTCGCTGTGGCCGGGCCAATATGTGAATGTCGTCCTCGACGCCGGCATCATGCCGCGGATGACCTCGGTTCCCACGGTCGCGGTGCAGCCGAGCCAGAAGGGGCCGTTCGTCTATGTGGTCAAACCCGATAACACCGTCGAGATGCGGCCGGTGCAGGTGGCACTGACCGAAGGCGAGAACAGCGCCATCAGCCAGGGAGTGAAGGCCGGCGAGAAGGTGGTCACCGAAGGCCAGACGAGGCTCAAGAACGGCGCCGCCGTGCATGAGGGCGCCACCACGGCAGCGCCCAAGGTGGCCGAGGCGAGCAATGCCGGCGGGGCGGCCCAATGATCTCCGAATTCTGCATTCGCAGGCCCGTCGCCACGCTCCTGATGTCGTTCGCTCTCGTGCTGGGCGGACTGTTCGCCTACAAATTCCTGCCGGTGGCCGCACTGCCCAGCGCCGAATTCCCGGTGGTCAACGTCTCGGCCTCGCTGCCCGGCGCCTCGCCGGAAACCATGGCGACATCGGTGGCGACGCCGCTGATCAAGCAGTTCGCGACCATCGCCGGCATCGATTCGATTTCGACCACGAACTCGCTCGGCCAGACCTCGATCGCCATCCAGTTCGTGCTCAACCGCGACATCGACGCGGCGGCGGCCGACGTGCAGGCGGCGATAGCGCGCACGCAGAAATCATTGCCGCCGCAGATGACGTCGCCGCCGAGCTATCGCAAGGTCAATCCGGCCGACGCGCCGATCCTTTTGATGTCGCTGGTCAGCGACACGGTTCCGCTGACCGACCTCGATGCTTTCGCCGAAAACGTCATCTCGCCATCGCTGTCGACCATTGACGGGGTGGCGCAGGTCTCGATCTTCGGCCAGCAAAAATACGCGGTGCGCATCCAGATCGACCCGACCGCGCTTGCCGCCCGCGGCATCTCGATCGATCAGCTGCAGGCGGCCGTCGCGTCCGCCAACAGCAACACGCCGCTCGGCGTACTGCAGAACAACAAGCAGCAGCTGACCATCACCGCCAACACCCAGCTGACCGACGCCGCCGGCTTCTCCAACCTCATCATCGCCACCAAGAACGGCCACCCGGTGCGGCTGGGCGAGGTGACCCGCGTCGTCGATTCCGTGCAGACCACGACGACGGCGAGTTGGTATGACGGTACCCGCGCGATCATCATGGCCGTCCAGCGCCAGCCCGACGCCAACACGGTCGACGTCGTCGACAAGGTCAAGGCGATGCTGCCGTCCTTCCAGGACCAGATGCCGGCCGCGGCCCAGATCAAGCTGCTCAACGATCGCTCGACCTCGATCCGCCAGGCCGTCGACGACGTGCAGTTCACGCTGCTTTTGACCATCGCGCTGGTGGTGATGGTGATCTTCGTGTTCCTGCGCCGGGTGACGGCGACCATCATCCCGGCCGTGGCGGTGCCGATCTCGCTGATCGCCACGCTCGGCGCCATGTTCCTGTTCGGCTTTTCCATCGACAACATCTCGCTGATGGGCCTGACGCTCGCGGTCGGCCTCGTCGTCGACGATGCCATCGTGATGCTCGAAAACATCTTCCGCCATATGGAGGAGGATGGGCTGTCGGCCTTCGACGCGTCGCTGAAGGGGGCGCGCGAAATCGGCTTCACCATCATCTCGATCTCGATCTCGCTGGTCGCCGTGTTCATCCCGGTGCTTCTGATGGGCGGCGTGATCGGGCGCATCTTCAACGAGTTCGCCGTCGTGGTGACGGTTGCCATCCTGGCGTCGATGTTCGTCTCGCTGACGCTGACGCCGATGCTGTGCTCGCGGCTGCTGTCGGTGACCAAGGCCGACCGCGAAGCACACGGCGACGGCCATAAGCGCGATCTCATCACGCGCGGCTACGACCGCGTCCTGAGCTTCTGCCTGCGGCACACCTTCCTGGTATTCCTCGTGTTCGTCGGCACCGCGGCGGCGTCGGTGTGGCTGATCCAGGTATCGCCGAAGGGCTTCTTCCCGCAGGAGGACATCGGCCAGATCTCGGTGACCACCATCGCGCGCCAGGACATATCGTTCGATGCCATGGCCAAGCTGCAGGGGCAGGTGGCCAGCGTGTTCTCGCACTCGCCCTATGTCGATCATGTCGCGTGGTCGGCGGGCAGCGGCAACAATGCGCTCAACCAGGGGCAGCTTTTCGTCCAGCTCAAGGGCAAGGACCAGCGTCCCAATATCGAGAAGGTGCTTTCGGACCTGCGCAAGCAACTGGCCGGCGTGGCGGGCATCGAGACCTACATGCAGCCGGTGCAGAACCTGAGACTGGGTTCGCGCTCGTCGGCCAGCGCCTACCAATTGGTGGTTCAGGGGCTGGACACCGGCCAGACCGATATCTGGGCACAGAAACTCAATGACGCGATGGCGGCCGACCATGCAACCTTTACCGATGTCACCAGCGATTTGCAGAACAATGCGCTGCAGGCATCGCTGGTGGTGAATCGCGACAAGGCCGCCCAACTCGGCATCGACACCGACACGCTGCGCAGCGCTCTCTATGGCGGGTTCGGCACCGACCAGGTTTCGACGATCTTCGGCTCGGCCGACAGCTATGAGGTCATCACCGAACTCGATCCCAAGATCGAATGGTCGCCCGAGCGGATGCTCGCCATCCAGATGCGGACGGCGAGCGGCAGCCTGGTTCCGCTTGGCGCCTTCGCCCGCGTCGACCGCACGGCCGGCGCCCTGACGGTCAACCAGCTCGGCCAGCTTCCGGCGGTGACCATCTCCTACAATTTGCCGCAGGGCGTAGCGCTCGGCGACAGTACGGCCCGCATCAGCGCGCTGAAGGAGCAGATCGGCATGCCGACGGAGATCACGACGTCCTTTGCCGGCACGGCCAAGACGTTCCAGGATTCGCTTGCCAACCAGGGCCTGCTGATCGGCGGCGCCATCCTGACCATCTACATCGTGCTCGGCATCCTCTATGAGAGCTTCATCCACCCGCTCACCATTCTGACCGGCCTGCCGTCGGCGGTGCTTGGCGCCGTCGTTGCCCTGCGCTTCGCCGGTATGGATCTGTCCGTCATCGCGGTGATCGGCATCCTGATGCTGATCGGCATCGTCAAGAAGAACGGCATCATGATGGTCGATGTCGCGCTCGAACTGCGACGGGACGGCATGTCGGCTACCGATTCCATCCACAAGGCCTGCCTGATGCGTTTCAGGCCGATCATGATGACGACACTGGCAGCACTTATGGGCACTTTCCCGATCGCGCTCGGTACCGGCGCCAGCGCGGAACTGCGCCAGCCGCTGGGTGTCGCGGTCGTCGGCGGCCTGCTCGCCTCGCAGGCGCTGACCCTGTTCGTGACGCCGGTGATCTATGTCTACATGGAGAATTTCTCGGGCTGGCTGGTCGGGCTGATGGCGAAGCGCAAGCCCGAGTTGCCCGTTGTCGACGTGGGCGATCAGCCGTCATTGTTCGGTACCAACGACGACATCCAGGGCGAGCCGCAGAAAACGGCCGCCGAGTAACGGCTTGATGCGGTCCCGATAAAAGCTGGCCCAAGCCGTCATGCTTGCGGCCGGCGGATCGGAGCCATAGTTTGTGGCGATGCCCCACGATCATGATCACGACAACGAACTCGATCCGTTTGCCGCCCGGGTGCGGGCGCTGGAGACAATCCTGGCCCGCAAGGGGCTGATCGATCCGGCCGCGATCGACGTCATCGTCGATACCTACGAGACCAAGATCGGTCCGCGCAACGGCGCCAGGGTGGTGGCGAAAGCCTGGAGCGATCCTGCCTATGCCGACTGGCTGAGGCGCGACGCGACGGCGGCCATCGAATCGCTCGGCTACACCGGCCGGCAGGGCGAGCACATGCAGGCGGTGTTCAACACCGATGACACGCACAATCTCGTCGTCTGCACGCTGTGCTCCTGCTATCCGTGGTCGGTGCTCGGGCTGCCGCCGGTCTGGTACAAGGCGCCGCCCTATCGTTCGCGCGCGGTCATCGACCCGCGCGGCGTACTCGAAGAATTCGGGCTGACGCTGCCGGTGGACAAGAAGATCCGCGTCTGGGATTCGACCGCGGAACTGCGCTACCTCGTCGTGCCGCAGCGGCCACAGGGCACCGAAGGCTGGAGCGAGGAGCAACTGGCCGAACTGGTAAGCCGCGACGCCATGATCGGCACCGCGCTGGCCCAAGAACCTTCACAAACGAGGAGGCCGGCATGAACGGTCCCCAGGATCTCGGCGGACAGATGGGGTTCGGGCCTGTGGCCCCTGAAAAAGATGAACCCTATTTCCATGCGGATTGGGAGCGGCGCGCGCTCGGCGTGACGCTGACAGCCGGCGCCATGGGAGCCTGGAACATCGACGAAAGCCGGCACGCGCGGGAATCGCTGCATCCGGCGGTCTACTATTCGTCGAGCTACTACCAGATATGGATCAAGGCGCTGGAGGTGCTGCTGACGCGCCACGGCTTCATCAGCCAGCGCGATCTGACGGAGGGCAGGGCGGTCGATCCGGCTGCGACGCCCAAAAGGGTGCTGAAGGCGGAAAACGTTCCGGCCGTGCTCGCCAAGGGCGGCCCCTGCAACCGGCCGGTCGAGACGGCGCCGCGCTTTAAGGCCGACGACGCCGTGCGGACGAAGAATTTCAACCCGACCGGCCACACCAGGCTGCCGCGCTATGCGCGTGGCAAACGGGGCACGATCGAGGCGGTGCGCGACGGTTTCGTCTTTCCCGACACCAACGCGCACGGGCAAGGCGAGAACCCGCAATGGGTCTATACGGTGGTTCTCGATGGCACGGAGATCTGGGGCGAGGGCGCCGACCCGACGCTGACCGTGTCGATCGACGCCTGGGAGAGCTATCTTGAACCGGCCTGAAGGGGCTGCGGCCGATTTGCCGCCGGGGGTCGATGCCCCGGTGTTTGCCGAGCCATGGCAGGCCGAGGCATTCGCCTTGACGGTGGCCCTGCACGACAAGGGCCTGTTCTCTTGGAGCGAATGGGCAGATGCCTTGTCGGCGCAGGTGAAGAAGCCGGACGCCGCGGCTGACGGCCACGATTATTACGAACATTGGCTGGCAGCACTGGAAAGCCTCCTCGCGTCGAAAGGGCTGGCCGCCAAATCCGATGTCGACGCGATGGCGCAGGCCTGGGAACGCGCCGCGCATGCCACCCCACACGGCAAGCCGATCCTGCTGGAGAACGATCCGACCGATCAAGCGAGCAGATAACTGCCTTCCCGGTACGCCTTGTTCTCGTCTTGGCCAATCTTAATCGGTGGGGATCATGCCTTCGAGAGCAATGATCCTCGTCCTGGCGGAGCGTTCGCGGATGGCTTTGAGCCGTCCGTATTCTGGAGAATCATACCATTCCATGAGGGAAGCCATGTTTGGGAACTCGACAATCACCAGGCGATGAGGTTCCCAATCACCTTCCAACACCTTGGTGGCTCCGCCGCGGGCAATGTACCTTCCCCCGTAGCGCGCTTCTGTTGCTGGGACATCCCGGCGGTATTCTTCGAAAACGGCGGCGTCTGTTATGTCCACGTCAGCGATAAGATATGCTGCCATTGCCCTTTCCTCCGCGAAAGGACGCATTGAAGCACGTTCATTAGCTATCTCGCAACTAAGCACGGTGACGGCTATCTTGTCTTTGTCTTGCGAATCCGGTCTGTCGCACTGATGGAATTTTCACCCCAACAGGACGAGGCGCTGCAAGCGGTTGCCCGCTGGCTCAAAGAGGGCCGGCCGCAGCTGTTCCGTCTGTTCGGCTATGCCGGTACCGGCAAGACGACGCTGGCGCGCTATTTCGCCGAGCATGTCGACGGCCAGGTGCAGTTCGCCGCCTTCACCGGCAAGGCGGCGCAGGTGCTGCGCTCCAAGGGGGCAGTCAATGCCCGCACCATCCATTCGCTGATCTACCGGCCCAAGGGCGAGGAATCGGTGGAGGACGAGGTGACCGGCAAGACCTCGATGTCGCCGACCTTCTCGCTCAACCGGCAGAGCCCGATCTCGCGAGCCAAGCTGGTCGTCATCGACGAATGCTCGATGGTCGACGAGCAGCTCGGCCGCGACCTGATGAGTTTCGGCACGCCGATCCTGGTGCTGGGCGACCCCGGCCAGTTGCCGCCGATCTCGGGCGGCGGTTTCTTCACCGACCACGAGCCGGATTTCCTGCTCACCGAAATCCACCGGCAGGCGCGCGACAATCCGATCCTGCGGCTGGCGCTCGACGTGCGCGAGGGCCGAGAATTCATGCGCGGCGACTACGGCACGGCGCAGGTGATCGGCAAGGAAGACGTCAACCAGGAGCTGGTGCTCAGGGCGGACCAGGTGCTGGTTGGCACCAACCGCACGCGCCGCCGCTACAACCAGCGCCTGCGCGAGCTCAAGGGCTTCAATGCCGACTATCCGCAGGCAGGCGACAAGCTGGTCTGCCTGCGCAACGATCCCGCCAAAGGGCTGCTCAACGGTTCGCTGTGGAAGGTGATGACCTCGTCGCGCGAGACGGTGAAGCCCGGCATCAACCTTCTGGTTTCGCCCGAAGAGGACGATCCGGACCGCGGCGTCGCCAAGATCAAGCTGCTCAAGGCGGCATTCGAGGATCCGGACGCCGAAATCCCCTGGCAGCAGAAGAAGCGCTTCGACGATTTCGACTACGGCTACGCGCTGACCGTGCACAAGGCGCAGGGCTCGCAATGGAACGAGATCGTGCTGTTCGATGAAAGCTGGGCCTTCAAGGAAACGCGCCAGCGCTGGCTTTATACCGCGATCACCCGGGCCGCCGAGCGGCTGACCATCGTCAGGTAGCGTTACGACGATGGCTTTTCTCGCGCACCGACCCGCTGGACCCCGAGCCATTCCCAGGCGTCGGCTTCGTCCTCGGCCTTGAAATGCCTGAATTCGATGGGTGACGACGCGGGCAAGGCGTGTCGTGCGTCCGCCGTCCAGTCGGGCGTGCCGATAGCCGCGCACCTGCCTATGTGCTCCAGTGCGTGGACGGCGCCCTGCTTGAGGGTTTCGTCGGAGATGTCGGTCCAATCGACGCCGTCGTGATCGACCATGCGCACGGCCACGTCGATTCGCTGGTGGAGCGCGTACGCCGCCTCCAGCAGGCCGAACAGGTTTTCCGCATCGGCCGCCGCGACATGCCCGACCACATCGATTGCGAACAGGTCGTCGCGATCGGTGTCGATGCGACGGATCGCCGGCACGGATTGCAGGAAATTCACGGGCGGAGCCTCCTTTGGCGGAAATAGCGGTCTTCTGGAACACCGGAAACCCCCTATCTGTTCCCGTCAAAGGCGCTATAGATGCCCGGTCTCAAGCGCGCCGCGGCTGAACGGCGCACGCCAACCGCCTGATTTCACGGACGCAGCCCATGCCCGCAAAGCTTTCCGTCAACCTCAACGCCATCGCCATGCTGCGCAACCGGCGCGACCTGCCATGGCCAAGCGTGATCGGCGTCGGCCGCCTTGCCCTTGCCGCCGGGGCACATGGGCTGACGGTCCATCCACGTCCCGACGAACGTCACACAAGGCATTCCGACCTGCCCGAGATCAGGGCGCTGATCGACGATGAGTTTCCGCAAGCCGAGTTCAACATCGAGGGCTATCCGAGCGAGGATTTCCTGGCGCTTGTGGAAAAACATCAGCCCGAACAGGTGACGCTGGTTCCCGATGACCCGGCACAGGCAACTTCCGATCATGGCTGGAACTTTGCCGCCGACTCGGCGTTCCTGACACCGGTCGTCAGGCGTCTGAAGAAGAGCGGTTTCAGGGTGTCGTTGTTTTCGGATGCCGATCCTGTCGGCATGGCGGCCGCGCGTGACACTGGCGCTGACCGGATCGAACTCTATACCGGCCCTTACGGCAGCTACCATTCGGATTCCGAAAAGGCCGCCAAAGAGCTGGAAAGATTGGGAAAAACCGCCGATGCGGCAATCGCCGCCGGCCTTCAGGTCAATGCCGGGCACGATCTGACAGTGGACAATCTGCCTGCGTTGGCAAGGCGTATTCCGGCATTGGCCGAAGTGTCGATCGGACACGGGTTGACAGCCGACGCGTTGGAGTATGGCATGGCCGGCACGGTGGGTCGGTTTCTAAAGGCTTGCGGCTGGTAGGGGTAGAGAGCGTCGCTTTGCAGGTATGGCAGCCATAGCGTGCAATTGACATCGCATCGCAGCATGCATGAAGCACCGCGCGCTTGTCGGGGAGTGGTCCATGGACCTTGCCACTCGCGTTAGCGAGGCCGAAACCGTCGAGCAATCGAGCCATTCGGGGGCCGAAAAGCAAAGCACCAAAGTTCTGATGCTGGGGGCGCTCGGCGTCGTCTATGGTGATATCGGCACCAGCCCGATCTACGCCTTCCGTGAGGCGCTTCACGCTTCGCCCGGTATCGATACGCGCGTTCACGTGCTTGGCGTGCTGTCGCTGATCGTCTGGGCGCTAACGATCATCGTGACCATAAAATATGTCGCCTTCGTGCTTCGTGCCGACAACAAGGGCGAGGGCGGCACGCTGTCGCTGATGTCGCTGGCGCGCAGCGCCTATCCCAAGGGAGCGAGGCTCATCCTGGCGATCGGTCTTTGCGGCGCAGCGTTGTTTTTCGGCGATTCGATCATAACGCCGGCCATCTCCGTGCTGTCGGCGGTCGAAGGCCTCAGGGTGGTGACCCCGACACTGGACGCTTACGTCGTGCCGATCACGCTGGTCATCCTGGCCGTGCTGTTCTCGGTGCAACGCTTCGGCACGGGGAAGGTGGCGGCGGTGTTCGGGCCGGTGACCGCGCTGTGGTTCCTGGCCATCGGCGTCGCGGGGCTCTATCATCTGACGGACGATCCATCGATCCTGTTGGCCATCAATCCCTATTACGCGGTCGTCTATCTCGCCAGCACACCCACGGCCGCCTTCGTCACCGTCGGCGCTGTGTTCCTGGCGGTCACCGGGGCCGAGGCGCTCTATGTCGATCTCGGCCATTTTGGGCGCAAGCCTATCGTGCTGGCGTGGTTTTCCGTGGTCTTCCCCTGCCTCCTGCTCAACTATTTCGGGCAGGGTGCCTTTGTGCTGGCCAATGGCGGAAGGCCGACCGATCCATTCTTCCAGATGCTGCCCGACTGGGCTCTGATGCCGATGGTGGGACTGGCGACGGCCGCGACCGTCATCGCCAGCCAGGCCGTCATCTCGGGTGCCTTTTCGCTGACCCGCCAGGCGGTGCAGCTCAACCTTCTGCCACGCATCGAGGTGCAGCATACGTCCGAAATGCAACTCGGTCAGATCTACATGCCGCGCGTCAACCTGCTCATCGCGCTGGGGGTGATGCTGCTGGTCGTCGGTTTCGGCAGCTCGAGCTCGCTGGCTTCCGCCTATGGCATCTCGGTCACCGGCGAAATGCTGATGACGACCATCCTGCTGTTCGTGGTGATGCGCAAGCTGTGGAAGTGGAAGCTGGCGCTTGCCCTGGCCTTGACCGTGCTGTTCGGTGTCATCGACAGCGGCTTCTTCCTGGCAAACATCGTGAAGATATTCGAAGGCGGCTGGGTATCGATCACGGTTGCCTGCCTGATGGGGCTGATCATGTGGACCTGGATACGCGGCAGCCGCTACCTGTTCGACAAGACCCGCCGCAATGAGATCCCGCTCGATTTCCTCGCCGGCAATCTGTTGAAGAAGAAGCCGCAGCTGGTGTCCGGCACCGCGGTGTTCCTGACCAGCGATCCATTGAGCGCGCCGACCGCGCTGATGCACAGCCTGAAGCATTACAAGGTGCTGCATGAGCAGAATGTCATCCTGTCGGTGGTGACCGCGCCGCAGCCGGTGGTACCAGACAGCGACCGCGTCAAGATGGAGACGGTCAACGAGCTGTTCATGCGGGTGACGCTGACCTTCGGCTATATGGAGCAGCCCAACATCCCGCGCGCGCTGGCGATCTGCCGCAAGCAGGGCTGGAAGTTCGATATCATGACGACGTCGTTCTTCCTGTCGCGGCGCTCGCTCAAGGCCTCGCCCAATTCCGGCATGCCGGTGTGGCAGGACCGGCTGTTCATCGGCCTGGCACGCACGGCGGCCGATGCGACCGAATATTTCCAGATCCCGACCGGACGCGTCGTGGAAATCGGCACGCAAGTCGCTATCTAAGGCTGATACGCCCATAAAACCTGCTGCCCCGAGCCGCGAATTCAGCCCGCGACCATTGGATTTCAGGCCGTCTCGCAAGGAGCCTGGCGCTGCCAGCATGGGAGCCATTACGCGACGGCACTTGATATTGCATTGCAGCAAGCGTAGAGCACCGCGCGCTTATCGGAGTGTCGTCCCATGGCCCTTACCAATGCTGGTAGTGAGGCAGAACCCGTCGAACAGTCGAGCCATCCGGAGATCGAACAGCATAGCACCAAGGTGCTGATGCTGGGTGCTCTTGGTGTGGTCTATGGGGATATCGGAACCAGCCCGATCTATGCCTTTCGCGAAGCGCTGGTGGCGTCGTCCCACGGCACCGTCGCGGATCGCGGCGATATTCTCGGCGTGCTGTCGCTGATCATCTGGTCGCTGACGATCATCGTCACCATCAAATACATCATGTTCGTGCTGCGTGCCGACAATCGCGGCGAGGGCGGCGTGCTGTCGCTGATGGCACTGGCTCGCGGCAGTTTTCCAAAGCGCTCGGCGGTCATACTGGGCATCGGCATCGTCGGCGCCTCGCTGTTTTTCGGCGACGCGGTCATCACGCCGGCGATTTCGGTGCTGTCGGCGGTGGAGGGCATGAATGTCGTCACCCCCACCTTCCAGCCCTATGTGGTGCCGCTGACACTGGTCATTCTCGCCATGGTGTTCGCGGTGCAACGTTTCGGCACGGGCGGCGTGGGACTGGTCTTCGGTCCGGTGACGGCGGTATGGTTCCTGGCAATCGGCCTTTCGGGCCTCAACCACATCATCGCCGATCCGGAAATCCTGTGGGCGATCAGCCCCCACTACATCGTCGCCTTCCTGATCCATTCGCCCGACGTTGCCTTCGTGACGATCGGTGCCATCTTCCTCGCCGTCACTGGCGCCGAGGCGCTCTACGCCGATCTCGGCCATTTCGGCCGCAAGCCGATCGTGCTCGCCTGGCTGTCGATCGTGTTTCCCTGCCTGCTGCTCAACTATGCCGGGCAGGGCGCCTTCGTGCTGGCCAAGAACGGCGTCGTCGGCCATCCGTTCTTCGAGATGAACGAGGGTTGGGCTCTTATTCCCATGGTCGTGCTGGCGACCGCGGCGACGGTCATCGCCAGCCAGGCAGTCATCTCGGGTGCCTTCTCGCTGACCCGGCAGGCGGTGCAGCTCAATATGCTGCCGCGGCTCGAAATCCTGCATACATCGGAAAAACAGTCCGGCCAGATCTACATGCCGCGCGTCAACCTGTTGCTGGCGCTGGTGGTGATGATGCTGGTGGTCGGCTTCGGCGAGTCCAGCAAGCTCGCCTCGGCCTATGGCATCTCGGTGACCGGCAACATGCTGGTGACGACGGTGCTGCTCTATGTCGTCATGACCCGCATCTGGAAATGGCGGCTCTGGGTTGCGATCAGCCTGACGGCCCTGTTTGCCTTCATCGATATTGGTTTCTTCGCCTCCAACATCGTCAAGGTGTTCGAGGGCGGCTGGGCTTCGCTAGCGGTTGCTTTCACCATCGTGCTGGGCATGTGGACATGGGTACGCGGCAGCCGCTATCTGTTCGACAAGACCCGCCGCAACGAGATCCCGCTCGATTTCCTCGCCGGCAATTTGTTGAAGAAGAAGCCGCAACTGGTGTCCGGCACCGCGGTGTTCCTGACCAGCGATCCATTGAGCGCGCCGACCGCGCTGATGCACAGCCTGAAGCATTACAAGGTGCTGCATGAGCAGAATGTCATCCTTTCGGTGGTAACCGCGCCGCAGCCGGTGGTGCCAGACAGCGACCGCGTCAAGATGGAGACGGTCAACGAGCTGTTCATGCGGGTGACGCTGACCTTCGGCTATATGGAGCAGCCCAACATCCCGCGCGCCCTGGCGATCTGCCGCAAGCAGGGCTGGAAGTTCGACATCATGACGACGTCGTTCTTCCTGTCGCGCCGTTCGCTTAAAGCCTCGCCCAATTCCGGCATGCCGGTGTGGCAGGACCGGCTGTTCATCGGCTTGGCGCGCACGGCGGCCGATGCGACCGAATATTTCCAGATCCCGACCGGACGTGTGGTAGAAATCGGCACGCAGGTGGCGATCTGAAGGCCTGACCTGACGACGTTGGGAGGCGGGCATGAGGGGCGAATTGGTGCTTGTCACCGGCGGGTCTGGCTTCCTCGGCGCCCACTGTATCCTCGCACTCTTGAAGGCGGGCTACAGCGTGCGCACGACCGTGCGCTCCGCCAAGCGGCAGGCCGACGTTCTGGCCATGCTCCAGGCCGGTGGCGCCGAGCCGGGCGGCAGCCTCTCCTTTGCTATCGCCGATCTCATGAGGGACGCGGGCTGGCCGCAAGCGGTCGCCGGATGCAACTATGTGCTTCATGTCGCCTCGCCATTCCCGCCCGGCGTGCCGAAGCACGAGGATGACCTGATCGTTCCGGCTCGTGAAGGCGCGCTGCGCGTGTTGCGGGCGGCGCGCGACGCTGGTGTGAAACGCGTCGTGCTGACCTCGTCCTTCGCCGCCATCGGCTATGGCCAGATGCCACCCGATGGCCGGCCGTTCACGGAGGAGAGCTGGGCCGATCCGACCGGCAAGGTCAGCGCCTATGTCAAGTCGAAGACGCTTGCCGAGCGCGCCGCCTGGGATTTTATCGCCGCCGAGGGTAGCGGACTGGAGCTGGCGGTCGTCAATCCGGTCGGCATCTTCGGCCCGGTGCTCGGGGCCGACCATTCGACCTCCACGGAACTTGTCCAGCGCATGATGAACGGTGCGATGCCCGGGTTGCCGCGCCTATCCTTCGGCGTCGTCGACGCACGTGACGTGGCGGACCTGCATATGCGCGCCATGACCGATCCCGCCGCGAGCGGCGAGCGCTTCCTGGCGGTATCGGGCGATTTCATGACCGTGCGGGAAATCGCGCAGACCTTGAAAACGCGGCTCGGCGGCGCGGCGTCGCGCGTCTCCACGCGGCAGCTTCCCGATTGGCTGGTGCGGATCATCGGCCTGTTCAACCCGGAAGCGGCGCAGCTGGTGACGGAATTGGGCAAGGTCAAGAATGCCACCAACGCCAAGGCGCTGCGCATGCTCGGCTGGGCGCCACGATCGCGCGAAGACGCACTGGCGGCCACCGGAGAAGGCCTGATCCGGCTCGGCCTGCTCAAGAGTTCGAAGTAACGCGGCGGGAGAAAGACCTGCCGCCGCGCTGCTTTCAGCCAGCCAACGCGGCTTTGTTGGCCTCGAGGAATTGCTTCAAGGTCTTCGGCGTCCTGCCGGAAAGCGTCTCAATCGCGTCGGTCACCATGGCGATCCGGCCGGAGCGCGTGTTGGCGTCGAAGGACACGACGACGTCGGCGAAATCCTCGGGAATGCCGGCCGCCTTCACACCTTCGGCCAGCGCCGCGTCCGGAACCTGAATGACTTCCAGCGGCTTGCCGGTAACCTCGCTTACCAGGGCCGCGATCTCGGCCGTGGTGTAGGCATGCGGACCGGTCAGCGTGTAGGTCTTGCTCTCGGTCGAGCTGGAAACGAGGCCTGCGGCGATAGCCGCCGCCATATCGTCGCGTGCGCCGTGCGCGATGCGGCCTTCGCCGGCGGACGTATACCAGTGTCCCGAGGCGATCGCGTGCGGCAATGCCAGGAACAGGTTCTCCTGGTACCAGCCGTTGCGGAAGATCGTGTAGGGAATGCCGCTCGCCTTGATCGCCTGCTCGGTGCTGTAGTGGTCATCGGCAAACAGGACCGGCGATACCGGCTCCGGATTGGGCATCGAGGTGTAGAGCAAATGCGAAACGCCGGCGCTCTTGGCCGCGGCGACGGCATTTTCGTGCTGCTTCAGGCGCCTGCCGCTTTTTAAATCGAGATCGCCGGTCGAAATGATCAGCACCTTGTCGGCGCCCTTGAATGCGGTCTCCAGCGAGGCCGCGTCGTTGAAGTCGGCCGCCCTGACGACGACGCCGCGCGCCGCCAGATCGGCAACGCTTTCTGGATTGCGTGTGGTGGCGATGATGTTTGCCGGCAGAACTTTGTGCGTGTCCAAGAGAAAGTTGATGACGCCGCGGCCAAGCTGGCCGGAGGCGCCTGTAACGAGGAGGGTTTCGGTCATGGGAGATCCTGACATTGTACCGCAACGGCGGTCGAGTGGTAGTCTCAGAAAGAGACCGGCACTAAAATAGGAATTGACCCGGTGCCGTAAAGAAGGCAGTTTTTTGGGAGGTAGGCACGCGCAGGGAACCAGCCATGGACGGCAAGATCATCAATCTGAAATCGAAGATGGAGATCTACAAAGCGATCAGCGGCGGCGGAAATATTGCCAATTGTCCGGTTCGCGATGTCATCCAGGGCGTCAGCGGCAAATGGAGGTCGCTGCTGATGATGGCGCTGGCAGAACAACCCTATCGCTTCGGCGAGTTGCGGCGCCTCGTGCCCGACATTTCGCAGCGCATGCTGACCCAGACCCTGTACGATCTGCAGCGCGATGGCTATGTGCATCGCGAGGTGTTTCCGACCAAGCCACCGAGCGTCGAATACAGCCTGACCGATCTCGGGCGCTCGATGTTCGGCGCCTTTCATCAATTGATCCTGTGGGCCGAACGCAACCATGATGCGGTGCGCGAGGCTCGTGCCGATTTTGATGCCGCCCAAGGCTGAACAGCCGAAGGGCCGCCGCGACTTGATTTCATCCGGCCGCTGAAGGATTGTCCCGGCCAGATCGGCTTGGGGGCACTCGCATTTCCTACGATATCGCAATTGCAGGCGCCGGCCCGGCGGGGCTCGCGATGGCGCTCTATCTCAAGCGCGCCGGGCACAGGGTCACCGTCTTCGAGCGCTTCGAGGAACCGAAACCGGTCGGCTCCGGGCTGATCCTGCAGCCGACCGGGTTGACCGTGTTGGCCGATCTCGGCCTGCTCGACGACATACTGGCGCTCGGCGCCCGCATCGACCGGCTGCATGGCGCCGACGCCTCGACCGGCCGCACCGTGCTCGACGTCCGCTACGATGCGCAGCGCGGCCGCCGTTTCGGCCTGGCGGTGCATCGGGCTGCCCTGTTCGGCGTGCTTTTCCGCGCCGCCCGGCGCGAGGCCATCGCCATCGAGACCGGCGTCGAGATCGAGGCCGTGGAGGCCGGCGAACGGGCGACGCTGGTCTGTGGCAACGGACGAAGGGCAGGGCCGTTCGATCTGATCGTCGACGCCAGCGGCTCGCGCTCGAAACTGCGGCAATGCTCTGATAATGGAGGCGCGCCGCGGCCGCTCACCTATGGCGCGTTCTGGGCATCGCTCGGCTGGCGCGGCGAGGGCTTCGACGAGCACGCGCTTTCGCAGCGCTACGACAGGGCCAGCGTGATGATCGGCGTGCTGCCGATCGGCCGGCCGGAACCGGGTGCTGAAAAGATGGCGGCCTTCTTCTGGAGCCTGAAGCCTGATGATGCCGACGCGGTGCGTGCTCAGGGCCTGGACGCCTGGCAGGAGAGGGTGGTCCGGCTGTGGCCGCAAAGCCAGGCGTACACCAGCCAGATCGATAGTTTCGACCAGCTGTCGCTGGCCCGCTACGGCCATCACACGATGAAGCTTCCGGTTGGCCGGCGGCTCGCGATCATCGGCGATGCCGCGCATTCGACCAGCCCGCAGCTCGGGCAAGGGGCCAACATGGCGCTGCTCGACGCCGCGGCACTCAGCCATGCGCTGGCACGGACCGACAATATCCAGGCTGCACTCGAAGCGTATGCCAGGGCGCGGCGCTGGCATGTGCGTGTCTTCCAGGCGCTGTCGCTGGCGTTCACACCGTTCTACCAGTCGGATTCCGTGGCGCTGCCCTTCATCCGTGACCGGCTGGTGGCAACCATCGCGAAAATCCCTCCGGCGCCGCAGTTCCTGGCGTCGATGGTGGCCGGCACGGCGATCGATCCGTTCAAGCGGATTGGGCTGACGGAAGCGCGATGGGCGGATCGTTTCGATGGCTCGACAGAAATGAATCCTTCGCCCGCAGGAAGGTATCCAGACGCTGCGGATAATCCGGTGCAACGGCGTCCCTGATGGAGGGGCGTTCGCTCAATGCTTTTCGCCAGGCCTGGACGCGCGGCTGGCCGTCCAGGATGCCGAAATCGCCGATCCGGTCGAAGGCGTCGAGATATCTGAAAACAGGGCCATAAACAGCATCGACGAGCGAGAAACAGTGGCCGGCAAACCATGGCCCACCCTGCCGGGCTTCGTTCGCCAGTTCGTCTTCAAGACGGCCAAACATGGCCGAGAGCGTGCTGGTCTCGGCAAGGAAGCCGGCTTCGGTGGGGGCCGAATAGAAGCGGCCGATGGCGTTGAGGATGGCCGAGCCGAATTCGATCCAGGCCCGATGCCGGGCGCGGGCATGGGGGTCGGCGGGGTGGAGGGGATTGGCCTGTGTCTCTTCGAGGAATTCGAGAATGACAGCCGACTCGAAGATTACCGTTTCCTCGCCATTCCGCGGCACGCGCAGCAACGGAACCTTGCCAAGCGGCGAGATCGCCTTGAACCAGTTCGACTTGTCGGCGAGGTCGACGTCGACGCGTTCGAACGGCACGCCTTTTTCGGTCAGCGAGATCGCCGCGCGCTGGACATAAGGGCAGAGAGGGTGGCTGACAAGAACGAGTTTGTCGTGCTTCATGGATTTGTCTTTCAGTATTGATGCAATTGCATCTATGTAAATGCGTCTGCATCGATCGTCAAGCTTGATGCATCTGCATCTATCGCCTAGTGTGGGCCATGACCGAGAACACCACGCCTTCGCCGGACGCCATCAAGTCATGGGCTCGCCTGATGCGCGTTTCACGCCAACTGGTGGAGAGTGCCGAAGACGCGCTGAAGCAAGGCGGCCTGCCATCGCTCGACTGGTACGATGTATTGCATGAACTCGCCGAGGCGGGCGAGGGTGGCTTGCGGCCGTTTCAGCTGATCGAGCGCACCCTTTTTGCGCAGTACAACATCTCGCGGCTGCTGGCGCGGCTCGAAGCGGATCGGCTGGTCGAGAAACTGCCGGTGGCCGATGACGGTCGCGGCCAGACGATCCGCATCACGGCCAAGGGGCTGGAGATGCGCCGGCGGATGTGGGCGGTCTATGGCCGGTCGATCGCGGAACTGGTTGGTGCCAAACTCCGCGCGGATGAGCTGAACGCGCTGTCGGCACTGCTTGGCCGGCTGCGTCACCCGCCTGCCGGAGACTAACACATGCGATGCGTGGCATCGCAGGGACTTGCAGTTTTTTCTTTGTCCCCCTTGCGCCGAGGACCGGATTGCGCAATATGCCGAACCGTAACGTACGGTACGGCTGCCGGATTGGCGACCAGCCTTGCCGTTTGGGAATGATCGTGTTGCTAGCAAATGCCGACATCGACACCAGCGAGATGCTGACGGAGCGGCAGAAGGCCGTTCTGGATGCGGCATTGCGGCTGTTGGTCGAGGAGGGCGATCAGCTGACCATGACCGCCGTGGCCAGGCGCGCAAGCTGTTCCAAGGAAACGCTCTACAAATGGTTTGGCGACCGCGACGGGCTGCTGACGGCGACGGTACAGTGGCAGGCCTCCAAGGTGCGGGTGGCGCCGGTCGATGGCAGGGGGCTCGATCTTGCCTCGCTGGCGGCAAGCCTCGAGCGTTTCGCTTCCGACTGGCTGAAAGTGATTTCGAGCGATACCTCGATAGCGCTCAATCGTGTCGCTGTTGGCCATGCCGGGTCGGGCAAGGACAACCTTGGCGCCGTCGTGCTGGACAATGGCCGCTTCGCGCTGGCCAAGCGGCTGAAGCCGGTGCTGGAGGCAGGCCGCGAGGCAAGACTTCTGGATTTCGCGGATGCCGAGACGGCGTTCCGTACCTTTTTCGGGCTGGTCGCCCGCGACGTGCAGATCCGTCTCTTGCTCGGCGACCGGCTGGAATTGACTGAGGCGGCGATCGGCGGCGACGCCGCGCGGGCGACGCAGCAGTTTCTCGCTCTTTTCGGAGCAAAAACCGGGCCGCAAGGCCTCTGATGTCAAACGGGAAGGAAGACAAAATGCGCGTCTATTACGATCGTGATGCCGATCTCAACCTGATCAAGGGCAAGAAGGTTGCCATCATCGGCTATGGCAGCCAGGGCAGGGCGCATGCGCTCAACCTCAAGGATTCCGGAGCCAAGGAGATCGCCATTGGCCTCAAGGCCGGCTCGGCGACCGCCAAGAAGGTCGAGGCCGACGGGCTCAAGGTGATGAGCGTGGCGGACGCCGCCAAATGGGCCGACCTGATGATGATGGCGACGCCCGACGAATTGCAGGCCGACATCTACAAGAACGAGATCGCGCCGAACATCCGCGACGGTGCCGCGATTGCCTTCGCGCACGGCCTCAACGTGCATTTCGGCCTGATCGAGCCGAAGTCGACGGTCGACGTGGTCATGATCGCGCCGAAGGGCCCCGGCCATACCGTGCGCGGCGAATACCAGAAGGGCGGCGGCGTGCCGTGCCTGGTCGCCGTCAACCAGGACGCTTCGGGCAACGCGCTCGACCTGGCGCTCTCCTATGCCTGCGGCGTCGGCGGCGGCCGTTCGGGCATCATCGAGACCAATTTCCGCGAGGAATGCGAAACCGATCTGTTCGGCGAGCAGGTGGTGCTGTGCGGCGGCCTGGTCGAACTGATCCGTGCCGGTTTCGAAACGCTGGTGGAAGCCGGCTATGCGCCCGAAATGGCCTATTTCGAGTGCCTGCACGAGGTCAAGCTGATCGTCGACCTGATCTATGAGGGCGGCATCGCCAACATGAACTACTCGATCTCGAACACCGCCGAATGGGGCGAGTACGTCTCGGGCCCGCGCATCATCACCGCCGAGACCAAGGCCGAGATGAAGCGCGTGCTGAAGGACATCCAGACCGGCAAGTTCACCTCGGAGTGGATGCAGGAATACCGCGCCGGCATGTCGCGCTTCAAGGGCATCCGCCGCAACAACGACAGCCACCAGATCGAGGAAGTCGGCGCCAAGCTGCGCGCCATGATGCCGTGGATTTCGAAGAACAAGCTGGTCGACAAGGCCAAGAACTGAGCGATCAAAATGTGCGGGGGGCAAAAATGGTGCCCCCCGCATCTCCCAACATGCTAGCCGCTGATACGACGGCAATGATCGCACTTCGGCAAACCACCGGTCCCAGAAACCACGTTTTTGGCTTCGATGTTGTTTCCTTCCGTGCAAGTCGTTTCGTCGTGGTAAACCTTGCGATCGTTGTTCGCTTTGGAATGCCACGGATTTTTTTTAGACATAACTTTTCCTTTCCCGCGTGACGCATCGTCACTGCGGTTGTGAGTTGGATTCAGTCGTGTAAAATGGAGGAGTCGAATTGGCTGACGGCGCTAACGCACCGTCAACCAAGCACGGCTAAAATGAGGCAATTAAAGCCATAGGCTTCGCGGTCCTTGCCGCCTCCTTGTGGTTTTGGTTCTGTGATGCGGCCGCTCGCGAGGCATTCACCGCATCACACTCGATCTCGAAGGTGGCCGGCTTGCCGGTCACCTTCGTTTTATCTTTCGTCGTCTGACAAATCTTCGTGTCGATCCATTTCACCTCCGAGATTATCGGAGGTGGAGAGACCGATTCCATCCACTACATATCGACCGTAGCCGATCCGCTTTAGACGCCCCTTCCGTGTCAAATAGCCAAGTGCGTTGTAAATTTCCTTGGGGGCAGCGCCTACTCGATCCTCCACATGCTGCCTTACTTCCGCCACTGTGAACTCGTCCCGGCGCTTCATCAACGACACAACGCTGGAGAGTACGTCGCCAGCTTTGGGCGAGTCTGGTGTGCCAACAACCTTCAAAAGCTCACGGGCGACGAGATCTCTTTCTGCCTCTGGCAGGGACGAAAGCAAGGTCTTGACGAGTGCAAGGGTCTGTTGCGCCAGCACAGTTTCCTGCGGGACAATTGACTTCGACGATGCATTGGGAAGACGGGCAACGTTCGACATGACTCAAGTATGTCATAGCATACTCTGAGAGTCGAATCGCATTTGAGAGGTTGCGCTAACCTGGGGAAAAGTTCAATGGTTTTTTCCGCAATCTCTAGCTGTTGATGTGGAAAAGAGCGAGTGTACCAGTCCTAGCACATCAACAGAGTCTGACTCGTCAGATTCATGATCCGGTCTCGTGAACTCAATGTGACCAAAGTGACTGCTTGCCCTTTGACGAATCGTGAGGTCATGAGAAGCACGAAGGATTAACGCCCGATAGTTCTGGCCCTAGCCGTATTGCCGACTCGGCTTCAGTCGGCGCCGCTGGAATGCATGCTGCCAATTCCCACCTCGCAAAAAAAACGGCGCCAGACGGCGCCGTTTTGACCTAGCTTACAACTCAGCTATAGGGCGACCAGCATTGCTGGCGCGGGCCGTTGTAGGGCTGGAACGTGTTGTCCCAGGCGCGATACGACCGGTACCTGTTGTAGCACCATTGCACATGGGCGTTCGAAAGCCGTCCCGCGCGGTAATAACGGCGCGGCGCAGGCCTATAATAATCGTAGTTGTTGTACATGCTGCCAAGGCCGAGCCCCAAGCCGAGGCCCAGGACCGCGGCGGCGCCGTCATCATAATAGCCGCCGTGATAGTGGCGGCGGCCGTGACGCCAGCGCCAGTTGTCGCCGCCGTTCCAGTTGCCGCCGCCGTTCCAATTGCCCCCGTTCCAGTGCCGGTTTCCATTCCAGCGGCCCGACCGGCGCCATCTCCAGTCGTTGTTGAACGAGCGGTCGTTGCCGCCTGCCCAGCTGTCGCGCACCGGAGTGACCGCGGGTGCTGCCGTGCTGGCGGGAACCGACAGGTTCGGCTGAAGGATCGGACCGGCAGCGGACGGCGCCGTGATGCCGGAGACAATTCCGAGCGCTATCAGCCCGGATTTCATCGTGAAAGAAAAGAGCGAATTCATTGCACTCTCCAAGAGACACAGGCCCCACGCCTAGCCTGGAATGGGCCTACTGTGGATGTTCGCATCTGAACGGCGGATGAACGGAAAGGTTCCGTCAACCATGACGCGAACACCGCAGGACCAATCGATCTCCGCTTGTGGTCCCTGCGATCTTGTCTTCTGGCGCACTTGCGGGCAAAGGTCGGGGCATGTCGCTGCGCCTTGCCACCTTCAATGTCGAGAACCTGATGAACAGGTTCGATTTTTCCGGTTATCGCAACCAGCTCAACGAAGACCGGACGCTGGCGCTGTTCGATATCCAGAGCGAGGCCGAATACAAGATGCTGGAGCAGGCCCGGGCGATCGCCCAGTCCGACGACATGCGCCAGCTCACGGCGCTGGCGATCGCCGCCACCCGTGCCGATGTCATCTGCATGCAGGAGGTCGACAACATCGAGGCGCTGAAGGCCTTCGAATACGGCTATCTGTTCAAGATGGTGGGGCAGGGCTACCGCCAGAAATACATCACGTCGGGCAATGATTCGCGCGGCATCGATGTCGCCATCATGATGCGCAACGAGACCGCGCAGGGCCAGCCGATCGAATTCGTTCGCATGACCAGCTACGCCCATGTCACCTACGAGCAGTTCGGGCTGCATACGCCGGAACTGGCGGCCCTCGGCAACCAGGCCAATGAACGCGTCTTCCGGCGTGACTGCCTGGAAATCGATATCACCGTGGGCGGCGTGCCGCTGACGCTCTATCTCGTGCACTTCAAGTCGATGGGCTCGCCGCGCAACGGGCTCGACGGGCGCGAGGCGACGATGCCGGTGCGGATCGCCGAGGCGCAAGCGGTGCGCCGGATCATAGAGCAGCGTTTCGGCACGGATCATGCCGCCGACAAGCGGTGGGCGATCTGCGGCGACATGAACGATTACCGCCAGCGCGTGAAGATCGCCGGCGATGAATTCGACGGCTACCGTTTCGAGGTGGTCGACGAGGCCAAGTCCTGCATCGACGTGCTGACGGCGGGCGGCTTCAGTGAAAACATCGTCGAACGGCGGCCGGAAATGAACCGCTGGACCTTCTACCACACACGCGGACCCGAGGAGCGGCATCTCTGCCAGCTCGATTATATCCTGCTTTCCAAGGGGCTGGCGGCGAAAAATGCCACCGCCGTTCCCGACATCATCCGCAACGGCCAGCCCTGGCGCACGATCTTTCCCGCGGGCCAGGAAGTCGAGCGTTTCCCGCGCGCCGGCTGGGACCGGCCGAAAGCGTCGGACCACTGCCCGGTGGCGATCACGCTGGATATTGTCCAGTGAGCATGCGTTTCGATCTGCCGCGCAATATCATCCTGCCTGTCGATGCCGTCGAGGTCCGGCTCGATCCTGGCCCGCACCCTTTCGCGCTGGAAAACGCCGACGCGATTGCCGAGAACTGGCAGCGTGAGATCGCGGCCAATCCGGCGCTGTTCGACGGCACGGTCGTGCTTTTGTCGCAACTTGCCTGGCGCGACAAACGGCTCGTCGGCCGCTGTCATGCGATCAACTACTCCACCTTCATGCTTTGGCGGAAGCGGCGCGAAAATACCGGTGCCGAGCATGCCTACGCCCATGCCATGCTGGTGGCCGGCGACAATGCGCTGGTGGCGATCCGCATGGGGCCGCATACCGTGAGCGCGGGCCGCGTCTATTTTGCCGCCGGATCGTTCGAGCCGATCGACTTTCGCGACGGGCTGGTCGACGTCGATTTCAACATGATCCGCGAGGTGCGCGAGGAGACCGGGCTCGACTTGTCGGCTGCCAGGCGCGGCGTGCGTTATCACGCCCTTTCGACGGCAAGCGGCACGGTGATCTTCCGCCGCTATCACGTGACGGCGCCGGCCGACGAGATCGCGCGACGAATCTCAGCCTTCGTCGCCAGCGAAACCGATCCGGAGATCGAGGGGCCGGTCATCATCCGCCATGCCGCCGACCTGCCGGAGGGGCTGTCGCCGCACATGAAGCCGCTGATCGAGTGGCATTTTTCCGGCGAGGGTTAGGGGCGCGTCTTGCCCTGCGCCGCCTTGCGATCGTTGCGGGCCGCGACGAAGAACAAGATGAAGCCGATACCC
This sequence comes from Mesorhizobium sp. WSM1386, assembly GCF_055901595.1. Classification (NCBI taxonomy): domain Bacteria; kingdom Pseudomonadati; phylum Pseudomonadota; class Alphaproteobacteria; order Hyphomicrobiales; family Phyllobacteriaceae; genus Mesorhizobium; species Mesorhizobium sp. WSM1386. The sequence goes on from NZ_CM148373.1 coordinate 3,463,608, forward strand.
AGCAAGCCGCCCATCGCCATGCCCATGGTCTGGCCGACGATTGCCTGGAAATCCGAGGTGACGCGGTCGGGATTGGCCATGCCGTAGCGGGCGAGATACCACCAGATGCCGGCCAGGGCGGCTTCGATGATGACCATCACCAGGATCAATCGTGACTTCTTGCTCATGCGTCATTCCACAACCAGGGATGCCCTGGCCTAACATTGCGAGCGGCGTGGCGGGAGAGGGGGAAACGTCGAAGATTGTGCAAAACCAGATCGAAGCGCCGGACACGCTTTCCGATTGGGATTGCCTATTCGTGCCGGAGCGCGTCGATCGGGTCGAGCCTGGCGCCGCGCAGGGCCGGGAAGAAGCCGAACACCATGCCGATCAGCGCCGAAAAGCCGACGGCGAGCAAGATGACCGCCGGGCTTGGCGCGAAGGGGATGGTGAGCGTCGCCGAGGCGAGGCCGGCCAGCGCCAGGCCGATCATGATGCCGATGATGCCGCCTAGCAGCGACAGCACCGTCGCCTCGACCAGGAACTGGATCAGGATGTGCTTTTCATGCGCACCGATGGCAAGCCTGATGCCGATCTCGCGGGTGCGTTCGGTGACCGAGACCAGCATGATGTTCATGATGCCGATGCCGCCGACCAAAAGGCTGACGCCAGCGACCGCGCCCAGCATGCCGGTCATGGTGGTGGTGGCGCTGGCCATGGCGTCGGCGATCTGGGTCATGTCGCGGATGCCGAAATCGCTCTCGCGGTCGGGGGTGATGCGGCGTGCGTCGCGCAAGATGTCCTCGACGCGCGGCTGCAGTTCCGTGGTCGGCGTGCGGTCGTCGGCGGCGATGTAGATGTTGTCGATGTCGCGGTTGCCGGCGATGCGGCGCTGGTAGGCGTGCAGCGGCATCAGCACGACATTGTCCTGGTCCTGGCCGAAGCCGGTATAGCCCTTGGGTTCGAGCAGGCCGATGATCTTGCAGGAGGTGCGGTTGACGCGGATGATCTCGCCCTCGGGATCGCCGGCGCCGAAGAATTGCTGGCGCACCGTCTCGCCGATCAGGCACACGCCGGTGCCGGAACGGGTTTCGGAATCGCTGAACGGCCGGCCTGATACCAGCTTCCAGTCGCGCGCGTCGAGATAGGCACTGTCGGTGCCGGTGACGCCGGAGGTCAGGCTCTCGGTGCCGAAGATGACGCGGACCTGCTTCTGCGAGGCCGGCGAAATGGCGCGTGCGCCGGTGAGATGCGCGACCAGCGCCGCCACGTCCTTCTCGGCCAGCGGCCGCACCGCCTGGTCGAGCCCGCCGGGGGCGCCGGGACCGGCGGGCCGCCCGGCGCGAACGACCAGCAAATTGCTGCCGAGCTTGGAGATGTCAGCCTTGACCTTCTGCGTGGTGCCGGAGCCGATGGTCAGCATGGCAATGACGGCGGCGACGCCGATGACAATGCCGAGCAGCGTCAGGAACGAGCGCAGCACATTGCGGCGGATCGAGCGCAGTGAGAGGCGGACGGTTTCCCAGATCATTTATGCCGTCTCCAGATTCATGGTGTCTGAGGCGACATGCCCATCGAGGAAGCGGATGGTGCGCTCGGCATATTCGGCGACGTCGGCCTCGTGGGTGACCATGGCGATGGTCAGGCCAAGCTCCTTGTTGAGCCGCGTCAGCAACTCCATGATTTCGTGCGTGCGTGCGGTGTCTAGGTTGCCGGTCGGCTCGTCGGCGACAAGCAGGGTCGGCCTGGTGACGATGGCGCGCGCGATCGCCACGCGCTGCTGCTGGCCGCCGGAGAGCTCGGCCGGCGTGTGATGCTCGCGGCCGACGAGGCCGACCTCGGCCAGCGCCTGCATGGCAAGGTCGCGGCGCTCACGGGCGGCCACGCCGCGATAGATCAGCGGCAGTTCGACATTTTCGGCCGCCGTGGTGCGGGCCAAGAGATTGTAGCCCTGGAAGACGAAGCCGACATAGAGGTTGCGCAGCATGGCGCGGCGGTTGCGGTCGAGGCGGCCGGCGTCGATGCCCATGAACGAATAGGTTCCGGCCGTCGGCGTGTCGAGGCAGCCGATTATGTTCATCGCCGTCGACTTGCCGGAGCCGGACGGGCCCATGATGGCGACGAATTCACTGCTGCGGATCGCGAGATCGACGCCGGCCAGCGCATGCACCTTGGCCTCGCCCTGGCCATAGCTCTTCCAGACTTTGTCGAAGGTGATGAGGGCAGCACCGGCGGCCACGGCCTCAGTTCCGCTGCTGCGAGGCGGTGATGACCTGCGCGCCTTCCTCCAGGCCGGAGGTGATCTCGGTCAGTTCGCCATCGGTCGAGCCGATCTTGACGTTGACCGCATGCGGCCGGCCGTTTTCCAGCACGTAGAGCGTGCGCGATCCATCGGTGGGGGCCGTCGCTGCCTGGCGCTGGCGATTGCCGCCTGGGCGGCCCATGCGGCCGGTGAACAGGTCGCTGAAACTCCAGGGTCGCGGGGCCTGCTGCGCCGGGCGGTAGCGGAAGGCGCCGGCGGGCACGGTGAGCACATCCTTGGCCTGCCGCGTCACGACTGAAACCGTGGCGGTCATGCCGGGACGCAGCAGCAGTTCGGAATTGTCGACCTCGAGCCGCGCATTGTAGGTGACGACGCCGTCGGTGGTGACCGAGGCATAGGAGATATCGCGGATCTCGGCATCGAACGGCCGGTCCGGAAATGCGTCGACCGTGAAACGCGCATGCTGGCCCGGCTTGACGGCGCCGATGTCGGCTTCGTCGACCGCCGCCACAAGTTCCATGTTCCTCAAATCCGCGGCGATGATGAACAGCACCGGCGCCTGCAGCGAGGAGGCGACGGTCTGGCCGGGATCGACCGAACGCGTCAGCACGATGCCGTCGATCGGCGCGTAGATGGTGCTGTTGGCAAGGTCGGTTTGCTGCGACTTCAGATCGGCATTGGCGATGGCGAGATTGGCCTCGGCGCTGTCGAGCGCCGCCTTGGAGCGGTCGCGCGTCGCGGTCGCCGCCTCGAGCGATTGGTCGGTTGCCATGCCGCGCTTGGTCAAGGCCGCCGCGCGCGCCAGCGCGCGTTCATTCTCGGCAAGCGTTACCTTGGCGTCCTCGACATTGGCCGCCGCCGCCTTGGCGGACGCTTCAGCCCGTTCGATCTGGACCTGCAGCTTGGCGGTATCGAGGGCCGCAAGCACGTCGCCCTTCTTCACTTGCTGGTTCTCGTTGACCGAAACCGAGCGTATGATGCCGGAGAGCTGGCTGGAAATGTCGACCTGGGTGAGCGGCTGCAGCGTGCCGGTGGCGGACACCTGGACGGTGAGGTCGGCCTTGGCGGCCGGTACGGTGGTGTAGTCGATCTTGGCCGGCGTGCCGGCATACCATTGGTAGAGGCCGAGACCGGCGGCAAGCACGATCAGGGTCAGCAACGCATAGAGCCAGCCACGCCGGCGCGTCTTGCGCAGACCTTGTCGGTCGAGCCCAAGCGCCGTCTCGATGGCGGAATCCGATTCCGTCTTTGGCAGATTGACAATCTGGTCCACGCCGGACCCCTATGAAGCGCAATGTCCCTATCTGCGTACAGATCAGGCTTGATGGTTCAAATATCAAATTAAATTTCGCCCATGTTTGGATCGAGGCAGGAATGCAAACCCGGAATTACTTGCTTTACGATGTGTTCACGACCGAGCGACTGGCCGGCAATCCGCTGGCCGTGGTGTTGGATTGCAAAGGTCTGGACACGGCGGCGATGCAGGCCATCGCGCGCGAGTTCAATCTGTCCGAATCGGTCTTTGTGCTGCCGCCGGACAATCCCAAGCATAAAAACCGCATCCGTATCTTCACGCCGGACTATGAAATGCCGTTCGCCGGCCACCCGACGGTGGGGTCGGCAATCGCACTGGCCGAGCTTGCCGGCGAGGGCGCGGCCGGCATCTTCGTGCTGGAGGAGAACATCGGCCCGGTGCGCTGCGCCGTCAGCAGGCACGATGGCGCGACTTTCGCCGAGTTCGACCTGGCGAAATTGCCGGAGCCGCTGAAGCTCGAAGCCGATCCGGAGGCGATCGGTGCCGCCCTTGGCCTGACGCCGCATGAGATCGGCTTCGAGAATCACCGCGTTGGGTTCTGGTCGGCGGGCGTGCCCTATGTGACCATCCCGGTCGCCAATCTCGAAGCGGCGGGCCGCATCCGGCTGGACAACCAGGCGTGGTCGGAACTGGCGCCGCGCAAGAGCGACTGGGCCTTCGCCAGCCCCTATGTCTACTGCCGCGAGACGGTGAATCACGAAAGCGCGTTCCATGTGCGCATGATCGTGCCCGGCACGCCTTCCTACGAAGATCCGGCGACCGGCTCGGCGGCGGCCGCCTTCGCGGGCGCCATCATGCATTTCGACGGCCCGACGGACGGGGTTTCGCAGCTGTGGATAGAGCAGGGGTTGGAGATGGGACGGCCGTCGCGCATCCGCCTCGAACTGACCGTGCAGGGCGGAAAACTGGCCTCGGCGCGCATTGGCGGCAACGCGGTCAAGGTGGCGGAAGGCAAGCTTTTCGTCTGATTGCGATGGGCTGAAAGCGATTTGTCGGGAAATGACTCCGGCAGGGCTGGACATGACGGATGGTGGCGGCTATATGCCCGCCAACGCCGGTTTTTGCCGGCCGAGTGGGTGCGTAGCTCAGTTGGTAGAGCAGCTGACTCTTAATCAGCGGGTCCACAGTTCAATCCTGTGCGCACCCACCAAATTCCTTGAAGACTTGGTGGAAAGACCCTGAAAGCGGGAAACCGATGAGGCTCATCCAAGGTGAGCCATCGGCGTTCAAAGGCGATTGTTGCCACGCCCAAAAACGCGGCCCAGAAACCTGCCGAATCGAAAAGCGATACCACCGTTTACGCTTTGATGTCCGTCGACGTCACTGCCGGCCTTTCCTCCTGAAAGATCGCTGATGAGCCACCAGAAGAAAATCAGGAAAAGAACAAGAATCCCGGTGTCGATTGGGCCGTAGGTGGAGTATCCGCTGCGCCAAAGCACACCAGCACATATTGCAGCGATGGTTGCAGCAGCAGCGACTGGAGGTAGCTTTTTCATCCTAAAACTCTATTGGAGAATCGCCGGGAACGAAAGCTGCCGTCCTGTGGGGCAGCCCTGTCGGCCTCACCCACCGGAAATCCCCTGATTACTTCTCCGAAACACCAGCCTCGGCAAAACTTGCCATTCTCGCGTGGCACTCCAGTGCCGAGCGAACAATGTTGACGGCGAGGCAGGCGCCGGAGCCTTCGCCGAGCCGCATGCCGAGATCGAGCAGCGGCGGCAGGCCGAGCGCTTCGAGCAGGCCGCGATGGCCGGATTCGGCCGAGACATGGGCAGCGATCGTGTGTGCGAGGCCTGTCGGATGCAGCCTTGCCAGCGGGGCCGCTGCGGCAGTGCAGACGAAGCCGTCGAGCAGCACGGGTATGCCGAGATGACGGGCGGCCAGCGTGGCGCCGAAGATGGCGGCGAGTTCGCGCCCGCCGAGCGTTGCGGCCACGCCCAACGGATCGGCAAGAGCGGCGGCGTGACGCTTCAGGCCGGCCTCGATGGCGACCACCTTGCGCTTCAGGCCGGCATCGTCGACGCCGGTGCCGCGCCCGGTCCATTTTTCCGCACCGCCGCCGAACAGGGCGGCTGAAATGGCTGCGGCCGGTGTGGTGTTGCCGATCCCCATCTCGCCGAAGCAGATCAGGTCCAAATCCTTCGTCACCGCGTCATGGCCGGCCGAGACGGCGGCCAGGAACGCTTCCTCGTCCAGGGCCGGCACTTGCGTGAAATCGCCGGTCGGATGGTCGAGGTCGAGCGGGATGACATCCAGTTCGGCGCCGGCAATGCGGGCAAGCTGGTTGATGGCCGCGCCGCCGCCGGCGAAATTCGCCACCATCTGCACGGTGACTTCCGAAGGGTAGGCCGACACGCCTTGCGCGGTGACGCCATGATTGCCGGCGAAAACGAAGACTTTCACCCGGTCGAGTTTCGGCATGTCGCGGCCCTGCCAGCGCGCCAGCCATGCGGCGATGGTTTCCAGCCGGCCGAGGCTGCCTTGCGGCTTGGTCAGCGTGTCCTGGCGGCGGGCGACCGCATTGGCGGCCGTGTCGCTGCCGGTGGGCAGGTCGAGGCAAGCAGCGCGCAGTTCATCAAGTGATTTGAAGGACATGGGGGCAAAATCTCCAAAAGGGAATCAAGCTAAGGGAAATCAAGAGAGGGCGACGGAAGCGACGAGCAGCACCGCGATTTCGTTCACCTGCTGCAAGGCGCCGATCGTGTCGCCGGTCTGGCCATCGATCTGGTTGAGGCAAAGGGCGTGGAAGGCGGCAAACAGCAGGGCAAGCAGGATCAGCGCGGCGACGGCGCCGCCGATCCCGAGCAGGAAGAGCGGGATGGCGCCGAGCACGGCGCCGGCGATTGCCGTTTCCCGTGAGACGGTGCCGGCGCCGGCCGAAAGGCCGTCGTCGCGGGCCGGGGGCAAGATGTGCATGAAGGCGCCGAGCACGCCGCGCGAGACCGCGTGCGCGGCAATGAGGGCGAAGAGCGCCTGCGTCGGGTCGACGAGTTCGGAGAGCGCGCTCCAGCGGATCAAGAGCGACAGTGCCAGCGCCATGGCGCCGTAAGCGCCAATGCGGCTGTCGCGCATGATCTCCAATTTGCGGCCGCGCGATTTGCCGCCGCCAAAACCGTCGGCGACATCGGACAGCCCGTCCTCATGCAAGCAGCCGGTGGTGACCACCGTTGCAACCAGCGCAAGCGCCGCCGCCGGCCCCATGGCAAGGCCAAACCGTTCCGCCGTGGCAAAGACGATCGCGCCGATCAGGCCGACCACGACGCCGGCGACGGGCGCCGCCCAGATCGCGGCGGCAAGGCCGCGGCCGCGAAAGTCAAACACGGGCAGCGGCAGCCTGGTGAAGAAGACCAGGCAGAGCGCAATGTCATCAAGGATTTGCCGGGGTGAGAAGGTCAAGTTGGGGAGCTTCTTCATGGCCTAGCCCCTCGCAATGGCGTGGAAGAAGGTGCCGCTGACATGGCCGCGCCGATAGCCCGAAGCGCCGATCGGATTGCCCTGGCCGTCGGCGAGGTCGGCCAGCGGCTCGTCATTGCCGGTGGCCGTCATCTGCGCATAGTGGAATTCGTGGCCCCGGATCAGCGCACCCGGTGAGCCCAACGGACAATCCGCACGCAGCCGCGCCTCGCGATAGCCGAGGTTCATCTTGCGTTTGGCGAAGCTGGTCGAATGACCGAGCAGTCCGAGCATGCGATGCGTTTCGCCCGATGCATCCTCAAGCGCCTCGCCGAGCGCCATGAAGCCTCCGCACTCGCCATGGATTGGCTTCGTCGCCGCGAAACGTGCCATTCCTGCTTTGAAAGTATCCACTGCTGCCAGGCGGCCGGCATGGAGTTCGGGATAGCCGCCGGGCAGCCAACAGACATCGCAGCTGTCGTCAGGTGCTTCATCGGCGAGCGGCGAGAACGGAACGACCTCGGCGCCGGCCTTGCGCCAGTAGGCCACCACATGCGGGTAAAGGAAGGTAAAGGCGGCATCTTCCGCCAGCGCGATGCGTTGGCCGGGCGGCTGCAGCGCGTCTTCAAAGCCGCCTTCTGCCGGGGCGAGGGGTCTTGCCAGCCTCATCACGGCGTCGAGGTCGAGCGATTTCTCCGCCATGTCGGCCAGCCGGTCGAGATGCGCCATCAGATCATCATATTCGCCGGCCTGGACGAGGCCGAGATGGCGTTCTGGTAAATTGAGCGTGGGATCGCGCAGGATGGCGCCGACGACGGGCAGTCCGATCGCCTCGATGGCGTCGCCGGACAGCCGCCGGTGGCGCTCGCTGCCCAGCCGGTTGAGCACGACGCCAGCCATGCGCACGTCTGGATCGTAGGTGGCGAACCCCTTGGCGACGGCCGCCGCCGTGGTCGATTGGCCGGACACGTCGAGCACCAGCAGCACCGGCAGGCCGTAGAGCCGGGCAAGATCCGCCGCCGAGCCGGTGCGGCCCGGCGCGGCCGGAATGCCGTCGAACAGGCCCATGGCGCTTTCGAGGATGACGAAGTCCGTATCGTCTGCCTGTTGCGCGGCGAGCGCGTTGAGCAGCGATGGCGGCATAGCCCAGCTGTCGAGATTGACGCCGGATAGTCCAGTGGCGGCAGTGTGAAAACCGGGATCGATATAGTCAGGACCGGATTTGGCGCCGCGCACTTTGAGCCCACGCCGGGTGAGCGCGCGCAGGATGCCGATGGTGACGCTGGTCTTGCCGGAGCCGGAGCGCGGCGCACCGATGATGATGGCCCGTGCCGTCATGCCCCGCCCGCCAGTGCCGCGCGCATGGCGACAATGCCGCCGACGACGATCAGAGCCGGCGAGGCGAGCCCGGCTGCGGCCGCTTGCTCGGCGATGGTGGCGAGAGTAGCGACGACGGTCCGCTCCTGCGGCGTGGTGGCGGCGACGATCACCGCCGCCGGTGTCGACGGCGCCAGCCCGCCATCGAGCAGTGCCGCTGCGATCAGAGGCAGATTGGCCATTCCCATATAGACGACGACAGGCTGGCCGGTGCGGGCGATCGCCGCCCAGTCGATGTCGTCGTCGGTGCCGGCGGCATGGCCGGTCGCCAGGATCACCGCCTTGTTGATGCCGCGCATGGTGGCCGGGATGCCGGTTGCGGCCAGCGCGCTGAGACCCGATGTCAGGCCGGGCAGGACGCGGAAAGGAATGCCTTCGCGCACCAGCGCCAACGCCTCTTCACCGCCACGGCCGAAAATATAGGGATCGCCGCCCTTCAGCCTCATGACGCGACGGCCTTCGCGGGCCAGCCGCACCAGCAGTGCGGTGATGTCGTCCTGCTTCATCGACGGTTTTCCACCGCGCTTGCCGGCAAAGAAAAGCTCGGCGTTTTCGGCAACCGCGACGACATCAGGCGAGACCAGAGCGTCGTAGACCAGCGCATCCGCTTCGGCCAGTGCGGCCAGCACTTCCAAGGTCAGGCAGCCGGGATCTCCGGGGCCGGCGCCGGCCAGCCAGACATGGCCCGGATCGAGCGGGCGCGGCTTGAAGTTCAGCCGCGACAAGGCCTGTTCGAGCGTGGTGTTGCCGCCCTTGTTTTTGCTGGTGCCGCTCACAATCCGTCCCGTCCGCGAAAACGCCGCTGGTAATGGGCGTCGTAAAGAGAACTCTCGCCAAATCCTTCCGCTGCAAGCGAGCGGCCGACGAAGATGATCGCCGTGCGCTCCATCGGATCGGCCGCAAGCTGTGCCTCGATCGTCTCCAGCGTTCCCGTCAGCACGCGCTCATCCGGCCATGAGGCGCGGAAGACGATCGCTACCGGGCAATCACCGCCATAGTGCGGCGTCAGCTCGGCGGCCACGCGGTCGATGGCGTGGATGGCCAGATGAATGGCCAGCGTGGCACCGGTGCGGCCGAAGCCGGCCAGCGTTTCGCCCGGCGGCATTTTTGAAGCGCGACCGGAGATTCGGGTCAGCACCAGGCTTTGGGCAACTTCGGGAATGGTCAATTCGCGGCGAAGGGTGGCGGCAGCGGCAGCGAAGGAGGGCACGCCCGGCGTCAGCGTGTAGGGTATGCCGTGCCTTTCCAGCCGGCGGATCTGCTCGGCAACCGCACTCCACACCGACAGGTCGCCGGAATGCAGGCGGGCGACGTCGTGGCCGGCCCTGTGGGCATCGAGATAAGCGGCTTCGATCTCGTCGAGCGACATCGGCGCGGTGTCGATCAATTTCGTTCCCGGCGCACAGTGCTGCAGCAATTCGGGCGCGACGATCGAGCCGGCATGGAGGCAGACCGGGCAGCTTGCCAACAGTTTGGCGCCGCGCAGCGTGATCAGGTCGGCGGCGCCAGGACCGGCGCCGATGAAATGAACGGTCATGGCGCGTCTCCGCTGATGGCGATGGCGCAGGTGACCGGGCCGAGCACCGTTCGGGGGCCGAGCAGCCTGGCGCCCTTGCCGGCCACCGCGAGGGCCGATGCTTCGGAAACCGACGGCGTGCCGGCCAGCTCTTGCGAGAGATCGGAATGGCTGAGCGTGTCCGTCGATACGGCCTGAAGCGCTGTGTCATCGACGATGATGACCGGTAGGTTCAGCGCGCGGCCGGCGGCGGCGATCGCATCCTCATCCTGTTTGAGCGTGGCGGTCGCCAGTGCGGAAAGCGCCGTCATCGCCAGCCCATGCGCTTCGAGAGCGGTTTCGATCGCCGCAAGCACGTCTTCAACGTTCACGCCTTTTCGGCTGCCGATGCCCGCGACCATCATGGTTTTACCCAGCTCCATTGGGTGACCGGCATGGCCGGCCGCCAGGCCTGCATCGAGCCGACCGGCGAAGCGCGCGAAATGGCGATGCGCGTGAGATCGCCGCCCAGTTTTATGTGCTGGGCGAGAAGCAGGGCCTCCATTTCCAATGTCACCGCATTGGCGACGAGCCGGCCGCCGGGGCGCAGTGCCTCTATGGCCGCCTTCAACACGCCGGCGTCGCTGCCGCCGCCACCGATGAAGATGGCGTCGGGCGTGTCCAGTTTGGCAAGCGCCCTGGGCGCGCTGCCTTCCACCACGACGAGGCCGGGAACGCCGCAAGCAGCGGCGTTATGAGCGACGCGAGCGGCACGGATCGGGTCGGCTTCGATGGCAATCGTGCGCATCAGGGGGTGGGCGAGCATCCATTCGATGCCGATGGAACCGGAGCCGGCGCCGATGTCCCACAGCAGTTCGCCGCGCCTTGGCGCCAGCGCGGACAGGGTGATGGCGCGGATTTCGCGCTTGGTGATCTGCCCGTCATGGTCGAATAGATGATCGGCAAGGCCAACCGTGAGCGGCAGCACACGGGCTTGCGGGCTAGAATCAATTTCGATCGCCAAAACGTTGAGTGGATTGATGTTTTCGATGTCGAAGGCATCGGCTCGCGTGGAGCGCGTGGTCTCCATCGGACCGCCCAGCGCCTCCAGAACCGTCAGCCGCGAGGCGCCAAAATCGAGTTCAGTGAGCAGGCGGGCAATGGCGGCCGGTGCGTCGCCATCGGATGTCAGCGCCAGAATGCGCGCGTTGGGTTGCAGCAGGGGGCGGATCAGGTCGATCGAGTGGCCATGCAGCGAGACGGTCTCGATCTCCTGCAGCGCCCAGCCAAGGCGGGCGGCTGCAAGCGAAACGGCTGACGGAGCGGGGATGACATGCATCTCACGCGCTTTGACCTTGCGGGCGAGGGTGGCGCCGACTCCATGGAAAAAGGGATCGCCGGAGGCGAGCACGCAGACGTTTCTGCCGGCAAGCGCCAGCACATCGCGCATCTCCGGATCGAAAGGAACCGGCCAGGGCCGCGCATCGCCCTTGGCGAAGGAAGCGACCAGGGCCAGATGCCGCTTGCCGCCGAAGATGATTTCCGCCCCGGCAATCCGCTGCTTGGCCTCGTCGCCGAGACCCGCTAAACCGTCCTCGCCGATGCCGACGATGGTGAGCCACCTCGCGTTGAGCTTGGCGCCGCGCGGACCCTCAGCAGGCATGATGACCCACCGCATTCTGATCCTTGGCGGCACGACGGAGGCCCGGCAACTGGCCGGAACACTTGCTGCGCGCGACGACTGCTTGGTGACACTGTCGCTGGCCGGCCGGACCGAAAGTCCGGTCGCGCAAGGCGTGCCGGTGCGAAGCGGAGGATTTGGCGGCGCCGACGGGCTGGCCGCTTATCTCGGGGAGACGGGCACGGATCTGCTGATCGACGCCACGCATCCCTACGCGGCGCGAATCTCCGCCAATGCCGCGCAAGCCGCGCGTGTGGCCGGCGTGCCGATCCTCGCCTTGCGCCGCCCAGGCTGGGAACCGGTAGAAGGCGACCGCTGGACTGATGTCGATACGGTCGATGATGCCGTGCAAGCGCTGGGAGCGGCGCCGCGCCGCGTGTTCCTGGCGCTGGGCCGGCAAGAGGTCGGTGCCTTCGATGCCGCGCCCCAGCACCATTATCTCATTCGGAGCGTCGATCCGGTCGAACCGAAGCTGGCTGTGCCCGATGCGACCTATCTGCTGGCGCGCGGGCCGTTCCGGGAGGACGACGAACGCGCCCTGCTCGAAACGCATCGTATCGAATTTGTCGTGTCCAAGAACAGCGGCGGCGCGGCCACCTACGGCAAGATCGCCGCGGCGCGGGCGCTGGGCATCGAGGTTGTCATGGTCCAAAGGCCTGATCTGCCGGATGTTCCCTCGGCGGAAACCGTCGAAGTTCTGGCCGCGCTTGTTGATCAATTTGGGATCGATCATTTTGTCGGGCCCGCTGCCGAACGCGGCGTATAGACCAGCGCCGGCTTGTCACCGCGCTTGATGATCCGGGTTTCCGGAGAGCCGATGATGATGCAGGTCGCCATGTCGGCCTTCTCAGCCTCGACATCTGCCAGCAGATAGACCTCGATGCGCTCGTCCGGGCGGCCGGCGGCGCGGCCGAAAATGACTGGCGTGGTGCCGGGCAGGATGGCGGTCAGGCACTCGAAGGCGCGGCCAAGCTGCCAGGGGCGCGCCTTGCTGATCGGGTTGTAGAGCGCGATGACGAAGCCCGCGCCGGCGGCTGCCAGCAGGCGCAGCTCGATCAATTCCCATGGCTTCAGATTGTCGGACAGCGAGATGGCGCAGAAATCATGGCCAAGTGGTGCGCCGATGCGGGCGGCGACCGCCAGCATGGCGGTGATGCCGGGAACGACCGCGACATCGACGGCGCGCCATTCGGCCGGGCCGGCCTCGATCGCCTCGCAGACGGCGGCCGCCATGGCGAACACGCCGGGGTCGCCGCCGGAGACCACGGCGACGTCATAGCCTTCCGCGGCCTTGATCAGGGCATCCTTGGAGCGGGCGAGTTCCTCGCGATTGTCGGAGGCGACGCAGGTCTGGTCGGCGCGAAGCTCCAGCCGGTCGAGATAGGGCTTGTAGCCATAGAAGTATTTCGCTTGCGCCACAGCACGGCTGGCTTCCGGCGTAACCTGGTCGGCATTGCCGGGGCCGAGGCCGATGACGGTGAGGCGGCCGCTCATGTCTGCGCTCCCAGCGCACCGGGCCGGCCGGACCAGCCGGCCACCAGCACGATGGCGAAATAGGGCGCCTTGTCATCCTGTTTGTCGGCAAGCCTCATCGAAACGCTGCCGGCCATGGTGCCACGCTCCACATAGACGGCGCGCGCCAGCTTGCCGGTCGCCTCCAGCGCGCGCCTGATCTTGGGAAGGTTGCGGCCGACCTTCATGATCACGGCGGCATCGGTGTCGGCGAGCCGGCGGCTCAGCTCGAACTCGCTCATCGTGCCCGGCAGCACGGTCAGCACGTCATCGCCCTGGACGATCGGAACACCGGTCTGCGACCAGCAGCCGGACATGGCGGTGATGCCGGGAATGACTTCGGTCGGGAAGCGATGGGCGAGGCGCACATGCAGGTGCATGTAGGAGCCGTAGAACAGCGGGTCGCCTTCGGACAGCACGGCGACCATCTTGCCCGCTTCGAGGTGGCCGGCCACCGTCTCGGCGGACTCTTCGTAGAAAGCCGTGATCTGCGACCGGTAGTCGTCGTGATCCTTGTCGATTTCCGTGGTCACGGGATAGAGCAGGGGCAGTTCCGTCATGTCCGGACGGAACCGCGTTTCAACGATAGCGCGCGCATTGCTGTTGTTGCCGCGCTTGGCGAAATAGGCCACCACGTCGGCCTCGGCCAGGGCCCGCGCGGCCTTCAGCGTCAACAGCTCGGGGTCGCCGGGACCGGTGCCGACGCCGACGAGACGGCCTTTTGCAATGGCGTTCACAGGCCGGGCCTCGCCAATGAATTGAGCGCGGCGGCGGTCATGGCGCTGCCGCCGAGCCGGCCGCGCACGATGGCGTAGGGCACGCCATAGGAATTTTCGGCCAGCGCATCCTTGGATTCGGCAGCACCGACGAAGCCGACCGGCATGCCGATGATGGCGGCCGGCTTGGGCGCGCCGTCGCGCAGTTTCTCCAGGAGATAGAACAGCGCAGTCGGCGCGTTGCCGATGGCGACGACGGAGCCCGCCATGCGTTCGCCCCACAGGTCTATCGCCGCGGCAGAGCGGGTGTTGCCGATTTCCCTGGCGATGTCGTGCGTACGCGGGTCGCGCAAGGTGCAGATCACCTCGTTGCCGGCCGGCAGCCGGGCGCGGGTTACACCATGCGAGACCATCTCCGCGTCGCAGAAGATCGGCGCGCCGGCCGCCAGAGCGGTGCGGGCGGCGGCAACGAAATCGGGGGAGAAAACGAAATGGCTGGATGCTTCGACCTGGCCGCAGGCATGGATCATGCGGATGGCGACATCGGCCTCGGCTTCCGAGAAGCGGGAAAGGTCGGCCTCGGCGCGAATGATGGCGAAGGAGCGCTCGTAGATCGCCGTGCCGTCGTGAATGTAGTCGTGGGCGGCCATGCTCATTTCCGTTTTTTAGTTTGGGCCTGTCGGTAAGCCTCGGCGATGCCGGCCGGCCCGAGCCTTGTCAGGCAAGCGGCGGCGGTCTCGCCCTGAAATCGTGCGCTGCGGATCACTGCGGCGACGCGACTGAAACCACGCGCGGCGTCATAGCCCGGCCTGTACCCGGCAGGAAGGGCCTTTGCCGTCGCGTTCACGACAAGTCCGGCTCCATTTTCGCCGCCGACGATCGTCAGCGCCGCCGGGCCGGGATGCGCGCAGCCCTTGGCGCAGCCGGAAATGTGCAGCGTGAAGTCGAGGATGTCGGCGTTTTCGGCGGCGATCGTCCCGGCTATGTCGCGCGTGGCGATGCGGCCGGAACCGCAGGCCGGGGTGCCGGGGCAAGCCGCGATGCGCGTGCGCGGATCGGTGGGGGAGGTGACGAAGCCGAGGGCGGCGGCTGTGTCTTGAAGGGGCTGGTTGGCGGCCGGTGGCTGGCCGAGGAAGAGCAAAGCGCGGCCTGGGGCGAGGTGGATTTCGGTGGTGCCGAGGGAGAGGGCGCTTTGGGCGAGGGCGATGATTTTGTCCGCCGGCATGCTGCCGTAGGGGAGGGCTATGCCGAGGGTGAAAATGTCGCCGGCCAAAGGGAAAAGGCCGATAGGTTTGCGCGAGGCGCCCCCCTCTGTCCTGCCGGACATCTCCCCCTCTAGGGGGGAGATTACGCTGTCACCGATGGTTTCGCCAATCTCCGGTCTTGTTAAGGAAAAGCCGGCGCCCGAACTGCCAATCTCCCCCTTTGTGGGGGAGATGTCCGGCAGGACAGAGGGGGGCGCCTCGCGCAAACTTGTCAAGCATAGCCAGCCTGCCAGAGACACCAACTGCCTCTCCGACAAATCCCTTGCGTGAGCCTCACGGCCTTTCTCGGCCACCATTCTTAGCGCGGCAACGGCAATGTCGCGCGCTGAGTCGTCTCTCACCGTGGCGAGCAGCCTCGCATTCTGTCCATCGCCCGCGACAGACATCTGCCACTGGATTCCCGGATCGGCTCGCACCGCCTTCAGCCGCACATCAGCTGTCACTGCATCCATCGACAGCTGCCCGCCGCCGTCCACGATGACCGAAACCTTCGGCCCTAGCCGTTGCGTCAACCCAGCCTCATCGACCGCCACCCTGATCCGCTCAGCCATAGGCCGCGGATCGGCGATCTCCTGCGGATCGATGCCCGCCAGCGGTCCCGTCTCGACCGGCACGCCTGTGCGCACCGCAATGCCCAGCGCATCGACCTCCGCTGCCAGCAGCGCGGCGCTGTCCGCCGTTAGCCCGCGTATTTGCAGGCTGCCGCGCGCGGTCACCTCCATGATGCCGTTGCCGTGTCGCAGGGCGGATTCGGCCAGGCCGATCAAAAGCTTCGGCGACAGGCCTCCAGCAACCGGGTTGAGCCGCACCAATAGCCCGTCGCCGGTCAGCATCGGCGCCGACAGAGCCGGACAGGCACCACGGCGCGAGAAAGCGTTCATGCCGCCACCCCGAGCGCTTCCGCCTCGGCAATGAGTGCGGCGAGGTCGTCGTCGACGGAGTTGCGCAGCGGATGCCAGAGGCCTCGCCGGCGCGCCGAGAGAAAACGCTCGGCAATGATTTTCGCGGCCGCCGGGTTTTCGCGCAGGATGAAGGCGCGAACTTCGGCGTCGCCGACATAGGCGTCGTGCACGGCCTCGATCAGCGCGCCCGATATGGCATGGGTGGTCTCGGCAAAACCGACCAGCCGATCGACCGTCTCGGCGAATTCGGAGGCGCCGCGCGGGCCGTGGCGCATCTGGCCGGCGATGAAACGCGCATTGACGGCGCGAGCGCGCACCACCCGCGACACGGCCTCACCAACCGAGCGTGGCTTCGGCTTTTGCGGATCCGTGGTGTCGAGCACGATGACGTCGGCATTCCTGCCGAGCGCTGCGAGGGCTGCCGAAAATCCACCGATGAAGGCGACGTCGGCGGAGCCTTCGAGGATGTCGCGGCCGGGGTCGTCGCCGGTGTGGACGAGAAGGTCGGCCTCGGCGATGCGGCCCTCGAAAGCGCCGGGCGCGGAGACGCCTTCGCCGCCGGCACCGCCATAGGCATGCGAGGTGGCGTCGAGATAGGCGCGGCCGATCTCCTCGCGCGCGCTCCAGTCGCCGCTCGACAGCAGATCCTCGACGCCGGCGCCGTAAGTGCCGGGCGAGGTGCCGAAGATGCGCGGGCTGATCTTGCCGTCGGCGCGGGTTTTGGCTGCGAGCGGGTTTTCCGCATCCTCCTCGTCGCGGCCGGCGACGGCATTGGCGGCGGCATCGATTAGCGCGATCTGGGTCGGGAACATGTCGCGGAACAGGCCCGATATGCGCCAGGTGACATCGACGCGTGGCCTGCCGAGCGTGGCCGGCGGCAACACCTCGATGCCGGTGATGCGGCCGGTGGCAGCATCCCATTGCGGGCGGCAGCCCATCAATGCCAGACCTTGAGCAATCTCTTCGCCGCCGGTGCGCAGCGAGGCCGAGCCCCAGAGGTCGATGACCAGCGAGCGCGGCCAGTCGCCATGCGACTGCATGTAGCCGCGCACCACTTCTTCCGCCGCAGCCTTGCCCAGATCATAGGCGGTCGGCGTCGGCATGGTGCGCGGATCCGACGTGAACAGGTTACGGCCGGTGGGCAGCACGTCGGAACGGCCCCGCGCCGGCGCGCCGGCCGGACCGGCCTTGACGTGGCGGCCATCGAGCGCGGCGAGCAGCGCCGCCTTCTCGGCCTCGGCACTTTGGCGGCGCATGGCGTCGGGCTCCTCCTCGGGCGCACGGCCATAGACATGCAACCCGTCCTTGATGGCAAAATCCTTGAGATCGCAAAGCCAGGCGTCGATGCGGCGCAGCGCTTCGTCGGGTGCGTCGGTCCTGGCGACGCCGGCTTCCGAGGCGAGGCCGGTTTTCTGCGCGGTCTCGACGATCAGCTTGACCAGACGATCGCGGCGGCGGCGGTCGAGGCCATCGGCCTGGGCGTATTCGTCGACCAGCCGTTCAAGCTTGTGCTGGTTTTCGTCGAGCCCGGCACCGGTCAGCGGCGGCGGCAGATGGCCAAGCGTGACGGCGGCGATGCGCCGCTTGGCCTGCGCTGCCTCGCCGGGATTGGAGACGATGAAGGGATAGATGACAGGCAGCGGACCGGTGACGATCTCGGGAAAGCAGTTTTGCGAAAGCGCGACGGTTTTGCCCGGCAGCCATTCCAGCGTGCCATGGGCGCCGACATGGATAAGGGCATGGACGCCGAGCGACTTGCGCAGCCAGAGGCCAAAGGCGAGGAGCGCATGGCGGGGCGGGAGCGTCGGGTCGTGATAGTCGGCGCGGCGGTCGGCGGAGCGGCCGCGATCGGGGGCGAGGGCTACGGTGATGTTGCCGAAGGTGGCGGCGCGGAAGGGGAAGTGGGCGGCGGCCTTTTGTGAAGATTGGAGCGAGGCGCCCCCCTCTGTCCTGCCGGACATCTCCCCCTCAAGGGGGGAGATTGGCAGTTTAGTCGCCGGCTCTCCCTTTACAAGATCGGAGATTGGCGAAGGCGGAGATGGGAGCGCAATCTCCCCCCTAGAGGGGGAGATGTCCGGCAGGACAGAGGGGGGCGCCTCACGCAAGCCTCTCCCTTCGGCTTTTCCCCATGCAGCCTCTACCGCGGCAATTGCCGCGGTTGGCAGGCTCTTCGAGAAGTCCAGATATTCCTCCAGCCCCAGCCCATCCTCGCCCCGCTCCAGCAAACCCAGCAACTCACGCGGCGTCTCAGGAATCCCCTCAACCCCATAACCCTGCTCCTTCAGGTCGTGCAGCATGGCCAGCACGCTGGAGGGCACGTCGAGGCCGACGGCGTAGCCGGTGCGGCCGGGGGCGCTTGGATAGTCCGGGATGAGGATCGCCAGTTTGCGGGTCGTGCTGGGCGTTTGCTGCAGCTTGATGAAAGCCGCAACGCGGTCCGCGACTTGGGCGACACGATCCGGTTCCGGCCGATTGGCGAAAGCGCGATGACCAAGTGCCGGATCGGTCTCGCTCTCGCCCTTGAAGGAAATGGCGCCGGCCAGGATGCGGCCGTCGAGTTCGGGCAGCACGACGTGCATGGCGAGGTCGGCGGGCGCCAAGCCGCGCTGGTTGTTTTCCCACACGTCGCGGCGGGTGGTGGCGACGATGACCTGGAAGACGGGCACGCCGGCGCGGTCGAACAGGGTTTCGACGCCGGGTTCGGCACCGGAGGCAAAGGCGGTCGCGGCGATGATGGCGGCAGGTTTCAGCGTGGCGAGCGCGGTTTCCACGAAGGCCAGGGATGCCGGGTCCTTGAGGCTGGAGACGAAGATCGGGACGGGGGTTATGCCGCGTTGGGTGAGTGCTTCGAAAAGGGCATCGATCGGCGCGACATCGGCGGCTAGCAGCATCGAGCGGTAGAAGAGGATGGGGATGACTGGCGTGGCGTTTCCCTCCCCCTCGAGGGGAGGGTGGCCCGCAGGGCCGGGTGGGGTCGGTACGACCGGGGGCGACGTTTCCTTGAGTCGGCGCGCTCCGGAGAGGACCCCACCCCGGCCTGCGGCCGGACCCTCCCCTCGGGGGAGGGGGACGATGCCGCGTGTGGGCTCGTAGTAGCCGACTTTTGGAACTTCGACCGGCTCGGCAATTTCCGCATCCTGCCCAGCCAGCCCCGCCAGCCTCCGCATCAGCGCACTCATATTGGCCGGGCCGCCCTCGCGGAAATAGCCGAGCAGGCTATCCAACTCCTCGCGCGGCAGCGTCGAGGCTTTGATGAGGCGGAGATCCTCGTCGTGGCTCTCACCCGGCAGCAGCGCCAGTTTAATGCCGTGCGCGCGGGCGGTCGCGGCGAGCTGGTCGCAGCCGTAGCGCCACCAGTCGTGGCCGCCGAGGATGCGCACGAGGATGATCTTGGCATGGCGGGCGACGCTGTCGACCCAGAGGTCGACGGACATGGGATGACGCAGGTCGCGCAGTGCGGCGAGCCGCATCGAGGGCAAGCGGCCAGCATCGGCCTTCCACGCCTCCGCCAATCCGGCCAGATCGCTGTCGGTGAAGGACAGCGCCACGATATCCGCCGGCGTCTGCCGCAGGTCGACCGGCTCGGCGAGATCGTCGAGCGAGGCGGAAGTCGTGGTGAGGATGTGCATCGCGGCCTGTCCGAGATCAGCCGGCGAGTATGCGTTCGATCGCCGGGCGGTTCAGCCCCTTGAGACCGATGACGACGAGGCGCGAACGACGATCGTCCTCAGCCGTCCAGGCGCGGTCATAGTAATGATTGACGCGCGGCCCGACGGCTTGGAGCAAGAGCCGCATCGGCTTGCCGCCGACCTCGACGAAGCCTTTGACGCGCAGGACGTTTTCCTGTTCGGCGGCGTTGGCGACGCGCTTTGCCAGCTCGTCGGGATTGGCGATCGAGGGAATGTCGACGATGAAGGTGTCGAAGTCGTCATGCTCGTGGTCGAACGCACCGTCATGATGGGACTTGCGGTTCTCGATGTCGTCCTCGACTGCGAGACCGAGGCCGAGCAGCACGGAGGGATCGACCTTGCCATGCGAGGTCGGCACGATCTTCACGGCGCGGGCGGAGTGTTCGTTGATGATGGCGTTGGCGCGGGCTGAGCCTGCGGCGTCCATCAGGTCGCTCTTCGACAGGATGATCAGGTCGGCGCAGGCGATCTGGTCCTCGAACACTTCCTCGACCGGGTCGTCATGGTCGAGGCTCTCATCCTGAGCGCGCTGCGCCTGCAGCGCGTCCATGTCGTTGGCGACGCGGCCTTCGGCCAGCGCCGGGCCATCGACCACGGCGATGACGCCGTCGACCGTGACGCGGCTTTTCACCGTCGGCCACTGGAAGGCCTGGACCAGCGGCTTGGGCAGAGCCAGGCCCGAGGTCTCGATCAGGATGTGGTCGACCTTCGGCGTCAGCGCCAGGATCTGGTCGAGCGCCGGCACGAAATCGTCGGCGACGGTGCAGCAGATGCAGCCATTGGCCAATTCGACGATGTTTTCCTCCGGACAGGTGTCGATGCCGCAGCCCTTCAAAATCTCGCCGTCGATGCCGATGTCGCCGAACTCGTTGACGATGATGGCAATGCGTTTGCCGCCGGCGTTTTCCAGGAGATGGCGGACCAGTGTCGTCTTGCCCGCGCCGAGAAAGCCGGTGACGACGGTGCAGGGAACGCGAGAAAGGTTGGCGGACGAATCTGGAGCAGTCATGGTCAGTCCTTCAGCATGTCGAGAGGAGGGATGCGGGCAACGAGGCCACCCTTGAGGCTATCGGGCCGGCCACGCCACGGGATGAGGCCGTCGGTCGAAGTGGCGAAGAGCTTTGCGCCGGCGACAAGGTCGGCGCCGCTGGCCGTGGTCAGGTCGCCGATGACATAGCTCCAGCAGCCATCGCGCAGGATCGCGGCGCTCAGCCGGCGCTTGCAATTGCCGAGGCATTCGACGGTGCGGACGCAGATATCTTCGCCCGAGGCGGCGTTGCGCGTATCCTCAGCCAGCAGTTCGCCGGCGCGGGGATGGGCGTCGGAGCCGGTTTCGTCACGGCACGAGGCACAGATGATCACGGTGACGCCGGACAAGGCATCGCTGTCGGCGGACGAATTGTCCGCTGTGCCAGCCGAAAAACTGCTGTTCTGGTCCAAAAAACCGGGCTCCTTGCCCGGAAACCCGCCGGGCGATCGGATTATGTTGTCGCAGACGGCAGGTCTCCTGGCTCGCGGGTCATCGCCTTGGTTAGCCGCCTTCCCGGGAATTCCCAGTGGCTTTCGGCCTTGGCTCGTCGCTTACAGTTGCGGGGACAGCCGCGGATTTGAGATTTTTTCATCCCGCACCGCATTCCCTCTTAGCCCCTCTCATTGAAGAGAAGAGACCGTCTGGAGCGGATTTAGGCTGTTGCGGGCAGGACTGTCAACGCGGGCCTACGACATGGCGATGTCGGCAAGTGACGGTCCGAGGTCGCCAGCGGGCGTCACTTCCATGCGCTCAAGCCCGAGCCAGCCCTGCATTTGCTTCAATTCCTCGAAAAGCTGGGCGGCGGTTTCAGGCGGTGCGCCAGCTTCGGCATAGGCTGCGTGGACGCGTAGCACACTCGCCGGCCGATCGGCCTTGAGATCGACGCGCGCTACAATCCTGTCGCCGAGCAGGAACGGCAGGACGTAATAGCCGTATTGGCGCTTTTCGGCCGGCGTGTAGATCTCGATACGGTAGTGGAAATCGAACAGCCGCTCCGAGCGCGAGCGTTCGAAGACCACGGGATCGAACGGGGCCAGCAAGGCACGGGCGTCGATTTTCCTGGGCAGACGCGCATCCTTGTGCAGGTAAGCGGGCTTATCCCAGCCTTCGACGCGCACCGGCAGCAGCTCACCGAGTTCGACCAATTCCTCCAGGCGGCCCTTCATGTCGGCGGGGGAAAGGCGGAAATAGTCGCGCAAATCGCCTGATGTCGCCACGCCATGGGCGCGGGCGGAGATGCGCAGCAATTCGCGGTGCGCGTCCTCGGCGGCCGGTACGGGCAGGTCTAGGATCGCCGGCGGCAGCACGCGCTCGGGCAGGTCATAGAAGCGCTCGAACCCGCGGCGGTGCGCCGTCGTGATGCGCCCGGCCCAGAACAGCCATTCGAAGGCATGCTTGGCGTGGCTCCAGCCCCACCAGCCGCCCGAGCCTTTCTGGCCTTCGAGCGCGGAAGCAGCGATCGGGCCGCGCGCGACGACCTCGCGGTAGATCTCTTCTATATAGGCGGCGTGCTCGCGGCCCCATTTGGCCAGCCCCAGATACATCTCTTTGCCTTGCTCGGCGCGCTGCATGCGCCAGCGCATCAGCGGCCAGGTCTCCACCGGCAGGAAGGAGGCCTCGTGCGCCCAGTATTCGAACACCGTGCGCTTGCGGGTGACGGCGGCGTTGTCGAGCAGAGCGAGCGGGTAGGGGCCAAGGCGCGAATAGAGCGGCATATAATGCGCGCGCACCACCGCGCTTACGGAATCGATCTGCAGCAGGCCGGTGCGGGACAGAACGCGGGCGAAATGACGGCGGTCGGGCGTGCCATTAGGGCGGGGGTCGAGAAAACCCTGAGCGGCGAGCGCGACGCGCCGGGCGGTGGCAAGCGAGATCTTTTCCTTCATTCGGATGCGACTCTTGTAACTCGTTGACCGTCGTTTGATGGGTGATTCCTGCCCATGCTAGCAGGGTTTTGGCGGCATCCATGTCAGGAGAGAAAAGTGGAGTAAAGAGCGAAGGAAATCAAACGGGAGCGTATCGGACCAGTTTCTCCGTATATGCCGTCCAGCACCGCGTTTTGAACAAGGTTTGACTTGCTTCGCTGGAAGTGCTGCGCTAACCCTCGCCGCGTTGCAGCATAGGCCCCTTAAAACGGTTCAGCGGTTAAACTGTCACGCTTCCGCATTAAGGTCCGGTGCTGTAATCAAAGTGGATTGGCGCCAACGGAAAGCCGCTGCATGAACGCACTTCTCAGTTCGTACCTGCCCATCGTCATGTTCATCGGCGTGGCGCTGGTTGTCGGCCTGGCACTGCTGGCCGCACCGTTCCTGGTGGCGTACCGCAACCCCGATCCCGAAAAGCTTTCCGCCTACGAGTGCGGTTTCAACTCGTTCGACGATGCCCGCATGAAATTCGACATCCGCTTCTACCTGGTGTCGATCCTGTTCATCATCTTCGACCTGGAAGTCGCCTTCCTGTTTCCCTGGGCGGTGTCCTTCTCGAAGATTGGCATGCTCGGCTTCTGGTCGATGATGGTGTTTTTGGCAGTGCTGACCATCGGCTTTGCCTATGAATGGAAAAAAGGAGCGCTGGAATGGGATTGAACGACAGTTCAGGCACCCTCGTCGCGCCGAAGCCCAAGGGTATCATCGATCCCAACACCGGCAAGCCGGTGGGACAGGACGATCCCTTCTTCCTCGAAATCAACAACGAGCTTGCCGACAAGGGTTTCCTGGTCACCTCGACCGAGGCGCTGATCACCTGGGCGCGCAGCGGCTCGCTGATGTTCATGACCTTCGGTCTGGCGTGCTGCGCGGTCGAGATGATCCATACCTCGATGCCGCGTTATGACTCGGAGCGGTTCGGCGTCGCGCCGCGCGCGTCTCCGCGCCAGTCCGACATCATGATCGTGGCCGGCACGCTGACCAACAAGATGGCGCCGGCGCTGCGCAAGGTCTACGACCAGATGCCGGAGCCACGCTACGTCATATCGATGGGCTCGTGCGCCAATGGCGGCGGCTACTACCACTATTCCTATTCGGTGGTGCGCGGCTGCGACCGCGTCGTGCCGGTGGACATCTATGTGCCCGGCTGCCCGCCGAGCGCCGAAGCCCTGCTCTACGGCATTCTTCTGCTGCAGAAGAAGATCCGCCGCACCGGCACGATCGAACGGTAAATCCATGGCCGCATCCCTTAGCGAACTGTCGACCTATCTCGGCGAGAAGCTGCCTGGCCGCTTCAGTGACGCGGTGCTCGCCTATGGCGAACTCACCGTCCATGTCGAGCCGCAAAACCTGGTCGAGGTGGTGACCTTCCTGCGCGACGACCCGCGCTGCCAGTTCATCTCGATCATCGATGTCTGCGGCGCCGATTATCCGTCGCGGGCCAAGCGCTTCGACGTCGTCTATCACCTGTTGTCGCCGAGGCAGAATGTCCGCATCCGCGTCAAGGTGCAGGCCGACGAGGAAACGATGGTGCCGTCGATCACCGGCGTGTTCCCGGGTGCCGACTGGTTCGAGCGCGAGACTTACGATCTCTATGGCGTGCTGTTCTCGGGCCATCCCGATCTGCGCCGCCTGTTGACCGACTACGGCTTCGAAGGCCATCCGCTGCGCAAGGATTTCCCGCTGACCGGTTTTGTCGAAGTGCGCTACGACGACGAAGCCAAGCGCGTCATCTACGAGCCGGTCGAGCTCAAGCAGGAATTCCGCAATTTCGATTTTTTGTCCCCGTGGGAAGGTACGGACTACGTGCTGCCGGGTGACGAGAAGGCAAAGCAGTAAATGGCTGAAACCTCCGTCCGTAACTTCAACATCAATTTTGGCCCGCAACACCCTGCAGCGCATGGTGTTTTGAGGTTGGTTCTCGAACTGGACGGCGAAGTCGTCGACCGCGTCGATCCGCATATCGGGCTCTTGCATCGCGGCACGGAAAAGCTGATCGAGGCCAAGACCTATCTGCAGGCAGTGCCTTATCTCGACCGGCTCGATTATTGCGCGCCGATGAACCAGGAGCATGCCTTTGCGCTGGCCGCCGAGCGCCTGCTCGGCATCGAGGTGCCAAGGCGCGGCCAGTTGATCCGCGTGCTCTACTGCGAAATCGGCCGCATCATGTCGCATATCCTCAATGTGACGACGCAGGCCATGGACGTCGGCGCGCTGACGCCGCCGCTGTGGGGCTTCGTCGAGCGCGAAAAGCTGATGGTGTTCTATGAGCGCGCCTCCGGCTCGCGCATGCATGCCGCCTATTTCCGCCCCGGCGGCGTCCACCAGGACCTGCCGCGCCAGCTGGTCGAGGATATCGGCAAGTGGATCGATCCGTTCCTGAAGTCGCTCGACGATCTCGACAAGCTGCTCACCGGCAACCGCATCTTCAAGCAGCGCAATGTCGATATCGGCATTGTTTCGCTGGCCGATGCCTGGGCCTGGGGCTTTTCGGGCGTCATGGTGCGCGGCTCGGGCTCGCCTTGGGACCTGCGCAAGTCGCAACCTTATGAATGCTATTCGGAAATGGATTTCGACATTCCGATCGGCAAGAACGGCGACTGCTTCGACCGCTACCTGGTGCGCATGGAAGAGATGCGGCAGTCCGCGAAGATCATGCGCCAGTGTGTCGATCTCCTGCTCGGCAAGGAAAGCACCGGACCGGTGTCGAACCTCGACGGCAAGGTGGTGCCGCCGAAGCGCCAGGCGATGAAGCGCTCGATGGAAGCGCTCATCCACCACTTCAAGCTCTACACCGAGGGCTATCGCGTGCCGGCCGGCGAGGTCTATGCGGCCGTCGAGGCGCCGAAGGGCGAGTTTGGCGTCTACCTGGTCTCCGACGGCACCAACAAGCCCTACCGCTGCAAGCTGCGCGCGCCCGGCTTCGCGCATCTGCAGGCCATGGATTTCCTGTGCCGCGGCCACATGCTGGCCGACGTCACCGCCGTTCTTGGCTCCCTCGACATCGTGTTTGGTGAGGTCGATCGCTAAATGTCAGTCCGCCGTCTCGCAGAAGCCAGCGTCCAGCCAGCCTCCTTCGCCTTCAACCGGGCGAATGCGGCCGTAGCGAAGCAATGGATCAAGAAATACCCCAAGGGCCGCGAGCAGTCGGCGATCATTCCGCTTCTGATGATAGCGCAGGAGCAGGAAGGCTGGGTCACCAAGGCGGCGATCGAGACGATTTCGGACATGCTCGGCATGCCGCGTATCCGCGGGCTCGAGGTCGCGACCTTCTACACGCAATACCAGCTCAATCCCGTCGGCACGCGCGCGCACATCCAGGTCTGCGGCACCACGCCCTGCATGCTGCGCGGCTCGGAAGCGCTGATGGATGTCTGCCGCTCGAAAATCCATCACGACCAGTTCCACACCAACGACAAGGGCACCTTGTCGTGGGAGGAGGTCGAGTGCCTCGGCGCCTGCGTCAACGCGCCGATGGTCATGGTCTTCAAGGACACGTTCGAGGACCTGACACCCGAAAGGCTGGCCGAAATCATCGACCTCTATGACGCGGGCAAGGGCGCCTCGGTGGCGCCGGGGCCGCAGAATGGCCGCACCGGCTCGGAGCCGGCCTCTGGCCTCACCACGCTGAAGAACGAAAAGGCGATCCTCAAGTCGACCCGCGACCGGGAAGCCAGGGAAGCAGCCAAGGCCGCCAAGGCGGCGCCCGACGCGATCATCGCGGCGCCGGTTCCGGCACCCGCCACTGCCCCTGTCGCGCCGTCCAATGCCAGCAAGCCGAAGACCGATGCGGCCGAGACCAGCCCGGCATTGAAGACACCCTCGAAGACCAAGGTGGCGCCAGCGGCGGAGAAGGCGGCGAGCGTTTCGGCGCCGCGGCATTCGGCCGTCAATGCCAACAAGGCGGCCCCCGAGGTCGAGAAGGTTTCCAAGCAGCGCAGCGGTCCGATCGCCAAGGCCGCGCCGGCCACCGCGTTCAAGGCGCCGGAGGCCAAGGTGCCCGTGGCAAAGCCGGCAAAGCCATCGCTTGAGGACAAGAACCGTCCGGCGGGCATCGACAAGCCGGCCGCGGTCGACGACCTCAAGCTGATCTCCGGCGTCGGTCCGAAGATCGAGGGCATCCTGCACACGCTGGGCATCTTCACCTTCGCGCAGGTCGCGTCGTGGAAGAAGGCGGAGCGCGAGTGGGTCGACGGCTATCTTTCCTTCCAAGGCCGCATCGACCGCGATGACTGGGTCAAGCAGGCCAAGGCGCTCGCCAAGGGCGGTGTCGCCGAATACATCCGCGTTTTCGGCAAGAAGCCGGTCTGAGGGACGAAAAATGCTTCAGGACAAAGACCGCATCTTCAACAACATCTACGGCCTGTTCGACAAGTCGCTTGCCGGCGCGATGGCACGCGGCGCCTGGGACAACACGCCAGGCATCATCGCCAAGGGGCGCGAGTGGATCGTCAACGAGATGAAGGCGTCGGGCCTGCGCGGCCGGGGCGGCGCCGGCTTCCCGACCGGCTTGAAATGGTCGTTCATGCCCAAGCAGAGCGACGGCCGGCCGAGCTATCTCGTCGTCAATGCCGACGAATCCGAGCCCGGCACCTGCAAGGACCGAGACATCTTGCGCAACGATCCGCACACGCTGGTCGAGGGCTCCTTCATCGCCGGCTTCGCCATGGGGGCGGTCGCCGCCTACATCTATGTACGCGGCGAGTTCATCCGCGAGCGCGAGGCGCTGCAGCGCGCTATCGACGAGGCCTATGAGGCCAAGCTGATCGGCAAGAACAACACGTCCGGCTACGATTTCGACATCTACATGCACCACGGCGCCGGCGCCTATATCTGCGGCGAGGAGACAGCGCTCCTCGAAAGCCTCGAAGGCAAGAAGGGCCAGCCCAGGCTGAAGCCGCCGTTCCCGGCCAATGTCGGACTTTATGGTTGTCCGACGACCGTCAACAATGTCGAGTCGATCGCGGTGGCGCCGACCATCCTGCGCCGCGGCGCGGCCTGGTTCTCGTCGTTCGGCCGGCCCAACAATGTCGGCACCAAGCTGTTCTGCATCTCCGGCCACGTCAACAATCCGTGCACCGTCGAAGAGGCGATGTCGATCCCGTTCCGCGAGCTGATCGAGACGCATTGCGGCGGTATTCGCGGCGGCTGGGACAATCTCTTGGCGGTCATCCCGGGCGGCGCCTCTGTGCCGCTGGTGCCGGCCGAGCAGATCATCGACACGCCGATGGATTTCGACGCGCTGCGCGACCTGAAGTCCGGTCTCGGCACGGCGGCCGTCATCGTCATGGACAAGTCGACCGATGTCGTGAAGGCGATCGCGCGGTTGTCCTATTTCTACAAGCATGAGAGCTGCGGCCAGTGCACGCCGTGCCGCGAAGGCACCGGCTGGATGTGGCGGGTGATGGAACGGCTGGTGCGCGGCGAGGCGCAGAAGCGCGAGATCGACATGCTGCTCGACGTCACCAAGCAGGTCGAGGGCCACACGATCTGCGCGCTGGGCGACGCGGCGGCATGGCCGATCCAGGGCCTGATGCGGCATTTCCGCGGCGAGGTGGAGCGCCGCATCGACGAGTTTTCGCGCAATGCGCACCGGGCCGAACCGGTGATGGTGGCGGCGGAATAGATTTGTGACTGCGGGCGAAAGCCCGGGACGAGACGAACGGGGCGGGGCGAACGAAGAAACGACCAGGAGAACTTTCTATGGCGCCGTATTCGTACTCATTGATGCCCAATTTGGACCAGATCGAGAAGATGAACCAGGACCTGACCAGGATGATGCCGAAGGAGATGGCCAGTGCCGTCAACCTTTTCGCGCACCCTGTCGCGGGTGCCGCTGCAATGTCGGCCTTGAGCCTCGGGCTCGCCAACCACGCGTTCGGCGTCTGGCTGGGCGCGCTTTCGGGAGCCGCCGAGGCATCCCAACGCCTCATGCAGCCGCTGATCGAGGATTTCGAGACGCGCGTAGAGCAATTCGAGGACGCGAATTCTTCGTCCACCAAGGCGCGGGCGACGGCGAAGACCATGATTGCCGAGGCGCAGTCCTTCGCGCAGGAAGTCACCGACATTGCCGCCAAGGAAGCCGCCACCACAGCGCCGGTGGCCAGTGCCGGCCCGGCAACGGGCGACGTCCCCGACGCATTGTTGCCCGAGGATTTCCGCCAGCCCAAGGCCATGGACAAGCCGGCGAAGCCGTCGGATTTGAAAGCGATATCGGGCATCGGGCCGAAGCTCGAGAAAGTTCTGAACGGGCTCGGCATCTGGACATATGCCCAGATCGCGGCCTGGTCGCCGCAGGAGATCGCCTGGGTCGACGACTATCTGTCGTTCAACGGCCGCATCGGCCGCGACGATTGGACTGCCCAGGCAACTGCGCTGTCCGCGAAGAAGTGAATGAAATGTCGGGCGCTGCGTCTGTCGCGCCCGGGAAATTAGATTGCGGGAAATCCGCAGGGGTTTGAGGCGAATGGCAAAGCTCAAGGTCGACGGGAAAGAGATCACTGTACCCGACCACTATACGCTGCTGCAGGCGGCGGAAGACGCGGGCGCGGAAGTGCCGCGCTTCTGCTTCCACGAGCGGCTGTCGATCGCTGGCAACTGCCGTATGTGCCTGATCGAGGTCAAGGGCGGGCCGCCCAAGCCGCAGGCCTCCTGCGCCATGGGCGTGCGCGACCTGCGCCCGGGCCCCAATGGCGAGCCGCCGGAGATCTTCACCAACACGCCGATGGTCAAGAAGGCCCGGGAAGGCGTGATGGAGTTCCTGCTGATCAACCATCCGCTCGACTGCCCGATCTGCGACCAGGGCGGCGAATGCGACCTGCAGGACCAGGCGATGGCCTTCGGCGTCGATTCCTCGCGCTATCACGAGAACAAACGCGCGGTCGAAGACAAATATATCGGCCCGCTGGTCAAGACGGTGATGAACCGCTGCATCCACTGCACGCGCTGCGTCCGCTTCACCACCGAGGTCGCCGGCATTTCCGAACTCGGCCTGATCGGTCGTGGCGAGGACGCCGAGATCACCACCTATCTCGAAAGCGCGATGACATCGGAGCTGCAGGGCAATGTCATCGATCTCTGCCCCGTCGGCGCGCTGACGTCCAAGCCGTTCGCCTTCCAGGCGCGGCCGTGGGAGTTGACCAAGACCGAATCCATCGACGTCATGGATGCCGTCGGCTCGGCGATCCGCGTCGATAGCCGTGGCCGCGAGGTGATGCGCATCCTGCCGCGCGTCAACGAGCAGGTGAACGAGGAGTGGATCTCCGACAAGACCCGCTTCATCTGGGACGGCCTGCGCACGCAGCGCCTCGACCGCCCCTATGTCCGCAAAGACGGAAAGCTGGTTCCGGCAAGCTGGGCGGACGCGTTCGCCGCGATCAAGGACGCGGTGTCGAAGACGACGCCCGAGAAGATCGGCGCTATTGCCGGCGATCTGGCCGCGGTCGAGGAAATCTACGCGCTGAAGCTGCTGATGGCTTCGCTCGGCTCCAGGAACACCGATTGCCGCCAGGATGGCGCCGCGCTCGACCCGGCGCTCGGCCGTGCCAGCTACATCTTCAACCCGACCATCGAAGGCATCGAGCAGGCCGACGCGGTGCTGATCATCGGCGCCAATCCGCGCTTCGAGGCCTCGGTGCTCAACGCCCGCATACGCAAGCGCTGGCGGGTCGGCAATCTGCCGGTCGGCGTCATCGGCGATGTCGGCGACACCCGCTACGAGTACGAATTGTTGGGCGCCGGACCGGATTCGCTCAAGGATCTGGCCGACGGCAATGGCAAGTTCTTCCAGACGCTGAAGAAGGCGACGCACCCGCTGATCATCGTCGGCCAAGGCGCATTGGCACGCGCGGACGGCGCTGCCGTGCTCGGCCAGGCGGCCAAGCTCGCCGCTGCGGTGAACGCCGTACGGGCGGACTGGAACGGCTTTGCCGTGCTGCACAATGCGGCTGGGCGCGTTGGCGGCCTCGACCTCGGCTTCGTGCCGGGCGAGGGCGGCAAGAGCGTCGCCGGCATGCTCGGCGAAACGGACGTGCTGTTCCTGCTCGGCGCCGACGAGATCGACATGGGCAAGACCGGCGGCGCCTTCGTCGTCTATATCGGCACCCATGGCGACGCCGGCGCGCACCGCGCCAATGTCATCCTGCCGGCGGCCGCCTACACCGAAAAGTCGGGCACCTATGTCAACACGGAAGGGCGCGTGCAGCAGACCAACCGCGCCGGGTTCGCACCGGGCGATGCGCGCGAGGACTGGGCGATCCTGCGGGCGCTGTCGGACGTGCTGGGCAAGAAGCTGCCGTTCGATTCGCTGCCGCAACTGCGCGCCAAGCTTTATGGCGAATACCCGCATCTGGCCCGCATCGACCAGGTCGCGGCCGGCAATGCCGAGGATATCGCCGGGGTGGCGAAGCTCGGCGGGCGGCTGAACAAGGGCACCTTCACCTCGCCGGTCAAGGATTTCTACCTGACCAACCCGATCGCGAGGGCGTCCGCCGTGATGGCGGAATGCTCGGCACTGGCCAAGAGCGGCTTCAAGCAGGCGGCGGAATAAGCATGGACACCTTCTTCTCCTTCTACGTGCTGCCGGCGCTGCTGATCCTGCTGAAATCAGTGGTGCTGATCGTCGTGCTGCTGATCTTCGTCGCCTACATCCTCTACGCCGACCGCAAGATCTGGGCGGCGGTGCAGTTGCGCCGTGGCCCGAACGTCGTCGGCCCCTGGGGCACGCTGCAGGCCTTCGCCGACCTGTTGAAGTTCGTCTTCAAGGAACCGGTCATCCCATCCGGCGCCAACAAGGGCGTGTTCCTTTTGGCGCCGCTTGTATCGGCGGTGCTGGCGATCTCGGCCTGGGCGGTCATCCCGGTCAGCCAGGGCTGGGCGATCGCCAACGTCAATGTCGGCATCCTCTATGTTTTCGCCATCTCCTCGCTCGAGGTCTATGGCGTGATCATGGGCGGCTGGGCGTCGAACTCGAAATATCCGTTCCTCGGCGCGTTGCGCTCGGCGGCCCAGATGGTGTCCTATGAAGTCTCGATCGGCTTCGTCATCGTCACGGTGCTGCTCACCGCCGGTTCGCTCAATCTCAGCGATATCGTCCTGTCGCAGCAAGGCGGGCTTGGAACGCGGCTCGGCCTGCCCAACACCTTCCTCGACTGGAACTGGCTCGCCCTGTTCCCGATGTTCATCATCTTCTTCATCTCGGCGCTGGCAGAGACGAACCGTCCGCCCTTCGACCTGGTCGAAGCCGAATCGGAGTTGGTCGCCGGCCACATGGTCGAATATTCGTCGACGCCGTTCCTGCTGTTCTTCCTCGGCGAATATGTCGCCATCGTGCTGATGTGCGCGCTGGCCACCATCCTGTTCCTCGGCGGCTGGCTGCCGCCCTTCGACTTCGCGCCCTTCACCTGGGTGCCGGGCGTCATCTGGTTCGTGCTGAAGGTCTGTTTCGTGTTCTTCGGCATTTCCATGGTCAAGGCCTTCGTGCCGCGCTACCGCTACGACCAGCTGATGCGATTGGGCTGGAAGGTGTTCCTGCCGATTTCGCTGTTCATGGTGGTCGCCACCGCCGCCTTCCTCAAGATCACGGGGTTTGCGTGATGTCCGCTTTGTCCCAGGCTGCAAAATCGCTGCTGCTGCAGGATTTCGTCAGCGCCTTCTTCCTGTCGATGCGCCAGTTCTTCGCGCCGAAGGAGACGATCAACTATCCGCACGAGAAGGGGCCGGTGAGCCCGCGCTTCCGTGGCGAGCATGCCTTGCGCCGCTATCCCAATGGCGAGGAACGTTGCATCGCCTGCAAGCTGTGCGAGGCGATCTGCCCGGCGCAGGCGATCACCATCGAGGCCGGCCCGCGCCGCAATGACGGCACGCGCCGCACGGTGCGCTACGACATCGACATGGTGAAGTGCATCTATTGCGGCTTTTGCCAGGAAGCCTGCCCGGTCGACGCCATCGTCGAGGGGCCGAATTTCGAATTCGCGACGGAGACGCGCGAGGAACTCTACTACGACAAGGACAGGCTGCTGGCGAATGGCGACCGGTGGGAGCGCGAACTGGCGCGCAACATCTCGCTGGACTCGCCCTACCGCTGATATCGACGCATGGACGGGGCGAGGGGCCTCGTCCAGAGGACGATCCCGAAAAGTTGCGGACTTTTCGGACCAGATCATCCTCCGGAACAAGAGAGTGTCGCATGTTTCTGTCGATCGGGTCTTTCAACCCGATCGGAACATGCGATAGGAACACGCAACTTGCGGCCGGAGGCGGTCGCAAAACTCGAACAGGACGGTTGTCCTGTTTCGGATAGGAACCCGGGGGATCCCCAATGCTGAGTGGACTAGAGGCGGCCTTCTTCTACCTCTTCGCCTTTGTCGCGGTGGCATCGGCGTTCATGGTCATTTCGTCGCGCAACCCCGTGCATTCGGTGCTGTTCCTGATCCTGACCTTCTTCAACGCCGCCGGCCTCTTCATGCTGACCGGCGCCGAGTTCCTGGCGATGATCCTGCTCGTCGTCTATGTCGGCGCGGTGATGGTGCTGTTCCTGTTCGTCGTCATGATGCTCGACGTCGACTTCGCCGAGATGAAGGAAGGCGCCTTGCAATACGCGCCGATCGGCGCGCTGGTCGGGCTGATCCTGGCGGCGGAACTGATCGTGGTGCTGGGCGGCTACACCTTCGCGCCGCAACTCGCCTCGACGGTCGCCAAGCCGATTCCCGATCTCGCCGCGCGTTCGAACACGGCCGCGCTCGGCGACATCCTCTATACCGACTACCTCTACTACTTCCAGATTTCGGGCCTCATCCTGCTGGTTGCCATGATCGGCGCCATCGTGCTGACGCTGCGCCACAAGGAAGGGGTCAAGCGGCAGTCGATCGCAGCCCAGGTCGGCCGCACGCCGGCGACCGGCATGGAAATCCGCAAGGTCAAGTCGGGCGAAGGAGTCTGAGATGGTCGTCGGCATCGCACATTATCTGACCGTATCGGCGATCCTGTTCACGCTCGGCGTGTTCGGCATCTTCCTGAACCGCCGCAACATCATCGTCATCCTGATGTCGGTCGAGCTGATCCTGCTTGCGGTCAACATCAACTTCGTCGCCTTTTCGGCGGCGCTCGGCGATCTGGTCGGCCAGGTGTTCGCGCTGTTCGTGCTGACGGTCGCAGCGGCGGAAGCCGCCATCGGACTTGCCATTCTCGTCGTCTTCTTCCGCAACCGCGGCTCGATCGCGGTCGAAGACGTGAACATGATGAAGGGTTGACGGAACCACCATGTATCAGGCCATCGTCTTCCTTCCACTGCTCGGCTTCCTGATCGTCGGCCTGTTCGGCACGTCGCTCGGCGCCAAGGCGTCCGAATACATCACCTCCGGCTTCCTCGTGATTGCGGCCGTGCTGTCGTGGGTCGCCTTCTTCAGCGTCGGCTTCGGCCATGGCGAGGTGTTCACCGTGCCGGTGCTGCACTGGATCCAGTCCGGCGGCCTCGACGTATCCTGGGCGCTGCGCATCGATACGCTGACGGTGGTGATGCTGGTGGTGGTCAACACCGTCTCGGCGCTGGTTCACATCTATTCGATCGGCTACATGCACCACGATCCGAACCGGCCGCGCTTCTTCGCCTACCTGTCGCTGTTCACCTTCGCCATGCTGATGCTGGTGACCGCGGACAACCTCGTGCAGATGTTCTTCGGCTGGGAAGGGGTGGGGCTGGCGTCCTACCTGCTGATCGGCTTCTGGTACAAGAAGCCGTCGGCCAATGCCGCCGCAATCAAGGCCTTCGTCGTCAACCGTGTCGGCGATTTCGGTTTCGCGCTCGGCATTTTCGGCGTGTTCGTGCTGTTCGGCTCGGTCAACCTTGGCACCATCTTCGCCAATGCGGCGACCTTCGTTCCCGCTGAAGGCGCGCCGCAAGGAGCGGCCGTGCTCACCTTCCTCGGCCATGCACTGGACAAGCAGGCGGCTATGACCGTCGTCTGCCTGCTCCTGTTCATGGGCGCCATGGGCAAGTCGGCGCAAGTGCCGCTGCACACCTGGCTGCCGGACGCCATGGAAGGCCCGACACCGGTTTCGGCGCTGATCCATGCCGCCACCATGGTGACGGCCGGCGTGTTCATGCTGGCGCGGCTGTCGCCGCTGTTCGAGCTGTCGCATTCGGCGCTGACGGTGGTGACCTTCATCGGCGCCTTCACCGCCTTCTTCGCGGCGACCGTCGGTCTCGTCCAGAACGACATCAAGCGGGTCATCGCCTATTCGACCTGTTCGCAGCTCGGCTACATGTTCGTGGCGCTCGGCGTCGGCGCCTATGGCGCCGCGATCTTCCACCTGTTCACGCACGCCTTCTTCAAGGCGTTGCTGTTCCTCGGCTCGGGTTCGGTCATCCATGCCGTCTCCGACGAGCAGGACATGCGCAAGATGGGTGGTCTGAGAAAGCTGATCCCGACCACCTACTGGATGATGGTGATCGGCACGCTGGCGCTGACCGGCGTCGGCATTCCGGTGACCGTCATCGGCACCGCCGGCTTCTTCTCCAAGGACGCCATCATCGAGACCGCCTTTGCCAGCCACAACTCGGTCGCCGGCCTTGCCTTCGTGCTGCTGGTCGTCGCCGCCGGCTTCACCTCCTTCTACTCCTGGCGGCTGATCTTCATGACCTTCCACGGCAAGCCGCGGGCAAGCCACGAGGTGATGCACCATGTCCATGAATCGCCGCCGGTGATGCTGGTGCCGCTGTTCATCCTGGCCGCCGGCGCGCTGTTTGCCGGTATCATCTTCCACAATTCCTTTATCGGCGAAGGCTATGCCGAGTTCTGGAAGGCGTCGCTGTTCACGCTGCCGGACAACCACATCCTGCACGAGATCCATGAGCTGCCGCTGTGGGTCGAGCTGTCGCCCTTCATCGCCATGCTGATCGGCCTGGCGCTGGCCTGGAAATTCTACATCCGCTCGCCGGAAATGCCCGTCAATCTGGCCGCCCAGCATCGCGGGCTCTACGCCTTCCTGCTCAACAAGTGGTACTTCGACGAGCTCTACGACTTCCTGTTCGTGCGGCCGGCCAAGCGCCTTGGTTCCTTCCTGTGGAAGACCGGCGATGGCACCATCATCGACGGGCTTGGGCCGGATGGCATTTCGGCGCGCGTCGTCGACGTCACCAACCGCGTCGTCAAGCTGCAGACCGGCTACCTCTATCACTATGCCTTCGCCATGCTGATCGGCGTTGCCGCATTCGTCACCTGGATGATGCTCTGATGACCACCTGGCCAATCCTCTCGCTGGTCACCTTCCTGCCCCTGGTTGGTGTGCTGCTGATCCTGCTCATCAACGATGACAGCGAAAACGCACGTCGCAACATCCGCGCCATCGCGCTGTTGACGACGACCTTCACGTTCATCATCTCGCTGTTCATCTGGACCGGCTTCGACAATTCGCAGGCCAGCTTCCAATTCGTCGAGAAGGCCGCCTGGCTCGACTCCGGCATCTCCTACCATATGGGCGTCGACGGCATTTCCATGCTGTTCGTCATCCTGACGACGTTCCTGATGCCGCTCTGCATCCTGGCGTCCTGGGAATCGATCGAGAAGCGCGTCAAGGCCTACATGATCGCCTTCCTGCTGCTCGAGACGCTGATGATCGGCGTGTTCTGCGCGCTCGATATCGTGCTGTTCTACGTCTTCTTCGAAGCCGGCCTGATCCCGATGTTCATCATCATCGGCGTCTGGGGCGGCAAGCGGCGCGTCTATGCCTCGTTCAAGTTCTTCCTCTACACGCTGGCCGGCTCGGTGCTGATGCTGCTCGCCATCATGGCGATGTTCTATCAGTCCGGCACGACCGACATTCCGACGCTTCTGACCCACAGCTTCCCGGCCAACATGCAGACCTGGCTATGGCTCGCCTTCTTCGCCTCCTTCGCGGTGAAGATGCCGATGTGGCCGGTGCACACCTGGCTGCCGGACGCGCACGTCGAGGCGCCGACGGCCGGCTCGGTCATCCTGGCTGCCATCCTCCTGAAGATGGGCGGGTACGGTTTCCTGCGCTTCTCGCTGCCGATGTTCCCGCTGGCGTCCGAGATGTTCGCGCCGCTGGTGTTCACGCTCTCCGTCGTCGCCATCATCTACACCTCGCTGGTGGCGCTGATGCAGGAGGACATGAAGAAGCTGATCGCCTATTCGTCGGTCGCCCATATGGGCTTCGTCACCATGGGCATCTTCGCCATGAACCAGGAAGGCGTGCAGGGCGCGATCTTCCAGATGCTCAGCCACGGCCTCGTTTCGGGCGCGCTGTTCCTGTGCGTCGGCGTGATCTACGACCGCATGCACACGCGTGAGATCGCCGCCTATGGCGGCCTCGTCAACAACATGCCCAAATATGCCACCGTGTTCATGGTCTTCACCATGGCCAATGTCGGCCTGCCCGGCACGTCAGGCTTCGTCGGCGAGTTCCTGACCATGCTCGGCGTGTTCCGGGTCAACACCTGGGTGGCGTTCTTCGCCGCCACCGGCGTCATCCTGTCGGCCGCCTACGCGCTCTGGCTCTACCGCCGGGTGATCTTCGGCGCGCTGACCAAGGATAGCCTGAAGGGGCTGCTCGACCTTTCGCCGCGCGAGAAGGCGATCATCTACCCGTTGGTGGTGCTGGTCATCTTCTTCGGCGTCTATCCCGCTCCCGTCTTCGACGCGACGGCCCAGTCGGTCAAGTCGCTCGTCACCAATGTCACCGCATCCATCGGCGCCGCGCAGACCGCGGCGGCGAACTGACCAGAGGTTTTGCGAACCATGACGCCGGACCTTCTCTCCAGCCTGTCGCTCTCGACGCCCGAGCTGATCCTTGCCATCGGCGCGCTCGCGCTGCTGATGGTCGGGGTCTATTCGCGCGCCAACACCGCCAACACGGTGACCGGCCTCGCCGTCGCCGTGCTGGTGATATCCGGCGCCTGGCTGATCTTTTCCACGGGGCAGGGCAGCGCCTACGGCAACGCCTTCGTCCAGGATTCCTTCGCCCGCTTCATGAAGGTGCTGGCGCTGGTCGGCTCGGCGGTGACGCTTGTGATGTCGATGCGCTTTGCCAAGGCGGAGCGTTTCGACAAGTTCGAATATCCGGTGCTGATCCTGCTTTGCACGCTGGGCATGATGCTGATGATCTCGGCCAACGGCATGATCGGGCTCTATCTCGGCCTCGAACTGCAGTCGCTGGCGATCTACGTGCTGGCGGCGATCAACCGCGACAATCTGCGTTCGACCGAGGCCGGCCTGAAGTACTTCGTGCTCGGCGCGCTGTCGTCGGGCATGCTGCTCTATGGCATCTCGCTGGTCTATGGCTACACCGGCAACACCGGCTTCCAGGAGATCGCGACCGCACTTGGCGGCGGCGAGCGTCAGCTTGGCCTTGTCGTCGGGCTCGTCTTCGTGCTGGCCGGCCTTGCCTTCAAGATCTCGGCGGTGCCGTTCCACATGTGGACGCCGGACGTCTATGAGGGCGCACCGACGCCGGTGACGGCCTTCCTCGCGGCAGCGCCGAAAATGGCGGCGATGGCGCTGATCGTGCGCGTGACCATGGGCGCGTTCAAGCCGATCGCCGCCGACTGGCAGCAGATCATCGTCTTCATCTCGATCGCCTCCATGGCGCTTGGCGCGTTTGCCGCCATCGGCCAGACCAACATCAAGCGCCTGATGGCCTATTCCTCGATCGGCCATATGGGCTATGCGCTGGTCGGCCTTGCGGCCAACAGCCAGGCCGGCGTGCGCGGCGTCGCCATCTACATGCTGATCTACCTGGTGATGACGCTCGGCACCTTCGCCTTCATCCTCGCCATGCGGCGCAAGGAAGGCAATGTCGAGCAGATCAGCGACCTGGCAGGCCTGTCGTCGACCAATCCGATCATGGCGACGATCCTGACCATCCTGATGTTCTCGCTGGCCGGTATTCCGCCGCTCGCCGGCTTCTGGGGGAAGTGGTACGTCTTCCTCGCCGCCATCAACGCCAATCTCTATGCGCTGGCGATCATCGGCGTGCTGGCCTCGGTGGTGGGCGCCTATTATTATCTGCGCATCATCAAGATCATGTGGTTTGACGAACCGGTCGGCGGTTTCGTGCCGATGGCCACGGAATTGCGCGTCGTGCTCGGCGTCTGTGGCGCCTTCGTGCTGTTCTATGTGCTGATCGGCGGGCCGATCGGCACCTATGCCGAAGCCGCCGCCAAGGCGTTCTTCTAGACGGCATGGCATTTCGGCTGGCTCCAACCTCGGCGTCGGAAGGGTTCCGGCTCGAGGCGCATGACAGCGTCGGCTCCACCAACGCGCTGGCGTTGGACCATGCCCGGGCAGGCGATCCGGGCAGGCTGTGGGTCGTTTCCAAGAAGCAGGAAAGCG
Organism: Mesorhizobium sp. WSM1386; assembly: GCF_055901595.1. NCBI lineage: Bacteria > Pseudomonadati > Pseudomonadota > Alphaproteobacteria > Hyphomicrobiales > Phyllobacteriaceae > Mesorhizobium > Mesorhizobium sp. WSM1386. The sequence goes on from NZ_CM148373.1 coordinate 3,502,499, forward strand.
GGCGCGGGCGGCGTGGCCGCGTCTGGGCGACGCCGGAAGGCAATCTGGCGGCGACATTGCTCGTCCTCACCGGCGGCGAACTTCGCCTTGCCGCGACACTCGGCTTCGTCGCCGGCCTGGCGCTGGCCGATGCGCTCGACGCCGTGGTGCCGAAGGGCCGCATCGCCATCGGCCTCGACGGCGCCAGCCAGGGCCAAAACCGCTTCGAGCTGAAATGGCCGAACGACGTGCTGGCCTCCGGCGCCAAGCTGGCCGGCATCCTGCTGGAATCGGCCGTTCTGGACGGCGGGCGTTTCGCGGTCGCGGTCGGCATCGGCGTCAATGTTGTGGCGCATCCGCAGGATTTGCCGTATCCCGCGACATCGCTTCACGCATTGGGCGCTGCGTGCGACGCCGAAACGCTGTTCCTGGCGCTGTCGGATGCCTGGAGCGAGAATGCCCGGCTTTGGGATGAAGGGCGCGGCCTTGCCGCCATCCGGCGGCGCTGGCTGGCACGCGCGGCGGGCCTTGGCGGTGAGGTTGCTGTCAGAATTGACGGTAATGTGGTGCGTGGCGTGTTCGAGACCATTGACGAGGACTGCCGTTTCGTGATCCGCGACGATGACGGGTCTGTTTTGACGATCGCCGCCGGCGATGTGCATTTCGGCGCGGTCGCATCCGCGCGGGTATAGTTTTGTTTTTACGCAATTCCGGTGGGAAAGCCGTTACACACTATTCCTGGAATTGCTTCAACGGCTTGGCCTGAGGGCCAGGAAGGGAAAAATCATGGCGAAAGCGGAAAACGCCGAACTCGTCTTCGTGCCGCTCGGCGGCGTTGGCGAGATCGGCATGAACTTCGCCCTCTACGGCTATGGCCCGCCGAGCGCGCGCGAATGGATCATCATCGATGTCGGCGTCACCTTTCCCGATACGGCGCATCCGGGCGTCGACCTGATCCTGCCCGACACGCGCTTCATCGAGGAGAACCTCGCCAACCTGCGCGGCATCATCATCACCCATGCGCATGAGGACCATTATGGCGCGCTGCTCGACACCTGGCCGAAGCTGAAGGCGCCTGTGTGGATGACGCCGTTCAGCGCCGGGCTGCTGGAAGCCAAGCGGCAGGGCGAACAGGGCGCACCGAAGATCCCGCTGACGATCTACCGGGCGGGCGAGAAATTCACCGTCGGCCCATTCGAGATCGAGGCCATTCCCGTCGCGCACTCGATTCCCGAGCCGATGTCGCTGGCGATCACCTCGCCGGCCGGCACCGTCATCCACACCGGCGACTGGAAGATCGACCCGGAACCGACGATCGGCCCGAAGACCGACGAAGCGCGCTTCCGTGCCTATGGCGACAAGGGCGTGCTGGCGCTGATCTGCGATTCGACCAATGCGCTGCGTGAAGGCGAGTCGCCTTCGGAAGTCGCGGTGGGCGAGGGCCTCAAGGGTGTCATCCAGGCCGCCAAGGGCCGCGTCGCCGTCACCACGTTCTCCTCCAATGTCGGGCGCATCGTCTCCATTGCCAGGGCCGCACGCGACGCCGGGCGCCAGTGCCTGGTGCTTGGCCGCTCGCTGAAGCGCGTCATCGATGTGGCCGATGAGCTCGGCTACATGGACGGCCTGCCGGAGTTCATCGCCGAGGAGGATTTCGGCTTCATCCCGCGCGAAAACCTCGTCATCATCTGCACCGGCAGCCAGGGTGAGCCGCTGGCAGCCCTTGCCAAGCTGTCACGCGACGAGATGAAATCGGTATCGCTGACGGCGGGAGACACGGTGGTGTTTTCCTCGCGTACCATTCCCGGCAACGAAAAGGCGATCCTCGAGATCAAGAACCGCCTCATCGATCTCGGCATCAAGATCATCGAGGACGGCGACGCGCTGGTGCATGTCTCGGGCCATCCCCGCCGCAGCGAACTGCGCAAGATGTACGAATGGGTGCGCCCGCAGATCGGCGTTCCCGTGCATGGCGAGGCCGCGCATCTGGTGGCGCAGGGATCGCTGATGTCGACCTCCGGCATCGGCCAGGTGGCGCAGGTGCGCGACGGCGACATGCTGCGGCTCGCTCCCGGCCCCGCCACGATCATCGACCAGGTGCCGTTCGGCCGCATCTACAAGGACGGCAATTTGATCGGCACCGACCAGGCGATGGGCATTCGCGACCGGCGCAAATTGTCCTTTGCCGGCCATGTCGCGGTCAATGTCGTGCTCGACGACAAATATGAACTGGCCGGCGATCCCGACCTGGTCGCCATCGGCGTCGCCGAGGCCGATGCCCGTGGCGACACGCTGGAAGACCTGATGATCGATGCGGCCGTGGGCGCGGTGGATTCGATCCCCCGCCAGCGCCGAAAAGACCTCGACCTGGTGCAGGAGGCGGTGCGGCGCGCGGTGCGCGGCGCCGCCAACGAAGCCTGGGGCAAGAAGCCGCTGGTGACGGTGTTCGTCACAAGGTGACGAACAGGGGAATAAGGGAGTAGGGCAGTACGGCAATAGGGAAGGCAAGTTGCGTTGTGCTCGTCCCTCGGTCCGTTTGCGTTGCTGCCTTGAGGAAAACCAATGCTTGAACGGCTGAACCATGTCGCGCTTGCGGTGCCGGATCTGGCGGCGGCAATTGCTGCTTACCGCAATACGCTTGGCGCCGAAGTGACGGAACCGCAGGCTTTGCCGGAGCATGGCGTCACGGTGGTGTTCGTCGATGTGGGCAACACCAAGATCGAATTGCTGGAGCCGCTTGGCGAGGGCTCGCCGATCGCCGCGTTCCTGGCGAAGAACCCATCCGGCGGCATGCACCATCTCTGCTACGAGGTCGACGATATCGTGGCCGCGCGTGACCAGCTCAAGGCCGCCGGCGCCCGCGTGCTCGGCGACGGCAACCCGAAGATCGGTGCGCATGGCAAGCCGGTGCTGTTCCTGCATCCGAAGGATTTCTTCGGCACGCTGATCGAACTGGAGCAATCATGAGCTGGGTTTCGTTCACCGCGCTGTTTTTCGCGACCTGGTGGGTGGTGCTGTTCGCCGTGCTGCCGTTCAGCGTGAGGACGCAGGACGACGATCAGGACGTTACGCTGGGCACGGTGCCGAGCGCGCCGCGCGGGCCGCATATGCTGCGCGCCGTGATCCGCACGACCGTCGCGACGGCGATCCTGATGGGCATTTTCTATGGCCTGACGCACGGGCTGGGATACAGCCTCAACGACATCCCGCACATCGTACCAGATTTCGGCCAGACACCGGCGAAATAGAGCGCCCGGCAAGGCTGCTTGGAAGAGATCGGAGCGGTGCGGATGGGCTTGAAATGCCGCCACGCGCCGCCACCCTGCGCAAGCTGACGCTGGGTCATGTAAGCTGGCAACTCGCCGCGCTAACCAGATGATTGCACAAAAAAAATGCAAGGCACGAGGCCTTGCAATTAAACGCGTCCGATCTGTTTCCGGTTTCCGGCGGCAGCGAGTAACCGCGCCTAGATCGCATCCTCCCAAGACTTTGACCGCGTAGGAGAGCAGATTTGTCTCCGCCCTCTCGGTTATCGCGGGACATTAGCCTAAGCCGAATGAAAATGTCACGAAGAATTTTGCCTCGAAACAGGCATTCTCGTGCTGCACTGCACAATAGTATGGCATGCTTTGCTTTCGAAACGACCAGCAGGGTGCAAGGGAGCCTTTACGGCATGTTCTGCATTGACGCGCGCAAAGAATTGGAGGCCAAATCCGAAGTGGTTTGGCACGCTCGATTGCCAGCGCGGCCTGACCCGGAACCAAGGGATTCCGGGCCGGAAGGCGTTGAAGTGCGGCTATGGCCGGGTTTCCATTCCGCCATGAAATGGCTATGAAGCCGGGGCAAGCAAACCTGCGTCGCGCCGATTCTGGCGCGGCCGTTCTCATTCACGGACCAGTCCATGCGTTTGTCGCGCTATTTCCTGCCTATCCTGAAAGAAAATCCGCGCGAGGCCGAGATCGTCTCGCACCGGCTGATGCTGCGCGCCGGCATGATCCGCCAGCAGGGGCAGGGCAGTTTTTCCTGGCTGCCGCTCGGCAAGCGGGTGCTGGACAAGGTCTGTCAGATCATCCGCGAGGAGCAGAACCGCGCCGGCGCACTGGAAATCCTGATGCCGACCATCCAGTCGGCCGATTTGTGGCGCGAAAGCGGCCGCTATGACGATTATGGCAAGGAGATGCTGCGCATCAAGGACCGGCAGGACCGCGACATGCTCTACGGTCCGACCAATGAGGAAGTGGTCACCGAAATCGTCCGCGCCTACGTCAAGTCCTACAAGGACCTGCCGCTCAATCTCTACCACATCCAGTGGAAGTTCCGTGACGAGGTGCGGCCGCGCTTCGGCGTCATGCGCTCGCGCGAATTCCTGATGAAGGACGCCTATTCCTTCGACCTCGATTTCGAGGGCGCCAAGGCGGCCTATAACAGGATGTTCGTGTCCTATCTCAGGACCTTCACGCGCATGGGCCTGCAGGCTATCCCGATGCGGGCCGATACCGGGCCGATCGGCGGCGATCTCAGCCACGAATTCATCATACTGGCCGACACTGGCGAGAGCCAGGTCTATTGCGATCGCGATTATCTGTCGCTCCAGGTGCCCGGCGAAAACACAGACTTCGCCAATGACGGCGAGATCGCCGATATCGTCAAGACGTGGACGACGCCTTACGCCGCCACCGACGAGATGCATGACGAGGCGGCGTGGGACAAGATCGGCGAAGCCGACCGGGTCTCGGCGCGGGGCATCGAGGTCGGACACATCTTTCATTTCGGCGACAAATATTCCAAGCCCATGGGCGCCAAGGTGACCGGCCCCGACGGCAAGGATCATTTCGTCTCCGGTGGCTCCTACGGCATCGGCCCGTCGCGGCTGGTCGCGGCAATCATCGAAGCCAGCCACGACGAGAACGGCATCATCTGGCCGGAAGCCGTGGCGCCGTTCGACATCGGCGTGATCAACATGAAGGCGGGCGATGCCGACTGCGACCGCGTCTGCGACGAGCTTTATGCCGCCTTTGCCGATGCCGGCAAGGATGTGCTCTACGACGACACCGACCAGCGGCCGGGCGGCAAGTTCGCCACCGCCGACCTGATCGGCCTGCCCTGGCAGGTGATCGTCGGGCCGCGCGGCGTCGCCGCCGGCGAGGTCGAAATCAAGAATCGCAAGACCGGCGAGCGCGAGACGCTGCCGATCGCCGAGGCGAAAAAACGCTTCGGTGCCGCCGCATGAGCGAGGCGGCCGCGGCAAGATCGGCGGGCGCCGGTCCCTTTTCCGTCTTCGAACGCACGGTCGCATGGCGCTACCTGCGTTCGCGGCGCAAGGAGACGGTGATCTCGGTCATCGCCTCGATCTCCTTCCTCGGCATCATGCTGGGCGTTGCGACGCTGATCGTGGTGATGGCCGTGATGAACGGGTTCCGCGCCGAGCTGTTGACGCGGATTCTCGGCGTCAACGGCCATTTGATCGTGCAGCCGATCGATTCGCCGCTCGAGGACTACGCCCAGGTCGCAGGCCGCATCAACGGCGTGCCAGGCGTCAAATACGCCATCCCGCTGATCGACGGCCAGGTGCTGGCGCAAGGCAATGTCGGTGGCGGCACCGGCGCGCTGGTGCGCGGCATACGCAGCGAGGATCTCGGCAAGATCGCCATCGTCGCCAACAACATCAAGCAGGGTTCGCTCGCCGATTTCGACAGCGGCGAGGGCGTTGCCATAGGCAAGCGCATGGCCGAGAATCTCGGCCTGACGCTGGGCGACACCATCACGCTGATCTCGCCCGATGGCGACGTGACGCCGATCGGCACGACGCCGCGCATGAAGGGCTACAAGATCTCGGCGATCTTCGAAGTCGGCATGTCGGAATATGACACTTCCATCGTCTACATGCCGTTCTCAGAGGCGCAGCTCTATTTCAATATGGACGGGCGGGCGCAGACGATCGAGATCTATGTCGACAATCCCGATAATGTCGACGCGCTGAAACCGAAGGTGGAAGAAGCGGCACAGCGGCCGATCGACATGGTCGACTGGCGCCAGCGCAACGAGACCTTCTTTTCCGCCCTGCAGGTCGAGCGCAACGTCATGTTCATGATCCTGACGCTGATCGTGCTGGTGGCGGCCCTCAACATCATTTCCGGCCTGATCATGCTGGTGAAGGACAAGGGCCGCGACATCGCCATCCTGCGCACCATGGGCGCCTCGCGCGGCGCCATCCTGCGCATCTTCCTGATGACAGGGGCTGCGATCGGCGTCACCGGCACGCTCGCCGGCGTGCTGCTCGGGGTCGTCATCTGCACCAATATCGAATCGATCCGCCAGTTCTTCTCCTGGATGACCGGCAAGGTGCTGTTCAACCCCGAGCTCTACTTCCTCAGCCAGCTGCCGGCAAAGATGGATCCGCGCGAGACCACCTATGTCATCATCATGGCGCTTGCCCTGTCCTTCCTGGCAACGGTGTTTCCGGCATGGCGGGCAGCTCGCCTCGATCCGGTCGAAGCCTTGAGGTACGAATAATGGCCGAGGTCATTATCGAGCTGAAGAGCGTCGAGCGGCACTATGTCCAGGGGCCGCGCAAGCTCACCATCCTGAACGGCGCCGATTTTGCGCTGCGGCGCGGCGAGATGGTGGCGCTGGTGGCGCCGTCGGGCACCGGCAAGTCGACGCTGCTGCACACGGCGGGCCTGCTGGAACGCCCCGACGCCGGTGACGTCATCCTGTCCGGCCGGGCCTGCGGGCGGCTGTCCGACGATGAACGCACCTCGATACGCCGCAACGATGTCGGCTTCGTCTACCAGTTCCATCATCTGCTGCCGGAGTTTTCCGCGCTGGAAAACATCATGATGCCGCAACTGATCAAAGGGCTGAGCCGCAAGGAAGCGTCCGAGCGCGCCGCGCAACTGCTCGACTACATGCAGATCGGCAAGCGCGCATCGCACCGGCCGGCCGAGTTGTCCGGCGGCGAGCAGCAGCGCGTCGCCATCGCGCGCGCGGTCGCCAATGCGCCGCTGGTGCTGTTGGCCGACGAGCCGACCGGCAATCTCGATCCGGTCACCGCCTCCTATGTTTTCGAGGCGCTGGAGGCGCTGGTCCGCCAGTCGGGCCTCGCCGCGCTGATCGCCACCCACAATCACGAGCTGGCATCGCGTATGGACCGGCGCGTCACGCTGGCCGACGGCAAGGTGGTGCCGCTGTGAAGCTCCATTTCGTCATCCTAGGGTCTGCGCGCGTCGCTCCGCTCCTTGCTCCGCCCTAGGATGACGAAACGATGGGCGTATGAGCCAATCGCAAAGGCATGTGATCTGCCACATAGCCCTGCCTGACACCCGTCAACCTTTTCTTAACCCTGCCGATTTGATCGCTCGAAGATTCCGGCCGCGGGCGGATTCTGCTCGTTGACTTTGAAACAAAATTAGAACAAATTGCGAACATATCAACAACAGGAGAGAGTTATGACCGATCTGGTTCAGGATGTCGTCTCGCTGGTTTGCATGAGTGCGTTTCTCGTTTCCATGGCGATCTGGATCGGAGCCATGTGATTTGGCGGCTTTCGCCGCAGTTCCGGCGGGCGCAAGGCCGCCCCGCCGTTAAGCTTTTCTTGCCGCCGCGACGTTAGGGTTCTCCACCAAGGCAGGAGCAACGTCCAGGTGTCGCCCATCATCACCGCCATTCTGGTGGTCAGCAATCTCGGGCTGATCTTTCTCTTGATAACCGTGCCGCTTGGTTTGCGAACGGTCAGGTCCACCCGCGTGGTTGCCATGGACCGGCAGCGTCTCTGGCAGGCGCTGTGGCCGCTCGGCAACGATGCCGGCTGGTCCGGCCAGATCCTGTCGGCGCAGATGCTGGACGGGGAGGGCGAGGCTCGCATCATGCTGTCGTGGGAAGGCCGCGACGGCAAGCCGATCGAGCGCAGGTCGAAGCTCGAAGACGTCGTCGAAGGCAGCAGCTTCACGATGCGCGTCATCGAGGACACCGCTCTCGATGGCTCGTTCTGGAAGGATTATAGCGAAACCACGGATCTCGCTTCGGAAGGCGGCGGCACGCGGGTGACGCTCGGCCGGACCGACCGCTACCGTGGCGTCGCCTTCCTGGTGTTCCGTTATTTCGCCATGCGCCGCGAACTTTCCAAGCTGCAGCGCTGGGCGGTCACCGGGCAGTATCGCAAGGGCGGCTGGTTCGAGCATCCGCTGAGCCAGGTCGGTTTCGCCGTGCTGTCGGCACTGATCCTGTGGCCGTTCTTCGGGCTGCACCTCGGCGGGCTGGCGCTGGCCTCGATCCTGACGTCGGTCGTGGCCTTGCACGAGCTTGGCCACATGGCCGCGTTCCGGCTGATGGGCCACCGCAAGGCGCGGATGATCTTCATCCCGCTACTCGGCGGCATCGCCATTGGCGGCCGGCCTTACAACAGCCGTTTCGAGGTGGCCTTCGTGGCGCTGATGGGGGCGGGCTTTTCCGCCTTCCTGGTGCCGATCGTCATTGCCGCCAGCGTGTTTGCCGGCGGCGAGGGGCACAAGGCCGCCGCAGCGCTCCTGGCGGCGCTGGCCGGCTGTGCTGCCCTGTTCAACATCGCCAATCTGGTGCCGGTGTGGAAGTTCGATGGCGGCCAGGTGCTGCGCCAGATCTGCCCGGGGCCGATCATGCTGGCGCTGGCCTCGTTCTTCCTGCTGTCCGCGTTCCTGGCGCTCGGCCGGCAGGCCGGCTTCTCGTCAGGGTTCCTGATCGTGGCGGGAGCGGTCTTTTCGATCCTCAGCCTGCTGACGGTGGGCAGCGGGATAAAGCCGCGTCACGAACTGGAGCCGATCCGCATCGTCGACCGCTTCGCCATCGCCGGCGCGCTGCTGGCGGTGTTCGTCATCCATGGCTGCGGTGTGTTGTGGGCGTCGGCGCAGCTCATCTGAGCCGCCCCGGATTGAAAGGCTCAACCGGCCTTCCGGGCCGCTTCGACAGGCAACGCGATGGCCGGGCCGAAGACATCCTCGAAGGCGGATTTCAGCGCCAGATCGAGGTCGGCCATGCCAACGGGAAGGCCGAGGTCGACGAGGCTGGTGACGCCATGGTCCTGGACGCCGCACGGCACGATGCCGCTGAAATGGGTGAGCTCCGGCTCGACATTGATGGCGATGCCGTGAAAGCTCACCCAGCGCCGCAGCCGGATGCCGATGGCCGCGATCTTGTCTTCGGCCGGCGATCCGTCCGGCAAAGCGGGGCGGTCGGGCCGCACCACCCAGACGCCGACCCGGTCCTCGCGGCGTTCGCCGCGCACGTTGAAGGCGGCGAGGGTGCCGATGATCCACTGTTCGAGCGCCGCGACGAAGGCGCGCACATCCTCGCGGCGCCGCTTCAGGTCGAGCATCACATAGGCAACCCGCTGGCCCGGCCCATGATAGGTGTATTCGCCGCCGCGTCCTGCCGAAAAGACCGGAAAGCGGTCAGGCTCGATCAGGTCCTCGATGCGGGCGCTGGTGCCGGCGGTGTAGAGCGGCGGATGTTCGACCAGCCAGACCATCTCGCCGGCGGCACCGCTGCGGATGGCCTCGGCGCGCGCCTCCATGGAGGCAAGCGCGTCGGGATAGGCGGTGAGGCCCGGCTCGATACGCCATTCGACCGGCGCTGACCCGGGCAGGGGCAGGAATGACGTGGCGATCTGGCTGCGTTCTGTCATGGCGTGTCGCTTTTTGCCCATGCATACCATAGCCCAAGACCGCCTTGCACTTCCGGGCGACATGCATTTGCTTCCATATGGCCTCAAACGGGCAAAACGTCCAGTTCCGGCCCAGTTTTCCAATCCTGTGGACCGTTATGCCAATCGCTTGAGATTATTGCTCGCGGCGCACTTGTTTCGCCGGAAACGATTTGCTACACGCCGCGAGCCGGTCGGTTCCGGCTCCTACCACGTGCGGTCGTGGCGGAATTGGTAGACGCGCAGCGTTGAGGTCGCTGTGGGGCAACCCGTGGAAGTTCGAGTCTTCTCGACCGCACCATTTTCTCTCTCCGTTCCGGCTTGCCTCGGCGACAGTGCGCGCCAGCACGCAATGGTGCACCAATCGCCATTCGCCACGCCAGCGTCGCAAATGCCGTGACCGACGAGATCGCGCTTGCCTATAGTGCCCGGGACAACTCCATCCAGGGGCATCGCGTATGTTGGGCAATTTTCGGGCCGTGGTCGTTGGTGGCGGCTGTGTCGGCGCAGGCATTCTTTACGGCCTGGCGAAGCGTGGCTGGAGCGATGTCGCGCTGCTCGAGCGAACGCAGCTTACCGCCGGTTCGACATGGCATGCGGCGGGGCTGATACCCTCCTATGCGCGCAGCCTCAACGTCGGCCGCATGATCGCCAAGTCCATCGAGATCTATGAAGGGCTCGAAGCCGAAACCGGCCAGAAGGTCGGCTGGCACAAATGCGGCCAGCTGCGCATCGCCAACACACGCGACCGGCTCGACGAATATCGCAGCTACATGGATGTCGCCGAGGTCCAGGGGATCCGGGCGCGGATCGTATCGCCCGCCGAGGCGCGCGAGATCTGGCCGCTGCTCGACAACAACGACATGTTGGGCGCGCTCTATCATCCCGATGACGGTCATATCGCGCCCGCCGACGTGACCCAGGCCATGGCCAAGGGGGCGCGCGACCTTGGCGCCAAGATCCATCTCGGCACCGAAGTGACGGGGTTCGAGCGGCTGTCGGGCGGCGAGTGGAAGATCAGAACTTCCCGTGGCGACATGATCTGCGAACACGTCATCCTCGCCACCGGCAATTATGCGCGCCAGACCGGCGCCATGCTGGGCCTCGACATTCCGGCCATCCCGATCGTGCATCAGTACTGGATCACCGAGGCGGTGCCCGAAGTGGTGGAGCGCAAGCGGCTTGGCCTTCCGGAAATGCCGATCCTGAGGGACGAGGGCTACGAGGGTTATCTGCGCGAAGAGGGAGACGGGCTGATGTTCGGCCCCTACGAGCGCACGGAACAGCTCAAGCTGTTCGCCGAGAACGGCGTGCCGGAATGGTTCGGCGCCGACCTGCTCGATGAGGATTTCGACGCCGTCTCGTGGAACTGGGAACGGGCGAGTGCACTTGTGCCCGCGCTCGGGCGCGCCGGCATCAAGCGGAATGTGCGCGGACCTTTCCAAATGACGGCCGATGAACTGCCGCTGATGGGGCCGGCCTGGGGGCTTCAAAATGTCTGGCTCGCCGAAGGCGTGCCGGGCGGCATCCTGTGGGGCGGAGCGATCGGCCACTATCTTTCCGAGCGGATTGTCGAAGGCGGCAATAGCATCGACACGGCGGAACTGGATCCGCGGCGCTTTGGCGACCATGCCAACAAGAACTGGACGCGTGAGAAGGTGCGGGAAGCCTGGGGCACCCATGCGGCACAGCATTATCCGGGCCAGGACATGCCGGCGGCACGGCCGCAGAAGACGGCTCCTTCCTACGAGCGGCTGAGCCAGCTCGGCGCGGTGTGGGATGTGCTGAACGGCTGGGAAATGCCAAGCTGGTTCGCGCCTTCGGGTGTCGAGGCTCGCAATTCGTACAGCTGGCGCTGGACCGCCAAGGGCAACTATGTCGGCGAGGAGGTCCAGGCCGTCCGGCAAGCCGCCGGCCTGGTCGAAATGACGCCGATGACCAAGTTCGAGGTCGGCGGCCCGGGCGCCGAGCGCTGGCTCGACGGCATCCTCGCCAATCGCTTGCCGAAGCTCGGAGGCATCGTGCTCGCCCATCACCTGACGCCGACCGGCGGCGTGCAGGCCGAGTATGTGGTGGGGCGGCTGGGGAGCGAGCTGTTCTACCTCGTCTCGACACCGCGCGCCGAGCGCTGGAACCACGACGACCTAAGCCGGCTGCTGCCGAAGGACGGCAGCGTGCACCTGCGCAATGTCACCAACGATCGCGGCAGCTTCACCGTGGTCGGACCCAAAGCGCGCGACGTGCTGCAGCCGCTGACCGAGATCGATCTGTCGAACGAGGCTTTCCCTTGGTTCAGCGTGCGGTCGGCGACCGTTGGCCTGGCCAGCGACGTGCGGCTGATGCGCGTCAACTATTCGGGCGAACTCGGCTGGGAGCTTTATCATCCGCTCTGCTACCAGCGGCATTTGCTGGATGCCCTTCTGGCATCGGGACAGGCGCATGGGCTCAGGTTGGTCGGGCTGCAGGCGCTGGAATCGCTGCGTCTCGACAAGTCCTACCGCGCCATGTACCGCGACATGAACCTCGAACTCTCGGCCTGGGAAAGCGGTCTCGACCGCTTCGTGAGGCTCGACAAGGGCAACTTCATCGGCCGTGCCGCCCTGGCCACGAAGCAAAAGCAGGGCACGACGCGCCGGATCGTCACGCTGTCCATCGACACGGACGGTGCGAGCGCCTTTGCCTATGAGGGCGTCTATCGCGACGGCAAACTTGTCGGCCGCGTCACCTCGGCGGGCTACTCCTATACGTTTGGCCACGACATAGCGTTGGTGCTGCTGCCGCTGGAGCTTGGCACGCCGGGGACAACGCTGGAGGTTTCAATCCTCGGCGAGCGACGTCCGGCAAGGGTGATCGAAGACTCTCCTTATGATCCGGAAGGCGTGCGCGGGCGCATGTAGGGACCCCCAGCACGTGGCCGTCCTATAAAGGCTGTACCTTTGGTCCATTCGGCAGATCGATCGTGACAACGAGGCCGTTTGGCTCGTTGTCCTGCAACTCGATCTTGCCGCCGTGGCCCTGGATGATGTCCGCCGAAGACCTCGGCGTCCCAGTCGTTGGGATCGAGCGCTCTCAATGCTTCTTCGACCAATCCGACCAGCATGTTCAGCCCCACCGAAAAGCTGCTGGAGCGCAAGATGGCGACGGTCTTGGCGGCCTCGGCTAGTTCGGCGGCATCGAATCCGGTCGAGCCGATGACCAGGGCTGGCCCACCGCGGGCGGCACACAATCTTGCCAGCGTGTTTGAGAGCCGGCCCGCCAGAACGACAGGCTGGCAAGCCGGCCCGCCACCCGCCGTCCTGAACTGAACCGGCGTCAAGGCGCCGGCCCGCTCGGCTGTTTGGGAGAGGCCATTTGGGCGGCGCATTCAGATCGCGCCGCCTCGTGCTCCGGCAACTGCCCGCACGCCGGCTGTTCCCGAAGGTTACGCCGCCTTCTTCATCCTGGCCAGCGTATCGGCCACAACCTCGCCAAACGATGACGGCGTCGGCACGATTATCACCCCGGCCTCTTTCAGGATCTCGACCTTCTCCTGCGCCGATTCGCCGAAGGCGGAGATGATGGCGCCGGCATGGCCCATGCGGCGGCCTTTCGGGGCGGAAAGGCCGGCGATGTAGGCGATCAGGGGCTTGCGCATGTTGTCGCGCGCCCAGATCGCGGCTTCCGCCTCCTGCGGTCCGCCGATCTCGCCGATCATCACCACGGCGTCGGTCTCGTCGTCCTGCTCGAACAGCTTTAGAATGTCCTTGAAGGAGGAGCCGTTGATCGGGTCGCCGCCGATGCCGACGCTGGTCGACACACCGATGCCGAGCGCTTTCATCTGCGAGGCGGCTTCATAGCCCAGCGTGCCGGAGCGGCCGACGATGCCGATGCGGCCGGGCAGGTAGATGTTGCCGGGCATGATGCCCACCAGCGCCTGGCCTGGCGTGATGACGCCGGCGCAATTCGGCCCGATCAGCCGCATGCGGTCCTCGAAGCGGTAGCGGCGCATGTAGCGCTTGACCTGCATCATGTCCTGCGAGGGGATGCCGTCGGTGATGCAGATGCAGAGTTTTATCCCGGCGTCCGCCGCTTCCATGATCGAATCGGCGGCGAAGGGCGGCGGCACGAAGACGATGCTCGCCTCGGCGCGGGTCTCGCGCACCGCCCCCTTGACCGTGTTGAAGACGGGCAGGCCGAGATGCTTCTGGCCGCCCTTGCCGGGGGTGACGCCGCCGACGAGCTTGGTGCCATAGCGTTTCATGTCGTCGGCGTGGAAACTGCCGATCTTGCCGGTAAACCCCTGGACGATGACGCGGGTGCTGCGATTGAGCAGGATTGCCATTTTCTCGACCTCTCTCAGGCTGCTTTTTTCTTGGCGGCCGCGCGCCATGCGGCGACGGCTTTTTCGGCGGCTTCGGCCAGCGTGTCGGCGACGATCACCGCCTCGCCGGAATCGGCCAGGATGCGGCGTCCTTCCTCGGCCTTGGTGCCGGAGAGCCGCACCACCAAGGGCACGTTGACGCCGACCTCGCGGATCGCCTTGATGACGCCCTCCGCAACCCAGTCGCAGCGGTTGATGCCGGCGAAGATGTTGACCAGGATGGTCTCGACATTCTTGTCGCCGAGCACGGCGCGGAACGATTTCGCCACCCGCTCGGGCGAGGCGCCGCCGCCGATATCGAGGAAGTTGGCCGGCTCGCCGCCGGCGATCTTGATCATGTCCATCGTCGCCATGGCAAGGCCCGCGCCATTGATGATGCAGCCGATGTTGCCGTCGAGGCCGACATAGGAGAGGCCGCGATCGCTGGCGAAGGTCTCGCGCGGGTCTTCCTGGCTCTTGTCGCGCAGCTCGGAGATTTCCGGACGGCGGAACAGTGCGTTCTCGTCGAACGACATTTTTGCGTCGAGCGCGATCAGGCTGCCGTCGCGGGTCACCACCAGCGGATTGATCTCCAGCATGGAGGCGTCGTAGTCGCGAAACACCTGGTAGCAGCTGAAGATGGTCTCGGTCGCCTTGCCGATCAAATCGTGGTCGAGGCCGAGCCCGAAGGCGATCTCGCGTGCCTGGAAGCGCTGCATGCCGACGCCGGGATCGACCGATGTGCGCAGGATGGAATCGGGGGCCTTCTCGACGATGTCCTCGATCTCCATGCCCCCGGCGGCCGAGGCGACGATCATGACGCGCTCTTCCTTGCGGTCGAGGACGAAGCCGACATAGAGCTCCTGCGCGATGTCGACGGCTTCCTCGAGATAGAGCCTGGAGATCAGCTTGCCGCGTGGGCCGGTCTGCTGCGTCACCAGCTTGCGCCCAAGCATCGCTTCGGCGGCACTCGAGATCTCCTCGTCATTGGCGCACAGTTTGATGCCGCCGGCCTTGCCGCGCGCGCCGGAATGCACCTGCGCCTTCAGGACCCATTTGCCGCCGCCGATCTCGCGCGCCCGGTAGGTCGCCTGTTCGGGGCTGTAGGCCAGCCCGCCGCGCGGCACATGCACGCCGTGCCGTGCCAGCAGTTCCTTGGCCTGATATTCGTGGATGTCCATTTTTTCCTCCCTGAACAGTCAAAGTGCTGCGACGCGCGGCTCTCGTTGGGTAAGTTGGCCCGCGCGCTCGATAGCTTCGTTGACCACCAATACGTTTCTGGCCATGCGTTCCGACGCGGCGTCGATCATCTTGCCGTCGAGCGCGGCCGCTCCTTTGCCCTGCGCCTCGGCTTCCTTCAGCACTTCGAGGATGCGCCTGGCGCGCGTGACCTCTTTTTCCGGCGGCGAGAAGACGTCGTTGGCGAGTGCGATCTGCGAGGGATGGATCGCCCATTTGCCTTCGATCCCGAGTGCCGCAGCGCGCTTCGCGCCGGCGATGTAGCCTTCGGGATCGGAGAAATCGCCGAACGGCCCGTCGATGGCGCGCAGCCCATAGGCGCGGCAGGCGACCGTCATCCGCGAGAGCGCGAAATGCCACTGGTCGCCGGGATAGTCGGGGTTGAGGCCGCCGATGTTGACGGTGCGCGCCTTGCAGCTCGCCGCATAGTCGGCGACGCCGAAATGCATGGCTTCCAGCCGTCCAGGGGTCGCGGCAATCGCCTCGACATTGGCCATGCCGAGCGCGGTCTCGATCAGCGCTTCGAGGCCGACGCGAGTCTTGAAACCCTTGGCCATCTCGATCTGGTTGACCATGGCCTCTACCATGTAGAGGTCGGCCGGCACGCCGACCTTCGGCACCAAAATGGTGTCCAGCCGGTCGCCGGCCTGTTCCATCACGTCGACCACGTCGCGGTACATGTAATGCGTATCGAGGCCGTTGATGCGCACCGAAACGGTCTTGCCCTTGGCGCGCCAGTCGATGTCGTTGAGCGCCTGGATGATGTTCTTGCGGGCGCGTTCCTTATCCGGCGGCGCCACTGCGTCCTCGATGTCGAGGAAGACGAAGTCGGCGGCGCTGTTGGCCGCCTTGTCGATCATTTCCGGGCTTGAACCAGGAACCGCCAGCTCGCTGCGCTGCAGCCTCAGTTTCTTCAAATGGTTGATGGTGTGGCTCATCGTCGGCTCCCTGTCACGCCGCTTCGGCGACCGGCACCGCGGCCGAGGCGCGAAAATGCTGGATTGCGGCGCCGACGCCGGAGCCGGGCGCCAGCCGCACGCCGCAATCGAGCAGCGCCATTTCGGCCGCCGACAGCGAGGCCAGCACCATCACCTCGTTCAGCCAGCCGAGATGGCCGATGCGGAAGACCTTGCCGAACACCTTGTTGAGACCGCCGCCGAGCGAGGTCCGGTAGGTCTGGTAGGCACGCTTGACGACGTCGCCGCTGTCGATGCCTTCGGGGACGAGAATGGCGCTGACCGTGTCGGAATGCCATTTCGGCGCCTTGGCGCAGAGCTTCAGGCCCCAGGCGTCAACCGCCTTGCGTACGCCTTCGGCCAGCCGATGGTGGCGGGCGAAGACGGTGTCCAGCCCTTCCTCGGCGATCAGGTCGAGCGAGGCGCGCAGGCCGCGCAGCAGCTGCGTCGCCGGCGTGTAGGGGAAATAGCCGGCGTCGTTGGCGCGGATCATGTCCTCGAAGGAGAAGAAGCAGTGCCGGTGGGTCGCGGTTCTCGAAGCCACAAGCGCCTTCCTGCTGACCGACAGGAAGCCGAGGCCGGCGGGCAGCATGAAACCCTTCTGCGAGCCGCTGACGGCGCAGTCGACGCCCCATTCTTCCTGACGGAAGTCGATCGAGCCGATCGACGACACGCCGTCGACGAAGAGCAGGGCAGGGTGGTTTGCGTCGTCGAGCGCGGCGCGGCAGCCGGCGACGTCGCTGGTGACGCCGGTCGCGGTCTCATTCTGCGTGCAGAAGACCGCCTTGATGCGGTGCGTCTTGTCGGCCTTCAGCCTCTCCGCATAGAGTTCGAGCGGAACGCCGGTTCCCCATTCGCAGTCGATGACGTCGACCTCGAAACCCAGCCGCTCGGCCATGTCGACCCACAGATGCGAGAACTGGCCGAAGCGCGACATCAGCACGCGGTCGCCGGGGCTGAGCACATTGGTCATCGCGGCTTCCCAGGCACCCGTGCCGGAGGACGGGTAGATGAAGACGCGGCCGGTCTCGTTCTTGAACACGCGTTTGATATCCTCGAACAGCGGCAAGGTGAGATCGGGGAAGGACGCGGCGCGCATGTCCTCCATCGGCAGGTTCATCGCCTGCCGGACCTGTTCGGGAATGTTGGTCGGCCCGGGAATGAAAAGATGGGTGAAACCGGCCATGGTGCGAACTCCTCCTGATCCAGCAAAGCGGTGATGGGGAGTTTCGTTTCGACGGCCAATGCCAACAACACCTTGGCGGGTAACATCTCGCCGCGCGCGGGTGGGGTGGGCCTACCCGGTAGGCCTACCCGCTTGCCTTAGCCGAAAGGCTGCTTCTGGGTGCGCCTCTCGCGTGAATAGAGCGCGACCGCCATCGCCCGGTTGCGGACGTCGAGCTTATCGTAGAGATTCTTGAGGTGGTACTTCACCGTGTTCTCGGAAATGCCGGTCCGCGTCGCGATCTGCAGATTGGTCCAGCCGTCGGAAAGCACCGCCAGCAGCTCGCGCTCGCGGACCGTGAGCTGCGCCAGGGGCGTGTCGTTGACCTTGTTGATGTCGATGTAGGGGATGCAGATGCGTCCATGCGCGACCGCCAGGATCGTCTCGAAGATGATATGCGGATCGTCGAACTGGAAGCAGTAGCCCTGGGCCCCGAGCCGCACGCACTGCTTCAGGATGCCGATGTCATGGTCGTTTGAAAACACGGCGATGCGCACGGGGAGCTTGCTGGCCTGGATTTCGGCCAGGACATCGGCGCCGTCCATGTCGGCGAGCTTCCAGCCGATGACGGCGACGTCGAATTCGCGTGCCGTCGCCAGTTCCAGGAAATGCTTGCCGCTCTGCACCGATGCCAGGAGTTCGAAGCGCCCGTCGCATTCCAGCATTTCGCGCAGGGCCGATATGACGAGCGGATTGCGTTCGGCGACGACCACGCGAACGCGCCGGTCGCCAACTGCCTTGCTCGTTTTCCCGGGCTTGCTGTTCAAGGGCGGTTTTTGTCCTGGGCTGATCGTGCCGCAACTCGGAGGCCAGGCTTCAGGCCCGGATCCGTATCATGACAATTCTGCCGCAATCGCGCCGGGGTGCTCTTTCCCCAGCGACATCGGCTGTCGCGCCGTCTGAAGCCTGGATTCGCTGGTTTTGATGGGGATAGGCATTCCCAGGTCAGGCATCGGCGATGTGCTCGCCAGGTGGCGTGGAACAAGCGTTTCGTTTGATATTCCGTGCCTTAGGACGATAAGTTCTCGAAATCGAATCGCGTCTTCAAGCCAGATGCAACGGATTTCCGCGAAACCGGTTTTCGCTTTAAGGTTCGATGCTCTAGACCTAAGACAGAATTTTTCGGGATGGCGGGAGGCGCTGATGGAGGACAAGCAGACGACCTCCGGCAAGGCGGCTGACGACATCCACGCCGATATTTATGGCGAGGATGGCGCGGTGCTTTCGTCCTTCCTTGCCCAGATCGGGGCCGCGATCACCGACCGCGATACGCCGACGCTCAAGCACGAAGTCGACCACCTGCACCAGTCGGAACTCGGCGACCTGATCGAGGCGCTGCATCCCGAACAGCGGCGCACCCTGGTCGAGCTCCTGGGCGCCGATTTCGACTTTTCCGCGCTGACCGAGGTCGACGAGGCGATCCGCATGGAGATCGTCGATCAGCTGCCCAATGCGCAGATCGCGCAGGCGGTGCAGGAACTCGATTCCGATGACGCGGTCTACATTCTCGAAGACCTCGAGAAGGAAGACCAGGACGAGATCCTGTCGCAGCTGCCGTTCACCGAGCGGATCAGGCTGCGCCGCTCGCTCGACTATAACGAAGAGACCGCCGGGCGGCGCATGCAGACCGAGTTCGTCGCGGTGCCGCCGTTCTGGACCATCGGCCAGACCATCGACTACATGCGCGAGGACAAGAACCTTCCCGACCGCTTCAGCCAGATCTTCGTCATCGATCCGAGCTTCAAGCTGCTCGGCGCCATCGACCTCGACCAGATCCTGCGCACCAAGCGCACGGTCAAGGTCGAGGAGGTGATGCACGAGACGCGCCATGCCATCCCGGCCACCATGGACCAGGAGGAGGCGGCGCGGGAATTCGAACAGTACGATTTGCTTTCGGCCGCCGTCGTCGACGAGAACGAGCGGCTGGTCGGCGTCTTGACCATCGACGATGTCGTCGACGTCATCCAGCAGGAAGCCGAGGAAGATCTGCTGCGCATGGGCGGCGTCGGCGACGAAGAGCTGTCCGACAGCATCCTTTCGACCTCGCGCTCGCGCGTTCCCTGGCTGCTGGTCAACCTCCTGACCGCATTCCTGGCGGCTTCGGTGATCGGCCTGTTCGACCACACGATCGAGCGGATCGTGGCGCTTGCCGTGCTGATGCCGATCGTGGCCGGCATGGGCGGCAATGCCGGCTCGCAGACCATGACCGTCACCGTGCGGGCACTAGCGACCAGGGACCTCGACATCTACAATGCCGGCCGCATCATCCGCCGCGAAATGGGGGTGGGCTTCATCAACGGCATCGTTTTCGCCATCCTGATCGGCATCGTCGCGGCCGCCTGGTTCCACGATGCCAATCTGGGCGGCATCATCGCGGCGGCGATGATCATCAACATGTTCGTCGCCGCACTCGCCGGCATCCTGATCCCGCTGCTGCTCGACCGATTCAAGATCGATCCGGCGGTGGCGTCGGCGGTGTTCGTCACCACCGTCACCGATGTCGTTGGTTTTTTTGCCTTCCTCGGCCTTGCGAGTTGGTGGTTCGGGGTCCGGTGATCGAGCTCAATTGACTTTTACGTAAATGCCGTGCGAGGCTCGCGCGGGGTGCCGTGTCGATTCCGGCGCGGCAAGGGTTTTGGTTTGGGACGAAAGGCGACGCACGGCGATCGCCAGGGTTTCCGGCGTGTGGGAGTGACGATGCGGGAATATTATTCGATCACCGAACTGACCCGCGAATTCGACGTGTCGACGCGGACACTGCGTTTCTATGAAGATGAGGGGCTGGTGCAGCCGGTGCGGCGTGGCCGCACGCGGCTGTTTCGTCCCTCCGACCGCCACCTCATCCGGCAGATCATGCGCGGAAAAAGGCTCGGCTTCTCGATCAACGAGATCCGCGAAATCATCCAGATGTACAAGGAGCCGCCGGGCGAGGTCGGGCAACTCAAGCTGATGATCAAGCGGATCGAGGAAAAGCGCGAGGATCTGCGCCAGAAGCGCCGCGATCTCGAGGAGACGCTGGCAGAACTCGACCAGGCCGAGGAGTCCTGCGTCGAGCGCCTGGTGGAACTTGGGGTGAATACCTGAGGGGCCAGATTCTATCGCGCGTTTGAGCGACAAACGTTCGTGACTGGCCGGAGCGTTTCGAACTTCGTCATCCTAGGGGGCGGAACAGGGAGCGAAGCTCCGTCGCGGAAACCTAGGATCCATGCCGTTACCTCCGTCGTTGAGTGCAGCGGAGCAGAATTCTGCACTGTAGCGACGCTCAGGTGTCGCGGCATGGATCCTCGGGTCTGCGCTGCGTCGCTGCGCTCCTTGCTCCGCCCGTGGATGACGACGGGATAGGCGTTCGGCCAATCGCCGAGGTATGCCGCCCCACCGGCCAAGAGCTGTCAAAATCTCTGCGCCGCGGAATACAGGCCCCGGCTCAGATCCAGCGCCGCACTCTCTTTGCGTAATCCCGGTATTTCTTGCCGAACTTCGCGGCCAGCACCTTTTCCTCGCCCTCGATGGCGACCTTCTGCGTGGCGAAAGCCGCGATGAACGCCATCGGCAGAAACCAGACGATGCCTGTGACGAAGGCGACGCCGATCAACAGCAGCGTGTTGGCCAGATACATCGGGTTGCGGGTGATGCCGAAGGGGCCTGACGTGACGAGATGGTCGGGCACCGCGTTGGGATTGAGCGTCGTCTTGGCCCGGACCATCGTGCGGATCGCCGTGAACCAGAGTGCCGCGACGCCGAACAGCGCCACCCAGCCGGCGGCGAACAGGATGTCGCCCAGGAGGTCGCCGATCCAGGGCAGGGGATAGAGCATGCCGAGAATGATGCTGATGGCGATGGCGGCGGTGTAGATCACCGGCGGCCACGGTATCCTCCCTGGCTTCGGTTGGGCGTCGGTCATTGCTGTCCCCCCTCGGTCATCTTGTCGTCGGTCTGGGCGGTGCAGGTGCCGGCCAGATCGCCCAGATGTGCCTTCCATTGCGCAGTCTGATCGTTGTTGTAGAGCCGATCAAGCGAGGATTCGCCCTCCAGCGTGTCGAGCATGCAGCCACAATAGCTCGAACAGAACTTGGCGTCGCGCGACTGCTCGCACGAGATCTGGCAGGTCTTCAGGAAATTCACCTGCGGGGTTTCGACCTTGGCTGGCATCACCTGCGAGAACAGCCAGACGCAACCGATCAGCAGCGGTTGGTGGATCAGGTAGAAGGCGAGGCTGTGTCGGCCGATGAAGACCAGCGGATTGGCCCAGCGGCCGGCCGTCAGGCTTGCCAAGCGCGCCCGTATGCCGGAAGCGGAGGCAAGTTTCGCGACGCCGATGCCGACAAGCACCGCGCCGAACCATGGAAACAGCGGCACATAGTCGTTGGAACGAGGATTGATCGCCGACAGGCCTATCCACCACAGCCAGGGATGATCCAAGGCCTCGAAGCGCTGATAGACCGGCGCCGCGATAACCAGTGCCGCCACAAGCAGGGTCAGCAACGCCGGCAGGCGCAGGAAGGCGAGGCCGAGCAGGCTGGCGAGCGCGATCTCGTGCAGGATGCCGAAAAAGATGAAGCCGTCCGGCGTCGCGATGCGGGTGACGATCGAGATGGCGACCGCGGCGCCGGCAACCATGGCGAACCGCTTCCAGAAGCCGTTCCAGCGGATTTGCCGGCCATGGGCAAGGTACAGGCTGACGCCGACCAGGAACAGGAAGGTCGAAGCGATGCAGCGGGCGTAGATCTTCCACCAGCCGAAGGCTGTGAGGCCGGGGTCGGTGTAGCCGAAGAACTCCAGATCCCAGGTGAAGTGGTAGCTCGCCATGGCGAGCAGCGCGATGCCGCGCAGGATGTCGATGGCGACGATGCGTTTTGGCTGATTCTGGACGGGTGCGGTCGGCGTGTCGATGGTCATGGTCTCGCGATCTGATTCAGCCCCGCCTTGAGGACTAACACGGTTGGCGGGGACAGAAGAAGACCGGGTTCCTCGGCACGGCGCCGCGTGGGCGCAGGCCATGTCGGATGCCGCTTTGGGCCAGCGCCGGAAAGGCTTTGACCAACTCGCTTTTCGCCGCCTGCGCGTCGGTTTCCTCTTAATGGCCCGGAAACGGCCAAGGCAGATTTGACCGGTGATTCTGCTTTGGGGAAGCAATGTCGACCCATGTGCGCCATCCGATCTGGCTCCCGGCCCTCAAGGCCGCGGACGCGCGCACCTTCGCCTCGCTCTACGCAGTCGAATCCTTTGCGCGCGCCACGGTGTCCAGCGTCATTCCGATCCAGGCCTATGAGATACTGCACAACGAGCAGATGGTCTCCATCCTCTACACCATCGTGGCGCTGCTCGGCCTGTCGGTGACCCTGTTCATGCCGATGCTGATCCGCCGCTTTGCGCGGCGCTGGGTCTATACCGCAGGAGCTTGCCTGCTCGCCATCGGCTCGCTGTTCTTCGTCACCCACACGCTTGCCGGACAATTGGCGGGGATGCTGTGCCGGGTGATGGGCGCCAGCGCGCTGTCGATCACGCTCAACCTCTACATCATGGATCACATCCGCAAGACAGACTTCATGCAGGCCGAATCGCTGCGCATGGCGTGGTCGATGTTTGCCTGGACCGGCGGGCCGACGCTCGGCATTTTCCTCTACGCGCATTTCGGCATCTATGCCGCGCATGGCGCGGTGGCGGTGTTCGCCGTGGCCTTGCTGGCGCTGTTCTGGTTCTATCGGCTGGGTGACAACCAGTCGATCCAGCCGGGCAAGACACGACCGGTCAATCCGCTCGCCAATATCGGCCGCTTCGTCGCGCAGCCGAGGCTGAGGCTAGCGTGGCTGATTGCCTTCGGACGTTCCTGCTTCTGGACTACGTTCTTCGTCTACGGCCCGCTGTTCATGGTCATCACCGGGCAGGGCGATATCGCTGGCGGTCTGCTGGTCTCAGCCGGCAACGCGCTGTTGTTCATGGCCATCTTCTGGGGCAAGGCCGGAAAACGTTTTGGCGGCCGGCGCACCATGACGTTTGCCTATTTCGCCATGTCGGCAATGC
Source organism: Mesorhizobium sp. WSM1386 (assembly GCF_055901595.1). Classification (NCBI taxonomy): domain Bacteria; kingdom Pseudomonadati; phylum Pseudomonadota; class Alphaproteobacteria; order Hyphomicrobiales; family Phyllobacteriaceae; genus Mesorhizobium; species Mesorhizobium sp. WSM1386. The sequence goes on from NZ_CM148373.1 coordinate 3,525,931, forward strand.
TGCTGGCCGCGGGCACAGTGGGAGCGACGGCGCCGCTGCTGACCGGCGCTTTCCTGCTTGGCGGCGCGTTCTTCACGATTGCGCTGGATGCATTGGGCTCGACCGCCTTCATGCGCTCGGTACGCTCCTACGAAAGGGCGCAGATGGCGGCGGTCTACCGCACCTATCTCGATTTTTCCGAGCTGACGCCGCCGCTGGTCTATTCCGTGGTGCTGATCTTCTTCGGGCTCGGCTCGGTGTTCGTCACGCTGAGCTTGCTGGCCGCGGTTTGCGGCTTCGTGACCTGGCGTTATCTGCCGAAGTCACTGTGACGGTCACGGCGAAAGCGCCGTGTGGCGCTCGCGCACCCATTTGTGGAAGCGGTGCAGATCATATTCCTCGGGCATCAGCACGCCGGCTTTGTGGCGCATGGAGCGCAGCCCTTTCTGGTTGACCTCGCAGATCGCCGCGTCCTCCTCCAGCACCTGCGTGCCGAAGGCGACTATGTTGTCGATGTCGGCCGACGGGTCGCCGAGCGCTCCGGGCGCGAACAGCCATTCCGCGACAAGACCGGTCTGTTCGGGACCGAGCGGCACCAGCCGCACGGTCCGGACATAGTCGACGTGACCGACGATGAACATCGAGGGCAGGCTGGTGGCGTAGGTCTGGCCGGCGGCGCGCTCGGCCGGCGTCAAGCCTGCGAAGACCGGTGCATGGGTCTTGCCGTCGCGCGACCAGGTTTCGGCGCCGACGCGCAGGCCACCGGAAAATTCCGGCGCGTCATTGTCGGCGTGGCGCACCCATTCGGGGTCATCATGCCGGCTCATCAGGCCGCGGCCATAGATCGGCACAAGCCGCGACAGGTCCTTGTGAACGCCGGGGCAGTGCAGGCATTCGTTGAAGTTTTCCCAAAAAATCTTCCAGTTGCAGTTCATCACCTTGCGCAGCACATGGCCTGATACAAGCGTTTCCAGCGGCCAATTGCCGAGATCGCCGGAGGCGGGATCGAAGGAGGCCTGCGCCGAGCCCGCCGCGCCCTCCTGCAAATTCGCGTCCTCCTGCAAATTCGCGTCCTCTTGCAAATTGAAGAACACGAAGCCGCGCCACACCGAGAGCGCGACGCGATAGAGCGGATGGTCGGCCTTGTCGAAGCCTTCGGGCAGCGATTTCGATGGCACGTGCACGAGGTCGCCGCGCAGCGAATAGGACCAGGCATGATAGGGGCAAGTGATCAGCCGCGCCTTCAGCCGGCCTTCGCTTTCCTGGCACAGCTGCGAGCCGCGATGCCGGCAGGTGTTGTGGAAGGCGCGCAGTTCGCCGGTCTCGTCGCGCAGCACGACGATTTCCTGCGTGCCGACGCGGAAGGTGCGGAAAGCCAGCGGTTGGGCGAGATCGGCTTCCCGGCAGACGAGCAGCCAGCGTCGATACCAGATCGCATCGAAGTCGCGCTGATAGCTCTCGTCGTCCCAATAGTCCGATGACGGCAACGTCGCTTCAGCCCGGGTCAGGCCGTTGTAGCGATCGCGGTCGCTGGCATTGGGCTGCAGGGCTGGGGGCTGCATGGCTGGCTTCCTGTGAAGTGGCCAGCCGACACCCGGCCGGGATAATTGTCAATTGTAGTGCCGAGAACGGCCGATGCCGCCGGCATGGCGCAATCGCGCTGGTTGCCGGCGGAATTTGGTTTGCCGCGTGTCGTGATTTTCCGTATAGTCACGCTGTCGTCGGTTCCGTTTTGGAGCCAAGAGGGAATGCGGTGCGGGCTCAATTGTTGCCCAATGCCGTGGCTGCCCCCGCAACTGTGTGCGGTAGTCCTCTCCATATGCCACTGAAGATTTTTCTTCGGGAAGGTGGAGAAGGGCGCTGATCCGCGAGCCAGGAGACCTGCCGGCGACAGGAAACTGACTTCGATGCCCTCGGGTGGAGGGTGAAAGGACAAGACATGAATACTGCTTCCGTCTCCCTCGGCGCCTCGGTCTCCTCGCAGTCGCGCTTCATGCAGCTCGCGCTAGCCGCGCTGCTCGGCATCTTCGTCGTCGGCTTTGTCGGCTTCTCGCATATCGATGCGGTCCACAATGCCGCCCACGACTATCGTCATTCGATGGGGTTTCCCTGCCACTGACGAGGATTTGACATCATGAACCTGTTTCGCAACGTCGTGTTCATCGCGGCGATCGCAGGGCTTGTGGCCGGCGTCGTTCTCGCCTGCATGCAGGCCTATGCCACCGTGCCGCTTATCCTCAAGGCCGAAGTCTACGAGCAGGCCGGTGGCGGCCACCATCATGACCAGGCCGCGCCCATTGCCGCGGATACCAATGCCATGAGCACCGCCGCACCGGCGGGACATGCCATGAGCTCCGCCGCGCCGGCGCCGGCCGAAGCCGCCGCTCCGGCGGAAGACGAAGGCTGGGCGCCGGCCGATGGTTTCGAGCGTTTCGGCTTCAGCGTGCTTGCCAACATCGTCACCGGCATCGGCTTCGCGCTGGTCCTGGTCGCGGTCTCGGAATTCGCGGGCGGCATCGGCAATTGGCGCCAGGGTGTGTTCTGGGGCCTGGCAGGGTTTGCCGTGTTCACGCTGGCACCTGGCCTCGGCCTGCCGCCGGAACTGCCGGCGATGCCGGCGGCCGAGTTGCTGCCGCGCCAGATTTGGTGGGTCTCGACGGTGGCGGCCACGGCGATCGGTCTTGGGCTGATCGCCTTCCGCAAATCGCTGCCGCTCGCGATCCTTGGCGTGGTTTTGATCGTCGCCCCGCATATGGTCGGCGCGCCGCAGCCAGACAGTTTCGAGACGCCGATTCCCGAGGGCCTGCACCACCAATTCGTGGTGGCGGTGACCGTGACCGATCTGGTGTTCTGGCTGGTGCTCGGCGCGGTCGTCGGCGTGGTGCGCGGCCGCTTCACGGGCGCTGCGAGCAGCCTGCGCGACAGCTTTGCCTGATCGCGGCAAGCTGACTTTCATCATTGGTGGCGCGCGCTCCGGCAAGAGCGCGCACGCCGAGACCCTGGCGACGGCGTTGCCCTCGCCATGGACCTATATCGCCACGGCTGAAGCCTATGACGACGAGATGCGCGAGCGCATCGCGCTGCACCGCTCGCGGCGCGGCGAGGGCTGGTCGACCATCGATGCGCCGCTGGACCTCGCCGGCGCGCTCGAGGCCTTGCCGGACAATCAGCCGGTGCTCGTCGACTGCCTCACCCTGTGGCTGACCAATCACATGCTTGGCGAACGTGATCTCGAGCAGGAATGCGAGCGGCTGGCGGCCGTGCTGTCGCGGCCGCGCGGGTCCTGGTTCGTGGTGTCCAACGAAGTCGGGCAAGGCATCGTGCCGGACAATGCCCTGGCACGTCGGTTCCGCGATGCCGCCGGCCGGCTCAACCAGCAGGTCGCGGCGATTGCCGATACGGTGCTTTTGATGGTGGCCGGGCTGCCGCTCAAGGTGAAGTGAGATGACTGATATAGACGGCAAGGCCAGTGAGAACAGGGATGAAGAGCGCCACCGCGCCAAGATGGCCAAGCGCAAGGCGGTGCAGGACGCCGAGGTTGCGAGCAAGACGGTCGAGAAGGGCCTGCTGATCGTCAACACCGGCCCCGGCAAGGGCAAGACCACGGCTGCGTTCGGCCTGGCGCTGCGGATGCTCGGCTATGGCAAGCGGGTCGGCGTCGTCCAGTTCATCAAGGGCAAATGGCACACCGGTGAGAAAGATGCGTTTGCCGCGTTCGGCGACCGCGTCGTCTGGCACGCGATGGGCGAGGGTTTCACCTGGGAGACGCAGGATTTGAAGCGCGATATCGCGGCGGCCGAGGCCGCCTGGGCCAAGGCGCTTGAATTGATCGCCGATCCGTCGATCAGTCTCGTCGTGCTCGACGAGCTCAACATCGCTCTGCGCTACGATTATCTCGATCTCGACAAGGTGGTTGCCGCGCTGAAGGCTCGTCGCGAGGACCTGCATGTCGTCGTCACCGGCCGCAACGCCAAACCGGCGCTGGTTGAAGCGGCCGATTTGGTCACCGAGATGGGTGTGACCAAGCACCATTTTTCCGCGGGCGTGAAGGCGCAGCAGGGGATCGAGTTCTGACCGTTCCTTACCCTCCCCCTTGTGGGGAGGGTCGATCCGCGAAGCGGAACGGGGTGGGGGCCTTGGCGCCGCCCCCACCCCGTCGCTGCGCGCCGACCCTCCCCACAAGGGGGAGGGTGAGATCACGCCACAATTGCGATCGCGGAGATCAAACCAAACAGCCCGATCAGCAGATAATCGGCGACGCGGTAGAGTTTCAGCGCTCGCCTGATGTCTAGACTGTCGGCTTCGCGGCGGCCGCCTTCGCCCATGAAGACGTCGTCGACCAGCACGCCGCCATAGCTGCGCGGGCCGGCGAGTGCCAGGCCAAGTGCGCCGGCCATCGCCGCTTCCGGCCAGCCGGCATTGGGCGAGCGGTGCTTTTTTGCGTCGCGCCGCACTGCTTGCCAGGCATTGTTCGGATCGGCTTCCTTGACCAGGAAGGCCGCCAGCACGATCAGCAGAGCGGTCAGCCGCGATGCCGGGAGGTTGATCCAGTCGTCGAAACGTGCGGCGGCCCAGCCGAAGGCTTCGTGACGGGGGGTGCGGTGGCCGATCATCGAATCGGCGGTGTTGGCGGCCTTGTAGGCGGCGGCGCCGGCGAGCCCGCCGATGCCGGTCCAGAAGGCGGGAGCGACGATGCCATCGGAAAAATTCTCGGCCAGGCTCTCGATCGCCGCACGGCAGACACCGGCCCTGTCCAGAGTTTCTGGATCGCGGCCGACGATGCGCGAGACGGCGACGCGGCCCATGGCGAGACCGCCTGAGTCCAGCGCATCGGCCACGGCCTCGACATGTTCGTAAAGGCTCTTCTGCGACAGGAACGATGTCGCCAGGAGCGCGGTGACGAACAGGCCCAGGGGGACGAACCAGAGCAGGACCTGCACGCAGAGCCCGATCACGGCCGGCACCAGCACGATAACCAGCAGCGCCTGGACACCGCGTTGACGACGCAGCGCGTCGGGATCAGTAGCGCGGTTGAGCCTTAGGTCGAGAAAGGATATCAGCCTGCCGAACCACGTCACTGGATGACCGATGGCGCGAAACAGCCAGTCCGGATAACCCAGAAAAAATTCGATGACCAATGACAGGAAAGCGATCAGGACTGACATGAAGCTTCTTGATGGAGCGGTGGACCATGGTGGAAGTCTTGGCCGGGCGAGGGTGCTTTTCCCCAACGCCGTACTGCCTTTCATCGACCTCTCGACCGGTATCAATCCGCACTCCTACCCGCTTTTCGATCTGCCCGCCACCTCGCTGTCGCGATTGCCGGAGGCCGCGCGCGGGCGCGAACTGACAGCAATCGCCGCCGGCACTTACGGTGCGCCGTCGCCAGCCCATGTCATGGCGGCACCGGGCACGCAGATCCTGCTGCCGCGCGTCGCAGCGCTGGTCAGGCCCGGCAAGGCTTTGGTGCTGGGACCGACCTACGCCGAACATGCCCGGGCAGCAACAATCGCGGGGCATCAGGTGAGCGAAGTCAGCGATTTTGCGACGCTGGCCGAGGCTGACCTTGCCATCATCGTCAATCCGAACAACCCGGACGGGCGCGTCAACGAGCGCGACCGGTTGCTGGCGCTGGCGGCGCAATTGCGCGCCAAGGGCGGGCTGCTGGTCGTCGACGAGGCGTTCATGGATGTCGGTCCGCGCGAACACAGTCTTGCCGGCGATGTCGAACAGGGTGGCATCGTTGTCTTGCGCTCGTTCGGCAAGTTCTTTGGCCTGGCCGGCCTGCGGCTCGGGTTTGCGCTTTCCGATGCGCCGACGGTGGAATTGCTGGAAACGCAGTTCGGACCATGGGCCGTCGCCGGCCCGGCGCTGGAATACGGCATTCGCGCGCTTGCCAATATCGGCTGGCAGGCGGATATGAGGGCTTCCCTCCTGAAGGCATCCGCGCGGCTGGACGCCCTGTTCGGCCGCTTCGGCGTTGCTGTCGGCGGCGGCACCACGCTGTTTCGCTATTTCAGCCTGGCGGATGCCGCCGGACTGTTTTCGGCACTTGGCGAGCACGGCATCCTGCTCCGGCATTTCTCCGACCGGCCGCATGTCCTGCGCGCCGGCCTGCCGGGAAGCGAGGAAGAGTGGCAGCGGCTCGAATCGGCTCTTGCCGGCTGGGCGATGCGGCGCGACGATGGCGTCAGGGAGATCGCGCGATGATCCATGTCTGTTCGCTGGCGAAGATCGAGGAAACGGTGGCCAGGACCGGCGCCGATCGTATGCTATCCTTGCTGACGGCGGGAACCGAGGTTGTTCGGCCGTCCTCGATATCGCGGGAAAACCACCTGCATCTGGTCATGCACGACATCGCGGTGGCGCAGGACGGCATGACCATGCCGGGCGAGGAGCATGTGCGCAGCCTGCTCGATTTCGCGCGCCGCTGGGACCGGGCAAAGCCGATCGTGGTGCATTGCTATGCCGGCATCAGCCGCTCGACGGCGTCTGCGTATGTCATCGCCGCCGCACTGGCGCCGAAACGCGACGAGGCCGAACTGGCACGGACGCTGCGCGCGCTGTCGCCCTCGGCCACACCCAACCCGCGGCTGATCGCGGTGGCCGATGTGCTGCTTGGCCGCAATGGCCGCATGATCGAGGCGATCGAATCGATCGGGCGCGGTGCGGATGCGTTCGAGGGCACGCCATTCGCGCTGAAGATCGACGTTTAGGCGGCTATTTCAGCCACTCGGCCAACTTCGCCTTGCGCACGTCCCTGAGCAGGCTGATGAAGCCATCGGCCTGATATTCAGCCGTCAGCCGGCCTTTTTCCGCCGTTGCGATGCTGGCGTCGCCGACCACGCCGTTCGGGTTGAGATCACTGGCGATCCAGGCGAAGGCGTGGGTGCCGGTGTGGCGCAGCAGCGAAAATTCCTGCTCGGCCTTGGCGACGTTGGAGACGAAATTGTCGGCCTTGCCCATGTCGACGAGATCCGGCCGGAAATGCAGCATCAGCGAGGTCTCGACATCGCCGCCATGAATGCCGTGGCGATCCTCGATCTCGGTGTACATGCCGGCCGGGCGGCCAAAACGCTGCCAGCTGGTCTTCACCGCCAGCATCTTCTCGCGCACCCGCAATTCGCGCGTGATGATGCCCATGATCTCTTCATTGCCGCCATGCGAGTTGACGACGATGAGCTTGCGCACACCGGCGCGCGCGATCGACAGGCCAAGCTCGGTCCAGGCTTCGACCAGCGTCGTTGCCGGCAGGGTAAGGGTGCCCGGCGCGTGCAGATGCTCGTTCGACTTGCCCACCGCCTGGACGGGCAGGATGCGGATGTCGAGATCGCCGGGCAGGCGCGAAATGACGGTGTCCAGCATGCCGTTCATGATCGAGGTGTCGGTCGACACAGGCAGATGCGGTCCATGCTGCTCGATCGCCGCCACCGGCAGCACTGCGATGGTCGCCTCGGGATCGATCGAAGCGTATTCGGTGGTCCGGTAGTCGCCCCACCACACGCGTCTTTTTGCAACGGTCATGTCATGCCTCTTCGATGAACCGGCCAGACCTAGCGCGGGATGGGCGGCCTGTCGATCACCCGGCCGCGATGGCTTCGATCTCGACCTTGAATTCGGGCCGCGCGAATCCGCTGACGATCATCAGCGTCGAGGCCGGTGCCGGGCTGGAAAACAGCCGGTCGCGGACGTCCATATAGGGCCGCAGATGCGCGCGGTCGGTCACATAGGTGTTGATGCGTACGATATCGCCGAGTCCAAGCCCCGCCTCGCCGAGGATCGCGGCGATGTTGCGGAAGCAGAGCTCGGCCTGGGCGCCGGCGTCTTCGGGTATCTGGTCATCCGCCGTGATCGCGACCTGGCCCGAGCATAGCACCAGCCGCTTGCCCGAGGGCACCTCGACGCCGTGGCTGTAGCGGGCAAAGGGTGGCTTGATCGACTTCGGGGTGAGGAATTTGAACATGGCAATCTCCTGGATACCGCCAGCGTAAGGCGGGATGCATTGCAGCATCAAGATGGCGGTGCATGTTGCCGGTGCGATTGTGGACAGGCGTTCAAAAAATAGGCACGATGCCTCCGGTGCAGCACGACCTTTCCGGCTTTCGCAGATGGCTGTGGTGCAGGCGGGCGGGTCCCGGCGCGTGACGCCGGTGGCATGTGTCTTGCTTCTTGAATCTTTGGTGTCGAGCCTGGCGCGTGTCGCGCCGGAGCAAACAAAGGGTGGTGTCGATGTACGCAAAACAGAAGATCTCGGTGGCGGTGGTGGCCTTGCTTGCCGCCGGCACGCTTGGGGCGGCGGCGAATGAAAAAGTCACCTTCGGCACCAACTGGTTGGCCGAGCCGGAACATGGCGGCTACTATCAGGCCGTGGCGGACGGCACCTATGCCGCCTGCGGCCTCGACGTCACCATCATGCAGGGCGGCCCGCAGGTCAGCGGCCGGCCGATGCTGCTGGCCGGCAAGATCGATTTCTACATGGGCGGCAACCTGCTGTCGGCCTTCGATGCCGTCCAGCAGGGCATCCCGATGCGCGTGGTGGCCGCAGACTTCCAGAAAGACCCGCAGGTCATCATGTCCCATCCCGGCGAGGGGCTCGACAAATGGGAGGATCTGAAGAACGCCGACCAGTACATCCTGGGCGACGAAGGCGTGCAGACCTTCTTCCAGTGGATGGTCACGGCGCTCGGCTTCGACGCCGCCAAGCGCGCGCCTTATACCTACAACACCGCTCCGTTCCTGGCCAACAAGAAGTCGATCCAGCAGGGCTACGTCACGTCGGAACCGTTCGCGGTCAAGAAGGAAGGCGGCTTCGTGCCGAACCAGTTCCTGCTCGCCGACTATGGCTGGGACACCTATTCGACGACGATCGAGGTGATGCAGGACACGATCGACAAGAAGCCGGAGGTGGTCCAGTGCTTCGTCGATGGCTCGGCCAAGGGCTGGTACAAATATCTCTACGGCGACAACAAGGCCGCCAACGACATGATCAAGAAAGACAATCCTGACATGAGCGACGAGCAGATTGCATTCTCGATCGAACAGATGAAGAAGTTCGGCCTTGCCGATTCCGGCGACACCGAGAAGCTCGGCATCGGCGCCATGACCGATGCGCGGATCAAGAGTTTTTACGACAAGATGGTCAAGGCCAAGGTTACGCCCGATGGCATCGACATCACGAAGGCCTATACGCTGGCCTTCGTCAACAAGGGCGTCGGGCTCGAGCTGAAGAAATAGGCCGGTCCCGGCAATGATAAAGGAAAAGGTGGCGCAAGCGCCGGCCTTGGTCACCGCTCCGACCTTGCTGGCGCTGCGTGGCGTCGGCAAGATCTTTTCCAACGGCGTGACTGCGTTGAGCGATGTCGACCTGACGATCCGGGAAGGCGATTTCCTCAGCCTGCTCGGACCGTCCGGCTGCGGCAAGTCGACGGCTCTGCGGCTGATCGCCGGCCTGTCGACGCCAACTTCCGGCGTGCTCGATTGGCGCGGCGGCGGCTCGCTCGACCGCGCCAACATCGGCTTCGTCTTCCAGGAGCCGACATTGCTGCCCTGGGCCAGCGTCTTCGACAATGTCTGGCTGCCGCTCAGGCTGAAAGGCATTTCCCGCGCCAAGGCGGCGCCGACGATAACGGAGATGCTGGCGCGGGTGCACCTGACCGGCTTCGAGGACGCGGTGCCGCGCGAATTGTCGGGCGGCATGAAGATGCGCGTCTCGATCGCGCGGGCAATGGTGACCAAGCCGCGCGTGCTTTTGATGGACGAGCCGTTCGCCGCGCTCGACGAGATCACGCGTTTCAAGCTCAACAACGACCTCCTGGAGCTGTGGCAGGACGAACGCTTCACCGTCGTCTTCGTCACCCACAGCGTTTTCGAAAGCGTGTTCCTTTCCAACCGGGTCGTCGTCATGGCGGCGCGGCCGGGCAGGGTGTTCAGCGAACTCGCCATCGACGCCTCCTATCCGCGCGACGAGGTGTTTCGGACCTCTCCAGACTACGCGGCCCTGTGTCGACAAGCCTCCGATGTGCTGGTCACTGCCATCAATTCAACAGCAGGCGCGCATCATGACGGCCATTGACGAGCTCAAACTCGATCCCGAGGAGGCGCGACGCGTGCGTCAGGAGCGGCTCGAGCGGATCGGCCGCTGGGTGTTGCCGCTGGCGATCATGATCCTGGCGATCTGGCTCTGGGACCGCATCTGCGTCTGGAACGGTATCCCGCAATATATCCTGCCGCGTCCAGGCGTGGTGCTGTGGACGCTCTATAGCGATGCCGGCCTCCTGTTCTCGTCGCTGCTGGTCACCTTGCGCATCACCTTCCTCAGCCTGGCCTTGGCCGTTATCGGCGGCGTCGGCCTGTCGGTGCTGTTCGCGCAGTCGAAATGGGTCGAGATGTCATTTTTCCCCTTCGCCATCGTGCTGCAGGTGACGCCGATCGTAGCGATCTTTCCGCTGATCAACATCTACGTGAACAACCAGACGACCAAGCTTCTGTTGTGCGCCTGGATCGTCGCCTTCTTCCCGATCCTGTCCAACACAACGCTCGGCCTCAACTCGGTCGACCGCAATCTGCGCGACCTGTTCAAGCTCAACGGCGCGACGCGCTGGCAGCAACTGCGCTATCTCAGGCTGCCGGCGGCGATGCCGTATTTCCTCGGCGGGCTGAAGATCGCCGGCGGCCTGTCGCTGATCGGCGCCGTGGTGGCCGAGTTCGTCGCCGGCGCCACCGGCCAGTCGTCGGGGCTTGCGTCGCGCATCATCGAGGCCGGTTACCGGCTCAACGCGCCGCGGCTATTCGCGGCGCTGTTCCTGATCTCGCTGACCGGCATCCTGATCTTCCTCGTGCTGTCGCTGATTTCGCATCTCATTCTGCGGCGCTGGCATGAGAGCGCACTGAAGCAAGAGCGGTAGGGTGTGTGACGTGATTGATATGTTGGTGCGAGGCGCCCCCCTCTGTCCTGCCGGACATCTCCCCCTCAAGTGGGGAGATTGGCCGCTGTCACGATCTTCGCCAATCTCCAACATTGAAAAGAATGAGCCGGCGCGGACGCTGCCAATCTCCCCCCTTGAGGGGGAGATGCCCGGCAGGGCAGAGGGGGGCAACGCTTGATACCAACCTTCGGCTCTTACCATCTCGCCAATGTTCGCCTTCATCGCTCACTGACGCCAGGACTTTCCGCGCCCTTCGATGCTGACGGCTTTGTGCTTGCCGATATCGCTGTTGCCGACGGCAAGATTTCCAGCATCACCGCGCATGGCCGATCCGCCGATGCCATCGATCTCGGTGGCCGCATCGTCCTGCCCTGTTTCGTCGACTGCCATACTCATATCGACAAAGGCCATATCTGGCCGCGCAAACCCAATCCCGACGGCACCTTCATGGGGGCGCTGAACGCCACCGGCGCCGACCGCACGGCCCGCTGGAGTGCCGAGGACGTGGCGCGCCGGATGGATTTCTCGCTGCGCTCGGCCTACGCGCATGGCACCAGGGCGCTGCGCACCCACATCGACAGCGTCGCGCCGCAGGAGGAGATCTCCTGGCCGGTGTTCGAGACGATGCGCGAGGCATGGCGCGGCCGCATCGAATTGCAGGGGGCCTGCCTGCTCGGCATCGAGGGCGTGCGCGACAGAAAATGGTTCGACAGGCTGGCGAAACGGGTTGCAGCGGCCAAAGGGGTGCTCGGCGTCGTCACCTATATGGTGCCGGACCTGGAAGAACTGCTCGACCAGGTCTTCGCGCAGGCGATCAAGCATGGCCTCGATCTCGATTTCCATGCCGACGAGACGGACGATGCCGCCGCGGTCTCGCTGAAGAAGATCGCCGAGGCGGCACTCTGGAACGGCTTCGAAGGCAATATTCTCGTCGGCCATTGCTGCTCGCTGGCCCGGCAGCCCGATCTCGAGGTGCTGGACACGCTGGACAAGGTGGCGAAGGCCGGGCTGGCTGTCGTCTCGCTGCCGATGTGCAATCTCTATCTCCAGGATCGGCGCCCCGATCAGACCACGCCGCGCTGGCGCGGCGTGACGCTGCTGCATGAGATGAAGGCGAGGGGCATTCCGGTCGCCGTCGCCTCCGACAACACGCGCGATCCGTTCTATGCCTATGGCGACCTCGACATGCTGGAGGTCTACCGCATGGCGACGCGCATCCTGCATTTCGATCATCCGGTCGCGGACTGGCCGCAAACCGTCAGCGCGACGCCGGCCAGCGTTATGCGGCTCGACGGGTTCGGCACGCTTGCCGCCGGCGGCGATGCCGACTTCATCCTGTTCAAAGGTAGGAGCTGGACCGAATTGCTGTCGCGGCCCGAATCGGATCGCATCGTCGTGCGCGGCGGGCGCGCGATCGACCGGCAGTTGCCCGACTATGCCGAACTCGACGGACTGATGGTGGAATGATGGACGTCTCGGGGCTCAAACGCGATCTCGAAGGCCTGAAGGTCGACGACAATCCGGCCATCGTCCAGCAGAAGAGCCGCGATTTCTACTGGTACAGCCCGGTGCTGAAGCGGCAGCTCTACCATGTCACCGGCGATCTCATCGTGACGCCGAGGAACGAGGCCGAACTGGTCCGCCTGCTGGCCGCCTGTTATCGGCATGGCGTACCGGTGACACCGCGCGGCAGCGGCACCGGCAATTACGGCCAGGCGATGCCGCTGTCGGGCGGCGTGGTGCTCAATCTTGCCGAGATGAACGAGATCAAGTCGATCGCGCCGGGCCGTGTCGTGACCGGACCCGGTGCGATCCTGGCCGATATCGACAAAGCGACGCGGGCGCATTCCGGCCAGGAGCTGCGGCTGTCGCCCTCCACCTACAACACTGCCTCGATCGGCGGCTTCATCGCCGGCGGCTCGGGCGGCGTCGGCTCGATCAATTTCGGCGGGTTGCGCGATTTCGGCAATGTGCTGCGCCTGCGCGTGGTGACCATGGAGGCCGAACCGAAGGCGCTCGAACTCACCGGCGAGGATCTGCACAAGGTGACCCACGCCTACGGCACCAACGGCATCATCACGGAAGTCGAGATGCCGCTGACCGCTGCCTATGAGTGGGTCGATGTCATCGTCGGCTTCGACAAGTTCATGGACGCGGCGCGCTATGGCAATGCGCTGGCCTGCCAGGACGGCATCCTGGCCAAGCTGATCACGCCGATCGCCGCGCCCGTGCCGCAGCTCTATTTCAAGCGGCACCAGAAATTCCTACGGGAAGGGCAGAGCATCTGCGTCGTCATGGTGGCGCGGCATGGGCTGGATGCTTTCCTCGCCTTCACCCGCCGCGCCGGCGGCGAGTTGATCTTCAATGCCGCGACGGCAACGCCGGAGGAGAAAAAGGGTCTGCCGCCGGCCTATGAGCTGGCCTGGAATCACACAACGCTGAGGGCGCTGCGGGTTGACCCTTCGATCACCTACCTGCAATCGCTCTATCCCTTTCCAAATCAGCTGGCGCTGGTCGAGAAAATGGACGCGATGTTCCCCGGCGAGGTGTTCTCGCATCTCGAGTTCGTGCGGCTGGACGGCAACATCACCTGTTTCGGCCTGCCGTTGGTAAAGTTCACCACCGAGGCGCGGCTCGACGGGATCATCCGCCTGCATGAGGATAATGGCTGCCCGATCTTCAACCCGCACCGCTACACGCTGGAAGAGGGCGGCATGAAGCAGACGGACGCGGTGCAGCTCGCCTTCAAGCGCGAGACCGACCCCCAGGGGCTGCTCAATCCCGGCAAGATGATCGCCTGGGAAAACCCGGATTATGACTACCGTTCGGGGCGAACCTTCCTTTTCAAGGGGCTGCAAAAGGCAGGGTGAGACGATGACCGGCGCATGGCGTTGTACCCCCCTCTGGCCTGCCGGCCATCTCCCCCTCAAGGGGGGAGATCAGACTGCCGCGTTGCTTTCGCCAATCATCAACGCCGCAGTTTGGTCGCACCACAAAAGCTGCCAATCTCCCCCCTTGAGGGGGAGATGCCCGGCAGGGCAGAGGGGGGCGCCTCGCGCTAACATAGGGGATGTTTCACCGTGAACATCCTCGTCCTCTACGCCCATCCGGTCGAGACCAGCTTCAATGCCGGACTGCACCGGATGATCGTCGAGCGGCTGACGGCGGCGGGTCATGCGGTCGATGACTGTGATCTCTACGCCGAGGATTTCGACCCGCGGCTGACGCACCAGGAGAGGCTGGATTATCACAATCGGCGCGGCCCCGAAGACCCGGCGGCGCCCTATGTCGAGCGCCTGTTGCGGGCCGATGCGCTGGTGCTTTCCTATCCGGTCTGGAACTACGGCTTCCCCGCGATCCTGAAAGGCTTCTTCGATCGCGTCTTCCTGCCCGGCGTGTCGTTCAAGCTGGTCGACGGCAAGGTGCAGCCGTCATTGCACAACATCAAGAAGGTCGCGGCCGTCACCACGTACGGCGGCAGCCGGTTTCGCGCCATGCTGATGGGCGATCCGCCGCGCAGGCTGATCAAGCGCATGCTGCGCGCCACCGTGAAACCCGGCGCGCCGGTGACCTATCTCGCGCATTACGCGATGAACCTGTCGACCGACGACAGCCGCAAGGCCTTCATGGCCAAGACCGCGGCCAGCATGGATGCCTTCTGATGCGCGCGCTGGTCGTCTATTGCCATCCGGTGCCGGAGAGTTTTTGCGCCGCGATCCGCGATGCCGCTGTCGAGGTGTTGACGCAAAGAGGCTGGGAGGTGCGGCTGCTCGACCTCTATGCCGAGAAATTCGACCCGGTGATGGGCTGCGAGGAGCGGCGCGGCTACAATGACCAGGCGCCGCGGGATCCGGCGTTGAAGCCGCATTTCGAGCTGCTCAACTGGGCCGAGGCGATCCTCTTCGTCTATCCGACCTGGTGGTACGGGCTGCCGGCCATGCTGAAAGGCTGGCTCGACCGGGTCTGGGCGACCGACGTCGCCTTCAAGCTGCCGGCGGGCAAGGGGCGGATCAAATCGCTGATGACGCATGTAACCAAGGTCGGCGTCATCACCACCTGCGGCGCGCCGACCTGGTGGAGTGTCGTCGTCGGCCAACCCGGGCGCAAAACCCTGCTGCGCGGCATGCGGGCGCTCTGCGCGACGCGCTGCAAGACGTTCTTCCTGGCGCATTATCTGATGGATGCCTCGACGCCACAATCGAGGACGGCGTTTCTGGCGAAGGTGCGGGCGAAGCTGGAAAGGTTTTGAGGAAATTAGCGTCCTTCTCCCCGTTCCACGGGAAGAAGATGCCGGCAGGCAGATGAGGGGCAGCGCGACTTTCGAATGCTGGCGCCGCCCCTCATCCGGCCTTCGGGCCACCTTCTCCCCGTGGAACGGGGCGAAGGAAGAGGGCGCTACATCTTTGTCCGCTCCGACTTCGGATCATACATCGGCTTCAACGACGCCTCTGCTGCAAAACGTTCGCCGGCGATCTCGATCTCGTAGGACGAGGCCAGCACATCGGCCTCGCTCTCGCCGGGGCAGGGCACATAGCCGAGCCCGATCGCACCGCCGAGATGATGGCCGTAATTGCCCGAGGTGATTGGGCCGACGATCTTGTCGTCGCGCAGGATCGCTTCATTGTGGAAGAGCAGCGGCTGCGGGTCTTTCAGGCGGAATTGGACGAGCCGGCGTGAGAGCCCGGCCTCCTTCTTGCGCAGCACCGCATCACGGCCGATGAAGTCGCCCTTGGCCGTCTTCACCGCGAAGCCGAGGCCTGCCTCCAGCACATGGTCCTCGTCGGTGATGTCGTGGCCGAAATGCCGGAAGGCCTTCTCGATGCGGCAGGAATCCAGCGTGTGCAGGCCGCAGAGTTTCAGTCCGACATCGGCACCGGCCTCCTCGATCGCCTCGAAGACATGGGCGGCCTGATCGGTCGAGACATAAAGCTCCCAGCCGAGTTCGCCGACATAGGTGACGCGGTGGGCGCGGGCGAGGCCCATGCCGACCTCGATCTCCTGGAACGTGCCGAACGGATTGTTCTCGTTGGAAAAATCGTTGGGGCTGACCTTCTGGATCAGCTTTCGGGCGTCCGGACCCATCAGGCAAAGCACGCTTTCGGCCGCGGTCACATCGGTGATGACGACGAATTCCTCGCCGACATGCCGTCGCAGCCAGGCGAGATCGCGTTGCAGTGTGGCGCCCGGCACAACCAGGAAGTAGGCGGTATCCGACAGGCGCGAGACCGTGAGATCGCTCTCGATGCCGCCGCGCTTGTTGAGCATCTGGGTGTAGACGATCTTGCCGGGCGCCACGTCCATGTCGTTGGCGCAGAGCCTTTGCAGAAAAGCGCAGGCGTCGCGGCCCTCGACGCGGATCTTGCCGAACGAGGTCATGTCGAACAGGCCGACCTTGTCGCGGATCGCAAGATGTTCCTCGCGCTGGTTGTCGAACCAGTTCTGCCGCTTCCAGGAATAGCGGTATTCGCGCTCCTGTCCCTCAGGGGCGAACCAGTTGGCCCGCTCCCAGCCCGCGACCTCGCCGAACACGGCGCCGCGCGCCTTCAGATGCTCGTGCAGGGGCGAGCGCCTGATGTTGCGCGATGTCGCCATCTGGCGATAGGGGAAGTGATCGGCGTAGAGCAGGCCGAGCGTTTCGGAGACCCGCTCCTTCAAGTAGCGTCGGTTCTTCTGGAACGGCTGGGCACGGCGGATGTCGACTTCCCACAGGTCGAACGGTGCTTCGCCGTCGTTGATCCACTGCGCCAGCGCCATGCCGGCGCCACCGGAAGAGACGATGCCGATCGAATTGTAGCCGGTCGCCATCCAATAGCCCCGCAGTTCCGGCGCCTCGCCGAGATAATAGCGGTCGTCGGGAGTGAAACTCTCGGGGCCATTGAAGAAGGTGTGGATGCCGGCGGTGGCCAGCATCGGCATGCGGTTGACGCCCATTTCGAGGATGGGTTCGAAATGGTCCATGTCCTCGGGAAGCTGGTCGAAGCAGAAATCCTCGCGGATGCCGTCCATTCCCCAGGGCTTTGCCACCGGCTCGAAGGCGCCGAGCATCATCTTGCCGGCGTCCTCCTTGTAATAGGCGCACTCGTCCGGCACGCGCAGCACCGGCAGGCGGCCGAGACCGGGGATGGGTTCGGTGACAAGGTAAAAATGCTCGCAGGCGTGCAGCGGGATGGTGACGCCGTTCTGGGCGCCCAGTTCGCGCGCCCACATGCCGGCGCAGTTGACGACGATGTCGGCCTCGATCATGCCCGTTTCGTCACCTTGCGCCCAGGATACGCCGGTGACGCGGCCGGCCCTGGTGTGGACTTTTGTCACCTTCACATTCTCGACGATGGTGGCGCCGCGCTGGCGAGCGCCCTTGGCCAACGCCATGGCGATGTTGGCCGGGTCGCACTGGCCGTCGAGCGGCAGATGGACGGCGCCGACGACGTCGGACACGTTGAGATGCGGATACATCTCCTTGACTTCGCTGGGCGAAATCTCGCGCACGTCGACATCGAAGGCGCGGGCCAGCGAGGCCTGTCGATAGATCTCGTGCTTGCGCTCCTCGGTCAGCGCCACGGTGATCGAGCCGACCTGGCGCATGCCGGTTCCGACCTCGGTCTCGGCTTCCAGCTTGACATAGAGGTCGGCCGAATATTTCGCCAGCCGCGTCATGTTCTGCGAGCCGCGCAACTGGCCGATCAGGCCAGCGGCGTGCCATGTCGTACCCGACGTCAACTGCTTGCGCTCGAGCAGCACGATGTCGGTCCAGCCGAGCTTGGCAAGGTGATAGGCGACCGAACAGCCGGAGACGCCGCCGCCGATGATGACCGCCCTTGCCTTGGCAGGGATGGCCTTGGTGGCGATGGTCGTCAT
This sequence comes from Mesorhizobium sp. WSM1386, assembly GCF_055901595.1. Taxonomy (NCBI): domain Bacteria; kingdom Pseudomonadati; phylum Pseudomonadota; class Alphaproteobacteria; order Hyphomicrobiales; family Phyllobacteriaceae; genus Mesorhizobium; species Mesorhizobium sp. WSM1386. Next base: position 3,543,690 of record NZ_CM148373.1, read on the forward strand.
GCGGCCTCGCGGCGATAGCTGGAAGCAAAACGGCGCAGCCGCAGCGCTGCTTCCCGCAGCACGGGCTCAGGCTGGCAGAGGCTGATGCGGATGTGGCCGGCGGCGGCCTCGCCGAAGCTGGAGCCGGGCATCACGCCGACATTCTCCTTGTCGAGCAAGGCCCAGGCGAATTTCTCGTCGTCGGGTTCGACATTGGATATGTCGAGCATGACATACATGCCGCCTTCTGAACCGCGCACGGTGACATCGTTCATGCCGCGAACGGCCTCGATGAAGACGGTGCGGCGCGCCGCGTAGCGCTCGGCGATGTCCTTGACGCCATAGCGGTTCTCCAGCGCCTCTGCGCAAGCGATCGAGATGAAGGCCGGCAGGCCGTAGGTCGTCACCAGGTTGAGGTTGATCAGCAGCGTGATCATCTCGCTGGGACCGGTCAGCCAGCCCATGCGCCAGCCGGTCATGCCATGGCTCTTGGACATGGAATTGATGACCAGCGTGCGCTCGGCCATACCGGGCAGCGAGCGCGGCGAGACGTGCTCGCCGCCGCCGAGCGTCCAGTAGACCTCGTCCGACAGCAGCCAGAGGTCGTGCTCGCGGCAAATCTCGGCCAGCTGTTCCAACCGTTCGCGCGAATAGACGGCGCCTGTCGGGTTGTTCGGCGTGTTGATCAGGATGGCGCGCGTGTTGGGCCTGATCGCCGCGCGGATCATGTCGGCGCGGGGCTGGAAGCCATCCTCGGCCGGCGTCTCGACGACGGTGAAACTGGCGCCGGCGGCGCTGAACGTGTTGGGATAGGTGGCGTAGTAGGGCGCCACGACGATGGCGTGGTCGCCCTGGTCGAGCACGGCCTGCACCGCTGCGTAAAGGGCGGCCTGGCCGCCCGGTGTGGCGATCACCTGATCCGGCACCGTCTCGACGCCAGTGCAGGCGCTCGAGGCCGCCGCCATCGCCTTGCGCAGGCGCGGCAGGCCGGGCAGCGGGGTATAGTGGTGATTGCTGCCGCGAACCGCGGTCACGCAGGCTTCGATCGTTTCCGAGGGCGTGTCGAAATCATGATCGCCGACCGACAGCATGATGATGTCTTCGCCAGCTTCCTTGCGTGTCCAGGCGGCGAAATGAACCTCCCAGCCATCCTTGCCGGACGAGACGATACCGGAAATGCGCGATGATGGTCTTGGCATTATTGAACTCCCGAAATCTCATAGCCGGCCTGCTCGAGCCGGTCGCGCAGGGCGGCGATATGCGGCGGCCCGACTTCGCAGCAGCCGCCGACGATAGTAGCGCCGGCTTCGACCCAGCCGATCGCCTGGTCGGCGTAGGCGTCCGGGCCAAGGTCATGGCGGGCGTGCAGCACATCCACCGTGCCACCGTGCTTCAGCGCTTCGGTGGAGGTGAAGCCATTGGCATAGGCGCCGACCGGGCCGCCGAGGTCGATCAGTTCAGGCAAGGCGGCGCCGATCGCTTCCGGCCGGCAGCAATTGAGCAGCCGCGCTGCGACGGTCAGGCCATCAAGCGCGCTGGACGCGCCGGCTATCCTCTCGCCGCTGCGCAAGCGCGGCGCGCCATGGTCGGCAAGTGTCCATGATACCCACACGGGCTTGCCGCTTTCCGATGCAGCGGTGACGGCCGCGCGCGCTTCGTCGGACGAGGCCATCGTCTCGCACAAGAACAGATCGACGCCATCCGCCTGCTCGGCAACGATGCGGCGGTAGATGTCGAGCGTCTCCTGATAGGAAATGGTCAGCGCCGGGGCGTAGCTGCCGAAAAGCGGTGACAGGCAGCCGGCGATCGTCGCATCGCCGGCTTCATCGCGGGCCTGCCTGGCCAATTCGATGCCGCGCTTCTGCAGCGGCTTGAACAGGTCTTCGGCACCCTCGCGCGCCAGGCGTTCGGGCGTCGCCGAATAGGTGTTGATGGTGATGACGCGCGCGCCGGCGCGGATGAATTCCGCGTGCAGGCCGCGCACGAGGTCCGGTTCGTCGATCAGCACCCTGGCCGACCACAACGGCGTCGGCTCGGACTTGCTGCGCCGCACCAGTTCCTGGCCCATGCCGCCATCGGTGAGAATGACCGTCTTCATACGCGCAGCCTCTCGTTCTTCGGATCCCACAGGGGTTCGTCCTTTTGCACGATCGCCTTGAAGCGATCGCCGAAGATTTCGACTTCGACGGCGGTGCCGGGTTCGGTCAAATCGGCGCGCAGCATGCCGAGCGCGATCGATTTGTCGATGCGATGGCCCCAGCCGCCGGATGTAGTCTCGCCGACGATCTGGCCATCGTGCCACAGCGTCGACATGTAGGGTGCGTCGCAATCGCCGGGGCTTTCGACGACCAGCGTGACGAAGCGCTTCTTCACGCCTTGCTGCTTCTCGTTCTGCAGTGCGGCCTTGCCACGGAAGTCGGGCTTTTCCCATTTGACGAAGCGCTCAAGCCCGCCCTGCAGGATGGAATAGTCGGTCGACAGGTCACCCTTCCAGGTGCGGTAGCCTTTTTCGAGCCTGAGCGAATCCAGCGCGTACATGCCGAACGGTTTCAGCCCATGGTTTTGTCCTGCCGCGCAGAGGGCGTCGAAGATGGCGGCGGTGTCGTCGACCCTGGTGTGGATTTCCCAGCCGAGTTCGCCGGCGAAGGAGACGCGCACGAGCTTCGCCCAGCGGCCGGCGATCTTGGTTTCCTGATGCGTCAGCCATGGCAGCGTCAGGTCGGCGTCGCAAACTTCAGCGAGAATTTTTCGCGAATTGGGTCCGGCCAGGATCTGGGTGGAGAATTCCTCGGTACGGTCGATCAGCTTGAAGGTCGCGTCTTCAGGCATGCGCGATTTCAGCCACTCGAAATCGTGCCACTGCGCGACCGCCGCCGTGATCAGCGTCATCAGATTTTCCTCGTGGCGCACCACGGACATTTCGGTGACGATGCGGCCCTTGTCGTCGGCGAAATAGACGAGGCCGATGCGGCCGGGTTTCGGCACCAGCCCGGTGACCTGCAGACCGAGCCATTCTGCCGCTCCCGGCCCATCGAGGTTGAAGCGCGAGAACCCAGGCAGGTCGAGGATGCCGGCGGCGTCTCGCACGGCGAGGCACTCTTCGCGCACGCGATGCTGCCACGGCCCGTCGCGGCGGAAGGTCAGCGTGGCTTCCTCGGAGATGTCGTCGCCGTCCTGCGCGTACCATGTGGCGCGCTCCCAGCCATTATAAGCGTCGAAGCGGGCACCCAGCGCCTTGATGCGATCGTGGATCGGCGACAGCTTGCGATCGCGCCCTTCGGGCCACGCATAGCGTGGAAACTGGATGGCGTATTCGTTGCCATAGATTTCCATGCCCTTGGCGACGCAATAGTCCGGTGCCGAAGCGAAAGAGGTGAAGCGGCGCGGATCGCACGACCACATGTCCCATTCGGTCTGGCCTTGCGTGACCCATTCGGCGAGCACCTTGCCGGCGCCGCCGCCCTGGGCAATGCCGAAGGTGAAGACGCAGGCTTCGAAGGCATTGGGAACGCCTGGCATCGGGCCGATCAGCGGGTTGCCGTCCGGCGCGTAGGGGATCGGTCCGTTGATGACCTTGGACAGGCCGGCGGTGCCCAGGATCGGCACGCGGGCGACGGCATCGGCCAGATAATGTTCCAGCCGGTCGAGATCGTCGGGGAAGAGCTGGAAGGAGAAATCGTCCGGCATCGGATCGTTGTGATCAGCCCAATGCGCGCGGCAATTGCGCTCATAGGGGCCGAGATTCATGCCGGCCTTTTCTTGGCGCAGATAGTAGGACGTGTCGACATCGCGCAGCAGCGGCAGCTTCTTGCCCTGTTCCTTGGACCATGCGGCGAGTTCGGGGATTTCCTCGAACAGGATGTATTGGTGGCTCATCACCATCATCGGCACCTCGCGCCCGAACATCCGGCCCACTTCGGCGGCGCGGTAACCGGCGGCATTGACGACGATTTCGCAACGGATATCGCCTTGCGCCGTGGCGACCACCCATTCGTCGTTCTCACGGCGGACGCCGGTGACGGGGCAGAAACGGATGATCTTGGCACCCATGTCGCGCGCGCCCTTGGCCAGCGCCTGGGTCAACTGCGCCGGGTCGATGTCGCCGTCGCTCGGATCATAGAGCGCACCCTTCAAATCATGCGTTTCGATAAAGGGATAGCGGCGCTTGATCTCGTCGACGCCGACCACGTCGATGTCCATGCCCTGATAGCGGCCCATGCCCTTGGCGCGCTGGAACTCCTGCATGCGCTCCTTCGAATGGGCGAGGCGCAGCGAGCCGGTGACGTGATAGTTCATGGGGTAGTCGACCGCGTCGGCCAGGCCCCGGTAAAGCTCGGTCGAATAGCGCTGCATGTTCATCAGCGACCAGGACGAGGAGAACGTCGGCACATTGCCGGCCGCGTGCCACGTCGAACCGGAGGTCAGCTCGTTCTTCTCCAGGAGCACGCAGTCGGTCCAGCCAGCCTTGGCGAGATGATAGAGCGCGGAAGTGCCGACCACGCCACCTCCGATGATCACCACGCGCGCCGTGCTCGGCAAACCCGCCATGTTCTTCTCCCAACTTGAAACTTAATAGACCGGTGGCGAAACCACCCAGATGACAACCGCCGGCTCGGTGCCTGGATTGCGCCAGCGATAGGGCTTGCCTTCGAAGCGGAAGGAATCGCCTTCGCCGAGCCGATGCCAGACACCCGCTATCTCGATCTCGAAAATGCCCGAGGCGATATAGCCGGCCTCCTCGGTCGGCCGCAGCTGCTCGGTCTTCATCTCCGCGCCCGCCGCGAAGATCGAGCGCACCATTTCAAAACTACCACTGAGATCGGGCGACAGGAGTTCTTCCACCAGGCCGGATTCGCTGGTGCCAAGCGAGCGGCGCCTGCCGGCACGCACCACCACGCCGCGCTCGCTCTCGACAGGCACCTCATGGCTGAAGAATAGGCTGATCGGCACGCCGAACAATTCGGCGAAAGCCCTGAGGTCGCCGACCGATGGCGTCGAGAGGCCACGTTCGACCTGGCTGACCCAGCCAACCGAACGGCCGAGTTTCAGCGCGATCTCGGCCAGCGTCAGCCCGCGAACGCGGCGCAAGGCTCTGATGTCGCTGGCCAGCACGCGTTCGTCGGACCCCTGCAGTGTTCGTGCGGTCGTCGGCGGCAAAACACTCTTCATGAAAATTCCCATCCGAATTTCAGGAGAAATCAAGCTCATGAAAAAATCAAGTAGATTTTCACCAATGCTCAAGATTTGCTTGCAGGACTTTGACGGTTCATGCAAAGGCTCCGCCGCGAGCGGCGAGTGGGGACGTCCGATCGCGATAGCTAAGGGACGGCCCATGCTGGAAAAGAAGGCTCGAATCGCGGTTGAGGCCGAGATCGTCGACGACGCGATCCTATCGCGCCGTTCGGTGCGTGCATTTTTGCCCGACATGATCGACGACGAGACGATCCGGGACATACTGACGGTTGCGGCACGTGCTCCATCCGGCACCAACATGCAGCCATGGCGGGTCTACGTCACCAAGGGCGAGACCAAGCAACAGATATCGGATGCCATCCTGAATTCCGGCATCCGCGCCGAGAAGGCCGACTGGGACGAGTACCGCTACTATCCCACGCAGTTCTTCGAACCGTATCTCACCCGCCGACGCGCCAACGGGTTCGGCCTTTATGGCGCGCTCGGGATCGGTCGCCGCGAGGTCGACAAGATGCGTGCCCAGCACGACCGCAACTTCGTCTTCTTCGACGCGCCGGTCGGCATGATCTTCACCATCGACCGCCGGCTCAACCAGGGCTCGTGGATCGATTACGGCATGTTCCTGCAGAACATCATGGTGGCGGCACGGGGCAGGGGTCTGCACACGTGCCCGCAGGCGGCCTTCGCGCCCTATCACCGGCAGATCCGGCCCGTGCTCAACATTCCCGACGAGGAGATCGTCGTCTGCGGCATGGCGCTGGGCTATGAAGACATTTCCAAGCCCGAAAACGCCTTCCGCACCGACCGCGTGCCGCTCGAGGAATGGGTTACGTTCAGCGAATAGGCGGCCGCGACGGGCTGCGGCACTATTCCGTATTCATCTGCGCGCCATGACCGCTGACATGGGCGCCGTCCTGTGGCGTCAGCTTGAGATAGGCTGATAGTGCGCAGAGCGTGATGACGCCCTCGATCGCGAACAGAATCCGGAAATCGCCGGTCACGGCAGGCCCGCCGCTGGCAAGGAACGACAGCATGGCCGCCGCAAGGCCGACGCTGATCGCCACCGCCAACTGCCAGAGGATGTAATAGAGCGCGCTGAAGCGGGCGAGTTGGTCGGGAGCGATGTCGGAATAGGCGAGGTTTCCGGTCGAGGCCCATTGCACCGAGCGGAAGACGCCGAAAACGAAGATGTAGCCAAGCACGATCCAGACCGGCGTCGCCGCCTGCATCAGGGCGAAGCCCGCAACCATCGCGGCGACGATCGGCGTGTTGACGACCAGCACGCGGCGGAAGCCGAAGCGGTTGAGGACGCGCGGCATGAAGAAACGCATGACCACGGAGCCGAGCGCGGCAACGAAGGTCAGCGATCCCGCCTGCACCGCGCTCATGCCGAAGCCGAGCTGGAACATCAGCGGCAGCAGGAAGGCGACGGAACTGAGGCCGATCGTGTCCAGGCCGCCGCCGGTGAGAAACGAGATGCGGAAGGTGCGGATGCGCAGCAGCTTGAGGTCGAGCAGGGGATTGGGCACGCGCAGGCAGTAGAGCGAGGCGATCGACACGATGATGACCGCCAGCACCAGTTCGCCGGCAATCATGCCGCCGGCGGCATCCTTGGCGGCAAGCGAGTCCATGCCGAAGACAAGCAGGATCATGCCGCTGCCGACCAGCAGAAAGCCGGGAAAATCGAACCGCGTGCGAACGGGCTTGGTCACCGTCGGGAACAGCGAGGCGGCAAGGATCGCCGCCGCCAGGGCGAACGGCACATTGATGAAGAAAATCCAGCGCCAGGAGATGTAGGTGGTCAGCGCGCCGCCGACGAGCGGGCCGACCAATGGCCCGGACTGGCTGGCCAGCGAAATGTACATGTTGATCTTGAGCGTGCGGCTGCGCGGAAAGCTCGACAGGATGACGACCTGGCCGAGCGTGCCCATCAGCGCACCGCCGAAGCCTTGCAGCGCGCGGGCGCCGACCAGTGTCCAGATATCATCGGACAGTCCACACAAGGCCGATGAGGCGGCGAACACAAGCAGGGCAAAGCAGTAGACGTTGCGCAGGCCGAAGCGGTCGGCGGCCCAGCCGCCGAGCGGCATGGAGATGATCAGGCTGGCGACATAGACAGTGATCAGCAGGCCGAGCTGGCTCGGTGGACGACCGAGGCTTTCGCCGATGCCGGGCAGTGCCGTCACCACGACATTCTGGTCGAGGCTGGTCATGAAAACGCCGCAGGCGACCGTCAGCGGCAGCAGGAGCAAGGCTCGGGCCGACACATCGGCGCGATCCGTGGCGCCGGCGGATAGTTCTGCGGTCATGGGTATGTTCGAACCAAACGAATGCGCCGACTCTTGAAGACGGGATTTTTATGCCCCTCGGACCGGTTGGGCGGCCGTTTTTTTCCACCATGGACGCCCGGGGCAGGATTCTCTAGCGGCAGAACCGGCTGGCGTTGATGCCAGAAGCAATTGCTCTATTGCACCTCGTAGCCGACTTCCTCGCTGGCATGGCAGAGCGCCTTCCAGAACGAGCGGGCGAACGAGCGAAAGACGTAGATGTCGAACTCGTCGGCGCCGGTGCGCTGGATCTGGGCGAAGACATCGTGATGTGCGGTCGAGCGGCCGGCGCCTATGGGAAAAGCCGGCAGCGCGAAGTCGATGGCGAAGAATTTCGCCAGCACCCATTCGGCTTTCGGCCCGGCGATGCGGATCGCGGTGCGGCCATGCGACAGGTCCGTCACCGTGCCGATAGCCGGTGTCACCGCCTTGGCGAAGGCGGCGGCCAGGCCTTCGGCCTCGTCGGCCACGGTGAATTTTCCCGGCGCGAAGCCGAACACCGACTTCACGCCGTCGCTCAGGCCGCCGCCGGCACCGTCGGGCAACGCAAGGCCGGTGACCGTGCGGATGGCAGCGATCAGCTTCTTCTCCTCGCCTGGCCATGCCGCGAGCTGCACGATCGAGCCCGGCCTTGTCTCGGTCAGGAGGATCTCGACGCCGTGCTCGAAATTGCCGTGCGAGCCGACATGAAACGCCGGCTCAAGGGGAGATTTGCGCTCAACCATGCATGCGGGTCCCTTCCGGATCGTAGAAATGGTTGGAGACGATCTCGACCGGTCCGAAGCGATTGCGTAGCGGATCGGAGACATGGGCACGCGTGCCGTGCCTTGCCTTGCCGCCCTTGACCAGCGCCAGCGCGATATGCTTGCCGAGCGCCGGTGAGTAGCAGCAGGCGGTGATGTGGCCGATCGAGCCGTGCGGATTGGCTTCGTCAACCTCCTCGACGATGTGCGCACCGCCGTTGAGCGGCCGGTTGTCCAGCGCGATCAGGCCGACTAGTTCCAGCCGGTCGGCCGCGATCAGGCCTTCGCGGTCCATCATGGCCGAGCCGATGAAGGGCTTCTTCTTCGACAGCATCCAGTCTAGATGCAGATCGCGCGCCGTGGTGCGGCCGTCGATCTCGGCGCCGGTGACATGGCCCTTTTCGATGCGCATCGTGCCCAGCGCCTCGAGCCCGTAGGTGACTAGCTCGAACGGCTTGCCGGCCTCGATCAGCGCTTCCCAGACATGCGTGCCATGGCCGGCGCCGCAATAGACCTCGAAGGCCATTTCGCCGGAGAAGGACAGCCGGCAGATCATCACCGGGACGCCGGCGATCTCGCCACGCACGATGCCCATGAAGGGCAGCGTCGCATTGTCGACGGCGGTGCCGGTGACGCAAGCCGCAAGGATCTGCCTGGCCTTCGGCCCGCCGATCGCGGCGCCAGCCCATTCATCGGTCACCGAGGTGACGTGCACTTTCAGCTCCGGCCAGACCACGTCGAGGAAATATTCCAGATGCTGCATCACCTTGCCGGCATTGGCCGTGGTGGTGGTCATCAGGAAATCCTGCTCGGCAAGCCGCCAGGTGGTGCCGTCGTCGAAGGCAAAGCCGTCCTCGCGCAGCATCAGCCCGTAGCGCGCCTTGCCGACGGCGAGCGTCGAAAACATGTTGGTATAGACGCGGTCGAGGAAAGCGGCTGCATCGGGACCTTGCACGGCGATCTTGCCCAGCGTCGAGACATCGACGATGCCGGCGCTTTCGCGCGTCGCCTTGGCTTCGCGTACATAGGCCTGCTCGACCGTCTCGCCGGCATGGCCGTAGATCATCGGCCGGTACCAGAGGCCGGCGGAATACATCGTCGCGCCGTTGGCGAGGTGCCAGTCATGCATCGGCGTCAGCCGTTCAGGCTTCAGGTCGCCGAAACGCTCGGCCGCCAGCGAGCCGATCGACACCGGCGCGAAGGGCGGCCGGAAGCGTGTCGTGCCGACTTCCGGGATAGGCTTGCCGAGCGCCTCGGCCATGATGGCGAGCCCGGGGACGTTGGAGCTCTTGCCCTGGTCGGTGGCCATGCCAAGCGTGGTGTAGCGCTTGAGGTGCTCGACCGAGACGAAGCCTTCGCGATGCGCAAGCCGCACATCCTCCGCTGTCACGTCGTGTTGGAAATCGACGAAGCCCTTGCCCTTGGCCCTGATCTCGAAAACCGGCGCCGGATCGGGATCGCCAGGTGCGGCTCCAACGGTGGGCAACGCCGGCGGCGTGGCTGTTCCACCGGCCGCCGTGAACCCGGCAGCGCGGCCTTCGGCGATGGCTTCGGCCGTCGAAAAACTGCCGGTAAAGGCGCCGGCACCAATCCATTGCTGTGTTGGCCATTGTTGTGTCGGCCCCTTCTGTGTGGGCTTCGGCGGCAGGAAGGCCTGCCGGGCTGCGTTCCATTCCGCCCTGGCGCCGGCCTGGCTGGCGAGATGGATGGTCGGCGACCAGCCGCCCGACATCAGCAGGCAGTCGGCATGGATCGAGCGCGCATCGTCGCTCAGCGTGCCCGTGACCATGTCGAAACGCTGAACCTTGATGCCCGAGAGCGCCTTGCCGCCTTCGGTGGCGACGACGGCATGGCCCGTCAACAGCTCGGCCTCGGCTTCCGCGGCGAGCTTGCGCATCTCGGCCGAAAGCTCGGACCTGACGTCGGCGATGGCGATGATCGCGGCGCCCGCTTTCTTTAAGGCGACCGCCGCGCGATAGGCGCTGTCATTGTTGGTGAACAGCGCGACCCGTTCGCCCGGCAGCACGCCGAACTCATTGGCATAGCGCTCGGCCGCATGCGCCAGCATGACGCCCGGCCTGTCATTGCCAGGGAAGACAAGCGGCCGTTCGAAGGAACCCGTGGCCAGCACGACGGACCTGGCGCGGATCGCCCAGTAGCGATGGCGCGGCTCGCCCTTGGCGGGCTGCTCCTTGTGGTCGCTGACCCGTTCGAGCGCGGCAAGCGTGTTGTTGTCGTAGTAACCCCAGACGGTGGTGCGCGGTAGAAGCCGGACATTGTCGCGGCCTGCGAGCTGGGCGACGGTGCGCCGCGCCCAATCGGCGGCGGGCGCGCCATCGATGATTTCATCGGACCAGTTGGCCGAACCGCCGAGACGCGGCTCGAGATCGGCCAGCATGACACGGGCGCCCTGATCGGCGGCTGCCTTGGCGGCCATCAGGCCGGCAGGGCCGGAGCCGACCACCAGCACGTCGCAAAAGGCGTTCATGCGTTCGTAGCGGGCCGGGTCCTTCGCCGATCCGGCGCTGCCGAGGCCGGCGGCACGGCGGATGAAGTGCTCGCAGAACATCCAGAAGCGCGTGCCCTTGAGCGGGCCGACCACCGGTCCCATGAAGGTCTTGTAGTAGAAGCCGGCCGACAGGATCTTGCCGCCGAGCTGGTTGACGGCGTGGATGTCCCAGGCGAGCGAGGGGAAGCGGTTCTGGCTGACGGCGACGAGGCCGTCATGGATCTCGACCATGGTGGCCGGGATGTTGGGCTCGCGCACCTCGCCCTTCAGCACCGTCACCAGCGCGTTGGGCTCCTCGACGCCAGCGGTCAGCAGGCCGCGCGGGCGGTGGTACTTGAACGAACGCCCGAAAAGCGTGACGCCCTTGGCCAGCAGCGCGGAAGCCAGCGTGTCGCCGGCATGGCCCGTATAGGCAACGCCGTCGAAGGTGAAACGGATGGTCTTCAGCCGGTCGATGCGGCCGCCCGTGTCGGTGCGGCGCGGGCTCATGCCTTGTCCTCCGTCTTGCGGCGGGCAGCCGAACCGTGGTCGCCGCGCACGAAGGCGACACTCGAAATCTCATGTGTCAGCGTGTTGCGGACGACCCGCAGATGCGCGCGGCAAGCGCCGGAATGCTGCCAGATCTCATTGTGGTCGCCGGCCGGGTTCAGCCGGTCGTAGACATAGGCGTTCCACGCCTCGAAATTCTGCGAGGCGGGATCGGGGCGTTCGCGGTTGCCATCACCCTGGTAGGTGAATTCGATGACGTCGCGCGGGCCGCAATAAGGGCAGGTGATCAACATTCAATTCTACCTAATGCAGCCTGGGGTTCGCACCCTGGCCCTTGTCGTCGATGACGAGGCCGCGGTGGAAACGGTCGAGCGTGAACGGCGCGTTGAAGTCGTGCGGCTCATCCTTGGCGATGGTCCAGGCAAAGGTCCAGCCAGAGGCCGGCGTCGCCTTGAAGCCGCCATAGCACCAGCCGCAATTGAGATACATGCCAGGCAGGGGGCCGGTGGTGATGATCGGCGAGCCGTCCATCGACATGTCGCAGACGCCGCCCCAGGAGCGCAGCATGCGCACGCGGGCAAGTCCCGGGAACAGCGCCAGCATCTCGCTCATCACCTCGTCGACGACGGGCAGGTTGCCGCGCTGCGCGTAGCTGTTGTAGCCGTCGATGTCGCCGCCATAGACAAGGCCGCCCTTGTCCGACTGCGACATGTAGAAATGCCCCATGCCGAAGGTCACGACGGTGTCGATGAAGGGCTTTAGCGATTCCGTGACGAAGGCCTGCAGCACATGGCTTTCGATCGGCATCGTCTCGACGCCGGCCAGTTGCATGACCCGGCCCGTGCTGCCGGCCACCGCGACCGCCACCTTCCTGGCGCGGATGTCGCCGCGCGAGGTGGCGACGCCGGTGATGCGGTCGCCGTCGCGCAGGAAGCCGGTGACCTCGCAATTCTCGATGATGTCGACGCCGCGCCGGTCGGCGCCGCGCGCATAGCCCCAGGCGACAGCGTCGTGGCGGGCGGTGCCGGCGCGCCGTTGCATCAGGCCGCCAACCACGGGGAAGCGCGCATCGCCGGAGATGTCGAGCGCCGGGATTAGGCGCTTGATCTCGGTCGGCGTCATCAGCTCCGCATCGACGCCGAGATGGCGCATGGCGTTGCCGCGCCGTGCGTAGTCGTCGAACTGGGCCGGCGTGTGCGCCAGGTTCAGGCAGCCGCGCTGTGAGAACATGACGTTGTAATTGAGCTCGTGCGAGAGGTTCTCCCACAGTTTCATCGAATATTCGTAGAAACGGGTGTTGGCCGGCAGCAGGTAGTTCGAGCGCACGGCCGTCGTGTTGCGGCCGACATTGCCGGAGCCGAGCCAACCCTTTTCCAGTACCGCGACATTGGTGATGCCGTGCTCCTTGGCAAGGTAGTAGGCGGTTGCCAGCCCGTGGCCGCCGCCGCCGATGATGATGACATCATAGGACGCCTTAGGGTCCGGCTTACGCCAAGCCGGTTTCCAGTCCTTGTTTCCCTTGAGCGCGTTCGCGAGCAGCGAAAGGGCCGAGTACTCTGCCATGTGCATGTTGTCCGGTTCGGGCGATGCGGCAGACTATAGAGCAGGCCGCACGCGCAAAGCCAATATTGCGCCATGGCCTTTCGACTGGCCGACGCCTTTGTCAACGCTCCGACGCGACGGCTTGCCCCATGATATGGCCGTCTTTATCAAGGACAGGCTTTCAAATTGCCTTTGCCGTCCATGAGTCGCCCACAAATCATGCTTTTCCGATTGCTTCGCCTCATCATGGTTCTCATGCTGGTCGTCTCGGCGCCGCCGACGTTCGACGCGGCGGCTCAGGGCGTCGGCCAGGCGCCCGCCGGATTGGTCGCCGACCAGCAGAAGATCATCCAGGGCCTGACCACCAAGACCGACAGTTTCGAAAAGCAGACCCAGCAGAATGGCGAGGACGATAGCAGCCTGGTCGATATCCGCCTGCAGCTGGAGGAATTGTCACGGCAATCGCTTAACAGCGCGCTGGCCTTCCGCACACGTCTTGGCGAGATCAACGCCCGTCTGGAGCAGCTTGGCCCGGCCCCCGCCGCCGGCCAGCCGGAAGAGCCCGATATCGTCAGTGCCGAACGCCAGGCGCTGACATCCGAAAAGGCCGAGATCAACGCTGTCATCTCGCAGGCCCAGGCCCTGTCGATCCGCATCAGCGGGCTGATCGACAAGATCGGCAACATGCGAAGCGAGCTGTTCCGCAATCTTTTGACCAAGCGCTACGTGCTGTCGGACGCGCTGAGCCCGCAGGTGTTTTCCGACGCCCGCGACGAGTTCGGCAATTTCTACAAGGCGGTGTCGTCCTGGCTGAGCTTTGCCTTCAAGTTCAAGTTCCAGGCGATCCTGGCGGCAACCTTCGTGGCGCTCGGCCTGGCGCTGGTGCTGCTGGTCGGCGGCAGGCGCCTGTTCGGGCGGGTGTTCGAAGCCGACCCCACCAATGAGGACCCATCCTATCTCAGCCGCTTGTCGGTGGCCTTCTGGTCGACCTTGCTGCCGACGCTGGCGGTCGCCGCCTTTCTTGGATCGACAATTTTCTTTTTCAATTATTACAATGTGTTGCGCGGCGACATTGGGCTCTTCCTCAACGCGCTGGCGACCGTCATTGGCGTGGTGTTCTGCGTCAACCGGCTGACCAATGCGGCGTTGGAGCCGCGGCTGCCGAACTGGCGACTGATCCCGGTCGAAACCGGGCCGGCGCGCTGGCTGGTGCGCCTGGCCACCGCCATGGCCGTGGTCATCAGCGTCAACACCTTCCTGTCGGTGATCAACGACAAGATGGGCTCGCCGCTGTCGCTGACCATCGCGCGCAGTTTTGTCGCCACCATTGTCGTCGGCATCATCCTGATCCTGATGGCGATGCTGCGGCCGTTCAAGGCGCGCGACGGAAGCTGGCGGCCTTGGCCGGCATGGCTGCGCTACCTGTCGCTGGGCCTTGGCCTGTTCACCATCATAGCCGCCTTGCTCGGCTATATCGGCCTTGCGCTGTTCGTCTCACTGCAGGTGGTGGTCACCGGCACAGCCTTGATCACCGCCTATATCGGCTTCCTGTCGGCGCAGGCGATCGGCGAGGAGGGCGCTTTCGCCAATACGTTCGTCGGCCGCTGGCTGTCGGCCAATTCCAGCTATGACGACACCGCGCTCGACCAGCTCGGCCTCGTCGTCAGCATCGCCATCAACCTGTTGATCGTGCTGGTGTTCCTGCCGCTGATCCTGTTGATGTGGGGGTTCCAGCCCGGCGACATCCAGGCCTGGGCCTACAAGCTGGCGACAGGGATCAACATCGGTTCGGTGACCATTTCGGTCACCGGCATCCTTTCGGGCATCGTCGTCTTCGTCATCGGCTATTTCCTGACGCGCTGGTTCCAGGGCTGGCTCGACGGCTCGGTCATGGCGCGCGGCAAGGTCGATACCGGGGTGCGCAACTCGATCCGGCTGGCGGTCGGCTATGCCGGCGTCGCGCTGGCGGCGCTGGTCGGTATCTCGGCCGCCGGCATCGACCTCTCCAGCCTGGCGCTGGTCGCGGGTGCGCTTTCCCTCGGTATCGGCTTTGGCCTGCAGAATGTTGTGTCAAATTTCGTCTCCGGCCTGATCCTGCTGGCCGAGCGGCCGTTCAAGGTCGGCGACTGGATCGTCGCCGGCGATGTCAGCGGCACCGTCAAGAAGATCAGCGTGCGCGCCACCGAGATCGAAACCTTCCAGCGGCAGTCGGTGATCCTGCCCAATTCCAACCTGATCAACAACGCCGTCGGCAACTGGACGCACCGCAACAAGCTCGGCCGCATCGACATCAAGGTCGGCGTCGCCTATGGCAGCGACGTCAAGCAGGTTCACGCCGTCCTGCTGGACATCGCCCGCAGTCATCAGCTGGTGTTGAAGAACCCCGAGCCCTTCGTGCTGTTTTCCAATTTCGGACCTGCCGCGCTCGAATTCGAGATCCGCGTGTTTTTGGCCGATGTGATGAACGGCAACATCGTTCAGAACGATGTCCGCTTCGCCGTGCTGGAAAAGTTCAGCGATCAGCATATCGAGATCCCCTCGACGCCGCGCGCCGTCGTCGAGGCCCACAAGCCCAAGGCCTGGCCGACCGACGACGACAAGATCGAGGCCGACTTCGCCGAACAGGAACAAGCCAAGGTTGAGGCCGCGGCCGTGGCAAAAAAGCTCGCCAAATCAGGACGCAAGCTGCGCAAGCCGGATCCCGACTAGACCGGAAGCCGGCAAGCCGAAGCCAATTGCGGCATGAATGCGGCATTCAGTTGCGGTTCAGCTTCCATCTCATATAAGCTCCCATGCAAAGGCGAAAATGCCTTGCGTAATGCAACAGAGGCGGTGGGAACACCGATATTGCAAATGTGGAAGTCTCTCGTCGCTGCCGTCGCCTTGCTCGCCGTGAGCGGCTCGGCCCATTCCGCAAGCGCGGTCAACAAGGACGCCGAGACCCGCACGCTGATCGTGACGGAAGGCGGCAGCAAGACCGACCTTGCGCTGGCCGGCGGTGAAACCGTCGAATTCTGCCAGAATGGCTGCTTCGTCACCTTGCCCAATGGCGATCTCGAAGCGCTGACCGGTTCGGAAACCGTCGAGATCTCCGGCGGCGTCGCCCGCATCAAGTAATCCTGGCGGCATGATTGGAAAGGCCGGGCATTTGTCCGGCCTTTTATTGTTTTCGGTAGCGGTTGCTTAACAATGACGCCGGAAATACCACCGCGACAGCCGCCCACAACCGTGCGTTTTAACGTTCGCTACGCCATACCCCGCTATACCAGCCCCAAGACGCCGAAACACGGCGCGCAACGAGATTCCGGTTTCCCGGATCAAACGGCGGCAGGGGCAGGACGTACATGGATGCGCGGTCGGACAGGAACGCAATACCGCTTGCGGTCGATCTCGACGGCACGCTGATCGCGACCGACCTGTTGTGGGAAGGACTGTTCATCCTTCTCAAGAAGAACCCGCTCTATATCTTCATCGTGCCGTTCTGGGCGGCTGGCGGGCCAGCGCGGCTGAAGCAGGCGATCGCGCAGCGCATCGATATCGATCCCGCGTCGCTGCCTTATCGCGAGGCGTTGCTCAACCGCCTCCGCGCCGAACATGCCGAGGGCCGCAAGATCGTGCTGGCGACCGGCACGCCGCGCAAGTTCGCCGACGCCATTTCGGCCCATCTCGGCATTTTCGACCGGGTGCTGGCCACCGACGGCTTCGACAATCTCACCGCGAGCCGGAAGCGTGCCTCGCTGATATCAGCCTATGGCGATGGCGGTTTCGACTATGCCGGCAACAGTCGCCATGACCTCCAGGTCTTCGACGCCGCGCGCAATGCGATCGTCGTCGCACCCGACCGCCACGCCGCGCGCTGGCAGGCGGCGCATGGCGCCGAAACGATGCCGGCGCCGAAGCCGACATTGCGGACCGTCGTCAAGATGCTGCGCGTGCACCAGTGGCTGAAGAACTCGCTGATCGCGGTGCCGATGGTGCTGTCGCACGAATATTTCAACTCCAATATGATCTGGGAATGCCTGCTGGCGTTCGTCTCGTTCAGCGCGGTGGCGTCGGCGATCTACATCCTCAACGATTTCTTCGACCTGGCGCTCGACCGCAAGCACGTCACCAAACGCAACAGGCCGTTCGCCAGTGGCGCGCTGTCGATCCCCTTCGGCCTCGGGGCTATCGCGGTGCTGCTGGCGATCGGCATCGGCACCGGGCTCTTTCTGCCGCTCGAATTCCTCGCCGTGCTTGGCGGCTACATGGTGGTCACGACTGCCTATTCGCTGTCGTTCAAACGCATGCTCCTGGTCGACGTGCTGACGCTTGCCGGCCTCTACACGATCCGGGTGATTGCCGGCGCGGCCGCGACCGGCGTCGACGTCTCGTTCTGGCTGCTCGCCTTCTCGATCTTCTTCTTCCTGTCGCTGGCGCTGGTGAAGCGTTTTGTGGAATTGCGCACCACCGCCATTCCGCCCGGCGAGCGCATCGCTGGCCGCGGCTATCGCACCGAGGATCAGGAGATCGTCGCTCAGGCCGGCATGGCGTCAGCCTTTTCCTCGGCACTCGTGTTGGCGCTCTACATGGACAGCGTCGCGGTGCGCGAACTCTATCCGCATCCATGGCTGATCTGGCCGCTGGCGCCGATCGTGCTCTATCTCACCATGCGGGTCTGGATCCTGGCGCGTCGCGACGAAATGCATGACGATCCGGTCGTCTTCATCATCCGCGACTGGCGCAGCCAGATCGTGGTGCTGATCGGCGCGGTGCTGCTGGTCATCGGGGGCTGGTAGGCATGGCTGAACGCTTCCGCAGCTTTGGCCTTGCCACGCCGCCGGCGCCAAGGGCCATCCAGGCCGATGATGCCATCGCGTTGCTGAAGGCTGGTCAGGCCGGCGAAACCTCGCTGCTTGCCTATGGCAATGGCCGTTCCTATGGCGATTCCTGCCAGAACCAGGCCGGCGCGGTGGTCGACATGCGATCCCTGAACCGCATTCGCGGCTTCGATGCCATGACCGGTGTGCTCGAAGCGGATGCCGGCGTGTTGTTGTCCGACATTATCGCGCACGCAGCACCCCACGGCTTCTTTCCGGCAGTGGTTCCGGGAACGCAATTCGTCACGCTCGGCGGCGCCATCGCCAATGACGTGCATGGCAAGAACCATCACCGGCGCGGCACGTTCGGCTGCCACGTGGAGAGTTTCACGCTGCTGCGATCCGACGCAAAGACCTATCGCTGCTCGGCCACCGACAATCCGCGCCTGTTTGCGGCGACCATCGGCGGCATGGGGCTCACCGGCCTGATCCTGTCGGCCTCGATCCGGCTGATGCGGGTTCCTTCGCTCGACATCGTCGAGAAGGCAACGCCGTTTCGCGACCTCGGCGAATTCTTCGATATCGCCGAGGCGGCGGATCAGGCCAATGAATATGCCGTGGCCTGGATCGATCAGCTCGCGGGCGGCCGCCGCAGCGGGCGCGGCCTTTTGTTTACCGGCAACCACGCCGAACATGGCTCGCATACGGCCGCGCGGGCCGGCGGCAATCTGTCGGTGCCGTTCCAGCCGCCCTTCAACGTGCTCAACCGGTCGTTCCTGACCGTTTTCAACGCCGCCTACCGGTGGAAGAAGGGCCGGGCGACAGTGCCGCGCCAGAGCGGTTACCAGGGTTTCTTCTTTCCGCTCGATGGCGTGCGCGACTGGAACCGGCTCTATGGCCCCAATGGACTGTTCCAGCACCAGAGCGTGGTGCCGGAGGAGGCCGCGCGGATCGTCGTGCCGGAATTGCTCGCCGCCGCCAGGCGGGCCGGGCAGGGATCCTTCTTGACCGTGCTGAAGCGCTTCGGCGGGGTCCGCTCGCCGGCACTGCTGTCGTTTCCGCGGCTGGGCTATACGCTGACGCTGGATTTCCCCAACAGGGGGGCGGCGACGCTTGCGCTGCTCGGCGAGCTCGACCGCATCACCATCGCGGCCGGAGGGGCGGTCAACCCTTACAAGGATGCACGCATGGCGGCTGCGACCTTCGCCGCCTCCTTCCCGGACTGGCCGCGGCTGGAAGCGCTGCGCGACCCTGCCTTCATGTCTGATTTCTGGGCGCGCACGGCTGGGAGCATCTACCTGCGGCGACGCCGCGCCGAGGCTGCCGAATAGCTAAAATTGAAATGATTCATGGTTATCGAACGCTTAACGCCAAGGTTTACTCAAAACATTCTTCTGAGTTCACGAAATCTTTTGGGGTTTGTATTACTCGATGTCACGGGGCGGGCGCACTGACATGAAATATATCGTCTTCATTCTATTTACGGTGATGACCAATGCGGCTGCGCAGCTCATGCTGAAGCAGGGCATGATGTCGCTTGGGCCGATCTCGTTCGAAGGTGCCAACCCGCTGGTCAAGCTGCTGCAGATCGTCTTCAGCCCGTGGGTGTTCCTGGGGCTTTGCACCTTCGTGATTTCCATGGCCTCGCATCTCTATGTGCTGTCCAAGGTCGAGCTTTCCTTTGCCTATCCATTCCTCAGCCTCGCCTATGTCGCCGTCGCCATCTTCGCCTATTTCGTCTTCCGCGAGGATCTCAATGGCTGGCGCATCGCCGGCATCGCCTTCATCTGCGTCGGCACGGTGCTGATCGCGCAGAGTGGTCGCGGGCACGAAGAGGAAACGGCTTCCCTTTCGTCCGACAAGATTCACCATGAGACCGTTCGATGAGACATGTTATTTTCGGTGGTGACGGCTTCGTCGGCCGCCACCTTGCCCCGAAGCTTGTGGCCGATGGCGAAGAGGTCGTCGTTGCCGACATCGCCAGGAGCGACCTTGCGCACTACCGCAACGTCCGCTTTGTCACCTGCGATGTCACCGATCCTGCGTCCGTCGCCGCTGTCGGGCTCAAGGCCGACGACATGGTCTACAATCTGTCGGCCAAGATGCTGTCGCCGCTCCAGGTGCGCGCCAAGCGGCACGATTTCTTCTTTCCGGTGAATTTTCACGGCACCGAACACATCATGCAGGCCATGGACAGAGCCAGCGCGCCCAAGCTCGTCCACTACACGACCGACATGATCTACGGCCACACGGTCACCCAGCCGATGACCGAGGAGCATCCGGTCGCGCCGCTCGGCGAATATGGCTGGTCGAAGCAGAAGACCGAGGAACTGGCAGCCGTTTGGCGCAAGCGCGGCATGTCGATCTCGCTGTTTCGCCCGCGCCTGATCATCGGGCCCGGCCGGCTCGGCATCCTGGAAAAACTGTTCAAGCTGATCGACTGGAACTTGCCGGTGCCGATGATCGGTTCGGGCAAAAATCCCTATCAGTTTATTTCGGTTTTCGATTGTGCGGAAGCTGCCCGCGCGGCCTGGAAAGCCGGCGTGCCAAACGAGGCCTACAATCTCGGCTCGCTCAATCCTCCGCCGGTCAAGAAGCTGCTTGGCGACCTGATCAGGCATGCCGGCTCGAAATCGATCCTGATCCCGACGCCGGGTTGGGCGGTCAAGCGCACGCTCGACCTGCTCGATCTCATGAACATGCCGATCATGGATCCGGAGCAGTATCTGATCGCGGACGAGGAGTGCGTGCTCGACGTGTCCAAGGCCGAGCGGCAGCTCGGTTGGGTGCCGCAATATCGCGACGAGGACATGCTGATTGCTGCTTACAGCGAGTACCGCGCCAAGAAGGCCGGGCATGCCGTCGCCACCAACCATGTGCCCGCCGAATAGCGGGTTTGCCAACAGCTTATGGCGCACGACTCTGGTCGTCAGCGCGGACAGGAGATTGAGATGACCGTCATGGCCAAGCCCGAACAGGCGAATGCGCGCACCATGGTCAATGCGCCGGCGCTGTCACCCGCCACCATCGCCAAGCCCGACCTGATCAGCGTCGAGCAGGCCAAGGCGATGGATGTCGCGGCGATGACCGACCTGTTCAAGGCGCATCTCAACCCCGGCCAGCTGCATTTCATGAAGCTGCTCGGTTTCCACAAGATCAAGATCGAGCGTGCCGAGGGCATGTTCTACATCGACCAGAACGGCCGCAAGATTCTCGATTTCTTCGGCGGCTTCGGGTCGCTGGCCTTCGGCCACAACCATCCGCGCATCCTGGAAGCGCGCAAAAAGTTCCAGGAGGAGAAGCGCCAGGAAATCGCCATCGCCTTCATGTCGCAATATGCGGCGGCATTGGCGCACAACCTCGCCAAATGCTCGCCCGGCGATCTCGACATGGTGTTCCTGGGTTCGTCCGGCTCGGAGGCCATGGAAGCGGCGGTGAAACTCGCCGAGCGCGCCGCGGGCCCCAAGCGGCCGAAGATCGTCTATGCCGAGAATTCCTTCCACGGCAAGACCAAGGGCGTGCTCGGCATTACCGACGGGCAGCTCTACCGCGCCGACTTCAAGATGGCGGACAATACGGTGCGCATTCCCTTTGCCGACATCGATGCGGTCGAGCGCCTGTTCCGCTCCGATCCGGAGGTCGGCGTCATCGTGCTCGAAACCATCCAGGGCGGAGGCGGTATCATCCAGGCGCCTGCCGAGTATTGGCAGAAGCTGCGCGCGCTGTGCGACCAGTACGGCGTGCTGTGGGTCGCCGACGAAGTGCAGTGCGGCTATGGCCGCTCCGGCCGGTTCTATGCTTTCGAACATTATGGCGTGGTGCCCGACGTGACGGCGCTGGCCAAGTCGCTCGGTGGCGGCAAGGCGGCGGTCGGCGCCATGATCGCGCGCCGGGAGGTTTACATGAAGGCCTACGGCACGCCGAAGACGGCAATGATCCATGCCATGGCCACCTTCGGCGGCATGGGTGAAGCCTGCGTCACCTCGATCGAAGGCCTCAACGTGCTCTATGACGAGGGGCTGATCGACAACGCCGCCGTCACCGGCGATTATTTGCTCGCGCGCCTGCAAGCGCTCAAGGACAAATATCCCAAGATCATCAAGGATGTGCGTGGCAAGGGCTTCATGGTCGGGCTTGAGTTCCACGACTTCTCGCAGACCCTGCCAATGGTGCTGCGCCCGATCGTCAGCGTGCTCGACGACAAGCTGAAGGGCTCGCTGTCCGGTTTCGTCGGGGCGCTGTTGCTGCGCGACTACGATGTGCTGGTCGCCTTCACCGAATACAACCGCAACGTCATCCGGCTCGAGCCGCCGCTGATCTGCCAGCGCGAACATGTCGATCGTTTCGTCGATGCCTTCGACAGCCTGTTGTCGCGCGGCATTGTCGGAATTGTGAAGGATTTCGTCAAAAGCCAAGTTCGTTAAAATGAAGCTCGCTGAGTAGATCATGCTGACCAAGTCGCCCGCTACGCAAAACCAGATCGACCGGCTCACCGAGGCCGGCCTGGCGTGGGGCGAGGGGTCTTATGCGAGGCTGGCAGCCCCGATCGGCGCGGCGGCCTTCGCGCTCTACATCCTTTTGACGGCGTTCACGGCCTGGGTGATGCCGGACGCCAACTGGGACATGCTGCCCTATCTCGCAATATCGGAGGAAGGCACCTATCCCGATGCGCAGGCGCTGCATGACTACGCCTACAGCACCGTCAAATCCGGCGTGTCGGCCGGTGACTACCAGACGCTGACCGACGATGGCGGCGGCTTCCGCAGCCATATGACGGAGAATGCCGCCGATTTCCATTCGCTGCTCGGCATGTACCGGATCAAGTTCCTCTATGCCGAGATATTGTCGACGATGAGCTCGGTGATGTCCCCGGTCGAGGCGATGCGCCTGGTGCAGGTGTTCTCGGTGCTGCTGTTCGGCGCGATCACGCTGCTCTGGCTGCGTTCTCAAAACGCATTGGCCATGGCGCCGCTGGTCGGCGCGGTGCTGATCATGGCCGATTTCGCCGATGCGGCGCGCGCCTCGACGCCGGACCTGCTGACGTCGGCGCTGCTGCTCGGCGGGCTCTACGCCTACATCAGGGGCCGCGAGGCGGCGACGGCGATCCTGCTCTTTCTCGCCTTCATGGTGCGGCCGGACAATATTGTTTTCCTTGCCGTTTTCGCGGTGCTGCTGGTCGTCTTCCGGCACAAGGCATGGGGCGCGCTGGCCGGCTTTGCCGCGTCCTTTATTGCCTATTTCGCCATTTCGCACTGGGCCCATCATCCCGGCTGGTGGCCGCATCTTTGGTTCTCCAGCATCGAGCAGCACTATAATATGGACGGGTTCGAGCCGGCCTTCTCGGTCATCGCCTATCTCAGGGCGTTCGCCGCGTCGCTGCTGCGCGCCGTCAATTTGAACAGCTGGGTCGGCGTTTCGGTGCTGGCGCTGGCCGGCTGGTACGCTGCCGGTCGCGCCGGCTTCCGCCTCGACCGGCGTGCCGGCATCCTGTTCGCCGCACTGGTGCTTGGCGCGCTGGCGAAGTTCACTGTTTTCCCGATCCACGACACGCGGATCTATTTCCCGCATTTGATCCCGCTCTTCCTGCTGCTGGCAACGCCGTTCATGGCACTGCGGGCAGCTATTGCCCGCCAGCATCGCGCGGCGCTGCAAATCATTCCCGGAGACAAGCCATGAATTCGCTATCCAGCCTGGCGCGGACCGCGCTGTCGCTCGGTCTTCCGGCAGGCCTGCTCGATCGCGGACCGTCGCTGCGCGGCACCAAATTCCTCGCCAAGGCGGCGCTGAAAGCACGCTTCGGCGGGGCAGGACGGCCGTTCCAGATGGTCAATGTCGGCGCCTGCGACGGCGCGCTGTTCGATGACGTCACGCCGTGGCTGCACAAGATTGCCGGCGCGCGCGCCATGCTGGTCGAGCCGATCCCGTACAATCAGAAGCGGCTGCGCGCCAACTATCCCGACACGGGCCGCTTCATCATCGAGCCCGTGGCTGTCACAAAAACCAAGGGCACGATCACCGTCCACACTTTTGATGCCGCGGCGCTCGAGGCCGGCACGCTGCCGATCGAGTTCATCGGCTGCTCGTCGGTCACCGACACCAATTTGATGTCGGGCAAGAACGCCTGGGGCGAGGCCGACGCCAACTTCAACAAGTTCGCACCGCACCTTCGGGATATCGAGGTGCCGTCGGAAACGCTGCAGACGCTGCTCGACCGCAACGGCATCAGCCATATCGACGCCTTCCTCGTCGATTGCGAAGGCGCCGACTGGATCGTCTTCGAACAGCTCGACCTCAAGCGCTATCGTCCGGGCATGATCAAGGTCGAGGTCGGCGCACTGCCGGCCTCGGAGATCGGCCAGGTCGTGGTGAAGCTGAAGACGGCGGGCTACCAGGTCGGGTTCCAGGCCGAGGACGTCTGGGCCTTCGCCTGAGGGTTACGATTCTCCTGACCATGCAGGGTCGCGCTGCACCAGCGGCGTGTCGCAAACAGGCGGTAGCGTGGTCGCTGTCGCCTGCATATTGTGCGCCGATCAAACGGGCGCCGACGCTGCCCGCAATAGCATCTGGAGTCGCGGGCAATGGCAGAGTTTCCGAAAAAGGCGAAGGTCGTCATCATAGGCCTCGGCGGCATCGTCGGCGCGTCGATCGCCCATCATCTGATCGAGCGTGGATGGGACGACATCGTCGGCATCGACAAGTCGGGCATCCCGACCGATATCGGTTCCACCGCGCATGCCTCCGACTTCTGCTACACGACCAGCCACGATTTCCTGTCCTGCTGGACGACGCTCTATTCCATCGATTTCTACGAGAAGATGGGCCATTACGCGCGCATCGGCGGCCTTGAAGTCGCGCGCGTCGGCGACGACGGCCGCATGGACGAGATCAAGCGCAAGATCGCATCGGCGAAGGCTTTTGGCACACGTGCACGCCTGATCGAACCCGCCGAGATCAAGGAAAAATTCCCGCTGATCGAAGAAGGGATGGTGCAGGGCGGGCTCTGGGATCCCGATGCGGGCCTGGTGATCCCGCGTTCGCAGACTGTCGCCGGCAAGCTGGTCGACCAGGCGGAAGCTTCGGGCAAGCTCAAATCCTTCGCCAATACGCCTGCCAGGTCGCTCGTCGTCAAGGACGGCCGGATCAGCGCCGTGGTGACCGATCGCGGCACCATCGAAGCCGATCATGTCATCGTTTGCGCCGGTATCTGGGGCCGTCTGATCGCGGAAATGGTCGATGAGGATCTGCCGGTCATGCCGATCGACCATCCGCTGACCTTCTTCGGCCCCTATAATGAGTTCGCCGGGACCGGCAAGGAGATCGGCTGGCCGCTGCTGCGCGACCAGGGCAACTCGGCCTATATGCGCGACACCGGCGATCCCAAGACCGCCGAAGGCGGCCAGATCGAGTGGGGCTACTACGAAGAAAACAATCCGCGCCTCTGCCATCCGCGCGACCTGCTTGAGAAAGACCAGGCGCGGCTGTCGCCGTCGCAGCGCGACCTCGACATGGAGCAGATCCTGGCGCCGCTCGAGCGCGCCATGGAACTGACGCCGATCCTGGGCGAGCTCGGCTACAACGAAAGCCATTCCTTCAACGGCCTCTTGCAGGTGACGGCCGATGGCGGACCGTCGATGGGCGAAAGCCAGAAGGTCAGGGGGCTCTGGTATGCCGTCGCCATTTGGGTCAAGGACGGCCCCGGCATGGGCAAGCTGATCGCCGATTGGATGACGGACGGCCGCACGGAAATCGACCACCACGCCATCGACTATGCGCGCTTCTATCCGCACCAGACGAAGGAACAGTTCATCTGGGACCGCTGCACCGAAACGGCGATGAAGGTTTATAATCCCGCGGTGCATCCGCGCGAGCCGTTTTCCAAGGCCCGCAACATCAGGCGTTCGCCGTTCTGGGAGCGCGAGAAGGAGCTCGGCGGCTACTTCATGGAACTGGGCGGATGGGAGCGTGCTCACGGCTATGCCGCCAACGAGCATCTGCTGGAGAAATACGGCAACCGCGTACCGGTGCGTGAGAACGAATGGGACAATCGCCATTTCTGGCGTGTCTCCAACGCCGAACATCTGGCGATGAGCGAGGATTGCGGCATCGTCAACCTGTCGCATTTCTCGATGTACGACATCGAGGGACCCGACCACGTTGCATTGCTGGAGTGGCTTTGCGCGGCCAAGATCGGCGGTGACAACAATATCGGCAAGGGCATCTACACCCACTTCCTCGATGAGGAAGGCATGGTGCGCGCCGACTTCACCGTCATCCGCATGGCGGACCGCTGTCGTTTGATCGACGGCGCGGACGCCGGCCCGCGCGACTTCCAGTACATGCGCCGCACAGCGCAGGACAAAGGTTTTGATGTCACCATCACCGACGTGACGGAGAAATTCGTCACCATCGGCATCTGGGGTCCGAATGCCCGTGCCACCCTGCAGAAAGTGGTCGAGAATCCCGAGGGTCTTTCGCTCGAGAATTTTCCGTTCGCGGCGATCAAGCCGGTCAGGATCGGCGGCAAGGACGTCACCGCCTTCCGCATCTCCTATGTCGGCGAGCAGGGCTGGGAACTGCACATGCGCTACGAGGACGGTCTCGCCGTATGGGATGCGCTGCGCTCGACCGGCGTGATGCCGTTCGGCGTCGAGACCTATGCCAACACGCGCCGCATGGAAAAGAGCCTGCGACTGCAGAACGCCGACCTCTTGACCGAGTACAATCTGCTCGAAGCCGATCTCGCGCGTCCGAAGGTCAAGGAGAACGATTTCTGCGGCAAGGCCAAGCATCTGGAATACCGCGCCCGCGAGCACCAGCCGGCCATGCTGTGCACGCTGGTGATGACCGAGAACACCGATGCCAAGGGCGTCGCCCGCTATCCCGTCGGCATCATGCCGGTGATGGACCCCAAGACGGGCGAAACGCTGGTCGACGAACTCGGCCGCCGGTCCTTCACCTCCTCGGTCGCCTACGGCCCGACCATCGGCAAGAACATTGCGCTCGCCTATCTGCCGTGGGCATATGCCCAGGAAGGCCGCAAGCTGGCTGTCGAGTATTTCGGCGAGACATATCCGGTCGAAGTCGCGGCTGTCGGTTACAAGCCGCTCTATGATCCGGAGAACCTCAAGCCGCGCAGCTGAGCGCCGGCGGAGCAGCGGAGCGATCGCAAAAGCCTGGCCTCGAGCCGGGCTTTTGTCTTTTTAACCGGATGGTTTTCGCTTACCCTTGCGGCATGTCTGCTTTCCCGTGTGCAAGACATCTGCTTTCCGGCTGCGCCGCGCTGGCACTGACGCTCTGGCTGGCGCCGGGATCGCGCGCGGACGAGCCGGTCGATGTCGAGCTGGTGCTGGCGGTCGATGTTTCGCTCTCGATGTCGGCGGACGAGCTCGAAATCCAGCGCCATGGCTACGCGGCGGCGCTGACGCATGACAATGTTTTGCAGGCGATCGCCAATGGCTCCTATGGCAAGATCGCCGTCACCTATGTCGAATGGGCCGGCACCAGCTGGCAGCGTGTCATCGTGCCATGGACGGTCATCGCCAACCGTGACGATGCCGAGCAGGTGGTCGCACAAATGTCGGCGCATCCGCCCGACAGCGCGCGACGCACCTCGATTTCCGGCGCCCTGGAGTTCGGCAGCGACCTTTTCGCCGAAAGTGGCTACCAGGCGACCAAGCGGGTCATCGACATTTCCGGCGACGGGCCCAACAACCAGGGCGCGCCGGTCAACCTCACCCGTGACGGTGTGGTCAGGCAAGGCATCGTCATCAATGGCCTGCCGCTGATGACCCGCGGCGGCTTTTCCAGCGCCTACGACGTCAACGATCTCGACCGCTACTACAGCGACTGCGTCATCGGCGGCCCTGGAGCCTTCATGATCCCGGTCAACGATTGGACGCAATTCCCCGAAGCCATCCGCCGCAAGCTGGTGCTGGAGCTTGCCGGCCCGGCGTCACCGCAATGGGCGGCCGAGGAGGCGGATCGTCCGCCAGTCGTGCTGGCGCAGGAAAAGCCCGCCAGCGATTGCCAGATCGGCGAGAAAATGTGGCGCAATCGGAGCTGGATGCCGGAGAGCCGCTAGAGACCCTGGCGCGGGTAGAGGAGGCATTGGCAAACTGATCGGCCCGCGCTATCCAGCCGGTGGGGGCCACGGTCGAACCGAGGAAACATCAGATGAAACGCCTTGCCGTCCTGACAGCTGTCGCCTCCGTGCTTTTTGCAGATGGCGCCAGCGCCCAATACAACGACCAGCCTGCCTGCGTCATGTTCGAGCACGCGAATTTTCGCGGCCGGTCGATCGAAATGGCGCCCGACGATTCGGTGAGTTTTCGCGGTGGTCAGTTCTGGAACGATCGTGTTTCGTCGGTGTTCGTCAGCCGCGGCTGCACGCTCGTGGCCTATGAGGATACGCGGATGGGCGGCCGTTCGATCGAGATCAGCCGCAGAGCCCGCTATCTCGGAGGCAACTGGAACGATCGCATCTCGTCCGCCGAGTGCGTCTGCGACGGTTAAAATATCCTGGATTCAGGCGGCCGGTAACCATTGGGTCATTTGGTTGCCGGGCCGGCTGCTGTCTGCGGCCAACCCGGCATGCGCTTCACCATGCTGTTGATTGACAAGGTCGCCGGTGTCTGTGAACTATTTCCCCCAAGAGAAACAAAAGGGGAACCGACATGAACAGAATCGCCATTTTCGCCGCAACATTGACACTTGTCGCCGGCCTGTCCGCGCCGGTGATGGCCGCCACGTCGGTCACCATCGGCATCAGCGGCTGGACCGGCTTCGCGCCGCTGACGCTTGCCAAGCAGGCAGGCCTCTTCGAGAAACACGGCCTCGACGTGACCTTGAAGAAGGTGCCGCAGGCCAGCCGTCCGCTCGCCATCGCCAGCGGCGACCTGCAATGCGCCGCCACCACGGTCGAGACGTGGCTGGTGTGGAACGCCAGCGGGGTGACAACCAAGCAGATCTTCCAGCTCGACAAATCCTACGGCGCCGACGGCATCGTCGTGCGCAACGACATCAAGACGGTCGCCGATCTCAAGGGCAAGAATGTCGCGTCCTCGGCGCCGGGCACGTCACCCTATTTCATGCTCGCCTGGGTGCTGAACAAGAACGGCATGTCGACCAAGGATGTGACGGTCGTCAATCTCGAGCCGGACGCGGCGGCGCAAGCCTTCCTCGCCGGCCAGAACGATGCCGCGGTCACCTATGAACCGTTCATCTCGGCCGTGCGCCACAAGGCCGACCAAGGCCATATCCTGGCGACCACGATCGACTATCCGATGGTCCTCGACACGGTCGGCTGCACGCCGGAATTCCTCAAGGCCAACGCGGATGCCGCCAAGGCGCTCGCCGACAGCTATTTCGAGGCGCTCGACCTGATCAAGAAGGATCCGCAGAAATCCTACGAGATCATGGGCGCCGATGTGAAACAGTCTGCCAAGGAATTCGAGGATTCGGCGAAGTACCTGAAATGGACCGACAAGGCCGAAAACAAGCAGTTCTTCACCAAGGAATTCCAGGATTTTTCCAAGACCGCCGGCGATCTGCTGCTGCAGATGGGGCTGATCAAGGAGGCGCCCGACGTCAGCACGTTGGCCGACACCAGCGCGGTGGCGAACTGACCGTCCAGCCTTTGCCCAACAAGCGGCGGCGCCTGGCGCCGCCGCTTTCCCAGGGACAAATTTGAGCATGGGGACGAAATGACGATGCGGACGATCTGACGATGCGCCCCTTGCATCCGGTCGCGCCGGGCCTCCGAACCGTGCTCGGCATTTCCTTCTTCGTGCTGTTTGTGGCGTTCTGGGCTTGGATCACGCTTGGCGGGCACGTCAATCGCATCTTCCTCGCCGACCCGCTGTCGATGCTGCGAGACGGCTGGCGGCTGCTGGTCGAGGACCGTTTCTGGCTCGACATACTGATCACCATGTGGCGGGTCTTCGGCGGTTTTGTGCTGGCGTCGGTCGTTGCCGTGCCGATCGGCATCGCGATGGGCGCCTGGAAGCCGGTGGACGCGTTTCTCGAACCTTTCGTCTCCTTCGCCCGCTACCTGCCGGCATCCGCCTTCATTCCGCTGCTCATCCTGTGGGCCGGCATCGGTGAACTGGAAAAACTGCTCGTCATCTTCGTCGGCTCGGTGTTCCAGATCATCCTGATCGTCGCCGTCAAGGTGGGGTCGACGCGGCGCGACCTGGTCGAGGCCGCCTATACGCTGGGCTCGACCAACAACGGCATCGTCAAACGGGTGATCATGCCGGCCAATGCGCCAGAAATCGCCGAGACGCTGCGGCTGGTGCTCGGCTGGGCCTGGACCTATGTCATCGTCGCCGAGCTGATCGGCTCGTCGTCGGGCATCGGCTACATGATCATCAACAGCCAGTCGCGGCTGGCGACCGGGCAGATCATCTTCGGCATCATCGTCATCGGACTGATCGGGCTGTTGTCCGATTTTGCCTTCAAGGCGTTCAACCGCTGGCTCTTTCCGTGGAGCCTGGCGTGAGCAAGCTTCTTATCGAGGGCGTTTCGCGCACCTTTGCCGGCGTGCGCGGCGGACAGCCGGTCAGGGCGCTGATGCCGGTCGACATGGCGGTCGCCGCCAACGATTTCATCACCATTCTGGGGCCGTCCGGGTGCGGGAAGTCGACACTGCTCAGGATCGTCGCCGGCCTCGAAGCCCCGAGCGAAGGCCGCGTGCTGCTCGACGGCAAGGCGGTGACGCGACCGGGACCGGATCGCGGCATGGTCTTCCAGTCCTACACGCTGTTTCCGTGGCTGACGGTGGCCGAGAATATCGCCTTCGGACTGCGCGAACGCGGCATGGCGCAAAAGGAGCGCGACGAGGTCGTCGCTTCCTATGTCGATCTCGTCGGGCTGAAAGGGTTCGAGAACCATTGGCCGAAGCAGCTTTCCGGCGGCATGCAGCAGCGCACGGCGATTGCCCGAGCGCTGGCCAACGATCCCGAGATCCTGTTGCTGGACGAGCCGTTCGGCGCGCTCGACAACCAGACGCGCGGGCTGATGCAGGAATTGCTGCTCGGCATCTGGGAACGGCGCAAGAAGACGGTGCTGTTCGTGACCCATGATATCGAGGAGGCGATCTTCATGGCCTCGCGCGTGATCGTGATGACGGCGCGGCCCGGCAGCATCAAGTCGGATGTCGCCATCGACCTGCCGCATCCGCGCCATTACACGCTCAAAACCAGTCCGGAATTCTCCGCGCTGAAGGCGCGACTGACCGAGGATATCCGCGTCGAGGCGATGCGGACGGCGCAGGCACAGCCGACCGAGGCCTGACCGGCGGAATTGCGGATCAAGCGGCCAGCAGCTGCTTGCGGTCGACACGCTCCTGCTGCGGCGAACGGGCGTAAAGCTCGCGATAGCATTTGGAGAAATGCGAGGCCGAGACGAAGCCGCAGGCGACAGCCACCTCGACCACCGGCATCGACGACTGGATCAGCAGGTGCCGGGCGCGGTCGAGCCGGATTTCCAGGTAATAGCGGGCAGGGGAGCGGCCCATCTCGGTGCGGAACAGGCGCTCGATCTGGCGGCGCGACAGGTCGACATGGTCGGCGATCTCGATCAGCGACAGCGGCTCGGAGAGGTTGCCTTCCATCAGCTCGATGATGGTCAGCACTTTCGAGTTCTGCACGCCGAGGCGGGCACGCAGCGGCAGGCGCTGGCGGTCGGTCGGGCTGCGCACGCGGTCAGTCAGCACCTGCTCGCAGACGCGGTTGACGAGGCTCTCGTCGAAATCGTCACCGATCAGCTTCAGCATCATGTCGAGTGCTGCGGTGCCGCCGGCGCAGGTGTAGATGTTCTGGTCGATCTCAAAGAGATCGGCAAAGACATTGGCCTTGGGAAACGCCTCGGAAAAGCCCGGCAGGTTTTCCCAATGAATGGCGCAGCGCTTGTTGGACAGCAGACCGGCGGCGGCGAGGATGTGCGCGCCGGTGCACAGGCCGCCGACGGCGACACCGCGATTGTACTCCTCGCGCAGCCAGGCGAAGGCCGACTTGTTATGGTAGCGCTCGACATCGATGCCGCTGCAGACGATGGCCATGTTGGGCCGTTCAGGGCCGGCCATCTTCCTGCGCTCCTCCTCGAGCGAGGTGTTGACGGCGCATTCGACACCGTTGGAGGCGCGCACCGGCTTGCCGTCGATGCTGGCCAGGCGCCAGCGATAGGCCTCGTAACCGAGCATGCGGTTGGCCGAACGCAGCGGGTCGAGCGCGGTCGCAAAAGCGATCATGGTGAAGTCGGGGACAAGAAAGAACACAAACGATCGCTTGATCGGATGCTTTACGGCGTTCAAGGGAACCTCACACGGCCATGACGCGAACAGGATGTCGCGAATAGCATAGCGTCATCAGGAAAAGCCATGCTTGTCAATCGGCTACGCCGCCTGGACGCGATTAAATTTGCGACATGGGTCGCAAATGGGCAATGCGATCGATGAACCCCGCGGGAGCGGGTGAGGTCGAAACAAAAACGCCGCCTCGGGCAAGGCCGGGCGGCGTTGCAGTCATGGGAGCAGCGGCAGGGACGCGCTGCCCCGAAGAAATCTTCAGGCGACGAAGCCGAGGCGTGCAGCAGCCATGGCGCCGGTCTGGCCGGGCATGGTGTTGGCGAGGCGCTGACGCTCGAGGGCGGTCGTCAGGTTCATTTCGCGGCGGGCGAAGAGGCGGGCAAAAAGCTTCATGATCATCTCCATTCGGTTGCTTAGACGGGTCGCCTTCGCTTGATGGAGTGGGGCAGCTCGTTTGCTGGCGGTGATATAGGCTTGTGTAAGCAGAAACTAAATCGCAAAAGCGAAGCGCTTGATATGAAAAGCGACATCAGATGCGACAAATTTGGGCATGATGCTCAGAATCCATTATTGTTTACAGCCGGTTAGTTCAAAAATCGGGATGCTATGCGGCTTGTTCATATGCGCCATGCAGCGGCAGCATGGCTCGTGAATTCATTTGAATGCAAATAAAATAGAGAAGGCCTGCCGGGCGGGTGGCGCGGCAGGCCTTCAGCATTTGATACACACGGTTTACTTTGCTCCAGCCCAGGATCCGATGCCGTTGCGAATACCGGCCTTGGCGTCGGAGGCTTCAGGCCAGCCAATATCCTTCTGCAGTTCGATCGGCAGGGAACGGATGGCACGTTCGGTCTGGTAGCGGGCACGGGCCTCGCTGAATTCGGTCGCGATGCGGCCGATGGACGACAGGATAGACATTTCATTCTCCCTTCTGTGCCTGACGGGGATGCCAGGCAGTGGCTGGTTACGTCATGTCTGTTTCAGCTTCATTTCATGTCGAATGCGGGTCTGTGTCATGTTGGTTTCATGGGCTGCATTTGGCAGCATCCTGCTTCGACAAGATTGACTATCCTCCCAAACTGATGTTCAATCAAACGAAATTGAATGATGCTTTGTATCAGAAAAATTGAAGGTCGATCGCCATGAACGCCCCACTCAATCATCCGCTGCCGCTGCTCGATCTCGACGTTTTGCGCACTTTCGTGGCGATTGCCGAGACCGGCAGCTTCACCACCGCCGCCAACGCCGTCTTCCGCACGCCGTCTGCGGTGTCGATGCAGATCAAGAAGCTGGAGGACATTCTCGGCCGCTCGGTGTTCGCGCGCGACGCGCGTTCGGTGACGCTCACCACGGACGGCGAAATGCTGCTCGGCTATGCCCGCCGGCTCTTGTCGATCAACCGCGAGGTGGTGTCGAAGTTCATCATCCCCGATATCGTCGGCGTTGTGCGGCTCGGTTCGCCGGATGACTATGGCGAGCGCGTGCTGCCGCATGTGCTGAAGCGCTTCGCGCAGTCGCATCCCTCGATCGCGGTCGACGTCACCATCGACCAGAGCAGCAACCTACGCCGGCGCATGGACGACCGCGCGCTCGACATCACGCTGCTGACCAATTCCTACAAGACCAGCGCGCTCGGCGCCGAGGTGCTCTTGACCGAGCCGATCGTATGGGCCGGCGCCAAGGGCGGCTGCGCGCATCTGCGTGAGCCCTTGCCGGTGTCGCTATGGGAAGAGGGCTGCGCCTGGCGGGCCGGCGCGCTCGAAGCGCTGAGCCGCGAAGGGCGCAATTACCGCATTGCCTATATGAGCGCCCATACGGCCGGCCAGCGGGCCGCCATCATGTCCGACCTCGCCGTAGCGCCGCTGCCGAAGTCCTTCCTCGGCAACGACATGGTCGAACTCTGCCCGAAGGACGGCATGCCCGACATCGGCACTTACAATCTGGCCATGGTGGTGGCGCCGGACGCCAGCGCTCCGGTCAAGGCTGTCGCCGACCACATCCGTGCGACCTTCGAAGTGTTCCGGGAAACCGGCAAGTTTTGATGGACGTTATGGACCGGGTTTCGGTGCTCAGCGGTCTCATCGCGTTCACAGAGCCGGTTGATCGCATGGCTGAAGCGATCAGCGGGCTGGGCTGGTCCGAGACTGGGGTGGTTATTCTGACCGCCGATCAGATCGTGACAGTCCTGCAACGGTTCCGAGCAGGAGAAATCACCGCAGCCGATGTGAAAGGATGGGCGGACTTGATCGAATGCAGGGAAGATATCGACTATCAGTCAGATCGCCATGAAGAAGTATTGCAGGCAATTTACGTGCTCGCCAACCCGGTCTTGTATGGGTCGCTTGACGAAGCGTTGGCTGACCAGGTGATCGGCTCGCTCCTGTCCTGACTCGTCAGTTTTTCACTGCTTAGGAACGTGACGATGTGCTGGCGCGCGCGGCGCGATTCCGGCATGTCGATCAATGGCCAGACGTGGAACATGCCTTCCTCGTACACGAGCTCGACCTCCACGCCTGCGCTGCGCGCTTTTTGCGCGAAGATCAGATTGTCGGGTGTGAGGAGATCGCGCGAGCCCGTCAGAAGCAATGTCTTGGGCAACACCGAGAGATCGCCATAGACCGGACTGATATGCCAGTCGGTGGGAAGCATTCCGGCACTGTAGAGCCGGATCGCCTCCCGTCCGCCGGCAATGCCCAACCAGGGATCGTTCCGCTCCGCTTCGAACACTGCGGGGTTTGCAAGCGAAACGTCGAGCCCTGGTGAAATCAGAACGTGGCGCGATGGCGGCGGCAGACCCTGTTCGGCCGCCATCATGGTCAGCACGACGGCCATGTTGCCGCCGGCGGAATCCCCCATGAAGACGATGTCCTCGGGGTCGGTCTCGTCGAGCATTTGGCGATAGACGTCGCCAACCATACCGAACATGGCGTGGAAGTCATGCTCGGGAGCGATGGGATAGATCGGTACGGTGACGGCATAGCCCAGACGGTCGGCCATGTCGGCAATCAGGTGCCAATGATAGGGCGTGATTTCAAAGACATAGGCGCCGCCGTGCAGGTAGAGAATCCGCTTGCGCTCGCCGGCCCTGGGGGCGATCTCGTAGACCGGAAAGCCGTCGACTGCGCGCGTCTGGATGTCGAAACGCTGCTGCAGCGAGACCGGCGGATGATGATCTTCGGTCCTGCGCGCGGCGGCAATCCAGCGTTGCAGGTTCTCCGGGCTGGAAAACGCCTTTTTCCGGCTGTACCTGAGCACGAAGGAAACGAAGTGGCTTTTCAAACTTGGCATGCGCATACACGAGCTTCGGCGACAGCCGACTAAAAGAACTCCCCTTCTTTTTTGAAGATCGTGTACTGGCCGAAAATGTCAAGATTGACGCCGTGTGCAACACGGTGGTGTGATCCGCCGCATGGATCCGACATACTGCGGCGG
The DNA here is from genome assembly GCF_055901595.1 of Mesorhizobium sp. WSM1386. Lineage (NCBI taxonomy): Bacteria > Pseudomonadati > Pseudomonadota > Alphaproteobacteria > Hyphomicrobiales > Phyllobacteriaceae > Mesorhizobium > Mesorhizobium sp. WSM1386. Next base: position 3,579,008 of record NZ_CM148373.1, read on the forward strand.
TCAGCGGCGCGGCAAGAGTGCGGCGCCCAATCGATTGCTGGTGATCGCCGGGGACGTGCGAGGTCCCCGGCGGATGCCGAGCAATTTGCATTTGTCGGCGAAGGTCATCAGCGTGACGTACCCAGAAGCAGCGCGGTGAGCGCGGCCTGCGGATCATTCTGCGGCGATGCCGGCCAGCCGATGTCCTTTTGGACATGTGCCGGCAGGCTGTTCAGCGCGCGGGTCGCCCTGTTCCTGGCGTGGGCCTGCCTGATGGTCGCACCGAAGCGGCCGAGATTTTCGAACATCGACATTTTCATCTCCCTTGAAGAGCAGCGGCGGCCGAGGGTTTATTCGTGGTCGCCGTGCAATGCCGGGTAAATGCGCCTGCCATGTATCGGATGGATTTCGCGAAAACAGCGTTTTGGTTTCCGGATCGGGCGATCCGGAAACATTTGCATACAAATGAAATTGAATGCGTAAGGGCGCGGCCTATTCCCGGCCGCGCCTTGCCGCGTGACCTTCGCGTGAACGCCGGCGCGGTGTGGCGTCGCCGGCGACGCCATCCTCGCTGACCGTCTTGCGTGGCGGCAATTTCACCGCCGCCGACAATTTCGGGAACGGATCGACCTTGTTGGGCAGCGCCATGGCATAGACGAAATGCTCCTGGAATTTCGGCTCCAGCGCGGTCTCGATCTTCTCGATCTGGCTCACCGTCTCCTCGATCTCGCGGCGATAGCCGCGATTGAGCAGCGCCATGCGCGCACCGGCGCCGGCGGCGTTGCCGACGGCCGAGACCTTGTCGAGATCGCAATCGGGGATCAGCCCCAGCACCATGGCGTATTTCGGATCGATGAAGGAACCGAAGGCGCCGGCGAAGTGGATGCGGTCGACATGCTCGGTGTTCTGCTTTTCCATCAACAGCTTGGTGCCGGCATAAAGGGCCGCCTTGGCAAGCTGAATGGCGCGCACGTCGGTCTGGGTGATGGTGATCTTGGGCCCATCCTCCTTTGACGCAGAGCCTTCCTTCAGCACATAGGAGAAGGTGCGGCCATTGGCGACGACGCGCGGCGAGCGCGCGGAAAGCGAGCCGTCGACGACGCCGTCCTCGGAAATGATGCCGGCGAGATACATCTCCGCCACGATCTCGATGATCCCGGAGCCGCAGATGCCGGTGACGCCGGTCGCCTGCACACTGTCGAGGAAGCCCGGTTCGTCGGACCACAGTTCGGAGCCGATGACGCGGTATTTTGGCTCCAGCGTCTCCGGATCGATACGCACGCGCTCGATGGCGCCCGGGGCGGCGCGCTGGCCGCCGGAGATTTCGGCACCCTCGAAGGCGGGACCGGTCGGAGAAGAGGCGGCCACGACCCGCGCGCGGTTGCCGAGCACGATCTCGGCATTGGTGCCGACATCGACGATCAGCATCATCTCGTCCTGGCGGTGCGGACCTTCCGACAGTGTCACCGCCGCCGCGTCGGCGCCGACATGGCCGGCGATGCAAGGCAGCATGTAGAGCCGGGCGCCCTGGTTGAGCTTCAGGCCGATGTCGGAGGCCTTGATGCGCACCGCTCCGGAGACGGCGAGCGCGAAGGGCGCGCCGCCGAGTTCGGTCGGATCGATGCCGAGGAACAGATGGTGCATGATCGGATTGCCGACGAAGACGGAATCCAGGATGTCGTTGCGCTGGACGTTGCCTTCCGCGCAGACCTTGTCGACAAGGCTGGAGATCGCTTCGCGCACGGCGACCGTCATGCCTTCCCGGCCGTCCGGGTTCATCATCACGTAGGAGACACGGCTCATCAGATCCTCGCCGAAGCGGATCTGCGGGTTCGACGTGCCCGACGAAGCGGCGACACGGCCGGACAGCAACGACACCAGATGCATGGCGATGGTGGTCGAGCCGATATCGCAGGCAAGGCCATAGGCCTCGTTCTTGAGGCCCGGCCACAGTGCGATGACCCGCGCGATGTCGCTTTCGGCATCCTTGTGAATGGCCGCGGTCGCGGTCCAGTTGCCCTTGCGCAGGATACCCTGCACCTGCGGTAGCAAATAGAAATCGAATTCGAGGTTCTTGAAGCCCCAGTCCTTCATCAGCGCGATCTTGAGCCGATCGAGGTCGCCTGATGGATTGTGCATGTCGGGCTCTTCGATCTCGACATAGCACATGCGGATCGCCGTATCGCGGGCTATCACCCGGGTGTCGGCATCCTTGCGGATGGTCTGCGCATTGATGACCGTGTCCTGCGGCACGTCGATGACGAGGTCGCCGAGGATCTGCGCGGAGCAGGAGAGGCGGCGCCGTTCGGGCAGGCCGCGCACGCGCTCGTAGCGCTCTTCCTTGGGGCCCTTGGGCGAAATGTGGTCGTTGGACGAGACGATCTTGTGCTTGGCGAAATTGCCTTCCTGCACCTCGACCTGGCAGCGCCCGCACGTGGCGCGTCCGCCGCACACGCTTTCGACATAGACGCCAAGCTGGCGCGCGGCATCCAGAACCGGCGTGCCGACAGGAAACCGCCCGCGCTTGCCCGATGGCATGAACAGCACGAGCGGATCGGTGATGTTTGCAGGTGAATTCACGATTGCGCGCTTATCCCCGGCCCATCCGGGCCTCACGACCGCCACGGCGGCGGCCACCATTGCCGGCGCCGTCGCCCGGCGCATTGACCTGCGTCGGCGCCGCGACCGCATGGCCGCCTTCGGCCGGCTTGTAATCCTTGTAGGTGCGGATCCAGTTGGTGCAGTTCTCATCGGTGCCGTTGAGCACATTGGCGCCGCGCACGGCTTCCATTTCCTGCGGACGCACCGGGTTCATGATCGCCGAGGTCATGCCGGCGCCGATCACCATCGGGATGAAGGCGGCGTTGATGCCGTGGCGGTGCGGCAGGCCGAACGAGATGTTGGACAGGCCGCAGGTGGTGTTGACCTTGAGTTCCTCACGCAGGCGGCGCAGCAGCGCGAACACCTGGCGGCCGGCATCGCCCAGCGCGCCGATCGGCATGACCAGCGGGTCGACGACGACGTCATGCGCCGGAATGCCGAAATCGGCACAGCGCTGCACGATCTTCTTGGCGACGGCGAAACGCACGTCCGGATCCATCGAGATGCCGGTCTCGTCATTGGAGATGGCAACGACCGGCACGTTGTATTTCTTGATCAGCGGCAGGATGGCTTCGAGCTTTTCCTCTTCGCCGGTGACGGAGTTGACCAGCGGGCGGCCCTTGGCGACCTTGAGCGCCGCCTCGATCGCGGCGGTGACGGAGGAGTCGATCGACAGCGGCAGGTCGACGAGGCCCTGGACGATCTCCAGCGTCTGCACCAGCAGCGCCGGCTCGGTCGCGTTGGGGTCGACGGCGGTCACGCCTGCGTTGACGTCGAGCATGGTGGCGCCACAAGCGGCCTGTTCCAGCGCGTCCTTGATGACGGTCTCGAAGTTGCCGGCGATCATCTCGGCGGCGAGCTTCTTGCGGCCGGTCGGGTTGATGCGCTCGCCGATCACGCAGAAGGGCTGGTCGAAGCCGATGATGATTTCTCGTGTCGCCGAGGCGACGATGGTCCGGGTCATGAAATCTCTCCGTCGTGATATAAAGAGTTCTTTATATCGTTATCTCTTCTCGATCAAGTGAATGGTCGCTCTCCGCACGGATCAATGCGCGGTCTTCACCATGTCCACCTGGGTTTCGGTAATCTCGTCGTGCAGGATGTGGTCGAGCCGGTCGGCGACCATCTGGTCGTCGCGGCGAATCTCACGCTTCCATGGCTGGCGGCCCTTGAGTACGCCCGATTCATCGACGATCTCGGCGACGTATTCCTCCTGGCGGTAGGCCATCACATGGATGCCCGAGACGCCGGGGATTTCCTTCACCTCGTTGATGATGTCGGTGCAGAGCTGCTTGCCTTCCTTCTTCTGGTCCTGGGCGCCCTCCAGCCGCTTGATGATGGCGTCCGGGATATGGATGCCCGGCACGTTGGAGCGGATCCACTTGGCCGTCTTGGCCGAGGCGAGCGGGCCGACGCCGCACAGGATGAACACTTTCTCGGTGTGTCCGAGATCGCGCGCTTTCTGCATGAAGGTCCTGAACATCGGCACGTCGAAACAATACTGCGTCTGCACGAACTGCGCGCCGGCGGCGATCTTCTTGCCGAGATGGATCGGGCGGAAGTCGAAGGGCGGCGCAAACGGATTGACGGCGGCACCCAGGAACAGCTGCGGCGGCGTGGTGAGCTTGCGGCCGGACAGGAACTTGCCGTTGTCGCGCATGATGCGGCAGGTCTCGAGCAGCGACATGGAATCGAGGTCGAACACCGGCTTGGCGCCGGGCTGGTCGCCTGCCTGGACGCCGTCGCCGGTCAGGCACAGCATGTTGGCGACGCCCATGGCGGCACCGCCGAGCACGTCGCCCTGTATGGCGATGCGGTTCTTGTCGCGGCAGGCGATCTGCATGATCGGTGCGTAGCCCATGCGCGTCAGCAGCGCGCAGATGCCGACCGAAGACATGTGGCAGTTGGCGCCGGACGCGTCGACCGCGTTGATGGCGTCGACCCAGCCGTCGAAGATCTTCGCCCTGTTGTAGACGTCTTCCGGGTCGGCGCTGTCGGGCGGATTGAGCTCGGTGGTCACCGCGAATTCGCCGCGCCGCAGCACGCGCTCGAGCCGGCCACGCGAGGTGTGGCCGGGCAGGGGGTCGAGCGGCAGGTGAATGCCGGCCGGGTTCTCGTCACGCTGGCGACCGATCATGCGGCGGCTCCGGTCTTGGCATCTCCGGTTTTGGCATCCGCCGCGGCCTGACGGGCCGCCGCCGCCTGCGCGGTGACGCGCAGCCAAGCCGAGGTTTCGCGCAGCGACTGGTCGACCGGCTTCTGCACGGCCAGGATCTTGTCGGAGTTGACCATGTTTTGCGAGCCTTCCCAGGCCTTGACCCAGACGCAGGGCATATCAGGCTCGACCTCGCAATTGCCGTTGGCGCGCACGCCGCCGCAGGGGCCGTTGCGCAACTGCTTGGGGCAGTTCATCGGGCACGACATGCCGGTCGAGGACAATATACATTGGCCGCACATGCGGCAGTCGAACATGAAGCCTTTTACGCGCTTCTCGACGAACTTGATCGGGGCCTCGACGCGGCCGTAGCCGATGCCTTTCCACAAGGGATGCAGCAGCAGGAACATGTCGGCGAACCTGGAGTAGAACCATTCGAGCAATCGCGAGTGCCGGATCGACCACAGCCTGACGGCGAACGAGCGCTGCACGCGCCGCTGCGGCGACACGTCGGCCGGCTTGTAGTCGGATTTCGGCGCTGCCTTCTTATTGAGCGTGGCTTGGGTGACCGCCGCCCCTTCCTTGTTGACGGGAGTGGTCTCAGACATTTTCTTTGCCGCCCGCCTTTACCAGAGCGACCAGCCGCTCACGGTCATACTTCGCGTCGATATCGTTGAATGCCTTTTCGACCTCGGCTTCGAGGTCGTCGCCGACCGGAACCGGATCGGCCTTGCGCCATTCGGCCAGATAGTCGTCCGTGCCGCCGGCGCCGGTGCGCATGGCGCACATGTCGATCGCCTCGGTGAAGCGCAAAGGCAGCTCACGCTTGGCATTCTGCCGGCCCTTCTTGACGATGACCTGGGCAGGGATGTCGCGCCAGTAGACGACGATCAGATCGGCCATGAATTCTCACTCCTCGAACTATCGAGCATTGCCGCATGCGCAGTGGGCCCGCTTGTTATGGGACGACGCGCGCGCATTCAAAAGCGACGCATTTCGATGTCGTAAAATGAAAGGTGCGTTTATTCGTTTCCGGCACGGGCAGCGGCAGACCCAGCCCGACGGAAAAGCCGGCGTGCGGCACGTGGCTCCGGACGAAGAATACGCTACCAGATGCCGGTTCTGATGCCTGTCCAGACGTAGAACCAGATCGTCGGGTGGTACCATTGCCGGGACGGCAGGCCGGGGTCGAAGGTGGCGAGTTTTCCGGCGAGCACGTCGCTTACGGCCTCGACACAGATGTCGAGCGAGAATGCTGTCTGCCGGAGCGCATAGCTGGAAATGGTGTCGCCCCGCTTGGGCTGGCCGCGCACCTGTTTCAGCACCGCACCGGTGTCGACGCCGGGATCGACCAGATGCACGGTGGTGCCGAAATTCTGGTGATCGCCCGACGTCAGGGCCCAGTAGCCGCCATTCATGCCGCGGTATTTCGGCGTGATACCGGCGTGATAGTTGAGCACCGGGCAAGGCATCCTGGCCAACATGTCCTTCGACAACAGCCGGCAGCCGTTGAGCAGGACGACGCCAGGCTGGAGCTTCTGGATCGCCTCGAGGCACTCCGGCCCGTTTGCCGAGGCAACATGGATGATCTCCTGGTCCCGCCTTGGTTCGGTCTCGAGTTTCTCCTCGGCGATCAACCGTGCGGCATGGCTGACGAGGAACCGTTTGCCCAGCCTGCTCAGCACCATCGTGCCAAGCTGGCCGATGGCGGAGATCCAGCCTTGGCGACGAGCCCGGCCAATGAGCAATTGCTTTTTGGATTCAGGGGTTTCGAGGACGACGCTTACAGGGCCGACGCGGTCCGCGATCGCGTTGATCATGGCCCAGACATGCTGGCCTCCTCCCGTGACGACCACGATCGGACGCGGACTGGACTGGGATGCTGCCATGGATCTTGCCACCCTCCAAGCGACCCGTTCTCGACAATGGGCCGGATGCTAGGCGGGGCGGGTTAATTGTTGGTGTGTCCAAAGCTCGCTGGGCAAGACATGAAAGGACCTGATCAGCGCTTGAATTCGAGGATGTCGAGCTTCGATTCATAGTAGGGGGCGGGAAATTCGATGCGCCATTCGCTGGCGCCGGTGCGGAAGGCATAGCCGACCTGGTCGCTCTGCGGACCGCTGCCGTAAGGCTTTGCCGGATCCTCGTTGACGGTGAAGGAGCCGAGATAGATGGCACGCTTTTCGCCGTCGTCGAAGAAGCGGCCCTTGGTGCGCTGCGAACCGCTCACCTTTTCCAGCCGCCAGCCGGAGCCGTCATCGGTCACCTTGCACTTGAACCAGCCATAGATGACGAGCGCCGACGTTCCGCCCGCCTTGATGGTGCGGCACTGCCAGTTGCCGGTCAGGTCCTTGTCGGAAAAGGACACCAGGGGCTTCGCAACCAAGGCGTCGAGCTGCTTGACCTCGGCCGGGTTGCCGGCCTTCGCCTCGGCAAGTGCCGCCTTGCGCGTCTCGCCATATTTGTCGAGGCGGGCCTTGTCGGCAGGCGTGATCAACTTCTGCACCTCGCCGTCGGCAAGGGCGGGCAGGGTGCAGCAGAGCAGGCCGATGGCGGCGAAAAGGGGACGAAGCATCATCTGGAACTCCCTGGATAAAATGGCAATCGATAGAAATGGCAGTTAATGTCTGGAGCGGTGCCGCTGCCAGCCGATGCCTGACTTTACCGGGTCGCTCGCGCCTGTCATCCGTGCTTAACAGCGTCACCATCAAAAATCATGGTGTGACGCATGCGAATCTTGCTCACGGGATCGTCGGGTTGGCTGGGCGGCGCGCTTGCACCGCGGCTGCGAGGCCTTGGTCATAGGGTGATAGGTCTTGACCCGGTTCCATCTGTTGAAACGCAGATGATCGGCTCGATCGCCGACCGTGACCTTGTCCTGCGCACGGTCGGCGACAACCGCATCGAAGCCATCATCCACAGCGGCGCGCTGCACAAGCCCAACATGGAAAGCCGCGCCAACAGCGATTTCGTGGACACCAACGTACAGGGCACGCTGAACCTGCTCGATGCGGCGGTGGCGGCCGGTGTGGAGCGTTTCGTCTTCACGTCGACGACCTCGCTAATGATCTCGCAGGGGATACGCGACGGGTTCAGGGGCGGTGCGCGCAAGGCCGCCTGGCTGACGGAGGCGATGTCGCCCGAGCCACGCAACATCTATGGCGTCACCAAGCTTTCGGCCGAACATCTCTGCCGCCTCTATCACCTTCAGCATGGCCTGCCGGTGGTCGTGCTGCGCACCGCCCGTTTCTTTCCCGAGGCCGACGACATGGCGCATGCGATCGAACAGTCTGATGCCAACACCAAGGCGAATGAATTGCTGTTCCGGCGGCTGACCGTCGAAGACGCGGCCGAGGCTCATGTCGCTGCCTTGGAGAAGGCGCCGCAGCTTGGCTTCGATATATTCATCGTCTCGGCGCCGACCCCGTTTCAGCCCGGCGACTGCGACGCGCTGATCAGGGATGCGCCATCGGTCGTCGCGCGCTATTTCCCTGACTTTCCGGCGCTTTACGCGCGAAAGGGCTGGACGATGTTTTCCTCCATCGACCGGATCTACGATGCGTCGCGGGCGCGGGACAGGCTGGGTTTCGTCTGCAAGACGAGCTTCGCCGATGTGCTGGCGGCGCTGCGGGTGGAAGAGAGTCCGGCTTAAATTATCGCTGGCGCGGGGCGGCGCAAGCCGCGGCTTGTGCCATTCCGGCCGTCAGGTCGCCATAGCCCGTCGCGCGCCGCTCATAGGCGAGGCCAAGCAGGGCGGCGGCCTTTTCCGCAACCTTGTCGAGCTCCGAATCGTCGGTCTGGGCGAGATAGATCAGCTTCTCGTAATTGCCGAAATAGTCCTTGATCAGCTCCGGGTGCTTGTCGAGGCCGAGCGGCTTCATGAAGAAGGCGTCGAACTGGCGACACAGGAAATCCGTCATGTAGAAGGACATCATGTCGTCGTCGGCGACCTTCGCATAGGCGTCCATGCCTTGGTAGAAGGCGAAGCAATGCGGGCCGTCCATGCGCTCGACGCCGTGCTTCTCGCAGATCCGGTCGAGCAGGCCGCCAGTGCCGCAATCGGCATAGCCGACGAAGATGTGCTTGTGGCCCTCCGCCTTGGCCTTCTCGATCGCCTTGTCCATGGCGGGCGCGATGCGGTCGGGATAGAAATGAAACTCCGCCGGCAGACAGGTCAATTCGAGGTGATCGAGCCCGAGCTGTTCCTTGACGGCCAACACCTCGCGCGCAATCATCCCGCAGGCGATGACGAGCAGCCTGTCGTCTTGATTCGGTTTCGTTTTCAGTGTTTTGGCCATGGAACCAGCCGAGCCGGCCTTCGTTGCTGTGGGGTTAATTTTTATCTTTTGAGGGAGACACCATCCATGAAACTGCTACGCATCGCACCAATTGCCATTCTTGCCTGTGCGCTGGCCCTTACAGCTTGCGCGAACACTGTCCGCGGCGTCGGCAAGGACGTCAAGTCGACGGCCAGGGCGGTCAAGGACACCGTCAACTGATCGGCAGCCTCGCCCGTCATTTGGGAACAAAAAAGCCGCGCTGCAAGGCGCGGCTCTTTCCATCGGCCATGCCGGCCACTGTTCATGCCGGATTGGCCAATCAGGACGCAGCGCGCACATTGTGCTTGCGCTTCATGTAGTCCTTGGCGGTCTCGACCGCCACGGCGGCATCGCGGCAATAGGCGTCGGCACCTACGGCCTTGCCGAATTCCTCGTTGAGCGGCGCGCCGCCGACCAGCACGACATAGTCGTCGCGGATGCCCTTTTCCTTCATCGTGTCGATGACGACCTTCATGTAGGGCATGGTCGTGGTCAGCAATGCCGACATGCCGATGATGTCGGGCTGGTGCTGCTCGATGGCATCGAGATATTTCTCGACCGCATTGTTGATGCCGAGATCGATGACGTCGAAGCCGGCGCCCTCCATCATCATGCCGACCAGGTTCTTGCCGATGTCATGGATGTCACCCTTGACGGTGCCGATCACCATCTTGCCCTGCTTGGGCGCGCCGGTGGCGGCCAGCAGCGGACGCAGGATGAACATGCCGGCCTTCATGGCGTTGGCCGACAACAGCACTTCGGGAACGAACAGGATGCCGTCGCGAAAATCCTCGCCGACGATGCGCATGCCTTCGACCAGCGCCTCGGTCAGCACCTTGTAGGGCACCCAGCCGCGCTCGAGCAGGATCCGCGTGCCTTCCTCGATCTCTTCCTTCAGCCCGTCATAAAGATCGTCGTGCATCTGCTGCACCAACTCCTCGTCGGAAAGCTCGGAAAGGATGATCTCGTCGTCGGCCATTTTGATCCAACTCCTCACGGCATCGCGACTGCGTCGCAAGGCACAACAGATTTGCGTCCATACCTAACCCGCTAGGGGCGGGTATCCATAGCTGATTTGCGACTTCCCGCAAAAGGAAAGCGACTGGAAAATCTATTGGTTTTCTTGTCGATTTTGCGACAGGCGTTGGCGCGGACGGGCCGTTTCGAATAGGGTGCATGGCTACGATCCGGCGAAAGCCGCGCCATGCGGCCGCAACGGTTACGGACCGGTCCATATCGAGGCCCGGCCATATTCAGGGAAGAGCGATCATGAGCGAACACGCGGCAGTCGACCAGGAAGCGTCAAACGCGCGGCGTGGGCGAGGCGCCAGCGGTGGAGCGGCGGCCAGGCGCGCGGCGCGCTCCGGCGGCGGCCCCGGCACGCAGCTCACCTACATCAAGCGCAAGATCAACGTCTATGAGGTGCTCAACGAAGAGGGCCTGGCGCTGATCGAGAAGAACACCGACACGGTGCTGGAAGAGATCGGCATCATTTTTCGCGATGACGCCGAAGCGCTGCAGCTTTGGAAAGAGGCCGGCGCCGACGTCAAAGGCGAGCGCGTGCATTTCCCGAAAGGTCTCTGCCGTTCGCTGCTGAAGACCGCGCCCTCTGTCTACACCCAGCATGCCCGCAATTCCGAGCGCTCGGTGCAGATCGGCGGCAATGCCACGGTGTTCGCGCCGGTCTACGGCCCGCCCTTCGTGCGCGATCTCGATGGCGTCAGGCGTTATGCCACGATCGAGGATTTCCGGAATTTCGTGAAGCTCGCCTATATGGCGCCGTCGATCCACCATTCGGGCGGCACGGTGTGCGAGCCTGTCGACGTGCCGGTCAACAAGCGCCACCTCGACATGATCTACAGCCACATCAAATATTCCGACAAGCCGTTCATGGGCTCGGTGACCGCGCCGGAGCGCGCCGAGGATACGGTGGCCATGGCCAAGCTCGTGTTCGGCGACGATTTCGTCGAGAACAACACGGTTCTGACCAGCCTGATCAACGCCAATTCGCCGATGGTGTTCGACGAGACCATGCTGGGCGCGCTCAAGGTCTATTCGCGCCACAACCAGGCCTGCATCGTGACGCCGTTCATCCTGGCCGGCGCGATGAGCCCGGTGACGGTTGCCGGCACGCTGACGCAGGTCCTGGCAGAGGTGCTCGCCGGCGCATCGTTCACGCAGCTGATCCGGCCGGGCGCGCCGGTGCTGTTCGGCACATTCGCCTCGTCGATCTCCATGCAGTCGGGCGCGCCGACCTTCGGCACGCCGGAGCCGTCGCTGGTCTCCTACGGCGCGGCCCAGCTCGCACGCCGCCTCGGCCTGCCGTTCCGCACCGGCGGTTCGCTCTGCGCCTCGAAAATCCCCGACGCGCAGGCGGCCTATGAGAGCGCCAACACGCTGAACTCGACCATCCTGGCCGGCACCAATTTCGTGCTGCATTCGGCCGGCTGGCTCGAAGGCGGGCTGGCGTCCTGCTACGAAAAATTCATGATGGACATAGACCAGCTCGGCATGACGCAGAAATTCTCCGAGGGTGTCGACCTGTCGGAGAACGGCCAGGCGATGGACGCCATCCGCCAGGTCGGGCCGGGCAGCCACTATCTTGGCTGCGACCACACGCAGGCGAATTTCCAGACCGCCTTCTACCGCTCCAACATCGCCGACAACAATTCCTATGAGCAGTGGCTGGCCGAGGGTGAGAAGACCGCGCCGCAGCGCGCCAACGAACTCGCGCGCCGCTGGCTGGAAAGCTACGAGGCGCCGCATCTCGATCCGAGCATCGACGAGGCGCTGAAAGACTTCATCGCCAAGAAGAAGGGGTCGATGCCCGACGCCTTCACGTGAAAGGAGCCCGAGTCAGGCGGGGCTAAAGTCGCCAACATCATCCACAAGGAAGTCTGGCGGAGCGCGTTCTCCGATCCGGTCAAGAAGGGATGATGTTGTGCGCGGCATGATCGAGGAGATCACGGCCGCGCTTGGCGCCAATGGCCTCATCCTGCGTGGCGGCTTTGCGTTTGCGAACAGCGACGAGGCACCTGATGGCGTCTCGGGCGCGCCGGCAAAATCCGTCTTGCTGGTGGGGCAGGCGGGGGCGGATCCTTGGCCGCTTTTCCTGCGCTGGCGCGAGCAGCAGCCGCAGCAAATCGCCAATCCGCTCGACAACTGGTCGCGCCAGGTCATCGGCGCGGTGGCGGAGGCATTCGGCGCACGCGCGGTTTCGCCCTCGGACAAGCCTTATTTGCCATTCCAGCAATGGGCAATGCGGGCGGAGGGGCTGAAGCCGTCGCCGCTCGGCATCCTCATGCACCCGCAATACGGGCTTTGGCATGCCTATCGCGGCGCGCTGCTGTTCGAGGACGAGATCGCGCTTCCGGAGCATAATGAGGCGATCCATCTTTGCGATGGCTGTGTCGAGAAACCGTGCCTGAAATCCTGTCCGGTCGACGCCTATTCCACTGAAGGGTTCGCCTACCAGGCCTGCCTGGCGCATGTGCGGGGCGCGAATGGCGGGCCGTGCCGCGGCGGCGGGTGCCTGGACCGCAATGCCTGCCCCTATGGCACGTCCTATCGCTATCCTCCTGAAGTCCAGGCCTTCCACATGGCGAGCTTTGCACGCCTGTAGATCCAGGCGGCATGCCGCACGAAATCTTGAACGCGCCTTGCGCCTTGCCCATCCGCCCGGCGCCGATATGTATCGCTCGACACTGAGCGGAGCAGGCGATGACGAAGCAGGACCTTCAGATCAAAACCGGGGATGGCATTGCCAAGGCAGGGCTGTTCCGCCCGGCGGACGCTTCTCGGGCCAAGGCCGGCGTCGTGCTCTATATGGATGCGTTCGGGCCACGGCGGACGCTCGACGGCATGGCCGAGCGGCTGGCGAACGAAGGTTATGCGGTGCTGGTACCCGACCTGTTCTATCGCAAGTGCCCTACGGGCCCTTCGATGCCAAGACCGCTTTTGCCGTGGAGCATACCAAGACCGCACTGACGGCGCTGATCAGCGGCACGACGCAGGAGATGACGATCCGCGACAGCGGCGCCTTCCTTGATGCGCTCGCCATGGAGGGCGTCACCGGGCCGGTCGGGACAATCGGCTACTGCATGGGCGGCGCGCGAGCGCTGAACGCGGCCGCGAGCTACCCCGATCGCATCGCCGTGGCAGCGAGCTTCCATGGCGGCAATCTGGCCAGCGACGCCGCCGACAGCCCGCATCGCAAGGCGGCCTCGATCAAGGCTCGTGTCTATGTCGGCACGGCCGGTATCGACAGGAGTTTCCCGCCGGAACAGTCGGGGCGGCTGGAGGAGGCGCTCAGAGCAGCGGAAGTCGACCACACGATCGAGAACTATGTCGGCATGGCGCATGGCTGGTGCGTGCCGGACCACAGCGTCTTTGATGCTGCCGGCGCGGAGCGGCATTGGAAACGGCTGATTACCCTGCTTGCGGAAACGCTGGGCTAGGACCGCGGCCAAAAAAATCTTTGCATCACCCCAAGGATCAGCCATTAGCCTTCGTCCTACAGGCAAATGATGGCGATGATGCTGGATGAGAGCGAAGCCTCCGACGCCGAACTGATCGGGCGGGCGAAGGGCGGAGACAGGGGGGCTTTCGGCACATTGCTGGAGCGTCACTACGACTTCGTCTATCGTGCCGCCTATCGCTGGTGCGGCAAGAAGGCGGATGCCGAAGACATCGCCCAGGAAGTCTGCGTGCGGCTCGGCAAGGCGATCCGCGACTATCGCGGCGGCGGCGCCTTCACGACATGGCTCTATTCCGTGACGATGAACGCCGCGCGAGACATGATGCGCAAGACCGCGCGCGAGACGGTCAAGACCGAGGCCTACGGCGTTCATGCGCTGATTTCCGGCGAGGCCTTGGCCGAGAGCGAGGATCCCGCCGAGGTCCTGTGGGCAGCGGTGCGGCAGTTGCCGGACAAGCAGCGCGACGCGGTGCTGCTGGTCTATGGCGAGGGATTGAACCACGCGGCCGCCGCGGAGGCGATGGCGATCTCGGAGACGACGGTTTCCTGGCACATCCATGAAGCGAAGAAACGGCTGAAGACGCTGATGCGTTCGGCCGGGGAAGTGTGACCATGGTCGACGACAACGAACTCAGCAAACTGCGCGGCATCAGGGCGCCGGCGCCTGGCGAAAGCGCGAAGGCGCGTGCCTTCGAAGCCGCCATGCGTGCCTATGATCAGGAAAATATTTCCGCTGTCACCCAAGGATCGGTTGGCGGTCTTCGTCTCACAGAGCGAGCACAAAAGCTCTGGAGCGAGATCATGCAAAAGAAACTCATTGCCACGCCGGCCCTTGCCGGGCTCGTCGCCCTGCCGATCGCCGGATACGCCACCTTCCATCTCCTAAGGGAACAGCCGCCTGAATTCGGCGGCGACGAGAAGATCACCGAGACGCTGGCCGACAAGCCAGCGACCGTGAAGCCGCTGGCCAAGCAGGCGCCGGGAGATCAGGCGGTCAACGGGCCGCTCGCAACGAGCTTGCCGGAGAAAGACAAGAAGGCGGACGCGGATGTGGAAAGCCGCGATGCGACGGATGCCCTTGTGGCACCGGCCTCGCCGCCGAAATCCGAACCCACTGTTGCTGGAGGTTTGGCGCAGCAGAATGCGCAGGGACAGGTTGCGCCGGCTGAACCGGCACCGGCGGCGCCAACGGGCGAATTCGCATTGGATAGCACTAGCGCGCCCAGCACATCGCGGGTCGCACGCATGCCTGCCGCCGAGTCCAAGCTGATGGCGCCGCAACAGCCTGCCACCGCACCGGCCGATCAGATCGCGCCCCAGGAAGAAAACCGCGACCGCGTGCAGGATTTCAAGACCAATCCAGTGCATGCGGCACTGGCGGATCCGGTTTCGACCTTCTCGATCGATGTCGACACCGCATCCTATTCTTTCGTGCGCCGTTCGCTGAAGGAAGGCTTCGTGCCGCAGGCCGACACGGTGCGCGTCGAGGAGATGATCAACTACTTCCCCTATGACTGGAAGGGGCCGGACTCCGCGTCGACTCCGTTCAACTCGACTGTCAGCGTCATGCCGACGCCGTGGAACACGCACACCAAGCTGATGCACGTCGCCATCAAGGGCTTTGACGTCAAGCCGACCGAACAGCCGAAGGCCAATTTGGTGTTCCTGATCGACGTCTCGGGCTCGATGGACGAACCGGACAAGCTGCCGCTGCTCAAGTCCGCGTTCCGGCTGCTGGTCAGCAAGCTGAAGGCCGACGACACCATCTCGATCGTCACCTATGCGGGCGATGCCGGCACCGTGCTGATGCCGACGAAAATTGCCGAGAAGGACAAGATCCTCAATGCCATCGACAATTTGCAGCCGGGCGGCTCGACCGCAGGCGAGGCCGGCATCAAGGAAGCCTACAAGCTTGCCCAGCAGTCCTTCATCAAGGACGGCGTCAACCGCGTGATGCTTGCCACCGACGGCGACTTCAATGTCGGCCAGACCGATGATGACGATCTGAAGCGGTTGATCGAGCAGGAGCGCAAGACCGGGGTTTTCCTGTCGGTGTTCGGTTTTGGCCGCGGCAATCTGAACGATGAGATGATGCAGACCATCGCTCAGAACGGCAACGGCACGGCCGCCTACATCGATACGCTGGCCGAGGCCGAGAAGGTGCTGGTCGAGGATGCCTCCTCGACGCTGTTCACCATCGCCAAGGACGTGAAGATCCAGGTCGAGTTCAATCCAGACAAGGTCTCGGAATACCGGCTGATCGGCTACGAGACCCGGGCGCTGAACCGCGAGGATTTCAACAATGATCGCGTCGATGCCGGTGATATCGGGTCGGGCCACTCGGTCACCGCGATCTACGAGATCACGCCCAAGGGGAGCGGCGGCGAGCAGATCGATCCGCTGCGCTATGGCCATGCGGGGGTGAACAATGGCGGCGTCGCCAATGCGGGCGAGTATGCCTTCGTCAAGATCCGCTACAAGTTGCCGAACGAGGACGTCTCGAAGCTGATCACCACGCCGGTGACCTCGGCCAACGAGGTCGCGTCCTTCGACCAGGCCAGCACCGACCAGCGTTTCTCCGTCGCCGTCGCGGCCTTCGGCCAAAAACTGCGCGACGAGGATGCGACAGCGAAGTTCGGCTACGACAAGATCATGGAGATTGCCACCGCCGCCCGAGGAGCCGACCCGTTTGGGTACAGGTCCGAGTTCCTTTCGCTTGTGCGCCTTGCCTCGGCGCTGGGCGGTAACCGGTAGTGGCAATACGCCGGTTCCTCTCAGACGGGGGTCGTTCTGATACGGGGAACCGGCCTACGGGCGGGTGAGGCAGGCCGGCGAGGGATCCATTCCCTTGCCGGCCTTTTTTGAATTTTCCCGGATCGTTAAATTGCACTCGATTTCCGGTACCGGATCGCAACTCCCCTCACGTTACACCGGCCATGTCTACGGGGCTTGAGGGAGCCGGAATTGCAGATCAGGACTATCGCCAACTCGACACCGCCGGCACGGGACGCTTCGGCGGTTTCATTAGCCCCATCATCCGAATCCAGACGCATCAGCGACGATGTCGCGCAGGCGCGCAACACCGCCATGTCGGCGCTGACCAACGACCGCTTCCGCGTCATGCTGGAGCAGATCACCGACCCGGCTGCATCCGGCGCGCTGATGACGATGCACGGCGACAATGTGGTTGATTTCAAGTCGGCGCAGTCGAGCTACGCCGACAATAGCGAGTAACCGAACCCGACAAAGTCAGGCGCGACTGCGGCGACGCTCGCGACGGGCTTCGCTGGTCTCGGCGGTGTTTTCCGTCGCCACCTTGTTGCGCATCGGGCCGATGCGCTCGACAATTTTCTCAACCGTCGGACGATCCGCCTTGGTATGCGCATCGAGCGCCTTGCGCATTGCGGCAAGGTGCTGGAACGAGGTGCCGCAGCAGCCGCCGACGATTTTCGCGCCGGCATCGACGGCGAGACGGACATAGTCGGCCATCAGCTCCGGGGTGCCGGAATAGTGGATCTCGGCGCCACGAAATTCGGGAATGCCGCAATTGCCCTTGACGATCACCGTCGCCTCCGGCTTCGCGTCGGTCATGTCGAGCAGCGAGGCGAGGATATCGGAAGCGCCGACGCCGCAATTGGCGCCAACGCCGAGCGGCGATTGCGACAGGCCGTCGGTGACGCCGTGGATGTCTTTCGGCAGCAGGCCCATCATGGTGCGGCCGGCGGTGTCGAACGAGCCGGTGTAGGTATAGGGCAGTCCGACGCGGATCGCCGCTTCGGCGGCGGCGCGGATCTCGTCCGGGGCCGACATCGTTTCGATCCAGGCGACTTCGGCGCCGCCTTCCTTGAGACCCTCGATCTGCTCGGCGAAGGCGTCGACCGCTTCGTCATAGGTCATGGCGCCAAGCGGCATCAGCAATTCGCCGGTCGGGCCGACGGAGCCGGCGACGATCACCTTGCGGCCGGCCTTGTCGGCGACAGCACGGGCGATCTCGGCGGCGCGCTTGTTCAGCGCATGCACGCGGTCCTGCGCATGGTGCAGCTTCAGCCTGTGACGGGTGCCACCGAACGAGTTGGTGAGGATGATGTCGGCGCCGGCATCGACGAAGTTCTGGTGCAGGCTGGTGATGGTGTCGGGCGCCGTCTCGTTCAGCAGCTCCGGCGCCTCGCCGGCTTCCAGACCCATGGCGAACAAATTGGTGCCGGTGGCGCCATCGGCCAGCAGCACGCCTTTTTCAGCCAGCAGCGCATCGATCGGGTTGGTCGTCGTCATCGGATTGGCTTTCGTGTTTCGAATTCGAATAAGGATATAAAGAAGTCTTTATGTCTAGTCAATGAAATAGCGGTGAGATTGCTGGTGGCGATGGGCCCTCTCACGGCGTCGCGGCAATCAGACAATGCCAGACGGGAACGCCATGCCGGCCAGATTGCGCGCGAAACTTGCTGCCTCATGCGGGTTGACGTCGGCGGCTCGGATCAGATTGTCGAAATGCCGGGTCAGCGCCTGGACCGGCTGTGTGGCGTTCAGCACCACATACATGTCGCCGACATAGATGGCCGCGCGATAGGGGCCGAAGATGGTGAGCGGGATCGAATAGCGCATGCGGCCGTCATAGAGAAACAGGCGGAAGGTCGGGTAGAGATCGTCAAGCAGCGTCGCCATATGGGCGAGCTGCTGCCGGCGGTCGGCCTCCGGAAAGCGGTCCCAGACGCCGAGGCCACGCGCAAAGATCTCCAGCGTGTGGCGCGGCATGCAGACTTCCATGTCGGTTTCCGGGCGCCGGTTGTATTCGATGCGGTATTGGGTCTCGCTGGCCTGCGCCAGACGGCTCCTGTTGGTGATGTTGGCCTCATAGTCGACCAGCGCACGCGTGCGCAGGAGGTCGGGGATGCCGGCCGGCACGTAGCGGATCTTGGTGCCTGCAGCTTCAGCGAACCATTTGGCGAGCAGCGTTCGGTCGAAACCGTCGGGTGCCTCCTCGATCTCCAGGCTTTCGCGGATTTCACCGGTGACGCCTTCGTCCTGGCTTAAGCCCAGCAGCCAGTCGAGCGACACCTTGAATTCGGCGGCGATGTTGAGCAGCGTCTCGGCCCGCGGCAGGCGCGTCGAGGCGCCCGACATCAGCTGCGACAACGCCGAGCGATCAATGCCGACAGCGGTCGCGAAAGCCGACTGGTTCAGGTCGGAGCGTGTCAGGAGCAGCTTCAGACGCTCCCGAAAGATTGCTGACAGGTCCCGTTTGTCCATCGCTTCGTTCCCCGAATCATGAGGAAAAATTTGCGCTGAAGTGGCCGAACCGGCGTCTCAGGCGTAAATGAATCCGTAATGCTGTTTACAATGTATAACATGTGCGGTCAAAAATGCGCAATCGCAACATTTTGTACACTTTGTCTCGTTGAGTGGAATCACGTCTCCTGACACTATGCTGTCAGGAACCATTGGGGGTTCCGGCGACTGAGGGGCAGTGGTCGATAGCATGACAGGCAAGAGCATCAAGCGACGCAACGCACCGGCCATCGAATGGCCAACCGTGGTCCTCGCTTTCTTCTGTTACGGAACATGGCTCGCCATCGGTTTCCTGCTCTGGCCGTCTTATCCCATCCTGGCGCTCGCCATCCTTGGCTTCATCCTGGCATTGCAGTCGTCGATCATGCACGAAGTCCTGCATGGCCATCCGACGCGCAGCGCATCGATCAACGAGGCCTTCGTCTTCCTGCCGATCGGTCTGGTCTGGCCGTTCCGCCGCTTCAAGACGCTTCACTTGCGCCACCACGCCGATGAGCGGCTGACCGATCCGCTCGACGATCCGGAAAGCTACTATCAGGCGCTGTGGCATCATGACGACCTGCCGCCGACGATGAAGTTCCTGCTCAAGATCAACAACACGATGGTCGGCCGTTTCTTCCTCGGTCCGTGGCTGTCCTGCATCGGCTTCTTCATCGACGACGCCAAGCGTATGATTGCCGGCGACAAAGCGATCCGCAAAGCTTGGCTGCTGCATGCGGTCGGCCTCGCCATCGTGATGCCCATCGTGCAATTCGGCTTCGGTATTCCGCTGTGGCTCTACATCCTTGCGCCGGTCTGGCTCGGCCAGTCGCTGATCGCGATCCGCACTTTCGCCGAGCATCAATGGTCCGAGCACCCGGAAGGCCGCACGGTCATCATCGAGCGCTCGCCGCTGTCATTCCTGTTCCTCAACAACAATCTGCACTTCGTCCACCACAAGATCCCGACAGTGGCCTGGTACAGACTGCCTCAGCTGTTCCGCGAGCGTCGTGACGAATGGCTGCGGATGAACAATGGCTATGCCTACCCCAATTATTTCACGCTGATCAAAGCCTATGCCTTCAAGGCCAAGGAGCCGATCGTGCACCCGGTGCTGCGGCGCGCGCCGGAGCCGGGCAGGGCCTTCAAGCCACGTATCCGGGCGCGCAACATCAATGGGCTCGGCACCGCGCCGGTGCCCGCCGAGCCGCCCAAGGAATAATTCCGGGCATCCTGGAAACCCGTGTCGGCCAATTCTGATTGGGCGCCGTGTTTTTGCGATCCTTTCTCGATACACCATGATTGAGTGTCGGCATGAGTGAATTGGTTGCGGCCTTGCCGATGTATGACTGGCCGGAAGTGCGTGGCGAAGTCGACGCGCAGTGGGCAGGATTGCGCGATGTCTTCCGGCAGAGGGGCATCGACGCGCCGTCGACGATCGTTCGTCGCAATGGCGAGTTGCCGGCGGTACCAGGCGGCATCCGCGACGCCGAGGGAAAACTGATCGCGCCGGATCCGGCGACACTGCCACCTGACAAACTGGACTTTCACAAGCTTTGGCTGCATCCGGCGCTGCTCTTCGCGCAAACCTGCTGGGGTCCCATGGAGCTTGGCCTGTCCCGCCATGTGCAAGTGGTCGGCCAGCCAAGCTACGACGCCTATGAGGGCGGACAGGGCGAGCTCTATTCGAGCGCGCTGGTGATGCGGACAGGCGAAGGGCCGGAAGTGCGATCGCCGGCGGATGGCAGGGCCTTGCTGCCGCTCGATTTGATCCGTGGCAAGCGCTTCACCTTCAACAGTCTCGATTCCATGTCGGGCATCATCGCGCCGACGCGTGATCTGGAAGCAGCTGGCGAAAGCCTCGATATCTTTTCCTCGCGCAATGAAAGCGGCGGCCATCGCGGCTCGATCGTCACTGTGGCCGAGGGCAGGGCGGATATAGCAGCGATCGACTGCGAAAGCTGGGCGCTGGCGCAGCGTTTCGAGCCGGCGGCGCGCAAGGTCGTGATCGTCGGCTGGACGGCACGGCGCAAGGGCCTGCCCTTTATCACCGCCAGGACAACACCGGAAAAAACGATCAAAGCAATGCGTGAGGCCCTTGTAGGGTTAGCCGAGCAGCCTCGCATCCAACGGGTAGGTTGAGAGCTGCTCGTTCCCGGTCTCGGTGATCAGGATCTGCTCCTCGATCTTGACGCCCTCGCGGCCGCCGAGCCTGCCGATATAGCTTTCGACACAGAGCACCATGCCTGGTTCCAGAACGCCATCCGGCGTGTCCGGAGTCCAGTCGCTGGCATGCGGCAAGGTCGGGTATTCGTCGGCAAGGCCGACGCCGTGATAGAGCACGCCATAGCGGGTCGGGAAGCAGTCTCCCGGCGGCACCGCCGAGCGGTCGACAAGGTTTCGGAACGAGATGCCAGGACGCATCAATTCGGTGTTGTGCTGGATCTGATCGGCAGCGATACGGAAGAGGTCGCGCTGTTCGTTCGAAGGTTCTACGTCGCCGCACAGCCAGGTGCGCGACAGGTCGGCGCAGAAGCCGTAGGGCCCGATCAGGTCGGTATCGAAGGCGACGAGGTCGCCCGCCTCGATCTTGCGCGAGGAGCATTCCTGGAACCAGGGATTGGTGCGCGGGCCTGAAGCCAGCAGCCGTGTCTCGATCCATTCGCCGCCGCGCGCAATGTTGCCGCGATGCAGTTCCGCCCACAGTTCGTTCTCGGAGATGCCTGATATCAGCGCCTGTTCCATCTCGCCCATCGCGGCCTCGCAGGCGACTATGGCGCGGCGCATGGCGAGGATTTCGTCAGGCGATTTGATCTGCCGCGCGTTTTCCATCACCGCTTCGCCATTGCCGATCGAAATACCGAGGCGGGCGAGTTCCTCGGTGCCTTCCGGATTGATGTGGTCGACGGCGATGCGGCTGTTGCCGCCGCCATGTTCCCTGACCAGGTCGGCGATGCCGGCGGCCCAGCGTCGGACCTTTTGTTCGGTCAGCTCGCCGCCGTAAAGATAGATCCACGACACCGCCGGCCGCACCTCGTCGACGACGCCGGAATGGTCGGACAGATGCTCGCAGGAAAAATAGTCGAACAGCACCACAGGACCTTCGGTGGCAACGAAACAATGCCGCGTCGGGTTGTGCGCGACCCATAGCTGCATGTTGGTCGAGTCGGTCGCATAGCGGATGTTGACCGGATCGTAGAGCAGGGCGCCGGCATAGCCACGGCGCTTCAACTCGGCGCGGATGCGTTCCAGCCGGTATTGGCGCATCGCCGGCAGGTCTGGCGCGGCAATGCCTGCCGCTGCCCATTCAGCCTCTGCCTGGGCGCCATAGCCCAGCAGATGCTGGTTGAGTGAAGCCGCCTTCTGGCGGGAGCCGTCGCGCAGGGCATCGATCGAGCCCGGCTCGAAGGGCATGATCTTGCGATGGCGGCCGAAGCCGCCTTTTGGCCCCGCGCTGTCCATGGTCGAACCTCAGCTCCGCATCTTCTCGCCGCTCGGGTCGAACGGCGCCTCGACATTGATGCGTGCCGGCCGGCGGTGTCCGAGGATCTCGATCTCGAACAGCCCGGCGCTTTCGTCCTCGGCAAGCGCTGCCGGCACATAACCTTGGGCCATCGACTTCCGGACATAGTGGGCATAGCCGCCCGACGTTACCCAGCCGACCACGCGCCAGTCGCCGTCGACAATGCCGCGCACGGCGGAAGCGCCTTCCGCGGCTTTGGAGCCACGCACTTCCTTGCCCTTGTCGTCGAAGCGCGGCGCGCCGTAGCCATGCGGCTTTTCCACAGTGCCAAAATCCTTGCTGACCTTGGCCCAGATCGGCTCGTCGCCCATCACGTCGGCATCGGCGGCATCGACGATGAAGGAGACACGGCGCAGTTTTGGCCCCTCCGCCTGTTCCTTGGCGGCTGCCTCGCGGCCGATGAAGTCGTTCTTCTCCAGCTTGATGAAGCGGTCCATCGAGCCTTCGAACGGTCCGTAGATCGGCCGCAGCTCGCGGAACCAGGTCGGGAAGTTCTTTTCGAGGCGCATGGAAAGCAGGGCGCGCATGCCGAAATCGACCAGGCCAAATTCCTCGCCGGCGTCCTTGATCGCCTTGTAGACCAGCCGCTCATAGGCCGGCGCCATCCAGATTTCGTAGCCGAGATCGCCGGTGTAGGTGATGCGGTTGACCATGCAGGGCGCGCCGCCGACCGCCATCTCGCGAAAATCCATGAAGCGGAAGGCTTTGGTCGAGATGTCGACATCGACCAGCTTCTGCAGCAAGTCGCGGGATTTTGGCCCGGCGATCGACAGGCCGACCAGCGTCTGGTCGAAGCGGTGTATCCGCACCGAACCATCTTTCGGCAGGTGCTTCTCGAACCAGCGCATGTGGTATTTCTGCGCGGCCGACGAGCCCCAGATCATGAAGCGGTCGTCTCCCGCCTTGGCGATGGTGAAGTCGCCGATCAGCTTGCCGAATTCGTTGATCATCGGGGTGAGCACGATGCGGCCGGTTTTCGGCATGCGGTTGGTCATCAGCCGGTTGAGGAATTCTTCCGCGCCCGGGCCCGAAACTTCGTATTTAGCGAAATTGGCGATCTCGGTGACGCCGACGCGCTCACGCGTGGCGCGCACTTCCTCGCCGATCGGACCGAAATCGTTGGAGCGGTGGAAGGAAACGATATCCTTGGGCTCCTTGCCTTTCGGCGCAAACCACAGCGGCGTCTCGAGGCCCCAGGAGTCACCCATGACGGCGTTGTTGGCGAGCATCGTGTCGTAGAGCGGCGTCGTCTGCGCCGGGCGTGCCGCCGGCAATTCCTCGTTGGGGAAGCGGATGGAGAAGCGGCGAGAATAGTTTTCGCGCACCTTGGCGTTGGTGTAGCGCAGGCCAGCCCACTCGCCGAAGCGGGCGACATCCATGCCCCAGACGTCGAAGCCGGGATCGCCATGGACCATCCAGTTCGACAGAGCGAGACCGACGCCGCCACCCTGGCTGAAGCCGGCCATGACGGCGCAGGCGCACCAGAAATTGGTCAGGCCCTGCACCGGGCCGACCAGCGGGTTGCCGTCGAGCGCGAAGGTGAAGGGGCCGTTGATGATCTGCTTGATGCCGGCCTTTTCGATGCCGGGGAAATGCTTGAAGCCGATCTCCAGCGACGGCGCGATGCGGTCGAGATCGGGCGGCAGCAGTTCATGGCCGAAATCCCAGGGCGTGTTGACCGGCGACCACGGCTTGCAGGCTTTTTCGTACGTGCCGAGCAGGATGCCGTTGCGCTCCTGGCGGGTGTAGATCTCGCCCTTGAAGTCGAGCACGCCGATCATTTCGCGGCCGGTCGACTTGTTGAATTCCTCGACCTCGGGCATCGGCTCGGTGAGCAGGTACATGTGCTCCATGGCCAGCACGGGCAGTTCGACGCCGACCATGCGGCCGATCTCGCGCGCCCACAGGCCGCCGCAGTTGACGACATGCTCGGCGTGGACCGTGCCCTGTTCGGTGACGACGTTCCAGGTGCCGTCGGGCTGCTGCGTCAGGTCGACGACGCGGTTGCGCAGCACGATCTCCGCGCCGAGCTTCTTGGCCGCCTTGGAATAGGCGATCGTCGTGCCCGACGGATCGAGATGGCCTTCGACCGGATCCCACATGGCGCCGACGAAGTTGGTCTCGTCCATCAGCGGGAACATCGCCTTGGCTTCGGAAGGGGTGATCAGCTCGGTGTCCATGCCGAGATAGCGGCCCTTGGCGTGGGCCAGCCGCAGGAAGTCCATGCGCTCGGGCGTATCGGCCATCATCACGCCGCCGGTCAGATGCAGCGAGCAGGACTGGCCGGATATTTCCTCGATCTCCTTGTAGAGCTGCACGGTGTAGGCTTGCAGCTTGGCAACATTGGGATCGCCGTTCAGCGTGTGGAAGCCGCCCGCCGCGTGCCAGGACGAGCCGGAAGTGAGCTCCGAGCGCTCGATCAGCATGATGTCGGTCCAGCCGGCCTTGGCCAGATGGTAAAGAACCGAGCAGCCGACGACGCCGCCGCCGATGACAACCGCTTTTACATGGGATTTCATGAAGATAGGTCCGTTTTTAGAGAGATTGAATCGAGTGAGTGCGGCGTGAAGACAAAGCGTAGGTCGGATACGGCGACGTTTTCCGCCAGCCTGCCATCAAGCGCGGCAAGAATGGTTTCACAGACGGGAGTGCGATATTTCAGGACGTCGCGGCTCCAGACACGCAGGATCGAATAGCCCTGAGCGCGCATGAAATCGTCGCGCCGGCGGTCAGAGGAACTGTCGGCGTGTTGTGAGCCGTCGATCTCGACGACGAGCCATTTTTCGCGGCAAGCGAAGTCTGCGAAGAAAGGGCCGATGGAGAATTGGCGGGTGAAACGATAGCCCGCAAGCTTGCGGGCTTTCAGTTCGAGCCAGAGCAATGCTTCAGCCTGATTGCCGCCTTGCCTCAGCTTTCGCGCGCGTTGAGTGGTGCCCATCTTGCGGCGGCTGCGGGTTTCACGGGCGGATTCCCCCACTCCGTCGCCGCTTCGCGGCGCCACCTCTCCCCCCTCCGGAGGGAGAGGAAGGGAGCCAGCCGGCATAAGCTCGCGCCTTTCCTCTACCCCGTCGATCGGGGGAGAGGTGTCGAGCGAAGCTCGACGGAGTGGGGGTCGACCGTTCATCAGATCCGCTTGATTGCCTGACTGCCTAAGCTCTCGCGCGCGTTGAGCGGTGCCCGTCTTGCGGCGGCCGGGCGCTTCGTCAACGGCTTCCCCCACTCCGTCGCCGCTTCGCGGCGCCACCTCTCCGCCCTCCGGAGGGAGAGGAAAGGTGCCAGGCTGCATAAGCTCGTGCCCTTCCTCTCCCCCGTCGATCGGGGGAGAGGTGGCGAGCGCAGCTCGACGGAGTGGGGGTCGACCGTTCATCAACAACATTGATCAGAAATCGGTCGGCGCGCCGCCCTCGGAGCGGCGCTTTTCGACGAAGGCGTTGAGTTCTTCACGGATCGCCGGGTCCATGTAGGGATCTTCGTAGGATGCCAGCCGTTCCTTCCAGACCTTGTTGGCCTTTTCCAATGCCGTTGGTGATCCGGCTTCCGCCCAGGTCTCGAAGTTGCGCCAGTCGGAGAGAATTGGCGAATAGAAGGCAGTCTTGTAGCGGTCCTGCGTGTGCTGGGTGCCGAAGAAATGGCCGCCGGGTCCGACAGACTGGATGGCGTCGAAGCCGAGCGCTTCATCGGACAGGTCGAGCGGGGTCAAAAACTCCGCCACCATCTGCAACAGGTCGATGTCGAGAATGGTCTTCTCGTAGGAGCAGCGCAGGCCGCCTTCGAGCCAGCCGGCGCCGTGCATCATCAGATTGCCGCCGCCCTGGATGGCGCCCCACAGCGAGAACACGCTTTCATAGGCCGCCTGCGCGTCGACCGTGTTGGCCGCGCATGTATTGGAGGTGCGGTAGGGGATGTTGTAGCGGCGGGCAAGCTGGCCGCCGACCAACTGCGCCTTCATGTATTCGGGCGTTCCGAAGGCCGGCGAGCCGGACTTCATGTCGACATTGGAGGTGAAGCCGCCATAGCCGACAGGCGCGCCTTTGCGCACCATCTGGGCAAAGGCGATGCCGGACAGCGCCTCGGCATTCTGCTGCACCAGCGCGCCGGCGATGGTGACGGGTGCCATTGCGCCCGACAGGGTGAAGGGCGTGACGACGACGACCTGGCCCTTGCTCGACATCTGGATGATGCCTTCCATCATCGGCACGTCGAGCTTGAGCGGCGAGTTGGTGTTGATGATGGTAAAGACCGATGGCTCCTCCAGCATCTGCTCATGGCTGATGCCGCGGGCGATGCGGGCGATCTCGATGCCGTCGACGTTGCGCTCCTTGCCGAGCGAATAGATGTGAAACACCTTGTCGGTCAGCGTGGCGAGGTCGCGTACGCATTCGAGGTGGCGGACCGACGGGTGGATGTCGGTCGGCTCGACCGGATAGCCGCCGGTGCAGTTCAGGATGTTGTGCATCTGCGCCAGGCGCAGGAAATTGCGGTAGTCAATCTGATTGCCCGGGCGACGGCCGCGATCGATGTCGGAGCAGTTCGGCGCCGACGCCATCATCGACAGGATCACATTGTTGCCGCCGAAGCGGAGATTGTGCGCGGGATTGCGGGCATGCATGGTGAACTCAGACGGGCAGTGCGACACCAGTTCGAGGATCATGTCGCTGTCGAAGCGCACCCGCTCGCTGCCTTCGCGTACATCCGCGCCATGCGCCTTCATGATGCGGCGGGCCTCGTCATGCAGGACGTCGACGCCGATTTCCCTGAGCACACGCAAGGAGGCGAGGTGGATCGATTCCAGCTCGTCGTCCGAAACCAGCCTGGTCGGCGCCAGCGGGTTTTTCAGCTGGCGGAAAGGCGGCTGCTCGAACGCGGCCGAACCTCCGGCGCGCTTTCCGGCGCGGCCGCCACGGCGGGCACGGTCGGGCGCCAAAGCCGGTTCTGCAGATTGTAGGGCGGCGGTCATGATGGTCCTCGTAGGATGCGATAGCGGGCGGCATAATGGACCGGCGACCCGCCGGCCATTGCGGAGGCGGCGACCACTAGGGCGAGGGAAGCGACATGACCGGACGGCAGCGGCGTGGCCGCGACATCGCCTCGATCATCCGACCATTGGCGCAAGCGGAATTCCCTTGCCGGCCCTTTCTTTCCCCCGGCCGAACCAGTAGCTAGTGACGCTTGCCGGCCGGGAGGTCAGCCGGCAGCTCACATGGATGACGGCATGGTCGCAACCAGCTCGAGCGAGGTCGAAGCGGGGACGCAGTGGGCAGCGCTCGCCGGCGTCACCGCAGCGCTTGCCATGTTCGGCGCCGCGCAGGGGCTGAGCTCGCCGCTGTTCACGCTCCTGATGCAGAAGCAGGGCATGTCGCCCGGGTTGATCGGCCTGTCGGCGGCGATGATGCCGCTCGGTCTGATCCTGTCGGCTTCGTTCGTGCCGGCGGCGGTGCGGCTGGTCGGGGCGCGCAACCTCGCGGTCGGCTGTTCCCTGATCGGAGCGCTGTGCTTCTTGGGCGTCGGCTATCTGCAGAACTGGGTGGCCTGGTATGTCATCCGGTTCATCATCGGCTTGGTCATCAATCCGCTCTACATCCTTGGCGAGGTGTGGGCGCTGTCGCTGGCGGCGCCATCGCGGCGGGGTCGGGTCATGGGCGTGTTCAACACGTTGATGGGTGCCGGCTATGCGGCCGGGCCCTTCACCTTGACCCTGGTCGGTACGTCGGGCTGGGCTCCTTTCAGCGTCGGTGTCGGCGGCTTCATGCTTTGCGCGGTCATTCTGCGTCTTGTCTCGTCGAGGCTCACCGGTTTCGAAGATGACGGCCAGCCTTCCGGCAGTTTTTTCAGCTTTGCCCGCCTGGCGCCGGCTCTGCTGCTGGCCGTGCTGGTCTCGGCCGCCGTCCAGCAAAGCACCTATGCGCTTGTCCCGGTGTTCGGCGCCGGCTATGGCCTGCCGGAAGCCGTGCTTGCCGCGCTGGTCATGGCGCTTTCCCTCGGCAACATCCTGCTGCAGATCCCGCTCGGCCTGCTGGCGGAGCGCTTCGGTGGCCGCCCCATGATCCTGGCCTGCGCGATGGCGACCACCGCCTGTGCGCTTCTGCTGCCGCTGCTGATCATGACACCGCTGATCTGGGTGGTGCTGCTGGTGATGGGCGCGGTCGGCTACGGCGTCTATACGATGGCGCTGGTCGAACTCGGCAGCCGGTTCAGGGGCACGCTGCTGGTCACCGGCAACGCCGCTTTCGCGCTGATGTGGGGCGTTGGCGGTATTGTCGGCCCGCCGGGCGCCGGCCTGCTGATGCAGGGCATCGGTCCGCTCGGCCTGCCGATCGTGATCATCGGCCTTGATGCCTTGCTGGTGGTTTTCGCGCTGTATCGATCGTCCGTGCGCCGGAGTGGGCAGGCATGATCGCGGCCAGCTCCGGCAACGGCGAGGCAGGGATGCAATGGGCGGCGATTACCGGCGTGATCGCAACCGTCTCGGTGTTCGCCATCGCGCAAGGGCTGTCCTACCCTTTGCTGAGCTTCATCCTGCAGCGGCAGGGCGTCTCGCCGGCGATGATCGGCCTGTCGGCGGCGATGACGCCAATCGGCTTCATCGTCTCGTCGCCGCTTATTCCGGCGCTGGCACGCCGGTTCGGAGCAGGGCGCACGGCGCTCACCTGTGCGGCACTTTCGGCCGTGGTGCTGGCGCTGATCGGCTGGACGCAGAATGTCTATCTGTGGTTCCCGCTGCGTTTCCTGATCGGCGTCGTGACCAATCCGCTCTATGTCTTAAGCGAAATCTGGGTGATCGCGCTGGCGCCGCCGGCCCGGCGCGGCCGCATCATGGGCATCTATTCGACGATCATTTCGGCCGGTTTCGCGGCGGGGCCGCTCTGCCTGCTTGCCGTCGGCACGCAGGGATGGCCGCCATTCCTCGTCGGCATCTGTGCCTTCGTGCTGTGCGGCATCTGCCTGGCGTCCGTGCTGCCGCGCCTGCCAAAGGTGGACGAGGCCGGGCACCAGGTTTCCGTTCTTGGCTTCGTGCCATTGGCCTGGCTGCTTTTGTTTGCGGTCATCGTGGCCGCCGGTTTCGAACAGGGAGCGCTGGCCTTGCTGCCGGTTTACGGCACGCATTACGGCATCGCCGAAGCCCGGATGTCGGCGCTGCTCACGGTGATGATTGCGGGCAACATCGCCATGCAGGTGCCGCTCGGCCTGCTGGCGGAAAGGCTGACGGCGCGGTTCGTGCGGCTGGTCTGCATAAGCGTTACGGCGCTCGGATGCGCGCTGTTGCCGTTTCTCATCGAGACACCGCTGGTCTGGCCGATGATCTTCATCTGGGGCGCGGTTTCGTACGGCATCTACACGATGTCGATCATCGAACTCGGCGAGCGCTTCACCGGCTCGACACTGGTCGCCGGCAATGCAGCCTTTTCGCTGATGTGGGGAGTCGGCGGCATCGCCGTGCCGCCGGTGGCGGGAAGCGTCATGGATGTGCTGGGCGCGGGCGGCCTGCCGCTCACGCTTGGCCTGCTGTGCCTGGCGCTGGCGGTTGCGAGCCTCGTTGGTCGCGGGAAAGCCTGATTCCTTAGTCAGGTATCCTTGGCCCAAGTGCAGCGCCTATTGAATATCGGACAAAGCATGTCGATGTTGCACGCCGAAGCATGCCTATCGGAGATTCCATGACCAAGCCTCTCGCCAAGCCAGACTCCAGCACTGACGATCCCTTCCTCTGGCTGGAGGACAGGACCAGCAAACAGTCGCTGGATTGGGTGCACAGTCAGAACGAAGTCACGGTTGGGCAATTGCAGGGCGATCCGTCCTACCAGGCATCGTTCCAGACCGCGCTCGACCTGATGACGGCGGAGGACAACATCGCCGTCGGCGCGGCCATCGCCGGTCATGTCTATAATTTCTGGCAGGACAAGACCAATGCGCTCGGCCTGTGGCGCCGCACCACGGTCGCTTCCTACAAGACCGAGAAGCCGAAGTGGGAAACGATCATCGACTTCGACCAGCTTGCGGCGAAGGAGGGCATCAAATGGGTGTTCAGCGGCGCCAGCCGGCTCTATCCGGAGTTCAGCCGCTGCCTGCTCTCGATGTCGCCGGATGGCGGCGACGCCAGCGAGATGCGCGAGTTCGACATCGAGACCAAATCGTTCATCGACGGCGGATTCCGCGCGCCGGCCTCGAAATCAGGTTTCGGCTGGCTGGATAAGGACACGGTCATCGTCTCGGCGGCCTTCGAGGAAGCTGACAAGACCGAGTCCGGCTATCCGCGCGTGATCAAGCTCTGGAAGCGCGGCACCAAGCTCGAAGACGCGACGCCGATCTTCGAGGCAAAGACCGAGGATCTCGCCGTCGGCGCCGGTGTCGAGTTCGACGGTGACAAGCGCCATCTGTTTCTGGCGCGGACGCTCAATTTCTTCGCATCGCACAGTTTCCTGCATCTCCCGTCAGGTGAAAACAGGCGCATCCCTTTGCCCGACGATGTCACCGACACCGCGCTCTTCAAGGACCAGCTGGTGTTCGGGGTGCGCACCCCATGGACGGCGCCGGATGGCACGGCCTGCCAGCCGGACGGGCTCTATTCGCTCGATTTCGCGCACTGGATCGAAACCGGCAGCCTTGGCGCCATCGAGACCTTGCTCGCGCCGGCGCATCGCGTCTCGATCGCCGGCATTGCCCGCACGCAGGACCGGTTGTTCGTCAGCCTGATGGACAATGTGCGCGGCAAGGTGGTCGTCTGCGAACGCAAGGGCGACGCCTGGTCGATGAAACCGGTCGCCCTGCCTGAAAACGGCACCGTCGGTATCAGCCATGCCGAACATTTCGGCTCCAGCATCTCCTTCTCCTTCACCGATTTCCTGACACCGAGCTCGATCATCTGGTCCGATGATGATGGCGCGACGCTTGAAACCGTGAAGTCGCAGCCAGCGCGCTTCGATGCTTCGCCGCTGATTTCGGAGCAGTTCGAGGCGCGCTCGAAGGACGGCACGATGATCCCTTATTTCGTCGTCCGCCGGCGCGACCAGAAGGGGCCTGTGCCGACGCTGCTCTACGGCTATGGCGGCTTCGAAGTGCCGCTGCTGCCCGGCTATGCCGGCGTGCGTGGCAGGCTGTGGCTGGAGAAGGGCAATGCCTATGTGCAGGCCTGCATCCGCGGCGGTGGCGAATTCGGCCCGGCCTGGCATCAGGCGGCGCTGAAGGGCAAACGCCAGAATGGTTTTGACGATTTCGCCGCGGTGGCCGAGGACGTCGTCCGCCGCGGCATCGCCACGGCTGCCTCGCTCGGCATCCAGGGCGGCTCGAATGGCGGCTTGCTGACCGGTGTTTCCCTGACGCAGCACCCGGAGCTGTTCGGCGCCGTCATCGTCGAGGTGCCGCTGCTCGACATGCTGCGCTACACGCAATTGCCGCCGGGCGCCTCGTGGATGGCCGAATATGGCGATCCGTCGAAGACCGAAGACGCCGAATGGCTTTCCGCCTATTCGCCCTACCAGCATGTCGATGCCGGCGTCGCCTATCCGCCGGTGCTGCTGACCACCTCGACCGCCGACGACCGGGTCCATCCTGGCCATGCGCGCAAGATGGCGGCCCGGCTGCAGGAGGCTGGCCATGCCAGGACGCTGTTCTTCGAGGAAACCGAGGGCGGGCATGGCGGGCGCGGCGACCGCCGGCCTCAAGCGATGCAGACGGCGATGAAATATGTGTTCCTGCAGAGGGCGCTAAGCAGCAAGGCCTAGCCACATCCCGTCATCGGCCAAGCAAAGGGTGGTTCACCGCCCTTTGCCCTGAATCCTTGTTCTGACGCAATTCCGCACGGAAAACCGTTTCACACTTTTCCTGGAATTGCTCTAAGGTGCCTGCCATGACTCTCGCTAGGCTATCAGCTCGCGCATTCCGGGTGGCGGTGACACCGTCATCGCGCACGCTGCGCGCCGAGCTTTTGCGGCTTTGTGCCCGCATCGGCTATTCGCCGCCTGCCATCCTCTGACGACTTCGCCCCGGCGCCAGCCGGATTGAATCCAGAGGAAAGATCAAATCCATGACCTATCAGAATTATTCGCTGAAGCAGCTTCAGCAGATTGACGCCGCGCACCACCTGCATCCCTTCACCGACCACAAGGAATTGCGTGAGGCCGGTGCGCGCATCATCACCCACGCCAACGGTCCGTTCATCTACGATTCCGAAGGAACGGAACTGCTGGACGGCATGGCCGGCCTATGGTGCGTCAACATCGGCTATGGCCGCGACGAACTGGCCGAGGCCGCCTACGCGCAGATGAAGGAGCTGCCCTACTACAATTCCTTCTTCAAATGCTCGACGCCGACGCCGGTGCTGTTGTCCAAGAAACTGGCTGAAATCGCACCGAAGAACGTCAACCAGGTCTTCTATGGTTCCTCTGGCTCGGAGGCGAACGATACGGCGCTGCGACTTGCCCGTCACTACTGGGTGCTGGAAGGCAAGCCGGAGAAGAACCGCGTCATCTCGCGCAAGATGGCCTATCACGGCTCGACCATAGCCGGCACCTCGCTCGGCGGCATGGATGCCATGCACAAGCAGCTCGGCGGCGCCGTGCCCAACATCGTGCATGTGATGATGCCCTATGCCTACGAGCTGGCGCTGCCGGGCGAAAGCGATCACGATTTCGGCCTGCGCGCGGCCAAGGCCGTGGAGGATGCCATCCTCGAGGCCGGTGCCGACAAGGTCGCTGCCTTCATCGGCGAGCCGGTGATGGGGGCGGGCGGCGTGAAAATACCGCCGATGAGCTACTGGCCGGAAGTGCAGCGCATCTGCCGCAAATACGATGTGCTGCTGATGCTGGACGAGGTCATCACCGGCTACGGCCGCACTGGCGAGTGGTTCGCCGCCCAGACTTTCGACATCGAGCCGGACACCATCACCACGGCCAAGGCGCTGACATCGGGCTATCAGCCGCTGTCGGCGCTGCTGGTCGGCGACCGCATCACCTCGACGCTGGTCGAGAAGGGCGGCGAGTTCAATCACGGCTACACCTATTCCGGGCACCCGGTGGCCTGCGCCGTGGCCCTGAAGAACCTGGAGATCATCGAAAGGGAAGGCCTGGTCGAGCGCGTCAGGAACGACACCGGGCCTTATTTCGCCAAGGCCCTGCAGGAACGCATCGCCGGGCATGATCTCGTCGGCGAGGTTCGCTCGATCGGCCTGATGGGCGCGATCGAGATCGTCAAGGACAAGGCGACCAAGGAGCGGTTCCTGCCGTCGGGAAGTGCCGCGGTGACCGTGCGCGACCATGCGATCGCCAATGGCATGATGCTGCGCGCCACCGGCGACACGATGATCCTGTCGCCGCCGCTGATCTGGACCCGCGACACGATCGACATGGCTTGCGAGCGTATCGGCAAGGCGCTGGACCTGGCGCAAGCGGATCTTCGCAAGCGATAAGATATTGCAGGCGTCCCGTGGTTCGGGACGCCTGCCATCCGTCCTGAGCCGGTCTCTTGTTCGTCTTTCGCCGATGGGCCAAGGGTTCCGGTCGTCGGCGCTATCGGCTACAAGCCGTCGAGGCCGTTCGCCGAAGGGAGACTTGATGGCAGGACAACCGCTCAACCAGCCGGCTGAAATTCCGGCCGAGCTCGACCGCTGGAACTGGGGCGCCTTCTTCCTCAACTGGATCTGGGGCATCGGCAACAGCACCTTCATCGCGCTGCTGGCGCTGATCCCATTGGTCAACATCGTCATGATCATCGTGCTCGGCGCGCGCGGCAGCCGCTGGGCCTGGCGGAATCGTGCCTGGCGCGACGCCGAACAGTTCCGCAAGACGCAGCGCAACTTGGCGATCGCCGGGCTGGCCGTGTGGGTTGGGATCGGCGGCTGCGCGACGATGGTCGGCAGCATTCCTTTCGTTCTGAAAAGCAGCGACGCCTATCACATGGCCATGGATGCCATTCGCGCCGACACGCGCGTGAAAGCCGCCATCGGCGAGGACGTGACCGACAATTTCTGGGTCGGAGGCAATCTCGACGTCAATGCGAATGGCGCGGGGGATGCCCAGTTCAGCATTCCGGTCCATGGCGCCAAGGGCAAGGGCACGGTGTATTCGCACCTGGTTCGCAACGCCGGCACATGGAGCACGCGCCTGCTCGTCGTCAGGGTGGACGGGGAGGATGCGCCGATCGTACTGACCAACGAAGATCACGTTCCAATCCCGAACGCGGCAATCGGAATATGAACCTCTGAAGCGGCAGAAACGCAAAAACCGCGCTCCATCGGGAACGCGGCTTTGCCAGATACGCAGGCGCTTCGCTACGCAAACATTTGCGAAACTTTATGGGCACTTGTCGAACTTACGGGCTCCGGTACGCGAGACCTGATCCGGAGCGCCGGGCGGATGTGATATGTCCGCCTCGCCATCCGTTTTATAGGGACATCGTTACCGCGGAGTTATCGAGAGCTTAAGCAAATCTAAATTTGCAATTTTTCTGGCTGTAGAATTCAGAACATCTAATTATATCAGTTGGTTATGCGGGGTTCCCGCGCAAAAAATTAATTATGCCGGAGAAATCGGCGCCGCCGTTCCCTTGAGCGTTGAACAGGGCGTAGAGTTGGGCCGCCTCGGCGCCAAGCGGCGTCACGGCGCCGGAAGCCTGGGCGGCTTCCTGCGACAACTTCAGGTCTTTCAGCATCAATGCGGCCGCAAAGCCTGGCTTGTAGTCACTGTTGGCCGGCGAAGTGGGCACCGGGCCGGGCACGGGGCAATAGGTGGTCAGCGACCAGCACTGGCCGGACGATGTCGAGGCGACGTCGAACAGCGCCTGATGCGACAGGCCGAGCTTTTCCGCCAGCACGAAGGCTTCGGCGACGCCGATCATCGAAATGCCGAGGATCATGTTGTTGCAGATCTTCGCCGCCTGGCCGGCGCCGTCGCCGCCGCAATGGACGATGCGGCCGGCCATCGGCTTCAGGATCGGCTCGGCGGCGGCGAAGGCATCGTCTGAACCGCCGGCCATGAAGGTCAGCGTGCCGGCCGCCGCACCGCCGGTGCCGCCCGAAACGGGCGCATCGATCGACAACAAGCCATTCCTTGCGGCTGTCGCATGCGCCTTGCGTGCCGATTCGACGTCAATTGTCGACGAATCGATGAACAGCGCGCCCTTTTTTGCCTTAGGCGCGATGTCCTCATAGACCGACAGCACGTGCTTGCCGGCCGGCAGCATGGTGATGACCACATCGGCATCCTTCACCGCGGCCAAGGCGTTCGCCATGACGACGACGCCGTGCTCTTTCGCTAGGGTCAAGTTCTCGGGCACGAGATCGAAACCGCTTACGGTATACCCGGCCTTGACCAGATTGGCAGCCATCGGATTGCCCATGTTGCCGAGGCCGATGAAGGCGATGGTGGTCATAGTGGCGCTCCGTGATTTGGGTAAGTAGGCAGTAGGCAGTAGGCAGTAGGCAGTAGGCAGTAGGCAGTAGGCAGTAGGCAGTAGGCAGTAGGTGATCTATTCGGGTGCAAGCTTGAGAATAAGCTGGCGAAGCATTTTTCCGATGCCCTCGGTCGCCAACAGTGTCTGATAAGCTTGATCGTGCGTTGCAAGGCCAATGCGTTCAGCGATCAGGAGGTGTGTCTCGAACTCCTTCAGTGAGCCTTGGGCTATCCTGAGGAATTGCTGATAGGAGCCTCTATTGTCTCGGCCATAGCCTTCCGCGATGTTTGCAGGGATAGAGTTTGCCGAGCGACGGATTTGGCTGGTCAACCCGTACAGTTCTTCTTTCGGCCATGTCTTGGTCAGAGAATAGGTGGCGACGGCCAGATCCATCGCCTGCTGCCATACGATAAGATCCTTGTAAGAATTGATCTTGACGGCCATCTCGTTGCCTACTGCCTACTGCCTACTGCCTACTGCCTACTGCCTACTTACCGTCCGATTAGCGCCCGCGCGATGATGACGCGCATGATCTCGTTGGTGCCTTCGAGGATCTGGTGGACGCGCAGGTCGCGCACCAGCTTCTCGATGCCGTAGTCGTGCAGATAGCCGTAACCGCCGAGCAGTTGCAGCGCATCGTTGGCGACGTTGAAGCCGGTGTCGGTGACGAAGCGCTTGGCCATCGCCGACCATTTGCCGGCATCCGGCGCCTTGCGGTCGAGCTTGGAGGCAGCCGCATAGAGGAAGATGCGCGCCGCCTGCAACTCGGTCTCCATGTCGGCCAGCCGGAACTGCAGCGCCTGGAACTGGTTGATCTTCGAGCCGAAGGCCTTGCGCTCGGCGGTGTAGGACAGCGCCTTGTCGAGCGCCGACTGCGCACCGCCCAGCGAACAGGCGGCGATGTTCAGCCGGCCGCCGTCGAGACCGGCCATGGCGATGCCGAAACCGGCGCCTTCGCCCGACAACAGGTTCTCCGCTGGCACCTTGCAGTCCTCGAAGATAACCTGGCGGGTCGACTGCATGTGCCAGCCCATTTTGTGCTCGTTGGCGCCGAAGGAAAGGCCGGGCGCATCTTTCGGCACAATGACCGTGGAAATGCCTTTCGGACCATCGGCGCCAGTGCGGACCATGACAGCATAGACATCGCTGTCGCCGGCGCCCGAGATGAATTGCTTGGTGCCGTTGAGGATGTAGTCGCCGCCGCTCTTCACCGCGCGCGTCTTCAGCGCCGCCGCATCGGAGCCGGAACCCGGTTCGGTGAGGCAGTAGCTTGCCAGCCATTCCATCGAGGTGAGCTTGGGCAAAAAGCGCTGGCGCTGCTCTTCATTGCCGAAGCGGTCGATCATCGAGGCCACCATGTTGTGGATCGAGATGAAGGACGAGAAGGCCGGATCGGCGTGCGACAGCACCTCGAAGATCAGCACGGCATCGAGCCGGCCGAGTGCGGAACCGCCAACATCGTCACTAATATAGATGCCGCCGAGGCCGAGCGGGCCGGTCTCGCGGATCACATCGGCGGGGAAATGTTTTTTGCGGTCCCAGTCGAGCGCATTCGGCGCGACGCGGTCGGTGGCGAAGGCCCGTGCCATCTCCTGGATGGCGCGCTGTTCCTCGTTGAGTTCGAACTGGCTGGTGCTCGCATCGACCGCGGCGTCCATGGCGTTCTCCCTGATGGTTTCGACCTGCTGGCCTGTCGTTTTTGGCTTTGCGCGCGCACCAATCTAGACCAATGATGCCGCCGCGCAACCCGACCCGCCGCGGAGCGGCTGTGCGCCAATGCATGTCCGGAGTGAGATGTGACGACAAAATTCGACGAACTGCTGGGGCGGTTCCACGCCTATCTTGGTTGCGTGGACAATGCGCTGGTGCGCGAGGCCGTGGCGCGCATCGGCTGGGACATGCCGACTCGCCCACTGGAGGCACATCCGCTCGCTTGCCTTCGCCATCTCGATCGCGCCGTCGAACTGGCGCTCCCGGATGCGAAGCCTCTGGTGCGATGTCTTGCCGGGCAGCGCGGCAATCTGCATTGGGGGCAGACCTACAGCGAATCGGACTTCGGCAGCGCATTCGTCGATAATTACGGCTGGCTGGAGGTGTTCGGCACGCGTGGCCATTTCGCCAATGACGAGGCCGCGTCCGGCCTGCTGATCCTTGGGCCGGATATCGTCTATCCTGACCATCACCACATCGCCGAAGAGATCTACATTCCGTTGACCGGCGGCACCGAGTGGCGCATGGGCGAGGGTGGCTTTCGCATGCGAGAAGCCGGCGAGGTCGTCCACCACGCTTCCAGTGTCAACCACGCCATGCGCACCGGCCAGGAGCCGCTGCTGGCACTCTACATCTGGCGCGGTGGGCCTCTGGCGCAGAAATCCGAGATCACCGGAACCACAGCGCAAGGCAGGGGCTGAACCATGGCCAAAGCCATTATGCTGCAGGGCACGGGTTCTGATGTCGGCAAGACGGTGCTGGTCGCCGGCCTGTGCCGTGCCGCGAAAAAGCGCGGGCTGAAGGTGCGGCCGTTCAAGCCGCAGAACATGTCGAACAATGCTGCTGTGGCCGACATTCCCGGCGACGGCAACCATGGCGGCGGCGAGATCGGCCGCGCGCAGTGGCTGCAGGCGATCGCCTGCGGCGTCGCGCCATCAGTTCACATGAACCCGGTGCTGCTCAAGCCGCAGACCGATGTCGGCGCGCAGGTCATTGTCCAGGGCAAGGTGTTCGGCGAGGCGCGGGCGCGCGACTATCAGGCGCTGAAGGGCCGGCTGATGGATGCCGTTCTGGATTCCTGGGGCAAAGTCGGCGAAGATGCGGATCTGGTCATCGTCGAGGGCGCCGGCTCACCGGCCGAAATCAATCTCAGAAGCCGCGACATCGCCAATATGGGCTTTGCGACGCGTGCGAACGTGCCGGTGGTGCTGGTCGGCGACATCGATCGCGGCGGTGTCATCGCCTCGGTCGCCGGCACGCATCTGATCCTGCCGGAAGAAGACCGACGCATGATCGTCGGCTACCTCATCAACAAGTTCCGCGGCGATGTCTCGCTGTTCGATGACGGCCTGAAGGCGATCGAAAAATTCACCGGCTGGCGCAGCTTTGGCGTCGTGCCGTGGCTGACGGCGGCGGCGCGGCTGCCTTCGGAGGATTCGGTCGTGCTGGAACGGCTCGTGTCCGGCGGGAAACGTGCGCTGAAGGTCGCGGTGCCGATGCTTGGGCGGATCGCCAATTTCGACGATCTCGACCCGCTGAAAGCCGAACCGCAGGTCGAAGTGGTGTTCGTGCCGCCGGGAAAGCCGTTGCCGGCCGATGCCGGGCTGGTGGTCATTCCCGGCTCCAAATCGACGATCGGCGATCTCCTGAAATTCCGCGAAAACGGCTGGGACAGGGATATTGCGGTGCATCGCAAGCGCGGCGGGCACGTCGTCGGCATTTGCGGCGGTTTTCAGATGCTTGGTCGGATGGTGCGTGATCCCGAGGGCATCGAGGGCAGCGTCACCGAGGCCGAAGGGCTCGGCCTGCTCGACATCGAAACGGTGATGGAGCCGGAGAAGACCGTGCGCAATGTCAGCGCGCGATCCGTCCCGTTCGATGTGCCGCTCGAAGGCTATGAGATCCATCTCGGCCGGACCACCGGCCCGGACACGATGCGACCGTCGGCAATCATCAACGGCGTCGAGGATGGTGCTGTTTCCACCGACGGCAAGGTGCTGGGCACCTATATGCATGGCCTGTTCGGCGCCGACGGCTTTCGCGGAAAATTCCTCGAAAGCCTGGGCGTCAAAGGCGGCGGCATCGATTATCGCGCCGACGTCGAGCGGGCGCTGGACGACGTCGCGGCCGAGTTGGAGACCCATCTCGACTGTGACGCGATTTTTGGGCTGGCTCGGTAGAGCGGCGCTACGCATTTTCTCCCGCCTTCGGCCAACCGGCCGGCGACCGAGCGGTCCTGTTCCTTCCGGCGCTGCATCTCGATTGGCATCGGTCATCCTTCCGCCAAGGCAAATCTAGCAGAGCCTTGATTGGAATCAAAAGCGCCCGGCTTTTGGCCGGGCGCTCTCGGTCCCCACTTCAAGGGAAACTTGTCAGGCGCCGCGCATCAGGCAGCCGGCGGCAAGCACGATGTAGGCGATGAGAACGATCCACACCGATGCGATTGGAATGAACGCAAGGACGCCAAGCGCGGCAAGAATGCCGATGATGGCGATGACAAGGGAAATGATGAAAACAATCTGGGTAGGCGCGCTGAGATTCATGTCTGGCTCCTCCAACATGATTCGAACAGCGGCATTCTATCAGGGCGTGTGGTCACACACCAATCATGACGCGAAGCGGGTTGGCCGGATCGGCCAGCAGCTTCACCGCCAGTGCGACGCAGACGACCACCAGCAGCGGCTTGATCAGTCTGGCGCCGATGCGCATGGCCAGGCTGGCGCCGACGCGGGCGCCGAGGAACTGGGCGACGCCCATCATCAGGCCGATCTTCCAGGAGATGACGCCGACGGCGGCAAAGACGATGAAGCCGCCAATGTTGGAGGTGAAGTTGAGCAGTTTGGTATGCGCCGTCGCCTTGAGCACGCCGTAGCCGGCCAGGGCGACGAAGGCGAGCATGTAGAAAGAGCCGGTTCCAGGCCCGAACAGGCCGTCATAGAAGCCGATTGCCGGCACAAGGGTCAGTCCAAACAGGAATGGCGACAGGCGTTCAGCGCGGTCGACGTCGTTCATGTTGGGCTTGAGCGCGAAATAGAGGGCGATGGCGATCAGTATCAGCGGCAGCAGGGCGCGCAGGAGATCACCCGGGACGATGGTGGCCAGCAACGCGCCTACGGCGCCTCCGGCGAGCGCCAGCAGCGCCGACGGCAATTGCCGGCGCAGATCGACATGGCCCTTGGAGGCATAATGGATTGTCGCCGATCCGGAGCCGAACATGCCTTGCAGTTTGTTGGTCCCAAGCGCCTCGACCGGCGAGAAGCCGGCCAGCAGCAGCGCCGGAATGGTGATCAGTCCACCGCCGCCGGCAATCGAATCGACGAAGCCCGCCGCAAAGGCGGCGAAGGCGAGCATGGCAACTGTCTGGATGCTGAGATCGATCATCTGATCCGTGGGAGCGTCGGTCGGCTGAGATAGCGGGCGTTCGATCACGACCACCCCATTTGCGCAAGGCCGATTCCGCGCTAACTCTAGGGGAGAGGAATCGGAAAGGGGCACCGATGGCATTCGCATTGTTGGACCAGATACGCTCGATCTTCGATGGCGATCCCGGTGTGCGCAAGGTGGCGGACGATCCCGTCCTGTCGGCCGAACTTCTGATGCTGTTCCGCATGATCCTGGCCGACGGCACAGTCAGCGAGAGCGAGATGGTGGCCTTCCGGCGCATCTGCAAAGACGCCTTCGGCATCCAGGAAAGCAGCATCGACAGCGTTATCGAATATCTCAACGAGTTCGGCTACGAGACCAACGGCTCGCAGGCGATTGCACTGTTCCGCGATCTCGACGTCGAACGGCGCAAGCAATTGGCGCAGCATATGGCGGAGATCGCCAAGGCCGATTCGCAACTGGCAGAGACCGAGGTGCGCCTGCTGCGCCGCACACTCGATCTGCTCGACATCAGTCCAGTCGATGTGGTGAAGGCGGAAGAGTAGGGCGAACCGCCTTCTTAACCTTGCTCCCGCATCCGGCGCGCGATTGCCCTGTGCAGGTCCGGGGCGGCGGCAACCAGCGCCTTGGCGGCCTCGGATTGCGGATGATCGAGCACCTCGTTCGTCCTGCCGCGCTCGACGATCTTGCCGTCATGCATGACCAGCACCTCGTCGGTGATGGCTCGGGCGACGGTCAGGTCATGGGTAATGAAGAGATAGGCTATGCCAAGCTTCTGGTTGAGTTCGGCGAACAGATCGAGGATCTGGGCGCGGATCGAGACGTCGAGCGCCGAGACCGGCTCGTCGGCAACGACCAGCTTGGGGCGGGTGATGATGGCGCGGGCGATCGACAGGCGCTGGCGCTGGCCACCCGAAAATTCGTGCGGGTACTTGTCCATGTCGCTGATGCCGAGGCCAACCTCGTGCAGCGCATGCGCCACCATCTCGCGACGCTCGGCGCGGGTCGGTTTCTTTTCCAGCACATGCAGCGGCTCGGCGACCAGCCTTTCCACCTTCTGGCGCGGATCGAAGGAGCCATAGGGATCCTGGAAGACAACCTGCATGTCGCGTCGCGCCGGCTTCAGTTCTGGTTCGCGCTTGCCGGTGATGGTGTCGCCGCGAAACCGGATCGTGCCGGCGCTTGGCCGGTCCAGTGCCAGGA
Organism: Mesorhizobium sp. WSM1386; assembly: GCF_055901595.1. Taxonomy (NCBI): domain Bacteria; kingdom Pseudomonadati; phylum Pseudomonadota; class Alphaproteobacteria; order Hyphomicrobiales; family Phyllobacteriaceae; genus Mesorhizobium; species Mesorhizobium sp. WSM1386. The sequence continues at coordinate 3,621,004 of NZ_CM148373.1, forward strand.
TCATCCGGGCAAGCGTCGACTTGCCGCAGCCGGAGCGGCCGACCAGCGCCATTGATTGACCCGGCGCCATCGACAGGGAGACATCGTCGACGGCGCGGATGTCGGGCGCGCGCCTGAACAGCGCGGTGCGCCGGCCGGCATAGTCACGGGTCACGTTCTCGACCTGAAGCAGGGGCTTGCCTGTTCCAGCGCCATGCGGCTTGGCGCGCGCCGGCACATGCATCGAGGCTTGCGCCAGTTGGCGCGTGTAGGGGTGGAGCTGTTCGGACAGCGTGCGTGCAGTATCGCCGGCCTCCATCACCTCGCCATGGCGCAGGATGGTGATGCGGTCGGCCATCTCGGTCACCACGGCGAGGTCGTGCGAGATCAGCAGCAGGCCCATGCGGCTCTCCGCCACGAGATCGCGCAGGAGGTCGAGGATCTGCGCCTGCAGCACCACGTCGAGGGCCGTCGTCGGTTCGTCGGCGATCAGCAGCTTCGGCTTCAGCGCACAGGCGATGGCGATGACGACGCGCTGGCGCTGGCCGCCGGACAACTCGTGCGGATAGCGCGACAGTGGAAATTTGGCCGAGGGAAGGCCGACGCGGTCGAGCATTTTTCGCGCTCGCTCCTCGGCTTCCGCGCGTGTGGCCTTGGTGTGCCAGCGTATGCCTTCGGCTACCTGTTCGCCGATGGTCTTGACCGGATTGAGAGCCGTCATCGGCTCCTGGAACACCATGCCGATGTCGTCGCCGCGCAGCGCGCACATCTGGTCCTCCGTCGCGGCGAGGATATCTATACCATCGAATGTGACGCGCCCGGTGGCGCGCGCGGCGTGGGGCAGGAGCCGCATCACCGTCAGCGCGGTCATCGATTTGCCGGAGCCGGATTCGCCGACCAGCCCCATGACTTCGCCTGATGCAAGGGAGAGCTCCACGCCTTTCAGGATCGGCGTGTCGCCGATGGCGAGCGACAGGTTCTCGATCTCCAGCAGGCTCATCGCCGCCGCCGCGATTTCGGGTCGAGGATGTCGGCGATGCCGTCGCCCAGGAGGTTCAGACCGAGCACGGTGACGACGATCGCCATGCCGGGAAAGATCGCCATCCACGGCGCCACCACAATGCGGGTCTGGGCGTCGAACAGCATGCGGCCCCAACTTGGCATTGGCGGCTGCGCGCCGAGGCCGAGATAGGAAAGCCCGGCTTCGGCCAGGATGCCCAGCGCGAACTGGATGGTGCCTTGCACCAGAAGCAGCGTGACGATGTTGGGCAAGACATGCTCGATCGATATCTGCGTGCTGCTTTTTCCCGCGGCGCGCGCGGCCAGGATGAATTCGCGCGGCCAGATCGCCAGCGCGCCGGCCCTGGCGACCCGTGCGAACACCGGAATGTTGAAAATGCCGATGGCGATGATGGCGTTGACGGCGCCCGGCCCGAAGATGGCGGTGATCATGATCGCCGACAGCAGGGCGGGGAAGGCGAAGACGAGGTCGTTGATGCGCATCAGCGCCTCGTCGACGAGGCCGCCGCGCGCAGCGGCAAAGGCGCCGAGCGGCACGCCGACGCCCATGCCGATGCCGACCGCTACAAAAGCCACCGCAATCGAATTGCGGGCGCCGACCATGATCATCGACAGGATATCGCGGCCGAAATGATCGGTGCCGAACCAATGCGCCGGCGAGGGTCCCTGCGTCTTGTCGGCTATGAGCAGCTTCGTTACATCGTAGGGCGTCCAGACATAGGAGATGATGGCCATCACCAGGATGAGCAAGGTGATGACGAAGCCGGTGACGAAAGCGGTGTTCCGGAATGCCTTGGCCAGGATGCTGCCGAACGTTTCCTCGGGAATGTCGATGTGCAGGGTCATTGCCGGCTTCTCAGGCGCGGATCGACGACCGCATACGAAAGGTCGACGATGAGGTTGACGGCTATGACGGCGGCGACCAGCAGCATGACGACGCTTTCGACGACGATCAGGTCGCGCTGGGTGATGGCCTGGAACACCAGCCGGCCGAGGCCGGGGAGATAAAAAACATTCTCGATGATGATGGTGCCGGCAAGCAGGAAGGCGAATTGCAGTCCGAGTATGGTCAGCACCGGGATCATGGCATTGCGCAGTGCGTGCCGCCAAAGAACGGCGCGATAGGGCAGGCCCTTGGCGCGGGCGGTGCGGATGTAATCCTCGTTCAGCACCTCGATCAGCGCCGAGCGGGTGACACGTGCCAGGATCGCCGCTTGCGGCAAGGCAAGCGCGACCGCCGGCAACAGCAGCGATTTCAGCGCCGGCCAGACACCGGCTCCCCAGCCGGGAAAGCCACCGGCCGGAACCAGGCGCAGCCAGACCGCGAAGACATAGATCAGCATCAGCGCGAACCAGAAATTGGGCACGGCGACGCCAAGCTGCGCCGCGCCCATTGCCACGGTGTCGCCGGCCCGTCCGCGCCGGCTGGCGGAAAACAGGCCGACCGGAATGGCGATGACCGTGGACAGCACAAGCGCGATCAGCGCCAGCGGCAGCGACACGGCAAGCCGTTCGCGCACGAGATCGATGACCGGCACCGAATAGGTATAGGAGCGGCCGAAATCGAGGCTGAGCAGGCCGCCGGCCCAGTGCAGGTAGCGCCAAGGCAGCGGTGCGTTGAGGCCCATCTGGTTACGCAGCAACTCGACCTGGTCTGCGCTGGCGTTCATGCCCAGCATCAGCCGGGCGGGGTCGCCGGGAAGGATTTCCAGCACCGCGAACACCACCATGGAAGCCAGCACCAGCGTGGCGAGCGCTATTGCGAGGCGCTTGAGGAGGTAGGCGGTCATGGGCGGTGGCGGAGCCCTGTTGCAAACGGGCGAAGGTCGAGTTCCTGCGCACCCCCCTCTGTCCTGCCGGACATCTCCCCCGCAAGGGGGTGTTTGGACCGGGGACATCGCGAACAGGTGTGCGAGGACATCGCGAACAGTTTGGCGTGCTTTGCGCCGGGAGGTTCGCGATGCCATTTGGGGACACCAGTGTGATGGATGGGAAGTTGGAGTTTGTGCGTCTTGCTGCGCAGGACGGCAGCAATGTCAGTGCGCTTTGTCGTCGTTTCGGGATCGGCCGCACCTGTGGTCACAAGTTGATTGCGCGGTATCGCGCCCATGGCGAGGCCGGGCTCGCGGAGCAGTCGCGCCGCCCGGCGACGAGCCCGTCGCGCAGCGTCGATGCGGTCGAGGCGGCGGTTCTTGGCATGCGCCGGGCACACCCGGCCTGGGGCGGACGCAAGATCGCCAAGGTGCTGCGGCGCGAAGGAACCGGTTCGCCTGCACCCTCCACGGTGACCGGGATCCTGCATCGCAACGGCGTCGAGCTGGGCTTGCTGGGGGGTGGAGCCAAGCCGTTCGGGCGCTTCGAGCATGCCGCCCCCAACGATCTGTGGCAGATGGACTTCAAGGGCCATGTGGCATTGCGGCAGGGCGGCCGGCTGCATCCGCTGACCGCGCTCGACGATCATTCGCGCTTCTCTGTCGTGCTGCAGGCTTGCATCAACGAGACCGGCGAAACGGTCAAAGCCCACCTGATTGCCGCCTTTCGCCGCTATGGACAGCCGCAGCGCATGGCTTTCGACAACGGTCCGCCATGGGGAGATGGTGGACGAAGCAACTTCACACGTTTCACCGTCTGGCTGATCGAACACGGCGTCGCCGTCTCCCACTCCAGGCCCCTGCACCCGCAGACGCTGGGCAAGGAGGAACGCTTTCACCGCTCGCTCAAGGCCGAGGCGATGGCCGGACCTGCCTTCGAAAATATCGAGGGCGCGCAGAATGCCTTCGATGCCTGGCGCGACCTCTACAACGCCGAGAGACCTCACGATGGCCTCAACGGCTGCGTCCCCCTCGACAGATACACACCCTCCCCGCGCTCCTTCAGCGAGGTCGTCGAAGCCTTCGACTACCCAAAAGCCGCCATCGTTCGCAAGGTCCAGAAAGAGGGCCGCGTCGCCTTGTGTGGCTACATCCTGCGCCTCTCCAAGGCATTTGGCGGAAAAGCCGTGGCCTTCATCCCCACCGGAAAGGACGGCGTCTTCCAAGCCTTCTTCAGACATCAGAAAATAGAAACAGTCGACCTCAACCTCTGCAGACGATAAGTGACAAAACTGTTCGCGATGTCCTCGCACACCTGTTCGCGATGTCCCCGGTCCAAACAGGGGGGAGATCAGCAGTTTCTGTATCGTCGACCAGTGTTCAACGTCGGCGATTGGCGAAAGCATAAAGGAGGACGCAATCTCCCCCCTTGCGGGGGAGATGCCCGGCAGGGCAGAGGGGGGTGTGACAGAGCGCAAGTTCCGCCAGACAGCCTGAGTGTTCACTCGCTCCACTTCACCTTGGTCAGGTCATTGGCCTGGATCGGTGCGTTCTCCCACAGCCCTTGCAGCTTGGCGTCCCAGACGCCGACCTTCGGCAATTCATAGAGGAAGCCGACCACGGCGTCGTCGGCCAGGATCTTCTGTGCCTGTCCGAGCAACTCCTTGCGCTTGGCCGCGTCGGAGGTGAGGTTGAGGTCGGCGATCACCTTGTCGAAGGCCGGATTGTCATAGTTGAAATAGTAATCCTTGCGCGAATAGATATCGATGTCGTTGGGCTCGGTGTGGGAGACGATGGTCAGGTCGTAGTCCTTCTTGGTGAACACCTGGTCCAGCCACTGCGCCCATTCGACCGGTAAGATTTCGAGGTTGATGCCGACGTCGCGAAGCTGCGAGGCGATGATCTCGCCGCCAAGCCGCGCATAGCCGGGCGGCGGCAGCTTCAGCGTCGCCTTGAAGCCGTTCTCCAGGCCTGCCTCCTTCAGCAATTCCTTGGCCTTGGCGACATCGTGCGGATAGCGGCCGGTGAGGTCGACATAGTCCTTGTTGGCCGGCGACATGTGCGAGCCGATCGGCTGGCCGAGGCCGGCCGAGGCGCCGTCGATGATTGCCTTGCGGTCGAGCGCGTAGGAGATCGCCTGCCTGACCTGCAGCTTGTCGAAAGGCGGCTTCTTGTTGTTGATCGACAGGATGGTTTCGCCCTCGGTCGAGCCGATCACCACCTTGAAACGCGGGTCGTCCTTGACCTGCGCCAGGCTGTCGGGATCGAAGAACGGGAAGGCCTGGATGTCGCCAGACAGCAGCGCTGGCACGTTGGCGGCGGCATCGGGCACGATGCGGAACTCGACCTTGTCGAGGAATGCCGGCGTGCCCCAATAATGATCGGCTTTCACCAGCGTGATCGACGATCCCTTGGCCCAACCCTGGAATTTGAACGGACCGGTGCCGATCGGGTTCTCCTTGTTGGTGTCAGCCGATTTTGGCGACACCATCACCGCGTCGCCCCAGCCCATATTGTAAAGGAAAGACCCTTGCGGGTTCTTCAGCGTAACTTTGATCGTCGCCGGATCGATGACATCGACCTTGTCGATGGCCGCGAACAGGTTCTTCTGAGCATTGACCGAATTGTCGGCGCGGGCGCGGTCCAGCGAGAATTTCACGTCGTCGGCGCTGAAGTCGGCGCCGTCGTGGAATTTCACGCCGGTATGCAGCTTGAAAGTATAGGCCTTGCCGTCGTCGGAAATGGTCCAGCTTTCGGCCAGGTCCGGCAGCACTTCGCCATTCGGGCCGATGCGTGTCAGGCCTTCGAACACATTGGCGTAGAGCACCTCATCGATGGCGGCTGCGGCACCGGCGGTCGGGTCGAGATGCGGCGGCTCGAGCGGAATGCCGATGACAAGGTCGGTGCGCGCGGCAAAGGCCGGGCTTCCGGCGGCCAGCGCCAGGACGGCCGCGGCCAGAATGGTTTTCCACAATCTCATCGTGCACTCCCATGCGTTCAGACACGTGCTCAAACCGGGTGATAGAAGCGTGATTTCGCGCGGGAGTAAATTGCGTTTCGTGCTGCCGGGCGTCGTGGTTGGGAAAGTTTTTCTCCTGGCGGCCGTTTCGATCGGTCGAAGCTTGCCTGGCGGCGGGCCTCAGCCTGCGGCCGTGCCGCGCAGCAGCATGTTCAGCCCGATCGCCATCACCTTGGCCGATTCCACCATGTCCGATATCCCGACCCACTCATCCGGCCGGTGGGCAAGGTCGAGAATGCCGGGTCCATAGGCGATGCAATCATAGATGTGGCCGATGCGGGCAATGTGCTTCTGGTCATAGGTGCCGGGCGAAATGACGTAGTCCGGCTCGCGGTCGAAGATCGCATGAATGCCTTGCGCCACGGCCCTGACCACGGGTGCGTCGCGCTCGGTCATCAGCGGCAGCACTTCCATCAGGTCGCGTATCTCGTAGTCGAACTTTTTGCGCTCGCGCTTCAGCCGGTCGAGAATGCCGGTCACCTCGCCTTTGACCGTGGCCAGATCCTCTTCGAGCAGGAAGCGGCGATCGATGGTCAGCCGGCAGGAATCGGGCACGTTGGGCGAGGGCAGGCCGGGCCGGAAATCCTCGGTCTGGCCGCCATGGATCGAATTGATGTTCATGGTCGAGCGCCTCGCCCCTTCGGGCACCACCGGCATGCGCGTCATCTTGCGGTCAAGCGCGGGGAACAACTCGTCCTCGAAAGCTTGCAGTACAGCGCCCATATGGCGCACCGCGTTGTCGCCGAGAAACGGCATGGAGCCATGCGCGATCTCGCCCTTGGTCTCGATTTCCGCCCACCAGACGCCGCGATGGCCAAGGCAGATGCGGTCCTTGTTGAGCGGCTCGGGGATGATGACGTGATCGACCCTGGGCTTCGAGAAGTAGCCGAGCCCGGCCAGATGGGCGACGCCGCCGAAGCCGCCGGATTCCTCGTCCACCGTGCCCGATATCTCGATGGCGCCGGGAAAGTCGGGGAATACTTCCATGAAGGCCTCGACAGCGATGATGGAGGCGGCGAGCCCACCCTTCATGTCGCAGGCGCCGCGGCCGTAGACCTTGCCGTCCTTGACGACGCCGGCGAAGGGATCGACGGTCCAGCCATCGCCGGCTTCGACGACGTCGATATGCGAGTTGAAGTGGACGCAGGCGCCTGGAGAGCGTCCGTCAAATCGCGCGACGACATTGATTCGCGGATAGCGATCCGTATCGCCGGGCGTGCCTTCGCCGCGGATGAATTCCGTCTCGAAGCCGCGCTTCTTCAGCCGCGCACCGATGTATTCGGCGCATGGCCCATAGGCTTCGCCAGGCGGATTGATGGTCGGAAAACGGATGAGGTCGGCGGTCAGCGCAACGACATCGTCGCGCTTGCTGTCGATTGCCTTGAGGAGTCGCTCGTTCATACGACGAGTTGAGCAGCGATATCGGCGGTTTTGCAAGCCCGCTGGTGATCAGGCCGGTGCGGCGTGTCGATGCGGCAACTATCGCGGGAAATCGTTCAAATTCTCTGCTTTGGATTGGCCAATTGGTCAATGAGTGTGTGTTACTTCATTCACCTGCCATTAAAAAGATGAAAAACATCGTGATGGCAGGCAGGCAAGCAAGGGGCAATCAAAGGGGTTTGATCGCATGAAAAAGACGATTCTCATGGCGGCCGTATTTGTCGCGATGCTGTTCGGCGCTTCGGGGCAGGGCTGGGCAGCCAGCCTCGAGGCGAACATAGACGTATCTTCGCAGACGATGACGGTCCGGTATGGGCTGTCGGTTTACAGGTGGAGCGTGTCGACCGCGCGCACCGGCTATTTCACGCCGCGTGGCAACTATCGGCCGCAACGCACGGCCCGGATGTGGTATTCGCGCAAATACCATATGTCGCCGATGCCATATTCCGTGTTCTTCCATGGCGGCTATGCCATCCACGGAACCGGCGCCGTCAGGCAGCTCGGCCGCCCGGCTTCGCATGGCTGCGTGCGGTTGCACACTGCCAATGCCGCGGCCTTCTATTCGATGGTGCGGGAAGTGGGATTCGGCAACACGCGCATTGTCGTCTCCAACTGAGCGCCTGATTTCGCCGGTACATGATCGGCTGGCGTAAAACGCGTTTTCTTGCCATAGGCCTTGCTTAAAGCGCGTCGCGACGAAACAGATTCATGCGACGCGCTTTAAGTCTTTGCTTATGCATCTCGTTCTCCCAAAACCAGATCAGTTTGGGCGACATGCATTAGGTGTTTGCGACTGGAGTCGGCTTCGGGCGCTGTTTGCGACGCCAGTTGCTGATCTCCCACCTTTTGTGGAACCACATCCACTGGCCGGGATCCTCCCGCACCCAGCGCTCGACCACGTCATTCAGCATCTGGGTGGTGGCGTAGACGTCGACGCTGCCGTTGGCGGTGCGCGGCAGGACCAGTCTGTCCTCGATCTCGAGCCGAAAGCGGTTGCCTGGCAGCCTGACGCAGCGCGCCGGATAGACATCGCAGTCGTAGTGGCGGGCGAGCGTGCCCAGCACGCGGTTGCTCTGGCAGGGACGGCCGAAGAAGGTCGTCTCCAGGCCGTTGGAGAATTTCTGGTCGACAAGGACGCCGATATTACCGCCGTTCTCCAGGATGCCCGCCAATGCGAACGAGGCACCGGCCATCGACGGCAGCAGGGAACCCATGGTCGAGCGGCGCGTCGAGAGGATGTAATCGGCAAGGTAAGGGTTGTTGGGCGGGCGAAACAGCGCCGTGATGTTCATGCCGAAGGTCGCGGCGGCCACCGGCAGCAGTTCGAAATTGCCGAGATGGCCGGTGAAGACGATATGCGGCTGCTTTTCGGCGGCTATCTCGACGAAGTGCTCCGTTCCCTTGACCTCGACGCGGCCCGGCTTGCTCGAGGCGGGGTCGTAGTCGAACAGGGCGTCGAGAAAGATGTATTCGGCGGCCAGCCGGGCCATGTTGCCCCACATGTCCGACGCAATGGCCTGGATATCGCTTTCGCTCTTTTGCGGGTAGGCCTTGCGCAGATTGTCGATGGCGACCTGATGACGCCCGACCCAGGGGCCGATACGGCGCGCGACGCGGTCGGCGAAATTCAGCGCGGCGTCGACCGGCAGCAGGCGCAGTATCGAGATGATGATCATCGCGGCGCGCGCAACCAGCCAGTAGTTCACCTGGCGCAGCTGTCTGCCGTAGCGAAACCTGAGATCGCGGCGAAACTTCTTGAGCACCGAAATCAAGGCTCTAGACGACGCGCAGGATGATCTTGCCGAAGACGTCGCGGCCTTCCATGCGCTTCAGCGCCGCATCGATGTCATCGAAGCCGACCTCGGTGTCGATGACCGGCGAGACTTGGCCCGCCGCCATCTTCTGCATGGCGTTGGCCATGTTTTCCATGCGGCAGCCGAAGGATCCCAGCAGTTTCAGCTGCTGCTGGAACAGCTGCATCAAATTGATCTGTGTCGACACGCCCGACGTCGAGCCGCAGGTCACCAAGCGGCCACCGCGCTTCAGGCACAGCATCGAGCCGGCGAAAGTGTCGGCGCCGACATGTTCGAAGACGACGTCGACGCCCTTCTTCTTGGTCAGCTTGCGCACGACGCCTTCGAAACGGTCGTCACGGTAGTTGATGACATGGTCGGCGCCGAGCGCCTTGGCCTTGTCGATCTTGTCGTTGGAGCCGACCGTGGTGATGATTGTGCAGCCCATGCGCTTAGCCAGTTGGATCGCCGCCGAGCCGATGCCGGATCCGCCGGCATGGACCAGGATCGTCTCGCCGGGCTGAAGCCTGGCGTTGTCGAACAGCATGTGCTCGACGGTGCCGAAGGTCACGGGCGCCACTGCGGCCCCGATATCGGTCACGCCGGGAGGAGCGGGGACGAGCAGGCGCGCTGGCAGGTTGATCTTCTCCTGCGCGAAGCCGTCGAGGTGGAAGCCGTGGACTCCCGAGACATGCTCGCAGAGATTGTCGCGACCTTCGCGGCAGGCGCGGCAGAGGCCGCAGGTGCGCGCCCCGTAGATCGACACCAACTGTCCGGGCAGCAGGCTGGAAACACCGGGACCGACCGCCTCGACCTCGCCGGAGGCTTCGGCGCCGACGACCAGCGGCAGCTTGCGCTTGGCGAAGGCCATGCCGCGCCAGCCCCAGACGTCGATATGGTTCAGGGCCACCGCCTTGATGCGCAGCGTGACTTCGCCGAGTGCGGGTGGCGGCGGGGGCGGCAGGTCCACCGTTTCAAGACGGCGGTCCTCGATAAGTTGCAGTGCGCGCATGAGGCCTGTCGGTTCTGTATGGCTGAAAAAGGTCGCTTAGACCGGTTCCCGCGCCATGACAAGGCAAGTGTTCTGGCCACCGAAGCCGAAGGAGTTCGACAAAACGCTGCGAACCTCGGCATTGCGCTTCTTATTCGGCACCACGTCGAGCACGATCGCGGGGTCCGGATTGTCGTAGTTGATGGTCGGCGGAATGACGCTTTCGCGCATCGTCATCAGCGAGAAAGCGGCCTCGACAGCGCCGGCCGCCGACAATGTATGGCCGATCATCGACTTGTTCGACGAGACCGGCATGGAGCTTATGCGCTCGCCGAACACCGTCGACAGCGCCAGATGTTCCATCTTGTCGTTCTCCGGTGTCGACGTGCCGTGGGCGTTGACATAGTCGATTTCGTCTTCACCCAGGCCGGCATCGGCCAGCGCGGCGCGAACCGCGGCAATGGCCGGCGAAGCGTCCGGCTTCGAGCGGGTGCGGTGGAAGTCGTCAGCCTTCTCGCCGCAACCGCCCAGGATGCCAAGGATGGTGGCGCCGCGAGCCAAAGCCGCCTCAAGCGATTCCAACACCAGCGCTCCGGATCCCTCGGCCAGCACGAAGCCGTCGCGATCCCTGGAGAAAGGCTTCGATGCTTTTTCGGGAATGTCGTTGTGCGTCGAGAGGGCCGAAAGCAACGAGAAACGGATCAGTGCCTCGGCGGTCGCCGAGCCGTCGGCCCCGATCGAAAGCGCCCGGTTGCATTCGCCACGGCGTATCGCCTCGACACCGAGTTGGATCGCGGTGGCGCCCGAGGCGCAAGCCGTCGACAGCGTGATCGGAAGACCGCGTGTGCCAAGGCGGTCGGCAAGGCGGTCGGCGATCGAACCGAACTGGGTAGTCTCGAAAATATCCAGCTCTTTCAAGCTGCGCGCCACCCGGAGCAGTCTTTCGGCGGCGGTGTCATCCTTGTCCTTGTCGGAATTGTAGAGCGAAAAGCGCTCGGCCCAGTCAAGTTCGACCGGCGGCGAGGCGAGGAAGAGCGGTCCGCCGAAGTCGTTGGAATCAAGACCGGCTTCGGCCACGGCTTCGATACCCGCAAGCTCGGCCAACTCGTAGGTGAGGGGGCTCGCGCCTTTCGAACTCGACGGCAGGAAGTCGACCATGCCGGAGATGCGGGTGTTCAGTTGATCGATGGGAAAGCGGGTGATCGGATGGATGCCTGACTTGCCGGAGGTCAATGCCGCCCAGTTGTCTGATTTGCCGACGCCAAGCGAGGTCACCACGCCGATGCCGGTGACGGCGACGATTGGCCTGCCCATGTGATCTCTGAGATTGGCCATTCGGGAGCCCTCTTGTCGTTGCAGCATGGATCGCGGAGCCGCGTTACGCGGCGTTGACCAGCGCCATGCCCTCGAATTGGTGATAGCCGATCGCCGTTGCAAGGACGCTTGCGGGAATGCCTTCGAACGGCTTCTCGGCTGTGGCATCGAAGACAGGGTAGCCAGCCTTGCGGTCGACGGCCAGTGCCGCCAGGGCCACGGCGAACGGAAACTGCGCTTCCTTCATATGCCCGGTCAGTGTCGAGAAGCCGCGCGCCGCGATTGCCTCGACAGCATCGAGGGCCGCTTTCTCGGCGATGGTCGCCGCATGCGCGCCAGAGGCGCCGGACATTGCGAGCAACTTGCCATTCGGCAAGGCCGCACGGCTGAGCAGGGCTGCGATCTCGGCGTCGAGTTCCCCGCGCGAACGTCTCGCGCGGCCGGAGACGACCGGCCCGAGCTCGGCATAGATCTTGCGCCCACGGCTTGCCGCGTGCTCGCGCTGCTCCAGCACCAGGAAGGCGCCGCCGGAGCCCGACACCACGCCACCGCCCTCGGTGCCCTGTCTTTGCCAGACGGGTTTCCAGGGGCCACGATGCAGATAGCCGGCAAGTTCATAGCCGAGCAGCATGTCGGAATGTTCGGTCTGGAAGGCGCCGCCGACCAGGACATGCGTCGACTGGCCCGAGCGGATGCGCGCGGCCGCCGTCTCGACGGCCGAGACGCCGGCACCTTCCTCGCCCATGAAGGTGCGCGACGAGCCCGTCACCTTGTGGACGATGGAGATGTTGCCGGCGAGCAGATTGGAGAGCTGGGCCAGGAACAAAGTCGGCCGCAATTCCGTCGTCAGCTTCTCGTTGAGCAGCACATCGCGGTCGTTGCGGTTTTCCGAAGCGGCCAGAATGGCGGCATCGACCGCCTCATCGCGCTCGCCGCCGCCGGCGGCCACCACCATGTCCATGGTCGTGCACAGTTCGTCATTGCCCTTGATGCCGGCGTCATCCAGCGCAAGTCCCGCGGCGTAGGTGCCGAGCCGCTGCCAGGTTTCCATCTGCCGCTGGTCGCCGCGCTTGGCGATCTGCAGGTTCCAGTCGATCTCGGGCAGTGGATGGACGGTGTAGGGCGCAAAGCGCGCGGCTTCGAGCACCGGCTGCAGGCCTGGCTGCGAGAGCTTCTGCCAGTGTGCGTCAGGGCCTTCTCCCAGCGAGGAGACAAGGCCGATGCCAGTGATGACGACGTCGTGGGGGCTGCTCATGAGCGGCTTTGTGGGTCAGGAGGCGCAGCCCGTCAAGGCCGCGCGCTTGCCCGATCTCAGGCGGTCTTGGCGGCAACCAGCGCGTCGATCTTGGCGCACAGGTTCTTCATGACGAAGTAGTCGTCGGTCGATGCCTTGCCGTCGTTGACTTCCTGGGTCCACTTTTCCAGCGGCACCTTGATGCCGAATTCCTTGTCGATGGCAAAGACGATGTCGAGGAAATCGAGGCTGTCGATGCCGAGATCGTCGATCGTGTGGCTCTCGGGCGTGATGGTGTCGATATCGATCTCGCTGGTGTCGGCAATGATCTTGGCGACTTTGTCGAACGTGGTGGACAAGGGCTTTTCCTTCTTTGCGGGCGGAATCTGTCCGCATTCGTTTGGGCGCTGTCTAATCGGTTTTTCCCGACAGGAAAAGGCCTGATAAGCCGGGCGCAGATGGGAAGCGTGCCCAGGAAAGGCAAGAAGGGCCGCCGGTCAAACCTGCGGCCCTTCCCATTGACGTTGCGTCAGCCTTGTTTGGATGCATGTCGTTATCCCAAAACCGGCCCCACTTTTGGGCGACATGCATCAATCTTCGCGGAGCTTCACAAGGTCGTTGAGCAGCCCGCTCGTCCCGTTGTGGACGGTCAGCCGCTCGACCTTGCCGGCGATGGTTTCCAGAGCCTCGAGCTCCTTCAGCCGCAGCATCACCGGGTTCTCCGCCATCACCTTGGCCGTGTTGAGCAGGGAACGCGTGGCGTTCGTCTCCTCGCGACGGCGGATGACGTTGGCCTCGGCCTGCTTTTCGGCCGACACCACCTGGTTCAGGATCTCGCGCATCTCGCCCGGCAGGATGACATCCTTGAGCGCGATATCGCTGACCTCGACCCCGATCTCGGCCATATCGGCACGGACTTTGGCCGCCGCTTCCTCGTCGATCGTCACCTTCTTTTCCAGGATCTGGTCGAGGGTGAGCGAGCCAAGCGTCTTGCGGAAGGCGTACTGCAGGGCGCGGTAGAGGGCCTCGGAGAAGTCCTTCACAGCGCTGACTGCCTTGACCGGATCGACGACCCGGTATTCGGCGGCGATGTTGACGCGGATCGTGACGCGATCCTTGGTCAGCACTTCCTGCCCAGCGACATCGAGCGACTGGCGCTTGAGGTCGACGACCTTGATCTGCACCATGCGTCCGACATTCCAGAAGCCATGCACGCCAGCGGCGAGCGTGCGCACCAGCACACCGTCGATGAACAGCAGCCCGGCCTGGCCGTCGAGGACCGGGTGGACGGACATCAATTCCGCCTTCCGGGCCTGGCCGAGCCGGCGCATCACCGCCGGATCGATGGCGAGATCGGCCGAGGTGTCGACCAGCGTCACCTTCCACGGACCGGCATCCGTCCACAGCACCAGCTTGCGATCCGGCGCCAGAACGGCGTGCAGGTTGCCGTCACGCTCGATGATTGCGACATCCGCGCGACCGGTGCGAATGACGGTGAAATGACGTGCGGCCACATCCGGGAGCTTGTCGAACAACGCCTTCTCGTACGCCGAAACGAATTCCGGGTTCTTCAGATCGTGCCGCGACACTTCAAGGCTTCCACCCCGGTTGGCGAGCCAATGCTCGCCCGGCAGCAGGACAGCCTTGATCTCACCCTTGTAGAGGGTGAGGGCACGTTCATTTTCCTTCACGAGGACGCGCTGGCGTCCAAGAACCTTATCGAGAACAGTCATTGTCTTACTCCTGTCGGGCATGGCCCCATGCGAGGCGTCACGTCATGCGTCGATCTTCCCTTCGTTTCTCGTTTCACGTCGTCATGGTCCGGGCACGAATGATCCGGGGACTGGTGGCATCGATCCGCGGCGGGCCTTCGGGAGCGGATCGCGGGGGCAACGAAGCGGGCGCCGGAGGCCTTGGCCTCCCTTGCCGGCGACGCTGCGCCTTGATCGTCACCGCGGGCCTGGCCGCGAGCCGATGGCGTCAAACCTTTCGATACGGCCTTGGCCCGAAGGCTTCGGCCGTCCGTCAGGTCTTCAGCATTCCAGTCCCCGGACCGTTTTTCAGATGGCTTATCAGGCCAGTGGAGAAGGAATCGAACCTTCGACAATCAGATTATGAGTCTGATGCTCTAACCAATCTGAGCTATCCGTAATGTGGATGAAGGGACTCGAACCCTCGACCTCCGGACCCAAATCCGGCGCTCTAACCTCTGAGCTACACCCGCAATCCCAACACCCGAAGCGGCGCCGTATACAGGGCGGCAAAGCCGCCTGCACGGGCGGAGGCAAAAGCTCCAACCGTTGTGCTCGCTTCGGTTTTCGTGACCGGGAGCGCGGCTATAAAGCCTGCGACGGGTTGTCGCAAGCGGCATTGTCGCGGCGAATTCGCGGCTTCTTTGGGTAGTGGTATTTCGGCAACACTGCCGGCATCTCAAAACGTGACGCGGCCGAGCACCCGCAGGCCGTCGCCTTGCGGTTCGACGACCACGGCCTCGCCTTCGCGCGGCGAGATGCCGGTCAGCGCAACGATGTCTTCCAGGTGGGTGACCATGACCAGATTGTCGGAGCCGGAATAGGCGCGGATTTCCTTCATGATCGCGGCGACCTGCTCTGCCTTCTGCGCATCGTCGCCCTTCAGCAGGTCGAGTGGCGCAAAAAGCTCCGGTTCGGCCTCGAAGGCGATGCGCGCGGTGTCGAGGCAGCGGCAATAGCGGCTGGACAGCACGCGCTCGATGGGAGCGGCGCGCGCGGCGAACAAGGCACCGATCTTGCTCGCCTGCTGCTTGCCGCGCGCCGAGAGATTGACCTGGGTGGCGCAGCTGTCGATGTCGAAATTGGCGGGGTCGGTGATGCCAGTGACCATGGCATGGCGAAGCAGCACGACATGGCCGCCGTCACGCAGCAGTGCCCAGCCGGCATCCGTGGCGTGGGCAGCGACGGGAACGACGAGCAGAAACAACGCCAAGGCAAATCGAATCATCGCAACCTTCCACAAGCGTGGCATCACGCTCCGGTCATTCGCATATAGGGATTGGAAAGCGGGTACAAAGACAAGCCGGGAGCTGCCGCCTGAGTCTCCTGCCGCGTCTCCCCCTCACTTTTTGGCGATCTGCTTCTTCACCAGGTCGATCTTCTGGTCGGTAAGCGGGATAGGCATGGTGTAGCCGGCCTCGGTAAAGCCCTGCTTGGCGTTCTCGAAGAATTCGATCGCCTTGAGATATTCCGGCTTGCCGCCGCCATAGCTGGCGCGGTTCCAGTGGATGTCGCCGAGATTGTTCTGTTCGAAGGCCCATTGCATGGGCTGGCTTTCCCTGGTGAACACTTTCAGCGTCGCCGTGAAGGCCGCTTCCGCATCGTCGAGATATTTGCCTGTTCGTTCGATGTTGCCGAGGTTGAGCAGGCTCATGCCGATGCCGTTCTGGGCATTGGCCCAGTCGATGGGTGCCGTTTCCATGGTGAGAATTTCAAGCGCCGCCCGCCGCGCGGCGATCGAATCCTGCAAGGTCTTGGGATCGGCATTGCTCATGCTCAGCCAGTGCAGCGTCGATCCGATGCCGGCCTGGGTCAGCGCCCACTGCCGAGGGTTCGTCTCGCGCTTGTACTCGCGCAAAGCATCGCGGTAGGCGTCGACCGCCTGGCTGTAATGCCCGGGTTTGTCGGTCACGCCGCCAAGAAGCTGCAGCGTGTTGCCGAGATTGTAGTAGCTCATGGCCCAGTCCAGCGGGAATTTCCGCCTGACATAGACCTGCCGGGCGGCCTGGAACGCTGCTGCCGACTGCTCGAGCTTGGCTGCGTCGCGGGTGCGCTGGCCAAGCGTCTGATAGATCGAGCCGAGATTGTTCTGGGCTGACGCCCAGTCCATCGGGAACCTTTGCCGGGTAAATACCGTCAGCGCATCGTCATAAGCTTCCGCTGCCTCTTCGAGCGTGCCGGTTCCCATGTCGAAGCGAGCGACGCCGCTCAGCGCATTGCCGAGGTTGAGGCGGCTGGTGGCCCACGAGACCGGGAAGGTTTCACGGGTTCGCACTTCGAGCGCGGCGCGAAAGGCGTCGGCCGCCTCGTTGATCTTGGCCTTGTCGTTGAGCTGGATGCCAAGCGTCACAAGCGTGTTGCCGAGATTGTTCTCGACCATCGCCCATTCCACGGGTGCCTTTTGACGCGTGTATTCCTCAAGCGCCAGCCGATAGGCCGCTTCCGCCTGGCTGAGATGCTCGCCGGCGGGTTCACGCTCGGAGAGCGCATAAAGCGCGAGGCCGAGATTGTTCTGCGACGAGGCCCAGTCGAGCGGAACCTTGTCGCGCGGGCGCTTCTCCAGTGTGGCACGCATCGCCGCCACCGCTTCGTTCAGCCGCTTCGGGTCGCTTTCGCGCTCGCCGATCTTCAGCAGCACATTGGCCAAATTGTTCTGCGCGGCGGCCCAGTTGAGATCGTCCTTCACGCGATCGAACACCACAAGCGAATCGCGGAAGATCCGCGCTGCCTCTTCGAGGCGCGCGGTCTCGGTCTCGCGCTCGCCGATGGTCTGCAGCACCACCGCCATATTGTTGCGGGTGATCGCCCAGTCGCGATTTTGTTCGCCATTGGGGATGAAGTTCAGGATGACGCGATAGGCCTCGATGGAATGCTGCAGCGCGTCGAGGTCGCCGGTGGCATAGCCATAGGCGTTGAGCGCCTCCGCCTCCTGGTTCTTGTAGTTCCAGCGCAGCTTGTCGTCCCATTTCTGCGCCAGCGAGAACGCCTTGGCGTAATCGCCGGCGGCGGACTTGTAGTCGAACACCAGCGCCGAGGCATCGGCGCGCCTGGCATAGATCGCAGCGTCGGCAAGGCGCTTCTGCTTGACGAGATCCTCGGCCTCGTCGACCGCATCGCTGGTCCGCTCGACCCGGCCGACCGCGTCGTCGAGGAACTTGCGCGCAGTCACGATCGCGCCCTGGCCAATGGCCTTGTCGGCGGAGGCGACCAGGCGCTTGATCTCCGGATCGTCGGTGCGCAGCGCGGCGCGCTCCGACATCATCTTCTTCAGCCGCTCGGCCTGCGCGTCGAGCACTTTCTGCAAGTCGGTCGGATCCTCGGGGATCTTTTCCGTGCCAAGTGCCCTCAACACGCCGTAGAGCGCGTCGAGCGGCACATTTTCCTGCAGCGAGGCCAATTCCACTTGCGCCCGCTTCGGGTCGGGCAGGTCGGATATGGTCAAAAGCAGCTGCCGCCGTTCGCCGGTGATCAGCCCATCGTCGCCCGTCGGTTCCGGCGGCGCCACGCCGAAATAGAGCAGCCGGCGCAAGCTTTCATTGACCCAGGGGCGCTGCCTTGCCTTGGTGTCGAGATAGACCTCCTCGGTCACCATGCGCATCACCGAGCCGAACTCGGTGCCCTTCATCGCGGCGAGATGGCGCAGCAGCGCTGCCGCGTAGGGGCTGTTTTCGCCAGCAGCGCCATCCAACGCCGGGCGGCCGGGTTCGGCGGCGAAGCCGACCACCGTGCCGAGGCTGGCGTCGGCCGCCGGCGCGTTGCCGAGCGCCTTGGCGCCACGCACCGGCTCCAGTCCGCCAGCGCCAATCGGCTCGGCGGAGGCGGTCGGCGCCCGCCGGACCATGGCGTTGGCCGGGAACGGGTTGGTGCGGCAGGCATCAAGCAGCACGATCGTCACCGGCACGGTCTTTTTCAACGCATCCATGACCGCCGATATCGGCACCAACGCCTGGTCGGCATCTGCGAGCGACGACACGTCCGCATCGACCGGAACCAGGTAGTTCTCGCCGCCGGCCTCGATGCCGTGGCCGGAATAATAGATGAGGGCGACGTCGGCTCCCTCGGCATCTTCCGTAAAACGCTCGAGGTCGCGCTTGAGCTTGGCGGCATCGCGATTGCTGACATTGCGGGCGTCGAAGCCGAGGTCGGTCAGCATCTTGGCCATGTCGCGGGCGTCGTTGGCCGGATTGGGGAGGGCGGCGATGTGCTCGTATTGCGACTGGCCGATAATCAGCGCCACGCCTTTGAGGCTTTTGGTCTCGGCAAGTGAAAGCGTGGTCGCGGCAAGGCAGAACAGCGTGGCGGCGAAAGCCGTCCGCCATGTCTGCCGGAAAAGATTACGCCTCGAGATCTCGACAAAGCCCATTTGTCGCCCGCGTCCGCCCTGATGTTCCAAACCCTGTATAACGCTGCCAGCGGACCATGATCAAATTTGGGCGCGATTGCGCCACCGGCCTTGCTCGCCTATCCCTGAAAAATGTCTCCGCTTACCGAAACCGTGCTTTTTGTCTTCAGTCTCGCGGCGCTCGGCTATCTCGCCGGGCTCACGGGGTATCTCAGACCGGCGAGCGGCGAGGGGATAGCCGATTTCGCCGTTTCGGTGGCGATGCCGCTGCTTTTGTTCCAGACGATGGTGAACGCCGATTTCCACGGCGTGGCGCCATGGCCGCTGTGGGGCGCCTACTTCACCGCCGTGGCGATCACCTGGGCGGCGGGTCATGTCGTCACCGCACGGGTTTTCGGGCGCGATGCACGCGCTGGCGTCGTCGGGGGCGTATCGTCGGCCTATTCCAATGTGGTGCTGCTTGGCGCGCCCTTCATTCTCGGCATATTCGGCCCGAGCGGCTTCGAAGTGCTGTCACTGCTGGTTTCCGTTCATTTGCCTGTGATGATGATGTCATCGATCGTGCTGTTCGAGATGTTCGGCCGCGGCGGTGGCGAGCATGTGCATCCGCTGCGGGTGCTGCGCAGTTTCCTGCGGCGGTTGTTCATCAATCCGCTGATCATCGGCATTCTCCTGGGGCTGGCATGGCGGCTGAGCGGCGTGCCGCTGCCCGACCTCGTCATGCGGCTGGTCGATGCGCTGGCCGACACGGCAGGGCCGGTAGCGCTGTTTGCCATGGGGCTCAGCCTGCGCCGCTTCGGCATATCCGGCAATGTCCGCCCGGCACTGGCGCTTTCGGTGCTGAAGCTGTTCCTGATGCCGGCGTTGGTTCTTGCTTTGGTCTGGTTGCTCGGGCTGCCGCCGTTGACGGCCAAGGTCGCTGTCGTGGTTGCCGCCTTGCCGTCCGGCATCAATTCCTATCTCATCGCCGTTCAGTTCAACACTGGCCAGGCGCTGGCGTCGAACCAGATGACCATCGCCACGGCCAGCGCCGCTGTCACCACGGCTTTCTGGCTGACGGTTGTCTTGCACGTTTTCGGGTAGCTCTCGTCTCGCGCTGGCCCAAGCCCTATATGCCATCTTGCGATTGCTTGCGGGCCTTGCCCTAGGTAAAGAGCAGTGGCTCCGGCGTGCCGGCTTTTCCAGAGGCGTGGCGCCCGCTCACCGAAGAATTCACAGGCCGGCCCGTCAGTGCGCCGAACGGAGGATAGACCATGCTTCAGAAAACCAGCCATTTCATGCGGCAGGCCAATCTCATCAACGGCGACTGGGTGCAGGCCGACAGCGGCCAGACGGTCGACGTCAACAACCCGGCCACCGGCCTCAAGATCGGCACCGTGCCGAAGTCGGGCAAGGCCGAGACCCGCCGCGCCATCGAAGCCGCCAGCGAAGCTTTCAGGAGCTGGCGCAGGACCACCGCGCTCGAGCGCTCGAAGCTGCTGCGCAAGCTGCATGACGCGATGATGGATAATCAGGATGTGCTGGCCGAATTGCTCACCATCGAGCAGGGCAAGTCGCTGTTCGAATCGAAAGGCGAGATCGGCTCGGCCGCGGCCTACATACTGTGGTTCGCCGAGGAAGGCCGCCGCACCTATGGCGACGTCGTGCCGTCGCCGTGGGCGGACCGCCGCATCCTGGTGACCAAGGAACCGGTCGGCGTCATTGCCGCCATTACGCCGTGGAATTTCCCCTCCTCGATGCTGGCCCGCAAGCTTGGCCCGGCCCTTGCCGCCGGCTGCACCGCGGTCGTCAAGCCGGCCTCGCAGACGCCGTATTCGGGTCTGGCCTGGGGTGCGTTGGCCGAGGAAGTCGGCTTCCCCAAGGGCGTCGTCAACATCCTGACCGGTTCGGCCAGCGAGATCGGCGACGAGATCTGTGCCAACCCGCTGGTATCGAAGATCACCTTCACCGGCTCGACCGAGGTCGGCAAGCTTCTCATCCAGAAGTCGTCGGTGACCGTCAAGAAGGTGTCGATGGAACTGGGCGGCAACGCGCCGTTCATCGTCTTCGACGATGCCGACATCGAGCGTGCGGTCGCCGGCGCGATCACCGCCAAGTACCGCAACTCCGGCCAGACCTGCGTCTGCACCAACCGCTTCCTGGTTCAGGCCGGCGTCTACGACAAGTTCGTCGAGAAGCTCGCCGCCGCCAGCAACGGGCTGAAGGTCGGTTCCGGCCTCGAAGAGGGCGTGCAGCAGGGACCGCTGATCGACGAGAAAGCGGTCGAGAAGGTCGAGGAACTGATCGCCGACGCCACATCGAAGGGCGGCAAGGTCGTCGCCGGCGGCAAGCGCCATGCGCTGGGCGGCTCGTTCTTCCAGCCGACCGTCATCGCCAACGCCACGCCCAAGATGCGCTTCATGAAGGAAGAGATCTTCGGGCCGGTAGCACCCGTGTTCAAGTTCGAGACCGAGGAAGAGGCTGTCGCGCTCGCCAACGACACCGAATTCGGCCTTGCCTGCTACTTCTACACCGGCGATCTCGGCCGTGCCTTCCGGGTTATGGAAGGGCTGAAATACGGCATGGTCGGCGTTAATGAGGGCCTGATCACGACGCCGGAAGCGCCGTTCGGCGGCGTCAAGGAATCCGGCCTCGGCAAGGAAGGCGGGCATCAGGGCATCGAGGATTACCTCGATACCAAATATGTCTGCATCGGCGGCCTCGGCCTCTGATAGACTGCTCTGAGACGGGCGGGTCGGTGACCTGCCCACCTGGGCTTAAGAAAACCAGCCGAAGCCCTCTGGATCAATTTGGCATTTGCGGGCATGGCGATGAAAGACGGCGAGGTTTTCGGTACGACGCAGGCGGGCGAACCGGTGCGCCGCTTTACGATCAGGGGTGGCGGTCTCACCGCCAACATCATCGGACTCGGCGCCGTCATCCAGGATTTGCGGCTGACCGGGCATGATGCACCGCTGGTGCTCGGCTACAACACCCTGGAAGCCTATGAGGCCGACAACGCCTTTTTCGGCGCGGTTGTCGGCCGCTATGCCAACCGCATCCGCGACGGCCGCTTCACCATCGGCGGCAACCGCTACCAGACCGAGCAGAATTTCCTCGACAAGCACACGCTGCATGGCGGCTCGCAAGGTTATGCGCGCCGCTCGTGGGCGGTTTCGCTGCATGGCAGGGACTTCGTTACGCTGACGCTACATGATCCCGACGGCGCGATGGGCTTTCCCGGCGCGCTCGATGTCACCTGCACCTACCGGCTGAAGATCCCCGGCACGCTCAGCGTCGAGCTGACGGCGACCTGCGAGGAGCCGACATTGTGCAATCTCACCCAGCATTCCTACTTCAACCTGGATGATGGCGGTGCCGGCGACGTTCTCGACCACAGGATGATGCTGAACGCCGGCGCCTATCTGCCTGTCGACAGCGATATGATTCCAACCGGCGTGGTCAAGCCGGTCGACGGCACGCCCTTCGATTTCCGCCAGGCACGGCCGCTACGCATGGAGACCGAGGGCGAACAGCTGCCTTATGACCAGAATTTCTGCCTCGGTGCGACGCGCGGGCCGCTGCGGCAAGCGTCATGGACGCAAGGGGCGAGTTCCGGCGTCGAGATGGAAGTCTGGACCACGGAACCAGGCGTCCAGCTCTATACCGGCCAGTATGTGACGCCGCGCACTGGCCTGGAAGGGCGGGACTACAAGGCCTTTTCCGGCTTCTGCCTCGAGCCGCAGATATGGCCGGATGCGCCGAACCGGCCGTATTTCCCGCAGGCGACGCTGTGGCCGGGCGCTATTTATCACCACGTGACGGAATATCGTTTCAGACTGCCCTAAGATCAGCAGACCTCAGCCGTCGAAGGCCGCTCTTAGTGTCCCGAATGGCGCCAGCGCGCCGCGCACCTGCACCACGGCGGCGGCGACGCGGTGGCCGCGGCGCGCGGCTTCCACCGGCTCATGGCCGGCAAGGCGCGCCGCAAGATAGCCGCCGTTGAAGGAATCGCCGGCTCCGGTCGTGTCGACAGGGGCCGCGACATGGATCGCCGGCACGTCGTGCCGTGTCCCTTTACCGGCAATCAGCGCCGGCGCTTCGCCGTTCTTGACAACCACCTCACCGACCAATTTGCCGAGGCGGTCCGCCGTCGCTCGCGGGGTTTCGTCACCGAACAGCATCTGCTCGTCGGGGAAGGTCGGCAATGCGATGTCGGTGGCGGCAAGGGCTTCGACGATCGCTGCCTGGGCGTCCTCGCGGCGGCGCCAGAGCCGTGGCCGATAGTTGGGGTCGAAGGCGATCAGCGAGCCTGCCGCCCGCGCCTTGGCGATGGCCGCCAGCAATGTGGCGCGCGCGGCATCGTCCAGAATTGCCAAAGTGATTCCGGAAAAGTACACAAGAGACTGATTTTCAAGGTTTTTTGAAAGGGCTTTGGGATCCGAAGCAAGCTGCCGGGCAGCGGCGTCGCTGCGCCAATAGGTGAAGGAGCGCTCGGCGCCGGTCAGCGTGATCGCGTAGAGGCCGGGCCGTGCACCGGGTATGACCGGGCTGGAGCCGATGCCGATGCCGTTTTCGGCGAAGAAGCCGATCTGTCCTTGCGAGAAGGGATCGTCGCCGAAGGCCGAGACATAGGTTGCCGGCCGGTCGCCGCTCAGCGCATGCAGCGCCCACAGCGTGTTGAATGTGTCGCCGGCAAAACCCATGCGCCAGTTCGGACCCGTCTGACCCGACAGTTCGAGCATGCATTCGCCGATCGAGGCGACACCGTTTCCAGCCATCCAGAATCCTCCAGTGATTTCGGTGCTGTAGCTTTTTGCCACCGGCAGCGCCATGCTTGGCAAGCAGGCTTTTTTGCGCCACAGCGTTTTCCCACAGCCGACGGGATGCGATCCGCCCGGCAAACGTTGTCTGCAGAAGAGGAACCGGTTTGGCATCGTTATGGCGTTATCTCTTGGCGGGGCTTGGTCTGGCTGCCTTGCTGGTCAGCATCCTGGCGGTCGTCTACCTGACCGCGCCGCACTCGGCGCTGCCCGCCCGCCCGGATGTGTCGCGCACGAGGAACAGCGACAACGGGCTGTTCACGGCGAGTTTTTCGCCGGAGCGGGGCGTCGTGCGGCAGGGCGAGCTGGAATCCTGGCTGCTGACCCTGAAGACCAAGGCAGGCGCGCCGGTGGAAGGGGCCGCGATCGCGATCTCCGGAGGCATGCCGCTGCACAATCACGGCCTGCCGACCAGCCCGCAAGCGACCGACTATCTCGGCGACGGGCGTTACCGGATCGAAGGGGTCAAGTTCACCATGAGCGGCTGGTGGCAGTTGCATTTCGCCATATCGGCCACCGCCGGTTCCGACACGGTGCTGTTCAACGTGGTGCTGTGAGCGAGCGATGAGGCGCCTTTTCTATTTTCTGGCGCTGATGGTGGCCGTCGCCCTCGCGGGCTGCGGCAAGCCGGATTTTTCCGACGCTGAGAAGAAGAAGATCGCTTCGCTGGCGCTGAACACATTGCCGCCACTGAAGCCCGACACGACGAACCGGTTTGCCGATGTGCCGGCGGCAGCCGCGCTCGGCTCGACACTGTTCTTCGACCTCGGCATGAGCCGTGACGGCACGGTCTCCTGCTCGACCTGCCACAAGATCGACCGCCAGTTCCAGGACGATCTGCCGCAAGCCGTCGGTGTCGGCCGCACCAACCGGCGCACCATGCCGCTGGCCGGCGTGGCGCGCGATCCCTGGTTCTTCTGGGACGGCCGCCGCGACAGCCTTTGGGCGCAAGCGCTGACACCGCTTGAAAACCCGCTGGAGCAAGCGGGAAACCGCGCCGCCTACGCCCATTACATCAAGGCGCGCTTCGGCGAGCGTTATGAGCGCATCTTCGGGCCGTTGCCCGATTTTTCCGGCATTCCGGCGAATGCCAGTCCGCTTGGCACCGATGCCGAAAAGGCGGCCTGGAGCGCGATGAGCGACACGCAGCGCGACGCGATCAACCGCGTCTTTTCCAATATCGGCAAAGCGATCGCCGCCTTTGAGCGGTCGATCGAGCCGGCACAGACGCGCTTCGATCGCTTTGCACTGGACCTTGCCACCGGCGCAGAGCCGAAGGGCGATGCTGTCTTTTCCCGGGAGGAAATCCTCGGGCTGAAATTGTTCATCGGCAAGGCCAATTGCGTGACCTGCCACGACGGCCCGCGCTTCACCGACAACAGTTTTCACAACACTGGCGTGCCGCCCGTGACGGGCCTGCCGCCGGATCGCGGCCGCGTCGACGCGGTGACACAGGTCGAGGCGGATCCGTTCAATTGCTTCGGCGCCTATCGCGACGGCGGTGCCGGCGCCTGCGGCGAGCTGCGCTTCATGGTCAAGGATGCGCCGCAACTGGTTCGCGCCTACAAGACGCCCTCGCTGCGCGGCGCTGCAACGCGGCCGCCCTACATGCATGCCGGGCAATTCTCGTCGCTCGACGAAGGGGTGGCGCATTATGCCAAGGCCGCGCCCAGCGTGGAGGGGATATCCGAGATTCACCCGCTGGAGCTGTCCGACCGAGAGCGCGCGGCGCTGGTGGCTTTCCTGAAGACGCTGTCGGAGTGAGGTTGCCGAGAATATCGGCGATTGAAAAATATTGCAAAAAAGGTATACTGGGCGGGATGAGTTGGTCAGTCGCATTTCTCAATATCGAGGTGAGGCGGGAGCTTGAGGCCCAACCGAAAGATATCTTGGCCAGTTTTCTCCGGATATCGCGTTTGATTGAGGCGCATGGACTGCAAAAAGTCCACGAGCCCTATGTAAAGCATCTGGAAGGCAAGCTTTGGGAAATGCGCATGAAGGGCCGGGATGGCATCGGCCGTGCGGTCTATGTGACTGCGGCCGAACGCCGTGTGATTGTGGTGCGTGTGTTCGCTAAAAAGACCCAGAAGACACCACGAAGCGAGATCGAGTTGGCTCTTAAACGAGCAAAGGAGGTTCTATGAGCCGGAAAACAATCCCTGTTGAGGATGTCGCCAAGGAATGGTTCAGAGATCCGGAATTCGTTGCGGAATACGAGGCGTTAGAGGAGGAGTTCGCGATCGCCGAAGCTCTGATCAAGGCCCGAGGTGAGGCCGACATGACGCAGGAAGAGGTCGCTACCGCCATGGGAACGACGCAGGCAGTGATTGCTCGCCTGGAGAGCGGTCGAAACATGCCTTCGACCCGAACCCTGCAGCGTTTCGCCAAGGCGACAGGCTCGAAGCTTCGCATCAGCTTCGAGCCTGAAAAGTCGAAATCGCGTATCGGTCATTGAACTCTATCGATCCTTCACCGTCTCCATCGCCACGAAGGTCGAGGTCTGGGCGACATGGGGTAGGGCCGAGATGCGCTCGCCCAGCACGCGGCGATAGGCGGCGATGTCCTTGGTGCGGACCTTCAGCAGATAGTCGAAGCTCGATGCCATCATATGACACTGCTCGATCTCGGCTACGCCCTGCACCGACCGGTTGAAGGCGTCGAGCGCCGCGGAGCGGGTGTCGGACAGTTTCACCTGCACGAAGGCGACGTGGCCTTCGCCCATGCGCTCGCGGTCGACGATTGCCTGATAGCCCCTGATATAGCCGTCCTTCTCCAGCCGCTTCACCCGTGCCTGCACCGGCGTTTTGGACAGACCGACCTTTGCCGCCAGTTCGGACATGGAGAGCCGGCCATTGCTCGCCAGTGCCGACAGGATGTTCCTGTCGATGCGGTCCAATTGGTCTTCTGTCATTAAAGTGGCAGGCTGTTTGTTAGATTTTGGCCGCAATGATAGATCAAATGACCTGCCATGTCGATTTCTTTGGACCGGCTGAAATTCCGCGCCTGTGCTAGCTTGCGCCATTCGGTCCGGTGACCGCCGGCCCGCTCCCCGATGCTCGCTCCGCAGGACCGCCATGCCGCTCCACACCATCCGCCAGCAGATCCGTGCCAACTACCTGCCCGACGAGGACGAGGCCGTGAAGCGGCTGGCCGAGGTGACGGGGCTTTCGGCGAAGGACCGCAAGGCGATCTCGGCCCGCGCGGCCGATCTGGTGCGCGCGGTGCGCGGCTCGTCCGATCCGCGGCTGATGGAAGTCTTTCTCTCCGCCTATGGCCTCTCCACCAAAGAGGGCGTGGCGCTGATGTGTCTGGCCGAGGCGCTGCTGCGCGTGCCGGACACCGAGACGATGGATGATCTCATCGCCGACAAGATCGCACCGCACGACTGGTCGTCGCATTCGGGCGGTTCGAGCTCGATCTTCGTCAACGCCTCGACCTGGGCGCTGATGCTGACCGGCCGCGTCCTCGACGAGGGCGAGGGCGGCATCGAAGGCACGCTGCGATCGATGGTGCGGCGGCTGGGCGAGCCGGTCATCCGCAAGGCGGTGGCGGCCGCGATGCGCGAAATGGGCGAACAATTCGTGCTCGGCCGCACCATCGCCGAGGCAGTCAAGCGCGGCCGGCCGATGACGCAGAAGGGCTATCTCTATTCCTTCGACATGCTGGGCGAGGCGGCTCGCACCGAGGCCGACGCGCTGCGCTATCACAAGGCCTATGCCGACGCCATTTCCTCGCTCGACAGCGGTTCGAACGGCCCCGACATCCGCCAGAACCATGGCATCTCGGTCAAGCTGTCGGCGCTGCATCCGCGCTACGAGGTGGCGCAGAAGGAAGAGATGCTGCCGGTGATGGCCGAGCGGCTGCTGTCGCTGGCGCTGGCCGCACGGCATTCTCGCATGGGCCTCAACATCGATGCCGAGGAAGCCGACCGGCTCGACCTGTCGCTCGACGTCATCGAGCGGGTGCTGGCCGAGCCGGAGCTCGCCGGCTGGAACGGCTTTGGCGTCGTCGTCCAGGCCTATGGGCCGCGTGCGGCCTTTGCCATCGACTGGCTCTACGCGCTGGCCAAGAAATACGACCGCAACATCATGGTGCGGCTGGTCAAGGGCGCTTATTGGGACACCGAGATCAAGCGGGCGCAGACGCTCGGACTATCGGGCTATCCCGTCTTCACCCGCAAGGCCAACACCGACGTCTCCTACATCGCCTGCGCAAAAAAGCTGCTTGGCATGACAGACCGGATCTACCCGCAATTCGCCACCCACAATGCCCACACCGTCGCCGCCATCCTGTCGATGGCCGACAACCGCGACGCCTTCGAGTTCCAGCGCCTGCATGGCATGGGCGAGGCGCTGCACGAGACGGTGCGCCGGTCCGAACGCACGCGCTGCCGCATCTATGCGCCGGTCGGCGCGCATTCGGATCTGCTTGCCTATCTGGTTCGCCGACTGCTGGAGAACGGTGCCAATTCCTCCTTCGTGCACCAACTGACCGACGAGGACGTCGAGCCGGAGGACATCGCGCGCGATCCGCTGGAAACCGTCGAGAGCCAGGGCCCTGCCGCCAATCCAGCGATTGCCCGGCCATCCCAGATTTTTGGGGCCGGCCGCCGCAACTCCAGGGGATTCGACATCTCCGACACCGAGACGCTGGCGGCGATCGACAAGGCCAGGGCGGCCTTTGCCGGTCCCGACCGCTGGCATGCCAAGCCGATCACGCGCGCCGCCGGCTACGGCAAGCAGCGTCCGATCGTCAATCCGGCGAAGCCTGACGAAGTGGTCGGAACGGTTCACGAGGCCGCCGCCAAGCAAGTCGCGACCGCCGTGCGCATCGCGGTCGAGGCGCAGCCGGCCTGGGCCAGGCGGCCAGTGGCCGAGCGTGCCGCCATCCTCAACCGCGCCGCCGATCTCTATGAGGCGAATGCCGTCGAGTTTTTCGCGCTCGCCACCCGCGAGGCCGGCAAGTCGCTGGCCGACGGCGTGGCGGAAGTGCGCGAGGCCGTGGACTTCCTGCGCTACTACGCGGCCGAGGCGGCCAATGCCGAGCCGGGCACGCAGGCGCGTGGCGCCATCGTCTGCATTTCGCCGTGGAATTTCCCGCTCGCCATCTTCACCGGCCAGATCGCGGCAGCGCTGGTCACCGGCAATTCGGTGATCGCCAAGCCGGCCGAGCAGACGCCGCTGATCGCCTTCCGCGCCGTTGAACTGCTGCGCGAGGCCGGCGTGCCGGAAGATGTGATCCAGTTGCTGCCCGGCGACGGCCCATCGGTCGGCGGGCCGCTGACTGCTGATCCACGCATCGCCGGCGTCTGCTTCACCGGTTCGACCGAGGTCGCCAAGCTGATCGAGAAACTGCTGGCCGAGACCGCCGCACCCGACGCGATGCTGATCGCCGAGACCGGCGGGCTCAATGCCATGATCGTCGATTCCACCGCGCTGCCCGAGCAGGCGGTGCGCGACATCCTGGCCTCGGCCTTCCAGAGTGCCGGCCAGCGCTGCTCGGCGCTGCGCGTGCTCTATGTGCAGAAGGACGTCGAGAAGAAGATGCTGGAGATGCTGAAGGGCGCGATGGAAGCGCTCAACATCGGCGACCCCTGGCGGATCTCGACCGATGTCGGCCCGGTCATCGACGACGAGGCGCAGGCTTCGATCCGCGATTATTGCACCACGATGGGCCTGCAGGGCCGCCTGATCGCCAAGCTCGAGGCGCCGAAAGACGGACGCTTCGTCGCGCCGCATGTCTTCCGGGTCAAAGGCATCGAGGAGATGCAGCTCGAGGTGTTCGGCCCGGTGCTGCATGTCGCCAGCTTCGACGCCGACGAGATCGATACGGTGATCGCCGCCATCAACCGCAAGGGCTATGGCCTGACCTTCGGCCTGCACACCCGCATAGAAGGCCGTGTCCAACATTTCGTCGACGGCATCCATGCCGGCAACATCTACGTCAACCGCAACCAGATCGGCGCCGTCGTCGGCTCGCAGCCGTTTGGCGGCGAGGGGCTGTCGGGCACCGGGCCAAAGGCCGGCGGACCGCACTATCTCCGGCGCTTCCGCAGGGGGCCGGAAGCCGGCACCGAAGTTGGCGAGGGCCACAAGGTGACGGCGACCGAACTGGCCGACAACCTTCCCGATCCGACACTCGGCGGCTGGTCGACGCGGCCTGATCGCATCGCCATCCTGAGGAAGCATCTGCGCGGCAAGGGCGCGGCCGCCATTGGAGCCGCCGCCGGTATCGACTTCGGCCAGGTCGACCTTCCCGGGCCGACCGGCGAGGCCAACACGCTATCGTTGTCGCCGCGCGGACGCGTGCTGTGCCTCGGTCCCGACGCCGATACGCTGCTTGCCCAGACGATCCAGGCGCTTGCCGCCGGCAATGCGGTCCTGGCCGTGGCGCCGGGCGCACCGGCCGCACTCTCGGCTTTGACCGGCAAGGGATTGCCGCTGGCCGCGATCGACGGCCGGCCGGATCCAGTCGAGGCGCGCTCGCTGCGCGTCGATGTCGTCGCTTTTTCGGGCACGGCTGAAGCCGCGCGCATCGTGCGCAAGGTCATTGCCGACAGGGCTGGTCCGATCGTACCGCTGGTCAGCGAGGTGCTCAATCCGGCGGCCTATGCGCATGAGCGGGCCGTCTGCGTCGACACGACGGCGGCGGGCGGCAATGCGAGCCTGCTCGCCGCGGCGTAGGAGGAAGGCTTTCCCTTGCCATCGGCTTCGGGTCCCTTGTCATCGGCTTCGGGCCGGTGCAAAGGGCAAGAGCCCGAAAACCTGGGCGTCCATCGGGGCAAGCCACGCATGCCAAGCACGACCGTGCTATTCGAGCTTCCTCGAGTAGGCGTCATCATCACTTGTCACAATTATCGCGCCTATGTCGGGGATGCGATCCGCTCGGTATTGGCGCAGACCTATCAGAAATGGGATTGCGTCATCGTTGACGATGCCTCGACGGATGGTTCGGCCGAACATGTGCGCCAGCTTCTCGAAACGATTGGCGACCCACGCCTGCGTCTACTGGTGCGGCCGCAAAATGGCGGCCAGATCGCAGCGTTCCGTGACGGTTTTGCCGCCGGCGATCAGCCGTTCGTGGCTTTCCTCGATGCTGACGATGTCTGGCTACCGAATTTTCTCGTCGCGCATCTGTCGGCTCATCTGAACTTGGTACACCCGGCATCTCTGTCGAGTTCCGACGTCCTTGTGGTCGATCGCGATCGCGTCGTCCTTGGTGGCACCTACGTTATGATGCGCAAGCCACGTTCGGAGATGGACCCACGCGGTGTCGCCGTGCCGCCCACCAGTCGGCTCGGCGAAATAGCCGCAGACATCGGCTATTCCACGGAACACGCGATCACCTACTTCGGACCCCGAACCTATGGTTGGCTATGGGCGCCGACATCCTCGATGGTTTTCCGACGCGGAGCGCTGGAACCGGTTCTGGCCTTCCCGTTCCAGTCCCGCATGAGCACCGACTATCTTACGGCGACCTGCGCGCATTTGGCGGCCGGCAGCTTGCTCCTGTCGGAATGTCTGGGCCTCTACCGGCTGCACGGGGCCAACGCCTCCACCAACGATGCCTACGCGGGTGGACATGTCCAGCAGACGCCGGCGCATAACGCCAGCCACATCAAGCTGGGCGCCGAAGTCCTGGACTATGTCCTGGCCGATGCCGAACGCCTCGACTCGATACACGGCAAGGGCTTCGTGTCAGAGGTGCTTGCCCATCATCTAAGGCGATTTGGCAGGCTGTTTGACGATCCACGCATAGCGCCCTTTCTCAGCCCAAGAAACCGTTGGCGATGGTGGCGCAAGAGTGCCGTCCGGCATCTGCGGCGCTTGTTCGGCCAAGCCTAAAAGTTGGTGTCGTGGTCGCTGGGACCTACGCCTCTTCCGGGGCGCAACCGAAAATGCAGCGACGGCACTTCGCCGCCTTGATGTAGCAGGACGAGACTTCAGGCGGCTTGCACGACTTTTCCGTCGTCAGGCACCCTCGACGACGGAAAAGCCCTCGAATTGCGGGTGACCGAGATAGTGGAATTTCGTGGTGCCGACATTCCTGTGGGCAGCGCGAAAGTTCTCCGACTTGGTCCAGGCGACGAAATCGTCGTGGCTCGCCCACACCGTGTGCGAGGCGAACAGCGTGTAGCCCTCGGTCTCGTTGACTGGGCCGCGCAGCAGATGGAATTCGCGGAAGCCTTTCATCCCGGCAAGGCTGGAATCGCGGTTCTTCCAGACGGCTTCGAAATCGGCCTCCGAGCCGGCCTGCACCTTGAAGCGGTTCATGGCGATGTACATGGGGTTCCTTTCATGCGTACGTTGATGGTTGGCGCCGCGGCAGTTCGTTCGGGGCGTATTCAAAATGGGCCGATTTCAGCCTCGAACTCCAAACTCGAGCTCGCGGCCTGCGGCGGAATTGGAGGGAAGGGCGCGGCCTTGCGCACGATGCCGAGGGCGGTCTGATCGAAGTTGGGCGATCCTGAGCTTTGCAGGATGCGCAGTTCATCGATGCCGCCTCGGCTGCCGATGACGAACGTCACCACGGCGTTGTTGCGTGCGGTCAGTTGCACCGAAGGCGGGACGCTGCGGTTGACACGGCTAAGCTTTCTGACGACGTCACTGCGATAGCTGAATTCCGCGTCGCTGCCTGCTTCCTTCTGCTTTTTGCCCTTGCTGGCCGCCTGCGCCAGCTCATCCCGGCCATCCGCCGTGCCGCGCTTCTCGTCCGCTGTTTTTGAAGGGGCGGCAGCCGAGGTTGGCCTGGCGCTGGGGATCGGCGGTTGGTCTGGAACGGCGACAGGCATTTCGACGGTTTCGGCCTGGACGCCCGGCTGTGCCGGCGCTTCGGTCTTGGCAGTCATATTCTCAGCGGCGACGCTCTGGTTATCAGGGCGCGGCGTTGCCGCCACCAGTATGTCCGGCGTGGCCACAGACTGTTTGGCTGGTTCCGGCGAGGGCTCCGATGCCTGCTTCGCCGCGTCCCGGACAGGCTCGGGAGCATGCTTCACGATTTCTTGCTCAGGCTGCAAAGGTTTTGTGGGCGGTACCGGCCTGGCTGCCCTTGGGGGTTCTGGCTTGGCCGGCGGCGGGCTCGGCACCAGCTTGACATTCACTGCCGCCGGATTCTTGTCCAGTGCGCTGCCAGCTATCTTGTCTCCGACCTGATCGCTGCCTTCCGGCTGCACCGCATCCTTGGAATCGAATGATCCCGAGGATGAAATCAGAAAAGCCGCCGCCACGGCGGCATGAAGCAGGCCGGAGATGACGATCGCCGTCGCCCACTTGCCGGTGCCAGCGGTCGGCCCCACCAACGCAAGCGGTTCGATTGGTTTTATAGCCAGCTCGGCGCTGGCGTCGGGGAGCGAGCTGATGTCCTGCATGTCTCGCGACGAGACCTGCAGCGACCTGAGCAGAATTGTCAAATCAAGTTCGTTCGCTGACGGCGGCTGCTGGTCATAGGCAGCCATCGGCCAGGCCACGGTATTTCGCGTGAATGCGGGATGCAGTCCCAACGCCGTTCTCAGACGCCGAACGCGATGCCGGTCTTGGTGCCTGTCTTCAGCTTGCGCATGCAGGCGTTCGGTTCGACGCCGGTGCCGGCGCATTCCGTGGCGCTGTTGATCAGCACGCGGCTGATCTTGGCGCAGTCGGTGCCGGCGAGATCGAAACGCGTCACCTTGGTCTTGCCGGCCGGCAGGTCCTTGAAGTCGAGCACGGTCAGCCGGTCGACGACACCGGCCTCGTTGAACAGCGCGATCTCGAACGCCGCCTTGGAGAGGTCGGCGCCGAGATTGTTGTTGACCAGGAAAGTCAGCCGGCAGCCCTTGTCGGAAGGCTGCGCGGCGTTGAGTTCGAGGGTGAGCGCGGGAACCGGCGCGGGCTCTTCAGCCCACGCCGGAGCCGTCGCAAGCGACATCGCCAGCATCGAGGTCAGCAGACGAAGGGATGTCGTCAAGCCCGTCATGGTCATCAGCCTCCAAAGCGCATGGTTACCGCCAGCTTCAACGTTACGCCGGGCTCGTAGACGGCGACTGTCGTGCTGCCGTTCAACGGGTTGACGTATTTGACATCGAACAGATTGTCGGCGCGGAAATCGATTTTGAGATTGTCGGTGGCCTGGTAGCTGGCGAAGGCATTGACCAGCGTATAGTCCTCGGCCACCGCATTGCCCTTCGGCTTGCCATTGTACTGCACTTCGCCGCCGACGGTTAGCCTGTCTTCGAGGAAGCGCAGCCCGAGCTGCGCCGTGACCTGCGAGGAGGGGATGGTGGCGAGGTCCGCCCGGTCGCCTTCATACGATGTGGTATGGCCGTTGGTGATCGAGGCAGAGAGACCTGCATAACCCCATGCCGCGTCGTACACGCCTTCCAATTCGAAGCCGTTGATCTTTGCCTTGGCGAAGTTCTGGTACTGGAAGCAGATCGGGCCCGGCCCAAACGGGCAGCCGCTGGTCGGGTCGAACGGCGATAGCGTCACGCCATCGATATAGTCATCGACGTCGTTGTTGAAATAGGCCGCCTTGAGACGGAACGCGTCGCCGGCCTCAAGGATGTCATTCTGCTTGTAGTTGACGCCGAATTCGGTGGTCTTGCCTGTCTCGGGCCGCAGATTGGGGTTGGGCAGGAAAGGAAAGCTCACGCCGGCCGGATGATTGCCGCTGATCAGCGTCTCCGTGATCGATGGCGAGCGATAGCCTTCCGCATAAGTGCCATAGAACTGAAGGCCTGCAAGCCCGGCCGATTCGAACGGCGAGACACCGACGGTGATGCGCGGCGATACCCTGTCGCCGGAAATGTCGTGGGTATCGTCCTTCAGGCTGTAGCTGTCGTAGCGCAGGCCGCCGATCACCTCGAGCCACTCCCAGGTGAGCTTGTCCTGGACATAGGCGCCGGACACGTTGCGCTTGCCCGAAGGCGTATAGAAGCTGTCGCCGCCGGCAGCGCCGCCGGTCTTGACGTTGTCGCCGACCCAGTCGCCGCCATAGGTCAGTTCATGGGCGACGCCGCCCGTTTCGAACCGGGACGTGTTCCAGATGTCGATGCCGCTCGTGCCGACGTCAAATGTCGACTGCGATCCTGCCGGGAGAACCACGGGCAGGCCGGTCACCGGATCGAAGCGGTTTTGCGCAACGAGGCTGGTCAAATCGAGATTGGTCTTGTTGTAGGAGGTGTTGATGTGGAGATCGAGCCAGCTCTTGTCCTCATCCGTGATGTTGTAACGGGCCGTGAAGGTGTTCGACTTCAGGTCGACATCGTTGACCGGAACGCCGCCGCTGGTTTCGTCCCAACTGTCGCTGGAGCCGACCCAGCCGAGCTTCAATTCACTGTTGTCGGTCGGACGGATGGTGGTCTTGAGCAGGCCGCTCAGCACGTCGAAGCCGGTGCCGTTGACGGTATCGCCGCCGCCATCCTTGTAGTTGTCGTGGTTGCGGTAGACGATATTGCCGAGCGCATCCCAATTATCGTTGAAACGGTAGGCGCCGGAGGCGCTGGTGGTCCAGCCCTTGCCATTGCTTTCAAAGCGCCCGGTTACCGAAGCGCCCCATGTTTCCTCCGGCTTGAGGAAGTCCACGGCGTCCTTGGTGTCGAAGAAGACGACGCCGCCGATGGCGCCCGAGCCGTAGGTGTTGGCGACCGGACCACGGATCACGTCGACGGATTTGACGAGCTCCGGGTCGATATAGAAGGTCGACTGGGTGCCGTGGTCCGAACGCTGGAAATCCTGCCGCGCGCCATCGACGATGACCGCGACGCGGCCGAAATCCTGCAGGCCGCGTATGTTGATGCTGGTGCTGACGCGCCTGGCGTCGGCCTGTGTCGCAACACCGGGAACACCGAGCAGCATCTCGTTCGGCGTCGTCGCCATGCGGCGGTCGAGTTGTTCCTGGTCGACATGGCTCGCCGAGGCCAGCGATTCGATCGCCGTTTCACCGGTGCGGCTGATGACCAGCACCTTGTCGAGCAGCGTGGCGCCCGCTTGTCCCGCTTTTTCCTGGTCGGCCTTCTTCGCCTCGTCCGTCTGCTGTGTTGCCTGCTGAGCGTTGGCAAGTTGCGCCGATAACGCGATCGCCGCCACGCCTGCCAGCAAAACCGCCGCACCGTTCGCCGCCAACCTGCCGCGCCGTTCCCAATTCACCAACCCCATGCCCCAACTCCAAAATCCAGGTTCGATGCTGGCTCGCCCGGGGCTGGCTGGCATTTTTGATCGTGTCCGGCGTCTTAAATCTTGACTCGTTTGCTCCGGTATTGCACTGACTAGTAAACATGATTATTCGAGTCAAGAAATGAATCGGTAATTATCCAACGCCTAGCCAGATGCCCGGCACAGGAAAGGGATCGACCCAGATGAACACGCACAATCCCAATGACTTTCGCCATCGCGTCCGCCGTTCCGACGACACCGCAGTCCGTTTCGATCGGATCCCGCTGGCGGTGCGAACGCTCTCCAGCAACACTCTGTTCCAGGGCGAGCACGAGATCGGCATCGAGCACCATGGTGCTCTCTACAGGCTGAAGATCACCCGGCAGGGCAAGCTCATTTTGAACAAGTAACAAGCTATCAGGGGTAAGACATGGACCAGCGCGTAAAACCCGCCCCACATGAAATCCGGCGGGCACGGATGGAGAATCCGAAAACGCGCGAGCGTGACCTGGCGAGACAGCTCGGCATTTCGGAGGCCGAGCTGGTCGCCGCGCATTGCGGCGACGGCGTGGTCCGCATCGAGCCGCGCGTCAACGATATACTGACCGGTCTCGAGGCCGTCGGGGAGGTAATGGCGTTGACCCGCAACGAAAGCGCCGTGCATGAAAAGATCGGCGTCTACGACAAGGTCGTCACCGGCAACCACAATGCCATGGTGCTTGGCGAAAACATCGATCTGCGCATCTTCCCGAAAATCTGGGCGCACGGCTTTGCCGTTGAAAAGCGCGATGGCGAAGAGATCCGCCGCAGCCTGCAGTTCTTCGACGCGGCGGGCGAGGCGGTGCACAAGGTGCATTTGCGGCCATCCTCCAGCCTCTACGCCTACCAGAAGCTGGTTGCCTCCCTGGAATCTTCGAACCAGGAGCCGACGATCGACATTTCAGGACCAATCTCCGAAGAAAGCGAGGCCTCGGCGGCCACCGCCAGTCTCGACGATCTGCGCGACCGCTGGAGCCGGCTGACGGATGTGCACCAGTTCTTCGGCATGCTGAAGACGCTGAAGCTCAGCCGCCGCCAGGCGGTGCGCATGGTCGGCCAGGATTATGCCTGGCTGCTCGACAATGACGCGGTCCAGGCCATGTTCCATCACGCCGCCCAAGGCGAGATGCCGATCATGTGCTTTGTCGGAAACCGCGGCTGCATCCAGATCCATTCCGGGCCAGTCAAGTCGATCAAGCCGATGGGGCCGTGGATCAACGTGCTGGACGAGACCTTCCACCTGCACCTGCGGACCGACCACATTCATGAGGTCTGGGCGGTGCGCAAGCCGACCAGGGATGGCCATGTCACATCGCTCGAGGTCTACGCCGCCGACGGCAGCATGATCATCCAGTTCTTCGGCAAGCGCCACGAAGGCGAAAGCGAGCGCGACGATTGGCGGTTCCTGGCCGAGAACCTGCCGCGCATCCCAAACCCCACAGCAGCCTGAGGACAGTGTGATGCGCTCTTTCCTGAACATGCCGGCCCTGAGCCTGCCGGCAGTACGCGGATCAATCCTTGCGCCGATGATCGGCCTTTCCCTTGCTTTTGCCGCGCTGCAGCCGGCCGGCGCCGCCGAAGGCATCGCGGTCTTCTCCGATCGGTCGAAGATCGCTGCGATAGGCGGTTCGATCACCGAAATCGTTTATGCGCTCGGCGAGGAGGAACGTCTGGTGGCTCGCGATTCCACCAGCAATTATCCAAAGGCTGCGCTCGACCTGCCCGATGTCGGCTATATGCGCGCGCTCTCGCCCGAGGGTGTGCTGTCGGTCAATCCGACCGGCATCCTGGCGCTGCATGGCAGCGGCCCCAGGGAAGCCGTCGATGTGCTGAAGAAGACCAGCATTCCGTTCATCGAAGTGCCCGAGCATTATAGTCACGAAGGCATTCTCGAGAAGGTCCGCATTGTCGGCAAGGCACTCGGCGTCGACGCCAAGGCCGAGGTGCTGGCCAAGGAGCTCGATGCCAAGCTCACCGCCGCCGAAAGGCGGACGGCCTCGATCAAGGAGCGCAAGCGCGTCCTGTTCGTGCTGTCCATACAGGGCGGCAAGATCCTGGCGGCCGGCAGCGACACCGCGGCGGATGGCATGGTCAGGCTGGCGGGCGGGGTCAATGCAATCGAGGGCTTCTCCGGTTACAAGCAAATGTCCGACGAAGCGATCATCACCGCCAGGCCGGACGTGATCCTGATGATGAGCAATGCCGGGCCGCCGGTGTCGGACGACGAATTGTTCGGCAATCCGTCGATCGCCTCGACGCCGGCGGGTGCCGCGCGCAAGCTGATCCGCATCGATGGCGGCTATCTGCTCGGCTTCGGGCCGCGCACCGCGGATGCCATCCACGATCTCACCGTCTCGTTCTACGGCGCGCAGGTCACGGACTGAGCATCATGGTCGATCAGTCGATCGCCGGCCCGGTAAAGATGATGGCGAATGCATCCGAAGGCGACCGCTCGGGTCGCGCCCGCATCGTCATCCTGCTGCTGTGCGTGGGGCTCGCGGCTGCCGTGTTCCTGTCGCTGACATCGGGCGCGTCGGACGCATCCGCCGTCAACGTCATCGGGGACTGGCTGACTGGAGCCGTTCCAGGCGATGCGACGCTGAGCGCGCGCGACAGCCTGATCGTCTACGACATCCGCCTGCCGCGCGTCATTCTCGGCATGCTGGTTGGTGCGGCACTCGCGGTGTCCGGCGCAGTCATGCAGGGCCTGTTCCGCAATCCGCTGGCCGACCCCGGCCTGATCGGCGTTTCGGCCGGCTCCAGTCTCGGCGCGGTGGCCATCATCGTGCTCGGTGGGACAATGTTAGCTCCAGTGACGGCCTTGCTCGGCACGCTTGCGTTGCCGCTGGCGGCGTTCTTCGGCGGCCTTGCCACGACGCTGGTGCTTTATCAGGTTGCCACCCGGCGCGGGCAAACCTCGGTCGCCACCATGCTTTTGGCCGGCATCGCGCTGGCAGCCCTTGCCATGGCGCTGACCGGCATCCTGATCTTCACGGCTGACGACCGCCAGCTGCGCGACCTGACCTTTTGGTCGCTCGGATCGCTCGGCGGCGCGACCTGGGGCAAGATCGCTTCGGTCGGGCCGATCATCGTGCTGGCATTGGCGGCGATGCCGTTCCTGGCGCGCGGCCTCAACGCACTGGCGCTGGGCGAGGCGACCGCCGGCCATCTCGGCATTCCGGTGCAGCGGTTGAAGTACACGGCCATCGTCGGCGTTTCGGCGGCGGTCGGCGCATCGGTCGCCGTCAGCGGCGGCATCGGCTTCGTCGGCATCGTGGTGCCGCATCTGCTGCGCCTGCTGATCGGCCCGGACAATCGTTACCTGCTGCCGGCTTCGGCGCTGCTCGGCGCCTCGCTGCTGCTGCTCGCCGACGCTGTCGCCCGCACCATCGTGGCGCCGGCCGAATTACCGATCGGCATCGTCACCGCGATAGCCGGTGCACCGTTCTTCCTGTGGATCCTGCTGCGCAAGCGCGGCGTGATTGATTTGTGAGGCTTGGGTGATGAGGGTTGGGATTGTGAGGTTTTTATGATCGAGGCGAGGGATGTTTCGGTTGATATCGCCGGCAAGCGCATCGTCGGCGGTGTCGATTTCGATGCACGGCCAGGTGAGGTGGCGGCGATCGTCGGTCCCAATGGGTCGGGCAAGACGACCTTCCTCAAGGCCCTGTCGGGCGAACTTGCCTTTACCGGACGCGTCGTTCTCAACGGCTGCGATCTCTCGGCCATGAAGCCGGTCGAGATCGCCGTCCAGCGGGCGGTGCTGCCGCAGGCGACGACGCTGTCGTTTCCGTTCACCGTGCGCGAGGTGGTCAAGCTTGGCCTTGTCGTTGGCCGCTCGGGTGCCTTGCCGGGCGAGGATGCGCGGCTGTCGGAGCGGGCGCTGGCGCGTGTCGATCTCGACGGCTTTGCCGGGCGTTTCTACCAGGAGCTTTCGGGCGGCGAGCAGCAGCGCGTCCAGCTTGCACGTGTGCTGTGCCAGGTCTGGGCGCCGGTGCTCGACGGCAGACCGCGCTATCTGTTTCTCGATGAGCCGGTTTCCAGCCTCGACATCAAGCACCAGCTGATCATCATGAACATCGCCCGCGATTTCGCCAGAAGGGGCGGCGGCGTGGTCGCTATCCTGCACGACCTCAATCTCACGGCCATGTATGCCGACCGCATCTTCGTCATGCATCGCGGCCGGCTGGCCGCGACCGGTTCGCCACGGGATGTGCTGAGCGACGATCTGATCGAGAAGGTTTTCGACTGCCGGCTCCGGGTCGGCGTGCTGCCGGCCGGCAACATGCCGTTCGTGCTGCCGCAATCGTCGGTCGGTTGACAGTCAGGTGAGGCCGGCCTGCGAACGGCAGGTTTCCTGCGCTTCCAACATTGACGCTAGTTGTGGAAGTTGGCGCCGCCCCTCATTGCCCTGCCGGGCATTTCTCCCCGTAGAACGGGGAGAAAGAAGCTCAGGCGGCCGGGGCGCGGCGCTCCAGCATGTCGATGCCAAGCAGGCTGCGGACATTCGGGCGCGCCGCCACCATATCGGCGATCGTGTAGCGCTCCAGCACCGCGAAGAACGCGTTCAGCGCTTCACGCAGCGCCGAATTCAGCGCGCAGCTGTCGACCAGCGGGCATTCGGCGGCATCGTTCTCGAAGCATTCGGCCATGGCGAAGCTCTCTTCCGTCACCCGCACGACGTCGAACAGGCTGATCGCTTCGGCCGCGCGGCCAAGCCTGACGCCGCCATTGCGACCACGCACGGTCTCGACAAGGCCGTGCTCGACCAGCGGCTGCAGGATCTTGAATAGGAACAGTTCCGACACCGAATAGGCGGCCGCGATCTCCGGAATGCGGCTCAGCCGGTCGTTGTTGGCGGCACAATACATCAGGATGCGCATGGCATAGTTGGTCTGGCGTGTAAGCCGCATTTCGTCCTCACTCAGCGCTGGTGCGGTGCAACGCGCCAGATTTGCCGGCGCGGCTCTCACCCGAATTTGGGATTCGCCACGCTGGCCTCGGCCGAATATGGCCTATACCTTGGAATAATTCCAGACTAGCCGGGCATTATAGATGAATATTCGCGTCAACTTTATGTGCGGAGCCGGGCAAAACGCGGTGCGATGTGGCTGTCACGGGCATTTCGGCGGCCGCAACACTAGATAGGCTCGGGATCGCCCTGCGAGTTCGATGAGGAGCAGTTCATCCATGGCACAATCGGCTTCGTCCCTGGCGCCGGTCCGTTTCGATGCCGACGCTGCCGCCAAGCTTTCCGCGCTGCGGC
The DNA here is from genome assembly GCF_055901595.1 of Mesorhizobium sp. WSM1386. Lineage (NCBI taxonomy): Bacteria > Pseudomonadati > Pseudomonadota > Alphaproteobacteria > Hyphomicrobiales > Phyllobacteriaceae > Mesorhizobium > Mesorhizobium sp. WSM1386. The sequence continues at coordinate 3,661,933 of NZ_CM148373.1, forward strand.
GGACGAAGTTCGTCGCCACGGCCGCGCTGGCGCTTTGCGTGCTGGTGTTCGCGTTGGCCAAATCGTTCGAACACTCCTATCCGTGGCTGGGATTCGTCGCGGCCTTCGCCGAGGCGGCGACCATCGGCGGTCTGGCTGACTGGTACGCGGTGGTGGCGCTGTTCAAGCGGCCGCTCGGGTTGCCGATCCCGCATACAGCCATCATTCCCGAGAACCAGCACCGTATCGCCGACAATCTCGGCCGCTTCATCGAGGTGAACTTCCTCGCCCCGGAACCGGTGCGTGAAAAGCTTGCCGAGGTCGATTTTTCGGCGCTGGTCGCCGACTGGCTGGCCGACGGCGAACGCGCAGCCGGGCTGTCGCGCTTCGTTGTGCGGCTGGTGCCGCAGACGCTGGCTGCCGTAGAACAATCCGGCCTGCGTGGCTTCGTCACCAGCCGCATGCTGGAGCAGATCGAGAAGGTGCCGCTGGCGCCGCTCGCCGCCGAACTCTTGTCCGCGCTCACCGACGACCGCCGCCACCAGAAACTGTTCGACGAATTTACCAAGGTGATCGGGCGGTTCCTCAATGACGAACAGGCATTGGCGACGATGCGCGAAAAAATCCGCGAGGAGCTGCCGTCGCTGTTCAACCTGTTCCGGGCCGACGCCTATCTCCTGAAGAAGATCGTCGCCTCGGCCGGCTCGCTGCTCGACGAGGTGCGGGCCGATCCCGAGCATCCGATGCGCGCCGAATTCGACCGTTTCGCCCAAGGCTTCATCGAAAAACTCAGAACATCGAAGCAATACGCCAAGCGCGCCGAGCAGATGAAGCGGGATTTTCTGGCCCGGCCGGAGGTCAAGGGATTGGCCGGCGACATGTGGGCAAGCCTCAGCCTGTTCATCGAGCAGGACGCCAAGGCGCCGAATTCGATGATCCGCGCGCATCTCGCCAACATGTTCGTCGAGGTCGGGCGCCATCTTGCCGGCGACGCGCAGATCCGGGCCGACATGAACCAGGGGTTCGTCGTGGCGCTCGCCTCCTTCGTCGAGAGCCAGAAGAGCGGCGTGTCGAAATTCATCGCCGATCAGGTCAAGCGCTGGGACCTTGCCCAACTGACGCGGCTGATCGAGATGAACATCGGCAGGGACCTGCAATACATCCGCTTCAACGGCATGATCATCGGCGGGCTGGCGGGTATCGCGCTCTACACGATCGAACTGCTGCTCCCGGTCAATTGATGCGCATCGGTCGCCATGCCCGTGTTCGAAATGGACACGCGGCAGCCGAGTGCTATGCTCCCGACGAGGCACCCGCATCCGCGGCACAGGGGAGCAGACATCATGGCCAAACAACCGGAATCCGATTCCTTCATGGACATGTTCGGCAGGTTCGGCCGCGACCTGAAGGTGCCCAATGTCGATGTCGAGGCGATCCTTGCCCATCATCGCAAGAACCTCGAAGCCCTGGAGAAATCGGCGCGAGCCGGCGCCGCGGGCGCGACCTTGCTGTTGTCGAGGCAACGCGAGATGCTGCAGGACACGCTGCGCGAGGTTGCCGACATGGCGCAGGGCTACCGGGCGCCGGGCAATCCGCAGGAGATCATGGCCAAGCAGACGGAGTTCGCCAAGAAATCCTTCGAGGCCGCGCTGAAAAATGCCGGGGAAGTGGCTGAATTGGCCCGGAAATCCGGCACCGAATCGATCGATATCCTGCGCGCGCGCATCAAGGAGGCGATGGAGGAAATCCGCGCCGGCTATGGGCAAAAATAGGCTCCTGAGGCCTGTCGCTCCGCCTTCATCCGGGCACTCCGGCTCGCAGTTCCGCAACCTTGCGCGTAGTTGCATCCACGCCATGGAATAAGCACCAGCAGGGCCGGGAGGCCCGAAAATCCGAATTCGACCCTGCCACTGAGTCACAAGACATGGCACGATTCCGCTGGAATTCGGCGGAACGGATTCGCGCAGGGCGAATTGACAGAGGCCGTCAGTTCGTGGTCCGGAGGCGCTGAAAGCGATCGGGAAAGCAGGAATGACAGAAATACGGCCTAAAACGCCGCCGACCTACGAGCAGTTAAGGATGATGTCCGGGCAGGAACTCGGCGTCTCGGAATGGACCACTGTCGACCAGGACCGTATCGACCAGTTCGCCGAATGCACCGGCGACCATCAATGGATCCACGTCGATCCGGAACGGGCGCGGCGGCAAAGCCCGTTTCGCACCACGATCGCGCATGGCTACCTGACGCTGTCGATCATCGGCGCGCTGGCGCTCGGCATGGGCATCGTGCCGGAGAATACGCAGGCTGCGTTCAACTACGGCTTCGACAAGGTGCGCTTCCTGGCGCCGGTCAAGGTCGGCGCGCGCATCAGGCTGCGCACGGTGCTGCTGTCCATGGAAGACAGGGGGCCCGGCCAGTATCTGATGAAGGCCGCCAACACGGTCGAGATCGAAGGCGAGGAAAAGCCGGCGCTGACCGCTGAAACATTGGTCTTGCTCTACGAGCGCCGCAAACGGGCAGGGGCCTGAGAGTATATCCATATTCGGGTGAGGCCGGCCTGCAAACGCTGGCTTCCTGCGCTTCCGGTGCTCACATACTTCAGTACGCACCGCTCCGGTTCCCGGAAACCACCACTATTGTGAGGCCAACGTGCTAGGTATCCGGCTGGCAAAACGGGCCGAAAGAACTGCCAGGACCAGCGCAGCTAGCACCATGCCGGTTGCCGCTTCGAAAGTGGTCTGCATTCCCTGCGCGGCCGCGGCCGGTGACAGGATCGCCGTGTCCGCAGCGCCTTGCCCCGACGCGACCGCGAATATCGCCCCCATCAAGGATGCGCCTGTGATCAGGCCGAGATTGCGCGACAGGTTGAGCAAGCCTGATACGACGCCGCGTTCGCCGGCGCCGACACCGCCCATGACGGCTGCATTGTTGGATGTCTGGAACAGGGCGTAGCCGAAGCAGGCGACGGTGATGGGAACGACATAGCTGGCAATGCCAAGCTTCGTCATCGCGAGCGACAGCAGGAAGGTGCCCATGGCGAGGCTGAGCAGGCCGGCGACCATCATCCTGTGAGCTCCAAAGCGATCGGCAAGACGTCCCGCCAGCAGCGCCGACAGGGTCGAGACCAGCGGCCCGGTGGAAAGCACCAGGCCGACCATCGCGGCATCCAGCCCGAGACCGCGCGACAGATAGAACGGGGCTACCACCAGGGTCGCCATCATCACCGTGGCGACGATCAGGCTCATGACCAGGCTGGCGCCGAGCTGGAGGTCGCGGAAGTTGGCGAGTTGGACCAGCGGTGTTTTCACTCTCGCCTGCGCAACGGCAAACAGGATGACGCCGATGCCGGCCGCGGTCAGCAGGCCGATGTTGAGCGCGCCGAAACTGCCCCGGCCAAGCGTCATCGCCATCGCATAGGCGCCCAGGGTCAGGGCGAGCAGCGCCGTGCCTGTCGCGTCGAACTTGCCTCCAGCAGCTTGCGTTCCATTGCTGCGAGCGGGCAGGGCACGCCAGGCGAGCGCGAAGGTCAGGAGGCCCAGCGGGACATTGACCAGGAAGATCGCCCGCCAGCCGAGGCCGGCGATCAGCAACCCGCCGAGCGAAGGGCCGAGTGTCGTGCCGATCGCGGACATGGCGCCGAGCACGCCCATGGCGCTGCCGGTCCGGTCCTTGCTCACCGTTTCGGCGACAAAGGCCAGGGTCAGCGCCATCATCAGCGCCGCCCCCAGCCCTTGCACGGCCCGCGCGGCGATCAGCAGCCACAGCGTCGGCGCCAGGCCGCAGAGCACGGACGCCGCTGTGAACAGCGCGATGCCGCCAAGCAGCAATGGCCGGCGCCCGACCATGTCGGCCAGCCGTCCGGCGCTGACGATCAGCGTGGTGATGGCAAGGAGATAGGCCAGGACCACCCATTGCACGGCCTGGAACGAGGCCCCGAACGTCTGCATCAGCGACGGCAGCCCGACACTGGCAATGCTGGTTCCGAGTGACGACAAAAGCGTGGCGAGCGACAGGCTTGCCAGCGCCCAGCCGGCGGATTCTTTCAGTTGCGGCGCTGATATCAGCCCATTTTGCTCGGCGACAGCCATGACGATCTCCTTTTGTCGGCTCCGGTACCGGAGCTGTCGGAGATCTAGTCCTGCGGCTGATATGGCGGAAGGCGCAGCATTTGCATCATATTCGTGCACCAAACGCCATATCATGTGCTATGATTGGCCGATGACGTCACCCGATCTCAATCTGCTCTTTGCGCTAGACGTTCTGCTCGCGGAAGGCAGCGTGGCACGAGCCGCGCGCCGTTTGCGTCTCAGCCCTTCGGCCATGAGCCGGACACTGGCACGGCTGCGCGAGGCAACAGGCGATCCCCTGCTGGTTCGCGCCGGGCGCGGCTTGGTGGCGACACCGCGCGCGGAAGAATTGCGGCGGCAGGTCGGCCCTGTCGTCCAGGACGCGGAGGCGCTGCTGCGCCCTGCCGAGTTGCTTGATCTCTCAAGCCTGGACAACGTCTACACATTGCGCACCAACGAAGGCTTCGTCGAGGAATTCGGTCCTCGTCTCGTCGCCCGCATCGAGGTCGATGCGCCAGGGGTGCGGCTGCGTTTCGCGCCGAAGTCCGACAAGGATGCGATGTCGCTGCGCGACGCGGCGATCGACTTGGAAATCGGCGTCGCCGGTGAAACCGGTCCCGAAGTGCGTATCCAGGCGCTGTTTCGCGACCGCTTCATCGGTGTTGTTCGAGCCGGCCATCCCTTGGGCGATGGCCCGGTGACGCCCGAGCGCTATGCGGCCGGCCGGCACATCAGCGTCTCGCGGCGTGGCCGCGAGAGAGGGCCGATCGATGAGGCCCTGAGCGCGCTTGGCTTGCAGCGGACGGTCGTGTGCATGGTGTCGGGTTTCTCGGCCGCGCTCGCCATGGGACGCGGCTCGGACCTGATCGCCAGCGTGCCCGAGCGGCATACGGTGGGTGCGCGCGCCGGCATGCACAGTTTTCCGCTGCCGGTCGCCATCGTAGATGTCACCATCTCGATGCTCTGGCATCCGCGCCTCGATGCCGACCCGGCGCAACGCTGGTTGCGCGACTGCGTGCGGGAGGTCTGCGTGAGCCGCTGAGATCAGCGCGCCATCGCCGCCTCGATCACCTTGAAAATCCGCTTGTCTTCGCACTGCGCAACATTGAAGCGGAGGAAACGGCTGGCGGTCTGGGACAGGCTGAAAGCATTGCCTGGCGCCAGCACGACATTGTCGGCCAGGGCGCGGCGTGCGACTTCGGCCGCGTCCACGCCATCGGGCAGGCTGCACCACAGGAACAGGCCGGCCGGCTGGTCGATCCAGGGCGTGATGCCGATCGCCTTCAGGCGGGTGCTGGTCTCGCTCATGGCGCGCGCAAGCCTGGCGCGCAGCAAGTCCATGTGCTTGCGGTAGCTGCCGTCTTTCAGCAGCGTCAGCACCAGTTCGGCCGCCAGCCGTCCGCCACCGAAGGTCGTGGCGATCTTGAGGTCGGTCAGGCCCTCGATCCAGTCGCGGGGCGCGGCGATGAAGCCGCAGCGGACCGAGGCCGACAGTGTCTTGGAGAAGCTGCCGATCTGGACAACGCGGCTGAGACCATCGAAGGCCGCAAGCCTGGGGGCGGGGGCATGTTCGAAATCGGAGAAGATATCGTCCTCGACAATGGTCAGGTCCGATTGATCGGCGAGTTTCAGCAGCCGGTGCGCGGTGACCGGCGACAGGATCGCGCCGGTCGGGTTGTGGATGGCGGAATTGGTGATGTAGAGCCGCGGCCGGTGTTCGGCGAGCGCCTGCGCGAACAGCTCGATATCCGGTCCCGATGGCGTGTAGGGAACGCTGACCACCTTGGCGCGGTGGGCGCGCAGCAAAGCGTGGAAATTGAAATAGCAGGGATCGTCGACCAGCACCGTATCGCCGGGCTCGATCAGGAACCGGCACAACAGGTCGATGGCCTGTGTGCCCGATTCGGTCAGCATGATCTGTTCGGGCGAGACTTCGATGCCATGCCCGGCCATGCGCCGCGCCAGCAATTGCCGCAAGGGCGGCAAGCCGAGCGGCGTGCCGTAATCGGCGAGCGCGACATCATCGGCACGCGCCACCGTGCGCAGCGCGCGACGCAAGGCGGACTGGGGCATCCAGTTGGCCGGCAGCCAGCCGCAGCCGGGTTTCAGGATCTCGTCGCCGGCTTCCAGCGACTGGCGCGAGACCCAGAGCGGATCGACGGCACGATCGAGTCGCGGGCCGATCTCGGCCAGCGATAGCGGCGCCAGCGAGCCCGCGGCATAAAAGCCCGAGCCCGGCCGGGAGCGGATCGCGCCTTCGGCTGCGAGCCGCTCATAGGCCTCGACCACGGTGGATTTCGACACCTGCATGGATTTGGCGAAGGCGCGGATCGAGGGCAGTCGCGCTCCCGGTGTCAGGCTGCGCGCGGCGATACGCTGGCGAATGGTCGCCATTACGCTTTCGACCAGGGTAGTCGCGAGAGGGGCGTGTGCGCCGTCCGTTTCCAAAGCGTGTTCAGTGATCTGTACTGCTCGATCGTTCATTACAGTTTCGTGAAATTGTACCCCATTGTCTCTGGCTGCACCATGGGTGCCTGCCCGATAGAGGGCGAAAGACATGGAGCCTGGAATGGACAAGATCGCGAGCGGCTGGCTGAACGGATTTATCGGCGTGCTGATCTTCTCAGGCTCGCTGCCGGCGACGCGCGTGGCGGTGGTGGATTTCGATCCGACATTCCTGACATCGGCCCGCGCGGCGATTGCCGGGCTGCTTGGCCTGGCCATGCTGCTCCTGTTCCGGCAAACGCGCCCGGAGCGCGGGGATTTGCTGTCGCTGGTGATCGTCGCACTCGGCGTGGTGGTCGGCTTTCCGCTGCTGACCGCGCTGGCGCTGAAGCACGTCACCTCCGCCCACTCGATCATCTTCGTCGGCCTGCTGCCGCTGGCAACCGCGATCTTCGGCGTGCTGCGCGGCGGCGAGCGTCCACGACCGGCGTTCTGGCTGTTTTCCTGCGTGGGCAGCGCGCTGGTCGGGGGCTTTGCGCTGATGCAGGGCGTGACGGCCTCGCCGGTCGGCGACGGTCTGATGCTCGCCGCCATCGTCGTCTGCGGCCTGGGCTATGCCGAGGGCGCCGCGCTGTCGCGCAAGCTCGGTGGCTGGCAGGTGATCTGCTGGGCGCTGACGTTGTCGCTGCCGATCATGCTGGTGCTGACTTTGGCGACCCTGCCGCCGTCGTTTGCCGCCGTCGGCTCCCACGCCTGGATCGGGCTCGCCTATGTCTCCCTGTTCAGCATGCTGATCGGCTTCGTCTTCTGGTATCGCGGCCTTGCGCAAGGCGGCATCGCCGCGGTCGGGCAGTTGCAGTTGCTGCAGCCCTTCTTCGGCCTCGCGCTGGCGGCGACGCTGCTGCACGAGCAGGTCAGCCCGCTAATGGTGGTTGTCACGCTCGGCGTGGTGGCCTGCGTGTTCGGGGCGAAGAAGTTTGCGCGGTAGTTCGGAAAGCGACGGCCGCATTTAGAACTTCGTCACCACACCGATTCCGATCCCCTCGAAGCCACCCATCGCCATCAGGGCGGCGGGCGCTTCGTCGAGGCTGATCTTCTTGCCGACCAGCAGTTCAGGCTTGAGCTTGCCGTGGCGGATCATCTCCATCATCGCCGGGTAGCGATAGGCCTGCATGCCGTGACTGCCGAGGATTTCGAGCTCGAAGGCGATCACCTTGTCCATCGGCACCTGCGGGCGGGCGTGATCGCCAAGCATCAGCCCGACCTGCACGTGGCGGCCGCGCCGGCGCAGATTGGCGATCGAGTTGAACGAGGTGGTCGGGTGGCCGAGCGCGTCCATCGACATGTGCGCGCCGCCGTTGGTGATCTGCTTGACCGCCTTGACCACGTTCGGCGTCGTGGATGCGTTGATGGTCGCCACGGCTCCGATCTTCCTGGCGAACTCCAGCTTCTCGTCGGTGAGGTCGATGGCGATGACATTGGCGCCCATCGAACTGGCGATCATGATCGCCGACAGGCCGACGCCGCCGCAGCCATGCACCGCCACCCATTCGCCCGGCGTCACCCGGCCCTGGTCGACGATGGCGCGAAACGAGGTGACGAAGCGGCAGCCGAGGCTGGCGGCGGTGGCGAATTCCATTTCGTCGGGCAGGCGCACCAGATTGGTGTCAGCATGCTCGATGGCGACATATTCGGCGAAGGAGCCCCAGGCGTTGAACCCGGGCTGCGATTGATGTTCGCAAACCTGGTGATTGCCCGAATTGCATTCGAAGCAATGGCCGCAGCCGACGGCGAACGGCACGGTGACGCGCTCGCCGGCCTTCCAGCGGGTCACATGCTTGCCGGCGGCAACGACGATGCCGGCGAGTTCGTGGCCGGGCACATGCGGCAGGCGGATGTCGGCGTCATGGCCCATCCAGCCATGCCAGTCGCTGCGGCAAAGACCGGTTGCCTCGACCTTGATGACGACGCCATCGGCGGCCGGTTTCGGATCGGGAACGGTCTGGATCGTCGGCGCTTCGCCGAATTTCTCGAAGACGACGGCTTTCATCGGTCACTCCACCCTTAAGACGGCACGCATTGCGGGAAACGATAGCCGATTCCTTGTCCGGTCAAGCGGAAATCGATTCCGCCGGATGTGATAGAGGATGCCTACTCGGCATCGATTTGTTTCTCAGGCGCGGCCTTCTGGAAGGCTGGCAGTGCCATGCAGGCGGCGTTGATGCGTGCGATTGTCGGGTAGGGCGCCAAGTCCACGCCGAAACGGGCGTTGCTGGCGATTTGCGCAACCAGGCAGATATCGGCGAGCCCCGGAGTCTCGCCGTGGCAGAATGTTCCGGTCTGCGGCGACGACGCCAGGAGCTTTTCAAGCGGACGGAAACCTTCGTTCACCCAGTGGCGGAACCAGTTGGTGATGTCCTGGTCGCCGGCGCCGAACAGGGTGCGCAGCGAGGTCAGCACACGCAGATTGTTCACCGGGTGGATGTCGCAGGCGATCATCTGCGCCAGCATTCTCACGCGCGCCCGGCCAAGTGCGTCCCCAGGCAGCAGCGGCGGTTCGGGCTGGATCTCGTCGAGATATTCGATGATAGCCAGCGACTGCGTCAAAAGCGTGCCGTCGCCCAGCACCAGCGCCGGCACCAGCCCCTGCGGATTGACCGCGAGATAGGCCGGCTCCAGATGGTCGCCATGGCGCAAATGGTGCGGGACATAGCTGTAGCTCAGCCCCTTCATCTCCAGCGCGATCCGTGCCCGATAGGAGGTGGAGGACCGATAGTAATTGTGCAGGACGAACTCGCTCATGCGCTTACTTCGGTTGGCCGATGGTCACTTCGATCGTGCCGATGCCGTCGACGCCGCCGGTCATCGTCTCGCCCGGCTTGACCACACCGACGCCGGCGGGCGTGCCGGTAAAGATCAGGTCGCCGGCTTCGAGCTCCATCGCCTCGCTGCAGATCGAGACGACGTCGGCGATCGGCCAGATCAGCTCGGCGAGATCGGCGTCCTGCCTGACCTTGCCGTCGACCGCGAGCCAGATGCGGCCCTTCCGTGGGTGGCCGCCTTTTTGCGCCGGGACCAGCGGGCCGCAGGGCGCCGAGCGGTCGAATGCCTTCGACCAGTCCCAGGGCCGCGCCGCCTTCTTGGCCTCGTCCTGCAAATCGCGGCGGGTGAGGTCGACGCCGACGCCATAACCCCAGACATGATCCAGCGCCCGCTCACGCGGGATGCGGAAGCCCGGTCTGCCGATCGCGGCGACCAGCTCGATCTCATGGTGCAGATTGGCGGTCAGCGGCGGGTAGGGAATGGTCACACCGGAATCGACCACTGCGTCGGCCGGCTTGGTGAAGAAGAAGGGCGGATCGCGCTCATCATTACCGAATTCGCGGGCGTGCGCCGCGTAGTTGCGGCCGACGCAGAAGATCCGGCGCACGGCAAAACGCTCGGCCGACCCGCTGACGGCGACAGAAGGCGTTGGCGGGACGGGGAGAACGAAAGCGGTCATGGCGGTCTCTGTCTTGGACGTCGGATGCCGGGTACCTTCGGCCGAATTCAGGGGCCGGGCAAGGCGTCCCATTTCACAGGGCACTCGCGCCGCCGTGCCTGTATGCGAATCCGGCTATCAACGGTAGACTATTTGGCAATAATCCGGTCATGCTCGTGGGATTAGCTTGTGCTGGAAACTGAACACGGGGCTTCGGAACGAATGTCATGACCGCAGTCAATGATCGCGCCCGGTTCCTCATCATCGACGACCATCCGCTGTTTCGCGAGGCGCTGCACAGCGCCGTTCAGATGGCCTATCCGGAAGTCGATACGGTCGAGGCGCGCTCGATCACCGAGGCGCTCGATCTCCTGGCTGACGCCAAGCCTTTCGACCTGGCGCTTCTCGATCTCTCAATGCCCGACGTGCATGGCTTCGACGGCCTGCTGCAGCTCAGGACCCGCTATCCGCGCCTGCCGGTGGTGATCGTGTCGGGATATGAGGAGCCGAGGATCATCTCCGAGGCCTTGTCCTATGGTGCGGCCGGCTTCATTCCGAAATCGGCGCGCAAGAGCGACCTGGCGGCCGCCATTCGCTCGGTGATGGACGGCGCCATCTACGTGCCGCAAACCTATGAGGGCCAGCCGGCGGACGCCGACAGCAGCGACCGCGCCGACATGGTCCAGCGCCTGTCCAAGCTGACGCCGCAGCAGTTGCGGGTGCTGCAGATGCTGCGCCAGGGCTTGCTCAACAAGCAGATCGCCTACGAACTGCAGGTCGGCGAGACCACGGTCAAGGCGCATGTCTCCGAGATCCTGCGCAAGCTCAATGTCTACAGCCGCACCCAAGCGGTGATCGAGGTTTCGAAGCTGGACAATGCGGAGCTGTTTCGGGATCAAGCTGGGTTTTGATCTTTTACCCTCCCTTGTGGGCAGGGTCGATCCGCGAAGCGGAGCGGGATGGGGGAGCTTGGCGCCGCACCCCACCCCGGCGCTCCGCGCCGACCTCCCATCGAGGGGAGGGTAGCCTAAGCCAGCAAATGTGCCAGCAGCGCCCTTAGTTGTGCCGGTTTCAGCGGTTTGCGCATCAGTTCGATGCCGCCCGCGCGGGCGGCCTTGGCAATTTCCTCGGAACTGTCGGCGGTGACGATCAGCGCCGGCACGGTGCGGCCGAGATAGTTGCGGACCTCCGATATGGTGGCGGTGCCGAGATCGCCGCCGTCGAGATGCTGGTCGGCGATGACGATGTCGGGCACCCAGTCGGTGTCGCCAAGCATGTCCAGCGCATCGTCGGTCGAGGTCGCGGCCCGCACCAGGCATTGCCAGCGTTCGAGCAGGAAGGTCATCGCCTCCAGCACCTCGATGTCGTTTTCGACCAGCAGCACCTTGGTGCCGAACAGGCCGTAGCCGCGCGGACGCTCCAGGCTGGCGGCGCTGGCGATGGCGTCGGCGGGGGCGCCGATGCCGACAGGAACATCGATGTGGAAGATCGTGCCGCGGCCTACCTTCGACGAAAACGTCACGGGGTGCCCGAGCGCGCCGGCCATGCGGCGCACGATGGCGAGCCCGAGCCCGAGACCGCCGCCGTCGAGCTCGGCATTGGCGGGCAAGGTGCCGCGATGGAACTCCTCGAACACCGCCTCGCGCTGGTCCTCGGGAATGCCGCAGCCCGTATCGGCGACATCGATGCGGATGGTGTCGCCGCGATGCCTGGTGCCGACAAGGACGCCACCCGAACGGGTATAGCCTAGCGCATTGGAAAGTATGTTCTGCAGGATGCGACGCAGCAATGTGCGGTCGGAGCGGACCACGGCATTGACCGGCCGGAACTTCAGCGACAGCTGCTTGAGTGCCGCCACCGGCTGGAAATCCGAGCGCAGTGACGAGAACAACGCCTCCAGGCTGACGTCGCCAATGTCGGGCTTCACCACGCCGGCATCGAGCTTGGAAATGTCGAGCAGGGTGCGCAGCAGGTCCTCCATCGTTTCGAGCGAGCGCTCGACCTGGCGCACCAGCTTCCTGCCCTCGTCGCTGGTCTGCACTTCAGCCAGCGCCGAGACGGAGAGGTGGGCCGCGTTCAGCGGTTGCAGCACGTCGTGGCTGGCGGCGGCGAGGAACCTCGTCTTGGACAGGTTCGCCAGCTCGGCATTTTCCTTGGCGGCGCTGAGGTCGATGTTGGATTGCTCCAGTCGGCGCAGCGTCGAATGCAGCTCTTCGGTGCGCGTTCGCACGCGATTTTCCAGCGAAATCGCGGTCTGGAACAGCGAGAAGGCGTTGCCTTGCTGGTCCATCGACCGCTCGACGCGACTGACCAGTGCGGCGTTGATCTTCTTCAGCTTTTCAAGATCGTTTATGTCCCTGAGCGGCATGTTGTCCGGCCGCCTTATTCTGCCGCCTGGCGGTCGCCGAAAGCGATGCCGGTGAAGGTCTGGTTCAGATGCATCGACCGGTACTGCTCGCCATAGGTGCCGAAGCCGACGACATTGTTGATCCGGTAAAGCTCCGAAATGTCGCGAAAGACCTGCCGGTTGCGCGCGTCGAGCCGGCGCAGCACGCAGTCGAAGCCGAGGATCAGGTCGATGCCACCCAGCCGCTCCTCGACCTCGCGCAGGGCGGCGCGTGTCGATTCCACCATGTCCTTGGGCTGGGCGATCGACAGCACGACGCCGTCGTCGATGGCGCAGAAGAACGACAGCGAGCCGTCCGCGTGCATTCTCTGAATCGAGCGGCAGTAATATTCGCCGCCCACCTTCACCACCACCGGATGCGAGGCGAAGCTCAAGGGCGTCAGGGTCTGCGGGAGGATGCCCACGGAAGCGGCATATTCGTCTGCCGCATTGGTGGCGTTGAACTCGCGCACGATGCGATGATCGGCATCCGATGCCGTCACCACCAGCTTTTCGTCGGTCGGAACGAAATTGTCGGTCTTGAAGACGTGGAAAGGGATTTCCGTGGCGATCAGCACGATGATGGCGCTGTCCGAGGTGACCCTGCCGTTCGAGATCAGGCGTGTCGTCTCGAACTTCAGATCGTCGCCGGCCGAGCCGCCGAGCAGGGGGATGTCGTCAAGGCCCCAGTGGATGGCGGAGCTGACCGCCTCCTCGGCATAGGATAGCCCGTCGATGAAGCAGAGCGCGAACGTGTTCCTGGTGTGCTCGCCGCCGACCCGGCCGCGCAGGTTGCGCCTCAAGGCTTCAACCTCGCCGGTGATCCTGTCCATGCCCGACGAGGACAGATCGTCGACCATGGTGCTGACGGCGGTGAACGCCGCCGAGGGCAGCAGCATGGCGAGCACATGGCCGTCCTCGAGGCCCTGCGGCGTGATCTCGCCGGCGGTCGAGCAGCCGGCATGGTGGAGCCCCGGTGCGTGGGTCAGAAGTGCCCGTGACAGGGCGTCGGCCTCGACGAGGCTCTGGGAGAAGAACAGCAGGGCAAAACCTGCGTCGATGGCGGCAGCCTCGGCGGCCACCGCGCATGCAAATGCGTCCATGTCGGGCTCGTCCGTCGTCAGCGCCGACAAGCCGCATGCGTAGCGCGTCCGTGAACTCGTCAGCGGCGTTCTCCCGCATTTCCTCCGACGCTGTTTTTATGCGCTGTTGTTTTTACAAGCTTCCGGCGCGCGGGCGTCGAAGGACATTGTTGCTTCCAACCGGCGTTTTGGCAATGGGGTGAGGGGAATGCATCCTTGGCCCTGGCCATGACCGAAAGTACAATGATCCCGCTTTTCCGTCGCGCTGTTTTTTGTGCGTGGTGCGGTGTACGAATGACGCATGGCCGAAGTGCCACAGCGCGTCGGCAGCGTGATGACCAAGGTTGATACCCAGGGAGGGACCATGTCGGACGTTTCGTTGATGGTGAACGGCAAGCGGGTCAGCGGCGCTGCCGAGGATCGAACGCTGCTGGTTCACTTCCTGCGCGAGAATCTCGGCCTCACCGGCACGCATGTCGGCTGCGACACGTCGCAATGCGGCGCCTGCGTCGTGCATGTCGACGGCAAGGCGGTCAAGTCCTGCACCATGCTCGCGGTCCAGGCGTCCGGCTCCAGCGTGGTGACGATCGAAGGTCTCGCCAACGGCGCCGACCTGCATCCCGTGCAGGCGGCGTTCAAGGAACATCACGGCCTGCAATGTGGCTTCTGCACGCCAGGCATGATCATGACGGCCACCGACATGATCAAGCGCCATCCCGAAGGCCTCGATGAGGCGACGGTGCGGGCCGAACTGGAGGGCAATATCTGCCGCTGCACCGGCTACCACAACATCGTCAAGGCGATCCTCGCCGCATCGAAGACGATGTCGAAGGGGACCAAGGGTAAAGCGAAACAAGCTGCGTGAACGAGGCAGTAGGGCAGTAAGGCAGTAGGGCAGTAGGGAACCGGAGCCAATTTTCCCTACTGCCGTACTGCCCTACTCACCTACTCCCCTACAATCTCGGGAGGGAATTTCTGATGGGCATTGAAGGTGTTGGCGCTCGCGTGGCGCGCAAGGAAGACAAGCGCTTCATCACCGGCGCGGGCCGCTATGTCGATGACATGGTGGTTCCCGGCATGAAGCATGCGGCGTTCGTGCGCAGCCCGCACGCGCATGCGCAGATCAAGAAGATCGACGTCAAGAAGGCGCAGGGCATGCCGGGCGTCATCGGCGTGCTAACCGGCAAGGAACTCAAGGCCGACGGCATCGGCAACCTCATCTGCGGCTGGATGATCCATTCCAAGGACGGTTCTCCGATGAAGATGGGCGCATGGTCGCCGCTGGCCGTCGACAAGGTCCGCTATGTCGGCGACGCCGTCGTCATCGTCGTGGCCGAGACCAAGGGCCAGGCGCGTGACGCGGCCGAGGCGGTCGAGATCACCTACAAGGAACTGAAGGCCGTCGTCGACGCCACCAAGGCGCTCGAAAAGGGCGCGCCGCAGGTCCACGCCGAGGCCGAGAACAATTTGATCTTCGACTGGGAGATCGGCGATGCCAAGGCGACCGACGCCGCCATCAAGGCGGCGGCGCATGTCACCCGCATGAAGATCGTCAACAACCGGCTGGTGCCGAACGCCATGGAGCCGCGCGCGGCTCTCGGCCACTACGACAAGGCGGAAGATCACTATACCTGCTGGACGACATCGCAGAACCCGCATGTCGCGCGGCTGGTGATGAGCGCCTTCTACAATGTCGCGCCGGAAAACAAGCTGCGGGTGATCGCGCCCGATGTCGGCGGCGGCTTCGGTTCCAAGATCTACATCTATCCCGAAGAGATCGTCTGCCTGTGGGCGTCGAAGAAGACCGGCGTGCCGGTCAAATGGGTCGCAGACCGCACCGAAAGCTTCCTCACCGACGCGCATGGCCGCGACCATGTCTCGACCGTCGAGATGGCGTTCGACAAGAACAACCGGATCACCGGCTTCAAAGTCGATACGATCGCCAATCTCGGCGCCTACATGTCGCTGTTCTCGTCCTGCGTGCCGACCTATCTCTACGCGACGCTTTTGTCGGGGCAGTACGATATTCCGGCCATCCATGCCAATGTGCGCACCGTCTATACCAACACGGCACCCGTCGATGCTTATCGCGGGGCAGGGCGGCCGGAGGCCACCTATCTCCTGGAACGCACGATGGAAGCAGCAGCGCGCGAACTCGGCGTCTCTCCGGCCGAACTGCGGCGCAAGAACTTCATCACCGTCTTTCCGCACCAGACCCCGGTGATCATGAACTATGACGCCGGCGACTATGGCGCCTCGCTCGATGCGGCCATGAAGACCTCCGACTATGCCGGCTTTGCCAAGCGCAAGTCCGCGGCGGCAAAGCAGGGCAAGCTGCGCGGCATCGGCATGAGCTGCTACATCGAGGCGTGCGGCATCGCGCCGTCGGCGGCGGTCGGCTCGCTCGGCGCCGGCGTCGGCCTTTGGGAATCGGCGGAAGTGCGGGTCAACGCGGTCGGCACGATCGAGGTGCTGACCGGCTCGCACAGCCATGGTCAGGGCCATGAGACGACGTTCGCGCAGCTGGTCAACGAGCGTTTCGGCGTGCCGATCGATTCGGTTTCGATCGTCCATGGCGATACCGACAAGGTGCAGATGGGCATGGGCACCTACGGATCGCGCTCGGGTGCGGTCGGCATGTCGGCGATCGCCAAGGCGCTCGACAAGGTGGAGGCCAAGGCCAAGAAGATCGCCGCGCATCTGCTCGAGGCCGACGAAGGCGACATCGTCATCGAGAACGGCGCGCTGAAGGTCGCCGGCACCGACAAGAACGTGCCGTGGTTCCAGGTGGCGCTTGCCGCCTACACCGCGCACAATCTGCCGGCCGGAATGGAACCCGGGCTGAAGGAAACGGCCTTCTACGATCCGTCGAATTTCACCTTCCCGGCGGGCTGCTATATCTGCGAGGTCGAGATCGATCCGGAAACCGGTACGACCGAGATCGTCCAGTTCGTGGCCGCCGACGATTTCGGCAACATCATCAACCCGATGATCGTCGAGGGCCAGGTGCATGGCGGCATCGCCCAGGGCGTCGGCCAGGCGCTGCTGGAAGGCGCTCACTATGACGCCAGCGGGCAGCTGCTGACGGCAAGCTACATGGACTACACCATGCCGCGCGCGGACGACCTGCCTTCGTTCAAGGTCTCGACGTCGAACACCCCGTGTCCGGGCAATCCGCTCGGCATCAAGGGCTGCGGCGAGGCCGGCGCCATCGGCTCGCCGCCGGCGGTGATCAACGCCATCACCGATGCCATCGGCATCCCCGACATTGCCATGCCGGCTTCGCCGTCCACCGTGTGGGCAGCGATCCGTGCCGCGACGAAGCACTGAAAAGAGTGAGCAGGGAGTAGTGAGTAGCGAATAGGGAAGCGCTTCATCAACAACGGCAGCTGAGCATTCACTACCGACTACCCACTACTGACCAAGCACTCTCAAGGAGGACCCCATGTACGCAGTCAACTACCACCGTGCCGGCTCGGTCTCTGAAGCCGCCAAGCTGATCAAGACGGACGACGCCAAGCTGCTCTCGGGCGGCATGACTTTGATCCCGGCCATGAAGACGCGGCTGGCGGCGCCTTCCGATCTCGTCGATCTGTCGCGCATCACGGAGTTGCAAGGTGTCAAAGTGTCGGGCAAGACGATCACCATCGGCGCCGCCACGACGCATTTCGACGTCGCCAATGACGAGAAGCTGAAGAAGGCGTGCCCGGCGCTTGCCCATCTGGCGTCGCTGATCGGCGACCCGGCGGTACGCCACAGGGGCACGATCGGCGGCTCGATCGCCAACAACGATCCGGCGGCCGACTATCCCGCGGCGCTGCTGGCGCTGGGGGCCACCATCGTCACCAACAAGCGCGAGATAGCTGCCGACAAGTTCTTCAAGGGACTGTTCGAGACCGCATTGAAGGATGGCGAGATCATCACCGCGGTCACCTTCACCGCACCGGCGAAGGCCGCCTATGAAAAATTCCGCAATCCGGCCTCGCGCTACGCGATCGTCGGCGTGTTCGTGGCCAAGGGCAAGGATGGCGTCAGCGTCGCCGTCACCGGCGCCGGCGACGACGGCGTCTTCCGCTCGAAGGAGATCGAGGCGGCGCTGGCGAAGAGCTTCGACGCCGCGTCGCTCAAGGGCGTGAAGGTGCCTGCCAAGAACCTGATGACCGACATCCACGCTTCCGCCGACTATCGCGCCAATCTGATCTCGGTGATGGCCAAACGGGCGGTGGCGGCAGCCAACGCCTGACACCATCGGTTTGGACAAAGGAGAGGGGCCGCCACGGCCCCTTTTTCGTATGCGGCGACCCTTAGCGATCCAGTTCCATCAAGGTGTCGCCCCCCTGCGCTGCGCCTTTGCTTGAAGCAATTCCGGCCAGCTCCTTCTCCTGGAACTGCCCGGACTGCAATCTCGCACTTGCACAAATTTACCTTGCACTGCAATATGACTTGGGGCGGGAATGCGAGCCGGGTTCGGAATATGCACCGCCGTGCCTTTCGCATGTCCAACGCGAAGGGATCGGCATGTCCGAAATTTCCGCCACCCATTTGGTTCCGCCGCGATCGGTCGCCGACAGATCGACCAGAACCAGGCTGGCCTATCTCGACGGCTGGCGCGGACTGTCGATCGCCCTGGTGCTGATCGGGCATTTCTTTCCGGTTCCCGGAATCAATCTCGGGGTGCTGGGCGTCGAATTCTTCTTCGTGCTCAGCGGCCGGCTGATGGGCGAGATCCTGTTCATCGAACGGTACCCGCTGAAGAAGTTCTTCAAGCGCCGCTTTTCGCGCATCTATCCAGCGCTTCTGGTGTTCGTTGCCGTTGCCATGGTCGCGCTGTCGGGAACGTTCATCGCCTTCAAATGGAAGGCGGCGCTGACGGCGCTGACATTCACCTACAACTACGCCGGAATTCTCGTCACCCGGGCCGGTGCGCTGGACCACATCTGGTCGCTCTGCGTCGAGGAGCATGCCTATGTGATCCTGGCCCTGATCAGCGCCACCGTCGCCAGGCGCGATCGCGTCATACCGTTGCTGCTGGCGCTGGCCTTGCTCGCCATGGCGAACGGGGCGGTGTCTTACTGGGTGTTCAGACTTGACTACGAGACCACCTACTGGCGCACCGATGTGCACATTGCATCGATCCTGCTGTCGGCGTCGATCTGCCTGCTCAAGGCCGATGGCAGGCTGCCGGCCATGTTGAAGGGGCCTTACGTCGCCATGGCGGCTGCGGCCGGCGCGGTTTTGCTGTTCATGGACCCCGTGCCGACGCCGATCCATTACCTTGTCGCCGTGCCGCTGCTGGCGATTGCCGTCAACGCGCTCGATTTCAGCACCCAGTTCTTTTCCGGATTGCTGTCGTCCTGGCCGATGGCGACGTTGGGCCTGTGGTCGTATTCGCTCTATCTGTGGCAGCAGCCATTCTACAAATTCGTCTACGAACAAGGCAGCGACCCGTGGCTGATGCTGGCCGGGGTTTTTGCCTGCGCGCTCGGCAGCTACTACGTCATCGAGCGGCCGGCGCGCGAATGGCTCAACCGCAACTGGTGAATGCCGTCATAGCCTCAACCAGATGATCAGAAATGCCCTTCGAACCAGTTGTCGTTCGGGCGGTGATCCATCAATGGTCTTAAATGTACCGAGCTTGGGGCACGGCGACCTGTTTGCCGATATAGCGCGGCGGCGTTTGTTCAGCTAGCCCGTGTCTTCAAGCGGTGATCCGCCTGGCGTAATAGCGCACCGCCTTCTTGCCGCCATGGATGACCGCATCGCCGACTTCGGCGAAGCCGAGCGTGGCGTGGAAGGCGTCCGAGGCGGGGTTGGGCGGGTCGCTGTTGACCTCGCAGGTGACCAGCGTGTGGCCGGCGCGCCGGGCGTGGTCGAACAGATCCTGATAAAGCAGGCGCGCGTGGCCACGGCCCCTCGCATGCGCGGCCACCACGACACGGTCGACATAGACGAAGCGTTCGTAGCGTTCGCGGAACCAGACAAAATTCGGGCTGTCATAGCTGGCGTCCTGGTCGAAGGTCATGATGAAGGCTTCGAGATCGCCGATGCGCCTGGCGTAAAACGCTTCGCCGAGCAGGAAGGACAGCCGCTCGGCTTCGAGCCACGACAGTTCGGCGGCATGCTCGTTGTTGAGGGCCAGGATAGAGGCTTCGTCGCCTTGTGATATGCGGCTGATAGAGGAGGTCATGCCTTGGCCGCCGCGATCGTTGCCGCCACCAGCGGTGTGTCGGTCAAAATGTTGCGGTACTCACGGTCGAGATCGGAGCCGCCCATGCCAACCTTTGGGTTGCGGTAGCGCATGGCGCTCGGCACCTCCTTGAGGGCGGCGAAATGCATTTCCGCCAGCCCGGTCTTTCCGCGCACCTCTGCGATGTTGCCGAGATCGAGCCCGCCGCAACCAAGGATGATGATCCGGTCACCGGCCTGTCGCACCAGCTCCGCCAACAATGGCAGGCCTTCGATGGCGGTGTCGCGCTGGCCGCTGGTCAGCACGCGGCCGACCTTGCAGCGTATCAGCGCTTCCAGCGCCTCGCTGGGATCGCGCGTCATGTCGAAGGCGCGGTGACAGGTGACGTTCAGCGGACCCGCCGCCTCGGTCAATTCGCCCATGCGGCGTTCATCGATGGTGCCATCGGCGTTCAGGCAGCCATACACCACGCCGGGCACGCCGAGGTCGCGGAGTGCTGCGACATCGGCGAGCATCGAGTGGTATTCGGTCTCGCTGTAGAGAAAATCGCCGCCGCGCGGCCGCACCATGACGTGAAACGGCACGGTGGCCTGGTCCAGCGCGGCGCGCACCGTGCCTAGGCTCGGCGTGATGCCGCCTTCGACAAGGCTGGCGCACAGTTCGACCCGGTCGGCGCCGGCCTCCTGCGCGGCGAACAGGCCATCGATGCCTTCGACACAGATTTCGATCAGCGGTGGGCGAGTTTCAGCGGTCAAGGGATGATCCAGTCCATGATGTCGCGGAAAGCCCTAGCACCCGGGCGGCCGGCGCGAAAGCGTGAACGGCAGGCCGCCATTTGGACCAGGCGGGCATTTCCCGGCTTGACAGTTGTATAACTGCGGAGTTATGGGTTAATTCATAGCTGGCGAGTTATTGATTTCGCCCCAGCAGCGCGAACACGGCAAGGAGGAACGAGGCATGACGCAAACCAAATCGATCGTCGTCGAGCGGCTGATTCCGCATTCGGCGGAGAAGATATGGCGCGCACTGACCGTGCCTGAACTCGTTGCCGAGTGGCTCATGCAGAACGATTTCGCGGCGCAGGAGGGGCATCGCTTCACCTTCCGGGCGGCACCGGTGCCGGGCTGGTCCGGGGTGACGAACTGCGTGGTGTTGAAAGTAGAGGCGCCGCGCCTGCTTGCCTATAGCTGGGGCGACGGAAGCGAATCCGACAGCGGGCTGAGGACCGTGGTGACCTGGTCGCTCACGCCCGAAGGTGCGGCGACCCGGGTGCGGATGGAGCATTCGGGGTTCCGGCCCGCCGACGAGCGCGGATATGTCGGCATGGGAAGCGGCTGGCCGCGTATTCTGGAACGGCTGGAGCAGGTGGCCGCGAAGCAGGGCTGACGGCCGAACCCTTTCTCGACCAAACCGGTCGGCACTGCTGCCGATCGCAACAATTCGCGCCCGGAGGCTCCGCTCCCGGGCTCGGCAAAACACGCCCTACCGAAACACGGTTTCAAAGGAGAAGACCATGCAAGCGAGAATCAAGAACCCGGTGATGCTTATCCCAGGCGCACTGCAGGCGTTGCTGGCGCTGGACAAGTCGACCGAGGCGGCCGACGTGCCCTATGTGACGCGCAAGCTGATCCATCTGCGCGCCAGCCAGATCAATGCCTGCAGCCTATGCGTCGACATGCATGCGCGCGAACTGAAGAAGGCCGGCGAGAAGGACGAGCGCATCTTTGCGCTGGCGGCATGGCGGGAGACGCCATACTTCACCGATGCCGAACGCGCGGCCCTGGCGCTGGCGGAGGCCGGCACAAGGCTCGCCGACCGGGCAGACGCCGTGCCGGACGATGTCTGGGACGAAGCTGCCCGGCACTATGACGAAAAGGCGCTTGCCGCGCTCGTTGTCCAGATCGCCCTGATCAACGCTTTCAACCGGCTGAACGCGACGACACGACAGATGGTCGGCTCCTGGGGCTGAGCGCTGGATCGAGCGCTTGGGGCGGGCCGATTGTCGGCGACCGGGGGAAGGCGGGCGGCGCATCGCGTTCCCGCCTTCGGGGCGCAGGCATCGCCTTGGCTACTGGCGCAATTCCGTATTCTTGGTGCCTTCCTCGACCTGATCGATCACCAGCAGCTTGACCGGGCCATCGCCGATGTTGGTGGCCTGATGCCACTGGCCGATCATTTCGATGATGAAATCGCCCGTCTTGTAGGTGTTGCTGTTGCCGGTCTCGACATTGGTGACCTTCAGCGTCCCGGCCTCGACATAGGCATAGCGGGGGAAGGGGTGCCGGTGGACCGGCAAGGTCGCGCCCGCCGCGATGTCGTAAGTCGATACCAGCACCTGCACGTTCTTCTGCGGCAGCGTGATCGGCTGCCCGGACGCGGTGGTGGTGCGCGAAGCCAGCGGCGTGACCACGACAGGCGTGCCGCTGCTGTCGAGTGCCAGGGCACAATTCGCGTAAAGCGCAGCCGCGAGCAGCAGCACCGATGCCGAGATTCTCCGCATGATTCCTCCCTGAACCGGCACATCTATCGCGCGGCGCACAACCGCGCGCAAGCCGTGAGCGCTTGTTGATTTTCCGGATCGGAGTTCTGGAACTGTAGGCTCGCCGGAGCCGATCAATCGGCCATGATGACATCGAGCCGCGTTGCCGAAGGCGAGCCGAGAAGACGGAAGAGCGAATGACTGTTTTCAGTCGCCCAGGAGGGATCCGCGTCTTTTGCCATTCGAGGCCTCGCGCTCGGCGAAGAGGCGGGTGACCTCGGCCATGTTTGCCGTGCCCCAGGAGCATAGCGGTACGAGGGCCTCGGCCAGGCCGCGGCCCAAGGGCGTGAGACTGTAATCCACCCGCGGGGGGATCTCCTTGTAGTCGGTCCGCTTCACGAGATCGTCGCCCTCCAGCTCCTTGAGCTGCTGAATCAACATCTTGTCGCTGACGTCGCGGACGGCTCGCCGCAACTCACCGTAGCGGATCGGGCCGTCCTGAGCGAGGAAGTAAAGGATCAGCGGCTTCCACTTGCCGGCAATGAGCCGCAGGGTCGCGTCGAGGCCGCAGGTGAAACCAGGCATCGTCGGCGTGCAATTTTGTGCTGGCAGCGGAGCCTGTGTCCGCGACGAAGCCGGCTCTGAGCGATTTGATGACATTTCTACCCACTTACCAAAAGGTGCATACTTGTCAATAAGTGGGTGGGTGGCCAAGTGAGTGCAACCTCAACAAAGGAGCACATCATGAGCAGACTACAGGGCAAGACGGCAGTGGTGACGGGCGGCGGAAGCGGCATCGGACTCGGAGCCGCCCAGCGGTTCATCGACGAAGGCGCGTTCGTCTACATCTTCGGTCGGCGGCAAGAGGCGCTCGATGCCGCGGTGGCGCAGCTCGGCCCCAATGCAAGGGCGGTGCGCGGTTCGGTAACCGACATGGCCGACCTCGACCGGCTCTATCAGACGGTGAAGGCCGAGCGCGGCGGGGTCGACATCCTGCTCGCCAACGCCGGGACCGGCGCGTTCGCGCCGCTGGGCGAAATCACGCCCGAGCACTACGACAACATCTTCGACCTCAATGTGAAGGGGCTGGTCTTCACGGTGCAGAAAGCCCTGCCGCTCATGGCTGAGGGGGCGTCGATCATCCTGACCGGGTCGAGCACGAGCGTGATGGGGACGCCGGCGTTCAGCATCTACAGCGCGACCAAGGCGGCGGTCCGCAACCTGGCGCGCAGCTGGGCGCTGGACCTGCGCGGCACGGGCATCCGCGTCAATGTGCTCTCACCGGGGCCGACAACGACCGAACTGGCGCTGGAGGTTCTGGGTGAAGAGGGGATGGAAGCGATGGGAGCGACCACCGTACTCGGGCGGATGGGCGACCCCTCCGAGACAGGCGCCGTGGCGGCGTTCCTGGCGTCCTCGGACAGCAGCTTCATGACCGGCGGCGAGGTTTTTGTCGATGGAGGCCTGGCGCAGGTCTGAGCCCAAACTAGAGGGCGTCGGATTGGAGAACGAAGCCCTCGCGCTCGGGTGAAAACAGCGCATTCTCCCACTGGGAATATCGCCTGTGTGCGTTCCGAAAAAATTTTCGCAACGACCTCTTGAAGAGAAAAAACGCGATTCCCAGATCGTTTTCCGTCGAGGCTACGGCTCGACAAAATGGCGCCGCGGCGACACCGCGGCGGCCTCGTAACCCCATGTTGCTTCACGGAGGATATGGCTATGAGAAGCTTTGATTATGCCCCCCTTTACCGCACAACGGTCGGTTTCGACCGACTCTTCGACATGCTCGAAAACAGCGTGCGTTCGGACTGGCCTCCTTACAATATCGAGAAGAATGGCGACAATGATTATCGCATCACGATGGCTGTCGCCGGCTTCGGTCTCGACGAAGTGGAGCTTGTGCAGAACGGACCCGAATTGTCCGTGATCGGACAGAGGAAACCTGATCAGGAAAATCGGGAAATCCTCCATCGCGGTCTGGCGATAGGCAACTTCAAGCAGGTGTTCAAACTTGCAGACCACGTCAAGGTCAAGGCAGCCAATCTCCAGAATGGCCTGCTGTCGGTGGACCTGATCCGCGAAGTGCCCGAGGAACTCAAGCCCCGGCGCATCGAGATCAGCTCCGAAGCCAAAGGGCTTCCCCTCAAGAAATCCGACAAGAAGGAAGCCATCAAGCTGAACGCAGAGCCGGAGCGCGAAGTAGCTTGACCCTGCAATCCAGTTTGTCGCCTGCCTCCCGGCTCTGCCGGGAGGCACAGATTGCGGAGAATGGAGATGAGATCCGAAGCTTACGATTATCATGAACCTGAACCGAAAAATCTCGCCGCGGAATACGCTGGGCTGCAGACGCCTGATGACGTGCTGAAAGAGGAGATGACGATCGGCGCAAAACGGGCTTTGCTCGCTTTTTGGGCTTCCGATGTCCATGCGGTTCCGGGCAGGCCTGCCTTACGTCGATTGGACAACGGCGCCATTGTGGAGGTCGGCGATATTCTTCGTGCTCTCAACCAGTTGGACGAATTTGAAGGCAAGCCGTCGGTTTCCAGGCGGCGGAGTAACGGCGGCCGATCCTCAGATCGGCGTCGCGACAAAGCCCGGCGCAGCTGGTTGCGGTACCCCTGGCGAGATGACGACGATGATCCGCCGCCGGTTCCCGCGTATGTCGCGGTCCCGCCCAGACGCGGAGATGGTGGCGTGTTCGCGGAGCCTGAGCATGCAGCCGCGTGACGAGCCGATTCGGCAAACTGGTTCGCTCAACCGAAAGGAGGTCTAGATGGGCGATAGGATGTTCGATCAACCGGTGTTGGTAAGCAATGGCCAGTTCATTCAAGAGCTGGGATGTCTCGAAGACGCTTTCGACTTCTTGCATGATTGGCCACGGGAGCGGCGGGGCCCGATTTTCGAAACCGCCTTCCGGGCCTGCCAGCGTGCTTACGACGGCCAGGTTTCACTGTCGGTCGCGCGTGATGCTGTCGCCGGGTTCGCAAGATCCGTCAAAATCCTGCAAGAGCCGCTTGCTCCGCTCCCCTGGATGGGCGGCATGAATTCCGGCCGCGGTGGGATCGCGGCTTGATTTCGACAATGGTGGCGGCGCCACGAAGGTGGCGTCGCTGCCGCTATGCTGCTCTTCCGGATGTCTGCGCCGCCGTGCAACTTTCCGGGGATCGGCGGGCCGAGGTCCGATAGCTTCGTCATCCCCATCGAACTTTCAGTTCGTCTAAAATGTTCCGGAACCCTCCGTTCCGTCAAAGTCTAATGATCAGGAACGCACACTGGAAAGCACGTGCGGTAACGGTTGATTCAACCATCGATGGTAATTTGGTGTGCAGTGGCGGCTCCGACATGGGGGCGGGCGCTTGAGTGCCGGAGCCGCCTGCGCAGCCCGGTTGGGGTTTGACCGCGCCGTCCTAGAATGGGACAGCGCGGTCAACGATTCGTTAAAATTTTCCGGAACTAATTAAGCGCATCCTAATTGAGTCGCGATTCGCGAGTCAGTTTCATGCGTTTGAAGTTTATCCATCCGATGGAGCCCGAACTGGTCGATACGCCACCGCACGGCGATGACTGGCTCCACGAGATCAAGTTTGATGGCTACCGCACCCAGGTCATCAAGGACGAAGACGGCATCCGGCTGATCACCAAGAACGGCTACGACTGGACGGGCCGCTACATCCAGCTCGCAGGCGAAGCGGCGGCGATCGAGGCGGAAGACTTCATCATCGATGGCGAGGCGATCACCATTAATGAGGCGGGCCTGTCCGACTTCCACGCGCTTCAGTCAGCCGTCACCAGCCGCAATCCATCGCGCGACGTGTATCTGGTTGCATTCGATCTTCTACACCTGAACGGACACGATCTGCGCGACATGCCGGCAGAGGACCGTCGCGAGATCCTTCAGGAGCTTGTTCCTACCGGCGACCGCATTCAGTTCAGCGAGGCTATGCCAGGCACGGGGGATGCTGTCTATCACCTTGTCGACCAGGCTGGCCTGGAGGGGATGGTGTCGAAGCGCAAGGACAGCCCGTACCGCAGCGGCCCGACGATGAACTGGCGCAAGATAAAGTGCTATGCCGAAAAGGACATGGACATCATTGGCGTGCAGCGGGAAGCCGGCAAGCCTGCGATGGTGCTGATGGCCGACAAGGGTCGGTATGCCGGCGCCGCCTTCGTTACCTTCAAGGCAGACAAGCGGCAGCGCCTTTGGGACCGCGTCCAAGGCAAGATGGGCGGACCGGCGCCTGTAAGGCTCAAGAGCGACAAGGCCGAATGGCTGAAACCTGGTCTAGTCGGCCGGGTGCGGTTCCTGAAGGGCGAGGAGAAGCTGCGCCATGCCAAGCTGCTGGATTTCAGAGATAAGCAATAGACCAGACCGCTCCACCTCACTTGAGGATGAAGTAGGGCGGGACAAGCATTGAAAATGCTGCGACGCCAGTGAGGAAAAGGTCTGTGATCATGAGCCCCCCGCCCGGAAGTTCATGAACTACTTCCAAAGCCAATTTAGCTAAAATGCAAGGAGCGCTCCGCTTTGGCCATTCTTTTGCGCGGATTGGTCCAAATTCACACCCTTGGACTTTATCGCGCAACCTCGAGGTAGTGGCAGGCGAGGCTGAAGCAGGAATATAATCCTCCCGTCGCGGCGAACCCCTCAACGGAGATCGCCTTGCCTCAGAAGACCCTCGCCGACACCCTGGCCGCCCACGAAACAGTCTATGTCACCTGTGGGCACCCTATGTGCTGCAGGTCGACCCGCCTCGCCATCCAAGTGCCGATTGACCGGCTCGGACCGGATCACGGGTCAATGCATCAGGATCTTGCGGATTGTTCATCTGCTCGGCATGCGAAGCTGCTCGCCGTGATCGCCGGCCGGTGTTCTTCACATCTGTTCCTGACTACGAAAGCCACACGCGAAGCTCAACAGCGACTGGGAGCCGACGTTCAAACGATAAGATGGCCACCGGCAGGGCGGGCTGGCAAGATCTGGCAAGATCGTACGCGTCCACCGAATGTGACATTGGGGCAACCTGATTGCGCGAACGAGCATGCGAACGGAACAGTCGCTTGACGCTCGAAGCAGACTGCGAGAGCGTTGTGCTGTCCGGGGGTAAAGCGGCGCACGGCTCGTCGAGAGCTGTTAAAGGCGGGGGCCTTTCTCGACGAGCCTGCCTTCGGACATAGGCGCTCGCTAACGGAGATCGGCGACAAGGTGCGGGTCGAGGAGGCACCCCAAATGGACAAGCGGCAAAACAGGATCGTTGAGGCGTATTGTCTCATCGCCGTTCCGGCATCAATGCTTCTCACGATTGTGCTAGCTCAAATGATCCTTGGCTGAGAGCGCTAGGCGTCATGGCGAAAGGCTGGACGTACCATAAGCCCGTGAAGCCCTATGCCGAAGAGAGCATCGGCCGTCGTGAAGTGATAGAAAATGGTCATGTCTTCCGCAACCTAGCTCCAGTGCCTTCGCCATTCGTGATGTCAACATTGTGCGCAGCGTACGCCGCGACGATGCCTTCGTGGTCTCGCTCGCATTTCCGGTCTGTTCGTAGCGATGAACCGTCGTGAATGCGATACCAGCTTTCTCGGCAAGGTCGCGAACTGACCACCTCAGGATAGCGCGGGCGGCTCTGTTTGCTTCAGCGCCCGCTCGGGCCTAGGGCAGGGGCGGCTTCTTGCGAAGTGTCTTATATTAGCAATACACGATATATTAACGGCTTCTGATGCAGCCTTCCGCACGGAGGACGGCTATACGACGTACCAACGCGCGCCTGTAGCGCCGGGGACGCTCGACCAATGCGGAGCAAGCGCATGAGTGTCGGAACAGCTCTCGAACAATTGCTGCGGTTGATTCATCGCCGAGCCATGAAATTAGCGGCGCTGCCAGAGGATGAAAGGGATTTACACTACGATCTCATCCGGCTGTCATGTTGCAAAGCCGCCGAGCACATTGGGCAAAGTCCCGACGAGGCAGCCATCACGGCAAACGATATGGTTGGGTTTGTTCGCGCACTGGTCGGAATCGTTGAGGTGGGCTGTCGATCAGATCAAGGGCGAAGCGACGATCGGCCGCCGCCGATACGACATTTTGGTGGTGGGGAGAATGGCACTACGCGCATCTAGAGATGGCCCGCTGCCTCACGGTGGCGGGCTCAGAGTGGAGCGGCGGCTGTCCACATGTCGACGTAGGCCGGAATCTTAAGCACTGCGACTTCGGCCGGCACCACTGTTATCGACGCTGGGGATCTCGCTGCCAGATCCTTGAATGACTGACTCACATTCCAGACCTTGGCGTCATCGACGATAATAAGTCGATCATGCAGCAGTCGGGCGCCCGTGGTTCGCGCCTCGATCGGGCGCTTGGCGTCATATTGGGCTGACCATCGTCTAACAGCCGGCGCCAGTGTGGCCTTCACAGAGGCGCCGTCGCATAAAAGATCGATCTTCACGCCTTCGGCGCCCATTGGAGCGAAGTCGGTCAGAATCGTCTCATCCAGATAAGGGTCGACGATGAGCAGCCTGGATCGAGCTTCCTTGAGAACCTTGCCGATGGCGGACATGGCGTCCATGGCATTCCCTACCGGCAGAAACGCCCCAGAGGTCGCGGCCGGCGCCGCGAGTTCAGCGCGCGCCAGCGCCCTTTGAAGAATGCCCCAGACGCTTGGACCGTAAATTGCCGGACGGGTTGGATACCACTCAGCCACCTCTGTAATACGACCCATGTCAACCAGATCCCCAACAGCTTCGACTAGAGCGACAGCCTTGCTAATCCAGACCTGCTTTTCCGGACTGTAAGCCTCCATGCGGGCCGGCATCGCCGACAGATGATGTCCTATGCGCACATAAAGTTCGTGTGCGTCGATCGATCGGGAAAGCATGAGATGTAGCCCAGATGGGGTTTTGGTTGAAGGAACCGAAGGGCAATCTATAAGCTAAGTGCTTGTGCCCTTCCCGAGAGATGGGTGACAGTTCATTCCGGATAGATGGGTTACACTTTGGGCCCTTTGCAAGGAGAGCAAGGTGCCTTGGAAGGAGTGTAACGTCATGGAAGAGCGGCTGAAGTTCGTCGCCCGGTTGCTGGACGGCGAGAAGATGGCGGTGCTTTGCCGGGAGTTCGATATCTCGCGCAAGACCGGCTACAAGATCCTCACGCGCTACAATGACAGCGGCCTTGAAGGGCTGACGGATCGATCGCGCCGGCCCTATCGCCACGCCAATCAGCTTCCGTTTCAAATCGAGAAGCTGATTGTGCGCCTGAAGCAAGATAAGCCGACATGGGGGGCGCCGAAGATACGCGAGCGGCTGGCCCGGCTGTATCCCGATGTGCACCGGCCCGCGATCTCGACAGTGCATGCGGTGCTCGACCGGCACGGCATGGTCGAGCACCGCAAGCGAAGGCGCAACAGGGCGACGGGGACACCGCTTTCAAACGGCTATCGACCCAACGATCTTTGGTGTGCCGACTACAAGGGCGAGTTCATGCTCGCCGACCGACGTTATTGCTATCCCCTGACCATCACCGACTTCGCCAGCCGCTATCTCATCGCCTGCGAGGCGCTGTCGACCACCAAGGAAGCCTTTGCCTTCACCGTGTTCGAAAGCGTTTTCAAAGAGTTCGGCCTGCCCAGCGCGATCAGGACCGACAATGGCGTTCCCTTCGCCAGCCCCAACGCGCTGTTCAACCTCAGCAAGCTGTCGGTCTGGTGGCTGCGCCTGGGCATCGACATCGAGCGCATCAAGCCGGGCTGCCCGCAGCAGAACGGGCGCCATGAACGCATGCACCTCACCCTG
Organism: Mesorhizobium sp. WSM1386; assembly: GCF_055901595.1. Classification (NCBI taxonomy): domain Bacteria; kingdom Pseudomonadati; phylum Pseudomonadota; class Alphaproteobacteria; order Hyphomicrobiales; family Phyllobacteriaceae; genus Mesorhizobium; species Mesorhizobium sp. WSM1386. The sequence continues at coordinate 3,691,822 of NZ_CM148373.1, forward strand.
AAGAGGGAAGCCACCAAACCGGCAGGCGCCAATTTCCTTCAGCAGCAGGCCAGGTTCGATGACTTCATCGACGAGTTCAACTCAGAACGCCCGCATCAGGCACTCGGCATGGACTGTCCGGCAGAGCGCTACACGCCCTCAACGCGCCCCTACACCGGCCTGCCGGACCTCGACTATCCGTTTCACGACAAGGCTGTCACCGTCACCACCTGCGGCCGCATCTGCTACAATCGCAAGAAGATCAATCTCAGTCTCGTCTTCGCCGGCCAGACCGTCGGCATCAAACAGGTCGAGGACCATATCTGGCTGGCTACCTTCATGGACTATGATTTGGGATATTTCGACGATGAGACATGCAGGCTCGAACCACTCCAAAACCCTTTCGGGCCAAAAGTGTTACCCATGTCTCCGGTATAAACCGTAACCTATGTGTCCGGAACGGACCCTTGGAAATGTTGGCTCCCCGGGCCGGATTCGAACCAGCGACCAACCGGTTAACAGCCGGTTGCTCTACCACTGAGCTACCGGGGAACAGAGGCTCTTCAGCAAGTGGCGCAGCCTATAGCAAACCCTTTTCCGCTTTGCAAAGAAGCATTTCGTATTTTTCCGAGACTTTTTCGCTCAGGTGTTTCTCGCAATCGGCGGCGGCCGCCCTCATATTAGCCGTCTTGGCGATCGGCGTGGAACCGAAATGGTGGTCGCGGCTTTCGTAAACAGGTATTGTCGAGGCACAGACGGGACAGCCATTCGCGATGACGGCAGCAGACGAAAACCGGATACCGGCACGAAAGATCTCGGTGTTCGGGCGCGAGTTCATCATGCCGCAGTCGCGCGGGCTCAGAATCGCGATCGGCGTGCTTCTGACGATTGGCGGCATTCTCGGCTTCCTGCCGATTCTCGGCTTCTGGATGGTGCCGCTCGGATTGCTGGTGCTCTCCTATGAATTTGCCATGGTGCGCCGCCACCGTCGCCGCTTCGTCATCTGGTGGGAGCGGCGGCGACGGCCGGATTGAGCGGCCGGGCGCCAGCCGCGCCCTCGATCGCCTGTCCGCTATGCCCCTGTTCGGGTTTCGGATTTTCGTGGATCCGGTTTGCTTTCCGCGCTTCTTTCCAGGTCCTCGCGGATTTCCTTGAGAACAGCGGCGGCCGAGGCGAGGCGCGCGCGATCACGCGGCGAAAGCCGGCTGGTGCCTTCTATTGAAATGCACTCGATGGCGTAACGCAGCAACTCCTCGCATGCTGATCGCGACAAGCCGTCCCAGGCGCTCGTTCCATTGTTCCGGATTGCCGGCCGCATGGCGCAGTCCTCCTCGTTCCTCAACGGCGGCAGGGGCGTGGAGTTTCTCGCAATCTGCTGATATACCTAACGCGTTGCTAATGTGCGTCGCGACCACGGTGGCCGCGATACTCGATACGGAGAGGCAAATTCATGCAGAGGAAACCGCGCGGAATGCGTGGTGGCCGCTTGACGCCATTTTCGCCGCAACCTATTGGAACCGGGTGGAACGCCGGGAGCAATGAGGCCTCGTGGCGGAGTGGTTACGCAGAGGACTGCAAATCCTTGCACCCCGGTTCGATTCCGGGCGAGGCCTCCAATGCCCCAGGCTCCCGCGCGCCAGCGCCGGGGCCTGAAGTTCCAATCGTAATGAACCGCGGTTTGGCGCGGCAAGCGGATTGGTTGGGACATGAACGCTGATTTTTCCGAACTCCGCGTCAAGATGGTCGACGGTCAGGTTCGCACCACCGACGTGACCAGCGCGCCGCTGCTTGACGCGATGCTTTCGGTCCCACGCGAGGATTTTGTCGGCGCTGCCCAGCGTGAGCTTGCCTATATCGACGAAGACATCCGTATCGCCACTGGCGCTGGCGGCGCACGCTACCTGATGGAAGCCTCGCCGCTGGCCAAGCTGATGCAGCTGGCCGAAATCAGCGCGGCCGATTCGGCGCTGGATGTCGGCTGCGGCACCGGCTATGCCTCGGCCCTCCTGTCCCGGCTGGCGAAGTCCGTGGTGGCGCTCGAAAGCGACCCGGCGCTGGCCGAAACCGCCAAGTCGACGCTTTCCTCGCTGGGCTGCGGCAATGTGACCGTGGTCCAAGGGGCGCTGCCGCAGGGCCATGCGGCCAAGGCACCCTACAACGTCATCTTCATCGGCGGCAGCATCGAGAAAGTGCCGGAATCGCTGCTCGACCAGCTCGCCGAAGGTGGACGCCTGGTCGCCGTCGAAGGGCAGGGCAATTCCGGCGTGGCGCGACTTTTTTTCAAGGCGGGGGGGGTTGTAACCGGGAGAAGGGCATTTAATGCGGCAATTAAGCCACTACCTGGATTCGAACGTGAGCATGCTTTTGAATTCTGAATGATTTGGCCTTGCAGCAGAGGCCTTGTCATGGTCGCTTGCATTTGAACAATCGTTGCAAATCCCAAACTGGGGGCACTTTGGGCTGAGCGACGGGGAACATGAAACACGCCACGCCGGTTGCTCCAGGGAGAAACCGGCGCGGCGCGGTTCCCATGGAAAACGAATGAGGGATATACCGTGCCGTCTGTATCCAAGACCCTTTTTGCCGCTGTCCTTGCCTCCGCGACAGCGCTTTCTTCGCTGACCGCCTCGGCGGAAACCATCTCCGGCGCGCTCGCCAAGGCCTATCAGTACAACTCCACGCTGAATGCATCCCGCGCCGGCGTGCGCGTCACCGACGAAGGCGTGGCCATCGCCAAGTCGGGCTGGCGCCCGACGGTTACGGGCTCGGCCAACATCGATTATACGAACACGCGCCGGGCAAATGGCGGCGGCAACTCGAAGCTGACGTCCGGCAGCTACGGCATTCAGATCAACCAGTCGCTGTTCGACGGCTTCCAGACCAGGAACAACGTGGCCGCGGCCGAATCCCAGGTCAAGGCGTCGGTCGAAAGCCTGCGCAACACCGAGGAGAACACCCTGTTCAGCGCGGCCACGGCCTATATGGACGTGATTCGCGATCGGCAGATCGCGGTGCTGACCGAACAGAACCTGCAGTTCCTGACCGAGCAGGCGCGTGCCGCGCGCTCGCGTTTCGAGGTTGGCGAGGGCACGCGCACCGACGTTGCGCAGGCCGACGCGTCGCGCGCCTCGGCGGTGGCCTCGCTCAGCGCCGCCCGCGCGCAGGCGTTGGCCAGTGCCGCGACCTATCACCAGGTGGTCGGCGACGAGCCGGGCAAGTTGAAGCCGGCTTCGCCATTGGGCAGGCTAATGCCGTCGAGCCTCGACGCGGCGATTGCCATCGGGGCAAATGAACATCCAGCCATTCTCGCCACCCAGCATCTCGTCGACGCTGCCGCGTTCTCGGTGAAATCGTCCGAGGGCGCGCTGTTGCCGCAGCTGTCGGCTTCGGCCGGCATTTCGCAAGATTACCGCAAATCCATTCCCGACGTTACCGGCTCCAACGGCAATTCGACCTCGGCCAATATCGGCGCGACGCTGACCATTCCGATCTATTCGGGAGGCCGGACCTCCGCGCTCGTGCGGCAGAGCAAGGAATCGCTCGGCCAAGCCCGTATCCAGGTCGATGTCAGCCGCGACCAGGTGCGTCAGGCCGTCGCCACGGCATGGTCGCAATACACCGCCGCGCAGCAGAGTGTCTCCGCCAACAAGCAGGTGATCGACGCCGCGCAACTGGCGCTGAACGGCGTCATCGAAGAGCGCAATGTCGGTCAGCGCACGACACTCGACGTGCTGAACGCGCAGGCCGCGGTCATCACCGCCAAGATCAACCAGGCCAATTCCGAGCACGATGTGGTGGTGGCGAGCTATGCCATCCTCTCGGCCATGGGGCGCCTGTCGATCGACCGGCTCGCCTTGCAGGTGGCGAAGTACAAGCCCGAGGAGCACTACAACGCCGTCAAGGACAAGTGGATCGGCCTGCGCACCCCGGACGGCCGCTAGAGCATTTCACCGTTTCACGGAAACGGCGAACCGCTCTATCTCTTTGTTTTTACGCAATTCCCAAAGGGAAAGCGCTACGCGCTTTTCCCGGGAAAACCGTGTCGCACTTTTCCTGGAATGGCTCTAGGCTCCGCCGGGTCGCATTACGACCCTCTTGGTCGAGCGGGATATTCGAAAAACTGTCCCGCTTTTTCGGCGCCGCGCTCTATCTCCCAGTTTCGGCGCAATTCCCAAGGGAAAGCGCTACGCGCTTTTCCCGGGAAAGCCGTTTCACGCTTTAGATTAGAGCAATTCCTGGAATTGCTCTAATCTGTTGAAATCCCACATGTCCCCAGATTGGGGATTCTCGTGCGGCGATCCGTCGGTTACGCTGTGGCCATGATTCGAATCCGGCTTTTTGCCGGAGCGGAAGACTACTGAGGTCACAAGGGCGGCGGATGTGACGATGGCGACGGCAAGCAGCGCACAGCGCGAACCTTCCATGGAAGAGATACTGGCTTCCATCAGGAGGATCATCGAGGATAGCGACAACGGCCGCAAGCAGCCGGGCGAGGCCGATGATCTGCGCCAGGACCTGGAGCCGGCATCGGGCGCGGCTGCAACCACCGACGTCGACGCGTTTCGCGCCGAGTTGCAGGCTGCCCCCGAAGTCAGGAAGCCGGTGGCGCTCGCAGAAATCCAGGCGCCATCGCCCGCCCCTGTGATCGCGCGCATGGAATCGCCGCGCGTCGATGCCGTCCCGGTCAAGCCGTCGATGACGCTTGCCGAGGTCAGCGCCAGGATCGCCGCCGAGCCGGCGCCTGCCGTCAGGACGGAAGCGCCAATGGTCCCGCAGGTTGGGCCCCCCGAGGCCGGTGCGACGAGCGATGCCATCGTCGCCGATTGGCGGCGCGAGATCGCCGCGGTTGGCGAGCAGGCGAAGGCGATGCCGGACAGGAGCGTCCGCAAGCCGATTGTCCAACCCGAGGCGCCAGTGGATGAACCGGTGGCGGAGCCTGCTTTCGAGCGGCCTTCGTCAAGCGGTGCTCCGGCAGGCACCTCCGAGGTGCGTGCCGCAAATGAAGCGCCCGCGGCCCGCGCCGCAATCCTTTCCGAGCACACGGGCCGGCAGGTGGCCGCTGCCTTCGGTGAGTTGTCCGACGCCTTTGCCAGCCGCAGCAAGAAGACATTCGACGAGATGGCCGAAGAGATGCTGCGGCCGATGCTGCAGGACTGGCTGGACAACAATCTGCCGACGCTGGTCGAAAGACTGGTGCGTGAGGAAATCGAGCGCGTCGCGCGCGGCGCGCAGTAAGGATCACAGCCCATTCCGGAATCAAAGCGCCGCCCTCGATCGGCGCTTTCCTGAAGCCGATGCGCTTTACGGCAGCGCCGGCACGGTAGCGGTGATGCCGGTGGTCAAGACGCGACTGGCACTCGCACGACCTTCCGTTGAAATGGACAAGGCCGCGCCTATCTGCTTGTGGTGAACCGAGTCCGCCCTTGCGGTTGACTTGGCCAAGGCCTTCCGATTTACACCGAAACAGCAAAATCCCGACAGCGCGGACCGTTTCCCCATGCTTGAAAAGACCTACGACGCAAAGACCGTCGAGCCGAAAATCGCCAAGGTGTGGGAAGAGGCAGACGCGTTTCGCGCCGGCGCCGGCGCCGAGGAGGGGGCCGAAGCCTTCACCATCGTCATTCCGCCGCCCAACGTCACCGGCTCGCTGCATATGGGCCACGCGCTCAACAACACGCTGCAGGACATTTTGGTGCGCTTCGAGCGCATGCGCGGCAAGAACGTGCTCTGGCAGCCAGGCATGGACCATGCCGGCATCGCCACGCAGATGGTGGTCGAGCGCCAGCTGATGGAAAAGCAGATCCACCGCCGCGACCTGACGCGCGAACAGTTCATCGAGAAAGTGTGGGAATGGAAGGCCGAATCCGGCGGCGCCATCTTCAACCAGCTGAAGCGGCTCGGAGCCTCGGCCGACTGGTCGCGCGAACGCTTCACCATGGACGAGGGCCTGTCCAAGGCCGTGCTCGAAGTGTTCGTCACGCTCTACAAGGAGGGCCTGATCTACAAGGACAAGCGCCTTGTGAACTGGGACCCGAAACTGCTGACCGCGATCTCCGATCTCGAGGTGGAGCAGCAGGAGGTCAACGGCAACCTCTGGCACTTCCGTTATCCGATCGAGGGCGTGGCGTTCGACCCGGAAAACCCGAAAACATTCATCATCGTGGCGACGACGCGTCCCGAGACGATGCTGGGCGACACCGCGGTCGCTGTGCATCCGGATGACGAACGCTTCCAGCATCTGGTCGGCAAGAACGTGGTGCTGCCGATCGTCGGCAGAAAGATCCCTGTCGTGGCGGACGAGTATTCCGACCCTGAAAAGGGTTCGGGGGCGGTCAAGATCACGCCGGCGCATGATTTCAACGACTTCGAGGTCGGCAAGCGCCACAAGCTGCCGGCGATCAACATCCTGACCGTCGAAGCCGCCATCAAGCTCAAGGATAATGAGGATTTTCTCGGCGGCCTCGATGTGACGCCCGAACACCTGGCGGTCTGGGACGAACTCGACGGGCTCGACCGTTTCGCCGCGCGCAAGAAGATCGTCGAACTGATGGAGGTCGGCGGCTTCCTCGACAAGGTCGAGCCGCATCGCCACGCCGTGCCGCATGGCGATCGCGGCGGCGTGCCGATCGAGCCGTTCCTGACCGAGCAGTGGTATGCAAATGCTGCCGAACTCGCCAAGCCGGCGATCGCCTCGGTGCGCGAGGGGCGCACCAAGATCATACCGGGCAACTGGGAGAAAACCTACTTTCAGTGGATGGAAAATATCGAACCTTGGTGCATCTCGCGCCAGCTTTGGTGGGGTCATCAGATACCCGCGTGGTACGGGCCGGACGGGCGCGTCTTCGTCGAGAAGACCGAAGAGGAGGCTTTGAGCGCGGCGATAGAATATTATCTGGCCCTGGAAGGGCCGTGGAAGGCCTGGGTCGAGGACAAGCTCGAGAACTACAAGCCGGGTGAGATCCTGACCCGGGACGAGGACGTGCTCGACACCTGGTTCTCGTCGGCGCTGTGGCCATTCTCGACGCTGGGCTGGCCGGACCAGACGCCGGAGCTGAAGACCTACTACCAGACCGACGTACTGGTGACCGGCTTCGACCTGATCTTCTTCTGGGTCGCCCGCATGATGATGATGGGCCTGCACTTCATGGATGAGGAGCCGTTCCACACGGTCTATATGCACGCGCTGGTGCGCGACAAGAACGGGCAGAAGATGTCGAAGTCGAAAGGCAACGTCGTCGATCCGCTCGACCTCATCGACGAATATGGCGCCGATGCGCTGCGCTTCACACTGGCTGTGATGGCGGCGCAGGGGCGCGACGTGAAGCTCGATCCGGCGCGCATCGCCGGCTACCGCAATTTCGGCACCAAGCTGTGGAACGCGACCCGCTTCGCCGAGATGAACGAAGTCGCCCGCAACGATGATTTCTGGCTGAACGACGCCAAGCTGGCGGTCAACCGCTGGATCCTGACCGAGTTGACGCGCGCGGCGCGCGAGGTCACCGACGGCATCACCTCATACCGCTTCAACGAGGCGGCGGGCGCTGCCTATCGCTTCGTCTGGAACCTGTTCTGTGATTGGTACTTGGAACTGCTGAAGCCCGTGTTCATGGGCACGGACGAGGCCGCCAAGGCCGAAAGCCGCGCCTGCGTCGCCTTCGTGCTCGACGAGATCTACAAGCTCTTGCACCCGATGATGCCGTTCATGACGGAAGAGCTGTGGGCGCAGACGGCGGGCGAGGGCAAGGAGCGTGAGTCGCTGCTGTGCCATGCGGCCTGGCCTTCTCCGGACTTCGAGGACGCGGCCGCGGCCGCCGACATCAACTGGCTGGTCGATCTCGTCTCCGGCATCCGCTCGGTGCGCTCGGAGATGAACGTGCCGCCGGGCGCGATAGCGCCGCTCGTCGTCGTCGGCGCCAACGCCGTGACGCGTGAACGGCTGGTGCGCGAAGAGTCGGCGATCAAGCGCCTGGCGCGCGTCGGCGATATCTCGCTCGCCGATGCCGCACCCAAGGGCTCGGCGCAGATCGTGCTCAACGAGGCGACGATCTGCCTGCCGCTCGGCAGCCTGATCGATCTCGCCGCGGAGGCCTCACGACTGCAGAAGGAACTGGCCAAGGTCACCGAAGAGATCGCACGCCTGCACAAGAAGCTGTCCAACGAAAGATTCGTCGCCAGCGCGCCGGCCGAGATCGTCGAGGCCGAACGCGAGAAGCTCGCCGAATACCGCGATGCGCAGGACAAGCTTTCGGTGGCGCTGACCAGGGTTCGCGACGCCGGTTGAGAGGCAAGATTCGCCGTGACGCCGGAGGAAATTCCCATGCGTAACCTGCCTCGAAAAAGGGCATTCCGTTGCGTTAATTTTGACGTAAACGGAAGTTTTTGCCCCATTGTTGCCATAATGTAACAATGGGGCCAGTAGGCCCGTAAAAAGGCTGTTTTTGATCCTTTTCGGCCGGTTTTCTTTCCCTTTCAAGGCCAGGGCAGGCCTTGGTCAGCTATTTTCGGCGTTCTGGCGCCGCGTTGCATTTTGTCGAAAACGCGTTTGGTCAACATGTACATGTACGCCTCGGAATTCGTTGTTGCGCCGTTAACCCGAATTGGTTCTAGCTTGAGCCACTAGTTATTCGGGGAGGACATCCATGAACACTTTGCGTTTGAAAGCCCTGCTGGGGGCGGGGTGCTTTTCGCTGGCTTTGATCGGGACGGCGATGGGTTCAGCGCATGCTGGCGGCCTGGAGCGCGGCGGCTACGATATCGACTTGCTGTTCGATCCGGCGCCGTTCGCTACGGAGGCGGAAGCGACTTATGTGATGCCAGACCGCAAGTATGAAAATGCGCGGGGTCCGGGCGGCTTCAATTTCCTCAATTCCACGGCGGATGGCGCCGAGGGCTATTGGGTACCCCGTATTGGTGGGAAAGTTCAGGTTGTGCAAGGCGTCGACTGCATGGTCGACTATTCACAGCCCTGGGGCGCCCACACAGCCCCCGGCGCGTCGTGGAATGGCGCGTTTTCCAACGTCGAAACGGATATCAAGAGCAACAATTACGCCGGCACCTGCTCCTACAAGTTCGATGTCGGCAAGGGCCAGCTCCGTTTTATCGGCGGCCTATTCTACCAGGAAATTTCAGGCTTCAAAGAAAGCTTGGTGGGTTTCAATCCATTTGGGCCGTCACCGATCGGCCGCGTCGACCTAGAGGCCAACGGTTGGGGTTGGCGAGCCGGCGTCGCCTACGAAATCCCCGACATCGCATTGCGCGCGAGCCTAGTCTACAATTCGAAAGTCAAGCTCGACAATATCGAGGGAACGCTTGATCTTACCAGTGTTGGCGGGAAAATTACGCCGATCTTCGGTGCGACGGAGTACATGCCGGACTCGGTGGAGTTGAAACTGCAGTCAGGCATCGCGCCCGGCTGGCTCGCTTTCGGCTCGCTCAAGTGGGTCAACTGGAGCTTGCTGCAAAGCGTCCCGATCTGCCCAGTGGGCTTTGCGGCATCGTCATGCGTCACGGGTTCTCCGGTTGCGGTGACTTCGCTCGACCTGATGTACCGCGATGGCTGGACCGTTTCAGGTGGTGTCGGCCACAAATTCAACGATCAGTGGAGCGCCGCCGGCCAGCTTTCCTGGGATCGTGGTACCTCGCATGGCTATGGCGCGCAATCTGATACGTGGACCCTGGGCGGCGGCGTCGCCTATACGCCGCGGCCCAATATCGAAGTGCGGCTTGCTGGAGCGATCGGCGTGCTGACCAGCGGCCACTCAGGGGAGTTAGCTGGTGAGAACGGATATGTCGCAGGCGAGGATGCTAGCTACGATTTCGGCAACGATCTGATCACAGCGATTTCTGGCGGTATCAAGATCAAGTTCTAAGTAGCTGAAAATTCTAGAAAAAGGCCGGGCAATGCCCGGCCTTTTTCGTTTGAGCCGGCGTCGCCGGTGCGCCCGGTATCCAAGCCGCGTTGCATATAGGCGGCACTGTTGCCGCCTCGTGCGATTGTGACGTTTTGGCAACACTTTCTGAACAACCCCTGGGCTAGAAGCAAGGCCGAGGAAATTGCCCATTTCCCGCCATAAACCCGGCGCACCTCGATCTTGTCTCGGGAAACGCGCCAAAAGGCTCGGCGATGGGAGAGGCCGCACCGCCCCATTTGCAGGGAAGATGGGGCAAGGAAGAGAATGGACGCCAAAGTCATTTCCAAGGCCAAGCTCCCTAGCCGCTATGTGACCGTCGGTCCGGCGCGTGCGCCGCATCGCTCCTATCTCTATGCGATGGGCCTGTCCGCGGCCGAGATCGCGCAGCCGCTGGTCGGCGTCGCGTCCTGCTGGAACGAGGCGGCGCCCTGCAACATCTCGCTGATGCGCCAGGCGCAAGTGGTCAAGAAGGGCGTCGCAGCCGCCAACGGCACGCCGCGCGAATTCTGCACCATCACGGTCACGGACGGCATCGCCATGGGCCACCAGGGCATGAAGTCGTCGCTGGTGTCGCGCGAGGTCATCGCAGATTCGGTCGAACTCACCATGCGCGGCCATTGCTACGACGCGCTGGTCGGCTTGGCCGGCTGCGACAAGTCGCTGCCCGGCATGATGATGGCCATGGTGCGCCTCAACGTGCCGTCGATCTTCATCTATGGCGGTTCGATCCTGCCCGGCAGCTATCGCGGCCGGCAGATCACCGTGCAGGACGTGTTCGAGGCTGTCGGCCAGCACTCGGTCGGCACGATCAGCGATGACGAACTGCTCGAGATCGAGCAGGTCGCGTGTCCCTCGGCCGGCTCCTGCGGGGCCCAGTTCACCGCCAACACCATGGCGACCGTCGCCGAGGCGATCGGCCTGGCGCTGCCTTATTCCTGCGGAGCGCCCGCGCCTTACGAAATGCGGGACCGCTTCAATTTCGCCTCCGGCGAAAAAATCATGGAACTGATCGCGAAAAACATCCGGCCGCGCGACATCATCACGCTGAAGGCGCTGGAGAACGCGGCGACCGTGGTCTCGGCCACCGGCGGCTCGACCAATGCGGCCCTGCATCTGCCGGCGATCGCACATGAGGCGGGGATAAAGTTCGACCTGTTCGACGTGGCCAGGATTTTCGAGAAGACACCTTACATCGCCGATCTCAAGCCTGGCGGCAAATATGTCGCCAAGGACATGTTCGAGGCCGGCGGCATTCCGCTGTTGATGAAGACGCTGCTCGACCATGGCTATCTGCACGGCGATTGCCTGACGGTCACTGGCCGCACTTTGGCCGAAAATATGGAGCATGTTTCCTGGAATGAACACCAGGATGTGGTCCGCCCGGCCAACAGACCCATTACCCAAACCGGCGGTGTCGTGGGGTTGAAGGGAAACCTTGCCCCCGAAGGCGCGATCGTGAAGGTCGCGGGCATGACGGAGTTGAAATTCTCCGGGCCGGCGCGCTGCTTCGATTCGGAAGAGGAATGTTTCGAGGCGGTGACGCATCGCAATTACCGGGAAGGCGAGGTTCTCGTCATCCGTTACGAAGGGCCGCGCGGTGGGCCAGGCATGCGCGAGATGCTGTCGACGACGGCAGCGCTCTATGGCCAGGGCATGGGCGGCAAGGTGGCGCTGATCACCGACGGCCGCTTCTCGGGCGCGACACGCGGCTTCTGCATCGGCCATGTCGGGCCGGAAGCGGCGGTTGGCGGTCCGATCGGTCTCATCCGGGATGGCGATGTGATCTCGATCGACGCGGTGAATGGCACGATCGAAGTGGCGCTGACCGAGGCCGAACTGGCGGCGCGGGCAAAGACATGGAAGGCGCGCACGACCGACTATCAGTCGGGCGCGATTTGGAAATACGCACAGACGGTAGGTTCCGCCCGCGACGGCGCGGTCACCCATCCGGGCGGTGCGAAAGAAACACACTGCTATGCGGATATCTGAGTTGTTGAAGTCAACACCAGAGTTGTTGAGGTCATCTGTCCTTCCGGCACTGGTCGCGTTTGCGATCTTTGGCGCGGTGGGCCAGGCTTTGGCCTTCGACGACAAGGTGTTCGACGACAAGACCGGCGTGAAGCCGCAGTCGAGCCCGTGGGCGGTGTTCCAGTTCGGCTTCTCCGCCTACAAGAACGGCCACAAGGAACAGGCCGCCGAGGCCTATAAATATGCCGCCGAAAACGGCCAGATCGGCGCCACCTGGAAGCTTGCCCGCATGTATGCCGAGGGCGACGGCGTGGCGCGCGACGACTATGAAGCGTTCAAGTTCTTCTCGGAGATCGTCGACCAGGACGTAGAGCCCGGTTCGCCCGAGGAAAGCTACGTCTCCGACGCGCTGGTGGCGCTCGGCGATTACCTGCGCAAAGGCATTCCCGGCAGCCCGGTCGCCGAGAACGAGGTGGCGGCACAGGAATATTACATGCGCGCCGCCGCCAACTACCGCAACCCGAACGCCCAGTTCGAAATGGGGCAGATGTTCCTCAAGGGCGAGGGCGGCGTGAAGGCCAGCGTCAAGCAGGCCGGGCGCTGGTTCCAGCTTGCCGCCGAGAAGGGCCATGCCGGTGCCCAGGCGACGCTTGGCCACCTGCTGTTCCAGAGCGGCAAGATCGTTCGTGGCCTGGCGATGATGACGGCGGCGCTCGAACGCGCCTCGCCGGCCGATCAGCCCTGGATCCGCGGCATGCAGGAAGAGGCCTTCGCCGCCGCCGGCGAAGCCGACCGGCGCACGGCGATCTCGCTCGCCGACGACATCCTGACCAAGGGCACCACCAACGCGGAACAGTAAGGCGTTGACCGCCGAACTGCCGATGTCCCCGCAAGGGGGTGTTTGGACCGGGAGATTGGCAGCTTGGCTGCCGGCGCGTTTTCTTGCAACGTTGGAGATTGGCGAAAACGGTTGTGACAGCCAATCTCCCCCCAAGTGGGGGAGATGTCCGGCAGGACAGAGGGGGGCGCTGTCCCGCCAGCCTTGCTGTTATACTGATGTACCCGCAACACCGGCCACGATTGCAATGTGCTGGCAGACATTGTCGAGGTCACGGATGATGTCGTCATTCCAAAAGCGCAGGACGGTCCAGCCATTCTTCCCCAGACGTGATGATCTCGCTTCGTCGCCCGCGACGGCATCGGCTTCCGCGTGTTGGGAGCCATCAACTTCGACGACCAGTTTGTTCTCTGGACAAGCAAAGTCGACAATGTAGCCGGCGATCGGAAATTGCCGCCGGAAGCCAAGCCCCATCAACCGGTGCGCGCGAAGCTCGTTCCAGAGCTTCAACTCGGCGTCGGTCATCACCTTGCGCATCGACTTGGCGTTTGCACGATGGTTTGGAGGCAGAGGCGAGGCATTCTCGATGCTCGGTTGCTGTTGGGACTGGCGCTCTACGGCGCCCCCCTCTGTCCTGCCGGACATCTCCCCCACAAGGGACCCACAAGGGGGGGGAGATTGGCTTAGTTCTCGGTGGGTTCCGTCGGCACCATGCTTGGCGCGGGCGTCGAGATCGGGGTGACGTGCAGGTGTGGCGCCATCGTGTTTTCGGGGCAGCTGTCGCCGACCTTCGTCCAGGATGTGTTGTTGAGCACCATTTCGCAGCGCGCCAGATGGCTCTGGTCGGCAACGGTCAGGCAGGCGACCTGACCGACCGGATAGGATTTGCCATTGGCAAGACATTCCGGTGCGGCGAAAGCCGGCACCCAGGCGGCGGTGGCAAATGCCAAGCCGATCGGACAAACAAGAAATCGAATGCTCATGGGAACCCCAGCCGCCATGATGATCTCCCATCATGCGCCTGAATGTGGCGAGATGAGGTCCAGCTCGGCTGTGTCCCGGCATCTGGGCCGGGGGCGCTTCTCCGTCAGGCCGGCAACAAGGCGAGGTCGATCGCCACCGGCACATGGTCGGACGGCTTTTCCCACGCGCGCACATGTTTTTCGATCGAGGCCGACGAGAATCGGTTGGCGGCTTCCGGCGACAGCAGCAGATGGTCGATGCGGATACCGTTGTTCTTCTGCCAGGCGCCGGCCTGATAGTCCCAGAAGGTGTAGGTGTCCGGCGCATCGGTGACCGCGCGCACCGCCTCGGTGAAGCCGAGGTTGAGCAGCCGCCGGAAGGCTTGCCGCGTCTGCGGCTGGAACAGCGCGTCGCCCAGCCAGTTCTCCGGAAACCGCGCGTCGATCGGCTCGGGAATGACGTTGTAATCGCCAGCCAGCACCAGCGCCTCCTCCAGCCTCAGGCGCTCTTCGGCCCAGCGCTCCAGCCGCGCCATCCAGGACAGCTTGTAAGGAAATTTCTTCTCGTCATCGATCGGATTGCCATTCGGCAGATAGAGCGAGGCGACGCGAAGGGCGCCCTTGTCGGTCGAGAACACGCCTTCGATGAAGCGCGCCTGTTCGTCGGCGTCGTCGCCCGGCAGGCCCTTGGTGACCTCGTCGAAGCGCAGCTTCGACAGCAGCGCCACGCCATTAAAGCCTTTCTGGCCATGGGTTTCGACATTGTAGCCCAGCGCCTCGATCTCGGCACGCGGGAATTGGTCGTCGACCGTCTTGATTTCCTGCAGGCAAACGATATCGGGCGCGCTCTCGGTCAGCCAATGGGTGAGGTTGCCGATGCGGGCGCGAACGCCGTTGATGTTCCAGGTGACGATTTTCATGACGGTCTTATTCTTCCTGCGGCGGATGGCGTTCGACGAGGCCGATCGTATTGCCAGCCGGATCTTTTATAAAGGCCATCCACTCGCTTTCTCCCGCCGGACCGAACTGGCCTTCGGTATCGTGATGCACCAGCGTCGGCGGCGCGGTGAAGGGGACCCCCATGGCTTTCGCGTCGGCGTGGAAGGGCTCGAGGCCGGCAATGTCGAGATAGACGGTGCCGGCCGGAACGCCGTCTGTGAACAGCAGGCGCACCTCGCCCGCCATGATGAAGGCGATTCCCGGTGGATCGTAGCGGGCGTGAACGCCCATACCGAGCACATCGCGCCAGAAGGCCAGCGTCGAATCAAGGTCGCGTCCGGCCGACAGCGCGACCTGACGGACCGCGCCGATGACCGGCATCGCAATGCCGCTAGATGGAGAAACTGGTGCCGCAGCCGCAGGAGGCGACCGCGTTCGGGTTCTTGATCTGGAAGGACTGGCCCATCAGATCGTCGACGAAGTCGATCACCGAGCCGCCCATATAGACCAGCGACAAATCGTCGATCAGCACCGTTGCGCCATCCTTCTCGATGGCCACATCATCGTCATTGCGCGTATCGACCAGGTCGAACTTGTAGGAAAAGCCCGAGCAGCCGCCGCCTTCGACGGAAACGCGCAGCGCCGTCTTGCCGGCTTCGCCAGAGACGATCTTGGCGATCCGCCTGGCGGCGGCCTCGGTCATATCGACTTTCATGGCAGTCTTGGCATCAGCGCCCATGGGCGTCACCTTGCTTTCGGTTTCACATGATAGGTATGAAGCGAGAGGGGCCAAGTCAACTAGATCAAGTCAACCGCGGCAGCATCGGCCATGACCAACGAGTTGGGCGACATCGGATTCGGCTATCGGCCGCGCGCGGCCTATGCCACGGATCCGGCGCGCTCGCGCGGCCGGCTGTTCGACGAGGTCGAGAGCCCGACCCGCACGCCGTTCCAGCGCGACCGCGATCGCATCATCCATTCGACGGCGTTCCGGCGGCTGAAACACAAGACGCAGGTCTTCATCGCCCATGAAGGCGACCACTACCGCACAAGGCTGACCCATTCGATCGAGGTGGCGCAGATCGCGCGTGCTCTGGCGCGCGCGCTGCGCGGCGACGAGGATCTGGCCGAGGCGGTGGCGCTGGTGCATGATTTCGGCCACACGCCCTTCGGCCACACCGGCGAGGACGCGCTGAACGAGAAGATGTCCCAATGGGGCGGCTTCGACCACAACGCGCAATCGCTGCGCATCGTGACCAGGCTTGAGGCGCGATACGCTGAATTCGACGGGCTGAACCTGACCTGGGAAACGCTGGAAGGGCTGGTCAAGCACAATGGCCCGCTGACCGACGGCAGCGGCAAGGGCCTGAAAGGAGCGGTGCCGCAGGCAATCCGCGATTACTCGCAGTTGCAGGACCTCGAACTGGACCGGTTCGCCGGCATCGAGGCGCAATGTGCCGCGATCGCCGACGACATCGCCTACAACAACCACGATATCGACGACGGGTTGAGATCAGGGCTGCTGACGCTGGACATGCTGAAGACTGTCTCGCTGCCGGGAACGATCCTGGAGGGTGTACGCGAGCGCTATCCAAGGCTCGATGACGTTCGCACCGGCCATGAGCTGATGCGGCGGCAGATCACCGCCATGGTCGAGGACGTGATCATGTCGACGACAGCCAATCTGGAGCGCGTCAGGCCGCAGAGCGCCGATGCGGTGAGGGCGGCGGGCGAGACGATGGTGACCTTTTCCGCCGAGATGGCAGCGGTGGAGAAGGAACTGAAGGCCTTCCTCTACAAGCACCTCTACCGCCACCAGGAAGTCATGCGGGTACGCGCCGATGCCGAGCAGATCGTCAGGGACCTGTTCGACGTCTATTTCGCCGACCCGCGCGCCATGCCGGATGGCTGGCGCGAGGGGCTGGACCGGGCTGAAGATCGCATCAAGGCCCGCAGCGTGGCCGACTTTCTAGCCGGGATGACCGACACTTACGCGCTGAAGGAACACCGGCGTTTGTTTGACCGCACCCCGGATTTGAGCTAGGGCGGGCTCGATTTTGCCGGCCAACGAGCCGGATTCGCCATAAAGCCGCCAGAGCAATACCCATGAACATCTTCGCCGATTTCACCGCGCGAGTCATAAAGGCTGTCGAAGCGCTTGATCTGAAAGACAAAGACGGCGTTTCGCCCGATCTGTCGCGCATCGCCGTCGAGCCGCCGCGCGACGCCAGCCATGGCGACCTTGCGACCAATGCTGCAATGGTGCTGGCCAAACCTACGGGGCAGAACCCGCGCGTGCTCGCCGACAGGCTGGCGCTGGCGCTGCGGGATGACGTGGATGTCGCCGCCGCCGAGGTCGCCGGTCCGGGATTCGTCAACCTCCGGCTCAAGGACGGCTTCTGGCAGGCCCATCTGTCGGCACTTCTGGGCGAGGGGCGCAACTATGGCCGCTCGACGATCGGCGCCGGCCGGAAAACCAATGTCGAATATGTCTCGGCCAACCCGACCGGGCCGATGCATGTCGGCCATTGCCGGGGCGCGGTTGTCGGTGACGCGCTTGCCAATATCATGGCCTTTGCCGGTTACGACGTGACCAAGGAATATGTCATCAACGATGCGGGCTCGCAGATCGACGTGCTCGGGCGCTCGGCCTTCCTGCGCTATAGCGAGGCGCTCGGCGAGGACATCGGCGAGATCCCGCCAGGGCTTTACCCTGGAGACTACCTCGTCCCCGTCGGGGAGGCGCTGGTCAAGGAATTTGGACGCTCCTTGCTGCAGATGCCGGATGACGAGGCGCTGGCCATCGTCAAGGACCGGACCATCGATGCGATGATGGCGATGATCCGCGAGGATCTGGCATTGCTCAACGTGCATCACGACGTGTTCTTCTCCGAGCGCACGCTGCATGCCGATAATGCCAGGAAGATCCGGTCGGCGATCAACGACCTGACGCTGAAGGGCCATATCTACAAGGGCAAGCTGCCGCCGCCCAAGGGCGAGAAGCCGGACGACTGGGAAGACCGTGAGCAGACGCTGTTCCGCTCGACCGCGGTCGGCGACGACATGGATCGGGCTCTGGTCAAGTCCGACGGCTCATTCACCTATTTCGCCGCCGATGTCGCCTACCTGAAGGACAAGGTCGATCGCGGGTTCGTCGACCTGATCTATGTGCTTGGCGCCGACCACGGCGGCTACGTCAAGCGGCTGGAGGCACTGGCGCGCGCAATCGCCGGCGACGACGTCAAGCTCACCGTGCTGCTGTGCAACCTGGTCAAGCTGTTTCGCGATGGCGAGCCGGTTCGCATGTCGAAGCGCTCCGGCGACTTCGTGACGTTGCGTGAAGTGGTGGAGGAAGTCGGGCGCGACCCGATCCGCTTCATGATGCTCTACCGCAAGAACGATGCGCCGCTCGATTTCGACTTCGCCAAGGTGACCGAACAGTCCAAGGACAATCCGGTGTTTTATGTGCAGTACGCCTCGGCGCGCTGCCATTCGGTGTTCCGGCAGGCGAGCGAGCAGTTGGGCGAGGCGAATTTCGACCGCAACAGCCTTGTGGCGGCGGTGACGTCGCTGACCGATGAGGGCGAGATCGGCCTGATCCGCAAGCTCGCCGAATATCCGCGTCTCATCGAGTCCGCCGCGCTTGCGTTGGAGCCGCATAGGCTGGCATTCTACCTCTATGATCTCGCTTCTAGTTTCCACGGACACTGGAACCGTGGCACAGATAATCCGGACTTACGTTTTGTTAAGGTTAACGACCGAGAATTGACGCATGCCAGACTAGGGCTGGTGCAGGCTGTTTCGGACGTTCTGACGTCCGGCCTGACGCTGATCGGAGCCGCTGCGCCCACCGAAATGCGTTAGGTTTGACTAAAAAACCTGTCACCTTTTGCCCACATTGCGCTGGTAAGGGCCAACCCTGCGCGACGTCCATGGCGTCCGACTGAGTGCGAGTTCGGGAACAATAATGGCAGACAGAACCCAGCTGAGAGTAGCCGACAACAACGACATCGCCGACGATGATCCGTTCGCGGAACTGACCAGGATCATGGGATTCGACCCGCGCCAGCCGGTCAAGCCGAAAGCCGATGTCGCCAGTCAGCCGGCGGATGAGGGCGACTTCGATATCGACCTCGAAAAGGAACTGATGGGCGAGTTCGACGCTGACGACAGCGACGCCGCTCCGGTTGTCGAAGCTTATGAGCCGGCATTCGAAACGGCTCCCGCTCATGAAGGGACGGACGACGATCTTCGCGCGGACGATGATCTTGCTCTTTCGCTCGACGACGATTTCCACCTGGACTTCACTGCTGCCGATGAGCAGGCGTCCGTCGCCAGCCATGCGAACCCCAGCGCTGCCGAAGCCGCACCAGCCGTCGAACCTGCCTTCGACGCCGATTTCGATAATGCCGTCGCCAGTTCGCTCGAAGACGTTTCGCCCTTCGAAGACGATGTGCCGATGGAGGACGAGCTCGCCGCGTCGCTCGATCGGGATTTCCGCATCGAGGACGAAGTCGCCGGGACCCAGCACGCGGTTGCCGAAGTGCCGGTTGTCGAGGCCGCCTCCGATCCTGATTTCGACGACGAGGCCTCGATTTCGCTCGAAGACGAATTGATGCTCGACGACCATCCGGTGGATCAGCGTCATGCGGCTGCGACCACGGTGGAATACCCAGAGCCGGTGGCGGCCGCCCAGGACCAGGACCAGGACCAGGACCAGGCGATTTCCGACGAGGATTTCGAGGGCCGTTTCGACGACGCCATCGCCGATGTCGATGTGGATTTTGACGTTCCAGCGGACGAGCCGGTGGCCTTCGATCAGGCGGAAGCAGACGAAGTGCGCGCCGATGCCGTGGATACTGGCGAATTTTCAAGCCCTGAAGCCGTGTCGGATGATGCATTTGATCCGAGCTTGGATGACGGTGCTGCCGAGCCTGCCGAAGAGCCCGTCGTCGCCGAGGCCGCGGCCACTCCCGCCTGGCTGGTGGCGCCCGCCGCAACCGTGACGGCCCCTGCCGCCGATGAACGAAGCCTGGAAGACGAGTTGAACGCGCTGCTGGGTGCCATGACCCAGCGCACGGCTCCGTCGGCCAAGGAAGAGCCCGTCATGGCTCAACCCTTTGTGGCCCAACCCTTTGTGGCCCAGCCTTCCGCTGCTCCCGCCCAGCCTGCTGCCGCACCAGAGACGGTTGCCGACGAGCCCGCCGACCTTGCTGGCGACCTCGACTGGGATCTCGACGAGCCGGCGTCCGAAGAGGCGCATGCCGCCCAGGCCGCCGATGTCGATCTCGACGATATGCTGTTCGATGAACTCGGGGATCACGGCTCGGATGCCGCCGAGGTCGACGTCGATTTCGACAATGCTGCATTCGACGCCGCCTTGGCCAACAGCCTCGATCCACGTGATGGGGTCGCTTCCCCGCAGGATCGGGATGATTCTCGCGATTGGCTGGCGGAACGTTCCACGTCGACGGAGCCAGCCCGCTCGTGGAGCCGCGTGACGCCGGTTCCCCAGCCGCCGGCGTTTGCCGCGCAGCCGTCCGCTTCGATGGCGGCCAGGACCGCCACACCGGAAGCGGCCCCAGCGGTGGCATCTGTGCCGTCCTACCGTGCGGCCGAACCGGCTGCGGCTGCTGCCTACACAACCCCAGTCTCGGCACCGCCGGCGCCGCAGTCCCCGCGCTACGACGAGAT
Organism: Mesorhizobium sp. WSM1386; assembly: GCF_055901595.1. Classification (NCBI taxonomy): domain Bacteria; kingdom Pseudomonadati; phylum Pseudomonadota; class Alphaproteobacteria; order Hyphomicrobiales; family Phyllobacteriaceae; genus Mesorhizobium; species Mesorhizobium sp. WSM1386. Next base: position 3,712,113 of record NZ_CM148373.1, read on the forward strand.
GCCCGATGTCGAAACGGTCGATGTGCCCGAGCGCGTCGTGGCGCTGGCTGACGATCTCGACATTCCGGAGCTGCATTTCGAGGACGATGCGCCGACGGCTGCCGGCTATGACGATCTCGATGCGGAGTTCGCCAGCCTTTTGACCGAGATGAATTCGGTCGAGGTGGCGCCGGCTTCCGCCGGCAGCGCTTCCTATGCCGACGATTCCTACAATGCCGGTTTCAACCCTGGTGGGCTCAATCCGGCCTATGAAGAGCCCAAACCGGCCTATCAGCCGGAAGCGCGGACCTATGCGGCGCGACCGGCGGAAATGCCGGCCCGTGCGGCGGCGACCGCAAGTTATGCCGATGCCGCTGACGGCTTCGACCTCGACAGCCTGCCAGGCAGCCAGCCGGTTTCGCAGGCGGACGATTTCACCGTCGACGAACTCGACTACGATCCGGAACTCGACGAGGCGATGTCCGTTCCGGGTCTGGGCGAACGCGAGGCGGCCAAGTCGTCGGGGCGTCGCGGCCTGTTCATCGCGGCGATTGTCGGTGCGGTGGCGGTTGCAGGCGGTCTTGGCGCCTTTGCGCTGTCTTTGGGCGGCAAGGGCGGGAGCGAAGCTCCGGTGATCGTCAAGGCCGACAATTCGCCGATCAAGGTCAAGCCTGAGAATCCGGGCGGCACCGTGGTGCCGAACCAGGACAACAAGGTCTATGACGCGGTGGTCAAGGGCGCGAAACCGGCCGAGCCGGTTCAGCAGAAGCTTGTCACCGACGTCGAGGAACCGGTGGATGTGCAGGCGAAGGATCCGGCACGTGCCGTCGATCTTTCCCCCGATCAGAACGCCGCGGCCGACCAGAACGCTGCCGCCGGCGAAACGGGCGACAACAACGCCGCGCAGACGACCGCCAATGCGGCGCCGGCGACTGCCAATGCAGCGCCGACCGGCGATGCGGCGTCAGCCGACAACGCAGCGCCGGCACCCAAGTCCGAGGATCGCATCGCGCAGGTGCTGCAGGATGCCGAGAAGGGCACCAACGCCGATGTCGTCGCCGTTGCGCCGCGCAAGGTGAGGACCATGGTCGTCAAGTCGGACGGCTCGCTGGTGCCGCGCGAGGACCCGGCACCGGCCGCACCGCAGGTGGCCGTCACCGAACCGGCCGATCCGGCGCCGCAGCATGTCGCCCCTGCGGCCCAGGCCGATGCCGATCAGACCGGCACCGTGGCGCCCGTCGCCGCACAGTCGGACGACGCGCCGGCCCTCAAGCCGGCAGCCAAACCGGAAAAGGCCCAGTCAGCCAATACGCAGTCAGCCAATACTCCGGCCAAGGTTGCGATCGCGCCGCAGCGTCCGTCCGACCAGCCGGTCGACGTCGTCGGCGAGGTCAAGCCCGATCAGGTCGCCTCCATCGATCCGGCAACGACGGCAACCGGTGGCGGTTCGTGGTCGATGCAGGTTGCTTCGCAGCCGACGGTGGAAAGCGCCCAGTCGAGTTACCAGGACCTGCAGCGTCGTTACGCCAGCGTGCTTTCCGGTCGCAAAGCCAACATCGTCAAGGCCGAGATCGCCGGCAAGGGCACGTTCTACCGCGTTCGCGTCGTGGCCCAGTCGCGCAACGATGCCATCAACCTGTGCACCAACTACAAGGCTGCCGGCGGCAACTGCTTCGTGTCGCGCTAGAGCAATTCCAGGAAAAGCGTGAAGCGATTTTCCGTTCGGAATTGCGTCAAAACCAAGAGTTAGAGCGGTTTGCCGTTTCCGTGAAACGGTGAGCCGCTCTAGTCACCGGTCAACCAATCAAGCCGGCGCGGTCTTAGACCGCGCCGGCTTTTTCATGTGGAAGCCGTTCTGGCGCCGGGCGGCGGTGATCCCGGGACGATTCCCTTTCGTCGCGCGAAGCCCTAGACTCCAGGCATGACCGAATCAAAATCCATGATCCTCGGCTGTGCCGGGAAATCGCTCACCCGCGAAGAAATCAATTTCTATCGCAACGAATGCCCGTGGGCCTTCATCCTATTTGCCCGCAACATCGGCGAGACCGAGCAGATCCGCGACCTGGTCGCCGAGATGCGCGACTGCATCGGGCGTCCCGATGCGCTGGTGTTCATCGACCAGGAGGGTGGCCGGGTGCAGCGCCTGCGGCCGCCGCTGGCGCCGAACTATCCCTCGGGCGGCGCGCTTGGCGCGTTGTGGCGCGACGATCATGACGCCGGTGCCCGCGCGGCCTGGCTGTTGGCGCGCCTGCACGCCTTCGACTTGCTGCGCTACGGCATCACGGCGGATTGCCTTCCGGTGCTGGACGTGCCGATCGAGGGCGCCAGCGACGTCATCGGCGCGCGCGCCTACGGCAAGGAGCCGCGTCCGGTCATCGAACTCGGCCGCGCCGCTGCCGAAGGCCTGATGTCGGGCGGCGTGCTGCCGGTCATGAAACATATTCCAGGCCATGGCAGGGCCTTCGCCGACACCCATTTCGAGCTGCCCGTCGTCAACGCCTCGCTCGGTGATCTGCAGCGGCACGACTTTGCTCCGTTCCGGGAGCTCAACCATCTGCCGATGGCGATGACGGCGCATGTCGTCTACAGCGCCATCGATCCCAACAACCCGGCGACGACGTCCGGCAAGGTCATCGACGAGATCATCCGCCGCGAGATCGGCTTTGATGGGCTCCTGATGAGCGACGACACCTCGATGAAGGCACTTTCTGGGGATTTCCCGACAAAGGCGGCCTCGATCCTTGCGGCGGGCTGCGATCTGGTCCTTCACTGCAACGGCGTTTTCGAGGAGATGGCGGGCATCGCCTCGCGGACCAAAGGGCTTGAGGGCAAGTCGCTTGAGCGTGCAAAGCGCGCGATGACCTATATAGAGAAACGCGACGCGGCCGAAGAAACCGAAATACGCGCCGAATTCGCCACCTATTTCGATGCGGTGGCCTAGCTGAAAGGGAAGTGACTAGGCAGTGGCGGAAACATTGGAAAGCAAGGCCGCGAAGGCCGCACCGATGGACCGCCTGTGGGCCGAGAACGACGATTCACGGCTGACGGGCGATCCGTCGCTGGTCGTCGACGTGGCCGGCTTCGAAGGTCCGCTTGACCTTCTCCTGCACCTTGCCCGCACCCAGAAGGTCGATCTGGCGCGCATCTCCATCCTGGCGCTGGTCGAGCAGTATCTGGCCTTCGTCGAGACGGCGAGGACGCTGCGGCTGGAGCTTGCCGCCGACTATCTGGTGATGGCGGCGTGGCTTGCCTTCCTGAAGTCGAAGCTCCTGATCCCCAAGCAGCCGGGCGATGAAGGCGAAAGCGGCGAGGAACTGGCGGCGGTTCTGCAGTTCCGGCTGAAGCGCCTGGAAGCCATGCGCGACGCGGCGGCGCGTCTGGTCAACCGCAACCGGCTCGGCCGCGACGTGTTCGCGCGCGGCATGCCCGAAATGGTCATCATCGAGAAGCGCAACGCCTATTCGGCGTCGCTCTACGATCTCTTGACCGCCTATGCCCAGCAGCGGCAGAAGCAGGCAATCAACAATGTGACGATCGCCAGGCGTGGCGTCTGGTCGCTCAAGGACGCGCGCGACGTCCTGACCCGCCTGGTTGGGGCGGTTAGCGACTGGACGACGCTGGAAAGTTTCCTGATCGTGTACATGACCAGCCCCGAGGAAAGGCGCACGGCGATCGCCAGTTCCTTTGCGGCGACATTGGAACTGGTGCGTGACGGCACGATGGACGTTCGTCAGGATCAGACGTTCGCACCGATCTATCTGCGCGGCCGGGTGCAGCCGATCAAGGCAGTCGAGGTGGCAACATGAGCGAACGCGCCAACGCTTCCGTGATCCCGTTCAAGGTCGAAGATGATCCGGAGCAGGAGCTTGTTGCCGAGGGGGGCGCCGAGCAGGTCCAGAATCCGGCCGAGCGCCTGCATATGGCGGAGGCCGTGCGCATGGCAGAGGCGATCGTGTTCGCCAGCGCCGAACCGGTCAGCGAAAAGCAGCTTGCCGCGCGCCTTCCCGACGGCATCAACGTCACCCTCGCGATGGTCGAGCTGCAGCAGATCTATGCCCGGCGGGGCGTCAATCTGGTGCGCGTCGGCGATGGCTGGGCGTTCCGCACCGCCGGCGACCTGGCCTTCCTGATGAGCCGCGATACGGTGCAGCAGCGCAAGCTGTCGCGAGCGGCGCTCGAAGTGCTGGCGATCATCGCTTATCACCAGCCGGTGACGCGCGCCGAGATCGAGGACATCCGGGGTGTCGAGACCTCGAAAGGCACGCTCGACACGCTGCTCGAGACGGAATGGGTGCGCATGCGCGGCCGCCGCAAGACACCCGGCCGTCCGGTCACCTACGGCACCACCGAAACCTTCCTCGACCATTTCGCGCTCGAGGAAATCCGTGATCTCCCCGGCATGGAAGAATTGAAGGGCGCCGGCCTGCTTTCGGGCCGCATGCCGTCTAATTTCTCCATTCCGCAGCCGCCGGCCGACCCGGATGCGCTGGCCGAGGACGAGGATCCGTTGACCGACATCGATCTCGAGGAACTCGGCCTGCTGACGCCGCGCGTCACGGAAGATTGACCGCGAAATCTGTTTCAAAAGCAGTCGGCAGACTGTACATGCGCGGATTCGTAGCGGGCCATCACACTGAAAATGCGTGACAACCGCCACCCTTTCATAAACTCTGTCGCTGTTGTGTTTGAATCCCAACGCGAAAACGCATAGATCATCGCCAGGGAAAACGTTCGAGAGAGATTAGCTATGGGTTCATTTTCGATTTGGCACTGGATGATCGTGCTGGTGATCGTGCTGCTGGTGTTCGGCCGCGGCAAGATTCCGGAACTGATGGGCGACATGGCCAAGGGCATCAAGAGCTTCAAGAAGGGCATGGCGGATGACGACGTCGCCGAAGACAAGCGCACCGTCGAACACCGTGCCGACGAGACCGTTTCGGCCGTGAAGGAAAAAGCCAGCAAGAGCTGAGCCAGAAAGTTCTAGTCGGAACAGATTGCCATGTTTGAAGTCGGCTGGACCGAAATGCTGGTGATCGCGATCGTCATGATCGTGGTCGTCGGGCCGAAGGATTTGCCTAACATGCTGCGCACCTTCGGTCGCACGACGGCGAAGCTGCGCGCCATGGCCGCCGATTTTCAGAAGCAGTTCAACGAAGCGCTGAAGGAAGCAGAGCTCGACGACGTCAAGAAGTCGGTCGACGAGCTCAGGGGCCTCAGCCCCGTTGCCGAGATCAAGAAGCAGCTCAATCCCTTCGAGCAGGCGGCAGCCGATGTGCGCGCCGGCGTCGACGCGGCGATGAAGCCGAAGCCGGCCCCTGATCCGGCAACGCCCGCACCCTCTACACCCGTGGCGGCCGAGCCGTTGAAGAACGGCGCGACGACCATGCCTGGCGGCGCGGAGGTCGCGCCGGTGACTTTCCCGGCAATGACCGATGAATCGGTGGTGGCACCGCCTGCGAGTGCGTCGCCGAAGGCGACCGCGGCGAAGAAGGCGACCAAAGCTGCGCCGGTAAAGGCTGGGCCGGTTGCAAAAGCGTCGGCGGCAAAAGCTTCTGCGCCTGTGAAAGCGAAGACCGCGCCTGCGCCAAAGCCTGAAGCGGCGAAACCTGCTGTGGCCAAGACGATTGCTGCCAAGACCGTGGCGAAGGCCGAACCGAAACCTGCGCCAGTGAAGAAGCCGGCAGCCAAAAAGACGGCGGGAGCCGCCAAGTGAGCGTTTCGGACAAGGAAAAGGACGAGATCGAAAAATCGTCCGCTCCACTGATGGAGCATCTCATCGAACTGCGTCGGCGGCTGATCTGGTCGCTCGGCGGCTTCTTCGTCGCCTTCCTGGTCTGCTTCTTCTTCGCCAAGAAGCTGTTCAACCTTCTGGTCGTCCCGTTCAAATGGGCGACGAAATGGGCGGGGCTCGATCCGCACAAGGTCGAACTGATCTACACCGCGCCGCAGGAGTTCTTCTTCACGCAGGTCAAGCTCGCCATGTTCGGCGGCATGGTGATCGCCTTTCCGCTGATCGCCACGCAGATCTACAAGTTCATCGCGCCCGGCCTCTACAAGAACGAGCGCAACGCTTTCCTGCCGTTCCTGATCGCGTCGCCCATTCTGTTCCTGATGGGTGCCTCGCTGGTCTATTTCTTCTTCACGCCGATGGTGATGTGGTTCTTCCTCGCCATGCAGCAGGCCGGCACCGACGATCAGGTGCAAATCTCGCTCCTGCCGAAAGTGTCGGAGTATCTCAGCCTCATCATGACGCTGATTTTCTCCTTCGGCCTGGTATTCCAGTTGCCGGTGGTGACCAGCCTGATGACGCGCGTCGGCATGCTGTCGTCCAAGGCGTTGGCGGAAAAGCGCAAATGGGCGATCGTCATTGCCTTCATCGTTGCCGCCGTGCTGACACCGCCGGATCCGATGAGCCAGATCGGCTTGGCCATTCCGACCATCCTTCTCTACGAGGTCTCGATCTGGGCCGCGCGGTGGATCGAGCGGGATCAGGAAAAGCAGCGGGTGGCGCGCGAGAAGCAGGAAGCCGGCGAGACCGTGGCGGATAAAACGCCGGACGAGCCTCCGGCGCCGGCTGCTCCGTAAGACAACAGGCAGCGCCGGAAATAGACAGTCGCTGCCCGCTCTATCTTGCATCGATCAAGGATGCGGTTTACGCCCTCTCGCATAGCTGAGGACGGATAAACCATGCTTGACATCAAATGGATTCGCGACAACCCGAAGGCCCTTGTCGAGGCGCTGGTCAAGCGCTCGTGGTCGGCGGCTGAGGCGCAGTCCACGGTTGATGAATTGATCGCCAGGGACGAGGCGCGGCGCGAGCATGTCACCGAGTTGCAGACCAGGCAGGAGCGCCGCAACGCCGCCTCGAAGGAGATCGGCAACGCCATGCGTTCGGGCGATGCGGCCCTTGCGGAAAAACTGAAAGCCGAAGTCGGCGAGATCAAGACCTTCATCCAGAATGGCGAAGCGCGCGAGCGCGAGCTCGACAAGGCGCTGAACGACGCGCTTGCCGTGCTGCCCAATGTGCCGTTCGACGACGTGCCGATCGGCAAGGACGAGCACGACAATGTGGTCAAGCATATCGTCGGCGAAGTGCCGACGCGCCGGAACTGGGTGAAGGAGCATTTCGAGATCGGCGAAGCGCTCGGCATGATGGATTTCGAGCGCGCGGCAAAACTGTCGGGCTCACGCTTCACCGTGCTGAAGGGCGGGTTGGCGCGGATGGAGCGCGCGATCGGCCAGTTCATGCTCGACCTGCACACCAATGAGCACGGCTATGAGGAAATCATTCCGCCGCTGATGGTGCGCGACGAGGTGCTGTTCGGCACCAACCAGTTGCCGAAGTTCGAGGAGGATCTGTTCTTCACGCCGCACGGGGAGGGCCGGCTTGGCCTGATCCCAACCGCAGAGGTTCCACTCACCAATCTGGTGCGCGAGGAAATCACCGCGCATGAAAAGCTGCCGCTCCGCTATACGGCGCTGACGCCGTGCTTCCGCTCGGAAGCAGGGTCGGCCGGGCGCGACACGCGCGGCATGCTGCGCCAGCACCAGTTCTACAAGGTCGAGCTGGTCTCGATCACCGACCAGGAATCGTCGATCGCCGAGCATGAGCGGATGACGCAATGCGCCGAGGAAGTGCTGAAGCGGCTGGAATTGCCGTTCCGGACCATGGTGCTGTGCACCGGCGACATGGGTTTTGGCGCACGCAAGACCTATGACATCGAGGTCTGGTTGCCCGGCCAGAACGCCTATCGCGAAATCTCGTCCTGCTCCGTCTGCGGCGATTTCCAGGCGCGCCGCATGGACGCCCGCTACAAGGACGGCAAGGGCAACCGCTTCGTCCATACGCTGAACGGTTCGGGCACCGCTGTCGGCCGCGCGCTCATAGCTGTCATCGAAAATTACCAGAATGAGGATGGCAGCGTAACCATTCCTGAAGTGCTGCGGCCTTACATGGGCGGTCTGGAAAAGATCGAATCGAAATAATGCGCATTCTTCTGACCAATGACGACGGCATCCATGCCGAGGGCCTGGCGTCGCTCGAACGCGTTGCCCGCACGCTCTCCGACGATGTCTGGGTGGTGGCGCCGGAGCAGGACCAGTCCGGCTATGCGCATTCGCTCTCGATCTCGGAGCCGCTGCGGCTGCGCAAGATCGGCGAGAAGCATTTTGCCGTTCGCGGCACGCCGACAGATTGCGTCATCATGGGCGTGAAGAAGATCCTGCCCGGCGCCCCCGACCTGATCTTGTCGGGCATCAATTCGGGCGCCAACATCGCAGACGACGTGACCTATTCGGGAACCGTCGCAGGCGCCATGGAAGGCGCGCTGCTCGGCATCCGCTCGATCGCGCTCAGCCAGGGCTACAGCACTGTCGGCGAAGATCGCGTGGTTCCCTATGAGACCACCGAGGCGCTGGCGCCGGCGCTGCTGAAGAAGCTTGTCGCGACGCCGCTGCCCGATGGCGTGCTGCTCAACGTCAATTTTCCGAACTGCCTTCCCGAGGAAGTCGTAGGCACCGTGGTCACCTCGCAGGGCAAGCTCGTGCACAGCCTCTGGGTCGACGAGCGGCGTGACGGGCGCGGCCTGCCTTACTATTGGCTGCGCTTCGGCCGCGAGCCGGTCGAGGGCAAGCAAGGCACCGATCTCTACGCACTGCGCAACCGCCTGGTGTCGGTGACGCCTTTGCAGCTCGACCTCACCGCGCATGAGATCCGTGACCAATTGAGCAAGGCGCTTGCATGAACCAGGGCTTTCCAATCGACGATCGCGAAGGATTTGCGGCTTTCCTTTTGCGCCTGCGCGGCAGGGGAACGGTGCCGAAGGCCCTGATCGCGGCTTTCGAGGCGACGCCGCGGCATGGCTTCGTGGCAGCGCAGTTCCATCAGATCGCCTGGTCGGACCGCATGCTGCCGATCGAATGCGGCGAGGCGATCGAAGGGGCGGACATGCAAGCGGCGGTGATCGCCGCACTCGCCATCGAAGCGGGAAACCGCGTGCTCGAGATCGGCACCGGCTCCGCCTATACGGCGGCGGTGATGTCACGGCTGGCGGCGCGGGTCGTCACCGTCGACCGCTACAAGACGCTCGTCGAACAGGCGAGGCAACGTTTCGAGGCGCTCGGCATCGGCAATGTCATTGTCCGCCAGGCCGACGGCTCCGGCGGTTTGCCCAACGAAGGGCCATTCGACCGCATCGTTGCCTGGGCCGCCTTCGACAGCCTGCCGCGCTTCCTGCTCGATCATTTGTCGAGCGGCGGCATCGTCATCGCGCCGATCGGGCCGGAGGAGGGCGAGCAGGTGCTGACCAAGCTGACCAAGGTCGGCAGCCGTTTCGAGCGTGAGGATATCGGCCTGGTGCGGCTGCAGCCGATCTTGCGCAGCGTCGCCGCGGTGATCTAGAGCCTTTCAGGTTTTGACGGAAGCGTACCCGGCGTTTTCGAAGTAGTTCTTGCATTCGGCTGCCTCGATGGTTTCGACGAGGTGGCCGATGTGGCGCCAAGTGTCCTCGACGGTGCGTTTCTGAGCCTGGCGCATCCAGTGTTTGACCTTGGCAAAGGCCTGCTCGATCGGATTGAGGTCCGGAGAGTAGGGCGGCAGGTACCAAAGCCTGGCACCGGCAGCCTTGATCATCTGCCTGATGGCCGCCGACTTATGACTTCCCAGATTATCCATGACGACGATGTCGCCGGGCTTCAGAACGGTGACGAGCTGCTGCTCGACATAGGCGCGGAAGCATTGGCCGTTGATCGGTCCGTCGAAGACGCAAGGTGCCGCGAGCCGATCGCAGCGCAGCGCGCCCAGGAAGGTCAGCGTGCGCCAATGGCCGTGCGGCGCCAGGCCGCGCAGCCGCTTGCCCCTCGGCCCCCAGCCTCGCAGCGGAGCCATATTGGTCTTGATCCAGGTTTCGTCGATGAAGACCAGGCATTGCGGATCGAGACCGGTCTGCCAAGATCGCCATCGCTGACGCCTGCGGGCAATATCAGCGCGTGCCTGCTCAAGGGCGAACAGCGTTTTTTTTGAAGCTCAGGCCCTCGCGGCGCAGGAACATCCAGACCGTATTGTGCGAAACCTTGATCCCGCGCGCATCCAACTCGTCCTTTAGCCGATGCAGCGTCAGTTCACAGGTCTGATTGATCCGCTCCACGATGAAGGCCCGATGCGGCTCCAGAACGCGCTTGCGGTGTCCGCCCATCTTGCCCGGCGCCACCGAGCCGGTGGCACGGTAACGCTGCGACCACTTCACTACAGAAGAAACTGCAACGCCAAAGCGCGATGCCACCGCACGGCAGTTCTCACCGGCGCCAACTGCCTCAACAACACGCTCACGAAGATCGTTTGAAAGCGCTCGCGTCATCAGATGCTGGCCTCCAATCCAGCCAGCATCTTGAATCACAAACAACCTTCTTTGGGAATCCTACGATTCTCTCAAAACAGGAAACGCTCTAGGCGCATTGAGATTCAGGTGAGGCCGGCCTGCAAAATGGCTGATATCTGCGCCTCCAGCGCTCGCGTACCTGAAGTACGCTCCGCTCCGGTTAACCATTTTCGACCCGGCTTGACCTGAATCTCAACGCGCCTCCAGTCCACTCGAAAATGTTTTAAGAAAATTTTCGTCGGATTCTAATGGGTTAACCGACCAGTAACATTAACGCGCTTTAATCCTGTCCAGTTGGTTCAGCGTTTGTGCGGGTTAGTGCGATGCAATTCAGTGTTTTGAAGGCAAATAGTCGCAATCTGGCGCGGGGCTGCGCTGTTCTCATGATTGCAGGCGCGGCAGCAGGGTGCAGTTCCCAGGCTTCGCGGTTCAACAGTGTCGATGACGTCTTCACCTCTTCGACCAACAATCAGCGCGCCATCATCAACAAGCAGGATGCCGTACAGCCCTATCCGGGCGACGTCTCGGCCGCTCCGCTCGATGGCAGCCATACGCAGTCGGTGAGCCGCTCCAGCCTCGATCCGGTTTCGAGCCGGCCGTTGCCGCCGCCCGCCACAGCCCAGGCGCAGCCAGAGCCGGCGCTCGCGCCTGCCGCCAATCCGGTGCGTGTCGCATCGGCGCCGGCCATGGTCCGGCCGGCTCCTCATGTCGACAGGACGACAACCGGCACCGTCGCGCCGGCCGCGAAGCCGTTCAAGGAAGCGCAGCCCGATGCGCCGAAGGTGGCGGAGGCGGGCAGGCCGCACGCGACCGAAATCGTCGTCAGGGACGGTGAGACCATTTCCGGCCTGGCAGAGCATTACAAGGTGCCGGCCGATGTCATCATGAAGGTGAATGGCCTCAGCCCGACCAAGGGGCTGAAGAGCGGCCAGAAGATCGTCATCCCGGCCTATGCCTATTCGAGCAAGGCCGAGCCGAAGGTCGCCGATGCAAAGCCGGCGAAGGACGGGAAGCATAACCTGCCGGCCACCGCGCCGGACAAGGTCGCGGTGCTGCCGCAGCAGCCGAAGCTCAAGGAAGGCAAGGCTGCCGCTCAGGTCGACACGTCGGCCGCCGCAAGCCAGCCCAAGGAGCCCAAGCCGACGCAGGTGGCCAAGGCAACCAATGCGGCTGGCACCTATACGGTCCAGTCGGGCGATACGATGTCGTCGATCGCCAGGAAGACCGGCGTCGGCGTCGTTGCGCTGAAGCAGGCCAACGGCATGAAGGATGGCTTGCTCAAGATCGGCCAGACCTTGAAGGTGCCAGCCGGCGGAACCGCGACTGTCGCCAGCGCCAAGCCGGCGAAGGTCGATCCGGTGACGACAGCAACAACGCAGCCTGCGGCAAAGACAACGCCGTCGGAAACGCTGGCATCCTACACGCCGCCGAAGAAGGATGCGAAGGTCATCCAGCAGGCCGAGGACGACGACGCGGTGGCGCCGGATGCCACGGGCATCGGCAAGATGCGTTGGCCGGTGCGCGGCCGGGTGATCTCTGGTTTCGGATCCGGCAAGGACGGCGTCGACATCGCCGTGCCCTCGGGCACGCCGATCAAGGCGGCCGAGAACGGCGTCGTCATCTACGCCGGGGACGGCCTCAAGGAATTCGGCAACACGGTGCTGGTGCGCCACGAGAACGGCCTGGTCACGGTCTATGGCCACGCCAGTTCGATCGAGGTGCAGCGCGGCCAGAAGGTCAAGCGCGGACAGGAAATTGCGCTGTCTGGCATGAGCGGTACGACGGACTCGCCGAAGCTGCACTTCGAGGTGCGCAAGAACTCGGCCCCGGTCGATCCCTCGACCTATCTCGAATAGAAGAAAAAAAGCAATTTTGCGGGCCGTCTGACCTCCAGTCCAGCCCGCCGGCTCAGCCCGCCCCGCAAGGAGCGGGCTTTTTCAGTTGCTGCCCAACACCTATTCCCTCAAGGCTCAAAGATGATCACGCAGCGTGTCGGCTATCATCGTCTCAAGGCTGCTCGCCTTGACGCCGAGAAGCGTGTTGCGACGTCGCGTCGAACGTGCGCGCATTCTGCTGCGGCAAGGCGATCTCAACACAAGCGAGGTGGCGGAATTGACGGGCTTCGCGCACCAGTCACACCTGGCGCATTGGATGCGCCGCGAGATCGGCCAAACGCCGCGTGACTTGCGACGGGCGTAGCCGCCCAAATGATCTTGACGTTAGATGGCGTTGGCGACGCAATCCGATGCATCAATCCTTGAGTGGCTTGCCTAGCCGGCCTGCCAGGTCCTGCGTGAACTGCCAGGCGACGCGGCCCGAGCGGCTGCCGCGGGTCGTTGCCCATTCCAGCGCCTCGGCGCGCAACTGCTCGGGGTCGACGTCGAGGCCGTGATGGCTGGCATAGCCGTTGATCATGTCGAGATATTCGTCCTGCGAGCATTTGTGGAAGCCGAGCCACAGGCCGAAACGATCGGACAGCGAGACCTTTTCCTCGACCGCCTCCGACGGGTTGATGGCGGTCGAGCGCTCATTGTCGATCATGTCGCGCGGCAACAGATGGCGGCGGTTCGAGGTGGCGTAGAAGATGACGTTGGCCGGGCGGCCTTCGACGCCGCCTTCGAGTGCCGCCTTCAGCGACTTGTAGGACGTGTCGTCGTGGTCGAAGGACAGATCATCGCAAAACAGGATGAAGCGATAGGGAGCCGCCTTCAGCAGTCCCATCAGCTTTGGCAGCGTATCGATGTCCTCGCGGTGGATTTCGATCAGCTTCAGCGGCAGGTCGGACTTGGCCTTTTGTGATTTAGCGCTGGCATTGATTTCCGCATGCACGGCCTTGACCAGCGACGATTTGCCCATGCCGCGCGCGCCCCACAAGAGCACGTTGTTGGCCGGGTGACCGGCGGCGAAGCGTTCGGTGTTGTCGACCAGGATGTCGCGGACACGGTCGACGCCGCGGATCAGGCCGATGTCGACGCGGTTGACCTTGCGCACCGGCTCCAGATAGCCGGGATCGGCCTGCCAGACGAAGCAGTCGGCCTCGCCGAGGTCGGTTTGGGGTACCGGCGGCGGGGCGAGGCGGCTGACGGCCTCGATCAGCCTGTCGAGTTTCTTGTTGAGGGCGTCGATGCTGCTGTCGGTCATTTCAGGTCTTTTGCTTCGTTTCCTGGGGCAGGTGGAAGTGATCTTTTCGAATCCGTCGGGTTCGAAACTAGTTCCAACCTTTTGTTCGAGCGTGATCTTTTCGGAAAACCGGCTCGCGCTTTTCGCGATCCTGCTCTAACACGGCTCAACAGGCCGGAAAAGCAGCCGATTTGCCGGGCCGCGCAGTTGCATTGACAACTTTACCGACTATATTCCGGCCAAATTTCAAGGGGGCCGTTCGCGGCCGTTTTCAAAATTCAGGAGTACCTCGATGTTCGTGACACCGGCATACGCCCAAGGCATCGGCGGCGCCTCTCCCGATATGTTCATCAGCATTTTGCCGTTTGTCCTGATTTTCGTGATCATGTATTTTCTGATCATCCGCCCGCAGCGCACGCAGCTGAAGAAGCGCGGCGAGATGCTGGCGGCGGTCCGTCGCGGCGACACGGTCGTCACCGGCGGCGGTTTCGTCGGCAAGGTGACGAAAGTGATCGACGACAATGAGCTCGAGATCGATCTCGGCGGCGGCACCAAGGTGACGGCGCTGCGCTCGACGATCGCCGATGTGCGCGTCAAGGGCGAACCGGTGGCCAACCAGAACGCCAAGAAATAACCCAATTCCAGGCGGAGCGATCCGCGGACACGCTCTGACGGACGACGCCATATGCTGTACTTTTCGCGCTTCAAGATGATCCTGATCTGGGTGGCCGTGGCCATCACAGTGATCCTCGCCGCGCCCAATCTGTTCCCTGCCAGCACGCTGGCCCAACTTCCGAGCTGGGTTCCGAAGCGGCAGATGACGCTCGGCCTCGATTTGCAGGGCGGCTCGCACATCCTGCTGGAGATGAACCAGAACGACCTGATCAAGGATCGGCTGGAGACGACACGCGACGAAATCCGCACACTGCTGCGTGACGCCAAGATCGGCTATACCGGTCTTGCCGGCAACGGGCGGACCTTGCAGGTGCGCATCACCGACCCCGCCCAGCTCGATGCCGCCAAGAAGGCCCTGAAAACCTTGACCGACCCGGTTGCGGCGGGCCTGTTCACCGGCGGCTCCATCCAGGAAATGTCGCTGGATGAATCCGAGCCCGGCCTGCTCAAATTCACTGTGACCGACGCCGGCATCAAATACCGCACGTCGACCGCGTTGGCACAGTCGATCGAGGTGGTCGAGCGTCGAGTCAACGAGCTCGGCACCACCGAACCGATCGTTCAGCGGCAGGGCGACGACCGCATCCTTGTCCAGGTGCCTGGCCTGCAGGATCCACAGCGGCTGAAGGAAATCCTCGGCCAGACCGCGAAGCTGACGTTCCAGATGGTCGACCAGTCGATGCCGGTGCAGGACGCCCTCAAGGGGCGGCCGCCCGCGGGCTCGTCGGTGCTCTACTCCCAGGACGATCCGCCGGTTCCGTATCTGATCGAGAACCGCGTCATCGTGTCGGGCGAAAACCTCGTCGACGCGCAGGCGACCTACAATTCACAGAACAACGAGCCGGTGGTTTCATTCCGCTTCGATTCGAAGGGTGCCGCGCGCTTCGGCCAGGCGACCGCGCAGAATGTCGGCAAGCTGTTCGCCATCATCCTCGACAACCAGGTGATTTCGGCGCCGCAGATCCGCGAGCCGATCCTCGGCGGCACCGGCCAGATCTCCGGCAATTTCACCGCCCAGAGCGCCAACGATCTCGCCGTGCTGCTGCGCGCCGGCGCGTTGCCCGCGACACTGACGGTGATCGAGGAACGCACCGTGGGTCCGGGCCTCGGCCAGGATTCGATCCATGCCGGCAAGGTCGCCGGCATCATCGGCTCGATCCTCGTCGTCGCCTTCATGTTCGTCGCGTACGGCTTCCTTGGATTCCTGGCCAACATCGCGCTCGCGGTCCATGTGGCGATGATCGTCGGCGTGCTCTCCCTGCTCGGCGCGACCCTGACCTTGCCCGGCATTGCCGGTATCGTGCTGACCATCGGCATGGCGGTCGATTCCAACGTGCTGATCTACGAACGCATCCGCGAGGAGCGACGTGCCGGCCGCTCCGTGATCCAGGCGATCGACACCGGTTTCACCAAGGCGCTGGCGACCATCGTCGATTCCAACGTCACCTCGCTGATCGCCACCGTGGTGCTGTTCTATCTCGGCACCGGACCGGTGAAGGGCTTTGCCATCACCTACGCCATCGGCATTCTGACCACGGTCTTCACCGCTTTCACCTTCACCCGTCTGCTGGTGTCGATCTGGCTGCGTCGCGCTCGCCCGAAGGAGTTGCCGAAGGCACCGGTGACCTTCGTTCCGCCCGGCACGAAAATTCCGTTCATGGGCATCCGTCGGTGGACGTTCGCGCTGTCGAGCACGTTGTCGATACTGTCGGTGGTGCTGTTCATGAGCGTCGGCATCAATTACGGCATCGATTTCAAGGGCGGCTCGCTGATCGAGGTGCAGTCCAAGAGCGGCGACGCCAATCTTGGCGATATCCGCAACCGGTTGACGGAGCTGAACATCGGCGAAGTGCAGGTGCAGCAGTTCGGTGCGCCGAACGACGTGCTGATCCGCGTCGGCACGCAAGATGCCGGTGAGAATGCCGAGCAGACGGTGATCGACAAGGTCCGCGGCGAGTTGCAGGACCAGTATGATTTCCGCCGCGTCGAGGTGGTGGGGCCGACGGTTTCCGGCGAATTGGCCAAGCAAGGCACCATCGCCATGATCGTCGCGCTGGTCGGCATCCTTGTCTATGTCTGGTTCCGTTTCGAATGGCAGTTCGCGGTTGGCGCCATCGTCGCGACGGTGCACGATGTGGTCATGACGCTCGGCTTCTTCGTCATCACCGGGCTGGAGTTCAACCAGTCATCGCTGGCCGCGATCCTGACTATCATCGGCTATTCGCTGAACGACACGATCGTGGTCTATGACCGCGTTCGAGAGGATCTGCGAAAATACAAGCGAATGCCGTTGCCGCAGCTTCTGAACAACGCCATCAACGAAACGCTGTCGAGAACGACGCTGACCTCCGTCACGACCAGCTTGGCGCTGCTGGCGCTGGTGCTGTTCGGAGGCGAAGTCATCCGCTCCTTCACGCTGGCGATGCTGTTCGGCGTTGTCTTCGGCACCTACTCGTCGATCTTCATCGCGGCGCCGCTGCTGATCCTGTTCAAGCTGCGGCCGCAGGCTTCGGCTGACGAGGAGAAGCCGGTCAACGGCGGCAAGGCGGTCGCGACCTGACGCGCGGCGCCGAAGGGGTGACAAAGTGGTGACCGGCAAAGGCATCGTCATCCGCGAGGCGCACTTCCCTGGCCGCGCGCCGATCGAGGCCTACGGCAACGGCGGCTTCCGCTTTGCCGACATGTCGCATCGCGGCTCGCTCCTGTGCCTGCCGTCAGGAATCCATGGCTGGGAGCCGGCAAATCCGCAGGCGCTGACGGTCGCGGATTTCGACAGGCTGCTGGCCGAGGCGGACAAGGTCGAGATCCTGCTGGTCGGCATGGGCAGGGATTTGAGGCCATTGCCGGCGGCGCTGCGGGCGGCGCTGAAGAATGCCGGCATAGCCTCCGATCCGATGTCGACGGGGGCTGCCGTGCGTACCTACAACGTGCTCCTGGCGGAAGACCGCGCCGTGGCCGCCGCGCTTATCGCCGTCAACTGACATGTCCCGGAATACCGAGATCGTCATGGACACGGTGCGTGCCGCCGACCACGACCGCTATCTCACCGCGCTCTATGCGCCGGCCGACAAGCGCGACGCGCTGTTTTCGCTCTATGCCTTCAATGCCGAGATCGCCGGTATCCGCGATCGCATCCACGAGCCGTTGCCCGGCGAGGTGCGGCTGCAATGGTGGCGGGACGTGATCGCCGCCGGCGGCGAGGCGGGTGCGGGTCATCCGGTTGCCGAAGCCTTGAATGCCACCGTCGCAGCGTTCAAATTGCCGAAACTTGCCTTCGAGAACATGCTCGAAGCCCGCATCTTCGATCTCTACGACGACCCGATGCCGTCGCGCACCGATCTGGAAGGTTATTGCGGCGAGACGGCAGCAGCACTCATCCAGCTTGCCGCGATGGTGCTCGATCCCGTCGAGGCGCCAAGGTTCGCCGAACTGGCGGGCAGGGCAGGCTGTGCGCAGGCAATGACCGGCCTGTTGCTTCTGCTGCCGCTGCACCGCAAGCGAGGGCAGTGTTTTGTCCCGGCCGACATCCTGGCGGCGGCGGGCTCATCGCCGGAGGAGTTCGTCGCTGGCGATGGCGGGCCTGGTGCGCAGCGCGCGGTGGCGGCGATGATGGCGCTGGCGCGCGAGCATCTTTCCGCCTTCGAGCGAGGCGCCGTAGCGCTGCCGGCATCGTTGCGTGCGGCGTTTCTGCCGTTGGCGCTGTCGCGCGCTTATCTCGGCAAGATGGAACGGGCGCGCCAATCACCGCTCGATGGCGTCGTACGGCTGTCCGCCTTGCGCCGGCATTGGCTGCTGCTGCGTCGGGCAAGCAAGGGCTGGCCGGCACTTTGACGTAAACGTCAATCGTGTTAAGGATTCGGCCGAGCCGAGAACTGTCGCCGAAGACGACAGGCCGGCCGGAGGAAATCCATCCATGAGCTTGCCTGTGCTGGTCGTCCTTGTCGTGTTCGGCATTGCGCTGTCGGTCGCCGCCGTGCATTTCACCGGCGGCACCAGGACGGCGATGCTTGCCGGCGCAGATCAGGCGCTGAGCCGTTTCGCCGAGGATTTTCCAGACGAAGTGGCCGCGAAAGTCCAGCTGACGGCGGATGCCAGGACGGCATTCCTGGATATCGGGCGCGGGCGCATCGGCATCGTGCACAGCGTCGGCGACTGCTTTTTGACCCGCATCGTCACGGCTGCGGACGTCTCCGTGTCCAATTCCGACGAAACGAACACAATTCTGGTGCGCCTGGCGGACTTTACCTGGAAGGGCGGCAGCTTCCGCTTTGCCAGTGCCGGTGATGCTCAAGCCTTGCTGAATGCTCTCGGCGCGCACCAATCAAATTCCACTGCGGAGGCTGCTTGATGGACGACTACAATTTTCCGCAGGTCACCCAGTTGGCGATTCCGTTCTTTGTCGCTGCCATCCTGATTGAGCTCTGGCTGGTGCGCACAGGCCGCGCCAAGGGGGCGTTCGAGACGCGCGACACGCTGACCAGCCTGATGATGGGCACCGGCAATGTCGTCGCCGGACTGCTGCTTGGCGTCGTCTCCTACTGGGCACTGCTGTGGCTGTGGCAGTTCCGTGTCTTCAACCTCGGCCTGTCGGTCTGGGTGTTCCTGGCCGCTTTCCTGCTCGATGATTTGCGCTACTACGTCTATCACCGCATCGCGCACCGGGTGCGCTGGGTGTGGGCCGAGCATGTCAACCATCACTCCAGCCAGCACTACAATCTGTCGACGGCGCTCAGGCAAAGCTGGACCGGCCTGTTCACCTTCATGTTCGTGCTGCAGGCGCCGCTGGTGCTGCTCGGCTTCCATCCGGCGGTAATTGCCTTCACCTTCGGCTTCAACCTCGTCTGGCAGTTCTGGATCCACACAGAGACCATCGGCAAGATGTGGGGCTGGTTCGAATTGATCTTCAACACGCCCTCGCACCACCGCGTCCACCATGCCACCAATCCGCGCTATCTCGACGCCAACTATGCCGGCACGCTGATCATCTGGGACCGCATGTTCGGCACTTTCGTCGAAGAGCTGGAGGAGGACCGGCCGCGCTACGGCATCGTCAAGAATCTCGGCACCTTCAATCCGCTGAAAGTGGCTTTTCACGAGTGGATCGGAATGTTCAGGGACGCTTTTGCGCCAGGTCTTTCGAGTGGCGATCGCATCAACTATCTGATCAAGCCGCCAGGCTGGAGCCATGACGGCTCGCGCGAAACCTCGGAGAGCCTGAAGGCCGCCTATGTCAGGCGAAATCCAAGCGAGGCGGGGAAGCCGGGGTTGCCGATGGCGGCAGGGGAGCCGGCCGAGTAGCGCTACGAAGGCTCGCGCGAACCACCATCGCGCATTAGTGTTTCGTAGTCACGGCCGCCGTAGAAGATGTTGACGATGCGGACGATATCGCTCTCGATCACATAATGATGACGGCGGAGTGCTCGAACGGGACGGTTCGCAATCCCGGCGCGATATCTTCGCGCGAGCGGCCGCCGCGAGGTGCGTTGCCGATGTTCTGGCAGCGGTCTTCGATACGCAGCACGAATCTCAGCGCTAGGTCGGGATTTCCGCTTGCCTCGACTATGTGTCTGAAAATGTTGGTGAGATCGTTGCTGGCGCTTTCGCGATACTCGACTTCAAGCCGCCGAATCATCAGCGCGGCTCGAATGTTGATCAGCGAATTTCCTAAGCCGTTCGCGAACCTCTTCTGCGGAAAGGTTTGGCCTCGTATCCTCGATCGACGCCTTCACCCGCGCCCGGATCGAGGCCAAGCGCTCGGCGTGTTCTTCCTCTTCGCGCTGGAAGGCGCGTAGCGCCGCGCGGATAACTTCGCTCGCCGAGCCGAAGGAGCCGTCCTCGACTTTCTCGCGGATCATGCGAGCCATGGCTGGCGTGACGGTGACGGACAATTTTTCGGCGGATTCCATAATATGGCTCCTTGCGGATGAAGTAGGATACTATCCTACTTCATCGTTCGGGTCCAATCTGGTGGTCTGCTATTCCGCAGCTTGCGTCTGTGCCGGCAACCCAAGCCATTCACTGCAATCAGCCCGCGCGCGCGAGGTGATGGCATGGCGCTTGGCGACCGTCTTGTCCTTGCCGCGCAGGCGTTTGCCTTCGATCTTCACCGCTTCGACCGGCGGGAACAGGCCGAAATTGACGTTCATCGGCTGGAATGACCGCTTGCCCGGCTCATCGTCGGACACGATGTGGCCGCCGGTGATGTGGTTGAGCAGGGCGCCGAACGCTGTCGTCAGCGGCGGCAGCGACGGCGCATGGCCGAGCCGTTCAGCGGCGGCGAAGCGGCCGGCGAGCAGGCCGATGGCGGCGCTCTCGACATAGCCTTCGCAGCCGGTTATCTGGCCGGCGAAACGAAGGCCAGGCCGCGACTTCAACTGTAGTGACGCGTCGAGCAAGGTAGGCGAGTTGATGTAGGTGTTGCGGTGCAGGCCGCCCAGCCGTGCGAAATCGGCGTTTTCGAGCCCCGGAATGGTGCGGAACACGCGCACCTGCTCGGCATGCCTGAGCTTGGTCTGGAAGCCGACCATGTTGTAGAGCGTGCCCAGTGCATTGTCTTGGCGCAGCTGCACCACGGCGTAGGCCTTGACGGTCGGGTGGTGGGCATTGGTCAGGCCCATCGGCTTCATCGGTCCGTAGCGCAGCGTCTCGACGCCACGCTCGGCCATGATCTCGATCGGCAAGCAGCCATCGAAATAGGGCGTGCCTTCCCATTGCTTGAACTCGGTCTTCTGGCCGTCGACCAGCGCTTGCACGAAGGCGAGGTACTGGTCCTTGTCCATCGGACAGTTGATGTAGTCCTTGCCGGTGCCGCCCGGGCCGACCTTGTCGTAGCGCGACTGGAACCAGCAAATGTCCATGTCGATCGTGTCGAAATGGATGATCGGCGCGATGGCGTCGAAGAAGGCGAGCGCATCGGCGCCGGTCGCGTCCGCGATCGACTGGGCAAGCGACGGTGCGGTCAGCGGGCCAGTGGCGATGATTGCCTGGTCCCAATCCGCCGGCGGCAAGCCCGGCACTTCCTCGCGCTGGATGGTGATCAGCGGGTGCGCTTCGAGTTTTTTCGTCACCGCGTCGGAGAAACCGTCGCGGTCGACGGCCAGCGCGCCGCCTGCCGGCACCTGGTTGGCGTCGCCGGCGCTCATGATCAGCGAACCGGCCAGCCGCATCTCGGCATGCAGCAGGCCGACGGCGTTGTTCTCGGCATCGTCGGAGCGGAAGGAATTGGAACAGACGAGTTCGGCCAGCCCATCGGTCTTGTGCGCGTCGGTGCTGCGAACGGGCCGCATTTCATGCAAGATGACCGATACGCCGGCTTGCGCCGCCTGCCATGCGGCTTCGGAACCGGCAAGACCGCCGCCGATGATATGGATGGGATTTTTGCTCATGAGCGCCGGAATAATCGCTTGATGCGGCGATTGCAATTGCCGTGCCTGGTGTTGGGTAAACCGCGGAGGGCGAAACCAGGCGCTGAATACAACAACACCCGCCGGGGGAGGAGGTCCGGCGGGTGTCGTTTTGGGAGTCGATCCTCGGGAGGAGGTGAAGACCGACCGTATTCGTCATTGCCGGGGAGGAGGTCGGCTTTGACGAAATCTCTTTTGCTATCTTTTGAAAGGGGCAAAACCCTTTGGAGCAAAATTCATTCGCTCCGGGGAAACAACGCCCGCCGCGGGAGGAGGTGCGGCGGGCGCCGTTTGGTTGGCCGACCCTCGGGAGGAGGTGAAGGTCGGGCCTATTCGTCATCGCCGGGGAGGAGGTCGGCTTTGACGAAATCTCTTTCGCGTTTTGAAAAGGGGCGAAACCTTTGGAGCAAAATTCATTTCGCTCCGGGGAAACAACGCCCGCCGCGGGAGGAGGTGCGGCGGGCGCCGTTTTGGTGGTCAACCCTCGGGAGGAGGATAAGGGCTGACCGTTCGCTGGAGGTCGGGGAGGAGGTCGACCCCAGCGAAATTCCTGTTAGATCGCGCGGCGGGCGACGCTCTTGATTTCGTCGCGGACGATACCGAGATCATGTAGCTGGCGGTTCGAAAGGCGACCCAGCTCGGTAACCGTCTCGCGATAAACGCGCCAGTTACGATAGTTGCGGATCAGGTTCATTGTCGTTCTCTTTTCAAAACTGGTTCGGACCATTCGCGGTCCGAAGAATTAGACCGCCTTGCGAGCGACGTAAGGAATGTCGCTGCGGCTGATGCCGAGGTCGGTCAGTTCACGGTTGCTCAGGCGGCTCAGCTCGGACACGGTGTCCCTGTAGCGGCGCCAGTTGCGATAGTTGCGGATCAAGTTCATGGTAGTTCTCGTTTCGTCTTTCTTGCGGATCATTCCGTTTGTGTACGAACCATAAATAGGGGGACCCATATCGATTTAAAAGCGCTATGGCTGCATGGCAGCAATGCAAATTGTGCAATGCAACATTAACGCGCCTTCACGGGCCTGACACAAAGAAGCCAGAATCAGAAAGTGCCGCTGCGTCAAAGGTTTGACCGGGCCGGCTGAAAAAAAGACCAAACTTGGGGGAGAAGCGGGATGGCAGGTTATTCGTCACGAGTAAGGTCGGATATCGCGCGGTGGCGGCAGGCGGGCCTAATCGACGCGGCGACAGCCGATACATTAACGCGTGACGTCGAGGCCAACGAGCGCAATTCGCTCAGTTTCGGTTCGATCCTGGCAATGATGGCCGCCTTGCTGTTCGGCGCCGCCATCCTGATCTTCGTCGCCGCCAACTGGGACGCGATCCCGCGGCTGGCGCGGGTCGTAGCCCTCTTTGCCATCATCCTTGGCGGTTATGTCGGCGGCGCCGTGCTGAAGACGCGCGACCATGCGGCAATCGGCGAGGCCCTGTGGATCGTGGCCGCCGCCGCTTTCGGCGGTTCGATCGCGCTGATCGGCCAAATGTATCATCTCTCGGGCGACGAGGCTTCCGCCCTGATCACGTGGGGCGCCGGCACGTCGCTGGCGGCGGTGGTATTGCGGTCGAACCCGCTGACGGTCGCCGCGGTCGGCATCGCCGATGCCTGGCTGTTCCTGAGAGGGTTCGACTATTTCTATCGCAATGAATTTCCGCACGCCTTCGTCATCATGGCGGCCGTACTGTTTGCCGTCTCGTTCTGGACCCGCAGCCAGCCGGCACGCCATTTGATCGTCCTGTCGCTCATCTTCTATCTCGTGCTGTTGGCGATGAACCACGCGACGCTGCCGGTGGCGATACCCCTGGTCGTTGTCTCTGCCGCGCTTTTCGCGGCTGCCGTGTTCGCACCGGAGCCGGTCGACAGGATCGTCCAGCTTGGCGGCCGCTTGCCCTTGCACGCACTGCTCGGCTTCCTCACCGGCCTCGCAATCGTCCAGTTCGAGCTGGCCGACGAGAGCACCTACAACAGCGGCTTTGCCATCGCTTCCGTCGTCGCGCTGGCCGGCATCGTCGCGGCGATCGTGCTGGCAGGACGGGAGAGCCGTGGCCTGCGCTGGCTTGCCTATCTCGGCTTCGCCTTCGAACTCGCCATCATCTATGTGGTGACCTTGCAGTCGATGCTCGACACTGCCGGCTTCTTCCTTGCCGCCGCCGTGCTGCTCGGCATCCTCGCGGTCGTCATCATCCGCGTCGAAAAACGCATGAAGGGTCCAGTCACCACGGGAGCGACGGCATGATGACCGGAAAGCGACTGATCATTTCGGCGCTGGTGCTGGCGCTCGTCCAGATAGGGTTCCTGAGCTGGATCATCGCCGGCCGAGCGGCGATCCTGCGCAACGGCAAGGACGTGCTGTTGAAGATCGAACCCGTCGATCCGCGCGACCTGCTGCGCGGCGACTATATTATCCTCGGCTACGAGATTTCGCGCATCCCGGTGAAGATGATCGCCAACATTCCTGCCGGCAAATTTTCGAGCGACGATACGCCGATCGCGGTCCGCCTGAGGAAGGGCCCCGACGGCTATTGGACACCAACCACCGCCTGGTTCGGTAAGGCGCCGACGCCGGCGGGTACCGACGAGGCGGATATATCAGGGCATGTCACCGAGGGCTGGGATCTTCGCGGGGAGAGCGCGACGATCGCACCGGACTACGGCATCGAGCGCTTCTACCTGCCCGAAGGCGAAGGGATGGCGATCCAGAACGACATGCGGGTGCGCCCCTTCGGGGTCAGGCTTGCCCTTGCCAGCGACGGCAAGGCGCAGATCAAGGCGCTGGTCGACGGCGACAAGACGCTGTTCGAGGAGCCGCTCTATTAGAGATAGAGCCTCAGGGTGGCCTGCCACCCGAAGCTCGCTGGAGCGAAGGGTGGTGCGGGTAGAGGGACTCGAACCCCCACGATCTCTCGCCAGAACCTAAATCTGGTGCGTCTACCAGTTCCGCCATACCCGCATTGCCCGGCAATCTCATGTAGCCATCATTCTGTCAATGTCGGGGCGGAAATGTTGGGTCAGGATCAAAGAATGTTGGTTATTGGCCGAAATGCGAAGACTGTTGAAAATTAGCCTCGCGTGTGACAAAAGGCGTGTCAAATGTGACGGGACGCGACGATCCGCTTCTACAGAATGTGATAAGAAGTAGGAAAAACAAGAACTTATTCACATTTTGGAACGCAGTTTGGGAAAGTTTGAGCCGTATTTTCGGTCAAACCGCCAGGTTCCGTACCAAAAGCCATTCCCGGCAAGACTATACCGGCAGGCTGTGAACGGCAGGGAGCCGTTTGGCAGCCTCATTGGTGAAAACAAAGGTTTTACGATGCAGGTCACCGAAACACTCAACTCCGGTCTCAAGCGCGAGATCAAGATCACCGTGCCGGCTGGTGACATGGAAGCCAAGCTGATGGCGCGGCTGTCGGACGCCCGCAACAAGGTCCGCATCAACGGCTTCCGGCCGGGCAAGGTGCCGGTGCAGCACCTGCGCAAGGTCTATGGCAAGTCGTTCATGGCCGAAGTGGTCAACGAGATCCTCAACGATTCGACCCGGTCGATCATCACGGGCCGCGGCGAGAAGGCGGCCATGCAGCCCGAGGTCATCATGACCGAGGACGAGAAGGAAGCCGAGAAGATCCTGGCCGGTGGCGCCGACTTCGAATTCCGCCTCAACTACGAGGTCATTCCGGCGATCGAGATCAAGGATTTCTCCGACATCAAGGTAACGCGTCAGGTGTACGACGTGCCTGAAACGGAGATCGACGAGCAGGTCAAGCGGGTCGCAGAATCGGCGCGCAGCTATGAGCCGAAGACCGGCAAGGCCGCCGAGGGCGACCGCGTGAGCATCGATTATGTCGGCAAGATCGACGGCGAGGCCTTTGCCGGCGGCGCCGGCAACGATCAGCCGCTGGTGCTGGGCTCCAAGGAATTCATTCCCGGCTTCGAGGATCAGCTTGTCGGCACCAAGGCCGGCGACGAAAAGCAGGTTACGGTGACCTTCCCCGAAAACTACCAGGCGGCGCATCTGGCCGGCAAGGAAGCCACCTTCGACGTCACTGTCAAGGAAGTGTCGAAGCCCGGCGAACTCGAAATCAACGACGAGACCGCCAAGAACCTTGGCCTGGAATCGCTGGAGCGCCTGCGCGAGATCGTGCGCGGTCAGATCGAGAACCAGTTCGGCTCGATGACGCGCCAGAAGGTCAAGCGCCAGTTGCTCGACCAGCTCGATGCGGCTTATTCGTTCGAGGCCCCGTCGAAGCTCGTCGAGGCTGAGTTCAACAACATCTGGGCGCAGGTCAACCGCGATCTGGAAGCGGCCGGCCGCACCTTCGCCGACGAAGAGACGACCGAGGAAGAGGCTCGCGCCGAGTATATGCGTCTTGCCGAGCGCCGCGTGCGCCTTGGCCTAGTGCTGGCCGAGATCGGCGAGAAGGCCGGCGTCACGGTATCGGACGAAGAGCTGCAGCGCGGCCTGTTCGAGCAGGTTCGCCGCTTCCCGGCCAACCAGCAGCAGGAAGCCTTCGAGTTCTACCGCAACAACCCCGAGGCGCTGAATGCGCTGCGGGCGCCGATGTTCGAGGAGAAGGTCGTAGACCATCTGCTCGGCCAGATCTCGGTCACCGACGTCAAGGTCAGCAAGGAAGAGCTGATGGCCGATGACGAGGAAGCGGAAACCACGACCAAGGCCAAGCCGGCCAAGAAAGCCGCGGCCAAGAAGGCTGAAGACAAGAAGGCCGACGCCAAGTCTGGCGATGAGGCGGGAGAGCCGAAGAAGAAGGCTGCGCCTAAGAAGAAGGCGGCCGCCAACGACGCCGAATAAGTCTCGGCACTTGATGAAATTGACGAAGGCCGCCTCCCGAGGCGGCCTTTTTCGTTGCGAAACTGCAACAGGAGGCCGGCTTCTCAGGCCGTGGCACTTGGCGATACCAAGCGTTGATCACTATCTGCGCTTCTGCTGCAAATTCCTGGAGGGGGCGTTGAGCCTATTCTTCGAAACGGGGCGTGCTGTCGTCCTGACGCTCGTCCTGGCCTTCGCCTGCAATCTTGCCCCCGCCGACGCGATTGCCGGCGACTGGCGCTTCGGCACGGCTGACGATGGGCTGGTCACGGCTTCGCTCCATGCCACCAACAAGCTGATCACCGGCGGTGGCGCCTTGAGCTACAGCCCGGTCCTGACCATCGCCTGCGGGGCAGGCGGCGAACCGCGCTGGACCGAATGGCTGCAATTGAACGACGCGGTTTCGGCCAGTCGCAAGATCACGATGTCGGTTGCCGTCGACGGCGACAAGTTCGACGAGAGTTGGTCGGTCGGGTCGCGCGGCAGGATGCTGGTGCGTGACGGCGCCGATGCGATCAAGCGCCTCGTTTCCGCAAGCCGGCTGTCGCTTTCCTGGCGGTTTGGACTGTTGTCAGGGCGCGGCCAGGCGGATTTCGACCTTGCGGGGTTTGAAGAGGCGGTCGAGCAGATCGCCGGGAACTGCCATACGGATCCGCCGTAACTATCGTCCTCGACCCTGGGCGAAAGCCGAGCAGGCTTCGCAGTCCTATTTCAGCAGGCCGACCAGGACGTCGAAGGCCGCGTCGATGTCGGCGCGGATCGCCTGGCGGACGGCTTCCACATCGCGATTGCGCAAGGCCGCGAACATCTCCTGGTGGTGCTCGTTGGCGGTCGAGTAGTTTCCGGAATCATGCAGCATGTTGAAATAGGGGCTGATCTGCAGCCACAGGTTCTCGATGATGTTGAGGATGTTCTCGGAGCCCGCCGCCCGGTAGATGGAGAAATGAAAGGCATAGTTGGCGCGCAGATAGGATTTGACGTCTCCCGCCGCGTTGGCCTGTTCGAGCGCATTGAGGTGCAGGTCGAGCTGCGCGATGCCCCGGTCGTCCATGCGCTCGGCCGCCCACGCGGCGGCGATCGCTTCGATCTCGAAGCGGACATTCCTGAGATCGATGAGGCGTGCGCGGCTGAGCGCGGGAATTCCGATCGAGCGGCCTGAAACAACCATCAAGGCGTTGGCCGCCGTCAGCCGCCGCAACGCTTCCCTGACCGGCATCGGACTGACTCCAAAGGCGTCGGCCAGGCTTTGTACGGTCACCATCTCGCCAGGCACGATGCTGCCGTCGAGGATCAATTCGGTGACATGGCGATAGACCCTGTCCTGCAGGGTCTCCCTGGACAGGGGCACGATCTCGACACCAGGCTTCCTGAACGCCGCTCCGGCCATCTCCCCATCAACCTTTCCGCGCAAGGCCGCGCCACAACCCGTTCCCGGAATGCAGGGTTCCGGCAGCGGCGTCAAGCGTCCGCGACTGTCGCCTGGCCGTCAAGACATTTCATCATTGATCTTTGATCAAATCATGGTACGGTTTTCAATATCGGATGGCGAGGGCTAGCTTTCGTGCCCTCGGGAGGCATTCGGTCATTCGGATCGGGAGGAATTTCACATGGGTATCGGATTGAAAGTCCGGCGGCTCACGCTGCTGGCAGGCATGGCTATGTGTACTTTTGGCATGTCCGCGGCTGACGCGGCCCAGAAGCACAAGATCTTTCTCAGCATGAGTTATATCGGCAATGACTGGCAGGCGGAGGCAGCCAACATGGTCAAGGCCATCGCGGCCCACAAAAGCCTGGCCGACAAGGTCGACCTGCAGGTCCAGGTCGCAGGACCCAACGCGCAACGCCAGATCCAGCAGATCAACGCCATGGTGCAGAGCGGCGCAGAGGCGATCGTCGTGTATCCGATCTCGCCGACGGCGCTCAACCAGGTCGTCAAGAATGCCTGCGACAAGGGCGTGAAGGTCTTTGCCTATGACGCCGAGATCACCGAGCCTTGTGCCTACAATGTCCATATCGATCAGCTGGAAGCGGGCAGGGTGACCGCCGAATGGCTTGTCAAGAAGCTCAACGGCAAGGGCAACATAATCGCCATCACCGGTGTTCCCGGAACATCCGTGGACGACCAGCGCACCAAGGCCGCCAAGGAAGTCTTCGCCAAATATCCCGACATCAAGATCGTCGGCGAGGCTGTCGGCATGTGGAGCCAGGCGGTCGCTCGAACCGAACTGTCCAAGATCCTCGCCACGCGCAGTTGGGGCGACATCAACGGCCTGTGGATGCAGGTCGGCTGCTTCACCGCCAACTCCATGCAGCTCGAGGCCGGCAAGAAGGACAGCGAACTCCTGCCTTGCGCCGGCGAGGGCTCGAATGGCGGCCGCATCCAGATGCTGCCGGAGGGAACCGAAGTCGAAGGTGCCGCTCCTCCCTATGCACCGGCGGGCGCGCAACGCATTTCCTATGCCTCGCCGCCCTATTCCGGCGCGTTGGCGCTGAAGCTTGCCGTCGAGGCGATCGAAGGCAAGGACGTGCCGAAGACGACGATCCTGCCGTTGCCGGTCGTCACCAACGAGACGATCAAGCTTTGCAACGAGGGCACCTGGGCAGAGATGAAGGCCGGCTGCAACGTCTTCAAGCCGTCACTGGTTTCCAATCCCGGCTGGTTCGCTTCGATCTTTTCGGACCAGACGCCCGAGATCGGCCTCAACGCCGCGCTCGTCGGACAGCCCGAGAACTAGCCTCCCAAGTCAAACCAAGACGATGCGCGGACATCTTGTCCGTGCATCGTCGATCCGCGCTAATGCGTGTCGCCCAGAAATGCGCAGCCCGGCGATCGAGGACATGACAGAACACCCAGCGCTTCCCGCCATCGAGATCGACGGCATCGGCAAGGCCTTCGGGCCAACGGTCGCGTTGGAGGGCGTTTCGTTCCGGATCGCGTCCGGCAGCGTCCACGCACTGCTGGGCGAGAACGGAGCCGGCAAGTCGACACTGGTGAAACTGCTGTCCGGGCTGGTGCGGCCGAGTGCCGGCCATGTCCGTGTCTTCGGCAAGGAGATCGGCTACGGCGCACCGCGCGCGGCACACGCGCTGGGCGTGCAGACGGCGTTCCAGGAGATGACGCTGGTGCGCGATCTCTCGGTCCTCGACAACATGCTGATGCCTTATGCTCCGGTCGGCGTCTCCGGCCTGATCCGGCGCGCCGCGGCGCGCAAGGCGGTCCGTCGCCATATCGACGAGCTCGGTTTTTCCGTCGATCTCGATGCCGAGGTCGGCGAGCTCGAGCTTTCCGTGCGCCAGAAGATCGAGATCGCGCGCGCCGTCTACCGCAAGCCACGCATCCTGCTGCTCGATGAGCCGACCTCGACGCTCGCCGGTCGCGATGTCGAGTGGCTGGGCGACATCATCGCCAGGCTGAAGGCGGCAGGCACCACCATCGTCTTCATCACCCATCGCATGCGCGAGGTCCGCGCTTTTTGCGACACGCTGACGATCCTGAGGAATGGCCGCCACATCGTCACCGCGCCGGTTGCCGATGTCTCGGACGCCGACGTCATCGAAAAGATCATCGGCCGCAGCATCGAACAGACCTTTCCGCCCAAGCCCGATGGCGCCCAGGCTTTCGGTCCGCCGGTCCTGGGCGTGCGTGACTTGAAGGTCGGGCGCAAGCTCGACGGCGCGAGCTTCGATCTGCGCCGCGGCGAGATCCTCGGCATTGCCGGGCTGCAGGGCATGGGCCAGCAGGATCTGTTCCTGGCCTGCTTCGGCATGGCCGAAATCAGCCGCGGCGACGTCCTTGTCGATGGCCGAAAGGTCTGGCTCGGCTCTCCGGCGGATGCCTTGTTGCCCAATATGGCCATCGGCCTGGTGCCGGAGGACCGCAAATCCGAAGGCCTGTTCCTGAAACTGCCGGGTAGCCAGAACGCCACGCTGCCGGTGGTGTCGCGCTTCACACGCTTCGGCCTTGTCGATGTTGTGGCCGAGACGCGCGCCGTCGAGGCGGCGTTCGCAACCGTCGAGGTCGACCGACGGGCGCTGTGGACGCGGGCCGGGGCTTTTTCCGGCGGCAACCAGCAGAAGATCGCCATCGCCAAATGGCTGGTGGCGCAGAGCCGCATCCTGCTGCTGTTCGACCCCACGCGCGGCATCGATGTCGGCACCAAGCACGAGCTCTACGTGATGATGCGAAACTACGTCGCCGCCGGCGGCTCGATCCTGTTGCACTCGACCGAGATTCCCGAACTGGTCCACCAGTGCGACCGGGTCCTGGTTCTCTATGGCGGGCGCATCGCGGCCGAGCTGGAAGGCGACGCCATCGCCGAGCCTGCCATCATGCGGCCGGCGCTTGGACATGCCGGGGATGTAGCCGCATGAGCAGCGTCACCTCCTCTGCTTCCGCCGGATTCGGGCTGCGCCGTGCGCTGATACGCAATCGTGGGGCGCTGATCGCCGCGGGCGTCCTTGCGATCCTGCTTTTCATCGTCGACTGGATCAGCGCCGGGCCGCTGACCTATTTCGACGTGTCGTTCCTGTCCAGCGGCGGCGCGACCTCGGCGCTCGCGGCGATCGGCCAGACGATCGTGATCCTGTCGGGCGGCTTCGACCTGTCCGCCGGAGCGGTGATATCACTGGTCAATGCCGTGCTGGCGTCGAGCATGGATCCGATGGCGCCAGGCGCAAGCATTCTCTTGTGGACGGCCGTCGGCATCGGCGTCGGCATGGCGGTCGGTGCCTTCAACGGCTTCTTCATCGCGGTGCTGCGCATGCAGCCCATCGTGGTGACGCTGTCCACCATGTTCATCCTGCAAGGCGTGACGCTGCTGGTGATGGACAAGCCCGGCGGCTTCGTGTCGCCCGATCTCGGCACCTTCTATTTGGGCGACGCGATCACCGGCTGGCTGCCAATGCCGCTGGTGGTGATCGGCGTCGTCCTGCTCGCCTGGTTCTGGCTGAAGGGAACCCGTTTCGGCACGGCGCTCTATGCGGTCGGCAGCGATGCGGATTCGGCTGCTGCAGTCGGCATCAACGTCGTCCTGGTGCGCTTTGCCGTCTATGTGATCGCCGGCGGCTGCTACGGCCTTGCCGGCGTCTTCATCAGCGCGCAGACCGGCAGCGGCGACCCGCTGGTCGGCAATCCGCTGCTTCTGTCTATGTTCGCGGCGGTGGTCGTCGGCGGCACGCGCCTGGGCGGCGGGCAGGGTGGTCCGGTGGGCACCGTCTTCGGTGCCTACATCCTGATGATGGTGGTGAACATCCTGCTGGTGCTCAATGTGTCGGCCTATTATTCGACCATCGCCGAAGGCACCATCCTGGTGCTGGCGGCCCTTGCCGGATCCCTGTCTCACGCATCGGTGCTTGCCGTGCAACTGCGCGCGGCGCGCGCCCGGCTGGCCGCCTGGCGAGCGGGTATTCTGCCCTCGCAGCTTGAACCGATCGACCGGCGGCTCAAGATTGCCGGACCCTCGCATGGCAAACCCGACACGGTGTCTCCGCGTCCCACCTTCCATGTTCGCAACGCGGAGACGCTGCGCTACGCGCTGCCCGCCTATATCTGCCTGCTTATCATCGTGGTCGTCACCCAGATCTGGCTCGGCCGTGCCATCCTCAATCCCGGTTACTGGAATTCACTGCTGGTGCTGTCGTCCTTTCTCGCCGTGCTGGCGCTCGGACAGGGAACGGTCATCCTGACGGGCGGCCTCGATCTCTCCGTTCCGTGGACGATCGGTATTTCCGGCATCATCCTGGCCGGCATGGTCAACGGTTCCGATGCGGCACTCCTCTACGCCTTGCCGGTCGTGCTGGTGATGGCCTGCGCCATCGGCTTCGCCAACGGCTTCGGCATCGTCTATCTCGGCATCTCGCCGATCGTCATGACGCTTGCCACCAACGGCATTCTGCAAGGCTTCGCGCTACTCTATTCGCAGGGTACGCCGGCCGGTTTTTCCTCGCCCATGCTGCGCTGGTTCATGACCGCCAAGTTCGGTTTCGTGACCCCGGTGGTCCTGCTGATGGTCGTCTTCGTGGTGGTGGCGGTGCTGTTGCTTGGACGCACGCCGTTCGGGCGCCGAGTCTACGGCATCGGCAATGGGCTGCGCGCGGCGCGCCTGTCCGGCATCGGCGTCGAGCGCACGCTGATCCTGGTCTATATGCTGTCGGCAGTCTGCGCCGCTGTCGTCGGCATCATGCTGACCGGCTTCTCCGGCCAGGCGAGCCTTGGCATGGGCGACGACTATCTCTTGCCGTCGATCGCCGTCGTGGTGGTGGGCGGTGCGCTGATCACCGGCGGGCGCGGCCATTATCTCGGCATGCTCGGAGGCGTGCTGCTTTTGACGGCGCTGCAGATGCTGCTGGCCGGCACCACGCTGCCCTACGCCACGAGGGCAATTCTCTACGGACTGGTCGTTCTGGGCGCCGTCATGGCGCTGCGCGAACGGCAGTTGCAATGAAAAGGACGGAACGATGAGCGCAAAGGCACCTCAAACGGCGGACGAATTCTTGGCCGGGCTGAAAGGACAGCGCGTGCTGGTGACGGCGGGCGCCGGCGGCATTGGCTTTGCCATCGCCGACACGCTCTCGCGGCTTGGCGCGCGTGTCGTCGTCTGCGACGTTTCCGACGAGGCGCTGGCCGCCGCGCCTGACAAGATCGACCTGGTCGCGGCGGTCAAGGCCGATGTCTCGCGCGACGACGACGTCGACCGGTTGTTCGAGGCGGTTGAGAAAAAACTCGGCGGGCTGGACGCACTGATCAACAATGCCGGCATTGCCGGGCCGACCGGTGGTGTCGACGAGATCGAACCGGACGACTGGCGGCGCTGCATCGACATCTGTCTTACCGGCCAGTTCCTGTGTGCGCGGCGCGCCGTGCCGCTGATCAAGGCGGCGGGCGGCGGCTCGATTGTGTCGATGTCATCGG
Organism: Mesorhizobium sp. WSM1386; assembly: GCF_055901595.1. Taxonomy (NCBI): domain Bacteria; kingdom Pseudomonadati; phylum Pseudomonadota; class Alphaproteobacteria; order Hyphomicrobiales; family Phyllobacteriaceae; genus Mesorhizobium; species Mesorhizobium sp. WSM1386. Next base: position 3,745,404 of record NZ_CM148373.1, read on the forward strand.
CGGCCGGCCGCCACGGCTATGCCTTCCGCACGCCCTATTCGGCGGCCAAGTTCGGCGTCATCGGTTTCACCCAAAGCCTCGCCAAGGAGCTTGGGCCGCACGGCATCAGGGTCAACGCCATCCTGCCGGGCATCATCGAAGGGCCGCGCATCGAGGGCGTCATCTCGGCGCGCGCCAGGCAGGTCGGCATCAGCCACGAGGAGATGACCGCTCGCTACCTGCAGAACATCTCGCTGCGCCGCATGACCAGTCCTTATGACGTCGCCTCGATGGTCGCCTTCCTGCTGTCGGACGCCGGCATCAACATTTCCGGGCAGTCGCTCGGCGTCGACGGCAACGTCGAAACGCTCTGAGGAGGGCCGATCCATGGCAAAGGTTGCGATTGTCGGCAGCGGTTTCATCGGGCGGGCCTGGGCGATCAGCTTCGCCCGCGCCGGCCATGACGTGCGGATGTGGGACCAGTCGCCCGCCGCGACGGGCGGCGCGCGTGACTACATAGAAGGCGTGCTTGGCGACCTCTCTTCGAACGACCTGCTGCGTGGGCAGTCCGTCGATGCCGTGCTTGGCCGCATCGCCATCGCGGTCGAACTGGAGGAGGCGCTGGCCGGAGCAATCCATGTCCAGGAGAACACGCCTGAAAACCTCGATGTGAAGCGGGAAGTGTTCTCCCTGATCGACAGTCTGGCCGGCCCGCAAACGGTGATAGCCAGCTCCACCTCGGCGTTGTTGCCGTCGAAGTTCACCGACCATCTAAAGGGACGGCACCGCTGCCTGGTGGTGCATCCGATCAATCCGCCCTACCTCATTCCGGCGGCCGAGGTGGTGCCGGCGCCATGGACGTCGGTCGAGACGCTGGAAAGAACCCGCGCCTTCCTCATCGATGCCGGTCATGCGCCGTTGGTGATGAAGCGCGAGCTCGACGGCTTCATCATGAACCGCCTGCAGGGTGCCTTGCTTGAGGAAGCCTTCCGGCTCGTCGCCGACGGCTATGCCAGCGTCGAGGATGTCGACATAGGCATCCGAGACGGGTTGGCGCTGCGCTGGTCGTTCATGGGGCCGTTCGAGACCATCGACCTCAACGCGCCCGGCGGCGTGCGCGATTATGTCGATCGCTACCAGGGCATCTATTCCAACATTTTTCCGCAGATGCTGCGCCGGGTCGACTGGGCGGGCGAGGTCATGGCAACCGTGGAGGCCGAGCGCAGCAAGCGACTGCCCAGGGAAAATCTGGGCGGGCGGCAGGTCTGGCGGGACCGCCGGCTGATGGCGCTGGCGGCACACAAGAAGAAATCGGATCAGGAGTTCGGACAATGAAGGAAACCAGCCGCAAGCCCGGCGCAACGGCAGCCAGGGGCAAGGTCATCATCACCTGCGCGGTGACCGGGGCGATCCACACGCCGACCATGTCGCCCTACCTGCCGATCACGCCGGACCAGATCGCGTCGGAGGCGATCGCCGCGGCCGAGGCCGGTGCCGCGATCCTGCATCTGCACGCGCGAGACCCGGAAACCGGCAAGCCCGACCAGACGCCCGAGGCCTTTGCCCGCTTCCTGCCACGCGTCAAGCAAGGCACCAATGCCGCCATCAACATCACCACCGGCGGCAGTCCGTACATGAAGGTCGAGGAGCGCGTGCGCCCGGCCGCCCAGTTCAAGCCGGAAGTCGCTTCGCTCAACATGGGCTCGATCAATTTCGGGCTCTATCACCTCGCCGACAAATACGAGACCTTCAAGTTCGACTGGGAAAAGCCGCATCTGGAGGCGACGCGCGACCTGGTCTTCCGCAACTCGTTCAAGGACATCGAGTACATTCTGGCGACCTGCTACGACAATGGGACGCGCTTCGAGTTCGAGTGCTACGACATTGCCCATCTCTACAACCTCGCCCATTTCGCCGATCGCGGGCTGGTGAAACCGCCGTTCTTCGTGCAGTCGGTGTTCGGCCTGCTCGGCGGCATCGGCACCCATCCGGAAGACGTCGCCCATATGAAGCGGACCGCCGACCGGCTGTTCGGCGACCAGTTCCGCTGGTCGGTGCTCGGCGCGGGCGCCAGCCAACTGCGCATCGCCGCGCAATCGGCGGCACTCGGCGGCAACATCCGGGTCGGGCTGGAGGACAGCCTGTGGGCCGGCAAGGGCAAGCTCGCCAAGTCGAATGCCGAACAGGTTGTGCTGGCGCGCAAGATCATCGAGGGGCTCGGCATGGAGGTGGCGACGCCGGACGAGGCGCGCGAAATCCTGTCCCTGAAGGGTGGCGACAAGGTTGCCTTCTGACGCGGCCTGACGAATCGCCGCGCGGGCGTCAAAGAGAGGAGGACAGCATGAAGATCGAAGTCGTGGTGGATGTGAAGACCACTTTGGGAGAGGGGCCGCTTTGGGACGTCGAACAGGAGCGCCTTTACTGGATCGACAGTTTCGACGGGCGGGTGTTCCGAGCGACCGCCGACGGGCGTGAAATCCGCTCCTGGGACGTGCCGATGAAGATCGGCTCAATGGCGCTGCGCAGGGACGGCGGCGCCGTCGTCTCACTGCAGCGCGGCTTCCATCTGCTCGATTTCGCCACCGGCGAGGTGACGCTGATCCATGATCCGGAGCCGGACAAGCCGATGAACCGGCTGAACGACGGCAAGGTCGACCGGCGCGGGCGCTTCTTCGCCGGCTCGATGGATACGATGGAGGAGGGACCTTCAGGCGGGCTCTACCGGCTCGATCCGGATTTTTCCGTCACCCGGATCGATTCCGGCATCATCTGCTCCAACGGCCCTTGTTGGAGCCCCGACGACCGCACCTTCTACTTCGCCGACACCTGGACCGGCGAGATATGGGCCTACGACTACGATATCGCCACCGGTGCGGCCACGAACCGCCGCACCTTTACCCGCGTCGACACCAGCCGGGGCGGTGCGGCCGATGGCTCGACCGTCGACGCCGAGGGCTATCTGTGGAATGCGCTGGTCTATGACGGCAGGCTGGTGCGCTATGCGCCGGACGGCACTGTCGACCGCATCGTCGACATGCCGGTGAAAAAGATCACCAGCGTCATGTTCGGCGGGCCGAAGCTCGACACGCTCTACGTCACCTCGATGGCCAAGCCGCCGCTGCCGCGCTTTCCTGGCGACGGTGTCCTGCGCGGCAGCCTGTTCGCCATCACCGGCCTCGGTGTTACCGGCGTGGCGGAGCCGCGGTTTGGCGGGTGAAGTTCGGCGCACGACGGATCGCCCAAGCCGCCGCGGATAGCCGCTCTTTACCTTCAGCAACCAGCAATACCGCCGGCAAACCGGCGGCATCATGGCTGGCTGCTCCTGCCGTTTTCCGATCGTGACGTCCTTAAGGCGTCGTTTCCGCTTCGATCTTGGTAGCCGTCTGGTCGATCTTGTCGGCAAGGACTCCTTGGGCCCAAGTCGTGACCTCGGCGTCTATGGGCTTGTTGGCCATGTTTGCCAGCGCAGCGTCGAGTGATGCCTGATCGGTGCCGACGGTCGCCGTGGTAGCTGCTGCCTCAGCTTCGGCGGCGGCCGCGTTGGCGTCGGCGACAACGGCCGTCTGAGCCGTGATCTGCTCATTCAAGGCTTGGATCTGTGTGGCGTTGGCGACAGGGTCCACCTGCGCTGCCGTCAGCTGCGCATTCAGGTCATCCAGTTTGGCCTGGGCCGCTGCCGCTGTGGCTGCCGCGGTCTCAGCCGCGGCTTGGGCGACCTTGGCTTTCGCGGATTGCGTCACGAATGCCTGAATACTGGCGAACTTCTTGCTCTTGGAGTTCATATAGGCGTTTATGTTGCGCTGCAGAGAGTTCAGCCGGCCAAGCTTGGCGTGGATGTTCTTGTCCTTGGTCACCGACGAGACCTGCGTGCTCGTGTCGACCGTCGTGTCCTTTTGCGCCTTGGCTACCTGCCCCGGGGCCGACGACGACTTGCCATGCGTAGCGCTGCTGTTGCCGTGCGCGGCGCCTGAATTGCCACCGCCGTTGCCGTTGCCACCGCCGTTACCACCGCCATTGCCACCGCCGTTACCGCCGCCATTGCCACCACCGTGCCCGTTGCCACCGGCGAGCGCCGGAGTTGCCAGGAGCGCCAGTGAGGCAAGGGCCGCAAACAAAGTTTTTCGGGTTCTCATGGTAATCTCCTCGAGGAATCGCCATCCGCCCGACAGCTAAGAAAGCCTCGTATGAGAAATCGCTAATTCTACAGAGTAAACTTTAGTCAAATGCCGTATCAATACGCGAGCCCGCAGCCAGCAGACGCGGTAACGGTTTGATAATACAAAGAAATCGGCGCCATAAAGCTGATGCAGTACTGAAGTCCCATGGCGGCGGGACCTTGGTCCTAGTTGCCAACCGCGGCACTGCTACGCCAAGCGCGAACGCCTGGTTTCGTCTTGGCGAAGAACATGTGTTTTGTTGCCCTAGATCAGCAACAAACCCTTCATGCTGGCGTATCCCTTTCGCCCGATGATGAGGTGATCGTGCACGGAAATTCCGAGGGGCTTAGCCGTATCGATGATCTGCTTGGTCATCTCGATGTCCGCGCGCGATGGCGTTGGGTCGCCTGACGGGTGATTGTGGACCAGGATAATCGCGGTCGCCGACAGTTCGAGCGCCCGCTTGACCACTTCCCTGGGGTAGACGGGCGTGTGATCGACCGTGCCCGTCTGTTGCACCTCGTCGGCGATCAGCGCGTTCTTCTTGTCGAGGAACAGGATGCGGAACTGCTCGCGTGCCTCGAAAGCCATGGCCGAACGGCAATAATCGAGAAGCTGCTGCCAGGAGGAGAGGATTTCGCGGCCGTGGATCTCACTGCGCGCCATGCGCTGCGCGGTCGCCGCGACGATTTTCAAGTCGAGCGCCACCGTGGGGCCAATGCCCTTGACCTCCTGCAACAGCCCGACGGGCGCGCCAAGCACTTCGGCCAGCGTGCCGAAGCGCGCCAGCAGCGCCTTGGCGGCCGGCTTGGTGTCGGCGCGCGGGATCAGCCGGAAGAGCAAAAGTTCCAGGAGCTCGTAATCGGGCAGGGCGTCGGGACCGGCCGAGGCAAAGCGCTCGCGCAAACGGTCGCGATGGCCGAGATAGTGCGGCTTCTCCTCGATCGCCGGCCTGGCCTTCGCGACCGGCCGGACCGGCACCTCGGAGAAGAAACTCCGCTCATCGTCGTCGTTTGCCTTGCCCATCCGCCCCCGCATCCGGCAATCAATCGGGCAAAGCAGTCGCCCGAAGCGTCAAGAATATCAGGCCGGCAGGCCGGGGCGGTCGAGTTTGTTCGGCGAGAGCGTGAAAATCTCGCAGCCCGTGTCGGTCACCCCGATCGTGTGCTCGTACTGCGCCGAAAGCGAGCGGTCGCGTGTCACGGCCGTCCAGCCATCCGACAGAACCTTCACATGCGGGCGGCCGAGATTGATCATCGGCTCGATGGTGAAGATCATGCCGGGCCGCATTTCCACGCCTTCATTGGCGTTGCCGTAGTGCAAGATGTTCGGGGCGTCGTGGAAGAGCTGGCCGACGCCATGGCCGCAGAAATCACGCACCACCGAGCAGCGCTCCGCCTCGGCATAGGTCTGGATGGCGGCGCCGATGGCGCCGGTGCGTACGCCCGGCCTGACTGCGGCGATGCCGCGCATCAGGCATTCATGGGTGACCTCTAGCAGGCGTTCAGCCGCGCGCTTGATGGTGCCGACCGGATACATGCGCGAGGAATCGCCGTGCCAGCCGTCGAGGATGTAGGTGACGTCGATGTTGACGATGTCGCCATCCTTCAACGGCTTGCTGTCGGGAATGCCATGGCAGACGACGTGGTTGATCGAGGTGCACGATGACTTGGTGTAGCCGCGATAGTTGAGTGTCGCCGGCAGTGCGCCGTGATCCATGCCGAATTCGAAAACGAAACGGTCGATCGTGTCCGTGGTGACGCCGGGAGCGACCATCGGCACCAATTCGTCCAGACAGCGCGCGGTGAGGTCGCATGCCCTGCGCATGCCGGCAAAGCCTTCCTCGCCATAGAGGCGGATCTGGCCGGTGTTTCTGAGTGGTGCCGTGGCGGCGTCGAGATAGGTGACCATTTTGTCCGTATAGAGCTGGGGCGCTGCAAGAGTGCTGGCGTGAAGATGCCACCAGATTTGGCACTTGGGGGCGAAAGGTTCAAGGAAGAACTGCCTGATACGGCCCGCGCCGCCGGGATATTCGTCTCGTTGGTGCGATCTCTTGCCGGTTTTGCACGGCTGCTTTGCTTCCTGGACATCATGCCCTTGGGTCGCCCGAGCGGGTCAGATCGCCCGAAGCGTCGCTGATGGCAGCCTGCTCATGGGCCACTTCCGCAGTGACGACACATTTGCATGGTACAAAACCGTCAAGGCAACTTTTCACGACGAACGGCGTTGCTTGGCGACACCGGTTCGGGAGACGACGGATGGACAGATTGCAGTTCGAGGTGCCGGTGCGCATTGCCCAAGGCCCCGGCTTGCCCGTCGAGGAGATCTACAGTGTCGAGCAGGCGCTCGACTTTCTCCAGGACTGGCCAGCACGCCGGCAAGGACCGGTGTATCAGAAAGCCTTCAATGCCTGTTTTGGCGCCACGGTGGACGTGGTCAAGACCGAGGATGCCTGCCGGGCATTCATGGCGTTCTGCCGTGTCACCGGACTGATGGCCGGCGACATGCTGGCTCCGCGCAAGCGCGGCGGCGAGCCGAGGGCACTGCAGGCCTGAGAGCCATAGCGGCGGTCACAGGCGAACGGCAATAACCGCTTAAATACGCGGCCATGCAGTGGCCGGGGCGCCGCACACTTAGCATCCACGAAGACGCGTCGACGGCGTCGTTAAGCTTCCGTTTCCACCTTAACGGCTACGCCATTGCTGTTCAGCGATGGTTGATTCGTTGCGTCAGTTCAGGGTTCGGAAGATGTCCTCAGAAAAAGTTCGTGCGTTCCCGATCGACCGTCAGGTATTCCTGGTCCGGGAAGTTGCCGCCAGGCTCGACAGCCTGCAAGGCGAAACTGCCGCCTCGTTCTGGAGGGCAAAAGCGGCGGAGTTGCTCGATCTCGTTGTCGGATCGGGAAGGGATAAAGCCGCAGCCACTGATGAAGTACGCAGGTTTTTCCTGGCCGTGCAAACAGAACTGTTGGCCGGAGTGACGGCTCAGCCGGCGCCAGTTCTTTCCGCCTGAGGCAGGGTCTACTATTTTCCTGGCGGGGATGAACCAACGGGCGGTCCCTACGCCATTGTTATCTGACGTGTCCTGCGCCGTGCTTTCCGTGGTATCGATCAGGGAAATTTTACCAAAGACGTCAACAACCTTTAAACTTCTTACCGCTACTACCAGTTGCATGGCCTCGTGGCGGAGCGGCTACGCTAGAGACGGCAAATCTCGGAAGCCTCGGTTCGATTCCGAGGCGAGGCCTCCAATCTCCTAAAGCAAGTAACGGGACGGCAGAGTCGGCTGCAATTCGATGCCGCCGTCGGCGTGTTTGAAACGCGCACGGCCCAATCGAGGCGGCCTGGAATGTCGTTGGCGGCATCCAAGAGGCGAATCCTATCCCATTCCGAAGGTTCGATATTCATGGCTGCCGTTGAGATAGCGGGGCCGTCATGGCGATGGTGAACTGCCTTGCATATACCCGCTCTTTTACCGCCACGGGTTGATCGAGCTGCTGCGCGTTGGCAGCTTGAGAGGCTGTCGAGGCGAAGAGGATTGTCTGAGTCAGGAGAGCCGAATAGACAGCGACCTGGATCAGCACGGCAGCAAAAGCGATCTGTTTGAGCATGCCATAGAACGCGCTGGCCTGTATCGGGTTCCCGGCTCTCGCATTCGCCCGCAGCCGCTCGGTGGCGGCTTTTCCAATGGCTGGAGTTCGATCTGCCTTCGGCCAAATTGGTCGGTGAGGAGTCTTCCGGTTGCCCGCTATGCCTCCTCCCACGTCGGCGGCAGATCGCCGACTGCCGAGAGCTTGAGGATGAGAACGTAGTCTCGGGGGCTATAGACCGGAGCGGCCGGCCAACGGGTGGTGTCCGTCATCGCCTTGCCTCGCTCTATGAGGCGCTTAGAATACCATGGTCATTTCAGGACGAAGTAGAGCGGAACGAGCAACGCGAATGCAGCGACACCCGTGAGAAACAGGTTTGTGGTCATGTCGTGTGGCCCCCCGGCCGTTTTCATAGACCATACAGCCACGCAATTTAGCTAAAATGCAAGCGACCTTGCTCCATCGCCCGCCTCGCTCTCTTGCCTATAAGTCGAGACTTATGCAATATCGCCTCGTTCCCAACTACGAGGCGCGGCGTGCGCGACAGCGAATTGACCGAGCGGCCCGGCAAGGGCTGGACGCCATGGCGGGAAGGCGTCCTGACCGAGTCTGCTAGTCCTCAGCGGGCAAGAAAGCATCCTTGACGGACGGTATCCTGGTAGCATTTGTCGGAAAATCCGGGATGACGCTGGCGAAGTTTGTCGACGATCTCGGGATGTGAAAATCTCTGGGCGAGCGCATCCTCGCCGGCTTGGAAGGCGTCTTGAAAAAGTGCGCGCGCCCGGCGGCGTGCGTCTTCGATTTGGACCTCTGAAAAGCGATCTCTTAGGACGCGTAAGTCAATTGGAAGAGGCCCCTCACCGAGGGGGCCGAACCGTTGATGAGAGCTGTTATGAGAAATAATTGCAAACGCCGCATCGAGCAGCTTGGCGTTTCGCGCTTCTGTCACGACCTTGGCTCGGGCAGCGGTGCGAAGTTGTTCGACGTGTTGCTCATCGATCATCGGATATTGCCCACGGCGCACCCAAAGAGAGAATGCTTCTATTCGACGATGGTGGCCATACATCAGGGGGTGTGCCGATGCGTTGACGAGCATACAGAGCGTCCCGGCCGAGGGCGCGACATGCTCGCACGGACTCCCTTGACGGAAGTAGAGATCGGATGGCGTCGGCACGTCTCGGCTACTAGGCGAGCGGGACGCAGTGGGCGGGTGAACCGAGCGTCGGCGGGTCGAGACATGCGTCCGCCCGACTATCGCAACCAACCCTGCCGAGAGCGCCTAGACTCGCACGATCCTATCGAGGTGCAGGCGTATCCGCTGGCCTTCCGCAAAGTTCAAGGCGAACGATTCCAGCTCGAATGAACGGGTAAGTTCCTGGTCTTCCTCGACCACGCGAACGGACCATTCGCCGCTGGCTTCGGCCACTTCGACACAAGGCAATTCCTTGCGGATTGGAACCACGCTACCCATCACAGCCTCTCTACGAAAAGCAATGGCTACGCGATTTTTATAAGTCCGCCGAACTCGGGGTTTCAACAGGAAAAGACTGTACGGTTTTTACCAAGGAGTTGCCGACCCAACGGCATGCTCTAGCTCCGGCAGGTGGCAATTCCCTCAAGTTGCCGCAGTGGCCGGCGCTCTAGGCGGATTGCTTTCATCTGCAATCGCGCCGGCCGCTCTCCCAGAGCGTCATTTCGGTCGCTTCGGGAAGTTGATTATCTTGGCGCTTCATAAGGCCTAGATCGGAACTTTAGCGTTCTCTCATGGTTCTCCCTTCGATGTTGTCGAACCTAGGATCGGTAGAGCGATGGCTGTGTTGGCCTTTGATTTCATCCATTGCCCGAGTGTGACCCCGGACGAAATATTAGTCGGGGTTTTGTCCGTGGCAGCGTGCTTGCTGTTTTTCAATGTTTTTGCGACCAACCGTCCAAATCGATAGGCCGCAGGGGCGTCGTTGAGGAACATTAGCTATTTCGAAAGATTGGGGTCACGCGCCCGGATGTCGCTGCTTGGCATCCGAGCAGGCTGGTGCGGCAAACATCAGCCGGCCCGCGTCATCGGTCCCTCCGTGGCGCGGGCTTTTTCTCCAGGTCAGGAGAGGCGGAGGGTCGTCTTGTTGTCTTGGCCGCCGAACAGTTGTCGCCACCGACGTAAAACCGCGCCAGCGCACGTTTGTCCCTAGTCTCTGTCCTACGCCGCGCTTCCTGCCCGCGACGCCTGGCGTCAACCCTCGACGGTTGAGGTGCAAGTCACGATCCCGACATTTCGCCGGCGACGCCCTCCTGATGCCCCTGCCGGTTAGGCCCGGTGCTTACTGGCCCGCCCGCCCCAAGTGCCGGGCCGCTGCTTCCGATAAGTGCCTCAAGTTCACCAAGCGTAAATTCAATCAGGTACCGGTATTTTGAATCATTCGAGTAAATGCCCTCGGCATCAATCGATATCATCGGGCCGCCCGCCCCAGATTTGACATCGCCATCAATCAGCGGTCGATCGAAGATGGTTCGAGAAGTTCCTTCCCGTTTGGCAGGCCTGACCAGCATCCGCATTGCGTTACCCCGTTATATCTGCCCTGTGCGCCGGGCGAAGCCTGCGAACATTCCGGAAAAGCCTGCCGCTCCACTATCGTTCCAGCCTGTTTGGCGCGTCAGACCTTTGCGCCATCGTCTAGGGACCTTAGCCCTACCTGCTTGGGTGGGAGCCCCGCCAGCGCGCGTTTCCGCCGAACCCCGCCGACAAAGCCGATGATGCCCAGGATCACGCCCCAGCGAAACATGGTGGCGATCATGGGGATGTCTTCCGCAGCCTGACCCCGGCGCGGCCGCCATTCTCAGGGATGAACTCGACGCCGGCCGCGTCTAAAGCCGCTTGCACCGCAGCCATTGAGTGGCCTGGCGCCGTGGCCTCGGTCTTGATCCTGGTGACGGTGTTCCGGTGCACGCCAGATTTCTATTGGCCAAAAATTGGTCAGGTGATGGGCCAATGCCGCTAAGTGCTTGAGATCTCTGGTACGCCCAAGGGGAATCGAACCCCTGTTACCGCCGTGAAAGGGCGGTGTCCTGACCGCTAGACGATGGGCGCGCTCAGATGAAAGCGGCTTATACTGGCGTTGCGCGCAACCGGCAACCCGTCAGGTGCCGCCTTGGACAACTTTTTTCCAGCCCGCCAAATCGGCAATTTCATCAGCATCGGCAAGGTGTTGATATCTGTCCGGCCGCCCGCCATGCCAAGGTCTCCGCGAAAGAACTTCGCCTGAGTGACGACTTTGCCGCTAGCCGTCGTCACCGCCGCTGCGGCGCCGGCAGCGCCAGTTCCAGTCGCGCTCGGGGCCGACGTCGACGTGGACCGATTCGGTGTGGCAGTAGGTGCCGACGCCGCCGCGGCCGGGCATCGTCCTGATGTAGCTCGCCAGTTCCCATTTGGAGACGCCGGGCACCTGGATGTCGGCGGCGGCGCAGTACATGTGCAGTGAATTCTTGGCGCCGTTGGCGCGACGGTTGCGGGCCGGGTCGCGATAGCCCGAGGTCACCATCATCTTGCGGCCGTAGTGGCCCTCGATCGTCTTCAGCACGCGCACCAACGACGGCTTCAGGCAGGCGACGTCGACGCTTTCGTTCTGCTTCAGCAAACCATTGGGCGCGAGCCGCGCCATGCCGGCGGCGGACGCGACCTGATAGCTGCCGCCCGAGCCTTCGTCCTCGTTGAGATCGACGTCGCTTTCGTCGTCGATGCCGGATTTTCGCTTGATCTCGAACAGGGCGGTCTGGCGCACGCCGGGCAAGGCATCGCTGCCGGTGATGTGGCCGGCTTCATCCCCCGTGGAAGCCAATTGTATCGGTTTTGCCGTGGAATCGGCCGAGGCCAGCGTGATGATCGGCTTTGCCGCTGCCGGCGCCGGCTTGGCCTGTACGGCCGGCTGCTCGCCCGATCGCGCGTTGATCAGCGGAGCGGGCGCCGCCGAAGCGGGCGTGGCGCCGAACATCGAGGCCAGGAAGCCTTTTTTCTTGGGCGCCTCGGCTTGCGGCATTTCCCCGGCGGTCACATAGACAGGATTGTTCATCGCCGGTGCCGCGGCCGGCTTCGTCACGCCGGCATCGGCGGCGGCGATCTTCTGGGTGACAGCATCGGTCTGCTGCGCCGTCTGGGCGGGCTGCTGCAGGGCCTGCGGTGTTTGTCCCGCGATGGTTTCAACGCCGGCCGGCATCGCCAGTGGAAACGCGGCCTGGGGCTTGGCCACCGGCACATAGGCGACCTTTTCCGGCAGCGCCGTATCGCTTTCGCTCATCACGGTCGTCTGCGTGGTCGCCATCTGAGACGACGAATCGGCGCCGGCGGCCGGCTTGCCGGAGGAGGTATTGATGTCCGATGCGGAGGCATTGTAGCCGGGCATTCCAACCGACATCGTCTGGTCGCCGGCCGATGTGCAGGAGGCCAGGAGCACCGAGCAGAGCGCTGCCACAATGGCGCGGCGTTCTCCCTTTGCGAGGCTCCATCCTGCTGATTTCAAAGTCAAATTCCCCCTCGATGTCCGGTCGGTATGTCCTTGGCGCGGAACCAAGATATCCGCGTCGAGGTGACCTTTGTCTCCGATCCGGAAACGAGACCTGTGTCAAATCCGCAAGCCTGGAGATATTTTTGCAGGGATCGCCGAATTACGGACGCTTGAAGGTTGACGACACCATTTCGCCCGCTTTTACCGGGCCGTCAACTCACCACACATTACAGTCCGTTACACACGCACCTTCACATAGGTGCCGGGAGCATCGCCCAAGGTTTTCATATGCTTGCCGGGTGTGCGGGCAGGCACGCGGGTGTTGTCCTTGGCCTCTATCCAGCTTTGCCAATGCGGCCACCAGGAGCCCGGATGGTCGGTGGCGGCGGCGATCCACTGGTTGAAATCGCACGTCGGCGGGCCGCCCGTCCAGTACTGATACTTATTGGACGCGGGCGGATTGACGACACCGGCGATATGGCCGGAGCCCGCCATCACATACTCGACCTTGCCGCCGAAATATTTCGAACCGAGGAAGACGGACAGGGCAGGCGCGATGTGATCTTCCCGGGAGGCGAGGTTGTAGATCGGAATGGTTACATCGCCGAGCGAGACCGTGTGGCCCGCCAGTTCCATCGTGCCGCGCGAGAGGTTGTTCTCGAGATAGCAGTTGCGCAGGTAGAAAGAGTGATTGGCGGCCGCCATGCGGGTCGAATCGGCATTCCAGTAGAGCAGGTCGAAGGGCAGGGGATCCTTGCCGCGCATGTAGTTGTTGACGACATAGGGCCAGATCAGGTCGCCGGAGCGCAGCATGTTGAAGGCGGTCGCCATTTTGGTGCCGTCGAGATAGCCCTTTTCGTTCATCGACTTTTCCACCGCCGCGACCTGTTCTTCGTCGACGAACACTTTCAGGTCGCCGGCATAGGTGAAATCGACCTGCGTGGTGAAGAAGGTCGCCGACTTGATGCGGTCGTCACCTTCCTTGGCCATCAGCGCCAGGGCGGCAGCCAGCAGCGTGCCGCCGACGCAATAGCCGATCGCGTTGACGTCGCGCTCGCCGGTCGCCTTCTCGATCGTGTCGAGGCCGTATTGCAGGCCTTCCCGGATATAGGCTTCCCAGCTCTTGGCGCCGTGGCGTTCGTCCGGATTGATCCAGGAGATGACGAAGACGGTGTGGCCCTGCTCGATCGCCCAGCGAATGAAGGATTTCTGCGGGTTGAGGTCGAGAATGTAGAACTTGTTGATCCAGGGCGGGCAGATCAGCAGCGGTCGTTTCAGCACCGTCTCGGTTGCCGGATCATACTGGATGATCTCGGCCACGTCGCTGCGGCCGACCACCTTGCCGGGCGTGGTGGCGATGTTCCTGCCGATCTCGAAGGGCGAATAGTCTGCCTGACGCAGCTTCAGGTCGCCCTTGCCGGCGGCGATGTCCTCGGCCAGCATCTTCATGCCGCGCACCAGGTTCTCGCCGTTCGAGGCAACGGTTTCGCGAAACAGTTCCGGATTGGTCAAGATGAAATTCGACGGCGAGATGGCGTTGGATACCTGCTTGACGTAGAAGCTGGCCTTGTGGCGGGTGTGCTCGTCCAGACCTTCGGCGTGCTCGACCAGTTCGGACGCCCAGCGCGAGGTGACGAGATAGGCCTGCTTGAGAAAATCGAAGAAGGCGTTGCGGCCCCATTCCGGATCCTGGAAACGCTTGTCGCCGCGCTCCGGCTTGACGGCATCGTCGGCGCCCTCGGCGCTGGGGCTGACGCGCTGGATGGCGTTCGCCCAAACGGTCATGTAGCCGGCGAACAGTCGCGTCTGCGCTTCGAGCGCGCGCTGCGGGTCGGCAAGCCAGTATTCGCTGAGCTTGGAGAAGGTCTTGACCATGTCGACGACGGGTTCGGCGACGTGGTCGCGCACTTCGCCCCTTTCGCGCGGTTCGGCCCAGGCGGAAGCCGCCTTGCCGGCCTGCTCGACCATGCGCGCCATATTCAACGCGAAGCGTTCCGGATCCTTCACCAGATATTGCTCGACGGTCGAAGGCTCGTCATCTTCCGCTTTGCCCGAATCGGGTGTTTTGGACATGGTTCGCGGGGTTCCTCCCGAAGCGTTTTCTTGACATATTAACATGGGACATCCGGCAGGGTCCAATCTCGCTCTACCCCGGCTGCCAAGGAAACAATATGACGATTAAGATTGGCGAGACTGTTTTTTTTGACGCCGGACGCTTTTGCCGCATCGGCGCGGCGATCGTGCTGCTGGGCATTGCCGGGTGTTCGAGCACCAACACCAGCGGACCGGTGCCGTTGGCGACGGATGCGGGCCCGAAGGATACAGGCTCCTTTCCGAACCTGAACATCAAACCGCAAGTGGCGGCCCCACAGTTCACGGAAGCGGAGAGGAACGCCAAGCTTGCCGAACTGAAGGCCGATGAGAATGCGCAGGGCTCCAAAGGCGGCGCTGCCAACGTCTCCAATCAGGCGGCGCTGTCGGACCTTGCGAAGAAACACGGCCCCCAGACGTTGAAGCAGATCGAGAGCAAATGCGATCCCGCCCTCGACCCTACCTGCAAATGAGTATATAGCGCGCGCCCAACGCCTCGGATTTCCGGGGCCCTTCGATGTCTGGAACTGCCATGGAAGAATTTCACAAGGTCCGCCGGCTTCCGCCCTATGTCTTCGAGCAGGTCAACCGGCTCAAGGCCAGCGCCCGTTCGCGCGGCGCCGACATCATCGACCTCGGCATGGGCAATCCGGATCTGCCGACGCCAAAGGCCATCGTCGACAAATTGTGCGAGGTGGTGCGCGACCCGCGCACGCATCGTTATTCCTCCTCGCGCGGCATTCCGGGCTTGCGCCGCGCGCAGGCCGCCTACTATCAGCGCCGCTTCGGCGTGAAGCTCAACCCCGACACGCAAGTGGTGGCCACGCTCGGCTCGAAGGAAGGCTTCGCCAACATGGCGCAGGCGATCACCGCGCCCGGCGATGTGATCCTGTGTCCCAATCCGACCTATCCGATCCACGCCTTCGGCTTCATCATGTCGGGCGGCGTCATCCGCTCGCTGCAGGTCGAGCCTGACGACGGCTTCATCCCGGCGGTCGAGCGCGGCATCCGCCATTCGATTCCGAAACCGCTGGCGCTGATCCTCAACTATCCGTCGAACCCGACGGCGCTGGTCGCTTCGCTCGATTTCTACAAGGACGTGGTGGCGTTCGCGAAGAAGAACGACATCATCATCCTGTCCGACCTTGCCTATTCGGAGATTTATTTCGACGGCAATCCGCCGCCTTCGGTGCTGCAGGTTCCCGGCGCCATCGATATCTGCGTCGAGTTCACCTCGATGTCGAAGACTTTCTCGATGCCCGGCTGGCGCATGGGCTTTGCCGTCGGCAACGAGCGGCTGATCTCGGCACTGACGCGGGTGAAGTCCTATCTCGACTACGGCGCCTTCACGCCGATCCAGGTGGCGGCGGCGCACGCGCTCAACGGCGACGGCGCCGATATCGCCGAAGTACGCGACATCTACCACAAGCGCCGCGACGTGATGGTCGATGCCTTCGGCCGTGCCGGCTGGACCATTCCGGCCCCGGCCGCCTCGATGTTCGCCTGGGCACCGATCCCGGAGCCGTTCCGCCATCTCGGCTCGCTCGAATTCTCCAAGCTGCTGATCGAGCACGCCGACGTGGCGGTGGCGCCCGGTGTCGGCTTTGGCGAACATGGCGACGATTTCGTGCGTGTCGCGCTGGTCGAGAACGAGCACCGGATCCGGCAGGCGGCGCGCAACATCAAGCGCTTCCTGTCGAGCAGTGCCAAGCAGCCCAACAATGTGGTGCCGCTTTCCGCCCACCGGTAGATACAATTCCGATCTGATTTGAGGGACGTCGCCTTCCATGGCTGAAGCATTGCGTGTTGGAATTGCCGGACTTGGCACGGTGGGCGCGTCCGTGGCGCGCGTGCTGCGCGACAAGGCGGCGGAACTGACCCGGCAATGCGGGCGCGACATCATCGTGTCAGCGGTTTCGGCGCGCGACCAGAAACGCGACCGCGGGGTCGATCTCGGTTCGGCAACTTGGTTCGACGATCCGGTCAAGATGGCGCAGACGGCCGAGATCGACGTGTTCGTCGAACTGATCGGCGGCGACGAAGGCCCGGCGCGATCGTCGGTGAAGGCCGCACTCGAAGCAGGCCGCCATGTCGTCACCGCCAACAAGGCGCTGCTCGCCAAGCATGGCGTGGCACTTGCCGAGATCGCCGAGAAGAAGGGCGTGCTGCTCAACTACGAGGCTGCGGTGGCCGGCGGCATTCCCGTCATCAAGACGATGCGCGAAGCGATGGCCGGCAATTCGGTCACCCGCGTGTTCGGCATCCTCAACGGCACCTGCAACTATATCCTGACCCGCATGGAGGCCGAGGGCATCTCGTTCGACGCCTGCCTGAAGGACGCGCAGCGGCTGGGCTATGCCGAAGCCGACCCGACCTTCGACATCGAGGGCCACGACACTGCTCACAAGCTGTCGATCCTGACCAGCCTTGCCTTCGGCACGAAGATCGCGGCCAACGACATCTACATGGAAGGCATTTCCAACATCACCCAGGCCGACATCCGCGCCGCCGGCGACCTCGGCTACCGGATCAAGCTGCTCGGCGTCGCCCAGCGCACCGAAAGCGGCATCGAGCAGCGCGTGCATCCGACCATGGTGCCAACGGCCTCGGTCATCGCGCAGGTGCATGGCGTCACCAATGCGGTGGCGATCGAGACCGACATCCTCGGCGAGCTGCTGCTTTCAGGCCCCGGCGCCGGCGGCAATGCCACCGCCTCGGCCGTCATCGGCGACATCGCCGACATTGCCAAGAGCCGTCCCGGCTTCCAGCATGGACCCGTCTTCGGCCGGCCGGCGAAGGAGTTGAGGCCCTACAAGAAGGCGCAGATGCGCAGCCATGCCGGCGGCTACTTCATCCGGCTGACCGTGCATGATCGCATCGGCGTGTTCGCCGCGATCGCCAAGCGCATGGCCGACAACGACATTTCGCTGGAATCGATCGTCCAGCAGGCGATCGGCGGCGAGGCGGTGGCACAAAAGACGGTGATCCTGGTCACCCACGAGACGACAGAGGCGGCCGTGCGCAAGGCCGTCGACGGCATCACCAAGGACGGCCACCTGACCGACAAGCCGCAGGTCATCCGCATCGAACGGGCCGGATAGCGCCGCGCCATAGCGCTTTGGTTGGTTCGGGTCGGTGCCGGAGGCGGGATTGCCGGAACCAATCCTTGCCGGCGTCGTTCTCCTGAGGTCCCCAAACCGAAGGAACCGCAATGGCCGAAGCATCGAAATCCGATAGCCCTCAAATCGACGATGTCCAGAAGACGCTGGAAAAGCAGATCGCCGAACTGCGCAAGGAGATCACCAAGATCAACAAGAGCATCTCGGCGCGCGGTGCCGAAATGCTCGACGATGCCAGCGAGCAGGCTTCCGATTTCTACGATACGGCGGCATCCCGCGCATCACGGACGGCACAGCAGTTGCGCAGCCAGGCCCAGTCGGTTTCGGAAGTCGCGCGCGAAAATCCCGGCACGACGACCGCCGTGGTTGGCGTGATCGGCCTGCTCGGCTTTCTCGCCGGCCTGGCCGTCGGCCAATCGATGAACGACACATCGCGCCGCTGGTATTGACGGCGCCGGTACTCAGCCGGCGTTGCCGGCTCGTTTCCCTGCTTCAGGAAATCATTTCAAGGAGGGTACCATGGCTTCGTCCGCGCTGATCGGCATCCTGATCACGTTCCTCGTCATCATTCTCGTCCTCTATTTGGTGCAACGCCTGCCGCTCGACGCCAGGATGAGACAGATCGCCCAGATCATCGTCATCATCATAGGCATCGTTTCGCTGCTCAAATATCTCGCGGTTTTCTAGGCTACGAAGGGCAGGATTTTCCCGTTTCATGCCGGCTTGGTCCCTGTCGACCGGGCCGGCATTTGTTTCAAAAACGCCGTTTAATCGATTGATATTGCTGGCTTTTCGATAAAATCGCCTGACCGGTCTTGCCGTTGTCATGCTCGTTTGACAAAACAGGCGCGCCTCCGGCGGGAGGCGGCCTATAAACGAGGATTTGCCGAAATGAATGTGGCCCAGAACATCGTCGCCGGCCTTGACCGGATACTCACCATGGAACTGGTGCGCGTCACCGAGCGGGCCGCCGTCGCGGCCGCCAGGCTGCGCGGCCGTGGCGACGAGAAGGCGGCCGACCAGGTTGCCGTGGACGCCATGCGCCAGGAGCTCAACCGGCTCGCGATCAAGGGCACTGTGGTGATCGGCGAGGGCGAGCGGGACGAGGCGCCGATGCTCTATATCGGCGAGGAGGTCGGCACCGGCAAAGGTCCGGCGGTCGATATCGCGCTCGATCCGCTCGAGGGCACGACGATCTGCGCCAAGAACCTGCCGAACGCGCTCGCCGTCATCGCGATCGCCGAGAAGGGCAGCCTTTTGTTCGCGCCCGACGTCTATATGGACAAGATCGCCATCGGCCCGGGTTATGCCGAAGGCGTCATCCACATCGATGCGTCGCCGGCCGACAACATCGCCAGCCTCGCCAGGGCCAAGGGCGTCGCTGTCTCCGATATCACGGCCTGCATCCTCGACCGGCCCCGCCACGCCAAGCTGATCGACGCCGTGCGCGCCACCGGAGCCGCGATCCGGCTGATTGGCGACGGCGACGTTGCCGGCGTCATTCACACCACCGACGCGGAAGAAACCGGCATCGATATCTATCTCGGCATCGGGGGTGCGCCGGAAGGCGTGCTGGCCGCGGCGGCGCTGCGTTGCACCGGCGGCCAGATGCAGGGCCGGCTGATCCTCGACACGCAGGAGAAGGTCGCACGCGCGGCCAAGATGGGCATTTCCGATCCGAAGCGCGTCTATCGGGCCGAAGATATGGCGCGCGGCGATGTGCTGTTCGCGGCCACCGGCGTCACCGACGGGAACATGCTGGCGGGAGTGAAGTTCGGCCGCACTACCATCACCACCCATACGATCGTGCTGCGCTCGTCGTCGCGGACCGTGCGCGAGATCAAGGCCAGGCATCAGGATCTGGATAAGTTCTGACACTCGCTTGCGAAGCCCCGCTACAGTTGCTAGCCATTCAGGGGCGAGCCTGAAGCTGGCCGCAAGGATTTGACGATGAAGGCGTTCGACTGGCACGCGGAGCCGATTTCGCGTGCCATCACGGAATCCTATCGCAACACCTAGAATGTGCGTCGCTTTCTCACCCCGGCGATGCGTTCAGGTTCGATCGGCCTTTCACGGCCTGGCTCAAGGACGGTCGGGAAACGACGATGGGGGACGCCGCCGACGAATGGATCCGGCGCCAGGCTGAAAAGCGGAAAGCGTAGTTTTTCTTGAATTGTTCCGTGACGTCTGCCGGCGTGAAGCTTGGTTTTGCCCGCCTTCGGCCTATCCTGCACCGAACTATGAGTCGGCAAAGCGCATGATGGGCGAAAGGCGCCTCTTCCTCGATGTCAGGCAGTCGGCCACAGGTCTCGCCTGGGAGCATCGGCTGACCGAACGGCAGGACATGATCGCGCTTGCGATCGCGCAAGGCCATGGTGTGCCCGACATCGTCGCGCGCGTGCTGGCCGGGCGCGGCGCTACCGCCGATGAGACCGAGCGGTTTCTCGACCCGACAATCCGCGACCTGTTGCCGGATCCGGCATCGCTGACCGACATGGACAGGGCAGCGGCCCGCATCGCGGCGGCGGTGATGGCCAAGGAAAAGGTGGCGATCTTCGGCGACTACGATGTCGACGGCGCCGCCTCGTCCGCCTTGCTGAAGCGGTTCCTGACGCATTTCTCGGTGCCGTCGGAAATCTACATCCCGGATCGCATTTTCGAGGGCTATGGCCCCAATCCCGATGCCATGCGCGAACTCGTCTCGCGCGGCGCGACGCTGATCGTCACCGTGGATTGCGGCACCAACAGCGCGGTCTCGGTCGATGCGGCCAATGCGGCCGGCGCCGATGTGGTGGTGCTCGATCACCATCAGGTCGGCGGCGCCTTGCCGGCGGCGATTGCCGTCGTCAATCCCAATCGCGACGATGATCTTTCCGGGCAGGGCCATCTGTGCGCCGCCGGTGTCGTCTTCCTTGCCCTGGTGCAGACTGCAAGGGTCTTGCGCGGGCTGACCGACGCGCCGCCGCCGGACCTGCTTTCGCTGCTCGATCTCGCGGCACTTGCCACCGTGTGCGACGTGGTGCCGCTCACCGGCGTCAACCGCGCCTTCGTGGTCAAGGGGCTGCAGGTTGCGCGCCAGCAGAAGAATGAGGGGCTGGCGGCACTGGCGCGGGTCTCGCGCATCGGCGAACCAATCAGCACCTTTCATCTCGCCTATCTGATCGGTCCGCGCATCAATGCCGGCGGACGCATCGGCGATGCGGCACTCGGCAGCCGGCTGCTTGCGACCGACGATCCGGTCGAGGCCCGCACCATCGCCGAGACGCTCGACCGGCTCAACCAGGAGCGGCAGCTGATGGAGCAGGAGATGCTGGCGGCGGCCCGTGTCGAGGCCGATGCCGAGCTTGCCGGTGGCAGCGGTCCGGCGATCGTCGTTACCGCCAGCAACAACTGGCACCCCGGCATTGTCGGCCTGCTTGCCTCACGGCTCAAGGATCACGCGCGCCGGCCGGCTTTCGCCATCGCCTTCAATGCCGTGGGCGTCGGTACCGGTTCGGGTCGTTCGGTGTCGGGCTTCGACCTCGGCCGGCTTGTGCGCGAAGCCGCCACCGCCGGGCTGATCGTCAAGGGCGGCGGCCATGGCATGGCGGCCGGCATCACCGTGGAGCGCGCCAGGCTCGGCGAGCTCAGGGCGTTTTTCGAGGAGCGGGCGGCCGCCGACGTGTTTCGGCTGCAGGACGAGGAAAGCCTCGCGATCGACGGCGCGCTTGCCGCCGAAGGCGCGACGCTCGGCCTGCTCGATGCGCTGGAAAAGGCGGGGCCATTCGGCGCCGGCCACGTGGCGCCGGTTTTCGTGCTGCCGCGGCATCGGCTGGCCGACGCCAGGCCGGTCGGCACCAACCACATCCGCTGCGAATTGCAGTCCGACAGCGGCGGCCGCATCCAGGCGATCGCCTTTCGCGCCGTCGACACGGTGCTGGGCGAATTCCTGTTCAAGAACCGGGGCAAGACGGTGCACGTCGCCGGCTCGCTGTCGGGCAATCACTGGAACGGCAACCGCACGGTGCAGTTCCGCATCATCGACGCTGCGCGAGCGTAGTCGCGCCCGAGGCCGTCGAATTCAGCTGGCCGGCGCATAACGCAGCAGCGTCACGCCCTGGCTCAGGCTTTCCGTGCCAAGCGGTCTCAGCGTCAGCGACTGGCCGGACTGGAAGTATGGCTTGCCGCCGCCAAGCACGACGGGATGCATGTAAAGCCTGAATTCGTCGACGAGACCGGCACGCGACAGGGAGGCGGCAAGATCGGCGCCGCCGAGGATGACGAGGCCGTCCGTCTCGGCCTTGAGCGACCTTACGGTGGTCTCGGCATCGCCATCCACCAGCCGGGCATTGGGCCCGACCTCTCGGAGCGTGGTCGAGAATACGATTTTTGGCGTCTCTCGCCACGCGCGGGCAAAATCCCGCTCGACCCCGGTGTCGCCGGTCTCGCGGTCAGGGCTGTCCCAGAACCGCATCATCTCATACATCCGCCGTCCCGCGAGGACGACCGAGGCCTGTTGCATCATGTCATTGAAATGCTGGTGCAGCTCTGGCTCGGGAACGGGCAGGGCGATGTCCCCGTCCGGTCCGGCGATGTAGCCATCCAGGGACGTCAGCATGGAATAGACGATTTTGGCCATCGGCGTGCCTCCGTTCCATCTCTAAACGAGCATAACCAATTGCATTTTGCAATCGGTTTACCTCATGCAGGCAAAATGGAATTGACGCAAAGCCGGTCGGACGAAGCTAAGCCAGAACCGTCTGAAGCCGGGCCAGTTCGCCGATCTGCGCCATGGTCGCCTGGTAGCCGAGCTGGATCGCCTCGTCGGCGCGGTGGAACTCGGTCAGGCCGATATGGCTAAGCTTGGGCTGCAGCGACATGTCGGGCGGATCGCCGGCGAGCCTGGCGCGCGAAATGCGGTCCTGGATGATGTTGAAAGCCTCGACCATGACGCCGGTGATGCCGAGGCGGCTTTGATGCGACTGGTGCTCCGGGTCCGAGTGGCCGAGACGCGGCGCGTCCTTTTCGACAACCAGTTCGCCGGCACTGTGTTTTATCACGGCGGCACGGCCGAACAGGTCGTAGTGAAGGTTGACCGCCACGACCAGCGGCTGCTCGTAAGCGCGGCAGACCGACACCGGGACCGGATTGACCAGCGCGCCATCGACCAGCACGCGTCCGTTGCAATTCACCGGCTCGAACACGCCAGGCAGTGCATAGGAAGCGCGCATGGCTGTGATCAGCGAGCCGCTCGACAGCCAGATTTCGTGGCCCGTGCGGATTTCGGAAGTGACGGCGACGAACGGCTTGGGCAGGTCCTCGAAGCGAACGCCCGCCACATGTTCGCGCAGGCGCGCATCGAGTTTCATGCCGCCGAACAGGCCGCTGCCGCGCAAATTGAGATCGAGCAGGCCGAAGATGCGTCGCCTCGTAAGGCTGCGGGCGAACTCTTCCAGCTCGTCCAGTTTGCCGGCGAGATAACAGCCGCCGACCAGCGCGCCGATCGAGGTGCCGGCGATCATCGACACTTCGATGCCGGCCTCATCAAGCGCGCGCAGCACGCCGATATGGGCCCAGCCTCTGGCGCAACCACCGCCAAGGGCGAGCGAAATGCCTGTTTTCCTGGGTGATTTGGTTTCGGATGCGCCACCGGGCGAGGACAGGCCGTTGGCCTCCCTGACATCCGGTCTGTTACGCAATGACGCCCACTCGAGCATCATGATCTCCCTTGTCCCATGTCCTTTGTAGCGGAAGGACGTTTGAGAATAGTGAACATGAGTGGTTTGTGAATATTGAATGGTTCACAGAGGCTTCCGATACGTTTCTTCCGCATCGAACAGCGGCTTGCTGCCATCGTCGGCAAGCGTCCCCTTGCCATCGACCAGCCCCACCGTCCGATAAAAACATGAACGCCGGCCCGTGTGACAGGTTGCGTCGTGGCCCAACACTTTGACGCGCAACCATATGGCGTCCTGGTCACAATCCGTGAGCATCTCGACGACATGCTGGAGATTGCCCGAGGTTTCGCCCTTTTTCCAAAGTGCGTTGCGCGACCGCGACCAGTAGTGCGCGATGCCCGTTTCCAACGTCAGCGCCAGCGCTTGCGCGTTCATGTGCGCGACCATCAAGAGCATACCGTCGGCCGCATCCGTGACGACGACGGTCACAAGGCCCGAGGCATCGAAGCGCGGTGAAAACACCGCGCCTTCTTCCAAGGCCTTCTTGTCTGACGGAGCTTTTGGAAATTCCACTGCCGACATCGCCGATTTATTTCCTGGCCGGGTTATTTTCCTGTTTGACCATGATCTCTGGACAAACGTTTTCGTTTGTCGGCGAAAACCGGTTTCCACTTTTCGGAATCATGGTCGGGCAATGCCGGTGACGGGGCTTATATCCCGCCGCCACGCACCATGGTGACAAAACGAACCTGCTCCTCGGGCGTGTCCTTGAAGACGCCGGTGAAGGTGGAGGTCAGCGTGGTGGAGCCCTGCTTGCGGATACCGCGCATGGCCATGCACATGTGCTCGGCCTCGATCATGACGGCGACGCCGCGAGGATTGAGCACATCCTGGATGACGCCGGCGATCTGCGCGGTCAGGGCTTCCTGCGTCTGCAGGCGATGGGCAAAGATATCGACGACGCGCGCGATCTTGGACAGGCCGACGACCTTGCCGTCCGGCAAATAGCCGACATGCGCCTTGCCGATGATCGGCACCATGTGATGCTCGCAATGCGAATGGAACTGGATGTCCTTGACGATGACGAGATCATCATAGCCGGCGACTTCCTCGAAGGTGCGGCCGAGTTCCTCCGCGGGGCACATGTCGTAGCCGCCGAACATTTCGCGATAGGCCTTGGCCACGCGCTTGGGCGTGTCGACCAGTCCTTCGCGATCCGGGTTGTCGCCGGTCCAGCGCAGCAATGTGCGCACGGCGGCCTCGACTTCGGCTTCGCTCGGCCGGTCGGTGACCGGCTTTTCCATGTAGGCGGACTGGGGCATGAGTTTCTTGATGACGGCATCCATAAAAAGGCGTCTCCCGTAGTTCCTCTCACAGGAGGAACGAGTTGAACGGACCACGACCTTTCGGTGTCGGAAACTCGCCCCGTTTCCAGCCCCGTAAGCGGCGTGAACTTCCCGGCAAGGACATTGGCTTGCGCAGCCTTGTCGATACCGATCTGCCAGCATTATATAAGGTCATGGCGAGCGAAAGGAAGACACGGCAGCGGCAATCGCTGTTCGCTTGGCGGCGACGGATTGGAAAATAATGATCAACGATGTCTACAATGCGAAAATTCTCGGTTTTGCCGGAAATATCGCGCGCATCGGCCGGCTCGATCACCCCGACGCGACCGCAAAAGCCCATTCCAAGCTGTGTGGGTCGACCGTCACCGTCGACCTCAAGATGCAGGACGGCGTGGTCACCGACTTCGCCCATGACGTGAAGGCGTGCGCGCTCGGCCAGGCCTCGTCCTCGATCATGGCGCAGCATGTCGTCGGCGCGAATGCCGAGGAATTGCGCGCGGTGCGCGAGAGCATGCTGAAGATGTTGAAGGAAAATGGCGAGCCGCCCGAGGGGCGCTTCGCCGACCTGAAGTATCTGGAACCGGTGCGCGACTACAAGGCACGCCATGCCTCGACCATGCTGACCTTTGACGCCGTGGTCGACGCCATCGGCCAGATCGAGAAGAAGCGCGCCGAAGAAGCGGCCTAGGCCTCGCTGGAAGCGCGTCTGCTTTCGGTGAATTCGCTTCTGACCCAGTCGGCGAACGCCAAGGCCGGCTCCGAGAGATCACGCAGACTTCTGGCCACCAGCCAATAGGCACCTGACGCGACGTCGATGTCGAATGGCTTGATCAGTGCGCCGGATGCGACTTCTCCACCAATCTGCAAGAGATCGCCAAGCGCTACGCCATGTCCGAGCAAGGCGGCCTGCTTTGAAAGCGATGCGTCCGCCAGCATGGGGCCTCGCGCGGGTACGGCATCGGGCGGCACGCCGGCTGCCTCGAACCAGCGTGTCCATCCCTGGCGATTCTCCTCATGCAAAAGTGTGTAGTTGGCAAGGTCGATCGGCTTCTCAAGAGGAGGGCCTGAGGCAAGCAGAGCCGGCGACAGAACCGGGGAGTCGACCGTCGAGGCAAGCCGCTCGGCCTGGCTGCGGGGCCACGAGGAAGCGTGGGCGCTGAAGCGAAGGGCGAGTTCAGGCTGACCGCTGCGGAATTCGATCAGTCTGGGATCGACTTCGAGGGACACGTCGATATCAGGCCGTATCTGACGAAACCGGTTGAGCCGTGGGACCAGCCATACCGATGCCAGCGACGGCTCGACGCTGACACGAACCACGGACTGCGCCGGAATCGCGACCAATTCCGAAAGCAATTTGTCGATGTCGTCGAAACTCCTGACCAATTGGGAAAGCAGCCGTCGGCCTGCATCCGTCAGTTCGACGCGGCGGTGATGGCGCTCGAACAGGGGCTGGTGCAGGAAGGTTTCGAGCTCGCGGATCTGTCGGCTGATCGCCGCCTGGGAAACGAAAAGTTCTTCGGCCGCGCGGCTGAAGCTCAAAAGACGGCCGGCGGCTTCGAAACTCCTTAGTGCCGTCAGGGGAAGTCGTCCGCGCTTCATTCGCATAATCTCATGTTATCCGAGCCGGAAATTATACTCGTTTGAAGGCGAAGGCCAGCGGCGGTCTAATCCGTGTCGAAGGAGACACGGGTCATGATTCAGTTCCTGAGCATCCTCGGCGATGTCATGCGGATCGCAACGTTTCAGTGGCGCGACGAGAGGCAGCCCCCAAAGCGATGCGAAGAGCCTGCCAGCCATGACCGGTGGACACATGAGGCCGGCCGGCAGCCATGCCGCCGTTTCCGTTCGTGACAGCAAGGCGGTGGGATTGCGTTCTCCCGCGGATGCCCACATCTATCGCGTGGAAACGCGATACGGAGACAGCAGTGGGCGACTGGCACGGGCATGTGCATCCAGCGGAACCGCCGAGGCGCGGCCGCAACTGGCCCGGCCCGTGGCGCAAGACGCCTGGCCGTCTCCTCGGCACCTCGATCGTACGCCTCTACCAGCTGACGCTGTCCGGCTTTGTCGGCAACTCCTGCCGTCATCTGCCGACCTGTTCAGAATACGCGCATGAGGCGATCGCCAGGCATGGCCTGTGGGCCGGCGGCTGGATGGGATTTTTCCGGGTGCTGCGCTGTGGGCCATTCGGCACGCATGGCATCGACCTCGTGCCGGAAGTGCTGGCGGATCGTTATGTCTGGTTCATGCCCTGGCGGTACTGGCGGATCGGCAAGAAACGCCGGCAGGGGTGATCGTGCCGATGCGCCAATGGGCCGTTTTTACGATCCGGTAGGGTTAACGCAAGCCTGCACAAAGACTGCGCATTTGAGACAAAATCGAGACAAGAGACCTCGTTAAGCCGCTCGCGAACCCCCTTCTGGAGCGAGCATCCCATGCGCAATTTCGACCGTCTTCCGTTCATCCTTGCCGGCGTCCTGTTCCTGCTTGCCTGGCTGCTGGGATTTCCGATGCGCGCGCAGTCGGCGCCGCTTGGCGATGTGCAGTGCACGCTGATCGCCGATGCGGCAAGCGGCAAGACGCTTTACCAGGACGGGATCTGCGACCAGCGGTTCAGCCCGGCCTCGACATTCAAGGTGCCACTCTCTCTGATCGGCTACGATGCCGGGATCCTGAGCGGCGAGCACACGCCGGCCTGGGACTACAAGCCTGAATTCAAAGCGGTGAAGCGGGATCAAAAGACCGTCGATCCGGTGATCTGGGAGCGGGACTCGATCATCTGGTACTCGCGAGAGATCACCCGCCGGCTCGGCAATGAGAAATTTGCCGGCTATGTCTCGAAACTCGGTTACGGCAACAGCGACGTGTCCGGCAATCCCGGCAAGGACGATGGCTTGACCCATTCCTGGGTGAACTCCTCGCTCAAGATCACGCCGGTCGAGCAGGTCGATTTCCTGCGCAAGCTGCTTGCCCGCCAACTGCCGGTGTCGGCCAAGGCGTATGACATGACATCGGCCATCATCCCGACGTTCCAGGCCGGCGGCTGGACCGTGCAGGGCAAGACCGGCAGCACCAGGCTTGGCGGTGACGCGGACAAGGACAAGCGCTCGCTGGGCTGGTTCGTCGGCTGGGCGAAAAAGGACGGCCGCCAGATTGTCTTCGCGCGGTTGGTCGTCGATGCCACCCGCACCGACATGCCCAAGGGACCGAAGACCCGGGCCGCGTTCCTGAAGGATCTGCCGCTGCTGGTGAGATAGATTGGTCAGGTGCTCCGGCGCGCACGGATGATGTGGCCGCCGGAGTTGGCTGTCCTTTCCGTCGGAGTTCTGGAAAGGCGAGCGGCGATATCGCTGCTCTCGAGATCCTCGATCTCGTCGAAGCCGAGGCCATGGAGAGATTGTGCCAGCTCACCGGGAACGAAGAAGCTGATCCATGGCTCCCCGACAGCGGCAACGCGTGCCGCGTGGAAAGCCAGGGCAGCTTGCCCCGCCGCATCGCGGTTCTCAGCCGGTTCGCTGTAGTCGAACACCACCTCCGAGCCGGGAACACCGGCTATCCAGGACAGCGTCTTGAAGATCGCTTCCTTCGTCAGGTAGGGGACGACCCCCAGCCAGATGAAGAAGCTCGGTTCGGTCGACTGCAAACCGGCCGCGGCCAATTCCGCTGACAGGCTCTGCCGCTCGAAATCGACCGGCACGAATGTCGTGGCGGATGGTTCGGCAAGACCAGCATTGGCAATGCATTTGCGTTTCCAGGCCTGCGTCGCCGGGTGGTCGACTTCGAACACGCTGAGATCCGGATACGGATTGCGCAGCGAAAACGTGTCGAGGCCGGCGCCAAGTACGACGAGTTGCCGGATGCCGCGACGAACCGCCGCCGCCAGCCAGTCCTCGGCGAACCGGGCGCGAGCGGTCACGAACAGGCGCATGCGCCGGCGGCGCTCGTCTTCCTGCTCAAGCTCCTGTGCCGTGGGAGCCGCTTCACCCAGTATCGCGATCGCGTAAGGGTCGCGAAACAGCCCCGCCTGCGGTGAAAACTGATGCAGGGCCCTCATACGGGCAACGCCAAGGGCGGTTCGGCTGGGTGTAGCGTCTTCCATGCTGATGATCCCAGTTGGTGTCGTGCCTTTTCGCAAGGTTTTGCGACATCTGTAGCGACGTTTCCTGACGGTTGCGCCAACTACCGCTCTTTACCTGACGCAACGCTGCCTCTAAAACCCGGCCGCTGCTGGTTGTCCATGTGATTTGGCGCATCCGGCTTTACCCCACGACCACCCGCGCTCGTTTGCGGGACTGGATAGGAGATACCATGCTGAATTCCGTTTCCCTGACATTTCCCGACGGCTCCGTCCGCGACTACGACGCGGCGATGACCGGTGCGGGCCTTGCTGAATCGATCTCGAAGTCGCTGGCCAAGAAGGCCGTCGCCTACGCCATCGACGGCACCGTGCGCGATCTCTCCGACCCGCTCGGCAAGTCCGGCAAGGTCGAGATCATCACCCGCGACGATGCGCGCGCTCTTGAGCTCATCCGCCACGACACCGCGCATGTGCTGGCGGAAGCGGTGCAGGAATTGTGGCCGGGGACGCAGGTGACGATCGGGCCGGTGATCGAGAACGGATTCTACTACGACTTCGCCCGCAACGAGCCGTTCACCCCCGACGATTTTCCGGTGATCGAGAAGAAGATGCGCGAGATCATTGCGCGCAACAAGCCGTTCACCAAGGAAGTCTGGTCGCGCGAGCAGGCGAAAAAAGTGTTCGCCGACAAGGGCGAGCGCTACAAGCTCGAGCTGATCGACGCCATTCCCGAAGACCAGGATCTCAAGATCTACGCGCAGGGCGACTGGTTCGATCTATGCCGCGGTCCGCACATGGCCTCGACCGGCCAGATCGGCAACGCCTTCAAACTGATGAAGGTGGCCGGTGCCTATTGGCGCGGCGACTCGAACAATCCGATGCTGACCCGCATCTACGGCACGGCCTGGGCCGACCAGGCGCAGCTCGATGCCTACCAGACGATGCTGGAGGAAGCCGAGAAGCGCGACCACCGCAAGCTCGGCCGTGAGATGGACCTGTTCCATTTCCAGGAAGAGGGGCCAGGCGTCGTCTTCTGGCACGCCAAGGGCTGGAAGATGTTCCAAAACCTGGTCAGCTACATGCGCCGCCGCCTCGACGAGCAGGGCTATCAGGAGGTCAACGCACCGCAAGTGCTCGACAAGAGCCTGTGGGAGACGTCGGGCCACTGGGGCTGGTATCGCGACGCGATGTTCAAGGTGACGGTCGCCGGCGACGACACCGACGACGACCGCGTCTTCGCGCTGAAGCCGATGAACTGTCCGGGCCATGTGCAGATTTTCAAGCATGGGTTGAAGTCATACCGCGATCTGCCCGTAAAACTTGCGGAATTCGGCAATGTGCATCGCTACGAACCGTCGGGTGCGCTGCACGGGCTGATGCGCGTGCGCGGCTTCACGCAAGACGATGCGCACATCTTCTGCACCGAGGAGCAGCTCGCCGCGGAATGCCTGCGCATCAACGACCTGATTCTGTCGACCTACGCCGATTTCGGTTTTGAAGAGGTCAGCGTGAAGCTGTCGACGCGGCCAGACAAGCGCGTCGGAACGGATGAGGCCTGGGATCATGCCGAGGCGATCATGGGCAATGTTCTGGAGACGATCAGGACGCGCTCCGGCAACCGCATCAAGACCTCGATCAATCCGGGCGAGGGTGCCTTCTACGGGCCGAAGTTCGAATATGTGCTCAAGGATGCCATCGGCCGCGAATGGCAGTGCGGCACCACGCAGGTCGACTTCAACCTGCCGGAGCGCTTCGGCGCCTTCTATATCGGCTCGGATTCGGAGAAGAAGCAGCCTGTCATGGTGCACCGTGCGATCTGCGGTTCGATGGAGCGTTTTCTCGGCATCCTGATCGAGAACTACTCCGGCCATTTCCCGCTGTGGTTCGCGCCGCTGCAGGTGGTGGTGGCGACGATCACGTCGGAGGCGGACGGCTATGCGACCGAAGTGGTGGCAAAGCTGAAGGCGGCCGGACTTCTGGCGGAGGCCGACCTGCGCAACGAGAAGATCAACTACAAGGTCCGCGAACATTCGCTGGCCAAGGTCCCGGTCATTCTCGTCTGCGGCAAGCGCGAGGCGGAGGAACAGACGGTCAATATCCGCCGGCTCGGCTCTCGCGATCAGCAATCGCTTGGCCTTGCCGAGGCGATCGCACAGCTGACCGAGGAAGCGATCACGCCCGATCGCCGGCGCAAGCGCGCGGCCTGATCTGAACAGCCCTTCCGGTCATGGCGGTGGAGCGATCCACCGCCATTTTCATATCCCTGTCACGGCGACCCTGTAACGAGCCCCCATGCTCAAGCTGAAATTGCGCGAACGGCCCTTTCCCGAGCTTTCCTACGCCAACCCGCGCCAGCCGGCGCTGGCGCGCTGGTTCATTCATTCGGTCGAGGGCCTGTCGGGCCGCGATCGTTTCGCGGCACTCTATGATTTCTGGCGCCGCCAGGTGGTGCCGGGCGGCGAGCGGGTGTTCAGCCGCATGCTGGAACTGATCGACGTCGGTGTGCGGACCGCCGATCAATGGCCGCCGGCGCAATTGCCCGACACACCACTCGTGATCGTCGCCAACCATCCGTTCGGCATCGGCGACGGCATTGCCGTGCTTTCGCTGGCCGAGCAGTTGGGGCGGCCGTTCCGGGTGATGATCCACAAGGATTTGCTCAAGATCCGCGAGATGGAGCCTTATTCGCTGCCGATCGACTTTTCCGAGACCAAGGACGCGCTGAAGAACAACATGGCCGTGCGCCATGAGGCAGTGCGGCTGCTCAGGGAAGGCGTCACCATCGTGGTGTTTCCGGCCGGCGGCGTCGCCACAGCGCCAAAGGGGTTTGGCCGGGCGCGCGACCTGCCGTGGAAGATGTTTCCGGCCCGTCTCGTCCAGGAGGCGAAAGCATCGGTCATTCCCATGCATTTTTCCGGGCAGAACGGCAGGCTGTTCCATCTGGTCAGCGGGCCGATGAACATGGCCGAGCGCGATGGCCGTGTGGCCAAATTCGTCGGCAAGGCGTCGCTGACCTTGCGCACGTCGCTGCTGATCCGCGAGTTCGCACGGCTGTCTGGCAAGGCGATCGAGGTGCGCGTTGGCGATGTGCTGCGCTGGAGCGAGTTGGAGCCTTTGCGCGACCGTAAGCTGCTGCTCGAGCGCCTCTATCGCGGCGTCTTCGACCTGGCGCCGACACAGCCGCGCCGCCGGATACCCTTCCTGCCGACGCGAACAAAGCTAGCAGCCTAAGGCTAATCCGCGCCTTCTTCAGGATCCATCGCCGCGGCTTCAGTGGCGAGAACCTCGATCTCCTGGTTCTGACCGGCGACGACCGTGAAATCCTTCTGGTAGATGCGGTCGCGGTTCTTGGCGATGATGGTGTAGTCGCCCTCGGCAAGCACCATCGAGGCGAAGGCGCCGACGGTCTCCTTGATCGGATCGCCGGATTCGTTGAGCAGCGACCATGAAGTGTCGGCGATTGCCTCGCCGCCCGATTCGCGCACCAGCTTCATCGTGATCTCGGCGGCATGGTGCTCGACGGTGGCCTCGGTCAGCTTGCCGGCCTCGACGCGAATGTCGGAGCGGATGACCGCGTTGACCGCGCCGTAGGTCGAGACGACATGGTAGATGCCGGCGTTAAGCCGCACGACGCTGTTGGGCTCGACGTCGGGGATGATCAGCGCGCGGTCGCCATTGGCCTCCGCCGTGCCCTCGTAGATCGAAAAGCGCAGCTTTTTCGGCGGAATGCGCACGCCGCCGGAGAGAACCGCGTCAAGCTTCAAGCCGCCGGCGTCGAGCACGAGGCTTTCGCGCTTGGCTTCCTTGCCGACCGTGATGCGCTTGGTGGCGCCGGCCCGGCCGTAGGACGCATGGACCAGATAGCTGCCCGGTTCGAGCTGGAAGACGGCGTTGCCGCCATGCGCGGAAGCGACCATCGGCAATTTGCCGTTGACGGCTTCAGGCTTGAAGACGCGCCAGACCAGGCCACGGGTGATGTCGGCGCCTTTGTCGGTCAACTGAGCCGACAGAGTGATGGCGCCACCGCCGCCAAGCGCCAGCGGGGTTTCGCTCTTGGGCGTCGCATAGCTCGAAATTCCGGGAAGTTTCAGGTCGCTGACGCCGTCCTTTTCCTGTGCGGCAGCCATGGTGACCGGCAGCAGGAACAGCGCGGCGCAGAGCCGGACCAGGAAAAGACGCAGTCGCCCCTCAAACATGCCTTGCGTTGAAGCCCATGGCGGTGGCAATTTCAAGGCTTAAGAGTCCGATCCACGACTCTTCAGTCCGGCGCTTGCGCGCCTTTGCCCGAGCCGCCCGACTTCCCGATGGTGCGCTTCAGCTCAAAACCGAGTGTCTAGGAGACTTGCGCCCATGGCGTCGCCGATCATCGACTTCCTGCTCACCCGAAATTCAGCGCCGATTCCGGAGCTCAAGGAGCCAGCGCCGAGCGACGCCGATATCGCAACGATGATCGCTGCCGCCACGCGCGTGCCCGATCATGGCCGGCTCGAACCCTGGCGCTTCATCCTCTACCGCGGCGATGTCCGCATCGAGATCGGCAAGAAGTTGGCCGACCTTGCCGAGCAGCGGGAAGGGCCGTTGCCCGAAGGGCGCCGCAACCAGGAACTGGCGCGATTCTCGCGGGCGCCGCTGGTGATCGGCGTGGTATCGGCGCCGAAGGAGAATCCGAAAATCCCGCAATGGGAGATGTTCCTGTCGGGCGGCATGGCGGCGATGAACCTGATGATTGCGGCCAATGCGCTGGGCTATGGCACCAACATGATCAGCAACTGGTATTCCGATGTCGCGGAGGGCAGGGCGATCCTCGGACTGGCGCCGCAGGAGCGTGTCGTCGGCTTCGTCCACATCGGCTCTTATGCCGGCCCGGCGCCGGAGCGGCCTCGGCCCGATCCCGCAAAGCTCTATGCCGATTACTCAGGGCCTTGGGTGGGCTGAATGTTCTACGAGCCATCGAAGGGGCACGGACTGCCGCACGATCCCTCCAAGGCGATCGTGGCGCCGCGCCCGATCGGCTGGATATCGACGCTGAACAAAGCGGGCGAGATCAATCTCGCGCCATACTCTTTCTTCAATGCGTTTTCGACGCGGCCGTTCATCGTCTGGTTTTCCTCGGAGGGAGAGAAGGACAGCGCCTCCTTCGCTCAGGAAACCGGCGAGTTCGTCGCCAATCTCGTCAGCCGCGATCTCGCGGAGAAAATGAATTACACCTCCGTCAACGCGCCGCGCGGCGTCAACGAGTTCGTCTATGCCGACCTTGCAATGGCGCCTTGCCGTCTTGTCGCGCCGCCGCGCGTGGCAGCAGCACCCGCCGCGCTGGAATGCCGGGTGACGGAAGTCTTTCGGCCACGGGCGCTGGATGGATCGCCGACGAGCGCTGTCGTCGTCGCCGGCGAAGTGGTCGGCGTGCACATCGACGATGCCTTTTTGAAGGACGGACTGTTCGACATCACCAAGGCCGGGAATGTCGCTCGTCTCGGCTACATGGACTATGCCAGCGTCGACGAAGTCTTTTCGATGCGCCGGCCGCGCTGGGGCCAGGAATAAGAGCCTTCCAACTTGGTCGCTACCGCGCCTTGCCGGCATTCGTTCGCCGCCGCACCGTCATGACGGCCCGCACATAACCGGGCTCTCCCATACGAATGCTTCCGTCGGGGAGGCCGAGTATGCGGTCCAGGGCGATCTCGTAGAGCCTGACGCGTTTCTCCAGGGTTTCGATCGCGACATCCATGTCGGCGTCGCTGCCGCCGGCGAATGCCTTGGCGACCACGTCATGCGTGGCCATGCCGAACTGCATGACGATGTCGGCGACCCCCTCCGGATCGAAGGTCCTGAAGGTGCCGTCTTCGACACCTTGCCGGATGATCCTGACCAGCACGGGCGAAAACGACGCGCTGGCGGCCAGATTGATGCGGTCGTAGCGTACAGGCGAAAACGCCTACCACTCGCGGTCCGCCATCGCGGCGGCTTTCTTGGTCGCGAGCGCGCGAAAAGCGATTTCCCTTCATTTGAACACAGGCTAAGAGAACGGCTTCGGCGATGCGTTAGGGGTGGCGCATCGACCTTGGGGATAGTGCGGGGCACCGGCAACATGAAGAAGCGAGACACGCTGGGGACCCGGCTGCGCTACGGGTTCGACAAGAGCATGGCCGCGGGACCGATCGCGCTGATCGGTTGGCTCGCCGTCGTTTCCCTGCTGATCATCATCGCCGCCGCGGCTTTGCTTGCGGTGACCCGCATCGCACCGGAGGGCGGCGAGCCGCTGAACTTTTTCGAAGCGTTCTGGGAATCGCTGATGCGCACACTCGATTCCGGCACGATGGGCGGTGATACCGGCTGGGCTTTCCGTCTCGTCATGCTGGTCGTCACGCTGGCCGGCATCTTTGTCGTGTCGGCCCTCATCGGCGTGCTCAGCGCCGGCGTCGACGGCAAGCTCGATGAATTGCGCAAGGGCCGTTCGCGCGTGCTGGAGGCCGATCACACCATTATCCTCAACTGGTCGCCGTCGATCTTCGACGTCATCTCCGAACTGGTCATTGCCAATGCCAGCCGGCGCCGTCCACGCATCGTCGTCATGGCCAATATGGACAAGGTCGCGATGGAGGACGAAATCGCTGCCAAGGTCGGCAAACTGGGCAACACGCGCATCATCTGCCGCAGCGGCGACCCGACGGATCTCTACGACCTGGCCATCGTCAACCCGCAGACCTCGCGGTCGGTCATCGTGCTGTCGCCGGAGGGCGACGATCCGGATTCGCAGGTCATCAAGACGGTGCTGGCGCTGGTCACCGACCCGAACCGCCGCACCGACCCCTACAACATCGCCGCCGAGATCCGCGATGGCAAGAACGCCGAGGTCGCCCGCGTCGTCGGCGGAACCGAGGTGCAACTCGTGCTGGCCGATCAGCTGATCTCGCGTATCGTCGTGCATTCAAGCCGGCAGTCGGGTCTCAGCGGCGTCTATTCGGAGCTGCTCGATTTCGACGGCTGCGAAATCTACACGACGGGGCAGCCGGAACTTACCGGCAAGACCTTCGGCGAAGCGGTGATGGCGTATGAGCACTGTGCGCTGATCGGCCTTTGCGACCCGCAGGGGCGCGTCGATCTCAACCCGTCGTCGGATCTGGTGATCGGCAAGGACATGCGCGCCATCATCATCGCCGAGGACGATGCCGCGATAAAGCTGGGAGGTACCGGGATCAAGATCGACGCGGCGGCGATCCACGGTCCTCGGCCAATCGAGACGAAGCCGGAGCGCATGCTGATCCTCGGCTGGAACCGGCGCGGTCCGATCATCACCTATGAACTGTCGCGCTACGTCGCGCCTGGTTCGATCCTGACCATCGCCGCCGATGCGCCCGGGCTCGAGCAGGAAGTTGCCGGACTGACGGTCGCCAGCGACAATCTGTCGGTTGAGTGCCGCATCACCGACACCTCGAGCAGCGCAGCATTGGCGAGCCTGGACGTGCCTTCCTACGATCACGTGCTCGTCCTCGGCTACAGCGAAACCATGGCGGCGCAGCCGGCCGACACGCGCACGCTGGTGACGCTGCTGCATCTGCGCAAGATCGCCGATGATGCCGGCCTGCACATCTCCATCGTCAGCGAGATGATCGACGTGCGCAACCGGGAGCTTGCTGCGGTGACCAAGGCCGATGACTTCGTCGTCAGCAACCGGCTGGTCAGCCTGATGTTGGCGCAAGCATCCGAAAACCAACACCTCGCCGCGATCTTCGATGATTTGCTCGATGAGAAGGGCTCCGAAATCTACATGCGCCCGGTCGCGGATTATGTCGCGATCGACCAGCCGCTGACCTTCTGGACGATCGCGGAATCGGCGCGGTTACGCGGCGAGATCGCCATCGGCTACCGGCGCATCCGCACTGGAGATGCCGACCAGCGGGCGCTGGGGGGCGTCATCGTCAACCCACTGAAGTCGGAAGCGCTGACCTATCTGCCGGAAGACCGGATCATCGTGCTGGCGCGAGACTGAGAGCAATTCCAGGAAGAGTGTGAAACGGATTTAAGCGGAAATCCCTGCCGCCCGCGCGCGTGCCAGAAGCCGTTCGGCCAGCCGCAGGTGCGGGCGGTCGAACATCTTGCCGTCGATGCCGACGACGCCGGGATCTCCCGCCGCCGCGAACGCCTCGACGATTGCCCGGGAGTGTTTCACAGCCTCCGTCGACGGCGTGAAGGCAGCGTTGATGACGGGCACCTGATCTGGGTGGATCGCCATCTTGCCGGTGAAACCGTCGCGCTCGGCTTCGGCGCATTCCTCGGCGAAGGCCGCCATGTCGCGAAAATTCGGGAAGACCGTGTCTATAGCTGCGACTTCCGCCGCACTGGCGGCGAGGATGGTCATGGTGCGGGCAAGGCGGAACACATCGCTGTAGCGGCCGCTCTCGTCGCGCGCCGATCGCGCGCCGATCGCCGCCGACAGGTCTTCCGCGCCCCAGGTGAGGCCGACTAGGCGCGCGCTAGCACCGGCATAGGTCGCGGCGGCGAGCACACCGGCAGGGGTTTCGGTGATGATCGGCAGGATCTTTATCGCCCTGTCGGCCAGGCCATTTTCGGCCTCGCGAACCCTGAGCTTTGCCGAGAGCTGCTGCACATCCTGGCCGCTGTTCGACTTGGGCAGCATGATGCCATCCGGCTTCGCCGGCACGAGCGCGGCAAGATCGTCATCCGTCAGCCCGGTCGACAGGTCGTTGACCCTGACATAGATCGCCGAGCTGGTTTGCCCCCGGCGTCCGGCGATGAAGCGTGCCGCGATCGCGCGCGCCGTTGCCTTGTTCTGCGGCGCCACGGAGTCCTCAAGGTCGACGATGACGACATCGGCGCCGGCTCCAAGGCCCTTTTCCAGCTTCCGCTCGGAATCGCCGGGGACGAACAGCAGCGAACGCATCAGGCCGCCTTCTTAAGCATCATCGCTTGCCTGATACATTTGGCGACGAGGTCGCCATGCTGGTTGTAGGCGCGGTGCTCGAATTCGACGATGCCGCGATCGGGCTTCGATTTCGATTCCCGCACCGAGACGACCGTGGTCTCGACGCGGATGGTGTCGCCATGGAACACCGGATGCGGAAACACGGTTTCCTTCATGCCGAGATTGGCGACCGTCGTGCCGACCGTGATGTCGTTGACCGAGATGCCGATCATCAGGCCGAGCGTGAACAGCGAGTTGACCAACGGCTTGCCCCATTCGCTCTTGGCGGCGAAATCGAAGTCGATATGCAGCGGCTGCGGGTTCAATGTCATCACCGAAAACAGCATGTTGTCGCTTTCGGTGATGGTCTTGCGCAGCGTGTGCTGGAAGACGTGGCCGACGACGAACTCCTGGAGATAAAGCCCGGCCATTTTCTGTCTCCTTCGCTGCTGACGGTTGATAAGCGCTGCAAATCGGCCCCGCAAGCCAGTTAATGAACATGGTGAACCGTTCGTAAACCATTTGTTCCTACGGTCATGACCGGGGCCAGAAACCTTCTGGCTAGGGGCGTAAGCAGACGGCATGGTTGTTGTTTCGCATTTCCTGAAGTGGATCTACACGGCCAGGGTGTCCGAGCGCGCCGCCGCGGCAAGCGCGCTGGCCCGTGCCTACATCAATTCCGAATTGCCGTTCGAGGACCGCTGCGCCGCCGAGGCGGCGCTGACGCTGCTGCTCGACGATGCCTCATCGAAAGTGCGGCTGGCGATGGCGGAGGTGCTGTCGATGAGCCATCACGCGCCGCCGCAGATCATCAGCGCACTGGCCTCCGACCAGCCGGAGGTTGCCGGCGTGGTGCTGGCACGCTCGCCGCTGCTCACCGACGCCGACCTGATCAACCGCGTGGCGGCAAGCCAGAAGGCAACGCAGACGCTGATCGCCGATCGGCCGCTGGTCTCGATGGCGCTGTCGGCGGCCATCGCCGAGATCGGCGAGGCGGAAGCCTGCGCGGTGCTGCTGGCCAACAGCGGCGCCGATATCGCGTCGCTCAGTTTCCGCCGCATGGCTGAGCGCCATGGGCATCTGCCCCTGGTGCGCGAGGCGCTGATATCGGATATCCGCTTGCCTGCCGACTGCCGGCACATGCTGCTCATCAAGCTCGGCGAGACATTGAAAACATCGCCGCTGGTCATGGCGCTGATGGGCGCCGCACGTGCTGAACGCGTCATGCGCGACGCTTGCGTCAAGGCCTCGGTGACGCTGATAGAAGGCACGCGCCCGGAAGAGCACGCGGCACTGATCGAGCATTTGCGCCTGCGCGGCGATCTCACGGCGAGCTTCCTCATCCGCACCATCGCGCACGGCAAGGTGGATTTCTTCGGCTCCACGCTGGTCGCGCTCAGCCAGCAATCCGAACAAAGGGTGAGGGCGCTGCTCGCCGGCGGGCATGATGTCGCCCTGCAGGCGCTGTTCCGCAGCGCTGGCCTCGCCGCCGCCACGCATACGATCATCCTGCGGGCGCTGAAAATCTGGCGGGAGGTCGCCAATGGCAAGCGCGTCGCCGGCGTGCAGGAGGTCAGCTGGCTGATGCTCAAGGAATTGGGCGGGCAATCCGCGGACGGCGACCTCGCCACCCTGGTCAAGTCGATCCATCTCAATGCGCTGCGCGAGAACGCGCGCGGCCATGCGCTGGCGATCGCCGCGGCCTGAAGTCGGCACATTTGGCCACTTAGCTTCGATCCCTGGCGAAAAAATCCGGGAAATCCTCCATTGCCGCGGCGATGATGCGCAGTGACGCCGCGATCTGCAGCATGTCGCCGGTGGCGTTTTTCTGGGCGATGGCCGCCGCATAATGGCGGGCGACGGCGATGGTCGCCGTCTGCGGATCGCCTGGGGCGCGGAAGAGCAGTTCGCGTGCCAAGCCTCTCAGGAAGTTGGCGATCGAGAGCGCGGTTTCGGGCGCAATGGCATGGTTTTGGCTCGTAGCGCGCAGCCGCAGGATCTCGAGGCCGACCGTGACGGCGACGACGCCGCCACCCAGAACCGCCTCGCCCTTCCTGCCCGAATTCTGCACCAGCGGCATCAACTGGTTGATGCGGTCATAGGCGAGGCTTTCGAAAGCCGAACGCCTCGGCACACGCTCGTGCAGGCAAAGCCGCGCCAGATCCTCGCGCATGGCGCGCACGATGCGGTTGGCCGCGAGCCACGGATCGGCGGGCAGTACAACGAGGAAGACACCGATCGCCAGCAGGATGCCGACCAGCACCGACGCCGAGCCGGCGAAGAACGGGCCAGGATCGTAGGTCATCGCCTGATGCGGACTGAGGAAGGCGAGGAAGTTGATGGCGAAGGCCGTGGCTACGCCGACATAGCGTGGATTGGCCATGCCCAGCGCCGTCGGCACCAGGATAGGCACGACAAACAGCACGAACCAGCCGAAGCCGGGCAGGGCGGGCAATGCGATCTGGCCGACGAGAAAGGCAAAAGGCAAAGCCAGCAGCGTTCCCTTGAAGAAACCCCAGGACACCTGCACGGGATCGGGGCGGGCAGCAAACAGGCTCGACACGACGGCAACGAGAATGACGGTGCCGGCCGCTTCCGACCATTTCGTCGTCAGCCAGAAGGCCGCGACCAGCAGTGTCGCAAGGGCCGCGCGCACGGCGTTGCGCGCCGCGCCGGGATAGTCGCGGTGTACCACGAGGGCCGGCTGCTGGCTGGCGGGACCTGGGCGACGCGTGACCGGCGCGCGCAAGGCATCGAGCCCGCGCAGCACCTGCTTCAGCGCCTCGGCGAAATCGGCGGCGATGGTGAGGCGGGTGATGGTGCCGAGCTTGTCGTCCTGGTCGGCCGGGGCATCGGGCATCCGCCGGGCCCTGGCCGAGATCGCGTCGAGCCGGGCCACCCAAGGCGCGGTGTCATCCAGCGCGCCGGGTTTGGTCGCCAGTTCGCCGACAAGCAGCTGCAACTCCGAGCGCACCGGAATGAGCGCTGCGTTCTTCGGCGCGGCGTGCGAATGCAGGGCACGCGCGGCCGAGAGTGCCGACAGCAATTGTCCGATGGTGCGCCGCACGGGGTGGGCGCGCGGCGCGAAGCTCGGCGCCTCGAGCCTGGCATAGGCGCGCATCTCGCCAAGTGTCTGGGTGTCGGCGACCAGCTTCCTGTGCAGGCCGGAAAGCGTTGCCGGATCGCCGCCGGAGAACGCACCGCCGGCATAGGTTGCAAGATCGATGATACAGCGCTTCAGCCGCGAGATGATGGCGTCACTGGCCAGCTTGGGCAGGATCAGCCGGCTTGTCAGGCCGGCGCAGACAATGCCGAGCACGATTTCGGCACAACGCGCGACCGCGAGGTCCACGACCAGATGCGGCTGCCCGAAAGCGGGCAGGCCGATGATCATCGCCGTATAGCCGGCAAGTGCCGCACCATAGGCTTCGGGATTGCGCAGCAGCGACGAGACGAAGGTGCAGATGCCGATCCAGACCGCGAGCACCGTCACCAGCACCCAGGGGCCACTGCCGAATGCGGTGGTGATGCCGATCGCCGCGACGCCGCCCACAAGCGTGCCGAGCAGCCGGTAAAAGCCCTTTGCCAGCACCATGCCGGCGACCGGCTGGGCAACGATGAAAACCGTCATCATCGCCCATTGCGGGTGGTCGAGCTTCAGCGCATAGGCGACCAGAAGCGCGATCAGGCCGGCCGACACGGTGCGCAGGGCGAAAATCCAGTCCGAACGCGTCGGCTGCGTCAGCCCGGCCAGATTGGTGTCGAAATAGTCCTTCAGCCGCGCCCAGATCACATGCTGGTCTCCGTACCTGCACGGACAAGGTAGAGCAGTGGGCGGCTAGATATCCAGCACTTCCGCCTCGGCGAATTCGGCACGTTCTTGGATGAAGCGGAAGCGGGCTTCCGGCTTGGTGCCCATCAGCTCATCGACCCTGTCCTTGGTGGCCGAATCGACTTCGTTCACATCGACCCTGAGGAGTGTGCGCTTCCTCGGGTCCATGGTGGTCTCCTTGAGCTGCGCGGCCATCATCTCGCCCAGGCCCTTGAAGCGGCCAAGCTCGACCTTGCCGCGCCCGGTGAATTCGGTGCGCAGCAATTCGTCCTTGTGCGCGTCGTCGCGGGCGTAGGCGACCTTGCCCCCCTGCCTGATCGAGTACAGCGGCGGCACCGCGAGATAGAGGTGTCCACCACGCACCAGCGCCGGCATCTCCTGGTAGAAGAAGGTGATCAGCAGCGAGGCGATGTGGGCGCCGTCGACGTCGGCGTCGGTCATGATGATGACGCGGTCGTAGCGCAGATCCTCGTCGCGGTACTTCGATCGCGTGCCGCAGCCGAGCGCCTGGATCAGGTCCGATATCTGCTGGTTGGCGGCCAGCTTGTCGTTGCCGGCGCTGGCGACGTTGAGGATTTTGCCGCGCAGCGGCAGCACCGCCTGGCTGGCGCGGTCGCGTGCCTGCTTGGCCGAGCCGCCGGCCGAGTCACCTTCGACGATGAAGAGTTCGGCACCGGCGGCGGCGTTCTGGGTGCAGTCGGCCAGCTTGCCTGGCAGGCGCAGCTTGCGCACCGCGCTCTTGCGCGACACTTCCTTTTCCTGGCGCCGGCGCACCCGTTCGTCGGCGCGCGCGATCACCCATTCGAGCAGCTTGGAGGCTTCCTGCGGATTGTCGGCCAGCCAATGGTCGAATGGATCGCGGATCGCGGTCTCGACAATACGAATGGCCTCGATCGTCGCCAGCCTGTCCTTGGTCTGGCCGACGAATTCCGGCTCGCGGATGAACACCGACAGCATGCCCGCCGCCGAAATCATGACGTCTTCCGAGGCGACGATCGAGGCGCGCTTGTTGCCGACGAGCTCGGCATAGGCGCGCAGGCCCCGCGTCAGCACATTGCGGAAACCGGCCTCGTGCGTGCCGCCTTCACCGGTCGGGATGGTGTTGCAGTAAGAATTGACGAAGCCGTCGCCGCCGAACCAGGTCACCGCCCATTCGAGCGAGCCATGGCCGCCTTGCTTGTCGCTCTTACCGGCGAAGATTTCACGCGTCACCTGGAAATCGTCGCCCAGCGATGCCTTGAGATAGTCCTTCAAACCACCGGGAAAATGAAATTCCGCCTTGGCCGGCGTCTGGTCCTTTTCCTTGATCAGCGACGGATCGCAGGTCCAGCGGATCTCGACACCACCGAAAAGATAGGCCTTCGAACGCGTCATGCGGTAAAGCCGCGCCGGCTCGAACGCGGCGCCCTTGCCGAAGATCTGCTCGTCGGGGTGGAAGCGGATCTTGGTGCCGCGCCGGTTGTGGACTTCGCCAAGATGCTCGAGGCCGCTGACCGGGACGCCGCGCGAGAATCTCTGCCGGTAAAGCTGCCGGCCACGCGCGACTTCGACCTCGAGATGGTCCGACAGAGCGTTGACCACGGACACGCCGACGCCGTGCAGGCCGCCTGAGGTCTCGTAGACCTTGGAATCGAACTTGCCGCCCGAATGCAGCGTCGTCATGATCACTTCGAGCGCAGGTTTCTTGAATTTCGGGTGCGGATCGACCGGAATGCCGCGGCCATTGTCGGTGACGGAGAGATAACCGTCGGCCGAAAGCTCGACATCGATGAAAGTGGCGTGGCCGGCGACCGCCTCGTCCATCGAATTGTCGATGACCTCGGCGAACAGATGGTGCATCGCCTTGTCGTCGGTGCCGCCGATATACATGCCCGGCCGGCGCCGCACCGGCTCCAGGCCTTCGAGCACCTCGATGTCGGCGGCGCTGTAGCCCTCCGAACCGTCGCGGCTTGCCGCCGGCCGCTTGGCTGCCGCCTGCACCAGCGGATCCGCCGGGCGCGCGGGTGTGCGAACCGGCTGCGGTTGCTTGTCCAGATCGCCGAAAAGGTCGTTGTTGTCGTCCATGCCTGCCATAGGTCCGGTGCTGCGAATCACCTGCCGATACTGCCACGCTTTTCAGCGCCAAGCGACGGAGGTTCCTGTTACGTTCGGGGGTCCGGCCCGTCTTATCCTAAAACCATTCGATAACCAAGCGGGCGGAAATAGGTCGAATGCCGTCGTTCTGCGTTCCTGATTCTTTAACAATGCCACGTAGCGTGAGCCCAACATAACAAGAAACTACGGGCATCAGGGGTTTGGGCGTGAGGGGCAAGGCCATAACGATGATCGGTATCGCCGCCGTTTTCGGCGCGATCTCGATCTTTGCCGCGGATTTCTGGGTCAAAAGCCAGGCCGATGCCCAGGAGAAGACGGCCTCGATCGTCGCTCCGGCCCCGCCCAAGATCGAATTCAAGACCATCGTGGTGGCGAACGCTCCGTTGCGCTACGGCATGGAACTCGATCGCACGAAGCTCATCGAAATTCCCTGGCCGCAGGATTCGCTGCCGCAGGGCGCCTTTGCCACGATCGATGGGCTGCTCGGCGAAGGCGGCCGCGTCGTGCTGTCGCCGATCGAGGTCAACGAACCGGTGCTGCTGACCAAGCTATCGGGGCCGAACGGCCGCGCGACGCTTTCCAACATGCTGACGCCCGGAATGCGGGCGGTCACCATCCGCACCGATGAGATCGCCGGTGTCGGCGGCTTCGTCACGCCGGGCGACCGCGTCGATGTCGTGCTGACGCGCGATGCCGGTGAAATCCAGGAGGTCGCCAAGAACGCGCAAGGGGCGGCCGGTTCGACCATCACTTCCGAAATCGTCGTCGCCGACGCCAAGGTGCTGAGCGTCGGCCAGGGCGCCGACGAGCGCCAGACAGCGCCGCAGATCGCCAATTCCGTGACCCTCGAGGTGACGACCGAGGGCGCCCAGAAAGTGGCGCTTGCCCGCACCGTCGGCACGCTGTCGCTGTCGCTTCGCTCGGCCAGCGAAGGCGGCGACGGCAAGAACGGCGTCACCACAATCTCCTCCTTTGGCGGATCGGTGGCGTCCAAGGCGCAGGCCACGGCCGGCTCGTTATTCGATGCCATGACCAAGGAGCCGGAGAAGCCGAAATTCAAGACGGTCATCGTGACGCGTGGCACGAAGGCCGAGGAATACCAGGTTCCGGCGCGGGACCAGAAGTAAAGGCCGGTGGGGACCGGGTGGACGGGACAATGCTGATGCGTATCCTATATGGAATGACGGGCCGGTCGTGCTTCGTGCGCGCCCTGGCGATGGCGGTTTCGCTGGCCGCGGGCGCGATGCTCGCCTTTGCCGGCGCGGCCAGGGCGGACAATGACATCGTCTATGTCTCGGCGACCAAGAATGCGTCGATAAAAGTCGCCAAGGGCAAGCCCAAGACGATCATCACGAGCGCGGCTTTCTACCAGATCGTCATCGGCGATCCCGAGATCGCCAACGTCAATCCGCTGACCGATAAATCCTTCTATGTGCTGGGCAACAATCTCGGCACCACCGGCATCGCGCTGTTCGACGACAAAAAGCAGCTTGTCGGGACCGTCGACATCGAGGTGACGCTCGACACCGACGAACTGGCGAACACCATCCGCGCCAGCGTGCCGGACGCCAAG
The DNA here is from genome assembly GCF_055901595.1 of Mesorhizobium sp. WSM1386. Lineage (NCBI taxonomy): Bacteria > Pseudomonadati > Pseudomonadota > Alphaproteobacteria > Hyphomicrobiales > Phyllobacteriaceae > Mesorhizobium > Mesorhizobium sp. WSM1386. The sequence continues at coordinate 3,790,332 of NZ_CM148373.1, forward strand.
ATCAAGGTCGGCTCGGCCAACGGCCGCGTGGTGCTGTCGGGCGAGGCGGACGACGCAGTCGCCGCCGAGAAGGCAAACAAGATCGCCACCCGCTTTTCCGGCAACGAGGAGGTGATCAATTCGGTCAACATCTCGTCGTCGCAGCAGGTCCAGCTCAATGTCCGCTTCGTCGAGATCAACCGCCAGGCGGGCCAGGATCTGGGTGCAAAATACAGCGCCAATTTCGCCTACGGCTTCGGCGGGCGCGATGTTTCGCTCGATCCCGGCACGGTGCCGGCGGCGGGAACCGGTGAAATCATCGGCCGGCTACTATCCAATGGCGTCTCCATCGATATCGCCATCAAGGCGCTGGAAGAGCGCGGCCTTGCCCGGCGGCTGGCGGAACCGAACCTTATCGCCCGTTCCGGCGAGACGGCGAGCTTCCTGGCCGGCGGCGAATTCCCGATTCCGGTTTCGGAGGACAACGGCAAGATCTCCGTCAGTTACAAGAAATACGGCGTCAGCCTGGATTTCAAGCCGACCGTGCTCAAGGACGGATTGGTCAGCCTGGACATCGCGCCGGAAGTCTCTTCGATCGACGCGTCGGCGTCCTACAACATCGGCAACATTTCGGTGCCGGGTTTCATCGTGCGCCGTGCCAGGACGTCGATCGACCTGAAGAACGGCCAGAGCTTCATGATCGCGGGGCTGCTGCAGTCGCAGAACGACATCACCACCTCGCGCATTCCCGGTCTCGGCAAGATGCCGGTGCTTGGAGCGCTGTTCTCGTCGAAATCCTACCAGCGGCGCGAAACCGATCTGGTCATCATCGTCACGCCCTATCTGGTCAAGCCGGTCGATCCGTCGAAGAAAATGGCCGTGCCGACCGACGGCACGCAACCGGCCAGCAACGCCGACTACTTCCTCAACAACACCGAGGAAGTGAAAGGGTCGGATGCCAACCGCGCCCTGGCGATGGCCGGCGGCGGTGCCGCACGGGCCGCTCCCGCCACCACGGTCGGGCATTTCCTCGACCTGCCGAAGGACTGAAGTCATGCGTCTGATCCTGAGATCGAGCGTCGTCTTGCTGCTTGCCGGTTCCGCCGGCGGCTGCACCAGCGACGATTATGTGCGCAGTGAAGGCGTGACGTCAGGCGCCGGCGACGCCCAGGCCGCCAACACCGTCATGCAGATGGTCGACCCGTGGAAGTACGGTGTCCAGAACACCAGGCTTCTGGTGCCTGCCAAGCGTGGCGATGCCGCACCCGTCACGCCCGATCAGGCGGCGGGCGCGAAGGCAGCGCAAACAAGCACAAGCGACTGAATAAAAAAGACAATCGACCAAGGCGATCGACCTACAGGCGGCAAGAATGGCAAACGGCATCAAGACCAAGAAGATCCTGCTCGTATCGACGGACAGGACCTTCGTGCAGGACACGCGGACCGCGTTCGCCGCTTCCGAGATCATCCAGCTCTCGACGGTGGACAAGAGTGTCACCGAACTGCGCGGCGAGGTCCAGGAGACCGACTTCGGCGTCATCATCGTCGACATGGACGCGGCGAGGCTGGAGGAGGTCGAGTCGCTGCAGCGCATCATGCGCCGGCTGGAAGGCAAGGCGCCGGTGGTCGTGGTCACCCAGGAGTTCAACGCCGCCGCCGTCCGCATCCTGGTACAGCTCAAGGTCGCCGACTTCCTGGTCAAGCCGATCACCACCGCCGACCTGGTGCGCTCGGTCGTGCGTGCCCTGCAAGGGCCGGGGCGCGAGGAGAACACCGAGTCGCAGATTTACACTTTCATGCCGGCCGCGGGCGGCGTCGGCACCACGACGCTGGCGCTGCAGACTGCTTTCCAGTTGCATCACCCGGTGACGCGCGGTGCCTCGACCTGCGTGGTCGACCTCAATTTCCAGCAGGGTGCCTGCGCCGAATATCTCGACCTCGAGCCGCGTTTCGACATCACCGAGATCGAGAACCAGCCCGAACGCCTCGACCGGCAGCTGCTCGACGTGATGCTGTCCAAGCATGCGAGCGGGCTTTGCGTGCTGGCGGCGCCGACGCATCCCTCGGAAATGCGCTCATTCAAGACCGATGTCGTGGTGCGCATGCTCGATCTCGTGTCGGCCTACTTCGACAATGTCGTCATCGACATGCCGCGGACATGGTTCCCCTGGACGGAAACAGTGCTGCTTGGCTCCAACAAGCTCTACATCGTCGCCGAGATGACGGTGCCGTGCCTGCGCCACACGCAAAGGCTGATCCAGGCGGTCTACGAGACGGTGGGCAAGGAAGTGAAGCCGAACGTCATCGTCAACCGTTTCGAGCAGAAGATGTTCGACAACGGCATCAAGCAGGCGGACGTCCAGGAAATCCTGGGCGAGCATTTCGTCGGCGGCATCGCCAACAACTACCGGCTGGTGCGCGAGGCGGTCGACCGCGGCGTGCCGCTGCACGAGATCGATCCGAACGCCAACGTCGTCAACGACCTGAAGCGGATCATCCTTCCGGAAGAGGCGGTCGCGATCGGAGCCAAGTCGAAATCGCTGTTTGGCCTCGGTAGGGGCCTGTTGAAGAGGAAGGCCGGATGACCAGCCGTTTTTCCACCCTGCAGAACCGCGATGCGCGCCCACAGCGCCCGGCGGAATCAGCCCCGGTCGCGCATCATGCGGTCGTCATCCCGACCAGTCGAAAAGTTTTGCCGGCAAAGCCGGAGACGGCACCTGCAAAGAATGCCAACAAGGTGCTGGATGCCCGCGTGCGCATCCACAGGATGCTGTTGGAGGAGATCAACCTTGTCGCGCTGGAGCGTTTGCCCCGCGACGAGATGCGCCGGCAGGTGCATGATTTCGTTTCGGAAAAAACCCGCCAGGAGCGGATGGCGATCAACACTGCCGAACTCGATGCACTGGTCGACGACATCGTCGACGAGATGGTCGGCCTCGGTCCGCTGGAGCCGCTGCTCAAGGACCCCGACATCAACGATATCCTGATCAACGGCCACCAGAACTGCTTCGTCGAAAAGAAGGGCAAGCTGCAGCAGGTCCACATCCCGTTCAAGGATGAGGCGCATCTCCTGCGTATCATCAACAAGATCGTCGCGGCCGTCGGCCGGCGCGTCGATGAATCGCAGCCGATGGTCGATGCGCGCATGCTGGACGGCTCGCGCTTCAACGCGGCCATTCGCCCGGTTGGCGTCGACGGGCCGCTGGTGTCGATCCGCAAATTCTCCAAGAATAAGCTCGGCCTGCACAAGCTGGTTGAATTCGGCGCCATCACCCAGAACATGGCCGAGGTGCTGGCTGCGGCGGTTCACGCCCGCAAGACGACGATCATTTCGGGCGGCACCGGCACCGGCAAGACGACGATGCTCAATGCGCTGTCGGCCTTCATCCCGGAAGACGAGCGGCTGATCACCATCGAGGACGCGGCCGAACTCCAGCTGCAGCAGCCGCATGTCGCGCGCATGGAGACGCGCCCCGCCAACATCGAGGGCCATGGCGAGCTGAAGCAACGCGATCTCGTCAAGAACGCGCTGCGCATGCGCCCGGATCGCGTCATTCTCGGCGAGTGCCGCGGCGAGGAGGCCTTCGACATGCTGCAGGCGATGAACACCGGCCATGAAGGGTCGATGGCGACCATCCATGCCAATACGCCGCGCGATGCCATTTCGCGTCTCGAACAGATGCTGGGCATGACCGGCATGCCGATGACGGTGCAGTCGATCCGCAGCCAGATCGCCAGCGCCATCGACCTCATCGTCCAGCTGACCCGGCTTTCCGACGGCAAGCGCAAGGTGACGAGCGTTGCCGAGGTGACGGGCATGGAAGGCGACGTCATCCAGATGCAGGAGATCTTCCGCTTCGTGCGCACCGGCATGGACGCCGACGGCAGCATTCTCGGCTATTTCGAGGCGACCGGCATTCGGCCGCGCTTCCTCGAGGATCTGCGCGCCATGGGCATCGAGTTTCCCGGACGATATTTCGAACCCGGCCGGCCGCAGGAGTAGACGGGGTGTTCGATGGACTGAGCGCGATCTATGTCGTCTATGCCGGGGCCGCGCTGACTGGCATCATGATCGCCGAGGCCTGTTATCTCCTCTATGCCGGCCGCAGCGACAAGCGCACCGCCATCAACCGGCGCATGAAGCTGCAGGAAAACAAGATCAGCCAGGAACAGGTGCTGATCCAGCTGCGCAAGGAGCGTGGCCTCGATGCCGGCACCTCGCTGTTCTCGCCGGATCGGTTCCGGGCGCTACGCACGCAGTCAGGCATGATCATGCCGCTGTCGAAATTCCTGATGATCACCTCCGGTGTGGCCATGGCCATGGCGCTGTTCGCCATCTGGTATGGGTTGCCGCTCTTGATGGGGCTTCTCCTGTTCGTCGTTCTGCTGCCGCTGGTGCCGGTTATGGTGATGCGCTTCATGCGCAAGCGCCGGCTCAAGCGTTTCGGCATGCAACTGCCGGAGGCCCTGGAGCTGATCACGCGCGGCCTCAAGGCCGGTCATCCGGTGCCGGTGGCCATTGCCATGGTGTCGCGCGAAATGCCCGACCCGATCGGCACCGAATTCGGTGTCATCGCCGATGAGGTGACCTATGGTTCCGATCTTGTCTCTGCGTTGAATTCGCTGTTCGACAGGGTCGGCCACGAAGACCTGCCGCTGTTCATGACCGCGGTCTCGATCCAGTCCAGTTCGGGCGGCAATCTGCGCGAGATTCTCGATGGCCTGGCGTTGACGATCCGCGAGCGGGGCAAGCTGCGCCGCAAGGTGCGAGCCATCTCGACCGAGGGCCGCCTGTCGGCCTACATCCTGACGGCGATACCGGCGCTGCTGTTCGCCGGCATCATGGCCATGATGCCGGGCTTCTACCGCGATGTCTGGGACGAGCCTAAAACCTGGTACTTGATCGGCGGGTCGGTCACCTGGCTGATGCTGGGCAACCTGATGATGTTCAAGATGTCGAATTTCAGGTTCTGACATGCAGGGCTTCATCGAATTCCTCGCCTCGCTTGCACCGACCTCATTGATGCCGGTGGCCATCCTGCTCCTGGCGTTGGGCACCGTGGCGGTCGGCTGGCCGATGGTTGCGGCGAAGGGCGACCGCAACGATGTGAAGCGCCGGCTCAAGGTCGACAATGGTCCCGTGGCCGCAAGACCCGAGCCGGTGCAGAAGAAGAACGCCAACGTCGTGCGCGAGAAGGCGGTGAAGCGGGCGCAGGAATTCTATGCCAAGAGCGATCCGGAAAATGTCGCCCGGCTGCGCATGAAGCTGATCCAGGCGGGCTATATGGAGCCGCGTGCCGTCGGCATGTTCTTCATCATCCGCTTCTCGGCGCTGATCGGCGGCGCGATTGGCGCTTTCGTCCTCAACCATTGGCTGGCCAGTGCCGATGCGACGATGACCAGCCGCTGGGCGTTCGTCATCCTGTCGGGTGTGGCCGGCTACTTCCTGCCCGGTCTGGTGCTGAGCCAGAAGACGCGGGAGAAGATGCGCGAATACCGCAATGGTTTTCCCGACTTCATGGACCTGATGATCGTCTGTTCGGATGCCGGCATGAGCATGGAGGCCGGCATCGAGCGCGTCTCGAAGGAACTCGCCAGGACCTATCCGGCGCTCAGCCAGAACCTGCAGCTGGTGTCGCTGGAACTGAGGGCGGGGCGCAGCCTCGACGATGCGCTGAAGGCACTCGCCGACCGCCTCAGCCTGGACGAGGTCCGTTCCTTCGCCACGCTGCTGCAGCAGTCGAAGGAACTCGGCACCAGCCTGTCGGGAGCGTTGCGCGTCTTCTCAGACGAGATGCGTCACAAGCGCATGTCGCTGGCCGAGGAAAAGGCGCATGCCTTGCCGGCCAAGATGTCGATCCCGGTCACCGTGTGCATCCTGCCGGTGGTGCTGATGATCGCGATCATTCCGATCATCGTCAAAATGACGGGCACGCACTAGGAGGGGCCTGGGTGGCTGCGTGCCAAGAATAGTGCCTGCCAACGAGCGACGGTTTAAAGTGCACAGTCACCGTAGTTCCTCCCGGAGGACAACAATCTTGCTCAAATCTCTGACGCTTGAAGAGACTTCAGCCTGGCTCAGATCGTCGGGGACCGCGTTGTCGTCCGACATCCCCGAAGACTTTCCGGGTGTCCGGAAAGCGGAGATGCGGAACCTGATGGTCGGCCTGCCGTCAAACCCACGTCAGATAGCGTACTTCTCGATGAGGATTGTCGAATGGTTGCATACCGGAAGTGTGCGTCTGCTCTGGGTATGGAAATGGCATCAATATCCCCTTGTCCAGAAGACACTGTTCGAAACCGTGCGGCGAGGCCGTGGTGTCGAGGCCGCGCTTTCGCTTTCGCCTGGTCATCTCAACCTAATCGAGACGCAGATTTTGAAATCGAATACTCGTCCGAGGAGCATGCAATCCTCTCTGGCCTGCTGTTGCTGATGATGTTGTTCGACTGGCAGGGCTTCGTGGCCGCAGAGGGGCGCCAGGATCAGATCATTATCGGAGACGAAAGTATCTTGTTTTGCAGTACCGACCCAACCAAGCTTGCTGAAGCAGTGGATCTCGCCAAGGAGTACAATGCTCCTTATCTGTTTGACAGAAAAGCGTAACGGGCCAAGGCATGCAGGTTGCTTTATTGCCATGCGAATAGTGTTGTGTGCCCTCGCTCTCGCCGCCGTCAGCCTGTGGCCCGCCCAGGCCGCGGCCGACGATTGCGGCGATGCCGCCGCCCTGGTGCAGAAGGCCTATCCTAAGGCTCGAAAGAGCGCCGACGGCGCCTCGTTCACGCTCGACCCCCATACCAGCATTGTCCCGCTCCCGCAGGATGATACACCGGGCGTGGTCTGCAAGGTCTGGCCCGCTCATGACGATCTGCTGCTGGTCTCCGTGCCGCTGATGGACAGCGCCAAATCCAGCGACGACGAGCATTATGGCGATATCGAGCTTCTGGTCGTCGACAGGAAGACCCTGCAGGTGCGCCAGCGCCTGCTTCAGCCTAGGCTGATGAACGATGATGCTATTGCGATCCGCAAGATCGAATTCGATACTGGCCGCTATGTCCTGGCGCCCGGCGTCACCGCCTTTGGGCTGCGTATCGACATGGCAAATCACTCGCAGCCCAATCCGTTCAGCGAGACCGATCTGCGACTCTACGCCATTGCCGGTGGCGCCCTTCATGCGGTGCTCGACGGCCTTGTGGTGGCCAACTATGGCGGTGAAGGCGACACCAATTGCGCTGGATCCTTTCATTCGAGCCAGGTCAGCCTGACGATGAGCCCGGCGAGCCACCATGGCTATCACGACATTGTCGTGGTCGAGCGGTCGGATACGGACGACCCATCTGTCGACAAGAATGGCGAGTGCCAGTCCCATCCCGGCAAGCCTGTGAACCGCACCTACCGGCTGCGCTATGACGGCGGCCGCTATCCGGTTCCGGACGAGCTCAAGGCCCTGGCGCCGTGAGAATGCACTTGCGTCTGCCGGATGGAGGTGTTGCCGCCCAGTGGTTAACGGCTGGTATTCCCGAAACCAAATCTTAGATGCATTTCGGCACCGAAGCTTAACCGCCGTGCTGTAGTGTCCTTGCTGAAGAACGACCCGGCAAATCGGGCGACGGGGCAGGGCATGCGTCAGACAAAATTTGCGGCGGTCGCCACGATGGCGGCTGTCCTGATGATCACCGGGTGCACGACGAACAACAACGTCGACACGACCAAGACCACCGCCATCCAGCCGGCGGCAAAGGCCGTCGACAGCACCGATCTGGCGGAAGGCAAGGCGCAGTTTCGCGATGCCAATTATGGTCTCGCCGAACAGCATTTCCGCAAGGCCGTCGAGCTGAAGGCCGACAATGCCGAGGCCTGGATGGGGCTCGCCGCTTCCTATGACGAACTCGGCCGTTTCGACTTCGCCGACCGCGCCTATGGCCAGCTCCTGAAGGTTGCCGGCCGCAAGCCGCAGATCGTCAACAATATGGGCTATTCGCAACTGTTGCGCGGCAACAAGAGGAAGGCCAGGGCGTTGCTGCTCGAAGCCAAGGCCGGCATGGCCGACCCCACGGTCGTCGACGCCAATCTCGCTTTGCTGAACAAGGGCTGATGTTTCCTGCTCCGCGCCCGGCGTGGTGCGGTTTCGGGACAGATCGCATCGACTGTTTGTAAACCCTATCCACAGGTTGGATCGAGAGATCGGCTGAAAACCATGTCGGAGGGCTGCCGGTGACCTAGAATGCGGCACAACCGCCGACGCTCGAGAGGCCTCCACCCGACATGCTGGACTTCAGTTCGCTCCTGCTCGCAGCCGCGCTGTCGGGCACTTGCCTCAGCGTCACCATGTTCGCGATCTGGTTTACCGCGCCGCGGGCCAGCTTCGTCCTGACGGTGGCGTGCGGCATTCTCGTGCTCGTCGCGCATGTGATCCTGTTTTGGCAGTACACCAGGGATCCCGATCCGGTGCTCTGCCAGACCGCGCTGGCGCTGCTCAGCCTGGGGTTCCTGATCATCTGCCTGTCGGCCATGCAATATCTGGGCGTGTCAGACTACGGACGTGCCGTCGTGCCGACGCTCTGCGCCATGGCCGTCTGCGCGGCGGTGACCTTCCTCGGTCTTGACGGCATCGGCTTCGTCATCACCTACGCGACGGTGACGGTGCTGCTCTCGGCGATCGGGGCCATGTTCTGGATCAACGGCAGCCACGACCGGCGGATCCTGCTGGTGGTCTCGTTCCTGAGCGGCACCTGTGCGGTGTCGTTTGCTCTTTGCGGCATGGTCTTGTTGGGCAAGGGGCAGTGGACGCTGGGGGCGGCGCCCGACAACTGGGCCGAACGTCTCAATTCCGTCGTCGCAGTGGCCTGCATGACCGGCCTCGGCGCCTTGACGCTTTCCCTTCACCATCTGCAGGCGCAGATCGAGCTGAAGGCCGAGACGATGACCGATCCGCTGACCAGGCTGATGAACCGCCGCGGGTTGACGTCACTCCATGGCGAGCGGACTTTCGGTCCGTTCATGGCGATCGTCATGTTCGACCTCGATCACTTCAAGAGGACGAACGATGTCTATGGGCACCCGGTCGGCGACCAGGTACTGTGCCGGTTCGCCGCCGTCATAAACAAGTATGCCAGGACTGGCGTCGATGCCTTTCGCCTGGGTGGCGAGGAGTTCGTAATCGTCATGTCGCGGATGACGGAAGAGCGGGCCTATGACCTCGCCAGCAGGATCGGCGTCGCCTTCGGCACCGAGGTCGTTCCCACTCCGCTCGGTCCGTTGCGCAGCACGGTCAGCGGGGGCATCGGCTTTGGCGGGGCTGACGGCAGGTCGCTCGATGACGTGCTGGCCGAGGCGGACGCCGCGCTTTACGCGGCCAAGCGCGCCGGCCGCAATTGTGTCGTCAGCCGCAAAGGGATGGGCAAGGCCGAGCCGGTCGAGCCAGCCTTGCGCTCCGCGTAGAGCCTGTTCCATCCCGATGGAATCGGGATGGGCTCTACTTGTTTGTCCGAGCATAATCTCTGGACAAACGGTTTCCGTTTGTCCGGGAAAACCGGTGCCCACTTTTCGGGATCATGCTTTGGCTATTCAGCCGCCCCCAGGTAGTCCGACAGCGGCGGGCAGGAGCAGACCAGGTTGCGATCGCCGGCGACATTGTCGATGCGCGATACCGGTGGCCAGTACTTTGCCGCGGTGTCGGCGTCGCCCGCGGGATAGGCCGCTTCCAGCCGCGAATAGGGATGGGCCCACTGACTGGCCAGCGCCTCGGCGGCGGTGTGCGGTGCGTTGACCAGCGGATTGTCGGTCAGCGGCCATTCGCCCTTCGCCACCTTGGCAGCCTCGCCGGCGATGGCGATCATCGCCTCGCAGAAGCGGTCGAGTTCCCGCTTGGGCTCGGACTCCGTCGGCTCGACCATCAGCGTGCCGGCGACCGGGAACGACATGGTCGGCGCATGGAAACCATAGTCGATCAGCCGCTTGGCGATATCGTCGACGCTGATGCCGGCGCTGTCCTTGAGCACGCGCGTGTCGAGGATGCACTCATGCGCGATGCGATCGTGCCGGCCCTTGTAGAGCAGCGGGTAATACGGCGCGAGCCGTGTCGCCACATAGTTGGCCGAGATGATGGCGGTCTCCGTCGCCTGCTTGAGGCCAGCGGCGCCCATCATGCGGATATACATCCAGGTGATCGGCAGGATGGAAGCGCTGCCGAACGGCGCGGCCGACACGGCGTGCGCCGAACCCTCGGTGACGTGGCCCGGCAGATAGGGCTGCAAATGCGCCTTGACGCCGATCGGGCCGATGCCCGGGCCGCCGCCGCCATGCGGGATGCAGAAGGTCTTGTGCAGGTTCATGTGGCAGACGTCGGCGCCGATGTCGGCCGGGCGGGCCAGCGCGACCAGCGCGTTGAGGTTGGCGCCGTCGAAATAGACCTGGCCGCCATGTTCGTGGATGAGGGCGCAGAGATGGCGCGCGCCTTCTTCATAGACACCATGCGTCGAGGGATAGGTGAACATCAGCGCGGCGAGATTTTTGGAATGCTCGTTGGCCTTGGCCCGCATATCGTCCATGTCGATGTTGCCGTCCTCCAGGCAGCGTACGACGACAACGCTCATGCCGGCCATCGCCGCGCTGGCAGGATTGGTGCCATGCGCGGAGGAAGGGATCAGGCAGACGGTGCGATGGCCTTCGCCGCGCGAGCGGTGATAGGCGCGGATGGCGAGCAGGCCGGCATATTCGCCCTGGCTGCCGGCATTGGGCTGCAGGCTGACGGCGTCGAAGCCGGTGATCTCGGAGAGCCACCCCTCCAGCTCGCCGATCATGGCGCGATAGCCGACCGAATGGCTGGCCGGCGCGAAGGGATGCAGATTGGCGATTTCAGGCCAGCTCACCGGCATCATTTCGGCCGCCGCGTTGAGCTTCATGGTGCAGGAACCGAGCGGGATCATGCTGCGGTCGAGCGCCAGGTCCTTGTCGGCCAGCCGGCGCAGCAAGCGCATCATGTCGGTCTCGGAGCGGTTCTCCTGGAAAACCGGCTGGGTGAGGAACTCCTTGCCGCGCGGCTTGCCGGGCATCGAGCCGGCTTGGGCAGCGCCTGGCTTGGCTCCGAACAGGGCCGCGATCGCCTCGAGGTCCGCCTCGGTCGAGGTTTCGTCGAAGGCGATACCGATGTGGTCGGCATCGATGACGCGCAGCAGCCGGCCACCCTTTTCAGCGGCAGCCGCGATCGAGCCTGCCTCGCCCTTCACCTCCACCGTCACCGTGTCGAAGCGGCTGGAGCCGAGCACGGAGATGTTCGCTGCCTTGAGACCTGCGGCGAGACGGTTGGCGAGCCCATGGATCCTTTCCGCGATCGCACGCAGCCCGGCGGGGCCGTGCCAGATGGCATAGGCGGTCGCCATGTTGGCGAGCAGCGCCTGCGCGGTGCAGATGTTGGAGGTCGCCTTGTCGCGGCGGATATGCTGTTCGCGCGTTTGCAGGGCAAGGCGGTAGCCGGGCCGCCCCTTGCTGTCGGTTGATTGGCCGACCAGGCGGCCGGGCATCAAGCGGGTCAGCTTGTCGGAGACAGCGCAATAGGCGGCGTGCGGCCCGCCAAAACCCATCGGCACGCCAAAGCGCTGCATCGGACCAACGGCAATGTCGGCGCCAAGCTTGGCTGGCGCGTCGGTCAGCGTCAGGCCGAGCGGGTCGGCGATGAAGACGACGATGGTGCCCATGGCACGGGCCTTTTCGATCGCAGCCTTGTGGTCGCCATAGACGCCGAATGTGTCGGGCCAGGAGACGAGCAAGGCGGCGGTGTTGTCGTCGATCGTCTCGCCGTCGATCTCGATGCCGAGTGGTTCGGCGCGGGTGCGCACGACATCCAGCGTCTGCGGGTGCGGCGTGCCGGCAAGCGCCACCTTGGTGCGCTTGTCGCGGTGGTGGCGCAATGCGATGCCGACCGCTTCGGCCACCGCCGTCGCCTCGTCGAGCAGCGAGGCCGACGCCACCGGCAGGCCGGTCAATTCGGTGACCAGGGTCTGGAAATTGAACAGCATTTCCAGCCGGCCCTGGCTGATCTCGGCCTGGTAGGGCGTATACGCGGTGTACCAGGCCGGATTCTCGAACAAATTGCGCTGGATGACCGGCGGCACGTGCACGCCATGATAACCGGCGCCGATGAAGCTTTTCAGCACCGTGTTCCTGGCCATCGTCGCCGACAATTCGGCCAGCGCTTCGGCCTCGCTGGCCGGTGCGGGCAGGGTCAGCGGCAGATCGAGGCGGATCGACTGCGGCACGGCCTGGCTGATCAGCGTCTCGACGGAGGGAACGCCGATCACGGCAAGCATGGCTCTGACATCGTTGACATCAGGACCGATATGGCGGGCCGAGAAGGGGGTGAGTGCTGTGGTCATGGCAATACGTCCTGATATCAACCGATATGAGCTTTGTAGGCGGCCTCATCCATGAGGCTCGCGAGTTGGCCTTCGTCGGCGAGCTTCATCTTCCACAGCCAGCCCGCGCCAGTCGCCGCCGAATTGACCAGCGACGGATCGGACGACAGCGTGCCGTTGGCCTCGGTGATCTCGCCATCGACCGGCGCGTAGACGTCGGAGGCCGCCTTGACGGATTCGACCACCACGGCGGTGTCGCCCTTGGCGAGCTTGCGGCCGGCCTCGGGCAGTTCGACGAAAACGAGATCGCCGAGTTGCTCCTGCGCATAGTCGGTGATGCCGACCGTGGCGACGCCGCCTTCGACGCGGAGCCATTCGTGATCGGTGGTGAAATAGGTCGTTGCCATCGGGGTCATCCTTTGCGGTAGCGATGAGGGGTGAAGGGCAGGGAACTGATATCGACAGGGATTTTCGTGCCGCGCACGTCGGCGAAAACCCGTGTCCCGGGCTTTGCCAGCGGCGTCGCGACATAGCCCATGGCGACGGGATGGCCGGCCGAGGGGCCGAAGCCTCCCGATGTGACATGCCCGGCTGGATTGCCGTCGGCGTCAAAGAGTGCGGCGCCGGCGCGCACCGGCTGGCGGCCTTCCGGCTTCAGGCCGACGCGCTTTTGCGCGGGGCCTCGCTCCACAGCGGCGCGCAAAGCGTCGGCGCCGATAAAGGCGCCTGTCGCGCGGATCTCCTTGGGGATTGCCCACATCAGTGCGGCGGCGGCCGGGTCGGTCTCCGGCGTGATGTCCTGGCCATGCAGGCACAGTCCCGCTTCCAGCCGCAGGCTGTCGCGGGCCGCAAGACCGATCCACAGCACACGCTCGTCCTCCAGCAGCTTCGCCACAAGGTGGCGCGCATCGGCCGCCGGCAGGCCGATCTCGAAACCGTCCTCGCCCGTATAGCCCGACCGGCTCATGAACCAGTTCTTGCGCGGTTCGACGCCGTGCATGAACAGCAGCGAGCCGGTCTCGATGCCGGCCCGGGACAGCACGGCCCAGGCCTCGGGCCCCTGGATAGCCAGGAAGACACGGTCGAGCGGCTCGACCGTTGCATCGAAATCCTTGGCAAGGTCACGCAGGTGCTTTTCGTCGGCAACGGCATTGCCGGCATTGGCGACCACCATGAACCTGGCATCGCCGAGCCTGGTGACGATCAGATCGTCCAGAATGCCGCCGGCCTCGTTGAGGAAGAATGTCAGTTTGGATTGCGAGATTTCGAGCGCACCGGCGTCGAGCGGGCACGCACGGTCGAGCAGCGCCACCGCTTGCGGCCCGCTGACCTCGAACAGCTTCATGTGCGAGATGTCGAAGAGGCCGGCATGCTCGCGGGTGTGAAGATGCTCCTTCATGACGCCGGCCGGATAGGTCAGCGGCATGGACCAGCCGGCAAAGGCGCCAAAGCGCGCACCGGCCGCTGCATGGATGTCTTCGAGGGGAAGGTGTCTGCTGTCGTCGCCCGTCATGTCATCTCCAGAGTCGCACGCAATCGGCCGCGAATGGCGACCAGTCCGTGCCCCTCTGTCTGAAGCCTGAGAGACTCGCGCAGCCGGAACTCTGTCAGCGGCGCTTACACCTTCGGCGCGGGGGCAAGCCCCGACTTTCCAGAGTGTCTTTCCCGTCTACGGTTCTTTTGCCTGAGAGATTTCGGGCGATTTCCCCTTCGGCGGCAGCTCTCGCTGCTCTCTCCCGCAAACAGGTAGGACTCAAACCTTGAGCCCTCGACGCGCCATCCATAGCCCGTCGGCGACACCTTGTCACCTCCCAGCGACATCAAAGGTGCGTCGATATTCAGGTGATGCCGGCCTGACCTGAAACTCAACACACCTAAAGTGCGCCGCGCCGACAAGTCTTCGCTAACCACGCCGTTTGCCGGTTTTTCAAGACACTCCTGATATATGGACGGAATGGGCCGGCTTTTTCTGCCGATGGACGGGGACGACAGATGGGCGAATTGATCATGAGCGCGCCGGTGGCGGGGCTGACTTCGAAAAGTCGCATCACGGCGGAGGATGTAGCCATGCTGCGCCACGAAGTGTTCGGCGATGGTGTGGTGACGCGGGGCGAGGCCGAGGCACTCTTCGCGCTCGATGCGACGGCGAAGGACAAATGCCGGGAATGGCCCGAATTCTTGGTCGAGGCGGTCACCGACTACATCGTTCACCAGGAAAAGCCTGCTGGTTACATCTCGCAGGACAATGCCGATTGGCTGGTCCGCACGATCTCGCGTGACGGCATGGTCGACAGCCGGACGGAACTCGAATTGCTGGTCCATGTGCTGGAAGCGGCGAAATCGTCGCCGAGCCGGCTTTGCGTCTATGCGCTGGAACAGGTCGCGCATGCCGTGATCGACGGCAAGGGGCCGCTGATGCTGGGCGGCGCGCTGGTTCCCGGATTGATCGCCAAGGCGGAAGTCGAGCTGTTGCGCCGTATCCTCCATGCCCATGGCGGCGACGGCAACATCGCCATCACCCGCGCCGAGGCCGAGGTGCTGTTGCGGATCAATGAGCGGATTGCCCAGGCCAACAACGATCCCTCCTGGAACGATTTGTTCGTCAAGGCGATCGCCAATTTCGTCATGTGCTCGGCCGGCTACGAAGCCCCGACCCGTGACGTGGCGCTGCGCCAGGAAAATTTCCTCGACCACGCCGATCCACAGATCGGCGGCTTCTTCAGCCGCATGGTCTCCGGCGGCCTTGC
Organism: Mesorhizobium sp. WSM1386; assembly: GCF_055901595.1. Classification (NCBI taxonomy): domain Bacteria; kingdom Pseudomonadati; phylum Pseudomonadota; class Alphaproteobacteria; order Hyphomicrobiales; family Phyllobacteriaceae; genus Mesorhizobium; species Mesorhizobium sp. WSM1386. The sequence goes on from NZ_CM148373.1 coordinate 3,805,409, forward strand.
AGGCATCATCGAGGCCTATCGCTCGCCGGATGACGTCGAGACCGAGTGGGAAGCCAGGAACAGGGCAGCCGAAGCACTCGCCCGCCGGGCCGAGACGATCGATGCCGGCGAAGCCAAATGGCTTGTCGAGCATATCGGCACCAACAGGCCTCTGTACGAGAATGAACGCGCGCTTCTAACGCTGATCAAGCACGCCTCGCCAGAGATCCATCCGGCGTTGAAGCCGCTGCTCGACAAGGTGGCTTAGGCTGGGCCGTTCGCTGCGATCGTTTTGCAGAGGATGATGTTGGAATGGCCTTCAGGCCATCCTGCAAACTCAGCCATGCGCTCGAAGCCGGCCTTTTCGTATAGGCCCGGCGCCTGGAAGTCGTGGCTCGATACCCATATCCGTCGTGCGCCGCGAGCGGCGGCCTCCGCGACAAAAGCATTGATCAACTGCGTGGCGTAGCCGCGGCCTCGATGGGCCTGATCGATCCACATCAACTCGAGTTCCGACGTGCCTGCCCAGGAATAGCCGGCCGCAACACCGATTGTTCGTCCGGCATCCTCGCGAATGACAAAGGCCAGTCCGCGGTCATCGTCACGGCCTGTGAGGCGCCGGTTCTCGTTGTGCAGATGGTGTTCCAGTGCACTCCATTCGGAGGACGACAGGTCGTGCTCCGCCTCCATCCGAATGGCCATCAAATCCCGCCATACCAGTCGTAGCCATTGTCTTCCCAATAGCCGCCGCGGCCGCCGCCGATATTGGCGAAGCCGTCGACCAGTTCGATCTTGTAGAGATATTTCGGCATCTTGTAGCCGAGCTGACGCTCGACGCGGACGCGCAGCGGTGCGCCGTTCTCGACCGGCAGCGGCTTGCCGTTGAGGCCATAGGCGAGGATCGTCTGCGGGTGGCGGGCATCGATGAGATCGATCGTGCCGTAATATTTGATGTCGCCGGACAGGCTGCGGTCGATCGTGTCGAGGCAATGGAACATGACGTAGCGCGCCTGCGGCTTGACCACGGCTTGGTCCAGCACCAGCGAAAGCGGCGTGCCTGTCCATTTGGCGATGCAGCTCCAGCCCTCGACGCAGTCATGGCGGGTGATCTGGGTACGGCTCGGCATGTTTTGAAGTTGCTCGCGGCTGAGCGACAGCGGCTTTTCGACGAGGCCCGTCACTTCCAGACGCCAGTCGGCGAAATTGTTGGCGAGCAGGCCCTTGTAGGTGTCGTCGTCCGGCGCCGTGACACCGTTCGGCCGTTGCGGCTGGCGGATGTCTGCCTCGGTGAATTCCGGCGCCAGCGCGTCGCGGCCGGCGAGCAGGCGCTGTGCGCGGTATGTCAGGCCATTGGCGTTTTCGAGGAAGCTGCGCAGGCCGCTGCCGATGCTCAGCTGGCTGTCGAAGGCATCGCAGCCCGACAGCATGATGCCAGAGGCGCCGAGGCCGGCAGCGGTGAGGAATTTGCGGCGGCTGATCTGGAACTTCGCCATGTCAGGCACTCCTCTCGGTGGGATTGTCGTCATGCGCGGGAGGGTCGGTGCGGTACCAGCCGGTGATGATGGAGCGCAGTTCGTTGATCGGGCCGGCAGCCAGGATCATCAGGATATGGACGACGAAGAAGCCAACCAGCAGAACCATGACGGTGAAATGGATGGTGCGCGCGGTCTGCCGGCCGCCGAGCAGGTCGTTGAGGAACGGCAGCACCGAATTCATGCTGGGCGACATCGCCAGGCCGGTGATGATCATCAGCGGCAAGAGCACGAACAGCACGCCGCCATAGGCCATTTTCTGCAAGGTGTTGTATTCACGGGTGTGGTGGAATTTCAGCTTGGCGTGGTCGACGATGTCCTGCGGCAGGCGCTTCAAATCATCAAGACGCGGCGCGAGATCGCGGCGGATGTGGCCGTTGACGATGCTGGCGACCAGCCACACGATCAACGTCGTGGTCAGTATCCAGGCAAAGAAGAAATGGATGACGCGGGCGGTGCCGAGATCATAGTAGGACGGGATGGTCGCCCAGGACGGAAAGCCGCGTGCCGTCTCGTTGCCTGCTGGGCCCGACCAGCCGAGCACGCCGGTCGTGTCGAAGCGGTGGCCGAAAATTTCGGTGTAGCCGCGCGGGCCGGCGTTCGTGTTCTCGGCGCCGATTTCAAAGATGGTGTTGTCGTAGCCAAAGCCCGACTGCTTGCCGATATAGAGCTGCGGGCGGGCATTGAAGATCTGCAGGCCGGAAAGCAGCATGAAAAACAAGGAGATGGCCCAGAGCCAGTGGGTCAGGCGCGTCCAGCGCGATTGACGATAGATCAGTGTCTTTTCGCTGGACACGGGGGCGTCCGGCCCGGTGGCGGATTGGCTTCTGGCAACCGATTCCATCTTCGTCTCGTCTCCCGGCCTCGCGGCTTGGCGCGCGTGTCATTGTCCTCCTGATACGTCGCGATCCAAACCAATGTTTCATCCGATCACGGATTTATTACGGGCCGCCCAGGCTGACGGCGAGGTTGACGGCAGCTGCGACGATAACGGTGTTGAAGAAGAACGACAGGATCGAATGGACAAGCACGACACGGCGCATATGCGTCGTCGAGATGTTGGTGTCGGCGGTCTGTGCCGTCATGCCGATAACCGTTGAGAAGTAGAGGAAGTCCCAGCCTTCGGGTCGCTTGTCGCCTGGAAACAGCAGACCGCCGACCGGAATCTTCTTCTTGGTGCCGGCATCGACCTCGTCGCCGTCCATCCAGTAGACGTGGGCATAGTGGAGCGCTGCCATGGCGTGGATGGTGAACCAGCCCAATGGGATCGACAGCAGCGCGAAAGCGAGTTCGATCGAGTGGCCTCTGTCCTTCTGATTGATCAACAGGAACAATGAGATAATGGCTACAATGACGACGACGAGCGTTACAGCGAAGATGACCAGTACAGGCTGGTCGGTGTCGCGCGCATTCTTGCTCAGATACCTGCCGGTGAACTTTGGCATCTGGGAAACGACGAGAATGACGTAAGCGGCAAAGAATGCGTTGGCGCCGATCGAATAGGCGAGCTGGGCATGGAGCAGCAACGCCACGAGAAGCGCGAAGACACCGAAACACGCCGACGCCGCGAACAGCATGTGACGGTGGATGGGGTTCTCGACCGGGGTTTCGGCGGCCATGGCGCTCTCCACCTGAATGGCGCTTTGTTGCTAGCCCGGTGTGGCGGATTTCAGGGCTCGCCGCAAGATACGGTCGAGTTCGCCGAGGAAGCGCGAACGGTCCTGCGGCGCGAAACCGGCATTGTAGCCCTTGCTTTCACCGGTCTCGCGCAAATGCTGCTTGAGGTCGCGCATCGCCACCGCCATGCCAATGGTTTCCGGCGTGAACGGGCGCCCGGTAGGCCCCAGCACATGGGCGCCGAGCGCCACGGCGCGGGCGGCAAGCGGAATGTCGGCAGTGATCACGATGTCGTTGGCGCGCGCATTTTCGACGATCCAGTCGTCGGCGGCGTCGGCGCCCTTGGAGACCACGACGTTGCGGATCATCGGATCCCGAGAGGGCCGCAAACCGCCATTGGAGACGTGAGTGACCATGATTCCAAGCCGGTCGGCGACCTTCTCCACCTCGGCCTTGACCGGGCAGGCGTCTGCGTCGACGTAGATAGCGGGCGCTGGCATTGTCTCTCCGAAATGAACAGGGGCCGGAAGCGTGTCCGGCCCCTGCCTGAAATCTTATAGCGTTCAGGCCGGCAGAGCGCCGGACTTCTTGGCCGTCCAGGTTGCCATATAGTCCATCAGTCCGGGATTGAGGCAGTCATAGGGTTCGAGCCCGATCGACTTCAGCTGGCCGCGAATGCCGTCCATGCGGCTCGGATCGACACCCGATTCGATGATCGACGAGACGAAGGCGGTGAAGCCCGGAGGCGACCAGCCATCCTCCTGGAAACGCTCGGGGTGGATGAAGCTCAGGCCCTTGAACGGATGGTCGCGCTCGACCGGGCCATGCATGTGGACACCGCAGCCGGTGCAGGCATGGCGCTGGATGAGCGCCGAGGGATCGACCACTTTCAGCTTGTCGCCGTTCTCGGTGACGGTGACATCGCCGGTGCCGGCAACGGCAACCACCGAGAACACCGCGCCCTCCGGCTTCCAGCATTTGGTGCAGCCGCAGGCATGGTTGTGGGCGATCTGCCCCTTGACCTTCACCTTGACCGGATTGCTGGTGCAGGCGCAGACCAGCGTGCCGCCGGCAAAGCTTGCGCTTTCCTTGGGCAAGCCATTGTCGATTTTCGGATGCAGCTTTTCAGGCATTTTATTCCTCCCTTGTTGAACCCGTGCAACTTCAGTCGCTGGCCCTTCGGTCGGCGGCTTTCTTCTCCTCAGTAAACGACGACGCTGCGGATCGACTTGCCCTCATGCATGAGGTCAAAACCCTTGTTGATGTCTTCCAGCTTCAGCGTGTGGGTGATCATCGGGTCGATCTGGATCTTGCCGTCCATGTACCAGTCGACGATTTTTGGCACATCGGTGCGGCCCCGCGCGCCGCCGAAGGCGGTGCCCATCCAGGTGCGGCCGGTGACCAGTTGGAACGGCCGGGTCGAGATCTCCTGGCCGGCGCCGGCGACGCCGATGACCACCGACTTGCCCCAGCCGCGATGCGAGGCTTCCAGTGCCTGACGCATCACCTTGGTGTTGCCGGTGCAGTCGAAGGTGTAGTCGGCGCCACCGATCTGGTCGGCGCCGCGCTTGGTCATGTTGACGAGGTGAGGGACGATGTCGCCGTCGATCTCCTTCGGATTGACGAAATGCGTCATGCCGAAGCGCTCGCCCCACTCCTTCTTGTCGTTGTTCAGGTCGACGCCGATGATCATGTCGGCGCCGGCCAGTTTCAGGCCCTGGATGACATTCAAACCGATGCCGCCGAGGCCGAAGACTATCGCCGTGGCGCCTTGCTCGACCTTGGCGGTGTTGATCACAGCACCGATGCCTGTCGTCACCCCGCAGCCGATGTAGCAGATCTTGTCGAAGGGAGCGTCGGGGTTGACCTTGGCCAGCGCGATCTCGGGCAGCACGGTGAAGTTGGAGAAAGTCGAGCAGCCCATATAGTGAAAGATCTTGTCCTTGCCGATCGAGAAGCGCGATGAGCCGTCCGGCATCAATCCTTGCCCCTGCGTGGCGCGGATCGCGGTGCACAGATTGGTTTTCCTCGACAGGCAGGACGGGCACTGGCGGCATTCGGGCGTATAGAGCGGGATGACGTGGTCACCCTTCTTGACCGAGGTGACGCCCTTGCCGACATCGACGACGACGCCGGCGCCTTCATGGCCGAGGATCGCCGGGAACAGGCCTTCGGGATCGGCGCCCGACAGGGTGAACTCGTCGGTGTGGCAGATGCCGGTCGCCTTGATCTCGACCAGCACCTCGCCCTCGCGCGGACCGTCGAGGTCGACCTCCATGATCTCCAGCGGCTTTCCGGCGGCAACAGCGACTGCAGCGCGCGTTTTCATGTGGCATTTCCTCCAAAGGCGATTTTTGCACCCAAGCTTTCAGGTTTTGGCCTGCTCATCAACTGTCAGATGAGACGAAATGTCGGCTTTCATGACGCAGACAGCACATCCGTGAGCGCCCCGACGCAACGCTGGAGGGCTTCGAGAGCGCGACCTGCGTGTCGCCCACCCCGGCACTTGAGAGATGGCCACATAATCCATAGAACTGAACCTTCGTCCGGAGGGGAATGTCGCGCGCATGTTCACGAAGATCCTGATCGCCAACCGTGGCGAGATTGCCTGCCGCGTCATCAAGACGGCGCGCAAGATGGGCATTGCCACGGTCGCCGTCTATTCCGATGCCGATCGCGACGCCGTGCATGTCGAGATGGCAGACGAGGCGGTGCATATTGGGCCGTCACCTGCCGCGCAAAGCTATCTCGCGCCTGAAAAGATCATCGCCGCCTGCAAGGAAACGGGCGCTCAGGCTGTGCATCCCGGCTACGGCTTCCTCTCGGAACGGGCTGCCTTCTGCGAAGCGTTGGAAGCGGAAGGCATCGTCTTCATCGGCCCGAAACCCAAAGCCATCAAGGCGATGGGCGACAAGATCGAATCGAAGAAGTTCGCCAACGCCGCCAAGGTTTCAACGGTCCCCGGCTGGCTCGGCGTCATCGAAAATGCCGACCATGCCGAAAAGATCGCCGGCGAGATCGGCTATCCCGTGATGATCAAGGCCTCGGCCGGCGGCGGTGGCAAGGGTATGCGCATCGCCTGGGACCGGTCGGAAGTGCGCGATGGTTTTGACCGGGCACGTTCGGAGGCCAAGAGTTCATTCGGCGACGACCGGGTGTTCATCGAAAAATTCGTCGTCGATCCGCGCCACATCGAGATCCAGGTGCTGGCCGACGCGCATGGCAACGTGCTCCATCTCGGCGAACGCGAGTGTTCGATCCAGCGCCGCAACCAGAAGGTCGCCGAGGAGGCGCCGTCGCCGTTTCTCGACGCCAAAACCAGGAAGGCGATGGGCGAGCAGTCGGTGGCATTGGCCAAGGCGGTCGATTATCAGAGCGCCGGCACCGTCGAGTTCATTGTCGACAAGGATAAGAACTTCTATTTCCTTGAAATGAATACGCGATTGCAGGTCGAGCATCCGGTGACGGAGCTGATCACCGGCATCGACCTGGTCGAGCAGATGATCCGCGTCGCCGCTGGCGAGAAGCTCGCCTTGAGGCAAGGCGACATCAAGCTGAATGGCTGGGCGATCGAAAGCCGGCTCTACGCCGAGGATCCTTACCGCAACTTTCTGCCCTCGATCGGCCGACTGACACGCTATCGGCCGCCGGAGGAGGGGCAGTTCGGCGACATCGTCATCCGCAACGACACCGGCGTCACCGAAGGCTGCGAGATTTCGATGTTCTACGATCCGATGCTCGCCAAGCTGTGCACCTGGGCGCCGACGCGGCTCGCGGCGATCGACGCCATGTCGGAAGCGCTCGACAGCTTCGTGGTCGACGGTATCGAGCACAACATTCCGTTCCTGGCCGCCCTGATGCAGCATCCGCGCTGGCGGGAAGGGGCGATATCGACTGGCTTCATCGCCGAGGAATATCCCGACGGGTTTGCACCCGTGGTGCCGAACAGCGAAGAAAAGGCGGTGCTGGCCTCGATCGTCACCGCGGTGGAGTTGTTGCGCCGCGACCGGCTCGACCGGCTGGGCGGGCGGCTGGCGCCGCATTCGGGGGCGCTCAAGCGCGACTGGGTGGTGAAGATCGGCGAGGAGTATCTCCAAGCATCCATCCTCGAAGGCATGATTTCTATTCCGATGGAAATCGACCTGTCGATCGATGGCGGCAAGGCGCTGACCGTTTCATCCGATTGGCGGCCGGGCGACCTGATCTGGCGCGGCACGGTTGGCAAACAGAAAGTCGCAGCCCAGATCCGAGCCGTCGCCAACGGCCATCGCGTCGCCTGGAAGGGTATGTCGGTGACGGCGCGCGCCATGCTGCCACGCACGGCCGAACTCGAAAGACTGATGCCGGAGAAAGTGGCGCCGGACACTTCGAAACTGCTGCTCTGCCCGATGCCCGGCCTTGTCGTGTCGATCGCCGTTGCCGAAGGCCAGGAGGTCAAGGCCGGCGAGACTTTGGCGGTGGTCGAGGCGATGAAGATGGAAAACGTGCTGCGCGCCGAGCGCGATCTCGTCGTGTCGAAACTCAACGCCAAGCCGGGCGACAGCCTGGCGGTGGATGCGGTGATCATGGAATTCGCCTGAGAGATTGTTTGGAAATTCTACTCTCGCGGTCATCTGAAGGCGTTTTCTGCGCTTCCGGTGCTCATGGACCCAAATGTCCATTCCGCTCCGGTTCTCGAAACCACCATCATATGACTCGCCAGAGCGAAATTCGAAACAATCTCTGCGTGGGTCGGGCAGGGCAAAGGAAGCCTGTGGCCGGCGGTCGTTTGTGCTGGACTGGTATCGCCCTGTCCCGGACAATACATCTCCATCGACTCAAAACCTTAGGCAGCGCGAGAAACCATGGCGGATGAGAGACTTCCACGCGACCCCCTGAAGCGCGAAGCCGCGATTGCGGCCGCGCGGCCGGAGGTGCCGGCGCGGCCGTTCGTCCATCTGCGCGTGCATTCGGCCTATTCCCTGCTGGAAGGCGCGCTTCAGATCGGCAAGATCGTCGGTCACGCCGTGACGGACGAAGCGCCGGCTATCGCCGTCACCGATACCAATAATCTGTTCGGCGCGCTCGAATTTGCACAGAAGGCGGTGAAGGACGGCATCCAGCCGATCATCGGCTGCCAGGTCGCGCTCGCTTTCTCCGGCGAGAACACCGACGGCCAGCGCGACCGCCGGCGGCAAGGCCCGGAAATGCGGCCGGTCGTGCTGCTCGCCGCGACCGAAGCCGGCTATTCCAATCTGGTCCGGCTTGTCAGCGGCGTCTACCTGGAAACACCGCCCGGCGAGGCGGTACACCTGACCACCGAGACCCTGGCCGGGCAGACCGACGGGCTGATCTGCCTCAGCGGCGGGCCGCGCGGCCCGATCGGCAATGCCTTGAAAGAGGATCGCCGCGACCTGGCCGAGACGCGGCTATTGACCTTGAAAACGCTGTTCGGCGACCGTCTCTATGTCGAGCTGGACCGGGTTGCTGGCTATGACAGGGTCATCGAGCACTCGACGATCGAGCTCGCCTACGCGCACGAACTTCCGCTTGTCGCCACCAACGAGGCCTTTTTCTCCTCGCGCGACGATTATGAGGCGCACGACGCGCTCATTGCGATCGCCGAGGGCTCGGTGGTCGCCGTCGACACCCGCCGCCGGCTGTCGCCGGACAATTTCCTGCGCAGCCAGGCCGACATGGCAGAGCTGTTCGCCGACCTTCCGGAAGCGATAGACAATACGGTCGAGATCGCGCTGCGCTGCTCCTATTATCCAAAAACCCGCAGCCCGATCCTGCCGCGCTTCACCGGCGGCGATACCACCGACAAGGACGCCGCCGAAAAGGCCGAGGCCGAGGAATTGGCCCGCCAGGCGCGCGAGGGGCTGGACGCCCGGCTTGCCCTGCACGGACCGACGCCTGGCTACACGGTCGAGCAATATCGCGAGCGGCTCGAATTCGAGCTCGGCATCATCGAGAAGATGAAATTCCCGGGCTATTTCCTGATCGTTGCCGACTTCATCAAATGGGCCAAGGCCCAAGGCATTCCGGTCGGGCCGGGCCGTGGGTCGGGCGCTGGCTCGCTGGTCGCCTATTCGACGACCATCACCGACATTGACCCGTTGCGCTTCTCGCTGCTGTTCGAACGCTTCCTCAATCCGGATCGCGTGTCGATGCCCGACTTCGACATCGACTTCTGCCAGGATCGCCGCGAGGAGGTGATCCGCTACGTGCAGCAGAAGTACGGCCGCGACCAGGTCGGCCAGATCATCACCTTCGGTACGCTGCAGGCCCGCGCGGTGCTGCGCGACGTCGGCCGCGTGCTGCAGATGCCTTATGGCCAGGTCGACAAGCTGTCCAAGATGGTGCCGCAGAACCCGGCCAATCCGGTGAAACTCGCCGATGCCATAGCCAACGAACCTCGCTTCGCCGAAGAAGCCGAGAAGGAGCCGATCGTCCAGACGCTGCTCGACATGGCGCAGAAGCTGGAGGGTCTCTATCGCCACGCCTCGACCCACGCCGCCGGCATCGTCATCGGCGACAGGCCTTTGTCGGAGCTGGTGCCGATGTACCGCGATCCGCGCTCGGACATGCCGGTCACCCAGTTCAACATGAAATATGTCGAGCAGGCCGGGCTGGTGAAGTTCGACTTCCTCGGACTGAAAACGCTGACGGTGCTGGAGACGGCGGTGAAACTGATCCGCCGCCGCGGCATCGACATCGACCTGGCGACAATCCCGCTCGACGATCCCGACACCTACTCCATGCTGTCGCGCGGCGAGGTGGTCGGCGTGTTCCAGGTGGAAAGCGCGGGCATGCGCAAGGCGCTGATCGGCATGCGGCCCGACTGCATCGAGGACATCATCGCCTTGGTCGCGCTCTACCGTCCGGGCCCGATGGAAAACATCCCGACCTACAACGCCAGAAAGCATGGCGAGGAGGAGATGGCGTCGATCCACCCCAAAATCGATCATCTGGTGAAGGAGACGCAAGGCGTCATCGTCTACCAGGAACAGGTCATGCAGATCGCGCAGGAGCTGTCGGGCTATTCGCTCGGCGAAGCCGATCTTCTGCGCCGCGCCATGGGCAAGAAGATCCGCGCCGAGATGGACAAGCAGCGCGAGCGCTTCGTCACCGGCGCGGTCGAGCGCGGCGTGGCAAAACCGCAAGCCGACTTCATTTTCGACCTGCTGGCTAAGTTCGCCGATTATGGTTTCAACAAGTCGCACGCTGCGGCCTACGCCGTCGTGTCGTACCAGACCGCCTATCTCAAGGCGCATTATCCGGTCGAGTTCCTGGCGGCATCGATGACGCTCGACATGGGCAACACCGACAAGCTCGCCGACTTCCGCCAGGATGCACTGCGCTTGGGCATCGAGGTTTTGGCGCCGTCGGTGATGACCAGCTTCCGCGCTTTCGAGGTCGGCGAGAACCGCATCTATTATTCGATGGCCGCGCTCAAGGGCGTCGGCGACGCGGCGGTCGAACACATCGTTGCCGTGCGCGGCGAAAAACCATTCAAGAACCTTGCCGATTTCTGCGAGCGGGTCGATCCCAAGATCGTCGGCAAGCGGGTCTTCGAAAGCCTGATCATGGCTGGCGCGCTCGATTGTTTCGGTCACGACCGTGCAGCGATGCTGGCCGGCGTCGAACGGATGATGGGGCTGGCCTCGCTTGCCCAGCAGAACGCCGTTTCAGGCCAAGCCGATATTTTCGGCGCCTCGCTCGGCGCGCAGTCGCAGGCGCTCAACCTGCCGGCGACGGACCCTTGGCTCGCCGCCGACCGGCTGCACCGCGAATTCCAGGTAGTCGGCTTCTATCTTTCGGCCCATCCGCTCGACGAATACAAGGCTGCCTTGCAGAAGATGCGGGTGCAGAACTGGGCCGAGTTTTCGGCCGCCGTCAAGCGTGGCGCCACCGCCGGCCGGCTTGCCGGCACGGTGACCAGCAAGCAGGAGCGCAAGACCCGCACCGGCAACAAGATGGGCGTGGTGGCCTTTTCCGACACCTCCGGCCAGTACGAGGCCGTGCTGTTTTCGGAAGGGCTCGCGCAATATCGCGACCTCCTGGAAGCCGGCCGCTCGGTCGTCATCACCGTCGCGGCGGAGGACAGGCCCGAGGGTGTCAATTTGCGCATCAATTCCGTGCAATCCCTGGAGGACGAGGCTAGCCGTATCCAGAAGGCACTGCGCATTTTCGTCAGGAACGATGGGCCGGCCTCGATGATCCAGTCCCAGCTCACCCAGCGCGGCGAAAGCCAGGTGAGCATCATCGTCATCAAGGACGAGGCGCAGGGCGAGGTCGAGATTGCCTTGCAGGGCGGCTACCGCGTCTCGCCGCAGATCGCCTCGGCGATGCGCGCCGTGCCCGGCGTGGTCGAAGTGGAGCTGGTGTGATCGCCGCCCTTGCAAGGTGGCCGCGCGCCGGGCGGCATTGGCTGGCCACATCACCGCGATCGGCATGAAGACGGCGGACAGGGGCGCATCGCGAGACCTTTCCGGGCTGGCGCGGCTGCGCAACACGCTGCGCAAGCTCTATCATGGGCGCACGCCGGCCGCTTTCCGGTTCCAGCTGGCGGCTGTCGTCATCGACCTCGCCATCATCGCCTTCTTCATCGCCACGCCGGTCATCCAGCAGACGGCCTCGTTTCTGTGGCTGGACTATGCCGTGGCGGCCCTCGTTGCCGCCGATCTGACCGCCAAGCTGCTGGCTTCCAACGACATGCTGCGCCTGATGAAGCCGCCGACCTTCTGGGTGGACGTCTTCATCCTTCTGACGCTGCTGATGCCGACTGCGCTCGCCAGTCTCGGCTTTCTGCGCATCCTGCGGCTGTGGTCACTGTCGCGCAGCGGTTCGATCTGGCGGCATTTTGAGATGCGTGGTTTGCGCCCGTGGCGCGAGGCGAGCCACGCGGTCATCAACCTCTTGACGTTTCTTTTCGTCATCACCGGCTTCGTCTACACGTTCTTTTTCCGCAACGGAGCCGGGCTGGAGAACTACATCGACGCGCTTTATTTCACCGTCGCGACAGTGACGACGACCGGTTTCGGCGACATCGTGCTGCCTGGCATAGCCGGCAAGCTGACGGCGATCGTCACCATGATCATCGGCATATCGCTGTTCGTCAGGCTGGCGCAGGCGATTTTTCGACCCGCGAAAGTGTTCTTTCCCTGCCCGCAATGCGGATTGCAGCGGCATGAACCGGATGCGGTGCACTGCAAGGCCTGCGGTCATGTCCTCAACATCCCGAACGAAGGCGACTAGGTGTATTGGCCGGCGTTTACGATGCCGCCACTTCAGCCGGCTTTACCGGCCTGCGCTGCAGATTGAGCAGGTTGCCCATCAGGATCAGCAGCGCGCCGCCCGCGGTGAAGGCGTCGATCTGCTCCTGGTAAAGCAGCCAGCCGACGAGCGCCGACAACGGCACGCGCAGAAAATCCATCGGCGAAATGACGGTCGCGTCGGCATAGGTGAGCGCGCGCGCCATGCAGAAATGCGACGACATGCCGGTGAAGGCGATCAGCACGATCCATGGCCAAAGCTCCAGCGGTGGGTTGCGCCATTCATAAAGAGCCGGAACGAGGCCAACCACCGATTGGATGATCAGCATCCAGAAGATGATACGCACGACGCTGTCGGTTCGCGTCAGCGATTTGACCAGGACCACCGAAATGCCGAAGCAGACCGCGGCGCCCAGCACGACCAGATGTCCCGGATCGACGGAGCCTACGCCTGGACGCACGATGACCACCACGCCGATCAGCCCGAGAACGACAGCCGCGAGTTTCGGACGGCTCAGCCTTTCGCCGAGAAATGTCACCGCCAGGATCGCCGTCCAGATCGGTGTCGTGAATTCGATCGAAATCAGCACCGCCAGCGGAATCAAGGTCAAGGCGTAGAGCCATGCAGCCTGCCCGGTATAGTGGATGACGTTCCGCGCGATATGGGCGAGGGGGCGCTGGGTGCGCATCGCCGCAAAGCCGCCGCTGGTCAGCACCAGCGGCAGGAGGATGAAGAAGCCTATCACCGAGCGCAGTTCCAGCACCTGGAAGACATTGAGTTCGGCCGTCGTGGCGCGGCCGGCCACCGACATCGCCAGGAACGAGGCGATCGACAGGGCCATCCAGAAAGCGGCCTTGGAAATGGAGGGGGCAGGTGACATGCCCGCTATGTCGCAGGCCGTGGCTTTTGGAGCAATCGCTAGTTGCTCCATTCTTCTGGGCCAGTTGCAAGGGGCAGCGTTGCAAAACGGCCATGCTGCGGGCGGAACCCGATACGGCAAGGGGCGTTGAGTCCCCAATATCCAGCCGTGCTTCGCAAGACGTTTTGCCCTCCAGAGACAAGGAGAGTTTCAATGAGAACATTCACACAATTCGCGCTTGCCGGCTGTCTTCTGGCGGCGACCGGTACGGCACATGCCGACGAGGCCAAGTTCCTGCAGTCATTCAAGGGCAATTTCGCCGGCAAAGGTATCGTCAAGGTCACCGCCGACGCGCCGACGGTGAACGTGTCCTGCACATTCAAATCGAACGCGACATCGACGTCACTGGCGCTCGACGGCAATTGCCGCGGGCTCATTGTGGTGACGCGTGCCATCAGCGCGGACCTGAAGGCCGCCGGCGCGAAATACAGCGGGACCTATGTCGGGTCCCGGACTGGGCCGGCACAGCTCAACGGCAGCCGCTCGGGCAACGCGATCAATCTCGGCATTCGCTGGGCAAAGGAAGTCAACGGCGATCGAAAGGCGCAGATGAAGGTCGAGAAGACGGGCGAGAACGGCATTCGGCTGACGGTCGTCGACACCGACCCCAAGACGGGCAAGAGCATCGTGACGAGCCGGATCGATCTGAGGCGTACCTGATTCTCGACGCACAAGGGGGTAGCGTCATTCCTCTAACGGCTCCGGTGGATGGGCATCTCGCCCTTTGCCGAATGTATAACCGGTTTCCACCGCCTTGCGGCCGAACTTGTCGCGCAAGGCATCGATGGCACCCTCGGCCATGGCGCGTTTGCGCGACTGGAGGTCGACCAGATCCGGCGGGTCGGCCTTGTCGTCGTCGGAGAGGTCGCTGACGCCGATGCCGAGCAATCGGAATTTCGTTCCGTCGGTTTCCTTGCGCAGAAGCTCTACGCCGGTCGAAAAGATGCGATCCGCCAGCCTGGTCGGATCGCCGAGCTGGCGGTTGCGCGTGCGCAGCTTGAAATCCTGGGTCTTCAGCTTCAGCACCACTGTGCGACCGGCGATGCCTGATTTTTTCAGCCGCGCCGAGACCTTCTCCGAAAGGCCTCTCAGCACGGAGACGAGCTCCTCCAGCGATGCGATGTCGGTGTCGAAGGTGGTTTCGGCCGAGACGCTCTTGGCGTCCTGGTCGGGCTCGACGCGGCGCACGTCCTCGCCGCGCGAAAGCCGGTAGAGCCGGTCACCCATCGTGCCATAGCGGCGCATCAGGTCGGCGCGTTCCATCTTCTGAAGCTGGCCAATGGTGCGGATGCCGTCGCGCTCCAACGTGGCGTTGAACGCCTTGCCGACGCCCCAGATCATGGTCACCGGCTGCACGGCCAGGAAGCCGACCGCCTCGGCCTCGCCGATGATCGAAAAGCCGCGCGGCTTGCGGAAGTCCGACGCGATCTTGGCGAGGAACTTGCAGTAGGAGAGGCCGGCCGAGACGGTGATGCCGATCTCCTTCTCGACGGCCAGCGCAAAGCGCGCCAGCACCACCGCCGGCGGCAGGCCGTGCAGCCGTTCGGTGCCGTCGAGATCGAGGAATGCCTCGTCGATCGACAATGGCTCGACCAGCGGCGTCAGAGTCTGCATCATGGCGCGCACCTCGCGGCCGACACGAACGTATTTTTCCATGTCAGGTGGGATCACGACCGCTTCGGGGCAGGCCTCGAGCGCCTTGAACATCGGCATTGCCGAGCGCACGCCCCGGATGCGGGCGATGTAGCAGGCGGTGGAGACCACCCCGCGCTTGCCGCCGCCGATGATCAGCGGTTTGTCCTTGAGCGTCGGGTTGTCGCGCTTCTCGATCGCCGCATAGAAGGCATCGCAATCGACATGGGCGAGATGCAGCCGGTAAAGTTCTGGATGGCGGGCAAGGCGAGGGCTGCCGCAGCGTTCGCAGCGGCGCGTTTCACTGCGCTGAAACGTCAGGCAGTCACGACAAAAACCGTGATCGGGATTGTTGACAGAAGCCGCCATCGCTGCGAACATAAAGAGAACAGAAGCAATGGTACGACAGTGCAAGGCCAGCGACAAGCTTGGCCTGGGGAGAACCGTATGAGCACGACCATAGTGCCGCTGGCGCCTGAGCTCTGGCCCGATTTCGAGGACCTTTTCGGCAAGCAAGGCGCCTGCTACGGCTGCTGGTGCACGCATTTCCGGCTGGCGCCGGCAGCGCGGCGCGAGAGCAGCCGTGAACGCAACAAGGACCACATCAAGGCACGCATCGAAGCCGGTCCGCCGCCGGGCCTGCTGGCCTTCGAGGACGGCAAGGCGGTTGGCTGGATGCAGATCGGGCCGCGCGCCGACGTGCCCGAATGGAACAACAAGGGCAGGGGCTCGGCGCCGATCGATCCCGCCGACGCTTCAGATCCGACCGTCTGGGCGATCTCGTGCTTTTTCATCCGCTCCAAGGCGCGCGGCAGAGGCATCACGCACCGTCTTGTCGAAGGCGGCGTCGAGTTTGCCCGCGGGAATGGCGCACGGCTTGTCGAGGCGTGCCCAATAGACCTGTCCCGCGATTCGCGTTCGCTCGGGCTGTTCGTCGGCTCGTCGCGGGTCTTCGAGAAGGCCGGCTTCGAGAGGCTCGTCGAACGCAAGGCCGGTCGGCCATTGATGCGGCTGGTGCTGGGGCCCCCCGCCTGACCATCGTCGTCTTGCAGTTGCGATGGTATTTCCCTACCAGAAGTACGAAGCGATTTTGCCTTTTTGACCAGTGGGGAATTCCCGTGAACCGTATGTTGCCAGTTGCCTTTACCGCGCTCCTGCTCAGCGCGCCCGCTTTCGGCCAGACCGTCGACAGCCAGGGCGCGAAGCAATTGTCCAATGACCTGTCCCGCTATGTTGGCAAGCAGGCACTCGACAAGGGAATCCTGAAGGTTTCGGCCGAAGGCGACGCCTACAAGATCGTGTTCGATTTCAAGGCGCTTGCCGGGAGTTTTCCTGACCAGAAGCTGGTGAAGTTCGACTTCGCGCCCTACGCGCTGCTGGTCAAGCCGCGCAGCGACGGGACCTGGGATGTTTCGATGGATTTTTCGCAAAGCGCGTCCTTCGAATTCAAGGGGCCCGAAGGGCTGCAAAGCACGCAGTTGTCGATCAAGGACGGCAAGGGCTCCGGCGTCTATGACCCCGGCCTGGCGGCCTTCATCAGCGGCGTCAGTTCGATAGCAGGCATGACGATGACATCGAAGGATGCCAAGCAGCAGATGGACGTCAGCGCCGGTGCCGGCACCGCGACCCTGGCGGCCACCAAGGCTGCCAATGGCGGCGTCGATTTCACGACCTCACAGAAAATGTCGAACTTCGTCGAGGCGATAAAATTCAATGAACCCGACAGTGGGCTGAATTTTCCGGTCACCGTGAAATCGCCGGAATTGTCCGTGGAGGCCAGCGGCAAGGGCGTGCAGACCAAGCCGTTGCTCGACCTCCTGGCGTTTGCCGTGGCCAATGAGGACGAGAAGTCGCTGAAGGCAAACCAGGCGCAACTCAAGTCGCTTCTGCTCGCCGCGCTTCCGGTGTGGGAGCGCATCGACGGCACCTATGGCTTCAAGGATTTCGCGGTCGACAGCCCGATCGGCACGTTCGGGGCGACCCAGCTCAGCACCGCGTTCGGCAGTGACGGCGTTTCGCAAAACGGCACGGTCAGCTACGGCATCAAGGCGTCGGGGCTGACGGTGCCGCAGCAGCTTTTGCCGAGCTGGAGCGTGGCATTGTTGCCCACCGATATCGACCTGAATTTCGGCGGCGCCAACATCGATCTCGACAGCATGGCGAAGAAGGCGATCGAAACCTTTGATCTCAATCAGGATCCGCCGCTGCCGGCCGAGTTCGGCGACCAGCTCAAGGCCGACTTCCTGGCCAAGACGCCGAAGGTGGTCATCGGCCACAGCGTCGTGAAGAACAAGGACATGGAGATCGCGCTCGAAGGCGAGATGACGAGCTTCGGCCAGAAACCCGACGCAAATCTCACGGTCGATGTCGCCGGCTTCGACAAGATCGTGGCCGGCCTGCAGGAGGCGGCAAAGTCCGAACCCGAAGTGGCGCAGTACGTGCCTATGGCTCTCGTCGTGAAAGGGTTTGCCAAGACGCTGCCGGACGGCAAGTTGGAATGGGTTGTCAGCACCAAAGCCGACGGCTCGGTCACCGTCAATGGTGTGATGTTGAAGCCCGCCGATCCGGCGGTGGACGACAGCGTCGACGATGGTGATGGTGAGGACGACGACAGCGGCGGCGACAATGGCGGATCGGGGGCGAAGCTGAATCCTTGAAGGTTCGGCCCTCGAGTAATTCCAGGAAAAGTTCTTCCGTCTGGAATTGCCTCAGAGCCCCAGCGCGCCCGCGATCTTAGGCGCGGCTTCGCGCCAGTCCTGCACGACGATGACGTCGTTCGCGACCGGCGGCAGGAACGCGCGCAGCGAATTGTCGGCCATCAAGTGGAAAAGATCCGCGTCGGCCACCGCTTCCCGCACCGACGCCAGATTGTGCGGCTGATCGTCGACGAAGACCACCGGCCGGCCGCTGTTGCCGCGCAACCTGGCCACTGCCGGTCCTTTGGCCATCTCGGTGGTCAACAGCGGATAGCCTAGCCCCAGGGCATCGAGATGGGCACGGCGCACGGCGCGATGCCTGTGCGGCATGGCGGTCAAGAGGATGATTTCCGCGCGGCCGCCAAGCCCCGCCAGCGCTTCCGTGGCACCATCAGTGATGCTCTGCCAATCGGCCTGCGCGTCGAAGAAGTCGCCCAGAAGCGCCGTGACCTCGGGCTGTTCGATCAGCCGGCCGCTGGCCGTTTCGGCAATGTTGCCGGTCAGGCGGAAGGAGGCCAGCGTCAGGCCGTAACCGCGCGACTTGAGGAAGTCCGGAAAGGGCCGGATGAATTCGAGCACCACATCGTCGACATCGAGCACCAGCAATGGCCTGTCGTCGGCCGCCAGCCCCTCGATCTGGCGCGCGGTCTCCGGATCGTCGCTCATATGGAATGCTCGTGGTTGTCGTCGCCGAGCGGCAGCGCCCGCAATGCCTTGCCGACGGCTGCCGGCGGCGTGCCGGTTTCCTCGGCAAAGCGCATCAGGGTCGGCTCGTGGGCGAGAATGAACTGCAGCACGCCGGCCAGGAACCCCGGCTCGCCGGCGGCCCGGCGGATGGAATGCGCCTCTATCCCGGTGATCGCCAGGAAGCGCGGCAACAGCTCCGGATCGGAGGCGACGAAGCCCAGTGCCTTGACGGCAATGGTTTCAGCCTCTTCGCGCATTGACGCCGCGTTTGCCATCACTACCTTCGGTGTGTGGAATGAGTCTCTCCCGCAGTAATGGCAAGATCTGCTTGCGGCAAGCCTTTACAGCGTGGCGCAGCTTTTAGGCGCGCGGGAGGCGAGGTGGAATTCGCGACGCTTTGCAGCCCGAGGGTTTCCGTTTCGTCAATCATATCGCCGTATAGTGAAGCAGGGTTTGGTGCGTTCAAGGGAAGTTCGCATGACGGCCGCCTTCGAGCGGAGGGACGGCCGAGACGGGATGTCGATGCCTAAGAAGGTCATGATCGTCGAGGACAATGAGCTTAATATGAAGCTCTTTCGGGACCTCATAGAAGCCAGCGGCTACGAGACGGTGCGCACCCGCAACGGTCTGGAGGCCCTCGACCTAGCGCGCCAACATCGGCCGGATCTCATCTTGATGGACATCCAACTGCCTGAAGTGTCGGGACTGGAAGTGACCAAATGGCTGAAGGAAGACGACGATTTGCATGTCATCCCGGTCATCGCCGTGACCGCCTTCGCCATGAAGGGCGACGAGGAGCGCATCCGCCAGGGCGGCTGCGAGGCCTATATTTCGAAGCCGATCTCGGTGCCGCGTTTCATCGAAACAATCAAATCCTACCTGGGCGATGCCTGATGCGCCCTACCAGCCGAGCCGGAGCCTTATGAAATGACCGCGCGGATCCTCGTCGTCGACGACATCCCTGCCAATGTGAGGTTGCTGGAGGTCCGGCTGCTGGCCGAATATTTCGAGGTGCTGACCGCCACCAACGGACCCGATGCGATCGAGACCTGCGAGAACGGCAAGGTCGACGTCGTGCTGCTCGACGTGATGATGCCCGACATGGACGGGTTCGAGGTCTGCCGCCGGTTGAAGAGCGATCCGGCGACGTCGCACATCCCGGTGGTGATGATCACCGCGCTCGACCAGGTTTCCGACCGCGTGCGCGGGCTCGAGGCCGGCGCCGACGACTTCCTGACCAAGCCGGTCAACGACCTGCAACTGATGACGCGCGTCAAAAGCCTTGTCCGGCTGAAATCGCTTACCGACGAACTCAGGCTGCGCGCCTCGACGACGCGCAACATCGGCATCGAGGAACTGCTCAGCCGCAATTTCGCCTCCGAGGACACGGTGCCGAAAGTGCTTTTGATCGATGAGCGCAAATCATCCGTCGAGCGTATCCAGAAGATGCTGCGCGACAGCGCCGACCTCGACGTCACCAGCGATCCGCATGCCGGTTTCTTCCAGGCTGCCGAGACACCCTATGAATGCGTGATGATCTCGACGGCGTTCGCCGATTTCGACCCGCTCAGGCTCTGCTCGCAGCTGCGTTCGCTCGACCGCACCCGTTTCGTGCCGATCATCCTTTTGGCGGAGGAGGGCGAGGAGGAGCGCATCATCCGTGGCCTCGAGCTCGGCATCAACGACTATCTGATGCGGCCGATCGATCAGCAGGAGCTGACGGCGCGGCTGCGCACCCAGGTGCGCCGCAAGCGCTACAACGACCAATTGCGCGCCAGTGTCACCCAGACGATCGAAATGGCGGTGACCGACGGCCTGACCGGGCTGCACAACCGCCGCTATCTCGACAGCCATCTGCAGACGCTGTTCGACCGCGCCGTGGCGCGACGCAGGCCGCTTTCGGTGATGATCACCGATCTCGACCGCTTCAAGGCGATCAACGACACGCATGGCCATGACGGCGGCGACGAGGTGCTGCGGGAGTTCGCGCGGCGGCTGCGCAAGAACGTTCGCGGCATCGACCTTGCCTGCCGGTTCGGCGGCGAGGAGTTCGTGGTGGTGATGCCGGATACCGAAGGCGCCGTGGCCGAGAAGGTGGCCGAACGCATCCGCGCTGAAATCGCCCAACAGCCGTTTTCCATCAACGCCGACGGCAAGACGATCGAGGTCACGGTCAGCGTTGGCGTGTCGTCGGTTCTAAAGGGAGTGGATACGGTGGCGGCGCTGATGAAGCGCGCCGATCTCGCGCTCTATGAAGCCAAGAGCGGCGGCCGCAACCGCGTCGTCGCCAAGGCGGCGTAGCGCCCAGGCCCGATTATCCTGTCAACCCGACAGGGTTACCCGTTTACCTTAATCCAAGCGATTTCCGAGCGTTGGTTAAGAAAGTGTTGATTTTCATAAGCTCTTGCGCAAATGTGCTGGTCAAGACGAAGCCGGCGCGAGGGTAGATAGCCGGTTCGATCCCCAGAATACCCCATGATGCTCAGGTCCGCCGCATCTCCTGGGTCCGTGGGGTCGGCCGGCCGGCGCTGGCAAATAGTGGCCTCCTCGTACCGCTGCCAAACGCCGACCGGCCCCCTTCCTGAAAATGACATCAGGACTCTGCGCCAAGCCTCGGAAGTTCCGGGGCTTTTTGCGACGAAAAATCTTGACGGTCCCTGGACGGTGACGGCTCAATCGCGTGTGGCGCACTGCCACGCAGGAATGCGAGGGTCTTACGCCGTTCATGAAGGGGAGGGAGAGTCCATGCCTCTCCGTTTCATACATATGGCGCACAAGGGGCTTGCTTCAAGGCCCCGTTCCTCCCGTAAAACCCCGGCCCAAGCCAATGGAAACGGGAGTGACGAGAATGCTTGTATCGACAGACGGATCGCTTCGCGATCATGCGGTGATGGTTGCCGGAGGCGGCCCTACCGGGCTGATGCTGGCGGGTGAACTGGCGCTAGCGGGCATCGACGTCGCCATTGTCGAACGGCGCCCGACCCAGCAGCTGATCGGTTTGCGCGCGGGTGGTCTGCACGCACGCACGATCGAAGTTCTCGATCAGCGCGGAATTGCCGATCGGTTCCTCTCACAGGGGCAGTGCTTCCCGACCGTCGGCTTCCACATGATCCGCTTGGACATCAGCGACTTTCCCAGCCGGCACAATCATCTGCTGGCGCTGCGGCAAAACCATATCGAGCGGATATTGGCCGACTGGGTCGGCGAGTTAGAGGTGCCGATCTATCGCGGACAGGAAGTCACCGGTTTTGCGCAGGATGATGACGGTGTCGACCTGAAGTTGTCCGGTGGCCGACGGATAAGGGCGCAGTACCTCGTCGGATGCGACGGAGGACGCAGCACGATCCGCAAGGCGGCGGGTATCGATTTCGCCGGATGGGATCCGACGATGAGCTGGATGATCGCCGAGGTCGAGATGTCCAGGGAACCGCCATTGGGCTTTCGCAGCGACGCCTGCGGAATTCATGCGATAGGCAAGATCGAGGAAGGCGGTCGGCTAGGTGTCGTTCTGACCGAGCGGCAACTGACTGCCGGCGGCGAGCCGACGCTGCGCGAATTCCGTGAGGCACTCACAGCCATCTACGGCACCGATTACGGCGCCCACAGTCCGACCTGGATATCAAGGTTCACCGACATGGCACGCCAGGCCGCGGCTTACCGCGACAGGCGCGTGCTGCTGGCCGGTGATGCCGCGCATATCCATCCCCCGATGGGCGGGCAGGGGCTCAATATCGGCGTGCAGGACGCGGTCAATCTGGGGTGGAAGCTGGCCCAGGTGGTCAAGGGAACCTCACCGGAAAGCCTGCTCGACAGCTACCACGCCGAGCGCCACCCGATTGCCGCCCGCGTCCTGCGCAACACAATGGCGCAGGTGGCGCTTCGTCGCACGGATGACCGCACTGACGCTTTGGGCGATATCGTCACCGAGCTTCTCGCGATAGACGAGCCCCGAAAACGGATGGTCGCGGAAATGTCGGGCCTGGGCGTTCATTACGATCTCGGCGAGGGGCATTCCTTGCTTGGGCGGCGCATGCCCGACCTCGATCTGGCGACCGCCGGCGGTCCGTTGCGGGTATTCTCCTTGCTGCACGATGCGCGACCGGTGCTGATCAATTTTGGCGGGTCGGGCAGGCTGGACATCGCGCCCTGGGCGGATCGGGTCCGGCGGGTCGAGGCAGCCTATGACGGCGACTGGGAACTCCCAGCGCTTGGGATGGTCGCCGTGCCCGATGCCGTGTTGATCCGGCCCGATGGATATGTGGCCTGGGTTGGGGTTGGAACCCAGCAGGGATTGGCTGATGCGCTAACCACTTGGTTCGGGCCGCCGGCCAATTAGCACGTACGATCGAAGCGCGCTGTTGGCGCGACCTCGTGAAACGCACCTGCTTCGCGACCTTCCACGCGATGAGGCGAGCACCTCCTGACAACCGATTGACAGGAGTTGCCGTCTGTGCAGAATTGGTTGGACCATTGGACCACTTGGAGTAGTCGTGGACCAGAACAGCCTGCCACCCATTCAGACGACGGCGCGCGATGACGCCGTGCTGAAGGCGTTGGTGGGCTTTGTTCGTGCCGAGGCCCTGCAGCCGGGCGAGCGGCTTCCGACCGAGCGTATCCTGGCCGAACGGCTCAAGGTCAGCCGCAACACGGTGCGCGAGGCGCTGACGCGGTGGGAAGGGCTCGGCCTCGTCGAACGCCGGCAAGGCAGCGGCACCTATCTCAAGGCGGCCGTGTCACCCGACATGCTGCACATGCCGCTGACGTTTGCCGGCGGCAACGACCTCACCAGCCTGATGCAGACGCTGGAGATCCGCCGCGCGCTGGAGGCCGAGGCTGCCGCATTGTGCGCCGAGCGCGCAAGTCCGGCCGACATCGCCGAGATCGAGCGCAAGCTCGACATCATGGAGCAGGCGTTTCGCACCCGCGACGGCATGTCCTCGGAAGAAGACTGGGAATTCCACCAGGCGATCTACCGCGTCTCAGGTAATCCGCTGTTCGAACAGATCATCGCCGCCATGCACGAGCTGTTCCATCGCTTCTGGGAGCATCCGCTCGGCGTGCGCGACTTCGGCCACGCCAGCTTTCCCTATCACCGCACCATCTACGAATGCATTGCCGCGGGCGATCCCCAGGGCGCCCGCGCCGAGGCGCTCAAGCTGATCGCCACTGTTGAGGACGATCTGAAGCGCGGTGCCGCCAAACTCAAACTTTCGAGCCAGACATGAACGAGCATCCGACCGGTTTCGATCACGACTATCTCGCCGAGGCCGCGACGCTGCTGGCGCATGACGAGCCGTTTCCGGGCGGCGCGGTGGTGCCGCCGATCTACCAGACTTCGCTGTTCACCTTCGCCAACTATGCCGAAATGGCCGACACCTTTGCCGGCAAACGAAAGCAGCCGATCTATTCGCGCGGCGACAATCCGACGGTGATGGAGTTCGAGGCACGCGTGGCGGCGCTTGAAGGTGCGGAAGCGGCGCGCGGCTTTTCCAGCGGCATGGCGGCGATCAGCGCGACGGTGCTTGCCTTTGTTGGCGCGGGCGAGCGCATCGTAGCGGTGCGCAACTGCTACGGCGATGCCTACCGGCTGTTCGAGCGTCTTCTGCCGCGGCTCAACATCAAGGTCGACTATGTCGACGGCTCCGATCCGGACGCGGTCGCCGCAGCTCTTCCCGGGGCCAAGCTGCTTTATCTGGAGAGCCCGACCTCGATGCTGTTCGAGCTGCAGGATTTGCCACACCTGACCCGGCTGGCCAGGGAGCAGGGCATCGTCACCACCATCGACAATTCCTGGGCAACGCCGGTGTTCCAGAAGCCGATCTCGCACGGCGTCGACCTCGTCCTGCATTCGGCCTCGAAATATCTGGGCGGCCACAGCGACACCGTCGCCGGCGTGGTGGCGGGTTCGGCCGCGCATATCAAGCATATCAACGAGCAGACCTATTCCTATCTCGGCGGCAAGCTGTCGCCGTTCGAGGCCTGGCTTTTGCTGCGCGGCCTGCGCACGCTGCCGCTGCGCCTGCCGCACCACATGAAGAGCGGCCTGACCATCGCCGACCGGCTGAAGGCGCATGGAAATGTCGAACGCGTCAACCATCCGGCGTATTCCAACCATCCGGGCAAGGCGACGCTGGCCGGCTATGCCGGCCTGTTCTCCTTCGAGGTGACGGAGGATATCGACATCCCGATCTTCGTCGATGCGCTGAAGTTTTTCCGCATCGGCGTCAGCTGGGGCGGCCATGAGAGCTTAGTCGTGCCGGCCAAGGCGTCGCTGGAACAGACGCCGGGACTGAATTCGATGGCGCGCTTCGGCGTCAGCCCCCGAACCATCCGCTTCAATGTCGGATTGGAAAGTGTCGAAGACCTGTGGGCCGACGTGGCCCAGGCCTTCGAAAAAGCCAGAAAATAACAAGCGGGTTCAAAATGGGAGTCTTGAACATGAAAAAACTGACCGTCATGCTTGCCACCGTTGCGGGGCTGGCGATTTCCGCCGGCGGCGCGCTGGCCGATTCGACCCTGAAGATGGTCGAAGTCATCACCAGCCCGCCGCGCACCGAATTCCTGAAGAAGCAGATCGCAGAGTTCGAAGCCGCCAATCCCGGCGTCAAGGTCGAGCTGATCTCGCTGCCCTGGGGCCAGGCCTTCGAAAAATTCCTGACAATGGTGCAGGCCGGCGACACGCCCGACGTGGTCGAGATGCCGGAACGCTGGATGGGCCTCTATGCCAATAATGCCCAGCTCGAGGATCTCGGCCCTTACATGGCCAAATGGGACGACGCCAAGACGCTGGGCGACCGCGCCAAGCAGTTCGGCTCGACCGTCAACAACACCCAGTTCATGATCCCCTACGGCTACTATGTGAATGCGCTGTTCTGGAACAAGAAGCTGTTCAAGGAGGCAGGTCTGAACGGCCCGCCGGCGACGCTCGACGAATTCGTCGCCGACTCCAAGAAGATTTCGGCCATCCCAGGCAAATACGGCTACTGCCTGCGCGGCGGGCCGGGCGCCTTCAACGGCATGCACATGTTCATGAACATCGCCCAGGGCAAGGGTGGCTACTTCAACGAGGATGGCACCTCGACCATCAACGAAGAGGGATCGGTCAAGGGCCTGCAGATGCTGGCCGACATGTACAAGGACGGCCTGGCGCCGAAGGACGCGGTGAGCTGGGGCTTCAACGAGACCGTCACCGGCTTCTATTCCGGCACCTGCGCCATGCTAAACCAGGATCCCGACGCGCTGCTCGGTATCGCCGACAAGATGAGCGCCGACGATTTCGCGGTGGCGCCGCTGCCGGTCGGGCCGAGCGGCAAATCCTATCCGACGCTGGGGTATGCCGGCTGGGCGATGTTCGCCAATTCCCAGCACAAGGATGACGCCTGGAAGCTGATGTCGACGCTGCTGTCGCCGAAGGACAATCTGGAATGGGCCAAGGAGGTCGGCGTCGTCCCGATCCACAAAGGTGCCGACCAGGATCCGCATTTCAAGACCGAGCAGTTCAAGGGCTGGTTCACGGAACTCAGCGACAGCTCCAAATATGAGATGGTGACGCCGCCGACGCATCTGGAGAACCTCGGCAACTTCGTCGACCAGGTGGCGATCAAAAATTTCCAGGAAGTGCTGCTTGGCCAGAAGACCGCCAAGGATGTCGCCGACCAGTGGGCTGCCTTCCTGACCAAGGAACAGCAGGACTGGATGGCGAAGAACAAGAAATAAGCGCGTTCTTTCCTTCTCCCCGTTCACGGGGAGAAGGTGTCACGAAGTGACGGATGAGGGGCGGCGGTAGTTCTGCCTACTTTGCGCTGCCCCTCATCTGCCTGCCGGCATCTTCTCCCCGTATAGAGATGGGGAGAAGGACGCTGTCCCCCGCCGCCGCCCAGGGAGCCGTTCCTCAGCCAATGACCTATGCCGTTCCCGAAATACGATCCGCCGGCAAGCCTCGAAGGAAGCGGCTGTCGCACGCCGCTATCGAGCCCTGGCTCTATCTCAGCCCGGCGATCATCCTGCTGGTCGTGGTGCTTTTGGTGCCGCTGGTCATCGGCATCAGCTATTCGTTCCGTAAATTCTCCGCCTTCAAGTCGGAATATGTCGGGCTCGGCCAGTACCAGGCGATGCTGTCGGACCAGGTGCTGGGGCAGGCGCTGGTCAACACGCTGTGGTGGACGGCCGCCAGCCTGTTCTTCCAGTTCTTCCTCGGCCTTGGCCTGGCGATGCTGCTCGACAAGCCGTTCCGGGGCCGCAAGGCGGTGCAGGCGCTGGTCTTCCTGCCCTGGGCGGTGCCGTCCTTCCTGTCGGGCCTGACATGGGCCTGGCTGTTCAACCCGATCATCGGTCCGCTGCCGCACTGGCTGTTCGCCTTGGGGCTGAAGGCCGAGCCGACCAACGTGCTGTCCGATCCCTCGACCGCGATGTGGGGGCCGATCGTCGCCAATATCTGGTTCGGCATCCCGTTCTTCGCCATTACCTTGCTGGCGGCGCTGAAATCGATCCCGTCGGAACTGCATGAGGCGGCGGCGATCGACGGCGCCTCGCCCTGGCAGCGCTTCACCAAGGTGACATTGCCGTTCCTGGCGCCGACCATTGCCATCACCGTGATGCTGCGCACCATCTGGATCGCCACCTTCGCCGACCTGATCTTCGTCATGACCGAGGGCGGTCCGGCCGGCTCGACCAACACGGTACCGGTCTACATCTATGTCAGCGCCTTCAAGTCGCTGGACAAGGGCTATGCCTCGGCGGTGGCCGTGCTGCTGCTTGTCCTGCTCATTGCCTATGCTATCGCGCTGATCGCGATCCGCCGCACACTGGTGAGGCACGTCTGATGATTGCAGGACGCTCAGCCTCGCAACGCTTCTTCGGCGGCATCGGCCTCTACGCAGCCATCGCCGCTTACGTGATCTTCGCCCTGTTCCCGATCTACTGGACGCTGAAGATATCGGTCACGCCGGAGCGGCTCCTCTATTCCGAAGGCATCACCTTCTGGCCATCGCAAATGACGTTGCAAAATTTCGTCACCGTGCTCGAAGCCACCGATTTCCCGCGCTATTTCCTCAACAGCGTCATCGTCTCGGTATCGACGGCTGCCCTGGTGACGGTCATTGCGACGCTCGCCGGCTACGCCATGTCGCGCTTCACCTTTCGCGGCAAGGCGGCACTGGCGCTGATGCTGCTTTTGACCCAGACCTTTCCGCTGGTGATGGTCATCCCGCCGATCTACCGCGTCATGGGGCAGATCGGCCTGATCAACAGCCTGACCGGGCTGATCATCATCTACACCGCTTTCAACACCGCGTTCGCGACCTTCCTGATGCAGTCCTTCTTCGACGGCATCCCCAAGGATTTGGAGGAAGCGGCGATGATCGACGGCTGTACCCGAGCGCAGGCAATGCGCAAGGTGATCGTGCCGCTGACGCTGCCCGGCATGGGTGCGACGCTGGGCTTCGTCTTCACCGCCGCCTGGAGCGAGCTTCTGTTCGCCCTGATGCTGATTTCCAGCGACGACCAAAAAACCTTCGCGGTCGGCCTGCTGACCTTCATCGGGAAGTTCGCAGTCGACTGGGGGCAGATGATGGCGGCGTCGATCCTGGCGCTGATCCCGGTCTGCATTTTCTTCGCCTTCCTGCAACGCTATCTCGTCACCGGCCTGACCGCCGGCGCCGTCAAAGGATAGATCGATGGCCTCTGTTACACTCGAAAAAGTCCGCAAGGATTATGGCGCCGTCCGCGTCCTGCATGCGGTCGATCTTGAAATCGCCGATGGCGAATTCGTCGTCCTGGTCGGGCCGTCAGGTTGCGGCAAGTCGACCTTGCTGCGGATGATCGCCGGGCTGGAGGAGGCTTCCGGCGGCGAGATCCGCATCGGCGAACGGCTGGTCAACGACGTGGCGCCCAAGGACCGCGACATCGCCATGGTGTTCCAGTCCTATGCGCTCTACCCGCATATGGATGTGTCCAAGAACATGGGCTTCAGCCTGATGCTGCGCAAAGCCGAGAAGCCGGCGATCGATGCGCGGGTGGATGGCGCGGCCAAACGGCTGGGGTTGGACACTTTCCTGCAGCGCCTGCCGCGGCAATTGTCCGGCGGCCAGCGCCAGCGCGTCGCCATGGGCCGCGCCATCGTGCGCGATCCCAAGGTCTTCCTGTTCGACGAGCCGCTGTCGAACCTCGATGCCAAGCTGCGCGTCCACATGCGTGCCGAAATCAAGGCGCTGCACCAGCAATTGAAGACGACCTCGGTCTACGTCACCCACGACCAGATCGAGGCGATGACCATGGCCGACCGCATCGTCGTCATGCATGACGGGCTGATCCAGCAGGTCGGCGCGCCGCTCGATCTCTACGATCGCCCGGCCAACATGTTCGTCGCCGGCTTCATCGGCTCGCCCGGCATGAATTTCCTGCCGGCGACGGTGCGCAAGGGCGGGAAGTCGGACGCCGTGCTAGCCGACGGCCAAGCACTGCGACTGCCGGACGGACTGCCGCTCGGGAATGGCGATGCGGTCACCGTCGGTTTGCGGCCCGAGCACATCAGGCTGGACGACGACGGTGCGCTGCAAGGCGAGGTGGGGGTGGTGGAACCGCTCGGCCTGTCGACGCAGTTCTACGTCAAGCTGGCCAACCAGCAACTTTGCGTCTTTGCCATGGGCCGTGCCGGCGTCAAGCCCGGCGACACCGTGCGGCTGGCGGCTGATCCGGCGTCACTGCATCTGTTCGACCCGAAAAGCGGCGACCGCATCGGTTGAAGGAACTCGGCCGGGCCGGGCATTTCGGCCTGCAACCTCTGGAACAAAAAAGCCGCCCGGTGGGCGGCGTTTTGTCTACAAAGGAAAAACCCAGATTACTTGATCTTGGTTTCCTTGAATTCGACGTGCTTCTTGGCGACCGGGTCATACTTGCGGAACGACAGCTTGTCGGTCTTGGTGCGGCTGTTCTTGCTGGTCACGTAGAAGAAACCGGTGTCGGCGGTCGACAGAAGCTTGATCTTGATGTTTGCGGCTTTGGCCATGATATCAGTCCGTTATGTTCGTGGGGTTTTGGCCGCTGGAGCACGGGAAAACACCCGGACGCGGGAAACTTGGCGCGACATGTAAAGAACGTGCCCGGAAAGTCAAGCCCGGCGATACCCTCTCTTCCTTCTCCTCCTGTGGGAGAAGGTGGATCGGCGCGCAGCGCCGAGACGGTTGAGGGGTGGGTAACGGGGTGCCGTCGGCGCCAAGCTGGAACACCCCTCATCCGACCTCGCTTCGCGAGGCCACCTTCTCCCACAAGGGGAGAAGGGAAGGCCGCTTTATGCTTCTTCCTTAACCGCCGCAACCTTCTTCCAGTCTCCGGTCGTGTTCCACCAACGATTCGGGTTGGCGCGGTCGTCCAGCCCCTTGGACCTGCTGGCAAGGATCGGCTGGATGCGGATCACCGGCTCCTGATAGGAGTGCGCCTGGAAAATCGCCTCGACGACGCGGGCAGCCAGTGCCTGGTCATCGGGCAATTCGAATGAAACCTCGACCGTGCCCGGGCGGCGGCGCAATTCGGTTTCAGCGCCGGCCGCTGCCCCGTCAAGCGGCCTGTAGCGCTCGATGCCGTGCGCGGACTGATAGGCGTTGCGGTCGTAGTTGCCCATGGCCAGCGGGGCGAGCGCCACCACCGCGTCCATGATGCGGTCGACATCGGCGGCCGGAGCCTGGAAGCTCACAAGCAGCAGAAGCGTCATGCGCAGGGATGTGGTTTCAAAGCCGCTGTCGATCATGGGAGTGTCCTCAACTTCGGATGTTTTGGGGACACTCTTTTAACTGGGTGCTCCTGACAAGGTTCTGTCAGCATCGTGCCTCCGGGGCGGACAAGGGCTTCGACCGGTGCGAGGCTACAAAAGGATCTTGCGGATCAGCCTGAAGCAGACCAGGGCGATGTAGGCGCCGAAGAACAGGCCGAGCGACCAGCCGAAGCCAGACGGACCGAATGCATCCATGCCGATGCCGATCGCCTGTGGACCGAGCACCATGCCGACGCCGTAACAAAGCACGAAGGCGGCGTTGGCGGATGCCAGCTCATGGCCGGAAAGCTGCGAGCCGAGATGGGCAAGGCCGATCGTGTACATGGCCGCGACCACACCGCCCCACACAAACAAAAGGGCGGCCATCAGGTGCCAATTCTGCGCAAAGAAGGGCATGAAGACGGTGCCGACGAGACCGACGGTGGCGCAGGCGAGCAACAGGTAGCGGCGGTCGCTGACGCGATCGCTGATCATGCCGATCGGGATCTGCAGCAAAACGTTGCCGAGACCGATCATGGTCAGCAGCAGTGCCGCGTCGGCTTCGGAATAGCCGATGCGGTTGCCGTAGACCGGAAACAGCGCGAAGCCGCCGGTCTCGACGGCGCCGAACACCAGGACCGCGGCGGTCGCCGACGGCACCAGCCAGATATAGCGCAGGAAATTGCTGGTTTCGCCATCGGCTACAATGCTCGGGCTCTCGTTGCGCGCGGCCAGCACCGGTATCGCGGCCAGCGTCACCAGCGCGATGATGACGCCGAACGGCCTGAAGCCGGAACTGCCGAGATGAGCAAACAGCCACGGCCCGGCGGCAAAGCCGAGCGACAGGACGGTGGCGTAGATGCCAAGGACCAGACCGCGCCGGTGCGGCGGCGCCGAGGTGCTGATCCAGAACTCCGACAGAATGAACAGCACCGTCAGCGCGATGTGCAGCACGATGCGCAGCGGAAACCACATCCAGAAATCAGGCGCGAAGTGAAAGCCGACGAAGGCCAGCGCGCCGGCGGCGATCATCGCGATCATGGTCCAGGCGACACCGAAGCGCATGGCGAGCGGCGTGGCGAGCGGGGCGCCCGCGATCGAAGCCAGGCCGGCGACGGCCGTGTTGAGGCCGATCATCGAAGCCGAATGGCCACGCGTTTCCAGGATGACGCTGAGCAACGGCATACCGAGGCCGATGGCGATGCCGACGACGCTGATCGACGAGATCGCCGCCACCATCGGCAGCCAATGTACGCGTTCGTCGCCCTGTTGTTGGGTATCGACCGTCATGAGATGCTGAATACTCTGTCTTTTTGATCTTACGCAATTCCGGACGGAAAACCGCGTCACGCTTTTCCTGGAATTGCTCTAGAGAAGTTCGCGGGTGAAGCGGTTGCCGACAAGTCGGTAGAAGGGGACGGAACCGCCTGGACGCAGCAGCGGATCATGGGCGAGGCGCTTTTCCAGCTCGTCCAGGATCGTTCGCGTGATGTCGGGGATGTCGGCTTCCCTTGCCTTGGCAAGCGGCAACCAGACCAGTTCCTCGAGTTCGTTGGTCGGGCCGCCACCAGGCAATTCGACGGCGACATCGTCGCGCCAGGCGCTGAAGAAGCGCGTGTCGAAGCGGCGCACCCGGTTGGGCGGGGTGATGGCCCGCGCGATAAAGCGCAGCATGTCCAGGGAGGGCTGCACGCCATGTTCGGCAAAGCCTTGCCAATCGCGCCTGGCGGTGGCGAAGACGCCTTTGCGGCCGATCAGCAGCCCGGCTTCCTCATAGGTCTCGCGGATCGCCGACAGGGCGATGGCGCGGGCGCGCGCCGCGCTTGTGCGGCCGGGACCGGCAAGCAGCTTTGCTTCCTGCTCGGCGTGCAACACGGCGGCGACCGGGATGCGGCTGTCGGCAGGGTCGGTGCGGCCACCGGGAAAAACGAATTTTCCGGGCATGAAGGCATGGCCGGCGTGGCGGCGGCCCATCAGGACCAGTACTTCATCGCCCTTGCGGTCGAGAAGGATCAGGGTCGCGGCATCGCGCGGGCGCATCGGCCGATCGCTATGAGCGACCATGCTCCTCTCGATCCCGTCGACTTGCGCCTTGGTCATACCATCCATGCGCACGACCTAGCGGAAACTTCTTGCATGCGAAAGTGGCCTTAACCGTTGGCGTATTGCGCCAGCCTGCACCTCAGGCCCCGGGATGCGGCTCGATTGCATCCTTTTCGCCACCGAATCCGTGCATATAGAACGCCCATTGCAGTCCGATGACGGCACCTTTGACAGGCTGCAGCAGCGCAACCGACAAAAGGATGGTCAAGGGCACCCAGATGACGATGTGCTGCCAGGTCGACAAGGTCGACGTCGCTTCCACACCCATGAAGGCACCGAGAATGATGTGGCCGACAATGACGATGACCAGATAAGCAGGCAGGTCGTCGGCGCGATGATGGTGGATCTCTTCGCCGCAGACGCTGCAGGCGTCGACAGTTTTGGTGAAGCCGCGGAACAGCTTGCCTTCGCCGCAATTCGGGCAGCGGCCCAGCAGGCCGCGCTTCATCGCCGTCCACAGCGGGCGGGCAACCCGGCCCGAATGATGTTCGCCGCCGAAAACCTGTTCTTGTATCCCTAATTCTTTTGGCATCATCGTCTCCTGCCGCGCGAACCCGGTCGCGATTGCGACGCGCGGGCGCGGCCCTTGGCCTTGTGAAACGACTTGACGGAGCCTGGCAGGGGCTTCGGGTCGGTCAACATCTCGAAGCGCATCGCGCCGGCCATCGGTGCCACCTCGACGAGCCGGACCTCGACCCGATCCGCGAGCTGGTAGCCTTTGCCCGAGCGTTCTCCAAACAGGGAGCGGGCCGTTTCATCGTATATATAGTAATCGCCGCCCAGAGTTGACACCGGGATGAAACCATCGGCGCCATACTGCGGCAATTGGACAAATAGTCCCGATTTGGTGACGCCGGAGATGCGGGCGTCGAAGCGGTCGTCGATGCGCTCGGCGAGGTAGGCGGCGATCAGCCGGTCGACCGTATCGCGTTCGGCAGCCATTGCGCGGCGTTCCGTGCCGGAGATCAGCACCGCGACGTCCTCGAGCCGGGCTTCTTCGTCGCGCGTCAGTCCGCCCGGGCCGAGGCCGAGTGCGGCGATAAGTCCGCGATGCACGATGAGGTCGGCATAGCGGCGGATCGGCGAGGTGAAATGCGCGTAGCGCCTGAGGTTCAGGCCGAAATGGCCGATATTCCCGGGCGAATATTCGGCTTGGCTCTGAGACCGCAGCACCACTTCGTTGACCAGCCCTTCATTGTCGGCGCCGCGCACGCGCTCCAGGATGCCATTGAACTGGCTGGGCCGCATCTGCGCACCGCGCGCCAGCGACAGCCCCAGCGTCTGCAGGAATTCGCGCAGCGATTCCTGCTTGGCGAGCGAGGGTGCGTCGTGGACGCGGTAGACCAGCGCCTGCTTCTTCGCCTCGAGCGACTCGGCGGCGGCGACATTGGCCTGGATCATGAATTCTTCGATCAGCTTGTGGGCATCGAGCCGCTCCGGCACGATGACGCGGTCGACCGTGCCGTCAGCTTTAAGCAGGATCTTGCGCTCCGGCAGGTCGAGTTCCAGTGGCTGGCGGCCGTCGCGTCCGCGCTTGAGGATCGCATAGGCATCCCACAGCGGCTTCAGCACCGTGTCGAGGATCGGGCCGGTCTTGTCGTCCGGCACGCCGTCGATCGCCGCCTGCGCCTGCGGGTAGGCCAGCTTGGCCGCCGATTTCATCATGATGCGGTGGAAGGAGTGCCTGATCTTGTGACCGTCGGCGGAGAAGGTCATGCGCACTGCCAGCGCCGGACGGTCCTGGCCCTCGCGCAGCGAACAAAGATCATTGGAAATGCGTTCGGGCAGCATCGGCACGACGCGATCCGGGAAATAGACCGAATTGCCGCGCTTCAAGGCTTCGCGGTCGAGCGCCGTGCCATAGCGCACATAGGCGGCGACATCGGCGATGGCGACCGTGACGACCACTCCGCCCGGATTCTTCTCATCGAGGTCCGGCGTGGCGAACACCGCGTCGTCATGGTCCTTGGCGTCGGCCGGATCGATGGTGACCAGCGGCAGGTCTCGCCAGTCCTCACGGTGATCGAGCGTTGCCGGCTTGACGGCCTCGGATTCGGCGATGACGTCGGCCGGGAAAATGTGGGGAATGTCGTGGGCGTGGATGGCGATCATCGAGACCGCCTTTTCGCTGGTCAGCGAACCCAGCACATTGAGCACCTTGGCGTGGGGCAGACCGTAGCGCGAGGCGCGCGCGGGCTCGACCTCGACCAGATCGCCGTTTTTGGCGCCGTTCTGGAATTCCTTGTCGACGATCAGTTCCGGCTGGCGCCGTTCCACCGGTTCGATGCGAAAGGTGCCGTCCTTGAGTACGCGGAAGACGCCGAGAACGGCATCGGTGCGTTTCTCGAAGATCTTCATCACCCGGCCGGTATAGGCAGGGCCGCCCAGGGCGACATTCGTCTCGTCGGCGGGAAAGGTCTTGGCCAGCACGCGGTCGCCAATGCCGGGCGCCGGTCCACCACCACTGCGCGACAGGCGGATGGAAACGATGGGCGGCGGTCCGTTGGCCGTGTGTTCGGTGGGACGCGCCAACAGCACGCCGTCGGCGTCACGGTCGAAAATATCGAGGACCGTGACGTGGGGCAGGGCGCCGACGCGGGCCAGCCCCTTGCGCTCCTTGGTCAGGACACCTTCGTCCTGCAGGTCACGCAAAATGTCTTTCAGCCAGATGCGGTCGTCGCCGCGCAAGGCGAACGCCTTGGCGATGTCGCGCTTTCCGGCGCGATCGGGATTTTCGGCGATGTAGCGCAGGATCTCGTCACGCGAGGGCCGGTAGTCGTCCTTGACCTTGGCCCTGGTGTCGGCGGTGCGCGGATCGCCGTGGCTTCTTCCGGTGATCTTGCGCGCCACGCCGTCCTATCCTTTTTTCTTCGCGGCCGGCTTCTTGGTCGCCGCTTTCTTGGCTGCCGGGGCTGCTGCCTTGCGGAACGGCTTCTTGCCGCCGCCGCCCTTGGCTTCCCTCTCGGCGATCAGCGCCAGCGCATCCTCGATCGTCACCGATTGCGGATCCTTGCCCTTGGGCAGCGTGGCGTTGACCTTGCCGAAATTGACGTAGGGTCCGTATTTGCCGTCGCGAACGACGATCTTGCCACCGCCCTCCGGATGGTCGCCCAGTTCTTTCAAGGCAGCGGCGGTGCCGCCGTTGCGGCCGCCCTTGGCCTTCGATTGCTTCTCGGCAATCACCGTGACGGCGCGGTTGAGGCCGATCGAGAACACGTCCTCGATGCTGTCGACATTGGCGTAGGTGCCGTCGTGCAGCACGAACGGACCGTAACGACCGAGCCCGGCCGAGATCATCTTGCCAGATTCGGGATGTTTTCCCACATCGCGCGGCAATGACAGCAGTGCCAGCGCTTTCTCATGGTCGATGGATTCCGGCGTCCAACCCTTGGGCAGGCTGGAGCGCTTGGCTTCCTTGCCGTCGCCGCGCTGGATGTAGGGGCCGAAGCGGCCTGAGCGCAGCGTGATTTCCTCGGCCGTGTAAGGATCCTTGCCGAGCACCTTGGTGCCGTCGTCGCCGCCGCCATTCTCGCCATTCGGGTTGGCGGCGTCGCCGAGTTGGCGGGTGAAGGAGCATTCCGGATAGTTCGAGCAGCCGACGAAAGCGCCGAACTTGCCGAGCTTCAGCGACAGATTGCCGGTGCCGCATTTCGGGCAGATGCGCGGGTTCGAACCGTCCTCGCGGGCGGGGAATACCAGCGGCGCCAGTTCCTCGTTCAGCGCATCGAGCACGTCGGTGACGCGCAGTTCCTTGATATCGGCGACGGCGCCTGAAAAATCCTTCCAGAAGTCGCGCAGCACGTCCTTCCAGGCGAGCTTGCCGTCGGAAATCTCGTCGAGCTTTTCCTCCAGCGAGGCGGTGAAGTCGTATTCGACATAGCGCTCGAAGAAGCTTTCCAGGAAGGCCGACAGCAGCCGCCCCTTGGCCTGCGGCACCAGCCGGCGCTTGTCGATCGTGACATAGTCGCGGTCCTCAAGTGTCTTCAGGATCGCGGTGTAGGTCGACGGGCGGCCGATGCCGAGCTCTTCCAGCTTCTTGATCAGCGACGCCTCGGAATAACGCGGCGGCGGCTCGGTGGTGTGCTGGGTGGCGTTGATCGCCTGGCGGGCGAGCTGCTCGCCGGCGTGGATCTCGGGCAGGCGGCGGTTTTCCTCGTCCTCCGCGTCGTCTTCCTTCTGGTCGGTGTAGGCGGCGATGAAGCCGTCGAAGCGGACGACGGAACCGACGGCGCGAAGCTCGGCGGTGCGCGAGCCGTTCACCGCCTCGATCTCGACGGTGGTGCGCTCGATCTCGGCCGGCTGCATCTGGCTGGAGATGGCGCGCTTCCAGATCAGCTCATAGAGCCGCATCTGGTCGGAATCGAGGTACTGCCTGACCGATGCCGGGGTGCGCATGAAATCCGTCGGACGGATCGCCTCGTGCGCTTCCTGGGCGTTCTTGGCCTTGGTCGTGTAAACGCGCGGCTTTTCCGGCAGGTATTTCGGGCCAAATTCCTTGGCGATCGCATCGCGGGCAGCGTCGATCGCTTCCGGCGCCATTTGCACCCCGTCGGTTCGCATATAGGTGATCAGGCCGGTGGTTTCGCCGCCGATCTCCATCCCTTCATAGAGCCGCTGCGCCACCTGCATGGTTCGGGTGGCGGAGAAACCGAGGCCCGAGGAAGCCGCCTGTTGCAGCGTCGAGGTGGTGAAGGGCGGGCCTGGATTGCGCTTGGTCGGCTTGGCTTCGACGGACAGCGCCTTGAAGGAGGCGCCCTCGAGCATCGTCTTGATGTCGTCGGCCTGCGCCTTGTTGGAAATGTCGAGCTTCTGCAGCTTCTTGCGCTCGAACGCGGTGAGCCGGGCTTCGAAAGCCTCGTTGCGGGGCGTGCCGAGGATGGCGGCGATCTGCCAATATTCCTCGCGGATGAAGCGCTCGATCTCGGATTCGCGGTCGCAGACAAGGCGCAACGCCACCGACTGGACACGGCCGGCCGAGCGGGCGCCCGGCAATTTGCGCCACAGAACCGGCGACAGCGTGAAGCCGACGAGATAGTCGAGCGCCCGGCGGGCCAGATAGGCATCGACCAGCGGCGCATCGATCTGGCGCGGATTGGCCATCGCTTCCAGCACCGACGACTTGGTGATGGCGTTGAAGACGACACGGCTGACCGGCTTGTCCTTCAGCGCACGCTTCTGCTTCAGCACTTCCAGCACGTGCCAGGAGATGGCTTCGCCCTCGCGATCCGGGTCGGTGGCGAGGATCAGGCCATCGGCATCCTTGACCGCCTTGGCGATGTCGGCGAGGCGCTTGCCCGAAGCGGTGTCGACCGCCCAGGACATGGCGAAATCCTCGTCCGGACGCACCGAGCCGTCCTTGGCCGGCAGATCGCGGACATGGCCGAACGAGGCCAGAACCTTGTAGTTCTTGCCGAGGTATTTGTTGATTGTCTTTGCCTTGGCCGGCGATTCGACGACGACGACGTCCATGAGGTCTCTTATTCAGCTGTGATGCGCCAGAAGAATTCCGCTGCGCGCGACGAAATCTCGTTCCTGTTGCCGCTCACATGGCCGCGCTTTCGCATCCGGTCAAGGGGAAGCGCCCAAATTGCGGGGATGCCGGCAGCAATACACTCTTAGAGTGTATGGAGAAAATCACAGAATTGGCCGAGAGAGACGATGGTCGCAAATTGGCGAAAACGACCGAGCTCCGTTTCGATGAGTCGAGGAATGCCGTCCCTCGATCATGAGGCCGGCCGCCGACGGTATCGGAGGCTGCCCGGCGACCAGCTGATGCCCCGCCAACAGGCGGGAAGCGGGAAGGAGGCTCAGTCGGCCTTGACGACGTGCCAGACGCCGGCGACGCCGTCACCGCTCATGTCGCCAGCCTTCTTGTCCTTGACGAAGGTGTAGACCGGCTTGCCGTCATAGGCCCACATCTTGGTGCCATCGGTGCGTTTGACAACGCTCCATTCGTCGTCCGCCTTGGCGCTGGCCGCGGCCTTCAGCGGCGCCCAGTTGGCGGCGCATTTGTCGTAGCAGTTCGACTTGCCCTTGCTGTCCTTGTCATAGGTGTAAAGCGTCATGCCCTTGGGATCGGTGTAGATCTTGGTGCCGCCGACATCGGCTTCCTTCCACGCCTCGGCGGCGAAGGATGCGGCGGTGCTGAGCAGAAGCGCGGCCAGCCCTGCGGTTATGATTTTCATGGAACCCTCCCTGATATGTGGAGACGCGCGGGAAATCGCGGTCTCGTTGTGTCAACGCCTGCCGGCCGGAGGTTCTTCCCGAAAGGGCTTGTGGGATATCGGTAGCTGGGGCTTTGGTTGCCAGTAACAATTCCATCGGTTCGGTCGTACTTGGTTGGGTGGGGTCAGCGAGATTGCCCGAACAGCGACTGGTTGCCACACATTGGTGATTGGCGCACAGGCCAGGGCTTCGCTATATCGGCGCCCAAACAGTATCGTCGCCGAAACAGCAGGGTTTTGGAATGGCATTGGATATCGGCTATGTCAGCGCGGTCGGGGCGGGCGCCATCTCGTTCCTGTCGCCTTGCGTGCTGCCGCTGGTGCCGCCCTATCTCTGCTACATGGCCGGTGTCTCGGTCGACGATTTTCGTGGCAATGCGGGGGCGACGGCGCGTGAAGGCACGCGCGGCGCGCTGCTCTATTCCTCGATCGCCTTCGTGCTCGGCTTCTCGACCGTGTTCGTGGCGCTCGGCGCCGGCGCCTCGACCATCGGTCGGCTGCTGCGCGTCTGGCAAGAGCCGCTGGCGATGGGCGCCGGCGTGCTGATCATCCTGATGGGCCTGAATTTCCTCGGTATCCTGCGCATCCCGTTGTTGTCGCGCGAGGCGCGCTTCCAGTCGCAGGGCAAGCCGGCAAGTGCTGTCGCCGCCTATGTCATGGGACTGGCCTTCGCCTTCGGCTGGACACCTTGCATCGGCCCGGTGCTGGGACCGATCCTGACGCTGGCCGGCGGTCGCGAAACCGTGGGCGAGGGCGCGCTGCTGCTCGCCGCCTATTCGCTTGGGCTTGGCATACCCTTCCTGATCGCGGCGCTGTTTTCCGGCGCCTTCATGCGTTTCCTCGGCAAATTCCGCGTCCATCTCGGCCGAGTGGAAAAAGCGATTGGTGCGCTGCTGGTCGTTGCCGGCGCGTTTTTCCTGACCGGCGGGGTGCAGGCCGTATCGTACTGGCTGCTGGAAAATTTCCCCGTGTTGGGGCGGCTGGGCTAGCGGTCCGGCCGCAGGACGGGCGTTTAACAGACTGGGCGGTAGACCTACTGATTAAAAGCCACCTGCTCCGCCATCTCACCGGAATTTAACCGCATTGGTGCAGCATGGCGCCACTGCTAGCATGCTTTGATTCCCAACGCTTTTTCATATGGTTGTCCATCCATGAGCCAGAGAACCTGTCTGTCGATCATCCTCGCTGCCGGCGAAGGCACGCGCATGAAGAGTGCGCTGCCGAAGGTGCTGCACAAAATCGCCGGCCTGCCGATGGTCGCGCATGTGGTGAAGGCCGCCGAAGCCGCCGGGGCCGGCGACCAGGCGCTGGTGATCGGCCATGGGGCGGAGGAAATGCGCAAGGCCGCGGCAAAATTCGCTGTGAAGGCCGAGACCTTCGTGCAGGAAAAGCGGCTTGGCACGGCGCATGCCGTGCTGGCTGCGCGCGAAGCGATATCAAGGGGTTACGACGATGTCCTGGTGATGTTCGGTGACACGCCGCTGATCGATCCGGGGGCGCTGACCGTGGCGCGACTGAAGCTGGCGGAAGGTGCTGCCGTCGCCGTCATCGGCTTCCGTACACCCAATCCAACCGGCTATGGCCGGCTGATCGAAAAGGGCGGCAAGCTGGTCGCCATCCGCGAGGAGAAAGATTGCAGCGAGGAAGAGAAGAAGATCACCTTCTGCAATGGCGGGCTGATGGCGGTGGCCGGTAGCCAGGCGCTGAAGCTGCTCGACGCGGTCGGCAACACGAACGCCAAGGGCGAATACTACCTCACCGACATCGTCGAGATCGCCAGCGGGCAAGGCCTCGATGTGGTTGCGACCGAAGCCAGCTTTGAAAATGCGCTCGGCATCAACAACCGCGCCGAACTGGCGCAAGCCGAGGGTATCTGGCAGCAGCGCCGGCGGTACGAGGCGATGCTTTCGGGCGTGACGCTGATCGCGCCGGAGACTGTTTTCTTCTCGCACGACACCGAAATCGGTGCCGACACGATCGTCGAGCCCGATGTCTGGTTTGGTCCAGGCGTAAAGATCGCCGGCGGCGCCAAGATCCACGCCTTCAGCCATATCGAAGGCGCCACTGTCGCGGGCAATTGCGATGTCGGTCCGTTCGCACGACTGCGGCCGGGCGCCGATCTGCGGGAAAAGGCAAAAGTCGGCAATTTCTGTGAGGTCAAGCAGGCTGTTATCGAGGAAGGCGCCAAGGTCAATCATCTGACCTATATCGGCGATGCACGTGTCGGCGCGGGGGCCAATATCGGGGCCGGCACCATCACCTGCAACTATGACGGCTACTCGAAATTCTTCACCGACATCGGCGAAGGCGCCTTCATCGGCTCGAATTCCTCGCTGGTCGCGCCTATCACAATCGGCAAGGGCGGCTACATCGCCTCGGGCAGCGTGATCACCGAAAGTGTACCCGACGATGCGCTGGCTTTCGGGCGCGCCCGCCAGAAGACGATTCCCGGCAAGGGCAAGGAATTGCGCGAGCGCTTTGCCTCGGCCGCGGCTGCCAAAAAGAAGTAAGACCGGCCTTCAAAAACTGAACGATTGCGGTAACCGGATTGCAAGTGCGCTGTGTCATGATGCATGCGTGCAGAAGCGTCCGTTACAGCGGACGAAATGCAATGTGACTTTCGCGGCGAACCGGCCATCCCTAAATAGCGCTGGTTTTCCACGGGGAATTGGGGGCTGTCTGCATGTGCGGTATCGTTGGAATCGTCGGCCACTCGCAGGTTGCGCCGCTCATTGTCGATGCGCTCAAGCGGCTCGAGTATCGCGGCTATGACTCGGCCGGCGTCGCCACTATCGAGAAGGGTGAGCTTGGCCGCCGCCGCGCCGAAGGCAAGCTGGTCAACCTCGAACGCCGGCTCAAGGACGAGCCGCTCGAAGGCACCATCGGCATCGGCCATACACGCTGGGCGACCCATGGTGTACCCAACGAGACCAATGCGCATCCGCATTTTTCCGCCGGCGTCGCCATCGTCCACAACGGCATCATCGAGAATTTCGCCGAACTGCGCGACGAACTGATCCGCGACGGCTATTCTTTCTCGTCGCAGACAGACACCGAGGTCGTTGCCCATTTGGTGGCGCGCGAACTGGCCAAGGGGCTGATGCCGGTCGAGGCCGCGCATCAGGCGCTGAAGCGGCTGGAAGGCGCCTTTGCGCTGGCCATCATGTTCAAAGGCGACGAGGATCTGATCGTCGGCGCCCGCAACGGCCCGCCGCTGGCCGTCGGCCATGGCGATGGCGAGATGTTCCTGGGCTCGGACGCCATCGCGCTCGCCCCGTTCACCAATTCGATAACCTATCTCGAGGACGGCGACTGGGCGGTGGTGCGCCGCGACGGTGTCGCCATCTTTGACATCGACGGCAAAAGGGTTGTCCGCAAGCGCCAGCAGTCGCTGTCGACCAGCTTCATGGTCGACAAGGGCAATCGCCGCCATTTCATGGAGAAGGAAATCCATGAGCAGCCCGAGGTGATCTCGCACACGCTGGCTCACTATGTGGATTTCGTCTCCGGCGTCTCCAAGCCGCTCGACCTGCCGTTCGATTTCGCCAAGATCGACCGGCTGGCGATCTCCGCCTGCGGCACCGCCTATCTCGCCGGCCTGATCGGCAAATACTGGTTCGAGCGCTATGCGCGGCTGCCGGTCGATATCGATGTCGCCTCGGAATTCCGCTACCGCGAAATGCCGCTGTCGGCCAACGATGCCGCTTTTTTCATCTCGCAATCGGGCGAGACCGCCGACACGCTGGCCTCGCTGCGCTACTGCCGCAAGGCCGGCATGAAGATCGGCGCCGTCGTCAATGTGCGGGAATCGACCATGGCGCGCGAATCCGACGTCGTGCTGCCGACGCTTGCCGGACCCGAGATCGGCGTCGCCTCGACCAAGGCTTTCACCTGCCAGCTGTCCGTGCTGGCCGCGCTTGCGGTGCGCGCCGGTGTGGCGCGCGGCACAATCTCGAAAGAGCAGGAGAAAACCCTGGTGCGCGCGCTTTCGGAAGCGCCGCGCTATGCCAACCAGGTGCTGAAGCTCGAGGAGCAGATCGAGCGCATCGCGCGCGAACTATCGCGCTACAAGGACGTGCTCTATCTCGGCCGCGACACCAATTTCCCGCTGGCCATGGAAGGCGCGCTGAAACTCAAGGAAATCTCCTACATCCACGCCGAAGGCTATGCCGCGGGCGAGTTGAAGCATGGCCCGATCGCGCTGATCGACGAGAATATGCCGGTCATCGTCATCGCGCCGCATGACCGTATCTTCGAGAAAACCGTTTCCAACATGCAGGAAGTGGCGGCGCGCGGCGGCAAGATCATCCTGATCACCGACAGCAAGGGCGCGGCACAGGTAAGCGTGAAGACGATGGAAACGATCGTGCTGCCGGATGTGCCGGAAATCATCTCGCCGATCATCTATGCGCTGCCGATCCAGATGCTGGCCTATTTCGCCGCCGTGTTCAT
This sequence comes from Mesorhizobium sp. WSM1386, assembly GCF_055901595.1. Lineage (NCBI taxonomy): Bacteria > Pseudomonadati > Pseudomonadota > Alphaproteobacteria > Hyphomicrobiales > Phyllobacteriaceae > Mesorhizobium > Mesorhizobium sp. WSM1386. The sequence goes on from NZ_CM148373.1 coordinate 3,848,254, forward strand.
GGGCACCGACGTCGACCAGCCACGCAATCTGGCGAAATCGGTGACGGTGGAGTAAGTTTTACCTCTCAAATCGGGAGGTTGAGCCGAATGGCATCGAAGTTCGCCCGTCCAGTTCACCCCGGAGAATTCCTGCGTGAAGAATATCTCGTTCCCCTTGGCATGAGCGCTGGCGCCCTCGCAAAAAAGCTCAATCTTCCGCGTACCCGTATCGAACGCATTGCCAAGGAATAGATCGGCTTGACCCCCGACACTGCTTTGCGACTGGCGCGGTTTTTCAACACCACGCCTCAATTCTGGATGAATTTTCAGCAGGCTTACGAGCTTGAGACCGAAGCGAAGAAACTAGCGTTGGAACTTGAGAAGATAGAACCGCTGGAAGCGGCGGCATAATCGGGCCTTTAAAAACTTCGCAGTTCCAAACGGCCTTGCTGTTCACTAATGTTGCACGGCAACCCGCGCCCCGGTGAACCATGTCCGACGCTCCGAAGACTTCTGGCATGACCCGGCTGAGGAACTATTTCCTCACAGGCTTCGTCGTCTGCGCGCCGCTGGCGATCACCGCCTATATTGCCTGGTCGTTCATCGGCTGGGTCGATTCCTGGGTAAAACCTTATATTCCAGCGCGTTACAACCCCGATACCTACCTGCCGTTCCCGGTGCCGGGCTTCGGGCTGATCGTCGCCCTGATCCTGATCACGCTGATCGGCTTCCTGACGGCCAACATCGTCGGCCGCGCCATCGTAAATTTCGGTGAGCGCATGCTTGGCCGCATGCCGCTGGTGCGCGGCATCTATGGCTCGCTGAAGCAGATTTTCGAGACCGTGCTGTCGAACAAAGGCGACATGTTCCGCCAGGTCGGGCTGGTCGAGTATCCGCGCAAGGGCGTCTGGTCGCTGGTCTTCGTCGCCAGCGAGAAAGAGACCGAGATCAACCAGAAGCTTGATCAGGAAGGCGATCCGCTGATTGCCGTGTTCATGCCCTGCACGCCGAACCCGACCACCGGCTTCCTGATGTACGTGCCGAAGTCGGACATCGTGCTGCTCGACATGACGATCGAGGACGGTGCCAAGCTGATCGTGTCGGCCGGACTGGTGGCGCCCGAGGTCAAGCAAATGGTTGTCGTGAATGGTGAGCCTATCGAGGGAATGCTTGCCAACCCATCGGTTGCCGCCTTGGCTCATCCGGCGCGCAGGAGCCGAACGGCTTCGTCGCGACCGAACAAATAGAGCAACAGGCGTAGCGCCTCGCCGCGGTCGGATTGCAGCTCAGGGTCGCGCGACAGGATCAACCTTGCATCGTCGCGGGCAGCTTCCAGAAGATCGGCATGAGCCTCGATACGCGCCACCTGGAAGCCCGGCGTGCCGGACTGGCGGGTGCCCAAAAGCTCGCCTTCACCGCGCAATTTCAGGTCTTCCTCGGCGATCAGGAAGCCGTCCTCCGTCTCGCGCATCACCGACAGCCGGCGTTTGGCGGTCTCGCCGAGCGGATCCTTGTAGAGCAGCACGCAGGAGGACGGCTTGTCGCCGCGTCCGACACGGCCGCGCAGCTGATGCAACTGCGCCAGGCCAAAGCGCTCGGCATGCTCGATGACCATGACGGTGGCATCGGGCACGTCGACGCCGACCTCGATGACCGTGGTAGCGATCAGGATGCGCGTCTCGCCCTGCTTGAAGGCCCGCATTGCCTCGTCCTTCTCCGCACCCTTCATACGGCCATGGACAAGGCCGATGCGGTCGCCGAACAGCGGTTTCAGCGAGGCGAAACGATCTTCCGCCGACATCAGTTTAATCTCTTCGGATTCTTCGACCAACGGACAGATCCAGTAGATCTTCTGGCCGCCGGCGACGGCATCGACCATGCGGCCGACCAGTTCGTCCAGGCGCTCCAGCGGCAGCGTGACGGTTCGGATCGGCTGGCGGCCGGCCGGCTTTTCCGTCAATTTCGACACGTCCATGTCACCGAAGGCGGTCAGCACCAGCGTGCGCGGGATGGGGGTCGCCGTCATCACCAGCATGTCGGGCGCATCGCCCTTGGCGGTGATGGCAAGCCGCTGGTGGACGCCGAAGCGGTGCTGCTCATCGATGACGGCCAGCACCAGGTCGTGGAAAGTCACCGTTTCCTGGAACAGCGCGTGGGTGCCGACGACGATGTCGATCTCGCCGCTGGCCAAACCGGCCAGCGTGTCGGCGCGTTCGCGGCCTTTCTCGCGCCCGGTCAGGATGGCGATGCGCAGGCCTATGCTGGCGGCAAGCGGGGCGATCGTCGCCAGATGCTGGCGCGCCAGGATTTCGGTCGGCGCCATCAACGCCGCCTGGCCGCCAGCCTCGACGGCGCGCGCCATGGCAAGCAGCGCGACGACCGTCTTGCCGGACCCGACATCGCCTTGCAGAAGCCGCAGCATGCGCTCGGGGTGGGCAAGGTCGGCATTGATTTCGGCCAGTGCGAATTCCTGGGAAGCGGTCAGCGAATAGGGAAGCGCTGCGCGCAGTTTCTCTACGATGCTGCCGTCGCCGACCAGGGGACGGCCAGACAAGCGGCGGATCTTTGCCCGCACCAACGCCAGCGAGACCTGGCCCGCCAGCAATTCGTCATAGGCGAGGCGCCGCCAGGCGGCGCCGTCGATGGAGACGTCGATCGGATCGGCCGGGTTGTGGATGCGGGCGAGCGCGTCGCCAAAGGTCGGAAAGGTGTGCCGGCGCATGAGGGCGCCATCCTGCCACTCGGGCAATTCGGGCAAGCGCGCCAGCGCCTGGCCGATCGCCCGGCGCAGCACCTTGCCGGACAGCCCCGCGGTGAGCGGGTAGACCGGTTCGACCAGCGGCAGGTTTTCCGCCTCGCTGGCCAGGGCGATATGGTCGGGGTGGACCATGGTCGGGCGGCCGTTGAACCATTCCATGCGGCCCGAGACCACGACATGCTCGCCGACTGGCATCGCCTTTTCGAGGTAGGAGGCATGGGCATGGAAGAAGGTCAGGCCGATTTCGCCGGTATCGTCATGGGCAAAGACCCGGTAGGGCACCGACCGGTTGCCGCGCGGCGGCGGCTGATGACGGTCAATGCGCAGATCGAGCGTGACGATCGCGCCCTCGGCGGCGAGCGCGATGCCGGGCCGGTTGCGGCGGTCGATGACGGTATGCGGCAGCACGAACAGAAGATCGCCGGCGCGCGCCGCGCGATCGCCGAGATCGGCGGCGACGACCTTCTCGATCAGCGCGCCAACCTTCGGCCCGACGCCGGCGAGCGAGGTGATCGGGACAAAGAGGGGGTCGAGGATGGAAGGACGCATGATGTCAGCTTATGTCGCGACGGCAGCAGCGCAAGGCTGACAGCCCCTTCTATCCACGCTATATGCGCCGCAGCAAGTGAGGATGCGCCACAATGACCGGAACGAAACGATCAAGCGAGGGGCTGGACGTCCACCGCCGCAAGCTCTTGTTCCGCTCCTGGCATCGCGGCTTGCGCGAGATGGATCTGATCCTCGGCACCTTCGCCGATGCCGAGATCGCCGCCTTGACGGCCGAGGAGATCGACCAATATGAGAGGCTCCTCGACATTCCCGACACCGAATTCCTGCCGCTGATAACTGGCGAACGCCCGGTGCCGGCGGATATCGACTGCGTCGTCCTGCAAAAGATCCTGGCGTCCCGCCGGACCATGATTTTCTGAACACAAGCAATTCCCAGGAAAAGTCCCAAGCAGTTTTCCTAGGAATTGCGACAAAACAAGACCGTGATTTGATGAGCCTCATTCCCACCATTGGTCTGCCGAAAGGCCATGCCGGCCAGTTCATCGTCGACGGTGTCGCCGATGGCTATGAAGCCTTCGCGCTGGTGCAGGCTGCGCTGGAGATCGCGCCCGACAAGCCGGTATTGTTCGTGGCGCGTGACGGCCAGCGCCTGCCGGCAATCATCGAGGCGTTGTCCTTCGCGGCCCCCGGCCTTCCGGTGCTCGAACTGCCGGCCTGGGATTGCCTGCCCTATGACCGCGTTTCGCCCGGTTCGGATGCCGCGGCCAAGCGCCTCGATGCACTGACCGCCATGATCGCGCTGGCCAGGAAGCCGCACCGCGCCGTCATCCTCACCACCGCCAATGCGCTGCTGCAGCGCATTCCGCCGGCAGAGCTTGTCGAAGCGCAGACCTTTCACGCCAGGCCGGGCAACCAGATCGACATGAACGCGCTGGTGTCGCGGCTGGAAACGTCGGGCTTCGAACGGGTGCCGACGGTGCGCGGTATCGGCGAGTTCGCCGTGCGTGGCGGCATCCTCGACCTCTTCGCGCCGGGCTGGACCGAGGCGCTGAGGCTCGATTTCTTCGGCGATACGCTGGAATCGATCCGCGTCTTCGATGCCGCCACGCAGCGTACCACCGGCCAGCGCAAGTCGATGGCGCTGCAGGCGATGAGCGAGGTGGCGCTGACGCCCGAAACCATCAGCCGCTTCCGCCGCGCCTATATCGAAGCTTTCGGCGCGCCGCAGCGTGATGACGGTCTCTATGCGGCGGTCAGCGAGGGTAGGCGCTTCGCCGGCATGGAGCACTGGCTGCCGTTCTTCTACGAGCGGCTGGAGACCGTGTTCGACTATCTGCCCGACACGCCTGTCATCTTCGACCATCTGGCGCATGAGGCGTTGGCCGAACGCCACACGCTGATTCTCGACCATTACGAGGCGCGCAAGAAGCAGGCGGACGCCGCACTGAAGGATGCGGTGCCCTACAAGCCGGTGGCGCCGGATCTGCTTTATCTCTCGCCGGAAAACCTGATCGCCTCGCTCGGGCCGCGCGAAGCGATCGACTTCACGCCATTCGACGCGCCCGATGCCGGCGCGAAAAAGGTCTACCACGCCGGATCGCGCCATGGCCGCAGCTTCGTCGAGGAGCGCGCCGACCCGAACGTCAACGTCTTCGACGTCGTCGTCAGGCACATCGCCGACGAGCGCGCGGCACGCCGCCGTGTCGTCATCGCCGGCTGGACCGAAGGTTCGCTCGACCGGCTTGGCCAGATCCTGGCCGAGCATCATCTCGGCAACCTCAAACAGGTCGAGACGCTGGCCGAAGCCGAACAACTCGAGCCGGGGCAAGCGGCCTTGGCCGTGCTGCCGCTGGAATCCGGCTTCGAGACCGAAAAACTGGTCGTCGTCGCCGAACAGGACATTCTGGGCGACCGGCTGATCCGCCGCTCGAAGCGCAAGAAGCGGGCATCCGACTTCATAGCCGAAGCCTCGGCCTTGTCGGCCGGCGATATCGTCGTCCATGCCGACCACGGCATCGGCCGCTTCATCGGCCTGCGCACTATCGAAGCCGTCGGTGCGCCGCATGACTGCCTGGAAATCCACTATGCCGGCGACGACCGGCTGTTCCTGCCGGTGGAAAACATCGAGCTCCTGTCGCGTTACGGCTCCGACACAGCCGAGGCGACGCTGGACAAGCTCGGCGGCGGCGCCTGGCAGTCGCGCAAGGCGAAGTTGAAGAAGCGCTTGCTCGACATGGCCGGGCAACTGATCCGCATCGCCGCCGAGCGGCAGATGCGCGCCGCACCGGCGCTGGTGCCGGCCGAAGGCCTTTATGACGAATTCTCGGCTCGTTTCCCGTACGAGGAAACCGACGACCAACAGACGGCGATCGACTCGGTCAGGGATGACCTCGGTGCCGGCAAGCCGATGGACCGGCTGATCTGCGGCGACGTCGGCTTCGGCAAGACCGAAGTGGCGCTGCGCGCCGCCTTCATCGCCGCCATGGAAGGGTTCCAGGTCGCAGTGGTGGTGCCGACGACGCTGTTGTCACGCCAGCACTTCAAGACGTTTTCTCAGCGGTTTTCCGGCCTGCCGATCCGTGTTGCCCAGGCCTCGCGGCTGGTCGGCGCCAAGGAACTGGCCGAAACCAAGAAAGGCATTGCCGAGGGCCAGGTCGATATCGTCATCGGCACCCATGCGCTGCTCGGGTCTGCCATTTCGTTCAAGAATCTCGGCCTGCTGATCATCGACGAGGAGCAGCACTTTGGCGTCAAGCACAAGGAACGGCTGAAAGACCTGAAGACGGACGTCCACGTTCTGACGCTGTCGGCGACGCCGATCCCGCGCACGCTGCAACTGGCGCTGACCGGCGTTCGCGAACTGTCGCTGATCGCCACGCCGCCTGTCGACCGCATGGCGGTGCGCACCTTCATCTCGCCCTTCGATCCGCTGGTCATCCGCGAGACGCTGCTGCGCGAGCGCTATCGTGGCGGGCATTCGTTCTATGTGGTTCCGCGCATCAGCGATCTCGCCGAAATCCATGATTTTCTGCGTGAATCCGTGCCGGAACTGAAAGTCGCCGTGGCCCATGGCCAGATGCCGCCGGGCGAACTCGACGACATCATGAATGCCTTCTACGACGGCCAGTACGATGTGCTTCTGTCGACGACCATCGTCGAATCCGGCCTGGATATCCCGACCGCCAACACGCTGATCATCCATCGCGCCGACATGTTCGGCCTGTCGCAGCTCTACCAGCTGCGCGGCCGCGTCGGCCGCTCGAAAGTGCGCGCCTATGCGCTGTTCACTCTGCCGGCCAACCGCAAGCTGACCGACACGGCCGAGCGCCGGCTGAAAGTGCTGCAGTCGCTCGACACGCTGGGCGCCGGCTTCCAGCTTGCCAGCCACGATCTCGATATCCGTGGCGCCGGCAATCTTCTGGGCGAAGAACAGTCCGGCCACATCAAGGAGGTCGGCTTCGAGCTTTACCAGCAGATGCTGGAAGAGGCCGTGGCCGAGGTGAAGGATTCCGGCGAGGTCCAGGATGGCGGCTGGTCGCCGCAGATCGCCGTCGGCACCGCGGTGATGATCCCGGAAAGCTATGTGCCCGACCTGCAGCTCAGGCTAGCGCTTTACCGCCGTCTCGGCGATCTCGAAAACACCGAGGAGATCGATGCTTTCGGCGCCGAGCTGATCGACCGTTTCGGCCCGCTGCCGGACGAGGTGAAGCATCTCCTCAAGATCGTCTTCATCAAGGCGCTCTGCCGCAAGGCCAATGTGGAAAAACTCGACGCCGGGCCGAAGGGCGTCGTCATCCACTTCCGCAAGCGCGAATTCTCCAACCCGGTCGGTCTGGTCAAGTTCATTGGCGAACAGGGGTCATTGGCCAAGATCAGGCCTGACCACAGTGTCGTCTTCACTCGCGATTGGCCGACGGCCGAGAAGCGGCTTGCCGGCTCTGCGGTCGTCATGACGCAGCTGGCGCGGCTGGTGGAGAAGGCCGCCTAGCCGCCGGCCATCATCGCCAGCGCTGAAATTCCGGTCTAGAATAGAAAATCGGCTTCGTGTATGGAGCCGCCACCCCTATAGGGGCTGGAAATGGCGGGCGAGGGTGCTTGCCGGAAAGAGCGTTGGGTGCAGCGATGACGAAATGGTCGCCGAATTCGTGGAGAGCAAAGCCGATCAAGCAGGTTCCTGCTTATCCGGATCTTGGCGCGCTGAAGAACACGGAGGCCCAACTCGCCACCTTTCCGCCGCTAGTCTTTGCCGGCGAGGCGCGCAAGCTGAAGAAGCAGCTCGCGGCTGTCGCCGCCGGCGAGGCCTTCCTCCTCCAGGGCGGCGACTGCGCCGAGAGTTTTGCCGAACATGGCGCGGACAACATCCGCGACTTCTTCCGCGTCTTCCTGCAAATGTCGGTGGTGCTGACCTTTGCCGGCGCGCAGCCGGTGGTGAAGGTCGGCCGTGTTGCCGGCCAGTTCGCCAAACCGCGCTCGTCCGACAACGAGACCAAGGGCGAGGTGACGCTGCCGAGCTATCGCGGCGACATCATCAACGGCATCGAATTCGATGCCAAATCGCGCATTCCCGATCCCGCCCGCCAGGAAATGGCGTACCGCCAGTCGGCCGCGACGCTCAACCTTCTGCGCGCTTTCGCGCAGGGCGGCTATGCCAGCCTGGAGAACGTGCATCGCTGGATGCTCGGCTTTGTCTCCGACAGCCCGCAAGGCGAGAAGTACGAGTCGCTCGCCAACCGCATCACCGAGACGATGGACTTCATGAAGGCCGTCGGCATCACCTCGGAAACCAACTATGCCCTGCGCGAGACCGATTTCTACACCAGCCACGAGGCGCTGCTGCTCGGTTACGAGGAGGCGCTGACCCGTGTCGATTCGACCTCCGGCGACTGGTACGCCACGTCAGGCCACATGATCTGGATCGGCGACCGCACCCGCCAGCCCGACCATGCCCATGTCGAGTATTGCCGCGGCATCAAGAACCCGCTCGGCCTGAAATGCGGCCCGTCGCTGACGCCGGATGGCTTGCTGGAGCTGATCGACCTGCTCAATCCGGACAATGAGCCCGGCCGGCTGACGCTGATCGCGCGCTTCGGTTCCGACAAGGTCGCCGACCATCTGCCGAAGCTGGTGCGCGCGGTGCAGAAGGAAGGCCGCAGCGTCGTCTGGTCGTCGGACCCGATGCACGGCAACACCATCGAGGCCGCCGGCTACAAGACGCGGCCTTTCGACCGCATCCTGAAGGAGGTGCAGACCTTCTTCGAGGTGCACCGCGCCGAAGGCACGCATCCGGGCGGCATCCATGTCGAGATGACCGGCAAGAACGTCACCGAATGCACCGGTGGCGCACGCGCCATCACCGCCGAGGAACTGCAGGACCGCTACCACACGCATTGCGACCCGCGCCTCAATGCCGATCAGGCGATCGAACTGGCGTTCCTGGTGTCGGATCTCCTGAAGAAGAGCCATCCGGTGCGGCACAAGCAGGTCGTGAACGGCTGATTGCTGCCAGGCTGGACTGACGCAAAGAAAAGGCGCCTGGGAAATCCGGCGCCTTTTCCGTTTGTGGTCAAATACTTGCCCAGCCGACAGGGCGGGATGGAAGGCTTCAGTCCTTCTTGTAGAGAAGCCAACTCTTGCCGGCGCGGCCGGCCATTGTCGAGTGCTTGGTGACGCGGTTGCGCCCGCTGACCTTGGAACGGTAAAGCGCCCCGTCGGCCTTGGTGTAGAGGTCTTCCGGGCCATCGGCCTCGGATGCCATGCAGATACCCATGGAGACGGTGACGGTGCCGTAATTGGCGCCGGTCTGGCTGCTGGTGAACGGCGTCTGCTCGATCAGCGCACGGATGCGCTCCGAGATCTCGTAGGTGGCGTCCTCGCTGGCGCCCTCGATGATCAGCGCAAACTCCTCGCCGCCGGTGCGGGCGACGAACATGTCGCCGCGAATGCTGGTCTGGAAAATCTCGGCGATGATCTGGATGATCTTGTCGCCGACCGGATGGCCGTAGCGGTCGTTGATGTCCTTGAACCGATCGATGTCGGCAAGGATCAGGGCATTGAACAGGATGCCCTTGTTGCTGTTGTAGATCCTGGTGATTTCCTTGTCGAAGGCGCGGCGGTTCCAGATTTGGGTCAACGGGTCGGTGTCGGCCAGCCGCTTGTATTCCTCGAGCTTCGACTTGACACTCTCGAGTTCGGCCGTCTTGTCACGGAGTGTCGATGCAATCTGCTTGCCATGATCGATCGTCGAACTGGTGGCGACCGACATGGCGTTGGCGATCTTCTGCAAGAGGTCCTGCGACAGCAAGCTGCGGCCGCTGAGGCCGCTCGATGTCTCGTCGAGGATCCTGCCGTATTTCTCGATGTGGCTGCGCTCGCTCCGCAGGAGTGATGCGACTTCCTCAAGCTCCCTGGCGATGACGTCCCGCGCATGCTCAACGATGCCGGGGCCATGGTTGTGGGCAAAGAAGGTGCGCCCGATCTGATCCAGCTCATCCTGCGTCGGCCGGCTGCTCAGCGACACGACGGCGAGACTGAGCTCGCGGTTGGTGCCGCTCAACGCCTCGTAGAAAATCTCGTAGTTGCGCGGCACGCCGAGCACGCCAAGCTGGCGCATGGTCGTGACGACGGTGCTGGCGATATCGGTGTTTCTTTCGGTCTGGGTGGCTGCCGCCTGCATGTCTGATCCACTCTTCCCCTTGGATCCCGGCGAAGATTTGCGGGTCCACTTATCGCCGACATGGGGGAATGCTACCGACATTCCAGAACGAGACGCGAAGAGGCGCGTCCCCACCCGCAACCTTCACACGACATGACCATAGATGCGCTAGCGCTAAAGTTTCCTTAATTCGCATAAAATCCGCAGGTTTTTCTCCGGCTGCGGCTGTAAAGGCTTCAGCCTGCCACCAACAATCCGAAAACAATGCCGGTTTGGCAGCCTGAGTTCGCAGGCCTGTTACGCTGTTGGAGAAACCGAATTTCGGATTTGCTGCACCAGAGCATGTCGCATTTGCTTGCGCGCGGGCGCCGCGAAGCTGGAATCCTGGCGGTGAGGACGATGCCGCGTTTTCGGAGGAGGTTGGAATGAGTGACAGTCACCAGGGATCTTGTCTGTGCGGAGCGGTCCGCTTCCGGACGCGCGGCGCGCTGCGTGGCGTTGTCTATTGTCACTGCTCGCAGTGCCGCAAGCAGAGCGGCCATTTCTACGCCGCGACCAATGTCGCCGACGCCGATATCGTCATCGAAGGTTCGGAAAGCATCACCTGGTACGAGGCGTCCTCCTTCGCCAGGCGGGGCTTTTGCAAGGCATGCGGGTCGGTGCTTTTCTGGAAGCCGGGGGATCAAGACTACATTTCGGTCATGGCGGGATCGTTCGACAGGCCGACGGGCCTCAAGGGCGACTGTCATATCTTCGTTGGCGACAAGGGCGACTATTATTCGATCGACGACGGGCTGCCGCAGTTTGAAAAGTCGACGCCATCGATACCGGTCGCTGAATGAATTTTGGACGAGGCGCCTTATTCCATTGATCGGGCCATTGCTTTATCCCGTGCCGGTGGTTCGGAGAGGGATTTGGGCATGCAGCGGCTGATCGACGCTTTTATCAATTCGGTGCGAGCGTTTCGCAAGCTGGCCGCCAACGAGAAGGCATTTCAGCAGGAGCTGACGCTCCTTGCGCTCGCCTTGCCGGCAGGGTGGTTCGTTTCGGTGTCGTGGCGCGGTTACGCGTTGCTGATCGGCGCGGTTCTGCTGCTGATCATGGTCGAGGTCTTGAACACCGGCATCGAGGCGGCCTGCGACGCCTTCAGCCGCGAGTTCAATGTCGACATCCAGCTGGCCAAGGATTGCGGTTCGCTAGCGGTGCTGATCTCGGTGGTCATCGTCGCCGGCGTCTGGGGCATTGCGCTCATCGAGCGGCTCACCGGCTTTCCCATCTGACCCATCTGACGTCCGCGCCTCGATCCGGCGGGCGACATCACTGCTCGTGGCCGCGCTCCTGCTTGGCGATATGGTGGGCGACCAGCCAGGCAAGTACGGCCGCGGCGAGGCCGATGCCTAGTCCGATGAACAGCCGCTCGTGGCGCATCAGCGCCTGGCCGATCAAATGCTCGGCCCCCAGTCCAAAGACATAGCCGATCGAGCTGAACAGCACCGCCCAGATCATCGACGAGATGGCATTGAGGATGATGAAGCGCGGTGCGGCTATGGTCGAAAGGCCGGCCGCGATGCCGCCGACCAGGCGCATGCCGTAGACGTAGCGGTTCGACAGCACGAAGATGTTGGGATGGGTGTTGAGCAGGCGGTAGGCGCGGCGGAAACCGGGCCGGCCGCGCAGCCTGACGACATGGCGATTGTCGGCGAAACTTCGGCCCAGGATGAAGAACAAGGTGTCGCCGGCAAAGGCCCCGAGGGCTGCCGCGACAACGGCATGCCACAGCACGAAAACGTCCTGATGGGCGAAGAAGCCGCCGAGGATGGCAGCACTTTCCCCTTCGGCAACGCAGCCGAGAAAGACGGCAAGCAGGCCATACTGTTCGATGAAATGATGGATCGCGTCGGTCATGTAGCCGACTGTTGCGACAGCCTCTCGTCGATCCGCTTGACGAGATCGGCCAGCCGCGCGATCTCTTCGCGCATGCCGAGGATCTGGCTGTGGCGCAGCTCATCCAGCTTTTCGTGGAGCGCCATGATCTCGATCTCGGCCTTCAGATTGACCTCATAGTCATGGGCGGCATCGATGCGGTCGCGTTCGGTCTGCCGGTTCTGCGCCATCATGATCACCGGCGCCTGCAGAGCGGCGACCATCGACAGCACCAGGTTGAGGAAGATGAACGGGTAGGGGTCGAAGGCATCGCGCGACAGCAGCCAGACATTGCCGGTGGTCCACAGGGCCAGAAAAGCCAGGAAGGCCAGGATGAAGGACCAGGAGCCGCCGATGCGGGCGATCGTATCGGCAAGGCGGTCGCCGAAGGTCTGGTGGAAAGCCACAGCCTTGTTGGTGTCCCTGGAGATCGTGGTGCGCTCGAGCGCCGATTGCAGCACCCGGCTTTCCAACGGGCTGAGGCCGTCCGGCCGACGCTTGAGCCAGCGGTTCGCCAGTTCATCGATCGTCTTGTTCATGGCCATCTCCATCGTCGGTGGAGATAGACGTAGAGGCTGCCGGCCCTGACGGGAAGTGGTACATTCAGCCGGACAGCGAGGGACCGATGGCCGATTTCAAGAAAATTCGTCTGCGCGCGGCAAAACGCAAGGGCGGCGAGGCGGAGCTTGCGACGCTGCTGGGGCCTGTGCCCGACAATGCAGCAGTGGCCGGCATACCGGACGATCGCATCCTCTCGACCATGGCCGAGCGCGTTTTCGCGGCGGGTTTCGTCTGGCGCGTCATCGAGCAGAAGTGGCCGGGCTTCGAGGAAGCGTTCCTGCGTTTCGAGCCGAAGCGGCTGTTGTTCCAGCCTGACGATTTCTGGCACGACCTGGTTTCCGACCAGCGCATCGTGCGCAACCCGCAGAAGATCAGGTCCGTCCGGGAAAATGCGGCCTTCGTCGAACGCGTATCCAGGGAACATGGCGGCTTCGGCAATTTCCTCGCCGATTGGCCACCCGATGATCAAGTCGGGCTGATGGCCTATCTCGGCAAGCACGGCAGCCGGCTCGGCGGCAACACCGGCCAGTATTTCCTTCGCTGGCTGGGCTGGGACGCCTTCGTCATTTCTGCCGATATGGCCGCAGCCCTTCGCGATGCCGGCCTCGACATCGCCGATAGTCCGACCTCGAAGCGGGACCTCGACAAGATCCAGGCACAGATCAATCGATGGGTGGCGGACACCGGCCTGCCGCGCCGGCACATTTCGCGTATCCTGGCGATGTCGATCGGCGAGAACCATTCGCCGCAGTCGTTGCGCGAGTATGTGGGCGACGATTGAACGCCAAAGCCTGGCCCGAATTGGTCCAAACGAACGCCATTGCGAGGCCAATTCCGCCGCGCTAAACCGGAAAGCATGACCAAGAAGCTCGACATCCTGCGCATCGCGATCGCCCAGCTCAACCCGACCGTCGGCGATGTGGCCGGTAACCTTGCCAAGGCGCGGGAGGCGAGGGCGGATGCCGCGCGCCAGGGCGCCGACCTCGTGCTTTACACCGAGCTTTTCCTTGCCGGCTATCCGCCGGAAGATCTGGTGCTGAAGCCGGCGTTCCTGAAAGCCTGTGAGAAGGCCGCGCAGGACTTTGCCGCCGACACCGCCGATGGCGGCCCCGGCGTCATCATCGGCACGCCGCTGAAGCGCAAGAGCGGCACCCACAATTCGATCGTCTTCGCTGATGGCGGCAAGATCATCGCCGAGCGCTACAAGCTCGACCTGCCGAACTATGGCGAGTTCGACGAGAAGCGCGTCTTCCAGGCTGGGCCGGAGATCCAGGGGCCGGTCAACTTCCGCGGCGTGCGGCTGGGCATTCCGATCTGCGAGGACATCTGGGGCGAAGTCGACATCTGCGAGACGCTGGCCGAAAGCGGGGCGGAAATCCTGCTGGTGCCGAACGGTTCGCCCTACTACCGCGCCAAGATCGATGTCCGCCACCAGGTCGTGATCCGCCAGGTCATCGAATGCGGACTGCCGATCATTTATGCCAACCAGCTCGGCGGCCAGGACGAACTGATCTTCGACGGTGCGTCGTTTGCCATCGGCGCCGACAAGACGCTCGCCTTCCAGATGAGCCAGTTCGAGGATGCGGTCGATGTCACGACCTGGAAGCGCACGGACGACGGCTGGGCCTGCGCGGAAGGGCCGATGTCGAAGATTCCCGAAAGGGAAGAGGCCGACTACCGCGCCTGCATGCTGGGCCTGCGCGACTACGTCAACAAGAACGGCTTTAAGAATGTCGTGCTTGGCCTGTCCGGCGGCATCGATTCGGCGATCTGCGCCGCCCTTGCCGTCGATGCGCTCGGCGAGGAGCGGCTGCGCGCGGTGATGATGCCTTACCGCTATACGTCGAAGGATTCGCTGAAGGACGCCGAGGACTGTGCCCGCGCGCTCGGCTGCCGCTATGACATCGTGCCGATCTTCGAGCCGGTCGAGGGCTTCCTGCACGCGCTGACACAGCTTTTCGAGGGCACCAAGGAAGGCATCACCGAAGAAAATCTGCAGAGCCGCGCGCGCGGCACCATCCTGATGGCGATCTCCAACAAGTTCGGCTCGATGGTGGTGACGACAGGCAACAAGAGCGAGATGTCGGTCGGCTATGCCACGCTCTACGGCGACATGAATGGCGGCTTCAATCCGATCAAGGACCTCTACAAGATGCAGGTCTACGCGCTGTCGCGCTGGCGCAACAGCCATGTGCCGCCAGGCGCGCTCGGGCCTTCCGGCGAGGTGATCCCTAAGAACATCATCGACAAGGCGCCGTCGGCGGAGTTGCGCGAGAACCAGACCGACCAGGATTCGCTACCACCCTATCCGGTGCTGGACGACATCCTCGAATGCCTGGTCGAGAACGAGATGGGGGTCGACGACATCGTCGCACGCGGCCATGACCGGGCGACGGTGACGCGCATCGAGCACCTGCTCTACATCGCCGAGTACAAGCGCCGGCAGGCTGCACCGGGTGTGAAGATCACCAGGAAGAATTTCGGCCGCGACCGTCGCTATCCCATCACCAACCGATTCCGGGATCGCGGCTAGGGGATCGATGCCGGATGCGCGTTGGCGGATCAGGCAGGAACGTAGGTCAACCTGATCACGTCATCGTCAATCAGATCGCTGGCCACAAAGCGAAGCGGTGGCCGAGGGCCGGCGAAGAACGGCTTGCCGTGACCAAGCACGACCGGGTGGAAGTAGAGTTGGTACTCGTCGATCAGACCAAGGTCGGTCACGCTTCGGGCAAGGTTGGGGCCAGACAGCGAAATCTCCCCAGCGAGATCAGCCTTCAGCCCACGGATCACCGCCTCGACGTCGTCCTGGACAAGTGTGGCATTGGGGCCGACTGATTTCAGCGAGCGCGACACGACCCATTTCGGTTGGTTTCGCCACGCCGCCGCGAACTCGTGTCCTTCCGCGCTCCACTCGGGACGGTCTTCGTCCCAATAACGCATGACCTCGTACATGCCGCGACCGTACACGCTGCCGGCAAGGTCGCGCATTTGCTCTGTCCAGTGACGGAAGAGCGTGGGGCGTGAGGGCATTGCCAGGTGGTCGACGTAACCATCGAGGGACTGGTTCATCCTGAAAATGAGCTTGGCCATGCTGCAAGGTCTCCAACCCGGGCCTTCAGGATAATCCGAGCCACCGTTATGCAGAAGGGAGATCGGAGGCAAACCGTCTGCCGGCGAGCACGCGGCCAAGCGTCCACCAGCCGTTGTTGCAAAATAACCTCAGTAGCTGGACCAGATATACTTTCGGGCATGGGCTGGTCTTGGCGATGCGTCAGGCTGTCACTATAAGGGCCGTTCCGCGATTCATTTGCGGGAGGTCCGAATGGCAGTATTTCAAATGGCAATGCGAGGCCGCGAAGCTTAGGTCTCATCCGGCGCTCCGCGAGGGTCTGTCTCTCGTGCCGAAGCCGGATCGAGCTCAGGCTTATGCCGATGCCGGTCGCCGCCCTCCCGAGGGCTCGACGCCAATATGCCACTCCGCATCCCGGGCACCATCTGCCCCAGCGCGGCTTTCAATTTCGACCTTACTGGGATCGGGCTCGTTTGCGCCCGAATGACATCATGGCTCGTTATAAGATCGATCTGCGCGCGAGCGCCTTTCGCAGCGTTCTTGGCTTCACGCTCACCCATTGGCGGCGCCAGCCGTGGCGGCTGTCGCTCATCATGGGCGGTTTTCTGCTGTCGACGCTGGCCGACGTGCTGACGCCGCTCTATTCCGGCCGGCTGGTCGACGCCGTCGCCAGCAGCGCCGGCGCGGATGCCATCGCCTGGAATGCCGCGATGACGGCGTTTTCCATCCTGATGGCGCTCGCCCTGACCGGCGTCGTGCTGCGCAACCTGGCCTTCATGGGAATCGTCGAGCTGACGCTGAAGATGATGGCCGACATCGCCGCCGATGCCTTCCATCGCGTCCAGCGCTTTTCCACCGACTGGCACGCCAACAGCTTTGCCGGCTCGACGGTGCGCAAGGTTACGCGCGGCATGTGGGCACTCGACCTGCTCAACGACACGATCCTCATCGCGCTGCTGCCGTCGGTTGTCATGCTCGTTGGCTCGACGCTGCTGCTTGGCTGGTTCTGGCCGCTGATGGGCGCGGTCGTCGCGGCAGGCTCGGTGCTGTTCATCATGGTGACGGCGATACTGTCGCTCGGCTATGTCGTGCCGGCGGCAAGGCTTGCCAACACCTGGGACACGCGCCTCGGCGGATCGCTGGCCGACGCGGTGAGCTGCAACGCCGTGGTCAAGGGTTTTGGCGCCGAGGAGCGCGAGGAGCACCGCCTCGCCAAGGTGGTTGCCAAATGGCGTGCGCGCACGCGGCGCACCTGGGTGCGCGGCACCATCAACGGCACCACGCAAGGGGCGCTGCTGCTGGCCATGCGCGCCGCAGTGATCGGCCTGGCGCTGATGCTGTGGTCGTGGGGGCAGGCGAGCGCCGGCGACGTCGCCTTCGTGCTGACCTCGTTCTTCGTGCTGCAGGGCTATTTGCGCGATATCGGCACGCATATCCGCAATCTGCAGCGCTCGATCAACGACATGGAGGAACTAGTCGATTTCCAGTCCGAGCCGCTCGGCATCGAGGATCGGCCCGGCGCCAGGCCGATCCGGATCACGCAAGGGGCGATCAGCTTCGGCAACGTCACCTTCCATTATGGCAGCCACCGGTCGCCGCTCTATCGCGACTTCTCCGTCGACATCGCACCGGGTGAACGTGTGGGGCTGGTCGGCCATTCGGGGTCGGGCAAGACGACTTTCGTCAAGCTGATCCAGCGGCTCTACGATGTGAACGCCGGAAAGATCCTGATCGACGGCCAGGATATCTCGCAGGTGGCACAGGCATCGCTGCGCGGGCAGATCGCGATCGTCCAGCAGGAGCCGATCCTGTTCCACCGGTCGCTGGCCGAAAACATCGCATATGCCAGGCCAAGCGCGACGCAGGATGAGATCGAGCATGCCGCACGCCTGGCGAGCGCGCACGACTTCATCACCAGCCTGCCGAAGGGGTACGGTACGCTGGTAGGCGAGCGCGGCGTGAAACTGTCGGGCGGCGAGCGGCAACGCGTGGCGATCGCGCGTGCCTTCCTCGCCGATGCCCGCATCCTGATCCTGGACGAGGCGACATCGAGCCTCGATTCGGAATCGGAGGTGCTGATCCAGCAGGCGATGGAACGGCTGATGGTCGGCCGCACCACGCTGGTCATCGCGCACCGGCTCTCGACGGTGCGGGCGCTCGACAGGCTGCTGGTCTTCGATCGCGGCAAGATCGTCGAGGAAGGCTCGCATGACGAGCTGATCCGGCTGAAAGGCGGCATCTACCGCCGCCTGTTCGAGCGCCAGGCGCTTGAACTGACCAAGGGCCTGGTCATTTGAGCAGAAGGGGCCTCCGGCTTCGGCTGGAGGCCCCTCCCAGGAATCAGTCAGCTGGAGCGACGTACGCGGCATTGTTTTTGCGCCCCCGGTTTCTAGGCGTGTTGGTTATAACGCAGGCCGCGACACGTCGTTTCTACCACCGGTTGCCGTTCATTTACTCAAAAGCAACCCAGAGATAGTAGGTGCGTATCCTGGGGATCGGATTGATCAGCGCAGGATTTTGGCTTGCCTCTTGTTTCCACAAATGCCGGTCCAGAAAAGGTGGCTTCGCCTTCGGTGCTGGACTTCCAACACGGTTCGGTTCGGCCGCTGGCCGCCGAAGATCTCGAGCGGGTCGCGGCACTCTTCCTGACCAAGTTTCGGCGGCGGCGTCACCTCCGCGATCGCGCGGTCGCGGAGACGGCCGAATATATGAGGGAGATCTATCTCGACCCTGCCGGCCAGTCGGGTGCGAGCAACGCTCTTGTCCAGATCAACCCGCAAGGTGATCTGGGCGGGTTCCTCGGCATCCTGAAAGCCCGCTACGAGCTCAACGGAATAACATTGAAAGCGGCGATCATCGGTCCGCTGATGGCCGACCCCGGCACCGATCACGGTTCGGCCGGCCCGCAATTGCTGCGTGCCCTGCATCAAGGCGAATTCGATCTGTATCTGACCGATTCCGCCAACCGGGTGTCCCTGGCCTTCGCGCGCCCGATGAAATATCAGCTCCTGCCGGTGCATTGTCTGGGATGGACCTGTATTTTCCGGCCGGCCGCGATGGCCGCCGCCATGTTGCACCGTAGATGGCCCGGCCTGCCTCGCCTGGTACTTGATCCCGGCGCGAGAGCATTCGATGAACTTGCGAAAAGAAGGTTCGGGTCCCCCATCCAGCCTTCATCGTCGCATCGGGTCCATCATGAACCGATGGATGCCGCGCAGTTTGCCGAGCGGTTGCCGACCCTCCTGTCCGATTACGCTCTTCGACCGAGCTGGGAGGATGGCGAGCTGCTACGGCTGCTCGCGCTGGCGGCAGAGAAGCGGGCCGACGGCCCGCTTCATTTCGGTGGGACTTACGACGAAACGGGCAAAATGCTCGGTTGTCATGCCTTCTATGGTCAAGCTGGCGGCATCGCGAACCTGTTGCAAATCCAGGCGTCCGGATCTCACTGGGGCGCGACGTTGGACGGACTTGTCGCGGCTGCGTGGGATTTGGGCTGCGTGGGCATCACCGGGCAGACGCAGAGCCGATTCATGCCTCAACTCTTCGGCTACAGGAATGTCTTCTTCCGCTATGCCGGGGGGACGATGGTCCGCTCGCGAATTGCCGAGGTCACGGAAGCGGTCCGCTCCGGCGACATCTTTATCGGTGGGCTGATGGGCGACCGCTGGACCCGCCTCAGTTCCGACGACTTCGGCCACTGATCGGCTTCAACGACCTGTTTGCCGGCGCCGTCCCTCGACGAGTTGACCCATGGCGGCAGGGAAGGCGGCCCATGTAGCCGCCTGGGCCCACGCCACCCCGGTCTTTTCATTGCTTGCGCCATGTTCTATGTCTGCCGCACGGCGCGGGGGCGCATCTTGTCAATCACCAAGGCATCCGGTACGCCCCGCTCATGACAGTTACCGTTCGTTTCGCTCCGTCACCGACCGGCCGCATCCATATCGGCAATGCGCGCACCGCTCTGTTCAATTGGCTGTTTGCGCTCAACAACAAGGGCCGCTTCATCCAGCGCTTCGACGACACCGACATCGCCCGCTCGAAGCAGGAATTCTCCGACGCCATCCTCTACGACCTGCATTGGCTGGGCATTTTTCCGGATGCCACCGAATATCAGTCGCGACGCTTCGAGATCTATGACGCGGCGGTCGAGCGGCTGAAGGCGGCGGGCGTTCTCTATGCCTGCTACGAAACGCCCGAGGAACTCGATCTCAGGCGCAAGGTGCGCCGCACGCGCGGCCTGCCGCCGGTCTATGGCCGCGAGGCCTTGACGCTGACGCAGGAGCAGGTGGCCGAATACCAGGCCGACGGCCGCCGGCCGCACTGGCGCTTCCTGTTGCCCAATTTCTCCGCCGATCCGCAGCAGCCGGAGCGCACCGAGGTCCATTGGGACGATCTGGTGCGCGGTGAGGAAACGGTTGACCTGGCCTCGCTGTCCGACCCGGTCTTGGTGCGCGAGGACGGCACCTATCTCTACACGCTGCCTTCCGTCGTCGATGACATCGAGATAGGCATCAGCCATGTCATCCGCGGTGACGACCACGTCACCAATACGGGCGTCCAGATCGCCTTGTTCCGGGCATTGGGTGCCGAACCTCCGGTGTTCGGCCACCACAATCTGTTGACCACCGTCTCGGGCGAGGGGCTGTCGAAGCGTACCGGCGCGCTGTCCATCGAAAGCCTGCGCGAGGATGGCATCGAGCCGATGGCGGTCGCTTCGCTCGCTGTGCTGGTTGGCACTTCGGAAAATGTCGCTGCCGCGCATGACCTCGGCGAACTCGCCGGCCACTTCGACCCGGCCGCGACGTCGAAATCATCGGCCAAGTTCGATCCGGACGAGCTTTTCGTGCTCAACCGCGTGCTGCTGCACCATATGCCGTTCGACGAGGCGCGCGACCGGCTGATGGTGCTTGGCATTTCAGGCGAGCAGGCCGAGCCGTTCTGGCTGGCCGTGCGCGGCAATCTCGACCGGCTGGCCGATGCCGTGGGCTGGTGGCGGATCCTGCGCGAGGGACCGCAGGAGAAGCCCGAATTTTCCACGGACGACCGCGATTTCCTTCACCAGGCCTTCGATGTCCTGCCTGAAGATCCCTGGAGCGGGACGGTCTGGAAGGATTGGACGGGCAAGATCAGGGAAGCGACCGGGCGCAAGGGCAAGGCACTCTTCATGCCGCTGAGGCTTGCCCTTACCGGGCTGCCTTCGGGGCCGGAGCTTGCAGATCTATTGCCGCTGATGGGTCGGGAAGGAACGTTGGCCCGACGACCCTGACCTTGCGCTGCTCCGGCGGCAAGGCGGACACGGGCGACGTCACCGGCTTGGCGGAGAGACGCTTGATGGCTTCGCGGTCGAGCCCGCCTTCCGTATTCGCCAGGGTCTCCGGATCCGCCCCCGGATCGGGCTTGGAAGGCGGAACCGGGGTGAACGATGTTGCGTTCGTCTCGGGCTGGGACTGCTCAGGGGCGGGCGGGTTGCCGCCGATGATCTGGAAATTCTGCGCGGCGTTGCAACCGCAGGCCGGCGGCCGCGCCACGTTGGACTGCTTGTAGAGATAGGCGGTCGGCAATTCGCTGTAGGGCCTGCCGGTGACCGATGACGTCATCGATGCCGAATCGTCGTCCATGCCGCGTGAATAGAAGACCTGCATCTCGGTGCCGGGGCAGCTCGATTCGCAGTTCTTCTGGTCGCGCTCGAAGTCGCTGGTCGAGGCGGCGTTCGACATCGGGAAGAAATAGCCGTCGCAGGTGCGCACGCAGGTGGTGTGGAATTCACCGCCGGTGCCCGGAAAGTCCGGAATGCCGGGCCGGTTCAGGACGCGGCTTACACCGCGCTCTTCATCTGTATCGTCAGGCTGGTCCCTCGTATCGTCAGATTGGTCCGACCTGTCGGCCTGCCGGTTGTCACCGCCGAAAAGCTGGTCGAACAGGTTTGCGCTGCCGTCTTCACGGCTTGCTTCCCGCAGGGGTTCCCGGCGCGGGGCAACCGGGTCGTCGCGGCAGCCATTGGCGTCGAGCGCGGCCAGGATGCGACCACGGTCGCGGCGCGATCCGCCGCCGCCGGCGAGCTGTGCTCGCTTGGCCTGCAGGCTGTCGAGATTGGCGTTCATGCGGTCGATGGTGGCGTTGAGCCCGGCGCACTGGTTGACGTTGCGGGAAAACAGCGAAAACCCGCATCCGGCGCCGTTCGCCTGGCCGCGAGCTTTTGAAATCTGCTCACGCTGCCGTTCGATCGCGGCGTCGTATTTGCGGATCATTGCCGGACCGCCGCCACCGCCGCGCGAGGCAGCGGCAAGGTCGGCTTCCAACTGGCGGCAGACCCGCGAGGCAGCCTGCGGCTCGGTGATTGTGGCGCCGGACAGCAAAAGGCCAAGCAGCACGGCAGCATGCGCCTGCTTCAACCCTCCGACTGTCATCCGTCCAACTCCGCCTGATCGTCCGCAAGGCTATCGTATTCGCGGTTAACCGCAATTTACTGCGAAAGCTGCGTTGCGCCCAGATCGACGATCGCCTGTGCCTTGTGCGCGGCTTCGACGACGGCCAGCGCGGTCATGTTGACCACGCCGCGCGACGTGACCGAAGGCGTCAGAATATGCGCCGGCTTGTCGGTGCCGAGCAGGATCGGCCCGACATGCAGCGCATCCATCATGGCACGCAGCGCCGTCAGCGTGATGTTGGCCGAATCGAGGTTCGGGAACACCAGGAGATTGGCTTCGCCCTTCAGCCTCGAATGCGGATAGACGCGCTGGCGCAGATGCTCCGACAAAGCGGAATCGGCATGCATTTCGCCGTCGCACTGCAACTCCGGGGCGATGCGCGCCAGGATCGCCGCCGCCTGCCGCATCTTGAGCGCGCTCGGCGAATCGCGCGAGCCGAAATCCGAATGCGACAGCAGTGCCGCCTTCGGCTCGATGCCGAAGCGCTGGATCTCCTCGGCCGCCAGCACGGTCATCTCGGCGATCTCCTCGGCGGTCGGGTCGACGGAGACGTGGGTGTCGGTGAGGAAGATGATGCCGCGCTGCGAGATCAGCATCGACAGCGTCGACAAATCATAATCCTTGATGCCGGCGCGCGGCCCGATGATCAGCGTCACGTTGCGCAGATGCCGCTCGAAGCGCCCTTCGAGGCCGCAGACCATGGCGTCGGCATCGCCACGCTTCAGCGCCAGTGCGGCGATCACCGTATTGTCGGTGCGCACCATGGTGCGCGCGGCCTCCGTCGTCACGCCGCGCCGGCCGGCGAGTTCAATCAGGAGGTCGACATAGTGGCGATAGCGCGGATCGTCTTCCGGGTTGATCAGGCCGAAATCGACACCCGGCTTGATGCGCAGGCCGTAGCGCTTCAGCCTGACTTCGATAACATGCGGACGGCCGATCAGGATCGGTTCGGCTATGCCTTCCTCGAGCACCACCTGGGCGGCGCGCAGCACACGCTCATCCTCGCCGTCGGCGTAGATGACGCGCTTGGCGCTCGAGGCCTTGGCGGACGAGAACACCGGCTTCATCACCAGGCCGGAGCGGAAGACGAAGCGGTTGAGCTTGTCGATATAGGCGGCGAAATCGGTGATCGGCCGTGTCGCGACGCCGGTGTCGCAGGCCGCCTTGGCGACCGCCGGCGCGATGCGCAGGATGAGCCTGGGATCGAAGGGCGACGGGATCAGGAACTCGGGTCCGAAGATCGGCGTCTCGCCCGAATAGGCGCGCGCGGCGACGTCCGAAGGCTCTTCGCGGGCAAGGGCCGCGATGGCGCGGACCGCCGCCATCTTCATCTCCTCGTTGATGGCGCTGGCGCCGCAGTCCAGCGCACCACGGAAGATGTAGGGGAAGCAGAGTACGTTGTTGACCTGGTTGGGGAAATCGGACCGGCCCGTGCAGATCATCGCGTCGGGGCGCGCCGCGCGCGCAACCTCCGGCATGATCTCCGGATTGGGATTGGCCAGCGCCAGGATCAGCGGCTTCGGAGCCATGTGCTGGAGCAGTTCCGGCTTCAGCACGCCGGCGGCCGAAAGGCCGAGGAAGACGTCTGCACCCGCAATGACGTCGGCCAGCGTGCGCGCCTCGGTATCCTTCACATAGGGGTCTTTCCAGCGGTCCATCTCGTCGGTGCGGCCCTTGTAGGCGACGCCGAAACGGTCGGTGACCCAGATGTTTTCGACGCGCACGCCGAGCGAGACCAGGAGGTTGAGGCAGGCGAGGGCCGCGGCACCGGCGCCGGAGGTGACGACCTTAATGTCCGAAATGGTCTTGCCGGCGAATTCCAACCCGTTGAGCACGGCCGCGGCGACGATGATGGCGGTGCCGTGCTGGTCGTCGTGGAACACCGGTATCTTCATGCGCGCCTTGAGCCGCTCCTCGACCTCGAAACACTCAGGCGCCTTGATGTCCTCGAGGTTGATGCCGCCGAAGGTCGGCTCCAGGGCAGCGACCGTTTCGACCATGCGCTCGATTTCGGGCGCGTCGATCTCGATGTCGAAGACGTCGATGCCGGCGAATTTCTTGAACAGGACCGCCTTGCCCTCCATCACCGGCTTGGACGCCAGCGGGCCGATATTGCCGAGGCCGAGCACTGCCGATCCGTTGGAGACGACGCCGACCAGGTTGGCGCGCGCCGTATAGTCGGCGGCGGTCGCCGGATCGTCGCGGATCTCCAGGCAAGGGGCCGCCACGCCAGGCGAATAGGCGAGCGCCAGATCGCGCTGGTTGCCGAGCGGCTTGGTCGCCTGGATTTCAAGTTTTCCAGGCGTCGGATACTTGTGGAAGTAGAGGGCGGCTTCGTCGAGGTCCGAACGTGCCGTTTTCTTGCTCTCGCCAGTCATTCCGGCCCTCCCTGCGCTCTGCCTGCGACCCTTCTTAGCATGCGGCCGCGGTTTTTCGAGACGCCAAATGACGCAATCGCGGATCACATTGGCGAGACAGGAATAGCTGATTTATTTCAGCCGCTTGGGCAGGGTTTCTTTCGCGTTGCGATTGTCGGGGCTCAGAACGCGCTGACGTAGAGGCCGCCATCCACCGGAATGTTCTGCCCGGTCAGGTAGCCCGCATGGACCGAGCACAGGAAGGCGCAGATCTGGCCGAATTCCTCGGGCGTGCCGAGCCGCTTGGCCGGCACGTCGGCGCTGATGCGGGTCTTGCGCGCCGCCGCTGCCGCGGGCTCCTCGACGGTGCCTGCCTCATGCGGGCCGCGCAGCCGGTCGGTGTCGAGCTTGCCCGGCAGCAGGCTGTTGATGGTGACGTTGCGGTCGATCACCGTGCGCGCCACGCCGGCGAGGAACGAGGTCAGGCCGGCGCGCGCGCCCGACGACAGGTCGAGGCCGGGGATCGGCACGTAGACCGACAGCGAGGTGATGTTGACGATGCGGCCGAAGCCACGTTTGGCCATGCCGTCGATGACGGCCTGCACCAGCTCGATCGGTGTGACCATGTTCTGGGTGACGCCTTCGAGGATCTTGCCCCGATCGAGTTCGCGGAAATCGCGCAATGGCGGGCCGCCATTGTTGTTGACGAGAATGTCGGGTTCGGGGCAGGCGGCAAGCAGAGCCTTCTGCACTTCGGGTTTCGAGACATCACCGACGACTTCCGTGACCGTCACGCCGTAGCGCTCGCGCAGCTCGGCGGCGGTTTTCGCCACCAGTTCGGCGTTTCGTCCGTTAACGACGATGTCGCAGCCGGCCTCGGCCAGCGCCATGGCGCAGCCTTTTCCAAGTCCCTTGCTCGAAGCGCAGACGATGGCTTTCTTGCCGCGAATACCGAGATCCATGACGATTTCTCCTGTGATTTGGCCGGCAGGCTAGCTCTTGGGCTGGCCCAATCGCAACCGTCATACGGTTGTTGCATGAATCGGGGCATAGGCTGCACGAAAGCAACGGTGAAACGCGATGTCCGGCCAAGAGCCCCGCACCTTCCGCAGCATGTTCATTTCCGATGTCCATCTCGGCTCGAAGGCGGCCAAGGCCGAATTCCTGATCGATTTCCTTCGCTATCACGACGCCGACATCATCTATCTGGTCGGTGACATCGTCGACGGCTGGCGGCTGCGGCGGAGCTGGCACTGGCCGCAAAGCCACAATGACGTCGTGCAGAAATTGCTGCGCAAGGCGCGCAAGGGCGCCTCGATCACCTATATCGCCGGCAACCACGATGAGTTCGCCCGCCAGTTCCAGGGCGTGCATTTCGGCGGCATCGTCGTTGCCGACCGCGCCATCCATGAGACCGCCGACGGCAGGCGCCTGCTGGTCATCCATGGCGACCAGTTCGACACCGTCGTCCACAACCAGCGCTGGCTCGCCTATCTCGGCGACCATGCCTACGACGCGGCCATGCAGGTCAACCGTGTCATCACGCGTCTGCGCCAGCTGCTCGGCCTGCCTTACTGGTCGTTCTCGTCCTGGGCCAAGGTCAAGGTCAAGAAGGCGGTGAACTTCATCGGTTCGTTCCAGACGGTGCTCAGCGAGGAAGCGCGGCGCTCGCATGTCGACGGCGTCATCTGCGGCCACATCCACCACGCCGCGATCGAGAATTATGGCGATGTGCAGTACATCAACACAGGCGACTGGGTGGAGAGCTGCACGGCGGTGGTCGAACATTTCGACGGCCGCATGGAAATCCTGACCTGGGCGCATGTCCTGCCCGAAGCGCCGGACGAGCCTTTCATCCCGATGTTGATCGAAGACCGGGTCGGGCAGGCGGCCTGACACGGAATTCACGGCGGCTTTCAGCGTTAATCGGTTAGTCCAGCCGGTTTCGCCTGGTTTTCCGCCATGTTAAGGGATCGATCTACATCGCCAGCCGGCCGAGCGCGGCGTAATTGGATCGATTCATGTCCCTGCCGCCGCTTTCGCCAGAACAACTCGTCAAGCCGCGCCATTTCGAGCTGCGCATGAGCCTGATCTTCGCGACATTGTTCGTGTCGCAAGGCACGCATCTGCCCTATTTTCCGCTCTGGCTGCAGGCGAAAGGTTTTGGTGCCGAACAGATCGCCGTCATCCTTGCCGCGCCGATGTTCCTGCGCGTTCTGACGACGCCCATGCTGACGGCACTTGCCGACCGGGCGAAGGACCGCGCCGACGTCTATATCGTGCTTGTCGCGGCAACGATGGTCATTTCGGCAGGCTATTTCCTGCCGGCGACCTACGCGATCGTGCTGGCCGTATCACTGATTCTGACGATCGTCTGGACACCGCATTCGCCAATGGCCGATTCGCTTGCGTTGTCCGGGGTGCGCCGCTTCGGCTCGAACTACACCGCCATGCGCAAATGGGGTTCGATCTCCTATCTGTGCGCCAATATCGTGGGCGGCTTCATCCTGGCGGCGGCAGGAGCCAAAGCCGTGCCGGTGATCATTTTCGCGGCGCTTGCCGCAGCGCTTGCCGCGGCCTTGTTCGCGCCGCGCATGGGGCGGCCGCGCAAGGCTTCGCTGTTGTCGGCCACTGAAATCCAGCACGCGGCACCGAGCCTCTTCAACGCCTATTTCCTCTATTTCACCTTTGGCGTTGGCATCATCACCGCCAGCCACGCCTTCCTCTACGGTTTCGTTTCCATCTATTGGAAATCGATCGGCATCAGCGATTCCGTCGTTGGCCTTCTGTGGGCCTGGGGCGTGGTGTCCGAAGTCTGCATGTTTTTGTTTTTCAATCGCATTTTCGCCTCCGTATCCGTGGTCAAGGTGATGGTGATCGCCGGCATCGGTTCGATCGTGCGCTGGATCGTCTTTCCACTGGTATGGCCGCTAGGCCTTGGCGTCGCCGGCTTCTTCGCCGTGCAGTCGCTGCATTCGGTGTCTGTCGCAATGGTGCTGATCGGATTGCAGAAAATGATCGGCGAGACCGTCTCCGAAGAGCGCACCGGTGCCGCGCAAGGCATCGCCTATTTCTTCAACGGCTTCTTCATGGCGGCCGTCACGCTTGCGTCCGGTCCACTCTACGACCGTCTCGGCGTCGATGGGTTCCTGGCGATGATCCCGATCGCGATCGTCGGCCTTGTGCTGATCGGGCTTGCGGCGCGCTCAGCCCCAAAGCACCCGGTCCGGGGGTGAGACGAGCGAACCCCGGTAGACAAGGCCCGGCTCGCGGTCGCGCGCAAGCAACAGCGGACCGTCGAGGTCGACGAAATCGGCGTCCTGGGCGAGCACCACCGCAGGCGCCATCGCCAGCGAGGTGCCGACCATGCAGCCGACCATGACGCCGAAACCGAGTTCCCGGGCGCGGTCGCGCAGGACGAGCGCCGCCGTCAGCCCGCCGGACTTGTCGAGCTTGATGTTGACGGCGTCATAGAGGCCGACAAGCAAATCCAGGTTTTTCGCCTCGTGTACGCTTTCATCGGCGCAGATCGGCACCGGATGCGCGATGTGGCGCAGGATGCCGTCATGGCTGGCCGGCAGCGGCTGTTCGATCAGCGCGATGCCTTGTTCAGCAGCAAAGGCGAGGTTCGCGACGATGTTGTCGTCGGTCCAGCCCTCATTGGCATCGAGGATGATTCGGCTCTCGGGCGCGGCCTGTCTCACCGCTTGGATCCGGGCGATGTCGTTGTCGCCGCCGATCTTGACCTTCAGCAGCGGCCGGCCGGCATTGGCGCTGGCCTGTGCCGCCATCGCCGAGGGTTCGCCGAGCGACAGCGTGTAGGCGGTTTCGAGCGGACGCAGCGGGGCCGGCCAGATTGTGTTCGCCACTGGAGTGCCGCTGATCTTGGCTTCGAGGTCCCACAGGGCGCAGTCGATGGCGTTGCGGGCCGCGCCCGCCGGCATCGCATCGAGCAGGGCGATCCGGTCGATGCCGCCGGCGATCCGCCCGCGCATGGCCTCTATCACCGCATGCACGCCGTCCATGGTCTCGCCGTAGCGCTTGTAGGGAACGCATTCGCCGCGCCCTACATGCCCATCCTGGCTGATTGTGCAGGTGATGACCTCGGCTTCGGTCTTGGAGCCGCGCGAAATGGTGAAGGTGCCGGCGATCGGGAAACGCTCGGCCTCGACCGAAATGACACGCGCCATATTTTTCTGCTCCGGCTGTGCGAGAAGGGTTGTCGGCAAATCGACAAGGTCGGACCCATCAGGCTAAACAGGACGCCATGTTGACCATAGGCAAGCGCGACGCAAGCGGCACGACCGCCTCGGAGGCTGACCACCAGCCGCGCGTGGCTATCGGCGAGGAGGGCGGCGTTCTTGGCTGCGCCTTCTCCGGTGTCTGGACGACACGGACCGTGGCACTGATCGACGCGGACATGCGCAAGATCGAGAAACGAAGCGGTTTCAAGACTTTGGCCCTCGATCTTTCCAAGATCGAGAAGATCGACACCGCTGGCGCCTGGCTGATCGACCGGCTGGTCAGCGTCTTCGAGAAGAAGAACGTCGAGGTCCGGCTGCAGGGCCAGAGCGAGATCGCGTCCATCCTGCTCGATGCGGTGGGTGAGGCCGTCCGCCGCGAACCCGAATCCGGGCCGGCGCGGCCGCCCAACATCATCCTTCGCGCCCTCGAGGCGGTTGGCCGGCGCGTCTATGAGATGCGCGACGATTTCCTTGCCTCGATGAATATTTTGGGCGCCACCATCCGCGGCGCGCAGATGAAGCTCGGCCGCGGCCATGCCGTCAATCCGGCGGCGATCTTCAACCAGATCGATCGCATGGGCGTCGGCGCCATACCGGTGGTGGTGCTGATGTCGGCCATCGTCGGCGCCATCGTCGCCCAGCAAGGCGCCTACCAGCTCAGCTATTTCGGCGCCGATATCTTCGTCGTCGACCTCGTCGGCGTGCTGATCCTGCGCGAACTCGGCGTGCTGATGACGGCAATCATGATCGCTGGCCGTTCCGGCAGCGCGATCACCGCCGAGATCGGTTCGATGAAGATGCGCGAGGAGGTCGACGCGCTGAAGGTCATCGGCCTCAATCCGATCGGCGTGCTGGTCTTTCCACGCCTGGTTGCGCTGGTGATCGCCTTGCCGTGCCTGACGATCATCGCCAATTTCGCGGCGCTCGGCGGCGGCATCGCCGCGGCCTGGCTCTACTCCGACATTCCGCCGGCCGCCTTCCTCGACCGGCTGCGTGTCGCCATCGATCTCAGCACCATCTTCGCCGGCCTGATCAAGGCACCGTTCATGGCGATGATCATCGGCACGATTGCGTCCGTCGAGGGTATGAAGGTCGGCGGCAGCGCCGAATCGCTCGGCCAGCACGTGACCGCCTCGGTGGTGAAGTCGATCTTCGTCGTCATCATCCTCGACGGGCTTTTCGCCATGTTCTACGCAGCGATCGAGTTCTGACATGGCTGAGGGGAATGGGACCGCGACGAAGGAGCAGGACGAGGGCGACCTCGTGCTTTCGGTGCGCGACGTCACCGTTGCGATCGAGGACAAGCTGATCCTCGACAAACTATCGCTCGACATCAAACGCGGTGAGATCCTGGGTTTCGTCGGCGCTTCGGGCGCCGGCAAGTCGGTCTTGTTGCGGACCATTCTCGGGCTGATGCCCAAGCAGTCGGGAACGATCAAACTGTTCGGCGTCGACGTCGACAAGGCAAGCGATATCGAGCGGCTGCGCATCGACATGCGCCTGGGCGTGCTGTTCCAGCATGGCGCGCTGTTTTCGGCGCTGACCGTGCTGGAGAATGTGCAGGTGCCAATGCGCGAATATCTCGACCTGCCGAGAAAGCTGATGGACGAACTGGCATTGCTCAAGATCGAGCTGGTCGGCCTGCCGCCGGATGCGGCGCAGAAATTCCCCTCCGAACTCTCCGGCGGCATGATCAAGCGCGCGGCCCTGGCGCGCGCGCTGGCGCTCGACCCGGATATCGTCTTTCTCGACGAGCCGACGTCGGGCCTCGATCCGATCAGCGCGGCCGAGTTCGACGAACTCGTCGTCAAGCTGCGCGACACCATGGACCTGACCGTCTATATGGTCACGCACGACCTCGACACGCTGTTTACCGCTTGCGACCACGTGGCGGTGCTCGGCAAAAAAAAGGTGCTGGTCGAAGGCACCATCGACGACATGCTGAAAAGCGAAGAACCGTGGGTGAAATCCTATTTCCGCGGAAAACGCGCCCGGCAACTTGATCTTGCGGCGCGCGCATAGCCATAAGTGAAGCAATGGAAACCAGAGCCAACTACGTCATTGTCGGGATTTTCACGCTGGTTGCGATCCTGGCGGCGTTCGGCTTCGTCTATTGGACGGCCGCGATCGGTGACAGGGGCGAGACGACGCTGCTGCGCGTGCGCATCCCGGGCTCGGCTTCCGGCCTCGGCCGCGGCAGCTTCGTGCTGTTCAACGGCGTCAAGGTCGGCGACGTCAAGCGTGTCTATATCGACGTCGACAACCCCACTGTCGCCATCGCCGACACCGAGATCGACCGGATGACGCCAATCACCAAGTCGACGCAGGCCGATATCGGCCTTGCCGGCCTCACCGGGCAGGCCAACATCGAGCTCAAGGGCGCCGATCCCAAGGAAGTGAAGCTGCTCGACCAGGCGGAAAAGGAAGGCAAGGTCGCCGAGATCGTCGCCAACCCATCCGCCGTGACCAATCTGTTGCAGACAGCGCAGAACATCTTCAACCGCGCCGACAAGGTGCTGACCGAACTCGAAGGCTTCACCAAGGATGTCCGCGGGCCGCTGACGCAGACCGTGAAGAATGTGCAGACATTCTCCGATGCGCTGGCCAAGAATTCCGACGGCATCGACAAGTTCCTGTCCTCGGTCAGCGCGCTCTCCGACGAACTGAAGGGCGTGTCCGGCAAGCTCGACGGCACGCTGAAGGCGGCGGAAGGCCTGCTCAATGCCGTCGACAAGGACAAGATCAAGAGCATCGTGGCCAACGTCGACACGGTGACCGCGAACCTCAAGCAAACCTCGCAACAGCTCGACGGCGTCATCAAGAATGTCGACACGGCGGTCGGGTCCGTCAACGACTTCGCCAAGCAGACGCAGGGCACGCTGGCCAAGGTCGACGGCGTGCTCGACGGCATCGACCCGGCGCAGGTGCGCACGGCGCTGGCCAACATCCAGAAGGCCAGCGAGAATGCCAACAAGGCCGCCGCCGATATCGCTGTCGTGACCAACAAGTTCGCCAACCGCGCCGACGACATCGACCAGACGATCAAGGATGCAAAGCAATTGGCGCAACGGCTCAACGATGCCTCGGTGCGTGTCGACGGTATCCTCGCCAGGGTCGACAAATTGCTCGGCTCCGGCCAGGCGGATGGCGTGATGGCCGATGCCAGGGCGACGCTGAAATCGTTCAAGCAGGTCGCCGACACGCTGAATGCGCGGCTTGGCGTCATCACAGACAATCTGGCGCGCTTCTCGGGCCAGGGCCTGACAAATGTCGAGGCGCTGGTGCAGGACAGCCGCCGTTCGATCAACCGCATCGAGGAAGCGGTGACGGATCTCAGCCGCAATCCGCAGCGCATCCTTTCGGGCGGCGACGGCGAGGTTCGGCAATTCGATGGCAGGGCGCGGCGTTGACTTCGGCGTCGGCTCGCCCCAGAAACATGAGCTGCAAAAGCGGGTTGATCTTACGATCCGGGGACAACGGGGATCGCGCGTGAAGTCTGTGTGGGTGAGAACGGGCGGGTTGACGTCGGCTGCGGCACTGCTTGTCCTGACGCTGGCGGGCTGCGCGGCCTTAGGCGGCAAGCCGGCGCCGCTCGACACCTTTGAACTGTCTGCGCCTTCGGTCGACGCGCATGGCCATAGCCGCAAGCAGATCCTGATCGCCCAGCCTTCGGCGCTCAAGGCGCTGGACAGCCAGAACATCGTCATCAAGCCCTCCGACGGCTCGATCCAGTATCTCAAGGGCGCGCAATGGGCCGATCGCCTGCCGCTGATCGTGCAGGCGCGGCTTGCCGAGACGTTCCAGCGCTCGGGCAGCTTTGCCGGTGTCGGCAAGCCGGGCGAGGGTCTGGCGATCGATTACCAGGTCATCGTCGAGGTTCGGTCCTTCGAAGTGCGCGTCGATGGTGGCGAACACGCCGAGGTCGACCTGTTCGTGCGCTTGCTCAACGACCGCAATGGCGAGGTGCGCGCCTCCAAGAGCTTCAACGCATCCGCACCCGTTTCGGGCAAAGGCAACTCCGCCTATGTCGGTGCGCTCGACAATGCGTTCGGTGATGCCGCCAGGCAGATCGTTCGCTGGACGGATTCGGTGATCTGAGCGCCGGTCTCGTTAGCTGAATCTCGCCAACGCTTTCAAGCTACAGGCGCTCGAAGACATCCGGCCGCAGCTTTGCGATCAGCATCAGATGCTGCAGCGTGTAGGCCAAGGACAGCGCATCGTCGAGCGCGTCGTGCCCATGCAATGGCGGGTGCTCGACGCCATAGTAGTCCGCGAGCTTGTTGCTCGGCGTCCTCGCCAGATCCTCGATCGGCATCCCGGCCGCGATCAGCAGCTTGACGGCATTGTCAAACCGGGTGGCCGGGATCGAAGGCTGAATGCCCGCGACATAGCAGCTGATGGCAATCATGTTCAGTTCGTCCTTGCCCCAGGACCAGAACCGCGCGCCACGGGAAAAACGATCGATTTCGGCGAGGGCTGCTCCGAGCTCGACCCCATTGGTCTCAACGTCTTGCTCGGTGATGCCGGTCAGCTTGGTGAAGAACGGGTCAAGGGCGTATCTCCGGCCAAACCGGTCGACCGGTCTGATATAGGCCTTGTACGTGCCGAGCAGGGGAAAGTCGTCCCCGAGCCCAAGCTTGACCGCGCCGATCTGCGCGATGACCGGGTCGGGATCGTGGGCCGCGCACCAGAATCGGCGTTGCGAGCCCTCAAGGCAAAGAAATTCGCAGTCGAATATGATTGCCGTCTTCACGATCACACCCTTTGAGCGTCAGGGCTGCGGCTTTTCCGGCCGATTTTCCGCGCTGTGGGGTAAGTCGAACCTTGGACGGACGCATCCATCGGCTCGCAACAGTCGTTGTTGGCAGGTTAAGCGCTTGCCGGAGGTTTGGAAGAGTAACAGGCGGGACCATGGTCCCGCCTGTCCAATTCCTGGCTTTAGTGCAGCCGGCCGCTGGCGTGGGCCAGCATGGTGTAGACCTTGCCGGTGTCCGACGTCAGGTAGGTCTGCGCCATGATGTTGTCGCGGTCGTTGCGCGAGACATCCTTGAGCAGTTTTTCGAAGTCGTCGCAGTAGCGGTCGACGGCGGCGCGGAATTCGGCCTCGGCCTGGTACTTGCGGCGGATATCGTCGAACGTCTGCTGGCCCTTCAGCGTGTAGAGCCGGCGCGTGAACACGTCCCGCTCGCCGCGCCGATAGCGGTTCCACAACTCGATCGAGGCATCATGATCGATGGCCCGTGCGATGTCGACGGAGAGCGAGTTCAGCGATTCTACGACGTGCAGCGGCGAGCGCTGGGCAGGGGCCGCCGCGCGTGGTGCTTCCGTGGGAGCGGAAGGCGTCGTGGGCCTGAGGTCTCCTTCGTTCGATGCTGCGGTCAAGAGATCGCGTACCCAGCCGCCCTGCGGCGTGCGGGTGTTGGCGTCGGCGCGAGGGCGCGGTGCCGCCTCGGCCGGACGATCGAGGTCGAGCGTGCCGCGCAACGCGGTGCCGCCCAGCGGCGCCTGAGGCGTGCGCAGGTCCGGCTGTGGGGCCGGGGCGCGACGCGGCGGCTCGGCCGGGCGTGCCGCCGGTGCTTGCGGTGCCGGACGCAAGGGGCGTTGCTCCGAACCATCGCCGCCGCCACGACCGGACTTGGCAACGATGTCCGAGAGCTCCTTCAGGGCGTTGATCTGCTCCGAAACGGCGCGGCGAATGGCAGAGGTCGATTCCTTTGCCTCTTCCGGCATCTCGATGACGCCCTTCTTGAGCTCGGCGCGGGTGAGGTCGAGCTCGCTCTTGATTGAGCCCGCGGTGCGCCGCATTTCCTCGGTCGCATCGGCGAAGCGCTTGGTGGCCGAATCGACGACGTCGGTAATGGCGTTGCGGATCTTGTCGGCCGACTCCATCGTCTTGCCTTCGGCGTTCTGCAGCGTCTGGCCGACGAGGTTTTCGAACGAACGCATGACCCTTTCGAGATCTTCCGACTTCTTGACCAGGCCGACCGCGAGATCCTCGAGCGACGACTGCCTTTCGAGCGTGTGTTCGAGGTTGCTCTGGGCCGAACTCAACAGGTCCGAGGCGCTGGCCAGCAGACGGCTGTGTTCGTCGAACTTGGTGGCGATCGAGGCGACCTCACGCAAGGTCGACGAGGACAGGTCCGTCAGCCTTGTCGTGTTCGAATCGACCAGGCGCGCCGAGCTGGCAAAGGTCTGTGCCGCCTTTTCGGTGGTGGCCGCGAAGCTCTGCGTGCTGCCGGTCAGGCGTTCGTCGACCTCGCCGAGATTGACCGCGGCCTGCTCGATCAGCTGGCCGAGCTGCGAGCTGGACTTGGTCATGCGGCCGATGAGGTCGGCGACGCTGTCGGATAGCGACGAGCGGGCGCCTTCGACCGCCGACAAGGTCTCGGCGGTGCGGCTGGCGAGCGCGTTGACAAGGGCCGCATTCTCGCTGCGCAGCTTCTCGGTGGCGCGTTCCGTGACCTCTTCCATGCTCTTTTGCAGCTCCGAGCCGCCCTGGGCGAAACGCTCGACCAATGGGCGGGCGGTTTCGTCGAGGATCTTCGACATCTCGGCGGAGCGCGCCGCGAGCATGGTGTTGAGCTCACGGGTGTTGGCGCCGATCGTCTTGGCGGCGTCGTTGGTGCTCTGGCCGATATGCTGGCCGACCGCAGTGAAGGTCTCGGCGATCACATTGGCGCGCGACACCAGTTGCGCCTCGGCGCTCGAGACCTGCTCGTTGAGCCTCTGGCCCATCGTCTCGGCGGTGTAGGCGAGCCGGTTCTCGACGCTGGCGACCTGCTCCTCGACACGGGCGGCCGCGGCCGCCGCGCTCGATGCGAGACGCTCGTCGGCGCCGGCAAGCGCCTGCTCGATTTCGCGGGCATGCACGGCCAGTTCCTGGCCGGTCTGCCGCGCACGATCGGCGACCCTCTGCTCGGTGTTGGCGAAGGCGCCGACGATGGTCTGCGCGTGCTCGCCGATCGTCGAAGTGCTGTCGGCGATGCGCGAAACCAGGCGTTGGTCGGCCTCTTCGAAGATGCGGCCGATCTCGGACGCGCGGTTGGACAGAGCGTCCGAACCTTCAGCGATGCGCGATACCAATTGCTGGTCGGCGGCATCGAAGATGCGGCCGAGGTCCGATGCGCGGGCAGCGAGCGCCTCGGCCGATTCGCCGATGCGCACGCCGAGCCGCTGGTCGGCGCTTTCGAAGTTGCGCAGGATGTCACCGGCGCGGGCGGCCAGCGACTGTGCCGTCTCGACGGCGCGGGCAACAAGCTTCTGGTCGGCCGCGTCGAAAGTGCCGGCGATTTCGTTGGCGCGGGCGGAGAGCTGATCGGCGGTCTCCTGGGCGCGGGCGGCGAGCTTCTGGTCGGCCATGTCGAAGGTTCCGGCGATCTCGCTGGCACGGGCAGCCAGTTGGTCGGCGGTTTCATGGGCGCGGGCCAGCAGCGTGCTGGAAGTATCGTCCGCCCGGGCAAGCAAGGCGTTCGAAGTGTCTTCGGCACGGGCGTGGAGACGACGATCCGCATCCTCGAAGGTACGGGCGATGTCTTCGGCCCGCGCCAGCAGTGCGGCGGAGGTCTGTTCGGCGCGCTCGGCGATCTTGCGATCGGCGTCGCTGAACGCCGCACCAGCCTGCTCATGCAGCGCGCTGGTGACTTCCAGGACTTTTTCGCGCAAAGCGCCGGCGACGAAGACGGCGCTCTTTTCGAGCACGTTGCGGACGTTGTCGACGCCGGTCGAGAGCGCGCGTTCCATGGTGCCGGCGCGTTCCTCGATGATCCCGGTCTGGCGGCTGAACGCCTCTTCGATCTTTTCCACGTCGGCCGCGATCGCGGTGGAAATATCGGTGCTCCTGGCCGCGATCTGATCGATGTGGCCAGACAGCGAGCGGTCGACGTCCCTGCGGGTCTCGGCGAGCTTGCCGAGATCCTCTTCAAGCGCGCGGCTCAGCATGTTGCGGCCTTCGGCCAGCTTGCCGACATGGCCGGCGATGACACCGTCGATGTCGCCTCGGCTTTCGGTCAGCTTCTGCAGGTCGGCTTCGAGCGCGCGCTTGAGAATGTCGCGGCCCTCGGCCAGCTTCTCCACCTGGCCGGCGACCAGGCCGTCGATGCTGGAGCGGCTTTCGGCCAGCTTGGCAAGATCGGCTTCGAGCGCGCGCTTGAGAACGTCGCGGCCTTCGGCCAGCTTCTCCACCTGGCCGGCGACCAGACCGTCGATGCTGGAGCGGCTTTCGGCCAGCTTGGCAAGGTCGTCCTCGAGTGCCCTGGACAGGGTCGAACGTTCCTGGACAAGCCTGTCCGCGTGGCTGTTGACAAGGCTGCTGACGCCTTCGAGGTCGTCCTCCAGCGCCTTCGACAGCGTCGAACGATCCTGGACGAGCCGTTCGGAATGGCTGTTGACAAGGCTGTTGACGCTTTCGAGATCGGCTTCGAGTGCCCTGGCGAACTGAGCACGGTCATCGACCAGCTTTTGCGACTGGTCGGCGACGGTGTTCTTGACGGTGTTGAGGTCGGCTTCCAGGGCGCGCCGCAGGATATCGCGGCCTTCCGACAGCTTCTCGACCTGGCCGGCGACCAGACCGTCGATGCTGGAGCGGCTTTCGGCCAGCTTGGCAAGGTCGTCCTCGAGAGCCTTCGACAGGGTCGAACGATCCTGAACGAGCCTGTCCATGTGGTCGGCGATGACGCTGTTCACATTCTGCAGGTCGGCTTCCAGGACCCGCGAAAGCTGTCCACGGTCCTCGGCCAGTTTCTCCGACTGGCTGGATATGACGCCCTTGATGGTGTTGAGGTCGGATTCCAGCGCCCGCTTGAGGATGTCGCGGCCTTCGGCCAGCTTCTCGACCTGGCCGGCGACGAGGCCGTCGATGCTCGAGCGGCTTTCGGCCAGCTTGGCAAGGTCGGCTTCGAGCGTCTGCGACAGCAGGCTGCGGTCGTTGGAGAGCCGTCCCGAATGATCTTCGATCAGGTTCCTTATGCCCGAAAGGTCGTCCTCGAGCGAACGGCCGAGCAGGCTGCGGTCTTCGGCCAGCTTTGCCGAGTGCGACTCGATAAGGCTCTTGATGCCGGCGATGTCGTTTTCCAACGCCTTGGCGAGCACGGCGCGGCCCTCGGCGATCTTCTCCACCTGGCCGGCGACGAGGCCATCGATGTCGGCGCGGCTGTCGGACAGTTTGCCGAGATCGGCCTCAAGAGCACGCGACAGGATGTTGCGGCCTTCAGCCAGTTTCCCGACATGTCCGGCAACCATTTCATCAATGATCGTACGGGCTTGCACAAGCTTCCCGGAGTCTTCGTTCAGAGCCAGGGAGAGCCGGTTGCGGCCTTCCTCCAGCCTTTCGAGATGGCTGCCGAGCGATGCATCGATGGCAGCGCGCGATTCGTTGACCTTGCGCAGATCCTCTTCGAGGGCACGCGCGATCAGGCTGCGGCCTTCGGCCAGCTTCTGCACCTGGTTGGTCACCGCGGCATCGATGCCGGCACGGCTCTCGTCGAATTTCGCCAGGTCCGCCTCCATGGCGGCCGCCATGCGCTCGCGGCTTTCGGACAGCTTGCGGCTGTGGTTCTCGACGGCTTCCTCGATGCCGACGCGGGCATCGGAAAGGCGCTGGATGTCGGAATCGAACGAACGCGAGACGACATGACGCGCCGCTTCCATGCGGCCGGCAAAGTCGCTGGCGCGGGCTTCCAGCATGGTCGAAGTCGAGTTGACGATGTCGGCCATGTCGGCGCCGATCTGGGTCTTGCCCTGATCGATCATCGCGGACAACGTATCCTTGCTTTCGGCGAAGGTGTGGGCGATTTCGCGGGCGCGTTCGACCAGTGTCTCGTTGATCTGGCGGGCGCGGGCCTCGAGCGCCGCATTGAGCTTCTGCGTGCCGGTGTCGAGTGCCTCGGCGCGGGTCTGGAATTCACTGATCAGCGCCTGGCCACGTTCGGCGAGCGTGCGCTCGATGCCGTTGAGGCTGGCTTCGAATTCCGAATTGAGGGTGCGGGCGGCGCCGCCAAGCAGCGACACCATGCCAGTGGTGCGATCGTCGAGCAGGTCGGTCAGCGACCGGGTCAGGCCGTCCGTCGTGTCCGTCAACTTTGCGATGCGGGTGTCGAGCAGGGAGGCAAAAGCCTCGCCGGAGGTCGACAGCCTGTCGGTGATGGTGTCGAGGCGGCCTTCAACCGAATCGAAGATCGACATCGAGCTTTCATTGATGCGGTCGATGAGCGTGTCACCGGAATTGGTGATCGTCATCGACAGCTTGGTCGACGCGTTGAGGATCGAGTCGCGGATGATGTCGCTGGCGGCGCCGATTTCCTCCTTGAGCGTTTCATGCGCGCCCGAAATCGAGGCACGGACACGCTCCGCATGGGTGACGACCGCCTCGCGCTCGCTGCCGAGCCCGTCGACGAGCGAGCGGATGCGGGTTTCGTTTTCCGAATAGGAGCGCTCGATCTGGTTGACCTCGCTATGGACCAGCGTTTCCAGTTCGACGGCGCGGGCGAGCGTGCGTTCGATGCCTTCGCCCATGGCCGCGACCTCGCGGCGAACGGCCTGGCCGATCATCATGACGCGATCCTGGGCGAGGTTTTCCGGCTCGGTCAGGCGGAAAGCCACTTCGGTCATCGATTGGGCGGCAATGCGCATGTCCTGGGCGCGACGGATCATCGCCGCGAAGGCCCAGAACAGGATGACCGGCACGATCGCCGCGACGGCGAGGCCAATCAGTTCGGGACGGGCAAAGAACTGGTCGAGCGTGCGGATCCGCCAGATGCTCGGTCCGAAAAGCAGGTTGGCCAATCCGCCGGCGCCCGCGATCCAGGCGAGCGAGACAAAGGCAATGACCCAATAGACGGTGTTGGAGGCGCGCCGGTTGAGGCTGTGCAGGAGTGTCTTGTAATCCTTCTGGCGATCGTCATTGGCCGGGGCGAAGCCCGTCGCCTGTGTGCCGAAGCCCGTCGCCTGTGTGCCATTGCCATTGCGCGTCTCAACGGGGCGCAGTTCGGCGGGTTTGGCGTTTGGCGCGGGCTTGGCGGGCTGGGCCTGACTGACGGTGGGCTCCGGCTTCTGGTTGCGCCCCTCTCGTGCCAATTCGTCGGCGGCCTGGGATATCTGTGCTTCCAGATCTTCCATCGAAGCTGCGATATCGAGATCGCCGTCAGTGTCGCTGCTGAGGTCGATATCGAGCGCTTTTTCCAGTTCCCTGGCTACGTCGTTGTCGAGAGTTCTCGTCGTCGTCGTTGGTTTCTTCGCCATGCCTTCGCTACCCTGTACTAGCTGCCGCGGGCTTATAATTGTCTTTGTCGTACCCCCGCGCAGGAGGCTGAAAATGGACCCTCGTATCGTAATGACACAGGGGGGTAAAGAAAACATGCATTCCGTGGGATACGTAAAACTTTAAATATAAGGTTAACAGAAGCGTGATTCCGGTGCCGCTTTCGCAACATTTTTCCGGGCCACTCATTAACTCGTTATCCACTGGGTTCGCCTAGTTTTCCAGGCGACCGAAGAAAACGGAGTTCGAGTTCATGCGTGGCGAAAGCGGCATTGCCTTCTCAATGCCCGGGGGCGACGTATCGGGAACGAGGCAGTCCCGGCCGGTCGATTTGGCACACCTTGCCCGGCAAACGATGGGCGATCGCGCCCTTGAGCAAGAGGTGCTGGCGCTGTTTGTACAGCAGGCGCTATCTGTGCGCGACAAAATAGTCGACGCCGACGTCAAGGGCCGGCTTCTGCTGGCGCATGGGCTGAAAGGCTCGGCGCGCGGCGTGGGCGCCTTCGCCATCGCCGATTGCGCCACCGAGATCGAGCGCCGTCCGGAGGACGGTCAGACACTCAAACGGCTTGGCACGCTGATCGACGAAGTGCGCGATTTCATCGCCGCCATCAATCGCTGATCCCGGTTTGCGGAAAAACGTCACCGAGCGGCGCTTTCGCGCGGCAGTTGACTTGTCTGCCGGAGTGATTATCTCGGCGGAAACTCTCAGGTGACAAATGACAAAACTGACCTTCATCGCCCATGACGGCACACATTTCGAAATGGATGCCGAAAACGGCTCGACGGTCATGGAAAACGCCATCCGCAACGCCGTGCCGGGGATCGAGGCGGAGTGCGGCGGCGCCTGCGCCTGCGCGACCTGCCATGTCTATGTCGATGAGGCGTGGACGGCCGAAGTCGGCGAGCCGGAGGCGATGGAAGAGGACATGCTGGACTTCGCCTACGAGGTCCAGCCCAATTCGCGGCTTTCCTGCCAGATCAAGGTGCGCGACGCGCTCGACGGCCTCGTCGTGCGGGTGCCGGAGCGCCAGGGCTGAAAAGCCGATTTTTCCCGCTGCCGCTTGGCAGCGAGCCGGTGGTCATGCAGTCTCACGCCAACACAGCAGCGAGGCAGAGCGCATGACCGGCACCATCAGTACAGACGTCCTCATTGTCGGGGCAGGGCCTGTCGGCCTGTTCGCGGTGTTCGAGCTCGGCCTGTTCGACATGAAGTGCCACCTGATCGACATTCTCGACCGGCCGGGCGGCCAATGCGCGGAACTCTATCCTGAGAAGCCGATCTACGACATTCCCGGCTGGCCTTCGATCTCGGCGCAGGGGCTGGTCGACAAACTGCTCGAGCAGATCGCGCCGTTCAAGCCGGATTTCACCTACAACCGGATGGTTTCCAGCCTCGAGAAGCTGGAGGATGGCAGCTTTCGCGTCACCACGGACGAAAACGAGGTGTTCGAGGCCAAGGTGGTGGTGATCGCCGCCGGTGGCGGCTCGTTCCAGCCGAAGCGCCCGCCGATCCCCGGCATCGAACCCTATGAAGGCAAGAGCGTCTTCTATTCGGTGCGCCGCATGGAGGATTTTCGCGGCCACGACCTGGTCATCGTCGGCGGCGGCGACTCGGCGCTCGACTGGACGCTGAACCTGCAGCCGGTGGCAAAGAGCGTCACGCTGGTCCACCGACGGCCCGAATTCCGGGCCGCACCCGACAGCGTCAACAAGATGTATGCCATGCAGGAGATGAAGCAGCTGGAATTCAAGGTTGGCCAGGTGACCGGGCTCACCGGCGCCGACGGCCAGCTCTCATCCGCGACTATCAAGGGTGGTCCGGAGGGCGATGTCGAGGTGCCTTGCACCCGCATGCTGCCATTCTTCGGCCTGACCATGAAGCTCGGCCCGATCGCGGAATTGGGGCTCAATCTCCACGAAAACCTGATCCCGGTCGACACCGAGAAGTTCCAGACATCGGTGCCCGGCATTTTCGCGGTGGGCGACATCAACTGGTATCCCGGCAAGCTGAAGCTGATCCTGTCGGGTTTTCACGAAGTGGCGCTGATGGCGCAAGCCGCCAAGCGCATCATCAGCCCCGGCGAACGTATCGTGTTCCAGTACACGACATCGTCCACGAGCTTGCAAAAGAAGCTCGGCGTGGTGGAGTGACCTGGCTGCCTGGCTCTACTCGGCCATCACCGGCGGGTGCTCGGCCTGGCCGCGGAGCGGTTTCTCCGGCATCAACGCGAGCGTGATCAGCGCCAGGAACAGCGTCGCCGCGGCGACAAGGAAGATCATCACGAAGGGCTCGGCGGATATGACCTGGCCGACGGCCAGCGTGCCTTCGCCGGCCAGCGGCAGGCCATAGCCGAGGGCGACGGCACCGAGCATTGCAACGCCCAGCGCACTGCCCAGCGAACGCAGGAAGGTCAGCACGCCGGTCGCGACGCCAAGATGCGCCCGGTCGACGGCGTTCTGGACCGATACGGTGGCGACCGGGAAGGTCGTCCCGCTGCCCAGGCCGACACAGACCGTCAGGACTTCGACAACCAGCAGCGAAGCGTGCCCGGCGACGAGGGCGAGCAGGCCGAGGCATATGATCGAGAAGAGCACGCCCACCATGGCGATCCGCTTGTAGTGGACGAAGCGCGGTATTGTTCGCCCGCTGAATGTCGCGCCGGCCACGGTGCCAAGCAGAAGCCCCAGCATCGCAAGACCCGACTCGCTGACCGACAGGCCGACGATCGACTGCAGGTAAACAGGCAGGTAGACCGCCAGGCCTATGTTGGCAGCCTGCAGAAGGAACATCGACAAGGTGCCGGCGCGGACGATCGGGTTGCTCAGCACTTCAAGCGAGATCAGCGGTTCGGCCGCGCGCAGCAGCCGCAGCGAAAACGCCGCCCAGAAAACCACCGATGCCGCCAGCA
Organism: Mesorhizobium sp. WSM1386; assembly: GCF_055901595.1. Taxonomy (NCBI): domain Bacteria; kingdom Pseudomonadati; phylum Pseudomonadota; class Alphaproteobacteria; order Hyphomicrobiales; family Phyllobacteriaceae; genus Mesorhizobium; species Mesorhizobium sp. WSM1386. The sequence continues at coordinate 3,890,905 of NZ_CM148373.1, forward strand.
GCCCGAGGATTTCGCCGGACAGCCACGGATACTCGCTGCCGCCCCAGTTGAGCGCCAGCAGCAGCAAGGCCGTGGCCGCGACGAGCAGCAGCGCGCCCAGGCCGTCGATGCGATGCCGCTTGGCGGCGATCGGCAGCTTCTTGAGCGGGTTGTTGATGATCGCCATCGCCAGCAGGCCGAGCGGGATGTTGATCCAGAAAATCAGCGACCAGTGAAGATGTTCGGCGAAGGTGCCGCCAAGCAGCGGCCCGGCGATGCTGGCAACGGCCCAGGTGCCGGAGATCCAAGCGGCGTAGCGCGCTCGTTCGCGTGGCGGGACGAGGTCGCCGATGACGGTTTGCGTCAGGGTGAACAGGCCGCCGCCGCCGGCGCCCTGGATGGCCCTGCCGACGACCAGCACAAACATGTTGGGCGCCATCGCGCTGACCACCGATCCGAGGAGAAAGATCAGGATAGCGGCATAAACGGTTGGCCGGCGGCCATAAACATCCGAGATCTTGCCGTAGAGCGGTGCCATGGCGGTCGCGGTCAGGAGGTAGCCGGTGACGATCCATGGCAGATACTGCGCATGGCCGAGCGCGTGCCCGATGGTCGGCATCGCCGGCGCGACGATGGTCTGATCGAGCGCCGCCAACAGCATCGACAAAAGCACGCCGGCGATGATGGCGTTCTTCTCGCTTTCGGCCAGCGGCGTGGCTGCAGCCGTCATGGTCTGCTTGTCGACAGCCTGGTCCATAGTCTTTGTCCATGTGTTTGCGCGCCGTGCGGTTCACCGACAGGGCTGGCCTGGTGCGTCCGCCACGCGATCGGTCGTGGTGCTCGTGCTCGATGGGTCGTGCGCTGCCAACCCGTGATATGTCGTTCCCTATAGGCCGATTTCGACCGCCGCTCGAAAATTTTTCGAATCTGGCACTACGCTTCGGCCGGATTGGCGCCATGGATGCGCCGAGGAAAATTCAGGCCGGCGGCCGCAATTGGCCACTCTCGATACGCTCGATGCGATAGCGCAGGAGCCGCAGGATGCGGCTTTCGAAATTGACGCCCTCGACGCGGTCGAACTGTACCTGGGCGCGGTCGTGCTCGGCGAGGACGGCGGCGGTGATTTGGGCCGCCTTGGCCTTTGCCGTATCGCAATCCTTCCGCGGATAGGTCGCCTTCAGCGCCTCTTCCAGCTTGCGGGCATGATTCTTGGCGATCTCGACATGGCGCTCCTCATGGCGCTTAATGTCGGCCGACAGCGTGTCCCAGAACAGCTTCACGTCGGCATCCGCCTTGCGCGGGCGGCGCCATTCCGGAAGGATCACCTTGACCTTGACGGTCACGGCGGCGTCGGCGATCCGGCAGGAACCTGCCTGCCGGGCGTAGCTGATGCGGGTGGTGAAGGCCATCTGGGTGGCACCGGGGTGGCGGGAGCCGGTGCTCTTGACCTGTGGCCCGCGTTTGGAAAGCTGCGTCTCGATATCGTCGAGGGTGCTGCCGCCGATGGAAAAATAGCTGTATGTCTTCACGAGGTTGGCCGCGCCCGCCGGGATGGCGGTCATGGCAAGCAGCAGTGCGCAGAGCAGGGATCGTTTCATCATGTTGCCTCTTCGAGCACCTTGCTTTACGGCCGTTGCCGGCGCAACGGAATTGATCCGGCGCGGATCACACATCGTTGATGAGCCTAGAGTCGGATGATTTCAGGTCGGTTCGACCTGAAATCTGAATTCGCCTCCAAATCAAAGGGGTAGAGGATGTCGTCCGAAAACTGCTTCACATTTTTCGGCATCATGCTCCAAGGGTGACGAGCAATGACGGCGAGGCGATGGCAACTGGCCCATGGACGCCATCTCGACCTTGGCGAAAGAGCCGTGGTTGCCGGCATCCTCAACGTTACCCCTGACAGCTTTTCCGACGGCGGCCTGTTCGATGCAACCGAGACGGCGCTGGCCCAGGCACGCCGCATGATCGCCGAAGGGGCGGGGATTGTCGATGTCGGCGGGGAATCGACCAGGCCCGGCGCTGCCGCGATATCGGCCGGGGAGGAACAGGCGCGCGTCCTGCCTGTGATCGAGGCGCTGGCGAGCGCCGGCGACGTGCTGATTTCGGTCGATACCTATCGAGCCGAAACCGCGCGCCTTGCGGTGGCTACCGGCGCGCACATCGTCAACGATGTCTGGGGTTTGCAGCGCGAGCCTGACATTGCGCGCATCGCGGCTGAAACCGGCGCTGGGCTCATCGTCATGCATACCGGGCGGGATCGCGAGAAGCTGCCCGACGTCATTGCCGACCAGCTGGCTTTCCTGGGAAAATCGCTGGAGATCGCCCGCGGGCACGGTGTCGCCGACGACCATATCGTGCTCGACCCCGGCTTCGGCTTCGCCAAGGAGACGGCGGAGGAAAACCTCGACCTGATGGCGCGGTTTTCCGAGCTTCATGGGCTCGGCTTTCCGCTGATGGCCGGCACCTCGCGAAAGCGCTTCATCGGCACCGTCACCGGCCGCGATGCGGCCGACCGCGCCGCCGGAACGGCGGCGACCAGCGTCATCCTCAGGCTCAAGGGCGCGCATCTGTTTCGCGTCCACGATGTCGCAATCAACGTGGACGCGCTGGCCATGGCGGATGCTATGCTGGCACGTGAAACCGCCGCATCGGCCCGAAAATCGGGATCGATTTTCGGAAAGCACGATGCGTAGATTCAAAAGTGTTAGAGCGTACTTTGTGCGTCCAAGTGGACGCACTTCGCTCTAAGGACCGGGACGCTGAGCCATGTATGTCATCCGCTTGAAAAACTGCGCCTTCTTTGCCCGGCATGGCGTGCTGGACGAGGAGGAGGCGCTGGGCCAGCGTTTCTATGTCGACGCGGTGCTGTCCGTCGAACCCGGGCGCGCCCTTGTCGACGACGCGATCGGGGAAACCGTCAATTATGGCATCGCCTTCATGGTGATCGAGAAGATCATCACCGGCGAGCGGCGCTTCCTGATCGAGGCCCTGGCAATGGAGGTGGCAAAGGCGCTGACCGAGCGGTTTCCCCAAATCAGGAAGGCCGAAATCACCGTGCGCAAGCCCAACGCACCGGTGCCTGGCGTGCTCGATTACGTCGAGGTGACCGTTGTCTGGCCAGAATAACACCGTCTATCTCAGTCTCGGCGGCAATCTCGGCGACCCGGCGGCCTCGATGGCCGCGGCGCTGCGCATTCTCGACGCCGATGCCGATACAAGCGTGGCCGCCGTCTCCTCGCTCTACCGCACGCCGCCCTGGGGCAAGCTCGACCAGCCGGATTTCCTCAATGCCGCCGCCGAACTGTCGACGCGGCTTTCACCTCGCGCGCTGCTCGACCTCTGTCTCGACGCGGAGCGCAAGCTGAAGCGGGTGCGCGAGGAGCGCTGGGGGCCGCGCCTGATCGATATCGACATTCTGGTGTTCGGTGAGCGTGTCATCCACGAGACCGGGCTGGAAGTGCCGCATCCGCGCATGCTGGAACGCGCCTTCGTGCTGGCGCCGCTGGCCGAGATCGCGCCCGGTCTGTCGATCGACGGGCGAAGCGTATCGGAGCGTTTGGGCGGCGTGGATGCCGCCGGTATCGAGCGGCTGCCATCCGGCCGCGACTGGTGGCTGCGATAAAGCACCAAAATAAAGAAGCAGACCCGCGTCAGCCAGAGAAACCGCCACCGTCCAGAAATGCCATTTCTTCCGGCGTGGTATCGCGGCCGAGCATCTTGTTGCGGTGCGGAAAGCGGCCGAAGCGCTGGATGATATCGCGGTGCTCCTCGGCATATTTGAGGTATTCCGGCGCATTGGCGGCGGTGAGCGCCACGGACCTTTCCTGATCGGCGAGCAGTTCCGAGTGCTCGAATGGCAAATACAGGAACACGCGGAGTTCGGGTTCGAGCAACAGATCGTGGCCAGCCATGATCGCTTTTTGAGCGAAATGCCTGGCAAGAGGGTCGGTGGCGCACATATGGCCGGTGCCGCGAAAGCAATTGCGTGGAAACTGGTCGAGCAGGACCATCAGCGCCAGCGAGCCTTCGGCATGATCCGACCAGCCGTCGCATTCACGCCGCGCGGCTGCGTAGTGCAGGTCGAGAAAGCGATTGCGGAAGTCGGCATCGAAAGCCTCGTTCTTCTCGAACCATGCATCCTCGCCAGCGTCACGCCAGAATGTGGTGACCGACAGGGCTCTGCTGTCCAATTCCATGCGTGGTTCCCTATTTAATCGGCAGTTTCGGATTTGTGCAGCACGCCGGCCGTCTCTTCATTGAGGGCCTGGCCGGCACGACGCGGCGTGGAGAGCGGCGTCGGAATCGGCGTTCCGATATTGCCCCTGAGAAAACGCTGTCCGGCGCGAATGCCTTCGGCGAGCTGGGTTTCGAAACGGTCGGTGTCGCGGCGCCTGACATCCTCGATCGTTTCGGCGACGTCCTCCGGATCCACACCGAGCGATTCCAGGGCCGAGCCGCCGAACACCAGCGCCGATTCGAAGGTCTCGCGCAGCTGGAAGTCGACGCCCGCGCGAATGAGCTGCAGTGCCGTGCCGCGATCGAAGGCGCGGGCTAATACGGTCAGCAACGGAAACTCGGCTTTGACAAGCTCGGCGATGCGAACCGCGACATCGGCCTTGTCGACGCAGATGAGCACGGCGCGCGCCCGGCCGGCACCGGCCGCATGCAGGATATCGAGCCGCGTGCCGTCGCCATAGTAAACCTTGAAGCCGAAATCGGCGGCCGCCTGGATCATCTCGACGTCATTGTCGATGATCGACACATCGATGCCGCGCAGCAGCAGCGGTTGGCTGGCGATCTGCCCGAAGCGGCCGAAGCCGATGATCAGTACGCTGCCGCTCAGGCCGTCGGCGACATCGACCCCATCGAGCGACTGCTCGTCGCGCGGCGTCAGGTACCGCAACGCCACGATCGCCAGCGGGGTCAACACCATGGAAATGATGACGATGGCGGTGAGCGTCGCATTGGCCTGGTTGTCGATGATGCCGACAGCGGCGGCGGCGGAATAGAGAACGAAGGCGAATTCGCCGCCTTGCGCCATGAAGACCGCGCGTTCAAGCGCTTCGCGATGGCCTGTCTTGAGGATGCGGGCGACGGCATAGATGCCGAACGCCTTCATTGCCATGTAGGCGACGACATAGATGGCGATCAGCTTCCAGTTCGCGGCCACCACATGCAGGTCGAGCGACATGCCGACCGCGAGGAAGAACAGGCCGAGCAGGATGCCGCGGAACGGTTCGATGTCGGCCTCGAGCTGATGGCGGAAGGTCGATTCGGACAGAAGCACGCCGGCCAGGAACGCGCCCATCGCCATCGATAGGCCGCTGAGCTGCATGGCGAGCGCCGACCCGAGCACGACCAGAAGCGCGGCGGCCGTCATGACTTCGCGGGCACGGGCATCCGCCAGGATGCGGAAGAAGGGGTTGAGCAGATAGCGCCCGGCCACCACCAGCCCGACGATCGCGGCAAGGCCGATACCGACCTCTGTCAGCCGCTCCGACAGGCTGGTGTCGGCGCCGCCAGGCGCCAGGAACGCGATCAGGGCCAGCAGCGGTACGATGGCGAGGTCTTCCAGCAGCAGGATGGAAACGATGCGCTGGCCTTTCGGCGAGGCGATTTCACCGCGTTCCTCAAGGAGCTGCATGACGATCGCCGTCGAGGTCAGCACGAATCCGGCGCCGGCGACGAAGGATTGCGAGACTGGAAACCCGCCGGCCATTCCAACGCCGGTCAGCAGGACCGCGCAGACCCCGACCTGAAACGCGCCGAGCCCGAAAATCTCGCGGCGCAAGCTCCATAGCCGCGACGGCTGCATTTCCAGCCCGATGATGAACAGGAACATGACGACGCCGAGTTCGGCGACATGGAGGATGGCTTCCGATTCGGAAAAGACACGCAGGCCGAACGGTCCGATCACCACGCCGGCGGCCAGGTAGCCGAGAATCGAGCCCAACCCCATGCGCTTGAAGATGGGAACGGCGACGACGCCGGCAGCAAGCAGCGCCACCACCTGGACCAGATCGCTGCCCGATGCCTCTGCCGCCATGCCGTCATTCCGCTCGTTCGAGGATCGTTTTCGATTGTGAAGTCGTGTGACAAGGGCGCAAAGATACGGGCTTCGGCGGGGATCGAACAGCCCCGAATCCGGAACCAGGGCGATGTTGCAGGCGCGATACACAAGTTGACGCCGCAACCACGTTGCTTCTTGCCACAATCAGAGGTTAAGGACGCTCGGCTTCGGCCATTGGAGGGCGCGACGATCAAGTCGCGCCCTTTTTGAGGAGATGACTGACATGAAGAAGTTTTTGTTTGTTGCCGTCGGCCTGGCGGTGCTGGCCGGTTCGGCTTGCTCCAAGGCGCCTGAGTGCACGGCGGAGATCGCGACCAAGAAAGCGCAGGACATGGCCGCCGCGCTGCAGGAAGCGATCACCAAGGATCCGTCCAAGGCGGCTGACCTGACCGCCAAGGTCCAGGCGGTGACAACGAAGTATCAAGGCGCCACCACGCTGGCCGACGCCTGCAAGGCCTATGACGAGTTGACTGTGGCGATCAAGGGCTAACGCCTGATTCGATGGGATCAAAGCCAAGCGGCGGCCTTGATGGTCGCCGCTTTTTGTTTCAGGCAAGATCCAGGATGGTCAGTTCGGGGCGATGGAACCGACTTCGACGGTGTCGACGCGTTTCAGGCTCATGCCGATCACCGGGACAAGCTGATCGGCGACGCGGACGGCAACGGTCACGGTCATCGAATTGTCGTCGGGAATGCGGGCCTGCATGACGCCGCGCAGCTGGTTTCGGTTGATGGTGAAGACCACTTTGCGGGCATCGACCACATTGCCGCCAATAATGTCGAGGCCGGAACCGGCCGCGCCGCCCATGAAGGAACCCTTGTAGTCGCGGCCCCTGCGCTCGATCTTGGCCGACATCTGCTGGGTGAACATGCCGACCCGGCAGCCGCCGTCGAGCGTCATGCCCATCTGGCCGTCGGGCGTCGAGCCGGTGAAGCTGCAGTTGAATTTCGTGCCCTTGTACTTGCCGGCGACGATCTCGCCCGGGCCAACCCATTTGCCTTCGGCCGAATGGAAGAACTGTTTGTCCGGCTCCGCCGCCGACGCCCCCGAGGCGATGCCGGCGACCGCTGTGATCGCGGCGGCGAGAGGCAGGATGCTGGACAGAATTACGCTTTTCATCGACGACACCCGGCAACAAAGAGGCTGTTTGAAACCGGTTCGACCATGAAGAAGATTGGTTAATGCTTCGTCACTTTCGGTGCTCGAAAGCGCAATCTGTCAACCATCTCGAAGGCTCGAACCTTGTGCGCCGGGCTCGGCGGTTTCGGCGCCTTTCCTTGTCGCAAACGATGTCAGCGCCGAGAGAAAATCGCCCAGGCCCGGGCGCTTCGCGGCGCTGAAGGGCAGGGGACGCGCGGTCTCCATCGCCGCAATGCCGATGCGCGCCGTCATCATGCCGTTGACGACGCCCTCGCCAAGCTTGGCCGAAAGGCGTGCCGCCAGGCCGTGGCCGACGATCTGCTGGACGAAACTGTCGCCAACAGCGATCGAGCCGGTGACCGCCAGATGCGCCAGCACGCTGCGCGCCAGGCGGAAGAACCCCAGCGTTCCCGGCCGCCCGCCATAAAGTTCCGACAGGCGGCGAATGAGGCGCCCGGCCTCGAAGACGACATAGGCGACATCGACAAGCGCCCGCGGGCTGACCGCCGTCACCAGCGAGACGCGCTTGGCGGCCTCGAGGATCATCACCTTGGCCCTGGCGTCCAGGGGGCCGAGAATCTCCGCTTCGGCCAAGCGTACCAGATTGCCGCCGTCGATGATCTCGCCGCGCAGTTCGGTCAAGGCGCGGCGGCCGGCCGCCGTCTCGGGCTTGGCCGCGACGAAGGCCGACAGTTCGTCGACCACCGACCGTGCCGCCTTCGGATCGTCGCGGGCGATGGCGTCCAGCGCCCGCTTCTGCAGCTTTTCGACTTCGGCGAGGCGGGCGATCGCCAGGAATTCGCGGATGAGGATCACCAGCAACGCCAGTACGGCGACTGCGGCCATGCCGGCGGCCAGCCAGCCCAGCCATTCGGCGCGCGCGAACAGATCGCGGATGAGCTGGTCGGTCCACAGGCCGACAGCCAGCGAAACCAGGACGCCAATGGCGCCGAAGAAAATGCCGCCGAACAGCGAGCGTTTCCTGGGAGCGATCGCCGGCGGCGGTTCGGCGGCGATGATATCGGGTTCGTCGAAGACGTCGACTTCCGCCGGGATGACCAGCGCGACGCCGGGCTTCATCGCACGAGGTTTGCGCGAGGGCTCGTCCGGGCGCGCCTGTGGCGTCTGTTGTCTCGGCGCGGCCTCCGGCTCGATGCGGAAGGCCGCCGGCTTGCGGGGCGCGGTCATGCCAGATGGTCTCCGATCAGGAACTGCAAGGCACGGTCGAGCCTGATATGCGGCAGCGACAGCGTGACGCCTTCGGCCGTGCGTTCGAGTTTTGGCGGACGGAACCGGACAAAACGGATTGCCGGGTCGGCAGAGTCCTGCCTGTGGTCGGGACCCGAAACGTCGAACACCGCATCAATTTTCTCCGGTAAATCACCGGGAAATATAGCAGTTTCCGTCTTTCCGTCGAACGTTTCACCGTTGATCTTCTCGCCGGCGATCGGCGTGCCGATGATGACCGGCAATGTCTCGCGGCCCTGCTTGACGGTGCCTTCGCGGGTCGCGCGCACCGCCGCCATGGCGACCACATCGACGTCGGCGCCGGTGAAATTCGCCCGCGCCACGGCACGGTCGGCCAGGCGACGCACGATCGCCTGCAAGCGGTCATGGCTTTCGTGGTGCAGGTGATCGGCCTTGGTCGCCGCGACCAGGATGCGGTCGATGCGCCGCGAAAACAGGTCGGTGAGGAAACTGCCCCGCCCGGGACGGAAACAGGCCAGAATCTCGGTTACCGCCCGCTCCAGGTCGGCCATGGCGCCGGGGCCGGCGTTCAGCGCCTGCATGGCGTCGATCAGCACGATCTGGCGGTCGAGACGGGTGATGTGTTCGCGGAAGAAGGGTTTGACGACATGCGTCTTATAGGCCTCGTAGCGCCTTTCCATCATGGCATGGAGCGAGCCGCTGCGTGGGCGCCTGTCGCCGAGGCCGGCCAGCGGGGCAAAGGTCAGCGCCGGCGAGCCTTCGAGGTCGCCAGGCATCAGGAAGCGGCCGGGCGGCAAGGTCGAAAGTGCCCTTTCGTCGAGCTTGCAGGCCTTGAGATAGGCGGCGAAGCTTTCGGCCAGGCGGCGTGCGGTCATCTCGTCGGCGTCGGCGTTGGGGTCGATCTCGGCGGATATCGCCCGCCAGGCCCGCGACAGGTCCTCGCGCACCGGCAAAGTGGCCATCTCAATGGCCTCGTGCGAAAAATCGGCGAAGGATTTGCCGAGCAGCGGCAGGTCGAGCAACCATTCTCCGGGGTAGTCGACGATGTCGACCGACAGTTTGCCTGACGAGAACATGCGGCTCCAGCCGGAGGCCGATTCATACTCGATGGTCAGCCGCAGTTCCGAAATGGCGCGCGTCGAATCAGGCCAGACGCGGTCGTTGACCAGTGCGGCGATGTGATCCTCGTATTGGAAGCGCGGCACGGCGTCATCCGGCTGTTCTTCGAGGAAGGCGCGTGCGATTCGCCCGGACTTCTGCGCCTCGAACAGCGGCAGGCGCCCGCCATGGATCAGATTGTGGACCAGGGCGGAGATGAACACCGTCTTGCCGGCGCGCGAAAGCCCTGTAACGCCCAACCGCATCGATGGAGAAAAAAGCCCTGAGGCGCGTCCCGACAGCGTATCGAGGGCAATTCTCGCCTCGTCGGTGAAGGTGGTCAGCGATGATGCCAAAATGTGATCTCTCGGGCTTCTGTCCGTCCGATATAGGCTCTGGAACCCAGCTTTGAAATGGCGCTGGGAAATGGCGCCGGAAATCGGGATCAAAGATCGGCCGGTGTCAGAAACGCTTCGAGATAGCCGGCGTGCTGGGACGCTTTCGCCAGATCGTCGAGGAAACGCACCACCGCCAGGCCCGAGGTCGGGAACCCATGATTGAGCATTGCACGCGCCGTCTCGTCGCCGTCGCCGGAAACCGCCATGGCCAGATCCTCCGTCATCGGGTTGTGGCCGATGACCAGCAGCGAACCCGAGCCGCCGTGCTCCTGGATGAGGCGGAGATAGCCGGCCGCGTCCTCGCTGTAGAGCGTGTCGAAAAACAGAACCTTGCCGGTGTCGGTCTGGCCGGCCAGGCCCTCGAGTGTCTCCTTGGCGCGCTTGGCATTGGAGCACAGCGTCAGGTCCGGAACATAGCCCCGTGACCGCATGGCTGTTCCCATGATCTCGGCATCGGCGCGGCCGGATGCATCGAGCGGGCGATCGAAATCGCGCATGCCGGGCAGCGCCCAACCGGCCTTGGCGTGTCGTAACAGATAGAGCCTGCTCACCCAACCTCCATGACGCCGAAAGCCGAAACCGCACCGCGATTAGCCACGAGAACGGCTCGGCGCACAATGGTTCGTGTTCTCGGCGCGATGAATCACAGGAGACTGCGCGGCAAAGGGTTGACGCACTTTCTCCATCGAATCAGGGGCATCTCGCCCCAAGGAGGGCCGCCGGGATACTTTAACAATTGCGTGAGTCGGTCGCCGATTGCGCTTGTGCAGGCGTTTGGTCGCGAATATATAGGCGCCAAATTTGGGGCTGTTTGGGTGAGTCGAATGAACGACATCGTTACCGCCGATTACGTACCCTCCGAAGACGAGCCGTTCATGAACGAACGACAGAAATCCTACTTCCGCCAAAAGCTCGTCACCTGGAAAACTGACATACTACGCGAAGCGCGCGAAACTCTCGAAATCCTGCAGCAGGAAAACGCCAACCACCCGGACCTCGCCGACCGCGCCTCTTCGGAAACAGACCGCGCCATCGAGCTCAGGGCCCGCGATCGCCAGCGAAAGCTCATCTCGAAGATCGATTCGGCGCTGCAGCGCATCGACGAAGGCACTTACGGCTATTGCGAGGAAACCGGCGAGCCGATCGCGCTGAAGCGGCTCGATGCGCGCCCGATCGCGACATTGTCGATCGAAGCGCAGGAACGGCATGAGCGCCGCGAGAAAGTCTACCGCGACGACTGAGCCGTACTTCCAGCGCTGAGGTGCAGTGACATCGATGTTGAAATGGCCGGGAAACCGGCCATTTTTTATCGAGAACTTAGCGCCGAATCAGCCCAGCCCACCGGCAAGCGGCTCAGGCGCGCTACTTTTTCTGGCTGGACAGTTCGCCCAGAAGCTTGGTCATTTCGTCGTCTAGGGACTGCGGCGCCTTGGCCGCCGGTTTGCCCACCGGGCCGCCGGAGCGGGGCTGGTCGAGCGAAACCTCGAGTTCCCTCATCAGCGTGTCGTCGATGCTGTCCTGCCTTGACGGCGGCGGCGCGTTGACGACATTGGCGTTGGCGGAGCCATAGGCGGGCAGCGGCGTGACATTGGTCGACTGATAGGGTTGCGTCGCCGGCTTCGGTGCGGGCGCCGGTGGCGGCGCTGCCGGGCGCGGGCGGGCGGGCATTGCCGCGGTCACCGGCTGCGGCGCCGGTGCCTGTCTTGGAGGCGCGGGGGCGGGCTGGGGCGACCGCGGCTTTGCTGGGGCCGCGGTGGCAGGGACAGGCTGCAGGCCGCCATCTCCGGTCAGCGCCGGACGGCGCGGTGCGGCAAGGCGAATGTCGCGTTCGACGACGACATCGGTCGGGCCGCCGATCAGAAGCAGGTGCTCGATATCGTCGCGGCGCACCAGCACCAGCCGGCGATGGCTGTCGACGGCGGTGGCGTCCATGACGGCCAGCCGCGTCTTGCGGTTGCGGCCGCCGGCGACAAAGGTGCCGAAGGTCAGGTTGCGGACAAGCCTGATGATGACAAGCACGATGACCAGCAGGATCAGCGCGGCGAAGGTCCACAGGAGTGCTGCCGCATAACCGGGGCCCGCCACGCTATCCAGCCACTGCATTGGTTTCCCCTGGTCGGTTTTGGAAAGTGAGGCGACACTAGACCGTTGCGGCTGGCCACCGCAAGTTACCTTTCACGCATCGTGAACAGCTTGAAACACTAGGAGGGCCGGTCGGCATCATTTTTATCTGACATTTGCCGCCCGGGCCTTTTCCGGACTAGGAGAATGTGATTCAACCGGCTAAAGCGCGTCGCGCTGAAGCCGATTCATGCGACGCGCCTTAGGTCCTTGTTTTCATGCAGGTCGTTTTTCCCAAAACCGAAGTCATTTTTGGGCGACATGCATTAGGGGGCGGGTGTCGGAACATCGGACTTCACGAGCAGGGGGCATATGGCCAAGGAAGCGCGAGCCGATTTCTATCCGGTACCGATCGTCGACCAGAACACGCGACCCGGCGCGGTCACCCGGCTCATCATCTTCATCGTCGTTCTGACGGGGGCCGCGATCGTCTTCGGCCTGTTCCGCGAGCGCCTTGGCGATCCCTTCCTGCTCGGCATGCTCGGCGTGCTGGCGATGATCGGCGTCGGCTTCCTGTTCGCGACCGCGATCGGCTTCGTCCAGATCACGCCTCGCTCGACCGGCGACGAACTCTCCAAGGCCTTCGTGGATTCGATGTCGCAGGGGCTCCTGGTCACGGACACCAAGGGCCGCGTCGTCTACGCCAACCGGGCTTATGCCGACATGACCGGAGCCTCGTCGGCCGCCGACCTGAAGACGGTCGAAGGGCTGCTTTCGGATGTTCCCGAGGCCTCGGTGACCATCTACCGGCTGGCCTCCGGCCTGCGCGACGGCCAGCCCGGCGACGGGGAATTCCGGCTGGCGCAATCGATCCGGCCCGGCGCCGAACCGGGCGCCCGCTGGTACCGCGCCCGTGCGCGCGCCTTCAGCGTTCCGGGCCAGCGGCTGCCCATGCTGGCCTGGCAACTCGCCGATATTTCGCAGGAGCGGGCCGAGCAGGAGCGTTTCTTCCTCGACCTGCAGAAGGCCATCGACCATCTCGACCACGCCCCGGCCGGCTTCTTCTCCGCCGATCAGGACGGCCGCGTCACCTACATCAACGCCACGCTCGCCGAATGGCTGGGGATCGATCTCGCCAGCTTCACGCCTGGCGCGGTGAGCTTGCCCGATATCGTCGCCGGTGACGGCATGGCGCTGGTGCGCTCGGTCAAGGCCGATCCCGGCACGACACGCAACGCCGTCATCGATCTCGACCTGACGACGATGACCGGCGAAGCCCTGCCGGTGCGCTTCATGCATCGCGTTTCGGCCAGCCGGGAAGGTATCGGCGGCCCGACGCGCACGATCGTGCTCAACCGCACGCAGGGCGAGGATGCTTCCGCCGATCTGCGCGCTTCGGAAGTGCGCTTCACCCGGTTCTTCAATTCGACGCCGATGGCGATCGCCGGCGTCGATGCCAGCGGGCGCATCCTGCGCACCAATGCGCCGTTCCTGTCGCTGTTTTCCTCGGTCGTCGACCGGGATGCCGTGGATCGCCGGGTGCGGCTCGATACGGTGATCCACGGGCGCGACCGGCCGGCCTTTGCCGCCGCCTTCGAGAAGGCCCGGCAACGGCAGGCCGACATCGATCCGATCGACACCGTGCTGCCCGGCAACGAAGACCGGCATATCCGTTTCTACGTCAATGCCGTCGCCGACGGCACCGGCGGCGAGGGCGCCGAGGAATCGGCCATCGTCTACGCCGTCGACACGACCGAGCAGAAGGCGCTCGAAGGCCAGATGGCGCAAAGCCAGAAGATGCAGGCGGTCGGGCAGCTTGCCGGCGGCATCGCGCACGATTTCAACAACGTGCTGACCGCCATCATCATGGCGTCGGATCTGCTTTTGACCAATCACCGGCCGTCGGATCCGTCCTTCCCCGACATCATGAACATCAAGCAGAATGCCAACCGGGCGGCTTCGCTGGTCAGGCAGTTGCTGGCCTTCTCGCGCAAGCAGACGCTGCGGCCGGAGGTGCTGAACCTGACCGATGTGCTCGCCGATCTCAGGATGCTGCTTGCCCGCCTGGTCGGCAACGATATCAAGCTGAAGGTCGACCACGGCCGCGACCTGTGGCCGGTCAAGGTCGATATCGGCCAGTTCGAGCAGGTGGTGGTCAACCTGGCGGTCAACGCGCGCGATGCGATGCCGGCCGGCGGCGATCTCACGGTGCGGACCCGCAACGTCACTACCGAGGAATGCAAGACCTTTCCCTACCGAGAGCTTACCGCAGCCGACTATGTCGTGGTCGAAGTCGAGGACACCGGCAGCGGCATCGCGCCGGACGTGCTGAAGAAGATCTTCGAGCCGTTCTTCACCACCAAGGAAGTCGGCAAGGGCACGGGCCTTGGCCTGTCGATGGTCTACGGCATCATCAAGCAGACCGGCGGCTTCATTTTCTGTGATTCCGAAGTCGGCAAGGGATCGATCTTCCGCATCTTCCTGCCGCGTCACATCGCGGAAGCAAAGACGGCGGCCGAGCCCGGTGAAGCGCCGAGCGCGGCGCCGGCCAAGCCGGCCGACAGCACCAAGGACCTGTCCGGATCCGCCACGGTGCTGCTGGTCGAGGACGAGGATGCCGTGCGCATGGGCGGCATGCGGGCGCTGACCTCGCGCGGATATACGGTGCACGAGGCCTCCTCGGGGGTCGAGGCGCTGGAAGTGTTCGAAGCGCTTGGCGGCAAGGTCGACATCGTCGTTTCGGACGTGGTGATGCCGGAAATGGACGGGCCGACCCTGCTTGGCGAATTGCGCAAGCGTCAGCCGGACATCAAGTTCGTCTTCGTGTCCGGCTATGCCGAGGACGCATTCGCCAGGAACCTGCCGGCGGACGCGCAATTCGGGTTCCTGCCGAAGCCGTTCTCGCTCAAGCAACTGGCAACGATCGTCAAGGACGTGCTCGAATCGTAAATTAGGTGCTCCTGCTGCTCTGCCCTTGCGTAACGCGCTGACAACGCCATGATTGCGGGTGAAGGGCAGGCGGGTTCGGGAGCAGCTGTTGACGCCGCACATCGAAGCAAACAGGGGCGACTACGCCGATACGGTATTGCTGCCGGGTGACCCGCAGCGCGCCGAATGGATGGCGCGGACATTCCTGGAAGCCCCGCGCTGCGTCAACCGCCGGCGGGGTTCGCTCGGGTTTACCGGCCTGTTTCGGGGCCAGCCGGTCAGCATTCAGGCGACGGGTATCGGTGTTTCATCGTTCCTGATCTATGCCAATGAATTGCTTGGCTATTATGGCGTCCGAACATTGATCCGCACCGGCACCTGCGGCGGGCTGAGCGCGGAGGTCAAACTGCGCAGTCTGGTGATCTCGCGATGGGCACGGCCGGAAAATACCGAGAACGGTCAGGTCTTTGGCCTTTACGACGCCGACGCCGGCCCGGATGCGGGCCTTCTCGCTTGCGCATTGGCCAAGGCAGCCGAACTCGGCATCGACCACCACGCCGGTCTGACGGCCTGTACCGACATATTCTACCATCCTGAAGCGCATGCCCGCTACGCCGAAGCAAGAGCGCTTGGAGCGCTGGCCGTGGACATGGAAACCAGCGCGCTCTACCGCATCGCGGCGCATTTCGGAGCGAGGGCGTTATCGCTGCTGACCGTCGTCGACAATCTGGCTACCGGCGAATTGACCGACTATTCCGAACGCCAGGAACTCTTTGCTGATATGGGCCGGCTGGCGTTCGAAATCGCTGCGGAAGGGCGCTAGAACGGTCCACGATTTCACCGAAAGCCGCTCTAACTCTTTGTTTTGACGCAATTCCCAAGGGAAAACGCTACGCGCTTTTCCCTAGAAAACCGTTTCACTCTTTTCCTGAAATTTCTCTAGGCCGCTTCCCGCTTCAACGCCATTCGCTCATCCATGTCGGGCCGATGGCCGCGCAGATAGAGCGCGCAGGTCGTCCGCAGCATGGAGGCGAAGTTCGGGATTTCGCCGTTGATCTCGATGGCCTCGTCGTACAGCTTCGAGATGAATTTGGGCGTCGTCAGGTTCTGGCTTTCGGCGATTTCATCGAGCAAGGCCCAGAACGTCGCCTCTAGCTGGATGCTGGTCGAATGTCCGTCGATGCGGATCGACCGGTTGATCTGGCGATAGCCTTCCGGATCCTGCGCGGCAAAGACTCGGCACATTGTTACCTCCCGTTTTTGTTGGTCTTGGGTGCCGACGGAGCCGCCGGCGCCTTTTGAACACTGCCTGCGATTCCATCTTCCGTCGGACGCCCGGCAACGGCAATCAGACTTTCGTCCTTGAAGCGGGATGACACTAGCCGTTTTCCTGTCCCAGGCGTGGTAATCGGCTGCCACCACCTTTCCTGGCCGGCGCGCATAATCATCTTCGAAGCATGAAAGCTGCGGAGACTGATTTGGCGAAAGCGATCCACACCATGATCCGGGTTCTCGACGAGATCCGGTCCATCGATTTCTACAACAAGGCCTTCGGCTTCGATGTCGCCCAACGGCTGGATTTCGAGACCTTCACGCTCGTTTACCTCAGCAATGCCGATACACCTTTCGAAGTCGAGTTGACCGTCAACAAGGGTCGGCAGGAGCCTTATGCGCTCGGCGATGGCTATGGTCATCTCGCGGTTTCGGTCGCCGATCTCGACAGCGAACACGACCGGCTTGGCGCCCTCGGTCTCAATCCGAAGAAGATCGTCGAATTCAATCGCGACGGTTCACTCATCGCCCGCTTTTTCTTCATCGAGGACCCCGACGGCTACAAGATCGAGGTCCTGCAGCGTGGGGGACGCTTCCAATAGGAGATAACCCGCCGCGCGAACCGGCGCGGCGCCAGCAACGGCACCTCAGGGTGCGAACAGCAAGCAGGGAGGAAACTATGGTCACGATCTATGAGAGTAAGCCTGGCTACGAAAGGAAGCCTGGCCTGTCACGGCGCGAGCTTCTCAAACGCGGCGGCATCGGCGCGATGCTCGTCATCTCCGGCAGCGCCGTGATCAGCCCCGAACATGCCTGGGGGCTTGAGACATCGGCGCTGAAACCCGAGACGATGGCGACGCTGATCCAGGTGGCGCGCGACATCTATCCGCACGATCAGGTTCCGGACAAATATTACGCTGTCGCCGTCAAGGGCCATGACGAGATGGCCGGCAAGGATACGGCCCACAAGGCGCTGATCGAAAACGGGATCGCCGACCTCGACAAGAAGGCCGGCAAGGACGGCTACCGCGGGCTTGGCTGGGAAGAGCAGCGGGTCGCACTGCTCAAGGACATCGAGAACTCGCCCTTCTTCCAGGCGGTTCGCGGCGGCCTCGTCGTCAGCCTCTACAACCAGAAGGAGGTCTGGCCGATCTTCGGCTACGAGGGCGAGGCCTATTCGAAGGGCGGCTACATCGCGCGCGGCTTCAACGACATCGAGTGGCTCTGAGCTGCCTGGCTCAACCGCATCCAATTGATTTCATGGGAGGAAACCATGGCAGCAGCATTTGATCTGAAGAACGATGACGTGGTCGTCATCATCGGCTCGGGCGCCGGTGGCGGTACGCTCGGCAACGAACTTGCGCAGAAAGGCATCGACGTCGTTATCCTCGAGGCCGGCGCGCGACACGAATATGAGGATTTCATCAACGACGAGTGGGATTCCTTTGCCCAACTCGCCTGGAAGGACAAGCGCACGACCTCAGGCGACTGGCGTGTGGCCAAGGATTTTCCGAACCTGCCGGCGTGGATCGTCAAGTCGGTCGGCGGTTCGACCACGCACTGGGCCGGAGCGTCGCTGCGCTTCCAGGAACATGAGTTCAAGACGCTGTCGACCTACGGCAGGCTGGAAGGCGCCAACCTTCTGGACTGGCCGGTCACATTGGCCGAGATGGAGCCCTATTACGCCAAGGCGGAAGCCAAGATGGGGGTGACCGGCACCAATGACTGGCCGCGGCTGCCCGGCAACAACAACTTCAAGGTGCTGAAGGCCGGCGCCGACAAGCTCGGCTACAAGGAATGCCACACCGGCAACATGGCGATCAATTCGGTCGAGCGCGACGACCGCAATTCATGCCAGCAGACCGGCTTCTGCTTCCAGGGCTGCAAGTGGGGCGCCAAATGGTCGACGCTCTACACCGAAATCCCTAAGGGGGAGGCGACCGGCCATCTCGAAGTCCGGCCGAACGCCATGGCGGTCAAGATCAATCATGACGCCTCGGGCAAGGTGACCGGCGTGGTCTATGCTGACAAGGACGGCAAACTGCAGGAGCAGAAGGCCCGCATCGTCGCCGTTGCTGGCAACTCCATCGAAAGCCCGCGGCTGCTGCTCAACTCGCAATCAGCCAAGTTCCCGCATGGCCTCGCCAATTCGTCGGGGCAGGTGGGCAAGAACTACATGCGCCACACCACGGGCTCGGTCTATGCCATCTTTGACAAGCCCGTGCATATGTATCGCGGCACTACCATGGCCGGCATCATCCGCGACGAGGCGCGCCACGATCCATCGCGCGGCTTCGTCGGCGGCTACGAGTTCGAGACGCTGTCGCTCGGCCTGCCGTTCATGGCGGCGTTCCTCGATCCGGGCAGTTGGGGCCGCTCCTTCACCACGGCGCTCGACCATTACGACCGTATGGCGGGCCTGTGGATCGTCGGCGAGGACATGCCGCGCGCGGAAAACCGCATCACGCTGCATGCCGACGAGAAGGACGAGCACGGCATGCCTATCGCCGATGTGCATTTCGACGACCATCCCAACGACACCGCGATGCGCAACCATGCCTACAAGCAGGCTTCGGCGCTCTACGCAGCGGTCGGCGCCACACGCACTTTTCCGACGCCGCCCTATCCCTCGACCCACAATCTCGGCACCAACCGGATGAGCGAGAAGGCGCAAGACGGCGTCGTCAACAAGCATGGCCAGACGCACGACATCAAGAACCTGTTCGTGTCGGACGGCAGCCAGTTCACCACGGGTGCCGCGGAAAACCCGACACTCACCATCGTGTCGCTGGCGATCCGCCAGGCCGACTACATCGCCGCCCAGATGTCGGCCAAGACGATCTAACCTCCCGACTGCCTGCTGGCGCGGGGCCCGACAGGGTTCCGCGCCTTTTTTTCGTTTTAGTTCTTGGTGCAGGTCGAGGCGGTGAAGGCGCCGTCGGGCTGCTTCATGATGATGTCGAAGGAGGGCGGGTCCTGGCCGTCCAGCGTCGCCTGGGTCATCGACAGCGCGTTGCCGCCGGTGGTGTAGCCGCCCAATGGCCCCAGCCAGGTGATGACGCCGTTGGCATCCATCTGATAATTGTAACCCTGTTGGGCGGTGCCGAAGGTGACAGGGCCCGTATAGACATTTCCCTTGATGGTGATGTCGCCGAGGCTGAGGAACATGCCGAGCAGATAGACTTCGCAGTGATAAGTGCCGTCGGGCATCTTGCCGTCGCTGAAGTCGGCCCGCGCGGCCCCGGTTGCTGTCGCCAGAAACACCATGCCGATGAAAATGCGTGAAATCAGGGATGCCATGACGTCGCTCGGTTGAGCAGCGAGCTTGCCCTATTTTTGCGCTGTGCCGCAACATTTGTAATTCGCGACCTGTGCGTTTAGGCCAAAATCTAGGCATTTGCCGAAAATGAGCAAAATTTAGGCAGATGCCGTATGCGCTGCGCAAAATTCCCTCAACCAATTTTTAACCGGCTCTCTTTGATTTGCTCAATCTAATATAATAACTGCCTGATAATGTTCGTCTATTTGCCGATTTTCTATGCCCAGGAGGCGGTTGGCATGGGGGTTGCATTGCATTGTTGCGGTGCAATCAACCAGCTTGGGAGTCTTCGCTATGAGGGGTAATTTCTCGACAATAACAAAAATATTCTCGGCAGGTGCGGTCGCCGCCGGCCTGCTGATGTCGGCGCCCGCCAGGGCGGCCGACGATACGATCAAGGTCGGCATCCTGCATTCGCTGTCGGGGACCATGGCGATTTCGGAGACGACGCTGAAGGATGCTATGTTGATGCTCATCGCCGAGCAGAACGCCAAGGGCGGCCTGCTCGGCAAGAAGCTCGAGGCCGTTGTCGTCGATCCGGCTTCAAACTGGCCGCTGTTCGCCGAAAAAGCGCGCGAGCTGATCTCCAAGGACAAGGTCGCCGCGGTGTTCGGCTGCTGGACCTCGGTATCACGCAAATCTGTGCTGCCGGTATTCTCCGAGCTCGACAACATCCTGTTCTATCCCGTCCAGTATGAAGGCGAGGAAAGCGAGCGCAACGTGTTCTACACGGGCGCCGCGCCAAACCAGCAGGCGATCCCGGCTGTCGATTACCTGATGAGCGAAGATGGCGGCTCGGTGAAGCGCTGGGTGCTTGAAGGCACCGACTACGTCTATCCGCGCACCACCAACAAGATTCTCGAAGCCTATCTGAAGGCGAAGGGCGTCGCGGCCGAGGACATCATGACCAACTATACGCCGTTCGGTTTCTCCGACTGGCAGACGGAAGTTTCGGCGATCAAGAAGTTCGGTTCGGCCGGAAAGAAGACCGCTGTCGTCTCGACCGTCAACGGCGACGCCAATGTGCCGTTCTACAAGGAACTCGGCAACCAGGGCATCAAGGCCGAGGACATCCCGGTCATGGCCTTCTCGGTCGGCGAGGAAGAACTTGCCGGTCTCGACACCAAGCCGCTGGTCGGCCATCTCGCCGCCTGGAACTATTTCGAGAGCGTCAACACGCCCGAGAACAAGAAGTTCATCGCCGACTGGCACAAGTTCATCAAGAACAACAAGCGCACCACCAACGATCCGATGGAAGCCCACTATATCGGCTTCAACATGTGGGTGAAGGCGGTACAGAAGGCCGGCACCACCGATCCGGACAAGGTCATCGATGCCATGATCGGCGTTTCGGTGCCGAACTTGACCGGCGGCTATTCGACGATGATGCCGAACCACCACATCACCAAGCCGGTGTTGATTGGTGAGATCCAGGCCAATGGCCAATTCGAAACGGTTTCGAAGACACCTGGTCTCGTGATGGGCGACGAATGGTCCGACTATTTGCCGGACTCCAAGGATTTGATCTCCGATTGGCGCAAGCCTCTGTCCTGCGGCAACTTCAACGTCGCTACGGGCAAGTGCGGCGGCAAGGGCACGAACTGATCCTCCCGGGCTGGACCTTGCGGTCCATGCCCAAGACCGCGCGCGTCCGGACGGTTTCCTCCACTGTCCGGACGCCCATTCAACCTTCAAGGATCACCAAGACCCGATGAAGATTTTCCATGCGATGGGCCTGACGCTTTTGTTCCTGCTGACGACGCTGTCGTCTTCGGGCGCCGCGGAAGCCGATCTGCGTGCAATTATTGCCAAGTTCGCGACGGTAACGGACTTTTCCGAGACGGGAGCCGTCGTTCACGAATTGACCGCCACAGGCGATCCCGCCGCCGAACCGGCGCTTGCTGCATTGGCTGACGGCAATCTTTACATTCGCACCGCCGACTCGATGGTGTTTATCGGCAAGGAAGGCGATGAAAGCGTCCAGCTTTTTGACCCGCTAAGCGGTGAGGCAGCTGGCGAGGCCTCCGAGGACGACATAACCAAGATCGCTGTCAACAACACGCTGCGCCGCACCATCCGCGACGCGCTGGGCACGCTGACGCTTGGCGCCAAGGATCCGGCAGTGCGCATCAGTGCCGCCGACACCATGTTCAAGACACCCGACGCGGCCAACATCGAGCCGCTCGACGCGGCGATCGCCAATGAGACCGTCGCCAGCGTCAAGGCTCTGCTCGAACAGGCCCGCGCCGCATCGGTCCTGGTCTCGGATCGGCCGGAGGCCGACAAGCTTGCAGCCGTGGCGCTGATCGGGGCGCGGGGCGATCGCGACGCGGTTTCACTGCTGACGTCGGTCGAGGCGAACGCTTCGGGAGCCGTGAAGGAAGCCGCGACCGCAGCGATCGCCAACATCAATTCGACGCTGGCCTTCTGGGATGCCGGCCAGAACATCTGGTACGGCATTTCCCTGGGCTCGGTGCTGTTGCTTGCCGCCATCGGCCTTGGCATCACCTTCGGCGTCATGGGCGTCATCAACATGGCGCATGGCGAGATGGTCATGCTCGGCGCCTACACCACCTTCGTCGTCCAGCAGGTGATCCGCACATCCTTTCCCGGCCTGTTCGACTGGTCGCTGGTGATCGCGCTGCCGCTTGCCTTCCTGGTTGCCGCGATCGTCGGTCTCGCCATCGAGCGCGGCGTCATCCGCTTCCTCTACGGACGGCCGCTGGAAACACTGCTGGCGACATGGGGCGTGTCGCTGATCCTGCAGCAGGCCGTACGCTCGATCTTCGGACCGACCAACCAGGAGGTCGGCAACCCCTCCTGGATGTCGGGTTCGTTCAGTGTCGGACAGCTTGCGATCACCTGGAACCGGCTTTGGATCCTGGTCTTCGCGCTCACCGTCTTCGGCGTGCTGCTCTACGTGATGAAGCGTACGCCCTGGGGGCTGCAGATGCGCACCGTCACGGCCAACCGGCGCATGGCCGCCTCGATGGGCATCAGGACGCCATGGGTCGATGCGCTGACCTTCGCACTCGGCTCCGGCATTGCCGGCATTGCCGGCGTCGCGCTCAGCCAGATCGACAATGTCTCGCCCAATCTCGGCCGCGGCTACATCATCGACAGTTTCATGGTCGTCGTTTTCGGCGGCGTCGGCAATCTGTGGGGCACGCTGGTCGGCGCCTTTTCGCTCGGTATCGTCAACAAGTTCCTCGAGCCTTACGCGGGCGCCGTGCTCGGCAAGATCGTCGTGCTGGTGCTGATCATCCTGTTCATCCAGAAGCGCCCGCGCGGCCTGTTCGCGCTCAAGGGCAGGGCGGTGGAAGCATGATCACCGGGCGCTTCTTCGCCGCCGGCGCGGACCGCCGCATCGCCATCACCATCTTCATCCTGTTGGCTGTCGCCATCATCGTGCCGCTGCTCAATCTCGCAGTGTCCCCGGCGAGCGCGTTCTACATTCCGTCCTACATCGTGGCGCTGACCGGCAAGTATCTCTGCTACGCGCTGCTGGCGCTTTCGCTCGACCTGGTCTGGGGCTATTGCGGCATCCTCTCGCTCGGCCACGGCGCCTTTTTCGCGCTCGGCGGCTATGCGATGGGCATGTATCTGATGCGCCAGATCGGCTCGCGCGGCGTCTATGGCAACCCGATCCTGCCGGATTTCATGGTGTTCCTGAACTACAAGGAATTGCCCTGGTTCTGGACCGGTTTCGACCATTTCTGGTTCGCGGCGATCATGGTGCTCGCGGTGCCCGGCCTGCTTGCCTTCGTCTTCGGCTGGTTCGCCTTCCGCAGCCGCGTCACCGGCGTCTATCTGTCCATCATCACCCAGGCGATGACCTATGCGCTGCTGCTTGCCTTCTTCCGCAACGACATGGGTTTCGGCGGCAATAACGGGCTGACCGATTTCAAGGATATTCTGGGCTTCAACGTGCAGGCCGACGCGACCCGCTCGGCACTGTTCGCGGCCAGCGCCGTGATGCTGGCGCTTGCCGTGTTCCTGACTTGGGCGATCGTCGGCTCGAAATACGGCAAGCTCCTGATGGCCGTGCGCGACGCCGAGAGCCGCACGCGCTTCCTCGGCTGGCGGGCGGAGAACGTAAAACTGTTCGCCTTCACGGTCTCTGCCGTGATGGCCGGCATTGCCGGCGCGCTCTACGTGCCGCAGGTCGGCATCATCAATCCCGGCGAGTTCGAGCCGTCCAACTCGATCGAGGTGGTGATCTGGGCAGCCGTTGGCGGCCGCGGCACCATCGTCGGGCCGATCCTCGGTGCGTTGCTCGTCAATGCCGGGAAATCCTGGTTCACCGGCGTGCTGCCAGAACTGTGGCTGTTCGCGCTCGGCGGTCTGTTCGTCGCCGTCACGCTGCTGCTGCCGAAGGGCATCGTCGGCATGTGGGATAGCTGGCGCGGCAATGCCAGGGCGTTGCGCGCGGCCGCCGCTGCTGAAAAAACCGGCGCCAGGGTTGGAATGGCGCCCGCGACATCGAAGCCCGTGCGCTCGCCGGCAAGGAATCCAGGCGAATGGTCCTTGTCCGACCCTGAGCCGCAGGCGGCGGAGTAGGCGACCATGAGCAAGTCGAACACCATCCTCTACCTCGACGGCGTCTCGGTCTCCTTCGACGGGTTTCGCGCCATCAACAATTTGTCGCTGGTGCTCGACAAGGGCGAGATGCGGGCCATCATCGGCCCCAACGGCGCCGGCAAGACGACGATGATGGACATCGTCACCGGCAAGACGCGGCCCGACGAGGGCGAAGTGTTCTTCGACGGCCAGGTCGATCTTACCCGGCATGACGAGGCCGAGATCGCCATGATGGGAATCGGCCGCAAATTCCAGAAACCGACGGTCTTCGAAAGCCACACGATCGAGGACAATCTGATGCTGGCGCTGAAGGGACCGCGCTCGATCTTCCCGGCGCTGTTCCATCGCCGATCCGCGGCCGAGGCGCGGCAGATCGACGACATTCTCGGCATCATCCGGCTGGGTGACAAACGTGGCGAAATCGCAGCCAATCTCAGCCACGGCCAGAAGCAGTGGCTGGAGATCGGCATGCTCCTGGCGCAGGATCCGAAGCTGTTGCTGGTCGACGAGCCGGTCGCCGGCATGACCGATGCCGAGACCGAGGAAACCGCGCGGCTGCTCAGGGATATCGCACGCGACCATTCGGTCATCGTCGTCGAGCACGACATGCATTTCGTGCGCGAGCTTGGCGTCAAGGTCACCTGCCTGCATGAGGGCTCGGTGCTCTCCGAAGGCTCGCTCGACTTCGTCTCGGCCGACGAGCGCGTCGTCGAAGTCTATCTGGGGAGATGAACATGGTGTGGCGGGTGCAATTCCATCGCTTCGATCTGCCGTTCCTCCGCTTCTGGAAAAGGCGCTGACATGCTCGAAGTTTCCAATGCCACGCTCCACTATGGCGCCGCCCAGGCGCTGCGCGGCGTGTCACTGAAAGCGGGTGCCGGCAAGATCACCTGCGTGCTCGGCCGCAATGGCGTCGGCAAGACCAGTTTGATGAGATCGATCGTCGGCCACCACCGGCTGACGAGCGGAAGCGTTGCCTTCGAGGGGAAGGCGCTCGACCGGAGCGCGGCGTATGACCGCGCCCGGTCGGGCATCGCATTCGTGCCGCAGGGCAGGGAGATCTTTCCCCTGCTCACGGTGCGGGAAAATCTCGAATCCGGCTTCGCGCCGTTGAAGCGGGCCGACCGCGACGTGCCGGCCCATGTCTTCGAGTTGTTTCCGGTGCTCAAGCAGATGCTCGGCCGCCGCGGCGGTGACCTGTCCGGCGGCCAGCAGCAGCAGCTCGCCATCGGTCGGGCGCTGGTGATGCGGCCGAAACTCCTGGTGCTCGACGAGCCGACGGAAGGCATCCAGCCTTCGATCATCAAGGATATCGGCCGCGCCATTCGCTATCTGCGCGACCAGGCCGGCATCGCGGTGCTGCTGGTCGAGCAGTATCTCGACTTTTGCCGCGAGCTCGCCGACGAGGTCAACATCATGGACCGCGGCCAGATCGTCCATACCGGACCGGCCGAAGATTTAGACCGGGCTGATGTGCGGAAGTTCCTTACCGTCTAGAATCGTCTCGTCGTCATCCTGGGGCGTAGCAAGGAGCGAAACGACGCGGTGCAGACCCCGGGATCCATGCCGTGAGTTCCGCTGAAGAGTGCATCGGCGTAGAATAGAAACCCTCTTCGGCGCACCGATCGATCCCAGATACTGCACCGTGGCGGCGCTTTTAAAGTCACGGCATGGATCCTTGGGTCTTCGCTCCGCTTCGCGTTCGCTACGCCCAAGGATGACGAAGTCGCGAGGTGCGCTGCGGCGCTCAATCTTTCTTCAAAGATTACTGTACGTCACTGGCACGCTCAACATCGCGTGCTAGTCTTTCCCTTGGCTTTGTGAGTCGGCCGCTTCCGTATCAGTCTGGTTATCGCGGATCGAGGAGCACGGCCAATGCCGGGCAAGTTTCACGCAAGCAAGGCTGCTTAGCTTCCCTCCTGCGATCTCTGTCGTTCAAACGCGTTTGGGCACACAGGCTAAGGGACAGCCATGGAACGTTACGTCGAGGATTACCAGAAGCGGCGGCTTACCGAACGCGTCGACATCATCGCTGCCATCAACATCCTGAGATCACAGGGCTGCGACTACGACGATCTGATCGAGGAGATCACCAAGGTCTTCTATGTCGATCTCGATACCTTCAATGAGATCGTCATGGCGGCATAGAGCCGCGTTCGTCCACCCGCGATCAGAGGCTGGTATTGATAGGCGTGATCAGCTCGCGCGCCGGAACGGAGAAGCGACGACGACGCGGTTGCGGCCGCCGCGTTTGGCGTCGTAGAGCGCCTTGTCGGCGGCGCTGAGCACCTTGTCGAAGCTGGGGCCGTCCTTGGCGCCGAAGGCAAACCCGGCGCTGACCGTGCATGTCAGCGAGCCCATCTCGGTTTCTATCCGGCGCGCCGCGAAAGCGGTCCGGATGCGCTCTGCCGCTGCCTCCACGGTCTCCGGCAGGGTGCGTTTCAGCACCAGCGCGAATTCCTCGCCGCCCATGCGCGCGGCGACATCGGTCTGGCGAAGATTGCCGGCGAGTTCGCTGGCGAACACCCTCAGCACCTCGTCGCCCGCCGCGTGGCCGAATTCATCGTTGATGGTTTTGAAGTTGTCGAGGTCGAAGACGACGACCGCGGTAAAAGCTCCGACCGGCGCATTGCCATGCATGTCGAACAGCGCGCGCCGGTTGAGCAGGCCGGTCAAGGGATCGGTCAATGCATCGCGGCGGTGATGCCTGGCCAGACGCCCCTGGTTGAGGGCAAGCGACAATGCGCCGATGCCGGTCATGCTGGCGATGACCACGATCAGGCTCAGTTCCTCGGCCCAGTTGCTCGGCGCATGCCCCAGGACCAGTCTTCCATCCCAGGCGAGAACCATGGCGCACAGTACAAAAGACGTGGCCGTGGCCGAATAGAGCGCGGTGATGCCGATCGTCAGGGCGGGGGCTTCGTCGCGACCTCTCCAATATTCGAACGCCGTCGCGAACAGAAGCAAGGCCGCGAACAGGTTCTCGAACATGAAGCCAAGGCCGTCATAGCCCAGAGCCATGGGCGGCAGCGCCACCGCCAGCGATATGCAGCCCAACAAAGCTCGCGGCATCGGCGAGCCGCCGGTCCTGAACTGGTAGGCGGCACCCAGCATGGTCGAAAAACCAATCAGCAGGAAGGCCAGCGCGGCGATGCCCAGCAGGCGGCCGGGCATGTCGATATAGGCGTCATAGACAAAGATGTCGCCGACAACGAACACCAGGCTGGTCGCCCATGTCAGCAGGAATCGCTCCGACCGGGCGGTCAGCCACATGCCGAACAATGTCAGGCCCAGGCAAGCAGCGGAAAAACCGACAGCCAGCAGAAGTGAAGTGTAGTCGAGCGACATGCCCCTCTTTCCCTGCCGACGGCGGTTCCAGCTCTGCGGCTTGGCGTCGTCGCATTCATGCGGCAAGGAAGTGTCGATAAGGTTACGATCATGGCGAAGATGCCGCGAATAGGCGCTTTGCTACGCGTACAAAGCATAGATGACGCGCTTTAAGCATGTGGCCGGATACGACTGAAGCTCGTCAGCCAGCCACTCGCTTCATCAGCGCCATCGCCCCGAACGGCGCGCGCACCTTGCCCTCGGTGATGAAGTAGACGAACACGTCGCGCGGCTGGACCGGCGCATCGGTCTTGGGATCGGCACGCCGCAGGTCTTCCGGCTGCTTGCCTTGCGCCCAGGTCCTTGCCCGCGCCGCCCACTCGTCGAGGCCCTTTGGCGTGTAGCAATCGGGATTGTCATCCGAGCCGGTCTGCAGCCGCGCATAGACGAAATCCCCGGTGACGTCGGCGATATCAGGGTATTTGGCATGATCGGCATAGACGATCGCCGCCTTGTATTTGCGCGCCAGGGCCGCGAACTCCGGCACCACGAAACTGTCGTTGCGCACTTCGAGCGCGTGGCGCAGCGCAACGCCATCCTGCTTTTCCGGCAAGAGTTTCAGAAAGGCCTCGAAATCGTCCGGATCGAATTTCTTGGTCGGTGCGAACTGCCACAGGATCGGCCCGAGCTTCTCGCCGAGCGCGGCAACGCCGGAGCCGAGAAAACGCATCATCGATTCGCCGGCTTCGCCGAGCACGCGCCGGTTGGTGACGAAGCGGTTGCCCTTCAGCGAATACACAAAACCGTCCGGCGCCTCGCCAGCCCATTTGACGAAGGTCGGCTCCTTGAAGCTGGAATAATAGGTGCCGTTGACCTCGATGCTCGGCACCTGCCGGCTGGCATATTGCAGCTGCTTGGCCTTCGACAGCTTGTCCGGATAGAAGGACTTATCCCATGGCTCGAAGGTCCAGCCGCCCATGCCCGCGCGGATTGTTCCGGATTTGGTCATTATCATCCTCCCAAGTTCAGAAAAATCAGCCCGTCGTGGCCTCGGCTACCGGCTTTGCCATGTCGACGAGCACCCATCCTGGCCGGTACGGATTGGGCCGGCGACCCGTTTCGCGATAGCCGTAAGCGAGATAGAGCGCGATATTCCGTTCCATTTTCGCATTGGTGTAGAGCCGTGTCTCCGGCAGGCCCAACAAACGCGTCTGTTGATCCGCATGATTGAGCAGCTTTATGCCAAAGCCCTTACCCTGGAAGGCGGGCGACACCGCGACGGAGAAGATCATCGCGTGGTCCTCATGCCGCTCCAGTGTGAGCACTCCGGCCAGTTCGCCGCCACTGTCCAGCAGCCAGACCTCGCCGCGCCCGATGCGCGGCGCATAGTCCTCCATGACCGGGATCGGCGGTCCGCCGAGCAGCGCGGTATAGGGCGAGTACGCCGCTTGCGTCAGCGACACGATTGCGGCGAGATCCTCTGGGCGGGCCGCTCTGAGGTTCATACTCACTCCGCCGCTTCGCGCTTGCCTCCGGGGCGCCGCTCCAGAAGCTCCTTGAGGAACTGGCCGGTGTAGCTGCGCTTTTCGCGCACGATCGCTTCCGGCGTGCCGGACGCGACAAGCTCGCCGCCGCCGTCGCCGCCTTCGGGGCCGAGGTCGAGCACCCAGTCGGCGGTCTTGATCACTTCGAGATTGTGCTCGATGACCACCACCGTGTTGCCCTGGTCGACCAGTTCGTGCAGCACTTCCAACAGTTTGGCGACGTCGTGGAAATGCAGGCCGGTGGTCGGCTCGTCGAGGATATAGAGCGTCTTGCCGGTCGCCTTGCGCGACAGTTCCTTGGCGAGTTTTATCCGCTGCGCCTCGCCGCCGGACAGTGTCGTCGCCTGCTGGCCGATATGGATGTAGCCGAGGCCGACCTGCTTCAGCGTGTCGAGCTTGTCGCGCACGCCGGGCACGGCGGCGAAGAAATCAACGCCTTCCTCCACCGTCATGTCGAGCACGTCGGCGATCGACTTGCCCTTGAACAGCACGTCGAGCGTCTCGCGGTTGTAGCGCTTGCCGTGGCAGACATCGCAGGTGACGTAGACGTCGGGCAGGAAGTGCATTTCGATCTTGATGACACCGTCGCCCTGGCAGGCCTCGCAGCGGCCGCCCTTGACGTTGAAGGAGAAGCGGCCGGGCTGGTAGCCGCGCGCCTTGGCTTCCGGCAGGCCGGCGAACCAGTCGCGGATCGGCGTGAAGGCGCCGGTATAGGTGGCGGGGTTCGAACGCGGCGTACGGCCGATCGGCGACTGGTCGATGTCGATGACCTTGTCGAGGAATTCGAGGCCCTCGATGCGATCATGCTCGGCCGGGTGCTCACGCGAGCCCATGATGCGGCGCGAGGCCGCCTTGAACAGCGTCTCGATGAGGAAGGTCGACTTGCCGCCGCCCGACACGCCGGTGACGGCGGTGAAGGTGCCGAGCGGGATTTCGGCGGTGACGTTCTTCAGATTGTTGCCGCGCGCGCCGACGATTTTCAGGCGGCGATTCTTTTTCGCCTCACGCCGAACACCGGGGGTGGCGACTTCCAGCGCGCCCGACAGATATTGGCCGGTGATCGAATTGGGGTTGGCCATCACCTGCTGGGGTGTGCCCTGGGCGATGATCTCGCCGCCGTGGATGCCGGCGGCCGGTCCCATGTCGACGACATAGTCGGCATGCAGGATGGCGTCCTCGTCATGCTCGACGACGATCACCGTGTTGCCGATGTCGCGCAGGTGCTTCAGCGTGTCGAGCAGCCGCGTGTTGTCGCGCTGATGCAGGCCGATCGACGGCTCGTCGAGCACGTAGAGCACGCCGGTCAGGCCCGAGCCGATCTGCGAGGCCAGCCGGATGCGCTGGCTCTCGCCGCCCGACAGCGTGCCGGAATTGCGCGACAATGTCAGGTAGTCGAGACCGACATCGTTGAGGAAGCGCAGCCGCTCGCGGATTTCCTTCAGCACCCGCACCGCGATTTCATTCTGCTTGTCGTTGAGCTGGGCGGGCAGGTCGGTGAACCATTTGTCGGCATTGCGGATCGACTGCTCGGTGACCTCGCCGATGTGTTTGCCGCCGATCTTCACCGCCAGCGCTTCCGGCTTCAGCCGGTAGCCCTTGCAGACCGGGCAAGGCGTCGCCGACATGAAGCGCTCGATCTCCTCGCGCATCCAGGCGGATTCGGTCTCCTTCCAGCGCCGTTCGAGATTGGGGATGACGCCTTCGAAGGTCTTGGTTGTCTTGTAGGAGCGCAACCCGTCATCGTATTGGAAGGTTATCTCGCGCTCGCCGGTGCCGCGCAGGATCGCCTCCTGGGCCTCGGTGGTCAGATCCTTGAACTTGTCGCCGAGCTTGAAATTGTAAGCCTTGCCCAGCGCTTCGAGCGTCTGCGAGTAGTAGGGCGAGGTCGATTTCGCCCACGGGCTGACGGCGCCGTCGCGCAGCGATATGTTCTCGTCGGGCACGACGAGGTTGGGGTCGATGGCACGCTGGCTGCCGAGACCGTCGCAAGTCGGGCAGGCGCCGAACGGGTTGTTGAACGAGAACAGGCGCGGCTCGATCTCGGGAATGGTGAAACCGGACACCGGACACGCGAATTTTTCCGAGAACAGGACGCGCTCATGCGTCTCGTTCTTCGACTTGTTGACCGAATCCTCGCCGGTTTGGCTGGCGTCGAGCGGCTTGTCGGCAAACTCGGCCACCGCCAGTCCCTCGGCGAGCTTCAGCGCCGTCTCGATGGAGTCGGCAAGCCGCGTGGCAAGATCGCCGCGCACCATGATGCGATCGACGACGACGTCGATGTCATGCTTGTATTTCTTGTCCAGCGCCGGGACGTCGGCGATTTCATAGAAGACGCCATCGACCTTGACGCGCTGGAAGCCCTTCTTCTGCAGTTCGAGCAGCTCCTTGCGGTATTCGCCCTTGCGGCCGCGCACGATGGGCGCCAGCAGGAACAGTCGGGTGCCTTCCTCGAGCGCCAGCACGCGGTCGACCATCTGGCTGACCGTCTGGCTCTCGATCGGTAGGCCGGTGGCCGGCGAATAGGGAACGCCGACACGCGCGAACAGCAGGCGCATGTAGTCGTAGATCTCGGTGACGGTGCCGACCGTCGAACGCGGGTTCTTCGATGTGGTCTTCTGCTCGATGGAGATGGCCGGCGACAGGCCGTCGATCTGGTCGACGTCAGGCTTCTGCATCATTTCGAGGAATTGCCGCGCATAGGCCGACAGGCTTTCGACATAGCGGCGCTGGCCTTCGGCATAGATGGTGTCGAAGGCAAGCGACGACTTGCCGGAGCCCGACAGGCCGGTCATGACGATCAGGCTGTCACGCGGCAGGTCGAGATCGACGTTCTTCAGATTGTGTTCGCGCGCCCCGCGAATGGAAAGGAATTTATGGTCGGCCATCGCCGGTCGCCGCCTCAGATCTGGAATTCATGGGATTGGCGGGCTTTTCCCGGCCATCCCTTATGTAGGTGTTTTTGCCGCCACGTCGAGAGACGCCACAACTCCCGACAGAAGTCGTTTAACCGTCTTTCGCGCGAACGGGCAAGTGGAAAGAACAAAGGCCGAACACGCTCCTGACAAAGCTGTGCAAAAACTGACCTGAACGTAACCTCCCGGAGATCACATTTTTCCGTAACCGGCTATTGGCGGTTGACGCAGCCGGCTCACGGGAGCAGTCTCCCGATGTCAACGAAGCCGGCCGTCTTTCGATGGCCTCGCCGCCCCAAGGCGGCCTGCGAGACGCCGCAGGCATTGCGATTTGCGCTTCGAGACGAATGTCGCAACGGACAAAGGAGCGGAGCATGACGCCACCTGATAGTCCCCAAGGGCTCCACATCTAGCTGGAGCCGCGGCAGGCACAAGTGTGAGGATCAGCTTCAACGCTGCCCGACAAACCGTGACCGGCCGTATCCCACAAAAATCAGAGACTACTAGTCGGATCGTCGGTTGAATGCCGCGAAGCATCCGAAATCAAACGCCGGCAGTACACTCCCGGCAAGATTGGATTTGAGATCCAGAAAAGCCCCGTCCGTTTGCCCTAGGGCACGGTGGGGCTGTTCTTTTGTGCGGGCTCGGGCCGGCCGCGGTTACTACCTTGGAGGTTTCATTCCGCCCGTGGCGACATCGACGGTGATGCTGCCGGAAATCCTGACATCGGTGTTGCCGATCTTGAACTGGCCGTTGCCGCTGCTGGGGAACGCGTCGTCGGGCTCGGGCTGTGGGGCCGGCTTGGCAATGCGATAGTCGCCGGTCACGCCGGGCAGGGCCTTCTGCGGCGGCGAGCCATCCTCTGCGAGGGCCGTGCCGGAGACGAGGCCGGCAATGGCGAGCACGGCGGCGGCGATCACACGATGCGATGGTCTGGACGGATGCGTGTCGGTCATCTCCCGATTATAGGGAGGTGCCGCCACCGGAACCAGACCGGTCTTGTCAAATCTTCGGCAAGCGGAAGAAAATCCGATCCGGCGGAAGAAAACGCGATCTGGCTTCGCCTCACGCCGCCTTTTTGCGGGTGTCGAAGACGTGGTCGACAATGCCCCATGCCTGTGCTTCGCGGGCGGTCATGAAATGGTCGCGGTCCAGCGTGCGTTCGACCTCCTCATAGCTGCGGCCGCAATGCTGCGCGTAGAGTTCGGCCATGTGCCGTTTGGTCTGGACGATGCGCTCGGCATGGCGCTGGATATCGGACGCCTGGCCCTGGAAGCCGCCCAGCGGCTGATGCAGCAGGATGGTGGCGTTCGGCAACGAGATACGACGGCCCGGCGTGCCTGCCATCAGCAGGAACGACCCCATCGACGCGGCAAATCCCATGCACACGGTCGACACCGGGCAACTGATGTACTGCATGGTGTCGTAGATGGCGAAGCCGCTGGTCACCACGCCGCCCGGCGAGTTGATGTAGAGCGAGATCTCCTTGTCGGGGTTGTCCGACTCCAGCGACAAAAGCTGTGCGCAGACCAGCGCCGAGATGTCGTCGTTGATCTCGCCATTGATGAAGATGATCCGCTCGCGCAGCAGCCGCGAGAAAATGTCGAAGGCGCGTTCGCCGCGGCTCGATTGCTCGATCACCATCGGCACCAGATTGGCGAGACCGCTCATTTTTCGTCTCCGATTTCTATGTTCACGCCGCGCGCAGCAGAAGGCGCGGCGTGTTCGCGGCGATGGGCTTCCTGGCCTCGTGCAACCCCAGCGAAAGCCGGCAGCAGGCACCAGCCATGGCGACGGCTGGCATGGCTTTGCGGGCAAAGCCGTCATGGACGATGCGCAGATGCGTGCCGCCGGAAACGGTGCGGGCGAGCGTGAAGGTGACGGTGCTGTCGAGCGGGTCCTGCCGTGTCGCATCGCCCGGCTGCTCCCGCCAGGAATAGCGCAACAGGCGTTCGGGCTCGGCGTCGAGGATTTCGCATTCGATCGGAGCCTCCGGTCCCGCGAAGGCAAAACGGCTGCCGGCCTGCGGCCTGATGTCGTTCGGCATCATCCAGGCGGCGAGCAATTCCGGCACGGTCAGCGCTCGCCACACCTTTTCGGGCGGCTCGGCAAGATCGTATTCGAACTCCAGCGCACCCTGGGCGACTTCGTTTTGGTTTTTGGCGTTCATTGATCCCAATCCTTCACGGGTCCAAACCTCTACTGATCCATGTCCTTCAAAACCGTCTTCAGCCTTTCGATACGCTCCGGCCAGAAGGTCCGGTAGCGGTCGATCCAGGAGAGCAGGGGCGCAAGCCCCTGCGGATCGGCGCGGTAATAGGCGTTGCGGCCGGCCCGCCGCTCGACCACGAGGCCGGCGCTACGCAGCACCGCCAGATGCTGCGACACCGCCGGCTGCGACACCGTCAGGCCGCTGCGCAATTCCGACACGCTCATCTCTGCCGTGGCGAGACGCTCGAAGACGGCGCGGCGCGTCGGGTCGGCCAGGGCGCGGAAAATCTCTGCTTCGATCATAGCGAAAGCATAAGTCTATACTTATTGATTTGGCAAGTGGTGTTTTGAAACCCATATGCGGGGCTCGGGCATTGCTGCCATTCCTTGACAATCAGCGGCGGTGCATATAGGAACGAAAAGGGAACAAAAACCTTGTGGGAAAAGCCAGCCTTAGCAGGCGGCTGGCATTCGCAGCCTGTAAGGTGCTGCGACAAAAATTTGTTTCGGATGAGCGCGGAGAAATATCATGGCGGGTAGCGTCAACAAGGTCATTCTGGTCGGCAATCTCGGTGCGGACCCTGAAATCCGCCGCCTGAACTCGGGCGAGCCGGTCGTCAACATTCGCATCGCCACGTCGGAAAGCTGGCGCGACAAGAATTCGGGCGAGCGCAAGGAAAAGACCGAGTGGCACAACGTCGTCATCTTCAATGAGGGCATAGCCAAGGTCGCCGAGCAGTACCTGAAGAAGGGCATGAAGGTCTATGTCGAGGGCCAGCTGCAGACGCGCAAATGGCAGGACCAGACCGGCGCCGACAAATACACGACGGAAGTCGTGCTGCAGAAATTCCGTGGCGAGCTGCAGATGCTCGACGCGCGCGGCCAGGGCGAGGGCGGCCAGGCCGGCGGCTACTCCGGCGGCAACAGCCGTGGTTCCGATTTCGGCCAGTCCAGCCCGAACGAGAGCTTCAACCGCGGCGGCGGCAGCGCTCCCAGGGGCGGCGGTGGCGGCGGTTCGTCGCGCGAGCTGGACGACGAAATCCCGTTCTGATCAAGGCGGGCTCTGATCGAAACGGCGGCCGCCAGTTTTTGGCCAAGCCCAGTTTTGGCTCAAGCATTGTGCCCCGGGAGTCCCAATGGACTTTCGGGGTTTTGCATTGTCGAATTGAGCGCTGGCCGAGCGGTCAAGGAAATACGGTGAAGGACGAGTTCGATGAAAGCACGCGTGAAATGGGTGGAGGAACGCACATTCATCGGTGAGTCCGGCAGCGGTCATAAGGTCGTGCTGGGAACCGCGTCCGGCCCGGAAGGCAAGACGCCGGGGCCGAGCCCGATGGAACTGGTGCTGATCGGCACCGGCGGCTGTTCGGCCTATGATGTCGTCCATATCCTTGAAAAGGGCCGCGAGGCGGTCGAGGACTGCGTCGTCGAGCTCGATTCCGACCGGGCCGAGACCGACCCAAAGGTGTTCACGCGCATCCACATGCATTTCGTCGTCAAGGGCAGGGCGCTCTCGCCGGAAAAGGTCAAACGAGCGATCGACCTGTCGATCGAGAAATACTGCTCGGCCTCGGCAATGCTGGCCAAGACGGCGACGATCACGCATGATTTCGAAGTGATCGATACGACGGCGAGGTAGGCAGTAGGCAGTAGGCAGTAGGCAGTAGGCAGTAGGCAGTACTGTTCAACTCGCCATCAGCGCCTTGATGCCGTCGGCGACGAACTGTACGGCCAATGCCGCCAGGATGACGCCGAGCAGGCGGGTCAGGATCGAACGCCCGGTCTGGCCGAGGATGCGGTCGATGCGCTCCGACAGTACGAACACCAGATAGGTGATGGCGAGGCAGACGAAGATGATGCCGACCAGCGCGGCTTGCGCCGCAAAACCCTGAAACGAGCCGGAGAGCAGCACCGTCGCCGAAATGGCGCCGGGGCCGGCGATCAGCGGGATCGCCAGCGGGAAAGCGGCGATGTTGTGGATCATGTCCTTGGTGATGGCGACGTCGCCGATCTTCTCCTTGCGGTCCTGCCGGCGCTCGAACACCATTTCAAAGGCGATGAAGAACAGCAGAAAACCGCCGGCGACACGGAAGGCTGGCAGCGTGATGCCGAACACCGACAGGATGGAGGCGCCGGCGACGGCGAACAGCGCCATCACCAGGAAGCCGATGATCGAGGCGCGGATCGAGACCTGCTGGCGCTCCTCGCGGTTCATGCCGCGCGTCACGGCGAGGAACAGCGGCGCCAGGCCGGGCGGGTCGATGGTCACCAGAATGGTGACGAAGGCGTTGAACAAGCTGTCGAAGCTCGGCATCTCTGACCCCTCCCGCCGGGCCGAGCCCGTGCCTGCAATTGGTAGAGCAAAGCAGGGGTACTGAAAACAGGCTGTGGCGTGAAATGCTGGCAGGACAGAGGGGCGTGGAGGATCGCTATCCATCATTTCGAGCTTCATTCGCGCGGCGGGCCAGGAATTCGACCTCAAGCCGCCATGTCGTGCCATCGTCGTGCGAACGCTCGCCAAGCCAGCGGAAGCTGTGTTCGGTGATGCGCGAAAAACTCCAGCGCACCGAGGAGCCGGTGCCGTCGGCGCCGACCTGCACGATCGTGTCGCCCTCGGCGCGGCCGAGCTGGCGGCTGAAGTACTGGTTGCGCGGATCACTCCAGAAGATGTGCCAGGCGTCCGCGGCGGGATCATAGACCCGCAGCGTCGTGCCATAGAACGTCCATTTGCCGAGCGAAGGCTGGGAGCCAGTACTCCGCGCGGGCAGGATCCAGACGTCCTGGATGGCGCGGCCTTCCAGCACCCAGCCGAAATGCACCTCGCCACGCCCGGTCAGCACCGTGCCGTCCTCAAGGTGGCGCGAGGCGTCGAATGTCCAGGCACCGACGAAGCGGCCGTAAAGATTGAGTTTTTCGGCAAGCCCGCCGATCGGTCCGGGGCTGTGCAGTGCTTCGGCAAAGGGGTCGAACATGGCCGTGGTCTCTTTTTGTCAGGAGACCGTGAGGATTAGCCGGTGACGGGGTTCTGGGCTTGGGAAAAATTGCTATATTTCGGCCCATGACGGGCACAACGCATACGCTCGCATTTGGACCTGGCTGGCATGTGGCGGATGTGATCTGCACGGCCGGCGCCGGCGACCGGCCGTTCGAGGAGGCGCATCGGGATTTTTGTGTCGCGGCGGTGACCAGCGGCACGTTCCGCTACCGCGCGCAGCAAGGCACCGCGATGCTGGCACCCGGCGCCCTCCTGCTCGGCAATCCCGGCACCTGCTACGAATGCGGTCACGAACATGGCGGCGGCGACCGTTGCCTCTCGTTCCATTTCAGGCCGGACTACATGGAACGGATCGTGGCCGATGTGCCAGGCGCCAGGAAACCTGCCTTCGACGCGCCACGCCTGCCGCCTTTGCCGGCCTTGGCACCATTGTTGGCCGAGGCGGAAGCCGCGCGCGAAATGGCCGACAAGGACGCCTTCGAGGAATTGTCCGTGCGCATTGCCGCTGCCGCAGTCGCCACGGTTTCCAGCGCCACGCCTGCCAGGCGCGCCCCGAGCCGCCGCGACCAGAAGCGGGTGGCCGAGGCGGTGCGGCGCATCGAACTGGATGCCGACGGGCCGGTTTCGCTTTCAGTGTTGGCCGATGAAACGGCGACCAGTCCCTATCATTTCCTGCGCACCTTCCGGCAGGTCGCCGGCATGACGCCCTATCAGTTCCTGCTCAAGACCCGGCTGCACCGCGCGGCGGTGCGGCTGCGCATGTCCAAGGATGCGATCTCGGCGATCGCCTTCGAGGCCGGCTTCAACGATTTGTCGACTTTCAACCGCCGTTTCCGGCGCATCATGGGCGAGACGCCGGGCAACTATCGCGCTCGCCGATCAAGCGCCCTGGCAAGCGGGCGTCTCGGCTGAAGCGGGCGCAGTCCGACGTCGGCACGTACCGCCAACCTTGCGATCAGTCGCCGTCGAGATCGCGGCGCAGCCACCCGCTCAGCGCTCGCAAGGCAGCCACGGGCTCCAAATTCAGGGCACCCGCGGCTTTCGTTCGGCGAAGTTGGTCCCTTGCCGGCTTTTGCCTTGGCGGCCAAAAGCGTTGTGGCCATATCGTCGCAATCAGCGGTATCCTTTTGAAATTACCACCAAAAATGACACTGGAAAAGTGCCGCGAATATTGGAGTTTCGGCCGTGCTTCCTATATAAGCGTCAAGTGATTCCTGATTAGATTGTGATCCGATTTGACCGACCAAAAAACACCGCGCGGCGCCGACGGCGGCCCTACCGGCATCGAGCCGATCTCCATCATCGAGGAGATGCAGAGCTCCTACCTGTCTTACGCCATGAGCGTGATCGTCAGCCGTGCGCTGCCCGATGTGCGCGATGGCCTCAAGCCGGTGCACCGCCGCATTCTCTACGCCGCACATGAGAGCGGCTACCACTGGAACCGCAAATATGTGAAGTCGGCACGCCCTGTCGCCGACGTGATGGGTAAATACCATCCGCATGGCGACGCCTCGATCTATGACGCGTTGGTGCGCATGGCGCAGGATTGGTCGCTGCGCGTGCCGCTGATCGACGGGCAGGGCAATTTCGGCTCGATCGACGGCGATCCGCCGGCGGCGATGCGCTACACCGAATCGCGCCTGACCAAGGTCGCGCATGAATTACTGGAGGACATCGACAAGGACACCGTCGATTTCCAGGACACGTATGACGCGTCCGACACCGAGCCGAAGGTGCTGCCGGCGCGCTTCCCCAACCTTCTGGTCAACGGTTCCGGCGGCATTGCGGTCGGCATGGCCACCAACATTCCGCCGCACAATCTGAGCGAAGTCTGCAACGGCGCGATCGCCATCATCGACAATCCGGCGATCGACTTGCCGGCGCTGATGGAGATCATTCCGGGGCCGGATTTCCCCACCGGCGGCATCGTGCTTGGCCGTTCGGGCATCTACAGCGCCTATGCGACCGGCCGCGGCTCCATCGTCATGCGCGGCAAGGTCAACATCGAACAGCGCGGCAATGACCGTGAATCGATCATCATCACCGAGGTTCCCTACCAGGTGAACAAGGCCTCGATGATCGAGAAGATGGCCGAACTGGTGCGCGACAAGCGCATCGAGGGCATTTCCGACATCCGTGACGAAAGCGACCGCCAGGGCTACCGCGTCGTCATCGAACTGAAGCGCGACGCCGTTGCCGACGTCATCCTCAACCAGCTTTACCGCTTCACGCCGCTGCAGACCTCGTTCGGCGCCAATATGGTGGCGCTGAACGGCGGCAAGCCGGAAGTGATGAACCTGACCGATATGCTGAGGGCGTTCGTCTCCTTCCGCGAAGAGGTGATCACGAGGCGCACCAAATTCCTGCTGCGCAAGGCGCGCGACCGCGCCCATGTGCTGGTGGGTCTGGCCATCGCCGTCGC
Organism: Mesorhizobium sp. WSM1386; assembly: GCF_055901595.1. Classification (NCBI taxonomy): domain Bacteria; kingdom Pseudomonadati; phylum Pseudomonadota; class Alphaproteobacteria; order Hyphomicrobiales; family Phyllobacteriaceae; genus Mesorhizobium; species Mesorhizobium sp. WSM1386. The sequence continues at coordinate 3,930,375 of NZ_CM148373.1, forward strand.
CAACATCGACGAAGTGATCAAGCTGATCCGCACCGCGCCGGATCCGCAGACGGCGCGTGAGCAGTTGATGGAGCGGCGCTGGCCGTCTGGCGACGTCGAGTCGCTGATCCTTCTGATCGACGATCCGCGCCATCGCATCAACGAGGACGGCACCTACAATCTGTCCGAGGAACAGGCGCGCGCCATCCTCGAACTGCGCCTGCAGCGCCTGACGGCACTTGGCCGCGACGAAATCGCCGACGAGTTGAACACGATCGGCGCCGAAATCATTGATTATCTGGACATTTTGTCGTCCCGCGCGCGGGTCCAGCAGATCGTCAAGGACGAGCTTGCCGCCGTGCGCGACGAGTTCGGCACGCCACGCCGCACCGAACTCACCGACGGCGGCGCCGATATGGAAGACGAGGACCTGATCCAGCGCGAGGACATGGTCGTGACGGTGAGCCATTCCGGCTACATCAAACGCGTGCCGCTGTCGCTCTACCGGGCGCAGCGCCGTGGCGGCAAGGGCCGCTCCGGCATGTCGACCAAGGAAGAGGATTTCGTGACCCGGCTGTTCGTGGCCAACACGCACACGCCGGTGCTGTTCTTCTCCTCGCGCGGCATCGTCTACAAGGAAAAGGTCTGGCGGCTGCCGATCGGCAATCCGCAATCACGCGGCAAGGCGCTGATCAACATGCTGCCGCTGGAGCAGGGCGAGCGCATCACCACCATCATGCCGCTGCCGGAGGACGAGACGAGCTGGGGCGAGCTCGACGTGATGTTCGCCACGACGCGCGGCACCGTGCGCCGCAACAAGCTGTCCGACTTCGTCCAGGTCAACCGCAACGGCAAGATTGCGATGAAGCTGGAGGAAGAGGGCGACGAAATCCTCGGCGTCGAGACCTGCACCGACAATGACGATGTGCTTCTGACGGCGAATTCGGGTCAGTGCATCCGCTTCTCCGTCGGCGACGTGCGCGTCTTCCAGAGCCGCAATTCCGTCGGCGTGCGCGGCATCACCATGGCTGCGACCGACCGCATCATCTCCATGTCGGTGATCGAGCATGTCGATGCTTCTCCGGCGGAGCGTGCCGCTTACCTCAAGCGGGCGGCGTCGGAGCGGCGGCTTGCCGCCGAGACGGCGGGAGAGGAAGAAGAGATCGCGCTGACCAATGAGGAGATCGGCGAGGAGACGGAGCTTTCCGACAGCCGTTACGAAGAGCTCAAGGCGCATGAACAGTACGTTCTGACTGTGACCGAATATGGCTACGGCAAGCGCTCCTCGTCCTATGATTTCCGCCTGACCGGCCGCGGCGGCAAGGGCATCCGCGCTACCGACGTGTCGAAAACCGCCGAGATCGGCCAGCTGGTGGCGACCTTCCCGGTCGGCAATGACGACCAGATCATGCTGGTGTCGGACGGCGGCACCGTCATCCGGGTACCAGTCAACGGCATCCGTTTCGCCAGCCGCGCCACCAAGGGCGTGACCATCTTCAACACGGCTGCGGGTGAAAAGGTGGTTTCGGTCGAGCGGATATCCGAACCGCAAGCGGACGAGGAAATCGAAGAAGCCGTCGAGGGCGGTTCTGAGGCCAGCCCTACACCAGACGCTGGCACCGATAGCGCGGAATAACTGCCGCGGCAGGTTCTGGACATAGCAACGCCGGCCCATTGGCCGGCGCGGCAGCAAGTCTGGACTAACTTAGTAGTGACGATAGGGCTTGCGGGGGCCGAAGCCTTCGAAGCGCTTGGTGGTGGCCCTGACGCGGACCCGTTGCGCCTCCTGATGCAGCCCGAATACTGTGGCGATCAGCATGGCGACGGTCATTGCGGTGGCGAGCATGTAGATCAGCATTTGCGTGTTCTCCTGCGCCTTACAACGGATAGATGGGATTTTGGTTTCATCTTATTAAGGTGCAACCTAGTGAACGCTGCGTGAAGGCTTCGTGATCAGCGTGTTCATCTGTCGTTCATGCGGCGGAAAAGGTTCACGGCTTCGGCGCCGATCGGATTTGCCTTTGCGGCGGAGGCTCGCTAGAAGCACCAGCCATGACTGAACGAATTGCCCTCTATGCCGGCTCTTTCGACCCGCTGACCAACGGCCATCTCGATGTGCTGAAAGCATCGCTGGCCGTGGCCGACGTCGTCTATGCGGCAATCGGCATTCATCCGGGCAAGAAGCCGCTGTTCTCCTTCGAGGAGCGGGTGCAGCTCATCGAAGCCGCCACCAAGGCCGAATTCGGCAGGGAGGGCGGCCGCATCAAGGTGGTCGCCTTTGACGGGCTGGTCATCGACGCCGCCAGGAGAGAAGGCGCCTCGATCATGATCCGGGGCCTGCGCGATGGGACCGATCTCGACTACGAAATGCAGATGGCCGGCATGAACGAAACCATGGCGCCGGAACTGCAGACGGTTTTTCTGCCCGCCAGCCCGTCGGTACGCACCATTACCGCCACACTTGTGCGCCAGATAGCCTCGATGGGAGGCGACATCCGCCCCTTCGTGCCGGCGGCCGTCGCCGGTGCGCTCACCGCCAAATTCGCAAAATAAGTTTCTCGGAGAAGACCATGCAGCTGAAAAAGCTCGCCTCGTTCCTCGTCGTGCTTGCCGGTCTCGTGACCGCATCGATCTCGGCCCATGCCGCCGATCCCGAAAACACCATGATCATCACCCTGAAGGGCGGCGACGTGACCATCGCGCTGCGGCCCGACCTAGCGCCCAAGCACGTCGCGCAGATCAAGAAGCTTGTGCGTGATCATGCTTACGACAACGTCGCCTTCCACCGTGTCATCGACGGCTTCATGGCGCAGACCGGCGACGTGAAGTTCGGCAATATGGAGAAGGGTTTCAACCCCCAGGCCGTCGGCACCGGCGGTTCCGACCTGCCCGACCTGCCGGCCGAGTTCTCGCAGACCGAGCACTACAAGCGCGGCGTGGTGGGCATGGCCCGCTCGCAGGACCCGAACTCCGCAAACTCGCAATTTTTCATCATGTTCGCGCCGGCGCCGCCGCTCGACGGGCAGTACACCATCGTCGGTAATGTGGTCAGCGGCATGGACCTGGTGGACAAGATCAAGAAGGGCGACGAGGCGGACAACGGTACGGTCTCCGATCCCGATCGGATGATCAAAGTGCGCATCGCCGCAGACAAGTAAAATTGTTAAATAAATCTGTTTTATCAAAAGGATAACTGACATGGCCGAGATCAAGGACCGCGAGAACGCGCTCATCATGGAAACGACCAAGGGCAAGGTCGTAATCGAACTTCTCCCCGATTTGGCACCTGGCCATGTCGCCCGCATCAAGGAACTGGCTCGGGAAGGCGCCTATGACGGCGTGGTCTTCCACCGCGTCATCGAAGGCTTCATGGCGCAGACCGGCGACGTCAAGTTCGGCAATTCGAACAAGCCGACCTTTGCTCCTTCCCGCGCCGGCATGGGCGGCTCCGACAAGCCGGACCTCAAGGCCGAATTCTCCAATGCCAACCACGGCCGCGGCACCTGTTCGATGGCCCGTTCGCAGAACCCGAACTCGGCCAACTCGCAGTTCTTCATCTGCTTCGACGATGCGGCCTTCCTCAACCGCCAGTACACAGTGTGGGGCCAGGTCATCGAAGGCATGGACAATGTCGACAAGATCAAGCGCGGCGAGCCGGTGCAGGATCCCGACAAGATCGTGTCGCTGAAGGTCGCGGCCGACGTCAAGTAAGGTAATACGACAATGATGGGCGTCGTCTGGTCGCTTCTCGGCATCCTGTCCGGCGCCTTCATTGCCATTCAGGCGCCGATCAATTCGCAGCTGGCGCGCGGCCTGGGGCTCCCGGTCGCGGCGGCTGCGTTCTCGTTCCTGTCGGGCGCGGTGGTGCTCGGCATCATCGCCGTCATCGTGGTCAAGCTGCAAGGCATCTCACTCGACTGGAAGGCGCCGGCGCCCTGGCTGTTCGTCGCCGGCGGCATGCTCGGCGGCTTCTACGTCACGTTGTCGACGATCCTCACGCCCCGCATCGGTGCCGCCGCACTGATGGCGTTCCTGGTTGCAGGGCAACTGCTGGCCGGCATGCTCATCGACCGCATAGGCTTCCTCGGTGTCGCGGTGCGTGAAATCTCGCTCGGCCGCGTTGCCGGCGCGGTGCTGCTCTTGGCCGGAGCGCTGCTCGTCCGGCTCTACTGATGCGTGTCGATCTCTTTGATTTCGACCTGCCTGAGGAGCGCATCGCGCTTCGACCGGCGGAGCCGCGCGACAGCGCCGGGATGCTGGTGGTCAGACCGGGCGAGGCGCTCGACGACCGCAGGGTTGGCGACCTGCCGTCCTTGCTCAGGGCCGGCGACGTGCTGGTGTTCAACGACACCAAGGTCATCCCGGCGCAGCTCAAAGGCATAAGGCGGCGCGGCGAGGCGCAGGCGCAGGTCGAGGCCACGCTGCACATGCGCATGGCGCCGGACCGCTGGCTCGCCTTCATGCGGCCAGGCAAGCGTGTTGCCGCCGGCGACCGCATCCATTTCGGCCATGACGGCAATTCCTGTTTCCTCGGCCAGCTCGACGCGACGGTGATCGAGAAGGGCGAGGGCGGCGAGGCGCTGCTCGGCTTCGACCTTTCGGGTCCGTTCCTGGACGAGGCGCTGCATGCCGTCGGCCACATACCGCTGCCGCCCTATATCGCCTCGAAGCGTGATGACGACGAGCGCGACCGGGCCGACTACCAGACCATCTATGCCCGGGAGGAAGGAGCCGTTGCGGCGCCCACCGCAGGCCTGCATTTTACCGCGGAGCTGTTTGCCGCGCTCGACGTCAAAGGTGTCGAACGCCGGTTCGTCACTCTTCATGTCGGCGCCGGCACGTTCCTGCCGGTGAAGGCGGACGATACCGCCGACCATAAGATGCATGCCGAGATCGGTTCGGTCAGCGTGGCGACCGCCGAAGCGCTCAACGCGGCGAAGGCGAGGGGCGGGCGCATCATTGCCGTTGGCACGACGTCGCTGCGCTTGCTGGAAAGTGCTGCGCGTGACGACGGCACATTGGCTGCCTGGTCTGGACCGACCGACATCTTCATCACGCCCGGCTATCGCTTTCGCACCGCCGACATGCTGATGACCAATTTCCATCTGCCGCGCTCGACCCTGTTCATGCTGGTGTCGGCCTTCAGTGGCCTGGAGACGATGCGTGCCGCCTATGCGCATGCCATCGCCGAGCGCTACAGGTTCTATTCGTATGGAGACGCAAGCCTGCTTTATCGAGCGGAGACGAGCAATGGACGATGATCTGCAAGCCCTCGGTCGCGAAAGCCTGATCGCGGAGGTGAAGAAGCTGCGCGCCGGCATTCGCGCACACCGCGATGCTTCCGGGCACGATCTGTGCTGGCATCATCCCGACCTCTGGGATCTGCTGCCGGAGAAGACCGAGCCATCGATTGCGGTGCCGCCTTGGCCCAAATTCATGCGCGGCTGCATCCAATATCGCCAGTCGCTCGACAGCCAAGCGCCGGACGCGCCGGTTCATGACAAGGAATTCAATGGCTAAGCCGTTCTCTTTCAAGGTTCTGGCGACCGACGGCAAGGCACGGCGCGGGGTGATCGACATGCCGCGCGGCGAAATCCGCACGCCGGCCTTCATGCCGGTCGGCACCGGCGGCACGGTCAAGGCCATGTACATGGACCAGGTGCGCGGCGTCGGCGCCGACATCATCCTTGGCAACACCTATCATCTGATGCTGCGGCCCGGAGCCGAGCGCGTGGCGCGGCTTGGCGGCTTGCACGAGTTTGCCCGCTGGCCGCAGCCGATCCTGACCGACAGCGGCGGTTTTCAGGTCATGTCGCTGTCGAAGCTGCGGAAGCTGACCGAAAAGGGCGTCACTTTCCGTTCCCATATCGACGGCGCCGCTTATGAAATGTCGCCGGAGCGCTCGATCGAGATCCAGGGTCTGCTCGATTCCGACATCCAGATGCAGCTCGACGAATGCACGGCGCTGCCGGCCGAGATCAAGGAGATCGAGCGCGCCATGGAGCTGTCGCTGCGCTGGGCCGAGCGCTGCAAGACGACGTTCGGCGACCAGCCGGGCAAAGCGATGTTCGGCATCGTACAAGGCGGCGACAACGCGGCACTGAGGGTGCGCTCGGCGCAGGCGCTGAGCGCCATGGAACTGAAGGGTTATGCGGTCGGCGGGCTCGCGGTCGGCGAACCGCAAGCGGTGATGCTGGAAATGCTCGACATCACCTGTCCGGAACTGCCTGACGACAAGCCGCGCTATCTCATGGGCGTCGGCACGCCCGACGATATCCTGAAGTCGGTGGCGCGCGGCATCGACATGTTCGATTGCGTGATGCCGACGCGGGCCGGCCGCCACGGCCTTGCCTACACCAGGCGCGGCAAGGTCAATCTGCGCAATGCCCGCCACGCGGACGATCCGCGCCCGCTCGACGAGGAAAGCGACTGCCCGGCGGCGCGGGATTATTCGCGCGCCTATCTGCACCATCTGGTGCGCTCGCAGGAAGCACTTGGTGCGATGCTGCTGACCTGGAATAATCTCTCGTATTATCAAAAGCTTATGCAGGATATCCGAGCCGCGATCGAGGCGCAGACCTTCGAGGCGCGCGGTGCAGAAATTACCGAGGGTTGGGCGAGAGGCGATATTCCCGTCCTTTGAACGAGCGTGCATCTACCTGACAACGATTGACTGGTCGATTGTCCGGACGCAGAGTCCGGTCGGGGTTAAACCATGACCGTGACTTATGACTTTGGTGGCAAGACCGCGATCGTGACCGGCGGCTCAAGAGGCATCGGCAAAGCCGTTGCCACACAGTTGATACAGTCCGGTGCCGATGTCTGGATATGGGATGCAGATCCCTTGCCTCTCGATGGCGCCCATTGCCAGACTGTCGATGTGACCAAGGCACACCAGATAAAGGACGCCTTGGCCGGGATCATAGCCAATGACAGGCGGATCGATATCGTCATTAACAATGCAGGCTACCTTGGCAGTTATCGCGGGTCGAGGCCTTCGATCCGATAGAGTGGCAACGCATCATCGGCGTCAACCTGATGGGCGTTTTCGAAGTCACTCACCAGGTTCTCCCGATCATGCGCAAAGCCGGGAGTGGTCGTATCGTCAACATGGGTTCGCTGGCGGGCAAGGAGGGACTGCCGAACCTAGCAGCCTATTCCGCGGCAAGTGCGGGTGTCATTGCCTTCACGAAGGCATTGTCGCGTGAGGTCAGTGACACCGAAATCCGCGTCAATTGTGTCGCGCCGGGGCCGATCGACACCGAACTCATCAGGCGCCTTGGCAACGATGTCGTCGACGAGATGATCAACGCCAGTCCGCTCAGGCGTCTCGGCTCCGCGGATGAGGTCGCGGCATTGGTGCTTTGGCTATGCTCCGATGCCAGCGCGTTCAACACTGGAGCGGTGTTCGATATGTCGGGAGGCAGGGCGCGTTATTAAGTGCTCTCTGCTCAGGTGCTCAGCGAATTCGACGCCCGCAAGCTGCAGCCGGTGATCTGGAACGTGCCGTCCGGCTGCTGCTGCAGCGTGTAGACCGCCTCGTAGTTCTTGCCGTCGGGCCCGACGATCAGCACCTGCTGGATAATCGAACCCGGGCCAGTCTGCTCGACCTTGCCGAAGGCATAGGATTGTGGCCTGCGCACCGGCGGGTAGCCGTTGGTCACCATGTTCATGAAGGCGTCGACGGTCGGGAAGACCTGCTTCACGTTTGGCGCGGCGAAGCTGTAGGCCCTGGCGCCGTCATTGGCTATGAGGGCTTTCAACTGACCGTCGATGACAGCCTGGCCGGCCTTGATCTCGGCATCGCCGGCAAAGGCCCCTGATATGAAGATGGGCGACATGAAGATGGACGACACGAAGATGAATGGAATGACTGCGAATGCGAAAAAGGCGCGGCGCATGGCCTGTCTCCGTTGTCCCTCGAAAAGGGCTTCCCTCAAAATCGCTGTCCGAAGACGCATCATAATATACGCTCCGCGGCATATCGCGGTTTCAGCGATTGCGAATATTCGCAAAGACGATAACCGAGCTACCGGAAGCTGCGGCCAAGGCTCGGGCCGGCTAAGGTTGGATTCCAACGCTTGAAAGCCCGCCTCCAGTCTGCCAGAAGGGCCGCTTGGACTTGGACGTTTAGCGGGACGAAGCCATGAAGGCGTTTTTCGTGCAGATCAAATGCGAGCTGGGCAAATCCTATGAGGTTGCCAGCGCGCTTGCCGATGCCGAGATCGCCTCGGAGATCTACTCCACCGCCGGCAACTACGATCTGCTCGCCAAGTTCTATGTCGACGATGAGGAAGACGTCGGCCATTTCGTCAACGAGAAGGTGCAGATTCTCCCCGGCATCAAGGATACCTTCACCGTCGTCACCTTCCGCGCATTCTAGCCGCCAAACGCTGTTGCCCGGGCAGGAGGCAAAGGCTGATCAAGGTCATATTTAGGCTGCCTGAATTTTAGGCAGCCGCAAGATACTGATCGCCCGCTTCCCCCAAATCACCGATTGCGCTTGATTTTCTCCAGCGACGCCAGTGAAATGGTGTCACAGGGGAGTACGCGATTGCCAGCGTTCGATGAAATGCTTCCGGAAGTCTCCGGATTGAGAAGACCGTATTCGGCTTACGATCGCTGGCTGAAGGAGCAGGATCCAGCCAGACTTACCGAGAAGATGCAGGACGCCGAACGCGTCTTCCGCAAGACCGGCATAACCTTCGCCGTCTATGGCGAGCAGGAAGCTTCCGAACGGCTGATCCCTTTCGATATCGTCCCACGCATTATTTCAGGCAATGAGTGGCGCCGCCTCACGCAAGGCATCGAACAACGCGTGCAGGCGCTGAACGCCTTTCTCGACGATATCTACCATCGGCAGGAAATCCTCCGAGCCGGCCGCGTTCCCAGGGAATTGATCGCCAAGAACGAGGCGTTTTTGCCGGAAATGATCGGCGTTCGGCCGCCGGCCGGCGTCTACACCCATATCATCGGTGTCGACATCGTCCGCATCAGCGAGGACGAATTCTACGTGTTGGAGGACAATGCGCGCACACCCTCCGGCGTCTCCTACATGCTGGAGAACCGCGAAACGATGATGCAGCTGTTTCCCGAGCTGTTCCAGAAGATCAAGGTGCGGCCGGTGGAGAACTATCCGCAGCTTCTGCGCCAGTCGCTGGCGGCGGTTCGCCCGCAAGGCACCAAGGGTGCGCCGACCATCGCGGTGCTGACGCCCGGCAGTTTCAATTCCGCCTATTTTGAACACGCTTTTCTCGCCGACCAGATGGGCGTGCAGCTGGTCGAGGGGCAGGATCTGCGCGTGGTCGACGGCCATGTCGCGATGCGCACGACCGAGGGCTACAAGCAGATCGACGTGCTCTACCGCCGTGTCGATGATTCCTTTCTCGACCCGCTGACCTTCCGGCCGGATTCGGCGCTTGGCGTGCCAGGCATCATGGATGTCTATCGTGCCGGCAACATCACCATCGCCAATGCGCCGGGCACCGGCATCGCCGACGACAAGGCGATCTATTCCTACATGCCCGAGATCGTCGAATTCTACACCGGCCGCAAGGCGATCCTCGGCAACATCCCGACCTGGCGCTGTTCGGAAGCGGACAGCCTGAAATACGTGCTCGAGCATATCCACGAATTGGTGATCAAGGAAGTGCACGGCTCGGGCGGCTACGGCATGCTGGTCGGGCCGGCGGCGACGAAAAAGGAATGCCAGGATTTCGCCAAGAAGCTGGCGGCAAAACCTTCCAACTACATCGCGCAGCCCACTCTGGCGCTGTCGACCTGTCCGATCCTGACCGACAAGGGCCTGGCGCCGCGCCACGTCGATCTCCGACCTTACGTGCTGGTGTCCGACCGCATCCAGATCGTACCCGGCGGGCTGACGCGCGTCGCGTTGAAGGAAGGCTCGCTGGTGGTCAATTCCTCGCAAGGTGGCGGCACGAAGGACACCTGGGTGCTGGATGATTGAGAGAGCGAATAGGCAGTAGGCAGTAGGCAGTAGGCAGTAGGCAGTAGGGAATAGTCAGTAGTGAGTAGAAGAGGGGACCGGGAAATGCCATATTCCATTGAGATGCAAGCACTTACTATTCTCTACTCACTATTCCCTACTCACTAGCCCGAAGGGCCTCCCATGCTTCTCGGCCGCACCGCCAACGGGCTCTACTGGATGAACCGCTATATCGAGCGGGCTGAAAACATGGCGCGGCTGGTCGATGCCGGGTTGCGCATGGCGCTGACCCGCACCCAGAGCGCTTCGGAAGAGTGGAATTCGGTGCTGCTCAGCGCCGGCTCGGATGTCACCTTCACGCAGAAATACCAGGACTATACGGCCGCCAATGTCTCCGATTTCCTGCTTCGCGACACGTCGAACCCTTCGAGCACGATGTCGTCGATCGAGACGGCCCGCAACAATGCGCGCATGGTGCGCACCGCGCTGACGCGCGAGACATGGGAAAGCATCAACGAAGCCTGGATGGCGCTGAAGCGGATGCTGGCAAGGCCGATCGACGAGCGCGACCTGCCGAGCGTCCTCGACGCGATCAAGCGCGAGACGGCGCTGATCCGAGGCTCGTTCTACGGCACCATGCTGCGCAACGAGATTTTCGATTTTTCGCAGCTCGGCACCTATGTCGAGCGCGCCGACAACACGGCGCGCATCCTCGACGTGAAATATTACGTGCTGTTGCCGTCGATTTCCTGGGTCGGCTCGACACTCGACAACTACCAGTGGGAATCGATCCTGCGCTCGGTGTCGGCGCATCGCTCCTACCGCTGGGTTTACGACGCCGACTACAAGCCGACCAACATCGCCGATTACCTGATCCTCAATGTGCGCATGCCGCGTTCGCTGACCTTCTGCTATCGCTTCCTGTCGGAGCATCTGAAATTTCTTGGCGACGACTATGGCGAGCGGCATGCCTGCCATGCCACGGCGGACAAAACACAGGCGATGCTGAGGGCCGGATCGATCAAGGATATATTCGACACCGGCCTGCACGAGTTCCTGGCGGGGTTCATTCGCGACAACACCAGGCTCGGCGACGAGATCGCGCAGGATTACCGGTTTTATTGAGCATGATCCCGCAAAGTGGAAACCGGTTTGCGGACAAGATCATGCTTACAAACGGAAAATGACCCCATGCGGCTCAAGATCACTCACCGGACGGAATACCGCTACGATGCGCCGGTGCAATATCTGCTCCAGAGGCTGCGGCTGCTTCCGGTGAGCGGGCCGACGCAGACGGTGCTGTCCTGGGCGCTGAAGATCGAAGGCGCGCGCGAGGAAGTGCGATTTACCGATCACTACGGCAACGATACCAGGCTGCTGAGCGTCGAGGGTGACCGCGACTTCATCACTGTCGAGGCGTCCGGCGAGGTGGTGACGCGCGATACATCAGGCGTATGCGGACCACACCAGGGCTTCGCGCCGCTCTGGCTGTTCGCGCAGGAGACGTCCTTGACCACGATCGGCAACGGCATTCGCGATCTTGCCGAGACCGTCGGCAAGGGGACCGACATCGAAAGGCTGCATCGGCTGATGGCCATCATCTGCGAACGCGTCGCCTATACGCCGGGGACCACCAACGCGACGACGTCGGCGGAAGAAGCCCTGGCGCTTAAGACCGGGGTCTGCCAGGACCATGGCCATATCTTCGCCGCCGCCGCGCGTGCGATGGGATTTCCGGCCCGCTATGTCAGCGGCTATCTGATGATGGACGCCGCTGTCGAGCAGGCGGCAAGCCACGCCTGGGCCGAAGCCCATGTCCCGGGCCTCGGCTGGGTTGCCTTCGACCCAGCCAACGGTATCTCTCCCGACGAGCGCTATGTGAAGGTGGCCACCGGTCGCGACTATCGCGACGCCTCGCCGGTGTCGGGAATTCGCCTGGGACAGGCGGAAGAACTGCTTGCGGTCACCGTCACGGTAGAGCAGTAATCCCGCAAGGATTGGTGCCAGAAGAGATTCCATGACCTATTGCGTCGGCCTCAAGATCGATCGCGGGCTCGTGTTCATGTCGGACACGCGCACCAATGCAGGCATGGATTCGATCTCGACCTTCAAGAAGATGCATGTCTGGGAAGAGCCCGGCGAGCGCGTCATCGTTTTGATGTCGGCCGGCAATCTGGCGACGACGCAGGCCGTGGTCAGCCTGCTGGACGAGCGCACGAAGGCCGTGGCGGACCGCCATGCGACGCTGCTCGAAACGCCGTCCATGTACCAGACGGTGCGGCTGGTCGGCGACACCGTCAAGGAAGTGATCGCGCACTCTTCGCCAGCGGGCGAGAAGGCTGATTCCTATTTCAACGCCTCCTTCATCCTGGGCGGCCAGATCAAGGGCAGCCCGCCCAGGCTGTTCATGATCTATCCCGAGGGCAATTTCATCGAGTCCACCGACGACACGCCGTTCTTTCAGATCGGGGAGACCAAATACGGCAAGCCGATCATCATCCGCGCCTATGAGCGGACGATGAGCCTCGCCGAGACGGTGAAGCTGCTGCTGGTTTCCTTCGATTCGACGCTGAAGTCGAACCTGTCGGTCGGCCTGCCGCTCGACCTGCTTTTCCTGGAGAATGATGCCTTCAAGGTCGGTTTGAGGAAGCGGATCGGCCAGGACGACCAGTATTATCGCACGATCTCCGATGGCTGGTCGAATGCGTTGAAGACGGCCTTTGCCAGCCTGCCGGATTTTCCTGGCTAGGGCGCGTGCGGCGGGCATCAGCCGTTGCATATGCTTCACATGTTAATTAGTAATGGGTTTTGAAAGCCGGACGAAGGGTGCCGGCATTGCGATCGTGTCGGGAGGACAGGATGAACAACAATGATTTCCGGCGATGGTCGCAACGCGCCGCCGAGTGGGGCGCCGACTATCGCGACAATTTGCGCGAGCGGCCGGTGCGGCCGCTGGTCGAGCCGGGCGACATCTTCAGGAGCATAGAAGCCTCGCCGCCCGAAGACGCGGAACCGATGGACAGGATCTTCGCCGATTTCGAGGAGAAGATCGTGCCGGGGATGACGCATTGGCAGCATCCGCGTTTCTTCGCCTATTTCCCGGCCAACGCCGCGCCGGTCTCGGTGGTGGCGGAGTACCTGGTGTCGGCGATGGCCGCGCAATGCATGCTCTGGCAGACCTCGCCGGCGGCGACCGAACTCGAAACGCGCACCGTCGACTGGATGCGCCAGGCGCTCGGCCTGCCGCAGGGTTTTTCCGGCGTGATCCAGGATTCGGCCTCGTCGGCGACACTGAACGCGGTGCTGACCATGCGCGAACGGGCGCTGGACTGGCAAGGCAACAAAAAGGGGCTGGCCGGGCAGGCGCGGTTGCGCATCTATTCCTCCGACCAGGTACACACCTCCATCGACCGGGCGATCTGGGTGTCGGGTATCGGCGAGGACAATCTGGTGCGCATTCCGGTCGCCGGCCGTTTTCGCGCCATGGATACTTCGGCTCTCGAAGCGGCGATTATCGCGGACCGGCAAGCCGGCATGCTGCCGGCGGGGATCATCGCTTGCGTTGGCGGCACCAGCACCGGCGGTACCGATGATATTGCCGCGGTCGCCGAGGTGGCGCGGCGGCACGGGCTTTATCTCCATGTCGATGCGGCATGGGCGGGGTCGGCAATGATCTGTCCCGAGTACCGGCATTTCTGGACCGGCGTCGAAGGCGCCGATTCGATCGTCTTCAATCCGCACAAATGGCTGGGCGCGCAATTCGACTGTTCCATCCAGTTCCTGCGCGATCCCGAAAGCCATGTCAGGACGCTGGCCATCAAGCCGGACTATCTGAAGACCCATGGTCACGACGGCATCATCAATTACTCCGAATGGTCGGTGCCGCTCGGCCGGCGCTTCCGCGCGCTGAAATTGTGGTTCCTGCTGCGAGCCCACGGGCTGGAAAACCTGCGCACGATGATCCGCAACCATGTCGCCTGGAGCGAAGGCCTCGCAGCGCGGCTGGCGACAGAGGCGGATTTCGAGATCGTCAGCCAGCCGATGCTCTCGCTGTTCTCGTTCCGGCACAAGGCGGCCCCGGGCGTCGATTCCGACGAACACAATCTGCGGCTGGTCAATGCGATCAACGACGACGGCCGCATCTACCTGACGCAGACGAGGGTCGACGGGCGGGTGGCGATCCGCTTCCAGGTGGGTCAGTTCGAGGCGACGGCTGGCGACGTCGATGCGGCTTTCGCGGTCATCACCGAAGTCGCGCGCGCCATGTCCTAATCAAGGCTGTTCTTGATTGCGCAGGAGTTTGCCTTTGCGATCATATGATTTTCGTTAGCCGGCTTGTGCCTTTTCATCGGTTTCGTTTTCAACTATGCTCAAGAAAAACGAAAACGGGAGCTTGCCTAAATGTATTTGTCGCCGCGCCATGCCGAAATCGTCCAGATGGCCAAGGATAATGGGCGCGTGCTGGTCGACGACCTGGCAACCCATTTCAACGTGACGCCGCAGACCATCCGCAAGGATCTCAACGACCTCTGCGACCAGCGGCTGCTTTCGCGCATCCATGGCGGCGCGTTGTTTCCCTCGGGCATAGAGAACATGGAGTACGAGGCGCGGCGCAAGATTGCCGCCGAAGAGAAGGAAGCGATCGGACGCGCGGCGGCCAAGCTGATCCCCGACAACGCTTCGCTGTTCATCAACATCGGCACCACGACCGAGTCGGTCAGCAAGGCTTTGCTCGACCACAACGGTCTCATGGTGATCACCAATAACATAAATGTTGCCAATAGGATGCGCATATATCCTTCGATTGAGGTGGTGATTGCCGGCGGGGTGGTGCGCGGCTCCGATGGCGGTGTCGTGGGTGAAGCGGCGGTCGATTTCATCAAGCAGTTCAAGGTCGACTATGCGGTGATTGGCGCCTCGGCGATCGACCATGACGGCGCCTTGCTCGATTTCGATTTTCGCGAGGTGAAGGTGGCGCAGGCGATTATCGCCAACGCAAGGCATGTCATCCTGGTTTCCGATCAGACCAAATTCGAACGCACCGCGCCTGTGCGCATTGGCCATCTGTCGCAGGTCAACACCTTCATCACCGATCGCTGCGACATCCCTTCGGTGCGCAAGATCTGCCAGGAGGCAGAGGTTCAGCTGATCGAGACGTCGCTCGGCTAAGAGGTTTCACAGCCGTCTCACAGGCTCGTGATATTTCGTTTGACATTCGTTATCAGTTCGAAATAATTCCACCACGGTTTCGCAAAAGACCCAAAATGGTGCAATGCGAAATCGTGGAGGAACTAAGTGGACGCATCTTCAATCCGTGACATTTTCGTCATAGGTGGCGGAATCAACGGCTGCGGCATCGCCCGCGATGCCGTCGGTCGTGGCTTTTCGGTTTTTCTCGCCGAGATGAACGATCTCGCCAGCGGAACATCCTCCGGTTCGACCAAGCTGATCCATGGCGGGCTGCGCTACCTCGAATTCTACGAATTTCGCCTGGTGCGCGAGGCGCTCATGGAACGCGAGGTTCTGTGGAAGAACGCCCCGCACATCATCTGGCCGATGCGCTTCGTGCTGCCCTATGCCAAGGGCCTGCGCCCGGCCTGGCTGATCCGGCTCGGCCTTTTCCTCTACGACCATATTGGCGGGCGCAAATTGCTGCCGGCGACCAGGACGCTCGACATGGCGAGCGATCCGGCAGGCAAGCCTTTGAAGCCCTTGTTCAAGAAGGCCTTCGAATATTCGGATGGCTGGGTCAATGATGCACGCCTGGTGGCGCTCAACGCGCGCGATGCCGCCGACCGGGGAGCGACGATCCGAACCCGCACCAAGGTGATCGGCGCGCGCCGCGAAGGCGGCACCTGGGCGATCAAGATCGAGAACCTGCAGACGGGCGAGACCGAGGAGATCAAGGCAAGGCTGCTGGTCAATGCCGCCGGTCCATGGGTCGACCATGTCCTGTCCGGCGTCGTCGGCCAGAACGATGTCCACAATGTCCGCCTCGTGCAGGGCAGCCACATCGTCATCGCCAAGAAATTCGACGATCCGCGCGCCTATTTCTTCCAGAACAGGGATGGCCGCATCATCTTCGCCATTCCCTACGAGGAAGAGTTCACTCTGATCGGCACCACCGACCGGGATTATCCCGGCGATCCGCACGACGTGAAGATCAGCGACACCGAGATCGACTATCTCTGCGCCGCGGCCAGCGAGTATTTCGCGCAACCGGTAAAGCGCTCGGACATCGTCTGGACCTATTCGGCGGTTCGCCCGCTCTATGACGACGGCGCCTCCAAGGCGCAGGAAGCAACACGCGACTATGTGCTGAAGGCCGATGGCGGCGACGGCGCGGCCCCGATCGTCAATGCTTTCGGCGGCAAGATCACCACCTATCGCCGGCTGTCGGAATCGATGCTGGAAAAGATCGAGGGTTTTCTCGGCAAGCGCGGAAAGCCATGGACCGCCAACGCGCCGCTGCCGGGAGGCGACTTCCCCGCCACCGGTTTCGACGCGCAGGTGGCGAAGCTGAAGGTGGCCTACGCGTTCCTCGACGCGCGCCTTGCCCGCCGGCTGACCAGGCTTTACGGGACCCGTGCACAGATCCTGCTTGGCCTTGCCAAATCGAATGCCGATCTCGGCCGCAACTTCGGCGGCGACCTCTACGAGGCCGAAGTGCGCTATCTCGTTGAAAACGAATGGGCTATTACGGCGGAAGACGTGCTGTGGCGGCGGACCAAACGCGGCCTGCATCTTGGCCGCGAGCAGGTTTCCGTACTCGATGAATTCATGCGTGGCATAAGCCGGCGGCACGTCGCGGCCGCTGAATGAAGAGGTTTTGAGCTGATGCGGAAAGCCTGGGAGGAGGCGTCATGCTGGAACTGAGGAACGTCACCAAGACAGTGGGTGCGATCGAGCACATCCGCGATGTGTCGCTGACGCTTCAGCACGGCTCGCTCAACGTCCTGCTCGGCCCAACGCTTTCAGGCAAGACCAGCCTGATGCGGCTGATGGCCGGCCTCGATGTGCCGACTTCCGGCTCGGTCTGGTTCGACGGCCAGAATGTCACCGGCATGCCGGTCCAGAAGCGCAAGATCGCCATGGTCTACCAGCAGTTCATCAATTACCCGGCGATGACGGTCTATGAGAACATCGCCTCGC
Organism: Mesorhizobium sp. WSM1386; assembly: GCF_055901595.1. Classification (NCBI taxonomy): domain Bacteria; kingdom Pseudomonadati; phylum Pseudomonadota; class Alphaproteobacteria; order Hyphomicrobiales; family Phyllobacteriaceae; genus Mesorhizobium; species Mesorhizobium sp. WSM1386. The sequence continues at coordinate 3,947,452 of NZ_CM148373.1, forward strand.
CGCTGCGGGTGGCCGGCATCGAGCAGGCCAGGATCGACAGCCAGGTGCGGGAAGCCGCCGCACTGCTGAAACTGACGCCCTATCTCGATCGCACGCCGCTCAACCTGTCGGGCGGGCAGCAGCAGCGCACCGCATTGGCGCGTGCCATCGTCAAGAATGCCAGCCTGGTGCTGCTCGATGAGCCGCTCGCCAATCTCGACTACAAGCTGCGCGAGGAATTGCGCGCCGAACTGCCGAGGATATTTGCCGCCGCCGGCACTATCTTCGTCTACGCCACGACCGAGCCGCACGAGGCGTTGCTGCTCGGCGGCAACACCGCGACGCTGTCGGAAGGCCAGATCACCCAGTTCGGGCCGACCATCGATGTGTTCCGCAAGCCGGTCGACTTGGTGACGGCCAGGACTTTCGCCGATCCACCGCTCAACACCATCGTGCTGGCCAAGAAAGGTGCCGATTTCCTGCTCGAGGGCGGGGTGAAGCTGCCGGTGCCTGCCGAACTCGTCGGCATTGCCGACGGCAATTACACGATCGGCTTCCAACCGCACCATCTGTCGCTAGAACGGCCCAATGCCGTTGCCGTGCCGGTGCGGGCAAAGGTCACCATCACCGAGATCACCGGTTCTGAAAGCTTCGTCCATCTCGATTTCGCCGATGCGCGGTGGGTGATGCTGGCCCACGGCATCCGCGATTTCGAGACCGACGAGGTGGTCGAGGTGTTCATCGATCCGCGTCACATCATGGTTTTCGACGAGCACGGCCGCGCCGTGACCGCGCCGAAGCTGGCGGCATAGGGAGGGCGATATGGCGCGCATCGACGTCAACCACATCAGGCATTCCTACCTGCCGAACCCGCGCACCGATGCCGATTTCGCGCTGCGCGAAGTGCACCACACCTTCGAGGACGGCGGCGCCTATGCGCTGCTCGGGCCTTCCGGCTGCGGCAAGACCACGCTGCTCAATATCATTTCGGGCCTGCTGCATCCCTCGCACGGCCAGTTGCTGTTCAACGGCAGGGACGTGACCACCCTGTCGACGCAGGAGCGCAACATCGCGCAGGTGTTCCAGTTCCCGGTCATCTACGACACCATGACCGTCTACGACAACCTGGCCTTCCCGCTGCGCAATCGCGGCGTGCCGGAGGCCGATGTCGACCGCAAGGTGCGCGAGACGCTGGAGATGATCGACCTGGCGTCATGGGCCAAGAAGAAGGCGAGGGGCCTGACCGCCGACCAGAAGCAGAAGATATCGCTCGGCCGCGGCCTGGTGCGCTCCGACGTCAACGCCATCCTGTTCGACGAGCCGCTGACCGTCATCGATCCGCACATGAAGTGGGTGCTGCGTTCGCAGCTCAAGCAGCTTCACCGCCGCTTCGGCTACACCATGGTCTATGTCACGCACGACCAGACCGAGGCGCTGACCTTCGCCGACCAGGTGGTGGTCATGTTTGACGGCGGCATCGTCCAGATCGGCACGCCGGCGGAACTGTTCGAGCGGCCGCGCCACACCTTCGTGGGCTATTTCATCGGCTCGCCCGGCATGAACGTCATGCCGGTGGCGATCGATGGCAAGACGGCGACGCTCGGCTCGCAGCGCATCGAATTGCCGGGCATACCCAAGACAGCCAGCGGTGGTGTCGAGCTCGGCATTCGTCCCGAATATGTCAGGCTCGGCCGCGACGGAATGGCCGTTTCCATCAGCAAGGTGGAGGATCTTGGTCGCCACAAGGTGGTGCGCGCCAAGCTGGAAGGCCGCGACATCGCGGCGGTCATCGGCGAGGACGAGACCGTGCCGGCAGAACCGAAAGTGCGGTTCGATCCGGCCGGCATCAACATCTACGCCGATTCCTGGCTGGTTGAGATGCGGCGCGTCGAGATGGGGGCATAGATGGACAAGACCTGGAACAACAAGGCCTGGTTCCTGGTGCTGCCGGTGCTGGTGCTGGTGGCATTCTCGGCCGTCATCCCGCTGATGACCGTCGTCAACTATTCGGTGCAGGACACGTTCGGCAACAACGTCTTCTTCTGGGCCGGAACGGAATGGTTCGAGGAATTGCTCTCGTCGAGCCGCTTCTGGGAGGCGATGAGCCGCAACCTGATCTTCTCCTTCATCATCCTGGCCATCGAAGTGCCGCTCGGCATCTTCATCGCGCTCAACATGCCGAAGAAGGGCTGGGGCGTGCCGGTTTGCCTGGTGCTGATGGCACTGCCGCTGCTGATCCCGTGGAATGTCGTCGGCACCATCTGGCAAGTGTTCGGGCGCAACGACATCGGCCTGCTCGGCTACTACGTCAATGCGCTCGGCATCGACTATAATTATGTGCAGGATCCTTATGACGCCTGGGTCACCATCATCATCATGGATGTCTGGCACTGGACCAGCCTCGTCGTGCTGCTCTGCTACGCCGGGCTGGTGTCGATCCCGGATGCCTTCTATCAGGCGGCCAAGATCGACGGCGCCTCGCGCTGGGCGGTGTTCCGCTACATCCAGTTGCCGAAGATGCAGCGCGTGCTTCTGATCGCCGTGCTGCTGCGCTTCATGGACAGTTTCATGATCTACACCGAACCCTTTGTCGTCACCGGCGGCGGGCCGGGCAATTCGACGACGTTCCTGTCGATCGACCTTGTCAAAACGGCGCTTGGCCAATTCGACCTTGGGCCGGCGGCGGCCATGTCGCTGGTCTACTTCCTGATCATCCTGTTGTTGTCATGGGTGTTCTACACCGTGATGACCAACTACGACGCGGAGCGCTGAGATGGGCCGCGCCAACGAGACGACGACGGAGCGTGATCGGGTGAGCCAGGTTTCGGAAGGGCTCTCAAGCGCGCTGTCGCAGAGCGAAATCGATCGGCGCATGCGCCGGCGCGGCGAGGAATCGCGCTGGTGGTGGATCGTGCCGACACTCTACATCATCGTGCTTTTGCTGCCGATCTACTGGCTCATCAATATGAGCTTCAAGACCAATGCAGAGATCGTCTCGTCGCTGACGCTCTACCCGCACGCGCCGACACTCGCCAACTACGTCACCATCTTCACCGATGCGTCCTGGTATTCCGGCTACATCAACTCGATCACCTATGTGGTGATGAACATGGTGATTTCGGTGGCGGCGGCATTGCCGGCGGCCTACGCCTTTTCGCGCTACCGCTTCCTCGGCGACAAGCATCTGTTCTTCTGGCTTTTGACCAACCGCATGGCGCCGCCGGCGGTGTTCGCGCTGCCGTTCTTCCAGCTCTATTCGGCATTCGGGCTGATCGACACGCATATCGCGGTCGCGCTGGCGCACTGCCTGTTCAATGTGCCGCTGGCGGTGTGGATCCTCGAGGGCTTCATGTCGGGCGTGCCGAAGGAGATCGACGAGACCGCCTATATCGACGGCTATTCGTTCCCGCGCTTCTTCGTAAAGATCTTCATGCCGCTGATCGCCAGCGGCATCGGTGTCGCCTGCTTCTTCTGCTTCATGTTCTCGTGGGTCGAATTGCTGATCGCGCGCACGCTGACGACCACCGATGCCAAGCCGATCGCCGCCACCATGACGCGTACGGTTTCGGCCGCCGGGATGGATTGGGGCCTGCTCGCCGCTGCCGGCGTGCTGACGCTGATCCCCGGCGCGCTGGTGATCTGGTTCGTCCGAAATTATATCGCCAAGGGCTTTGCCCTGGGGAGGGTATGATCATGAATTTCGACCTCACCTGGATGGCGTGGACGTGGCCGACGGCGGCGTTCTTCGCAACCATTCTGCTGCTGCTTTGCGGCATGGCGGCGTGGGAATACGCCTCGCCGGGCGGCAATCCGCGCGTCGGCGTGCTGCGCTTCGAGACGACGCGCGGCGACCGTCTTTTCCTGTCGCTGCTTGGCAGCGCCTTTATCCATCTCGCTTGGCTGGGTCTTGTCGGACCCAACCTGTGGTGGGCTCTCGCTCTCTCCGTGGTCTACGCCGTCGGCGTGTTCCGCTATGTATAGAGGGGGAAACTGTTGAAGCGGCCGCGTACCGGCGGCCGCTTCAGATCGCACTTGAAATATTTTCAAAATGTGGAGGAAACACAATGCGACGGCAATTTCTAACATCGACGACTGCGCTTGTCCTATTGCTCGGTGCGGGCAATGCCTACGCCGGGATGGATGAGGCAAAAGCCTTTTTGGACAAAGAGATTGGCCCACTTTCGACGCTCTCGCGCGCCGATCAGGAAGCCGAAATGCAGTGGTTTATCGACGCTGCCAAGCCGTTCGCCGGCATGGACATCAAGGTCGTCTCCGAAACTATCGCCACGCACCAGTATGAATCGCAGGTGCTGGCGCCGGCCTTTACCGCCATCACCGGCATCAAGATCACGCATGACGTCATCCAGGAAGGCGACGTCGTCGAGAAGATCCAGACCCAGATGCAGACCGGCCAGAACCTCTATGACGGCTGGGTCAACGATTCCGACCTGATCGGCACCCACTGGCGCTACCAGCAGGTGCGCAATTTGACCGACTGGATGGCGGGTGAGGGCAAGGATGTCACCAACCCGAACCTCGATCTGAAGGACTTTATCGGCACATCGTTCACGACTGCGCCCGACAAGAAGCTCTATCAGCTTCCCGACCAGCAGTTCGCGAACCTCTACTGGTTCCGCTACGATTGGTTCAACGACGAAAAGAACAAGGCCGACTTCAAGGCCAAGTACGGCTACGACCTCGGCGTGCCGGTCAACTGGTCGGCCTATGAAGACATCGCCGCGTTCTTCACCGGCCGCGAGATCGACGGCAAGAAGGTCTATGGCCACATGGACTACGGCAAGAAGGACCCGTCGCTCGGCTGGCGGTTCACCGACGCCTGGCTGTCGATGGCCGGTAATGGCGACAAGGGCATCCCGAACGGCCTGCCAGTCGACGAATGGGGCATCAAGGTCGACGAGAATTCGCGTCCGGTCGGTTCCTGCACGGCGCGCGGCGGCGACACCAATGGTCCAGCCGCCGTCTACTCGATCCAGAAGTATCTCGACTGGCTGAAGGCCTACGCTCCGGCCGAAGCCCAGGGCATGACCTTCTCCGAATCCGGACCGGTCCCGGCGCAGGGCGCGGTTGCGCAGCAGATCTTCTGGTACACCGCCTTCACCGCTTCGATGGTCGATGCCGGCGCCAAGGCGGTGCTGAACGATGACGGCACGCCGAAGTGGCGCATGGCGCCGTCGCCGCATGGCGTCTACTGGAAGGACGGCATGAAGCTCGGCTATCAGGACGTCGGTTCCTGGACGCTGATGAAGTCGACGCCGACCGACCGCGCCAAGGCCGCCTGGCTGTACGCGCAGTTCGTCACCTCGAAGACCGTCGACGTGAAGAAGAGCCATGTCGGCCTGACCTTCATCCGCGAGAGCACGATCCACGACAAGAGCTTCACCGAACGCGCACCCAAGCTCGGCGGTCTGATCGAGTTCTACCGTTCGCCGGCCCGTGTCCAGTGGTCGCCGACCGGCACCAACGTGCCTGACTATCCGAAGCTGGCGCAGCTCTGGTGGCAGGCGATCGGCGACGCGTCGTCAGGCGCCAAGACGGCGCAGGAAGCGATGGACTCGCTTTGCGGCGAGCAGGAAAAGGTCATGAGCCGCATCGAGAAGTCGGGCGTCCAGGGCGATATCGGCCCGAAGATGGCCGAAGAGCATGACCTCGCCTACTGGAACGCCGACGCGGTCAAGAAGGGCAATCTCGCGCCTCAGCTGAAGATCGAGAACGAGAAGGAAAAGCCGATCACCATCAACTACGATGAACTGGTGAAGAGCTGGCAGAAGTAAGACTGTCTATGCGGGCGCTCGCGCCCGTGTGAAATTAGGGGAGGCGGCGCGTTGCCGTCTCCCTTCTTTGTATCAAGACGGAGGACGTTGGGATGAGTGGTTTTGTGCTGGCGATCGACCAGGGTACGACGTCGACCCGTGCGATCCTGTTCGACGGCCAGATGAAAGTCGCCGGCTCCGGGCAGAAGGAATTCACTCAGCACTATCCGGCCTCCGGCTGGGTCGAACACGATCCCGAGGAAATCTGGAGCAGTGTCGTGGCAACGGTAAAGGCCGCGCTGAAAAAGGCCGGCCGCGCTGCTTCGGATGTCGCGGCCATCGGCATCACCAACCAGCGAGAGACCGTCGTCATCTGGGACAGGGCGACGGGCAAGCCGATCCACAATGCGATCGTCTGGCAGGATCGCCGCACCGCGCCGCTCTGCCACAAGCTCAAGAAGCAGGGGCTGGAGAAGAAATTCACCCGCAAGACCGGCCTGCTGCTCGATCCTTATTTCTCGGGCACCAAGATCGCCTGGATGCTCGACAAGGTGAAAGGGGCGAGGCGACGCGCGGAGAAGGGCGAGTTGCTGGCCGGCACCATCGACAGTTTCCTGATCTGGCGGCTGACCGGCGGCAAGGTCCATGCCACCGATGCCACCAACGCCTCGCGCACGCTGGTCTACAACATCGCCGAGAATGTCTGGGACGAGGAACTGCTTTCGATCCTGCGCATCCCCGCCGCGATGCTGCCCGAGGTGAAGGATTGCGCCGACGACTACGGCGCTACCGAGAAAGGGCTGTTCGGCGCCGAGATAAAGATCCTCGGCGTTGCCGGCGACCAGCACGCCGCGACCATCGGCCAGGCCTGCTTCGAGCCGGGCATGATGAAGTCGACCTATGGCACCGGCTGCTTCGCGCTGCTCAACACCGGCAGCGATCTGGTCCGTTCGAAGAACCGGCTGTTGACCACCATCGCCTACCGGCTGGACGGCAAGACGACCTATGCGCTGGAAGGCTCCATCTTCATTGCCGGTGCGGCCGTGCAATGGCTGCGTGACGGCATCAAGGTGATCGGCAAGGCCGAGCAGAGCGGCAAATTGGCGGCTGAGGCCGATCCCTCGCAAAACGTCTATCTGGTGCCGGCCTTCGTCGGGCTCGGCGCGCCGCACTGGGACGCCGAAGCGCGCGGCGCCATCTTCGGCCTAACCCGCAATTCCGGTCCGGCGGAGTTTGCGCGGGCCGCACTTGAATCGGTTGCCTATCAGACGCGCGACCTGCTCGACGCCATGCGCAAGGACTGGAAGGGCGGCGCGGCCAAGACGGTGCTCAGGGTCGATGGCGGCATGGTTGCATCGGACTGGACCATGCAGCGCCTGGCCGACATCCTCGATGCGCCGGTCGACCGCCCGACCATTCTGGAGACCACGGCGCTGGGGGCGGCCTGGCTCGCCGGCTCGAAGGCGGGCGTGTGGCCGGATGCCAAGAAGTTTGGGAAAAGCTGGGCGCTCGAGCGGCGCTTCCAGCCGGACATGGATAGCTCCATACGCTCAGCCAAACTCGCAGGCTGGCGCGATGCTGTGCGCAGGACGCTGAGTGTGCCATAACCGATTGTCTAGTGGGGCGAGGGGAAATGAAGCCAGACTGGTATCCTGCTTGGCGCGACGAGGCTATCGAACAACTGAATGCCAAGAATGACCGCTTGGAGAAAGACTTCCAGCTCGGCCACTGGTCTCGCTACGACTATGACATGACGACAGGAAGGCTTCTGTTCTCCAAGGAGGGGGCGGTCAAGGTGATCGCCGAGATCCAGATTGCCGGCTCCACGAGCGCCAAGGCAGATAACTGGCTGTGGGCCTGGGCAAATTCGAATTTGCCCGACGATGTTCTCAGCGACGCAAAGCTGGTTCGAGCCTTCGGCGAGAAAAACAGCATTAACGAGCTGGCTCAGTCTTACGTGAGAGATGCGGATAATGACCTGGAAGTGCTCGGCTGGGAATTGACGGCGGCGGCGGTTCGAATTTGCGATGCCCTTGGAGCGTACCGATCGCCGCGTGGTGAAGGCGGTGCGCTTTTTCTTATTCTGAAGAGCGTCAAATGGGCAGGCTGACACCGTTTCGATAGAGAAGACCCGCGCCAGTTCTGGCACGGGCCTGCTCGTCAGCTACTTAATCACCCGCAAATCAATAGGGCGAACGGCACTGCCGACGCGGACCGTAGTTCGGCTGGAACGTGTTGTCCGAAGCGCGGTAGCTGCGATAGCGGTCGTAGCACCACTGCACATGGGCATTGCCTTCATAGACGCGGTTGTTCTCGCTGTTGACGATCGCGCCGGTGATCAGCGCTCCGGTGGCAAAAGCCGCGAGCGGGAACCAGTAGTCGCCGTGACGCCGATAGCCGCGACGGTATTCGCGATATCCGCGATGGCCATTCCAATACATGCCGCCATTGCGGCTGAAGCTGCGGTTGCGCGAGAAATTGCGGTCAAAGGAGCGGTTTCTCCTCCACTCGCGGTACTGCACTGTCTGCACATCGGGCGCTGCGGTCTGGGATAGGGGTACATAGGCAGTTGCAGCGTTGACCGGCACCACTTCCGCCGCAACAAATGTGGCCGAAAGGGTAGCTGCAATCACGCCGGATAGGATTCTGTTCATCGGTCTTCTCCTCGAAGGATTGGCGGACGTCCCTGTAGGCCGAAAACGGTCGGCGCAGGGGATTTGTTCCCCCGCATCGGCAGCCGCTGGCGGGCAGAGGTCAGGAGCGCCCCCACGGTGCCGCAACTGGCAGCGCTTGACAGGTTCGCAGGCCCGCTTTTTCCGGTTGACCGGCCGAAGCACTCTCCCTATGTTCCGCGCAATTTCGAGGGCGGCCTTTTCGAGCCCGCGGGAGCGCGTAGCTCAGCCGGTAGAGCAACTGACTTTTAATCAGTAGGTCATGGGTTCGAATCCCATCGCGCTCACCATTGCCTCAAGGTACATCCGGAATCATCGGACACGCTACCCCAGCGTAAATAAATGCTTCCTGCCGAAGCGGCCTAAGTACCGTATCAGCTGCGGCTCAGTTATCCCGCGAGAAATGTACGCCGAGAACCGTGGCTTTCTTTGCCAGCAGGCCCTCCAGGTCGGCGTCTGATCGCTTGGTGCCGGTGCGCTCGCGCAATAGGGCGATCGCTGCCTTCATCGACAGCGAGGCATTCTCTCGGTGACTGCCCAGAATGGCATCTGCCGCGCCGGCGACATCCGTGGTCTCTGCTGGTGCGCGCATGGTCTGATCCTTTCTGTCCAGATCGGCTTCGGCGCCGCCGACCGATCCTCTGGCGCCGCGGTCGAAAACCACCGCCAATCCGTTCTTGACAGCAAGGGCCGCGACCATGTCGTCGAGTTCGTGGGCCGAAATCCCGGGTTTCAGCACGCGCTGTACCGCCCTGGCGGCCTGGTCCGTCGAGACGTAGCCGAAGTGCCGCTTCCTCGCCTCGACATATTGCTCAATGATCATTGCCACACGCCGGGCGGCAATATCGTCGAATCGCTGCAACGCAACCTCCTTGTGCTGTCGTGACCGCGACATGCAGGAAACAAGGGTACCGAATGTGAATTAGCGCGGGCAGGGCGAAGATCAATCGTCGCACCCTGGCGCCCTTCCTTGATTGGGGGAACGATCCCGCGGCTCAAGCATTTTCGCTATATCGATCCGATTTGAGGGAACCAAGGGTCATGAAGATTGCCCATGTTGCGCCGCTTTACGAATCCGTGCCGCCGAGACTCTATGGCGGGACCGAGCGCATCATCTCCTACCTTACCGAAGCGCTCGTCGACCTTGGCCACGACGTGACGTTGTTCGCCAGCGGCGATACGAAGACCTCCGCCAGGCTGGTGCCGTGCCGCGAGCGGGCGCTTCGTCTAGACCCCCGTCCGTTGAAATCGGAGATCGCGGCGCATCTGTCGATGCTCGACGAGGTGAGGAAACGGGCCGACGATTTTGACATAATCCATTTCCATCTCAGCCACTTCCTGCATTTCCCGTTTTTTCGCGATATGCCGCAACGCACGGTGACGACGCCGCATGGCAGGCTGGATTACGCGGACCTCGCACAAGCCTATGATCGGTTTCCACGGTTTCCGATGATTTCGATATCCCGCAGCCAGCGGGCGCGGTTCGCATCGGCGAACTGGCTGGCGACGATCCACCATGGACTGCCGCTCAAGCTCTATGAACCTGACTTCGAGGCGGGTTCGGATGGCGTCTATCTTGCCTTCCTCGGCAGGATGTCGCGCGACAAACGGGCGGACCGGGCGATCGAGATTGCCCGCCGTACCGGCCTGAGACTCAAGCTCGCGGCCAAGATCGGCGATGGCGATCGCGCCTATTTCGAGGAAGTCGTCCAGCCGATGATCGATGGCGATCGCGTCGAATATGTCGGCGAGATCAGCGAGGACCAGAAGAGCCGGTTTCTTGGCAACGCCGCCGCCTTGCTGTTCCCCATCGACTGGCCGGAGCCGTTCGGCCTTGCCGTGGTCGAGGCCATGGCTTGCGGAACACCGGTCATGGCATGGAGCTGCGGCGCCATGCCCGAGATCGTCGATCACGGCGTGACCGGTTTCGTCGTCGAGACCATTGAAGATGCCGTCGCCACGATGCCGGCTCTCCTGCAACTCGACAGGCGACGAATAAGGGGGGCCTTCGAAAAGCGGTTTTCAGCCGACAGGATGGCAAGCGACTATATCGCGGCCTACTCTCGGCTGACTGGCAGCCATGAGGGCAGCCATGAGGAAATCAGGGCCTCATAGAGCGCTTCACCCGCTCGAAAAACCAGCACGGGACAATCTTCTTGACCATCACCCAACTCGACGAGCGCAAGCTTGATCCGGCAATAGCGCTGGCATCCTTGGACGAGACCGCGCCTAGGGAACCGCACCGGCTTTTCGCCCTCAAGCATGGCGACTCCTTTGCCGTGGCCGATGCCTATGGCGACATACGCGGTGTCGGCGACGGCTTCTTCCGCGACGACACGCGCGTGCTTTCTGAATTCCGGCTGACCGTCGGCGGGCGGTCGACGTCCTTGCTGGGCGCATCGCTCAGCCAGGACAACGTGCTGTTCACCACCAATCTGACCAACCTGCCGATCGAGAGCATCGGCGGCCGGCCCATTCCGCAAGGCGCGATCCACATCGAGCGCGTCAGGCTGATCTGGCAGGACCGGCTTTACGAACGGCTGACGCTTTCCAATTACAGCCAGGAACATTCGAGCCTCCGGCTTTCGCTGCGCTTTGCCGCGGATTTCCGCGACATGTTCGAAGTGCGCGGTTCGACGCGGCCCAAACGCGGCACCGCACGCACGGCCGAAATCGGCAAGAACACGGTGATGCTCCGCTACGAGGGGCTGGACAAGGTGGAGCGCACGTCGGCAATCTCGTTTTCGCAGGTGCCGGACGAATTGACCGCGGAGCGGGCGGACTTCTTCATCGCCGTCACCAAGCGCAGCCGCAAGACGCTCTATGTCGAGGTCGGCACCGAGATTGCGGATGCTCCTGAACGCGAACGATTTCGTGCGGCCGCCGCCCGCGCGCGCTTCGGCATGCGGGCCAAGCGCCGCCACGGTGCAACGCTGCACAGTTCGGGCCGGGTGTTCAACGACTGGATCGAGCGGGCGCGCGCCGACGTGGCGCTGCTGACCACGGAACTGGCGACAGGTCCCTATCCTTACGCCGGCATCCCGTGGTTCTCGACGGCCTTCGGCAGGGATGGGGTGATCTCGGCCCTGCAAATGCTTTGGCTCAATCCCGGCCTGGCGCGGGGCGTGCTCGGCTTTCTGGCACAGCACCAGGCAACCGAAACCTCACCCTTCAGCGACTCCCAGCCCGGCAAGATCATGCATGAGACGCGCAAGGGCGAGATGACAGCGCTCAGCGAACTGCCGTTCGGCCGTTACTATGGGGGGGTCGACACGACCCCGCTCTATGTCCATCTCGCATGCGCCTATGCCGACCGCACCGGCGATATGGAGTCAGTCGACGCCTTGTGGCCGTCACTGTGTGCCGCCGCCGAATGGATCGAGACGGCGAGCCAGCCCACGGGGTTCGTCACCTATCGGCGCGCGGCGGAATCGGGTCTTGCCAACCAGGGATGGAAGGACAGTTTCGATTCGGTTTTTCATGCCGACGGCCGCATCCCGAAAGGCCCGATCGCACTGGTCGAGGTGCAAGGCTACGTCTTTGCAGCGTTCCAGGGATTGGCGAAACTGGCTCGGCTGCGCGATGAAACCGAAAAGGCCGAAGCCTGGGAGAAGCGCGCCGAAGAAATCCGCCAACGGGTCGAAAGCCAGTTCTGGATCGAGGAACTCGGCTACTATGCGCTTGCCTTGGACGGCGACGGTGAACCTTGCAAGGTGCGCACCTCCAATGCCGGCCATCTGCTTTATGTCGGCCTTCCCGACCCGGATCGCGCGCGCATCGTCGCCGACCAGTTGCTGTCGGCCTCATTCTCCTCCGGCTGGGGCCTGCGGACGCTGGCGGACGACGCCATCTTCTTCAATCCGATGTCCTACCACAACGGTTCCATCTGGCCGCACGACACCGCGATCTGCGCTGCCGGACTGGCGCGGTACGGCATCAGGGACAATGTGGTGCGGCTGATGAGCGGAACGTTCGAATCCGCTGTTCATTTCAACATGCGCCTGCCCGAACTGTTCTGCGGCTTCACCCGCGCACCGGGCGAGGCGCCCATCGCCTACCCGGTTGCGTGCTTGCCGCAGGCCTGGTCGGCCGGTTCCGCCTTCATGCTCATGCAGGCGTGCCTGGGCCTTCAGATCGACGGCTGGACCGGCGAAATTCAGGTGACGAGACCGCGCCTGCCGATCGGCATCGACAATCTGGTGGTCCGCCATCTGGCGGTGGCGGGCGCCTCTGTCGACCTCACATTTCAACGGGTCGGCGACCGCGTCGGCGCCTTTCTGGCCGATCGCCATGAGGGGCTGGTGCCGCTCGTGGTCAGGAGCTGAAAAATCGGAACCATCGCGCGGGGTGAGCGTTTGACCATCACGCGGGTTGCCGGGATGGCGAGCCCGCCGCACTATCTCATTGAAGGGTAAGTCGATTTCAAATGCCTGACAACAGTTCGTACCTGGTCGTTCCTTCGTCCGTATTGTGGCTCCTCGGTTTTGCAGTTGTCAGTATCTCGATCCTCATCATCGCGACGATGGTTCTGCGGGCACGCCGATTGAGGAGCGGCATGCACGCTGCTGGGGCAACCGAGCCCACTGGCAGCCTGTTGCCGGAATTCGAGAAGAATGGGCAATCCGCGGCCGCTTCGCTCGTCCAATGGTCGCCGGAAACGCTACGTCACATCTTGGCAAAGGAACTTCCGGACGCCCAGGTGATCGTGGTTTCAAATCGTGAGCCGTATATCCACAACCGCAAGGGCGACGACATCCAACTGGTCGTACCCGCCAGTGGCCTTGTCTCCGCCTTGGAACCGATCACCCGCGCCTGCGCGGGCACGTGGATCGCCTACGGCGGTGGTTCGGCCGACAGGCTCGTTGTCGACGAAAACGACCGCGTGGAAGTACCGCCCGATAGTCCTTCCTACACGCTGCGGCGTGTCTGGCTCAGCGAGGAAGAACAGCAAGGTTATTATCTCGGCTTTGCAAATGAAGGCCTCTGGCCGCTTTGTCACATAGCCTTCACCAGGCCGATATTTCGTGCTTCCGACTGGGAAAGCTACGAGGCGGTCAACCGTAAGTTCGCCGACACCGTTGTTGCGGAAGCCCGCAACGAGCGGCCGATCGTGCTGGTCCAGGACTACCATTTCGCGCTGCTCCCTAGAATGATCCGTGAACGCCTGCCGGAGGCGATCATCATCACCTTCTGGCACATTCCATGGCCGAATTCAGAAGTGTTCAGCATCTGCCCCTGGCGCGAGAAGATTCTCGAAGGCCTGCTCGGCAGCTCGATTGTCGGCTTTCACACCCAGTTCCATTGCAACAACTTCATCGACAGCGTCGACCGTTTCCTGGAAAGCAGAATCGAGCGCGAGGATTCGGCCATCTCCTACGGCGGCCAGATCAGCCTGGTTCACGCCTATCCGATTTCGATCGAATGGCCGCCGGCGCAACTGGGTAAGCTCCCCGACGTGGCGCAATGCCGGCGGCGTATCCGCGAGAAGTTTGGTCTGGCCGAAGATGTCAAACTTTGTGTGGGCGTTGAACGTCTCGACTACACCAAGGGCATCCTCGATCGCTTCGACGCGCTCGATGAACTGCTGAAGCTCCATCCGGAATGGATCGGCAAGGTGGCGTTACTGCAGATCGCAGCGCCCAGCCGCGGCACGTTGCCCGCCTATCAACAATTGTATGAGGAGTGCCTGCATCGTGCCGATGATATCAACCAGCGCTATGGGCGCGAAGGCTACACACCCGTCCTGATGGTGACGGAGCATTACTCGCAGGTGCAGGTCTACGAGATCTACCGCGCCGCCGATGTCTGCATGGTCACAAGCCTGCATGACGGCATGAACCTGGTCGCCAAGGAGTTTGTCGCGGCGCGCGACGACGAACAGGGCGTCCTGCTGCTCAGCATGTTCGCCGGCGCTTCCAAGGAGCTGCTCGAGGCGCTGATCGTCAACCCCTATGACGCGGCGACGATGGGCGACGCCTTGCTGCAGGCCCTGACCATGTCGCAGGAGGAGCAGCGCCAACGCATGCAGCGCATGCGCGAGATCGTTCGCGACAACAATGTCTATCGATGGGCGGGCAGCATGCTCCTCGATGCAGCGCGCCTGCGCAAGCGCGTTGCGGTCGATCGTGCCGTCGGCGCGGCTCCCGCGGCGCCTGGCAACGTGATATCGTTGCTCGATCGCAAACGGGTGGCGGCGCTGTGATGCCGGTATCGCCAAACCTGCCGGCACCGGCTCTTCCGCAAGGGCCATGGGCCCTGTTCCTGGATATCGACGGCACGCTTCTCGAACATGCCGCGCATCCCGACGCGGTGGTCGTCGGCGATGAGCTACGCGCGCTGCTGGCAAGCCTCGAAGCCCGATTGGATGGAGCGTTGGCGTTTATCACGGGTCGATCGATCGCCGCCGTCGACAATCTCTTCCAGCCGCTCAGATTGCGCGCCGCCGGTCTCTATGGCCTCGAACACAGGCTGGCGCGGGACGGCCCGGTCGAGGCCGCCGGCGAGCCGGCCGACATTGCCGCACTTGCCCAGGAAATCGAGGCCGAACTGGACAACGCTGATGTCTATATCGAGCGCAAAGGGCCGATCCTGGCCATTCACACGCGCGCGGCGCCGCATTTGCTGCGGCGCGCGACACAGTTGGTCGAACAGGCGCTAGGCAGACTGCCCGCGGGATATAGGGTGCTTGCCGGCAATGCCGGGGTCGAACTGATGCCGCTGGAAGCGGCGAAGGGAGCGGCTATAAGGCGCTTCATGGAAGAGCCGGCTTTCAGCGGACGGCGCCCGGTATTCCTTGGCGACGACACTTCAGATGAAAACGGCTTCGAAGTCGTCAATGAAATGGACGGCGTGTCGGTGCGCATCAAACCACGCGGACCGACCTCCGCGCGCCATGCGCTAGCCGGTGTCGAGGAGGCGCTGGTCTGGCTCGATGCCGCGAACCACAGCAATGCGGAGAAATCGGCCGGTCTGGTCGAGACATGAAAATCGGAGGAGCCGGCAATGACCCAATTCACCAGCCTCATCCGCGAGATCATGCCCAGCTGGCTACGCCGGCGCTCGCGCCGGAACGCGCAAGAGAGCCAGCCAGGCTTCGATCCGTCGCGCCCGGAGGATGCCGACATGGTCTGGCGCGGCATCGTCGAAAAGGATCTCTTTGGAGCCAACACGCCGGACTATGCGGAAACCCTGGAGAAAAAAACCAATCGCCACTGAACGGTCGGTTAGTTCTCGAAGAGCAGTGAAACATTGCCGCCGGCATGGCGTTCGAGCCGGCCGGCGAGATCGAGTTCCAGCAACACCATGAAAACCTGGGCCGGATGCAGGCCGGTATGGCGGATGATCTCGTCGACCGGCACCGGAGTCGGTCCTAGAGCCTGGATCACCTTGGAACGGTCGCTCTCGCCGGGTGGCGGTGTGGCCGAGAAGTCGGGCGGGTCTTCGAACGGAGGCATTTCGGGCGCCCGCATGCCGGTCAGCGGCGCGATCGCCCTGGAAATGTCCGACGCCTCGGTGACCAGCGTGGCGCCGTCCTTGAGCAAGCCGTTGGTGCCGGCCGCGCGAGGGTCAAGTGGCGACCCCGGCACCGCGAAAACCAGCCGACCCATCTCGCCGGCAAGCCTGGCGCTGATCAAGGAACCCGAGCGCTGCGCCGCCTCGATCACCGCGAGCCCGAGGGCAGCACCCGCGACAAGGCGGTTGCGGCGCGGGAAATCCTGGGCGCGCGGCTGCCAGCCGAATGGCATTTCCGAGATGACGGCGCCACGCTCGGCGATTTCGTCGCACAGGCCGGCATTTTCAGGCGGGTAGGGCTGGTCGAGGCCTCCCGCCAGGACACCGATCGTGCCGGTTGCAAGACTGCCCTGATGCGCCGCGGTGTCGATGCCGCGCGCCAGGCCAGAGACGATCGCATAGCCGTCGCGGCCAAGATCGGCAGCCAGCATGCGTGCCATCTTGATGCCGGCGAGCGATGCGTTGCGGGCGCCGACGATGGCGATCCCCGGCAGCCGGAACACGCTGGCATTGCCCTTGACCGCCAGCAGCGGCGGCGGGTGGTCCATGCCGCGCAGCAGCGGCGGATAGTCGGCTTCGCCAATGCCGACGAAGCGGGCGCCGGCCCGCCGGGCGGCCTCCATCTCGGCCTCGGCTTCGGCAATCGAAGGAATGCGGGCGATCCGATTGGCGCCGCCCGAAATCATCAGCTCCGGCAGCACTTCCAGCGCGACCTCGGCCGAACCGAAGCGGTTGATCAGGTCGCGGAAGGAGGCAGGACCGACATTTTGGGTGCGGATCAGCCGCAGCCAGCTCAGCCGCTGCCGGTCGCTGAGGCGCGGCCCGGCGGCCGGCTCGCTCACCGCGGTGGCGTGCTCGCTCACCCCTTGGCTCCGATCTTGCCCTCGGTCCCGGCAAGCAGGCGCGAAATGTTCTCCCGGTGCTTGATGAAGACGATGATGCTCATCACCACGAACAGCAGGGCAACCTGCGGCGTGCTCAGGACATAAAGCGCGATCGGCACGACGACGGCCGCCGTCAATGCGGCAAGCGAGGAGAAGCGGAGCAGGAAAGCCATCACCAGCCAGACGACGGCGAAGATCAGCGCCACCTGCCAGGCAAGCCCGATCAGCACGCCCAGATAGGTGGCGACACCCTTGCCGCCCTTGAAACCCAGCCAGGCTGGGAAGAGATGGCCGAGAAAGGCGCCAAAACCAGCCAAGACCGCGGTTTCAGGCGCGAAGTGGGCTGCTATCAGCACGGCGGCCGTGCCTTTCAGCGCATCGAGCAGCAATGTCGCCGCGGCAAGTCCCTTGTTGCCTGTGCGCAGGACATTGGTGGCGCCGATGTTGCCCGAGCCGATCTTGCGCACGTCGCCGAGGCCGGCGGCGCGTGTCAACAACAGGCCGAAGGGGATCGAGCCCAAGAGATAGCCGAACACCAACGCCAGGATTGGACCGTAAGTCATTGTTTCCCCCGCAACTTCGCTTGGCCGGCCGGGTCGGCGCGATGCGCCTCGGCTGGCTCAGATCGAGAACACTGTGCGGCCCGCGACCAGCGTTTGCAAGACCTTGCCCTGCAGGCGCGCGCCTTCGAAACAGGTGTTTTTCGAGCGCGAACGAATGCCGCCCTCGCTGACGATCCACGGCTCGTCGAGGTCGACCAGCACGAGATCGGCCATTGCGCCCGGCTTCAGCGTGCCGCCGGATAACCCAAACAGCCTTGCTGGCGCGGTGGAGAGCGTCTCGATCAGCCGCGGCAATGGCACGTCGCCATTGTGATAGAGCCGCAAGGCCGCGCCGAGCAATGTCTCCAGCCCGATGGCGCCGGCGGCTGCGTCGGCGAAGGGCAGGCGCTTGGTGTCGACATCCTGCGGATCGTGCGAGGAGACGATGATATCGACCGTGCCGTCCCTGACCGCCTCGATCATCGCCAGCCGGTCTTCCTCGGCGCGCAACGGCGGCGTCAGGCGGAAGAAGGTGCGGTATTCGCCGACGTCGTTTTCATTGAGCGACAGATTGTGGATCGACACGCCCGACGTCACATCGGCGCCATCGGCCTTCGCCCGGGTCACCGCTGCCGCCGCCATCGCCGTCGAGATCTTCGCCGCGTGGTAGGAGCCACGGGTCAGTCGCGCCAGGGCAAGATCGCGCTCGAGCGGAATGGACTCGGCTTCACGCGGTATGCCGGAAAGGCCAAGCCAGCTCGCGTAGAGGCCCTCGTTCATCACGCCGGCCGAGGCAAGATCGGCGTCCTGCGTCTCATGGACGATGGTGGCGCCGAAGTCGCGCGCGTAAGTCAGCGCGCGGCGCATCACCAGCGCGCTCGATATGGTGTGGCGGCCGTCGGTGAAAGCGACGGCGCCGGCCTCCCGCAACAGGCCGAATTCGGTCATCTCGCGGCCATCGAGGCCTTTGGTGATCGCCGCCGCGGGGAAGATGTTGACGACGGCCGTGTCCTTGGCGGTGCGCAGCACAAACTCGACCAGCGCCACATTGTCGATCACCGGGTCGGTGTCGGGCATCATGACGACGGAGGTGACGCCGCCGGCCGCCGCGGCGAGGCTTGCCGAAGCGATGGTTTCACGATGCTCGCCGCCCGGCTCTCCGATGAAGACGCGGCCGTCGACAAGGCCTGGAATGATCGTCTTGCCGGCGCAGTCGACAACGGTAGCGCCCTCGGGCGCGCCCTGGTTCAGCGCCGCCTTGCCGGCGGCGGCGATCTTGCGGCCATCGACGATGACGGAGCCGATCTCGTCGATGCCGCGCGAGGGGTCGACGACGCGGGCGCGTTCAAAGACGGTCGTGCTCATGCGCCGCGGCCCTCTTGATTGCGCCCCTCTTGATTACGGCCTTCTTGATTGCGGCGGGGGTCGAGCAGCGCTTCCATCACCGCCATGCGCACGGCGACGCCCATCTCCACCTGTTCCTGGATGACGCTTTGCGGACCATCGGCGATTTCCGAGGCGATCTCGACGCCGCGGTTCATCGGCCCGGGATGCATGACCAGCGCATCGTCCTTGGCCGCCTTCAGCTTTTCGGCGTCAAGACCGAAATAGCGGAAATATTCGCGCACCGAAGGCACGAAGGCGCCTTCCATGCGTTCGCGCTGCAGGCGCAGCATCATCACCACGTCGGCATCCTTCAAGCCTTCCGCCATGGAGCGGGTGACGATGACGCCCATCTTGTCGATGCCGGAAGGCAACAGCGTCGAAGGCGCGACGACCCGCACCTGCGCGCCGAGCGCGTTGAGCAGCATGATGTTGGAGCGCGCCACGCGCGAATGCAGGATGTCGCCGCAGATCGCCACGATCAGCTTCGACAGCGGGCCCTTGGCGCGGCGGATGGTCAGCGCGTCGAGCAGCGCCTGTGTCGGATGCTCATGCGCGCCGTCGCCGGCATTGACCACCGAGCAGCCGACCTTCTGCGCCAGAAGGGCGGCGGCGCCCGCCGACTGGTGGCGGATGATTAATATATCGGGCCGCATGGCGTTCAGCGTCATGGCCGTGTCGATGAGCGTCTCGCCCTTCTTCACCGAAGAGCTTGCCACCGACATGTTCATGACGTCGGCACCGAGCCGTTTTCCGGCCAGCTCGAACGACGACTGCGTCCGCGTCGAAGCCTCGTAGAAGAGGTTGATCTGGGTGCGGCCGCGCAGCGTCGAGGTCTTTTTCTCGGATTGCCTGGAGATCGCGACCGCGCGATCCGCCCGGTCGAGCAAAAGCTCGATGTCGGCGGGCGAAAGGTCGCTGATGCCCAGAAGATGGCGGTGAGGGTAGAGTGGCAGGGACGAAGCGTCGGTCATCTCAAGGGGCTGCTATAGGGTGCGGATTTTGCGCCCGCAAGCGTCAGCTTTCGATTGAAGCCTTTCTCCCCGGTATTTTCGTCGCGCGGGTTGCACGGCTTGGCTATATCTAGCCGATGGCCTCGGATTCGTGGCTTTTCGACGATAAGGGCCTTTCTGCCGAAAGAAGGATTGGCTACCGAAAAAAGGATTGGGCGTGACCGACGACGTAACGAACCAGCCGCCGCCGCTTGCGGGCGGCAACGCCTGGCGAGGCGATCCGTTGCTGATCCAGCTTGCCGAGCGCTTTTCCGATCCGGTCCGCAAGGATTTGGATGGGCTGGGCCGTTTCGTCCTGACGCAGGAGGCGCAGGAACTGGCACGCCTCGCCAATGTCGAGACGCCGAAGCTCAAGACGCATGACCGGCAGGGACGGCGCATCGATCTTGTCGAGTTCCATCCCGCGTACCACGCCCTGATGCGCCGCTCGGTGGCGAACGGGCTGCACTCCTCGGTCTGGGAAAATGGCGATGCCGAGATCGGCCGCCGCCATCAGGTGCGTGCCGCCCGTTTCTACCTGACCGCCGAACTCGAGACCGGGCATCTTTGCCCCATCACCATGACCAGCGCTTCGCTTGCCGCCCTGATGGCCAGTCCAAAGCTGTTCCGCGAGTGGGCGCCGCGCGTGACGACGCGCAAATACGACCAGAGCCAGAAGCCGCCGGTCGAGAAGACCGGGTTGACGCTCGGCATGGGCATGACCGAGAAACAGGGCGGCACCGATGTGCGTGCCAATGTGACCAGGGCCGAGCGCGCCGGCAGCGGTTTTTATCGCCTTACCGGCCACAAATGGTTCATGTCGGCGCCGATGTCGGACGCCTTCCTGGTGCTGGCGCAGGCGCCGGAAGGCCTGTCCTGCTTCCTGGTGCCGCGCGTCCTCGGCGACGGGTCGGGCAACGGCTTCCGCTTCCAGCGGTTGAAAGACAAGCTCGGCAACCGCTCCAACGCGTCCTCCGAGGTGGAATTCGTTAACGCCATCGGCGAGATGGTCGGCGAGCCGGGCGCCGGCGTGAAGACGATCATGGATATGGTCACCTTGACGCGGCTCGACTGCGCGGTGGCATCGTCGGCGGTCATGCGGGCTGGCTTGGCAGAGGCGGTCCATCACGCACGTCATCGCCAGGTGTTCGGCTCACCCTTGATCGAGCAGCCGCTGATGCAGCGCGTGCTGGCCGACATGGCGCTCGATGTCGCCGCCGCCACCGCGCTGTCGTTTCGGCTGGCGCGCTCCTTCGACGAGGCGGCGAGCGACCGCGGCGAGGCGGCATTCGCCCGCGCCATGACGCCTGTCGTCAAATACTGGGTCTGCAAGATCGCGCCGCCGCTGCTTTACGAGGCGATGGAGTGCCTTGGCGGCAATGGCTATGTCGAGGAGGCGCCGCTCGCCCGCTATTACCGCGAGGCGCCGGTCAACGCGATCTGGGAAGGTTCGGGCAATGTCATGGCGCTCGACGTGCTGCGCGTGCTCGGCCGCGCGCCCGGCCTGTTCGAGGAAGTGTTGGCCGGCATCGACCGCGACCTCGGCGCCGGCGGGCGCGGCACGATCGGCGTACTGAAGGCGGCGATGCAGGTCGCATCGACCGACGAGGGATCGGCCCGGCTGCTCACGGAGCAACTGGCGCTATCGGCCGCGGCGGCGGAACTGCGCCGGCTGGGAGCAGGGCGGATTGCCGATGCCTTCGTCGAGACGCGCCTGGCCGGCCAGTGGCGCAACACCTATGGCATGCTCGATGCGCGCCACGACGCGCGCATGATCATCGATACGCTCTATCCGCCGGTGAACTGAGCGGCAAGCGGCGCATCGCCGGGTCCGGGAGTGCCGATTGCGAGCCTGTGGACCGCCGTTAACCTTAACAAATGGTTTCCGTTGCGGCGACGGACGGCAAAGCCCACTGTCATTCCTGTCGAAGCAGGAATCATGATGCGACACGTATTGACCTCGTTCTTGTCCGTGCACTGGGCGATCGTTTTCGCCCTGCTTGCGCTGATCTGCATGGATGGGGACCGCGGCGTGGCGGCGGCTCTTGGCGTGCTCGGCGTGACGATCGAAAGTGCGCGTTTCGTCGACCTGAAGAACATCGTCGTGGTCGCGCCGCTGGCGACCGCATTGCTGGTCGTGTCGGTGCTGTTTTTCTGGGCCTTCGTCGATACGCTGATCAACGACGGGATCAGCCAGGGTGTCGACAGTGTGGTGCGCATCGCCTTCATCTCCGCGTCCGGTGTCCTGTCGATCATCCTGGTCGGCGGCGCGGCGCAAGGCATCAACGGCCTGTTCATGGTAGTCGCCGTACAACTGGCGGCACTTCTGGCCTCCTATGTCGCAATGCTCGCCGAGCGGCGCTCGGCGGCCGTGTCGGACGACGCCGACTTCCGCGCCACGGCGCACAGCATGGCGAAGGCAGCGGCGCACAATTCGCTGCTCTCCCTGATATCGGGCCGCAACCAGACCGGGCCCAAAGGGAAGGGTGGTCGCTGATGCGCTACATCTTCGCATTGTGGGCGGGTCCGATGGCGCTGTTCTGGGGCTGGTTCTACCTGTCGCTCAATGACATGAATTTCGGCTATGTCATGCTCACCCGGCAGCTGCACGATTTCGTGTTTCAGCTCTATGGCCAGATGCTCGGCATCGATCCGGCAATCATCCCCGGCATGGTGGCAAAGGCCTGCATCTTCGACGGGTTTCTGCTGATGGCGATATGGGCGTTTCGCCGCCGCCGCGAAATCCTGGACTGGGTCAGGCGGCGCTGGACGGGTCCGGTTCCGTTCGATCGGATGCAGCGAGCGACTGAAGCCGGTCCAAAACTCCCTGCAGAATAAAGGCGGCCGCCGCCGAATCGATCTTGCCGGCGCGTTTGGCGCGCGAGAAATCCATCTCGATCAATGTCCTTTCGGCCGCGACCGTCGACAGCCTCTCATCCCAGAACACGAAGGGCAGGTCGCTGAGCTGCGCCATGTTGCGCACGAAGGCGCGCGATTTCTGGGCGCGGGGACCTTCCGACCCGTCCATGTTGATCGGCAGCCCGATCACCACCGCACCGGCGTTCTCCTTCTTCAGCAACGCCAGAAGGACCGCGGCATCGAGTGAGAATTTCCTCCGGATGATGACCGGGCGCGGATGCGCGAAGGAGAACCCCCGGTCCGAAACCGCGACGCCGATCGTTTTGTCGCCGAGATCGAGCCCCGCCAGCGTCCTGCCATCGGCGAGCCGTGCCGGCAGTTGCTCAATCGTGATGATAGCCAACGGTTTTCCTTTGTCTTTTTCAGCGCCGCGTGTTCTTCCGGATGCCCGGCGGACACTATACCCTTTGATCTCGAGTTGATCTCAGGGCCATCGGCCTTCTATCCTCTGGCACGGTAAAAATCGAGGAATGCATTCATGAAACTGACCTGGTGCGGCCATTCGGCCTTCCGCATCGAAACCGGCGACGCCAAGATCCTCATCGACCCCTATCTGATCGGAAATCCGTCATGGACGGGGGGCTGGGAAGGGCCGGCGGAGGGGATCACGCATGTGCTGCTGACGCACGGGCACAGCGACCACATCAGCGGTGCGCTGGAAGTGCTCGGCAAAAGCGGCGCCCAGTTGGTCGCGAATTTCGAGATCTGCATGTATCTGATCGGCAAAGGCGTCAGCGACAAGAAGATCAATCCCGGCAACATCGGCGGCACGGTCGATTGCGGCGGCTTCACCACGACATTCGTCCAGGCGCTGCACTCCTCCTCGTTTGGCGAAGATGGTGGCAGGAACGTCTACCTCGGCAATCCGGGTGGGCTGGTTCTGCATTTCCCGGAAGACAGGACGCTCTACCATATGGGCGACACCGACATCTTTTCCGACATGGCGCTGATCAACGAGCTGCATGAGCCGAAGATCGGCATCGTGCCGATCGGCGACCGCTTCACCATGGGCGGTGCGGTCGCGGCACTTGCCTGCCGCCGCTTCTTCAAGTTCGAGACGGTTGTTCCTTGCCACTTCGGCACCTTTCCGATGATCGATCCGACGGCCGAGAAATTCGAGGCCGGCCTGGAAGGGTCCGGGGTGAAGGTTGCGTTGCCGAAAATCGGCGAGACGATTGCGATCTAGAAACAGCCAAAGCGGAACAAATCCATGGCGTTGGGGCGATCTCTTTGCGTGTCGATGTTTGTCGCGGCATCCCCCGCGCTTGCCGCGGATGATTTCATCGAAGGGGTTTATCTCCGGTCGGAAGAACTTTGCGCACAGGCAAAGAAGGACACGCTGCAGGCACTGATCGACACCGGCAACATCGTGCTTTCGGCGCACGGCCTGCAAGGCGTCGAATACAATTGCGAGTTTCTGCAGGTCAGCAAGGCGACGCGTTCTCCAAGCTGGGCGGTGACGGCGATCTGCCAGGAACCGGGTTATGTCTTTCCAGATGTCCTGTCGGTGACGCAGACCAGCCCGACGCAGATCGACCTCGTGTCGGTCCGGCCCATCGACGACGAAAGCGAGGCGAGCGGCAACAGCGGCAGCTATTATCTGTGCGAGGGCGTTGCCCTGCCATGACGATACTGAGCCGTGTAAGATCGCTTCTTGGCGGCGAGCGGCCTGTGTTCCGGAGACTGGAACTGCATGTCGCGCATGGCTGCAACCTGTCGTGCGAAAGCTGCTCGCACTATTCCAATCATGCGCATTCCGGCACCGTCTCGCTCGATGAGGCGGACCGCTGGATGGGGCTGTGGAGCCGGCGCGTCTCGGTCAAGCGGTTCACCTTGCTGGGCGGCGAACCCAGCATCCATCCGCAACTGCCGAGTTTCGTCGGGCTTGTGCGGCGGCACTGGCCGCGTGCCAGCATGGAAATCGTCAGCAACGGCTTCTTCCTCCATCGTCACCCGACATTGCCAGCCATCCTGGCCGCCGATCCCGACGCGCGGCTGATCGTCTCGGTCCATCACGATTCCGAAGAATATCGGGAGAGGCTGAAACCGGTTTTCGATCTGCTGGAGGCGTGGCGGCGGGACCACAAGGTCCTGATCGAACTGCGTCCGTCGGACAAGAACTGGACCCGGCGCTACGAAGGCTTCGGCAATGCGATGGCGCCTTTCGATGATGGCGATCCTCGTTCCAGCTGGGAAATCTGCCCGGCTCGCCACTGCAAGCAGTTGCATGACGGCCAGATCTGGAAATGCGCGCCGCTCGCCTATCTGCCGATGCAGAAGGGAAAGTACCGGCTGTCCGAGAAGTGGGACCCGTATCTCGCCTACCGGCCGCTCGATCCCGGTTGCTCCAATGCCGAACTGCAGACGTTCGCCGCACTGGAGGATGAGGCTGCTTGCGGCATGTGCCCGGCAAAGCAGCGCTTTTTCGAATTGCCCAATCCGTTGCGCCGCCCCAAGGATCGGGCTAGCGCTGCCGTAACCTAGCATCGCTTCCGATACGATGCATGTTGCGTGCCGCGCGCGGCGCCGCTATAGCCCGGACTGGTTTTTCCCCGAGGCAAATACATGTCCGTTGATCTTCAGACAGTGAAGCGCGTCGCGCGTCTCGCCCGCATCGCGGTGAGCGAAGAGGATGCAGAACGCATGACCGACGAGCTGAACGCCATCCTCGGCTTTGTCGAACAGCTCAACGAGGTCGATGTTTCCGGCGTCGAGCCGATGACCTCGGTGACGCCGATGGAGATGAAGAAGCGCGGCGATGTCGTCACCGACGGCAACAAGGCGGCCGACATCGTCGCCAACGCGCCGGCCACCGAAGAGAATTTCTTCCTCGTACCGAAGGTCGTGGAGTAAGGCGCCGATGGCAATCGAGATCGCCATCGAGACGCCGCTGCAGGACGACGTGCGCGGCCTGGTCAAGGAACTCAACGAGACCTTGCTCGAACTGACGCCGCCGGAGCACTGCTACCACATGACGGTCGAGCAGATGGCCGGCCAGGACACGACCGTTTTCATCGCCCGCGACAACGGTGTCGCCATTGGCTGTGGCGCGCTGAAGCGCCATGGCGATACCATCGGCGAGGTCAAGCGCATGTACACGCGGCCTTCGCATCGCGGCCGCAAGATCGGCGCCGCCATCGTCGAGCGGGTCGAGGCGTTGGCGCGGCAGGAAGGACTGAAGCGGCTGGTGCTGGAGACGGGCGATCGTCATCCCGCGGCATGGACCGTCTATGAACGTGCCGGGTTCTCACGCTGCGGCCCGGTGCTGGATTATCCCGATTCCCAGTGGTCGGTGTTTTACGAAAAGAGCCTTTGATGAGCGACCTCACCCGACTGACGATTTCGCAGGCCCGCGCCAAGCTGCGCGGCAAGGAAATCACCGCGACCGAGATCACCGACGCCTATCTCTCGGCGATCGATCGCGCCAATCCGGCGCTCAATGCCTATGTGGCGGTGACCGGCGACAAGGCGCGCGACATGGCCAAGGCGTCCGACGCCAGGCTGGTCAAGGGCGAGGGCGGCGCGCTGGAAGGCATTCCGCTGGGGATCAAGGATCTGTTCGGCACCGACGGTGTGCACACCCAGGCCTGCAGCCATGTGCTCGACGGCTTCAAGCCGCGCTATGAATCGACCGTCACCGCCAATCTGTGGGCCGACGGCGCGGTCATGCTAGGCAAGCTCAACATGGACGAATTCGCCATGGGCTCGTCCAACGAGACTTCGTACTATGGCCCGGTCATCAATCCGTGGCGGCGTTCGCGCCTCGACACGGTGGTGATGCCGACGACGCATCAGGGCGACGGCGGCTTCGTATCGGCCGGCGGCACGAAAACGCAGCGTAGCCTGGACAATGCGCAGCTGGTGCCGGGTGGCTCTTCCGGCGGCTCGGCGACCGCCGTCTCGGCGTTCCTGTGCGCCGGCGCCACGGCGACGGACACTGGCGGCTCGATCCGCCAGCCGGCCGCCTTCACCGGTACGGTCGGCATCAAGCCGACCTATGGCCGTTGCTCGCGCTGGGGCATCGTCGCCTTCGCCTCGTCGCTCGACCAGGCCGGACCGATCGCCCGCGACGTGCGCGATGCCGCGATCCTGCTCAAATCCATGGCCTCCGTCGATCCGAAGGACACCACTTCGGTCGACCGGCCGGTGCCCGACTATGAAGCGGCGATCGGCAAGCCGATCAAGGGCATGAAGGTCGGCATTCCCAAGGAATACCGCGTCGACGGCATGCCCGAGGAGATCGAGGCACTGTGGCAGAAGGGCATTGCGTGGCTCAGGGACGCCGGCGCCGAGATCGTCGACATTTCCCTGCCGCACACCAAATACGCGCTGCCGGCCTATTACATCGTGGCGCCGGCCGAGGCGTCGTCCAACCTGGCGCGCTATGACGGCGTCCGCTACGGCCTGCGCGTGCCGGGCAAGGACATCGTCGAGATGTACGAGAAGACCCGTGCCGCCGGCTTCGGCCGCGAGGTCAAGCGCCGCATCATGATCGGCACCTATGTGCTGTCGGCCGGCTATTACGATGCCTATTATCTGCAGGCGCAGAAGGTGCGCAACCTGATCAAGCGCGACTTCGAGAACGTCTTCGCTGCCGGCATCGACGTCGTCCTGACCCCGGCGACGCCGTCCGCAGCCTTCGGCATCGCCGACGAGGACATGGCCGCCGATCCGGTCAAGATGTACCTCAACGACATTTTCACGGTCACCGTGAACATGGCCGGCTTGCCCGGCATCGCAGTGCCCGCCGGACTCGATCCCAAGGGGCTGCCGCTTGGCCTGCAGCTGATCGGCAGGCCGTTCGAGGAAGAGACGCTGTTCCAGACGGCCGCCGTCATCGAACAGGCGGCAGGCACGTTCCAGCCGGAGAAGTGGTGGTAGCATGTCGCCCCCGTCTCGCATTTCCATCATCGAGACGGGACATGAACTGCTGATCACA
Organism: Mesorhizobium sp. WSM1386; assembly: GCF_055901595.1. Lineage (NCBI taxonomy): Bacteria > Pseudomonadati > Pseudomonadota > Alphaproteobacteria > Hyphomicrobiales > Phyllobacteriaceae > Mesorhizobium > Mesorhizobium sp. WSM1386. The sequence goes on from NZ_CM148373.1 coordinate 3,975,045, forward strand.
AACCCGCCCAGGCGTTCAGCCATCAGGGTCGGCTTTCTTCTTCTCTCGATCGCAATCGTCGCCGTCACCACCAAATGGGGGCTGTTCGACAAATCGCCGGTAACGGTCGCGAGCGGTCTGTTCGGCCTGATGTCATTTCTGGCGATTGCCGGGTTTCTCGCATATTTTCTCGGCAAGGAGTTCATCTGGCTCGCATCGGGAGGCGAAACGCTGCGGATCGCGAAAGACACGATCGTCCGCGAAATCAGGGGCAGTCCGTTCCGTGATCGCGCCTTCCTCACATATAACGGGCAGCTCACTGCCGAGGTTCTGGAACACACCTATCCGACCGACGACACCGGACTGAAGGAAGTGGTTCGCCTGGCCACGGCAAGCGGGCCAATCTCGTTCGGGCGGGAACTCGATCGTTCGGAGGCTGAGGCTGTTGCGGAAGCCGTCAGGCGCTTTGCCGCCCGCCGCACTTTGAGATCGTAGGGGCAGATCGTAGGGGGAAAGCGTGTTCTACTATCTTTCCAAGATCCTGTGGTTCTTCATCCAGCCGCTCAACCTGACGATCTTCCTGCTTTTGGCGGGGCTGATCGCCGGGACGGGCGGGCGGCGGCGGCTGGCCGTCACCGGCAGCGTGCTCGCCTTCCTGATTTTGGCGCTGTCGGCCTGGACGTCGCTTGGCGCCATGATGCTCAATCCGCTGGAGGAACGCTTTCCACGGCCGCCGCTGCCGCAAAAGGTCGACGGCATCATCGTGCTCGGCGGGGGGTTCGAGGGCGCCATCAACCTCGCGCGCGGCGGCTATGAATTGAGCAGCAGCGGCGATCGCATGGTCGAGACTGCAATCCTCGCCCGGCGCTTCCCGCAGGCCAAGGTGGTCGTATCCGGCGGAAACGGTTCGCTTTTCCTTGATGGCGAGGGCGACGCCGACACCGCGCCCCGCCTGCTCGGCCCACTGGGTGTATCGGCCGATCGTCTTGTCCTTGAGGACAAGTCCCGCAACACCTACGAAAACGCGGTCTTCAGCCGCAAGCTCGTCGAACCGAAGCCGGGCGAGACCTGGCTGCTGGTGACCTCCGCCTTCCACATGCCTCGGGCCAAGGCGCTGTTCGACAAGGCTGGTTTCCCAACCGTCCCGTGGCCGGTCGACTATCGCACCTCGGGCAAGGAAGGTGTCGGCCTGTTTCGCGACAATGCGACCGATTCACTTGAGAATACGACCATGGCGATCCGCGAATGGATCGGATTGTTCGCCTATTGGCTGTCCGGCCGCATCGACCGGCCCTTTCCGGCGCCGGGCGGCTGACCGATGACGGCGCGGCGCGCCGCCGAGAAGAACTGGCGCCGCACCAGCACGGCCAGCAGCAGAAGCGTCGACAGCACGAACACCACCGGATCGACGAACCAGCCGAGATAGCCGATCGAGAAGAACACGCCGCGCAGGCCGGAGTTGAAATGCTTGCCGGCCAGCATGTTCATCTGCGCGGCGCGCCACACCGCCGTTTCGGTGACCGGGTTGCGCGAGGCTTCACCATGCGGGATCGGCACCGCGCCGATCAGGATCGTGCAATAGTTGAACAGCCGGTAGGCCCAGCCGAATTTGAAGAAGGAAAAGGCCAGGATCAGCACCAGTCCCAGCACCTTTATCTGAAAGGCCGAGCGTGACGGCGCACCGCCCAAAGGCAGGTCGCTCAGCACTTCGAGTACCCGGTCGGACGCACCGAGCAGAGCAAAGCAGCCGCCGAGCGCGATCAGCGAACTGGAGGCGAAGAAGGCGGTTCCCTGCTGCAAGCCGCTCATGATGGCGGTGTCGACGATGCGGATCTCGCGCTCGGCCATGGTGCGCATCCAGGTCTCGCGTTGCGCGTTCATCGCGGTGGTCAGCGACACGCGGCTGACCAGCCGGCCGTCGGAGGCGAGCGTGTGCAGCAGCCACGCGGCGAGGAAGAGGCCCAGCGCCGCGAGATCGGCCGTCGAAAGATCGAGGGAATCACGCATGAGCTGAATTTATCACATTCGGCGTGACCGCTTCGATCATCGGGATCGAGCGATAAGCAACGGATGTCGCTGCCGGAGCAAACAAGGTCGGCAGGTGCCGCGCCGCGATTGTCAAAAGAGCGGAAACATCCTGGGAATTCCTATATGTAATCCTCGACGTGATCCAGGAGACAGCGTGTTCCTTTCGGTTTTCGACTTGTTCAAGATCGGCATCGGCCCCTCGAGCTCCCACACGATGGGGCCGATGACCGCCGCGCGGCGGTTTCTCGACGAGGTCGCGGGGGACGACTGGCCGCGCCCCGCCGGCGCCAAGGTCGACCGCATCGGCGCCAGCCTGCATGGTTCGCTCGCCTATACCGGCATCGGCCATGGCAGCGACCGCGCCGTCATCCTGGGACTTGCCGGCCAGACCCCGCAAACGGTCGATCCCGACAGGGCCGACGAGATCGTCAGCCGCATCACCGCCGACAGATCGATTTCACCGCCCGGTCACCCCTCCTACCGTTTCGATCCGGCCACCGATCTTGTGCTCGACCGCAAGACACCGCTCACGGGACATGCCAATGGCATGGCGTTCTACGCCTATGACGCCGGCGGCCGCCTGCTGCTCAAGCGCATCTACTATTCGATCGGCGGCGGCTTCGTCGTTTCGGAAGAAGAGTTGCAGAGGACGAAGGCCAAGGGGTCGGTGACGACCGAGGGCAAGAAGGTGCCCTATCCCTTCAAGAACGCCGTCGAGATGCTGAAGATGGCGGCCAAGAGCGGGCTCTCCATCGCCGAACTGAAGCGCGTCAACGAGGAAACGCAGATGACGCGCGAGGAACTCGACGCCGGCCTCGACGCCATCTGGAGCGCCATGAAGGGTTGCATCGACCGTGGCCTTTCGCAGGACGGCATCATGCCTGGCGGGCTGAAGGTGCGGCGCCGCGCGCGCATGTTGCACGACAAGCTGCAGGAACAATGGCAGCAGAACCGGCCGAACCCTCTGCTCGCCAACGATTGGCTGTCGATCTACGCGATGGCGGTCAATGAGGAGAATGCGGCCGGCGGCCGCGTCGTCACCGCGCCGACCAATGGGGCCGCGGGCACGCTGCCGGCAGTGCTGCGCTACTGGCTGCATTTCCACCCCGAGGCCGACCAGCCTAGCATCCGCGACTTCCTGCTGACGGCGGCAGCCGTCGGCGGCATCATCAAGACCAACGCGTCGATCTCGGGCGCCGAGGTCGGCTGCCAGGGCGAGGTGGGCTCTGCCTCGGCAATGGCCGCGGCCGGCCTGTGCGCCGTCATGGGCGGCACGCCCGAGCAGGTCGAGAATGCCGCCGAGATCGCGCTCGAACATCATCTCGGCATGACCTGCGATCCGGTCGGCGGGCTGGTGCAGGTGCCATGCATCGAGCGCAACGCGCTGGGCGCGGTCAAGGCCGTGACCGCCGCGTCGCTGGCGATCAAGGGCGACGGCGTGCATTTCGTGCCGCTCGACGCCGCGATCGAGACCATGCGCCAGACCGGCCTCGATATGAACGAGAAGTACAAGGAAACCAGCCTTGGCGGTCTCGCCGTCAATGTCGTGGAGTGCTGAGGTTCTGGCCTAAACCGGCACTGTGGAGAAGTCCGTCAGGCCGTTGACGTCCCGGCGCTCCGGACTAACCTTAGCGAATGGCTCTCAATCTTCTAAAACTTTGCGTCGGCTGCGACAGCGTCGAGGATCTTGAGGAATGGATCGAGTTCCGTCTCGACGAAAGGCGCCGGGCCGGTGATCCGGTCGAACACTGGCACACGACCCGCATGGTGCCGACGCGTGGGCAAGAGGTCACCGATGGCGGTTCGCTCTACTGGGTGATCAAGGGCAATGTGCAGTGCCGCCAGCTGATCACGGAGATCCGGCCATTCACCGATGACGAAGGTACCGGCCGCTGCCATTTGATGCTCGACCCGCGGGTCATTCGCACCGACTGGCAGCCGCGCCGGGCTTTTCAAGGCTGGCGCTATCTGAAGCCGTCGGACGCGCCGGCCGATCTCGGCAAAGGCAAGGCCGGGCTGGTGGAGATGCCGCCGAAGCTCAGGCGTGAGCTTGCCGATCTCGGTTTGCTCTAAAGCGCTTCGCGCTGAAACGGGTTCACGCGGCGCGCTTCGGGTCTGAGTTCGCTTTTGGGCGACATGCTCTAGCCGTCCGCTGGCCCTCCGTCTTGCTCCGTACTGGACTTGCAAGCGGCGAGACAACGCCACATCTTGAAATTCATGCGCGATGAAAAGCTGTCGAAGTCGACAAGGGCCGCCGCGTTGGCTGGGCCAACGCCCTCTTCCGATCGGAGGGAGGCCATGATTCCGGCGCAGAAAAAGTGTTGAAGGAAGTGACGTGGCTGTCCAGGCGGGCAGGGAATCCGCGGGGCGGTGGGAAATGTTAGGCGTAATTATCGTCCTGGTCGCATTGCTGCTGGTGCTGCTGATGGTAGCCTCGGCGTTTCTTCGCGCCGATCCGGCCAGGCTCGCCAGTTCGACGAGAACATTGGGGCCGATCCTGCTGGCCCTGGTGGGCGGCGCCGTGCTGCTGGTCGGGCGCAGCGGGATCGGCGGCATCATCCTGTTCGTGGCGATCGGCTGGTATGGCGTGACGCGTGCAGGCCGGCCAAATGCCAAGCCGACGCCTGGAAAACGCTCGACAGTGCGGACAGCGGCACTCGAGATGGAACTGGATCACAATTCGGGCGGTCTCGAAGGGCTGGTCCTGGCAGGCCGCCATGACGGCAAGATGCTTGGCGCCATGGGTCTTTCGGAATTGCAGCATCTCTACCGCGAACTCTCCGGCGATCCGGAGAGCCGGCAGTTGCTAGAGGCGTATCTTGACGGCAGATTTCCCGTCTGGCGCAAAAACACTGAGACGAACGGTGGCGAAGGGCTGGGTGTTGCGCCAGGTCCTGGCGCCATGACTAAGGAGGAGGCCTACAAGGTCCTTGGTCTTGAAGCGGGGGCCGCCGCGGCGGATGTCCGCAAGGCGCACCGCCGCCTGATGCAGCGCCTGCACCCCGATATCGGCGGCACGTCTTTCCTGGCGGCGCGAATCAACGAAGCCAAGGACGTCTTGCTCTCCAATCACAACTAGTCTCCTTCGACGCAAAAATTTTCCGGGAGATTGTGTGCACGCCGTCCTATTGCTGGACGGCGTAGCACTCGATGCTCTTCTTCTTCAAAGCGGTGCAGGCCTTCCAGGCAGCGGTCTTCGAACCGAAGCCGCCGAAGCGCGCGCGATAGTAGGTGACGCCATCCTTGTCGAAGGCGACGGTGAAGCCGGCGGCATCGGCCAGCACCTTGGGCGCCTGCTTGCTGGCCTTGTCGAGGAAAGCCTGGGCTTCGGACTGCTTGGGCGAGGAAGCGACCTGGATGGCCCAGCCCGAGGGCACCGACGCGGTGTTGACCGGATCGACAGCAGGTGCAGGCGCGGGCGTCGGCTCGGCATAGGCGGCCACGACCTGTGCGGTGGCGACCTTGGGGGCGGAGACGATGACCGTCTTCACCTTTTTGGCCGGAACGACCAGCTTGGGTTCTTCGACCGTGGCGTCGTCCTCCGCGCTGCTGTCCTCGGCATTGCTGTCGCCCTGCGCGACGGTAGCGTCTGCGGCGACGGCAGTATCGTCGCTTGCAACAGCCACCGGCTTTTCGTCCGGCGTCGGCGCGTCGTGCTTGGGCAGCAGGACCTTGGCCAGCGCCCTGATCGGATTGCTATCAGCCTTGGCGACCAGATCGCCGCCGCCGCGGGTCGAAGCCCGCGGCATATAGGTGTTGATCAGAGCCGCCATCTGGTTGTCGCGGCTGCCGCCCGACGTGCCGCCCATGACGACGGCAACAAGGCGGCGATTGCCGTCGGACACGGAGGAGACGAGATTGAAGCCGGAGGCGCGTGTGTAGCCGGTCTTGATGCCGTCCACGCCCTTGATGCGCCCGAGCAGGCGGTTGTGGCCGTTGATGCGCTGGCGGCCATAGAGGAAGGACCGCTGCGAGAAATAGCCGTAATATTGGGGGAAATGCTCGCGCAGCGCGATGCCGAGCGTCGCCATGTCGCGCGCGGTGGTGAACTGGCCGGGGTCCGGCAGGCCGTTGGCATTGCGGAACACGGTGCCGTTCATGCCGAGCTGGCGCGCCTTGGCGGTCATCATGCGGGCAAAATTGGTCTCGTTGCCGCCAATCATTTCGCCAAGCGCTGTCGCCGAGTCGTTGGCCGACTTGGTGACTATCGACAGAATGGCGGTGTCGACCGTGACCGAACCGCCCGGCTTCACGCCGAGTTTCGTCGGCGCCTCGGCGGATGCCTTGGCCGAAAACACGACAGGCGTGTTCCTGCTGATCTTGCCCTTCGCCAGAGCTTCGAAGGTCAGGTAAAGCGTCATCATCTTGGTCAGCGATGCCGGATAGCGCCTGCCATTGGCGTCTGCGGAGTACAGCACCTTGCCGGTCTTGGCGTCCACGACAATGGCTGCCTGCCGCGCCGCCAGCGACGAGGCAACGTCAGCGCAAACGAATGTCAACGCCAAGGCGAGGACCATGATCGCTTTGAGGGGGGAATTGGATCTGGAAACGATGCCCAACAACGCCTTACGCACTGATGTTTACCTTGAATTCTTCGTTGCGCTGAAGGCGGCAAAGGGTCCTGCCGCACTTTCAGCCAAGCTAGCGGGCCAGCGTTACCAATCCGTTTATGGTAACCGCCGCGTTCACCATTTTCTTCGGGCTTGAAACTCACTTTATTTGATTTTTAGGCATTGCCTGCGCAGGCGGCCTCTGAACGCAGGCGAAATATTGACTTTTGTGCGGCGCACAATATATTCTAGTGCATTGCACAAGGGCGCCCCGAAGAAGGACGCCTCAACCGTCAAGGGAATCGCGAAATGACCCAGACCTATGAGGACTTCAGCAAATACGGCAAAGAGTTTGCCGATACCGGATTGAAGAGCTTCGCTTCGCTCTCCAAGGGCGCTCAGGCGATCGCAACCGAGGCCGGCGAATACACCAAGAAGAGTTTCGAAGCCGGCAGTGCCGCTGCCGAGAAGCTGCTCTCTGCCAAGTCGCTCGACAAGGCCATCGAAATCCAGTCCGACTATGCCAAGCAGTCCTACGAGGCATTCGTCGCCGAGGCCACCAAGATCGGCGACCTCTATGCCGAACTCGCCAAGGAAGCCTATAAGCCGTTCGAATCGATCGTTGCCAAGGCGAAGTAATTTCGCCCGGGCGAAGTAGCTTCGCCTCACGACGACAGCGAGATCCGGCCCTTTGGGTCGGGACAAGACCCGGTTGCGCGAGCGCGGCCGGGTTTTTTCATGTCGATTTGCTATCCAGTGCCTCGCGCCCCTTCACGATTGCGAAAATCCGCGAAGTTTGGTCACCTAGCCATATTGTCAGCTAACCAGAAGGGCTTAAAATCGTCCATCGAACACCTACATGTTGAGCTCGCATGAGGATTCGAAAGAGGCAGGATTACGTGACGATCGGTTTGACTGCCACGAGACAGGTGGCGCGGATGCAAAACGGCGGCGGCGACGGCAATGAGGCCGGCCGCGGGACGGCCGTCATCACGCGCACAAAAACCAAGACCAAGAAGCCTAGCCTTTACCGGGTCCTCATTCTTAACGACGACTACACTCCGATGGAGTTCGTGGTTCACGTGCTGGAGCGTTTTTTCCAGAAGGACCGCGAAGCTGCCACACGCATCATGCTTCATGTTCACAATCATGGGGTGGGCGAGTGCGGGGTCTATACATTCGAGGTGGCCGAGACCAAAGTGTCTCAGGTCATGGATTTCGCCCGACAGAATCAGCATCCGCTGCAATGCGTGATGGAGAAGAAGTGAGGTAACATGCCGGCTTTCTCCCAAGGCCTGGAAAAGGCGCTTCACCAAGCGCTGACGCTCGCCAATGAGCGGCACCATGAATATGCAACCCTTGAACACCTGCTGCTCGCGTTGATCGACGACACCGAGGCGGCCGCCGTCATGCGCGCCTGCAACGTCGATCTCGACGAGCTCAAGCACACCGTTCTCACCTATATCGACACAGAGCTCGACAATCTGGTCACCGGTTATGACGAGGATTCCAAGCCGACCGCCGGTTTCCAGCGCGTCATCCAGCGCGCTGTGATCCACGTGCAGTCATCGGGCCGCGAGGAAGTGTCGGGCGCCAACGTGCTCGTTGCCATCTTCGCCGAGCGCGAGAGCCATGCCGCCTATTTCCTGCAGGAACAGCAGATGACCCGCTACGACGCGGTCAACTACATCTCGCACGGCATCGCCAAGCGCCCCGGCGCTTCCGAGACGCGCTCGCCGCGCGGCGCCGATGATGAGCAGGGCGGCCAGAATGGCGCCGAGCCGCAAGAGGAAGGCGGCAAGAAGAAGCAGCAGCAGGATGCGCTGACCGCATATTGCGTCAATCTCAACAACAAGGCCAAGGCCGGCAAGATCGATCCGCTGATCGGTCGCGAGTCGGAGATCAACCGCACCATCCAGGTGCTGTGCCGCCGCTCGAAGAACAATCCGCTCTATGTCGGCGACCCCGGCGTCGGCAAGACGGCGATCGCCGAAGGCCTCGCCAAGCGCATCGTCGAAGGCGATGTTCCCGAGGTGCTGCACAATGCCACCATTTTCGCGCTCGACATGGGCACGCTTCTGGCCGGCACGCGCTATCGCGGTGATTTCGAGGAACGGCTGAAGCAGGTCGTCAAGGAGCTCGAGGATTATCCGGGTGCCGTGCTGTTCATCGACGAGATCCACACCGTGATCGGTGCCGGCGCCACTTCGGGCGGCGCCATGGACGCGTCGAACCTGTTGAAGCCGGCGCTGTCGTCGGGTGCGATCCGTTGCATCGGCTCGACCACTTACAAGGAGTTCCGCCAGTTCTTCGAAAAGGACCGTGCCTTGGTGCGGCGCTTCCAGAAGATCGACGTCAACGAGCCGACCATCGAGGATGCCATCGAGATCATGAAGGGCTTGAAGCCCTATTTCGAGGAGTTCCACAAGGTCCGCTACACGAGCGAAGCCATCAAGGCCTCGGTCGAGCTGTCGGCGCGCTACATCAACGACCGCAAGCTGCCGGACAAGGCGATCGATGTGATCGACGAGACCGGCGCTTCGCAGATGCTGGTGCCGGAAGCCAAGCGCAAGAAGACGATCGGCATCAAGGAGATCGAGGCAACGATCGCCACCATGGCCCGCATCCCGCCGAAGACGGTCTCGGCCGATGACGAGAAGGTGCTGCAGGGCCTCGACATCGAGCTGAAGCGCGTCGTCTACGGCCAGGACACCGCGATCACCGCGCTGACCTCGGCGATCAAGCTGGCCCGTGCCGGCCTGCGCGAACCGGAAAAGCCGATCGGCTCCTACCTGTTCTCGGGGCCTACCGGTGTCGGCAAGACCGAAGTGGCCAAGCAGTTGGCCGCCTCGCTCGGCGTCGAGCTGATCCGCTTCGACATGTCGGAATATATGGAACGCCACACCGTTTCGCGGCTGATCGGCGCGCCTCCCGGCTATGTCGGCTTCGACCAGGGTGGTCTTTTGACCGATGGCGTCGACCAGCATCCGCACTGCGTGCTGCTGCTCGACGAGGTCGAGAAGGCGCATCCGGACCTGTTCAACATCCTGTTGCAGGTCATGGACCACGGCAAGCTGACCGACCATAACGGCAAGCAGATCGACTTCCGCAATGTCATCCTGATCATGACCACCAATGCGGGCGCGTCCGATGCGCAGCGCGCGGCGATCGGTTTCGGATCGACCAAGCGTGAAGGCGACGATGTCGAGGCGATCAACCGGCTGTTCACGCCGGAATTCCGCAACCGTCTCGATGCGATCATCCCGTTCGGCTCGCTGCCGGTGCCGGTCATCCATCAGGTGGTGCAGAAGTTCGTCATGCAGCTCGAGGCCCAGCTCTCAGAGCGTGGCGTTACCTTCGACCTGTCGCCGGATGCCATCGCATGGCTCGCCGACAAGGGCTATGACGAGCGCATGGGCGCACGGCCGCTCGGCCGTGTCATCCAGGAGCACATCAAGAAGCCGTTGGCCGACGAGGTGCTGTTCGGCAAGCTCAAGAAGGGCGGCACGGTGCGTGTCACCGTCGAGAAGAAGGAAACCGGCGAGACCGGCCTGAAACTCGAATCGCTGGCCGACGAAGCGCCGGTGAAGCCGAAGAAGGAAGAGCCGGAAGAAGCCCCGAAGCCGCGCAAGGCCGTGGCCAAGAAGCCTGCCGCGAAGAAAGTGGTGGCGCAGAAGCCGGAGCCCAAGGGCAAGGATGGCGGCAAGCGCAGCCTGGTACCACAACTGCCCCGCAAGGGCTGATCCTGATCAAAGTCGAAAAGCCCCGGAAACGGGGCTTTTTTCATTGATATAGAGAGGTGGCGGCATAGAGGTGGCATATGGCTGGCCAGATCATCATCCTCAACGGCGCGCCGCGATCGGGCAAGTCGAGCATCGCTCAGGCCATCCAGGAACGTTTTGAAGGTCCGTGGATGAACCTGGGCGTCGACAGCTATGCGCAGATCACGCCGCCGCGATATCGTCCGGGAATAGGCCTGCGACCCGGCGGCGAGCGCCCTGACCTCGAAGTCTTCGTTCCGCGATTTTATGCCGCCCTCTACGAATCGATCGCGGCCCATAGCCGGCTGGATCTGAACGTCGTGGCGGATGTCGGTCATCACGATGGCTATTCGAAACCGCTCGACATCCTGGCCGATTGCGCGCGCCGGCTCGCCGGCCTGCCGGTGCTGTTTGTCGGCGTTCGCTGTCCGATTGAGGTCATTATGGAAAGGCGAGCCGCCAGCGAGGCGGGCAGGGGTTATGTCACCGGCTCTTCAGACGATCCCGTGCCTTTGCCGGTGCGTCTGTGGCAGGAGGCGGTGCACCGGCCCGGTGTTTACGATCTGGAAGTCGACGCCTCGCTTCTGAGTTCGGTGCAGTGCGCGGATGCAATTCGGCAGCATCTCAAGAGCGTCCAAGTGGCAAATTAGGCGCGCACCCGGGACAATGCTCCGCCCGTGATTTTCCAGATCGCGACGGCAATAAGCGCGCCCGCGTAGCCGTCGACGGCATAGTGCCAGCCAAGCACCACCGAACCGAGCATGATGATGGCTGCGAATATCCACATCACGATGCCGAGCCTGGTCGATAACCGCGTCAGGTAGAGAGCGAAGAGCACCGACGTCGCGACGTGGATGGAGGGGAATGCCGATATGCCCATGGTTCCCGAAGCCGAACCCGTATAGCCGCTCCACAACCTGTCCTGCGTGGACAATGCCCAGATCGGATACTGGCGGTTCGCGGACGCAAGCGCGTCCATCAACGGCTGATACTGATCGCCAAGGTCGAGCCTTGCATAAAAGCACGGGCCCGCGGATGAGAATGCCATTGCGATGAAGAAGCCGCCAACCAGCCAGACCAGCATGAAGCTGAGCAGAAACTGATGGCGCAGCAGTGAGTCGCGGGCGGCGGCGACGCTTGAAAAGACCATTGCGACCAGCACTGCGAACCAGAAATTGTAGCAGAAATTGAGAAGGTGAACGGCCAGCGGACTTTCAACGATCCACCAGAGCCATTGATAGGGAGTGCGGCCGAAATGCAGGCCGGCGCCGAAATGCGCGAGGGTCTGGTCCCAGGAGAAAGGCACCAGCACCGCGATCGCTCCCTTCAGCACCACGAAGCCCGACATAAAAACCAGCATCGCGGCAAGGCCGTTGATGCCGTTGGCAATGCGATTTCGATCGGTCAGCATCTGCTGGAGCGGACGCAACAACATGCGAAGCGGCGACCTGGCACGATCGACAAACGCCAGCCAGAACAGCCGGAAGGTCGCGTATGCGCATCCGGCTATCCAGAAGTAAACCACCAGATAGAAAGTGTATTCGTAAAGTAATCCGAAATCCGGCAGGTTTCCAACTCTGCCGCCGACGACAAAACCCAATCCGAGCGTAAACAGCGCTACCGCATGAACAGTACAGTGCCGAAAAAATGCATCGACCAAAAGGTTGGAGAAGGCGCCATCGACCCCAGCGCCAACCCGCCCGCCTATAGCTTCGGAAATATCGTGCATCGAATGCCCCTCGCAAGACAAATGCCTCAAGAGGGTTTGAAAGACTATTAAAAAAGCAGTCGCCCACGGTGGCGCAGGTGCCGATATGATCGTTCAGTTTACAAAGATTTAAAACCGCGCACGCAGGACGGTTCGGATCGTTTCGGCGTTCTGTGCCAGCACTTCGGGCTTCTCCATCCCACCCGTGTGCGGCTTCAGGGGGATGCCGTCGAAGCGCGGAATGACATGGACATGCAGATGGTAGACGGTCTGCCCCGAAGCGGGCTCGTTGAACTGCATGATGGTGACGCCGTCGGCGTCGAAGGCTTGTTTGACCGCCGCCGCCACTTTCTGGACGACCGTGAAAAGCGGACCGAAGGTCGAGGGGTCGGCGTCGAGCAGGTTGCGCGACGGCGCCTTCGGCACGACCAACGTATGGCCGGGCCCCTGTGGCATCACGTCCATGAAAGCCACGACTGCTTCGTCTTCGTAGACGCGGTGCGAGGGAATTTCTCCGCGCAGGATCTTGGCGAAGATGTTTTCGGTGTCGTAGGCGGTGTCGGCCATGGTGAATGCTCCGGATTGTGCCTCGCCAACTCGTGTAGCGAAGCTGCCCCGGAGCGGCAAGACGATGTCGTGGGACGATCAGGTGGCTGCAGCGCAAAAGGCGCCCGCTATTCCTCCAGGTCCTTGCGGAATGGCGTGTGGTCTTCCAGATATTCGCCCATCCGTTCGACTTCGCGACGCTCGCGCCGAAGATAATCGGCCACCGCATTGCGCAGGCCGGGATGAGAAATGTAATGGGCGGAATGCATGGTCACCGGCCGGTAGCCGCGTGCCAGCTTGTGCTCTCCCTGGGCGCCTGCCTCGACCACCTTGAGCTTGCGTTCGATGGCGAAGTCGATCGCCTGGTGGTAGCAGACCTCGAAATGCAGGAAGGGATGATCCTCGATGCAGCCCCAGTTGCGGCCATAGAGCGCGTCGGAGCCGATGAAGTTGATGGCGCCGGCTATGTAGCGCCCGTGTCGCCTGGCCATCACCAGAAGGATGTCGTCAGCCATGCGTTCGCCGATCAGCGAGAAGAACTGACGGTTCAGATAGGGACGGCCCCATTTGCGGCTGCCAGTGTCCATGTAGAAGGCGAAGAAGTCGTCCCAGGCTTTTTCCGTCAGGTCCTTGCCGGTCAGCCAGTCGATCGAGATGCCATCGGCAAGCGCCTCGCGCCTTTCTTTCTTCATTGCCTTGCGCTTGCGCGAGGCAAGCGTGGCCAGGAAGTCGTCATAGGAGGAAAAGCCTTCGTTGAAGAAGTGGAATTGCTGGTCGGTGCGATGCAGGAAGCCTGCCGCCTCCAGCGTCGCGACGTCGCTCTCCTGCGCGAAGGTCACATGCGCGGAGGACACGCCGAGCTTGTCGGTCACCATTTTGAGGCCGGCGGCCAGCCCGGCCTTCACCGCATCCTGGTCCTCGCCTTTGCCGACCAGCAGGCGAGGGCCGGTGACCGGGGTGAACGGCACAGCACTTTGCAGTTTTGGATAATAGCGGCCGCCGGCGCGCTCGAAGGCATCCGACCAGCCATGATCGAACACATATTCGCCCTGGCTGTGCGACTTGAGATAGCAGGGGACGGCACCGAGCAGCCTGCCTTGCGCTGTCTCCAGCCGCAGGTGATGTCCTTGCCAGCCGGTGCGCCGCACGGCGCAGCCGGAATCCTCCAACGCACTTAAAAAAGCGTATGAAACCAGCGGGTTGTAGTCGTTTTTCGCGTTGCGCGTGGTGCCGGCAAATCCGTTCCATTCATCGCAGGTGAAGGCTCCGATGCCTGCGGCGATGCGGATCGAATAGTCCGCATTTGCTGTTTGCCTGTCGCCATCGTCGCCCTGATCCATGAGGCTTATTTAAGCTCCATCCGGGCTGCTACAAGTCACGTTTCAGGCACTCCGCTCAGGCGACTTCGACGAGGTCGGGTTCGAACCCTTCGAAGGTCATCTGGTCGGCGTATCTGAAGGTCAGGTCGACCGCGGGCTGATCATGCACCGTCCAGGTAATGACGGGCATTTTGAGCTTTTCACGCACAAAGCTGACAAACGGATTCGGCAGGTCGCCGGCAGCGTAGGAGGTGAAGGAAAGCTCATGCGCCAGCATGGCGAAATGCGCCTCGATCAGTTTGAGGTCCTTGCCGTAGGCGGTCAGTCCACCCGGAATGCCCGGCGCGTGTTTGGCGAAATCGCGGATCAGCCAGTGATCGAACGACATGATCGCCGCCTTGCCCTTGTAGCGCTTGAGCATCTTGCCGACGCGCGCCACCAGACCTTCGTCGCGGCCGGGAGTCCCTTTCAGCTCGACGACCATGGGCACGCGGCCGTCGACGAGGTCGAGTGCTTCCTGCAACGTCGGCACGTGATCCGGTGTCCCGCCAACCTTGAGCGTCGCAAGTTCAGCCGCGGTGCGCTGCCAGACGAAACCGTCCTGCCCGGTCAGCCTTTTCAGGTCGCCATCGTGGATGATGACGGGCACGCCATCCGACGACAGATGCACGTCGCATTCGATGGCGTAGCCGCGTTCGGCCGCGGCGGTGAAGGCGGAAAGCGTGTTTTCCCAGCGCGTCTTGTTCATGTCGTGAAAGCCGCGATGGGCAACGGGCCGGGCAATCAGCCAGGAAAGGTCGGTCATGTCGGGCCTTCGCTCATTCGACTTCGAAGATCGCTTCGATTTCCACTGCGGCATTAAGCGGCAGGGAGGCGGTGCCGACGGCGGAGCGGGCATGCTTGCCGCGCTCGCCAAGAGCGGCGACCAGGAAATCGGAGGCGCCATTGGCAACTAGGTGCTGCTCGACGAAGTCGGTGGCGGAGGCGACGAAGACGGTGATCTTCACCAGGCGGCGGATTTTCTCGAGATCGCCGAGCGCTGCCTTGGCCTGTGCCAGAATGTTGATGGCGCAGTATTTCGCGGCGTCCTTGCCGCTTGCCGTGTCGACATCGCGGCCGAGCAGGCCGACGGCCTGCAGCTTGCCGTCCTTGAGCGGCAATTGCCCGGCGGTGAACAGCAGGTTGCCGGTCCTGCAATAAGGCACGTAGTTGGCGGCAGGCGCGGCGGCGACAGGAAGCGTCACGCCCAGATCGCTTAGCCGCTTTTCGATTGTTTCACTCATTGCTTTTCCCTATTGCTGGAAGGCGCCGCGCTGGCCGGGCCGAAATTGCTATTTTTGCCTCGCTTCCGCCATGACTTTTTTTAAGCTGGACCATCTTTCCCTGCGGCCCTGCCATCAGCCGCGACGATCGGAGCACCACATGCGCGCAACGCGCCTCGCATTCCATGCCGTCCTGTTGTCTGCGGTCTTCTCGATAGGGCCCGCTTTCGCCGTGCCGGCGCTGCAGGCGCATCGCGCCGTGTACGATCTCACCCTCAACAAGGCGTCCGACCGCTCCGGCATAACCGGTATATCGGGCCGTATGGTCTACGAGTTCAACGGCTCCGCCTGCGAAGGCTATACCGTGAAATTCCGTTTCGTCACCCAGATCGTCACCAACGACAATACAAGGGTGACCGACCAGCAGACGACCACGTTCGAGGATGCCGAAGGCAAGACGTTTTCGTTCGTGACCAAATCCTTCGTCGACCAAAACCTCGACAAGGAGGTCAAGGGCATTGCCACGAAAGACGCGAAGGGGCTCAAGGTCGATATCGACAAGCCCGAGAAGAACAGCCTCGAACTCGCCGCCACCCAGTTCCCGACCCAGCATCTGGTTGAACTGATCGGCAAGGCCGAGAAGGGCGAGAACTTCTACCAGACAAACCTGTTCGACGGTTCGGAAGACGCCAATAAGGTGATGGCGACCACCGTCGTCGTCGGCAAGAAGACCGATGGCCAGAAGGCTGATCCGGAAGCGCCGGCGTTGGCGAAGCTTGCCACCGACAAATACTGGCCGGTCGACATCGCCTATTTCGACGACAGCGCCCAGAATGGCGAAGAAGTGCCGGAATACCGGATCAGCTTCAAGCTGCATGAGAACGGCATCACCCGCGATCTCACCATGGACTATGGCGACTTCTCGATGACCGGCAAGCTGGTCAATCTTTCACTGTTCGACCAGACAAAGCCTTGCCCAGTATCGAAATAATTGGCCCAGTATCGAAATAATTGGCCCGGTATCGAAATAGCCGGCGCGGTATCGAAATAGCGGGAATGTGCAATTGAGCGGGCCACGGCGGGCTTGATGGCGGTCTACGTCGACGCGGCGATCTGGAAGTGGGCGGGCCATCTCTGGTGCCATCTCCTGGCCGACGATACCGACGAGTTGCATCGCTTTGCCGCCGAACTCGGCGTCAAGCGCTCGTCCTACCAGGGACCGCCCAAGACATCGGCGCCGCATTATGACATAACCGGCTTCGAGCGCGACCGCGCGGTGCGGCTCGGCGCCATCGAATGCAGCCGCGAGCAGATCGTCGCCATCTTTCGACGCGTGCGGGTGCCCAACGGAAAGGTCAGGCGATGACACCTACGGCATTTCTCGCATATTGCGCCGCCGTCACCCTTGCCGCCGCAACACCCGGACCAGCGATGTTCGCGGTCATCACCAATGGCGTGTCGCGTGGGTTTCTTCGCGCCTTCATAGCCGGCGTCGGAGTCGCCGCCGGCGATGCCGTGCTGGTCACTCTGGCGCTGCTCGGACTGGTGGCGCTCGCCCAGACCTTCGAATGGATCTTTCTCCTGCTGAAATATGCGGGCGCCGCCTATCTGATCTTTCTCGGCGTCAGGATGTGGCGGGCCTCGGCGACGCAATCAAATAAGGCGCAGATGGCCGAGGCGAGATTATCCCGGTCTTTCTTCCTTGGCGCGTCCATAGCGCTGGGGAATCCGAAGGCGATCCTGTTCCATGCCTCGATCATGCCGCTGATCCTCAATCTCGACACCATGACCTTCACCGATGGCTTGCTGGTGGTTGCGGTCGTGATCAGTGTCAACGTCCTGACCATGGGGCTCTATGCCGCGCTGGCGGGCAGGGCCTCAGGCTGGTTCAGGACGCCGAAGCGCATGCGGCTGATGAACAGGTTTGCCGGCAGCGCCATGATCGGCACCGGAGCGCTGATTGCCGCACGCTGAGCGGTGAAGCGCCTCGTCGCTTGCGTTTGTCGCGCATCCCCTCTATATGCGCGCTCATTCCACACACGGACTTTGGTGTCTGCCCGGGAGAAATCCGGCTGAAACCTCCGGTGGCGTTCGAGGACTTTGTCCAAAAATGCCTGTGTCCGTGGAGGCTAACCGGAAAGGAAATGAGAATGGCACTGCCTGATTTCAGCATGCGCCAGCTTTTGGAAGCTGGCATTCACTTCGGCCACCAGACCCATCGCTGGAACCCGAAGATGGCGCCCTACATCTATGGCGCCCGCAACAACATCCACATCATCGACCTCTCGCAGACGGTGCCTTTGCTGCACCAGGCGCTGAAGCAGGTTTCCGACACCGTTGCCAAGGGCGGCCGCGTGCTGTTCGTCGGCACCAAGCGCCAGGCGTCGGACATTGTCGCTGACGCGGCACAGCGTTCGGCCCAGTATTACGTCAACTCGCGTTGGCTCGGCGGCATGCTGACCAACTGGAAGACGATCTCGAACTCGATCCAACGCCTGCGCAAGCTCGACGAGATGCTGGCCGGCGAAGCCCAGGGCCTCACCAAGAAGGAGCGCCTCAACCTCGACCGCGAGCGCGAGAAGCTCGACAAGGCACTCGGCGGCATCAAGGACATGGGCTCGACGCCCGACCTGATGTTCGTGATCGACACCAACAAGGAAGCGATCGCCATCCTCGAGGCCAAGCGTCTCGGCATTCCGGTCGTGGCCATCATCGATTCGAATTGCGATCCGGACAAGATCGACTTCCCGATCCCCGGCAATGACGACGCGGCGCGCGCCATCCAGCTCTATTGCGACCTGATCGCCAAGGCTGCGATCGACGGCATCGCCCGTCAGCAGGGCGCGCTCGGTGTCGACATCGGCGCTTCGGTCGAAGCTCCGGTCGAGCCTGCGCTCGATCCGGCTCCGGCTTCGGAAGCCCCCGAGGCTTGACAATCGAAGGCCGCCCGCGGCCTTCATCTTTCTCATATTTTGGCACGCTAGACAGACGCATCATCGAATACCGATGGTGCGTCGGTGCATTTAAATCAAAGAGGCGACAATGAGCATTTCGGCTGCACAGGTCAAAGAACTCCGCGACTTGACCGGCGCGGGCATGATGGACTGCAAGGCGGCGTTGACCGAGACCAACGGCAACATGGAAGAGGCCGTCGACTGGCTGCGCAAGAAGGGCATCTCGAAGGCCGACAAGAAGGCTGGCCGTACCGCGGCTGAAGGTCTGATCGGCGTCGACAATGGCGTGCGCGAAGCTGCCGTCGTCGAGGTCAATTCCGAGACCGACTTCGTCGCCCGCAACGCCGCGTTCCAGGAAATCGTTGCCAATGTCGCCAAGGTGGCGCTCGCCTACGGCACGACCGAAGCAGTGGCTGCCGCCAAGTATCCGGGCTCGGACAAGTCGGTTTCCGACACCATCAAGGACGCCGTCGGCACCATTGGCGAAAATATGGGTTTCCGCCGCTCGGCCAAGCTCACCGTTCCGCACGGCGCGGTCGCTACCTACGTCCACAACGCCGTTGCCGACGGCCTTGGCAAGCTCGGCGTGCTGGTCGCGATCGAGACCACGGGCAATGAGCATGCCGCCAACGCCTTCGGCCGTCAGGTCGCCATGCATGTCGCCGCCACCAACCCGATGGCGCTGACCGCGGAGCAGATCGATCCGGCAGCGGTCGAGCGCGAGAAGGCGATCTTCTCCGACCAGGCGCGCCAGTCCGGCAAGCCGGAAGCGATCATCGAGAAGATGGTCGAGGGCCGCATGCGCAAGTTCTATGAGGAAGTCGTGCTCCTGAAGCAGGCCTTCGTGCTCAATCCCGACATCA
The DNA here is from genome assembly GCF_055901595.1 of Mesorhizobium sp. WSM1386. Lineage (NCBI taxonomy): Bacteria > Pseudomonadati > Pseudomonadota > Alphaproteobacteria > Hyphomicrobiales > Phyllobacteriaceae > Mesorhizobium > Mesorhizobium sp. WSM1386. Next base: position 3,994,015 of record NZ_CM148373.1, read on the forward strand.
CCGTCGAGAAGGCGCTCAAGGATGCCGAAAAGGAGATCGGCGCACCGGCCAAGATCACGGCCTATCTGCGCTTCGCGCTCGGCGAAGGCATCGAGAGGGAAGAGACCGATTTCGCGGCGGAAGTCGCGGCGGCGGTCAAGAAATAGCCTTTTCCAGGGCTAACTCTTTGTTTTGACGCAATTCCCAAGGGAAAGCGCTACGCGCTTTTCCCGGGAAAACCGCTTCACACTTTTCCTGGAATTGCTCCAACGAACTCAGGCAACTCGGCCGGGTGTCCGCAAGGGCGCCCGGCCGATTTCGTTTGCGGTATCGATGAAGGCCCTCAGCTTCGGCGCCATCGCGGCCCGGCGTGGGAAGTAGAGAAACAGGCCAGGTTCCTCGATCGCCGATTGCGGCAGGACCTGGACGAGGCGGCCGGCGGCAAGATCGGCGCGCGCCAGCGGCTCGAACATATAGGCGAGTCCGACGCCTGCGAGCGCAAGATCGATTGCCGCAAGTGAATCCGTCACCACAACGCTGCCCCGCGTCTCCATGGCGATGTCCTTGCCATCCTCGACCAGATCCCAGCGATAGAGAGCTCCGGAACGGACGAGCCGGTAGCCAATGCAATTGTGATTTGCCAGGTCGGCAACGCTGCCGGGACGGCCGTGCCGGCCGATATAGGCGGGCGAGGCGACGATGACTACGGAGAATGGCGGCGTCAGCCGGACCGCCACCATGTCCTGCGCGATCATCTCGCCAAGCCGGATGCCGGCATCGAAGCCTTCGCCGACGATATCAACCAGACCCTGGTCGGCGAAAATCTCGACCGTAACCTCCGGATAGCGCTCGGCCATCGCTGCGACGACCGGAGTCACCGCCAATGGGATCGCGATGTTGGAGGCGTTGATCCTGAGCAGGCCGGAGGGCCTGCCTTTGACACTGCGGATACGGTCCATCCGCTCGGCAATGTCTTGAAGGGCAGGGGCCGCCGTTTCCACCAGCGCCTTGCCGGCCTCGGTGAGCGAAACGCTGCGCGTCGTGCGTGCGAACAAGGGCTGGCCGATCCGCTCTTCGACAAGGCGCACCGCATGACTGACCGCCGAAGGGCTCATGCCGAGTTCGGCAGCGGCAAGCGCGAAGCCGCCGCGCCGGGCAACGGCGACGATCACAGGCAGGTGGGTGAGCAGGTCCCGATCCATTCATGCATGATATCGCATAGTCTGTACGAACAATGCAATCTTATCGCTATTAGCGTGCCGGTCCACATTGTCGCCAACACGTCGGCGATGGGCTGATGGCATCGAGGAGAAAAGACATGAATGCATTGAAGCAGGTAACTTTCGCGGCAGGCATGGCGTTGGCGCCGATCGATGCCGGCGGGGCGGAGCCATCCGACTGGCGGGCGTTCGCTGACGAGCGCGCGGTGATCCGCATCGCCGATGCCATCGACCGCGCCGTCGACGCCCAGGACTGGAAACTTGCACGCAGCTATTTCGCGGATCGGGTCACTGCCGATTTCAGCAGCCTTTCCGGACAGCCGGCGGCCAACATCGCCTCCGACGACCTGATCGGCGCCTGGGCGGGCAACCTCAAGGGCAGCAAGACAAGCCTGCATTTGCGCACCAACCACCAGGTCGTCCTTGAGGCCGATGCGGCGACCGTTCGTTCCAACGGCTATGCCTGGAACCGGATGGAAGGCAATGGCGACCCGCTTTGGGAAGTCTGGGGCACCTATGAGCACCACCTGACGCGTTCCGCCGCCGGCTGGAAGGTCGACGGCTTCACGTTCCGCATGACGCATGAGCGCGGCAATCCCTGGGTCAAGACGACGCCGGGACAGTGACACTGCGGGCCAGTGACGCAGTAGCTACCAAGCATTGGAGAACGATCATGAGCATGACCTATTACACGCTCGGCAACAGCGGCCTCAGGGTCAGCCGTCTGGCGCTGGGCACGATGACTTTCGGCACGGAATGGGGTTGGGGAGCCGACAGGAACACCGCGCGGGCGATGTTCGACACCTATGTCGAGGCGGGCGGCAATTTCTTCGACACCGCGGACCTCTACACCGGCGGCACCGCCGAAGCCTGGCTTGGCGAATTCATCGCCGAGCGCGGCTTGCGCGACATGGCGGTGATCGCCAGCAAGTTCACCATGAACATGCAGCCTGGCAATCCGAATGGCGGCGGCAATGGCCGCAAGAACATCATGCGGGCCGTCGATGCCTCGCTGAAGCGGTTGGGCACCGATTATATCGATCTATATCTCATGCATGTCTGGGACAGGCTGACGCCGGCCGAAGAGGTCATGCGCACCCTCGACGATCTCGTGCGCGCGGGCAAAATTCGCCATGTCGGCCTTTCCGATGTGCCAGCCTGGTATGCGGGCCGGGCCCAGGCGATCGCCGAACTGCGTGGATATGAGCCGGTCTCGGCGCTACAGCTCGAATACTCCCTGGCCGAACGCGCGATCGAGAACGAGTTCGTGCCGTTCGGCATGCGCCATGGCGCCGGCATCATGGTCTGGAGCCCGCTGGCCAGCGGGCTGCTGAGCGGCAAGTATCGGCCGGCTCAGGCCGGAAACGCGGGTCGGCTCGACGGATTTCGCGACTCGACGCATCCGGGCTTTCAAAAGTTCACCGAGCACAACTGGGCCATCGTGGCGGAACTCGAGAAGGTCGCATCCGAGCTTGGCCGCTCCATGTCCCAGGTCGCGCTCAACTGGGCGGCGACGCAGCCGGGGATTGCCGCCGTCATCCTCGGCGCGACGAAGCTTGCCCAGATGCAGGACAATCTTGGCGCGCTGGATTTCGAGATTCCCGCAAGGCTTCGCGACCGGCTGGACGAGGTCAGCAGGACTCCGGCGCCGTTTCCCTATTCCTTTTTCGGTCCGCAAATACAGGCGCGCGTTACCGGCGGTGCCGCGACCGGCGACAAGCCTTCCGGATACGCGCTGCCGGTGCTCGTCGAAGGTCTGCCGACCAGCGTCTCCACCAGTTGATCGATCGGGCAGGGTGCCCATGAAATTGCCGTTTGGGCGCCGCGTGACATCGCGGCGCCCTTCGTGTATCGGAACTCGGCATCGTGCCAATGTTCGGGCGCCTGCGCGAGGGCGGCCAGCCCAGGCGCGCCACATGCAAATGACGAGGACCATATGACGGTGAAGCCCCTCTACCGACGTGTTTTGTTGAAAGCGTCGGGCGAAGCGTTGATGGGCGAACAGCATTTCGGCATCGATGTCTCGGTCGTGGACCGCATTGCCGCCGACATCGCCGAAGCCCGCGCGCTGGGCATCGAGGTTGGCGTCGTCATCGGCGGCGGCAACATCTTTCGCGGCGTGGCCGTCGCCTCCAAGGGCGGAGACCGCGTCACCGGCGACCACATGGGCATGCTGGCCACGGTCATCAACTCGCTGGCGCTGCGAACATCGCTGAACAAGATCGGCGTCGACGCCGTAGTGCTGTCCGCGATTGCCATGCCCGAACTCTGCGAAAGCTTTTCGCAACGCCAGGCGACCGCCTACATGAACCAGGGCAAGGTGGTGATCTTTGCCGGCGGCACCGGCAATCCGTTCTTCACGACCGATTCGGCCGCCGCACTTCGCGCGGCTGAAATCGGCGCCGACGCTCTGTTCAAGGGCACGCAGGTCGACGGGGTCTACTCGGCTGATCCGAAAAAGGACCCGGATGCGACGCGTTTCGAGCGCATCAGTCATGGTGAAGTCATAAAACGCGGCCTTTCCATCATGGATACGGCTGCGATTGCACTTGCGCGTGAAAACAACATTCCGATAATCGTTTATTCGATCCACGAAAAAGGTGGTTTCGGCGATATTCTGAGGGGCGGCGGCCGCTGCACGGTCGTCGCGGACGATTGATCCGGGGCCTGATCCCGAAGAGGGAAGCTGGTTTTCGACAATCGGGCCCGAACGCCCCCGAAGCAGTGAACCCGCGGCAGACGGGTCGAGGAGACTAAGATGAGTGGTGAGTACGACGATCTCAAGCGGCGCATGGATGGGGCAATCGCCGCGTTCAAGCATGACCTGGCTTCGCTGCGGACCGGTCGCGCTTCCAGCAATCTGCTCGATGCGATCCAGGTTCAGGCCTATGGCACCACCATGCCGATCAACCAGGTCGCCAACGTCACTGTGCCGGAGCCGCGCATGATCTCGGTGTCGGTCTGGGACAAGTCTATGGTCGGCGCGGTCGACCGCGCCATCCGCGAGTCCAATCTGGGCTTCAATCCGATCGTCGACGGCACCAATCTGAGGATTCCGCTGCCGGAGCTCAACGAACAGCGCCGCAAGGAACTGGTCAAGATCTCGCATGGCTACGCCGAGAACGCCCGCGTCGCCGCGCGCCACGTGCGCCGCGACGGCATGGACTTCCTGAAAAAGGCGGAGAAGGACGGCGACATCAGCGAGGACGATCATCGCAAGCGTTCGGACCAGGTGCAGAAGCTCACCGACGAAACGATCAGCACCATCGATCATCTGCTTTCCGACAAGGAAGCTGAAATCATGCAGGTTTAGGTTGGCCTTGGGCTGATCCGAAAGCGAGATCATGACAACGCCCGCGCACGTCGCGATCATCATGGATGGAAATGGACGCTGGGCCAAGGCGCGTGGCATGCCGAGGCTTGCGGGTCATCGCGCCGGGGTGGAGGCGCTGCGCAAGACGGTGCGGGCGGCTCCCGATCTCGGCATCTCCTTCCTGACCGTCTATGCTTTCTCGTCGGAGAACTGGTCGCGGCCGAAGTCCGAGGTCAGCGACCTGATGGGGCTGTTGAAGCTGTTCATCCGCCGTGACCTTGCCGATCTGCACCAGAGCGGCGTGCGGGTCAGGATCATCGGCGACAGGACAGGGCTGCAGGCCGACATCAGGGGGCTGCTCGACGAAGCCGAATCACTCACCGCCAACAACGAAGCGCTGACGCTGGTCATCGCCTTCAACTATGGCGGGCGCGACGAGATCGTCCGCACGGCGCGCAAGCTTGCCTCGGCCGTGGCGCGCGGCGAGATCGACAGCGAGGCAATCACCGCCGAAAGCTTTGCCGGCTTGCTCGACACGCAAGGCATCCCCGATCCGGAACTGGTCATACGCACCAGCGGCGAGCTCCGCCTGTCCAACTTCCTCTTGTGGCAGGCCGCCTACAGCGAACTCGTCTTCCTGCCGTGCTATTGGCCGGACTTCAACCGCGAGCACCTCGCCGAGGCCTTGCGCGAATTCGCCGGCCGCGAGCGCCGTTTCGGCGGCCTGGGCCCACCAGACGTCGCTTCGCGACCGGCCGCGGGATGAGCAACCTTCAGCTCCGCGTCATTTCGGCGGTCGTGCTGGCCATCGTCGCCCTTGGCCTGACCTGGCTTGGCGGTCTGCCCTTCCGGCTGCTGTGCGCGGCGATGTCGGCGATGATCTTTTACGAATGGACACGCATGTCGCGGCCCGCCGCGGCCAGCGGGCTCGGCTTCCTGCCGGAAGCGCTGGCCGCCGTTTTCATCGTCGCCCTGATCGCCGGCCTTTCCTCATTCTGGCTGCTGCCGCTCGTCGTGGCACTGGTTGCCATGGCGGCGATTGCCGCCCGGGTCGGCAAGAGCGGGCAGTGGGACGCGAGCGGTCTTGCCTATGCTTGCGTGTCTGGCTTGTCGCTTGCCCTGCTGCGTGATGGCGACCATTCGGGGCTGGTCGCAATCCTGTTTCTGTTCGCGGTGGTCTGGGCGACCGACATTTTTGCCTATTTCGTCGGCCGCGCCGTCGGCGGCCCCAAACTGGCGCCGTCGATTTCGCCCGGCAAGACGCGCAGCGGCGCGCTCGGCGGCGTGGTTGGCGGCGTTGTCGCCGGTCTCATCCTGGCCACCATCGCCGGCGCCGGCAACCTAGCGTTGCTCGGTCTCGTGGCGCTCGCACTTTCGATTGTCGCCCAGACCGGCGACCTTTTCGAATCATGGGTCAAGCGGCGGCATGGCTGCAAGGATTCGGGCGTGCTCATTCCAGGCCATGGCGGCGTCATGGATCGTGTCGATGGGCTTGTCGCGGCGGCTCTCGCCCTGTACGTCATCGGCTGGATTTCGGCGGGGGCCGATCATCCGGCACGGGGGCTGTTTCCCATTTGAATGATGTCGTTTCGCGATCCGATGCGGGCATGCCTTGGATTTGCCTGGATTGATGTCACAGTCACGGCGCAACCGCGGAAGAATTGAGGGCCTGAATTGAACGAGATTCTTCACGCGATTTTCAGCACGGACGGCCTCTTTCTCGGCACGCTGGTGCCGTTTCTCTTTGTGCTCACCGTGGTGGTGTTCGTCCACGAAATGGGCCACTACCTCGTCGGCCGCTGGTGCGGCATCGGGGTCAGGGCGTTCTCGATCGGCTTCGGTCCGGAACTTATCGGCTTCAACGACAGTCATGGCACGCGCTGGAAGCTCTGCGCCATACCGCTGGGCGGCTATGTCAAATTTGTCGGCGACATGAGCGCCACCTCCAGCAAACCTACGGCTGGAGAGCTCGAAACGCTGACCGATGAGGAACGCAAGATTGCCTTCCACACCCAGGCGATATGGAAGCGCGCGGCGACGGTGGCGGCCGGGCCGCTGTTCAATTTCCTGCTTACGATCGTCGTCTTCTCCGTGCTGTTCACCACCTATGGGCGTTATGTCGCCGAACCCATGGTGGCGCAGGTTACCGCTGACAGTCCGGCAGCCAAGGCCGGCATCCTGCCCGGAGACCGATTCGTCAGCGTCGACGGCAGCAAGGTCGAGACCTTCGGTGACGTGCAGCGCCTGGTTTCGGGCCGTGCCGGTGACACCATCACCTTCGTCATGCTGCGCGGTGGCAAGGAAGTCACCGTGACGGCGACACCGCAGTTGATGGAGCAGCAAGACGCACTCGGCAACAAGGTCAAGGTCGCGGTGATCGGCGTCGTCAACAACAAGGAGTTCGGCCAGCCCCGTCTCGTCACCTACACGCCGGTCGGGGCCGTTGCCGCGGCGGTCGAGGAAACCGGCCATGTCATCCAGCGCACCGGCCAGTTCATGCAGCGTTTCGCCGTCGGGCGCGAGGACAAGTGCCAGTTGGGTGGCCCGGTCAAGATCGCCGACATGGCCGGCAAGGCGGCCAAACTGGGTTTCGAGTGGCTGGTTCAACTCGTTGCATTGCTGTCCGTAGGGATAGGCATTCTAAACCTTTTGCCGATTCCCCCCCTCGACGGGGGCCATCTCTTGTTCTACGGGGTGGAGGCAGTCATCCGCCGTCCGGTGTCGGAATGGATGATGGAAATGGCCTATCGGGCCGGTCTGCTTCTGGTGCTGTGCTTCATGGGCTTCGTTTTCTGGAACGATCTGTTTGGGTGCTGAAATCATGAAGGAATTTGGCCTGGGCATGGTCGATGTTGAGACGTCGTTTACCATGCCCGGGGATATGAGTGACGCGAAAGCCACGCAACTCGGTTAAGTAAATACAAATTAACCAGAAGCCTTGCGTGTAGGGAAAATCCGGTTAATACGGTAGGGGAAATTACCGCACGTCCGGTTTTCTCGCCGTGGGGACTACGAGAAAAGGTTATTAAGCCCGATGAAGGCAGCATCCAAGTTTCTGAACGCCGCGTCCGCGGCGGCACTGTCCGCCGCTCTGGTCGTACCAGGTGCGCTCGCAGTGCAATTCGTTGCCACATCGGCGGCCGAAGCCGCTGTCGTCAGCCGGGTGGAAGTGAGCGGCAACCAGCGTGTCGACGCCGAGACCATCCGCAACTACATCACCATCAAGCCGGGCAAGGCCTTCTCCAGTTCGGACATCGACAGCGCGGTCAAGGCGCTGTTCGGCACCGGCCTGTTCTCGGATGTCCAGATCAACCAGGTCGGCTCGACCTTGGTGGTCAAGGTTTCCGAATACAAGGTCGTCAACCAGGTGCTGTTCCAGGGCAACAAGAAGCTCAAGGACAACGCGCTTCAGGCTGCGGTTCAGCTGAAGCCGCGCAGCACGTTCTCGCAAGCCACGCTCGATTCGGACGTCGAGGCGGTCAAGGCCGCGTACCGCCGTATCGGCCGTGACGACGCCGGCGTGACCACCCAGATCATGGATCTCGGTGACAACCGCGTGAACGTGGTCTTCAAGATCACTGAAGGCGACCGCACGCAGATCGCCGCGATCAATTTTGTCGGCAACAGCGCCTATTCCAGCCGCCGCCTGTCGGACGTGATCAACACCAAGCGCTCTTCCTGGGTTTCGTTCATCCTGCGCGATGACGTCTATGACGAAGACAAGCTGCGCGCCGACCAGGAGCTGCTGCGCCGCTTCTATTACAATCACGGCTACGCCGATTTCCAGGTCGTGTCGGCTGTCGGCGAACTCGACAATGCGACGAACAAATACACCGTCACCATCACCGTCCAGGAAGGCGAGCGGTACAATTTCGGCGATATCAGCGTCGAAAGTACGATCCCGGAAGTCGACGCCAAGTCGCTGCAATCGGTGGTCGAGACCCAAAAGGGTGACGTCTACAACGCCAAGAACGTCGAGGATTCGATCATAGCCCTGACCGAGAAGGTGGCCGGTTCCGGCTACGCCTTCGCGCAGGTGACGCCACGTGGCGACCGCAATTTCGAGAACCATACGATCTCGGTGGTCTATACCATCGACCAGGGCACCAAGGCCTATATCGAGCGCATCGAGATCCGTGGCAACGATCGCACACGCGACTACGTCATTCGCCGCGAATTCGACGTCAGCGAAGGCGACGCGTTCAACCAGGTGCTCATCCAGCGCGCGAAGAAGCGGCTGGAAGACCTGAATTATTTTGACAAAGTTGATATCTCGACGGTGCCTGGCTCGCAGCCCGATCAGGTCGTGCTGGTGGTCGACGTGGTCGAGAAGTCGACGGGTGAATTCTCGGTCGGCGCTGGCTATTCGACCGGTGGCGACACGGCGGGCCCGTCGGTCGAAGGATCGATCACCGAGCGTAACTTCCTTGGCCGCGGCCAGTTCATCAAGGTGTCGGCGGGCGGCGGCAAGAATTCACGCGACTACAGCCTGTCCTTCACCGAGCCGTATTTCCTCGGGCGTCGCATCGCCGCCGGCTTCGACATCTATAAGTCGACGCGGGAATACAACAACAATTACGACAGCGACACGACGGGCGCGACGATCCGCTTCGGACTGCCGATCACCAACAGCATCACGACCCAACTGGCCTACAACATCTCGCAAGAGAAATATAAGGTCGACGATAGTTGCGGTCCTACCACCGTCGGAAATCCAGACGGCACCTGCACGATTTCTCCGGCCATCCTGGATGGCATCGCTCAAAGCCCTTGGATCAAGTCGTCGGTCAGCTTGGGGCTGGTCTACAACACCATCGACGACATGAAGAACCCGCACGAGGGTATCTACGCCAACACGACGGTCGAAGTGGCCGGTCTCGGTGGCGATGCCAAGTTCGTGAAGGTCACCGGACGCGGCAGCGTCTACCAGACTCTATCCGAGCAGCTTGACCTGGTCGGATTGATTTCAGGCGGTGCGGGTCACGTGGAGGCTTACGGCGGCGATGGATCTCTGCGGATATTCGATCAATTCCAAAGCACTGACCGCATGATCCGTGGCTTTGCCTATGCCGGTATCGGCCCGGTCGATCCGACCACGGGTGACCATCTCGGTGGTGTGACCTATTTCAACGCCTCGGCCGAAGCTCAGTTCCCGTTGCCGGTTGTTCCGGAGAGCTTCGGTCTGCGCGGCGCTGTGTTTGCGGATGCTGCAACGTTGTACGGCAGCAAGATCGATACCAGCGTGAACCAGAGTTCGCTTGACATGAAATTGCGTGCTTCGGTCGGTATCGGCCTGATGTGGGCCTCGCCCTTCGGCCCGATCCGTATCGACTATGCGATCCCGGTCAGGAAGGAAGCGACCGACGACGTGCAGGAATTCAACTTCGGCATATCGACCCGCTTCTGATCGGCGGCCAACGATGCTCCCGGATTTTCTGAATCCGGGAGAAATGTTCCGACCTAGCTGGATATAGCTTCTGGAATGACCGATCCGGTGTTCTTCGCGCCATCACGCCGGTATACGGCGGCCGAAGTCGCGAATCTGACCGGCTCGGTGCTTGTCGATTCCGGCCAATCCGACGTTTCTATCTCTGCTCTGGCTCCGGCCAGCGAGGGCGGCGCCAATGCGCTCGTCTTCGTCGACGGCAAGCGTAATTCAGCGCTGATGCCGTCGCTGCGGGCCGCGGCCGTCCTGTGCCCGGCCGAATTCGCCAACAAGGCGCCGGAGGGCGTCGCTGTCCTGATCCACCCGCGTCCGCAACAGGCATTCGCGCTGGTCGGCCGACTGCTGTTCCCGACAGCCGCGACGCCGGGGCCAATGACCAGTGAAACCGGTATTTCGCCGCACGCTCATGTCGACCCGACCGCCCATGTCGAAGCCGGCGCGATCATCGAGGCCGGCGTGGTCATCGGGCCGGGCGTCTCGATCGGCAGCGGCACCGTCATCGCGCCCAACGCCGTCATTGGACAGTCCTGCCAGATCGGCCGTGACGGTTATGTCGGGCCGGGCACCAGTATCCAGTATGCGCTGATCGGCAATCGGGTCATCATCCATGGCGGCGCCAGGATCGGCCAGGACGGCTTTGGATTCGTCGGCGGCGCCAAGGGGCCGGAACGCGTTCCACAGATCGGACGGGTCGTCATCCAGGACGATGTCGAGATCGGCTCCAATTCCACCGTCGATCGCGGCGCCATGTCCGATACGATCATCGGCCAGGGCACCAAGATCGACAATCTCGTACAGATCGCTCATAACGTCCGCATCGGCCGCAATTGCATAGTGGCCGGGCTTTCCGGTATTTCCGGTTCCGTGGTCGTGGGTGACAATGTCACGATGGGCGGCGGCGTCGGGCTGGCGGATCACCTGACCATCGGCACGGGAGCCAAGCTTGCCGCCAGAAGTGGATTTATGAGCAATGTTCCTGCCGGCGAGATCTGGGGCGGTTATCCGGCACAGCCGATGGCGGAAGCCATGCGAGAGATAGCCATGTTGCGCACGATGGCCAGGGCACGCAAGCAGGGCAAGGACAATGGCTGACATGGTGGCGGCGACGACGCTGGAAGCGGTCGACATAATGGGGCTGATGAAGCTCCTGCCGCACCGCTATCCCTTCCTGATGATCGATCGCATCGTCGAGATCGATGGCGACAACTCCGCCATCGGCATCAAGAACGTGACCATAAACGAGCCACATTTTCAGGGGCATTTCCCCGACCAGCCGGTGATGCCGGGCGTGCTGATCGTCGAGGCCATGGCGCAGACGGCCGGCGCCATCTGTATCCGCAGCCTTGGAGCATCGAAGCCGTCGCTGGTCTATTTCCTCACCATCGACAATGCCAAATTCCGCAAACCGGTCGTTCCCGGCGACCAGTTGAAGATCCATGTCAAGAAAATCAAGAAGCGCGGCAACCTGCTCAAATTCGCCTGCGAAGCCCTGGTCGACGGTACCAAGGCGGCCGAGGCCGAGATTTCAGCCATGATGGTCACCGGCGACTGACGATCGAGTGCCTATGCAAATCAAGACTTCAATCCATCCTTCTTCCGTTGTGGAAGAAGGCGCTCAAATCGGCCAAGGTGTGCGCATAGGGCCGTTCTGCCATGTCAGCGCCGATGCCGTGATCGGCGACGGTGTCGAACTGGTCAGCCATGTCTCGGTGATGGGCGCGACCACTATCGGAGCGTCTACCAAGGTCTATCCGATGGCGACATTGGGTGCGCCGCCGCAGAACACCAAGCACAAGGGCGGCCGCACCACCCTGGTCATCGGCGCCAACTGCACCATCCGCGAAGGCGTGACCATGCATGTCGGCACGGACACCAGCCGTGGCGAAACGACGGTCGGCGACAACGGCAATTTCCTTGCTTACGCCCACATCGCCCATGATTGCGTCGTCGGCAAGAACGCCACCTTCGCCAATGGCGCTACGCTGGGCGGACACTGCGAGATCGGCGACAATGTCTATATTGGCGGCCTCAGCGCCGTGCATCAATTCGTGCGTGTTGGCGACAACGCCTTTCTTGGCGGGTGCTCGGCTTTTGTGGGTGACGTCATTCCCTATGCCATTGCCGTCGGCAACCGCGCCAGCTTGCGCGGCTTGAACATCATCGGCCTCAAGCGTGCCGGCCTGCCGCGTTCCGAAATCTATCTGCTGCGCAGGGCTTACAGGACGATCTTCGATCGCTCCCGCACCGTCGGCGAGAACATCGAATTCGCCAAGGCGGAGTTCGCCTCTTCCCCGACCGCCATGAAGATCATCGATTTCATCACCACTCGCGGCAAGCGGCACTATGCCGTGCCGTCGCTCAAGGGCGGCGATGGCGACGACACCGATGATGAAGACTGAGACGGCGGGAACTGCTCTTGATCTCCCGTCTGATGCCAAGGTCGGCATCATCGCCGGCGGCGGCAGCCTTCCGGTCGAAGTGGCGGCCGGCCTGGCAGAGGCCGGACATCCGCCCATCATCATCCTGGTCGACGGTCAGGCCGACCGTCAGTCCGACCTCACAATCTACGAGCATGAAAGCCTCGCGCTGGAAGACATCGGCTCGCTGGCTGCGTTGCTGAGGCGCCGGCGGATCACCCATCTGGTCCTTGCCGGCGAGATTAGGCGCAGGCCGCGGCTGGTCGACATGCGGCCGAGCCTTGGCTTGCTGGCGCTGATACCCTCGGTCGCCATGGCGCTTGCGCGCGGCGATGACGGGCTGTTGAAGATATTGACCCGCGGCCTGGAGGCGCGCGGCGTTAAGGTCGTCGGTGCGCATGAGGTCGTACCGCGGCTTGTCGCTGCCGAAGGGCCTCTGACCAAGGCAGTGCCGAGAAAGTCCGACTGGCGCGATATCGAGGCGGCACGCACGGCGGCAAAGGCCATCGGCGCGCTCGACATTGGTCAGGCGGCTATTGCCATCGGTGGCCGCGCCATCGCTTTGGAAGGCGTCGAGGGCACCCACGGACTGCTCGAGCGGACGCAGCATCTGCGTGGCCATGGCAGGCTTGCCGGCAAAACCCGCGGTGTCCTGGTCAAATGCGCCAAGCCCGGCCAGGAGTTGCGTGCCGATCTGCCATCCATTGGCCCCCGTACGGTCGAGGCGGCACACGCCGCCGGGCTTGCCGGCATTGCCGTGGAAGCCGGCCATTCGCTGATCCTCGAAGGTCCCGTCGTTCTCGCGCGCGCCAATGCGCTTGGCCTGTTCGTGTTCGGCCTGCCGGCCGCGGAGCCTGGCCATGGCAGCTGAGAAGCCGCTGAAGATCGCCATCGTCGCCGGCGAAGAGTCCGGCGACTTGTTGGGCGCCGACATCGTGCAGGCGTTGAAACGCATGACCGGACGCGAGGTACGGCTCGTCGGCATTGGCGGACGGCATCTGCAGGCGCTTGGGCTGGTGCCGTTGTTCGATGGTGCCGAGATCGCACTGATGGGGCTCAGCGCCATTCTGCGTGACCTGCCGCGCCTGATGCGGCGGATCAGCCAGACGGCGGGCGCGGTCGCTGCTGAAACCCCCGACTGCCTGATCACCATCGACAGCCCTGATTTCTCGCTGCGCGTCGCCAAAAAGGTCCGCGCCGCCGATCCATCTATCCCGATCGTCCATTATGTCTGTCCAAGCGTCTGGGCGTGGCGACCGGGCAGGGCGCCGGCGATGAAGCCCTATGTCGACCACATATTGTGCATCCTGCCGTTCGAGGTGAAGGAGCTCAGCCGCCTCGGCGGCCCGCAGGGCACCTATGTCGGACATCGCCTTGCGCATGATCCGGGCGTACTCAGCGCTGCGAGAGCGCAAACCCAGCCGCGCGACCTCTCGGGAGATCGCATCAAGACGCTGCTCGTCTTGCCCGGTTCGCGGCGCGGTGAGGTGAGCCGGCTGATCGAACCGTTCGGCGAGACGGTCTCGATCCTGCGGCAACGCGGACATCAACTGCGTCTGCTGTTGCCGACAGTGCCGCATGTCGCCGACCTGGTCAGGGCCTCGGTGGCGCGCTGGGACCAGGAGCCGGAAATCATTCTCGATCCCGAGCGCAAATGGCAGGCCTTCGGCAAGGCCGATGCCGCGCTGATCGCGTCTGGAACGGTGTCGCTGGAACTCGCGTTGTCGGGCGTGCCGACGATCTCGTGTTACCGGCTCGATCCGGTGATGCGCATGGTCCAGGGCCTGGTCAGGGTGTGGAGTGCCGCCTTGCCCAATCTCATCGCCGACCAGGCGATCGTGCCGGAGCACTACAACCAGTATGTGCGGCCACGCTATCTGGCGCGGCAGCTAGAGGCGCTGTTTTCGGACACCGCCTACCGTAGCTGGCAAAAGGACGGCTTTGCTGAAGTTGTCAGGCGCATGGCCACGGACAAGCCTTCAGGCGAGATCGCCGCGGAGGTGGTGATGGGGTGCATGAAGAAGGCAGTAGGCAGTAGGCTGTAGGCAGTAGGCAGCAGGCATCTTATTCCCTACTGCCTATTCCCTATTCTATTCCCTACCTTTTCGCGATCGGCACGTAGTCGCGCTCCGGTGCACCGGTGTAGAGCTGGCGCGGACGGCCGATCTTCTGGCGCGGATCCTCGATCATTTCCTTCCACTGCGCGATCCAGCCGACGGTGCGGGCGACAGCGAACAGCACGGTGAACATGGTGGTGGGGAAGCCCAGCGCCTTCAGCGTGATGCCGGAGTAGAAGTCGACGTTCGGGTAGAGCTTCTTCTCGATGAAGTAGGAATCGGTCAGCGCGATCTTTTCCAGCTCCATGGCGATGTCGAGCAGCGGATCGTCCTTGATGCCGAGTTCGCCCAGAACCTCATGCGCCGTCTTCTGCATGATCTTGGCGCGCGGATCGTAGTTCTTGTAGACGCGGTGGCCGAAGCCCATCAGCCGGAACGGATCGTCCTTGTCCTTGGCGCGGGCGATGAATTCCGGGATGTGATCGACATGGCCGATCTCGCCCAGCATGTTGAGCGCCGCTTCGTTGGCGCCGCCATGGGCCGGACCCCACAGGCAAGCGATGCCGGCGGCGATGCAGGCGAACGGGTTGGCGCCCGAAGAGCCGGCGAGGCGAACGGTCGAGGTCGAGGCGTTCTGCTCGTGATCGGCATGCAGGATGAAGATGCGCTCCATGGCGCGTGCCAGCACCGGGTTGATCTTGTATTCCTCGCACGGCACGGCGAAGCACATATGCAGGAAGTTGGCCGCGAAACCGAGATCGTTCTTCGGGTAAATGAAGGGCTGGCCGATGTGGTACTTGTAGGCCATGGCCGCGATCGTCGGCATCTTGGCGATCAGCCGCATGGAGGCAACCATGCGCTGGTACGGGTCGGAGATGTCGGTGGAATCGTGATAGAAGGCCGACAGCGCGCCGACCACACCGCACATCACCGCCATCGGGTGCGCATCGCGGCGGAAGCCGGTGAAGAAGCGCGACATCTGCTCGTGCACCATGGTGTGGCGCGTTACGCGGTAATCGAAATCGTCCTTCTGCGCCTTGGTCGGCAGTTCGCCGTAGAGCAGGAGATAGCAGACTTCGAGGAAATCGCCGTGTTCGGCCAACTGGTCGATCGGATAGCCGCGGTGCAGGAGAATGCCGGCATCGCCATCGATGAAGGTGATCTCCGACTCGCAGCTCGCCGTCGAGGTGAAGCCCGGATCGTAGGTGAAGGCACCGGTGGTGCTGTAGAGCGAAGCGATGTCGATGACGTCGGGCCCGACGGAACCGCTTCGCACCTTGAACTCATGAGTCTTGCCGCCGAATTCCAGCTTTGCCGTGGCCTCTTGGGTCTTGCCGCCAAATTCCAGTTTTGTCGCAGCTTCGGTCATTGCAAACTCCTTCTCGTTTCCTCATGCCGGCGAAGGCAAATTTCTGCAGAGCGACACGTCGAAATCACCGCAATGCGCGTATTCGCCACCGCATTTCAGGAGGGTGCGTGCCAGATTGGGCCAGGGCCTAATGTTGCACTGCGAAACCCGCCTTTCAATGCCAATCTTCTTGGGCCAGTTTGCTCCTAATCGATTTGATCGGCTATGCGCGCCAGGCTCTCCTCGCGCCCCAGCACGGCAAGCACATCGAACACGCCTGGCGAGGTGCTTTTGCCAGTCAGGGCGGCCCGCAGAGGCTGCGCCACGGCGCCAAGCTTGTGGCCACCGGCCAGCGCGTAGTCGCGGATCGCGGCCTCCGCGGCCGCGGCCGTCCAGTCGCCCGACAGCGCGTTCAAAGCTTCGTGAGCGCCGCGCAGGATCTTGCGGGCATCGTCGTTGAGCAGGAGTGCCGCCTTGTCGTCGATCGGCAGCGGCCGCGTGGCAAACAGGAAGGCGGCGCCGTCGACGAGCTCGACCAGCGTCTTGGCGCGCTCCTTCAAGCCGGGAAGCGCTGCCAGCAGTTGCGCCTTGTTGCGGTCGTCGAGGCGCGCGGCCATCGCCGGGCCACCCTCGAGGTAGGGCAAGGTGGCGATGAAGATGTCCAAGAGTTCGGCATCGGCCATGCGGCGCATATGGGCGCCGTTGATCGCCTCCAGCTTGGCGAAATCGAAACGGGCCGCGCCCTTGTTGACGTCGCCTATGTCGAACCAGGACACCATGTCCTTGATCGACATGATCTCGTCGTCGCCATGGCTCCAGCCCAGGCGCGCCAGATAGTTGAGCAGTGCCTCTGGCAGGTAGCCCATGGCGCGGTAGGCTTCGACGCCAAGCGCGCCGTGCCGCTTCGACAGCTTGGCACCATCGGCGCCATGGATCAGCGGGATGTGCGACATCGACGGCACATCCCAACCCATGGCGTTGTAGATCACGGTCTGGCGGGCGGCATTGGTCAGGTGGTCGTCGCCACGGATGATGTGGGTGATGCCCATGTCGTGGTCGTCAACGACGACGGCATGCATGTAGGTCGGGTTGCCGTCGGAGCGCAGGATGATGAAGTCGTCGAGATCCTTGTTGGGGAAGCGCACCTCGCCCTGCACGCGGTCGTGCACCACGGTCTCGCCCTCGGTCGGCGCCTTGACACGGATGGCGCCCTTGACGCCGGGCGGTGCCTCGGACGGATCACGATCGCGCCACTGGCCGTTGTAGCGCGGCGGCAGGCCCTTGGCGCGCGCCGCCTCGCGCATCGCCTCGAGCTCGGCGGGAGTCTCGTAGCTGTAATAGGCCTTGCCCAGGCGCACCAGCTCCTCGGCCACCTCGCGGTGGCGCGGCGCGCGCTCGAACTGCGAAACCGCCTCGCCATCCCAGCTCAGACCGAGCCAGGTGAGGCCGTCCAGGATCGCCGCCGTCGCCGCCTCGGTCGAACGCTCGCGATCGGTGTCCTCGATGCGCAGCAGCATCGTGCCGGCGGTGTGCTTTGCGTACAGCCAGTTGAACAGCGCCGTGCGCGCGCCGCCTATGTGCAGGTAGCCGGTGGGCGAGGGGGCAAAACGGGTGACGACCTTGTCGGACATGGAACTCTCGGGAAGCGTCTGGGGCGGGTGTGGGTGCGCGGACTTTCGCGCGTCGCGCGTTCATGTAGCATAGGGCGTCAGGGGTGCAAGGGGCAGACCCAATGGCTGGACGAAGCCGGGGCTCGGATCAGGGCGAGGACGCCATTGTTGGCGTCAGCGAGCGGTCCCTGTTTGCGATGCCGCTGCCGGCCTCGCTGCCGACGCAATCGCCTCTCGTGCCGGGTTCCGGCAACCAGCCCGCACCGGATATCCCCGCGCCAATTCCGTCGCCGGCCGGCAGGATCGTGCGTGTGCGCCGGCAACTCGGCCGGCTGTCATTGCCGCGCCTGCGCAACGGCATCACTGCGGCGGCGGAGCTGGAGCTTGACCGCGGCATGGGCTTCCTGCTGGTGCCGGTTTGCCTTGCAATCGGCGCGATCGGCTATTTTTCGCTGGCGGCCGAACCGGATTTTGCCAGACCTGTCGCGGTGGTGGCCCTCATGGGCTTCCTGGCGATTGTCTCGCGCTCGTGGCCGAAAACCCATCTGTTCCTGACGGCGGCATTGCTGTGCGCGCTTGGCTTGCTCGCCGCCAAGGTCGAGACGTGGCGCACGGGAACCCAGATGCTGGGCTCGGAAATCTCGACGCAACTGAGCGGCCGCGTGGTCTCGATCGAAGAGATGGAGACCGGCCGCATCCGGCTTACCATCGACGTGACGTCGACCGCCCGGCCGAAACTGCGCTACGCGCCGGAAAGGGTCCGGCTTTCGGCACGCAAGATACCGCCGGAAATGACCGCCGGCTCCCTTATTACCGGCTATGCCAAGCTGTTGCCGCCGACCGGTCCGGTGCGGCCGGACAGCTATGATTTCTCCTTCGACAGCTATTTCGCCGGCATCGGTGGCAGCGGGTTCTTTCTCGGCAATCCAAAAGTCGTTGCAGCCGACGACGCTGGCATGCCGCTGTCGGCCCGCCTTTCATCAGCGATACAGAACGCCCGCGAAGCCATTGCCGACCATATCAGGGGCAGCGTCGGCGGCGCAGAAGGCGAGATCGCGGCGGCGTTGATCGTCGGCGTGCGCGCCGGCATCCCCGACGAAATCAACGAAGCGATGCGGCGCACCGGCATCTATCACATCATCTCCATATCGGGACTGCACATGGCGCTGGTCGCCGGCACCATCATGGGGCTCCTGCGCGGCGCCTTCGCGCTGTTCCCGGACTTTTCCGCGCGCCGGCCGGTGAAGAAATACGCGGCCGCGGCCGCACTGTTGTCGATCGCCGCCTATCTCGTCATCTCCGGCGTCGTCGTCGCCGCCGAGCGCAGCTTCATCATGCTGGCGGTGATGCTGATTGCCGTCCTGTTCGATCGCGCGGCGCTGACCATGCGCAATCTGGCGATCTCGGCGATCGCCGTCATCCTGGTTTCCCCGCATGAGGTGGTCGGACCGAGCTTCCAGATGTCGTTCGCCGCGACCGCGGCCCTGGTTGGCGCCTATGCCGGCTGGGCGGATCACCGGGCGGGAAAAACGAGGCCACCGCCGCCGAAGCGCTCCTTGCCCGGCTTCCTGACGCGAAAATTCCTGCTGGCGACAGGCGGATTGGCCATGACCTCCATCATCGCCGGCAGCGCCACGGCGCTGTTTGCCATCTGGCATTTCCAGCGGGTGTCGCCGCTCAGCCTGTTCGCCAATCTGGCCGTCATGCCGATCGTCTCAGTCGTGATGTTCCTGGCCGTTGCCAGCGCGCTGCTGATGCCGTTCGGCCTGGATGCGCCATCCCTTTACTTGATGGGCAAGGGCCTGACCGCGATGATCGCCATTTCGGCGTGGATATCGGAACGCTCTCCGGTCGATGCGGTCGGGCTCATCTCACAGCAATCCGTTCTGCTGGTGGCAATTGCCCTGGTCATCGCGACGATGGCGACGACGTGGCTGCGGCTTGCAGCGCTTCCATTCGCGCTCGCCGGCTTGCTGGTGGTGTCCGACACGCGCACGCCGGATGTGCTGGTCTCGGAAGACGCGCGGCTGGTCGCGCTGCCGATCGGCGGTGGCGAACTCGCGGTCAGCCGGGCCCGGCCGAACGAATTCACCGTCGACAACTGGAAACGCGCGCTGAGATCCGAAACCATTATCCTGCCGGAGATGTTCGACAAGGCGGATGGACAATTCGATATTGCCGATGCCGTCAGCCTGCCGCCGGGAGCGCCGTTCTATTGCACCGACGGTGTCTGTCTCGCCAGGCACCCGTCCGGTGCGATCATAGCGCATGTCGAAGACCGCAAGGATACCTGGAAGGCCTGTGGCTTCGCCGACCTGATCATCGTCAATGACGCAACGGCCTACGACGCCTGCCACAATCCGCTGGTTCTCGTCGTCACCAAACGGCAGCTCGCCCGCAAGGGCAGCGCGGCCATCTTCTTCGACCGCCAATCGGCCACCGGTCCGCCAACCATCAGCTTCGCGGTGGACAGCCCGTATCGGCCCTGGCACGCGCAGCGAAAATTTTCGCGCGAGGCGAGGGGCCTGCAGCCCTATCGCAAACCTGACAAGCCAAGTGCCGTGCCGGCTCAGTAGCGCCTGATCAGCCCGACGAGCTTGCCCTGCACCTTGACCCTGTCCGGCCCGAAGATGCGCGTCTCGTAGGCCGGATTGGCGGCTTCAAGCGCAATCGAGGCACCCTTGCGGCGGAACCGCTTCAGGGTCGCTTCCTCCTCGTCGACCAAGGCCACGACGATCTCGCCCGGGCTCGCCGTATCGGCGTTGCGGATAATGACCGTGTCGCCATCGAAGATGCCGGCCTCGATCATCGAGTCGCCCTTGACCTCCAGCGCATAGTGCTCGCCGCCCATGATCATGTCCGGCGGCACCGAGATGGTATGCGTCTGATGCTGGATGGCATCGATGGGCACACCGGCAGCGATGCGACCCATGACCGGGATGGACACCGCTGGAACCGCATCGTCGTCGTTGCCGGCAGCGGCAAAGCGCGACGGTGCCGGCTTGATCTGGCGGCCGAGGCTGCCCTGACCGAGACCGCCTTGGCCGAGACTTCCCTGGATGACACTTGGAGAGAATTTCTTCGCCGCGTTGAGGCCCGGCGCGATCGAATCGGGCAGCCGCAGCACTTCCAGCGCACGCGCCCGGTTGGGCAGCCGGCGAATGAAGCCGCGTTCCTCCAGCGCCGTGATCAAGCGATGGATCCCTGATTTGGAGGCGAGGTCGAGCGCCTCTTTCATCTCGTCGAAGGAGGGCGGAATACCGCTTTCCTTGAGCCGTTCATGAATGAACATCAAGAGTTCATGTTGCTTGCGTGTCAGCATGGCGGCCCCCAAGGCATCTGGACAAGGTTTTGATCCAGAATGGTTCTGATCCAGAATCGAAAAAACAAACCCAGAACAAACACTATCTGTTCCAGTTGTGTTCTGCAACCGTTTAAAGTTTAGTGAATTTGGTAAGAGGGCCGTAATCATTTGCAGGGCCGGACAGGCCGGAAATCGGGGATTTTCGCCCGTTGCCGCCCGTCGCCCGCATTGAAATGTCTTGGTTAATAGCCTGCGGCCAGTCTTGCGACATGGCTCGGCATCAGCCGACGGCAGACCCTGGCGAGGCCGATTTTCGCGCCTGCGATCGGCTTGCCTGCCGTGAACGAAACGAAATCAAAACGCCAACAATCGCCGGTTTGGAAGCAGGTACCGATCGCGGCTTCTGCAATCTCGTCGAGCGTCGGACGATGAGGAGGTGCCGAATCATCCGGCAACCGCTTTCAAGCTGCCGGCGCGCGCGACGTCCTTGTTCGCGTCGCCGTCCTCGCTGTGGACATAGACGTGCAGCGTATAGCCGATGTGGGCCGTCATCAGCGCTTTTGCCCGCTCGACGTCGAGGTCCAGGGCGGCTTCCATGATCGCCGTGTGGTGCTCGATCGCCATCGCCCCGCGCAGCGCGTTCATGGCCTCTTCGTAGCCATCCTTGAGGCCGGCCGCGGCTCGCAATGTCGGCGCCAGCCCAAGAAAGCGATGATGCCGGCGCAGCTGGTCCGAGATCGTCGAGCGAAACCGCAACAGCCAGCTGGACGTCGCGGCACTCAGCAGCGCCGCGTGAAAAGCCTCGTGGTTCTCGTCCCACTGGTCGACGGCGGCATCCGAGGGATCGTCCACCGCGGTCTTGCAGCGGGCGAGCCGGTAGTGCGCGGTGACAACCGCGTCTTCCCATTTCCGGCCGCCGTTCTCCATCGATTCCTGGAAGAGCGGTATCTCGACGACCATCCTCGCGCGCGCCAGATCCTCAAGTTCGGCGCGGGACACGGGGGCGACCGCAAAGCCGCGATTGCTGATGGCGGTGACCAGGCGTTCGGCTTCGAGGCGCGACAACGCTTCGCGCAGCGGCGTCCAGCCAACTCCATAGGTGCCGCGCAGGGCGCTGAGCTTGAGCGGGGCGCCCGGCATGAGACGGGTGGTGAGGATATCGCGCCGCAGAAGCTGGTAAGCAGCTTCCGTCTTGGTGGAGTTCTTCTGGTCCTGCATCGCGATCCATTCGTTCTCTGCCATTGGAGAAATTATATATGATGGCGAGTGATGGCAAGAATTATATATAATGTTTGACATGCGCCGATGGACTGACCATGATCGCTGGAGGTGCCCCGAAGCGGCGCTGATCAAATCTGGGAGGAAATGATGTTGAAGTCGAAGTCCGCTTGGCTGTCGGGATTGGCCCTGGCCGGTGCATTGATGGTCAGCGCCGGCAGCGCCGCGGCCGATCAGATCCGTATCGGCATCGCCAATTTCGGCGAGCATCCGCAATTGAACGCCGCCATAGCCGGCTTCAAGAAGGCGCTGACGGACAATGGCTTCGTCGAGGGCAAGGACGTCGTCTACACGGAGAGCCATACTAATTTCGATGCATCGCTGGTGCCGCAGATGATCGCCAAGCTGCAGGCCGAGCAGCCCAAGCTGATCTACACCATCACCACGCCGGTCTCGCAGATCGCCAAGAAGGCACTCGCGGGCTCCGGCATTCCGATCGTCTTTGCCGCGGTCACCGATCCGGTGGCGGCCAAGCTGGTACCGTCGTGGGACGCGGGAGACGAAGGCATGACCGGCGCCAGCGACCTGCAGGATGTCGCCGCCGTAATGGCCTTCACCAAGAAGCTGTTGCCGAACGCCAAGCGCTTCGGCGTGCCGTACAATCCAGGCGAGGCCAATGACGTTGCCCTGGTCGAAAAGATCAAGGCGGCGGCGCCCGCGGCCGGTTTCGAGGTCGTGGAGGTCGGCATCGACAACGTCAATGACATCCAGCAGCGCATCGCCTCGCTCGCCGGCAAGGCCGACGTCATCTACGGCCCGGCTTCGAACCTGATCCAGCCGGCGATCGCCGCCGTCTCCGCGGCCGCTCGCCAGGCCGGCATCCCGGTCGTCAACTCCGATGACAGCGCGGTCCGCAACGGCACCGTACCGGCAAGCTTCGCGGTCAATTACACGCAGGTCGGCGTCAACGCCGGCAACATCGCCGCCGAGATCCTCAAGGGCAAGGATCCGAAAACGATCGCGCCATCGCGCCCGGCCTACACGGATCACATGGCAACGATTTCCCGCAAGGCGATGGCCGCGTTCGGCATCGAGATACCGGCTTCGATGGCCGATTGCGGCTGCATCGTCGACTGATATCGGGACTGAAGGGTGACGGCGGGGGCGCCGTCACCCTTCAGGTCAGGGAGGAACGATGCTCGAGATCCGATCCGCGCGCAAAGTATTCTACAGGGGCCAGGCCGACGAAAAGATCGCGCTGGACAGCCTCAGCCTGTCATTGGCGACTGGCGAGTTCGGCATCGTCATCGGCTCCAACGGAGCCGGCAAGAGCAGCATGCTCAACGCCATTTCCGGAGCTCTGATCCTCGATTCCGGCAAGATCCTGATCAACGGCGCCGATGTGACAAACATGCCGGTGCACAAGCGCGCCGCCAAATTGGCGCGGGTCTTCCAGGATCCGATGCGCGGCACCGCCGCCAGCATGACGGTGGCGGAGAACATGCTGCTTGCCGATCTGCGCAGCCACAAGCGCACCTTGCGGCAAGGGCTGAACGCCACACGGCTCGCCTCCTACAAGGAGCGGCTGTCGATATTGGGCCTCGGTCTTGAAAATCGCCTCGACACGCGCGTGGACCTGCTCTCGGGCGGACAGAGGCAGTCCCTGTCGCTGATCATGGCGGTCGGCGGATCACCTGATTTATTACTGCTCGACGAACATACCGCGGCGCTCGACCCGCGTACGGCCGAGATCGTCATGCAGGCGACGGTGCGCGCCGTCAGCGCGCTGAAGCTGACCACACTGATGGTGACCCACAACATGCAGCACGCCGTCGACTATGGCAGCCGGGTGATCATGCTCGACGCGGGCCGGGTCCTGCTGGAAGTCACCGGCGAGGAAAAGGCTAGGGTCACGGTTATCGATCTGATCGGCCATTTTTCCGTCAAGACCGACCGCATGTTGTTGGCGAGCTGATCCCCATGGGCTTTATTGAGGAAGTTCTCTCCAGCTTCATCGCGATCATGCCGGTCACCCTGGCGCAAAGCCTGATCCTGGCCTTTGTCGTGCTCGGCATCATGATCCCGTTTCGCATGCTGAATTTTCCCGATCTCACCAGCGAAGGCGCGTTTCCGCTGGGCGGCTGCGTCTGCGGCGTGCTTTTGGCTGCCGGAGCAGCGCCGGTGACCGGCATCCTGGTCGCATTCATCGTGGGTTTCGCGGCGGGCTGCTGCACCGCCTTCATCCATCTGCGCTTCCGTATCCACACGCTGCTTGCCGGTATCCTGATGATGACGATGCTCTACAGCATCAATCTTCGCATCATGGGGAAGTCCAATCTCTCCGTCTTCGGTTCGCCCGCGGTGTTCGACTGGGTACCGTTCGCGCGGCCGGGTTTTCCGGCCAGCAAGATCGTCGTTGCCGGTCTTCTGGCGCTCGTCGTCTTCGTGGCGCTCTACATGTTCTTCAGGACCGAGAAAGGGACCGCGGTGCGCGCCGTGGGCGCCAATCCTGATATGGCCGAGGCGCAAGGCATCAATGTCTGGGCGGCGACCATCGGCGGCGTCGGGCTGGCGAGCGCGTTTTCGGCGTCAAGCGGCGCGCTGATGGTGCAGTCGCAGGGTTTCGCCGACGTCAATATGGGGCTGGGCATCCTCATCAACGGACTGGCCGCGCTGATGATCGGCGAGGCGGTTGTCGGCAAGCAGACGGTCTGGCGCCAGCTGCTGGCGCCCTTTGCCGGCGCGATCATCTACTACCAACTGGTGTCGTTCTGCCTTGCCGCCGGCATGCCGCCTCCCGATTTGAAGCTTGCCACGGGCCTGTTCGTGCTCGCCATGCTTGCTCTGCCAAGCCTCAAGCGCAGCCGGGGACCCGCGCCGGCTCGCGAAGCCATTCGTGAATAATCGAGGACATCACCAATCATGAACGCAACGCTCGACCTCAAGGCCGTCGAAGCCATGGATGCGGCGGATCCGCTACGCGCCATGCGCGACCGGTTCACATTGCCGGAGGGTGTGATCTACCTCGACGGCAATTCGCTGGGAGCAGCGGCGCCTGCGGTTTTCAACGAGCTGCAGAAGGCCGCGACGCAAGAGTGGGCGCAGGACCTCATTCGTGCTTGGAACACCGCGGGCTGGTTCGACATGCCGGTCGCGCTTGGCGACCAGCTCGGCCGGCTGATTGGCGCCGCCCCGGGCCAGACGGTGGTCTGCGACACGACTTCGATCAACATCTACAAGGTGCTGCATGCCGCACTCGGCATGCGGCCGGACCGGTCAGTCATCGTCGCCGAGGGCGACAGCTTTCCGACCGATCTCTATATGGCCGAAGGCGTCGCCTCGACTCGGCCGGGTACCGTGCTGCGGCTCGAAGGCGTCGATGCGCCTGATATCGAAGAGCTGATCGATGAGCGCGTCGCGGTCATCCTGGTCAACCACGTCAATTACAAATCCGGCCAGTTGCGTGACATGGCCGCGCTGACACGTAAGGCCCATCAAGCCGGCGCGCTGATCGTCTGGGATCTCTGCCACACCGCCGGCGCCTTGCCGGTCGAGCTCGACAGCGCCAATGCCGATTTCGCCATCGGCTGCACCTACAAATATCTCAATGGCGGTCCGGGCGCTCCGGCCTTCATCTATGCCGCAAAGCGTCATCACGGCGATGTCCACCAGCCGCTGAGCGGCTGGTGGGGCCATGCGCGGCCGTTTGCCTTCGAACAGGGTTTTGCCGCCGGCAGCGGCATCCGGCGCTTCCTGTGCGGCACGCAGCCCGTGCTTTCGATGCGGGCGCTGAAAGGGGCGCTGGATATCTGGGACGATGTCGACATGACAGCGGTGCGCACGAAGAGCATTGCGCTGACCGATCTTTTCATCCAGCTCGTCGAAGCAAGATGCGGTGCCTATGGCCTCGAACTGGAGAGCCCGCGGGACGGCAATCAGCGCGGCAGCCAGATTTCCTTCATGCATCCGCATGGCTACCAGGTGATGCGGGCCTTGATCGAGCGCGGCGTGATCGGAGACTTCCGCGCGCCGTCGACTATCCGCTTCGGCTTCACGCCGCTCTATGTCGGCTACAGAGACGTCTGGCAGGCGGTCGAAGTGCTGGAGGACATCTTGCGCTCTGAAGCTTGGAAAGATGCGCGATTTGCGGTCAAGACGGCGGTGACTTGAGAAACTAGAGCCGGGTGCGGACCGTCCAGAGTTCCGGGAACAGCACGACCTCCAGCATCTTCTTGAGATAGGAGGCGCCCGACGTGCCGCCGGTGCCGCGTTTCAGGCCGATGATGCGCTCGACCGTGGTGACATGGTTGAAGCGCCAGCGGCGGAAATAGTCTTCGAAATCGACCAGCTTTTCGGCCAGTTCGTAAAACATCCAGTAGCGCTGCGGGTCGCGATAGACGGTCTGCCATGCGACCAGGACCGCCTCATTCTCGGTCCGGGTTTCGCGCCAGTCGGTCCGCCCGGCGTCGGCGCCGATGTCGAAACCGTTACGCGCCAGAAGCAGCAACGCTTCGTCATAGAGTGACGGTTCCGCCAGGATCGCCTCCAGCTTGCCGCTGAGGTCCGGACGGTGCTTGTGGGGCCCGAGCATTGCAAGGTTGCGGTTGCCGGCCATGAACTCGATGGCGCGATATTGCCAGGACTGGAAGCCCGAGGACTGGCCGAGCGCATCGCGGAACTCGGTGTATTCGCTGGGTGTCATCGTGCGCAGCACGTCCCAGGCATTGTTCAACTGCTCGAAGATGCGTGCGACGCGCGACAGCATTTTGAAGCTGGGCTCGAGCCGGTCGGCACGGATGGAACGGATCGCGGCACCGATTTCGTGCAAAGCGAGCTTCATCCAGAGCTCGGATGTCTGGTGCTGGATGATGAACAGCATCTCGTCATGCGCCGACGACAGCGGCGTCTGCGCCTCCAGCACTTTCTCCAGTTGCAGATAGTCGCTGTAGGACATGCGTTCCTTGAACGACATCTGGGCGCCTTCGGACGCTGGATCGTAGGGCTCGCTCAATTGACGGTCTCCGTGCGCAGCCGGAAGCGCTGGATCTTCCCGGTCTGGGTCTTGGGCAGCGCGGTGATGAATTTCACCGATCGCGGGTATTTGTAAGGTGCGATGGTGGCCTTGACGTGGTCCTGCAGGCGCTTGACGGTCAACGCGTCCGGCGCCACGCCTTGCACCAGCACGACATGCGCCTCGACGATCTGGCCGCGCTCGGCATCGCCGGCGCCAATGACAGCGCATTCGGCGACATCGGGATGCGACAACAGCGCCGCCTCGACCTCCGGTCCGGCGATGTTGTAGCCGGCGCTGACGATCATGTCGTCGGAGCGGGCGGCGAAATGGAAGAAACCGTCTTCGTCCTGGGTGAACGTATCGCCGGTAAGGTTCCAGCCGTCGCGGACATAGTCCTTCTGCCTGTCATCGGCCATGTAGCGGCAGCCGGTCGGTCCACGTACCGCAAGCCGTCCGGTCGCGCCGCGCGGCACTTCACGCATCTCGTCGTCGACGATGCGGGCCTCGTAGCCGCCGACCGGTTTGCCGGTCGATGCAGGCTTCATGTCGTCGAAGCGGTTGGAGATGAAGATGTGCAGCATTTCGGTGGCGCCGATGCCGTCGAGGATCGGCTTGCCGGTCTTCTTCGTCCACTCCTCGAAGACCGGAGCCGGCAATGTCTCGCCGGCCGACACGGCGACACGCAGCGACGACAGGTCCGCCCCTTCGTCCATGGCCTTCAGCATCGCGCGGTAGGCAGTCGGCGCGGTGAAGGAGATAGTCGCTTTGTAGGTTTCGATGATGTGGATCATGTTGGGCGGCGTCGCCTGCTCCAGCAGCGTCGCCGCCGCGCCGAAGCGCAGGGGAAAGATGGCAAGCCCGCCAAGGCCGAAGGTGAAGGCGAGTGGCGGCGAGCCGACAAAAATATCGTCCGGCGTCACCTGCAGGATTTCGCGGGCATAGGCGTCGGCGATGATCAGGAGATCGCGGTGGAAATGCATCGTCGCCTTCGGCACGCCTGTCGTGCCCGAGGTGAAGCCGAGCAGGGCGACATCGTCGCGGCCGGTGTTGACGGCGGTGAAGGTCACCGGCTTGTCGAGCGCGGCGCGATCGAGCTCGGCATCATGGTTGGCGGTGCCGTCGAAGCCGATGACCTGTTTCAGGAACGCGCTGTCCTTGGCGCAGGCGGTCATCTCGTCCATCAGCCTGGTGTCGCAGAGCGCGGTGGTGACCTCGGCCTTGTCGACGATCTTGGAGAGCTCGCCGGCGCGCAGCATCGGCATGGTGTTGACGACCACGGCGCCGACCTTTGTGGCGGCCAGCCAGCAGGCGACCATTGCAGGGTTGTTGGCGGAGCGGATCAGCACCCGATTGCCCGGCTTGACGCCATAATTCTCGACCAGCGCATGGGCGAGCCTGTTCGTCCAGTCGGACAGCTCCTTGTAGGTGCGGCGGCGGCCGTTGCCGATCAGGGCGGTGTGGTCACCAAGTCCCTTCTGCACCAGCCTGTCGGTCAGTTCGACACCGGCATTGAGGTGTTCAGGATAATCAAAACCGTCGAGCAGGATATCGGGCCATTGTTCCGGCGGCGGCAGGTGATCGCGCGTGAACGTGTCGATATGCGCTGAAGGCCCCAGCATCTCGCCGCTATCCTATGTGCTGCCTGGCCAATGCGCGAGGCATGAGGCCGAAGGCGGTTAATCTGTCGTTCCTGTCTTTCGTGGAGGTTTCGTGCCGCCGATTGCTCGATCATGCCATCCAGAAAGGATGAACATCCGCAGATGGGCAGCACAGCAGACCTCCCATTTTGCCGACTGTTCCGGAGGCAGGATCGCACCAGTCGAAATTTGTTTCAAGCCTAAAATGTTTTGCGCTGGAGCATTGACGCGTGGCATGGTGGCCGCCATTGCTAGCGCTGAAACGATGCCGCTTCGGGGGAGGGTGCCGATGATCGAACATCGCATTGCCGATTGGAACAATGCCTACGCCAACGGCGCGAATATCGCCGGTAGCGACCGGTGGCCCGCCGCGTGGGCGAAGCCGGCGCAAGCGTTTCGTGATGCGCTGTCGGCGCAGGGTCGCGCAAGGTTCGATATCGCCTATGGCGATAGACCGCGCAACCGGTTCGATCTTTTCCTGCCCGATGCCGCTCCCAGGGGGCTCGTGGTGTTCATCCATGGCGGTTACTGGCTGGAGTCCGAAAAGAGCGGCTGGTCGCACCTCGCCAAGGGCGCGGTCAGCAGCGGCTTCGCCGTGGCGATGCCGTCCTACACGCTGTGCCCGGACATACGCATCGCCGGCATCGTCAGCGAGATCGGCGCGGCGATCGGCAAGGCAGCGGCTATGGTCGAAGGACCGCTGATGCTGACCGGCCATTCGGCCGGCGGCCATCTTGCCACCCGAATGGTGACCACGACCATGCCGCTGGCCGCCGATGTGGCAAGGCGCGTACGCCATGTCGTTTCGATTTCGGGCCTGCATGATTTGCGTCCGCTGATGCGTACCGGCATGAACGAGGCGCTGGCAATCGACGAGCGCGAGGCGCTGACTGAAAGCCCGGCGCTGCTGCGGCCCATGGATGGCGCTCGCATCACCTGCTGGGCCGGCGGCGGCGAGCGTTCCGAATTCCTGCGCCAGAATGCGTTGCTGGCCAACATCTGGACCGGCCTTGGCGCCACGACCAGCGCCGTGGTCGAACCAGATCGGCATCATTTCGATATCGTCGATGGGCTTGCCGATCCGGCGCATCCGCTGACGCGGCTCTTGATCTCGGAATAGCCGAGATCTTTTTGGACCTATATCAGCAGCTTATATGGCTATTCTTCAGCGTAGCATCAGCACGTTGCAGGTGTCACCGGCAGTGCATGCGGGGGCGAAGGGGGCGCGCACGACAAGCCCGTTGGCGTCGGCCAGCATCCGCAGCATCGAAGAATCCTGGATGCTGAATGGGGTTGCCACCAGCCCGCTGTCGTCTTCCCTGACCACCGCCCGCACATAATCCTGGCGCAGATCATTGGCGGCCATTGCGGCGCCCAGCCGGGCCTGGCGGATGTCCTGGCGATGATCGCGGCCGCCAAGCCTTGCCAGAAGCGGCTTCAGGAACAATTGCGAACAGACCAGGCTTGCCACCGGGTTGCCGGGCAGGCCGATGCATCTGATGTCGCCGAGCCGGCCGAACATCAGTGGCTTGCCGGGGCGCATGGCGATCTTCCAGAAACCGAGCGTCATGCCTTCGCCGGTCAGTACGTCATGGGTCAAATCGTGGTCGCCGACCGAGGCGCCACCCAGCGTGACGATGACATCGGCGCCAGCGGCGACAGCTTTCCTGACCAATGCCGCGATTGCGTCCTTGCGGTCGGCGGCAATGCCGAGATCGAGCGCGCGGGCGCCGACTGATTGCGCCGCCGCGGCGACGCCATAGGCGTTGGACGAGATGATCTGGTCCGGCCCGAGCTCGCTGCCGGGCGCCAGCAACTCGTCCCCGGTGGCAATGATGGCGACCAGCGGCCTCTTCACCACGCTCACCCGGGGATGATTGGCCGATGCGGTCAGGGAAAGCGCCGCCGGATCCAGCACCCGGCCTCTTTCCAGCAGCACATCGCCTGTCGAGAAGTCGAGGCCGACGCGGCGGATGTTGCGTCCCTCCGCAGTGGGTTCGATGACTTCGATATCGCCGCCGCCGAGATCGCGGACATTTTCCTGGATGACGATGGTGTCGGCGCCATCAGGCAGCGGCGCGCCGGTGAAGATGCGTACCGCCTGGCGCTTGCCGACCGTACCGTCAAAGCCGCGCCCCGCCGGCGCCATGCCGATCACCGAGAATTTCGATGGCACCGGGGCCATGTCGGCGGCGCGCACCGCATAACCGTCCATGGCCGAGGCGTTGAAAGGCGGCTGGGTGCGAAGCGCCACGACCGGCTCCGCCAGCACGCGATCGATCGCCTCGAAAAGAGAAACGCTCTCGCCGGCCAAGGGCGCTGCGCCGTCCAGCAGGCGCTCGAGCGCCTCGGCGACCGGAAGCAGCGCCATCAGGCGCCCACCTTGTAGTCGCCGGACTTGCCGCCGGTCTTTTCGACCAGCCTGATGCCGGAAATGACCATGGCGCGATCGACGGCTTTCGCCATGTCGTAAATGGTCAAGCAGGCCACGGAAGCGGCGGTCAGCGCTTCCATCTCGACGCCTGTCTTGCCGGTGACGCGCGCCAGAGCGGTGACTTTCAGCCCAGGCAGGGCATGGTCCGGCTCGATGTCGACGGAAACCTTGGTCAAGAGCAGCGGATGGCAGAGCGGAACAAGCTCATGCGTCCTCTTCGCCGCCATGATGCCGGCGATACGCGCGGTGCCGAGCACGTCACCCTTCTTGGCGTTGCCAGCGAGGATGGTCTTCAGCGTTTCGGGCTGCATCGAGACGAAACCCTCGGCGATCGCGGTGCGGGTCGTCTCTTGCTTGTCGCCGACATCGACCATGTTGGCCTCGCCTTGCGCGCCGAGATGGGTGAGGGCGGCCGCCATCGTCAGACTGCCATAGAGCGACGTGCGTCCATTTGGACGCACAAAGTACGCTCTATCACTTTGAATCTATGCATCGTGCTCTCCGAAAATCGATTCCGATTTTCGGGCCGATGCATCCAACGCCTTGCCCGTCAGCAGCAGGCGCGTCGCCGCGGTGACATCCTCTTGCCGCATCAGGCTTTCGCCGACGAGGAAGGTGCCGATGCCGGACTTCTGCATCCTGAGGCAATCGTCATGCGTGAAGATACCGCTCTCGCTGACCAGCAGCCGGTCGCCCGGCACCATCGGCGCCAGCCGCTCCGAGATCTTAAGACTGGTTTCGAACGTTCTCAGATTGCGGTTGTTGATGCCGATCAGCCGCGATGACAATTTGACCGCACGCTGCGTCTCGGCCTCATCATGCACTTCGATCAAAGCATCCATGCCGAGTTCGGATGCGGTCGCTTCCAATTCGCTCGCCAAAGCATCGTCGACGCTGGCCATGATGATCAGGATGGCGTCCGCGCCCCAGGCGCGGGCCTCATAGACCTGGTAGGGATCGAACAGGAAATCCTTGCGCAGCGCGGGCAGGGCGGTGGCTGCCCGTGCCCGGGTGAGGAATTCCGGCGCGCCCTGGAAGGATGGTGCATCGGTCAGCACGGAAAGGCAGGCGGCGCCGCCCTTTTCATAAGCCTGTGCCAATGCCGGTGGATCGAAGTCGGCCCGGATCAGCCCTTTGGACGGGCTCGCCTTCTTGATTTCGGCGATCAGGGCGAAGTTGCCGGATCCGCGCTTCGCCTTGAGTGCGGCGAGAAAACCACGCGGTGCGTCGGCATCCTTGGCTCGTGCCTTGATCTCCGCCAGTGGTGCACGCGCCTTGGCGGCGGCGATCTCGTCGCGCTTGTAGGCTTCGATCTTGCGCAGAATGTCAGACACGGTTCACCCGTTCGAGATTTCGACCAGCCGGTCAAGCACCTGCAAAGCGCGGCCGCTGTCGATGGCCTGCGCGGCGAGCGCAATGCCGTCGCCCAGCGTCGTCGCCTTGCCCGCAATCACCAGCCCGGCGCCGGCATTCATCAGCACGGTGTCGCGATAGGCGCCGGCAGCTCCCCCCAGCATATCGCGCAACGCGCTGGCGTTGTAGGCGGCGTCGCCGCCCCGGAGATCGTCCTTGGTATGGCGCTTCAGCCCGACCTCTTCGGGGGTCAGCGTGAAGCTGCGGATTTCGCCGCCAACCAGTTCGGCAACCTGCGTCTCACCGGTGGTGGTGATCTCGTCATAGCCATCGCCATGGGCGACCCAGGCATGTTCGGTGCCCAGCGCCTTCAGCGTCTCGGCCACCGGCATGACCCATTCCGGCAGGAACACGCCGACCATCTGCCGCTTGACGCTGGCCGGATTGGAGAGGGGCCCGAGCAGGTTGAAGATGGTGCGGGTGCCGAGCTCGACCCGGGTCGGGCCGACATGCTTCATCGCCGGATGGTGCGCGGGTGCGAACATGAAGCCGACGCCCGCCTCGTGGATGCAACGGCCGATGAACTCGGGCGAGAGGTCGATCTTGACGCCAAGCGCGACCAGGACATCGGCGGCGCCGGTCAGCGAGGACAGGCCGCGATTGCCGTGCTTGGCGACCGGGACGCCGCTGGCGGCAATGACGAAGGCCGAGGCTGTCGAAATGTTGACGCTATGGGAATTGTCGCCGCCGGTGCCGACGATATCGATCGCGCCTGGCGGCGCCTCGACGCGAAGCATCTTGGCGCGCATGGTGGCGACGGCACCGGAGATCTCACTCACCGTCTCGCCGCGCACGCGCAGCGCCATCAGGAAGCCGCCGATCTGCCCGGGGGTCGCGTCGCCTGACATGATGATGTCGAAAGCCTCGCGCGCTTCCTCGAAGGAAAGCGCGCTGCCGGTCGCGACCTTGGCGATATGGGTTTTCAGCGCGCTCATCTTGTCGAGGCTTGGGCGACGGCGGCCTGGTCGACGCGGACGTCGTACTGCGTCTGCAACTGCGCCACCAATTGGTCGAGCAGATCGTCCGACATGCCGGAGGTGAAGGATTTCTGCGCGTCCTCCGGTACCGAGCTGGCATCGGCCCCCGCTGGTTCGAACACTTCGGCGACCTTGAACAGGATCTGTCCGTCGCCGGTGGGCGAGGGGATCAACCCGGTGCCGCCTTCGCCGACGCCGAACATCACGGCAGCGCCTTCCTTGCCGAAGTCCGCATCGTCGGCTTCACGCTTCAGACCGCGCTTGGTCTGCTTCTCCAGCTTGAGCTCACCTGCGATGACGTCCAGCGTGGCGCCGGCCTTAAGCCGCTTTTCGAGTTCGTCCGCCTTGGCGGCGAGGCGCTTGGTGGTCTCGGCGGCGGTCCAGTCGGCGACGACTTTCTTGCGGACCTCATCAAGCGTCCGGTCGCGAGCCGGCGTGACCGAACCGACCTCATAGAAGACGAAGCCATTATCCGCCGTGGTCAGCCCGTCGTTTTCGGTGTTGGGTTCGGCATCGAAGACTGCCTTGATCAGCTCCGGCGATTCCGGCAGGTCCTTGACGATCGAACCGTCCGGCCTGAGACCTGAGCGATCGATGGCGTCGATGGTGATGTCCTTGAGCTTCAGCTTGGCCGCCGCGTCGGCCAGCGAACTGCCGGAGGCGCGGGTATCCTCGTAATTGTCGTGCACATCCAAAAGGATGCGGCTTGCCTCACCCAGCGCCAGGTCCTTGCGGATCTGGTCGGACACTTCTGCCAGCGGCTTCACCACTTCGGGCTTGATCTCGGTGACGCGCAACAGCACCGGACCGAAGGCGCCCTGGACGACCGGGCTGACCTCGTTCGCGTTGAGCGCAAAGGCCGCGTCGGCGACCGCCTTGTCGGCGATCTTGTCCTTGGCCAGCGTGCCGAGCAACGTGTCGGCCGGCGTCTTGCCTTCGGCCGCGACGAGCTTGTCGAAGGTGGCGCCCGCCTTGAGCGAATCAAGCGCGGCCTTGGCCGCGTCCGGCGTCTTGAACACGAGTTGCTCGATGGTGCGCATTTCGGGCGTCGTGTAGCGCGCCTTGTTCTTGTTGTAGTCGTCGCTGACCTGTTGGTCGGTGACCGCGGTCGTATCCATAATGTCCATCGGCTCGAGGCGGACATAGGAGAATTTGCGGTATTCAGGCGCGGCGTAGGTTTTCTTGTTGGCCTCGAAATAGGCCTGAAGCACGCTGTCACTCGGCGCCTCGACCGGCTCGACGAGCGCCTTTGGCAATGTCAGATAGTCGACCGTGCGGTCCTCGCCGCGGTAGAGCGCGACCGCCTTGAAGAAGGTGTCCGGCGCCTTGAGGCCGTCCGAAACCGCCTCGACGATCTGCTGGCGCACCGCCACCTGGGCGCGGTTCTTCAGATAATCCTCGGGCCGCATGCCGACCTCGCGCAGCATGTATTCGAACGTCCTTCTGTCGAACTGGCCGCCTGGGCCTTTGAAGGCCGGATCCTCGCGTGTCAGTTCCGCCAGCCTGTCCTTGGACAGGCCGAGCCCCAGTTTCCTTGCTTGTTCGTCGAGAACGGCGCCGGAAACGAGCTGAGCCAGGATCTGGTTGTCAATGCCGAGCCCCTTGGCCTGTTCGTGGGTCAGGCGCTGTCCGAACTGCTGCGACATGACGGCCAGCTGGCGATCGTAGGCGAGGCGGTATTCGTTGATCGACACCTTGGTGCCGCCGGCGGTTATCACCGAATCGTGGCCGGCAAAGCCGCCCATCAGGCGCCCGGAAATGCCCCAGGCGGCGAAACTGACCACCAGGAGCGAAAGCAGTGTCTTCGCGACCCAGGTGCCCGCCGCGCTTCTCAATGTACCAAGCATGGTTACTTCCGATTTATGCGCATTTTCGCATGCGCCGAGTCTGAAACAAGCGCAATAGCGCCCTTCCGGTCCACTGTCGATTGCTTTGTGGCCTGATTTTGGTAGTGAGGGCCAGAGCCAGATATTGCCCGGAGAAGCAGACCATGACGCCAGGAATTCGCCCGCTCGTCGCCGGCAACTGGAAAATGAACGGCACCAGTGCCTCGCTGAACGAACTCAGGATGATCGGCAACGGGTTCATGAGCGGGCTCGACGCGGAAACCGAAGCCCTGGTCTGCGTTCCCGCGACGCTGCTTTCCCATGCCGCGGAGATTCTGTCGCGCACGCCGGTCCACGCCGGCGGCGAGGACTGCCACGCCAAGGAAAGCGGCGCCTACACCGGCTGCATCTCGGCGGAGATGCTGAAGGATGCCGGCGCGAGCCATGTCATCGTCGGCCATTCCGAATGCCGCGAACAACGCGGCGAGGACGATGCGACGGTCCAGGCCAAGGCTACCGCCGCATGGCGCGCCGGGCTCGTGGCCATCGTTTGCATCGGCGAGACACAGAAGGAACGCGAGGCTGGAGCCACGCTGGAGGTGCTGTCGCGCCAGGTCGCCGGCTCGGTGCCGCCAAGCGCCACCCCGTCCAACACTGTCATTGCCTATGAGCCGGTATGGGCGATCGGCACCGGCCTGACGCCGACCGCGGCCGACGTTGCCGAAGCGCATGCGCATATCCGCGAAAAACTGGCGGAAAAGCTCGGCGCCGTAGCCGCCAAAATGCGCATTCTCTATGGCGGCTCGGTCAAGCCATCCAACGCCGTTGAACTGCTGGGTGTCAGGAATGTCGATGGCGCACTGGTCGGTGGCGCCAGTCTGAAAGCAGCGGATTTCCTTGCTATCGCGGAAGCCTATCGCAGCATTTCCGGATGAGATTTG
Organism: Mesorhizobium sp. WSM1386; assembly: GCF_055901595.1. Taxonomy (NCBI): domain Bacteria; kingdom Pseudomonadati; phylum Pseudomonadota; class Alphaproteobacteria; order Hyphomicrobiales; family Phyllobacteriaceae; genus Mesorhizobium; species Mesorhizobium sp. WSM1386. Next base: position 4,030,169 of record NZ_CM148373.1, read on the forward strand.
CGATGATGGACGCGTCGCGGCGCGTCCAAATTCGTTGCAAAGGTGGCGTTGCTTCCCATATTCCGGCCACGGGCTTGGAAATGCCGTGAAAGCATTGTATTGAGCCGCCTCCAATTCACCGGTCGTGTTCGCGGCCGGGCAAGGCCTTGCCAGGATAAACTATGCAAACCGTACTGATCGTCATCCATCTCATGGTCGTGCTCGCCCTTGTCGGCGTGGTGCTGCTGCAGCGCTCCGAAGGCGGCGGCCTTGGCATTGGTGGCGGATCGGGCTTCATGACCGCGCGTGGCGCTGCCAACGCGCTGACCCGCGCGACGGCGATCCTGGCGGCCGCGTTCTTTGTCACATCGCTGACCTTGTCGATCATTGCCCGCTACGGCGAGAAGCCGATCGATATCCTCGACCGCGTTCCCGCGACATCGGGTGAGGCCGGCAAGGGCGTGCTCAACCAATTGCCCGGCACGACCACCCCTGCACCCGCCGGCAACGTCACGCCGACGCCGCCATCCGGCAACGATGCCGCGACGACGCCTCCGGCAACGGCTCCGGCCGCCGGCTCGACGCCGCCGGCAAGCAACGGCACCACCAACACCGCGCCGGCCGCCCCCCAGGTCCCGAACCAGTAGCTTCCGCTCGCTCCAAAGCGCGATCTGTGATCGTTTGAACACAGTCGCGGCAAATGCTGCGCCATCACGAAGATTCGACGGGTAGTGGTGCTGCCTCGCGCTTGAGGCATCCGCATTTATTCGACTATAGATTGCACGCGGCATTTTCGGTGTCCTTGGGGGACGCCGGGCGACGCCGTGGGCAACAAGCATTAAACGATCGGATCTTCGCCATGCAGCTTCGCAGCTTCATTTTCCTGGGACTTTGCGCCGCACTCGGCCTCAGTTCCCCGGCTTTCGCCGGCATGCCGGCCAATATGGCCGCCAATCAGTCGGTCGACAGGACCGACGCCATCAACATCGCAGTCAAGAGCGATGCGGCGCAGTTGAGGCTTCTCAAGAAGAAGAAAAACCCGACGCCGGACGATCTCGCCCAGATCAAGAAGATCGAAGCCAAGATCGTTGCCGACAAGGAAGACGCCAAGGCCAAGGCGCTTGAAGCCAGGAAACTGGCGTTGCGCGAAGCGGCCAAGGCCCGGGCCGAGGCCGCACGCCAGGACTTCCTGGCAAAAAGGGGCCAAAGTGCCTCTGCCACTGAAGTGGCCGAAGCCAATCCGGCCAAGAAGACCGTCAAGGTCATCGAGCCGATGGAACCGATCGCGCCGATCCAGTCGGCCGAGCCGCTCCCGGCTGAGGCCATGAACGTCGCATTGACCGGCAACAATGGCGAGTTGCGCAGCGAGGTCCTCGGCGGCCAGAAGCGGCCGAGCGGTGGTCTGTTCGCCGGCCTGTTCGGCGGGATCTCGTCATCCGGCTCCTCGATCAGCTATCTGCCCGAGACGCGCGCGCTCGACTCGGCGCTTGCCCAGAAGAACGCCAAGAAGCCGTTCAAGGTGAAGCCGGAATTCGTGCCTCAGGACGTCGAATTCACGGGCTATGATGCCGGCACCATCGTCATCGACACCAGTGCGCGCCGGCTCTATCTCGTCGAATCATCGAGCACCGCGCGTCGCTACGCCATCGCGGTCGGCCGTGAAGGCCTGCAGTTCAAGGGCACGGTCGCCGTCGGCGACAAGCAGGAGTGGCCGCGCTGGATCCCGACGCTGGACATGCAGAAGCGCGAGCCGAAGCACTACGCCCAGTACAAGGACGGCATGCCCGGCGGCGGCCAGAACCCGCTCGGCGCACGCGCCATCTATCTCTATGACGGCAAGAAGGACACGCATCTGCGTATCCACGGCACCATCGCGCCGCAGTCGATCGGAACCAGCGCCTCCAACGGCTGCTTCCGCATGATGAACGAGCACGTCATGGACCTTTACAGCCGCGTCAGGGTCGGTACCAGAGTCGTCATCATCTGACGTTTCCACCATCGTGCCGAAAGGGCCGGCTCAGCCGGCCCTTTTGTTTTGCCTTGATCACGACCAAGCCTGTTCGGTCGTGATCCCTGGACAAACCGAAACCGTTTGTCCGGACAAACCGAAACCGTTTGTCCGAGAAAACCGGATTCCACTTTTCGGGATCACGGTCTGAGCGCCTTTTTGGGAAAAAGCCTTCGCGGCGGTTTTTTCTCTGGCGGAATCAATCCGGCCGCGTTAAGCGATGACTCCCATGGCGCGATATGTATTCATCACAGGCGGCGTGGTTTCCTCACTTGGAAAAGGCATAGCCGCAGCGGCCCTTGGGGCTCTCCTGCAGGCGCGAGGCTATCGCGCACGCATCAAAAAACTCGACCCGTACCTCAATGTCGATCCAGGCACGATGTCGCCGTACCAGCACGGCGAGGTGTTCGTCACCGATGACGGTGCCGAGACCGATCTCGATCTTGGCCACTACGAGCGCTTCACCGGCCGCTCGGCCAATCAGCAGGACAACATCACCACCGGCCGCATCTACAAGAACATCATCGAGCGCGAGCGGCGCGGCGATTATCTCGGCGCAACCGTGCAGGTCATTCCGCATGTGACCGATGAGATCAAGAATTTCGTCCTCAACGGCAATGACGATTATGATTTCGTGCTGTGCGAGATCGGCGGCACGGTCGGCGACATCGAGGCGATGCCGTTCCTCGAGGCGATCCGCCAGCTCGGCAATGACCTGCCGCGCAACAACGCCGTCTACGTGCACCTGACCTTGATGCCCTATATTCCGACGGCGGGCGAGCTGAAGACAAAGCCGACCCAGCATTCGGTCAAGGAACTGCGCGGCATCGGAATCGCCCCCGACATCCTGCTGGTGCGCGCCGACCGCGCTATTCCCAAGGAAGAGCGCCGCAAGCTGTCGCTGTTCTGCAATGTCAGGGAAAGCGCCGTCATCCAGGCACTCGACGTGCCGCATATCTACGACGTGCCGATGGCCTATCACAAGGAAGGGCTCGATTCGGAAGTCCTGGCCGCTTTCGGCATCGATCCGGCACCGAAGCCGCGCATGGAACCCTGGCAGAAGGTGTCGGACCGCATCCACAATCCGGAAGGCGAGGTGACCATCGCCATCGTCGGCAAATACACCGGCCTCAAGGACGCCTACAAATCGCTGATCGAGGCACTCTCGCATGGCGGCCTGGCCAACCATGTCAAGGTCAAGCTCGACTGGATCGAGAGCGAGATTTTCGAAAAGGAAGATCCGACGCCGTGGCTGGAAAAGGTGCATGGCATCCTGGTTCCCGGCGGTTTCGGCGAGCGCGGTTCGGAAGGCAAGATCCTGGCGGCGAAGTTCGCGCGCGAACGCAAGGTGCCGTATTTCGGCATCTGCTTCGGCATGCAGATGGCCTGCATAGAGGCGGCGCGTTCGCTGGCCGGCGTGGAACATGCATCCTCGACCGAGTTTGGCCCGACCGAGGAACCGGTCGTCGGCCTGATGACCGAATGGCTGAAGGGCAACATGCTGGAGAAGCGCCGCGAAACCGGCGATCTCGGCGGCACGATGCGGCTCGGCGCCTATCAGGCCGAACTCGCCAAGGGCTCGAAGATCGCCGACATCTATGGCGACACGCAGATTTCCGAGCGCCACCGCCATCGCTACGAGGTCAATGTCGACTACAAGGAACGGCTCGAGGATTGCGGCCTGGTGTTTGCCGGCATGTCGCCGGACGGCGTGCTGCCGGAAACGGTCGAGTATCCCGACCATCCCTGGTTCATCGGCGTCCAGTATCACCCCGAGCTGAAGAGCCGGCCGCTCGATCCGCATCCGCTGTTCGCGAGCTTCATCGAGGCGGCGGTCGAGCAGTCGCGCCTCGTGTAGGCGCCGTCGAGCGAGACGCGCCTCATGCAGACCTATGTCGCGCTCCTCTACAGCATCATTCTGGGCGAGGGGCGCCGGGTCGTCATGTCGGACCTCAAGGCGATGGCGGAAGGCCTTGGCCTCAGGAATGTCCGCACACTGGTTGCGACCGGCAACCTTGTCTTCGAGAGCGACAAGACCTCGATCTCCGCACTTGAAAAGCGGCTGGAGGCGGCGTTCGAAAAGGCCTTCGGCCGCCACGTCGACATCATTGTCCGCAGCAGCGGAGATTGGCTGAAACTGGCAAGCCGCAATCCATTCCCGAGAGAATCGGTGGAAGCCGGCGATCAGGTCGCGGTGCGCGTGATGCGCAAGCCCGTGGCCGAAGATGCCCTATCGGGGCTTCAAGCCCATGCCGGGGAGGACGAGAAGGTGCTCCTGGTCGGCGGCGACATATGGCTGGTGTTCTCGCGGGAGCGGCCAAGCTCGCGGCTGCTTGCCGCCGCCAGTCACAAGCGCATGGGCATCGGCACGTCGCGCAACTGGAACACGGTGCGCAAGCTGGCCGAGATGGTTGGCAACAAGCAGTAGGCAGTAGGCAGTAGGCAGTAGGCAGTAGGCAGTAGGCAGTAGGCAGTAGGCAGTAGGGAAGCTGTTCTCTATTCCCTAGCTCCTACTGCCTACTCCCTGATTTTCAAGCCTTCGCCATCTTGGCGCCGGCACTCACGGCTGCGGTGCGCAGCACGTAATAGATGACGCCGGCGATCGCCACGCCGAAGAACCAGCCATAGACACCCCACCAGGACGGCAGCCAGTTGGTGAAGTTGGGCAGGATCGACGAGAAGAACGCGCCGATGCCGGCGGCGATGAAGGCGTTGACGTGCCAGCCGCCCTGGAAGCGGAATTCGCCATCTTCGCGATAGAGCGCCTCGACATCGACCTCGCCTTTGCGGATCAGGTAATAGTCGACCATCATGACGCCGAAGATCGGTCCCATCGTTGCGCCGATGACGTTGACGAAGGAGGCGGCACTGCCTTCCCACGGCGCGAAGGGGTAGAGCACAAGCGCGATCAGTGCTGCGATATAGCCGCCCTTCTTGAAGTCGATCTGCCTGGGAAAGACGTTGGAGAAGTCGAAGGCCGGCGAGACGAAGTTGGCCACGACGTTGATGCCGAGCGTCGCCACCGCGAAGGTCAAGGCGGCGAGAGCAGCCAGGAACCAACTGTCGAACTTTGCCGAGATCTGGTCGGGGTGCAGCAGCACCTCGTGATAGACGTCGTAGGCGGCAATGGTGGTAACGCCGGCGACCAGCGAGAACAGGATGAGATTGACCGGCAGGCCCCAGATGTTGCCCTTGCGCAGTGCAGCCTTGTCCGGCGCGTAGCGTGCGAAATCGCAGAAGTTGAGATAGAGCGCCGAGAAGTAGGTCACCCAGATCGCGGCGACCGCGAACAGCGAGGTCCACGAGCCCGGCTCACCGGGCACGCCGGCGTCCTTGGTCTTCTCCTTCAGCACATCCATCGGGATGTCGCTGGTGAAGGCGAAGGTTCCGGATTTGACGCAGAGATAGATCGCCAGGATCAGCATCATCACCCAGACCGCAGGCCCCGCCCAATCCTGGAAACGGCGCACCGTCTCCATGCCGCGCTGGATGATCAGCAGCTGTAGCGCCCAGATCACGACGAAGCAGATCACTTCCAGGCCGGAATGGCCGAGGAAATGCGTGTTGGCATTGAAATCGGCGAACCATTGCGAGCGGATCAGCAGCGCCACGATCGCGCCGGAAGCGGCGGCCGTTTGCGCGCCGTACCAGAAGCAGGCGACGATGGCGCGCACAAGTGCCGGTATGTTGGCGCCCCAGATGCCGAAGGAGGCGCGGGCCAGCACGGGGTAGGGCACGCCAGTCTTGACGCCGGCATAGCCGACCATGTTCATCAGCACGTAGATGATCAACGACCCGATGCCGATGGCGATGATGAAGTTGACGAAGCCGCCGCAGAACAAAAACAGGCTGGCGGCGAGATAATAACCCCACAGGCTGTGAACGTCCGACGTCCAGACGTTGAAGATCGAGAATGGTCCCCAGTTTCGAACCGTGGCCGGAGCGAGGTCCTCATTGTATAGGTCAGGCGATGCGCCCTGTATCGTCATTGCAATGTTCCCCTTTTGCAAAAACGCGCCCTCACGCGTTGACCGCAGAGGTTACGCCTGACGCAGGGGAACCGACAAGCAACCAATTTGCCGGCTTTGGCCTTAAAGATATTCAATGCGAACCGCGATTATCGAGGGATCGTAAAGGTGGGTCGCTGTTGAATACCAACGATCGGTGATTCGACTGTCCAATGCATGTCGCCGGCTTTGGGAGAACGACATGCATGCGCGACGCGCCTAGGTGATGGCCATCGCGCGCTTGTGGTCCTCGACTTCGGAAAGCAGCCAATCCTGAAACAGGCCGGTGCCCGGCTTGTTGCCGATGCTGCGACGCTGGTGCAGGTAGATGCCGGCCGGATAGGTGTGGCGGGCGCGAAACGGGGCGACAAGCTTGCCTTGCTGCAGAAAATCCTGCGCCATCATCGTGTCGGCAAGCGCGATGCCAGCGCCGTTGACCGCCTCGCGCATGATCAGCGTGCAATCGTCCAGGGTCGTGCTGGATTTCGGTGATGTCTCCAAAACGCCTTCCTGCTCCAGCCAACGCTTCCACCTCATGGTCTCGCATTCATGGATCAGATGGTGATTGACCAGATCGGCGGGTGATCGCAGCGGCACCGGCCCTTCGAGCAGCGAGGGCGCGCAGACCGGCGTCAGCAGCAGCGGGATCAGCAGCGTCAAGGCCGGGCCGGCCTTGTAGACGAATTCGTCGACGATGGCCAAATCGAAGTTGGCCCGCTTGCCCGAACTCGAAATCTCCAGATCGACGGACGGATGCAGCCGGCGAAAATTCGGCAGCCGGTCCGCCAGCCAAAGATTGAGAACAGCCGGCACGCACAAGACCCGGACACGCTGGGTCCGGCCGTGGCTCGGGCCATCGGAGAAACTGACATCGTCGGTGGCGCGCCAGATGGCCTCGAATGCTTCCGAGAGGCTGCGCGCATAGTAGGAGCCCCTGATGGTCGGCGTGATCTGGCGAAAGCCGCGTTCGAACAGATCCTGGCCAAGATTCCTTTCAAGTGCACGGATGTGGCGGCTGACGGCAGAGGGCGTCAGGTGCAGTTCTTCGGCTGCGTCCTTGACGCTGCCGAGACGTGCGGCGGCCTCGAAGGCGCGCATGCCATTGAGTGAAGGTAAGGCCATTGCCCGATCATGAATTGTCAGTTGAGTTTTTGTCAATCGACATGGACAAAATTGGCGTTTGATCACCAGGGTCCTTCGGGGATACCCAGAAGGCAAGAGCGACCAAGTCGCCATCAGAAAACGATTATTTGGGGCCTCAGTGGCAGAGACCGGCCTGATCGGTTTCCACCGCTGGCAGGCGAAGCTTTGCGCAAAGGGGCGCTGAGGCCGGGCCAAAATGGGAGAATGACTGCTTATGCCTCAATCGCCAGTGCCGGTCTTTGAAGCGGCCGACGAGATTTCGGCTGAAGCCGCTGTCGTCGTGATCCTGCAAACGGCCAAGACAGGCTTTGGTCCACGGGCAGCGGCGCTGGATGTCGAGTTAAGCGGGATTTTGTCCCGTGCCTGCTCCGACCCGGACGCTTTGGCCGAGTCTGGCACCTGCATCGATGTGATCGCTCCCCAGACTGTATCGGCCCGGCGCGTCATCGTTCTCGCTTTGGGCAAGACTGAGGCTTTAACCGCGCTGTCACTGGCGCGTGCCGGCGGTTTGCTGGCCGCGCATCTCGAAGGCAAGAGCGAGTGCGCGGCTACCTTGCTCCTGGACCCGATCGCCGGTGTCGACCTGCCAGGCGCGGACATCCTGGCGCGCGTGGCGCTCGGCATGCGGCTGCGGCGCTATCGCTTCGACATGCGCAACCAACGCCAGGGTGCCGGCGCGGATAGAACCCTGCGTGTGCAACTGGTCGGCGCAAGCGGCGCCGATCTAGCCCCGGCGCTGGCACGGATCAACGCCATTGCCGACGGCGTCGAATATGCGCGCACGCTGGTCAACCTGCCGCCGAACCATCTCCATCCCGACAATTTCCACGATCACCTGGAGCCGCTGCGCGAAGCCGGCATCGACGTCGAGATCCTCGATACGACAAAGCTCGGGGAACTCGGCATGAATGCGATCCTGGCTGTCGGGTCAGGGTCGGTACGGCCGCCGCGCGTTGCTGTCCTGCGCTATCGCGGCAAGGGTGCTCCTGCGCAGCCCATGGCTTTCGTCGGCAAGGGCGTATGCTTCGACTCCGGCGGGCTCTGCATCAAGCGCGGCGAGCAGATGTTCGACATGAAGGCCGACATGGGTGGCGCGGCCGCTGTTGTCGGCCTGCTGATAGCGCTGGCCCGGCAAGGCAGCCCTGTGCATGCTGTCGGCATTCTGGGCATTGCCGAGAACATGCCGTCCGGCACCGCGCTGAAGCCGCGCGACATCATCACGACGGCTTCAGGACAGACCGTGGAAGTGTTCGACACGGATGCGGAAGGGCGCCTGATCCTGGCCGACTGCCTTTACTATGCGGCTTCGCGCTTCAACCCCTCGGTGATCGTCGATCTGGCGACGCTGACCTATTCGGTGATGCGCGGCCTCGGATCGATATTCGCCGGTCTGTTCAGCACCGACAATGCCATCGCGACGCAGATGATCGCGGCCGGAGAAACGGTCGGCGAGCGCTTCTGGCGGTTGCCGCTCGACCGGGCCTACGATGAGGGGCTGCAGTCGCCATTCGCCGATCTCCGGCACCACGCCAAGGACATGGAAGATGGCGACGCGCCCTATGCGGCGGCGTTCCTGCGCCACTTCACCGAGGATCGGCCCTGGGTGCATCTCGACATAGCCGGCAAGGAAATGGCCGACAAGGATCAACCGCTCGGCCGGGAAGGCGCCACGGCGTTCGGCGTGCAGATGCTGGAAGAATGGGTCCAGGCCAACCGCAAGGTGAACTAGGCGCCCACGGACAACGACAAGATGCCTTCAAACGTGCAAGGAGCCGGGATGTCGTCTGAGATCAGTAGTAGGGAAGGGCTGGCCGCCTTCGGCAGCTACGAAACCTGGTATCGAATCTCCGGCGAACTGGATGCCGACAAGGCCCCAATCGTGATCCTGCACGGCGGTCCGGGTGTCGCCCACAATTATGTCGATGCCTACAAGCTTCTTGCCCGAAGAGATCGCGCCGTCATCCACTACGACCAATTGGGTTGCGGCAATTCGACTTTGCTGCCCGAGAAGGGCGCCGACTTCTGGACGCCCCGGCTCTTCATCGACGAGCTTGAAAACCTGGTCGACCATCTCGGCATTCGCGCCGGCTTCCATGTCCTTGGCCAGAGCTGGGGCGGCATGCTGGGCGCCGAATATGCGGTGACGCGGCCGAAGGGTCTGAAGTCGCTGACCATCGCCAACTCGCCGGCTTCTATGAAGCTGTGGGTCGAAGAGGCCAACCGGTTGCGCGCCGACCTGCCCGGGGATGTCCAGGAAACACTGACCCGCCACGAGCAGGCCGGCACGACGGACGATCCGGCCTACCAGGCGGCGACGATGGTGTTCTACGAACGGCATGTCTGCCGGGTGGTGCCTTTCCCGCCCGAGGTAGCCGAGACCTTCGCCCAGGTCGTGCGCAATCCGACGGTCTATCATGTGATGAACGGGCCCAACGAGTTCCATGTCATCGGAACCCTGAAGAGCTGGAGCATCATCGATCGCCTGCCGGCCGTCGATGTTCCGACGCTGATCATCTCCGGACGCCATGACGAGGCCACGCCCGCGACCGTGCAGCCCTACAAGGACGGCATCAAGGGATCGCGCTGGGAGATATTCGAGCATTCCAGCCATATGCCGCATGTCGAAGAGCAGGACCTGTGCATGCGGGTGGTGGGAGACTTCCTGGACGACAACGACAACAGAGAAAAGGGGAACTAAGCATGAAGAAACTGCTTCTGGCGGCGTCAGCCGTGGCATTGCTGGCCGGCACCTGGCTGGCCCCGGCGCAGGCCGAATATCTCAAAGAGCACCGAGGCGGCACCATTCGCCTTCTAGCCCGCTCAGCGGCGGGAACGCTCGATCCGCACATCAACTACACCGACCAGGGCTGGCAGATGTACCAGCCGATCTATGACGGACTGGTCGCTTTCCGCAAAGCCGAGGGCATGGACGGCTTCACCATCGTGCCTGACCTCGCCGAGGCGCTGCCGCAGGTCAGCAATGACGGCAAGACCTTCACCTTCAAGCTGCGCAAGGGCATCAAGTTCTCCGACGGCCATGATCTCAGCGTCAAGGACGTCGTCGCCTCCTTCCAGCGCATCTTCAAGGTTTCCGGGCCGACCTCCGGTACTTTCTATGCCGGCATCGTCGGCGCCGACAAATGCCTGGCCGACACCAAGAGCTGCACGCTGGAAGGCGGCGTTGTCGGGGATGAGGCCGCCGGCACAGTCACCCTCAACCTCACCAAGCCTGACGCCGAGATCCTCTACAAGCTCGCCTTGCCGCACGCCGTGGTGCTGCCGGCGGACACGCCCGCAGAAGACATGGGCTCCAAGCCCATTCCCAGCACCGGCGCTTACATGATCTCCGCCTTCGACCCCAACAAGGGCATGACGGTGTCGCGCAACCCCAATTTCAAGCAGTGGAGCGAGGACGCGCAGCCGGACGGCTATCCGGATGTCGTCCAATATGATTTCGGCCTGTCCGAGGAAGCGGCCGTCTCGGCGATCCAGAACGGCGAAGCGGACTGGATGTTCGACGCTCTGCCGAGCGATCGCCTCGGCGAACTTGGCAGCAAGTCCATGGACCAGCTGCACATCTCGCCGCTTTCAGCGTGGTGGTATGCACCGCTGAACAACCGTCTCGCTCCATTCGACAACGAAAAGGCGCGCCAGGCCGTTGCCTATGCGATCGACCGCAACACGCTGGTCAAGCTGTTCGGCGGCAAGGTGCTGGCTTCGCCGGTCTGCCAGGTCCTGCCGCCGGACTTCCCCGGCCATGAAGATTACTGCCCCTTCACCAAGAACCCTGGCGCCAAATGGTCGGCGCCCGATCTCGACAAGGCAAAGCAACTCGTCGAGGAATCCGGCACCAAGGGCCAGAAGGTGACCATCATCGCCGAAGACACCGCCATCTCACGCTCCATCGGCGTCTATCTGCAGAGCGTGCTGACCACCATCGGCTATGTCGCCGACGTCAAGCCGATCTCGTCCAACATCCAGTTCACCTACATCCAGAACACCAACAACAAAGTGCAGATGTCCATTACCCAGTGGTACAAGGACTATCCGGCGGCTTCCGACTTCCTCAACATCCTGTTCTCCTGCGCTTCCTTCCGTGAAGGGTCGGACGCTTCGATCAACATCGCCGGCTTCTGCGACAAGGATATCGACGCAAAGATGCAGAAGGCGCTCGATCTCGGCGTGACCGACCAGAAGGCCGCAGACAAGATGTGGGCCGAGATCGACAGGCAGGTCACGGACAAGGCGCCGGCTGTGGGCCTGTTCACGCCGAAGCGGCTTGACTTCGTCAGCAAGCGCTTGGGCAATTTCAAGTTCAACCGGCAGTTCAACTGGATGATCACCCAATCCTGGGTGCAGTGATGGCCTGGGTGCAGTAACGAACTGCGGAGAGGGGCGCGTCCGTGTCGAACCAAGTCGCTGCCATGCCGCGCAAGACGCGAGGGCCCTGGGCTGTCGCGTTTGCGAAGCTGGCAAGGAACAGGGCCGCCATGGCGTCCCTGGCCGTGTTCCTCCTTATTGTCGTGGCTTGCGTCAGTGCGCCTCTCTACGCGCACTGGGCGCAAGTCGACCCTTTCGCCTCGACGCTCGACGCCGTCATCCAGATCGATGGCGCCGACGTCGCGGTGATGGAGCCGTCGACGGAGGGGCTCGGGCTTGGCTACACGCCGCTCGGCCCGACCTGGCGGCTCGGCAACTACTTCCTCGGCGCCGACAGCCAGGGACGCGACGTCATGGCAAGAATGCTCTATGGCGGACTGATCTCGTTGCTGATTTCCGGCGCCGCGACCATCTTCACCTTGATCCTCGGCACGTCGGCGGGACTGATCGCCGGCTATTTCGGCGGCATCACCGATACGGTGCTGTCGCGCCTCCTGGATGTGCTGTGGGCCTTCCCGATCTATCTCCTGGCGATTTCGCTTTCCATCGTCACCATCGCGCAAGGCATTTCGATCGGGCCGATCGAGATCGAGTCCGGCAGCCTGTGGCTGCCGGTCATCATCATCGGCATCGTCTACGTGCCTTATGTGGCACGCCCGATACGCGGGCAGGTCCTGTCGCTGCGCCGCAGCGAATTTGTCCACGCCGCGGTCAATCTGGGCGTGCCGGGATGGCGCATCCTGTGGCGCGACATCCTGCCCAACATCACCACCACGCTCATCGTCTTCGTGCCGCTGATGATGGCGCTGAACATGCTGACGGAATCAGCGCTCTCCTTCCTGTCGATCGGCGTGCAGCCGCCGGCGGCGAGCTGGGGCACCATCATCCAGGACGGACAGGCATTGCTCTATACGCGGCCGATTGTGGCGCTGGCGCCAGGCCTAGCGATCGCCGTGTCTGTCATGGCGCTCAACGTCTTCGGTGACGGCCTGCGCGACGCGCTCGACCCACGCTCCAAGGTTCGGCTGGGGCGCGACTGATGATCTACGCGATCCTGCGCCGCTTCGGTCAGATGCTGTTCGTGATGTTCGGCATCTCGGTCATCGTCTTCCTGATCTTCTTCGCGACGCCGGGCGCCGATCCGGCGGCGCGCATCGCCGGCCGCAACGCGTCGCCCGAAGTGCTGGAGGCGGTGCGCCACAGCTTCGGCTTCGACCGGCCGCTCTACGTCCAATACGTGACGATGATGGAGAAGATCTTCGTCACCGGTGATCTGACCTCGTTCGTCAATCGCGGCTGGAAGGTGGTGCCGGCCGTGCTGGATTCGATCCCGGTCACGCTGTCGCTGGTGTTCGGGGCGGCGATCCTGTGGGTGGTGGTGTCCATCATCATCGGCATCGTTGCCGCCGCCACGCGCGACAGCTGGCTGGACAAGATTCTGATGGCGCTGGGACTGCTCGGCATTTCCATGCCGGTCTATTGGCTGGGCGAGGTGATGAACCTGATCACTCAGAGCCGTTATCACGACAGCTGGCTGTTTTCCTGGGTGCCGCCGCTCGGCTACAAGAATTTCTCGGACGATCCAAAGGGCTGGTTCCTGACGCTGGTCATTCCGTGGATCACGCTGGCCATCCTCTACATCGGCATCTACGGACGCGTGCTGCGGGCTGCGATCATCGAATCCCTGCAGGAAGACTATATCCGCACGGCCCGCGCCAAGGGCCTGTCGGAAACCCGCATCCTGCTGCGCCACGCACTGCGCACATCGCTCATCGCCTTCATCACCCTGTTCGGCCTCGATTTCGGCGCGCTGGTGGGTGGCTCCGCCTTGCTGACGGAGGTGGTGTTCGGGCTGCACGGCATCGGCAAACTCACCTATGACGCGCTGCAGAATCTCGATCTGCCGATGATCATGGCAACGGTGATGTATGCGTCCATGTTCGTGGTCATCGCCAATGCGGTGGTCGATTTCGTCTACATCCTTCTCGATCCGCGCCTGAGGACGTCATGATACTGTCGGTGCGTGACCTCAGAGTATCCTTCCGGACCGATGACGGGCTGGTGCGGGCCATCGACGGCGTTTCCTTCGATCTTGGGGAAAGCGAGATTCTCGGCGTCGTCGGCGAATCCGGTTCCGGCAAGACCGTATCGCTGCTGGCCGTGATGGGCCTCATCACCGACCCCAATGCCGTCATCGAGGGCTCGATCCGTTACAAGGGCCGCGAGTTGGTGGGACTGCCGGCGCGTGAACTCCGGCGCCTGCGCGGCAACGAGATCGCGATGATCTTCCAGGATCCGATGACGGCGCTGACGCCGGTCTACACGATCGGCTGGCAGATCGCCGAGCAGATCCGCGCACATCGAAACATCAGCAAATCCAAAGCGATGGAGCGCGTCGAGGAACTGCTGGCCGAGGTGAACTTTCCCAACCCGCACGAGGCGATGTCGCGCTACCCGCACCAGCTCTCCGGTGGCATGCGCCAGCGGGCGGTGATTGCAATGGCGCTGTCGTGTAATCCGGCCCTGCTGGTGGCGGACGAGCCGACCACCGCACTCGACGTGACGGTGCAGGCCGGCATTCTCGATCTCGTGCGCAAATTGCGCGCGACGCACAAGTCGGCGGTGGTCTTCATCACGCATGACATGGGCGTGGTCTCCGAACTCGCCGACCGCGTCATGGTCATGTATGCCGGCCGCGTGGTGGAACGCGGCAGCCGCATGGAGCTGTTTTCCGATCCGCGCCACCCCTATACGCGCGCGCTGCTCGGTTCGATCCCGCCGCTGACCGGTGAAAAACCGCGTCGCCTGCCGGCCATTCCCGGCTCGCCGCCGTCGCTGCTGCGCTTGCCGCAGGGCTGCGCTTTCAGTCCGCGTTGCCCCGTCCACTACGAATCCTGCGAGACCGGCAAGCCCAACCTCGGGGCTGGACCCCACGCCGCCGCATGCTTCCGGGTGGCGCAGGCATGAGCGGATCGATGACCGAGAAAGAACCGATAACCGGCAAAGAACCGATGACCGAGAAGGAACCGATAACCGACAGGGATCAGCCAATCCTCGAGACGCGCTCGCTGGCAAAGCGCTTCTCGATCGGCACCCGATTTTCGGCGGAAGGCAGACGAACCGTCCATGCGGTCGACGATGTTTCGCTGACGGTGCGGCGCGGCGAGACTGTCGGGCTGGTCGGCGAATCCGGATGCGGCAAGTCCACGCTGGCGCGCTGCCTGGTAAGGCTCTACGACATCACGGACGGCACGCTTCTGTTCGAAGGTGACGACATCACCTCCAAGTCGCTCTCCGAACTCAGGCCGCTGCGGCGGCGCCTGCAAATGGTCTTCCAGGACCCGTCGGCCTCGCTCAATCCGCGCCGTCGTGTCGGCGACCTGGTGGCCGAGCCGCTGCGCATCCACGGCAAGCTTTCGTCTCGTGACATCAGCGCGCGGGTTGCCGAACTGTTCGACCTCGTCGGGCTGTTGCCGGATCACGTCATGCGGTTCCCGCACGAATTTTCCGGCGGGCAGCGCCAGCGTGTCGGCATTGCGCGGGCGATTGCCCTCAACCCCGATCTGGTCGTGCTGGATGAACCCGTCTCCGCGCTCGACGTGTCGGTGCAGGCGCAGATCGTCAACCTGCTTGCCGACCTGCAGGAGAAGCTCAACCTCACCTATATCTTCATCGCCCATGACCTGTCGGTGGTGCGCCAGGTGTCGACCCGCATCGCGGTCATGTATCTCGGCTCGATCGTCGAGGAAGGTCCGGCGGAAGAGGTGTTCGCAACGCCTGCCCATCCCTACAGCCAGGCGCTGATTTCGGCTGTTCCCGTCGTGGAGACGACGCCCAGCGGGACGCGCAAGCGCATCATCCTGACCGGCGACGTGCCGAGCCCGCTCAAGCCACCATCCGGGTGCCGTTTCCACCCGCGATGCCCGATCGCGGCGGAGCGTTGCCGCACCGAGCGGCCGGAGTTGAGGGAATATCGACCGGGCCGAAAGGTAGCCTGCCACTTTCCGACGGTATAACCGGCCGCCCATCGGCGTGGACCATGGCCGACAGTTTTTTCAAAAATTCTATCTTCAGCGTGGAACCAACCGCCAAGCCGCGCGTTTCAATCGGTTAGATCGCACGCATTGCGATCGACCGGGAGGAACCAATGGACTACCTGCATTTCTTTTCGCCCGTGCGGATTTCGCGCGGGCAGGGGCATCCTGTAGAAGAAGTGGATAATGTCGCCGAGGCGATGGTTTTCTTGCGCAAATGGCCGACGGGCCGGCGCGGGCCTGTGTATCAGTGCGCGCTGAATTGCTGCGCGGCCGCGTTGTCGGGCCAGATGTCAGCCGAAGAAGCAAGGAAGGCGTTCACCGGCTTTGCCCGGATCACGCGGCTTCTGGACGATGACATGGCGTTGCCCGTAGCCGGCGAAAACAGGGCGGACATATACGCGCTGCGGCGTTAGGAGCCATGGCTTCACAGGCGTAGCCCTCGCGTCGTGATAGCGCGCGGGGATGCGTTGGCGCGCGGCGGCCATGTTCCCCACGTCGCGGAATAGCGATCTGGAGTTGCCAAGCGCCACGAAGCCCGACACAGATTCATCGGGCGTTCAAGGCGGCCCGGCTGAGCGTGCCATCTTCCCAGGCGGTCGGATCGGAGGGCCGACGGTTCTAAGCCGTCGAGAGCGCCATTTCGCGCTCTTGCCAATTTATAGAAGCCAATCACCACGCTTTCGAAATAAAAACGTTTGGAAATACTTATACGATTTCTACGCGGAGCATCTTTAAACCTGTTGTCGCGATCCCTACGTCATTTGCTGTAATGTCTGTCAAGGCAACACCGATGTGACATAGCTCACGACCACGCGCTTCCCCTCACTGGGGACTCGGGATGCGCGGTTATTTTCTCGTCCAAAGAGCAGCCCAAACATTCGACGCCCTTAGTGCGCCGAGCATGTCGCTGCGCAATCTCCCCGCTTCATCAATCAACACCAACCGGGTGGGCCGGCGGGTGAACGAACCCGCGCGCCCATAGGAGACAGCAGATGGAAGCCCTACAATATGTCGGCCCGATGGAATGGATGGAGATCGAGATAGCCGTGCTGGCCATCGTGCTGGCAATCCTGTTCTGGTGGAGCGGCGTGGTCCGCTACATGTCAAACGACAGGCTCGGCATCTTGGAAAAACTATGGAGTTTCCGGGGCTCCGTAAGTAATGGCTTCATCGCGCTCAACCGTGAGGCCGGCTACCAGCCGGAGGTCGTGCGCGGTGGCCTGCATTTCTTCATGCCGTTCCAATATTCGATGCATCGCGCCAACCTTGTCACTATTCCGCAGGGTCAGATCGGCTATGTCTTTGCCCGTGATGGCAAGCCGCTGCCTCCGACGCAGACACTTGCTTCCAATACCGAAGCCGATGATTTCCAGGATGTGCGCGGCTTTCTCGAAAAAGGCGGACAGAAAGGACCGCAACGCAAGATCCTGCGTGAAGGCACCTATGCTATCAATCTCGCACAATTCATCGTGCTGACCGCCCAGTCGATCTATTCTGTTAATCTGAGTTCGTCGGAACAAAACCTTTTTACCAATATGTCCAGCATGATCTCGGAGCGGGGCGGCTTTGAGCCAGTCGTCATCCACAATGCCGAGGACATGATCGGCATCGTCACCATCCATGACGGTCCGGCCCTACCGGACGGCGAGATCATCGCACCGACCGTTGCCAATGATCCGAACGACCCGAACTTCCACAACAATTTTCAGGACCCGGAGAAGTTTCTCAATGCCGGTGGCTACCGTGGCCGGCAGTTGCAGGTGCTGGCCGACGGCAGCTACTTCCTCAATCGAATTTTCGCGACCGTCGAACTGGTCGAGAAGACGATCATTGATGTTGGCACGGTTGGTGTCGTCGTCTCCTATAACGGCCGCCATGGCACGGATATTTCAGGGCAGGCATACCGTCACGGCGAGCTGGTCGAAATCGGCTCACGCGGTGTCTGGTCAACGCCGCTACTGCCAGGCAAATATGCGTTCAATACCTATGCCGGCAATATCATTATCGTGCCGACCACCAACTTCGTGCTCAAATGGACGAAGGAGCAGTTTGGCGAACACAGGCTGGACGAGAACCTGTCCGAAGTGTCATTGATCACCAAGGATGCGTTCGAGCCTGTGCTGCCGCTCTCCGTCGTCGTGCATATCGACTATATGAAGGCGCCACTGGTGGTGCAGCGTTTCGGTGATATCAAGCGGCTGGTCGAACAAACGCTCGATCCGATGGTTTCTGCTTACTTCAAGAATATCGCCCAGACAAAGACGCTGATCCAGCTTTTGCAGGAGCGTAGCGATATCCAGCGCAAATCGGGCGAGGAGATGCGCGAAAAATTCAATTCCTACAGTCTTGAGCTGCAAGAAGTGTTGATTGGTACGCCCCGTGCCGCCAATGGCCAGAACAGCATAGAGCAGATCCTGATCCAGCTCCGCGAGCGCCAGATCGCGGTCGAAAAGGTCGAGACTTATAAATTGCAAGAGGCGGCGGCCATCCAGGAACGCACGTTGCGCGAGAAGGAGGCGCTCGCCGAACAGCAAGCCAAGATCACGACGTCGGCACTTACCATCGAGATCAGTGAGAACGAGGGCAAGGCGCAACTCGCCCGCACCCGCCAGCAGGCGGAAACCATTCAGGTCACCGCCAAGGCAGAGGCCGAGAAGGTGCGCCTCGGCGGCCAAGGCGAGGCCGACATGATCAAGGCCATCGCGCTTGCAGATGCCGAACGCATCAAGGCGACCGGTTTCGCGGATGCCGAGAGGGTGCGTGCCATCGGTCTGGCGGAGGCCGAGGCCACCGAGAAGAAGGTCGCAGCCTTCGGCGGCCCGGACTATCAGCTCAACTCGCAGGTTCTCATGCGCTTCGCCGAGGCGATCGAGAATGGCAGGATCCCGCTGGTGCCGCAGATCCAGATGGGCGCTACCGGTGGCGAGAAGGGGGCTGCTAATGGCCTTGTGGAGATGATGCTTTCGATGCTCGTCGCCGACCGGGTCGGACCGCAAAACCTACCGGATGAGATACCGGCACCGGTTGAGGAGGAATGATTGAGGATGGGCCGGTTGTTCCGGCCCATTTTGCGCTCTGCCGAAACATGCGGCGGCGAGGCGCAGGAATCCACTCATGCCGGCCGATCCGTCCAACCAGCGTGGCCCGGATCTTTGCCAACACAAGGCCAAGCCTCTTTAGGGCGATACGCGCGAGATCAACAGGTTCGACGATCGAGGGCCGCGATATTGCACTTCCAAGATGTCTTTGGAGCACATCGAAGGCTGCGACCTTGGAGCGGCAAGGGGACTTGCCTACATCGCACATGTCGTCGATATGAAGGTCCATGAGTTGGCCAAAAGTTTTCAAATGCTGAACAATCAAGAGCTTGCCATCGCGCCTATGATGGATGGGGTAGATCCATAAATAGAATCAGCTATTTACGCGCCTCTGTGTGCAAAAATCGCACACGAAAGTTCTGCTTCTCTTCCTTTTTCGTTCCCACGACAGAGCCGCTGACAGTCCGATTCGGACCCTCGTTCGCCGACGAGAATTGCCGCTTCATTGCGGACGTTCGCGACGATATCCATTGGCCGTAACATCCGATCCGGCCTCCAATTCCCCTGGGTTCTTGGAAGCTTTTCAAAATTTTCTGCCTTGCGCCTCAGCCCGAATTGCGTGCGCTTATGGGAGAAATTCGGATATCAGAACCGGTTTCTGGAAGTTGGCCGCCGATGTTCGAAGCGAGGAGCTCCGACGGCTTGCGCAAAGCCCGGTGACGCAGCCGAATCCAAGAACTACTTCGAAAACGCAGGCTACGCTTCCGTCAAAACGTGAAAGGCTCTAGCGGGCTCTCGTTGCGAGCGGGCAAATTTGTCGCCGATGAGCTTGCGGGTCGGACAGCCCTCTCAAGGTTGCAGGTGACCGTCCGAGGTTCATCACGATTTCAGAGTCGCCCGAGGTAATAATAGATTGTCGGAAAAGCGTTACCGTGTTCCCCACATTTGGAAACGCTAGGTTTTCCACGACGCGAACGGCAGCTTTGGGCGCAAGTAGGTCATTCGCTCCCATCTTGGTGCCTCCTAAAAACAGACGGTTGATTCGTTGGCTGACTCTTGCGGATCGGCGAAATTGTCTGTCCGCAGGCCAGGTATGTTCCGGAAACCAGCAAGACCATCAGCGTCGTGTCAAGAATATCGTGGCCGACAAGGATGCCTGTCAGGCCACCACCAATGTATACTATGACGGTGACCACAATCATGGTGGCGCCGAAGCGCTCCAACGGATCGGGATTGATACGCAGGACCCTTGTCGCATTCCATACCGCCACGGCGAAGATTGCAGCCAGTGTTAGCGCACCTGCGAGCCCGGCCTGCACCAACGCCGTCAGAAAGCCATTGTGAAAGTGGTTGAAGCCTTCGTTCGCCCCAAAGTGCTGTTTGAATCCCTGCCTTGAAAGCACCCGGCTGGCGGCCATTCCATGACCAAAAACAGGCGCTTGGCGAAAGGCGTCGAGCCCGATGTCCCACAACCCAACCCTCAACCCGAGCGGGGTGGTATAGTCGCCTTTGGTGGCGAGGGCATTCCAGTTATCGTACAGGACATGTGTGCGATCGACGATGATTGGAGACATAATTGCCGCGATGAGCAGCGTCGAGGCGCCGGCAATCACGAGCAACTGTCTCATATCTGATCGGCAGACCCTTTGGCGATTGATCACAAGGACGGCTACAACCGCGATGATCAAGGCCACCCAAATCATTCGCGAGCCCGAGTAGATGGTCGCCACGATGCCGGCGAGCGCTGCGGCGGTGAGCGGCTTCCAGGCTTTCTCAACGCCCGACAGGACGCCCGCAAGGCACATCATCACGGCAAGGCAGGTGACCGTCGCAAACACGATCGGATTTCCGGCTCCTCCTTCTGCCCTCAGCATCCCGAACCAGTGATATTGGACGATTGCCAGCACCAGCGCTCCGACGCATGCCGCCGCGCTGGCGCGCACAGCGATGCGCGCCAAGATCGCCTTGTCGGTAATGCTCCAGGTCGAATACGAGACCGGAAACAACAACAAGGTGACCAGAGGCAGGAAATGCGTGACGTCGGCGCGCAGCGTGCCGTTGACGGTCGACGCCAGCAACTGCGCCGCACAATAGGCATAGATCGCGATGGTCATGGCAAGCATCGGCCGGTCGATGTTCAAGCGGCGGCGCCCGGAAAAGAGCAGCACCAGCGACCAGAACGCGCCCCCATGAAAGACAAAGCCCACCACGGATCCGAGTACCGGTGGCGAAAAGAAGCAGGCGATCGAGAAGTAGCGGTTGACCTGTTCCGCCGTGAGCTGGCGCCGGAGCCGGAGCGATGTAAACAGGTTCAATGCCTTTGCTTCGCGATCATCGAGGTCGCGCGAGAATCGTTCGAACGATCCTCGCTTGCCGTGCTTCGCCCCTCTGCCCCAGCTTCGTATAGCTGCTCGCTTTGGGGTTCGGTAGTGTGGAACTGTCGCTTCTTTCACCCAGTTGCAAGAGCGGATGCGGCAAAACCAAACCGGCCCGGCGGCGACGCTTGCTCAGGCCGCCACCGCCGCCGAAGCGCTCTGGGTTACCTCCCGCCAGGACTGGAACATCAGCACGTCCCAAAGCAGGTACTGGTTGTTGCGGTGTCCGGAGAGGTGTTCGGACCAGGCGCGCCGGATCGCTTCGGACCGGAAGAACCCGTCTTCGCGCAACCGGCGCTCGTCGAGCAACGCCTCGGCCCATTCGCGCAGCGCGCCGCGAAGCCAGGCGTCGATAGGCACGCCAAAGCCCATCTTGGGACGTTCGACAAGGGCTTTGGGAACATGCCGGTAAAGCAGCTGCCTGAGCGGCCACTTCGTGTGGCCGCCGGCGCGCAGAATGGAAAGCGGCAGCGACAGCGCGAAGCTTATGAGGCGGTGGTCGAGCAGCGGCACGCGGGTCTCGAGGCTGACGGCCATGGCGGCGCGGTCGACTTTCACCAGGATGTCATCCGGCAGATAGCTCATGATATCGAGGTACATCATCCGCTCGACATTGCCCGGCAAGTCCGGAAGCGCTTCCAGACCCGTCAGCATGGTCGGCGGCTCGACCGCACCCGGGATGATCTGGATCGGTTCCCAGTGCGAGCAGAGGCGACGGTAGACATCGTCCATGCTTGCCAGCGAAAACACGGACGCGGCCTTATGGATCTTGTCGCCGACGCGTTCGCGGCGCAGGCGTTGCGGCAAGATCGGCATGATGCCGCCCGCGACGTTGTTGTAGAGCTCGGGTGACGGCAGCGTCGCCAGGCTGGCCGACGCGCGGCGCAGGCCGACCGGGATGCGCGACAGCTTGTTCCAGAATGCATCGGCGAGCGCGTAGCGGGTGTAGCCGGAGAACAGCTCGTCGCCGCCGTCGCCCGACAACGCCACGGTAACGCTGCCACGTGCCAGTTTCGAGACGAGGAAAGTCGGGATTTGCGAGGAGTCGGAGAACGGCTCGCAATATATGCCGGGCAGTTGCGGTACGACATCAAGCGCGTCGCGCTGGCTGACATAGAGCTCGGTATGATCGGTGCCGAGGTGGTGCGCCACCTGCTTGGCATGGTCCGCCTCGTTGTAGCCCGCTTCATTGAAGCCGATCGTAAAGGTGCGCACCGGCCGCGCGCTGATCGACTGCATGACCGAAACGACTGCGGAAGAATCGATGCCGCCCGACAGGAAGGCGCCGAGCGGCACGTCGGCGATCATCTGTCCTTCGAGCGCGCGGCGAAGATGACGCTCGACCTCGTCGACTGCCTCTTCGGGGCTGCCCTCGAAAGGGTCGTGTCGACCTTGCTCTGCGACATCGCGGGCACTCCAATAATTCTCGACGTGCGGCTCATGCATAGGATCGGAAAGGGCGAGAAAGTGGCCGGGCCTCAACTTCCGGATGCCTTGGTAAATGCTGTAGGGCGCGGGGATGTAGTTGTGGCGCATCATCAGCGCCAGCGCATTGCGGTCGATCTCCGGGCGCCAGTCCGGCAGCGGCTGAAAGGCCTTGAGTTCCGAGGCAAACGCGAAGGCCTTGCCGACCCGGCCGTAATAGAGCGGCTTCTCCCCCAGGCGATCGCGCCCGAGAACCAGCGTTCTCTCGCGCCGGTCCCAAACGCCAAAAGCAAACATGCCGACGGCCAGTTCAAGCGCTTTTTTGGTTCCAAGCTCTTCGATAGCGGCCAGGAAGACCTCAGTGTCGGAATGCCCGCGCCAGGCATGGACGCCAAA
Organism: Mesorhizobium sp. WSM1386; assembly: GCF_055901595.1. Taxonomy (NCBI): domain Bacteria; kingdom Pseudomonadati; phylum Pseudomonadota; class Alphaproteobacteria; order Hyphomicrobiales; family Phyllobacteriaceae; genus Mesorhizobium; species Mesorhizobium sp. WSM1386. Next base: position 4,052,957 of record NZ_CM148373.1, read on the forward strand.
TTGCTGGTCGAGATGCGCCCGCATCTCGCCCTGATTGTAGATCTCCCCGTTGAAGACGATGATGCAGCGGCCACTGTGGGAGATCATCGGCTGCGCGCCAGCCGACGATAGGTCGATGATAGCCAGCCGGCGCTGGCTGAGGGCGATACCGGCCTCGGCGTCGGTCCAGACGCCGTCGCCGTCCGGTCCGCGATGCCGGATCCTGTCCGCCATGCGACGCACGGTGAGGCTGCCGCTGCTCGTCGCGGCCGCTGCACCCACAATGCCGACGATACCGCACATCTGGCGCTTACTGCTCCATATTTGGCTTGCTCAGGTTTCTTCCCCTCTATGGCGCGAAATCGGAGTGAGAAGAACCCGGTTTCTATAAATCCGCTCGCTCGAAACACCATTCACCACAGCCGGTGCCGAACAAGCCAATTCCAGGCATTACATTAAAACGTTGTTTCGTGCGAAACCCAAGGTTCTCCACGGTCATCTCCAACTCGCTGGACGAGGTGGATTGATAGGGATAGCCGCCAAGCCAGTCGTCGACGTCCGCCAGGAATTCCATGCCTCGGCGCGCGCGGTAGTTCTTTACAAACGAGAACGGGTCACGGTGGCGCAGCGTCCTTGCCGCCATGTAGGCCGAGACAAACAGCGCCTTGACCGGGGGCCTCAGCCATCTATGCGAGGCATAGAGTCTCTTTTCGACCGCCCACAATCCGCACAGCGGTGTCTTCAGGTAGATCGCAATGCCCAATCGCCCACCGCGGCCGACAAAGCCGGCGGCGTTGCCGATCGCTGTCCACATGTCTCCGGTATGGTGCAGGACGCCCCATGAATAGACGACGTCGAACGTCCCGGCTGGAAGCGAGGTCCTGTCAAGGACATCGGCCCGCTTGACACTCCAATCGGCTTCCGGCGCGAACCGGGACAGGACGGCCTTGGTCGTTTCGACGCAGTCCGCGTCATAGTCGAGGGCCGTGACTTTCGCCGCGCCCAGTCGGAACGCTGCCGCTGAATGCAGCCCCGATCCGCAGCCAATGTCGAGAAATGTCTTGCCCTCAAGATCACCCAGCAGGCGGCGAAGATCCTCGCAAGCCCGGTTGAGGTGTTCGTTCTCGAAACGCGCGGCAAGCTCGGACCAGTTGCGGCCGAAATCATAGCGTGCGTTCATGAGCCTCCCCTGTCGTCCTTTTTGCGAGGCGTCGACTCTGCGGATCATACCCGATAGAACTGCCGATACCATTCGACAAAGCGCGGAACCCCGATCTCGATGGGAATCTCCGGCCTGAAACCGGTCGCCTCCTCAAGCGAGCTGACATCGGCGAAAGTTGCAGGCACGTCGCCCGGCTGCAGCGGCATGAGGTTGCGTTTTGCCTTGCGGCCAAGCGCGTCTTCCAGCACCTCGATCAACCGGATCAGTTGAACCGGCGAATTGCCGCCGATGTTGTAGATCCTGAACGGCGCGTTGCTGGTCGCCGGATCCGGCGCGGCGCTTTTCCACTCCGGATTGGCTGTCGCGGGCAGGCGCATAACGCGGGCAATGCCTTCAACAATGTCGTCGATATAAGTGAAGTCCCGCTGCATGTTGCTATGGTTGAAGACGTCGATCGGTTCGCCGGCGAGGATGTCCTTGGCGAAAATGAACAAGGCCATGTCGGGCCGTCCCCACGGACCATAGACGGTGAAGAAGCGCAATCCTGTGGTCGGCAGGGCAAACAGATGGCTGTAGGAATGGGCCATCAGCTCGTTTGCCTTCTTACTGGCCGCATAGAGGCTGAGCGGATGGTCAGCCGAATCATGCACGGAAAACGGCATGCGCGTAATGCCGCCATAGATCGAGCTCGATGACGCGTGGACGAGATGCTCGACCGAGGCGTGCCGGCATCCCTCCAGGATGTTGAGAAAGCCACTGAGGTTACTTTCCACATAGGCATGCGGATTGGTGAGAGAATAGCGCACACCCGCTTGCGCCGCGAGATTGACGACGATCTCCGGAGCGGTTGACGCAAACAGCGTCGAGATGCGGTCGCCGTCGGTGAGATCGACATGCTCGAAATGAAAATCCGGGAACCCTTTCAGCCGCTCAAGTCTCGCCTGCTTCAAGGTGACGCCATAGTACTCATTCATGGAGTCGAGGCCAATAACCCGCCGGCCTTCGGCAAGCAGCCTCTGGCTAAGGTGAAATCCGATGAAACCGGCCGCGCCGGTGATCAGAACAGGCCTGCTTGATGTCACGGCATATCCTAGCGTCAATTCAGGCGGAGCCTTACAGGCTCCAATATTTTATGTTGCCAGGAATTTCATTCGGTTTGATGGCAGACTTGATGTCGAACAACGTTCCACCAGGCCTGATCATCTGAAAAAGATCCGCTCTTTCGCTAGCGAGATAATGCTTGTGAGGTACCGCCAGAACAAGCGCCTGCAAATCACTTATTTCGGCGAGCGGCAGGATAGTTTCGCCATGATCGCGTCGGGCGGCTTCGGCATCGGCAAGAGGATCGTGGACTTTGGGGACAATTCCGAACTGCCTCAGTTCCTTGACCATGTCGAAAACGCGGCTGTTGCGCAGATCCGGCACGTCCTCCTTAAACGTCAGTCCGAGAACGCCGACAGACGCTCCTTTGACCGGTATGTCTGAGCGGATCAGCTGCTTGACGACCTGCTGGGCAACAAAGGCCCCCATGCCATCATTGATGCGACGGCCAGCGAGGATGATCTGCGGGTGGTAGCCCTCGGCTTCGGCCTTGGCGGTCAGATAATACGGATCGACGCTGATGCAGTGGCCGCCGACGAAGCCTGGCTTGAAGGGGAGAAAGTTCCATTTGGTCGCTGCTGCATCAAGAACGTCCTGCGTGCGGATATCAAGGCGCTCGAAGATCATGGCCAGTTCATTCATCAGCGCGATGTTCAGATCACGCTGGGTGTTCTCGATCACCTTCGCAGCTTCAGCGACCTTTATCGACGGGGCGCGGTAGACGCCTGCATCAATGATGCTGCCATAGACGCTTGCCACGCGCTCCAGCGTTTCGGGGTTCTCGCCGGATACGACTTTGACGATCCGTCGCAGCGAGTGCTCCCGATCGCCGGGATTGGCCCGTTCAGGCGAATAGCCGAGCGCGAAGTCGTGAGGATGACGCAGGCCGGAAACACGCTCGATGATCGGCCCGCAGAAATCCTCGGTCACGCCTGGATAAACCGTCGATTCGAACACGACGACCGCGCCTTTGCTCACCACTTCACCGACAAGCTCCGATGCCAGTTTCAGAGCAGCAAGATCGGGAGCGCGGTTGACATCGATAGGTGTCGGCACGGCAATGATGAAGAACGTCGCGCCTTTCAACGTCTCCCGGTCGGTCGTAAGCACGATCGACGATTCCTTCAGCGCAAACGGGTCGACCTCGCCAGTGCGGTCGACGCCGCCACGCAGTTCCTGGATCCGCCGTTCGCTGATGTCGAAAGCTATCGTGTCGGGGAAAACCTCGCCAAACGCGACGGCTACGGGCAGCCCGACATATCCCAAGCCGATAACAGCAACGCGCTCGGACATCCGCGGATTCCTCAGATCGATTACGAGTCGACGTGCTTGTATGGCAGGCCATGGGCCAATTCAACGATAGGGCCCCGCGGAGAGAGAAGTGTCCACTCAAAAATGCCCAAGACCAATTTCGTGTTCCATCCGCCGATGACGATCGATGTTGTGGATAACATCCGGCAGGATTGGGTTTCGAGCTTCAAAAACTTACAAGAGGCGACTGGCTTGAAGCAATCGGCCCGAGAAATCGACCGCATGAATCGTATCGTCGTCGTCGTGAGCGAACCCAAGTCCCTGGCAACCACTCGGGGGCATTTTCTTGTTGCGCTGCGCAATGCCGGATACGAGGTTCATGCCTTGGCGCCGGTCGACGCGATGACCGTTCGGTGGTTGACCGAAAATGGCATCCGTTTTCATCCACTGCCGATGGAGCGTGCCGCGATTGCTCCATTCGGCGACACGCTGCTGGCCTTTCGTCTTTACAACAAACTGCGACAAATCAAACCTCGGATCGTGCTGAGCTGTGCGATCAAGCCGATCGTCTATGGCATACCCGCGGCCCTGATTGCGGGGATACCGCGCCGGCACGCGCTAATCACCGGGCTCGGCTATGCGTTCACCGACCGGAACAAATCGCTCCGATGGAGGATGATCAATGCCGTGGCTCGGCTTCTTTATGGCGCGAGCCTGCGGGTTGCGACCTCGGTCACCTTCCAGAACGACGACGACCGGGATGACTTTCGTCGCCAGGGCCTGCTCGGGCGCACACCAGCCAATGTCGTCAACGGTTCGGGAGTCGATCTAGACCGATTCAAAGTCGCGCCATTACCCGAGCAGCCACGATTTCTTATGATTGCACGCCTGCTTCGTGACAAAGGCCTCGCGGAGTATCTTGGTGCGGCAAAGCAAGTTAAGGCAGTCAGACCTGACGCTCGCTTCGACTTGGTCGGAGATAGAGATCCGAATCCTTCGGGCTTTCCAGTGTCTGAGGTGGAGGCAGCGGTCGCCGACGGAACCATCCGATATCACGGGCCGGTCGAAGACGTCCGTCGAGTGATCGCCGATTCGCGCATATTCGTGCTTCCATCCTATCGCGAGGGGACGTCGCGCTCGGTCTTGGAGGCCATGGCGATGGGGCGCCCGGTGATCACAACGGATGCGCCGGGTTGCCGCGCGCCGATCGTACCCGGGTTTAACGGCCTGCTGGTGCCGGTTGGCGGCACTACCCCCTTGGCTGAAGCCATGATCCGCCTGATTGACAACCCAGATGAAACCGAATCCATGGCCAAGAACAGCCGGTCGATTGCCGAACAGCGCTACGATGTTCAGAAAGTTACTGCTCACATGATGGAAATCATCGAAATCGGGCACCGAGCCGCAGAATGACATTTGCAGGGAATCCATCGTCGAACCGGTACGAGTTCGGAGCCAATTGGGCGTCGTTCGTCGACAAGCACTACTCGGCTGAACGCCGGCAGCTAGCTGCCGACAAGCTTTTGTCCTTCTTGGGCAAACAGAGCCTCGAAGGGATGGATTTTCTCGATATCGGAAGCGGCAGCGGGTTGCACTCGCTTGCCGCCTTCGACGCGAAAGCGGATCGGATACATTCCTTCGACTTTGATTCGCTTTCGGTAGATACAACCGGCAAGCTGCGCAAGTTGGCCGGGAATCCGCCAAACTGGGTCGTCGAAAGAGGCGACGTACTCGACGCCGACTATCTGGAGACCCTCGGCACCTGGAGCCTTGTCTATTCGTGGGGGGTGCTCCACCACACCGGCGCCATGTGGGAAGCGATCGAGAATGCGGCGGGCAAGGTAGCGCCCGGCGGCCTATTCTTCATCTCTCTCTATTCGTCGAATGTCGTGAAGCCTTCCGCGCAATTCTGGCTCGACGTGAAGCGGCAATACAATGCCGCCAACCCTCGGCAAAGGTGGAGGATGGAATACTGGTACATCTGGCGCTTCGGCCTTGGCCGCAATCCACTTCGACTGCCGCATCTTTTAAAGCAAATCTACGAGAAGAAAAAAGGGCGGGGCATGAGCTACATGACCGACGTCCGCGATTGGCTGGGCGGCTGGCCGATGGAGTTTGCCGACGACAACGCCGTGATCGATTTCCTGAAGGAACGGTTCGATTTCGAGCTCGTCAGGATATCCACCGGTGAAGCTTGCACGGAATTTCTCTTCCGCAATCCGAAGGGCCAACAGGCCGCGCCCTAAACTGCCCTAAGCAATCTGCCCTCCGGCCCTCGTCCAGATCGCCGGCCGGCCGTTCTCGATCGTGATGATCTCGTCGCAATATTCGACCGTCGTCAGGCGATGGGCAATGATCAGCACCGTCAAGTCGGCGGGCAACTCCCGGATCGCCTCCATGACGGCCGCCTCGGTCTCCATATCGAGCGCGCTCGTGGCTTCGTCGAAGACTAGCACGGTTGCCTGTTTGTAGAGCGCCCGGGCAATGCCGATTCGCTGACGCTGGCCGCCCGACAGCCGGACGCCGCGCTCACCGACCCGCGTCTCGTAGCCCTGCGGCAAGCTCTCGATGAAGTCCGCGAGGGCGGCCTGCCGCGCTGCGCCGCGCACGCGATCGCGATCGATCCTCGCCGGCTCAATGCCGAAAGCGATGTTCTCGGCTATCGAGGCGTCGGCAAGGAAGATACTCTGCGGCACATGCGCAATCTGCCTCTGCCAGGCACGCCGCGTGGTGCCGTCCAGGCGATGTCCGTCGATCTCGATCGCTCCGCCGGTCGGTTCGAGCAGGCCCATCACCAGATCGACCGTCGTGCTTTTCCCGCTTCCGGTCCTGCCGACAAAGCCGACCTTGGCTCCCTTGAGGATGGTGAGATTGAACCGTTCAAGTATCGGCTGCTGATCGGGGGCGTAGCGGTATGACACATCTTTCAGCACAATCGTCCGATCGAATGGCACCCGAGTGCGGGGGTACTGACCCCAATCCAGAGGAAGCGGTGTCTCCAGCGTAGTGAGCACAAGTTCCACGCCGGCAAGATTGCTGAGCATAAGCGCCCAGTTTCCGTAAACCAGTTGCATGGATGGCAGCAGGCGTTGCGCGCCAAGTACGAAGGTCCCAAGCATCGGCATCACCAGACCGGCATTGTTGGTCCGGGTAATCAGGAAATAGGCGAGCGCCGCGATGATGACCATGCCAGCGGCTTCAATGGCGAAGCGAGGCGTTCCGGCCGCTAGCGCGTTCGTGGCATTTGCGCGCTGGAAGTGCCTATCGAGTTCGCCGAAGCGTGATAGAAAATAAGGCTGGGTGTCGTTGATGATCACGTCGCGAATACCACCCAGACCCTCTTGCACCGAACGGATGCCTTCTGACTGCACGCGCGCGATGATCCGGGCATTCCTCTTGAGATGCCTCCGGATGACGAGCGACATCACGAGATAGATCGCCCCTAGACCAGTGAAGATCACGAAAGTCATGAAGGAACTGAGAGCAAATAAAGCGGCGACGATGAAAACGCCGATGATCACGCCGCCAATCGATTGCAGCAGGGGAAGAAGTATGCCCGCGGTGATCGTCTGGACCTGATGTAGCGCGGCCAGCACGGAGCTGGAGTTGCGTGATACGTGATAGCTGTAAGGCTGATAGAGTACGCGCTCGTAGACCCTTATGCCCAGTTCGTGCCCGAGCGAGAAGACATAGGAATTGGTGGCCCAGGTGAGAAGAATGCGCACGGCTCCGGCAAAGACGGCCACCGCCGAAAAGAGGACCGTCAAAGTGAGAAGGCTTTTGTTGAGACCGGCAAGACCTAAACCTGTCAGTTGACGTGCGACGAAGGACTGATCGCCGATCGCATCGGGATTAGCAATCAGGGCGAGAAATGGCAGCAGGGCACCCAGCGTCGCGGCTTCGGCGATCGCGCCGAAGAGCATCAGCACCAGAAGGCCGAAAAACTGGTGCTGCCGGCGCTTCGACAGCTGTCGCCACAAGCGTCGAAGTGCGTCGACCGTGCTGTCCGGGGTCCGATTTCCGTTCAATGCCAAATCGATGTCCACATTAAAGGAACGCCCAATGCGCACGTTCAGTGCCCGGCGACAAGGCGCTACTGGTGCCTACCGACAATTTCTCACATAAGATCGGCTTGGCGGCGATTCACAATTCTGGCCATTACGGCTATTAAGTACAGTCCGCCAACACGGCTTTGAGATATGCTGTATTCATGAACGATGACGAAGCGGTTCCAGGGTTGAGGCCACATGCGAATTCCTCCCCCGGGCGGCGGCTGCAATCGCTGGGATTCTTTCTGGCCGGAGTTGGAGCGGTTTTCCTGCTTTTTGTCGCCGCCTATCCGCTCGGTTTGATCAGTGCCTATCCGGCGCCTCCCGCTGCGGCAATCAAAGGTCCGCTCGGGTTCGAGCGGAAGATTGAACACCTCGCCGCTCTCTCCCGCAGGGCGGATGAGCCGATGCAAGCCTATCTCGGGCGCCTGACAAGGACCGTGGCGGGCGGAATGGTGCACCATTGGACGGAAGGCGATATCTGGACGGCATCCGATGCCCGCTATACACGGATCAGCATCTTCGACAACTACCTGCTCTGGATGCAGAGTTTTCTTCCCCAATATGGAGAAAACCTTCAGAACTATGAATTCGTGACGCCGCAGAAGGCGATCGATCGCGGCTATGGCTTCTGCTCCCAAGTCTCGAAAATTGTCTATTCCATTCTTGCCGATCAAGCGATCGAAGCAACGATATACAGCGTGCCCCACCACACTGTCGTCGAATCGAATGGCAACATTCTCGATTCGGATTACGGCGTCTTCGTCCCCTATTCTCTCGCGTCGATCGAGCAGAATCCGTCAATAATCGATTCCTATTATGCGGGTTTCGAGCCGATGCTTCCTGTGCTGCGCGACGCTTATGGCCAATCCTGGCAACCGCTCGGAACCGCTGAAGGCTTTCGTGAGGTGCGTGCATATGAGGCGAAGTTCGAAAATTTGAAGTGGTTTCCGCCGCTGATGTTGTTGGCCATGGGGATGCTGTTCGCTGCTGGTGGCGCGCTCCTCAATCGCCGTGAAAAAGTCGCCCGGTTCACAAAACGAGCGATCGCGACGGCCCGTGGATACGATCTTTTTTCGATATAGTTCGCTCGTGATAACCAGTCCAATTCCGGTCGCTAAGGACGTGCCATGCGCTTGCGTGCGGCATGTGTCTGTGGCAAGCGAAGGCCAAGCGATATGCTCGGCGGCGGGCTGATGGCGCTGCGAGAAGAAGTTCCCATGGATGACGTCCAGGAAGAGGGGTACGTTATTGTACCCTCTGTAGCGATCGCCCGAAAGCGTCGCCGCGGCGTTCTTTTTGTCATCGGGACACTCGATCTCGGTGGGACGGAGAGCCAACTCGTGTTGCTCGCCAAGGGACTGAAGCAGCGCGGCTGGAGGGTCGAGGTCTTTGCGCTTTCCGGGGGTGGCGTGCTGGCTGAGGCCCTGAGTCGGGCCGGCATCCGGGTATTCAGTGGCCTTAATCGGCGGAACCCGACGCCCGCGTCGCTATCATCAGTCGAGATGGACGCCAAAAAGCGCGTCGCTCCGAAGAAGCGGCCAACCTTGAAGTCGATAACGGTTCTCGCGGCGGCTGCCGTGTGGCTCACTGGGCGCGTTGCCCTGACACGGCCAAGCGTGGTTCATGCCTTTCTGCCGCTAACCAACTTCATCGGCGCGGTGACCGGTAGGATCGCGTCTGCGCCGCTCATCATCACCTCGCGACGCGGCTTGGGCAACCATCAGGATCGTTGGCCCCGGCTGAAACGGATGGATCGGATCGCCAACTGGCTTTCCCATGTCGTGATCGCCAATTCCCATGCGGTCGCGGCCGACATGGCGGCTCGCGACGACTACGACATCGACCGCATCCGCGTTATCCCGAACGGGCTGGATCTGCGCCGCTTCGATGATATCGGCCATCGCCGGGAGGAGACGCGGCGCCGATTCGGCCTCGATCCGGAAGAGATCGGCATCGTCATAGTCGCCAATCTGATCCCCTATAAGGGGCATCGCGATTTGATCGAGGGCTTCGCTCTTGCATGCCAGGAGCGGTCGAATCTGAAACTGTTCGTAGTCGGCCAGGACCGGGGCATCGGACCGGCTCTGGCGGAGCAGGCCCAGCGGCTCGGCGTTGGATCGAAGGTGCATGCCTTGGGCGCGCAGAACGATATCCCCGGTCTGCTTGCCGGCATGGATGTCGGGGTGATCGCTTCTCACGAAGAGGGCTTTTGCAACGCCTTGATGGAGAAGCTGGCTGCCGGTCTTCCGGTCGTCGCCACCAATGTCGGTGGCAATCCGGAGGCGATCTCCGGCCTGCCCGGATGTGAGTTGGTGGAGCCCCGGGCTCCTGTCGATCTGGCGCGTGGATTGCTTGCCGTTGTCGGCCGGTTGCCGGAGCCGGCAACTGACCGCGAATTCCGGCAGCGGAGGATGCGGCTGCGCTACTCGATCGGGACTATGGTCGACGCTTATGAACGCCTCTACCTCGCGGGCAGATGAATGAGCGGGAACGCTGACGCCCTTGCTAGTCCCTCGAAGGCGACGACTCCGCCGCGGTCGTTCTTCGTGAAGCCTGCCGCAGGGCTCTGCGCGTTTGTGGTCGTCGTCTACCAATCCTGGTTCATGCCGTTCTTTCTGCCATTCTTCATGGGCAGGGACGACCTCGCAAGATCTGTCATCTACGCGATCTACGGCGGCGTCCTCATCGCTGCAATCGCCATTCTTGCTACGCGCCGGGACGTGAGCGCCAGGATCCTGCCGCTTGCGATCGCCGCCGCAATTGCGGTTGCCGCGACGGCGCTGCATTCCATCGGGATCGTTGCCAAGAGCTATCTGGTCACCCTCTTTCTCGGCGGCGCCGCGATCGTTCTCATGCTTGCCTCGGCACCTCTGGTCGCGTTGCGACTGTCGGCGTCGGTCACGGCTCTTAACGCCGTGATTTGCCTCCTTGACCTGTTTTTTGCCGACGGCTTTACCAGTACCCCCGGCCGGGCCGCGGGTCTGGCGATCAACCCGAACGTCGCCGCAGCGGGGCTGCTGCTCGGCGCCGCGGCGAGCCACCGCGCCGTATCGAAAACATGGCGCGCGAGTTTCCTCATTCTTGTCGGTACAGCACTGTTGGTCACTCTCTCGCGCTCGACCATTCTCGCAGCCGTCGCCACGGTCGCGGTGCCGATTGCCGTCCGCATCTGGCCGCGATACCGCGATGGCCGGCGTTTCCAACTTGACCCGAAGGGCAGGGCGCGTGCTTGTGCCGTCGGTCTTGTGCTACTCGGGACGATCGGCGCCGCCCTAACCGTGAACGCTTATTTCCGCGCCGCCATCGATGGGTCGGTTACCGGAATAGTGTCCCTGGCCGATGCACTTGATGCGGCGGGGAGGGCCGTCGACGCATCGGTTGATCAGGCGCCTGCCATTGCTACGCCGCCATCAGTCCCAGCGCCCCCCCCATCGTCGGGAGCACCAACTTCCGCGCTTTCGTCGCCCACGCCCAAAACCAGCCCCAGAGTTACAGCCGCGCCCTCTCCATTGTCCTCCGCACCGGCCGCTGCGGTCCCGCCGACGTCGCCCAAAGCCAGCCCGACCGGCAATGTCGCCAAGATCGAGGCACTCGGTGAGCGCCTGACAGGCGAAGGCGGCAGAAATTCGATCTCGGCCCGGGCTCTCTTTCTCGAGCGTGGCCTGCTCGCCTATCGAGAGGGCGGGTTCTTTGGCCGCGGGCTTGAGGAGGCCCAGCCGCTTGCCCCCCACAACACCTTCGTCCTGTTCGCCATCGCCTTTGGCCATTTCGGCTGGCTGATCCCGCTCGGGGTCGTCGCCTTCACCTTCTGGTTCGTGCGGGATGCGAGCGATCTTCCTTTGGGTGTCGCACTGGTCGGCGTCATGCTGACATCGCATGACCTTCTGCTCACGCCGAGCCTTTTCCTGCCTGCAGCTCTCGGTGTCGGCGGCATGATTGCCGGGCGGATGGCGCCTGTGGACAACGATGGAACAGCTGGGAGCTTTGCGTTCGGAACGGTGAGTGGCGTTGCGTTCTTCGTCGCCGGCTGTATCGCGATCCTGTTGCTGACGCCGCCATTCGCTGTGAAACGCCTGCAGGCCGACACCATCTACGCTGCCAGGGGTGGATACGAGACCCTTCTTGCGCCGCCGCAATTTCCCGGCCTGTTCCGGTTCAGCGACCTTGCCCCCGGGCTGTCTTCTTCAGCAGCTTCCTATATGCGCGAGGACACGGCATCGCTCCAACGGGTCGAATGGTCTCCACAGGCAAGGCCGGCGGTCCGGCCCAGCGAATACACGTTCCGCCGGCGCGGCACGTTGCTGTTCGCTGCCTCGGATGGCAGCGACCCCCGCCAGAATGGACGCGACTACGAAGTCGGTATCCCGCTCTCAATCAATCCGCTCTGTTATCTTCTCCTGTGTATGACGGTAGCGTGGTCTCTCGCGATGCTGGCTTCGCTGCGCCGGTCCCGTCGACTTGATCGCCGGTAGGGTCCGCTGGCGCCCTGTGCCTATTCGTCTATCGCGATGCCACCGGCAGATCGCTCCGAAGTCGGTAGATGATCATCGGCACGATGAGCCTTGCCCCGAATATCGAGAGATGATGTTCATCCACGTAGAGGCTATGTCCGGCTTCGTCGGTCGCCTGGCACGCTGTTGACGAGCAGATCGTTGCGATGGGATCAACCAGTTCGAAGCCGGGATGCGCTGGTGCGAAAATTGCAAACGCCGCCTCGAAGGCGACATGCTCGGCGCGCGATAGAACAGGGCAAGGCAGGGAAAAATAGGCCGGTCTTGTATTGCATATCAGATTGGTGTTGGGAGCATGCCCTACCAGAATGACCGGGCCGTGAAACTCGGCATAGAGCTTCGCGATATCTCCGAGCATGGTCGGAAACAACCTTGCAACGTCTGGCATGTCGACAGGCGTGACGTCGGCCTTGCTCTCAAGCATGTTGCGATATCCGGGCCAGCGCTGCGCCTGGACGATGGCCACGATGCCGCCGGCCGTTAGCCAACGCGCGGCCTGGTCGTTCGCTTTCCGGCAGTGCTGTGTGACGGCGCCGGTTGTCCGGGTCTGGAGATCCGCACCGAAATAGCAGTTGCCAGCCTGCGCCAGCAGGAAATGGAACTCCTTACCCCCAAGCTCCTCGAGAGCACGCGTGTAGTGGTCGACATGGGAGTCGCCAACCACCAGGATCTTGTTTGGGCTGCTAAGATTTCCGAACTCACAGAAATCCTCGCACCCCAGCGAGCCGCTGATTGCCTTCAACGCTGTGCTATCAGCCAGTTCGGTTCCCGCAACCGATAACTGAAGTCGCCAGGACATTCCGCCCGACATCGCGTAGCTGACCACCGAGAATGTGACCACACCTATCAAGACAAGTCTTGAAAGTCCGGCTAGGCCACGGCGGCTGCGATAAGGCTGTTCGATGAAATGAAACATCAAGATGGCCAGGGCGAAGGACAGCAGCTCGACGACAATGGCTTCTGCCGGCAGCAGTGGCCGAAGGAGGCCATATTCGCAGAACACGATCAGCGGCCAATGGACGAGGTAGAGCGAGTAACTGATGCGTCCGACATAAGAGACAGGACCGTTGCGCAAGATAAGGCCTGTCCATCGCGAACGGTCAGCATGCAGCACCATCGCGGCGCCGATTGCAGGCGGAAGGACGTTCCAGGCGGGATTGCCCGAACCACTTCCGAGAACGAAGATGGCACTCAAGATGAGTGTCAGCCCGAGCAGGGCGAGCAACTCGTGGACAATGATGGACCGCGGCCCCGGAAGCCATACCAGCGCAGCGCCGCAAGCGAACTCGAACACGCGAAAAGGCGTGTTGTAGAAGACGGTGGCACGTCCGTCGGCGATCCACTCGGCGGCCCCCGTTCGAGAAAGCAGCCAAACCGATCCGTCCTGGAATTCAAAAATGAGACAGTAGCTAAAAATGGCAATGGCCATGATCGGCCAAACCATTCGCCGTGGGAATAGGGCCAGCAAAACTGAAAGCAGCAATGGCCAAACGAGGTAGAACTGCCACTCCACGCCCAGCGACCACGTATGAAGGAGCGGCTTCATCCGCGCGGCGAGATCAAAATAACCGGACTCGCGCCAGAAAAAGATGTTGGATACGCCTAAAACCGCTGCTGCCAGAGATTTCCCGAAGGTCTCAAGATGCTGAGGCGTAAACAACAGAAACGCAGCGACGCATGAAAGCGACAGCGTCGTGAAGAAAGCCGGCAAGAGGCGGCGCGCCCGACGCGAATAGAACTGCGCCAGACTGAAACGCCCTGCGTCGATTTCGGTCGCCACAATGCGGGTGATCAAAAAACCACTAATTACGAAAAACACATCGACGCCGACAAAGCCGCCGGAGAAACCTGAAATTCTCAAATGAAAAAATACTACCGCCAGAACGGCGACAGCTCTAAGCCCGTCTATGTCTGTGCGATGACGGTCAATTGCGGCAGAAGCCGTAGATGACAGGGAGCCGGCCTGCCCTCCATCGGGCAGCGCGTTGCTGCTTTCGCGGCAGGCCGCTCCAGTCGCCGTCGAAGGTAGAGCTTCGCCGCATCGCATCTCACTCAATTGCTTTTGCCGGCTGTTGGAGAGGGCGCGGCATTCGCAGCCGATATCCGGGTCTGCTCCTGGTCCGGCAAGGCCGAATAGAGACCCATCATTCGAGCAATGGCATCGTCGGTCTCGGGCCTCAGGTTTCTGCGTATATGCGAGCCATCGCGGTAGATGAACTCGCCATTGATGTAGGTCGGGCAATGTCTGTCCAGACACATGCCTTTGACCGGATTGATAAAGACCACGGCATTATCCTGAACGAGCGATCCGAGCGCGGTCACCATCGGCGACCAGGTACGGAAGACTTGCTCGCTGTTCATCTCGGTCGAACAACGCCTAAGCATACCGCTTTCGCGCATCGCCGCGCACGAAGTCAGGTCAATGCCTGGACCGGGCACTTGGCCAATGATTGCGATGCGTCGATCCGGGTTGCTGATTTCCTCGACAAGGCTGCGCAGGCCATCACGCAACAACAGGACTTTATCCGTCCGCTGTCCATCATCAGCAACGACATCGGTGGTGGCAAGACTTGTCCAGGCGGAGGACAACACCACGAGGTCGATGTCTGTCCGCTGTCTCAGCATGCCGACCGCAGCCTTTCGTGACAATGAGCAACTTTCCCGATAGCCGGGGAAATCGGGAAAGTCGCGGTGGACACCCTCCCCGAAGGCGGCGGGGCAGGGGCGATAAAGAAAGAAAGCCGTATTTTCTCCTTTGCCTGCGCTGTCGAATAGCGGGGCGAGATGTTCGGCATGGCTGTCGCCCCACAGCACAGCGTGCCGCGCCGCTTTTTCCCAAGGCGCACCGAACGCGCAAAAGGTGCTGCCCAGCTCAGGAATGCTGACCATTTGCGGGCATGACCAATCCCACATCACATCAAGGCTGCGCATTGCCTCGGCTTCCTTCGAAATCCTGCTGCTGAACCCGCCGGCTTCGAAGATCGCATTGGCGCTCAGGCAAACCATCGCCAGGGCGGTGGTACCAGCGATAAGTGCCCTCGACGGCGGAGCCCGCAAGCGGCGAACGGGTTCCTCGACGAACCGCCAGGATAGATACGCCGCCAACCAGGCCATCGCTATAAGCACGGACGATTCGACCGCTGACGGCAATGCGGTGCCGGCGTAGTGACGGAAGAAGACTAGCATCGGCCAATGCCAGAGGTAGAGACTATAGGAAATTTTGCCCGTCGATCGCAAAGGCGGGCGCGCAAGCAGCGCCGAGATGCTTGACTGCGACCGCGGCCAAACGAGCAGGACAGCGCCGATCACCGGAACGAGCGCGCCACGGCCCGGAAACGGCTGGCTCGGCGATAGCCAGAGGGTGCTGGCGGCTACCAGGCCAAGGCCGATCAGCCCGAACGCTTCGGACGTATGCCGGCGGCCGATCGGCGGTGCAAAGACGAGTAGGCCGCCGAGGGCCAATTCCCAGGCTCGGCTGAAGGGAACATAGAATGCCTGTTTCGGATCGACCGCTATCAGATGGTGGGAGATCGAGAAGCTGGCTAGCGCGACGATGCAGATCGGCACAACAACCAGTAGGTGGCGGCCGCGTGCCAGCCGGTTGGCAATCAGAAGCAGCACCGGCCATATGAGATAGAACTGCTCTTCGACGCCGAGCGACCAGAGATGGAGCAGCGGCAGAAATGTCGACTCGCGGTCGAAATAGCCTGTGTTCCAGAGAAAGTAGTAATTACCCAGCCCGAACGTGGAATACGCCGCGCTACGTCCTAGAGCGGCATAATCCCCCGGGAGCAACAGAAACCACCCTGCGACGAGTGAGAGGCTGATCATTACCAGCATCGCCGGCAGTATTCGGCGCATCCGCCTGCCGTAGAATTCGACAAGGGATGGTCCACCGCCTTCCGCCACCAGAAGGCGCGTTATCAAGTAACCAGAAATGACAAAGAAGATATCGACGCCGACGAACCCGCCCGGGAAACCGGGCACCTCAAAATGGAAAAGAATGACGGCGATCACTGCGATTGCGCGCAATCCGTCGATATCTGGCCGATAGTCGGGTTTCAAAGCGCCTCCTGCAGTGCCCCCCCAAGTTTCATAGCCTGGTTGCGCCACATGAGTCGATGACGGGACATCCGCAGTGGCGGCACTCGCGGTTCGATTTACAAGCCGCATTGCGAGAAACGTGGGGATACCCTCACAATTTGTTTTACGCTGGAGCGACGAAAACCTACACATTGGTAGGCATGTGTCAGAATCAGTTCTGCTCTCGTGAGCCACGGCATCGGACTACTGGCAACATTTCGGATGGGTACTCGTTCATTGGCGATATCAAGATGGCGAAAACTCGATCGCCTTGGTGAAAAAACGGGATTGTTTGCCCTGTCCATGATTGTATAGAAAGACTGTCCCGTGCGTTGCGAGGCCACGGGTCGTTCTGGAGGGTGGCAACTGTGGACAACCATAGCGCGGACATGGTTGAATTCGGCCCGCGAACTCACCTACTGGTTACCGGGGGCGCAGGCTTCGTTGGGTCGGCACTGGTCGATCTGTTGCTAGCGCGCAATTGCAGCGTGACCGTTATCGATGACCTTTCGAACGGCTCGCTTCATAATCTTCCTGCCAGTGATCCCCGCCTAACGATCCGGACCTTCAGGGTTGGTGATCCAGCATACAGTGCGGCGGTTCACGATGAGGTTCGCCAGGCGGACGCCGTGTTCCATCTGGCGAGCCCGATCGGGGTTCAACTGGCCCATAAGGAACGCTTTGCCGTTACCAGTGGCATTCTCGAGTCAGGCTGTGCGATTGTCGAGGCATGCCGACTGCACCGGCGCCCGCTTCTTTATACCTCAAGCTCCGAAGTCTATGGCTCCGGCCGGGACCGGCCAATCACTGAGTCCGATCCCGTGACGACGGATCTCCGGCCGCGGTGGGGCTATGCTGCCGCCAAGGCGGCGGTCGAGCATCTGGTTGCCGGACTGTTTTTCGATTTCGGTATCCCCACCTGGATCGTCAGGCCATTCAACATGGCTGGTCCACGGCAGCGACCGGTGACCGGCTTGGTCTTGCCGGTTTTTGTCAACGCAGCCTTGCGAGGCGAGCCGCTCGTTGTTCACGACGACGGCGAACAGAGGCGGGCATTTCTTCACGTTGCCGACGCCGCCGAAGGGTTACTCCTGATCATCCAATGTCGATCCTTGCGGGGACGACCAGTCAATCTGGGCGGCAGCGAGGCGGTGCAGATCGGCAATCTTGCAAAGATGGTGGTTGAGGCCGCCAAGTCCGGCGCCCCGATCGTCACGAAGCCTTCCACCGCGGTGTATGGCGAGAGGTTTGCCGTAACGTATGATCGCGTACCGGACACCAGTCTTTTGACTACCATGACAGGGTGGCGCCCGCTGCGAAGCACAAAGCAGACAATCACCGACAGCATCGAGCACATGCGCACCCAACGAGTGATGGCTTGACGCTTGGCCCATTTGTACCATTCATCGGGGCCCTGCTCTTAGCGGTTGTTGGTGTGTGGCTGTTTGCGCGTCTGGCGACCCGCATCGGAGCGGTCTCAAAGGTCAAGAGCGATCGATGGCACACATCGGGGGAGATCCCTCGACTGGCAGGCCCCGCCATGCTGATCGCGATATCTCCGTGGCTTCCGGTAGAGCATATTCTTCTGCTGGCTGTTTTCTGTTTGATCGGCGCGCTGGATGACGTCCGATCCCTTTCCGCCGGTGCCAAGGCAGCGGCATTGGCCGCTGCGGCTGTATCAGCTGGGATCATCACAGGCGTGTGGTGGGTTCCGATCGTCATTTGGATAGCTTGCAACGCGGTCAACATGCTCGATCATGCCGATGGTCTTGCCGCGAGCGCGGTCGCGGCTGCCTTCCTGGGGCTGGGCGGCGATATCGGGATGGCCGGTGCGGGCGCGTGTGTCGGGTTTCTTTGCTTCAACTATCCGCCCGCCCGCGTTTTTATGGGCGATAGCGGCAGTCTTCTCCTCGGCGCAGCAATCGTGCTTCTTGCTTCGAAAAGAGGTTTTGACGCCTCGCTAGCGTGGATTGCCGTCCCGCTGATTGATGCCATATTCGTAACCTCTCGCCGCTTGCTACAGGGGCGGAGGCCTTGGATGGGCGGCACGGACCACCTTGGTCACACCTTGCTTCGGATTGGTGTGAATCGTCAGATTTTACCGGCTGTTTACGCCGCGGGGGCACTGACGATAGGGCTGATTTTTTCCGCCTAGTCTAGGCTACCCATAATATAAGCCACTCGTAGCGCGAGTGTTGCGAATCCTCGCGCGACAGGATGGTGATATAGCGGTCCTTCCTATCCAGCTTCTGGCCACGTTGCCGCTTGCTCGCAATAGTGTCCGCCTTCTGGAGTGCGCCCCGGCACGTGGCCGGTGGGTCGTTTTGCTCGAAACCAGAGCGCCCGAGGTGGGACGCTCCAGAATCTTGTCTGTACTAGGCCTTGGGCTTGCGCTTGGCAGGAACTTTTTTAGCAGAGACCGGCTGCGGTTTGCGTCCTAGCCCCGCCGCCTTCGCAAGCGTTGATCTTTGAGCCGCGTAGTTCGGCGCAACCATCGGGTAATCCGGCTTCAATCCCCATTTCTCGCGATATTCGTCCGGAGCGAGTCGGTAGTGTACCGAGAGATGGCGCTTTAGCGATTTGAATTTCTTCCCGTCTTCGAGGCAGATGATGTAGTCCGGCGCTACCGACCGTTTTGGATTGATGGCTGGCTCCTGTTTAGGCAGCTCGGCCACATTCGGCTGGCCAAGACCTGTCAGTGACGAATGAATCGCCGCGATCAGATCTGGCAACCCAGCAACGGGTAGTGGATTTTGGCTTACATAGGCAGAGACAATGTCTGCAGTTAGCTCCACGAGATCGGCCGTCTGGGCTTCGTTTTGATCGCTCAAGTATCAGCTCCTACGATAGGGATAAAGCTCGCCCCACGCGTCTGTCCTATACCGAAATTGTGACCGATGCCGAGAGAAATTCCACCATCGGATAATATTTAGATGGTTACCGAGACCCAGGCCACAGAGCGCGTCCAATTCGCCTGGGGTTCTTGGAAGCTTTTCGAACTTTTTGCGTCGCGCCTCAGCCCGAATTGCGAGTGCTTATGGGACAAATTGTGACTTAGAGTCGGGAAAAATTTCAAGAGGCATGGACTTTCTGGCGCGTGTGCCCCCTCCTTAGTCGTGCACGTAGCACGAGCCCGATAGTTCTGCTGAACGTGAGCTATGCGCCTCCATTCTGCTTGAACGGGATGCCGACCGCCCAGGCGAGACCGCGCTCGGTGAGCGCCTGCCGGAAGGGCGCGCTCTTCACCTCCGCCGTCATCGACATGCCCGGCGTCAGCGTTACATCCTCATCCTCGACGCGTGTCGATGTCTCGTCGAGCGCAATTCGCATCGTGAACACGAGCGGGCCGGCGGCATCATGCGCGGTCTCCTGCTTGGCCCCTGACGCCTGCTGCGGCGCGCCGGCCGGGATCGCGTCATTCGATACCGTCAATATCTTGCCGTTGAGCGTGCCGTAGCGCGTGAATGGGAAAGCCTCGAGCTTGATCCGAACTTCCTGCCCCTCACGGACAAACCCCTTGTCGCGGTTGAGCAGCATCGCCTCGATTCTCGAGCTTCGTGCCGGCGGGCACCACCACCATCAGCTTCTGGTCGGTTTTGGTCGGGGCTCGGCGCGTCAGCCGTAGCTGTTGAACCTTTGGGAGGGACGTAGCGCTAGGCACTGATAGAGCCAAGATCTGGATGCGCTTCACGATTCGTCACCTCAACAGGCGCGGCGATTGTCCTTTTTTATGGAAAGCGCCCACCTTGCGCATTAGACTTAACGGCCATGCTGGAGCCGCTGGGATCAAACTTATGGATTGTGGATGGCGGAATCGTCTCGTTCAAAGGATTCGATTATCCGACGCGCATGGCCGTCGTGCGTCTTGCCGATGGGGGGCTGTGGTTGTGGTCGCCAGTCGAAAGGACGGCTGCGATTGAGGCTGAGATTCGAGCGCTGGGGCCTGTTCGACATATGCCCCAACAAGCTGCACTACCTGTTTCTAGGCGAGTGGCAGGCTGCCTTTCCGGGAGCGAACCTGTGGGCGACGGCGGCGACAATCGCCAAGTGCAGCGAACTTCGCTTTTCCGGAGTACTGGCCGACCATCCGCCCGCCGAATGGGACGGGCAAGTCGACCAATTCTATTCACCAATTCGCCTTTCATGGACGAACTGATCTTCTTTCACCGCGCGTCGCGCACCGCTATCATCGCCGACCTCTCGCAGACCTTTAGCGAGACGTTCTTGAAACGTCATTGGCCTTGGTGGATGCGGCCAATCGCGAAACTTTCGAAAATGATCGAAGGGTGGGGTTATCCGCCGATCGACTATCGGATCAGTTTCCGCAACCGCGCAACCGCGCGCCCAAAGATTCGTGAGTTGATCGGAAAGCATCCCGAGCACGTCGTCGTTGCGCACGGTGAGGTTGTCAGGACGGGTGGCGAAGCATTTTTGCGGCGTGCGTTTTCATGGTTGCTCCAGCAGTCGCAACGTCGGCAATTGGACGATCGCCGAATGATAGCTTTTCGCTGACCTTCCAAAATACGAGACGGCGTCTACCGGCCCCATTTCGGACCTTCACTAGAAGGAAGTTCTTGGCGACTCGCAACGACAGCGTCGACATCACAAAGCCAGTGGTCAATCTCGATCGTCGTCCTTAGGTTCCCCAGTCAGTGACGAGCTGGGCCGTCATCTCTGCCTTCATCCCCCAACCGACGACACTGCCTGGCTCAACCGCAGCCCCAGCGCAGGATGATCATCTCCGGCAGCGACAGCGCGATCGCGGATCTGACGACGAACGAGACGAGGGGAGAATTTTCTATCGCGCTTGAAGACATGGCCTGCGCCTGGGCAACGGCGCTTAGCGACGGGAAGCGCCCGGCGTCCTGGTCCGTCTACGACCGGCTGCAGTCTCGAAGTATGGCCGGCATCGTTGTGCCAAGTTTCGCGCCGAGCGCCGAGATGGAGGATCGTAACCTGGTACTTTGGGACTGGGGTCCGGATCTGCCGCACAAGGTAGCTGTATTCGACCCGAGCGGCCGGTTGCCGAAGGACCAGCTATCCTTGCGGTAACGCACTCTCGCTCGTGCCGACGGCAGGAGAGGTTCTTTTCGCCCTAGCTAGAGGCCTGATGGTTTGGCAACAATCACGTCTGCGCCTCGCTAATCTAATCTCGGATAGCTCAGAGCGTCCTCCCGGAATGAAAGCAGTCAGGCGGGTAGGGGGCTAAGGCGCCGCGGATGAGCGCGGTAGCAGACCCCTCAGCGATGGCTGCAACGGCGGCAACGACCACAATAAAGGGGTTCTGAGCCACAGCCTTCGGCCGCTGCGTCGAGCCGCACCGCTATTACGAAGTGCGCAATAACTCCCGTAAGCGGAGTGGCAGTTGCGGCGAGGCATGCACTTCCGTGCAGCTCTGTTCCCATCGCCGGAGGTATTCCGCGATCGGGATACCCGTGCGGCCGGGCCAGCGGTTGAGTGCACCCAGCGCCTCGACGCAGTCGGCCGCGCGGTCGTATTCGGCGAGGATGGTCATGGACATCGACTGGGCGAATGGATTGAGCCCGGGCATTTCGATCTCGCTGCGATGGTCGGCAAACCACGCTGCGGCGTCGCGGACAAGCCCCTGGCTGTCGGCAAGCGCGGTATAGCCCCGGATGATGTTCTCGCGATACTCGGCAATGGCATCGCCGAAAGCGTTGTCGCCGGCGAAGGGCGGGTTCTTCTTCCAGTCCTTGGCCAGGCGCGCCAGGCCACGCAGCGAAAAAGCCTCGACCATCGCCTCCTCGAGCCATTGGCAGGGTGGTTCCGGCTTGGCATCGGCCTGCCAGCTATTGGCTGCGACATGGCCGAGCTCATGTCCAAACTGGTAGGCAAGCTTCGACCAGTCGCGCTCGCCGATGTCCACGATAATCCACGCCATGGTGCTGCCGTCCGGATGCAGCCAAACGGACGGTGGGCCGGACGTATGCTCGTCGACCCGAAGCCGCGTCGGCTGGCGATCGGAGACCAGGCGGACACCACCCAGGCAGGCGTACCGCATGCGCTCGACGACTTGCTCGGCTGCGCGCGGCAGCATGTGGCCCCAATCGCCGGCGAGCTCGATGGCGGCCGACAGGAGGCTCGTTGGGGGACCGATCTGGGGAGATGATCGCGGCGTGGCTAGACTCCTCTGCGAGCTACTTTGCGGCATAGCCAGCGTCGAAACCAAACCAACAGTCGCGCTGACTACCACCAATTCGGCAAATTCCCGCCTTCTCATCAACCGAATCCAGCCGAGGACTGACCTAGGTGGGAAAGGCTGAAACCACTATGGCAGCATTGGCCGCTTCCGGACCGACACCTAGTTAAAGCCAAAATTTCGTCGCCATATGATGAGCTGTGGAATATTCACTGCTCTTTTCGATGGATAGTGTCGTCCAGTAGTTGTCGTAAGCCTCTCGATCGATATCTTTTGACGAAAACCGGTCAAGAATCTCGGCATATGCACGGTCAAGCGTTTGGCTCGCCGGGTCGAGATTCGTGATGGAAACGAGCCCTGTCGGCGGGCAGCCGAACATGGTTATGGACAAATCGGGACGATAACTCCGAAGCACGGGAATGACTTTCCACACATCTCCTGTCCACCATTGTGCAAAGCGCGATTTGGCCAGCAGAGGGTCCGAGGGGTCTCTAACGGTCATAAAAAACCCCGGGGGAAGACAGTCATGGAGAAGGATGATCGAATTTTTGCGGCAATGCTTTTCTGTGTTCATGAAATCACGAAGCAGAAATTCGAAAAGATGCATCCCGTCGAGGAACGCAAGATCGA
Source organism: Mesorhizobium sp. WSM1386 (assembly GCF_055901595.1). Taxonomy (NCBI): domain Bacteria; kingdom Pseudomonadati; phylum Pseudomonadota; class Alphaproteobacteria; order Hyphomicrobiales; family Phyllobacteriaceae; genus Mesorhizobium; species Mesorhizobium sp. WSM1386. The sequence continues at coordinate 4,075,886 of NZ_CM148373.1, forward strand.
TCGGCGCGCCGAATAATTGAGAGGTGTTGTGAGAGGCGAAAAAGTCGTCGCTAGATTGCTGAAATAGCATACAACTTGGTTTCCTACCCACCACGTCGCCATCGATTCTGAAATAGGGGTCGACTGCCACGCTAGCGGCGTTTGCCAGTCTAAGTGTGTCGCCGTTAAGAGTGCCAATCTCGAAGTAGGTCTTTGGTTTTAGGCTTAGATGGAGAGTGTTGATAAACGCGGAATAACTCTCACCGCAAATAACAGCGGAGTGATCCGCGTCATCGGACGTACTTATATCCTCGTTATTCAACCTAATCTCTTTCTACCCGGTAATTGTCAGCGCTGAAATCTTAGCCAGGTACCCTACCTGCAAACCCCTGGACCGACAAGGCTAGGCGCTGGCTGAGCAGACACACAGCTGGACGTTCTCGGCGGCATACGGTCAGCCCGCTTCCAGAACGTTCAAACCCCCAACCAAAAATCGCGCATTTGGTCTCTGGATAATTGCATCATATGCGGCTTACTGTCGAGGGCGGTCGAAGGCTTGGACACTCATCGTTCCAGCACAGCTTACCAAGCCAACCGCACCGGCTTGGGAACTCAAAACATTGCGCTTGGAGCCAGCACCAAAATGCACAGCCTAGCCATCCTATCGCCGCGGCTCTTCACCGCGCATGGGACAGCCCTCCACATTGAGCCAGGTTCCCGCGAACTTCGTCATGACAAGCGCGGGGACGGGCATGGTTGCGCCAGGGTCGTCCTCGAAGGCAGACACGGTCGAATTGTTGTGTATGACGGTCCGAACGCGTTCGACCCAATAGCCTGCCAAACAACCCACTGTCGCGCAATCGACCGCACTGGAAGCCAGCCGATAGACCCAACCATGTTTGAGATCGTGCGACTCGACAATGGCTGGGTTGCTCTCAAGTCGGGCGACGCCTATTTGACGGCTCTGCCTGACGGGCATGTCACTCTGACGCAAACAACCTGCAGCAGCTGGGAATCGTTCATTCTCGCCGATCCAGTTCCCCCGCAAGAATACAATTATGATACCTTAGCTGCTTCGGGTCATACTCTCAGCATTAGCTGTATTGAAACCAGAGGCAGAAAATACATTGATCGAGCCGCAAGGGCTGTTGAACGGACTGCGGCGCTTCTTCGAACTGATATTGTATATTGGTTCAGCAACTCGTCGTTCCCATTCTCAATTCCTGGAACAGAAATCAGGCACATTCGAGTTGCCGTATTCGCCGATTTTATCGAGGACATTAATAACATATGCCTACGACTAATGCCCAATCTCGTAGAAACTGACTTCAATCTTATCGTACAAGATCACGCCTTTGCAGTTAACCCGCAGGCTTGGGATCCCCTTTTTCTGAACTACGATTACATCGGCGCTCCGTTCTGTGGACTATGGAGCGGGGGGCCTTATTGGTGTGGACCAATCATTGGGAATGGCGGCTTTTCGTTGCGGAGCAGGAAACTTTACGACGCCCTTCTCAAGGAGCAACTTACTTGGAATATAGAGGATTGGATACCTTACGAAGACAGGCTACGACTCTTTGCATATTATGTGACAAACCAGAAGGGGCAAAAATGCCTTGGCGAGGACATAGTAATTTCGATTGCAGCCAGAAAGTTATTGGAAACTCGCTACGGAGTAAGATTTTGTCCACCGGAATTGGCCGGAAAGTTTAGCTTGTTTGAAGATCATCCGTTCACGAATTATTGGTTAGGCAGGAGTTTTGGGTTTCACGGCGAACAAGTTGCCGAGAAGTATGGCATAGTACTATGAAACCCGGCAGCAAGTCATGCTCTCTTGGTATCATCGTCCGTCGCGCTGTGAGTTGGTCTAGGCCGACCTTGCTCCCTCGATCAATTCGATCCAATCACCAATTGCGTATTGCCAATCGAAACTCCTAGCGGCCTGTTGTATGGCACGACACTTGTCGACGTAGGCGGTCGGGTTCTCTTTATAGTACCGTAAGGTGGCAGAGGTGAAGGCTCGGAATTTTTCAGCCTCGATTGGGGCAAGAATCCCGCCCCCCTGGTACGCCTTTATCGGGAAGTGACCCACCGGCGTGCCTATCACGAGCCTTCCGGCAGCAGCCCCCTCCATGACCGACAACGGACCGGATTCATTCACGGAGCTTGACACCACAGCATCGACACTTCGATAGAAGTTCGGCATATCGTGAAATGAAATCTGATTTGCAGTCGAACCTGCCACCTTGAATGCCAAGCCGGCCTCACGCGCCGCCGCCTCTGCGAGGTCGCCACGTTTCCACTCGACGCCGAAAGTCCTTACAGACATCGATGTGGCGTAGCCAACTGTCGCCAACCTTTCCGGCAAGGCGCTGAAAAAAGTCTCATAGTCAATTCCGAGCGATGCTACCTGTGGCGCTCGAGGTATACCGAGCATAATCGATGCCGAATATACCGATTCACCGACGACCCCATAACCGGCAAAGCTGTCGAAAACGCCCGGCCCCTTCTGTTCGATGAGCATACGGATATCGAACTCATGGTGCGATATCGCGATTATCTTATCGAAGGGAATTCGATATCGGTCGACCAAAGTCGATACGCCATCGAGCGCAGTTAGGTACAAATCGTAATAATCTCGAACGCTATCGAAGTAGGTACCGTTATCCTGCTGCCAATCGATTATATCAACGACAAAGCCCCTGTCATTAAGCTGGCATGCGACATCATAATAGACCCTGCCGTGTGACCATTTGGTATATCCGTATATCAACAGCTTGGCGCAGTTTGGCCGCCTGTTCGACATTGCTCTTAGAACAGGATGAACAATGTGGTTTTGGATTCTGGACTTATCGTATTCATTCTCCGCAGTACGCCACGCGCCTTTCAGTCCAGAACTGACTTCGGTGCACCAATTTTCTGAAGCGATGAACAACTCCCAGGTACTGCAAACAGGTGCCCTGAGCATCATCTGTCCGTCTGGTATAGCCGACAGAAAAAGCCCACCGGATTTTAGCGTCAGCAGACCACGTTCGAGTGGGATCAGCTCGAGCGTTGTTGAACCAGATGGTCGGTTCTCGTGTTGCGACTGGGAGGCGGATAGACAGATATCAAGATAACAATCGATGGGTTCTGACGAGCCGCTAGCAGCATGAACCAAGCGCCCCGGCCGAAAGTGTCGTGGCATATTTTCGTCTGGTTCGAACAGCAAGTTGGCCGGGCTGCTCTCTGTCGGACCATGGCGTAGTTGGCCTGATGCCGTATCGACAAAAAGCACGGTGCCGAACGCCGTGAACAATTGGGCAGGTTTGAGCAAATCATCGTTCATGCGCCAGCCCGTAATTCTTCCTTCCGCCGAATGAAGAAATCGAGGTTGTCCTTGAGCCGCTGGTTCCGCGTATCCAGTTCAAGCGCTGCTCGTCCCCACTCCACCGCCCGGTCCATGGCATTGAGGCGCCACGACGCGATCGCACCGAGATCATACAATCGAAAGCCCCAGCAGTTCGCGTCGTCCAGATAGCTTCCGGTGCGGTGCGTCTTCTCGATCCCATTGGTGGCCGCCCAGAACAGGTTCAACCAGTCCGCCCTGCCGTGGAATTCCTCGGCCAGGTCGAGCCAGATCTCGCGACGGTGCGGCGCTTCCATCCTGGCCTTGTCCAGCCAGGTCAATCTCTCCTGCGGCTGCATGCGGGCGATGTAACGCATCGCCTCGGATCGTTCTTCCGCCCATTTGCTTGTCGGCAATGCAAGGTAGCGCTCAAGCAACGGAACGGCTCGCTCATGTTGATTGGCCCACATCAAGTCCCGTCCGAGCCAGAAGCAGATCTGAGAATCGCCGGGGTCTTCCCTGTGCGCCACCTCCATTAGCGGCAGGTAGCTGCTCCTCGTCGGCTTGGCGAGATCCTGTACCTCAACCATGACGATGTCGCTGCTGCTCGCGGCGACTTCCGTTTCTCCACTGAAAACCAGAGCTTCGTGGACCGGCCGTCTGAAGCGATATCGCCAGCGATGGTGAAAGTTTTTCGCAGGCCAGCTTCGCAGCGGTGCCGGATCATCGACGCTCGATCTGTACACAGTCTGACAATAAAGGGCGGTCGTCTCGGGGGCCCAGACAGCCTCGAGCTTTGGCCGCCAGCCGGGCTCGAGGAACCGGTCCATGTCCATCGTGCAGCACACATCGACGTCGGGCGGGATCAGCGCCATCGCGGCGTTGCGGGCGTCGTCGAAACGCCATGGGCGAACCGCTATTCTATACACGGTAACGCCTGCCGCAGTCAGCCGCTCCACCGTGTCGTCGGTGCTGCCAGTGTCGGCCACAATTCTATAGTCGGCATCGACGGCCGAATTGGCCCAGCGCTCCGCGTTTGCGGCTTCGTTCAAGGCGATGGTGTAGACGGCTATTTTCACTCGAGGCCTTCCATAGGATCTACGCTCGAAAGGAATAGGTTCGGTAGATAAAACGTATTGGCCTGGCGATATATGGATTGATATCAATCATGGTGAGAATTGATTTCATTTCGTCATAGGGATCAATACCGATCGAGCGAAGATACGAGTAAAACGCCCCCGTCTCGTGATTACTAACCTGGGTATGCCGCATCAGAAATTCGTCGACAATCCCCGCTGTCCAGCGGTCCGCCAGATGATGACCCCAATATAAATCGAGTCCCCATCCTGATATTGATAGGTCAAAGGAAGGGAGCATCTCCTTCAGGAAAGCGCGCCTGAAGAACGGGGCCATGACCTCGACCCAATTCGTGGTCCGCAGCCTGAGACCGGGGTGCTCGCGCGTCAGCCCCATCGCGTCGATACAATCCGGGGTCAAGGCGGGTTGAGCGAGATCAAGCGAATACTCATTGCAAACGGCAAAGAACGCGTCTGGATTGAAAAGAATTTCTATATCGTCATCAAGGAATAAAACTCCCTCATAGTCGTTATGAAGGCCTGTAGCCTCGAAGAACCGTTTAGCGCCATGCATTTTTGATCGGCCGCCCGCAAAAACAATTTCGGCCCTCTTTCGAAGGATATCATCCGGGTGCGGCGTGGCGTAATAATTTATGGCTAGGTCGTACTCGCGCTCCTCGTGTGGAATCTCAGAAAAAAAGGAAGGGCGGCGCTTTGACCCGGCGCGTATCAGAACCAGATATCGCCTCGGGTCGCGCGGGACTGACAACAGCTGAATATCGTTCGAATTCTCAAACATTGAACCGACGGTTCTTGCTCTGATTGTTATCGAGTATCCACAGTTCCTGCGCCCTTGCGAATGGCCACCAAGCCACCCAGCAGCTTCGCCCGATTCAACTCATAATGGCTGTCGAAGAACAGAATTTCTGCGAACTGACCGGCAAGCGCACTCACACCCAGCGGATCGACCGAGCGGGCCGTGCCGTGGTCCTTGATTTCGCGCAGCAGGGTCTTGGTCAGCGTGACTTTGCCGAGATCCTCGCCGGGCGGCTGCCAGTCGAGGTCTTCGAGAAAATACCAGCCGCCTTCGGCAAGCAGCGGGAAAAAAGCGCTCAGCGTCAACTGTTCGTCGAACGAAGCGTGGCTGCCGTCGTCGATGATCACGTCGAGCGATCCCGCTTCGAGCTTTGCAGCGACGGCACGCAGATCGCCCAGCTTGGATTGGTCGCCAATGAACGACTTGAACCGTTCAGTGTTGAGCTGCGAAAAATCCGTCAGGTCGACACCGATCACCTGACAGAACGGAAAATAGCTCTGCCACAGCGAGACGGATGGGGTTTCGGTCTGGTTGCCCTCGGCGAAACCACGGCACAGGCCGATCTCCATCAGACGCTTCATGGACAAGCGGCGGGGTGACAGCAGGCGATCGTAGATCCTCGCGTAGCAGTGGCGGTTGCCGGTGTGCCTGTTCTTGTCGGTGTTGAAGCGGTCAGCGAGACTGGTGAAGGTTGGGAAGCTGTCGAGCGGGTTGATGAGGAACGAGATCAGCGGCGCCCCTTCGCCGCCCGGCCGGGCCTCGTTGCGCGCCGTCCACAGGTGGATGCCGTACACCCGCTCATCGTTCAGATAGTCGACCAATTCCGCTATCGGCTTCTCGAACCGGTCGATCTCATTCCAATCGATGGTGTTGAAGAACATTGGGCTGAACAACCATTCTCGCAGTTCGGCCCCGGCGTCGGAGGCAATATAGTCGGACAAAAGCTTGGGGCCGATGTCTCCGAATTCCTTGCCGTGCGCTGCGTGAAAGCGCTCGATCGACAACTCGTAAAGGACCCTGAGATGCCGGCTGTAGGGCTTGGCATAGATGACGTTGCCGCAGATGAAATGGCCTTTGTGCGATCCGTGCCATTGCAGATTGAAAAAATGGTCGCCGCGAAACGGGAACGGCCGCAGCATGACGACGTCGGAATCCATCCATAGCCCGCCATGCTCATAGAGCAGGGCGTAGCGGAAGATATCGCTGAAATACCTGATCTCGGAGCCGGCAACGATCCGCTCGAACAAGGCCCGCGGCATGACATCATCGGCATTGCGGACTTCGACGCCATGCGGGACGAGGAACCCGAGCTTCTCCGGTGCGTAGCTCCACACCCGTACCGGATGGCCTGCTGCCCGCATCGACGTCGTGGCCGCAATCAGGGTACGATGCTCGGCCTTGTCGGACATCACCTGGTAGAAGCAGTTGATCTGCGCAAGTGCGGTGTCGTCGCTGCCAAGGAAGGGAGAAATCCGTGCGTCGAACTGGCGCGATCCTTCCCGTCGTTCCACCGGAGAATCGACATCGCGCAGAAACGGCGCGAGCTCATGAAAGATCTCGTCTGTCGATTTCATGCCGCCGGCGCCGACTTCCTTGCCTCCCAGCAACGCCTGTCTTGCTTCACCCATGGCTCCGTCGTCGGCCCGGTCAGCCTTTATCATCGTTTTCGTTGGCGGAGCGCCAGATCCAAAGGCCGGCGTCAGGCTGGAAGTTGTATCGGCCGCGCCCGATGGCAGGCTACCCACATCCTCCAGCAGCGACCTCACCTCCGCCTCGTCGACAGTCGCGAGCCAGGACTCGCTGTCGGTCACGCTGTAGGAAATCAGCAAACGACTTTCATCGGGGTGCCACGCCAGCCCGGCAGCGAATTCAACGCCCTTTTTGTCGAAGAAGAACGGACGACTTACCTTTCGCAAGGTTTCGGCATCGTCGAACCAGACGAACCGATGCAGGTAGTAACGCCGCTTTTCCGCGGTCCGCCATTGCACCTCATGTATCAATGCGAGCCAACCACCGGCGAATGTGATTAGCTGGCTTCCCCCTCTGAACCGCGGGGCTGCAATCGCGGGAGATGTCTCGCCCAGAGTCGCACCTCGTTCATCCACGATCCGGGTGGGATCGCAGAAGTAGATGAACTGCAGCGTCTCTGCCCCTCCCGTGCCGGGCTTGACTTGCGGCATCCAGTTCTTCTCGTGTACCCGAGGTCCTGCCGGATGCAGCACGCGCCAGTCGGTCAGCCGACACGTACCACTCTCGTCGATGCGCGCGATGACCTGCTCGCACCAACCCTCCTGTGTCAGCTCGCGCACGCAAGAGACGCCCCACAGCGCATCCTGCCAGGTGAACAGGCGCATGTCCTCAAATCCGAGAACCCGGTCGTTGGCGGGCTCCGGCATATCAACCGGCGGCAAAATCTCGCTTGCGGACTGGATGGCGAGTTCATCGCTCAATCGCAGCAGGAAATTCCGCGTGTGGACCGGAGCTCCGCCCGGCGTGTGGTATTGCAGGTTGTCTTCGGCCAGGGTGTAGTTCACCGTCCGCTGCAAGAACACGATCTGGTCCCCCAATCGCGCCACCGACGGATTTGATGGCCGATAGCCATCGGGCGCTGTGAAGCCGACCGGACGGGCCCCGAAGGACGGCATCATTGTCTTAGCGGGCTGCGCGTAGAAGAACAGGTTGGACCACGCTAATTCCTTGGGGCCGTCGCCGATGGTCCGGTTCAGTGCCAGCCAGTTGCACGCCGCGAAGCCGCGGTCCTTGCGCACCGGATCGCGCGAATAGTTTGCGGCTATCGCAAACTCCTCGATCATGCCTGTCGTATAGACATAATCCTCGATAAACAGGATGTCCTGTTCAGGTCGCTTGATCGCCAGCCCTGCTTCCGAAAACAGCACGCTGGCGTGGTTCATCCCCTTCTCGCGATAGAACTGTGCCAGGTCGTAGAGCGGCTCGGCGCGTTGCGGGCGTTGATTGCAGGCGACAAGCGCCTGGCTTATAAAGCCTGCCTCGTCGTGGAGCTTGCGCAGGCAGCGCGCTTCCTGCAGGCGAGCGTTCCACGCCTCCTCGTCCCAACCGCCCATCGCGGCACGTTTGGCGTAGGCCACTGCGGCCTCCGCTGTCCGCCCGGCGTCGCGGTAGGATTGCGCCAAGTAGAACCAGTAGCGCTGATTTTCCGGATCCTTCTCAAGGGCCTCCAGCAAAAGCCTGGCATCTCGTTCGAATTTGTCCACCCGGTTCGAGCCGCTGGCGTGGTCCTTGTACCAGGCGCCACGCAGTTCTTGAACGCCACCCGGCACGTCGAGATATTCGTGGGTTACACCGTGATAGCGTGCACCGGCATCGCGCCTGGCAAGGCGCGTGTTCCAATAGGCGAGGCCGGAATCCGAGCGCTGCAGCAATCGGCAGCCCGGCCCGTCGAGTCCCTTGCGGAAGTTCGTATCCTCGACCACCAGCTCCATGTCGGCGTCGTCGAACAGCAGATAGTCATAAGCGAGCGGCGAGGCATAGGCGTGATCGAGCGCGGCGTTGCGCGCCTGCTCGAAATTGTGAAATGGAAATTCGTGGAGCTCGCCTGGCAGGTTACGGGCGGCGAAAAACGATTTGATGAAACCCTGGGTCCCGTCGGTCGACCCGGTATCGCCGATAACCCAGCAGTCGATATGCTCGGCGACAGCCCCGAGACAGCGCTGAAGGTTCGCCATCTCGTTCTTGACGATCATGTTGAGGCAGAGGCGCTTTCCGCTTGTCATATGCTGACTGTCTGCTCCCCGGATGACCGCCGGCTGAGGCGGTCACATTTGTGCCGTGGTGCCCTCTGTGACAGCGGATTTGTCCGACCTTCATGCTCCATGCACGTTCCCCAGCCTCGGCCACTTGCATGACCTCTGTGTGCAAAGGACAGGTCGTCCCCCTCCTTTGCAACGCGACCCTGGCCCCAGCCATTGTTAGCCAGCGCTGTCCGGCGCCGCAAGGGTCTCACCATCCCGCTGAACCACCCGTCGCCAACAAACGTTCCCTTCGGCTCGATCGCTCACGCACCGAATCCGCAGCGATATCGAGCTTCAGCCGCGAACAAAGCGGGCGCCTGTAAGCGTTGGATTTCTCGATGCATTTGGCCCGCAAACGCCATCCGGATGTCGACTAGAGGAAGTTGCTTGTCCGGCCGAAGTTAATAAATTGTTAACTTCGTTATTTACAACTTGCTAATTTTAGATTTTAGTAATGTCTAATTTATTGAGAGGGCAGCGGCGGAGCGGGCAGAGGGCCTGCCGGTCCGCGCAATCTGCGAAGCCAGGAGAGTATCTGGAGCATGTCGCTTGGTGCATGAGGGCGCCGAGCGTGTGTCGTGCGTGAGAAGATGTTTGTTGTCTTGAGCTCGAGGCCAGCGTTTTTTCCAACCCGATATTCCCTCGCAATCGTCGGTTCCCTGCAAGTCGTCGTCGAGAAATCGCGATATGCGTGATGGGAGTTGGCTGTGGTTGGAGTGATACCGCGCACGAAACGATGCGGCCGCGACGCAGGCTTCCGATTCGATCGGCCTCAGAATTATCGGCACCTGGCCGCCAGCCATCGTTCTCCGGCAATTGATGAGCAATTCTTAGCGGATGCACCCGGTGTGCTCCCGGGCACCCGCGGACTCCGCACTCACCTCAGCGAAGACAATTGGCGCACGGTTCGATCGAGCGGAACGAAATGGCCGTCTAACCTTGCTTGCCCTGCCTCTTATTACGCCGATGCGCGCACCGCCGACAGCTGTGGCTTCCGCGAACGCCAGCGCTCCGCGGCTATTGAAACTTAAGTTTACGACACGAGAGAAGCAGCGGCGCAGCAGGCGCCCACGAGGAGAACAACGATGAGTTACATAGCAGGGTTTGCGGTCATGGAAGTCGCGGTGAGAGGCGTTTTGCCCATCGGCGACACGACCGAAAATGTACCTTATTTTATCCTGGACACGGCCAAGAACACCATCGTCGGCCAGGTCATTCTTCCCAAGGCCGTCAAGCGAAGCCTCGCCGTCGCTGTCACCGTCAAGGTTCCGGCCGCGGCCGGTTCATTTGCAATTGGCACGTTTGATGATGGCGGGAATTTCCAGGCTTGCAGCTTTCTCCGCATAGAGAGCCCCGCTGTTGCACGTCCCGACGGCGCCGTGGGGCCGTCCGGCAGATGACCGCCTGATCTCCTTACCGCGCGCAGGCTAGGCCGGCGCGGCCATGCCTTGAGCTAAATCTGAAGCCAACAGGAGCCAGTCATGGCCCGTGCCTCTGAAATTCTTTTTGTCGATCCATTAGTCTCCGACCTCCAGACGGTTCTCGGCAACATGCGAACGGAGGTTAAAGCGATTGTGCTTGATCGCCGTCGACCAGTTGCGAAGCAGATCGCTGCCGCATTGTCCGAGCACAACGGACTCGACGCGGTGCACATCATCGCGCATGGCGTGCCTGGCCGGGTTAGCTTCAGCGCCGGAGAGTGGTCGGCCGCCACATTGAAGGAAGCGGCTGGGGATCTTGCCGCAATCGGCAGGGCGCTTGCCGCGGACGGCGAACTGCGGCTGTGGAGCTGCGAGACGGCATCGGGGAATGTTGGCGAGGCCTTCGTAGCGGCTTTGGAACGGGCAGTCGGCGCGGACGTCCGCGCATCGAGGTCGTTGGTCGGGGCGGCAGCCCTGGGCGGCGCCTGGGAATTATCCGCACCGGCTAGAGCCTCCGCGCCTTTGCCGCCGCTGACTTCGCATGGTGTGGCAAGTTACACCGGGGTGCTTACAGCAGGCGATCTGACACTTACCGGTACTGTAGATACTGGATCGAGTAACAATATCAACACGTACTATCTGATTGATACAAACGGTACCGGACCTACAACCGATGATACGGTTGTAGGTAGCTTTCAGTTGCCATCTGCTGCCAATGCTGCGGCTCCGAAATTCTCGGTAACCGTAACAGTTCCCGTGGTTGGAGATACCTATCTCATCTATGACTCAGGCTTCCGACTATACGGCACACTTACGTACGTCGCCGACGCTGACACCAACACGGTGGGCGACCAACCGGGTTATAGCTTTGCTACCCAGCCCATCAACAACATTGGCGCCGCGGGCAACGACGGCGATCATTTTACAGGTGGCCTCATAACCCTCGCCAGTGCTGGCGCTGCGGGAGCGACAGGCCCTGCGGGCCCAACCGGCGCCACGGGTGCGACTGGTGCCACAGGCTCGACCGGAGCAACCGGAGCGACGGGAGCCACAGGCTCTACGGGCGCCAGCGGCTCATCGGGTGCGACCGGCTCTACCGGTGCAACAGGTGCGACGGGTTCGACTGGCGCAAGCGGCTCGACTGGAGCAACAGGTTCGACTGGCGCGAGCGGCTCAACGGGCGCGACTGGCGCCACGGGTGCAACCGGCTCGACCGGAGCCACTGGCTCGACTGGTGCCACGGGTGATACCGGCGCCACGGGTGATACCGGCGCCACAGGGTCTACTGGCGCTACCGGAGCCACAGGTGCGACCGGAGCAACGGGCGCCACAGGTGCCACAGGCTCGATCGGGGCAACCGGAGCCACAGGTGCCACTGGCTCGACCGGTGCGACCGGAGCAACGGGCGCCACTGGCTCGACCGGTGCGACCGGAGCAACGGGCGCCACAGGTGCCACAGGCTCGACCGGGGCAACCGGAGCCACAGGTGCCACTGGCTCGACCGGTGCCACGGGTGATACCGGCGCCACGGGTGATACCGGCGCCGCAGGGTCTACTGGCGCTACCGGAGCCACAGGTGCGACCGGAGCAACGGGCGCCACAGGTGCCACAGGCTCGACCGGGGCAACCGGAGCCACAGGTGCCACTGGCTCGACCGGTGCCACCGGGTCGACCGGTGCAACGGGTGATACCGGCGCCACAGGGTCTACTGGCGCTACCGGAGCCACAGGGGCAACGGGCGCGACTGGAGCAACCGGCTCTACCGGTGCCACTGGCTCTACCGGTGCGACTGGGTCGACTGGGGCAACTGGCTCGACCGGAGCCACAGGGGCAACAGGCGCGACCGGCTCGACAGGTGCAACAGGTTCGACCGGCGCCATTGGCTCTACCGGTGCGACTGGGTCGACTGGGGCAACTGGCTCGACCGGTGCGACTGGGTCAACGGGCGCGACCGGCTCTACCGGTGCAACTGGCGACACCGGGGCAACCGGTGCTACAGGCTCGACCGGAGCCACAGGTGCTACGGGCTCGACCGGTGCAACAGGCTCAACCGGGGCAACTGGCTCGACAGGTGCAACAGGTTCGACCGGCGCCACTGGTTCTACCGGTGCGACTGGCTCGACCGGTGCCACTGGTGCTACGGGCTCCACCGGCGCAACCGGTGCGACTGGATCGACCGGAGCGACTGGTTCCACCGGTGCAACCGGCTCGACCGGAGCGACCGGTTCGACGGGAGCGACCGGTTCGACGGGAGCGACTGGTTCGACGGGAGCGACTGGCTCGACGGGAGCGACTGGCTCGACCGGAGCGACTGGTTCCACCGGTGCCACCGGCTCGACTGGTGCTACTGGCTCGACGGGAGCGACTGGCTCGACCGGAGCGACTGGTTCCACCGGTGCAACCGGCTCGACCGGAGCAACCGGTTCGACCGGAGCGACTGGCTCGACCGGAGCAACCGGCTCGACTGGTGCGACCGGAGCAACCGGCTCGACTGGTGCTACTGGCTCGACCGGAGCAACCGGAGCGACTGGAGCGACTGGTTCCACCGGCGCAACTGGCTCGACCGGTGCGACAGGCTCGACCGGTGCTACTGGCTCGACCGGAGCAACCGGCTCGACTGGTGCTACTGGCTCGACCGGAGCAACCGGAGCGACTGGAGCGACTGGTTCCACCGGCGCAACTGGCTCGACCGGTGCGACAGGCTCGACCGGTGCTACTGGCTCGACCGGAGCAACCGGAGCAACTGGCTCGACCGGAGCGACTGGTTCCACCGGTGCAACCGGCTCGACCGGAGCAACCGGTTCGACCGGGGCGACTGGCTCGACCGGAGCAACCGGCTCGACCGGAGCAACCGGTTCGACCGGAGCGACTGGCTCGACCGGAGCAACCGGTTCGACGGGAGCGACTGGCTCGACCGGAGCAACTGGCTCGACGGGAGCGACTGGTTCCACCGGAGCAACCGGCTCGACCGGAGCGACTGGTTCGACCGGAGCGACTGGCTCGACCGGAGCAACCGGTTCGACGGGAGCGACTGGCTCCACCGGAGCGACTGGCTCGACCGGAGCGACTGGTTCCACCGGTGCAACCGGCTCGACCGGAGCAACCGGTTCGACCGGAGCGACTGGCTCGACGGGAGCAACCGGTTCGACCGGCGCGACCGGCGCGACCGGTGCCACTGGTGCCACTGGTGCTACAGGCTCGACCGGAGCAACCGGAGCGACTGGAGCGACTGGTTCCACCGGCGCAACTGGCTCGACCGGTGCGACAGGCTCGACCGGAGCAACCGGAGCAACTGGCTCGACCGGAGCGACTGGTTCCACCGGTGCAACCGGCTCGACTGGTGCTACTGGCTCGACCGGTGCGACAGGCTCCGCCGGTGCGACAGGCTCGACCGGCGCTACTGGTTCGACCGGCGCTACTGGTTCGACCGGTGCGACAGGCTCCACCGGAGCTACTGGTGCGACAGGCTCGACTGGCTCGACCGGAGCAACCGGCTCTACAGGCCCGGGTGGTCCAACAGGCCCGACAGGTTCAACCGGCTCGGGTGGTGGGACCGGTGACCATGAGCATGGCAACAATGGTGGCGGCAACGATCCTGACGGAAGCGACAGCAGCAACCCAGGAAAGGGACATCCCAACGATGGTACTGACAACGATGGCTCGGCGGGTGGCGGTCACACCGCCAATGTCACGGCCAACTCGCTCGGGCTCAAGGACACGACGCAGTTCCTGAAGTCGGGCTCGACCGACGGCAGCGGTGATCATGCGTCGTTCCGCAATCTGATCGGCCTGGCCGCCACATCGGTGTCGACAGACCTTCTTAACGTCCTCAAGACGATCAGCGGATTTGGTCAGAACCAGAACAAGCCGTCGGGGGCGAGCACGGATCTCACCTCGGATCAGGCAAAGCCTGGGGCCGGCTCCGTCAGCAACGACCACACGGTCAAGACGAGCCTGAAGGATCTCTTGAAGCCGCATGAGTGAGCATTGAATGGACCAGTGACGGAGACTGATCCAGATTTGAAACATGCGGGGCCTCGCTCAAGAGCGGGCTCCGCGTTCATCATCTCGAAACAGGGAGTGGCATGACAGTCGCGCGGCCGATCGGTTCGGAGTACAATGCGAAGTTCTGGGAAACCTCGGCGGAAACCGAGGACCGGGCACTCTTGAATCTTCGCCATGCGTACCGGATGAGAAGGCCATGGTGAACCTCCCCGTTAACGCCCAAAGCAAGCCGGTCTCGCTCCGCGCTGTCGAGGCCACGGCGGAGCAGGCGGGCGGCCAGAACACGGCGCGGGCTCCCGGCGGTCCCGCCGAGCACGACCAGGTCGGGCCGCGCCTCAAGGCGGTATTGCAGGCTGCCCGCTATCACGGCGTCGAACTCGACCCCAATGAATTGAGGTCAGCGACCGCTGTTCCAACTGCCGCCGATCTCTCGGAGTGGGCGCAGAACGCCGGCATGTGGTCACGCGCCATCCGCGTCCGCTGGTCCCATCTTTTGCGCTTCCAGGACACCGGACCGGTCGTCCTGCTGTTCAGCGATGGCGGCGCGGGTCTCCTTACCGGGGCGAGCGCCGAGCGCAATATCGTCTTCCTGAAGAGCGCCGACGCGCCCGAGGACGGCGAAGCCATCGCCGTCGACGAGCTGCGGTTGTCGCAGGTGTGGACGGGCGACGCGGTGATGCTGCGCGCAACACGGTCCCAGGTGGCTGCGGATGCGCCCTTCACCTTGCACTGGCTCGCCGAGCTGGTGCGGCTGGAAAGCCGGCCCCTGCGCGACATCGCCATAGCCTCCTTGACGCTGAGTGTCCTTACCATCTTGCCGCCACTCATCGTCATGACGCTGGTCAACAAGGTGCTGCAGTTCAACAGCGTCTCGACGCTTGTGCTGCTGTCGGCGATCATCGCCGTGGTCTTCGCCTACGAGACGCTGCTCGGCCACGCGCGACGGCTCATCATCAACGTCGTCGGCGCTCGTCTCGACACCAAGCTGCAATTGCACGTCTTCAGCCGGCTGCTGCGCCTGCCTCTCGACTATTTCGAGCGTCATCCTGCCGGCGAGACGATGTACCACCTGGCCCAAGTCTACCGCATCCGCGAGTTCCTGACCGGAAAACTGCTTAGCACGTTCCTGGATCTGATCACGCTCTGCGTGCTGCTACCAGTGATGTTCTACATCAACGCCACGCTCGCCTGGATCGTGGTGGCCTGCGCGGTCGTCATCCTGCTGATCATCCTCGCCTTCCTCAAACCGCTGCGTCGAAGGTACCAGCGCGTGGTCGAGGCCGAGACCTGGAAGTCGGCGGCGATCGGCGAGACCGTCGTCGGCATCAAAACGGTGAAGGCACTCGGCCTCGAACCGCAGCGCAAGGCGCTCTGGGACGAGCGGGTGGCGGAAGCGGGAAAAGCGCGTCTCGCCTTCGGGCAACTCGCCAGCTGGCCACAGACCCTGGTCACGCCGATCGAACGGCTGATGGTGCTGGGCACCATGCTGATCGGCGCCTATCTGGCGATGAACGACCGCTCGGGCTACATGGTCGGCGGCCTGTTCGCCTTCATGATGATCTCCCAGCGCGTCGCGCAGCCGCTGGTTGGCCTGGCGCGGCTGGTCGAAGACTACGAGGAAGTTGGCGCTGCGATAGGCGAAGCGGCCTCCGTCCTGAACCGGCCCCTGGAGACCAGCTCGAATTCAATCGGCCTCAGGCCAAAGCTCGTCGGCGAGGTCAAGTTCAGCGATCTGACGTTCAGCTATATCGGCACCAAGACACCGGCGCTCGACCGGGTCAGCTTCGACATCCCGGCAGGGACCATGTTCGGCATTGTCGGGCGCAGCGGGTCGGGAAAATCGACCATTGCCCGCCTGCTGCAGGGCATCAACCGCGACTATAGCGGTTTCCTTAAACTAGACGGCGTCGACCTCAAGGAAATTAACCTTCGCCACCTCCGCCAGGGGCTTGGCGTGGTCCTCCAGGACAATTTCCTGTTCCGCGGGTCGATCCGCGATAACATCATCGCCGGGCGCCCAGGCCTGACGCTTTCCGACGCCATGCGTGCCGCGCACCTCGCGGGCGCCCAGGAATTCATCGAGCGAATGCCAAATGGCTACGACACTTACATCGAGGAAGGTTCGCCCAATTTGTCGGGCGGTCAAAAACAGCGGCTGGCTATCGCGCGTGCCCTGATCCACGATCCGACCATCCTCATCCTTGACGAAGCGACCAGCGCACTCGACCCGGAGAGTGAGGCGATCGTGAGCGCTAACCTCATGCGTATCGCAAGCGGGCGCACAATGATCATCGTTTCGCATCGGCTCTCCTCGCTGACAGAGTGCGACCAGATCCTGGTCATGGAGCAGGGCAAGGTTCTCGATGTCGCCCCGCACGCAACCCTGCTCGAACGATGCGCGCTCTATCGCCAGTTGTGGGCACAGCAGAACCGACATCTCGACGGCCACCAGGGTCGCCCGGTCGCCATCCTGCCGCGGTTGGTTTGACGATGTCGCGCTTCGCCAGAGATTGGTAGCCCATGAGTAGCACTTCGCTCACCACCCGCCCGGCTCGCTGGCCTCGCACGCAAGCATACGATCCGACGACCCCAGCCATACTCGAATTCCAGTGGCCGTCGACGGCTGTGGCCAACGCACCCATTCCGCGGGCGGCGCGCGGCATCGTCTGGGCTATTTTCAGTTTGGTCATCGCGCTGATCGCCCTGGCAGGACTGATACCAGTCGATCAGGTTGTGACGACCAGAGGGCTCGTAATCTCCAAGTCGCCCAACATCGTCGTCCAGCCGCTGGAGACAGCGATCGTGCGCTCGATCGACGTTCGCGAAGGACAGCACGTGCTGGCCGGTCAAGTTCTTGCTCGCCTCGATGCCACCTTCGCCTCGGCCGACCTGGCGGCGCTTGCGATGCAGGTTTCGACGCTTGAAGCCGAAGTGGCGCGGTTGAGGGCGGAAGCGGATGGCAAGGCCTTTAACTATGACGGCCTCGACCCAAGCTGGACCTTGCAGGCATCGATCTTTGAGCGTCGCAAGGCGGTCTACGACGCCAAGATCGAGAATTTCGACCGCCAGCACGACGAACTCAGTTCCGCAATCTCGCGTTCGCAATCGGACGCCGAGGGCTACCGCCAGCGACTCGCGGTCGCGGCCTCGATTGAAGATATGCGCAAGCAGCTCGAAGCGAGGCAGGTGGGCAGTCGCCTCAACACACTGCTCGCCGAGGACAATCGCGCTGAAATGTCCCGGGCGCTCGGCAATGCCGAGCAGACAGCAGAAGCCGCAAAGCTCCAGCAGGCGGCGGTGGCTGCCGAGCGCGACGGCTATATCCAAGGTTGGCGAGCGGATGTCTCGCAGAGCCTGTCGGAGGCCAGTTCGCGGATATCCGACGCTCGCGAACTTCTCAATAAGGCAAAGCTGCGCAAGCAGCTGGTCGAACTGAAGAGCGAAGCAGACGCCATCGTCCAGTCAGTGGCGAAGGTCTCGGTCGGCTCGGTCTTGCAGTCAGGCGAGCGCTTGATCACGTTGGTGCCGGCCAATGCGTCGCTCGAGATCGAGACGAACATCATCGGCCGGAGCAGCGGCTTCGTCCATGTCGGCGACCAAGTGGTGATCAAGTTCGACACCTTCCCCTATTCGCAATACGGCCTCGCCCACGGCACCGTACGCACGCTGAGCCCCGATGCCTTTTCGGCGCAGGAGCAAGTGCGCGATCCAAACAGTTCCCTAGCCATGCTGCCTTCGGACGCCGAGCCGTTCTATCGCACGCGCATCTCCATCGACCAGGTGGCCCTCCACGGCGTACCAGCCGGTTTCACCGTCAGCCCCGGCATGCCCGTGACTGCCGACGTCAAGGTCGGCCGGCGCACGGTGCTCAAATACATTCTTGGCGTCATGCTGCCAATCGGCCAGGAGGCAATGCGGGAGCCTTAAAGCTCGGCGCAAGAGGCGGCAAACGGAGTAATCTAGGACTTGGATCGATGACAATTCTGGATCGGCTGACTGGTCTCGCCAACCCGAGAGCTGCCTTGCGCCGGGCGATCCAACTCTGTGACAGCGGCAAGCCCGCTGAAGCCTTTCCGCTCATGGCGATCGCCGCGCGTGCTGGGATCGCCGACGCCGAGTTTCGGGTCGCGCGTTGCTATCTCGAAGGTTCGGGCGTGCCGCCGAGCCGCATGGAGGGCGCGCGCTGGCTGCGGCGGGCGGCCAACCACGAGAGCGCCGAAGCGCAGGCGCTGCTCGCCGCACTCTACGTGGCCGGGCTAGCGCCGGCGGAAGCCGATGGCAAAGCCCCTGGATCGGAGCGCTTGTTCGAACGAGATTTCTCGGGCAAGCCGGACTTCGCGGCAGCGCTCGACCTTGCCACCAAAGCGGCCGAGGCGGGCTCGGCAACAGGACAGGCGATCCTTGGTTATATCCTGACCAGCGGCCCCAAACCGAAGCGCGATGCTGATGCGGCGCACCACTGGTACGAGAAGTCGGCTTTGGCCGGCTGCGCCGAAGGGTGTCTGGGCCTTGCCCTATCGCTGGCCCGGCGTGGCAAACGTGAAGACCGGATCAGGATTGCGGACGAGGTAAGACGCGCGGCGGACGCCGGCCTCCCGACCGCAACCTATCTTCTCGCGGTCCTCACCGAGCACGGGCTCGGCGTGGTACGCGACATCACTGCAGCCGCTCAATTGTACCAGGCTGCCGCAGAGAAGGGCCTTCCCTCCGCCCAGTTCCGGTTGGGCCTAGCACTGATCGAGGGTGGGCTCGTCGACCATGATCCCGCTGCCGGAGAGGTCTGGATGCGGCGTGCCGCCTTGGCCGGCAACATCGAGGCGGCCTCCCTCCTTGGCGACCGTTATGCGAAAACGCAGCAGCCGGATTATGCGGAGGCTGCAACCTGGTATCGACGGGCGGCCGAAGCGGGTCACCAGCCCGCTGCCCGCGCTTTGGCGTCTCTCTACCTGACGGGGAACGGCGTGGCACAGGACGTCGAAGAGGGGGCACGCTTGCTGCGGGCGTCCGCAGATGGCGGCAATCAGGAAGCACAGATCGACCTCGCCAATCTCATCCTCGGAGGTGGCGGCGAGCCTGGCGACCGTGCAAGCGTTGCCGGATGGTTCGAGGCGGCCGCAACATCGGGCGATCTGGTCGCGGCATTCAATCTTGGGCTCTGCTTCGCCAAGGGCATCGGCGTCCGCCAGGACGAGGGGCAAGCGGCGCAATGGTTGAGGCGCGCGGCCGAAGGCGTACCCGAGGCGCAATATATGTACGCCCGCCTCCTTCAGGACGGGCGCGGGGTGGCGGCCGACCAACCGCGGGCACGCGTCTTGTTTACGCGGGCGGCCAGTGCCGGCGTGCTCGACGCGCAGGTAGCGCTTGCCGAGATGCTGCTCAATGGGCGCGGGGGCTCACGCTCGCCAGAGACCGCGATGCAGCTGTTCGAGCGGGCGGCCGACGACGGTCACGCAGGGGCCATGTTTGCGCTTGGCGCGCTGTACGCGTCCGGCCAGGGCCTGCCGGTCGACCAGACGGCGGCTCAGAAATGGTTCTCCGCCGCCGCTGAGCGTGGGCATGGTCAAGCTCAACTCATGCTCGGGCGGTATCTCTCCAACAGTCTCGCCGGGGAGCACAACCTAGTGGCCGGTCGCCTTCGGCTTGAGCGCGCTGCTGCGCACGGTATCCAGGAAGTCGCCAACGAACTGCCCATAGCGCATGACCGCTTTTCACCTCAAGGAGCTAACAGATGATAGATGAGGCTGATGCAACGTTGGCGCGGGCACTTACGCAAGAGTTCCTGGTCGCATGTGAATTGCCGTCTTCGATCGAGTCCTACGAGCTCTTCGCGAAGAAGGTCATCGCGGCTGCACGGGCGCGGGATGAAAGATGGGAAGATATTTCATCTGCGCCCAAGGACGGAACCAGGATTCTCGTGCTTTGCCCCCATGCGCGCATCTTTTCGGATATTCATATCGACTGGTGGTCGGATGGCCCCGGCAAGCCGCGCTGGGCGCAGTCAAGCCCGAACGAGCAACCGAAGTTCTGGCGTGAAATCCCAGCCGGGCCGGGGCAAAGTCACGATCTGCCCGTAGGAAAACGCAACCGCCGTCGCTGATTGTGGGCTGCTACAGATCCTCCCGACGTTTCTCGTAAGATCCGGCGCGAGTTCCACAATGGTAAGGAGGCCATCGTCCTCGTTCCCGCCGGCCGCAACCCTCGCCCGACGATATCAGCCACGAGAGGCTGCAACTGGCTTGCGTTTTGGGCCTGTAGCTCGGCGTCCCCGACGCAATGGGTCGCACGGTCGAGCTGCGACGTGGCCCACTTGGCGTCTCCGAAGACGTTGGCTGAGACTGGGGATGATGACACTGGTGCGCTCGTAAGCTTGCTCAGCAGAGATAGAAGAGCATCGCGCCACCTGGCGCGCTGAATGGCCGCTATCCAGCTCATTGAGGATGATTGGAATAGACCAGCCGGTTACCGATGTGCCCGCACGCTCCTCGAGGCACACCCGCAATGGCTAAGCCGTTTGTGTATCAAAGCCACGTGAGCGTCGCGACCGTGGGTATCATCGCGCCGGATAGCCGTATCCAGTTCAGCCAGATCATGCCGTGGAGGCTGCCACCTTCCAGTTGATCGACCATGCAGGCATATCGAAGGCGTGGTCTCAATGATCGTGTAGGACACGGCGAGGCCGCTGTAAGGATGTCCCGAAACGGATCAACCGCGTTTGGCACCGCAATTGCTTGTTCTGAAAGACAAGCGGGATACTCCCTACATGATCGAAAGTGATCCTAAGGTTGGCTGCAATCGATGCAAAGTGCCCCTTACTGGTGTCACTGGGTCTCAAGGGTCCGACCTGTTAGCTTGCCCCAGTTGCGGCCTCTCGGACACTTACGACAATGTCATGCTTGAACTTGATCAGCGCACCGCGGAAGCACTTTCTCGTGCGCTCTGCCAACCCGTCCCGCCAAAGGCGTATCGTTTCGCACTGCTATTTCGGGCAGGGACGCGATAGGCTCAACACAAATATCGACCTATCCGTTCCGGACGTGGAACGGATAGGCACGAAGTCGATAGATCTGCACGGACATTCGCACGGCAAATTGAAGCCGCTGACGCGCCAATATGATGTTGGTGTCGACTGCTGGGACTTCCGGCCCGTTTCGCTGCACACCTTGCGCGGCAAGCGCGGGCTTCGGTGACGCGGCTGAAGCGGAGAGGGTTGGTGAGCGAGCACCGGCGGCCGTTGCCCTTTCACTTTCTATCCAGCACCTTCCGGATCTTCTCCGCCAATTCGTCGATCGTGTAGGGCTTGGTCAAAAGCTCCGTTCCGAAATCGAGCGTGCCGTTGTGGACAATGGCGTTTCGCGTGTAGCCGGTGGTGTAAAGCACTTTTAGCGACGGGTGCGTCCTCTTGAGCTGGTCCACCAGCTCGCGTCCCGACATCTCCGGCATGACCACGTCAGTGAACAGAAGCGAAGGCACTTGCCCGCTTTCGACGGCTGCCAGAGCGTCCCGTGGCCCTTGCATCTCAAACACGGAATAACCCAGCTCCCGCAGCGCTTCCGCAGCCATCAGCCGGACGCGATCTTCATCCTCGACAACCATGATGATCTCGTCCGCACGTCCGGGGTGCTCGCCCGCGACGGCCTCGGTTTGGCTGTCGAGCACGCCGCCATGCGAACGCGGCAGATAAATTTTCAAAGTAGTTCCGATACCCTTCTCGGAGTAGATTTTTACGCTGCCGCCCGACTGACGAACGAACCCATAGACTTGGCTCAGCCCCAGCCCAGTGCCCCTGCCGACCCCTTTGGTGGTGAAGAACGGATCGAAGGCTCTGGCCAAAACATCGGCAGTCATGCCGATTCCGGTATCCGTAACCGCTATCATCACATACTGGCCCGAAGGGATTGCGTTCTCCCTGGCGTAGCGATCGTCGACGTGGGCATTGGACGTCTCGATCATCAGCTTTCCACCGGTGGGCATGGCGTCGCGTGCATTGACGCAAAGGTTGAGCAGCGAGCTTTCCAATTGCCCTGCGTCCACCTCCACATGCCATAATCCCGCAGCGAGCACGGTCTCGATCTGGATGGTCTCGCCAAACGTCCGGTTCAGCAATTCGCTCATGCCCGAGACAAGGCGATTTGGGTTCAGCCGTTTCGGCGCCAGCGGTTGCTGGCGGGAAAAAGCAAGCAGTCGCTTGGTAAGTTCTGCCGCACGTTGTGCTCCTGCGCCGGTCACGAATTGGTGGACGTTGGTGTCGCCGTTTCTGAGCTTGCGCTGCACAAGGTTCAGGCCGCCGATGATGACGGCCAGCATGTTGTTGAAGTCGTGCGCGATGCCACCGGTGAGCTGTCCGACAGCTTCCATCTTCTGAGCCTGGCGCAGGTGCTCTTCTGTCTTGGTGCGTTCGGCGACTTCGTCTATGACGCGTTGTTCGAGCGTGGCGTTGAGTGTCTGCAGCGCCTTGAACAATCGGGAGTTGTCGATTGCCGTCGCGGCATGGCCCGCAAGCCCCAGCAAGGCCGCCTCTTGCTGTTCGGCGAAGACGCCGGTCTCTGAATGACCAAAGAAGAGACCACCCAGCACCTCGCCAGAACGCGAGACGACCGGCACGGCAAGATAGGAACGCACCGGCAGATGGCCCTCCGGCATGCCCTTGCACGGCCAGTTCTTTCCGTAACGCGGATCGGCGAGGATATCGTCGGAGCGCACAACGCTAGTACCGCGGAAAGTGGGCTCGAACACCGCGGTGTTGCGCGGCATGGGAAAGTTCTCAAAGGCAGAACGAGGTGCCCCCGACAGAGCGTAGAGCATGTAGCTGTCGCCCTTGTCGTCGATTACATTGTAGAAGAAAGCTCCAAATTGTGCGCCCGACAGCGCTACGCCGGCATCAGTGACTGTCTGGACAATCCGCTCCACGTCAAGCTCGGCCGCCACGGCGGCAGCGGTGGCATTCATCAACTGAAGCTGATGTTCCACCCGCTTTCGCTCGGTGATGTCCATGACGGTGCCGATGAAGCGGACCGCGCGGCCGGATCGGAAAAACGATTCGCCGGTTGCGGCAATCCAGCGCTCCTTGCCATCCCGCAAGCCGATGGTCCGGTATTCAATGTCGTAGCGCGACGACGTGTCCCGCGCCAACGCCCGGCGCACGGCCTCGTCGGCCCGTGCCCGATCTTCTGGATGGAGGCCCCCCAAAAAGGCGCTCTCATATGTCACCTCCGCGTCCGGCGGCAGGCCAAAAAGGGCTTTGCACCGGGCGTCCCAACGCAGCACCCCGGTTATGGGATCGTAATCCCAAATGCCAATAGCGGCCGCGTCGGTAGCAAGCCTCAGCCGCTCCTCGCTCGCCCGGGCCGCCTGTTCCGAGCGAACGCGCTCGATGTGAGCCCAGGACCGTTCCGTCACCTCGGTCAGCAAAGACAGTTCGCGCTGCGACCAGACGCGGGCCTGCTTGTCATGGATGGCCATCAAGGCGGCCAGCCGGCCCTGTTTGACCAAAGGCATGCAGATGGTTGCCGTTATGCCGATATCCTGAAAGGTCTTTGCTTCCTCGGGAGCAATTTCCTCAAGGTTGTTGTTGATGATAAGCGGCCGGTTGGCGCCGAGCTTGCTGACAGCTAGGCGACCGAAATCGGCAAGACTGTAATGTCCTTTGATGCTGGGCGAGCCGGGTGCGCTCCAGTCGCCTCGGATTGTGAAATGATCCTGGTCCTGCTCCATGTCGGCATAGGCGCAAATCGAGACGCCAAGATGTTCGCCGAGAAGCCGTGTGGTGATCTCCATGACAGCGTCGGCGTCGGCTGCGAGGGCAATCTCTCTGCCGAGGCGGTCCAAAAAGGCGAGGCGCTCGGCGTTCTCTCGCAAGGCCTTCTCGGCGCGAAGTCTCGCTATCGCGGTACGCGTCCGGTCCGCGACTTCCGAAATGAGGGTCACTTCCTCCTTGGCCCAGCGTCGGGGCGCGGAGTGGTTCAGATAAAGCAGCGCCACCAGACCGCCATGCTCAGTAATCGGCATGTTGATGAGAGATTGAGCGCTGATGGCTTTTAGGGCCTCCGCATGGTCGCTGGTTCGCGGGTCTGTCTCCGCATTTTCGAAAACAACGGTGTCGCCTCGCTTCAAATCCTCGATATACGAGCCGTAGTTCCTGAAATTCAGCGTCCCAGCCAGGCTTTTGATGCCCGGCGCGTTCCAATCCTTGTCAATGGTGATCGTCTCATTATCGAGATCGATCGTGCCGTATCCGGCTCGGCTGACGCCAAAATGGTTACCCAGCAGTTCCGCGGCTGCGTAGGCTAGATCGGCAGGATCAACAATCTCGCGAATGCGATCGCCCAGCGCTGCCAGAAGCTCGAAGCGCTGCAGTTCAGATCGATCATCGCGCGAAGTGACCCCCATATCGCCCCCGTTTTGCCCGGACTGGATAATGCGGTCGACGGCCAAGAGTTCCGTTACAGTATGGAACGCTCCCGACTGACGGGTCGACAGTACACGCAATACGGGCCGATATCGCTTTGCAGATTGGGATCTTGCGGGCACGGACCCTTGTGCCGGTACATCATAGGTTAATGACACGCGGCGCGGCGCGCCGCATAAACGTCGGATCAGCGGGCATGCAACGAGCTCCGCTGCTTGGGAGCGACCATCGTACTCTTGCTCGTTTGGAGACGCTTGATGCTTGACCGACCTATTCGCACGAACACCGAAGCTCTCTCCCCGAATGATCTGGACACCCTTCGCGCGGTTTTCGACGCGATGTGCCAGGAATTTGCAATTCTGCCGGACAGTGCGGCGGCCCATTCCATCGCAAGAGAGCTGGTCAGGCTTTTCCAGACCGGGATGACGGAAGCGGCCATGCTGACAATTGCCGTGCGAGCACGTTGGCAAGGGGATTGGAAAATGGAGGGCAGCAGCGCTGCCTGACGTTTGAGGTCAGGCGGGCGCATCTGCTGCATCGTTTTCGAGATGCTGGCGTCGACCCTCGACTTGTCAGCAATCCACTGGCACCGCTGATGGGAGGAATCGATGCCGAAATTTCGCTTCGAATTTCATCGAAGGCCCCCCAAGCTGCAATCTTTGCCGACATGGCCGATCGAGATGAAGCTGTCTGCCAGGCGAAGCTCGCTGCCAAGGAGGCCATGCTTGACGGAATTGTCGGTGGCGCGGACCCGACAAGTTGGGTAGCGAAAGCTTACGACATAGCGTGTTATCTGGTCGCCACCCTTGGATTCCAAGATCTGATCGCCGGGTCCGAGAATTCGGAGCAGTCCGAGGAGATGGAAGAACCTGGCGTCATGCGCTCGGGCTGAAGTTCGGATTTTCAATTCAGCCGGGCCAATCCAAATCGATCCAGGCTGGCGCGTGATCGCTCGGCTTTTCCCATCCCCGCACTGCAACGTCCACGCCCGCGCCGCCCAGCCTGTTCATAAGCGAGGGGCTTACCAGCAGATGGTCCATCCGAAGGCCGGAACTGCGGTCGAAACCGCCCCGGTAGGAGAAATTCCAGTAGGTATAGACGCCCCTTTCGGGATGGATCAGCCTGACTGCGTCGATCCAGCCCTCAGCCAGCATGTCGGCGTAAGCTTGCCGGCTCTCCGGAAAGTAGACGGCGTCGCCGAGCCATCTCGCCGGGACCGCGGCATCGATCGGCTTCGGCACGACATTATAGTCGCCGCAGAGCACGCTGGCAGGCGTGTCCCTGAGCAGGAGCCGTGCGTAGTCGATCAACCGCTCGAACCAGCGGAGCTTGTAGTCGAACTTCGGACCGGGCGCTGGATTGCCATTGGGCAAGTAGAGACAGCCGACGACAAGGCCGTCGATCTCCGCTTCGATGTAGCGGCTGTGCATGTCATCGAGGTCACCCGGCAACCCGCGGCGACGCTCATGCGGCTGCTTGCCTCGAGCGAGAATGGCTACGCCATTGTATGACCTCTGACCATGCCATATCGCTCCGTAGCCGGCGTTCCTGATGGCTTGGGCTGGAAACTTCTCGTCCGATGTCTTTAATTCCTGAAGACACACGATGTCGTAATGCGTCTCGCCCAGCCATTTGAGCAGCACCGGCAATCGTCCGTTGACGCCGTTCACGTTGAAGGTCGCGACCCGGATCATCTGACGCTTTGAGGTGCCCCATTCAATGGTGCTCTCCGCTTGGTGAGTTCATCTTGCCAATCAGCATTAACTGCCAGCCGCCAAGAAGGTTTCGCCGGCTCCCGCGTCCTCCTTGTCTGACGGAACAAGCTGTGACCCCGAAGGTTGGGCTCGCGCACACAGCTTCCAACAGGCACGAGCATGGCGTTCGACAGAGATGGATCGAAACTCGCGGCCGGGCTGCTCGTGGCCATATTGGCGGCATTGGCGGGATATAACGCCGTCCGCGCCAAACGTGCGATCGCCAGCCGCGCACACGGACGGGTGATTGAGATCGCTAGTCTGCGCCTGCATGTTATCGAAGCCGGAACCGGCATGCCGCTGCTCCTCCTGCATGGCAACGGGTCCATGGCGGACGATTTCAGGTCGAGCGGCATCTTCGATGAGCTGGCAAAGACCTACCGGGTATTCGCATTTGACCGCCCCGGCTTCGGGCGAACCCCACGGCCGCGCGGCCGGCGCTGGTCCGCTCGCGACCAAGCCGACCTCATACATGCCGCCGTCAGCCGGATGGGCATAGAGAAATATCTCGTGCTCGGACATTCCTGGGGAGCTTGGATCGCCCTCGAATCGGCGCGAAGGCATTCTCCATCGGTGGCCGGCATTGTGCTGGTCTCCGGCTGTTACTATCCGCCACCGCGGTTGGATCTTGCACTGGCCGCGCTGCCGGCATTGCCTGTGATCGGCACGGCCTTTCGCCACACCTTGCTGCCTCTGCTCGTGAGGCTCACCTGGCCGTGGGCAATGGAGAAGATCTTTCAACCCGGCGTGATCGCCAGCGACTTCTCCGCATTCGCCAAGGACATCGCCAGCCGCCCTTCCCAACTGCGGGCGATTTGCTCGGAGTCGGCATTGATGCTAGCCGCGGCCCTGTCGAGGAAGGCCAGCTATAAGGACATTGCCGTGCCGACCGGAATTCTGGCGGGATCCGAAGACCGGTTGTTCGATGCGGAAGGGGATGCACGACGCCTGCATGCCGAAATCGGGGGATCTTTCCTCGATGTGATTCCCGGCACGGGCCATATGGTTCATCAGAGCGCACCGCAGGCAGTGGTCGGCATGGTGCACGCGATTGCGGGATCGCACGCGTTGTCCCAAGGACCCCGTCGGCCGCGACTTAAGCCGCGTGCCGGCAAGGCGGGTTCGACCTCGCAGGGGTTCCAGGCGGGCGACAAGTGACGCCGCTTGCACGAAATCGTTGTTCAAACGGGGCCCCAAATGAGCGACCAACGTCCGGCCGACATGCAGTCGGTGCTCCACCAGAACATCCAGGCCCTGGTCGAGCACAGGCGAAAAGAGGAGGAGCACCAAGGCGTTCAGGTGCGGATTGCCGGCGCTATTTCGCGCTTCGCGGGAAGCATGGCTTTCGCCTATCTGCATCTCGCAATCCTTGTCGCCTGGATCCTAGCGAACCTTGGCGCGATACCGGCCATCCCAGCTTGGGACCCGACTTTTGTGATCTTGGCCATGGTGGCCTCGGTCGAGGCAATCTTCCTGTCAACTTTCGTGCTGATCAACCAGAACAGAATGGCCGAAACCAGCGAACGCCGAGCGGAACTGGATTTGCAGATCAGCCTTCTCAACGAACAAGAAACCACGCGGCTGATCGAGATGGTGGCTGCCCTGACGGCGCGTCTGAACGTGTCGACACCGGCGGACAAAGAGCTGCCGCAACTGGCCGAGAATGTCGATCCCCGAAAGGTGATGACGCAAATCCAGCAAGCATCTGGAGCTCAGGAGGAACCTTGATCAAAGGCATCATCGCAAGCCTCGGCCGCGGACCGACCCACAAGGGCTTACAGCGGAGGAACCTCGCGCGGTTCAAGAGTTCGCTACAGGCCTGTGATTAGCCCGTTATCTGGGCCTCGAGGCTGTCGAAGCAGCTTATTCCGGTCGCCGTTCTCCAAGTCGGCTTCATGACGTCACGCAATCGCGGCAGCGCGGAGTTCAAATGCAACCAACCGGCCGGAGCGTGTCGGATGGAACCACGTTGATGCCGAAATCGTAGTAGCGGTGGCGACTTGGGAAATCCCGGTTGAGCGAAGGTGCTGTCTGATCGTCGAAGATGAGACCATGATCCTGCTCGACCTAGAGTCAGCCTTGGAGGAGGCCGTTTTCCAGGTCGTTGGCACTCGGAATACCGCCGAGGCGCTGGCGGCTTTCGATCCCGATCCAACCAAGTTCAGGGCCGTCCTCACGGACATCCGTTTGGGACCGGGACAATCGGGGTGGGAGGTCGCTCGGCATTTGCGAAGGTCCAATTCGACCATCCCGGTTGTCTATATTAGTGGCGATAGCGCGGAACACTGGGGAGCGGAAGGTGTGCCCAACAGCATAATGATCACCAAACCCTTCTTTCTGCCGCAGATCATAACAGCCGTCTCCCAACTCTTAAACGCCCAGCAAGGTCCAGAAGCTCACGTCTAGGTATCGGATCTCGGCTCGGTTCACATGCCGCAACTCGAAGTCTTGAATCCCGTATCCCGCGTCATGTTCCTGGGCGCAATTCCCAAAAACATCCGCAAGCTCCTGGCTGCCCGAGCCTTCATCATCCCGCGAAAACCGACGGAACATTCTTTCCTGTCCAGCGTTGGCGCACGCTGGACAATCCTTGTTGCACAATCCCATATTGTCCGGCGTCGGTGGTAGGAACCCCACTGCTTCAGATCGCCTCGGCTCCCTCGCGGGGCGGGCGGCGCGGAGTTGAGATCCAATGCACAGAGACGCATTCACCCCGTCAGAGCTTGCCATACTGAGCCGCGTCCTGGCACGCAGCAATATCAAAAACGAAACTGAAACCGAGAGAGAACAGCGGGCATCGCGCATCCTGGCTTACTACCAAGCGGGGATAACCGACGAGACCGAACTCGAACAGCTTTCTCGACAACCGCTGGGAAGGTAACTGCTAGTCTTCCTTCTTCAGGGCTTCCGCCTGATCCTTGAGTTTCGGCCAATCGGCGCCATGTCGGCGCAGTAGCGTGCGTGCCTGCTTCGGGTCAACGTCGGTGACCTCGACCAGATGTTCGACCTCAAGCTCCTGTCCTTTCGCCACCCGGCTCACTTTGTCTGCTTTTCGTTTCATTGCGGTGTCCATGGTCAGATAACATGAACCAGCCTGTGGGATTGCGGTTCCAAGGGCTTCAAAGAAAATTGGCCCCTCACAATCAATCCTCTCGGGAGCCCTCCTGAAAGCAGGGCGCTCTCACTGCTCGAGCTTTCGGTCGAGCTCGTCAAGCAATGACCGATGCTCGCTGGGTATGTCGGCGTCGGTCGGCAGATCCAGCAACTGGCGCAACTGGCGGCGACTGGCGTCCGATGAAATCCACTGACGTATGAGACGGGCGATGGCCTTCTGTTGTGCCTTGCCGATTTCTTCCATGTTGAGAACCCGGGCTTGTCCGTGGGTCGAACTCGGCGGCTCTTTGATGGTTCCCGGTCTTGCATCACAAACCGCGGCGGGTGGAGAAACCGGCGCGTGTCACGCCGCAGGTTCAGGCGGTCAGCTGATTGGCCCCCCGATGGTCGACCGGCATGAAGATGCTGCCTGGAGGCGGGTCGGATCATCACTTTCCCGTATCGATGATCGCCGATGCCGTATTCCTGGGGCAGATGTGGCCCGCAACAAATGTATGCAGTCCCAATCCGGCCGGCCTGGCGCGAATGGGAGCGTCCAGACCTATTTCATCAATTTGACCTGAAGTGAGAGGCTCAGCCGCAAAATCTTATCGCCATTCTCATTACGCACTTCGACAAACAATTGCTCCCCGTCGACGCTCTTCAGGGACTCTCTCGTGAGGTCGATAAGGCCCTCGAATCCCGCGCGGCGCACCTCATCGAGGCCAGCACACTCGACACCTATCTCATCCTCGAAAAACAAATCACGATCGCCGCTATCGAAGTAAAATCGTGCCATCGGAGAGCTTCCGTCACCACTAATCTGCGGGGTTCCTTTGATGCAGGTAGGTCGTGTCGAAATCTCCTGCATGAGTGAGGCCAGCCCAGTCCAGGGCATGCACTTGTGACCCAGAGGTGGCAATGAGGCCTCTCCGTCGTAGTTCCTGAAGCATGCGATTGACGTGGACCGTAGACAAGCCCAGTGCATCGCCGAGGGCTGCCTGTGTGATGGGAATATCCGCCACGTGATCCCGGATTCGTCCGACCGAGCGCAAACGAAAAATAAGTTCGCACAGAATGTGAGCCATGCGGGTGTATGCTTCCCGCCTTCCCACATTGGTGACCCACTCCCTGTAAATCGCGGCGTCGATCAATGTCGATCGCCAAAATGCGGCGGCAATGCGGGGGTGTTGGTCGCAGATGGAGCGTAGCGTGTCGTGCCGCATGAAACCTATTCGGGCCGGCGTAAGAGTTGAGAAGTTACAATCCATGATCGATAGATGCAGCCCGTGCAGATCAGGAATGTCGCCGGCCACAAAGAAGGATGTGATCTGTCGCTTTCCTTCGCCTGTATGTTTGGTCGAACCGACCAAACCATCCAGCACGACAAACGAGTAAACAGGACGGTCGCCCTCACGCACCAGGTCGTGGTTGGCCAAATAATCCTTCTCTTGGATCGGAATGCTTCTTAGGACGCCGATATCAGCCTCCCGAATATCCGAGATGGTCTGAAGTTTGCGAACGAGCACATCCGAGGATGAGGTGGGAGACAAACTGACTACCTAGCTGATGTTGGTGATCGAACTATTATTCGCGCCAAAAGTTCCGGTAGGCCAGTTTCCGGACCGATGCATCGCGCGGTGAGGTACGGCGAGGCGGCGGAGACGGCACCGATCGGCGTGGTTCACGCGTAGAGCATCCTGCCGACGTCGAGCGCGATTGAAGATTCCGGAAATGATCGAAGCCACCAACTTTTCAGGGCAGCCATAAAGGGACCCGGACAGCAGTGCATTAACCTATGACATAGGCTCGGTCCCAAATTGTCCCGCTGGTGAGCAGCTTCGGGAACTCGCCATGGTGGTTCGGCTTTGACCTTGCCACTCGTCTCTCATTGCAAGCCCGCACCGCGGCCCGGTCCTGGGACACTTTCAATGCGTGCCACGGAACAGGGTGGCTCCGCTGGCGTTCTCCTGCGGGCAAGGTGAGATTTCAGTGAACAGGCATGTTTCGCGGACGGATGTCGGACAAATCGGTCACACGGATGATAACTGCTTCGCGACAGAGCACGTCGTCCCGCCATCTTCGGCAATGGCGGCAGCGCTGGCCGGCGGGCTTGAGGCCAGTCCCGACAAGCACATCGTCCATATAGCTGCCTCGGAACACAGCGCCGAGGAGATCGTCGGGGCTTTGCGTCAGTTCCTCCCCCGCGCGGACATCATCTTCCTGCCGTCCTGGGATTGCTTGCCTTACGACAGGGTGTGGCCGACACGCGCCAATATGGGGCGGAGACTTCGCGCGTTGCGTGAGATCGTAACAGAGCCCGAACGCCCGCGGATCGCTGTAATGTCGATCGAAGCCAGCCTGCAACGGGTGCCGCCTGCTCCGGTCATTGCTGGCGGTTTCGCGGTTCTGGAGGTGGGACAAAAGTTTGACCGGGACGGTTTCAGAATTAGATCCCAAGCAATTGGCTATCTTGTCGACGAGAGGGTTGATGAACCGGGTGAGATCGCTTTTCGGGGCGATGTGGTGGATATCTTTCCCGCTGGCGCGGATGGCCCCGTTCGCATCGTCGTCGGCCCGGACACCTGCATTCGCGAACTCAAGACCTTTGATCCAGTCAGTCAGCTCAGCGAACGGACGCGTCACTCGATTACCGTCGGACCGGCATCCGAGCTCATTTTTGAAGCCGGGGACGACCCCGCGTTGGCAGCCATGCGCACGACCTCGATGGAAGAACGCCTAGTCGCCTTGTACGGCAATATGCCGTCTGTCTTCGATGCGGCGTCGGGCGCCTCGATCTCCTTCCTTGAGGAGGCCGGCGATCAGCCGCTCGGCAGGGTTCTGGCTCTGGTCGAGGATGCAGGCCGTGCCAGGCAGGTAGCTGCCGGACGGAAAGAACCTTTGCCTGAGCATTTCTACCTGTCGCGAGACGAGTGGGATGCTGCTGTGCGTAGCCGCTGTTCCACAAGACTTGCCGTTTCTGCTGCCCCAGTTCCCAAATTCTTTCGCCGGGCCCGACCAGGGCATGAATTCGCGGAATTCGTCAAAAGGCAGACGAGCACCGGGGCCAGCGTGGTGTTCACCGGCGATGCCTCCGAGTTGCAGCGAGCAGATCGGCTGCTCGATAGGAAGCTAGGTCGACGGGCCGAGAAAGCCGCCGACTTGCCGCAGATCCTTTCGGCCGCGAGAGGCTCTCTTCTCAAGGCTGAATTCGTTCTCGACGAAGGGTTTGTCGACGCGCAATCCGATATAGCGGTGGTGACCGCGGCCGACCTGTTTGGTCCCGCTTTGAAGGCGAATGGGAGCGCGGCCACAGGCATGCCCGAACCCGAGCTGCGCATCGGCGACGTCGTCGTCCACGAAGATCACGGCCTGGGCTTGCTCATGGCCGTCGAACAGGTCGACGTGGCCGGCCAAAGACAGGACGTCGTCAGGTTGGAATATGATGGCGGCGCTTCCTTGCTGGTTCCGGTCGATGAGTTTGAGCGAATATGGCGCTACGGCTCGGAACCGGAGGCAGTGTCGCTCGATCGCCTCAACGGCGAGGGCTGGCCCAAGCGACGCGAAGCTGCGTTGCGCGAGATCGATAGGCTGGCCAAGCGCCTGGTAGGCCTCGCAAAGGTCAGGTCCAGCCAGTCTGCCGAGATCATGAAGCCCTCCCGCGCGGACTTGGCCCGTTTTGCGGCGAAATTCCCCTACACCGAGACGCCCGACCAGGCTGTCGCGATCCGCGCTGTGCTCGACGATCTTGCGTCGGGAAGAACAATGAACCGGCTCGTCTGCGGCGACGTCGGTTTCGGCAAGACGGAAGTTGCCCTGCGTGCTTGCGCGGCAGCCGCTCTCTGCGGAAAACAGGTTGCGGTCGCAGCGCCGACAACTGTGTTGGCGCGCCAGCATTACGAGACGTTCAGCCGCCGCTTTGCGGGAACGGGGCTCAAGGTCGCTCACCTTTCAAGAATGGTCGGGGCAGCCCAAGCAAGAGCGGCAAAAGAGGGCCTGCGGAGCGGCCATGTTGCGATCGTTGTGGGCACCCAAGCCTTGGCGTCCAAGAGCGTCACCTTCGCCGATCTCGGACTGATGGTGATCGACGAGGAGCACCGTTTCGGTGTCAAGATGAAGCAGGCCCTGCGGAACAGGGCGCCCTGCCTTCATACGCTGAGCATGAGCGCCACGCCGATACCCCGGACGCTGCAATCGGCGTTGTCGGGTATCCAGGATGTCAGCGTGCTAAACTCTCCGCCCGCCAAACGGCGCCCCGTCCGCACGATCTTGGCGGCGTTCGATCCGGCATCGGTGCGCGCGGCCCTTTTGCGTGAATTTCAAAGGGGTGGACAGAGCTTCTTCGTGCTCCCGCGCATCGAGGAGATTGCCAAGGTCCGCGACCAGCTAAACAGACTGGCGCCGGAACTCGAGGTCAAGACGGCGCATGGCGAAATGAAAGGGAGACAGCTGGACGAAATCATGGTCGGTTTCGCCGACGGCGATGGCGACATCTTGTTGAGCACCGACATCATCGAAAGCGGGCTCGATGTTCCACGGGTTAACACAATCATCGTGTGGCGAGCGGATCGGTTCGGTCTGGCACAGTTACACCAGCTTCGCGGCCGGGTCGGTAGAGGAGCGGTGCAGGCCATTGCGTTTCTTCTGACCGAGCCTGGCGTTGAACTGGCCGACAGCACCAAGGCCCGACTTTCGACGATGCTTGCGCTCGATCGGCTTGGCTCCGGCCTGGCGATCAGTCAAAGGGACCTTGACCTGCGCGGGGCCGGAGATCTCTTCGGCGAAGATCAGGCTGGACATATGAAGCTGATCGGTGCGGGCCTCTATGCGCATCTGCTGAAGCGGGCGGTTTCGGCGGCTGGAAGAAGACCCGGCCCTGACAGGCAACTTGCCGACATCGCTGGCCTGGAAAGAGGGGCTTTTCCCGAGACCTATGTCAACGAGCCGACGGTGCGTGTTGGCCTCTATGCGCGGCTCTCTCGTATGCGTTCGGAGTCGGACCTCGACGCGTTCAGCGAAGAGCTCGAGGACCGCTTTGGAGACATGCCCGGCGAAGTAGCCGTTTTGCTGGAGCTTACCAGGTTGCGAATAGCAGCGTCGGAACTGGGTGTGGCCAAAGTCGATGTGGGTCCTGAAGCCATCGCGATCACCTTGCGCAACAAGCCGGTGGCGTCCGAATCGGGCAATAGAAAGGGATTGGAATACCGAAACGGCCGCTTGATTTTCAGGCCGACCCAGTCCCGCGTGTCAGACACCGCAGCAGTTCGCATGGCACTTGACGCCATGCGCGCCGCCAGTCGAGTGACATGATTGATTGAATCTGCAGCGACTGTCGAGCGCGCAATATCACCCCCGCAACTGTTGCGGCGTGCGTGGGAATTCGGCCGGATCCAAGGCGCCTTGCGACGGAGCCGCGCATGGGGCATTTGCTCGGATTACCGGCTCCAGCGGGACTCCCCTCGAGCTGGCAGCACAAGTTGCGCTCCGCCTGAATATGTCTGATCATGCGAAGTTGGGCAGGAGAATTGGATGGCGACAAGTCGGCTAAACGGCGCGCAACCCTCTGTTCCTCTGTTGAGGGACATCAACACAGGTATCACGGCACACCCGCGCACTGCTTTGCCCACGGTGGCGACTGTCGTGACAGTCGTTGCCGCCTTGTATTTCGGTCGCGAGGTGTTCCTTCCCATCGCCATCGCGCTTCTGCTGACCTTCGCGCTTGCGCCGGTGGTTTCCGCGCTCAGACGGATCGGCATTCCCCGCCTTGCGGCCGTCATCTCCAGCGTGCTTGGCACCTTCGCGGCGCTCGCCCTGTTCTCCTTCGTCGTCGTTACGCAAGTCGGCGAGCTGGCACAGAATGTTTCGCTTTACCAAGCGAATATCCTGACCAAGGTCAGGTCCCTTAAAGAAACCGGCGTCGGCGGCGGCATCATCGCTAGGTTGAGCGGGGTGATCGAGCGCGTCGGCCAGGAGATCAACAAGCAGGAGCCCTCGCAGCCAGCGGCCAGCCAGCCTCAACGCGAGCCGGTACCCGTTGAGATCGTATCGCGCGAAAGGCCGCTCGAGATCCTGCAAAAACTGATCGCCCCGCTTGTCAGTCCGCTGGCGTCGGCGGGCCTCATAATCGTCGTCGTTATTTTCATGCTACTTGAGCGCGAGGATCTTCGCGATCGGTTCATAAGGTTGGTCGGCTACGGCGACCTTCACAGAACCACCGAAGCGCTACAGGACGCCGGCAAGCGGCTCGGCCGCTATCTGCTCATGCAACTGGTCGTGAACATCTTGTATGCCGTTCCCATCTCGATCGGGTTATGGGTCCTTGGTATCCCCAATGCACTCCTGTGGGGGTTGCTGGCATTAGCGCTGCGCTTCGTTCCCTATATTGGTCCTATCATCGGTGCACTGCTGCCCTTGTTCCTTGCTCTGGCCGTGGCTCCCGGATGGTCGCTCGTACTATGGACAGCCGCGCTGTTCGTGATCATGGAAATTATCACTGGCAACATCATCGAACCCTGGCTCTACGGATCCCGCACAGGGCTCTCTCCCTTGGCCGTCATTGTCGCCGCGATTTTCTGGACGTGGCTGTGGGGACCTCTTGGCCTGGTTTTGTCTACTCCGCTCACGGTCTGTCTCGTTGTACTGGGCAGGCATGTGGCGCAGTTCGAGTTCCTTGACGTTCTGTTTGGCAACGAACCGGTGCTCGAGCCACATGCCCGGCTGTATCAGCGGCTGCTGGCCGGCGATCCAGATGAAGCCACGGACCACGCCGAGGAAATTCTAGAGGAACAATATCTGTTCGAGTTCTACGGCAAGGTCGCGGTTCCCGCCCTGCTGCTCGGAGAACAAGACCGCGTCAGGGGCGTGATGGATGATCACCAACTGCGGCAGCTGGCTGCCAGCGCCCAGATATTGGTGGCGAATCTTGACGACAGCGCTCAGGAGGAAGCGGAGGAGGACGATCTCGCCGCCGGTGATGCGTCTGGTTCGGACAAGGAGAAGGCAATCGATGCGGAAGCGGGACAGGACATCGATCTCCCGGACGGTACCGGCCTGGCCGTAGTTTGTGCCGGCGGACGCGGCGAACTCGACGACGCGGCGGCAGCGATGCTAGGGCAGGTGTTGCTGACCCAAGGCGCGGTCACGTCAAAGGCCAGTTTTGCAGAGCTGCTTCCGGCTAGCATTCGCCGGCTGCAGCTGGATGGGCTGAACACTGTCGTGATCGGGTTCTTGAACCGCAACTCCGTCAAACATGCGCGGTTTATGGTGCGGCGCCTAAAACGCATCAATCCAGCGATACGGGTGGGCGTTGTGTTCTGGGGAGGAAACGGCGAGAACCATGGAGAGACGACCGGTAAATTAGCCAACGCCATCAATGCGGACTTCGTCGCGCTCGACATGGTGAGCGCGGTGACAGGGGCGCTATCGAGAGATCCGCCGGTTGCGCTGAGCACCGTTGTCAAGCGGCGCGTTCGCCGCAAGTCACCGGCGCGCAGGAAAGAGACCCTTGTGTCGGCCAAATGAGCTGGAAGAGAGCGCTCGTTTGGCCTGTTGAATCCCGGTAGATGAGCTCCGGTGCTCGCGCGGGGGTGCTGCTCGCTCAAGGCATCGTTCCGGCTTGATGGGCCGTCATGGCAGCCATGTTCTCATTCAGGTGGGCCATGATCCAGACCGAGCCCAGAACCACTAGCGCCACGATCAGCACGCCGAAGGCGAGGGCCAGGATGTTGTTGGTGTTGTCCGGTCCGGTGGTCAGGTGCAGAAAGAAGACGAGATGCACACCCATCTGCGCGACCGCGAGCACCACCAGGGCCGAGATCACCGCCGGCTGGTATATCAGGTTCGTTAGCGCCGCCATGAATGAGGCAATCGTCAGCAGGATGGCGAGGCCGAAGCCGAGCAGGTAGCCAAAAAGCCCCCCAGCCATTTCGTGCTCTGTGATGCGTTCCTCGCCCGGTGCTGAATCGCGGCGGTCCTGTACTTCGCCGGGCCTGCTCTCAGTCTCGGTCATGGCGATACTCCCAGCAGATAGACCAGGGTGAAGATGGCAACCCAGATGATGTCGAGTGCGTGCCAGAAAAGGCCGAAGCAATGGAGCTGTCGCAAAGTGTCCGGCCGAAAGCCCTTTACCCACAGCTGCGCCATCATTGTGCCTAGCCAGAGAAGGCCAAGTCCGACGTGGGTCCCGTGGCAGCCTACGAGCGCGAAGAAGGCTGAAAGAAATGCGCTGCGCGAGGGGCCTGCCTGCTCGCCGATCATTGCCGCGAACTCCTGCACCTCCAGGAACAGGAAGGCTGCCCCGAGCAACCCGGTGACGAGAAGCCAAAACTGCGTGGCAGCCATCGATCTGCGGTGGGTCGCGAGCGTTGCCAGGCCACCGGTGAAGCTCGACGTGAGCAGGAGACCCGTCTGCACGGCAACGCGGGTGGGCTCGAACAATTCCTTGCCGGTGGGTCCGCCGGCGGTCGCCTTGGCGAGGACGGCATAGGCGGCGAAGAAGGCTGAGAATATGATGATGTCCGACAGGAGAAAGATCCAAAACCCGTAGGCCACGGTGACGAACTTGGAGGCTGGGCCACCCTCTCCGTGGCCTGTCGCGGATCGCGCGCCATGCCGATCGGCGCGATCAAGCCGGTAGGGGTCGCGTGTCCGGGTGCCGGCGGTGATGACGCTGGAGAATGCGTGATTGCTCATACCGGCCGCTCCCAGCGCCGCAGCCAGGCCGACTGCGCGGCCTCGCGGTCATGGTCGATGCGCGCGACCTCGTCAGCGGCGATCTCGTAGTCCCCATGATCGCGCCAGGCGAAGACGACGAAGGTGATGTAGGCGCCGATGAAGCCGACGATCGCTAGCCACCATATGTGCCAGATCAGCGCGAAACCGATCAGCGTGCTGAAGAAGGCGGTGACGAAGCCTGTCGGGCTGTTGCGCGGCATCTCGATAGGCTCGTATTCCTTTTCCTCGGCTGCGTTCTGCTCGATCCCTCGTTGCTTGATGCGCCAGTAGGGCTCTTCGTCCTCGACGTGAGGCAGCCGCGCATAGTTGAAGACGGGGGGAGGCGACGATGTCGACCATTCCAGCGAACGCCCATCCCACGGGTCGCCGGTCTGATCGCGGAGTTCGTCGCGATGCCGGATCGAGACGAGAAGCTGTGCGATCTGCAGTGCGGCGCCGGCGATCATCACCAGCACGCCGAATGCGGCCACCACCAGCCATGGCGCCCAAAGATCCATGTCGATATGTTGCAGGCGCCGCGTCATGCCGAGCAGACCGACGATATAGAGTGGTACGAAGACCAGCATGTAGCCGGCCAAGGTGACCCAAAATGCCGCCTTTCCCCAGCCTTCGTGCAAGCGGAAGCCGAACGCCTTGGGAAACCAGTAGGTGAAGCCGGCGAACGCGCCGAACAACACGCCCGAAATGATGACGTTGTGGAAATGTGCGACGAGGAAAAGTGAATTGTGCAGCACGAAGTCGGCCGGCGGGACGGCAAGCAGAACGCCAGTCATGCCCCCGACAGTAAAGGTGGTCACGAAAGCGAGCGCCCAAAGCATCGGCGTGTCGAAGCGAACGCGCCCGCCATACATGGTGAAGAGCCAGTTGTAGATCTTCACGCCGGTGCCGACGGCGATGACCGACGTGGCAATACCGAAGGCTGCATTGACGTCCGCTCCGGCGCCCATGGTGAAGAAATGGTGCAGCCAAACCATGAAGGATACGATGCAGATGAACATCGTGGCCGCAACCATCGAACGGTATCCGAACAGCGGCTTTGACGAGAAAGTCGAGAAGATCTCGGAATAGATGCCGAAGGCGGGAAGCACCAGAATGTATACTTCGGGATGGCCCCAGGCCCAGATCAGGTTGACGAACATCATCTGATTTCCGCCGGCTTCATTGGTAAAGAAATGGAAGCCGAGATAGCGGTCCAGCGTCAGCATCGCCAGCGTGGCGGTGAGGATCGGGAAGGCCGCGACAATGAGCAGGTTGGATGCGAGCGAGGTCCAGCAGAACATCGGCATTCGCAGATAACCCATTCCGGGCGCGCGCATCTTGAGGATAGTCGTCACCAGGTTGACGCCGGTAAGCAGCGTTCCGACACCGGAGATCTGGATCGACCACAGATAGTAATCGACACCGACACCCGGTGAGTAGGTGATTTCCGACAACGGAGCATAGGGCAGACAGCCGGTGCGCGCGAATTCGCCGACGACAAGCGAGATGTTGACCAGCAGGGCTCCGGAAGCCGTCAACCAGAAGCTGACGGAATTGA
Source organism: Mesorhizobium sp. WSM1386 (assembly GCF_055901595.1). Classification (NCBI taxonomy): domain Bacteria; kingdom Pseudomonadati; phylum Pseudomonadota; class Alphaproteobacteria; order Hyphomicrobiales; family Phyllobacteriaceae; genus Mesorhizobium; species Mesorhizobium sp. WSM1386. The sequence goes on from NZ_CM148373.1 coordinate 4,115,804, forward strand.
GCGTCGGAAAAGCGACATCGCGTATGCCAAGCTGCAGCGGTACAGCGAAATTCATCAGGCCGACCATGAAAGGCATCGCCGCGAAGAAGATCATGATCGTGCCGTGTGCGGAAAAGATCTGGTCGTAATGCTCCGGCGGCAGGTAGCCCGGTCCGTGGATCGCCAGCATCTGTTGTGTGCGCATCATGATGGCATCGACGAAGCCACGCAGAAGCATGAGCATCGCCAGCACAATGTACATCACGCCGATGCGCTTGTGGTCGACAGAGGTTATCCACTCGCTCCACAAATAGGGCCAATAGCCCTTCACCGTAATCCAGCCAAGCACGGCGGCTGCTGCCAGAAAGACGCCGAGCGCTGCACCGAGCGGGATGGGTTGATCAAAAGGAATGGCCGACCAATCGAGCTTGCCCAGCATCGTCATTCTGCCCCTTCTGCCTGTGGACTATGCGCCATCGGTGGCGCCGCCGCCGCGGGGCTTGCCTTTGGCCTCACCTGTGGCTCGCCGCTGGACGCGCTTTCAGAAGGTCCCGGACCGGGCGGCAGTGTCTGCTGAACAACTGCGTCGAACAGCCCAGGCTGCACATGGCCGAACGCGGCCGGCGGCACGTTTGTGCTTTGCCGGGCGAGCTCGCGATACGCATTGGCGTTGAGCACGCCGCCGCCGCCGCGCAGCGACGAGGCCCAGCGGGCAAAGGCATCAGCTGAAACCGCGCTCACCTTGAAGTTCATATCCGAGAAGCCGTCGCCGCTGAAGTGCGCCGACTGACCGAAATAGCTGCCTTCGCGGTCGGCCTGCAGATGCAATTCGGTCTGCATGCCGTTCATAACGTAAATCATGCTGCCAAGCTGGGGCACGAAGAACGTGTTCATCACGCTGCCTGAGGTCAGCTTGAAACGCACCGGAACGCCGGCCGGGATGACCAGTTGGTTGACCGCGCCCACACCCTGCTCGGGATAGAGAAACAGCCATTTCCAGTCGAGCGCCACCACTTCAATGTCGAGCGGTGGCTGCGCGGAAGGGATCGGTTTGCGCGGATCGAGCTGGTACGATCCGTAGTAGATCAGCCCGCCAAGAAAGAGGATGGTGAGCGTCGGGATCGACCAGACGATCAACTCGATGCGCCCCGAATAGGTGAACTCCGGATCATAGCGGGCGTTGCTGTTCGAGGCGCGGAATTTCCATGCGAAGGCTAGGAGCGCAACAACCGTCGGAACAACGATCACCAGCATCACCGCCAGCGAGTTCAACAGGATCGTGCGGTTGCCCCAGCCAATGGGCCCTTGCGCGTCGAGCACACCGCCCGCGCAACCGGGCAAGACTGCGATTGCCGGGATCCAGAGCAGTGCGTTCGCCAACTTGGCGCTGGATGGCAACAACACCGGCTTCGCCTTGAACCCTGGAGAGGACGCGTCATAAGGGCACGCGTTCATCGCGTTTTCCATCTGAAGGCTAACCTTGACGCAGAACTTCGATGCACTTCGCCGCCGCGAACGGACGTCCTAACTGGCGCCGCCTTGGTTTGTTCCCGACGCGCCTGCGCATCGTTGTCGGTCGCGGTCGCAGTGTGGGGTTCTGGATCCCGTCGATTTCGCCCCGCGGATTATCGGAGCAGCCGCGGACTACTGCCGTTCGTACAGACCGAACTCAACTATTTGGGACCGTCGCTGGCTCGCGCACGAATTTCAGTTTGGGCGGGACGGCGAACTCCCTGAACCGCTCCGCCAGGCTGTCGAGAGCTTGACGCATGCCCGCTCCCGCAGCAGCCGCGCCGTGTCCACTGATGACCATCCGCGGCTTTAGCGCAGCCAGTTGCTTAACGGATCTTTCTGCCGCTTCCCAGTCCGGCGTGAAGTAGCGCGGCGGGCCATGCATCTCGAGATCCTGGACTGCAACCTCATAGACGGACTCCTGGCCGGTGGTGATGAACGCGTCCCCCACGATCAGCGAGCCGTCTTCCTCGCGCCAGAGCGAGATGTGCCCAGGAGCGTGCCCGGGTGTATGCAGCCATTGCCATCCGGGCATTCCGGGGATCGATCCGTCGCCCGGCAAGATCTCCAAACGGCTGCCAAGATCGATCGGCCCGCGTGGAAAAAGCGGTGAAAGCAGGGCCATCAGTCCACCCCCGACCCACGGATCCGGCGGCGGATAGGATGTTGTCCCGTCCAAGTGAGGACGCTCAAGCGGGTGCGCGAAGACAGGCACGTCCCACTTGTTGGCAAGGTCCAGAACCGGCCCCACATGGTCGAAATGGCCGTGGGTCAGGATAATTGCGGCTGGCCGTGTGTTCGTGCCAAACCGCTTTTCCGCGACCGCGAGAATGCTGCTGCGTGACGTCGGCAACCCCGTGTCGATCAGCACCCAGTTCCGATCACCGCCGCCTGGCGCGCCGAAGAACACGACGTTGACGATTGCCAGCCGCAAATAGCCCAAATCCGGTGCGATGCTCCAAGCGCCATCGCCACGATCCTCGCGTCTGGCGTGGTCGATCTCGGAAAGTTGAATCTGAACGGTCATGTGATCCCGTGCCTCTGTTGTTGCCGAGCAGCCGCTCGGGTTGATCGGCGGCCGTGTACATCGCCCGAACTTGGCGCGGGCCTGCTTGTTCCTCATTCGCAACCCAGCTCCCGGCATCACCACAGGAACAAAGCCTTGACCAATCGGTTCGGCATTACCCGGTCAGGCAAGGGCGAGGGGATGAGGGTATGCCGGACTGAGCAACGAAGAACGCGCCCAGTTGGATGCGCAGTATTTCGCCACGCGGTCCCGGTCCGAGCAAGGCGGTTGAAGCCGAATGGCCGAAGGAGACTTCGAATGAGCGATATGGGACGCAGGCACGAGCACCAGGCGGAGGCTTCGGATACGGAAGTTTCGCGGTTCGCCAGTTTTTTCATGGCGGGCTTTGAGTGCTCCTCGCACCGACGCAAGGACGGCGTTCGCCTCGACCTTATCCGCGCGACCTCGCATAATTTGCATGCCCTAGGCGACTACCGCGGCTGCGCCGAACTCGGCCTTCGCACCATTCGCGACGGGCTGCGGTGGCATTTGATCGAAACCGCTCCCGGGACCTATGACTGGTCAAGTTGGGCACCGATGGTCGAGGCCGCCCGGTCGGCAGGTGTCCAGGTCATCTGGGACATCTTCCACTACGGATCTCCAGACCATGTCGACCAGGGATCGCTGGATTTCATCGATGCCTATGCCTCGTTCGCGGCGGAAGCCGTGAGAGTGCACCGTACGATCGCCGGAACATCGCCTCTGTTTTGCCCGATCAACGAGATCTCCTTTTTCGCATGGGCTGTCGAGGTCGGTTACTTCCCGCGCGTGGGGCCGGAAAAACGGGGATGGTTCAAGCGGCATCTCGTGAAGGCTGCCATCGCGGGCGTGCGTGCAATGCGCGAGATCGACCCCGCCTGCAGATTTGTCTGGGCCGAGCCGCTTATCCATATCGCTCCTCGCGACGGAACCCGCGGCGAACGGCGTCGGGCCGAAAACGCCCGTCAGGGGCAGTTCGAAGCTTACGACATGTTGCTGGGCCGCGTCGAACCCGAGTTGGGTGGGAGCGAAGATGTTGTCGATGTCGTGGGCCTGAATTTTTACCCGCACAATCAATGGTACCTGAACGGGCCGACGATACCGATGGGACATCATGAGTACCGCGCTTTGTCGGAAATGTTGCTCGAAGTCGCTCGTCGGTACGGTAAGCCGATGTTCATCGCCGAGACCGGTTCCGAGGGATCCGGCGGGCCGGCTTGGCTCCACTATGTCTGCGACGAGGTGCGCGCCGCCATGAGTTCGGAAGCGCCGATCGAGGGCATTTGCCTGTACCCGATAACAGCCTACCCCGGCTGGGACAATTCGCGACATGCGGAGGTAGGGCTGTTTTCTGTCATTCAAGCGGATGGCATGCGACGCCTCCGTCAGCCCATCGCGGACGAACTGGTCCGTCAGCGAAATCTGTTCACCGCGGAACGGACGGGCTGACGGGTGTGGTCCGGGGCAGGGCGTCTGTCATGAACGCCCGCGCCCCTATGGATCAGCTCTTTGCGGTTTCCCCGGCCTCGCGCAACTTGGCATAGCGCAAGGTGACGTCGCTCAGGTTTTCCTTCAGCCAATTGGCCATGGCTTCCTCTTCGCTCAGATTCTGCTTGAGAACCCTTTCGGCGTCCTGAAAACCACCGGCCTCGGCCAGCACCAACAGCGAATTGTAAGCGGCGATCTCGTAGTTTTCGAATGCGAAATTCGCCAGGCTGTTCTTGATGATCTCGTCGCCGGCCATGGAATGCCCCATGGCAGCCATGCTGCCAACCATCGACAACGCCGTATCCTTGAGAGTGGAGTGCTCCTCGTCGAGACCGTCCAGGACGGCCTCAAGTCGCGTGATCTGGCCTTCGGTTTCCTGAATGTGCCGACGCAAACGATCGGCCACCTCTGGATAATTCTCGATACGCTCGACTTGGGGTTTCATTATCGATAGCGCCTGGTTTTCCATGGCGTGGGCGTTGCGCAAACCAACAACGAATATCTCACGGCTTTCTGAATCGAAGTTTGTGTCCATCGTAGTTCTCCTTTTGATTTTGCGCCCCCGAGCTTAGGTCCTGTATGCGGGGGAGCTTACCGCCAACTCCGCCAATGGCGGACCCGGGACGCTCTTCTGGATGCGGGAGAAAGTAGCCAAGGCCTGCCCGACCACCTGGTCCATGTTGTAATAGCGGTATGTTGCCAGGCGACCGACAAACCACACGTCGGGACAGGTTGCGGAGAGCGCTTCATAGCGCTTGTAGAGCGCTTCGTTTTCGGCCCGCGGCACCGGATAGTATGGATCCCCGATGTCGGTGGGATATTCGTAGGTCAGGCTGGTCCGCGAGCTCTGCTGGCCGGTAAGATGTTTGTATTCCGTGATGCGTGTGTAATCTTCCGTCTGGGGATAATTGACGACGGCGACCGGCTGAAACTGTTCGCGGTCCAGCGTAACGTGCTCGAAACGAAGCGAGCGATAGGGAAGGTGCCCAAGCTGCCAGCCGAAATATTCATCGATCGGGCCGGTATAAACCAGGCGCCTGAATGGTATCTTCTCACGAATTTCGCGGAAATCGGTCTGGAGCAGGATCTTGATATTCGGATGATCGAGCATGCGTTCGAACATCCGTGTGTACCCGCCAGCAGGCATTTTTTGGAAGCTGTCGTTGAAATAGCGATCGTCGCGATTGGTTCGGGTCGGCACTCGTGCTGTCACCGATTTGCTCAATTGACTGGGATCGACGCCCCATTGCTTCCTTGTGTAGCCACGGAAGAACTTCTCATAGAGCTCTCGTCCCACGGTGCTGACGACGACGTCCTCGGCCGTGCGAACGTCCTCTACCGTCTCGCGTCGTGACGCAAAGAAATCTTCCAGCTGCGTCGAGGTTAGGTTGAGCCCATAAAGGCGGTTGATCGTGTCGAGATTGATCGGGATGGGAACCAGTTTCCCGTCCACCGCCGCCAGCACCCTATGCTCGTACGGCCGCCATTCGGTGAACTGCGACAGGTACTCCACGATCGCTTGGCTGTTGGTGTGGAAGATATGCGGCCCGTAGCGATGGATGAGGATGCCGGCTTCATTGTAGCAATCATAGGCGTTGCCGCCGATATGGCCGCGGCGGTCGACCACGAGCACGCTCTCATGACGTTGCGAAGCTATCCTTTCGGCAAGCACGCTGCCGGCAAACCCTGCGCCGACGATCAGCCAGTCGAACATGGCTATGCGCTCCTGCGAAGGGGGACGACCTTCTTGCCTTGATGGGCACGCTCAATGTGAGCTGCCATGGCATTCCATGTTTTCTCCCAGGAGATGTTCGCGAGATAGGCGTCGACTCGCGGCCAGAGGGTTTGATGCGGTCGCGAAAGAACGGAGCGCAGCTTGATTTCCAGATCGTCACCGTCGGCGATTTCCACCAGGCCGGCGGCACCGTAGCTGCGCACCACATCCACGATTGCCGTCGAGACGACCGGCAGGCCCGCAGCCAGGAACTCCGGCGTCTTGGTCGGGCTGATGAAACGGGTCGCTTCGTTGAGCGCAAACGGCATCCACCCGGCATCCCAATGGCGCAAATAGTCGGGTAGCTCGCAATAGGGCTTCGCACCCAACCAGTGCAGATTTTCGGCTTGCGGCAGGCTTGAAGGATCAATCTTGACCACGGGGCCGAGCATCACGAAATGGACGTCGGGCATGGTCTTTGCCGCCAGCACCACGAGACGAACGTCCAGTCTCTCGTCGATGACGCCGAAATATCCCACCCTCGGGTGGGGAATGTCGGCCTGATCGGCTGGGTCCTTTCCCGGCTTCCTCGCCCTGTGGAAGTGCTGCACATCGATGCTGCTGGGGAAGGGGTAGATCTCATGATGCAAGCGGCGCTTGGTCTCGAACAGGCTCAGGCCGCCGGTGAAGACGAGATCGGCGCGGCGCAGAAGGGCCTTTTCCATCTGCCCCAGTTCTGGCGGAGCATTCTTGAACGCGGAGAGTTCGTCCATGCAGTCATAGACGCATATGTCTGCGTCGAGATACTCCGTGAAGCGAAGAGCCATGGGGGTGTAGTACCAAGCGATCAAGCGACTATGCGGCATGGCAGCGATTGCCTGCTGAACAAATCTCCGCTGGACGGCATCTGCTTTCGTGGGCGACGTGCCGAGCGGGAGCACCGGTGTCACAATCAGAATGTTTGACGACGCCTCGCTCGTCCGCATAAGCGGATGTGTCAGGTCTTCGAAAACAGGTTCTTCAAAGTAGACCACTTGCTGCTGCTTGGACGCGAGAGTGAGAATATGCTGTGGGCGTTGATGAACAAAATTCCATCGAAGGTGTGAGAAGCAAACCAATAGATTTTCGCGACGGGGGTATTTACTTCTGGCCACCCTGCCCAAGGCTGCTTCCATTGACATATTCCTTTTTATAGACGCTAATTTATTTTACGACTAACATTTGTTAATCGCGGGTGAAGGAGAACTAAACTTCGATTCAAGCTTCTAACTTTCGATCGGGTGAGTTGTTCCAAGGTGAAATGGAGAGGCTCAGCCCATCCGTTGGTCGACGAGCGCGAAGCTCAAACTGCCGCGTCGGGAATGGCTGTCGGCGCTTGCTTGCCATTGAAAGCGCGGTCGACCAGAGGAATGCGGTGGAGAGCGGCATTGCCGCATTTGCGCTGAACTCGTTGGTTATAAAGTGCGCGAGACATCAAATTGATTCGCCTGCATCGCTGCGCGGGTCCGAGTGCTAGGGCGAATTCCGGGGCTGACATGAAGATCGATTTTGAAACCAACGTTTTCCCGCTGTTCCATCCGCAAAGCGTGGATGATCTCAAGGACCCGTGCCCTGTCTTCGATGGCAGTGTGTGGCACGTCTTCGGTTCAAGCGGCACGGTCACCACCGAGACGTGGAGAATCCTGCATGCCACGGCGCCCGACCTCTATGGCCCGTGGACCGAGCATGAGCCGATCGAACTTCCGATCAACGGCACTGGTGTCGCGGCTCCCGGTGTGATCCACGAAAGCGGGGTGTTCCACATGTTTATTCAGACCGAGTTCATGAAGTCTGGTGGCCGTTGCGAGCACGCGGTTTCCAACGACGGGTTCCATTGGGTGGTTCTCAGCCCGGCCATCCTTGCCATCCCGGACACGGAGGAGGATGGTATCTACGATCCGCATCCAGCGGTCATTGGCGGCAAGCGCTACCTCGCCTATTCGGCCATGCCGAAATTCACCAGGGTGCCTCAGCCCGACATCTATCTGGCGCGCAGCCAGTCCGATTCCTGGTTCGGTCCCTGGAAGCGGATCGGCAAGATCCTCGACCACAACGATGTTCCTCATCACAATACGAGAGAGGATCCAGATTACGAATGGGGCATAGAAGGCGCACAATTGGTCGAGTTGCCGGATGGCCGAGTGCTGCTCAACGCAACTTGCTTTCTTCCGAATGGCCTTCGGGGGAACCGGCAACGGGTGTTTTTTGCCATCGCGGACGAGGTCAGCGGACCCTACGTCTCCATCGGCCCGGTGCTCGAACCGGGGCAGCCGGGAGAGAATGGTCACTCGACGGTGATGATCGAAGGCAGCCAGCTTTCACTGTTCTACCAGAGCCGGGTTGCCGCAACCGATCACCGGTGGCGTTACGGCTTGGCCAGATGCGACGTCGCTCTGTTTTCAAAGGTTGCATGATCACTGCCATTCTGCACGCCGCGTCCTATCCAAGGAGCTTGCGGCAAATGTCGCGAACGAGCTGTGGCAGGACCTCGAACGCATACCCGACATGCAGTCGCTCGAGCGGCGTGTGATAGTCTCGTCCCCAGGGACCGATATTGATCGTCGGAATGTTGGCCAGGGCTCGCCGCGGTGGCCATCGCACGCTGTCCTTCCAGGCCGGCGTGTTGCGGGCAACGATGTCGAGAGAGGATTCCTCGGCTTCGCCAAGGAAGCTCATGTCGGAGATGCCGGCGAAATAGTCCGTGCAACCGACCGCGCTGCCGTGGCGCGCCATCGCCTCGGCGGCGACGGTGACGGCGGCGGCTCGCAACCGGGCGGCGGCCGGCAGTTCGGAAAGGTTCGTCGGCAGATAAGGGATTGACCCGAAGCCTGTAACGATGGCCGGCCCCGTCAACCGGCTGAGTTCCCAAGCCTGCTCCGTTATCAATCGGCATTTCTCAGGCAGCGCGAGATCGCCGGCAGCAATCGAGGCGGCAACAGCTTCGAGTTGCGCCCGCTCCGGCTGGCCCAGACGCTCTATCAAAGTCTCGTACCGGTGGACCGGAACAGACCTTGCCGTGTCGACCTGGCCTGTCGTTGCACTGACGCGGCTCTGCAGTTCCTGGAGAAGGCGCGAGGCCGCTTCGGCGCATAATTTGTCGAACCGGTCGAGCATCTCAGTGGGTGTCCGGCGATAGCTCAGCACATTGAAGCTGGCATAGGCCACCCGCGGCGTGGTGACATCGTATCCGGTCTTTCCGTCCCGTATCCCAAGCAGGCTGGGCGGCGTGCCTGGTGCCGATCCACCCTCTTCGGTGAGTTCGGGCGCCCATTCCAGCCGAGCAGCGATTGCGGCGGCGATGGCCGCCGCGTTGAGGCCATTCAGGGGAAAACCGCTATGTGTGGGAACGCCAACGACAAAGGCGGTGGGAAGCAGCTTGCCCACTGTTCCCAGGGCGATCACGCGCCCCTTGCTGCCGTCGCCGTCATCAGCGATCGCGTCGAGATTGATTGCCGCGATCAGATCGAGGTCGCGCTCTTCGCAGATTTCGGGCAGCATCCGTGCCGCCTTGCGGGCACCGGCGGAATTGTTCTCCTCGTCCGGCACGGCGATAAAAAGCAGGTTTCCAGACGGCTTCGCCTCTCCGGCGAAGTCGGCGCATACGGATAGGCCCGCCGCAAGGCCGGCCTTCATGTCGAGAAGGCCACGTCCGGCCAGGAAATCGCCGCCCGCGAGATCGCGATGGGCCAATCTGGCGGCTGGAGCCTCGGCTGCGACGAGGGAATCGCGAAGTGCTCGTGTCAGGGCCTCTGGCCGAGTGGCCAGATGCTCCAAGTGCCTATAGTCGCTGGTTCCAACGGTGTCGTAGTGACCTGTCAAAAGCACCGTTGAGCGTCCTGTGCCGCGAAGCAGCATCGCCACGCAGTGACGGCCGTCCCGAGGTCCGATCTCTGGATCGTCCACACCTCGGCGTTCCGGAATGCTGTCTCCCGTCGCAGTTCGCCCGCCAACCACGGGCCGAAAGCGGCCTCGCCGTCCGTCCCGGTGACGCTTTTCTGTTCGGTGAGTTCAACGGCCCAGCGCCGCGCGTGGCTGGACAGCGTCACGGGAAACCTTTGGATCATTATCGTCCTGACATTCGGGTTGGCGCGGTGAACAGTAGCTTGGGCAAGCGCCATCTCTCAAGCACGGTTCGGTGTGTTCCAGGAAAATCCCCCGCGGAAACATTCCTGCTCGGAGGAACTTTCGGACCCGGGGCAGCTTTTGTTTTGATCACACGCAAACGATGAGGCGAAGATGCAGGTGCTCGATACAGCCGTACATATCGGGCCGGAGAATATCGTGGTCGAGTTTCTCGGCGAAGGCGGCCAAAAGATCGCCACCACCACTGTCTTGTCCGACCGGCAACTGCCGCTCGCTGAAGCCGCGCTGGTCGCTCGGCAGATGATGGTCCAGTGCGCTGTTCGGCATCGCGGCCGCTCGGAACGGTTGGGCGGTGCGGGTTCGCGATGGCAGCGGCAACATAGCCGTATCCGTATCCATTGATTTCGAGGCCGCAAGACGAGCGAAGGCGGTCGCTGGACGAAGGAGCTGATCGCCCAGCTTTGCAGGTGGAAGGCCAGTTAGATGTACAATTTCATGTCACTGCATGCGATCGCCGCCCGGAGAAGCGACGGGTTGCGACCGGAACTCATCCGGCTGTTTCAGGTGCGCGCCGCCTTGAAGGCAGCTGGCGTCGCAGACCTGCAATCATATAATGGCGCCGGCTTTGAGCAGGCCGGACCAAATCCGGTCGGAGACGCTGGGGCAGGGCAAGATAATGTGGTCCCTCTTCCTGCCGACAGAAGGCAACAGCCAGGCTCTCCGGCGCGTTAGGCTGTTGAAACAGGGATAGCGGCAGAGGTCGCGCTGCTGGTTTGGCGCCCGGCGACGGCGCTGATTACCCCAGCCCGGCATATCGTTGCATCCCTGTCGAATGTCGAACAATGGCATCGAACACGCCAGGGCCGGGCAGGCCATTCCTGACATGTTTTGCTGACAAAGCAACGCACCACGGCTCGATCGCAAAACCTTTCGTTCATGGAACATCCAACGTTTCTCGAAGTTGGGCAGCCAAGGAGGAACGTGCCATGAACAGTGTTATCTATCTTATCGGCCTTGTCGTTGTCGTGCTTGCTGTCCTCTCTTTCCTCGGTTTTCGCTAGGTGGTGACCATGCAAAGTGATGACGGCCAGGGCCGTAAACCCTCTGATTTCGACCAGGCGAAACGTGATGTCTCCGACAGGCTTCGTCAGGAAAAAGAACGCGCGAACGAGTTGCTTCACGATGCTCGCGACGAACTGACCAGCAAGGCTGGCGAGTACGCAACAGAAGCCACGCAGGTCATTTCCGACAAGGCGGAGGAGGCGCAGCGCGACGTCGGATCGAGCCTGGCGGCACTGGGCGGCGCACTGCGCGCGGCCAGCGATCACCTGGCCAACAACGACGAAAGGACCGCATCGAAATTTGCGCTGGACGCCGCCGGTGGCCTGGAGCGGCTTTCCTCGTCACTGAAACAAAAGCCGTTCGGACAGGTGCTTGAGGACATGCAGTCTTTTGGCCGACAAAATCCCGGTGTCCTCCTTGCTGGATCGGTGCTGGCCGGACTGGCGCTCGGCCGGTTCATCAAGGCTTCTCCACCGGCAAGCCGTCAAGCATCTCAGAATGCTTCGGAAGACGCCAACTCGCACACTGCTCAACCGGCTGAACGGGCTGACGGCTCGTGGGGATTCGACCGTATCGGCGATGATGTCGCCACGCAGCATGCGGAGCAAGACAGATGAACACGCAAGACAATCCCAGCCTCGCGACCCTGGTAACCGACCTGGCCCAGCACGCCACCACGCTGGTGCAAACCGAAGCCCGACTTTTGCGGGCAGAGCTGTCCGAAAAGCTTACCAAAGCGGGATCGGGCGCCGCCGAGGTGCTGGGCGGCGCGATCTGCCTGCTCGCCGCCCTACTGGTGCTGCTGCAGGCACTCGTCATCGCTCTGACACGGGCAGGGCTGGGCGCCGGGTGGTCCTCCCTGTTGGTCGGTGTGGTCGTGGCAATTCTTGGCATCATCCTGCTGCGGACCGGAATGGCAAGCATGGCGCCTTCCGAACTTACTCCCGACCGAACCCAGGAACAGCTCAGGCGCGACGCGAATGTGATCAAGGAACAAGTGAGATGAACGAGAAATCCGCAGCCGAATTTGAACGCGAGGCGGAGGCCGCGCGCGCCAGGGTAGTGGAAACGGCCGAATCCATCCGAGGCAAAATGACACCGGGACAATTGCTGGACGAATTCACCGGCATCTTCTCAGGCGGAGAGAGTTCGGCCATGCTCGACAACCTGAGAACGCAGGTCAGGGACAATCCCTTGCCCGTGACGATGGTAGGTGCGGGCCTGGCTTGGCTCATGCTGGGCAGCGGTCCTTCAACCGGCGGCCGACGCCCGGCCGGTTACGCGGCGGCTATGGCGCCCGGCCGTCGTGACGATGCGGATGGTGGAGCGTCGGGCAGTACGCTCGCCGACGCCGCCACGTCGCTCTCCTCGGCTGCAAGTAGCGTCGGCGACACCTTATCGAGCGCGGCATCGATCGCCGCCGAGGGGCTGACGAGCAACGCGGCGAGTGCAGGATCGGCGACTGGCGACATGGCTGCGAAGGCCGGCCGCTCGGCTCAGGAGCTACTGAATGACCAGCCCTTGGCGGTCGCGGCGGTCGGTCTCGCGATCGGCGCCGCGATAGGTGCCATGCTACCCCACACCGCAATCGAGGATGAGCAACTGGGCGGCTATCGCGAACAGCTTCGCAACACTTCTCAGGACATGCTCAACCAGGGCCTTGAGCAGGCCAAACAGGTTGCCGCCGACGGCTATGAAACGGTCAAGCACGAAGCTGGCCGGCAGGACAAGGACGCAGGCACATTGGCCGACCAACTCGGCGGGATCGTCAAGTCTGCGGCCGACGCGACGGAGCAGTCCGTGCGCGAGCGGACTTCGCGCCTTTCGGAGGAAGAATCCTAGACGACGGCAGCTTTTCGATGGGGTCGTGGCCAAGACCGCCGGCGTCACTCGCTTTCTCGTCTGGTCTGCGGCCGACAAGAAGGACGCGTCCGTGCGCGAGAAGCTTTCGGACGTCGAAGCCTCGGCGGGCAAGACATCCTAGTTGCGCTCTGACCGCCACGGCGCAGTCGATCAGCGGCGTGTTCGCCGGCGACGAGGCCATGAAAGGTCTCTGGCGAGCTTCACGTTCGAACCTATGGAATCGCGTCCTATACGATCCTCATCATCGGCTCCAATGCCGCGGGCGAGGGCGAGATTGCACGTGTGTGTGAACAGTACCTGCGCAAAGGAGCAAGCCATGGCCGAGTGGCTGAAGGACAACCTTCTGCAAGGCGCCGAGACCTTTCTGACGCGCGTGGAGCCGATAGCGACAGCGCCAGGCGGAGGATCGACTTAAACCCGGAGCCTGCCGCGGTGCCGCGGGCGGGATGCTCAGCCAGTGGTCGGCTATCACGAAGCCGTGGCTCGGCACGAGCGCCGTTCGAATCCAGGAACATTCCTTTGCCCAGGGGGTTAGTATTGCTCCGCGTTACCGGAGCGCTCGTGTTGCTTTCGAATCTCCAGGAGCAGTCGTTTGACGGGCCTCTCGCGGCCATGGCGTCAACGGCGAGCCACCACCTTGTCGTGCCGGGAGATGGGCAGCCCGCGACCGCTCGGGGCCTGACGACTATTCCGGACCAACCGTGCGGACGGGAAGGCCAACGCGAATGAAGATCGCGCTGGCTTTTCTCATGCTCCTTGCCCTAGCCGCTCCGACACTTGCCGAGCCGCCGACGATGGTGATCGGTTATCTCGGTGAACAGCGCAAATCGCCTCTGCCGCTCGGGCCGCTGGATGAGGCCGTTGCCGATGAAGGCCTGCAGGGCGCTCGGCTCGGCATTGCCGACGACGCCAGCACCGGCCGGTTTCTCGGCCAGCAATTCCGATTGCAGGAAAAGATCCTGAAGCCGGGCGAGGCTCCGGCCGAGGCCGTCAAGGAGTTCGCCGCCGCGAACATCAGCTTCGTCGTCGCCGATGTCGACGCCGACCGGTTGCTGCAGGCGAGCGCCGCCCCAGGCGCCGAGCGGATGACGCTATTCAACAGCCGCGCCCCGGATGACCGGCTCCGCCAGGACGATTGCCGCAGGAACGTGCTGCATACGATACCAAGCCGCGCCATGCTCGCCGATGCGTTGGCGCAATACCTGATCTGGAAACGCTGGCAGCACTGGTTTCTGCTGGTCGGGCCGCATCCCGGGGACCAGGCGATGGCGGCCGCCTTTCGACGGGCGGCGGCTCGCTTCGGAGCCGAGATTACGACCGATCAGCCGTGGACATTCAGGCCCGCCAACGGTCGTGCCGATACCGGGCATGTCACGCTGCAGACCGAAATACCCGCGGTCACGCAGGTCAGCGACTATGATGTTCTCGTGGTCGCCGACGAGGCGGATGAGTTCGGCGCCTATCTGGAGGAGCGCACTGCTCTGCCGAGGATCGTCGCCGGCACCCAAGGGCTGGTCGCCACCGGCTGGAGCCCGGTCAGCGAGGAGTGGGGCGCAACCCAACTGCAGGATCGTTTCCACAGGCAGGCCGGGCGCTGGATGCTGCCCAGCGACTATGCCGCCTGGCTCGCGATGCGCAGCATTGGCGAGGTAGCGACGCGCCTGCACAGTCTCGATCCCGCGGCGATCGCGCAATACATACGCGACGACGCGTTTCTTCTCTCCGGCTTCAAGGGGCAGGGGCTCAGTTTCCGTGCCTGGGACGGACAGATGCGCCAGCCCATCTTCATCGCAGGGCCGCGCCTGCTGGTTTCCAGCTCGCCCCAACCGGGCTTCCTGCACCAGCGCACGCCGCTGGACACGTTGGGCATCGACCTGGAGGAGAGCACATGCAAGTTCTGATCGCGCTGCTTTTGGCGGCGCTCGCTCTTGCCGCTCCCGCCGCCGCCGAGACCGTCTATGTGTCCAATGAGCAGGACAATGCCGTCGCGGTTGTCGATGGCGCGACGATGACGTTGCTGGCGACGATCGACGTTGGCCGACGTCCGCGCGGACTGGCGCTCTCGATCGACAACAAGTTGCTGTTCGTCGCGGAAGGTGACGACAACCGCATCGACGTGGTCGACGTCGCGAAACGTCGGGTGGTCGGGCAGTTGCCCTCGGGAGCCGATCCGGAATTCTTTGTGGTCCATCCGGACGGCAAGAGGCTGTTCGTGGCCAACGAGAACGACAATCTGGTGTCGGTGGTGGACATCGCCGCGGCCAAGGTCATCGGCACGGTGGATGTCGGCGTGGAACCGGAAGGGATGGCGGCCAGCGCTGATGGCCGCTATGTCGCCTGTACGTCGGAGACCACCAGCATGGTCCATCTGATCGATGCAGCCACCCTCGAACTCGTCGACAATCTGCTGGTCGACACCAGACCGCGCGCGGCCTTGTTCACGCCAGACGGCAAGCAATTGTGGGTCTCGTCGGAGATTCGGGGCACCGTCACCGTTTTTGACACGGCAACTCGAGCGCAAACTGGCAAGATCGAGTTCGCCGTGCCGGGTATTCGACGCGAAGGCGTGCAGGCGGTCGGCATGGAGATCTCCCGCGGGGGCGCGACCGCCTACGTGGCGCTTGGACCCGCCAACAGGGTGGCCGAAGTGGACGTCAAGACGCTGACGGTCCGTCGGCTCTATCTGGTTGGCCAACGGCCATGGCACGTTGCGCTCTCCGCCGATCAGAAGCGTCTGATCAGCGCAAACGGCAATTCAGGCGACATCTCCTTCATCGATCTCGAGAACGAGGAAGTGGTGAAATCGCTGCCGGTGGGCCGCGGTCCCTGGGGCGTGGTGATCGGCCCATGAACGCCCTGTCGGTCGACCATCTTAGCCACAGTTTCGGAAGCCGGCGGGTTCTGGATGACGTTTCGTTTTCGGTGCCGGAGGGCGGAATGTGCATTCTGCTTGGACGCAATGGCGCCGGCAAGACGACACTGTTCTCGCTGATCACCGGCCTCTACCACGCCGGCGCCGGGTCGGTCCTGGTCTTCGGCCACGCGATGAACGCGAACCCGTCAACTGCGCTTGCCGAAATGGGCGTTGTCTTCCAACAGCCGACGCTTGACCTCGACCTGACAGCCGGCGAGAACCTGCGCTACCATGCTGCCCTGCATGGCCTTCCCAAGGCGTTGAGCAAAGAGCGTTCCGTCGAGGAGCTCAGCCGGCTCGAAGTGGCTGACAGGATTGACGATCCTGCTCGCGCTCTGTCTGGCGGCCAGCGGCGGCGTGTCGAGATCGCACGGGCGTTGATGCACCGGCCGCGTCTTCTGTTGCTCGACGAGCCGACCACCGGTCTTGATGTGCCGGGCCGGCGCGCCCTCGAGCGGCATGTGCGCGACCTCTGCTGGGACCGTGGCATTGCCGTGCTTTGGGCCACGCACTTCCTCGAAGAAGTGAGCTCGGCCGACCGCGTCGTGGTTCTGCACGAGGGAAGGGTGCGTTGGGGCGGCCGCGCCGACCGCCTCGCTGCCGCTGTCGGAGTGGCCAATACGGCCGAGGCGTTCGCCTCGCTGACGGGCTCGCCATGAAGTTGGATCACGCGTTGCGGGCACTCACGGGCATCGTCCTGCGAGAAACGCTGCGCACGCTCAGGCAGCGCGGTCGGCTGTTCTCGGCAATCGTACGGCCGCTGGTCTGGCTGGCGATCTTCGCCGCCGGCTTCCGATCCGTGCTGGGCCTCTCGATCACGCCGCCCTACCAGACCTACGTTCTTTACGATGTCTATGTCGTGCCCGGCCTGGCGGCCATGATGCTGCTCTTCCACGCCATGGCGAGCTCGCTGGCCATGGTCTACGACCGCGAGATGGGCAGTATGCGCCTGTTGCTGACGGCGCCGTTGCCGCGCTGGTACCTGCTTGCCGCGCGGCTGCTGGCCAGCGTCGTCGTCGGCCTGCCGCTGGTTTATCTGTTCTTGGTTATTGCGCGCTATTGGGACGTTCGGCCGCCTGCTCTCGGCTACGTGGCGGTATTTCCAGCGCTTTTGCTGTCCGGCCTGATGCTTGGTGCCTTCGGATTGCTCGTATCGTCCATCTCGACCCAGATGGAGAACTTCGCCGGCGTGATGAATTTCGTGATCTTCCCAATGTTCTTCGCCTCGACAGCGCTCTATCCGCTATGGCGTCTGGCCGAGGCGGGGCCGGTCTTGGCAACCATCGCCGCCTGGAACCCGTTCAGCTCCGCGGTCGAGTTGATCCGCTTTGCGCTATATCTGCGCTTCGATGCCGTTTCAGCCCTCGTCGTTCTCTTCTGCCTGCTCGCATTCTTCCTGGCAGCCGGGCTCGGTTATGACCCCGGTCGCGGCCTTTGGTCACGGCGCCCCGGAGGTTAGTCACTTCAGAGCATAGAGGTAGGCCGCGATATCGCGCGCCTGCTGCTCCGTAATCCTGGTCGATGGCATGGCTGTGTGCGGATTGATGTCCCTGGCCGATCGTATCCAGCGGACCAGGTTCTCTGGATTGTTGGTCAGGACGCCGCCGATTATGACACGGTCGGCGAGGCTGGAATCGAGGCGAGGACCGACTTGCCCCTGCGCGCCCGGCACCCCCGTAATCGTATGGCAGCCAGAGCAGCCGTTCGTGGTCATGATCGGCAAAGCGCGCGCAACGTTACCGCCTGTAGCCGCCTCCGCCTCATGCCGGATGCGCGCGGCCCGATCGGACCACAAGGTCAGCCCGGCAACAGCCGCGGTGAGCAGCACCAGCAAGGCACTGGCGGTGGCAAGCAATTTAGACAGGCCAGAGCGCATGCGCCGCCTCCCTCCTTCCGCTCGCCCTGATCCACAGCCCGGCCAGCAGCAATGCCGCCCCGCCATAGATCAATCCGGCCGGCACCCACATCACCAGCCCGGCAAGCTGCTGGTCTTCGAGGGGGCTCAAATTCCACAGCGCCGCCCCCACGGCGTTCTCCGGGTACCAGAGCCGTGGCGAAAACAACAGGAGAACGCCGAGCAGGCCAGTGTGCAGCGAGGTGACGAAGAGATGCATCACCGCGCCGCCATAGTTGTGCTGACGGCCGGAGCGCGGCAAGATCGCCCGCCAGAACAGCAGGCCGGTTCCAAGGAAGCTCGCGTGCTGGGCATAGTGCAGCACGCCGCGCTCCAGCGCTGCCTCGAACACCGTCGGAATGTGCCAGATCCATATAGCGACGCCGTGAATAATGGTCGCGCTGAGCGGCCGGGTTGCGAAAGCCCAGACCGCCTGCAACCATCCGGCGTGCCCGGCAATTCCCAGAATGTGGCGGAAGCGGGTGGGGAGGCCCCACATCAAGGCCGCGGCCGGGCAGGCCGCGACCAACAGCGGCGCCGCCAGGGCCATCAGCAGTTCATGCTCGATCATATGCGCCGCAAACACCTGCTCGCCGAGCGCGTGAATGGGGCTGACCAATGCGGCTGTTAACACGCCCCATCCGGCCGTGAACAGCAGCGCCTGGCGCAGCCGCAAAGTCCTGCCGCGGCGGCTGCGCCGCCAAAGCCGGCTCGCGCCCACGACATAGACGAGACCGAGGGCGGCAAGCGGCAGCGTAATCGGCAGTGCCAGCGTCCATCCGGCTTCTGGCGCGCCGGCACCATAGCAGATCGATGTTGAGAACAGCGCGTCGAGGTTCATCGCAGGCACTCGTCCAGGATGAGCGCGGCGCTGCCTTGCGTGACGATGACAAGTGCAAACAGCAGCGCCGATAGCATGCCGAGATTGGCGACAAACCGTTCGGTGCCGCCCGTACGCTCCGGCTTGAAAGCGGCACCGCCTCGGCGCTTCGCCCGCCAGGACAGCGCCCCGCCGAGCAGAGAAAACAAGACGAGCAGTAGCGCCAAGGGAAGCACTACCGGGACCTGCCGGTTGCACTGCCAGGGGACCAGCGCATAATTCAGTTGCGTCGAGAGTGCCCATGCCAGCGGGCCCGACAGAAGGCCACCCCAGGACGTTCCCACACGCAATGCACGCATTTCAGCCTAGCCTCGGCAGCCAATAGATGAGCAGGTAGATCGGAATCCAGGTCAGGACCACGAAGTCCCAGTAGAAGACATTGTCGCCGACATCGCCGAAGCGACGGCCGCTATAGCCATGGCGCGTGAACATCAGCACAGCCAGCACGATGGTGTCGCCGACATCGGTTATGAGATGCGTGGTGTGCAGCCCGAGGAGGACCCAGAGCATCGATCCATAAGCATTGGTGTCCCAATAGATGTTCAGCGCCGGAAACTCGAACCAGCGCACGACAAGCGGAGCCAGACCGAGCAGCGACATCACCACCATGCCGATCCGCACCGGCCCGATCGCGCATTGCTTCGCGTAACGTTTGAGGATGTGGTTCGGCACCAGGCTGAGGATGAGGAGCAGCGTCACGATCGTCCCCGGCCAATGGTTGGGCTGCGGAGCGCTTAGACGCCAGTTGGGCCACAGGGTCGCGAGATAGAGATAAGCGCCTGCCGCCAGCGCGAAGCCGGTGCCTTCGAGTGCCATGAAGCCTAGCGTGCCCCACCACGTCGGGCTGCGCGGACCATGTCCAAAGGTCGGCAGGCCGGAAATATCGGCGGCGGGGCGCTGGTTCATTCCTCGTCCTCCGGATCGCCCTTGGGCCAAAACCATCCGACCAAAGTGATGGCGATCGGTGCGGCGCCCCAGACAACTGCCCATGGCGTAAATATCGAATAGACAAATGTACCGCCGACGGAGAGCGCCGCAAGCAGCGGCCAGATCGACGGCGTCGCCGATTTCTCGCGAATGTCTGGATGGGCTTCGGCAACAGTCGAAATGAGAAGCTCGCGTGCATCGACCCGCAACCCGGTCGCCACGGGCAGCGCTTCGCGCTCGGCCCAGAGCGGCTCGACATGCGTGACAATCGGAATGCGCGCGAAATTATAGCTTGGCGGCGGCGAAGACGTCGCCCATTCCAACGTGCCGGCATCCCAGGGATTGTTTCCGGCCGGTGCGCCCTTCAGCGCGCCATGCGCAAGGTTGAAAGTGAACAGGACGAAGCTCAGGAAGAAGAGCACCGCCCCGGCCGAGATGAAAAGGTTGATGTTTCCCCAACCAAGTTCGGCCGGATAGGTGTAAACCCTTCGCGGCATGCCCCACAGCCCGACGAGATGCATCGGGAAAAAGGTGGCATTAAAGCCGATAAACGCCAGCCAGAAATGCCAGCGGCCGAGGCGTTCGCTCATCATGCGGCCGCTGATCTTCGGGAACCAGAAATAAGCCGCGCCAAGCAGCGGAAACACCGAGCCGCCAATCAGCACGTAGTGGAAATGCGCGACGACGAAATAAGTATCGTGGACCTGAAGATCCAAGGGCACCGAGGCGAGCATCACGCCGCTTAGGCCCCCGATCACGAAGATGAAGAAGAAACCGAAGACGAACAGCAATGGCGTCCGGATCACCGGCCGGCCATCCCACAGTGTCGCGAGCCAGCAGAAGATCTGCACGCCGTTCGGAATGGCGATCATCATGCTGGATGCGGTGAAGAAGCTGGCGCCAAGCTTGGGCAAGCCGGTGGCGAACATGTGATGAACCCAAAGGCCGAACGACAGGAAGCCGACCGCGATCAGCGACAGGACAAGCCCGAGGTGTCCGAAGGTCGGCCGCCTAGCGAAGGCGGGGATAATTGAAGAGACCATGCCAGTGGCCGGCAGGAAGATGATGTAGACTTCCGGATGGCCAAAGAACCAG
Organism: Mesorhizobium sp. WSM1386; assembly: GCF_055901595.1. Taxonomy (NCBI): domain Bacteria; kingdom Pseudomonadati; phylum Pseudomonadota; class Alphaproteobacteria; order Hyphomicrobiales; family Phyllobacteriaceae; genus Mesorhizobium; species Mesorhizobium sp. WSM1386. The sequence continues at coordinate 4,136,299 of NZ_CM148373.1, forward strand.
AAGAGATGTTGGAACAGCAGAGCATCCCCACCTTCCGCCGGGTTGAAGATGTGCGTGCCGACCAGACGGTCCAGGATCAGGAACGTGGAGGTGATCATCACCGCCGGCATCGCGAAGACGACGACGAAGGAAGTGACTAGCATCGCCCAGACAAAGAGCGGGATCTTGTCCAGCGACATGCCGGGGGCTCGCTGCTTGAACACTGTGACGATGGTCGCCACCGCGACGGCCAGTGACGACACTTCGGTATAGGTGATCATCTGCGCCCACACGTCAGCGCGCTTGCCCGGTGCGAATTCGGGACCGGACAGCGGCACGTAAGCAAACCAGCCGACATCGGGCGCCATGTTGAGCGCGAAAGACACCCAGGCGAAAGCGCCACCCGAAACGTAGATCCAGTAGCTGAAGGCGATCAGGCGAGGGAACGCGATGTTGCGGGTGCCGACCATCAGCGGCACGAGATAGATGCCGGTCGCCTGCACGATTGGCACAGCGAACAGAAACATCATCGTAACGCCGTGCATTGTGAACAGCTGGTTGTAGAGGTCCGGCCCGATCAGGCCGCGCCGTGGACCTGAGAGCTGGATGCGCATGGCGACGGCATTGAGCCCGCCCAGGCACAGAAATACGAAGGCGGTGATCAGATAGCGCCGTGCGATGACCTTGTGATCGACGCTCGACAGCGCCCCGACGATGCCGGGAGGCGTGCGCCATGTCCGCGCCAGCCAGCGATGCAGGCTGGCTTCGTCCATGCCGGTGTCGCGAGGTCCGTCGCGTTCGGGAACAATGTCGCCCTTGGACGCTGTGTCCGGTTCCGGGATTTCGCGCTCGCCTGTGATATCGGCGCTGCTCATTTCAGACCCTCGAGATAAGCCACGATGGCGTTGAGCTCGTCGCCGCTAAGATCGACCACCGGCATATGGGATCCGGGCTTGACACCTTGTGGGTCGGCTATCCAGGCGGCGAGATTGCCGCGGCTCATCGTCAATGTTCCGGCGGCCAGGGTTTGCCGGCTGGCTATATGGGTCAGATCGGGAGCGACCGTTCCTCCCGCCGGCGTGCCGCCTATTCTGTGGCACATCACGCAGGGGCGCCTCAGAAACAGATCTTGGCCGGCTTTCGCCTCGGCATCGGTCGGCGCCGCGGCCGGCTGCAACTGGTCGTTCCACCACGCGTCGAACTTTTCACGCGTTTCGGCGATGATGAAGGTGCCCATGTTGGCGTGCTGCGCGCCACAGAACTCGGCGCATTGGCCTCGATAGACGCCGGGCTTGTCGGCCTTGATGTCGAGCACGTTCATGTGGCCCGGAATGAGGTCGAGCTTGCCGGAAAGGCTCGGGATCCAGAAGGAATGGATGACATCGGTCGAGGTCAGAAGAAGCCTCACCGGCTCGCCGGCAGGGATATGGATCTCGTTCGCGGTCGTCAGGATGCGGCCCGGCGTGGCATCCTCATAGCGCACCTCCCACCACCATTGATGCCCCGTGACCCGAATGGTCAGCGCTGCATCCAAGCCGATCGCGGCGAGCGTCCTGTTGGCGAAGAAGCTCAGCAAGGTCAGCCCGACCAGTATCACCGCGGTCAGCGCGACGGCGATCAGAACCACGCGAAGCTTCCGGCCGTCCGCGCCGACGTCGATCGCAAGCGGTTCCGCCTGCGCGCGCGACCGCATCATCAACGGCGCGGCAACCGAGATCATCACCAGCACCCACACTACCGCGCAGAGGCCGGTGAAAAACCAGATCAGCCATGCCAGCTCGCTCGCCGCTGGACCTTTCGGGTCGAGAGCCGATTGCCAGCCTGCGCATCCCTGGAGCAATAGAGCGCTGGCGGTGGCGAACGCCATCGAGACGAGGCGCTTCACGGCGACTTCCCCAGCGTGGCGGCGTCCGGCATTCGGTTTTCCGAGGGATGCACCATCATGTCGTCATTGCGCGATGGCGCAGCGGACGAGGGTGCATTGCCGCCCAGCGACCGAACGAAGGCAGCAAGCTCCCATATCTGGTCGTCGGGGATCTTGTCGCGGAAGCTCGGCATGCCGTTCGGCCGGCCGTCGCGGATGGTGGCATGAATGCTTTCCATCGAGCTGCCATAGATCCACTTCTCGTCCATCAGGGCCGGTCCCATGCCGCCGCCGCCATTGGCATGGCAGCCGGAGCAGTTGAACCAGCTGAACAGGCGTTTGCCCTCGCTCATGTGGAAGGCGTTGGCCTCGAAGCTCGCCGCCTTATTGTCGGAAGGTGAGGGTCGCTGGCCGCCCGGCTCCAGCGTGGTCACAGGCGCCGGCTGCTCGCCTGAGCCGAGCGCCGATTGCGGCCGCGTGTCGCGCTCCTCACGCTGGCAGGCGGCCAGGGCCATCGTCAAGGGCAGCACCATCGCCAGAGCCAGCCTCATCGCACCGGACTCCCGGGCATGTCCAGACGCGGTACGCCGTATTGCGCCAGAACCGCATCGATCTCGGCCTTGTGTCTGGCAAGCGCGCTGTTCACATCGCCGCGCAGCGCATCATCCTCGCGCCGAACACCCATCGAGATGTCATACATCAGCGGCAGTTGCGGTCCGTCGATGCGAGGCGTGACAGGGGTGATCCGGAGGGGTACCCTCTGCTTCTGGGCGAAATAGCCCGCGAGCGGACCCCAGACCACCGCGAGGTCGATTTCGCCGCTCGCCACCGCCTCGACGATGCGCGCCGGAGGATTGGGAGCGGAGTAATCGCCATAGACAGGGTAGCCGACGAGATGCCCGACGATGCCGCGGCGGCCGAGCGCCTGGACAGGCGGCGAGTTGGCGCCGTCGTCGCCGATGAGCTGAACACCGATCCGCAGGTCGCGCAGCCGCGGATCATTGAAGGAGGTCACATCCGGGCCGCTCTGGCGGGTCACAAAAACATAAGACGAACGATAGTAGGGCGCGGTGGTGCGCAGCATCTCCAGATTGGCCGGCGTGCCGGGCACGAGATCGCAGCGACCTGCCTTCAGCGTGTTGCGGATAAAGCCGCGGCGCTGCGCCCACCAGGTGTAGGTCAGCTTGGCGCCGAGATCGCCGGCGATGATTTCCGCGATCCTGTTCTCGAAGCCCTGACCGGCCGCGTTGGAAAAGGGCAGGTTGTTCGGGTCGGCGCAGACCCTGAGCTCGCGGGTGCCGGCTGTCGCTGGTAAGACCAGCAAGACGAGTGCGGTGATGCCACGCGCCATCCGCGGGAATACATTCCGTGCCACGCTGTGGATCAAGCCGAATACATCAGGGCAGACGGAACACATAAAGCGTGCCTCCCGCCGTGGTCGCGTTCTTCAGGTCCTTCATCGCATTGACAAAGCCGAGCGCGGCGGTGGCATCGCGCGGGTCGAGATCGCCCGATACGATCGCGCCGGCCCAACCGCCGACGCCGGACAATATGGCGACATATTGGTGGCCGTCCGGGCCACGATAGGTGATGGGTTGACCGATGATGCCCGAAGAGGTCTTGAACTGCCAAAGCAGGTCGCCAGTCTTCGCGCTCACCGCCTTGAACCAACCTTCCATCGTTCCATAGAAGACCACGTCGCCGGCGGTCACCACCGCGCCGCTCCATACCGGGAAGTTCTCCTTGAGGCTCCAGGCTGGTTTCTCGGCGGCGATGTCCCAAGCGGTGAAGGCGCCGCGATTGCCGCCTGGGCCTGGGATCATGCGCACGTTCATTCCGACGTAGGGCGTGCCGGCGATGTAGTTCACCTCTACGCCTTCTTCGTCCATGCACAGATTGTTGTGCGGGATGTAGAGCAGGCCGGTTTTCGGCGAGAAGGCGGAGGGCTGCCAATCCTTGAGGCCCGAGGCAGTTGGGCAGATGTCGCGGACGACCTTACCAGTGCCGGTCTTCTTATCCGGGTTTTCCGCCAACTTCCCGGTTTTGAGATCGACGCCCTTGCTGGAATTGACAGGGCCATAGGGTTTTGCAGACAAGACCTCACCGGTGGTCCGGTCGAGGACGTAGAGATAGCCATTGCGCTCCGGCCGGACCAGCACCTTGCGCGGCTTGCCCTGCCAGCTCATGTCGAGCAGGACCTGTTCGTTGATGCCGTCATAGTCGTGCAGGTCGTGCGGGCTCCACTGATAGAACCATTTCGCCGCTCCGGTATCGGGATCTCGGGCAAAAATGCCGGATGTCCATTTGTTGTCGCCGGGCCGCAGATCCGGATTCCAAGGCCCGGGATTGCCGGTGCCGTGGAAGATCAGGTTGAGATCGGGGTCGTAGGAGATCCAGCCCCACATGTTGCCGCCGCCGATCTTCCATGCTTCTGGCGGCCATGTCGTGACGCCAAGATCCTTGCCTTTGTCCATGTCGTAATGCGGTTTGAAGTCCGGCCCGATCAGCACATCCTTGTCGGGGCCGGTATTGTAAGCCGTCCAGACGACATGACCGTCGTCGGCGTCGAGCGCCTTGACCCAGCCGCGAACGCCCATCTCGCCGCCGGAATTGCCGACCAGAACTTTGCCTTTCACCACCAGTGGCGCCATGGTGATGGTCTCGCCGATATTGATGTTGCCGATATGGGCGTTCCAGATTGGCTGGCCACCATTGACATCGAGCGCGATGGTATGGCCGTCGAGCGTATTGAAGAAGATGCGCCCGTCGGCGAAAGCCGCGCCGCGATTGACGACATCGCAACAGGCAACCCCTTGCGCGGCGGGCTCGGGATTGGGCTCGTACTTCCATTTCATCGGCGCGCCGGGCTTCGAGAGGTCGAGCGCGTAGACGATGTTGGGAAACGGCGTCACGATATACATGGTGCTGCCGACGACAAGCGGCGCCGCTTCCTGGCCTTTGTTCACCCCGGTCGAAAAAGTGAAGGCCACCTGAAGGTTCTTGGCGTTGCCTTCGTTGATTTCGGCGAGTTCGCTGTAGCGGGTCGAGGCATAATTCTTGGCGGGCATAGTCCATTGCCCATCGTCGGGCGGTGCGGCCGCGGCGGGCGGCGAGATAGTTGGCGACGGCGGAGCGTCCGAGGCGGCTGTCACCAAGGGAGCGCAGGCCAGCAGCAGCACCGCAAGAATTCCCTCAGAATATTTCCGGGGTGCCGCCGAGCGCTTGATAGGTGCCGCGTGAGCGCAGGGTCTTGACGATTGCGCTGCTTGCGTCATTTTGGCGTCGAACCACCGACGCCGGCGCCCAGTTCATCCGCTATGTCGGCCTCGTGCCCGGCACACAGCGGATGACCCCAGCCGGAAGCGCTTTTCCCGCCGGGGTTGAGATCGTAGATAATGGCGTCCTTGCGATTGGGATTGACACCGGCCGGAACCTTGTCGAGGCCGAGGGCCGCGCGGACGCGCCAGGCGACATTGTGGTCGGCGCAGGAAGAATCGCCGCTGACGCCGAGGCCGCCCACAATTCCCTTGCCGTCGTAAAGGGCTAGGCCGCCGCCAAACACCACCACGCCTCCGATCGACTTGCCGATCAGCGGGTCGTTGGCGCTGCCGAACCTCTTGGCGTCGCCGGCAAAGGCCGCGGCTTGATTGGGGGGATTGGTGAACTGTAAGCCGAACAGCGGACCCCCTGGCTGCACCCCGGCATAAAGGTTGGAGGTGGACAGGGCCATGTTAGCCAAGCTGAGGCCATTGGCTGTGTTGGCCTTCTCAGCCGCGATCAACCTGCTGCCGGGCCACTGCGCATCGACCGCGGGCCCGCTGAAGGCAATGGCGCAGACTATACCGTCGCGGGCGACGATCGCCGCCCATTCGTTGGTCTCGAAGCCGCCATTTGCCGGGCCGCCGCTCGCCTTTACGTTGGCCTTCAACGCCGAGAGCAGCCTGTCGTGATCGGAAGGGCAAGGCGCCTGCGCCCAAGCAGCACCTTGCGGCATCGAGCCGAACGCCAAAGCCAGGAAACCAAGAGTTAGTGGCGAGAACCGACGATGTGCCATGGCCTCGATGCATGTTGTTGAACATCATCCCAACTGGTAGTCGGTTCCTTTGTTCCTCGATGCGAAAAAGTTTGTAACCGACCATTCCGCCGGCTGCGGCGAGTAAATCCTGAAACGGATTGGGCGGAGCTGAATCAGAAAACGGTCGCTGGGTCGGGCCGTTTCGCTGACCGGACGCACATGTCGCGACGACCGTAGCTACGCACAGTTCAAACCGCGGCCGTCAGCAGAGTTTGGGCTGCTGTTGGCCGCTCTGGCCTTAAAGGGGCCGCCCAACGTCTTCGTTGCAGTCGATGTTGCCTCAAACCGAAGCCCAAAACGTGTTCCATTTGCCGGCACAATTGACAAAGCGTTTGTCTGGACCCGCTTGGAACAACCACACGACCGCGTCGTTCGGTTCTCGATGGAACAGCTTTGTTCAGATTTCGCGGCCATGCTCCAGCCCGGCTACTGGATTGCTCTGGGGTTGCTGGTCGTGCCGTACGGGGTCGGCGTGTTCTTTCTTGTAAGGACCTGCCATTGCCTCTGATCGCGCGAGCAACCTGCAGTCTGGCGGATCGGGGTTAACCGTCCGCTTTCGGCAGGCGAACTGACGCAGTGTTTATTGGCACGGGCATGATCCGGCAGTTCGGCTCCAGCTTTGGCTCGGCTCGCGATTCAGCGTAAAATGGTTCAGGCGACGTCGGCCACGCCTATTCGCCGATAGATGAAGGCTTCCTCCGCGGCAGCAGTTTCCGCTGCGCGGCCTGTTCCGGCGATAAGCATGGCCAGTCGCTCGTGAATCGGCGACTTGATGCAGGCCGGATCCGCAGCTGCGGCGTCACCGGCAATCGCCATCGCCTGACACCTACAGCCGCCCCAGTCGACGTCGCGGCGCTCGCAGCTTCGACACGGCTCCTGCATCCACCCGCTGCCGCGGAAGGCATTGAAGGCCGCTGAATCGGCCCAGATTTCGGCAAGCGTGCGCTCTCCGAAGCGCTCGAAGCGTAGCGAAGGAATCGTCTGCGCGGCATGGCACGGCAGCACGGTGCCGTCAGGAGCCACTATGAAGGCGTCGCGCGCCCAGCCGCCCATGCATGGCTTGGGATAGATGGCGAAATAATCCGGCGGGACGAAATCGATGTTGATGACGCCGGCAAGCCGCTCCTGCGCCGCCGCGACGATCTTCGCCTGTCGGTCGACCGCGGCACGTTCGGGCATCAGCACATTGCGATTGGCCAGCGCCCAGCCGGCATACTGGACGTTGGCGATCTCGAGCCGCTCGGCGCCCAATGAAAGAGCCATATCGATGAATTCCGGCACTTCCTCGATGTTGTGACGATGGATCGGCGCGTTGATTGTGAGCGGCAGGCCGGCCGCGCGGGCGCGGCGTGCCGCCTCCAGCTTTTTTTCATGGCTACCCCGGTGGTTGCCGATAAGGTCGGTGGTCGCCGGCCGGGCACCCTGAAAGCTCAGTTGTAGGTGGTCGAGCCCGGCTTCGGCAAAAGCCTCGATGCGGCCCTCGGCAAGGCCGACGCCGGCAGTTATGAGGTTGGTGTACACGCCGCGCGCCGAAAGTCCGGCGATCAGTTGCTCGAGGTCGCGTCGAAGCGTCGGCTCGCCCCCGGAAAGGTGCACCTGGAGGACGCCGAGATCGGCGGTCTGCGAGAAGAGATCGAGCCAAGTCTGCGTATCAAGCTCGCGGTTTGCCTTCAGCAGTTCAAGCGGATTGGAGCAATAAGGGCACTGCAGCGGGCAGCGATGTGTCAATTCCGCAAGCATTCCGATCGGAGGCAGGAGGGACTCGCTCATAACTTCACCAGCAACTTGTCCGTCCATTCCTGCAGGAAGGCGATGACGTCGGCCGCCACGGCCTCCTCCTCGGCGTCATATTCGGCGGCAAGATCGGCGATGATGTGGCCGACCGTCGACTGACCATTGCAGCGACGCAATATGTCAAGGCTGATCTCGTTCGGCCAGAACACCTTCTCCGGCGAAAGCACGGCGAAGGCCTGCCGCACGGAATCGTATTGTATGCGCACGTGCCTCGGCAGCGACGGCGCCGATCGCAGCGACACCACGGCTCTTTCGCGCTGCGCCATCATCTGGCCGCCCCCGGGCGGAAGGCGCCTGGCGGTAGGTTTCCCGGTTCGCCATAGGCATGTTGAAGCGCATCGAGCATGGCCCAGAGTATGTCGCATTTGAAAACCAGCGCATCGATCGCCTGCTGCTGGCGCTCCGCCGTGTCGGCATGATCGAGGACGTAGGCGAGGGCGAAGTCGGCATCGCGCGATGCCTGTTCTGGCCGCCGGCTGAAATAGGCCACCGTGTCCTCGGTGATGTAATCGTATCTGGCCAGCATCGCCGACACCCGCTCGTCAATGATGGTCGGCGAGAACATCTCCGTCAGCGAGGAGGCGACCGCCTCGAGCAGCGTGCGGTTCGTGCAGAAAGAAAGATAGGCGCCGACGGCGAAGCGGGTCGCCGGCAGCGCCAGCCTTTCGCTCCTAACGGTTTCTGTATCGAGCCCGAGCGAGGTGGCTAGATACAGCCAACGCGCGATGCCGCCGCTCCAGCCGTCCTCGCCGTCGTGGTCCTCGATCCGCTTGCGCCAGGCGGCGCGAAACGCCGGGTCCTCGGCATGAGCCAGGATCATGGCGTCCTTGCGCGGAATGACGGCCTGATAACAGTATCGGTTCAGCGCCCAGGCCTGCATTTCCCACTTCGACAGGGCGCCACTGGTCATCCTGTGATGGAACGGATGATGGATGTGATAGCGCTCGGCACCGACCTGCCGCAGCACGGCCTCGAGTTCGCTCTTGGACAGGCCACCTCTGGTCGCGTTGCGGAAATGGCTCAAAACTCCATCTCCATCCCGTCGTAGGCGACTTCCCAGCCAGCCGCCGTGACTGCCGCGTGTTCGGCGGAATTCTCATCGAGGACAGGATTGGTGTTGTTGATATGGACGAAGACCCGGCGGCCGATCTTCACATCGGCGAGACCGGCGATCGAACCTGCTTCCCCAGACATTGCTATGTGCCCCATCCGCGTACCGGTTTTCTGGCCGACGCCGGCAGTGATCATCTCGTCGTCTGTGTAGACGGTGCCGTCGAACAGTAGGCAGGCGGCATCGGCCAGGTGCTCGCGCAAGGCGGCATCGACGCGCGCGCAGCCCGGGATGTAGACGATGGCGCCGCGACTGCCGGCCCAGGTGATCCGGACTCCGATCGTGTCGCAGGCGTCTGAGCTGTAATCGGCGTCTGGATGGGCTCTGTCCTCGAGATAGAGCGCGATCTTCCCGGGCACGGGAAAGCTCTCGAGGACCATGGCGGTCTCATGGCCGTGGGCGTCGCAGAGCACAACTTGCTCTTCGGCCGCCAGGAGACGCCGCGGCACGATCGCCGGATCGAGAACGTTGAAAATCGAATTCGCCTCCAGCGTCGCCAGCACCTCTCCGGTCGCATAGACAGCGAAAGGCTGTCGCTCGCGCAGGCTGAGTAGGCCGGCGATATGGTCGACATCGGCATTGGTCAGCACCACCGCCCGGATTGGAGTGGAGCGCAGCGGTGCGTCGGCTGCGGGTTGCAGTTCGGCCGTTTGTGCAATCTGCTGGCGAATGTCCGGGGAGGCGTTGAAGAGAACCCAGTCAACCCCATTCACTGATGCGGCAAGGCTTGATTGGGTTCGCGACCGCACGCCGGCCATCGCGGCGCGAGCCACACGGCTCAGGTGATAGTTGCAGTTCCACTGCGGAAAGCCGCCCCCCGCCGCAGACCCGATAATCTTCACGCGCATGGCGATGCCTGCTCCGCAGTCCATTTGACCGGCAGCCAGTTCTCCGCGACAAACGGTTTCCTGTCCGCGTTTTCCGCGCGATAGCCTGTCGCGAAGTCCTCACACGGCACGGAGGCGCATGCACCTGTTGAGAGGAACCTGAACGTTTGCTGCTTATTTCCTGGGCGGGATTTCAGCCGGCAGATACCGCGAAATTTCGAAGCCCGCTGCAACCTGGCACATGGTCGGCTTCTTCCAGTTCTTTTTCATTGCTCTCTCCTGTTGAGCGGCTTCTGCTCGCGCCTTGGTATAACCAGCCACAGGCCGGCTTTGTTCCTTGCACGAACCGGGAAAGGTCGATCTCGGAGGAGGGGCGGACAAGGCAATCAGCTTTGCCTTACGCCCATCTTGGGTGTTGTTGCCGTCCATCTGACGAGGCTGTCGGATGAAAAGCGATGAAGAGCGCGCAATTCCGGGATATGGTCAAAGGACGCGGATGGTGGCGAATTTGGCCGCGCCGCACACGCCGAAGGCGCGCCAGCGCCCTTGCTGCTATCGAAGCCTCGGGCACCTGGCGGACGCCAAACCCCGTCGGCGCCGGAGACATAGCGGCTGAAGGCGAAGCGGAATTCGCCGACCAATCGCCTATGGCATTCATTTTTGGCCGCGACCGCGGCGTCTATGCTGGCCGGACCACGCTGGTTGCGGGTTCAGGCTTGCTTCCAGACGAATTCTTCATCCAGTCGCCAATCGGTGGCCAGACGACACGGAACAATACGGGAAGACTTCTGATCTTGGCCCGCGAAAAACCCAATAAAGCCAATCATCCGGATACGTCCTCCGGGCCAACTATTGCTAAATATTTGATTTTGTTTCACAATTGCCGCGTCTTGTCCAGAAACGTACACCTAAAACGTACACCTGGAGCGGGCGATGTATCTATGGCGCGAAGACTCGGGATTCTTCTTCCAGATGCGAATCCCTGCCGGGCAAGTCGTACACCTTGGTGCCCTTTGCGCATATGGCTTGGAGCACTGAGAACGCGTGAGGCGCAGCGTCGGACCACGGCGCTCGCCGTGATAGCATTCGAAGGATTGAATGCAGGCATGGACAGGGAGACGCTGACACGCAGCCTGAAGGCCTTGGCGTTGGAGCTTGAAGGACTTCGACAACATCCCTAGTCGAGTTCGATGATGCTGCAGCCATAGGCCGGGAGCGACCGCTTACCGCCGCGTACTTTGCCATCGCCGAGCAAATCCTTGCCAGCGGGGACATTGCCGATGCTTGCCGGCTCGCCCAGCGTGTTGAGGATGAACAGCAGGCGGCGGTCCTTGCTCTCGCGGATTGTCGCTTCGACGCCGGCCGGCATGTCGGCGATGAGCGGCACGATACCGGCGTGCGACAGCACCTGATCGGCCAGCACCTCGACCAGAGCATCGCTGAGGTACGTGCCGAGGTAGATCACATTGCCCTTGCCGACTTTGCGCGAAGTCATTGCGGCGTGGCCCTCGGCGAAGCGGCTGGCCCAGCTGCCGATAACCTCCGTGCCGGGCGCGACGTTAAGCAGCTCATAAAGATGCGCCGCCGTCACCTGCGCATTCCCGATCTTGAGCTCGTATTGGCGGCTCGCCGACGTCGCCGGCAGCTTCTTGCGCACCGTGTTGGCGCCGAAGCGGCCGCCATGCTCGAACAGGCCCTCGCCCCCGATCGGCGTCAGCAACCCGAACTCCTCGACCGTGATCCCGGCCAGCGCCGAGAGCGTCTTGCCCGGCGAGGTGTCGCGGATGACGTGGTTGTTAACGTCGCGTGATCCGGTGCGGCCGCCCAGGATTACCGTTCCGCCCGCCTTAGCGAAGGCCTCGACCCGCGCCGTCCATGCATCGGTCCATTTCAGCCAATGCGGCACGTAGAGCGCCTTGAGCTTGCTGAGATCATCCTCGGGATGGATGAAGCCGCAGGCGATGTTGTGGCGGTAGCAATAGCGATGCAGCAGCGTCGCATCGTCCTGCGGGCTCGGCATGCCGATGGGGCAGGAGCGGTGCATCTCCTGATTGTCGAAATCTGATCCGGCGATGCCCAAATCCATGCGCACATGCGTGCCGAGGATCTTGTCCTTGAGCGCCGTGACCTCTCCCGCAAACTGCTTGGCCTCGTCATAGCGCCGCCGCGGGATGTCGTCGTGATCGATGATGCCCATCCAATAGATCTCGGCGCCGAAATGCGCCGGCCGCCAGCGGAAGAACATCACGCCATCGGCGCCGCGCGCCACTGACGTATAGGCCATGCGGCGCATCTCGCCGGGTTCGGGCGTCAGCGTCGAGAAGTTCGGCTGCGCACCGAAGCCCGATTGCTGCTCTGGCACGATGAAGTTGCCGGTGAAGCCGCGGCAGATGTCGAGACGCAGCGCCTGCGCCTCGCCGACGCTGCCGACCCGCTGCATCTCGTCATCGAGATGCGGGTAGATGTCGAAGCCGAGAAAATCGAGATCGGTCGAGAACTCGCCGCGGAAGTCGATGTCATCGATCCGCCCCAGATTGTGGAAGACGAACCAGTCTAGATTGGTGGCGCGCAGGATCAGCACCTGATCGTGCTGGAACCGCGCCGTGACGAAGGCGAGGAAGCGGTGATAGTCGACCACATGGGTCGGCCCGACCGGCGCAGGGGCGTAGTCGAGCGGCAGCACCACTTGATCGAAATCGTCGTAGGCGGTGGCCCAGAAATGCCCGCCCCACGCAACGTTGAGCGCGGCGATGGTCTTGTACTTGTCCTTGAGGAAGGCCTGGAACTCGGCCAGGGTCACCGCCCCGTAGGACAGCGATCCAGAGGTATTGAGCTCATTGTCCGTCTGCCAGCCGATGATGTGCGAATTGCCGCGATAATGCTCGGCCATCGCTTTAGTGATGCGCTTCGAATGCTCGCGGAACACTCCGCTCGCAAGATTGGCGTGCTGGCGCGAGCCATGGCTCATGGCGCGGCCATTGGCATCGACGCGCAACACTTCGGGATAACGCGCCGTCAGCCAGCGCGGTGGCGTCGCCGTCGGCGTGCACATAATGGTCTTGATGCCAGCCTTGCCCAGCAGATCTATGGCGTGGTCGAACAAATCGAAGTCGAACGTCCCCTCATGCGGCTCGATAATATGCCAAGCGAATTCGGCAAGTCGCACCGCGTTGAAGCCCGCGGCTGCCATGCGGTCGGCGTCGCGCTGCCAATAGCTCTCATCGACATGCTCCGGGTAATGCGGGGTACCGACGAGGAAAGTGTCGGTCGCGATCGGCCGCCAGACAGAGAGAGGCGCGGATTTCGAGGTAGTCGTCATAATCGGAAAACTCCAGGCGATAGTCTATTTGACGGCGCCGGCGGTGAGGCCGCCCTGCCAGAACCGCTGCAGCAGCAGGAACACCACGATGACCGGGATGATGCTGACCAGCGCGCCGGTGATGATGATCGAGAACAGCACCTGTCCGCCGCCACCGCCCTGCTGCGCGAGCTGATACCAGCTCGCAAGGCCCACCGTGATCGGCTGATACTCCGGCGAGCGCAGCACGATCAGCGGCAGGAAGTAATTGTTCCAGGTCCCGACGAACGAGAGCAGCGCCACGGTCACCATGCCCGGCGCCACCAGCCGCAGCACGATGGCACGGAAGATCACGAACTCGCTGGCGCCATCGAGACGCGCTGCGTCGAGCAGTTCGTCGTCGACGCCCTGCTCGATATAGACGCGCATCAGATAGACGCCGATCGGCGAGATCATCGAGGGCAGGATCACACCCAGCGGATTGTCGCTGAGACCCGACAGTGCCAGCAGCAGGAAGATCGGCACGACGAGGGCCGTCTGCGGGACAAACACCGCGCCCAGCACGAGCCCAAAGGTCAGATTTCGCCCGCGGAACTTGAACTTGGCGAACGCATAGCCTGCCGCAGTAGAAAAGATCGCGGCACCGAGCCCGGCGACGCTCGAATAGAGCACGCTGTTGAACATCCAGCGCGAGAAGATGCCATTGTCGCGGCTGAACAGATCACTCAGATTCTGCCAGAGGTTGAACTCGGTGCCGAAGCCGAAGCCGAACGTGGTGAACAGGTCGCCGTTCGTCTTCGTTGCCGATAGGACCAGATAGACCAGCGGCACGAAGCTATAGACGAGGAACAGTGACAGCAGCAGCGTGAGGATGATCCGAGAGCGCCGCCGTTCGCCGGGCCGGCGTCTGGCAGCTTCGAAAGTGGCAATGTCGGTGGTCGCAGTCATCATTGCTCTGGCCGACGGCGGTTGACGATCAGGGTGAAGATGTAGGAGGCACCGGCGATCACGATGCCAAGCACGAACGAGACGGCGGCCGCATAGCCATACTGCTGGTTCTGAGTCGCCAGCGAATAGGCATAAAGGTTCGGCGTGTAGCTCGAATTGATGGTGTTACTGGCGAGCGAGCGCATCAAATACGGCTCATTGAACAGCTGCAGTGTGCCGTTGATCGAAAAGATGATGGTGAGCAGGATCGCCGGCCACAGCAGCGGCAACTGGATCAGCCGCGCAAATTGCCAGGGCGAGGCGCCATCGATCCGCGCGGCCTCCGCGAGGTCGGACGGGATCGCCTTCAGCGCGGCGTAGTAGATCACCATATTGTAGCCGACATATTCCCACGTCACCATATTGGCCAATGAGAAGATCATCACGCCCGGCGATAGGAAGTCCGGCGGTGGCAGGTTGAACGCCTTGGCCATCTGCGTGAACGGGCCGAAGTTGGGGCCGTAGAGATAACCCCAGATGATCGTCGCGATCACGCTCGGCACAACGTAGGGGAGAAAGAAGCCGAGCCGGAAGACGCCCTTGCCATAGACCTGGCCACGATCGAGCACAATGGCGAACAACAGTGCCAGGCCCAGCATGATCGGCACCTGCACGATGCCGAACAGAACGAGGTTCCACACGCCGCCCCAGAATTTGGCGTCGCCTGTGACCTTGATGTAGCTGGCTGCACCCGCGAATTGCCGTCCGCCCACCAGCGTGTCGCGGTAGAGGCTCATATAGAACGCATAGACCAGCGGCGCGACGATGAAGGCGATAAACAGCAGCACGAAGGGCGCCAGGAACAGATAGGGCGTGAGCTTTCGTAACGTAAAACCGCCCGATCGCGTTGGGCGCATCGCTGCGGCTGGCGAATTCGACATTGCCATGGTCCCCCGTCCGGCAAGATGAAGAGGCCGGGCGCGCCGGTCAAGCGCGCCCGGCGGTTGCCCGGGAGGAGTTAGCCGACGGTGAAGCCTTGTTCCTTCGCGTAGGTGACCACGGCGTCCTGGATGCGGTCGAACGCATCCGACAGCGTGCCCTTGCCGCCGATCGAGGCGCCGAATTCATCGGACATCGACTGGTAGAGGAAGTCCTGGAACGGGCTCCACTCAAACGGCGCCACGGCATTCGCCGATTTGGCGAACACTTTGTTCACCGCTTGGCCGCCGAAGAAATCCGGCTTCGCGTTCGCCCATTCCGGATCCGACAGCAGCGCGCGGGTACAAGGAAAGAAGTTTTGCTTGGTGGTGTAGAGCTTTGTGGCTTCGGGATTAATGTTCAGCCAGATCGCGACTTCGGCGGCCTCGGGCAGATGCTGGGTCGTTTTCATCACGGCCAGCGCTGAGCCACCCCAAGCGCCAGTCGCGAACTTGCTCGCGTCCCACTGCGGCAGATCGGCGGCGCGCCACTTGCCCACGCTGGTCTTGGCGACCGAGGTCAGGAACAGAGGACCCCAGCCGGCAGCGAGCCAGGTGGCATAGCGGCCCGAGTCGAGGCCGGTGTACCACTCATTGTTGAAGCCCGGCTTGGTCTCGATGACACCCGCGGCAATAAGGTCCTGCCAATAGGCGGCGAAGTCCTTAGCAATCTTGTCGTTGATGTTGATCGCGAGCTTGTCGCCATCGCGGCTGACCGGCTTCCAGCCCATCGGCCACAAAAGACCCAAGACCCAGTCGGCATTGGCTCCGAACGGCGCGTCGGTGATGAACACATTCGGATCGGCCGCATGGATCTTCTTGCCCGCATCGGCAAACTCGGCCCAGGTGGTGGGCGGCGTGATCCCATGCTTGTCGAAGATGTCCTTGTGATAGAGCATCGCCATCGGACCGTAATCCTGCGGCATGCCGTTGACCACATCGCCCTTGGCGACCTGCGTCCACAAGCCTTCGGGGAACTCGCTCTTATGGGCATTGGCGTACGGGCCGATGTCGGCGAAGGCGTCGACCTGGCGGAAGGTCTCGAGGAGCTGGTATTCGATCTGGACGACGTCGGGCAGGCCGCTGCCCGCCTTCAGGCCGGCACGGACCGCCTGATATTCTGGGTTCCCCTGGCCGGCATTCACGAGTTCGACCTGGATGCCCGGATGCGCGGCGTTGAACATGTCGACCTGAAGCTGGAGATCCGGCACCCACGACCACAGCACCACCTTGACGGGATCGGCAGCGCGAACTGCCGTCGGCAGGGCTGCTACCGCAAAGCTCGCACCCGCAACTTTCAAGAAGTCACGACGCTGCATCGTCCGCCCCAGCGGATTGAAAATCTTCGTCATTGAATTCCTCCCACGAAAGATACGCTCCCGCACGATGCAAGCCACGTTTTTCTTTCAGTTAGAAACTTAATGCCGACATACAGTCGCTGTCAATTGCGATCGATTGATCTTCAGTCGGCCATCACGAGGCTGTCGGCAGGGTTGAGGGTCGTCGCATCGAGCACCAGGCGCACCGCTCCAAGCACGACGTCGCGGTGCCCCAGCGCGCCGATCACGAGGCGCGGCGGGTCATACACATTGCCCTTGAGGCGGTGCCGCAGCACATCGAGCACCAGATCACCGCCGCCGACGACCCGGCCCGCCAGTACGATGATTTCGGGGTTCATAAAGGCAGCAACGCTGCCCACCGCCATCGTCGCATAGTCGAGCAGTTCGGTCACGACTGGCGCGATTTTGCCCGCCTGCCGGTCGGTGACGGCAGCCAGGGTGAGCTTCCCCGCCGCATATTGCGTGTTGGCCTCTTCGAGCATCTTGGTCGCCTCCTCGGGAATGCCGAAAAAGCGCAGCGATTGCTTGTCGCCCAGATGTTCGAACGGCCGCCCGGTGAGGAGGGGGTCATCGAGATACCAGCCGAGCTCGCCCGCCGCATGCGAGTGCCCGCCATAGAGCTTGCCGTCGATCACGACGCCCGCGCCGGCGCCGGGCCCGATCGAGAGGCTCACGACGCTGTCGGCGCCACGCCCGGCCCCGAATCCCCATTCGCCCACGGCGGCGAGGTTGCGCCCGTTCTCGACGACGATTGGCATCTGAAAATATTCGCTGAGCCGCGCCCGCAACGGCATGTCGCGCCAGCCGAGCCCGAGCGTCAGCACCACTTCGCCCTGCGGCTGCCTAACGATAGAGGGCAGGCCAATGCCGATGCCGCGAATGGTCTGGCCGCGCGGGCGGGGGGCCGCCATCAGTCGGCGGATCAGGCCGACCAGCTTCTCCAAATTGCGCTCGCCATCATCGTCGGCGGTCTCGTGCATTTCGGTCTGCACGACGCCCTGGAGATTGGCCACGGCGCCATAGAACTCGCCCTTGCCGGCCTCGATGCCGATGATCGCATGCGCCGCGCCGCGGAACTTGATGCGTGCCCGGGGACGGCCACGGACATTGGCCTCGTCAAACCCGTCATACGCCACCAAATCCTCGGCAATCAAATCCTCGATCACCCGCATCACCGTCGGGATGCTGATGTTCAGTCGCTCGGCGAGGCTCGAAGGTGATGCCACTCCTTCGGTGCGGATCAAATCCACCACCGCCGAACGATTGAGTCGGCGTAACAGGCTCGACGTCGTGGGCTGGCGCTTCATTCATGGACCAGTTGCAAAGGCCGGCGGACCGGCAACGAGCGTCGGCATAGACCAGAACCGTCCCAGAGTCCGCCTTTTTCTGATGACGCCGAACGTCAGTTGTCGCTCCGCAGTGAAAGCTACCGCGGTAGCCCGTTCGATGACTTCGGCGATCAGATCCGTGCGCGCCCGAGCCCTCCGGAGTCACTGCGCTTACTCGTGCAAATAACTGAGTCCGGTTGCTTCAATCGGTTACGAGCTCGTCCGCCTTTGGCGCGGAACCAACAAGGACCGTTTTTGGCGCCAAGCGGCGCGCACTACGCTCGACCTAACGGTCGGCTTTCTTGCCAGTCATCTTGAAAGCTGCCAGGCCGTTAACGGCCCCAATGCGGCCGCGCTCGTAGGGCTATCGTCAAATAGAAGCTTCTCGATCTCCAAGCGAAGTTTCATTGCTCGCCTCCCGTGGCTAATCTGCCAACGGCGTTCGTCGCACGGCGTTATTCCTTTACCGCGCCGGTCATTGAGGAAACGTAGTGCTCGACAAAGAATGAATAGAGCACCACCACTGGCAACGACCCGATCAGCGCGCCTGCCATCAGCGCGCCCCACTCATAGACGTCGGAGCGAACCAGCTCGGTGAGCACGCCGACTGGCACCGTCTTCTTTTCCGACGATTGAATGAAGGTCAACGCGTAGATGAACTCGTTCCAGGATAGCGTGAAAGCGAAGATGCCGGCGGAAATCAGGCCAGGGACTGACAGCGGCAGCACGATCTTGGTGAGGATCTGCCAGCGGCTCGCCCCGTCGATGAGAGCACATTCTTCAAGTTCGAACGGGATCGAGCGGAAATAGCCCATCAGCAGCCAGGTGCAGAAGGGGACGAGGAACGTGGGGTAGGTGAGGATCAGCGCGAACGGGGTGTCATAGAGGCCGAGGTTGAACACCATCAGCGATAGCGGGATGAATAGAATCGAAGGCGGCACAAGATAGGCCAGGAACACTGCAAGGCCGACCTGCCGCGCGCCCGAGAATCTCAGGCGTTCGATCGCATAGGCCGCCAGCACCGCTGCCAACAGTGACAGGAAAGTGGCGGCGGTCGAGATGATGATCGTGTTGAGCAGCCAACCAGGATAGGAGGTCTCGAACAGCAGATAACGTATGTGCTGCAATGTCGGGTGAACAACCCAGAACGGGTTGTAGTTCACGTAGTCGGTCATCTCGGCATTCGGCTTGATTGCCGTGATGGTCATCCAGTAGAAGGGAAACAGGAGCACGATCATAAACACCAGAAGCGGCAGATAGACCGTCACAACCCGGCGGGGCAGGCTTTGCAAATAGCCCATGCCGCCATCGTCGGTCTCGATGCGCTCCGCTTGCCTGATCGTGGCCATATCAGTCTCCGCCGCCTTGCTGCCATTTGCGCCGTTGCAAGCCGAAATAGCTGAACAGGATCGCCGCCAGCAGGAAGGGGATCATGGCGACGGCGATTGCCGCACCTTCGCCGAGTTGGCCTCCGGAAATGCCGCGCTGGAACGATAATGTCGCCATCAAATGAGTGGCGTTTACCGGGCCGCCACGAGTGAGCACATAGATCAGTTGGAAGTCGGTGAAGGTGAACAGCACTGAGAAGGTCATGGTGATGGCAATGATCGGCGTCAGCAGCGGCAGGGTCACGTAGCGGAACAACTGCGACCGACTGGCGCCGTCGAGGGTGGCGGCCTCGTATAGCGATTGCGGGATGGTCTGCAGACCCGCCAGCAGAGTGATGGCGACGAATGGAATGCCGCGCCACACGTTGGCGGCAATAACCGACGCGCGCGCATTGGTCGGGTCGCCGAGGAAGTTGATGCGATGATCAATCAGTCCCATCTGCTGCAGCGCCCATGACAGGATCGAGAACTGCGAATCGTAGATCCACCAGAAAGCGATCGCCGAAAGCACCGTCGGCACCACCCAGGGCAAAAGCACCACTGCACGAAAGAAGGACTTGAAGCGAATGTTCTCGTTGAGGATGAGCGCCAGCCAGAGCCCGAGCGCAAATTTCAGGATCGAAGCGCTGACCGTATAGAGCAGCGTGTTGAAGACCGAGAGCCAAAAGATGCTGTCGCTCCACAGATACTCATAGTTCTCAATACCTACGAAGATGCCAGGGCGACCGATGCGCGCATCGGTGAAACCGAGCCAGACGCCAAGCCCCAGCGGGTAGGTCAGGAAGACCAGCAGCAGCGCCGCCGCCGGCAGCATGAAGCCGAAGCCCAGGACATTTCGGCTTTCGGCCAGACGCGACAGGATTGATGGGCGCGGCCGAACCGCAGCGGACGTCACGGCCATGGCCGGCTCCTCACGAGGTCTGGTTGCATGGCGACGCAAGCCGCCGTCCGAAACCGAACCGGGCAACATGGTCCGCCGCCCGGTTCAGCTGTGGTCAAACGCGATAATAACGGTTGGCCCGCTTTTCCGCCTCTTCCATCGCTTCCTGCGGCGTGGCCTGGCCTGTCACGGCCTTGGCGAACATGTCGACCAGAACATAGTCGGCCATGGTGGCCGCCGAGGCGTAGCCGAGCGGCCCGGCATAGCCGTTGGGACGCAGCGTCTCGGAGGCTTTCGCATATGCCGCATTGTTCGGGTCAGCCTTCCAGACCGGATTGTTGGCGAAGGCTTTGAGCGTCTGGCAACAGTAGCATGCCGAGGAGGTGATCCAGTCCGCCATTTGCGGATCCTCGAACATGAACTGCAGATAGGCTTTGGCCGCGTTGGGGTAGGGCGTGTAGTTGAAAATGACGGCCGTGGTCACCTGGAACAGCTCGACGGATTTCCCGACCGGACCGATCGGCAAGTTGGTCGTGCGCATGTCCTTGGCAATCTCGGTCAGCTTCGGATCATTGTCCTTGTTGACCTTGGCGGTGTTGTAGACGGAAATCCCGTTGGCGATGACGCTCACTTCGCCGGCGAGGAAGGCCCGGTTGTTGTTGACATCGAGCCAGCTTTCGGTGCCGGGGATGAAGGTCTTGTAGAGCTCCTGCGCATACTGGATTGCCTTGAGCGTCTCGGGGCTGTTGATCGTGACCTTGCCTTTCTCGTCGACCATCTGGCCGCCATGGCTCCACAGCAGCCAATGCGCATAGTTGTTGCCGTCGCCGACGCCGTGGCCATGGGTAAAGCCGGCCGGATGACCTTTGGCCTTGAGCGCCTTGCAGAGCTCGAGGAAGCCGGCCGTGTCCTTCGGAAAGTCCGAGAAACCGGCCTCCTTCACCCAGCTTTCCCGGTAGACGATGGCGTTGCCGATGGTGGCCAGAGGCAGGCCCACGAACTTGCCCTCCCGCGTCGCATATTGTTTTGGCCCCTCATACCAGCCGCCATATTTGTTGCCGAGATAATCGCCCAGTTCCGTCACATCGAGCAGCTTGTCGGGGTACTGGTGCGGATCATCGAACCAGACGAACATCAGGTCCGGACCCGAGCCGACATTAGCGGCGACCGCAGCCTTGGGGCGAATGTCTTCCCAACTCTCCTTGTCGACGCGGACCTCCACCCCCGTCGCTTCCGTGAACCGTTTGGTGTTTTTCAGCCACTGGTCCTCGTCGCCCTGCACGAAAGGAGACCAGCGCAGCAGTCTGAGCTTCGCGCCATCCTCCGGTTTGTACGTCAAAGCCTCCTTGGCGAAGGCCGGAGAGCCGACGAACCGGCTCCCCAACGCGCCGGCGGCGGCGCCGGCCGTCGTGCGGATCACGTCGCGTCTGGTGAATCTCATGATCGTTTCCTCCTGTGTTTTCCTCGTTGCGTGTTGCCCTACTGCTGCGGGAGGCTCATGCGCTTGCCGGTTTCGCCGTGAAAGAGATGAACGAGACCGGGCTCGACCGACAGCCGGATGGTTTCTCCCGGCGCGAAGGAATGGCGTTCCCGAAAATTGGCGACCACATCCTCGCCTCCCGCCGTCCGGCCTATGATCTGTACCTCCGAGCCGGTTGGCTCGATCACCACCACGGTGACCGCAATGCCATTGTCGCCGAGCCGCAGATGCTCTGGCCGTATCCCCAGCACGACGGGTTCGCCATTGCCAATGGACAACGGGCCGGCCAAAGGCACCGAAATCCCTCCCGCGCCCTGAAAACGCGGCGTGCCTTCGGTCAGGATGGTTCCCTTGAGCATATTCATGGCGGGAGAGCCGATGAAGCTTGCCACGAACAGGTTGTTCGGGCGGTCGTAGAGCTCCAGCGGCGACCCGATTTGCTCGACCATACCGTCGTGCATGACCACAATCTTGTCGGCCATGGTCATGGCCTCGATCTGGTCGTGCGTGACATACACCGTCGTGGTCTTCAGCCGCTGGTGCAACTCCTTGATCTCGGCGCGCATTTGCACCCTGAGCTTGGCATCGAGATTGCTGAGCGGCTCATCAAACAGGAATACCTGCGGATTGCGCACGATCGCGCGGCCCATGGCGACGCGTTGACGTTGGCCTCCAGAAAGCTGCCGCGGATACCGTGACAGAAGCGGGACCAGCCCAAGGATTTCGGCTGCCCGACCGACGCCTGCATCGCTCTCCGCCTTCGGAACACCCTTGAGCATGAGCGAGAACGCCATGTTCTCCGCAACCGTCATGTGCGGGTAGAGCGCGTAATTCTGAAAGACCATGGCCACGTCGCGTTCCTTAGGAGCAACGTCATTGACGATCCGGCTGCCAATCGAGATATGGCCCCGCGAAATCTTTTCCAGACCGGCAATCATCCGCAGAAGCGTCGATTTCCCGCAGCCGGAGGGTCCGACGAGCGTGACGAACTCGCCGTCTTCAATATCGACGCTGACGCCATGCAGGACCTCAGTGGCCCCGAAGGATTTGTAGACATCGCCAATCGCGACAGCCGCCATCGAACTCCTCCCGATGGTCCCTGCGAAAACGTCGCTGGGAGCCGTTGTATCAGGCGTGGCTTGAAACGGATGCCGGCAGTGCGGCGATCCACCACTTGCGTCGGCGACGTCTGCCTCCAGTTCCCCCAGGTCACGCGACTCTGAAACGGTAGCGCTACCAAATCCGCCTGTAAAGCGAGCATGCAGGAACCGCAGAACAGCGGGTCTATAGTCCAAATCCGTGGCCGAAGGGCGCCATCTTGGAACTCGGCTGCGGCCAAGTTGGTGGAAGGCGACCGGCCCGCTGGAGTATCGTCAAATCCTTGCGCGGCGATTGAAGCAGCTGATGACGGATGGAGCGGCCATTGCCGTGGCATCGCCATCCGCCTCGCTGATCAGGGCAAGACCACTGTTGCCGCTCTCGCGTGGCAAGAGACGCGGACTGACGATATACCTGACCGCCAACTCCGAACCAATGACTAAATTAGCGCCAAGGTCGCTGCCGCTGAGAAGGAAACTGAAAATGTCCTTGCATAGGATCGCGGTGATCGGTGCGACGGAATCGGCCCCGAGGTGGTTGAGGCCGGCGTCGAGGTGCTGGAGACCTTGGCTGCCGCGGAATTCGGTCTTGCCTTCGAGTTCAAGCGCTTCGATTGGGGCTCGGACTATTATCGCCGCAATGGCCGCATGATGCCGCAGGATGGGCTTGCTCGGCTTGAGAATTTCGACGCGATCTATTTCGGCGCGGTCGGCGACCCGGAGCTCCCCGACGACATCACGCTGTGGGGCTTGCGCCTGGCGATCTGCCAGGGGTTTGACCAGTATGCGAATGTGCGGCCAACACGCCTTCTGCCCGGGTTGACAGGCCCGCTGCGGCCCGACCTCGGCCAACAGATCGACTGGGTGATCGTACGCGAGAACAGCGAAGGCGAATACGCGGGGGTTGGCGGTCGCGCCCATCGTGGATTGCCCATCGAAGTCGGCATGGACGTTGCTGTCTTCACCCGCGCCGGTATTGAGCGTATCGCACGTTTTGCCTGCGATCTTGCCTTGTCGCGCCCTCGCAAGCTGCTGACCGTCGTAACCAAATCGAACGCACAGCGCCATGGCATGGTGCTCTGGGACGAAGTCGTGCGCGAAGTGGTCCGCGGCTACCGAGGGCTGACCGTTGACTGGATGCTGGTCGACGCCATGACGCAAAGAATGGTCAACAGGCCCGGCAGCATCGACACTGTGCTGGCGACCAACCTGCACGCCGACATCCTGTCGGATCTGGCGTCGGCGCTTGGGGGTTCGCTGGGAATCGGCTCAACCGCGAACATTGAACCGTCGCGCAACCGTCCGTCGATGTTTGAGCCGATCCATGGCTCGGCGTTCGACATCACCGGCAAAGGCATCGCCAATCCGCTTGGATCGTTCTGGACGGCAAGCCTGATGCTCGACCATCTCGGCGAGCACGCCGCGGCGCGGCGCCTGATGGTAGCGATTGAAACCGTCACCGGCCGGGGGGAGCATCTCAGTCCGGATCTTGGGGGGATGGCCCCCACCGCCGAGGTCACCGCTGCAGTGATTGCCGCGCTGTCAGGTCTAAACAGCACGAGTTCATCTCCGCCGGTCGGATAGACAGTCACGGTTGCTCGCTTGCAAGTCGCATGACCAGATTCCCTGTATAAGGTGCTTGGGGTTGCTGACTGTCGGCCGTGGCTTGCGAGATGCGGTCCCAAGCAGGCGCGTGGAGCACCAAGGCGAGACTGTGAGCTTGAATTGGCTCAGACCTGGGCTTGAAAGCCGTCGAAGACTGCCATATCTTTTGCCCAAGAAATCTGACTCTCACTGTGGCAGGATGAATTCTGTGGCCCAGGCACTCAAGATCCCCGAACAGAACGGACCTCTCATCCTGTCCTATATGGACCGGAACGGGAAGATTGCGATCGGACAAGTCGCGGATGGTTTTGGCATGTCCAAGAGCCAGTTGGCCCAAACCGCTGGTCTTGCTCGCGAGACCCTTTATCGGTCAGAGCGCAGCGCTGCGGTAAAAACACAGGGGCGTCTGCGGGAGATGCTCGAGATTATCAGTCGCGTGACGGATTGGGCGGGCGGCAAGGAGCAGGCGATGGCCTGGTATCGGGCTCAGCCGCTTGCAGCATTCGGCGGACGCACGGCTGAGGCGCTGGTGAAGGACGGCAAGGCCGTTGCGGTTCGTGATTATCTCGATCACATGGCCGTTGGTGGCTTTGCGTGAAGTTTGTCGGAACCTGCTATCGGGCGCACGATCCACGTTGGGCATTCAAACCGACTTCCGGTGAAGGAGCGGCAATCCGAGGGGCCCGATTCAATCCCAAAGGTGTGCCGGCGCTCTATCTGGCGTTGAGCCTGATGACAGCCATCAAGGAAGCCAACCAGGGCTTCGCGCAGCGAATCGATCCCTGTGTGCTGTGTTCGTATGAGGTCGACTGCGACGACATCGCGGATCTGACAACGAAAGAGACGAGGGGAGAATTTTCTGTCGCGCTCGAAGACATGGCCTGCGCCTGGGCGACGGCGCTTAGCGACGGGGAGCGTCCGGCGTCCTGGTCCGTCTACGACCGGCTGCGGCCTCGAAATGTTGGCGGCATCGTTGTCCCAAGTTTCGCGCCGAGCGCCGAGATGGAGGATCGCAATCTGGTCCTTTGGGACTGGGGGCCGGATCTGCCGCACAAGATAGCTGTATTCGACCCGAGCGGTCGGTTGCCCAAGGACCAGCTATCCTGGCGGTAACGCGCTCTCGCTCCTCCGAACGGCAGGGGAGGGTCTTTCGCCCTGCAGGTCTGATGGTTTGGTAAGATTGACACAAAAGCAATCGCGTCTGCGCCTCGCCAAGTCAAATCTCGGGTAGCTCAGAACCTCCATTCCCGGAATGAAAGCAGCCAGGCAGGTAGGCAGCTAAGCCGCTGCGGGCGAGCGCGCTAGCAGAACCTCTTAGCGATGCGCGCTGCAACGGCGGCAACGACCCACTACTAATCGGGTTCTGCCACAGCCTTCGGCGAGGACTATGCGCTGGAGAAGCGTCTCGAGTTGATGAGCCAGGGTGTTCCGGCCGGAGATCTGCTGATGACGGTGGCGCGCCGGTCGAACGGCGATGGCCACGCGGTGCTCACCATGCGCACCAACCTCGGCGATTTCATCCTCGACAATCTGGAATCCACGGTGCTCGTCTGGATCGACACCGACAACACTTACCTGAAGCGCCAATCTGACGAGAATTCAGGCGTTTGGGTGACGATCAACGAGGGCCGTGAAGACGCGGTCGCCAGCGTCCATTAGAGCGCAAGGATAACGAGAGCAAATTGGTACCGAACGGCGTCAGTCCGCCATCTCGGAACAACCGTCACTTTGCGTCTTGTTGTCCCAGGTCGGCCCTACCATACCGATCAGGTCGACGATACGGGTTTTCAGCCGTGTCATGCCGGCAGCGGCTGCGCCACCGGCTTGGCTGTCGCCATCGCCCAGATGCCGGCCAGCACCATCGGCGTCGACAGGATCATGCCCATGGTCAGCCAGTTGGTGCCGAGGAGGTAGCCGAGCTGCTGGTCGGGCTCACGGAAGAATTCGACGAAGATGCGCGACAGGCCATAACCGCAGATGAAGGCGCCGCCGACGAAGCGCGGCGTCTTAAGCTTGAGGCGCGAATGGGTGAGGATGCGCAGCACGAGGAACAGCACGACGCCTTCGAGCAGGGCCTCGTAGAGCTGGCTGGGATGGCGGGCAAACGGCCCGCCATTGGGAAATTCGATTGCCCAGGGCACGTCCGTCGGCCGGCCCCAGAGTTCCGAATTGATGAAGTTGGCGACGCGCACCAGGCCAAGGCCGACCGGCACGCCGGCGGCCACGACATCGAACAGCGACCAGGTGCGGATGCCGCGCTTGATGGAAAACAACGTCATGGCGAGGATGACGCCGAGCAGGCCACCATGGAACGACATGCCGCCTTGCCAGACGGCGAAGATGTCGAGGGGATGCGCAATGTAGCGCGCCAGGTCGTAGAACAGGACGTAGCCGGTGCGGCCGCCGAGCACGACGCCGATGGCCGCCCAGATGATGAAATCGTCGAGGTCCTCCGGCTTCATCGGCAGGATGCCGTCGGGCCACAGCTTCGGGTTGGCGGCGAGCCGCTTGGCATACCACCAGGCGAACAGGATGCCGACGATATAGCCGACGCCGTACCAGTGCACCGCCAGCGGCCCGATCTGAATGAGGATCGGGTTGATGTTGGGGAAAGGCAGCGAGGCCAGCGGCAGCAGGAAATATTCGTTCAACGGGGAGCTCTCGGTTGCGAACGCGTTTGGGCGCGGACCATGCGGCAGGGTTTTGACAGGGTCAAGGCAACCCTATCCCCCATGCCTGCATTTGGCGCCGTCTATTCACGCGAGCAGGCTGCAGAGCCAAATTGATGCGGCATCGTTGACGATCCCAAAGAACTGCCACGCGAGGCGTCTACGCTACCGGCGATGGGGCTGAACTATAATTGAATCAGCAATACGATTGGGGCAGGCCCGGGTTGCCGCCGCGGTCGTTCGAATGATCTGGCGGACAAACCTCCACCAATGTTCCCGCGCTTAATCAACCCATCGCTGATCGAAGAAACAGTGGCGCCCGCCCGTCATATTCGCGTGTAGGATGTAGGTCGCCAATTTCCTGAAACGCTCGGGGCAGCAGCAGAGGTCGGAGTATTGGAGGGCAATACCGCTTGGCTTGCTGGACACGTTTAGTGCCCTTCCTGGCTCGATCTCTTCGCGCGGTGCCATCACCTGGGCAGGTCACCTATCATCGAGTTTAACGGCACAGTTGCTCACTGCAAGCCGTCCTTGGCGGGGGCGCCTTTAACGATCCAGAAGTTTTCCTGGCGTACAGCAGGTTCATGAAACCGCTACGGCATTTTGGCGAACCAACCCGCCGTCTCTTCCTCTTGAGAACGGCTTTGCCCATCACCGTGGTGACGCTGATAGTTGCGATCGTCACTGCGGGACTTTTGCTGTGGTCGGCTATCCAGACTGACCGTGTTGCCGTGTCGCGGCAAAAAAGCTTGGTTGCGCTGATCGTATCCAACCTGGAGAGCGGAGTAGCGCATGACCAGGAGAGCGTCACGGTTTGGGACGATGCGGTCAATGCGCTGCGGAGCCGCGACGCAAAATGGATCGACGCCAATCTCGGCAGCTGGATGCACACTTACTTTGGCCACGACCAGGTCTACATTCTCGACGCCAATGACGCGCCAGTCTACGCATTCGTCGACGGCTCTATTGTCGCTTCCTCCAGCTACCGTTCCGCAAGTCCTATGACAGCGCCTCTTGTCCTTAATCTTAGGGCAAGGTTGAAACGTGAGGACACCGACGGAGTGACGGAGCAGGTGCTCACGATAGGTGCTTCCGACATGGCCGTCATCTCGGGCCACCCCGCCATTGTGAGTGTAAAGCCGGTCGTTTCCGACAGTGGCCACATCGCGCAAATACCAGGGGAGGAGTTCCTGCACGTCGCGATTCGATATCTCGATGGCAGCCTGCTTACCTTGCTGCGCCAGGATTATCTGCTCGAGGGTGCGCGTTTCTCCTGGGTCAACAAGCTCGCCTCGGCAGAGGCATCTTATCCCCTCGTCGACCGATCCGGCTCGACCATCGGCTTCTTCGTCTGGCAGCCATACCGGCCCGGGACCTTCGTTCTCTTTCAACTGGTTCCAATTCTGGTCGCCTTGTGCGGGCTGGTTCTGGGCGGTGTCATTGTAGCTCTCAGAACGTTGCGCAGGCGAACTTTGAAGCTAATTGAATCGGAAGATCGAATCTTTCAACTCGCCCACAACGATCTGCTTACCGCGCTCCCCAATCGCGGGCAATTCAACGACCGTTTGGCCGACGCGCTGTCGCGGCTGCCCTCGACGGGCGAGCAACTGGCAGTTCTTTACCTCGACCTCGACAGGTTCAAGCAGGTTAATGATACCCTCGGTCACCCCGCTGGCGATGAGCTGCTTAGGGAGTTTGCAGACCGGTTGAGGCGGCTAACCACAGAGGCAGACACGGTCGCGCGCCTGGGTGGCGACGAATTCATCATCATCAAGCGTTCGGTCGCAGGCGAAGATGAGGTCAGGACGTTATGCGAACATTTGCTCGAGTCCGCGCGCCGTCCATTTCAGGTCGCCGGAGCTCAGGTCTTTGTAGGGGTGAGTGTTGGCGCAGCGTTCGCTCCAAGGGACGGATTGGAGTGGATAGAGCTGGTGCGTAAAGCCGACGTCGCACTGTATCACGCCAAGGCTCGCGGCCGCAGCAGCTATGCATTCTTCGCAACCGAGATGGACCAAACCCTGGCAATGCGCAAGGGTCTCGAACAGGACCTGCGCAGTGCTTTGCAAGCGCCCGGCCAGATTCAGGTCTACTACCAGCCGCTATACACCGCAGACACAAACCGGATGGCAGGTGTTGAAGCGCTTGCCCGCTGGTCGCATGTGGAGCGTGGTTGGGTTGCGCCCGACTTGTTCGTACCGTTGGCCGAAGAAATGGGACTGGTTGAACAATTGGGCGAACTGGTTCTCCGCCAGGCGTGTCTGGATGCGGTACACTGGCCAATCGAGACATTGGCGGTGAACGTGTCGGCTTTGCAGTTGAACAATCCGAGCTTTGCCATGAAGGTCACGAGCATCCTGCTGGAGACCCAGATGGACCCTCGACGGCTTGAACTCGAGGTCACCGAAAGCACGCTGTCTCAGCACCGAACTGAATGCCAGCAGAACGTCGAAGCGTTGCGCAGCATCGGCGTGCGCTTTGCTCTTGATGATTTTGGGACGGGCTTCTCCTCACTTGGACGCCTGCAGACCTTGGAAGTCGACCGGATCAAGATCGACCGAAGCTTTGTGCAGGGCTTTGGTCACTCAAATGGAGACGAGGCTATTGTTCAGGCGATAATTGACCTGGCCCGCGCCACGGGCCTCAGCACCACGGCGGAAGGTGTGGAGACGGACAGCCAATGCGATTTTCTGCGCAAACTCGGCTGTGACCAGCTACAGGGATTCTTGCTGTCCAGGCCCGTGCCCAAGCAAGAGATCGAGAATCTCATAACGGGCGCAACAAGGCGCGCTTCCGCCTGAGGCCGCTGAATGCGGATTCGGGTGGCCCTTAACGGGCTTGTGGCAGGCGATGCGGTTCTGGCACTCGGTCAAAATCGGCCAGCACATTTCCTGGCCGAGGGGAGCTGAGCACCCGTCGCCCAGAACCTCCACTTTGTGGTTGCGCCTGCCTCCCATGCCGTTTTCCATAGAAACGTTGCCGCGTTGCTTGTCACTCACTCTGTTGATGTTCCAATCTCCGGGCTGCCGGTGCCGACGGATAGCTCGCGAGCACCGTCTCCAGGCGAGCCAGGCGGGCCTTTTGGGCGTTCAGTTCATAGCCGGAACGCCATGCGCTTCTCCCGGGTCGTGCGTCTCTGCATTGATCGATTTGAAGCAGCGAAATACTGAGGCGGACCGCGTCGATCTTTTTGACGAGCGCGGCCATCACCGGTTTGCGACTATGCATGGCCATACTTCCTGTACGAGGGTGGCGCAAAACGTCAAGCAAGAGGAAATGTTCCCCGGCCGCGTGTGGCGGCGGAATTTGGCTGGCATCTGGCCTTTGCCGAGGAACATCGTGCACGTCGCACCAGTCGGCATTCTTGCCAAGTCGGTCCGAGGCCGCCTGGCCTCTCGATGGTCATGGTTAACGAGATGGCTATGGCCAAAGTTTGCGCCTCACGTCAGATGAGACTTGGGTCGTCAGCCCCGACGATGGCCGGCGACGGGCGGCCCGAAGCAAAGCGGTCTAAGCACGGCCCGGGGGGCGGCAACAGCCGTCTTGTATTGGAGCTCACTTTAGCCCCGGCCTAGCGGCGTGATGACTCTCCCGGTTCGTCGCATTCTTCGCAGGCGCGACAGTGCACCAGGGCGGTGCCGGACTTGGAACAATGCACTGGCGGTCTGGTTTGATAGGCAAGCACTGAGAGCTGGAACTCGGGCTTTGCGGACAGACGGAAAGGAACTGAATATGTCGAGATCTTTCTACCCAAGCGGGCCGGGCAACAAAGGCAAGGTCGACAACGCCCCTGACGGATCTCCAGAACAGGATCCCGTGGAGGGGTCGCGCGAAACAATCGACCGCGAACTCGAACGGACAGACGCCAAGGACGGCTCCGACGAAACCGAACGCCTCCGCAGAGATTTGGGACGACAGGTGAAGGATGAGACGAACTTGCCCGGGCGGGGATCGGCCTGACAGGGTGAATAGTTCGCTGGAATGCATACGAGCACTGGCCGGCTTGGGTGGGCATGCTGGTCGCCCGAGCAGGTCATACTCATTTTTTCTAAAATTCCAGGAGCCGATTGCTGCTATCCGATTTGACTCCGGTCAGGGAGTCGCAAGTGCATGCGTAAACCGGAAGGCCAACTCGCTTTCATCGCGTTCCAGTCGCCAACGCTGGTTCTAAACACGCCCGAGGAGGCCGACTGGCTGCATGAAATCAAATATGACGGCTACCGGACGGAGCTTGTCGTCGAGGGCAGGCAGGCGCGCGCATTTACCCGCCGGGGCTACGACTGGTCGCACCGCTACAAGCGGATTGTTCAGGCGGCGGCGCAGCTGCCCGTCAAATCCGCGATCCTCGATGGCGAAGCCGTTGTTCTGGGCAGCACCGGCCTGCCGGATTTTCAAGCTCTTGAGCGGGAACTGGGGAATGCGAACTCGCATAAGCTTATGTTCTTTGCATTCGACCTTCTGCACCTCAACGGCCGCGATCTTCGGCGAGAACCACTGATTGCACGCAAGGCCGCCCTCCAGAAGGTGCTGAAGGACACGGCGCCGACGCTGACCTATGCCGAGCACCTAGAGGCATGCGGTCGCGACGTGTTCGACCACGCGTGCCGGATGGGCCTGGAAGGCATCGTATCCAAGCGAGCCGCTTCGCCGTACCGCTCCGGCATCCAGACGAGCTGGCTCAAGGTGAAATGCATCAAGAGCGACACGTTCCCGATTGTCGCCTTTGTCGAGAAGCTTGGTGCTCACCCCCGCCGTATCGCCTCGCTGTATATCGGCAGATGGCAAGGCGACCGGCTGCTTTATGCCGGGAAAGCTCAGAGCGGCTATACGCTGGACGCAGCACGGAGGGTCAGGGAACGGCTAGATCCGCTGGTCGTCGGCAAATCCCCCTTGTCCGAACCGGTTGAGAAGCCGAAGGCGACCTGGGTCAGGCCCGACGTGCTGGCGGAGGTGCAATTCAGCGGTGTCACGGATCGCGGCATCTTGCGGGAAGCCGTGTTCAAGGGGCTGCGGGAAGATCTTCAGGCGATCCCGGCCAAGCCGCCGTCTCCCTCCAAGCGCAAATCGGAAGGCCGGCATGGCGTCCCTCGCGAAAACATTCTGCAGCTTCTGCCCGATGCTATCGCGCCGCCCAAGGAAGAGCTCGCGCGCTATTGGGAGCGGGTGGCCGATCAGGCTTTGATTCATCTGGGCCGGCGGCCGCTGAAGCTGGTCCGCCACGCCTTCGGCGCCACCTTCTATCACAAGGGGCAATTGCCTCCGATACCGGCTTCGGTGCACCAGCTTCGGGTCCAAAAGCGCGAAGGTGGCGAAGGTATCCGAGTGTGGATTGACGATCTGGACGGTCTGCTTGGCTTAGTCGAAATGGATGCCGTCGAGCTGCATCCTCGGAACGCCACCATTGACGATGTCGAACATGCTGACCGGCTCGTCCTCGACCTTGATCCCGGTGAAGGCGTTCCGTGGCAAGCGGTGGTTGAGGCCGCGCTGTCGCTGCGCCGTATCTTGGAAGCGGCTGGCTTGGAGAGTTGGCCGAAGGTGACCGGCGGCAAAGGCATCCACCTGATGACGCCGCTCGCCTCCAGGATGACCCACGACGAGGTCCGGCAACTGGCCAGATCGCTGGCTCAATGCCTCATGGATGCCGAACCCGACCGATACCTGCTGTCAGCCGACCCGGCGGCCCGAAAAAGCCGCATCTTCCTCGACTATCTACGCAACGGCCGGGGCAACACCGCCGTCGGGGCTTTTTCTCCGCGAGCGCGGCCGGGGCTTCCCCATTTCCCATCCTGTCACATGGGGACAGGTTGAACGAGGTATCAGGCCAGACGCCTTCACACTCGCCAATCCCTTCAGACCCGATAGCCGAAGGGCGGCATAACCCAAAGTTTGGCCACAAGCCGCAGCTTTCGCAGTGGAAGAAGCGTGAGGCGGCGGTGGCGCCCTGCCTCACCGATCAGAGCCCAAGTGTTTGACCTGCTTCAAGCTGAAGGAAGGCTGCCGACGGATTCCTGAAAACCGCGTCCTGAAAAGCCTCGGCAGCAGAGGCGTGGGTGAGGTCGACCAGAATGGCTGCCGCTCGCTCAACTTCATCGGCCGAGTGGTCGAGTCGATCCATGCGCTTCAGGACGCGATCATGGAGCATCGACAACCGCGCGGCATGGTAGACCTCGCTTCGCTTGTGACCATCCCAATTGAGTGGTTCGAACAACATCATGGTTTTGGCTCCTCAAGGCATGCTTGTCGGGTGCGCTATTTTGAGTAGCCGCCGACGGGCTGCTTTTGCCCGCGCCTGCCCGGCTCGCATGCGGCTGCACAGCGCAAGACTGGTCGCAAGCCCGTGGTTGTCGTTGTTCATTGTCTGTGGCTGATCGAGGGAGAGTTCGGCGCGCCTAGCGTGTTGCCTGGCGACTGCCATTTCCAGGTTCAGAAGTTCAACCATTCCAGGCTTCCTCGATCATCACCCTTCCATTAGAAAATCGTCACTTGGCCCTTTCGTTCCGCTCCCGGCCCCAAAAAGGGCCGCAAACACGTGCCGGCTGGGAGCGTCCTATCGCCTGAACGTACACCCGCTGGCTCCGGCCTGCGGGTTCTTTGCTGTCCTAGCTTTTGCGACGCGGCGAAGTCGGGGGCCGGGGATGCTCGTCCCGCCGTCGGAAATCCCCGGAAATGCATCGCCGGCCAAGTTGTCGTCTGCCGCTGCCAATCCGAAACGGACTGTAGCCTGGCTGCTCATATGGACCTGGTACAGCTCCCGATGTCGACTTGCTGACGGGAAACTGGCAGGGTTAGAAATCCTCCTGTTCGTCAGCCGGATCGCCTTCGCGCCTGTTGCCGGGAATAGGCGGACCAAGTTCGGAGAGCATGAATTCGGAGGAATGAGTCGGGTCGCTTGGGTCGGCCAAGCTGTATTCGTATGTGACGGCAACGGCATTGGCGCAAATCCCACTGGTCCACCTCTTGCCCACAATTGGGGCACGGATAGAAATGCCGCTCTTCCGAGATGTCTTCGCCGCCGTGCAACTTGCCGGGCTAGGCGGGTCAAGCTTTGAAAGCTTCGTCATGTCGGTTTGTCCACCAGCGGCGTCTTCTTCGTCGGCGGCTTGTAGGCATTCACCAGGCGCAGCGTGTCCAGGTTGACGGTGATAGGCACGCCAAAGTTCACCGTCGCCAGATCACCATCGATGTGAGTGACGCTGCCGATAAGCTCGATCGGCTGGCCCTGCTGCACTTGGGAAGTGCGGTCGATGATGGAATGCGGGAAGCCATAAGAGGGGATCGAGACGCTTACGCGGTCTGCGGTGACGCGCCGCCTCACGGTCGCCACGATTGCCACCTCATCGCCTATGCTGATGCTGCCCTTAGCCATGCCGATTCAAACTCGGAGCAGGCGAGTTTGATTCGTAAGGAGATGCTAAAGTGTGATCGCCCCTCTTGGAACATACCTCTACCTTCGCGGTTATTAGCGTTCCGATTTTGCGAAGTGTGGGAAGATCATGAAGCGAGACTTTGCATACCTGTGTGATTGGGCGAGTGCACGGGGCATCAAAATATATCAGCGTTCAAAGACGGTATGGATCGTGGCTGGGGGCTATCGAGGTCGGGATTTGGAAGTTAAGGGGCGGTCGCCAGCTGTTGCACTCTTACTATGGATTGAGGCAACCCAGTACAGAGGAACGATTTAGGACTGTTGGCGAACCTGCGAGTAGCCACAAAAAGCGCGCGACCGTCGGGATCTCCCCGCTTATGCATGTCGCCCCCAAACCGACACGCATTTCAACGATCCCCGCATTCTCAGGATCGATCGCCGGCCGTTCGGATCGCTGGCCGAGCATGATGAAGCGCTGATTGCCCGGTGGAACGAGACCGTCGGCCCCGAGGATGAAGTCTGGCATCTGGGCGACTTCGCGCGCCACGGCAAATCGAACGTCGAAGCCCTGCTGACACACCTAAACGGCCGCAAGAACCTCATCGTCGGCAACAATGATGCTTCCGAAACAACGGCCGCACACGGGTGGAACAGCGTCCAGCACTATAGGGAGCTGACGCAGGAGCACCAACTCATCGTGTTGTGCCATTATCCGTTCCGGACGTGGAACCGGATGGGCAAGAAGTCGATAAATCTGCACGGGACATTCGCACGGCAAATTGAAGCCGCTGACGCGCCAATATGATGTTGGTGTCGACTGCTGGGACTTCCGGCCCGTTTCGCTGCAAACCTTACGCGGCAAGCGCGGGCTCCGGTGACGCGACTGAAGCGGAGAGGGTTGGTGAGCGAGCACCGGCGGCCGTTGCCATTCACTTTCTATCCAGCACCTTCCGGATCTTCTCCGCCAATTCGTCGATCGTATAGGGCTTGGTCAAAGACAAACGGTTGACCTGTTTGACCCGCGAACTTTGCAAGATTGGGTTCGGATGATGCCAGAATGCTACCAGAGTGATGGCGTAGTTTTGATCATTTGAGGTGACCAGTCGCGCGAAGCTTCGCCAGCAAGATCAGTGCTGTGCCATGGTATTCAGCTCGCACATGTTCGCTCAATGGGGAAGCCTCCCATGCAGCGAGCGCCGCGACGAAAGACGACGCGGCGCCATTCACTGAGGCGCACCTTAATTGGCCACTCTTCTCGAGCACGACTATCGCCGTATCTGCGTCACCGTATCCGATGGCGGCCATTCTATAAATGTTGGCGTCACCATCGACACGCACATCGAACAGCACCTCGCCAGCAGTTTTCTCCGCAGCGTCGATCACCCGGTCGGAAAACGGCTGCTGAATGCCATCCGCATTGGCCATCGATTGCTCAAACAGAACCATTTCAACATGTCCAGCCACCATGTTAGCGACAGTGCGCTGTTCTGTGCGATTGGCCTAGCCAACATTTCGTGGATATCTGCCGTTGTTCACAGGACGCACTGCGCACGCCGCCAATCACCGCGATGGCCTGACGAGTGGTTGGTAGACGATCTCCAGGATCACGATGAAGCAACGGTGCAGGGAAAAACTCAGGCCGGGCGTGTAGAGGGATCGGAAGATAGACGGCGGCATGCGCGTTCACGGTTTCAATTCGAAGCGGCTCCCCGGGGCTGCCCAAATCCCGCAGTCTGTACCGCTCCCATTCGGAGCAAAAAGAGAACGATAGACCGCTGCGGTCTTGACGAGGCAGGAATATATTCCTTATTTGTGGCAGCATGAAACCAGAGAGCGTCCATGGCAAAGTCCCAAAACGGGGCGGCGGGCGGAGCTCTGTCGAAATTGGAACCCGCAGCCCGGCAGCGCACTAGACGCAGCGCCCGGGTGGCGAGGAAGACAGAACCGGAACGCGAGCTTGGCTTGTCGTGTGGTGCGATTCGAACGTTTTTCGCGAGACTGACACGAGCAGCACCTCTGGTGTCGGCAACCGCCGAGGAGCACAGAAGGGACCGTCGGTCCGGTTGGAAATCCAGAGGATGCCAAGGGATTGAGCGGGTTTGAGAATGCATGATTTGATCAGGTTCTTCCAGGCCAATGCGACGTTGATCATTGCCAATCCTATTGCGTTCGCGACGTTCGCGATTCTTTTCGGGAGTGGAGGGTTCGTTGTGGGTCGCTATTTTCTAACCGAGCGCATCGCCAATCTGGAAAGCCGCATCGCCCGGCGTGACGACGAAATCGATGCGCTGAAAAAGCGCCGGGATAAGACGGGAGGGCCGTCCTTAATCCCTGTCATCGGCACATCGGCGATCGGCGAGAACGAAACCACACCACTGCTGGGAACATGGCCGGACCGGCCTCGGCTAGGACCACTGTCAGCGCCACCGCGTCAACGTCGTGGCTAAGCTATGGCTGGTGGTGGCAGGCATCTTTTTGATGAGAAAGCGATTGATCAGAAAATAGAATGAGCCATGTGGTGCTGTCGCGCCAAAAGTGGCACAAGCAGCATGGCCGCGGACGTGGGCTATCCAAGCCGGCCCGGTATGTCATTCGATCCACCTATTTGTAGGGCACCGACAAATTGTGGAACTCTTCAAAATGGCCGGAAAGATTGCGCGCCAGATACCGCACGGCCCTGGGGTTATTCATCAGCCGATCGAGATAGCGGCCGGCAGCCAACAGTTCCAGGCTCACCGAACCACGTCGCTCCACAGCGCTCAGAAACTCACGGCTTAGCCGGTCAAGTTCTGGCGTCATCGCGTCCAGTTGATCTTTAGACGCGTTGGCAACCGTCGTCGGATCGAAACCCTCGGCCAGCAGCGCACGAGGCGTAAAGGCGACAAGCAACTTTTCGTACGTGAACGTGACCCGCTCCATGGCAACCATCAACTTGGCAATTTCCAATTGCCTGGCCGGGAGCACATGCCGCAGTAAGCCGAAGATCTTCACCTTCACAGGGTAGTCCTGAAGAAAATTGAGGACGTCGGGGCAAATCCCGCCGACAGATTGAGCACTGCTGTCAGAAGGGGACTCGCAGGCATGCGCGGCTGTCTGAGATTCGACCGTCGTGCCTTGCAACCGCTGGGCCAGGGATTTTGGCATAGTGGCAAGGCTTTCGGACACCAGCAATGAGCGAAATTTCGTGTCGCTCATGATCACACGAAGCGCTTTGACCATACGCCCCAAGCGCTGTTCTGCTTCCAGTGTTTCCTTTATGAAATGGCGCTTGCGTCTGCACTCAGATTCATAGGTTGCCAAAAGATCTGGCCCAAAGAGCTTTACCTTTGATCCCGGTTGATCAGTGGCAATATTCCGAGCGTGTCTCTGGCCGTTATCCTGGAAAGCTTTGTAGGCGGCTATGCGGGTCATACGATACTTCGAACTCACAATATGGTCTCCACACTTGCTCGCGCTGCCAGTCTGGTAATTGGGGTGAGCGTGGGGAAGAGGTAGGTGTCCAGTTGAGCCCCATTGTTAGCGCGCAATTCCGATTTGCCGACGATTTTAGACATAGGGGCAATCAGATAGTCTCGAATGACAAGGTCACCGGGGCGCATCCGGACCAAGATGAAAATGTCAGCCACCGACTGGCGTCGGGTTTTCAGGGACCAGAAGGGATATCCGTAGTCGGAAGCGGTGCAATGTAGGACTTCGATTGCAACCGTGAACTCGTCGTTGATCCGGAGGATCTCGTTCTCTTTGTCATAGGCCGCCTGTCCGCCAGCGCTTCCGATCGCGCCCAGTAAGCCTTCTATCGCCTGTATACGCACCGTCGCCAATCGCCTTTTCGAGGCAATGAACTGCCTGGGCGACCGATATCCGATCAATTCGTAGGTCTTCAGAAGGCTTCCGAAGCGATGGAAATACAGGCTCGCCGCGGGGCAATCCGGCGCATCGTCAATGATCGAGGCAGATAAATAGCCTCGGCGCGCCAGAACTTTCTTCAACGCAAGCAGTATCTCTTCGTTGCTCAACCTGATGCGCGAATAGAGCGTTTGGTGGATGAGTTGCGCCCGTTCGAACAGCCTGCGGTCAATGATGGGCTCGAATGCGCCGTCCGCTCGAGCCCAGTGTTCAGGAGGATTGTTCGTTGCCTTTGCTTTAAGCTTGCGCGAGCGCCTGTTCCAGACATTGTTGCCGATGTATTTCTCATTGGTCAGAACTCCGCGCACCGTTTCCCGCTTCCATGGCCGCCCAAGGTCTGTGACGACGCCGCGCTCGTTCAACAGCCTTGCAATCTCAAGCTCTGTCTTATGCGTTTTGACGAACTGACCGAAGATCCAGCGCACCGTCGCGATTTCTTCTGGCGGCCCGGGCACCAAGATCATTCTGTCGGTGTGCAGGCTCTTTTGTTCGTGCGGGCAGAGGATAAATTTGGGACGTCCTGACTGGTCCACCAACTGGCGTCTTAGGCCGAGCCCCGGCTTGCCACCTTGACGGAAGCCCAGCCGGATCAGCCTCGCCTGGCCTATGAACGTCTTTTGAGAGAGCATGCGGCTGTGCTCGGCGGCCATGCTGCGTTTGATAGCCATAAGCACATCGGAGCCGACGCTGCCGTCATTTGCGAATTGCTCGGCGCAAAATTCGATCCGCACGCCGGCCATCTGGCAACGGTATTCGTAGGCGGCGCTTTCATTGATGTTCTGGAAACGTCCCCAGCGGCTGACATCATAAATCACGACCGTTTCGAACTCGGCGCGCCCACTTTCTACATCGGCCAGCATCCGCTGGAGGCCGGGACGACCGCCTAAGTTGAGACCGCTGCGACCGGCATCCTCGTAAGTGGTGACGATGTCGTAGCCCATGATTTCGGCATAGTTGCGGATGGCATCTTTCTGATTGTCGATCGAGTAGGTCTGGTGCTCTTTCGACATGCGCAGGTACTGAGCGGCGCGAACGAGGCGTTTGCCTGAAGGAACTTGTGGGGTTTTGGCAACCTCGTCCATCGCTCGCGCTGTCCTGCCGATCGGTCATGTTAGCGACCACAGCGCTATGGTTTGGTTGAAAATTCCTGTCCAGTTTGCGTCGAATGCCGGGCTTTTCTGTTTGGAAACCATGGCGTTCAACTGCCGGGAAACCCTGACTCACTTCGTGAGCCGGCACGCCGCTGTTCGGCCGCAATCCGACCGCACTTGAGCGAAATTGCCCCATGTGCAGTCCCGGGGCTACAAAGGAGTTCTGGAGATGATCATCAAGAAGGCCATTCTGGCGGTGCTTATGACCGCAGCACTCGCCGGCTGCGCGCAAACCGAGGGCCAGCAACGGGCCGGAACCGGCGCGCTGATCGGCGGCGCCGGCGGCGCCCTCGTCGGCCAGGCCATCGGCGGCAACACCAAGAGCACGGTCATCGGCGCGGCCAGCGGAGCCCTGCTGGGTGCGGTGGTGGGTAGCGCGACCACCCCGCAGCGTCGCGGCGATGAGATGTGCCGCTACCAGGACCGTTACGGGCGTATCTACACAGCACCATGCGATGACCGTTACTACAACGGCAACTATTGAAGGGCGGTGTTCGCCGGCACTGACGCCCCGATAGACCTTGGCCGACGCTCGTCCGCGATATGGGTATGGCAGGCT
Source organism: Mesorhizobium sp. WSM1386 (assembly GCF_055901595.1). NCBI lineage: Bacteria > Pseudomonadati > Pseudomonadota > Alphaproteobacteria > Hyphomicrobiales > Phyllobacteriaceae > Mesorhizobium > Mesorhizobium sp. WSM1386. Next base: position 4,175,920 of record NZ_CM148373.1, read on the forward strand.
ACGTCCATCGGACTAATTGTGTCGGCCGCTAAACGCGCCGACACTCTAGTTATCCGAAGCCCAGTAGACGCCTGCTGACATTGCTATCGGACGCTTGCCGACACCTGTCTTCCCCCCGAAGCCCCGTCGACAGGCAAGGCGGATCCCGTCCCCGGATCCGCCTTTTTCATGTCCGCGCTATCGGCGCCCCTAAGCGGTGATGAAAGTGGGCTCACTGTCATTTTTTGCCCACTTGCCTGGACTACCTTGTCTTTGAGGCGGGCGCTTTGGAGGAGGTCGATGTGACGACGACAAGCCTTGCCGCCCTGAAAAACCAAAGCAAACGCGCCGTCAAACGGCTCATCGGCTACGATTCCCGAAACTGGCTGCGCATCCGCCAGATCGAGGCGTTCACCCTCTTCCTCGAGGCCGGCAACCGCAAAGCCTCCGACGTGATCGAGATCTCGCCCGGCTGGAACCGCTACTGGCGGGCGATGTGCCCCAACTACAGATCGGTCGACTTCCCCGGCTTCGACATCTGCAGCGACCGCACAGACGAGCAATATTCCATCGTCATCGCCGACCAGGTGCTGGAACATGTGCAGCGGCCGCTGGCGGCAGTGGCCAATATCCATGCCATGACCCGGCCCGGCGGCTGGGCGATGGTGGCGACGCCCTTTCTGTTTAGGGTCCACGCCAGGCCGCACGACTACAACCGATGGACGCCTGCCGGCCTGAAACAGCTGATGGTCGAGGGCGGCTTTCCCGAAGCCAATGTCAAGGTCCACGGTTGGGGCAACAAGGCCTGCGCAAGGGCCCATATCGGCGGCCCCGTCCGCGCCTATGGCCTGTGGCGGGATCTGAGCAACGACGAGGAATATCCGTTGATGGTCTGGGCGTTTGCCAAGAAGGCGTGATCGAGTACTGCCCACGTTGCGGAACAGAACCGTGTGCCTGACGTTGTGCGACATCGGCACGTCTGGAGAAACGGCATGGTGGCGCCACGCGCGGTCTGGAAGGGGTTTCTGAGGGTCGACTCGGTGGCATGCGGGGTGAAGATCGTTGGCGCCACAAGCGAGGCATCCAAGATCCACTTCAAGATTTTGAACCGCAAGGACGGCTTGCCCGTCAAGAGCGCCTATGTCGATGAAGAGACAGGCGACATCGTCGAAGCCGCGGATCAGATCAAAGGCTACGAGGCCGACAAGGGTGATTTCATACACGTGGAACCGGACGAGATCAAAAAACTGAAACTGACATCGCAGCATACACTCGATGTCGATTCCTTTGTCCCGGTTGCCGAGATCGACACACGTTATCTGGAGAAACCCTACTACCTGATCCCCGCAGACGGCGCCTCTGTGGAGGCCTTTGCCGTCCTGCGCGATGCGATGGCCAAGAAGCGCGTCGCGGCCCGCTCCTGCGTCGTGCTCTATCAGCGCGGGCGCGAAGTGCTGATACAGCCCCTTGGAAAGGGAATGCTGCTGACCGAGCTGCGCACCCACAATGAGATGACGTCGGAAGACACCGTCTTCGATGACGTGAAAAGCCCAAAGTACGATGCGGATTTGCTCGAAATCGCGGGGCTGCTCATCCACAAGAAGGCGACAAAGTTCGAGCCCTCGAAATTCAAGGACACCTACGAGGACGCGTTGATCGCCATGATCGACGCCAAGCGCAAGGGCAAAAAGCCCCCGAAACCGGTCCCGCAGCCCAAGGAGAACGTGATCGACCTAGCCTCGGTGCTTCGAAAGAGCCTTGCCAAGGAAGGCGTCAAGCAAGACCGGCCAACCGCCAAGAGCCGCAAATCAGCATAGTTAAAAAGCCAGCCGAGCCTTTCGACCCCAATCGCGAAGCCATCTTCCGATAGCCTGAAGTCCGGCACATCGAAACCGACCTCGCGAGTTGGCATAAGGCAGGAGAACTCGTTTGGGCCAAATGTACTGCGACATGGAGGCACCGACCGTCCGATGTTTCGGGCACGGTTCGCTCGACTCGCGCTCAGGATGGTGCTTTGCTGTCTTGCTTGCGAGGCAAGGAATCGTATGGCAAGGCTGGGTCGGTTCATACTCTGGCTGTTGATCGCCCCAGGCGACATTATCTCAGATCGGCTCGGTGTTACGAAAGAACAAAACCGCGACCTTGTTCGCATGCTCTTCAACTCGCTTTTCTGGATTTTAATCGTGATCATCGGCTTGGCGATCTGGACGTCACGGATGCCGGCTTTCAGATAGGCAAGATGGGCACTACCGCGTTGCGACGAGATATGGTCGCTCGCCAATGCTGAACATCACGAAACTGCCGCGAGGTGCCGGCACATTCGCAGGAAAAAACTCTCCGATATCGAGCTGGATGATGCCATAAAACCGACCTCCGGCCCACAATGCGCTGACCACGATTATCGAGCACGGAGAGCAGTTGGAGATTGTACGCCACAACACGCAGTCGGCGACGTCGGCAAGGGTGAGTTCGGCACCTATTTCATCGGCTACGCCCGTTCGCCGCGCAGAATAGAGCAAACGCTGGAGAACATGTTCATTGGCGGGCCGCAAGGCAACTACGACCGGTTGCTGGACTTCAGCCGCGCAGTCACCGGTACTTTGTTCTTCATACCGTCGGCGACATTCCTGGAGAGCGTTGCGACGGGGCAAGCGGTGATTGATCGCTGGCCCGAGTCCGTCGGGCCGACCTATTCGGAGGCGTCGCCCTTTGGTTCGCCAGACCATACGAGAGAATACGAAAGAAACGGCTTGGCGAACCAGCTGCTGATATATTTATTTTCGATAGGAACGACGACCCTACGCGTCTAAATAACTCTTGTTTATCAGTTCGTTACCAAGCGGCTTGCCCAAATTGATTCAAGAGGCTGATCCGGCCATCCGCTGACATTACTTAACTTATACCGAATGGCAGTTTTGCGCCTCATCTCGGTCATTCACGACGGCTCCGTTGCTGCGACACTTCAACCTGAGCGCACCACCCTCCGTACACCGCCCCTTCACTGGGGCGAGTCCGCATTGTGGAAATTGGGTGGCCAGACCAATGAGTATCAACAGCGTGTTCCGGGCGATTTTCCAGGCGGCCTCGACATGCGGCCGCGCTGCAGCCTCCCAGCAAAGATCGTTGTGGCCATCCTCCCGTTCACGCGCTTGCTCTATTTCGCCTCGGACCTCCTCTTCCTCTGGACGCCATATTGGCCGACGCTAAATCAGAGCAATGCGACGTTCAATGCTGGGCCTTATGGTCTTTCTCTTTTGCACCACCATGCTACAGGCCGAAGCCTGGCAGCCCTTCGGTGTCCGGCAGCTTGGCTTCACGTTCGATATCCCTCCCGGTTTCGTGCTGGCGCAGCAATCGGACCACGGAGCGGCTTTTGAGGGCCCAAGAGATGCGTTTCTGGCCGTTTGGGGCGCGCGACTGGGCAAAGCCAGCTTTCGTGCCGAGATCGCGCATCGCATGATCGAGGACGCAAAGGCCGGTTGGCGTCTGACCTATCGGCGCATAGCTCCAAGATGGGCGAGCTACTCCGGGATCAGGAATGGCGAGATTCGCTATGTCCGCGCGATATTGGTCTGCGACCAACGCGCGGCACTTTTCACCATGAATTATAGGAAATCGGAAAAGGAACCGTATGATCCTATTGTCGAGCGTATGGTGAGGTCCCTGAAGGCACAAGGCTGTTGATGAGGTTCCGGGTGGCCGGCACAAGCGCACCGCCACGGGATGGGCTCGTGATCGCCTATCGCTGGAATATCCGGCGCGTGCTCGGCGCGGGTGAGGGAACTTAAAATCCCCAGACGTGTTTCGCCCGGGCAAGCAAAAATCCGAAGGAAAAAGCATCCATGGGCGCCCAATCATCACGCGATTTTCCCCAGCCCAAGCCTCGCAAGGACAAGGCCAGGGACACGCAGGAGGCTGCCGCCAAGACCCCCGGACAAAACGAATGACTGGGATCGAGACCAGGTGCACGGTGATGGCGACACGATAGATTTGCAGCCGCGGCCGAAGGGCCAGCGCTAGAATCGCGTGCGGCCTTCACTGCAGCGGGAGGACCACTAGTGTGGGTCAGAGCACCGTTGGTGTCGGCAACACAGTGCCTAGGGGCGAACATCAGTTCCAAACGGGTTCGAACGCGATCTGCAAATTATGCCGCTGCGCCTCGGCGCGTGCAATGCGTCGGCCGATGGAACATCGTCAATGCCGCGGCCGTTAATGATCGGGGAGGCGGCCGCATGCACCTTGTCCAGATACTGCTTCCTCGTTCCGACAACGCCGGAGAGCCCTTCGCCAACGAGGACTTCGACCGTGTGAAGGAAGAACTCGCCAATACCTTCGAAGGTGTCACTGCGTATTTTCGAGCGCCCGCGGAAGGGGTGTGGAGGCAGGGCAAAGAGTCCGGCCTGGACGAGATCGTCATCTTCGAGGTGATGACGGAAGAGGTCGATCTTCCCGATTGGCGGAGGCGCCGAGCGGAGTTGGAGCGCCTGTTCCGGCAGGACATGGTGATCATCCGATACCTGCCCATGGCGTTGGTCTAAGCAGGCCTGAAAGGTCACGACGCGTCCGGGCCGATCTTGACAGCTTTTGGCGTCTTTAGCCCAAGCGGAACTGCTCTGCCACTCTTTCGCGCCAAACTCCAAGAGCGGCGCAACGACGTGTGGTCTTTAGGGAACGGCGCCTCAGCATCCGCAATGTCTCACCCGTGTACACCCAACTGCACAGCAAGCATTCCAAAGCCAATCGCGCGCGCGATGTTGGAACATCGCGGATGCTGGGACATTTGTGACGGATGCCGTTGCAAATGCAAGGGATGCCAAAAATGGGCAGCTTGCTCATGACTGTCTGGTGTCTGGTGAAAGAAAGCGTGGTCGGGTTCATCAACGACAATGCTCTCAGTCATGGCGCGGCAATGGCTTTCTATGCCACCACTTCTCTGGCGCCAATTTTGCTGATCGTCGTCGCCATTGCAGGCCTTGTTTTCGGTCACGACGCTGCACAATTGGCTTTATCCGCTCAGATTTCGGGCCTGATGGGCCCACAGAGCGCAAATATCCTCCAGGCAGCGCTGCAGAGCGCGTCAAGCCGGTTCTCCGGAAGCTGGGCTGCGGTGATCGGAATAGTCACCTTGTTGGTGGCTGCGTCGGGAGTCTTTGGCGAAATGCAGCAATCGCTGAATACGATATGGAAGGTTAAGCCTCAGGGAAGTTCGTTTTCACGCCTGGTCCGCGCCCGTGCCGCAAGCCTCGGCTTGGTGGCCGCGCTTGGCTTCATGTTGCTCGTCTCTCTGGTTGCGAGCGCAGCGATATCGGCAGTGGGAAACATCATCAACGCGCATCTGCCATTCGGCAAAATCGTCCTTAGTGTGATCAACGCGGTCGTTTCCTTCGTCCTGATCTCGGTGATGTTCGCCGCCATCTACAAGGTTCTACCCGACCGAACTCTCGAATGGCGCAATGTCCGGGTTGGGGCCGTTGTGACCGCGGCTCTGTTCACGCTCGGAAAATCCCTTATCGGCTGGTATATCGGTACCAGCGCAGTGGCATCCTCATATGGTGCCGCCGGTGGCCTGCTCGTGATCCTCCTTTGGGTTTACTACTCGTCGGAAATTTTCCTGCTCGGGGCCGAATTCACGCGCGCCTATTCGACACGGCAGCAGGTCCGACCTGAACGCATCGGCTGACAGTCCTCCGTCTGTCGCATTTCGCGCAGAGGCAGAGTCCAATTCGGCGGGGCGTTGTCGCCCTGCGGTGGCTGCGGGAGCGCAACGATGACCGCCCTTCATCTGATCGAGCAGGCCTTCGCCAAGATAAACGTCTAATTCCTCGTCAGAACCAAGTCACGAAGGCTGGCATTCGGGTCTTCGGTGATCCCCTTGGATCGTCCTTCCGACCGAGCCCAGTTGGTCTGAGCGTGGAGCAGTTCATCCTCACCAGGCCGCTCATAAAGCCAGAGGACGTGCGCAGCAATGCGCTCGCCGTGCTGCGAAGCGACCGGTGCGCCGCGCCCTTTGCATGCGGCTCACAAACCTCGGTTCCGAAAATCGACCCGGATACAACATACCTTCCGCTGTTCGAATACTACCGCGAGGTTTGATTACACCGGGTCACCGGAGCAACAATCACCTAGGACTGTCATCGCTTCGATCCTGTCACAAATTTGTCAGGCTCGACATCCTTGAGTACCTTCAAGGTGCTGAGAGCCCTCAACGGCATCACACAGTATTCCATGTCAACGTCATGGTGGAAAGCGTCGAGCCGATAGCCAATCGCGTGGGAGATCGAAGATCTTCCATTTCCCCAGAATCACCCGCGCCAACAAATGTCTAAGGAGACAATTTTCATGAAAGCGATCGTAGTGACGGACCAGGCTGCCGGAACGGCCGGGATGCAGCTCGTGCAGCGGGCCGAGCCGCAGGCGGCAATAAACGATGTCGTGGTTGAGGTTCATGCGGCGGGATTCGTCAACACCGAACTGGAGTGGCCTTCGACCTGGGCCGATCGAGCCTTCCGTGAGCGGACGCCGTCGATCCTCGGCCATGAGCTGGCCGGTGTGGTCACTGCGCTCGGCTACGGCCTCGCCGACTGGCATCGCGACGGCACGCTCGCCGAGTATGTCGCCATGGAGGCACGCGATCTCGCGCCGCTGCCCGGCGACGTCGACTTCACGATGGGTGCGAGCCTGCCGATCTCCGGCCTGACCGCGTGGCAGGGGCTGTTCCAGCATGGCCGCCTTCGGGCGGGGCAAAGCGTGCTCGCGCACGGCGCGGCCGGTGCCGTCGGTTCGATGGTGACGCAGCTTGCAAGGGAGGCCGGGGCCTATGTCATCGGCACCGGACGCGCCGCCGACCGCCAGAAGGCGCTCGACTTCGGCGCGAATGAATTCGTCGATCTCGACAACGACAAACTAGAGGAGGTTGGCGGCGTCGATCTGGTGTTCGACGTCATCGGCGGCGATATCCAGAAGCGGTCCGCAGCCCTGATCCGGGCCGGAGGAACGCTTGTGACAGTCGTCGGACCGACGGATATTCGACCTGCAGATGGCCTGACGGTTGACTTCGTCGTCGAGGCTGATCGCGGCCAGCTCTGGGAGATCGTTCAGCGCATCCGGGACGGACGACTGCGGACGAATATCGGCAAAGTCGCGACCCTCGACGAGGCGGTCGCCGCCTTCAGCTCGACCGAGCGGCGTGCGGGAAAACGGTCATCCGTGCTCGTCAGTGAGGGCTCGGGGGGGCAGGGTGGTTCCTCTCTCCCCAGTCAACATGAAGTCGGTACTGGAACGGCAGTTTCCTGCTCGGAATCAAAAGTCGAAAGTCCGCTCCCGGCCCCAAGCGGCCGCGCTCGTAGCGTTATGGTCAGTATGCATTGATTGACCTTCTTTGTGGATAGAACTGAGGCACCGCTCCGGTAAAAACTAGTCGTCTTCTTGGTCCTTTGGTTCGCCAGACCATACGAGAGAATACGAGAGATATGGGTTGGCGAACCAGCCGCTAACGTGCTGATTTTCTGTCGAAAACGTTGACCCTCAGAGACTAATATAATCGTTATTGGTCAAAGGGTTACGGAGCGGTTCGCCCGAATTGATTCAAGAAGCTGATCCAGCCGTTCGCTGACCGCATTTATCTTCTCCCGAATAGCAGCAATGCGCCTCATCACTCTCGTTCAGGCGGGCTACCATCTTTCCTGAAAGCTGCCGGTCCGTTCAGGATGGTCGCCGGCGGGCAACAGATTGTCGCGCTTCTTGTTTATGACACTGGAGACGCAAGGCTCCGCGGCGATCATCTATGCAGCTCGCTCGCTGCCCTGGATTCGATGCCGATCATCGGGTTTCGGCGCCGAAGCCGTGCACCGGAATTTCGGCCTGGCCGAAGGGTTGTTGACCGTCGGACTGCAGCGAACTGGCAACGGCCGCAGAAGCCCCATGTGTCTGTGGCTGATGTCCTGGCATTTGCCGATCGGCCAGAGTTCGAAAATCCGGTCTTCCAAAATCGATGACACAGGCCCTTTGGGGAAAGAGGGTGCACAAGCTGTGTTGGCAGTTTGAGAATTCGCCGATATGCCGCACAACGATAAATGCAACGCCGAGCCGGAACACGCCCGAGCAATGTCAGCTTCGCAGGAGGACAAGTAGCCGTGACGCAGAAGGGGATCACCTTGAGGGACGTTGCTGCCGCAGCCAATGTATCGCGCGCTACGGCCGCGCGGGCGCTCAACAGCTACGGTTATGTCGGCGATGAGACCGCACTTCGGGTGCTGGAGGCGGCTGAAAGACTGGGTTATCGGGCCAATCTCGTAGCGCAGGCCCTCCGCAGCGGTCAGTTGCCGATCGTCGGCTTCGTGCCCGGCGACATCCAGAATCCGTTCTTCGCGCGCATCGCTCACGACATCGAGGTGGAATTGCGCAAGCACCGGCACAACCTGCTGATCGCAAGCAGCGAAGAGAATATCGAACAGGAAAAGGAGCTGCTGGAGAGTCTGCGCTCACTGAGCATTCGCGGCTTCATCCTGGCGCCAACCTCAGCGACCGACAGCGAGCACATCGTGCGGCTGGTGCGTGACGGCGCACCGGTCGTGCTGATCGACCGCGTCGTCAAAGAGGTGCACTGCGACAGCGTCGGCGTCGACAACGAGGGCGGCGCGGGCGAGGCCGTGGATTACCTAGTCGCCAACGGTCACAAACGGATCGGGCTGTTGCGCGACGAATCCCGTATCTTCACCGCGCAGGAGCGTCTTGCCGGGTACCGGAACTCACTGCAGTCGCATGGCATCGCGCTGGATGAATCGCTGATCAGCGTGTCGCGCTCCACGGTCGAACATGCCGTCGAAGCCACCATCCGCCTGTTCAGCCGACGTAACCGTCCTACAGCGCTTTTCACGGTGGACAGCATGATGACCCAAGGCGCCCTTCTCGGCCTGCGCTCACTGGGGCTCGCAATCCCCAACGACGTGTCACTGGTCGGCTTCGACGACTTCAATCTCGCCACTTTCACCGATCCGCAGATCACCGTCGTAGCCCAGCCCATCTCCGAGATCGGACCGCTCGCGGCCAAGCTGCTGCTCGAACGGCTCGCCGGAAAGAAAGTTGCGCCGCGTCACATCCGGTTCCCGACGCGCCTCGTCATTCGTGGCTCGGTCGCACACCTGCGCTGACCGGCACAGAACTTCCGTTTCAGACATTTGCTCGCGGGGGGGCTTGCCAACCGCAAAAAGGCATGGCCATTATTTGGATGTGAGATCGATCTCACAACCTAACGGTTAATAAAGGCTGGCTGGACGCCTCGATTTTGGCGGCCCGGTAGGATTCCGCCGAATGCGAGTACAAGGAACAAAGACATGTTGAATTTCGATAGGGATCGCTTCGTAAGGATACAGAGCGGGGCCGTTTCCATAGCTGGCGAGGCGCGCACGCTCATGCGCGCGCTGCTTGCGGACGGCGTCGAGAGGCTGTTTTTCATGGGCACCGGCGGTGTGCAGCTTCTCACTCTGCCTGCGATCGAACTGGCGAAATGCTACTCCGCGTTCCCGGTGAGCGCCGAATATCCGGCACAGGTCGTGCTCGATCCGCCGGCCGGCCTCGACAACAAGGCTGCGGTCGTCATTCCCTCGCTGTCAGGCACGACCAAGGAAGGCGTGGAGCTCATGGCGTTCCTGAAAAGGCGTGGCGTGCGAACGATCTCGCTCACCGGTCATTCGGACACCCCGATCGCACAGGAAGCAGACCACAATTTCACGAACTTCGCCGAAGACGACACCTCATCGGAATCATTCTACCTGCAGACGCTGCTGATCGTCCTGGCACTGCTGGCGGAGCGCGGCGAATATGACAATTTCGACGCTAGTGTCGCGGAACTTCAGCTTCTTCCCGGCCTTCTTGCCGATGCGAAGGCCGCCTTCGAGGACAAAGCCGCCGAACTGGCCGCGACAATCAAGGACGAGACCTACCACATCTTTACCGGCGCCGGCTCGGTGTGGCCGGAAGCCAACTATTACGGCATGTGCATCCTTGAAGAGATGCAGTGGATCCGGACCCGCCCAGTGCATGCCGCCGACTTTTTCCACGGCACGCTCGAACTCGTCGAGCCGGGCGTCAGCGTCTTCGTGTTCAAGGGCGAGGATCGCCTTCGCCCACTGGCCGACCGGGTCGAGAATTTCGCCAGGCGCTACACGGACCGCGTCCGTACGCTGGATGCTGCTTCGGTCCAGCTGCCGGGCATCTCCCAAGAGGTGCGCGGCATGATCTCGCCGGTACTGCTCGCCACCCTGCTCGAGCGACTGAGCGCGCATCTCGAAGTGCTGCGCAATCACCCGCTGACCACCCGTCGCTACTACAAACGCGTTGAATACTGATCCCCTCTCACCTTTGAAGGAGCTGCTTATGAAACGTTCGCTGCAAGTCGTGACGGTCACAGTGGCCGCGGTATCATCATTCGGTTTTTCGATCGGCGGCAGTTCCGCCGCCTCAGTTGCGGTCGCGGCCGATCCCAGCGCCAAGGTGGAGTACACCGGCACACTCTCGGTGCTGACCAAGTTCGGGCTGCAGCAACTGTCGCCTTACTTCGTCAACGTGGCGCAGCAATACGAAAAGCTCCATCCGGGCGTGAAGGTCGAACTCATCCAGGAGAGCGACGACAGCGTGAAGGGCAAGACCAAGACCCTGGTCGCTTCGAACTCGCTGCCCGATGTCTATTTCTCCTGGACGGGCAGTTGGGGCGGCAATTTCGTGCGGGGCAATCGCGCCGTCGACCTGAGCGCCGTCATCGGTCCCCATACCGAGTGGGGCAAGACGCTTTCTCCCGCGGCCGTCAAAGCGTTCCAATACAATGGCAAGTTCTATGGCATCCCGCTTTACCAAGACGCCAAGTTCGTGGGTTACAACAAGCAGATATTCGGCAAGCTCGGCCTGAAGGCGCCAGCCAGCTTCGAGGAATTGCTGACCAGTTGCGACGCCATCCGCAAGTCCGGCGCGACACCGATTTCGTTCGGTAACAAGGAGGCCTGGCCGGCGATCCACTTTGCGGGCCAGCTGCTCGCCTACAATGTGCCGCAGGCAACGCTGGAACGCGACTTCGATCCGACCACGGCTGAATATACCGATCCGGGCTATGTCGCGGCGCTCAAGCAGTTCAGTCAGCTTGTCGAGCGTTGCACTGACGGCGCTGGCGTCAACGGCACATCCTATGCCTCGGCTCTCCAGGCGTTCACCAACGGGCAGTCGGCCATGTACTATCAAGAGATCATCGAGTTCGATCAGGCCGCCACGTCGGATTCGGCGCTCAAGCCCGCCGATTTCGGCTTTTTCAGGCTGCCCGTACCGGCTGGCGCCAAGGGTGACCTCAAGTCGATCGAGGGCGCGCCGGAAGGCTACATGATCAGCGCGGCGTCGAAGAACATCCCGTTGGCGATCGACTTCATGAAATTCGTTACCTCGAAGGAAAACGCGCAAATCCTGTCAGCGCCACCTTATGGCCAGCCGAGCGCGACCATCGGCGGCGCCTCGGAAAAGAATATGAGCGCGGCTGTGGTCGACGGTCTCAAGGACATCAACGCGGCCTCGTACCTCATGCCCTGGCTGGACACGGCCAATCCGCCGCGCGTCGCCGCCGTCTGGCTGTCCAGCCTGCAGGCACTGGCGGGCGGTTCGATGACGCCCGAGCAAGTGATGGGCGAGGTGCGCAAGGCCGCATCCGCAGCCAAATAAGCGGACCATGGCCAGGACATCGGACACAATAGAGAGCGGCGCCGTGGTTCACGGCGCTGCCAGATCGCAGAGGCCAAGAAGCCTGCGGGTGCGCTTCGGCAACCTGTTGTCGTTTCGATGGGCGGCAGCGGCACTGATCCTCATCGGCTGGTTCGTCTACTATCCGATCGTTGACAACTTTATCGTCAGCACGACCGATCAGGATATCTATACCGGTGAAGTGACCAATGTCGGCCTCGCCAATTACGACCGGCTTCTGCACGACCCCGTCGTGCTGGTCGCGCTCTGGAACAATTGCCTCTACGCCGTCATCTCCGTCGTGTTCCAGGTCTTCGGCGCGTTCCTGCTGGCGGCGATCATCGAGGATCTAAGGAGCGAACGCTGGCGCCGTCTGTGGCGCGCCCTGTACTTCGTGCCTTCGGCCATATCGATCACCGTGACCGGCCTGCTGTTCTACTTCATCTACCAGCCGCAGATCGGTCTGCTGGATGCGGTTCTGAGCCGCGCAGGTCTCAGCCAGTTCGTCATGCCCTGGCTCGGCAACGAGCACACCGCCATCTACGCCATCATTGCCATGAGCCAATGGCAGGGCTTCGGCTACTCGACGCTGCTGTTTGCCATCGCCATTCAAAAAATCCCGCGCGACCTCTACGACGCAGCCACAATTGATGGCGCCGGCCCGCTTCGCCGCTTGTGGAGCATCACCTTTCCACTGACCCGGGAAATGACCGGGCTGATGATCATCGTCACCATCACCGGCGCTTTCCAGGTCTTCAACGAGGTCATGGTGATGACCGCCGGCGGGCCCAACAACAGCAGCCAGGTGCTGGGCACATGGCTCTACCAGAAGGCGTTCATCGAGGACAATTTCGGCTACGGCGCGGCGATTGCGGCCGTCATTTTCGTGCTGACCATGCTCACCGGCGCGGCACAGCTCTGGTACACGAAGCGCCGCAGGGTGCAGCTATGAGTGCGACGGTCGCAGTCGGGCGGGCCCGGCATGTCAATCTATGGTCAGTCATTGCCAGGACATCGCTCTATTCATTCCTCGTCTGTCTCGGCGTCGTCGTCATCTATCCACTGATCTGGATGGCGCTTAGCGGCTTCAAGGATAATGCGCAGATCTTCGGCGATCCCTTCGCCCTGCCTGCCCATTGGTCGTGGAACAATTATGTGCAGGCCTGGAACCAGGGCGTTCGCGGCTATGTAACCGTCTCCGTCCTGGTGACTGTCGCCTCCGCCATATGCACCGTTCTCATCAGCGCCTGGACCGCTTTCGGACTGACCCGGACCAGGATGCCCGCAAAACCGTTGGTCGTCGCCATTGTGCTAGGCGGGTTGATGCTCAGTCCCACCGTGGCAATCATTCCCTTGGTGAAGATGCTGCAGGCGCTCGGGCTCTACAACACCTACTGGGCGCTGATCATTCTATACACCGCGTTCCGGGTGCCGTTCACAACCTTTCTCATCCGCGCCTACATGCTGGATCTACCCAGCGATCTCGACGAGGCGGCGACGATGGACGGCGCCAGCGAGGGCCAGATATTCTGGCGCATAACCCTGCCATTGTGCCGCCCGATCATCATCTCGTGCGTCATCCTGCATGTCCTGTTCGCCTGGAACGAATATCTGTTCGCCATGATCTTCACGAGCGGCAGCGACGTGCAGACGCTGCCCGTCGGCCTCACGTCGATCATGGCAACGCACGGGACTAACTATGCCGTGGTGTTCGCCGCCATGACGATCTCGGCCCTGCCCATCGTAATCGTGTTCTTTGCCGCGCAGCGCTACTTCATTCGTGGGCTGTCCGAAGGCATCGGCAAGTAGCCATTCCCGAAAGGAGCCTTCATGCCGCAGCTTGCATTCCATCAGCTGATCGGAGCCAATTTCAGCTTCCAGCACTTTCCGTTCGAACGGGTAGCCAAGCTGATCCGCGACTTCGGCATGAAAGAGATCGAATTATGGGGCATTGCCCAGCACCTCGACCTCTTCCACGCCACCGACGCGCGCATCGATTCTGTCCGCCGGGTGCTCGCCGATAACGGCCTGTCTGCCTGGTGCTTCACTCCTGAGCAGGTGCTGTATCCGATCAACATCGCTTCGGGCGACCCGGATCTGCGCCGTGACAGCATCAAGCGGTTCTGCCATGCCGCTGATATCTGCGCAGCGCTGGGCGCGCGCTATCTGTTCCTGACGCCCGGTCGGGGCTACGAGGACGAAGCCACGAATTCGGTGTGGGATCGCTCGGTGGAGGCACTTGGCGCGATAGCCGGACATGCCGACGACGTCGGTGTGCGCTGCCTGCTTGAGCCGTTGCAGCGCTTCGAGAGCAACATCGTCAACGACGCGGCGGGTCTGCGCCGAATGCTGGACGCGTTGGGCGCGGAAAACATCGACATCGTGCTGGATTGCGTGGCCATGGCCACCGCCGGCGACACCGTAGCCGGGTATGTCGATCTGTTCGGCGCACGGCTGGCACACGTCCATCTTGTCGACGGCACACCAGGCGGGCATCTGGTGTGGGGCGACGGGACGCTGCCGCTCGGCGACTATGTCAGCGAACTGGCGCGCCTCGGCTATGCGGGAAAGCTCAGCTTCGAGCCCTTTGGCAACGGCTCCTACGCACTGGATCCGGTAAGGGCCTGGACACGCTGCCTCGACGCGATAGAGCCCTATCTAAATCGCGCAACGGTGCCAGCATGACTCCGCCGAATCTGGTGGCAGTCGGCGACAATTGTCTGGACGCCTACCTCACCAACGGCCTGCTCACGGTCGGCGGCAACGCGCTCAACGTCGCCGCGCAATGGCGACGCAATGGCTGGGCAGCAAGGTATTTCGGCGCCGTCGGCGAGGATCCAGAGGGCGAGGTGGTGCTTTCCGAGCTTAGCGGCGTCGGCCTGTCGCCGGACGATGTCGAACGCCGCCCTGGTGACACGGCCGTCACCTTGCTTCGCGACGAATCCGGCGACCGGAAGTTCCTGCACGAATCCTTCGGAGTTGGTGAAAACTACATGCCGACGCCGGAGCACTATGCGGTTGTCGCCGCCGCTGACTGGGTGCATCTCGGCACCAACGCCAACAAGGACCTCCTTCGCCGATTGGTCGCGGATGATGTCCCGTTCAGCATCGACGTCTCGACGGCGCACCTGGCGCTGCCGCTCGAGGGCGTGCCGCTGCTCTTCGCCTCCGGTCCAGATGAGGTCGATCGACCGGTCGAGCCGTTGCTCACCGCGCTCAGGGCCGCTGGTGCAAGGCAGGTTGTCGTGACCTGCGGGCGGCGCGGCTCCTATTTCGACGACGGCCAGGCTGTCGTGCATGCGCCGGCCAAGATTGTCGACGTGGTCGACACATGCGGCGCCGGCGACAGTTTCATCGCGACATTCCTGACCGCGTTCCGGTTCGAAGGTCTGCGGCCAGCCGAAGCGCTGCACGCCGCCGCGGTGGCGGCGGCGCGGACCTGCACGCATCTCGGCGGGTTTCCGCAGAAGCCGCGTCCCATACCGGACTGGCTGCCAACCAAATACGCCAGATTCATCATCGACGCCTTGGGAGCTTGACCGTGACGACTTTTCGTTTGCGCCAGCCGGCGGTAGCGCTCCCTTCCGACCGCTCGTTCTGGCTGCAGGATATCGGCGCCGACGCGGTCACCGAGCCGTTACAGGGGAATCAGCGCGCCGAAGTGCTGATCGTCGGTGGCGGTTACACCGGTTTGTGGACGGCGCTGCGTATCCGCGAGCTTGCTCCGGAAACACGGGTCGTCGTGCTTGAGGCCGACCTCTGCGGTTCGGGCGCTTCGGGGCGCAACGGCGGCCAGGTCCACTCGTGGTTCGCTGAACTCGATCACATCAGCGCCGTCGTCGGCCTCGAAGAGGCGCGGCAGCTCTGCGCCGATACCGTGGCGTCGATTGCGGAGCTGAAAACTCTTCAACGAGACGGTACGATCGACATGGATCTACGGCTGGATGGATGGTTGTGGACGGCGAGCTCGATTGCCCAGGAAGGCGCCTGGGACAAGGCCGTCGGCATGGCGGCGGCGGTCGGAGAAAACCGTTTCAAGCCGATGATGGCCGAGGAGATGGAACGCAGGACCGGTTCGTCTGCCTCCTATGTGGGCGTCGTGGAGACCAATGCAGGCACGGTCCATCCAGCCAAGCTGGCAGTCGGATTGCGAGATCTGGCGTTGGCACGCGGCGTGACCATTCACGAGCGCAGCCCCGTCCTCGACATTGAACCCGGAAGGATATGCAAGGCACGCACCGCGCAGGGCACAGTCCAAGCGGAGAAGGTCGTGCTTGCCGCCAACGCATGGCTCTCGGCTTTGCCGGAACTGCGACGTCATCTCTACGTCGTCGGCAGCGAGGTCATCGCCACCGCGGCCGTGCCCGAACTGCTCGACAGCATTGGCTGGCGCGACGGCGCATCGATCTGCGATGCGCAGGCGCAGGTACTGTATTATCAACGCACCAGCCCGGGCAGGGTGGTCTTCGGTCGCGGCAGCGGTACCGTTGCCTTCAGGGGGAATTTCGGCGCCAGCTTCAATCGCAGCCCGCAGCACGGCCGCGACAATGTGCGAGAGCTGCACCGGGTCTATCCATCGCTGCGTGGCGTGGCGGTCGAGTATGACTGGTCAGGTCCAATCGACTGTGTGCCCGAACACGTTCCGGTGTTCGATCATCTGCGCGGATATCCCAACATCTTCTACGGTATGGGGTTCAACGGAACCGGCATCGCGCAGACGCCGATTGGCGGACGCATCCTGGCCAGCCTGGTGCTGGAGCGAAAGGATCGCTGGAGCGCCAGCGGTCTGGTCGGCATCGAGCGACGCATGTCGCTGCCGCCCGAGCCATTCCGCTACCTCGGCGCCAAGCTCGTCCGCGGCGCGGTGCGCCGCAAGAACGAAGCCGAGATCCACAACCGCAAGGCGGACCGGATCACCAATCTGATGGCTGGGCTGAAGCCGGGCCGCCGGAAGAAATAGGCGGCGGCCAAAGCGTCTTGTCCGTGACGCTGCCGAGGAGGACACGATGGCCGACCTGCGCTTGATGCAAGTCACGAAAACTTCACGACAATGCCGCCGAAGCGTCGCTGTAGCTCCGATCGTTGGCGCGGCGCGGCAAAAAAGAAGCTGGCCTGGGTTTCTTTCCAATCGCTACAAAAGGGCTTGATCGCCTCGCCGATATGTGTACCTAATTCGATATGAGATCGATCTCATGTGGCGCTCTCAAGTTAACTCTTTCTCTACTGGGGAGCATTGTTTGAATGAGGATGAACAGGGAGGTTTAGGTGAGGAAATTGATCACGTGGCTGGCGCTGGCCACCACCACGCTTGCGTTAGCGTCTGCGGCGTCGGCGGGTGAAACCATGGACCGGGTTACCTCGAAGAAGGCGATGGTCGTCGCCACAAACAGCGGCTGGCCGCCGCAGAGTTTCCTCGACGACAGCAATCAGTTGGTCGGCTTCGACATTGATGTCTCAAAGGAGATCGCAAGGCGCCTCGGTGTCGAGGTCAGTTTCGACACGCCGGACTGGGCGACGATGACAGGCGGCCATTGGCAGGGGCGCTACGATCTGGGGGTCGGCTCGGTAACGCCGACCAAGGCGCGGGCCAAGGTAATCGATTTCGAAGGCGTCTATTATTACAGCCCCTACGTTTATGTGGTTCACAAGGACAGCCCGGCCAAATCGGTCGTCGACCTGAACGGTAAGATCATTGGCGTCGAGACTGCCACCACGTCGGAGGATTTCATCCGCAGACAGCTCGAGATTGATGCCCCCGGCCTGCCGCCCATCGAATACAAGCTGGAGCCCGGTGAGATCAGGACTTTCGCAGATTCAATGCTGCCGTTCGATGATTTGAGGCTCGGCGACGGCGTGCGCCTCAACGCGGTCATCGCACCAGAACAGACAGCTCAGAACGCGATAAAGAACGGTTACCCGTTGCGTATTCTGGAGGGCGGCTATGCCTTCCGTGAGCCACTGGTGGTGATCGCGGAAAAAGGTGATGCCGAGTGGAATGCCAAGATCGGCGGCATTCTCGACGAGATGAAGAAGGACGGTACCCTCACGAAGCTGACCACAAAGTGGTACGGCAAGGATTACAGCGCCGACTGAGGAGCGTCGTGGACGAAGCGTGAGCGGGATGCATTTCAATTGACATCCCGCGCCATCTCTTTTGTTTCAGCCGCATTTCAACGAAACCGGGCGGCTCCGCCTGACCGCAAAACGCTCTAGTGCCGCCACCTCATCATGCCAATCATGACATATCCTGACACTTATTACCGGCGCACGCTTGTCGACAACACCATCAGACCGCCGTTGCGCGACGTTTCCGAGTGCGAAACAGTCGTTGTCGGCGGCGGATTGGCCGGCCTGACGACGGCGTTGCAGCTGGCTCGCGCCGGCCAGCAGGTCGTCGTGCTTGAGGCGCAACGCATCGGCTTTGGCGCTTCCGGTCGCAATGGGGGCTTCGTCAATCCCGGTTTCGCCACCGGCACCGACAGCATCGCCGCGATGGCCGGCGTGGACGCGGCACAAAAACTGCACCGCTTGTCCATCGAAGGCGTCGATTTCGTGCGGAAGACGATCCGTGATCTCGACATCAAGGCGGCGGAGCCGCGCTCCGGTATGTTGAGCGTGCTTCGCCATGATGGCGGCGCCGCGCTCAAGGCATATGCCGAGCAACTGGCGCGGGATTTCAACTATCGGCTCGACTATCTCGAGCGCGAAAAGGTGCGAACGGTGCTGCATTCCGAGCGCTATCATCAAGGCCTGCGCGACCCCAACGCCTTCCACATGCATCCACTCAACTATCTGCGCGCTGTCGCGGTCGAGATCGAACGGCTGGGTGGCAGGATCCACGAGAGATCCGGGGCCGTTGAAGCCAACCTTGACGGCGCGGAAAAGATCGTGCGCACCGACGGCGGTGACGTGCGCGCCCGCCAGGCCGTATTTGCCACCGGTGGCTACACGGGGCCACTGGTCGGCCGCCTGAAGCGGGCATTCCTGCCTATCGCCACTTACGTCATGGTGAGCGAGGATGCGCCTGACCTGATCGCCGAGGCGATTACGACAACCGACGCCGTTGGCGACAACCGTCGCGCTGGCGATTATTACCGCATTGTCGAAGACGGCAGACGGCTGCTCTGGGGCGGGCGCATCACCACGCGGGCAGCCTCACCTAGCGTGTTGGCGAGGCAATTGCGCCGCGAGATGGTCACCACCTATCCGCAGCTCGAAAAGCTCAAGACCGAACTCGCCTGGTCCGGGCTCATGTCTTATGCCCGTCACCTGATGCCCCAAATCGGCGCGTTGCAGCCGGGCGTCTGGTACCTCACGGCTTTTGGTGGCCATGGCATCAACACCACGGCAATTGCCGGCAAGCTGATCGCCGAAGCCATATTGGGAGAATCGGACCGCTACCGGCTGTTCGCACCATTTGGGCTTGCCTGGGCGGGCGGACCGGCTGGACTTGCAGTCGCGCAACTTACCTATTGGAAGCTGCAGGCACAGGATTGGTGGCGCGAGCGCGCCCGCTGACCACAGGGAGATTGAGGACGTGATCGGCCGACTGTTGCTCAACCACCCGGACGCGGCGCGCCGTGTTGGCGTGTTCTTCGTGCTCGCCACCATCGCCGCCGGCTTGTACGGGCTCGGCATCAAAGGCAGTTGGCTGGGGAAGCTTGTTCCGGGGGCAGTCGGGTGGCTCGCCGCCAACCCTGAGGTCGGGCGGGCGGTCTCGGCGGTGCTGATTGCATCGATCGTGGCGGCGAACTGGAACGCGTTGCGGTATCTCAGCCGCAAACAGCAGATTGTGGCGGTGTGGATAGAGCTGTTCGTGCTGTTAATGCTGTTTTTCTACTCCTTCGACCTGTCGTTCGCGTTCATCGCCAAAAAGATTGGCTTCCTCGTCTCGAAGGGCGTAGTGACAACCCTCTACATTTCGGCCATTTCGATCGCGATCGCCACCCTCATCGCCTTCGTGGGCGCCATCGCCAAACTTTCCCGCAACGGCGTGGTCTATGGCTTGGCAACCTTCTATACCTCTCTATTTCGTGGCTTGCCGCTGCTGATGCAGATCTACATTATCTATCTCGGCCTGCCGCAGATTGGCTACGTGATAGGCGCCGTGCCGGCCGGCATCATGGCGCTATCGCTCTGCTACGGCGCGTACATGACCGAGATTTTCCGTGCCGGCATCGAAAGCATCTCGCGCGGCCAGACCGAGGGTGCTACGGCACTCGGCCTTAGCGCCAACCAGACGATGTTCCTGGTCATCCTGCCGCAGGCGATGCGTGTCATCGTGCCGCCGACCGGCAACCAGTTCATTGCGATGTTGAAGGATTCTTCGCTGGTCTCCGTGGTCGGGGTGTGGGAGATCATGTACCTCGCACGCACACAGGGCCAGACCGAGTTTCGCCACATCGAGATGCTCATCACCGCCTCGATGATCTATTGGCTGCTCTCGATGGGACTCGAGTTCCTGCAGTCGCGGATCGAGGACCGGTTCGGGCGCTCACTCAAGCGCTGATCCTCGTCCTCCATGATTTCGCCAAAGCGAGTAGCGTAGTCGTCACCCGCAGGTTGAAGAAGCTGGTAGCTGCCAACCAGGTCATCACCAAGGTGGTCGGCACCGAGCCGCTTTCCCATCGCAAGGGCTATGCTCTGGAAGATTGATGACGTGTCGCTCGAATGCCGCCCTGTTTGGAGAGGGCGACATGCATGGGGCTTGCTAGACTATCCGAGAGAATGAGTGGTGACGGACTTTTCGAGATGCTTGGGCGCCTCGTCGGAGGCTGAGGGTGCAAATCGTCCGATTGGTCCCCGATCGTTGGTGAAAACACAAAATGTTTATTGCAGCGATTTTCCCTTTGAAACCAAAAGAATGACTGGGAGTGACGGGGAGTACAGTGGAATGCTTATCCAAGTATCTTACCGAATACGAGTTCTTTAAAATCTAATAAGGGACCGTCACTCTTTTCGGCGCGCATCCGCAATAGAGTTCCCTCCCAACTATTTAATATGAAGCGGGCCAGCGACGATGCAGTGAATTGACGGTCAATCGCCCCCTGGTCCTGCGCTTCTGAAATGCAATTCTCAATTACGCCGGTCCAGGCATCGAAGTGCTTAGCCAAGCGCTCGCGTATCAATGAGCTGTGATCTGCAGCCTCGGCGCTGAAATTGCCCATCAAGCAGCCACGGACATAGTTAGAGGCCCTGAAGCTCTCGATCCTGTCGTCAAAAAAAGCCTCCAACCGGGCGAGTGGCGCGATCTTCGGATTACAAAGGAACTCGCGGAGCTTGATCTGGCCGCGCTCAGAATATCCATCGATCACCTCGGCTCCAAACGCCTCCTTGCTGGCAAAGTAGGTGTAGAACGACCCTTTGGGCGTGCCGGCTCCCTCGACGATGCTCTGTATACCAGTCGCGGCATATCCCTCGGCGTGAATCATCCGGATGCCCGCGGCGACGAGATTGTGCCGGGTGTCAGGCTTCGGCTTCGGGCCCCGTCGGGCTGGATGAGATTTCATGAAAAACCCCTTGACTAATTAAAGACGACCGGTCATCTGGTATTTATTGCCGTTCAAACGCGCATGTCAACAGGGACGTTGCTGCCGGTCCGTCAAGACATGCTGCGCGGTTGAGAGAGCGAGTATTGCGCCGATGGCGAAAGCTGCCGTTAGGAAGACCGGACATGGTTCGCAAAATTGACGTGACGGTGCCTGCGGAAGGTGGAATCGACCTCGGTGCTTGGCTGTTCGTGCCCGAAGGCGCTGGCGCTCGCGCGGCCATTACGATGGCCCACGGCTTTGCCGGGACCAGGGAGCACGGCATCGAGCTGTTCGCCCAAGCCTTTGCCGCGGCGGGGTTTGTCGTTCTGGTCCATGATCATCGCAATTTCGGGACGAGTGGGGGAGATCTTCGAGGGGACATCGATCCGTGGCGGCAAGTCGCGGACTGGCGTCGCGCAATCCCCTATCTCGAGGCGCGACCGGAAGTCGATCCAACGCGCATCGGCTTGTGGGGCACGAGCTATGCCGGCGGACACGCTCTGGTGCTGGGCGCCACAGATCGACGTCTCCGCTGTATCGTTGCGCAAGTTCCGACGATCAGCGGCTATGAGCAGGGATTGCGACGAATCTCGCCCGACGCTCTGCCAACGTTGGAGCACGCCTTCGACGACGATGAGCGGGCGCAGTTGCGAGGAGAGGCGCCTCGCCGACAGGCCATTGTGAGCGCCGACCCTTCGGTACCGGCCGCCTACCGGTCTCCGGACGCCATTGATTTTTATCTTCAGTCTCTTCCCGCAGGCCTTTGGGAAAACGAGATCACGCTGCGCTCGACACGGGCGGCGCGCATGTACGAACCCGGCAATTGGATTGCCCGCGTTTCGCCGACGCCGTTGATGATGATTGTCGCGCGCGACGACCGGATGACCGTGACCGATCTGGCGCTTGCTGCTTATGAGCGCGCGCAGGAACCCAAACGGCTCGCCTTGATAGCGGGCGGTCATTTCGACCCTTATCTGGACCAGTTTTCGCTCGCCGAAGGCGCCGCAACAGAGTGGTTTTGCGAGCATCTCGGTAACCCGCTTCGACGCGCCAGGGTCGTTCACCGGTCGTAAATATTCATGTCAATCCAAATGAGCCGAGTGAGATTATGACAAATGCCAAGCATTCCACCGCGATCAACGCGGCCGACGTCGAGGAAATTCGGGCTCTGTTCTTGCGCCAAGCCGCGGGCGAGGCCGCCCATGATATTGAGGTGATCGAGGCTGTTCTTGCGCGACCACTGCCGGGGCAGCCGGATCCCGTCAACTTCGTGGCCCGGGCCTATCGCTTCTGGGGGCGCGAGGCGGTCATCGATCACTTCCGTACCGTCTTCACCGGGACTTGGCGCTTCGAGCCAGACGAGGAAGCAATCCGGGTCGTGCCGCTCGGCCCCGACGTCGCGCATATCTATGCGCCGACGCGCATCACCGCGGGTCCGGCTGGCCAGGAAGCGGTGACCTACACGTTTCTGGTCAACGAGTTCGCGATCCGCACCCCCGAAGGCTGGCGCATCTCGGCCATCGTTCCCGTCCCGGCGCAGTGACTGGCATCACCGATATCAAGCATGAGGCGCTCACTATGACCCATCTGACCTGCACCATCGACCATCATGTCGCAATCATCACACTCGACAACGCTCCGCAGAACCGCATCGGGGACCAGATGGTCGAAGAGCTCGCTGTCGCGATGGCGCGTATCGCAAGCAGCGAAGCCAGGGCTGCACTGCTGTGCGCGGCGGGGCCCGACTTCAGCTTTGGCGGCGACATCTTACCCTGGCCGGAGCGCAGCCGCTCGGAGCTCCGGGCGACCTTCGAGCGCTACATGGACGTATTCAACCAGTTCGAACGTCTGCCGTTGCCCGTCTTGGCGGCCGTGCAGGGACTTTGCTTCGGAGGTGGGCTTGAGCTCGCCTTGCGCGCCGACATGATATTCGCGTCGAGCTCGGCCCGGTTTGGCCATCCCGAGCAGACGCTGGGCATCGTGACTTTGCTCGGCGGTATCTACCGCGTTGCGGAACGGGCCGGGCGCGCGCGCGCATTGGAATGGGCACTCACGTCCGAGCAGATCTCCGCCGCAGCCATGGAGCACGCCGGCGTCGTCAACAAAGTTTTTCCTGACGCGGACCTGCTCGCGGAGTCGCGCGCCTTCGTGGAAAAACTCGCTATGGGGCCGACCCGCGCCTACGCGGCGCACAAGGTGTTGCTTTGCGCCTGGGCGAATGGCGGGGTCGCGGCGGCCGACGAAATAATGTTCGACATCGCAAGGCCGGTTTTCGATACGCGGGACGCAACCGGCGGCATTGCATCGGCCGTGGATGCGATGAAAGCGGGGAGGCCGCGACCGTCCTTTCCTTTCGAAGGCCAGTAGAGACGTTCGCAGGAGCGAGCGAACCTTGCCGGCGATCGCCGGCAAGGTACGCTTCATCAGCGAAGTGACTGTGAATCACACAAGGGATTACTGAAATGCGCAAGACGCTCTTTGCCGCTGTCGGTCTGATAGCCCTCGCCAGTGAATCTGTCTCCGCCGCACCGGCCGATTATAAAGATCCTCTCGACCCGTCCACCCTGACGATCATTAGGTCACAGTTCACCAAGGTCATGGAGCTGGCTAATCGACATGATGTGAACGCTCTGCACGAGATGTTTTGGCAATCGCCGTCGGCCGTTATTGTCGCAAAGAGCGCGAATCCGTCGTCAGAAGGGAATTGGGCGGGCTTTTGGGGCAACGAGGCAATCGATCAAAAACTCCACGCTATCGCTGCATCCGGGCCGGTCGTGCTTCAGCCGGACCTTTCAAAGCTCAAGGTCGTTGGCCTGACGCATGACGTGGCGGAATCCTATGCGCCGATAACCATTACGGTTTCATACGCGGGTCAGGACGGCACGCCGAAGCCGTTTCTGATGATCATGAACTGGATAAAGGTAGGAAAGAAATGGAAGATCGCCTCCGAAGTGATCCTGCCGGTCCCACCAGCGCCTGCCGTGAAGGAGTGAACCGGATGATGAACAGGCGAACCTTCTCTGCCACCATGGTTGCCGGCGCAGCCGCCTCGCTGGTCGCCAGCCGTGGCCTGGCCGCAATTCCCGTTCCTGCGAAGGCGCGCAATGTCGTCCTTGTCCATGGGCTATTCGCCGACGGCTCATGCTGGTCCGAGGTCATCGCGCGCTTGCAGGCGGCCGGGCTTAACGCCACTTCCGTGCAAAATCCCCTGACGACGCTCCCGGAAGCAGTGGCGTCAGCACAGCGCGTGCTGGATCGGCAGGACGGCCCGACCGTGCTCGTTGGGCATTCATTCTCCGGAATGATCGTGACGGAAGCCGGGGTTCATCCGAACGTCTCGGCCCTTGTCTATGTGGCGGCGCGGGCGCCGGATGCCGGTGAGGACTATACGGCTCTGGCGAAGACTTTTCCGACGCCCCCGGCATCCGCCGGCATCGTCTATGACGGCGATGAGGGGCGTCTCAGCGAGACGGCGTTCCTGCGTGACTTCGCTGGCGACCTGCCGGAAGCGAAGGCCAGGATTCTCTATGCTGTCCAGCAGCCGTTCCAAAAGGCCCTGCTGACGGGAAAGACCATGCACGCGGCCTGGCGGTCGAAGCCGAGTTTCTATGCCGTTTCGACGGAAGATCGGACGATCAATCCCGATCTCGAACGCTTCATGGCCAAGCGCATGGGTGCCAAGACAATCGAACTCAAGGCGAGTCATCTCTCACTGATCTCTCATCCAGACGAGATAACCCAGCTCATTCTGAAAGCCGCAGGACAACCCGGATAACCGGGCTGTGTGAGAGACATCTCCGAGCCAGCGATGATCGATCGGCTTCCCTGCCAGAAGGGGTCCACCACGTGGACTCGAACCCCCTAGTTCTGACCAAGCACTGATTGGTCGCACGTCCGCGACACTGCACTGAAGTGGGGTATTTCCGGGCTCTGAATTTTCACAATCGAGCACGATCATCGGATCCATGATGCCACCTCACGCTGCCTTCTGCTTCTGTTCAGGAACGGAAACGGCCAGTTTCGCTGTCGTAAGCTGCTCCAGTGCGAGCAGTGCCGATTCCACTTCGTCGAGCCGTGTCGGACGCGCGTTTTCAGGCATCCCTTCGGCCGTCGCGAGATCCACAAGATACTCGTTCCACGCCCAGTTGCGCAGGATGGCGCGTTTCTCGTCGACTGTCAGAAGAGGATCGACAACGAGGTCCATCGGCGATGCATAAAGCGCCTCAGGATCGGCCAATGCCGGTCCATAATGCGAGGCCTGTGAAACGGCACCGTAGCTGCTCGTGAGCAACGCCAGTTGCAGACGGTTCCAGACAAGGTCCCCGCCGGCCTGCAGCCGCTTTTCGGCACTGGAGGATTCCGCGGATTTTTCCGCCGCGGGATTTACCTGAACCGAATAAGCGAGGCCTTGACGTTCGGCATAGTCGATGGCCGCCTGAACCGTCGGAAAATCGAGCTCCACCTGAGTCAGCGTGTCACCACTTCCGGTGTAGCCCATCAGCGGTTCGATGACCGGCGCCATACGCCGCTCGAACACCAGACGCCAGCCTTTCGGCCGCGCACGGCCCGAGGTCGTGACTGAACGGGAAGGCTTGTAGATCCGCGCGACCGCATCACGCGGGAACTCGGATCTGCCGAATGACAGCGCGCGCTTGCGATTGTCGTTTGCCGGTGCGAGATTTTCTGCGGCTTGTGTGACTTCTCTTTCTTCTTGCTTCTGCATCATTCCATCCTCCCATTTTGCGAAGGATGCGTCGGAGGCGGCTGCCTGCCGCCCCCGACTTGCTCCATGCGTCAGTGGGTGATCGGGATGCGCTTCACCTTCGATTGCGCGTCTGGGTTCTTCGGCAGCGTCAAGGTCAGGACGCCATTGGCAAAGGACGCCTTGACCTTGTCGTCCTCGACCTCGTAGCCGAGAGGTATGCGCCGCTCGAAGCGACCGTAGAAGCGCTCGGAGTAGCCCTTCTCTTCGGTCTCCGACCGCTTTTCGCCACGCAGGGTCAGCACGTCCTCATCGAGCAGGACTTCGATGTCCTTCTCTTCCATACCGGGAACCTCGGCGGTGACGCGAAGCTCATTGTCCGACTCCGAAATCTCCACCTTCGGCCAGCCATTGTCGAAAGACGAGAGCTGCCCCACGGAAGGCAGACGCGTCTCGAAGCTCCTCAACACATCGTCAAAGAGCCTGTTTACCTCACGGTGAAGCGAAACAAAGGGATCGCCACCGCCATAGATGTTGGGGGCCTGGTTGTTGTTGCGGCCCCACGGGATAAGGTCACGCATGTTCATCTTCATTCACCTCCATGTTCAAAAGCGCGGCACCGGACGAGCGCCGGTGCCTGTCGCTTCTGGTTCACTCTGACTTCAGGCGGCGTTCTTCTCAGCTTCGATCTGCCGTGGCTTCGCCTGGGCCATGCTGCCGGCGATGGCGATCCGGCGCGGTTTCATCTCTTCGGGAAGCTCGCGCTTGAGATCGATGTTCAGCAACCCGTTTTCCAGGCTGGCGCCGACGACCTTCACATGGTCTGCCAGTTCGAACTGCCGCTCGAAGGCGCGCCCGGGAACACCGCGATAAAGATACTGGCCGTCGTCCTCACCCGATTGCGAGCCGCTCACGAGCAGCAAGTTCGGTTGATGAGTGATGGTCAGTTGATCCTGCGAGAAACCGGCTACCGCCATTGTGATGCGATAGTCGTCCTCGCCGGTCTTGGCGATGTCGTAGGGCGGCCAATTGTCTATCGCGGTGACACGGCTCGCATTTTCAAGCAGGTTGAAAATGCGATCGAAGCCGATGCTGGACCGGAACAAGGGGGTAAAATCGAGGTTTGTCTTCATAGCCACATCCTCCTTTGAGCAACATGGATACAAAAGGACGCCAAGAGAGCCTTGACGCCTCCTGACTTAGCGCCGGCCCCATGAGGCGGCCGGCGATTGTCGATTTAGAACGGCGGGTTGCGCGTTCAAGAGGGCGCTTAGGAAAATTTTCAGGCAAGATCCGACGTAGGGGGGATGGGCAGGAGGGACGCACTCGGTTTTTCCGCTGGCGAATTCCTCGTCAGCGGAAGACCCCTGGGATTCCTGAAAGGCGGCATTCGCTCAAAGTCGATCTACCAATGCTGTGAATCCGGCGGCAGCGATGTCGAGGTCATGACTGCGACTGGCGGGAAGCGTCTCGCATTGATCCAATTGGCGCAACGCATCCATGATGGCATCGAAGCTAACGGGTTCGGTGACCCGGGCGGCATGCGCAGCGCCGGCATCAATTCCACTGCACAGGCATCCGATGCCCATGATGACAGGATTGCACGCTTCTCCTGGACGTCCAGCGTCATGTCGTCCAGCACGTCCTGAGGCCGCTTGAAATGCCGTGCCGGATGCAGCAAGCGATCAAGAAAAACATCAGGGGCTTCGGGCCCGACTGGGGCAAAACTCGTCGAAATGGCTCTTTCCATCGGTGGTCCCTCCGCTTGCAATAGGCTCCTCTGTTGACGTCATCTTGGTGGCTCTCGTGATTTCCACCGGCTGAAATTTTGGAGAGTTTCGACCAAATTTCAATGGCGCCAACAAGGCCGCATCCTCACGGTTCAGCCCAGCATCAACATTTTTTCGAACCGGTGAAACAATCCGCGTGAATGTCAGTTCTGGCGTCTGAACAAGGCGCGCAGCAGCGCCAGGGCAGTCGGGCAGGAGAGCCAATCATGTCTTACATTTCCAGGAAGCGGCTGTGCATTGGCCTCCTCGCAGGAGTTTTGACGCTCTCGGCTGGCGGCTTTGCTCCGGTTTCAGCACAAGAAATCCCAAACGACTTCAGCGCCATCGTGCGTCAGAAACTGCCGGCGGTGGTCGCCATCACGACCAGGCAGATCATCCAGGACCAAACGACGCTCGACGATTTTCTGAATCCCTTCGACGGCCGCGGGCCTGTCCAGCCGCAGGTGCGGGAAGCGCTTGGCTCCGGCTTCGTCATCAGTCCCGAGGGCTATATCGTCACCAACAATCATGTCGTGGCCGACTCCACCGAAATCCACGTCGTCTTCTCCGACAAGGAGACTTCGCCCGCGCGACTTGTGGGCCGCGATCCAGCAACCGACATCGCGGTTTTGAAAGTGGATCCCCGGCCGAACATGACCACGACCGCCTGGGGTGACTCGGACGCAATGCAGCCGGGTGGCTGGACGATCGCGATCGGCAGTCCCTTCGGGCTCGGGGGAACCGTTACCGTCGGTGTTCTTTCGGCCCGCTCGCGCGACATCCAGGCCGGCCCTTATGACGATTTCCTCCAGACAGACGCCTCGATCAACAGAGGCAATTCCGGCGGTCCCCTATTTAACGCACGCGGCGAAGTGATCGGCGTCAACACGGCCATCGTCTCGCCGTCAGGCGGCAGCATAGGCATCGGCTTCGCCGTGCCGTCGCGAACGGCACGGAGCGTCGCCGATCAACTGATCCGCACCGGCCGGATCGAGCGCGGTTTCATCGGTGTGCGTCTCCAAGAGGTGACTCCGTCGCTTGCCGAGGCGCTTGGAATGTCTGGCACCAAGGGAGCGCTGGTCGCCTCCGTCGAGCCCGGCAGTCCAGCGGAGAAGGCCGGCTTACGATCAGGCGACGTAATCACTCGGTTCAACGGCAAGGACATCCAGGGTGTCCATGACTTGACGCTGGCTGCGGCGAACGAAAAGCCGGGGTCGAGAGCGACGCTGACAAGGAACCGCGGCGGCTCCCAGCAGGAGGTGGAATTGACCGTGGGCCAGCGCAAGGACGAGGAGATGCGGACCGGTGCTGTTCCGAATCCAGAAGCGGCGGATCAAGGTCTCGGGCTGTCGCTCAGCCCAATTCCAGATGAAGCGCGCCAGCAGCTCGGTCTCCAGCCGGGTACCACCGGCGTGTTTGTCCAGGAGGTCGCGCCGAACAGTCTTGCGGCTGAAAGCGGTCTCAAGCCCGGCGATGTGATCGTCTCGGCGAACAACCAGAATGTTACCCAGCCTTCGGATGTCCGACAGGAGTGGGCGAAATCCCGGCAGCAGAACAAGCCGATCCTGTTCCGCATCGAACGGCAGGGACAATCGCTTTTCGTGGCCGTCTCAAACTCTTGAGCGACTATGTGCAGATGAAGATAGCCCAGATCGCACCTCTGATGGAGTCGGTGCCGCCGAGGCTTTATGGCGGGACCGAGCGTATCGTTTCCTATTTGACCGAAGAGCTGGTTCGACAGGGCCACGATGTGACGTTGTTCGCCAGCGGCGATTCAAGCACTTCGGCCGAACTTGTGGCGTGTTGCGATACTGCACTGCGCCTGAACCCGAACGCCCATAATCACATCCCGTACCATGTCATGATGCTGGAACAGGTTCGCCGACGGGCGGATGAATTCGACGTTCTGCATTTTCACGTTGATGTCCTGCACTTTCCGATAATCCGTGAGTTCGCGCAGCGAACCGTTACCACCCTTCATGGTCGGCTCGACCTTCCGGATCTGGCGCAGCTTTACGCGATGTTCGACGACATTCCGCTGGTCTCGATTTCCAATGACCAGCGGCAGCCGATGCCGCCGGTCAATTGGCTCGGAACCGTCTATCATGGTTTGCCGCCCGACATTCTCCCTTTCCAGCCCAAGGCCTCGGGCTATCTGGCGTTCCTTGGCCGCATCTCGCCGGAAAAAGGGCCTGAAGTCGCGATGGAAATCGCTGCGCGCGCCGGAATGCCACTGAAGATCGCGGCCAAAATCGACGCCGTGGACCAATCATTTTGGAGTGAGAAAGTCGAACCCCAGTTGCTTCGAAATTCGAAGGTCGAGTTCATTGGCGAGATCGATGAGCGGCAGAAGGCGGAGTTTCTCGGCAATGCGGCAGCGCTGCTGTTTCCTATAGACTGGCCGGAGCCATTCGGCCTCGTAACCATCGAGGCGATGGCTTGCGGCACCCCGGTGATAGCGTTCAACCGCGGCGCCGTTCCAGAGGTCGTCGATGATGGTGTGTCCGGACTGATCGTGGAAAGCGTTGACGAGGCCGTAGAGGCTGTACGGCGGATAGGCGGTCTCGATCGCGTCCGAGTGCGGAAAGCTTTTGAAAAGCGATTCACGGTGGAGCGCATGTGCAGCGATTATTTGGAAATCTACCACTCGCTGGCGCGCGACCAACGATTCTCACTGGGCTCGCGAAATGGCGTCGCGGCAAAAGCAGATACGCTAACCAGCCCTGTTTCGGGAGTGTTGGCTGTCTGAGCCGCCAGATTCGCGCCGGCCTCAGTCGACTTTCAACAGCGGAACTTCGCCGAAAATCCGCCAAGGATTCGAAGGACGCTCTCCGCAACCGCGCATCGCGGGTTTGATGCGAAACACCATTGATAGGATATGGCCGGGCGCAACCATAATGGAATAAGCGCCAGCATCGGCCGTCTGAACAGGAGGGTTGAGATGAGCATCGAAGTCGAAGAACGTAAGCTTGATCCAGCCGTTGCTCTTCCCGCACTCGATGAATCGGCGCCGCGCGAGCCGCATAGACAATTCGCGCTGAAGCACGAGGACTGTTTCGTCGTTGCGGACAGTTATGGCGACATACGCGGCACTGGCGACGGGCTTTTCCGCGATGATACGCGTGTGCTGTCGCGCTTCCGGCTGTTCGTCGGCGACCACATGCCCTCGCTGCTCGGCGCCTCGCTGTCGCAGGACAACATCCTATTCACAGCCAATCTCACAAATCTGTCCACAATCGGATCGGGCGGTAGTGAGGCGCTGCCGGGCGTCGTGCACATCGAGCGGACCAGGTTCATCTGGCAAGACCGCATGTTCGAGCGAATCGCGTTCTCGAACTACTCCCGACGCGAGGTCCTGCTGCCGGTTCGTTTCGACTTTGACGCCGATTTTCGTGACATGTTCGAGGTGCGCGGCACCACTCGAAGCCGCCGTGGTCGCGCCCATGACGCGCTGGTCGGTGAGACGAGCGTCACGTTCCGGTACGAAGGCCTCGACAATGTTTCGCGCCAATCTGTTATCGCGTTTTCGATGAGGCCTGATCAGGTGCATCCCAATCACGCCGAGTTCCTCATTCGGGTGGAAAGGCGCGCCAGAAGAGCATTGTACCTGGAGGTCGGTCAAAACGAAGAAGTGCCATCCAGCGATCGCTTCCGCGCGGCGGCGGCGCGAGCTCGCTTTGCCATGCGCTCAAAGCGTCGGCAGGGCGCCACTATCTTCAGCTCGGGCCGCGTGTTCAACGACTGGCTCACGCGAACACGGGCCGACATTGCCCTGCTGACCACCGATCTGGAGACCGGGCCATATCCGTATGCCGGCATTCCCTGGTTTTCGACCGCTTTTGGCCGCGACGGCGTCATTTCCGCCTTGCAGATGCTGTGGCTGAACCCCGCGCTCGCTCGCGGAGTCCTGGCGTTCCTTGCCCGCTATCAGTCGACAGAGACTTCGATATTTGACGATGCCGAACCCGGCAAGATCATGCACGAGACCCGCAAGGGGGAAATGGCTGTCCTGCGCGAACTGCCGTTCGGCCGCTACTATGGTGGCGTCGACACCACTCCGCTCTATGTCTATCTGGGTTGTTCCTACGCTGATCGCACCGGAGATCAGGAATTCGTCGACCGCATGTGGGATTCGCTATGTGCGGCAATCGGGTGGATGGAGGAGGTGGGAGCTCGCAACGGGGACGGCTTCGTGACCTACAGCAGGGCGGCCGATACCGGGCTTTTCAACCAAGGCTGGAAGGACAGCGCCGACGCGATCTTCCATGCCGATGGTACGATACCGAAGGGGCCGATCGCACTGGTGGAGGTGCAAGGCTATGTCTTCGCAGCCTATCAAGGCATGGCTGCATTGGCAGCCAAACGCGGCGACGCGGCCAAGGCAGCGCACTGGAGCGCCATGGCGGAAAAAATCCGCAGCGCAGTGGAGACCCGGTTCTGGATGCCGGAGCGAAACTTCTACGCCTTAGCAATCGATGGGGAAGGCAAGCAATGCGCGGTGCGCGCCTCCAACGCGGCGCACCTCCTTTATGTCGGGCTGCCATCGGCGGAACGGGCGCAATCAATTGCCGAGCAGTTGCTGTCGGCGCATCTCCACAGCGGTTGGGGCGTTCGCACCTTGGCCGACGACGAGCTCCCGTTCAATCCGATGTCCTATCATAACGGCTCGATCTGGCCGCATGACACCGCAATCTGTGCCGCAGGACTAGCCCGCTATCAGCAGCGCACCAGCGTCGTGAAGCTTTTGAGCAGCATGTTCGAGGCGGCGGTCCAGTTCAACATGCGGCTTCCGGAGCTGTTCTGCGGCTTTACGCGCGCCATCGGCGACGCGCCGATTGCTTATCCGGTTGCCTGTCTGCCGCAGGCGTGGTCTGCCGGTTCGGCCTTCATGATGTTGCAGGCCTGTCTTGGGATCCGCATCGATGGTTGGAAGCGCGAGATCAATGTCGAACGCCCACGGTTGCCGATCGGCATCGACAACATCGTCATCCGGCATTTAGCCGTTGGGGAGGCGAAGGTCGATCTCAATTTCCAGCGCGTCGGCGACCGGGTCGTCTGCTATCTCGGTGAACGGCACGAGGGCCTGGTGCCGCTGGCCGTTCGCTCTTAGCAATCGCAGCCGGAGTGCCTGCAATCGGCTTCGAGATACTGCTGGCGTTTGCCTGGCGAGCTGGTCTTGAATGTAAAAGAGGTGCTTCCAATCTCTTCTGTGATGTCCAACCGGCATTCAGCGGTTCGAGAACGAGCAGTGCATCTGCGGAAACGATCACCAGGTCCAGTTGTTGAAGGGAGGTCACTATGGAAAGTGATGCTTTCAAGCAGCCAGTCTTCGTAGGGGAGAATGGCTACATCCAAAAAATCGACTGCGTGATGAATGCTATTGAGTTTCTGGAAGAATGGCCTGTCGAAAAACGTGGTCTCCTTCACGCGGCGGCCTGTGAGGCGTGCTACTCGGCTTACGATGGCCGCAAGCCTGTCGAGGCTGCGCACAAGGCCTTCACGACTTGGGCCCGCAAGATCGGCATCATCGAGGATGTGCCTACAGCACCGCCGTGGATGACAGGGCCAAAGATCAGCAACGCAGACCTGTTGTGAGGGTGCGGAAGGTCTCTTCATCCATGCATAGCCGAACACCGGGACGATGCTCGTCACCGTGATCATCCGGCGGTCTCGAGCGTGGTCTTTGAGGTCTGTTGACCGGGGCGGCCAGCCACTGGCTGGCGTTCGTCATCGCCTCATCTTGCGCCAACCGGTTAGCCTGGTCTCCAACCGACATTTGGAACATTCGTAGACGCGTGAAGTTCGGAATCTGCCTTGGTTGAATCCCCGTAGCCAAGGTCGGAGCTGCCTCCATTCAGATTCAACAGCCCGCCCCGGACGGGAGCAAAACTGTCTGGGCGGGCTTCGATCTGGCCTGGCTATAAGTTGCGACTTGTGCAGTAAGGCGACACCTAACCAGAACGCCGAACGCGCACCGCGACCGGCAGCCTAGCGCAAGGAGGGCACCGGTAGCGCCGCAACTGCGCGCCTCCACCAAGGACGGATCGCCGCTTCGAACTTCCCAACAGCTCTCGGCGCCGGAGCGCTAGAAATGGAGTTCGAGCCGCTCTTTCCCAAGCCGCACGTCTTTTAAGGTGAATTCAGGCATCCAGTCCGGCAGCCTGGGATCGATGTACAGCTTGCCATTTGGAGCGTCGGGCTGGAAGCCGATGATCGCCTGCAAAAGTGAAAAGCACGACCCCGCCGCCCAGCTTGCGGAACGTTCGCTCCCGTATACTGCACCGGGAACGTTGCGGGCGTTCGCGGCAACCCGGCGCGGCGAAGCGTTCGAAGCGAAGGCAGGTAGGCATGCGCCCGTCCCAGCGATCGCATGAGCCGGCTTCCTAGTGAGCGTCAGGCCGCGAACGCTGACGGTGCTTTCTTAGCCTAGCGATGGCAGACTTGTCGATGGTTATCACCCCGCCGCAATCAATCCGCACCGTCAGCTTATTGGCTTCGCGATCGATGCGGATGATGTCTCCAACAAGAACAAGTTTATCCCCAGCTCGGGCTTTAGGTGGTGCATCCACCGGATAAGGATGGTCGTAGGACGGAATGCTGACCCTGGCGCGTCCGCTAGGGAGAACCGTGATGACGGTAGAGGTCAACGCGACCTCGTCGCCAATCTCGAACTCCCGAGGCACACTGTAATGCAGCATGGGGAACATCCGGTGCTTTCCAGATTAATGCTGGCAAACCAAGTTGGTTGCGTAAAATCTCGCAAATGGGGAGCCCACACTCCCCGCCATCCGAGGCCGACGAACGTGAACGGCTTGAAACCGGTCTTTGGCTGGGAGGTCAGCCATTCGGCTTCGTTCTCACGGATCGGGCCGGTCGGACTTCCCGAACATGGCCCCTTCCGAGGGTCACCAACGCATCATGCCCGTGCTTGGGCCCCAGCGAGGCAGTCCGTGGAGAGATCCGGCCGATCAACGGATCGAGATTGGCCATCGCTGATCATGCTGATACTGCCCCGGTACTCATCTCGCCGCAGCGTTTCAGCCGCTGCGCCGCCGTCCACGAGACGAGCGCTTGCTTCGCAGGACGGCGCACGTCCTCAAGCTGTTTATGAATGGCCTGACTGGGGAGTATGAACTACTAAACGCTCAGAGGAACTGGGCTAGGCGGCCTGACCTGTCGCGACAGCAGGTTCCTGCCAACTCCGCAGACATCAGAGAGGCCGCATGATTGATGTTCCTCAAATGAAGGTGGCGGAAAGCGGTTTGCCGGGCCTATAATTGTGGGCAGGATTTCGCAGCGACCGGCTTCTGTTTTCGGCGCTTTCTCCCTGATCTCGTTCAAGGATGGACCGTTCCGAACGGAACATCTGGTGTCGCCAGCACGAGCGAACGGGCGGGCGCATACCTGACTCACGCGGATGGAACGCCTGTTGAAGTCCGACGACGTCATACAACACGCCATAGACCAGGCTATTCAGGGCGATATCGTCTCCCTTAAGAAGGCCATCGCATTCATCCGAACGAAGCGCCCTGACCTAAAGGGCGAGCTGGACGAACTCGGCCACGACAACCCACTATGTGAAAAGGTGGTTCAAATCGCTGCGCAGACTGGGAAAGCCGTCCTCTTCGACCTGCACGAGTAGACCAGCGCCCGTTGTTCAACCTATCATATCAGCGGATCGCAATTCCGACCCGCAATGGAACCATTTGTCCGACAATAAGTTATAGGCGCCAGGACTCATGGGGGCTCCCTTGGCAATGCGCGACAAAGCCGGCCACAAGACCGTCGCCGGCTCTCTTCAGGAACTGATCCGAAACGAGGACAACCGTCGTCAGGTTCGGAGGGCCTTCCGGTTGGAGGTCGAACCTGAGTTGCCGCCGACGTTAGCCTCACTCCTCGACGCCATTGAACAGGCTCATCAGGAAACCCTAAATTACCCTCATAGCCAGCAGAGGTACGACTTGAGGCGAGACCCGGATGGGAGCTGGACGGTGTTCGACGTGTTCACCGGGCAGCCGGCTGATGAGTGGGGGTCACAGGCTGAACACCTCGACCAGCCCTACGCCGAGCACTTGGCAGCGATGCTGCCCTACGCCTAAGGGCGGTATTTTGGCTTAGGGTTTTCCTAGCGTAACGTTAACGTTAATGCGGTTGGCGCGCCGAGCGCCTTACCAGGTGCGCTGGGGAGCTACGATGACAAAACAATCCTTTGTAACAGTGCTTGTCGGGCCGAGCGAGTTACTCCGAGAAGGCATTAGGCGAATCTTGGATACAGCAAATTTTCGTATTCTTTTTTCTGCGGCTTGTGTTCACGATCTTCTGCAGAAGCCGCTACCCCAGCACCGGCCCATCTTACTCATCATGGATGTCGGCGGTACTGATGCAGATGCCGAATTCGCACAAATTGCTGACTTTAAGGCAATTTGTGCGAACAGTCATGTTGTTGTTCTAGCCGATCACTGTCAATCGAGCGATATAGTTTCGGCTTTTCGTGCGGGGGCTGACGCATATTTGACAAAAGCCGCTCCTTCCGAAACGTTCATCAAAGCTCTGGAATTGGTTATGCTTGGGCAGACGGTACTACCTGTAGAACCTTCAGCGTTCATTCAAGATATAAGGCGTAGTCTTAAATATGATGCTGTGACAGATGATTTTACAAGCGCGGCTGTTAAAATCGAGAATGTGGAGAGAGACCTATCACTTTTGTCAACCAGGGAAAAATGTATTCTACGTTGCTTGGTCGAAGGGGAGTCCAACAAAACCATCGCGCGCGAGATTAGAATAGCCGAAGCTACAGTGAAGGTACATGTGAAGGCGATCCTTCGAAAGATTCGGGTTCGCAACCGTACGCAGGCTGCAGTTTGGGCGATGAACCATGGTGTGCTCACTCTCGCGTCTGGCCCGTCAGGGAACGAAAAGATGACACGTCCGCAAGATCTATTTGAAGCACAGAAGGGGTACCCCTTTCTCGAGAACGGCCATCCGATGTGATCGCTTTGTCGGGAGCTGATGAATTCACGCCCACTACATACCCAGGCTCCGCGATGAAGAGATTTATCAAGGGGGGAAAAGCAAAGTTTACTCCTGGATTTTGGCTCAACGAGGCCGAATCGGAACGGTCAAGGGCGGAGAATTGAGGCTTCTGGTCTGGAAATTTGATCAACTGGATGCAGTTCTTACTCGGATCGACGAGGAAACCTACTCCACGAGGGGCAAATGGTTCTTGAGACAGGCTTCGGGTTGCCGAGCGAGCAGCACGAGAGCTTGGATACGATTGGGGACGCTATAAACTGGGTGGGCAGCTACACCTTCCCCCGGGCCCTGCCTCCCGCTGATATCTGACCTAAACTCGTCGAGCGGCAGGATCCCTTAAAACGGCAAAAGGGCCGACGAGATCAACGACAGCAATAGCCCCCAAATTGCGCAACTTGCTTGCTCCCGTCTCGACACCGCCAACATCGAAGTCCCCCGGGCAAAGATCGTTTGTGCCAATCCCGCGGTACGCGCTCGCGCTCCAGCTTCGAACTGCAAATTTGCGTCACGGACCCTCTTTCGGTCTGGACGCCATGTCAGGCGAAGCTACATCAAACAATGTGCCGCTTACTGCCAGCCCTTACAGCCTTTCTCATCTCAACCACGTGGGTTCAGGCCGAAGCCTGGAAGCCCTTCGGCGTCCGGCAGCTTGGCTTTACATTCGATATCCCTCCGGGTTTCATCCTGGCGCAGGATTCGGATCAGTGGGCGGCCTTTCGGGACCGCCGGGCAGAGCTGGAGCGCCTTTTCCGGCAGGATGTGGTCATTCGGTTTGGCCTCAGCGGCATCTTCCTGGTCGGCGGCTCCTAGGCATTCACTAGGCGAGAAACGGCGCCAGTCGGGTCTCGAAAGACTGCGCAGCAGAAACGGAAAGGCCGACCGACCGTCATTGTGTGCATCCAAAGCACAGTAGGCCACGGCGGTCTGCGCTTCCGGCAGTGGTGAAACGAGGCAATGAGGAATGCCTTGCGGACATAATGCGCTCCTCTGTCAGGCCGCTCCTCCAAGCCAAACGGCCTCCACGTCTGTTTCGATGAGGAAATGCCTCGGTCGGCCCGATACCAAGCCGAAGGCGTCGGGATCGGCCATGGCAGCTTCGGTTAAGTGTTCCCGGAGCTGCGATTTGGCGAAAATGGTCGGTCCGAGATGGCGGTCGCCGAAGCTGAGCGCGCCGCACGTGCCGCCAAGATGGCCAGATTGAAATCGCTTCGTACTCAGTCTTTATTGGCGGAAGCTGATTTACAGGTTTCTTGTACCGAGGAGATCGATTGCTCGCTGATTCTCGCGGCTCTGAGAGAATGCGCGGGGAGTGTGCACGGTGAGGGAATTAAACAAGGTTTTGTTGAAAGAGCGTACGAAAATGGCCAGGCATCGTCACTGACTGGCACAGCAGGCGTTCTTTCGATATCAAAGATCATCGGGCGCCATCGACCCGCCAGAGCGTTGCTTGCTTAGGTGCTAGCGTCGTTCTGCGCAGTTGCTGAAGAATTCCTGGCCATTTATACGCTGCATCTTGCCGTCATCAACGGGCAAGCGCATGTTGCGATGCCGATGTTGATCCTCTGTTCGGCCACTTGGGTCCCAAAGAGAGCTCTCATGCCGTATCGCGGACAAGACGTCGCTCGTTCAGCAGGCGTTAGAGTCGGGCTGGAGGCCGAGTTCCGGATGAACGCGGGCGGCCGCTGGTTAACAAGGTGTAGCTAATATGCATCACCGACGAGTTCTTTGACCCCACCCCGACTTAACCGCTTCCTATGGCATTACGTTGACGCCAAGATGAGAACGAAAACGCGAGGCGGCGAAGATGGACAAGCGACAAAACATTATCGTTGAGACGTGTTGTCTCATAGCCGTTCCGGCTTCAATGGTTCTCACGATTGTAATAGCTCAGATGATCCTTGGCTGAACCAAAAGCGCTAGGTTTCGACCTAGTGAAATTGGTGGTCGGTGGTCGCTTCGGCCCGGAACCTAACGCCCGGTCCGCCTACTCGAGGCAACAAAGCCGGGCAAGAGCTGATTAGCAAACTGCTCGCCCGCAGACACGACGCTGTTGTTCGGCCCAGCAGCCTGTCGGACTGCTGGAACTGAATGCGAGACCGGACGGTGCAATTGGCCACGAATAGGTTCTTGGCCAAGCGACTTCGTAAGCACGGTCGGCGAGCAGGATCGCATCGGGTTGGAGGGCGTCGAGCATGGCGAGAGCGGGCTTGCCGTCATGCGCCTGTCCGGCCGTCAGGACGAGATCGATTGGCCGCCCTTCGGCATCGACAAGCGCATGGATCTTGGTGGTGAGCCCGCCGCGGGAACGTCCCATGCAAACATCGTCATCGCCCCCTTTTTTGCCGTGGCCGCGTGCTGGTGAACGCGGACACAGGAGGAGTCGATCATGATGATCTCGCCGTCAAAAGCCTTGGAAACCGCCGCCAGCAGCCGATCCCAGACCCCGGCTTTGCGCCATCGCACGAAGCTGTAGCATGTCGTATATCCGACGCTGCGCCATGACTTCGGCGCGGAGTGCCGGTTGGCGCGCTTGCCGTCGTAACGAACCGTGCAGCGCTGCTCGTCCCTTTATGTTTGGTACGACCAGCATAATTCACCGGTCGCACCTGGTTTCGCGCAAATGCCGGCGGGTTGCCAAATTCGCGGCGGTCGGTCATCTCCATGTCTATACCATGCTCCCCGCCTTCTCGGCCATCAACGCGCGCCATTGCCGAAAGACTTGCGGGCTTGTTACGACCCCGCTCGCCTGTGTCGGATCGCATGGTAACGATGGCATGGGCATGAACATGCGGCCGGCGTCCGCCCCGCCACACCTCCCTGGTGTCATCGGCTGGATCATGCAGTGCGAACACATACCGATGCCTCCCGAACTGCTCTCCCAGAAAATCGCGCACTGCGGCCTGGAACGCGATTCGATCCGTGCCGGGGCGGGCCGAAACGACGCTCTTGCGGCTGTGCAGCCATTCTTTTTGAAAAAGATCACCGGCTTTTTCGAAGTCTCCGATGATGCGGCCCATCTCATCACGAACGTCACCGGGCGGTACGCTCGACCAGCTTGCGGCTTCGGCGATCGTCCAGGAGAGAGTCGTGAATTCCCAAGTCGCTCGCGAAGCTGAAGTCCGCTTCCGATTCAGTGGCCATGGCAACGGCGTGAATTTGCGGCGGCGCGGGTACGGCCTTTGCGTCAGCGGTCAGGCGCTCACCGCTTGGGTCGCGCAATACGACGACGCCCCGGACTTCTAGCTCGCCGGTTTTTGTCTCCTGGACAGCGAGGACAAAGCGTCGCTCGCCCAATCCTGCTCTCAGTATAGCTTGAGCAACTCAGTAGCAGCCGAGCGCCTACCAGCGAAGAAGCAACCTTGCGCTCGACCGCCACCCGCTCGCCGCCTCGTCTGAAGTAGGTCTTCACCTTTAAAACAGCTACGGCATGTCTTCGCTGTTTGGGCCATGCATGTTGGAGTCGTGCATGAAGGACTGGACTTCGTCCAGATCGATCTTGCCATCACCATTCTCGTCGATGTTGCTGAAGATCCTGCCTACCGCGCCTTCAACCTCGTTCTGGGACAATGAACCGTCGCCATCCATGTCCAACAGCCCAAACACCAGTCGCATGCCGGCCCCGCGCATGATCTGATGATGCCTTTGTCCAGCCATTCTTTGTCCGCGCGCTCGATCACCGTGGCTCCGCCACCCGTCGCCCTGACGGTCGGCTTCATCGGCGAGATCAGCATCCTTGTTCCGGCCGTCCTGGTCCATGTAGCGATCTTCCTCGTCGCGGTAACCTTTCTCAGAACCGCGATCCTGCTGCATTCTCTCCCGGACCGCTTGCTCAACCATCTGGCGGATCATTTCGCGTGTTGGTCCGTCCGCTTGTTGGTTCGCATCCGGCAACTGCCCGCCGACCGGCTGTTCGGTCGCCGGAGTGGGTGCAGGTGTCGAGGGGGCCGGTGTTCCGCTTGTCTGGGCCATCGCGGGGAAGGTGAGAGCTATGAAAGCGGCCGCGGCCGTCGTCCTGTGTGAATATCTCATGGCGTGCTCCATCCATCGCTCGTGTTTTCTTGGAGGGCCAAACTGGAGCTCGATCTGATTGTTCCCTGTTCGGCCGAGATACCTCGATGCGGCGCTCGCGCTCTTCCGGCGAAGCGTTCTCGATCTCCAGGCGAAGCTTCATTGCTCGCCCGCTGTGGCTATCCCAGCCAATGGCGAACAAAATGAGAACAAAAGAGTCAAGCACCTCTTGACCTAGCAGGAATATGTTCCTTAATCCTGTCGGTATCCGAGCAGGAAAGGTCCATGGGAAAGCGCCAAAACGCGCCGGATGGCGAAGCTATATCGGAATTGGAATTGGCGGCCCAGCAGGCACTTGCTGCTGCCGACGGGGATGCTGTGGTTGCCTTGCTCAATGTCCTGGCCAGATGCGCCCGGCTCGAGGGCGAGCTGGCGCTGTCGCGAGGGGCGGCCTCGAACGGCTTTTCACGCGGCTGGCACAAGGCGTGTTCTTGATATGGTGGACACAGCCGAAGACAATTTCCGGATCGAGGTCTGGGATAGCGAGGAGAAGACGCAGCTCGAAACGATCTGTCGATCACCGGATGCAATGGTCAGCCAGGCGGCATGGCAGGCGGCGATACGCCGTCGGCCGGGCATGCTGCTGATCCACTACAACAGCCGTCACATTATGGAAAAGATCATCACGCCAGGCGAGGTGAAGATCCTTCCTCAGACGATCATCAACGGCAGCATCCATGCAGGACTGGACGTCGCCCTCGGCGACCTCCGCGAATGGCACACGTTGCGAGCTTGGTGCAAGAACTGTTCACATCATGCCGAGGTGAAGCCGGCAGGGCTGATCCGCAGATATGGCAAGGGTGCGCTGTTCAGCAGTGTCGAAAGAGCGCTGTTCTGCACGAATTGCGACAGGGGCGGACCCGTCAGGCTGGAAATTCACAAGCTGCCGCGAAACTGAGAGGATTTGGAAAATGCACGACTTGATCGCCTTCTTGCAGACGAATGCCTCGCTGGTTCTGGCCAACCCGGTCGCATTTACAACCTTCGCAGTCCTTTTCGGATCGGGAGGCTTTGCCGTGGGCCGTTATTTACTCACCGAGCGCATCGCCAATCTGGAAAGCCGGATCGCGCGGCGTGACGACGAAATCGAAGCGCTGAAAAAGCGCCGAGATAAGACTGCAGCGCCGTCACTAATCCCGGTGATCAGCACATCGGCAATCGGCGAGAACGAAGCAACATTATTGCTGGGAAACCGGACCGGCGTCAGTCACGAACAGCATCGGCGCCACCGCGTCAACGTCGTGGCTAGGCTGTGGCTGGTGGGCAGTCATCTTCTGAATTGAGATAGGGTCTCAGGGAATTCCGGGCAAGATAGCGAACGACGGGCGGGTTATCGACGGATGGTTCGGTACGAGTTCTACCAATCTGTGTTCAACCGCTGAAAT
Organism: Mesorhizobium sp. WSM1386; assembly: GCF_055901595.1. Lineage (NCBI taxonomy): Bacteria > Pseudomonadati > Pseudomonadota > Alphaproteobacteria > Hyphomicrobiales > Phyllobacteriaceae > Mesorhizobium > Mesorhizobium sp. WSM1386. The sequence continues at coordinate 4,218,101 of NZ_CM148373.1, forward strand.
GGAAAAGCCCGCCACCGCATGACGGGCCTTCGTCAGAGCTCCGTCCGGTAAAGTGGCCCGCCACCTGTCGGCAGCGGGCCTGTGCAAAAGTAAAGAAGACGCATTGAACGGGAACCGTGCAGGTCCCGAATTCCCATGCGCAATGTCCCGATGGCGACAAAAGGCCTGTTAGCGGATTAGCAGCGGGCAGGCTCTGGAGCGGGGCTTAGCCAGCATTCCTCAATTAGCGGCGGGTGGCGCTGCAGGGACGCCGGAGAGCGCAGGAAGCGCGTCGTCTCTGGCTAGAACATCAAGGACCGCGATGAGAGCCTTGGCGTCCTCCGATCTGCAGGAATAATATCGCCGGGCTCCTTTAGTCCGGCTTTCCACGATTCCGTGTTCAACGAGAATGGCCAGATGCTGTGACACGGAGGACCGGCTTACGCCAACTCGCGAGCGCAGGCCCGTCACCGTCCTCTCACCTTCCATCAGATGCATGACAGTAAGCAGGCGCCTGCCATTCCCTAGGACTGTAAGCAAACGAGCTGCGGCTTCCAGCCGTTTGCCGGAGCAAACACGTTTGGCCGGCCGACGCCGCAGAGCGCGGTTGGCCTGAATTTCCACCAATCGCGGTCTCACGCATGGAGCCATGCTCAGATCCTCCCTTCGGGGGCAAAATCACCGCGTGCGGGTCGTTAGTCAAGCAATTGCTAAAAACTCACCTTGGACAACCGTCGTTTGAGCCAGTGGCATGCGTTGCACGAAACGGACCGAGGCTTGTCGAGCCAACAGTTTTAGGCACCAATAGGCCTCGGCGGTGGGTGAGCCGCCGAGGCCTTTGGACATGAACGAATCACATGGCATGTCCGCATAGAACGGTGCGCCGAATTCTCCAACAAATCATAAACCGGCATGCAACCTAAACGGGCGGCAAGCGGGAGGATCTCGGCTCGGGTACAATGCCCCTGGTGAGCGTACAGTCCGGCACTACGGTCAGTCCATTCCACAACTTGGATGATGCAGGCATGCAAAGGGACTAGCCCTGTCGTCCCAAGGTTTGATCTATTCAAATTCCCAAGCGATTCACCACCGAACGGTTTTGCACCCCAGGTCCACGGATTGTGCGTCCTCACCCGTATCGGCAAAACCTCAGTTGTGAATACGTGGGCAAGAGAGTTGTTGCGGGCTCTGTTGTGACTGACCGTTCCTCGCAATTAGACAACCGCCATGACCCCGGCACCACTCGTAGCAGCCTCAATGACAGCGTCATCGACGGCTGGGTGTCGTGTTGGGCTTACAGCTGCAAGGCCTCTATGCCGAATCCGGCAGCAACGACAAGGCAGAGGGTCAGGAGCCCAATTGCGATGATATGCGAACCCGAACAGCAAGCCAAAGGCCACAAAAGCGGCTATTCGCGCGGGTTCCGGTCCAAAGCCTGACACAGGCGGCATCCCGATCGGAACAATCGTCACGACGACCATGGCAACAAAGGTTAGATGTTTAGTCCCGGCATTTGCTGGAGCGGATCACGCTTGAAGCGTTCGGGCTGATCGGCCCAAGCCTTGCAGATCGACTCATAGGGTGTGAGGCCTTTGAGAGTCTTGAGCCTGCGACCGAAGTTGTAGGCCGAGATGAAGTCGGCAAGGTGCTGGCGGAGCTGGTGGTGGCTCTCATAGTAGAAGCGCTTGACGGTTGCATCCTTAATGGTCCGGTTCATCCTCTCGACCTGTCGGAAACCCTGCTGCGGGCTCGGATATTCCATGGCGTCCTGTCGCGGGTCATGGCTGGCTGGTCCCCCTTTGACGCCAGGAACCTCGCTGGGCCGAGAATGTCCCTCATCGCTAATGGAAGAACAATGGCGCCGCTCGTCATGCTCGCGTGTTGGACGTGGGTCGCCATCTCCTGAAACGCTCAGGCAGCGGCACCAAGTCGCATTACTGACGGGCAATACCGCCTTGGCTTGCTGGGTACGTTTGGTGACCTTCCTGGCTCGATCTCTTAGCGCGGCGCCATCAACGGCAGGTCCACCTATCATCAGGTTTAACACCACAGTTGCTCACCCGCTGCACCCTCGCAGCGGGCGCCTTCAACGGTCCACGTAGGGCATGTTGTTGCACCACCCAGCCGTCTCTTCCTGTTGAGAGCGGCTTTGCTCATCACCATCGTGACACTGGTGGTTGCGATCGTCCGCAACAAGGCTCGCTTCCCCCTGAGGTCGCCGAATTCGGGTGCGGAGTGGCCGGTGAACGGGCAGTTACGGCAGGCGATGCGGACTGGCACTTGGTCAATCATTTCCTGGCCGAGAGCAGCTGAGCGTGCCCGTTGCTCAGAACTCCTACTTGGTGGTTGCGTGCCGCCATAGGACACCCCCTCGGCCGGGCGTCTGCACCTATGGGGCTTGTCGCGCGGCCAGCCATTGAGAGGCACGGAACACGAGCCCCGCTGCAAGGCGGGGCTTCGCGATTCAAGTCCGACCCAGCCTGACACCCCGACCAGACGAAGAACTTAGGTTTTGGCCGGTGCCTTGCGCGTCTTCTTCAGCGGCGACTTGATGGCTGCCGCTGTCGTCGTCGCTGCGGCAGCACGAACGGCCCGTTTTGCTTTCCCCGCGGCAGGGGTGGGCACAGTCGCCTTGCGCCCGAGCCCTATGGATTTCGCCAGAGCCGAGCGGGTTGCCGCGTAGTTCGGCGCCACCATCGGATAGTCGGAGGGCAGATTCCATTTCTGCCGATATTGGTCGGGGGTCAGATTAAAATGCTGGAGATGGCGCTTGAGCGACTTGAACTTTTTCCCGTCTTCCAGACAGATGATGAAATCCGGCGTCACCGATTTCCTGATCGATACCGCTGGTTCCCGCGTGACCACAGGTTCTCTCGCCGGAGTGCCAATGCCTTTCAGAGCGGCATGGATATCGCCGATCAGCTTCGGTAACTCGCCGACCGGCAATGGATTGTTTGACACATAGGCGGCGACGATGTCGGCTGCGATGGACACAGTGTCAAGTTGGCCGTCGTGTTCGAGAGCAGTGGTCATATAATTTCCTCTTATTGTATCGGAGAATTTGAGCGACGTTCATTGGCCACCACGAGGCACATAGTACGTTTTTTCGCAATATCCAAACCTCTTGCACAACATCAGGTAGACTTCGCATTGTCCGTTTTGATCGGTCGCGGATTCCGACGCTCTAGTCCTGCTGTGTTGCGCAAAACGATTCTATCCCAAATCCCGCTCACGTTCGCACCCTAAGCGCCCGTTCCAGCTTGTCGGCATTCTGGGTGACAGTATAGGCAATCACCATGTAGAGCACGACAGCAATCACGAACGCTTCGAGGTAATAGTAATTCAGCGCCGCGGTTAGTTGGGACTGGGTGAAGATATCGACAACCTTGATGGCGAATGAGAGCGAAAGCGCCTTCATGATGACCATCATCGATGGTTGTGAGGTTGGGGATTGCCGTCAAAGCCACCTGGGGAAAGAGGACCCGTCGGAACAGTTGGCCGCCCCTATAGCCCAGCGTGGTCAGCTCCATGCCGACCTTCACCGGCACGCCGGAATTGGCGATGTCGCTCGCCGAGCGGTGGCGGATACCGTGCGTGCCGATGTGCGGCGGGCCGGCTCGCTCTAGGATACGCTTCCAGCGGTGACAGTGGGTGTGCTTCGACATTGGGACGTTTGGATCAAAGATCGACGGGCAGACGCGATGCGGCGGTATCTTGAACGTCGAAAGCTCCGGCACACGAAGGATTTTTCCAGGCACAAGGAACATGTCGGCCAACTAATGTTTAGGCCGCAATGACAATCATCGCTGTATGACAATGATCTACTGCATCATCATCTTTATCGGCTCGAAACGACGCGACCTGTTGGTGAATGCCGAACCGGATGGAATTCAGGGCAATATGGCTGGCTCGGAACCGGACCAACATGACCGGTAAACCGCGACAGGACCATTGCCATTTCTCCGCCGCCGCCGCGTCCGCCACTTCAGCTTTGGTGGCAAGCGGCTCGCCAGGACGGCGAGCGCCGGCTCTTATGCGCTGGCGGACCGTCACGGAGCCGGTTCAGTCGACGACGACGAAGCCCATTGCTTCCGAAGTGTGCCGTGTGGGCTCGAAACGCCGGGCCGGGTCCAAGTTTGCTCGCACCGGAGTGTTTCAGGCGTCTTCAGGTTCGACCTGTGCAAGTTTCCTCGAAAGACCTGTTCATGAACGATGATCCTATAGGCTCGCTCGCCAATGCAATTCGTCGTCGCAGCGCAATTTTGTTCGTGGGGGCGGGGGTATCGATGAGCGTCGGGCTTCCCTCGTGGGAGAAGCTCATACAGCGAATGGCAAAGGAGCTCGGCGTCGACGATGAATTTTCCATGCGGCGGGATCGTTTTCAGACCTTGGCCGAATACTATCGGATCAAACACGGCAGCATCGGGCCGCTTCGCAGTTGGATGGATAGAAACTGGTCGGTCACCAAGGACCGGATCGGGAAGTCGGAATTGCACCGTCTGATCGTGAGCCTCGATTTTCCCGTCATCTACACGACTAACTATGACCGGAACCTGGAAATGGCGTTTGAGATATACGGCAGGGATTATGCCAAAGTGGGCAATGCACGCGATGTGGCTCAGGCCCGCCAGGGCATTCCCCACATCGTCAAGTTTCATGGTGACTTCGACGACGATACTTCCCTCGTCCTTACCGAAACGGACTACCTCGATCGCCTTTCCTTCAATTCACCGCTGGACGTGCGTTTTCGCTCGGACGCGCTCGGCAGCACGATCCTCTTCATCGGCTATAGCCTTTCCGATCCGAACATTCGGCTGTTGTTGCACCGCCTTTGGCAGACGTGGCATCGCTCTGGCTATGAGAAAGATCGTCCTCCCTCGTTCATTTTCATGACCAGCCGAAACCCTGTGGAGGAAGCCGTGCTTGAGCGCTGGGGCATTTCAGTGGTCATCGGCGAAGTCGATGACCCGCAAGCTGCTTTGGTGGACTTCCTCGGCCGGCTGGCGAAGATGGTTGGGATAGAGCGGGATGCAAGCGTTGATCCCTGAAAGTAGTTGCGGGTGCAGTATCCGGCTGGAACAATCGGGTAAGGCGCAGTTAGCCGGGCTGTCAAGGAGCGCCCGATGGCAGAGCATTCCGTCCGAAATTTCAAAATCGATGTCAGCCCGTGCTTGCGGCATATTTCCGGCCAGGCGGCGTGCAGCAGGATCTTCCGCCAGGTGGCGGTCTGTAGGTGTTTTGAGGAACATTTACGCGCCCAATCGCTTCCGGCTCTGCACCGTCTCCCATCGGTGCATGATTCCCCTTGTTGGAACTTTGCCCGGTGCCTTACGGTGCCGGGCTTTTTTGCTTCGACATGGGCGACCGTCGACGGCTGGGTAGCCCTATAGGGTTAATTGTGCGATTTCTAATATGGCTATAATTTTAACGACGCGGGGAACTTAAACCCCTCCCGTAGTGGCCGGTGTGGTCGTAGCCCCGATGCCCCCACCGCACCGGCCATCTCGCCTACGGCTGGCTGGCGTCCTGCGGCCCTGTGATCTGGCTAACGGCATCTTCGCTAAGATTGTGGTCCGCCAGCTGGCGAATGAACTGTTTCGGCGTGTTTGTCCCATTCAGCCGCTGTGACGTTGTTTTCGCGGACAGACTCCATGAAAGCCTCCCGCAGCGCGTCAAGGTCGAGGATCGAAGGGCGTTTGCTGTTTTCCCTCGGCATATAGGACGATATGACCGTCAAAGTCGGTCCTTCAAGGGGACGAGAGCGCGATTTTCGTTAGTGCCAGTCGCACCAGGCTTCGCGCCCTTTGGCCGCCGATTCCTTGCCAACATGCGCCTACCCATTCAAGGGCTCTTGTTCGACGAGGAATGTTGCTGCGATCAAGTCTCGGCAGCAATCTGGCCGCGCCCGTTATCCATGATGGCTGCGACCTTCTGGAAGGTTTTCATTTCGGGTTGGTTATGCTTGCTGCCCGCACTCTCGCCTGGAGATCAGCCAGGCGCGCGTCTAAGGCTTGAGATGTCTCGACCTCAAGGTTCATCATCTTCTCTTGTCCGGTTGAGTGGCACCGCGCCAGCGGCGTGAACGGCGTGTGCCTGCGCGGCAAGGCAGGCTGGGGCGAGAACATGGCGTTCCTGACCGCCATGTCGAACTCGTTCGGCGCGCGCTGGTCCGACGAGAACTGGAAGCCGCAATTCGATCAGCCCGAGTGGAAGAAGACGCTGCAGTTCTATGTCGACCTGATGAAGGCCAACGGGCCCGAAGGAATGCATGGACTGGCCGCGCATCATGGCAAGCGTCAGCGCGATGGCAGGATTTGCCGGCGGCTTTTCATATACAAGGAGCCGTCGAAATCACGCCATGCCGCCATGCGCAATGCATCATCGTCATCGCTGGCCGCCGGGTCGAAAACGTGGGCGTCACATGGATCCCGGTCAATTTCGATTGTCCAGTCCTTAAGCGCCTTGCGAGCCATCTCTTCGACCTGGGCAAGGTCGCTGGTGAAGAAGAGGATTCGGCCGCTCGGGAACCCAACCCGGAACGAAGGCAATGTCGAAATCGATCTGGCGGTCCGGGCCGGCCGCGATCTCCAGCCGCTTGACGACGTCAGGATAGAGCTGCTTTGCGCGCTCTGGCCACATGTCTTGAATGGCCTCAGCTTGCAACTTCGTGCTCGGAACGTTGATCGGTTCCAGTCGCCGATGCGCGCCAACGACACCCGATTCATATCCTGAATGCAAGCCATGCGGACCGCCGCGGACGGGGACAGTCGGTCCCGCGTCCCGTCTTGCGGCCGGCGCTATGCTGACGCTCCTGCGGCTGTCCCGTTCACCGCCCGCGTCGGGGGCGAATTTCCTCCGTCCACCGCGCGACAATGCCCGCTGTTGCGGACGCGCGCAGGACTGCGGCTTATACGCCGTTCTTCCTTAGAGCGCCGACGGTCGCCGGCGCGCAGATGCCTGGGCATGGAACCGAACCGCGGGGCAGGGTATTGAATCGGACTATGTATCCGAGTTCCGCATGTCGCCTGTAGATGGCACCCTAAGCATCAGCAAAAGGCGCACACGGCGCAGGGCGGGTGAACCGAGCGTTGGCGGGTCGACATGCGTCCGCCCGACTATCGCAACCAACCCTGCCGCGGTTCTCATGCTGGTTGATCCCAGCACTCCAGACCCTGCCCGCTGCCACCCGGTGGCGGGCTTTTTTGTGCATTAGCGGAGCTTGATATTTCGAAGCAGGTTTTAAAGGCGGCAGCGTCCCCCGCTGCCAGCCGAGTGGCCCCAACCCTCGGCCGGGTCCGCCTCTGCCCGCCAGTGGGGGCGGACCCACCTGCGGCTCGCAGCGCCTGGTTGTTCAGTACAGCAAGTCGGCGAACTGAAACTCGGACACTCTCCCGCTGGCCTCGTCAGTCACCTCGATGAAGTAGTCTCCCGTCCTGTGGAGCGTCAAAGGTCGACCTGTTGCCACTTCCGCTGCACGAAAAGATGTCGGCGCTTCCGCGCGAAATTCCGCTATCACGCGCCCCGCCAAAAGCTCACGTATCTGATACGACACCGCCACCCCTCACGAATCATTCATTAGGGATACCTAACATAGCAGACGGGGGCGTCTAATGCAGTTTGGGTCGGGGCAGCGCGCGTTTAATATCAAACGTCTCTGGCAAGCTCGGTTCGTTGCCTTTCCTGACTGAAGCCGTCGTCATGGCATCGGCCGGGAGAAGGATTACCATCCTGGCCTTGGGCTCGGGCCAAATCGGCCTTCCAAACAGAAACAATACGGCTGCCAGGCCGCACGCGAGAAGGGCGGTGGCCAAGACATTCGCGATGATCTCTCCAAATTGCATCCTGCTCTCCGCAAACAAAATGCCCGCTGCCTCACCAGGAGGCGGCGGGCATCTTGTGAACTGACGGTGAAGGGACGTTTGTCCGTCAGTTCCGTGTCAATGAAGCGGCACGCCTTATGTTTCTGGGATAGGACCTTTGCGTCCGCCGATGGGACTTTGGTCCCACCATGAGGAGCGGTTTGTGTATTGGCCGTTCGTGCCAAATCACCTGGCGCAGGTCGCGCATGTCGACCTGCTGCCCGCAAGTCGGGCAGGTATAGAAATTGTCGTTCTTGTCGGCCGGCTCGCCGCCATGCTGCTTGCCGGGGATCGGTGGTCCAAGATCGGGTAGCTTCGTCAACGAGGCTGGCTTGTCCGACTTCCCCGCCCTACAATCAGCCGTCACCAGCCGTAAGCCATCGCGCGCCCTGTATTTGGTGGCCTTCGATCTCCTGCACCTGAACGGGCATGATTTGCGCAACATGCCGATGGAAGACCGCCGCGAAATCCTGCAGGAATTGATACCAGCCGTCGGCCGCATTCAGTTCAGCAAAGCCATGCCCGGCACCGCATGGTCTCAAAGCGTAAGGACAGCGTCTACCGCAGCGGGCCGACGATGAACTGGCGCAAGATCAAATGCTATGCCGAAAAGGAAATGGATATCATTAGCGTGCAGCGCGAGGTGGGAAAGGTGCTCATGGCCGACAAGGGCAGATATGCCGGCAGCGCTTTCGTCACCTTCAAGGCCGATATGCGCCAGCGCCTATGGGATCGCGTGCAAGGGAAAGTCGGCGGGCCAGCGCCAATCGATCTAAAGAAGGAAAAGGCCGAATGGCTGAAGCCTGGTTTGGTAGGCCGCGTGCGGTTCCTGAAGGGCGAGGAGAAGCTGCGCTATGCCAAGCTGCTGGATTACAGGGAGCAACCTTAGGGGGATGTGACCTTTGGAAGGCGACGAGACATGACTGCTTCGAGCAATTCGCGTTCGGTGGTGTGAGCATTTCGAAAAATTCCAACTACCATCGACGCTATTATCGCAGCGTCTCGGCTTAGGGGATCGAGATTTTCGGCGGCGCAAACCCTGTCGAAGACACGTTGGCAAACAGCCAGATCGTGAGGGCTGAGGCAGGTTCTAAAGCTACGCTGGTTCAGCATACGAACCTTCAGCCCCGCCTCAGTGCGGCGGCGGCGTTATATGATCCCATCAACGCTCAGTCGCTGAGCGTGTTCCCGGCTGAGATGGTTGGTTGATTTCATACAATGGGGTTGGCGCGGCGGTTTTGCTGGGCGCGGTTGCCGCCCCGACGAGTTTCAGGAGTATAGTCCTCGTTGCGGCGATCACCCTCAAACGGAGTTCGCTACCATGGCCAGGGCAAAACCTTCCAAGCAATTAGCACAGGCTGAAATCGAGCGTTTTCTGGCGGCTGCGGAAGCGCTGCACCTGAGCATCATCAAGCCGTTCATATCGCCACACTGCGACCACTACAGGCAGACGCGTGTCTTGCATGAGGCTCTGTTGAAAGCCGTGCGGGAAGTGACCGGGAAGGAAGTCGAGTTCATCCGGTGGAACACTACAGGTCCGGTGCTGCCCCCTACGCGATGCGCATAGCGACGGCATCAAGTCCGCCGTCGTAAATTCTCGTCAGGACGTGTTCCGCAGGTTCAGCCCTTGGGCAGTGCACCCGAGAAGGTCGCCACCGCCCAACCTTTGCCGGCCTGTTGGCGGCGCAACCCCAAACTCCCCACGATCCGTCGCAATCTATCCAGGAAGGTGGTTAATGGGACCACGTTTGCCGATCGCATCCGTATTGGCCGGTTTGTCCGTTGCCCCACGGTGGATCCCCCACTGCACCGGCCATTCCTCCACGAGACCTGCCAGCGCGCGCAGACGGCTGTCGATGAGGAATCGGCAAGATGCGGGAACAGAGTTCAGACGCCGACGTTTTTCCCCAGGTCACGCGATTTGCGCGTGTAGAACTAACGGAGGAAAAAATGGGCATCAAAATGCTTACGATGGGCGCGATGGCGCTCGCAATGATGACGGGCTCAGCGCTGGCAGGCAGCAGCACCACTTCCGCGCTCGATGATCCTGCAAAGATGTCACCTTTCTTCACGGATGCCGGCATGAAAACCTTGAGGTCGGAAGCGGATTTCAAGACCGCGTGGATGTCCATGAAACCGGATGAACAAAAGGCGGTGCTGAAAGACTGCGGCGACACCACACTCAACAAGTCGCACGCAGATTTCTGCGCCATGGCGAAGAAGATGGGCGGCTAAAAATAACCGCTCTAGTGCCCGAGACAGCCTGCTCGAGCGCGCGACGGACGCCGGGATCGAGGCGATCGTTCTTTCGCCGTTCACGGAGGACTTCAACGAAGACCTCCGCCATTTCGGACTTGCCGCCTTCCGGGCCTCGATTGCGGACCAGCTCATGCGCAAAGATCGCGTCCGCTATCTTACACAGGCAGCATAAGCCGGGAGGGGAAACGTGCGGCGTGCGGTGTGGCCCCATGGCATGGATGGGAGCCCGCCGGCAGAAAACTGCGGCCAGGCCTTCAAGAGGGCGATCGGCCCACAGGCGTGCCGGTCAGGCAATGGCGGCGGCCGACTATTTTCCGGCGGCGCGCTACAATCGCGAATGGCAGCGATTGGGCGCGACGCCGTTCCATCGCGAGGCAAAATAGCCGGCCGCCGCCATTCTCCGCTACGCTCCGACCCTCCGCTTCGCTGCGGTTGTCGAACCGTCCCCCCCGTGGGCTCTCGTCGCCATGAAGGCCGCGAGGGTCGCGGTTAAACCGACGGGAGCATCCCCATGAGCGAGCACGACGACACCGAACCGCACCACGCCGCTTCTCCGACCGATCACATCCTGACCGAACTCCAGCTCTTTGGCTGGCGCCCATTTGCCGACGAGCCCGATCCGCGACCGCTCCCCGGCGGCGACCGCGTGGCCGGAGCCGTGGCCGACATCTTTGACGCCCTTATCGCCACATTGGCCGACACGCGCCTTGAACCCGACCTCGATGACGTCCTCTGGTCCGTCACCAACGTCTTCCACCGTGCTGTACAACGGATCGAGCGGCAACTGGACGACAACGAGCAGGTCTAGCGCCGCCTGCAGCGCGAACAAGACGGCACCGAAATCAAAGCGGTTGAACTCGAGACACTCACCGCCCAAGGCCAGACCATGATCGAACGGCGCGACGCCTTCGAGATCATGCGTGACCAGGCCGCCGAACACTACGATCAGCATACCGGCTCGGCTTGGCGACCGCGCACCGGGTCGATGGTCAACCGCCACCATCTCACCGCCGCGATGATCGATAGCCGCGACTTCCTCGCTGCAAGGCGGCGCGCGGAAACCGAAATCATGTTACCCGCCGGCCCCAAGATCGCCTTCTCCGGCGGCGATACTGCTGATCACGAGCTGATCTGGGCAAAGCTCGACCAAATCCGCGCCAAACACCCCGACATGGTGCTGATGCACGGCGGATCACCGAAAGGTCCTGAAAAGATCGCCGCCCGCTGGGCCGATCATCGCAAGGTGCCGCAGGTCGCCTTCAAGCCCGACTGGAGCAAGCATGCCAAGGCCGCCCCCTTCAAGCGCAACGACCAGATGTTGGCGGTCATGCCGATCGGGGTCATCATCTTTCGGGGCACCGGCATTCAGGAGAACCTGGCGGACAAGGCCCGCAAGCTCGGCATTCCGGTCTATCGGCTCGGCAGCTCGTAGCGCCGCTCACATACCAAATCCCAGTCGAGGTGTGGTCAGCGCTTTTCGACAAGCTCACCGAAGTGGACGAACGTCACAACGCGAACGGCGGCTTTGCGCCGGTGGGTTCAACCGGTCGCCGCAACACCTTTAATCTGAGAGGATTGGGAGGTGTCGCATGGTGACGTCACGGATCTGGTTTACCCCGGAGCAGAAGGCCGAGCTTTGGGAGCGGTGGAAGCAGGGTCAGAGCATTTCATCGATCTCGCGGGCACTAGACCGCCGGACCAAGGGCGGCGTTCAGCGGATCGTATCCTTACACGGCGGCATTGCTCCGTCAGCAAGGCGTAGAGCGGCCTCGGCGCTCGAGCTGGGGGAGCGCGAAGAGGTCTCTCGCGGGATTGCGGCAGGTCTTGCCATCCGCGCTATTGCACGAAGTCTGGGGCGATCCCATCAACGATCAGTCGCGAGATCTCGCGCAATGGCGGTGCCCAAGCGTATCGAGCAACCCGAGCCGACAAGCAGGCTTGGCAGCGCGCGCTTCGCCCGAAGCAATGTCGCCTGGCATGCTCTGGACGGCTAAAGTGGCGGGTGGCGCAAAAGCTGGCACTGCAATGGTCGCCGGATATTGCGGGTTGGCTGAAGCGAGCGTACCCAGGCGATCCAAGCATGCGGATATCTCATGAAGCGATCTATCGCAGCCTGTTCATCCAGTCGCGAGGGGTGCTCAAGAAGGAGCTGACAGCCCATCTGCGCACCAAACGACAGATGCGCCTCGGCAAAGGTGCACAGAGCAACCGAACGGGGCAAGGTCAAATCCTCGATATGGTCTCCATCCGCGAGCGTCCCGCCGAGGCGGAGGATCGTGCCATCCCAGGTCATTGGGAGGGTGATCTGCTCACCGGAGCAAACGACACGAACATCGTCACCCTGGTCGAGCGACACAGCCGGTTCACGATGCTTGTGAAGTTGGCCAGAAGGGACTCAGCGACTGTCGTGGCGGCCCTCGCCGAGAAAATCGGCACATTGCCCCAAGAGCTGCGGCGCTCGCTGACATGGGACCAAGGCAAGGAGATGGCTCGTCATAAGAGCTTCACCGTCGCAACCGATCTCCAGGTCTACTTCTGCGACCCGCGCAGTCCCTGGCAACGCGGCAGCAACGAAAATACCAACGGCCTGCTCAGGCAGTACTTCCCCAGAACAACCAACTTCTCGCAGGTCCCGCAGGCCCGACTCGACAGCGTCGCCCTGCGGCTCAATCAGCGCCCCCGAAAAACCCTGGACTTCGAAACACCCGCCGATAGGCTACACAAGGTGTTGCAGTGACCGGTTGAACCCACCGCCCGATTTCGGTCGCTCGAAGTGATAGTCGCCGCGCCTAAAGGCAGCCGTTCATTCGATGCGCTTAAAGAATGACAGCTGCCGCCTGCGGGGAGTTCGACCGAGCCAGCGAGTTCGCTTGGGAAAACGCGGGGCGCGTCGTGACGCAGGTGATGCCGAGCCCACAATCACTTCGGCGACCGCATTGCTCCAAGCCGTCGCCGCACGTTACCCATGCGCGTCGTCCGTGTTCGGGACGGGCTTTCACTTCCATGCGTCTGAAGCATCATCAGGAGAGTTTAGCTTGCGCATTCGCGTAACAAAGTTGTGATTTTCGCATCAAGTCTGCGGGCGACAGCAAGAGCCTCCAAACTACCATAGGAGAGCAGATAACTCTCCATTTTGTCGTAGGAGACATGCACGCCATCGGGACGTTCATCAACGAGAACTGTAACTGGAGCGTAAGATCCAGCATCGGGAACGTGCTTGACCATTTCTTTCATGATGAGTGGATTGCCCACCAAAAGCCGCATGCTCTTGTGAGTCTCGGCCCCGGTTTCGCGGCGCAGAATGGCACCCAAGTCGAATTCCGCGAAGAGCATGAGAGCTGTGCGGCCGAGGCCGCCTTGCACAATGCGCTCCAAATCCGGAAAGGAATTTGCAGCCCTCGTCGCCTTGAAAAATTCGACCATGTCAGGTTGCCCGACCGCTGACTTGAGCGCGGCAACAACGGCGTCGAATGGTTTGGAACACGTCAGGCTGAAACGCTCAACCTCGACCTTTGCGATTGTCATTTCTTTCTCCGCAACAGCTCTCAAGAATAAGGTGTGACAACCGCCCACTACGCTTCCAGGAAGGTTCGGACGTGGTTGACGAACAATTCGGGATACTGAAATAGCGAGCCATGGCCGGAATCGGGATAGATTACCAGCTGGGCGTCGCTTAGAGCCTTGAACATTGCGTAGGCGTTGTCTGCGGGCAGCATGGTGTCGTGGCTGCCGCTGAGCACAAGGGCTGGCTGATGGATGGCGCGCAGAGTGGCGTGCTCGGGATCAGGAGTTGCGCACCAGGTAATCAGCGCCTTGGCCTGCGGATCGGTCACCGTGCTGCCGTTGTCGGTATCACGATCTTCCTTACGCACCTTCGCCCGCTTCAGAAACGCCAGGCCGGCCTGCTGGCTGGCGGACGACTTCGTGAAGAACAGCGGCAGGCGGGGGTCCGGCGCCTCGGTTTGGGAAAACGCGTCCTGCAGAACCGCCAACAGATGCTCCTCACCACCTTTCGGAGCCGTGCCGACGAGGATGAGCTTGCGGACCAGCGTTGTGTGCTCGGCGGCGATCTGCTGGGCGACGCATCCGCCGAGAGAAAACCCCAGAAGGTCGACTTCGGAGAGCCCGTGCAGGTTGATAAAGGCGACCGCGTCTCGGGCCATTGCTTCGATATTGTCCGGCGTTTGTCCTGTCGAGCGGCCGACCCCGGCGTTGTCAAAAACGATCACCGGGCGATCGGCGGCCAGGGCATTCACGACTGCGGGATCCCATGCATCGATGTTCCCCGAGAAATGCTGCAGAAAAACCAGCGGCGTTCCGGTCGATGGGCCGAGGCGGCGATAGGCAAAGCGGATACCGGCGCCTTCGATGTAACGGGTAGGCGCCGTTTCCAGCGTGGCGTCGTCCTGGCTCGCGGTGTCGAACTCAGTCATGTCATCCTCCGGATGCTTGGCGTAAAATAGTTGGGTGAGAGTAGCTGGTGCGGTTCAGCCAGGTCCGAGCCGCTCGCGGCCCAAGGCATCGCGTAGTCCGCCCAGCACGCGAGGCGCTCCCGGCACGAAGTGCCGGGAGCGGTATCGTCACTTCACGAGCGCGGCCTTTTCAATCACTGCGGCGACTTCCTTGGCGTGGATGACCAGGGAGGCATGGCTGCCGGCGACCTCCGTCGTCTGTGCCTTCATCCTGTTGGCGAAGATCTTCTGGACCTCGGGTGCGATGACCTTGTCCTTCGTGCTGATCACATAGAACGTCGGCTTGTCGTGCCAAGCTGCCCTATCGACGGGGGCCTCGAACGCCGTGTGGTTCAACGGGAGCTGATGATTTGCCAAGGATTCTGCGATCTCCGGAGGAAGGTCGGCCGCGACTGCCGCAGGAAACACTTTGGGATCGATGTAGAGGTTGCCCTTTTCGTCGGGATGAATCGCCGCGGCTCCTTCGGTTGCCGGGCCGCTCTTGGCTAAGCTCGCCAGAGATTCTCCCACGTCAGGCGCGAATGCGGAGACGTAGACGAGCGCCGAGACGTTGGGATCGCCACCTGCCTGCGTGATGACCACACCGCCCCAGGAGTGGCCAACGAGAACGGTCTTGCCGTTCTGTCTGGCGAGCGCCTGTTTGGTGGCATCGACGTCCGCCGCCAGGGAGGTGAGCGGGTTTTCGACGAGCGTTACATTATAGCCCTTCTTCGTGAGGATATCGGCAACCGCCTTCCAGCTCGTCTGGTCGACGAAAGCGCCGTGGACGAGCACGATATTGTGGGCCGCCCCCTTGGGCAGCTGAGCTGATTGGGCCGGGGCGGCAACTGCTGCTCCGGCCATGAGGACGGTGGCGACGGTGAGTAGAAGATTTCGCATTGGTTGCTCCTGTTGAGATGACGGACGACGGCGGGTCCGGGGAAGGGCAGGCGTGTCGGCAACAGCCGCGGTTCTCCCATCTGCCGTTCGGGTGATGGTTGCCGCGCGACCCGTTGGCTCGACTTGCGATCAACTAGTACGTGGAGCATTTGGACGTTAGGCCTCAATCGTCCGAATATTGTGTCTGACCGTCCGTCGCACTACCATCGGGACGATGGACATCCTCGCTGAAGTGCTCGATCGCGTTCGCCTGGGCGGAACCTTGCTGTTCCACTTCGAGCTCGGCCATCCCTGGAATCTTGCGTTGGCAAAGCGCCCCTACGCCCTGTTCCACTATCTCAGCCGTGGCTCAGCCACCCTCGCGCTCGAAAGTGGACGAGAACTCCACATGACGGAGGGCGACTTTGTTGTCGTCACGCGTGGCGAGCCCCATGCGCTCTACTCGGACAGCCGGATCGAACCGTTACCGATTCTCCATATCGATCGACTGGACGGGCGTCTTGGGCTCGTTCGTCACGGAGGCGGCGAGCAGCCGCACGCGACGATGATCTGTGGCAATTTCACTGTGGCACGGCCCTCGCGCGGCAGTGTTTTGGAGTTGCTTCCGCCCCTGCTTCTCCTCAAGCCGACGGAAGACGGAGGATGGCTCGAGGCGATTCTGCAACGCATGGTGAGCGAGGCGGCGCACGCGCGTCCTGGCCAAGGCGTTGCACTCTCACGACTGACAGAAGTGCTCTTCGTCGAGGTGTTGCGAAGCTGGATCAAGTCGCTCGGCCCCGGGGAAGGCGGTTGGCTGGGGGCGATGGCGGACCCGCACATAGGACCGGCACTTCAGTTGATCCATGAACGACCGGATCGGCCCTGGACGCTTGGCGAGCTTGGGCAAAGCGTGGGGCTTGGTCGGTCGGCGTTTTCGGCTCGTTTCACCAAGCTCGTTGGCGAGCCCATGTACCGCTATCTTATCGCACGCCGAATGTCGGAGGCCGCTTTTCTGCTCGAAACAAGCGACGAGGGAATTGCTCGGATTGCGACCCGTGTCGGCTATGAGACCGCGGCCGCATTTTCGAAGCTGTTCCATCGACACCATGGCCTATCACCTGGCCGTTATCGAGTAGTTCGCCGGTCAGACGGTGGCCGAAGGCAAGGGGGCGTTTCGGAAGCAAAAGTCGCCGATTGACCTCGACCAAGCTGGCTTAGGGCGATGGACGGCGGCGCGTCTCCCGGCTGGGGTGCCCAGTTTTTGTTCACAAATGGCGCGCCGGGAGACACGAACTCTGGTCGAGTTTGGCTTGATCAAAGGCGCGGCGACTGCTTGCGCGAGATTGCTTCTAATGGGGACAGTCTACTTGCGGCCCCAAATCGGTTATTCGCTGGCGGCGGAGATCACTCTTCGAGCCGAGGTGCGGCGTTCGCGCGGACGGAATGGGACAGGCGGGTTCGGCAGATCGCTTGTCGTATCTCGCCAGCCATTGTCCGTCCATCAATCTCCAGGAACGAAGCACCATCCCTCGCTGATCGTTGATGGCTTGACGCCAATAACCCGCAAAGGGCCGGACTACGCGAAGCGTGCCGCCGCTCCGGCTTCACCTTCGCGGTAATTGCGGCCGTCAGCCGAACACATCGGGCGCCTGTCAGCGGGGGGATGATCCTCCGCTTCAAACAGGAGCCGATCAATGTCCGTTGCCGACGCACATGCCTTCGCCTTCAGCCTCGCCGCCACCCTCTGGGTGCGAGCGTCAGTTGCGCGTTGCGCGCGGGCACCACGATTGAAACCAAGGGATTGTCCGCCACGTCTCCCTACCCGCGCTTGGTTCGGAGGTAGAACAGGATTCCTGAAGCATAGCCGGCGATTTCATGCCAAAGGAACCGATCCTCGGGAATCCTGCGTCCAAGCAGCCTTCTGCGAACTCTGCCGAGGTACCAAAGCGGCTTCCATTTGAAAGCCTGTTTTAAATTCGCCTTGACGCCAGTTCGTTCATGCTGGACGAGCAATGCGGCCGAGTGACCGCGCATGTAGAAGTAGATTTGCTTAGCCAGACCGTCCATCGTCCGCCTGTGGAAATGGAACGCGACGGAGGTTGGCTGGTAAAGGCAGTCATATCCGTTGGCGAGCAACCGATACCAATATTCGGAGTCGCCTGAACACCCAGCCTGGCCGACGTCGAGGCGTTCGTCAAACAATCCCGCGCGGTCAAACACCTCGCGTCGAAAGGCCATGCTGGCACCGGCGCCGATTTTCCAGGCCGGGAACACGTCGTGCTTGCTGGCAGCAAAGTCGGCCGCGCGGAAAAATTGAGGCCTGTAGCCTTGCCCGAAGCTCCAGAACGTCTCGAAATAAAGCTGGGCTTCGGTGGCAATTTCGGCGGGCAGTACAAGGCCCGTCACTGCGCCGATCGAAGGTCTGTCGAATGCCGTGATCAGCTGCTCAAGCCATTGCGGATGAAGCAAGACGTCGTCGTCGGTGTAGGCGATGATTTCCGAGGATGCGCGCTTAGCGCCCCGATTGCGGGCAATATCCAAGCCAGGTCGATCCTCGCGGACGTATATTGCGCCGGCAGCGAGTGCTACCTCGCGCGTTTGGCTGCCTGTCGATGCGTTGTCGACCACGATGACTTCTGCCGGCGGGACGCTTTGCTGTGGAAGCGAGGAGAGGCAACGACGCAACTCATCCGGCCTGTCGCGTGTGCATATGATCACGCTGGCGTTCGGTAGGTCCGGAAACGGTGGAGCTGGTCTTCGGTCAGGCGAGGCCGCGATTGGGGCGGCGCGGCATTCACCGTCGCTCCCTCTAAGAAGATGCCCGACTGGAAGCCCGCCGCGCCACAGCACGATCATGCCAGAATCGCAATCCTTGGGAGCAGCTTCAGTGTCTAAATCCACGTGCCGGATACCTGAGCAGCCATCCGGGCCAAACAGCTTGTGCAGTTCTGAGTTCAACAAATTTGCGCGCCGATTCGGCGTGACGGACATCTTCACCAGCTCATTTCGCCATAGAGGGGCCGAAATTCGTTCTTGTCGTTCCGCATTCGTCTCACGCATATCTTGAGCCATTGAGGAACCAGTCGGGCCCTGCAATACTCTTCGAGCATATTGGGCATGCGAGAGATCGCAACGCCCGGTTCCATCACAAAGAACCTCCTCAGCAGCTCGCCGGCTGCGAAAAATCGTCCCTCAATCAAAGCTCGTGTAGCAAGCCAATGAATCATGTCGAAGAAATGGGCGTCGAAATCGCTCGCGAATGACGGATATTTTTCACGAAATTCGGCAAGGACGATTTCGCAGGAACGAAGCATTTGCATGACATCGCTCGACATATTGACGTTTGTCATCCGGTAACCGACAAGGTACTGAGGCACGAGGCGAAATTCGTAATTTTCGGCTATCCTTAGGCACATTAGAAGGTCCTCGCAGCCTTGTGCGTTCCTGGCTCGCAAGGACGGATCGAATTGTCCCACCCGCTCGAATGCGGAGCGACGTAGGAGCATCGAACTTCCGTTGCCGACCAGGTTTTGTCTGCACATGCGCTGGAGAACGTGACCTTCGGCGTCAGGCTGATGGCGCAGCGAGAATACCCGGCCATCCTGGTCGATATGCGCAAACCAGCAATATGCCAAGCCCGCCGAGGAGCCACCTTCCCGCAAGGCGCGCAATTGCAGTGCGATTTTCGAGGGAGCCCAAAGATCATCTGCGTCGACAAACGCCAGAAACTCCGCGTCCGTGGAAGCCGCGCCGCGGTTGCGAGCGTGCGCAACGCCGCCATTCGACTGCCCTATGAGGCGTATACGTCGATCTTTCTCGGCATAGGAGGCTACAATTGATGGAGACTCGTCCGTCGAACCATCGTCCACCACGATAATGTCCAATGCCTGGTAGGTCTGCTGGCAGATGCTGGTCAGGGTGGAGCGAATGGTTCGCTCGGCATTGAACATAGGGACTATGACGCCAACCGTGGCTTTGTCCTGGATCATCGGCGACTTCGTTTTCTCCCCCCGGAACGGTAAAAACGGCTGTGCTGCCATGCTGTCAGTACTGCTCTTCAATGATCGGCGAATTCGCGGCGAAAATTACTCGGGCGTTCCCAGCCGCCTCACCAGGAATTGCGATCGCGACAAAATCATGTCGAAATCCAAGAAGCAGGCGCGAGATCCATCGCGCTCAATCGCTGCTTCATTAGCTTTTCCTGATTAATCCAGTCAACCCACAGGCTCGGATCGGCGACTCCTGATCGTGACGCTGTTCGGTCGGACCCTGTGAGGGCAGGGCCGGGGAGTCGAGCGGCACTGCCGGACGCCGGGGAACTATTGCTTCTGGTTAATTGGAGACGGCAAGCCACTCGCGGCTTCGTCAGCGCTTAGTCCAGCCATGTAATGGGTTGCCAAAATATCAGCGGCCCCTGTCATGTTTTGCATCTACACATTTTTGCTTCGGCCTGGAACCGCGGCTTGTGGCGATGCACACGATTCACAAGTTGGCCAAAACTTTCGGCGATTTGCCCATTTGACGACGCGCATGCCCCCACGCCTAATGGCGGCCGTTGGTTCAACGCGTGCTAATAGCTGACAGACGGGTTACGGCCCCATGTCGGAATGCTGCCGAGCTTTGCTGCGTTAGGTTGGTTGGGTCATGTTGAAGTTTAGTCCTGCCGTCCAAAATTCGATAAACCTGCATTCGAGAACAGCAAACAGCTTTCGCGAAGTCTCCGACGGAGTGATTGTCTCGTCACCAGTCGCACGGTCCGAAGCTTGCATTTCATTCTCCATCCGCAGAACGGCAGAACGCGTTTGGCTGCCTTGTCCCTATCCTAGGCGACCGTATTGTTTTTGGCAGACCGATTACGAGATAAGCAGCGAGGCGTGCTATATGGGGGATGAAGATTTCCCCAATGGCCGTTTTTCCGGCCATGCTTGCCGCCCCCGCCTTCAATGAGATCGTGCTCGCTCGCGCCCTGCGGTCAAGCCTAGCGCAGCAGCGGGCGCTAACGCGTGCTTTGCTTGAGGAACTTGCCCGTTTCGCATGGATGTCAGGGACGCCTCTGGGCAGACTTTCTCAACAGATTGGCTTCGGGGGCACGACAGGCCGGGCCTCCTTCACTTGGTAAAGAACGCACTTTGAATCATTTTGAAACGCGCTTCCAAACAGTGTAGCAATTACCCTTCGCTGGAAGGGACGCCGCGATGATTTCAACGCAAACAGACATCGCCCGAGCGGCTATCGAAGCCAGCTTCCTGTCGCGACACAATTCCTTGGTCGGAGCCGCTGCATTCCGCCAGGATGGATCGAACCAGACGGACGATTGCGGTATCACGAGAACTGCTGAAAAGGCTTCGCCAGCGCCAGCGCGATGATGCTCACAAGGCGAGGGCAGATGCAGAACCGGCCCCAACAACAGTGTCCGCATTCGACGCCGACATTATCCGCAAGGTGTTCCACGATATGGTATTGGAAACGGGAGTGCCTGACTGTCATGGCGGGATCTGGCTAAGAGCTTGGTTTTCGAGTTCACCGGGTGCGAGCAGATTAAAGCTGGCTTGGTTGACTGGATTGTCTCAGGCGCTACCCAGCCGTAGGGATGAACGGGCAGTGCACTAGCGTTCAGACTCAATCAACGTAGAGGGCTGATCTTGCCTTCAGTTCCGAGAAGGCAAATTCTCTGCCTATCGAGCGGACTCGTGAGGATCAATGTTCAAGAAAATAGTTGAGAGAGTGCCAGTTGGCGCCGCTGACCCGGTAAGCGACCTGATTGGTCTGATCGATTTGATCGAGATGGAGTTGGGGCTCTCGACGGGTGGCAAAAGCGTGCGCAACCGTCTCTCCGAGGTCATCAGTGAAATTCGCCGATCCGAAGGTGTCGCGAGCCAGGAGAGTGTGAGCGTTTTGCTCGATGTTATCGAACGACTGGGTAAGATTGAGCGGCTTTTGTCCGACTATTGGTCTGACACTGGTTCTGAAACTTCCAACAGTTGACGCTTCAACTTGTACGGCGAGAAGAGCGTGATCCATCAGACCAGAATGCGATGAGCGTTGCGAGTGCGACGGCGGAGAGAAAATTCCTTGCGAGCTTGTCCTAGGTAAGCGCTGTTCTGGTGGCACCTTTCGCGCGTGGTCGTGAGGAACGATGTTCGGAGCCTTTGAGGGCTTCGACACATGACGATTTCAGAGCTTACGCTTAAATCCAGCAATCTTGAGCCCGCGCGCCGTTTCGAGGTGTTCACGGGTTCCGGTCGGCGGCGCGAATGGCTGCCGGAAGAGAAAGCCCGGATCGTGGCTGAAAGTTACGATGCCGGCGAGACCGTGAGTGCCGTGGCCCGCCGGTATGCATTGTCCCCGCAGCAGTTGTTCGCCTGGCGTCGGGCTGCTCGTGTGCCGTTGGCGGAAGCGCTGGCACCGGAACCGTTGTTCGTGCCGGCAGTGGTGCCGGCTCCGAAGCCGGAACCGACGGGGAAACAACAGCCACAACGCAAACGGAAAGCTGCTCGCGACGCCGGCGTATCGAGTTGGAGATCGACGGCGTCGCCATGCGGGTCGGCCGTGGCGCCGACGCCAAGACGGTGGCGGCGGTGATCCGCGCGCTGAAGGCGACGTCGTGATCGAGCCGACGGGTGCGGTCAAGGTCATGGTGGCGACGAAGCCGGTGGACTTCCGCAAGGGCGCGGAGGGCCTGGCGGCGCTGGTGCGCGAGACGATGGGCGCCGATCCGTTCAGCGGCGCGATCTACGTCTTCCGCGCCAAACGCACGGATCGGATCAAGCTGATCTTCTGGGACGGCACCGGCGTCTGCCTCTATGCCAAGCGCTTGGAGGACGGGGAGTTCCGCTGGCCAAAGGTTCAGGATGGCGTGATGCAGCTGACGGCGGCGCAGTTCTCGGCGCTGCTCGAAGGACTCGACTGGCGGCGCGTCCACGAGGCGCGCCGGACCCGTGTTCCAGCCCAGGCGGGCTGACCCGCGACCAAGTGAATCAGCCTGGATTCCGCTGTCGCGGGCTGTCGACGAATATGGTCTGATCCACTCATGGCGATGACGGCGGACCAGCTTCCCGACGATCCGGATGCGCTGAAGGCGATGGTGCTGGCGCGCGACGTCGAGAACGCCCGGTTGATCCAGATCATCAAGGAATTGCAGCGCCACCGCTTCGGCCGTCGTGCTGAGACGCTGCCGGAAGACCAGCTGCTGCTGGGACTTGAAGAAGCCGAGCAGATCGAGGCGGCCGGCGAGGAGGAGAACGAACAGGCTGCTCCCATGGAGCGTCAGGCGCGTGTCACAAGCGTCGGGCGAACCGCGGTGCGTTGCCACCCCATCTGCCACGCACGGAGATGGTGGTCGACATCGAGGACCATGCCTGCCCGTGCTGCCGCAAGGACTTGCATCGGATCGGCGAGGACGTAAGCGAGCGGCTCGACATCGTTCCGGCGCAGCTGCGTGTGATCGTCGTGCGCCGACCCAAATATGCCTGCCGAGCCTGCGAAGACGTGATCGTTCAGGCTCCCGCGCCCGCCCGGCTGATCGAAGGCGGCCTGCCGACCGAGGCGACGGTTGCCCAGGTTCTGGTCTCCAAATATGCCGACCACCTGCCGCTGTATCGCCAGGCGCAGATCTACGCCCGGCAGGGCATCAATCTCGACCGCTCGACACTCGCGGACTGGGTTGGCCGTGTCGCCTGGCACCTGCGTCCGGTTCACGAACGGCTGCTGGCGAAGCTGAAGTCCTCGCCAAAGCTCTTCGCCGACGAGACCACGGCGCCGGTGCTCGATCCCGGTCGCGGCAAAACGAAGACCGGCCAGCTCTGGGCCTATGCCCGCGATGATCGGCCATGGGACGGAGCCGATCCGCCCGGCGTCGCCTATGTCTACGCGCCCGACCGCAAAGCTGAGCGTCCGATCGCTCATCTCGCGGGCTTCACAGGAATCCTGCAGGTGGACGGCTATGGCGGCTATCGCGTGCTCGCCGACAAGAGCGGCGTGACGCTCGCCTTCTGCTGGGCGCACGTGCGCCGGCGCTTCTACGAACTCGCCGCGGCCGGTCCCGCGCCAATCGCCTGCGAGGCGCTGAGACAGATCGCCGAACTTTATCGCATCGAAGACGACATCCGTGGACGATCGGCGGAGCAGCGTCGTGCCGTGCGCCAGGAAAAGAGCCTGCCGATCACCGTCGCTCTCGAGCCCTGGCTGCGCGAGAAGCTCGGGCTGATCAGCCAGAAGACCAAGCTCGCCGAGGCAATCCGCTACACGCTGTCGCGTTGGGAAGGCCTCTCGCGCTTCCTCGATGATGGCCGCATCGAGATCGATAGCAACTCTGTTGAACGCTCGATCCGTCCTATCGCGCTAAACCGCAAGAATGCACTCTTTGCCGGATCGGACGGCGGCGCCGAGCACTGGGCCGTCGTCGCTTCGCTAATCGAAACCTGCAAACTCAACGGCGTCGAGCCCCTCGGCTATCTCGCCGATGTCCTCACCAGGATCGTCAATGGCCACCCGAACAGCCAGATCGACGACCTCTTGCCATGGGCCTACATCCAGGCTCACGAACTCAGCGCAGTGGCCTGAGAACATCGCTTACTGTCCTAGCGGGTTGCGATGCGGCGGAAATCCTTGAGCCTGCAGAAGGCAGCTTCGATACGCCATTGTCGGCGATCAGGTATAGCGCGCGTCCGGCGGCATCCAGCAGCGGCTTGGCCATCGTGATGTCGGCGACATTGCTGCCCGCCGCTGCGAGGTCGACCACTGCCCAGCATAGACGTTCGATCACTCCATACGATGCGCAGGATTCCTGAGTGCGAAGAGGGAACTCTTCCGGCGTCTCGAAGTTCGGGCTCGCATTGGAGAACCGAGATGCGCATCAATCCAGCTTTCAACGACAATAATCTTTCAAGCAAGAAGCCGGTCAAGGCGACTGAAACCACGCTTAAGGATCAAATAGAAGAAGCCAGAGCGCGGCTCAGATACAAAATGGCACGGCGGGCGATGAAACTTAAGGGGAAACACTGAGATGCCGTGGTCGAGCGATGACGGCCGTAACGAGCGAGCTACAGCGGCTGCGACACTTATTGTAGAAAAAGAAAGGGCCGAACGTGCTGCCAAAACTGCGCGGTTGAAAGAAGCCCGTCTGGCACAGGAACCAACCGTGCCCTCGCTGATAAAGCGCACCTCAAAAGGTACGAAGAAGGTGCGCCGGATTTTTGTGGCAGGCTAGGAGGCGCATGACTCGTGCGCAAGCCGAAACCAGCTCACTGGTTGTGGCGCAATGGCCCGGCGGCCTGTTGGCAGGCCCCAACGATGCCTATGGCGGCTTCACGCGCTCGCACGACTTAGAAGGAAAACCGGGTAAGCTCAAAGCCCGCTCAGCTTCTTCTGAAGGGTGATGCTCAAGCTCAGCAGCCTTTCACCAGTCTCGTCCCTGACGTAGATCGCCAATTGCTGGCCATCGAGGTCCTTGAGGCATTCTCGCGCCAAATCTCTGAGCCCGTCCATGCCCTCTCGGCATGCTCCGTCCAACCCATCACATTCGATCCCCTCATCATCTTTCATGACTTCGTCGCGGACACTGCTGTCAAAGAAATATCTGGCCATGGAACACCTCTACTGCCACAACGCGTCAGCGGCCCTTTGGTGCAGATACGTGCCATCAAAATCCCCGGCGCGAACGAGCCCTGACCAGTCGGTAGCATGAAAACGCGAGCCCACGGTGGATATCAAACCGTCGCGTCTAAGTTCCTGAAGGACTCGGTTCACATGCACGGTGGAAAGGCCAAGCGCATCGCCAAGTGCAGCCTGCGTTATCGGAAGACGGGCCGCATGATCTTCGATGCGGCCGACCGCGCGGAGGCGGACAATGAGTTCGCACAGAATGTGAGCCATGCCAGCATAGGCGTCGCGTCTTCCGACGTTGGTGACCCACTCTCGATAGATCGCCGCATCGACAAGCGTCGAGCGCCAAAACACTGTGGTTATCGAAGGATGCTGGTCGCAAATAGCGCGAAGAGCGTCATGCCGCATGAAGCCCACCCGAGAGGCCATCAGAGGCGCAAAGGTGCAATCCATTACCGAGAGGTGCAGTCCATGAAGGTCGGGAATGTCGCCGGGAACAAAAAAGGAGGTGATCTGGCGCTTGCCGTCGCCTGTCATTTTGGTCGAGCCTATCAGACCGTCCAGAACAACAAACGAAAGCGTCGGATGGTCGCCCTCGCGCAGAATGTCTGCATTGGCCTGATATTCCTTCTCCTGAATTGCGACGTTTCCCAAGATCGCAGTGTCTGATGGTCCGAGGTCAGAGATCGTCTGGAGCTTGCGGATCAAAATGTTCGAGGAGGGAATCTTTGTCATCAAGAACCTGATTGGGGTTGGTGCCCAACTTACAGTGGGCACTAATGTTCCCCCGCTGTCCAGCCGAAGAGAGGACAGCCAGCGGTCAGCATTACATCCGCGAGGGCGACGCCCTCCGATCCTTCTTGATGGCTTTTGCCTCTCGTATCAGGGACGACCAACTCGCTCCTAAAAGCGAGATCAACTCGAGCGCCTGCGCCTCAGTGATGCCGGTTTCTTCCAAGAGCTTCTTGGCAAGGCCACGCTCGGAGGGTGTCATGTGACAGATCCTTTCAGGATCGCCCCAACCGTAGCATTTGATAAATGTTCCTCTCTATCTCCCCGATTTTAAGGGCAACTCAGGTCAGCAGGACGCGCTTGGACGCGCCGCGAAATCGCAGAGTGATGCAGCCGCTAGAGCGTGAGAAGGGCCGCAAGCTTTGTGTACGTTTTCGACTCTTGATTTATCGGGAAGCTGCGCCACAGAATAGGTGATTGAGGTTCTGTCTCTCTGGGAGGGTGGGATGGACAAACAAGCACCTGTCTGGCCTGCACGGCAAACAGCCAAAGAGCTGGTTTGCGAGGCTCTCCTGGGCTTCCAACCGGGCGACATGATATCCGTAAAGGCGACCATTGCAGAGGTCCGCGAGCGTGTCCGTGATCTTCACGAGACCGATTGCCAGTTGGTCGCGATGATCGTCGACTTTGCCACCAGACACAGGCTGTTCGTGGCGTTCGACATCCGCGAGCCCTGATGCCGCTGCGCTGGTTCAATCCCCCGGTCTATGTGAGGACCGACGTTCCGGGGGTTCGCCTTGGGGTCAGCCGTGTCGATACTGCCGCCGAGGAACTCCTGAAGTGGCCCAACCGTGGATCCAGATGGCGACTGGCGGCTGAGGCATGCCTTTCGGCCATGGATGGCAAGATGCCAGCCAACGAGTTCCGACTGCTGTTTAAGGACGCGGCTCAGGAGGAGGAGATGCTGCTGCCCGATTAACATGTGTTAGTCCGCGAGGAACCTTCGGGACTTCCGTTCGTTGCGCGTCGGGCGCAACAACAAGCCGCTAGCTTCCGATGACCTCAGGTGCTGTCCTAGTTGTGGAGGATGAGAGCCTCATCCTGTTGGACGTCGAGCAATCCCTCGTTGAGGCAGGGTTCGAGGCCATCGCGGTTTATACAGGCCATGATGCCATCGCGGCCTTTGATCTTAACCCGGAGCGTGTCGCGGCCTTGGTGACCGATGTGCGAATTGGCGACGGTTCCACCGGCTGGGAAGTCGCGCGTCACATGCGATCCGTCAACCCCACTTTGCCGGTCATCTACATGAGTGCCGATGGTGCGGAGGACTGGCCCTCACTCGGGGTACCAAATAGCCTCATGATAACCAAGCCGTTCGCCATGCCCCAGATCATCACCGGGGTGGCAACCCTTCTCAATCAACAAGCAGGCCTGACGGTTCTTGATTGACTACATGCCCGTGCCCGCAACGCACGAGCCCTCGCTCGGACATTTGCGCCAAACAATCCGGCCTCTTAAACTATCCTCATGATGCAACCGAGGTACGGCTTAAGGCAAGACTCAGACGGGAGTTGGACCGTATTCGACGTGTTTACCGGACAGCCAGCCGATGCATGGGGGGCACCGGCTGAATACCTAGATCAGGGGTACGCCGAGGATTTGGCAGCCCTCCTGAATTCAGAAGACCTCAAGCGTCGTTTGTCGCAAGGGAGAGTCGCCTGATGGCCGACACCGACAGATCCCTATTGTCGGCGCGGGTCAGTTCCGGCTGCCAGTAGATATTCCGGTTCAGTACCTATGCATCCGGGAATGGGGACCGAGCGCAAACGCATGCCGTGGCCACTCTGTATTTTTAGGCAGACTCGAGGTGCATGACTATCATAGGTGATTGTGCCTGCGGGTGACGCTGCGTAATGGACAGCTCACAGTAGTTTCCGAGAGAGGACCGTATGTTGTATCCGGGTCGATTTTTGGGGCCGAGCGATATCGTGAAGCTTGCCCACGTGTGTGTGACGGTCTGCAATGAGCGCGGCGTAGCGCTTGCTTCGCAGGACGGAGAGCGCATAGCTGCGCACGTACTCCGGCTTTTTATGAATGGCCTGACTGCGGAGAGCGAACTGCTCGACGCTGAGAGGAACTGGGCTAGGCGGCCTGACCTGTCGCGAGAGCAGGTTAGCGCCAAGTGCGTAGACATTCGAGAGGCCGCGTGATTCATGCTCATCAAATGAGAGGTAGCGGTCAAGAAAGCAGTTTGCGGGCCTTAATTATGGGCAGGATTTCTCGGCGACCGGCTTCTGTTTCGGCGCTTTCTCCCTGATCTCGTTCAAGGATGGACTGTTCCGGAACATCTTGGTGTCGCCAGCACGAGCGAACGCGCGGGCGCATACCCGATTGGCGTCTAGAGGGCTCGCCCCACTTGGGGAGGTGCGAGCCCGGCCAAGGGTTGCCTTTCCTTGACCAGCAGCGCTAGGCGCTGCCACCGCTGGAACGGGTTCTTGAACACGAGGTTCTACAAAGGACAAAAAAGCGCATGCCATTCACGACCAATGCACATGATCGACGGCCTTATAGGCGGCCTCGCCGCCGCAACGCTTCGCTCCGTAAAAATCGTACAGAGAACTTTTTTCGCGATCCGAACTTAGAAGGGAATGCCCCGTTTTTTCTTCGACTTAGCCGATGACGGCGAAATTCACCCCGACACCGAAGGTGTCGACCTTCCCACCTTGGAATCCGTTGAGAACGAAGCGACTAGAGCCCTTCTCGAAATAGTCAAGGATCAGAAGTCGCACGGCTTCAGAGAAGTTGCCTTCCGCGTCCGAGACCAAGCGAGCCAGCTGTTCGTCGTCAAGGTCACGTTCGAACTGTCACGTGAGGTACGCGATGGATGAGGCCCAACTGCAGCTATTCCTGAACGTCGCCCGATGGCGCATTCAGCGGACTTTGGGCCACATAACCGACGCTATTTTGGCAAGTGAAGAGACGCGGCACACAATCGAGGAATCTCGCAAGCTGCTAGAGCGGATAGCTGATAAGGCGGGAGCTACCCGTACGAACTGACCGGCTATCAGCGGCTATTATGGAATTGTATTATTGCGTGGCCTTTAGCCAGTCGGTCCTGAGTCGGCCGTGGAGGAGCTGGAAGGCGCCTGACCGTTGTTTGTCAGGAATGACAGAGAGGCAAGCTTGCCACTGGCGACAACCTTTGCTTGCCTACCCGTTCCGCAATGAAAGGAGGCAGGCATGGAACGGTATTTCTCGGTGGCTATTGTGACGCTGCTTTGCAGCCTGATGACCTTTGGCATGGCGCTGACAGTCGCCAGAACCCACAAGAAGGCGGGGATTCTTGCCCCGACGATGACTGGCGATCCGCTGCTTGAGCGGACAATCCGCGCCCATTCAAACTCAATCGAATGGCTGCCGATCTTTCTGCCGTCGATGTGGCTTTTCGCTGTCTACTGGAACGCTCCATGGGCGGCTGCACTGGGGCTGCTATGGATAGTCGGGAGGCTTGCCTATTTCGTCGGTTACCGGTCCGCGCCGCTGAAGCGGTACCCCGGCTTCTTTATTCAAGCTCTCGCCGCATTCGCCCTACTTTTCGGCGCCCTTGGCAGGATCATATTCTTGATGATGCCGGGTTAGAACGGATTAGCGTATGTCAGGTAGCTAACCACGGGAGAGTGACTTTGCCGCATCGATCCCTACCCGGCGCTCCCCGCGTGGAACCGAACCAGCGTTCTCCCATTACAGGTCAGGCGACTGGAAGGACGCGCACAATGGAAATCCAAGGAATATACGCCGCGCTCGCGACATCGAGCATGGGCGATGCAGAGAAGTTCTATACTCACCTGTTCGGCCGGGGGCCGGATGATCGTCCCATGCAAGGGTTGATCCAATGGCGTGGCGTGGCAGGCGCTAACATCCAGATCTTCCAGGACAAAGAGAATGCAGGGTCAGGTAGACTGACCATTGTCGTGCCCAGAATAGATGATGCCCGCAAATCGCTCGAAGAAATTGGAGTGAGGCTGACCGCCGAATCGGAGGGCGACTACGGAAGGATCGCTCAGTTTGCGGACCCTGACGGAAATCGCATCACTCTTGCGGAGCCACCCTCGAGGCCCTTCAAAACATAACAAGCCCGAAGCGCGCCCTCTCATCGCAACGCATCAGCATCGCGCGTTCCGGCGTGGTGACCCACTCTTGCGAGAGGTGCTCTCACAGGACTAATCGGGCAAATGGCCCCTGGCAGAGGAACCGCCCTATGATCCGGCGCGGGGTGGGATTGGATGACGCCAAGATTCATAGCCAAACAGCTTTCATGGCCGACTGGGATCGGTGGTTGGCTTGTCCGGGCAGGCATGAACCGCGGCAATGCCCGGCTGAACACTTACGCCCTAGATCAATTGCTGTTGGTTCCGGAAGATCGTGCCGTGGAAGTCGGATTCGGCGGTGGGACGGTGCTGCCGCGACTTCTCGAGGGCGCACTATTCGTCTGCGGCGTTGATCGCTCTGAGAGCGTCGTGGACGCCGCCGCGCGTCGGTTCACTGATGCAGTCAATGCCGGGTGAGCCGAGTTTCGGGTCGACACAGTTGAGGGCCTGCCCTTGCCGGATGCGACATTCCAAGGCTCTCAGCGTCCACACAGTGTTTTCTGGCAAAGCCTTAAAGCTGGGTCCGCGGAACTCGGACGTGTGCTCAAGCCAGGCGGACGAGTCGTGCTTGGCCTCCTTCCGAAGATGCATATGGATCGGATGGGACGGCAATGCGCCCGATCTCGGACGTAGAGGTAAACCTAGCTGCTCCTGAAAGCGGACATCCCGCTCGCCGACTTCTTCCGATCCGACTATTCGCCAGGATCGAACTCACCTTTGAATAGGACTGTCGCGACCGGTCCAAGCGGATTGGCAATCCGGCTCTCCAGGACTTCGACGAGTTTGCGTCCGACCCCCGCTATGTCCACGAAATGAACGCCGATGTTCGCCGGTAGGAAGCGTGCCAGTCGCGTGCTGTCCCGAGTGACAATGTGGATGTCGCTGCCTGGCACAAAGCCTTTTCTGCCAACAGCGTGTAACGCCCCTAAAAGGCCCAGTTCGTTGGCGCATGCCAAGCCTGTCGGCGGATTTGACGACGCCAGCAAGCGATCGAACCAGGCTGCGCTCGATTCCACCGTGAACATGCCGTGACCGATAAGCGACTGGTCTATCGAAATACCGGCCTCGGCCATCGCCTTTCCATAGCCGGCGAGACGCATGGTGCTCGCCTGATCCTCCGGAACGAGAAGCTGCAGCGCAATACGTCGGCAGCCCTTGTCCATGAGCCGTCGGGTCGCCTCGTAGGCAATCTGTTCATTGTCGATATCGACATAGGGATACGCGGTAGCCAGGTCGGTTCTTCCAAACGCGACGAATGGGATGCGTTCGTCCAGCAGCAGCTTGACGCGCGGATCACCCGACACCAGGCGTGTGATGATGAGGCCGTCCGCGCTATGCGCCTGAAGCAGGCGCTGCACGCTTTCGACCGGGTCGTCGTCGGGCGTGGTGGAATAGATGGACAAACTATAACCCGCTCTCCTCGCCGCCAGCGTCATGCCCTCGACCAGAGGGAGCTTCGCCAGATCGGAAAGGTAGTCGCGCGTTTCCATGGGCAGCACTGCCGTCAAGGTCAGGGTTCGTCCGGTTTTCAGCGCACGACCATGATGGTTCGGGACATAGCCGACCCGCTTCGCTACCTCCTTGACGCGCGCCGTGGTCGAGGGATGCACTTCCGGCCCGTCCTTGAGCGCCCGCGATACCGTGGTCACTGAAAGGGAAAGTTCCGCCGCGATCTGTTTTAGATTGGCCATCATCGCCTGAATTCATTTGCGAAAGCGCCGGCTGATTTTGCAGACCGTCGCAACGTTACCGGATTCCAACTCACGGTCAATCCAAGCTCTTGCTAAAGCAACTTGACTCCATTGTCTTTGGATGTAATCGTAACGTTACGATTAACAAAAATAGCGCTTTTGAGCGCCATTTCTATAAATCCCAGGGAGGAGAACATATGTCTTGGCTACGCATTTCATTGGCCGCAATTGCGGTCACCGTTGCCTTCCCCGTTTCGGCCCAGACGGTCACCATCACCACCGCAGGCGGTGATTATGGCAACGCCATAAAGGAGGCCATGTGGGCCCCCGCTGCAAAAGAGCTTGGCTATGATGTTCGCGAGGAGACGCAGAGCGACGGCCTAGCAGCGCTCAAGATGCAAGTCACCTCGGGCGCGGTCTCGACAGACATCATCCACCTGGGCTCACCGGAAGGTGCGCAGGCAGCCGCACAGTCGCTGCTGGAGCCGCTCGACTACAAGATCATCGATCCAAAGTCCGTGCCGGAAGGCGCAAAGTCCGACTACTGCTATCCGTTCGACTCCTATGGCACCGTCATGTCGTGGAACACCAAGACCTATGGCGAGAACCCGCCGAAGACCTGGGCGGAGTTCTGGGATGTCGCCAAGTTCCCGGGCCGTCGCGCCCTGCGCGCCAATGCGCAGGATCTGATAGAGATCGCGCTGCTCTCCGACGGCGTGTCGCCGGCCGACGTCTATCCCGTGCTCAGCACGCCGGAGGGTCTGGATCGCGCCATCAAGCGGCTTGAAGCGATCAAGCCGAATGTCTCGGTCTGGTGGACCTCGGGAGCGCAGTCCGCGCAAATGCTGAAAGATGGCGAGGCGGACTTGCTGGTTACTTGGAATGGACGAGCCCAGACCGTGAAAGCGGATGGCGGCGCAGCCGACTACACGTTCAAGGGTTCCGTCATCGGCACGGACTGCCTCGCGGTGCCGAAGGGGGCGCCGAACAAGGAAGCGGCCATGAAGCTCATCGCGGCGATGACACAGCCCGCCCGCGTGGCGAAGCTGACCGATTTCATCGCCTATGGACCGGTCAATCCTGCCGGCTATGAGGGTGGCCTTATCCCCAAAGACCGTCTGAAGACCCTGGCGACCGCGCCTGAAAACGCAGGCACTTCGGTGTTCTCAAATGCCGACTGGTGGCTCAAGAACGGCGAGGCCGCTCAAAAGGCCTTCGATGAAATGATGAACCGCTGAGCCTCGAATTCGTCAACTCCAGGGTTGCAGCACATGATGAAGTCGCTCCCGATCACCATCGACGGCGTGCGCAAGGCCTATGGATCTTACGTCGCGCTGGACGATGTCTCACTCGACATTCAGGCTGGCGAATTCCTCACGCTGCTGGGGCCGTCCGGGTCGGGCAAGACCACGTTGCTCATGGCTCTGGCCGGTTTTGTCCGGCCCGATCGCGGTAAACTCTTGTTGGGGGATCGCGACATCACTCGCCTGGCCCCCAACAAGCGGGACATCGGCATAGTCTTCCAGAACTATGCCCTGTTTCCACACATGAGCGTTCTGGCAAATGTCGAGTATCCCTTGGTGCTGCGCAAAACGCCGAAAGCCGAGGCCCGCCAGAGGGCGCTCGACACTTTGGCCCGCGTGAAGCTGGACGGCCTGGCGGAGCGCAACATCGCCGCATTGTCCGGCGGCCAGCGCCAGCGGGTGGCGTTGGCGCGGGCGATCGTCTTCGAGCCACGCGTGATGCTGATGGATGAGCCGTTGTCGGCGCTCGACAAGAATCTGCGCGAAACCATGCAGTACGAGATCCGACGTCTGCACGATGATCTCGGGATCACCACCATCTATGTGACGCATGACCAGCGCGAAGCACTGATCATGTCAGACCGGGTTGCGGTGATGAACTCCGGCCGCATTCAGCAGATCGATACGCCACAGCAGATTTATGATCGTCCATCGACCCGCTTCGTCGCGGAGTTCATGGGCGAGGCCAACATTGTGGCCCCAGGAGCAGCACGCAGAATCGACGGCGCCGATGCGTCACGCGAGACCCTGATGATCCGCGCGGAAAGCTTTCATCTTGATGCGACCCTCGTCGGGCGAGACGGAGTGGCGCTTGAGGGAATGCTGCGCGCCAAGGCGTTTCGCGGTGAGAACTGGCTTTTGACACTGGCGCTTGACGGCGGGCAAGAAGTCCTTGTCTGCATTCCGGCGGCGCTGGCCAGAGACTGCGCCGACCTTGCCGCCGGTCAGCGGGTGACCGCCTATGCACCAGCAGCGAAAGTTCACGCGATACCGGGAGCGGTGCCGTGACCTTCCTTGCCGATCCTGCTCTCGCGGCAGACGCTCGACGCGAGCGGCGGTTCTTCCTCTCGCTTTCACTGCCTGCGCTGTTCATCGTAGGACTGGCGGCGATCCTGCCTATCCTATGGATTATCCGGCAATCCTTCCTGACCACGGCGGGCGAGTACACGGTCGGCAACTACGAGAAGGTGCTTTCGAGCGGACTGACATGGTCGGCGCTGGTCACAACCGTTGAACTGTCCCTGGGCACGCTGGCGATCTGCATTCTTCTCGGTACCCCCCTGGCGCTCGCCCTGGCCAGCGCCAGACCAAGGGTGGCCAATTTGCTGATGGCCTTCGTGATGCTGCCCTTGTGGACCTCCATTCTGGTGCGCACCTATGGCTGGCTCGTCCTATTGCGGCGCGATGGCCTGATCAACGCGGCTTTGACGGGTTCAGGCCTGACGGCCGAGCCATCGCCGCTGGTCTACAACTTCACCGGGACGCTCATCGGCATGGTTCACTACATGCTGCCGCTCTTTCTGCTGCCCGTTTATGCCGCGATGCGCGATATCGACGCCAACCTTGTCCGCGCTTCGGCGAGCATGGGCGCCACGCTCGGGCAAACGATCCGCACCGTCATCCTGCCGCTTTCGACCGGCGGTATCTTCTCGGGCTCATTGATCGTCTTCATCTACACCATAGGCTTTTTCATCACGCCGGCGGTGCTCGGCGGCGGCAAGGTAAATCCTCTCTCCATCCGGATCGAGCGCACGCTGTCGACCTTTCAGGACTGGGGATCGGCGAGCGTCCTGGGCATTCTGCTGCTCATCTTGATAGCCTTGGTGGGGGTGATGTTTCTGGCTGCGCAGCGGCTGATTGCCGGGCGCAAAGTCGGTACAGCCCATGCTTGAAGCCTATCCAGACAACAGCCTGGCCCGTATCCTCCTGTGGAGCTTTTGCGCGCTCATATTGGCGTTCCTGATGCTGCCGACGCTGGTGGTCGTGCCGCTCTCCTTTTCAGCGTCCGATCTCCTCGAGTTTCCGCCGCGCGCATACTCGTTGCGCTGGTACGAGAATTTCTTCGGTTCGGCGACATGGATGGCCGGGCTCAGAACGAGCCTGATCCTTGGGACATTGACGGCGACGCTCGCAGTGCCCTTGGGGCTGCTGGCCTGCATCTCAATAAACAGGCTCGGCGGAAAGGCCGCCGCAACCATTCAGGGCGTTCTGCTCACCCCGTCTATTGTGCCGGGCATCCTGCTCGCGATCGGTCTCTTCTTTGTGCTCGCGGCGCAACGTCTGGTCGGAACGCTGTTCGGCGTGCTGGTCGGGCATGTGGTGCTGGCCATTCCTGTCGCCTGCATTGTGTTGTTGCCGGCCCTGGCCCGCTTTGACTGGAACCAGGTGCAGGCGGCGCGAAGCCTCGGCGCGAACTGGGCGAGAGCCATAGGCGGGATAATCGTCCCGCAACTTCAGATCAGTCTGTTGTCGGCCACGCTGATGGCCTTTCTGACGTCACTCGACGAGTCCGTTATTTCGATCTTCGTCGCCAGCGGTCAAAACAGCACGCTGCCGAAGCTCATGTTCCTGTCGCTGCGCGATCAGATCGATCCGACTATTGCGGCGATCTCGACCTTGTGGACCGTCATCGTCCTGATCGCTGTCCTGATCGTGAGCCTTCGCCAAAAATCCTGACAGAGACTGGAAACATGCCCCACAACCATCACGCAGCCGTTGCTCCGGCGTATCATTCAACGGACATCCCTCAGGTGGGGCTGGCCATCATCACCGGCTCGGCAAACTGGGGGCTTGCCTTCCCGGAAGATGTCGAATTCTTGGGCGTGCGCACGTTGCGGCGCGACATGAGTTTTGAAACGCCTTTCGGTCGTTCAGACAACTGGAAGCTTCTCGAGTTCGATGCCTCGATTACCGCCGAAGGCAACACCAAGCGTGCGTTGTGCATGTATTCGCACGGCAATCCCCGCGATCATATAGACCATTCCTGCCACCGCCGCGCGTTCTGGGTCTTGATGGAAGCGGGTGTAAAGCAAGTGCTGTCCTGCTCGACCATCGGCGCCGTCAACAAGGCGATCAAGCCCGGCGACATGGTGGTGAACGCCGATATCATCGAACTGACGCAGACGCCGTTTTCACTGCTTCCCGGCCGCCAGAGCTTCGACTGCTCGGGCAAACAGATGGTATGTCCAAGATGTGCAGCGGTTCTGGTCGAAACCGCCCGCCGTCATTGGCCAGCCGAATGCCGCGTTCATGGCATCGAGCAGCAGTTAGTCGCTGGCCACTGTTACGGTCCGCGGCTGACCACCCCGGCCGAAGCCTTGGCGTTTCGAAACCTGGGGGCGGATGTGCTCAACCATTCGATCGCCCCTGAGGCCACCTTGTCGCGCGAAATTGGAGCGTGTTTCGTGCCTCTTGCGTTCGTAACGGCAGGTTTCAACGACTATATGGACCGCAATCGCCAGGCATTATTGCAGGAGGACGTGTTGCCGAGCCTCTCCATGACAGCCTCGCGGGTGGCGCTGGAGACCGCGGCGTGTCTTCCGGCTAATCCTGAATGCTCTTGCCACGGCTTGAAGTCGCCCCAACCGGCAGAGCGTTCTACCCGGTTCTGAAAAGCAGCGAGAGAGTCTGCATCGTTCACTTGCGGTGATGCTCGCCGAACTGAGAGTCCGCCCTTGAAGGTCCCATGCCCGAATCGTCCGGGCCCGCTTCCGACCCCATCGAGACGCTCCTTGCTCGTACCGCGCCTTTCCAATGAGGGACTGAACACCGTCACGATGTTCGCGAGATAGCGCGAGTGAGGCGTTCATCGGGCGAAATGCAGCGTTGTAGGTGGGACAAGAACATCGAAAAACATCGGAGCAGATTTGAACGCTTTGCTGTCCCACTAGTTCCTAACTGCTTGATTTAGCGTCTTTTCCAAAACTCCTCCGGGCCCACCAAGATTCTTAGATTTCAGCGGGTTAACCCGAATCCGCCGCAAAAGTGGGCTATCGAGAGCTGTTGTTAGTTATTCGTACATCTGATCGTTTCCCGGAAGCGGTGCAGCGTAAGGGCAAACGCTCATCCTCATCCGGGAGCTAAATTCTCCTGCTCGTTAACACCAGCGACACGTAGTGCAGATGCTCTTACTCTGAAAGAATCCCAGTGATGAGTGCGGTGATCGGCGGTAACGACGTGCGAATAGGCGGGTTTTGACTGGACACAGATCTCCATTTCTGGCGGACAGCAGCCTTGCGCCCAACAACGGTCATACAAACTAACTTCATCGTCTCCCGAAAGCTGACAATTGCTTGCGCACGGTATTTGAACATTCAGGCTGGCGGCGGGGGGCAGTATCGCGATTGAACCCGGCCTGCCATTGCTCACAGGACTTCTATGCAGTTGAAGACCCGCGAGGCATCCGTGTTCCACAAAGTTGCGCCGGTACGGAGGGGCGTCCTCTAACTCCTAACGGCCCCATACGTCCCACAACAAGCCATCTCCTATGACACCTGCTTTGATGATCGAATGGCGCTGCAATCGCGGTGCCAGCATCAGAAGCTAACGATTTGTGCGACCGTGGAATACAGGCTCGCCTAGGCATTTCGATAACTAATGAGATCATTGCACGCGAATACGCGGCGTTTCACTTGGGAATAAAGCCTGTGGAACCATCCGCGCTGTATCACTACGTGGCGATTTGGCAGAAGGGCAGGGCCTTTTCCAGCGCATTGAATGTATCGCTCGAGGCGATCATCGCTGCGTTTTCCAAGCAGCCGCCTGCTAGAGGTTGCTAGAGTTTTCCTTAGGAAGCGCCAGAGATTGAGGTTTTGTTGGCAGCTCATAGCGGATCGCACTTGCGGCGGCCAGGACGCCCTCGCAACCCGGATCGTGTGGAGGGTTTCCGGCTTGAGATGCCGTAGGTGAGATCCCCGATGGAAAGGACATATGGTCGAAACAGGTCCATCGCCCGTGGCATCAAGACGCGGTACTTTGCAGGACAGGAACCCTACCGTTTGAATTGCATACGATAGCTTCGGATGTGCTGATGGCCGACAAGGGCCGCTACACGGGCGGCGCTTTTGTTACCTTCAAGGCCAGGCGCTCTGGAATCGCGTCCAGGGCAAGGTCGGTGCGCCGCCGCCGAAGGGCCTCAAAAAGCAAAAAGCCGAGTGGCTGAAGGCGGGCCTTTCAGGCGAAGGCGCGCTTCCCTAAAAACGAAGAGACGTTGCACCAAGCGATGCTGCGCGATTTCTGGAAGGACGACGATGGCATTGGCTAAGAAGGATCAGGAGCGCGTCACGTACGCCTGGATGTACGGTCAGCAGGCGCACAAGGATGGCAAGGAACGCGCCGTGCCAAGCTATTGGACCGAGCACGCCGAAGCCTGGCTGCATGGCTTCGACGGCGTGCCACTAGGCAGCGAGCCCAAGCCGATGAGCGCCAGCATGGAAGCGGAGGTGGACGAAACAGCAGTCGACCGTCCTGACTCCGGAACCTAGCTCTTAGCTTTGGCTTATGTGCTCGATCAGCACGCGCGGCATTAATTCCTCGACCGTTGGATAGCAGAAAAACTGCCGACGCAATGACTGACGATCCGGTTGCGATCAGCGACCTTGCGGATAGCGCGATGAAAGCGGCCGATGAGGCCGGCATCGCCACCACGGAAATCATTGACGAAGTGCCCAGCGTGTTCGACGTCATCGCCGAGGCCATGGATCACCGCGAACCAAAGATCGGTACCGCTTCACTCGTTCCCGACGCGTTCCCATTTTGGTCTTCCGCAACGGCAGGCTGGTGATCTCATGTGTGGGCTCGTTTTCGTCAAAACGACAATCCCGGACATGGTGCGGCGTTTCGAATTTGCTCATCCCGGCGATGTCGAGCACATGGGGAATGCTTTCCCGATCTGGAACGGTGCGCCGAGCCCGAGGTATCCGATCATCATGGAAAGAGTCGCTCGGGCGGTTGTCGAAGCCGCTTTCCAGTCACAGCACAATTCAATGGTCGGAGCCCACGCATTTCGCCCGGATGTGGATCACATCCTACAGGTGATTGCGGGATCACGTGAACTGCTGAAACGGCTTCGCCGGCGCCAACTCGATGACGCTGCCAAGGACCGGCAACGGAACTGCCGCACTTCTGGGAACACACGGTCGGCAGTGGCTACGCGACGCTCGGCTTGCGTGCCGCCATTCGTCTAGCGAACAGGTGAAACCTGGCCTGTTTGCGGGAGATGTCCACTGTTATGTCGACTTACGTGGCGAAGGCAGCGGAGAACCGGCGCGGCTTCAACCTCGTCACGCGAGGACTGGAGAGATCAGTCTAGGGGCCCCGGCAACTGCTGCGGCATGCCGATTTAGCAAGGTGCTTTCGGCAAAGCGGGGCGCCGCTGCCACGAATTGCTGGAAGCAGATCGTGCGACCGGGCGGGCAGATGCAGCGCGCAGGCTTTGAGGGGGGCACCATCAACCGCGAACTTCGCGAGTTCCACAACTCCGATCAGCGCGAGCTTTGGCTGCGATCTGGACAGGGTCAGCGCCCCGGAGGCAGCGCCGTGTGACCCGGCTCCGATCTGAGAGCCGGGTCCGGAGTCGGGATTAGTAGTCGTTGTTCTCGATCACGACGTGACGATGCCGGCGGTGCATCGGGCGGTCGTCCGAACGTTTAATGATGATGGTATCGGGACGATGATGTCTGCGCCAATAATGGCGATTGCCATTGTCGTAAAACGCCTCGGTGCCATGACGGCGATGATGGAGGCGAGCTCCGTCCTCATTGATGACGACAGCGTCCGCACGATGGTGATGGCGGTGCTGGTTCGTGGTGAGAACGATCGCATCCGCCGAGGCAATGGAAGCGACCAAGCAAAGCGCCAGCGCGCCCAGAATCAGGGTGGTTTTCATGTTCAACTCTCCAAGGAAGTAAGATGCCCTTCGTTCAATAAACATCGTTTGCACACTTTGGGTCCTGTCTGGATTGTTAGCCGGCACGACTCGGCGAGCCGCGACGCTTCCCTTGAGGGTCTCCGGGAAAGAGCGGCAGATTTCACAGCCCGATAGTTTGCCCGGCTTCCAGATGAAGGAAAGCCACCGACGAATTGCTGAGCGGGTCGTCAGGGACGCGTGGACTGAATACACGGTCGAGAATGGCGAGCAGCGAACCCAGAGCGCGCATCATGTCCCAAGCGGGCGCGGATCAATGACGGCCGGGAGGCACCCCCACGGGGGCCGGCGCGCGGCCCAATTATCCGATCACCGACGCAGAAATTTTTACCAAATATTCCGACCCCATAATGTGATTTGGTTTTTCAGCAGGTTCTCCCAATATGCCACTGATTGGGAGGTCACGTGGATGGAACGCCTGTTGAAGTCCGACGACGTCATACAACAAGCGATAGACCAGGCTATTCAGGGCGATATCGTCTCCCTTAAGAAGGCCATCGCATTCATCCGAACGAAGCGCCCTGACCTAAAGGGCGATCTGGACGAACTCGGCCACGACAACCCACTATGTGAAAAGGTGGTTCAAATCGCTGCGCAGACTGGGAAAGCCGTCCTCTTCGACCTGCACGAGTAGACCAGCGCCCGCTGTTTAAACCTATCATATCAGCGGATCGCAATTCCGACCCGCAATGGAACCATTTGTCCGACAATAAGTTATAGGCGCCAGGACTCATGGGGGCTCCCTTGGCGAAACGTGACAAAGCCGGCCACAAGACCGTCGCCGGCTCTCTTCAAGAACTGATCCGAAACGAGGACAACCGTCGTCAGGTTCGGAGGGCCTTCGGTTTGGAGGTCGAACCTGAGTTGCCGCCGACGTTAGCCTCACTCCTCGACGCCATTGAACAGGCTCATCAGGAAGCCCTAAATTACCCTCATGAGCCAGCAGAGGTACGACTTGAGGCGAGACCCGGATGGGAGCTGGACGGTGTTCGACGTGTTCACCGGGCAGCCGGCTGATGAGTGGGGGCACCGGCTGAACACCTCGACCAGCCCTGGGCCTGCATTCCCAAGTAATTAAGTAAAATCTTATCGTTGTCCTATATGCAAAGGACACTATGCCGCCGAATATCCTGTCTATTCGGCAACGAAGTGGCACCTTAGCGCGTACTAATGTGAGTAGCGGGCCCTGCGCTTGCTGCACTTAGTTAGACAGCCACAGGAGAGTGTCATGGCCAGTATCCTTGCGAGAACCGCCAAAGCATTGGCGAGTGGTGCAATGATTGCAGTTATGTGCATGCCGGCGTATGCGGGCGGGATAGGCGTCGGAGCCGGAGCCTCGGTCGGTGGGAGCGGCGGCGTGAATGCCGGGGTGGGTGCTTCCATCGGCGGTTCGGGCGGAGTGAACGCTGGCGTCGGCGCCTCGGTCGGTAGCGCGGGCGGCGTCAATGCCGGTGCTGGTGTTTCGGTTGCAGGGGCAGGCGGCGTGAACGCCGGCCTCGGAACATCAGTTGGTGGCACCAATGGCATCAGTGCCGGAGCCGCTGCGACGGTGGGCAGCCCGAAGGTTTTGAAGGCTAGAATTGGCGCAAAGATCGGTGGCCCCAATACATTGCGGGCAGGGGCTTCGGTCGGTGGCTCAAGCGGCGTCAATGCCGGTCTCGGGGCGTCGGTCGGCGGCTCCAGCGGTATTAATGCCGGAGCCGGTGCGCGGGTAGGCGGAACGAACGGTGTGACGGCCGGATTGGGTACAACCGTGGGCGGCACGAGCGGCGTTGGTACTGGGGCGGGTGTAGGCATTGGCAACGGCGTCAATATGGCTCTCGGCATCGGCGTCGGACACAGTCCGAGCAGCCCAAGCAACCCGAGCAATCCGACCGGTCCCAAAGTAGCCAGTGCCGTCGCTAATATATCGGATGGCAAGTTGGCTCGCATGAAGAAGCGGTGCGTAGACGTGCTTGGCAGCCAAGAGACTTATGACCGCGACCTGCGCCAGCTCTGCCTACTGATCGGCGGCCGTTGACCTGGACAGCCGGGACGGAAGTGCGAACCAGCCGTAAGGCGGTATGACACTCTCCTAGCCTTCGGCCAGTCAGAAAGCCCGTCTCCCGCAAGCGACGGGCTTTTTGCCGGTGCTATCGGAGAAGGTCGCCATATTCTGGGACCCGCACTCGATCATTCTTAGCTTCTAACGCTCGCGGCTCGTCTCTAAAACCCTCCATGTAGTTGGCTAGCCTGAGCCTTGCCTGGCTCCGATCACCCGCGCAGAGATTTGCACTAATTCCGACACCATCGGTCGGGCTTTAGTCCGAGTTGACATTCACGCGAGGCCGCTCAAATGATCCGCCAAATCGGGGGCAGGGGATTACATGCCGATAGCACGCCTCGCGAAAGACAGCGTCTTTGAACCTGAAGATCTGACCTTTCTGTACGAAATGATGGACCAACTCTGTTTGCTGCGCGGGATAGAGCGCCAAAGCCATGAAGCTGAAGCGGCGGCCCTGGCGCTGATTGCCCGCTACAAGGCTGGGCTGCGCGGTGACGAACTCGCGCAATCGTTGGAACTCAAATAGCCGATTTGAGGCAGTCCAATCAGGGAACCATCAAGGCCACCAATGGTTGGGCTCAGTGCAACCGTGCAGGCCGACCATGCAAGAACTGTCTACCGAGCAACAGCAGGCTATATCGCGTCTCATTCGGAAGTGGATTACTTCTGAGACCCTGCGTCGTTACATCTTCCAACTGCTGAAATTCCCTGCAGACCCGGATCTCTCCGAGGAGCAGCGGTCCAAGCTTGACGAGCTTAATCGGAAGCACAACGTATCGTCCCATGGAACCAAGGTACGAACTAAAGAGGGACCCGAAGGGGTGGTCGGTGGTCGACCGACACACCGGCAAACCAGCGGAGCCCGAAGGTCACCCAGCGGTCGGCCTGGACGTCACCTACGCGACTGACTTGGTGATACTCCTCAACGCCAACGACCTGAAGAGCAGGCTCTCATACGGGCGATTCGCCTGACGGGTCAGCAGCAAGCGCCACTATCGAGGGCAATGCGAAAGCCCAGGAGGCCAGGAGGTTCTTCAGGCTGGCTGCTATCGAGGAAGGGATGCTCCTCGCTGCGTATGAGCTGGACAACTGAGTACCGGATCCCCTAGGCCATACCTCGGGAGAACTTCAGGGGGGCCTAGAGGGGAGCCTTGCTGCTGGCAGGCGGGAAGCCGTTGTCGGCGCTCACCGGCCTGGACGCTCAAGAATTGCGGATGGCGCAAAGGCTGCTCGGGCGATCGAACAGCGAGCGGTTGGCAACCAGAGGACGAACCGAACGCTTCAAATATCGTCGGCCCGTTCACACGATCGAATATTATTGGGCAGGCTGGGGCTGGCAGATCGACCCGCTGGAAATGACAAAGCAATTTTTCAGATGGCCGCTGCACTCACAAGTGGTCAGCAGAGTCCCGTCCTTGCGGCACTCATGAAGGCCGGCCAAGGCTCCCGCTTGCAACAGTCACAGGTCGATCGTGTCGCGCGGGCGCTTTTGCTTTCCTCGACCGAACCTTCCATCCAGAAGGCGACGGCGAACACGCTCAGGATGACGATCGACGCCGAAGCGGCGCCGTAGATGAATTGGATTATCATCTGGTCGAGAATCCAGCCAAGGCCCTGGTGGATGCCGACAAGAATGACAACGAAGATGACAGCGGCAATAAGCTGAAGCACGGTGTTCCTAGACATGGGTAGTGAGCACAAGACGAAACCGGCCCGATTGATAGATAAGCGGCAGCGGCTTTGAAGGGTAGAGAATGGCGCTTCCATTCAACGGTCGAGTCCGCACATAAGACCCAGCTAAACTGAGGTCGGTGATAGTGCAGGGGCAAGGCCCATGGGAATACTTCGACCGAGACCGAAGCCAAAAAGGCATATCCAAATAGCGACCGCTATGGAGAGGACGGCCGGCGCATCTATAGCGCATATGCCGCTTCTGACGAAAAGAAGCCGGTAATTCGACGCAAACGGCGGCGCCGCGTGGTGCTCATAGGCGGCGGATCGCTCGCTGTGCCTTGCTCTACCTGCTGGGGGCTGGTTAACCGGCAATTGATGCGGCCCGGCGCCTGTGGGTTGGGGCGAACAGGAACCGGGCCTAACCGTCGGGCTGTCTGTGCGCACGGAGCCGTCGGCTCGATTATTTATGCGAAAATGCTAATTACATCAAAGCTATCAGAATGAAGTACGAGAACAGCAATAGGGAGGAGAGCACGGGCCGATGAAGCTGGCGACAATCCACATCGGAGACGATCGGTGACTTCGGTTTTTCCACCACCGGCGTCTTCTCAATGAACAGCGCCGACTAGATCTCGGAAGACTGACGACCAGATCGGAAATCAGCCGACCGACCATGATAGTGAGCTTCCAAAGCACAATAGGCCACTGCGGTCTGCGCTTCCGGGCCGTAGAGCTCAAGAGCCGCCTTCACTGCATCGTCAGGGCCGACGAAATCTGAGAGCCGCAGCGCAGCACCATTGTCTGTCAGAAGCATCAAAACGATCCTCCTGGGTGCTCGTTACACAACACCCTTTGGCCCTATCGAGCAAATGAAG
Organism: Mesorhizobium sp. WSM1386; assembly: GCF_055901595.1. Taxonomy (NCBI): domain Bacteria; kingdom Pseudomonadati; phylum Pseudomonadota; class Alphaproteobacteria; order Hyphomicrobiales; family Phyllobacteriaceae; genus Mesorhizobium; species Mesorhizobium sp. WSM1386. Next base: position 4,262,524 of record NZ_CM148373.1, read on the forward strand.
CCGGTGGCTTGTCGAAAAACAGGGCGACCGACGTTGGGCGGGGGTGGGGTTGGGGACTCGTCGGTCACCCATAGGAAAGGGGGCCATAGAAGAGGTTGGCCCTAGGGTCATTATGCCACCCAACCCTCAATTTGGGAAGAGCCGCCCGCCGACAGCTCAACGCCCCTGTCTGTCCGGAACTCGGGCAACACTTCTTTGTCTTCGACAGCTTTCGTGCCGGCCGATTCCATAACCTGCGGCCCGACGGCTTAGTCTAGTTGCGGCGGGGCACCCAGCGAAAGGCGCTGGGCCTAATCGGCGGCAAGTTGTTGGGATGTGCTGCCGCCTGGCGAAGAAATAGGCAATTCCTGGGAATGGGCGGGCTTTTTCGTTTCGGCGTGGTAGCGTGAAGCGATGAGGCTGTGGTTATTCGGTCTGCTGGTTCTGCTTTTCATGGCTGCTGGCTTCTGGCCGGCGGCGCACATGGCGGTTATTTCGGCCGCTTCGGGAAGTTGATTATTTGGGCGCTGTCTTCCGGCTCTAATGCTCCATGATTTTGCTGCTCGTGCCACATCACCTGTCGGAAGTCGCGCATGTCGACTTTCTGGCCGCAAGTTGCGCATGAATAGAAATTGTCGGGGCCGTTTCCCCTTGCGCCGTGGCGCTTGCCAAGCACGGGCGGACCGAGGTCAGATAGTTTGGTCATGTCGGTTCGTCCACCAGCGGTTTCTTCCTGGGCGGCGGCTTATAGGCATTCACCAGGCGCAGGCTGTCTAGGTTGACGGTGATAGTCACGCCAAAGTTCACAGTCGCCAGATCACCATCGATGTGAGTGACGTTGCCGATAAGCTCGATTGCCACCTCATCGCCTATTTTGATGCTGCCATTAGCCATGCGGATTCAAACTCGGAGCAGGCGAGTTTGTTTCGTAAGCAGATGCTAAAATGTGATCGCTCGTCGTGGAACATACCTCCAATCGCGAAATGCTCGACCTCGTAGTCTTCATCGGTCGAAACGCGGTCGCGGTCGCGGAAGTCGCGCTTGCTCTTGTCGTCTGCCATGGCGGTCTCCTGGCGGTCCGTCGCTTCGCAACGCATAGGCAGCAGGTTTGTTGCAACCCGCTTCGATTTGCAAATTCGGAACTAGTTTAGCTAAAGCTGATTGAATCGCGTCTGTAGCGAGTCAGTTTCATGCGTTTGAAGTTTATCCATCCGATGGAGCCCGAACTGGTCGATACGCCACCGCACGGCGATGACTGGCTCCACGAGATCAAGTTTGATGGCTACCGCACCCAGGTCATCAAGGACGAAGACGGCATCCGGCTGATCACCAAGAACGGCTACGACTGGACGGGCCGCTACATCCAGCTCGCAGGCGAAGCGGCGGCGATCGAGGCGGAAGACTTCATCATCGATGGCGAGGCGATCACCATTAATGAGGCGGGCCTGTCCGACTTCCACGCGCTTCAGTCAGCCGTCACCAGCCGCAATCCATCGCGCGACCTGTATCTGGTTGCATTCGATCTTCTACACCTGAACGGACACGATCTGCGCGACATGCCGGCAGCGGACCGTCGCGAGATCCTTCAGGAGCTTGTTCCTACCGGCGACCGCATTCAGTTCAGCGAGGCTATGCCAGGCACGGGGGATGCTGTCTATCACCTTGTCGACCAGGCTGGTCTGGAGGGGATGGTGTCGAAGCGCAAGGACAGCCCGTACCGCAGCGGCCCGACGATGAACTGGCGCAAGATCAAGTGCTATGCCGAAAAGGACATGGACATCATTGGCGTGCAGCGGGAAGCCGGCAAGCCTGCGATGGTGCTGATGGCCGACAAGGGTCGGTATGCCGGCGCCGCCTTCGTTACCTTCAAGGCAGACAAGCGGCAGCGCCTTTGGGACCGTGTCCAAGGCAAGATAGGCGGACCGGCGCCTGTAAGGCTCAAGAGCGACAAGGCCGAATGGCTGAAGCCTGGTCTAGTCGGCCGGGTGCGGTTCCTGAAGGGCGAGGAGAAGCTGCGCCATGCCAAGCTGCTGGATTTCAGGGAGAAATGACTGCCTCTTTCAAGAATACCGGGAGCGCGCCGTAAAGTGGGAGCCTGGGCTCGTCGTGGGAAACAAAGGGCCCCGGCATCGTCCGGGGCCTTGGTGTTGTGGTCTGCTGATGGACTAGAACTTGTAATTCAGGCCGACCCGAACGACGTGGAACTTATCGGTGACGTCAATGCTGCTCGGCCCAACAGTGAAGGTCGATTTGCCCAAGTCGGTGTAGAGATATTCAGACTTGATCGTCCAATTCGTGTTGATGGCGTACTCAACGCCTGCACCAACGGTCCAGCCGGTTTTGGTCTTGGAGAAGTCGCCCCCGGCGCCAAAAGTGGTCTTATCGTGACCATAGGCCAAGCCGCCAGTGCCATAAACCAGGAAGCGATCGACGGGCGTGTAGCCGATGCGGGCGCGCACCGTACCGAACCAGTCAATCTTTGTTTCGAGAGCAGTGCCGGGGCCGCCTATGCCGGAAATGGAAGCCTTGACGGCGGATCCCTGGAAGTCCGCTTCCACGCCGTAGACCATTTGCCCAGACTGCCAGTTGTAGCCAGCCTGGACGCCCCCCAGGAATCCACTTGCCGTGAGATCGAGACCAGTGCCGAAATTGGGGTCGTACTTGAACTTGCCAAAGCCGCCGCCGGCATTCACACCAATGTAAGCGCCAGTCCAATCAAATGAAGCGGCAATTGGCTCTGACACTATGGCATCGGCAGCATAAGCGCCGCCGGAGAGTCCCATGAGAACAGTGGTCGCAAGCAGGATAGATTTCATAGAAAAGCCCCTTCGAAGCGGTTCACGCGGCTTGCCTGATGGGGCAAGTTTCTTCGATTGCGACGCCGTCAGGCCTGTATCGCGCAATGCGGCGCGGCCCGTGGAAGATCGCGAGGGTGCCGTCCGGGTACCGCCTGATCTTGACCGTGGCCTTGACGAAGTGATGCCGGATCAGGCTGTGCGGGAGCTGCAATCGCAGCCGCTCGAAGGCGACCGTGTTGTCACGGGCAACGACGCGCTCCTCCTCGATGCACAGGATCTGGGCCAGTTGTTGCGGGTCGGCGGAGATCGATCAGGCCGAGCCTGCAGATCTGACAATGCCCGCGATGCGCATAGCGACGGCATCAAGTCCGCGGTCGCGGTTAATGGGACCAGGTTTGCCGATCGCATCCGTATTGGCCGGTTTGTCCGTTGCCCCACGGTGGATCCCCCACTGCACCGGCCATTCCTCCACGAGACCTGCCAGCGCGCGTCAGACGGCTGTCGATGAGGAATCGGCAAGATGCGGGAACAGAGTTCAGACGCCGACGTTTTTCCCCAGGTCACGCGATTTGCGCGTGTAGAACTAACGGAGGAAAAAATGAGCATCAAAATGCTTACGATGGGCGCGATGGCCCTCGCAATGATGACTGGCTCAGCGCTGGCAGGCAGCAGCACCACTTCCGCGCTCGATGATCCTGCAAAGATGTCACCTTTCTTCACGGATGCCGGCATGAAAACCTTGAGGTCGGAAGCGGATTTCAAGACCGCGTGGATGTCCATGAAACCGGATGAACAAAAGGCGGTGCTGAAAGACTGCGGCGACACCACGCTCAACAAGTCGCACGCGGATTTCTGCGCCATGGCGAAGAAGATGGGCGGCTAAGAATAACCGCTCTAGGCATAGTTCCCGAAACGTAGTTGGCCCCTGCTAGGCACGGGCCTTTTTCTGCAGGTCATTCCCTTGAGAGCCATGTTGGTAAGCGCTCCCGTCGGTCTCCCTTTTCTCGTCAATCATCCGGACTGGCAGATAAGCATTCGTCTGCAGCCACTCACGCAGGACGATCTGAGAGAGATCCGACGGCCGATTTTCATTTCGGCGGCAATGGAGTTCAGTGCTTCCTCCGTGGCTGGCTCTAGCGGGAGGCCTGCGACGTTCCGGAGCATCAAACGCAGCCCGCCGAAGATGATCTGAAGATCCGTCCGAGACATGTCGCCGATGCTATCGGCGGCGTTCTCGAGCTCCTTGGCGACGGAAAGGCCCGTCATTTCCGTGTTCCTCGGCTCGATGATGGCGGAAACGACCGAGGAAGGTGGCGCTGGTTAGGGCACGGCAGCGCGTTGAGTTGGATGACGCAATTTGGCCCGCTGCCTCACGGTGGCGGGCTTCCCTGTCTCCAGCTAGGGTGCCTCCGACAGAATAATGTGGTCATGACGTGAGTGCGGGGAGGGCGCTACGTCGCAGCCACGGACGTGATCCGTTGTCAAGCTCCCCCCGCCGCCATCGGTTCATGTAGAAAAGGGGAGCTGACTGCTCCCCTTTTCAGACTAAGCTGCCATTTTGCGACAACTCTCAGCGCATTGGCGGCAATCATCAACGCATTCTTGCATGTCGCCGATCTGTTCGCAGCTTCGCGCACATTCTTCGCAAATTTCTGCGCATTCGCGGCATGTGTGTTTGTGATGCGGTGCACCTATCAGCATGAAATGCGCGCTGGTACGGCAGATTTCCGCGCAAGCCATCATCAGCCGGAAATGTCCAGGTTCCGTGTGCTTGCCTCCCAATTCGAGGCAATGGTTCATCGCCGTCTTCAGACAGGTGGAGTAACAGGCCAGACAGTCGTCGATACAGGCCCTCATCTCGGATGATTGATGCATGATTATTCTCCTGCCATATCGTGCTTGGACTTCCATTTCTCCATTGCGGAAATCTCCTTCGTCTGGCTCTTCACAATGTCAGGGCCATTTTCTTTAAAGTCGGGTCAAATCCATATTTGGGGTAAGCCTCGGCGATGTCGACTGCCGCCTGATGGTGGGGCTCCATCATCACGACGAAGTCTTTGTTCGGTTCGTTCGTCGGCGTCATTGCCTGCATCTTCTCCTGCATGCAGGGGCGGTTGCTCCTTTCATGTTCATTCCGTTCATAGCGCTGGGCTGGGCGCTTTGCGCCTGCGTCGCTGGCATGGCCAAAGCAAACGCGGCGATTATCAACACTTTGGTATTCATCTGGATTCTCCTGAACATCTGCCTTGTCGAACGCCTATGGCTGTGGCTTTGCCTAATAAGCCGCCCGGCATTCGGCGCACTCTCACATGCTTAAATCCGAGGAGGTCGCTCCAGACGGTCTAGCGGAATGCCAACCAGAACCAGTGTGGTCGAGGGTACCGGCTGAGGCGGTGGATGCGCGCAGATATCGTTCGAGATTGCCAGGAGAGCGATGAGGCAACGGCCCTCGCAACAACACAAAGCCCGCTCGAGCTATTCTGTAATGGCTGCCATTTACCGCCGCGCGCTGCTGGGGCTCAGCATCTGCAGCTTCAATGCGGCCTTGATCCGCACAGGGTTGAATGTGGGCGATCGGTTCCCACGGGGCACGGTGCAACCTTCACCTAAGCCTACCCTTCGCGATTTCAGGTCAATGAGCAGCCAGCCGGTGTGCAGCGGTTGGAAATGAGTCCGCTTTCTTCCCACGCTCATTATCATTAGCGTCGGTGGCGGTCTCGCGTCGGGATGCTCGAAGCCGAGTGTTCACGACAGAACAAACGAGGCGTAGTGTATTGGTCTGCACATCCGAGCCGGCGCACACCTTGGCTTTCAAATCCAGCCGCAATAGACCTCGGTTGTTTACGAGCCATGTGCTGGACCGACAACCTCGGCGTTCCATGGCGTAGTAGCGACGGATAGGGCCGGATATAAATCGGATGGACTGGACAGAGAGGTAAGTAAACAACCACTTATACCGCACCGTGCACACGCGAGGTCTCACCCTCTGGTTTGCTTCTGTTTCGACGAGAGGATGCGCCAAGGCACCCTGAATGCACGATGATCTGCTGGGGCTTGTCCGGCAACTGGCTTCAGGTCGAAGGGATACGCGGCCACACGCCAGCGTACGACCACGGTGACGCGATCACCGACGAGACTCACTTCTCAGGCTCGAAGTCGGGGCAGGGCCCGCTGCCGCTCCTCTCTCCGCGGGTGGAGGGGATTCCCCGGCGAAAGGTACAGTGCGTTGTCGGTCATAGCCACTGATAGGATCTCCTTGGTCGCAAACCGATGGCTCGTGTAGGTCAATCTCACTTCGAAGCAATTGAGCCAATGGAACGGCATCTATCCCGACGATGCCGCCTTCATTTTCCAGAACGTCGATCCGTCTGACTTCGGAGCGGTTGAGCTTCAGGCGAACTCCGATACCGCCACCGTTCTCCTCAATGAAAGCGGCACCGGTGTTTTCGAGCGCGGTTTGTAGCTTGTCGCAGATGTCCCAGTTGGGGAGGGTGATCCGACGCTCGAATTCTTCGATGACCAACGGATCCACGCCTGAATTGCCGGCGAGCTTGTCGCGGGTCCATTCTTCTCGCACCGACCCGAATTCGCTAGCGGGCGGACTTATCGCGGGGAAAGTTTCGCGGCACGGGTTCGCAGCTCCCGTTGGTGCCGCAAACCTTATCTTGTCTCCGACTGCGCAACGATGGGGGGGAACTCAGCCAGAGTCTCAGGTGGGTTCTCTAGTGATTTTTCGCCGATTGGCAGCAAAACGGAAAACACTGCGCCATGAGGTTTGTTCGGCGTTGCCCATAGCCTGCCGCCATGCGCTTCCACGATCGAGCGACAGATCGGCAATCCCATCCCCAACCCACTGGACTTGGTCGTGTAGAAGGCCTCGAAGATGCTGTCGGGATTGGACTGAGACAGGCCCGGACCCGTATCACTTACCGCGACAAGCACGGCGTCCGAGTCAGCCTTGCTGGTGCTGATCGACAATTCGCGCAGTGGCTGCCCACCCTCGCTCATGGCTTCGATGGCGTTCATAATCAAATTCAGGATCACCTGTTGTAATTGGACTCTGTCCCCTAAAATGCGTGGCAACCCTTCTGCCAGTTGCATCTTCGCTACGACGGCCCTCTCTGACATTGGAAGACGGGCTAGAGCCGAAATTTCCAAAATTGTTTCGTTGATTTCCAAATTTTCCTTCCGAGCCGGCGCATTTTTGGAAAAGTCACGAATCCGGCTCACAATATCGGCGGTCCTCTTACCGTCTCTGATGATGCGGTCAATGGCGTGCTTCGCCCCTTCCAAATCTGGCGGCTGACGAGCGAGAAAGCGCATCGCGGTTCCAGCATTCGTAAGCGTGGCAGCGATAGGTTGATTGACTTCGTGGACAATGGAGGCTGCCAGTTGACCCATTGTCGCTACGCGGTTGGCGTGCGCCAGCTCTGCCTCGGCGCGTTTTCGCTCCGTCAGGTCCACAACGAAGGCCACGCCCTGATGTCGCAGTTCGTCGAAGGTCGCTCCACCCACAAGTACGGGCACGAGATCGTTATTTTTCCGAAGAAGATCCTTCTCATACGGTCTGCAGGTTCCACTGGAAGCCATGTCCGCGAATGCTCGTTCGTCGGCCCCGCTCCATTCGGAGGGGGTCAAGGAGTTCCAGCGCAACGAGCCCGAAGTAACATCGTCGCGGCCATATCCCACGATTTGGAGAAAGGCCTCGTTGGCTTCCGTAATGCGACCATCTAGATCGAAAATACATATTCCGATGATATTGGAGTCGACAAGGCGTCGAACCTTCGCCTCCCGTTCTTGGAGATCGCTGTACAAGCGTGTGTTCTCGAGCGAGATCGCTGCTTGCGCCGCCAGCAGTTCCAGCACCGCGATTCGCGCCGGCGTGAACGCGTGTGACGTCAGCGCGTTTTCCAGGAGCAGAATTCCGGTCAACTCTCCCTGTTTGATCAGCGGAACGCACAGGATTGACTTCGATTGTCGATGGCTCAGATAGTCGTCCACGGAGAACAGGTTAGGTTTCGAGGCATCGTCGAGAATGACGCTTTCCTGTGTACGGATGACGTAGCGGACGAGGGATTCTGGACACGTGATTGGGGTGATCGGCTCTTGATGGAGCGCGACTTCGATCTGATTTCCGGCGGCCCGCGCTTCCGCATGGATCAAATATTCACCGCCTGAGGGCAGAATAAGAAGCCCACGATCCGCGCCCGCGTTCTCGATCAAGGTTCTCATCAGCCGCTTGATCAACTTGGGCAACTCGATCTCGCCAGACAAAGCCTGAGAGGCTATTATGACACTCTCTGCGTCCAGATGTTGAACCCGGGAGCCGGTGGCCACGTCACGACCTTGCGCTTCCGAAGGGGCCAGGTGCGGATAAAGCCGGTCTAACTGCCGCGCCTTGCCCTCGGCGCCCCAGCGGAGATAACACCGCCGAGCATGACGCAGATGGGCGATGGCGGAAATCTGTGAGCCGCGCGCATTGTAAAACCTCGCGGCCAACTCATAGGCCAAGCCTTCGGTCTGTACGAACCCTTGATCGTGAGCAGAGGAAATTGCCTCCTCGTAGAGCCGCATGGCGTCAGCGTCGCGTCCTTCGATACGGGCGATCTCTGCAGCTACGAGTGCGTGTTTGTCGCCGAAGGTCGGTGGGTAGTTTTCGGCCCACTCTCTAAGTTGCTCCAGGTGCAGAGCCAGCAGATCATTCCATGCTCCCTTCTCGCCGACCGAAGCGTTTTCATAGAGCGTGGTCAAGGTCAGCGCGGTATAGTAAATATAATCGAGTCGCTGGAAATGGACCGGTGCAGCCCACAACAATTCTTTCGCCGTCTCGGCTGATGCGAGCGCCTCGACGTAATCGCCTGACAAGAACCGGGCTTGTAACTTCAAGATCCAGTACAGGCAGGCCGCCGTGGCCGTCCCATCTGCGGTGATTTGCGCTTCGAAATCCACTTCGTCAAATTGCGCATCGCTGAAGGTAGAGAAAGTTAAGGTTCGGCCCTGCATGGTCGCAACGAAGCGTTGCTGGGCCTCGATCACGGTAGCGACGTCATGAAACCGAGCTTTCCGGACAAGGTCCAGGCCCCTTTCCGACTCCCGCCACACTGCCTCCAGCGGATCGTTCCGCGCCAGAAAATTCGTTATCGACTTGTCCATGCAGTAGCAGGCGACAGTCAGATCACCGGTTTCAGTTGCTATGCGAAAGGCCGTTTGCAGAAAATCTATCGAGGTTGCGATCGGTTGGGTCCAGACGGCGACAACGCCTTTCGCATGATAGGCCTTCCCGCGGTACGCGACGAAACCTTGCTTATCGACAACATCGCAGGCGAGCTCGGCGAATCGATAACCGTCTCTGTAACGGCGAAATACCGGTCCGAGGATTTGGCCGAGATCGGCATAGCCATGGGCCGATGCGCCGCAGGTTCCGTGCTGCATTGTCATCTTCGCAATCCGGCACGCGAGCAGCGACCACAAATGGAAGTCGGTATGATTAGCAGGGGAGAGGAGCACTGACAGCACATCCATCGCGGCCAGCATTTCTGGATCCGTCATCATTGGCAGATCGATCAAGTTTTCGATCGGCTGTCCGCCAAGAGTTTGCCAGACCGTTTCGTATTCGGCCTGGACTTGCGCCTCAGTCGGGTGCGCCGAGATGTCAATGCCGAACAGGCGCAGGCATGAGAGTGCGCTGTCGACGGCTTGGGCGTTTTCCGATTTCAGAGTGTGGAGCAGGACTTTCAGATGATAGGTAGTCGCCAGGTCGACTTTCGACGCCGCGCGTTGCAGCAAATCAATTATCAATTGCTCGGCTTCTTCGAAGTTGCCGCTCAAGAATTCGCATTCCGCACGTTCTAACCAGAGGCCGAATGTCAGTTCGTATTGGTTGTTCCAGCTTGTTTTGTCGAGCATAGCCATGCCGGCCGCTAGATACACGGATGCGGACACGTAGGCAGCGGACGCTTTGGCCTTTCTCCCTGCGCGCAGGTTGAGCGTCGCCAACTGGAATTTCTCCCGAGGTTCAATCAGTTGTCCAGCGCCCCGATTGAGCTGGCCGGCGACATCGAACAGGTGCTCGACGAGCTGGTCATCAGTCATGTTCGCTAGAAGCGTGCGGCCCACGAGCAGGTGAGCGTCAACTCGATGCTCGTCGGGGATAAGCGAATAAACCGCCTGTTGAATTCGATCATGCAGAAACCTGTACGCGCCATCCTGCTGATCGATGAGACCAGCATAGACGGCTTCCCGGAGCGTCTCGTGCATTGCTTCCTCTGTCTCTTTCTGAACCAGAGTCAGGATGGCGACGTCGGTGGCGTGGCCAAGACAGGCGAGTTGTTTCAACACGTCTTGGGTCGGGGGAGAAAGCCGCTTCAGCTTCTCCACCATGAGATCCACCACATTATCGGTATAGCCCTTGGCGTGTATGCGATCGATTTCCCAATGCCAAGCTTGCGCAACAGGATCAAATGTGAGCAATGCCTCGTCGGCCAATTCCGTCAAAAATTGGATTGCAAAGAATGGGTTTCCCCCGGTCTTCTCCTGAACCAGCTGCGACAAAGGCCGCGCCCGCTGGATGTCACAGCGGATTGCACTCGCGGTAAGCTGGCCGATCTCGTTGGACCGGAGGGGACCCAGCTTTATCTCACCGATCCTCGCATCCGTTTTTTTGATCGTATCCAGCGTATGCAAAAGCAGGTGAGCGGGACCGACCTCGTCGTCTCGATAGGCGCCAACCAGCAGAAGGTGGCGCACTTCCGAATGCGTGATCAGGTGCCCGATGAGGTCGAGTGTGGCTGCGTCCAGCCATTGCAGATCATCTAGGAACAGCACGAGTGGGTGCTCCGGCGTGGCAAACGCGCCAAGGAAGCGACGGAACACAGCCTTAAATCGGTTTTGTGCCTCTTGGGATGACAGGTCGGAAACGGGCGGTTGTTTCCCGATGATGAACTCCAGTTCGGGAACGAGGTTGACGATCAGCTGTCCGTGCACACCGACCGCATCTGACAAGATACGCCGCCACCGATCCACTTCCCCTTCGCTCTTGACGAGAATCTGACGGACCAGGGTCTGGAAGGCCTGTGCCAGGGTTGAGTATGGGCTATCGCGCTTGTACTGGTCGAACTTGCCTGCAGCGAAAAGTCCCCGCGATGGAACGAGGACCTTGTGTAACTCGTTCACCACCGAGGATTTGCCGACACCGGAATAGCCGGATATCAATACTAGCTCGGAGGTGCCTTCGACCACTACCCGATCGAACGACGCGAGCAGAGAGTCGATCTCGGTTTCGCGCCCATAGAGCTGCTCCGGGATCATCAGCTGGCCCGATGTGTCGTGGATGGCTAGCGGGAATGGTTCGATGCGACCATGTAGCTGCCATTCCACCAGGCACCGACGCAGGTCGACCTCGACCCCCCCTGCGGTCTGATAGCGCTCCTCGGCCGTCTTCAGGAGAAGCTTCATCACGATTGACGAGAGCACCTGAGGAATTTCGCTTATCCTCTCAGTGGGCGACACAGCACGCCTCGCAATATGGCAGTGCACCCATTCCATCGGATCAGAAGCGGTGAACGGGAGCCGGCTGGTCAAAATTTCGTACAGCGTGACACCAAGAGAATAGAGATCGCTCCGGGAATCGATAGACCGGTTCATACGCCCCGTCTGTTCGGGAGCCATGTACGGAAGCGATCCAGCGATGAATTGGGGCGCTTCAAGCTGCTGACGCTCCCGCGGAAGCCGAGACGCAACCCCAAAGCCGGTGAGCCAAACGCGACCGCGCTCGTCTACAAGTGCGTTCGCCGGCTTGATGTCCTTATGGATGAGCCCTTGTTTATGGACTTGGCCGAGCGCCACTGCCAAACCAATGGCAATACGCAGGAAGCGGGATAAATCGATGGGGAGTTCTTTGTGCTGCTCTATTGCTTGATCTAAGGGTTCACCTCCTGAATCCTCAAGGATGAGGAGCATTCGTCCTCGGTGGCGAGCCATGGCGAGGGGCCGGGCCGCCCATGCTGCATCAAGTCCGCTCGCCAGCGCGTATTCGTGTTCGAGCCGCCGGATACTCTGAAGTGACGGCTGCTCAGCAGCGACCGACACCGCTAGAATCGGTGTCTGGTTGCCGAGCTCTTTGCCGCGGTAGAGCGTGAACTCCGGCCCTTCGCGAAGCACCTCCAAGGCGTACTCGGAATCCTCGGCCATCAAGCTTCTTGTTGCTAGGAGAATGAGCCCTTGTCACAGAAAGAGATTGGCCCGCGAAATCCGAAGTCGAGCACGACCCTACTGTCAATCTGCCGGAGCGTCCAATCTTTATTGGTTTGCTGCGAATGCGCTGCGGCCCGATCCTAGCCTTGCCGGACAAAACGCTACTCTCCACAAAGAGTCTTTTGTCCTGGAGTTCCTCGTGTCAGAAGTCCGGCGCATTGATGAAGCGAACCGTTCTGATCCCGCAACTCGGCACGGCGCAGCTCGCTCCCGAACCGTCGCCCCGGCAATTCGTCATTCTCGACGATGAGTCTTGCACAGGAAGGACCGCGCCACACAACTGGTTCGCCACAGGGGCGCATGGCGAATGGCTTACTCGAAACTCTTCAAAACTGCGTGATGTGAGGCCGATCAGTCGCGACACGCTCTTTTGATCTCGAGACAATGCATCTGGCCAGGCGAGATCTCGTTACCATCGATCCAAAGCTTGACCGGTCTCGGCGTCGAACAGGTTCAACTTGGCGATGTCGGGAGCGACGAAGAGGGTTTCCCCGGGACGGGCGCCGATTCTGTCGCGAAACACGGCGACCGCTGGTTCGCCGCCGATTGTCAGATGAACCTGGGTCTCCGAACCCATCGGCTCAACCACGCCAACCAACGCGGCGGTCCCCTTGCCCGGTGCACAGACGCTCAAATGCTCTGGCCGGAACCCGTATTGGACCGGCTTTCCGTCTGGCGCGCTAAAGGCTGAACCGACCGGCAGTGGCGTTCCGTCAGCTGTTCGCACCACTGGCGCGCCGTTGTCGCGTGCGACCACGCCGCTGATGATGTTCATCGACGGCGAGCCGATGAATGTCGCGACGAACATGTTCACCGGATGATCGTAGAGATCGAGCGGCGTGCCGATCTGCTCCACCCGTCCGTTGTTCAACACGACGATCTGGTCGGCCATTGTCATGGCTTCGATCTGGTCGTGCGTTACGTAGACGGTGGTGGTGCGCAGGCGCTGGTGCAACGCCTTGATCTCGGCGCGCATGGCCACGCGCAGTTTGGCGTCCAGGTTCGACAGCGGCTCGTCGAACAGGAAGACCTGCGGGTTGCGCACGATGGAGCGGCCCATGGCGACGCGCTGCCGCTGGCCGCCTGACAGCTGGCGCGGGTAGCGATCGAGCAGCGGCGTCAGGCCGAGGATTTCCGCCGCCTTCGCGACCCGCTCGTCCTTCTCGGCCTTGGGCGCCTTGGCAAGCGTCATCGAGAACGCCATGTTCTCGGCAACCGTCATGTGCGGGTAGAGCGCATAATTCTGGAACACCATGGAGATGTCGCGTTGCTTCGGCGGCAGATTGTTGACCACCTTGCCGCCGATGCTGATCGTTCCGCCCGAAATGTCCTCCAGTCCGGCGATCATGCGCAGCAATGTAGACTTGCCGCAGCCCGAGGGGCCCACCAGCACCACAAACTGGCCGTCCGGTATCTTGACCGAGACGCCGTGCAGCACGGCGTGCCCGGCGTAGGATTTCAGGACATTGTCGATTTCGACTGAAGCCATCGAGGTCTTCCCTGTGATCGTGGGACGCTCAGGCGCCGCTCACATGCAATTCATCGGTGGACAGCGCGCCTTCGGCAATCAGCAGTCCGATGCCACCGTTGGCAAACGCCTCGGCGCTGGTGTCATCAGCCTCGATCGCCACACCACCGAACAACGCTTTGATTCGGCTGCCCTTGACGGTCAGCGCCACCGGGATCCTCTGTTCGAAGACGAAGTCGTAAGTCGTCTCCGCCAGCACGACCGTGTCGGCATCCCGTGTGCGCACGATCTGCAGCTTGCCGTCGCGGGTGGCGCGCACGGCGTAGTAGCGCCGCAGGCCCTGAACGCGCGCGCAGACGCCGCCGTAATTGCCGAGATGAATGACGATGTCGCCCGAAACTTTGTAGTCGGTCCATTGCCGCGTGCCGTGAATGACGATCCCTTCGTCGCGGCTTTGCGAAACGCGGAAGCTCGGCGGATAGCGCTTGGAAAAGAAACTGACGCCATTGACCCAGGCCATGCGCCAGAAATCGCAGTCGCCGGCGGGGCGGTGCAGCGTGAGTTCCGGCGCTCCGTCCCACCTGAGGTAGTCGAGTAGCACGCTGCCATCGGCGCGCCTGCCGTCGCTGGCGAGCACGATGCCGATCTCGGCGATCGGCTGGCCGTCCAGATCCGGCAGGCGCCAAGACAGGACGCGCTCTTCGCCCGCCTTCACGGTGACCGCATCGCCATCGATGTCGCGCAGACGATCCTCGCCATCAAAGGCGCGGATGCGCAGCCGCACCGACACCGCGCCCTTGTTGTGGCGATCGGCGACGACGCGCGCCTTGACCACTTGCCCGGGATAGACCAGCGGCGTCGCCATCAAATCGTAGGTGCGCATCGACAGCACCTCGTGCGGCGAGAATGTCGGCGTCGTCACCGCGGCGCTCAGCCCAGGCGCCAGTGCCTCGTAGTTTATGGTCAGCGCACGGGCATTCTCGAACTCGACATTGCCGACGCGAACGCCGATCGCCGAACCATGACCTTCGACGGGCCGAAAACCCTGCTGGCTGCCGGACAGCGAGAAATGGAACTGTGCGCCGTCCTTGGGTGCATCGAGCGGAGTGCCGCCGGCAAGCGTCATGCCGAGATTGGCGATGTAATACGCGGTGCGCACCGCGTCGTTGATCGAGTTGCCGCCATCAGCCGACGAGATCAGCAGGCGGTCGGCGATCGGCCCCCGCCAGTCCGGGCCGGCCTCGATGCCGTCGAGGCCGAGCATCAGCGCCAGTAGGCAGCCGACATTGCCGGCATTGCAATCGGTATCCCAACCGGAAGTGTTGACGATCATCTGCGCCTTCTGGAAATCGTCAGGAGCATAAAGCACGGCCATCACCATCAGCGCGTGGTTGGGCACGACATGGCAATTGCCGGGATATTTGTCGTAGCCATATTTGTCCTCGATCTTCTGGCGCGTGTCGTGCCAGTCCGGATGCTGTTTCACCCAGCCTCTGATATCGGCGATGAGCTTGGCGATCAGGCTGTCGCGCGGGATCACCGACAGGCCGGTGTCGATGAGGTGGTCGATGTCGCTGGACACGAAGGCCTCAGCTTCCATGGCCGCCCACAGCATCGCCGCGTAGACGGATTCGCCGTCATGCGAGACCCTGCCGGCCTGTTCGGCAAGTTTTGCCGCCAGAAGCGGCTGCCCCGGCGCCACCATCGCCCAGCCGTCGATGAAGATCTGCGCGCCGATCTGCTCGGCGACGGTCGCACCATTGGTGGCGATTGACCCCGAATGCGGGGCCGGTATGCCCTTTTTGAGATTGAGCCAGGCGGTATGCTCGGTCGAGTTGCCGCTGCCGCCCCACCACAGGATCGAACGCTCCTCGACGATATAGTTCAGCCAGGCCTTGCCGATGGCCTCGGCCGGCAGATCTGGCGAGATGCCGTAATCCTCGAGTGCACGGATGAAGGTGAAGGTGCCGGCGACATCGTCATCGGTCACCACCAGCGGCTGGTTCAGGCGCTCATGCACGTAATAGTCGATCGGCCCGAGCTCCTTCATGATCTTCTGGTAGGTCCAGCCCTCGAACGGCCGGCCGAGATAGACACCCACCAGCTTGCCGAGCACGCCGGCATAGACCCGTTCCAGATAGTCGTTTGGCAACTGCATGTTCTGCTCCAGATGATCGAAAAAGTTCAGCCCTTGACCGAGCCGCCCGCCATGCCTTCGATGAACCGCTTCTGCATGGCGACGAACAGCACCACCACCGGCACCACGATGATCAGCGCGGCGGCCATGATCTCACCCCAATCGGAACTGTATTGGCCGCTGAGCAGGTAGAAGCCGATCACCGCGGTGACCTTGTCCGCCTTCTGCAGGAACGTGGTCGCGATCAGGAATTCGTTCCAGGAATTGAGCCCGATGATCAGCGCGACCGTCAGGATGCCGGGTGACACGATGGGCAGCATGACCTTGGAAAAGACCTGCCAGTGGGTGGCGCCGTCGATCAGCGCGGCCTCCTCGAGTTCCTTCGGCACGGCGATGAAATACGTCCTCAGCAGCATCACCGCGAACGGGCTGTAGAGGGCGGTGTAGATCAGCGCGACGCCGAACACGTTGTTGATCAGCCCAAGCTTGGCGAAGCCGAAATAGAGCGGGAAGATGTAGAGCTGGATCGGCGCCGTGGTCGTCGCCAGCAGATAGAACGTCCAGATCTTCCACGAGGCGATTTTCCTGCGCGCCAGCACGTAGGCCGACAGCGAGGATGTCGAGCAGACGAGGACGATCGTCGTTCCCGAAAGCAGCAGCGAATTGACGAAGGTCTTCGAAAACTTGGCGTGGGTCCAGGCGTTGACGAAATTCTCCCAACGGATCGGGTTCGGCAGTGACAGAGGGCTCTGCACGATCTGCGCCGCCGGCTTCAGCGAATTGAGCACCAAAAGCGCATTCGGAAACAGCGCGATGAAGGCGCCGATGCCGAGCACGATGTAGGAGATGGTGAGCGTGGCCCGGCTTTCGACCATTCTCATTGCTCGCCCTCCTGCGTCTGCAGGCGCACATAGAAGAACGTGCCGACGAGGCCGAACAGGCTGATCACCAGCGCCGCTGCCGCCGCTTCGCCGACATTGAGATCGTAGAAGGCGTGGCGATAGGCCAGCGTCGACAGCACCTCGCTGGAAAACGCCGGCCCCCCCTGGGTCAGGATGTAGACGAAGTCGAAGGCGAGGAAGCTCCAGATCACCGTCATGATCATCATCAGCATGATGGTCGGCCGGATCGCCGGCAAAAGCACGTAGCGCATCATCTGCGCGTAGCTGGCGCCCTCGATGCGCGCCGCCTCGATCTGCTCCTGCGGCACCTGCCGAAGGGCCGCGAAGAAGATGACGCACAGAAATCCCCACCAATGCCAGAGGTCGACAGTCGCCACGCCGAACAATGCCGTCGATGGTTGCGCCAGCGGATTGGCCACGGGCAAGCCCATGCGCGCCAGCATGCCGAACACACCGGTGACGGGGCTGTAGATCATGCCTTGCCAGACGCGCGCGGTGATGACCGTGGCGATGACGACGGGCAGGAAATAGATGACCTGGAAGAAATTGCTGCCGCGCCTGACGATCAGCAGCATCGAGGCCGCCAGCAGTCCCATGGCGATCGGCACGACAAGGAAGATGGCGGTCCAGATGATATTGTTGGTCAGCGCCGACCAGAAGACGCCGTCGGCAAACAATGCCCGGAAATTGTCCAGCCCGGAAAAGGTCGGCGTCGAAATTCCGTCCCAGTTGCAGAACGCCAGGACGACCGTCAGCAATGCCGGAACCAGCACGATGACGAAATTGATGATCAGCGTCGGGACGAGATAGAGCCGGTGCATGGACAATTGCCCTGGGTTTTCAGAGGGCGCCCTGTCAGGCGCCGCTCCTTCGCTGGTTCGGATGGTTCGTGGCTGATACCGGTGCCGGCCTCAAGCCCGCTTCGGGACCGCCGGCACCTTGCCGGCCGCCTTTTCCTGCTGGAAGGCGTCGTCGAGCTTCTTAAGGTAGTCCTTCGAGCTGATCTTCTTCAGCCAGACTTCCTCCATGCCGCTGACCAGATAGGTGTCGGTGGCGGGCGGCAGGAAGGTCCATGTCGTGTAGCCGTACTGGCCGGCGCCGACGGCCGACGACAGGTTCTTCATCGTTTCGGTGTAGAGCGGCAACACCTTGTCGGAAAGCTTCACTCCCGACAGATCCTTCAGCGGCAGGTTCCACTCGCCTTGCCACACCGAGTTCATGTCGCCGTAGAATTTATCGCTGAAAATAGTGTCGAGCACCGCCGCCGCTCCATCGGCATTTTCGGATTTCGCGTTGATGGAGAGCGTCGAGCCGATGCCGAGCGCATAGACCGGCGGGCCGCTCGTGCTCGGAAAACCAACGAAGGCCGGCTCGGCATTGTTGGGCGGGAAATAGGTCGGGATGTTGGTGAAACTCCAGGTGCCGCTCGGCGCCATCCCGGCCTGGCCGGTCGCCACCTGGGCGAATGCCTGCTCCAGCGTCAGCGAAAAATAGTTCGGGCCGTAATAACCCTTCTGCCACCACTCATCGAGCTTATCGATCGCCGCCTGAATGGACGGGTCGGTCCACGGAATGGCGCCGGTCAGCGCCTTGTAGACATTGTCGGGGCCGGCCACCGAGTTGAGCACGATCGAGACATGGTGCTCGTTGGCCGGCCGCCAGTCCGCATTGCCGCAGCCGAACGGGACCAGGCCCTTGCCCTTCATCTCGTCGGCGAGCGCCTCGAGTTCGGCGATTGTGGTCGGCGCCTTCCAGCCGTTCTTGTCGAACAGCGTCTTGTTGTAGAACAGGCCCAGCGTCTCATAGGTCTTGGCAAGCGCGTAGAGCTTTCCTTCGTATTTTCCCAGTTCCATGAACAGCGGCAGCAGCCGGTCGTCCCAGCCGAGCTTCGCGGCATAGTCGTCGAGCGGCAGCAACTGCCCCGCCTGCGCCATCGACGCGACATAGCTCGGTCCGGCGGTGAAGACGACATCGGGGCCATTGCCCGAGAGCATCGCAATGCGCAACTGCTTGTCGAGGTCGGAGCCGCGGAAGTCGATCGAAAGATCATCCTGTGGATGTGCGGCATTGAATGGGTCGATCAGAATGGTCTTGAGATTGTCCTGGTTTTCCGGCGAGGCGGATTCGTACCAGAAACCGATAGGCTTCTTGTCGTCTGCAAAGGCCAGGCGCGACAGCAGCGGCAGGGCGGCGAGGCCGAGGCCGGTCTTGAGCAATGTACGGCGTTCCATGTTTTCTCCTCCGATCTTTCTCGTTTCTTGTTTCAGGTTGAGCCGCGTTCGATCAGGCTGAAGGGCATCTCGAGCGCGGTGCCGGCGCCGGGCGTGGAGCCGCGCAGCCGTTCCATCAGGATCTGTGCGGCCTTGATGCCGATGTCGCCCTGGAATTGGGAAACCGTGGTGAGCGACGGCGTGACCAGTCGTGCCGCTGAAATATCGTCGAAGCCTGCGACGGCGATATCCCCCGGAATAGCGATGCCGCGCTCGCGCAGCGCCTGCATCACACCGATGGCCATGAGATCGTTGGCAGCGAAGATCGCCGTCGGCGCATAGCCGCTGGCAAGCACCGTCTCGGCCGCCCGGGCTCCGCCGGTTTCGCTGAATTCTTCGTCGATCACGATATGGGGCGTGCCACCGGCCTCGGTGAGCGCGGTGCGGTAGCCTTCGACCCGAACGCCCTGGGGGCCGCCCCGGCCGGCGACCATGGCGATGCGGCGATGGCCCCGGCCGATGAGAAACTGTGTTACCGCAAGGGCGGCGGCGTAGCTGTCGATAAAAATATCGTCGATGGCGATATCGCCGCCGCGTTTCTTGCTCGATTCGATGCGCACCACCGGCACGCCCGCATCGACCAGCGGCTTGAAGTCGCCGGCGCGCAACGTGAAGAACACGCCTATCACACCGTCCACGCGCCCCTGCCTGGACCAGTCGAGAAAATGGCGCTCCCGCTCGGGCGACCCATCGGTGCTGACCGCGATCACGTCATAGTTGAGATCCTCGGCCACCGACTGGATGCCGCGCATCAATGCCGGATAGAAGGGGTTGGTGATGTCGGGCACGATGCAGGCGATGGTCATGGTGCGATTGGTCTTGAGCGCCTGCGCGAACCGATTGGGCGTATAGCCGAGCTTCGCCGCCGCATTGGTGATCCGCTGCCAGGTCTCGGACGACAGCGCCGGAGACCCGCCGCCGCTCATCACCATCGACACGCTGGCCTGCGACACACCGGCCAGCCGTGCGACGTCTTTCTGTGTGGCCCGGCCCGTACGCAAGTGAAACTCGTCCCTTATACGTAACAATAAGCTCCTAATACGTATTAAAGTGCATCGGATCGGGCGTCAAGGCGAAGTTTTGCGTTCAACCGCCGAGGTTTGCCGATGCATCCGAGAGGGCTGATCGCGCTATCGAGAGCCTCGAGCCGGCGTCTTCGGGCCTATATTTCGCTCCGACGTGCGGGGCTTAATGATCCTCGTGGGCAACGAAAAAAGACATTCGTTGTCCAGTGGACGCATAGCTTGATTCTTGACCGACCTGTCGCACTGCGAAGCGAAGGTTTACGAAGCGAGTAACAGGCTCGTGACGGTACGGGGAAGCTTCAGCGCCGCCTCCACTCGGGCCTATTGAGGGCTGTCGTAGCAACCCGGGTCGCGCCCCTATTCAGTGTTGCGAATGCTGCAGTGTAGGTTCGTCGAAGTTCGACCGCTTATTCCGGCGCCGTTGCGCGTTATCATTTTGCGCTCGCCGCATCCTCGATCAGAGCAGCCACTTCCCGAGCGTGGGAGACCATAACCAAATGGGAAGCGCCTGGGACGACCACTGTTTTCCGCGCATGGGCACGGCCGGCCATGAAAGCCATCGCGACCGGCGGAATGTTGCGGTCTGCAGCCCCGTAAATCGACCAGGACGGCAGGGTCTTCCACGCCGCACGAACTGCGCGGTCGGCCAGGGCGGCCTGATTCACCGGTCGTTGCGCCGCAGCCATCAGCCGCGCGTCCACCTCGGGGAGGTCGGCAGCGAACTGCCCATGGAATTTGTCCTGCTGGATGTACAAATCCTGCTCACCGTTTGCCAGATTGACTGGGGGCGCAAGGGTGGGCCCGAGCGTGCTTCCCGGAAATTTGTCAGTCAGCTCGAGACTGCTCTCACCAACGTCGGGCTCAAAGGCAGCAACATAGACGAGTGCCTTCACGTTGGGTAACTGGCCCGCCATATCGGAGATCACCGTCCCAGCGTAAGAGTGGCCCACAAGAATGACCGGTCCCTTTACCGAACCAACGACGCTTGCGACATGAGCCGCGTCTCCAGAGACGCTTCGCAAAGGATTGGCCGCCGCGATCACTGTGAATCCATCTTGCGTCAGATCCGCGATCACGCCGTTCCAGCTGGCGGACTCCGCGAATGCGCCGTGGACCAAGACGATGGTGGGCTTCGGCTCGCCGGCGAGGGCGACAGTGGCGCCGGCCAGACTAAATGCCCCAACGATCGCACCAATATTGACGAAGCTGCACATGACCCAACCTTTCTGATAAATGTCTCACCATCAGAACCGCTGAGCGGCGCCAAATCTATCGCACCAAAGTGTCGCCGATACCTTGGTGTTGGTGTGCTCAGTTGGATGGCAGGATCGGACTCGCGTAGCAGCCCTTTTGCCGTGCCTGGTTCTCAACATTGAAACACGTGAACCTGGCTTGAATTTCAGTGCCACTGCCGACTGCGGTCTTAAGGAGATGTGAAGACCCCGAGCTAGCCAGCGTCCGAGAAATCTCTCCTACCCAATGGCGAAAATGCGCTGCGGCGTTCGAGGAGACTTCTCTCGTTTATGGATTTTGGACGGCAACGCTCGCCGCCTCATCTCTGTGGCGATTCTTCGCGCACTGAAAGCGCTGTGGGTCGTCCCGAAACCCCTACGGCTTTCCAACACTCAATTGCCGCTCCATTGCCGCCTCAGCTTCGAGGCTCTCGATGTCGCGGAAGATCGATGCAACGGCCACCGTACGGCCTGCGCGCTTGAAGCGCAGCAGGCAGTCTTTTGCGCCAATGTCTCCATCAACTACGATCTCGTCCCATCGCTCGGCGTGACCTACGTAGTTGATCGGGACGTCGTAATGCTGACTCCAAAAGAACGGCACTGCGAGGAATTTCTCGCGATGGCCGAGCATATTGAGTGCTGCAGTTTGCCCTTGTCTCTCTGCCACCACCCAATGCTCGACACGAATATTCTCGCCACTATGCGGATCTGGCCACCGCGCAATGTCGCCTGCCGCGAAGATCCCAGGTGCGCTCGTCTCCAGAAAAGCATTTACTGCGACACCGCGATCGATGTTGAGCCCGGCCCTTTCGGCGAGCCCGATCCGGGGTCGCACGCCGATGCCGCCGACGACGAAATCCGCCTCAAGCGTATTTCCGCTGTTGAGTTTCAGCTTCTTGCCATCGATGCTGATCGCGGTGTCCTCGAGATGGAATACGACACCATTCTCCTCGTGGAGGGCGCGGATGAAGTCGCCCATTTGCGAACCAAGAATTCGTTCCATGGGGCGTTTATCCGGCGCCACGACATGAATTTCAATACCGCGCGAGCGCAGGGCCGAGGCAACTTCCAGGCCAATGAAACTGGCGCCGAGCACGACAGCGCGGCGCGCGCTCGATGCGTGCTCGATGATGGCCTTGCAATCTGCGAACGACCGGAGCGTGTGAACGTGTGGCTGGTCTGCGCCGGCTATGCCCAGGTGAACCGGCTCGGCTCCGGTCGCAAGCAGTAGCCTGTCGTAAGGTGTCCGGGTCCCGTCCGCGAGTACAACCTCGCGAGAGCGTGCATCGATGCTGGCGACTTCCGCATTGAGACGCAGGTCGATATCGTTCTTTGCGTAAAAGCTTTCGTCGCGAAGCGGAACCCAATCTTCCGGCGCTTTGCCAGCCAGATACTCCTTGGAAAGATTAGGCCGATCAACCGGCGGCGCGTCGTCGTTGCTTAGCATGACGATACTGCCTTGGTAGTGTTCGCGTCGCAGTTTTTCGGCTGCTGCAAAACCGGCCGCGCCGCCGCCGACAATGACGATCTTTCCGGCAGCCTGGCCGAAGCCACCTACGCGCTGCTTCGATGCCATCCGTTTTTGTTTCTCTCTTACGAATATCCGATCATCGCGCAGCTCCACCGACCAGCAAGTGAGTGGATTGAAGGCAGGCGCGCGCAAGGCTTCGCCCGTGCGCAAGTCGAAACAGGCGTGATGCCAAGGGCACCGAACCGTGTTCTCAACCACCAGACCATCAACGAGTGGCCCGCCGTAGTGGGTGCATTTCGCCCCGACGGCGAAGACCTCAGTCCCACGGCGTACCAACAACACCTGTTCACCGCCAGAATGGCCGACGAGATTTCCGCCGTCGGGAAGGTCGGATAAGGCGATGCCGTTGGCCAGATCCGGTCCATTCGGTTTGATATGATCTTCAGCCATCTTCTTCTCCCTTGCCGATGCAATATTGAAATCGTCTCCGACATCGCCTGCCTCCAACCCTTGGCCAGGCGGGCGGAGCGGACAGTCAGGCTCGCCTGTTTCTCCGTCCCGGCCAACATACTGCGGATTTTACGGCGGTCATTGGACCGCCGGTCCATGGCCAGCGGCCCGGCAGGAACGAGTCAGCGCCGCTGCTTTGATTTCTTTACTCAACATAAATCCATTTCGGAAAATCGACGTCACCGCCGAATTATCATTTCGCGGCTATCAGACCCGCGCTGCCCCGCAAAATCCATTGGACCCAGGTATCGCCGATACCTTTGTTCCGGCGACGACGTGGGTACGCCGCCATTGGCGCTGTCCTGCCGCGAGCGCCTCCGCATCAGCGTGGCGGATCCTCGGCTTGCTGCGAGATCCGCTTGACGCCGGAGCATACCAACGTATCGGCGATACCAACGTTCAATAGAGCCTACCGGTACTTACTGGCCTCATGGGCTGATGCTGTCTCGACGCGAGCAGCTTTGGTCAGGTTATGAGGAGGTACAGATGTCATCATTATCTTCAATGTCCACCCGTCGGGAAGTTCTCGCGGCATCCGCCGTAGGGGCTATTGCAATAGTTACCTCGCCGGGTGTCGCCGGAGCGATTTCGACGAGTGGCGGAACTGCTGCCATTCGTCCATTCCGCGTCCAAGTTGCAGACGCGGATCTCGTCGACCTCAAGCACCGTCTCAAAGCCACGCGTTGGCCCGAGCGCGAGACGGTGAAAGATACCAGTCAGGGCGTTCGGCTCGCGACAATGCGGGCTCTCGCGCATTACTGGGAGACCGAATATGATTGGCGCAATTGCGAGACTTATCTGAACGGTTTGCCGCAGTTCGTTACTGAGATTGATGGGCTTGATATCCACTTCATCCACATTCGCTCGAAGCATGCGAACGCGCTGCCGATCATCGTTACCCATGGATGGCCCGGCTCCATTATTGAGCAGTTGAAGATCATCGGTCCTCTGACAGATCCGACGGCCCATGGGGGTAGTGCTGCCGACGCCTTCGACCTGGTGATCCCCTCGCTCCCGGGGCATGGGTTTTCAGGAAAGCCGACGGCGCCTGGCTGGGATCCGATCCGGATCGCGCGGGCCTGGGGCGAGCTGATGATCCGCCTCGGGTACACGCGGTATGTAGCGCAGGGTGGCGATTGGGGGA
Source organism: Mesorhizobium sp. WSM1386 (assembly GCF_055901595.1). NCBI lineage: Bacteria > Pseudomonadati > Pseudomonadota > Alphaproteobacteria > Hyphomicrobiales > Phyllobacteriaceae > Mesorhizobium > Mesorhizobium sp. WSM1386. The sequence continues at coordinate 4,286,712 of NZ_CM148373.1, forward strand.
ATGCCGTTACCGAGCAGATGGCCCTCCAGATGCCGTCTGGTCTTGTCGGGATCCACACGAACATGCCAGCCACGTTGCCGGATCAAGTGTCGAGCGCGCTCGCCACGGGCGGCCCTGCGCCCTCCGATCTGTCCGCCGACGAACGCTATGCTTGGGATCAACTCGACTTCTTTTGGAAGCATGGGTTGGCCTACGCGCAAGAGATGGCGAACCGACCGCAGACGCTGTACGCCCTGGCCGATTCACCTATTGGGCTGGCAGCCTGGATGCTCGACCACGATGCACGCAGCTACGACCTGATCGCTCGCGTCTTCGACGGAAAGTCCGAAGGTCTGTCCAAGGAAGACGTCGTCGACAACATCGCGCTCTACTGGCTGACCAATACCGCGGTCTCATCGGCGCGCCTCTACTGGGAAAGCAAGCTGGCCTTCTTCGCGCCAAAAGGCGTGCCTCTCCCCACCGCAGTGAGTGCGTTTCCGGACGAGATCTACACGGCGCCGCGGAGTTGGACCGAGAAGGCATATCCCAAGCTGATCTACTACAATCGTCTCCCGAAAGGTGGTCACTTCGCAGCTTGGGAACAGCCGCAGGTTTTCGCCAATGAGCTTCGGGCCGCGTTCGGGTCGTTGCGTAGCGCCTGATCCTGCCCGTGTAGAGAACTGCTCCGGTCCTCCAATTTCAGGGCCGTTTGGCGCCGTGGCCGTTCCACTTTGGTGGGGCGAGCACGGCGCCTCCTTACGTGTGTATGCTCGCCGTTGCTGGCTGGTCTTGGTCCACTCTCCGATCAAGCGACGCCAATCGCCAGCCGACGACTTGCATGGATGATGAGCTACCTCCCTGCGCCCTGGCATCACGGGTCGTAAAGCGGGGGCTGAGTTTCGCCGAGCTGATCCACGTTGTCGTGCATCGGTGGCCCGGCTGGGAAGTTTAGGAGCAATCCATCACTCGTCGGATCGCAAGCGCAGTCGCGGCGGGCGGAACAAGCGATTGAACGGCTGACATGCACCCGACATACGTGCGGGTGATCTTCCAGTCATTCCTGTTCGCGAAGCGTTTGAGCGCGAGTCTTTCCGTAGGGGTAGAAGAGCTCCTTACGACCCGCCTGCCACGCGTTCCTGAGGTCCGGCGTGGTGATATCCCAATCCGGCCGGCATTTCATCGTAACCGCACGCATGTCCTGTCGCAGTTCTTCCACGGTGGGTCGCCCGAAGAACCAATACCCGTTGTAGATCTTGTAAACGATCAGCCCCGGTTCCATGACGATAACGTGAGGGATCATGGGGTTGTGCGCGGGATCCGTGTACTCGGCAATATCGAGGTCCTGCTGTACAACGCGCCGCGGGTCCGAGAGAAAAGACCAATGGGCGCCTACCCCGGAACGATATTCGTTCGTCTCCAGAAGATTGTCCGTCGTGATGGTTACAAGCCGGCAGTAACCCACTTCCATTTCACGATGCAGCTGGACCAGCCCTTCCGCCTGCCGGCGATCCCTGGGGCAATAGCCACCCCTGCCGAGAACAAGGACCAGAGGGTCGCTTCCCTGCAACTCGGAAAGCCTGCGCCGTGCAGCGGTGTGATCCGAAAGCTCATAGTCCGGGAAAATAGAGCCAGGTACGACATTGGACCGCATGTTCATCCTCGCTGACAAGTCGCAAAACTCGAGTCACCAAACTTGTAGACAAAGGAGATTACAAAGCGGGAGCGGGATCAAATCTATTTATACGTTAGTGTTGCCGATACCATTGAATGAGGTGGTGATCGTAACATGGAAGCTTCTGGTACGAAATATGGTCTTAGCAATACGATCCTCCAATGGTGGCCGCCCGCGATCAGCCACAAAATCCACACCTTGTCACCGCGTCAGCGCAGAGGCCTTTAGATGGATGCGAAGACGCCGCAGATTCGCCTCTCTCCATTCTCACCGTCGTGTTAGGGAGCGACTTTTCACAGCCCGCTCTGAATGTAATGGAGCCGGAAGTCGTTGGGAATTCGGACAGGTCGTGACGGCCTTGGAGGGTGATGCTCAGATCGTATGGTCATCGGCATTGCCGGCGAGGGGTAGTTCCTCTCGCAGGCCGATCTTATCGCCAGATCGGGACGGTCCCAACTGGTCTAAAATCCCCTCTGCATGCCGGCGCCACCTGGCGTCGGCACGCGTCCATCAAGTTGGGATGTCCGATCCTCCAGGAATTCGGGAATTGAAAAGCAAACGGTTACGCCTGAGCCATCATTCGCCTCTGCCCAAATGCGGCCGCGATGGTTCTCGATGATTGAACGACTAACCGAAAGCCCTATGCCCATGCCGTCGGCTTTGGTGGTGTAAAAGGCTTCAAAAATTTGCTCCATGTCCTGAGCGCCGAAGCCAATACCGGCATCTTCTACGGAAAGCCGGATGTTGCCGTCTTCGCCAAGCTCGGTCGCGATGACCACCCGCCTCGGGCGATCACTGACGGTCATCACGGCGTCTATCGCGTTGCGCAGCAGGTTCATGATGACCTGTTGAAGTTGGACACGATCGCCGGCCGCCATTGGGAGTCCGGTGGCAAGTTTAGTAATAAGTGAAATGCTGTTTCGCTGAAGTTCTCCCAAGGACAACGCAATCACTTCGCGGATCGCCTCATTCAGATCCACGGGTTCCATGACGGCCGCTCGCTTGCTAAAGAGCGCTCGCAGTCGCGTTATCACGTCGGCCGCACGATTGCCGTCGCGGATGGTCCGGCGTGCCGTTTCGCGAGCGCCATTTATGTTTGGTGGGTCGTCGGCCAGCATCCGCAGACAGGTTCCGGCATTCGTAATGATGCCAGCCAGTGGCTGGTTGACCTCGTGTGCAATAGATGCGGTCAGGGCGCCCAGGCTCATGATCCGCATAGCCAATCCAAGCTCTGTTCGCACCTTCTCAAGCGCCTCTTCAGAGAGCCTACGTTGTGTGATGTCGAGGACCGCGCCAATATACTCCATCGCGCCAATCGAGTTTCGCACGCCATGTGCAATGAGGTGCAGGTGTTTGATAGACCGGTCGGACGTGATGATCCGGTGCCGGTATTCCAGGTCGTTCTCACCGCGCTCTGCCCGTTCAACCATATCGCCTAGCATTGGCATGTCCTCGGGATGGAAGCGGCTCGCAATCAGCTGGAAAGTCACATGAAGGCCCGGCTGCAGATCAAAGATACGATAGAGCTGCTCCGACCACACCATCTCCGCTTTCGAGACATCCCAGGAGAAACTCCCCATTCGTGCAAGATTCTGACCCTCGGCTAGAAACGCCTCGCTGCGCCGGAGCTCTTCTTCGGCGCGTTTACGATCGTCGATGTCGGTCATCAGCACGTACCACCGGACGATGCATCCATTGCTGGCTCGAAGTGGCTGGCCTCGGAGCTGGAACCAGCGATAGGTGCCGTCGAAACGTCGAAGCCGGGTTTCAAAGTCAATCCCCCGACCAGTCCCGAGCGACTGCGTTAGAGCGTCAATGTGGCGGCTGAGATCATCCGGATGGACCGTGCCGTTGGTCGCCCAGTGCGCGAATTCTTCCAGGGTCTGGCCAAGATACTCGAGAAATTGCTCGTTGAGACTTTCCGGTTCGCCATCTTCGTCAAAAATAGCCACGAGACCCGGAATCGTATTGACGATAAGCCGTGACTGGCGCTCGCTCTCAACCAGCGCTTGCTCCGCGCGTTTTCGATCGTCAATCTCAACGTTGGTCCCATACCATCTGACGATGTTTCCGCCTTCGTCGCGCAAAGTGTCGCCGAGAAAGAGGAACCACCGATACTCGCCATCGAAACGGCGCATGCGCGCTTCGGTTTCACCTGGACTGCCTGATGCGAGGGATGCCTTCCAAAATCGCACAAGCTCGTCAAAGTCATCTGGATGGATTGCAACCCGCCAGCCCCATCCCTCCGCCTGCTCCATCGAGAGACCGGTGAAGTCAAGCCAGCGATCGTGAAGGAAGTCGCAGTAGCCGTCCGGACGGGTAGACCATATAGCTGTCGGAATCGTGTTGATAATCTGTCTCAGGTTGCGCTCACTCTCGCGCAGTGCCTGGTCCGCTCGTTTGCGGTCCTCTATGTCGACATTCGTCCCGTACCATCTGATTATGGTACCCGCCTCATCTCGCAACGGGTTGGCGAGAAACAGGAACCATCGGTACTCTCCATCGTATCGACGAATGCGGGCTTCCGTCGAGACTGGTGTGCCGGATGCGAGGCACGATTGCCAATACTCAGCCAGACCACTGGCGTCGTCTGGATGAATCGCGGCCGCCCAGGCCCATCCCACCGCCTGGTCTTCTGTGAATCCCGCATAGTCGAGCCAGCGGTCATTGAGGAAGTCGCAATACCCGTCCGGCAGGGTAGACCACGCGGATGTCGGAATCGTATTGATGATCTTGCGGAGATTGACTTCGCTGTCCCGCAGCGCCTGGTCTGCGCGTTTGCGATCTTCTATGTCCACATTCGTCCCGTACCATCTGATTATGGTACCAGCCTCATCTCGCAACGGATTGGCGAGAAACAGGAACCATCGATACTCTCCATCGAATCGACGAATGCGGGCTTCCGTCGAGACTGGTGTGCCGGATGCGAGGCACGATTGCCAATACTCGGCCAGACCACTGGCGTCATCCGGATGAATTGCGGCCGCCCAAGCCCATCCCACGGCCTGGTCGGATGTGAACCCCGCATAGTCGAGCCAGCGGTCGTTGAGGAAGTCGCAATACCCGTCCGGCAGGGTAGACCATGCGGATGTGGGGATCGTATTGATGATCTTTCGGAGATTGACCTCGCTCTCCCGCAGTGCCTCTTCGGCTTGCTTCCTCTCGTCGATATCAATGTGCAGGGAGTACCAGCGCATGATGCGCCCATTTCGATCCTCGAGTGGAAGCCCTCTAATCTGAAACCAACGGTACTTGTTGTCGGCGCCGAGAAGTCGCGCCTCGACTTCATAAGGCATCCCCGCCTTTATCGAATATCTGAAAGATTCGACGACGCGCTGAATATCCGCGGGGTGAACCGTCTCCGCTGTTCCCCATCCCTTTAGTTCATCCTTAGGTTTGCCGAAGTATCCAGCGATATAGCTGTTCACGGCTTCGATCTCGCCGGTCGGCGTCAAAACAGCAATTCCGGCCGGAATGCTGTCCGCTATCAGTTTGGCGTCGTCTTCATTTTCGCGGACGGCCACTTCAGATGGCTCTTCAGCCGCGATCTCATAGGATTCCTTGGCCAGACGTCTCCTGTCACTCGACAGTTTCAGCTCCTGTAACCTCACGCCCGCTTGGTTTGCGGCTACGTTCAGAACAAGGCTGTCGGTCTGCAGTGGAAAATCGACCCTTCTTGACCCTGTGAACAAAACTCCGATGTCGGCGAGTATCCCCAGCCGCAAGGCCGCGACCGATATAGGAACGTCTCCTTGAAAGCTGTTCAGCAATGGCCAGTCAGCCAGATCAACCTCGTTTAGTCCGTGAAACTCACGGATGATCGCTTCGGGTGAGACGGCAAATTGCTGGCCTGCACGGGCCACTTCGACGGGTTCCTCGTACGACGATTGGTTCAGTCGAATGTAAGCAAAATCGAGCCTCAGCATATCGACGAGCGTATCGAGCAATTTGCAAACGACTTCGGAAGCCATGTCGCCGCTTAGCAAGATGGGAACCTCAACCAACCTGGCTAGGTTATTCATGCACCGATACAGACGCTCAGTTTCCGCGCTAGCGCCCTCGCGTTGACGTCCCATGTTAAACTGTGATCTCCGAAAAAGCCCCTGCCGGCGACGTTTGTGTCGGTGCCCCGTCGTATCATGTACCCGCCCTCCCAAGATGCTGGCACATACGCGCGAGCGAGTTTGCACCCACTCGGTGCGCTGGTCCATTATGCCTTGGTGTCGGCTCACCAACCAATAGCACTCAGCAACATGGAAAGATCCCGGTCGATACCAAAGTGCTATGGATTCTCTGGCTAAGCAGGGGCACCGTAACCTGTGGTGAGGACGTCATTGCAGGCGATACTGGCTATGAATGAGCGCTCTAAGCGAACTGCGAGATAATGATGACATCCGGCGCTCTCTTGGCTGAGTACAGAGAGCTTCCACTCCGCCGCCTCAAAGATGCAAACAATATGGCTATGCTATGCGGCCTACATGCCGAACTCGATCAGGTTGCCGCACTATTTCTCAAAATCATTTTTACCAGACGCGGGCCCGATTGTGCGCATTTTCTGCCGGAGCGGTCCTGGGTACGTTCGGCTTACCAAGCTGGCGCGGCGGTCGCAGTCAGCATCAGCGTGCCGGCGGCGGGGCGTTTTGCCTTGACGCACTCTGCCTCTTCTTTGTGGCTTGCGTTTCTTTCGCGCAGTGTGAGAATTTCGTCGAACTGCTTTAGGGGCATGCCGCCGAGTTTGGCGGAGAATATCGGAAGCGTATGATGATGGAACGCGCAATTATCGCTGTTGTCGATGATGATGAGTCCGTGCGCGAGGCGCTTCCTGACCTCATTGGCATGTTTGGTCACGGAGCCGAAGCGTTCTCCTCCGCGGAAGAGTTCCTGGCCTCGAGACTAGTCGATCACACCAAGTGCTTGGTCCTTGACATCGCAATGCCAGGGATGTCGGGGATCGAGCTCCAACGCGAGCTGACGCAACAAGGCCGACAGATACCAATTGTTTTTATAACGGCCCATGGAGATGAGCAATTTTGCCGTCGTCTGCGCCAAAGCGGGACAATCGAATGCCTGCTGAAGCCATTCACGGACACTGCACTACTCGATGCGATCAACGCTGTAATGCGCTGACCGCCCGAGCGGACGTCGCTCATGAGCCGGTCCGCCTCCAGCCCGGATCCCAGGCCTTCGGTCTTGTCCACGGATGGTCTTCCCGACCACGATGGCCGCCCTGAAGCAGTGACGCTTCCATCATAACGCGCTGGCACCCGAACCTCGCTAGACGCCAAACGGCATGGTGCCCTCTTTTTCGATAAGGGTGTCGATCTCGCCCATCCAAAATCGACACCAACGCATAATAGACGTTCGTGTCGGCCGGGTGCATTCATGGTTCGGAGGTAGGCACGTTCCGCTAGGCGACGCTTCATGAGGAAGACCCCACATCCCATTCCTTTTGCGGGATCCCAACTTGGGGACATGCGTCATGCCTGTGCATTTTTCAACGGCGACGATGATGCCTTTCGTGTGTTGTTTCCCTTCATGCAGGATGGTTTCGCATGCGGCGACAAAATCATTCACATTGTTAATCCAGGCGAGCGCTGCAGGCATTTGCACCGACTAAGAATGGCGGGCATCGACACGACAACTGCGGAGCAAAGCGGTCAGCTTGAATTTCGCACCAACACCGAAGCCTACCTCCGGGACGGTCGGTTCGATCAAGACCGGATGCTGGAGGTGTTTGAAACGCTGGCCAGCGGGAATGCCGAGAGTGGATTTCCCCTCAGTCGCATTGTCTGCCACATGGATTGGGCCTCCGAGGTGAGGTCGCATATTGACGACCTGGTGGAGTTTGAAGCTCGGGTAAACGACGTATGGTCCCGTCACGATGACGCGGTAATCTGCGTGTACGACTTGGCAAAATTTGGTGGCGATACGGTCGTTGACATCATGCGGACCCATCCGATGATCGTCATTGGCGGCATCTTGCAACAGAATCCATTCTTTATGCCGCCTGAGGACTTCCTTCGCGAGCTCCGTCAACGGCGGCTGGGTCAGGTGTCGCCCGACAAGACGACGAGCTAGCATGGAACCTGCGCTGGCCACCCTTGGCGAAGAGATTCAACGGCTTAAGCGCTCGATGAACGATTTGGTGAGCCTGCTTGCTCTACCCGCCATTTGGGCCGGAGGAAGTCCTCCTCAGATCGCTGAGACCTTGCTTGACGTGCTTGTTGCCATGTTGCCGGTTGATTTTGTTTATGTGCGTCTGTTCGACGCGGACACGGAATGGCCGATCGAGATCGCGCGGTTCGCTCATTCGATCGTCCAAGTAAAGCCGGAGGAGATTGGGCGAGCCCTTTATCAGATGTTTGGCGATGCCGCGTCGAAATGGCCGCCGAGCGGGCAGATCCATATTGGAGGCGTCGAGTTCTTCGCTGGGTTGGCGTTGCTCGGCCTGCAAGGAGAGGTCGGTGTCGTGGTCACCGGGTCGCAGAGCTCCGACTTTCCGAACCAGACCGACGGGCTTCTCTTGAAAGTTGCCGCAAATCAGGCTGTCGTTGCCCTGCAGGGGGCCCGTCAACTAGGCGAACAGAAGCGACTGGCGTCGGAACTTGACGGGCGTGTTACGGAACGAACAGGTGAACTTGTCGCGGCCAATCAAACGTTGACTCAGGAAGTCGAGGACAGGCGCCGGACGGAAGAAGCACTGCGCAGAAGCGAGGAAGCCCTGGCGGCAAGTCAGCACGATCTGAAGCTGATTATCAATACAATTCCGGCCTTGGCTTGGGCGACTCGCCCAGATGGGTATACCGAGTTTCTGAGCCAGCACTACCTCGACTACGCGGGGCTTTCAGCGGAGCAGGGGCAAGGTTGGGGCTGGACGGCTGCGATCCATTCTGACGACGTAACAGGTCTGCTCGCAGCGTGGAACACCTTCTTGACTTCGGGTGAAGGAGGGGAGGCTGAAGCTCGGTTGCGTGGATCTGATGGGAGTTATCGGTGGTTTCTGCTCCGCGCCAATCCGACGCGGGATGAACGCGGCGACGTCGTGAAATGGTATGGGGTGAACGTCGACATCGATGAACGCAAACGCGCCGAGGAAAAAGCAATTGAAGCCGAACGCGAGCTTCAACGAACGGTCGACGGCATTCCAGCCCTGGTTGGGGCTTTCGCGGCCGACGGCACGCGTATTTTTATCAACGAGCGCGGACGAGAATTTACAGGGCTCTCAACCGACGATTTGGCGGGTGGTGGCTGGAGAAACACGATCCACCCAGATGACATCGAACTCGAAGAGCGCAAATGGCACGAATGTGTCGCGTCCGGAGAACCGTTCGAGCATGAGTACCGCGTGCGTGCAAGTGACGGGGCATATCGCTGGCACATTGCCCGTCGCGTGCCGGTCCACGACAAAGCTGGAAAAGTGATCCGATGGTACGGCATCAGTCACGATATTGAGGGTCGTAAAAGGGCGGAAGCTTTTGTCGCCAGCGAAAAGCATTTGCTGGAGATGATCGCGTCGGGCAGTTTGCTTCGGGATGTTCTCAGCGCGTTGTGCGTTTTTGTCGAAGACGCCGCCCCCGACTGCTTCTGTGACGTCCACCTGATAAATTGGAGCAGCTCGACATTCGAATATGCCGTGGCTCCTTCTTTGTCTCCCGACTACATCGCGCCGATTGCCGGCATGCCGGTCGACGGCGATCTGTTGCCATGTGGCATAGCGGCTTATCAAAAAACGCAGGTGGTCGCAGTGGACATGGAATCCGATCCCCGCTGGTATACGTCGCCTGTGCGGCTACATGTTCTGAAGCACGGATACAGGTCGGTGTGGAGCACGCCGATTTGTTCCAGAGAGGGGCGGGTGCTTGCCACCTTTTGCATCGTCCAACGGAAGCCTGCGAGCCCTTCGCCGCACCATCAGGATCTCATCGCGCACGCCACACAGATCGCCAGCATTGCGATCGAACGTTCCCTTATAGAGGCAGCGCTCCGGCGGAGCGAAACGTTGCTTTCGGAAGCACAACGCTTAAGTTCCACCGGCGCGTTCTCCTGGCGGCTGGATACTGACGAGATCGCCTTTTCCGAGGAACTCTATCATATCTTCGAACTCGATCCGAACTCCCCTGTGACGCTTGAGCGCCTGCGTGAGCGAATCCACGCGGATGACCTCCAGTCGCTGTCTGCCCAGATGGCTCGGGTTCGCACCGGGCAGAGTTATCTGGGCTATGAGATCCGGCTGCGGATGCCGGATAGCAGGGTCAAATATCTACGCACGTTTGGCAGGGTCATTCGTCATCAGGATGACCGCATGGAATGCCTCACCGCGGTTCAGGACGTGACGGAGCGGCGGCAGGCTGAAGAAGCACTTGGCAGGGCCCGATCTGAACTCGCACATGTAACCAGGGTTTCGAGCCTCGGAGTCTTGACCGCTTCGATTGCCCATGAAGTCAGTCAACCGTTGTCGGGGATCATCACCAACGCCAGCACCTGCCTCCGCATGTTGGCAGCCGATCCTCCAAACATTGACGGCGCACGCGAAACCGCCCGGCGAACCATACGCGACGGCAATCTAGCCTCAGATGTAATAACGCGATTGCGCGCTCTCTTCAGCAAGCGAGCTCCTACCGTTCAGTCGGTGGATTTGAACGAGGCGGCAAGGGAGGTGATCGCCTTGTCGTCGGGTGACCTTCAGAGCAGTCGCGTGGTTCTTCAGCCTGAATTTGCGGAGGGTCTGCCGCTCGTTGCGGGAGATCGTGTCCAGCTTCAGCAGGTGATCATGAATCTGCTGCGCAACGCAGTGGACGCCATGAACGGGGTCGATGATCGCCCCAGGAAGTTAATAATCAAGACCGAGCCCGATGAAGATGATCATGTGCGCTTATCTGTACGGGATTCCGGCACGGGTTTCGGCCCAGATAATGCGGAGCGGCTCTTTGAACCTTTCTACACCACCAAGAATGAAGGCATGGGGATGGGATTGTCCGTTAGCCGTTCCATCATCGAGAGCCACTGCGGGCGTCTATGGGCAGCGGCAAATGATGGCCCGGGAGTGACGTTCACGTTTTCTGTGCCCGAATACTCCAGAGAGCGATCGTCTGTGCAGGATGTGAGTGTTGGTACGGCGTCCGCGGTCGGTGGTGTTCGAAGATCGGTGGGAACGAGATGAAGCCTGCGGGTGCACTGGTCTCAGTTGTTGACGACGATAAATCGGTGCGCGAGTCCTTACCAGATTTGGTCAAGGAGCTGGGTTTCAGGGTGGACACGTTCGCTTCGGCAACGGAGTTTCTGGCGTCTGACAGCATCCATGAAACCAAGTGCCTGGTTCTCGATGTGACCATGCCCGTCATGACAGGCCCCGAACTGCAAGAGGAACTAGCGCGTCGCGGGCAAGAGATTCCGATCGTCTACATTACCGCGCAGCGGAGCAGCGCCATGCGGCTTCGTCTCATCGAACAGGGTGCGGTCGAGTGTTTATTCAAGCCGTTCAGCGACAGGGCCCTTCAGGAGGCTCTCCAACTGGCGGTCTGTAAGCCTTGAAGGTGGTGATTGTTAATGCCGGTCTAGGAGGATAATTTGCCATGTACACGGGTGGAGCAGCTGAACTGGGCAGCGTCGCAATGTCGGACGAAGCATCCGTGGTGTTTATTGTAGACGACGACGTTTCGGTGCGCGAATCGCTAGAGTTGCTAATCTGCTCGTCGGGTTGGCGGCCGCAGACCTTCGGTTCAGCAAAAGATTTCCTCGATCGACCCCAGATGGCCCTGGTTTCGAGCTGTCTCATCTTGGATGTCAATCTGCCGGATCTGAGTGGGCTCGACCTGCAGAGTCTGATGGCTAACGAGCGTACCCCTATGCCCATCATCTTCATAACCGGCTATGGCGACGTACCAATGACAGTCAAGGCGATGAAGGCTGGGGCTATCGAGTTTTTGACCAAACCATTCGACGACGAGGAACTTTTGAGTGCGATCAAGCTGGCACTTGAAAGAAGCAAGAGCGCGCTTGCTCTCGATTCTGAATTCCAGGCCCTCAAGGATCGCCATACGTCGCTTAGCCGTCGCGAACAAGAGGTTATGACGCTGGTTGTCTCGGGTCTATTGAACAAACAAATCGGCTTTGAGCTCGGTATCAGCGAGATCACAGTCAAGGCGCATCGTGGCCAAGCTATGCGCAAGATGCAGGCTCGCTCACTGGCCCAGCTGGTGAATATGGCGGCCCGACTGGGCATCACTCAGTAGAGACTTTTCACCGCGCCTGGCGCCTCGATCCAAACGACATCGCGCAATGGGAAGCCCATCAATCCCAAGGTATTGACGATACCATCGTACTATGGTCGCGCGCGCGATCTTGGTACATCTATTTTGATGGGCAAGATAGACTGAAATATTAATTGAAGATCGGACTTATGGCTGGCGATGAGACGCCGTGGCAGATGGTTTTTACGTATCGGGATGACTTAACGCAGCCTATGGCGCCGTTGTTTGATCATGGCGGATGTTGCGGGTTTTAACGTTTGGCGAGGTAAAGTGGCTATGACGTATTGTAAGATTCAGAAGTCGGCATTGTTGTTTTCCGTTGTCGCCGTCCTGCAAGGGTCCGCGCATGTTTTCGCAGAGGAATCAAAGTTGCCCAGTGCTGCTAGCGCACCGCCTGCAGCGACACTGAGCACAACGACGGAGAAGATCCGACTGACACGCAAGAGCGAGGCCTACTGGGAAGTCACTTTCAACAATCCTCCACTCAATATCGTCGGCCCGTCCGAAGTCCGCGAGCTTGCAAAAATTGTTGGTCAGATCGAAGCCGACGGGAGGGTCAAGGTCGTGGTGTTTGACAGCGCGGTCCCGGGCTATTTCATAGCTCACTACGACCTGCTAGGTCCCCTTAAGGATTCCACCGGCATGGAGCCCGGGCCAACGGGTATGCATCCCGTGCCTGACGTCATGGTACGCATAAGCCGGCTGAAGGCTGCGACGATTGTTTCAATTCGGGGGCGGGCGAGTGGCATAGGCAGCGAGCTTGCGCTCGCGGCGGATATGCGTTTTGCAAGTCGAGAGAAAGCGGTTGTGTCGCAGTTTGAAGTCGGCGCCGGCTTTGTTCCTGGAGGCGGCCCTATGGCGCGGCTGCCTCGGCTGGTCGGCCGCGGCCGCGCCATGGAGATGTTGATCGGTGCCGAGGGCTTTGATGGCGAACTTGCCGAGCGCTACGGTTATGTGAATCGGGCGTTGCCCGATTCACAATTGGACAGTTTTGTCGACGCCTTGGCGACGCGAATTGCGTCGTTCGACGGGCAGGCGATTGCCGACGCCAAGACTCTGATCAATCAAGCTAGCCTGCCACCGGATTCTGAGATGCAGCCGGGGTGGGACGCGTTCATCACTTCCGTACAACGGCCTGCGGCCCAGGCGCGTCTGAAGGTGCTCGTCGAGGAAGGACTGCAGCGGCCCGGGAACGTCGAGAGAAACCTCAACGAATATACAGCCAAGTATCGGTAGCGGTTGCGGAGACTGGGAAACGGAGCAACGTCAAGGGTTATGAAGAGGACGGACCGTGACTCGCATGCGCAAGGAGACCGACAGTCTGGGTGAGGTAGACGTCCCAGCCGACAAGCTTTGGGGTGCCCAGACGCAGAGGTCTCTCCATCATTTTTCCATCGGGCGAGATCTGATTCCGCGCGAAATGATAACAGCTTATGCGGTGCTGAAGAAAGCCGCTGCCAACGCCAATCATGCAGGCGGACGGCTCGATCCTCAAGTCCATCGACTGATTGTCCAGGCATGTGACGAGATCTTGGCGGGGCAGCATCAGGACATGTTTCCGCTCCACGTGTGGATGACGGGCAGCGGCACTCAGTTCAACATGAACGTTAATGAGGTGATTTCTAACCGGTGCTGCCAGCTGGCCGGGACCGTCCTCGGCAGTAAGACACCAGTTCATCCAAACGACCATGTCAATATGGCGCAATCGTCGAACGATTCATTTCCGTCCGCGATGAACATCGCGACCTCGACCAACGCCAAACGGCGCCTGATCCCGGCTGTCAAGCAGCTTGCGGAAGCTATCCGCTCCAAGTCCGAGGAGTGGAAAGACATCGTCAAGATCGGCCGCACCCATATGCAGGATGCAACGCCGCTGACTTTGGGCCAGGAATGGTCTGGATATGCCGAAATGCTTACCGACAACCTGGATCGGCTCGAGAGTTCACTGGGCGGCATCTATCGGCTCGCCCTCGGCGGGACGGCGGTTGGCACCGGGATCAATTCCGCACCAGGTTTCGCAGAAGCCGCCGCGTCCGAAATCGCTAGGCAAACCCAGCTTCCGTTTGTAACCGCGCCCAACAAGTTCGCTGTCCAGGGCGCACATGATGCCCTGGTACAGTTTTCTGGCACGATGCGCACGCTGGCAACTTCACTTTACAAGATAGGCAACGACATTCGTCTCATGTCGTGCGGACCCCGAACAGGCTTTGCCGAACTTGTAATACCGCAGAACGAGCCGGGCTCCTCGATTATGCCCGGCAAAGTGAATCCCACCCAGGCCGAAGCGCTAACCATGGCTGCCGTGCAGGTGATGGCCAATGATGTTGCAGTGGGGTTCGGCGGTGCCGGCGGATATCTCGAGATGAACGTCTATAAGCCACTGATCATCCACAACATCACCCACTCGATCACGATCGTCACCGACAGCTGCACGAACTTCCGTAGGTTCCTGGTCGAGGGTACGCAGCCCAACAGGAAGAAGATTGCCCAGGATGTCCGCGATTCGCTGATGCTCGTTACCGCACTCTCGCCTGTGGTCGGCTATGACAAAGCTTCAAAGATTGCGCACTATGCGATGGACAACGATCTCACACTGAGGGCGGCTGCTCTGAAGCTCGGCCTCGTTTCCGAAGCAGTGTTCGACCGCGTGGTTGAACCAGAAATGATGGTGAGACCCTACGTCGCGACATCCGGATAGGTGAGCGTTCGCTCGTCGACACAACTTACAGGCGGCCGCTGCCGGCCTGGTCAAGGCGTTCATCACCTTCAGTTAGTTATTCCAGGAGGATATCCATGAGCACCCATCCTGTTGGCCTCGGCGAGGCCGCTCTCGCACTGCAGATCGGCGAGCCTCGGTTCAACGCAGACTGGAAAAGTCCCGGACATCGATTCCGGCGCCTATTGTCAGAATTTATCGGTACTGCAGGATTGACGTTCGTGCTGTCAGCCGGTGCAGCGATTCTGGTTTTGCACGGCGGGATAAAGGTTGAGCCCATCGTCACTGCCTTCATTCTGTCGGCGATTTCTGCACTATGGCTGGTCGCAGCGATCTATTTTCTCGGCGACATTAGTTCGCACTTTAATCCCGCCATGACATTAGCGTTTGCCTTGCGCGGCGATATGGGTTGGCCGATGTGCGCGGCCTACGTCGTTGTGCAGCTCATTGCCGCGGCGGCGGGATCATTTCTTGCTCGTTCATTCTTCGGCATCGAAGGCAATCTCGCGGCCACGATTCCGCAACCTGAACAACTCATCCAAGCGGTGTTCTTCGAGGCCATTCTGACATTTGGAATGGTTTTGATGGTGATCTCGATGGCAAACGGCCCAAAGCTCAATGGCCAGTTTACCCCTATCGCCGTGGGTGCGTACGTGATGTCGCTAGGAACCCTGGGTGGCCCCTACGAAGGAGCGGCGATGAACCCTGCCCGTGCTTTCGGACCCGACCTGGCGCGAGGCGATCTGTCCACGTGGTGGGTCTACGTCGTGGGACCGGTCGTCGGCACGATTGTTGCCGTATTGGCTGCCAAGGTTCTCCGAGGCCCAGCCAATGCCCAGGAAGCCCAGGCGGCTATGGGAACGCCGCAGGACGAGGCCTGAGTCATGTCGACTATTTTTTCGTCATCAGTTGAGGACACATGTCTCACCGGCGTTTCCCAGCAATAGCAGCCTAGATCCTCGATAAACTTTGGGCCGAAGATCGACGGCCAAGAACCCTCCTGGCGATGACCAGGCAAGGCGCCGCGATCAAGAACAACAGGACAAGCGCGAAGAAGGCCTCATTGAAGGAAATGGCGATCGCCTGCCTATCGAGAGCCTGCCGCAGAAGCGATAGCGCGGCCCTACCAGAGACAACACTGTCGAGGCCCCTGGCGGCAAGTTGGCCCGCCACGGCCTTCAGACGCTCTTCGAGGGAGACGTCGCCAATGGCCAGATGGGACGCCAGGATTGTCCTGTTATAGGCAAGTTGTCGATCAAGATAAGTTTGCAGCAGAGCGGTGCCCGTCAGACCACCAACCTGTTTGCCAAGAGCGAAAAGACCGATGCCGAACGGCAGGGCCTTGGCAGGAAGCCGCATTAAGGCAAACAGCGTCAGGCTGATGAACAAGAGACCCAGCCCAAAGCCGCGCAGGAGCAGTGGAAACTCCAGATCCACAGTCCCGCTGTCGCTTGTCGAACCCGACAGGAACCACATTGACGAGGCGAAAAACACGACGCCGACAGGGGCCAAAGCAAGCGGATTTATTCCGCATTTCTGAACGCCGACTCCGGCAACCAGCAGTGTGCAACCCAAGATTACTCCACTCGGCAAGAGAAGTGTTCCAGCATCTGTAGCCGTGAAAGCGAGAACGTTTAGGGCAAAGGCCGGGATGAGGAAGGCGCTGCCGGACAAGGCGAATCCGGCTACCAGACTGACGACAAGTGCGAAGCGAAAGTCGGGATCACCCAAAGGCGACGTGGGGAGGATCGAACGGTCCGATGTAAATTCAAATTCCCACAGCAGCAGGAGGATGACCGCCAGCAGGCCGCTAAGGGTGAAAAGGGTGATGTGCCCGTCGTCGAACCAATTGAACCTGCTGCCTTGCTGCGACACATACGTCAAGGATGCGGCGGCGAGTCCAGCTAGCGCGACCTGGGGATAGGGGAGGCGGATCTTGTCGCGGAACGTTTGCCTGCGGTCCGCCGCAAGCATGACCAGGGCGACGATACCCACCGGCACGTTGCTCAGGAATATCCAGTCCCATGACAAGTGGTCGACAAGCCAACCTTGCAGCGCTGGCGTCACGGTTGTCGGGGCCATGACCGAGCCAAGGGCCAAAACAGCTTGCACTATCGGTTGCTGACGGCTCGGGAAGCGCAAGAACAGCAGCGTCTGGCCTGCCACGAGCACAGTCGCGCCTGCAAAACCCTGAACGATGCGGCAGAAGTCAATCCAGGCAATATCGGCGGAAGAGATCATTGCAGCGGACGCCAACAGAAGCGCGACCGCGCCGGCGCGCAAACAGGGCGTAGGCTTCAGCGCCGCAACAAACAGCGGCGCGACCAAAAAACCGGTCAGCTTGGCCGCGAGAAAGGCGATGTCGAAAGTCGCGAATTCGTCGCTCGTGGCATGTATGTCGCCCAGCATATCCAGGCGCCCGATAGAGAGCGCCGTGCTGGCGATCGAATCCATGACGGCGGTCAGTACAACTCCGATCAAGACCAACGCGTCGCCCAGCGCTCCGGGCTTCGCCTGTCGCGGTTCGACCTGACGGCTCATTGTGCCGCACCGGGCCGCTTTCCGGCAACGTCGCCGGCCGGGTTCGACGAGGTGGTTGCGGGATCGGTTGCTCGGCCCACCCGGACAGCAATGCGAGCTGAAAGTCCAGGAACCAGCCGACCAGGCAACGGATTGTGTGTAAGTCTTATCTTGACTGGAACGCGCTGAACGACGCGGATGAAGTTACCGGTCGCATTGTCCGGTGGCAGCACGCTGAAGGCAGCTCCGCTACCCGGGGCGAAGCTGTCGACGACACCATCAATCTGAACACCAGGGTACTCGTCAATCGTCACCCGAACTGGCTGTCCGATTTCCATTCGATCTAGTTGGATCTCCTTGAAATTGGCGACGACCCAAACATCTTGTACCGGAACGATGTCCATCGCCGGGGTGCCGGGAGTGACATACCGCCCGACGCGAACTTGCCGGTTGCCGACGACACCGTCGATTGGCGACTGGATGAGAGTGTTGGCAAGATCCATCCGGGCCAGGCTGACAGACGCTTTCGCCTGAGCCATCGCTGCTTGGGCGCCGGCAAGTTGCGCCTGGAGCACGCCAAGCCTGAGCTTCTGCGCTAGAGTATTGGCCGCCGCGGCTTTATCCGCAGCCTCGGCCTTTGCAAACCCGGTCTGCGCATCCTGGAGTTTTTGTTCGCTGGCCGTTCCGCTCTTTTGGAGCGCGGTGTAGCGGTCAAGATTGGCTCTCGCGAACAGCAGATCCGCTGAGACCGACCGCTCCTGTGCCGCCGCTTGTCCGATCAATGCATCTTGCAGTTTCTGCGTTGCTTCAATGTTTGCGATATCGGCCTGTCGCGTGGACAGAGTGGCAAGGGCTTGGTCAACTTTCGCGCGGTAGTCACTGTCGTCGATGCGAAACAGCAAATTCCCCTTGCGAACGCCGGCGTTGTCTCCAACCGGGACTTCCACCACATAGCCGGAGAGCTTGGGCGCGATGCTCGTTATATCGCCGCGCAGATAAGCGTTGTCGGTGGTTTCCTCGAAACGGCCGTGAAAATACCATTGCCAGGCCCAGGCTGCCGACAGCGACATCGTTACAGCCGCGACCACCAGGATAGCGACCTTCCGGGCCCGACCTATCGGCGCCCGCGTTGATGCAGGCGAGGCCACAGGACCGAATGCGCGAGATGCCGCTGGTTGCGATTGGTCATCACTCCTCAACGGCGGTTGCGCGGGTACAAAGCCTTCAGCTCGGAGCATCTCAACGATCCAATCTCCAACATGTGGCTAGTCGACTTGCAAGATTGCTTGGTGGTGCCCGGGATCACCGACCAGTCGCCATGTCGGCTGCTGCTCCGGTAAATCCCTTGGACCGCACCACCTTCCGGCGGGACCGCCCATAACGACGACCCGGCCTGAACCCTCGAATTTGCAAGCCTTCAGTCGATACGAAGGCTCTGCTCCATGGCGTAGCACTGGTCCCAGATGAACACGTCATACCCGGCCAGTCGGGACTGCCACTTGGGCGTGACCTCATTGACGCATTTCACGACGACGCGATCGATATAGTTGTCGTAGACGGCCCAGAGGTTGCCCCTGTCTTCTGCTTCCATTTCTTCGCCGGGGGGTGTTGACTTCAGCGCAGCAGCGGCCGCGGCCTTCAGGTCATTCATGAATTCGAGCTGGGTACGGACATCGGAATGCGTGCCCACGCGATTGACATGACCCCCGACAAGGGTTTCGAACGGCAAGGTGTCGATATAGCCCACCTGCTCGAAGTAGCCGGGGATGTCCTTGGCAAGTGCGAAGCGACGCCAGGGCATCCAGCCGGGAAAGATCACATCCACCACCATCAACACCTTCTGTTCTGGAGCATAGATGAAGATGTTGCCCGGCTCATGGGGACTGCTGCCGGGATAGCTCAGCTCAAGAACCTGACTTCCAACCTTCAAAGTATAGTGGTCCTTGAAGGTGACGGTCGGTAGAGGGCGCCTGGTATCTTTCGCCCGTTCGAGCAGCCTAAGGGTTTCTTCCTGGGCGATGATAATTGGATGGCCGCCGAGATCGTTCGCGCCGCCAATATGATCCACGTGCGCGTGGCTGTAGATGACATGTGTGATAGGCTGATCCGTCACCTCGGTGATCGCCTGGCGTATGTGAGCCGAGTACCCCGGAGGGGCGTCGATCACAACCACACCCGTTTCATACACCAGGAACATCGACTGGTACCCGTTGTCGGTGACCATGTAGAGGCCACGACCCAGCTTTTGGCTCCGGTATCCCTTCTTCGGGTCGATGGCCGGGGTTACGTCTTCCTTGGGAATCGGAAGGTAGTGATCGACGCGCGAACCTATCGGCGCCAACGACGGCATGCCCTGGTAAGGGACGCCAGGCTGTCCTGGCAAGGTGTCGGCGCAGGCACCGCCGATTGGCGCCAAGCCGAATCCAACAGTGAGCATAAGGCAACCGGCATTTGCCGCTGCCCTCGAAAGAGCGGAACGGTAGAGAAGCATAACAAATCTCCTATTTTTAAATATTGTTCGTCGGGGACGACTTGTCGGTAAACCAAAGGTTTTGCTGGTCTCGGATATTGCGGATACTTTGATTTCAAAATTCCCCTGCGAGCTTCTCACGATTGTGAGAAAGCGAAACTCACCGACCCGGCAATCCGCTCGAACCGATGCGATAGGCCGATTCACCTGGTACCTCGAACAACAGTGGCGGGCAGCAAGCACACCGCTGTCTGGTCGGAACGGCTTTCAATGGCCGTGACCAAGAGCATTCAGATCAGCACAGAATTCCCCGTACGGTTTGGTCATCCCCGGGTCCTGGCATTCTCTCATCATCGCCTTGCGCTTACCCATCGGCAGGGTTTCCAACGCTGCCCTGAACCTGCTCCTCATAACCGGATCGGTATGGGTCGGACCCTTGATGGAACTGGTGTAGGTAGACGACTGCTGGTTGATCGGGTCGATGACATCAAGTGCGCCGGCAAATGCGCTTCCCCCGATTATTGAGAGTGCAAATACTGTGACGAGACATTTAGCGGTAACGTTCATGACGTGTTCCTTCTCCTCAATGAGGCAGTCGCCGGATCGACGACGCTGGTGACGATTTCTATTAACCTCCCCCGGTCAGAACTTAACCGGATGAATTTTTATGTATCTGTAGATCGTCGTGAATCTATTGTTCAATGGTATTGCCGATACTTTGGCATCGATCGGTCGGGAGATGCTGATCCGATGTGCGTTAGCCGGATTCCGCGGAAGGATTCAGTACGTTGGCCATTCTTCCTCAGCTCTCCAATTGCTTCCCGCCATGTGCAGGAACTTCCTTGGCGCAATGCCAATGCCACGCCGCCTGGGGACCGATACCAAAGCGTCATGGACCTCGCACTTTAAGCGACCCACAATTTCGGTGCGAGCGGGACATCGTTTCATCTACGCGGGTCGCCCCGCCCAGCGGTAGATCTTAGATTTGTTCTCCATCGGATGAGGCTGGAGTCATGCCAAGGAGATCATTGTTGCCTGCAGAGCGCGAGTTCCTTTCGGCATTGGCGACCGTGGGGATCGTCGGCGCCCCTCCCGGAACGCTCAAGATATGGATCGAAGATGACTCTGCGCGAGCGGGCGCGCGCCATGGTGAGGTCGCTGCTCGCTCCAGTCATCGTGTGCAGTGGAAGGCCGCACACCGATACCATCGGGCAATTGATGCCGTTGCGCTGCTCTGCTCTCGTGTTCGCGTTTGGGCGGGTATCGCCGCCGAACCGAGGGAGCTCGATATGAGCAATGATGTAGTGCGCACCGAGGCCGCGAAAAAGCGCCAGGGATCGCCGGCAGTCGATATGAAGCTCGAGGTCGTTGTCATTCCTGTTTCGGATGTCGACCGGGCCAAGCGATTCTACGGTAACTTGGGTTGGAGGCTCGACGCCGACTTTGCCGTTGGTGACACATTTCGGGTCGTCCAGTTCACGCCCCCCGGCTCGCCAAGCTCGATCCACTTCGGTATCGGCCTCACGTCGGCCTTGCCCGGATCGGTACAGGGGCTCTATCTCGTTGTCTCCGATATCGAAGCGGCGCACGCTGAACTCGTGGCTCGCGGGGTCGACGCGAGCGAAGTGTCATACCGTACAGGGCCTGGACAGCCGGCGATCAAAGGCAGGGATCCGGAGCGGCGAACCTACAACTCTTTCACTTCGTTCAATGATCCCGACGGCAATGCGTGGCTGTTACAGGAAATCACCACGAGACTCCCCGGACGCATCGATGCCGATACCAGGTTTACCGCGCCGGCCGAACTTGCAGCCGCGCTCCGACGCGCGGCGGGAGCCCATGGTGAGCATGAGAAGCGGACCGGGGGACAAAGCGGATGAGAACTGGCCCGATTGGTACGCTGAGTACATGGTAGCGGAACAGGCCGGTAAACCGCTGCCGACCTGAGCGGTGGTGTAGCCGCGCACGCGGGCGACAGGGACGATGCCCACGAACGCGTCTGAGGATGCGCGGGGTCGATCATTGAAGTTTGTAGTGTTCCGGCAATGGAGTTGCTGCTCCTCGCCGGTCGGTATCACGGTCATCGGAAGATGGTATCGACGCATAGCGGTTGTATTTTCCTGAATAATACACGGTGCGTAACGTCCGGGAATGAAATCGTCACGGCTGCAGACGATTTTGTCTGACTGACCAGAAGGTATTGCCGATACTATGGTGCGATAGACTTGCGCGCCTCGGATATAGATCTTCCAATTGCTGTCCGCATAAAACACGACCGAGGAAGAAATAATGTCAGCGATATCGCTATCACCAACTCGGCGCGATGTCATTGTTGGAGCTACCGCAGTTGGAGCTGTCAATCTGGTGCCAAAAGCGTTGCGGGCTGCGGCCGGAGAAGAATCCATCCGCCCGTTCAGTATCCATGTCCCGACTTGGGCGCTTGCAGATCTCCGCAGGCGCATCAAAGCGGTACGATGGCCGGAGAGGGAGACCGTCAATGATCGATCGCAAGGCGTCCAACTGGCAAAGCTTCAAACGCTCGTTGACTACTGGGGCAGCCGGTACGATTGGCGCAAGGTGGAGGCCAAACTGAACAAGTTGCCGCAATTCATCACCTGCGTTGACGGATTGGATCTTCAGTTCGCGCACGTTCGCTCACCGCACGAAGGGGCAATGCCCTTGCTTATGACCCATGGTTGGCCCGGCTCGATTGTGGAGTTTTTGAAGGTCATTGGTCCGCTGACCAATCCGACTGTGCACGGGGGGCGGGCAGAAGATGCATTCCATCTCGTGCTTCCAACTATGCCGGGTTACGGCTTCTCGGGTAAGCCGACCGCGACCGGTTGGGCTCCGGCGCGGATGGCTGCCGCGTTTCATGAGTTGATGCTCAGGCTGGAATACACCGGGTACGTCTCGGAGGGAGGCGACTGGGGCGCGATTGTCTCGCAGTTGTTGGCCGTTCAGGCTCCGAAAGGTCTTCTCGGCATTCATATTAATATGCCAGGGACTGTACCTCTTGAGATTGTTCGGCATCTCCGCAATTTCGACCCGGCGCCAGCGGAATTATCCGACCGGGAGAAGAGTGCCTACGATCGGCTGCTGCACTTCTATCGCGACGGTTTTGGCTACGCGGCGATGATGAATCAGAGCCCGCAAACCGTCGGCTATGCCCTCTGCGACTCTCCGGTCGCGATGGCAGCTTACTTCTACGAGAAATTCTCCGAGTGGACGGATAGCGATGGAGAGCCAGAACGGATCTTCACCTACAACGAGATGCTGGATGCCATCTCTTTCTACTGGTTTACCAACTCGGGAGCCTCATCGTCGCGATCGTATTGGGAAGGCGCGCAAGCAGGCGGTGGCCCGTTCGACGCGTTTGACATCCCGAAGGTCCCTGTGGCGGTCACCGTGTATCCGGCCGAGATCTACCGCGCACCGCGGAGTTGGGGCGAGAGAAGCTTCCGCAACCTCATTTACTGGAATGAAGTGGATAGAGGCGGGCATTTCGCGGCGTGGGAGCAGCCTTACGTTTTCTGTGCCGAGCTAAGAGAGGCGTTCAGATCGCTACGCCGATCAATCTGAGGCGAAAGAGGCGATCCTCCCCCCATCGCCTTCGCCCAGTAGCGCGGCCGGGTCGCCCCTCCACCCGGCCGCGCGTTTGAGTTGCAGGTGGGGCAAGAAGACACGGATCATTTCCCTGAGGAGGCTTGAAACATGAATGGCGTGCCCCAACAAATCGACCACAATCGCCGTCGCCTACTCGGCACGGCCGTTGCGGCTATGACTGCGTTCGAGCTCGGGACAGAGAGGCCCGCGGCGGCGAGATCCTCTGTCGATCACGCAAGCAAGGGTCTCGCGACCAAAGCGACACAAGAGTTGCTGGGTTCTTTGAGGCAGATCGACGCCGGAATGCTTAACATCGGATACGCGGATATGGGATCGCGAACCGCCGCGCCGGTGGTCCTGCTCCATGGCTGGCCATACGACATCCAGACCTATGCCGGTGTCGCGCCTTTGTTGGTCTCCAAAGGCTATCGCGTGATCGTTCCATATCTGCGCGGATACGGCACAACACGGTTCCTTTCGGACAATACGATGCGCAACGGTCAGCAGTCGGCAGTTGCCCTGGACGTCGTTGAGCTGATGGATGCCCTCGGAATTGAACGGGCAATTATTGCCGGCTGTGACTGGGGCGCCCGAACGGCCAATATAGTGGCAGCGCTATGGCCAGAACGCTGCAAGGCCATGGTCTCGGTGAGCGGCTATCTGATCGGCAGTCAGCAGGCAGGCAGGCAGCCGCTGCCACCGAGCGCGGAATTGCAATGGTGGTATCAGTACTATTTTGCGACCGACCGCGGGCAGGCTGGCTATGGGAAATTTACTCGCGAATTCGCAAAGCTGATCTGGCGTCTCGCCTCGCCGCGATGGGATTTCGACGATGCGACCTTCGACCGTAGCGCGCTCGCCTTCGACAATCCCGATCATGTGGCGATTGTGATACATAACTACCGTTGGCGTCTCGGCCTCGCGGAGGGCGAACCTCAATATGAGAACCTGGAGAAGCGGCTTGCGCAGGCGCCCGTCATCACCGTGCCTACAATCACGCTGGAGGGCGACGCTAATGGTGCGCCTCACCCGGAAGCCAGCGCCTACGCGAAGATGTTCTCAGGAAGGTACTCTCACCGCCTGATCACGGGCGGCATAGGGCACAATCTGCCGCAGGAAGCGCCGCGGGCCTTCGCCGAGGCAGTAATCGAGCTCGGTGCGGGGACATGACTGTCCGACAAGTCCTGTCTGGCTACCTTTAGAGATCAAGGACGACGTCGCCACTGGGCTGGGAACAGCAGATCAAGGTGGTGCCGCTTGTCGGCGGCTCGATTGGATCAGGCCGAAAGGCAACCGTTCCAGCCACAAGGCCAGTCTGGCAAATGTGACAAACGCCCGTGCGGCACGACCATCGCGTGGGGACGTCGCAGGCTTCAGCAAGTTCAAGCAGACTCTGGAATCCTGCCCCCCAATGGACGCTCAAGCCACTCCGTGCGAACGAAACCAGAGGTCCCGTGCCGGCCGATTCCGCAGGTGGATGGGGCCGCCGGCTCGGGGATGTAGCAATACCCGGTGTACTCGAAGGACCTGGGCCGAACGGCTCCGTATGGATTGCGTCTGCGGCGACACCCCAGGCTGCAAGCGCTGCGCTCAGGTCGCCCATAAACGCAGATGGCCCGCAGAGATAGAAATTCCCATGGCGCGGAACGTCGAGTTTTCGAAGCACCTCGATATTCAGGTGTCCCGCGGCATCAAAATCGACACCTTGCCTGTCCTCGCGATCGGGCGCGCTGTAGCTTACATGGCTGTGACTGTGCGGCAGGTCTTTCAGCAAGTCTCGAACCTCTTGAGCGAAAACATGTTCGTTGCCACATCGAGCTCCGTGGAGCCACCAGACTTCCCTTGTCGAACCCGTTGCGGCCAACGCATGGAGCATCGCAATCACGGGCGTCGCACCCACCCCGGCACTTAGAAGCACGATTGGACCATCGCCTGGGCGCAGAGTGAAGCTGCCGCGTGGTGCGCTGACGTCCAGCACGTCTCCCATTTCGACCCGGTCATCAATGTAGGCACTCGCCACACCTTGGACTTCCCGTTTTACGCTTATTCGGTAGTAGGGCTCACCAGGTTCACTCGACAAAGAATAACTGCGCATAACGGCCGGGGCGTCGGGCGTCACTTGCAGGCGCAGCACGACAAACTGTCCAGGAAGCGCTGCTGTGAGGCGGGACCCATCGACGGACTCCAGGACCAGCGACATCACACTGATGCTCTCGCGGATCTTGTGCACCACACGCAGCGGGCGAAATCCTGTCCACGCAGGAGGTGGTTCAGACATCGGATCAAGCCCCGCATTGGCTGTCGTGGCATCACGGTCGTTGTTTTGTGAGAGCAACGCCCGGAAGGATCCCTGCCAGCCTTCGCTGAGCGCGGGGATGCGCAATGCTCGCTCAATCTGGCTGCGAGGATGACTGGGCAAATATAGCAGGGCATTGACCTCCGACACGGTCATTTGCTCAGGGCCGTTCCCGACTTGGACGATTTCGTCTCCAGCCTCGACCTGGCCTTCCTCCAGGACGCGCAGATAGAAGCCGGGCCTGCCTCGCGCAACCAGCAGCGCGGCCATACGCGGCTCATTCATGCGAATACCGATCCGGTAACAAGTGACGCGCGGTTGGGTCACTTCGAACAAGGCGCTCCCAATCCGGTAGCGATCGCCGATGCACACATCATGATCCGGCAGGCCATCGACTGTGAAGTTCTCGCCAAACTGTCCGTAGGAAAAATTGTTGCGGCCCAGCTCGCGTTGCCAATACTCATAGGATTCGGATTGGTAGACCAAAACGGCCCGCTGTTCGCCGCCGTGCCCTGCCATGTCTCCCTGCCTGTCGCCATCGACGTTGAGCCGTCGCACCTGGCGTGGGCCCTCGACTGATGTTTTCCAGACTGAAGTGTCGACGGTCCTTCCGTTCCAAGGAATGCCACGCGGCAAACCCACATTGACCGACAACAAGCGAGCCATCACTGCGTCCTTTCTGCCAGCCACCACCAGCCAGTCGCGCTCGGCGAGCCCTCATGCTCAGCGTCAGCGCCCACCAATGGAGACTAGCACGCCGGGCCACCGAAGCGATCGACACCAAAGTATCGGGAATACCTTCGTTCAATATATCTGGTCCTTGACCGCTGTCAGTACTCTATTGGTTGAAGCCGTTGATTGTAGTCGGTGCCAGCAGCTGAATTTGGACGACAAAAAAGACTGTCGTTTCGGATCTCGACCGGGTCGCTCAATTTCCGCCGAGGAGGATATCACGATGTCACATCACTATTCAGGTCCCAATTTCGGGTTCCCCCGTGCGGACGCACGCCTGGACCTCACGGATCTCTATGCCTTTGCGAAGCCGGGAGACCCGGAGAAGTCGATCCTGATCATGAATGTGCATCCGTCCTCTACGGTAATCGATCCGGAGCCTACGACCAACGAACCGTTCTCGCCTGACGGCCTCTATGAGATCAAGATTGACACCAATGGTGATGCAGTCGCCGACATTGCGTTTCGTGTCCGCGTCTCCTCCTTACAAGGACCGATGCAGATCGCCACGGTACGCCGCGTTGATGGCCCATTGGCCGCTGGTATAGGCGACGGTGGAGAGCTTCTCTTTCAGGATGCTCCGGTGTCGACAGGCAGGGATGCGCAGGTGACCGAGGCCGGTGGCTATCGTTTTTTCGCGGGCTGGCGAAGCGAAGCATTTTTCTTTGACACCTTGGGTGCCGTGAACGATCTGCATTTTACTGGTGCTGATTTCTTTGCCGACAAAGACGTCTGCAGCATTGTTCTGGAAGTGCCCAACTCCACGCTGGGAACCAAACCGGTTGGCCTGTGGGCACGCACGCTTGACAAGAAGGATGAGGGCTGGGTGCAGGTTGAACGGGGCGCGCGCCCTCAGCAGGCCGTATTTCTGCCCGGTGAGGAGCAAGGCGCTTACCTTGCAGGCGAACCTGCAGATGATGCCCGGTTTGTCGCAACATTCGCGCACGCGCTAGAGCACACGGGTGGATATGTGCCGGACGAAGCCGAGCGGGTGGCAAGAACATTGCTCCCAGACATCATGCCCTATGACCCCAGACGGCCTGCGTCCTTTCCCGAAAATGGCAGGACCCTTACGGATGATGCCGCGGATGCTTTTATGGCCATCCTTACCAACGGCAAGATGCCGCAAGACGGGGTTGGGCCGCATAGCGATCTGCTAGCTGAGTTCCCTTATTTGGGTCCCCCTCACAGTGCTCACGATTAACAGCAGTGCCCTGTGATCTCTGCGTGCCCTTTCTGCAAGGAGACGCGTAACGACTTTCCATCTGTTGAACCGAAGGAGACTACAATGCGCGTGATCTCGACTTGGATAGTTCTAACCTTAGCCTTCGTGACGTCCGCCTCGGCGCATCCGGGCATCGGTTTGGGCGCCTCCTTCGCAGCCGGCGTCGCACACCCGATAAGCGGGCTCGATCATATCGCCGCTATGACGGCAGTCGGCTTATGGGCAACCGTCAAAGGAGGACGCGCTCTCTGGGTGTGGCCATCTACCTTCGTCGCAATCATGTTGGTCGGCGGCTTGCTTGGCCTGGCGCAGATTGCCGTCCCCTTCGTCGAGGCCGGCATTCTGGCTTCAGTCGTCATGCTGGGACTTATGGTGGCGTTGGTGGTCAATCCGCCGGTATGGGTCGGCGCCTCGATCATTGGTGTTTTTGCGCTGCTGCATGGACATGCTCACGGAGCGGAGGTCGCCCATAGCGTGAATGGGCTGGAATACGTCGCGGGTTTTTTGCTCGCAACGGCCGTCCTGCATGCGATCGGCATCGGCTTGGGGTTCACTCTGCAACGCGTGGCCCCGGGTCCGATCAACCGCATTGCCGGCGTGATCTGCGTGGCCGTCGGGGCCGGACTGTGCGCGGGAGTTATTTGAACCCGGCCCAGAGAAGAGTGCTTCTGGCATCCAGTTAGACCGGCTCAACCAGGACGGTCGAGACGGCGTGTGCACTTGTAACGCGAGTACTGTCGACCGAGCAAACGGAGGAATGGAATGTCGGGTACAGAGATAGATGTATCTGCCGCCCGGACGAATTTTCCCCAGGATCGTCTGGCCCTGCAGATGTCGACCGCCGGCATCGTTCATGATCTGGGAAATCTCATCCAGGTCGCCTCGTCGGCGTTGAACCACCTGTGTCGAGACCCGAACATCGCAACGGCTCCGGGAGCAGTGACCGTAATTGCCGGTGCCAAAAGCGCGCTGGAAAGAGCTGGTTGCCTTGTCAGGCAAACCATCAGGACAGCTAAAGAAATCGAAGGCGTGATTGCGCACGCAAACGTGGCCATTTGCTTGGCGGACGTCCATTCCCTGGTTCGAAGCGCCTGGAATGAGAACATTCATCTCGAGATTTGCGTCGGCTCCAACCTTCCTTTGGTAACGTGCGATCGGGTTGGCTTGCAAAATGCGGTCCTCAACCTTCTGTTTAATGCGCGCGATGCCATGCCTGACGGCGGTTTGATCTCAGTTCGTGCCTCTGTATCTGCAAATTCCAGCCACGTGGATCTTTGCGTTGAAGACCATGGAATTGGAATGACAAGCGAGACGATGGTCCGGGCATTCGATCTCTTCTTCACGACAAAAGGCGACGGCCTGGGCGGCGTTGGATTGCCGATGGTGAAACGTTTCGTTGAAGAATCGGGAGGGAGCATCGATGTTGAAAGCACCCTGGGGTCAGGCACAGTCGTGACGCTGAAATTGCCCGCGATACGTAGCGGCTCGATGGGCTCGGGCCGCTAGACTTGGTTGGAATGCCCTGCGATTCCGTGCAGATCCGTGAGGTGCAATTATGAAAGAGTTGCTCGAATCTGACGGCGTGGTCCAAGTGAGTGGACTGCCTGCCGGAGCAATGGCGGCATTGGAGCGTCAGCCCGTGCTCCATCTGCCGACGGAGCGATCTCTAATAGCCCGGTTTCCGGCCTCATTCTTCGCCATCGGCCTCGGGACAAGCTCTTTTGCCGTCATGTGGCAGGTTGCGTGTCAACTGTGGGCGGCTCCCAAAGGAATTGCTCTAGCGATGGTGATATTGGCCATGTGCGTGTGGGCCGCTCTTTTGTTCCTATACGCTTTGAAATTGTGGCTAGCACCATTGGCCGTGCGCGCTGAACTCGCGGATCCCGTTCAGAATTGCTTTCCTGGCCTGGCGGGTGTCGGGATTATGCTAACCGCGGTGAGCGTACTGCCGTTCAGCGCGACAGCGGCCACCATCCTCCTGGGCATCGGTGGGCTGTTCGCGGTTGGATTCGGGTTCTGGCACTCGCAAATGATCTGGAAAGCGGCAATCGCTCTATCGGACGCTACGCCGGCGTTGTACCTGCCTGTCGCCGCTGCGTCGTTTGTCCTTAGCATCGGGCTATCGGCACTTGGGCGATCTGAGTGGGCCCAATTGGCTTTAGGCGCTGGGCTCTTCTCATGGCTTACGATCGATTCCGTCTTATTCTACCGGCTCTATTTTGGCGAGCCGCTTAGAGATCAGATCCGGCCGACGCTTGGGGTCCAGCTCGCGCCGCCGGCGGTCTGCTCGCTAGCCTATGTCAACGCATCGGGCACCTCCGGAGACGTTTTTGTTCACTGTCTCATAGGTTACGCCATCCTGCAGGCAGTTGTCCTTGGCGGCGTGCTTCCACGCATCGTTGGCCGTTTTTCCGCCGGTCTCTGGAGCGTCAGCTTCGGCGCCACGGCGTTGGCGACAACGGTTGAGAAGCTGGCCATCAGCGGCGACGCGGGCCTGGCTGGCGTCTTGGCTCTCCCAATTTTTGCGGCCGCAAACCTGCTCATCATGTGGCTGGCGGCTAGAACAATCATTCTGGCCGTGACCGGCTCATTATTACCCGCTCCCCCAGAGGGGAAAGAGGGGAAGTAGTCAGCTGCATGCACGCAACGAACGTCGATGCGGTGAGGCTACCCTTCAGGATGCGTACTTAGGTCCGCCGGACAGGGCCCAATTTCTTGACAGAGTCTTCGTTCAGGCGTCGTCTGTGGGGTCGAGAAGGCGGACGTGATGGCCTGCAACTGCAAGCAGATGTTCGTCAGGTTGCCCGTTGATCGGCTCGTGGACCATCGTCAGCACGGTCTGCACGCCACGGTCACGCGTTAGCTTCGTTTCGGGACCAAGCGGCTCGACGACTACGATTTGGGCCGGGATGCTGGACCGTTCCGGAGATGGCGAAATATTCCGGCCGACACCGTGGACGGAGTCCGTGCCGGAAGGCTGGAACGTTGCCGGGCAGCGGCAGCACGATGCCGCCATCGGTCGACAAAACGGGCCGCCCATCGGTGCTTTCTAAGTGGCCTTCAGTAGGTTCATCTTCGGCGAACCGATGAATTCGGTAACGACATCCTCGGCGTAATCATAAGGTCAAGCCGCCGGCCGAGCTGATACTGCCCGCTCACAACCACAATCTGATCGATCATGTTTATGGCTTCGACCTGGTTGTGGGTCACGTGAACGAGGGTGGCGAGCCTGCGGTGCAAGCTCTTGATTTAGGCGCCCATAGCCACGCGCAGATTTTGCCTCGAGCTCGGAGAGCGATTCATCGGACAGGAAAACATGGTCGCGCACGATCGACAGATCCATCGCCACCCGGTGGGAGCGACCAGCCTCAGTGAGAACGCCATGTTCTCAGCCACCGACATATACGGATAAAGTGCATAGTTCTGGAACACAGTGGAGATGTCGCGCTACCTTGCGCGGCACGTCGTTAGCGACCCGTCCGCCCATGCCGACCGTCCCGCAGGTCATGTTTTTGATGCCCGGGGTAATTGGCAGCGTCGATTTTCCGCACGCGTTGCGGCGGACGAGCACCACTTGCGTTCGGAAACGTCGGCCGAGACGCCAGGAAGCACCTCGAACGGACCATATGCCTCGTGGCCCTTGTCGATGGTGATGCTGGCCATCAAACCACGGCGAACGCGTTCATGCACAGGAGGGGGTATGTCACCTTAAGGAAAGTTCGGGACAGCTGTCTTTCGCAAAAAAAACTACGTCGGACTGGATCGTGATCCGGGCACATTTCCCCCAGGCTCTGACGAACCAGCCCGAAGAGTGGCTAACCGACAGCAGCCTCGGCGATGGCGACATCCTCTTCTGCAGTGCCGCCGCTGACGCCGACACCTGCATAAATTTTACCGTCCTCGTCGACCAGAGGGATACCTCCACCCATGGGGCAAAAGCGCCCGCCGCCGACCGTAGGCAACGCATACAGCGATTGCCCCGGCTGTACTAATGGCAGGATGTCCGCGGTGCGCAGGCGCACGAGGGCCGAGGTATACGCCTTGCGCTCGGAGATCTCGAGCGCGAAGACAGGCGCGCCGTTCATCCGATGTTGGAGCACAAGATTGCCGTGAACGTCTATGATGCAGACTGCGACAGGGACATCGGCCTTTGTCGCCTCTGCCTCCACACGTTGGGCAACCGACTTCGCTTTGGTGAGCAGATCCATGGGGGATATCCTTATTTAAGAGGGAGCGCCGTTACCATCGACAGCGGTCTACCGCGCCGGCAACTCGCCCAAGTGGAAAGCCAGCCGATTCTCGACGTCTCCCGGGGCCTGGAAGCCCTTTGCGGTCAGCGCTTTTATTCCTTCCTGAGCGGCGGGTCGGCCCAGCGAGGCTATGCAGGCTTCCCAGCCGGCGCCTAGCTCGACATCTGGCGTGAGACTGGTGTTGACCAAGCGCTTGGTTTGCCCGATCGCCCATTTGTCGAACCTGGAAATCCGAATGGCGAGCGCGTCAACGTACGCATCGAGATCTGCGTCGGGCAGGGCTTTGTTCACGTAGCCATATGCCTCGGCCTGTTCTCCACGGATGTCCTGGGAGGTCAGCAGAACCTCCATGGCGCGATTGCGACCGATCAGGTGAGGCAGGCGGGCCATCGGTCCCCCGCCGGCGACCATACCCACGCCGACCTCCCACTGTGAAATGATGGCCTTTTCCTTGCTAGCGAAAGCCATGTCGCAGGCGAGGGTGATTTCGCTGCCATTACCGGTAGCGCGACCTCGGATGAGAGCGATCGAGGCCACCGGCGCGCGCGTCAGGCGCACAAGAAAATCCGGCCAGGGCGGCAGGCCCGTCGGCCCTGGCGGCAGCGCGAGCATATCCTCGATCCGTGCCTTGAAGTCTGAATGGTTGAGGAAGTATCCATCGACGCTACTGTCGAACACCACCACCCGAACGTGTTCGTCAGCCTCAATGGCGTCAATCAGATGTGTGAATTCTTGCACCATCTGTGGACCCATCACGTTGAGCGGGGCATTCTCGAACGTGACACGCCAATAGCTGGGCGTCCGGCGTGTCAGGCGAATCTGCGAGGTAGTTACCTTGGTGTCCACTGGAAGCTCCTTGGATGTTTACCTACTCTGTGCCTAGAAGATGAGGCATTGGCTGCTGGCCCGCGATTAGACGAACGTGTCGCCGAGACCATGGTGTCGGTCTGCCGGGGCAGGGCCTTTCCCTCGGTGATCAAACGGCACGCCCCAATCGCGCTGCAAACTTCTGGTCTGCAGATCCTCTGCGGGATAAGCGCTGCTTCAAGCGAACGCTTGGTCATCGCGTAAAAGAATCTAGCGGTGGCCGACCGAAGAGGCGATGGCGCCGGCCGGCGCGATTGTGAAATCGGTCTAATGCTCGCGGCCGACGGCAGGCGGCGGCGGATCAATGGCGCCGGCCCTGACGCGAGCAGGTTTCAACGGCTTGGCACCGGCATCCTTGACGATTGTCAGGCCACGCGGAAAGAACCGGTTGTGATGCTGGCCGCGCCCGATGTTGATGATCGTGGCACCCTTCAGGTGCTTTTCCAGCATCGACAGCACGCGCCGAAGCACGGGCCCTTCAAACGCGTCCATCGCCTCGTCGATGATCACCCATTTCGGCTGTCGCAAGGCGAGCCTCGCCACACCCAGCAAGCGCTGTTCGTCATCGGCCAATTCATGATCCCATCGCCTGACCCATTCGAGTGAGGACGCCAGCCGTTCAAGACCAACCTCGGCAAGCACCGCCGCGATATCGGTATCGCTTGCGGGCGCATGCCCATTCGCGTGGTTGAGCACCTCGCGCAACGTGCCGGCCGGCAAATAAGGCACACGCGGCACGAAGATGAGGGTTTCTCCACCCGGCAGGCCGATCTTTCCCCCGCCCCAGGGCCACAGGCCGGCAATGGCGCGGAAGAACAATGTTTTGCCGGCGCTCGGCTCGCCGGTGATCATGACGCGCTCGCCGGGCCGGATTTCGACGTGCTTGTCGGTGAGCCTGATGCAGCCTTCTGGCGAGGCGACTTGGAGCTTCTCGAACGTCAGGCTGCCATTGGCGTTGTCGCCGAATTCGATGCGCCTTTCCTGGTCGTGCAGCACATCCGTTTCATCGAGCGCGATGTGAAAGTCGGCGACGCGCATCAGCGTGGCGCGCCAGTCGGCGATGCTGCCGATGTTGTTGACGAACCAGCGCAAGGACGAGTGCACCTGATTGAAGGCGCCGACCGCCATCATCAGCCCGCCGAAACTGATGTCACCAGCGAAAAAAACCGGAGAGGCAACCAGGATCGGCGCCACGACGGTGATCCAGCCATAGGTATCGGTCACCCAGGACAGGTTGATCTGCGCGGTATAGATGCGGCGCATCGCGACCAGCACCGTGCCAAGGTCGATTTCGAGCCGCCGCTTGGCATCGGCTTCGCCATGGTAGAGCGCCATGGCATCGACATTCTCGTTGACGCGCACCATCGACGAGCGCAGCTCGGCTTCGCGGGTGTAGCGATCGCTGTTGAGCTTGATCAGCGGGCGCCCGACCAGCCAGCTCAGCCACGAGGCGATGCCGGCATAGATGAACGCGGCCCACACCATGTAGCCCGGTATCGCCAGCGACCAGCCGTTGACGTGGAAGACGAAGCCGGACGACAATTGCCAAAGCACGCCGACGAACGACACCAAAAGGATGAGCGATTGTAAGAGCCCGACGCCAAGGTCGGTCGACAGGTCGGACAGATGTGCGGCGTCCTGTTGCATGCGCTGATCGGGATTGACGCCGATAGCCCCGGCGTTGGCCAACCGGAAGGCGCGCGCCGGGCGCATCCACTGGTCGATCAGGTCGAGCGTCAGCGCTTGGCGCAGCTTCAGCCGGAACATCTGGTCGAGCCAGGTCTGGCCGATGTTGAGCACCAGCAGCCCGCCGGCGATCATCGCAAACACCATGAGCTGGTGCAGGAAGGCCGCCATGTCGCGGCGCGCCAGCGCATCGTAGAAAGGTTGGTTCCAGCTGTTGAGCAGCACCTGGCCTATCGATGTCGCGACGATGACGGCCATGACGACAACCGAAGTCCACAGCAGCCATTTGCGGACCGGCGAGCCGACCAGCGCCGCTCTGATTGTCGTCACCTGGTCGCGCAGACTGCTGGATTCCACGGCAACGGGCTGAACGGCGGCCGCGTTTGTATCCAGTTCGTCAGCCATGGCCCTGTCCTTGCGTCAACAGCGTTGGTCAAACCAGATGAAGGGGCTTGAAGGCATCCGGCGCTCCAACAGCCCGCGAATACACTCGCCACAGAGAAACCGGGGACGCCGCGCAACCGCAGTTTTCATCATGATGACGTGGGCTTCATCGAGCGAGACGATACTGCGGCGCCTGATGCTTGCCCCAAGCGTTATCGGCGACAGGTCTTCGTCACTTGGACATCGGTTTAACGACGCGTACACGATGCCGGTACTGACTGACACCGTCCATAGCACCTTGGTGTCGGCAAGCAGCTTCAGCGTCACCATTTCAATGCGGTAGCTTTTCGGGGATACGGTTTGACGGTGAACGCGCCAAATCCTCCTCGCGTCAATTCACACGTGAAGCCCAGAGTAGATGCATAGCGTCGCTGCGATCCCCCACACCTTCGTCTGATTGGATCAGAACACGGCATTTCCTATGTCGTCTATCGAAACGACGCCGGTGCGCGGCCTATAGAGGGAAGTGAGAAAATGACGCAACAGTTGAGCAAGACAGCCGGTTCGGATCGCTTCCTTCGCACTCCGACAGATCTTGGTTCCGAGGCAACCCGCGACATCGCTGCCGGCCTCGCCGGTCTGCTTGCTGACGTGTTCGCCTTGTATCTTAAGACCAAGAATTTCCACTGGCACATCAGCGGTCCGAATTTCCGGGACTATCACCTATTGCTCGATGAACATGGCGACCAAATCTTCGCGATGACGGACGCGATCGCCGAGCGTGCGCGTAAGATCGGCGGAACCACGATCCGTTCGATCTCCGATATCGCGGGACGCCAGCGCATCCTCGACAACAACGCCGATTACGTTCATCCCCAAGACATGCTCGCGGAGCTTCATGGCGACAACAAGCAGTTGGTGGCGGAGCTGCGTCGCGTGCATGAGCTGTGCGACAGCTATTCGGACGTTGCCACCGCAAGCCTGATCGAAGGATGGATCGACGAAAGCGAACGGCGCAGCTGGTTTCTCTACGAGATTTGCCGCGCCTGAGCGAAAAGTGGGCAAGGATGGCGCACTCCGTTCCGTATCGATCCGTATCGGCTCTGGCGCGTGAAATTGGCTCGACTTCCGCCGACATTCCGATGGAACGCAGACCGCGATGCTGGCAGTTTCGTGTGCAGAAGCTAGGACGTGATCAGAGGGAAACACACACACGAAACCGATCCACGCGGGGTGAATTTCCACTGCGCAGAGCCGCCAATTTCCGCCGTCAGCGCGCGTATCAGCCGCCGCCCGCCTTCCTCTGGCCGATGATAGGCCGCGCATCCGTCGTCGCAGACAACACACCAGACGCTGTTGCCACTCCTGTTCAGTGAGACACGGATTGAACCATGGCTATCCCCCAGGCCGTGGCGTGCTGCGTTCCGGACCAACTCGGAGACAATCAGACCGACGCGCCAGCAGCGCGCGGCGTCGAGCCGGATTTCGTCCGTTGCCACGGTCAGCTGAATGCTCCGCTCGTCGAGGGAGGTGCGTGAAAGGCTGTGACACAGCTTCCCAACATGATCACCGAGGTCGATATATTCCTCAGTGATGGGCACGAGAAGCGATTGATGCGCCTCTGCCATCGTCAGCAGACGGTCCGCTGCGCGCCTTAACGCCGGCGCAGCCTCTCCCACGGAGGCTGCCAGCGACAGAATCGCGATCGCTTCGCCATATTCGTTGATCACCCGATGGCTGATCTCTTCTATAAGATGCGATGCCAGCGGCTGGCACGATGCGGATGATGGATTCGCGCGTCCTGTTAGCATGACCAGATCCTCCACTAACGCCGCCCCGCCTCGGAAACGCCGTTCGCGATGTTCCGGAAAAATCACAGCAGATCCCGCCGAAGCATTCTATTGAGCCAAGGTGTCGGCAATACTTTAGGACTTTAGGAGATACGCCGCGTGGAAGGCGCCCCGCGTATTGGCGAGCAGTGCTCGTCCCCGTCAAATATTCTCGGCACTGTGGAGGCGCCACTCGACTACAAAGTAGCGTAGATCGTCGTATGAATGCCGATACTAAAGTATATGCGACACCATTGGACGATGGCGCCTGACCATACTGCACGTACATTTCGTCTTGAACACGACGCGGCGCAGTCCAGTCGTCAGGGTTCAGTCTCGCTGAGGTCTGTCATGGAAACTGAACAGAAAGTGGTTGTCATCACCGGCGGGTCGCAAGGCATTGGCGCAGCGCTGGTTGAGGCGTATCTCGGCCGGAATTGCCGCGTTGTCGCCACCTCTCGATCTATCCAACCTTCCGACAGATCGGACTTGCTCACGATCGCGGGCGATATCGGCAACCCCGCGACAGGGCCAAGGGTGGTCGAGGAAGCACTGCAGCGTTTCGGGCGGGTCGACACGCTGATAAACAACGCTGGAGTCTTCCTTGCCAGCAGTTTCACGAATTATTCGGCAGAGGATTACGCCCGCGCGGTTGCCACCAACCTGACCGGTTTCTTCTTCGTCACCCAGGCCGTGATAGCCGCAATGGAACGTCGGGGTAGCGGCCATGTCGTCAACGTCACAACCAGCTTGGTGAAGCAGGCCAGTTCGAAGGTGCCATCGGTGCTTGCTTCGCTGACCAAGGGCGGAGTTGATGCAGCGACCCGCAGTCTCGCGATCGAATATGCCCGCAGCGGAATCCGGGTGAACGCCGTGTCTCCTGGCGTCATCAGGACGCCGATGCATGCCCCGGAGACCTACGAGAGGCTGGCGGCCTTGCATCCGCTAGGCCGCCTGGGTGAGATTTCCGACATCGTCGGCGCGGTCCTCTACCTGGAGGACGCTTCTTTCGTGACGGGGGAAACACTTCATGTCGACGGCGGCCAGAGCGCTGGCCACTGAGCCATCAGTCAAGGGAGGCTCTTCATGCCTATTGTTACCGTCCAGCTCACGCGCGAGGGCACCGAGCCCGGTGTGAACCATGTAACTGCGGAGCAGAAAGCAGCCATCTACAAGGGCATGAGCGAGGTGCTGCTCGACGTCCTCGGCAAGCCGCTGGACTGGACCTGGGTCGTGTTTGAGGAAGTGGAGATGGAGAATTGGGGTTGGGGCGGGATGCCCGTCGCCGAATACCGCAAGTTGCTGGCCGCGAAGGGCGTTTGAGCCCTCATCGCGTTTCGCGAAAAGCATACTGGGGGCTTCGGCCGAGGCGGTTTCGTCTCCGACGTCGGCAGCCATGATGTGTGACACCGTCGAGGTAGAATGTCCTGTACGTCGCTGGCCCCGGCTGAGAGACGGATCGATACCAAAGGCCAACTAAACCCGTGTCGGCGAAGCCATACTAAAACCTGTCGGCGCGGGCCGTGGCGGCCCGCGAAGACCTCAAGAACTCTCTCAATAGGAGCCACGAATGCCCGAAGTACGAGTTGAGGATCACATCTATACAATGCCCCCGCAGCATGGCTTTACCGTCGCACATTTTCTGACAGTCGCCGACATCGAACGCTCCGCACGATTTTATGAGATGGTCTTCGGAGGCCGCATCCTGAGCCTGGGCGATAGCAGTGGCGCGCCAGGATACATCCGGATCGCGAACACGTGGCTCATCGTCAACATCGGCGGCGGTCCCACACCTGACAAACCGTCGGTGACGCTCGGTGTTCCCCCAGATCCCGATTCGCTCAGCAGCTTCATGAACATCCGTGTTGCTGACATCCACGAATGCTATCGACGCTGGCAAGGCCGGGGCGCTGAGTTCATCACGGAGCCGATGGAAAAGTATGGGGAGACTCGCTGCTACATTCGCGATCCAGACGGCTACATCATCGAAGTGGGTCAGAGTAAACCGCATGTCGTCTACGGTTAGTCCTGGAAGCACGCTTACCTTTTCCTCGAGCCAGGCCTTGGTCTTGGCTAAGATGCTGAATGGCTCATCGCGGAAAATCGGACGGAGCGCCGTTCGGGAAATATTTTCGGTAGATCGCCTGGAACTTTTCGGTCTGCTTGAACTGCTTCAAAGCGATCGAGAAGGCGTCGATCAGAGCGGGCGAAACGCGCGCCTTGGTGAAGCAGACATATACATTTTGTTCCGCCACGCCACGGGACAAGATTGGCTCGATCTTTCCGGACAATCTCAATTTTGTAATCTCACTCATCCCGTAGACGAGGCTCGTGACCGCGTAATCGACACGGCTGGCTGCCAGCATGCGCAAGCTGGCGTCGGTGTCGTTTGTTGGGACCATGTTTTTATGCTCGCGCAAGAAATTCCACAGCTCGGGCGACACGGTCGGTTGTTCGGACACGCCGGGGATCGGTCTGCGGACGGCGACCGTGTGTCCAATGAGATCGTCAAGCGACGAAAACTTCAGTCTTCCGATGTCGGCCGTCCGCACGAACAAAACCCACCTATCCCGGATCAGCGGTTCGTCCGGAAAAGAGCAGAACCGCTGTCCCTCGGTTCGCAACGTGGCGAGCATTCCATCGCGCTCGCCGCGGACTACCATCATCCACGCGCGCCTAGCGGGGAAGAATTCGAAGGAGGCGTCCTGTCCCAAGCCAGCAAAGACCTGCCTGAGGACTTCGACCCCGAATCCCGGCGCCTTGTCGTCGGCTATGCCCTCGAAAGAACCCAAGAAATCATCATTGACAAACTGCAAACGCTTCGCCGCGGACGCTGGTCCGCCGAGCGTCCCGGCAACTGCGACAATCCCACATAACAACCGCCTGAAGCCGGCCCATCTCGCCATTTGCGGGCGTCCCTTGCATTCCACATTCGCACGATAGTGTAGGAAGGCGAACTATGCGATGGTACAGGTCTTCATCTCGCGCGGCCTAGCAGTGATGCTAACATGAATTGTGCGAGTTTGTCGCCGCAAGGGTGTGTTTTGCAACCTGGATCGACATACGCCAACACCGGCGGCGGCAAATCCGATCGCGGATCGCCGAAGCTGAGGCGCAGCGCGTCTGTTTGGCGCTTGTTGCCAGACCCTCTCCGCGGCATTGGGGGGCGACTGCTTGTTCGCGTCTTGATCTTCAGCTCGGTGATCACGCTTCTTCTGACATTGGCGCAGCTCTACCTCGACTATCGCAGCGACGTCCAAGCAATAGATCAAAAGATGTCCGAGATTGACAGCAGCTACCGGCAAAGTCTCAGCGAAGGGCTCTGGGAGATGGACGGGCGCCAGCTTCAATTGCAGGTCGAGGGGATTCTTCGCTTGCCTAATATCCGCTACGTCGAACTGCGAGAGACCACGGATCAAGCTGCCCCCCTCGTCGTAACCGCAGGTTCCCACCAACCCAATCCACCCGAGCGGCACGAACTCAAGATTTATTATTCCAAAGGCGACGCCAGGCAGTTGATTGGCATTCTTGCGGTCGAAGCGACGTACGATGAAATCTATCGCCAGCTTCTCAACACTGCGGCGACGATCATGGTCGCTCAGGCGATAAAGACGTTCATGGTTTCCTTTTTCATCCTCTTTACGGTCCACCGGCTGGTTACACGTCACATCACGGCGATAGGAACCTCACTCAGGGGATATGATCTTCGTGGTTCGCAAGAACCGCTTCGACTCCAGCGGAGCCCGTCTCGGCCAAGCGACGAGCTTGACTTTCTCGTCGGGGCATTCAACCAGATGTGGACAGGGCTGCAGCAAGCGTATGACGACCTGCAGCTCCAGGTTGGATTGCTGCAGCGACTTCCGGTATCCGCCTGGACGCTCAAGCCCGATGGGACGCCGGATTTCGTGAACCAAGTCTGGCTCGAGTTTGCGGGCCAGACCCTGGATTTCGCCCGGTCGCATCCCGAGGCCTGGATGACTGCGATCCACCCCGATGATCGGGCGATGGCGATCAAGAGCTTTTGGAACGGGGTACATTCGGGGCAGGATTTCGCAATGGAGACCCGATCTTTGCGCGCTCGGGACGGGGCATATCGTTGGCATCTCCAACAAGCCGTGGTCTTGCGCGATTCCGAGGGCAAACTCCTCAGATTCGTCGGTACGACGACCGACATCGACGACCTGAAGCGGGCCGAAGAAGCCTTGCGCCAAGCGCAGGGCGATCTTGCTCGCATTAATCGGGTGACAACCATGGGAGAGCTGGCAGCATCCCTTGCGCATGAGGTCACTCAACCGATCACCGGTGCGCTCACCAATGCCACCGTCTGCCTGCGAGGACTCGATCGAGACCAGCCCGATTACGATCAACTGCGCACGGCCGTCAACAGAATGGTAAGAGATGCGCAACGTGCCGCCGACATTCTGAAACGAATACGCTCACAGTTCGAAAGGGGCAGCCTGGATCGTGAGGTTCTCGATCTAAACGAGATCAATCGAGGAACCGTGGCCCTATTGCGCGACCAGGCAGCGCGATACAAGATATCGGTACGAACGGAGCTGGCGACCGATCTTCCTCGGATCGCTGGAGATCGCGTGCAATTGCAGCAGGTCGCAATGAACCTGATCGTCAACAGCATCGAAGCGATGAAGAGCGTCGATGGGGTAAGAGAGATCGTCGTCAAGTCGCAGCGCGTCGACAACCACATACTTGTTTCTGTCAGCGATACCGGCCCAGGGTTCCCCCAGGACCTCGCGGAACAGATATTCGATCCGTTCTTTACAACAAAGCCAGACGGAACGGGCATGGGACTTCGGGTCGCCCGTTCAATCATCGAGTCGCATGGTGGGCGCATGTGGGCGATCGGTTCCCACGGGCGCGGTGCAACCTTTCACCTAAGTCTACCCTTCGCGATTTCAGTCAATGATTAGCCAGCCGGTGTGCAGCGGTTCGCCCCGGCGAGGGCCTGAAAGAAATCCGCGACGCTAGCAAGCCCTTCATTGAGGCCGCAAAGGAGGCAGACATCTTCTTTGAGCGCTGACACGCTTTTCAACGTGCCCTCGACAGCGTTACCATAGAGAGCCCGCCCAAGTCCGGAGCCTCCCATGTGCAACGATTACGAGCAGCATGTCGCATGGGCCGAATATTGCCGGGTGATGGCGTCGCTGGCGCTCAAAATCCCTAGCCACCAGACCGAACTCGATTTGCCACAGGCGGACGACGTCCGCATCAACGATCCAGCGCCGATAATGCGGGCCGCTGATGACACAATCGAACTGGCGTCAATGACGTTCGGGTTTCCGCCGACCGGACCAAAGGGCGGCCCAGTGTTCAACTTCCGCTCCGAAGGTCGGCAGTTCGGAAACAGCAAACGCTGCCTCGTTCCTGCGTCCGCGTTCTTCGAGTTCACGGGAACGAAATATCCGAAGG
The DNA here is from genome assembly GCF_055901595.1 of Mesorhizobium sp. WSM1386. Classification (NCBI taxonomy): domain Bacteria; kingdom Pseudomonadati; phylum Pseudomonadota; class Alphaproteobacteria; order Hyphomicrobiales; family Phyllobacteriaceae; genus Mesorhizobium; species Mesorhizobium sp. WSM1386. Next base: position 4,328,621 of record NZ_CM148373.1, read on the forward strand.
CGAAACATCGCTTCACGCTCAACGGCTCTCCGTTCATGGCCATCGCGGGGCTTTGGCGTGAAGCTGTCGGCAACAAGGCGCCCACCTTCACCATGCTGACGACCGATCCCGGGCCGGATGTCGCGCCATATCACAATCGTCAGGTCGTGGTGCTTCAGCCCGAGAATTGGGCGGCCTGGATCAACCTGACGAAGCCCGAGGCTGAGCTTTTGCGGCCGCTTCCAGCCGGCTCAATCTCGGTCGAAACAGTTCGCCCCGAAAGCTCGCGACTTAGCTGCGCAGAATCTCTGGTACGCTGAGCGGACCGAGATCGAGAACCCGCCGGTATTCGCCCGCGCGGCGCCAGACGCCTCGCACCTTTCCATTCTCCCGATCCCGCTTCGGATCAAACCTCAGCCCCTCAAAATGATCCAGAAAGGCCTGTGCGGATTCGGCATCGCTGAAGCAATGGAGCCGATAGGTTTCATATTTGCCGTTCGGCCATACCGCCTGCACATGCCGCGTCTGGTGCTTGAGCCCTCGTTCCCGGCAGAACTTCGCGATCATGGTGAAGTTGCGGTCCGTGCAAAGATCATCTAGCAGCGCAACTTGATGTGGCCAGTCGCGGTCGATGACCGATGGTGTTGGTAAGCCCCGACTGCGTTTGACCACTATTCGAAATGCATAGACTGCCCGCGCATCATGGCCAGCGTCAGCGCGATTGCAGGATTTGCCGGCGGCTTTTCCATATACAAGGAGCCGTCGAAATCACGCCATGCGGCCATGCGCAATTCATCATCGTCATCACTGGCCGCCGGGTCGAAAACGTGGGCATCGCAAGGATCCCGGTCAATCTCAATCGTCCAGTCCTTGAGCGCCTTGCGGGCCATCTCTTCAACCTGGGCAAGGTCGCTGGTGAAGAAAGGGATACGGTCTCCATCTTCCGAAAGCGGCTCAACGCGGTCCAGCGTCGGCCGCTCGGGAACCCAACCCAGAACGAAGGCAATATCGAAATCGATCTGGCGATCTGGGCCGGTAGTGATCTCCAGCCGCTTGACCACGTCAGGATAGAGCTGTTTCCGCTCCGGCCAGGTGTCTGGAAGCGCCTCCGCCTGCAACTTTGTGCGAGGAACATTGATCAGTTCCATGACTTGATGGCGCGGAATTTTGTCCTCCGGCCAGCCCGCACAACAAGCCGCTGCCGCAGCCCCATCGGCCTCCAGCCAAACTGCGGCGGCCCGGTCCTCGTCCTCGGTAGGCTTGTCGTCTTCTGGGAAGCCTTTGATATCCCACCCTTCCAACGCAAACAGCCCTTCCGCTCCTTGCAAAGTTGTGATGCCAGCGCGTGCAAACACGGCTTCGGCTGCGGCGATGCCTCGTGCGAGCTCTTCGGGTGTTGCGTCCTCGATGTTCAAGCGAAGTTCCATGGTTCGCCTCCTGTGACCTAATCCGGCCAATGTGAACAAAATGAGAACAGAGAGTCAAGCGCACCCTTGACGCGAGAGGAATATGTTCCTTATTTCAGCGTGACTGGAAGCAGCATGGGACCATGGCACGGCGTCAATCGCGCTGGCCGGCGAAGCTATGGCAAAGACAGCGGAAGACAATTTTCGGATCGAGGTCTGGGATCGCGAGGAGCAGGCTTTGGCGGAAACCATTTCGCGTTCCCCCGATTCAACGGTGAGTCAGGCAGCCTGGCAAGCCGCCATCCGGCGCCGGCCGGGCATGTTGCTGATCCACTACAACAGTCGGCATGTGATGGAGAAGATCCTGACGCCGGGCGAGGTGAAGATCCCGCCGCAGACCATCATCGATGGCAGCGTCCATGCCGGCCTCGATGTGGCGCTCGGCGATCTTCGCGAATGGCATGTGTTGCGGGCCTGGTGCAGATCCTGCTCGCACCATGCAACGGTAAAGCCTGCCGGGCTGATCCAACGCTATGGAAAAGCCGCTCTGTTCAGCTCGGTCGAGCGAGCGCTTTTCTGCACGAGCTGTGACAGGGGCGGGCCTGTCCGGCTTGAAATTCACAAGCTGCCACGTAACTGAGCAGAGCCGAAGGGAGCACAACCTGATCGATTCATCAGGCAAACTCGCCGCTGTACCGGCCAATCCTATCGTCGCCGATGCGTGCGAACGATACCGGTCGCATCCATATCCTGAATGCAAACCATGCGGACCGCCGCGGACGGGGACAGTCGGTCCCGCGTCCCGTCCTGCGGCCGGCGCTATGCTGACGCTCCTACGGCTGTCCCGTCCACCGCCCGCGGCGGGGGCGAATTTCCTCCGTCCAGCGCGCGACAATGTCCGCTGTTGCGGACGCGCGCAGGACTGCGGCTTATACGCCGTTCTTCCTTGGAGCGCCGACGGTCGCCGGCGCGTAGATGCTTGGTATGGAACCGAACCCGGGGCAGGCTATTGAATCGGACTATGTATCCGAGTTCCGTATGTCGCCTGGAGATGGCATCCTAAGCATCAGCAAAAGGCGCACGCGGCGCAGAGACTCGGAATCTGTCCCTGCATATCCGCTGCCGGGGTTTCGATCGTTCCAGCTCTGCACATTGACAGAGCAAATCCCGGTGGGCGGGGATTGGCTTTTCGAGATGAAGTTCGACGGCTATCGTGCCCAAGTCGCCATCTCCGGCTCGAATGTCGTCGTCTATACCCGCAATGGCCACGACTGGACCCGACAGTTCAAGGTCATCCTGCCGCCGCTTCAGAGACTGACAAAGGGCGCGGCACTGATCGATGGTGAGATCGTCGCCATCGACAGCCAGGGCCGCTCGAACTTCTCCATGTTGAAAACCGGCATTGCAGCGGGTCTGCTGCTCAAATTCTACGCCTTCGATCTGCTTGAATTGGATGGCCAAGATCTGTCGAACCAGCCGCTCCTTGCGCGCAAGGAGCAACTTGAGTCCCTGCTGGGCACTCGCCTGCCAGACGACTGCCTGCAATTCTCCAGCCACATCGTCGACCAGGGCAAAAGGGTGTTCGACGCCATGTGCGAGGGCGGCCACGAAGGTATCATCGCCAAACGCGCCGACAGCTCCTACATCGGCGATCGCACCGGGAGTTGGCTCAAGATCAAGTGCACGAAGCGACAGGAATTCGTTGTCGGCGGCTATCGCCCAAGTGACACAGGACATGGCATGGCCTCGCTGATCCTCGGCACTTACGACAATGGCAAGCTCATCTATCGCGGCCGCGTCGGCACTGGGTTCACGGCGGCGATGCGCAAGGAAATCCTGGCGAAGCTCGAGAAACGCCATGTTGAGAAACCGGCTTTCGCATCCGTTCCGAGAGAAATTGCCCGCCGTGCCCGGTGGGTCAAGCCCGAGCTGGTCGCTGAAGTCACCTATGCCGAAGTGACCCCGGACGGCAGCTTGCGACATCCAAGCTTTGAGGGCATGCGCGAAGACAAGCGAGCCGACCAGGTGGTGATGGAAATGCCGAAGACGCCGGCTACTCTTGGCTCCGCCAATCTCGATCCGGGAATCGGCAAGGAGATCGCCGCTGCTGTCGGCGTCAAGCTGACGCATCCGGACAAGGTCATGTACCCGGGGACCAAGGTGACCAAGGCCACGCTCGCCGCCTACTACGCCGTAGTCGCCGAGAAGATGCTGCCGCACATCCAGGATCGGCCACTGTCGCTGGTGCGCGATACCGACGGCGACCTTCAGCAGACCTTTTTTCAGAAGCACAGACTGCCAGGCATGCCCAAGGCCATTCATGACGGCCAGTTGGCGAAGATGTCCGGTAAGGAAAGCCGCATCCTTTGGGTCGGCGACCTGGCGGGGCTGATCGCGGGCGTCCAGATGAATGTGCTCGAATTCCACATTTGGGGGAGCCTGCGCCAGCAGCCGAATCTGCCGCACCGCATGATCTTCGACATCGATCCGGACCAGGGCCTGGGGTTCACCGCCGTCAAGCAGGCAGCCCTCGACATTCGGGCATTCTGGAAGCGCTTGGACTGCAGTCGTGGCCGTTGCTGTCCGGCGGCAAGGGCGTTCATGTGGTCGTGCCGCTCGTCCCGGAGGCAAACTGGGACGAGGTCAAGAGCTTCTGCCAAGACTTCGCCGAACTACTGGCCCGCACAGATCCATCACGCTTCGTTGCCAACATGAGCAAGGTGAAGCGCAAGGGCCGGATGTTTCTCGATTACCTGCGCAACGGCCAGGGCTCCACTGCAATCTGTCCCTGGTCGACTCGGGCACGCGCGGGGGCGTCGTGCGCGGTGCCGGTCAGCTGGGAGGAGTTGCCCACCTGCGAAAGCGCCAACGGTTTCGATGTTTTCGCGGCCGCCGCGCGCGCTCAGCTACCCGAAGCCTGGGAGGGTTATTTCGACGTCGAACAAACGCTTACTGGCCGCATCCGCCACGCAGTCCGGTAGCAATGACAATCCTAGATGGTCAGTGACATTTGCCGATCTGGCTCGGACCGCTTTTGCCCAAATTCGAGAGCGTCCTCCCTTCTGCGGGAGCCCCCACAGCCCGGTCTAGAGTGAGAGTACGGAGCGGTTTGCCATGACGGGTTGAGAGCTGGAGGAGGGCCTCCGGCGCCCGTCGCGGAGAACCGCGATGTCCAGACACTACGCTCGCGCCGGCGCCGACCGGGCAAGCCTCTATGACGAAATCACCAACAAGATCATCGCCGAGCTGGAGGCTGGGCGCTTTCCATGGGTGCAGCCCTGGGGCACGACGGCGACGAAAGCTTCTCTGGCTATGCCGGCCAACGCCGCGACCGGCCGCGCCTATTCCGGGATCAATGTGCTGATCCTGTGGGGTGCGGTCGCCGAGCATGGGTTTCCCGTCCATAGCTGGCTGACTTTCCGCCAGGCGCTATCGCTGGGCGGTCATGTCCGCAAGGGCGAACACGGCACCACCGTAGTCTATGCTGACCGCTTCATTCCTGACGATGAGAAGAATCGCGCACGAGAAACCGGCGAACCAGCACAGGCGATACCGTTCCTGAAACGCTTTAGCGTGTTCAACGTCGCGCAATGCGAAAATCTCCCCGACGATCTGGCCGTGGCTCCGCCTGCACCGGAGCCTGGACTGATCGAGCCGGCCGTCGAGGCGCTGATCAAGGCGACCGGGATCGATTTCCGCATCGGTGGCGATCGCGCCTATTACGCTCCGGCGCATGACTATGTTCGGGTGCCGCCGCCGCAGGCTTATTTCGAGACCATCGACTGGCACCGCACCGCCCTGCACGAGCTCGGGCATGCGACCGGCCATGCCTCGCGCGTCGGCCGTGACCTCGGCGGCGCCTTCGGCACCAAGAAATACGCTTTCGAGGAACTGGTCGCCGAGATGAACGCAGCCTTTTGCTGCGCCTCGCTTGGCATCGTGCCGACCGTGCGCCACGCCGACTACCTGGCCTCCTGGCTTCAGGTTCTGCGCGAAGACAACCGCGCCATCGTGCGTGCCGCCTCCCAGGCCACCAGGGCGGCCGACTGGCTGCTCTCCTTCCTGCCGGAACCTGACGGGGCATTCAGGGCAGGCCTGGCCGACGTCGATGATAGCGAAATCGACAGGACGGCGGCATGATCCTCCTCACCGACGAACTGCGCGAGCACCTGCTCGCCAATGGCCGCGAGCGCAACGCCGATCACGTACCCGTCGTGAAGTTCTTCAATCCGCTCGGCTCAGGAGTTTGGCTCGCGACCGAGCTGGATGCCGATCGCGACACCATGTTCGGTCTCGCCGATCTCGGCTATCCCGAACTGGGCAGTTTCTCGCTCCTCGAGATGACGTCGGTCCGGCTGCCCTTCGACATGGGCATCGAACGTGACATTCACTTTGCCACAGACCTGCCGATTTCGGTGCGGGCAGAGGCCGCCCAGCTGGCCGGAAGCATTCGCGACGCCGAACGCATCCTCTACAACGCCGCCCAGTCCGGCCGAGACGGCGAGTGGAATCTCAGCTTGAAATCCGCAAAGCCGCAGATGCGCAAAGTCGTCTCTGTGGCCCTGTGCCCCTCCGGATCTTCCGTGTGCGGCGCAGTCCTCAGAGTGAGAGGGCTGCGCCCGTCTTTGTGACGGGTTTGGAGGTCGAGAGAGTCTCGGCCGCCCGTCGCGGAGATAATCAAGATGGCTACCGTCAAGCAGAAGATCACCCTCAACGCTTCGCGCGACATCCCGTTCAACAAGCTGATGCTGAGCCAGTCCAACGTCCGGCGCATCAAGCGCGGGGAAACGATCGAGGACCTCGCCGCCTCGATCGCACGGCGTGGCCTGCTCCAGAGCCTCAACGTCCGGCCAGTGCTGGATGGCGAGGGCAACGAGACCGGCATGTTTGAGGTGCCGGCTGGTGGCCGCCGCTATCGCGCCCTTGAGCTGCTGATCAGGCAGAAGCGCATGGTCAAGACCGAGCCTGTGCCTTGCGTCGTCACCAACGCCGATAGCGAGGTGCCGATCGAGGAAGATTCGCTGGCCGAGAACTTCCAGCGTGAGGACCTCCATCCTCTGGATATGTTCCGTGCCTTCCAGACCCTGCACGATCAGGGCGCGAGCCGCGACGAGATTGCCGCACGCTTCTTCGTGTCCGCCACCTTTGTCCAGCAACGCCTGCGGCTCGCGAAGGTCTCGCCCAAGCTGCACGATATCTACGAGCAGGACGGCATGAAGCTCGATCAACTCATGGCCTTCACCGTGGCCGACGATCACGCCCGTCAGGAACAGGTCTGGGAGGCGCTCGAACATTCGTGGTCGAAGGAGCCGCATCAAATCCGGCGCATGCTGACCGAAACCACGGTTCGGGCAAGCGATCGCCGGGCGCTGTTCGTCGGTGTCGAGGCCTATGTCGCAGCCGGCGGCACGGTGCTGCGCGACCTGTTTGAGGCCGACAATGGCGGCTGGCTGGAGGACCCTGTGCTGCTTGACCGCCTGGTCTGCGACAAGCTGAAGTCGATCGCAGATGAGATCGCCGCCGAAGGCTGGAAGTGGATCGTGGTCGATGTCGATCTGCCCTATGGCCACAGTCACGGCCTGAGGGCGCTCGCCGTCAACCCCGTCGATCTAACTGACGCGGAGCGCGCACAACGTGAAGCGCTGCGCAAAGAATACGATCGGCTGGAAGCCGAGTATGGCGAAGCCGACGAGCTCCCCGATGAGGTCGATCAGCGCCTCGGCGAGATCGAGTCCGCGCTCGAGGCTTTCGAGAGCCGGCCGATGATCTACGATCCCGCCGATATTGGCCGCGCCGGCGCCTTCATCAGCATCGACCGTGCCGGGGACCTGGTCGTCGATCGCGGATATGTGCGCCCCGAGGACGAAGCGATGCAAGCGGTCGACGACGACGCCGCCGAGCCCGACGGAGCGACCGAGAGCGAGGAGGGCAGGGACGATCCTTCGGTTCACCGCGCCATTATCACCATCGGCGCGCAGGCGTCCGAGCCCGATGAGGATGACGGCGACACCATCAAGCCGCTGCCCGAGCGCCTGGTGATCGAGCTCACCGCTCATCGCACCTTGGCGTTGCGCAATGCCGTGGCCGAGAACCAGCATGTGGCCATGACAGCACTCTTGCATCGGCTCGTCCTCGACACATTCGGTCAGCGTTCCGCGACCGGCTGCGTCGAGGCGTTTGTCCGGCATATCCACCTGCCGGCGCAAGACGCCGACATCAAAGACAGCCCGGCGGCCAAAGCGGTCGATGAGCGCCATGCGGCATGGAAGGGCGACATCCCGCTCGGTGACGACCAGACTCTGTGGGTCTGGCTCGATAGTCTCGATGAAGCGAGCCGGCAGGCGCTGCTGGCGCACTGCGTCAGCTATGGCATCAACGCCCTGTTCGAACGGCCCAACCCCTATGGCAGCGGCGTCTCCCAGCACGGGCTGGATCAGCGGTTGCGCGAGGCCGATCGGCTGTCTCGTGCCACCGGGCTCGACTTGGTGGCTGCGGGTTGGCGCCCAACGGTCGCAAACTACCTCGGCCGGGTCACTAAGTCCCGGATCCTCGAAGCCGTGCGTGAGGGCGCCGGCGAGCAGGCGGCCCAACTCATCGATCATCTCAAGAAGGGTGACATGGCCAAGGAGGCCGAACGCCTCCTGGCCGATAGTGGCTGGCTGCCTGAACCACTCCGTCTGACCGCTCAGGACGCACCGGCCATGCAGCCGGACGAGGGCGAGGAGGGTGCCTTGCCCGAATTCCTCGCCGGATATGATGAGGACGGCTCGGCGGCAGCCGATGAGGTCACCGCTCACGCGGTCGCTGCCGAATAGCACCAATCGAGAGCGCGGCTCCCGTCGCCACGTTCCCCTTCACATCACGGCCCGGCTCCAAGCCGGGCCATTTTCGTTTCAGGAGATAATGTCCATGTCAGCCCACATCGTCTACGACAACGCCCCGCTCGGTTCGCTGATCCGCTATTCGGACGGTTCGCAGAAGCCGCCAGCCCGCTTCACCCGCAAGCTCGCGGACTGGGACCGCCGCAACGGTCTCGGCCGGCTGGTCCGCAAGTCACCCCCGCGCGACCGTCCGACCTACAGCGCTCCGGCCTCCATCACGCTCAACGAAGGGAATTTTTCCTCCGGCGGCATCATCCTCGTGACCATTATGCGCACCTACTCGCTCGACAGCGCGCTCAGCTTCGAGATCGTCGAGCGGCCCGCGATCGGTATGGTCGGGGTCCTGCAGCAGATCGGCGACCACGACGAGTTGCTGCACTTCGCCGAGAGCCGCGATGCGGCCGAACTCTGGACGGCCAAGACCGGATACCGCAATGCGCGTCTTGAAGACATCACCGCCGACGAGGTCGGCGCCGATGTCGTCGAAGGACGGGCGGCGGCCTGACCCGCGCGGCGTCACACCGCACACCCACAGCGTCGATCCTTCCACCACCGCGGCCCGGATTCGGACGAGCGCCGGGCGCTTTTTCAGGGTCAGCACGACGACCGCAATCGTTTCCTGCGGAAGCCGGAGCCTGACGGCGGAATATGATCGAGATCGATTGATACCGGCAAGCGCTCCACCTCATGGCGGGGCGTTTGTTTCATTTTTGGCTCGGCCGACGCCCTGAGAGGGAGAGGTAGGCCGGGATGGGTTTGAATCCGCGCGGTCCAGAGAGAGCGCCGCGCGGCTCGATCCTGTCCCGCTCTCCCGAGGTTCACACCATGTACATGATCTCGCCTGCTGTGACGGTTCCCGCTGCCGCGCCGCTCCCGCTCGCCCAAACCGGCGCAGCCGGCGCTATCTTCGCCGCCGCCGGCCTGCTGCTTCCCCGTCTCGAACGCGGCGAGTGCATCGACGCGCCAACGCTGCGCTCGGCGATGGAAGCCGCATTCGGCGCCTCCGACGCCGCCGGCGCCTGGGACTGGAAGCAGGCCTACGATGCCTGCGAGGCCGCGACGGTCCTGTTCCTTCGCAAGTATGGAAAGGCGCTGTTCCGCAAAGCCGCGTCTCCGGCTCTCCGCCTTTCCGCATTGTCGAAGATGGCCGGGCTCATGCCGACGCATACCCGTCGGTCCGAAGAGGCGCAGACCTTCCAGCAGTTCTCGACTCCCATCCCGCTCGGCCTGGTCGCGGCAACGGCCGCCGCCATTACGCCGGCCGACCGAGTGCTGGAGCCTTCCGCCGGCACTGGGCTCCTGGCCATCCTGGCCGAGATCGCCGGCGCCTCCCTCGTCCTCAACGAGCTTGCCGAGACGCGCGCGGCGCTTCTCTCCTGCCTCTTTCCGGCCGTCTGCGCCAGCCGCTTCGACGCCGCCCAGATCGACGACCATCTCGATCCGGGCGCCGTGCCGAGCGTGGTGCTGATGAATCCGCCCTTTTCGGTCATGGCCAATGTCGAGGGCCGCATGGCCGACGCGGCCTTGCGGCATGTCGCCTCGGCGCTGGCGCGCCTGGCGCCCGGTGGGCGGCTGGTAACAATCACCGGTGCGAACGTCGCGCCCGACCATCCGGCCTGGACCGCCGCGTTCACTCGGCTGCAGGAACGTGGGCGCGTCGTCTTCTCCGCCGCCATCGACGGCTCGGCCTACGCCAAGCATGGCACGACCTTTCCGACACGCCTCACCGTCATCGACAAGCTCCCGGCGGACGATCCCGCCGTCTTCGCGGATGCTCCCGGCATCGCTCCGGATGCGGCGACGCTCCTCGCGTGGATCGAGGAGCGCCTTCCCACGCGGCCGCCGGTCGTGATGGCCGCCGGTTCCAGCGCGGCATCGGCGGTCGTTACGCCCCGCACCGTGCACAGCTATCTCACACGCTCGGCGAGAACCACGCCACGCATGTCGATCGCCGAACCGGAAGCCATCGACCTTGCCTATGAGGCCGTCGACTGGCAGGCGGCCGAGGACGGCCAGATCAGCGACGCCATCTATGAGGCCTACGGGCTTCAGGCGATCCGCATTCCCGGCTCTCGGGCTCACCCCACCCAGCTCGTTCAATCGGCGGCCATGGCCTCGGTGGCGCCACCCAAGCCGAGCTACCGGCCCCGCCTGCCGAACAACGTCCTTGACCTGCTCTCGGACGCGCAGCTCGAGACCGTCATCTATGTCGGCGAGGCTCACACCGAATATCTCGCCGGCGCCTGGACGCTCGACTATACCTTTGACGTGGTTAGCGCCGCGGCCGATGACGCCGCAGGGGCCGTGCGCTTCCGGCAAGGCTTCATGATCGGCGACGGAACGGGTGTAGGCAAGGGCCGCGAGTCCGCCGCCGTAATCCTAGACAATTGGATGCAGGGCCGTCGTAAGGCGGTCTGGATCTCCAAGTCCGACAAGCTCATCGAGGATGCGCAGCGCGACTGGTCGGCGCTCGGCATGGAGCGCTTGCTGGTCACCCCACTCTCCCGCTTCCCGCAGGGCAAGCCGGTCACGCTGGCGGAAGGCATCCTGTTCACCACCTATGCCACGCTGCGCTCCGACGATCGCGGGGGGAAGGTTTCGCGGGTCAAACAAATCGTCGAATGGTTGGGTCCGAATTTCGATGGGGTCATCATTTTCGACGAGGCGCACGCCATGCAAAACGCCGGCGGCGGCAAGGGCGAACGCGGCGACGCCGCTCCCTCCCAGCAAGGCCGTGCCGGCCTGAGGCTCCAGCACGCCCTGCCGAATGCCCGCATCGTCTATGTGTCGGCGACTGGCGCCACCACCGTGCACAATCTCGCCTATGCCCAGCGGCTCGGCCTCTGGGGCGGCGAGCATTTTCCATTCTCGACCCGCGCCGAGTTCGTCGAGGCGATCGAGGCCGGCGGCGTGGCGGCCATGGAGGTGCTGGCACGCGACCTCAGGGCACTCGGCCTCTATACGGCCCGCTCGCTTTCCTTCAACGGCGTCGAATACGAGCTGATCGAGCATGAGCTGACGCCGGAACAGATCCGCATCTATGATGCCTATGCCGACGCCTTCGGCATCATTCATAACAATCTCGATGCGGCCATGCAGGCGGCCAACATCACCGGCAGCACCGGCACGCTCAATGCCCAGGCCAAGTCGGCCGCGCGCAGCGCCTTTGAAAGCGCCAAGCAGCGCTTCTTCGGTCATTTGTTGACCAGCATGAAGACTCCGACCCTGATCCGCTCCATCACCCGCGATCTGGAGGAGGGCCATGCGGCCGTTGTCCAGATCGTCTCGACGGGCGAGGCACTGATGGAACGGCGGCTGGCCGAGCTGCCGACTGAGGAATGGAACGACGTCCGAGTCGACATCACGCCGCGCGAATACGTCCTCGACTATCTCGCCCATTCCTTCCCGGTGCAGCTCTATGAGCCCTTCACCGACTCCGAAGGCAATCTGTCCTCGCGCCCGGTCTACCGCGACGGCCAACCCGTCGAGAGCCGCGAGGCGGTCGCCCGGCGCGACGAGCTGATCGCCAAACTCGCCAGCTTGACGCCTGTCCCCGGCGCGCTCGACCAGATCATCCAGCATTTCGGGGTGGACATCGTGGCTGAGGTCACCGGCCGCTCGCGCCGCATTGTCCGCAAGGGCGAGCGCCTTGTTGTTGAAAACCGTGCCGGGTCAGCCAGCCTCGCCGAGACCCAGGCCTTCATGGATGACCAGAAGCGCGTTCTGGTGTTTTCGGACGCGGGCGGAACGGGGAGGAGCTACCACGCCGAACTGTCGGCCCGGAACACGCGGCTGCGTGTGCATTACCTGCTCGAAGCCGGCTGGAAGGCCGACACGGCCATTCAGGGCCTGGGCCGCACGCATCGCACTAATCAGGCGCAGCCGCCGCTCTTCCGGCCGATCTCGACCAATGTAAAGGCGGAAAAGCGCTTCCTCTCGACGATCGCGCGGAGGCTCGATACGCTCGGCGCAATCACGCGCGGCCAGCGCCAGACCGGCGGCCAGGGCCTGTTCCGGCCAGAGGACAATCTGGAAAGCCACTATGCCCGCGATGCGCTACGGCAACTCTATCTGCTGATCATACGCGGCAAGGTCGAGGGCTGTTCGCTCGAGCGTTTCGAGGCGGCGACGGGTCTCAAGCTGATGGATGCCAATGGCATCAAGGACGAGTTGCCGCCGATCACCACCTTCCTCAATCGCCTGCTCGCACTGACCATTGCGCTACAGGGCGTGCTGTTCGGCGCCTTCGAGCAACTGCTGGCGGCGCGCATCGAGGGCGCGATCGCGTCAGGCACCTACGACGCCGGGCTGGAGACGCTGCAGGCCGAAAACTTCGTCGTCACCGACCGCCAGGTGATCTACACCCATCCGCGCACCGGCGCCGAAAGCCGCCTGCTCACGATCACCGAACGCAAGCGCAATCGGCCCGTCACGCTCGATGCGGCTCTCGATCATCTCCGCGATCCGCGTGCCGTACCGCTCATCAACGAGCAATCGGGCCGCGCCGCCGTGCAGATCCCGATCCCCAGCGTCATGCTCGACGATGGCGAGGTCGAGCGGCGGGTCCGCCTAGTCCGGCCGATGGAAGGCCAGAACATGCCGCTCAAGGCCATGGGCGAAACACGCTGGGTCGAGGCCGACCGCGAGGCTTTCACAACTGCCTGGACGGCCGAAATCGCCAGGGTGCCGGACTTTTCGGACTCGGTCTTGCACATGGTCACCGGCCTGCTGCTGCCGATCTGGAAGCGCCTGCCCAACGAGTCGACCCGCGTTTATCGACTTCAGACCGACGAGGGCGAGCGCCTCATCGGCCGCCGTGTCTCTCCGGCATGGGCGGCCAACGCCTCTGCGACGAACGTGGTTACGCTATCGCCGGAGCAGGCTTTTGCGGCTCTAATGGACGGCCGGACCATCCTCGATCTAGCCGAGGATATCCAGCTTCGCCGCAGCCGCGTCATGGGCGCATGGCGCATCGAATTGTCCGGGTTCACCGACACGATGCGCGAGCGCCTCACCGCCTACGGTCTCTTCCACGAGATCATTTCGTGGAAGCTCAGGATGTTCGTGCCGATCGACGCTAGCGGGCTCGCCGTGCTGGAGCGCGTGCTCGACCGCTTCCCAATCGAGCGGGTCAGTGAGCGGGAGGCTGCATGATTGCGCGTCACGCTGCATCCGACCTCGCACACCGCCTCGGCGAACACGCCGAGGCGGTGTGCCGCCACTACCTCTCCAATGGCCGTCGCCAAGGCACCTATTGGACCGTCGGCGACGTCCGCAATGCGCCGGGCCGCTCGATGTTCGTGCGTCTGCAGCCATCCCCGAAGGGACCGCCAGGCAAATGGACCGACGCCGCTACCGGCGAGCATGGCGACCTGCTCGATGTCATCCGCGAATCCCTCGGGCTGGTCAATTTCCGGGACGTCGCCGACGAGGCGCGCGTGTTTCTCGCTATGCCAGATGCCATGCCACCCCGACCCGCCGAGCCGATCACGCGGGTCCCCATTGGATCTCCGGAAGCGGCTCGCCGACTGGTCGCCATGTCGAAGCCCATTATCGGCACCGTCGTGGAAACGTATTTGCGTGGACGTGGCATTACGACTTTGCACGGAACCGCAGCCTTGCAGTTCCATCCACACTGCTACTACCGGCCAGACGATCATGGACCGACCAAGACCTTGCCGGCGATGATCGCCGCTGTCACCGACCTCGATGGACATCTGACCGGCGCGCACCGCACCTGGCTCGCACCGGACGGCGCCGGCAAGGCACTTGTCGACACGCCGCGCAGGGCAATGGGTAATCTCCTCGGTCACGCCGTCCGCTTCGGCGTACCCGGCAGCGTCATGGCGGCAGGCGAAGGCATCGAGACGACGCTATCGCTCAGATGCGCCTTGCCCGACATGGCGATGGCTGCGGCACTCTCGGCAGCCCATCTCGCCGCCATCCTGTTCCCTCCGAACCTGCGGCGGCTCTATGTCATCCGCGACAACGATCCAGCCGGCGACGGTGCCCGAGACAGCCTGATCGAGCGCGCGACGGACCTTGGAATCGAGGCAATCGTGCTCTCGCCGGCGATGGAAGATTTCAACGACGACCTCCGCCATTTCGGACTTGCCGCCGTCCGGGCCTCGATTGCTGAACAACTCACGCGCAGGGATCGTCACCGCTATCTGACACAAGCGGCATGAGCCGTGAGGGGAAGCGCGCGGCGCATGGTGCCGGTGCGCCGCATTGATGCGTGGTCCGCCGGCAGAGAACCGCGGCCCGGCCTTCAAGAGGGCGATCGGGCCCACAGTCGTGCCGGTCAGGCAATGGCGGCGGCCGACTATTTTCCGGCGGCGCTACTGCTCGCGAATGGCAGCGATTGATTGCGGCGCCTTTCCATCGCGAGGCAAAATAGTCGGCCGCAGCCATCCTCCGCTGCGCTGCGGCCCTCCGCTTCGCTGTGGGTGTCGGTCCGTCCCGTCCGTGGGCTCTCGTCGCCATGAAGGCCGCGAGGGTCGCGGTCAAAACCGACGGGAGCATCGCCATGAGCGAGCACGACGACACCGAACCGAACCACGCCGCTTCTCCGACCGATCACATCCTCACCGAACTCCAGCTCTATGGCTGGCGCCCATTTGCCGACGAGCCCGATCCGCGACCGCTCCCCGGCGGCGACCAGGTGGCCGGTGCGGTGGCCGACATCTTTGACGCCCTCATCGCCACCTTGGCCGACACGCGCCTCGAACCCGACCTCGATGACCTCTTCTGGTCAGTCACCAATGTCTTCCACCGCACTGTACAACGGATCGAGCGGCAACTGGACGACAACGAGCAGGCCCAGCACCGCCTTCAACGCGAGCAGGACGGCAGCGAGATCAAGGCGGTTGAACTCGAGACACTCACCGCCCAGGGCCAGACCATGATCGAACGGCGCGACGCCTTCGAGCTCATGCGTGACCAGGCCGCCGACCACTACGATCAGTACACCGGCTCGGCTTGGCGACCGCGCACGGGGTCGATGGTCAACCGCCACCATCTCACCGCCTCAATGATCGATAGCCGCGACTTCCTCGCGGCAAGGCGGCGCGCGGAAACCGAAATCATGTTGCCCGCCGGCCCCAAGATCGCCTTCTCCGGCGGCGATACCGCCGATCACGAGCTGATCTGGGCTAAGCTCGACCAAATCCGCGCCAAGCACCCCGACATGGTGCTGATGCACGGCGGATCACCGAAAGGCGCCGAAAAGATCGCAGCCCGCTGGGCCGATCATCGCAAGGTGCCGCAGGTTGCCTTCAAGCCCGACTGGAGCAAACATGCCAAGGCCGCTCCCTTCAAGCGCAACGACCAGATGTTGGCCGTCATGCCGATCGGCGTCATCATCTTTCCGGGCACCGGCATTCAGGAGAACCTTGCGGACAAGGCCCGCAAGCTCGGCATCCCGGTCTATCGTCTCGGCAGCTCGTGACGCCCGGGGCAGCCTATTCGGCAATCTCACCAAGTGGACGAACTTCACAACGCGAACGGCGGCTTTGCGCCCGAAGCCGGACTGAGAGGCCAGCTTTGCCTGTTCCGAAAGCCGACGTTGCAGGCGACCGCTCGGGAGGTCGCCGTCGCGCCGCACGCGGTCATTTTCAACCTTGCGATTGAATGGCTACTTTGGCCGGGTGGGTTCAACCGGTCACTGCAACACCTTTAATCTGAGAGGATTGGGAGGTGTCGCATGGTGACGTCACGGATCTGGTTTACCCCGGAGCAGAAGGCCGAGCTTTGGGAGCGGTGGAAACAGGGTCAGAGCATTTCATCGATCTCGCGGGCACTAGACCGCCGGACCAAGGGCGGCGTTCAGCGGATCGTATCCTTACACGGCGGCATTGCTCCGTCAGCAAGGCGTAGAGCGGCCTCGGCGCTCGAGCTGGGGGAGCGCGAAGAGATCTCTCGCGGGATTGCGGCAGGTCTTGCCATCCGCGCTATTGCACGAAGTCTGGGGCGATCCCCATCAACGATCAGTCGCGAGATCTCGCGCAATGGCGGTGCCCAAGCGTATCGCGCAACCCGAGCCGACAAGCAGGCTTGGCAGCGCGCGCTTCGCCCGAAGCAATGTCGCCTGGCATGCTCTGGACGGCTAAGGTGGCGGGTGGCGCAAAAGCTGGCACTGCAATGGTCGCCAGAGCAGATTGCGGGTTGGCTGAAGCGAGCGTACCCAGGCGATCCAAGCATGCGGATATCTCATGAAGCGATCTATCGCAGCCTGTTCATCCAGTCGCGAGGGGTGCTCAAGAAGGAGCTGACAGCCCATCTGCGCACCAAACGACAGATGCGCCTCGGCAAAGGTGCACAGAGCAACCGAACGGGGCAAGGTCAAATCCTCGATATGGTCTCCATCCGCGAGCGTCCCGCCGAGGCGGAGGATCGTGCCATCCCAGGTCATTGGGAGGGTGATCTGCTCACCGGAGCAAACGACACGAACATCGTCACCCTGGTCGAGCGACACAGCCGGTTCACGATGCTTGTGAAGTTGGCCAGAAGGGACTCAGCGACTGTCGTGGCGGCCCTCGCCGAGAAAATCGGCACATTGCCCCAAGAGCTGCGGCGCTCGCTGACATGGGACCAAGGCAAGGAGATGGCTCGTCATAAGAGCTTCACCGTCGCAACCGATCTCCAGGTCTACTTCTGCGACCCGCGCAGTCCCTGGCAACGCGGCAGCAACGAAAATACCAACGGCCTGCTCAGGCAGTACTTCCCCAGAACAACCAACTTCTCGCAGGTCCCGCAGGCCCGACTCGACAGCGTCGCCCTGCGGCTCAATCAGCGCCCCCGAAAAACCCTGGACTTCGAAACACCCGCCGATAGGCTACACAAGGTGTTGCAGTGACCGGTCGAACCCACCCCGGTTTAACGGACGTGGGTAGCCGTGCGCCTGTCGGCCTCGACGGGCATTGTACGCTAAACGCAATGCAATGGCGGTTGTACAAAAGGTGACACCGGCGCTGATAAAGAAGACAACGCTCAAACCTGCTCGATCGGCAGCCCATCCCAACGCCGGGCTTCCTAGCGCCATCGCGACATCCAGAAAGGCCGTGTAGATGCCCATCGCCAAGCCGCGGTTTTCCGGCGATGTGCCACCAACCGCCTCCACGCCAAGCCCAGGGTAGACGAGGGAATAGCCCAGGCCCGCCAGCGCTGCTCCGAAAAAAGCAAGCAAGCTGCTTCGTGCCAACCCGATGAGCAGAAGCCCGGCTGACTGCACGAGTACGAACAGCAGGGCGATCTTCGCACCGCCATATCTGTCAGGCAAATGACCACAGACCATGCGCGCTGCAATCAGCGCAGCTCCAAACGCCGTAAATCCAACCCAGATGGGTCGCCAATGATTGTCGGCATACAGAAGGGAGCTGAAGGCAAGGATTGAGCAGTAGCCGACACTGGCGAGTGCCGCACCAAAGCCTGGCAGCCACACCGCGCCAAAAACCGCTCTCAGATCGGATTTTCTCTGCCGCAACTGTATCCGAGGGTTTGGCGCTCGCATGAGCGATCCCATGACAAGCAACGGCAATATTGTGGTCAGCAGCCCTATCGCCGCAAAGCCGTAGGCTGTGAACAACATGGTTCCGAAAGGTCCGCTGAAGGCCAATGGCGCGAACATCGCAGTGCCGACCCATGCAATGACTTTCCCGGAATGCCCGGCGTCCACGAGCGCCAGGCCCCAAGCTACGCCACCAGTGATGATGAAGCTCTCGGCACCGCCGAGCAGCGCGCGTCCGACGACAAGGATCGTGACGGAGAGAACGGGCGAATTCGCGACGGCAACGGACACAAGATAGAACAGCCCGCCAGCCGCTGCGGTAACCAGCCCCACCAGAACGGCTCGTTTTCCTCCGTTCTCGTCGGCAAAGGAACCCGACCACACGCGTGAAACCAGGGACGCCGCGAACTGCGTTCCTGCCACCATGCCGACAATGACGCTACCGAACCCTAGATTGTGGCTGACGTGCAGCGGAAGCACAGGCAATGCTGCGCCGATGACAACAAACCCGGCCAACACCGCTGCCATGGGGGCCAGCAGGCTAACCGCTACCGAACGCAATGGTGTTGACGATGTCGGCAGGTGTGTCATTCGTCGGAAGCAATCTGATGACGTTGTTTGCGGGGCTTCGGTTCGGATCACCAAGGTTGGTTGGCGGGCCCGACCGTGAACTCGTTGATCGTGGTGTCTTCCGGTGCGTCGATGGCGAACGCAACCACGTCAGCAATCCGATCGGGCGAGATTCCGTATTTGTCATAGGTATTCTGCATCGCGGCGGCCGTGCCTTCATCGCTGATGGTTTCAAGCAGCTCGGTGTTGATCGCGGCCGGATAGATGGTCGCCGTACGGATGTTCGTCCCTTCCATGGCGGATTCCATGCGCAGGACTTCCATGAAGTCGCGCAGGAACCATTTCGTGCCTCCGTAGACCGCGCCGTTCGGGTAAGCCTTGAGCCCGGCGACCGACGAGGTGGCGATGATGTGCCCGGATTTGCGTGCGACAAACTCCGGGAGCACCGCGGCGACGCCGTTCAAGACGCCCTTGACGTTCACGTCGACCATCTGGTGCCAGTCGTCGGTCTTCAGTGCCGATAATGGCGAGATCGGCATCAGGCCGGCGTTCAGGAACATGACGTCGACGCGACCGAACGCCTTCCTGGCCAGCTCGACGATAGCGTCGTTGTCGGACTGCTTCGTCACGTCCAGTTCCTTGTAGGCCGCATGACCGCCGTCCTTCGCGATCTCGTCGGCGATCCGCTTCAGCCTGTCAGCGCGCCGGGCGCCAAGGACGACCTTGGCGCCTTTGCTGGCGAGCAGCTTCGCGGTTGCCTCACCGATGCCCGATGAAGCTCCGGTGATGATTACCACCTTGTCCTTGATCATGACAGTTCCCCAAAGTTGATGGTTGGTTTCTCAGGCGCCGTATTGTGCGTCCGTCACATGCTCCATCCAGTCGACGACCTTGCCGTCCTTAACCTCCTGGAGGGCGATATGAGCCATGGCCGTCACGGGCGACGCGCCGTGCCAGTGCTTTTCGCCGGGCGCGAACCAGATGACGTCGCCGGGCCGGACCTCCTCGATCGGGCCGCCTTCGCGCTGGACCCGGCCGAGCCCGGAAACGACGATCAGCGTCTGGCCAAGCGGATGCGTATGCCAGGCCGTGCGGGCGCCGGGCTCGAACGTCACCTGCGCGCCTTGGACTCGCGCGGCGTCGAAGGGATTGAAGAGCGGGTCGATCCGCACCGTGCCGGTGAACCAGTCAGCCGGTCCTTGGCCGGAAGGCCTGCTGCCCGCGCGAAGAATGTCCATGATGATCTCCTTTGCGTCCTCAGATGCGTTCGATGTGAAGCGGGAACTCGCCGCGCACATGTAGCGCCTGTTCGCCCTCGTCGAAGCGGCCGAGCCTGATCAGCCCGGGATGGCGGTAGTCATCGTAGAACATCGCCAGGTTGCCCCAGGGAATGAAGTAGCAGAGGTCGTAAGGCTGCTCGTTGGCGAACGGACCGCTTCCCTCCTCGGTTAGCTTGCGCGGCAGATAGGCGATCTTTTCATTGTGGGCGTAGTCACTGATGGTGAGATGGAGCGGCAGCATCGAAAAGAAATCCCGCGCCGACGGATTGTCGTAGAGCATGGCGGTCATGGTGCGGCCGTTGAAAATCATCCTGATCTTCATGTCGGTGGGCTCCTGGCTGGCTGGGGCCTTGCCCTCTTGGCTGGCGGCTGCGCGCGGCAAGGCCACCACCGCGAGCGCGGCGCCGAGCAGTGTCCGGCGGCTGAGCGTCGCATGCTCGATGATCATTGCGAGGATCTCCAGGCCATATGCGATGCGGCGAAAGCGGTGAGCGCCGACCCGCAGAGCAGCACCGCGCCGAAAGTGAACGCTCCCCACCAGCCGATCGTATCGAAGAGCGTGCCGCCGATAGCGGCGCCGCCGGTGATGGCGAGCTGGATGACGGCCACCTGCAGTCCGCCGCCGGCCTCCGCATCATCCGGCAACGTGCGGCTGAGCCACGTGCCCCAGCCGACAGGAGCGGCCGTGCCGAAGAAGCCCCAGGCAACGAGCAGCAGCGCTGTTGGAACCGGCAGCGCGCCGAGCGCGATAAGCGCAACGGCCAGCGCGGCCATGACCAGCGGGATGACGATGAGGATGCTGAACAGGCGCGTGCGCAAAAGCCGGCCGACGCACCAGGTGCCGGCCACGCCCGCCAGCCCCATCCCCAGCAGGATCGCCGAAAGCGCGGTGATGTCGAGCCGGGTCACGCTCTCGAGGAAGGGGCGCAGATAGGTGAAAAGCGCGAACTGGCCCATGAACATCATCATGACCGACGCCATGCCGATAGCGACTGGAAGACGGCCGAGCAGCCCCAGCGGATTGCTTGGGCGTTTCCTTTGGCGCGGGGGCAGCGCTGGAAGGCTGATCCTCTGCCAGACCAGCGCCAGCAGCCCGAGCGGCACGACGAGAAAGAAAGCGCCGCGCCAGCCGATATAGGCGCCAAGAAAGCTGCCCAGCGGTGCGGCAACCGTGGCGGCAATGGCATTGCCAGCGTTCAGCATGGCGAGGCCCTTTGGAACCATGTCTTGGGGCACGAGGCGCATGACGATCGCGGTCGACATCGACCAGAAGCCGCCGATCGCGACACCGAGCAGCGCGCGGCCAACCATGAGGAGCGCGTAATTCGGCGCAAAGGTGACAGCGAGCCCGGAAACAATGAGGAGAGCCGTAAAGCCGGTGACGACCAGCCGGCGGTCAATTCGCCGCGTGAGGCCGGCGACTAGGAGGCTGGTCACGACGGCAAAAGCACCCGAAATCGAAATTGCCTGTCCGGCCCGGCCTGCGGTGATGCCGAGATCGGCCGCGATCGGGGAGAGCAGGCTGACCGGCATGAATTCCGACGCGATAAGCACGAAGACACACAGCGACATCGAAAGCACCGCGCCCCATGCGGAGCGGGCTTCGACGAATCTCGTGTCGTAGGTCGTTTCCATAATTGGCATCCTTGCAAGGCGACCGGGGCGGATCAGCCGCCACCCCCGTCGCCATGCCGGAATATATCGATGCGGGACCCATTCTATTAGACTGAGTAATTCGCATGGACTTATCGATTCATGATATAAATGCCCGTCAGGAGGTGACCTATGCAGCGCGATGGCATGAAGGATCTGCTATGGTTCGTGGCGGTCGCCCGAGAGCGCAGCTTCACCAAGGCGGCGGCCAAGCTCGGCACCTCGCAGTCGACCCTGAGTTCGACAATCAAGGATCTGGAAGCTCGGCTTGGAGTCCGTTTGCTCACGCGCACGACGAGAAGTGTCGCCCCGACCGAGGCCGGCGAGCGACTTTTCCAATCTCTTGTTCCCCGCTTCGAGGAAATCGAAGCCGACCTTGCAAGCTTGGTGGCCTTTCGCGGCAAACCCTCCGGAACGGTCCGCATCACGCTGTCCGACCATGCGCTCCAGACGACAGTCTGGCCGAAGCTGCAACCCGTGCTCAGCGACTATCCCGACGTGCGCGTCGAGCTCTACAGCGACAACGGCATGAAGAACATTGTGGAGGAGCGCTTCGACGCAGGCGTGCGGCTCGGCGAGAGCATAGACAGGGATATGATCGCAGTGAGAATCGGTCCGGACTGGAGGCTCGTGGCCGTGGCTTCGCCGGAGTACTTCGCCCGCCATTCGGCGCCAACCGTACCCCAGGAACTCGTAGATCATAACTGCATAAACATGCGACAGGCGACTTTCGGCGGATTGTATGCCTGGGAGTTCGCAATGGATGGACGTGACCTTCGCGTGCGGGTGGAAGGACAACTCACCTTCAATTCGTCCATACCCATGATCGAGGCTGCGATACGCGGTTGCGGGATCGCCTATGTCCCGGAAAATCTCGTAAGCCACCATATCACCAGCGGACGCCTCAGGTTGGTGCTTGACGATTGGAGTCCGCCATTTGCGGGCTATCACCTTTATTACCCGAGCAGGCGGCAGCTCTCGCCTGCGATGGCGGTGATCGTCGAGGCGCTCCGCCATCGCATCTGACCCCAGCCAAGCCACTCTTGGCGCTGGGTTGTGAGGGGACGATGCGGGTGGCGACGTTCCACCGCAGATCGCGGAGGTCTTCACCGTTCAGATCTTGCGACAGCAACGATCATCACCCAGCCAACTTTGAGGTTGTTTGCTATGGCTGCTCCAGGCAGTTTCGCCCTGACCGGACAGTCCGCTCCCGGCCCCCAAGCTGCCGGACCGCAAAGCGCCCCATGTCGGCCATTGCGATCAGCTTTGCCGTTTCGTGAAAGCAGACCTTGGGCGGGTTCAGCCTAGGAACTTTACCCACCTGGCTGCCACACCATTGGTCGAGTCGAGGCACTGCCGGAGCTCTGGCTCTGCTTTGCCTTTTAACTATTAACTGTTTGCAAACTTTACACGTTGACGATTCCTCGGTCGTAGAGTTAATAATCTCCTAATATAAGAAGTTTCTAAAGACTCGTGGTTGGGCAACCAACGAGTTGGGACGATGCAGTTGGGGTAGGAAAGAGACGCTGCGACCAGGTCGCTGCGCCGCCATCAGGGAAAATCTTGTCCGTTCGTGAATGGCCAGCTCCAGCTGGCCCTTCATGCGCGGCGGCCTCCCTCAATGAGGCGCCGGCAATCCACCTCCAAGTGTGCCAATCGTGCGATCCTTGCTCGCTCAGAGCAATGGTTCGTTCAGAGCTATCAATAAACAGGCGTAGGGGCGTCTGTCGTAGAACAACAGGGGTTGAAAAATGGCTACTCAGGTCACCGGTGCCGGCGGCACCACGACGTCGTTCTCCAACACGCCGCAGGCGAAGGACGAACTTCTTGCCTTTTCGGAAGATGCCAATGGCGTCTTGATCCTGAATGTATTGGCGAACGATCTGGGAGGAGCGGCCAAACAGCTGTATTCCATCGACAATTCGGTAGCAGAGGCCGGATTGACGCCGACAAAAACACCCTCGCCTATTGACTTGCTCACGCGTGACACAACCTACAGCAGTGACAGCGCGGGACTGGCCGGGACCACGGACACTAGCCTTCTGGGCGCCCATATCTGGATAGCCAGTGACGGTACGATCCATTACAACACTGCGGATATAAATGGGCTATTGCAGGCACTAGCGCAGGGGCAGATTCTCACCGACAAACTGACCTACGCCATCCAGCTCGGAAATGGCACGCTGAGTTGGGCCACGACTATCATTCAGTTCACCGGCACCAACGACAAGCCGGACATCCATTTGGTGACGACGGACAAAGACGCCGCCTCGCTGACCGAGACCAATACGCCCCTGACCGCCAGCGGCACGCTGACCGTCAACGATGCCGATGTCGCCGATACGGTGAGCGCGGGCGTGACCTCGGTGTCGCTCGGCGGCACCATGGGCGGCCTGAACAGCGCTGCCGTCATCAACATGCTGACGATTTCGCCGGCCTCGCTGACGGCCAATCTGGGCGAAACCCACAATCTGAGCTGGACCTTCAACTCGACACCGCAGGCCTTCGACTTCCTGGCGGCGGGCGAGACGCTGACGCTCACCTACATGGTCACGGCCAACGACGGCCATGGCGGCACCGACACGCAGACCGTAACGATCACGATTCATGGCACCAATGATGCGCCGGAGATCACCTCGGCGGCCCAGTCCGGCAATGTCTCGGAAGGCGATGGCCTGCCGGCCGCGGCCCAGATGGCGACCGGTCAGGTCACCTTCAGCGATGTCGACACCAGCGACACCCATACCTTGTCGGTGAGCGCTGCCGCCACCTATGGCACGGCCAGCGTCGATCCCGACGGCACCTGGCACTACACGGTCAGCGACAGCGGCGCGGTCGATGCGCTCGCCGTCGGCGAGCATCTGGCCGACAGCTTCACGGTGCAGGTCGACGATCACCATGGCGGTGTCGTCACCCAGGTGGTGTCGATCGACATCGTCGGCACCAATGATGCGCCGGAGATCACCTCGGCGGCCCAGTCCGGCAATGTCTCGGAAGGCGATGGCCTGCCGGCCGCGGCCCAGATGGCGACCGGTCAGGTCACCTTCAGCGATGTCGACACCAGCGACACCCATACCTTGTCGGTGAGCGCTGCCGCCACCTATGGCACGGCCAGCGTCGATCCCGACGGCACCTGGCACTACACGGTCAGCGACAGCGGCGCGGTCGATGCGCTCGCCGTCGGCGAGCATCTGGCCGACAGCTTCACGGTGCAGGTCGACGATCACCATGGCGGTGTCGTCACCCAGGTGGTGTCGATCGACATCGTCGGCACCAATGATGCGCCGGAGATCACCTCGGCGGCCCAGTCCGGCAATGTCTCGGAAGGCGATGGCCTGCCGGCCGCGGCCCAGATGGCGACCGGTCAGGTCACCTTCAGCGATGTCGACACCAGCGACACCCATACCTTGTCGGTGAGCGCTGCCGCCACCTATGGCACGGCCAGCGTCGATCCCGACGGCACCTGGCACTACACGGTCAGCGACAGCGGCGCGGTCGATGCGCTCGCCGTCGGCGAGCATCTGGCCGACAGCTTCACGGTGCAGGTCGACGATCACCATGGCGGTGTCGTCACCCAGGTGGTGTCGATCGACATCGTCGGCACCAATGATGCGCCGGAGATCACCTCGGCGGCCCAGTCCGGCAATGTCTCGGAAGGCGATGGCCTGCCGGCCGCGGCCCAGATGGCGACCGGTCAGGTCACCTTCAGCGATGTCGACACCAGCGACACCCATACCTTGTCGGTGAGCGCTGCCGCCACCTATGGCACGGCCAGCGTCGATCCCGACGGCACCTGGCACTACACGGTCAGCGACAGCGGCGCGGTCGATGCGCTCGCCGTCGGCGAGCATCTGGCCGACAGCTTCACGGTGCAGGTCGACGATCACCATGGCGGTGTCGTCACCCAGGTGGTGTCGATCGACATCGTCGGCACCAATGATGCGCCGGAGATCACCTCGGCGGCCCAGTCCGGCAATGTCTCGGAAGGCGATGGCCTGCCGGCCGCGGCCCAGATGGCGACCGGTCAGGTCACCTTCAGCGATGTCGACACCAGCGACACCCATACCTTGTCGGTGAGCGCTGCCGCCACCTATGGCACGGCCAGCGTCGATCCCGACGGCACCTGGCACTACACGGTCAGCGACAGCGGCGCGGTCGATGCGCTCGCCGTCGGCGAGCATCTGGCCGACAGCTTCACGGTGCAGGTCGACGATCACCATGGCGGTGTCGTCACCCAGGTGGTGTCGATCGACATCGTCGGCACCAATGATGCGCCGGAGATCACCTCGGCGGCCCAGTCCGGCAATGTCTCGGAAGGCGATGGCCTGCCGGCCGCGGCCCAGATGGCGACCGGTCAGGTCACCTTCAGCGATGTCGACACCAGCGACACCCATACCTTGTCGGTGAGCGCTGCCGCCACCTATGGCACGGCCAGCGTCGATCCCGACGGCACCTGGCACTACACGGTCAGCGACAGCGGCGCGGTCGATGCGCTCGCCGTCGGCGAGCATCTGGCCGACAGCTTCACGGTGCAGGTCGACGATCACCATGGCGGTGTCGTCACCCAGGTGGTGTCGATCGACATCGTCGGCACCAATGATGCGCCGGAGATCACCTCGGCGGCCCAGTCCGGCAATGTCTCGGAAGGCGATGGCCTGCCGGCCGCGGCCCAGATGGCGACCGGTCAGGTCACCTTCAGCGATGTCGACACCAGCGACACCCATACCTTGTCGGTGAGCGCTGCCGCCACCTATGGCACGGCCAGCGTCGATCCCGACGGCACCTGGCACTACACGGTCAGCGACAGCGGCGCGGTCGATGCGCTCGCCGTCGGCGAGCATCTGGCCGACAGCTTCACGGTGCAGGTCGACGATCACCATGGCGGTGTCGTCACCCAGGTGGTGTCGATCGACATCGTCGGCACCAATGATGCGCCGGAGATCACCTCGGCGGCCCAGTCCGGCAATGTCTCGGAAGGCGATGGCCTGCCGGCCGCGGCCCAGATGGCGACCGGTCAGGTCACCTTCAGCGATGTCGACACCAGCGACACCCATACCTTGTCGGTGAGCGCTGCCGCCACCTATGGCACGGCCAGCGTCGATCCCGACGGCACCTGGCACTACACGGTCAGCGACAGCGGCGCGGTCGATGCGCTCGCCGTCGGCGAGCATCTGGCCGACAGCTTCACGGTGCAGGTCGACGATCACCATGGCGGTGTCGTCACCCAGGTGGTGTCGATCGACATCGTCGGCACCAATGATGCGCCGGAGATCACCTCGGCGGCCCAGTCCGGCAATGTCTCGGAAGGCGATGGCCTGCCGGCCGCGGCCCAGATGGCGACCGGTCAGGTCACCTTCAGCGATGTCGACACCAGCGACACCCATACCTTGTCGGTGAGCGCTGCCGCCACCTATGGCACGGCCAGCGTCGATCCCGACGGCACCTGGCACTACACGGTCAGCGACAGCGGCGCGGTCGATGCGCTCGCCGTCGGCGAGCATCTGGCCGACAGCTTCACGGTGCAGGTCGACGATCACCATGGCGGTGTCGTCACCCAGGTGGTGTCGATCGACATCGTCGGCACCAATGATGCGCCGGAGATCACCTCGGCGGCCCAGTCCGGCAATGTCTCGGAAGGCGATGGCCTGCCGGCCGCGGCCCAGATGGCGACCGGTCAGGTCACCTTCAGCGATGTCGACACCAGCGACACCCATACCTTGTCGGTGAGCGCTGCCGCCACCTATGGCACGGCCAGCGTCGATCCCGACGGCACCTGGCACTACACGGTCAGCGACAGCGGCGCGGTCGATGCGCTCGCCGTCGGCGAGCATCTGGCCGACAGCTTCACGGTGCAGGTCGACGATCACCATGGCGGTGTCGTCACCCAGGTGGTGTCGATCGACATCGTCGGCACCAATGATGCGCCGGAGATCACCTCGGCGGCCCAGTCCGGCAATGTCTCGGAAGGCGATGGCCTGCCGGCCGCGGCCCAGATGGCGACCGGTCAGGTCACCTTCAGCGATGTCGACACCAGCGACACCCATACCTTGTCGGTGAGCGCTGCCGCCACCTATGGCACGGCCAGCGTCGATCCCGACGGCACCTGGCACTACACGGTCAGCGACAGCGGCGCGGTCGATGCGCTCGCCGTCGGCGAGCATCTGGCCGACAGCTTCACGGTGCAGGTCGACGATCACCATGGCGGTGTCGTCACCCAGGTGGTGTCGATCGACATCGTCGGCACCAATGATGCGCCGGAGATCACCTCGGCGGCCCAGTCCGGCAATGTCTCGGAAGGCGATGGCCTGCCGGCCGCGGCCCAGATGGCGACCGGTCAGGTCACCTTCAGCGATGTCGACACCAGCGACACCCATACCTTGTCGGTGAGCGCTGCCGCCACCTATGGCACGGCCAGCGTCGATCCCGACGGCACCTGGCACTACACGGTCAGCGACAGCGGCGCGGTCGATGCGCTCGCCGTCGGCGAGCATCTGGCCGACAGCTTCACGGTGCAGGTCGACGATCACCATGGCGGTGTCGTCACCCAGGTGGTGTCGATCGACATCGTCGGCACCAATGATGCGCCGGAGATCACCTCGGCGGCCCAGTCCGGCAATGTCTCGGAAGGCGATGGCCTGCCGGCCGCGGCCCAGATGGCGACCGGTCAGGTCACCTTCAGCGATGTCGACACCAGCGACACCCATACCTTGTCGGTGAGCGCTGCCGCCACCTATGGCACGGCCAGCGTCGATCCCGACGGCACCTGGCACTACACGGTCAGCGACAGCGGCGCGGTCGATGCGCTCGCCGTCGGCGAGCATCTGGCCGACAGCTTCACGGTGCAGGTCGACGATCACCATGGCGGTGTCGTCACCCAGGTGGTGTCGATCGACATCGTCGGCACCAATGATGCGCCGGAGATCACCTCGGCGGCCCAGTCCGGCAATGTCTCGGAAGGCGATGGCCTGCCGGCCGCGGCCCAGATGGCGACCGGTCAGGTCACCTTCAGCGATGTCGACACCAGCGACACCCATACCTTGTCGGTGAGCGCTGCCGCCACCTATGGCACGGCCAGCGTCGATCCCGACGGCACCTGGCACTACACGGTCAGCGACAGCGGCGCGGTCGATGCGCTCGCCGTCGGCGAGCATCTGGCCGACAGCTTCACGGTGCAGGTCGACGATCACCATGGCGGTGTCGTCACCCAGGTGGTGTCGATCGACATCGTCGGCACCAATGATGCGCCGGAGATCACCTCGGCGGCCCAGTCCGGCAATGTCTCGGAAGGCGATGGCCTGCCGGCCGCGGCCCAGATGGCGACCGGTCAGGTCACCTTCAGCGATGTCGACACCAGCGACACCCATACCTTGTCGGTGAGCGCTGCCGCCACCTATGGCACGGCCAGCGTCGATCCCGACGGCACCTGGCACTACACGGTCAGCGACAGCGGCGCGGTCGATGCGCTCGCCGTCGGCGAGCATCTGGCCGACAGCTTCACGGTGCAGGTCGACGATCACCATGGCGGTGTCGTCACCCAGGTGGTGTCGATCGACATCGTCGGCACCAATGATGCGCCGGAGATCACCTCGGCGGCCCAGTCCGGCAATGTCTCGGAAGGCGATGGCCTGCCGGCCGCGGCCCAGATGGCGACCGGAGGTCACCTTCAGCGACCTTGTCGGTGAGCGCTGCCGCCACCTATGGCACGGCCAGCGTCGATCCCGACGGCACCTGGCACTACACGGTCAGCGACAGCGGCGCGGTCGATGCGCTCGCCGTCGGCGAGCATCTGGCCGACAGCTTCCGGTGCAGGTCGACGATCACCATGGCGGTGTCGTCACCCAGGTGGTGTCGATCGACATCGTCGGCACCAATGATGCGCCGGAGATCACCTCGGCGGCCCAGTCCGGCAATGTCTCGGAAGGCGATGGCCTGCCGGCCGCGGCCCAGATGGCGACCGGTCAGGTCACCTTCAGCGATGTCGACACCAGCGACACCCATACCTTGTCGGTGAGCGCTGCCGCCACCTATGGCACGGCCAGCGTCGATCCCGACGGCACCTGGCACTACACGGTCAGCGACAGCGGCGCGGTCGATGCGCTCGCCGTCGGCGAGCATCTGGCCGACAGCTTCACGGTGCAGGTCGACGATCACCATGGCGGTGTCGTCACCCAGGTGGTGTCGATCGACATCGTCGGCACCAATGATGCGCCGGAGATCACCTCGGCGGCCCAGTCCGGCAATGTCTCGGAAGGCGATGGCCTGCCGGCCGCGGCCCAGATGGCGACCGGTCAGGTCACCTTCAGCGATGTCGACACCAGCGACACCCATACCTTGTCGGTGAGCGCTGCCGCCACCTATGGCACGGCCAGCGTCGATCCCGACGGCACCTGGCACTACACGGTCAGCGACAGCGGCGCGGTCGATGCGCTCGCCGTCGGCGAGCATCTGGCCGACAGCTTCACGGTGCAGGTCGACGATCACCATGGCGGTGTCGTCACCCAGGTGGTGTCGATCGACATCGTCGGCACCAATGATGCGCCGGAGATCACCTCGGCGGCCCAGTCCGGCAATGTCTCGGAAGGCGATGGCCTGCCGGCCGCGGCCCAGATGGCGACCGGTCAGGTCACCTTCAGCGATGTCGACACCAGCGACACCCATACCTTGTCGGTGAGCGCTGCCGCCACCTATGGCACGGCCAGCGTCGATCCCGACGGCACCTGGCACTACACGGTCAGCGACAGCGGCGCGGTCGATGCGCTCGCCGTCGGCGAGCATCTGGCCGACAGCTTCACGGTGCAGGTCGACGATCACCATGGCGGTGTCGTCACCCAGGTGGTGTCGATCGACATCGTCGGCACCAATGATGCGCCGGAGATCACCTCGGCGGCCCAGTCCGGCAATGTCTCGGAAGGCGATGGCCTGCCGGCCGCGGCCCAGATGGCGACCGGTCAGGTCACCTTCAGCGATGTCGACACCAGCGACACCCATACCTTGTCGGTGAGCGCTGCCGCCACCTATGGCACGGCCAGCGTCGATCCCGACGGCACCTGGCACTACACGGTCAGCGACAGCGGCGCGGTCGATGCGCTCGCCGTCGGCGAGCATCTGGCCGACAGCTTCACGGTGCAGGTCGACGATCACCATGGCGGTGTCGTCACCCAGGTGGTGTCGATCGACATCGTCGGCACCAATGATGCGCCGGAGATCACCTCGGCGGCCCAGTCCGGCAATGTCTCGGAAGGCGATGGCCTGCCGGCCGCGGCCCAGATGGCGACCGGTCAGGTCACCTTCAGCGATGTCGACACCAGCGACACCCATACCTTGTCGGTGAGCGCTGCCGCCACCTATGGCACGGCCAGCGTCGATCCCGACGGCACCTGGCACTACACGGTCAGCGACAGCGGCGCGGTCGATGCGCTCGCCGTCGGCGAGCATCTGGCCGACAGCTTCACGGTGCAGGTCGACGATCACCATGGCGGTGTCGTCACCCAGGTGGTGTCGATCGACATCGTCGGCACCAATGATGCGCCGGAGATCACCTCGGCGGCCCAGTCCGGCAATGTCTCGGAAGGCGATGGCCTGCCGGCCGCGGCCCAGATGGCGACCGGTCAGGTCACCTTCAGCGATGTCGACACCAGCGACACCCATACCTTGTCGGTGAGCGCTGCCGCCACCTATGGCACGGCCAGCGTCGATCCCGACGGCACCTGGCACTACACGGTCAGCGACAGCGGCGCGGTCGATGCGCTCGCCGTCGGCGAGCATCTGGCCGACAGCTTCACGGTGCAGGTCGACGATCACCATGGCGGTGTCGTCACCCAGGTGGTGTCGATCGACATCGTCGGCACCAATGATGCGCCGGAGATCACCTCGGCGGCCCAGTCCGGCAATGTCTCGGAAGGCGATGGCCTGCCGGCCGCGGCCCAGATGGCGACCGGTCAGGTCACCTTCAGCGATGTCGACACCAGCGACACCCATACCTTGTCGGTGAGCGCTGCCGCCACCTATGGCACGGCCAGCGTCGATCCCGACGGCACCTGGCACTACACGGTCAGCGACAGCGGCGCGGTCGATGCGCTCGCCGTCGGCGAGCATCTGGCCGACAGCTTCACGGTGCAGGTCGACGATCACCATGGCGGTGTCGTCACCCAGGTGGTGTCGATCGACATCGTCGGCACCAATGATGCGCCGGAGATCACCTCGGCGGCCCAGTCCGGCAATGTCTCGGAAGGCGATGGCCTGCCGGCCGCGGCCCAGATGGCGACCGGTCAGGTCACCTTCAGCGATGTCGACACCAGCGACACCCATACCTTGTCGGTGAGCGCTGCCGCCACCTATGGCACGGCCAGCGTCGATCCCGACGGCACCTGGCACTACACGGTCAGCGACAGCGGCGCGGTCGATGCGCTCGCCGTCGGCGAGCATCTGGCCGACAGCTTCACGGTGCAGGTCGACGATCACCATGGCGGTGTCGTCACCCAGGTGGTGTCGATCGACATCGTCGGCACCAATGATGCGCCGGAGATCACCTCGGCGGCCCAGTCCGGCAATGTCTCGGAAGGCGATGGCCTGCCGGCCGCGGCCCAGATGGCGACCGGTCAGGTCACCTTCAGCGATGTCGACACCAGCGACACCCATACCTTGTCGGTGAGCGCTGCCGCCACCTATGGCACGGCCAGCGTCGATCCCGACGGCACCTGGCACTACACGGTCAGCGACAGCGGCGCGGTCGATGCGCTCGCCGTCGGCGAGCATCTGGCCGACAGCTTCACGGTGCAGGTCGACGATCACCATGGCGGTGTCGTCACCCAGGTGGTGTCGATCGACATCGTCGGCACCAATGATGCGCCGGAGATCACCTCGGCGGCCCAGTCCGGCAATGTCTCGGAAGGCGATGGCCTGCCGGCCGCGGCCCAGATGGCGACCGGTCAGGTCACCTTCAGCGATGTCGACACCAGCGACACCCATACCTTGTCGGTGAGCGCTGCCGCCACCTATGGCACGGCCAGCGTCGATCCCGACGGCACCTGGCACTACACGGTCAGCGACAGCGGCGCGGTCGATGCGCTCGCCGTCGGCGAGCATCTGGCCGACAGCTTCACGGTGCAGGTCGACGATCACCATGGCGGTGTCGTCACCCAGGTGGTGTCGATCGACATCGTCGGCACCAATGATGCGCCGGAGATCACCTCGGCGGCCCAGTCCGGCAATGTCTCGGAAGGCGATGGCCTGCCGGCCGCGGCCCAGATGGCGACCGGTCAGGTCACCTTCAGCGATGTCGACACCAGCGACACCCATACCTTGTCGGTGAGCGCTGCCGCCACCTATGGCACGGCCAGCGTCGATCCCGACGGCACCTGGCACTACACGGTCAGCGACAGCGGCGCGGTCGATGCGCTCGCCGTCGGCGAGCATCTGGCCGACAGCTTCACGGTGCAGGTCGACGATCACCATGGCGGTGTCGTCACCCAGGTGGTGTCGATCGACATCGTCGGCACCAATGATGCGCCGGAGATCACCTCGGCGGCCCAGTCCGGCAATGTCTCGGAAGGCGATGGCCTGCCGGCCGCGGCCCAGATGGCGACCGGTCAGGTCACCTTCAGCGATGTCGACACCAGCGACACCCATACCTTGTCGGTGAGCGCTGCCGCCACCTATGGCACGGCCAGCGTCGATCCCGACGGCACCTGGCACTACACGGTCAGCGACAGCGGCGCGGTCGATGCGCTCGCCGTCGGCGAGCATCTGGCCGACAGCTTCACGGTGCAGGTCGACGATCACCATGGCGGTGTCGTCACCCAGGTGGTGTCGATCGACATCGTCGGCACCAATGATGCGCCGGTTGCGGCAAATGACACCGGCGCCAGTGCTGGTGCGATTGCGGCAACCGAGAAGAGCGGCACGCTCAACGGATCCGGTGGCAACAATGGTTCCGGCAACGTGCTGACCAACGACAGCGATGTCGACAGCGCCAGCCTGACGGTGAGCGCGATCCGTACCGGCGGCGCCGAAGGCGCCGGCACGGCCGGTTTGCTGGGCGTCGGCCTGGTCGGCGCGCACGGCACGCTCACCATCGCCGCCAACGGCAGCTACACCTACGCGGTCAACGAGAACGACTTGGCGGTGCAGGCCCTCAACACCGGCGGCTCCACCACCGATACGTTCAACTACACGGTCAGCGACGGCAGCCTGACCGACACGGCAGTACTCACCGTCACCATCAATGGTGCAAATGATGCGCCTGTCGGTGCAAACGACACCGGCGCCAGTGCTGGTGCGATTGCCGCAACCGAGAAGAGCGGCACACTCAACGGATCCGGTGGCAACAATGGTTCCGGCAACGTGCTGACCAACGACAGCGATGTCGACAGCGCCAGCCTGACGGTGAGCGCGATCCGTACCGGCGGCGCCGAAGGCGCCGGCACGGCCGGTTTGCTGGGCGTCGGCCTGGTCGGCGCGCACGGCACGCTCACCATCGCCGCCAACGGCAGCTACACCTACGTGGTCAACGAGAACGACTTGGCGGTGCAGGCCCTCAACACCGGCGGCTCCACCACCGATACGTTCAACTACACGGTCAGCGACGGCAGCCTGACCGACACGGCAGTACTCACCGTCACCATCAATGGTGCAAATGATGCGGCGGTGCTGTCATCCGCTTCGGTCAACCTGACCGAGACCAATGCTGTCGCCAACATCTCGACCTCGGGCACTCTCACCGTCTCGGACGTCGACAGTGCGGCTACCTTCGTCGCCCAAGCGGCCAATGTTGGAACGTATGGCACGTTTGCAATCAACGCAGCCGGTGCCTGGACCTACACGGCGTCTTCTGCGCACAACGAGTTCGTCGCCGGCACCACCTACACTGACACCTTCAACGTGGCCAGCGCCGACGGCACCACCACCTCGGTGACGATCAACATAGCGGGCACGAACGACGCCCCGGCCATAGATCTCAACAGCGGGACGGCCGGAACATCTACAAGCCTGAGCTACACGGCCGGGTCCGCCGCCACTACCATAGCCCCTTCGGCGACGATAACCGATATCGACTCTGCCAACTTCGGCGGTGGCTCGCTCACTGTCGGGTTCACGGCAAACGGCGCGGCCACGGACCAGCTTACGATTCAGAACCAAGCCCCCGGCGCCGGCCAGATCACTGTCAGCGGCAATAATGTGAGCTATGGCGGCACGCTCATAGGTACCTTCAGCGGAGGCACGAACGGGTCGAACCTGGTCGTGACGTTTAACACCAATGCCACCGCGGCGGCCGCGCAGGCCCTTGCCGATCACATCCTCTATGCGAACGCAACCAGCGGAACCATAGCAAAGACCGTGACCTATACACTGGTGGACGGCGACGGCGCGGCCAATGGGGGTACAGACACAGGCACAGCCACGGCGACGGTCAACGTGACGGGCGGCGATACAACGGCGCCGACGGTCGTCATTTCGCACGACAACAACGGCGCCAAGCAGACGATCACCTTCACATTCAGTGAGGCCGTCTCGGGCTTCGACATCAATGACATCGCGCTGGTAGGAGCAATCGCGACGGCCGGGACCTTCGTACATGTCGGCATCGATGGCATCGGACACGACATCTACACCTTGGACGTCACGAAGCCGGTCGGCGGTGGCGCGCATACCGTGCAAGTCGTGTCCAGTGGCACTGGAACGTCGTCCTGGACCGACATAGCTGGCAATCCCGGGATCGGTACGCCGGCATTCAGCCTGCCTGCCGGCACTTCCGGCGAGCCCATCAACCTTGCCCTGACCGATCCATCGCATGAGGGTGCGCTCATCACCGTCACGGTGAACGACGTGCCTTCGGGCTGGACCATCGACGGCGCAACCCACAACGCCGACGGAAGCTGGACGACACAGACCAGCGACCTGCGCGGGCTGACCGTGACCACACCGGTCGAATTCACCGGCGCCGCGGTGCTCGACGTGCAACTGACCTGGACCAATGCCGACGGCACGACGGGCAGCGCGTCGATCGCCGACAATGTCGAGGCGTACGCTCCGGGTTCGCCGATCTTCGCCTGGTCAGGCGACGACGTGCTGACCGGATCGAGCGGCAACGACCTCTTCGTCTTCTCGCAGCCGATCGGTGCCGATACGGTGCATAATTTCGACGCCGCGGCCGACCAGATCGACCTTATCGGCTACAATGGATTGGCCGACTTTGCCGACCTGCAGACCCATATCGCCGACGATGCCAACGGCAACGCGGTGATTGTGCTCGGCGACGGGCAGTCGATCACGCTGGATGGCGTGCACTCGGGCGCGCTGACGGCAAGCAACTTCGTCTTCGACCAGACACCGGTGGTCGACAATCCAGGCACCATGACGATCGGCGACGGCGCCTTGCTGCCGCTGAGCGGCACGACCAACAATAGCGGCGTCATCTCGCTGGACTCGACCGGCGGTGAAACGCTGCTGCAAATCATCCAGCATGGCGTGACCCTGCAGGGTGGCGGAGAGATCCTGCTGTCCGACAGCGCCGCCAACGTAATCTCCGGCACCGGGCCGGACGTCACTCTGGTCAATGTCGACAACACGATATCGGGCGCCGGCCAGCTGGGCGGCGGGATGCTGAGCCTCGATAACCGGGGCACCATCATCGCCTCCGGTGCCAATGCGCTCGTCATCGACACAGGGGGCAGCGTCGTCACCAACTCCGGAACATTGGAGGCGACCGGTTCAGGTGGCCTGACGATCACCGGCGGGCTAGCGAATTCCGGCATGCTGTGGGCCAATGGCGGCGACATTGCCATCAACGGCCAAGTCACAGGCGAGGGCGATGCCACGATCGGCGACCTGTCGAAGCTCGAGTTCGGCGGCGCCTCGTCGACGGACGTCACCTTTGCGCACGATGCCGCCGGCACGCTGCAGCTCGACGATTCCTTCGACTTCAGCGGGCGGATCGGCGGCATTACCAATGACGACAGGCTGGAGCTCGAAGATATCCTGTTCGGTGCGGGCACGACGGCCGTCTATCAGGCAAACCAGGATGGCAGCGGCGGAACGCTGACCGTTTCGGACGGCACCCACGGTACCGCGCTGCATCTGGTCGGCTCCTATGATGCGAATGGCTTCAAGCTTGCCGATGATGGCCAGGGCCATACCGCCGTGTCGTACAATCCGGCGGAATTCACGCTGACAGGCATCGGCGATGGAGCAATTTCAAGTGACTTCGTGGTGTGAACCAAAAGGGCCGCCGTCAGCGGCGGCTCACCTGGCCTGACGCGTATCGAGTGGGGTTCTGGAAGTGGATAGCAAGTCTCGAATTGTAAAGGATGCGCTTCGGGCATGCCGCCGCTATTTCCTGGTTGCGGCGGCATTCAGCCTGGCGATCAATCTGCTCTACCTCGCCTCCCCACTCTACATGCTGCAGATCTACGACCGGGTCGTCACCAGCGGTAGCGAAACCACGCTGGTGATGTTGACCCTGGTGTTGCTGACGGCCTTCCTTTCATTGGCCGGTCTCGACCTGGTGCGCGCCTCCATCCTGACGCGTGCCAGCGCGCGGCTCGACCGGTTGCTCTCGGCAAAAGTCCTCGCCGCGTCGGTCGAGACCCCATCGCCGGGCTCCTCGCAAAGCCAGCCGATCCGCGATTTCGACACGTTCAGGCAGGTGATCACCGGCAGCGGCATCCATGCCCTGTTCGATCTGCCGTGGTCGCCCATCTACATCGGCATCATCTTTCTTCTCCATCCGTGGCTGGGCTTCTTCGCCCTGGGCTGCTCGCTGCTCCTGATCGCGATGGCCGTGCTCAACGAGTATCTCGTGCGTTCGCCGCTGAAGCAGGCCAACGATCTGGCGACGACCAACTATAACTTTACCGAGATGAGCCTCAGAAACGCGGAAGTCGTTCGCGCCATGGGGATGATCGACGGTCTCATCCGCCGCTGGGGGCGCGACCGCAACCTGGCGCTGCGACGCCAGGCGGAGGCAAGCGATCGCGCCGCCCTGATGTCCGGCCTGATCCGTTTCCTGCGGCTAACCATGCAGTCGCTGATCCTCGGCCTCGGCGCCTATCTGGTGGTCGAGCGGCAGATCACCGGCGGCACCATGTTTGCCGCGAGTCTCTTGCTGGGCCGGGGGCTACAGCCGGTCGAGCAGATCGTTGGCCTTTGGCGCAGCCTGATCCTGGCGCGGGCGGCGTTGGCAAGGGTCGAGAAGCTTGTCGACGGGGGCGCGCAGAACGAAAGATCATTCAACCTGCCGAAGCCCACCGGCAAGATTTCGGTCGAGCAGGTCAGCTTTGCAATTGTCAGCCAGCAGAAAGTGCTTCTCCGGGACGTATCATTCCGGCTGGACGCAGGCGAGGCGCTGGGAATCGTCGGCCCTTCCGGCGCCGGCAAGTCGACGCTGGCGCGTCATCTCGCGGGCGTCATGCAACCCAGCCGCGGCACCGTCAGGTTGGATGGCGCTGACCTGTCGCAATGGGGGCACGATGCGCTCGGCGACCACATCGGCTACCTGCCGCAGGATATCGAGCTCTTCTCCGACACGGTCGCCGCCAACATCGGCCGTTTCAAGACCAATGTCGACCAGGAGGTGATCGAGGCCGCGCGGCTCGCTGGCGTGCACGAGATGATCATCCGCCTGCCGCAGGGGTACGAGACCCAGATCGGCGAAGGCGGCGCAGTGCTGTCAGGAGGGTATCGGCAACGGATTGCCCTTGCCCGGGCGGTGTTCGGCACACCGAATGTGATCATTCTCGACGAGCCGAGTTCCAATCTCGACGCCGATGGTGACCGCGCGCTGAGTGACTGCGCGCTTGAGCTGAAACGCCGCGGCAGCACGGTGATCATAGTCTCGCACCGGCCCTCGACGTTGGCCAATGTCGACAAGATCCTTCTGTTGCGCGATGGCGCCGTCGAGGCATTCGGGATGAGAAACGAGATCGTAGCGCTGCTCAACCAGCGCGCGGCGCCAATGGCGGTGGCGACCCAATGAGCTGTGGCCGGAGAGATCGATGAGCGACGGCGCCCTCACTTACCGGAGCCTGCGCGGCGAAACCGGTATCCTTGCCCCGGATTCGATCCGGGTGCCGGCCTGTATCGGTCTGCTCATCATCGTCGCCTTCTTTGGGATCTTCGGCGGCTGGGCAGCGTTTGCCCCGCTGAACGGCGCTGTACTCGCCGACGCCGTCGTCAAGGTGGAAGGCAATCGCAAGAGCGTACAGCACTTCGACGGCGGAACCGTGAAGGACATCCGCGTCAAGGATGGCGACGTCGTCAGGAAGGGCGACTTGATGCTGATGCTGGACGACACCCGGATTCGGTCCGAGTTCAATCTCTATGCCCAACAATATGCGCTGTTGCGCGCGACCGAGGCAAGGATCCGGGCCGAACTGGACGGCAGCGTGGCTGTTGCCTTCCCGCAGGATATCCTCAAGGAGCACGAGGCCTACCTCAAGGATGCAATGGCAAACCAGATTGCCGATCTGGAAACCCAACGCACCTCGATGGCCGGCGCCAGGCAGATCCTCGAGCGGCGAATTGCCGAGCTCGAGGAGCAGATCCAGGGCAAGCAGGCTCGGGTCCAATCCTACCAGGCCCAGATGCAATCGACGATCGACGAGAAGGCCAGTCTGTCAAAGCTGCTCAAGGCTGGATTGACGACCCGCCCGCGCATTCTGGAATTGGAAAGATCGGCCTCGGATCTGCAGGGCCTGATCGACGAGAACCTCGGCGCCATAGCCGGCAGCCAACAGAGCAAAGCCGAACTCAAGGGCCAGATCGCCCAATTGACCTATGAGCGCCGAGCCAAACTGTCGGCCATGCTGATCGAGACGCAATCGAACCTTGCCGACCTCGTGCCCAAAATGTTTGCCGCCCAGGCCGCCATGGACCGAGCCGAAGTGCGCGCGTCTTATGATGGCCAGGTGATGGATCTCAGCGTCTTCTCGATCGGCGCCATCGTTGCCCCAGGCCAGACCATCCTCGACATCGTGCCGACTGAAAATTCGCTGATCGTCCAGGCGCAGATTCGCGTCGAGGACATATCGAACCTGCGACCCGATATGGCCGCTGAAGTTCGTTTCACATCCTACAAGCAGCGCTCAATACCCATAATTCATGGCCGCGTCACTCGCATTTCGGCGGATCGCATTACCGACAGCAAGACCGGGTTTCCCTACTATCTTGCCGACGTGGCGGTCGACCCGGTGGAATTGGCTGCAGCCCCGCAGATTGCGCTTTATCCGGGAATGCCTGCATCAGTCATGGTCGTTACGGAGGAACGCACCGCACTCGACTACATTCTAGGCCCGTTGGTTGTGTCGTTCCATTCCGCCTTTCGCCAGAAATGACGGAGTTCGCAAATCTCCACGATGCCATTCGACTGATGGTCGGGCCAGCAAAAGATAAGCCGAGGCGAGAAATCCCCGGAAATTTGGACGGTCTCCGCATCTCCACCCGGCCTGTTCATTGCTGGCATTCTTTATGTGTCCGATCCGGGTCAGCCTGAGACGCCAATCCTAACTGACGAATGTCTGCTATCGCCTGTCATATGCCAGAAGTTGCCGTTCCGCTTCCGTGAAGAGTTTCGGGCGCCGGCAGGCGTACGAAAGTCCCCGAGGAAGGAACCCGCGGGCCACAGGCGATGGCTATGGGGATTTCGATTTGCGGCTGGTGTTGGCGATGGCGCGACCGCCGCCGGGAAGCGACGGGTTTGATGCGGCCGGACCGCTTCGCCTTTCAGCCATGCGGTATTGTCGGCTCGTCGCGCGGCCGGACGCGACCCGTTCGGCGTCGATGATCACGATGGACGTGCGTGGGTTCGTTGCCGGAGGCTGAGTGCCTGCGGCTGAAGGCTGGAGCATGCCATGCCGGGTCATGGAGAGTTCTCCCGGTTTGCTGCGGTTGTGTCCGGCGGTCCGCGCGGCTGCCCCCACCGTTCGAATACCTCGATGACGATCATGCGTCCGCCGCAGCACGGGCATGGCGGTCGGAAGTCGTCCGGTTCGTCCGGGGCGCCGTCATCGGGCGGCACAACGACGTTCAGCAGTTCGCGGGCGAGCGCAAGGCTGGCCTTGCGGCAGCCGCTGGCGAGGAGGCCGTAGTGCCGGATGCGATGGAAGCCACGTGGCAGGACGTGGAGCAGGAAACGGCGGATGAACTCATCGGTTGCGAGCGTCATGACCTGCTGCCGATCGGCGCCGTCGCGGCGGTAGTCCTTGTAGCGGAACGTGACCCCTGCCTCATCGAACCGGATGAGGCGGCGGTTCGAGATCGCAACCCGGTGGGTATAGCGGGACAGATAGGCGAGCACCGCCTCCGGCCCGGCGAACGGCGCCTTGGCGTACACCACCCAGCGCTTCTTGCGGACCGGCGACAGGTGCCGCACGAATGCCTGCCGCGCGGACAGGTGAGCCATCGATCCGAAGAAGGCGAGCCGTCCTGCGTCGTGCAGCGCGACCAACCGGGAGAGGAACAGGCGGCGGAACAGCTTGCCGAGCACGCGCACCGGCAGCAGGAAGCCCGGACGCGACGATATCCACCGGCTTCCGTCCGGCGAGATGCCACCGCCCGGCACGATCATGTGCACATGCGGATGGTGCGTCATTGCCGAGCCCCAAGTGTGAAGGACGGCGGTGATGCCGATGCGCGCGCCGAGATGCTTCGGATCGGCCGCGATGGTCAGCATCGTCTCCGACGCCGCCTTGAACAGCAGGTCGTAGACCAGCGCCTTGTTGTGGAAGGCGATGTCGGCGACCTCGGCGGGCAGCGTGAACACGACATGGAAGTAGCCGACCGGCAGCAGGTCGGCCTCGCGCTCGGCAAGCCATGTCCGCGCCGTAGCACCCTGGCACTTCGGGCAGTGCCGGTTGCGGCAGGAGTTGTAGGCGATGCGCCATTGGCCGCAGTCCTCGCAAGCCTCGACGTGACCGCCAAGGGCTGGGGTGCGGCAATACTCGATCGCCGACATGACCTTGAGCTGGGCGAGGCTCAGGTGACCTGCATGGGCGGCCCGGTAAGCGGGTCCGGCAGCACGGAAGATGTTGGCGACCTCGATCGAGGCGCGCACGGCTCAGATGTCGGGCAAGACCTCTCCCGGCTTGAACAGCCCGAGCTTGTCGAGCGGGCTCGTGACGGCACGCACCGTCCGGGTCGCCACCTTCGCGTAAAGGGCGGTGTTGTTGAGCTTGGCATGCCCGAGCAGGACCTGGATGATCCGGATGTCGGTGCCGTCCTCCAGCAGGTGGGTGGCGAAGCTGTGGCGCAGCGTGTGCGGCCCCACCCGCTTGGCGATGTCGGCGGCCTGGGCCGCCTCGACGACGATGCGATAGAGCTGCCTCGTGCTGATCGGCTTCATCGCGTGCTGCCCGGGAAACAACCAGCCGTCGCGGTGCATCACGCCCTGCTGACGTCCGACCTTCCACCATTGCCGCAGAAGAGTGAGCAGGTCCTCCGAGAGCATGGCGTTGCGATACCGCCCGCCCTTGCCGCGTTCGACGCGCAGCAGCATGCGCTCGCTGTCGACGTCGGTGACCTTCAGCATCGACACCTCGGCGACGCGCAGGCCCGCGCCATAGGCAACCGACAGTGCGGCCTGGTGCTTGAGGCAGGTGGTGGCGTTGAGCAGCCGGGCCACCTCGTCGCGACTGAGCACCACGGGCAGGTTGCGCGGATGCGACAGCCGGACGAGCCGGCGCGCCAGGTCCGGGCGGTCGAGCGTTTGGGTGAAGAAGAAGCGCAGCGCCGAAACGATGCTGTTCATCGTTGGCACGGGAACGCCGTCCTCCTGCTGCTCGATCTGGAACCGGCGCAGGTCGTCGGCGGTAGCGGTGTCTGGTGAACGCCCGAGGAATGTCGCCAGG
Organism: Mesorhizobium sp. WSM1386; assembly: GCF_055901595.1. Classification (NCBI taxonomy): domain Bacteria; kingdom Pseudomonadati; phylum Pseudomonadota; class Alphaproteobacteria; order Hyphomicrobiales; family Phyllobacteriaceae; genus Mesorhizobium; species Mesorhizobium sp. WSM1386. The sequence continues at coordinate 4,370,738 of NZ_CM148373.1, forward strand.
CGTCCGATGTCGCGGAGATAGTTGCGCTGCGTCTCGCGTGAGAAGCGCCGCATGTTCATGTCGTCGATCAGCCGCTGGCGCAGCGGGCTGACGGGTGCATCGAGAACGGGATGGTGCATGGTCAGGCTCCTTGTTGAAGAAGCCCGCCATGCTCTGCTCCAGCCGAACGAGGCTCAACGCGAGCGCGACGACCGGTTTCTTGATCTCTACCCCACCCCACGCGCCCATCCCGCGCAGCGGGTTCGTTCTCCGGCCCCCAAACTGCCAGTCAGCAACGCGCCTATCTCGCGCCGTACAGATCAGCTTTGCTGTTTCCTGAAAGCTGACCGGTGCTGGCGGTCGTGGTGGCGCCGGTGGGATATTGGTGCTGAAGAAATGTCTTGCCGATCGACGGATCACGACAGCGACTATCCTTCAGCGGCTCGGTGCCCTTCCGCCACGCCGCGCCAGAATGTTGGCGACCAGCAAAAGCAGGATGGACAGCGCCATCATTAGGGTCGCAGCGGCGGTGATTGCCGGGCTCAATTTTTCCCGCAACCCGATGAACATTTCGAGCGGCATCGTTCGCTGGCTGGCGCTGGCGAGGAATTGCACGACGACCACTTCGTCGAAGGAGGTGACGAAGGCGAAGGCCGCTCCCGAAAGCACGCCGGGCAGGATCAACGGCAGCATCACTCGAAAGAATGCGGTGAGCGGCTTGGCGCCGGAGATCGCCGCGGCGCGCATCAGGTTGCGGTCGAAGCCGGTGAGACTGGCCCCCACCGTCACCACGACGAAGGGGCTGGCCAGAGCGGTATGCGCCAGGATGATGCCGGCATAGGTGCTGGCGAGCCCAACGCGGGCGTAGAACAGATATGAGCCGACGGCTGTGATCACCACCGGCACGATTAGCGGCGACAACAGCAGCGGCATGATGATGCGACGCCCCGGGAATTTCTCGTCGGAAAGCGCGATCGCCGTCAGTGTGCCGAGCGTCGTCGCAATCACCGTGGTCCCGAGGGCGACGATCAGGCTGTTGCCGATCGCCGACTGCCAGCGCTGCGTGCCGAGCACCACCTCGTACCAGCGCGTCGATATCCCCTCGAGCGGAAAGATGAAGAAAGCGCCGCTGTTGAAGGAGAGTGGCACCGGGATGAGGATCGGCACCAGCAGGAACAGGATGACCAGCCCGCACCATATCCACAGCAGCGTGATGCGGATGCGTTCGCCTGTGGTTGGATAAGGAGAGAGCAGCATGACTACACCAGCTTCAGGCGATCGAGGCCGAGGATGCGGGCAAAGATGCCGAACAGCGCCAGCGTGAAGACGAGCAGGATGAAGGACAGCGCCGCCGCCATCTCCCAGTTCAGTTCCACATTGACGTAGTTCGCGATGAAATTGCTGATGAGCTGATCGCTTGCCCCACCAATCAGCGCCGGCGTTATGTAATAGCCGAGGCATAGGATGAAGGTGAGCATGCAACCGGCCATCACGCCCGGGAACACCTGCGGAATGTAGATGCGGCGGAACGCGGTGAACGGCCTGGCGCCCAGCGAATAGGCGGCCTTCATCTGCGACGGCGGGATGGTGCGCATGACGCTGTAGATCGGCAGCAGCGTGAACGGCAGCTGGATATGGGTCATGGCGATGATCAGGCCGATGCGGCTGTACATCAGGTCGAGCCGGTCGCTGGCGATGCCGACAAACAGCAGGAAGTCGTTGACCAGTCCGAATTTCTGCAACAGCACTGTCCAGGCGGCTGTGCGCACCAGGATCGAGGTCCAGAACGGCAGCAGCACCGCGACGATCAGGATGGCGGCCAGCCCCTTCGGCACGTTGGCGATGAGATAGGCGAGAGGGAATCCGAGGATCAGTGTTGCCAGCGTCACCGCTGCCGCGACGAAGAAGGTGCGCAGGAACACCTGGATGAAGATCGCCTGCTCCGGCGGCACCCGCTCGATGCCGCCGTCGGCGTTCCAGCGCAGGTCGAGCGCGCTGAGCAGATAAAACGAAGTGAGGCTGCGGGTACCGCTCTGGATCGTCGGCCAGGTCGACGGCGCCGACCAGAACGGCACTGATTTCATGGCGTCGAGCGCGGCCTGGCCATCGGCGCTTTCAAGCTTGCGCACCGTCTTCAGCACCTGGCTGCGCGCGCCCGGCAGGCGGGCGTTGAGGCTTTTTGCCAGCTCATAGGCCGTGCCTTTGGCCTGGTTGTCCTTGAGGTCCGCCGCCAGGGCGGCCAATGCATCGTCGCCGGGAAGGCCCTGGCCGTTCCAGCCGGCCAGGGCCGCGGTCGTCTTGGGCAAAGCATCTGCGATGGTCGGATCATAGACGGCGCGCGAGAGCAGCAGCACGATCGGGATGCCGAAGCTCAGTGCCAGAAGGACGAGCAGCGGCGCAGCCAGAAGCAGCGAGCGCATGCGGTCGCCGAATTCGGCGCGCCGCAGCGCCGCCGACTCGGATTTGAGATCCGTATCGGCGGCTGACCGGTCGCGGGCCAACGTCGGCCGGTCGAGTTTGCTGGGCTGAAGCTCCGACATTTCGCCTTTCCTACTGGCCAAGCCAGGCGTTGAAGCGTTTGACGAGATCCTCGCCATAATCGCCCCAGAACTCGGTGTCGGCGACCAGATAAGCGCCGGCGAGATGATCGGGAGCATTGGGCAGCTTCGGCAGCGCGTCGGCCGCGACGAAGGACGCCGCGTCGGTGCGCACCGGCCCGTAGGTGATATAGCTGGCGAGCTTGGCGTTGTTCTCCGGCTTGCTGATATAGGCGAGATATTTGTAGGCGAGTTCCGGATTGCGCGCGCCCTTCGGGATGGCGATCATGTCATATTCGAGGATCTGGTTATTCCACACGACCTTGAAGGGCTTGCCATCGGTGTCGATGGCGTTCTGGATGCGGCCGTTCCAGGCGGTGGTCATCACCACTTCCTTGGAGGCGAGAAGCTGTGCCGGCTGCGCGCCGGCATCCCACCAGACGATGTCCTTCTTGATCGTGTCGAGCTTCTTGAAGGCGCGGTCGACGCCTTCCGGCGTCGCCAGCACCTTGTAGACATCGGCAGGCGCCACGCCGTCGGCCATCAACGCCCATTCGAGGTTCTGCGCCGGGAACTTGCGCATGGCGCGCTTGCCGGGGAATTTCGTTGTGTCGAAGAGGTCGAGCACCGAAGTCGGCGCTTCCTTGAGCACCGTCGGGTCATAGGCGAGGATGTCGCCGTAAGCGTCGAGACCGACACCGCAATCGAGCGCCGAGCCGTCGATGAACTTGTCGCGCGGTCCGATCTTGGAATAGTCGAGCCGCACGAGGATGCCGGCGTCGCAACCTTGCAGCACGGTGGCGGTTTCGACCGTCACCAGGTCGATCGGCACATTGCCGGTCTCGACCATGGCTTTGACCTTGCCGAGATCGCCGAGATATTCCTGCTCTAGGATTTTGGCGCCGGTTTCCTTCGCGAACGGCTCGAACCAGGCTTTGCGCTGTGCGTCCTGCCAGGCGCCGCCGCTCGCCATGATCGACAGCTCGTCGGCGAAGGCCGCGCCGGCGATGGTCATGCAGGCCGTGGCGGCCGCGAACGCAAGTAGGCGTGTTCTGATCTGTGTCATTTTGTTTTCCCCTGTTTTGGAATGGCGCCGCCCATTCCGGCATCGGCCGGAAAGGCACGGCAATCGTTGGGCGCGCAGGAGACCGTCACGGTCTCGCCGTTTGCCATCGTCGCTTCGGGGCCGACCTTGACGGTCAGCACCTGGTCGTTGGCGAGTCGGCCAGAAGGCGTAGATGGTCGCCGAGATAGATGCGTCCATCGACGGTCGCCGATAGTGCATTGCCGCCATTGGCGGCCGCCGACAGGCTAAGCCGCTCGGGCCGGACGGCGACATGGCACATGCTGCCTTGCGTCACGCCGACCGCCAGCGCGGTAATCTCGCCGCCGCCGTCCAGCCGGACGCGGCATTGCTCACCCGAGACACGGTCGACCACGCCTTCCAGCGTGTTGTTCTCGCCGATGAAGCTCGCGACGAATGAGTTTTGCGGGGTGTTGTAGAGATCGTCGGGGGAGCCGAGCTGGGCGATACCGCCCTGATTGAAGACCGCGACGCGGTCCGACATCGTCAACGCCTCGCTCTGATCGTGCGTGACATAGACGATGGTGACGCCGAGCATCGTGTGGATCTGCTTGATCTCGAGCTACATGTGCTCGCGCAGTTTCTTGTCGAGCGCGCCGAGCGGCTCGTCCATCAGCACCAGACTCGGCTGGAAGACCAGCGCGCGGGCCAGCGCCACGCGCTGCTGCTGGCCGCCGGAAAGCTGGGCCGGGCGGCGGTCGCCGAATTGCTTGAGCCGCACCATGTCGAGCGCGCGGCCGACGCGGGCCGCGATGTCGGCCTTGCTCACCTGACGAACGGAGAGCGGGAAGCCGACATTCTCCTCGACCGTCATATGCGGGAACAGCGCATAATTCTGAAAGACCATGCCGATATTGCGCTGGTAAGGCGGCAGGCGGTCGACCGGCTGACCCTCGAGAGTGATCGTGCCGTGCGTCGGCCGCTCGAAGCCGGCAAGCATGTTGAGCGTCGTCGTCTTGCCGGAGCCGGAGGGGCCGAGCAGCGTCAGGAATTCGCCGCGCGCGACGGCAAGGTTCATCCGCGTTACCGCGAAGCTGCGCCCGTCATAGGATTTCTCGACGCCGGCGAATTCGACGAAGCCTTGGCCGGCGCTCGCCTGCGCGGGACGCGCAGTCGTCGCTCCGCCGGGCGGCGCGACGGCCTGGCTGGCGCTCATCGCGCGCAGTCCCGGCTGTCGCTGAGCGATTCGTTATGCGACTTGCGGTCCATGCCTCGTCCTCCCGGTACCGGCTCACCGAATGGCATGCCGCCCGACTTGTATGGTCACACAACTTAACTGAAATCGACCATAAATGCGGACAACTTTGCCCGTCAAGCCCAAAACTGCGGCGTTGTATGATAATTGTGGTCGAGTTGAGCGCCAGATAACTTCTATTGTATGGATCGTTGTCTTATGCTAGATGCCCGACAAGAGAGATGTCAGCCAGTTCGAATCCCCATGCTCGAAGATCTTCGCCTCACCGGGGATGAAAGTCCGGTCTATCGCCGTCTTGCCGACGCGATCGCCGAACGCATTGCCGCTGGCACGCTGGCGGTCGGCGACCGGCTGCCGCCGCAGCGCGAGATCGCCCGCGCCCTTGGCATCAACGTCACGACCGTGACGCGGGCGCTGTCCACCTTGCAGGAGCAAGGCCTGATCGAGGCGCGCCCCGGACGCGGCACGACGGTTGCCGCCCGTGACGCCGTCGAGCGGCCGGGTTTCGTGTCCGCGCCGAGCGACCAGAGCGGCATCATCGATCTTTCCGTCAACCGGCCGGCCACGACGGCCTATCTCGATGCCGTCGCGGCGCTGATGCCGCGCCTCTCCAAGGATCGCCACTACGCCTCGCTGCAGGATTATCATCCGCCGGAAGGACCGCTCTGGGGACGCGTGGCGGTCGCCGATTGGTTCAAAGCGGTGGCCGGCGATGGCGACCCGGGCCGCGTCGTGCTCGCCGCCGGCGCCCAGCATGGTCTCGACTGCGTTCTAGGCGCCGTCACCAGGCAAGGTGAGGTGATACTTGCCGACGAGGTGACCTATCAGGGCATCAACGCGCTGTGCCGCGTTCATGGGCTCGACTTGCGCGGCGTCGCGATGGATCGCGGCGGCATGCGTCCGGACGCCTTCGAGGCCGCTTGCGCGCAGCTTCGCCCCCGTGCCGTTTTCCTGGTGCCAACGCTGCACAATCCGACGACGATCACACTGAGCGAGGAGCGCCGGCATGAATTGGCAGCGGTCGCCCGCCGCCACAACGTGTTGATCATCGAAGACGACGTCTACCGGCCGCTGGCCGACGATCCCCCGCCGTCCTTCGCCAGCCTCGAGCCTGAACTGACGATCCATCTCGGCGCGCTGTCGAAATGCCTGGCGCCGGGCCTGCGCCTTGGCTTCGTCATCGCGCCGCGCCCGATCGCCGGCCAGGTCGCGGCGGCGCTGCGCATCAATTGCTGGAGCATCAGCCCGCTGACGGCGCTGATCGGCGCCAGACTGATCGAGGAAGGGGCGGCGGCGCGCATCATCGACATCCAGAAACAGGAATTGCGCCAGCGCCAGGCGATCCTGAGCGAGATCCTCGGCCGTTTCGATATCCAGAGCCATCCGATATCGACTCATGCCTGGCTGCGGCTGCCTGAGCCTTGGCGCGGCGCTGGCTTCGCCCGCACCTGCCTGGAGCGAGGCGTGGCCGTGCTGCCGGGCGACGCTTTCGCGGTCGGTCGCGAGCCGGTACAGCACGGCGTGCGCATCAATGTCGGCGCGGCGCGCTCGCGAGAGGATCTGCGCTCGGCGCTCACCACGATGGCCGAGCTGCTTGCCGCCGGTCACCTGCAATTGCCGGGCTTCGTCTAAGGTCATGACCTCCACAACTGTGCCGAAAACAATCGAGATCGCCATCATCGGCGCCGGCGTCGTCGGCCTTGCGAGCGCCTTGCGCCTTGCCGGCGACGGCCGCGAGGTTCTGCTCATCGACCCAAACGAGCCGGGCTCAGGCGCTTCATTCGGCAATGCCGGGACGATCGCCGAATATGCCTGCATGCCGGTCGGAAACCCCGGCGTGCTGCGCGCGCTGCCGAAGCTGCTGCTTGATCCCGACAGCCCTTTTTCGCTGCGCTGGGCAGCACTTTTCCAGCTCGCGCCATGGCTGGTCCGCTTTGTCCGGCAATCGCTGCCGGCGGCCACCCGTGCCAATGCGCTGGCGCTCGCCGGCCTGCTCACCGAAGCCCTGCCGGCCTGGGGGGAAATGGTGCAGGAGGCCGGCCTTCAGGATCTGATGCGCCGCAATGGCTGCCTCTACGTCTATCGCCACGACAGCGATTTTGCCGCCTCCGCGGGCGGACGGGCTTTGCGGGCCGAGCTTGGCGTCCATCAGCAGGTCCTGACCGCCGAGCAGGTGGCCGCGCTGGAGCCGCGGCTTGCGGAGTTCGAGGCCCGGGGCCTGTTTTTCCCGGACTCGATCAATGTCAGCGATCCCAGGACGGTGATGGCGCGGCTGGCGGCTGCCGCCACGACTCGCGGTGTTCAATTCATGCGCGCGAGTGTGACCGGCCTCGCAGCGGATGACGGCGGCGTGCGGCTGAGTGGTCCGGGCCTCGCCATCACGGCGCAAAAAGTAGTAATTGCGGCGGGCGCGCGCTCGCGCGCGCTCGCCGCCCAAGCCGGCGACCGGATTCCGCTCGACACCGAGCGCGGCTATCATCTCGAGTTTCCGACGGCGGCACCTTTGCTCAACCGTCCGGTCTGTCCGGTCGATCTCGGTTTCTACATGACGCCAATGGAAGGCAGGCTGCGCGTTGCCGGCACCGTCGAACTCGGCGGGTTCAAGGCGCCGCCCAATCCGCGCCGGCTGGCGCTGCTTGACCGTGGTGTGCGGCAGTTCTTTCCCGATCTTGGCCAGCCTTCGTCGCAATGGCTGGGCTTCCGACCGTCGCTGCCGGACTCACGCCCGGTCATCGGACCTTCCGCTAGGTCGCCGGACGTGATCTATGCCTTCGGCCATGGCCATCTGGGGCTGACGCTCGCACCAATCACGGCCCGACTGGTAGCCGAGGTGGTCCACGGAAGTAATAAGGCATTGCTCTCCGGTTTTAGGTCCGACCGGTTCTAAACAGCATTTCGGTGGCGAATTTCGAAATTTCGGCGAACCATGGCCGATCTTCAACTCCCCACGAAGGGTTTCCGTGAAGGTCCACCATCAGATCACGTCGATACCCGCCTGAACCTCGATTCCGTTCTCGGAGATTGCAGCCGAAAGCTGCCAATCTGGTTATGGCCCCAGATCGGCTATTCGACGGGCGGCCGACGACCACTCTTCGAGCCGAGGTGCGGCGTTCACTCGGAAGGAATGAGGCAGGCGAGTTCGGCAGATCGCCTGTCGCCGGCCATTGTCCGTCCCTCAGTTTCCTGGAACGAAGCACCATCCCTGCTGTACGACGCTGATCCTTGGTTCAGCCGTTGGCCTGACGCCATCAACCCGCAAGGGGTCGGACTACGCGAAGCGTGCCGCCGCTCCGGCTTCACCTTTGCGGTGATTGCGGCCATCGGCCGAACACATCGGGCGCCTGTCAGTGGGGGAGGGTCCTCCGCCTCAAACAGGAGCCGGATCAATGTCTTTCGCCGACGCACATGCCTTCGCCTTCAGCCTCGCCGCCACTCTCATGGTCACCATCGTCATCTTTCGAGCCGGCGACGGCACTCTCTCGGTCGTGCCGGCGAACGAGTATGAAGGCGACGACACCGCCATCATCGGCGAAATCGACCCGTTCGCCCCATGACGGGCGGACATCGCGCCTGGCGATGCAAGAACACTGGCGGGCTTCACCCGCGCTTTTCCTCCGGCTGGCCTGGCGCGATGCTTGTCCGCATCCTCGCAGCCGGGTTGACGCTCGGCGTCGGCCAATTCCTTCTCAGCGTTATCAGGCCCATGTGGGCGAAGCTGGCGATCACGCTGGTCTTCGTCGCTCCCGCGATCCTTGCCGGCTACCATGCCACTCATGGCATCGCGAAGCACATGATGCCGTTGGAAATTTGGCAGATCGTTTTTTCCGTCATTGGCGCGACCGCCGTCGGCGTCACGGCATATCTGCGGGTCGCGGGCATGGCCGCCGCCGACCAATCCGGCAGGGACGTGGTTCGAGTCTAGACCCGCGCGGGCGAGGCGGGTGGACCAGACCGACGAAGGCCTAGCCTCCTCGTCATCGGTGGTTGCAGCAATCGGGCTGCATGCCAAGGATCGAGCAACGGCCACCTGCCGGCGCGGCGCCGTCTGTGGACCTGGACGTTCTTCGGTCCATGCCGCATGGCAGGCGGACCAGTCGGTGGCAGGACGGCAGCGCAGCCGGTGCTGTGGCGTTGGAGGTGCGTGGGGTTCCCGGCGCCTGGAATGCGTGGACGATGCCAGTGAACTCGTAACGATCTGCTGGCGGCGCGTTGGACGCCAACGTCTCCGTTGCCAATCCGTCCCCAGAGCGCTCCAAACGGCCTCTTCAATGGGCTGATCTGGCCGAAGGACGGCTGAAGCCTCGACCGCCTAGGACGCAACGGCGCGTCTCGACTTTCTTCCCCTGCCGGCTCCCACCCCATGCCGCAAGCGCATGGGGACCCCGAGCGCCGCCATTCCTCGCGAGACAAGAAAGTCGTTCTTGCGCCGTCCTCCGCGTGCTCCGGTCGCAAGCGATGCGTCGTCGGTCGCCTCCGGCCAAGTGATCGCCATCGAGGCCGCATGGTGCGGGCTCGGGAACAGAAAAGGAGACTTTACAATGGCTACCATCGGCACCTTCAAGAAGACCGCCGCGAATGAGTTCACCGGTGAAATCGTCACCCTCAGCGTCCAGGCCAAGAACGTGCGCATCGTCCCAGACACCCGCGCCACTGGCGAGAACGCTCCCAGCCACCGCGTCCTGGTCGGCCGCGCCGAGATCGGCGCCGCCTGGTCGAAGACCTCCAACGAGGGCCGCGACTATCTGGGTCTCAAGCTCGACGATCCGAGCTTCAACGCCCCGATCTACGCCAACCTCTTCGATGATGAGGAAGGTGAGGGTTTCTCCCTCATCTGGTCCCGCCCGAACGCGCGGCGGGGTGACTAAGGACCCGCGCAGGCCCCGGCCGGAAGGCCGGGGCCTTCTTGCGCGGCCGGCCGGTTCATCCCCCAAGCCTGGGCGATGCCGAAACCGCATCGCCTGATGCCGATCAACCATCCTCCGTCCGGCTGTTGTTTCTATAGAATGCGGTTTTCACTCCGGAGAGGAGGGCAAGCAATGATCGAGCCATTCGACGACACCGCGCCGACCGGTGAAGAACTGACCGAATACGATCGGGAACACGTGAAACTTTATGCTCGCCTGTTGGACGCCGCCGACGACGGCGCCGACTGGCGCGAGGTGGTCGAAATTCTCTTCGGGATTGATCTGACAAGCGAGCCACAACGCGCCCGGCGTATCCATGACAGCCACTTGGCGCGAGCGCGCTGGATGGCGCGTGCTGGCTACCGCCATCTCTTGCGTCAACCCGGCAGCTAGCAGCACCGCTCCTGTCGTCCCCGAGTGATGCCGAAACGGCATCACCCGATGCCTGGCAAGGGTCTTCCGCCAATCGCTACGACCCGGAATCGTTTGGAGGCGGGGTCTACGCGTTTGTTGCGAGGAGCTCTTGGATGAGGCCGGATACGTCGCATTGGCGAGACAATGCCAGCTATGATTATTTCGATACATTGCCCATCGAAGGGCTCGCCTGGGAGTGTCTGCGGCGTCACGAACCCTACCAACGGCATTACCAAGCCCTCCTGACCACAAGAGCCGAAAAGGCACCCTTCAAACCTGAGACACAGCGGCTGTGGGGGTTGCGATTTCCCGGCCAGGCCGGATTTGTCCGCCTTGGCGCAAGATGTTCTGTGGTCGCCTGACGTCGATCCAGCTGTGGTTTCCCTCGTACCGGCGCCGGAATTCCTGTCGTCCTTGCGATCGGCGCCTTTGACCGGCCTGGGGGCGGTCCACGACAGCCCGGAAGGACGTCACACTGTCCACAGTGCAGGTGTCGCGACCCAACTTCTTCTTCTGCCCGGCAGTGATCCGCACGGCCACCTGGCGGCGCTGATCCCCCTGGATGCAGAAACGTTGGGACGGATCGAAGCACTCACCCGTTTCTGGCGTTCCTTGCAGGGGCGCCCAACGGCTTCGGACACACGTATGACCCCACAGCAGCGCCGCCGGTTTCGTCTGATGATGCAGGCCGCTGACGGCCATGCGGACGGCGCGAGCTACCGCGACATTGCGATTGCGTTCTACGGACACAAGCGCATCGCCGCCGATCCCTGGAAGACCTCGGCGTTGCGCGATGCGGTGATCGGCCTGGTCGAAGGCGCCACCGCCCTGATCGGCGGCGGCTATTTGCAGATCCTGCGTCATCGCCGTCGATTGTAGCGGTTGGTGACAGTGGACAGGGGGTGGGATTTTAGCCTCCCTCAACTTTCCCATCCCTTGCGAAGCTCATTCTCCGCCACCGTGGTCCCCGTCCACCGCTGAACGCCAGCGGCTGCCAAAAACCCCACGGAGGTCCGACCCATGCGACCCGATATCGCCGTTTTGCCGCCGCGCTTCCTGCGCACCAAGGAAGCCGCGGATTTCCTCAGCCTGTCCGCCCGCACGCTCGAAAAGCACCGTACCTATGGCACTGGTCCTTCCTACCGCAAGCTCGGCGGCCGTGTCGTCTATGCCGTCGACGATCTTCAGGCTTGGGCCGAACGCGGCGCCGTCACCTCTACATCCGATCCGCGTGGATCGGTCCTGCCGGCCAAGCGTCACACATCGATGCCGCCGGCGCACGGCGGACGATACGCACGCTGACCGCGCGCGGGTTTCAAATGGTTTCGCGAAACCAATCCCTTTCGGAGCGCGGGCAACTCGACCTATTCCGGGCGCTGCCTGGCGACTTCGCCCCACGAGACGCGCAGGATCTCATGGCCTATCCGTTCTTCTCCCTTTCCAAGACCCATCGCGTCACCCCGATCGATTTTGCAGCGGGCAACGTCACGATCCGGGTCGAAGCCGTACCCGATCATGGGATGGCGACCATCTGGGACGCTGACATCCTGATCTGGGCCGCGAGCCAGATCGTCGAGGCGCGCGACACCGGGCTTCGTACCTCGCGCCTGATGGCCGCCACGCCCTATGAGATTCTCACCTTCGTCGGCCGCGGCAAGAGCCTGCGCGACTATCAACGCCTGAAGGCGGCGCTTGACCGGCTGCAGTCGACCACCGTCTCGACGACCATCCGTCAGCCCGCCGAGGGCAGGCGTCACCGGTTCTCATGGATCAACGAGTGGCAGGAGCGCATCGATCGCCATGGCAAACCCGCGGGGATCGAGTTGATCGTCCCCGACTGGTTCTACCAGGCAGTCCTCGATGACGCGCTCGTGCTGACGATCGATCGCGCCTATTTCGAGCTGACCGGCGGGCTGGAGCGCTGGCTATATCGGCTGGTGCGCAAGCATGGCGGACGCCAGCGCGACGGCTGGCGCTTCGACTTCCGTCATCTTCACCAGAAATCCGGCAGCCTGTCGCCCCACAAGCGCTTTGCCTTCGAGCTGCGCGACATCATCCGCCGCCAGCCGCTGCCCGGCTACACGCTCTTCCTCGAAGTGGAGATGGGCGGCCGGACGCTGCTCGCCTTCGAGCGGATCGGCTCCTGTGGAAGGCCTGTGGACGGCCTCGTGCTATCGGGAACCGGACCTGTCGTGCCATCGGGAACCGCAGGCTCGTGCTATCAGGAACCCAAACGGGATCTAACCCTAGGGAAGCAAAGCCGAAATCGCGCCCTTAACTTAGAATCTAACCCAGAGTCTAACTTTGAAGAGAGCGCGCGCGATGTGCAGAGGCTCATCCGACGAACCAGCGACGCACCCAGCATAGACACCGACAAGACTTCGAATGCGCCATCGGTTTCTGACGGCAGCAGCACGGCAACCAGCGTCTCCGAAGCCCCGAATCCGCCTCTTGATCCGCGCTCGGGAGCCACCCGATGATCGCCGCCACGCACCACGCTCGCGACGAACTCGTCCATGTCGAACTGACCTGGGTCGAGAAGAAAATTGAGAACTGGATACGCTTCGGCACCCACGCCAAGGAACAGATCGTTGATCGTCGCCGGCGCATCCTGTCCTATCGCCCCGGCGCGGTCTTCGCGCTCGTTCGCTGGGCCGCGAACGATTTTGGAACGATCATCTCACGCATAGATATCGTGCGTGCGGTCGCACGTGGCGATGCCTATCAGACACTGCCCTTCGTGCGCCCCGGCGGCGACATCCTTCTGAAGGTCGAGAGCTGGCCCAAGGTCGAACGCGTGCTGCAGGCGATCGACGCCATCCAGCGCCTCGACATCGACCCTGAGTTGGTGTCGCCCGATCATTGGCGGCACATCCACAACCGGATAACCGCCGGCCAGGAGCCGCGCAGCTACACACTCGACCAGCATCGCGCCTTCCTGCTGCGCAAGGGGACCGAGCCGTGACGCGCGCCGCGATCATCCTGGCCAGCGTTGTCGCAACCATCAGCGTCGGCTATCCCGCCCTCACTTCGATGCCCACGAAGCTCATCTGGAATGCGTCGGCGAGCGCACCGATCGGCTTCTACACGATCGACTTCGACGGACCTTTCGAGGTCACCGATCTTGTCGCCGTCGACGCGCCTGAGCCACTCGCCGCGTTCCTCGCTGATCGCGGCTATCTGCCGAGGGGCGTGCCACTCTTGAAGCGCATCCTTGGCGTTTCGGGGCAACGTGTCTGTCGCTTGAACCTCACCATCACCGTCGATGGCGTCGAGGCGGGCGTGGCGCTCGAGCGTGATCTGGCCGGCCGTGACCTGCCTGTCTGGCAGGGCTGCCGCCGCATCCCGACCGGCGAAGTCTTCCTGATGAACTGGCAGGTCCGCGACAGCCTCGACGGCCGTTACTTCGGCCTCCTCTCCACGAGCCAGATCATCGGCCGCGCCATCCCGCTGTGGACGGACGAGGGCGGCAACGGCCGCTTCGAATGGCGCGCGTCAACGCGGTGAGCGCGCGACCGGCGGCGCGCGTCGTGCCGCCAGCCATCATCACCGCACCATCGAAAACAGGAGCATGACATGCAGCAGATCGGAGAATTCACGCGCCAGAAGACTGGCTATAGCGGGCGCATCCACACGCTCAGCCTCAACCTGGATATCGCCATCGTGGCGGCAGAGGCGAGCGAAACGGAGAATGCGCCGGACTACCGCGTTCACGCCGGAAGCGATGACGGCCCCGAGATCGGCGCCGGCTGGAAACGCTCCAGCGAGAAGGCCGGAGACTATGTCTCGATCCAGCTCGACGACCCGACGTTCGCGCAGCCGATACGCGCGAACCTTTTTCGCAATGGCGACGACAAGTCGTCCTGGTCGCTACACTGGTCGCGCCCGCGCGACCGCAGCGAGAAGGATTGACCGATGCGCGATCGCCGTCCGTCGACGAGCCATCACGGTGCGCCCGGGCCGCTTCGCGCGGCCCGGCGCATGGCTCTCTTCCTCCTTTGCGGCCTGTCCGTCGCGACCGCCATGCCGGCGGCGACCTTGGCGCAGGACTTGGTCCTCGCGCGGTCGTCGCAGCGCGATCCGTTCGGCGCGCATATCGCAGAAGCCTCGCACCGCTTCGGCGTTCCGACCGCGTGGATACGCGCCGTCATGCGCAAGGAGAGTGGGGGTGACGCGCGCGCCGTCTCCAGCGCTGGTGCCCGCGGCTTGATGCAGATCATGCCCGGCACATGGGATGATCTGCGCGCCCGCTGGTCGCTTGGGCGCGATCCGTTCGATCCTCGCGACAATATCATGGCTGGAACGGCGTATCTGCGCGAACTGCACGATCGCTACGGTTCGCCGGGGTTTCTGGCCGCCTACAACGCCGGGCCTGCACGCTACGAAGCCTACCTCACTGGCCGTCCGTTACCGGCCGAGACCCGCGCCTATGTCGCAGCCCTTGCCCCGCTTGTCGGAGGCCGCGCGACCACCCGCCCTTTCGCCGTCACGTCTGTCGAGGCCATTCCCTGGAAGCACGGCTCGCTCTTCGTAGGTCAGCCGGATCGCATACAAGCTGTCGCTCTCGTGCCGACCGAACGACCACCAAGTGACGCGAGCTCTGCACCCATCGTGCGCGATGTCTCCGCCATCGTGCCGCTGTCCGGAGGCCTCTTCGTGGCGCGAGCGGGCGAAGGGATCCAGCCATGAGCGCGCATGGGCGTTTTCGCGCAACCGCAAGCTCCAGCGCACCGTGGCGTGGATGGAGGCGGAATGTGGGCAGAACAACCGGAAGATGGCGAGATAAAAGGCCGCGAGGTGCGGCGTCGGTCGGTTGTGTTGTTTCAATGGGTTATGAAGCATTTCCACGAGGTGCGAAGATTTGGCGCACCGCGCCAGAACACCGATTTGCCTGTGATTTCCGTGGCTTGACACGATGTACGGATCTTCGCCATGAACGGTGAGGATGGTTTCCGTATCCGGCCCGGCCGCATCCGCTCG
The DNA here is from genome assembly GCF_055901595.1 of Mesorhizobium sp. WSM1386. Lineage (NCBI taxonomy): Bacteria > Pseudomonadati > Pseudomonadota > Alphaproteobacteria > Hyphomicrobiales > Phyllobacteriaceae > Mesorhizobium > Mesorhizobium sp. WSM1386. Next base: position 4,385,831 of record NZ_CM148373.1, read on the forward strand.
CCCAGCGCCCAGCGTGCCAGGCCCTTCATCGCGCAGGCGCTTGCGGCCGCCCGGAAGGCCGGCGCCCGCATCTCTCGCTCCGGCCGGATCAGTCCCGGCAATCGCTCGACCTTCGGGCGCGGTCGCTCGGCCAGCGTGCGCGCCAATCGTCTCCTGACCGGACGCTCGCGAACCGTGATCATCAAGACACGGCTGGTGCGCCATCACGCGCGCGGCGCCCCGCTTGCCGCCCATCTCACCTACCTGCGCCGCGAGGGCGTCACCCGTGACGGGGAGAAGGCAAGGCTGTTCGGGCCGGAAGGCGGGGAGGTGGATGGCGGTGCTTTTGCCGAGCGGTGCGGCGACGATCGGCACCACTTCCGCTTCATCGTCTCGCCGGAAGACGCCGTCGACATGGCTGATCTCAAATCCTTCGCCCGCGACCTGATGGGCCAGATGGAAAAGGACCTCGGCACGAAGCTCGATTGGGCGGGCGTCGATCACTGGAACACCGACAACCCCCACCTCCACATCATCCTGCGCGGCCAAACTGATGACGGGCAGGATCTCGTGATCTCCCGCGATTACATCAAGGAGGGGATGCGCGCCCGTGCGGCCGATCTCGTTACCCAGGAGCTCGGCCCGCGCAGCGATCTCGACATCCATCGCAATCTGCAGCGCCAGGTCGAAGCCGAGCGCTGGACCCAGCTTGACCGGCAGCTTGTTCGCAACGGGCGCGACCGAGGCGTCATCGACCTTGCCACCGCCGCGAACGCCCAGCCCGACGAGTATCAGGTGCTGAAGGTCGGGCGGGTGCGCAAGCTCGAAACCCTTGGTCTTGCCGAACAGGTCGGCCCGGGCCAGTGGATGATCGACGACAAGGCCGAGGCGACGCTGCGTGAGCTTGGCGAACGCGGCGACATCATCAAGCGGATGCACCGTGCCTTGTCCGAACAGGGCATCGAGCGCGGCTCGGCCAACTATGTGCTGGCGGCGGAGCGCCTCGATACGCCGATCGTCGGTCGGCTGGTCGACCGCGGCCTTGATGACGAGCTGAAGGGCAGCGCCTACGCCGTGGTCGATGGCACCGATGGCCGCACACATCACGTCAAGCTGTCCGACCTCGACGCAGCCGGCGACAGCGTTCCGGGTTCGATCGTCGAGCTGCGCAAGTTCCATGACGCGAAGGGGAAGGGGCGCGTGGCGCTCGCTGTCCGTTCCGATCTCGATATTGAGCGGCAGGTCACGGCCGCCGGCGCGACCTGGCTCGACCGTCAGAATATCGCCCGCGAACCGATTGCACTCTCGGAAGGTGGCTTCGGCGCCGAGGTGCGGCGCGCGATGCAGCGCCGTGCCGACCATCTCGTCGACCGGGGTCTCGGCGAGCGGCATGGCCAACGCGTCAGGTTCACGCCCAACCTGATCGACACGCTGCGTCGTCGCGAGGTGGAGGCGCTCGGGCAAAAGCTCTCGGCCGAAACCGGCCAGCCTTTCAACCGCGCCCGCGGCGGCGAGTTCGTCGCCGGTTCCTACCGGCAACGCTTCCTGCTCGCCTCCGGCCGATTCGCCATGATCGATGATGGCCTCGGTTTCCAACTGGTGCCCTGGACGCCGTCCCTGGAAAAGCATCTTGGCCGCCACGTCTCTGGCGTCGCTCGCAATGACATCGGCATCGAGTGGAGTTTTGCCCGCAAGCGAGGCCTCGGCCTCTGACCTCATGTTGAAGAAAGGACCGCTTCCATGTCCGCCACCAAGATACTCTGGGGCCAGATCCTCGCGGTCTTCGCGATCGTACTTTTTACGACCTGGGGCGCGACGGAATGGGTAGCCTGGCGCCTGGCATTCCAGCCCGAGCTTGGCAGGCCATGGTTCCATGTCCTCGGCTTTCCGTTTTACCTTCCGCCGTCCTTCTTCTGGTGGTGGTATGGCTTCGATGCCTACGCGCCGTCGATCTTCGTGGAGGGCGCCTTTATTGCGGCGTCCGGCGGTTTCGCCTGCGTCGCCGTCGCCATCGGCATGTCGGTCTGGCGGGCACGCGAGGCCAAGAAGGTCGAGACCTACGGCTCCGCCCGCTGGGCCGACAAGCAGGAGGTCAAGGCAACTGGCCTTCTCGAACCCGATGGTGTGGTGCTTGGACGATATGACGGTGCCTATCTGCGCCACGACGGGCCGGAGCATGTGCTGTGCTTCGCGCCCACACGTTCGGGCAAGGGTGTCGGCCTTGTCGTCCCGTCGCTGCTGACCTGGCCGAGTTCAGCCGTTGTCCATGACATCAAGGGCGAAAACTGGCAGCTCACCGCGGGCTTCCGCGCCAGGCATGGCCGGGTCCTGCTCTTCGATCCCACCAATCCGAAATCCTCTTCCTACAACCCGCTGCTCGAGGTGCGTCGCGGCGAATGGGAAGTCCGCGACGTGCAAAACATCGCTGACATCCTGGTCGATCCCGAAGGCTCGCTCGAGCGGCGAAACCATTGGGAGAAAACCAGCCATGCTCTGCTGGTCGGCGCGATCCTGCATGTTCTCTATGCCGAGCCGGACAAGACGCTTGCCGGCGTTGCCGGTTTCCTCTCCGATCCAAAGCGTCCGATCGAATCGACGCTGTCTGCGATGATGAAAACGGCGCATCTGGGTGAGGGCGGTCCGCACCCGGTCATCGCCAGCGCCGCCCGAGAACTCTTGAACAAATCCGACAACGAACGCTCTGGCGTGCTCTCCACAGCCATGTCGTTCCTTGGCCTCTATCGCGATCCTGTCGTGGCCGAGGTCACGCGCCGCTGCGACTGGCGCATCACGGATCTTGTCGACGACAAGCATCCGACGACACTCTACCTCGTCGTGCCGCCGTCCGACATCAACCGGACCAAGCCGCTCATTCGCCTGATCCTCAATCAGATCGGTCGCCGTTTGACCGAAGATCTGCAGGTGAGGGCGAAAGGGCACCGGCTGCTTTTGATGCTCGACGAGTTCCCGGCCCTTGGACGTCTCGACTTCTTCGAGTCGGCGCTCGCCTTCATGGCCGGCTACGGACTGAAAAGCTTCCTGATCGCTCAATCCCTCAATCAGATCGAGAGGGCGTACGGTGCTAACAACTCAATCCTCGACAACTGCCACGTCCGGGTAAGCTTTGCCACCAACGACGAGCGCACCGCCAAGCGCGTGTCCGATGCGCTCGGAACAGCGACCGAGATGAGGGCCATGAGGAACTATGCCGGCCACCGGCTGTCGCCGTGGCTTGGTCATCTCATGGTCTCCCGCTCGGAGACGGCTCGCCCGCTGCTCACGCCGGGTGAAGTGATGCAGCTGCCTGCCACCGACGAGATTGTCATGGTCTCGGGTGCGCCGCCGATCCGCGCCAAAAAGGCGCGCTATCATGAGGATGCACGCTTCAAGGAGCGTATCCTGCCGCCTCCGGCGTTGGTGGCGGCCGCGGAGGGGAGGCCCGACGACTGGACCAAACTGCCTCTGCCTTCCCGTCCCCGAATTGCCGAAGCCATGTCGGCGCCGTCGGCAGCGGATGAGGACCAAACTGATTCCGAACGTCGTCGGCAACCTGAGCTCAGTCGCGTCGAGTTGGTCGCGAAGCCTGCGATCGAAAACGAATTCGAGATCGATCACCAGGACGACGTGGAAGACAGTGTTGCCCGCAATCGTCGATTGACGCGCCTCATGCAAGGCATTGCGCGGCAGGCGTCGCTCGATCCCGGCGACGGTGTGGATATGTGAGGCTCCGATGGCAAAGCCACCCCGCAAACAACGCCTGTCCGTCTATCTCGATCCGAGGGTCATGACCAGGCTCGCCGAACATGCCGCACGCCGAGATCTTTCGCGATCGCTCGTCGCGGAGGCGGCGATCGAATCGTTCCTCTCACCCGATGCCGCCGAGCGACAGGAGGCGGCGATCACCAAACGGCTCGATCAACTCGATCGCCGTACGGCACGCCAGGAGCGCGATGTTGGAATTGCGGTGGAGACGCTCGCCGTCTTCGTCCGCTTCTGGTTGGCGACAACGCCAGCTTTGCCAGAGCCTGCGGCCCAGGCTGCCCACGCCAAAGCGGCCGAGCGCTATGATGCCTTTGTCACCGCCCTCGGCCGGCGCCTGGCGAAAGGTCCAAAGCTTCGACAGGAAATTTCCGAGGACATCGATAGCGGCCCGGACACACTCCAGCCCGGCAGGCCAGTGGGCTAAATGGACGGGCGGAATGAGATCTTGCCCGCATCGATATGGCAGAAAGATCAAGGCGTTGGAATGATGTGTTGTTGTCATAGATCACGCTTTGCCGACCTGCTGAGTTTGCAGCCGCAGGGTGGGGTCGCTTCACGGGAAGCACATGAGCGCTGTGGCAACCACGGGACGGACCTGGCGCGAACTCCGCAAATTTAAGATCCCGTCAACATGAAGGACCACGCTCTTCAAGAGCTTCCACGATCACTTCGAAAAACAGCCGTTTTCACCCGAATCGGCTATTTTCGACGGCCAAGCGGTGTCGGGATTCGTCGTTGAAATTATAGTCTGTATGCTATAAGGCAGGGGGAGAATGAAGAACCAAAAGCCCGCTGTATGGATGGGGTCGTCGAAGGCCGACCTGCGCGAGTTTCCGGTCGAAGTTCGCCGGTTGATGGGTGTCGCAATCAACGATGCCCAGAATGGTGAGGAGCACCCGGCTGCCAAAGCCCTGAAAGGGTTTGGGGGCCGCAGCATCCTCGAGGTGGTCGACGACTTCGACGGAGATACCTACCGGGCCGTCTATGCGGTGCGCTTTGCCGGGGTGATCTACGTGCTTCATTGCTTCCAGAAGAAGTCGAAGAAGGGCAGGGAGACGCCCAAGCACGAAATCGATCTCGTGACAGTGCGATTGAAGGCGGCCGAGGCGCACTACCGCGAAAGGATCAAGGTCATGACAGAAGACATCACCGCCGAAGTGAGCAGCGGCAACGTGTTTGCGGACCTCGGCTTTGACAATCCCGAGGAGGAATTGCTCAAGGCCAAGCTGGCCCGCGAGATCCGCGCCATTATCAAGCGCCGGCGCCTGACCCAGGCGAAGTCGGCTGAACTGCTCGGAATGAAACAGCCCGACGTCTCCGCGATCGTCACCGGGCGCACGGCTAAGTTTTCAATAGACAGGCTGGTTCGCTGTCTGGACCGGCTCGACTACAAGGTCGACGTAGTGGTTCGCCACAAGCCTCGACGGTCAACTCGTGCTGAGGCCGCTTGATCAGGCGGCTTGCCGACGAGCGGACAGTTGATTGTCCAGGTTTGGATGGGCCCAACGGCGACCAGGACGGTAGGATTAGAAAGCACGGGAACACGACGATGGACACCCTTCGTCAGACCTACGGCGACAATTTCGCAGCTGGGGTTCGCAGCGACGCGAAGCGCGATCTCACCACGGCTATCGGCTCCGATGGTGATAGTGGCGGGTCCACCGAGGTCGAGATAGCCGCGATCCCAAAGATCGGCACCTCGACGATGCGCCAGCGGCCGATCACCTGACAGTTCGCCGGCGCGCTCATGTTGGTACCGCCAGCAACTTCGCCACCCGTACGAGAGTGTAGGCGGCATTGAAGGTGCCTGCTGTCTCTATGACTGCAGGCGCGGCGAGCTCGCATTTCAGTGCTGGGATTGCATCTGCGAAATTCCTGCGTATCCTGCTTATGCGCATGTGAGCATAAGGTGGCGCCTGGCGCCCTGATTGGCCACCACACTAAGAACCACCGTCGGGATGGCGACCGACAGGCTGATGTCACAGAACGCCACTCCAAGAAGGATGATCCTCTCATGGATTCCAATGCCATTATTGCGTCCCTGCCGGTTGCAGGGGCCGACCGCGCTGTACTGATCGACGCCGCCAACGCCGCGTTCGAGCGTGTTATTGAGCGGATTGAACCGAACAATGAGGAACTGACCCGAAGCCTTTGGGATGCCGGTGACTACATCGACAGTTGGCTGGCCACCGACCTAGTCGACAAGCTGCCGATGCCGCGCGACGAGGTTGCCTACTACGTCGATGTATTTCTGGTGCATCATGTCATTGGTCTGGCGGATGAGGCAGACAGGGAGGCCGCCGAACCGCAGCCTTGAACGCCCCAAGGCGATAATCGGCTCAGACCTTGTCAGTTGCGGCCGCGTCAGCCTGTTGCACCGTTCTTGAGGACGGCGCGATCAAAAGGGTAACCTTTACCGCCACCTCTTCGAGGGTGGCGGTAAGCCGGTTGATCTGCGAGGTGGTTGCCGCCAGTTCCGGGCCGTAGCGGGTGACGAGATATTCCCGATTCTGGCTGAGGGATTGAAGATGATTGGCGGTTTTCGCGCGAAGGCGCAGCCCCACTTCCAGGGCGCGCTCCGTCCGCTCCGCCAAGTTGTGCTGCATCTTCCGGATTTGATTGGGATTGTGCCCGCGGTGGAGCAAAAGCGCGGTCAGATAGAGTTCGATCGCGTGGATGGCGGAGAGTCTGAACGGCGCCCGAGTAAGCGGCTTGCCTGATCGGCCGAGCTGAAGGAGCAGGGTTGCCGCCTTGCGGTACTCTTCGGCCAGTTCATGGATCTGCTGCGGGGAGGCCAGCTCTCCTGGATAGTTGTGTTCTGTCATCACCATTTACGCAATGTAGAAGGGCACCGTTTGCGGTAGTAAGCATCCCACGCCAACCCAACGTCAGCAAATGTTGTCCTAGCTCAACGCTCTCTGGAACGGATTTGCCTCAAGTTCGTCAGCCTTGATTGCCGAGCGGCACCGCCAATCTCCTGTATTTGCACGCTACGCCACTACGCCTCGATATAGGTGTTGAAACCACTCGAGATGCGGCTCTCTTAATCATCCCCGTCCAGGGGCCGCCCATGTTCCCCGGATCGAAACGGGGACAGGATGGCAGCTTCGCCTCACAATTCAGACGGTCTGGCGCGCGGCGCACGCATGCTGCGCACAGCGCTGGGATCGGCGATCGCGAGCTATCTCGACGACGCGGGCATCGTCGAAGTAATGCTCAACCCCGATGGACGTTTGTGGATCGATCGCCTGTCCGAGGGGTTGTCCGACACGGGAGAGCGCCTGTCGGCGGCGGACGGCGAGCGCATCGTTCGCCTCGTTGCTCATCATGTCGGTGCTGAAGTCCATGCCGGCGCCCCACGCGTCTCGGCCGAGCTGCCCGAGACAGGGGAGCGGTTCGAGGGGCTTCTTCCTCCCGTCGTCGCGGCGCCTGCCTTCGCGATCCGCAAGCCTGCCGTCGCCATCTTCACCCTTGAAGATTATGTCGCGACCGGGATCATGTCGGGGCAGCAGGCGGACGCGCTGCGCCAGGGCGTTGCCAACCGCGCGAACATCCTCGTTGCGGGTGGCACATCCACGGGCAAGACAACGCTTATCAACGCGCTGCTGGCCGAAGTGGCCAAGACTGCCGATCGCGTCGTCATCATCGAGGATACGCGCGAACTGCAATGCGCCGCGCGAAATCTCGTGGCGATGCGAACGAAAGACGGCGTCGCCTCGCTCTCCGATCTCGTTCGTTCATCGCTGCGCCTGCGCCCCGACCGCATTCCGGTCGGCGAGGTGCGCGGAGCCGAGGCGCTCGAACTGCTGAAGGCCTGGGGCACCGGCCACCCCGGCGGCCTCGGCACGATCCACGCAGGCAGCGCCATTGGCGCGCTGCGACGGATGGAACAGCTCATCCAGGAAGCCGTCGTCACGGTTCCACGCGCTCTGATCGCCGAAACGATCGACCTGATTGCCGTCCTTTCCGGCCGCGGCTCCGCGCGCCGGCTGTCCGAACTCGCCCGTGTCGATGGCCTTCGCCCGGACGGCGATTACCGGGTCGCTCCAGCCGTCCACGAGGGCGACGACAGCCCGACCTTGCTCATCCAAAGCCCTGAAGGAGAAAATCCGTGATCCAACGCCTGCGCCTCGCGCGTCATCGTCTCACCATGACCGTTTCCGTTCCCACGCTCATCCTCGTGATGGTCGCGCCCGCTTTTGCCTCCGGCTCGTCGATGCCGTGGGAACAGCCGCTGCAACAGATACTCCAGTCGATCGAAGGCCCGGTCGCCAAGATCATGGCGGTGATCATCATCATCGTCACCGGCCTGACACTCGCCTTCGGCGACACGTCGGGCGGATTCCGCCGGCTCATACAGATCGTGTTCGGCCTGTCCATCGCCTTCGCGGCGTCGAGCTTCTTCCTGTCATTCTTCTCGTTCGGCGGCGGAGCGCTGATCTGATGGCGGGTTCGGTCGAACAGGGCGGCCCAATGCCCGATTATGCAGTGCCGGGCTATACGGTCCTCGTGCACCGCGCGCTGACCGAGCCGATCCTGCTCGGCGGCGCCCCGCGCGCCATCGCCATCATGAACGGGACGCTCGCGGGCGCCGTGGGGCTGGGACTGCGTCTGTGGCTGGTCGGCCTCGCAATCTGGGCGATCGGCCATGTTGCCGCCGTCTGGGCCGCCAAGCGCGATCCGCTTTTCGCCGACGTCGTTCGCCGGCATCTGCGCATCCCGGCGCATCTCACGATCTGAGCGAGGTCGCAACGATGATGAACCTTGCCGAATATCGCAACCGTAGCAGCCGGCTCGCCGACTTCCTGCCCTGGGTGGCATTGGTCGGCGCCGGCATCGTCCTCAACAAGGACGGCAGCTTCCAGCGCACCGCGCGTTTCCGCGGCCCCGATCTCGACAGCGCCGTTCCGGCCGAACTGGTCGCCGTCGCCGGCCGGCTCAACAATGCCTTCCGCCGTCTGGGGTCCGGCTGGGCGATCTACGTGGAGGCGCAGCGCCATGCTTCGACCCGCTATCCCGACAGCCACTTTCCGGATGCGGCCTCGACGCTGGTCGATGCGGAGCGAAAGGCGGGCTTCGAGGAGGCCGGCGCGCACTTCGAGTCCAGCTACTTCCTGACGCTCACCTATCTTGCGCCCGCCGAAGACACCGCCCGTGCGGAAAGCTGGCTCTACGAAGGCCGCGAGAAGAAGGGCCTCGACCCCAATGCGGTGCTGACCGGGTTCACTGACCGCAGCGACCGCGTCCTGCGCCTTGTCGAAGCCTTCATGCCGGAGTGCCGCTGGCTCGATGACGCCGAGACGTTGACCTATCTGCATGGCTGCGTCTCGACCAATCGCCACCGTGTCCGCGTTCCCGAAACGCCGATGTATCTCGATGCCATGCTGGTCGACCAGCCGCTGACCGGCGGTCTTGAGCCGCGGCTTGGCGCGTCGCATCTGCGCATTCTGACCGTCACGGGGTTCCCGACCGCGACCACGCCGGGTCTGCTCGACGAACTGAACCGGCTGGCCTTCCCGTATCGCTGGTCGACACGCGCGATCCTGCTCGACAAGACCGATGCGACCAGGCTGCTGACAAAGATCCGGCGTCAATGGTTCGCCAAGCGCAAATCGGTCGCCGCGATCCTCAAGGAGGTGATGACCAACGAGGCGTCTGTCCTCGTGGACACCGACGCCGCAAACAAGGCCGCCGATGCCGACATGGCGCTGCAGGAACTCGGCGCCGACTATGCCGGCATGGCCTATGTCACCGCGACGGTGACGGTTTGGGACGATGATCCCGGCATCGCCGACGAAAAACTGCGCCGGGTCGAAAAGGTCATCCAGGGCCGCGATTTCACGGCGATGATCGAGACCATCAACGCCGTCGACGCGTGGCTCGGCAGTCTGCCGGGTCATGTCTACGCCAACGTCCGTCAGCCTCCCATCTCCACCCTCAATCTCGCCCACATCATTCCGCTTTCCGCGGTGTGGGCGGGGCCGGAACGGGACGAGCATTTTGCAGCGCCCCCTCTGCTCTTCGGCAAGACCGAAGGCTCGACCCCGTTCCGGCTTTCGCTTCACGTCGGTGACGTCGGCCATACGCTGATCGTCGGCCCGACCGGCGCCGGCAAGTCCGTGCTCCTGGCACTGATGGCGCTGCAGTTCCGCCGCTACGCAGGGTCACAGGTTTTCGCCTTCGATTTCGGCGGCTCGATCCGCGCCGCGGCGCTCGCCATGGGCGGCGACTGGCACGATCTCGGCGGCGATCTCAGCGATGGGGCGATCGACAGCGTTAGCCTTCAGCCGTTCGCCCGCATTCATGATGTCCCCGAGCGCGCCTGGGCCGCAGACTGGATCGTGGCGATCCTGACGCGCGAGAATGTGACGATCACCCCTGAAGTCAAGGAGCATATCTGGACGGCGTTGAGCTCTCTGGCGTCCGCGCCCGTCGAGGAGCGGACGATCACCGGTCTGGCCGTGCTATTGCAATCAAACGATCTCAAGCAGGCATTGCGCCCCTATTGCGTTGGAGGTCCCTACGGCCGGTTGCTCGATGCCGAGCGCGAGCATCTCGGATCGGCGTCGGTCCAGGCATTCGAAACCGAAGGGCTGATCGGGACGGGTGCTGCGCCCGCGGTCCTGTCCTATCTCTTCCATCGCATCGAGGGCCGGCTTGATGGCTCGCCAACCCTTCTCATCATCGACGAAGGCTGGCTTGCGCTGGACGATGACGGCTTTGCCGGCCAGCTCCGCGAGTGGCTGAAGACGCTGCGCAAGAAGAACGCCAGCGTCATCTTCGCCACGCAGTCACTCAGCGACATCGATGGCTCGGCGATCGCGCCGGCAATCATCGAGAGCTGCCAGACCCGGCTTCTCCTGCCCAACGAGCGCGCCATCGAGCCGCAGATCACATCGATCTATCGCCGCTTCGGCCTCAACGACCGGCAGATCGAGATCATAGCCCGCGCAATGCCGAAGCGCGATTACTACTGCCAGTCCCGTCGCGGCAACCGGCTGTTCGAGCTCGGCCTGTCGGATGTGGCACTCGCGCTCTGCGCTGTATCCGCCAAGACCGACCAGGCCGCGATCGCCCGCATCGTCGCCGAGCATGGCCGCGACGGCTTCCTCGCCGCGTGGCTCAACCACCGTGGCGTCGCCTGGGCCGCCGAACTCGTTCCCGCACTAGCCAGCCCCGCCCCCACCAATAAGGAGAAATCCCAATGAAAATGCGCCGTTCACTTGCCGTGCGGTTCGCTGCCGCCCTGCTTGCCGCCCCCGCCGCGCTTTCGCCGATGCTGGCGACGCCCGCACAGGCGTTGATCGTTTTCGATCCCTCGAACTATACGCAGAACGTCCTGACGGCAGCGCGCTCGCTTCAGCAGATCACCAACCAGATCACCTCGCTTCAGAATGAAGCGCAGATGCTCATCAACCAGGCCCGGAATCTCGCGAGCCTGCCGTTCTCCTCGCTGCAACAGCTCCAGCAGTCGGTGCAGCGTACGCAGCAATTGCTCGGCCAGGCGCAGAACATTGCCTATGACGTCCAGCAGATCGATCAGGCTTTCCAGCAGAAATACGGCAACGTCTCGCTGTCGGCTTCGGATCAGCAACTCATTGCCGACGCGCGCTCGCGCTGGGGCAACACGGTTGGTGGCCTTCAGGATGCCATGCGTGTGCAGGCGGGCGTCGTTGGCAACATCGACACCAATCGCAACGAGATGTCGGCGCTGGTCGGCCAGAGCCAGGGTGCGACGGGCGCGCTTCAGGCAGCACAGGCCGGCAACCAGCTCCTCGCGCTCCAAGTGCAGCAACTCGCCGATCTCACCGCTGTGGTTGCCGCCAACGGTCGGGCGCAGGCATTGCAATCGGCCGAACAGGCCGCCGCCGCCGAGCAGGGAAGGGAGCAGCGCCGCCGCTTCCTGACGCAGGGCTCGGGCTACCAGCCCGGCAATGCGCAGATGTTCCAAGGCAAGAACTGAGGCCGGCGCGATGGATGGCCAGATCTTCGCTAGTGTCAGTGCAGTCGTCTTCATCGCGGTCGCTTTGACAGTGACCGCAATCGAGATGAGCAGAAAGGACGTTGAGCCCGGCGCCCCGGCGACACGGGATCCCTCCGTCGCGTCACAAGACCCGCTCGCGGCCGTTTTGCGCCGCTGTTCCGGGCTCGGCGAGGCCGGCCCCCGCGATCCCGGTTGCTTGAAAGCATGGGCAGAAGGCCGGCGCCGGTTTCTCGGTCAACGTGGCGCGGCAACCGCGCCTGCTCCGGTGGCGCCGACAACCTTGTTTCCAAATGTGGCGGCGTCGGCCGCCCGGAAGGAAGGGCAGGGGACGGATGTGACCGCTCCCGCGATGCAGGTCGAGCCGCCTCGGCCGGAGGCCCGCTGACATGGGCGGCATGGGCGTCATCGACCATTTCCTCGAAGTCTTCACGCGCTACATCGACAGCGGCTTCGGCCTGCTCGGCGGCGAGGTCGGCTTCATCGCCACAACCCTGATCGTCATCGACGTGACATTGGCTGCGCTCTTCTGGTCCTGGGGTGCGCACGACGACATCATTGCTCGCCTCGTCAAGAAGACCCTGTTCGTCGGGGTTTTTGCCTATCTCATCTCCAACTGGAACAATCTCGCCCGCATCGTCTTCGAAAGTTTCGCCGGGCTTGGCCTGAAGGCCTCGGGTACGGGTTTTACCGTCAACGACCTCATGCGCCCGGGCAAGGTGGCGCAGACCGGGCTTGACGCCGGACGGCCGTTGTTGGACTCGATCTCGAACCTGATGGGCTATTGGTCCTTCTTCGAGAACTTCATCCAGATCGCCTGCATGTTCTTCGCCTGGGCGCTGGTGCTGCTGGCCTTCTTCATCCTGGCGATCCAGCTCTTCGTCACGCTGATCGAGTTCAAGCTGACGACGCTTGCCGGTTTCGTGCTGATCCCCTTCGGCCTGTTCGGCAAGTCCGCCTTCATGGCCGAGCGCGTGCTTGGCAACGTCATCTCGTCCGGCATCAAGGTGCTGGTGCTCGCCGTCATCATCGGCATAGGCTCGACCCTCTTTTCCGAGTTCACCGCAGGCTTCGGCGGCAACACGCCGTCGATCGACGATGCCATGGCGATCGTGCTGGCCGCGCTGTCGCTTCTCGGCCTTGGCATCTTTGGACCGGGTATTGCCACCGGTCTCGTCTCCGGCGGCCCGCAACTCGGCGCGGGCGCGGCGGTCGGCGCCGGGCTCGCCGCCGGCGGCATGGGAGCAGTGGGCGCCGCGGCCGCCGGCGCCGTGATGTCCGGCGGCGCGGCTGTCAACGGCGGTGCTGCAGCGGCGGCCCGTGGCGGTGCCGCGACCGCGGGCAGGGCATCCACAGCCTACAATCTCGGCGCGGCCGGAGAGTCTGGTTTTTCCGGCGTCGCATCCGGGCTCGGCGGTGTCATCAGCGCCGGCGCCCAGGGTGCCATCTCACCGCTCAAGCGCGCGTCCAATAATGCGGCAGGCAGCATGAAGCACAGCTACCAGTCCGGCGCTCGCGCGGCCTTCGAGACGACGGGCGGATCATCCACCGCTGGCACAATCGGCGCGGACACCGGCGAAGCCGGCTCCGCTCCGGTCGCGTCTTCCGTAGCCGAAAGTCAGCCCGCCTGGGCGAAGCGCATGAAGCGCTCGCAACAGATGACCCATGGCGTCCAGGCCGCCGCCCACGCCGTTCGCAGTGGCGACAGCCATGGCGGCGGCTCATCGATCAACCTCTCTGAAAGAGACTAAGCATGTTCAAACGACCGTCCACGCACTACGGCAGATCCCCACAACCCGAGACGCCCTACCAACGCGCTGCACAGGTCTGGGACGAGCGCATCGGTTCGGCTCGCGTGCAGGCGCGCAATTGGCGTTACATGGCCTTCGGTTGCCTGGCGCTCGCCGCCGGGTTCTCCGCCGCGCTCGTGTGGCAATCCGCCAACGGCTCGATCGTGCCCTGGGTGGTGCAGGTCGATCGTCTCGGCCAGGCGCAGGCTGTCGCCCCCGCGGTCGGCGACTATCAGCCCAATGATCCGCAGATCGCTTTCTACCTGGCGCACTTCATCGAACAGGTGAGGTCTATCCCCGCCGATCCGGTCATTGTGCGGCAGAACTGGCTGCGCGCCTACGACTTCGCGACGCAGGGCGGGGCGCTGGCTCTCAACGACTATGCGCGCGCCAATGACCCGTTCACCAAGGTCGGCAAACAACAGGTCGCGGTCGACGTGTCGTCGGTCATCCGCGCATCCCCGGTGAGCTTCCGCATCGCCTGGGTCGAACGCCGCTATCAGGACGGTTCCCTCGCTTCGACGGAGCGTTGGTCTGCGATCCTCACAATTGTCGTGCAGCCCCCGCGCGACGCCGACGCACTGAGGAAGAACCCGCTCGGCATCTACATCAACGCCATCAACTGGTCGAAGGAGCTTGGACAATGACCCCCGCACTCTTCAAGGCCGCCCTACGGGGGTGTCCAACTTTCCTCATCCACGCAGTGCCGGCTATCCGCAAGATAGCCTTTCCAGCATTTCTGCTTTGCACGTCGGTGCTTGCAGGCTGTGCCACCAGGCAGAAGCCGCCGGAGATTTCCTATGACGATCCGATCCCGGCGGTGCAAGCCGTCGATCCGCCCCCGCCCGTCAAGGTGGTCGAGTTGTCAAAGCCGCTGCCTCTTCCCGGCCAGTTGAAGCCGGTCGGCAAGGGCGCAAAGCCCGAGCCGGAACCGACCGATCCGGCCGCGCGCGTGAACCTGGCCAACGCCGCAGCGCGCGTTCAGCCTGTGCGCAATGGCTTCATCAACTCGATGCAGGTCTATCCGTTCGTCGATGGCGCGCTCTATCAGGTCTACGCATCGCCGGGGCAAATCACCGACATCGCGCTCCAGCCCGGCGAGCAGCTCGTCGGCTCCGGTCCCGTCGCCGCCGGCGACACCGTGCGCTGGATCATCGGCGATACCGAGAGCGGTGCGGGCGGGGCCAAGCAGGTCCATATCCTCGTCAAGCCCACGCGCGCCGAACTGATAACCAATCTCGTCATCAATACCGATCGGCGCACCTACCACATGGAACTGCGCTCGACGCCGTCCACTTATATGGCATCGGTTTCCTGGCAATACCCGCAGGACCAACTCATTGCCTTGCGCCGTCAGAACCAGGAGGCTGAAGCCGCACAGCCGGTCTCGACGGGCATCGATCTTTCTCGCGTCAATTTCCGCTACGACGTGACGGGCGATCGCGCACCGTGGCGGCCGCTGCGCGCCTTTGACGATGGCAAGCAGGTGTTCATCGAGTTCCCGCGAGGCATCGGCCAGGGCGAGATGCCGCCACTCTTCGTGGTCGGGCCGCAAGGCGACACGTCGGAACTGGTGAACTATCGCGTCCGCGGCAACTACATGATCGTCGACCGGCTGTTTGCCGCCGCCGAGTTGCGTTTCGGCGCCGGCAAGAACCAGAAGCGCGTCCGCGTCTCCCGCACCGATGGGGTGAAGAGCAGTCGATTTTCATGGATGCGTGGCCCTGGTACGAGCCCGCCTGCGACGTACCTCCGAACTGGCAGGGGAGGGTCGTCATCGTGAGCAACACATTCGACCCCGGGAAGGGAGAAGACCGGGGGCCAGCGAATGACGCCCGGCCGGACACACCGGTCGAGGATGACCCCCGGCCTTTGACGGGCGAGCCGGCCGCGGCCATGCGGCTGCGCGCCGAGCCGCCGCGCGTGACGCGTCTGTCCCGCAAGGCGCTGGCCGGATTGGGGCTCGCCGCCAGCCTGACTGTCGGCGGGGCGTTGCTTTATGCGCTGCAGAACCGTCAGCAAGGCCAGGGGCAGGAGCTGTATTCAACCGATAACCGTTCGACGCCCGATGGGCTCGCCGGCCTGCCTAAGGACTATGCGGGCGTTCCAAAACTTGGCCCACCGCTTCCCGGCGATCTCGGCCGCCCGATCCTCGCCGCACAGAATGGCGGCCCCGCGCCATCGACCGGCCTGGTTGGACCGGACCCGGAGCAGCAGCGCCGGGAACAGGAGCTGGAAGCGGCGAGGACCGCGCGTCTGTTCGCGTCCACGCAAACACGGCCCGCCAGTGACGCAACGGTCGCCCGAGCCGCGACAGACGCCATGCCACAGACCGATCTCGCCAGTCTTGGCCTCGCGCCGCCCGCGACGCCCTCGGCGCAGGACCGCCAGCTCGCATTCCTCGATCAGACGCCGGACAAGCGTACCGTCTCGCCTGATCGCGTCGCGCCGCCGGCATCGAAGAACGTCCTGCAGGCGGGCGCCGTCATCGCAGCCGCCCTCATCACCGGCATTCGCTCCGACCTGCCGGGCCAGATTACCGCGCAGGTAACGGAGAATGTCTATGACAGCCCAACCGGCCACATTCTTCTCATTCCGCAGGGCACGCGCCTCCTTGGCCAGTATGACAATGGCGTCGGCTTCGGCCAGCGTCGCGTGTTGCTGGTCTGGACCAGGCTGATTTTTCCTGACGGTCGCTCCATCGTCCTGGAACGTGAGCCCGGCGCGGACGCCGAGGGCTATGCTGGCCTCGAGGATGGCGTCGACTACCACTGGGGCGAGCTCTTCAAGGCTGCAGCACTTTCCACGGTCCTGAGCATCGGGGCGCAGGCTGGCTCATCGGGCCAGGAGAGCGACATCCTGCGCGCTTTGCGCCAGGGCGCCTCCGACAGCATCAGCCAGACGGGCCAGCAGATCGTCCAGCGGCAGCTCAACATAGCGCCGACGCTCACCATCAGACCGGGATTCCCGGTGCGCGTCATCGTCACGCGCGATCTCGTGCTTGAACCTTACGGAGGCTGGAAAAAATGGCCAAGCTGAAACTGGGCCCGATTGCCGACGACAAACCTGTCAAGGTGATGGTGGAACTCCCCGCGGCATTGCACCGTGACCTGACCGCCTATGCCGAGATACTCGGCCGCGACGCGGGACAACGGCCCGCCGACGCGACGCGCCTCATCGTTGCGATGTTGGAAAGGTTCATCGCGACGGATCGGGGCTTTGCCAGGGCAAAGCGTTCGAACGGTGGTTAGAAACCGGACCACTGAGGCGAACCGGGTCAGTCGCGCCTCCCAGTCATGGCGATTTCAGAAATCGCGCCGCGGCGTTCCGTACTTCCTGCCATGACCGGGGTCGGGCCTGGTCGCGTTGCAGCCACCATGTTTCTCGCGGTCCCAACCAGCCGCAAAAGCGCGCGCTTTGGGTTCGATTCCAGCCACACTGCCTTGATCCGGCTAATGCTGCTCTGGCCACTGATAGGTTTCCACACCGTGGCGTCGATGGCAAGTGTCCTGGCAAAACCCTCGCCCGCCAGAGTCACGCCTTGACCGAGTTGCACCTTGAGGATCACCGTTGCTTCGCTGGCGCGACATATCTGGACAGTGGGGCCATCATTCGCAGCAATATGCTCCAGCAAACGCGGATCCTGCGGCGATCCGCCTGAAACCAGCAGGCACGTATCTGCAAGGTCTGCCCATGTCACCGCAGGCTGTTCAGCAAGCGGATGGGAACAGGGCAGGAGAACGAACAAACGCTCGTGCGCAAATATCTCGCTGCGGCATAAGGCGGCGTTCTCAAGCCCATGCGTGAAGACGATGTCGAGGCGACGGCGACGTATCGACGCCAGGCACTGTTCGACTGGAACGTCTTCGATCGCGACGCACACGTCCGGATGCAAACGGCCAAAACGATCGATCAGGCGTGCCACGAACGTGCGCCCCATCTGGGCGCATAACCCTATCCTGACCGTTTTGGCATCCTGGTGACCGCGGCCACCTCCGGCTAGGGCATCGTGCAAGCCTTCATAGTGAGCGCGGACAAGATCGACCCAGGCCCGACCCGCCTCGGTCAGCCGAACGCCATGGGCGTCGCGGTCAAACAACTGCATGTCCAGCGACTGCTCGAGAGCAACGATGTTGCGGCTGACACAGGATTCCCTCACTTTGAGAACTCTGGCAGCCTGCCTCAGGCTGCCATGGTCGACCGCTGCGAAGACATGGTCCAAACGGCGGAGCGTGTTATCGACCTGTCCCAAGGCTTAAGCGCCTATTCCTGGGCGGCGGCGATGCGAACCGGCATGGTCGAATACAAACTGGTTTCATAGACGTACTCGTGCGGAATGGCTGGCGTGGCCATCTGGGAGAGGTACCGGTTTAGGTTTTCCTCGCTATTGCTCGCCGCGAGGCTGCAGAAATTTCCGCTGTTCCAGGTCAGGGCGCAGTAGCTGAAATGCGCGCGTATCGCGTCAGCCATTTGCCCCAAAGTGACCTCATTGCCGAACATCGTATCCAGAACGAGGGTTTGCTTCTTCTCGATTTCGTCTGGGGGAAAATAGCGCGCCTTGAAGCCGAAATCCTTCTGGTATTCGCGGCGCCTGTAGTCCGGCTCCTCGGCCGCCCGGAACTTCTCGACGAAGACGAAGATTCCATCCGCCTTGAGGTGCTGGGTCACGAACTCGATCTGGCTTGCTCTGTTTGGCGAGTACATCTGAAAGGTCGTATCTTCCAGAATAATATCGAAGCCCTGGGCGAAATTTGCCAGTCGCGGATCTGAACCCAGAACGTCCTTGGTCAACTTATGGAAGGGGCCAATGAAGAAGTCGGCGTGCGGTGGTTCGCCATAGGCCATGAAGCTTGTGTAGTTCTCCGCGTTGGGGCTGCAGGACAGTGTGCGTATCTGCCCCCCTGAAATCTCGGACAATGTTCTCGCCATCGTGCCTTCTGCCGTTCCAAGGCTGTATAGCGAAAGCGGAGCGCCACGGTGCCGGGCATATTTCAGCACTGCGTAGGCCATCCGGCACTCTTCCTCCAATCTGTAGGGAATGCTGCCGTGGTAGTGCTGGTCGAAAAAACCTTGTCGTGCCGCATGCAGGGCAACCACATCTCTCAGCAATTCATCGCTCGGCAGAAGCCGGGCATCGGCGACGGGCTTGCGGATTGGCATCCCGCTCTTTCCGGCCGCGGTCGCCGCGAAAAAACCGGCCAGCCCGTTGATCCGTGGACCGTTGTCGCACTCAGCCAGAAAGTCGTCGAGTCCACGCATCGCAGTATGCCTCCAGCACCGTTCCGTTGGTGAGATGCCGATACGTCGATGGCGGGAAATTCCACCAAGATAAGTGGCGTCTAATATTTCGCCCGGCTCAAGTATTGGCTGAGGCAATTGGTAGGGCTGCCGGATACAGACGG
This sequence comes from Mesorhizobium sp. WSM1386, assembly GCF_055901595.1. Lineage (NCBI taxonomy): Bacteria > Pseudomonadati > Pseudomonadota > Alphaproteobacteria > Hyphomicrobiales > Phyllobacteriaceae > Mesorhizobium > Mesorhizobium sp. WSM1386. The sequence goes on from NZ_CM148373.1 coordinate 4,404,745, forward strand.
CTTTCACTGGCTTGCCATTTTTTCGCTAAAGTCACATCTTCTAGCAATCCAGAGTTATTTGCGTGTTGTTCAGCAACCATTGGTTCGCCACATCACGCAGCGACTGGCCACTCGCCAGTAAGGAGGCTGTGGATACGTGAATACTCTTGCCCTCGACCCGACCGAGAACCGCCGGTCACGCCACCAATCGCTTGCCCACAAGTATGAGAATTGGGGCAGCGTACGGGCGGACGTGGTCAAAAGAACCGGGCTTGAGCGCCAGGAGACAAGACTCCTCCAGCCGAACCATCTGTTCTTGATGAACCTGAAGGGCACGGCGAGCCGCGGAGAAGACATTGTCGACGGGCGCCGGATTTCCTTTTCGCCGCGTAGGGCCGGTTCGATAATCTTCATTCCCGCTGGCAGTGATTGGAATGGGTGGGACGAGGGGGATGCGACCGCTTCCTACGTCCTGGTCTCGATTGAAAAAGGGTTCGCCGACGACGTGTTTGCGGGAATGACTCGCAATCGCGCGGCAGCGCTGCCGCCCTCGATCGGATTTCGGGACACGACTGTAGAGTTGGCGTTGCAGAGGATTGTCCTGGAGCTCAAGCAGCCCGACCCCATCAGCGCGACGATGGCGGAGTGCCAGGCCACGCAATTGCTCGGGCAAATGTTCAGGTTGAACGGCGTGCATCAGGAACCGGCAAAAGGCGGTTTGTCATCGTTCGATCTCAAGCGAGCGGTGGGAATGATCGAGGCCTTGTCGGGCGCCAGACCTACGCTCGCCGATTTGGCGAAAGAGGTTGGGGTTAGCCGGTTCCATTTCTGGAGGGCCTTCAAGCAGTCGACTGGCATGACACCGCACGCATTCATTGCACAGCGCCGATTGGAGCACGCGGCGGATATGCTGCGATCGACGAACTTGTCGGCGACGGAGATCGCCATGGAGTGTGGTTTCGGCAGTTCGAGCCATTTCACGACCGCCTTTAAGCAGGCTTTCGGCGCCGCCCCGACGGAATTTCGCCGTCAATGCAGAATCTAGGCCGCCGCTTGTCGGTTCTCAGCAAGTATCGGAAAACCCCGACATCACAGTAAAGCAGGCTTGGCGGAAGAAGGTATTCATCGGCGGTCAGCCCGGATACGCCGCTCATGTCAGACCTGGTTCGAATTCATCATGCTAAAGGACGGGCCGACCGGTCAAATCCTCGCTTCGGATTCCTGGCCAGCACGCTATCGGCTTCTGTCGCCCGAAACGGCTACTACATCGCATCCGCCTGGATTCTCGTCGAGCGAGGGTACGGAACTGCCGGCGTGGCGAGCTTCCTTGCGATCGCAAGCATTGTCGAATTCATCGCGAGTCCTCTGGCCGGCTTGGCGGCGGATCGATTTGACAGGCGGCGCTTGAACGTTGCGGCAGACCTCGGCCGCTTCGTCGTTATGCTGGCGACCGCTTGCGCGCTCCTTTTCATGGACGTGTTTTTGATTATCTGCCTGTCGGCGGCCCTCTTTTCGTTTTGCGACCGTGTCGCGCTTACGAGCTCTCAATCGATGATCCCCGTGATAGCTGACGGCCGCGATCTTGTAGCCGCCAATTCCACCGTCTTCTTCGTCATGCAGTTCGGTAACCTCGGCGCGGCTCTGCTTTCAGGGCCTTTGTTACATCAGCGTTCACCAGCCCTGCCATTCACCGTTCTTGCTGCCTTCTTCCTATTTTCAGCGGGCTGCCTTGCCTTGATGCGGCTGGAGCCGGTTTTGCGCGATGTCCGCATCGCCAAGATCTCTGCAGCACTAATCGATCCGAGCCTGCGTCGTCTCATCGTCGTCTACGCGCTTCTCTATACAAGCGCGGTGCTTGTCAGCGTCATGGGATCGAGCTTCGTCTTCCAGGAGCAGAAGGGTACTGCCGTCGATTTCGGCTACCTCGAGGCCGCATGGTCGGCGGGCTCACTGATCGGCGCGGTCTCTCTATACCGGATTGAAGGAGCAATGAGTATCCACGCGCGGCATCTCATGCTTTTGGGCTTTACGGCGCTTGTACTCATGGCGCTGGCATCTCTGCGCACGCCTTGGACAGTGATCCTTTTCGCCGCGCTCGGATTTCTATACAATCTTGGACGCGTTAGCGTTGAAGTCACATTGCAGTCGCATGTATCCGTTTATCTGTTGGGCCGTGCCAAAGGCATTATGCACAGTGTGGCCGTGGCGCTCGGGTTACTCGTCTTCGGCATCGGCGCCGCTGCAGGAGATCGAGCATTTCCTTCGACGTTTTTCTTTAGCTTCGGAGTGGTGCTCCTCATCAGTATTTTGTGTTTGAGCGTTGTCGTTCAGCCACAAGAAAAAGGTGAATCGTGAGGTGGAAGAGCTAACTGCAGATGCAGATGCGAAACAGGCAGTCCTGGGGTCGCTGACGGCACTCTACCCCTGGATGAGCCCATATCATTCCCGGCCAATACGCGACTATGCGTTTCGCCTGTTCGAGGCGCCAGCTTCCACCTACATGCCAGAAAGCCGGCTTCGAGCCTTCACCAAACTAGTCGGCATCATCAGGAAGGCAGCGACACGAAACGGATTATCGACTGATGCCGCCTCGGAAATCTGCAGGGATTTCGAAAGGCGCCGTGTGATGCAGACAGGCCCTCATTTGTTTCTCCTCATGGAGCCGGAAGCCTTTTACACACACGTCTTCAGCCTCCTCGGCCTCTCGGCGCATGGCTGTTCGACCTATGTTTCCTACGCCGTTTCGACGGTGAACCTTGTTGAAAAGCCGCGTAAGGGGCCAGGCTGGCTCAATGTCGACGGGAAGCCGGTCAACGTCTTTGGCCTCAGCCGAAGCCGGATGATCGGATACAGCCTGTTGGCCGGGCAGGGACCCTATAGGTTCGAGTTGTTGCCGACGGAGCCAAACACTGAGAGGGACGCGCTCATGCTGCTGCGTAGCCTTTTGCCGAAGACGCAGTTCGAGCGGCCCGCGCACGCCATCAAGGCAGCCAATCTCATCCTGTGGCCAAAAATGTTCGGAGGCCGCTTTGCTTTCCTGCAGATCGACGACGAGGATGTTGCCGACCTGGTGGCCGACCATCTGTCGGACGAAAATTCCTGGTTACGCATGAGACTGCTGGAAGACCCGAAGTTCGCTTCCAATATCCTTGCCGGCCTCGACGGGCTCGCGTCTGGCCCCTGGAGTGGCTGGCTCGCTCGGGGCACTGATTTCTTCTGGTTCTATGAAAATGGCAAACGCCGTCCGCTGCGTCTGATCGCCGGCGAGCTCATCGATCCTGCGACCAGTATGAAGGTGGCGTGCTTCACCGCCCCCGACATCCTCGAGCGGCTGGCAAACCGCAGCCTTGTCCCGAATCTCCTGCTGATGTTTCTGGTTTTGTCGATCCTGCCCGGCGTGCGCGCGCTTGGAGGCAGCTATCAGCCGATCTACTACCCCCTGATGCGTTATGTCGTCTGCCGGGCGCTTGAGGCCGCAGGCGTGGATGGAGATCTTCGGCAGGCTCTCGCAACCGACGACATACCGGGTGCCTGGGGACATCGGGTCATTGAGTTTGACGATGATCCGTTCGAGCTGATTCTCAATGGTAGGGACAGCGGGATGAGTGATCTTATCGATCGTCTGGGCGACATTTCCTTCGCCGAGGCATGTGGAAGCATGAAAGGCTTCGTGTCGGACCCGTTGTGGCATGAACTTAACAGCCGGCTGCGGCGGGGGTTGGTCACCCCCGCCGATGAGGAATGGGCCTTTTCCTGAAATGTTATGCGCTTCCAGCAACGCCCGATCGGCTCGAGAAGATACTCGGCCAGCTTGGCCTCCATCGGGACGGTGACGCGCTCCCCGACCTTTGCGCGCAGACCGATAAACTCGCACTATCCCAGCGCTCGGCGCCGTTCGACGCCGCGGCGATCGCCGCTGAGGTCGTGCTGCCGATCTCACTGGGTCACGCCGCGCACCTCGTTGATGTGCTTCTGAAGCCCATGTCGCTCAACTGGCAAACGCCGCAAACGACGAGGCTGCCGTGTCTCGGACTTATTCCTCTCCGCCGGCGGTTGGCTCTACCTGCTACACTTGGGGGACTTCGCGATTCAATGCCGTGACCCGGGCCGCCACGCGGCGAGTTCGGTGCAGGGGCCTAGGTATTCCATTCGTTCCACAAATCCTTGCCCATCAATTGAAAAAAGCAAATATCGCTTTGTAAACAACGTAATGTAAGAGGATATTGGTCTCCTAAACAGAACCACTCACCACCGCAGCTCGTCGTCGCCGAGATCAATTACAGCACGCCCGTTCGAGAATGTGAACGCGAACCCGTTCTGCTTATAGGAGGTGAGCAAGGTATCTATTGCGTCTCGGTCCGCGTCCCACTTTTGTTTGCGCTCCTGAATCTTGCGGCGCGTGGCGTCAATCTCGGCGAGCGGATACGTAAACACGATTTTGTAACGAGCATCCTTTTCGCGGGAGTCGATCAACCACTTGATTGTATCCCGGTCGGGATTGCTGTGCTTTCCATCGGCTGAGATTGCGTAGGTGTCCGCAGAAATCGCCTTGAAGAAATCTGGCGTGACATTGCGGGCGCTACCATGATGCGGCACCTTCAACACATCAACGTGCATCGTTCCTCCTCGAAGCAGATCGGCTGCTGCAAGACCGTCAAGGATACGGTCGCCACGAGCGTCACCTGTGAGCAGAATCGTCTTTCCGCCGAACTTTGCCAGGCAGATAAGGCTGGAAAGGTTGGTCGGACTGTTGTCCTGTTCGGCAGCTGCAGCGACCAAGGCCTCAGGAAGCGTGAGGCCATTTTTGACGAGGTATTTGTCAAAATCCGCGCGAAGTCGATCGAGCTCTACCTCACTCGGACCGATTACCAGCAACTCCAATCCAGCGATCTTTGGCTTGACCATCGGAGATACACGCATGACGGGACTTGGATCCCCATTGCGCAAAAACGGCGTATTCAGTCGATTGATTTGGCCGGCGTCGAATAACAGTTTATAGTCGTCGCGGAGGTCTCGCCCTTCTGCATGCCCCGCCAGGACGAAGGCCAAGTGACGCGCCTCATCTTCTGGGAGGTTGGCGAGGCCGGCGTCTGCGAGTGTTGCTGAGGAGGCGCCAGGTGACGTCGCAGCCGTCAAGGCTGCCGTTACCGGTGCCGTATAGTAGCTATCGAATTTGTCGCCGAGGATGTCGGTGAAGGCATTGTGCCAGAGTCGCAGAACCCTGAACTTGCGCTGGTCTTCCGGAATGTTGTTGGTTTGGTCGCTGCGGAGCTCGCGAAACAGCTTCTTGACGCCAATAATATGGTCATTGTCGACATGGCTGACCATCATCAGCTCAATGGGCAAGGTATCTAGTTGAAGGTTTCGACGGACCTCATCAAGACGTCCTCTCAGGGTATTTTCGAAGACTTTGCCGGGTCCGCCATCTACGATTGCGATCGAGGGCGGGGCGCCCCAATGTAGCAGAAGGCAGTCGCCTTCAGCAGCAGGCAGGACCTCGAGGCTGAACAACATTCCTGCACCTCCTCAAATCGACTGCAAGGCGCGCAATACGTCAACCAGGCCGTGCCCCTGGAAATAGCGCTCGCGCCCGAGGTCGGTGGCGCTTGCGCACAGGATCTCTTTGATCCGTTGGGGATTTCGCATCAGCTCGCGGTTCCGAGCCATCAGCATTGCTGCAGCGCCGCTAACGAATGGCGCTGCCATGCTGGTTCCGTCGAGTTCATCGTCGGCACCGCCACGAATGGGCCCACGAATCTTTTCGCCCGGAGCGACAAGGTCGGGCTTCACTCGACCATCACCGGTAGGGCCACGGCTGGAGAAATAGCTCACGCCATATGTGTGTGGCTTGGCCTTGTGTGTAGCGCCGACAGTGATGACGCGCTGCGCATTGCCAGGGTCGGTGATCGAACAGAACACGAAATTTCCAAACCCCAACTCTCGTTCATTCCATCCGCGGTTCCCAGCCGCGGCAACAACGACGACACCAGATTGGACTAAGTCGTCACAGGCCACGCATACAGGCGTCACGCCGCATCCGTAGTTTCGCACCTCGTGGGGTATCGACAGGCTGATGTTGACCCCGTGAATAAGAGGTGGCCCCGCGGCTCGGCTGTTTAGATGGCGTACGAATTCCAGGGCGGCGATAATCGCGAACTCGGTGTTCTTGATGGATTTGGGGTGGAGAACGCGCAGATCGTAGAGTGAAATGTCGGGGCATATCCCACGCAGCACAACCTCCTCCGCACCACCATTCGGTACACCAGTCGGAAGCTCACGCCAGTCAGCGGCCAGAATGCCCGCTACATGCGTGCCGTGATCGGAAGATAGGCCCACCCCGTCGTCTTCCATGATCCGGATCAGTGGTTCGATCAGCGCCCAGTCCGGAAGCAAACGGCGCCGTAGCTGCATGGCTATCAACCTCAAGTTTTTTCTTGCAACTCTCTCAAAGTCGGGCGCACGAAGTCCCGGCACCTTTTTCAAGTCCTCTAGAATGTGCTCAATGACGCCTTCGCGAAGCTCTTGGTCATCCGTTGTCAGGTCAAGGTTGCGAATAAGGTCGATGCGGGTGAGATCGAAAGTCGCACGCACTCTTCCCCGACTTGCGCGCTTGGGTTGGCTGCCATTCGTCCCCGCCTCGAACTCGTCGAAGGCAGGATGACTAGCTGCGATTCCGCTGTCAATAATTGCCCAGGTGAGAGACCGGCACGAAATATCGAATACGCGGTCCGCTGCGTCTGCCTTCACCGTGCAGATCGCCTCTGTCTCTGCCAGCTGTGATTCTCGATCCAGGAACACTCTTTGGATAAGTGCGGTGCTTCGGGTATGGGGATTGGCCGGAAAGGAACCCAATACGCTCGAAGTTGGAGCTGGCACAGAGCGATCCAGTTCCGAGACCGCCGCCTTGGCGATCGTGTCGGCGTGGCCTGCAGTCCAATTGGCAATAGCTTCGCCGTCGAACTGCGAGGCGACAGTGGGATCTATTAAATGGGGCTGACGCGCCACGGCCGCAAAGAGACCGATCAGAGCAACGATTGAGGTCGCTTCCAGGACCTTCGCGTCCAAGGACCGTCTGTCGGCAAAGGAACGTTCGACATCGGCAGCAAAAGGCGGGGCGTTGGAGCCTTGCTGGCCTAGGCGGCGGGAAACGTACGTTTCCAGATTTGCACGGAATCCGCTGAGTACCAGCCGTTCCTCGCGCAGCGCATTCAGGTTCTTGCTTGACCACCACAGGGTCAGTGGCAGAACCACCCGTATGAGTTCATCGAAGTATACCGTAGCCGCAACAAAGCTCTCCAGCGGCGAGACGTTTGCCCATATTCGATTGGTCGTGATTTGTGCCTTCAGGCTGTCGTTCGGTAGGGCCGGCTGTTCCCGATACCGGCGGAGTGCTTGATGAACGACGGTCGCGGCATCAATTGCGGGCACGCCGTCCACGGGCGTAAACAGGATAGTCCGCGGGAGGGTGAGATCTTCGGCAAAGCTGAGCCAGACGTCCGCAACAATGCCTGCATCTTGGGTAAATCGTTGAAGCTCGCCAGGACTCGCCCGCCCGAGCAGAAAATGGTCAACGAACCGACTTGGTATGGCAGCCATTCTCAGTTTTCCCGCGCACCAATGTTTGGATGTCCAAGATAAAACCTAACATCGGACTGCGCGCAAGAAAAATTGGCGCTGCTTAAGGGCGCTGGATACCAGTGGACCCTTCCTCTTTGATTATCTGCGTCGCCGAAACCTTCCCGCCTTCGGCACCAACCTCTTCGAAACTCACTTTACGACCGGTATCCAATGTTGATAGTCCGGCTCTGGAGGCTTCCTCAGCGCGAACAAAGACGTCACCACCGCCGTCGTCAGGCGTGATGAATCCAAACCCTTTTGTCGAACTGAAAAATTTCACCCTGCCGGTTGCCATGTTCAATTCCTCGCGAAAGACCAAAGTTGGCGTCCAATGCTACGCGCCATGCACGCTAGATATGGTGAGTTCGCCATTTGGATACCATAGCACCCACCCTTTCAAGGGTCCACTTTGACAAACGAAATGACGTCTGATGAGTGCTGACAAATGGTTAGAAACCGTTGTCGACCAAGCCTCAACGTAGACTCCGCCCGCCGGTTCCTCAGGCCGCCACGCGATCTCAAGGGCCAACCAGCCACCCATCAGGTTGTCGATTCTGGTTGTTCGCGTTATGTTCCAATTTCCGCTGTTGCGGTGCGATTCGATCTGACTAAGGTGCGGGCGATGGTGGGCAGATCTCCAGAATATTCACGGAAGCGCTCCGGCGCGTATTTCACGCCAGACGATGTGAGCCAGGCGCTGGTCGCCTGGGCCTGTCATAAACCCTCCGATCGGATGCTTGATCCCTCCTGTGGCGACGGTCAGTTTCTGGCCCTTCACCGAAACAGCGTCGGCATCGAGCAGAATCCGACCTCGGCGCATCTCGCGATAGTGCGCGCACCGGGTGCCTTGGTCCACGAAGGGGATTTTTTCACTTGGGCTCTTGAGACCCGCGAACGGTTTGAGTGCGCCGCGGGCAACCCACCCTTCATTCGTTACCAGACGTTCAAGGGTGAAATGCGGCGTCAGGCGCTTGACCTATGCCTCGATCTTGGCGCCCGCTTCAGCGGACTGGCCTCGTCCTGGGCTCCATTCATTGTCGCGACCGCCGGCCTTCTGAAACGCGGCGGCCGGATGGCTTTTGTCGTGCCCGCCGAGATCGGCCACGCGCCTTACGCCGCGCCGCTTCTTGACTATCTCGTCGAGTCATTCTCGAAGGTGCAGATCATTGCTGTGCGAAAAAAGTTATTCCCTACGCTCTCCGAGGATTGCTGGCTGCTCTACACTGACGGCTTTGGCGGGAAAGCCGATGCAATCGGCATGAGCGTAATCGAGGAGTTTGTCCCGGGAAGGACACCGCCGAAGCCGGTCATGAGGATAGACCTCGATGAATGGCGCACCGTCTGGAACCGGCGCCTGCGCCCTTATCTGCTGCCTGCCTCAGTACGCTCTCTATACGCGACAGCGCTTGCGGACCCTCGCACACACCGGTTGGCCGATTTTGCGGCCGTCGGCATCGGTTACGTAAGTGGTCATAATGATTTCTTCCATTTGCGGCCTTCCGACGCAGATCGCCTGCGAATCCCGTCGGCCCTACTGCAGCCGTCGCTGCGCAACGGCCGGGCGATGCCAGACAAGCAGATCACCAAGGCCACGGTCGAAAAATGGAAGCAGCGCGACGATCCGATGTTGCTGCTGCGGCTGACGCGCCATCAAGAGCTTCCAGTCTCGGTGAGCAAGTATCTCGACAGCAGCGTCGGCCAGGAAGCAAGGCAGGCGTACAAGTGCCGCAATCGCGCGCCTTGGTATGCGGTGCCTGACGTCCAGATACCTGACTTCATGATGAGTTACATGTCTGGGCGCAGCGTGAACCTTGTCAAAAATGCCGCTGGCGTATCCTGCACCAACAGCGTCCACTCGGTTCGGGTCCGCAATAGGTCCCTTGCGAGCAAATTGCTGCCGGCATGGTCGTCCTCCTTCGTGAGGTTAAGCTGCGAACTCGAAGGCCACGCGCTCGGGGGAGGGATGTTAAAGCTTGAGCCACGCGAGGCCGGACGGATTGTTTTCCCAGCAGCCGCGACTATCGATAGGACTGATAACGACGAACTTGAAGAGGCCATTGGATCTCTTCAGCGCTGGCGCCACTATGCTGACTGAGGCGGCGGCTTGATTGCGTTGTCGCCAAATGGACAAGGGTAAAAAAAGCCGATGGGCGCTAAAGAAACTGCGAAAAGTCAGGCCTGGGGACTTTTCGACTATATCGTCGCTCGGGCGGCCACCGGCGGGATGCACAGCAATCCATGGACTAAGAGGCCAGATGCCCAGCTGCGCTTTGAGCCGGACTATGGGACGCTTGAGCTCTTGCTGGGTGTTCCACTGCATCTCAAGGCTTCAACGCAGTCAGGTGTTCCCGCGCTAGCCCTGGATGTATGGTTGAGTTACGAACTCCGCAGAGCAGGGTTCAGATCAGACCAGGTCTGGCCCAAGCCGCGCAATCCGCGCGTCCTTCCTGCCGCGATTACGTCGTTGATCAGTTCGTTGCCAGGCAAGCTTCGAGCCGAAATTGAAGAGCGGATCGAGAAACGCTCATCGATTCGTGGCGTCACATCATCGTCAGCGGCCATACTTGGCAAGAACTACCTGAAGCAGGTCGATGTCATCATTACGGATTGGGCGACCGGCCCGGAGCTGCTTGTTTCAACCAAGCGCATGGACTCGTCGTATGCAAAGAATGCTCCGAACAGGATCGAGGAGTCGTACGGTGACGCCAAGAATTTGCGGCTGCGGCATCCGCTAGCCGCACTCGGTTTCGTTTTTGGGCTGCGCTCCGATATTTTGCACAAGGAACCCGGGACAGCGGAATGGCTGTTCGATCTTCTTGTCAAGCTTGGGCAGGAAGACGATGCTTACCACGCCACGTGTTTGGTCTTGATGGAATACGGAGGCGACATTGTACTTCCAGACGCAGACGTTGTTCCTCCAGCAGATGGAATATTGGAGCCAGGCCCCGAGCTTGAGGACGAGGCCGAAGAAGTTCCGGAGCCAATGCTCGATGACACGATCGACGAAATCATCAACGGTCTGCCCAAGGTGAAAGTTATCAAGGATCGCATACCGACCGAGCTTTCGCCTGGACTTTTTCTCGGCGAAATGGTTTCGCGAGTTCTCCGCGCCACGCCCGTCAACATGCATCGAGAAGCAAGACATCGACGCGCTTCAGCCCTGTCTACATGATCAGGCCCAGCTACTTTTTATTTGGCCCTCATCGCCCTCGGACTTGCGATCATCTTGCCGCCCCATTCAGACATTCCGCCTGTCGCTGAACTGAGCCAGAATTGTTAGCGTCGGATATAAGTCGCTAGGCTATGTTCGCCTTTTGTGCTGGAAAGTCGCATAAATGGCAGTGTGGAACTGTAGCATATCGGTAGCGGGCAGCCCGTCCCAGCTGAACCGCCAAAGTGCTCCGACTGCTTGCGGCTCCTTTCGATCCTTCAACGTCACAATAGGCGCTTGGCGCAAAGGTGCCGGAAGCCAGCCTCACATTTCAACGATCGCTCGAAACTGTGCGTTTGGCGTCGGTAGGTGCCGTTTGGCTAACCGCACACGCGGCCTCCGTTCTCTGGAATAAATCGATGTCGGCAATGGAGTGCGAAAGCATTCGACGTTGTCACGGTGAGGCCTACGCAATCCTCTTTCTAAATCTACAACCATAGCTCGCGAGACGCCTCCAGCTTCGACCGACTCAGCTTTGCTCGCCAAGCGCGCCCGAGATGGTTCTACCAAGCCGCAACCTATTTTGAAGCTAGCCCAGCCTCCACCAATCGCCGGAACGCTTCCGATCTGGTGGGAAGATCTGGCTGCGTGCGACGCCATTCGTCTATGCGAGCAAGTAAGTCGGTCGAGAGCCGCAACTCGAAGCGTTCAGTTTTGTTGTCGAGAGGATCAGGAACGTTTGACAATGGCGGTGTCCGTAATGTACGGTATGTACGTAATATGGTTCGCTCTTGGTGGCCGAACGTCGTGCTTCAACACATCGTTCGGCCTGGGCACAACCCAAGCTGTATGGAACTCGGATCATGGCTGATTCCGACAATACCACGAGTTTGTCTGTCGTCACCCGCAGGAGAGAAATTGTGGGAACGACAATTGCAGCTGCAAGGCCAAGCCTTACCGCGTTTGCTAACAGTGTTCTGGGCGCGAGCCGATCAGTTGGTCCTGCAATAGCACGTTGTGCGGACGTCGGCAGGTTCACGAAAAGACTGAATGGGTGTGCTGTCAGCAGCAGCGTCTGGAGCAGACCCATCGGAACGATTGGATATCCGTCTGCAACCAAGTTGTGCGCTGGTGCGGCCATAACGGGTCTGGCAACCCATCAGGCAGGCCAGGATCGCGCAGCTAGGAAGGTGGATCGGGCAGATAGCGAATGGCTACTCCGCAACGTCACCGAACGAAACGCAAGGGTGCCAATCGAGCACCGCATCACACAGAAAACACACGCCAAATTCACTATCAAGCCCGAGGATTTGAGAGCCGGACACCTTCACCCCTCTGCCCGACGGACAAGAATTCGACGCCCGCTTTTGTCAGGGCCGCTTCAATAGCCTGCAAAGTGCTAATCCGGGAGTCTACTTTGCCGTTTTCCAACCGGACCAGCGCATTCAGCGACACAATGGCCTTGTCAGCAAGCTCCTGCTGCGACCAACCAAGCAAAGCCCGCGCGGCTCGAATCTGTCGTGGACTGACCATCAGTCCACAATCGGCAGCCGGATATTCTTTGCCACCTATAGGGTTATTTTGCACCCCGTAAGGTATATGAAGTGGCGATTCCATCTGCAGATAACATCGGTGCGAAGAGCCCGGAGCGTAGGCGACAGACTTTATCCGGCTGACGAGTGGAGGTTCGAAAGGCCTTGTTGAAACCGCAACGCACCGTCCTCCTACGGACGGAGCCGAAGCCAAGGATCGAAAGTGACCCTCATCCCGCCGATCAGCATGTCGGCAGGCAGATTGCGACCGTTCGCGTCCAGTCCGACGTATCGCAAGCCCAGCTTGCCCGATCGATAGGCATCAGTTTCCAGCAGCTCCAGAAATACGAGAACGCTAGAAACCGCGTGAGCGCATCGATGCTCTACGAGATCGCCAGCTCGCTCGGCGTTCCTGTCGGCCGCTTCTTCGAAGGCCTGCCGGGAAACGATGAGACCCGCCTCGAGGCGCGGCCCCTGCCGGTCGACGAGCGCCTGGATTTCATCGCCAGCGCGGAGGGCCGGCGCCTGATTGAGGGTCTAGTGAACCTTCCGCCCCGTGTGCGCGGTCGCGTCTCGTCCCTGATCGCAGCGTTGGGGGAAGAACTGACCCTGCTAGACACAGAGACGGATCGAGAAACGGCCGGCGAATCCGCGCCGGCCGAATGCAAGACCGTCTGACGGCCGGTCGGGCCTGTTAGCCGAATTTTCGGGCGGCGGGCAGGGCGATGCGGCCGCAAGCCGTGGATACTTCGATTTCGACGCCGAAAGCTCGCGAGCGGGTCGCGAATCCCTCGAGGATGTCTCGGGCCGCGCCTCCAGTGACGGCGACGGGCACCAGTCTGTCCGTTGCTGATCCGAGAGCTTGAGCTTCCGCCCCGATCACGACGGGCAGAAGGTCTATCCCTTCCAGGCTTCCGCCCGCATCATAGCGGCATGCGGCGACAATGCTCTGCCAGACTTCCGGTGGGTCCCATTCGGTTTCGTCGGGGTGCACGTGGAAGAGGAAATTTCCGAGGCCGTAGAAAATCGGCGAGGCGTTGTAGATCTCCACCGCCTGCAGCACCGGAGCGCCGTGGCTGACGAATAGGTTGGCGCCGGCGTCGATGCACATCCGGGCGAAGGTTTGCACCCAGCGCGGCACATCCTGCCAACCTGGTTCCCAATGATGGTGGTGCAGATAGGCGATGACGAAATCGCCTTGTGCCGCCGCATGCCGGATGGCGGAGAGATGGACACTCGCGCTCCGCTGATCGACTTCGATCAGACGGCCGAAATCGGCGGCTTGCGTGAACACCGTGCCGTAGAAATTGATCTCCGTGCCGGCTGCCACCTCCACCGGGTCCTCCGGTTGCGCATAGTTGGCTAGTTCAAAGGGCGAGCTCTGCAAATGCGCGCCCAGCCTTGCCAGTCTGCTGAAGTGACCGTCCGGCACCCCCATCTTGCGAACGGTGCTCAGACGATTGACGCCGGGCCGAGCCGGCCGGAAGGCCGTGCGGTCTTCGGCATACATGTTGGTCGGGCCGGGGCCTGCATCCATCGCCAGAAGCGCGACCTCGCGCGCGCCCAGCCGGCGGCGGCCGGGTTTCCTCGCGTCCGTCTCGCCGGCCCCGATGCCGGCATGCAGGAAACCGCGCGCTTCCACCTCCTCCAGCGTCGAGAGGATGCCGCCGGCGCCGAGATCGAAGGCGTGGTTGTTTGCGAGCGCAAGCGCGTTGAAACCGATGGCCTGCAATGCGTCGAGCACTTCAGCCCTGGAATAGCCGAAGTATTTGCCCTTGGTCGGCCACCCGCCGTGCTTGCCGAGGATTGTCGATTCGAAGTTGGTGAAGACGACGTCGCCTTGGCGCAGGAAGTCCGTAACCGCGATGAAACGCTCGTCTTTGACGTCACGGATGTCGTGTTTGATCAGGGATTGGCCGGTAACGACCGCGCAGAACTGGTCTTTCATGGAACTCGCCTTGAAGGAGGGGAGGGCGGTGGCGTTGCGGCCAGCGCCACGTCGATGTCGAAGCTGCTTGCCGGCTATTGCGAGAGGGCCGGTGAGATATCGCTCTTGAACCATTTCAGGCTCAGCGCCTTGATCGTTCCGTCCTTGGTGGCAGCGTCGATGGCCGCGTTGAACTTGGCGAGCAACTCGGTATCGTCCTTGCGCATGCCGGCGCCAACGCCCGGTCCCCAGAGCCCACCCTTCAGTTCCGGCCCGAAAAACACCACATCCGAACCGGAAGGCGTCTCCAGGAAATCCCGCCAGGTGAAATAGTCGGCGAGGCCGCCGTCGATGCGACCCGCGGCAAGATCGAGCTTCATGTTGTCCTGGCTGTCATAACTGCGGATGGTCACGACATCGCCCAGCATTTCCTTCACCACGGCTTCCGAATTCGACGAGCGCAGGGCCCCGATCGCCCTGCCGGCGAGTGTCGATCTGAGGCGTTCGATGGTCGCCTTCTCCTCGTCGCCGATGGTCGAGAGGTTGACCTTCTGCTTGATGTCGCCAGGATCGAGACCCAGGTCCTTGCGCACAACGAACTGGTTGAAGCCGGTGGCGTAGGGAACGGAGAACGCGATCTTCTGCTTGCGCTTTTCCGTGATCGCCATGCCGGACATGATGACGTCGAACTTGCCTACAAGCAGTGCCGGAATGATCCCGTCCCAATCCTGCGGGACGAAGGTACATTTGATCTGGATGCGACGGCACAACTCCTGTCCGACATCGATATCATAGCCGTAGAGTTGACCGTTCGCGTCGGTGCCGTCCCAGGGCGGCGATGCGCCTTCAGTGGCAATCGATATGACGCTCCTGCTTTCGGCGCTGGCCGGAAATGCCGACATCAGGGATGCGATAGAAACAGCAATAGCCAGGGGTATGCGCATGATGCACCTCTTCGTTGGTTAAGATGGAAAGGGTCGCCAAAAACCCGCAGGTCAGGGCAGGGGCGTCGTCGTGATCTCGGGATCAGAAAATGGCGGGCGCAATCGCGGCTTTCGTCGAGGCGCAGGATGGCCGTCGGTCGACAGTCGCCGTTCCAGGAACTGCATCGCTTTTACGGCAATCGACGTCAGCGATAGGTAGATCGCGCCGGCGACGATGAAGATCTCGTACGGCGCGAACGTGGTAGACACCATCTGTCTCGCCATGCCGGTGATCTCGAGCAGCGTCACGGTGCTCGCCAGGGACGAACCCTTGATCATCCCCACGACCTCGTTGCCGTAGGCCGGAAGCGATATCCTGAAAGCGATCGGGAAGGTGACCAGGCGAGCGATCTGGAAGCGTTTTAGGCCGAGAGACGTGGCCGCCTCGGTGACACCTTTAGGCACGGACTGGAGACCGCGGCACAGGATCTCGGTGGTGTGTGCCGCGCTGTTCAGCGAAAATGTCAGAAGGGCGCACCAGAAAGGGTCACGCAGGATCACCCAGAAGATGCTGGCTCGCACCACCTCGATCTGACCGAGGCCATAGTAGAGCAGGAAGAGCTGAACGAGCATCGGCGTTCCGCGAATCACATAGGTGTATGCCAGCACCGCGAGCGACAGGCCGGGATGTCCGAACGCGCGGATGAAGGCCAACGGCACGGACAGAAGAAATCCAGCCGTCAGCGACAGGACCGTGAGCGTCAAGGTGAGGCCAATGCCCGAAGGCAGGACAACCATTGCATCAAACATCAAGCCGAGGTTCATGGTCGCTCCCTCCTACCGGCCGAGGGCCGGATAGCGTCGCTCAGCCAGCCGGATCGACAGCAGCGTGACGGTGGTCAGCGAGAGGTAGAGAGCGGCGGCCGCAAGGTAGAAGGTCAAGGGCGCGCGCAAGGATCCGGCCCCCACATACGCAACGCGCATTATGTCGGTCAGGCCGACGATCGAAACCAGCGCCGTATCCTTGAAGAGCGAAATCCAGAGATTGCCATAGGCAGGCAGCGCTAGCCGCAGCATCTGAGGTCCGATGACGAACGCCCAGCGCTGCCAGGCGTTCAGCCCAAGCGACTTTGCCGCTTCGGCTTGACCCGCTGGCACCGCCGCAATCGCGCCGCGAAACACTTCGGTCGCATAGCCGCTGAAGACGACCGAGAGCGCGATGACGCCTGCGGTGAATGCGTTCACCTCCACGTACCGGCCGGCGATCTTGCTGGCGAGGGACGTTCCGCCGAAGTAGATGAGCAGGATAATGAGAAGTTCTGGTACACCACGGACAACTGTCGTGTAGGCCGTCACGACGCTGTTGAGTCGCGGCTGTGCCGTGCCCTTCGAAATGGCCAGAAACAGCCCTAATGCCGTACCCAGACAGCCGCTGACAAGAGCCAGGCTTATGGTCACGGTGAGTGCGACAACAAACTGAGTAGTAAAACCACCCATGGGGCGCGTTCCTTGGCTCGCAATACCGCGAGATACGACGGTCCGTGCAGACAAAGTCGTATAACCCAAGGTTGCGAACTTTTATATTGGTAATTTGGAGTTAATTGGAGATATTGCCCAATTCTAACGCTTGAAATTACATACTCAATCTATAATTTTTATTCTTTTATCTATAACGTGCCGTTATATACTGAGGCGCTTCGTTGCTCCCCAGGTTGGCGTTATCTGCGTCCCGGGTGGCGTTGTCAGGGAAAGGAGCGCAGGGAATGGAGTTGCTGCAGAGCGACCTGAAGCTCCGTCAACTGAAGGTCTTCCGAGAAGTTTTGCGGGCCGGTTCGACAAGGCGAGCGGCGGCAGCGCTCGGGATAAGCCAGCCGGCCGTCAGTCAACATGTGAAGCAACTCGAGACCACGCTCGGCATCACACTCTTCAAGAGATCAGCCAACCGCATCGTCCCCTTGCAGGAAGCCTGGGAACTCCTGCGAAACGTGGAACTTGCCCTGACGTCCCTGGATCGGCTGGAAGCGTCGATGTTCGCTATGAAGAACGAGGAAAAGCAGCGGATTGCGATTGCCGCGCCTTCTGTTTTCGGTTTCGTGACCTTGCCCAAGGTCGTGGCGATTATCCACGCAAAGACCGCTTCGAATGTCCGCTCGATTTCGGGAAGCTACGAGCAGATCGGCGAGCACATTCTGGCAGGGCGGGCGGAGCTCGGAATCTCGAGGCTGCCCTTGGATCCAAGTCTGTTTGAGTGGGCGCCGCTTGGGTCGGCACGAAACGTATGCATTTTTCACCCCGACCATCGCTTTTCAAAACAGACCTGTATCGAGGCTCACGACCTGGCAGGCGAAACGATCGTCGATATCGATCCGCAGTTCGCTGCCCACCAAATGAACTTCAATGCATTGCGCTTCGCCGGCGTTGAGCCGGACATTTTGGTGGAATTCGATTGCAACGGTCACGAAGCCGGATACGTCTCGGCTGGCCTGGGCATTTCGATAACCAATGAGATCATTGCGCGCGAATACGCGGCGTTTCACCTGGGAATAAAGCCAGTGGAACCATCCGCGCTCTATCACTACGTGGCGATTTGGCAGAAGGGCAGGACCTTTTCTAAGGCATTGAATGTGTCGCTCGAGGCGATCATCGCTGCGTTTTCCACGGAGCCGCCTGCTAGAGGTGGATAGGTATTCCTCAGAAAGCGGCAGAGATTGAAGTTTTATTGGTGGCTCACAGCAGATCGCACTTGCGCCGGCCAGGATGCCCTCGCAGCCCTGATCGTGTGCAGGGTTTCCGGCTTGAGATGCCGTGTATTAACGCAACATCGCCGTCGTGTTATCGAGAAGTCGATCGGCGCGCCGTGGGTGAAGAAGGAACTCGACGTGGTGATGAACAGGGGGATCGCCCGGGGGGAGGTCATGGTGCTGCCGCTGCTCTACGAGGAGTGCGAGCTGCCTGAATTGAATGGCTCACCCATCGCCGCACTGGGGGAGGAATTTGGCGGAGGTCGATGCGAATAGGGACACCAAGGCGACCGACGAAGGAATTCATGCTGACCGCAAGATGGCTTCAAAAGTGCTTGCAGCGGAGTTCGTAGCAACCCGCGAGTTCGTCCATTAATCAATGCGGGGCCGTTCCCATGCACCTGCTTCGCTCCGGCCATCTACCGTGGGCTCTTTTTCTTCGCCGTAAAGTGAAAATCCCTGACCTGTTATTTGCCTTCACACTGTAGGGGTCGTAGGTCCAAATCCTATACCGCCCACCATATTTTTCAATCAGTTACATGAAATCCAATCCAGTTAGATTCTTTCATCTAACTTTCGTGTAACCGGGTTCTCGACTACCAAAACTACCGGACCTCGGCGGGGCTTGCTCGCGGAACGATCAGCCAGGCAATACTCATGACCGGATGGTCGTCACGGTCTATAATTCTTGTTCGGGGGACGCCTCATGGCACGCATACGGTTGATAGAGATCGCGAATTTCCGGGGAATCAAGGAGCTTACATGGGCTCCATCCGCTGGAATCAATTGCCTGGTTGGCCCCGGGGATAGCTGCAAAAGTTCAATTCTCGACGCTATTGACCTTTGCCTCGGTGCGCGCCGAAATCTCCAAATCACCGACACCGACTTCTTCAACCTGGACGTGACGCAGCCGATTTCGATCTCGTGCACTATTGGGGCATTGACCGACCGATTGAAGAACATCGAGGCTTACGGACTCCATGTCCGCAATTTCATCTCGGAAACGGCGCAGCTGGAGGATGAGCCGGAGGCTACGGGCGAAACCGTGCTTACCGTCAATCTCAGTGTCGGTAGTGATCTCGAGCCGGTCTGGACGCTCGTCTCGAAGCGCGCTGCCGATGCAGGTCTGGCCCGGAATCTCGTATGGGCAGACCGGCAGGCGATCGGGCCCACACGCATCGGTGCGTTTGCAGACGGTAACCTCGCGTGGCGCAGAGGGTCCGTGCTGAACAAGCTCTCGGAAGAGAAAGCCGACATCTCGGCAGAATTGGTGAAAGCCGCGCGCGAGGCACGTGCCGGCTTTGGCGACCGTGCCGGTGCCCAGTTGGGTGCGACACTGGCCGTCGTGAAAGACACGGCCGATGAACTCGGTATCCAGGTGGGCGACAATGTAAAAGCCATGCTTGACGCCCACTCGGTGTCCTTCAGCGGCGGCAGCATTTCTCTGCACGGCGACACTGGGATCCCCCTTCGTGCTCTGGGCGTGGGCTCGACGCGCCTTCTGACAGCAGGCCTGCAACGCAAGGCCGCGGCAGAGGCGACTATGGTGCTTGTCGATGAACTCGAACATGGCCTAGAGCCGCATCGCATCCATCGGCTGCTGGGATCTCTAGGAAGCAAGGATACCAATCTGCCTTTGCAGGTATTCGCGACGACACATTCACCGGTGGCTTTGCAGGAGCTTAGCGGCACACAATTGATGATCGTCAGGCGCAATGGCGGTCAGGTGTCGGTACAAACCGTCGGCGCAGAAGATGACGTTCAGAGCACCATCCGTCGTAATCCGGAAGCATTCCTTGCTCCGTCCGTCATCATCTGTGAAGGGGCGAGCGAGGTGGGCCTGCTGCGCGGGCTCGATCAGTTTCGCATCGCGCAGGGCGAGCAGTCACTGACGGCGCTTGGCATCGCGTTGCTCGATGCCGGCGGGGTTGGCAATATCTACAAACGGGCCAATGCATTGCTTAAGCTCGGCTACCGTTGTCACGTGCTTCGCGACGATGACGTCGAGCCAGACGCTGCCGACGAGGCTGCGTTCCTCGCAGGGGGCGGCGCAGTCACAAAATGGCCCGCCAAGCGCAAACTCGAACAGGAGCTATTCTTGAGCCTCGGAGAGAATGCGGCAGGTAATCTCGTCGTTTATGCCGTCGAGTTGCACGGCGAAGACCTCATTGATGAGCATATCAAGTCGAAGTCCGGCGGCTTGACGACCTACAACGACGTGGACACCGCCCTCCTACTGGGCGATTTCGACCAAGCCACCCGTGAATTGCTCGGCGTGGCTTCCAGCACACGCAGCAATGGCTGGTTCAAGCAGGTCACATTGATGGAAAACGCCGCGCGTCTCATTATCGCGCCAGGGCTTGAACACGCGGACGTGTCTTTTGTCGCGATCATTGACGCGCTTTTCGCATGGATGCGCAATGGCCGCTGAAATTGATCTCTTTGCGATCAGACGGGGATCGGTCACCGCCCCGGCAGGCTGTGGCAAAACCCACCTCATCGCCGCCAATTTGCTGGAACACGACTATGCTAAGCCAGCGCTCATACTGACCCACACCGTTGCCGGTGTTGTTGCGTTGCGGGGCCGCCTGCAGCAGCTTGGCGTGCCATCTGCGGCTTACCGATTGATGACCCTGGATGGCTGGGCCATCAAACTGGCTAGCACTTTCCCGGCTCGCTGCGGTGTTCCGCCCGAAGTGCTGGGTATTACGAATGCCCGCACTGATTACAAGACGATCCAGCAGGCTGCTGCTGAGCTCGCGAAAGCCGGCCACGTCGACGACATCCTCGCCGCCAGCTTTTCCCGGCAGATCGTTGATGAATATCAGGATTGTTCTCAATCCCAGCACGGGCTGGTTTACTATTCGTCCCGCAGTTTGCCGACCTGCGTCCTCGGCGACCCTATGCAGGCCGTATTCGGCTTCAGCGGGCCGCTGCCAGACTGGGATACCAATGTTCTGAAATATTTCCCGAACGCGGGCGAGCTAACGACGCCATGGCGCTGGAAAAACGCGAGGACGGAGGAGTTTGGTCAATGGTTACTTGGGGTCCGTAAGGCTCTGAAGGCCGGGCAGGTGGTTGATCTAAGGGGGGCGCCAGCCGAGGTCCGCTGGGTGCATCTTGACGGCACGGAGGATCATCAGCGGCGCCTGCGGGCGGGGCTGTCCAAGGTGGAGGGCGGCCAGGGGACTGTGCTCATTATGGGTGACAGCAAAAAACCGCAGGGCCAGCGGCTGTTCGCCAGCCAAACACCGGGAGCGGTCACGGTCGAAAGCGTTGACCTGAAGGACTTCATTCAATTCGCGCTGAAGTTCAGGCTCGATGCACCTGACGCGCTAAGCCAGCTTCTCGCCTTTGCCGAGAGCGTCATGACGAATGTAGGAGCGGCCGACCTTCAGCAGCGTGTCACAACCTTGCTGGCCGGGCGCCAACGGAAAGAGGCGACCGAGACAGAAGAAGCCGCCATCGCTTTTGAGCAAGCGCGCACATTCAAGAGTGCCGTCGACCTGCTGGTTGAGGCGAACAGACGCCCGGGCACTCGTCAGCACCGGCCCACCGTGATGAGCGCATGCATCCGGGCGCTAAATTCAGCAAATCAAGACGATCCGTCGTCATTGCATGAAGCAGCAATCCGTGCACGCGAGGAAAACCGTTTCCGCGGGAGGCCGCTTCCGGCGCGTGGCGTCGGGAGCACGTTGACACTCAAGGGCTTGGAAGCCGACGTTGCGGTCATCCTCGATGTGACAGAGATGGATGCCAAACACCTCTATGTTGCGATGACGCGAGGATCGAAAATGCTTGTCGTCTGTTCGGCATCGCCTCAGCTGCGGCCGGCGGTTGCGTCATGAGCGGGAGATTTGGACAGCGTCGACGACACGATCTTACGTAAGAGGGTTCGGATAATTGGGGCAGATCGCGTACAACGCGGCGACAAGGGACATGGCCGAAGCGTTCTCGGCCTCCGATGCCGCCTGGCTGAGTATTTGCAATGCGCCGCTCGGGACATGGCTAATGCCGCGCACGGCCTGGCCGGCCGTGCCCAAAACGTCAATCCGGGGCCTACGATTCTTCGCGCACGCTCCTGGATTTACAGGTCAGCTCCCCAGCCCGGAGAGCTACGCTCACACGCGCCTAAAGATTGATGTGGTCAGGGCAGCGAGGGCTATGGGCTTTCGGGCGGAACTTGAGGCCTGGGGGACAGACGGAGCAGGCGCCGATTGGATAGCAGATGTGCTGGTTGTCCTGCCTGATGGCAGGCGAGTCGCATTCGAGATTCAACTCTCAAGCCAGCACTTGGACGATTTCCTAACCAGGACGGACCGCTATCGGCGCTCTGGTGTCGGGTGTTGTTGGATCATGTCCGAGAAGCCGGTTGCCTTGCGTCTGACAAAGGCCCTCAGCTACAAAAACAGCCAGTACCGCCGTGAGACTGGCGAGGTCCTATGCGATTGCGAGGAGTTAGTGCCTTTTGCCATAGAACTTGCCGGAAAGGACACTTACCCCGATGTTTTGCCACCAATCAGGTTCGGCAGAGGCCGGCACATAAAGCGGATGACGCTGACAGAAGCCATTGCCGGCATGCTGCACGGATATCCTAGCTGGCAACTGCCAGACTGGCATTGGAAAGCGCGCTAAATATCGGCTGATTGATGCCCGTTCCACCCCGGACGAATGTAACGGCGCTGCATCGTAAAGGACCAGTTACGGATCCTTCCAACCTACAGAAGATGTGGCAAATACTCCCGTATCAGGGCCAATGTTAGTTGCTCCCCTCGCATCGACAGCCGATCAATCCATTCGACCGGCATTGCCGAGAAGTCCGTGGGGTAGCTCGCAGCCATTTCGGCCGTCACCAAATCTACAGGGGGAAATGCCAACTTATCGTCAGATTGGCCGAGATAGGGGATAATGAAGCCCTTTAAAGCCCCAGCTTTCTTTAGGTCAAAAA
Source organism: Mesorhizobium sp. WSM1386 (assembly GCF_055901595.1). NCBI lineage: Bacteria > Pseudomonadati > Pseudomonadota > Alphaproteobacteria > Hyphomicrobiales > Phyllobacteriaceae > Mesorhizobium > Mesorhizobium sp. WSM1386. Next base: position 4,427,563 of record NZ_CM148373.1, read on the forward strand.
GGCGGTTCATCGCGAGATTCTGGGCGCGACCGTGGATACTCCCCAATACCGCAATCATACGGGATGGCCAAAGCATCGACGGTGGTGAGAGATCAAGACCATAGCCTGCGCGGCAGGCTATTATGGTATCAAGCTTTTCAGCATGAAGGCTGATGGCCGGATCACGGTCTGGCCACAACGGTGCTAGGCCAAGATTATCGTAGACACCGCCGTCCGTCAGGATCACCCGCTGAGAGCTCGACACGCCGTTTTTCTCAAGGACCAGATACTCGTCGAGAGCAGGTAGAAGGACGGGAAATGCCGCGGAAGCAGCGACCGCGTGGGCAATCTCAATTCCCTGCGCCTGGGCCCTACCAAGGCGCCAAGATCCGACACCGTCACGGGCAAAATAGAAGGCCGACTTTGTCTGAAGCTCGCAGGCTACAATGATTAATTTTGGGCGATCATTTCGTAAGTCCGTCAGCGTTTCGTGATTGAAAACGTCTTCCGATAGAACTCGTCTCAAAATCGTAGTTCGGCTTGCCTGGCGGCGGAATAGCGGTGCTCGGAGCAATCTAATAAGACGCAGACGCACTGGTGCAGGTACCGGCAGAAGCGCTAGGGCAAGCCTGATTAACAACTTAAATAGTTGCATCAGGACGAGTGGTAAGGAATACAGGATCGCCTTGATTCCTTCCAATGTCGCGAAAACCTTGATGATCGAGGGCCGCAAGAAACCTCTCGCGAGAACCTGCCTGACGGTCTTTTCAAAGTCAGGAAAATCGCCCTTGTGATGGCAATAAAGCGCGGCTAGGACGCTGCCGCCGGATACGGATGAAATAACCTCTATTCGTCCCAAAATACCTGAGGAATGCAGCGCTCGCAAACAGCCGAGATGAAACGCCATGGCTCGTGCACCGCCGCCAGACAAGGCTAGCGCTAGCCTTTCAGGCTGGTTTGTATCGCTGATGGCCTTACTCGTACTAAGCTTTACCATGTGTCACAGCTTCGCCACACGTGCGCCCATCGGCTCCCAGCCTGAACCAGAATTCCTCCCTTCCACATATCGCCATAAGGAATGGGCCGCCGGTAGGCGCCATATGCTTGGCGAGATGCGCAAAAACCTGTTCATCGTCATTGCTGGGCCGCACTGGGGCACCATCCGGGTGGCTATGCCATTCTCCAACGTAACCAAGGCTTCCTGCACTAGCCACGCCAAGGCGGTCCACCATCGGCTTCAGGTCCTTTGCTCCGCGGATGAAATAGGTGGGGGACTGGGCACTATCGGGCGGCGCTCTCAGTGCAGCCAGGATGTGTACAACGCGCCGGCTCAGATCAAAGGTGCCAATCAGAATTCCGCCGGTTTCATTGGGAGCCGCTTCACCACGGAGCCGTTGCATCGCGTTGAGGGCGAAGTGACTAATCGTAAAGCGCCAATCCTCAATGGTGTGACGCTCGACGCCTGAAAGTTCCAGGTTAACTGGCGTAATCGCGCCATTCTTAGGATCAAGGCGCCAGACTTGAGATGAAGCAACCGTCCGTTCGAACAATCCGATCAACTGCCCCCCTGCAAGGCCAGTCAGTGTCTGTACCTGCCAAGGAGGGAGAGGACGCGACAAATCCTGGCACGCATTGGCGTAACGAATAAAATCGAGGCGACCGCCGCTTAAATGCCCCTGCAGGCGGTCGTCGATGGCGACTGCCAAGAAATATTGCGCCTCGATCTCGTCCAAGCGTAACGCTCTCGCCGGATCCTCCGCCAAAATGACAAGATCGCTACCTGATGGATTGAAAAAGCAACTTACGGCGCGCCGAAGCCGGCCGTGGTCCGCTACATACCCAAGGACAGCCGGTGACGCACTGAAGTCTACGACCAAATCGGCCTGTTCAAGTTTTTCCTCGATCTCTGCACCCAACTCTCCGGGATCAAGGATATTGGCCCTAATCTCATTCGCAGAGTCATGGTCAGCCAGAATACAGTTCGCATCAAGCGCTAGGGCCTGGGCCTTGCCGACCCCCACGGCACGGTTGTCTTGAAACTGACGCACGGTGTTGTGGGGAAGCACAATATCGTCGTCTATAATCGTCCATATGCCGATCCCGGCGCGCGTCGTGCCGACGACGACGTTTGACCCAATGGCACCAGCGCCAATTGCCACCAAGCGCCGGTCCTTTCCAATTGGTGATGCAGCAAAAAGGCGCGCGGTTGCACGGTCGAGTCTCCAGATTACACGCCACTGATCCAGATAGGTTTTGCTGAGATCGCCAGCTGCACCGGAAGGGATTCGTGCGACGACTGTACCTCGTTGGAAATAGGTACCTCCCAGGAGTTCACCCAGTTGTGAGAGCTTTTGGTCAGGCATGAATGCACGGACTTCGCAGCCCTCAACCTCGCCGCCGATCTCCTCGAGTTTCGGGATCTTGAACATCAGCAGCACGTGGCGTTTGTCAGCTCGCTGAAGCTGCTCCGGCTGCAATAGCCAACTCTTAATCTGGGTAAGGGAATCAGGGACGCCGTGCGCCGCTGCAAATTCAATAAGCTCACTGAGGGTTTGCGGTGCTTGGAGCAGTGCACCTTGAACCTGTGGAGGGAACGTGATTGTCAGCACGGAAATCTCGAACTGCTCTTCTTGCGACTTCGCCCTCGGCGGTCCCAGTAGCATTGTCCACTGACCATTGTATTTGTCCGCACTCCAAACGGCCAAATTCGTTGGTAAAGGGGCAGCAGGCAAGATGAGGCTGTTCGCGGTTGCCCGCAGCAAGGGTTCCAACGCTTGCCCTTCCTGGTGCAAGGTCTTTGTTGCCATACGTGTGAACCAATTGCGGATGCGCTCAATAAGGGCCTGCGCCGTGAGCCCACGACGGAGATCCGCCCAATTCTCTTCCCATATGCAAAGACAAATTCCGTTCGAATCAGGAGTGGCGTTTGTGTGCACCTGATTGTGCGGGAAGTCGGCTCGTCGAGAAAACACGAAGGGAGAGGCGGAATCGTCTACCGGAATGCTGAGGCGAATAGGCTCTGCATCGCTGATTGCCACCGCCCGATCTTGGGGCAATTCCGGTTCAACCACCAGATCGATCAGATCTTGGTTGGAGTCTGTTTCAACGTTCTCCAGGCGGGCATAGGGATAGTCATGGGCTGCGAGGTAGGCGACGATCGCGCGAGCTCTGGCCGACTTCAAAACAGTCACGCTTCTCCAGCCCTTGGCGCGGCACTGCTTGTGATGGTTGCCGAACCGCCCGCCGTTTTCTTAATGGTATAGCCGCTACCGCCAATCTCAATGACAAGCGGCTTGGGATTAAAGACCGTCGGATGTACCATCGTCACCAAATACTGGCCATTCTTGGCCTTTGCGACGCTTTCATAATAGGCCGCCGCCTCCCTGTGTGGCGGCTGCGTGCTATCAACTTCGGGTATAACGGAGCTAGTTGAAACCAGCAGGGACTTTTCCGCGCCTTGGGTTTCGTAAAGCCACTTCAGTCGGTCTACTGGGACTGTCTCGCCGTCACCCTTATCGTCAGCCAACGACTTATAACTGGTGTGGTGAGGCACATTATTGATATCCCACAACAGCCGGTCATCGTGACCATGGAATTGGGTAATACGCACAATGTCGTCGATCGTGCCATGCTCGACGTCTGCCGACAGAATGAGTCGTGTCAGGCGTTCCGCTACCCGAAAAGTGGCCTGCATAAAAAGAGCAGAGGAGTTCCGTATGATCAGGTCACCTTCACAATGCTCTGCAAAGGGAGAGTGAACAAAGAACTCGACCCCATCGGCATCCAGGTTGAACTCTGGGCACAACGTACCCGCGTCGCTGATCAGATTTCTGCGTTTCGCAGGGTCAATGTCCCGATCAAGCAAGAACTCGTTCAAGGGGTCAGGGCGCGAAAACACCCGCACACCTTCACCCTCCAGGAAGCGATGGCGGGCTTCGGCACGCAAGGTCCGCGCCTCGCCTTCGACGCCCACCTCGAGAACAGCGGCTGCAGGTACCCATAGGGTCTTGATACGAATCCGACCGTCGCCTTGGTACTTATCCGCATGATTCAGGTGGAATACTTCTTTGGCGCGCTTGGTATGGTCAGTATCGAGGTGAGTAAAGGCGACCACATCGATCTCTTTTTTATCGCCTAGGCACTCGCGCAACTCCTTCTCCAAGTCACAGCGTTTGTCCGCCGCGTCATCAGGGTTGCGCATATCAGCAAAATCAAAAAGGGCGGTACGCCCGTTTTCAAGCTGGATGAAGCAGCAGTCCGCGTTACCTATCGGGAAAAAACGAACAGTATGCATTGCTTTCTATGACCTCAAAGGCTTGGTGGAAATGCGGCGAACATAGCAGGAACAAACCTGAAAGTCTTTTTCTTACGGAGTTTCTCCTGTGCATAAGCGCTAAAGCTGGTACCCAATTTCCTTCCGCTTCGTTTTCGCGAGGCCCTGTGTCCCCAGCGCAGATGCGCGATAATTTGGGTCGACTTTGTTACACAAATCCTTGCACATCCATTGTGAAAGCGGCTATAATCCGTTCGCAAACAACGAGATGGACGAGGGCTATTCGGTCTCCAAAACCGCGCGGCTTTTAACGACAGATGCCGATCGAGGCATGTTTGAAGTGATCGTAACCGCGGCCATTGATCGAAGGCGTTTATTGCCGCCGGAGAGACTGCTGTCTGCTAAGCCAACTTCACTCGTCTACGCAGCCCTCGCCGCTTGGATAGTGTGAAGCATTTCCGGCTTGAGGTGCGTATAGCGCCGCAACATCTTCCAATCCTTGTGACCCGTGACCAGTGCTACCTGTTCAATCGTGAATCCAGCTTCGAAAAGGCGACTTGTTCCTTCGTGCCGCAAGTCATGAAAATGAAGGTCGTGGATACTCAGATCAACGCAACCTCGACGGAAGGCGGTGCCAACTGACCTATGATTGAAAGGGAAAATTCGATCATCGTCATTGCTGCGCCTTGCCTGCTGCTCCTCGACAATTGCCCAGGCATCGTATCCGGTTGCTGCGAATAGCGGTATGCGCTGATTGTTGCCTTTCTTGTTCCGCGGGTCTTTCCGGTCACGGATAAGAAGCATCCGCGTGCGAGATTCCAGGTCGGACCAACGGACCTTGCAAATTTCCTCCTGGCGCATCGCGGTTGCGACGGCGAAACGTATGATCTGGCTAACCGGTGCAAACTGACGAGGGTTTGCATCGAAGTGAGCGATCAGCCTGTCGAGCTCATCCTGGGTAGGCCGCCTGTCGCGCTCATGCCCTTTGCCAACAAGGCCAAGCCTCTTTAGGGCGATACGCGCGAGATCCACTGGTTCGACTTTGACCGGTAGACCGTGCACCGCAGCAGCGTGGGATAGGATGAGTTTTATCAGGCCGATGTCGATACCGAGAGTCACCGGTCCGGCGCCTTGGGCGGCGCGATCGCGGCCGAAACGAATGAGCCGTTCGCGATCGAGAGCCGCCATATTGCACTTTCCAAGATGCCTTTGCAGCATATCGAGTGTCGCGGCCTTGGAGCGGAGAGGGGACTTGCCTACATCGCACATGTCGCCGATATGGAGGTCGATGAGTTCGCCGAAGGTTTTCAGGCGCGCTATGCGGGACTTTGTCGGCGTCTCACCACGATCGACTTGGCGCTCGGTTTCGGTTGCCCAGCGCCGTGCGTCGTCTCGGCGCAGGAAGGTCTCGCTGACGTAGCGACCTTTGCGACGGACTTGGACACGCCAGGAACCGGACGAGAGTTTTGTGTAGGTGGCCATTTTTTCGTGTGCGCTCCGTGTGCACTGAGAGATCGAAACGTGGCGAAAAGGGTCGTATTCTGGCGTAAATTCGTGTGCACTCGGCAGGTTCTAACGATTTGATGTTAAAGAAAAAATGCTGAAAATTCAAGACCATAGACTGGCCGTGGCGCCTATGATGGATTGGACGGACCGGCATTGCCGCTTCTTCCATCGCCAGCTGACGGCCCGTGCGTTGCTCTACACCGAGATGGTGGTGGCCGATGCGGTCATCCAGGGCGCGCGCGATCGGCTGCTTGGCTTCGATCAGGCGGAACATCCGGTCGCCCTGCAGCTCGGCGGCTCCGACCCCGCGAAACTTGCCGAGGCGGCGCGCATTGGCGAAGCGTTCGGCTATGACGAGATCAATCTCAATGTCGGCTGTCCGTCGGACCGCGTCCAGTCAGGTACGTTCGGCGCCTGTCTGATGAAAGTGCCCGACCTGGTCGCCGACTGCGTCGCGGCCATGAAAGCGACGGTGAAGATCCCCGTCACCGTGAAATGCCGCATCGGCGTCGACGAGCAGGATCCCGAACCGGCGCTCGATGCGCTGGCGAACGGGGTTTTCGAAGCCGGCGCCGACGCCTTGTGGGTGCATGCGCGCAAGGCATGGCTGGAAGGGTTGAGCCCGAAGGAAAACCGCGACATCCCGCCGCTCGACTACAACAGGGTCTATCGGCTGAAGGCCGGAAAACCGAACAAATTCATTGGTATCAATGGCGGTATTCAGTCGCTTGACGAAGCGCGTGGGCATCTCGACCACGTCGATGGCGCCATGCTTGGCCGCGCCGCCTACCACACACCAGGTATTTTGGCTGGCGTCGATGCCGCGTTCTACGGCACCGAGCCAGCGGCATTCGATTTCACCGCCCTGATCGATGCGATGGCGGACTATGCGGCGCGCCATATCGAACAGGGCGGGCGGCTTGGCCATGTCACCCGCCACATGGTCGGGCTGTTCCACGGATTGCCCGGCGCGCGCCGCTACCGCCAGATCCTGTCGACCGACGCGACCCGGCCCGGCGCCGGGCCGGACGTGCTGAAGACGGCTTTCGCGGCTGTGGAATTCGGCGGAGCGGCGGAAGCGGCCTGAAACACCTCAGTCCCGGAGGACCATGCGGTCGCCGCGCACGTCGAAGCCCGACAGCGAGCCGATGAAGTTCATGCCGAGCAGGCTTTGGCTGAGCATGCCGGGTGCCGCCACCATCACCGACATGTCCTTGCGCACGATGCCGCCGATCGCCACCTCGTTGGTCTTGACGGCTGCGGCGCGCGCCATGCCGTTGGCGGTCGAAACCGGTATCGTGTAGTTGAGCACCGCCGGATTGAAGCCTGCGGCTTGTGCGTCCTGCGATGTCAGCACGGTGCTGGTCGCGCCGGTGTCGACCACGGCGCGCACCGGGTTGCCGTTGATCAGGATGCGCGCTTCGAAGTGGCCATTGTCGGCCTTGTCGAGGGTCACGGTGGCGTGGCCGTCTTCGACGCCGAGCGCCAGCGGACTGCCGGGAACGAGGCCCGCGGTCACCCGGCTGGCAACGTCCTGCAGTTCGTAGCGATACTGATAGCCGGCGATCAGCGCGAGCACGATTGCCGCCCAGGCGCCAAGATTGCGGGCCATATCGCCCCACGGGCGGCCCGACCGCAGCAGGCCGGCACCGATAAGGGCACCGAAGGCGCCAAGCCAGATCAGCCGGCCGAAATCGTCATTGTCGACGCCGAGCGTGCTGCCGGCGGAATCGTTGAGCATGAGCAGGACTGCCCCCATGCCGATCACGGCCATCAGAATCCAGAACAGCCGGCCCATCCGTGCCTCATCAAACCAAAGAGTTAGAGCAGTTCGCCGTTTCCGTGAAATGGTCAACTGCTTTAGAGTGCGTCGCGTTCGCGCGCCATGCGGGTGCGGCGCGTTTCCCGGCGCGGCCGGCGCTCGACCGTTTCCAGCCGGGCCGGCAGTTCGGCCATCACGCTGCGGCGCGTTTCCGGCGTCATCCCCATCCAGGCACCGATTTCCTCGCGCGTGCGGCCGCAGCCGAAGCAGAAGCCGGTCTTCATGTCGATCGAGCAGACCAGGATGCACGGGGATTCGATGGCCGTCATGACTTTCTCTTGAGGTTTCCGCTCGGAATCCCTCGTTCCACTCCACATGGTGCAACGGCAAAGCCAATGCAAGCCCTCGCGATCGCGCCCTCCGCCGCCGTCTTTGCGGCAATCAAGCAAGAAGGACGATCGGGCAAGAAGGACGATCGAGAGGTTGTGCCGATCACGCAAGGCAGTTATGCCGCTCACCACCTCCAGGAACGATTGCTCCCGACATGACCAGCGCACTGCCTTTCGACGATTTTCGCAACCTGCTCGCCAACTTGCCAGCAGCCGACACGACAGCCCAGGCACGCGTACGCACGCTGTTCGCCAAAGCCGACAAACCGGGGAATTCGCTTGGCCGTATAGAGGACGTCGCCGCGTGGCTTGCGGCCTGGAGCGGCCGGGCTCCGCCCGCGGTGACAAGGCCACTGATGGCGGTCTTTGCCGGCAATCATGGGGTTGTCAGGCACGGCATTTCGCCGCGTCCGGTGGCGGCGACCGCCAACGCGGTCGAGCTTTGCGCGGCCGGCGGCGCGGCGATCAACCAGATCTGCATTGCCAACGACCTCGGGCTGAAAGTGTTCGATCTTGCCCTGCACATCCCGACCGGCGACATCACCGAGGACGCCGCGCTCGACGAGCGCGGCTGCGCGGCCACCATGGCCTTCGGCATGGAAGCGATTGCCGGCGGAACCGATCTGCTTTGCCTCGGCGATCTGGGCGTCGGCAATTCGACCGTCGCCGCTACCCTGCTCGCCGCGCTGTTCGGGGGCAGGGGTGCCGACTGGGTCGGCCCAGGGTCCGGCGCCGATGCGGCGATGCAGGCCCGCAAGGCGGACGTCGTCGATGCGGCGCTGGCCTTTCACGCCGACCATCTCGATGACCCGTTGGAGGTGCTGCGCCGGGTCGGCGGCCGCGAGTTCGCGGCGATGGCCGGCGCCATCCTCGCCGCGCGGATGCAGAATATCCCCGTGCTGCTCGACGGCTTTGCCGCGACGGCCGCCGCGGCGGTGCTGCATGCCGCGAACCCTTCGGCAATAGACCATTGTCTTCTTGCCAGCCTGTCCCCGGAGCCGGGCCACGCCCAGGCCGCCGAACGGCTCGGCCTTCGACCGCTGCTCGACTGGGGCATAAGCCACGGCGAAGGGGCAGGGGCGGCGCTTGGCGCAGGCCTGGTCAAGGCGGCGGCACTGACCAGCTCGGGTATGGCGGCGGCGGTTCGGGGCTAGACGCTCCGCACTTCGATGAAATCCGCTATCGCCGCCGTGCCGCCACCGCCGCGGTCGGCAGCGCCGGCAGTTCCTCCATCACCCGGGTCAGCGGGAAGATGGCTATCGCCTCGGTACCTTCGCGCAGCTTGGAATGAAGTTCGAACTCGCCGCCATGCATGGCAAGCAGACCCTGCACGATCGGCAGGCCAAGCCCCGTGCCTTGTTCGGCGCTCTTGATGGCGATCGAGCCCTGGCCGAACGCCGAGAGCACCACCGGGATCTCGTCCTCGGGGATGCCCGGGCCATTGTCCTTGATCGAAATGTATTGTCCACCGCCCGCCGTCCAGCCGACGCGCACACGGATCTCGCCGCCGGTGGCGGTGAACTTGATGGCGTTGGACAGAAGGTTGAGCGTGATCTGGCGCAAGGCGCGCTCATCGGCGAACAGGCGCGGCAATGTCTGTTCGAAATCCTGGATCACGCGAATATCCTTGTTGCGTGCCTTCAGCTCCATCATGTGGCAGCAATCCTCGACGATGTTGAGCAACATCACCGGCTCTTCATTGAGCTGGTAACGGCCGGCTTCGATGCGCGACAGGTCGAGGATCTCGTTGATCAGGTCGAGCAGATGCTGGCCGGAATCATGCACGTCATGCGCGTAGTCGCGATAGGTCGGATTGCTCATCGGTCCCAGCACTTCGTTCGCCATCACCTCGGAAAAGCCGAGAATGGCGTTGAGCGGCGTGCGCAATTCATGGCTCATCGAAGCGAGGAAGCGCGATTTTGCCAAATTGGCATCCTCGGCCCGCCGCCGCGCCTCGTCCGACATCGATTTCGCCGTCTCCAATTCGGCGATCAGCGCGTCTTTCTCCGAGCGGAACGACAACATCATAAGGGATGAATCGTTGAGGTGGCGGGCGACATAGGCGAAGAAAGGCAATGACAAGACCAGCAGTCCGGCCATGATCGCCTCGAGCGGCATCCACAGCTTGGCGCCGGCATAGGCATAGAGCGCCACCGGAACGGCAAAGGTCGCCAACAGTGCCCCGCGCAGGGACGAGGCCATGACCGCCGTTCCTGCCATGGCAAACAACAGCACCACCGCCTTGACCACATGGAACTGGTCGACCGCGCAGGCGCCGCAGCCCAGCCAGACGAACCATGCCCAGCCGAGACCGCAAAGGAAATGGCCAACCAGGAATTCCCCGCGCGCTTGCAATGGGTTGAGCTCGGAAGCTTCCGTGCGCTCGATCTGACGCGCCATGAAGACGACGACCGTGTAGCAGGTGAGCGTGAACAGCGCCCAGAGCCCAATCTCGTTGCCGACACCGGCGAGCCGGCCGGCCGCGGCGATCGCCAGGACGAGCAGCGGGATGACCACGGCGCCGCTTGTCATCGCGCGGGCGTGCAGTTTCAGGAGTTCACGGTCGAAATCGAGACTACCGGCCTGCTGGGAAAGACGGTCGCGCGTCTTGCGCACCGCGCGTGCCACATCGCTGTTGCGATGGGGTTTCCTGCGGTCCACAATGAACTTGTCCGCTGTGTTCGAGCGTTGCAAAGGCATGGAAACTTCAATTTATGCGCGCAGCGATTTCAAGGTGTTAAGCTACGTTCGAATGATTAACCAACCGTTTGCCATATGAGTCGTTCCTGGTCGCCAAGACCGCGCCGGCGATACGCGGCGCCGCGCCAGAGAAGCCTGTGGCGCAAGGTGCTGGACTACGGGCTGGCTGCCATTATCCTGGGGCTGCTGATCTTGCTCGCGGCGCGCCTCGACCGGGTCGAGACGCGCAAGACGCAAGGCGCGGCCATCGTCAATGACGGCGATTCCATCACGCTCGGCACCGAACGCATCCGCATGCGCGGCATCGACGCCCCTGAATACACCCAGACCTGCCGCAGGAACGGCGCCGATTATCCCTGTGGAACGCTCGCGCGCCAGTCGCTGGTACGCCTGATCGCCGGCAGGCCCGTCACCTGCAGCGGCTGGCAGCGTGACCGCTATGGCCGGTTGCTTGGCGACTGCAAGGCCGGGGGCACCGACCTCAACCGCGCCCAGGTCGAGGCCGGCTGGGCCGTCGCCTATGGCGGCTTCGAAAGCGAGGAAGCGACTGCCCGCGCGGCGAAATCTGGTATCTGGGCGGGCACGTTCGATCAGCCGCAGGACTGGCGCGACAGCCATCACGGCGAGGTCGTGGAACGAAAACACGGTACGCTGGCGTCGATTGGCGACGCCGCTCGGGAGATTTTTCGCTTCTGGTGAAGCGTATCTGTTTGAAGGAAAAGGAGGATCGAATGAAGCTCTTCGACGGTGGCCGGGCGCCCAACCCGCGGCGGGTTCGTGTTTTCCTTGCCGAAAAGGGGATCGCGGTGCCGCTGGTGCCCATCGACATGGGTGCGCTGGAGCACAAGGGCCAGGCGGTACGTTCGCGCAACCCTTTGCAAAGGCTGCCGGTGCTGGAGCTCGATGACGGCACCGTCATCACCGAATCCGTCGCCATCTGCCGCTATTTCGAGGAGTTGCATCCGGAGCCGGCCTTGTTCGGACGCGGTGCGCTCGGCAAGGCGCAGGTCGAGATGTGGCAGAGGCGGATGGAGTTCAACCTGCTCAGCAGCATCACGCAGGCTTTTCGCCACATCCATCCGGCCATGAAGGACTGGGAAATCCCCCAGATCCCCGAATGGGGCGAGGCCAACAAGCCGAAGGCCGTCGAATTTCTCAAACTTCTCGACGGCGAGTTGGCGAACCGGGAATTCGCCGCCGGCGACGATTATTCGATTGTCGATATTACCGGCCTGATCGCCGTCGACTTCATGAAACCGGCACGCATCAAGGTGCCGGAGGAATGCACCAATGTGTTGCGTTGGCATCAGGCGATCTCCAGCCGGCCGAGTGCGGCTGCTTGAGCGAGGAACTCGACAGCTTCGCGGCAGCGGTCCGCGCCTGCCGCATCTGTGTCGAAAATCCCATCGGCAAACCGCTGCCGCATGAGCCGCGGCCGGTGCTGCGGCCATCGTCCAGCGCCCGCATCCTCATCGCCAGCCAGGCGCCGGGAACCAAGGTGCACTTGTCCGGCATGCCGTTCACCGATGCCTCGGGCGACCGCCTGCGCAACTGGCTCGGCGTGACCAGCGACGAATTCTACGACACGGAGAAATTCGCCATCGTGCCGATGGGCTTCTGCTTTCCCGGACAGGACGCCAAGGGCGGCGACCTGCCACCGAGGCGCGAATGCGCGCCTGCCTGGCGCGCGCCCTTGATGGCCCTGATGCCGCGGATAGACCTGGTGCTGACGATCGGCATCTATGCGCAATCCTGGCACATGGGCGCCGCGCGCCGCCCCTCGCTGACGGAAACGGTGGGGGACTGGCGCGCCATCTGGGAGAATTCCGTTGGTGCGAAAGTCTTGCCGCTGCCGCATCCGTCCTGGCGCAACACCGGCTGGTTGAAGCAGAATCCGTGGTTTGAAATGGATTTGCTGCCTTTCCTGCGGTCGGAAATCCGCTATCGCCTCGGTTAGGCATTCAGCAAGAAATCACTCGCTTTTACGCCGTTCGGCAGAATTTCTTTCTTGTGAACGGCCGAAATAAGAGGGAGTATAGCCAATCTATTCCCCAGGAGCGCTTCAATGGACCGCCTCGACAGAAAAATTCTCCGCCTCCTGCAGGAGGACGCGACGCTCGCGGTCGCCGATGTCGCCAAGAAAGTCGGCCTGTCGACCACACCTTGCTGGCGCCGGATCCAGAAGCTCGAGGAGGAGGGCGTCATCAAGCGGCGCGTCGCCATCCTCGATCATGAGAAGGTCAATGTGCGGGTCACCGTCTTCGTGTCGATCCGCACCAATTCGCACAGCCATGAATGGCTGCGGCGGTTTTCCGAGGTGATCCAGGAATTTCCCGAGGTGGTCGAGTTCTACCGCATGAGCGGTGACGTCGACTATCTCTTGCGCGTCGTGGTGCCCGATATTGCCGCCTATGACGCCTTCTACAAGCGGCTGATCGCCAAGATCGAGATCCGCGACGTGTCGTCGTCCTTCGCCATGGAGCAGATCAAGTACACTACCGAAATCCCGCTCGACTACATGGTGCTGGACAAGGAATCGGGTGCCAACGCTGCCTAAAGCGCGTCGCGCTGAAACGGATTCATGCGACGTGCTTTAGGTCTTTGTTTTCATGCATGTCGTTCTCCCAAAACCGAGCTCACTTTTGGGCGATATTCATTAAGACGAGGCGGCTCGCTCAGTTCTTCTTTTTGTTGAGGAAACTCCAGGGCGAATTCACCGGCAGGGTGATGGTGTCTGGCACCGTGTCGACGCCGACCACCTCCGCCTTGCGTACCGCGTATCCGGACTGGATAACGCTGACGCCGTCCAGAATGAACAACTGGCTCTTCTCCATGTCCGGCTTCAGGGCGCCGGTGACGGCCACCGGCTGGTAGGCTTGCGACATCTTGTACGGATGGGCTGGTGTGACCAGCACGATCTGGTTGGGCGGTGGCGTCGGCATGTGGCTGCACGCACCCGTCCACGGCACCAGCAGAAACTGATAGACGAGGTCGCCGTCGCGATCGACTGGCAATGCATAGCCGGCCAATTCTATGGTCCTGTCCCTCAGATCGAGCGACAGCGTCTCGCCGTGATCGGGCAGTTTCGCGGCGATCATCGGCAACCCTGCGTCTTCGGCAACCGCCTGGGTCGCCGGGCGAAGATCCTTCCAGAAGATATGTGCGGTTTCGGCCGAGGCGGAAGTGACCGCGGATGCAAACAGTGCGGCCGCGAGCGCTACGATTGACTTGAGAAGATTGCTCATCGGCCGCTTCCTTTGCGGGCGAGTAAAGACGCCGCCGCCGCCGACGTCAACGCTCCAACCGCATCACATGTCGGCGAGAACCGGCCATGCCGATCTCGTGGAAGCCGCGAACCGCAAACAGATCGCGAAAGCCCATAAAACGATAACTCGGCGACGCATCCTCCACCGGATAGGCCTCGATGATGCGCGCCCCCTTGGCGAAGGCATGGTCAATGGCTGCGTCGAGCAATGCGGAGGCAAGGCCGCCGCCGCGCAGCGCCCTTGGCACATAAAAGCAGACGATCGACCACACGCCGGTCTCGCTGTCGTCTTGCCGATTTGAAAGTCTGCGGTAGGTTTCGCGCGGCGCAACCGAACACCAGCCGACCGCCTTGCCGCCTATCTCGGCGAGGATGCCGACTGGTGTGCCGGTATCGATGAGCGCCGTCATCAGGCGTTTCTTCTCGTCGCTCTGGATGTGCTCGCGGCCGGAGCGCCGCCAAGCCATGCACCAGCAGTATTTCGGCGCGTCGGGCTGTTCGAACAAGGTCTCGAAGCCACCGCGCGTTGCCCGCGTCACGTCGGTGAAACGGGTATTGGCGATGTCAAACTTTTCCGGCGGCGAGGCGTTCGAGTGTCTTGGCATCGGATAGTTCCTTCGCGGCGTCCTTGCCGATCCAGCGCGCGGTCTTGTCCGTGGCGGCCGCAAGTTTCCGCGCCAGGACAAGGGCAGGGGCATGCAAGTCCGTCGAGCGCTTGCCGATCTGCCGCAGCGCCCAGTTGACCGCCTTCCTGACGAAGTTGCGCTCATCACCGGCATGGGCTTCGATCAAGAGCAGGTAGGACAGGAACGTCGCGTCCGGCTCCTTCTTCAGATGCACGGCTGCCCATGCGAGCATGGCAAAGGCCGTGCGGCGGACGAATTCACGCTCGTCGGCGGCGAACTCCTCGATCAAGTCGCGCCAGAACGGCGTGTCGACGAACAGGTCGGAGACAGTGTCGACGATCTCCCAGGAATTGAAGTCGCCGGCCCAGCGGCGGCAATCTTCGATGGTGATCCTCTTCGGCTCGCCGGTGAACGCCGCCATCAGCCGCGCTTCGCGAATGCCGCTGTTCCACAGCGCCAGGGAGCGCTCGTGGTTGCGCTTCACCTTGCGCGCCAGAGGCCGCAAATCCGTGTTGCCTACGCCGAGCGCGGTCGCGGTGTTGATGCCGAACCGCGCCATGCCGGCGCGGTTCTCCTCGGTGCCGATCGAGCGCAGATGCGTGACGATGTCCTGCGCGGTCCAACCTGGAACGGGCAGGGACATCGTCGCCTACTTCTCCAGCCGCGCCAGCAGCGAGGACGTGTCCCAACGCTTGCCGCCCATTGCCTGCACGTCCTTGTAGAACTGATCGACGAGCGCGGTCACCGGCAGTTTGGCGCCATTGCGGTCGGCCTCCGCCAGGCAGATGCCGAGATCCTTGCGCATCCAGTCGACGGCGAAGCCGAAATCATATTTTCCGGCGTTCATCGTCTTGTGCCGGTTTTCCATCTGCCACGAACCGGCCGCGCCCTTGGAAATCACCTCGATCACCTTCTCGATGTCGAGCCCGGCCTTTTTGCCGAAATGGATGCCTTCGGCCAAACCCTGCACGAGACCGGCAATGGTGATCTGGTTGATCATCTTGGTGAGCTGGCCGGCGCCCACCGGTCCCATCAGTCCAACCATGCGGGCATAGGCGTCGATGATCGGCCTTGCGCTGTCGAAAGCAGCCTGATCACCACCGACCATGACCGTCAGCACGCCGTTCTCGGCGCCGGCCTGGCCACCGGAGACCGGCGCGTCGAGGAAGGAAAACCCGCTCGACCGCGCGGCTTCCGCCAGTTCGCGCGCGACTTCCGCCGAGGCCGTGGTGTTGTCGATGAAGACCGAACCTTTCTTCATCGCCTTGAACGCGCCTTCGGGACCAGTCGTCACCGAGCGCAGATCGTCGTCATTGCCGACGCAGGAAAAGACGAAATCCTTGCCCTCGGCGGCCTGCGCCGGCGTCGCGGCAAGGCTGCCGCCATGTTGAGAGACCCACTGTTCGGCTTTCGCGCGGGTGCGGTTGTAGACGGTGACGTCGTGGCCGCCCTTGTTCTTCAGGTGCCCGGCCATGGGATAGCCCATGACGCCAAGACCGAGAAATGCCACAGATGCCATGAGCTTGCCCTTCAGACTGAAAATCGAATTGTTGCGAAAGCTCTAGGCTCTGCGCTCAATTCGTCAAGACGCGCATGGTCGGATCGACTGGTGCAGCCGATTCGAAAAATGAT
The DNA here is from genome assembly GCF_055901595.1 of Mesorhizobium sp. WSM1386. Classification (NCBI taxonomy): domain Bacteria; kingdom Pseudomonadati; phylum Pseudomonadota; class Alphaproteobacteria; order Hyphomicrobiales; family Phyllobacteriaceae; genus Mesorhizobium; species Mesorhizobium sp. WSM1386. Next base: position 4,443,695 of record NZ_CM148373.1, read on the forward strand.
CAGCGCTTCAGGTGGATGGTGATCCGCCGCTCGATCCATTCGATGCCATGGCGCAGCAACTCGACCATCACAAGGTACACCAGGGCAACCCAGATATAGGCCTGGATGTCGAAGGAGTTGGCGAAGGCGAGCTTTGCATTGCCCATCAGGTCGTAGACGGTGATGATGGCGACGATCGCCGACGCCTTGACCATCAGGATCAGCTCATTGCCGTAAGGCCGCAAGGCGACGATCAGCGCTTGCGGCAGGACGATCTTGCGCAGCGTCTGCAATTTGTGCAGGCCAAGCGAAGCAGCTCCTTCCCACTGGCCCCTCGGCACGCTCTCGATGGCGCCGCGCAGGATTTCCGCCTGGTAGGCGGCGGTGTTGAGTGAAAAGGCAAAGACACCGCAGTTGAAGGCATCCTTGAAAAAATCCCAAAGCCCGACCATCTGGAGCTCCGGCCGGAACGAACCCAGCCCGTAATAGACCAGGAATGTCTGGACCAGCAGTGGCGTGCCCCGGAAAAAGTAGACGTAGCAATAGGCAAGGCCGGACAGGATCCGGTTCCTGGACATACGCCCATACGCAACAGGCATCGACAGAACGGCGCCAAGCACCATCGAGATGGCCACCAGCGACAGGGTGACGCCCAGCCCCCGCAGATAGGCGGGTGCATATTTGGCGAAGAAGGCGGCGTTCCAGGCAAAGAAGAGGTAGCTGACGATGCCGAGGCCGAAGGCTATCCACAGGCCAACCAGCGCATAGCCGACGATACGCTTGCGTGGCCAGCCGCGCACCTGCGGCGGCGGCCGTTCAACCATGGTGGCGGTGGCACTCATCGTTGCGCCTCCCGTTTGCCGAGCGAGTGCAAAATGGCGCTGGTGGCGAAAGACGACACGATGGCCAGACCGAGAAAGACCAAGGCCGCCACGCCATAAAACAGGAACGAATGTTTTGTCACGCGAGCGGCCACACCGGCGTTGCGCAACGTCTCCGCCAGACCGACGACCGACACCAGCGAGGTGTCCTTCAACAGGCTGAGCCAGCAATTCTCGAGACCGGGGAAGGCGATGCGCAGCAGCTGCGGCAAGATCACCTTGCGCATTGTCTGCCCGTACGAAAGTCCGATGGCGTAGCCACCCTCATATTGCCCCTTCGGGATGGCACGAAAGGCCGAAAGGAAAACCTCGCTGGCGTAGGATGAGAAGATCAGCGAGAGCACGATCATCCCGGCGACGAAGCTGTTGACGTCGATCGTTGCTTCAGGCCGGAAATAGCGGATGAGGTGCTGCAGCAGGATCGGCACGCCGAAGAAGAACAGGAAGAGCGTCACCAGTTCCGGCAGGCCACGGAAGACCGTGGTGTAGATATTGGCGGCGAGGCGCAGCGAGGGCTCTTCGGATTGCTTGCCCAGCGCAATGAAAAAGCCAATCGTCAAACCAATGGGCAGCGTCGCCAGCGCAAGCAGAACCGTTACTACGATGCCATACGCAATATCGTCACTCCAGCCATCAGGTCCCCAACTGAGAAGTGTCCATATGCTCTGGGCTGGCATCGACGGATCTTATCCCCACGGCGTTCCCAAGATGAATAGAAAGACGGCGGGGAGTTCCCCGCCGTCTTGAACCTGTCTATCAGGACTCGGCGCCGTAGACGTCGAACTTGAAGTACTTGTCGTTGATTTCCTTGTATTTTCCATTGGCGCGGATGGCGTCGATGGCTTCATTGAGCTTGTTGACCAGGTCGGTCTCGCCCTTGCGCACCGCAATGCCTGCGCCCGGTCCGAAGATATCGACGGGTTGCGGCGACGGCTGGCCGAGGATCTTGCAGCAGGCGCCATCAGGCGAATCCAGCCATTGCTGCAGCACGACGATATCGTCCTCGATGGCGTCGAGACGACCATTGGCAAGATCCGCCTGCTCCTCGGGGCTGCTCGGATAGCCCTTCACGGTGCTGTCGGTGTAGGTCTTCGAGGCATAGTTGAAATGGGTGGTCGTGGTGGCGACACCGATGGTCTTGCCGGCGAGATCTTCCTTGGTCACACCCTTCAGCGTCGAGTCCTTCGGCACGGCGAGCGCCGAGGGTGTGTTGTAGTATTTATGCGAGAAGTCGACCTTCTCCTTCCGCTCCGGCGTGATCGACATCGAGGCGACGATGGCGTCGAACTTGCCAGCCTGGAGCGCCGGGATGATGCCGTCCCAATCCTGGGCGACGAAGGTGCACTTGACCTTCATCTGGTCGCAAAGCGCCTGGGCGATGTCGATGTCGAAGCCGACGAGCTTGCCGTCAGAGGTCAGGTTGTTGAACGGGGGGTAGGCGCCCTCGGTGCCGATCCTCAGGGTTTTCTCCTGGGCCTGGGCTACGCCGAGCGTCAGCAGCGCGGCCGAAGCGGCGAGCGCGATACGCAGTGCAATACGCATGATAGTCCTCTCTTTATGGTCCCGGCCGTCGTTCCGAAACGGCTCTGTGGGGCGGTGCTTTTGACCGCCCGCTGAGGGCGATACTCCCACTCTTTCCAAGAAAAAAGCAACTGCAAAACCACCAAGATCGGCAATCGCGTTCTGCCGTTACGTTAGTTGTCAGGCAACGAGGCCGGTCGTGCGCTCGATGAAGTCGGCTATCGATTTTATGTCATCGAGGTCGAATGCCGGCAGGCTCTTGTCCGCGATGGCGAAATCCGCGGCGACAGCGACAATATTGGGATCATCCGCCGAAAGCGGCGTCCGGTCCTTTGCGTCCAGCCGCCTGGTTTCGATCTTGCGGTGGGATTCGCGCTTGTAGCCTTCGACCAGCACGATGTGGCACGGGGCGAGCCGCGAGAGGATGCCATCCAGCGGCGGTTCGTCCTCGCCACGCAACTCGTGCATCAGCGCCCAGCGATTGCCGGACACGATCGCAACCTCGGTGGCGCCGGCCTGCCGATGGCGGAAGCTGTCGGCCCCCGGCTTGTCGATGTCGAAATCATGATGAGCATGTTTGACCGTCGAGACCTTCCAGCCGCGCCGCACGAACTCGGCGACCAGCTTTTCGGTCAGTGTGGTCTTGCCGGAGTTTTTCCAGCCGGTGATGCCGAAGACGCGTCTGTTCATGGCGTCATGCTCTGCAACAGGCGCGCGGCCTGGGCAAGATCGTCGGGCACGTTGATGTTGAAGAAAGGGTCGAGCCCGGCGGATTGCAGGACCGGAAATTCCACCTCGACATGACCATGGCGCTCGATGAAGACCGAAACCCGCCGGTTGTCCTCATCGACCAGGAACTGCCGCAGCGCATCACGGCATTCGACCGGCCACAGCGCGAAGGTCGGATGCCGCCGGCCAGCCGAAGAGGCGACGGCAATTGACCCTGGATGCTCGCCTGCCGCCGCCGCCAGGCGGTCGACGAGGTCAAGCGGCAGGAAAGGCGTATCGCCGGCCGCGGTGACGATCGCCTCGCAAAGCCTGCCGGCAACGGCCCATTCGAGACCGGTCAGGATGCCGGCCAACGGACCGGCAAAGCCCGGGACCGTGTCGGCAAGCACGGGCAAACCGAAACGGGAAAAGCGTTCCGGATCGCCATTGGCGCTCAGCGCCAGGGTCTCGATCTGCGGGCCAAGGCGCGACAGCACCTGGTCGAGCACGCAGCCGCCGCCGAGCGGCAACAGGCTCTTGTCGCCGCCGCCCATTCGTCTCGACTGGCCACCGGCCAGGATGATCCCTGCGACGTCTCGCTTCATGACACTCAGCCTGTAGGCCTGCCGCCGAAAATCGCAAGCAACTTCCTGGATCCCGTCTCTCCAGATCCCATCCGGCTAGATCCCGTCTTCCTAGATACCATCTGGCGCCATGGCTGGCCCGGTGCTTTCGGCGACGATCCTTCGCCGGCCGACCACCCGTTCGCGATAAAGCGTATAGAGACCAGAGCCGACGACTATTGTTGCGCCGACGATCATCGGCGCGTCCGGAAAATCGCCGAAGACGATCAAGCCGAGCAGTATGGACCAAAGGAGTGCGGTGTAGCGGAATGGCGCGACGAAGGAGATTTCGCCCGAGCGCATCGCCATGATGATGAACTGATAGCCGACGAGCACCAGCACCGCCGCCAGCGCCAGCAGCGCCGTGCTTTTGCCGCTCATCGGCGTCCAGCCGCCCATCGGCGCCAGCAACGCCGCGCCGACGACGGTCATCGCAAGGGCGGTGGCGGTCGAGACGAGCATGGTCGGGATGGCCCGAGGGATGCGCCTGGTGGCGAGATCGCGCACGGTGCAGCAGGCAACGCTGGCCAGCGCCCAAAGGGAATACAGGCTGAAACCGTCAAAGCCCGGCCGCACGATGATCATAACGCCGGCGAAACCGGCGGCGATCGCCAGCCAGCGACGCCAGCCGACCGCTTCGCCGAAAAACAGCGCCGCACCCGTCGTCACCGCCAGCGGCAGCGCCTGCAGAACGGCCGAGACACTGCCGATCGGCAGATGGGCCAGCGCCACGAGGAATGACACCGTGGCGCCGGCTTCGGCCAGGACGCGGATTGCCACCAAAGGCTGCAGCATCAGGCGCGGCTGGAAAAGCGCGCCACGCTGCCAGGCCAGCAGGCCGACGAAGAGCGAGGCAAACGCTCCCCTGATCAGCATGACCTGCGCCATGTTCATCGATTGCGACGAGTATTTGGTGATGGCGTCGTTGAGCGTGAAGCCAACCATCGCCACCATCATGAACAACGCGCCGCGAAGATTTGGAGAAAGAGGCAAGACATCTACCGGTTGCTTTGGCAAGCAAGCCTGTAACAGCCCGCCGCGAAACAGCAACGGCAAAGGGCTGTACCAGGGCCCGGTCACCCATCGTCCTGGTGGGAAATCATGTCCGGATTCGTCGCGTATCTGCCGGAAAGCGAATTCGCATCCCGACGAGCCGTGCCGCCGCGATGGCTATTTCTTCGGCGTCAGGATCTCGGTGCCGTTGCCTTCCTTGCCGGCGATCGTCCACAGGCCATGCAGCGAGCCATCATCCTGAACCTTGTAGACGACGAGGCCGATGTCCTTGTCCATTACATAGCCGGCCGAAAAGGCATTGTCGTTGCGCATGCAGATACCGTCGGAAGAAGAGCCGCCCGTTTCCCAATGGATCGTGCAGGTGGTTCCGCTGGTCAGCGTGATTGTGGCTTCGCCGCCATAGGGCGATCCGTCGAAATTGGTGCCGGCAACGGTGTAGGTGCCGCCGATCGACTGGGCTGTCGCGGGCACGGCCGCAAGGCCGAGCAATGCGAGAGAAAGAATGAGTTTGCGCATGATGTAACCCCCTGTGAGTGACGATTCCGCCGAGCGAAAGCTAGGCCGGAACGTGCTGGCGGTAAATCCGACAACCGTTTGCGGATCAGACTTTTTCTGGGATGTGCCCGAGAATGCTCATGGCCCTTTGAGACTGCCGGCGATCGCACCGACCAGCGGGTCGTATTTCGATCTCACAGCCGGCGGGTAATCGATCCACACCGTGCGGATGACGCCGTCCTTTCCGAACAAGCGCCGCTCGTAGAAGACCTTGTCGTCCTTGAGCCCCGACAACACCGCCCAGTCCTTGCCGGTCTTGCTGTAGGTGATCTTGTAGCCTGGCTCCTTGCTCGCCTTCTCTTCGGCGACGAAGCCTTTCGGGGTTTCGTCATCGATGTTGGTGATGCCGGAGCAGGTCAGGCTGGCACCATCCGCGCTCAGCCATACCTGTCCGTCGCCATTGTCGGGCTCAGGCTGGCGATCGTTGAATATCTCATCCGGGAAGGTGCAGACCGTGCCGAAACGCTCGTTCACATAGGTGAAAGGCGCGGCAATCGCGGCGCTTGCCGAAATCGTCGCGAAAGACGTCACGATCGAAAAGAACCGCCTCATGCCTTACCCCGTTGTCCGAAGGCCACGAGGCAATCCTTGCACAAATCCGTGGGAAGGTCAGCCGCCGGTGACGCTCATATGCCGGGACACCGATGGGCGGCTGGTTCGGCGGTCGATGATGAAATCATGACCTTTGGGCTTGCGGCCGATGGCTTCGTCGATAGCGTCGGCGAGCAACTCATTGCCTTCGGACGCACGCAAGGGCGCACGCAGATCGGCAGCATCTTCCTGGCCGAGGCACATATAGAGCGTGCCGGTGCAGGTCAGCCGGACGCGGTTGCAGCTCTCGCAGAAATTGTGCGTCATCGGCGTGATGAAGCCGAGTTTTCCATCGGTCTCGGCGACATGAACGTAGCGCGCCGGGCCGCCGGTCTTGAAGGGGATGTCGGTCAAGGTGAACTGGCGCTCCAGCGAGGCACGCAGCAGCGACAGCGGCAGGTACTGGTCCGTGCGGTCGGCGTCGATCTCGCCCATCGGCATGGTTTCGATGACCGTCAGGTCCATGCCGCGGCCATGCGCCCAGCGCATCATCTCGGGCAGTTCGGCGTCGTTGAAATCCTTCAGCGCCACCGCGTTGAGCTTGACCTTCAGCCCGGCCGCCTGAGCGGCGTCGATGCCGGCCATGACCTTGTCGAGATGGCCCCAGCGGGTGATCTTGTGGAACTTGTCGGCGTCAAGCGTATCGAGCGAAACATTGATGCGCTTGACGCCGCAATCGGCGAGTTCGGCGGCGAAGCGCGCAAGCTGCGAGCCGTTGGTCGTCAGCGTCAATTCTTCCAAGGCGCCGCTTTCCAGGTGCCTCGACAGCTGGCGCACCAGATGCATGATGTTCTTGCGTACCAGCGGTTCACCGCCGGTGAGGCGCAGCCTTCTGACACCCTTTTCGATGAAGACGGTACAGAGCCGGTCGAGTTCTTCCAGCGACAGCAGATCCTTCTTGGGCAGGAAGGCCATGTCCTCGGCCATGCAATAGGTGCAACGGAAATCGCAGCGGTCGGTGACCGACACTCTGAGATAGCTGATCGTGCGACCGAAGGGGTCGATCATGTCCATGCTTCAAGCGCTTCCCGTAGCCATGAGTGGCATCGTTATATACCGCTATGTGATACGAAGCGGCCAGCCATTCAAGATAGAAGGTGTTGATCCCTGGTAACATCTCGAGGCCGACATTGCATGTCGGCTCATCTCAAACAGCCTTTTCCGACCTGGCGAAGCAGCGTAGGGAAGGGTGGATGACACCGGATCGAACAGAATGACCGCGCCAAAAGAACTCAGGGTCTCGAAGGACCGCAAGCAGCTCACCGTGACGTTTCCCGGTCACCAGCCTTTCGAGCTGCCGGCGGAGCTCTTGCGCGTGGCGTCGCCTTCGGCGGAGGTGCAGGGCCATTCGCCCGAACAGCGCGTGACGGTTCCCGGCAAGCGGAATGTGGCGATCCTGAAGATCGAGCCGATTGGCAATTATGCCGTGCGCATCACCTTCGACGATTTCCACGACACCGGCATATTCACCTGGAACTACCTGCACACGCTCGGACACGAGAAGGACGAGCGCTGGAATGCCTATGTCGCGGAATTGGCGGAGAAGGGCTTGAGCCGGGATCGCTGATTCCCCGCATGCTGGCGTCGTCAGGACGTCACATATCTGGAGTAGCGCCGGCAAAGGTTCGGAGGCGAAAACGATGTCCATCATCACCACGGTCGAGCAGCTCGAGGCGCTCTATGGAATTCCGGGCGAGGCCTCGCTGGTCAAGGAACTCGATCATCTCATCCCTGAATATACCGCCTTCATCGAGGCCTCGCCCTTCGTCGCCCTGGCGACCAGCGGGCCGGAGGGGCTCGACTGCTCGCCACGCGGCGATCTCGCCGGCTTCGTCAGGATCGTCGATCCGCGAACGGTGATGATGCCGGATCGGCGTGGCAACAACCGCGCCGATTCGCTGAAGAACATCATCAGGGATCCGCGTGTCGGGCTGCTGTTCCTGGTGCCGGGTTCCGGCACCACGCTGCGCATCAACGGTCGGGCCCATATCACCACGGATGCAGCACTTTGCGCGTCGTTCACGATCGAGGGCAAGGCGGCGCGCTCGGTGACCGTCATCGATGTCGATTCGGTCTATTTCCAGTGCGCCCGCGCCATCGTGCGATCGGAACTCTGGAATCCGGCCAGGCATGTCGATCCGAAGTCGCTGCCGACGCCCGGACAGATCCTGGAAATCACCAGCCGCAAGAACATCGACGGCGAGGCTTACGACAAGGAATGGCCGGAGCGGGCGAAGAAGACGATGTGGTAGCCGGTGCACCTTGGGTGCTAGGCTTCCTTCAGCACTTCATAGATCTTGCGCATCTGGTCGCCGATCATGTCGCACTGTTCCGGCGTCGACTGGCTCATCGCCTTTTCGATCAGCGCCATGTGCACTTTCAGCGCCTGCATCAGCAGTGCCTCGCCGGCTTCGGTCAGAGCGAGCCGCAGGATGCGCCTGTCCTTCTCGTCGGTCTCGCGACGCAGCAGGCCGCGTGCCTCCAGCTGCGGCAGCAGCATGGTGATGTTGGAGCGGCCGACGAGCAGCTTGCGGGCAAGGTCGTGCTGCGACATGCCGGGGTGGCGGTAGAGGTTCATCAGCACGTCGAGCTGTGCCGGCTTGAGATCGAGCGGCGCGAGCTTCACCGCCAGCGTACGCTCCAGCACATGGCAGGCGCGCGCCACCGCGACCCAGTTGCGAAAACGCGGGTTGTCCCAGGGTAGCTCTTGTCTATTGTTCATCTTTGAACTATTATGTTCATGCTTGAACGTATGGATGGATTCTCACTATGGCATCATTCGGGCTGAAGGTCATCCGAGGTGTGTTTGGTGCGGCCGAACATATCGCGCCACGCATCACCGGGCGCGCGGCCTTTGAACTGTTCTGCCGCACGCCGAGCGCCAAGGCGCTGACCGACGGCGAGCGCCGCGCCATCGGCCGCGCCGCCGAGTTCATGACAGAAGCGCGCCATCATCGGCTGAAGACCGCGACCGGCTGCGTCATGGTGCACGAATTCAGGCCGGAGCCTGGCAGGGCGGCCGCCGGCACGGTGCTCGTCGTTCATGGCTGGCGTTCGCGCACCGAATATATGCGCGCGTTGATCGAAGGCTATCGCGCGGCCGGCTACAGGGTCGTTTCGCTTGACCTGCCGGGGCATGGCCAGTCGCAGGGCAGGCACCTCAACATGGTCAACGCCATTGAAGCGGTGCGCGTTGCCGGCGAATGGTTCGGTCCGTTCGCGGCGGCGATCGGCCATTCCTTCGGCGGCGCCGTTGCGGCCAACGCCATCGCCGGTTCGGTCAAGAACATCCCGCCACTGGCGGCCGGACGTCTGGTGCTGATCGCGGCGCCAAGCTCGCTGCCAGCGATCTTCGCCGACTTCAGCCGCATGCTCAATGTCGGGCCGCGCTCACAGGTCGCGATGGCGGACCGTGTCCAACACCTTTCCGGCCGGCCGCTGCACGAATTCACCGGCGACCGCCAGCTCGCCCAGGCGCCGGTGCCGACACTTGTCATCCACGCGCCTGACGACCGCGAGGTGCCGGCCGATCATGCCAGGCGCTATGCCGGCGCCGGTGATCACGTGCGGCTGCATTGGGCCGACGGGCTCGGCCACCGGCGCATTCTCGCCGACAAGGGCGTGGTCGAACGCGCCGTCGCCTTCGTGGCCCGCGAGCCGTCGCTGCTGCATTGAGCGACGTCGAGATTATTTCTTCTTGTCGGCGGGCTCGACCGGCAATCCGGCCGCCTTCCAGGCGGTATAGCCGCCAAGGATGTGCTTGACCGGTGAAAGCCCCATGTCCTGCGCCGTCTTGGTGGCCAGCGCCGAACGCCAGCCGCCCGCACAGAAGAAGACGAAGCTCTTTTCCGAGGCAAAGAACGGCTTGTGGTAGGGGCTTTCGGGATCGATCCAGAATTCCAGCATGCCACGGGTGACATGCTTGGCGCCGGGAATCCTGCCGTCGCGTTCGATCTCGCGCGGATCGCGTAGGTCGACGAAGATGGTGCCTTCGTCCTCAAGCAGTCCGGCGGCTTCCTCCGGCGAAACCACTTCGATCTCGGCATTCGCCTCATCCAGCAGTTCGCGATAACCCTTCTTCACAGGCTTTCCTCCCGATCGCGCATCTGGCTGCTGTTTGGATTTCCAGCACAATGGCTGGCGTTTGTCACGTCTTGTCGGCGCCGGCCATCGTCCGCCAGGCGGCCATCGCCCCGGCGACCGTCGCCATCAGTGCGACGCACGAAGCACCGTCGCGCGCCGGCGTAGCGCTGACCATCGACGACGGAGGCGCCAACGCCTGATTCCAGGGCGTTGCCCGGGCTGGAGCGAACACCCTCGCTCTAGCCGTCACGATGTTGTGAAACTGTTCTGCAACAGGCTTCCGGAAATTTATGAAAGCTTAACGAAATCGGTATGAATCGGTATAGTCGCGCTTTACATCCGCCATGCGGTGAGCGGGACGGTTTACGTGCGGAACGGGAACCGGTTGCGGCCGGAGCGGGTGATCCATGAAATTCCTCGGTAAAAAAACAACCGTAGTGTCGCTGATGGCGATTACGGCGACACTTGCTTTCGGCACGCCTCAGGCAGGCGCTCAAGGGCTCTTCGACATGCTGTTCGGCGGCGGCGTCAAGCACTCGCCAAAAGGCGACTTTCCGCCTCCTCCGCCAAACAAACCCAAGCCGAAAGTTTCGGCTGGCGGCGGTGATGGCGTGAGGATCAGCAGCCCCTCCTACTATACATACAAGGCCGACAGGCTGGTGCGCGTCGACTTCTCGGCGCTGGCCGCCGCGCCGCAGCCGGCGACGCCGCAAGACGCCGCTTTCGTGCCATCGGCCACGGTCGCTGCTTTCCACGAGGCCATTGCAGGGCTTTCCGATTATGAGCTCTACGCCGAGCCGGACATCGCCAAGGCGCTGATCGCCTACTACTCGGCCAACCCTGATTTCATCTGGGTGGGCGGATCAACCCCGAACAGCCGTGCGCAGGATGCGGTGCGGGTGCTGGGCGAGGCCGCGAGCTATGGCCTGACGCCCGCCGACTACACGGTCGAGGTGCCCGCGGCCAGCGCCGCGACGGCCGACGAGGCGGCACGGCTGAAGGAACTCGTACGCTTCGAGATGGCGCTGTCGGCACGTGTGTTGCGCTACGCCCATGACGCCCAGAGCGGCCGAATCGAACCCAACCGCATGACCGGCTATTATGATTTCCCGGCCAAGCCGCTCGACCTCGTCGGTGTGCTGAAAACCTTGGCGCATACACAGGAAGTGCGCACCTATCTCGAATCGCGTCATCCGCAGAACCCCGAATACCAGGCGTTGCGCGTCGAGCTGGAATCCTTGCAGGCCAGCGCCGAAAACGAGATCGTCGTCGATCCCAAGCTGCTGCTGAAGCCGGGCGACACCAGCCCCGAACTCCCAAAACTGCTGACGCTGATCGCGCGCAATCTCGATGACGAGATGGGCGGCGCCTATGGCGAGATGCTGTCGCGGCTGGCAACGAGCGAAGTGTACGTTCCCGAGCTGATACCGCTGATCAAGGCGGTGCAGCAGAAGGAAGGCATGAAGGGTGACGGCGTGATCGGACCGCGCACGGTCGCCTTGCTGGCCGGGACGTCGAAGGCCGACAGGCTGCTCAAGGTGCAAGTGGCGCTGGAAGAACTGCGTTGGCTGCCTTCCGACCTTGGCAGTCCGCGCGTTTTCATCAACCAGCCGGCATTCACCGCCAGCTATATCGACGACGGCCAGGAAAAGCTGAAGACGCGCGCCGTGATCGGCCGGACCACCAACCAGACCGCTTTCTTCTACGACCAGATCAAGCAGGTCGATTTTCACCCCTATTGGGGCGTGCCGCAGTCGATCATCGTCAACGAAATGCTGCCCAGGCTGCGCAACGATCCCGGCTATCTCGACCGTGCCGGCTATGAGGTGACCGATTCGCGCGGCAAGCGCATCCCGTCATCGGCGGTCAACTGGGGCGCTTATGGCTCCAACATCCCCTACAGCGTGCGCCAGCAGCCGAGCGAAGCCAACGCGTTGGGCGAACTGAAGATCCTGTTCCCCAACAAGCACGCGATCTACATGCACGACACGCCGCAGAAATCGTTCTTCAAGCAGGATATGCGCGCGCTCAGCCATGGCTGCGTGCGGCTGCAGGATCCGCGCGGCATGGCCGCCGCCGTGCTCGACACCTCGGTCGACTATATCGCCGAGAAGTTGAAGCATGGGCATTCGACGCAGGATGTGACCCGCAAGATTCCCGTCTATGTCGCCTATTTCACCGCCTGGCCCGACATGTCCGGCAAGGTCGAATATTTCGGCGATGTCTACGATCGCGATTCGCGGCTGAAGCAAGCCATGGACGCGACCGAAGCGGTGCGCTCGCCGTCGAGCTGATCATAGTCAACCTGCCGACAGGGGCCGCCGGAAGCCGGCCTCGCGGCCGGCGATAAGCCAATAGACAAGTCCAGCGAACAGGCCGGCGGCGGCGATGATGCCGATGTCGGCCCAGCGTTCAGGATCCATGTCCTCCGTTGTGCCTGGCCAGATCAGGAAGAAGCCGCCGGCAGCGGCGGCGGCGCCAAAGAACGTGTGCAGCAGGAAGTTGCGCAACGAGAAGAACTCGGCAATCAGCGCGAAGATGAGAGTCTGCAAGCCGGTCACCACGATGGTCAGGAAATAGACGAACATGCCGAGCGGCGGCACCACCAGGACCGCGATCGGGGTGACGCCCATGACGTCGAAATACTGGGGCGCGTCGGGCAGGGAACTGAGCACGCCGTAAATCGCCGCCACGGCAACCAGGCCGACCAGCACGGCGACCAGATAACCGGCAAGCATCATCAGGATGCGCTTCAATATGTGCTTCGCCGTCGCCATGCCCATTCCCCAATGCGGCGCCGATGCAGTCAGCCATCAAAGACGAGCCAACGCAAGAGGCCGAAAAGCCGTGTCATCATGGCAAGCGTCGCAGGCGGCTCAGGCGCCACCGCACAGATGCTGCGCCGCTGACTGCGCCGACAGCTGCCGGCGCACGATCAGCCGAACGACAGGTGCTTGCGAGGAGCCTTATTTCGGCTCGGCGGTCACCGGGTCATAGGTGATTTCGACCTTGGCCTTGTCCGCCGTGTAGTAGGTGACGGTGTAGGCGCCATCATCCCAGTCGACTTCCTTCACATAGCGGAAGCCGTCGCGTTGCTCGACCTTGGCGAGGATATCCGACAGCTTCTTGGCGTTGGGCGGCGGCAGTGGCATATCGTCCGCGGCAAAAGCTGGTCCGGTAGCGAGAAGGACGGCAACGCTGGTGGCCACGAGAAATCTGGACATGGGTTTCCCTCAAGGTTCAACAAAGGAAAACTCGCTGGTGGGTTGGTTTGTTCCAGAAGGGTAAAATAGGGGGCCGGCCACGTTGCGCAGACTGAAACTCGCCGAACCGTTGTCAACGCCAAAAAGACAAGACCGAAAACGTCTGGGAAAGAATGGTGGGCGATGCAGGGATTGAACCTGCGACCCCACCCGTGTGAAGGGTGTGCTCTCCCGCTGAGCTAATCGCCCGCTCGTTGCCCGAAGGCCAAGCGAGCCGCGATATAAGGGAGGCAGGCTGGGGAAGTCAAGGCGGTGTCCGGCGTTCTGATACGGATCGGATTTGCCGCCTGTCGGGAGCCTGTCGCCGGGTTGGGACCGAGCGCTTTTCCGTCAGTGTCCCGCGGCGGCGATCAGCCTTTGCGCCAGATCGAGCGTCAGCGCATCGAAATGCGAGATCACGGCCGAGGGCTCGAACTCGCGCACATGGCGGTCGGTGTAGCCGAAATCGACGGCGACGACGGGAATGCCGGCTGCCTTGGCGGTGTCGATGTCGGTTTGCGAATCGCCGACCATCAGGGCGCGGTGCGGATCGCCGCCGGCGAGCTTGATGGTTTCGGTCAGGTGGCGCGGGTCGGGCTTGCGGAACGCGAACGTGTCCTGGCCGGCGATGGCCGCGAAATGCCTGGTCAGGCCGAGCGCTTCGATCAGCGCCAGCGAGTTGGCCTCGTATTTGTTGGTGCAGATGGCCAGCAGATAGCCTGCCTTCTCGAAACGCGCGATCGCCTCGACGACACCGGGGTAGGGGCGGGATTTGCCGGGAATGTTGTCGGTGTAGTGGTCCAGGAACAGCTTCAGCAGCCGGTCGTGCTCGGCGACGTCGAGCGATCGCTGCTGGGCGGCGTGGGCCCGCTCGATCATCACGCGGCCGCCATGGCCGACGAAACGCCTGAAGCCGGCCTCGTCGACGGCCGCGAGCTCGCTTGCCGCCAGGCTGTGGTTGAGGCTGTCGAGCAGGTCCGGCGCCGTATCAATCAGCGTTCCGTCGAGATCGAACACGATGATCGGGCGACTCATGATCCATCCTGCGCAGGTTTGTGCATCGGCAGGCGATAGCGGCTGCCGCGCGTCAAGGCAAGCAGACGGGTGGACGGGCGGCCAAAGGCTTTGATCACGGTCAAAAGCTTTGACCCCGGCGGCAAAAATGCTACGAGCCCAAAACACCAAGATTTCTGGGCAATAAGCGGCATGGATGCAAGACAGTTGAAGGTCGAGGCCGCGCGGGCGGCGCTTGCCCATGTCACGGATGGCATGCGGCTCGGCATCGGCACCGGCACCACGGCGGAAGAGTTCGTGCGGCTGCTTGCCGAAAAGGTCGCGACCGGCATGACGGTAATCGGCGTGCCGACTTCGGAACGCACGGCTGCGCTGTGTCTTGAACTTGGCGTGCCTCTGTCGACGCTGGAGGAAACGCCGGAACTCGATCTCACGGTCGACGGCGCCGACGAGGTCGATCCGGAACTGACCTTGATCAAGGGCGGCGGCGGCGCGCTGCTGCGCGAGAAGATCGTCGCCGCGGCCTCGCGGCGCATGATCGTCATTGCCGACCTGTCGAAGATGGTCGAGACGCTCGGCCGGTTTCCGCTGCCGATCGAAGTCAACCAGTTCGGCCTGCGCGCCACCGAGATCGCGGTGGCGGCAGCGGCTGAAAACCTCGGCCTTTCCGGTCCGATTACATTGAGGATGACGGGAGGCCAGGCTTTTGTTACAGACGGCGGCCATTTTATCCTCGATGCATCTTTTGGCCGCATTCCGGATACAAGAGCGCTTTCGAATGCTCTCCACGCCATTCCGGGCGTGGTCGAGCATGGTCTTTTCATCGGGCTGGCGTCAGCGGCCATCATCGCCGGCGGCGACGGTATCCAAACCGTCCATGCCGCCCGAAAACCAGGGAGTTCTACCGACCATGATGTTGCATAACCGGGTTCGCAGCCTTTGCGCCGTCCTGGCGGCTTCGGCCGTCATCGCCTTCTCCTCGCCGGCGTTTTCACAGGATGTCACGGAATCGCACCTGAAGGCTGCCCGGGCGGCGGTCGCGGCGATCCATGCGACCGACCCGTTCGACAACATCCTGCCGCAGGCGGCGGCCGCGCTCGAATCGCAGCTCATCCAGAAGAACCCGGACATGCAGGAACTGATCGGCAAGACGATCAACGAGAAGGCGCTGGCCATGGCCTCGCGCCGTGCGGATCTCGAGAAGGAAGCAGCCCTTGCCTACGCGAAGGTGTTTTCCGAAAAAGATCTCAACGACATCGCGGCCTTCTATACCTCCGAGGCAGGCAAGAAGCTGCTCGACAGCGGCCCGACCGTGACGCGTGATTTGGTCAAGGCGGCCGACATTTGGCAAAACGGCGTTGCCCGCGATCTCGCGCAGCAGGTCGGCGAAACGCTGGCCGCGGCGGCCAAGGCGAAGGCGCCGGCGGCGCCCGCCGATGCTGCCGCTCCCGCGGACGGAGCAGCCCCGGCCGATGATGCGGCCCCCGCGGACAATTCGGCAAACTGATGCAGCAAACGGCCTTGCGGCCATTCATGAAGCCCGGCTCGTCCGGGCTTTTCTTTTGACGGTTTGCAGCCTACCTGTGACGGGATTTCCGAAGCTCATTTCCTGAAGTTCAAGGAGCCGCGTCATGGCCGGTTATGATTACGATCTCTTCGTCATCGGCGGCGGTTCCGGCGGGGTGAGGGCGGCGCGCGTCGCGGCGTCGCTCGGCAAGCGCGTCGGCATCGCGGAGGAGTACCGGTTCGGCGGCACCTGCGTCATCAGGGGCTGCGTGCCGAAGAAGCTCTATGTCTATGCCTCGCAATTTCCGGAGCATTTTGCCGATGCGGCCGGCTATGGCTGGACCGTGCCGGAAGCCACTTTCGACTGGCAAACGCTGGTCGCCAACAAGGATCGCGAGATCAGCCGGCTGGAGGCGATCTACAAGAAGAATGTCGAGGGCTCCGGCGGCGAGACCTTTCACTCGCGGGCGGTGATCGTCGATCCGCATGTGATCCATCTTCTGGGCGAAGACCGCACCATCACCGTCGACCAGATCCTGATCGCCACCGGCGGCCGTCCGGCGGCGCATCCGGCGCTGCCCGGCCACGAGCACTGCATCTTTTCCAATGAGGCCTTCGACCTCAAGGAGCTGCCGAAGGCGATCATGATCGAAGGCGGCGGCTATATCGCGGTCGAGTTCGCCAACATCTTCCACGGCCTCGGCGTCGACACCACGCTGGTCTATCGCGGCAAGGAAATCCTCAGCCGCTTCGACATGGATCTGCGCCGCACATTGCACGAGACCATGGAGAAGAAGGGGATCAAGATACTCTGCCATTCGGTGACCGAGTGGGTGCGCAAGCGCCCGGACGGCCGGCTCGACGCCCTTCTCACCAGCGGCAAGACGCTGACGGTCGACCAGGTGATGCTGGCCATCGGGCGTATCCCCAACACCGAGAACATGGGCCTTGAAGGCATCGGCATCGAGATGACCCCTGTCGGCGCGATCAAGGTCGACGATTATTCCCGCACCAACATCGACAACATCTGGGCGATCGGCGACGTCACCAACCGCGTGCAGCTGACGCCGGTGGCGATCCACGAAGCGATGTGCTTCGTGGAGACGGCATTCAAGGACAACCCGAGCGCACCCGACCACGACACGATCGCGACCGCCGTCTTTTCACAGCCGGAAATCGGCACGGTGGGCCTGTCGGAGGATGAAGCCGTCAAGCGTTTCGCCGATATCGAGATCTACCGCGCCAGCTTCCGGCCGATGCGTCATACGCTGTCGGGCCGCGACGAGAAAATGCTGATCAAGCTGGTGGTCGATGGCACTTCGCGAAAAGTGCTCGGCGCCCACATATTGGGGCCGGATGCCGGCGAAATGGCGCAGCTGCTCGGCATTCCGCTGAAGGCGGGACTGACCAAGGATGATTTCGACCGCACCATGGCCGTGCACCCGACCGCGGCGGAAGAGCTCGTCACCATGTACAAGCCGACATACCGTGTGAAGAACGGCGAGCGCGTCTGACACGTTTCGTCCGCCGTCTGGCGCTTGCGGTCAAGGGAGCCATCGATGTCCGGGACCACCATTTCCACACCGCTTGACGGCGGCTTTGGCGGACGTGTCGATCAGGTCGTCGACCGGGCCATCGAGGACGGGCGCATTGTCGGCGCCATGATCCTTGTCGCCCGGCGTGGCGAAATCCTCTACAGCCGCGCCGCCGGCCATGCCGATCGCGAGACGAACATACCGATGACGGCGGATGTGATCTTCCGGCTGTCGTCGGTGACCAAACCCGTGGTCGCGACGGCGGCACTTGCCCTGGTCGAAGCGAATGTCATCCGCCTGAAGGATCCCATATCGAAGTATATCCCTGAATTCCGCCCGAAGCTGGCTGATGGCAGCGAGCCCGTCATCACCATCCGGCAGCTGCTGACGCACACCGCCGGCCTGAGCTACGGTTTCCGGCAACCGGCGGACGGCCCCTATCATCGCGCCGGCGTCTCCGACGGCCTCGACCAGCCCGGCCTCTCCATGGCCGACAACCTCGACCGTATCGCCTCGGTGCCGCTGTCCTACGAGCCGGGAACCGGCTGGGGCTATTCGGTGGCGATGGATGTGCTGGGCGAGGTGATGGCGAGGGCCACCGGCGCTTCCCTGCCGGAACTGGTCGATCGCCTGGTCGTCCAGCCGCTCGGCATGCATGATGCGTCCTTTGCCGTGCGCGATCGATCGCGGCTGGTGACGCCCTATGCCGATGGGCCGGGCAAGGCCGTCGCGATGGGCTCGTATCACCGCGTGCCCTTCGCCGACGGTTTCATCGCATTCTCGCCCGCGCGCGTCTTCGACCCTGCTTCCTTCGCCTCGGGCGGCACCGGGATGAATGGGACGGCAAGCGATGTCCTCAAGCTGCTCGAAGCGCTGCGTTCGGGCGGTAGCCCGGTCATCCGTCCCGAGACGGCAGCGGCGATGGCCATGGACGCAATACCGGGTATTGAAACCACCATGCCCGGCTGGGGCTGGGGGCTCGGATTTGGCGTCCTGCGCGACCCGCTCGCAGCATCGACGCCCCAGACCGCCGGGACCTGGCGCTGGGGCGGCGTCTATGGTCATTCCTGGTTCGTGGATCCGGCATTGGACCTGACGGTGGTGGCGCTGACCAACACGGCGATAGCAGGCATGATGGGCGCCTTCCCCGACGCACTCCGCGACGCCATCTACGGCAGGCAGGTCTAAGATCATTTCGGGGAAGAGAGGGTTCCGCCGCCGGCGACTGCCAGCGGCGGAAAGCTTTGACGCTGCTACAGCAGCGTGCCGCGCAGGATCACCAGCGCCACCGAGAAATAGATCACCAGCCCGGTGACATCGACCAGCGTGGCAACAAATGGCGCCGATGCGCTGGCCGGGTCGAAGCCGATCCGTTTCAAGGCGAACGGCAGCATCGACCCCGACAGGGAACCGAAGGTGACGATGCCGACCAGCGCCGCGCCGACGGTCGTGGCGATCAGCGGCCAGTGCGGACCGTAATCGTAGAAGCCCATATATTGCCAGAGCGCGATGCGGCAGATGCCGACCATGCCGAGCATGGCGCCCAGCACGAGGCCGGTCGGCAGTTCGCGCAGCGCCACCCGCCACCAGTCACGCAGGCCGATCTCGCGCAACGCCAGCGCCCGGATGACCAGGGACGTCGCCTGCGAGCCGGAATTGCCGCCGGAGCTCATGATCAGCGGGATGAACAAGGTGAGCACGATCGCCTTCTCCAGCTCGCCCTCATAGCTTTGCATGGCGTTCGCCGTCAGCATCTCGCTGATGAACAGCGCGCAAAGCCAGCCGCCCCGCTTCTTGATCATGGCGAGGAAGCTCATCTTCATGTAGGGCTCGTCGAGCGCTTCCATGCCACCGAAACGGTGCACGTCCTCGGTCGTCTCCTCGATCATCGTGTCGATGATGTCGTCGATGGTGACGATGCCGAGGATCTTGCCTTGGTCGACGACGGGAACGGCGAGCAGATCGTATTTGGAGATCGTCTGCGCCAGGGTTTCACGATCGGTCAGCGGGGTGACCGTCACCGGGATGCGATCCGGCGCCACGGACATGATCGAATCGCCGGGTTCGCCGGTGATCAGCCGGCGCAGGCCAGTCGAGCGCACCAGGAGATGCGTTTGCGGATCGACGATGTAGATCGCGTAGACGGTTTCGCGTGTCCGCTCGACCTTGCGGATGTAGTCGAGCGTGCGCCCAACGGTCCAGTCCGAGGGGACGCTGACGAACTCCGTCGTCATGATCGAGGCGGCGCTGCCTTCGGGATAACCCAGGATGGAAAGCAGGGTCGCGCGCAGCGGCGGCGCCAGCGTACCGAGGAGTGCCGAGCGTGCCGGTTCATCGAGCTCGCGCAGGATGTCGGCCGCGCGGTCGACGGACATGGCGGTGAGCAGCTTGCTTGCCTTGGGGCGGGGCAAGGCTTCCGCGAGTGCGGACGCGCCATCGAGCTCCGGCTGATCGAAAATCTCGACCAACCGCTCGAACGGCACCTCCCAAAGCAACTCGGTCGCTGTTTCGCGCGGTTCGTGATTGAGTGCCTCGACCACGTCGGCGACATGGTCGTTTGCAAGGATGCGGGCGATGGCGACGGCCTCATCGTCCGCTACGGGAAAAAAATCGTTCATGGTTCACTCCTTGCCGTCCGGCAGGACATGAACCGTTCAGGTCACGTCTAGGCGGACGGCGGTTGCGTTCGACTAATACTGTCGCCAGGCATGGCGCGGTGACCTTTCCGCTTGCGGGTTTGCGTTTCGACTATCTGCAAGCCGGCGCAACATAGAAGCGCGCTTTGCCGAGTCAATCATCGTGAGGGAGGAAAACGGCGCCTGACGGCTCCGATCGCGAGACTGTGATCACCGACCGCCGCCAGGCGCGGCAAGTCTCGGTGAAAGCGTCGTTATTTCTGCTTCAGCCGGCGCGGGAACCGCAGCCATTTGTCTTCGACCGGCCGCGGCTGCGCGAGGATCGTGGTGAGTTCGACAGGCAGGCTCGGAGCCAGGGGCTTCTTTGAGGCGACGCCATCGGCGATCAGCACCATCGAGTGGTAGAACTCGGTGCCGGCAACGGATCTCGGCGCCACGGCTTCGTGCATGACGCTGATCACCGTGACATCGGGGCAGTTGTCCTTGATGGCCTGATGGAACGCAATCTTGCCGTCGGGATCGAGCGCGCCGGTCGCTTCGTCGAGGAACAGCAGCCCCGGCTGCTGCAGGATGATGCGCGCCACCACCAGCTTCTGTTTCTGGCCGCCCGAGAGAACCTGATCCCAGCTTTTGCCCTCACGGTGCTCGTTGGCCATGTGCTCGATGAAGTCGCCAAGGCCGGCCTTGTGCAGCGCCGCGGCTACCTGTGCGTCGCCATGGTGGTATTCGGAGCCCGGCAGGCAGACCAGCTGTTTCAGCGACACCTGCTGAAGCTTGACCTCCTGGGCGGCATAAAAACTCTTCACCCCTTCGGGGAAGACGATCGTTCCGCGGCCATAGGGCCACAGGCCATTGATCGCCTTGATCAGCGAGGTCTTGCCGCAACCGGACTCGCCCTTCAGGAACGTCCACTCGCCGCGCCGGAAGCGCAGGTTGGCGGCACTCAGGAACGGCGTTGCATCCTCGCCCTGATGCGCCAGTTCGAGTTTCTGGATGGTCAGGCCGAAGACCGGATTCTGGCTGGCATAGTGGAAGTCGGAGCGGCCGGTCTGGCTGTAGAATTCCTGCGGATGCTGAACCGTCTCGATCGCATTCGCGAGTTCGGTGACACGCTGGCTGTTGGCGCGTAGCGTGGCGATCGCCGGCATGACATGGATGAACCACGAACACTGGCCGATCAACGAATTGACCAGTTCGGAGCCGGTGATATAGCCCTTGAGGTCAAGGCCGTTATGGATGAACGGCACGAGGCCGGGGCCGTAGGCGACAATGCGGGCGCCGATGAAATTGTAGATCAGCTCGAACGACATATAGACGGTGTTGACGATGTTCAGCCGCGACCAGGTTCCGTCGATGTCGACATAGAGCCGGCGGTGCATGCTCTTCTGCACGCCTTCGCCATGGGATGCCGCGACATGGAAGCTGCGGCGCAGGAACGTCGTAAGCTCGCCGCGGTAGCTGCCTTCGGCCTGCTGCATGCGAACGTTGAGGCGCTCGAGCAGGCTGCCGAGCCTGACCGCGATCCATGTGTTCAACGGCACGTAGGTGGCGACCGCCAGGAAGGCCAGGACGGCACTGCCATAGCTGCCGAGGAACTCAAGCCCTTTCACCTCGACGGAGTTTTCAAGCAGCTTCTGGCCGACGAAATAGAGCGAGGTGGCGACGCCCAGCACACCCATGGCCAGCCCAATGGCGCCGCCGGTCATGTCCTTGATCGATTCCTGGATGCGCTGGTCGATGTTGTCGGGAGCGGGCGTGCTGCCGCCGGTCGACGCATGCTGGGCATGGAAATGCGTGTGGTTGCCGTCGAGCAGCGCCTCGTTGAAACGGCTGTCCAGCCAACCGCGCCATTTGCGGTGCAAGGTTACCGAGACAAGGTTGCGGACGCCCGTGAAGCCGGCGTCCTTGAGCACGACCAGCAATACGAGGATGCCGGCGTTGACCAGCAGTGTGCGCAGCGGCGTGGTGTTGGCGGCGTCGTGGAAGAAGGCGATCGAATTGACCAGTTCACCGGACGCTTCGGCAAACCAGACGCCTGCCTTGCTGGATGCCGCGGTGAGCAGTGCGATCACCACCGTCAGCGTCCAGGCTTCCTTCCAGCGATCCGAGATCCAGTAAGCTCGCATGAGCCCCCAGAAACTGCGCATCGAGGATACCGGCGTCAAAAGCGACTGCCCTGCGGCGCCGCGGTGTAGTCCATCCGGTACTGACTCCTGCGATCGTCTGCCGATCCGAATCACGATCCCGCCCAAACCTTTTTTCTTTTGTTACGGATGGTAACACCAATTGATCATTTTCTATTAATTTTTGTAGGGGGTCAGCCGGATTGTGGTGGCGAGCGTGTCGACAAGGCAACAGGACGGGCTTTCCCAGCGTCGCGCGGAAGCCGACCAAAGGGAAATTTAACATAATAGTTTCAAATGATTACCCGATGGCGAGGCGAGACGTCTCCACCTTCCCTTGGGGAAAGCATTTACACGATATCGTTACTTCTTTTGGCTTACCCGGCAGGCCGATTTTTAGCGGCGGACCAATCCGAATTTGCGAAAACACGCCGTGCTGGATGCCTGATTCCTTGCCGCCGGTTATCTTTGCCGGCAGCCGGAAATGGCCCGTGATCGGCTCAGCCGACCATATCCAACTCGCCACGCGCCTTGGCGGCCGCCACCTGACGGATCGCGTCGGCCAGGGTGTCGGCATCCTGCGCGCCCATCACGGCATATTTGCCTTCGAGCAGGAAGCACGGCACGCCTGATATGCCCATGCGCGCGGCGGTAGCGATCTCGGTGCGCACCGCCTCGACATCGGCGTCGGTCGGCAGCAGTGTCTCCGCGACAGACGCATCCATGCCGGCCTCGCGGGCGGCCTCGATCAGGACGGCATGGTCACCAATGTTGACGCCTTCCTCGAAATTCAACTGGAACAGGCGGCGCACGAGACTGTTCTGTACGGCCTCACCGGCGGCACCGGCCCAGCGGATCAGGCGATGCGCGTCCAGCGTGTTGGGCGCCACCTTGATGGCGTCGAAGGCAAAGGAAATGCCCTCGGCCTCGCCAAGTGGCTCGATGCGGGCGTGAATTTCACGAATGCGCTCATCGCTGCCGAACTTGGCCAGCATGTATTCACGGCGATCCTTGCCCTGGGGCGGAATGGTCGGATCGAGCTGGAATGGCCGCCAGCGTATGTGCACTTCGACATCGCCGGCCGCGGCGACCGCCTTGTCCAGCCGCTTCTGGCCAATGAAGCACCACGGGCAGACGACGTCCGACACCACATCGACGGTAATGGCGTTCGCTTCGCTCATCTCGATCTCCGGATTTTCAGTTCGGCTTGCGCCACCAGCTTGGCAGTTGATAACCGAATATGGGCGTCTTCTTCGGATGTTCCAGATAATTCCAGTAAGCAAGCCATTGCTGCGTGTTGTACTGCATCGGCACCATATAGTTGCCCGAGATCAGCAGCCGATCGAGCACGCGGACCGCGGCGACATAGTCCTCCTTCGAGCGAGCCCGCAGCATTGCCTCGATCGCGGCATCGATCGCCGGGTCGGCGACGCCGGCGAGATTGAACGATCCTTCGGTCTTGGCGGCGTTGGACGACCAACGCCCTATCTGCTCGATGCCTGGGGAGAGCGAATTGTTGAAGCCGCTCGAGCCGACCAGCACCTCGAAATCGAAACGCTGCTTGCGCGACTGGATCTGGTCGCCGTCGAGGCTGCGAATGGTGACGTTGATGCCGATCTTCTCCAATGTGCGCTGGTAGATACCGGCCAGGCGCTCCTCGTCTTGCGAAGAGGTCATGATCTCGAAACCGAATGGCTTGCCGTCGGGATCGAGCATCGTGCCGCCCTGCAGGTGGTAGCCGATGCTTTTCAGGAGATCGAAAGCCGTCTTCAACACCTTGCGGTCCTGGCCCGAACCATCGGTCACCGGCGGTCTCCAAGTGCCGTCCATCACGTCGGACGGCACACGGCCGGGGTAGGGCGCCAGCAGCGCCTTTTCCCTGTCGTCGGCCGGATGGCCGAGCGCGGACAGCTCGGAGTTCTGCCAATAGCTCATTGTGCGCGCGTATTTGCCGCCGAAAAGGTTCTTGTTGGCCCATTCGAAATCGTAAAGCATGCCGAGCGCGCGCCGAACCACCGGATTGGAGAACTTTGGCAGCCTGGTGTTGAACAGGAACCCGGTCACCACAGGTGGAATGCCGGTGTCGAAGGTTTCAGAGACCACCTCGCCCTTGTGAAAGGCGGGGAAGTCGAGATCGCGCTCGCGCTTGACCGGATCGCCGTCATCGTCGATGGCGCAAAGGCCCTTCTTGAACGCTTCGAGCTTGGCGTTGGCGTTGAGGAAATATTCGATGGTGATCTGGTCGTAATTGTCAAAGCCGCGCTTGGCGGGAACGTCCTTGCCCCAGTAGTCGGGATTGCGCTTGAAGACGACGCGCTGGCCGGGCTGCA
The DNA here is from genome assembly GCF_055901595.1 of Mesorhizobium sp. WSM1386. Classification (NCBI taxonomy): domain Bacteria; kingdom Pseudomonadati; phylum Pseudomonadota; class Alphaproteobacteria; order Hyphomicrobiales; family Phyllobacteriaceae; genus Mesorhizobium; species Mesorhizobium sp. WSM1386. Next base: position 4,468,036 of record NZ_CM148373.1, read on the forward strand.
CCTGCGCGATCGTGTAGGGACCGCTGCCGATCAACGGCTTCAGCGTCGTCCTGTCGAACGTGTCCATGGCGAAGGCGTGCCTGGGGATGATCGGCGTCAGCGCGATGATCAGTGGAAACTCGCGATCAGCCTTGTGGTTGAAGGTGAAGCGTACGCTGTGGTCGCCGGTCTTTTCCAGCTTGGCGATCCTGGCCATGCGGTCGCTGTAGGGCGGACGGCCTTTCTGCGTGTAGGCATCATAGGTGAACAGCACGTCTTCGGGTGTCACCGGCTGCCCGTCGGACCATTTGCCCTTCGGGTTGAGATGGAATTCAATGCTCTTGCGCTCCGGGTCCATGTCGGCGCTGTCCGCCAGCAGCCCATAGAGGGTAAAAGCCTCGTCCGCACTGCGCTGCATCAGCGGCTCGAAGACCAAATTGCCGAAGATCGTGTCCATCATGCCGCGCGCCGTCGTGCGCAGGCTCTTCAGGATGAAAGGGTTGAGGTTGTCGAAGCTGCCGACGACGCAATAGGTGATGTTGCCACCCTTCGGCGCGTCGGGATTGACGTAGCTGAAATGGGTGTAGTCCGGCGGCAGGGCCGGTTCGCCCTGCATCGCAATGGCGTATTTTGGCGCCGAAAGCGCTGGCTGCGGCAGGGTGAGAAACGATATAGCGGTGATCAGCCAAACAAGAACGCGGCCCATGACCGTCTCCTTAACAGGTCGGCTTGATGATTCGATGCGCACACTAGCATGAGGCGGCTGCGTGCCGGCCAATGGTGTCTTCAAGAATTACAAGTGGGCGGGCTGGATTCGACACCGCTTGCAGTGTAACACGCCGTCCGAAGTCATTCTGTTGCCTCATTTCGGCAACAGGTAGCTGGACCACGCGGCGCGAAGAAGCCGGTCCCGGGATTATTTGAGAGGAAGTGCACGACATGACGAGCCTGAACAGCAATGCGTACCGCCTTTCGGTCATGGCCGCGGGCGTGGTCGGCTTTCTGGGTGCAGGGCTTCCCACTGCTTCCGCACAGCAGCAGCCGCAGATTCCACAGGGCTGGTTCAAGGCCTGCACCAAGCAGGAAGACGTCGACATCTGCAACGTCCAGAATATCGTCACCGCGGGCAACGGCCAGCTCGTCACTGGTGTCAGCCTGATCGAGCTCAAGGGCAAGGTGAACCGCAAGGTGTTCCAGGTGACGGTCCCGACCGGCCGCCTCGTGCCTCCCGGCATCGGCCTGCAGATCGACACAGGCAAGGCGCAGAAGCTCGACTATGTCATCTGCTTCCCGGACCGTTGCGTGGCCGAAGTGCCGCTGACCGACCAGCTTGTCGCCTCGTTCAAGAAGGGCCAGGGGATCACGCTGACCTCGATCAATTTCCAGAACCAGGCCAACCCGATCAAGATCGCCCTGCAAGGCTTCAGCGGCGCCTATGACGGCCCGCCGCTGCAGCAGTCGGACATCGAGGACCGTCAGAAGAAGCTGCAGGACTTCGTCGCCAAGAACAACCAGGACTTCGCCAAGAAGCTCAAGGACGAACAGGACAAGGCGAAAACCGCCAACTGATCACCGGCATCGGGCCAATACCGAAGCCAAAGAAAAAGCGGGGTCATGCCCCGCTTTTTTCGTTCCTGGCCGCATCCGGAATGCCGGAAAATCAGTGCCTGGACTGCCGTTTCGGCTCGTAGCGCCCATCCGGCCTCTTGTCGAACATCTCCTTGATCTGCGGATGACGAACCGGCTCGCCCGACTGATCCGCCAGCAAATTCTGCTCGGATACGTAAGCGATGTATTCGGTTTCAGAATTCTCGGCGAGTAGATGGTAGAATGGCTGATCCTTGCGTGGCCGCACGTCCGCGGGGATGGCCTCGTACCATTCGTCGGTGTTGGCGAATTGTGGATCGACGTCGAAAATGATGCCACGAAACGGAAACAACCGGTGGCGAACCACCTGTCCGATCGCGAATTTGGCCGTTTTCATCGTACTCACCACTGAATTCCTTGGCTTTATTTGGCGCAGACTCCGAGTCAATTCAATCCCGAAGCGTTTTTAGCGTCTTCAAGCTACGCAGGGCGCGGAGCAAAGTTTTTGATTGAAGTCGCGATATCGCGGCAAAATCCGCAAGATCGCTAGTTTCGCCGCACCGGCTTTCGCAGGCCACCCGCAAGTGCTGCAAAGCCGCTGCCGGGACGAAGTCCCTCGCGCATGAAAAAGGCACGCAGCGGTGCAACGCCCCCGAGGACGCCGAGACCGGCACCGCGCGCCATCTGCGCCGGCAGCATGTCGGAAAGCAGCGACATGTTCAGCAGATTGACAGCGCTGCTGCGCGCCAGAATGTCGGGCCGGCGTTTGAAATCGTAAGCGGCCAGCGCCTTGGCCGTGCCAGGGTCGTCACGATTTTCACTCGCGATTCCAACAAGATCGTCAATATCCCTGATGCCTAGGTTGAGACCTTGCGCGCCGATCGGCGGGAACACATGGGCGGCCTCGCCGACAAGCGCCACCCGATGCCGGGCAAAGCGCAGGGGGGTCACGGTCGAAAGCGGATAAATCTGGCGGCCCGGCTCCACGGTCACCCGGCCCAGCATCGACTGCATCTGCTGCTCGACCCGCAACGAGAGCGCTGCGTCGTCCAATGCAGCCAGTTCCCTGGCGGTCTCGGGCTTGACCACCCAGACAAGGCTCGAGCGATCGCCGGGCAGCGGAACCTGCGTGAACGGACCGGTCTCGGTATGGAACTCCGTCGAGGTGGAAGCGTGTTCGCGGCTATGATGGAAGTTCAGGACGAGCGCGGCTTGAGGATAAGAGCGCGACGCGGTCGAAATGCCCGCTGCCTCGCGGGCGGGCGACAGGCGTCCATCGGCGGCGACCGCCAGCGATGCGCCGACCTCGCTGCCGTCGGCGAGAGCGGCATGGGCCATGTCTGCGTCGAGATGCCAGGTCTTGACCATCGACACCAGCCGTTCGATCCCCGGATGCGCGGCAACCTTGCTGGCCAGTGCGGGGCCGAAGACAGCGTTGGGCAGATTGAGCCCGAACTGGTCCTCATCGATCTCGCTGGCGCGGAAGGTGACGACGGGACTGCGGATCAGCCGGCTGGTCGCATCGACGATGCGCATCGCTTTCAAGGGTGCGGCGTTGGGCTTGATGTCTTCGAGCACGCCGAGCCGTTCAAGCACCTTCAAAGCAGGGTTCATCAGGGCCGTGGTGCGCCCATCGGGGACCGAAGCCTCCGGCCCGACGAGCGTTACCCGGAAACCGGCATCGGCGAAGGCAAGTGCCGCGATCAGTCCCGCCGGCCCTGTGCCGGCGACCAGTATCCGTGCTGTTTGCTTACGCTCCAAGATCGGTTTCCGGCTTGCTGTGCGAGGCGGGCCACCCGGCCTGCCAGTTGCTGAGCATATAGGTCAGATCATGCAGCTTGATCAACGCGGCGATTCGGCCCATTCGGTTGTCATGACCGGCCACCAGGACGACTTCAGCCATCTCGACCGCGCCGGCCGCGCCATGGCCGACATTGCACGCAACCCGCGCTTGACGGTCAACGTCGTTGTGGGCGCCGGCATCGCGCTTGCCTGGCTGTTCCTGGCCGCGATGGCGATCCGCGGCGCCGAGACCGGCGGCAGCGCGCCCGGCGACGCTCTGCTGCGCCACCTGCCGCAACTGCCGCTGCCCGATGTCCTGGAACGGTTCTTCGCGCTCTGCCTGTCGCCGGCGCCGCTGGAGGGAAGCATCGGCCCGCGCGCCTTGGCGCTCATCCTGATGTGGTTCCTGATGGCGATCGCGGCGATGCTGCCTTCCGCGGCGCCGATGATCCGCACCTATTGCGAGATCGCCGATACGGCACGGATCAAGGGGGAGCCCGTCGTCCACCCGCTGGTGCTGGTCGCAGGGTATCTCAGCGTCTGGTTCCTCGCCTCCGCGATGTTCGCGCTGCTGACGGTTGCGGTGCATGCATCCGCCGCGTCCGGCCGGATGTACGATCCGGTGCTGGGCATCGCCGGCGCCTTTGCATTGCTGGTTGCCGGCCTCTACCAGTTCAGCGGCCTCAAGCAGGCCTGCCTGAAGAAATGCCGGAACCCGTTCTCGATCCTGTTTTCGAACTGGAGTGCGAGAGCCGTCCGCGTCTTCCGGCTCGGAGTTGCGCAAGGCATATGGTGCCTCGGCTGCTGCTGGGCGCTGATGCTGGTGATGTTCGCCGTTGGCGTCATGAACGTCTTCTGGATGGCGTTGATCGGTCTGTTCACCCTCATCGAAAAACAAACGGCGAGCCGTCTTCCAACCCGGCTGGCCGGTGCGATACTGCTTGTCTGGGCAGCCGCGCTGCTAGTAGTCTCGCTTGGAGTGGGGGAAATTCAATGACAGATCCGGGCTGGGCAATGAAAGGAGAGCTCGTACTCTCCTGCAATTGCACGGTTTTTTGCCCTTGCGTGTTGTCGCTTGGCAGTCATCCGCCAACCGAGGGCTATTGCCAGACCTGGGCGGGTTTCCGTATCGATGCCGGTCATTTCGGAGAGGTCGACCTCTCCGGCCTCAACCTGGGGCTGGTCATGGAAATCCCCGGCTACATGAGCCGCGGCAACTGGACCGCGGGCCTGTTCATCGACCAACGCGCCTCGATCTACGCTGTCAAGGCGCTGACCAAGATCTTCACCGGCAAGGCGGGCGGGACCACGTCGCTGCTGTCGATCCTCGTCGGAAAATTCCTGGGCGTCGAACAGGTCCCGATCACCTATGAGACGCGGGACAAGACGCGCATCTTCCAGATACCGAAGGTCATCGACGGGGCGGTGACGCCGATAGCGGGCAAGGATCGCGAGAAGGATACGGTGATCAGCAATTCGGAATACTGGATCGCGCCGGAGATCATCGTGGCCAAATCCGACAAGAGCAAGATGCGGGCCTTTGGCCGCAACTGGAATTTTGCCGGCCGCTCGGCCGAAATCTGCAAGCTGGATTGGCGGGGCCCGTGAGCAAGAACACAACGCCCAGGAACTTGGCGCCCAGGAACTTGGCGGCCAGGAATACGGCTGCCAGAAAAGCCGCCAAGAAGATCGCGGACCGGATTCCGCGGCCGAGGAAGAAAGTCACCTGGCCGCAGGCAAGGGCGTTCTCGGTGCATCTGCTGACCGCCTCGGGCTCGTTCCTGGCCTTCCTGTCGCTTGTGGCGGCGAGCGAAGAGCGTTGGACTGCTATGTTCTGGTGGCTCGGGCTGGCATTGTTCGTCGACGGCATCGACGGGCCGATCGCGCGGAAACTCGAGGTCAAGGAAATCCTGCCGACCTGGTCGGGCGAAATGCTCGACAACATCATCGACTACGTGACGTATGTGCTGATCCCGGCCTTCGCGCTTTACCAGCGCGGCTTCATGGGCGAGGGCCTGTCGTTCCTGTCGGCGGCGATCATCGTCGTCTCCAGCGCGATCTACTATGCCGACACCGGCATGAAGACGAAGGAGAATTTCTTCAAGGGGTTCCCCGTCGTCTGGAACATGGTGGTGTTCACGCTGTTCGTCATCGAGCCGGGACAATGGGTTTCGTTCGCGGTGGTGGTGGTGGCCGGCATCCTGACCTTCGTCCCGATCAATTTCATTCACCCGGTGCGGGTGGTGCGGCTGCGGCGCATCAATCTGACAATGACGCTATTGTGGTGCGCTTTCGGCGCGCTTGCGCTTGCGCAGGCGGCTCTCGCGGCCTTCTATGACCAGATCGGCGTGCTTGGCGAACAGGTCGGCACGTTCACCAAGATCGGCATTTCCGTTACCGGGCTTTACCTCGGCTGTATCGGTGGCATCATGCAGTTCTTTCCAAATCTTGGTGCCAAGAAGGCCTGACCAGCCCACGTCTTGAGGAAGCCCATCCATGTCCAAAGCGATCCGCATCCACGCCCATGGCGGCCCGGAAGTTCTGAACTACGAGGATGCCGATCCCGGCCAGCCGGGTTCGGGGCAGATCCTGGTCAGGCATACGGCGATCGGTCTCAATTTCATCGATGTCTATCATCGCTCCGGCCTCTATCCGCCGCCGGGCGGATTTCCGCTCATTGCGGGCAGCGAGGCCGCCGGGGTGGTGCTGAAGGTGGGGCAGGATGTCGACTGGCTGAAGCCGGGCGACCGGATCGCCTATGCGGTGACGACAGGTGCCTATGCCGAGGAGCGCGTCATCGATGCCAGCCGGGTCGTCAAGGTTCCGGATGGCATCAGCGACGAACAGGCCGCGGCGATGATGCTGAAAGGCATGACCGCCGAATATCTCCTGCGCCGGACCTTCAAGGTGAAGGCAGGCGACACCATCCTGTTTCATGCCGCCGCCGGCGGCGTCGGACTCATCCTCGGTCAATGGGCGAAACATCTGGGCGCAACCGTCATCGGCACGGCAAGCTCGTCCGACAAGATCGAGCTCGCCAGGGCACACGGCTTCGACCATGTCATCAATTACAAGGAACAGGATTTCGTCGCCGGCGTCGCGGCCATCACGGGCGGCAGGAAATGCGACGTCGTCTACGATTCAGTGGGCAACGATACTTTTCCGGCCTCGCTCGACTGCCTGAGGCCGCTCGGCATGTTCGTCAGCTTCGGCCAATCCTCGGGACCGATCCCGCCATTCTCGATGTCGCTGCTGGCCCAGAAGGGCTCCTTGTTCGCCACGAGGCCGACGCTGTTCGTCTACAACGCAAAGCGCGAGGACCTTGACGCCTCGGCGGCGGCCCTGTTCGAGGTGGTGCTGAGCGGCGCCGTCGAGATCAAGATCAATCAGCGTTATGCGCTGAAGGATGCAGGCAAGGCGCATTCGGATCTCGAAGGCCGCAGGACCACCGGAACGACAATTCTCGTTCCTTAGTCCCGCCAGCCTTGTTATCCCTTGAATTTCCGCTGAAATTCTTGAAGCTCTTTCAAGACGCGTGCCGCTTTCCGTTGAGAGCCGGCGGCGCCTACCATGCTTGCGGGAACACAGAACATATCCGGCAATACGGATGGGAGGCACTGTGAGTGCAAATCATGATGGGGCGAACCTGCTCGAGGTTCGTGGCCTGACCAAAATATTCGGCACACTGACGGCGTGCGATCATATCGATCTCAACATCGCCAAAGGTGAAATCCACGCGCTGCTCGGCGAGAACGGGGCCGGCAAGTCGACGCTGGTCAAGATGCTGTTCGGCTCGCTGGAACCCAATTCCGGCGAGATTTTCTGGAACGGCCAGGCGGTCCGGATCACCAGCCCGGGTGCTGCCAAAAAGCTCGGCATCGGCATGGTGTTCCAGCATTTCTCGCTGTTCGAGGCGCTGACGGCGGCGGAGAACATCGCGCTGTCGCTGGATGACGGCTCGCCGATCAGCAGCATCGCCGCCAAGGCGAGGGCGCTTTCCTACAGCTACGGCCTGCCGCTCGATCCTGAATCGCTGGTCGGCGACCTGTCGGTCGGCGAGCGCCAGCGCATCGAGATCATCCGCTGCCTGCTGCAGACGCCGCAGCTCATCATCCTCGACGAGCCGACCTCTGTGCTGACGCCGCAGGAGGCCGACAAGCTGTTCGAGACGCTGGAGCGGCTGCGCGCGGAAGGCAAATCGATCCTCTACATTTCGCACCGGCTGGAAGAGGTCAAACGCATCTGCGACCGCGCGACCGTGCTGCGGCACGGCAAGGTGGTCGGCCACTGCAACCCGCGCGAGGAGACGGCGGCATCGCTGGCCCGCATGATGGTCGGCAACGAGGTGCAGGCCGTGGTGCGCGCACCGGTCGAGGGGATCGAAACCGCGCAGCCGCTGCTCGAAATCCGCAATCTCACCCGCAAACCGGCAACGCCGTTCTCCATTCCGCTCAAGAACATCAGCTTGAATGTCCGCGCCGGCGAGGTGATCGGCATCGCGGGCGTCGCCGGCAATGGCCAGGGCGAGTTCTTTGAATCCGTCTCCGGCGAGGTGCTGCAGCAGGATGCCGACTCCGTGCGCATCCGCGGCAAGGATGCCGGCGGTCTCACCATCACCGGACGGCGGCTGCTGGGCGCCGCCTTCGTGCCGGAAGAGCGCCTCGGCCATGGCGCGGCACCGCGCATGAAACTTTCGGAGAACCTCCTGCTGTCGCGCCATGCAACGGACGGCAAGGCCTTTGTCGGCACCGGCGGCATGGTGAAGAGCGGCGCTGTCTACGCCGCCGCCCAACGCATCATCGAAGCGATGGATGTGCGCAAGAGCGCGCCGGATCCGGAAGCCGCGGCACTTTCGGGCGGCAATCTGCAGAAGTTCATCGTCGGTCGAGAGCTCGACCGCCGGCCCAGCGTCATGGTGGTCAACCAGCCGACATGGGGTGTCGATGCCGGTGCCGCCGCTCACATCCGGCAGGCGCTGATCGAACTGTCGCGCAGCGGATCGGCGGTGCTGGTCATCAGCCAGGATCTCGACGAGCTGTTCGAGATATCGGATGCCATCGCCGTCATGCACAATGGCGAACTTTCCAAGCCGCTGCCGATCGCCGAAGCAACCTTCGAGAAGGTCGGCTTGCTGATGGGCGGCGCCGAGCCCGGCCACGCCGAACACACGCTGGAGACGGCATGATGCGCCTCGAACTCGTCAAACGCCCGCAGCGCTCGGCGCTGTTTTCGGCACTTTCGCCGTTCATCGCCTTCGCGCTGACCATCATTGCCGGCGCGGTTCTGTTCGCGCTGCTCGGCGTCAACCCGCTGACCGCGTTCCGGATCTATTTCATCGAGCCGATCAGCCAGGTCTGGCAGTTGCATGAGCTGGCGATCAAGGCGGCGCCGCTGATCCTGATCGGCGTCGGCCTGTCCGTCTGCTACAAGGCCAACATCTGGAACATCGGCGCCGAAGGCCAGTTCATCTTCGGCGCCATCTTCGGCTCCGCCATTCCGGTGCTGTTCCCGCAATTCGAAGGACCGCTGGTGCTGCCGCTGATGCTTCTGCTCGGCATGGTCGGCGGCGCGGCCTACGCGGCGATCCCGGCGCTTTTGAAGACCAGGTTCAACACCAACGAGATCCTGACCAGCCTGATGCTGGTCTATGTCGCCCAACTCTTCCTCGACTGGCTGGTGCGCGGCCCATGGCGCGATCCGCAGGGTCATGGTTTTCCGCAGACGATCCAGTTCGGCGACTCGGCCATTCTGCCGGAACTGATGCCGGACGCCGGACGCGCCAATTGGGGGTTCATCTTCGCGCTGGTAGCCGCGGTGCTGATCTGGTTCCTGATGGGCCGCATGCTGAAAGGCTTCGAGGTCCGCGTGCTCGGCTCCAGCCCGAGGGCAGGGCGCTTCGCCGGCTTCGGCCTCAGCCGGATGGTGTTCTTCGCCTTCCTGCTGTCGGGCGCGCTGGCAGGCCTGGCCGGCATCTCGGAAGTCTCCGGCGCCATCGGGCAATTGCAGCCGGTGATTTCGCCCGGCTACGGCTTCACCGCCATCATCGTGGCGTTCCTTGGCCGGCTCAATCCGCTCGGCATCGTCGCCGCCGGCCTGGTGCTGGCGCTGACCTATCTCGGTGGCGAGGCGGTGCAAAGCGCGCTCGGCATTTCCGACAAGGTGGCGCGCGTCTTCCAGGGCATGCTGCTGTTCTTCGTGCTCGGCTGCGACACGCTCATCCATTACCGCATCCGCCTGATCGGCCTGGCGCTGACGAAAAAGGAAGCCCCCGCAAAGCTCGAGGCCGCGCCAAAGTTGAAGGAAGCCCGCTGATGGACATCACCGTCAACATCCTCCTGACCATCGCCACGGCGGCGACGCCGCTGTTGATCGCGGCGATCGGCGAACTGGTGGTCGAACGTTCCGGCGTGCTCAATCTCGGCGTCGAAGGCATGATGATCATGGGCGCGGTCGGCGGCTTCGGCGCCGGCTACCTGACCGGCTCGCCCTGGATCGGCCTTTTGGCGGCGATCGCCATGGGGGCGGTGTTCTCGCTGCTGTTTGCCGTCATGACGCTGTCGCTGGCCACCAACCAGGTGGCGACCGGCCTGTCGCTGACACTGCTCGGCCTCGGCCTCTCCGGCATGATCGGGACCAGCTTCGTCGGCCAGCCCGGCGTCAGGCTGCCCAATCTCGATATTCCCGGCCTCAGCTCCATACCCATCGTTGGCAGGCTGCTGTTCGGCCAGGACCCGATCTTCTACATCTCGATCGCGCTGACGGCCGCCGTGATGTGGTTCCTGTTCAAGACCCGCACCGGGCTGACGCTGCGCTCGATCGGCGACAGCCACACCTCTGCGCATGCGCTCGGCATCAAGGTCATCCGCTACCGCTATCTCTCGGTCATCTTCGGCGGCGCCTGCGCCGGCCTTGCCGGCGGCCATCTGTCGCTGGTCTATACGCCGCAGTGGGTCGAGAACATGAGCGCCGGCCGCGGCTGGATCGCGCTGGCGCTGGTGGTGTTCGCGTCATGGCGGCCGTGGCGGGTGCTGGCCGGCGCCTACATCTTCGGCGCGGTGTGGATCGGCCAGCTTCATGCACAGGCTTTTGGCATTCCGGTGCCCTCGCAGATGCTTTCTTCTCTGCCCTATCTGGCAACCGTCGTGGTTCTCGTTCTAATCTCGCGCAACAAGCGTCTGACGATGATGAACACGCCGGCATCCCTGGGGCAGCCATTCGTTCCGGATCGTTGACAACAATAAAAAACGGGAAGCTCCAAGGCTTAACACAGAGAGGTAACACAATGAAAAAACTGCTTATTGCCCTGATGACGACGACAGCGGCCTTGTCGCTGGCGGTGTCAGCGGAGGCTGCCGACAAGTTGAAGGCCTGCTGGGTCTACACCGGCCCGATCGGCGATTTCGGCTATTCCTACCAGCATGATCAGGGCCGGCTCGAAGTCGAGAAGGCGCTCGGCGACAAAGTCGAAACCGCCTACCTGGAAAACGTCTCCGAAGGTCCCGATGCCGACCGTGCCTTCGAGCGGCTGGCGCGCGAAGGCTGCAAGCTGATCTTCGGTACCTCCTTCGGCTTCATGGACGCCGAAGTGAAGGTCGCCAAGAAGTTCCCGAAGGTGATGTTCGAGCACGCCACCGGCTACAAGTCCGCTGACAATCTTGGCATCTACAATGCGCGCTTCTATGAAGGCCGCTACGTGCTCGGCCAGATCGCCGCCAAGGAATCGAAGTCCGGCGTCGCCGGCTACATCGTTTCCTTCCCGATCCCGGAAGTGGTGATGGGCATCAACTCCTTCATGCTCGGCGCGCAGTCGATCAACCCGAACTTCAAGGCCAAGATCGTCTGGGTGAACTCATGGTTCGATCCGGGCAAGGAAGCGGATGCCGCCAAGGCCCTGTTCGACCAGGGCGCCGACATCATCGTCCAGCACACCGATTCGACCGCCGCCCTGCAGGTGGCCGAGGAGCGCAAGCTGCACGGCTTTGGCCAGTCTTCCGACATGATCAAGTTCGCGCCGAACGCGCAGCTGACCTCGCTGACCGACGAATGGGGTCCGTACTATATCAGCCGGGTCCAGGCGGCCATCGACGGCACCTGGAAGCCGGACAATGTCTGGCTCGGCATCAAGGACGGCGCGGTGAAGCTTGCGCCCTACACCAACATGCCCGACGACGTGAAGGCGATGGCCGAGGCGACCGAGAAGAAGATCGCCGGCGGCTGGAACCCCTTCACCGGACCGATCGCCAAGCAGGACGGCTCGGCATGGCTGAAGGACGGCGAAGTCGCCGACGACGGCACGCTTCTCGGCATGAATTTCTACGTCAAGGGTGTCGACGACAAGCTGCCGCAGTAAGCTTGCACGGATCTCGAACGGAAAAGGGCGCCGCGCGGCGCCCTTTTTCATTCGGCGGGTTGGGTTCGGCCGGGGGCCGCCTGATACTTTGCCAGCACGATTTCCACGGCACGGCCAAGCCATGTCTTGAGCAGCCGTTGGGCTGGTCGTTCCCAGTAGCCCCAGATCGCCCAGGAAGCGGCGAGCAGAACCGCGATGCAACCGAACGCCGCGAACCATTTGCCAACCAACGGTGCGGCGGCATCGATGGCGAGATAGCCGATGTTCTGGTGCAGGAGGTAGAGCGGGTAGGTCAGCCCGCCAAGCGCCATCGTCAGAGCGGACGGCCTGACATGATTGCGCAGCAGGACCGCGCCGATCAATGCGCCATGCATGACGACATTGGCGGCCCAGAGAGGGCGCTGCGAAACGGCGAGGCCATATTCGTTCAGCATCCAGTGCTGCGTCACCGAAAGCGTGCCGCAGGACAACAGGAAAGCTGCGCCAAGCAGCAGCAACGCCGGCCACGACCGGCCGTGCGCATGCAGATGGTGGACCAGCACGCCAGCGGCGAAAAACGGGCCGAACTCGGTGATGAACAACAGCCTTGCCGCGTGACTGCCGACGAAGAATTCGTTCAATGCCGATATCGCCAGCCAGACGAAGATCAGCCCAAGCTTGCGCTTCTGAAAAACACCGCTGAGCAGGGCCAGCGTCATCCATCCGTAGAAAACCAGTTCAAGCACGATCGACCAGTAGACGCCGTCCATGAAAGGCTGGCCGAGGGCCGGCGCGAACATCGACAGATTGGCGGCATACTGTCTGAGAGAGGTTGCAAACAGCGGTGCACCGACCGAAGCGACGACAATGAAGGTGATCGTCATGCAAAACAGGAAGCCGGGATAGAGGCGAACGAAACGGGCGATCGCAAACTGGTGCCAGCTGCGGCTTTCCGCCGACCACGCGATGACGAAGCCGCTGATCAGAAAGAACAGATTGACGCCAAGGTAGCCGTAGATGGCGAATGGCGCGGCATCGGCATAACCCACGGCAAGGACGCCCTCGGCGGCAGCGCCACGAAAGAAATAGTGGAAGAGCACGACGGCAAGTGCCGCCACCAGTCTGAGCAGATCCAGCGTCGCGATGTGATCCTGCCTGGCAGGTCTAGTATCCATCCGAATTCCCGCATTTTTGATCCCAAAGCCATAGCGCGGGTCGCGGCCAAACAGAGTAAACGGCGGCAACTATCGCGAAATTTGGTAAATGGCGGCAGAAGCATCGACCGGGCCTAATTGTCCGTGACGCAGCTCCGTGACCTCTTTCACAGACTGCTTTGCATTTTTACTTACATGCTCATCTTCCGACCCGGACAAAATTGACCGGCGTTACGAACGTCATCAGGAGAAAGTCTTATGCAATTGAATAAAAAACTCCTAGCCATTATTGGCAGGCGAATTCCAGCCATCTATGACGTCATTCCGCGCGGACCACAGGGGCGGCTTGCACAAATCGCCCTCAATCCTCAGCCGCTCCCGCCTCACGAGCTGGGTGCCGCGATAGCCGACGAATTCGTGCGCCACGCATGGATCGCCGAGCGCGGCGGGCAAGACATGAAAGGGGTGCTGAGCGACCTCGACGATTGGTGCCCGACGCCACCGAAGCTGCCGAAGCTGCCTCCGTGGTGGGGACCGTTTCCGGAGCCCGAGCCGCGGCCCGAGTGGTTCGTGGATTACCATCTGGGATTTGCCGCGAGGCTGTCGGTGATCGAAGGCCAGTCCGCCGGCTCGCGGCTGGACAAGACCCTCAATCAGGGCATCGATCGGTCTCTGTCTGCAATCGAGGCCGTGAAGCTCTGACGAAAACATTGCCAAAACGAGGGCGCCGTAAAGGCGCCCTTTCGGCAGATCGAGGCTGTCAGACCGCCGAACCGTAGAGATCGTAGGCGTCGGCACGGTCGATCTTGACGGTGACGATGTCGCCGGCGCGCAACGGACGACGCGACTGGATGTGGACCGAGCCGTCGATCTCGGGCGCGTCGTATTTGGTGCGGCCCTTTGCCGATGTGCCGTGCGCTTCGTCGATCAGCACCGGCAGGCGCTTGCCGACCTTCTTGGCGAGCTGCGTCGCCGAGATCTTCTGCTGGCGCTGCATGAAACGATGCCAGCGCGCTTCCTTGATCTCCTGCGGCACCTGTTCCAGGCCGAGGTCATTGGAGCGGGCGCCCCGGACCGGCTCATATTTGAAGCAGCCGGCACGGTCGATTTTTGCCTCGTCCAGCCAGTCGAGCAGCATCTCGAAATCGTCGTCCGTCTCACCGGGGAAGCCGACGATGAAGGTCGAGCGGATGGCGAGATCGGGGCACACGTCGCGCCAGCCGCGGATGCGCTCGAGCGTCTTTTCGCCGTGCGCGGGCCGGCGCATGTTCTTCAGCACCTGCGGCGAGGCATGCTGGAACGGGATATCCAGATAGGGGAGGATTTTTCCCTCGGCCATCAGCGGGATGACGTCGGCGACATGCGGGTAGGGGTAGACGTAGTGCATGCGCACCCAGATGCCGAGCTTGCCCAATTCCTGCGACAAATCGAGGAATTTCGCTCGCACTTCGCGGTCGCCGAACATCGACGTCTGGTACTTGATGTCGATGCCGTAGGCGCTGGTGTCCTGCGAGATGACGAGCAGCTCCTTGACGCCGGCCTTGGCCAGCTTCTCGGCCTCGCGCAACACGTCGGCCGCGGGCCGCGAGACGAGATCGCCGCGAAGAGCCGGAATGATGCAGAAGGTGCAGCGGTTGTTGCAGCCTTCCGAAATCTTGAGATAGGCATAGTGGCGCGGCGTCAGCTTGACGCCCTGCGGCGGCAAAAGGTCGATATAGGGATCGTGCGAAGGGGGAGCGGCCTCATGCACGGCGGCCATGACGCTCTCATAGGCCTGCGGTCCGGTGATCGCCAGCACGTTTGGATGCTTTTCGCGGATCACGTCCGGCTCGGCGCCGAGGCAGCCGGTGACGATGACCCTGCCGTTTTCCGACAGCGCGGAGCCGATGGCGTTGAGCGACTCGTCGCGGGCGGAATCGAGGAAGCCACAGGTGTTGACGACGACAAGATCGGCGCCGTCATGCTTGCGGGCGATCTCATAGCCCTCGGCGCGCAACCGCGTGATGATGCGCTCGGAGTCCACAAGGGCCTTCGGGCATCCAAGGCTGACGAAACTGACGCGGGGGGCGGACATAGGCAAGTTTCCAATGGGGGTACGGGCCGAAACGGGTCCGGCCTCAAGTCGCTATAGATGTCGGTCTGAGGCGCTTGGCACAAGCCAATACGCGCGGCGCAATAGCATGGCTTGCCTGATCAAGCAAACCGGACGACAGGCCAGGTCATTGCGAACCGTCGCGGGCAAGGCTGCTCTCGCAGCGGTTAGTGGCCGCCTCCTGGTCCAAACCAGGGCGCCAGGAAGGCGAAGTGATCGGGGAATTGCTGCACGGCGCCATCAAGCAGCATCTTCACCGCGACGTAGAGGATGATCGCCAGGCCGATATAGGCGATCCAGCGGTATTTGTGCAGCAGGCGCGCGACAAACGACGCGGCAAAGCCCATCAGCGCGATCGACAAGGCCAACCCGATGATCAGCACCGTCGGATGGTTCATGGCCGCTCCGGCTACGGCCAGAACGTTGTCGAGCGACATCGAAACGTCGGCGATGACAATCTGCCACGCGGCCTGCGAGAAGGTCTTGCTCGGTCCCTTGCCGCCAATGACGCCGTCCTTGTCGAAGTCGCCATTCGACAGCGCTTCGGTCGCATCGCGCTCCTGCTCGTGGCTGACGCGCAGTTCGCGCCACATCTTCCAGCAGACCCAGAGCAGCAGCAGGCCGCCGGCGATGAGCAGAATGGGGCCGATGGTCAGCAGCCATTGCGTGATCAGGGCGAAAAAAATGCGCAGGACCGTGGCCGCCGCGATGCCGACGAGAATGGCCTGTTTGCGTTGGTTGGCGGGCAGACCCGCCGCGGCGAGGCCGATGACGATGGCGTTGTCTCCGGCGAGCGCAAGGTCGATGGCGATGACCTGGAGAAGAGCTGATAAGCCCGCGGCAGTGAATATTTCCATCGACCAGGAGGCCCTTGCTCGTTCGTGCCGAGTGTTCGTCGTCGACTGTCCAGACGGGCCTAAAGGCATGGTCCGCTGGCGTCAAGACGCAGCAATGGACAACGCTTGAAAACCACTTTCGTGGCCGTGGCATTGCAGGGGTGTCAGCAATCGCCGGCGGACGAGCTAGTCGTAGAGATTGTACTTCGCCCAGTCGGTCTCGGGAATCTCGTCACCGATGCGGTAGCGGAGCTGGAGAACTTCCATATGGTCCGGCCCGGTCTGGCATTTGAATTTCAGCCGGTACCATTGTCCCTTGCTGCGGAACGCCGCACCCGAACTCTTGATCGCGTCGGCGCTCATCTCGGGCGTCGCGAAGGCATAGGCAACGACACGGTCGGCCTTGAACTTGCGATCGTCATGCGTGATCCGGTCCAGGACCTCGGCGTCGCAGCGCTGTTCGAGGCGGGTTTGCGGATCGAGTTTCATCAGTCCGGCACGCAATGCGTTGTCCATCGCGCTGGCCGGAAAAGCCAGCGCCAGGGACGCGATGGCCATCATGCAGGGTCTATTCATGGGCGGGACTAGCAGCATATTTTATCTGACAAATCAACCAAGCGGGGCGCTTCATGCTCGGCAAGCACCCGCTTTCAGGGGGGCGGCGCAATCAAAATCTCGTGTCGGGCTTCATCGTGCGAAGCCTGCGGCCAACGGACCAGCGAGGCGCGGCCGGCATCGGTGAGGCCGTAGAGACCGCGGTCGACACGCGCGAACCAGCCATAGACATTGTGCTGCAGAATCTTCGGCGCGATCGGCGTCAAGGCCTTCAGGTCGCGCGGCCGCTTGGGTCCATCGATCATCGCGGCGGCGCAGGTGAGGGCGCTCTGGCGGTAGGCGGTCATGATCGGATTGCGCGTTCCGCCGCCCACCACGGGATCGCCGCGACGGCGCTGGTGCTCATCGACGATCCGAGAGCGTTTGCGCGCATTCTTGCGCGGCGCCAATGCGACCGGGCTGAGCAGGACCTCGACCCGGTCGTTCGCGGTCACGCCGAGCAGGCCGAAGCCGAGCCGGCGGCAGAGATTGCGGAACCTGGCGTCGCTTTCGCGCCCCTTGCCGCGCGCCGACATGCGTGCCGCCAGCCACACTTCGTCGCAGGCGGCCGCACGGTCGACGCCTTGCAGCACCAGTTCCAGATTGAACTGCAGCTTCAGCTCGCAGATGACCACGACCGGCGGTTCACCCTCGCGCAGCGCGACGATATCACAGCCGCCGATTTCCCCTTTCACGACGAAGTCGAGACTTTCGAGGAACCGCTTCACCGGCGCATAGAGTGAGGTCTCGTTCATGCCGCAAGACTTAGCCGATTCGACGCAAAATGCCTGCCCGATGGGAAGGTGTCTTAGCCTCGAGGCAATCGGGCGATACCGCCAATGTCGGGCAAGACCGGAGGCAACGGGCCGTGCTCCGTCGACGTCGGCTGCCGGGCTTCGGGACCCGGCGCGACGCGATCCGACGGTTTCTTGCGGGGCATGAACGGATAGCCGACCTGGCCGAAATAGGTGGACGGGATCGGATCGTCGACGCCGTATTTGTCGGGCACCTTGTCGCCGGTGGCATTGTAGGTGCCGAACACCACATCGAGCAAAGGCAACTGCCCGGCGAAGTTCTTGTCATAGGCTTCGCGCTGGTTGGCATGGTGCCAGCGATGGAACTGCGGGCCGGCGATCAGCCACTTCAAGGGGCCGAACGGAATCCGCAGGTTCGAATGAACGAGCATCGTGTGCCCGAGATAGATAAGCGAAAAGACGGCGATCGCGCCTTCCGAAAAGCCAAGCAGAAGGATCGGGGTCAGCGATATCGCCTTGGTGACGATTGCGTCGACCGGGTGGGAGTGGAAGGCCCCGAGCCAATCCAGTTCCTCAATGCCGTGGTGAACCGCGTGGAACTTCCAAAGTGCCGGAATTTTGTGAAAGGCCCGATGTGCCCAGTAGACGCCGACATCGGTGATCAGGATGATTTCGGTAACCTGGAGCCAGATGGGCTGGCCACTGACGGCCTGCGTTACCGATTGCGGGACAAGGATTGCAGCGACGCCGAGGACACCCGCCGCCATGATGACCATGGCCACCTTGATGATGAAGGCGTTGAACATCAGATAGAGCAGATCGACACCAAGGCCCTCGCGGAAGATCTTCTGCGGCCGCTCGGCGAACAGGTGTTCGAACGGAATGAAGATCAGCGCGCAGATCAACAGCGTCTTGATGCCAAAGATGTCCATTCGCCCGCCTATCGCCTTGTCTTTCGGCAGCGCCTCCAGCGCTTGCGATTTGCGAGAGAACCACATCTCTCCTTTCCAAAGGCTTGATGCCGATCTCCCGGTTATGCCGGGCATGGAGCAGCCGCTCCCGCCTGCGTGTCACATCGGTGTCGCAATCGAGCGGTATGTGGGGAACGCGCGGTCGACGAACGCAGCGTTACGCGCGTCCTCCCAGGATTAACCCCACCGGTCCCTGCCGGCGGGGTTTTTCGTTTCAAGGCCCATGTTGATCAAGAACCATGTTGGCGGCCGCGAGTTGTCCTTGCTATCGTGGCATTGCAGTCAGCAGGGGATGCCCATCATGGACGCAAATGAAATGAGTGCGATCGGTGACACCCTCATGAGGGTCGTCACGCCCGACATGTCTCCCAAGCAGCTCGTCAAGGCTGCCAAGAAGGAGCATCCCGGCGCCTCGGAGAAGGACATCGCCAGGGCGGCTTTCTTTTCGATCATCGCAAATGCGGATCAGGACGTGGGCAAGGCGAGGAACCTGCAGGCATTTGCCATCGCCGAGCGCACCCAGAGATCCGACTGAGCAAATCGGACCGTCGCCGCACCGCAACGCTCCTCATCGCCGCGGATACGCCGCCCGGCCGGCGCCAAGCGCGCGCTTCAAGAGACCGTATGGTCCAGGAGTTTGGTGGTCGGGTCACGGCGGTGTTCGGAATTGGCGCGATCGATGCCTTCGACGGTGATCGCCATCGTCCCGTTCTCGATCCTTGCGATCCAACCCTTTGCCTTCATATACCAGAGATGAAACTCGAGATGCTCTCGCGGACAGCCTGACAATCGCTCAAGCTCGACATCTCCAATGCCGGGATTGTTGACGTCCTGTCTGCGCTTTACATAAAGGAGCGCGAGCAGCCTGGCTTGAATGACGACGTCACGCTCCATGCCCTTGGTGTTTCCGGCTTCCTCGGACAACTCCCGGCTGAGCCCCGCATGGTCCTTGTACTGGATGTCGTACTGCGCACGTTTGACAGGATCCTTGAGCGTGTTGTGAGCCTCTACGATTTCGCTGAAGCGTGCCTCATTGCCGGTGGCCTGATTGTCGGGGTGGTAACGCATGGCAAAATAACGAAACACCCGTTCCAACGTTTCGGAGTTGGCGTTTGGGCTGACTTCGAGAACTTCGTAGTAGTCAATGAACACAGCGGCGCTCCCTCAACGCAATCATATATTCATATTGGCTAAATTAAAGAACGTCCAATGGACAAGTGCGGAACCAAAGCGGTTACGTCAGACCTTTGCTTGCGGCTGTCAAGACTTTGGTCCGACGTCGATAGCCGGCTAATGCCTAGTGAGGAAACGGACCTTGGCACTCAATGGCGGAGGGAGTGGGATTCGAACCCACGGTGAACTTGCGCCCACGCCGGTTTTCAAGACCGGTGCCTTAAACCGCTCGGCCATCCCTCCGTCGTGATTTTTCAATCACTTGGATAGTGCGCTTCCGACGGGTTTTCGCCTGCGGGCACCGGATTGGCACCGAAGGCATTCCCGACCGGTCGCTGTTCATTCCTGTAAAGCTGCATTGAGGGCCACGTCAACCACCGCTGCGGTGCCTTCCTGCTGTACCGGCAGTTGGTCGGCATAAATGTTCAGCGCGACCGGAATGTTCAACGTGAACGACGGTTCGCTTGTCCGGCGCGGTCTTACACGGCTGAACAGCGGGCAAGGCAGGGCAAGGCCGAGAGATCTGGTGGGCTTCCACATCGAATAAAGTGTTCCGGAACTATTTTAGCACATGCTGATCGAAACGCGGTTCTTGTGAAAGTTCTGTACATGCGTCTGAAGTTCGTCGTGGCAGCGAGATGACCGATCCCAATCAACCCCAGAAAGAGCGCCGCTTTCATGCTCGGCAGACCGTTCTGAAGGAAGGGACGATAGTCACCGAGAGTTCGACCATAAAATGCTCGATCAGAAACCAGCATGCTCACGGCGCGGAGCTGAGGGTCGACCCGAGCGCCATTGTTCCCGAACGCTTTATCCTCCTCGTGCCGGCGGACGATGCCCGATACCGTGCAGCGCTCCGATGGAGACGAAACGACCGCCTGGGCGTGCAAATCTATTGAACCTGCCCTTGCCGGCGCCATGGTCAGGCTCGCGACAGCTTACCCAGCTACAATAGGGGCCTCACAAGCGGAGGTATCCATGGTCTCGGCGATTGGAAGTCAGCATCGGCAAACACCGGAAACCCTACTGAAACCCGCAAAGACAGAAACTGGCGAAGGATTTGCGCCAGGCAAAAGCGCAGATAGCGTAGGACATCGCGCCAAGGCCATGGTCGCCGAAACAGGCGATACTGATCCTGGGGCCCAGGGGCGCGCCGCATCGACAATCGCCAGAATGGATATCACTGTTTTGACGCCCCCGAGCGAAGGGCCGCCTAGCGAAGAGCCGCCTTTGGAGTAGGCCATCGGCTCGATCAACGATATCGGTTTTGCCACGTCGGGCAGCAAGGCCTGCCGCAACCGCATCGTTGTTCAGTCCGCCCAGAGCATCATGCCCCATGCGGTCACCCTTTTCCCGGCCAAATGCATCGGGCCTTACGCGATCTGAAGCCGGTCAACAGATCCCGTGCCTGACAGTGCGATCAACCGTGCAGCGGCAAACGCGGCCAAAATCACGAAAATAGCCGTCATGTTCAGGAAGGCAGACGACGCAAAAATGCTCGCGCTCTGCTCATAACAGCTTGCGAATTCCATGACGTCTTACCCCTCTGGACCCATTGCATCATGATCCTGCTTCAGACGAAATTCAAGCAGATGCTAAAATACGCCGAGGCGGTCCGAGGCACAGCAAGGGGAAGGCCACAATCTTGCCCGGTTCCGGCCACAATCGGTTAATACCGTGATAAACAATTCCTGTGCACAAAGGATCGGGGTTTCAAGGCGTCGTTAGTGTTGTCGAGTGAGTGCTTTGGCTCCTCAGATGTTCAAACGACGGCGTTTTGAGTGAGACTGTAAGGGATTTCAGGAAAAATGCAGGCTACGACGCATCAGCGTCTTCGTCGCGCTTCCACGCTCACGCTGCTTGCCGCGTCGGCCGCCTTGCTGGCTGCTTGCGCGTCGCAGCCTGAGCCGAAGGGGATGGTCAATCCCAGGCATCGCTCCAAGGAGTATTTCGCCGAAACCGAATATGGCGTGAAGGCAAGCCCGCGTGCCGCCTTCATGCGGCGCGGCGGCGGTCGCGACCAGCTCGGCAAGCCCTACCAGGTGCGCGGCAAGTGGTACTATCCCAAGGAAGACAAGCGCTACGCCAAAGTCGGCCTGGCCTCGTGGTATGGCGACGCCTTTCATGGTCGGCTGACCGCCAATGGCGAAGTCTACGACATGACCCATCTGACCGCTGCTCATCCGACCATGCCGCTGCCGAGCTACGCCCGTGTCACCAACATCGAAACCGGCAGCTCGGTCATCGTGCGCGTCAATGACCGGGGGCCGTATCACGAGGGGCGCATCATCGATGTCTCGGAGCGCGCGGCGCAGATGCTCGACTACGCCAAGGTGGGCACCGCGAAAGTGAAGGTCGAATATGTCGGTCGTGCGCCGCTCGACGGCGACGACGACCAGTACCTGATGGCATCCTACCATCCAGGCAACAGGATACCCGATCCGTCGGACGGCTTGCCAACCGGTGTCATGGTGGCCATGAACGGACCGTCGTCGAGCCTGCCGGTGGGTGTCGCCGCCGCACCGTTTCCGGGCCAGCTGACGAATTCCGGAGAGGCGTTCGCGGCGCAGCCGGCCTTGTCGGCGCAAGCGACCGCGTTCGGCGACGTGGTGCTGCCCGACTTCGGACCGATCGTGCCCGAGCGCCCGGAGATCAGCCTGCCGCCGCAATCGCCGTTTGCCGTGGCCTCGCTGTCCTATGCGAATGAACGCGTCCAGCGTGCCGATGTCTTTGCCGCGCTGGACGACAGCGGCATGTCGCCGGCCGACATCCTGCGGTCGTGGAAGAAGTCCAATCCGCAGGCGTCGCCGTCCAGTTCCGATTATGTCGCCGCCGGCACGTTCAACGATGCCGCTGAAGCCAAACGCGTGGCGGCGGCACTTCAGCCCTTTGGCCGAACCGAGATCCAGCGTTCCGATCTCGACGGCAATGACTGGTATGCGGTCAATCTCTATCCGAATGGCCATGGCGGCCTGGACGAGATGCTGCAGGCGGCATGGTCGCATGGCGCGCCCGACGCGCTGGCCGTGCGCAACTGATTGCGAGAGCCGGTTTTCCGCTGAACAGTTGATCCGTCACAGTTGATCCGCCTTGGAAAAAGCCCCATAGTTTCACGGGCTTGCCGGGAGGAACCGGCCAACGGGTCGAATTTCATGCAGTTTCGCTTGCTTCAGCCTCTTGCCGGGTTCCTTCTTCTCGGCCTCCTGCTTTCTCCGGCCCACGCACAGCTTTTCGAGACCAAGGCCGCACAGGCCTTCATGATCGATGCCGACACCGGCACGGTGCTGTTCTCGAAGGATGCCGACAAGCCGATCCAGCCGGCCTCGATGGCCAAGCTGATGACGATGGAGGTGGTGTTCGACGCCATCAAGTCTGGACGCCTCAAGCTCGACGACACTTTCGTGGTGAGCGAGAACGCCTGGCGCAAGGGCGGCGCCCCGTCTGGAACGTCGACGATGTTTGCCAAGCTCAAATCGTCCATCCGCCTGGAGGATCTGATCCAGGGGGTGACCGTGCAGGCCGCGAATGACGGCTGCATCGTCATCGCCGAAGGCATGGCCGGGTCCGAGGACAATTTTGCCGCGCAGATGACCGAACGCGCCCGCCAGATCGGCCTCAAGACATCGACTTTCGTCAATTCGACCGGCCTGCCGGCCGATGGCCAGCAGACGAGCGTGCGCGAGCTGACGCAACTCGCCCTGCATCTGTGGCGCGATTACCCGGATTTCTATCGCTACTACAGCCTGAAGGATTTCACCTGGAACAAGATCTCGCAGAGGAACCGCAACCCGCTGCTGGCGATGGATATCGGCGCCGATGGCCTGGCCGTCGGGGCGAGCGAGGCGTCCGGCTTCGGCATCGTGGGCTCGGTCAGCCACAACGGCACGCGGGTGATCGCGGCGCTGAGCGGGCTGGCCAGTGACAAGGAACGCGCCGAAGAGGCGCGCAAGCTGCTCGACTGGGGCGTTCGCTCCTTCGAGAAAACCGAAATCTTCGCCAAGGACGAGGTGGTCGGCGAGGCCCAGGTTTTCGGCGGCGCGAAATCCGGCGTGACGCTGAAGGCGAAAGGGCCGATCGCCATCTTCCTGCCGATCACCAACCGCGACAAGCTGACGGCAAAGATCGTCTATAACGGCCCGGTCGCCGCACCCGTGGAGGAAGGCCAGCCGGTCGGCGCGCTGCGCGTCTGGATCGGCGACACGCTGAGCCAGGAGACACCGCTTTTCGCCGCCGAGTCGATCAGCGTTGGCACCCTGCCGCAGCGCGCGCTCGATGCCGTCAAGGAACTGGCGATCGGCTGGCTGCGATAGCACCGACAGCATGGACGTTTCCCCGAACGCGGACTATCTAGAGCGCAACAATCCACTCCAACATGGACAAAGGCCCTTTCGATTGGCGCGCGGATTTTTCATCACCTTCGAAGGCGGCGAGGGCGCAGGCAAGTCGACGCAGATCGAGCGGCTGGCGAGAAAAATGCGCGCCAAGAAGTATGATGTGCTGCTGACGCGCGAACCTGGCGGTTCGCCGGGCGCCGAAGCGGTCAGGCATGTCCTGCTTTCAGGTGCGGCGGAACCCTTCGGACCGAAGATGGAAGCGCTGCTCTTCGCCGCCGCGCGTTCGGACCATGTCGAGCAGGTCATCCGGCCGGCGGTCGAGCGCGGTTCCATTGTGCTTTGCGATCGTTTCCTGGATTCCTCGCGCGTCTACCAGGGGGTTACCGGCGGCATCGACCCGGCGTTCATGGCGACGCTGGAGCAGGTCGCCATCAACGGCATGATGCCCGATATGACGCTGATCTTCGACATCGACCCGGCAGAGGGTCTCAGGCGGGCGACGCTGCGGCGCGGCAGCGATGCCGGCGCCGATCGCTTCGAAAAAGAGACGCTGGCCATCCACCAGGCGCGCCGCGCGGCCTTTCTGGCGATCGCCGCGGCCGAGCCGGAGCGCTGCATCGTCGTCGATGCGTCCGCCAAGCCTGACACAGTGGAGGACGTCGTCACCGCCGCCGTGTTCGCGGCGCTGGAGGCGAGGGCGCCCACGCGCAACAGGCAGGCCGCACCGGTATGATCTTCGAACGCATCGCGCCGGAACAGCACGATACGCTGGACGGCGTGCCCGAACCGTCTGAAACGCCTCGTCTGGTCGGGCATCGGCAGGCCGCGGACATGCTCGCCGCCGCCTATCGCTCGGGAAAGCTGCCGCATGCGCTGATCTTTGCCGGGCCGGTCGGCATCGGCAAGGCGACGCTGGCCTTCCACCTCGCGCATCATCTGCTGAAGCACCCGGCCTTCGGGCAGGCGCCGGAAAGCCTTGCCGTTCCCGATCCGGCCTCGCCGCTGTTTCGCCAGATCGCCACTGGGGCGCATCCGGGCGTGCTGCATCTGACCCGTCCGCTGAACGACAAGACCAAAAGCTTCAAGACCGTCGTCACCGTCGACGAGATCCGCAAGGTCAGCCGCTTCCTGTCGCTGACCTCGCATGACGGCAGCTACCGGGTCGTCATCGTCGACCCGGCCGACGACATGAACGCCAATGCCGCCAATGCGTTGCTGAAGAACCTTGAGGAGCCGCCGGCACGAACGCTGTTCGTTCTCATCGTCCACGCGCCAGGCAGCCTGCTGCCGACGATCCGCTCGCGATGCCAGGTGGTGCGCCTGACGCCGCTCGATGCCGACGAGTTGCTGGCCGTGTTGGAAACCGCCGAGCCGCCGCCGCCGGACGATCCGGCCGCGCGGGCGGCGCTCGTCGAACGGGCAAGGGGCAGCGCCCGCAACGCCATCCTTCTCACGCAGTATGGCGGGCTGGAGATCGCCCGGACCCTCGATGGGCTGGTGGCGGCAGGAAAGAGCGATATCGGCGGCGCCTATCGCCTTGCCGAGGCCGTCGCCGGACGCGACCAGGCGATCCAGTTCGACATCTTCAATCGCCGTGCGCTTGACCTGTTGTCAGACGCGGCGAGCCAGGCAGCGCGGTCTGGGGATCTCACGCGGGCCAAAAACCTTTCGGACACTTGGCATGAGGCGCTGGACGCTATATCTGAGACCGACACCTACAATCTCGACAAGAAGCAGCACGCCTTGACCATGATCGACCGCCTGAACTCTGCGATGCGAATGTGACGGCCCCACCGGGATGGCAATCGCCATTCCGATGCGATATCCACCGCCACAGCTTCCATTCAGACATTCATGACGGTTCATTCATGTCACGCGACACATTCTACATCACGACCGCGATTTCCTATCCGAACGGCAAGCCGCATATCGGCCATGCCTATGAACTGATCGCCACCGACGCGCTGGCGCGCTTCCAGCGCCTCGACGGCAAGCAGGTCTTCTTCCTGACGGGCACCGACGAGCATGGCATCAAGATGCTGCAGACGGCCAAGCGCGAAGGCATTTCGGCGCGCGAACTGGCCGACCGCAATTCGGCCGATTTCAAGCGCATGGCGGCCGCCCTCAACGCCTCCAACGACGATTTCATCCGCACCACGGAAGAGCGGCACTACGCCTCATCGCAGGCGATCTGGAAGGCGATGGACGCCAATGGCGACATCTACAAGGGCGGCTATGCCGGCTGGTATTCGGTGCGCGACGAAGCCTATTACGGCGAGGAGGAGACGGAGGTCCGCGCCGACAATGTCCGCTACGGCCCGCAGGGGACGCCGGTCGAATGGGTCGAGGAAGAGAGCTATTTCTTCCGGCTGTCGGCCTATCAGGACAAGCTGATTGCGCTTTATGAAAGCCAGCCCGACTTCATCGGGCCGGCCGAGCGCCGCAACGAGGTGATGAGCTTCGTCAAATCAGGACTGAAGGATCTGTCGATCTCGCGCACCACCTTCGACTGGGGCGTGCCGGTGCCCGGCGACGAAAAGCACGTGATGTATGTCTGGGTCGACGCGCTGACAAACTACATCACCGGTGTCGGTTACCCCGATGAAAATGATGAGAAATGGCGTTTCTGGCCGGCGGATGCGCACATCATCGGCAAGGATATCGTGCGCTTCCACGCGGTCTATTGGCCGGCCTTCCTGATGTCGGCGGGCATCCCGCTGCCGAAGCGCGTCTTCGGCCACGGTTTCCTGTTCAACCGCGGCGAGAAGATGTCGAAGTCGGTCGGCAACGTCATCGACCCGTTCACCATGGTCGAACACTACGGTCTCGATCAGGTGCGCTACTTCTTCCTGCGCGAAGTGCCGTTCGGCCAGGACGGCAGCTACAGCCATGAAGCGATCGTCAACCGCACCAACGCCGATCTCGCCAATGGGCTCGGCAACCTGGCGCAGCGCTCACTTTCGATGATCGCCAAGAACTGCGGCGGTGCGGTGCCGAAGCGTGGCGACCTGACGGAGGCCGACAGCGCGATCCTGGATCAGGCGGTGGCGGCTCTTGCCACGGCCCGAAAGGCCATGGCTGGGCAGGGCATTCATCTTGCATTGGCGGCGATCTTCGATGTGGTGGCGGAAGCCGATCGCTACTTCGCCGGACAGGCACCATGGGCGCTGAAAAAGACCGATCCGGAGCGCATGGAAACGGTGCTGTGGACGACCGCCGAAGTGGTCCGGCGCGTGACGGTGCTGTGCCAGCCCTTTGTCCCGGGATCGGCCGCGAAGCTGCTCGACCTGCTGGCGGTGCCGGCGGACAAGCGTGATTTCGAGCATGTCCATGCCGACCATGCGCTTGTGCCCGGCACGGCATTGCCCGTGCCGGAGGGCGTCTTTCCACGCTATGTCGAACAGCCGGGCGCGAACGCCTGATGCTTGTCGACAGCCACTGCCATCTGGATTTTCCAGATTTCGCCGAGGAGCGGGCGGCCATTGTCGCCCGCGCCAAAGCGGCCGGAATCGGCCGCATGGTGACAATCTCGACCCGCGTGAAACGGTTTCAGCAAATCCTTGAAATCGCGGAATCTTTCGACGAGGTCTACTGTTCGGTCGGCACCCATCCGCACAACGCAGCCGAAGAACTCGACGTCACCACCGCCGATCTTGTCCACCTTTCGGCTCATCCCAAGGTGGTGGCGATCGGCGAGGCCGGGCTCGATTACTTCTACGACAAGGCGCCACGCGATGCGCAGGCGCAGGGATTTCGCGCTCATATCGCAGCCGCACGCGAGACCGGGCTGCCCCTGGTCATCCATTCGCGTGATGCGGACGACGACATGGCGGCCATACTCGAAGACGAAACAGGGAAGGGCGCCTTCCCCTTCATCCTGCATTGTTTTTCGTCAGGGCGCCGGCTGGCCGAGGTCGGCGTCGCGCTCGGCGGCTATGTGTCGTTCTCGGGTATCCTGACCTTCAAGAATTCGGTCGAATTGCGCGCCATCGCCGCCAATGTCCCGCAGGACCGCCTGCTCGTCGAAACCGACGCGCCATACCTGGCGCCGGTACCGTTTCGCGGCAAGCGCAACGAGCCGGCCTATGTCGCGCAAACCGCCAGGGTGCTGGCTGAAACGGTCGGCGTCAGCGAGGCTGAAATCGCCACGTCGACGACCAACAATTTCTTCCGTCTGTTCGGCAAGATGCCGCGACCCGTCGAGCAAAGCGCCTGAACGATGACTGACCTGCTGCGCCTCACCATTCTCGGCTGCGGCTCGTCGCCGGGTACGCCGCGCATCACCGGCGACTGGGGCAATTGTGACCCGGACAATCCGAGGAACCGGCGCATGCGCACCGCTGTCCTGGTCGAACGGATCAAGGCCAATGGCAGCCGCACCACCGTCGTCATCGACACCGGACCGGATTTCCGCCAGCAGATGCTGCTGGCGTCGGTCAGGCGCATCGATGCGGTCGTCTACACGCACCCGCATGCCGATCATATCCACGGCATCGACGATCTGCGCGGCTTCGTCCTCGACCAGCGGCACCGGATCGATGTCCATGCCGACCTGCCGACAATGCTGCGGTTGCGCCAGGCGTTCGGCTATTGCTTCGAGACGCCGCCAGGCAGTTCCTATCCGCCGATCGTCGACGCCCATATCATCGATCACGCAAGGCCTGTCGTGATCGAAGGCGAGGGGGGCACCCTCACCCTCGAGCCATTGCCGCAGATCCATGGCGACATCATCTCGCTCGGTTTCCGCATCGGCGCGCTCGCCTATTGCCCTGATATCAGCGACTTTCCGGACGCCACCGTCGAGCGGCTGCGCGACCTCGACGTGCTGATCATCGACGCGCTGCAGTACAGGACACACCCGAGCCACCTGTCGCTTGGCCAGGCGCTCGAGTGGATCGAACGGCTGGCGCCCGGACGCTCGGTCCTGACGCATATGCATGTGCCGCTCGACTACGCCACGGTGGCGGCCGAGACGCCCGATGACGTCGAGCCCGCCTACGATGGCATGGTGATCGAAATCCCTTATGAAACAGCGTGATAAGCTCGTTTTCTCATTTGGCCGCTTGCTTCTTCGGTTGGAATATCAGCAGCGTGCCGATCCGCTCATAGCCCACACGATTGTATAGCAGCGCTCCGGCGTGGGTCGCAGCCAGCACCGAGCATGTCGACCCATGGGCCCGGTCGTCGAGCAGCATTTTCGACATCAGCGCCTGGCCGATGCCGCGACGCCGGTGCGAAGGCTCGACATACATGGCCGCGCACCACGTGGCGCCCACGGCGTCCACGCTGCGCACGCGTCCAACGATGTCGTCGCCATCGACCGCCACATATTGGCGGAACGGGGCGCCGTCGCCGAGCAATTCGTCCGGGATCGGCCGCCTGCGCACGATCTTTGCCAACTGCGCCGCCCGTTCGGCTGTCCGCACGCGTTCGATCGAGACGACTGCCGGCGGGCCTGGAATCGGCGGGCTTGGAATCCGGCGCAATGGCTGGACGAAGAAGCCTTCCGTCCGCAGCAGCCGATAGCCGAGAGCCTTGTACGCGGTTCGCGTCGGCCCATCCGGATCGTCGTTCGCGATCATGACGGACATGGTGAAACCCGGCCGCGCATGCTGCCGCACGATCGCATGGGCCTGCTGGGCGGCAACGTCATGGACGACCCATTCCTCGCTGCGGTACTCGCGAGGATTCTTGCGCTCGGCATCGCGCATCAGCCACAATGGCCCGACACGGCTGGCCTCATA
Source organism: Mesorhizobium sp. WSM1386 (assembly GCF_055901595.1). NCBI lineage: Bacteria > Pseudomonadati > Pseudomonadota > Alphaproteobacteria > Hyphomicrobiales > Phyllobacteriaceae > Mesorhizobium > Mesorhizobium sp. WSM1386. The sequence continues at coordinate 4,497,366 of NZ_CM148373.1, forward strand.
AGGAAAGGTGCGGCTTTTGTCGGTGCTGAACCCGTGTACGAACACCTCGATCGCCGAATCCATCTCACGCTTTGCTGTCGTCATACGCACAGCGTAGCGTTGGCCATTCACGCAAGGCAACACGCATCGATGGTCTCAAGCCCGTGAAAATCAGCAGCAATTTCCAGCTGCTCGCCAACGCGTAAGTTCCATAATCTATCTTATGCGACTTTTTGTTATAACCATTGCGGAGGTGAGCTGCGGGCCAAATTGTCCCCACGGGCCTTGGATTTAGGAGCGCCTCTGGTAAGAAGCCTCTTATGGAAATCCCTGAGGCTAACAAACCCAGAGCATCGGTTCGCTGGCGCGCGACCGCGGTGAAGCCGTTTCGCTGCAAGAACTTAGTAGCCGTCGTCGAGGATCCAAATGACATCAGGAACATCGGAACGGTAATTCGAAACGCAAACGCTCTCGGTGTTGAAAAAGTCTACATCGTCGATCCCCGCAAAGCACTTCCCGATGACTGGCAGCAAATGCGCCGGCGGAAGTCACTTTCGGAAACGTCTGTATCTGCTGTCAAATGGACGTTTGTGAAACGTTTCGACAGCACGGATGCCTGCCTCAACCATCTGGAAGAGCGGGGCTTTATATCCGTCGTTACCTCGCCGCACATAAAGGGAAAGACCAGCATCTTCCTGCATGAAGGGGATTATACGCGGCACACTAAACTTGCCGTCTGGTTCGGAAACGAGAAGCGGGGTATCAGCCAACTGGCGGTCGAGCGCAGCGAGATGTGCGTAGCAATCCCAATGTTCGGGATGATCGAGAGCCTAAACCTCGGAACCTGTTCGGGTATCGTTCTCTACGAAACTGCCAAACAGCGTCGCGAGTATCAGAGCGAATACCGCCGCGGTAGCCGGAAGGGAAAACGCGCGGAGCCATTACCTACTGTAATGCGTCGCGAAATTGACGGCTTTGCCTCAAGCGAACCCGGCCAAAAGTGACCGCATCCGGCCGGTTGTGCAATCCTGACCAGATACGTTGGGCGCTCCTTCCAGTCGTTGAGAGACTACCTAGACCCCTGCTCCAGCCCAATCCCATAGCTCAGCGAACGCTTCGCGCCCGGTTCGATCAGCATCAGGCCTGGCTTGTCTACGAATTCGCCGTCGAAATCGGCCGGGCTTGCCATACCGTGCCAGGGCTCGATGCACAGGAACGGCGCGCCGCCTGGCTTGGACCAGATGCCGAGCTCTTCCATTCCTTGCCATGACATTTCGATCGCCGGACCGTGGTCGGCAGCGTAGCGTACGGTGGCGCTCGCGGGCCGATCCAGGATGACGGCGTCGTCATCGAACAGCCGTTCGGACAGTGCAAGCGTCCTGCCCTCGATGGGCGTCGGCTTCGGCGCTGTCAGCAACAGACCATCCTTCAGGCGGCGGACCGGCGCCGGCTCGTCTTCGGCAAAGGTCAGACGGTAGTCCGCCTTGGCCAAATCCGGCAGCAGCGGCCAATTGAAAGCCGGATGCGCCCCGATCGAGGCCGGCAGCGGCTCGTCACCGGTGTTGCTGATCTCGAAGGCCACGCCAAGCTGGCGGCTATCCAGCGTGTAGGTCACATCAAGGCGAAAGGCGAAGGGATAGCGGGCGCGGGTGTCGGCATCGTCGGTAAGCACCAGCGTGCAGGACCGGGAACTCCGCTGCGCCCATGCGAACGGCCTGTCGCGCGCGAAGCCGTGCTGGGTCATCGGATACGTCTGGCCACGATGGCGCAATTGGTCGCCCTTCAGGCGGCCGACGATCGGAAACAGCACCGGTGAATGGCGCCGCCACTCCGGTCCGGCCTGCCACAGGAACTCAAATCCCCGCTCGTCCCGCAGTGAAACCAGTTCGGCGCCCTGCCCGACTATGACAGCCGAGATGCCGTCGCCATGAAGCGTTTGGCTGTCTGCCACATGTCCTCGCACGGTGTTGAAGGCCGGCGGCCAGACTAGCAAAAGCTCCAGGGGACTCAAGCTCCTGGGACGCAAACGAATTGTGGCCGGAGGTTTCCCTCCGGCCACCCTGCATTAAGGACGATGATCCTCGCCCTTGCCTACAGCGGATGGTGGTTATTCGCGCTCGCCGGTGAAATTCAGCAACAGCTGGAAGATGTTGATGAAGTTCAGGTAGAGCGAGAAGGCGCCGAAGACGGCGAGCTTCTGGCGCGATTCTCCGTCGAAATTCTCGGAATACTGCTCCTTGATCGTCTGCGTGTCCCAGGCGGTCAGGCCGATGAAGACGGCGATGCCGATGACCGAGATGGCGAACTGCAGCGCGGTCGAGCCGAGGAAGATGTTGACGATGCTGGCGATCACCACGCCGATCAGGCCCATGATCAGGAAGGACGAGAACTGCGTCAGGTCACGCCTGGTCGTGTAGCCGTAGAGGCTGGTGGCGCCGAACATGGTGGCGGCGATGAAGAAGGTGCGCGCGATGCTGGTGCCGGTGAAAACCAGGAACACGGAGGCCAGCGACAGGCCCATCACCCCGCAGAAGGCCCAGAACATCATCTGCGCGCTTGCCGCCGACATGGTCTGCATCTTGAACGAGAACAGCATCACGAAGGCCAGCGGCGCCAGCATCACCACCCATTTCAGCGGGCTGGAGAAGATCGGCACGTAGAGCGCCGGCGTCGACGACACCATGAAGGCGACGAGGCCAGTGACCACGAGGCCAAGGCCCATATAGTTGTAGACGCGCAGCATATGCTGGCGCAGGCCCTCGTCGAAGGCGGCTCCAGTTTGGGCGCCGGTACCGACGCGATATCCCAGATTGGGCGTGTTCATTTGAGTTCTCCTTTGTGGATCGGTCAGTAAAGCGTTCTGGCGAGCATCTCGGCGGCACGGTCTAGGTCGTGGACGTCGCTTTTCGCGACCACCGCGTAGGCGACCTCGCCGATCTGGAAATAGGCCGAGGCAATGTCGCCCGAGGGCGCGACGGTCGGCTTGACGACATCGAAGGTTCCCGGCCGGATGGCGAACAGCGACACCAGTCCCATATCGCCGGTATCGACAGCCATCTCGACACTTGGACCGAAGCGCGACGGATAGATCTGCACGTCGCGCACTTTCCAGTCCTTGGGCAGCGACGGCATGACAATGGCGGTCGCGGCGCGGATCTCGCCGGCGTCGTAATTGGGCGCCTCGGGCTGCGAGGGCATGGTTTCGCGCACCAGCGTCGTCCTGTGCGCCCGCACCGCATCTTCGACATAGGCCGGCGGCTGTGGCGAAGCGACGACCTTGGTCACCGACATCGGGCCGACAATGCCGTTTGCCAGCCAGCCGGCGGCGACGAAGGCAGCCACCGCCGCCGCGCGCTGCAGCACGCCGAAGATACGCCCCCGGGCAAGCCCCCTCTCCAGCCGCCGCGCGGCGTCGGCCGTCGCCGGCCGCGCCATGCCCTTGGAGCCGGCAAGCGCCACGCGCAGCTCGTCGCGGGTCCGCAGGTCAGACATCACGCGCGCCGCCGCTTCCGGACGGGCCGACAGAAAAGCCTCGACCTCGATGCGGCGGGTGACGTCGATCTGGTCGTCGACATAGGCGTCGAGATCGATGTCGGTGACGGGGTCGACTGCAGCGGTCGTCATGACTCGCCTCCCACGATCCTGAGGTGATTTTTGCCGCGCGCCGGGGCGGCGTCTTCCATCTGACGGAGCGCTGCCCGGGCCCTGCCAATACGTGACATCAGCGTTCCCAGCGGCACGCCAATCGCGTCGGCCGCCTGTTGATAGGAAAGGCCCTCGATGGCGACCAGATGCAGCGCCGAACGCTGCTCTTCCGGCAGACTGAAAAAGGCGTCGCGCACTTGCGCCAGGCGCACCGAATGCTCCTGCGGCGCCGGCGTGCTGCCCTCGGCCAGATATCCGGACTGTTCGATGCGTGCAGCTTCCGAGCGGCGCGAGCGCATGCGGTCGATGAACGTGTTGTGGACGATCGACAGCAGCCAGGCGCGCAAATTGCCGCCGGAGCGGAACGTGCCGCGCCGCTCATAGGCGCGCACCAGCGCGTCATGCACCAGATCCTCGGCGTCCGCGCCGTCCCGTGTCAGCGAACGGGCGTAACGTCGCAGCGAGCCGAGCTGTCCAATGATGTCAAAGCGTGGCATCGAGCGTTTCATGCCCTGTTTACGGAGCATGTGGGGATTTTAATCCGGTCCCTGCCAATTTTTCGTTGGGACCGCGTGGGGTATCGTTCTCGGCGGCGCTCGCCTCACCGACAAAACCGGGCAACCGTCCTGTTTGTCCGATGCCGATCTCGCGGCGCAACAAGTGGCATCGCCAAATGTCGCTTTCGCCTTTGTTTTAACCGAAACCGCTGGTGAAGCGGGCTCGATTTCAGTATCAATCCGCCGCGCCAACGGAACCATAGTGATGTTCGAAGACCTGCAGCCAGCTCCCACCGACAAGATCCTTGCCCTGATCGGCCTCTATCGCGCCGATCCGCGCCCCAACAAGGTCGACCTCGGCGTTGGCGTCTACAAGGACCGCGACGGCAAGACGCCGGTTATGCGCGCCGTGCGCGAGGCCGAGAAGCGGCTGCTGCAAGGCCAGGACACCAAGACCTATCTTGGCCTTGCCGGGGATACCGGCTTCAACACGGTGATGGCCAAGCTCGCCTTCGGCCCGGGCGCGGACATGACGCGCATCCGGGCGGCACAGGCGCCGGGCGGCTCAGGCGCGCTGCGGCTGGTGGCGGAATTGCTCAAGCGGACGCGTTCGGATGCAACGGTCTGGCTGTCGGATCCGACCTGGCCAAACCATATGCCGGTGATGCGCGCCGCCGGCCTGCAGATCCGTGAATACCCCTATTTCGATGCCGCGTTGGGCGCTGTGCGCTTCGACGATATGCTGGCGGCGCTGCGGACGGCCAATAGCGGCGATGTGGTGCTGCTGCATGGCTGCTGCCACAACCCGACCGGCGCCAATCTGGACGCGGCCCAATGGGAGGCCGTCACCGGCCTGGTCGTCGAGCGCGGCCTGCTGCCGTTCGTCGACATTGCCTATCAGGGTTTTGGCGATGGGCTCGAGGCCGACGCGCTGGGCTTGCGGCTGCTGGCCGCGAAGGTTCCGGAAATGGTCGTCGCGTCGAGCTGCTCGAAGAACTTTGCCGTTTACCGCGACCGCGTCGGCGCGGCGATGGTGCTGGCCAAGGATGGCGCCCAGGCCGATGTAGCGATGAGCCAGATGCTGTCGGCAGCGCGCGCCATGTATTCGATGCCGCCGGACCATGGAGCCGCGGCGGTGTGCATCGTGCTGGAAGACGCCGATTTGCGCGCCGACTGGGAAGCCGAGCTCGAAGAGATGCGCCTGCGCATGCTGAGGCTGCGTGTCCAGTTCGCCGAGGCGCTGCGCCGGCAGTCCAATTCCGACCGCTTCGACTTCGTCGCCAGCCATCGCGGCATGTTCTCGCGGCTTGGCCTCACGGAAGCGCAAGTCGAGCGGCTGCGTGCCGAGCATGGCATCTACATGGTCGGCGACAGCCGCATCAATGTCGCCGGCCTGCCGGAGGACGGCATGGACGACCTCGCCAAGGCGATCGTTTCCGTGCTCGACTGAAGCGGCTCAGCTGTGGACAAGGCGCCCTCGCCGGCTGACGGCGTTGGCCGCGAGACCGGCGGCAGGGTAGCATCCAATAGAGCGGTTCTGTGTTTTCGCGAAAACACAGAACCGTTCTAGCTCTCCGTTTTGACGCAATTCCGGACGGAAAACCGTTTCACACTTTTCCTGGAATAGCTCTAGATGACGCCATCGAAAGACATTTCACGCCTGATCGAGATCATGGCGGCGCTGCGTGCGCCGAAGACCGGCTGTCCGTGGGACATCGAGCAGGATTTCGCGACCATCGCCCCCTATACGATCGAGGAAGCATATGAGGTGGCGGATGCCATCGCGCGCGGCGACCTCGACGATCTGCGCGACGAGCTCGGCGATCTCCTGTTGCAGGTCGTCTACCACGCACAGATGGCCGAGGAGGCCGGCGCGTTCGCCTTTCCGGATGTGGTCCAGGCAATCACCACCAAGATGATCCGCCGCCATCCGCATGTCTTCGGCGACGAGAAGGCCCGCAGCGCCGGCATGGCCAAGGGCATGTGGGAGAAGATCAAGGCGCAGGAGAAGGCCGAAAAACGAGACGCCCGCCTGGCGCGCGGCCTCGACCCGGAAGACAATGGCAGGGGGTTCCTGGACAGCGTTCCGGTTGCCCTGCCCGCGCTGACGCGGGCGCTGAAACTTCAGGAAAAAGCCGCCCGTGTCGGCTTCGACTGGAGCGAGGCGGCGCCCATCCTCGACAAGATCGAGGAAGAGATCGGCGAGCTGCGCGAGGCGCTGGCCAAGGGCGACACGGCGTCGATCAAGGACGAGTTCGGCGACATGCTGTTTGCCGTCGTCAATCTCGGCCGTCACCTCAAACTGGATTCGGAAGCCGCGCTCAGCGGCACCAACGAAAAATTCCGGTCGCGCTTCCACTATGTCGAGCAGGCCCTGGAGAAATCCGGCAGCACGCTGGAGAAGGCGACCCTACCCGAGATGGAAGCACTCTGGCAGGAAGCAAAAAGCGCGAAATGAGCCTATAGCGGCAATTCCAGACGGAAAACCGTTCTACACTTTTCCTGGAATTACTGGGGGTTAGCCGTTGTTTTTGCGGCGCAATCTGCTTTCGATCTCTTCGCGGGCGCTGTGCGTGGCCTTGAGCGAGATCGTGGCGCTGCCGTCTTCATTGTCGGTTCGCGAAACGATGTCGCCATTGCGGTAGAGCCAGTCGACAAGACCGAACTGCGCCGGCTCGATCGTCACCGTCAGGTCTTCCAGCTCGCCCGCCATCCGGGTCTCGATGATCGCCTTCAGCGCATCGATGCCCTCGCCGGTCACCGCCGATACGGCGATCGGTGGGCCCTTGCCACCATTGGCGCCTCCGTTTGCGATGTCGGGGGCAAGCAGACGGCTCCTGTTGCCTTCGTCGAGCTGGTCGATCTTGTTCCAGACCTCGATGACGCGCTTTGCATCCCCGGCATCGACGCCGAGATCGGCCAGGATGCGCTCGACATCGTCGGCCTGCGCCGCCGTGTCGGGGTCGGAAATGTCGCGCAGATGGATGACGAGATCGGCCTCGACTACCTCTTCCAGCGTGGCGCGGAAAGCCGCGATCAGATGCGTCGGCAGGTCCGAGATGAAACCGACCGTGTCCGAGAGGATGATTGGCGTGCCATGCGGCAGGCGCACGCGGCGAAGCGTCGGGTCGAGCGTGGCGAACAGCATGTCCTGCGCCAGCACGTCCGCTCCGGTCAGCCTGTTGAACAGCGTCGACTTGCCGGCATTGGTGTAGCCGACGATCGCCACCACCGGGAACGGTACCTTCTTGCGCTTGGCGCGGTGCAGGTCGCGCGTGCGGCGCACGGTCTCCAGCTCGTGCTTCAGCTTGATGATCTTTTCCTGCAACTGCCGCCGGTCGGACTCGATCTGGGTTTCGCCGGGACCGCCGAGAAAGCCGGCGCCGCCGCGCTGGCGCTCAAGGTGGGTCCAGCTGCGAACGAGGCGCCCCTTCTGGTAGTTGAGATGGGCAAGTTCGACCTGCAGCGTGCCTTCCTTGGTGCGGGCACGCTCGCCGAAGATTTCGAGGATCAGCCCGGTGCGATCCAGCACCTTGGCGTTCAGCTCTTTCTCGAGGTTGCGCTGCTGCACCGGCGTCAGCGGGTGGTCGACGATGACCAGTTCCGCACGGCGCTCCTTGACGATTTCGGCGAACTCCTCAACCTTGCCGCTGCCGAGCAAGGTCGCCGGCCGCGGGTCGTTGACGGTCACGACCGCCGTATGGACCGGATCGAGGTTGATGGCGCGGGCGAGGCCGACCGCCTCGTCATGGCGCGCATCGGCCGAACGCGTCAGCCGCGGACGATTGGTCTCGTCGTCGCCGCGAGGCTGGCGGGTAAGCACCGGCACAATGACGACGGCCCGGGTCGGACCGTCGGCTTCCGTCCCGGGATGATGGGTTGGTTTTCCGCGAACGGTGGCGTCCGCGTCCTTCTCACGTGCCAATCAGGCGCCCTGGCTTTCCTCGCCATCGAACATCTGAACCGGCTGGCTCGGCATGATCGTGGAAATGGCGTGTTTGTAGACGAGCTGGGAGTGACCGTCACGGCGCAGCAGCACACAAAAATTGTCGAACGAAGTGACCACGCCGGTCAGCTTCACGCCGTTGATGAGGAAGATGGTGAGCGGGTTCTTGCTCTTGCGAACTGAATTCAGGAACAGGTCCTGAAGGTTTTGCGATCGTTCCGCCATTGTTCTTGTCTTTCGCCGATCCCCTTCGGTTTGCAGCCAATGCGCCAAATTAGCCGGCACATGTCAAGCACGCAAACACCGTCTTGCCGTCAGTAACGACAAGCAGAACGAGATATATTGATGTTCATTCCACCTGAGCGGTTATCAGGCTGGACTTTTTTCCGCAATGTCAAAAAAGGCCTGCCGCAACGAAAGTGTTATTGAGCCGGGGTGGCCGTTGGCGATCGGATCGCCGTCAATGGCCACGACAGGCATGGCAATCGTCGTCGCGGAACTGATGAACGCCTCGCGTGCCGCCTTGGCCTCGGCGATGGAAAAACCGCGCTCCTCGATCTTCAAACCGAGCTTTGCCGCCACTTCGAACATGGTGGTGCGGGTGATGCCGCGCAGGATGCCGTGGTCGGCCGGCCTGGTGACCAGGACGCCATTCCTGGTGACGATCCAGGCGTTAGACGAGCCGCCTTCCTTGACGTTGCCGTCGGCATCCACGAACCAGGCTTCCTGCGCACCGGCCTCCTTGGCCTTCTGCTTGGCCAGCACGTTGGGCAACAGCCCGACGCTCTTGATGTCGACGCGGTCCCAGCGGTTCTCCGGCACGGTGATGACGGCGATACCGCTGTCGGCCCGTTTTGCGCCGGCGGCCGGGTCCGCCTTCCTGGCAGTCACCACCAAAGCCGGCTTGGTGTCCGCCGAAGGAAAGACAAAATCGCGGCTGGCGACGCCGCGCGTCACCTGGACATAGACCAGGCCGTTGGCGACATGATTGCGGTTGACCACCTCGCGCAGGATCAGCGGCAGCACGTTGCGTGTGACCGGCCAGGCGATCGACAGCTCGGTCAGCGAGCGGTTGAGCCGGGCAAGGTGGCGCGGCATGTCGACGATGAAGCCGCGCGCCACCTCGCAGACCTCGTAGACACCGTCGGCGAATTGATAGCCACGGTCCTCGATATGCACGGAAGCGTCCGCATGGGGGACGTAGCGCCCGTTGACATAGGCAATGCGCGGCATTGGCAACCCCTGGGATAACTCTCGGGCTTCTGAAAACCGTTTGGCAATTCTACTCCGGCGGCCATCTGACGGCGCCAGAGCGAATTTCGAAACGGGTTCTTATGCGATTCCGGCGTCGCCGTAACCGGCAAATGCTTGGCCCAGGCGCGGCTGAATGGACGTCGTTCGTCAGACGCCCAGCGATTTCAGCTTGCGGTGCAGAGCGGAGCGCTCCATGCCAATGAATTCGGCGGTCTTCGAGATGTTGCCGCCAAATCGGTTGATCTGCGCGATCAGATAGTCCTTCTCGAACTGTTCGCGCGCCTCGCGCAGCGGCAGCGCCATGATGTGCTGGTCGGACTGATTCGGCGTGCGCGGCATGACATCGCCGATCTCGGCGGGCAAAAGGTCAGCGGTGATCGGCGCATCGACATCGTCGCCGCGCGCCAGGATCATCAAACGCTCGACATTGTTGCGCAGCTGCCGAACGTTGCCCGGCCAGTTGTGCGCCTGGAGCACGGCCAGCGCGTCGTCGCCGATGCGGCGCGGCTTGATGCCTGCCTGGCGGGCGATCTGCTTCATGAAATTGTCGACCAGATAGGGAATATCCTCGCGCCGCTCGGCCAGCCCCGGCACCGTGACCGGAACCACCGCCAGGCGATGATAGAGATCCTCGCGGAAGCGGCCGTCGGCGATCATCGCCTCGAGGTTCTGCGAGGTCGAGGAAATGATGCGCACATCGACCTTGACCCGCTTGGTGCCCCCTACCCGCTCGAACTGCTGCTCGACCAGCACGCGCAGGATCTTGTTCTGCGTCTCGCGCGGCATGTCGGCCACTTCGTCGATATAGAGGATGCCGCGATGGGCCTCCTCGAGCGCGCCGACCTTGCGTTCGACACCGTTGGATTCGGTGCCGAACAGCTCGATCTCCATGCGTTCGGGCGTGATGTTGGCGGCGCTCAGCGTCACGAACGGTGCGCCCTTGCGCGCCGACAGCGTGTGGATGGCGCGCGCGGCCAGTTCCTTGCCCGAGCCCGAGGGGCCGATGATCATGACGCGGCTGTTGGTCGGCGCGACGCGCTCGATGGTCTGGCGCAGCTGGCTCATCGCCGACGACATGCCGATCAGGTCGAAGGTTTCGCCGCTGCGCAGCTTGAGGTCGGAAACCTCGCGCCGCAATTTCGAGGTCTCGAGCGCACGCTCGGCAATGAGGATCAGCCTGTCGGCCTTGAACGGCTTCTCGATGAAGTCATAGGCGCCGCGGCGGATGGCGGAGACCGCCGTTTCGATGTTGCCGTGGCCGGAGATCATCACCACCGGCAGGGTGGGATGCATGGTCTTGATCTCGTCGAGCAGCGCCAGCCCGTCCAGACGCGAGCCCTGCAGCCAGATGTCGAGGAAAATCAGCCTCGGCGCGCGATCAGCTATGGCAGCCAGCGCACTGTCGGCATCGAATGCCGTACGGGTTTCGTGACCTTCGTCGCTCAGGATGCCTGCGACGAGCTCGCGGATGTCTTCCTCGTCATCGACGATGAGAATATCAGACGCCATTACCGACCTTTTCAGTTTCTCTTTCGTGTTCCGTCCTGGCTTCACCACGCGATGGTGCAGCCGCGGCGGGCGGCAGGATGATGCTGATCATCGCGCCGCGCCCACCATGGAAGTCCGCAGGCGCATCATGGAGCTCCAGCTTGCCGCCATGGTCCTCCACGATCTTCTTGACGATAGCGAGACCAAGTCCGGTGCCCTTCTCGCGTGTGGTCATATAGGGCTCGAGCAGCCGTTGGCGATTCTCGCGCGGCAGGCCTTTGCCATTGTCGATGACGTCGATTCTGATCGCGCCATTCTGACGGCCGGCTTGAATCCGGATTATGCCGTGCGAACCGTCCGTTTGTTCCGATCCATCGATCGCCTCCGCGGCATTCTTGATCACATTGCCGAAAGCCTGCGCCATCAGCCGGCTGTCGAAAGTGCCCTTGAGCGGCTCGTTGCCGAAGATCCGCTCGAAGGTGATGTCGGCGCGGCTGACTTCGACCAGGAACGAAGCCTCGCGCAGTGATTCGCGCAAATCGATGGCCTTCATCTCAGGTTTGGGCATGCGCGCGAAAGCCGAGAACTCGTCGACCATGCGGCCGATGTCCTCGACCTGCCGGATGATGGTGTCGGTGCACTGGTCGAAAACCTCGCGGTCCTCGGTGATGACCTTGCCATAGCGGCGTTTGATGCGTTCGGCGGAAAGCTGGATGGGCGTCAGCGGGTTCTTGATCTCGTGGGCGATGCGCCGCGCCACGTCGGCCCAAGCGGAAGAACGCTGCGCCTGCACCAGGTCGGTGATGTCGTCGACCGTCACGACGTAGGATTTCTCCTCCGAGCCGTCATCGCCAGCCTCGACGGTGATCTGCACGTTGAAGGTGCGCTCGGTGCCGGCGCGGAAGAACGTCACCTGCTCGCGATAGACCGGCTTGCCCGACTGGCGGCCGATCTCGAAGACGCGGCCAACATGCGGCAGAATGGCGGAGAGGTTTTGTCCCAGTGCGGCGCTGGCGGAGATGGCCAGCATCGATTCGGCCGAACGGTTGACGATGGTGACGATGCCGAAGGGATCGACGCCGATGACCCCGGCGGTGACGCCGGCCAGCACCGCTTCCGAAAAGCGCCGCCGCTCGTCGATCAGATCCTTTGCCGACAGGATCTCGTTGCGTTGCGATTTCAATTCCAGCAGCATCTTGTTGAAGGTGTCGCCAAGCGAGGCGACATCGCCGTCCGAGGGCCTGACGGCGACCGCGACGTCGAGATTGCCGGTCGCCACCTCGTCGGCGGCGCCGATGAGCTGGCGGATGGGGCGCACCAGACGGTCGGCGACGGCAATGCCGGTCCAGATCGCGGACAGGATGATGATCAGCGTCAGCGACAGATAAGGCAGCGCGAAAGCCACCTGCGAGGTGCGCCTGTTGTCTTCGAGATTGCGATACTCGTCCGTATTGGACCTGACGATCTGCCTCGCCTTGATCACCTCGGGGTCCACCAATCGGATGGTGTAGAGGTACATGCCCTCGATCTCACGCAGCTTGACGATGGCGCCCATGATGTTGCGGGTGCGCGGCTCGATCAGCACCGGCCTGCCGTCGGTGGCGCCGCTGACGGAGCCTTCCGGCGGTTCCGGCATGGCGAAATCGGCATCGGTCTTGGCGCTCATGACGAACGAGCCGTCGGACCTGATCAGCGCCGCATGAGCCAGCGAGCGGCCCACGGCCTCCTTGCTCATGAGGTCGAGAAAGCCCGTGCGATCAAGGCCGTAGAGCGTACGTGACGCATCGAGGTCATAGGCCATCGACAGTGTCGTGCCCTGCAGATTGCGGGCATTCTCCTGAACATAGGCATCGGCGATCGACAGCGAGGAATTGACGATCGTCTTGGTGCGGATCTCGAACCAGCGATCAAGGCCGATATCGAGCGTGATCGAGGCGATGATCGCCACCATGATGGCCGGAATGGCGGCGACAAGCGCGAACATGGCGACGATGCGCACATGCAGCCGCGAGGCCGCCTTGCCATGCCGGCGCGCCATGACGATGCGATGCACCTCGCGTGCAACCAACGTGATGAGGAAGAGCACGAAGACCGCGTTGAGCGCGATCAGCGCCCAGGTCGTCCTGGCATCGGGTGCGATCGGCGTCGCCCCGACCAGGATGGTGAAGGAGATGGCCGCCATGATCAGCGCGCCGACGACCGCCACCACGCCGGGCAGCGCCAGCAAGCGACGTCCGTCGCGCGTGCCACGTTCGCTGAAAAGCGGCTTGTTGAGGTTCGGTGCCTGCGGAGTCATGTCGCCGTATGGAGCCAATGATTGCGTCCGATCTATGCAACGCATTGTGGCGATTATGCAACAAGTGTGACAACGACGGGAATCTTTCGCCGTTCCGTCCCCTGAAAAGACCGCGTCAGATCAGCGCTCAGCCCGGGCGCGATGATTTGTAGACATTGACGCCCAGTTCGCGAATCTTCTTGCGCAGCGTGTTGCGGTTGAGCCCCAGCAGTTCCGCCGCCTTGATCTGGTTGCCGCGCGTTGCCGTCATCGAGGCCAGGACCAGCGGATATTCGACTTCGGACAGAATGCGCTGGTAAAGGCCAGCGGGCGGCAATTCACCGGCAAACGAGGCGAAATAGCGCTGCAGGAAGTGCTCCACGGCCTGGCCGATCGACAGGTCGTCGGGAATGAGGTTGCCGCCATCCGGTACCACGGGACGCTCGCCGGTCTTGAGCTCGGCCTCGATGATCTCGGCCGAAATCTCGTCCTGCGAATAGAGCGCGGCGAGCCTGCGGACGAGATTCTCCAGTTCGCGCACATTGCCCGGCCAGGGATAGCGCTTCATCAGCTCGATGCCGCCGGACGAGATGCGCTTGGTCTGCAGCCCTTCCATCTCGCCGAGCTTGAAGAAATGGCGCACGAGATCGGGCACATCCTCCGAGCGCTCGCGCAACGCCGGCAGCCTGAGCGGCACGACGTTGAGGCGGTAGAACAGATCCTCGCGGAACAAGCCCTGATTGATCAGCGTACGCAGATCCTTGTTGGTGGCGGCAACGATGCGCACATCGGTCTTGATCGGCGTGCGGCCGCCAACGGTCGTGTACTCGCCCTGCTGGAGGACACGCAGCAGGCGCGTCTGCGCCTCCATCGGCATGTCGCCGATCTCGTCGAGGAACAGCGTGCCGCCCTCGGCCTGCTCGAAGCGGCCGGTGGAGCGGTTCTGGGCGCCGGTGAAAGCACCCTTCTCGTGCCCGAACAGTTCCGATTCGATCAGGTCGCGCGGGATCGCCGCCATGTTGATGGCAACGAACGGGCCGCCGCGACGACGGCCATATTCATGCAGCGCGCGCGCCACAAGTTCCTTGCCGGTGCCCGATTCGCCGGAGATCATCACCGTCAGGTCGGTCTGCATCATGCGCGCCAGCATGCGGTAGATGTCCTGCATGGCCGCCGAACGGCCAACCAGCGGCATCGCGTCGGGCTGTTCTTCGGGCCGCGCGTCGATCTTCGGCCGCCGCGGCTCCGACAGCGCGCGGTTGACGATGTTGAGGAGCTCGGTCAGGTCGAAGGGCTTCGGCAGATACTCGTAAGCGCCGGTTTCGGATGCGCGGATCGCCGTCATGAAGGTATTCTGGGCGCTCATGACGATGACGGGCAGTTCCGGCCGCGCCTTCTTGATGCGCGGCAGCATGTCGAAGGCGTTCTCGTCCGGCATGACCACGTCGGTGATCACCAGATCGCCCTCGCCCGCCGCCACCCAGCGCCACAAGGTCGAGGCGTTGGAGGTGACGCGCACCTCGTGGCCGACGCGGGAGAGCGCCTGGTTGAGCACGGTGCGGATCGCCGCATCGTCGTCGGCGACGAGAATATTGCCGCGAACGGTCATTTGCGGTCTCCTTCGCCGTCTTCATCGGCACCGAACTGGGTTTCCTTCCAGGCGGGCATCAAAATGCGAAACGTGGTGGCACGCGGCGTCGATTCGCATTCGATGATGCCGCCATGTTCGCCGACGATCTTGGCGACCAGTGCAAGCCCCAGCCCCGAGCCGTTCGGCTTGGTGGTGATGAAGGGGTCGAACAGGATCGGCAGGATATCTTCCGAGACGCCGGAGCCATTGTCGCGCACGCAAAACTCCAGCGGCAGCGACACGCGGTCCTGCGTGCCCGGAACCGAAACGCGAATGCCGGGCCGGAACGCCGTCGAAAGCACGATCTCGCCCTGCGGGTCGCTGCCGATCGCCTCGGCGGCATTCTTGACCAGGTTGAGGAACACCTGAATCAGTTGGTCGCGGTTGGCGAAGACCGGAGGCAATGATGGATCATAATCCTCCAATATCTTGATTCTTTTCGCAAAACCGTTCTTGGCGATAGCCTTCACGTGGTCGAGCACGACATGGATGTTGACGGGGTAACGATCGATCGGCCGCTCGTCGGAAAACACCTCCATGCGATCGACCAGGGAGACGATGCGGTCCGTCTCGTCGGTGATCAGCCGGGTCAGCGCACGATCCTCGTCGGATGCGGACAGTTCGAGCAGCTGGGCCGCGCCCCTTATGCCCGAGAGCGGGTTCTTGATCTCATGGGCAAGCATCGCCGCCAGGCCGGTCACCGAGCGCGCAGCGCCGCGATGCGTCATCTGCCGGTCGATCTTGTCGGCCATCGACCGTTCCTGGAACATCACAACCACCGAGCCAGGAAACTCGGGCACTGGCGCGACATAGAGATCGACGACCTTCTCGATGCCGAGGCGTGGCGACGACACGTCGACCCTGTACTCGTTGACCGGAGCCCGGCGCTCGCGCACCTGGTCGACCAAGGTCAGCAGCGGGCTGCCGAACGGGATGAGCTTGGACAGGGTGTTGCGTGCCAGCATGGTGGCGCTGGACCGAAAGAAGTCCTCGGCATCGGCATTGGCGAAGGTAATGAACCCTTCCTCGCTGATCATGATCACCGGACGGCGGATGGTGTTGAGCACGATCTGCGCGGCATCGGTCATTTCAATGCCCTGGCCAGCGGTGGCGTTCATGCGGCGCTCCGCAGGTTCAAGGGTTGCGGATCGCGCGAAAACACATCCCGCAGCAAGGCAATGACGCGTGGCGGTTCAAACGCGGTCAATATTGCCTTCCGGCTGTCGTCGGCGACGGCATGGCGATCGAGATACCAGCCCAGGTGCTTGCGCGCCTGCCGCAAGCCGCTCTCGACGCCATAAAGTGCCAGCATGTCTTCGTAGTGGGCGACGACATAGTCGGCCAGCGCCGTGGGATCCTGCGGCACATTGGCGGCCGTTTCGCCCCTGGCCGCGGCTGCGATGCCGCCGGCGATCCAGGGCGCGCCGTAATGTGCGCGGCCGACCATCACTGCATCGGCGCCGGACTGCTCGAGGATCGCGGCGGCCTCGGCCGGGGAACAGACATCGCCATTGGCGACCACCGGGATCGATACGGCTTCCTTGACGCGGGCAATCGCGCGCCAGTCGGCCTTGCCCTGATAGAACTGGCAGCGCGTGCGGCCATGCACGGTGACCATGCTGACGCCGGCCTGCTCGGCACGGCGTGCGAGCGTCGGCGCGTTAAGTGCGCCCTCGTCCCAGCCCAATCGCATCTTGACCGTGACCGGCACCTTGACCGCGCCGACCACGGCTTCGATCAGCGAGAGCGCATGGTCGAGGTCCAGCATCAATGCCGAGCCGGCATAACCGCCGGTGACCTTCTTGGCCGGGCAGCCCATGTTGATGTCGATGATATCAGCGCCCTCGCCCGCGGCTATACGCGCGCCTTCGGCCATATGGATCGCCTCGCGGCCGGCAAGCTGAACCATATGGACGGGCAGGCCGGAATGACGTATGCGCAGGTCGAAGCCGGCCCGGCCCTTGGCGAGTTCGCCGCTGGCCACCATTTCGGACACGACAAGGCCCGCGCCATGCGCATGGGCGCGCTGCCGGAACGGCTGGTCCGTAATGCCGGACATCGGCGCGAGGAACACGCGATTGCGGATACTCACGCCGCCGACGTCGAGCGGCGCGGCCAATTGGGTCACATTAACCATGCACAAAAACCAAGCATGTCCATTCGTTGCACATTCTCTAGCCAGAACCGCCGCAATGTGCAACGCGGAATGACGCCACATTAAGGCGCAATTGGGAAAATGCCTGCCGCCGGATTTGTGCCGCGACGAGAGCGCCGCGCATTCCTCCGGGACCCGCAAAGGACGCTTTGGATGTACATATTTGGCGCACGATCTTTTCCGAAAACCGATTACACTTTTCGGGATCGTGCGCTAAGCCAATCGGCATGACCGAGGGAAGTGAAAACTCGAGCGCGCAAAGCGGGGTTGCCGTGGTGATCGTCGCCGCCGGCCGCGGCGCTCGTGCCGGGCAGGCCAATGGGCCCAAGCAGTACCAGAGCATCGGCGGCCGCGCCGTCATTGCCCATACGCTGGAGATGTTCCTCGCCCATCCACGCACCGGCCAGATCGTCGTCGCCATCCATGCCGACGATCATGAGCTGTTCCGTCAAGCGGCGGGCCCCCACGCCCAGCGCGTCACCGCCGTCATCGGCGGCGCGACCAGGCAGGAGTCCGTCCGGCTCGGCTTGCTTGCGTTGAAAGGCCACGAACCGGCCCAGGTTCTGATTCACGATGCCGTGCGTCCGTTCCTCGACGCGGAATTGATCGACCGCACCATCGCCGCCATCGGCGAACATGAAGGGGCGTTGCCCGCTCTGCCCGTCGCCGACACGCTGAAACGCGAATCGGCCTCCGGCGTGGTCGCAGAGACGGTTTCCCGCAGCGGGCTGCACGCGGCGCAAACGCCGCAAGGTTTTCCCTACGGGCCGATCCTTGCCGCGCATGACAGGGCCCATCAGCTGGGCAGGCTGGATTTCACCGACGACGCGGCCATCGCCGAATGGGCGCATATTCCGGTCAAGATCGTTCCGGGCTCGCCGGACAATGTCAAACTCACCTGGGCACGGGACATCGCCATGGCGCACCAGCGGCTTTCCAGCGAACGGATACACTTTCCGGACATCCGCACCGGCAACGGCTACGACGTCCATGCGTTCGAGCCGGGCGACCATGTCACCCTGTGCGGCGTCGCCATTCCGCATGAGAAGAAACTGTCGGGCCATTCCGATGCCGATGTCGGTCTGCATGCCCTGACGGACGCGCTGCTGGCGACCTGCGGCGCCGGCGACATCGGCACGCATTTTCCGCCGTCCGATCCGCAGTGGAAGGGGGCTGCGTCCCGGATATTCGTCGAACATGCGGCAAGACTGGTGCGCGAGCGCGGCGGCCGCATCGCCAATGCCGATATCACGCTGATCTGCGAGGCGCCGCGCGTCGGCCCGCACCGCGAGGCGATGACATCGGCCCTTTCACGGATGCTGGGCATTTCCGCCGACCGCATCTCGATCAAGGCGACAACCAACGAGAAGCTCGGCTTTGTCGGCCGCGAGGAAGGCATTGCGGCGATCGCCACCGCCAGCGTCGTGTTTCCCGGCGAGGTCCCGGAATGAGCAACGCCGAGCTCGCAAACTCTCTGCTGCTGGCCTGCCAGCAACGTGGCATCATGCTGGCGACGGCGGAAAGCTGCACCGGCGGCCGATCATCGCGGCGCTCACCGACATTGCCGGCTCCTCCGCTGTGGTCGACCGCGGCTTCATCACCTATTCCAACGAAGCCAAGATGGAGATGCTCGGCGTTTCCGCCGAAACGCTCGACGCGCATGGAGCCGTGTCGCGCGAAACGGTGCTGGAGATGGCGGCCGGCGCGCTGGCGCATTCACGCGCAAGCCTTTCTCTTGCCGTTACCGGCATTGCCGGTCCAGGCGGAGGTTCGGCCGACAAGCCGGTCGGTCTCGTCTGGTTCGGCCTAGCCCTGGCCGGCCACCCGGTTGTCGCCGAGCGCCAGCTGTTTGGCCACAAGGGCCGCGAATTCATCCGCCACGAGACGGTGAGACACGCCCTGAAGCTGGGCCTGCAAGCGCTCAGCCAGAATTAGGCCTGCCGCGCAACACCGTAGATGACGTCGGCGCGTTTTTCGAAAGCCTCGGCGAACATGCGAAAGGCGCGGTCGAACATGGTGCCCATCAGCGCGCCCAGGATGCGGCTCTTGAATTCATAGTCGATGAAGAAGCGCACGGCGCAGCCGGCGCCATCGGGTTCGAAACGCCAGACATTGCTCAGATATTTGAACGGGCCATCGATGTATTTCACGTCGATGGCGTTCTCGTCGGGCTTCAAAAGCACCTGCGTCGTGAAGGTTTCGCGGATCGCCTTGTAGCCGATGCTCATGTCGGCAAGGAGGACGGTGCGTCCGTCACGCTCCTTGCGCGAGCGCACCGTCAGCGCTTCGCACAGCGGCAGGAACTGCGGATAGGCCTCGACATCGGCGACCAGCGCGAACATCTGCTGCGGCGTGTGGGCGACGCGGCGGGTGGCTTCGAATTTCGGCATAAGACCGGCTAGAGCGACTTCTGGAGCTGCGCTTCCCGCGCTGCGCGCAGCCGGGCGAAATCGTCGCCGGCATGGTGCGACGAGCGCGTCAGCGGGCTTGATGCCACCAGCAGGAAACCCTTGGTCCGGCCGATCGTCTCGAAGGATTTGAACTCTTCCGGGGTGACGAAGCGGATCACCGGATGGTGCTTCTTGGACGGCTGCAGGTACTGGCCGATGGTCATGAAGTCGACATTGGCCGAACACAGATCGTCCATCAGCTGCAGGATTTCATTCCGCTCCTCACCCAGACCCACCATGATGCCTGACTTGGTGAAGATCGACGCGTCGAGTTCCTTGACCCGCTGCAGCAGCCTGATCGAATGGAAATAGCGGGCGCCCGGCCGAACCTTCAGATAGTTCGACGGCACGGTTTCCAGATTGTGATTGAAGACGTCGGGCTTGGCCGCCACAACGATCTCCAGGGCGCCGTCCTTGCGCAGGAAATCGGGCGTCAGGATTTCGATCGTGGTCGAAGGCGTTGCCGCGCGGATGGCGCGAATGACTTCGGCGAAATGCTGTGCGCCGCCATCGGCAAGATCGTCGCGATCGACCGAGGTGATGACGACGTGGCTGAGGCCCATCTGCTTGACGGCATGGGCGACGCGAGCCGGCTCATCGGGGTCGAGCGCGGTCGGAATTCCGGTGGCGACGTTGCAGAACGCGCAGGCGCGCGTGCAGATTTCGCCCATGATCATGAAGGTGGCGTGCTTCTTTTCCCAACACTCGCCGATGTTGGGACAGCCGGCCTCTTCGCAGACCGTCACCAGCTTGTGGGATTTCACGATCTCGCGTGTCTCGGCGTAACCCTTGGAGACCGGCGCCTTGACGCGGATCCAGTCGGGTTTGCGCAGCACTTCCTGGTCGGGCTTGTGCGCCTTCTCGGGATGCCGCAGCCGCGGCGCGTTGGCGATCGTGTCGAGGACAGTGACCATCTGAATCCTGGCTTTTCTTGCGACCGCCCGTCGGCGATCGTCACCTTTACGTCATCTAGGACTTTTCGGCACAAAGAAAAAGGCTGCAGCGGCGCATGCCGCTACGACCGTCTTCGCATAGCCGGAACCATATCGACTAGCGGCGCACCAGGCGACCGACCCAGATCAGCAGGCAGGCGCCGATGAAGCCGGTGATCAGATAGGCGATCCAGCCGACGCCGAATGGGCCGAAATTGAGCGCCTGCAAGATCGCGTTCAGCACCACCGCGCCAACGATGCCCATGATAATGTTCATAAAAATGCCGGTGTTGCTCTTCATGAACATTTCGGCCAACCAGCCTGCCAGGCCGCCGATGATGATGGCTGCGATCCAGCCCACGCCGTTCAAGTGCATTTGCCTTCTCCTTGCGCGCGTAAAAATGCATCTGGAAACGAACTGCCTTGCCGCCGAGTTCCCGCAGCTTTCGGGGCTGAGTCTCCTGCGGCGAATCTATCATGCGTTCAGCGCGCGGCCATAGGCGTCGAGCACGCTTTCCTTCATCATCTCCGACAGCGTCGGATGCGGGAAGATGGTGTGCATCAACTCTTCCTCGGTGGTTTCGAGGTTCATCGCCACGACGAAACCCTGGATCAACTCGGTCACTTCGGCGCCGACCATGTGGGCGCCGAGCAACTGGCCGGTTTTCTTGTCGAAGATGGTCTTGATGAAGCCCTGGTCCTCGCCAAGGGCGATGGCCTTGCCGTTGGCGGCGAACTGGAAGCGGCCGACGCGGATATCCTTGCCTTCGGCCTTGGCTTTCGCTTCCGTCAGGCCGACGGAGGCAACCTGCGGATTGCAGTAGGTGCAGCCCGGGATCTTGAGCTTGTCGGTGGCATGCACGCCGGGGAAATTGGCGATCTTCTCGATGCACACCACGCCTTCATGCTCGGCCTTGTGGGCAAGCATCGGCGGGCCGGCGACATCGCCGATGGCATAGATGCCCGGCACATTGGTCTTGCCGTAGCCGTCGATGACGACGCAGCCGCGTTCGGTCTTCACACCAAGCGTCTCCAGGCCGAGGCCCTCGATGTTGCCTTGCACGCCGACGGCCGAGATCATGCGGTCGGCGGTGATCTTCTCGACCTTGCCGTCCTTCATCTCGACATGCGCGGTGACCGAGTTGGCACCCTTCTCGACCTTGGTCACCTTGGCTTCGAGAATGATCTTCATCCCCTGCTTCTCGAACTGTTTTTGCGCGAATTTCGAAATTTCGGCGTCCTCGACCGGCATCACCGCGGGCAGAAGCTCGACCACGGTCACCTCGGCACCCATGGTGCGGTAGAAGGAGGCGAATTCGATGCCGATGGCGCCCGAGCCCATCACCAGCAGCGACTTCGGCATCTCCTTCGGCACCATGGCCTCGAAATAGGTCCAGATCAACTTGCCGTCCGGCTCGATGCCAGGCAGCGCGCGCGGCCGGGCGCCGGTCGCCAGGATGATGTGCTTGGCGGTGTAAGTGCCCTCGCCCTTGATGCCTTTCGGCACCGGCGGCTGCGGTTCCATCGGCTTCTTGCCCGTCTTGGAGACGACGATCTCGCCCGGTTTCGAAAGCTTGGCCTCGCCCCAGATAACGTCGACCTTGTTCTTCTTCATCAGGAAGCCGACACCGCCATTGAGGCGCAGCGAAACCTTGCGGGAGCGATCGACGACAGCCGATGTGTCGACGCTGACCTTGCCGTCGAGCTTCAGCCCATAGTCCTTCAAATGATCGGAATAGTGCATGATCTCGGCCGAGCGCAGCAGCGCCTTGGTCGGGATGCAGCCCCAGTTGAGGCAGATGCCGCCGAGATGCTCGCGCTCGACGATCGCCGTCTTGAAGCCAAGCTGGGCGGAACGCACTGCCGTGACATAGCCACCGGGACCGGAGCCGATGATGATGACGTCGTAGTTCTCAGCCACGATTTTTCTCCTTATTCACAGTTCCAGCATGACGCGCACGACCGGCGTCAGCGCCTGTCCGATGTTCCGCGTGTTTTCGGCGTCGAGGTGGACGCCGTCGAGAGGAGTGGTTTGCGCGACCGTGCCGGCGTCGAAGAAGCCGCAGCCGGCTTCGTCGGCGAGCCCGGCATATTGCGGCGCCAACAGCTTCGAGGCGTCGTCGCCGCCGGCAAACATTTCCTTGAAGTCGGCATTTTCGGTGCGGCTGACGAGAGGCGGCGAAACAATCAGGATCTGCGGCGCGGGCCAGTCGATTGGATAGTCGTGGCCGCGTATGATGTCGATCAGCCGCTGGATGCCTTGCTTGGCGGCAACCGGATTGCCGTGGATCCATGGCTTCATGTCGTTGGCGCCGAGCATGATGACGATCAGGTCGATCGGCGCGTGCGTCGTCAGCACCGTCGGCAGCAGCCGCGCGCCGTTGCGATCGGCACCGGCAAGGTGATCGTCGAAGGCCGTGGTGCGGCCATTGAGACCATCGGCGATGACCTGGACGCCGCCGCCGAGCCCTGCCTGCAGCACGCTGGGCCAGCGATCCTCAAAGGCGTGGCGGCCGCCTTCGGCATTGTAGCCCCAGGTAAGCGAGTCGCCGTAGCAAAGCACCGTCTTCATCCGCTCAGCCCGCCTATGTCTGTCTTGCCGCGTTTCACCCGCCGGCGAATCCGGAAATGATCAGGACGAAAAGGCTGGTGAAGAATTTCCGCACCGCCCTTTTCCTTCCTAGACCAGCATGCCCATCGGGTTTTCGATCAGCCGCTTGAAGGCGACCAGCAGTTCGGCGCCGAGCGCGCCATCGACGGCGCGATGATCGGTCGACAGCGTCACCGACATGACGGTGGCGATTTTGATCTCGCCGTTCTTGACCACCGCCCGCTCCTCGCCGGCACCGACCGCCAGGATCGTCGCATGCGGGGGGTTGATGACGGCGGCAAAGTCCTTGATGCCGAACATGCCGAGGTTGGACACCGCCGTGGTGCCGCCCTGATACTCTTCCGGCTTTAGCTTGCGGCTGCGGGCGCGGCTCGCCAGGTCCTTCATCTCGTTGGAGATGGTGGACAACGTCTTTTCGTCCGCTTTGCGAATAATCGGCGTGATCAGGCCGCCGGGGATCGAGACGGCAACGCCGACATCGGCATGCTTGTGCTTGACCATGGCGCTTTCGGTCCAGGAGGCATTGGCATCCGGCACCGCCTTCAAGGCCAGCGCCATTGCCTTGATCACCATGTCGTTGACCGACAGCTTGTAGGCCGGCGCCTCGCCTTTCTCGGTCTTCTTCACCGGAGCCGCCGCATTGATCTGCGTACGCAATGCCAAGAGCGCATCGAGCTCGCAGTCGAGCGTCAGGTAGAAATGCGGGATGGTGGTCTTGGCCTCGACCAGGCGCCGCGCAATGGTCTTGCGCATATTGTCGTGCGGGACGAGTTCGTAAGAGCCCTGCTCGAACAGCTTCAGCACCTGTTCGTCCGACATCGCCTTCACCGCCGGGGCAGCGGCCGGTGCACCAGCCGGAGCCTTGGCCGCCGGTGCTGCCTTGGCTCCTCCGCCGGCAATCGCGGCATCGACATCTGCTTTCACCACGCGGCCATGCGGACCGGTGCCGGTCACAACAGACACATCGAGGCCGGCCTCCTTGGCAATGCGCCGTGCGAGCGGCGAGGCGAAGGTACGGCCTTCAGGCGACTGGCTGATCTCCCTCCCTGTGGGGGAGATGCCAAGTGGTGGCAAAGAGGGCAGGCCAGAGGGGGGCGCCTCGCGCTGAGAGGACGGCGGGACAGCGCCCCCCTCTGTCGGCTTCGCCGACATCTCCCCCACGGGTGGGGAGATTGGCGCCTTGTCTTCCTCGGCTTCCGCCTTGGGCGCAGCACCACCGCTTTTCGCCGCCGCCCCCACATCCTCGCCCTCGGCTGCGAGCACGGCGATCAGCGCGTTGACCTTGACGCCTTCGGTGCCGGCTGGAACGACGAGCTTTGCAACCGTACCCTCATCGACAGCCTCGACTTCCATCGTCGCCTTGTCGGTCTCGATCTCGGCGATGACATCGCCCGGCGAAACCTTGTCGCCCTCTTTCACGAGCCACTTCGACAGATTGCCCTCTTCCATCGTGGGCGAGAGCGCCGGCATGGTGATGTTGATTGGCATTTTGTCCTCCCGCCCGGTTCAGCGATACGCGACGGCTTTGACCGCCTCGATGACCTCGCCGACATTCGGCAAGGCCAGTTTCTCGAGGTTGGCCGCATAGGGCATCGGCACATCCTTGCCGGCAATGGTGATGACCGGGGCGTCGAGGAAATCGAAGGCGCGCTGCGAGACCTGGTTGGCGATATGGTCGCCGACCGAGTTCTGCGGATAGCCTTCCTCCACGACCACCAGCCGGTTGGTCTTCTTGACCGATGCGATGATCGTGTCGAGGTCGATCGGGCGGATCGTGCGCAGATCGATGATCTCGGCATCGATGCCCATGCCGCGCAGTTCCGCTTCCGCCTTGACCGCATAGGTCATGCCGATGCCGAACGAGACGATGGTGACGTCCTTGCCCGTCTTATGGATACGCGCCTTGCCGATCGGCAGCACGAAGTCATCCAGCTTCGGCACGTCGAAAGACTGGCCGTAGAGGATTTCGTTCTCGAGGAAGATGATCGGGTTCGGATCGCGGATCGCGGCCTTCAGCAAGCCCTTGGCGTCGGCGGCCGTATAGGGCATCACCACTTTCAGGCCGGGAATGTGGCTGTACCAGGCGGCGTAGCACTGCGAATGCTGTGCGGCGACGCGGGCCGCAGCACCATTCGGGCCACGGAACACGATCGGCGCGCCCATCTGGCCGCCCGACATATAAAGCGTCTTGGCGGCCGAGTTGATGATCTGGTCGATCGCCTGCATGGCGAAATTGAAGGTCATGAACTCGACGATCGGCTTCAGCCCGGCCATCGCCGCACCGACGCCGACGCCGGCAAAGCCATGCTCGGTGATCGGCGTGTCGACGACGCGGCGTGGCCCGAATTCCTGCAGCAGGCCTTGGGTGATCTTGTAGGCGCCCTGGTATTCGGCGACCTCCTCGCCCATGACGAAGACATCGCCGTCGCGGCGCATTTCCTCGGCCATCGCGTCGCGCAAGGCTTCGCGCACCGTGGTCGACACCATCTCCGTGCCGGCCGGAATGTCGGGATCGGCGGCGATTTCCGCTTTCGGTGCGGCTGCGACTGGTGCTTGTTTACCCTTGTGGGGAGGGTCGGCCGGCTCGCCGGCCGGGGTGGGGGTGTGGCGGCCGCGTCACCCTCCCGCGCCTGCGGCGCGACCTCCCCCATCAGAGGGGGAGGTAATGGAGCTGGCGCTTTCGCCGTCCTGCAGCAAAACCGCGATCGGTGTGTTGACCTTGACGCCTTCGGTGCCGGCGGCGATCAGGAGCTTTCCAATCGTGCCCTCATCGACGGCTTCGACTTCCATCGTCGCCTTGTCGGTTTCGATCTCGGCGATGACGTCGCCGGCGACGACCTTGTCGCCCTCGTTCTTCAACCATTTGGAAAGATTGCCCTCTTCCATGGTCGGCGAGAGAGCGGGCATGAGAATTTCGATCGGCATGTTCCTCGCGCTCCCTTACAGTACGATATTGGTCCAGAGCTCGGACGGATCCGGCTCTGCATCGTTCTGGGCAAACTCGGCGGCGTCGGCGACGACGTCGCGCACCTCCTTGTCGATGGCCTTCAATTCGTCCTCGGTCGCCCACTTCTTCTGTGTCAACCGCGCCTTGACCTGCTCGATCGGGTCATGGTCCGAGCGCATCTTCTGGACCTCTTCCTTGGAGCGGTATTTCGCCGGGTCGGACATCGAGTGACCGCGATAGCGATAGGTCTGCATTTCGAGAATGATCGGCCCGTTGCCGGCACGGCACCATTCGGTTGCCTGATCGCCGGCGGATTTGACCGCACGCACATCCATGCCGTCGACCTGGATGCCCGGAATCTTGAACGAAGCGCCGCGATGCGAAAAATTGGTTTCCGCCGACGAGCGCGAGACCGAGGTGCCCATGGCGTAACGGTTGTTCTCGATGATGTAGATCACCGGCAACTTCCACAGCGAGGCCATGTTGAAGCTTTCATAGACCTGGCCCTGGTTGGCGGCGCCGTCGCCGAAATAAGTCAGCGAGACATTGTTGTTTTCACGATAGCGGTTGGCGAAGGCGAGGCCCGTGCCCAGAGACACCTGCGCGCCGACAATGCCGTGGCCGCCGTAAAAATGCTTCTCCTTGGAGAACATGTGCATGGAGCCGCCCTTGCCTCTCGACAGGCCGCCGCGGCGTCCGGTCAGCTCGGCCATGACACCGCGCGGCGACAGCTCCATCGCCAGCATGTGGCCGTGATCGCGATAGGCGGTGATCATCTGGTCGCCATCGATCAGCGCCATCTTCATGCCGGTGACGACGGCTTCCTGGCCGATGTAGAGATGGCAGAAGCCGCCGATGAAGCCCATGCCATAGAGCTGGCCGGCCTTTTCCTCGAAGCGGCGGATGAGCAGCATGTGCCGGTAGGCGGCAAGCTCTTCGTCCTTGGTGAATTCAGCAGGCTTGGGTGCTGAAAGCACCGATTTGCCGTCGGATTTCGATTTGGCAGGCGCTTTTCTGGCTGCGGTGGCCATGCATCACTCCCTGTTGGCGTCTCTTTGCGGACATTGGAGCTAGAGGAAATCTGCTCCCGGGGAGATCAGCCTCCCCACCGATTTATGGGAGGCTAACACGCGTTACAGCGTTGCGCCATGACGAATTTGCATAGCTGGCATGCGCCTAAGCGATTAAAATCATTGAAAATATTGGTGATTAACTGAAATTCAGTTACTTTGACGAGGCCGGCAACATGATGGTGATTTCATCAGGCTGGGACAGGTTGAGCGCTTTGCGCGCCTGCTCGTCGAGCATGTCTTTCTCCAGCGTGCCGTCATGCATGAGCCGAACGCGTCGTTCAAGCTCCATCCGGCGCGCCTTGACGGCATCGAGCTGCGCCTGCAGCGCGACCGTCTGGGCCTCGAGCTGATATTTCGAATTGATGCCGAATTCACCGTGATAGGCGTGGAAGCCGAAATAGGCCAGGAATACCACGCAAAGCGAAGGGATGATCAGCCGGCCGGTGTTTCTCTGCTTGTGCTGACGCGTCCACATCGCCCGTTCCCTCGCGGCCGCGAACTCAGGCGGCTCACGACCTTTTTCGCCCGATTGTGCTTAACGGACGGTTACGGACAGCCGCTTTAGGCCTTTGTTTTATGCATGTCGTTCTCCCAAAACCGAGTTCAGTTTCGGGCAACATGCATTAGGACGTGCCCAAAAAAAGGGGCGGGAATAATCCCGCCCTTTCCCAGATATCGCGGACCCGCGCGTTCCGGATCAGCCCTTAACGACCGACTTGCCGGCGTAGCGCGCCTGCTTGCCGAGCTCTTCCTCGATGCGGATCAGCTGGTTGTACTTGGCCATGCGGTCCGAGCGCGACAGCGAACCCGTCTTGATCTGTCCGCAGTTGGTGGCGACAGCGAGATCGGCGATGGTCGAGTCCTCGGTTTCACCGGAGCGGTGCGACATGACGGCGGTGTAGCCGGCCTTGTGCGCGGTCTCGACGGCGTCGAGCGTTTCCGTCAGCGAGCCGATCTGGTTGACCTTGACCAGGATCGAATTGGCCACGCCCATGCGGATGCCGTCGCGCAGCCGCGCCGTGTTGGTGACGAACAGGTCGTCGCCGACCAGTTGCGTCTTCTTGCCGATCAGATCCGTCAGGTACTTCCAGCCTTCCCAGTCGTCCTCGGCAAGGCCATCCTCGATCGAGATGATCGGATAGTCGGCGGCGAGCTTGGCGAGATACTTGGCCTGTGCCTTGGGATCGCGCGTCTTCTTCTCGCCCTCATAGACGTAATTGCCGTCCTTGAAGAACTCGGTCGCGGCGCAGTCGAGGCCGAGCGCGATCTCCTCGCCCGGCTTGAAGCCGGCTTTCTCGATCGATTCCATGATGAAATCGAGTGCCACCGGCGCGCTCTTCAGGTTCGGGGCAAAGCCGCCCTCGTCGCCGACATTGGTGTTGTGGCCGGCGTCCTTCAGCTTCTTCCTGAGCGTGTGGAAGATTTCCGAGCCCCAGCGCACGCCTTCGCGCAGCGTCGGCGCGCCGATCGGCAGGATCATGAATTCCTGGAAATCGATCGGATTGTCGGCATGCGCGCCGCCGTTGATGATGTTCATCATCGGCACCGGCAGGATGTGCGCCTTGGTCCCGCCGACATAACGGTAGAGCGGCAGGCCGGAGGCATCGGCCGCCGCCTTCGCAACCGCCAGCGACACGCCGAGGATGGCGTTGGCGCCGAGTCGGCTCTTGTTGGGCGTGCCGTCGAGTTCGATCATGGTCTGGTCGATGTGGATCTGGTTTTCGGCTTCCATGCCGCCGATCGCCTCGAACAGCTCGCCATTGACCGCTTCGACGGCCTTGAGCACGCCCTTGCCGAGATAACGGGCGCCGCCGTCGCGCAGTTCGACGGCCTCATGGGCGCCGGTCGATGCGCCCGAGGGCACCGCGGCGCGGCCCATCGAGCCGTCTTCGAGCACGACGTCGACCTCGACGGTTGGATTTCCACGGCTGTCCAGGATTTCACGCCCGACAATATCGACGATGGCGGTCATTGCGATGTCCCCGATTGATATGAAGAAAGGTCGCGCCCGTCTTAGCCAAAGCGTCGCAAAAGGCAATCGGGCCATGGCCAAATAGTGCGGGCCGCCTGATTCACGAAGCGCAAATTCCTGTCATCATAAGTCATGCTGCCAGACGCCCGTTTCGAGATATGGTTTCGAAGCGCGGGGCGAAACAGGAGGAGTTTCGCCATGTCCGAGTTCAGCGGTATCGTGAGTTTGTTCCTGATCGCGGCGGCGTTCCTGACGTCGTGCGACAACCAGCAGTCACCGCCAAAGGCAGTCGCGCCTTTGCCGGCCTTGAGCATCAACCAATAGCCCCGAAGGCCCGGTAAGCCCATCAAGCATTGCGTTGAATCGAAAAGGGCCCCGCCGAAGCGAGGCCCTTTTTTGTCACATCAGTGCCAGTATGGCTTGACGTTGTAATACTCGTAGGATGCGTCGCGCGCGCGCTCGCCATCCTCGCCGGTCAATTCATCGATCGAATAGGCGGGCGCTGCTTTCAGCTGTTCCTTGGAGAAGGGCACGACATAGCCGCCCTTGTCCTGATCATAATCGAGACTTGCCCAAGGAATGGCATGATACTTCTCGCCCATGCCGAGAAAGCCGCCAAAACCGATGACTGCGAACATGATGCCGTTCGAGGTCTTGTCGAGCATGACGTCCTCGATGCTGCCGATGCTGTCGCCCGCAGTATTGTAAACTGTCGTGCCGATGACTCGCGAAGCGGCAATGGCTTGGGTGTGGCCTGTTTGAGTTGTCATGATGTGCTCCTCATTGTCGTCAAACTCTGCTTCGACAATGACGGAGGCGGGCGAAAGTTCCCCGGTTTTTACGGTGTCGGCCGATCACTCCGCGAGAATGAAGGTCACCTTCATGTTGACGCGATAGGCAGCAATCTTGCCACCGACGAGAAGCGCCGCCTCAGCGACCCTTGGCGATGCGGTCGAACGCCATCAAACGCTCCAGGAGTGCCGGCATGTCCTTCAGCGGCACCATGTTGGGGCCGTCGGAAGAGGTCGAATTGTCCGGATCCTGGTGGGTCTCGATGAAGACGCCGGCAACGCCGACAGCAACCGCCGCGCGGGCCAAGGTCTCGACGAAACGCCGCTCGCCACCAGAAGACCCGCCCTGCCCGCCCGGCTGCTGCACCGAATGCGTGGCATCGAAGATCACCGGCGCGCCGATCTCGGCCATGATGGGCAGAGCGCGCATGTCGGACACCAGCGTGTTGTAGCCGAAGGAGGCGCCGCGCTCGGTGGTCAAGACATTGGGGTTGCCGGAACCGGTGATCTTGGCGACCACGTTCTTCATGTCCCAGGGCGCGAGGAACTGCCCCTTCTTGACGTTGATCACCTTGCCGGTCCTGGCGGCGGCGACCAGCATATCGGTCTGGCGCGACAGGAAGGCCGGAATCTGCAACACATCGACATGCGGCGCGACGATGGCACACTGCTCCTCGGTGTGGACATCGGTCAGCACGGGAAGCGAGAATTCCTTGCGCAGTTCGTCGAAGACAGGGAGTGCTGCCTCCATGCCGGCGCCGCGCGTCGCCGACAGCGAGGTGCGGTTGGCCTTGTCGTAACTGGTCTTGTAGACGAGGCCTATGCCGAGCTTGCCGGTCAATTCCTTGAGCGCACCGGCCATGTCGAAAGCATGCTGACGCGATTCAAATTGGCACGGTCCGGCGATCAGCGCCAAGGCCGCGTTGTTGTCGAAAACGACGTTGCCGACGGTTACCGCCGAATTGGGCGCCATCGAATTGGGGGGCTTGTTCATGGGATCTCCCGGAAGATGAAAGCCGCGCCCTGCCCTGATGCCGGCTGCACGACAATGTCATTGCCCGCTATATCGTGCGGGATGGCGTTGGCTGCAAGCAGCCTTGAAACGGCATCGGCGTCGCGGACCGCAAAGACGACCGCGGCGAACCGAAGTTCGGTGGGCATGCCGGTCGGACTGCCGAAGCGGGCCGTGAAAGACGCGGGATCGAGGATGCTCAGAACTGCATTCGGCAGCCGGAACGCACCCTCCAGCCCAATGGCGGCGGGATCGTCCACCGCCACGGAGATCAGGCGACGCTGCTCGTCAGGTCGGTCGCTGACCGCCACCACTTCGACAATGCCTGTGGCGCCATTGGGGTGGGCCTGCAAGGCCGCCCGATCCACTTTCGGTGCGTTGATCCGCTGGCAGGCAAAAAGAAAAGCATCCTTTGCGCCGCTGTTCGAAGCAAAGGCGAGCTTGAATGACGCGGTATCGCTTTTGCCCGCCGTGTCGGTGAAAGCGCGCGAAAAGCTCAGCATGTCGCCCGCCGAGAGACCGGCTTCCACATAGCGCGCGTGGTCGGCATCGGCATTATCGGTGCCCAGAACCAACGCGGAAAACCCCTCGTCGCCATGGCTGTCGCGATAGATGCGATCACGGGTGACGAAGGCATTGCCCTCGGCGGCCGCGTCAAATGCTATTTGTTCGCTGCCGATCGCGAGCGGCTCCAGATAGGTGCCGTCGGCGAGGAAAACGCAGCAATTCTCCGTTCCAAAGGGATGGATGCCGGTGGGAGCGACGACGAAGCCCAGCGCAGTGAGCCGGGCGCGCGCCATGTCGAGGCTCCGCGTCGGCAGCACCAGATGATCGAGCGGATGAATTCCGGCGGCTGTGGAACGGGTCATGCAGGCGCGATGTGCATCATTCCGTATAACCGTTCAAGACGTGATTGCGCGCCCTGGCGCCAGGGCATGGCAAAAAACACCAGAAATGCTCGCCCGCTTTTCTCTTCTGCAGCGAAAGTATTTCACGTAAAGATATCCCCCGCATGGGGGATGCTGCGAATTCCGTCTTGGACGATTGTCGTGACGTCGCGATTCGACGTCGAATGGCGCCCATTGCCCTGCGTGCATGGCTGGAACGACGGATGGCGGGCAACGGCATGCTCAGGATCTTGCGGATCACGCCGCATTTCTATCGACCAGGCAACTGGCCGATCGCGTTCGATCCTGTCGGCGGATTGCAGAACCAGACATGGACGATCGCGCAAGCCATGGACAAGGCCGGCGCGACCCAGACGGTTCTGACCAGCTACATTCCAGGCAGCCCAAGGCATGTGCGGATATCCGCGACCATGCGGGTGACATGCACGGGCTTCCGGCTGCCCGAGTTCCTGGCCGGGCCGATGCTCTGCTTCAGCTGGTTTCTGGGCGCGATCCCGGAGCTTCTTCGAGCCCGACGCCGCTACGATGTGGTCCACATCCATTTCAACCACTCGGTCTGGTGCAGGATCATCGCCGTCATTGTCGGCAGGCTGAGGATACCGCATGTCGTTTCGATGAACACGCCGCTCTGGTCCGGGCTTCAGAGCGCGCTTCGGCTCAAGGGCAAATCTTACGACGTCAGCCGGTGGCTCGAACGCCTGGCTTTGAGGTCGGCCGATCGGGTCGTCGTGCTCACAGATACATATGGCAGGAGCGCGGCCTCGGAGCTGGGGCTCGATGCCTCGCGCATCGAGGTGATCCCCGATGCGGTTGATGTCGAAGCGTTCCTCCGTCCAGTCGCACCTGGGTTGCTTCGGGCCTTTCGCCGTGAGCACGGCATCCCGGACGAACGGCCAATCGTCAGCTTTATCGGCCGCATCAGCGGTGAAAAGGGTTGGCAGGACCTGCCCGCGCTCGTCGAGCGCCTGTCAGGGAAAAATGTGTTCCTGCTGATCTGCGGGGACGGTCCCGACCGCCGAAAGCTTGAAGCGGCGCTCGCCGCGATCTCCAGGCCAGGCTGCTGGGCAATCACCGGATTCGTCTCGCCAGCCGAGGTCAAGAAGGCACTCAAGATCTCCGACGTCATGATCCTGCCCTCCCGGCGCGAAGTGTTCGGCAGCGTCCTGCTCGAAGCGATGGCGGCGGAAGTACCGGTGGTCGCCTATGGCGTCGGCGGCGTGACCGACGTCGCCGGTCGTCCAGAGGCATTGGCGCTGGTACCGGAAGGACGGCGCGAAGCGCTCGCCGACCTGACGCTTCGGTTGCTTGCCGATAGCGAGGAAAGGAACACCCTCATCGCGCGAGGGCGCCGGCGCGTGCGGGATTTCTCGCTGGATTCGGCGGTGGCGCTCAACCTTGCCTTTATGCTTCGGTCCTCGCAGGCTCGGTGAACGGATCACGGCAGCCGGCCGGCGTTCTCACCTTGCAGGAGGACGGCGGCTCGCCGGATGGCGCTTGATCAACTTCGTCACCACGCGCAGCCACGGCTATACCGTTCGCCATCTGATCCGCCAGTTGGGCAACGCACGCCACTGGAGCTACGAGCGCCTCTTTCGGCAGAAGGAGCTGCGCTCCGGCACCTGGGTCTTCACGGATCACGAGCGGCTTTCGCACTTCGAGATCGCATTGGCCGCCGGGGTCGCCAATCGGCTCGAGCGCGGCGGGGCACGCGTTCTCAATCATCCCGCTCGTGTGCTTGGCCGTCATGATCTGCTGAAAGCCCTGCACGCGGCCGGCATCAACTGCTTCTCGGCCTGGCGTTGCGAAAGCCAGCCGCGTCCGAACGCCTTTCCGGTCTTCATCCGCAACGAATTCGATCACCTTTCCGCGGACTTCGAGCTGATTGCGGACCAGCCGGCGCTCGAGGCGGCGCTGAGCCGGATGAAAGCGAACGGCATACCGCTGGCCGGCAAGCTGGTGATCGAGTATGCCGGCCAGGAGGTCAGCCCCGGCGTCTGGCAGCGCTTTGCCACCTATCGCGTCGGCGATCGGCTGATCGCCCATCACAATGTCGTCGATTTCCGCTGGGCGGCCAAGGACGTGCAGGACAAGCAGCGTCTGCTTGCCCATCCCATGTTGGCGACATTCGTCCCAAACGAGCGCCGGTTCGTCGTCGGCAACCTGTATGAAGACGTGCTTCGCAGGGCATTCGACCTCGCCGGCATCGATTATGGGCGCGCCGACTTCTCGCTGGTCGACGGGCATCCGCAAATCTTCGAGATCAACACCAATCCGGCGCACGGCTCCCACGGCACGATCTATCGGGAAACGCACCCCGGGCGGGTCGAAACCCAGAAGCTTTCCGAGGGCAGGCTGTACGCCGCCTTGCGGGCCGTGGACCTGCCGGCCGGCGGCCGCATCGGCCTCGACGACCCTGCCCTTCTCCCGCAACAGGCGTTCAGGAGACTTTTCACGGGGCTGAAGCGTGCTTGACCGCGCCGCGCCAGGACATCCGATCTCGGATCGGCCGATCGTGCTCGAGGCGTCCGACAGCTTCGATTTCGGCTCGGTGGAATACCGGCGGCTGTTCTGCGGCGCATCGGCATCGGCCTTCCAGCATCCCGACTGGCTCACGGCTTTCTACCGCAACATCGCTCCGGCGCATGGCGCCGAGCCGCTGGTGATCACCGGCCGCGACAGCCACGGCGAACTCCAACTGGTGGTTCCGCTGGTGCGGCGCGGCGATCGGGCGATCGAATATGCCTTCCTGGGCGTCACCGATTATGCCTGTCCGATCGTGGCCAGGGGCGTGACAGTCAGCGTACAAACCAGGCGGCATTTTCGCGATGTCCTTGGGCACCATGCGGATTTGAGAATTGGACCTGTTCATCACAGCCATCTGCATCAATGGCGCCAGTTGCTGGGATCCGAGCCGTCCGCGCTCGATTTCGGCGCGCATGCCGTGCGCTACGGCTTTCCCTATGCCGAATGGCGCAGGACCAACCTTGGCTGCCGCGGCGCCGGAAGCCTCGACCGTAAGGCGCGCAGGCTTGCCGAAGCTGGCGGGCTGAAGCTGGAACTGGTCGGGCCCGACAGTGTGCATCAGGCCCTGGTTGCAGCGCGCGACTTCCGCGCCGGGCGCTTCCCGGATGATCCGATGCAAACGCCGCACGGCCTCGAATTCTACATCGATGTCGCTGCGAACGGCGCACGCTCCGGCCTTGCACGAACCTATCGCCTCGCTTCGAAGGATGGTCCGGTCGCTATTGTCTTCGGCTTGGTCGACGGCGACTGCTTTCGCTACATCCTGCTGGCCTGCGACTATCGCGCCCATGCGCGCCATTCTCCGGGCCGCGTGGTGCTTGACCAGGTCATGGCGGCCTGGGCCGCCGAGGGCGGCAAAGCCTTCGATTTCACCATCGGCGACGAACCCTTCAAGGCGGACTTCGGCTGCACCCGCACGACCATGCACGAGTTCCGGCCATGACAGTCCTGCCGACCAATCGTGCGATGGAAGCGGGCCTTGTCGCCACGCCTCGTCTTGCCGTGGTCGTGCCTGCCCGCAATCGCCGTGAAAGCCTGCCGCGCACGCTGGCATCCGTACTTTGCACCGCGCGAATCGATATCGAACTGGTGGTGATAGATGACGGATCGACGGACAGCACCGAAAACTATCTGGCCTCGCTCGACGATGTGCGCCTGAAATGGCGCCGCATACCGGTAGCGGCCGGTGCCAACGAAGCTCGCAACCAGGGCGCGGCATTGTCCAGCGCACTGCTCATCGCTTTTCTCGATTCGGATGACGCCTTCCGCCCCGGGCGTGTGGACAGGCTGATCACATTCTTCGACGAGAACCCGGACGTCGCCTGTACCATCGACGGCTTCAGCGACATTTCGGACCGCGGCGAACGAATACACCGATTGCCCCGCCTTACCCCCGATAGCGAGACACTGCGGCAGCTTCTGCTCTGCCATTGCATTCCGCTGACCAACTCGACCGTCACGGTTCGCCGCGCGGCCTTTGACGCGGTGGGGGGCTACGATCCGGACCTGCGCCGCCATCAGGACCGGGAGTTGCTGCTGCGGCTGGCGAGACAGCATCGCATCGCCTTCGGCACGGCCACCGACGTCCTCAAATACCGGTCGGCGAACTCGATCTCGCGCACCCATGCCGGTTATATCAAGGGGCTGGATGATTTCGTCGGCCGCTGTCCCGATTACCGATCAAGCGGCTACGGGTCGATCCTCAGCTATCTGACGGTGCGCGGCGCGCTGAAAGCAGCCATGCAGGGCCATTTCAGCGTCGTGCTGGCCGAACTGCAGGCCTGGCGGAAGGCCGACAATCTGCCTGGCGGCCTTCATGTGCTGCCTGGCTATTTCAGGGGGCGTCGAAAAAGGCACCAGCTGGAACAGGCCCTGGATCAGCTCCCGGCCACGACGTCGGCGGAATAGCGCAATTCGCGCAAGGGTCTGACCTTGCTGGTGGTCTGCGCGTAGAGCGGGTGCGCCTTGTAGGCGGCCAGCGCCGCGTCGTCGGCGAACTCCGCATAGACGACGACATCGATCTCGTCGGACAGCGGGTCGATCTTGGTGTTGAGGGTTACCTCGAAGAGACTGGAATGGGGAATGTTGCCCAGCGCCAGCAGCCCGGTACGCACCGCCTCCACATCCTCTTTGCGCCGCGCGCTGAAGAAAACGATATGCCGGATCAATCCCGCCTCCTCGATCTGAATGCGGGGTCTTTTGTGACGGCGGTCTCTTCGCGTCAACCGTTCACGGCGCCACGCGTCCATGCGACGCGCTTCGGCCGCCGCACACCGCGCACAGCGCGGGCTACTGCCTCTGGAAGGTATCAGGCTTTGCCGGTGACATAGCGGACGGCGTGATTGAGCTCCCTGACAGAGAGGTCGAGGTAGCGGCCCTGATTGTACAGGCCGTCCCAGATCAGGAAGAATGCGATGGCGGCAATGACGATTACATAACGCATGGCTAAAGCTATCGCACAAGCACGGTGTGGACCATAGGCGTTTTGATATGTTCGACTCCACCAGAGTGCGCACGTGGCACAGCCCAGCTCGCGGCTTGCCTCTTGAAGTTCCCGGCGATGACGTGGAAGATTGTCGCAGGGATTCACTGGGAAGCGCCGAAGCTCTGGTCGAGCGCGCACGCTTTTGTTCGGATCTGTACGTAGCCGATCCCGGATCAGGCCACGGCGTCCGAACCCGGCGATGAACCGCAAGAAACGG
Organism: Mesorhizobium sp. WSM1386; assembly: GCF_055901595.1. Taxonomy (NCBI): domain Bacteria; kingdom Pseudomonadati; phylum Pseudomonadota; class Alphaproteobacteria; order Hyphomicrobiales; family Phyllobacteriaceae; genus Mesorhizobium; species Mesorhizobium sp. WSM1386. Next base: position 4,534,156 of record NZ_CM148373.1, read on the forward strand.
AACCGGCAATTGTCAGCCGGCATCGCGGAAGTCCAGGGGCGGGACATGGGTCACAAGGAACAGTCTGGCACGATGCCTGCCGAAGCGGTCAGGCTCGACGAGTTCAATTTCGCCGAGATCGTCAAGGGACTGCCGGCCAAGGCGCGCCTGGTGCTGTCGGCGGCGATGAACCTGCCGCGCGGTTCGCTGAAGGTCAGGATGCCGGATGGACGCTCCGTCCTGGTCGGCGGCAAGGGACCAGGTCCCGATGCCGAACTGGTGCTCAAGAACTGGCGCCTACCGGGCCGCGCCTTTTCCGGCGGCACGATCGGCGTTGCCGAATCCTACATGGACGGCGACTGGGAAAGCCCTGATGTGACCAGTTTCCTCGAGCTGTTCGTGGTCAACTCGGCCCTTGGCGAGAAGGTCGCCGGCGGCGCGAGCTGGCTGATCAATACGGTCCAGCGCATCCGCCACTGGTTCAACGAGAACACACGCACCGGTTCGAAACGCAATATCTCGGCGCATTACGACCTTGGCAACGCCTTCTACAAGGAGTGGCTCGACCCGAGCATGACCTATTCCTCGGGGCTCTATGCCAACGGCGCCAATGATTTGGAGAGCGCGCAGGCCGCCAAATATCGGGCGCTGGCCAAGGATATCGGCATCGGCCGCAAGGATCACGTGCTGGAGATCGGCTGCGGCTGGGGCGGCTTTGCCGAATTCGCCGCGCGCGAGATCGGTTGCCGGGTTACCGGGCTGACCATTAGCCGCGAGCAGCACGACTTCGCCAAGGCGCGCATCGCCAAGGCTGGACTTGCCGACAAGGTCGACATCAAATTGCAAGATTATCGCGACGAAACAGGCACTTACGACCGCATCGCGTCCATCGAGATGTTCGAGGCGGTCGGCGAGAAATACTGGCCGGTGTTCTTCGGCAAGATGAAGGCCTGCCTGAAGCCCGGCGGTACCGCGGGCCTGCAGATCATCACCATCAACGAATCCGCCTACGACACCTATCGTGCCAGGCCGGATTTCATCCAGCGCTATGTGTTTCCGGGCGGCATGCTGCCGACGCCGTCGATCCTGAAGGCGCTCGGCAAGGATCATGGCCTTGCGCATCTGCGCGAGCGCGTGTTTCCCGATGACTATGCGCGCACGCTCGCCGAATGGCGGCAGCGCTTCTGGGTATCGTGGGAGAAGATCGTGCCGCTCGGCTTCGACGATCGCTTCAAGAAACTGTGGGAGTTCTACCTGCATTATTGCGAAGCCGGCTTTCGTGCCAGCTACATCGACGTACGCCAGGTGGTCTACAAGGCTTAGAGCATTTCACCGTTTCACGGAAACGGAGACCTATCTCTTTGTTTTTACGTAATTCCCAAGGAAAAGCGCCATTCGGTTTTCCGGCGAAGCGCTTTGAAACTTCCGTCGCCGGGCTCCAAAAGTCGCCGCGCCCATCCGAGGCCTGCAAAAACTGCTGCGATAGGTCACTTCCGACCACGCTAAGCTCTCGACCCACCGTGCTCGATCTGCTGCGGCAGCGGTCGTCTTGACCGCTTGGGATGCGCAACAATCTATTGGAGCAGGTGACCCTGGACCAGGGAACGCGAAACCTCAGGAGACGAGAAAAATCATAGGAGGTAATGATGACGATTCTTGCTGTTGGCGCTGCCGGCCGATTTGCCGGCAATGTCATCCCGGCTCTCGCCCAGCGTAACGCCCGTGTGCGCGGCCTTGTGCGAAAGCCGGAAGAAATTGCTCAAGTACGAGAGCATGGTGCCGCGGAAACGGTTGTCGGCGACCTTCGGGACCGGGCGAGCTTGGACGCAGCTCTGAAAGATATCGAAGCTGTGTTCTACATCGCGCCTGCGTTCATGGCCGAGGAAGCCGAAGTCGGCAAAGGCTTGGTCAACGCCGCGATCCGCGCAGGTGTCCGTCGGCTTGTATTCTCGTCTGTCATCCACCCCGTACTTTCCGTGCTGGGCAACCACATAGCGAAAGCCCCGGTCGAGGAAGCGATTCTGACTTCGAAGTTGGAATACACCTTCCTTCACCCATCCCGCTTTTATCAGAATTATGAGGCATTCTGGCCGAAGGTCATCGAAACCGGCGTGCTGGCCGAGCCCTGGTCGGCCGAGACCCGATTCTCTCTTGTAGACTATCGTGATATCGCGGAGGTCGCCGCTATTGCCCTAACCGAGGATCGTCTGCTTTACGGCACATTCGAGCTGTGCGCGCCCGGGTGGCACAATCGTCACGATGTGGTCACTCTATTGGGTGAGGTCCTCGGGCGGGAGATCAGGGAGCGCCGTGATCCAGGTGTGCTCGGCGAAGTTGGTCCAGGTCAAAGGACTATGTTCGAGCATTACGACCACTACAACCTGCTCGGTAATCCGCTGACTCTACGCGCGATACTCGGGCATGAACCGCGTTCGCTAAAGGTCTTTTTCGAGGAACTCGCTGCGGGTGCTCGATAACCGCCCGACGCGAGGCCGGGACAGGCTATGGCGGCGACAAGCCGATTTCCGCGGTCAAGGCGGCGCTGCGGACATGCATACACTGAGCCGCGCGTCGCTCACGCAGTGCATCGCACGATACGCCGCATTGGGCTGGAGCGGTTATGTCCCGGATGCTTGCCGCCAGGGGACATTGCTCATCCCGATCAATATCGCGAAATGGATGTGGGGTTGGCCCAACCGGTTTCTCGACCGCATGCAGGCCGTCGATACACAGGTCTACCTGCTCGGCCCTTATTCGGGCGGCGGCTTTTCGGAAGGACTCGACGACCCACAGCTCATCGACCAGTTGCCGGACGGCTACTCCGGCGGCATTTCCACGGATGCGCCGGATCTCGTCCTGCCCGTGATCAAAGCGCGCTTCGGGCGGCCGTGACATGGCTCCACGCCGCATGGCGGCGTGGCCTGGAACGCCTCAAATGGCCGTATCAGAGCAGTATGCGATATCTGGCAAATCCGGCTTCGCCCTCGCCCGCCGGTTCGATCTTCAGCGATTTCACATCGGCGATGAAATCCTTGGCCTTGACGCCGGTCTCGAAGACAACGCTGGTTCCGGGCAGCGGCGCGAACGACCAGTTGCCGTCGGCCGACGGGTTGATCGTGCCCTCGCTCACGATATAGCGGACGATGACGTCGCGATTGGTGTCCGGCGCCTCGTAGATGATCTTCGAGGCATTGATGTCGGGAAAATTGCCGCCGCCGCCGGCGCGGTAATTGTTGGTGGCGACGACGAATTTCTGATTGGGATCAATTGGTTTGCCACCAAACATCAAGTCGGCGATGCGATTGGCGCCGGCATTCGCGACGCCGCCCTTGGCGTCGTATTTCGGCGGCTGCGACAGGTCGATCTTGTAGGTGACGCCGTCGATGACATCGAAATTGTAGGACGGGAAGTCGGTGTTGATGAGCGCCTGGTCGGCCTTGCCCGGCTCGATCCGGTTGAAGATGCCGGCCGACATTTCCAGCCATTCCTTGACCTCGGCGCCAGTGATTTCGACAGCCCGTACGGTGTTGGGATAGAGATAGAGGTCGGCGACGTTCTTGATGGCGATATCGCCGGCCGGCACGTCGGTATAGTAATCGGCGCCGTTGCGCCCACCGGCCTTGAAGGGTGCGGCGGCCGACAGCAGGGGCACATCCTTCCACTGCGTGCTCTTGAGAATATCCCTGAGGTACCAGGTCTGCGCCTGGCTGACGACCTGAACCGACGGATCGTCGGCGACCAGCGCGAAATAGGAATAGAGCGGCGCGGACGTCTTGCCGACGGGACGGCGCACATAGGCCAGGGTCGCCTGATGGTCCTGTTCGAGTGCGGCGATGATGCGCTTGTCGTCCGGCACCGTCGGCTTGTTCTTGTTGTCGACGCGCTCGAAGATCGGCCGCGCCTCGGATGTCGCCGAAACAACTTTCCATTTCGATCCGTCACGCTCCAGCATCAGGTCGATCAGCCCCATATGCGAGCCCCAGAAACCGCCCATGACGGCGGGTTTGCCCTGCAGCGTGCCTTTTTGCGCGTCGACGCCTTCGAGCGCCTGGAAATCCTTCTTGCCGGGGAACACCAGGTGCTGGTGACCGGTGAACACCGCGTCGATGCCGTCGACGCCGGCGACGAAGAACGAGGCGTTCTCCATCATGTCGCCGTGCTGCAAATCGATGCCGGAATGCGAGAGCGCGATGACGATGTCGGCGCCTTCCTCCTTCATCTGCGGCACCCAGGCCCTGGCCGCCTCGACGATGTCGCGCGTCTTGACGTTGCCTTCGAGATTCTTGAGATCCCAGACCATGATCTGCGGCGGCACGAAACCGATGATGCCGATCTTGATCGCGTGCTCGGCGCCCGAACCGTCCTTGATCTTCCTGTCGAGGATCACATAGGGCTTGAGGTAGAGCTTGTCGTTGCGAGGGTTCGCGGCAAGTTGGGTGCCCCGGATCAGGTTTGCGCAGACGAAGGGAAAATTGGCGCCGGCCAGCACCTTGTCCAGGAACGACAGGCCATAGTTGAACTCGTGGTTGCCGAGCGTCGAGCACTCATAGCCGAACAGGTTCATGCCCTTCATGATCGGATGCAGGTCGCCATCCTTCAGGCCCTTCTCATAGGCTATGTAGTCGCCCATCGGGTTGCCCTGCAGCAGGTCGCCATTGTCGATCAGCATCGAGTTGACGGCTTCCTTGCGCACCGCGTCGATCAGCGATGCCGTGCGCGACAGGCCCATCGTGTCGTTGGCTTTGTCGGCGTAGTAATCATAAGGCAGCACGTTCACATGGATGTCGGTGGTTTCCATGATCCGAAGATGCGCCTGGTTGGCTTGAGCGCGGGCGGAGAAGGGATGGAGCATGATCAGCGCCCCTGTGGCGGCGGCGCCCGCGAGGAGACCACGACGAGAGACGGGATGGAGCAGCTGCGACATGTTTTCTCCTAGTTCGACGTAACAAGCCCTGCCCCGAAGCGAACTTCGCGCCGAAATCGGCTCAAGTCCATTCAAGAAGTCGCGTGCATTGGAGCGCCAGCCAATCAGCAACAGATGACGCGCGGATGAAGGGAGCAGTGAAAAAAATCAGGTCTTGTCGTCGTCGCCCTGGGTGATCAGCCGGGCGCTGCGCTGGCCTGTGGCGTAGATCCATAGCCAGCTCAGGGAAACCGCAAGCCGGTTGCGGAAACCGATCAAAAAATAGATGTGCGCAATTCCCCACAGCCACCAGGCGAGCCAGCCCGTGAGCTTGATCCAGCCGAAATCGATCGCGGCGGCGCGTTTGCCGATCGTCGCCAGATCGCCGGCATGCTTGTAGTGGAAAGGACGCACTGCCGTGTCACCACCGAGCCTGGCCTTGATGGTGGCCGCAACATGTCGGCCCTCCTGCTTGGCGGAAGGCGCCACGCCGGGTACCGGCCGTCCGTTGGGCCGCAGCACAAGGGCGGCGTCGCCGATGACGAAAATCTCGGGGCTGCCGGGCACGCTGAGGTCAGGCTGGACGAGCACCCTGCCCGCGCGGTCCGCCTTCGCTCCCAGCCATTCGGCGGCTGGCGAGGCGGCAACACCGGCGGCCCACAGGATCGTTCGGGCCGCCAGCTGCTTGTCGCCAAAAACAACACCTTCGGCGTCGCAGCGCGTCACGGCTCTGCCAAGCTCGACGGTCACGCCAAGCCGTTCGAGCGCCTTGCTGGCGTAGTCGGAGAGTTTTGGCGCGAAATTGGCCAGGATGCGGTCACCGGCCTCGATCAGCACCACGCGCGTTTGCCGCGTGTCGATGTTGCGGAACTCGCCCCGCAGCGCGTCGTGCGCCAGTTCGACGATGGTACCGGCCAGCTCCACGCCGGTCGGCCCACCGCCAACGATCGCGATGGTCAGCAGCGCCTGGCGTTTGGCGGGATCGGTCTCCCGCTCGGCCTGTTCGAAGGCCAGGAGAATGCGCCGCCGAATGGTGGTGGCGTCCTCCAGCGTCTTCAGGCCTGGAGCGAACGGCTCCCATTCATCGTGGCCGAAATAGGCGTGGCGGGCGCCGGTGGCGAGCACCAGCGTATCGTAGGCGACGGCGCTGCCGTCATCGAGCAGCACGCGCTTGCCGGCGCGGTCGACACCAGTGACATTGGCGAGCAGCGTCGTCACGTCCTTGCGCTTGCGCAGGAGATGGCGGATCGGCCAGGCAACCTCGGAGGTCGCCAGTGCCGTCGTCGCCACCTGGTAGAGCAGCGGCTGGAACAGATGATGGTTGCGCTTGTCGATCATGGTGATGCGCACCGGAGCGCCGGCGAGCGCACGGGTGAATTCGAGGCCGCCGAAACCCGCGCCGACAACGACGACATGATGGCTGGCTTGGCTCATTTCGTTCACCCTGATAGCTAGATTACTAGCCCAGATGTAGGTATTTTTGTGCAATGCAGCAACAGAAGGACAGTGCCCGGGACTCGTCGTTCCATGTCGTGAATGCACATGTTGTATCGTGTCGCGAGGTATAGCGTCATCGAACACGCTTACGAGGTAACGCATGGCCAATGATCATGACGACCCGGGTCCGGCGCAGTATTCCTCGCCGCCTTGCTTCATGCACGAACTCGACCCGGAGTTCCGAGCGCCGCTATCCGACTGGACCGATGTGAGGCGCTGGCGCAAGGCCGAGCGCGAACGGCTGATCACCGCCCGGCTCGCGGTTTCGGCCGACGCGCGAACGGCCATGTCGCAACGCATCGCGGATGGGCTCGACGCGATCATCGGCGACATCACCGGGCGCATGGTCAGCCTCTACTGGCCGTTTCGCGGCGAACCGGACTTGCGGCCATGGGTGGCGTCCGTCAATGAGCGTGGCGGCCGCACCGCTCTGCCGATTGTCATCGAGAAAGGACAGCCGCTGATCTTCCGCGCCTACAAACCGGGCGACCGGCTGGAAAAGGGCGTCTGGAACATCCCGATTCCGGCCGAGGGCGATCCGGTGCTGCCCGACATCGTCATCTCACCGATCGTCGGCATCGATCCGGCAAACTATCGCCTGGGCTATGGCGGCGGCTTCTTCGACCGCACGCTGGCCGCCATGCCGTTCAAACCGCTGGTGATCGGCGTCGGCTACGAACTGCAGCGCATCGCCACCATCTATCCGCAGCCGCACGACATCCCGATGGATCGGATCGTGACGGAGGTGTAAAAACCTGTTTGGGAAATGAGACCGGTTGACGACGGTGACACGATGATCGGACGAACTGTAGCGGCTGCCGTTGCAATAGCGTTTTCCGTTTCGCCCTTGCATGCGCAACCACGGCATCGTTTGCCGAGCGGTTATAAATGGGGCCGCTGCCTGCTTGCTGTTAACGGTCAGACACGCATATCCGGAAGATGCTCCTATCAAATCGAGAGGGGCGGCGGTTTTAATATCCAGGGGCCCAGGCAAGTTTTTGCAGGTATCGACTATCCCGATACGAACAGCGGGGCCGGTGAAATGTCCAAGGATTACTGGGCCGTCGTATACAAGGACGGTGATCTTTGGGAAGGCTATGGGAACTCGGACATTCGCGCAACGCACGGTGAACCCGGAGATTGGGGAGACCTTCGCCGCGAAGGCGCATGCTATGTCGGCAAGGACGTCCGGGTATGCCTTTGGCGCTAGGCCATTTCCGGCTTCATGCCCATGGCCGTACGATCGACGATCTCACGCAAGGCGAATGACGAGTTGATCTTGGTCACATGCGGCATGGCCGACAGCCATTCCTTGTGGATGCGCTCATAGTCGACGAGGTCCTTCGCCGCGATGCGCAGGATGTAGTCATATTCGCCCGACATCAGGTGGCAGGACAGCACGTTGGGGCAACGCTTGATCGCCGCCTCGAAATCCGACAGCGTCTTCTCGAACTGCCCTGACAGCGATATATGCACGATCGCCGTCATCTGATGGCCGAGCGCTGCATTGGAAAGCCGGGCGTGATAGCCGCGAATGGTTCCGGACTTCTCCAGATTATCAAGCCGGCGCGAACAGGCGGATTGCGACAGGCCAACCTTTTCGGCAAGCGCCGCGTTGGGTATCCGGCCATCCTTCTGCAAACTCTCGAGAATGGCGATATCAATCCTGTCGAGCGGCATTTTTCGGGAATCCTGCGAATATCCGGCTGTTTTGCGCAACGATTATCGAAACATGCCGGTTCACGCAAGCGCATTCGCAAACACCTGCAGGCCGATTCATGGTTCACTCTGTGCATACAGGGAGTGAGCCCCTAAGGGGCCGGATCAGGAGAAGAAAAATGCGCGTCGGCTGCCCCAAGGAAATCAAGAACCACGAATACCGCGTCGGCCTCACGCCCGGAGCGGTTCGCGAATATGTCGCCCATGGCCATGAAGTGCTGGTCGAGACCGGCGCCGGTGCCGGCATCGGCGCCGACGACAACGCCTACCGCGCCGCCGGCGCCACGATCGCCAAGACGGCCGCCGACGTGTTCGCCAAGTCGGACATGATCGTCAAGGTCAAGGAGCCGCAGCCAAATGAGTGGGTGCAGCTGCGCGACGGCCAGATCCTGTACACCTATCTTCACCTGGCTCCAGACCCGGAGCAGACCAAGGGCCTGCTCGCTTCGGGCGTGACGGCGATCGCCTACGAAACCGTGACCGACGACCGTGGCGGCCTGCCGCTGCTGGCGCCGATGTCGGAAGTCGCCGGCCGCCTGTCGATCCAGGCCGGCGCGACGGCGCTGCAGAAGGCCAATGGCGGCCGCGGTGTGCTGCTCGGCGGCGTGCCCGGCGTGCTGCCCGGCAAGGTCACCGTGCTCGGCGGTGGCGTCGTCGGGCTGCATGCCGCTCGCATGGCGGTCGGCCTTGGCGCCGATGTCACCATCATCGACCGCTCGATCCCTCGCCTGCGCCAGCTCGACGATCTTTTTACCGGCCGCGTCCATACCCGCTACTCGACGGTCGAGGCGCTCGAGGAGGAATGCTTCTCGGCCGACATCGTCGTCGGCGCCGTGCTGATCCCCGGTGCCGCCGCGCCGAAGCTCGTCACCCGCGAGATGCTGTCGGGCATGAAGAAGGGCTCGGTGCTGGTCGACGTCGCCATCGACCAGGGCGGCTGCTTCGAGACCTCGCATGCGACGACCCACGCCGAGCCCACATATGAAGTCGACGGCGTCATCCACTATTGCGTCGCCAACATGCCGGGCGCGGTGCCGGTCACCTCGGCCCATGCGCTCAACAACGCGACGCTCCACTACGGCCTGCAGCTTGCAGACAAGGGCCTGAAGGCTGTCATCGACGACCATCACCTGCGCAACGGCCTCAATGTCCACAAGGGCAAGATCACCAACCGCGCGGTCGCGGAGGCACTCGGCTACGAGCTGGTCGAGCCGAAAGCCGTTCTGGCCGCCTGATTTCGTTTGGATTATTCCTCCGTCAGCCCGCCGGTCATGCCGGCGGGTTTTTCTTGCCTAAACACGGGCAACAAAAAAGCGGAGCCAAAGCCCCGCTTCCTCGATATCGAGATTGCCGCCGGTTCATCCGCGGTCGGCCAATCGATCGACAATCGCTTTTTTAGCGCATCTATGCGACGGAACTACGACAAGTTTCCCGGCCGGCAAGCCTACGCTTCACGCCCGCTCGATGCGGCACTGATAGCAATTGTTGCGTGCCGAGCGGACATGCACGTAGGCAATGTCGTCGCGCTCGAACAAGGTCTCGGCCCGTGCGGCGATCGCGTCGGTCGCGATAACGCCGCCGCTGCCGTAGACGATGCGGTCGTCCCTGCCATAGCCACGCACGATATAGTCCGGGCTCCCGAGAATCTCGGGAAGCGTTCCTGCCTCGCCGGCGCGCTCGCATTCGTCGGCATGCAGGAAGATCGGCCCCGTTTCGGCATAGGGTTGAAGGTTCGGGAATGGCCGATAGGCCAGGACGAGATAGGTATCGCCGGCTGCGATGTTCTTCAGGCAATGCCGGCAAGGCATGCCGTCGCCGTCGGAAATCCGCCGCTCGGGCGTGTGACCGTAGGCGTCGGGTCCGCCGCGCTGCAGGGGTCTGACGTCTTCGGTCGGCAGAGCTTGGAACTGGATGGCCATGGTGAAATCTCCGGTGTTGTCGACCGGAAATTAGCGGCTCGGGCCAGTGGTTCCCACCCGTTTCATGCAAAGATCGAAGGACCGATCCGATGCGAGCGATCAGTCCCCGCAAGCTGCGACAATTAGCCGGCATCGCCGAGCCAATAAGTAACCCGGCTAGCCAAAGAGCAAGCCGGACCCAATCACCGGATGAAATCGTCAAAGCGGCGCAGCGTCACCCTGCGGTTTTGCCAGTTTTCACTCTGCGTCGGCACCAGCAAGAACTCCTCGCCGTAACCGACAGTCTCCAATGCATGACCGGGTACGCCGAATTCCCGCACCAGCGTGCGTTTCAGCGAGGCAGCGCGCTGTTCGGACAGGACCTGGTTCGACTGGAAGGAGCCGACGGCGTCGGTATGCCCCTCGATCAGCACGCGGGCACCGCGGTCGCGGCGTAGGATGCGCTTCAGTGCATCGGCGATGGTCTCGATCTTGTCGTATTGCGAACTGGAAATGGCCGCCGAGCCGAAGGCGAAATTGATCGACTGGATATCGATCGAGCGCGCCATGCGGCGCAGATCCGGCCGGCGCTTGAATTCGCGGATGGTGACGCGCTCGTTCGGCCGCAGCTTCATGCGGGGTGCCGCCTCCAGCTTCCGTTCGATTGTCGCGGCCGAAGGTGTTGTCGCCTGCGCGGCGGCAAGGCTCGGCATGGCAATCGCTGCGATCAGCGCGGCGGCGAGTGTACGGCGGGTCAGCATATGTTTCTCCTTCGGCCTCGGCCGCATTGGCGATGCGGGCACAATGCCAAAGGCAGGCTGAATCGGCGATGAACGAAAGATTCAGGTTCCGGCTCGTGTCATGGCCGCATGACGCTTGCCGAGCGCTCGGCGAAAGGCAGCGGGTGCACGGTTTCCTTTTTCTGCGCGACCGGCGTGAAACCAAGCTTCTGGTAGAGCGGCAGGGCCGCCGGATGATCGAGCGTGCAGGTCTGCACGACTACCCGCTTTGGCCCGTAAGACCACGCAGCAGAGATCGCGGCACCCAGGAACCAGCGGCCGATGCCCAGTCCGGTCGCGTGTTCCATCATGCCGAAATAGGCGAGCTCGACTTCCTCGGGCAAATGCGGCTTGAGATCGAAGAAGCCTGCCGGCGCACCGTCGAGATAGAGCACCCTGATGTCGCGATCCTCGCGGTGGATTCCGGCCGAGAGTTCGTCGTCATTCAGCCTGAGAACGTTCACCCAATGCCATTTGCGCCCCACCCGGTCCACCAGGTAGCGGTAAAAATGCAAGGGGATATCCTTGGTCTTCAGCAGCGCGACCTGGCGGTTGTAGGGCACCGGCGGCGAGGCGGCGGGAGGCGCGTGCATTTCGAGGAAAGTCACCGTGACTTCGATGTCCTGCAGCACGCCGTTTTCCATCGCGTTCATTCCTTGCCAGCCTTCGCGGGGCCGGTCACGACAGGCGTGTCGGAGAGCCCACCCCACTCGGTCCATGAGCCGTCATAAAGCCTGTTGTCGGTGTGGCCAAGCGTCTCCAGCGCCAGGGTGACCACCGCGGCGGTGACACCGGAGCCGCAAGATGTGACGACGGGCTTCGACAGGTCAATGCCGGCCTGCTCGATCACCTGGCGCAAACGATCCTTCGACAACAGCACGCCCTTTTCCGACAGGGCGGAGTACGGCACGTTGCGCGCGCCCGGCATGTGGCCGGAGCGGATACCCACACGGGGCTCGGGTTCGGCGCCGGTAAAGCGGCCGGGTCCACGGGCATCGGCAACCTGGCTGGCGCCGGTCTCGACGATCCGGCGCATGTCGGCGAGGCTGGCGACGCGACCGGCGTCGAAATCGGCATGGAACACGCTTGGCGCGATCTTCGTCGGCTCGGCCGTTACCGGCCGGCCCGCGGCCTTCCAGCCGTCGAAGCCGCCATCCAGAATATAGGTCTGGAAGACGCCCATGATGCGGAACATCCACCATGCCCGGGGTGCCGAGAAGAAACCTGGACCGTCGTAGACGACGATGGTGTCATCGGCCGAAACCCCCATCGAACCGACATATTGCGCAAAATGCTGCGGCGACGGCAATGTATGCGGCAAGGCGGCGTCGGGATCCGAAACCGCATCCTGGTCCAGGAAACGAGCGCCGGGAATGTGGGCCGCGTCATATTCGGCACGCGCGTCGCGTTTTTGCGCCGGCAGGTACCAGGATGCGTCGACAATGGTCAGGCCAGGCTCGCCGAGGCGCGTCTGCAGCCAATCCGCGTCGACTGTGAAAGGGCTGTCCTGGGCCAATCTTGTTCTCCTGCTTCGTCTTTGGCAAAACTATATATAGCTTGGCAATCGGATGCGTTCAGAGCGCGACATTCGTTTTGAATACGCGATGTGGGCCACCCGCAGTGGCCCGTTAATTCCGATTGTTTTCATGTTTCGTGGCGAGTACGGATTGATCGTTATGATCTGGGGCGGGTGGGGTCAACAATCTCTGCATGAGCAATCTTCTGTTTTCGCGTGTTCCCAGCAATCCGGTTTCGCTGGGACTGGTTTGCAACTTCATCGCACATCATCCGCCTTTTGACGGCTACGAGTTCGGCCTGATGGTGAAGACGCTGCGGTATCAGTTGGATCAGCAGACACATATGATCGGCTCGATCGACGACGCCATCGTCGCATACGTCGGCTGGATCCAGACAAGCCGCGAGATAGCGGAGGCTTGGGCGACGAATGGCGGGCCGCTCAACCCCTTTCCGGGTGGCGATGCCACTGCGGTAACCGTGCTGGCGACGCGATCCTCGTCCCACATCCTCCCGATGATCAAGGAAGCCAAGCGCATCAACCTGGACAAATCGGTATTCTGGAAACGCGACTTCATCGACAACCGCGGCTCGGTCAAGCGCGCCGTCCGCAAGCGCGACATCTGATGGACACGGCCGCTCCCGCCGAGGCACTGACACAAGAAATCCTCATCCGGCTGGCTGATCGCTATGCCGCGATGTTCGTGCGCATCTGGCGCCCCTCCGGCCCGCCGCGCGCAACGGTTTTCTGCCTGCACGGCTTCACCGGCAATGGTGCCGATTTCGATTATCTCGCCACCTTCCTGTGTCGCAATGGCTTTCTGGTTGTTTGTCCTGACCTGTTGGGACGCGGGCGCAGCGCCTATCTGGGGTCGGGATACGACATCAATGTCTATTCCAAATGCCTGCGCGCGCTCGGCGAATTCGCCGGTACAGAGAACCACTTCATTGGCACGTCGTGGGGCGGCACGATTTTGCTGCTGTTTCTGCAGATGACCCGCTCCAAGGCCTCTAGAATCATTCTCAATGACGTACCCATGATGGGAGGGCCGAAGGTCGACGCGATGAGAGACGAAGTCCTCAAAGAAAGTACGCTTGCGTTCGAAACCCGCGCGGTGGCCAAGGACTATCTAAGCGCCACCAGAGCTGTCATGGGCCCGGTCGATGACACAGTTTTCAACCGCTACGTCGAGAACAGGATCGCTAGCGGACCCGACGGCTTCCGGCTCGCGTATGACCCGGCCACGACGGGAAATTTCGGCGCCCTGGCCGGCCGTGAATACGATCTTTTCCCAATTGCCGCCAAGATCGACGCCCGCATCCTGCTGATGTACGGCCGCGACAGCCAGGTCATCGACCGGCAGGCTATCGAGCGCACGCGGCTGGCACGGCCTGGTCTGTGGCTTGTCGACAACATCGATGCCGGCGAACCGCCATCGCTGATGACGCTGGACCAAGCTCTGCTCATCTTGGGGTTTTTGTCTGCTGACTGAAAACCTGGCGTATCGTGGTGGGGTTGGTTCCGGAAATGCATTTCGACGATCTGTACAGTGACTATATCGCCGCGATCTATGATCGCCAAAGCTCTGCCGAAAACCCTGCCAAAATCCTGATTTGTACGACTCCGCGAACGGCGGGGCATTCCTATTGTCAGGTCCTGCAGCAGTTCGGTCTGGGAATACCCACGGAGTATTTTCAGTGGCAGTATGCCTTGCCGTTGATGAGACGGTGGTCGGCCGACAACGGCCTGGACCTTGAAAAACTTAATCAGCAGGCGCCGGACTATGGTCGCCACCTCCTGGCAAAAAGGACGGAGAACGGCGTATTCGCCGCCAAGATATTCTTCGAAAACCTGCCATTCGCGCGCGATTCAATCGGCCATGACGACGACTGCTCGTTCTATGTATTCCTCTCCAGGAGAAACAAGATTGACCAGACTATTAGCCTGCTCTCCATGCTGCATACCGGCCAGCCTTTCGACAGCCAGGAGACGCTGCCTGGAATTCCCACGGTGACAATTTTGACCGAGAGGGTTGTCCGGGATACCGCCCAGTACATTTTCGATAGCGAGATCAGGTGGAAAAATTACCTGAACGCCCTTGATCAGCGCAGAGTGGCTGAGGTTTGCTATGAGGACTTCATCACGAACCAGCAGGAAAACGCTTCGGCCACAATGAGCCACTGGTTTCCAGGCTTCGAACTGAGATCAAAAGCCATAGCGGCAAGTAAGCGCTATGCGCATGATGTCGAATTCAAGACCATGATCAAAAGGCAATTTGGGGACTACGTCAGGCGGTTCTGGCAGGACCATACCTGACCTGGTGTTTCATCGGCGCGAAACACTGACCGAAGACCCCTGCGCCGGGCGCAGTGCCAGCGCATAGTCGAACCGGATCACGTCGTCGGCTCGACTGAAAGCGAACTGCCGAACGATGGCGAGGACCGCCTCCCTGATTTCCAGCCGGCCGAGACGTGCGCCACCGCACATGCGCGGTCCGGTAAGGAAGGGAATAAAGGCCCGTCGATCAAAGTTGTTTTCGATGAATTCCTTGCGGCTGGCGTCGAAGACACGCGGGTTTGACCAGAAAGCCGGATGCTGGTGCACGCCGACGATCGATACCATGATCAGTTGGCCGGCATAGAGCTTCTGGCCGTCGAGAACCGTATCGGTGCCAACCTCCCGGGTCAGGAACGGTATCGGCGGGAAATAGCGCATCGTCTCGTTGATCATGCAATCGGTGTACGGCGTTTGCGTTTCGCCCGAGAGAACCTCCGCATGGATACGCTCCTGCACCTGCTGGTTGGCCCCCAGCCGGTCGATCACCCACAGCGCGGTGGTCACCGTCGTCTCGGCGCCGGCGAAGAAATTCATGATGAACTCCTCCACCGGCGAGAAGCCCTCCAGATCGGAAGCCATACTCCTGAAGCGATCCATCTCAGCGGCCGCCCGGGGGTCCGCCATCAGCAGCGATGTGAAATCGGCAACCACCGTGCGGGCGTCCTGAATAACATTCGCGCGCTCGGCGCTCGTCGGCGACACCCAGGAATAATACTGGAGGCGCCTCAGCACATCGCGGACCCTGTCGAGCAGCAAGAGCGTCGCCGCCATGTCGGGCACCAGGCCGAAAGCCCGATAAAATATCGTCATCGATGCCGAGAACAAAGCTTGCTGGATGGAAGGCAACGTTGGGTCGCTCTCGGCAAGAACGGCGGTGTACAGTTCTGCCATCGGATGCTGCTGCGCCGGCCTGGCTGCCGCCAAGTAGGTGTCCTGGGTTATGGCGCGCCGGACGGACCAATCCTCGCCATTGGTGTTGAAGCGGCTGAAACCGAGTGCCGAAATCAGTGAGAAGTTCTTGCGGAAGAGTTCTGGCGCCTTGACGATGGCGTCAACGGCTTCCGGATTGTCGAAGACAATCAGATTGCCAAGGTTGCCAGCCTGTCCATTCGTTTCCATCTGCCCGCTTTGGGCAAAAAGCACGTAGACGAGGTTGTTGAGAACGTCTTCGATTTGCGTCTGATCGTTCATCAATGCTCCCCGCGGCAACCCCGAACGCCGCAGGCGGCGCGCCGAAATTTCGACTACAAAACTCGCAGCTATCTTATTTGATTCGCAGAGATAAAAAGTCATCTGTGGCAAACGCGTAACACTGCCTGCTTAAATTATTATAGCAGCTATCTCGCAAGGTACCGCTGCGGTAATGTGCGAGTGGGCTAATAACTATTCAGTTTGATTCCAGGCGGGGAAAAATGCGAAATCACGTTTCAAGCAAGCTTCTTGCTACTGTTGCTGCGTCAGCTGCTTCGGTGACATCTGTTGGTGTGGTCGCGGCTCATGCCGCCGATGCGCAGGTAATAGATCCGGCAGTGGTCGATTCCCGTATCAAGATTGCCTTCGAAGGCGCTGTCTATCAGTCCAACGTCGACAAGCTTGGCGACAGCAGCGATAAGTTGGGTGAAAACAACGGCTTTGGCGATCTGTATGGGTCGGTCGCGCTGACCAAGGCGATTTCTGCGGATGTCGACTGGCGGCTTGCCGGTGCCTTCCATGCCGGACAGGACAACGACTTCGGTTTTAATGTCCCAACGGGTAGTGGTACCGTCGACCTATCGTTCGGCAACAGCTACAATTTCCAGACTCTGGACTTCGACATCGGCAAGCACGTGCAAGCGCAAAGCGCTGATATCCGCTTCTTCGGCGGCCTGCGCTTGCTGCACTCGAAAGAAAAGCTGAACCTCCACGAGGGCGTTACCCCGACTGATCCGGCGACGGACAAGGCTGGTAGCGCCGACAAGCTTGGCTCGTCCGAATTCTACGGCATCGGCCCGCGTGTCGGGGCTGAAGTCTATTATCCGTTGGGCGAAACATGGGGTCTGACCGGGGCGGTTTCCGGCTCGGCCATGTGGGGCCGCCGGACGGACAAGATCAGCTTGCATGAGGAAGAGACCGACCCGTCGGATCCCACGCCCGACCCGCCCGTCAATGTCGGCGCAAGCCAGCATTCCAGCGAGGTTGTGACGAACATCGATCTTTCCGGCGGCGTGACCTTCAGGCCGTGGGATAACACGACGTTCACCGCAGGCTACCGGGTCGAGCAGTGGCACAATCTGCTGGAGCTGTCCGACAAGAGCACCCAAACGTTCAACGGGCCGTTCCTGCGCCTGGAAGTCAAGATGTAGACCAGCAATTCGAGCCTCCTGGCTCGGACTACTGCGTCGAATGGATTGCAATTGACGGAACAGGAAGTGGCGTTCGAATCCAGAGTTGCCATCAACGGCAATGTCAGATTGCACTACACGGCGGCGGGCTCAGGCCCGCCGATTGTGTTTCTGCACGGCTTTCCGGATCACGGGATGGGTTGGCGCCGACAATTGGAGGCGCTTTGCGGCCGCTACCGTGTGATCGCGCCCGATCTGCGGGGCTTTGGGCAAAGCGATGCGCCGCAGGGCTACGGCAACTATGTGCTGACGAACCTGGTCAACGATGTGCTGGCCGTTCTCGCGGCGGAAAAGCTGACCCAAACCGCCATTGTCGGCCACGACTGGGGCGGCATCATTGCATGGTGGCTGGCTATACGCGCGCCGCAGGTCGTGCGCCATCTCGTCCTGCTGTCGACGCCGCACCCGCGCAATCATCTGAACGCCATTGCCGATCCGTCCAACGCGGAGATGATCGCTTACATACGCGGTTTTCAGGTGCCCGGCGCAGCCCAGATGCTGAACATCGACGAACTCGCAACCTGGGTCGCCGATCCGCAGGACAGGCAGGCGCTGACGGCCTCGCTGCGGCGATCCAGTCCGGAAGCAATGCTTGGCTATTACAGGGCTAACATTCCGCTCGGCAAGGTGCCTAGCCTGGGGCAACTGCCACTCGTCAAGGCGCCGACCCTGATCCTGTTTGGCACCGACGATCCCTATGTTCCGGTCAGCGCTTTCGATGGCACCTTTCGTGAGGTCGACAATGTGACCTCGCTGGTGGCTCTGCCCGGCGCCGGTCACTTCATCCACCATCAGGCAGCCAAGTTCGTCACCGAGCAGATTGAAGCCTGGGTGGAGAGACCGCTTTCCGGTTTCCGCCATCTTGCGTGAGGTGTCTCACGACCGCGCGAAGAATTGTACAAGGCCGACCGCGATCTGACTTCAGTTCGCCGGCATCGGGCCGAAGCGGATGCGGAAGCGCCGGTTTTCACGGCCCTTCTTCTCGATCTTGCCGATGTGGATTTCGCCGACTTCGCCGGTGCTCTTCACATGCGTGCCGCCGCAGGGCTGGCTGTCCACGGAAGCATTTTCGCCGATGCAGACCAGGCGGATCTTGCCGGTGCCCACCGGGGGCCTGACGTTCTTGGACTTCACCAGGCCCGGATTGGCGGCCAGTTCCTCGTCGCTGATCAGCCTGGTGAAGATCGGGTGATCGGCGCGCACCAGGTCCATCAAGCCAGCGGTCACCTCTTCCCTGGTGAAGCTGGCGTCCGGAATGTCGAAATCGACACGGCTGTCGTCCTCGGAAACGGAAGCGCCCGTGATCGGGAACGGGCAGACGACGGTCAGCAGATGGCAGGCCGCGTGCATGCGCATCAGGAGATGCCGCCGCTCCCAGTCGATGGCGAGTTTCACCTTCTCGCCGACCGCCAAGGCCGCCTGTTCAGGTGCCGGCACATGGATGATCTCGTCCTTGGTCTCGCCGGTGATGGTTGCGGCAATTTCGATGCGGTCGCCGTCCGCGCGCTCCAATGCACCGGAGTCTCCCGGCTGGCCGCCAGAGGTGGCATAGAAGATGGTGCGGTCGAAAATGATGCCGCCACGATCGTTGACGGCAATCACCGTGGCATCCGCCGTCTTCAGGTAGGCGTCGTCGCGAAACAGCGCTTCCGTCCTGTACGCCATCATGCGACCTTTTCGAAAGGCACCGAAATCTTGCTCTGCAGCTCCATCCAGCCCGGAATTGGCAGGTTTTTCTCGCGCAAAAATTGCGGGTTGAATAGTTTCGACTGGTAGCGCGTCCCGTAGTCGCAAAGAATGGTCACGATGGTGTGGCCGGGACCCAGTTCCCTGGCCAGCCGCATCGCGCCGGCGATGTTGATGCCGGTGGAGCCGCCCACGCACAGGCCTTCCTCCTGGATCAGGTCGAAGACGATCGGCAGCGCGTCCTCGTCCTTGATCTGGAACGAGAAGTCCGGCGTGAACCCGTCGAGATTGGCGGTGATGCGCCCCTGCCCGATGCCTTCGGTGATCGAACTGCCCTCGGATTTCAGCTCGCCGCTGGTATAGAAACTGTAGAGCGCAGCCCCCAGCGGATCGGCGAGCGCGATCTTCACGTCCTTGTTTTTGCCCTTCAGCCCGGACGCGACACCCGCCAGCGTTCCGCCAGAACCCACTGCAGAGACGAAACCGTCGACCTTGCCGCCGGTCTGTGCCCAGATCTCCTGCGCCGTGGTGCGGATATGGCCGTCGCGATTGGCTACATTGTCGAACTGGTTGGCCCAGATAGCGCCATTCGGCTCGGTCCTGGCCATCTGCTCGGCCAGCCGTCCCGACAGTTTCACGTAGTTGTTTGGGTTCTTGTAGGGCACGGCCGGGACCTCGATCAGCTCGGCGCCGAGCAGCCTGATCGTATCCTTCTTTTCCTGGCTCTGGGTGTCGGGAATGACGATGACGGTGCGGTATCCCAGC
Organism: Mesorhizobium sp. WSM1386; assembly: GCF_055901595.1. Taxonomy (NCBI): domain Bacteria; kingdom Pseudomonadati; phylum Pseudomonadota; class Alphaproteobacteria; order Hyphomicrobiales; family Phyllobacteriaceae; genus Mesorhizobium; species Mesorhizobium sp. WSM1386. Next base: position 4,553,616 of record NZ_CM148373.1, read on the forward strand.
GCCTTGGCGACCAGCGTCAGCCCGATGCCCGTATTGCCGGCCGTCCCCTCGACGATGACGCCGCCCGGCTTCAGCAAGCCACGCTGTTCGGCATCGCGGATGATGAACAGGCCGGCGCGATCCTTGACCGACTGCCCCGGATTCATGAATTCGGCCTTGCCCAGGATCTCGCATCCGGTTTCCTCGGAGGCTTTGTTGAGGCGGATCAGAGGCGTGTTGCCGATCGCGTCGATCACAGAACGGGGCATTCAGGATTCCTTATGTGCGTGCGCCGAAACCCTAGAAACCCCAAGCCTCGGTTTCAAGGCAAGAATTCGCCTGGTCCAGTCGCATTTCCAGCACTGTTGTGCATGGACGCCCTCAAGTCCGGATCGGTATCGCACAGTTCATTTACATCCGACGTCGAAAAGCACTCTTTCCATTCGATTTCTTCGCCGCTAGAGCAAGACGGCAACAACTCGACAGGGCGCAGCATGACACTCTATCGGGCCGATCCGAAACACGGCGTCGCCTGGGTCACCGGCGGCAGCAGCGGCATAGGCCGTTCGCTGGCCAGGGATCTGGCGTCCCAGGGCTACGCCGTGGCGGTGACGGCGCTCGACGACGATCCGATCGACACGCTCATAGTCGAGACCGCGCAGATGCCCGGCAGCGTCACGGCCTTTCCTTGCGATGTCACCGATGAGCCGCGCATGGCAAGAACGGTTGCCGCGATCGAGAAGGAACTCGGCCCCATCGTGCTCGCCATCTTCAATGCCGGAAACTACATCTCCACGCCCGGAGAGGCGCTCGTCGTCCGCGACTTTCGCCGTTCCTTCGAGGTCAACTATTTCGGCATCATCAATGGGCTGGTGCCGGTGCTCGACTACATGCGGATCAGGGCGCGCGGCCATGTCGTGCTGGTCGGCTCCGTCACCGCCTATTTCGGCTGGCCGACCACGGCCGCCTATGGCGGCACCAAGGCGGCGATCAACATCCTGGCCGAGTCGCTGAAATATGATTTCGACAAGATGAACATTCGCGTCCAGGTCATCAATCCGGGCTTCGTCGACACGCCGCTGACCGAGAAGAACATGCTGCCGATGCCGGGCCTGATGCCTGTCAACCGCGCGACGCGCCGCATGGTACGGGGCATCAAATCCGGTGGCTTCGAAGTTACCTTCCCGTATCGGACGAGCTGGCCGCTGAAATTTCTCGCCCTGCTGCCGAGGCCGATCACCCGGTGGGTGATCAGCCTGACGACCAGCTGGAAGGCGCGGCCGCTGCATTACGAGCGCAAGCCGCCGCCCAAGGAATAGATGCCCACAGGATTGATGGTTTGGCTGCCTGAACGGCCGTTGCCTGTTCACGGCCATCGCCATAGGGTCATTGTTGTTGCGTGGAGTCTGCTATGGGGCGACGGATCGTGCTTGCCGTGCTGGGCCTGATCGCCGTCCTTCCATTGATCTTCCTCCTTGGCCCACGCGTTCCCATCGACACCACGATCCGCTTCGATCCTTCCGTCATCGGTGACGATCCGCAAGCCTATGTGGCCAGGACAGAAGCAGCCATACCGGGCATACGCGATGGGCTGGAGAAAGAGATCGTCTGGGCCAACCCGATGGTGCATGCCAAGACGCCGCTGTCGATCGTCTACATCCACGGCTTCTCCGCATCGAAGGGCGAGGTTCGCCCCGTGCCCGACGATGTGGCCGATCAGCTCGACGCCAACCTGTTCTACACCCGCCTCACCGGTCACGGGCAGGACGGCGCGGCGATGACACAAGGCAGCGTCAACGCCTGGATCAACGACTATGAGGAGGCGCTCGCCATCGGCCGGGCGATCGGCGACAAGGTGGTCGTCATCGCCACCTCGACGGGCGGCTCGCTGGCGGTGTGGGCGGCAACGCAGCCGGGAGCATCGGACGGGGTCGCGGCCATTGCATTCATCTCGCCCAATTTCGGCGTGAAAGCATCCGGCGCCGAGATGCTTACCCTGCCATGGGGCAAACAGATCGCCGAACTCGTCGCGGGCAAGGAACGCAGCTTCGCCCCGCGCAACGCCCTGCACCAGAGATTCTGGACCACCAAATATCCGATCGCCGCAACGCTGCCGATGCAAGCGCTGACGGAACTTGCCTTTGGCGCACTGGTCGAGAAAGCGACCATCCCGGCGCTGTTCATCTTTTCGGACTCGGACAAGGTGGTGCGGCCCGACCGCACCCGCGAAATTGCCGGGCGATGGGGCGCGCCGCACGAATTGGTGCCGGTCGACGACACCGGCGATCCGGACAACCATGTCATCGCCGGCGACGCGCTGTCGCCGTCGACCACGGCCTTCCTCGCGCAAAGGATCGCCGTCTGGCTCGAAGCGGTGGTCAAGTAAGCTGATTGTCCAGACACAAAAGGCGACCGCGAGATCACCGCGGTCGCCCTTTTTTCTGTCGCTGGCTGGTCAGCCGATCATGCAAAGGTTCGGCTGAGGCGGCCTGTTTAGGCAGCCCGCGCCGCCGGACGCTTGCCGCCGAAGCGGCGCTTGTTGTTGCCCTTGAAGGGCTTGGCGCCTTCCGGCTTGCGTTCACCGGCGAAGGCCGGCTTGTCGCCGAAGCGCTTCTTGCCGAAGCCATTGCCCTTGTTCTCGCCGCCTGGACGCCTGCCGTCGCGACGGCCATTGCGGTCGTTGCGGTCATTAGCGGGCTCGAAGCGCTCGTTCCTTTCAGCCGGATTGCGCTGCGGATCGGGGCTGCCGAGATGGTCGGCAACGATAGGCAGCTTGGTGCGGATGATGCGCTCGACCTGGCGCAGCTTGCTGTTTTCAGACGGATCGCAAAGCGTGATGGCAATGCCGTCCATGCCGTTGCGGCCGGTGCGGCCGATGCGGTGGACGTAGCTTTCAGCCTCGTCCGGCAGGTCGAAATTCACGACATGGCTGATGCCGGGAACATCGATGCCGCGCGCCGCGATGTCGGTCGCAACGAGGATGCGCACCGATCCATCGCGAAAATCGTTCAATGCCTTCTGACGGGCGTTCTGCGACTTGTTGCCATGGATGACGGCGGCCTTGAAGCCATCGCGCTCGAGATCCTTGGTCACCCGGTCGGCACCATGCTTTGTGCGCGAAAAGATGATGACGGACTTCATTGCCGCGTCGGCGAGCATCGTCGACAGCACCTGGCGCTTCTGCTTGGTGCGGGCAAACACGACGCCCTGCACGATCTCGGCGGCCGCGGTGCTTTGCGGCGAGACTTCGATACGCACAGGGTTCTTCAGAAGCCCCTTGGCCAGTTCGGCGATCTCATCCGGCATGGTGGCCGAAAACAGCGCCGTCTGGCGGTCAGGCGCGGTCGCCTTGGCGATGCGCTTGACGTCGTTGATGAAGCCCATGTCGAGCATGCGGTCGCCCTCGTCGAGCACCAGCCATTTGGTGTCGGAGAGGATGAGGTCGCCCTCGCGCACCAGGTCGGTCAACCGGCCGGGTGTGGCGATCAGGATGTCGACGCCGGGCGCAACCTTCTTCACCTGGCTGAAACGCGAGACGCCGCCCAGCACGAGTGCCGTCGAGACATGCGCGCCCTTGGCGAGGATCTTGATGGTGTCCTCGATCTGAACCGCGAGTTCGCGGGTCGGCGCAAGGATCAGCGCCCGGGTCGTCTTGGCGCGCCGCTTGGTGCCGAGCGCGATGATCTTGGACAGGATCGGCAGCGCAAAGGCAGCGGTCTTGCCGGAGCCGGTCTGGGCGATGCCGAATATATCGCGGCCTTCCAGCTGCGGCGGGATCGCCTGCATCTGGATCGGCTTCGGTTCGGTGAAGCCGGCATTGTGGGTGGCCTTGAGCAGCGCACCCGTAATTCCCAGCGCTGCGAAACCAGAGAGTTCCGCAGTGTCGGGCCCGGTGTCCTTACCGGACAATGTGTTTTCGTTGGTCAAAATAATCTTCTTTCACGCGGCCTCTGGCCGCAAACGTCAATGGCGGCAGGGCGCAACCTGCCGTCGAAAAATTCGATGTGAAACGACAAGGCGGGCGGACGGTAACGTCCACTCGGCTGCGCTGTCGTGCCCGCAGGCGTCATGCCACGGGGCTTTTTCGCCGCTTTGTGATGTACCGGAAAGAGGGCCGATATACCGGAAAGAGGGAAAACAGACGCAACCAGTCTCATTTGTCGAGAAGGCCGGAATCTCCCGGCCCAAGCGCCTATGGGCTGCATATGGCTGAGTTCGCCCCGGAATGCAAGGGGTGTCATGTTGCAACGCAGCAAGAACTGACCAAAAGCCTATGCTTGCGCTCCCCGGCGGGCATCATTACCACAAATGCAGCTTCCATTTTGGGGACCAAGCGATGAAGGACGTGCTGAAGGAACTCGAGCGGCGGCGCGACATCGCCCGCATGGGCGGTGGCCAGGCCCGCATCGATGCGCAGCACAAGAAGGGCAAGCTCACCGCGCGCGAACGCATCGAGGTCTTCCTCGACGAAGGTTCGTTCGAGGAGTTCGACATGTATGTCGAGCACCGCTCGACCGATTTCGGCATGGAGAAGACCAAGATCGCCGGCGACGGCGTCGTCACTGGCTGGGGCACGGTCAACGGCCGCCCGGTCTATCTCTTCGCCAAGGACTTCACGGTGTTCGGCGGCTCGCTGTCGGAAGCCCATGCCGAGAAGGTCATCAAGGTGCAGGAGATGGCGCTGCGCAACCGCGCGCCGATCATCGGCCTTTACGACGCCGGCGGCGCGCGCATCCAGGAAGGCGTGGCGGCCCTTGGCGGCTATGCCGAGATCTTCCAGCGCAACGTGCTGGCTTCCGGCGTCATTCCGCAGATTTCCGTCATCATGGGTCCGTGCGCCGGCGGCGACGTCTACTCGCCTGCCATGACCGACTTCATCTTCATGGTGCGCGACACCTCCTACATGTTCGTCACGGGGCCGGACGTGGTGAAGACCGTCACCAACGAGACGGTTACCGCCGAGAGCCTCGGCGGCGCCTCGGTCCACACGACGAAATCCTCGATCGCCGACGGCGCCTATGACAACGACGTCGAGGCGCTCCTGCAGATGCGCCGGCTGGTCGACCTCTTGCCGGCCTCCAACACATCGGAACTCCCCGAGATCGAATGCTACCAGTCGGTCACCGACCACGATTTGTCGCTCGACCGGCTGATCCCCGACAACGCCAACAAGCCTTACGACATCAAGGAATTGATCCTGAAGGTCGCCGACGAGGGCGACTTCTTCGAGATCCAGCAGAGCTTCGCCAAGAACATCGTCACCGGGTTCGGACGCATCGAGGGGCGCACGGTCGGCTTCGTCGCCAACCAGCCGATGGTGCTGGCCGGCGTTCTGGATTCCGATGCCAGCCGCAAGGCGGCACGTTTCGTGCGATTCTGCGACTGTTTTTCGACCCCGATCGTCACCTTCGTCGATGTTCCGGGTTTCCTACCGGGTACGGCGCAGGAGTATGGCGGGCTGATCAAGCATGGCGCGAAACTCCTGTTCGCCTACGCCGAAGCGACCGTACCGAAAATCACCGTCATCACCCGCAAAGCCTATGGCGGCGCCTATGACGTGATGGCGTCCAAACACCTGCGCGGCGACATGAATTATGCCTGGCCGACGGCGCAGATCGCGGTCATGGGTGCCAGGGGCGCGGTCGAGATCATCTACCGCAAGGACATCGGCGACGCGGAAAAGATTGCTGCCCATACAAAGGCTTACGAGGATCGCTTCCTGTCACCTTTCGTCGCCGCCGAGCGCGGCTATGTCGACGAGGTGATCATGCCGCACTCGACCCGCCGCCGCATTGCGCGGGCGCTGCGGATGCTGCGCAACAAGGACATGCAAAACCCCTGGAAGAAGCACGACAACATACCGTTATGACTCCCATGTCGCGAATGATCATCGCCGCCGGGCGACGGTTTGGCAGGTTCGCCGTCCTGTTTTACATTGTCCCTGCCGCCATCATCTTTTGCGCCTGGATGTCCCTGCTCGACAGCCATCCGATCTGGCTCATCACCAGTGGATTTGTTGCTATGCCAATCGCGACCACTGCTTTGGCATTCCTGTTCGGCACGTTGTTTGCCGGCTTCCGGCGCAGTAAGACTAAAGGCGTCAGCGAAGCAGAGGCGCCTGGCCTGTGGGCGCTTTGGCGAACCGTTGCCGGACCGCGTCGTGCGGCGCGCACCGTCATCTCGTTGGAGAACAACCTTAACGCTTCAGTTAGGGAAGAGCGCACGCTTCTCGGCCTGCTCGGTAACCGGCTGTTTCTGACCGTCGGGATCCCTCTGCTTGCCGTGACCGATGAAACGACGCTTACCGCGATCCTCGCCCATGAGGATGCGCATGTCCGCAACAAGGACACCAATGGTGGTCTTAATCTCGCAGAATTCGAGAACGGTTTTGGATTCGTCTTCGAGTATGCTCCTCCGGGCACCACGATTACAGGCAGCCTACTCCACACCGCGATCGGCTGGCTATCGGGATCGTTCGAACGGGAAGAAATCCGGCTTTCGCGCGAAGCCGAGATCAAGGCGGATCGGCATGCAGCGTCCTCCGGAGATGCCGAGCAGGCCGCTCGAGCGCTTTTGCTTGTCGCCGCGGCAGACGTGCATTTCAAAGAAGCGGTCTATGATCCTTTGCAGCATGAGTTGAGGGGAGCACTGCGTCCCCCGCGACCGCCACTCGATCGCCTCTTGGAGGCGGCTGGGCAGTTGCGGGAACCCGCTTGCCTGAATGCCTGTGCTCGCAAGGCATGGAAAAGTCCGGATGATGAAAAGTCCACCCACCCTTCGTGGGCGCAAAGACTGGCGGCGCTTGGCTACTCGGAGCCACCTGACCTGGACCCAATAGAGGTAACCGCCCTCTCGACGCAGGTAACTTCAAGCGCAGCCGACCAGCATATTGCGGAATTCGACGCTACATGGACTGCTAAGATGGCGGACTATCTCCAGCGGTGAACCAGCGGCACCCGAAAATTCAACCGCCGCAAACCGTCAAGGACCTGTGGCGCGCACGCCTTGCGGCGAATAGCGCGATGGCCGCAACGGCGAGCGCGGAACGGTTCATCTGATGGGCGCCTTCTGGCGTGCTTTGACCAGTTCGCGCAGCACCGTCACCATCGCCTGCGGCAGATCCTCGGCAATCAGCCCTGGCCCGAGGCGGCTGCCGGCCTCGGCATGGATCCACACCGCCGCGCAGGCCGCCTCGAACGCCGGCATGCCTTGTGCCAGCAGACCGGCTGATATGCCCGACAGCACGTCGCCCGACCCCGCGGTGGCAAGCCAGGCCGCACCGTTGGCATTGATCGCCGCCCTGCCATCGGGCGCTGCGATCACCGTGTCGGCACCCTTGTAGATGATGACCGCATTGGCATTGGCGGCTGCCGCACGCGCCTTGTCGAGCTTGGACGTTGCATCGTCGCCGGCGATGTCCGGAAACAGCCTGGCGAACTCCCCGTCATGCGGCGTCATCACCAAGGCCGGCGCGTTTTGCCGGCGCGCGGCTTCGAACAAGACATCCGGCGCGTCGCGAAAGGAGGTGATCGCATCTGCGTCAAAGACAAGACCATCGACCTGGGCGGGAGCATCCTGTTTTTGGCCGGAGGCAAGCAGCGCGAGCCCGAAGGTCCGCGTTTTCTGACCGACGCCAAAGCCGGGCCCGAGGACAAAGGCCGACGGCCGGCGTTCGCCGACAAATTCTTCGATGTCGGCGACGTCATCGGCCTTGCTAAGCATGATCGAGGTCAGATGGGCCGCATTGACCTGCATGGCGTTGCCCGGCGACAGCACGGTCACAGCCCCCGCCCCGCTCCTCGCAGCGGCCAATGCCGACAGGCGCGCCGCGCCGGTGGCGCTTGGGCCGCCGGAGAAGACGCCGACATGGCCGCGCTTGTATTTATGCGCATCGACGGCCGGCACGGGAAAACCACGCAACCAAAGCGCCGGTGTGTTCTCGAACGTCCGGGGCCGGAGCCGTGCGATGATATCGTCGCCAATGCCGATATCGGCAAGCACGACCTCGCCGCATCGCTCCCGGCCAGGCAGGAGCAGATGGCCGGGCTTCCTGCGCGCGAAGGTCACGGTGATTTCGGCGGCAAATGCCTTGCCGAGCACCTTGCCGCTGTCGCCGGACACGCCCGATGGCAGGTCGACGGCGATAACGGGCAAACGCATGTCGGTGGCAATATCGATCGCCCTGGCTTCATCGCCGGACAGCGGCTTGGACAGCCCTGCCCCGTACAGCGCGTCGACCACGATCGAGCCGGGCTCGGCTTTGAAGCCGGATAGCGGCCGAGGCTTGATCGGGCACTCCGCGGCTGCGAGTGCCGCGTCGCTTCTCGGCCTCGGTGCGCCGGATGCCCAGACCGTCGTGGCGACGCCGCTGCCGGTCAGGATGCGAGCGACGACATAGCCATCGCCGCCATTGTTGCCTGGACCGCACAGCACGTGGACGTGCACCGCTGCCGGATGGCGCTTGAAAACCTCGGCCGCGACGGCCTCGCCGGCACGACGCATCAGGCCGATGCCGTCGGCTGGGCCGGCGGCGATCGTCAGCCGGTCCGCTTCGGCCATTTCGGCGGGAGTAAGAAGTTCATCGCTCATGGATTGCCGATCCGCATTCGATCAAGCATTGTCCACTTTTCGATCCGAAGCAAACAAGGAGGAGGTGGCGCGAGGGCAGCCATAATGTTCGGATGAGAGGCATCACAGGCAAAAATTGCCCACGCGATGGGCGACATGCCTAATTATTGTGCTGCGACGACGGATGGCACTGTGTAGGTTCCGGAAGCCGGTGCCGCATCCGGTACAGCGAATGACGCGAATTTGCATCCCGGCGCGGTGCGGCTTCGAAATCGCATGAGACCGCTTCGAATCCCTCGGATTGGCACAGTTCGTGCTTGATGGAGGCGCAAGCGGGGGCTCACAACCCGTTTTTTTGGCAGTGGAGGCCACTTTTTACATGAAAAAGATCGAAGCGATCATCAAGCCATTCAAGCTGGACGAAGTGAAGGAAGCGCTTCAGGAGGCCGGACTGCAAGGCATCACCGTGACCGAGGCCAAGGGCTTCGGGCGCCAGAAAGGCCACACCGAACTCTACCGCGGCGCCGAATATGTCGTCGACTTCCTGCCCAAGGTGAAGATCGAGGTCGTGCTCGGCGACGACGCCGTCGAAGGCGCGATCGAGGCTATCCGCAAGGCGGCCCAGACAGGCCGTATCGGCGACGGCAAGATCTTCGTCTCCAACATCGAGGAAGTCGTGCGCATCCGCACCGGCGAAACCGGCATGGACGCCGTCTGACGCGACCACCTTCCCAACGTCACCATCAAAAAACGTCATCATCAAAAAACGTCATCAAACAGGGATACATGACATGACGACAGCCAAAGACATCATGAAGCAGATCAAGGACAACGACGTGAAATTCGTTGACCTGCGCTTCACCGACCCGAAGGGCAAGCTGCAACACGTGACGATGGATGTCATCGAGGTCGAGGAAGACATGTTCGCCGATGGCGTGATGTTCGACGGCTCCTCGATTGCCGGCTGGAAAGCCATCAACGAGTCCGACATGGTGCTGATGCCCGATGCGGACACGGTCCACATGGATCCGTTCTTCGCGCAGTCGACCATGGTCATCCTGTGCGACATCCTCGATCCGGTCTCGGGCGAATCGTACAATCGCGACCCGCGCGGCACGGCCAAGAAGGCCGAGGCCTACATGAAGTCGGAAGGCATCGGCGACACCATCTATGTCGGCCCGGAAGCCGAGTTCTTCGTGTTCGACGACGTCAAGTACAAGGCCGACCCCTACAACACAGGCTTCAAGCTCGATTCCACCGAACTGCCGTCGAACGACGACACCGACTACGAGACCGGCAACCTTGGCCACCGCCCGCGCATCAAGGGCGGCTATTTCCCGGTGCCGCCGATCGACAGCGCTCAGGACATGCGCTCGGAAATGCTGACCGTGCTCGCCGAAATGGGCGTGCGCGTCGAGAAGCATCACCATGAGGTCGCGGCCGCCCAGCACGAACTCGGCATCAAGTTCGACACGCTGGTCCGCAACGCCGACAAGATGCTGATCTACAAATATGTCGTGCACCAGGTCGCCAACGCCTACGGCAAGACGGCCACCTTCATGCCGAAGCCGATCTTCGGCGACAATGGCTCGGGCATGCACGTCCACCAGTCGATCTGGAAGGGCGGCAAGCCGACCTTCGCCGGCAACGAGTACGCCGGTCTTTCGGAAAGCTGCCTGTTCTACATTGGCGGCATCATCAAGCACGCCAAGGCGATCAATGCCTTCACCAACCCGCTGACCAATTCCTACAAGCGTCTGGTGCCGGGCTACGAAGCGCCGGTGTTGCTCGCCTATTCGGCGCGCAACCGCTCGGCGTCATGCCGCATCCCGTTCGGCTCGTCGCCGAAGTCCAAGCGCGTCGAGGTCCGCTTCCCCGATCCGGGCGCGAACCCCTACCTCGCTTTCGCCGCCATGCTGATGGCCGGTCTCGACGGCATCAAGAACAAGATCCATCCCGGCCAGCCGATGGACAAGGATCTCTACGACCTGCCACCGAAGGAACTGAAGAAGATCCCGACCGTCTGCGGATCGCTGCGTGAAGCCCTGCAGAGCCTCGACAAGGACCGCGGCTTCCTGAAGGCCGGCGGCGTCTTCGACGACGACCAGATCGACAGCTACATCGAGCTGAAAATGGCCGAGGTGATGCGCTTCGAAATGACCCCGCATCCGGTCGAATACGACATGTACTACTCGGTCTAAATCTCGTTCGCATAATCCTGCAAAGCCCTTGAAGGATTTCCGCCTTCAAGGGCTTTTTGCTGCCACCAGATGTCCGCGGATGGTTTGCGTGACCAGCGATGCGACAGCGGCCAACCGCTTTTGGTTCACGGGGATCGTTTGTTAGCTGGATTTGCCGAGGGCAGGCAACGTCGGTCACGGTCGGAACACTGGGCCATCGCGGCCCATTTGCGGTGAGCGGCAGATGGTTTTCCGCGCGGAAAAATCGCCAGGAGCGAGCGGCACACTGCCTCAGGCTGCAATGCCCGCTCGTCCGGCGCCCCCGCCAATGCCGTCGTTCAAGAAACCCCGCCCCGTTCGAACAGCATCGCTTTGGCGTAACCCAAGGTTCGAATACGCATGCCGCGGCGTGATCTGTCAACGCCGCCAGCCCGAGGCATAAATCGCCGTTTTCGTTGTATGAACAGTGGCTTATATAGGGGATCATTGGTCTACGGACGAGCTGAAACTGGCTGTTTTCCGGGCTTTTTCAACGAACTCGGAAACGCTGGACATTTCGTGACGGCAAAAGGCGCCTGCCAAAAGCCTCTCCGTGACAGGAAATTGCCCCGTCCTTTTCAACCTGACTTTTTTTGGGGGAATTCGCCCCGCCGGGCCAGCACGGCAAAAAGAACCCCGGCGAACTGCCCTCAAAAGTTGGACACAACCTTCGGGGGTCAGTTCAGAAGGCCGGGGTTCTCGCAAGGACAGAACGTCGGAGGGCGACGCGTCCGGGCCGTGCAGGTTCCAGTCGGTTCGCCTGGCGAGCACCACGACCGCCTATCCGGCAAGTCGTCACTTATCCGGCAAGTTCGACATCTATCCAGCAAGTTCGTAATAGATCGCCGCCACGGCCATGATCAGCAGCGTCGCGATCAGGCTCGGGCGCCCGAAGGCGGCGGTGCTCAATGCGCTCGTCGCCAACAGTGACATGATCTGCCGCGACGGCAACCGCAGCCCTGCCCTGCCGCATGCGAAGGTTGTCGCGGCGCTAAAAGCACGTGGAGCTGACGCCGGCTGACCAAGGCGGACGTGCCTCGCCCCACAAGCATAACGAAAAAGGCCCTCGCGTTTTCCGCAAGGGCCTTTTTCGTGGTCGTTCTGGTGCGGCGCAGATCTTGCGTCCGCGCCGCGAAAACAATCAGGCGGCAGCCGAAACCGATGCGTCGGTCGCAACCTGCGAGATCGTCTTCAGGATCTGCGAAGCGATCTGGTAGGGGTCGCCCTGCGAATTCGGACGGCGGTCTTCAAGGTAACCCTTGTAGTCATTCTTGACGAAGGAGTGCGGCACGCGGATCGACGCACCGCGGTCGGCGATGCCGTAGCTGAACTTGTTCCACGGCGCGGTCTCGTGCTTGCCGGTCAGGCGCTTGTCGTTGTCCGGGCCGTAGACGGCGATGTGGTCCATCAGGTTCTTGTCGAACTGCGCCATCAGCGATTCGAAATACGCCTTGCCGCCGACTTCACGCATGTAGGCGGTCGAGAAGTTGGCATGCATGCCCGAGCCGTTCCAGTCGGTGTCGCCAAGCGGCTTGCAGTGGAATTCGATGTCGATGCGGTATTTTTCGGTCAGGCGCAGAAGCAGATAGCGGGCGATCCACATCTGGTCGGCGGCCTTCTTGGAGCCCTTGCCGAAGATCTGGAATTCCCACTGGCCCTTGGCCACTTCGGCGTTGATGCCTTCATGGTTGATGCCGGCCGCGAGGCAAAGGTCGAGATGATCCTCGACGATCTGGCGTGCGACATCGCCGACGTTCTTGTAGCCGACGCCGGTGTAGTACGGGCCCTGCGGGGCGGGATAACCGGTCTCCGGGAAGCCGAGCGGACGACCGTCCTTGTAGAAGAAATACTCCTGCTCGAAGCCGAACCAGGCACCCTCGTCGTCGAGAATGGTGGCGCGCTTGTTGGAGGCGTGCGGTGTCACACCGTCAGGCATCATGACTTCGCACATGACCAGCACGCCGTTGGTGCGGGTCGGGTCCGGATAAACCGCGACCGGCTTCAGCACGCAATCGGAGCTGTGGCCTTCGGCCTGCATGGTCGAGGAACCATCGAAACCCCACAGCGGCAGCTGGTCGAGCGTCGGGAATTCGGCGAATTCCTTGACCTGCGTCTTGCCGCGAAGGTTGGGGACCGGGGTGTAACCATCGAGCCAAATGTACTCGAGCTTGTATTTCGTCATTCTAGCCTCTCGTTGCTTGATCACCGAACACTGAACAGCGTCGACACGCGTCTGCCGTCAGCAGCCGGCCCTGCCGGATCACTAAAATGCAATTCGTGTGCCATTCGGGCGCCGGCGGGTGCGGCAAAATGGCGGCGATACACGGTTGAATTTGTTGAGCCGCCTCATGGATGGATCGAGATCGATCAACAATGCAAAATGCACAAATAATATGCAAAATATGATCTTTTCGTAGGCATATTGCCTAAATGAATCGCACAACCTATCTTGCAATAAAGCTGAATCGAAAAGCTCCCGCGAAAGAAAGGAGGCCGCTTATGGAAGTCACCATCTCCCGTCCGTCGGCAAAGATCCTGATGTTCCCTCTGGCAGCCCGCAAATCTGCCTCAAATTTGGGCGCAAAGGCCAAGTTCGCGGCAGAGCTTGCCTCGCTGCGCAACACGCACGCCGATTTTGACGGCTGGTATCACGAAGCGGCCGTCGAGGAAGAAGACCAGCGGAAGAGCTGAGCCGCCTCTTCAGGTGTCGGACACGAAAAAGCCCGGCGTGATTGCTCACGCCGGGCTTTTTGTTGGCAAGCGGATCCGATCGGCTACTGCTTGGTGTGGAGATCGGTTCCGAGCGTGTCCTTGACGAAGATCATGCCGATGACCAGCGTGATCGCCGCGATCACCACCGGGTACCAAAGGCCGTAGTAGATGTCGCCCTTGTAGGCACTGAGGGCGAACACCGTTGCCGGCAGCAGGCCACCGAACCAGCCATTGCCGATGTGGTAGGGCAGCGACATGCCGGTATAGCGGATACGGGTCGGGAACATCTCGACCAGGATCGCCGCGATGGGGCCGTAGACCATGGTCACGAACAGCACCAGGATGAACAGGATGCCGATTGTCATCGGCCAGTTGACGGCTGCCGGATCCGCGAACATGGCGAAGGGACCGCCACCCGGTATATTATAGACAGTGACTTCGGGCGCGCCTGCTGCCTCATCGGTGGTCAGGATCTTGTCCTTGACCGCCTGCTCGGTCGGCACCGCTGTCTTTTCGCCGCCACGGATGGCGGCGGCATCGAGCTTCAGTTCAGGGTTGGCGGCGATGAAGGCGTCGAGTTTCTGGTCGGCAACCTTGATTGCCGCGCGCTTCAGCGGATAACCGCTGTCCTGCAGGGACATGTTGACGGCCTTGACGAAGGCGGCGTCCTTGGCCTTGGCCTGGTCGCCGGCGGCGACGGCGTCGTAGGACTCCACCGTCTCGTTGCCGATCTTGACCGACGCGGCTGTTCCGGCCGCGGCCGTCGAGACGACGTCGTAGGGAACCGAGTTCTTGGTCAGGAACGAAGTCGCGATGTCGCAGGACGTCGTGAACTTGGCGGTGCCGACCGGATTGAACTGGAACCTGCAGTCGCCGGGCGCTGCCGTCACCGTTGCCCGCGTGCTCTGCTGTGCCTTGGCGAGCGCCGGATTGGCGGCCCAGGTCAATGCCTTGAACAGCGGGAAGGTACAGACAATGGCCAGCGCAAGGCCAGCCATGATGATCGGCTTGCGGCCGATCTTGTCGGACAGCCAGCCGAACACGACGAAGAAGATCGAGCCGATGGCCAGCGCAATGGCGATCATGATGTTGACCGACTGCGCATCGACCTTCAGCACGTTCTGCAGGAAGAACAGTGCGTAGAACTGGCCGTTGTACCAGACGACGGCCTGGCCGGCGGTGAGGCCAAGCAGCGCCAGCAGCGCGATCTTGGCGTTCTTCCACTGACCGAAAGCCTCGGAGAGCGGCGCCTTGGAGCCTTTGCCCTCGTCCTTCATCTTCTGGAAGGTCGGCGACTCCGAAAGCGACAGCCGGATCCAGATCGAGACGGCGAGCAGCAGGAAGGAAACGATGAACGGAATGCGCCAGCCCCAGGCGGCGTAGCTTTCCTTGCTCAACGAGCCCTGAACGATCAGGATGACGATCAGCGAAAGGAACAGGCCGAGCGTCGCCGTCGTCTGGATCCATGACGTGTAGAAACCCCGGCGGTCATCGGGCGCGTGCTCGGCGACATAGGTCGCCGCGCCACCATATTCGCCGCCGAGCGCCAGGCCCTGCAGCATGCGCAGGATGATCAGGATCACCGGAGCGGCGATGCCCAAGGTTGCATACCCCGGCAGCAGGCCGACCAGGAAGGTCGACAGGCCCATGATCGTCATGGTGACTAGGAACGTATATTTGCGGCCGACGAGGTCGCCGATACGACCGAACAAAAGGGCGCCGAACGGACGCACCAGGAAGCCGGCGGCAAAGGCCAGCAACGCGAAGATGTTGCGTGTCGCCTCAGGGATCGTCGGAGCGAAAAAGGTCGAGCCGATGAAGGCCGCCAACGAGCCGTAGAGATAGAAATCGTACCATTCGAAGACGGTGCCGAGCGAGGAAGCGAAGATGACCTTCTTCTCTTCCCGCGTCATGCCGCGGCTCGTTCCGCCGGCGGTCGATGCCAATGCCATTGCGTTTTCCTCCCGTGAGACCCTTGTCCTCGACGCTGCGTTTTAATCGTCGGCGTTCTCCTCCGAACGCGGACTCAACGACAGCCGTCACGGAAAAAATGACAGAAAGCGCCCCCCGGCGGCAGAGCGACGATGGGATTATGACTTTGGTATTAGGTGCGGTGCGGCAAAGCCGTGCGACGCTCAGGCCTTGAGCGCTTCCAGGAGCTGGACGGCGGCCATCATGTCGCGCTTGCGGGCGGAGCGGCGGGCCACCGCCTCCGCGTCCTGGCCCCACTGCTCGATCTGCCAGTCCTCATCGACATGGCCGGCGGCCCAGGCGGCCTCGACGTCGAGCTCGCCAAAATCGACAGCCAGCGCCAGCAGCGCCGAACCGGTCAGCGAGGTCATGACGTGGATGGCGGCAAGCCGCAGCGGCTCGGCGCGCTGAGCAAGATGCGCGCCCAGCACGGCGATCGTCTCGCGCGGCTGCTCGACATGGATGATGCCTTCGGCAAGGTTGAAGCGGGCACCAAGGCTGCGGCGTGCCCAATCGATCACCGGGTCCCAGTGCTCGTTCTGCCGCTCGACCATCCCTTGCGGCGCATCGGCGCGGTAACAAAGCAAGTCGGACGAGGCAAAGCGCAATATGTCTTCCAGCACCGCTTGCGGATCGCTGGCGACGCCATCGATGGCGGTGTTGACCAGGCGCATCACCGGCATTGTCACTGGATTGATGGTCTCGCCCTGTGCGGCGAACTCGTCGGCAACCAGCGCCGCGGCTGCTTCGGTCGGCAGCGACAACAGCGCCTTGCCCGGTGTGCGCACCGGTCTGCCGTCGAGATGGACGGCAAACCCGTCTTCCACCGGCGCAACCGAGACGGTCTTGTAGAAGCGCTTCGGCAGCGGTGTCTTCATCTGGATTTGGGCGCGGCGCACCGGGTCCGGATCGGAAAGGTATTTGCCCGCTTCGAGGTCGTTGAGGATATCGCGCATGAAAATCTCTCTCACACCGGTGTCAGCTTGCGCGCCGGCCGGTTGACGATGATCAGGCCGGCGGCAATCAGACCAAGTGCCAGGAAGATGCGGATGGTCAGCGGTTCGTTCAAGATGATTGCGCCGCACAAAACACCGAACACCGGTGACAGGAAGGTGAAACTGGACAGGCCCGACGCCGGATAGCGGCGCAGCAGCCAGAACCACAACACGTAGGTGAAGGCGACGATGTAGAGCGCCTGGAACAGCAGCGCCAAGGTCGGCAGCAACGCGGGATCGCGAACCGGCGGGCCCGCCAAAGGCAGAACCAGGAGGCCAACGATGGCCGCGCCGGCGAGTTGGTAAAGCAGCAGCTTTTCGGCACTCGCCTCGACCAGTTTCGAGCGCTTGATGAGGATGTTGGTCAGGGCCCAGAAGAAGCCGGAACCCAGGCTCAGAATATCGCCGAACAGCATGTCCCCGCCGCCGCCGAGCTTGTCGGAAAAAACCGCGGCAAGACCGGCGAAGGCCAAGAGCAGGCCGAGGAACTTGCGCAAGGTGATCTGTTCGCCAAGCAGGAAGTGGCCGCCGATCAGCATCCAGAACGGCATGGTATTGACCAGCAGCGTGTTGCGGGCAACGGTCGTATGTTCCAGGCCAACGTAAAGGCAAAGGAATTCCACGCCGAAAAGCACGCCCACTGCGATGCCGGCAAGCAAGGTGCCGTCGCGCGTGAACAGCGCGATGCCGCGCCAGCGGCACCAGAGGAAGACACAGAAGCCGCCGATGATCGAACGCGCGATCGACAGGAAGACGGGGTCGTAACCGGCATAGGAGATCTTGGCGGCGACGTAGTTCAGTCCCCAGGAAAAAGTCAGGCCGACCATGATCGCGGCGGCGGCCATGTCGACCGTGTCGCGCCGATCGAGCGTGTCGGTGACCACGATCAATCCTCCGCGCTGGCGTCGTCGAAGCCGATCAGGTTCCAGCTCTGGCGCATATGCGGCGGCATCGGCGCGGTGACGTCGATGAAGCCCTTGTCCGGGTGCGGGATAACGATGCGCCGCGCGTGCAGATGCAGGCGATTTTGGATGCCGCCGGGAAAATCCCAATTGGTGTCGGCCTCGAAATATTTCGGATCGCCGATGATGGGGCAGCCGATATAGGCGGCATGGACACGCAACTGGTGGGTGCGGCCGGTATAGGGCTCCATTTCCAGCCAGGTCATCGTCTGCGCCGCCTGCTCGATGATGCGGTAGTAGGATACGGCATGGTCGGCGCCTTTTTCGCCATGCGCGGCGATGCGCACCCGGTCGCCGTCGGGTGTCGGCTCCTTGATCAGCCAGGTCGAGACCTTGTCCTCGCGCTTGGGAGGCACGCCCTTGACCAGCGCCCAGTAGGTCTTCTTGGTCTCGCGGGCGCGGAATGCCTCCGAGAGCTTCATCGCGGCCAGCCTCGTGCGGGCAACGACCAGCACGCCCGACGTGTCGCGGTCGAGCCGGTGGACCAGCCGCGGCTTCTCGCCCTTCTGGTTGCGCCAGGCTTCCAGCATGTCGTCGACATTGCGGGTAACGCCCGAACCGCCTTGCACCGCCAGACCCGCCGGCTTGTTGAAGACGAAAACCTTCGGATCCTCATGGATCAGCATTTTGGCCAGGACGTCGGCATCGCCCTGGTTGCGGATCGAGTGGCCGGTGAGCGGGCTCTCGCCCTTCTTGTCGACCTCGAGCGGCGGAACACGCACCACCTGGCCAGGCTCGACACGGCTGTCCGCCTTGACCCGGCCGCCATCGACGCGGATTTGGCCCGAGCGCAGCAGCTTCTGCAGATGGCCAAAGCCGAGGCCCGGGAAATGGGTCTTGAACCAGCGATCGAGCCGCATGCCCGCCTCGCCGGCCTCCACCGTGATCTGTTCAACGCCTGCCATATTTTCTTCGCTTATCCATTTCCCGGCAGGGCCCGGCCCTGCTCTCGGCGCGGCAATAGCACTAAGGCAGGCTTCTTGCGAGCCAAAGTCCCAGAAACAGGGCGATAATGGCGCCAATGACGCTGGCAAGCGCATATCCAAACGCAGGCAGCGTGGCTCCCCGCTCCCACAATGTCGCGAAATCCAGTGAGAAAGCGGAAAAGGTGGTGAAGCCGCCAAGGATGCCGGTGGCGATAAACAGCCTGACTTCGGTCGATCCGCCACGGCGCGCCAGGATGGCGATGAACAGACCCATGGCAAAGGAACCGACGATGTTGATCGCCATCGTCCCCCAGGGATAGTTGGGGCCGACGAGGCGCAGCGCGCCCATATTGGCGAAATGACGGATGCCGGCGCCGATGCCGCCGCCGACGACCACGAGAAGCAGATTGAACATGGACATTTACTGCCCATGCAAGGGCGGTGGCGTCAATCCCTTCAAGGCCCGACAGTCGACCCCGCCTTCACCACTCGGGCGCCGTCCAGTTCGGATATTTCTTCTGGAACTCGCTGTAGAGGGCATCGACTTCGGCTTTGCCGACCGGGCGCACCTGCTCATAGAGGTAACCGGTAAGGCCGTCGGACAATTGGTAGGTTTCAACGCGTTTGTAGGCAGCGCCGATGCCTTTTCCCTCGAGAATATACTGGTTGGGGAGCGTGACACAGATCTGCGCACCCGGCTGCAGATGGATGACAGGGCGGTCAGCCACGACGACATATCTGGATTTCAAAGCCTCCGGCCGGAATTGATCGCGACTATCCACCTGACAAATCCATCCGACGTGCGGAATGAGCTTGGGATCCAAACCAAACAACAGCGAGTCGCTCAAAACCGCGCCCGAGGCAAACACCGAAAAACGATCCTCAGCTTTCATTTTGCCAAGCAGGTCGGCAATCAGGCGTCTGTATTCGGGAAGATTGTCGAGGTGTAGCGGGAGCGTCGCTTCCTCGGCGAAAACGAAGCCAACCGGCGACAACAGTTGACGACCAATTGGAAAAAACGTGCCGAAAAAAGCAAATCCGGCGGCACAAGCGATCGCGGCGGCCGACCATCGTGGTTTCAGTGCCGGCATCCAAACGATCGCAACGATTGCTTGGGCGTATGCCGGGAACAGCCAAAGAAACATCGGCAATGAATGGTGCCGCTCCGGATCCTGCGTGCGGATAAAGATCAAGAAAGCGAACACCGAGGCAAAGGCGCACAACAGCGAAAACCCATTGCGGCGCACGACCGAGAGATAGAGGCCAACGAAGATCAGCAGCCAGTTCACATAGCTGAGCCGGGATTCCATCTCGCCAAGCTGGATGAGGAAGGTCGTCCTGTATCCGCTGTAGAGATCGCCATAGCTGGTGCCCAGAATCCTGGCGATCAGCGGTAGCTGGAAGTTCAATGCGGCCGCGGCAATAACGAAAATCGCACACAGGCCGCCCAATGCCGCTTTGCCGAAGGACGGATAGCTCCGATCCCTTGCAATCTGCAGCAAACAAAAGAAGGCGGCGGAAACGGCGATGCCAATGACGGCGTAGGCGTACCAGCGACGCAGCATGAACGCCAGCCACAGGCACACGCCCACGCAAATCCCGCTGATCACCGGCTCGCGGGTAAGAAACTTTGACTTCCAAAGAAAATAGGTCGCCGTGGTAATGGCAAGACAACCGGCAATGTCCGGCATTCCACGAAGCGTCGGCGCCCAGAACGGAACGTAGAGGAAGGCCGCAATCCAGACGGCGAGCCAGGCTCGGGGCGAAGACGTCTCGGAAGTCGCCTCCAAATAGCTCATTCGGGCTATGAGGAGAACCGTCGGTACCAGATAGACCGCGACTATTCCGGCGACAAACGCATATCGCGAACCTCCGAAAAGTACATAAATCGGCATCAACGGCGCCAAAATCGCCGAACCATAGTCATCTGTCGCGATAGAGGTGGCCAACTGGCTTAGCCATTGAAAAGGACTCTCGATGAGGAGCGCCCCTTGATGCTGGAATATATTGAAGTAGGCGACGAAGTCCCAATAATAGACGGGCTCTTCAAGGCCTATATATATGGCGCTCAGAACAAGGCCCGGTATCAGGGTGCAGATGTAAGCTCCCGTCCAGAATCCGAAGATTTTGTTCTTTGTCACTGGAGGCCGCCTGGGAGGAAAAGACAGAGCCGTGGAACCCGAACCGCACCAACTCGCAACGCAGGAGCCGTTCCGGCAAATGCGAATCTAGCGAGACGATTCATATAATGAATTGTCGAGAGCCCAAATGGCGGTGAAGAACAGGCGCGGAGACGCCTTGCTCGCCTCAAGCCCAGCGACGGCATTGTCGAGTGGAGTCCCGGTGCCGGAGGCTCAAGGGGGGTAGCGGAGATTCAAGACTTGGATGCCAAGCCTGTGCACGAGCACTGTCAAAGTTGACCACACCTCGCAAGCCACCAGGACGCTGCCGGCGGAGCCCGACAGCGTCGATGCTTTCAACTCAGGTGGTTTCGACTTTCTTCGGCTTGGTCGAGCCGATCATTTTCCAGTTCTTGTAGAACATCGAATTGATGCGCTCCACGCTGACCGAGACGATGGCGAGCATGCCTGCTATCAGGCGGGGAACCGGGGACGGCCTGATGATGTCCATGAACACGCAGTAGCGGCGGCCGTCATACTCGTTGACCGAGCGGTGCAGCAGCGTGTCGTCGAAAATGAACAGCGGATTGTCGTACCAGTAATTCTTGACGTTGCCGCATTCGACGAAGATCTCCGACTTCACCGGGATCAGATTGTAGAGAATGCGCAGGCTGAGCCGCAGCGGGCCGAAGTGCCACGAGGTCGATTCGCGCTTGCTGAAGACGGAAACGGCGATCGTCTTGATGTATTTGAAATCCTTGTTGAACTCGGCGACGTTGTCGATCCGGTGCTTGCCGTACCATTGGTAGACATACATGCCGCGCCGGCCGGCGCCGAAATTGGCATCGATGTCGGCGATGATCTCGTCCTTGCGCGCCTTGAAGATGTCCAGGACCTCATTGACCTCGCGCTGATAATCGGCGGGAAACTGCTCCAGTTTCCACACGCCGGGATTCCTGTAGCAGAGCAGATCGACCAGCAGGTTGAACGGCGACAGCAGCCAGGTGAACAGGCCGTTGCCGAGGAAGTAGCCCGAGAACAGCGACAGATCCTTCCTGTCGTTGCGCAGCACGTCGATCAGGCCGCAGACGATGAAGATCGTCGTCAGGATGGGGATGAAATAGAAGCCAAGGGCGAGAAGCGGGACGGCAATGGCGAATTTGCGAAGGGATTTGCGAAGGGTTTTTGTCATTTTTCCACGCGCGGAGCGCGATCCTGTTGCGAATGAACTGCCAAAGTCACGGCAACGACCACCGCCCGGCCGTGCGCCTTGATAAGGTCTTTTGGGTCACCACACAACGGTCACGGCATCGTGCCTGGCGGCTGCCTCGTGGAGGTCGCCGGACTTCGGTCAATGCACCGCCGGCAAACCAAGCTCGTCCCATTTTTCCCTGGCCACGGGATCGCCGACCAGAAACTCAAAGCCGATGACGCTTTCGCCGTCTCGTGCGAGCTGGCATTTGAACGTCAAACTGTACCAGTTTTTGCGGCTGCGGAAAGCCGCACCATTGGCGGCAATCGTGGTCCCAGTGATTTTTTCCTCCGCCGTCGCGTAAGGCACGACGCGTTCCGGATGAAAGTCCGCCCGCCACCGTCGAATCTGGTCCATGGCCTCCAGATTGCACAATTGCACCATGCGCTCGTCGGAGGCGAAGGTGGCGAGATCGGCGCGCGCCTGCCGGCTGCGTGGATCGGCGAGCGTCTTGGCCGACAGCATCTCGGTCGGCCGGATCATGGCCGGCGCGGTGGTCGGTCGAGATTGAGGAGCGCTCGGCGGTGGCCTTGGCGCCGGGGTTCGTGCCTCCGGGGCCGGAGGCGGTGTTGGCGCCGGTGGCGGCCTGGTCGAGGCCTCGAATTGCCGGGGCGTCAGTATGTCGACCGACACGCGCTCTTCCTCCAGCCGTTTCGGCGGCTTCGGCAATGGCATTAGGGCCAGCGTGGCGGCGAGCAGCGTGTGCAAGACAACAGAGGCGGAAACACCCCAGGGCGAAGCCTCGTTTCGAAGCGTGACGACCACCGGGCCGCGCAAGCCGGCTATTCCCGCTCTTTGCGCAGCTTTGCCCAATAATCGAGCCGCTTCCTGATATCGCGCTCGAAACCACGTTCAGGCGGATCGTAGAAGGTCTGGCGGCCCATCTTCTCGGGAAAATAGTCCTGGCCCGAAAAGGCGTCCGGCTCGTCATGATCGTAGCGATAGCCCGCGCCGTAATCCTCTTCCTTCATCAGCTTGGTCGGCGCGTTCAGAATATGCTTTGGCGGCAGCAGCGAGCCGTGCTCCTTGGCAGCGCGCGTGGCCGCCTTGAAGGCGGTGTAGACGGCGTTGGATTTGGGCGCGGTGGCGAGATAGACGGTGGCCTCGGCAAAGGCGAGTTCGCCCTCGGGCGAGCCGAGATAGTCGTAGGCGTCCTTGGCGGCGTTGGCGACGACCAGTGCCTGCGGATCGGCAAGGCCGATGTCCTCCATCGCCATGCGCACCAGCCGGCGGCCGAGATAGAGCGGATCCTCGCCGGCATCGAACATGCGCGCGAGATAGTAGAGCGCGGCGTCGGGATCCGAGCCGCGCACCGATTTGTGCAGCGCCGAGATCAGATTGTAATGGCCATCCTGGCCCTTGTCGTAGATCGGCGCACGGCGCTGCACGATGCGCTGCAGCCCTTCGGGATCGAACACCTCGCCGGGCTTGGCGGCACGCCAGACTTCCTCGGCGAGCGTCAGGGAGGCGCGTCCGTCACCATCGCTCATGCGGATGAGCATTGTCCGCGCCTCATCGTCTAGCGGCAGTGCCCTGCCCTCCGTCTCCTCCGCCCGCGTCATCAGCTTGGCGATGCTGTCCTCGCCGAGCGAATGAAAGACCATGACGCGCGCGCGCGACAACAGCGCCGCGTTGAGTTCGAAGGACGGGTTTTCGGTCGTGGCACCGACCAGGACGACTGTCCCATCCTCCATGACGGGGAGAAAGGAATCCTGCTGGGCGCGATTGAAACGATGTATCTCGTCGACAAACAACAATGTCTGGCGCCCATTGGCGCGGCGCAGCTTGGCGGCCTCGAAGACCTTCTTCAGGTCGGCGACCCCGGAAAACACCGCCGATATCTGCTCGAAGGCAAGGCTGGTCTCGCCGGCAAGCAACCTTGCCACCGTGGTCTTGCCGGTGCCGGGCGGGCCCCAGAAGATCATCGAGCCGAGCGAACCCGAGCCGATCAGCCGGGTCAGCGCGCCATCTGGCCCGGTCAGATGTTCCTGGCCAACGACCTCACCAAGATTCTTCGGCCGCAGCCTGTCGGCCAGCGGCCGTCCAGGCGGCGTCTTTTCCGGTTCGTCAACGCTGAACAGATCGGCCATGCACTTCTTTTGGTTTGGAGCGCGATCTCTTCAGATCGAGCTCAGTAACGCAACACCTGGCGCAGTATCTGCCCGCCGCGCTCGACGGTAAAGCGCCACCAGCGCGTATCCTGCTGGGCAGCCTGCGCCAGCGTCGCGGCAGTGTCGATCGCGGTGCCGTTGACCTCGCGCACGATGTCGCCCGGCATGAAACCGAAATCGGCGGCCGGAGAGTCGCGGTTGATGTCGATCACCGTCACGCCCTTGAGATCGGTGCGCAGGCCGAGCTTCTGGGCAAGCCGTGGCGACAGCTCCGCGACCTTGGCGCCCGAGAACGGGCTGCGGCCATGCAGCGTCACCTCCGAGGCTTTCGCACCCTCCGGCGCGCGCTCCAGCGCGATGTCCATCGCCGCCTGCTGGCCCTTGGTCAGGATCGCGAAATTGGCCTTGGTGCCGATCGACAGCGTCGCCATGCGATAATCCAGCGCCTCGATGCTCTCGACCGGCTTGCCGTTGATCTGCAGCACAACGTCGCCCGGCTTCAGCCCCGCCTTGCCCGCCGGTCCCGTCGCATCGACGGACGAGACCAGGGCGCCGGTCGGCTTTTCCATGGCAAGCGATTCGGCGATCTGCGGCGTCACCGCCTCGAACTCGGCGCCGATATAGGGGCGCTCGAAGAAATCGAGGCCGGCCTTGGCGGCATCGGCGAAAGCCCGCACCATATTGGCCGGGATAGCAAAGCCGATGCCGATCGAGCCGCCGCTGCGGCTATAGATGGCGGTGTTGATGCCGACCAGCTGGCCACCCATGTTGATCAGCGCGCCGCCGGAATTGCCGGGATTGATGGCGGCGTCGGTCTGGATGAAGTAGCCCGAGTCCGAGACGCCGATATGGCTGCGGGCAAGTGCGGAGACGATACCGCTTGTGGTGGTCTGGCCGACGCCGAAGGGATTGCCGATGGCCAGCACCAAATCGCCAACTTCGAGCGCGTCGGAATCGCCGATGGCGATCACCGGGAATGGCTTGTCGGATTCGATCTTGAGCACGGCAAGGTCGAGCGTCTCGTCCTTCAGCATTACCTTGCTGGTGAATTCGCGCCCGTCGGCGGTCGCCACCTTGACCTCGTCGGCATCCTTGATGACGTGGAAATTGGTGACGATGACGCCGCTCGGATCGACAAGCACGCCCGAACCCAGCGAGGACTGCGCGCGCGGCCGGGCACGGCCGAAAAACTCCTCGAAGAACGGATCGCCTTCAAAAGGCGATGTGACCTTGGCCGTCTGGGAGGCGTAGACATTGACCACGGCCGGCGCCGTCTGCTTGACCAGCGGCGCGAACGACAGCTGCACCTCTTCGCGGCCGAACGGCACGCGCTTGTCGGGTCCCGAGGTAGCGTTTTCGCCCTCGACACCATGCAACAGATCGGTCAGCACGTCCGACAGGCCCGGATCGGCTGGCTTTGCGGCGTCTTCGGCCAACGCCTGCCGAACTGCCGGTGCGGCTGCGAACACTATGAAGGCGCAGAGCAGGACAAGGGACAGTCTTTTGGCGCGCATTCGCGAATCCTCCAAGGCAAGTTCGGGCGCATTGTCCCGACGATTGTGCAAAATGAAAGGCTAAGCCGCTGAAATCCGATTATTTTCGCGCAAGCAGATCTTTATGGGCGTGCTTTGAACCGCGCAGAACATGAAAAAGGGGCCCGCAGGCCCCTTCAATTCATTCTGGAAAGACGTGACCTTATGCGGCCGCGGCGTCCGCTTCGGTGCCTTCGGCTTCGAGGCGGGCACGGTCACCGGCGCCCTTGGCCGAGGTGTCGCGATCGACGAACTCGATGACGGCCATCGCGGCATTGTCGCCGTGACGGAAGCCCGCCTTCATGATGCGCAGGTAGCCGCCGTTACGGTTGGCGTAGCGCGGGGCGATCGTGTCGAACAGGCGCTTGACGACGCCTTCATTGCCGATCTGCGCGATCACCTGGCGGCGGGCGTGCAGGTCGCCGCGCTTGCCGAGCGTCACCAGCTTCTCGACGATCGGACGCAGGTCCTTCGCCTTCGGCAAGGTGGTGACGATCTGCTCGTGCTCGAGCAGCGACACGGCGAGGTTGGCGAACATCGACTTGCGATGGCTAATGCTTCGGGCGAAGCGACGGCCTTTGAAACCGTGGCGCATGGCTCATTTCCTTCTTCAGTTGTTCAAGAGGACACGGCCTCTGATGGTTTTCCGCATGACCGTCGGATCGAGCGGCCAAGGCCGCCGATCCTTGGAATTCATGCTCAATATTGATCTTCGTAACGCTTGGCGAGGTCTTCGATGTTTTCCGGCGGCCAGTCCGGCACTTCCATGCCGAGGTGCAGGCCCATCGCTGCCAGCACTTCCTTGATCTCGTTCAGCGACTTGCGGCCGAAGTTCGGGGTGCGCAGCATCTCGGCTTCGGTCTTCTGGATGAGATCGCCGATGTAGACGATGTTGTCGTTCTTCAGGCAGTTGGCCGAACGCACGGAAAGCTCGAGTTCGTCGACCTTCTTGAGCAGCGCCGGGTTGAAGGCGAGCTCGGTGACGGCTTCCGCCGCGACTTCCTTCTGCGGCTCGTCGAAGTTGACGAACAGGCCGAGCTGGTCCTGCAGGATGCGAGCGGCGAACGCCACTGCGTCCTCGCCCGAGATCGAACCGTCCGTCTCGATGGTCATGGTCAGCTTGTCGTAGTCGAGAACCTGGCCCTCGCGGGTGTTCTCGACCTTGTAGGAGACCTTCTTGACCGGCGAATACAGACTGTCGACCGGGATCAGGCCGATCGGCGCATCCTCGGCGCGGTTGCGCTCTGCCGGTACGTAACCCTTGCCGGTGTCGACGGTGAATTCCATGCGGATTTCAGCGCCTTCGTCCAACGTGCAGATGACGTGGTCGGGGTTGAGAATCTCGACGTCGCCAACCGTCTGGATGTCGCCGGCCAGAACCGCGCCCGGTCCCTGCTTGCGCACGACCATGCGCTTGGGTCCATCGCCTTCCATGCGGATGGCGATTTCCTTGATGTTCAGGACGATGTCGGTCACGTCCTCGCGCACGCCGGCGATGGACGAGAATTCATGCAGGACACCGTCGATCTGCACTGCGGTGACGGCCGCACCGCGCAGCGAAGACAGAAGCACGCGGCGCAGCGCGTTGCCGAGCGTGAGGCCAAAGCCGCGCTCGAGCGGCTCGGCGACCAGCGTGGTCAGCGTCTTCTTCTTCGACGAGAACTCGATCTTGTTCGGCTTGATCAGTTCCTGCCAATTTTTCTGGATCATGATGCTTTCCTTCCGTTGACCCGCCACCATCCAATCGTGGCGGGCGACCTGGAATACCGTGGAGGAACGCCTTTCGGCGTTCGCACGGCGTTCAATAATGTTAGACGCGGCGCTTCTTGCGCGGGCGGCAGCCATTGTGCGGGATCGGCGTCACATCACGAATCGAGGTGATGGTGAAGCCGGCCGCCTGCAGGGCACGCAGCGCCGATTCGCGGCCCGAGCCAGGTCCGCAGACCTCGACTTCGAGCATGCGCATGCCGTGTTCCTGGGCCTTCTTGGCAACGTCCTCGGCCGCCATCTGGGCGGCGAACGGGGTCGACTTGCGCGAACCCTTGAAGCCCTGGGCACCGGCCGACGACCAGGCGATCGAATTGCCCTGCGCGTCGGTGATGGTGATCATCGTGTTGTTGAAGGTCGAATTGACGTGGGCAACGCCCGACGAGATGTTCTTGCGTTCGCGACGGCGAACACGAGCGGCTTCCTTGGCCATGATAGTCCTTTCAGTTGATCTCTACACCGCCGTAATGCCAGCGGCTCCACCTTCGTAAGGGAGTAGGGGAATAGGGCAGTAAGGGAGTAGGGAAAAGTGCGACCCGCTCGGCGGGCATTCCCTACTGCCTTACTCCCCTACTCCCTTATTCCCCTAAAAAATTACTTCTTCTTGCCGGCGATCGACTTGGCCGGGCCCTTGCGGGTGCGTGCATTGGTGTGGGTGCGCTGGCCGCGAACCGGCAGCGAGCGGCGGTGGCGCAGGCCGCGGTAGCAGCCGAGGTCCATGAGACGCTTGATGTTCATCGACACTTCGCGGCGCAGGTCGCCTTCGACCTGGTAGTCGCGGTCGATGGTCTCACGGATCTGCAGCACTTCCGCGTCGGTGAGCTGGTTGACGCGGCGCTCCGCCGGGATGCCGACCTTGTCGACGATCTCCTGGGCGAACTTCTTGCCAATGCCGTGAATGTACTGAAGCGCGATGACGACGCGCTTGTTGGTCGGAATGTTGACGCCGGCTATACGAGCCATGTTCTTCTCTTCTCCATGTGGGCCGGCCAACCCTCAAAAAGGCAGATCCGGCGCTGTCAAAGTTGCCCCGCGTCCGGTGGAGGCCGGCCCATGCGGGAGTTTCCAGTTCAAAGCGACTGCCTTGCCCTTGCGGACAAGCAAAGCCCATGCCTGATAGGAAGACGGGCCGCCATACCGCAGCGAACCGCTCCCGTCAAGCGCAATCGTTAATTTACCGACTCCGCCCCTTGAGCGGCCGCTGCGAGCACGGCCTCGATCTCGGCGGTTACCGCGTCGATGCTGGCCATTCCGTCGACAGTCTTGAGCCTGCCCTTGGCGTAATAGTAACCGGTCAGCGGAGCGGTCTTCTTGTAGTACTCGCGCAGGCGCTCTTCGAACACCGCGGGATTGTCGTCCTTGCGCACCGGCTGGCCGGCTGCCTTGGCATCCTCGGCGCGCTTGACGATGCGGCCGACCAGGGCCCTGTCGTCGACGACCAGTTCAATGACCGTATCGAGGCCGATGCCACGCTCGGCAAGCATCTGCTCGACTGCATCGGCCTGCACCAGCGTGCGCGGATAGCCGTCGAGGATGAAGCCCTTGGCGCAGTCGGCCTGGTCGATCCGCTCGGCAACAATGGCGTTGACGATGGCATCGGACACCAGTTCACCGGCATCCATCACCGCCTTGGCACGCTTGCCGACTTCGGTGCCGGCTTGAACGGCGGCACGCAGCATGTCGCCCGTCGACAACTGGGGTATGCCGTGTTTCTCTACCAGTCTTTGTGCTTGTGTCCCCTTGCCCGCTCCTGGCGGCCCAAGCAAAATCAACCTCATCTGGCTTTCTTCCCCCCGCGCAGCTTCGACTTCTTGATCAGGCCTTCATACTGGTGCGCGATCAGGTGGCCCTGAATCTGCGCAACCGTATCGAGCGTGACACTGACCACGATCAGAAGCGATGTGCCACCAAGGTAGAATGGTACGCCAGTCGCCGAGATCAGGAACTCCGGCAGCAGGCACACCAGCACCAGATAGATGGCGCCGACGACGGTGATGCGGGTGAGAACGTAATCGATGTAATCGGCGGTGCGCTCGCCCGGACGATAGCCCGGGATGAAGCCCGAATGCTTCTTGAGCTGGTCGGCGGTGTCCTTCGGGTTGAAGACAATCGCTGTGTAGAAGAAGGCGAAAAACACGATCATCGCCGCGTAGAACGCCATGTAGAGCGGCTGGCCGTGGCCGAGCGAGGCCAGGATGGTGCTGGCCCAGGCCGGCATGTTGGTCGTCTGGGAGAAGCCGGCGATGGTGGCCGGCAGCAACAGCAGCGACGAGGCGAAGATCGGCGGGATAACGCCCGACGTGTTCAGCTTGAGCGGCAGGTGCGAGGTGTCGCCCTGGAACATGCGATTGCCGACCTGGCGCTTCGGATACTGGATCAGCAGGCGCCGCTGGGCGCGCTCGAAGAACACGATCAGTGCGATGACGACGATGGCCAGCACGATGATCGCCAGGATCAGGCCGGTCGACAGGGCGCCGGTGCGGCCGAGTTCCAGCGTGCCGGAGATGGCGTGCGGCAGGCCGGCGACGATGCCCGAGAAGATGATCAGCGAAATGCCGTTGCCGATGCCGCGCGCGGTGATCTGCTCACCGAGCCACATCAGGAACATGGTGCCGCCGACCAGGGTGACGACGGTCGAAATGCGGAAGAACATGCCGGGATCGCTGACGATGCCGTTGCCGTTCTCCAGCCCGACCGAAATGCCATAGGCCTGGACCAGCGCGAGCAGCACGGTGCCGTAGCGCGTGTACTGGTTGATGACCTTGCGGCCCTGCTCGCCTTCCTTCTTCAGCGCTTCCAGCGAAGGGATGACCGAGGTCATCAGCTGCATGATGATGGAGGCGGAGATGTAGGGCATGATGCCAAGCGCGAAGATCGCCATACGCTGCACGGCGCCGCCGGCGAACATGTTGAACATGCCGAGCACGCCCTTGCTCTGCGAGGAGAAGGCCTGGGCGAAGGCGTCGGGATTGATGCCGGGAAGCGGTATGTAGGTGCCGAGGCGATAGACGAGCAGCGCGCCGATGGTGAACCAGATGCGTTTCTTCAGGTCCTCCGCCTTGGCGAAGGCCGAGAAATTCAGATTCGAGGCTAATTGTTCAGCAGCCGAAGCCATGCCTGATTCTCCGCTTGGTAACGCTTGATGGCCCGTGAGGTCAGGCGGTGCGTTTCACCGAAGCTCACGAGATAAGCTCCGGGCTCTAAACATGCAAGCGGCCGCGTTGACGCGGCCGCTTAATTGAGCAGATCAAAGCGCGACCGTGGGCAAAAACGGGATCCCATTCTTACCGGTCGCGCTTCAAATTGCCGTTACTCCGCGGCTGCCTTTTCCGGCAGCTTGACCGAGCCGCCGGCCTTTTCGATCTTCTCGATCGCGGCCTTGGAGGCACCGGCGACGTCGAAGGCGAGCTTCGCCTTGATCTCGCCGTCCGAAAGGATGCGCACGCCGTCCTTGACGCGACGAATGACGCCGGCGGCAACCAGCGATTCAGCCGTCACGGTTGCCTTGGCATCGAGCTTCTTGGCATCGATGGCCACCTGGATGCGGGCCAGCGAGACGACGGTGAAGCTCTTGGCGAAGATGTTGTTGAAGCCACGCTTCGGCAGGCGCCGGTAAAGCGGCATCTGGCCACCCTCGAAGCCGTTGACGGCGACGCCGGAGCGCGCCTTCTGGCCCTTGACGCCGCGACCGGCGGTCTTGCCCGAGCCGGAACCGATGCCACGGCCGAGACGCTTCTTGGAGTGCGTTGCGCCGTCCTTGTCACGCAGATCATTGAGTTTCATCTGGGTTCTCCTGCGCTTTGGCTCAGCCCTCGTCCACGACGCGGACGAGATGCTGAACGGCAGCGATCATGCCGCGCACGGAAGGCGTATCTTCCAGGGTGCGCTGCTTGTGCATCTTGTTGAGGCCGAGGCCGACCAGCGTCGCGCGCTGTTCCTTCGGGCGGCGGATCGGCGAACCGATCTGCTCAACGGTGATGGTCTTGGTTGCTTTCTTGGCCATGGTCAAAATCCCTGGTCAGATCGACTATTCTTCAGCCGCAACGGCGGTGCCGCGGCGGGCCTGAAGGGTCGAATACTTGATGCCGCGCGCGGCAGCCACATCCTTGGGATGCATCTGGCTCTTCAGCGCGTCGAAGGTGGCGCGAACCATGTTGTAGGGGTTCGACGAACCCATCGACTTGGCGACCACGTCATGCATGCCGAGCGTCTCGAAGACAGCGCGCATCGGGCCGCCGGCGATGATGCCGGTACCCTGCTTGGCAGCGCGCAGCAGAACGCGACCGGCGCCCCAGCGTCCCTCGACGTCGTGGTGCAGCGTGCGGCCCGAGCGCAGCGGCACGAAGATCATGTCGCGCTTTGCCGATTCGGTTGCCTTGCGGATCGCTTCCGGCACTTCGCGTGCCTTGCCGTGACCGAAGCCGACGCGGCCCTTCTGGTCGCCGACGACGACGAGTGCGGCGAAGCCGAAGCGACGGCCGCCCTTGACGACCTTGGCGACGCGGTTGATGTGGACCAGCTTGTCCACCATGCCGTCATCGCGTTCTTCACGATCGCGGCCGCGGCCGCCATCCCTACGTTCCTGTGCCATATCCTGTTCCTTGTTCTTTTCCGGAAGCACGGGTTGCTGATTGCCGGCGCCGCTTTGGGTCGCCGACGGTGAAAGATCAGAAGCTCAAGCCGCCTTCGCGGGCAGCTTCAGCCAGCGCCTTGACGCGGCCGTGATAGATGTACGGGCCACGGTCGAAGACGACTTCCTTGACGCCTGCCTTGGTGGCGCGCTCGGCGATCAGCTTGCCGATCGCGGCGGCGGCGGCGGTGTCGGCGCCGGTCTTGAGCGAACCCTTGAGGTCCTTCTCGAGCGTCGAGGCGGCAGCGATGGTGTGGCCCTTGGCGTCGTCGATCACCTGGACATAGATGTTCTTCGAGGTGCGGTGAACCGACAGACGCGGACGCTCGCCGGCGACCTTCCTGATCTGGCGGCGAACGCGCTGCGCACGGCGCTGCGTGGATTCCTTGGTACCCATGATGGTTTTCCTTGCCTTCAAAAAACGGGGGCCGCCATGTGCGGTAGGCGAAAGCGCCTCCCGCGACCGCTCCCCGCGGCGTTGCACTTCTTCAGCTTGGCCCTTTCCGAAAAGTCTTCAACTTTTCGGGGCCAAGCCCACTACTTCTTCTTGCCTTCCTTGCGGACGATCTTCTCGCCGGCGTAGCGGACGCCCTTGCCCTTGTAGGGCTCGGGACCGCGGTATTCGCGGATCTCGGCGGCCACCTGGCCGACCTGCTGCTTGTCGATGCCGGCCACGGTGATTTCCGTCGGCTTCGGCACCGTGATGGTGATGCCAGCCGGCGTCTCGTAGACGACGTCATGGCTGAAGCCAAGTGCCAGCTGCAGGTTCTTGCCCTGAAGTGCGGCACGATAGCCGACGCCGGTGATCTCGAGCTTCTTCTCGAAGCCGTCCTTCACGCCCTGCAGGATGTTGACGATCTGCGTGCGCGACATGCCCCATTTGGAGCGGGCCGTCTTGGTCTGGTCGCGCGGCTGGACAGCGATCTCGCTGCCTTCCATCTTGACCAGGACTTCGTCGTTCACCACGAACTTCAGCTCGCCCTTGGGGCCCCTCGCCGTCACGGTCTGGCCGTTGACGGTCGCGGTCACGCCCTGCGGCAGCGAAACGGGTTTCTTTCCAATACGAGACATTTTGTTGTCCTCGTCACTTCTCTTGTTTCAGGTCTCTGTCTTCGGAAACGATCCGAAGACCGGATTCCACTTTGCGGTCAGCTGCCAGATCAGAAGATCTGGCAGAGGATCTCACCGCCGACATTCTGTTCGCGTGCTTCGTGGTCGGCCATCACGCCCTTCGGTGTCGAAAGGATGGCGATGCCGAGGCCGTTGGCGACGTGCGGGATCGACTTGGCCGAAACGTAAACGCGGCGGCCCGGTTTCGAGACGCGGGCGATTTCACGCACGACCGGCGCGCCGTCGAAATACTTCAGCTCGATCTCGATTTCGGACTTGCCGTTGTCGAAGTCGGTCTGGCTGTAATCGCGGATATAGCCTTCAGCCTTCAGCACGTCGAGGACGCGGGTGCGCAGACGCGAAGCCGGCGTCGAGACACTCGACTTCTTGCGGCCGTAGGCGTTGCGGATGCGGGTCAGCATATCGCCGAGAGGATCGCTCAATGACATGTTATGTCCTCCTTACCAGCTCGACTTGACCAGGCCCGGGATCTGGCCGTTATTGCCGAGATCACGAAGCGCGATGCGCGATACTTTGAGCTTGCGATAATAGGCACGCGGGCGCCCGGTGACTTCGCAGCGGTTGCGGATGCGGATCTTGGCCGAGTTGCGCGGCATGGCGGCAAGCTTGAGCTGAGCGCGGAAGCGCTCTTCCATCGGCTTGGACTGATCCATTATGATCGCCTTGAGGGCAGCACGCTTGGGACCGTACTGGTCGGCAAGCTTGCGGCGCCTGTTGTTCTTCTCGACTGAGCTGGTCTTTGCCATTTCAGATTTTTCCTTTTCTCGCTGCCGTTACTGGCGGAAGGGGAAGTTGAAGGCCTTGAGCAATGCCCTGGCTTCGTCGTCCGTCTTCGCAGTCGTACAAACGATGACGTCCATGCCCCAGATCTGATCAACCTTGTCGTAGTTGATCTCCGGAAACACGATGTGTTCCTTGATGCCCATGGCGTAGTTGCCACGGCCATCGAAGCTCTTCGGATTCAGTCCGCGAAAGTCGCGGACGCGCGGCAGCGCGATGTTCACGAGGCGGTCGAGGAACTCGTACATGCGTTCCTTGCGCAGCGTGACCTTGGCGCCGATCGGCATGTTCTCGCGGACCTTGAAGCCGGCGATCGAATTGCGGGCGCGGGTGACGACGGCCTTCTGGCCGGCGATCATCGCCAGGTCTTCGGCGGCAACCGAAGGCTTCTTCGAATCGGCGGTCGCTTCACCGACGCCCATGTTCAGCACGATCTTGTCGAGGCGCGGAACCTGCATGTCGTTGTCGTAGCCGAACTGCTCCTGCAGCGCCTTGCGGATGGTCTCGTTGTAGACCTGCTTGAGGCGCGGAGTGTTGGTGGCAGTCGCCTGCTTGCTTTGAGCCTTAGCCATTGATGACTTCTCCCGAGCGCTTGGCGACGCGCACCTTCTTGCCGTCCTTCTGGAAGATGAAACCGACGCGGGTCGGCTTGCCATCCTTGGGGTCGGCCAGCGCGATGTTCGACAGCTGGATCGGCGCTTCCTTGGTGATGATCCCACCCTCTTGGGACTGGGACTGCTTCTGGTGACGACGGATCATGTTGACGCCGCGCACCAGCGCGGTGTCATCCTTCGGCTGAACCGAGAGGACTTCGCCCGAACGGCCCTTGTCCTTGCCGGCCAGAACGACGACCTTGTCGCCTTTTCTAATCTTTTGCATTGGTCCGGCTCCTTACAGCACTTCAGGCGCGAGCGAGATGATCTTCATGTGGTTCTTGGCGCGGAGTTCGCGCGGAACCGGTCCGAAGATACGCGTGCCGATCGGCTCTTTCTTGTTGTCGACGAGAACGGCCGCGTTCTTGTCGAAACGGATCACGCTGCCGTCCGGGCGGCGGATGTCCTTGGCCGTGCGAACCACGACCGCCTTCATCACATCGCCCTTCTTAACGCGGCCGCGCGGAATGGCTTCCTTGATCGACACCACGATGATGTCGCCCACGGAAGCGTATTTCCGCTTCGAGCCGCCCAGCACCTTGATGCACATGACACGACGCGCGCCGGAATTATCCGCCACGTCGAGGTTTGTTTGCATCTGAATCATGACTGGCCGCCTTCTTCTTTTCTAACGGGACGGGCCTCAAAGCCCCTCCCCGGTCTGTCCAAAATTCGTTGTTTACGCCCAGAGGTCAGGCTTGGTCCGAGGATACGACGATCCAGCGCTTGTCCTTGGAAATCGGCTTCGATTCCTGGATGAACACCTGATCGCCAACCTTGTGGGCGTTGTTCTCGTCGTGCGCCTTGTACTTCTTGGTCATGCGCACGGTCTTCTTCATCACGGGATGCGTGAAGCGCCGTTCGACCTTGACGACAACCGTCTTCTCGTTCTTGTCGCTGACGACGGTGCCCTGCAGAATGCGCTTTGGCATGGTTTTCGTCCTTAAGCCTTCTTGGCCGCGGACTTTTCCGCAGCGATGGTCTTGATACGCGCAATATCCTTACGGACCTGCCTCACGCGCGCGGTCTTCTCTAGCTGGCCGGTGGCCTTCTGGAAGCGCAGGTTGAACTGCTCCTTCTTCAGGCTGGCCAGGTCGTCGGTCAGCTGGTCCTGGGTCTTGGTCCGGATGTCTTCGGCTTTCATGATCAGCCCGTCCTTATTCTGCGATGCGCTGTACGAAGCGCGTCCTGACCGAGAGCTTGGCCGCGCCGAGACGCAGCGCCTCACGGGCGGTTTCTTCATTGACGCCGTCGATCTCGAACATGATGCGGCCCGGCTTGACGCGCGCCGCCCAGTAGTCGACCGCGCCCTTGCCCTTGCCCATGCGGACTTCGGTCGGCTTCGAGGTGACCGGCACGTCCGGGAAAATACGGATCCAGACGCGGCCAGCGCGCTTCATTTCACGAGTGATCGCGCGGCGGGCCGCCTCGATCTCACGCGCGGTGACGCGGTTCGGCTCAAGCGCCTTCAGCCCGAAACCACCGAAATCCAGGTTGGTGCCGCCCTTTGCGGTACCATGGATACGGCCCTTGAACTGCTTGCGGAACTTTGTGCGCTTTGGCTGCAGCATCGTTCTAACTCCAAATTCCTAAATGTCTCAGGCGTTTTCGCGACGACGACCGCGTTCGCGATCACCACCACCGCCATGCGCAGCATCACCCTCGGTCGCGCGACGCTCCGAAGCCATCGGATCGTGCTCGAGGATCTCGCCCTTGAATACCCAGACCTTGACGCCGCAGATACCGTACGCGGTGTTCGCCTCGGCCGTGCCGTAGTCGACATCGGCGCGCAGCGTATGCAGCGGCACGCGGCCTTCGCGGTACCATTCCATGCGCGCGATCTCGGCGCCGCCGAGACGGCCGGCGCAGTTGATGCGGATGCCCTCGGCACCGAGGCGCATCGCCGACTGCACGGCGCGCTTCATGGCGCGGCGGAACGCAATACGACGCTCGAGCTGCTGGGCGATCGACTGGGCGACCAGGGTCGCGTCGATTTCCGGCTTGCGCACTTCGACGATGTTGAGGTGCGTCTCGGACTTCGTCATCTCCATCAGCTTCTTGCGAAGCTTCTCGATGTCGGCGCCCTTCTTGCCGATGATCAGGCCCGGGCGCGCGGCATGGATGGTGACGCGGCACTTCTTGTGCGGGCGCTCGATCACGACCTTGGAGATCGCGGCCTGCCTGAGTTCCTTCTCAAGATACTTGCGGATCTTGATGTCCTCATGCAGCAGCTTGCCGTACTCGCCGGTGTTCGCGAACCAGCGCGAATCCCAGGTGCGGTTGATGCCAAGGCGAAGACCGATCGGATTGACTTTCTGGCCCATTATGCGGCCTCCCCTTTTTCTTCGACTTCACGAACGACGATCGTGAGGTGCGAGAACGGCTTCTCGATACGGCTGGCGCGACCACGGCCACGAGCGTGGAACCGCTTCATGACAATCGACTTGCCGACATAGGCTTCCGCCACGATCAGCGCATCGACGTCCAGGTCGTGGTTGTTTTCCGCGTTGGCAATCGCCGATTCCAGCGTCTTCTTGACCGTGCCGGAAATCCGCTTGGCCGAGAATTCGAGATCGGAAAGCGCTGTCGCGACCTTCTTGCCGCGGATCAGCGCGGCAACCAGGTTCAGCTTCTGCGGGCTGATACGGATCGTGCGCAATACGGCGCGCGCTTCGTTGTCAGCAAGCCTGCGCGGAGCTTTGGCCTTGCCCATGATTATTTCCTCTTCGCCTTCTTATCCGCGCCGTGACCGTAATAGGTCCGGGTCGGAGCGAATTCACCGAACTTATGACCGACCATGTCCTCGTTCACCGAAACGGGAACATGCTTCTGACCGTTGTAGACACCGAAGGTGAAGCCGACGAACTGCGGCAGGATGGTGGAGCGACGGCTCCACATCTTGATCACCTCATTGCGACCACCTTCACGAACCTTGTCCACCTTCTTGAGAAGGTAGCCGTCGATGAAGGGGCCTTTCCAAATAGAACGAGTCACTTGGCGTTACCTCTTCTTAGCTCTTGCGCTGATGGCGCGAGCGCAGGATGAACTTGTCGGTCGCCTTGTTGGACCGCGTCTTCTTGCCCTTGGTCGGCTTGCCCCACGGGCTGACCGGATGACGGCCACCGGAGGTGCGGCCTTCACCACCACCATGCGGGTGGTCGACCGGGTTCATGGTCACGCCGCGATTGTGCGGGCGCTTGCCGCGCCAAACCGTGCGGCCGGCCTTGCCGTCGTTGATGTTGCCGTGGTCCGGGTTGGACACGGCACCGACGGTGGCCATGCAGGAGCCGTGAACGACACGCTGCTCGCCCGAATTGAGGCGCAGGATCGCCATGCCCTGATCGCGGCCGACCAGCTGGGCGTAACCGCCAGCCGAACGGGCGACTTGGGCGCCCTTGCCCGGCTTCAGCTCGATGTTGTGAACGATCGTACCGACCGGCATCGAGGCCAGCGGCATCGCATTGCCCGGCTTCACGTCGACCGCTTCGCCGGCCACGATCTTGTCGCCGGCGGCAAGGCGCTGCGGGGCGATGATGTAGGACAGCTCGCCATCGTCGTACTTGATCAGCGCGATGAAGGCGGTGCGGTTCGGATCGTATTCAATGCGCTCGACCGTACCGACGACGTCGAACTTGCGGCGCTTGAAGTCGATGATGCGGTACGAACGCTTGTGACCACCGCCGATGAAGCGGGCGGTGATGCGGCCGTGATTGTTGCGGCCGCCCGACTTGGTCAGGCCCTCGGTCAGGCCCTTGACGGGCTTGCCCTTGTAGAGGCCCGAGCGGTCGACGATGACCAGCTGGCGGGTGCTCGGCGTTACCGGGTTGAATTTTTTCAGTGCCATTGTTGTTGTCCTCGCGGCCTTGCTCAGAGACCCGTCGCGACGTCGATCGACTGGCCATCGGCCAGCGTCACAATCGCCTTCTTGACGTCGCTCTGGCGGCCGATCGTGCCGCGGAAGCGCTTGATCTTGCCCTTACGGACAAGCGTGTTCACGGCCATCACCTTGACGCCGAACAGCGCTTCGACGGCGGCCTTGATTTCCGGCTTCGACGCCTTCTTGGCGACGTTGAAGACGACCTGGTTCTGCTCGGAAGCCATGGTCGACTTTTCGGTGATCGCCGGGCTGACGATCACGTCGTAGTGACGAAGGTCGGTCATTTAAAGCGCTCCTCGAGAGCCTCGACGGCGGCCTTCGAAAGGACCAGCGTGCCGCGGCGCAGAATGTCGTAGACGTTGATGCCCTGGATGGGCAGCACGTCGATGTTGGGAATGTTGGTCGCGGCCAGCTTGAAGTTCTGATCAAGCTCGGCGCCACCAATCACCAGGGCATTGCTCAGGCCCAGCGTCGCGAAATTCGCGATCAGCGCCTTCGTCTTGGCCTCGGTCAGCTTCAGCTCGTCGATGATGATGATCGACGCGCTCTTGGCCTTGGCCGAGAGAGCATGCTTGAGGCCGAGCGCGCGGACCTTCTTCGGCAGGTCGTGCTCGTGGCTGCGGACGACCGGGCCATGAGCCTTGCCACCGCCGCGGAACTGCGGAGCGCGTGCCGAATGGTGACGAGCGCGGCCCGTACCCTTCTGCTTGTACATCTTGGCGCCGGTGCGCGCGATTTCGGCGCGGCCCTTGGCCTTGTGCGTGCCCTGCTGCTTCTTGGCAAGCTGCCAGCGCACGACGCGCTGCAGGATGTCCTCGCGGGGATCAAGGCCGAAAATCTCCTCGGAGAGTTTCACCTTGCCGGCGTCCTTGCCGCCCAGCGTTGTGATCTTGAGATCCATTATTCCGCTCCCTCTGTGGCCGGAGCCTCGTTCTTAGCAACAGCACGGATCGCGGCGGGCTTCGGCGCATTGGCCGGCAGCGCCACCTTGGCCGCGTCGCGGACCAGGATCCATGCGCCCTTCGATCCGGGAACCGCACCGCGGATCAGGATCAGGCCGCGATCGGCGTCGGTCGAGACGATCTCGACATTCTGCGTGGTGACGCGGGTGTCGCCCATGTGGCCAGCCATATGCTTGCCCTTGAACACTTTGCCCGGGTCCTGACGCTGGCCGGTCGAACCGTGCGTACGGTGCGAAACCGAGTTACCGTGCGTCGCGCGGCCACCACCCATGTGGTGGCGCTTGATGACGCCCTGGAAACCCTTGCCGATCGTCGTGCCCGTCACATCGACCTTCTGGCCGGCGACGAAGTGCTCGACGGTGATCTCGGCGCCAACATCGATCATGTTGTCGGCGGAGACGCGGAACTCGGCGACCTTAGCCTTCGGCTCGACGGAAGCGGTCGCGAAATGGCCGCGCAGCGCCTTCGACGTGTTCTTCACCTTGGCGAGGCCAACGCCGAGCTGAACGGCGGTGTAGCCATTCTTCTCCTGCGTGCGCTGCGCCACGACCTGGCAGTTCTCCATCTGGAGAACGGTGACGGGAACATGTTCCCCGGCATCGTTGTAGATGCGGGTCATTCCCACCTTCTTTGCAATCACACCTGAACGCATCGGTTCAATTCCTTTAGAGTTCCGGGCCAGGGGCACCGCCCCTTACCGCGCTCTCATTCCCTTAGAGCTTGATCTCGACGTCGACGCCGGCGGCCAGATCGAGCTTCATCAAAGCATCGACGGTCTGCGGGGTCGGATCGACGATGTCGAGCAGACGCTTGTGCGTGCGCATCTCGAACTGCTCGCGGCTCTTCTTGTCGACGTGAGGCGACCGGTTGACCGTGAACTTTTCGATCCGCGTCGGCAGCGGAATGGGGCCGCGGACGTTTGCACCGGTACGCTTGGCCGTCGACACGATTTCCTTCGTCGAGGCGTCGAGCACGCGGTGATCAAACGCCTTCAGGCGGATGCGGATATTCTGTCCGTTCATGCGTCACTTCCTTGTTCTGGCGCGGCGCGGGCAACTCCCGCGCCCGCGACAGATCGGTTTAAGTCCAAATTACTCTTTGATGGTGACGACGATGCCGGCACCGACGGTGCGGCCGCCTTCACGGATGGCGAAGCGCAGCTTCTCTTCCATGGCGATCGGCACGATCAGCTCGACATCGACCGTGATGTTGTCGCCAGGCATCACCATCTCGGTGCCTTCCGGCAGCGACACGATGCCGGTCACGTCCGTGGTGCGGAAGTAGAACTGCGGACGGTAGTTGGTGAAGAACGGCGTGTGACGGCCACCTTCGTCCTTGGTCAGGATGTAGGCTTCGGCCACGAACTTCTTGTGCGGCTTCACCGTGCCCGGCTTGGCCAGAACCTGACCACGCTCGACACCTTCACGGTCAACGCCGCGCAAGAGCGCGCCGATGTTGTCGCCAGCCTGGCCCTGGTCGAGCAGCTTGCGGAACATTTCGACGCCCGTGCAGGTCGTCTTGGTCGTCGGACGGATGCCGATGATTTCCAGCTCCTCGCCGACCTTGACCACGCCGCGCTCGACGCGGCCGGTCACCACCGTGCCACGGCCCGAAATCGAGAACACGTCCTCGATCGGCATCAGGAACGGCTTGTCGAGCGGACGAACCGGGGTCGGGATGTAGGCGTCGACCTGAGCCATCAGCTCGCGGATCGCGTCCTCGCCGATGGTCTTGTTCGAATCTTCAAGGGCGGCCAGCGCCGAACCCTTGACGATCGGAATGTCGTCGCCGGGGAACTCGTTCTTCGACAGAAGCTCGCGAACCTCGAGCTCGACCAGTTCGAGCAGCTCGGCGTCGTCGACCTGGTCGACCTTGTTCAGGAACACCACGATCGACGGCACGCCGACCTGACGGGCGAGCAGGATGTGCTCGCGGGTCTGCGGCATCGGGCCGTCGGCGGCCGACACCACCAGGATCGCGCCGTCCATCTGCGCGGCACCGGTGATCATGTTCTTCACATAGTCGGCGTGGCCGGGGCAGTCGACGTGGGCGTAGTGGCGGTTGGCCGTCTCGTATTCGACGTGCGCCGTCGAGATCGTGATGCCGCGCGCCTTCTCTTCGGGCGCCGCATCGATCTGGTCATAGCGCTTGTATTCGCCAAAATACTTCGTGATCGCCGCCGTCAGCGACGTCTTGCCATGATCGACGTGGCCGATCGTGCCGATGTTCACATGAGGCTTAGTGCGCTCGAATTTACCTTTTGCCATGTGATGTCTCCATTTCCTGCTCGCCCGTGCGGGCTTTGAATTGCGTTACCGCGGCAGCTCTTTCGAGTTACGCGTATTTCTTCTGGACTTCCTGGGCGACCGCGGTCGGGACCGGCTCGTAGTGATCGAACTGCATCGTGTAGGCCGCGCGGCCCTGGCTCATCGAGCGCAGGTTGTCGACGTACTTGAACATGTTGGCGAGCGGCACCATCGCGTTGATGACGACAGCCACGCCGCGCGCTTCCTGGCCCTGGATCTGGCCACGACGGCCGTTCAGATCGCCAATGACGCTGCCGACATAATCTTCCGGCGTCACGACCTCGACCTTCATGATCGGCTCGAGCAGCTGCACGCCGAGCTTGGGTGCCGCTTCACGGAAACACGCACGGGACGCGATTTCGAAGGCCAGGACCGAGGAGTCAACGTCGTGGTAGGCGCCGTCGATGAGCGTCGCCCTGACGCCGATCATCGGGAAGCCCGCGAACGGACCGGCGCCCATGACGCTCTGGATGCCCTTTTCGACGCCCGGGATGTATTCCTTCGGCACCGCGCCGCCGACGATCTTGGACTCGAACACGAAGTCCTCGCCTTCCGCATTCGGCTCGAACACAACCTTGACGCGGGCGAACTGACCGGTACCGCCGGTCTGCTTCTTGTGCGTGTAGTCCTGCTCAAACCTGCGGGTGATCGTCTCGCGATAGGCCACCTGCGGAGCGCCGACATTGGCTTCCACCTTGAACTCGCGACGCATGCGGTCGACGATGATGTC
This sequence comes from Mesorhizobium sp. WSM1386, assembly GCF_055901595.1. Taxonomy (NCBI): domain Bacteria; kingdom Pseudomonadati; phylum Pseudomonadota; class Alphaproteobacteria; order Hyphomicrobiales; family Phyllobacteriaceae; genus Mesorhizobium; species Mesorhizobium sp. WSM1386. The sequence goes on from NZ_CM148373.1 coordinate 4,595,799, forward strand.
AAGGTGCAGTTCGCCCATGCCGGAGATGATGGTCTGGCCGCTTTCCTCGTCGGTCTTGACGCGGAAGGACGGATCCTCGGCAGCCAGGCGGTGAAGGGCGAGGCCCATCTTTTCCTGGTCGTTCTTGGTCTTCGGCTCGATGGCGATCTGGATGACCGGATCGGGGAATTCCATGCGCTCGAGGATGACCGGATGCAGCGGATCGCACAGCGTGTCGCCAGTGGTCGTGTCCTTGAGGCCAGCCAGAGCGACGATGTCGCCGGCGAAAGCTTCTTCGACGTCGGCGCGCGAATTCGCATGCATCTGCAGCATGCGGCCGATGCGCTCCTTCTTGCCCTTGACGGTGTTGTCGACGGAGATGCCTTTGGTCAGCTTGCCCGAATAGATGCGGGCGAAGGTCAGCGAACCGACGAACGGGTCGTTCATGATCTTGAAGGCGAGCATCGACAACGGCTCGTTATCGTCCGCATGGCGCTCGATCTCGGCATCGGTCTTGGCGTCCACGCCCTTGATGGCGGGCACGTCGGCCGGCGACGGCAGGTATTCGACAACGGCGTCGAGCAGCGGCTGCACGCCCTTGTTCTTGAAGGCCGAGCCGCAGAACATCGGGTAGAACTTGACCGCGATCGTGCCCTTGCGGATCAGCGAACGGATCTCGTCATTCGACGGCATCTTGCCTTCGAGGTAGTTTTCGAGGGCCGTCTCGTCCATTTCGACGGCGGCTTCGATCATCTTCTCGCGGTATTCCTCGGCACGAGCCTTGAGGTCTTCCGGGATCTCGACGACGTCCCAGGCAGCGCCCAGCGTCTCGTCGCGCCAAACAAGCGCATTCATTTCCACGAGGTCGACGACGCCCTTGAAATCGATTTCGGCGCCGATCGGCAGCTGCATGACGACAGCCTGCGCACCGAGGCGCGAGCCGATCATCTCGACCGAGCGGTAGAAGTCGGCGCCGATCTTGTCCATCTTGTTGCAGAAGATCATGCGCGGAACTTTGTACTTGTCGGCCTGGCGCCAGACGGTTTCCGTCTGCGGCTCGACACCGGCGTTGGCGTCGAGCAGCGCGATGGCGCCGTCGAGCACGCGCAGCGAACGCTCGACTTCAATGGTGAAGTCGACGTGTCCGGGGGTGTCGATGATGTTGAAGCGATGCATCTTGCCGTCGCGACCCTTCCAGAAGGTCGTGGTCGCGGCGGATGTGATGGTGATGCCGCGCTCCTGCTCCTGCTCCATCCAATCCATGGTGGCAGCGCCGTCGTGGACTTCGCCGATCTTGTGCGACTTGCCCGTGTAATAGAGAACGCGCTCGGTGGTCGTCGTCTTGCCGGCGTCAATATGCGCCATGATACCGAAATTGCGGTAGTCTTCGATTTTGTATTCGCGGGCCATCGTAGCTGCCTCTCAGTCTCGTTCGCGCTTTACCAGCGGTAGTGCGCGAAAGCGCGGTTGGCTTCAGCCATCTTGTGGGTGTCTTCACGCTTCTTGACGGCCGTGCCGCGGTTGTTGGCCGCGTCCATCAGCTCGCCGGAGAGGCGGTCGACCATCGTGGTCTCGTTGCGGTTGCGCGCGGCAGCGATCAGCCAACGGATGGCCAACGCCTGACGACGCTCGGGGCGCACATCGACCGGAACCTGGTAGGTCGCACCACCAACGCGGCGCGAACGCACTTCCACATGCGGCGCGACATTGTCGAGCGCCTGATGGAAGACGGTGACCGGCTCCTGCTTGGTCTTCGACTGAACCTGGTCGAGCGCGCCGTAGACGATGGTCTCGGCAACCGACTTCTTACCGTCATACATGACGGCGTTCATGAACTTGGTGACGATCAGATCACCGAACTTCGGATCCGGGTTGATCTCACGCTTTTCTGCACTGTGACGACGCGACATGGCTTTTGTCTCTCAATCTCGTAGCCCGACGCATTGAAGCGCCAGAGCCGGAAAATCTTACTTCGGACGCCTTACTTCGGACGCTTGGCGCCGTACTTCGAACGGCGCTGCTTGCGGTTCTTCACGCCCTGCGTGTCGAGTACGCCGCGGATGATGTGGTAGCGAACGCCCGGAAGATCCTTGACGCGGCCGCCGCGGATCATGACCACGGAGTGTTCCTGAAGGTTGTGACCTTCGCCGGGGATGTAACCGATCACTTCAAAACCATTGGTCAGGCGGATCTTGGCCACCTTGCGCAACGCCGAGTTCGGCTTCTTCGGCGTCGTCGTGTAGACGCGCGTGCAGACGCCCCGCTTCTGCGGGTTCTGCTGCATGGCCGGGACCTTGTTGCGCTTCACCGGCGCAATGCGCGGCTTGCGGATCAGCTGGTTGACGGTAGGCATTAAACCCTCTTGTCTCTCAATTCCGTGTCTCGCCCGGTCAGGGCCGCTCAAAGCGTCATTTCCATACGCAAATTCGGGCCACAAACCGCGCCTCGCGGTCTTGCCCGAACAAATGGCAGAGGAAGCGGAAGCCGCTTCGTGCACGCCGGAAATGTCTTTTCGCTCGTAAAACGAACCCTGTTTGAGGCAAACTCCAAAGCGTGTCGCTTCGGAAAGGAGAGCCTCACATCGGTTCTGACTGGCCGGCTTCTACTCGTAAGCCCGCGAACCGTCAACCCCGGCGTGGCAAATATTGCATTGAAGCCGAGGCTTGGCAGCCATGCGAAAACCGCATGTAATTTTCTTTCGCCATTTTGCAATGGCAAGGAAGAAAGTGCCAAGCCTTTGGCAAAGTGAATGGCTTTTGGCTGTCGCATGGCTCCGCTTCGTGCGAAAAGGCCGCCCTGAACAGTCAAAGTCCCCTCGCCCGCTCTTTGCCAGGAGGAATCAGCCGTGAACGACAATGAAGAACGTCCGGTCACCATCATCACCGGCCGGGTGTGGAAACGCAAAGGCGGCAAGGTGGAGGGCGTGCATGTCATGCTGGTCGCACCCGACGACGATTCGGCTGTGCGCAAAGCGCTCGAATCGCTCGCGGCTGAGGGTTACGCCGAGGCCGAGCTCGACCAGATCGGTGACATGGACGGCGTGCCCGACGACGAGCCGCATCTGTCAGCCTATCAAGGCGCGCTCGAAGGCGAAGTGTCGATCGTGACCTTCGAGGAGCCGATCTGAGAATCAGGCACCCCTCGCCTTTCGAATCGCCGCCAGCCCCCTTCCGGCGAAAGAAAAAGTTGGGCGCTGCAGTCCGGCAAAGCTGGGACTGACCGTCCACCGCTGGCTTGTTCGGGGCAAGTGTTCTGATAAGAAGCGCTGATCATCACCCAACAGACGGAGCGACCGTGTCCCAGCCCATCAAGATTGGCATCGTCGGCGTCGGCAAGATCGTCCGCGACCAGCACCTGCCGGCCCTGGCGAAAGACCAGGATTACCGACTGACCGCCGCCGCCAGCCGGCATGGCAAGGTCGACGGCATCCCGAATTTTCCTACCATCGAGGCGATGCTCGACGCGGTGCCGGAACTGGACGCCGTCTCGCTCTGCATGCCGCCGCAATTCCGCTACGATGCCGCGCGCACCGCGCTCGAGGCCAAGAAGCATGTCTTCCTGGAAAAGCCTCCGGGCGCCACGGTCAGCGAGGTCGAGGATCTGAAGGCGCTGGCGACGAGACAGGGCGTTACCCTCTTCGCCAGCTGGCATTCGCGCTATGCGCCGGCGGTGGAGGAAGCGCGGAGCTTTCTGGCATCGACCCGGATCCGCTCGGCGGCGATCGTCTGGAAGGAAGACGTGCGCCGCTGGCACCCGAACCAGGACTGGATCTGGCAACCAGGCGGCTTCGGCGTCTTCGATCCCGGCATCAACGCGCTGTCGATCGCGACCCACATCCTGCCGGCGATGTTCATCACTTCGGCGGTTCTCGACTTTCCCGAGAACCGTGCCGCCCCGGTCGCGGCGCAAGTCGCCTTCCGCACTTCGAACGGATTGCCGGTGACGATGGAACTCGACTGGCTGCAGACCGGGCCGCAAAGCTGGGACATCCTGGCCGACACGGATGCCGGCAAGATGGTGCTCTCGGGCGGCGGCTCCAAGCTCGCCATCGACGGCAAGATCGTTCACGAAGAGCCCGAAGCCGAATATCCGATGCTTTACAAGCGCTTCGCCGAGATCGTGCGCGCCGGCATCTCCGACGTCGATCTCGCGCCGCTGCAGCATGTCGCCGACGCCTTCATGCTGGGCAAGCGCAACGTGGTCGAGGCGTTTTTCGATTGATTTGCGAACGCGACGGGGTCGCGGACATGGCTTGAATGCTCGTGCCAGGTCGACCCCCACTCCGTCTCGGCTACGCCGAGCCACCCCGATCGACGGGGCAGAGGAAGGGCGCAAACCTATTGCAGCCAACGCTCGTCGATGCGGCTTCCCTCTGGCATCATTCGACGATCGCGATCGCAAAACCGTCATAGCCCTTCGCTCCGACGGTCTGGATGGCCGTTCCGTCCAGCCGCTTGTCGCCGCCGATGAAGGAGAAGGCGGCGCGTGCGCCTTCGACATTGGGATCACGACCGTCCTCGTCGAGCACCGCGCCGTCACGGATGACGTTGTCGCAGACGATGAGGGTTCCTGAGCGCGACAGCCGCATCGCCCATGACAAATAATTCGGATTGTTCGGCTTGTCGGCGTCGATGAAGATGAGGTCGAACGGGCCGGCGTTCTCGGCGCTCAGCGCGGCGAGCGATTGAAGCGCCGGCCCGACCCGCAGGTCGACCCGCTCCGACACCCCTGCCCGCTCAAAATTCGAGCGCGCGACCTTGGCGTGATGCGGGTCGAGTTCAAGCGTCACGATCTTACCGTCGGCAGGCAGTGCGCGCGCCATCCAGATCGTCGAATAGCCGCCCAGCGTGCCGATCTCGAGGATCTTCCTTGCTGCCTTCATGCGCGCCAGAAGTGAAAGCAGCTTGCCTTGCGCCGGCGATACGTCGATCGCCGGCAGGCCCTGGTCATGATTGGCCGCCAGAACGGCGTCGAGGGTGGGATCTGCCTCGAACAGGGCATCGACGATATAGTCGTCGACAGCAGCCCAGGTTCTCTTGCTCATCGTTTTATCCTCCGATCCATTCAAAGCCAAAACGCGAAAGGATGCGGGTAGGCACCCCGGGCGAAAAGCTGCCACGAATATGAATACCCAACATCAAACCCCGAACAAACAAAAAGGCCGCCGGGTTGCCCCGACGGCCTTGTTGCCTGAGATTTCCAAGAGCGGTTCATGGTTTCATGGAAACGTTGAACCGCTCTATCCTTGTTTTGGCGCAATTCCGGACGGAAAACCGTTTTACACTTTTCCTGGAATTGCTGCCGCCGCGCTTACTGCGCGGCGGTTGTCATGTCGGCCAGCATCGGCTCGGCGACTTCCACACCGGAGGCCTTGCGGCGCTCGTCGATGATCAGTTCGTCGCGCGAGGTGGCGATGCGCCGGATCTGGCTCATCGTGCCGCCGGTACCGGCCGGGATCAGCCGGCCGACGATGACGTTTTCCTTCAAGCCCTGCAGCATGTCGGTCTTGCCGGCAACCGCGGCTTCCGTCAGCACCCTGGTCGTCTCCTGGAAGGAGGCGGCCGAGATGAAGGACGGCGTCTGCAGCGAAGCCTTGGTGATGCCCAAGAGCACCGGCTGACCTTCGGCCGGCTTCTTGCCGTCCTCGATCAGGCGCTCGTTGACCTCTTCCAGCTCGATCACGTCGACGTGGTCGCCCGGAATGTAGGTCGAGTCGCCCTGCGTGGTGATCTCGACCTTCTGCAGCATCTGGCGGACGATCACCTCGATGTGCTTGTCGTTGATCGACACGCCCTGCAGGCGGTAGACTTCCTGGATTTCGTTGACGAGGTAGGAAGCAAGTGCTTCCACGCCCTTGATCGCCAGGATGTCGTGCGGCGCCGGATTGCCGTCGAGGATGTAGTCGCCCTTCTCGATGACGTCGCCGTCCTGGAGATGGAACGGCTTGCCCTTCGGGATCAGGTATTCGACCGGCTCGAGCGTCGAGTCATGCGGCTCGATGATGATGCGGCGCTTGTTCTTGTAGTCGCGGCCGAAGCGGATCGTGCCATCGATCTCGGCGATGATGGCGTGATCCTTCGGACGACGAGCCTCGAACAGTTCGGCAACACGCGGCAGACCGCCGGTGATGTCCTTGGTCTTGGCGCTTTCCATCGGGATACGCGCCAGGACGTCGCCGGGGCGAACCTGCGAACCTGGCTCGACCGAGAGAATGGCCTCGACCGAGAGCAGGAAGCGGGCGTCGCCACCCTTCGACAGCTTGCCGACCTTGCCCTTGGCGTCCAGGATCGCAATCGCCGGCTTGAGGTCGTTGCCGCGTGGCGTCGAACGCCAGTCGATGACCTCACGCTTGGTGATGCCGGTCGATTCGTCGGCCGTTTCCTGGACGGAAATGCCGTCGACCAGATCCTCGTACGACACCTTGCCCTCGATTTCGGTGAGGACCGGGCGGGTATAGGGATCCCACTCGGCGATACGCTGGCCGCGCTTCACCTTGTCGCCATCGTCCACGAAGATACGCGAACCGTAGGTGACGCGGTGCGTGGCGCGCTCCTTGCCGGCTTCGTCGAGGATCAGCACCGCCATGTTGCGGCCCATGACCATCTGCTGGCCGTCGGAGTTGCGTACCACGTTGCGGTTGCGGATCTCGACCTTGCCCTCGTAGGAGGCTTCAAGGAACGAGCTATCCACCACCTGCGCGGTACCGCCCATGTGGAAGGTACGCATGGTGAGCTGGGTGCCCGGCTCACCGATCGACTGCGCCGCGATGACGCCAACGGCTTCACCCTGGTTGACCGGGGTACCGCGGGCCAGATCGCGTCCGTAGCAGACCGCGCACACGCCAACCCTGACCTCGCAGGTCAGTGCCGAGCGGATGCGGACCGACTGGACGCCGGCCTTTTCGATCTGCTCCACGTCACGCTCGTCCATCAGCGTTCCGGCCTTGACCAGCAGGTCGCCGGTCACCGGATGGTTGATGTCGTCGAGCGAGGTGCGGCCCAGCACGCGCTGGCCGACCGAAGCGACAACCTGACCGGCATCGACGATCGGCTGCATGGTGAGGCCCTTGTCGGTGCCGCAATCCACGGAGTTGACGATGCAGTCCTGCGCCACGTCGACGAGACGACGGGTGAGATAACCCGAGTTCGCCGTCTTCAAGGCGGTGTCGGCCAGACCCTTGCGGGCGCCGTGGGTCGAGTTGAAGTACTCGAGCACGGTCAGGCCTTCCTTGAAGTTCGAGATGATCGGCGTCTCGATGATTTCACCCGACGGCTTGGCCATCAGGCCGCGCATGCCGGCGAGCTGGCGCATCTGCGTGGGCGAGCCACGCGCACCGGAGTGCGACATCATGTAGATCGAGTTCATCGGCTTCTGACGGCCATTGTCCTCGAACTCCACGGCCTTGATGCGGGCCATCATTTCGTCGGCGACCTTTTCCGAGCACTTGGCCCAGGCGTCGACGACCTTGTTGTACTTCTCGCCCTGGGTGATCAGGCCGTCATTGTACTGCTGCTCGTATTCCTTGGCCAAAGCCTCGGTGTCCGACACCAGCTTGATCTTGGAGTCCGGGATCAGCATGTCGTCCTTGCCGAACGAGATGCCGGCACGGCAGGCGTGAGCGAACCCGAGCGCCATGATGCGATCGCAGAAAATGACCGTCTCCTTCTGACCGCAATGGCGGTAGACGGTGTCGATCATCTTGGAGATGTTCTTCTTGGTCATCTCCTGGTTTGCGGTCTCGTACGGCACATTGACGTTCTTCGGCAGAAGTTCGCCGATGATCATGCGGCCAGGCGTGGTGTCGTGGATCTTCGACACGACCTTGCCTTCGGCGTCGACCGTGCGGAAGCGACCCTTGATCTTGGCGTGCAGCGTCACCGCCTTGGTCTCTAGCGCGTGCTGGAGTTCGCCCATGTCGGCAAACACCATGCCCTCGCCCGGCTCGTTCTGGTTGACGATCGAGAGATAGTACAGACCCAGAACCATGTCCTGCGACGGCACGATGATCGGCGCGCCGGAAGCCGGGTGCAGGATGTTGTTGGTCGACATCATCAGCACGCGGGCTTCAAGCTGCGCTTCCAGGGACAGCGGCACGTGGACCGCCATCTGGTCGCCGTCGAAGTCGGCGTTGAAGGCCGTGCAGACCAGCGGATGCAGCTGGATCGCCTTGCCTTCGATCAGGATAGGCTCGAACGCCTGGATGCCGAGGCGGTGCAGCGTCGGCGCGCGGTTCAACAGCACCGGATGCTCGCGGATGACCTCGTCGAGGATATCCCAGACCTCCGGACGCTCCTTCTCGACCAGCTTCTTCGCCTGCTTGACGGTCGAGGAGTAACCCTTGGCGTCGAGACGGGCGTAGATGAAGGGCTTGAACAGTTCGAGCGCCATCTTCTTCGGCAGGCCGCACTGGTGCAGCTTGAGCTCCGGACCGGTCACGATGACCGAACGGCCGGAATAGTCGACGCGCTTGCCGAGCAGGTTCTGGCGGAACCGGCCCTGCTTACCCTTGAGCATGTCGGACAGCGACTTCAGCGGACGCTTGTTGGCGCCGGTGATGACGCGGCCGCGACGGCCGTTGTCGAACAGCGCATCGACGGCTTCCTGCAGCATGCGCTTTTCATTGCGCACGATGATGCCCGGCGCCCGCAGTTCGATCAGCCGCTTCAGACGGTTATTGCGGTTGATGACGCGGCGATAGAGGTCGTTCAGGTCGGACGTGGCGAAACGGCCACCGTCCAGCGGGACGAGCGGACGCAGGTCCGGCGGGATCACCGGAACCACCTTCATGATCATCCATTCCGGACGGTTGCCGGACTCCATGAAGTTCTCGACGACCTTGAGCCGCTTCAGATACTTCTTCTGCTTCAGTTCGGACGTGGTCGAAGCCAGTTCCGAACGCAGGTCGCCTGCGATCTTCTCCAGGTCCATGCCGGCCAGGAGGTCGTGAATGGCCTCGGCGCCGATCATGGCGGTGAAACTATCCTCGCCATACTCGTCGACGGCGATCATGTACTCTTCCTCGCTGAGCAGCTGGTGCTCCTTCAGCGCGGTGAGGCCAGGCTCGGTGACGATGTAGTTCTCGAAGTACAGGACGCGCTCGATATCCTTCAGGGTCATGTCGAGCAGCGTGCCGATGCGCGAGGGCAGCGACTTCAGGAACCAGATATGGGCGACGGGAGCGGCGAGCTCGATATGGCCCATGCGCTCGCGGCGAACGCGCGACAGCGTGACTTCGACGCCGCACTTTTCGCAGATGACGCCCTTGTACTTCATGCGCTTGTACTTGCCGCACAGGCACTCGTAGTCCTTGATCGGGCCAAAAATGCGCGCGCAGAACAGACCGTCACGCTCCGGCTTGAAGGTGCGGTAGTTGATGGTCTCCGGCTTCTTGATCTCGCCGAACGACCAGGACAGAATCTTCTCAGGGCTGGCAAGCGAGATCCGGATGGAATCGAACACCTGCGCAGGCGCCTGCGGATTGAAGAGATTCATGACCTCTTGGTTCATGCCGTTCTCCTTTTCGGGGTCCTCGAAAACCCCTTGCATCTAACGCGGGCAGAATGCCCGCTGAGTGGTCGGCCCACCGGCCGAAGAAATTTGATCGGCGCGTCGCGGCTTTCGCGACGCGCCATTGCCTTACTCCGCCGCGTCGGGCAGCCGGATCGGGTTGTCGTCGAGCTTGGTGTTCTCCAGCTCGACATTGAGGCCGAGAGACCGCATTTCCTTGACGAGCACGTTGAAGCTCTCCGGGATGCCGGCCTCGAAGGTGTCGTCGCCGCGGACGATCGCCTCGTAGACCTTGGTACGGCCGGCGACGTCGTCCGACTTCACCGTCAGCATTTCCTGCAGCGTGTAGGCGGCGCCATAGGCTTCCAGCGCCCAGACCTCCATCTCGCCGAAGCGCTGGCCACCGAACTGCGCCTTGCCGCCCAGCGGTTGCTGGGTGACGAGCGAGTACGGACCGATCGAACGCGCGTGGATCTTGTCGTCCACCAGGTGGTGAAGCTTGAGCATGTAGATATAGCCCATCGTCACCTTGCGATCGAACGGCTCGCCGGTGCGTCCGTCATAGAGCTGCGACTGACCGCTGGTATGCAGGCCCGCCTGCTCCAGCATGATGTTGATGTCAGCCTCGTGCGCGCCGTCGAACACCGGGGTCGCGATCGAGACGCCGCGACGCATCTGCTCGCTGAGGCGAACGATGCTCTCGTCGTCATACTCGCGGACCGGCTCGTTGCGGTCGTTGGCCGGCATGAAGCTCTCGAGCGTCTTGCGCAACGGCTTGATATCGCCGGCCGCCTTATACGTGTCGATCAGCTCGCCGATCTTCCTGCCCATGCCCGCGCAAGCCCAGCCCAGATGCGTTTCCAGGATCTGGCCGACATTCATGCGGCTCGGCACACCCAGCGGGTTGAGCACGATATCGGCATGCGTGCCGTCCTCGAGGAAAGGCATGTCCTCGACCGGAACGATGCGCGACACGACACCCTTGTTGCCGTGACGGCCGGCCATCTTGTCGCCCGGCTGCATCTTGCGCTTCACGGCCACGAAGACCTTGACCATCTTCATGACGCCCGGAGGCATTTCATCGCCGCGCTGCACCTTCTCGACCTTGTCCATGAAGCGCTGCTCGAGCGCCTTCTTGGAGTCGTCGTACTGGCCACGCAGGGCTTCCAGTTCGCTCTGGAGCTTTTCGTTCTCCACGGCAAACTGCCACCACTGCGAACGCGGATACTCGTCGAGCGTGTCCTTGGACAGCGTCGAGCCCTTCTTGAAGCCCTTCGGTCCAGCGATCGCTTCCTTGCCGACGAGGACGTCGGAAAGACGCGCGTAGACGTTGCGGTCCAGGATGGCCTGCTCGTCGTCACGGTCCTTGGCGAGGCGTTCGATCTCCTCGCGCTCGATCGCCATGGCGCGCTCGTCCTTCTCCACACCGTGGCGATTGAACACGCGCACCTCGACGACGGTGCCGAAGGTGCCCGGAGGCATGCGCATCGAGGTGTCGCGCACGTCGGAGGCCTTTTCACCGAAGATGGCGCGCAGAAGCTTCTCTTCCGGCGTCATCGGGCTTTCGCCCTTCGGCGTGATCTTGCCGACCAGGATATCGCCAGGCTGCACTTCCGCGCCGATGTAGACGATGCCGGCTTCGTCGAGGTTCTTCAGCGCTTCTTCCGAAACGTTCGGAATATCGCGCGTGATTTCCTCCGGACCGAGCTTGGTATCGCGCGCCATGACCTCGAACTCCTCGATATGGATCGAGGTGAAGACGTCGTCGGCGACGATGCGCTCGGAGAGCAGGATCGAGTCCTCGTAGTTATAGCCGTTCCACGGCATGAACGCGACCAGCACGTTGCGGCCCAGCGCCAGATCGCCGAGCTCGGTCGACGGACCGTCGGCGATGATGTCGCCCTTGTTGACCCGATCACCCATACGCACCAGCGGACGCTGGTTGATACAGGTGTTCTGGTTCGAACGCTGGAACTTCATCAACCGGTAGATGTCGACGCCGGACTTGCCCGGATCGAGATCCTCGGTGGCGCGAATGACGATACGCGTCGCGTCCACCTGGTCGACGATGCCGCCGCGGCGGGCGCCGATGGCGGCGCCCGAGTCACGGGCGACGATCGGCTCCATGCCGGTGCCGACGAACGGCGCCTCGGCGCGCACCAGCGGCACGGCCTGACGCTGCATGTTCGAGCCCATCAGAGCGCGGTTGGCGTCGTCGTTTTCCAGGAACGGGATCAGAGCCGCGGCCACCGACACCATCTGCTTGGGCGACACGTCCATCAGGTCGACGTTTTCACGCGGCGCCATCATCACTTCGCCGGCGCTGCGGCAAATTACGAACTCGTCGACGAAGCCGCCATTCTTGTCGAGCTCGGCGTTGGCCTGCGCGACGTGGTGCTTGGCTTCTTCCATCGCCGAGAGATAGACGACGTCATTGGTCAGCTTGCCGTCGACGATCTTGCGGTACGGGCTCTCGATGAAGCCGTACTTGTTGACACGTGCGAAAGTGGCCAGCGAGTTGATCAGACCGATATTCGGGCCTTCCGGCGTCTCGATCGGGCAGATGCGGCCGTAATGCGTCGGGTGCACGTCGCGCACCTCGAAGCCGGCACGCTCGCGGGTCAGACCGCCCGGTCCAAGCGCCGACAGGCGACGCTTGTGGGTGATCTCCGACAGCGGGTTGGTCTGGTCCATGAACTGCGACAGCTGCGAGGAACCGAAGAACTCGCGCACGGCGGCGGCCGCCGGCTTGGCGTTGATCAGGTCCTGCGGCATCACCGTGTCGATCTCGATCGAGGACATACGCTCCTTGATCGCGCGCTCCATGCGCAGCAGGCCGACGCGGTACTGGTTCTCCATCAGCTCGCCGACCGAGCGCACGCGGCGGTTGCCGAGATTGTCGATGTCGTCGATCTCGCCCTTGCCGTCGCGCAGTTCGACCAGCGTCCTGACCACGGCCAGGATGTCGTCCTTGCGCAGGACGCGCACGGTGTCCTCGGCCTTGAGTTCGAGGCGCATGTTCATCTTGACGCGGCCGACGGCCGACAGGTCGTAGCGCTCGCTGTCGAAGAACAGCGAGTTGAACATGGCTTCGGCGGTCTCGAGCGTCGGCGGCTCGCCGGGGCGCATGACACGGTAGATGTCGAACAGCGCGTCCTGGCGGCTCTCGTTCTTGTCGACGTTGAGCGTGTTGCGGATATAGGCGCCGACATTGACGTGGTCGATGTCGAGAACCTTGATCTCGTTCTCGCCCGTGCCGAGAAGCACTTTCAGCGTCTTTTCGTCGATCTCGTCGCCAGCTTCGAGGAAGATCTCGCCGGTTGCGTAGTTGACGATGTCCTCGGCCAGGTAGTTGCCGAGCAGATCCTCGTCGGTCGCCTTGATCGCCTTGAGACCCTTTTCGCCAAGCGCTCTGGCCTGACGGGCGGTGATCTTCTTGCCGGCTTCGACAACGACCTCGCCCGTATCGGCGTCGACCAGGTCGCCGACGGCCTTGAGGCCGCGGAAACGCTCGACGTTGAACGGGATGCGCCAGTGGTCGCCGGCGCGCTTGTAGGTGATCTTGTTGTAGAAGGTCGACAGGATCTCTTCGCCGTCCATGCCGAGCGCCATCAGCAGCGACGTCACCGGAATCTTGCGGCGGCGATCGATACGGGCGTGCACGACGTCCTTGGAATCGAACTCGATGTCGAGCCACGAGCCGCGATAGGGAATGACGCGCGCGGCAAACAGAAGCTTGCCCGACGAGTGCGACTTGCCCTTGTCATGGTCGAAGAAGACGCCCGGCGAACGGTGCATCTGCGAGACGATGACGCGCTCGGTGCCGTTGACGATGAAGGTGCCATTCAAGGTCATGAGCGGCATGTCGCCCATGTAGACGTCCTGCTCCTTGATGTCCTTGATCGACTTGGCGCCGGTATCCTCGTCGATATCGAACACGATGAGGCGCAGCGTCACCTTCAGCGGCGCGGCATAGGTCAGGTCGCGCTGACGGCATTCGTCAACGTCGAATTTCGGTCCTTCGAACTCGTACTTCACGAACTCCAGCATCGAGGAGCCGGAAAAATCGGAGATCGGGAAGACCGACTTGAAAACGGCCTGCAGTCCCTCGTCCGGACGTCCGCCCTTGGGCTCGTCCACCATCAGGAACTGGTCATAGGATGCCTTTTGAACCTCGATCAGGTTCGGCATCTCCGCAACTTCCGGGATCTTTCCGAAGAACTTGCGTACGCGTCTGCGGCCATTGAAAGTCTGGGTCTGGGCCATCGTCGCTCCTTAGCTCTAAACTCGGGACGAGCCTCGCCGCGGCTCGCCTTGCATACCGAGCCGCCTGGGCGGCGGCCCTCTGTCTGTTCTCCGGCAGCCACAACCAATTGCTTGGCGGCGGCCGGCTGAAACGGGAGAAAACCCGTTTCCTGAAGGCCTGTTCGGGCCCTCAGGAAAGAGGTTCTCGTACATCTCGCGTTACGGGTCCTCCCCTCCAGGTGAAGGGAGTGGCGGACGGCGCGAGGCCGCCCGCCGCTTTTACGCTTACTTCAGGTCGACCTTGGCGCCGGCTGCTTCCAGCTGGGCCTTGAACTTGTCAGCGTCGGCCTTGGAAACGCCTTCCTTGACCGGCTTCGGAGCCGCTTCGACCAGATCCTTGGCTTCCTTGAGGCCAAGACCGGTGATGGCGCGGACTTCCTTGATGACGTTGATCTTCTGAGCGCCAGCGTCGGTGAGGACGACGTCGAATTCCGTCTTTTCCTCGACCGGAGCAGCGGCAGCAGCAGCGCCGCCAGCAGCGGCAACCGCCACCGGAGCAGCAGCCGAAACGCCCCACTTTTCTTCCAGAAGCTTCGACAGCTCGGCCGCCTCGAGGACGGTCAGCTTCGAAAGGTCGTCTACGATCTTTGCGAGATCAGCCATTGTTGTATTCCTTCATAAGGTTCGAACGTGTGTTTGTGATAGCGAGGAACGGCCTCATGCCGCCTCGTCCTTCCGGGCGTAAGCGCCTATGACGCGCGCGACCGAGGCCGCTGGCGCATTGACGATCTGGGCGATCCGGGTTGCCGGCGTGGCGATCATGCCAACCAGCCTGGCGCGCAGCTCATCGAGCGACGGAAGTGTGGCGAGTGCCTTCACACCGTCGGCGTTGAGCGAGGTGGTGCCCATTGCGCCGCCGAGAATGACGAGCTTGTCATTTCCCTTGGCGAAATCGGACGCGACCTTCGGCGCCGCAATCGGATCCTCCGAATAAGCAATCAGCGTCTGTCCCTTGAACAGCTCGATGATCGATGCGGAGTCCGTGCCCTGAAGAGCGATTTTGGCGAGACGGTTCTTCGCGACTTTAACGGTGCCACCGGCGGCGCGCATTTTCGACCGAAGGTCGTTCATTTGCGCGACGGTGATACCGGCATAGTGGGCCACGACCACTGAACCTGCGCTTGCAAACGCATCGTTCAGGCCCGTGACGAGTTCGCGTTTTTCCGCTCTGTCCACTGCCTATCTCCAGTTGACCCCTGCCCCTAAAATAGGACAGGCGTCGGGTTGCCTTTGCCGGCCGGGCCATCCAGTAACGGATCTCCCGAACGACGCTCGAGGATCCTGCCCCCTTTCGCCACACCGGCGGCCAAGCCGACGATGCGCAGACAAAAGGCAAACACGGTTCGAACCTTTCATTGGAGCACTTGCTCCGTTGTCAGGTCTTCACCCGTCTCATGCAGGCCCACATGAATTAAGGCTTTTGGGCCGCCTGCAATCTCGGACAGGATGTCCGGAAGCCTTTCGGCTTCCGGCACCGGGCCGCCGACACGTCGGAGGCCCGGAATTCACTTGCGGATCAGTCTCTTGGGAGACGATCCAAATGGTCGTATCAGGACGCTGCGAGCGTCGAGACGTCGAGCTTGAGGCCCGGGCCCATCGTCGAGGTGACCGACACCTTCTTGACGTAGTTGCCCTTGGCGCCAGCCGGCTTTGCCTTGGTCACCGCGTCGGCGAAGGCGCGGATGTTCTCTTCCAGCGCCTTGACGTCGAACGAGACCTTGCCGACACCGGCATGAACGATGCCGGCCTTCTCGACGCGGAACTCGACCGCGCCGCCCTTCGATGCCTTGACGGCGGCGGCGACGTCGGTGGTGACGGTGCCGACCTTCGGGTTCGGCATCATGCCGCGCGGGCCGAGCACCTTGCCGAGACGGCCGACGAGCGGCATCATGTCCGGCGTGGCGATGCAGCGATCGAAATCGATCGTGCCCTTCTGGACGATGTCGACCAGATCCTCGGCTCCGACGATGTCGGCGCCGGCGGCCTTGGCTTCCTCGGCCTTGTCGCCACGAGCGAACACGGCGACGCGAACCGAGCGGCCGGTGCCGTTCGGCAGGTTGACCACGCCACGGACCATCTGGTCGGCATGACGCGGGTCGACGCCGAGGTTCATGGCGACTTCGATGGTCTCGTCGAACTTGACCGTGGAACGGTCCTTGAGCAGCTTCAGCGCTTCACCCAGGGCGTAAGCCTTGTTGGGATCGATGCCTTCGCGGGTCTTCGATACACGCTTTGCAATCTTTGCCATGATCTCAGCCCACCACTTCCAGACCCATCGAGCGGGCGGAGCCCTCGACCATGCGCATGGCCGCCTCGACGTCGTTTGCGTTCAGATCCTTCATCTTGGCAGTCGCGATTTCGCGAACCTTGTCGCGCGAAACGGTGCCAGCCTTGACCTTGCCCGGCTCCTTCGAGCCCGACTTCAGGTTCGCAGCCTTCTTCAGGAAATAACTCACCGGCGGCGTCTTCATGACGAAGGTGAATGACTTATCCTGATAATAGGTGATGACGACCGGAACCGGCGATCCCTTTTCCATTTCCTGGGTCTGCGCGTTGAACGCCTTGCAGAACTCCATGATGTTGATGCCGCGCTGACCAAGCGCCGGGCCGATCGGGGGCGACGGCGTAGCCGAACCCGCGGAGACCTGGAGCTTGAGCTGGCCTGCAATTTTCTTAGCCATCTCTTTTCCTGCCTTTGTCTATGCCGGCACCCACTATCTGGGAAACCCGGCGGTTGCAGTCTGGTGGTGCGGTTCGCGCAGCCGGCTAAAGCCGCATTCGCCTCCCACCGTTCTCGAGGCCGCGCGCTTGTGCGCCGCCTCCCCCGATCGCCGACCGGCGTCGCCGGTCCAACATCGGGGATTTCGGATCAGCCCTTTTCGACCTGTCCGAATTCCAGATCGACAGGCACGGCGCGCCCGAAGATCGAAACTTCCACCTTGAGCCGCGCCCGCTCCTCGTCCACTTCCTGGACGAAACCGTTGAACGACGCGAACGGACCATCCGAAACGCGGATCGCCTCGCCGATCTCGAAGGTGACCGACGGCTTCGGCCGTTCGACGCCTTCCTGGACCTGGTTCAGGATACGCTGCGCCTCGGCCTCGGTGATCGGCACCGGCTTGGAGTCGCCGAGAAAGCCGGTGACCTTCGGCGTGTTCTTGACCAGCGAGAACACCGCATCGGTCAAATTGGCCTTCAGGAGCACATAGCCCGGGAAGAACTTGCGCTCGGCATCGACCTTGCGGCCACGGCGAACTTCGACGACCTTCTCGGTCGGCACCACGATCTGCTCGATATCGGCGGACAGGCCCTTCTGCTTGGCCTTGTTCTCGATGTCCTCGGCGACCTTCTTTTCAAAGTTCGAATAAGCGTGGACGATGTACCAGCGCGCAGTCATTTTTAGACTTCTCCGTAATCGCCGGACTTAACGTCCAATGCCCAGAATCTGTTCGACCGCGAAGCCCATGAGCTGATCAGCGGTGAAGAAAAAGACCATCGCAATCACAGCGAAGGCCAGAACCATCACCGTCGAGATCATGGTCTCGCGACGCGACGGCCAAGTCACCTTGGCTGTCTCCGAGCGGACCTGCTGGAGAAAGACGAAAGGATTTGTGGTTTTCGAAGCCATATGCCGCCTGTCTTCAAGACCCGTTGGCCGGGCCCCCTGGATGATCCCGCTGACCGGGACGTGCCGCCTGAGCCCAGAGTCGCGCCGAATCAACGCAACCATTTCGCCCATGCAAATCAGACGCGTAAAGCCGGCTTCCCAGCTCCACGCGTCGCGTGTCTGTTCTGTCTACATAAAACCGATTCTTGATCCACGCAAGTGGCAAGTGTCCGCTTTATGACCAAACACCGCCTCGGAACCATCCAGTCGTTCCGTCCCGGCTATGGCTGTCTTATGCCCCAATCAGGCTAATATGGCAAGCGGGTCGCGGATTTTCAAAGGCCCGACCCGCAAAATATCGATGCGCACAGGGCATTCGTGCAACGAAAACTGCCCTTTCAGCCGGACTAGGGCCGACGGCGGGAATGGAGGTGCGGCCGCAGTTGGCCAGGCGCCACCTTATGCTCACATGCGCACAAGCAAGATAAGCGAGAATTTCGCGGATGCAATTCAATGCGGAAGGGACAGCACCGATATGGCCCGATAAGATGTGTGTTCTTTACATAAGCTGGCTTCGACGGATGGGCGAGGTCATTGGCGATGGCTCCGCCGAACTTGCTCGACGACGGCTCGCTCCAGACACATTGCCTATCCCAACGGCGACGAAGCCATTCTGAAAGCCAAATGAGTATTCATCAGCAGCCCTGCTAGGCCTCTCGAGGGTGTCCCAATGCTATATTTCGCCTACGGATCGAACATGGACCCGCTGCAGATCGCAAAGCGCTGCCCTGGCCACCAGGTCGTAGGCATCGGCATGTTGCCGAGCCATCGGCTCTGTTTTCCGCGGCTGTCAAACAATCGCGGGTGCGGAGTATCGTCAATAGAGCCGGTTCGCGACGGCGCTGTCTGGGGCGTTGTCTATAGGTTGACGCCCGATGATGTGGCCCGTCTCGATCGGGAGGAAGGCTACGAGACCAGCCGACCCGCGGGCGAGAACCGTTATAACCGGATGACGATAGTGGTGACCATGGGTGGCGAGCCCACCGAAATGCAGACCTATGTCGCTGAGCGGCAGGAAAATCCCCCTCCCCCAAATGCCGAGTATTTAGCACTGATGCGCGATGGCGGCCGGCACCATGGGTTGCCTGCTCCCTATCTCGCCATGCTCGACGCGCTGGGTGAGGATGTCAGGATCGGATCTGGTTGATCTGCCAACCGTAAAAAAAGGCGCTCAATCGTTTCGGGAGCGCCTTTCGGATGGATGAGGTGAGTTACTGTATCCACCACTGTGGTCGTAGCGATTGCCAGGATAGCTTTAATTGGGCCGGACGCTAAACGTTTGAGTGTTGAATATGCTTGGACTTTAAGCGCCGTTGTTTTTTTCATCGGGTTATTCCTTTCCGTCGGTAGCAGCGAAAATCGCCACGATTGAAGAAAGGCAACCACAACGAGCCAAGTGGTGGGAGTCGCACACACACACACACACCCATCCCCGAAACCGGATGATGAACCGGCAAGTGGTGGCCCTCTGAGCTAGGTCGGGCGCCGGGCGACGATTATTTGTTCTGCTTTAGATACTGGCTTAGAGAGCCGACGCCGGGGCGCTGTCTGGTCAAGCGGCTTCAGCCGCTCGAGTTGACCGTCGAGGCTTATGGCGAACCACCACGTCGACCTTGTAGTCGAGCCGGTCCAGACAGCGAACCAGCCTGTCGATCGAGAACTTCCCGGTGCGCCCGGTGACGATCGCTGAAACGTCCGGCTGTTTCATCCCGAGCAATTCGGCCGACTTCGCCTGGGTTAGGCGCCGGCGCTTGATAATGGCGCGGATCTCGCGGGCCAGCTTGGCCTTGAGCAATTCCTCTTCGGGATTGTCAAAGCCGAGGTCCGCAAACACGTTGCCGCTGCTAATTTCGGCGGTGATGTCTTCAGTCATGACTTTGTTCCTTTCCCATGGTTTTCGCGGTGGTGCGCCTCGGCTGCCTTCAATCGCGCTGTCACGAGATCGATCTCGTGCTTGGGCGTCTCCCTGCCCTTCTTCGACTTCTTCTGGAAGCAATGAAGGACGTAGATCACCCCAGCGAAGCGCACGGTGTAGACGGCCCGGTAAGTGTCCCCGTCGAAGTCGTCGACCACCTCAAGGATGCTGCGACCCCCAAAACCTTTTAGGGCTTTGACAGCCCGGTGCTCTTCACCATTCTGGGCGTCGTTGATTGCGACCCCCATCAACGGCGAACATCGACCGGAAACTCGCGCAGGTCGTCCTTCGACGATCCCATCCATACCGCGGGTTTTTGGTTTTTCATTCGCGCCCACCTTATAGCACATAGACTATAGTTTTCTCAAAGAAAATCCTGACACCCCCTTAACCCCTGGAAAATAACGGGGCCAAATTGTTGTCACAGCGGCAATCAGGCGGCAGCCCGGCGCTCTTCACGCGCAGCTTCCCACACTTCGCGGGCGGCGTCGGCATTCAAGGCCGCAATCCCCAAACCCACCAGCAAATCTGGCCACGCCGATCGCCATACGAAAGCCGTCATCAGCCCGGCAGCAATAATGGCAATGTTGGCGAATGCGTCATTGCGTGCCGACAGGAACGCCGCGCGCGTCAGGCTGCCGCCGTGGTGCCGGTAGGCGGCGAGCATGTAGGCGCAGCAAAGATTGACCGCGAGTGCACCCAGACCCGTCAGCGTCAGGGCCAAGGCTTGCGGCGGTACCGGCGCGTTGAATTTTTCCCACGCCGTCCAAAGGGTCGCCAAACCGGGCACAAGCAGGATAAGCGCCAGCGCCATGCCGACCCGCGAGCGGGCGCGCATCGACCAGCCCAGCGCAAGCAGAATGAGCAGGTTGACCGAGGCATCTTCTAGAAAGTCGATGCTGTCGGCGAACAACGACACCGATCCGATAGCGACCGCCACGGCGAACTCAATGCCAAAATAGCTCAGGTTCAGAAGTACGACGAGCAGGACGATACGGCGGAGCGCGCTACGGGCTTCCATGTCCAAACCTTCTCACGATTTAGCATGTCCGGCCACCAGCGGTTCGCCGATTTTCCAAGTCCAGCAGCAAATATCGTTCGGATGGCCATTTTGGAAAATGGCACGGGCAGCAGGGCTCGAACCTACGACCTGCGGTTTTGGAGACCGCCGCTCTACCAACTGAGCTATGCCCGTATCGTGTGCGCCTCGGCGCAGCAGCAGGGGCTTCCTAAAAGCTTCCGCGCTGTCTGTAAAGAGCGGTTTGCAGGCAAACGCGCCTTCATCCCCTTTGCCAGAAATCGGGATAGCTGACGACCAGCCCGTCATCGTCGATCTCAAGTTCCCGCTTGAAGTCGCTGGCGCGCGATTCATAAAGATACCGCCTGCCCTCTTCGAGACATGAGTAGCGCTGCGGGTTGCTCACCACCGTGAGCACGGGGAAATCGACGAAAGCGGTGGTGATCTCGGCACTTTGCCCGGTGGAAAGCCGCAAGCGCCGGATCGGCAGCGTGTTGGTGAACGGCGTGACGGTGAGGTCCGGATCGAAGACGCCGTCGAGCTCCGGCACGGGCATGCCGTCCCGGGTCCAGTGGCCGTCGCCGTCAGAGGCAAGAACCAGCGTCCGTTCGCTGCCGATCATATCGACCGTGACGCTCCTGGCGCGCCAGTTCGCGTCGCAGCCTATGCGATAGCGGACGGCGAAAGGCGTTTGGCCGGAGCAAATGACAACGGAATCGGCCAACACCTCGCCGGCCCGCTCGCGCAGCACAAGATGTTCGAGGCCGGGGCCTTCCCACTCGCGCCAGCGCACGATCTTGAATTCCTCGGCAGTCATTGCTCCACAAGCTCTCAGCAGGCTCTGCCGGTCATGATTTGGCATCAGGCGGTGTGTAGGGTCCGCCAGGCACACCCCAGCCCCAGGCAGGCATCGGTTCGGTTTCCGGGTCGCAGGTCTCGCCGAGATTGGAATTCATCTTGGCCAGCCGCGATCCCCACTCGACATAGCCCATGAAGGCCGAACGGAATTCGGGATCGTCGGGCAGGCCGACGGCATCGGCGGCGTCGGCCAGGAGGTCGATCCAGCGGCGGCGCTGTTCCTCCGTCAGATGCTTGCCCAGGTGATGCATGACCATTTCGCGGTGCCCACCATGCTGTTCGCTGTAGGTTTTCGGCCCGCCGAAAACCTCGCCGATGAAGGCAGCGACATGAGCGGGATGGTCAGTTGACATGGTCTTGAACACCGGCCCGACGGTCGGGTCCTGCGCCACCTTGTCATAGAAGGTCTGCGTCAGCCGGTTCAGCGCCTCGCTGCCGCCGGCCCATTCGTATAGTGTCGGGACGTCCTTGCGCATCAGAGTTCACCTGTCCTGACTGCCCGAGAACGATAGCGGAAAGCCCTCGCTCTGCTCAACCTGCCCCGATGGCCAGCCAGCCTGCGCGACTACAGTTTCGCCGGCGTCTCGGCTTCGGCATTGGCTGACGGCATAACCCTGCAATTGTCCGGTTTCGCTGCCGCTCTGCATATGGTGGCACCTGTCAGTTCGTCGGCGGACTGACGCCCTGTCGCCAGCCCGAGCCTCAGCGCCGTGTCTCGATCGAGTTGCGTTTGGCCCGATGAACGCTGCATGGCCTCGAACAGGCCAGGCCCGATCGCCATCTCCTCAAGATACGCCTTGACCTTCTCCTCCTGTCCGAGCGCCTGCACGCTGAGGCCCGCATCCGGCCCAATCAGGCGCTTGATGCCGCCGGCGACCACGATCGGACAGACTGAGGCGCATTCGCCATCCGTATCGATGGTCAGCCCGGTGTGGGCGCCCTCCCTGGCCAGGCAGTCCAGGGAGGGACCGCAGTCGACGAAATCCGTGCGGGCGACGACGACATCGAGCTTGTGCTCCCGGATCATCCTGCCGACGGCGAGAGCGCCGTCGACATCGCCGCCTCGCGAGCTGATCACGATCGGCAGCCGCCGCCCACCGGCGGCATCGAGCGCCTGGCGCAGCTTTTCCGGCGTCTGTGCGGTGATCGAGCCTTCGGCGGAGATCCATTCCGGGCAGTCGGGATTGCACAGCGGATTGCTGCCGCGAACAAGCACGAAGCGCATATCCGCTTCCTGAGGCAGGGCAGGCCTGGCCCCGGCGGTCGGGACGCCGGCGGTGTCCTTGCCTGCCGGTACCTGCCGGCAGTTCGCCTGAGGCTGCTCCAGCCTGCAGGCGGTCCCCCCGGTCATGACATCGACGCTGTCCAGGCTGGTGACGAGCTTCATGCGCAGCATGGCATCGAGGGCAATCTGCCGGATGTCGCTGGCCTGCGTCTGCTTCATCGTCTCGAGCACGCCCTGGTCGACGCCCATTTCCTTCAAATAGGCGGCAAGGCGTTTCTCGACCCCCTTGCTCATTTCGTAGGTCTTGTAGCTGCCGGCGTTCTTTCGGCTGACGATCCTGGTGCTGATGATCTTCTTCTTGCCGTTCACGATCCGGTAGGTGGTCCGGTAGACCAGCTTCGTCCGCTGGAAGGTGGTTGTGATCTGGTGGACACCGAGATAGGCGAAATCGCCGGCCACGCGGCGGACACCGCCGGAAAACATCAGCGGACAGGCCGAATTGCACATGGCGCCGCTGTCATAGGCCATGCCGAAATAGCCGGCTGCCTTACCGTCACCGTCCTTATCCTTGTCCGTGCAGTTTTTCATCCGCGGCTCGCAGCCGGTGAAGACGGTCGTGCCGACGGCGGCATCGAGCTTGTTCTTGCGGATCAGCCGGCCAAGCGCCAGCGCCGCTTCGACATTGCCGCCGGGGGAATTGACGACGACCGGCAGTTGCCGGCCGGCGAGCGTCTTGAGTGCGCGCTTGAACAAGGCCGGCGTGCCAGCCTCGATGGTGCCTTCCGCCGATATCCATTCCGGACAGTTGGGCTCGCAGCCCGGCGCGCTGCTGCGCACGACGGCGAACCGCATCGGCGGGATGTCCGGCTGCTCCTCCTCGGCCCGGGCCGCACAGACAGGCAGTGCCACGGCAAGCACCAGCACGAGGCGGACCAGCGCCCGCAACCACCATGCCTGCCCATCGAAACGACGCCCTGGAACCACTCTTGGCCAAGCTCCCTCGGTGCAACCCATACTAGTTGCGGCGATGGCGCTTGCAACAGCTTTCAGCGGCCGGCAAATGCGCCTCTCACGCGGCCATGATGGAAACAAAAAGGGCGGCCCGAAGACCGCCCTTTCCTGTCGAACCGGCGAAAACCGGCCTCGATTATTCTTTGATGGTGACGACGATGCCGGCACCGACGGTGCGGCCGCCTTCACGGATGGCGAAGCGCAGCTTCTCTTCCATGGCGATCGGCACGATCAGCTCGACATCGACCGTGATGTTGTCGCCAGGCATCACCATCTCGGTGCCTTCCGGCAGCGACACGATGCCGGTCACGTCCGTGGTGCGGAAGTAGAACTGCGGACGGTAGTTGGTGAAGAACGGCGTGTGACGGCCACCTTCGTCCTTGGTCAGGATGTAGGCTTCGGCCACGAACTTCTTGTGCGGCTTCACCGTGCCCGGCTTGGCCAGAACCTGACCACGCTCGACACCTTCACGGTCAACGCCGCGCAAGAGCGCGCCGATGTTGTCGCCAGCCTGGCCCTGGTCGAGCAGCTTGCGGAACATTTCGACGCCCGTGCAGGTCGTCTTGGTCGTCGGGCGGATGCCGATGATTTCCAGCTCCTCGCCGACCTTGACCACGCCGCGCTCGACGCGGCCGGTCACCACCGTGCCACGGCCCGAAATCGAGAACACGTCCTCGATCGGCATCAGGAACGGCTTGTCGAGCGGACGAACCGGGGTCGGGATGTAGGCGTCGACCTGAGCCATCAGCTCGCGGATCGCGTCCTCGCCGATGGTCTTGTTCGAATCCTCAAGCGCAGCCAAAGCCGAACCCTTGACGATCGGAATGTCGTCGCCGGGGAACTCGTTCTTCGACAGAAGCTCGCGAACCTCGAGCTCGACCAGTTCGAGCAGCTCGGCGTCGTCGACCTGATCGACCTTGTTCAGGAACACCACGATCGACGGCACGCCGACCTGACGGGCCAAGAGGATGTGCTCGCGGGTCTGCGGCATCGGGCCGTCGGCGGCCGACACCACCAGGATCGCGCCGTCCATCTGCGCGGCACCGGTGATCATGTTCTTCACATAGTCGGCGTGGCCGGGGCAGTCGACGTGGGCGTAGTGGCGGTTGGCCGTCTCGTATTCGACGTGCGCCGTCGAGATCGTGATGCCGCGCGCCTTCTCTTCGGGCGCCGCATCGATCTGGTCATAGCGCTTGTATTCGCCAAAATACTTCGTGATCGCCGCCGTCAGCGACGTCTTGCCATGATCGACGTGGCCGATCGTGCCGATGTTCACATGAGGCTTAGTGCGCTCGAATTTACCTTTTGCCATAGTCTCTTTCCTTGGACGGCCTTGACCTTCAGTTCAGTCGAATGCGGGGCGATTAGCGACAAAGGCCAAAAAACACAAGCGTCTTTTGGCCGGGTGCCGTCACTCAGTCCGAACCTGGGATCCGATTGCGGGGATGTGGCGCTGATATAGGTAGGCCCTGGACGGAATGAAATGGGTGAAAGCCGGATCGATCGGGCCGCCGCGGCGGCCTTGCCTGCCAATCCGTGTCCGCTTCACGGCCCGTCGATGGCCCATTGCGGTCGTCGTCGAGCTCTGATCTCCTGACCCGATGCATTTCCTTCCGACGACCGTTCGCGGCCCGCTGTTCATGATCATCTCGACCGGGTCGTATCTCGTCAACGATACGATGATGAAACTCGCGACCGCCGGGCTGCCGTCCTACGAGGTGCTGTTCCTGCGCGGTGTCGCGGCGGCGTTGTGGGGGTTTCCGCTGCTGTTCGCGCTTGGTTACGGCAAACAGATCCCGCTGATCTTCGACAGGCGCGTGCTGGGCAGGAACGTGCTCGAGATGGCGGCGATCCTCTGTTATGTCGTGGCGCTCGCCAACATGCAGATCGCGGATTCCACCGCGCTCGGACAGATAACGCCGCTCCTGATGCTGGTCGGCTCGTCGATCCTGTTTGGCGAGCGCATCGGCGGCCAGCGCATGGCGCTGATCGGGCTCGGCTTCATTGGCGCGCTGATGGTGGCGCAGCCGACGATGCAAGGCATTTCGGTCTATGCGCTGCTGGCGCTCGGCAATGCGGCGCTGGCGGCGGCGCGCGACCTTGCCGGCCGGCGGGTCTCGGCCGAGGTGCCGGGGATAATCGTGGCGATCTCCGCCGTCGTGGTGGTGCTGATCGGCGCCGGCGCCGCGCATCTGGTTTCCGAGCGCTGGGTGATGCCCGAGGCACGTCATCTGCTGCTGATGGCCGGCGCCGGGTTTTTCCTGATCTTCGGCCATTTCTTCATCTTCATGGCCTATCGAGTCGGGCCGACCAGCGCGGTGGCGCCGTTCTATTATTGCTTCACCGTCTGGGCCGTCATTTCGGGACTGCTGGTGTTCGGACAATTCCCCAACGTGCTGGCCGTCTGCGGCATCCTGCTGGTGGTGGGCAGCGGGCTGACCATCGTGTCGCTGGACCAACGCAAGCGCCGGCTGGCCGTGGTCGCCTAGCCATTGCTCGCTTTATGACGCTAGGACGCCGGTCACCGGCCCCGAAACGAGCCGGTCACCGGCAAGCAAAAAAGGCGTGCGTTCCGGCTAAAGCGTCCTGCGTCCGCTGAACTGGTGGTAGGCCCACAGCACGACCACGGCGCCGACCACGGCGACGATCAGGCTGGAGATGTTGAGACCGGTGACACCCACGCCAAAGATCTGGCTGCAGATCACGCCGCCGACGATAGCGCCGACGATGCCGAGCACGATATCCATGATCGGGCCCTGGCCGGTCTTGTTGACGATCTTGCTGCCCAGGAAGCCGGCGATGGCGCCGAGAATGATCCAGCTGATGATACCCATTTTTTCCTCTCCATCCCTCGCCAGCGCGACATTTTCATATGATTGTCGAAAGCTCAAGCCAACTTGAAATTCCGCCCGAATGCGCCATTGTGCAATGGGCTGGGCTTGGTTGAGATGGAGGATCCACTATGGGACTTTTTGACAACGCCGTTCCCGGCGGCAACATCACCAAACCGCTGATGATCGCGCTTGGCGCGTTGCTGGTCGGAAAGATGCTGAGCGGCAGAAGTGCCGAACAGCCGGATCAACCCGAAGCTGCCGCTCCGCCCGCCCCCGTACCGACCGAAGCCACCGCCAGTGACGGCGGCCTGCTCGGTGGCCTCGGCGGCCTTCTCGACAAGCTCAGGGATGCCGGTCACGGCAACACCGCCGACTCCTGGGTCGGCACCGGGCAGAACCAGTCGATCAACGCCAATGATCTCGGCAACGCGATTGGACCCCAAATTATCCGCGAGATCGCGCAACGGACCGGCATGGACGAGCAGGAACTGCTCAAGCAACTGTCCACGGCCCTGCCCGGCATCGTCGACAAGCTGACGCCGAACGGCCAGGTGCCGCAGCAGCACCAGGTGGCGTCCGCGTTCAACAGCTGACGCGGCGCGGAGACAATCGGAGTGCTGCGCGCATTGCGCAGTGTCCCGGCTTACAGGTGGTTGCGATGGAATTCTGGGCGATGGAAATCCGGGCGATGGAGATCTGGAGCGGGTAGCGGGAATGGAGATCTGGAGCGGGTAGCGGGAATCGAACCCGCATATTCAGCTTGGAAGGCTGCTGCTCTACCACTGAGCTATACCCGCGCCTTGCACTGAAGTACCGGATTCAACCGAAAAGCGCCATGCGCTTTTCTACTCCGATGCTCTTCGCGTTTCAGGGCTTCCGGGCCGGCAGTGGTGGAGAGGGTTGGATTCGAACCAACGTAGGCTAAGCCAACGGATTTACAGTCCGTCCCCTTTAACCACTCGGGCACCTCTCCAGTCTGCCGCCGGAGCCATGCAACGAGGCATTCTTGCCGATCCGGACCCGAGATAGATGTCTTCTCCGAAATCAGCGAAGCGCCTTATGGCGGCAAGGCCAGTGGGTGTCAACCGCGCAGCCGGGCTTTTTCGAACTTGTTCGCCGACTGCGGCGACGGGCCATATCCCTGGCCGCGGCAGACGGCTATAGAAGCCGACCATGAGCAACAAGACCAACACTCCGAAAGACACCCATTACGCCAAGCTGCGCCGCGCCTTTCGCGACGAGAAGAGCGGCGGCGCGCCGGCATTCAAGCCACGCCAGCCTGTACCCCCGGGCGAAAACGCAGGCGATGGCCTGGTGCGGCTCTATGGCCTGCACACGGTGCGGGCGGCGCTCGACAACCCGCGGCGCCGGATCAAGAAAATGCTGGTGACGCGCAATGCGGCCGAGCGTCTTGAAATAGCCGATCTCGCCGCCCTGCCGTTCACGGCCGAACTGGTCGAGCCCAGGGACATTGACAAGATCACCGGCTCGGACGCCGTGCATCAGGGCGTGCTGATCGAGGCGGAGCCGCTGAAGCCCAAGCGCCTCGACGCGCTGGGCGACACGAAACTGGTGCTGGTGCTCGATCAGATCACCGACCCGCACAATGTCGGCGCCATCCTGCGCTCGGCGGTCGCCTTCGGCGCCGGCGCGCTGATCACCACGGCGCGCCACAGCCCGCAGGAATCGGGCGTGCTGGCGAAATCCGCCTCCGGCGCGCTGGAGCATATCGACCAGATCGAGGTCAAGAACCTCGCCGACGCGCTCGGGCAACTGCACGAGGCCGGCTTCCAGACCATAGGGCTCGATTCGGATGGGCCGGCGGAACTAGAGACGAGCTTTGCCGGGGACAGGGTCGCGCTGGTGCTCGGCGCCGAAGGCAAGGGCCTGCGCCAGAAGACGCGCGAGACGGTGACGACGCTGGCCCGGCTCGACATGCCCGGCGCCATCCGTTCGCTCAACGTGTCGAATGCCGCGGCCGTGAGCCTTTATGCGGCGAGAAAGTTTTTAGGGCAGTAGGGCAGTAGGTTTCCGAAGCGGCCCAGACGGGGTGCCCTACTGCCCTACTGCCCTACTGCCCTACTGCCCTACTGCCCTACTGCCCTACTGCCCTACTGCCCTACTGCCCTACTGCCCTACTGCCCTACTGCCCCTACACCTCATGCCCCGCCATCCGTTCCAGCGCCCTGACCAGGGCCGAGTGATCCTCCTTCGCGCCGCCATTGGCCGCGCAGGAGTTGAACAGCTGCTGCGTGGTCGAGGTGTTGGGCAGCGACACGCCAAGCGCCTTGGCGCCTTCCAGCGCCAGGTTGAGGTCCTTCTGGTGCAATTCGATGCGGAAGCCAGGCGCGAAGCTGCGCTTGACCATGCGCTCGCCATGCACTTCAAGGATACGCGAGGCCGCCAGCCCACCCATCAGCGCCTGCCTGACCTTGGCCGGATCGGCGCCGGCTTTCGAAGCAAAAACAAGCGCTTCGGCAACAGCTTCAATGGTCAGCGCGACGACGATCTGATTGGCCACCTTGGTGGTCTGGCCGACGCCGTTCGGACCAACCAAAGTGATGTTCTTGCCCATCTTCTCGAAGATGGGTTTTGCGCGCTCGAACGGCTGTTCCTCGCCGCCGACCATGATGGTGAGCGACGCCGCCTTGGCGCCGACCTCGCCACCCGAGACCGGCGCGTCGAGATAGTCGCAACCGAGCGCATTGATCTTCTGGGCGAAGGTCTTGGTCTCGATCGGCGAGATCGAACTCATGTCGATGACCAGCTTGCCCTTGGTCAGGCCGGAGGCGACGCCGTTGTCGCCGAACAGCACTTCGGCCACCTGCGGCGTGTCGGGCACCATCAGGATGACGATGTCGGCCGCCTTGGCCACGGCTGCATGGCCGGTCACGGTTTCCAGGCCCTTGGTGACGAGATCCGCCGGCGGCTTGGAGCGGTGGTCGCTGGCGATGACATGAAACCCCGCGTCCAGCAGATGCCCCGCCATCGGCGCGCCCATGATGCCGAGGCCGATGAAGCCTATGGTTTCCATTGTGGTTCTCCTTTGTGAAGGCAGCGTTCTGTCGCGCCCCCTCTGGCCTGCCGGCCATCTCCCCCACAGGTGGGGAGATTGGCTCTTTCGGCGCCTCGCTCATCCTGCAAAGTTGGAGATTGGCGAAAGCCGAGATGACATTCGATCTCCCCCCTTGTGGGGGAGATGGCCGGCAGGCCAGAGGGGGGCGCGAAGGATCGCGACTGCAATTGCAACAGCTAAGCCGCCGCGCTGCCTTGCCCTGTCAGGTCCCGGAACCAGCCCAGCCCGGCTTCCGTGCCGGCCTTCGGCTTGTATTCCGCCCCGATCCAGCCGGAATAGCCGATGCGGTCGATGTGGTCATAGAGGAAGGGATAGTTGATCTCGCCCGTCCCCGGCTCGTGACGGCCGGGATTGTCCGCAAGCTGGATATGCGCGATGCGGTCGCGGTTAGCCTCGATTTTACGGGCGAGATCCCCCTCCATGATCTGCATGTGATAGATGTCGTATTGCAGGAACAGGTTTTTCGAGCCGATACGGTCGATGAGATCGAGCGCCTGACCCGAGTGGTTGAGGAAGAAGCCTGGAATGTCGCGGGTGTTGATCGGCTCGATCAGCAGCCTGATGCCGGCTTGCTCCAGCTTCTCCGCCGCGAAGGCGAGGTTTTCGGCGAAAACATCCTCGAGCACCTTGCGATCGGCGCCGACGGGCGCGATGCCGGCCAGGCAATTGACCTGCGGGCAACCGAGCGCCTGCGCATAGGTGATCGCCTTGGCGATGCCCTGGCGGAATTCCGGCACGCGGTCCGGCAGCACCGCAATGCCGCGCTCGCCCCCTCCCCAGTCGCCGGCCGGCAGGTTGAACAGCACCTGTGACAGGCCGTTCTTCTTCAGCCTCGCGGCCACCACCTCGGGCGCATGATCGTAAGGACCGATATATTCGACGCCTTTGAAGCCGGCGCGGGCGGCGGCATCGAAGCGGTCCAGGAAATCGTGCTCACCAAAGAGCATCGAAAGATTGGCTGAAAAACGCGGCATTCTTTTTCTCCTAATCCAGCATCACGATCGCGGTCGGCGCATCTTCCTGGTGCTCGGCAAGGTCTTCGAATTCGGTGATCTTGTCGATCTCGGTGCCCATGGAGATGTTGGTGACGCGTTCGAGAATGAATTCGAGCACGACCGGCACCTGATGTTCCTTCATCAGCCGCTGCGCCTGCTTGAAGGCGCCGGCGAATTCTTCCGGCTTGCGCACCCTGACCGCCTTGCAGCCCATCGCCTCGGCGACCGCGACATGGTCCACGCCATAGCCGGCCTCGGGATCATCTGAACGGTTGATGTTCTCGAAGGCCAGGCTGACCTCGTAATCCATCGAGAAACCGCGCTGCGCCTGGCGGATCAGGCCGAGATAGGCGTTGTTCACGACGACGTGGATATAGGGCAGCTTGTGCTGCGCGCCGACCGCCAGTTCCTCGATCATGAACTGGAAATCATAATCGCCCGACAGCGCCACAATGGTGCGGTCCGGATCTGCGGCACGCACGCCAAGGGCTGCCGGCAAGGTCCAGCCCAGCGGGCCGGCCTGGCCGCAATTGATCCAGTTGCGCGGCTTGTAGACATGCAGGAATTGCGCGCCGGCGATCTGCGACAGGCCGATCGTGGTGACGTAGGTGACGTCGCGGCCGAACGCCTTGTTCATCTCCTCATAGACACGTTGCGGCTTCAGCGGCACCTGGTCGAAATGCGTCTTGCGCTTCATCGTCTTCTTGCGGGCCTGGCATTCCTTCGCCCAGCCCGACCAGTCGCGCAGCTTTCCCGCCGTCTTCCACTCGGTGGCTACGTCGAGCAGCATCTTCAGCGCCGCGCCCGCATCCGAGACGACGCCGAGATCGGGCGCGAAGACACGGCCGATCTGCGTGGGCTCGATGTCGACATGGATGAATTTCTTCCCCTTCGTGTAGACGTCAACCGACCCGGTATGGCGGTTGGCCCAGCGGTTGCCGATGCCGAAGACGAAATCGGCTTCCAGCATCGTCGCATTGCCGTAGCGGTGCGAGGTCTGCAGTCCGCACATGCCAGCCATCAGCCGGTGGTCGTCGGGGATCGCGCCCCAGCCCATCAGCGTCGGGATGACCGGCACGCCCGATATTTCAGCGAACTCGATCAGCAGATCGGACGCGTCGGCATTGATGATGCCGCCGCCGGCGACGATCAGCGGCTTTTCGGCCGCATTGAGCATCGTCAACGCCTTTTCGGCCTGGGCCCGCGTCATCGCCGGCTTGAACGGCGTCATCGGCTCGTAGGCGTCGATATCGAACTCGATTTCGGCCAGCTGGACGTCGACCGGCAGGTCGATCAGCACTGGACCCGGGCGCGACGACCGCATCAGGTGAAATGCCTTCTGCAGCGCCATGGGGACGAGATAGGGCTCCATCACGGTGACCGCCCATTTGGCGACGGGCGCCGCGATGGCTGATATGTCGACGGCCTGGAAATCTTCCTTGTTCAGCCGTGCGCGCGGCGCCTGGCCCGTGATGCACAGGATTGGAATGGAATCGGCGGCGGCCGAATAGAGACCGGTGATCATGTCGGTGCCCGCCGGACCCGACGTGCCGATGCAAAGCCCGATATTGCCGGATTTGGCGCGCGTATAGCCTTCGGCCATATGCGAAGCGCCCTCGACGTGGCGGGCCAGCACGTGGCGGATGGTGCCCCTCGCCTTCAGCGCCGAATAGAGCGGATTGATCGCCGCGCCCGGCACGCCGAAGGCGCAGGCCATGCCTTCCTTTTCGAGAACGAGAACCGCGGCATCGACAGCGCGCATCCTGGCCATTTTCCGGCCCTCCTCAGGGTTGTCATTGTTGGATGGCCGAGAATGTCAGCAAGCCGGCTATTTTTCAATTTTTCCAGAATATTTTTTCATTTCTAGAAAACAGCGGCTTTTTTTTGATTTTGTTGGATTTTCCGTTTTCCAGGAATTCTGCCGCCTAGATGAGTGAAAAACTTTTTCATTGCATGTTTGGCGGAACGGCGGAGAATGGCGCCCATGGACACGACCGAAAAACGCCAGCGCGGCCGGCCGCGCGCCTTCAACGGGCCATCCGAAGCCAATTCGGTGCAGTCGCTCGACCGGGCATTGCGCATCCTGGGCATTGTCGCCGAAGGCAGCGGCCTGTCGCTGAGCGAGATATCCGCGCAAAGCGGTCTTGCCGCCTCCACCGCCTACCGCATGCTGACGACGCTGCAGAACCACGGCATGGTCGAGTTCGACACCAGCGACCAGTTGTGGTCGATCGGCGTCGAGACCTACCGCATGGGCGCGGCATTCCTGCGCCGCCGCAAGCTCGTCGACCGTGCCCGTATCGTCATGCAGGAGCTGATGGAAAAGACCGGCGAGACCGCCAATCTCGGCGTCGCCGAGGACGATTGCGTGGTGTTCGTCAGCCAGGTCGAGACGCACCAGGCGATCCGCGCCTTCTTCCGCCCGGGGACGCGCAGCCCCTTCCATGCCTCCGGCATCGGCAAGGCGGTGCTGGCGCATCTCGAACCGGAACGCGTCGGCACCATTTTGCGCAAGGCCGGCCTGCAACGCTTCACCGACAAGACGCTTTCGGAAATCCCGGTGCTTGCGCATGATCTGGCTGTCATCAAGCTGCGCGGCTGGTCGGTCGACGACGAGGAACGGCACCCCGGCATGCGCTGCGTGGCGGCCGCTATCTTCAACGAGTTCGGCGAACCGATCGGCGGTGTCTCCGTCTCAGGGCCGACGGTGCGGGTGACGCCTGAGCGGCTGGCCGAGATCGGGCCGATGGTGCGCAATGCCGCAGCCGAAGTGACAAGGATGATCGGCGGCGTGCAAGCGGGCTGATCAGCCCGCCCCGGGCAACGCGCTCCTGGTCGCGATATCGAAGAAATCGAGCAGGATCGCCATGCCGACACCGCAGGCAGTGAAGACGAGGCCGGCGATGAAGATGCGGTTGGCGCGTTCATAGACGCGCCGCTGCAGCGACTTTGTGTCGAGCAGCAGCGACAGCGCCCGCATCTGCAAGGCGATACCGGCCAGGATCGGCAGGACGGCGACCAGATGGTAGGTTTGCCAGGGAATCGGGTTGGCGGCCCAATGGGTGATGAAACCCAGCGAAAATGCCAGCAGGATGCCGACCGTGGTGACGGTGCCATTGCGGAAAACCGTCTCGATCAGGTCTTCTTCCAGGTCCTGCTCGTCCAAGCCACCCTCCCCCAATTGGCCATTGCAAGAGACTAGACGCTCCGAATATCGCTGTATAGCGCTCGCTGCATGGGACCGCCTTGCCGTGGCGTTCGAATGCATGCGAAAGGGCGCGGATGAGGAAAACGATCCAGCTTTTGCTTGTCGCTTCACTTTGCGGATGCGTGGCGGCGGCACCTCGACCCGATGCCGGCGATCAACGCGCCAATCCCAATCCGGTCTCGCCAATCCCGATCTCGCTCGCGCTGGAGGAGATCATTACGGGCGGCATTCGCCAGCATCTGCCGGATCCGGCCTCCGCCAAGTTCGGGACGATGCTGGCCGGCGAGCGGACGTCGGGCGGCCGCCATGAAATCGTGGCCTGCGGCACCGTCAGCAACAGGACCTCATCCCGGGCTTACGGCGATGACAAAGCGTTTGTCGCCAAGATCTACCCCGATGCCGGAAGCAGCTTCGAACTCGTCGCGATGAGCGATGGGTCGGCGGATTCCCGGCTTCGAGTTCAGGGCCTCTGCCGCGCGGCCGGTTTGCCGGTTCTCGAGGCTAGCGCGAAGCTCTAGACCCGCGACCTTCAAACGAAGAGAGGGGCTGCCCGCAACCCCTCTTTACGTCGTTGGTTGGCTTCCGCTCAGAGCCGGCAGTAATGGCTATAGCCGTCGCGGCCGATGTAGGTGTCGGACTCCGGATCGTAGCTCGAATAGCGATCGAAACAGCGACGGACGTGCCAGGAACCGCCATCTTCGTCGACATAGACGGTACGCGGCGGCTGCTGGGCGAGCAGGCTGCCGAGGACGAAGCCGCCGACGCCGGCGGCGATGCCGATGCCAAGGCCGTGGTGATGGCTGTGAGCTGCCGAAGGCTGGACGGTGCCAACCAATGCGGTGGCGGCGACAGTGGTGGCGATGAGGCCGGAAACGAGTGTGCGCTTGAACATGATGATCTCCTTGCTTCGTTGACCGAGGCGATCCATCCGCCTCTTGATCATCTGTCGTTGCGGCAAGAAGAAAGGTTCGAATCTTTTTTCGTTTTTTTGCAACTGGGGAAATGACGTCCACCGCGCATAGCTGGAATCCGGGTGTCGCGAATGCCGGTGGCTGCCGCGCTCAACGCAAAAAGGGCGGCCGAAACCGCCCTTTTGAGGAATTGGGTCCCCTCCATCAAAGGAAAATGATCACCCTGCCGTGCCTGTGGTGATGATGATTGTAGTGCTTCCACCAGAATTTCTTGAAGTGGTGGTGATGATGATGGCCGTGCATGCCATGGGCAGACGACGTGCCGACAGTGCCGGCGAGCGCGCCGGTGGCGACGAAGATGGCGATGAGGCCCGAAGTGAGAGTGCGCTTGAACATGATGATCTCCTGGATCTTTTGATCGAGGCGACCCATTCGCCTCCGAACATCAGTCGGCGCAGCACGGGAAAAGGTTCGAAGGGGCGAGGATTTTTTTCGGCGAGGCCCGGAGAAGTGAGTAGTGAGTAGTGGAAGCGAGCCGCACGGCTCACTACCGACTACCGACTACTGACTATTGCCTACTCACTCTCTTCGCTCACCCCATGCCCGTGACATGGCGAAGCCAGAAGGCGAGCGCGATGAAACCGATGATCGTGGTTACGCCGGTCCAGTCGACATTGGCCTTCTTCACATCGCTGATGAGCTTCACCAGCAGCATCCAGGCGATGACGACGATGGGGAGAATGATGATGAGCCTGATCATGCGACACTCCAGTCCGAAGCGGTTGCACCTTGCCGATATTTAGGAAGCAATCCGGCGATTTTCAGGATCCCGCCTTTGAGCCCTCATCCACCGCTGGGGCGAACGAGAACGGAGTTTTGTCTTTACTGGCGCAACAAATATGCTAACCGGAGCGCCATGCCCTTGTAGCTCAGCTGGTAGAGCAGCGGTTTTGTAAACCGAAGGTCGGCGGTTCGATTCCGTCCGGGGGCACCAGTTCTCATCGGTCCGTTCCGGACACATAGGTTACGGTTTATACCGGAGACATGGGTAACACTTTTGGCCCGAAAGGGTTTTGGAGTGGTTCGAGCCTGCATGTCTCATCGTCGAAATATCCCAAATCATAGTCCATGAAGGTAGCCAGCCAGATATGGTCCTCGACCTGTTTGATGCCGACGGTCTGGCCGGCGAAGACGAGACTGAGATTGATCTTCTTGCGATTGTAGCAGATGCGGCCGCAGGTGGTGACGGTGACAGCCTTGTCGTGAAACGGATAGTCGAGGTCCGGCAGGCCGGTGTAGGGGCGCGTTGAGGGCGTGTAGCGCTCTGCCGGACAGTCCATGCCGAGTGCCTGATGCGGGCGTTCTGAGTTGAACTCGTCGATGAAGTCATCGAACCTGGCCTGCTGCTGAAGGAAATTGGCGCCTGCCGGTTTGGTGGCTTCCCTCTTCAGGGTGAGGTGCATGCGTTCATGGCGCCCGTTCTGCTGCGGGCAGCCCGGCTTGATGCGCTCGATGTCGATGCCCAGGCGCAGCCACCAGACCGACAGCTTGCTGAGGTTGAACAGCGCGTTGGGGCTGGCGAAGGGAACGCCATTGTCGGTCCTGATCGCGCTGGGCAGGCCGAACTCTTTGAAAACGCTTTCGAACACGGTGAAGGCAAAGGCTTCCTTGGTGGTCGACAGCGCCTCGCAGGCGATGAGATAGCGGCTGGCGAAGTCGGTGATGGTCAGGGGATAGCAATAACGTCGGTCGGCGAGCATGAACTCGCCCTTGTAGTCGGCACACCAAAGATCGTTGGGTCGATAGCCGTTTGAAAGCGGTGTCCCCGTCGCCCTGTTGCGCCTTCGCTTGCGGTGCTCGACCATGCCGTGCCGGTCGAGCACCGCATGCACTGTCGAGATCGCGGGCCGGTGCACATCGGGATACAGCCGGGCCAGCCGCTCGCGTATCTTCGGCGCCCCCCATGTCGGCTTATCTTGCTTCAGGCGCACAATCAGCTTCTCGATTTGAAACGGAAGCTGATTGGCGTGGCGATAGGGCCGGCGCGATCGATCCGTCAGCCCTTCAAGGCCGCTGTCATTGTAGCGCGTGAGGATCTTGTAGCCGGTCTTGCGCGAGATATCGAACTCCCGGCAAAGCACCGCCATCTTCTCGCCGTCCAGCAACCGGGCGACGAACTTCAGCCGCTCTTCCATGACGTTACACTCCTTCCAAGGCACCTTGCTCTCCTTGCAAAGGGCCGAAAGTGTAACCCATCTATCCGGAATGAACTGTCACCCATCTCTCGGGAAGGGCAATCTGTACGATCGTCGAGAACCGAAAGCCTTCCAAGGGCGATCGCAGCGCCGATATTCTATGAGGCGCTGGCGACTTGCTCAGATGCATTCGTCCTGGTGAACGTGTTCCTCACCCTGACGGACCTGCAGACATAGGCGACCCAGATGCCGGTCCCCACAAAGGAGGCTATCGGCGTCACCAGCGCATCACCTGCGAGCACCTGGCTCACCGGAATGCCCAGAAATGAAGAAATCCAGATCGTGTCCAGGACAAAAACGACAGGGATCGCAAGCCACTGGAGCAGAAACAATTGCGGGAACCGGCGGCTTTTCCGCAGCATTGAAACGAGCACAACCAACTGAAGAGCCAGAAAGGCCAGATTGAGTGTAACCTCGCCATAGACCGCTAGTGGCCCATTTGAGAGGGTCATGAGTTGCTGGTAGCCGTCGGCCGAGTTGGCCAAATCGGCGAGTGTGCGCAGTGGTGACAACGCCTGACCGATCGCCAGCAGCATCAGCCAGCCGCCGAATCCCACAAGTGGCTCAGGATTCTGTGACGGCTTCGCAGCTGACCGAACAGCGAAGAAAACAGGTACGCCGATCAACAGCAGTACAATCGCCCAATGCCAGATGGAAAACGTCCCCATTTCACTCCCCCTTTTTATGCCCTCCTAAGTTGTATCAGATTTCAACCTCAACTCAAGACGTGAAACTGATGCGGAACGACGAAGCGACGGTTTCTCCTGCCTGCTCCTGACTCGCTCACACCCCGATCGCCGACACCAATATCCGGTTCTGCCTCCGTATCGTCGCGCGCAGCTCCGGAATCCTGGCCTCGTCGCGCTTCACGAACTCGATGAACATCATGTTCATGTTGTTGAAGATCAGTTCGCCGAGCGCTGCCCCGTCGATGTCCTGCCGCACCAGCCCAATCTCCTGCAGCCGCGCAATCAGCGCGCGGATCTGCTCTGTCAGCGAGCGGTCCAGCGCCGTATAGGCCTGGCCGAACGGACTGTCGGGCAGTTGCGTCGAGATCGCCATCGCCTGCCGCCACATCTCCTTGCTGAGGTAATGCAGCGAGTGCTCGATATAGATGCCGATCAGCGTGTCCAGCGCGTCGCCGACATTGGCCGGCGGCCTTGCGACCACGCCGCGGCCGGCGTTGAGCACCTCATTGACCTCGAGCGAGACGATGGCGCCGAGGATGTCGCCCTTATTCTCATAGTAATTGTAGATGGTGCCGACCGACACCTCGGCCTGGGTGGCGATTGCCTCGATCTTGGCGCCCTCATAGCCGGCGTCGCGGAAAAGGGCGGCCGCCGCCTCGATGATGCGCCTGTGCCGATCCGCCTTTTGCCTTGCCCGCAATCCGCTCATATCAGCCTCTTGCCACAAAAATAGAATTGACTCAATTTTAAAACTGGTTCAATTTTTTGCAAGAAGCCACGAAGGCAGGGAGAACACTCGATGTCCGCACAGTCAAAAGCCATGAATCCGCTTTCCGTCCTGAAGAACCAACTGCGCGCCGCCTGCGCTGCCACAGCGCTGCTGCTTGGCGCCGGCAGTCTCGCCGAGGCCGCCGATCTCAACGCCCTGATCTGGTGCGATCATTCCGATCCGGCGCTGCTGCAGCCCTTCGAGGAGGCCAACAACGTCAAGGTCAACGTCAAGGAATTCGAGGGCACCGGCGCCGGCCTCGCCATCGTCGAACAGTCGCAGCCCGGTGACTGGGACGTGATGGTGATCGACAGTATCGATGTGCCGCGCGGCGTCGAAAAGGGCCTGTTCGAGCCACTGCCGGAAGACAAGCTGCCGCTGGCCGACCTGTTCCCGCAGGTGAAGATGGACGGCTCGACCGTGGTCGGCGGCAAGCGCTACGGCATCACCGAAAAGTTCGGCTACAACACGATCGGCTTCAACAAGACCAAGGTCGACCCGGCCGACATGCAGTCATTGGCGGCGCTGACCAGCGACAAGTACAAGGGCAAGGTCGCCATCTATGATTATTACCTGCCGGTCATCGGCATGGCGGCACTCGCCATCGGCAAGAAGACGGCGGAGCTGACCGAGGCCGACCTCCCCGCCATCAAGGCCGAGCTTCTCAAGATGAAGGCCAACGCCAAGCTGGTCGGCGAGGTCACCGCCAGCCAGACGGCGCTCGCGACCGGCGAGGTCGACATACTGGTCGGCGGCGGCGAATGGGTGACGGCGGGGCTAGCCAAGGAAAACCCGGCGCTCGACTTCTCCATCCCGAAAGAAGGTGCGGTGCTGTGGTCGCAGTCGCTGGCCATGTTCAAGGATTCCAGGAACAAGGACATGGCGCTGAAGTTCATCCAGTACATCATGAGCCCGGAAGGCCAGGCGCGGCTTGCCACCTCGTCCTGCTATTGGGGCATGCCCTCCAACTCCAAGGCGGCACTGACCGACGACCAGAAGAAAATCCTGCGCTTCGACGAGCAGCCCGGCTTTCTTGCCCGCGCCCAGGCCTATCCGGCGCCGAACGCCGATCTCGACAAGAAGATGCAGGATATGTGGACTGAAATGCTGCAGGCGAAGTGAGCGGATACCGCTCGTGAATTCGACTGCAAAAAACGGGCGCGCCCTGCCCCGGGCGGGCAATGCCCTGCCCCGAGCAAACCTGGCCCTGCCCTGGGCGCTGGTCACGCCGGCTCTTGGCTGGACGCTGCTGTTCTTCGTGCTGCCCTTCATCGCCATGGGGATTTCCAGCCTCACGGCACATGAGGGCGGCGGCTTCACGCGCGCCAATTACAGCCAGTTCTTCACCGACCCGTCCTACTGGCAGGCCATGGTGAACTCGCTCGAGGTGACGGCGATCGTCACCGTGGTCTCGGTGCTGCTCGCCTACCCCTTCGCCTGGATTTTGGCCGAACAGGTGCCGGAACGCTGGCAGCGGCTGGCGCTGATGCTGGCCGTGCTGCCGTTCTGGACCTCCTATGTCGTGCGCTCCTATTCCTGGCTGCTGGTGCTGGCGCAAAACGGCGTCATCAACCGCGCGCTGACCGGCTCCGGCCTCATCACCGAGCCGCTGCAGCTCGCCAACACTCGGCTAGCCACGGTCACCGGCTTCGTACATTTCTTCGTCATGCTGTTGACGCTGACCATCTTCGCCAATCTGAAGCAGCTCAGCCCGAGCTACCGCAAGGCCGCGGCAGATCTCGGCGCCGGGCCGGTGCGCACCTTCCTGCACGTCGTCCTGCCGCTGACGCTGCCCGGCATCATGGTCGGCGCCTTCCTCACCTTCGTGCTGTGCATCGGCGACTACATCACGCCGCAGATCCTCGGCGGCAACAACGAGCTTCTGATGCCGCAGCTGGTGATGATGCAGATCGGCCGGCGCGGCGACTTCCCGCTCGCCTCGGCGCTGTCGATCATCCTGATGGCGGTCGTCACCGTCGCCTACCTCGCCTGCGCGCGTTGGCTGAAGATCGAGCGGGCCTGACCATGCACCGGATTGTCCGCGTCATTTCCTTGGTCTACGCGCTTGCAGTGTACGGCTTCATCTTCCTTCCGGTGGTCGTACTGGTGCTTTTCTCGCTGCAGGCGACGTCTTTCCCAATCCCGCCGTTCACCGGCCCGTCGCTGCGCTGGTACGAGGCGGTTCTCAGCGACACGCGGCTGACCTCGGCGCTGATCAATTCGCTGCTGGTCGCATCCATCTCGTCGCTCGCCGCGGTCACGCTGGGTTTCCTCTCGGCCTGGGGTTTTGCCCGCTTCGTGCTGCCCGGCTCGGGCCTGCTACGCGGGCTGATCACATTGCCGCTGACGGTCAGCTACCTGATCATCGGCATGGGGCTGCTGGTGCTGTTCAACTGGGCCGGCGTGCCGAAATCGCTGCTTGCCGCCGGCATCGGCCATGTGGTGATCAATTTGCCGCTCTGCTTTGCCATCATCTACAGCCAGATGGGCGACCACCAGATTAACATCGAGCGCGCCGCGCGCGATCTCGGCGCGCCGGAATGGAAGGTGCTGCTGCTGATCACGGTGCCGGTGATGGCACCGGCGATCTTCGCCGGCTTCTTCCTGTCGATGACCTTCTCCTGGGACGAGTTCGTGATCTCCTTCCTGCTGACGCGCTTCGACACCACGTTGCCGGTGGAAATCTGGAACCTGCTGCGCTCCGGCCTCAACCCGAAAACCAATGCCGTCGGTTCGCTGGTGTTCGCCGTTTCCATCTTGCTGGTCGTGCTGTTCGAACTGACATTGCTCCGCAGGAGAAAGACATGACCGCGCCCCTGGTCGACATACGCGGCGTCTCGCACCGTTTCGGGCAGCTGGCCGTGCTGAAAAATGTCTCGCTGCAGATCGAGCCCGGCAGCTACACGATCCTGCTCGGACCCTCGGGTTCGGGCAAGACGACGCTGTTGTCCATCCTTGGCGGTTTCGTCACGCCCAGCGAAGGCAAGGTGTTCATCAGCGGCAAGGATTGCACTTCGGTGCCGCCGGCCAGGCGACCGACGACGACGGTCTTCCAGGACTATGCGCTGTTTCCGCATATGAGTGTCGGCGGCAATGTCGGCTTCGGGCTGCGCATGCAGGGCGTCGACGGCGCAACCCGTGCCGCCCGGGCGTGGGAAGCGCTGGCGCTGGTCGGGCTGGCCCCCGCCTTCGACAAGAAGCCGCACCAGCTTTCAGGCGGCCAGCGGCAGCGCGTGGCGCTGGCGCGTGCGCTGGTGATCGAGCCGGCGGTGTTGT
Source organism: Mesorhizobium sp. WSM1386 (assembly GCF_055901595.1). Classification (NCBI taxonomy): domain Bacteria; kingdom Pseudomonadati; phylum Pseudomonadota; class Alphaproteobacteria; order Hyphomicrobiales; family Phyllobacteriaceae; genus Mesorhizobium; species Mesorhizobium sp. WSM1386. The sequence goes on from NZ_CM148373.1 coordinate 4,637,297, forward strand.
TGCTCGACGAGCCGCTCGGCGCGCTCGACCTCAAACTGCGCCGGCAGATGCAGGACGAATTGAAGGGGATCCAGAAGCGCGTCGGCACCGCCTTCATCCATGTCACCCATGACCAGGAAGAAGCGATGGCGCTTGCCGACCACTGCGTGGTGATGAATGACGGCCGCATCGAGGACGAAGGACCGCCCGAGCGCGTCTATGCCCGGCCGGCGACGCGCTTTTCCGCCACCTTCATGGGCGAAAGCACGATCCTCGCCGGCACGGTCACCGAGGCCAAGGACAAGACAAGCACGGTCGCGACGCCTGTCGGGGCGGTTTCGCTGCGCGGTGCGTTGCCGGTGGGCTCGGCCGTTGCGCTGGCTATACGGCCGGAGCATCTGAGCCTGGGCGCCGCCTCAGGCGCCACAAGGCTGGGCACGGCCAAGGTGAGCGACGTCGTCTTCCAGGGCAGCTTCAAGCGTGTGCTCGCGATGTCCGTCGAAGACCCCTCGGTGCAGTTCATCGCCAAACTGCCCGCAGCGGCAACGCTCCAGCCGGGCGACACGGTCGCGGCTTCGTGCGATACCGACCAGATCATCCTGCTGACGGATTGAACATGGGCACGCTTGCGGTCATCGACGCACCCTACTGGTACGAGACCATCCGCATGGCCGATGGCGTGACGCTGATCCATGAGCCATGGATAAAACCGTTCTTCCGCTGCAACATGTGGCATGTGCGCGGCCGCGACCGCGATCTTCTCTTCGACACCGGGCTTGGCCATTTCAGCCTCAGGCGCCACGTGCCGCTGGTGGCCGAGCGCAAGCTGACCTGCGTGGCCAGCCACACGCATTTCGACCATATCGGTTGCCATCACGAATTTCCCGACCGCTGCGTGCACCGCGCCGAGGCGGAAATCCTAGCCGATCCGCGCAACGAATGGACGGTAGCCGATACCTATGCGACCGACGAGATGTTCGATGGCGTCCCGAAAGGTTGGGACACCGCGCGCTACGGCATTTCAGCCGCGCCGGCTAATCGGTTGCTCGAACACGGCGATATAGTCGATCTCGGCGACCGCGCCTTCGAGGTAATCCACACGCCGGGCCATTCTCCCGGCGGCATAGCGCTGCATGAGAAGAAAACCGGCATCCTGCTGTCCGGCGACATCGTCTATGACGGCCCGCTGATCGACGACGTCTATCACTCGGATATCCCGGACTATGTCGAGACACTCGCCGCCCTGCGCGACCTCGACGTCTCGGTCGTGCATGGCGGCCATTTCCCGAGCTTCGGCAAGGTCCGCTATCGTCAGTTGATCGATGAATACCTGGCGCGAAAACGGCAGGTCGGCTGCCATCTGCGCAAGAGCCCCTGACGATCTTAACGCATCAGTTCAAAAGTGTCGCGGAAATGCCTGATGCAGCAGCAGCAGCATGGTTTTGCGCAGCACATCGGTGTCACGGCTGGAAGGGTTCAGATGGTCCCAGTACCACGCGCCATGAACCAGATAATTCAGGCTCTCCGACAGGGTGTGTATGTCGACGCCGGTGTAACCACCGCTGCGCGAAATCTCGATCAGCAGTTCGCGCGCTTCGGCGGTGTAGGCGAGATCGCTCGGCAGGCCGATTTCATTGTAGATCTGCATGCTCTTGCGGTCGCTGGAGAACACGACAAAGACCGAAACCCATTTCGGATGCTGCCGGGCGAAGCGCTGCGCGCAATCGACGGCGCCCAGCAGTCTTTCGACCGGCGACAGGCCGGGCGCCCGCACCAGGGTGACCCACAGCTCGTCATATCGATCGCTGAGATACTGCAGGACGGCCCGGAACAGGTTTTCCTTGCTGCGAAAGTGAAAGACGACCAGCGCGTTGGACGAGCCGACATGTTCGGCGATGCGCTGCATGGTGACGCTCGCCAGGCCCTCCTCCGCGATGAGCTCGATCGTGGCGTCGATGATGCGCTGCACGCTCGCTTCGCCGCGCTCGCGCCGACGGTCCTTGGGGGGAGCATCGTTTGCCGCCCCCCTGCCCTTGGCCGTCGCGGCCTTGCGTTTCTCTGGCTTTGCGGTTGCCTTGCGTTGCGCCATTTTCGTCAGGCCTTTCGGACCCACGGCGGAAATATCCCGCCCCTTAGTTACTTCGCTCGCTCCAGAGGTCACTCAGAGCGAAGGGCGTGTCCCGGCGTTCCCATACCATTGCCCCCGAGCTGTTTCATAGGCCAGCCCGGCTCGGAAGACATCGGCGTCGCTATAGGTACGGCCGACGATCTGGATGCCTGTCGGCACGCCGCTGGTTGCATGGCCCGAGGGTATGGACAGAACCGGGCAGCGACTCATCATGTTGAACGGAGTCGTCATCACCCAGCCGAGCGACGGGTTCACCTCTTTGCCATTGATCTCGACCCTGTCCCTGGTCTGGTCGAACTCCGCCGGTACCGCTGGAAGCGCGTTGGTCGGGCAGATCAGCACGTCATGGGTTTCCAGCAGCGGACCCAGCGTCTGGTACATCCTGGCCGCCACATCGAGCGTCGCGACAAAATCCGTCGCCTTGGATTTTTGTCCATCCTCGGCGAACTGCCGGGCATAGCTGGTCATGTCCTTGCCGTGCTTCCCGAGCAGTTGCGACAGCGATGCGCCGAAAAGATGCTCCAGGTAAGCCATGCCGGCCTTGAGCACATCCTCCCCCCAGCCCAGATCGACCTCCTCGACGGTGGCGCCGAGCGAGCGGAACACGTCGCAGGCGGCAAGAGTGTTCTTGCGCACGTCAGGGTCGACTTCAAAGGAGCCGAGATCCATGGAAAAGGCTATTCTCCAGCCCTTGATCGGCTTGTAGTCGAGCGGCAGACGCAGCTTCGGGCGCAGCGTGGCGATATCGAGCGGGCTCGGTCCGGCCATGACGTTCTGCAGCAGGATCGCATCCCTGACGTTTCGCGCCAGCGGACCGGTGTGGCAATAGAAGTCGAGATTGAACGGCGGCTCGTCCGGATTGCGCCCGTAAGGCGGCTTGAAGCCGACGAGGCCGCAGGCCGAGGCCGGAATGCGGATCGATCCGGCAATGTCCGAGCCGGTGGCGATCGACGACGTGCCGGAGGCAAGCGTGGCCGCCGAACCGCCGGACGAACCGCCCGGCGTGAAGTCGCGGTTCCACGGATTGCGGGTGACGCCCCAGCGCTTCGACCAGGTGTAGCCGGCACAGCTGAACTCGGGCGTCGCCGTGCGGGCATGGATGATACCGCCTGCCTTGATGACGCGCTCGTTCATCGTCGAGGTGTGGCCGCCAATGGCGTCCTTCGACAGCAGGGAGCCGTGCGATGTCGGCTTGCCCTTGATGTAGCTCTCGTCCTTGATGCCGATCGGCAGGCCCTCGAGCGCGCCGGTGCGGGCGCCCTTGGCATATTTTGCCTCGGCCTTGGCCGCCAGCCCCATCGCCTCCTCGAAATGCGTGAAGGTGAGGCAGTTGATCGCCGATTTGGTGGCTTCGGCACGGCGGATGGTGGCGCGCATCAATTCGACGGGCGACAGTTTCTTCGCCTTGAACAGCCTCAGTGCTTCATGGGCCGGCATATAGCAAAGGTCGAGATCGGACATCGGAAATCTCCCCGCGATCGCGAGACCGCACTTGGCATCAATGGTCGGATATGAGGGTGGCCGGACCGCGCGCTGCGGTCCGGTGGCTGTTCGTCGGGTCGGCCGGCGGCGCTACTTCTGCAGGTCGGTCCAGATCTTCGTGTAGAGCGCCTGCACATCCGACGGACAGGCCGGCATGAACTGGCCCTTGGCGGCGAATTCGGCCGGAACGTTCACCTCCGGCGCGTTTTTCATGTCGTCGGGCATGAAGGCTTCCGAACCTTTTATGCCGTTCGCGTAGCGCGCGAAGGCCGAGATCATGGCAGCGTTCTTCGGGTCCATGATGAAGTTCTGGAAGAGCTTGGCATTCTCGACATTCTTGGCGTCCTTGAGCACGGCGACATTGTCCATCCAGATCGGAAAGCCTTCCTTGGGATAGCCGTAGACGATCTTGTCGTTCTGCAGTCTCTGCCGCAGCGAAATCCCGTTCCAGTTGACACCGGCGGCGATGTCGCCCCTGCCCAGGCCGTCGACGGCCGCGTAGTCGAGCGAAAGCCATTTTGCCTTGGCCTCGACCAGCTTGTCGTGGACCTTCTTCAGCACCTGCATGTCGTTGGTGCAGTACTGGCCGCCTTCATAGGCGATGGCGAGGAACATGATGTCCCCCATTTCGGGGACGACATTGATCTTGCCGACCAGCTCGGGCGGCGGGTCGAGGAAGAGCGCCGAGGTGTTGGGGTCGCCGGCATAGACCGACTTGTTCACCGAAATGCCTGTCGTGCCCCACTGCCACGGAACGGTATATTTGCGGCCCGGATCGAAGGGAACGTCTACCCATCTGGGATCGACGTTCTTGAAATTCTCCATCTTGTCGGGATCGGTTTCGAGCAGCAGGCCTTCACTGATCCAGATCGGCACGACGCTGGCCGAGGGCACGACGATGTCGTAGCCGGAAGCGCCCTGGCGGACCTTGGCCAATGCGGTGTCGTTGGAATCATAGTCGGTGACGGTGACCTTGACCTTGTAGGTCTCCTCGAATTTCTTGATCAGGTCCGGGTTGGTGTAGTTGCCCCAGTTGTAGATGTTGAGTTCGCCATCGGCGCGGGCGACGCCGGTTACGGCGAGCAGCGACAGTCCGACGGTTGCCGCGGTCAATTTCCAGTTCATGCGAGTGCTCCCATTGTTGGGACCGGCAGCGTATCGCCTCAGGTCCATTTCCTGCTGATGAACAAGCCTGATGACGCCTTCGCCCCGATTGCGGGCCGGATGGCCGTCACGATATTCCCCTTTTCGCGGCCATTCACCGGCGCATGCCGGCTGGCCAACTCTTAACGCCAGGAATAATTATAACTAACCATACAGTCAATATGTTTTCACAGCCTTTGCCAGTGCGGCCGGCTTCATCGGCGTGCGCGGCCGCTGCCTTCCCGAGCGATTTCCAAAGGGACGTCAGCGACTGGAGGACGGGCCGGCTTGCCTGGTGAGACCATGCAAGGCGCCGGCAGGCGCTGCCACGAAGTCCGCGACCCGACGGACCTTGCCTGGACGCCCGACGGCGATGCCAACCTTCAGGTTGTGACGGGTGAAAGCGAGATCGTATAGTGCGGTGGTGTCGACGCCTTCCGGCCTCTCCTCCACTGCTTCAACCGATCTCTCAGGCGGATCGGAGGCTTCTCGTAGATCGGAGGAACAAGGCCAGCGAGATCATAGTAGCCATCGAGGATGTTGGTACGCAGCAATTGGCGTTCCTGCGGATAGAAGCTGAAATGCGCCACGATCAGGTCACCAAATATCTTGCCCGGCCGGTCCAGTCTGGTGGGCAAGGTCGCCGAAAGCCACTCCTCCTCATCACCCGACGGCGGATGGAAACTCTCTCCCAGGCTGACGATATCCGATCCGAAAAAGCCGAGCGCGTTGATCGAAAAGCGCGACAGCCTGATCTCCCTGTCCGGCACGCGGAAGTCATCAAGCCGGTTGGCGCGGACGGCGTCGATGAAGACCGGATGAAGCGCCTGTGGAAAGCTGGCATGAGCCCAGGAGAATTCGCATGACGCCTGGCAAGTCAGCGGCCCGTCCACTAGGACCCTGGAAAGCTGCTTGATAAGTGAATTGCAGATGGCGTTGTTGATGATCAGCGGCGCGTACCAGATGGCCGATCCTCTCTCGGCCGTGACCCTCGTCATGAACTTTTGAAAGAAGCCATCCTCGACAAAAACCACATCGTCGTCGAGGCGCAGGTAGAAAGCCTCGGCATCATCGCAGAAGCGATAGAAGTCACCGATGACGTTAAACCCGCCATCGGCGTGTGGAAGTTTCTTGATCCGGCATCGCGGGTCGGAGGCGGCCAGCCGTTGAAGGTAGGCGCGATCGGCTTCGTTGCGGCAATTGTCCCACAGGTGCCATTCGTGCACGTCGGGGCTTTTCAAAACGTGATGGCTGAGCAAGCGAAGATATTTCTCGCGCCCTGCCGGAGTCACAACGATCAGCTTCATGAAACGTACAATCCTGTGATGGCGGTGGTGTAGTCGGCCGATTGACCAACGATGACAAATCAGGTGGTCGAATACTGAAGTTTCTTTCAGGCTACAACAAAGCTGATGTAGCTTGCCAAAAAATATTTCCATCCATTCGGACTGCCACCTCGAGTTCCAAACACTTCAACCCCATGTCGTTTTTCGCTTGTGTCGTGAGCGGCGGCAGCGAATAAGGCACGGACTTCAAACGCTGGATGGATCGGCCGAATGGACAAGAACTTGCTGAGCAAAGCCGATATCCTCATCGTCGGCGCGGGATTCTACGGCGCGACGCTCGCCGAGCGTATCGCCACCCAACTCGGCCGGCGGGTGCTGGTGATCGACCGACGCACGCACATCGGCGGCAATGCCTATACCGAGCAGGATCCCGTCACCGGCGTCGAAATCCATCGTTACGGGCCGCATCTGTTCCACACATCCAACGAGGAGGTCTGGAGCTATCTGCGGGGTTTCACGGGCTTCACGTCCTATCGCCACCGCGCATTCTCGACCTATCGCGACAAGGTCTATCCGCTGCCGATCAACCTCGCCACGATCTGCCAGTTCTTCGGCAAGCGGCTGAGCCCGGACGAGGCACGCGGCATGATCGCCGAGCAGGCAGCGGAACTCGGCGACCGCCCGCCGGCCAATCTCGAGGAGAAGGCGATCTCCCTTGTCGGCCGTCCCCTCTACGAGGCCTTCATCAAGGGCTACACCGCCAAGCAATGGCAGACGGACCCGCGCGAACTGCCAGCGCAGATCATCGCGCGCCTGCCGGTCCGCTACACGTTCGACGACGGCTATTTCAATGACCGTTTCCAGGGCCAGCCCGTGGATGGCTACACCGCGATCTTCGAAAAGATGCTTGCGCACGAGCTCATCGAAACACGACTTGGCGTCGACTTCTTCGACATCAAGCCCCTGCTGCCGAAAGACCTGCCGGTCGTCTATACCGGCCCGATCGACCGCTATTTCGACTATTGCGAGGGCGAGCTTGGCTGGCGGACCATCGATATCGATCTGGAGGTGATGAACTCACCGGATCATCAGGGCACGGCGATCATGAACTATGCCGACGAAGCGGTGCCCTACACCCGCGTGGTCGAATTCCGGCATTTCAATCCGGAACGCCAGCACGGAAGCGACAAGACACTCATCGGCCGTGAGTATTCCCGTTTCGCCGGCCGCGCCGACGAACCCTACTATCCAATCGACACACGCAAGGACCAGGCGGTCTACCGCCGTTACCTCGAAAGGGCGGCGGCCGAGAAAAACCTGCATCTGGGGGGACGGCTGGGCACCTACCGGTATCTCGACATGCACCAGGCGATCGGCGCGGCTCTCAAGGCCTTCGAAACCGTCTTTGCACCCCATTTCACAGGCAAGCTCGATTCACTTCCGCGATCGGCATAGTTTCACGATCGCAACGACTTCACGGTCGGAAATAATTTACGATCGGAATGAAGGCCGTACGGCTTACAGCTCCGCCCGTTGCGGGCAAGGCATTCCGGCGGCGTCGCCACAGCGAGATGCCGTGGGCACTGGTCTGTTGCTCATTTCTTCCGACTGGCGAACCAGCTCGGCGAAGACCAGCGCAAAGCTTCCCAGGATGACAAAAACGATGATCAGGCGTGCTAACGGCAATGTGTCGGCCTCGTCTGTTAGCGCGCAGATCCCCGAACGTCAGGATATTCTCGAGGGATCATGCACACAGATCAAAAGTGCCGCAGCGTCCTTTTGATGTCCCGAGGGATCCGGCAATGCTGCGGGCGCCCCACGCCACCCATGCCGGCTAACATGATCGATCCAGCTTTACGAGAGGTTACGCCCGGCCTTAACCATCACATTCGTTGGTGCCTTGACATCAACCGCGACCGGCCCGCTTCGGCAGGCCGCGGCGTGATCGCTTTGCCGCCGACACAACGGCTCTCTTTGCAGACCTGCCCGCCCCATGCTACCCCGGCGCTGGCGCGGTCGGAACTGCCGCCAATCGGTCGCGATCGGGAAGCCATGAGCACAGCCGCCAACAGCATCGCCTTCGTCTCGTCCGACACAGCAGACGCCAAGGCGGCGCTGGAAAGCCTGTCGGCGCGCTATGGCCAATGTCCAGTCGCGGATGCCGGGGTTGTCGTTGCCTTGGGCGGCGACGGCTTCCTGTTGCAGACCTTGCGCGACACGATGGGGACGGGAAAGAAGGTGTACGGCATGAACCGTGGCACCATCGGGTTCCTGATGAACGAGTACCGTTCCGGTGGGCTCACCGAGCGCATCGCGGCAGCGGTCGCCGAAACGATCCGCCCGCTGGAGATGCTGGCCGTCACCTCGGAAGGCGAAACGGTCTCGGCTCTGGCGATCAACGAAGTGGCGCTGTGGCGCCAATCCTATCAGACGGCCAAGATTCGCATCAGCATCGATGATCAAATACGGCTTGAAGAGCTGAATTGCGATGGCGTCATGATTGCGACGCCGGCCGGATCCACGGCCTACAATCTCTCCGCGCACGGCCCGATCCTGCCGCTCGATGCGCCACTTCTGGCGCTGACCCCGGTCAGCCCGTTCCGTCCGCGCCGCTGGCGCGGTGCATTGCTCTCCAACAAGGCGACCGTGCGCTTCGACATTCTGGAGCCGGAAAAGCGGCCGGTGAACGCCGCCGCCGACCATACGGAAGTCAAGGCGGTGACCTCCGTGACGGTGCGGGAGTCGCCGACGGCGACGGCGACCTTGCTGTTTGATCCCAACCACTCCTGGAACGAGCGCATCCTGGCCGAACAGTTCCGGTATTGAGCCGGCACAGACACAAGCAGCCGGATTAAGCATCGCGATTAAGGTTACGACTTCACAATCGCGCCAATCCCGCCCGTTTCTGTTGACAAATCGCGGGCTTGCGCCTAATCGCAATACCAATCTTGCAGGCGCGTGGCGCTTGCCGCGACGAACAACGTTGCGCTTCCCCGAACCAGCCAAAGACAGCAACACTTGTCCTCAGACACCACGACCGCTCAAGAAGCGTTGACTTTTTCAGACCTCGGCCTGTCGCCGAAGGTGCTTTCCGCAGTTACCGATGCCGGCTACACGCAGCCGACTCCGATCCAGGCCGGCGCCATTCCGCACGCCTTGCTCGGCAAGGACGTGCTGGGCATTGCCCAGACCGGCACCGGCAAGACGGCCTCCTTCGTGCTGCCGATGCTGACCCGGCTGGAAAAGGGCCGCGCGCGTGCCCGCATGCCGCGCACACTGATCCTGGAACCGACGCGTGAGCTTGCCGCGCAGGTCGAGGAAAACTTCATCAAGTACGGCAAGAATCACAAGCTCAACATCGCGCTCCTGATCGGCGGCGTGTCGTTCGACGAACAGGACAAGAAGCTGGAGCGTGGCGCCGACGTGCTGATCGCGACGCCCGGCCGCCTGCTCGACCACCGCGAGCGCGGCAAGCTCTTGCTCAACGGCGTCGAAATCCTCGTCATCGACGAGGCCGACCGCATGCTCGACATGGGCTTTATCCCCGATATCGAACGCATCTGCGAGATGATCCCGTTCACCCGGCAGACGCTGTTCTTCTCGGCGACGATGCCGCCGGAAATCACCAAGCTTACCGAAAAATTCCTGCACGCGCCGGTGCGCGTCGAGGTCTCCAAGGCCGCGTCGGCCGCGACCAACATCATCCAGCGGCTGGTCAAGTCGGGCTCGAAACCCTGGGACAAGCGCGAGACGCTGCGCAACCTGATCAAGGCTGAAGATGCCGAGCTGAAGAACGCCATCATCTTCTGCAACCGCAAGGTCGAGGTGTCGGAACTGTTCCGCTCGCTGCTGAAGTATGATTTCGACGCCGGTGCGCTGCATGGCGACATGGACCAGCGTGCCCGCATGCAGATGCTGGCCAATTTCCGCGATGGCAAGCTGCGCTACCTCGTCGCTTCGGATGTTGCCGCGCGCGGCCTCGACATCCCCGATGTCAGCCACGTCTTCAACTATGACGTCCCGATCCATGCCGAGGACTATGTCCACCGCATCGGCCGTACCGGCCGCGCCGGGCGCTCGGGCAAGTCCTTCACCATCGCGACCAAGTCCGACACCAAGTATATCGACGCCATCGAGCGGCTGATCGGCACCGAGATCGAGTGGCACGACGGCGATCTGTCGACGGTGGTCGCCAGCGAAGGCGAGGACGACGCGCCGCGCCGTGGCAAAGGCGCGCCGCGCCGTGCCGGCCGCAAGGATGACGACCGTAAGGACAGGGGCGAGCGTAAGGACGGGGGCGAGCGCAAGAAGGGCGGCGAACGTCGCGCCAGACACAGCGAGGAAGACGCCCCGGCCGTGGCTGCCCAGCAGCACGAGCAGTCCAATGCGGCAGAGACGCCGGTCGCCGACGTTGTCGAACGGCGCGCGCGCAAGGATGCAATCCGTTCGGAAAACACCGAGCGTAAATCCTCCGATCGCAATGAGCGCGCACCGGAGCGCGGTGATACCAGGCCGCAGCGCGGCGACAACAACCGCCCTGGCCGTCAACGCCATCAGGAAGACAACGACGCTACCGTCGGCTTCGGCGACGACATGCCGGCCTTCATGCGAATCGTCGCCAAGGTCTGATTCCCGGGCGGGCAAGCCAGCGATCCGGCTTGCCCTCGGTAGACGCACAGATGGATGTCGACAAGCCTCGGCTTGGCGTGCCTGTTACATCGGGCCCGGCATCATCTTGGTCGGTTTCTCCAGCATCGGAAACTCGGCCTTGTTGCATTTCACCTTCGGGTTCGTCGGACTGAACATGCCGTTGGGATTGTCGTTCAGCCAGGCGTGAAGGTCGTAGTGGACGAATTCCTTCGGGATGAGCGGATAGTGCCCCTCCATCGGGCCCATGAAGGTCTGGCCAAACAGCTTCGGCGGCGCTTTGACGTCCGGCGTCAGCGGCACCAGCCATTCCACACCGACCAACTTCAGGCCTTTCTTGGTCGGCTCGTAGATCAGGACGTTGGGCTTCATCGGGTCGAGTTTCTGTCCGACACTCGGGACATTGACGAAATGGATGCCCATGGCGCCCTTCGGGTAGTCCATCGAGCCCGCTATCTTTTCTCCGCTGTAGTAGACGCAGCCGACCGTCGACAGATAGAGGTCGCGGACGGCGGCGGTGTAGTCCTCATATTTGGCGAGCGATTTTTTCAAGGCATCGATGTCGGCCTTGTTGGCGTCCTCGGCCCTCGCCGCGGCGAGGCCCAGCCATACAGTTGCAATGCCTGTCAAAGCAAGGACGCCGCAGCGCCCAAGGGTGGCTGTTCTTGTCATGCATTCCTCCCAGACTTCTGATCTGGCCGTGCAAGACCGAGGCGGAAAAATGCTGATTGCGCGGCCGATTGTACCGCCTCATCCCCTCCGGAACAGGAATGACAATATTCCTTTCCATGGTCGCGGGAAAGAAATTTATTAGAAATTGCTAAAATATAGAGCGCACCCTCGCTCAAGCAAAACGGCTCCGCGTGGGAGCCGTTTCGTAGTGGCTTGCCGAACAGGTCGGGGCGCTTGCCGGACAGATCAGGTGAGCGGCGAAAGCTGTATCTCGACGCGACGGTTCTGGGCGCGGCCCTCGGACGTCGCATTGGAAGCGACCGGACGCGTCTTGCCGAAGCCGGTGACGGCAAAGCGGCGCTGATCGACGCCCTGGCCAGACAGATAATTGGCGACCGCCAGCGCACGACGCTGGGACAGGTCGAAATTGTGCTGGTCGCCACCGGTCGAATCGGTGTGGCCGAAAACGTCGACCGTGGTCTGCTTGAACTTCTTCAGCACCAGCGCAACCGAGTTCAGCACCTGGTAGAAGCCCGGCTTCACCGCATCCTGATCCGAATTGAAGGTGATATCGGACGGCATGTTGAGGATGATCTGGTCGCCGCTGCGGGTGACGCTGACGCCAGTGCCCTCGAGCTGCCGACGCAACTCCGCTTCGTTCTGATCCATCGTGGCGCCGATGGCGCCGCCGGCCAGCGCGCCGATGCCGGCGCCGATCAGCGCATTGCGACGGTCATTGCCGCCGGCAAGCAGACCCAGGCTGGCACCCGCCAGGGCACCAAGACCGGCACCCGCGGCCGTGTTGGAAATCTTCTGGTCACCCGTATACGGATCTGTGGTGGTGCAGGCGCTCACGAGCAAAGCCGTCGCCACGACGACGAGCACGGTCTTCTTCATAGATGGTCCCTCTCCAAGTCGCGCCTTTTCGACGGCGCCAAATCAGCCCTTGCCGCGACTTGTACCATGAAATGCGGCGAAAAGCGGAACGGGAAAATCGACCGCAACGGCTTTTCCCCGGAGCCGGTCAGGTAACGAACCGTGTTGGCCGGCTACCAGAGATTCTTGCCGTCAATGACCACCACTTCGACCTTGTCGAGATCGAAATCATCGAACAACCGTGAATTGACGCTGATCTTTGGATTGTCGAAATCCGGCTCGCCGGTGGACCAGTCCGGTGTTTCGGTGAAAGTGCCGCAGCCGCAGATGGCGCAAAACCCATGTTTTACGGTTTTCGATCCCCACTGATAGAAGGAAACCTTGTTCGGCGGCGTGATGAGCTTGAACTGCGACGGGATGTAGTAGGCCCACAGCGAACCGCGCTTCGAGCAGAACGAACAGGTGCATTGCGTCACCGTTTGTGGGGCCTGCGAGACCTCGAACATCGTCGCCTTGCAGTGGCAGCTTCCCTTGATGATCATGAAACATCACCTCTCCGTTGTCCGCCGCCCCTGCAACAGGGCACCATAAAGAAGCGATGCTGACAACTGTCCGTCAGCAGGCTACGGCTGAAAGCGGCCTCGGCCTTCACCTGCCGATATAGGCGGCCAGTTCGTCCGGCGTCCCATTTGGAAAAGCCTGTTTCAGGAAGTCCAAGAACGCCGATACGCGCGCACTGAGCAGCCGCCGAGATGGGTAGAGCGCCCATAGCGAGATCTCGGGGCCGTCGATATCCCCCCAATTCACCAGTGTGCCGTCAGCCAAATCGTGGGCCACCAATGAAATGGGAAGCCGTCCCGCACCGACGCCGGCTCGCACCGCATCCCGGACCATGATGAGCGTTGACAGCGCGAGGACAGGCTCGACTGTAATCGTCGAGTGGCCAGCTTGCGTCTTCACGTGCCATGTTTGCCGATCGCCTGGGCCGCGGGCAACGCCAGGAGCGGCGAGTCCATCTGTCGTGCGAGGAAGGCCGGGGCTTGCCACCACGACCAGACGGTCGCGCAGAAACGCCCGTCCGACCAGGCTTTCGTCGGGATCTGGATTGACTCGAATTGCCAGGTCATAGCCTTCCTCGATCATGTCCACATACCGATCCTCGGTCGTGATCTCGAGCCTAACCTCCGGATACTTAACGGCAAATCCCGCGGCAATCCTGCCCATTGCGGTCTGAGAAAAATGGAGAGGTGCGCTGATCCGTAATCTGCCCTTGGGTTTCTGTCCGCCCGAGGCAATCGCCGCCGCCGTCTCGTCCAGTTCCGCAAGCAACGTCCCCGTCCGCTCGAAGAGGGCCCGTCCTTCCTCGGTCAGCTTCAAGTCACGCGCACCTCGTTCAAACAGGCGCAGATCAAGACTGCTTTCCAACTCTCCAACGCGCCGGGACAGCGTTGCCTTGGGCCGGCCGGTGGCCCTTGCAGCCTTGCCGAAGCCAGCATGACGGGCAACGAGATTGAAATCCGCGAGAGCAAGAAGATCCATGGCGCGTTCCACCAGTGAGACGATGCGTCTAAATTTTCCGCCTGTTGGGCGCTTTGTGAGCCACGCATATGGGAGGCGTCAAGCACCCCAACAGGAGAAATTCCATGACCATTCTCGTTACCGGCGCCACGGGCAACATTGGCCGCCAAGTCGTCGACCACCTCGTCAAGCGCGGCGCCGATGTCCGTGCCCTCGTCCGCGATCCGTCGAAAGCCAGCTTCCCGGCAGGCGTATCCGTCGTGCTGGGCGACTTCCTCGATGTCGATTCGCTGCGCAAAGCCATGTCTGGAGTTTCCACTCTGTTCCTCTTGAACGCCGTGGTACCGGACGAGTTCACCCAAGCCTTGGTCGCGCTGAACGTCGCCCGATCGGCCGGCATCGAGCGGATCGTCTATCTGTCGGTGATCCACGCTGACGTCTATGTGAACGTGCCGCACTTCGCCGGCAAGTTCGGCGTCGAGCGGATGATCGAGCAGATGGACTTCAAGGCCACGATCTTGCGCCCGGCCTACTTCATCCAGAACGATCTGATGGTCGAAGACACCATCACCGGCTACGGCACCTACCCAATGCCGATCGGCGCGAAGGGTCTTGCCATGATCGACGCCCGTGATATCGCCGAAATCGCCGCCCTTGAGCTGTTGCGCCGTGAACAGTCCGCGGAGCCGCTTGCGCTGGAGCGGATCAACCTCGTCGGTCCGCAGACACTGACCGGGACGGATATCGCCGCAATCTGGTCAGACGTGCTCGCCCGTCCGATCAACTATAGCGGCGACAACACAGAGGGCTTCGAGCAAAATCTCAAGCAGTTCTTGCCTGCCTGGATGGCCTACGACATGCGTTTGATGGGCGAGCGCTTCTTCACCGACGGGATGCTGCCGGAAGCCGGCGACGTCGAGCGCCTGACCGCGCTTCTGGGCCGCCCACTACGCCCATATCGCGACTTCGCCTCGGCACTCGCGGCTTCCGCCTGAGGCAACAGCGCCACAGGTCAGCCATCTCAACAAGGTTCTGGAACGATGGCCGGTCTTCCGATGCATTTGTCACAACCTAAAAAGAGCGCGGCGGGACGAACAGGCAGATCGTCCTGCCGGCATCGAGACCGCCTTGATGAGCGCACCAGTGAAACTCGCCGTCAGGGCTGTCCTTGATGCGCTTGTCTGTCATGGGAACGACCTCGCCGGTGCCGGCGATCACATAGCCTTCGGGTTTCTCCAGCACTTCCCCGGTGTGTGTGGCACGACAATCATAGTTGGCACAGCAAGCGAATGGATAACTCCAGCCTTGCGGCTTTGCCGCCGTGGGCTCGGCGTCATGGGCAAAGGCAGATGGCGTAAGTATCGCGAGCGCACCGATGGCGAGCAGGGAAAACATAAGTCGGCCAGCCGGTTGAACGGCTCTGGCCGATCGGAATGTGGCAGCAGACATGGAAACGTTCCTTTCAAACGAGCATCAAGCGTTTCGCTTGCCCGTTCCCGGAACGTGTCTTCCCAGTGGCCGGATCGTCAGGTCGCAGATATGCCGCGTCCGGCCATAAATGCTTTTTCTCTCCCAGCCTTTGGATGCTGGGCTGATTCCCTGGCAGGCGCAAGAAGTTGCTGCTATCGGCGATATCGCCGTGCAGGCGCCAACCCTCTGCCATTGCTGACGAGATTTCGGCCAGGTCCCACTCCCGGCATACGAGTTTCGAATAACGGGCGAGCATCGAAATAACGGCGATTGCCCGAATCGGTTCCAGCCTATCGAGCGTCGGAGCCGGCGATCACGTGCTCTTGATATTGCGGCAGGTCGTCGGTGATGTCGAACCAGGCCGCCTTGGAGCCGACGAAAATGTGCGCGGTCGGACGGATGGAAGGATCGTCGACAAGGGTTCCCATCGGCACATGGAAAAAGGCTCCTTCGCGGACGAGCGAATAGAGCAATGAGCCGCACAGTCGGCAATGGGCGTCATGAGCGCCGCTTTGATCGCCGAAGATCAGGAGCCTGTCCTTGCCCTCGACCAAGGCAAGCTTGTCTCGCTCGATCCCGGCAAAAGGTTTGAAGGCCGAACCGGTGGTCCGCCGGCAATTCGAGCAGTGGCAGTTGGCCGCGTAGACGAATTCGTCGGCGACGTCGTAGCGTACTGCTCCGCAGAAGCATTTTCCCGAGAGCCTGCGTGCCATCGTCGGTTCAGCTCCGTCGTTCAAGCGGCTGCTTTTAGTCCAGGTCCGCCACCACTTCACCCGCACCGCCCTCGATGCGTTGCGACAGCGAAGCCTCCATGAAATCGTCGAGGTCGCCATCGAGCACACTGGAAGGGCTGGTGCTTTCGACACCGGTACGAAGGTCCTTCACCAGCTGATAGGGCTGCAGCACATAGGAGCGGATCTGGTGGCCCCAGCCGATATCGCTCTTGGATGCTTCGGTCGCGTTGGCAACGGCTTCGCGCTTCTTCAACTCCTCCTCGTAGAGGCGCGAGCGCAGCATCTCCCAAGCCTTGGCCTTGTTCTTGTGCTGCGAACGCTCGGCCTGGCAAGCAACCGCGATACCGGTGGCGATATGGGTGATGCGCACGGCCGAATCGGTGGTGTTGACGTGCTGGCCGCCCGAACCCGACGAGCGATAGGTGTCGATGCGGACGTCGGATTCGGACACGTCGATCTCGATCGTGTCGTCGATGACCGGATAGACCCAGACGCTGGCGAAGGAGGTGTGCCGGCGCGCGTTGCTGTCATAGGGCGAGATGCGCACCAGGCGATGGACGCCCGATTCCGTCTTCAGCCAGCCATAGGCATTGTGGCCCTTGATCAGCAAAGTCGCGGACTTGATGCCCGCTTCTTCGCCGTCATGCACTTCCAGCACCTCGACCTTGAAGCGGCGGCGCTCGGCCCAGCGTGTGTACATGCGCAAAAGCATCGAGGCCCAGTCCTGGCTTTCAGTGCCGCCGGCGCCTGCGTGGACTTCGAGATAGGTGTCGTTGGCGTCGGCTTCGCCCGACAGCAGTGTCTCGACCTGGCGGGCTTTCGCCTCGCCCTGCATGGAGCGAAGCGCGGCCTCGGCCTCGGCGATGACGCCTTCGTCGCCCTCTTCCTCGCCGAGCTCGATCAGGCCGATATTGTCCTCCAGCGCCTGCGTCAGGCCCTTGACCGATGCAATGCCTTCCTCGAGGCCCTGGCGCTCGCGCATCAGCTTCTGCGCCTCCAGCGGTTCGTTCCAGAGGCTGGCGTCCTCGGCGCGAACGTTCAGGTATTCAAGCCGCTTGATGGCCTGATCCCAGTCAAAGATGCCTCCTCAGCAGGGTTATCGCCTGCCTGATCTCGTCGACAATATTCTGCGTTTCCGCGCGCATGGCCTGGTATTTTGTCCTGTTGCTGAAGTGACACTTCGGTCGGCGCGATACATAGGGACGGCGCCGCCATGTGTAAAGCGAACATGTGTAAAGCGGACATGTGCAAAGGGAATGGGCCGGCCCAAGGTCAGCCCCAAGGCCAGCCGTGCCGACGACCGGACCGTTAGTAGAGTCCGCCGCCGCCGTCCTGGATGGCCTGGTTGGCCTGTGGCGACAAGGTGCCGCCGGAGGCATTGGAGCCGTCGGCGCCCATGCCGATCACCCAATAGCTGTCGGCGGGGCCGGTGCCCGGCTTGAAGGCCTCGACGATGGTGCCCGGATCGCCCGATGCCGCCCGCATGCCGGTCTTGCGGTTGATGGCAACCAGGTTCATGCCATCGGGAACCTTGAAGTCGACATTGGGCGTGCCGTCCAACGCCACGCGCATGAAATCCTTGAAGATCGGGGCCGCGAGACCGCCGCCGGTGGCGCCATGGCCAAGGCCGCGCGGCGTGTCGTAGCCCATGTAAAGGCCGACCACGAGGTTCGGCGTGTAGCCGATGAACCAGGCGTCCTTTTCGTCGTTGGTGGTGCCGGTCTTGCCAGCGATGTGGCGGCCGAGCTCACCGATGGTGGCGCCGGTGCCGCGCTGGACGACGCCTTCCATCATCGAGGTGATCTGGTAGGCGGTCATCGGATCGAGAACCTGCTCGGAATTGTCGACCAGTTCCGGCTCCGGCTGGTTCTTCCATTCAGGCGCGTTGCAGCTTTCACAGCCACGTTCGTCCTGCTTGAACACCGTCTTGCCGTAGCGATCCTGGATGCGGTCGATCAGCGACGGTTTGATCGACTTGCCGCCATTGGCCATGATCGAATAGGCCGAAACCATGCGCATGACGGTGGTCTCGCCAGAGCCAAGCGCCATCGGCAGATACGGTGCCAGATGATCGTAGACGCCGAAGCGCTCGGCATATTCGACGACGAGCTTCATACCCATGTCGTTGGCAAGCCGCACGGTCATCAGGTTGCGCGACTTCTCGATGCCGGAGCGCAGCGTCGCCGGACCGGCGACGGTGCCGTCATAATTCTTCGGCGTCCAGGTCGTATTGCCGCTCTGGATGGTAATCGGCCCGTCCATGATCACCGAGGCCGGCGTGTAGCCATTGTCGAGCGCGGCCGAATAGACGATCGGCTTGAATGAGGAGCCCGGCTGACGCATCGCCTGGGTGGCGCGGTTGAATTCCGACTGCGAATAAGAGAAGCCGCCGACCATGGCCAGTACGCGGCCGGTGTGCGGATCCATGGCGATCAGGCCACCCTCCACCTCGGGAACCTGGCGCAGGCTGTAGGTGTTGTCGGAGCCTTCGTTCTTCTGCACGAAGATGACGTCGCCTGGCTTCAGCACGTCGGCCGGTGACTTGGCCCTGACTGTCTTGCCATCGACCAAATGGCGCATGGCGAAACCCATGTCGTCCTTGCTGACGGTGCCTTCGACGCGCTCCTTGACGATCTCGCCCGACGCCTGGCGTGCGGGCTGCAGGCCGATCGACAACCCAGTCGCCGAACTGTCGAGCACGACGGCAAGCGACCATTCGGGAACGTCCTCCAGCCCCTTGACGGCGCCAAGCGTGACGCCCCAGTCGCCGGACACGTCGATCGTCTTCACCGGCCCGCGATAGCCGCGCAGCGTGTCGTATTTCATCAAACCGTTCTGCATCGCCTTGCGGGCAATGAGCTGGACCTTCGGGTCGAGGGTGGTGCGAATGGACAGGCCGCCCTCATAGAGCGCGTTCTCGCCGTAACGGGCGATGATCTGCCGGCGAACCTCTTCCGTGAAATACTCGCCGGCGAAAAGATAGGAACCGGTGCGGCGCGGGGCAACGCCAAGCGGTTCGGCCTTCGCTTTCGCACCCTCTTCGGGAGTCACGTAACCGTTCTCGACCATCTGGCCGATGACCCAGTTTCGCCGCTCAAGCGCCCGATCGGCATGTTTGAAGGGATTGTAGTTGGCTGGGCCTTTCGGCAGCGATGCCAGATAAGCAGCCTCGGCCACGGTCAATTCGTTCACCGACTTGTCGAAATAGGTCAGCGCGGCGCCGGCGACACCGTAGGCGTTGAAGCCAAAGAAAATCTCATTGAGATAGAGTTCAAGGATGCGATCCTTGGAATAGGCCTGTTCGATGCGAAACGAAAGGATGGCCTCCTTGACCTTGCGTTCCAGGGAGCGCTCGTTGGTGAGGAGGAAGTTCTTGGCAACCTGTTGGGTGATCGTCGAACCGCCCTGCATCGGTCCACCCGAAACGTAAGTGAGCGCCGCCCGGCCCAATCCCGTTATGTCCACGCCAGGGTGGTTGTAGAAATTCTTATCCTCGGCGGACAGGAAGGCAGCCTTGACGCGATCCGGGATCGCCTGGATCGGCAAATACAGGCGCCGTTCGCGCGCATATTCCGCCATCAGAGAGCCATCCGAGGCATGGATGCGGGTGGTCACCGGCGGTTCATATTTGGCCAGCACTTCGTAGTCGGGCAGATCCTTTGCCACATGGCCGATGTAAATCGCAACGCCCGCCGCGACCAGAAGGGCCAGCGTCGTGCCGATGCCGAAGAAATAGCCAATGAGACGAATCATACCCGCTCCAGTCCTTGGTTCGGGAATTTCCTAAACGAAGCCGCCTTCCGCGCAAGCTTTCGTGCCGGGCCCAAACCGTAATCGAAAACCCATGTCGCCGCCATGTGGACAAAATACGGCAAGGCCTTGTTTCGTGGCCGCGTGCTGGAAATAAAGGCATCGGGTGTTGTCATACAGCAACGCCGCCTTTGGTTGTAGGCGTGGCCAGGCATGTCAGCCTCCGGTTCCGGCTCCGGCACGGGCGGAAGCAAAAAGCGCGACGGCGTTGGTGATGCTTTGCGCGGCTTTGTCGCGCCAATCTGCGTTGAGCAGTTGCGCCTCGTCCTTGGCATTCGAGAGATAGCCGAGTTCGACCAGCACCGATGGCACGTCTGGCGCCTTCAGCACCTTGAACCCAGCCGAACGCTGCGGATTGTTGATAAGGCCGACGCTGGTCGAAAGCTGGCCGACCAATGTGTGGGCGAAACTCATCGAAAAGGTGTGCGTCTCGCGGCGGATCAGGTCGATCAGGATGTCCGTCACCTCCTTCTTATCGTCCTTGATCACCATGCCGGCGAACTGGTCCGAGAGATTTTCACGGTCGGCCAGCGCCTGCGCCTCGGGATCCGACGCCTTGTCGGAAACCGTATAGACGGTGGCGCCGCGGATGCCCTTGACGCTGATGGTGTCGGCGTGGATCGAAATCAGCAGATCGGCCTCATGCTGCCGCGCAATGCGTACTCGGTCGTCCAGGCGCAAATATTCATCGCTGTCGCGGGTCATGAAGACATCGTATTTGCCGGCCACGGCGAGCTTGTCGCGCAATTCCGTGGCGAAGGCGAGCGTGACGTCCTTCTCGATGGTGCCGTTCAGGCCCTCGGCGCCGCCGTCGACGCCGCCGTGGCCGGGATCGATGACGACCGTGAAGCGGTGCCCGGGATTGGAGACCGGCCCGGTGCCGACCCGCCCGCCCTTGTCGGTCGAAACCGTGGAGCCGGTGGTCAGCGCCTGGTTGGCAAGGGCTGCATCGAACTCGCGCGCGGAGGCGGCCGACATATCGATGGCTATGCGGTAGCCGGTGCCGTCCTCGTCCTTGAGTACATCGAGCCTATCGACGGCGAACGGCCCCTTGCCGGTGAGGATCAGCCGCGAAACGCCGTCGCCGAGTTCGCCCAGGCGCACGCCCCTGACCAGGCCGCGCGGTTTCAGATCCTTGGCGTCGATGGCCAGCCTGGTGTTCGCCAGGTCGATGACCAGACGATTGGGGCCACGCAGCAGGAACCATTTGATGTCAGGCTCGCGATCGAATTCCATGACGATGCGCATCTTGGTGGCATCGCCCGCCATTTTGTAGCCTTTCGCCACCAGCGGTGCGTCGGCGGCATTGGCGAGGGAGGAAAAGGTGGAACAAACCACCAGCAGCACGAGACAGAAGGCGCCGAGAATCCGGCCGCCGACACGACATCCCTTGTCTGCGAGGTCTGCCAGTCCCATCTCTCTTCCAGTCGCTCCCGGTTTGGCGCCCGGCGCCCGTTCGTTTCGTCGAAGTGCCGGTTAGGCCGCGAAGTCGATTAACGATTGGTATCCAGAGAAGGTTAACCAAGCCTTTTCATGCAGGGCTGGAGCCTAGGTTTACGCTACGGAACTGCTTTTTGCCGGCATCGGAAATCGGGGTTGCCTTCCACCCCGCCAAATCATAAAAGCGATAGTGGATCACTGCAATCCTGGAACCGCCCTCCTCCGCAGCTTCCTGCTACAGGGTCAGATGAAAGGCGGCTCCTTTCGCTTCACGCGAAAAGGCTTCAGGTGATCGCGACGAATTTCGCAGGTGTGCGCCCGTGGCGGGGGAATCGCCTGCGTGAGGAAAACGGCCGGGTTTGTTCCCGCGCCGGCTCTGTACGAGCAAACAAGCTGGTCCGGTTTCCGGGCTTTGGTTCAAAGGTTCTGCTGGTGACGATGGCTTCAAGCGCAATCATGGAAAGGTCCGCATCAAACCGCGCCAATATGGCAGCGGGCGGCACCGCCATGACACGCAGGCAGCGTCCGGCGGACGTTCAATTATCCGGCACCCATATTCATCCAGACACACAGCAGCGGGCTTTGCCCCGCCAGCTGCGGCTGACGGCTGCCGGGGGGAAACGAAATAATGCCCAACAAAATGCTGATAGACGCCTCCCACCCGGAGGAAACACGAGTTGTCGTCGTACGCGGTAACCGCATCGAAGAATTCGACTTTGAATCCCAGGACAAGAAGCAGCTCAAAGGAAACATCTACCTCGCCCGCGTAACGCGCGTCGAACCTTCCCTTCAGGCAGCCTTTGTCGAATATGGCGGCAACCGTCACGGTTTTCTCGCCTTCAGTGAAATACATCCCGACTACTACCAGATCCCGGTCGCCGACCGTCAGGCGCTGCTGCGCGCCGAAGCGCAGGAAGCCGAGGACGAGGAGAACGAGGATAGCGAAGGCGAGGATCGCCAGAGCCGCGATCGCGGCCGGCGCGGACGCCGGCGCGGCGGCAAGAGCCGCGACCGCGGCGAGCACCCGCGCGACGCAGGCGGAGCCGAATCCGGCGAGGCAAACGAAGCCGCTGGCGAGGCAAGTGAAAACGGCGACAGTGGCGCCGATGCCGTCGCCGAGGACACCTCCAACGTTTCCGAGACCGTCGAACACGCGGCGGATACGTCGGCGGATGCCGATGCATCCTCGCATGAAGAGGCTTCTGCAGAGCAGGAGGAAAGCGAAACCCGCGAAGGTGGCCCCACCTCGATCGCCGCCTCCGTCGAAGCTGATGTGATTTCCGAGCCCCTCTCGCAGGCGGACCAAGGCAGCGACGCCACCTCCGCCGACAATGATCGCGGCATGCTCGAAGAGGTGTCGTCCTCGCATCCGGACGATCATGAGATCGAATCGGTCGGTGCCGAGGATGCGCTGGAAGAAGTGCGCAACCGCCGCAAGCCGGTGCGCCGCCAGTACAAGATCCAGGAAGTGATCAAGCGCCGGCAGATCCTTTTGGTGCAGGTCGTCAAGGAAGAGCGCGGCAACAAGGGCGCCGCACTCACCACCTATCTGTCGCTTGCCGGTCGCTATTCCGTGCTGATGCCGAACACGGCGCGCGGCGGCGGCATTTCCCGCAAGATCACCAGCGCGGTCGACCGCAAGCGCCTCAAGGAGGTCGTTGCCGATCTCGAAGTGCCGCAAGGCATGGGCGTCATCCTTCGCACCGCCGGCGAAAGCCGCACCAAGGCCGAGATCAAGCGCGACTACGAATATCTGATGCGGCTTTGGGAGAACGTGCGCAATCTCACGCTCCAGTCCACGGCCCCTGCCCTGGTTTATGAGGAAGGCAGCCTGATCAAGCGCTCGGTGCGCGACCTCTACAACAAGGATATCGACGAGATTCTCGTCTCCGGCGACGAAGGCTACCGCGAGGCCAAGGACTTCATGCGCATGCTGATGCCGAGCCACGCCAAGGTGGTTCAGCCGTTCCGCGACACAACGCCGATCTTCGTGCGCAACGGCATCGAGGCGCAGCTCGACCGCATGCTGCAGCCGCAGGTGACGCTGAAGAGCGGCGGCTACATCATCATCAACCAGACCGAAGCGCTGGTCGCCATCGACGTCAATTCGGGCCGCTCCACCAAGGAGCACTCGATCGAGGACACCGCGCTCCACACCAATCTGGAAGCGGCCGAGGAAGTCGCGCGTCAGCTCCGGCTGCGCGACCTTGCCGGCCTGATCGTCATCGACTTCATCGACATGGAGGAGAACCGCAACAATCGCTCCGTCGAAAAGCGGTTGAAGGATCACCTCAAGAACGACCGTGCGCGCATCCAGGTCGGCCGCATCTCGCATTTCGGCCTGATGGAAATGTCGCGCCAGCGCATCCGCGCCAGCGTGCTGGAATCGACCATGAAGCCCTGCCCGCATTGCGGCGGCACCGGCCATGTGCGCTCCGATTCGTCGGTCGCGCTGATGGTGGTGAGGGCGATCGAGGAATTCCTGCTCAAGGATTCGCGCAGCCACATCACGGTGCGCACGCCGTCGGCTACCGCACTCTACGTGCTCAACCACAAGCGCGGCACGCTGGTGGAACTCGAAAGCCGCTTCGGCCTGACCATCACCATCGAGGCCGACGATACGGTTGGCGCCCAGCACTACGCGATCTTCCGCGGCGCGCTGGCCGAAAAGCCCGAAGGCTTTGTCGAGTTGCGCAGCCTGCCGGCCTATGTCGAGCCGGAAGAACCCGAGGACGAGATCGTCATCGAGGAAGACGAGGAAGCACCGGCCCAGGCCGAGCAGCCAAGGCACGCCCAGCCATCGCAGCACCAGCAGCCCAGGTCGGGTGAGCCAAGGTCGGGTGAGCCAAGGTCTGGCGAACCCAGGACGGGCGAGCCGAGATCGGGCGAGGACGGCGAAGGCCGCGACCGCAAGCGTCGCAAGCGCCGCAGACGGCGCGGCGGCAAGGATCGCGACCGCGAACATGGCGCCCCGACGGACGGCTCGTCCATCTCCGCACCGGCCGGCGATTTCGCCGAATCGGCACATGAGGCGGACAATGACGACACCGAAACGGACGATGCCGCTGCGATCTCTGCCAGCGCGTCCGACGAGGCGGTACAGGCTTCCGATGACAGCCAGGGCAAGAAGCGCCGGCGCGGCAAGCGCGGCGGCAAGCGCAACCGCCGCGAGGACGGTGAAGGCGAGGCCGAGGCCGGCGAAGCCGCCGCCGCCTCGGTGGTCGATGCCGCTGAAGCTGAGACGGTAGCGAGTGAAGCCGTAGCAGTTGAAGAAGCTGCGGCTTCTGCACCGGCGAACGACGACGCCCCAGCCGAAAAGCCGAAGAAGAAGCGCGCTTCAAGGGCAAAGAAGGCCGCGGCCGAAGTCCCCGCAGAGGCGGTGACCGAGGCAGCTCCCGAAGCTGCCGTCGAGCCCGCTCCTGTGGACGATGCGACCGTCGTTGCCGAGCCGTCCGTTGCCGAAGAGGAGCCGGCGAAGGCCCGCCCGTCGCGGCGCAAGGCGGTGGCTGCGGATACTCCGGTCGTGCCGGTAGTCTCTTCGACCGTCGCCGATGAGGCCAAGACCGAAGAAAAGCCGAAGCGTGCCGGCTGGTGGCAGCGGAAGGGCTTTTTCTAAGCTTTTCAGTTAGTTGAGCTGATTTTCCGACAAGAAGAAATCCCGCGCGATCGAAAAGATGGCGCGGGATTTTTCATATCCGGCGTTCCGATAGGGCGGGAAACGCTAAGGCGCGAAGATCGACCAGTTCATCATCCTGGCCAGCTTTTCCAGTGCGATCGAACCGAGCTTGGAGTTGCCGTTGGCATTGAGGCCGGGCGACCAGACGGCAAGCGAGGCGACACCCGGCACGATGCCCAATATGCCGCCGCCGACGCCGCTCTTGCCGGGAATGCCGACGCGGAAGGCAAAATCGCCGGAGCCGTCATAATGGCCACAGGTCAGCATCATGGCGCCGATGCGCCGTGCTCGCTCGGCCGACACCACGGAATGCCCCGTCGCCGGGTTCTTGCCGCCATTGGCGAGGAAGCGGCCGGCCATCGCCAGTTGCCGGCAGCTCATGGCGATGGCGCAGTGATGGAAATAAACGCCTAGCGCAAGCTCCGGTGCATGATGGAGGTTGCCGAAGGATTTCATATAGTTGGCGAGCGCAAAGTTGCGGTAGCCGGTGGCGCGCTCGGAGGCCGCCACCTCGCGGTCGATGATGATGGTCTCGTCGTCGGCCAGGAACTGTATGAAACGCAGGATCTCGCCAATCGCCTCGCGCGGCTGGTGGCCGGCAAGCAGGATGTCGGAAATGACGATGGCGCCGGCATTGATGAACGGATTGCGCGGAATGCCGTTCTCGTGCTCGAGCTGCACGATGGAGTTGAACGGATTGCCGGACGGCTCGCGCCCCACCCGCTTCCACAGCGCATCGCCGACATTGCCGAGCGCCAGGGTCAAGGTGAAGACCTTCGAGATGCTCTGGATCGAGAACGGCTGGTCGGCATCGCCCGCCACCAGCACGCGGCCGTCATTGGTGACGGCGGCAATGCCGAATTTCCTCGGATCGACCTTGCCCAGCTGGGGAATGTAGGTCGCGACGTCGCCGCGATCGGTGCGCTCGGCCATTTCGGCGGCGACCTCGGCCAATGCCTGATCAAGTTTGGGGGCCTTATCAGGTTTGGGGGCCTGATCAAGTTTGAGGGCCTGATCAAGTTTGGGGGCCTGTTCGAGTTCCGGCATGGCGCTACCTCAACCAGCGTTCGATGCGCGCCATGGCCTCGACCATGTCGTCATGGCTGCCGGCATAGGAAAACCGCATCGTGCGGTGCCCCACCTGGGTATCGAAGTCGCGGCCAGGCGTCGCCGCCACATGGGCTTCCGCCAGCATCTTGCGCGCGAATGCCATGCTGTCGTTGCTGTGCCGGGTGACATCGCAAAAGGCATAGAAGGCACCATCCATGGGCGCGGCCAGCGGAAAGCCGAGCTCGGGCAGGCGCTTCATCAGCAGCTCGCGATTCCAGGCATAGCGGCCCTTGACCGCCTCCAGTTCCTCCGTCGCGGCAAAGGCCTCGATCGCGGCGATCTGCGACAGCTCCGGTGGCGAGATGTAGAGGCTCTGGGCGATGCGCTCGACCGGCCGCACCAGCTCCTCGGGCAGCACCATCCAGCCGATACGCCAGCCGGTCATGCAGTAATATTTCGAGAACGAGTTGATCACCGTCACGCTATCCCCGAAGGCGAGCGCCGTGGTGTCGGGTGCGCCGTAGGCCAGCCGGTGGTAGATCTCGTCGGAAATGACGGCGATGCCGAGCGCTTCCGCCGTGCTGACCAGCGCCGACAGTTCGTCGGCCGGAATGACAGCGCCGGTCGGATTGGCCGGACTTGCAAACAGAACGCCCTTCAGCGGCTTCTGGCGATGCGCCGCCTCCAGATGGCCGGCATGCAGGTAGGCCGCCTCGCCGAGCTCGATCTCGACGACATCGATGCCGAGCGCCGCCATGATGTTACGATAGGCGGGGTAACCGGGTGCTGCGATGGCGACGCGGTCGCCCGGATCGAACATCGCCAGGAAGGCGAGATTGAAGGCCGCCGACGATCCGGTGGTTACCGCGATCCGCCCCGGCTCGACATCGAGCCCGTAGTGATCGGCGTAATGCCGGGCGATCGCCTTGCGCAAACCGGCCAGACCCAGCGCGTCGGTGTAGCCGATGCGGCCTTCTTGCAGGGCCTTGGCCGCCGCGGCGCGAACCTTTGCGGGCGCCGGATCGGATGGCTGGCCGACCGCCATGGAGATTACCGGCACGCCCTGGGCCTTCAGCCGGTTGGCTTCAGCCAGCACATCCATGGCGTGGAACGGCTCGACATTGCCACGGCGTGAGAGCGAAACGACCATTTTATCTATCCCGAGGGTTGAGCACGGCATGCCCTGGACGCATGCGCCGCACAAATGCCCGATTGGTGTGAGGATCACAAGTTGAGGAAGTTTTTCCGGTGCCGACTTTTCATCTTTCGCCCGCTCGTCTACCAGTGGACACGTCATGTTGAGCCGACCCAGATCGACAATTGCAGAGGTAGCGCGTGTTTTCGCGACACTTTCGCTCGGCCTCGCCGTCGCGGTGGCGAGTTCGGTCACCGCCTTTGCCCAGTCCGTGCCGGTGGTGCGCGACGCCGAGATCGAGGCCCTCGTTCGCGATTACGCACGGCCGATCTTCAGGGCGGCCGGGCTGGCGAATGATGGCATCGACATCGTCCTGGTCAACGATTCCAGCTTCAACGCCTTCGTCACCGGACGCCGGCTGTTCATCAACACCGGCGCGCTGATGATGGCTGAAACGCCGAACGAGATCATTGGCGTCATCGCCCACGAGGCCGGCCACATCGCCGGCGGCCACCAGCAGAAACTGCGCGACCAGCTCGAACGCGCCAAGACGATGGCCATCATCGCCACTTTGCTCGGCGCCGGCGCCATGGTTGCCGGCGCCACCACCAACAGCCGCGGCCTTGCGGGCGCCGGCATGGGCGTGGCGGCTGGCGGCGGCGAGATGGCGCAGCGCAGCATCCTCGCCTATCAGCGCACCGAAGAGACGACCGCCGACCGCTCGGCGATCACCTATCTCAACGCCACCGGCCAGTCCGGCATGGGCATGCTGAAGACATTCGCCCGCTTCCAGAGCGCGCTGTCCTTGTCCGGCACGCAGGTCGATCCCTATCGGATCAGCCACCCGATGCCGCAGGAACGCATCGCCAATCTCGAAGTGCTGGTCAAGCAGAGCCCCAATGTCGGCAAGGTCGATCCGCCCGCGCTGCAGCAGCGCCATGACATGATGCGGGTCAAGATTGCCGTCTACATGGAAGGCCAGGCGGCTGGGTCACGGCTGATGCGAAAGATGCAAGGAACGCTGGCCGGGCTATATGGCGACGCCCAGTCGACTTACCTTTACGGCAATATCGCCGCAGCGCTCGCCAAGACCAACGCACTGATCAAGGCGCAGCCCAGGAATGCCTACTTCCAGGAGTTGCGCGGCGACATACTGATGAAGGCGAACAACCCCAAGGATGCGGCGGAAGCCTATGCCAAGGCGGTCAGCCTCGATTCGGCACGGTCCGGCTTGCTGCCGGTCTCGCTTGGACAGGCGCTGATGGCCATCGGCACACCCGATTCACTCAAGAAAGCCGTCGCGCAGATCAACAATGGTCTGGGGCGCGACAAGGAAAATTCCATCGGATACCGCTATCTGGCGCAGGCCTATGGCGAGTTGGGGGACATACCGGGCGCCGAGCTCGCCACTGCCGAAGGTCATTTCTATTCCGGTAACTACAAGGATGCGAAGATATTCGCCATGCGGGCGCAGCAGCAGATGAAGCGCGGAGAGCCGCGCTGGATTCGCGCCCAGGACATCATAAACTACAAATCATCAGGCAAGATCTAGTGAACCCTCCGGCCATGCGCTGCGACATAGCCAGACCGGGAAACAGGCAAAAGGAACGAGAACAATGAAAAAGGCACTGCTGCTGGGCACCACGGGAATCGCTGTAGCCCTTGCGATGCTCGCTTTCGGTTTCGTCGCCGGCAACCCGCAGATCGCCAAGGCCGGCACGGCTCAGCCTGTTCAGACGGCTGAGCCTGTCCAGATGGCTGAGCCTCTCCAGATGGCGGGCGCCGACACCAAGATCGACCGCGCCGAGGTCGAAGGCATCATCCGCGACTACCTCTTGAAGAACCCCGAGGTGCTGCTCGAAGTGCAGGACGCGCTCGAGGCCAAGCAGAAGGAAGAGCAGCGCATCGCCCATCTCGGCGTCATCAAGAACGCCAAGGACCAGATCTTCAACTCCGCCTTCGACGGCGTCGTCGGCAATCCGAACGGCAAGGTGACGATCGTCGAGTTCTACGACTACAATTGCGGCTTCTGCAAACGCGCCATCGAGGACATGCGGGCGCTGACCAAGACCGATCCGGACCTGCGCTTCGTGCTCAAGGAATTCCCGATCCTTGGCCCGGATTCGCAGAAGGCCAGCGTCGTCTCGATGGCGTTCCACCTGATGATGCCGGAAAAATACGGCGAGTTCCACAATGCGCTGCTTGGTGGCCAGGGACGCGCCACGGAGGCGGCCGCGATCAAGATCGCGCTTTCGCTCGGCGCCGACGAGGCCACGTTGCGCGAGAAGATGAAGGATCCGTCGATCCCCGAAGCCTTCTCCAAGACCTACGATCTCGCCAACAAGCTGTCGATCACCGGGACGCCGTCCTATGTCGTCGGCAACGAGGTCGTGTTCGGGGCTCTCGGACAGGATGTGCTGGCGGAGAAGATCGAGGCGGCGAAAGCCGGGCTTTGATCCGCCGCCGATTTTCATCACGGGTGCATTTCGGCCTGTTGTGGACAGTGAAAGAACGCACTTGCGCTCTTTCCGCGGGCGACTATGCCCGGTATAGAGGCCCAGCGAGCCGGCTTGATGCCGGCGCCGAAAAAGGTCGGCTTTTTTGAAAACGGTTTTCGTCCTGAACGGTCCCAATCTCAACGCGCTCGGCAAGCGCGAGCCGGGCATCTATGGCGGCAAGACCCTTGCCGCGATCGCCGACGACTGCAAGCAGGCGGGCGCGTCGCTTGGGATCGAGATCGATTTCCGCCAGTCGAACCACGAGGGCGACCTCGTCGACTGGATCCAGGAAGCCGGCGACAAGGCTGCAGGCATCGTCATCAATCCAGGCGCCTACAGCCACACCTCGATCGCGATCCACGACGCCATCCGCTCGGTCGCGCCACTGCCGGTCGCCGAAGTTCATCTTTCCAACATCCACGCGCGGGAACCATTCCGCCATGTCTCCATGGTCGCGCCGGTCGCCGTCGGCATGATCTGTGGCTTTGGGCCGCTCGGCTACACGCTGGCGCTGCAGGCGCTGGCCGCGCGCCTATGACCGGCCCACAAACAGAAGGCTCGAAAATGTCGATAAAGAAGACCGGTGTTGACCAGCAGCTGATCCGCGATCTGGCGGGCATACTGAACGACACCAACCTGACCGAGATCGAGGTTGAACTGGGCGACCTGAAGGTGCGCGTGTCGCGGCAGGCGCCCGCCGTCCACGCGATTGCGGCCCCCCAACCCGCCTATGCGCCAGCGGCAGCCGCTCTGCCCGTGGCCTCGGCCCCGGCGGCCGCGGATGTGTCGAAGAACGCGGTGGCTTCGCCGATGGTCGGCACCGCCTATCTGGCGCCCTCACCGGACGCCAAGCCGTTCATCGAGATCGGCCAGAAGGTCAAGGAAGGCCAGACGCTGCTGATCATCGAGGCGATGAAGACGATGAACCAGATTCCCTCGCCGCGCGCCGGCACGGTAACGGCGATCCTGTTCGAGGACGCGACGCCGGTCGAATACGGCATGCCGCTTGTCGTGATCGAGTAGAGCGGGCCGGATGTTCCAAAAGATCCTCATCGCCAATCGCGGCGAAATCGCCCTTCGGGTGCTGCGCGCCTGCAAGGAACTCGGCATCCAGACCGTTGTGGTGCATTCGACCGCCGACGCCGACGCCATGCATGTCAGGCTTGCCGACGAGAGCGTGTGCATCGGCCCGCCGCCGTCGCGCGACAGCTATCTCAACATCCACCAGATTGTCGCGGCCTGCGAGATCACCGGCGCCGACGCCGTGCATCCGGGCTACGGCTTCCTGTCGGAGAACGCCAAGTTCGCCGATATTTTGGCAGCCCACAACATCACCTTCATTGGCCCGTCCGGCGACCATATCCGCATCATGGGCGACAAGATCGAGGCCAAACGTACCGCCAAACGCCTTGGCATTCCGGTGGTGCCGGGTTCCGACGGCGCGGTGACCGAGGAAAAGGAAGCCAAGCGCATCGCCGCCGAGATCGGCTATCCGGTGATCATCAAGGCATCGGCCGGCGGCGGCGGACGCGGCATGAAGGTTGCCCATACCGAGGCCGACCTCGAGGTCGCCTTGCAGACGGCACGCTCGGAAGCGGGCGCCGCCTTCGGCGACGACGCCGTCTACATCGAGAAATACCTGCAGAAGCCGCGTCACATCGAGGTGCAGGTGTTCGGCGACGGCTTTGGCCGCGGCGTGCATTTCGGCGAGCGCGACTGCTCGCTGCAACGACGCCACCAGAAGGTCTGGGAAGAGGCCAATTCGCCGGCTCTCAACGCCGAGGAGCGGTCCCGTATCGGCAGCATTTGCGCCACGGCCATTGCCGATCTCGGCTATTCGGGCGCCGGAACGATCGAATTCCTGTACGAGAACGGCGAGTTCTATTTCATCGAGATGAACACGCGCCTGCAGGTGGAGCATCCGGTGACGGAAGCGATCACCGGCATCGATCTCGTCCACGAGCAGATCCGGGTCGCCTCCGGCGGCGGACTTTCGGTCAAGCAGGAAGACATCAAGTTCAACGGCCACGCCATCGAGTGCCGCATCAATGCCGAGGATCCGCGCACCTTTACGCCCTCGCCCGGCACCATCACGCATTTCCACACGCCTGGCGGCCTCGGCATCCGCGTCGATTCCGGTGTGTATTCCGGCTACAGGATCCCGCCCTATTACGACAGCCTGATCGGCAAGCTGATCGTGCACGGCCGCAATCGCGTCGAGTGCATGATGCGGCTGCGCCGCGCCCTCGACGAATTCGTCGTCGACGGCATCAAGACAACCTTGCCGCTGTTTCGCGATCTCGTCGGCAATGCCGACATCGCCAATGGCGACTATGATATCCATTGGCTGGAAAAATACCTGGCCAAGGAAGAGTAGGCCGGGGACGCGATGACCCGCCCTTACGCGCCTGGCTATCGCATCCCCACCGACCTCCTGCTCAAGGCGTACGCCTCGGGCGTCTTTCCCATGGCCGAAAGCGCTGCCGACCCGGAGGTGTTCTGGGTGCGGCCTGAGACGCGGGGCATCATTCCGCTGCACGGGTTCCACATGCCGAAGAGCCTGAGGAAGACAGTCCGCAAAAACCTGTTCGACATCCGCTTCGACTTCGACTTCGAGGCAACGATCGACGGCTGCGCCGAAAAGCGCGAGGAGCGCCGCTCGACCTGGATCAACGCGCCGATCCGCGAAGCCTATGTGCAACTGCACCGCATGGGTCATTGCCATTCGGTCGAGGCCTGGCGCGAGGAGCGGCTGGTCGGCGGCCTCTATGGCGTGTCGCTGGGGCGGGTGTTTTTCGGCGAAAGCATGTTTTCCAAGGAGACGGACGCGTCGAAGACCTGCCTCGTCCATCTCGTCGAACGCTTGAAGGCGCGCGGGTTCGCGCTACTCGATACGCAGTTCACCACCGAGCACCTCAAGCGCTTTGGTGCTGTCGACGTGCCGCGCGGCAAATACGAGAAGATGTTGGCCGAGGCCCTGAAGGGCGAAGCGGTCTTCTTTCCGTAAAGATCAAGCCTTATCGGCCGCGGCCTCGATCGGGGTCTGCGAATGGAACATCATCTTCCAGCCGTTGACGCGGTGGACGTAACCGGTGCTGACCAGCGCGGCATAGGGTTCGCCGTTCTCCCGCGTCGCATGCGCCTCGTAGGTCAGCATGATGACATCACTGCCCGGTTCGATTATGCCCTTGAGCTCGATATCGAGATCGCGCCATCGGTTGGGATTGGTCGCCGTCTTGGCCAGATCGGCATTGTCCATCGCTCGTGCCATCCGCGGAAATGCCACCAGGCACTCCGTGTCGACATTGGCCGCATAATAAGCGGCATCGCCTGTCCAGAACCCTTTTTCGAGTTCGAGCAACTCTGTCTTGCTGGCCGTGATCCGCTTGCTGTCCGACATCGGAATGTCCTCCGGGCGCATCGATGCGCGGTCGTCCGTGGCCCAACGCATGATGACCACGACGGTTCCCCCGGGGATCAGTTGGTGTCGGTGGTGTCCGGCTCCGTGGGATCGGGCTGTTCCACATCCGGGCTGACCTCAGCGTTCGGCTTGGCGGCAGCCGGCTTGGCGACCGCCGGCTTCGAAGCATCGGCCTTGGTGGCGTCCGGTTTGGTGGCATCCGGCGCCGGCACATCGGACTTCTGCTTGCACGCCTTCAGCCAGACGTCATAGACGGCATGTTCGACGGCGTTAAGACCCGGGCTTTCGGCAAACATCCAGCCGGTGAATATGCGGCGAATCTTGCGGTCCAGCGTGATCTCGTCGACCTCGACGAAGGAGTCCGTCTTCGGCTCCTCGTTCTGCGGCCGGGAATAGCAGACACGCGGCGTCACCTGCAAAGCGCCGAATTGCACAGTCTCGTCGATATAGACATCGAAGGTGATGATGCGGCCAGTGATCTTGTCGATGCCGGCGAACTCGGCAACCGGGTTGGTGATGCGATCCGATCCCGCGGGCGGAGCCGGCGCGGGTGCCGCGGGTGCGGGCGACGCGGCAAAGGCGGCGGTGCTGACGGCGAGGCTGGCGGCTACCGTCAGACCGCCTGTCGAGATTCGGTTGAAAAAGCTCATGCAAGGGTACCGGTGGTTCGCGCCCAGGTGATTCCGTCGATCGCCAAGGCTAGTCGGCGTTTTCTGATGAGCAAGCAGCTAAACACCAATTGTGGCGATAAAGGACCAGCCCTGCAATTCGTGCTGTGACAAGTCGGGGCGCCGTTGCAAGCCGGGGCTGTTACGACCCGGGCGTCCAGGCGTCGTAGTCGCCGGTAACCTGCGGGCGGTGCTGGTTGGTCAGTACCGAGCCCTTCGGGCGATAGGCCGCCGGCGTTCCGGTCAGATTGGGCTGATGCGACTTCTGCCAATCGCGCGGCTTGTAGTCGTCGCTCGGTGGCGCGACATCGACCCGGTGGTGAATCCAGCCGTGCCAGCCGGGCGGAATGGCCGAGGCTTCCGAATAATTGCGGTAGATCACCCAGCGACGCGTGCGGCCTTCCGAATCGACACCGCCTTCGTAATAGACGTTACCTGTCTCGTCCTGGCCGACCTTCTTGCCGTACCGCCAGGTGTGCAGGCGCGTTCCCAGCGTCTGGCTGTTCCACCAGGTGAAAAATTGCGTCAGAAAAGTCTTCATCTCGGAACCCTCGCGCTGGCGGCGCCTGTTTCCTGCTTATGGCGTCAGGCCTTCGGGAAGGCAAGGGTTTTGCCGTATAGAGCGCGCAAATGGCGCGCCGGGATCGACACCGATTTGTGATCTTTCCACATAACGGGATGCGCGCTTGCCAAGTCTTCACGGTGTTTCTAAAGCTCGGCGCGGTCCGCGCGGCAATATCCAACTGACCGCGAGCCCAACGGAGGTGACGATTGGCCACGGAATTGCCGACCACCGACAGCCGCATCAGTCCAAGCCTGATTCGCCAGCGCAAGGGAGGCACGCCTCTCGTTTGTCTCACGGCCTACACCTATCCCGTCGCCCGCCTGCTTGATCCCCATGTCGACCTGCTTCTGGT
This sequence comes from Mesorhizobium sp. WSM1386, assembly GCF_055901595.1. Lineage (NCBI taxonomy): Bacteria > Pseudomonadati > Pseudomonadota > Alphaproteobacteria > Hyphomicrobiales > Phyllobacteriaceae > Mesorhizobium > Mesorhizobium sp. WSM1386. The sequence goes on from NZ_CM148373.1 coordinate 4,671,847, forward strand.
CGGTGACAGCGTTGCTATGGTCCTGCATGGCCATCAGACGACGCTGGGCGCCTCGATCGAGATGATGATCGCGCATGGGCAGGCCGTGATGCGCGGCTCCGCCAGGGCCTGCGTGGTCGTCGACATGCCGGCCGGCACCTATGAGGATTCAGCCGCACAGGCCGTTGGCTCGGCGCGGCGCATCGCCGACGAAACCGGCTGCCAGGCGGTCAAGCTGGAAGGCGGCGTCGACATGGCCGGGCGGATCGCCGCGATCGTGGCCGCCGGCATTCCGGTCATGGGCCATATCGGCCTGCTGCCGCAATCGGTCGAGAAGGAAGGTGGCTACAAGATCAAGGGCCGTACGAACGAGAACGTCGCGGCGCTGGTGGCGGACGCGCTGGCCGTCGAAAAGGCCGGTGCGTTCTCGGTGGTCATCGAAGGCACCATCGAGGCGATCGCCGCCGACATCACGCACCGCATCGCCATTCCGACCATCGGCATCGGCGCCAGCGCCGACTGCGACGGTCAGATCCTGGTCATCGACGATATGGTCGGACTGACCGTCGATCGCGTGCCGAAATTCGTCAAGGAATATGCCGATCTGCGCGGCGTGATCGCCCATGCCGCCGAGCGCTACGCATCGGAGGTGCGAAGCCGCACATTTCCCGGCCCTGCCCATGTCTTTTCGAGCAAGAACACAAGTGGCGGAGATGACGCATGAGCCGGCCTGCCGTCGTCGACAGCGTTGCCGCCCTTCGCGCGCGGATCCGTGACTGGCGGCGCGATGGGCTTCGCGTCGCCATGGTGCCGACCATGGGCGCGTTGCATGAGGGGCATCTCTCCCTGATCAGGATCGCACGCGAAAGAGCCGAGCGCTGCGTGGTGTCGATCTTCGTCAACCCGACGCAGTTCGCGCCGAGCGAGGATCTCGACAAGTACCCGCGCCAGCTCGCCCGCGATCTCGATATGCTGGCGACGGCCAGGGCCGATCTTGCGTTCACACCGACTGTCGATGCGATGTATCCTGCCGGCTTTGCCACCAGGATCTCGGTCGGCGGCCCGTCCGCCGGGCTCGAATCGGATTTTCGCCCCACCTTTTTCGATGGCGTCGCCACCGTGGTGGCCAAGCTTTTTCTCCAGGCAACGCCCGACTATGCGGTCTTTGGCGAGAAGGATTACCAGCAGCTTTGCGTCGTCAGGCAGCTCTGCCGCGACATTGACCTGCCCGTCGAGATCATCGGCGCGCCGACCATACGCGATGCGCATGGCCTGGCCATGTCATCTCGCAACGCCTATCTCGGCGAGGCCGAACTCCAGATCGCTCGCCAGCTCAACGTGGTCCTGCGCAAGACAGCAGCCGCGCTGGCGGCGGGCGCACAACAGGATGACGCGGCCGGTGAGGCCGGCCGCGCCCTGATCGCCGCCGGCTTCCAGAAGGTCGACTATGTCGAGGCCCGCGAAAGCCTGACGCTGGCGCCGTGGCGCCGCGACGGAGCAGGGCGCGTGCTCGCCGCCGCCTGGCTTGGCAAGACGCGACTGATCGACAATGTGGAAGTTCCCACTGCTTAAGTCGGAAGTGGAGCTATTCCTCGGTCGGCATATGCAGGTACATCGACTGGATGCCGACACGGCCCGGGCCGGTGAAGCGGTTGACGATGAAATTCATGTTGGCGCCGAAGAAGCCGCTCGACAGGCGGTCGATCTTGGTTTCCATCTTGACCGAGGTGTCCTTGAACAGCCAGCCGCCCGGCTCGATGTCGATGGTCTCGCCTGGTGCAAGCGTCTTTTCGAAGACATTGCCGTAGCCGTGCAGCCAGACGATGCCGTCGCCGGCATCGCCGCGAAAACGGTCGATGAAAAAACCGCTCTGCCCAAACAGCATCGTCGCCAGGCCGCGCACCCGCTCGAACGTGTAGTCGACATTGCCGGTAGCGGCGAGAAACTGGTGTTCGCGGACCTGGATCTCCTCGCCGCGCCTGAGATGGATCGGCACGATGTGGCCAGGTCCGTCGCGGCTGAAGGCGATGATGCCCGCCCCCGACGCCTCGGTGACAAAGATCTGCATGCCGGCCATCATGCGTTTCAGCGCGCCCTTCAGCGATTTCAGCCCGATGGTGATGGTGGAGTTCTTCCACAAAAGAATGTGGTGCTCGAAATAGACCGGCATCCGCGTCACATCGACGGAAAGCACGGGCACCAGCTCGCCCGCTATATGATAGGTGACGCCACCAAAAGTTTCGTCCGACACTTGTGTCGGCATCAGTTCCGGCAAGCTTGGCATGATCCCCCCAGCGCCGCCTTGCGTACCGGTTCATTCCGGTTTCCGCACGGTCAGCTGAGGCAGCTTTGGGGCCGGAACCAAGGGGCGTCAAACGAAAACAGCCCTCCACAACGCCGCTCGCGCGAAGGTGATCCAGGCCGGTCCGCGGGGAAGGGATCAGCCAGCGAGCGGCCGGTGATAGACGAGCGTCGCCTCACCAGTCGCGCGTGCGCGCTCGCCGGCATCGCCGGACCGCACGAAGCCGTTCGCCTCGTAGAAGGCGATGGCGTGCGTGTTCCGCTTCTCCACCTCCAGACGGACGGCCTGGGCTTCGGGGAAGCATTCGATGACCTCGTCGAGGAGCATGCCGCCAATGCCCCTGCCCTGCAGGGTTGGAAGCACGTAGAGCTGTTTCAGGACAACCAGTTCTCCGCCATCGACGCTTTCGGCAAAAGCCACGCCGCCAATGCGCTTTCCGTCATCGGCGACGAGGAATTCGCTGTTCGGCTTGGTCAGCCGCGCCTTCAGCGCGGCGATCGAATGCCATTCCTCGGTTATCGCGGTGACCCGCGCGGGGCCGTAGATGGCGTCATAGGTCGCATGCCAGGTTTCGACCAGCAACGCCCGGATGGCAGCAAGGTCACGATCCCCTGCGGTGCGAACGAACATAGCCCTACTCGATGCCGAGCTTGGCCTTGACCAGGTCGTTGACCGCCTGCGGGTTGGCCTTGCCGCCCGTTGCCTTCATCACCTGGCCGACGAACCAGCCAGCCATCGTCGGCTTGGCGCGCGCCTGCTCGACCTTGTCGGGATTGGCTGCGATCACCTCGTCGACGGCCTTCTCGATGGCGCCGGTGTCGGTGACCTGCTTCATGCCGCGGCTCTCGACCAGCTGGCGCGGATCGCCGCCCTCGTTCCAGATGATCTCGAACAGATCCTTGGCGATCTTGCCGGAGATCGTGCCGTCCTTGATCAGGTCGATGACAGCACCAAGCTGATCGGGCGAAACCGGAGCGTTTTCAATGTCTTGGCCGGCCTTGTTCAGTTGCCCGAGCAGATCGTTGATGACCCAGTTGGCGGCGAGCTTGCCGTCGCGGCCGGCGGCCACCTTCTCGAAATAGTCGGCGATCGGCTTTTCCGAGACCAGGATCGAGGCATCATAGGTCGAGAGGCCGAGCGAGGCGATCAGCCGTGCCTTCTTGGCGTCGGGCAATTCCGGCAACTCCTTGGCCAGCGCATCGACATAGGCCTGGTCGAACTCGAGCGGCAGAAGATCCGGATCGGGGAAATAGCGGTAGTCGTGCGCCTCTTCCTTGGTGCGCATGGAGCGCGTCTCGCCCTTGACGGCATCGAACAGACGCGTCTCCTGGTCGATCTTGCCGCCATCCTCGAGGATGGCGATCTGCCGTCTTGCCTCATAGTCAATAGCCTGGCCGATGAAGCGGATCGAGTTGACGTTCTTGATCTCGCAGCGCGTGCCGAATTCGCCGCCGGGCTTGCGCACGGAGACATTGACGTCGGCGCGCATCGAGCCTTCGTCCATGTTGCCGTCGCAGGTGCCGAGATAGCGCACGATGGTACGCAGCTTGGTGACGTAGGCCTTGGCCTCGTCGGCGGAGCGCATGTCGGGCTTGGAGACGATTTCCATCAGCGCTACGCCCGAGCGGTTGAGATCGACATAGGACATGGTCGCATGCTGGTCGTGCATCGACTTGCCGGCATCCTGTTCCAGATGCAGGCGTTCGATGCCCACCTCGATGTCCTCGAATTCGCCCTGGCGGTCGGGACCGACGGAGACGATCACCGTGCCCTCGCCGACGATCGGCTGCTTGAACTGCGAGATCTGGTAGCCTTGGGGCAGATCGGGATAGAAATAATTCTTCCGGTCGAAGACCGACTTGTGGTTGATCTGCGCCTTCAGGCCGAGGCCGGTGCGGATCGCCTGCTTGACGCATTCCTCGTTGATGACGGGCAGCATGCCGGGCATCGCCGCATCGACCAGGCTGACATTGGCATTGGGGGCCGCGCCGAAAGTGGTCGAGGCGCCGGAAAACAGCTTTGCTTCCGAGGTCACTTGCGCATGGACCTCGAGGCCGATGATGATCTCCCAGTCACCGGTGGCGCCGGGAATCAGGCGTTTTGCGTCGGGCGTGCGGGTATCGATGAGTGTCATGGTAGCCTGCGCTTCTAGCTCGCGAATATTGCGATTTTCGCGAATTTGGGTGTTGGCCTTCGCTAGTGCAAACCGCCCGGCGAGACAAGCGCAAAGCCGCAGGTTGGCCTTTTCTGACCTGTTCGCCTATACTCCCATTCCAATGGAGAGTGGATGTCCACTTACGCTCAGTCCCGGTAAGGCCCTGACCATCTCGACCTGTTTCGAAAGCTGAAACGCAAGAAGGCGGTTTCGTCGTCGGGTGGCCGTCCCTACCGCATCACAAGGCGCGGACTTGAACTCGTCCGCTCCGAACTCGACAACAGGTAGCCTTGTGCCGCCGGCCGGAATATCGGCCGGCGTTTTCCTTCGCCGCTCAGGCGGTGGCGATGTAGGCGCGTATTTCCTCGGCCTCACGCTCGACATCCTCGATGCGGCGCTTGACCACGTCGCCGATGGATACGATGCCATCGAGCAGGCCGTCCTTTTCCACCGGCAGGTGACGGAAACGCCCCCTGGTCATGATCTCCATCACCTCGTTGACGGTGTGGTTCTCGTTGCAGATCTTCACCTTCGGCGTCATGGCCGAGCGCACGGGAATGTCGAGCGCTGCGGCACCTTCCCTGGCGACCACCCGCACGATGTCGCGTTCGGACAGGATGCCGACGATCTTGTGATCGCCGTTGGTGATGACCAACGCGCCGATCTTGTGTTCGGCCAGGATGCGGATGGCTTCGCTCAGCTTTTCGTTCGGCCCGAGCGTCAACACGTCATGGCCTTTTCTTTCCAGAATTGCCTTAACCGTCATGGCGTCCTCCTCTGCTTCGCCTGCCGGTCCCCTGCCCAGACCGGCTTCACGTAAGAGTGAACATGGTGCGCCGTGATCGGTTGCATTTCAAGTGCGGTCGAGGCTCTCCCATTCCGGCGCCTGCCATCCTCTGTCGAACCACCGCAGGCCGAAAAAACCCGCGATAAAGCCGCCGATGTGAGCTTCCCAGGCAATCTGGCCATCTGTTCCCGGCGCGAAGCCGAGAAGGCCGGTGGCGAGGTTGATGATCATCCACATGGCGAGGAAGATAACGACCCCGCGCGAGCGCAGCACGATCAAGATCGGCAGCACCGGGCCGGCGAAAGCAGCCTTGCCGGCCGAGCGGTCGGTGTGGAAGCCGAAACGCGCCGCGGCACCCATCATGCCCGATATGGCGCCGGAAGCGCCGACCAGCGGCGCCTCTCCGTACGGATGCATCGCCCAGAAGAGGCCCACGGAAGCCAGTCCGGTCACGGCAAAGAACAGTGCGAACCGGAGTGCGCCCAGACGATTGGCCAGCGGCGAGCCAAAAGCCGCGAGCCAGACCATGTTGATGGCGATATGGGCAAAACCTCCATGCATGAAGGCATAGGTGAAGGGCCGCGTGAACAGGAACCAGTCGAAGCCGTATTGTCCGGTGTAGAGGACGGGAATGAAGGCTCCGTCGTACAACAGCGTCATCTGCTGCGTGTCGTTCAGCACATACTGCTGCAGCAGAAAGACAGCCGCGCAGATGCCGATGATCGCGAGCACCACCGGCGGCAGGTTGAAAACCGGCTCGCGACGCCGTTCCGGCTCCAGGCCGGCCTGTTCCATTTCGGGGGGACTTTCGGGTTCGTTCATAAGCGCCAGCACTCGATCCAGGGAATTCAGTCGGGCGAGCATCTAGACCACTGGCAGCCAACTCACAAAGGGCGAATCGCCCCAGCGCGAATCAAAAAAGAAGCCGTCCAAGGTTTCCCTTGAACGGCCGGTCGAGCCCCCTGCTCCCCTAAAACTCTTGACTGAAGTGCTGCCGATCGTCGCGAAACGACCGCTTCTGGAGTGGTTTTGGTGTGCCACAGGGCTCGCCCGGGCGCAACGTAAACCACTTGTTAACCTTAACGGCCCCGACCCGTGAACAAGTGTTAACGACGCTGGCACGCTTCCTGCTCGGCAACGCATGTAGGTCATCGGAGGGCGCCCTTCTGTTCACCGATGGGACATCAGACGACAGAATGCGCGGAGCTGCATAGCATGAACCAGAACGGATCGATCACGCTGTTCCACTATTGGAACCGCCTGCGTGACGGACGCCCCGCTCCGAAGCGATCGGAGGTCGAGCCGGCCGACATCAAATCGCTGCTGGCCGATACGTTCATCCTGGAACGGGACACGCGCGGGCAACCCGTGTTCCGCCTGGCCGGCACCAGGCTGTGCGCCTGTTATGGCCGCGAACTCAAGGGGTTCTCGTTCCCGTCATTGTGGCGCGAAAAAGACCAGCGGCTGGTATCGCGGCTGATCCATGGCGTCTTCGACCAGAAATCGGTCGTGCTGATCGCCTTCGAGGGCTTTAGCCGCAACGGCCGCTCCAACAAGTTCGAATTGCTTGCCCTGCCGCTTGACGGCGGCGTCGAAAACCCGCGCTGCCTCGGCGTGATCAGCGCCGTGGAGAAGCCGTTCTGGCTGGGTGCGGATCCAATCACCGACGCATTGATCGATTCGATCCGCGTGATCGACCCGGAAAAGGAACTCCTCAACAACCGCCCGGCGATCAGCGTTCCCTCGCTCGTTCCAGACGAGATCGACACCCCCGAAACGATCTCGGAACTCGGCCGCGCGCGCCGCATCCGCCATCTCGTCGTGTTCGACGGCGGGCGCGAGGAATAGTTGACGATCTGCCGGTCCGACGGGCTCACTTTTCCCCTTTGTTAACCCGCTTTGTTGTAGTTCTGCGATGAAGTTCCCCGCATCGACGCGCGGAATGTCAAACGGGGTGTAGGCAGACATGAGGTCAGCGGCGGTCGACTACGCGCCGTCCCAAGCTGAAAGGCGTAACTTTCAGCGCGTCCGGGTCAAGATATACGGGCGCTTCATGCTGGAAGACCGAACCGAGCACCCTTGCCAGGTCGTCGACATGTCGCCCGGCAACGTCGCGTTTCGCACCGATCGCATCGGTATGCCCGGCGAAAAAGTCATTGCCTATATCGACCATATCGGCCGCATCGAAGGTGTCGTGACACGCACCCTGCAGGACGGCTTTGCGATGACGGTGATCGCGTCCGACCGCAAGAAGGACAAGCTTGCCGCGCAATTGACCTGGCTTGCCAACAAGCACGAGCTCGACCTGCCGGAAGACCGCCGCCACGAGCGCGTCGCGCCGCGCAATCCGACCAGCGTGCTGCAGCTCACCGACGGCCGCCAGTATCAGTGCCGGATCATCGACCTGTCGCTGTCGGGTGCGGCGGTCGAGATCGACGTCAAACCGGCGATCGGCGTCCAGGTCACGCTCGGCACTATGCGCGGGCAGATCGTTCGCCATTTCGAGGATGGCGTCGCCATCGAATTCGCCGTCATCCAGCGCCCCGAGACGCTCGATTCCGAATTCAACACACCGCGCGCCTGACCGGATCGGTCAGGTCAGGACGCCCCAATCGAACCGGCCCTTCGCGGCCGGTTTTTTGTCCAGTGCAACAGCGATCGAAATCCCGCCGGGCAGCTCAAAATCGCGGTTGTCGACAGCCTGCATATTCGAAGGCACCGGGCTCCGCAATCCAAACAATTCAATACTCAAATGATTCAAATTTTATGTTTATTCTACAGGCGTTTTACTTAATATCTACTTCGCGCCTTTGCGTCAAATAAATCCACCTGTGGCAATGTCTCCTTCGAACGGGGAGACTAGAAATGAAAAAAACGAGGGGCAAGCTATTGCTGCTGGCAATGGCGATGCAGCTTTCCGCTTGGGGATCAGCATATGCCGCGGGACCGGCCTATATGCACACCGGCGGCCGCACCACACAGCCTGTTGGCCATTATGAATTCTGCCAGCGCATTCCCGGCGAATGCAACGAGAAGACGCCCAAGGGAGCGCCCGTCGACCTGACCCGCAAGCTCTGGGCAACGATCATCAACATCAACAACTCGGTCAACACCCGCGTCAAGCCGCGCACCGACATGGAAAACTACGGTGTCGAGGAATACTGGGCCTATCCCGGCAATGGCTATGGCGATTGCGAGGACTACGCGCTGGAAAAGCGCCGCGAGCTGATGGATATCGGCGTGCCGGCCGGCGACCTGCTGATGACGGTCGCCCGCCAGCCAAATGGCGACGGCCATGCCGTGCTGACCGTGCGCACCAGCCTCGGCGAGTTCATTCTCGACAATCTGCAAACCAAGGTGCTGTACTGGACGGACACCGACTACACCTATCTGAAGCGCCAATCGACGGAGAATTCCGGCGTTTGGGTGACGATCAACGACGGCCGTTCCGACGCGGTCGCCAGCGTACGCTAAGGGCGCGCAGAGAACTGAGATCAAGCGCGTCGCACGAATGGGACGCGCTTTAAGGAGAAACCCGGTCGAGTCCCCACCCTCCCCGTCCCCAACGACCGGGTCATAGGAGCCGGCCCCGTCCCCGGGCCGGCTCCGCCATTTCTGGCGGTCGCTTGAGCAACCTATCACCTTGGCGGCCCTGAAGATCGACCGAGCCAATGGTGTCATCCCGCCCCACCTTTCCACGAGCAGCAGGTCGAGGCACTATACGCCGTTGACTTCGCCTTCTGGATCACGGTGATGTTGGAAGTCCCGGAAGATCGATGCGAGCGCCATCGTCTGTTCAAGGCGATCGACGACGCGTTCAAGGCCGGTGACTTCGATGGCCTTGGCAAAGCCCTGGGCGGCTCGCCGCGCTGGTTCGACGAACGCATGCCGTTTGAACTCGGCCTCGGGCACCCGCTGGAATATGCGATTTATTGGAGTTCGGTCGGCTTCATCTCGACGTTGCTGGATGCGGGCTCCGATCCGAATTATCAGGATCACGGTGGGTTTCCGGCAATCATTGCCGCGCTGTCCACCGACCGCACCGACCGACTGGAAATCGTCAGACTGTTGATCGACGGTGGCGCCGATCCCAACATGCGGGGCGTGAACGACTGGACACCGCTTCACTATTCAGTGGTCATTCGCAGCGCCGAAGCAATCCGCCTGCTTTTGGCGGCGGGCGCCGACCCGATGCTCGAAACCCGCATCGACAACTATACGACAGCCGTCGAGGAGGCCGACAATGCAGGCTTCGAAGCCGGTGCTTCATTGTTGCGTGATGCGATAGCCGGGCGCGGCTCTAGCGGACGGTAAATTGGGCTGCGATCGTCGGCAACACGGACAGGTAGGAATGCCCTCAAACCTTCTTCAGCCCCGCCTTGAAGCGTTTGCCGTTGGCGACGTAATGCGCGGCCGAGCCGCGCAACCTGGCGACCGCCGCGTCGTCCAGTACCCTGATCGCCTTGGCCGGTGAGCCGACGATCAGCGAATTGTCCGGGAATTCCTTGCCTTCGGTGACCAGCGCGCCGGCGCCGACCAGGCAATTGCTGCCGATCTTTGCTCCGTTCAGCACGATGGCGCCCATGCCGATCAGGCTGTTGTCGCCGATCGTGCAGCCATGCAGCATCGCCCGGTGGCCGATCGTGCAGCCTTCGCCGATGGTCAGCGGAAAGCCGGGATCGGCGTGCATGACCGTATGTTCCTGCACATTGGTGTCGGCGCCGATGACAACAGGCTCATTGTCGCCGCGGACGACGACGCCGAACCAGAACCCGGCATTGCGGCCGACCCTGACATTGCCGATCAGCGTCGCATCGGGTGCGATCCAGTTCGAGCCGGCTTCCACGAAGCTGGGCTCCGTTCCATCGATCGCATAGAGCGGCATTTTCGGCCTCCGAATCGCCTTCAGGCTGGAATGCCGGACCCTAGGAGACGGATCGTCCATGAGGCAATGGCAAGCACGACGATACCCAGCGCCAGGGACCAGGCAATCGCGGTGCAACCGCATGACAAGAGCGCCACTGTCGAAATGCGGTTCTGGCGCCGGGCATCCAGGGCATCGTTGATCAGCATGAAGGGCCCGGCGCCGGCGGTCGCCGCCAGCGAGCGCAGCACATGCGAGGGCGATACATAGGGTTCCGCGAAGGCGACCTTGCGGCCTGACACCAGCTCCATCGTCGAGCCGATCAGCCCGCAGACCGTCAGCCCGACGACAAAAGCGAACAGGAAGGGTTCCATATCAGTCATCTTAACCTTCCATTTACCATGAAATCGCACAGTCGTTTCAGCAAGGCTGCAAGAGCCGTGCCGAGCGATGTGTGCCGCCGAGGGACACCCAAGGCGCATGGCAAGCTGGATCCGAGGACCGAGATGAAGCAGGCAACGATCGCCGACGGCCCCGAACTCACCGTGGTCGATTCCGTGCTGATGAAGCGGGTGTTCTACGCCTTCGCGGCGCTGGCCTTGCTGTCGATCGCCATCAGCCTTGGCGGCAAATGGTTCGGCCACTCCATCGCCATGGCCGGCTATACGGACGATCCGACCATCCATCAGGTGGTGATCGGCAACAATGTCATTGCCGTCCCAGCCAACACCATCCGGTTCGCCCAGGCCCGGCGCGACGGCATCGCCTCGCGTCTCGACCTTTATCTTCGCTATCCGCAGATGGACGGCTTCAGTGCGGCGGCGAGCGACGACTTCAATCACACCGGAACAGCCAAGAACATCATTTTCCTGTCCTTCGAACAGCAGATGATGTCGCGCGACATGAGCGGCCGGTTCGCGCCGATCTACAGTGCGCTGATCGTCCAGCCCGGCATTCCCGGGCCAGGCGGCACGACGGTCTATGGCTTCAACGAGAAGTCAGGGTACCTGAACGAGGTGCTGGTCGTCGGCAAGCGGGAGGGCAAGGACCCTTTCGTGGCGCGATGCCTGAGCGGGCCGAGCGCCGGCGAATCGCTGGCGCCCTGCGAGCGAGACATCCACGTCGGCGAGGATCTCAGCCTCACCTATCGTTTTCCGAAAGAGTTTCTCGATGATTGGCAGGCGCTCGACGCGGCAATGACGGACGAGGCCGCGCGAATCCTGAAAACCGGGCACTGACGGACAGGTGCCGAGGCCGGCCGCGCTCGACGCGGCCCGCCGTGAAACAATGCTGGCTCAGGCCAGATCGATGTCGAGGATCGCCATCGAGAAATTGTAGTCGCCGTCGTCCTCATCCTTGAAGACGATGCCGAGGAACTCTTCACCGACATAGACTTCGGCCGAATCCTCTTTGCGCGGCCGTGCCTTGACCACAAGCTTGGGGTTCTGGAAGACGCGCTTGAAATAGGCGTCCAGCTTTCTGATTTCGTCCGGCTTCAACAGTCTTCTCCGATCATCGGGCTTGCTGGTTTGAAGGGCGCTTCTGGCACGTCGACAATGGCGATGTAAAGGCAAGCCGGCTGTATTGCACCGGAAGCCGCAGCGCCGCAGGGCAATCGCGATCACGCCAGGCAGCGCGCCGGCGTGGAAAATCAGATGTCGAAGCTGACCACCTGGTCCATCGTCTGCGACGGCAGCAACTGGTCCATCTGGCGCGAAGGCTGATCGCAGCCGGTCTCGCCGACGACACGGGCCGGCACGCCGGCAACGGTCTTGTTGTGCGGCACCGGTGACAGCACCACCGAGCCGGCGGCGATCTTGGAGCAGTGGCCGATCTCGATGTTGCCGAGGATCTTGGCGCCGGCGCCGATCAGCACGCCACGGCGGATCTTGGGGTGGCGGTCGCCGCCGGCCTTGCCGGTGCCGCCCAGCGTCACGCCGTGCAGGATCGACACATCGTCCTCGATGACCGCGGTCTCGCCGACGACGAGGCCGGTGGCGTGATCGATGAAGATGCCCATGCCGATGCGCGCGGCCGGGTTGATGTCGGTTTGGAAGACCGAGGAAGAGCGGCTCTGCAGGTAGAGCGCGAAATCCTTGCGGCCCTGGTTCCACAGCCAATGCGCCAGCCGATGGGTCTGGATGGCGTGAAAGCCCTTGAAATAGAGAACCGGCATGATGAACCGGTCGCAGGCCGGGTCGCGATCATAATAGGCCTGGATGTCGACGCGCACCGTGGTCGGCCAGCCCTTGTCGTCGGCCAGCATCGATTTGAAGGTCTGGCGGATGAGGTCGGAGCCGATATCCTGATGGGCGAGCCGCTCGGCGATCCGGTGGATCACGGCCTCTTCCAGGCTCTCCTGATTGAGGATCGTCGAATAGAGGAAGGCGGCAAGCAGCGGATCACGGTTGACCGCTTCCATCGCTTCGTCACGGATCGAACGCCAGATCGGATCGACCGGCTGCAACGCGCTGTGGCGGGAAATGCTGATGCTGTTCATCGACGTCTTGTCCTGCGTCCTGCTAGCTTGCCTGTGGTGCTGCCTGCTATCTGGCCGCACATATAGGCCAGATCATAGCACGATTGAACTCAATTTTCCTTAGTGCTCTGTCAAATGGATTTGGTTCGCAGGAATTCAAGCAGCCATGGAAAACGAACCCTTGATCGACAATGCAGTGAAAACCGAACTTTCGGCGCTCTACCAGGCCGAGGATCGCCACTATCACAACCTTGCCCATATCGAGGCGATGCTGGCGCTGGCTGGCGACTATCGGGGGCTGCTCGGCGACCCCCAGGCTGTCGAGGCGGCGATCTGGTTCCACGACGCCATCTACGACAGCAAGGCCAAGGACAACGAGGCCAAAAGCGCGGCGCTTGCCGAAAAATGGCTCGCGGGCCGCATCGATGCCGGGCGCATGAGCCGCATCAGCGCGATGATCCTGGCCACCGCAACGCATGAACTGCCCCGGTTCGACGACGCGACGGCGACGCGGGATGCCAGCCTCTTCCTGGACATGGATCTGTCGATCCTGGGCGCCGAGCCGGATGCCTTCGATGCCTATGAGCGCGCGGTTCGCCGCGAATATCACTGGGTCGAGGAGCCTATGTGGCGTGCCGGCCGCGGCGCGGTGCTGACGAGTTTCCTTGCCCGTCCGCATATCTTCCACACGGAGGAATTTCGCCGGCGTTTCGAGCCGCAGGCCAGGCTGAACATGGCGCGGTCGCTGGAGGCGCTGCAGAAGCCTGCGTGATCGGTCCCCCTGACGCCCTTGCGTGGGCCACCTTACGTGGTTCGTGCCACCGGGATCGTATCGAACAGAGCCCCGAGAAACGCCTGGACAAGCGAGCGCTGGGCATTGGTCTTGCGGTAGGCGACCCGGTGGATGGAACTGAACGTGTAGGCCCTCGGCCTGATCGCTGTGCGTGCTCGCAAAGTCGGTTCAAGGCGCAAGGGGCCGAGACTGGGCCCAGCACTGGCGCGCAGCTTCAAAGCGGATTTTCGGCGTAGAACTCCAGCACGCGCTGCTTGAAGGTCTTGTCCCCGACCGCCAGCATGTGGTCCCTGCCCTCGATGTGAAAAGCCCTGGCGTTCGGCATCAGGGCGGCAAGCTCGTCCGGGGAACCGCCAATGTCGTCGGTGGTGCCGACGGCGATCAGCGTCGGTTGGGCGATGCGGGCAATATCGTCCTCGCTCAACAACTCCCGCGATTTGACAATGCAGGCGGCAAGCGCCCGGCGGTCGCTGCGGGTCTGGTCGGCGAAGGCACGAAACGAGCGGCCGCGCGGATGCGTGGTCGTGGCCGGATCGTCGGCAAGAAGGGCCGCGGCGATCGGATCCCAGTCGCCGACACCGTCGATCATGCCGATGCCGAGGCCGCCGAAGACCAGCGTCGCCACCTTGTCGGGATCGGACAGCGCCAGGAACGCCGCGATACGCGCGCCCATCGAATAACCCATCACGTGCGCACGTCCGATGCCGAGATGATCCAGCAGGGCGGCCGCGTCGGAGGCCATGGCGTCGGGCGTGTAGTCTGCCTCCTGATAGCTTTTGGACGACGAGCCGTGGCCGCGATTGTCGAAGGCGATGGCGCGGTAACCGGCATCGTTGAGCGTCTTGAACCAGCCGGGCGACACCCAATTGACATAATGGCTCGAAGCGAAGCCGTGGATCATCAGCACGGGATCGCCCTCGCCCGATGCCGGCTGGCGGTCGAGGAAGGCAAGATCGAACCCGTCATGTGAAAAATACTGCATCAGCGATCCCGCCTGCGTATTCAACCGCCGCCGCTGGGCGCATCGCCCTTGTCGGCCGGCGGCATGCCAGGCCCCGATGCGGTGCCGATCGCCGGATGGCGCAAAAGATCGCCGTCCGCGATACCGTCCCGGGCGGCCGTGCCGGCCTTGAGTTCGAGCACGAAGCGGACCGGCTCGCCGGGCGACACGATCGCCTCGGATTGCGGCTCGCCTTCCTCGATCGCCCGGATCCTGCCGTCCTGGCCGACAAAGATCAGGTCGAGCGGCATCGGCGTGTTCTTCATCCAGAAATTGACCTCGCGGGTCTCGTCGAAGACGAACAGCATGCCGTGATCGTCGGCCATGTCCTCGCGGAACATCAGGCCGGCCTCCCGCTCTGCCTCGTTATCGGCGACTTCGATCGAAAAGGAGCGTTCGCCGCTTTTCGTGACCGCGACCAGCGGTGTCGGATCGACAGGAAGGACCATCGCCCGGCCTTCGGCCGCGCTGGGTACCTGAAAATAGAAGAAAGCGCCTGCGGCGATGATGACGGCAGCAACGGCGCAGATCACGCCCGCCGTCAGCCAGTTCCTATGAGCCATTCGAATTCCTCGGCCGGGTCGCCTAATGCGAGACCGGCAAGGTACCCATATCGGGGTGAATTTCGGCGGCCATAAGGCCTTTGTCACCGCGCCCGAAACGGACCAGCACGACCTGTCCGGGCCGAAGCTCGGTGATGCCGTAGCGGCGCAAGGTCTCCATATGGACGAAAATGTCCTCGGTACCCTCGCCGCGGGTCAGGAAGCCAAATCCCTTGGTGCGGTTGAACCATTTGACCAAGGCACGTTCGAGCCCGCTCTCCGGCGTCACCGAGACATGGGTGCGCTGCTCCTGCATTTCCGCGGGATGGACGGCGGTGGTGACATCCATGGACAGCACGCGGAAGGCCTGCAGGCCGCGCTCGCCCTGCTTGACAAGACAGACCACGCGCGCGCCTTCCAAGGCTGTCTGGAAACCGTCCCGTCGAAGACATGTCACATGGAGGAGGATATCGCCCGAGATACCGTCATCCGGAAGGATGAACCCGTACCCCTTGGCCACATCGAACCACTTGATGGCGCCGGCTATTTCGACGAGGTCGGCGGCATCGCCGCCTTCGTCGCGCGTCAAGGCGTCGCCAAGGGTATCGGCCCGCCCCGTCAAAGAGGCCTTTTCCCCCATAAGAATGCCCCCTCTTTTCAAGAACACCGCAACTGATTCTTGATACCAGATTAACACCGGCGCTTCCCGTGTGTGCAAGACCTGACGTGCCTTTTTTCACGGTTCATTGCGGGAATACCGTATTTGTTCTTTGCCGGCATCTCCGCGGCCCGACGATTGCCCTTTGAGCGACCCGACCCTATGTTGCGCCGCAACCCAACAAATCGAGGAAAACACATGCGCTATCTGCACACCATGGTCCGCGTCGCCGATGTCGATGCCTCGCTCGATTTCTACTGCAACAAGCTCGGCCTGAAGGAAGTGCGCCGCTATGAAAACGAGCAGGGCCGCTACACGCTGATCTTCCTCGCCGCGCCGGAAGACGAGCAAAGCGGCATCAACGAGAAGGCACCGCTGGTTGAACTCACCTACAATTGGGATTCGGAGGACTACAAGGGCGGGCGCAATTTCGGCCACCTCGCCTATGAGGTCGACGACATCTATGCCACCTGCCAGCGGCTGATGGACAGCGGCGTCACCATCAACCGGCCGCCGCGTGACGGCAACATGGCCTTCGTCAGGTCACCCGACGGCATTTCCATCGAGCTTTTGCAGAAAGGTCCGGCCAAGGCCAAGGCCGAGCCCTGGGCTTCGATGGCGAACACCGGAAGCTGGTAAGCTTCCAACCGTGCCGGACGAATATTGCCCGGCCTCTGGCGTTCGGCAACGCAGCGCCTATCTGTCCGATGTCGCGCCGGCTTTGAGAACGCCGGCGCCTTGTCTTGCCAATGGGCGCCCGCCCGCGGAGAAGCCAGTCATGCCGTCCAGCCATGCCGACGTCGCCACCGAACATGCCAGCCGCTATTTGCAGCAATTGTGCAAGCACTGGGCGCACAAATTCCCGGTCGAGTTCGATCCCACCCATGGCACGATCGATCTCTCGCTCGGCCGCACCACAATGGATGCCGATGCAAGTGCGCTGCACATCGCGGTATCGACTGACGAAGCAGGCTCGCTCGAGCGCCTGGAAAGCGTTGTTGCCGATCATATCAAGCGCTTTGCCTTCCGCGAAGAGTTGAGTTTCGACTGGAAGCGGGCTCCGGCGGCGTAATCCTAGTTCTTGCCGGCCTTACCGGCCATTTCCAGCAACGCCAGCACCGAGCGCCAGTTGCGCGCGGTGCAAGGCACCTTCAGAACGCGCGGAATGAGGTTGGCAAATACCGATTTGCCGAGCCCGTCCGGCGCGCTGAGATAGAGCACGTCTCCCTTGACTTCGAAGCGCTCGGGGCCGGTGCACTTTTCGGCGAGCCGCGCCACCTCTTCGGCGGTCGGCTCGCGCTCCAGCGCATAGGCATGGAGCTTGGTGTGGTCAGCGGCCGCTTCCGGATAGGGATTTTCGTTCACCAGCCGTTCGAACCAGGAGAGATCGCGCACCATGATGCGCGAATGAAAACCCCATTTCTTCTCGAAGGCCGCCTCGATCTGCTTTGCGAGCGTGGCGGCATCGCCCTTCCCGGCCCGGAACACGGCATTGCCGCTCTGCACATAGGTGGCGACGTCGGAAAAGCCGAGATCCTCGAAGAACGTCCGCAACTCCGCCATCTTGACGATGCGGTTGCCGCCGACATTGATCCCGGAAAACAGGGCGACGAAGGTTTTTGCGCTCAAATGATGAACCCCGCCAACGTCTCGTTGTCGGTGATGTCCTGATACTGGACGCCCTCGGCCTCGAAATTCGCCTTCAGCAGATCGAAATTGCGGCGATCCTTGGTTTCGATGCCGATCAGAACCGAGCCGAAATTGCGCGCCGACTTCTTCAGATATTCGAAGCGCGCGATGTCGTCGTCCGGACCCAGCAGTTCGAGGAAGTCGCGCAGCGCGCCCGGCCGCTGCGGAAAGCGGATGATGAAGTATTTCTTCAATCCCTCGAAGCGCAGCGCCCGCTCCTTGACGTCCGGCAGCCGCTCGAAATCGAAATTGCCGCCCGAGACGACCGCGACAATGGTCTTGCCCCGGATCTCCTTCCTGGAAAAGTCCTTCAGCGCATCGATCGCCAGCGCGCCGGCCGGCTCCAGCACGACGCCTTCGACATTGAGCATTTCGATCATGGTGGCGCAGAGCCGGTTTTCCGGGATGAGCCGCACCGTGTCGGCTGCGAACTCCTTGAGATGCCGCAGCGGTTCGCGGCCGATCTCGGCGACCGCGGCGCCGTCGACGAAATTGTCGACCTTGGCGAGCTTCAGCCGTTTTCCCGCCGCAAGGCTCTCGCGCAGGCTGGGCGCCCCGGCCGGCTCGCAGAAGACGAACCGCGCCTCCCGGCCCTGATCGGCGAAGTAGTGCGTCACCCCGGCGGCCAGGCCCCCGCCGCCGACCGGCAGCATGACGATGTCGGGCATGCGCGCGCCCGGCATCTGGTCCGCGATCTCATAAGCGACCGTCGCCTGTCCCTCGATGATGTCCTTGTGATCGAAGGGCGGCACCATGTGGGCGCCGGAACTTTCGGTGAATTCGAAGGCGGCGCGGTAGCAGTCGTCGAAGAAGTCGCCGACCAGCCTGATCTCGACGAAGTCGCCGCCGAACAGCCTGGTCTTGTCGATCTTCTGCTGCGGGGTGGTCACAGGCATGAACACCACGCCCTTCCTGCCGAAATGGCGGCAGACGAACGCGAAGCCCTGCGCATGGTTGCCCGCGGAAGCGCAGACGAACAGTTCGGCCTGGTTGCCGGCGGCAAGCGCCTTTCGGAAGAAGTTGAAAGCGCCACGGATCTTGTAGGACCGCACGGGGCTCAGATCCTCGCGCTTCAGCAGCACCCGCGCGCCGGTCTTTTTCGACAGATAGTCATTCTCCTGCAGCGGCGTCTCCGGAAAAATCTGACGGATCGCGGCAGCAGCGGTGGCGACTCGCGAGGAAAAGCTGGTCATGGCAAGATCATCCCGGACCGCCCGCAGGCGAGTTAGACACAACCCTATTGCACATCCGGCAGGGCAAGACCATTGTCAGATTGGCGTCGCGCCAATTGCAACATATTCCTGTCATAATTGCAGTCACTTGAAAGCGTTTGTTGATGTCCTCTGCAAACGGTGCGGGCGCGCATCGTCGGTGCCGCTCGCGGCATCCGGCCGAGGCTCCGGGGTGCTGGCCTTGCGCGGCGTTCCAGCCCTCCCGCCGCCGCGTTGGCTTTCGCGCAACAGTCGGAGGGCCGTCGCCGGACGCCGATGAGATTTCGGCTGGACACGACTTACTTCCGCCGCACTTTGGCCTGCTGGGGAGATATCGCGGAGGGTGGACGGCCCTTGTTTGGGCCCGGTGGAATTTTGACGTGGAATTTTGACGTGCATTTGAAGACGATTTGCATTCTTGCGCTTGCCTTGCTGGTGGCAGGCTGCGGCGGCCGCCAAACCGAGGAACTGCTCGGTAGCGCGGTCATGGCCGTACCGGTGACGGAAATCGCCGGCAACCACTCGATCTTCATCGCCACGACGCGCAAGAAATCCGATGATCCAAACAAGGTCTTCGATGGCGAACGCTCGGCGACGCTGAACTACGCGCGCGTCAACGTCACCGTGCCAGGCGTCCACCAGACCGGCCAGATCGAGCGGCGCTCGCGCGGCAAATCGAACGATCCGACCAAGTATTTCATGGCCTCCGAGGTCGTCGGCTACGACACCCAGCCGAAATTCTCCAGCGCGCTCAACGCCGACATCGCCGCGCGCGGCGGCCGCGTCATGGTCTTCGTCCATGGCTACAACACCGGCTTCGACGATGCCGTCTACCGCCTGACCCAGATCGTCCATGATTCCGGTTATCCCGGCACGCCGGTGCTGTTCTCCTGGGCCTCGGGCGCCAAGACCACCGACTATGTCTACGACAAGGAAAGTGCCAGTGCCGCCCGCGACCAGCTCGAAGTGACCTTGCGCATGCTGCAGCAGTCCGGCGCACGGCGTATCGACATTGTCGCGCATTCGATGGGAACCTGGGTGACCATGGAAACGCTGCGCCAGATGGCCATCAGCGGCGACCGCGACCTCGGCGGCAAGCTCGGCGACGTTGTGCTTGCCTCGCCCGACATCGATGTCGACGTGTTCAAGAGCCAGATGCGCCGCTACGGCAAGCCGGACAAGCCGTTCATCCTGCTTTTGTCGGACGACGACCGGGCGCTCAGGCTCTCCGGCCTGATCGCCGGTGCGCGCCCACGCGTCGGCGACTACAAGGACGCCGCCGATCTTGCCTCCTATGGCGTGACGGTGGTCGACCTCTCCAAGGTCAAGGGCAGCGACAGCTTCAACCATACGAAATTCGCCGACAATCCGGCCCTGGTAAAGATGATCGGCCAGCGGCTGCGCGAGGATGACGGCTTTGCCAGCGACCGCGACGTGACCGACCGCATCAGCCTGCTTGGACAATAGATGCGGCGCAGCGGATTTCGCCGTGCCCGTTCACCATTGCCGAGCCATCAATCCACTTTGAACTGGACCGCGCCGGCCTCTGGCCTTATCGGGATAGTCAGCGACGTCATGCGTCTGACGTCCCCCTCAACGGGAGCCGGCGTGTGACTGTGCGTTTGAAGGGTTTGCTCGTCGTCGCATTTGCGCTCGCCATCGCCGGCTGCGCGGGCCCTACGCATGACCTCCTCAACAAGACCACCGTCGCCGCGCCAGCTTCGGACATCGCGGCTACGCATGAGATTTTCGTTGCAACGACGCGCCAGAGGGCAACGAAAGATCCGCGGCAGGTGTTCGACGGTGATCGTTCTCTGACCACCAGCTACGCCCGCGTCGACGTCACCGTTCCGAGAAGTCATCAGGTCGGCGCCATCGAGCGGGTTAAGGGGTCGGCCAACAGCAATCCGGCGAAG
The DNA here is from genome assembly GCF_055901595.1 of Mesorhizobium sp. WSM1386. Taxonomy (NCBI): domain Bacteria; kingdom Pseudomonadati; phylum Pseudomonadota; class Alphaproteobacteria; order Hyphomicrobiales; family Phyllobacteriaceae; genus Mesorhizobium; species Mesorhizobium sp. WSM1386. The sequence goes on from NZ_CM148373.1 coordinate 4,692,222, forward strand.
GATTTCACCGCCAAAAACGTCACCTACTATGAGGGCGCTCCGCAATTCGCCAAAGCGGTCGGCGCCGACATCGCCATGCGCGGCGACCGCGCGCTGGTTTTCGTGCACGGGTTCAACAACGGGTTCGACGACGGCATCTACCGGCTGACGCAGATCGCCCACGACACGAAATATCCGGGCACGCCAGTGCTGTTTTCCTGGGCCTCGAGCGCCAAGACCACGGGCTATATCTACGACAAGGACAGCTCAACCGCCGCCCGTGACGATCTCGAGGCGACGCTCAGGATGCTCGCCAAGACCCGAGTCAAGAGCATCGACATCATCGCGCATTCGATGGGAACCTGGCTGACGATGGAGGCGCTGCGCCAGCTTGCCATCACCGGCGACCGCGATCTCGGCGGCAAGCTCGGTTACGTCATTCTGGCTTCGCCGGACATCGATGTCGACGTGTTCAAGAAGCAGATGATCCGCTATGGCAAGCCAGACAAGCCGTTTGCCGTGCTGCTTTCAGGCGATGACCGGGCGCTCAAATTGTCTTCATTCATCTCCGGCGACAAACCGCGTGTCGGCGACTACGGCAACGCGGCCGATCTCGCCAGCTACGGCGTGGCCGTGGTCGACCTGACCAAGACCAAGGGCGGCGACGGTGGCCTCAACCACGCGAAGTTTGCCGACAACCCGTTCCTGGTGCAATTGCTCGGTGACCGGCTGCGTACGCCGGCTGGCCTGGCTGCCGATGAGCCCGCCCAGCTTGCCAATATCGGCCAAGGCCTAGGCAAGGCCGTCGGCTCCGCCGCCGAAGTCATCATCACGACACCGTTCAAGGTGCTGACCATCGCTACCGGCGGTTAAGCAGGCCACCGGCGGCTGATCTAGACGAAAAGATCGACCTTCTGGAACGTCGTGACGTCGATCAGGCCGACGTCGGAGATCCTGAGCTCCGGAATGACGACCAGCGCCAGCAGCGAGTGCTGCATGTAGGCGTTGTTCAGGGAACAGCCCATCTTGCGCATCGCCTCGGTCAGCTTGTCCGCCTTGGCGGCGACGATCTCGGCCCGCTCGTCCGACATCAGGCCGGCGATCGGCATTTCGACCAGCGCCAGTTCCTTGCCCTTGGAGAACAGCACGACCCCGCCGCCGACCTCGCCCAGCCGGTTGACCGCCAGCGCCATGTCCTGCTTGTTGGTGCCGACGCAGATGATGTGGTGGGCGTCATGCGCCACGCTGGAAGCCATGGCGCAGTCACCCATATAGCCGAAGCCGGAGACGAAGGCGTTGGTGACGCCGCCGGTGCCCCTGTGCCGCTCGACCAGCGCGATCTGGCAGATGTCGTTGCGGCGATCCATGGCGACCAGCCCGTCCTCGACTGGAAGATCGGCCTCCAGCGCCCGCGTCGGCGCCTGGTTCTCGATGACGCCGATGACCCGCACCCGCACCTCGTTGGCGCCCTTGGGCGCCGCGATATCGAAATCGCCGGCCTTCAGCTTCTTGCCCAACTTGACGGTGTTCTTCGCCGTCTTCGGATAGTCATAGGCGGGAATATCGATGTCGAGCTTGCCACCCTTGGCCAGCCTGACGCCGCGCGCATAGACCTCGTCGATGGTCATCGCGGCGAGATCGGAGACGATCAGCAGGTCGCCCAATCGCCCCGGCGCGATCGAGCCGATCTCGCGCTCCAGCCTGAAATGCTGGGCGGTGTTGATCGTCGCCATCTGGATCGCCGTCACCGGCTTCAGCCCTTGGCTGATGGCGTGGCGCACCACCCTGTCCATGTGGCCTTCGTGAACCAGCGTGCCGGAATGGCTGTCGTCGGTGCACAGGATGAAATTGCGCGGATCGATGCCGCCTTCGGTCACCGCCTTGATCTGCGAGGCGACATCGTACCAGGCCGAGCCCAGCCGCAGCATCGCCTTCATGCCCTGACGCACGCGGGCGATAGCGTCCTCGGCGCGCGTGCCTTCATGGTCGTCTTCGGGGCCGCCGGCGACATAGCCGTGGAACGGCAGGCCGAGATCGCGCGAGGCATAATGCCCGCCGACCGTCTTGCCTGCATGAACTGTCGCCGCGATCTCGCCCGACATCACCGGATCGTTGGCCACGACACCAGGGAAATTCATCACTTCGCCGAGCCCGATGATGTTTTCCCAGCTCATCGCTTCCGCTACATCGGCGACCGTCAGTTCGGCGCCGGCATGTTCGAGCCCCGGCGCCGAGGGCACGCAGGACGGCATCTGGACATGCACGTTGACAGGCATCGCCACCGCCTCGTCATGCATCAGCCGCACGCCGGGCAGGCCCAGCACATTGGCGATCTCGTGCGGGTCGATGAACATCGAGGTGGTGCCGTGCGGGATGACGGCGCGGCAAAACTCGGTCACCGTCACCATGCCGCTCTCGACATGCATGTGCGCATCGCAGAGCCCGGGCACCAGATAGCGCCCGCCGGCGTCGACCACCTTGGTGCCCTGGCCGATCGCGTGGCTGGCATTCGGTCCGCAATAGGCGAAGCGGCCGCCGGCAATCGCGATGTCGGTGCCGGCGATGATCTCGCCGGAATGAACATTTACCCAGCGGCCGTTGCGGATGACGAGATCGGCGGGCTTGCGACCCATGGCGACGTCGACGAGATGGGTCGCCATCTCGGTCCAGGGCTTGGGTTTCGTCGCATGCGCCGCCGGCTTCTTTGCCATGAAGGAACTCCTGTTTGCGCGACTGTGCCAATCCTGCCTGGTTTTGACCAGCGCCAAACCGCGGATAGGGTGAGGCCTACGCAGCCTTCACCACGGCTATCGCGCCCGCCGGCCGAAATCCATTCCGCGAGGCGATGGAGTTCGCCGGTCGCGGGGCTTCGGCTTGCCACCGCAGGGGTGCGGCAGGCGGCATAGGAAATCTGATTCCGTTTTGCGGCAAATCAGGTTACGTTGCCCGCAAGTATTTTTCTGGCTCTTCGTCCGGGGAGTTCGATGTACCGCCTGATCGTCGCAAGTGCCGGTCTTCTTGCAGCCCTGTCCGTGCCGGCTTTGGCAGCCGACCCGGCAGTCGATGTGCCGATGACCGCGCCCGGCTTCGACTGGACCGGCTACTATGCCGGTATGCAGGCGGGTTATGGCTGGGGCCAATCCGATATCTCCGGAACCGACGGCGGACCGTTTTCCGTCTCGCCCGACATCGACGGCGGCTTCGTCGGCGGCCACGTCGCCGGGCTGTGGCAATTCGACCAGGCGGTGATCGGCGCCGAGGCCGACCTCAACTATTCCTCCGTCGACGGGACGGCCGACCTAGGCGCGGGAAACACGTTCGGTACCGACGTCAAGTGGTTCGGGTCGGTCAATGCAAAGGCCGGCTATGCCATGGACCGCGTGCTTGTCTATGGCATAGGCGGCGTCGCCTTCGCCGGCATCGAAACCTCGCAAGCCGCGGGCGCCGCCTTCTCCGAAACACGTACGAATGTCGGCTGGACCGTGGGCGCCGGCGTCGACTATGCGTTGACCGACAAATTCGTCGTCGGCGCGCAGTATCGCTACTACGATTTCGGCTCGGAGCACTTTGATGGATCCAACGGCTTCACCGACCGCGACCAAGATACGAAGCTGAACACCGTCGGCGTCAATCTGAGCTACAAGTTCTGAACATCGCCAATATCGGTCGGCGAACGACCGATATGGCGTGATTGGCAATTGCGATGAGAGGGGCGGCCGGCGCCCCCAGTGGGCGGGGGAATGGGTTGGGCCTGGTAGACGCCGGCCTCGGTGGATCAAGTCCGCCGTGCAAACACCCTACGCATTGCGCGCGGCGCGCTAAATTCCGCGATCACACCAGTATCGTTACGCCCCTTCCTCTGGGATGAGCGGCGTTCGGACTGCCAAGAACACGACTTGACGGCCTGCGTCTGGCGTCTGAAAAGGGCTGGCCTGCGGACGTGGCGGAATTGGTAGACGCAAGGGACTTAAAATCCCTCGATCTCTGATCGTACGGGTTCGATTCCCGTCGTCCGCACCATAACGTCGGCCGTTTTCTCTTGGAGCATACCGACCGCCAACAACGTTTGTTGGGACGGCTCTCGTTACCGAGTTTGCATCTGCAGTCATCGTTCTGCTTGTCGTGCTGCTTTTCACCCATGCAGCCCGGGACCTCCAAAGCTAGGCTGGGGCTCTCGACTTTCCCGGCATGGCCCGGCTGTTGTCTCCCCGAAGGAAAAGCAGCCGGGCCGCTTAACAGGCATTAGACCGGGGGACCAAGGTCCAGCTTGTGACAGGCCTCCAGTAGGCGCAATGTCACTGATGAACCCGACGGCCAAGGGCCTGGATCGCGATAGTGGCGGCTCAGGCCCTTCGTCTTTCAAGCGCGATATTTGGGAAATAGAAAACCTCCGCCCACTTCACAGCAGCGCCAGAAGCTCCCTGCTCCCATTAGAATCCGCCGCAAAAACGCCGCTTACCTAGCGGTTGCCGAATGTGTTTTCCTCGAAGACAGCTGAGAGGTCGATCTCGTCATGAAACGGAGCGTCAGGATCGAGCGCAAGCCAAGACGCATGAGATCGAAGCTCCCTGAGACGGGCATTCTTGGCGAGACGGGCTTCGCGTTCAGCCTCGAACGGCAGAGTAGCCTTTTCACCAGGGCCCATATGCACTCTCGATTGGCGCCATATCCCTGTTTGAACGCTCGCGCCTGAATTAGGTTGCTTTCGAGCCAGCCGGCGCCATCGGGTTCAGCTTCAGATGCTGGATCAGAATAATCGTCTTGGCATCGATAATGCGGCCATCGGCAATGCCGGCCAGCGCTTCGTCGAGCGGCATTTCCAGGACTTCGATGTCCTCGCCTTCTTCGGCCGCGCCGCCGCCCGCCGAGATGCGATCGGCGGGTGAATAGCGGGCGATGAAGAACCAGAGCCGCTCGGTGACGCTGCCGGGGCTCATATACGGCGAAAACAGCCGCTCGATATCCTTCAGCCGGTAACCGAGCTCTTCCTCGGCCTCCTTGCGGATGGCGGTCTCGGGATCGTTTTCGTCGAGCAGGCCGGCGCAGGCCTCGATCAGCGGTTCACGGTGGCCGGTGACGTAGGCCGGATAGCGGAACTGGCGCACCAGGAGCACGGTCGAACGCTGAGGGTCGTAGGGCAGGATCACCGCGCCGTCGCCGCGATCATAGGTCTGGCGGATCTGCGTCTCCCACTGCCCGTCACGCCGGCGATAGTCGAGCACGGTCTTCTTCAGGACCGCCCAGTCGTCAGACAGAACCTCTTCCGAGCGGATGCGAACGCGATCTTCCATGGGATACCTCGGTGCTTGCTGGCGGATGCAGGCGTAGCCGCGAACCGGCGCCGGCGCAATCGGACCAGCGATTGGTCCAGTGCGCTTCACTGTCTCGTGTGTGGTATGGAAGAGATCCGCTGCCTAAATAGCGCATTCCCCTCCCGGAGTTTTCTTCATGACGACATCGCTTTTCCAGCCGATCACGCTCGACGGGCTGACCTTCCCCAACCGCATAGCGGTGGCGCCGATGTGCCAGTATTCCGCCGAGGATGGATCGGCCAGCGACTGGCATCTCTACCACTGGATGAACCTTGCCATGTCCGGCGCCGGCATGGTCACGGTGGAGATGACCGATGTCGAGCGGCGCGGGCGCATCACCCATGGCTGCCTCGGCCTCTATTCCGAGGACAATGAAGCCGCCGCGCGGCGGACGCTGGACGCCGCCAGGCGGGTGGCCGCTCCCGGCACGAAATTCGGCACGCAGCTTGCCCATGCCGGCCGCAAGGCCTCGAACCGCAAGCCCTGGGAGGGTGGCGGCCCGCTGCAGCCAGACGAGGATCCCTGGCAGACCGTCTCGGCCTCGGCCATCGCCTACGACAGCGGGTGGAACGTGCCGCACGCCCTGGAGGACGAGGAGATCCTGCAACTCATCGAGCGGTTCGCCGAGGCCGCGAGGCGGGCCGAACGCGCCGGCTTCGACTTCATCGAGCTGCACGCCGCGCATGGCTACCTGATCTTCCAGTTCCTGTCGCCGCTGTCCAACCAGCGCACGGACCGCTGGGGCGGCTCGCTGGAAAACCGGATGCGTCTTGTCGTGGAAATCGCCAGGGCGGTGAGGCGAGCGGTGCCGAAGCTGATGCTCGGCACACGGCTGTCGGTGAAGGACTGGGTCGATGGCGGCTTCGACGTCGAGGACGCGATCGAGGTGGCGAAAGCCCTGAAGGCCGAGGGTGTCGCTTATCTCTGCTGCTCCAGCGGCGGCAATTCGCCATTGCAGAAATTGCCCAGCGGCCCCGGCTACCAGGTGCACCTGGCGGAAGCCGTGCGCAGGGGCGCCGGTATCCCGACCCGCGCGGTCGGCTTGATCGACGATCCGAAGCAGGCCGAGACAATTATCGCCGAGGGCCGCGCCGACATGGTGGCGCTGGCGCGTGCCTTCCTCGCCGACCCGCGCTGGGGATGGCGTGCGGCCGCCACGTTCAGCGAAAAGATCCATCCGGCGCCGCAGCTCGCCCGCTCGGTGACGACGATGGAACATTGGATGAAAGCGGTGGGCTGACTGGCCCGTTTTCCTGAAACCGGCGCTCTCCTGCCCGCGATCCTGGGCAGTTCGCCCGCTTCAATTCCGGCCGCAACCTGTTACGTTGGGTAAGGCTGCGGCGGGCGCGGCCGGGCTTGGGGAGGACATCATGTCGATGAGGGCATTCTTGCCGGCAACTGCGTTCGTGGCTGCGGCCGGGCTTTGGCTTAACGCGTCGACGCCGGCCGGCGCGCAATATTGCGAAGGTACTGTGCACGGCCTGTCCGGCCGCTACAATCTGGCGACGGGCAGCGGTTTTCTCGCCGTGCGGACGCGGCCAAACTCGTCGTCGCGGATGATCGGGCAGCTGTTCAATGGCGATCACACCGAGATCTTCGATCGGCGCGGCAATTGGTACCGGGTCGAAATCGGCGGCACGACCGGATGGGCGAACGCGCGCTGGCTGCGCAACGATTGCGGCTACTGAGGTGGCCGCGCATGTCGCCCAAAACTGGATCCGGTTTTGGGACACGTGATTTTGGGACATGCAGGACATGCACAAGACGAAGACTGAAGCGTGTCGCAAGCGCGACGCGACTTTTGGGCGCAGGCTGAAGGCCATTTTTGCAACCAAATTGGCTGCTTTGCGTTGCGGCCATGATGGACAACAAACCTTTTGAAACGCCCGTCGTGGTCGAGTTGGGCCATGTCGGCAAATATCGGCAAATCCGCAGCGCCCAGGAGGCGGCGGAATGCCTGATGACGGTGTGGCCGCTCAATCGCGGCCCGCGCCATCGTGATGCCCTCGACACTTGCCTCAAAGTGCTGGAAGGTTATCGTTCGACAGCGGATGCGCGTCGAGCACTGATCGAGGCCGCAAGGGAATCGGAAGTGCTGGTGCCAGACGACAGACTGTCCGACGACCGGCTGCATTGAGCAGGCGGACTTTCAACCGGAGATTTTCATGGCGAAGCTGACTTACAAGATCGTCGAACATGACGGCGGCTGGGCTTACAAGGTCGGCGCTACTTTCTCGGAGACGTTTCCCACGCATCAGGACGCGTTGCGCGCAGCCGAAATCGCTTCAGCCGAGCAACAGGTGGCGGGCTCCACGGACGGCATCCAATATGAGGATGCCGAGGGCAAATGGCACGAGGAACTGGCTGATGGCCGCGATCGGCCGCAGACCGAGGTCTCCGACTGATTTCGCAGCCTATTGATATGCAATCTTAAGCCTGATCGCCTGATCGTCGCGCGCCGGCCGCGGACGTAAGGAGAGAAAAACGTCCCGCGGCCAGCACGGGGCCCCGGCTGGCTATTTGCCGCAGTACTGGTCGTTGATGTTGCCCTGGGCATTGGCATCTGGACCAGGGGTATTGAAGGCGCAGGGTCCAGTGTTGCCGTAGGTGTTCAGCCCGGAACCGTCCGCATTGATGCTTCCGGTCGTGGTCCGGTCAACGCTCGAGGAGTCTTCGTTGCCCCAGAGCCAGTTGTGGTGAAGCCAATCTTGTTCGTTGGAATAGGTGCCGTCCGACGACTGCGCCATGGCAGATGTGGCGAGACCGATCGTCAGAACGGACGCTGCGAGAAGTTTCTTGTACATTGGATCACTCCGTTTCGTCTTTGTCGCCTTGGGTGCGACACTCGGCAAACCGGTCATCCGCCGAATGGTTCCTTGAATTCCTTGTGAAGCGGCGGTGAAGTTGCATCACGAAATGCGTGAGCGGCCATGCGTTGGATGAAGGCCGCGACCCGTTCCGGTTCGACGAATTGGGGCATGTGGCCGACGCCGTCGACGGGTTCGAAGTCGAGCCCTTCGATCTTGCCTTGCATCGGCTCGCCATGGATGCCGATGTCGATGACGCCATCGGCGGTTCCGAAAAGGATGCCGGCGGGCATGGCGATCTCGCCATAGCGTTGCTCGATGCGGCAGAGATCGCGTTCGATGGCCACGACATCGGCGGATGTTGCCTGGAAATGGGCTGGCCGCAGCCCGAGCCAGCCGCCGCCGTCGACCATGTAGTCTGCTGGAAAAGCCTGCGGGGCGAAGATGAATTCCATGGTCGGCCGCGCATACCGCAGGCTCGTCGGTATCGCGACCGTGTAGGCCATGATCCAGCGCCGGAGTGGTGATGGAATATTGAGCAAGCCGGAGTTCTCGCGCATGCCGGCTTGCATATGGGTCAACGGCGCCAGCAAGGCGATGCCCGAAATCGCTTCGGGATGTTCCACGGCCAGTGTCAGCGTGATGGCGCCGCCCAGCGAATGGCCTACCACCAGCGGCTTCTCCAAGCCCAGCGTTTCGATGAAACGCCGCACGAGCTCTGCCTGTTCGGGCAACCGGCCCGTCGCGCCGCGCGCCTGAACCGAATAGCCCGATCCCGGACGATCGAGCGCGATCAGCCGGTAGCCCGGGCCGAAATGCGCGAACAGCGTGTGGCGGAAGTGGTGGAGTTGAGCGCCAAGCCCGTGCAGGAAGACAATCGGCTGTCCATCGCCGACATCGACATAGTGAATGCGGTTGCCGTCGATCTCGATGAATTTTCCGACCGGCGGCACCAGCCTTTCGGCCTTGGCCGCGATCCACAATGTCGCCAGCACAAGGCAGCCGATGGCGAGGACCGCCAGCAGCAACAGAACGGCCAGCAGCCACGACAGTATCGACAGGAGCATCGTTCACCCGGATCAGACGAGGTCAGCTTAGCTGCATCCGGTCGCGCCGCAACCTCGCGTCGAAGCGGACAGGACATTGCCGGATATCATCGCTCGGCCGGCATTGCCGACAGCCGCGCGCCGCGCTATTTCAGGCGACCCGTCCTGCCGGAGCCTTCCATGCCTGAAATCGTGACCGCCGCCATGCTTGTCATCGGCGATGAGATTCTGTCCGGCCGCACCAAAGACAAGAACATCGGCCACCTCGCCGACATCATGACGGCTATCGGCATCGACCTGAAGGAAGTGCGCATCGTTCCCGACGAGGAAGACGAGATCGTCGCGGCGGTGAATGCGGTGCGCGCACGCTACACCTATGTGTTCACCACCGGCGGCATCGGCCCGACCCATGACGACATCACCGCCGATTCGATTGCCAAGGCGTTCGGCGTGCCCTGCGAATACGATGCCAAGGCCTATGCGCTGCTGGAAGCGAGCTATGCCGAGCGCGGCATCGAATACACCGAGGCACGCAAGCGCATGTCGAGGATGCCGCGCGGCGCCGACCATATCGACAACTCGGTGTCCGTGGCGCCCGGCTTCCGCATCGGCAACGTCCACGTCATGGCCGGCGTGCCCTCGATCTTCCAGGCCATGCTCGACAATGTCGTGCCGACGCTGAGAGCCGGTACGAAGATGCTGTCGGCGACGGTGCACTGTCCGTTTGGCGAAGGGCTTGTCGGCGGACCGCTGGGCGATATCCAGAAAGCGCATCCGGACACCATCATCGGCTCCTATCCGAAATATGGCGACGGCAAGTTCTGGACCGAACTGGTCGTGCGGGCCCGCAGTCAGGAGGCACTGGACGCCGCCCGCGCCGATGTCGAGGCAATGGTCGCGGGTTTCGCCGCCAAGGCAGGCTGATCCGCTCTATCTCCTTGTTTTGACGCAATTCCCGTTTGGCGCAATTCCCCCAGGGGATGGCTCCAGCCGGAACCAAGCAAGACATCGCGGCGTTTCCCTGCACGCGAGATCGAACGCCTCGCCAGATTGAGGGATCGCCATGCGTTTCAAGACCATCGTTGCCATTCTGCAGAACGAGCAAGACGCCGAGCGCGTGCTTGATTGCGCCATTCCGCTCTCCAGCCGTTTCCAGAGCCATCTGATCGGCATCCACGCCGAGGCGCTTCCGGTGCCCTACACATCGGCGACCGGCTTTCCGGATACCGAGTTCCTGCAGGTGTCGGCCGACATGAACCGGGAGCGCGCCGACAAGCTGCAGGCCGTCTTCCTCAGGCGCATTGAGGATTCCGGCCTTTCTTTCGAATGGCGCAGCCTGGAGAGCTTCTCCGGCGACAGCGCGCTGACCGGCATTTCGACGGTGCGCGCCGCCGATCTTATTGTCGCCGCCCAGCGCGACACCGGAGGCGATCCGGGCGCGGATGTCGACACGCTGGTCTATGATGCCGGACGACCGGTGCTTGTGGTGCCGCATGCAGGGCCGCTGGTCACCACCTTCAAGCACGTGCTGCTTGCCTGGAACGGCAGCAAGGAGGCTGCGCGCGCCGCCTTCGACGCCCTGCCCTTCATCATCGAGGCGGAGAAAACCGACATATTGGTCATCGATCCGCCCGAAACACTCGACGAAAGCCCGGAAGCCGCCGGTGCCGAGATCGCGTCGGCCCTGTCACGCCACGGTGCCACGGTCAGCGTCTCGGTGCAGAAATCGGGCGGCACGTCGGTCGACGACATGATCCAGAACAGGATCGCCGAGACCGGCGCCGATCTTCTGGTTCTCGGCGCCTACAGCCACTCGTGGCTGCGCCAGCTCCTGTTCGGCGGCGTGACGCGCACGGTGTTGCGCACAACGCAGGTGGCGGCCTTCCTGTCGCGATAAGTCCACAGCGATCACTGCCGACCGCCCTTGCCAAGCCCAAGGTTTTCCAGTTAATTCCGCGCGCATTCCCCTGTTTTCTCGCACGCGGTCCTCGCGTGCTGCGGAGTGCGCGAGACATGTCCCTTCCCGAAAAAGCTTTCCCGGTCTCCTGGGACCAGTTCCACCGCGACGCCCGCGCGCTTGCCTGGCGGCTTGCCGGCACCAACAAGGGTCAATGGAAGGCCATCGTCTGCATCACGCGCGGCGGACTGGTGCCCGCGGCGATCATCTCGCGCGAACTCGGCATCCGCGTCATCGAAACGGTCTGCGTCGCCTCCTATCACGACTACACCAGCCAGGGGCAGTTGCAGGTGCTCAAGGAAGTCACGCCGGCGCTGCTGGCCGACGATGGCGTCGGCGTGCTGATCATCGACGACCTGACCGATACCGGCAAGACCGCCGGCATCGTGCGGGCAATGATGCCGAAGGCCCACTTCGCCACCGTCTACGCCAAGCCCAAGGGCCGGCCGCTGGTGGATACTTTCGTCACCGAGGTCAGCCAGGACACCTGGATCTATTTCCCCTGGGATATGGGCTTCACCTATCAGAAGCCGATCGCCGACGATCACGCCGGCTGATTCGCAGAACAAACCCCCGTTCTACTCGGCACGAGTTCGGCAAGTGCCTTTTGCTGCCAAATAGGCAGCTGAAGGCACAATATTTTGTGGGATCAGGGGGCGATGGCGCAATTTTTACCGGTCTATATGAAGTTTTTTACTTTTATAGATTACGATTCGCCGTAAGATTCGTGAGACGGCAAACGATTCTGGAGGCTGGGGCTAGCTTCTCCGATGTTGACGAGGCCAACGACGCACAACCATCTGGCCGAAAGGGTCCGGCGACTCTTCGGCACTGCGCCGTGCCGTCTGCAGGTTGCCGCCCTGCCCTGGCGCGATACCGGGAACGGTGTCGAGATCATGCTGATCACCAGCCGCGACACCGGCCGCTGGGTGCTGCCCAAGGGCTGGCCGGAGGCCAGGGAGCCGCTCTGCGAGGCGGCAGCGCGCGAGGCCGGCGAGGAAGCCGGATTGCGCGGAACCGTGTCACATCTCGAAGCCGGCCGTTACTTCTATGCCAAGGTGCTGGCTTCTGGTGAAGAAGTGCCCTGCGAGGTGCTGGTGTTTCCGCTGCACGTCGAAAAGATCGCCGACCGCTGGAAGGAAAAGCGCGCCCGCACCCGCAAATGGGTCAATTCCAGCGAAGCGGTGCGCATGGTCAACGAACCGGACCTTTGCCAGATCATCGCCTATTTCTGCGCCGACCCGCACAGGTTCTCCTAACCCACCCCTTACGCGTGCATCATGGCCGATTTACAACCTTCTGGTTGTGTCCATGAATGGTTTGCTAATTTTTCTCCGCTACAAATCGATCAATCTGGCGTTTGATTGATGATGAAGCCCGTAGACAACCTTCAGCAAGGTCCCGGCGAGCCGCAGCGCGAGCATCGTCCGCGCGTGCTCAAGGGCGGAACTATCATCACCGGCATTCAAAACTCGGAAGTCGGCGTTACCGTGCGCAATCAGCATGCGGGCGGCGCCGAGTTGAAGGTACCGCTCGAGTCCCGGGTTCCGGATCGTTTTCTTCTCTATGTGCCGCTCGACGGCGTCGCCTATCGCTGCGAGGTCCGCTGGCGCCGCAACGACCGGATTGGCGTGAAGTTCACCGGCATCGAGCCAAAGCCGAAGTTGCACTACGGCTGATTTTTCGGGACTGCCGCTTTTGCTGTGAGCTGAAGCGTTTTCGAGTGCCATCGCGCCGACCATCGGCGGCGCGCATCCCGTCGCCGGAAAAATAGTGATCGCGGCGGGTCAATCTGTCCCCGTTATCCACATATGTGACACACAAGATGTTGGGGTCACAAAAGCTACGCAAACGAATCCTTGACGGCGCAAAACGAGTCGCCTTTTATAGGCCATGTGCTCCTGTTGAGAGCGCGACCGGAAAGTTCTGAGCCCGGTCTTTTTCCCGGATTATGTGAGTTTTGCCCGCATTTCCGCCTGTTTACGAGGCCGGCGGAAGCGTTGGGATTGTGGGTGGCGGGGCGACGAAAGGGAGAATTGTCGGACTGGAATAAATTGTCTGTTAACACTATATTTAGTGTTTGCAGGTAGGTTCGACGCTAGATAGTGTGAATTTCCCTCGAGTGAGGGAATCGAAAAAATCAGATTTGAGGGACCCGCGAGAGTCCGTCGGACGCTGGACATACGCTTCGCAAGGAGCCTGACCAGCAAGGACCGACGGAGACCGCGAAATGGAGAGCCGGCCGTTTTCGAACGCCGGCAGACGGCGGACATGCGTGTTTCGCATCCGGGGCAGAAATCCCCTGACGAAAGCGCTATATATAGACAAAAGGGACAGGACCAATGCGCATCGAGCGTCGTTTCACCAAGCCGGGACAATCTGCTTACGCGGAGATCGAATTCCGCAAGGCGCTTTCCGAGATCAAGAATCCGGATGGTTCGGTGGTGTTCCGTCTCGACAACATCGATGTGCCGGCGCAGTTCTCCCAGGTCGCCGCCGACATCCTGGCACAGAAGTATTTTCGCAAGGCCGGTGTCCCCGCGCGGCTGAAGAAGGTCGAAGAGAACGACGTCCCCTCCTTCCTGTGGCGCTCGGTCGCCGACGAGGCCGAGCTTGCCAAGCTGCCGGAAGCCGAGCGCTTCGGTTCCGAGATCGACGCCCGCCAGGTCTTCGACCGGCTGGCCGGCACCTGGACCTATTGGGGCTACAAGGGCGGCTACTTCAAGTCGGAGGACGACGCGCTCGCCTTCCGTGACGAGCTTGCCTACATGCTGGCCACGCAGCGCGTGGCGCCGAATTCGCCGCAATGGTTCAACACCGGCCTGCACTGGGCCTATGGCATCGACGGTCCGAGCCAGGGCCACTTCTATGTCGACCCCTTCACCGGCAAGCTGACCAAGTCGAAGTCCTCCTACGAGCATCCGCAGCCGCATGCCTGCTTCATCCAGGGCGTGCAGGACGACCTCGTCAACGAGGGCGGCATCATGGATCTGTGGGTGCGTGAAGCGCGCCTGTTCAAATATGGCTCCGGCACCGGCTCGAACTTCTCATTTCTGCGCGGCGAAGGCGAAAAGCTGTCCGGCGGTGGCCGTTCCTCCGGCCTGATGAGCTTCCTCAAGATCGGCGACCGCGCGGCGGGCGCCATCAAGTCGGGCGGCACGACGCGCCGCGCGGCGAAAATGGTCATTGTCGACGCCGACCACCCCGATATCGAGGAATTCATCGACTGGAAGGTCAATGAAGAGCAGAAGGTGGCCTCGCTGGTGACCGGCTCCAAGATCGTCAAGAAGCATCTCGAAGCGATCATGAAGGCCTGCGTCAACTGCGAAGGCCATGACGACGACTGCTTCGATCCTGCCATCAACACCGCGCTGAAGCGCGAGATCAAGGCGGCCAAGAAGTCGGCGGTGCCGGAGAACTACATCTACCGCGTCATCCAGTTCGCCAAGCAGGGCTACACCTCGATGTCGTTCAAGACCTACGACACCGACTGGGATTCGGATGCCTACCTGACGGTCTCGGGCCAGAACTCCAACAATTCGGTGTCGCTGAAGGACGATTTCCTGCGCGCCGTCGAGCAGGATGGCGACTGGCACCTGACCGCCCGCAAGGACGGCAAGGTCTTGAAGACGCTGAAGGCCAGGGACCTCTGGGAAAAGATCGGCTACGCCGCCTGGGCTTCGGCCGATCCGGGCCTGCATTTCAACACGACGATGAACGACTGGCACACCTGCGCGTCGGCCGGTGCGATCCGGGCCTCCAACCCGTGCTCGGAATACATGTTCCTCGACGACACGGCCTGCAACCTCGCCTCGATCAACCTTTTGCCCTACCGCAATGCCGACGGCACGATCGATATCGCCGCCTATGAGCATACGGTCCGGCTGTGGACCATCGTGCTCGAAATCTCGGTGATGATGGCGCAGTTCCCGTCGAAAGAGATCGCCAAGCTCTCCTATGAATACCGTACGCTCGGCCTCGGCTACGCCAATATCGGCGGCCTGCTGATGACCTCGGGCATTCCCTATGATTCCGACGAGGGCCGCGCGATCTGCGCCGCACTCACCGCGATCATGACCGGCACCGCCTATGCCACTTCGGCCGAAATGGCCTCCGAGCTCGGTGCCTTCGCGGACTACGACCGCAACGCCCAGAACATGCTGCGCGTCATGCGCAACCATCGCCGCGCCGCCTATGGCGACAAGGACGGCTATGAGAAGCTGGCCGTCAATCCGGTGCCTCTGGTCGCCTCCGACCTCAAGCAGCAGGCGCTGGCCGAGCATGCGAAAGCCGCCTGGGACCGCGCCATCGAGCTTGGCGAGGAGCATGGCTACCGCAATGCACAGGCGACCGTGATCGCGCCGACCGGCACGATCGGCCTGGTCATGGATTGCGACACCACCGGCATCGAACCCGACTTCGCCCTGGTGAAGTTCAAGAAGCTCGCCGGCGGCGGCTACTTCAAGATCATCAACCGCGCCGTGCCGGAAGCGCTGCGCACGCTCGGCTATTCCGAAGCCCAGCTCGCCGAGATCGAGGCCTATGCGGTCGGCCACGGCAACCTCAACCAGGCGCCCGGCATCAATCCCGGCTCGCTCAAGGCCAAGGGTTTCACCGATGACAAGATTGCCGCGCTCAATGCCGCGCTGAAGTCGGCCTTCGACATCAAGTTTGTCTTCAACCAGTGGACGCTCGGCGCCGACTGGGTGAAGGAGACGTTTGGCTTCACCGACGAGCAGCTCAACGACTTCTCGTTCGAGATGCTGCCGGCGCTCGGCTTCTCCAGGAAGGACATCGAGGCTGCCAACATCCATGTCTGCGGTGCCATGACGCTGGAAGGCGCGCCCTTCCTCAAGGCCGAACACCTGCCGGTGTTCGACTGCGCCAGCCCGTGCGGCAAGATCGGCAAGCGCTCGCTTTCGATCAACAGCCACATCCAGATGATGGCGGCGGCGCAGCCCTTCATCTCGGGCGCCATCTCCAAGACCATCAACATGCCGAACGACGCGACGGTGGAAGACGCCAAGGGCGCCTACATGCTGTCGTGGAAGCTGGCGCTGAAGGCCAACGCGCTCTACCGCGACGGCTCGAAGCTGTCGCAGCCACTGAACTCCTCGCTGCTCGCCGATGTCGAGGACGACGAGGACGAAGCCCTCGATCAGCTGATCCAGGCACCGGCCGCCGCCCGCGCCGCGCAGATCACCGAGCGGATCGTCGAGCGCATCATTGAGCGCGTGTCGCGCGAGCAGGAAAAGCTGCCCGGCCGCCGCAAGGGCTATACGCAGAAGGCCAAGATCGGTGGCAACACCATCTTCCTGCGCACCGGCGAATATGATGACGGCCGCCTCGGCGAGATCTTCATCGACATGAACAAGGAGGGTGCCACGCTGCGTGGCCTTCTCAACAACTTCGCCATCGCCATCTCGCTCGGCCTGCAATACGGCGTGCCGCTCGACGAGTATGTGCACGCCTTCACCTTCACCAAGTTCGAGCCGGCCGGCATGGTGCAGGGCAATGACGCGATCAAGAGCGCGACGTCGATCCTCGACTACGTGTTCCGGGAACTGGCGATTTCCTATCTCGGCCGCAACGACCTCGCCCATGTCGACCAGTCGGACTTCTCCAACACCGCACTTGGCCGCAACATCAGCGAAGGCAAGACCGACGCCGTTTCCAAGGGCCTGACCCGCGGTTCGCCGGTGAAGCTGGTTTCCAGGGCAAGCGGCAACGATCCGAAGGGCTTTGCCGGTGCCGGCACCCCTGCCCGTTCGGCGCCGACAGCCTTCTCCGGCTCCAACGTGCTGGCGCTGAAGCCGGCCAGCGACGAGGCGGTCGCCTACAAGCGCGACTATGAGGACCGGGCCAAGGAATTGGCGGAAGACATCGCCTTCGAGGAAGCGGCCGACGCGGCCAGCGTTTCAGCGGATGCGACCGCGACCCTGTTCACCGACGCAGCAGCGAACGAAGCGGCCGAAGCGAAGAAACTCGCCGCCGACCGCCGCGCGAAATCGCTGCTCCAAGGCTACACCGGCAATTCCTGCTCCGAGTGCCAGAACTTCACCATGGTGCGCAACGGAACCTGCGAGAAGTGCGATACGTGCGGCGCCACGAGCGGGTGCAGCTGAGGCCTGATGCCACCTCGGCTTACGGTTCGCGAAGTCATTCGCCTGCTGGAGGCCGACGGCTGGTATCTGGTTGCAACCAAAGGCAGCCATCGCCAATATAAGCACATGGTCAAAGCCGGCCGCGTCACCGTGGCCGGCAAACCGTCTGAAGAGGTTGCACCAGGAACACTGAACAGCATCCTCAAGCAGTCCGGTTTGAAGGAGTGATGGTATGCGCTACGCGGTGGTGATTGAAAAAGCGGGAAGCAATTTTTCTGCTTATGTGCCCGACTTGCCCGGCTGCATCGCGACCGCTGCGACGGTGCCGGAAGTGGAAATCGAAATTCGCGACGCAATACGCTTCCATATCGAAGGCTTGCGCGCCGATGGACTGGATGTGCCTAATGGTGTCAGCCTCGCCGAGTACGTAGAGGCGTAAACGTAAACGCTGCGATCCGAATCTCAGCCCGCCGGCAACACCCGCAGCGTCTGCTCATCAAACAGCGGCTCGTCCTGGCCGGCACGCACGAACAGCAGCTTCTGCTCCTCGCCCGCCGGCACCTCGAAATACTGGATGCCGTCAGGCATTTCGCCCCACTCGCCGCAGGGCGGTTCGGGAACCTCGTCGGGATTGGTGAGCGCTTCCAGCTCTTTCGCGTAGGCGGCGTCGGGGCTGAATGTGTAGCGCTTGATGCCGGCGGGAACGGCGCCCTCGGCGTAGGGCGTGAGCACACAGCGATCGCTGACGGTCTTGTCGGTCTTTTCCAGGAACAGGCGCTGCAAGGCAGCCTCGGCGGTCTCGCCCGGTTTAATGTCGAATAGCTCGACCAGCGGATCGGCCGCGCCGCCGTCGCTGTATTTGATGGCGAGCGCGTTGCCGGCGAATTCGAAATGGATCTGGCGGAAGCCGAAATCGCAGCGCTGTGCCCAGGCGGCCAGTCCGATCGTCTTGTCGGCCAGCCTTTCCCAGACGCATTTGTCGATCGGCGGGCGCGACGGCGCCGGCTCGTCCGCCACGGCTGATAGCGTCGCGGACGCAGACAGGGCACAGGCCCAGGCGATCGATCTCACGGCGCTATTCATCGCTGCATCCTGTCAGGGCGAAGGCATCCCATGCGGAGCCTTCCGGATTGGCGTTGGCGAAATCGGCCCATTCGGTGAAAGCCACGCCGAAATCGGGCAGAAGCAGCCCTTTCGGCGCCGGTGTCGCTTCGCGCGAGTTCAACTGCTCGGCGCCGCCTCCAGTCAAGGCATAGACCTGGCCATCCCATAGCCTGCACAGCCCGCTGCCATCCTGCAGGCCCGCCTCGCGGTCGTCATCGGTGCAGGCGTGGCGGATGGTGCCGAGCGGAAAGGAATTCTTGCCATTGGTCCAGGTGATGTCGGCCGGCAGGTTTTTGTCGGTGTTGGGGACGGTCAGCGAAAACACCTCGGCCGTCAGCGCCGCCGGTTCGTTGTCGATCGGCCGGAATTGCATCACCGCGCCCGAGCGCGGCTCGCGATAGGTGGCATGGCTCAGCAGGCATTCCTTGGCGGTCGCTGCCTGCATCGGGCCGAACAGGCCGAGGAAAACGAAGACCAGTTTGCGGGTGATCATCAAATGTCTCTGGGAAAGCGTTGCCCGGCCGCGTGCCAGCCCGCACAGTCGCATCATCCGCGCAAAAGCATAAGCGAAATTCGGCGCAGCTGCGTTTATCCACTCCCTGCCGGTTGGCTGTTCCGGTGCGCCTGCTCACGCAGATGCTCCTTGGTTTCGGTATCAAGCACTCGCCAATCGCAACCGCGAAGTGCGGCCTCCATCGCATAGAGTGCGAGAATCGTCACCTGCCGCCCGAAACGGAACTTCAGCCGGTGGTAAGCTTCAACCACGCCGAAACCGCGCAGATCCTCCTCACTGAGAATATCGATTTCCGCCAGCTTCCGCGCCATGGCCGGTCCGAGGTTCATCATGTCTT
Source organism: Mesorhizobium sp. WSM1386 (assembly GCF_055901595.1). NCBI lineage: Bacteria > Pseudomonadati > Pseudomonadota > Alphaproteobacteria > Hyphomicrobiales > Phyllobacteriaceae > Mesorhizobium > Mesorhizobium sp. WSM1386. The sequence continues at coordinate 4,711,382 of NZ_CM148373.1, forward strand.
CGATGCGAGTGCTCATCGCCGGGCCTCAGAGCGTTGAGGGCGCATGAGATAGTCTCCAGGATTTGGCGATTTGTTTGGACCGCCGTCGCACACAGTCGCATCATCCGGCCAAAAGCGGAATCCGGAATGGCCGCATTTTCTGCTGGACGAATACTCCGCACAAATCCCACCACTGCTATACGATCGAGCATGGCGGATCGAGGAGACAGGTGATGCGGCGCTTGGCAATGACGATGGCAATGTCCGCATGCGCGAGCGGCACCGCGCTGGCCGCGCCACCTTATGTCGGGACCTGGTCCCACGAGCGGCTGAACTGTAGTGCGGCCGCCGACGTTCAACGCCAGACGGTCTTCACGGTGGACAAAGCGGCTCTGTCGCTTCCCGAATTCGGTTGCGAGCATGCGGCCTTTCGCAAAACAGCCACGGGCTGGGTGGTGCATGCGAGCCAGTGCTACGGCTCCGACCCGGCACTGGAGGAGCCGTTCGCTCGTGTCATCCATATCGAGAGGCATGGCGCCATGTTGCGGTTCACCTGGCCTGGCTTCGACAGCGGGCCGCTCATGCGCTGCTGAAGCAATCGGCGTCTCAAACCAGCCCGACCAGCAACGCCGCGCCGCCAAGAAAGCCCGCCGAACAGACCCACAGCAGCCAGAGCCCGCGCACCCGGCATTCCAGCACCGCCGAGGCGGGATTGGCGGGGTCGTAGTGGACTTCGACCTTGCTGCCCTCGGCATAGCTTCGTGCCTGGCCGCTGACGAGGGCGGGCAGCGAAGCGGTGACCGTGGCGCCGAAGGTGACGCGGTCGGAGGTGTAGCGCTGGCCGGCGACGCCATAGCTGTAGACGATGCGGGATTTGAAGACGGTGTGCCAGCGTCGATAGTCGCTGTGGTTGCGGAGCGCCTGCAGGCCCGAGGCGTCAATGCGGCCGGCGGCGACCGGCCATTTCGCGGCCTGCTCGGCAAGCGACTTCTGGGCGAAACCCATGCGCAGCGCGAACAGACCCATGAACAGCAGCAGTGCCGCGGCGCCGAGATTCTGCGGCTTGGGCAGATGCGGCCGGATCGCCTCCAGCAGACCGCCGACGGAAAACACCAGAACCAGCGCGCCGATCACCAGCCCGGCCGAAAGCTGGAACATGAACTTGAAGGCGCCGTCCGGCATGGTGCGCTCGATCACGGCTTTGCTCGGATCGGCCGGGTTGTAGAACACGGTCACCTCGGCGCCGCGCGGAAACTGCGCAAGCGTCTCGGCAACCTCGAAATTCCCCAGATTTTCCTTCACGCTGTAGCGCGAGCCTTGAAATTTCTTGCCGCCCACCTTGTATTCGAAGGTGATCGCCGGAAAATTGCGCATCTCGGAGGTATCGCTGCTGTCCGAGCCAGCGCCCGAGCTTCTGACTTCACGCGCCTCGACGCGCGACGAGATGATCTTTCCCGGCGTCGGCAACCAGTGGCTGAGCGCCTGCACCTCCCGCCATTTCACGACGGTGATGAACGACAACATGGCGGCGACCGCGCAGACAAAGCCGACAAGCAGAATCTTGAGTTCCACCCTGATCCCCCCGGAGTGCAGGAACCGGCACTAGACAGCACCGCGACGGCAATGTCTCGCTTATTCGCAAAATCGCGAGGCAACCCCATCACATCCCAGACGGAGCACCAAATGATCGATCACATAACCATCGAAGTGGGTGATCTGGAGAAGAGCAAGCTCTTCTATGAACGCGCTTTCGCGCCCCTGAAGTATAGCCTGTCCTTCGGCAAGGAAGGCGTGTTCTGGGCTTTCGATGTCGGCAATGGCTGCCTGTTCGAGATCCAGCGAACCGGCGAAGCGCCACCGCTATCCCATCTGCACGTCGCTTTCCGCGTCGGTAGCAAGGCAGAGGTCGATGCGTTCCATAGGGCAGCACTGGCGGCCGGAGCCAAAGACAATGGGGCGCCCGGCCGGCGTCCGGACTATGCCGAGAATTACTACGCCTGCTTTGTGCTGGACCCCGACGGCTACAACATCGAGGCGATGATCAACGAGCCGTCGGTGCAGCAGCCTCGATAGGCGGCGAGAATAACGAAAGGGCGACATGTACCTCGCTCCTGCCAGTCTCCGGCTCTGCCACAGTCACCCAATGTCGCGCATGGCGCTCTGCGAGTTGATCCAAATCAACGCAGGCTCGTCGTCAGTGCTGTCTCCTCGGCTATCGTCCCAGGGAGAACGAACATGTCGACTTACGACCTCATGGTTGTCGCCGCAGTCCTGCTCAGCTTCGCATCATTTTCCGGTGTCCTGGCCTTTGCCACCTTCGACGAATCGCGTCGCCGCCACCCAAGATAAGGCGAAAGGACCGGTTGGATGGGCGGTCGGGCGGCCATGCACACGACGAAGTGATATAGGTGCAATTTGACGACGGATCGGGTGGAATGAGAACGTCTGGAAGATAACAACCGGAACGCGGCCATGAGCGACGAAACCGAGGACGACGCCGACATCGTCAACCAGCTCGCCTATGTCAGGGCCGATCCCACTCAGCACGATACGACCACGCTTCTCACCATGATCGATGCCGCGATTGCCGAGATCATGGCCTTGAGGAGGAGCCTGCGGCTGAGCGAGGAGCGGAACGAGCGGGGCAACCAGCTCCAATAGGCAGCCGGAACGAGCAGCAACGCGCGAAAAGCGCTAGTCCGCGTCGGCCACCATCTGCCGGCCGCCGGCCCAGGCGCGCCATTGCCGCTCGTCGCCATTGAAGACGTTGAGGTCGATACGGCCGGTGACGCCATGCGACAGGCCGGAGCCGGAATATTGCCAGAACAGCCATTTGCGGTCGGGATAGACCTTTGAGGGATGCCTGGCCACCGCGCGCAGCCAGAACGGGTAGTCGAGGAATTGGCCCCTGAGATTGTCCCGGTAGAAATCGGGCGCGGTGTAGATGATCGGCCGCTGGCCGTAATGGCGCTCGAGCTTGTCCATGAACACCTGCATCTTCTCCAGCACCTTTTCGCGCGACGGGCGTCGCTTGCAGCTGGACTCGCCGTTCCACTCGACATCGATCACCGGCGGCAAGGCGCCGTCGACCTTCGGCACGTTGCGGATGAACCAGTCGGCCTGTTCGCCGGCGGTGCGGCACCAGTAGAAGAAGTGGTAGGCGCCGCGCTTCAGCCCGGCGGCGTCGGCATTGCGCCAGTTTTTCATGAACATCGGATCGAGATGGTCGCCGCCGTCGGTCGCCTTGATGTAGGCGAAATTGGCGCCCTGGGCGCGCAGCTTCTCCCAGTTCACGTTGCCCTGCCAGCGCGACACGTCGACGCCATGCACGGCAAGGTGCCGTGGCGAGGAGCGGCCGAAATTGATCGGCTTGGCGTCGCGAAAGCCGTAGCGCGTGACCGGACCGGCGAGCATGGCAGGGGCTGCCCGCGACAACAGTTTCGGCGGCGAGACCAAGGCTGCCGGCTCGACCGGAGCATCGGCGCTGTCGGGCAATTCGGGCGCTGGAAAGGCTACCGTCTCCTCCTCCGCCAGGCCGAAAGGCTGAACATTGTCGTCCACTGGCGCGGCCTCGGCCAGCCTGCGCACATTGCTGGCCTTCGCCACCGGGACGGATGTGATCGGCGCGCTTGGCCGCACCACCGAACTGGTCGTCTCGTTCGATGGCCTCTGCACGTCGAGCGCGTCCATCCCCGATGTCGACGAGCAGCCGGCAAGGAACAGCGATGCGATCATGAAACTGACGACGCCTGGTAACCGCATCTGGACCTGTACTCGAAACGCAACAGACCGAGGGCAATGGCCGACGGACAACCGGACCAGTTATGAATGAGAAATTACCAATAAAGATTGAATCAAGTTTTTTACCATGCCTGTGACCGGTTTCGGACATTCGCCGCCGGCGCCATCGCAACGATCAAGGTCGCGACGATTGTCGTCAGGCTGCGTGGCTGGCGGGCCGCGCGAACCTGGCCATATTCTAGCCACTTTTCCTGAAGACGCCGATCATCGGCCCCAGATTCCAGTAGTCGTCGTTGCGGCCGATCGCCGGGGCGAGCAGGCTCGATATCGTACCGTCGAGAAACAACGCGTTGTCGCAGCCGAGCGCATCGCGGAACAGCCGGGCGAACGCATGGAACGTCACCGTGCCGTTCGAAATGGCGAAGACCGTGACACCGTCCTTGCGCACCCCGACCCCATCGCGGGTCTTGCGCGATGTGCCGTCGGCCTGAAATTTCGGATGAAGCTGACCGTCGATCACCAGCATCGGCCCCGATTGCGTCGCATAGTCGGTTGCCGGCCGCTTGCTAACGAAATCCCTGGTCGCCCGGACTGCTGCCTTGCCGTCGCTGACATAGAAGATGCCATTTGGCTGCAGCGAGAAATTGCCGCTGCCCGATCCCGTCTTGACCGTCGCCATTTCCCGGCCACGCTCGACATAGAGGCCGACCGGCCTGAGGTCGGGATGATACATGCCGGCATTGATGGCAAACAGCATCGTGCGGCCAGCCATGCGCTGGGCGGCGTCGAGATTGTGCAGCGACTGAAATGGCTTGCCTGTCTGGTCCTTCCAGAACAGCTCGACCGAATATTGCTTGGGGTCGACCTCGCAGACCAGATAGCTGGTCGCCTCGAAGGTAAAGTCGCGGCACGGCGGCACCGTCGCGAACCATTGGCCGAATGCCACCGTCGTGGCGACCGCCTGCGGCAACGCGGCCTTGAGCAAGGCCAGCAGCAGCGGCGCGGAATTGAAAAGCGTCAGAAAATCCATGCACCTACCCAGCTCCAACGAGCCACCGTGGATAGCATCGCGGGCCGGCATTGTGGAAGCTCGGCCTGGAACGGCGCGGTTCAGAACCGGCGATGGGATGTCGCGGAGCCGACGGGACTAGCCGCGGAGCCGACGGGACTGGCCGCGGAGCCGACGAGACTATTTGACGGCACTGACCAGCTGTTCGTCGCCACCAAGAATGGAGACCCAGTGCCCGGTGTCGTCGCTCGCCTGCCGTTTCAGGTAGCGGTAGCTGGTCTCGTTCCAGAGCCGGACCTTGTCGGTCAGATTGTCGAGGATAAAGTCGCCCTTGTCCGTCCGCACCGTCAACACGGCATGACCTTCGCCATCAGGCTTGCGAACCACCGTCATCAGCAGATTGGCTATGGCAATGCCCAGCCTGTTCAGTTCACGCCGCTTTTCCAGCGCGTAATCCTCACAGTCGCCGAAGCCGTTGTCCGGATAGGCCCACCACTCGTCCTTGCCGTAATTGTCCACGTCGCTCATCGGCTTGACGCGCGTGTTGACCGAGAGATTTACGGCTGAGATTTCGTGCAGCAGCTTGCCGGTCATCTGTTCCGGCACGCTGTCGTGCGAGCGGATCGAACACTCGGCGGCATGGATCTTGCAGAAATCATAGTGGCCAATCGGCTGGGAGGTCGAGCCGCCGACAACCATGGAAACAGGAGCCGCGTAGGCGAAACTCGCTGCTGAACACAACGCGGTCAGAGCAACCGCCAGCCCCAGCCCCTTCGCCTTTCGGCGCCAACCCTTCGAGGATGCCATCCGGCCCCGCCCATCTGTTTTGTTAACAGAACGTTAAGGGCTGTTACCTACCGAAGTCAATCAAGCCGGCTGATCACATCTTTGCGGGCCGAAGCGTGGAGGTTTCAGGGTTGCTCCCGCGCAACACAGAGCCGACCGCGAGCCTAGGCAAGCCACCCCATCGCAACGCCCAGCAGCAAGACGATGCCGAGCAGGCCACGATAGATGACGAAAGGCCAGGCGGAAAAGCGTTCCAGCACGCGCATCAGGCCCCATATGGCGAAGAAGGCGGAAATCGAGGCGACGCCCAGTCCGGTGGCGAGAACCGACCATCCGTGGGCATCGAGATGGACCTTGTGCAGTTCCCAAAGCTCCTTGAGGCCGGCGAGAGCGATGGCCGGCAGCCCGAGCAGGAACGAGAAGCGCGCTGCCTCGGCCCGCTTGAAGCCGAGCCCAAGTGCTGCCGTCAGGGTCGAGCCCGAGCGCGAGACGCCGGGTATCAGCGCGCCGATCTGGGCGACACCGACGAGCAGTGCATCGGCGAGCGAGGATTCCCCCATGGTGCGCCGGTGGCGGGCGAAAATCTCGGCCAGCGCCAGCAGGACCGCCATGACGATGCAGGACCAGCCGATCACGCTCAGGCTGCGCAGCGGCGAACCGCAGGCATTGAGGATGCCCGACAGCGCCACGCCGGCAATGACGATCGGGATCGTCGCCAACACGATCCAGGAAGCCAGCCGGAAATGCCGGTCGGCAAAATCGCGGCGTGTGAGGGCGTCGATGGAACCGAACAGCAGGTCCCTGACATCGCCCCAAAAATAGCTGACCACGGCGGCAAGGGCCGCAAGCTGCATGGCGGCGGAAAAGGCCGACCCAGGATCCTGCCAGCCGAGCACCGCCGGCACGATACGCATATGGGCGGTCGAGGAGATCGGCAGCAGTTCGGTAATGCCCTGCACAAGGCCGAGAAAGGCGACCCTGGCATATCCCAGGCCGACAAAGCCCGTATCCAGGCCTTGGGTACAGATGTCAGCCATATCGGGTTCCGTGTGTGAGAGGATCGAACTTGCGCGGGAGCGACCGGCCTTGGCCCGTCGCGCCTTGGCCTGTCGCAGGCAAGCCTTTACCGTCATGGACGGGATAATCAATTTACGGATTTGTAAGCTGGTGACGCAGCACCGAGCGCGCATCGGTCAGTACCGGCCCAATGGGCCGGCCTATGGTCTCACCGGGAGTGTTCCCGCAGGAGAAAAAGACAAGGCGATTACGGACACAGCCAGAGCTTCTGGCAGGTCCTGGCGATCACATGCGCCGGCGGAACGACGGGTTCGTCGACGGAAGGCCGGCGAGCCCGTTCGAGCAGCATGCGCACCTGTTCAGGGCGCACACGATCGCGCTCCATCACAAGCAGGACCATCGGATCGCTCAAAAGCTCGTCCAGGGTGCTGATGCTGTCGTTCATCCGTCGTCTCCTCGAATGCCGGCCCGCGCAGCATAGATAGGAAGACAATCATGGCCCGCCAATGACGTTTTGCCGGCTATCGCGTGATGTTTTGGATTAAATTTTGTTCATCGCCTTACTGTCCTGGCGTCGCCGCGTGGCGAGGGAAAGTCTAGGCTGGTGGCGGAGCGCCTTCATATTGCGGCAAGCCATCATCGAGCACCACCCAAGGCTGTTTCGAGGCGGTGAAGATGTGCATCTGCGGCCTGAAGGCCGACGGGTCGTCGAGCGAACCGGTGGTGACGCCGATGATGCCGGCGGTTGCGCGCCTGGAAAACATTGTCGTGCCACAGCCCGGGCAAAAACCGCGCTCGAGATCCGGCGAGCTGTTCACCGTCGCCAGCGGTCCCTCGATCGTCACATCGTCGATGCGAAACAGCACGCGCGCGTTGAAGGCAGCGCCGATCGCCTTCTGGCACAGCCTGCAGTGGCAGATGCGTTCGTTGATAGGAGCCGCGTCGGTGCTGTAGCGCACCGCTCCGCACAGGCAGCCGCCCTGATGTTTAGCCATCGTCTTGTTCCGCAAATCGAGAAAATAAGCGGCAAGGTAGTCGCACGGCCGACAGGGTCAATTGAAAAGCCTTGATACGATGCCATCGATAATCGGAATGCGATGGAGTTTGTCGTGGCGCAAGAGATCGAGACCATCGGAATTGCCGACCTGTTCGAGCCGCCCTCGCCGGCTCGCGACCATGTTGATACCAGGATCATGGCCGCCGCCTCGGGGATCGGTTTCATGGCCGTCCGCGATTTTCCCGGCGATCACTGGCTGACGCCGGACAGGCGAGCACAATTGCTGCGCATCTTCGCGCTGTCCGAAGCCGAGAAGCAGAAGCTGCTGCGCTGGAATTTCGACCCGACCAGAAAGAACGTCTACCGCGGCTGGTTCCCGCTGCAGCCGACAGCCGTTTCCTACAAGGAGGGCATCGACATAGGGCGAGATATCATGGGACCGGATATCGCCGATGCCGGAGGTGTTTCGACCTCCGACGATCCGCTGCTTGAGCCGACGCCATTGCCGGCCGAAGACGCCCTGCCCGGCTGGCGCGCCGCGGCGGCGGACTACTACCGGTCGATGGAGAGCGTCGGCAATGCGCTGATGCGGTCGATCGCGCGTGGGCTTGGCCTGCCGGAAACGATCTTCGATGCCTGTTTCGATGACGGCATCTCGACGCTGCGCCTGATCCGCTATCCCCTGCGCGATGCCAATGCCGGCGTCGACACCAGCGGCCCGGAGTTTTCCGTGATCCACAAGGGCGAGACGCGCACCATTATCGGGCGCGAGCACGCCGATTCCGGTTTCGTCACCTTGCTGGCGCAGGACGGCCTCGAAGGCCTGCAGGCCAAAAACCTCGCCGGCGAATGGATCGACGTGCCGCCGGCGAACGGCACGCTGGCGGTCAATTTCGGTCAGTTGCTGGAGCGCTGGACCGGCGGGCGCGTCCGTGCGACGCGGCACCGGGTGATCGCGCCGAAGACGGTGCGGCTGTCGATCCCGTTCTTCTACGAACCCCGCGTCGATGCGGAAATTGCGCCGCTGCCATTGAAAGGCGCCGAGCCCTTCGAGCCGTTTCTCTACGGTGACTATCTCTGGGAAGCGGCGACGAATTTCGTCGAGATGAGCGGCATCAAGCATCTCAGGCAGCCGCGCCGCGCCAAGGCTTCATAGGCAACGCCAGCCTCTCGTTGCAGAGACGTCCGGCGGGGAAATGACAGGCTACTCCGTTTCGCTGACCACCTCGTCCCAGCTCTTCACCTTGGTCTCGCCGTTGAGGAACGGCAGCGCGGCGGCCGTCAGTTCCGGGGCGAAGAAGACGTCGTAATGGGTGCGGTTGGGCAGGATCGCCAGGCGGTTCCGCGACAGGTTTTCGCGCATCCAGCCGGCGTCCTTCAGTCCGCCGCCGAGCATCTGGTAGAACTTGATCTCATGCTCGGGCTTGTACATGTCGCTGTCGCCGTAGGCCAGCATGACCGGCATCTTCAGCTTGGGAACATCGGCCGAGAAGTCCCTATTCTGGCGCATGAAATTGCCGAGCGCGTCAAGCAGCTTGGGAAAGTCTTCCGGATGCGGCGCGACCGCCACGTACGACTTGTACATCGGCGTGTCCTTCATGAACGGCGCGGCGGCGGCGCTCACCTGAGCCTGCTGCGGGCGCATCTCGTCATAGAACCCGTCCGTGGCATAGCCGGTCGAGACCAGCACAAGGCGGCGCACCATCTCGGGATGGCGGACCGCCATGCGGAAAGCGACACCGCCGCCGAGCGAATAGCCCATGACGTCGACCTTGTCGTAGCCGAGCGCCTTGACGATATCGGCCATGTCGTCACCAATCGCCTCCACGCTGAATGGCCGGTCGCCGAGCGCCGTGCGGCCATGGCCTTGCAGGTCGACGCCGATGACGGTGCGATTTTCGGCGAATTTGGGCAGGATCGGCGCGAACATGTCGGTAGAGCCAAGACCGCCATGCAACAGAAGCAGCGGCTCGCCCTTGCCGTAGACGGCGTAATAGTAATTCAGGCCGTTGATCGGCAGCAGGCCGGACTTTCCCGGCTTCAGCGGTGTTCTCGTTTCGGTCGTCATGGCAGGTTCCTTTGCATTGGTGGTGCCCGGGCAGGCGAGAAACGCCGTGGCCGAAGCAAGAATGACGAAAAACAGGTTTCTGGACATATCGGTCTCCTCCAGTCCTTCCGGTTCAAAGCGTCGTGTCGGTGTCAAAGCGTCTTGGCGAGGCCTTCAAGCTGGTCGGCGCACTGGCCCCAACCCTGATGAAAACCCATCGCTTCGTGCTGCTCGCGGTCGGCGACGCTCCAGTGCCGGACGCGCGCGATGTAGCGGGTCTTGCCATCGCCTTCGTCCTCGAAGGTCAGCACGACGGTCATGAATGGCTTTTCCGACGGCTTCCAAGCCTGTGTGTAGGCATCGGTGAAGACGATCTTCTTGCCGGGAATGACTTCCAGGAAGACACCGGGGTTGGGAAACTCATTGCCGTCCGGGCTAGCCATGACAACCAGAGTCGAGCCGCCGGTGCGCACATCCATCTCGGCGCGCGGCGTCGTCCACGGTTTTGGCGAGAACCATTGCGTGACCAGCTTCGGCTCGGTCCAGCAGCGATAGACGCTGTCGCGCGATGCATCGATGATGCGGGCAAGAACCAGTTCGCGGTCGTTGTCGGGGGCAATGTCGAGCTTGGTGGCCACGGTGGTCTCCTCGGGTTTGATCTGTTTGATCTGGGGGTTGATCCGGCTTCCGTCCCAAGGACGAGCCGATGCAACGCAACCCGACACCGCCAGTGAAAAAATCTGGCGACTGGAGAAAATCTGGCCACTGCTTGTATGATTGGAGGGTGGGCGGGAAAGCGGCCCGTGTCAGTGGCGCTTGGCTTGCACCAGATAGGCGTCGATCTCGGTTTCGCCGAGCCACTTCGCGGCCTCGAGCCGATGCAGGCCTTCGACCAGTATATGGCGCTTGCCGTCGTGGCGGACCTGGATCGGCGTCTTCATGCCGTTCTCCAATATGTCCTCGGCGAGATGCCGGACGGTCTCGGGGTGCAATGTCTTCTTGCGCGCCGTCGGCACGTAGATGTCGTCGACCTTGACCTTTTGCACTCTGAGCATGCCGATCCCCGTGGCGGAAAAACGCCGCCGTTTGTGGAAATAGTCTTTTTGGCAACGGCGGCCAAGAGCGCGGCCAACGAATGCTGGCCCGATCGTTTCCATTTGACGCTTGCCCTGCAGATCGCCGAAATGACGGCTTGCCACTTCTTCGGTGTTCATGACCCATCTACCCACGGAATTCCCCGATTTCGGATTGACGCCAGAGCAGCGCCGCCACGCGGTGCGCGGCCACTACTACGAATGGCCTGGGATGGATGGCGAGCGCGGCGAGATCTGGTGCTACTCGGACCGATTTTCCTATCGCGCCGGCGAGACGGTGACGCTGCATGTCAGTTCGACGGCTCCATCCTTCGGCATGACGATCATCCGCGACGGCTGCACCGAGACGAAAGTGTTCGAGAAATCGGGAATCGCGGTACGCTGGCAGGACAGTCCGGACCAATGCTCGGCCGAGGGCTGCGGCTGGGAGGCTTCGTTCGAATTTCGCATCGGCGGCGACTGGCCGTCCGGCGCCTATCGGGTGAAGCTGACCGCCAGCGGCCGCGACGGCAAGCCGATCCAGTGCCACCATCTGTTCATCGTCAGCCCGCAACCTGGCAAGAAGCCCGGCCGCGTGCTGCAGGTTGCGGCGACGGGCACCTGGCTCGCCTACAACACCTGGGGCGGCTCCAACCACTATCAGGGCATCACCGGACCTGACCGCAATCAGTATTCGCCCATCGTGTCGACGCAGCGCCCCTGGTGCCGGGGCTTTGTCATGCTGCCCAAGGATGCGCCGCGCGTGCCGCTGGAAGTCGCCGTGCCGCCGAAGACGGTGCCGCGCTATCCTCACATGGAATGGGCGCTCGCCACCGGCCATTCGAAGAAATACGCTTCGTCGGGTTGGGCCAGCTACGACAGCCATTTCTTCCGCTTCGCCGAGCGCGCCGGCTATGCCGTCGACCTCGCCAGCCAGCACGACCTGCATTTCTCGCCCGACATCCTCGACGGCTATGACTGCGCCGTCTTCGTCGGCCATGACGAGTACTGGACCTGGGAAATGCGCGACGCGGTCGACAATTATGTGGAGCGCGGTGGCCACGCGGCGCGCTTTGCCGGCAATTTCATGTGGCAGACGCGGCTGGAGGACGAGGGGCGCCGCCAGGTCTGCTACAAATACCGTGCCCGCGCCGAGGATCCCGCCTATCGCGGCGGCGACGTGACCCGCGCCACCAACTCCTGGGAAGCGCCCGAAATCGGCCGGCCGGGCTCGGCGACTTTCGGGCTGAATGCCACCCGTGGCCTTTATGCCGGCTGGGGCGGCTGCGCGCCGCGCGGCGTGCGCGGTTTCCCGGTCTATCGACCGGAGCATTGGGCCTTTGCCGGCGCCGGCATCTACTACGGCGACCTGCTGGGCGCCGACAGCCACGTCTATGGCTATGAGGTGGACGGGCTCGACTTCGAGATACGCGGCGGGCTGCCCTACCCCACCGCACACAGCGGCGCGCCGGATGGATTGCAGGTTCTCGCCGTCGGCATGGCCTCCCAGGTCGAGGAAAGCGCCGATATCCCGATCGAGGACCAGTTCCTCACCGACGAGGATGGCCGCTTCAGTGCCGAAACGCTGTTCGGCGAGGGCAGCGACGCCAATCTGGAGAAAGTCAAACGCGGCAACGGCATGATCGTCAATTTTCCGCGCGGCAAGGGCGAGGTGTTCCACGCCGGAAGCTGCGAATGGGTTGCCGGCCTGCTACGACAAGACCCGATGGTCGAACGCGTCACAAAAAATGTCCTCGATCGTTATCTCGGAAAGTCCTGACATGTCGAAAGTCCAGACCGCCGCTCAACCGACTGAAGTCCGGCGAGACTCGCATCTGTTCTATCTCTCCAGCTTGCGCCGACCGCTGATCGACCGCGCCGAGGGCATCTACATGTGGACGCAGGACGGCCGCCGCTTCATCGATGGATCGAGCGGGCCGATGGTCGCCAATATCGGCCATTCCCACCGCAACGTCCTCGATGCCATGAAGCGGCAGATGGACCGCGCCACCTTCGCCTATCGGCTGCATTTCGAGAACGAGCCGGCGGAAGAACTCGCGCGGGAACTCGCGGGGAAACTGCCGGAGGGCATGGACCGCATTTTCTTTGTCTCGGGCGGCTCGGAAGCGACCGAATCCTGCATCAAGCTGGCGCGGCAATGGGCGGTCGCCACCGGACAGGCCAGCCGCTGGAAGGTGATCACCCGCTTCCCCTCCTACCATGGCGGCACGCTGGGTTCGCTCTCGATCACCGGCGACGATGCGCTGTCCGAAACCTTTGCGCCGATGATGCGGCCGATGCCGACCGTGCCGGCGCCGACCGCCTGGCGCGACCGCGACAATCTTTCGATGGAGCAGCGCGGCGTTCGCTATGCCGACATGCTGGAGGAGAAGATCCTGGCCGAGGGGCCGGAAAGCGTGGTCGCCTTCATCATGGAGCCGATCGGGGGTGCCGCCACAGCAGCCCTGGTGGCGCCGGACAGCTACTATGCCCGCATTCGCGAGATCTGCGACCGCCACGGCATCCTGCTCATCCATGACGAAGTGATGAGTGGCGCCGGCCGCACCGGCAAATTCCTCGGCGGCGACCACTGGAACTGCAGGCCCGATATCATCGCGCTGTCAAAGGGACTGGGCTCGGGCTACGCGCCGCTCGGCGCGCTCGCCGCACCGATGCGGCTGGTGCAGCCGTTGCTCGCCTCCGGCGGCTTCCAGCATGGCCACACCTATGCCGGCAATCCGCTGGCCTGCGCCGCCGGCCTTGCGGTTCTGGGTGAAATGGACCGGCTCGACCTGATCGCCAATGCGGCTGCCATGGGCGATGTGCTGATGGACGGATTGAAGGGACTTGCCAAGCGCTTCCCGTTTATCGCCGACGTGCGCGGCAAGGGTCTGCTCACCGGCGCCGAGATGGTCGCCGATCCAGAGACGCTGCGGCCGATCGACCAGGACAAGAGAGCGACGCAGCGGCTGCTCGACCTTTCCTATGCACGCGGGCTGATCATCTATGGCCGCAGGGTCAAGGGTGGCGTCGACGGCGACAATTTCATGGTCGCGCCGCCAATGATCGTGACCAGCGAACAGGTCGGCGAAATCGTCTCCATCATCGGTGATGCGCTGGAGGTTCTGGCTTCCGAGCTCGACCTGCCGGTCGAAGGCCGGGGGTAAGGGAATGGCGCCGCGAAAAGTCATCATCACCTGCGCGGTCACCGGTTCGGTGCATACGCCGTCGATGTCGCCCTACCTGCCGATGACGCCGGACCATATCGCGGCGGATGCCATCGCCGCGGCCGAAGCCGGGGCCTCGATCCTGCACCTCCACGCACGCGACCCCAGGGATGGCCGCCCGACCGCCGATCCGGACGTCTTCATGCAGTTCCTGCCGCGCATCAAGCAGGCAACCGACGCGGTGATCAACATCACCACCGGGGGCTCGTCGCTGATGACGCTCGACCAACGCCTGGCTGCGCCGCTCCGCGCCGAGCCCGAAATGTGCTCGCTCAACATGGGCTCGATGAACTTCGCGCTGTTCCCGATGCTGGACAAACCACGGGAGTGGCAGCACGAATGGGAACCGAAACTGCTAGAAGCCACCCGCGACACCATCTTCAAGAACACCTTCGCCGACATGGAGGGCGTGCTCGAAAGACTCGGAAAAGGCTGCGGCACGCGCTTCGAGTTCGAGTGTTATGACGTCGGCCACCTTTATTCGCTGGCGCATTTCCGCGACCGGGGCCTGGTGTCGGGGCCGCTGTTCATCCAGTTCGTGCTGGGCATCCTGGGCGGCATCGGCGCAGACCCGGACAATCTCATCCACATGAAGCGCATCGCCGACAAATTGTTCGGCGACAGCTACCAGTTTTCGGTGCTGGCCGCCGGCCGCAACCAGATGCCGCTGATCTCGATCGCGGCAGTCATTGGCGGCAATGTCCGCGTCGGGCTGGAAGACAGCCTCTATGATGGCCGCCAGCTGGCGAAATCCAACGCCGACCAGGTGCGGCGCATCCGCGGCATTCTCGACGGGCTGTCGCTGGAAGTTGCCACACCGGCCGAAGCGCGCCACATGCTGGCGCTCAAGGGCGGGGATAGGGTGGCGTTTTGAGACGATTGATCTGAGATGATGGCGTCCAGTCCTACCCCCCTCTGTCCTGCCGGACATCTCCCCCTCAAGGGGGGAGATTGGATGCCATTTCGGCTTTCGCCAATTTCCAACGGTTTAGAATGGTGGGCGAGATCAAGATGGCCAATCTCCCCACTTGAGGGGGAGATGTCCGGCAGGACAGAGGGGGGCGCCTTGGCACCGTACCTCCAGTGACTGCCGTTTTGCCCAAAATCCTCCTCCGCCCCGGCCGCATCGAAGACGTCGAAACCATACACGCGGCAATCCTGAAACTCGGGACCCACATCGGCGCTCCCGAGGAAATCGTCTCGACGGCGGAAGATCTCAGAACCTGGGGCTTCGGCGCAAAGCCCGCCTTCTCGACACTGATCGCCGAAGTCGGCGACGAATTCGCCGGGCTGTGCCTGCATTTCCCGATCTTCTCGACCTGGATGGGGCGGCCTGGCGTCTATGTGCAGGATCTCTACGTCGAGGACCGGTTTCGCGGCCGCAAGATCGGCGAGCGGCTGTTGCGGCGCGTCGCGGCTGAATGCCGGAAAGAAGGCGGGGTCTATCTCAGACTGTCCGTCGACACCGACAATGAAGGCGCCAAGGCTTTCTATGAAAGGCTGGGCATTGCTTGGTCGAGCTATGAACAGACGCAGAAGATCATTGGTGAAGCCTTCTTCGCCTTCGCCGATGCGCCGGAAAATGGGGAGCAGGAATGAAAGCCTTTTATGCGCAGGAGCAGAAGCGCCACGACCCCAAGGCCTTTCTTTCCAGCGGTGCCGCACAGCCCAATCCGGAAAGACCCGAACGGGTCGAGAGATTGTTAGCCGGCGCAAAATCTGCAGGCTGTGCGATCGAACGGCCGCGCGATCACGGGCTCGGTCCTGTTTCGGCGGTGCATACACCCGAATATCTCGACTTTCTCGAGCATATCTTTGAACGCTGGCAACGCATCGATGGCGCATCCGCCGAGGTGATCCCCAATATCCACCCGATCGCCCGCAACGGTTCCTATCCGGCCTCGGCGGTCGGCCAGGCCGGCTATCACATGGCCGATACGGCTTGCCCGATCTCCGGCGAGACATGGCAAAGCGCGCTGTGGAGCGCCTGGAGCGCGGTCGAAGCCGCCGAAACGGTGATGGCTGGCGCACCGGCCGCCTATGCGCTGTGCCGCCCGCCCGGCCACCACGCTTTTGCCGATGTCGCCGGCGGCTTCTGCTTCATCAACAACTCGGCCGTTGCGGCTCAGGTTCTGCGCAGAAACGCGGCCCGCGTGGCAATCCTCGATGTCGACCTGCATCACGGCAACGGCACGCAAGGCATCTTCTATGCACGGCCCGATGTGCTCACCGTTTCGCTGCACGCCGACCCGGTACGCTTCTATCCGTTCTTCTGGGGTCATGCCGACGAGCGTGGCGAAGGGCCGGGCCTCGGCTATAATTTCAACCTGCCGCTGCCACGCAAATCCGCCGACGCGGCGTTCCTCGAAGCGCTCGAGGTCGCATTCCAGCGCATCCGTGCCTTTTCGCCCGATGCGCTGGTGGTGGCGCTCGGCCTCGATGCGTTCGAGGGCGATCCGTTCGGCGGTCTCTCGGTGACCACGCCCGGCTTCTCGCGCATTGGCGAGGCGATCGCCGAGCGCGGCCTGCCGAGCGTCATCGTCCAGGAAGGCGGCTATCTCTGCGACGCACTCGGCGACAATCTCACCGCCTTCCTCACCGGTTTCGGCGGCAAGGCGCGGTGACAATTCAAACCGGCTTTAGGATCGCTGCTGCCTAAGCATGGCGACGACCCGATGCACGCTCTCCAGCGTCTCGTCGATCTCGTCGGATGTGTTGTAGTGTGCGATGCCGATGCGCACGACGCCTTGCTCGGCCGGAATGCCCAGTTGGTGGACGATCTCCCAAGCGTAGTTATGGCCGGACCACAGGAAGATGTTTTCGGCATTCATCTGCCGGACGATGGTTTCGGGAACGATGCCGTCAACAGTGAAGGAGACTGTCGGTACGCGATCTCCGAGCCGCTTCGGGTCGGTGATCCCGTGGATAGTCAGGCCTGAAATGTCGGCCAGGCCATCGATCAGCCTCTGCGCCAGCCGGTTTTCATAGGCAATGGAGGCTTCGAACGCCCTCGCGAGCTTCTGCCTGCGCGAACCGCCCTCGCCCGCCGAAGCTCCAACGTCAGCAAAATAATCGACCGCCGCCGTAAGACCGGCCATCAGCTCGATCTGCGGCGTGCCGAGTTCGAACCGCTCCGGCAGGCCATTGGACGAGCAGCGGCATTTGTAGGCCTTCAGGCCATCGATGATATCCAGCCGTCCCCACAATATGCCCATATGCGGGCCGAAGAATTTGTAGGCCGAGCAGATCAGGAAATCGCAGCCGAGTTCCTGCACGTCGATCAGGCCGTGCGGCGCGAACTGGACGGCGTCGACATAGACCAGCGCGCCGGCCTGTTTTGCGATGGCAGTCAGGGACTTAACCCGGTTGATCGAACCGGTCAGGTTGCTGGCATAGTTCAATGCAACCAGCCGCGTCTTGTCGGATAGCAGATCATTCAGCGTCGCCTCCTCGACCTGCCAGCTCTTTTCGTCGAAGGGCAGCCAGCGCACCACGAGGCCAAGATCCTCGGCCAGCTGCAGCCAGGGCGAGACATTGCCCTCATGGTCCATGCGGGTGAGGATGATCTCGTCGCCGGGCTTCATGGTGCGGCCGAGCGTGCGCGACATGTGATAGGTCAGCGTCGTCATGTTGGCGCCGATGATGATTTCCTCGCGGCTCGGCGCACCGAGGAAATCGGCCATTGCCTGATGCGCGTCATCGACGACTTGTTGAGCGGCGATCGTCGTTTCGAAATAGCCGCCGAGATTGGCGTTGGTGGTGAGCAGGCAGCGCGACACCGCGTCGGCGACAGCCTGCGGCACCTGCGTGCCCGCGGGGTTGTCGAGATAGATGCGGCGACGCCCTTTGTCGGTCAGGGACAGAGCCGGGAATCTTGCTCGCACCGCCTCGATCGGAAAGTCCGCCATTGTCTCCACCCTTTTGTTATTCCTGATTAATTCCGTACCTTGCACCAATCAAGGACAAGGATTGCCGACCCGCTGATGGATCGCATCCACCGCCTTCTGCATCTCTTCGGTCCAGACGACATCCACCGAGGACAACGCCATTTCCAACTGCGAAATGGTCGTGGCGCCGACGATGTTCGAGGTGACGAACGGCCGGCTCGACACATAGGTATTGGCAAACAGCGCCGGCTCCAGCCCAAACGAACGCGCCAACTCATTGTATTCGAGTTGCACCTCCGCGGCATTTGGCGTCTCGTAGCGCTGGCCACGATTGAACAGCTGTGAGCGCGATCCTTGCGGGCGGGCGCCATGGTCGTATTTACCGGTGAGGTAGCCCTGTGCCAGCGGCGAATAGGCGAGCAACGAAACCCCTTCGCGTTCGCAGACCTCGGCGAGGTTCACCTCGAAGGTGCGGTTGACCAGATTGTAGGCGTTCTGGATCGAAGCGACGCGCGGACCAACGCCCTTGTCGGCCTCGGCAAGGAACCGCATCACACCCCAGGAACTCTCGTTCGACAGGCCGAAATGGCGAATTTTTCCCGCCTTCACCAGTTCCTCGAAGACGGCAAGCGTCTCTTTTATCGGCGTTTCGTCCGCGGGCGCACCGATCGCATCGGGACGACGCGCTACGGCGCCGACGCGTGTCGGGTTGGCGCCCCACGGAATGTCCCTTTCCGGCCAATGAATTTGATAAAGGTCCAGATAATCGGTGCCGAGCTTGGCCAGCGATTTGTCGATGGCGTCAAGGATATCGGCGCGCACCAGTTGCGACGGCCTGTCGCCGCGAAACCAGCTGTTGGCGGTGCGGCCGACGACCTTCGAGGCAAGGATCACCTTGTCGCGGTTGCCCTTGGCCTTCATCCAGCTGCCGATGATCTTTTCGGTCCGCCCTTGCGTCTCGGCCTTCGGCGGGATCGGATAGAGTTCAGCGGTGTCGATGAAATTGACGCCACGCGAGAAGGCGAGGTCCATCTGAGCATGCCCCTCGGCTTCCGTGTTCTGCTGACCCCAGGTCATCGAACCCAGGCAGATCTGGGTAACAAGGAGATCGGTCCCACCGAGACGGCGTTTGTGCATGGAATTTCTGCTCCGAGGGAAAGCGTGCGCGGCAGCGCGGGAATGAGGTCAGCATCTATAGGGAAAGCGGCGGCGCTCTCCAAGCCTCGGCAGGCCGACTTTTGCGTGAGTTGGGGTTGTCTAGCGGCGAGCGCCGGCCACCGCGCGGCGCTTGGCTTCGTCGATCAGCATGTTGGCCACCTGCATGCGGATCATGGCGCGCTGGCGCAGATGCGGGGCGACACGGTCCGGATGGTTGGCGAAGGCGAAGCCGCGGCGAATACGGCCGAAATCGGCGATGCTCTTTGGCTGATCCAGTCCCAGTTCGACCGCGATCGATTCAAGATCGATCGGCGGCAATTTCTCCTCGGGCTTTGGTTCTTCGCCGGCCAGAGCGAGCTTGGCGTGTTCGAGCAAGGCAGCGAATTCGCTCGCCAGGTCGGTACCCGCCTCACGATATTCGGCCGCGGACACCTTGATACGGCCGGAATGCAGTTCATCGGCAACAGACAGATAATCGAACGGAATGGATGGACGCGCACTGGCCCCGTCGCCCTCCATGCCGTCTCCTCCGATGCCGTCGCCTCCGATGCCGTCACCCCCGATGCCGTCACCCCCGATGCCGTCACCCTTGTCGGACGCAACGAAGAGGTCGTCGAGCAGCGAAGCGAAATCGCGCTTGGCGCTGGTAGCGATGTCAGCCTCCCACTTGCCCGACTGTCTGGGTTACAGACCATAGAACCGGCTCGTTAAAAATACATGCCACCGATCTTAAGGAATTTAGCCGTTGCGAGGATTGCCGCCCGAGCAAAGCTGCTCAAACAAAAGCCGGACTGCACTTTCCATGCAGCCCGGAAATTCGCAAGGAGTTGGCGAGGAAAAACTGGCCATGTGCCAGCGTTCAAGCCTACGGGTCTTGCCGCCCAAAAGTTTCACCGGGCCCAAAAATATTTTATGCAAATCATTCAGACATGGCAGGCATGCAAATGCTGCACTGCACAATTGTCACGATTCATCTATATTGCCGGATGTGGAGGACCAACCAGGAGCCTGAGTCATGGGTTTCTTCACTGAAATGTTCGCCCGGCCGCGCCCGCAGGAACATCTGAGATATCGCGCGGCTCTCGCGCTGCTTCATTCGATGAGCAATGCCGACCGTGCCGACATCGGCGTCAAGCCCGCCGATTTTCCGCGCATCGCCCGCGAAATGTCCATTCGCTAAATACATATTGCGAGATGTCCCGGATCGGCCGGGACATCTCAACGTCCAATTCCTCAGCGCGATCCGAGGAATGTCGACTTGCCCAGCGGCACGCCATTGTGGCGAAGAATGTCGTAAGCGGTGGTGAGGTGGAAGTAAAAGTTGGGCATGGCAACATGCAGCAGATACTGCATGCCGCCCAATGTGGTTTCGCGCCCGCCGAGCTTCAACTCGATCATCTTGTCGTCCGAACCATCGATATCGGCAGCCGAGAACGTTGCCAGAAGCGCGAGCGTCTTGGCGATCCGCGCCTCGAGATCGGCAAAACTTGCCTCATTGTCTTCATATTTCGGCACTTCGCGGCCGGCCAGCCGCGACGGCGCGCCCTTGGCATGGTCGGTGGCGATCTGCACCTGCCGGGTCAGCGCGAACATGTCGGGCGCGAGTCGCGCCGTCAAAAACACCTGCGGGTCGATCTTGCGGTCAAGCGCATTCTGTTCGGCTGATGCCAGCACATTGGAAAGTGCTTTCAGCCGGGCTGAAAACACGGGCACGGATGCCTCATACATCGATATCGTCACGTCAAATCTCCCGTCCGGCCGAACGCCGGCGGTCGGCAGGTAGCGCCTTCGCGCTCGATTCTTCAAGCGCCGGCGACGCAGCGTCACCAGGCCGCCGCAATCACCATGGTAGAATCTTCGTTATCGAGCGGAGATTCCCGATGAGACGCGCCCTTCTCGCAGCGACTGCCCTTCTCTCCCTTGCCACGACTGGCCAAACGGCCCTCGCCGCCGATGATGCCGCCGAAGCGCCCTATGTCGATGATCGTTCGAGCGCCGAGGCGGTCATCCATTCGCTCTACAGCGCCATCAACCGGCACGAATTCGCCCGCGCATGGAGTTATTTCGGCGATGCAAAGCCGGCAAAGGATTTTGACAGCTTCGTCAAGGGCTATGACGGCACCGCCAAGGTCGAGGTCGAGACCGGCGCGATCTCGGACGAAGGTGCCGCGGGCAGCATTTTCTACAACGTCCCAATCGCCATCCGCGCCACCGACAAGACCGGCGGCGAAACGGTTTTCGCCGGCTGCTACACACTGCGCCAGGTCAATGCCCAGATCCAGGCCGCGCCGCCTTTCGACCCGATCCACATCGAAAAGGGCGCGCTGAAGCCCTCCACCGCCGATTTCGAGGAGGCCGTGCCGCCTAGCTGCGGCGACGGGCCGCCGCCGCCGAAGAAGGATACCGCGCTCGAGCAGGCCAAGAAGGCTTTTCTGGCGACCTATGGCGACCAGTGCGACAAGGATCTCGTGGCCAATGAGCCGGAGGTCTTTTCGATCAAGTACAAGGACAAGGATGCCCAGCCCGGAGATCCCGACAAGGAGACGCGGCTGTTCCATTTTTCCTGCTCGGCCGCCGCCTACAATGAAAGCTCGGTCTACTACATGACCGACGAGTTGTCGGCCGTGCAGCAATTGCAGTTCGCCGAACCCAAGATGGATATCCGCTACGAGAACAATGACAGCGATGGCAAATTGCTGGGCATGAGCATCGTCGGCTTCCAGACCAGCGGCTGGGCGGTCAATTCCGACTATGAACCGGATGCCCATACGATCACCACGTTCAACAAGTGGCGCGGCGTCGGCGATGCCTCGGACACCGGAACCTATCTGTTCCGCAACGGGAATTTCTCGCTGGTCCAGTACGACGTCGACGCATCCTATGACGGCGAGGAGAACCCGCAGACGGTCGTCGACTACAACACCGCGCCCTGAGCGCCGCTCTGCTTCAAGCCCGCGTCGATCACGGCGTCTTCGACAGCATCCAGTTGAGCGTCCCGCGCCAGTCGACCATGCGGATCGGCGTGCCATGGGTGCCGGTCTCGAAGCGGACGAACCGGGTCGGATAGGCTTTCGACTTGGCGATGATGGAACGGAAGAAGGTCTCCTGGCTTGCCACGGGAAAGACCACGTCATGGCTGCCCTGGCCGAAGAAGACCGGCACGCGGCGCTTGAAGGCAGGGCTGGCGAAAAAGCTGTCGTCCCACAGCGAGCCAAGCAGCAGCAGCCCGTCGATGCGCCGGCCGGTATCGTTGCGTCCGGCGAGCTTCCAGCACAGCGCACCGCCCATCGAGCCGCAGGCGACGAAGATCTTCGCGCCCGGCGACTGTTCGGCGTAGTGATCGACCAGCGCCGCCACCTGTGCCGCGCCCTTGTCGCCGAAATCGGGAAAATCGGGACTGAGATAGAGGCCGCCATTGGCGGCCATCAGGTTCTTGAGGCGGTTGAAATTGCCGCCGAAGGTGAAGTCGTCGACGCCTTGCTTGCGACTGCCGCCCTGCCCGTGCAGGTAAAGCACGATGATGCCGGCACCCTCAGTCTTGCCGACAGCGACATGCCTGACGTCGCCGGCATCGGTCCTCAGGAGCAGATCCTGCTGCACCTTGCGCACGCCGGTGTCGGTGTACTGCGCATGCACGCGCTTTTCCGGCACCTCGTCGCGCTGGTTGATGTCGCGCATTTCGCGATAGTCGATGACCGTGTAGGCACCGTTGGTGTCGGAGGAAAGCGCGGCCGGATAGGCGAAGAGATCATCCTTGAAGGGTTTTAGGGACAACGTGTCGGCGTTGGCGGCTGAAGAAAACAAGAAAAGCAAGGCAGCTAGGACAGCGCGGCACGCCCCCCTCTGGCCTGCCGGCCATCTCCCCCTCAAGGGGGGAGATCGGATGTCATCACGGCTTTCGCCAATCACCACCGCTGGAGAAAGAGTGTCGACGCGGAAGCTGCCAATCTCCCCCCTTGAGGGGGAGATGGCCGGCAGGCCAGAGGGGGGTGCGACGGTACGAATAGCCATCCCCAAGCCATGCTTAATTCAGTTCGGGTTTGTCAATCCTGCAGCACCCCGCCGGCGCCTTCCAGCGCCTCGCGGGTGTCGACATCGACCGCTGCCCCCTCGCCGATCTCGACGTCGACGACGTCGAGCCCTTCGGCTTCGACCAGATGGCGTGCGCCGGTATCGCCTTCGAGATGGGCGATGGCCGGGAATAGCGAGCGCGGCAGAAGCACCGGGTTGCCGCGCTTCCCAAGATGCGAGGCGCGGACCACGGAATTTGCTCCGGCCCGACGGAATGCGTCGATGAGCCGGTCGAGATCTTCGGACGCGACACCCGGCATGTCTCCGAGAACGATCATCACGCCGGCAGTGTCTTGCGGCAGATAGGCGATCCCGGCTTTCAGGGACGTGGACAGGCCATCGGCAAAATCGGGATTGTCGGCGAAGGTGACATCGAGACCCGACAATGCCGCGCGCACCCGTTCGCGCTGATGGCCGGTGACGACAATCGTGCCCGCGGCCTTCGAGGCGAGCGCGCGCTCGGTGGTGCGGCGCACCAGCGGCTTGCCGTCGAACAGCGCCAGCAGCTTGTTCGGCCCGCCCATGCGGCTCGACCGGCCTGCCGCCAGGAGCACGGTCGCGACCTTGAGCTGGTTCTTGGCCGGCACCGGTTCGCGCGGCTGCGGCCGGGTCGGGATTTCCATCAGCAACCCGCCGACTCCCATACCTGCGATGTCGCGCGCGGTGACGTCGAGGCCGGCGACCAATCGGTCAAGCACCCAGTCGAAGCCATTTTCCTTGGGGCTGCGGGCGCAGCCGGGCGCGCCGATGACGCGCTTGCCGCGGAGCGTGCCGAGCACCAGAAGATTGCCGGGATCGACCGGCATGCCCGCGCGGATCACCGTACCGCCGGCCCTTTCGATCGCCGCCGGGACGACATCGGCGAAATCGCTCATCGCGGAGGCGCCGAAGATAACCACCATGTCGTTGTCGCGCGCCAGCGCGGCCGCGGCCTCCGCCACGGGCGCGATCTCATGCGGCGTGCGGCGCTCCGCCGTCAACCGGCCACCCGAGCGCGCCAACCGCGCTTCGGTGACGCGCAGCGTCTTGTCGAGCACGCCAGGCTTGGTGCCCGGCAAGACCGTCTGGATGACGGCGACGCGCACCGGCTGGTAGACATTGACGGCAAAGATCTCGCCGCCGGCGCAGAGTTTGGTCACTGTGTCGACCAAAATGGAGGCGACGGCGAAGGGGATGATCTTGACAGTCGCGACCATCTGCCCTTTCTCGACCGGTGCGTGCTGGGCCAGCGTGGCAATGGTGATGGCGGGATCGACGGCGTTGATGGCATCGATCATCGAGGCATTGACCGTGAAGATGCCGGCCGCCCTGGCGTGGAGATTGACGCGGCCCGTGGCGGCGGACCTCGCCTCGATGCCGCTGAATGTCATGCACTCGGCAATTCTTTGCGCCGCAGCGTCCTCGCCCAGATCGTCCGGGGCCAGCACGGCCGCGACGACCTGCGAAATCCCGGCTCCCTTGAGTATGGAGATGTCTTCGGCGGTCAGCCTGTGCGCCTTGCGAAACCGCCGTTCGCCGGCGGTGGTGGCATGCGCCAGCACCGCGCCTTCGGCCGCGTCGATCGGAATTGGACCGAATTTCACGCTGCCGCACCTTTTACATCGAGGCCGCGCGAGCGGAAGGCAAGGATGGTCTGCGCCAGAATGGCGACGGCGATCTCGGCGGGGCTCGCGGCACCGATATCGAGGCCGATCGGCGCATGGATGCGGGCGATCTGGTCGGCGCTCGCGCCCAGCGCCAGCAGGCGTTCGACGCGCTTGGCATGGGTCTTGCGGCTGCCAAGCGCCCCGACATAGAAGCATTTGGCGTCGAGTGCGGCCTTGAGCGCGAAATCGTCGATCTTGGGGTCATGGGTGACGGCGGCGAGCGCCGTATAGCTGTCGAGCGGCTGGCGCGTCAGCACATCCTCGGGCCATTCCGCATGCAAGCCGACATCGGGAAAGCGGTCAGGCGTGGCAAAGGCGGTGCGCGGATCGATAATCTCCAGGGGATAGCCGGCAATCCGTGCCATCGGGGCGAGCGCCTGGCTGATGTGGACGGCGCCAATGACCAGCAGGCGCGGCTGCGGCAGATGCGCGTTGAGAAAGAATGTCCGCCCCTCCGCCTCGACGGAACCGGAATTGCCCGATCGAAACGCCTTGGCGATCGCCGTTCCGAGATCGCCGGCGACGTGGTCGCCCTCTCGCACGATACGATCGCGGCCGTCACCAAGATCGGTGACGAGGATCGCCGCACGGCGGGCGCGGCGCTCGGCATTCAAGGTTTTTAGAGTATATGGATCCATCTGAGATCAGCCTAACCGCTCGACATACACCTTGATGCGGCCGCCACAGGACAGGCCGACCTGCCAGGCGGCCTCGTCGGCAACGCCGAATTCCAGCATCCTGGCCTTGCCGGAGCCGATGACGTCGATCGCCTCGGTCACCACGGCGCCCTCGACGCAGCCACCCGAAACCGAACCGTGGAAATTACCTTCGGCATCGATGACAAGGTGGCTGCCGACCGGGCGCGGCGCCGAACCCCAGGTCTCGACCACCGTCGCGATAGCGACATCCTTGCCGTCCTTCATCCAACCTTCGGCGATGATCAGCGGATCGCGGGCTTCATCGAGATAAAGACTGTCACTCATAGTTGCTTCTCACAGGGTCTGTTTTTCCAGGGAACAGGGAAAACATATGGTTGTGCGGCATGCCTCTCGCCAGCATCCATCCATCGCCGCGGATCGACCGACAGCGCCGATTTCTTGTCCAGCGAGGCGCAGAGGTCGGCGAGCGCGTCGAGATTGTGCACCGAACGGAATTCGTCGACATGCGGCAGCATCGCCTTGACGCCGCGGGCGCGCGCCTGAAAACCGTCAAAGCGCAGCAACGGGTTCAGCCAGATCAGCCGCCGGCAGGATTTGTGCAGGCGCTCCATCTCCTCCGAAAGCCCGGCGACATCGTCGCGCTCCAGCCCGTCGGTGATCAAAAGCACCACCGCGCCCTGCCCCAGCACGCGCCGCGACCAAATCAGGTTGAACTCGGCCAGCGTATCGCCGATGCGCGTGCCGCCCGACCAGTCCTTGACCGCCGCCGAACAGTCGGCAAGTGCCGCATCGGGATCGCGGTGGCGCATCTGCCTGGTCAGATTGGTCAGCCGCGTGCCGAAAACGAAAGTGTGCACGCGCCGGCGCTTTTCGGTCAACGCATGCAGGAAATGCAGGAAGATGCGGGTGTACTGGCTCATCGAGCCCGATATGTCGGCCAGCACCACCAGCGGCGGATGGACTTCACGGGCCGAGCGGAATTTCGGCAGGATCAGTTCGCCGCCGGTGCGCGCGGCCGAACGCATCATGGCGCGCGGGTCGATACGGCGGCCATACGCATCGGCCTTGAAGCGCCTGATACGCACCATGTCGACGGGCAGACGCAGCCCGGCGATCGCCTTCCTGGCGTCGGCGATCTCGGCGGCGTTCATCTGGGCGAAATCCTTGCCCCGCAAGACCTCGTTGCCGGAAAAAGTGAAGCGGGCATCGACCTCAATCTCGGGGATTTCCCGCGGCGGCTGGTTCTTCTGGTGGCCTTCGAACATCGCCTGGCTGACGCGGTTCTCGGCCGCGCGCGGCTTCTGCTTCTCCCTGGCGTCGGGCGCCACCGGCGAAAACATCGCCAGCATCTTCTCGATCAACTCGCGCGATTTCCAGAACAGCCGGAAAGCTTCGTCGAAGATGGCGTGATCCTCGTGCCGCGAGACCAGCACGGCGTGCAGCGTCCAGTAGAAATCATCGCGCGAACCGATGCCGGCGACGAGCACCGCCTCGATGGCATCCTTGACCGAGGCTGGCCCGACGCGCATGCCGGCCTTGCGCAAGGTGCGGGCGAAATAGACGATGTTGTCGGCGATCCGGCCATCCGCTGTCGCCTCTTTCGGTTCGGGGCGCGGCATCGCCTACTCCGCCGCCGAAAGCTCGGCCTTCACCTCGTTGAGGATGCGCCGGCCTTCACCCTGTTCGATGCGGGCAATGTCGTCCTGGTATTTCAACAGCACGCCGATCGTGTCGGATACCGTCTCCGGATCGAGCGCGACCTTGTCGAGTTCGGTCAGCGCACCGGCCCAGTCGATGGTTTCGGCGACGCCAGGCACCTTGAACAGCTCGATCTGGCGCAGTTTCTGGATGAAGGAGACCACCTCGGCCGAGAGCCGCTGGTTGGCCTGCGGCACCTTGCGGTGCACGATCTCAAGCTCACGCTCGGCGTTGGGATAATCGACCCAGTGATAGAGGCAGCGCCGCTTCAGCGCGTCGTGGATCTCGCGGGTGCGGTTGGTGGTGATGATCACGATCGGCGGCTCTTCCGCCTTGATGGTGCCGAGCTCGGGCACCGTCACCTGGAAGTCGGAGAGGATTTCGAGCAGGAAGGCCTCGAAGGCTTCGTCGGTGCGGTCGAGCTCGTCGATCAGGAAGACCGGGGCCGCACCCGCCTTGCCGGTCAGCGCGTCGAGCACCGGGCGGCGGATCAGGTATTTTTCCGAGAACACGTTGCGTTCCATGGCGGAGCGCTCGACCTTCCCGGCCGCCTCCTCCATGCGGATCTCGATCATCTGAGCGGCGTAATTCCACTCGTAGACCGCCGAGGAGACATCGAGCCCCTCGTAGCACTGCAGGCGGATCAGCCGGCGGCCAAGCGCCTGTGCCAACACCTTGGCGATCTCGGTCTTGCCGACGCCGGCCTCGCCCTCGAGGAACAATGGCCGGTTCATGCGCAGCGACAGGAAAAGCACGGTCGCCAGCGACCGGTCCGCTACATAGTCCGCGCCAGTCAGAAGATCGAGCGTTTCGTCGATCGTCCGCGGCACGGCTCGCGGTTTCAGCTCGTTCATTCTTTCTCCGTGAACGCCGCTGCTCCGCTGTCCAGAACATGGTAGCCGCGGGCGTGGTAGATCAGCGGCCGCAAATTATCGCCCATGCGCAGACCTGTCACCTTGCCAAAAAGCACACGATGGGTGGCCAGGTCCTTGGTGTCGATCAGCTCACAGTCGAAAACGGCGAGCGCGCCTTTCAAGGTCGGCGCTCCGGTGGAAATCACATCCCATTCGCCGAGCGCGAAACGCTCCTCGACCGGCAGGCCGGTGATGCCTGAAAACCCGACCGACAGCGGCTCCTGGTGCGAAGCCAACGTGTTCAGGGCAAACTGGCCGTTCTTCACGAACGGCTCATTCTTGGGATTCTCACGGTTGAGGCAGACCAGAATGGTCGGCGGCGTGTCCGATACCGAGCAGGCCGCGATCACCGTCGCGCCGCGTTTGCCGGCTGGCCCGTCGGTGGTAACCACATGGACGTGACCGGCAAAATGGCTCATCGCGTCGCGATAGGCCTGAGGTCCAATGTCATTCTTCTTCAGCACCAGAATTTTCCACAGCCAGAAACCTCACCGCTATATATGGCTAGACATGACATGCCACAAGCGAAGTGCTTGGCCCATCTCGCCAAATTCGCGTGTTGCACCGAGGCCGGGCAGCCTTTAGGTCTTGGCGGGAACTGGTGCCTGCGCGATGTCGCGGGCTTGGAGGAACACTTCGGCAGGATGCGATCCCGGGCAACGATATCGGCCGCGCTGGCCTGGCTGCTGCTGGCCGGCGCCGCCAACGCCCAGACGCTCACGATCGGCGTTGCCGCACCCTTGTCGGGACCATCGGCCATTCTCGGCAAGCAGGTCGAGGCCGGTGCCGGGCTCGCGGCGGAAGCAAACGGTGTCGAACTCAAGACCGTGGATGACGCCTGTACCGCCGATGGCGGCGCGGCCGCGGCCAGGGACTTCGTGGCGGCCAAGGTCAATATCGTCGTCGGCTTCCTCTGCACCGACGCGATCGAGGCGGCGATGCCGATCCTGAAGGACGCCAACATTCCCGTGATCACCGTTGGCGTGCGAACCGAAAGCCTGACCGACCGCCGCGCCAAGACCGGTTGGCCGGTCTATCGCCTGGGGCCGCGCGGCGACGATGAGCGCAACGCCGTTGCCTCCAGCCTCACCCGCCTGTGGCAAAACGAGCTGTTCGCCATTATCGACGACGGCACCATCTATGGCCGCGAAATGGCCGAGACGTTTCGCGCCGCGGCGGAGCAAGCGGCGCTGAAACCCGTCTTCGTCGACACGTTCCGGCCGCAGCTCGACAACCAGATCGGCCTGATCGGCCGGCTGAAGAAGGCCGGCGCCACGCACGTCTTTGCCGGCGGCGATGGCGACGACATCGCCATCATGGGCCGCGATGCCGCACAGCTCCAGGCGGGCATCGTCTTTGCCGGCGGTGAAAACCTGCGCACGCCGCCCGGCGAGGTACCCTATGCGATGGGCACGCTGATGATCGCGCCGCCCGAATGGGCCGATGTCGCCGATCCCAAGGTGCTGGAAAGCTTCGCCGCGCAAAAGATCGTGCCGGACGGCTACACGCTGCCGGCCTATGCGGCGATCGAAATCGCCAAGGCGGCATCGGCATTATCCTCGGGCACGCCGCTGACCGAGGTGCTGACCGGGCATGATTTTACCACGGCGATCGGGCCGATCCGCTTCGACGCCAAGGGCGACCTCAGTCAGAGCCCCTATCGCGTGTTCCGCTTCGACGGCACGCGCTTCGTGCCCCTGGAAGGCAACTGATGTTGGAAAGCAACTGATGTTCCGGACCGGCCCGCGCAACCTGATCACCGATGTCGCCGGCCTGCGCGTCGGCAATGCGACCGACGCCCTGTTGAAGTCCGGGGTGACGACCGTCCTTTGCGACGAGCCGGCGATCGCCGGCGTGCAAATCCTGGGCGGCGCGCCGGGTACTCGCGAGACGGACTTGCTCGAACCGCACAATTCGGTCGAGGCGGTGCATGCAGTGGTGCTGTCGGGCGGTTCGGCTTTCGGCCTCGACGCGGCGTCCGGCGTGCAGGCGGCATTGCGCGAGCGCGGTATCGGCTTCGAGGTCGGCGGCTTTCGCGTGCCGATCGTGCCTGCTGCGATCCTGTTCGACCTGCGCAATGGCGGCGCCAAGGACTGGGGCCGCTATCCACCCTACCGCGACCTCGGCTATGAGGCAGCGCAAACCGCGGCAATGGATTTCCAGCTCGGTACGGCCGGCGCCGGCACCGGCGCGCTGACCGCGGGGCTGAAGGGCGGCCTGGGTTCGGCCTCGACGCTGTTGGACAATGGCGTCACCATCGGTGCGCTGGCTGCCGTCAACCCGACCGGCTCGGTGACCGTTGGCCGCACGCGCTATTTCTGGGCGGCACCTTTCGAAATCGACGACGAATTCGGCGGGCTCGGCTATCCCTCGCCAATGCCGGACGATGCAAAGAGGATTTTGCTGAAATACCGCGACCAGCATGCCGGGAGGCAGATGGAGACCGGCGGCAACACGACCATCGCCGTCATCGCCACCGATGCGGTCCTGACCAAGGCTGCTGCAAAGCGCCTGGCGATATCGGCGCATGACGGCTTCGTGCGCGCCATCTGGCCGACGCACACGCCAGCCGATGGCGACCTGGTGTTCGCGCTGGCGACCGGCAAGAGCGGTATCCGGCTCGAAGCCGACGCGGCAGTCGACCTCTATGCCGCTGCCGGCGCCACCATGGCGCGCGCCATCAGCCGCGGCGTATTCGCCGCGACGCCTGCCGAAAACGATCTTTTCCCGGTCTGGTCGTCGCGCCCGGGCTGAACCGGTCGATCACACACGATCGGATCTTTCTTCCTCGAAGGTCACCGCGACATCGGAATTCGCCGACAGCCAAACCTTCTTGCCGTCGACTTCGGCAACCAAGGCCAGAGGGACGTAATGGTGATGGCCCTTGTGAGCACCCTCGCCGCTGTCGGCCTTGGTCAGCTTGATGCGCTGGCCGTCGACCTTGTCGACGGTGCCGATATGTACGCCATCGGCGCCAACGACTTCCATATGCTCACGAATTTTGCTGGTGTCGGTCATGGTGGTTCTCCATTGGGATTGCCGACAATAACAAACGACCGACCGATTGGATGCATCGGCTTTCAGGCAGCACGACGTTTTGATTCCATCATGCTAGGGACTAGACGATCACGAACACCGGGGGTGAAAGACGATGCGGATCCTTTTGCTGTTTGTCGTTTGCCTGTTAGCACAGGTCACGACGCCGATCCTGACCCGTGCCGGCGATGTCGCCGAGCTCGAAGTCCTGGGATTCACCAAGGACGGCGGCGTGTTCGCTTTCGAGGAATATGGCGTCCAGGATGGGTCCGGGTTCCCCTACGCCAACCGCTATTACATCGACACCAATGACGACAGCTTTCTCAAGGGAACGCCGATCCGTGTGCGGCTTGACGACGAGACCGCCACGATCGAGGCGGCGCGCCTTCAGGCCCGGCAGAAAGGCGAGGCCATTATCAGCCAGGCCGAGTTGAGCGCCAACCGCGGCATCACCGCCGGTTTCAATCCGGTGACCGAACTTTCGGCCGATCCGCACCGCATGGTGGTCAACCCACGCCCGATCTTCTCACCGGTCGACCAGCCGCTCGAATTCCGGCTGGACGAGCTGGGCATGAACAACACCGAAGGCTGCGAGAGCCAGGGCGAGATCAACGGCTTTCGGTTGCTGCGGGTCGAGGCGCGAGACGGCGGCACCACCAAGCTGCTGCACGAGGACAAGTCGATTCCCAAAAGCCGCGGCTGCCCGAACGGCTACAGCATCGGTGCGGTCCAGACGTTCTCGATGGACAGCCTCAGCGCCTATGCGGTGGTGATCGCGGTGCGCCAATACGGTTTCGAGGGGCCGGACTATCGCTGGATTGCCGTGACGGGCCGCCTGTGACACCGCACGCCGCCAGCCCCGGCCCGAACTATTTCCGCCGCGCCTTGCCGGGGTGGCGGACGGCGTTTCTCGGCGCCTTGGTGTGGGCCGTGGTGATGGGCGGCAGCGCGCTTCTCAATCTGCTGCTGGACGATTGGGAGACGCCGGAGAAGATACGAACCGTGTCGCTGCTCTTTGCGATGGGTGGAACCCTCGCTTTTCCGTTTGGCCTGTTTGCGGCGCAGTTGCTGTCTCTCGGAAGGCGCCGGGAAGTTGCGTTCGCGGCAGCGTTCGTTTGCCTCGCCGCCGCGACGATCGGCTTGACCGGCGGGCTCTATGCCCTGCAATACCGCTCCTACTATGCCGAGTGGCATGCGCCCGCCCTCACCCACACCTGGGCTCTCGAGCTCATCTTCACGACCTTGATCGCGTTCTACCAGTTCGTGGTGCTGGGCATCCGGCTTTACTTCCCGCTCGGTTTCATCACCTTGTTCGCCGCGAGCGTCTGGTTTGCGCGGCGGCGGCGTTGAGCATTTTGTCCGCCTCTGTTAGGACGCGGGCAAACCTCTCTATATGTCAGGACTGACCGATGATCCCACGCTATTCCCGGCCGGAAATGGTCGCCATCTGGTCGCCCGAAACCCGGTTCCGCATCTGGTTCGAAATCGAGGCCCATGCCTGCGACGCGCTGGCCGAACTCGGCGTCATTCCGAAAGAGGCCGCGAAAACCATCTGGGAAAGAGGCGGTGCCGCGAAATTCGACGTCGAGAAGATCGACGAGATCGAGCGCGTCACCAAGCATGACGTCATCGCGTTCCTGACCCATCTCGCCGAATTCGTCGGGCCGGACGCCCGCTTCATCCACCAGGGCATGACGTCTTCGGATGTTCTCGACACCTGTTTTGCCGTGCAGTTGACCCGCGCCAGCGACATCCTGCTCGCCGATATCGACGGGCTGCTCGCGGCGCTCAAGCGCCGTGCCTTCGAGCATAAGGACACCGTCACCATCGGCCGCAGCCACGGCATCCATGCCGAGCCGACGACCTTCGGCATCAAGCTGGCGCAGGCCTATGCCGAATTCTCGCGCTGCCGCGAGCGGCTGGTGCATGCGCGGGAGGATATCGCCACCTGCGCCATTTCGGGTGCGGTCGGCACCTTCGCCAACATCGAACCCTATGTCGAGGAGCATGTGGCGGCAAAACTCGGCCTGAAGCCGGAGCCGGTGTCGACGCAGGTGATCCCGCGTGACCGCCACGCCATGTTCTTCGCCACGCTCGGCGTCATCGCCTCGTCGATCGAGCGGCTGGCGATCGAGGTGCGGCATCTGCAGCGTACCGAAGTGCTGGAAGCGGAAGAGTTTTTCTCGCCCGGCCAGAAAGGCTCGTCGGCCATGCCGCACAAGCGCAACCCGGTGCTGACGGAAAACCTTACCGGCCTCGCCCGCATGGTGCGCTCCATGGCATTGCCGGCGATGGAGAATGTGGCGCTCTGGCACGAGCGCGACATCTCGCATTCCTCGGTCGAGCGGATGATCGGTCCGGATGCCACGGTGACGCTCGACTTCGCGCTGTCGCGGCTGACCAGCGTCGTCGACAAGCTGGTCGTCTATCCCGAGAACATGTTGAAGAACATGAACAAGTTCCGCGGTCTTGTGCATTCCCAGCGCGTCATGCTGGCGTTGACGCAGGCCGGCCTGTCACGCGAGGATTCCTACCGGCTGGTGCAGCGCAACGCCATGAAAGTGTGGGAACAAGGCGCTGATTTTCTTGAAGAACTTTTGTCCGACAAGGAAGTGACCGCAGCGCTGCCGGAGGCGGAAATCCGCGAGAAATTCGACCTGGGCTACCACACCAAGCATGTCGACACGATTTTCAGGCGGGTGTTCGGCGAGGCTTGAGCTTTCCTTCTCCCCGTTTACGGGGAGAAGGTGCCCGAAGGGCGGATGAGGGCGGCGGGGACTTCGGCGGCTAAAGCTACCCATCGCTTTGTGCAGAAACGATAACCTCCCAACCTCGGCGGCGCCCCTCATTGCCCTGCCGGGCATTTCTCCCCGTATAGTGACGGGGAGAAAGAAGCTGTTCCGACGTCAAATCAAGCCTTGCCACGCACGGTCCTGATCACCGTGCCCCAGGGGTCCTCGCGGGTCGTTTCACCAGACACATTGTCCGAACGCATCTCGACCCAGGCGAGACCCGATCGTGACCGGTCGCGGCGGCCCGCACCGGAGCTCTGCCAGGCATTGGCGCCGATGTGGTGGTGGTAGCCGCCGGACGCCAGAAACACTGCCTGGCCACCATATCTGGCCATCGTGTCGAAGCCGAGTTCCTGGTTCCACCAGGCTTCAGCTTCTTCCGGCCTGCCGACGCGCAGGTGAACGTGGCCGACAATGCTGTTTTCCGGCGCACCTTGCCAGCCGGCATCGCCGGCCGGCACTTCGGCAACGACGGAGGGAATGTTCAGGCGCTCGGTCGCCATGGCGATCTTGTCGCCGTTCCATTTCCAGTCCTGCGGACGGCGGTCGGCATAGATCTCGATGCCGTTGCCTTCGGGATCGGTCAGGTACAGCGCTTCGCTGACCAGATGGTCGGAAGCACCTTCGATGGCGATCTTGTCCGATATGGCATGGTTGATCCAGCGGCCGAGATCGGCGCGGCTGGGCAGCAGGAAAGCCGTATGGAACAGGCCGGCGCTGCGCGGATCGTCCGGCTTGGCGGAAGCATCCGCTTCGAGGACCAGCAACGGACGGCTGCCGGCGCCGAGCGTGATCGCGCCATCGGCACGGCTCAACTCCTGCAGGCCGACGACCCTGCGGTAATAGGTTGCGAGGCCTTCGGCATCGCGCGCCTTCAGCCCGACGCGGGCTACGCTCACCGGCGTGGTGGCAGCAAATGGCAGTTCGCTCATCATTGTCTCCGTTGCGGCCACGCTCCACGGAACTCCAAAAGCCAAGAGCCCTGCGCCGCCGATCATCCTACGTCGTGTCAGCGCCAAAATCCCGGTCCTTCACGGCTGTTTCTTTCCCAATGACAAATCGTCGATAGAGATCGTTCACACAAGACAGCGAAAAGCGAACATCGTGTTCACCATTACGAGGGGCGCCCATCAGCGGTTGCATGAGACAAGCGCTCTCGCTATCTCAGCGCCATGAAAGTCAAAGACGCAGATATTCTGATCGTTCCGGGCTACACCAATTCCGGACCCGAGCATTGGCAGACCCGCTGGCAATCGAAATTGTCGACGGCGCGGCGGGTCGAGCAGGCGGAATGGTCTAAGCCGGTGCGCGAGGACTGGACGGCGAGCGTGGCCAAAGCGGTCAACGAGGCTGAGAGGCCGGTTGTCATCGTCGCCCATTCGCTGGGGGTCGCCGCGGCGGTGCAAGCCATTCCGCGGTTCCAGAAGCGGGTCGCCGGGGCCTTTTTCGTGGCGCCGCCCGATGTCGCCAATCCAAAGATCAAGCCAAGGCACCTGATGACCTTCGGTCCCTACCCGCGCGAACCGCTGCCTTTTCCTTCGATCGTGATCGCCAGCCGCAACGACCCGTTCTGCGCCTTCGATGTCGCCGAGGACATTGCCGGCGCCTGGGGCTCGCTGTTCATCGATGCCGGCGAGACCGGGCATCTCAGCGAGGATTCGGGCTTCGGCCCTTGGCCCGAAGGTTCCATGACCTTCGCCAAGTTCCTGACGGACCTGTAATATATACGTTCAAGGCCTGAACACGAAGCTGCTCGGCAGGCCATCGCGCAAGGATGCTTCACTCGAATTGTTGAGAGGCCGCACTCGTTGTTCTGAATGGGAATTGTTTGCGTGCTTTCGCGCCATTGCCGGAGGGCGTGGTGCTGGCCAGCGGTTCCACCGCACTCGGTGCCGCCGCCGCCATACTGGGTTCGATCCTCGCGGCGTTACCACTCATGATCTTCAACAACTGGTGGGTCCGGGTGGTCGGCGCCTTGTTCAACAGGTTCAGGCGCGGCGCACCTATCGCAGCGGGGCCAGCGGCAGCCAAGGCCTGACCACGCGACGCTTGCGGCAGCCGGGTCGGGTTCAGGATCCGATCGAATCCTTGATGCTCTTGAGCAGGGTCTTTGCGCCCAGCGAAATCAGCGCATGCTCCGAGCCCGTGGCGAGCAGGCGATAACCCATCGACACGACACGACCGGCTATTGCCGGTTCGACGACATAGATAGCCGCATGCTTGCCGGCCTTGCGCGTGCGCTCGGCAACCGACGCCACCGTCTCCATCATGCTCTCCAGCGTGGAATTGACCGTAGCGCCGTTGGTCCAGGCGATCGAGAAATCCGAAGGACCGAGGAAAATGCCATCGATGCCCGGCGTGTCGAGAATGCCGTCGAGCGCGTCGAGCGCGGCGCGCGTCTCCACCATGGCGAAGGCCATGGTGCGTTGATTGGTGTCGCGCAGCCATTCGGCTTGGTCGCCCTTGCCATGGCGTGGAAAGGCGTAGGTCGGACCCCACGAACGCTCGCCGAGCGGCGGATATTTCATCGCCGCGGCGAACAGCCTTGCGTCGGCCACCGAGTTCACCATCGGGGCGATGACGGCCTCGGCGCCGAAATCGAGCGCACGGCTCGCCATATCGAAACGGCCGACCGGTATGCGCACCAGCGCGGGTTTGTTCGCGGCAAGCACCGGCATCAGACCGCGCAGGACGCTGTCCTCGTGATGGCCGCCATGCTGCATGTCCAGCGTCACGGCATCGAAGCCCTGCTTGGCGAGGATCTCGACGGTCAGTGCGTCGGGCACGCCCGACCATGCGGTGACCAGCGTTTCATCGGCGGCGAGACGGGACTTCAGGGACATGGACACTTTCCTTGTTAACGATCGCAGTTTCAGCCGGAAACCATGGCAAAGGCAAAGAAAAACCGCCCGGCTGGACCGGGCGGTCGATTGGTCCAGTTATTCTTTTTGTCGCAGGCTCCGTCGCAAAACCGTGGGACACTTTTGCGAAAACCAGATTCGGCCGGATCAGGTGTTCTTGATCTGCTCGATCGCTTGCGCCATCAACTCGTCCATGGTGCGGCGGATCTGATGGTCGGACTGGTCGACGCCAGCGGCATCGAAATCCTTGCGGATCTTGCGGAACACGTCGTGGTCGCCGGCTTCCTCGATATCGGAAACCACCACTTCCTTGGCGTAGACATCGGCGTCAGCGCCCGATTTTCCGAGCTTTTCGGCGGCCCAAAGGCCGAGCGCCTTGTTGCGGCGGGCCGAGGCCTTGAACCTAAGCTCCTCGTCGAATGCGAATTTGCGTTCGAAGCCCTCTTCGCGGTCTTTCATGCTGCTCATGGCGTCCCTCCGGGTCAAATGCGATTCGTTTGCAAAAGGATATGTGTGTTGCCAAAGCACAAACCAAAAGGTCGCGGGCCGGTCAATACGCTTCGTCGCATGCTGCGCTGCGGCATTTCGGTCCCGAAAGCGGTTGATTGGAAGGATTTGCGGATTGAGCAAACGATGTGATTGGGATAGACCCGGCATTGAACCCAACCGTCGCCATACTAATTTAGGCAGACGGACAGGAACTGGTCGCTTGCCGCCTGCCCGCAAATCCAGAGAAAAATTCAGATGAAAAATCGCCGCCGCATTTATGAAGGCAAGGCCAAGATCCTCTATGAGGGACCCGAGCCGGGCACGCTGATCCAGTTCTTCAAGGACGATGCAACCGCGTTCAACAAGAAGAAGCACGAGGTCATCGACGGCAAGGGCGTGCTCAACAACCGCATTTCCGAATATATCTTCAATCACCTGAACCGCATGGGCATTCCGACCCACTTCATCCGCCGGCTCAACATGCGCGAGCAGCTGATCAAGGAAGTCGAGATCATTCCGCTGGAAGTGGTGGTGCGCAATGTCGCCGCCGGCTCGCTGTCCAAGCGCCTCGGCATCGAGGAAGGCACGGTTCTGCCGCGCTCGATCATCGAATTCTATTACAAGGCCGATGCGCTCGACGACCCGATGGTGTCGGAAGAGCACATCACGGCGTTCGGCTGGGCAAGCCCGCAGGAGATCGACGACGTGATGGCGCTGGCCATCCGCGTCAACGACTTCCTCTCCGGCCTGTTCATGGGTGTCGGCATCCAGCTCGTCGACTTCAAGATCGAATGCGGGCGCCTGTTCGAGGGCGACATGATGCGCATCGTCGTCGCCGACGAGATTTCGCCGGACTCCTGCCGCCTATGGGACGTGGCGACGCAGGACAAGCTCGACAAGGACCGTTTCCGCCGCGACATGGGCGGCCTGGTCGAAGCCTACCAGGAAGTCGCCCGCCGCCTCGGCATCATGAACGAGAACGAGCCGCCGCGCCC
Source organism: Mesorhizobium sp. WSM1386 (assembly GCF_055901595.1). Taxonomy (NCBI): domain Bacteria; kingdom Pseudomonadati; phylum Pseudomonadota; class Alphaproteobacteria; order Hyphomicrobiales; family Phyllobacteriaceae; genus Mesorhizobium; species Mesorhizobium sp. WSM1386. Next base: position 4,749,464 of record NZ_CM148373.1, read on the forward strand.
GACCGGCCCGGTGCTTGTCGCCTCGACCGACGGCCTCAAAGGCAAGCCGCACTAACCAAGAGTTCGAACAGGAGCATGTCCAGCGTGATCAAGGCCCGCATTACCGTTACCCTCAAGAATGGCGTGCTCGACCCGCAAGGCAAGGCGATCGAACATGCACTGTCCGGACTGGGCTTTGATGGCGTCGGCGCGGTGCGGCAAGGCAAGGTGTTCGACGTCGAGCTGGCGGAAAGCGACAAGGCAAAGGCCGAGGCAGACCTGAAAGCCATGTGCGACAAGCTGCTGGCGAACACGGTGATTGAGAATTATAGTGTGACGCTTACCTAAGGTTGTGCCGGAGGCACGGATGCCTGAAGTCACGAATGAGTTGATGTACGAGTTTCTGAAGAAAATCCATTCACGAATGGATCGACTTGAGAATGGCCTAGGCGAAGTCAAGCACGAGATTGTCGCGATCAGGCTGCAGGCGTTGAGCACGCAAACGGACATTAACAATATCTACGCGATAACAGGTCGCATCGATCAACGTCTCGAACGGATTGAGCAGCGCCTCGAGTTGCGCGAACTCGCCGAAGCACAAAGGCCTTACGAACCGAAATGAAATCAGCCGTCGTCCTCCTCCCCGGCCTCAACCGCGACCGCGACATGATCGCGGCGCTGACCAAGATTTCGGGAAAACCGCCGGTTACGGTCTGGCAGACCGACACTGAAATCCCCGATGTCGACCTGATCGCCATCCCCGGCGGCTTCTCGTTCGGTGACTATCTGCGTTGCGGCGCGATCGCGGCGCGCATGCCAGTCATGCGGGCGGTCGCCGAAAAGGCGGCCAAGGGCGTGACGGTCATCGGCGTCTGCAACGGTTTCCAGATCCTGGTCGAGGCCGGCCTGCTGCCCGGCGCCTTGATGCGCAACACCTCGCTGAAATTCGTCTGCCGGCAGGTGAAGCTCGAAATCACCAATGCCAACACCATGTTCACCAGCCGCTACAAACCGGGCCAGATCATCCGCTCGCCGGTGGCGCATCACGACGGCAATTATTTTGCCGATGCCGGCACACTTGCGCGCCTCGAAGGCGAAGGACAAGTCGTGTTCCGCTATGCCGAGGGCACCAACCCCAACGGCTCCATCAACGACATCGCGGGCATCATCAACGACCAGGGCAATGTGCTCGGCCTGATGCCGCACCCCGAAAACCTGATCGAAGCCGCCCATGGCGGCAGCGACGGCCGTGCGCTGTTCGAGAGCGCGCTCGGCATCGCCGCTTGACGATTTCAGCCGAGAATGCGCTAAAGTTTACAAGGACATCAAGTCCATTGCTCTGGGGAGAGAGACGGTCATGAAACTCTATTCGCGGCCGTTGTCGCCCTACTCGTCGATCGTGCGGGCGCTCGCCTACGTCAAGGACGTGCCGATCAAGATCATCGCGCCGCCGCCGGGTTTTCCGATCCCTGAAGGATTTCGCGCCATCTCGCCGATGAACCGGATACCGGTGCTGATCACCGGCTCGGGTGAAACGATCGTCGAATCGGTCGTCATCGCCGAATATCTCGAGGAGCGCTTTCCGGAGCCGGCGCTGCTGCCACCCGATTCCAAGGACCGCGCACTGGTGCGCATGTTCGCGCGCATCACCGATCTCGACGTGCTGACGCCGATGATGAAGCTCTTCAAACTGCATTCCGTGCCGAAGCGCGACAATGTCGAGATCGAGGCCCAATTCGCCCGCCTGCACCATGGGCTGGCGGCGATCGAGGCGCGCATGGCGCAAGGCCCCTTCGCGCTCGGCAACGACATCAGCTTCGCCGATGCCTGGCTGACCCCAACGCGGTTCGTCTTCAACAATTTCCGCGCCATGACAGGCCGCAACGACCTGCTCGACGCCTATCCCAAATTCGATGCCTATGAGCAGATCGCCCTGCAGCATCCGGCGTTGTCACGGGTGTGGGGCGAGATGACCGATGGCCAGAAGAGCTTTCTATCCGAGCTCGAGATGGGTGCCGCTTGATAAAGACCAGAACGATCGCTTTGGTTGCCGCGGCAGGCTTTGCCCTTGCTTCCTGCCAATCCACCCCCAAGAGCGCGCCGGTCCCTTCGGGCAAAAGTGCGGCGCTGCTGGCCATGGAGCAAGTGGCGATAGCAGCCCACAAATGCTGGATCGCCAGCAAGGACCCGGCCTTCAAGCAATATCAAATGGCCAATGAACTGAATTCGTTCAGCGGCACGCCGCGTTTCCTTTTGGTGCCGGCCAAGCATTATGGCGGCAAGCCCTTGCTGGTCGTGCAGGCGCAAGGCAATTCGAGCCGCGTCGACGTCTTCGGACCGCTGATGAACGATCCGCTCGGCGCGCGCATCGGTTCGGACATTGCCCGCTGGCAGACAGGCAATACGGCCTGCGGGGCAACCGCCTAGCCGTGGGCCGCTTTCTGCAGGTCGCTGGTCTGATCATCGGTCTGGCCGGACTTGTCCTGCAGTTCTGCATCACCGTTCCGGCGTCGATGGAAGCCGGCCGCGGTCTGCTCGGCTCGATCGTCTTCTATTTCAGCTTCTTCACCATCCTGACCAACATCGGCGCGGTGCTGGTGCACGTCTCGCTGCTGTCGCCCACCGGCTACGCATGGCTGCCTGCCTTCGCCGGGCCACGGATGCGTGCGGGTGTCGCGGTTTCGATCGCCATGGTCATGATCGTCTATGCCACGGTGCTGGCACGCCTCTGGCAGCCGCAGGGCCTGTTCCTGCTCTGCGATGTCCTGCTGCACTATGTGACACCGGTGCTGTTCGTGCTGTGGTGGCTGATGTCGGGCGCCGACGGCAGGACGCGTTGGAGCGACATCTCCTGGTGGGTGCTCTATCCCATCGTCTATCTGATTTATGCGCTGGCGCGGGCACCGCTCGCCGGCGAGGTGCCCTACCCGTTCCTCGATGTCGCCAAGAACGGCGCGGGCAGCGTCGCCATGGCGTCGTTGGCCATCACCGGGCTGTTCCTGGTGATATGCGTCGTTGCCGTCCCGACAGACCAGGGAGTTGCCCGCCTGCGGACCAAAACCGTCCGCTAGACAGGTCTATTCCCAAATCGGCCTGATGCCCTCGCGATGGGCGTCGCAGCGGGAGATGCCGATGTCCTTGAGCTGATCGTCGGTCATTTCCAGCAATGCCAGTCGGCTGCGCCGGCGATCCAGCAGATAGTCGATCCACCTCGCCAGCGACCTGGCCAGCCGCGCCAGACGGCTGACGAAGCCGCGCTGGGCGGACGGGCGCATAATCTGGCCCTCAGCTCTCGAATGACGTATTGTCGCGATTGTATCCATTTTCTTTCTGCCAATTGTCTTGATTGCACCCTTTTTGGCACATGACCCATATGTATTGACTCACAATTCGGTGCAATGTAGAAAATTGTTACCATGACAAATTGGCTTCCCGACCTCACCGGCTCCGGTCCGCTGTATCAAAGGCTGGCGGATTCCATCGAAACGGATATCGACCGGGGCGTGATCGATGCTGGCGCAAAACTGCCGCCACAGCGCGACCTCGCCTATGACATCGGCACAACGGTCGGCACGGTCGGCCGGGCCTATCAATTGCTCCGCGAACGGGGGCTGGTGAGCGGCGAAGTCGGGCGCGGAACCTATGTGGTCGGCCAGCGCGCCGATGGCGAAAAACCGGACTTCCTGGCTCCGGACGTCGGTGGTGAAGGCACACGCACTATCGACGCGCCGCGCGGCGAACTGCGTTTCGACAGCATGGCGGCGCCCGACATCGGCCAGGGCGCTGATGTCGCCGATGTCCTGTCGCGCGTGGCGCAGGACCATCCCCATGAGATATCAAGCTACACGCGCGATTTTCCCGACCGCTGGTACGAGGCCGGCGCCCGCTGGCTGTCACGCAATTCTTTCCACCCAAATGCCGACGCCGTTGTCCCGACGCTCGGCACGCTTGCCGCGGTGATGTCAGCGATCGCCGCGCTGACCACCCCTGGCGATTATGTCGCCTTCGAGCACCTCACCTATTCACAGGTTTCCCGCAGCGCCAGCCTGATCGGCCGACGGACGGCATTGGTGGCATCGGACGATGAAGGCCTCGACCCAGATGATTTCGAGCGCGTCTGCGCGCAAAAACATCCCAAGATGATCTTCCTGATGCCGACGGTGCAGAACCCGACGCTGGCGACCTTGTCGGCGGCGCGTCGCGAGGCGATCGCTCGGGTTGCGCGCGAATACAATGTCATCCTGATCGAGGACGATCTTTATGGTCATCTGACCGACGACCCGACACCGTTGCTCGCTGAATATGCCCCTGAACGGACCATTGTCGCCGGCGGCCTGTCGAAGTCGGTCGCGGCCGGCGTTCGCGGCGGCTGGCTCTCCTGTCCGCCCGCCTATCGCCACCGCATCCGTGTCGCCCACAAGATGATGACAGGCGGCATGCCCTTCCTGCTGGCGGAGGTGAATGCGCGGCTGGTGCTTTCCGGTCAGGCCAGCGATATCCGCAAGCGCAGCATCGCTGAAATTAGCGCCCGCATCGCGATCGTGCGCAAGACTTTGGCCGGCTTCGCGTTCAAGTCGCACGTGAAGGTGCCCTTTGTCTGGCTTACCCTGCCCGACCCGTGGCTTTCCGGCACCTTCAAGAATGCCTGCCTCGAGCACGGGGTGCTGATCAATGATGAGGACCAGTTCAAGGCCGGTCGCTCCGAGCAGGTTTTCCACGGCGTCCGCTTCGGCGTTTCACAGCCGAGACAGCACGGGGACGTCGCCGACGGCGTTGCGGTTATCCGGCGCCTCCTCGACGAGGGCCGCGCCGGCTACGACAGCTTCTCCTGAGCCATTCGCGATTCCACTGGCAGCTTACGAAACTGGGCCTCTCGGGAGCCTGATCTCGGATCAGCCCTCGGCCTTGAAGTTCTTGGCTTCCTTCTTGGCCTTCTCCTTGCCGTGCTTCTCAGCCAGTTCCTTGGCTTGCCGGGGCGAAACGTCGGTGGTCTCCGCGATATGGAGGGCCTCCTTGTCCGAGAGGCGATTGTCGTTCTTGGCTTGCTTGTCAGCCATGGTGCGGGTCTCCTCGGTGGTTGAGACCCTAACGACGGGGACATCCTTGGCGTTCCCAATGTTGCTTTCTGTCTTTTTCCTCGATCGACGGGTGTATCGGTCGCAAAGCTTGCGATAAGAGGGGACTCAAAATCCCCGCTCCCATGGACATCAATCGCCGCCCATGACCATTTCCAATTCCGTGCCGATCACCCCAGAGCTCATTGCCGCGCATGGGCTGAAGCCCGACGAGTATCAGCGCATCCTCGATCTTGTCGGCCGCGAGCCGAGCTTTACGGAGCTCGGCATCTTCTCGGCGATGTGGAACGAGCATTGTTCGTACAAATCCTCGAAGAAATGGCTGCGCACGCTGCCGACCACCGGGCCGCAGGTCATCCAGGGCCCAGGCGAAAATGCCGGCGTGGTCGACATTGGTGACGGCGACTGCGTCGTCTTCAAGATGGAGAGCCACAATCACCCCTCCTACATCGAGCCCTACCAGGGTGCGGCGACCGGCGTCGGCGGCATCTTGCGCGACGTCTTCACCATGGGCGCGCGGCCGATCGCGGCAATGAACGCGCTGCGCTTCGGCGCACCCGACCATCCCAAGACCAGGCACCTCGTCTCAGGCGTGGTTGCCGGCGTCGGCGGCTACGGCAACGCCTTCGGCGTGCCGACGGTCGGCGGCGAGGTCAATTTCGACGCCCGCTACAACGGCAACATCCTGGTCAACGCCTTTGCCGCGGGCCTGGCCAAGACCGATGCGATCTTCCTGTCGGAGGCCAAGGGCGTCGGCCTGCCGGTCGTCTATCTGGGCGCCAAGACCGGCCGCGACGGCGTCGGCGGCGCCACCATGGCCTCGGCCGAATTCGACGACAAGATCGACGAGAAGCGCCCGACCGTGCAGGTCGGCGATCCCTTCACCGAGAAATGCCTGCTGGAGGCTAGCCTTGAACTGATGGCCTCGGGGGCGGTTATCGCCATCCAGGACATGGGCGCGGCCGGCCTCACCTGCTCGGCGGTCGAGATGGGCGCCAAGGGCGACCTCGGCATCGAACTCGACCTCGATAAGGTGCCGGTGCGCGAGGAGCGTATGAGCGCCTACGAGATGATGCTGTCGGAAAGCCAGGAGCGCATGCTGATGGTGCTGCGCCCCGAAAAAGAAAAGGAAGCCGAGGCGATCTTCCACAAATGGGGGCTCGACTTCGCCATCGTCGGCAAGACCACCGACGACCTGCGCTTCCGTGTGCTGCACCAGGGCGACCAGGTCGCCGACCTGCCGATCAAGGATCTCGGCGACAAGGCTCCGGAGTACGACCGGCCGTGGGTCGAGCCGCAGAAGCCGGCGCCGCTTGCCGCCGACGACGTTCCGCAGGCCGATGTCGCCGATGCGCTGCTGAAGCTGCTCGGCGGACCGGATCTCTCCTCGCGCCGCTGGGTGTGGGAGCAATACGACACGCTGATCCAGGGCAACTCGCTGCAGCTTCCCGGCGGCGATGCCGGCGTGGTGCGCGTCGAGGGTCATCCGACCAAGGCACTCGCCTTCTCCTCCGACGTCACGCCGCGCTATTGCGAGGCCGATCCTTATGAAGGCGGCAAGCAGGCGGTGGCCGAATGCTGGCGCAACCTGACCGCCACGGGCGCCGTGCCGCTCGCCGCCACCGACAATCTCAATTTCGGCAATCCGGAACGGCCCGAGATCATGGGCCAACTGGTCGGCGCGGTGAAAGGCATCGGCGATGCCTGCCGCGCGCTCGGCTTCCCGATCGTGTCGGGCAATGTCTCGCTCTACAACGAGACCAACGGCCGGGGCATCCTGCCGACACCGACCATTGGCGGCGTGGGCCTGATCGCCGATTGGTCGAAAATGGTGCGAACCGGCTTTGCCGCCGAATCTCAGATGATCCTTCTGGTCGGCGCACCTGCTTCCTGGGGAACGCATCTTGGCCAGTCGGTCTATCTCAGGGACATCCACGGCCGTTCCGACGGTCCGCCGCCGCCGGTCGACCTCGAGCACGAGAAGCGCGTCGGCGACCATGTGCGCTCGCTGATCGCGTCCGGCATCGTCACCGCGGCGCATGACGTTTCCGATGGCGGCATCGCGGTCGCTTTGGCCGAGATGGCGATGGCGTCGGGCATCGGCGCGACCGTTCCCGGCCTCGTCGGCACCGATCCCATTCCGGTCTGGTTCGGCGAGGACCAGGGGCGCTATCTCCTGACGCTGTCGATCGATCCGCATGGCGATGAATGGGATGCCATCCGCAAGCAGCAGGGCGAACTCGGCATTTTCGCGCCGTGGATCGGCTCGACCGGCGGCAAGACGCTGAAGCTCGGCGATGCCAGGGCGATCCCGGTCAGCGATCTGACCGCCGCTCACGAAGGCTGGTTCCCGCGCTTCATGGATCAGGCCAGTTGAGCAGACTGGCTGCCCGGGCGCTGCTCGCAGTCGTTTTCTGGCCGTCGCTGTTCTTCTTCTGGTTCCTCGGGCCGTTCGTCTTTTTCCTGCTGTCGACGACCTCCAGCGAGGTTTGCCCCAGGCTGGAAACGCGCGCCGAGTTCCTCGCAGCGGCCAATGGCACGCTTCCGATGCTGGTGCTGCAGAACCTCATCTATGCGGTTCCGCTCATCTGCCTGGTGCTGTGGAGCCGGCTCTTGCCGGACCAGGCGCGGACCAGGCACGTCATCACCTGCATCAAGCTTTTCGCCGTAGCGGCCATCCTGGGAGCGCTGTGGGAGTATGGCTCTTCACTTGTCTGCGATGGCTACGGCCGGCCGTTCTTCTCGCCCGCCTGGCGGACGACCAGCTATCTGCCGATTGCCAACCTGGCGGTCAACATCCCGCTCTATGTGCTGGCCTTCAGCCTCGGCCGCACCTTCTCGATGCGCGAAGACGATCCTCCAGCCGACGCTATCCGTCCCGATGAGAATGCGCCGTAGGCCACAATCGCGACGGTGCTGGACGGAACGGCTTCAATCCCGGCCGGAAAGGCTCTAGGTTTATACCGACTCTCATCGCACGGGCAGCCACGCCGCCGCCCGCCCGAAAACAGGAATTTCTTTCATGGCAATGGACGCCCACGACATCGAAAAACTGATCAAGGACGGCATTCCGGACGCAAAGGTGACGATCCGCGATCTCGCCGGCGACGGTGACCACTACGCGGCCGAGGTCGTGGCCGAAAGCTTTCGCGGGAAGAGCCGCGTCCAGCAGCACCAGATGGTCTATGACGCGCTGAAGGGCAATATGGGCGGCGTGCTGCACGCACTGGCGCTGCAGACCAGCGTTCCCGACTGAGGCATACAGCCTCAGACCCGCTTGGCCCAAAACGCCCCATCCTTTGCGCCATTTGGCCGATGACTTGGCTAAACTCTTGTTTCGGGCAACCTATGGGTTTATTTGAAAGGCATGCTTCGAGCCTGACTCCCACAGGCGTGAAAGGATATTCCATGAGCGGTATCAACGACTACATCGACAATGAAGTGAAGGGCAACGACGTCGTCCTTTTCATGAAGGGCACGCCCGGTTTCCCGCAGTGCGGGTTTTCCGGCCAGGTCGTCCAGATCCTCGACTATATCGGCGCCGACTACAAAGGCGTGAACGTTCTGGACTCGGCCGAACTGCGCCAGGGCATCAAGGACTATTCCAACTGGCCGACGATCCCGCAGCTCTACGTCAAGGGCGAGTTCGTGGGCGGCTGCGACATCATCCGCGAGATGTTCCAGGCCGGCGAGTTGCAGACCTTCCTGGTCGAAAAAGGCGTGAGCGTCAAAGGCGCCGCCTGATTCCAGTTTTTGGGCATGTCGCTGTCGACATGCCTGACTTCTGTTTGTGGGCACCGGGGCGGCCCCACCTCGGCAATTTTTACATCCTGATGTCAGGCCCCTGATATCGGGACCAGGACGAGCCAATGCGCCGGCCCGCCGGCGCGTTTTCGTTTTTAGAGATCGGACTTGCCGTGGACCAGCAATCGATAGCGCCGCAATCGGCAAGCAAATTGTCTATTCCGCGCTGGGAATTCATCGCGCTGTGCGCGGCGCTGATGGCGCTGAATTCGCTGGCCATCGACATCATGCTGCCGGCGCTGCAGCAGATCGGCGCCTCGCTCGGCGTCGAGAACGAAAACCACCGGCAATATGTCGTGGTCGCCTATATGCTCGGCTTCGGCGGCGGCCAACTTTTCTTCGGGCCGATCTCGGACCGGTTCGGGCGTCGCGCGCCATTGGTCGCCGGCTTGATCATCTACGTGGCGGCGGCGGGCGCGGCAGCCATCGCACCCAGCTTTGAAACACTTTTGCTGTGCCGCGTCGTGCAAGGCGTCGGGGCCGCGGCTACCCGCGTCATCGCCGTCTCGATCGTGCGCGATACATTCGAAGGCCGACGCATGGCCGAGGTGATGTCGCTGATCTTCATGGTGTTCATGGCGATACCGGTCATTGCGCCGGGGATCGGCCAGTTCATCATGCTGTTTGCCACCTGGCATTGGATCTTCATCACGATGGCCGTCGGGGCGCTGCTGGTGTCGGCATGGTCACTGCTGCGCCTGCCTGAAACGCTGCGTCCCGAACACCGCCGGCCGCTGACGGCATCATCCGTCCTTGGCGGTTTCCGCATCGTGCTCACCAACCGCGTCGCGCTCTGCTACGCCTTCGCCAGCACCTTCATCTTCGCAGCCATGTTCGGCTTCATCGCCTCGGCGCAGCAGATCTATGTCGACATATTCAACGTCGGCGAGATGTTCCCGCTCATCTTCGCCGGGGTTGCGGGCGTGCTCGCCTTCTCGAACTTCCTGAACTCGCGCCTCGTCGGCCGCATCGGCATGCGCCGTCTGTCGCAAAGCGCGCTGCTGCTGTTCTTGACCATCAGTCTTGCATGGCTGGTCGTGTCGCTGGAATTGAAGATGCCGCTGTGGCTGTTCGTCACCTTCTTTGCCGGCGCCATGCTGCCGTTCGGTGCGCTCGGCGCCAATTTCAATGCGTTGGCCATGGAGCCGCTCGGGCAACTGGCCGGCACGGCGTCATCGATCCTGGGTTTCATGCAGACTTTTCTCGGCGGCATTCTCGGCACGTTGATCGGCCAGGCCTTCAACGGCACGGTGACGCCGCTTGCCGCCGGCTTCTGCAGTGTTTCGGTCGCAGCGCTGCTGATGATCCTCATCGCCGAGCGCGGCAAGATGTTCCAGCCGCACAACCCGCCGGTTTCGGGGCACATCACCGACCTGCATTAGTCTGGTTTAGACGAGACGCTGACGCTGGTCGCCCTTTGTCATCGTCGTCGTATTGCGCTCAGCCGAGTTCCTGGGCGAGGCCGATGAGAAGTCCTCCAGGCCCGCGGATGTAGCAGAGCCGATACACGTCCTTATACTGGACGACTTCGCCTACGAGCCGCGCTCGATTGCGGAGCCTTTCAAGCGTCTCGTCGAGATCGTCCACGGTGAACATTACGCGGAGGTAGCCCAGGGCGTTGACAGGGGCGTTGCGGTGATCCGCCACGACAGGCGGCGCGAGGAAGCGGGAAAGTTCGAGCCGGCTGTGGCCGTCCGGCGTGCGCATCATGGCGATTTCGACATGCTGATCGCCCAGTCCAGTGACACGTCCGGCCCATTCTCCTTCGATCGTGGCCCGCCCTTCGAGCTCAAGGCCGAGCTCGCGAAAGAAATCGATCGTCTCTTCGAGGTCATCGACGACGATTCCTATGTTGTCCATCCGCTTGAGTGCCATGCGTCCAATCTACAAGGTGCCGTCCAGGCCGCAACTCATAAAACTGTCCCAAAACCGCTGCGCTTAGGAGGCACCTTCAAGAGTTGCCGTGAAGCGAGGGGTCAGCATACGCCCGGCGATTGCCCCGCCCATGCTGTCCGAAAAGGGCAATGGCAAGGCATCATCGAGAGCCTTGAGGATGGAAGCCACGAAGGCACGGCTAAGCCGGGCATCAGTCCCGAGATCGGAATAGGTGGCGCGAGGCTTGCCGATCAGTGTGCCGTTTCGGCGAAGCGAGAACTGCAATGTCAGGGACATGCCGGCGGTTCCAGCTGGCGGCTTCCAACACGCGAAGATGGCCTTGGACATTTCCTCGATGGTGTCGATGGGATCAGGGCTGCGGCAACCCCGTTGCCGTGCCCAGGCCTCACTGGAGCCCGCAAACAAGGCGATGGCCGCCGCGACCACCGCGCACCATATTCGCCGGATCTTTGGGTTCGCGGGTGGCCGCATCACTTCTTTGCCGGTAAAAGCCGGCGGCGCGAACGCCGCCCGCGGAAATTTGAGCTATTCCGACCACAGTTCGCGGCGCAATTCCTGCCAGCTTTCCCGGTCGGGCGCGACCAGCAGACCGCCGCCGACATGCGACGGCAGATAGGGCGTGCCGTCAAACCGCGCGGCATGGCCGCCCGCCTCGGCATGGATCAACACGCCGGCCAGATGATCCCAGGGCATCAGCTTGTTGTAGACGACGAAATGGCCGTGGCCGCTGGCCAGCAAGCGGTATTCGTGGGCGGCACAGCGGTAGTTGAACTGCGACAGCGTTTTGGTCTGGTTGCGGGCCAGCCGCGTGCGGTCGGGCTCGGCCATGTATTGCCAGGAGACCGCGCCGGTCATCTCAGAGAGCGGCGCTCTCGCGGCAACCCGGACTTTCTCCAGCGTGCCATGCGCATGACGGATATGGCTGCCGGCACCCCTGGCGCCGATCAGCCAGTCCTTGCCGACCGGATCGTGGATGATGCCGGCGACCGTCTCGCCCTTGACCACCACGCCAAGCATGACGCCGAACAGCGGCACCCCGGAAGCGAAGTTGAAGGTGCCGTCGACCGGGTCGATGACGAAAGCAAGATCGGCGTCGCCCAGACCGTCGAGCAGCGCCGGATCGTCGGAACAGGCCTCCTCGCCGACAACCATGGCGCCGGGATAGCGTTGGCGCAGCCTGGCGGTGATCAACCGTTCGGCATTGACGTCCGCTTCGGTCACCAGGTCGGCGGCGGAGGTCTTCTGCCTGACGTCGCCATCGCCCAGCCGGCGAAAGCGGGGCATGATTTCGGTGTCGGCTGCTTCAGCCAGCAGGCTGGCCAGCCAGTCGATCGCAGTATCGTCAAATGTCATCGGCTTGCCTGGGGGTTTCGTTGAGGGCAGCAAAATCGAACAGTTTCCGGTCCAGCAGATGCGACGGCCTGGAGTTGGAGAGCGCACGCAGCATCGTGTCCTTGCGGCCAGGCATGCGCTTTTCGATGTCGTCCAGCATCGCCTTCATGGCATTGCGCTGGAGGCCCTCCTGGCTTCCGCAGAGGTCGCAGGGAATGATCGGGAACCGCATCGCGGCAGCGAATTTTTCGAGGTCGATCTCGGCGCAGTAGCTCAACGGCCGCAGCACCATGACGTCGCCGTCGTCGTTGAGCAGCTTTGGCGGCATGGCGGCGAGCCGGCCGCCATGGAACAGGTTCATGAAGAAGGTCTCGAGGATATCCTCGCGGTGGTGGCCAAGCACCAGGGCCGAACACCCCTCCTCGCGCGCGATCCGGTAGAGATGGCCGCGGCGCAGCCGCGAGCACAGTGAGCAGTAGGTGCTGCCCTGCGGCAGCTTGTCGGTGACGACGGAATAGGTGTCCTGGTATTCGATCCGATGCGCGATGCCGTTGGCGTTGAGATAGTCCGGCAGGATGTTCTTGGGGAAATTCGGCTGGCCCTGGTCGAGATTGCAGGCAAGCAAATCGACCGGCAGCAGTCCGCGCCATTTGAGGTCCAGCAGCACGGCAAGCAGGCCGTAGGAATCCTTGCCGCCCGACAGCGCGACCAGCCAGCGCTCGCCAGGCCTGACCATCGAGAAATCCTCGATCGCCTGGCGGGTCAGCCGCAGCAGCCGCTTGCGCAGCTTGTTGAACTCGACCGAGGACGGCACATCGGCGAACAGCGGGTGGAAACCACCTTCGGCGATCGGTTCAAGCGTTTCGATGTCCGGCTGCATGTTCATGGCGCGACGGCCCCGTATGTAACTACCGACCGGATTAGCGCATCGGCAGGAAAACCGAAACGGCAAAGCGAATGCACGAAACAAAAAGGCCGCCTCGAGGGCGGCCTTTCCGATATCGCAGAAAAGCGTTCGCTTAGCGCGAATAGAATTCGACGACCAGGTTCGGCTCCATCTGCACGGCGAACGGAACATCCGCCAGGCCGGGGATGCGCGAGAAGGTCGCGACCATCTTGTTGTGATCGGCTTCGATGTAGTCCGGAACGTCGCGCTCGGCGAGACCGACCGCTTCCAGGACGATCACCAGCTGCTTCGACTTTTCACGCACTTCGACGACGTCGCCCGGCTTGCAGCGGTACGAACCGATGTTGACGCGCTTGCCGTTGACGTTGACGTGGCCGTGGTTGACGAACTGACGGGCGGCGAAAATGGTCGGCACGAACTTGGCGCGGTAGACGACCGCGTCGAGACGCGATTCGAGCAGGCCGATCAGGTTCTCCGAGGTGTCGCCTTTGCGGCGGTCCGCCTCTTCATAGACCTTGCGGAACTGCTTTTCCGAAACGTCGCCATAGTGACCCTTCAGCTTCTGCTTGGCGCGCAGCTGCAGGCCGAAGTCCGAAAGCTTGCCCTTGCGGCGCTGGCCGTGCTGGCCGGGGCCGTATTCACGCTTGTTGACCGGGGACTTCGGGCGGCCCCAGATATTTTCGCCGAGACGGCGGTCGATCTTGTATTTCGCGGATTCGCGCTTGCTCATCGCATTCCCTTTTCAAAAACAACACACCCGGCACCTCATGGTCCGGGTGAAGGAAACGCGCCCTCCTCTGGCCTCCGTTTTCGAGACCTGACAGGGTTTTCCCACGCAACGCGGCGGAAAACCCACGGGACACGTCAGTTCAAACAAGACCAGAAACAACCAGGGTCGCCGACCTTGCGCATACAAAACAAACACCGGACATCGCTGCCCGGCGTTGGCGGCTGGTTAAACCGAGATTTAACCGGTGTCAAGCTTGTGAGTGGCGCGGCGTAGCGCAAGCCTATACCGTCCGGGACGTAGATGCGATGCCGGTTGTGGCGGGAGGTTTGCGCCAACGGCACCAGGAAGCGACTGGAGTTAGAGGAGTCCAATTAGCATGAAAAAGTTCTTCCTTACCTTGGCCGGTGCCGCGGTATTGGCCGGGTCGATGGCGGTTGCGCCGGAGCCGGCGATGGCCCGTCATTGGCACGGGCACAAACAGGTGTGCCGCGTTATCGTCAAGAAAAGGGTGGTATGGCGGCACGGCCATCGCCGGGTGATCGTACAGAGGGTGAGGCGCTGCCACCGCTGGTAAGCTGCCCCAAGCAACAATCCAAGGCCAGCGAACCGTCGCTGGCCTTTTCAATGATCAGGCTGGCTCGAAGCGCTCAATCCTTGGATTTTTTCTCCGGCAGTCCCTTGCGCTTGGTCTCGGCGAATTCCTCAAGCTGCTTTTCGCTCATCGATTCATACATGCCCTTGGAAGCGCCCTGGAGTTCGCTCTTTTTCGTCTCTCCGCGCTTGGCCGACAGGGCGGCGCCGGCGGCTTTCTGCTGGGCTTTCGAGGTGGCTGGCATGGCCGTTACTCCTTTGCTGTCAGGAGAAACGCCCGCGCCTTGGCGGCGGTTCCCTCGCCAGCGGCGCAGTTCCCGCCTTCCCGTGTCCGGAGCGCCAGTGTAGGACGGCGGCATGAAATCACTGACCGATCCCTCGCAAGCACTCTCCACGGGCCTAGCGAAAATCCGCACCGAATTCCACGTGCCGGAAGGATTTCCGGCAGTCGTAATGGCCGCAGCGGAGGCGGCGGCCAAACGCGTGCCCAACCAGCACAGCGATCGAACAGCGATGCCCTTCGTCACACTCGATCCGGCAAGCTCCACCGATCTTGATCAGGCGTTTTCAATCGAGGCGAGCGGCGGCGATCTTCTGCTGCATTATGCCATTGCCGACGTAGCCTGGTTCGTCGAGGACGGCGACGCGATCGATCTCGAGGCGTGGACGCGGGGCGAGACGCTTTACTTCCCGGACGGCAAGGCCGGGCTCTACCCGCCGGCACTTGCCGAAGGTGCAGCGAGCCTGTTGCCGGATGGACCGCGCCCGGCGGTCGTCTTCACCGTCCGGGTCGCCGAGGACGGTCTGGTGAAATTGGACGGCGCGGAGCGGGCAATCATTCAAAGCCGCGCCAAGCTCGCCTATGACAGCGTGCAGGCCTCCGATCTCCCGGCCGGCTTCGCCGAAATGGCACGGCGCATGGCGATGAACGAAAAGCGGCGTGGCGCGTCCCGCGTCGACCCGCCCGAGCAGGAGGTGGAAAGGCTCGCCGACGGCACGTTCCGGCTTTCGTTCAGACCGCTGCTGCAATCCGAGCAAGACAACGCCGCGCTTTCCCTGGCCGCCAACATGGCGATTGCCGACGCCATGCTTGCGCACCATACCGGGTTGTTCCGTGTGATGTCGGAGCCGGATGCTTCCAAGGTGCAAAGACTGCGCAACGCGGCACTGGCTCTGGGGCTGTCCTGGCCGGCCTCCACCAGCTTGCACGACTACCAGCGAACCCTTGACCCGGCCGATCCGCAACAGGCGGCGCTGATGCTGGAAATCCGCCATGCGAGCCCCGGCGCGTCTTACCAACCCTATCAGGAGGGTGTCGTCCCCTGGCATGAGGCGATGGCGGCGACCTATGCCCATGCAACCGCGCCGCTCAGGCGACTGGCCGATCGCTACGTCGTGCGCTGCGTGCTGGCAATCGCCAACGGCCAGCCCGCACCGCACGCCGTCACCGATGCGTTCACCAGATCGCCGAAAGTGATGGGACGGGCGGGTGCCCGCGCTTCGCAGATCAACCATGCGGCCATCGACCTTGCCGAGGCCGTCATGCTCAGGGGACGCGAGGGGGAAACGTTCAAGGCCGTCGTGACCGACGTCAACCATGGCGTGCGCGTCCAGCTTGCCGACATGCCTGTCGTTGCCAACCTGAACGCGACCGGGCTCGGACAGGGTGACGGCCTAACGCTAAGGCTGGTCCTGGCCGATCCGGATCAACGCCGAATCGTGTTCGAACCTGCCTGAACAGCGGACGCTTCCGCCACCAGTCCAAAGCCCTGCATCAGCCGGCTGACGGCGAAATCCGCTTTGCCCGAGGTGAACACGGCGATATCAGGCTCACCTTGCGGCAGCGCCCCATCGACGGGCGGCAGGAGGGAAAGCGCCCGCCGCGCGATCGCTTCGGCCGGATCGATCCAGTCGACCGGCCAGGGCGCGGTCTTGCGCATGCGATTGACCAGAAATGGATAGTGGGTGCAGGCCAGCACGACGATGTCGGTCCTGCGCCCGTCATGTTCCATGAAACAGGGGGTGATCTCGGCGCGCACGGCCTCCTCGTCGACGAAGCCCTCGCGCATATAGGCCTCAGCAAGCCCCGCCAGCCTGTCGCTGCCGACCAGGCGGACATGGCATTTCTGCGCCCATTTGCTGATCAGGTCGCGCGTGTATTGCCGCTTGACCGTGCCCGGCGTGGCCAGCACAGAGACCAGGCCCGAGCGCGTGCGCTCCGCCGCCGGCTTGACCGCAGGCACCGTGCCGACAAAGGGGTGGCCGGGAAATCTGTCGCGCAGCGCATCGATGACCAGCGTCGAGGCGGTGTTGCAGGCGATGACCGAAATGACCGGTGAAAACCGGTCGAGCAGCCTGGCGAACAGTTCCAGTATATGGGTGCGCAGCGCCGGTTCTTCCCAGGCGCCGAAAGGAAAGGCCGCATCGTCGGCGACATAGACGAAACGGCGGTCCGGCATCAGCACGCGCGCCTCGCGCAACACGGTTAGGCCACCGACGCCGGAATCGAACATTAGGATCGGCTGGTCAGTCATTGTCGGTTCCCTTGCCGCCGAGCGGCGGCGTGTCTTCATCGTCGCCGGCCGGCCGGTGAGCCTGGCGATCGGCCTCTGCCTTGGCGGCGCGCGCGGCTGCCGGAAGCCGCCGTGGATCGTCGCCCGGCGAACCATCGCCGCGCGGCATTGCCGGTGAGAACCTGTCGAGCGACGAGATAATGCCGCGCAGCACTTTCAGCTCCGGCTCGGCAAAGCCGGCGCGCGTCAGCACGGCGCGCAGATTGTCGACCATCTTCGGCTTCTTCGGCGCCGGCCGGAAATAGCCGCGTGCCTCCAAAGCGCCTTCGAGATAGGCGAACAGGCCGTGCAGTTCTTCCTTGCTGGCCGGCTTCATGTCCGGACCGGAGAAATTCGTCCTGGTCTCGTCCTCGAGGCCTGACTTCATCCACTCATAGGACATCAGAAGTGCTGCCTGGGCGATGTTGAGCGAGGAGAAGTCGGGATCGACCGGGAAGGTGACGATCTCGTCGGCGAGGCCGACCTCGTCATTGTAGAGGCCGAAACGCTCGCGGCCGAACAGGATGCCGGTGCGCTGGCCCATTCCGTGACGGGCCCGCAGCACCCTGCCCGCTTCGACCGGGCCGCGCACGGTCTTGAAGCCATCGCGTTGCCTTGCAGTGGTGGCGAAAACGAAATTCAGGTCGGCAAGGGCCGAGGCGAGATCGTCGAACACCTTGACCGCATCGATGACGTGATCGGCACGGCTGGCGGCCGCGCGTGCCTTCTCGCTGGGCCAGCCGTCGCGCGGGTTGACCAGGCGCAGCTCGGAGAGGCCGAAATTGGCCATGGCGCGAGCGACCATGCCGATGTTCTCACCAAGCTGCGGCTCGACGAGGATGATGGCCGGACCGGCGGCTGAAGCGTTGTCGGGATCTTTGGTGATGGGCATGATTGTCAATGAACTGCTGTTTGCGGCATTTCAGCGTCCCCTGCCATATTCGGCCGCGAAAATGAAGCATTCGCAAATGATCGCGGTCTTGGCTCGCATTCGTGACGGATCGCCGTTTGCGTGGCCAAAAACGCTTTGATATACGGGCGCATCCCCCGGCCGAACGCCACGCGGGCAAGGCCGTCCATATCCCAGCAACGAGGCATTCTTTCCATGGCGAAGATCAAGGTGGCGAACCCGGTCGTCGAACTCGACGGCGACGAGATGACCCGCATCATCTGGCAGTTTATCAAGGACAAGCTGATCCACCCTTATCTCGACCTCAAGCTCGAATATTACGACCTCGGCGTCGAGCATCGCGACGCCACCAACGACCAGGTGACGATCGATTCGGCCAACGCCATCAAGAAATACGGTGTCGGCGTGAAATGCGCGACGATCACCCCCGACGAGCAGCGCGTCGAGGAATTCAAGCTGAAGAAGATGTGGAAGTCGCCGAACGGCACCATCCGCAATATCCTCGGCGGCACGATCTTCCGCGAGCCGATCATCATGAAGAACGTACCGCGCCTGGTGCCCGGCTGGACCAAGCCGATCATCGTCGGCCGTCACGCCTTCGGCGACCAGTACCGCGCCACCGATTTTCGCTTCCCCGGCAAGGGCAAGCTGACCATCAAGTTCGTCGGTGAGGACGGCCAGGTGATCGAGCACGATGTCTACGATGCGCCCGGCGCCGGCGTCGCCATGGCCATGTACAATCTCGACGAATCCATCCGCGAGTTCGCCCGCGCCTCGCTGAACTACGGCCTGCTGCGCAACTATCCGGTCTACCTGTCGACCAAGAACACCATCCTCAAGGCCTATGACGGCCGTTTCAAGGACATTTTCCAGGAAGTCTACGAGGCCGAATTCGAGGCCGAGTTCAAGTCGAAGAAGCTGTGGTACGAACACCGCCTGATCGACGACATGGTGGCCTCCGCCCTGAAATGGTCGGGCGGCTATGTCTGGGCCTGCAAGAACTACGATGGCGACGTCCAGTCCGACACGGTGGCGCAAGGCTTCGGGTCGCTCGGCCTGATGACCTCGGTGCTGATGACGCCGGACGGCAAGACGGTGGAAGCCGAAGCCGCGCACGGCACCGTCACTCGCCACTATCGCCAGCACCAGAAGGGCGAGGAAACCTCGACCAACTCGATCGCTTCGATCTTCGCCTGGACACGTGGCCTCGCCCACCGCGCCAAGCTCGACGACAATGCCGAGCTGAAGCGGTTTGCCGACACGCTGGAGAAGGTCTGCATCCAGACCGTCGAGTCCGGTTTCATGACCAAGGACCTGTCGCTCTTGATCGGCCCCGACCAGCCATGGCTCTCGACCACCGGCTTCCTCGACAAGATCGACGAGAATTTGCAGAAGGCGATGGCGTAAGCCGGCAGCCATGGCCAAGCCGGTTGTCTACGGGGCGGACTACAGCGTCTATGTGCGCATCGTCCGCCTCGTGCTCACGGAAAAAGGCATCGACTACGAGCTTGTGCCGGTCGATGTCTTTGCCGCCGAAGGCACTCCCGCCTGGTATTTCGAGCATCATCCGTTCGGCTGTATCCCGGCCTTCGAGCACGACGGCTTTCGCCTGTTCGAGACCAGCGCGATCGCGCGTTATGTCGACGAAGCGTTCGACGGCCCGGCATTGCAGCCCAAAGACGCCCGTACCCGCGCAACCATGAACCAGATCATCGGCATGCTCGACGCTTATGGCTACCGGTCGATGGTCTGGGACGTCGCCGTCGAGCGGCTGGAGAAGGAAGCGCCCGACGAGGCGCTGGTCGCCAACGGGCTGCGCCAGGCAGATACAGTGCTCAAAGTGCTCACCGCACTCAAAGCGCCCGGGCCGTGGCTGCTCGGCGATCAGCTGACGCTGGCCGACCTGCATGCGGCATCCATCGTTGGCTATTTCCTCAAGGCCCCCGAGGGGCAAAAGTTGCTTGCCGCGTTTGCCGATATCCAGGCCTGGTGGGACCGCATCGCACAACGTTCGAGCCTGGCGGCGGGCTGACATGGGGTTGGGGAGCGCCCATGGCTGAGCTTTCTCGCCACGATGCGCTCACCATTGCCAGAATAGTCAGGGTCAACCACGCCGGTGAGTTCGGTGCGATCAGGATTTATTCGGCGCAGATTCTGGTCGCCAGGCGCTTCTGGCCGGATTGCGTGCCATCCCTATCGGAGATGCTCGGGCATGAGCGTACTCACTGCGCTGCTTTCCGCGGAGCCATGCCGGCGCGGCGGTCGCGACCCTGCCGGGTGATGCAATTCTGGAGCTGGGGCGGCTGGCTGTTGGGTTTTGTGACCGCCCTGCTCGGCCCGTAAGGCATCTGGGCCTGCACAGCGGCGGTCGAGGCGGCAGTCCACCGGCATCTAGACGACCAGCTTTTCTTTCTGGCCGACCGCGACCGCGACCTTCACGGCATCATCCTGGCAATCCGCGAGGAAGAGCTAGCCCATCTCCATCACGCCGAAGAGCAGCTGAAATCGTCCGGCCCGGCGCTGAACCTTCTGCGGTCGCTGATTTCGATCGCCACTGATGTGCTGATCTGGCTGTCCACCTGGGGCGATTCCAGCAGAATGACGCACGCGCTGAAGGCGGCGAAACAGAGCCAGGTCTAAAGTCCGATTTCGGGTCTGGTGACCATCAGCCAGAGAATGGCAAGCACGGCGGCAAAAGCCGGGAAGCCGCACGCAAACCAGATGCGAAACAGGCGCTTCTCTTCGGCGGGCAGCGGCGCGTTTTCGATGGCCGCCTGTCGCGCCAGATTGCGGATCCGGATCTGAATCCGGACCACCGGCAGCCAGAACAGACCGGTCACGACATAAAGCAGCAAGGACAATAAAATCCAGCCTTCGGAGAGCGACCAGCCCACTGCCTGCGCGAGCAGCACACCCGTGATCGGCTGCACGATGACGGCGGTTTCCGTAAAAATGGTGTCAGCGATGACGACCGTGCCCGCGACATGAGCGACGAGGTCGGCGCGACCGGTGCGCTGCGCCATCAGCATGAAGAAGGCGATGCCGGCGCCGGTGCCGAAGAGAACCGTCGCACCGATGATATGCAGCCAGCGCAGTATGTCGATCCAGAGGCTCATCGCTCGTCCAAAATAGCCAAGGCCACCAGGACAAGGCAAAGCGCGGGTATCGCCTTGACCATTGCCCCCAGAGGATCGAGCCACAGATCGGGTGCTAGCATGGTTGCCGCGCTGAGATAACCCAAGGTGATGGCAATCATCCCCATCAGCGCGGCACGTGCGAAGGATCGCACCAGAATAGCAGCTCCGACAACGACGTCGGCAACACTTCCAGCAAGCACCGTTCCCAGCGCAAGCGCCGGCGACAGGCCATGCGAGACCAGAATGTCGGCGGCCGCATCCTGCCTGATCAAGCCGACGATGCCGGAAACCAGCCAGAACAGCGAAAGGACGCCGAACACGAGCGGTTTCAGAAGCCACAGGCGAGCAAACCATCGCTCCTGGACATGCGCCGGCATGGCGGCCAGCGTTGCCTCAAGCGGCTGCAGCCTATGATCGGAAATCTCGTTCCAGGACCTGGTATTGCCGGTCACGCCGCGCGCCAGCGCGACCAACGCTGCGCTGCGCAGAGGCGATCGCCAGCCAAGCAAGCCGAGGCCATCGGCGACAACAGCCGCGATCCGGCCGAGAAAGGCCGGTATCGGCACAATGCGGGCCGGTGGGAGGCCAAGCCATGCGCGGAAGGCCAGGAGAACGTCGGCGAGCGAGTGCGCCTCGGTTTCAACCAGATCGAGAGCAGAGCGCGGCGGCAGTGCTCCGGCAACCGCGCGCGAGACCGCCTCGGCAACGTCGGTCACCGACACGGTCTGGATCGGCTGGCGCGACATGACGGCGGGGATAAAGCCCGGGAAGGCCGCGAGAGCGCGCAGAAGTGCTGTCCCGCCATAGGCGGCAGGCGCGATCACCAAACCCGGGCGAAGGATCGTCCATTCCAGCGACGAGCTTGTGACGGCCTTGTCGCCTTCCGCCTTGGTGCTGAAGAAAGGATTTGCCGAGGCAGGGTCGGTGCCGATCGCGGAAATCTGCACAAAACGGCGCACGCCGGCCTGTTCGCAGGCCGCGACCAGCGCCACCACCGAACCCCGGTGAACGGCGTCGAGACGATCGCGCGGGCCGTCCTGCAGCGCGCCTGCTGCATTGACGACCGCGTCCATCCCTGCGACCACCGGCAGCCAATCTTCAGCAGCAAGCAATTTGGACATGTCTGCCGCGATCCAGCGAACCACTGGCCGGCGTCGTTGCGCATCCAGAATATCGCGACCAAGACCGGCCACATGGTGACCGTCGCGAAGCAAACGGCCAATGACGGCGTCCCCGATCAAACCATAGCCACCGAGGACGAGAATTTTCATGTCGTGGCTTTCAAGCCGCTTCGAGTGCCGCCCTTACCGCTGCAATCGCATCACCGGCCTTCGACGCATCCGGGCCTCCGGCTTGCGCCATGTCCGGCCGTCCGCCACCGCCCTGCCCGCCCAACGCGGCCGACGCGACGCGGACGAGATCGACGGCGCTGAAGCGGCCGACGAGGTCGTCAGTGACGGCGACGACGACGCTGGCCTTGTTGTCCTCGCCGGCGCCAACGAAGACGACGACGCCGGAGCCGAGTGACGTCTTGCCGGCATCGGCCAGCGGCTTCAGATCCTTCGGCGAGACACCGGAGACCGCCTTGCCGAGGAAGCCGATACCGGCGACGGTCTCGTTGGTGGCTGGAGCGTCCGCCGCGGCACCACCGCCGAGCGCCAGTTTCTTGCGCGCCTCGGTCAATTCCTTCTCAAGCTTCTTGCGCTCTTCGAGCAGCGTCTCGACGCGCGCCGGCACATCGGCGGGCGAAATCTTCAACACGGCTGCCGTCGCCTTCAAACGCCTGTCCTGTTCATCGAGATGTTTGCGCGCGGCTTCGCCCGTCAGTGCCTCGATGCGGCGCACGCCGGCGGCGACGGCGCTGTCCGACACGACACGCACCAAGCCGATATCGCCGGTCGCCCGGACATGGGTGCCGCCACAGAGTTCGACCGAATAGGGCCGGTTGGCCTTGGCGCCATGCACACCGGTGCCCATCGAGACGACGCGCACCTCGTCACCGTATTTCTCGCCGAACAGCGCCATGGCGCCCTCGGCGATGGCGTCGTCGACGGACATCAGGCGCGTGGTCACCGGGCCGTTCTGGACGACGATCTCATTGGCCATGCGCTCGACCTCTTCGAGGTCCTCCGGTGAGATCGGCTTGTTGTGCGAGATGTCGAAACGCAGGCGCTCGGGCGCGACCAGCGAGCCCTTCTGCGCGACATGGGTGCCCAGCACCTCGCGCAGCGCCTCATGGATCAGGTGCGTCGCGGAGTGGTTAGCCCGCAGCCTGGTGCGCCGCGCATGGTCGACCTTGAGTTCGACGGCAGCGCCTACCTTGACGGTGCCGCTTGCCACCTTGCCGAGATGCACGAACAGCCCGTCGGCCTTTTTCTGCGTGTCGGAGATCTCGATCGAAAACCCTTCGCCCGAGATGATGCCGGTGTCACCCATCTGGCCGCCGGACTCGCCATAGAACGGCGTCTGGTTGACGACCACCGCAACCGCATCGCCCTTGCCGGCGGCGTCGACGGTCTTGCCGTCCTTGACCAGCGCCTGGACGAGGCCTTCCGCCTGCTCGGTCTCGTAGCCGAGGAACTCGGTGGCGCCGGTCTTTTCACGCACGGAGAACCAGACCGTCTCGGTGGCGGCCTCGCCGGATCCGGTCCAATGCTTGCGCGCCTCGGCCTTCTGCTGCTCCATCGCATTGGTGAAGCCGGCAAGGTCGACCGAGATGTTGCGTTGGCGCAGCGCGTCCTGCGTCAGGTCGAGCGGGAAGCCGTAGGTGTCGTAGAGCTTGAAGGCCGTCTCGCCGTCCAGCATGTCGCCGGCATGCAAAGTTTCCGTCGCCTCCGAGAGCAGGCCGAGGCCGCGCACCAGCGTCTTGCGGAAGCGCGTCTCCTCGAGCTTCAGCGTCTCGGTGATCAACTGTTCGCCGCGCAGCAGTTCGGGATAGGCCTGGCCCATCTCGCGCACCAGCGCCGGCACCAGCTTCCACATCAGCGGCTCGTTCGCGCCGAGCAACTGCGCGTGGCGCATGGCGCGGCGCATGATGCGGCGCAACACATAGCCGCGTCCTTCGTTCGACGGCAGCACGCCGTCGGCGACCAGGAAGGAGGACGAGCGCAGGTGATCGGCGATGACGCGGTAGGAGGCCACGGTTTCCGCATCGGGAGCGCGCCCGAGTGCGGAGGACGCCACGTCGATCAGGTACCGGAACAGGTCGGTCTCAAAGACGCTTTCCACACCCTGCAGGATGGAGGCCATGCGCTCCAGGCCCATGCCGGTGTCGATCGAGGGACGCGGCAGGTCGATGCGCTCCTCCTTCGTCACCTGTTCATACTGCATGAACACCAGGTTCCAGAATTCGAGGAACCGGTCGCCATCTTCTTCGGGGCTGCCGGGAGGACCGCCCCAGATATGCTCGCCACGATCGATGAAGATTTCCGAGCACGGGCCGCATGGACCGGTGTCGCCCATCGCCCAGAAATTGTCCGAGGTCGGGATGCGGATAACGCGGTCGTCCGAAAAACCGGCGATCTTCTTCCAGAAGCCGGCCGCCTCATCGTCGGTGTGATAGACGGTGACCAGCAGCTTGTCCTTCTTCAGCCCGAACTCCTTGGTGATCAGGTTCCAGGCAAGTTCGATGGCGCGTTCCTTGAAGTAATCGCCGAACGAGAAATTACCGAGCATCTCGAAGAAGGTCAGGTGGCGCGCGGTGTAGCCGACATTGTCGAGGTCGTTGTGCTTGCCGCCGGCGCGAACGCTCTTCTGAGCAGTCGTGGCGCGCGAATAGGGCCGCTTCTCCAAACCGGTGAAGACGTTCTTGAACTGCACCATGCCGGCATTGGTGAACATCAATGTCGGGTCGTTGCGCGGCACGAGCGGGCTCGAGGCGACGACCTCGTGGCCCTCCCTGCGGAAATAGTCGAGGAATGTCGACCGGATTTCGTTCACGCCACTCATGACTGCTGCCTTTTTTTGCGAAAACCGCCGGCGACCCGGCGGAAATGGGCTCTGCTTTTTGCAGAGATAGACTGGGCCTTTTAGCGGGCACGCTTCACCCTGTCCAGAAACACGGAATTGGGCCAATCCACCAGCTTGCCGGCAGTCCAAAAACAAAAACCGCCGGCTCGAAGGCCGGCGGTTTTGGACGCGGTACTAAAGAACTCGATTACATAAGCATTGGATCATAGGCAGGAATTATGTCCGAACTCCGGCCATTAGCCTACATCGCGCCGGCTTCATCCTCGAAACCGTCGTCGCCATTGCCCTCAGAGCCACCATTTTCGAGGAATTTCTCGGCGATCAGCCCGGCATTCTGCCGCAGCGCCAGTTC
The DNA here is from genome assembly GCF_055901595.1 of Mesorhizobium sp. WSM1386. Classification (NCBI taxonomy): domain Bacteria; kingdom Pseudomonadati; phylum Pseudomonadota; class Alphaproteobacteria; order Hyphomicrobiales; family Phyllobacteriaceae; genus Mesorhizobium; species Mesorhizobium sp. WSM1386. Next base: position 4,774,698 of record NZ_CM148373.1, read on the forward strand.
GATCTCACGCGCCGTATCGGGATTGTCGCGCAGGAACAGTTTTGCATTTTCGCGGCCCTGGCCGAGACGCTGCGAATTGTAGGAGAACCAGGCGCCCGATTTCTCGACCACGCCGGCCTTGACGCCGAGATCGACCAGTTCGCCGGTCTTGGACACGCCTTCACCGTACATGATGTCGAACTCGACCACCTTGAAGGGCGGCGCCAGCTTGTTCTTGACCACCTTGACGCGGGTCTGGTTGCCGACGACCTCGTCACGGTCCTTGACCGAACCGATGCGGCGGATGTCGAGGCGCACCGAAGCGTAGAACTTCAGCGCATTGCCGCCAGTGGTGGTTTCGGGCGAGCCGAACATGACGCCGATCTTCATGCGGATCTGGTTGATGAAGATGACCATGGTGTTGGAGCGCGAGATCGAGGCGGTGAGCTTGCGCAGCGCCTGGCTCATCAGACGGGCCTGCAGACCCGGCAGCGAATCGCCCATCTCGCCTTCGATTTCGGCGCGTGGCGTCAGCGCCGCGACCGAATCGACCACCAGCACGTCGATGGCGCCGGAACGCACCAGCGTATCACAGATTTCCAGCGCCTGCTCGCCAGTGTCGGGCTGCGAGATCAGGAGGTTTTCGAGATCGACGCCGAGCTTGCGGGCGTAGACCGGATCGAGCGCATGCTCGGCATCGACGAAGGCGCAGATGCCGCCCTTCTTCTGGGCTTCCGCCACCGTGTGCAGCGCCAGCGTCGTCTTGCCCGAGCTTTCCGGCCCGTAGATCTCGATGATGCGGCCGCGCGGCAGGCCACCGACGCCAAGCGCGATGTCGAGGCCGAGCGAGCCCGTTGGCACCGTCTCGATCTCGACGACCTGCTCGTTCGCGCCGAGCCGCATGATCGAGCCCTTGCCGAAAGCCCGCTCGATTTGCGACAGCGCCGCATCCAGAGCCTTTGATTTGTCCACTGCCTTATCCTCTACAAGCCGCAAAGAATTCTGAGCCATGATACATCACCCCTTGGTCGTCAATGAAGGCCGGACAATCCGTAATCCCTACCATTTTGTACCTTTTTTGTTCTCGTTTGGCAAGAGGGATCAAACATCTGAAAAACAAGTGATATCCGGATTTGTTCTTTTTTCGTACCAAGAGATCGAACAGCAATGCACCTCGCATTGGGCCAGACAGTTCGATTGTTTCGGTTCGCCGAATCGCTGCCTTGCGTGCGAAACTCCATCCGCAGCCTAACGCTTGTGCGGCAGGAATAACAAAGGGCATATCGCCGGCATGGTGAAATCCGCAAAGATACTGGCCGTGGGCGGCGCCCACATAGACCGGCGTGGCCAGGTGTCCGGCGCCTATGTGCCCGCCGCGTCCAATCCCGGCACGATGCGCGAGGATGTCGGCGGCGGCGTCTTCAATGCGTTGCGCAGCACGGTGCGGCGCGGCGTATCGGCCTCGCTGATGTCGATGCGCGGCGGCGATGCGGCGGGCGACACCGTTTCGCGCGCCATAGCGGAAGCTGGCATCGCCGATCTCTCGGCGGTGTTCCTTGACCGAACCACGCCGAGCTATACGGCGCTGATCGACCGCGAGGGCGAACTGATCGTCGGCTTTGCCGACATGGCTCTCTACGACATGGCGTTCCCCAAGCAGATCAGGCGTTCCAAGGTGCGGGAGGTGGTCGCGGCCGCCGATGCCATCTTGTGCGACGCCAATTTGCCGTCCTCGGCGCTGGAGCGGCTCGTCGCACTCGCTTCGGGCAAGCCGGTGTACGCGATTGCCATTTCGCCGGCCAAGGTGGTGCGGCTGATGCCGGTGCTCGGCGCGCTGGCGCTGGTCTTCATGAACCGGAGCGAGGCCATCGTGCTGGCGGGCGTCAACGCAAATGCCGCGAATCCGGCTGTCGTCGACGGGCTGCGCTGCAGCGGTCTCAGAAGCGGTGTGGTCACCGCAGGTGGCGGCGCGGTGCTGGGTTTCGACCAAGCAGGCGCCTTTTCGATCTTGCCGCCTGCCCCGAGAAAAATCGCCGATGTCACCGGAGCCGGCGACGCATTGGCAGGTGCAACGATCGCGGCCTTGCTGCGCGGTCTGCCTTTTCGCGCGGCCTTGCGCGACGGAGTCGCGGCGGCGACGCTGGCCATCGAAAGCGCCGACGCCGTTCCCGATTTCAGCGAGGCATCCTTCGTGCAAGCACTGGCCCTTGTGCCGGATGCGCAGGAAATGGCATGAGACCGGCAAATTCATGGTCCGCAGCGCCGGCCAGCGTCGAGATAGATGCGGGCGCTCCAGCTTGGAGATCCAGATGAACCCGGAAACCGCCCACCCCTTCATCGACGTCCATGCGCCGGTGGCGCGGGCCCTCGCCGCCGGCCAGCCGGTGGTGGCGCTGGAGAGCACCATCATCACCCATGGCATGCCCTACCCCGACAATGGCGCCATGGCGGCGGATGTGGAAAAGATCATCAGCGACGGCGGCGCCGTGCCGGCGACGATCGCCGTGGTCGGCGGCCGCATCAAGATCGGCCTGTCGGATGGAGAGCGGGAATCGCTGGCCATGACGGGTGACGCCATGAAGCTGTCGCGCGCCGATCTCGGCTTTGCCGTCGCGCAAGGGCGCACCGGCGGCACCACGGTCGCCGCCACCATGATCGCGGCGCACATGGTCGGCATAAAAGTGTTCGCCACCGGCGGCATCGGCGGCGTGCACAAGGGGGCGGAAAAGAGTTTCGATATCTCGGCCGACCTCGACGAACTGGCGCGCACGCCGGTCATCGTCGTCTCGGCCGGCGCCAAGGCGATCCTCGACATCGAAAAGACGCTGGAGGTGCTGGAGACGCGCGGCGTGCCTGTCGTCGGCGCTGGCTGCGAAACGATGCCGGCCTTCTGGTCACGGCAGTCGCCGTTCCGCGCGCCGCTGACCCTGCACAAGCCGGAAGAGATCGCGCATTTCTTCCGGACCAGGGCTGCACTAGGCTTGAATGGCGGCATGCTGATCGCCAATCCGGTGCCGGAAAACCACGAAATCCCGGCTGAGGAGATGGCTGGCTACATCGAGGCGGCTCAGAAGGCGGCAGAGGCGCTCAATGTGACGGGCAAGGCGGTGACGCCGTTCCTGTTGTCGAAAATCCTCGAACTGACCAGCGGCCGCAGTTTGAAGACCAACATCGCGCTGGTTGAGAACAATGCACGGCTGGCGGCGAGGATCGCGAAGGCGCTGTAGCCCACCGACATCCGCAAGTTGGCATCACTTCCCAGCCCGCCGCCCCGCCTCATACGCACGGCGCGCCCACACCGTCATCTCGTCGGGATCATCGAAAGCACTGTCTGGAACGCTCCAATAGGGCATGGCGACCGGCTTGCCGTGGCGCGAGCCGGTGTAGGTCCATTGCCTGCAGCCGGCAGCTTCGAAGTCGGGTGCGCTTTGCTCGTCGGCCTTCAGCAGCAATTCGCCGCGCAGCACGATGGCGACGATGACGCCGTCGAAATAGATGCCCTTGCCGCCGAACAGCTTGCGGATGCTGACCGGTCCGAGGCCCTCGAAGAGTTCGGCGATGCGTTCATTGTCCATGCCGCGATCATGTCATCGGCGTCAGGCCTTGTCATCGCCGCAACCAAAATCATGCTGACAGGTTGAAAGAGGATCGATCGGAGTTTCCCGCCATGCCTGTCCTGCTCAAAGGCTCCTGCCGCTGCAATGCCGTCCGTTTCGAGGTGGAAAGCCACACGCCGGTGCCGTTCATGCTGTGCTACTGCTCGATCTGCCGAAAGCAGCAAGGCGGCGGCGGTTTCGCCATCAATTTGGGCGCCGACTATGAGACCCTGAACATCCGGGGCAAGACGAGCCTTGGCGTCTACCGTGCCGAGATCGAGGACGACGAGCATCCGCATTGCGAAGTCTCGACCGGCGAGCGCAATTTCTGCAAGAAATGTGGATCAGCACTTTGGCTCTACGACCCGACCTGGCCGGAGCTGGTGCATCCCTTCGCCTCGGCGATCGACAGCGACCTGCCGAAACCGCCTGAAAAGGTGCATCTGATGCTGAAATACAAGGCGAACTGGGTCGAGCCGGATGTCGGCAAAGGCGACAAGACTTTTGACGTCTATCCCGAGGAATCGATCGCCGACTGGCACAAGCGGACGGGGATGTGGGTGAAGTAGCGTCCTTCTCCCCGTTTTACGGGGAGAAGATGCCGGCAGGCAGATGAGGGGCGGAGCAAACTTCGGATAGGGAAGCGCTGCCCCTCATCCGTCACTTCGTGACACCTTCTCCCCGTGAACGGGGAGAAGGCAAAATCAGGCGCTAGCGCGTGCCTCGGCCAGCGCCTTCAGGTCGGCCGGCTTCAGCTCGACGGATTCGCCGCAGCCGCAGGCCGAACTCTGGTTCGGGTTGTGGAAGGTGAAGCCGGTGCGCAGCGTCGTCTGCTCGAAATCCATCTCGGTGCCGAACAGAAAAAGCGCGGCCTCGGGTGCCACATAGACATGGGCGCCGTCGCGCTCGATGTGGTCGTCCTTGGTGTTGGGTTCGGTCACCAGGTCAACCGTGTATTCCATGCCGGCGCAGCCACCCTTCTTGATGCCGAGGCGGATGCCATGTGCGTTTTCACGCGTGGCCACGATCTCGCGCACCCGGTCGGCGGCCTTTTCGGTCATGGTGATGACGGCAAAGCGTCCCATTCTTTTTCCTTCTCCATTCCATGCAGGTTCAAGGCCTGCCGAATGATTCCTCACCTTAAAATGGTGAAGTTTTACCGCTGGCGCAAGTGCGCCCTCCGGCTTGCACTTAATACCAGCCCACCGCGACCTGCGCCTCTTCTGACATGCGGTCGGGCGACCAGGGCGGGTCGAAGGTCATGTTGACCTCGACGCCGGAAACGCCTTCGACGGCGCCAACGGCATTTTCGACCCAGCCCGGCATTTCGCCTGCCACCGGGCAGCCGGGGGCGGTCAGCGTCATGTCGATCTTGACCGAGCGGTCGTCCTCGATGTCGATCTTGTAGACAAGGCCGAGCTCGTAAATGTCGGCGGGGATTTCCGGGTCGTAGACCGTCTTCAGCGCGGAGACGATGTCGTCGGTCAACCGCGCCAGTTCGTCGGCGGGAATGGCGGACGCCGAAACCACGGCGTTGGCGGCGGTTTCCGCGGTGGTCTCGGCAGTGGTGCTCGCGTCATCCATCATCGTCACCCGAAGAATTTGCGCGCTTTTTCAAGCGCCTCGGCGAAAGCGTCGACTTCGGCCCTGGTATTATACATGCCGAACGATGCCCTGCATGTGGAGGTTACGCCGAAGCGTTTCAACAGCGGCTGGGCGCAATGGGTGCCGGCGCGGACCGCCACACCTTGCCTGTCTATCACCATCGACACGTCATGGGCATGAATACCCTGCAGTTCGAAGGAGATGATCGCGCCCTTGCTTGGAGCGTCGCCGAAAATGCGCAGCGAGTTGATGGCGCGCAGCCGTTCATGAGCATAGATCTTGAGGCCTTCCTCATGCGCGGCAATGCGCTCGCGGCCGACTTTTTCCATATACTCCAGCGCGGCACCGAGCCCGATCGCCTGGACGATCGGCGGCGTGCCGGCCTCAAAGCGATGCGGCGGCTCGTTGTAGGTGACGACGTCTTCCGTCACCTCCTCGATCATTTCGCCGCCGCCCATGAAGGGGCGCATGCCCTGGAGAATATCCTTCTTGCCATAGAGCACGCCGATGCCCGATGGGCCGTAGACCTTGTGGCCGGTGAAGACGAAGAAGTCGCAGTCGAGATCCTGGACGTCGATGGGCATATGAACAGCGCTCTGGCTGCCATCGACGAGCACCGGAATGCCCCGCGCGTGCGCGATGCGCACGATTTCCTTGATCGGGGTCACCGTGCCCAGCGCGTTCGACATCTGCGTGATGGCGACCAGTTTGGTGCGATCGGTCAGGCGCTTCTCGAATTCCTCGATGTGGAAGATGCCGAGATCGTCGACCGGCACCCAGACCAGCTTTGCGCCCTGCCGCTCACGGATGAAATGCCAGGGCACGATGTTGGAGTGATGCTCCATGATCGACAGCACGATCTCGTCGCCCTCACCGATGTTGGGCATGCCATAGCCATAGGCGACTGTGTTGATCGCCGAGGTCGTGTTCGAGGTGAAGACGATGTTGTCGGTACTTGGCGCGTTGAGAAAGCGACGCACCGTTTCCCGCGCCTTTTCATAGGCGTCGGTCGCCGCATTGGACAGGAAATGCAGGCCGCGATGGACGTTGGCATATTCCTGGGAATAGGCATGCTGGATCGTATCCAGCACCACCTGCGGCTTCTGCGCCGAGGCGCCATTGTCGAGATAGACCAGCGGCTTGCCATAGACTTCCCGCGACAGGATCGGGAAGTCGCGGCGGATCGCCTCGACGTCGTAAGGGATATTTTCGACTTTCTGGTCCATTTCAAAGTCCTTGCCGTCCTAGGCCGCGTTCCTCGCAACACCCCTCATCCGACCGAGCTTCGCTCGGCCACCTTCTCCCACAAGGGGAGAAGGAAGAGCGCCCAACCTTCTCCCCTTGTGGGAGAAGGTGGATCGGCGCATAGCGCCGAGACGGATGAGGGGTGGCTTTGCCGGGCCCCATCCAATAATTACCCGTGCGCCACGAACCACCCGTCGAGCCGCGCTTCGAGCGCGTCGACGATCGCTTCGTCATCCAGTTCCTCGATCACCTCGGCGACGAACGCCTTGACCAGAAGGCCCCGGGCGCTCTTCTCGTCGACACCGCGCGCCATCAGGTAGAACAGATGGTCGTGGTCGATCTCGGTGACCGTCGCGCCGTGGCCGCAGACGACGTCGTCGGCGAAGATTTCGAGCTCAGGCTTGGTCGAGAACTCGCCATCGTCCGACAACAGCAGCGTGTTGCAGGCCATCTTGGCGTTGGTCTTCTGGGCATACTGATGGACGTTGATGCGGCCCTGGAAGACGCCGCGCGCCTTGCCCGTCACCACGTTGCGGACGATCTCGGTCGAGGTCGTGTGCGGCACGGCGTGATCGAGCACCATGGTCACGTCGGTGTGGGTGTCGCCAGCCAGCAGATTGATGCCGCGCAGCTTGAAATCGGCGCCTTCGCCGGTTGTCCTGACCACGATCTCCTGGCGCACCAGCCTGCCGCCGGCATTCATGACGAACAGGGTCAGTTTCGCGTCCTTGCCGATATGGGCCTTGAACTGCGCCAGATGCGTCGCGGTCTCGGGCTGTTCCTGGACGATCAGCCATGTCACCTCGGCGCCCTCGCCGAGCACGAGTTGGCTGACCGAACTAGTCAACGCCGCGCCCTCGCCGGCCTGGCGTTCGACGATGACCGCCTTGGCGCCGGCACCGACACGCACCGGCAGGCGTACGTGCGTCTGGCCGCCGGCCTGTAAATTCTGCAATTCGATCGGCTTTTCCAGTTCGGCACCGTCGGCGATGTCGACAAAATACCCATCGGCGACGAAAGCCGTGTTCAGCGCCCCAATGGCATCGTCGCTGCCATAGGGATCGAGCTCCGGCGCGATGCTGCCGTCGGTCAGCTTTTCCGACAGGCGCTCAACGGCGACGCCGTCCACAGCCGGCGTCTTCGCATCGGACTTACCGTTCAGGATCGCCAACACGGCAGAGCCTTCGACGATCGGCGCGACGGCCTTGGGGGCGGCGGCCGGATCGAAGTCCGGCACCGCGTTCAGCAGCCGCCGAAGGTCCGTGTAGTGCCAGGATTCGACGCGCCGCGTCGGCAGGCCGTGCTTGATCGCTTCAATGGCGTCGTCGCGCTTCAGCATCACCGCGCCATCGCCCGGCAACAGCGACAGACGGTCGCCGAAGGCGTCGATCAACGCTGTCTCGGCCGGTGTCCGCTGCGGTTGTGTGTGCATATTCATCAGTTTGACCTTGCCTTCTGGCATCTCACGCGGCTTGCCCGATCACGCCGGCATAGCCGTTGGCTTCCAGATCGAGCGCCAGCGACTTGTCGCCGGACTTGATGACCTGGCCCTTGTAGAGCACGTGCACGCTGTCGGGCACGATGTGTTCGAGCAGGCGTTGGTAGTGGGTGATGACCAGGAACGCCCGGTCCGGCGCGCGCAGCGCGTTGACGCCGTCGGAAACGATCTTCAGCGCATCGATGTCGAGGCCGGAATCGGTCTCGTCGAGCACGCAGAGCTTCGGCTCCAGGAGCTTCATCTGCAGGATCTCGGCACGCTTCTTCTCGCCGCCGGAGAAGCCGACATTGAGCGGCCGCTTCAGCATCGCCATGTCCATGTTGAGCGAGGCTGCCGCTTCTTTCACCCGCTTCAGGAATTCAGGGATTTTCAGCGGTTCCTCGCCGCGCGCCTTGCGCTGCTCGTTCATCGCCACCTTCAGGAATTCCATGGTCGCCACGCCCGGTATTTCCATCGGGTATTGGAAGGCCAGGAAGATGCCCGACGTGGCGCGCTCGGCCGGATCCATTTCGAGGATCGACTGGCCGTTGTAGAGGATGTCGCCCTCGGTCACCTCATAGTCCTCGCGGCCGGCGAGGATGTAGGACAGCGTCGATTTGCCCGAGCCATTCGGTCCCATGATCGCGGCGACCTCGCCGGCTTTCACCGTCAGGTTCAGGCCGCGGATGATCTCGGTGCCATCATCAACGATGCGGGCGTGCAGGTTCTTGATCTCAAGCATTCTTTTGTTTCCTGAATATTGTCCGGTCAGCCGACCGAGCCCTCGAGCGAGATGCCGATCAGCTTCTGCGCCTCGACCGCGAATTCCATCGGCAGTTGCTGGATGACGTCCTTGACGAAGCCGTTGACGATCAGCGCTATCGCCTCTTCTTCGGGAATGCCGCGCTGCATGACGTAGAATTTCTGGTCCTCGGAAATCTTCGAGGTCGTCGCCTCATGCTCGAACTGCGCCGTCGAGTTCTTGGCCTCCATGTAGGGCACGGTGTGCGCGCCGCACTGGTCGCCGATCAGCAGCGAGTCGCAGTTGGTGAAGTTGCGGGCATTGGTCGCCTTGCGGTGCGCCGAAACCTGGCCGCGATAGGTATTCTGCGAGAAGCCGGCGGCGATGCCCTTGGAGATGATCCGGCTCGACGTGTTCTTGCCGAGATGGATCATCTTGGTGCCGCTATCGACCTGCTGGTAGCCGTTCGACACGGCGATCGAATAGAACTCGCCCTGGGAATCGTCGCCGCGCAGGATGCAGCTCGGATATTTCCAGGTGATGGCCGAGCCGGTCTCGACCTGCGTCCACGAAATCTTCGAGCGGTCGCCACGGCAATCGCCGCGCTTGGTGACGAAATTGTAGATGCCGCCCTTGCCCTCGGCGTCGCCGGGGTACCAGTTCTGCACCGTCGAGTATTTGATCTCGGCATCGTCGAGCGCGACCAGTTCGACGACGGCGGCGTGAAGCTGGTTCTCATCGCGTTGCGGCGCCGTGCAGCCTTCGAGATAGGAGACGTAAGCCCCCTCCTCGGCGATGATCAGCGTGCGCTCGAACTGGCCGGTGTTCTTCTCGTTCATGCGGAAATAGGTCGACAGCTCCATCGGGCAGCGCACGCCCTTGGGCACGAACACGAACGAGCCGTCGGTGAAGACAGCCGAATTCAGCGTGGCATAGAAATTGTCCGACGTCGGCACGACCGAGCCGAGATATTTCTTCACCAGTTCCGGATGCTCGCGGATGGCTTCCGAGATCGAGCAGAAGATGACGCCGGCCTGCGCCAGTTCCTTCTTGAAGGTCGTGACCACCGAGACGGAATCGAACACCGCGTCGACGGCGACACGGCCCGACTTGTAGACATTGTCGCTGGCTTCCTCGAGCTCGGAAACATCCGTCTTCTGCACGCCGGCAAGGATTTCCTGCTCGCGCAGCGGAATGCCGAGCTTCTCGTAGACCTTCAAGAGTTCGGGATCGACGTCGCTGAGCGACGACGGGCCGGGCGTGCTCTTGGGCGCCGCGTAGTAGTAGATGTCCTGGAAATCGATCTTGGGATAGTTGACGCGCGCCCAGGTCGGCTCTTCCAGCGTCAGCCAGCGCCGATAGGCTTCCAGGCGCCACTCCAGCATCCAGGACGGTTCGTCCTTCTTGGCCGAAATGAAACGGATGATGTCTTCGCTCAGCCCCTTGGGAGCCTTGTCGACGGCGATCTCGGTCTGGAATCCATATTTGTATTGGTCGACGTCGATCTTTCGGACCCGATCGATCGTGTCCTGCACAGCAGGCATATGCGTTCTCCATCCACGCCGGGGTCAAGGCCCGACAGTTTTCAAACTATGGCACCGCCGAAATGACCGCCAAAGAAGCGCTCGCGGCAGCGTAAGTTCCATATAGTGCGTCTCGACCGGAAATTCACCCGGCCAACATGAAACGCACGGCTCTACCAGGTCAAAAAGACCCAAAACATTTTAGTCAAGCATCGGATTTTCCCGAAAACCGCTACGCACTTTTCGGTCCGATGCTCCCAACCGCTACGCGGCTTCTTCTCTATCCGCCTTTTCCCTGGCGGCCTGCCTTGCAGCGATGCCCGCCAGAGCGGTCCTGAACAGCTCGATATCCTCGGCGCCCGTCGCCGAACCGATCGACACGCGCAAGGCGCCAAGACCGTCACCATAACCCATGGCTTTCAGCACATGGCTCGGCCCGACCTTGCCCGACGAACAGGCGGAGCCCGCCGACAGCGCCACGCCGGCAAGATCGAAGGCGATCTGCGCGGTTTCGGCCTTGATGCCGGGAATAGCGAAGAATGTCGTGTTGGCAAGCCTTGGCGCGCCGGTTCCAAAGATTTCCGCCTCGGGCACCAGGGTTTTCACAATGGCCTCGATCTCGTCGCGGCGCTTGCGCACCGTATCGATCGCCTGCAGCCCGCTCAGGGCCTCACGCGCAGCAGCGCCAAAACCGGCAATGGCGGCGAGGTTCTCCGTGCCGCCGCGATGGCCCTTTTCCTGGCCGCCGCCATTGACCAGGGGCTTGGGCATCATCAGGTCCGCGGCGGCGACAATGGCGCCGACACCCTTGGGGCCGCCGACCTTGTGCGACGACAGAATCAAATAATCTGCGTAACCCGCTGACACATCGATCGAAACGCGGCCCGCGGCCTGGACTGCGTCAACCACCAGGACGCCGCCTGCCGCCTTGACGATTTCGGCGATGCGATCGATCGGCTGGATGACGCCGGTCTCGTTGTTGGCGGCATGGATCGCGACCAGCGGCAGGCCGTCGGCCTTGTCGTGACCGCCAAGCGCCGTGGCCAACGCGCCGAGATCGGCAATGCCGTTGGCATCGACGCCGATGCGCGTCACCTGCGCCGCGGGAAAGCGCCCGCCGTTCAAAAGGCAGGGATGGTCCGCCTCGGAGACGTAGAGCCGGCTTATGCGCACGCTGCCGCGTCCCATCTGCCACTCGGGCGAAAGCAGCGTCGAGGCGGCTTCGGTCGCACCGGAGGTGAACACGACATGTTCGGGCCTGGCATTCACCAGCGCCGCCACCTCACGCCTCGCCGTCTCGATCAGGCGCCGCGCGGCGCGCCCCTCCGCGTGAACCGATGACGGGTTGGCGGCAACATCAAGTGCCGCGACCATGGCCTCGCGCGCCGCGGCAAGCAGCGGCGCACTGGCATTGTAGTCGAGATAGACGCGTTTTGCGGCCATTTTCGTCCAGTTGGTCCCGTCAGAAGCCATTCGGTTGTCGTATGGCGTTATTTCCTTGAAATTCCAAGGCGAGCCGTCCTATTTACGCGGCTTGCGGCGCGGGTGGCCGGGCTCGACGTCTGGCCACTCAGTTTTGAACAGTTCTAAACTAGCTTCTAGGAAGACGCTCGCCCTGCGTCAAGGCCAGAGGAAGGTTCGTTCCGGGCGCCGCGCATTCGTATTACAAGTGGAGTATTTCATGCCTGAGGTCATTTTCACCGGTCCGGCCGGCCGTCTGGAGGGGCGCTACCAACCCTCCAAGGAAAAGAGCGCGCCGATTGCCATCGTGTTGCACCCGCATCCGCAGTTCGGCGGCACGATGAACAACAAGATCGTCTACGACCTCTTCTATATGTTCCAGAAGCGCGATTTCACCACGCTGCGCTTCAATTTCCGCGGCATCGGCCGCAGCCAGGGCGAATTCGACCACGGCACCGGCGAGTTGTCGGACGCGGCGGCGGCGCTCGACTGGGTGCAGTCGCTGCATCCGGATTCCAAGAGCTGCTGGGTCGCCGGTTATTCTTTCGGCTCGTGGATCGGCATGCAGCTCCTGATGCGCCGGCCCGAAATCGAAGGCTTCATCTCGATCGCGCCGCAGCCCAACACTTATGACTTCTCGTTCCTGGCGCCCTGCCCGTCATCGGGCCTGATCATCCATGGCGACGCCGACAAGGTGGCGCCGCCGAAGGATGTGCAGGGCCTGGTCGACAAGCTGCACACCCAGAAGGGCATCACCATCACGCAGAAGACCTTGCCCGGCGCCAATCATTTCTTCGCCAACGACGCCGATCTGCTGATCGAGGAATGCTCCGACTACCTCGACCGCCGGCTGGCTGGAGAATTGTCGGATCCGCGGCCCAAGCGGTTGAGATAGCAAAAGGGCGGCTGAGATAAGCAAAAGGAAGGTACGAGCGCGGATGTATGAGCCTCCCCAGTTCCAGGAAATGCGGCCTGATGTCCTGCACGGACTGATCCGGGCGCATCCGCTCGGCATGCTGATCTCGAACGGGCCGGACGGCCCGGTCGCCAACGCCATTCCGTTCCTGCTCGATGCCCCCTCTGAACTTAGTGAAAGCCTGCCGCCGAACGGCAGGCTGCGCGCGCACCTGGCCAGGGCCAACCCGCAATGGCGCCTCATCGCCGACAATCCGGCGTCGCCCGTGCTGATCGTCTTCCAGGGCACCGATGCCTATGTGACGCCGTCCTGGTACGAGACCAAGCGCGAGACCGGCAAGGTGGTGCCGACCTGGAACTACGCCATCGTGCAGGTGCGCGGCACCGTCAAGGTGATAGATGACCAGGACTGGCTGGCGCGGCAGATCGCCGATCTGACCGCCTCGCAGGAAGGCGTTCGCGAGGCGCCCTGGGCGGTGACGGACGCGCCGGCGCCTTTCATCCAGTCGCAGATCAAGGGCATCATTGGGCTGGAGATCGAGATCGGCGAGATCCACGGCAAGTGGAAGGTGAGCCAGAACCGTCCCGTCGCCGATCGCGTCGGCGTCGCGCACGGACTTGAAAGCGAAGTGGCCAACGCAGCCGACATGGCTCGCCTGGTGCGGTCCTATGGCGGCCTGGACGGCAATTAGTCGCGACTTAGTTCCTCGGAGCAATCAGCCGGAATGACGCTTTACGGACCGGCAGGCCCGCGGCTGCCGGGCGGAAAATGAAGCCCAGCCTGGCAAAGACCAGCCCGCATGCGAGCGCGAAGGCGCAGCCGAGGCCGAAGCCGGCAACGGTGTCGCTCGGATAGTGCGCGCCGACGAAGACCCTGGTCGAGGCGATGCAGGCCGTGACCACAAGGGCGACGGTCCAGCGTCGTGGAAACAAGAGCAGAAGGACGCCGAACACGGCGCCCATGGTCGTGGCATGGCCGGATGGAAAACCGGCGAAGCGCGCATCGAAGGCAAAAGGATGCAGGGCCAGGACACCAAAATCCTGGAAGTAGAGTGGGCGGGCGCGGCCGATCGCATATTTCAGGACATTGACCAGCAAGCCGGAAAGGCCAACCGAACTCAGCACCAGGAATGCCAGGCAGGTCCAGTTGTAGACAAGCATCAACGATCGCCGTGAAAGGCTTCGCCAATCGATCAGATTGGCCGCCACGAGCAAGAGCGCCGATGGGATCAGATACCAGCCGCCGAGAGCGAACTGGGTCATGAAGTCGGCAAACCTTGCCCCCGACCATTGGCCATGAGCAATCCCTGCCGGTGTGTCGAGGCGAACAAAGGCGGCCGCCGTCAGCAACACCCAAACCACGACCCAAACCGGCCATGCGACGTTGGGGTAACGCGCCGGACGAACGGCAAAGCGCCTTCTCACGATCCGCAACGTGTCGCGAAAATTGTCGAGGGAGCGGCGTCTCACCGCAACAAGCCTTGCGAAAACGGAAGGGCGCGTTTTCACGAGCATTGGGAATTCGACCCCGTCATGGACCAGCCGTCATGGCGCCACACGATAGAGGCCGAGCGACAGTTTGTCTCCCGACGAATAGTTGAGGCCATCGACCTCGGCGACGCGGTTCACGGATTTGCCTTGCACAGACAGCATGCCGTTCAGTTTCTGCTCGTCCTCGGTCGGTGCCAGTCCCAGTGCGCAGGCGGGATCGGAAAGCAGGTGCTCCGCGACGCCGCCGACATCGGTCAGCACCGTTTTGGTGCCCACCAGGAACACCAGGCTCGGTTCCTGATACCGAGCCGAAGCCAGCACCGTCGTGTCGCAAGGCTTGTTGGCGCTGACCGCCGCCTCGATGGCCGGGCTCAGCCAGATCGGCTTGAGCGACGGCGCGATGACGCCAAACAGCAAGCCATAGGTGATGCCCGCACAGGCTGCGATGGCGCCGATGCGGGGCAGCGGCACCTGCAATTGCCGCGAAAAAGCGAGGTAGCCGGCGCCGAGCGCCGCCACCGCGGCCGGGATGCTCCACCATGAGAATGTGTGCGTGAGGTAGATCGGTGCGCCCACGCAGACCGCCGCCAGACCGAGGCTGACCACGACCAGGCCAAATGCCGTCGACCACCATAACCAGGTCTGCCAGCGCTTGAGCGGCGCATTGGCATCCTCGGGCTGCAAGGTCAAAAGCCAGCCGATCAGCAGCGCCATGCCGGGATAGGCCGGCAGGACATAGTGCGGCAGCTTGGTCGGGATCAACTCGAAGACCAGCCAGAACGGGATGTACCAGGCAAGGCAGAAGCGCAGCCTGGGGTCGTCGCGCAACCGGTTGAGAGCTTGCAGCCCGGCGCCGACCGCGATCAGGCCGAACGGCCACATGAACAGCGAGTAGGTCAGCATATAGAAGCCCGGCGGCAAGCCGTGCGATTCCTCACCCGACGCGACCTTGCCAAGCATGTCCTTGCCGACGGCCTGCTGCAGGAACGCGCCATGGCTTTTCCAGGTGATCGCGGCGAGCCAGGGCAGCGCAATCACAACGACAAGCAGCAGGCCGCGCCCGATCCTGAGCTTCGACAGCCAGCGCCCATCGCGCTCGAAGGCAAACAGCACCGCGATGGTCAGCGCCGAAAGCAGCGGCGCGATGGGCCCCTTGATGAGGATCGCAGCCCCTTGCGCGATCCAGAAAATCCACCAGAGATGGCCGGCGACCGGTTCGTTGCGGCGCGATGCCAGGTAGATCTGCGCCAGCGCGCCTTGCGCGGCCACGCAGCAGGCCAAAAGCATCGCGTCGGTCTTGGCATCGCGTCCCTCGAAGGCGGTGGCGAAGATCGCGGCCAGCACCAGGCCGGCGACGACACCGGCATTCGCTCCGAAAAGATTGGTTCCCGTCCAGGCGATCGCCAGCACGGCAATGGCGATGCCAAGCGCCGACACCGTGCGGTAGACCCAGATCGGTGCTTCAGCGCCCTTGCCGCTCAGCGTCACGGCTGCCGATTGCAGCCAGTAGATGCCGACCGGCTTCTGGTAGCGCGACGCCTCCTGGAAGCGGATGTCGACATAGTCGCCGCTTTCCGCCATCTGCTTGGTCGCCTGGACGAAGCGCGACTCGTCGCGGTCGATCGGCGGCAGTGATGCCAGCCCCGAGGCCGTCATCATCAGGCTGAACAGGAAGAGAAGGATGTAGTTCCTGTTCAATGCCATTTTTGAGCCTCTCCGATCATGTTCTTCACGTATACGGGCTGCTCAATCGACCTTGGTCATCGCCGCCTTGCGCTCATTGGCGATCAGCCAGAGATTTCTGATGTAGATGAACATGCCCATGGCCTGGCCGGCGATGAACACCGGATCCTGGCGCTGGATGGCATAGATCAGAAGCAGGCCGCCGCCGAACAGCGAGAAGAACCAGAACGCCACCGGCACGACGCTGCGCTTGGCTTTTTCCGAGGCGAGCCACTGCACGACGAAGCGCATGGTGAAGAAGAACTGCGCGACGAAGCCGAGCAGGATCCACGCATCGAATTGCTTGATGAAGACCTGGTGAAGCCAGGTCCCCAATTCCTGAAGCACGCTAAACACGCTTGATTTCCTCTACCTTTGGCATTCTGCGGCGCCGGCGGCGCAGCCACCAGACGCCACCAAGATCGAGCGCGCCCTGCAGGCCGCGATCGAAAATGCCGTAATTCGACTTGCCGTGCCGGCGCGAACGGTCGACCACGTCGCAGTGCACGACACCGTACCCCTCCTGGATGACCAGAGCCGGCACGAAGCGATGCGTGCCGTCGAAGAACGGCAGTTTGCGCAGGATGTCGGTATGAACAGCCTTCAGGCCACAGCCGGTATCGCGCGTCTCGTCATGCAGGATGGCGTTCCTCAGCCAATTCGCGAAACGTGATGCCAGTTGCTTGACCTTGCTGTCGCGGCGCTTGAGGCGCTGCCCTTGTGCCGCGCCGAAATCGGGGCCGGCCTGCCGCAAGGCGTCGACCAGCACGGGAATGTATTGCGGATCGTTCTGGCCATCGCCATCGATCGTGGCGACGATATCGCCGCGCGCCGCCCAGGCGCCCGAACGCACCGAAAGGCTCTGGCCGGCGGATTTCCGGTGCCGCAATTCCCGCACCGGGAACGGGCGAAGCGCTGCCTGTTCGGCAAGAACGGCCGCGGTGTCGTCGGTCGAGCCATCATTGACGATGATCAGTTCGAAGTCGCGTCCTACCATCGCCGCCTCGATCTCGTCGATCAGCAACGGCAGGTTTGCCGCCTCGTTCCGGCAGGGAATGACAATGGATATCAATGCGTCCGGCATGTCGCGTCGGGGCTCTGTCGTCGGATATGGCATGTTTTGAATGCCGTACGGTGCCGCTCGAGGTCGTGGGCTGCAAGAACCTTGTGGCGCGGCGCCTCATTACGCCAGCCGAAACGATGAAGCAAGCATGACGGACATCATCCATGCGTGCCACAAAACCGCATCCACCCCCTGCTGATCGCACCCCTTTGGTTGGCGGGCAATCCGACGCAAGATCGGAAACCACTTTTGCTGATCGCGCTTGGATGCTAAACGCGCCCGTTCACATACGGCCGCGCCGGACGGGCGGACGCTTTCGGGAAAGAAACCATGCCTGCCTTCAAATCCGACTTCCTGCGCACGATGAGCGAGCGCGGCTTCATCCACCAGACTTCGGATGATGCCGGCCTCGACAATCTCTTCGCCACGGAAACGGTGACGGCCTATATCGGCTTCGACGCGACCGCCAAGAGCCTGCACGCCGGCTCGCTGATCCAGATCATGATGCTGCACTGGCTGCAGCAGACCGGTCATCGGCCGATCGCGCTGATGGGCGGCGGCACCTCGATGATCGGCGACCCTTCCTTCAAGGACGAGGCGCGCAAGCTTCTGACCCCGCAGGACATCGACGACAACCTGGTCGGCATCCGTCGCAATTTCATGCCTTACCTCAAATTCGGCAGTGGCCCGAACGACGCCATCATGGTCAACAACGCCGACTGGCTGATGGAGATCAACTACGTCAATTTCCTGCGCGATGTCGGTCGTCACTTTTCGGTCAACCGCATGCTGGCGTTCGATTCCGTCAAGCTGCGGCTCGACCGCGAGCAGTCATTGTCCTTCCTCGAATTCAACTACATGATCCTGCAGGCCTACGACTTCGTCGAACTCTACAAGCGGCTCGGCTGCCGGCTGCAGATGGGCGGATCCGACCAGTGGGGCAACATCATCAACGGCATCGACCTCGGTCGTCGCATGGAGGACGCGCAGCTTTATGCGCTGACCACGCCGCTGCTCACCACCTCGTCAGGCGCCAAGATGGGCAAATCCGCCTCGGGCGCGGTCTGGCTCGATGCCAGCATGCTCTCGCCTTACGAGTTCTGGCAGTATTGGCGCAACACCGAGGACGCCGATGTCGGCCGGTTCCTGAAACTCTACACGACGCTGCCGTTGGACGAGGTCGCGCGCCTCGAGCGGCTCGGCGGATCCGAGATCAACGACGCCAAGAAGGTGCTCGCCACGGAGATCACCGCATTGCTGCATGGTCGCGCGGCGGCGGAACAGGCCAGCGACACGGCACGCAAGACGTTCGAGGAAGGCGCGCTCGCCGAATCGCTGCCGACCGTCGAGGTTGAGAACGCCAAGCTCGACGCCGGCGTCGGGATCCTGTCGCTGCTGGTGACCGCCGGACTGGCGGCGTCGAACGGCGAAGCGCGGCGGCATGTGCAAGGCGGCGCGGTGCGGTTGAACGACCAGCCTGTCAGCGACGAGCGCCGGCTGGTGACGCTTCAGGATCTGAGTCCGGAAAACGTCGTAAAGCTTTCACTCGGCAGGAAAAAACATATTCTGGTGCGGCCTATCTAAGGCCGCTTCACCGGTATTCGAAGATCGACCTGAATATCCCCGGCGCGATCACCGAGAGCGGATTGACGTCGAGCACCGGCTTGTTGGCATTGCCCCTGAGCCGGTAGGTCACGCCGATGAGGCCCCTGTCGCGGCCATTGCCGAGAAGCGCACCGACGATCGGCAACTCGCCGAAGATGCGGTTAAGGCCGTAGACCGGCATGAAGGTACCGGTCATGTCCATGTTGTTGTTCTGGTCGTACAGGATGCCCTGGAAGGTCGTGCCGATGCGCGGCCCCCGCAGCACGCCGTTGGCCAGCTTCAGATAGCCGCTGCCTTTCTCGATCTCGGCATAGCCGCGCTCGAACTTGACCCGCGACGTGTCGAGCTTGCCCTTGACCGCCTGGTTGAGGCTGCGGCTGTCGCCGGCCGGGGTGGTCGAGACGATGGAGGCGAGCTTCGGTTCGTTGACGACGAAGAAATTGCTGGTGTCGACCTTGCCCTTCATCGGCCCGTCGCTGGCTCCCGACAGGGCCAGCATGATCGACCCGCCTTCCATGTGCTCGTAGACGTTCAGGAACCTCAATATGGCGCCGGCGTCCGCGGACTGCACGTTGAGCGCGCGCTGGCCGCCACCGGTGGTGTTGCTGATGGTGATGGCGGCGCCAGAACTTGCCGTCGCAGTGACCTTGAGGCCGTTCACCCGCGAGCCGGCCGCGCTGTAGTCGAGCTTCAGGTTGGACAGTTGCTCGTCGTGGAAACCGGTGAGCCGATCGACGTCGGCGCTCACCGAAATGGCGTCGGCGCCAGTGGTCTTGGTGGCGGTGTCGACGTCCGAGGTGAACTGCTTGATCAGCGAGCGGGCATCCAGGGCGTTGCCGCTGACGTTGACCGCATAGCCCTTGCCCGATCGCCTGACGGACACGGCCACGTCATCGCCTCGGTTCAGGGTAACCTTGCTGAACTTTGCCGACGACAGGGCGCCGTTGAGCAGGACAACGTTACCGTCGATGGAGAAGGTCTTGCCGTCGAGCTCAAAGTCGGACAGCGTCGTGGTCTCGCCCGACTTTGTCATGACGAATGTGGCGGTGGCGGGAACCCCTGCCCCCTTGCTCCAGCCGGCCCAGGGAATGTCCAGCCTGGCATTGGTCAGGTCGGCCGAGACGTTCTGATCGCCGCTGCCGCTCTTGTCGATCGCGACCTTCACCGTGCCGGCAAGCAGCGGCGTCAGGCCGGGCATGGCGGCGGCGCGGATCTTGTCGTCGAGCACCAGGGCGACCTTGCGGCTGCGCGCCGGCCCATCATCGGCCAGCGGCTCGACGAGGTCGAGTTCGGCCGGAATACCGTTCAGCGATGCCTTGGCCGAGATCACCGCCTTTTCGGGATCGACCGTGATCGAGCCGTCGGCATCCGTCACGGTCTGCCCTTCGAACGGCTTGGCCAATGAAAGGCCGGTGTAGTCGAGCGATACGAGCCAGTCGAGTTTGGAGCTGTCGATGCCGGACTGCAGCGGGATATCGGCCTTGACATGGCCGGTGACGCTGCCGGACAGGTCATCCGGCAGAAAGCCGACATGGCGCATGGCATTGATCGGTTCGTAGGAGGCCAGTTCGGCGACGGCCGCCGCGTCACCGGCAACGTCAATATCGAGCGCGCCGATGACCGGCGGGCGGTTCGCCGCCTTTACTGCCAGCGTGCCGTTGATGGCCGCCACGGTGCGGCCGCTGGGCATGAAGACGGTGCCCGAGGACAGGGAGACGTCGACGTCATTGCCATGGAAGGCGACGACACCGACCGCATCACGTATCGGCGGAATGCGGCCGGCCGTGTCGAAACGCGTCCCGTCGATCTGGAAGCGGCCGAACACTTCGTCGGCGGAAAGCGGCACACCGTTGCCGAGGCGATCGGGCACTACCTGGAACTGGAGATTGCCGTCGACGACGCGGCCTCCGAACAGATTGCTCAGCACCCAGAGCCGCGCATTGCGCGCTGAAAACCACGGCCAGAGCTGCTTGACGTGGGAGACCAGCATGTTGTGAATGTTGAAGGCGAGGTTGATCCCGGGCGCCTTGCCTTCGACGAACTCGACGGCCGCGGTTCCCAGCACTTCGCCACTGGTATCGGAACGAAGCGCGATCTGCTCGGCCACCAATTTGTGGCTTTTGGTCTGGTACACGCCGGCTATTCGCGCAAGGAAGCTCAACGCGGGCTCGGGTGACTCCGATGGCGCCAGCGACGAACCGTCGCTGGTCAGGTCGTAGCGGTAGGCGGGTTCCTCGCCGGCCGCTCCCGACGCCGGCTTCGGCCCGATGGAGCCGGCGAAATCGAATGTCGACCGGCCGGTCTTGAACAGCATCCTGTCCACCTGGATCTTGTTGCTGCCGGCGACAAGCGTCGCATCGACCGCGACGTCCGCCGGCAGCAATCCACGCGTGCCGAGATCGAGCACCGACCCGGTCGACGACACCGCGGCCGTCAGTTGGGACGCATTCGTGCCGGCTCCTTCCGATCCCTTCAGCTTCAACGCGACGGCGCCCAGCTTCCCGGCGCCGGCCGTGGTGTCGGCTGCAGCCGCCAGATCGATGCTCGCGTCCAGCGCCGTCACGCGATGCGCCGCGACATCGCGTGTGGCGGAAGCGGCAACCTTGATCGTCCTGCCGTCGACATCGGCCTGTGACGAAAATTCCATGCCGCCCGGCCCCGACTGAACGACGGTGGCGTCGGCGATCTTGACCAGTTTGATCGATCCGGTATCGGGCAGCACGAATTCGACATTGCTGAGATCGATCCGGCGCATCGAATCTTCCCGCACGGCGTCGAGGGCGCGATGAATGTTGCCGAACACCGCCTCCGACAGTTTCTCGGGATCGACGAGGCCGTCCTCATTGCGCAGCGCGGCGGTCCAGTCGCCGCCGGAGGGCATCGCCGCCATGACGATGCGTGCATCGGAAATCCTGGCGCTGGTCAGCCGCACCTCACCCCACAGCAGCGGCACGAGGCGGACGCCGAAGCGCACACGCCCGGCATCGGCCATGGGTTTGCCGTCGTTCGTCTTCAGGCTGACGTCGCTGACCTGGAGCGCAACGAAACTCGAACTGTCGAGTGTGATGCGAGCAGGCCCGACCGCGACATGGACATCGACGCCGGCGAGTTTCTCGATAGCGGTTTCCGCCTCGACGCGCAGCCGGTCTGCCCCAATGCCGGAAAGACCGACGAGATAGACAGCCGTCGCGACCAGCAGCATGAGCGCGACCATGCCGGCGAACACGCGCGAAAGGATGCGAAAGCCACGTCCAATCCGGGCCTGGCCAAGCGGCGGCACCCGGCACGCGGACGGCAAGGTCCCCAGGTCGGCGATCTCATCCCGCCTGAACCTGATCTTCTCGTGCTGCGGTTGCTCCTGATCCACGCAATCTTCCGTTGTACAAACTCGCTCGTGGACGAATCCCCGGTCGACACTATATCGGTGTGGCTTCGCGCGTAACCTCAAACAAGGGCATCGGTATGGCTGACCTCGTCGTGGGCGATCTTGCGCCGCAATTCGACCTGCCGCGAGACGGCGGCGGCTCGATCAGCCTTGCCGCATCCCTCGGCAAGCCCGTGGTGCTCTATTTCTATCCGCAGGACGACACAACAAGCTGCACGCAAGAGGCGATCAGCTTTTCACAGCTCAAGCCGGAATTCGAGAAGGCCGGAGCGGTGGTGATCGGCCTGTCGCCCGACCCCGTCAAGAAACACGACAAGTTCAAGTCGAAATACAGCCTTACCATCGACCTCGCCGCCGACGAGGAGCGCAAGGTGATCGATGCCTACAATCTGTGGGTCGAGAAATCGATGTATGGCCGCAAGTACATGGGTGTCGAGCGTGCCACGTTCCTGATTGGCCGCGATGGCCGGATCGCCAGGATTTGGCGCAAGGTCCGTGTCAAGGGCCATGCCGAGGAAGTTCTCGAGGCCGTCCGCGGGCTCTGAGCGCCACGAAGGCCGACGGCGATACGGCCTTCATGTCGGCGCACGAAAATCCGGCTGATGCTGTAATCAGGCGTGCTTATTCTTCAGGTGTTTCCGCCTTCGGCTGCTGTCGCGCCCGCCAGGATTTCGAAACATGGTTCAGATGATCGGCCAGCGCGGCGAGGCGACCGCGCAAGCCGCGCGCGCCGATCACCGATGACAGCCTGACCGATTGCGTGGCGAAGCGCCGCTTGAAATCCTCGCCGCCGCAGAGGAAATCAATTTTGCCAAGGCCACGGTCGAGCGACCATTGGATATAGTCCACCATCAGCACCATACCCGGCGAGGCGCGTTCGTATTCGGGATCGTAAGTGGTGACGAAAGCCATCATGGTGCCGTGCTGTTCGAAATTGATCGAGACGGCGACGATCGTATCGTCGAGCTCCAAGACGAAAATGCGCAACAGCCCGAGCTCGGCCAGCACCGACACAAGGGCGGCGAGAACGGGCGAGCCCTCATCGAACAGGTCCGAGACGCGGCCGTGCCGCACCAGCCATAGCCGCTTCAGCGCCGCGACCCGAGCGAGCACCGGCTCGAGCGGTTCGCCGGCATCCATCAGGCGAAAACGCAAAGCGCCGCCTTCTTCCATGAACTTGCGGCCGCGACGGTAGTTCTGCCGGGCCTTTTTGGACAGCGTCTCGAACCAGTCCGCGCCACGCGGCCAGGGACCCTCGACACGGTAGCTGATTTCGCAGCGGTGGTTGCGCCGAAGCGCCTTGCCTTGGCGCGAGGCCGGATCCAGCAGGGCACGGAAACCGGCATCCGGCAGCAGACGATTGAGATAGATGAGGTCGAAGCCGCCCTGGTCGAGAACATACTGCCAGAGCCGGGAGAGTTGTTGCGGGTCGCCGCCGGGGGCAAACAGCGCGTCGCCATAGTCGCTGTGATCCTTCGCCGCCCATTCGAGAATGCGGATGCCGGAGCGCTTGAAGGTGGCGAGCGCTATCACGCCTTCGAGCCGGTCGCCGTTCCAGGCCAGCCCGATCCTGAGCGTGCGCCGCTCCTGATGGGGGGTGGTGCGCCACCAGGCCGTGATCCAGGCCGGATGCTGGAAGACAAGCCCGCCGGCTCGCTGCCAAAGCGCAGTCCAGGCCGGGGCGATCTCGTCCAAACGCGCCGCCGATGTCACGACTTCGAAGACGAAGCTCCGCGGGATCGTAGGTGCCATGGGAGCGTTCACGGCTGAGCCCTTTGCGATGCCCGCGTTGTCTCCGGCTTTCCGGGACGGACGCGCCGCGCGATATGCCTCCACATTCGCTTCAGCGGCATGACATAGAGGCCGGCAAGCGACTGGTAGTCGCGCACATCGCGATCGACCAGGCCGAACTTGAAATCCTCTTCGGGCTTCGGCACGCACAATGTTCCGAAGAGCCGATCCCAGAACGAGAAGAGCAGCCCGAAATTCTTGTCGTAGTGGCGCGGGTCGGTGCTGTGATGCAGCTGGTGCCAATGGGGACACAGGATCAAATTGTTGAGCGGGCCGAACGAGATCTTGAAATGCGTATGCCTGACGAAATCCATCATCAGGATGTTGCGCATGACGTAGACGTTGACGCCAAAGACCGTCAGTTCGACAAGGTTCAGCGAAATCAACGACCAGATGCCGAAGCAAATGCCCACCACGATGCCGTCCCAGGCGCGGTTCATCAGTTCGTCGAGCGGGTGGACCCGGTCCTTGGTGATGCCGACCATCACTTCGGCCGAGTGATGCACTTTGTGCAGTTCCCAGAGCACCGGATAGCGATGCTGGGCGACGTGATAAAGATAATAGGAAATGTCGTAGGCGAGCAGCATGGTGATGGTGAAGATCAGCACCGTTACCGGGCCCGCCGGCCCCTCGATCAGCGGCGGCTGGAACCGGAACAGTGTCGAGAACAGCCAGTTGGTCCCGTAGCCCACCGCCGTGACGAAGACAATTCCGGCGGGCAGCATCAGGAAGGGCATCAGGGCCTTCTTCGTCACCCAGAACAGCAGGTCGGCTCTTGCCGAGGGATGGGTGATGACCTCATGCGGGATGGCGAACTCGAAAAACTCCTTCCAGCTCTTCTCCTCCACCGTGCGCCAATAGGCCACGAGCGCGCTGACCAAGGCAGTCAGCAGCAGAAGCCCGGTCGCCAGCAGACTGGTGCCGGAGAGCTTGTCGAGGACCTTGCCAACCAGATCGCTCAGCATCCCTTGGACCGCCATCTTCAATAGATTCCCAAACCCATCACGCCTTTAGCCGGAAACCGTCAAGTAAATGCAATCAAAGAGAGTTAAGGATTCTTGACCTTAATCGGCGACCGACCCGCTCCTCTGGTTGAAACATGGTGCGCGGCACGGCGCACGATGGCCGCTCCTTTGGCAGTTTTGATGCAACCCACTGCCCTCGCCGCGTGTATTCGTTGCCGCGCGATCGATCCGGCAAGCCTTTGTTAACCCTAATAATGTGTAATCAAGCCGTCGTGGTGTCGTAAACGAAAGCTTGGTCCCGTGAACGTAACCGGTCAGTCCGCAGTCTTCGGCAGGCGCAAGGAGCCCCACACCGTCATCATTGCCCGGGGTAACGAGATCAGGCACTTCACGATCCGACCCTGGCTCGCGGCATTCATCGGTTCAGCACTCGCCGCCATTGCCGTCGGCTACCTGCTGGCCACGTCCTATCTGGTGCTGCGCGATGACCTGATCGGCGCCACCACCGCGCGCCAGGCGCGCATGCAGCAGGCTTACGAGGACCGTATTTCGGCCCTGCGCGCCCAGGTCGACCGCATCACCAGCCGCCAGCTGCTCGATCAGCAATTGATGGAGACCAAGGTCAGCGAGCTGCTTGACCGGCAGACGCAGCTCAGCCAGCGTCATGGCCGCCTCGGCCCGTTGCTCGAACGCGCCGAGAATGACGTCGGAACAGCGCCAGGCGAGGCCCCGGCAGCAGCCGCGAAGCCTGACAAACCCGCCGAGGTGACCGGCAGCATCAGCCAGCCGGCGCCGAATTACGCGGTCGCCAGCCTGAGCGCGGACCTTGGGGCCGCAGACACCAGGCCGTTCTCCTTGTGGTCGACCCGCTCCGATCCTTTGCCAAACGATTCAGCCGCCGATCGCGCCGACAAATTGTTCGTCTCGATCAACCAGTCGCTGAAATCGATCGAGACCGAACAGCTCACCCGCATCAGCGCGCTCGCCGACAATGCCTACAAGAGCGCCGACGCGATCACCCAGGCGCTGCAAGCGGCCGGACTGCCGGTCGACAGCGATTTCGGCAAGAACGAAAGCGACGTCGGCGGACCGCTGGTCCCGCTCGACAGCTCGATGATGTTCGACAGCAAGGTCAAGGAACTGGACGAAGCCCTGGATGCGCTCGACCATCTCAAGAAGGAAGCGCGCCAGCTGCCGCTGTCCAACCCCGCACCCGGCCACTCCGTCACCAGCCCGTTCGGCATTCGCACCGACCCCCTCCTCGGCACCGCCGCGCTGCATTCCGGCATGGATTTCAGGGCGCCGATCGGCATGGCGGCAAAGGTCACGGCGCCCGGCGTCGTCACCAAGGCCGGCTGGAACGGCGGCTATGGCCGCATGGTGGAAGTCGACCACGGCAACGGCTTTGCGACCCGCTACGGGCATCTCAGCGAAATCGACGTGACCGTCGGCGAGAAGGTCGATGCCGGCGCCGTCCTCGGCAAGACCGGCAGCAGCGGCCGCTCGACCGGCCCGCATCTGCACTACGAAGTGCGCCATAATGGCGAAGCGATCGATCCGCTACGCTTTCTCACCGTCGGCAAGAAGGTCGCCCAGTTTCTCTGAGGTGCCAGGCGCCTATCGGCGGGCTGATACGCCAGAACCGGTCAGGCAACGCCGTCCGGCTCCTCATTCCTTTTTCGGATCCTCGTCATCGTTGCGGGCTTTCCCCTTGTGGGGCGAACGTAGGTTTTCGAAGCCCATATAGTGGTCGGTATCCGACGTGTTCCATCGGCCGCCCAGATAGATGATTGCAATGGCCGCCGCGAAGACCAGCAAGGCATAGATCGTATTCATATCTTCTATTAGTGCGCAGGGGACCGTCCGGACACCGGTCGACGTTCTGTCTACGAGTCCCTGTGACAGGCGGCTTGGCCGTTGACAGCACGCCAGTTGTAGGATGATATGTATAACTATACGCACCCGCACCCAAACCGGCCGGACAATGACCTTCCACGGCATCTCGCCTGACATTCTCGCTGCCCTGGAGCGTGTCCTGGGGCAGAGCGGCGTGGCTGCCGATCCTGCCAGCATGGCAAAATACCTCGCGGACTGGTCCGGCGATCATCACGGCAGCGCGCTTGCGGTGTTGAAGCCAGCCTCGGTCGCCGAGGTTCAAGCTGCCGTGCGGCTATGCGGCACGCTCGGTCTGGCGATGATCCCGCAGGGCGGCAACACCGGGCTTGTCGCTGGTGCGATCGACATCGGCACGACGCCCGGCGCTGTGGTCATCAGCCTGGAGCGGCTGAACAGGATCCGCTCTGTCGATGCCGACAATTTCACCCTGCAGGCCGACGCCGGCTGCATCCTCCAGCACATCAAGGACGCGGCGGATGACCAGGACTGCCTGTTTCCCCTGGCGCTTGGCGCCCAGGGAAGCTGCCAGATCGGCGGCAATGCCGCCAGCAATGCCGGTGGCGTCAACGTGTTGCGCTACGGAATGGCCCGCGATCTCATCGTCGGCCTGGAAGTGGTGCTGCCGGACGGCGACTTGTGGAGCGGCTTTTCCGGCCTACGCAAGGACAATCGCGGCTACGACCTGAAGCAGCTTTTCATCGGCGCGGAGGGAACGCTCGGCATCATCACCGGCGTCGAGGTCAAGCTTTCTCCAAAACCGGGCCAGATCGAAACGGCATATCTCGGCCTTCCCTCGTTCGAATCGGCGATCGCCCTGTTCAGGCAGGCCCGGCGCGACTGCTCGGACCTGATATCAGCCTTCGAGATCATCGGCTCGGAATGCATGGAGCTTGCGCGCCTGGCCGACCCGACCATCGTCGCGCCGGTAGATGCCCCTGTTCATGTGCTGATCGAGCTGTCGTCGAGCGCTGCCGTCGAACTCCGCTCGCTGCTTGTCGATTTCCTTGCCGGCGTCATGGAAAGGCATCTCGTGGCCGACGCCGTGCTGGCCGAGAGCGGCGCACAGGCCAAGGCATTCTGGGCCATTCGCGAAGGGCTGGTCGAAGGCCAGGCCAGGCGCGGCTATCACGTACGCACCGACCTCTCGGTGCGCATCTCCGACATCCCCACGCTGATCGCCCAGGCCCGCGGGTTTGTGGCGCTGGAGCATCCGGGCTGGATTTCACAGGCCTATGGCCATGCCGGCGACGGCAACATCCATTTTAACGTCCTGCCGCCGCTTGATCTTGCCGAGGCCGACGCCCGCGCCAGGGGCGTCGCCATCACCGCCCGGCTGTACGACATCGTCAACGCACTTGGCGGCTCGGTCAGCGCCGAGCATGGCATCGGGCGCACCCGCCAACGCGTCTACTGGACCGGCATGTCTCCCGTCCATCGCCGTCTGGTCAGCACGCTGAAAAATGCCATCGATCCGGCCGGACTGATGAATCCCGGCTGCCTGTTCCCTGTGACGGAGACCTGTTCATGAAACAACGACTGGCCGCCATCGGCACCGTCGAGGCGCTACCGCACCGGGTCGCTGCGTTCCTCAGCCGCGAGATCGAGTCCGGCGAACTCAATCCGGGCGCCCTGCTGCCGACGGAGCAGCAGCTTTCCGAAAAATTCGGCGTCAGCCGAAATGTGGTGCGCGAGGCGATCGCGCAATTGCGCGCCGACGGCATGGTGGAGGCACGGCAAGGCATAGGCTCCTTCGTCCTGGCGCCGGAGCAGCGGGCGGCGATCCGCATTGACCGCGAGACGCTGAAGGAGGGGCAGAACATGGAGCGGCTCTTTGAGCTGCGCTGCATCCTCGAGGCCGAATCGGCGGCGCTTGCCGCCGAGCGGCGCGACCAGGAGCATCTCGACGCCATCAAGGCGGCGCTCGACCGCATGAGCGGCGAGGAGCGGTGGGAGGACGGCAGCATCGACGCCGACCTTCTGTTTCATCGCGAAATCGCCCGGGCGACGGGCAACAGCTACATCCACAGCTTCATCTCCTTCGTCTGCGAACAGATCCGGCGCTCGATCTATTACGCACGCCAGACCAACCCCTTACACGATCTGGTGGAAGTCAACGTCGGCGAGCATGTGCGCATCTACGAGGCGCTGGTCGCCGGCGACGCGGCAAAAGCCGAGGCCGCGATGCGCGCGCACATCATCGGCGCGGCCAACCGTGTCGGCGTCAATCTGCCGCTCGTGCGCGGCGAACGTACGGGCGGAGGGAGATGAGCATGGCCGTCGCAAGCATCAGCCGGATTTCCGACGTCTGCCTTCTGGTCGAGGACATCGAGCGGACGGTGACGTTCTATGTCGACAAGCTCGGCTTCCGCCTGCGCCGCCGCGCCGAGGGTTTCGCCGACTTCCATGGCGAGGGCGTGACACTGGCAGCCTGGGAGATCGACCATATCGGCCAGCATGCCGGCGTTTCGAAACTGAGATCGCCACGCCACGCGCACAAGGTCTGCGTCGCCGTCCGGCTCGATACGCCAGACGAGATCGACCGGCTGCATGCCGAGCTGACGGCCAAGGGCGTGCCGTTTTACGGGCCACCCGAAAACTATGTCTGGAATGCGCGCTGCGCCTATTTCACCGACCCGGACGACACGCTCTGGGAACTCTACGCCTGGCTCGACGGCGGCCCGGGCGACTACCACGACGAACAGCCGTAGACGACACCGCGCCAAAGGGAACGGCGCGTAATGAAGAGACGAGACAGTCTTGCAACAGGAGCGAAAAATGAATGGGAACAGACATTACGACATGAACCGCCGCAGCTTCATGAAATCCAGCGTGGCGGCTGTCGCCGCCGCATCGGCCGGGATGCAGCTGGCGCTGACGCCGGGAGCGAAGGCCGCCGCAAAGGTCGTCATCCAGTATGACTGGCTGATGTCCAACGGACAGATCGGCGACATCGCCGCCGTCGCCAACGGCTACTTCAAGGATGCCGGGTTCGAGGTGGAATTCAGCCCGGGCGGCCCGAACGCCTCGACCGTGCCGCCGGTGATCTCGGGCGCAGCACAGCTCGGCCAGTTCTCCGAAACGCCGCAGCTGTTTGCAGCGCGCGCCAGCGGCGTGCCGGTGAAGATCATCGCCTGCGGTTTCCGCACCGGCCCCTATGCCTTCACGTCGAAGGCGGCAAACCCGATCCGTGGCATTGCCGACCTCAAGGGCAAGAAGATCGGCATCCAGCCGACGGCGCGTTTCGTCATCGACGAGATCCTGGCCAAGAACGGCATGAGCGCGTCCGATGTCACCGTCATCAATGTCGGCTTCGACAAGGGACCGCTGGTGCGCGGCGATGTCGATGCCATCGGCGGCTGGATCACCAACACACAGGCGCTCAGCGTCGTCGGCGACGACCGCATCGATCTTCTGGTGCGCGACCTCGGCCTGAATTCCTACGCCGACGTCTATTTCGCCACCGACGCCGCGATCGAAAAAGATCCGGAGACACTGGCCAAGTTCATCGGCGCGGTCGCCAAGGGCTGGGGCTGGGTGCACGCCAACCCGCAGGAGGCAGTGAAGAAAATGGTTGCCGCCTATCCCGAAATGGACCTCAGTTGGGAAGAAAAGACCGTCAACCTCGTGCTGAAGCTCTCCTTCGATGGCGCAACAGCCAAGGACGGCTGGGGCACCTTCGACCCGGCGTCAATCGAGGAGCAATTGGCGCTGCTCGACAAGGTCGGCCAGTACCCGAATGGCCGGCCCGCGGCCGCCGACGTCCACACCACCAAGATCCTCGAACTTTCGGCTGCCGAGCGGCCGAAGCTCGACGCGCCCGCCGCCTGATGGCGAACGCGATCGAAACCAGCAGGCTGGATGTCGGCTATGGCAGCCGCCAGGCGGCCGTCGAAGTGCTTTCCGGCCTCGACCTCACCGTCGAGGCCGGCTCCTTCCTGTCGATCCTCGGACCGTCCGGCTGCGGCAAGTCGACCTTGCTTCGCGTGGTCGCCGACCTGCTCGATCCGCTCGGCGGCAAGATCAGCGTGCTCGGCGACACGCCGCACGCGGTGCGCTCGCGCCGCGATGTCGGTTTCGTCTTTCAGGACTCGACGCTTCTGCCGTGGCGTACCGTGCGCGAGAATGTGCGTCTGCCGCTTGGCGTCGGGCAAGGCAGCCTGACGCGCAAGATAGAAGACCGCAGCGACGAATTGCTGGAGCTCATGGGGCTTGCCGGCTTCGGTGAGCGTCTGCCGCACCAGCTGTCCGGCGGCCAGCGCCAGCGCGTGGCAATCGCACGCGCCTTGCTTGGTCAGCCCAAGCTGCTGCTGATGGACGAGCCGTTCGGCGCGCTCGACGAGATCACCCGCGACCGCCTCAATGATGAGCTTCTCAATCTGTGGCGGCGCACCGGCACGACGATCCTGTTCGTCACCCATTCGATCGCCGAAGCCGCCTATCTTGGTGAACGGGTCATCGTTCTCGCCGCCAATCCGGGACGGCTGGTCAAGGACCTGGACATGCGGCCGATCAAGCAGGACGGCAACCGCTGCTCGCGCGAAGACCCGGCGATCGTCGCCGCCATGGCCGAACTACGCACCGCATTGGAGCGCGCATCGTGAGGCCGGCGCCACTCTCTCCGCAATTGGCGATAGCCCTGCCCGTCCTCGGCGCGGTCTCGCTGCTGGTTGCCTGGCAGTATCTTCTGCCCTTCCTCGGCGTTCCGACCTATATCGTGCCGACCCCGACGGCGATCTTCGGAACCTTCCAGAAGAATTTCGCTCTGCTCATGGACAATCTGAGGCCGACGCTGATCGAGGCGCTGGCCGGCTTCGTCATCGGCAACCTCGCCGCCGTGCTGCTCGCCGTGGTTTTCGTGCACAGCCGCATCCTGCAGGCCGCCTATTTCCCGATCGTGCTATTCTTCAACACCATTCCGATCTTGGCGCTGTCGCCGATCATCATCCTGATCTTCGGGCTCGGCATGACGCCGAAGATCGTCATCGCGGCAGTGATCTGCTTCTTCCCGACGCTGGTGAACATGATTCGCGGCCTGGATTCACCCAGCGACAACGAGCACGAGCTGTTTCGGGTGCTGTCGGCGACGCGCTGGGAGATTTTTTGGGACCTGCGCCTGCCCCGCGCGCTGCCGATGCTGTTTTCCTCGCTCAGGATTGCTTCGGCGACAGCCGTGATCGGCGCCATCGTCGGCGAATGGATCGGCTCGGACAAGGGCCTCGGCGCGCTCATCATCCAGGCGAGCTTCAACTATCAGTCGGACCGGCTTTACGCGGCAATTGTGTTGTCGTCGTGCCTGTCGATCGCGGTGTTTTGCATCGTGGTGATGGTCGAGCGCCGCGTCATCAAATACTGAAAAGGCGACTGTTTTGCCGGCTCGTGCAATCCGCACGAGCCGGTCCTTAGACCGCTTCCGTTAGTCTGCATTTTCCGGTTGCATCGACAGAAAACGGGTCGCCGCCGAAACCAGGGTGGCCGCGCCAACCTTCAAGGCGGCTTCGTCGACGCGGAACCTGGCGTGGTGCAGCGGAAAGACAGATCCGGCTTCCTTGTTGCGGATTCCGAGCCGGAAGTAGACCGAAGGACGTTTCTCGCTGTAGTAGCCAAAGTCGTCCGCAACGGTCCATCCAGGCGTGTTGAGGACGTTGTCGGCACCGATGTAGGCCTTGCCGCTGGCGACAATCAACTCGGCCATCTCGACATCGTTGACGACGCCCGGTTCACCCCTGTGGATATCGACCTCGACATGCGCCCCATGGCTTGCCGCCATCCCTTCGGCTATCGCGCGAACGCGGCGCCAGACCCGCTCGCGGGTTGCATCGCTGCCACTGCGGATGGTGCCTTTCAGTGCAACCTTGCCGGCGGACACGTTGTAGGCGTTGCCGCCATTGATGGCCGTCACGGAAATCACCAGGGGGTCGTACGGATCGATCTCGCGCGAGACGATCTTCTGCAATTCCGTCACCAGGGAGCAGGCCACGGCCAGCGCATCGACAGTATGGACCCGCGCCGGTGCCGACGATGTCGACCGCAAGGCCAAAGCCCGCGACGTCACGAATGTCGGCAATTCCCTGCCCGGCCAGCATTTGCCTGAGATAAAGCTGCGTGTTCGCCTCGTGGTTGGACAGCTCCGGATTGCGGTGCAGATGGCGGCGGATCTCGATCATCCGATCGAGCATGCCGGCGTCGATTTCGACCGCGCCGGAAATCGCGCCACCGTCGGCCATGACCGATCCCTCAGGCTTTGACATGGATCTCCCGCGGGAACCTGGTCAGCGTCTCATGGCCGGTTTCGGTGACCAGGATGGTCTCGCTGATCTCGATACCCCAGCCGTCCATCCACATGCCGAGGATGGAATGAACGACGTTGCCGGGCTGAAGCACCGTCTTGTCACCCGGGCGGAGGCTGATCGTGTGTTCGCCCCAATCCGGCGGATAGGCGACGCCGATGGAATAGCCGATGCGCGACTCCTTCTTCAGCCCGTAGCGCTGGATGACCTTGCGCCATGCACCTTCGACCGCTTCGGCCGATGTTCCTGGCCGGACCGCATCGAGCACCGCGTCCATGCCCTCGATCACCGCCCTTGCCGTGTCCGCGACACGCGTCGGCGTCTTGCCAAGCTGCATCGTTCTCGCCAACCCGGCGGCATAGCGGCGGCAGACGCCGGCGAGTTCCAGCGCAATGGTCTCGTTGTCCCCGAACCGCCGGTCGCTCCACATGATGTGCGGGGCCGAGGCGTTCTCGCCGCCGAGGATTGTCGGCGGAAGGGCGGTGATGTCGCCGGCGAAATCCGGGCTGCCGGCGATCTGCGCCGCCTGGATGGAGGCAATC
Source organism: Mesorhizobium sp. WSM1386 (assembly GCF_055901595.1). Taxonomy (NCBI): domain Bacteria; kingdom Pseudomonadati; phylum Pseudomonadota; class Alphaproteobacteria; order Hyphomicrobiales; family Phyllobacteriaceae; genus Mesorhizobium; species Mesorhizobium sp. WSM1386. Next base: position 4,807,988 of record NZ_CM148373.1, read on the forward strand.
GCATCGCACTCGCGAACACCCGGCGCGATCACCTCGAAGGCCCGCGCCACCGCCGCTTCGGCCAGGGTTGACGCCTTGCGCAAATAGGTGATCTCGGGCGCCGATTTGACCGCACGGATCCAGTTCACCAGGAGATCGGCATCGTGCCATTTTGCGTTGGGAAGGCCAGCGACGAGCCGCGCATGCGCTTTCGGGGAGAAATAATAGGCTTCGAGCTCGATGCCGATATGCCTGATGCCCCAGCCCTTTGCCACTATCCAGTTGGCGATCCAGTCCATCGGATGGCGATCGACACGCTGGACATGATCTTCCGGGAAGCCGACCACGTTCTCGGGTTTCATCCAGGCCGTGAGAAGACCGCCGGCGGCATCCATGGCGCGCCCGATCCAGACCGGCTCGACGTCTTCCACGGGAACCAGCACCACCTGCGGCGTGTAGAAAGACCAACCGTCATAGCCGGTGATATAGTGCTGGTTGGCAACGTCGTTGACGATCAGGAGCTCGAGACCGCGCTTGGCCATCTCGGCGCGGATCTTGCGAAGCCGCTGCTGGTACTCTTCGCGGGCAAACGGCAATTCGATCATCTTTGCTCCTTGCTGTGTTGGATAGCGGTCGCTTGGCTACCATTGAAGCGGCTTCGCGATTGCGGCAATCGGCCAAGGGCGGCACCTGAACAGGTCCTAGTCTAAACCAGCGACGTCCATTCCAGCCCCTTTTTGCCCCGGGCTTTTTGCTGATTTATTTTTGAATTCCATTTGACTGAATAAATCTTTGATGCAAACTTGTATCCGTTGGGAGTGCAAGGCATGGCGTTGCGGGGGACCAATCAGGAATTCGGGCGGCCGTACAACCGGCGCATCGTGCTCGAGTCGATCCGCCGTAACGGTCCCATCGCCCGCGGCGATATCGCCCGGCATGTCGGGCTCACCGTGCAGACCGTATCGACCATCGTCCGCGAGTTGGAGGAACAGGGCTACATCCTGTCCCTGCGAGAGGAACCCAAGGGGCGCGGCCTGCCTCCGGCGACGCTGCGTATCAATCCCGAGGGCGGCTATGCTGTCGGCATCCATTTGACGCCGCTCGGGATAGATGCAGCACTAATCAATCTCAGCGGCGACGTGATCGAGAGTTCGCACCGCGAAGCGCCCAACGCGGCGCCCGATCATGCGTTCGATGAGATCGGCGGCATGGTCCGCGACCTGACGGGGAAGCGGGCCGGCGGCCGCGTCATCGGCATCGGCATGGCGCTTCCCGGACCGTTTGGCGTGGAGGCCATGAGCTTCGTCGGGCCGACGACGATGGCTGGCTGGAAGGACGTGGCGCTGCGCGAGCGGCTGACGGCCGCGACGGGACTGCCGGCGTTCTTCGAAAGCGACATGGCCGCCGCGGCGATGGGCGAACGCCTCTACGGCATCGGGGCCCACCATTCCGAATATTACTATCTCTATTTCGGCGTCGGGCTGGGAAGCGCCATGATGCATGACGGCAGCGTGATGCGCGGCGCCTGGGGAAATGCCGGCGAAATCGGCCACATTCCCGTCGTTCCCGGCGGCGAGCCCTGTCCTTGCGGCAACCGGGGCTGCCTCGAACGCTATCTTTCGCTCGAAGCACGAGGGCGCTGGGCCGGCAACGACGCCGATTGGGTGGCTGAGGTCGGCCCGATCTTCCGCAATGCCATCGCCATCATCGAGAACCTGTTCGATCCCGAGACGATCGTGCTCGGCGGGCTGGCGGCGCCGGACCTGCTGCAACGTCTGGCGGACGCGGCGGCGCCGCTGCTCAATTCGGTTTCGGCCCGCGGCGATCGAAAGGCGCCCCGCGTGGTCGTCGCGGGCGGGGGCCAGCAATCCGTACTGCGCGGCGCCGCCGCCCTTGCCGTTTCAGGGGTGTTGTCGCCGCGCTTCGGGCAGATGTTCACGGCAGAGCGCGAGCGTGGCCGCGATCTCCTGGCGGCCAAGGAGATTGCCGCATGAGTGAACCTCTGCTGGTGCTCGACAACGTCACCAAGAACTATGGCGCGATCGAAGCGCTGAAGGGGATCAGCTTCTCGATCGGCAAGGGCGAGGTGGTGGCGCTGCTCGGCGACAACGGCGCCGGCAAATCGACGCTGGTCAAGATCATAGCGGGCGGACTGGAGCCGACCTCGGGCCGCATGCTGTTCGAGGGCAAGGAGTTTCTCGCCAAATCGCCCGCCGAAGCGAAGGCGGCGGGCATAGAGACCGTCTACCAGGACCTGTCGCTGTGCACCAATGTCGATGTGGTGGCCAATTTCTTCATGGGCCGCGAGATCACCCGGAAGGTTTTCGGCATTCCCGTGCTCGACGAGCGCGCCATGGAGGCCGTCGTTGGGAAGGCCCTGGCGAGCGCCGGCACCCGCATTCCGTCTCTGCGCACTGATGTCGAGCACCTATCGGGCGGCCAGAGGCAAGCCATCGAGCTCAACCGATTCGTGCACTGGGGCGGCAAGCTGGTGCTTCTGGACGAACCGTTCGCCGCCCTCGGCGTCGAACAGACGCGGCGCGGCCTCGACATGATCCGCCAGGTGGCGAGCCAGGGCATCGGCGTCGTCATCATCACCCACATCATGCAGCAGGCCTTTCAGGTCGCCGACCGGATCGTGGTGATCCGGCAAGGCGTCGTGGCGGGCGATGTCGCACGCAACAAAACAAGTCCCGATGCGGTGATCAACATGATCACCGGCGAGACGCTTGCCGGTGCCGGACCGGCGGGCTGAGGGACAAAGAGGGGTCCGGCTTAACAGGGAGCCAACAACATGAAGCGAGTACTTCTTGCTGTCTTCGGTATCCTGGCACTGGCCTTTGCCACGCTCACGCCGGCATTCGCCCAGTCCAAGGGGACCGTCTATTATATGGTGCCGACACTGCTCGACGAGTTCCAGACCGGCTCGGTGAGCGCGCTGGAGCTGTTCCTCAAGCAGGTCGGCTATGAAGTGAAAACGCTGAATGCCGACAACAAGACCGACGCGCAGCAGTCGCAGATGAACGATGTCATCGCGCTGAAGCCGGCGGCCATCATCCTGGCCGCGGTCGACTTCAACGCACTGAAACCGTCCATCGAGGCGGCGCGTGCGGCCGGCATCCCGGTGGTCGAGTTCGACCGCCAGATCACCTCGACGCCTTCCGACTTCACATCGGTCGCCGGAACCGTCGAGATCGGCCATGTCGCGGCCGACCAAGCAGAGAAACTGCTGAAAGCCAAGAACGGCTCGGTGAAGGGCAAGGTGCTGCAAGTGCTGGGCGACCCCGGCGATCCCTACACGCTCGACATCCAGAAGGGCTTCGAGGAGAAGATGAAGGCGTTTCCGGACGTCAAGATCATCTCGCTTCCGGCCATGCAGTGGGAAGCCAGCAACGCCGGCACCATCGTCGCCGACCAGATGCTGGCCAACCCCGACATCGACCTGATCTTCAGCCATGCCGCGCACCTGTCGGTCGCCGCCGTCGCCTCGCTCGAGGCCGCCGGCAAGAAGCCGGGCGACGTCATGCTGATGAGCTCGAACGGCGCTCCGGTCGGCCTCGACCTGATCCGCAAGGGCTGGCTCAACGTCGAAGTCGAGCAGCCGCTCTACGCACAGGCCGCGGCGGTCGCCATGTTCATGGACAAGGTGGTCAAGAAGGAAGAGATCAAGCCTGGCGACTATGACGTGCTTGGCCTGAAATCGGTGGTCACCAAGGAAAGCTGGGGCCCGAACATCAAGATCCCGGGTGCGGCCATCACCAAGGAAAACGTCGACAACCCGGCCTTCTGGGGCAACCAGAAGCCGCCGACGGACACGGTCAAGTCGGTCGAATAGGCATCTCGCCTGACACGCTCCGGGCCCTCTCGGCCCGGAGCCAATCCTTCGCAATTCCAATCCGCGCATGCCTCCGAAAATCGAACTGATTTCGGAGGCATGCGCCAGCCGGATCAGCCCATGAACCTCCGCACCCGCCATGCCCTGGAGTTCGTTCTCGACAACCTCGTCTGGTTCATGCTGCTGTTCGTGCTGGTGGTGTTCTCCATCTTCGTGCCGAACTATTTTCAGCTCGGCATCTTCGCCAACATCATCGAGGCTTCGAGCGTGCTCGGGGTCATGTCGATCGGCCTGGCGCTGGTCATCATCGCCGGCCACATGGACCTGTCGGTCGAATCCGTCGCCGCGCTGAGCGCCATGGCGGTCGGCATCCTGTTCTGCTCGTCAGGCATTGGCATTGGCGTGCAACTGCATCCGGAATGGCTGATGGTGCCGGTATCGCTGCTGCTGGCGCTGGCCGTCGGCGGCTTCATCGGCGTCTTCAACGGTTATCTGGTGGTCAAGGTGAAGATGAGCGCCTTCATCATCACGCTGGCGTCCTACATCTGGGTGCGCGGCCTGGTGCTGGTCATTTCGGGCGGCCGCTCAGCGCAGGACCTGGCGCCGGCCATTCGCTGGTTCGGCATCCAACGGCTGGCCGGCCTGCCGCTCACCGCCTGGATCGCCATCGCCTGTTTCGTCGTCTTCTCGCTGATCATGGCCAAGACGCCGTTCGGCCGGCACCTGGTGATGATCGGCGGCAACGAGACGGCGACCTTCCGCGCCGGCATCCGGGTCAACCGCAACCTGGTCATCGCCTTCGTGCTCGCCGGCGCCATAGCCGGCCTAGCCGGCTGGCTGCTGGCGATCCGCACCTCGGGCGCCACCGCCAATCTCGGCGTTGGCCTGCTGTTCAACGCCTTTGCCGCGGTCGTCATCGGCGGCGTCAGCCTGAAGGGCGGCGTCGGCACCCTGCCCGGCGTCTATGCCGGCGTGCTTCTGCTCTCGGCCATCAACACGGCGATCAATTTGATGGGGCTGCCGGCCAACTTCACACAGGTGATCCACGGCCTGCTGGTGCTGGCGGCCGTGCTACTCGACGCCTTCAAGCAAACCATTCGCCAAAGACTCGCATGACAGGACGATTCGCATGACAGGAAGGCGGGCATGACCGGACGACTGAAAGACAAGGTGGCGCTGATCATCGGCAGCGCGCGCGGCATCGGCAAAGGCATCGCGCAGCGTTTCGCCGAGGAAGGCGCAAGGCTGGTGCTCGCCGACACCGAGGCGGCGGCCGGCCAAGCGACCGCCAGCGAGCTCGGCATTCCCTTCATCCGCACCGATATCTCGCGGATGAGCGACGCCGAGGCCGCGGTGGCTCTGGCGCTGAAGCAGCACGGCCGGCTCGACATCATCGTGCAGAATGCCGGCATCTATCCCTGGCAATTGATCGAGAACACGAGCGCCGACGACTGGGACCGCGTCATGGCCGTCAATCTGCGCGGCACCTTCAATGCCAGCCGCGCCGCACTGGTGCCGATGAAGGCGCAGCGTTTTGGCCGCATGCTCTACACCTCCTCCATAACCGGTCCGCACGTGACCAGCCCCGGCCACGGCCACTATTCGGCCAGCAAGGCCGGCATCAACGGCTTCATCCGGGCGGCGGCGCTGGAATTCTCCGGCTATGGCATCACCGTCAACGGCGTCGAGCCCGGCAACATCCTGACCGAAGCCATCCAGCAGCATCGCGGCGCCGCCTATATCAGGAACATGGAGGATTCCATCCCGCTCGGCAGGCTCGGCAGCCCGCGCGACGTCGCCAACGCCTTCCTGTTCCTGGCTTCGGACGACGCCAGCTATATCACCGGCACGACCATCGTCGTCGATGGCGGGCAATTGCTGCCCGAGGGCAATGACTTTCGGATGGTGCCGCCGTGACCCCTCAGGTGCGAAATCACGCCGACGAGGCGTGAGGAAGCTCGCACCGGTGGCCCGTAACCCCCTGATCGATGAAAAACCCGCCACGGGAGCGACCCGTGACGGGTTTTTGGAGTGGCTACATCCCGGAGGAATCGACCGCTTGTAGGTGTATTGTGAACTGCCTGATCGTATTAGCCTATGGTGCGATCGCGGAAGACAATGGTGCCGCACGCTGCTGTGTGTGAACAGGAGGCTGATATGAGAATTAGGACAACGACCCATAACCATCCCGGCGAAGCTGGCGTCATCCTGCTCGACCAACCTGTCCAAAACCTGATCGTGGCGACTGATATTCGCGACGGCACCACGACGCTGTTCGGGACGGCGACACTGCAAGTGAACTATGCCGGCTCGTACGATATCCGGGTCGAACTCACACCGGCGGAACTCACGCAAGTCTACCAGATATTGGTCAAAAACCTGCTTGAGGAAATCCAGGACCTGAAGAGCGCTCAAAATCCTTGACGCTGGCGACCGACCCTCCAGCGGACATGTATGCCGGTCAATCTCGTTGCAGTCCGTGCTGCTGACATCGACGCAGTGGTGAAGGGACTATGTGACCGGAATGGTGGGCGATGACGGGCTCGAACCGCCGACATCTTCGGTGTAAACGTACAACTACAGTATCCCTTCAATGCCCGGCAGATCATCATTTGATTGTTTTAACTGAACTTTTTGCGATGTGGCGTCTTTCTAAATCACCCGAGTTCCCATACTAGCTGTTGCTAAGCTGTAGCTAGGGCGGTGACCAGTGCCTCTTACCAAAACGGACATTGACGCGATGCCTGCCGATTCCACACTTTGGGATTCTGGGCGCGGGTCAGTTGCGGGCTTCGGGGTTAGACGGCAGCGCAAGCACCCCACGTTCTGCTTGAAGTACAGCCAGAGCGGCAAGCAAAGGTGGCTTACGATAGGCCGCTATGGATCTCCTTGGACAGTTGATCAAGCACGGAATGAGGCCAAGCGGTTTCTCGGTTTGGTCGCGGCGGGTGAAGATCCGGCGGCCGATAGGGATCGCCCCAAGCCGCCAACCATGGGCGATCTCTGCGATCGGTACATGGAAATTGCCGAGGCCGGGGCGATCCTAACGCGCTTTAATCGGCCGAAGAAGCAATCGACCCTGTCAATCGATAGAGGCCGGATTGACCGCCACATCAAGCCTCTGATTGGAACCATGGCAGTGACGGATATCGACGGCCGGGCTGTCAAACGTTTGATCGAGGACATTACAGTCGGAAAGACGAAAGCGCGCATTAAGACCAAGGCGCGAGGCAGAGCGAACGTGACGGGAGGCGCAGCCACGGCAGCTCGGGTCGCGGACTTGTTGTCCGGCATCATGACGTGGGCGGTGGACGAAGGTTTCATTGACCGCAACCCAGTGCACAAAGTCCGGCGATTTCGAAGCGAGGCAAAACAGCGGTTTCTTGACCTGACGGAGCTTGGTCGGCTCGGCACGGTGCTGACTAGAGGCAGGGATGCGCAAGACAAAGAAATCCATCCCTACGCTCTCTCCATCATCAAGCTGCTTTGTCTCACTGGATGTCGGATCGGAGAGATTACAGGGCTTCGTTGGACCGAGCTTGACATGTCTCTTAGCTGCCTGAGACTGGCCGACACGAAAACGGGCAAGAGCCTCCGGCCAATCGGCGAGGCTGCACTGGCTGTCTTCAAGGAACAGCGGCGTGTGGCAGGTAAGTCGTTTGTGTTCCCCGGCTCAAAGGGGAACGCTGCCTACCAAGGTATCGGCAAGGAAGCCCGGCGAATTTTTGAAGCTGCTCAAGTTGCAAACGCGACGCCGCATAGTCTGCGTCATACGTTCGCTTCATTCGCTTCTGCACTGGGGTACTCGGATGGCACGATAGCGGGATTGCTCGGGCACAAAGGCAGGGGAATCACCTCACGGTACGTTCATTTGCCGGACAAAGCGTTGGCGTCAGCTGCGGAAGCAGTGAGCGTCGATATCTATGCGGCCCTTTCGGGTGTCCGCGCTCTCGGAGTTGACATAGCTACTACTGCTGCCGTGGCGCCAGAAGCATAACCCTTTGGACTTTTTTAACTTGTTAAATAACTGGGGTGCTCCTGTTTGGGAGCATCGACTTGGTCACTTGACCGTCAAACATTTTTGATCCAGTGTGCTGATACGGAGCTGCTACATGGCAGCTTGCGTAGTTCCTCACAAATCCTGACAGGCTCGAGAAAATAGCATCGTAGACGCGTTGCAACGCGTCCTTCGAATGTTTGCTCTCGGCCGCAAATAAATTTCACCGATCGGTGAGATCAGGATATTGCGGGGCTTCCTAAGAGGCGTCGATCACATCCTGACTTGCCGTGAGCAAGGGAAAAACAGGATGTCGAAACTTGAAAACTTAGATGCCAAAGTGCTGGAACCGAGCCTCGAGGTCTTCCTCACTCCTGCCGATGTTGCGAACGTTTTGGGAATTAGCGCCAAAACCTTGGCCAACTGGCGGGTAAGCGGCTTCGGCCCGAAGTACGTTAAACTTGGTTCGCGTGTTGTCTATTCTACGGCTGAACTCGTGCTATTCGTACAGTCGAGGACTCGCACGTCTACCTCCATATCCTTGGAGGTGGTGCGATGATCATCCCGTATCCAAACAAAATAGAACTCGACCTAATCAAGACGAAGTCTGGTCTGATGGATTTCCTGATCGACCGCCTTCGGGAATCGCTGCCAGAGGTATTCATATTCGAGTCGGTCTTCAGCGACGTTGACCGAATGCTGGCCGAGGTTCGGATCTACGACCCTTACCAGCCGCCGTTCGAATCAAACATCACATTGATGCGATCCATTTGCTGCGAAGAGGGCAATTTGGTTCATTGCGGGCGGGCTCTCCTCGAATTCTATGCGTTCGTACATGGAGTCGCTGACGAATGGAAACGGCCTCTACCGACCACTCAGTTGGCGCATATTGCTCTTGTCGCTTTGGGAGCAGAGAGCACCCTCGCGTTCAACAGAATTGTCGATCCAACCGGGAAACCGTCGGATGTCATCCTTATCGCTAGCGACGCCAAATTCGAAGAGAAGTACGGCGCGAGGGTCAGCGTAACTATTGAAGATCCGCTCCGCGCCGAAGGAGTGTCTAAGCGGCGCGCGGGCAGAGCAAACAGGGGTGCCAAATGAATTCGGCATCCTTCGGAGCTTATCCCGGGGGCTCGAAGCCGCGTGCACCCCGTTTATCCCAGTCCCCGAAACGTTCGCATCACGGCGCGCGGCGACTTAAAGGGTCGTTGCGCTTTCTCCTCCATCGGTTAGTCCGGCGCGATCAGCCGAATCGGTTGGAGGTGTTGACGTGAGGAGAAAGGACCATGCTGTCTTGAGAAGAAAGGCAGCTAAATCGAAGGTCGATTCTTCGGTCGGCCCGAAGAATGAAGCCGCCCTCGTAAGGGCCAAGGAATTTGAAAAATTTGCCGCGCAGCAAGGGGAGATGGTTGCAGGAGCGGAAGAAGCGGCCGTCAGTCTGGACTATGAAGCGGTAACTGAAATCGTTCGCAAAGGCCAGGAACTAGCCGAAGACGAGGAAGCTTGGCAGGAATTCATCACCCTGCCTTTCTGGACGGTTGAGGTGAAGAAAGGCAGACCGAAACCGGAGGACCGACCAGAAGCGATCCGGTACATGTTGCGTCGCTATCGAGGCTCCTCTGAATTGCAGTCCAAGCAAGCGAGTGATCGTTGGCGAGCCGTGAGAGTGCTGCTTGACGAGGACATCCCGCCAAGCCGAATGATGAAGGCTTTTGAGCAGCGCGGCGGATATCGAGGCATCAACCGGTCCAAGCGCGAAGGTCAGAGTTTCGTCGAGTCAGCGGCCAAAACCGTCAGGGCGAAGCCGTCCAGTGTCGGTTCTGGCACGACGTCTGGCTTGCCTGACAAGACCGCCGTCTCTTGTGTTCTGAAGGCGGTTTTTCCCGACAATGTCCGTGCCCTGACCAGCTTGACTGTTCCTTGCAAGGTCAAACTGATCGGCACCATCGAAGAACTGGGCGCTATGACTGAGATCCGTGTGCAGAGGCTGGTGAAGTTGAAGCCACGTGACAGCTAGGAATGATGGTGACCGCCGTTGTCGGTGCGCCGGTCACCATTCATCTTCTCAGGGCTACCTGCAGAGCGTCAAATCGCAACACTAGATGCGTTGCGTAAAGCACCATGTTCCCTATCAGTTGGGATGCCAATTTCAAACAATCGAGCAGCATGAAAGGCGTCGGATTCGCCGCGCAGGAAGTGCTGCTCTTCACAAGGCCAGATGCCGGTTTCTAGGAGCCTGCATATGGGTACCTATGCCTGAAATCGTACGAAACCACGGTGCACTCGCAGCAACGCTGGTCACTGCACCAATCATTACACACCGACACCAGTCACACACAACTCAAGGAAGGTTCGAAGATGGTTTTGAGCCACGATATGGAATACCTGATCGCCGGGTACGGCTACATGTTCAGAGAACGGGTCCAGCAAGGCTGGCGGCCGACCTTCCTAACTTTCACGTTCAACCATCTCCGGGGATCGCCGAGCAACGTTGCGTGGCAGATGCGTGACGAGCTCGAGCGCGTCTACGCGAAGGTGCTCACTCGCATCGAGCGCAAGCCTCGCAATGTCTCGCCAGACCTTCTTCCGCTGTGGGTTTGTTGCCCGGACTTCCCTGTCGCCAAGACCGAGAAGCATAGCTTCCGAGACGCAGTGGTGAACAATGGACGGCACGTCCATGCCATCGCCGTGGTGCCACCGTGGTCGAGGATGAAGGGGACGCTGGATGATCATTTCTACGAACATCAGAACCAGTACACCGGCAATGATAAGCCCCTGTTTCGCATCGAAGCCGTCCCGCTCACCCATCGTGGGTTCTTCGTTACGGACTACGCCCTCAAGGGCAGTAAGAGCCCGCGCATCGGTTACGATGAAATTATCATCCTGCCCCGCAGCACATCAGAGATTCCCGTGAAAACGAAGCCTATGAGAGATGGCGATGCCCAAGGCGTGTAAGCCGCCTCCGTCGACCGCCGATCAGGAAGGCGCAGACCAACAAAAATCGCTCGGTAAAGCGCTGCGTCCACACCGACGTGGATTGATCATAGGAGCCAAGAATATGCGTAGTCCCCGCGAAGTTTCCACCTGCGCCGATCTCCGAGAATTGTTGATCGGCTTGCTGACGTCCGGCAATCGAGATTACAGCCTGCCTCGTGCCTTCGTCGACTTGCTCGATGATATTTTCCTGCGGCTGGATGCGACCATCGATTCACCCTGCATCGAGCCTCTCGTCGGCCGGTGTATGTTTCGGGTGCTCGACGACTCGAATCAGGAAGTCTTGCAGGATAGCTCCCCCATCGAGATGACCCGTCCAAGCGTCACGTTCCTCAAGAGGATCGCTGGCATCATCGCGTCATGCGACCGGGTAGAGAAGATGGACGTTGTCGATGCTGCAACTTCGGCGCTGGGTTGCGACCGTGGCCTGCTGCCCAGCTATGTAGGCAACCGCCTCTGGGTTCGCAGCTCCCGCAAGTTTGAAAAGCGCTGCAAGTGCAAGGTGACTGTGGACCTCGGCCACGATCTCCTCGTCGAGCCCTTCACCGGCAGCGCCGACAGCCTCCCGCACGAACATGATTTCGGGAACGTCGTTAAGCGTTTCGGTGCTCAGTTCGAGTTCTAAACGCTCGGTCCTGACGGGACCAATTTCGCAGCCCCGTCAGGACGACCTTTGGGCTCAGCAAACTGAGATTTCTTGACATAGGAACATATTCCTGCTAGTATGCTTGCGGCAAGCTGCGTCGCCCGACGGGCTCGGCCAGACCCTAACAGGAGCCTTAACATGCCTTTGACAGATACACCCGACACGCCGTGTCGGCACCGCTCAAATCACACCTTAAGGGGCCCTCTGGGCCCTTTGTCATATCTGGAGGCAAGACAATGAATGTCGCCTCCGAAACCACCCGATCGTTGATCGTGTTCGGACGCGACGAGACACGCAAGCCCCACGCGTCGGTCTTTCTGCTGCCGGAAGTCGAGGCGGCAGAAAGCGCTGCAAGGCTGATGGGGATGCATTCGCACCGCGTTGATCCCGGCGAAGTGCCCGAGATCGTCATGCGCCTTCCGGCTGGCAAGCTTTTCGACAGCGGCAAGGCTTTCGTGCCGTTCGTCAAGGGCGATCTGTATACCCGCATCGTGACCCTTGCGGGGGTCGCTGACGAGCGCGACAGCGAGCCGGGCGACGACAAGGCCGCCGACAGCCCCGAAAACGCTTCAGCGGGCTCGCCTGCGCCGGTGGCGGCCCATGGCGGGGGCGACGGTGGCGGCGATGCCGCTGGCGGTAACGGTGGCGACCTTTGGGCAAAGCTGGCCGTCGGCGACATGGTGCTGGCGTCAGAGGGTCCCGACGAGGGATACTTCGAAGCCCGGATCATGAAGGCAAAGGCCAAGGGCATCTTCACCTTGAAGTTCAGGGACTACCCGGACGCACCGCAGGTCGACCGCAGCTACTACCAGCTCGGCCTGATCCACCCGCGTCAGCTGGCGAAGAAATAAGTGGCCTTGCAAACGGGCCGGGTTCGTCCTGGCCCGTCACCCCCACAATCAAACATTAATTCGAAGGAACCACCCCATGATATGCTCACCAGAGCGCGTCGGTCGGCTATCAGCGGCTGATCGTACCGCGCGTATTCGAACCCTCAACGATCAACTGCGCCAGACCGGTACTGGCGGGCGCATGGTGATGACCGCCGGTGTCGCCGCACTGCCTGCCCAAGAGATCGGCGCCATATTGCTGGCCATCGCCAGCTTCGACGCGTTCGACGAGGACAACGATCCGTGGGGCCAGCACGATTGCGCTCTTCTGCACGTCGGCGATCGGCAGCTATTCTTCAAGATAGACTACTATGACCGCGCTCTCGCGAACCTGTCGCCAGATGCCTCCGACCCGGCCGTCACCATTCGGGTGATGACGGTCATGCTGCCGGAGGAATACTGATGTTTTCCTCTGCACAGGGCACAGGGGCGCAGTTCCCCGCTCGCCTAACCTGCCTTTGGCTTTCTTCCCGACGAAAGCGGCGGCGGCTCATGAGCCCCCTTCGGAGGTTCGGTCAGAAGAGCCGCGGCCGGGACGGCAAGTGCCTTCGCCAAAGCTTCGAGCGTATCGGTCGTTACGTTTTCAGAACCGCGTTCGACGCGACCGACATACGAACGATCGATCTCAGCCGCCAGCGCCAGCCGCTCTTGCGACAGCCCGCGTTCGACACGCAGCTTGCGGAGATTCCAACCAATGATCTTGCGCACGTTCATCGTGGGCAAGAAGGCAGTACAAACGGCTTGACAATCGACGGACCAATAGTCCCCTATTTCCAATTTCGGGGGATTGCACGATTCATGTGCTTGCTTGGGGGAGTGAAATGAAAATTGCGGTTGGGATTATCGGAATTCTGCTCGGCTTGATTTCGATGCTGCAGTCCTGCGCAGTGGCGACGGGCGGAAGCATTGCGGCCAATCATGATCTGGCGGGCGCTGGCTCGGTTGGCGTTCTCGTTGGTTTGCTGTTCTTTGTCGGCGGCGCCTTTGCGTTCGGCCTGCCGCTGGTCTCGGCGATTATTTTCGTCGTCGGCAGCTTGTTTGCTTTCATCGCGGCCAGCTCATTCACCGACATGAAGATTTGGGCCTTCGCCGACCTGATCCTCGCCGCCATGGCGTATTTCGCATGGAGAAGCGCGCGGCGTGGCCGGGCGGGGTCGGCTGCGGAGACCAAGACAAAATGAGACCTCTGATGAAGGCGATTGCCATCGCCGCCGCTACCATCCTCTGTTTGTCGCATCCCGCAGTCGCCGCGCAGCCCACGTGCGACGAATTGGTGCAAGGCGGCAACTACTTTCAGGGAAAAGCCTTCGAAGATTTAAGCGTAGCCCAGATTGACGCTCTGCTGGAGATTGCCGGTAAGTGCAGCTCCGAGGCTTCAACCATCGAAAACTACGACGTAATTTTGGGGGTGCGAGTGAGCCGACTTGAGGACGCACGAGTACAAGCGTCAATGGTTGAGGCAAGCCAAGCCAAGGCGAATGCCTCCGAACAAGAACTCGCCAAACTGACAGAACAAGCTCGAGATCTTCCAACAGATCCTTCGTCACGGCCCGCCTTGAACCAGATCCGAGCCGACATGATTAGGATCCGCAACGAGTCGGTCGAGGTCTGGCAATCCAAAGAATGGAACGAATTGGACAACGTCACCACTGAGAAACTGCAAGCCATCGAAACGGGTCAGATGCAACAAGCGCCCCCTACCGAAAATGGCGGAACAGCAGATTCCACCACACCAGAACCTCCAAGCCTTCAGAATTTCGCCGACCAAAGTTCCTCTGAGGCCCGCATATCAGAAATGACTTGCTCAGCAAGAGGCACAGCAGTGCTGGGGGTAGTGAACATGGGAAAAGAAGACCCCGAGAGCATTGTGCAGGTCGCACTCACGTCGACAGGCAATTTCGTGATCGAAGGACGAGAGGTCAAGGCTTTCGATGTCCTCCGGAGCGGTGATAAAATCGCCTTCTCAATGATTGCGGTGGCAGACTATCTCGCAGGGACCACGGGGGCTTCAACTGGCCTCAGCGATGATGAGGGTATGCAATTTCATGCAATGCAAAAGATGTTCATTGAAGGGGCATTGAATGGTCGTAGAAGGTTCGCGATCTACGACGTAGCGAACAGCAGGCTGACCTTTGCAGATGCCGATGGAAAGCAATTCAAGAACATAACCGAAGCCGATTGCTGGGCTCACTGACCAGATGCATCGTGCACCACAGGGCCCAGCGTATTGGGATAGACATCTAGATGGCTCAAGGTTGCCAAGGATGTCACGAAAGGCGCGGGTCCATTGGCGCACGCTTCGTGCCACGTGGTGATGTCGTAGAGGTTGCTCATGCTCCAAGCATCGCGGAATTGGCTTGTCGCTTCCCTACGGTCGTAGGAGCGCGCCGCCAAACTGCGCCCACAAGCGTTCGCACTCTCTCGCTCTTAGGCTCGGGGTGCCCGGTTCGCCATAAAAGACCATCGCTGCGTGGACGTCGTATCCAAGGACCGATGCGTTGGCCACGAACTGAATGGCCAGTCCCGACGTAATGGCACCGATTCTGGTCTCAGCTTTAGTGGTGAGGTCTACCACACCGAACACTTCCGCAGTGGTGCTCCTACCAGCCAAAACGGCGGCAGAGGTAGCATTATTGACGGCAAGGAGCATTTCGGTTGTCGCCCGCTGAAATGGCTCTACCAACTCTTCAAATTCAGGTTTGTTCCCTATCAGGCGACGAGACAGGCATTCTGCTCTTCGCCGACGAAATGCTTTGAGTTTTTGGGGAAGATCGTGATTCAACTCAGACGTCGAAAAGAGAAGAACCCCCGGAAGCCAAGCCTAAAAGCAATTAGTGCTGTCGGGGTCTGGGTTGCAAGATTCTGGTATCGACTCTATCGGGCAGAGGGGGATGGGTCGGCGCTTTGATGGAAGCCGTCGCGATTGCGTCCGGTGGCAGCAGTATGACCATCTTGGCCTCGCGAATCGGCCATAGCGGCTTTCCGGCTACGAGGAATATGACTGCGATCACGCATATCAACAGAACGGCGGCTAATAGGTCTGCGATGATTTCGCCGATCTGCATCGCTCGCTCCGTTGGCAAACGAACACCCGCCGCCGATGCGGCGGGTGTTCATGACCAAACTGACGACGAAGGGACTCATAGTCGCCAGTCCATATGGCCAATGCGCTAGGCCGGTGTTTTGTTGCGGGTTGGGACCAATGGCGCGGCGACGTCGGACTTCGGTCCCAATTGCTAAGGATGTTGCAAATCGGACATTCTTCAGTCGCCTCGGCTGAAATACCCCCAACTAGCCCCATAGCCGACGCATAGCCCGGCTTGCTAAAGCAAGAGCCGAATCCTACGCCGCCATCGAGGCAAGCCGGGCATCATCCTTTCGGGTTGCTCCTAGGACGGGGCACCCGGAGCGGCGCCGCTTTGAACAGCTGCAGACTTCGCTGAAGGTGGCATCCAGGCGTGGCGCGCGTCTCGGCGGTCTACCTTTTTGCTCTAGGCCTTTTTTTCTTTGCGTGAAGTCCGCAAGTGAGATTAGCTCGCGCAGAGAATATTAGCGATTGGGAACATACGGCTCCTACGGAGGTTTACCGGGTGATCGGCTCTCTGGGGAGGTTGCTATGAGAAACCTGCTACTTGCTTCGGTGCTTGCCGTCGCCTCGGCCGCAGTCACGGTCATGCCTGCGGATGCACAGTTCTTCGGCCCCGGCATGGGCGTTTTTGGTCCGTTCGGCGGCATCGGCCCATTCGGCGGTGGCCCCTTCTACGGCGGCGGCCCGTTTTACGATTATGGCGGCCGCTATTACGGCCCCCGCTATCGCGATTACTATCCCGGCTACGTTGCCCCCTACCCGCATCGCTACTACTACCGGCATCGGCACTATGGCCGTTGCCACGTGAGGTGGGTGAGGCATTGGCGTCATCACCACCGGGTGCAGGAACGCGTTCGGGTTTGCCCGTACTGACAGGTCGGACATTGGACCTGACGCGCTAGGAAATCCCGCGCAGCAACGGCTCGGTTAAGCTCGCCGAGCGGCGTTGCGCGCCAGATCGGCGTAAATTTCAGTCCGGTCGCCGTCGTATTTTTCGATCAACGCCAAGGTTTCCTCGCGGGTCATTTTGCCAAGCTTCATCAGAAATTCGAATTCATGCTTTGGGACGGACGAGGCGAGCCGTTTCAGCTTCGTGCCCCTGCTTTCACCGCTACCAACCATGGAACCTCCGTCAGCGACTGATCGGTCGCGGCTGCGCGAGCTAGACATTTTGCCACCATCGTCCGCGATCTATCTCTTTGAAGAGTACTCGATGACTTTGGTTCGTCAGGACAGCGGTGTTGCTCGGTCTACCCTCGCCTTCAGGTTGTCACCATCAGTCTGGCTGCGATCTTCGTCCGCTGCGACCTTTTGGGAGGCCTTCACCTTCGCTTTACGTCCTTCCCGCATTTTTGCTTGGAGATCAGCAAGGCGCGCAAAGAGGGCTTGCGACGTCTCGGCTTCAAGATTCATCATCTTTCATTGTCCCGGTGAGTGGCAAGCTGACATGCGCAACCCGCCGCCATGGCGAGCGGCGGGTTGCCGACCAGTTCAATTTTCAGTCGTAGACTTTCACGATTTTGCGGGTGCTCGGGTCTACCAAAACGGTGCGGTTGTCGATCACCACATACCGGTACTTAACATTGGGAACCTCGTGGAGTTCGACCGTGTCTGGCAGGGCCGTGCCGACATTCAACTCCACACCCGGAACCTTAACAGAAGCCATCGGTTGCTTTTTCACGTACTCGCGCACGACGGTGTCCTGTTCCGGCGTGATAACAACATCTTGTGCCGCAACCGAACCGACGCTGGCTAACAGCAAGAGCCCCGCAGCGACGCTGGAAAGGTGCATCCTCATAGTTTATCTCCTCAAGTGATCTGGCGACAGCGATGATCTTCTGTGCGCCAGCCGACCGAACAGGGAGCTAGGCTAAATGTTCCCCTACAGGACTTCAGTCTGAGCCGGGACCAAAGGCGCCCCTCGAGCTGTCTACCCAATGGCACCGGCGGCTGCCTCACAAAGTACGCCCGCCGCTCCTCAACAAGCGGCGGGCGGCCTCCACGTGGTGGATAGGATCACTCGATGATTTGCACGACCTTGCGCGTATCGGGATCTACGAGCACTGCATGATCGCCAACGACGGTGTACTTGTATCTCACGTCGGGGACGTCGATTGTGTGAAGCTCAACGGTATCAGGAAGCGCGGTGCCGACGTTGAGTTCCACGCCTAGGAGGCTGACCGATGCGAGCTTTTGCTTGTGGATATATTCGCGAACGACCGTCTGCTGCTCAGGCTTGAGGATCAGCACGTCACCGGCAAACGAAGTGGCGATACCGGCCATGAGCATGAGAGCGCCTGTTGCGCTGACGACAAATTTTTTCATTTGGAAAGTCCTTCTCAGGATTTGGAGCTAACTCAGCGGTGCCAAGTGGCGTTAGCCAGCAGGGGCAGGAGCTGAGGGCTTGGAGGGTGCGGCTGGCGCTTCCACTTTTGGCGCCTCAACCTTGACGTTGATGTCCTTGCTGCTTCCACCTTGAATGTTGATGACGCCGGTGAAAATCAGCAAGACAACGATTGCGATCAGTCCGAGAACAACGGCGACCGCAGTGCCGCCGCCACCTCCCGAATTAACAACAGTTGGGCCATCGGCCATGATTTCCTCTCCTATTTCAATCGGTTACGGATCATCAACGTTGCCCGCCGCGTTGCGTTCCGCCGGGGGGCTAAGGTCTGCGGAGCGCTCCGACTGAGGTCTTACGGTGCAACCTGTATGGACCGGATGCGTTACCGCCGGGCCGCCGACCGTAGGTCCAGTTTCGGTCATGAATAGTGGGAGCAAGAAGCGTTGACCTTGATCCAGAGATCCGATGCCGGTGACGGCGCAAACCGCCCTGCAAATGATAACGATAATGCCGCTCCTGCATTCCTTTCGGCTCTCGACGGCATCTATTTGGCAGACGATGATGAAGCCATTGCTGACCTCGTCAGGCGGACCGAGCGCAAGGCCATCGCATTGGTAGTTGGGATGGCGATCTGCCTGATCTTTGTCCCCGCGCTATGGCTTGCGCTGAGCTATGGAATATAAGACGGTCCTCTTCACGAGCTATCCTTCTTAAGCCAAGCGCCCTCGACTGTTTGCACGTCAGCGAGTGGTTCGTGCTCGTAGCTCTGTCGCCGCTGAACTGTAGTTGGCTGATGCGGCGTTCTAGTTAGCCAGACCAGCGGAAGCGGCAACGGCCTATTCTTGGCTTCTGACAGGAACGATGCGAGGCATGGCCGAGCCTCGCTTCGACTCCCGTGCCCGTCTCGCCATCTTGTACCTGCGTCGCGATCTGACTGCTTCTTCCGCCTGCTCGCGCGACATCTCTCCCGCGCGGCCATACGGCTTCTTTTCTGGCATTCGATTGTCGTTGGAATTTTGTGTCACCGCCACGTCCGTCTCCGTTCGGAGCCGAACTTCGATTTGCTGGAACTGTTCCATGTGCACCCGCTGGTGCTGAGCGTATTTTCAGCTGAGAAAGACGTTGTCTCGTGACTCAGATGCCCGAGGTCAAATTCCGCCGCACTGAATTTCAATCCTCGCATCAAACCGCCACCTAGAACCCGGTGAGAGCACGTCGAGCAGGTGCAGGTATTCAGTCAATCTTGCCGGGCCGACCGGCCTTGGATTCCTCCAAGTCCAACTGGGCGCGACTGGCATGAAGCAATGCTGCGATCAAATTTCCGTCGGCTGACTTTTTGCCGGTGTATAGGCGCACAAGCTCGCGCGCCTGGACCTTCCAATCGGAGTCCGGGCTATCCCGGACGGCTGACGTAAGAGCCCGGGAGAGTATGTCAGAATCGAACAACGAAATACTCGGTCGGCTTCCTTTCACGGCCAAATCGCATCCTGTTGATCTGCGGCGTTCGCGACACTCGAAAGATGGACAATGACGAGCATCGGCATCACCCAAAATAGGTCGATTCCTTCACGTGCTCAATTTCGGAAGCTCTCGGTGACCGATCATAGGACGCAGCGGCGCAGCGTAAATACCGCAGGGCAGAACCACCGCAATAACAAAGGTTAAGCGATAGGCACAAAGCCGACTAGCTGCGGTCCAGCTTACCTCTCCGGCACCTGCCGTTCGCCGAACGCGTCAAATTAGCGGAACCTAATCTCCCGGCGTTGCTTGTCTCGATATGAACGATCATGCCGAGAAGCTGGGACCCGGCCCTGCACCAAAGTGGGAGAACCGGAAGGGAATTTTGATCTCGGCCGCAGTCGTTGTGCTCGCGTTCTGTGCTCTTGGCGGCTGGTGGATCTTTAGATGAGCACACGCGGCATCAACTTTCTGCACAAATGGATTGCTAACGACATCCCAGAGACAGCGCCTCCCGATGCGGTCTCAATCGGAGAACTCACCCACAAGCTCTTGGCCGACGCCAAAGCGGTCGGCATCAAGAGGATAGAGCTAGATGAGGATGTGGAGAGCCTCTACCGCATTTTCGTGGAAGCCATCGCCCACTTCGACGCCGGAATTCCAGAATAGTCCACCGATCTATGATCTCATTCAAAGAGCCGATGCATCCGCTGGTGGGATTTTTATCAAATGGCGATGCCGTTCGAACAACACTAGCTTGTCTGGGTAGCCGAGACGAATCTTAGCATCGCACGTCTCGCAGCGAAACATGGATATTACCTTGAACCATGACCCTCGCCTTACAATAGGATGTGAGCATTTGGGACAGTCGAAAACAAGCTCCGCATCCCCCAACTCGTCAGGTATGGGCATTGAAAGTCCTTTTTGGGGAGTTTTGATCCATCCGGTAAACTGCGGTCAGGGTAAGCCCGGTGACCATGGTCGAAGATTAGAAAATCATAGGTCCATCCCACGCTACCGCTCATCCCTTTTGAGCCTAGGGTTCGCCCCCTGAGCGAAACGACGAGCGAACCTAATCGACGCAGGAAGGGACGTAGCTGCGGCTGCGCACCCAACATCGATCTCTCGAGACAGTTCCTTACCGGAAGCCAAGCTCAGACCAATGCGTTTGGGCGGCGGGACTTAGGTCCGGCCGGACGCCTTCACGCTCGCACAACCGTTCAGGGCCTTTTCTAGAAAAGCCGCTTAGCGCGGTCACGCGCTGGGACCCCAATGAGGCCACTTCCAACTGTCGGCTCATCTTCGTACGCTTTCAGACAGTCAATCGTAGGGGTGGAACGCCCTTCAACTTACGTGGTTGTTAGGCGGGCCAAATCGAAGGTTCGCTTATGGGTGAGACCAAAAACGACACGGCTACTGCATGGATTGAAAGGCTGGTCAAAGAGGCCGGGATCACCGAGGATCAAGCCCGAGAACTGATATTTTTGCTTGGGCTCAATTGGTCCTCGCTGCTCCGCGAAGCAAAGCTGCTGAGAAAGTCTGCCCGTACATGGTAACGGACCGCAGAGGCGTCCCTGACCTCCATGCGCAGGCGGGCAAGTTCGTCAAGCAACACACGCATTCGCGCCCTCTGGTGTGCAAGGCTGGCGCGTAGAGCGCGCGCCAGCACGATCTCGTTGAAGCCGTCCGGAATATCGGGAATCACGCCCGACTAAACGGCCATTGCGGGAATGTCATCCCCCATGTAGCACGGCTATCCTACCGCTGGGTAGCGCGGACAACGAGAACCCGCCACAATTAAGAGCGCGGCGGGCTTCGTCTCATCCTTGCAGCAACCGGCTACATCCTTGAAGGAGAACAACCCCGCCGTATATCTCGGGTAGCGGCGGGTGTTCGGCTGCCACAACCGTGCTGTATCACGCGGCCTCTCTCATGTTTGCGTAGTTGACATCGATCTGCTGGACCGAACGCTGCTTGGCCCAGTTCCTTTCAGCGTCGAGCAGTTCACTCTGCCCAGTCAAACCATTCATAAAAAGCCTGAGCACGTGCGCAGCTATGCGCTCTCCGTTCTGCGAACTAAGAGATACGCCGTGCTCTTTGCAGACCATGTGACAAACTCGGGCCAGCATCTCAATATCGCTCGGCTCAAAAACCTACCCGGATACAACATACCGTTTCCCTGTTGGACAGTTACGATAGCTGTCCCTTACGCAAGGTCACCAGCAGCCACAATCAACTATGATAGTGACATCTCGATTGTCGCAAAAAAGGCTTCGGTCGCAAGAATGGCCGCGCTTTCTGGCCACGGCCGTCATCTGCTCGGCAGCGCAGCGGAACATTAGCGCCCGCTGTAAGTTGGGTTCCAACCCCAATAAGGTCCTCGATGGCACAGAATCCTTCCTCGAACATTTTGATCCGCAAGCTCCAGACGATCTCTGACCTCGGACCATCAGACACTACGATCTTGGGAAACGTGGCAATTCAGGAGAAGGAATATCAGGCCAACGCAGACATTCTGCGCGACGGCGACCAGCCGACGCTTTCCTTTGTTGTTCTAGACGGCCTGATAGGCTCGACTAAAATGACAGGTGATGGCAAACGCCAGATCACCTCGTTTTTCGTTCCCGGCGATATTCCCGACCTTCATGGACTGCACCTGTCGGTCATGGACTGCAGTTTTACACCTTTAATGCGCTCTCGCGTAGGCTTCATGCGGCATGACGCCCTTCGCGCTATTTGCGACCAGCACCCCTCCATCATGAGGGTTTTTTGGCGCTCGACAGTAATTGATGCGGCGATCTATCGAGAGTGGGTCACCAACGTTGGAAGACGCGATGCCTGTACTCGTATGGCTCACATTTTGTGCGAACTCATTGTCCGCCTCCGGGCGGTCGGCCGCATTGAAGATCATGTGGCCCGCCTTCCGATAACGCAGGCTGCGCTTGGTGATGCGCTTGGCCTTTCCACAGTGCACGTGAACCGAGTGCTCCAGGACCTTAGACGCGACGGTCTGATCTCCACCGTGGGCTCGCGTTTTCATGCAACCGACTGGTCAGGGCTCATTCGCGCCGGAGATTTTGACCCTACCTATCTGCACCAAAAGGGCCGCTGAAGCGTTGTGGCAATAGAGGTGTTCCATGGCGAGATATTTCTTTGACAGCGCTGACCGTGACGAGCTCGTGAAAGACGAGGTGGGAATTGAATGTGACGGCATCGAGGGAGCATGTCGTGAGGGCATAGAAGGACTCAGAGATCTGGCGCGAGAATCCCTCAAGGATCTCGATGGCCAGCAATTAGCTATCTACGTCAGGGACGAGACTGGTGAAGGGCTGCTGAGCTTGAGCATCACCCTTCAGAAGAAGCTGAGCGGGCTTTGAGGTTACCCCGTTTCATTCTAGGTCGTGCGAGCGCGTGAAGCCGCCATAGGCATCGTTGGGCCTGCCAACAGGCCGCCACCTGCGCTCTTCTTTTTCGGGGTCAGCCGTGGGTGCGCAGATATATCTCCTGCTGGGCGGTTGTGATTGCGAGTCATGCACCTCCTAGCCTGCCACAAAAATCCGGCGCACCTTCTTCGTAGCTTTTGAGTTGCGCCTTATCGGCGAGGGCACGGTTGGCTCCTGTGCCAGACGGGCTTCTTTCAACCGCGCAGTTTTGGCAGCACGTTCGGCCCTTTCTTTTTCTACAATAAGTGCCGCAGCCGCTGTTGCCTGCTCGTTACGGCCGTCATCGCTCGACCACGGCATCTCAGTGTCTCGCCCTAAGTTTCATCGCCCGCCGTGCCATTTTGTATCTGAGCCGCGCTCTGGCTTCTTCTATTTGATCCTTAAGCGTGGTTTCGGTCGCCTTGACCGGCTTCTTGCTCGAATGATTATTGTCGTTGGCAGCTGGATTGATGGGCATCTCGGTTCTCCAATGCGAGCCCGAACTTCGAGACGCTGGAAGAGTTCCCTCTTCGCACTCAGGAATCTTGCGCATCGTATGGAGTGATGGAACGTCTATGCTGCAGTGGTCGACCTCGCGGCGGCGGCAGCACACGCCATTGGCGGGACTGGTAGCGGCCAAAAAGCGCGCAAACTGGGAACCGACAGGTCACACTAGGTAATAGTTGGCTAGTGCACTGCCCGTTCATCCCTACAGTTGGGTAGCGCCTGAGACAATCCAGTCAACCAAGCCAGCTTTAATCTGCTCGCACCCGGTGAACTCGAATACCAAGCTCTTAGCCAGATCCCGCCATTGACAGTCAGGCACTCCCGTTTCCAATACCATATCGTGGAACACCTTGCGGATAATGTCGGCGTCGAATGCGGACACGGTTGTGGGGGCCGGTTCTGCATCTGCCCTCACCTTGTGAGCATCATCGCGCTGGCGCTGGCGAAGCCTTTTCAGCAGTTCTCGTGATACCGCAATCGTCCGTCTGGTTCGATCCATATCCTGGCGGAGTGCGGCGGCTCCGACCAAGGAATTGTGTCGCGACAGGAAGCTGGCTTCGATAGCCGCTCGGGCGATGTCTGTTTGCGTTGAAACCATCGCGGCGTCCCTTCCAGCGAAGGGTAATTGCTACACTGTTTGGAAGCGCGTTTCAAAATGATTCAAAGTGCGTTCTTTACCAAGTGAAGGAGGCCCGGCCTGTCGTGCCCCCGAAGCAAAGCTGCTGAGGAAGTCTGCGCGCACGTGATAGCGGAAGGCAGAGGCGTCCCTGACCTCCATGCGAACACAGGCAAGTTCCTCAAGCAAAGCACGCGTTAGCGCCCGCTGCTGCGCTAGGCTCGACCGCAGGGCGCGAGCGAGCACGATCTCATTGAAGGCGTGGGGGGGGGGGTCGGCAAGCATGGCCGGAAAAACGGCCATTGGGGAAATCTTCATCCCCCATATAGCACGCCTCGCAGGCTATCTCCTAATCTGCCTTGTCGAATATATAACGCTGATGAATATGGGGAACAAAAGGAGATCAAACGCGTTTTGCCGTTCTGCGCATGGAGGAACGAAATGCAAGCTTCGGCCCGAGAAAAAAGCGATAACATCAACAAGGATCCTGACGAATGGACGACTGGTGACGAGCCAATGACTCCGTCGCAGGCTTCCTACCTCAAAACATTGTGTGAACAGGCGGACGACGACAAAAGTTACGTCGAAGATCTCAGCAAAGCAGAGGCCTCCAAGCGAA
The DNA here is from genome assembly GCF_055901595.1 of Mesorhizobium sp. WSM1386. NCBI lineage: Bacteria > Pseudomonadati > Pseudomonadota > Alphaproteobacteria > Hyphomicrobiales > Phyllobacteriaceae > Mesorhizobium > Mesorhizobium sp. WSM1386. Next base: position 4,832,383 of record NZ_CM148373.1, read on the forward strand.
TTGATGCCCTAAGGGCGAAGCTGAAGCTTTAACGGAACTTGGGAGCGACCGTTCCGAGCCCCGCGAGCAACCATGTGCCGCTTATGCAAATACCAGTGCCGTTCTCACCGTCATAGCTGCACGTCAGGGTATGCCCTGAGGTGATGTAACATAATCCATCACGCGCGATGTAACATCTGGGTTGACAGCGACTGTTTGTGACAGTGTAGCCTCGGGCCTAAACCCTGAAGTGACCGGCTGTGGCGCATTGCCCGCGCCCGGGGTCAGCACGATTGAGCAAGACCTCGTGAATGAATGGCGGGCTTTTTTGTCCTTTGTAGAACCTCAGGTTCAAGAACTCGTTCCAGCGATGGCAGCGCCTAGCGCCGCTGGTCAAGGAAAGGCAACCCTTGGCCGGGCCCGCATCACCCCCCAGTGGTGCGGGCCCTCTAAACGCCAATCGGGTATACCTCGATGAGCAGGTGGGCCGCCTTTGACGCTATCGTGTTGTTAAGCCTGTGGACTGTCCTGCCGTGACGCAGCAGACGCTCGAGGCTACGACTGCACAGCGGGCTGCCCCGGCCATCAAGCGGGATACGATTGGGCCGAACGAAATGGTATTTCGGACGCCAACGACTGCGATGGCAATAGCCAATCCTTCAATGAAGGTTGTCAGGCTTACGTTGAGGAGCAACAGCCAGCGCCAGACGATGAAGCCCTTCTCTAGACTCTTCCGCCTGACAGAAGCATTCTCCCCTCGGGGAGATGGCATGGGCAATTCTGTTCATCCGTGGGCTAGACGGCGAACACCTTGGTGGCGTTCGCTTCTGCGAGTTCGTCTTCCTGTTTCTCTGGCGCTGCTTGGCACGGCGTCCCTCGCTTATGTCGCGATAGACACCCGCCACTCTCTTCCAAACGTTCATTATCCCGGCAGATCAACGACCTCCGTCGCCGTGCGCAGAGTGGGCTGCGACATCAAAGGAAACATCAACGATCGCGGCGAGCATATCTATCACGTGCCGGGTCAAGAGTATTATCTGGCCACACGCATTAACCCGGCGCGAGGAGAGCGTTGGTTCTGCTCCGAATGGGAAGCTTGGTGGGCTGGCTGGCGAAAGGCCAAGGTATAGTCGAATGCGTTTGTTTCTGTCAGATGTCTAGCCCATTCAACTCTTTCAGCAGGTGTTCGCCAATCTCAACGACAGTTGAGAAATCGCAAAGCATTTGCCCATGAAGCCAGACAGGCCTCGCATTTTCTCCAAATGAATGTGTCATTACAGGCTCAAAGCGACCAAGAGCCCTCTGGGCGGCAAAGAGCCAGTCATACTCATCGAAATTCCTAGCTTTCGCAGCTCGGGCAATCCCTTCCTCTAATTTTCGCCACTCCTTGCCCTCTTCGTCGCTAATCGTTTTTGGAGGGATGTAGACAGGTATCCTGTGAGCCACTGCATGACGGTAGTTTGCTAAATATTCGAACCAAGGATCAGCGCTTTTTAGGTAATCTCGCAACTCGTGTGACAAGCTCTCGCGAACCGTGATGTGCTTGGGGCCAAGACCAATTTGCCCGTCTGCGAGAGGTTTTCCCCTCCCGTTTTTCACTTCGGCTTCCCAACACCAAATACGAGCGACGTTGTCCAAACCGCCGTAGACGCTCACCAGAAACGAGTGAATGAAGGCTGTAGCATCCATGAGCTCATCGCGGCTTGGAGGCTCATCCGATTCCAGGGGTATCAATTGAAACATCCGATCGATGCCGTGACGAAGGCTCTGCAATCGCCTCGACAAACCATGCCGCGCATACTCGGATGCCCTTTCACCACGATAAGCCCGAGTCATATAGTCCGTCATTAATTGTTCTTGCCGCAGGGTCCATTTTTCATAGGCTTCTGCAAATAGTCCGATCGTTTCTTCCGAATACGCACCCACGTGCCCCTCCGCAGCTGTTTGAAGCCAAGATTCCCAGCGGGCAACACTGACTCCAAATGTCGTCCCGTGCCAACGGCACGGGCCAAGCTAGGATGGCGTCGCACCTGACTATCGTGTTAGGGCTGCCGTTTCCGTTTCTCGAGGTTGCCGTGCTCGAAACACTCTTCGATTCTGCCCAAACTGAGCATCTTTATCACGACCTGCGGCGAGCCAACTCTGAGGCTGCCAAGAAGGAAAGATTCCTCACCTATGTCACCTCCATCTTCCGGAGTGACGAAAAGGTGCAAGGCTTCATACGCGATATGGCGATGGGGGCTGAAACCTCGGTGGCAAACATCCTCAGGGACGGCCGTACGGCAAGGGGGCGGGCGGATAGCCAGACCGATGCCGTAATTATTGAATGGGAGCGCGATCTCGGCCGAACGGGGGACCATGCCCGGGACCAGCTTAAAGAATATCTAGAAGGCAACTGGAGGTCTGGTCAGGAGTATAAGTTCACACTCCTCTCCACCGATGGCATACGCTGGCGTCGCTACGCACCCGACTGGTCTCACGTCGCGGTCGATGAACTAATGGGACGCAGCTTTGAGTTGCGTGAGGTCCAAGCGTTTGATCTTTCTCCTAGCACGTTCGCCGAATTCCCTTTCTTCCTCGACGAGGTTCTGTTTGCCGACGAGCGTAAGACTGCGACCTTAGAAAACATCAGGGCGAACTTCGGGGATACGTCTAGGGCCTTTATTAATTCCATAACCGCGCTGAACCGGTGTTTGCCAGCCCTGGAGCATCAAAGCGAACTCAAGGTCGCATTCGAGCAATGGAACCGCTTCCTTTCAATTGCCTACGGCCATTTCGATAACTCACCCAAGCTGTTCCTCGTCCACACCTACCTTTCTGTCTTCGCAAAATTCATAGCCTATTCGGTCATTACGAAGGAGACGGCGACCGACGACAGTACGATTCGTGACGTCCTTTCCGGCCGGATCTTCGACCGCCTGAACGTGGAACGCTTTGTAGAAGATGACTTCTTTCACTGGGTCGCTTCAGACGAGTTCCTAACGACGCTTCGCCCAATGTTCCGCGAGATAGGACGCCAGATCGACTCCTACGATTTTTCAGAAGTGCAGGAAGACATTCTCAAGGGTGTCTATCAAGAACTGATCGACCTCGAGACCCGTCACGCGCTCGGCGAGTACTATACTCCCGACTGGCTTTGCGAACGAGTGATGGAGGAGCTACCCCTCGAACGCACGTCATCCATCCTCGATCCCGCTTGCGGCAGCGGCTCTTTTCTGCGCGCAGGGATCGCGCGACTTCGGGAACAATTCCCTGATCTCGGCGCTGAGAAACTCGCCGAGCAAGTGGTTGGCATCGACATCCATCCACTGTCGGTTCTCATTGCGAAGACCACCGTCCTTTTGTCCCTCGGTGAGACTGTCCGCCGAGCTCGCCGCCCAGTGACGCTGCACATCTACCTTGCAAACAGTCTTCTCGTGCCGCGAGGGACGGCAGATTTGTTTGAGTCCACGTTCAATGTGACCGTCGACAATGGGTCCTATGCTATCGATACTCGTGGAGTGTCCGCGCCGGAAGCCTTCGATGCCCTAATCACTTTCTGTGATGAACTCGTCGACAGATACGGTGAGCTACTTTCGCGAGAGCGCTTCTTTCAGCTCGGCGCCTCCTTGTTTGACGAGTCGCAATCGCGAGATCTTCCAAGTCAACTGTACGACATCTATAGCGCAATGTGGGGTGCACACAACGAGGGCCGGGACAGCATTTGGAAGTTCATCCTGCAGAACTCCTACAAGCCGATTTTCCTAATGGGACGATTCGACTTCGTTGTTGGTAACCCACCATGGTTGACATACGCGGGAGTGTCCAACGGTGACTACCAGAACCTGTTGAGGACGCTGTCAGATCACTATCGGGTAACGCCCGAAAATAGGGCAAACTTTCCACACCTTGAGATAGCGGCGATTTTCCTCGCCCACTCCGTCAACTACTTTATGAAGCGCAGCGGCAGATTAGCGTTCGTCCTGCCGCGGAGCTTCATGTCTGCCGATCAGCACGAGGCTACTCGCGCCGGGAACGTTTCAGGCCTGCGCCTATCTGCCGTTTGGGATCTTGATGGTGTCGCGCCGCTTTTTCGGGTGCCGTGTTGCGTCCTGTTCGCGCAGTACGGAAAGGAGGGGAAAGGCGAGAACGCCCTGCCGGAACTTGGTATTGATGGGTACTCTGTTTCAGGCCGCCTGCGTAAGGCGCAGGTTCATCTGTTGGAGGCGCGACGTAGCCTAACGTGGGAAAAGAAGCGCTGGTTCTACTCGCGGCTACAAAGCACGAAGAAGCGTACAAAGTCGGCGATCACCGCGACCACAGGGGACTCGCTCGCTGGTGCAAACGCTTACACATCAAGTTTCACTCAGGGCGCGACAATCGTCCCTCGGAATTTCTTCTTCGTCGATATCGACCAGCGCGTCGACGCTGGCGAGGATTTGCGCGATCGTGTCCTTGCCCTCAAGACCTCTATTGCCGCAGAGCGTGAGGCGAAGAAGCCATGGAAGGGGCTGCAGATACAAGAGCGAGCCGAAAGCGCTCTATTTTTCCGGACCGCAATCTCTCGGAACATCGTTCCTTTCGCACTAATAGCGCCGCCGCTGGTCCTTCTGCCTGTAGTTGAATCCAATGGAAAATTTGAGGTGCTCGAAGCCGACTCCTTACTGGCGAGAGGCTACCGATTTGCGAGTGCGTGGTTTAGACGAGCCGAAGACCTTTGGGAGTCCAACCGCACCGAACGCAATGGCGGAAACACTCTCAGTAGCTATCTCAATTGGCAGTCCAAGCTTACGGGCCAAAATCCACGGGCTCGCTACCTCGTACTATACACTTCGTCCGCGACGGATGCTTCCGCTGCCGTAGTGGATCGCCAATCATTCGACCATCCATTTATAGTAGACCACAAGGCATACTGGTGCGAGGTGAGAACGCGAAAGGAGGCTTTCTATCTCGCGTCTTTCATTAATTCTGGCTATGCCAACAGAGCTATTAAACAATTTCAATCTCGTGGCCTTTTTGGCCCCCGAGATATTCATAAAACCATTGTAAAGGTGCCGTTCCCCCGATTTAAGATAGGTGACCCGGATCACGACGAGCTCGCGCGGCTGGGACAAATTTGTGCGACTAGTTCCGACAAAGTAATCCTCAGAGAGGGAGACACGGATCTGGAGCCGCGGGTGCTCGGACGTCTTCGATCAAAAATTCGAAACGGCATGGCAACAGAACTGGACGCAATAGACGTGATCGTCGAAAAATTGTCACGGGGCCAGAGCAAGGTGAAAACTGGTGAAAAACGTCTCGACATCTCGCGGAAGCGCAAAGCCTCAACCGGGCTTTTCGAATAGCCCCCGCAAGAATGGATTGGGACGATCCGATGTCTTTACAGGAGATGAGCCCCAGATTTTGAGGCCGCGCCCGCATGTAGGATCCGGTAGACCTGCATCCGCGAACAGCCCATTGCTTTCGCAATGTCGGACACACCCCCACCCGCGTCATGCATCTCGCAGACGCGTTTTTGATCGATCCTCGATTTGCCTCCCTTGTAGATGCCCGCGCCCTTCGCTTTTTGGATGCCTTCGCGCTGCCGCTCTCTGATAAAGCGACGTTCCATCTGTGCAACCATGCCTAGGACCGTTAGCACAACGTGGCCCATCTCGCCGCGCGTTGACACGTGCGGGTCGAGCACAGTGACAAATGCGCCTTTCTGCTCGCATTCGTAAATCAAGTTGAGAACGTCGCGCGTGTCGCGGCCGAGCCGGTCAAGCCGCGTTACGACCAGTTCATCACCGGGCCGAAGAAAATCGAGAATGGTCTCGAGTTCAGCTCGGCCATCGCGGCTGGCCCCCGAGACCTTCTCTGAGCGGATGATGCCGCAGCCTTCAGCCTTCAGCTTGGCAATTTGTGTATCGAGATCTTGGTCGATGGTGCTGACGCGGGCGTAGCCAATCCGGCTCATTAGGTGTCACCTCAAGGTTTACGCCTGAGGCTACATTGTCACAAATACTCGGTGTCAACTCCGATGTTACATGGTGCGGGATAGGTCGTGTTACGTCACCTCAGGGCATACCGCGAAGTGACGGCCTGTCACTGCTTACCCGTAGCGACCCGTATCATCCGTTTAATAGTGAGATTTCTTAGTCTGGACATTACAGGCGTGACGTAATCGAAGTTTGGCGTTATATGCATTGCCTCGTTATAAATGATCCCTAGCATGTAGAAGACTTCAAGAACAGGAACCCCCCTCTCCTCAGCGAATTGAAGCTTTGCTGAGGTCTTATGCGTCTGAATGAAGCTGGTACGATCACCGACTACCAGTTGAAGGTAGGTCGCCTTCTCCACAGCCAAGCGAACTGCGCAGCAGACGGCCGCAGGCTCATAGGAGTTACCAGCAAGATACCTATCCAGCTGGGCATCGAGGTGAGCATAAAAAGAGTCGGATTTCGCCAAGTCAGCTCGCAAAGAGAGACGCTGAAAATCCGGGCTGAGGTCCACGAAGACCGGGTTATAATGAAGAAAATTCTCTGAAATAGCATCTTTAATTAAGGAATCCTCCCGATTGAATATTATCTTCTCTACCGGTCGATCTTGTACAACACTTGTCTTGTCTAAGAATATTATTTTCTGATCTTTGAAGCAAAAGCCTCGGAAGTAGGCTGGATCTAAATGTGTCATTATAAAGACAAATATCTGATCGCCCCTTTCTTTGACCGCTGAAATAATATGCGTAACATAGTACTGGCAGGCTACAAGATTTGCTTCGTCGAGATAGTCAAATATCTCGTCAATTACCAGAATACAGCTACGTTTGGTGAAGTGACGGCGCGCCTTAATGAGCGAAGCCAAAAATGAAACTATGTCTCTTTCGCCATTTGATATCTGATTCGCCGGTGGAAAATTCATGTATAAGCCGATGTTTTTATCTTCAACGGCTTTGATTGATTTCCAAGTCATGTTCAACATCGACAAATCTTCCGATAGAGAATCCTTGAATATTTCGTAACGATAGCGAGAGATTACATCTCTAAACCGCTTCTTGTCCGACGTATAAATATTTCCGATCTGCAACGCGGCCAGCACGTATTCAAGATCTGAATTCAATCCAACATTGTATTGTTTGAGCACTTGGATTGTTTTTGAAATATACTCTATCTGCAAAACCGGAGCGAGAAGAGCCTGACTCACCCCTGCGATGATATCGGCCGCTGAGCCAAGTTGGGCCGTGACAGAAAGGCGCAAATTTTCGATGCGCGACGTGATACCAACCTGACCAGCCTTGGAGAAGTCTACATCCTCGTAGATCTGACTCATAAGCAGTTTGTTAGAGACTAGAGATGATACGTTTGGTAGTATTTTTCCATTCGGCCCCAAAATATCCTTTGCGTCTGAATATTTGTAAGATAGCGACTGCTTGTTAGGAACGTTTTTTACTAATACAACTCGATCAATTTCAATCTCAGCTGAAGCGACAATTGCTCCACCGATTTTCGCTTTTCTCGCTTTTGGCCGCAATGGACTGTTGATTACGGCTACATCAAAGCGGCTGTTTATATCGTTGCTGGAATCATTGGCCTCCAGAGACTCACTGCTGTTGTCTTCGAGGACAATATTTAGTAGAATTTTGGCTGGCTTGCTTTCGTCGCCTTTGTAATGGTGATCTTCGGGAATAGAAAGCTTGTTAGCCGTTAGACAGTCGAACCCCATAGCAAAAGAGCTTTTGCCGAACCCATTCGGGGCAACCAGTAGGGTTGGTTTATTGGGCAGCGCATTTAGGGTAAAAGTTGTTTTCTCGATCCCCTTAACATGCTGAAGGCTGATCGACTCGATGCGCTTTATTTTCACAATGCGCCCTGCTTTATTGTCGGGAGCTGAGACTGCTATCAGACAGCAAGATCATCGAATTTGCCCGCAGCGTTGCTATATTGAAATGCTGAGATATGAGCGCTCCGCGCTAGATGACTGGAGGAAAAGAAGCCGCCACATTCCTCCCGCTTCGAGCACATTGCGCACTCCTCCACATACTCGTTTTTCCAGTCGCTAATGGACCGCTTTGCATATCTGTGGATTGAACCATCTAGAAGGCAGAGCTGATGGTTGTAAACCGAAACGTTGATCCTTGCCGCAGCGAGATACTGCACGGCCGATCGCAGTTCGCTGCGATAATCGTATGGGTCCATCCAGAGCTTATCCATGTTTGCTCTTGTGAACCCGGTGATCTCAAGCCCCATAAAAGTTACGTGATCGACGAAGGTCAGGTTCCGAAAAATGAAATCTGACAGGTCGGCGAGACCTTCATAGGTCTGCTTGTGAACGACAACTCGTATCTCGACCTCGGCCCCGACGGCCTTCAGATTCATGATCCCGCGGATTGTCTCATCAAAAGCGCCCTTGGACTGAACCACATAGTCGTGCACTTCCGGGTCCGCCGAGTAGATCGGTATGCCAATGGAAAGACGAGGATGCCCGATTGCTTGATAGCGATGCGAAAAGGCCTTGTCCTTAAATGTCCGTCCATTGGAAAGAATATGAACCGGCGTAGAAGGAAGGTGGTCACGAGCTGATGACAAAATATCAAAAAAGTCCTCACCCACCAGCGTCGGCTCACCGCCAGTGATTCCGAGAAACGGTGTCGTTGCGGGCAGCAAGGGCAGCACTTCCAAAATCTCGCGCGCCAACCAGCGATCGTCAACGTCTTTGGGTGGCTGGGAGCACATCAAGCACAGGTGGTTGCACCGCTCCGTTACGAGGAAATAGTTCGCGTTGGCATCCTTTCTGAACAGGACACGCACCGCCTTCCGATCCGGCACAAAGCGGATAATGTCTCCTTCGCTGAGGTAGTCGAACTCGTGGGGCAGAACGACTAGTCGTCGGTCTGAAAATAGTCGCTCAGCCTCCGGCCGATGCCGCTCAAAGGTGACAACCCACGGGCATTCACCATGAAACGCCTGCCCCTTGAAAAGATACGCATCATGTTCTGGGTTAGGCGCTTGATCCGCTTGGCCCGTCACGAGTCTAAGTACCACTCGCTGTGAGAAATCACCGACGCTTGCTGATGCAGCGAACCCGCTTAGTCGCAACATCCTAATTCGCCCAACTTAGAAAGAGTTCTCGGACGGTAACGTCCCTCTCCATAAGGTCGATCAGCCTCTTGAAGATCGACATGTTACGATTGCAGAATCCCGACCGCGTTTTGAGGCCAACAAAGTCGCCCTGCGTTGCAGTGTGGAACACGGGATCAGACCCACAAAAAGGCTCGTAGGCGCATTCGGCGCACATTGGAGCGGACCCGGCAAAGGATTGCTCAATAGGATCGAGGAGAGCGTCAGACCCGAAAATCTCGGCGTACGTGTTCTCGTGGACGCTCCCGAGCAGAAATGTCTTGTCGCCCATCTCAGCCAACATGCGCGCTTCGTCGGATGCGTAGACGCTGGCGTCATAGTTATAGACAACGGCGGAGATACCGATACCTGCGGGGCTCATCAGGTCTACGTATCCCGGCTCGAAAGGCGTGAGCATTTTTGTAAGGATGGTGGCCGCGTAAAACTCCTTGAAAGGAATGCCGTTCCGATTCAGTTCCAGAATGTAATTCAACCCGTCGAAGTAGAAGTCGAGCCAGTGGTCCACGTCATAGGCAGCGTACGATTTCGTCTTGACCGCGAAGCCATAAGGAGACAGCGGCCGAAGGAATATTCCGGGGAAATCTAGCCGCACGTATTCGTCAATAATCTCGCGCACTAGTGGAAGGCTGGCTTTGGTCGTCGTCATAAGTGCGCTGACGCGTTCATGGCCGAGAGCAAGTCTGGCCTTGCGGATACCTGCCACAGCCAATTCATAGCTGTTCTTTCCCGGCCGCGGTCGATTGGCATTGTGAAGAGTGGCCGGACCATCAAGCGACGTAGAAATTAGGACGCTGTGCTCGCGGCAAAACTTTAAGATTTCGTCGGTAACGACAGCGAGATTCGTCGTGATAACGAATTGCAGCGACCGCCCGGCGACCTTGTTGATCGCTTCAGCCCGATGCACGACGTGTTGAATCAACGGGAAATTCAGAAGCGGCTCACCGCCTTGGAACTCGATCTTGATAGCCGGACTTGGAGACTGGAAAATGAGCGCCAACGCCTTCTCGGCAGTCTCCCCTGACATATCGAAGGCTGAACGATCTTCGCTTTGACGGGATACCTGACAGTAGGGGCAGGAGTGCTCGCAACGCAGGGATACGACCATAATGTGGAGCGAGGTGAAGTTCTCTAGCCTCTTTGCCTTGGTCCGAACCTTAAGCGCCAGCAGCTCCTTGCCGATATTGGAGGATGCATCAAAGAGGAACTGCCTGCTGCGCAGGCGGGAGTAAGCGGGGTGTGTGCAGGGAAGCTCGTGCTTGACAAACGAAGCCAGCACGGCGCGCGGCAATACCAGATATTCGCCCGCTTGGTTGGTCAGCATATACCGCTCGTCATCCAACTGGGAAAAACGAAAGTACGCGAGCTGGTATGTGTCGTCCAACGGTCGTTGGAACTCAGTTGCCGGAGCAAACTTAGTCATCGGACTGTAGGCCCGATCTGGAAAACGCCAGCGCCAGGATAGCGTTTCTAACCGTCGCGGTTTCGGCGGCGATGCTGCTACGCAGGTCCTGATCCAAGACCTCTAGCCGCAGCCTTTCTATCGCTGCGTCGGCCGCAGCTCGCGCGGCCGCCTTGCTGAAGTTGATCGTGCATACTGCGAAGCCGCCTTCGATCGTGATCTCAACCGCAGCGTTTCCAGTTACCCGATACGCTGCGCGCTTCACACAGTCGAGGCTGAAGACTGACAGATCAAACTTGACTTGGGCAGTCTGGACGAGCTCGCTATCGCGAGGGGTGTCCGTCATCAGCAAGTGCTGTAGCTAGAGCAATGCGACGCATGACTCGCGTGGCTCGAATGGCTGGTGTGGTACGCCATCATAACGTCCGTACCATTTGAGCGGTCGAGCACCTCACCGTAGCCGAGGTCCGCCGGAACAGTGCCAGCTTCAGCGAGCTTGGCCGAAGGCTGATTTGCCGATTCGACAAGGACTGCAGCCTGAACTTGGCCGCCGAGAATCATCGTGGCCGACAAGGCCATTGGTGACAGAAAATTGCGCTTCGACATTATTCAAACCCCCGTTTGTACAGACTCATTAGCAAAACGGGGCAAGCCGAGCAAGTGCCGATTGTTGAGAAGTGCTTAATGGATCACTAAATGTTCGAGCCAAATACTGTATTGTAGAATTAACGGAACCGCCGTTCCTCGGCGTCTCACCGGCCGTGGCCTAGCAAATTCGGCGACTATCCCGGCAACAGAGGCAGAGGCGCGACAGGTAGGCTGAGTCGGCAGGTCATATCTTGATTTGCGGTGAGCGCTTAGTCATTGTCAGGCGATGGATCATCGTGAACGTATCGCCGATTTTGTTACCCGCTTTCCGGGCCGAGATGACGATGAGATTTCAATGGCCCTTCAAATCAAACCGCGCCAGACGGTGAACCAGATCTGCCGACTGTTGGCTGCGGCTGGCGTCGTGGAGAGACGCCCGAATCCGACTGGCAAACTCGGAAACTTCCCGTTGGGAAACAATTTAGAGGTTCCCGTTCAACCGCCTCAGCAGAGAGAACAGCGGCTCCCGACAGGATCTCTCGACGCCACCCTTGATTGGTTTTGGGAAGGTAACGTGACGAGCGCTGTCGCGAACTATCTCAGCGAAGAAGGCTGGGCCATCATTTCACAGGCGGACACAGCCACGAAAGAACGGGGCGTGGATATCCATGCCACGCGTCTCTGCAAAGAGATCATGATTGAGGTGAAGGGATATCCTTCACGTGGTTATCGCGACCCCAATAGGAGCGGTGAAACCAAGCCTACCAATCCTTCTCTACAGGCGCAGCACTGGTACTCTCACGCGCTTCTCAAGGCGCTACGCATGCAGTCGGCGTATCCGACCGCTCAAGTCGCAATCGCGCTCCCTGACTTCCCGCGATATCGGTCTCTGTTCAACGAAACGGCTTCGGCCCTTGTCCGTCTCACCATCGTCACGCTGTTTGTAGCTGAGAGCGGCCAAGTAGAAGTAATCGGACTTTAGCGCCGATTGCGAAAGGCCGGGCAGCAGGGCGCTTGACCTATTCGGCATCTCCAACAGCGCTCGTTCGTGACAGCCTAGGGGTATCTATGTCGAAATCCATTACGACTGAAGGCCGCATTTTCGCTCGTCAGGTTGGGCGAGAGGTAAAGCGTCGCGAGTTGATCGGCGCCGGAGCCATTTCCAACGGCACTGAAAGGGAGTGGTGGCCAGCAGTGAAGTGGCTGGTTGAGCCTCTAAATGCAGACATCTCTCCACTTAAACAGGTGGTCTTCCTTAAAGCCGCAGCGATCCGGATCAGGGCGGTAGCCAACGAGGATGCGGGAGTTTTTATCGACATCGCCCGTTCCACTGGAAGAAGAGCTTGCGAACTGATGTTTACAACTCTGCTGTCCGACGATCATCCAATGGAGGCAATGACAGGTCTGGAGACCGGTATCACCCTCCAGTGTCATTACATCAAAATTGGCCGAACCAGCCCAGATTACAGAGTCGGGGTTGTTGCCGCATATGCTTCCGCACATGCCCTAGGTCGCCTTCATGAACGCGCGCGCCATCAGGTTGAGATTAGATACGGTGTTGGATTCCTACGGTTGTGTGGGAGAGCTGGCGTATTTGCTTCCACAGACAAACGGCTCTGGCGAACGGAGATCAACATCGCCCTCAATGATGATCTGGTTGCGACCGGATCGACGAGAGTAGCGGGCCAAGGTGACGTCGCAAGCACATTCTTTGATTGCCGAACCGTCCTTCCGCGCGATGCGTGTGATAGTGAGCAAATCGCACAGGCGGACGCTTTCGCACAGGTGTTGGAAGGTAAGGCTACGGTCGCTGAAATTCCTGTTTTGGTTCGGCCCAATGATTTCGTGCTGGAGAAGCTCAAGCGTTTTGAAGAGGGCAGCTAATGCGGCTCAAGCCCATGATCACTGCCAGCGAAGTGTTGCTATTCTGTAGCTAGGTGGCTTTTCGGCGGCCGAATTTTGACATTTCGGAAGTAAAATTTACGCTTCAAAATCAAAGTGGTGGGCGATGACGGGCTCGAACCGCCGACATCTTCGGTGTAAACGAAGCGCTCTACCAACTGAGCTAATCGCCCGCTCCGGGCCGGACCTTTAAGCGGTCGGGACCGGCTTCGCAAGGCCAAATGAAAAGGCGACGCCCTGTTCGCGGGCCGGATTTGCCAACAAAACGCCGGCTGTCAAAAAACCTTCTCCAGTTTGCTGTTATGATGGTTTGGTGCGCTTGACACCCGGTGGCGAACCCCTTATCCAGCGCCCCAACGACGAACACGGCTGACACGTGCTCGTCAATGCGCGGGTGTAGCTCAGTTGGTTAGAGTGCCGGCCTGTCACGCCGGAGGTCGCGGGTTCGAGCCCCGTCACTCGCGCCATTTCTCTCAAGGGTTTCAAACTCTTGGCACAGGGAAATGCCGACATGAATTGTCAAGGTCCACTTTCAGAAATGAAGTGTCGAGGCGCGGTCAGTGATCGCCCCCGCGCCGATCGTACACCGCCGACGGTCTTCACAGCCGGCTTCAAAAAACCAAACATGCATACGTGACGGTGTGGCAAACGGGAGGCCACTCCAATATGCTGAAAAGCGGCTCTTGAAACCGTTGAGCCGTGTTTGGTCTTGCGGATCTCGCTTGCGGATTTGCCCACAAAGCGCTCCATTCATTTCGCAGACAGCGGAGCTGCACAGATATGCTGCCGAAACGGCATGGAGGACTTACAGTGTCAATCGCACGAAACATTCCTATACGCACGATATTCACGCTCCTTTACCTGGGTGCCGTAACGATGGTCGCCACCGCCCTTTTCCCAGCGACCGCGTCGGCCGACCGGCTGCAGCAGTGCGCGCGCGAGGGCGGCATCTGCCGTCTGCCGTACCCTGCCGAGGTGGTGTACGGCGCCCGGGGCCGCACGACCTCGCGTTATATCGAGCGAAACGCAGTGCCCTGTTCAAATCGCGTTTTTGGCGACCCCGCACCGGGCAGGCCAAAGTCGTGTTTCATCGTCATGCGCGACCGGGATCAGTCGGATGACGATTACGACGCGCCGCGCCGCGAGAGCTGGGCAGTCTGTGCCGATGAAGGTGAGTTCTGCGACTTCGATGGCCGCAAAGTGGTCAGGTACGGAGCGCGCGGCCGATTCACGCAGGACGTGTTCCGCAACGGTGTCCAATGCGACAACGATGCATTCGGCGATCCCGCGCCTGATCGGAGAAAGCGCTGCTACATCAAGCAGTAACTGGTCAGACGATCGCCCACGGGATATCCAAGGCGCATCGCGTTGAAGCGGTTCGTGCGATGCGTTTTGGGTCCTTAGTTTCTATGCATGCCGTTCTACCAAAACCGAGGTCCCAAAACCGAGGTCATTGTTTGGGCATGCATTAGGCAGGAACAGCCTGATGGTTCGGTCGGCCCGCGAACCTCAATTATCTCAACCCTTCGCCAGCAGTGCCTCGACCTCCTGCAGCGTCGGCATCGATGGCGCCGTGCCTGGACGCGTAACGGAAATGCCGGCGACGGCGCAGGCGAAGCGCACAGCCTCCAGCGGCTCCACGCCTCGCGACAGGGCCGCGGCGAAGCCGCCATTGAAGGCGTCCCCTGCTCCCGTGGTTTCGACCACCGGGCCTGCGCTGATGACGGGAACATGCTCCGAGCGATCTTTCGCGTGCAGCAGCGCGCCCTTGTCGCCGAGCGTGACAATGACCGTGCCGACGCCCTTTTCGAGCAGTCTGTCCGCGGCGACCCGCGCTTCGTCGACCGAGGAGACCTTCATGCCGGTCAATTCCTCCGTCTCGGTCTCATTGGGCGTGAGATAGTCGCAGAGCGTGTAGATGCGGTCGGGAAGCTTGGCCGCCGGAGCCGGGTTGAGGATGGTCGTCACCCCTGCCCCGCGCGCGATCTCCAATGCCCGCATCGCCGCATCGATCGGCTGTTCGAGCTGGGTGACGAAGACGCCGGCGGCGCGGATCAGGTCCGCGCTGGCCTCGATATCCGCCGGCGAGATCAGCATGGCGGCGCCCGGGCTGACGATGATGGCGTTGTTGCCGCTTCCCTCCTCGACGAAGATGTAGGCGGCGCCCGTATAGCTGTCCGGCGTGTCGATGACGGCGCTTTTCACACCTGCCTGCGCCCAGGTCTGCTTCGCCATGTCAGCGAAAGGATCAACGCCAAGGCGGCTCAGAAACGTGACGTCGGCGCCGAGCTTGCCGGCGGCCACCGCCTGGTTGGACCCCTTGCCGCCAGGTCCGAGCTTGAACGAATTGCCGAGAATCGTCTCGCCCATGCGCGGCTGGCGATCGGCGCGATAGGCGGTGTCGGCAACGAAGACCCCCAATATGACCACAGGTTTCATGACGACCGGCTTGCCCGAGGCCATGCCGCTACTCCGCCTCCGGCGGCACGACGCCCTTGCGGAAGGCAAAGCAGCCATAGAAGCGGCGCTCGCCCGTCTGGATGACGCAATAAGCCTGCTTGGCGCGCTCATAGAAGGCATAGCGCTCGACGGAGATCATCGGCCAGGCCTTGCCCTCGGCTTTGTCGATCTCCTTTTGCACTTCCGTCTGCACCGGCGGGATCTCGTCGGGCTTGCCGACGATTTCCATGCGCGCGGCCGAGTCGTCGACGAACGTATCGAGCGGGTAAAGCGACAGCACCGCCTTGACCACCTCTGCGGCCGGCGCGTCGATGCGCAGGGGCTTGCCA
The DNA here is from genome assembly GCF_055901595.1 of Mesorhizobium sp. WSM1386. Taxonomy (NCBI): domain Bacteria; kingdom Pseudomonadati; phylum Pseudomonadota; class Alphaproteobacteria; order Hyphomicrobiales; family Phyllobacteriaceae; genus Mesorhizobium; species Mesorhizobium sp. WSM1386. Next base: position 4,848,135 of record NZ_CM148373.1, read on the forward strand.
TGCACGGTCTGCTTCGCCACCGAAGCGGCCGGAAAATTGGTGTCGGCGATGATCAAGTCATCGCCATGTCCCATCGCCCGCAACGCCTGGAGCACGTCGGCATTGAGCAACGGATGGATCCCTTTGAGCATGATGGTCCTCGTGAAGTCCGTTTGAGATCAGAGACGCCGAGATTTAGAGACGCTTGCCTGTCTCGGCGTCGAACAGGTGGATATGGTCGAGCCTTGGCCGCAGCTTGAGCGTGTCGCCGGGTTTGAAGTCGTGGCGCTCGCGAAACAGCGCCACCATCTCGCCATCGCCGAAGCGCAGGAAAACCAGCGTCTCCGAGCCGGTCGGCTCGACCACCGAAATCTTCGCCGGCACGCCATCGGGATGGATTTCGAGATGTTCCGGTCGTACGCCGTAAACGACGGCCTGACCGTCCTGCACTGCATTGTTGGGGGCGATCGGGAACAGCGTTCCGGCTATGTCGACGCCGCCCTTGCGCACCACACCCTTGAGCAGGTTCATCGAAGGCGAGCCGATGAAGCCGGCAACGAAGAGGTTCGCCGGCCGGTCGAACAATTCCAGTGGCGCGCCGACCTGCTCGATGCGGCCGTCGCGCATGACGACGATCTTGTCGGCCATGGTCATGGCCTCGATCTGGTCGTGGGTGACGTAAATGGTGGTGGTCTTCAGCCGCTGGTGCAGTTCCTTGATCTCGGTGCGCATCTGCACGCGCAGCTTGGCGTCGAGGTTCGAGAGCGGCTCGTCGAACAGGAACACCTGCGGATTGCGCACGATGGCGCGGCCCATGGCCACGCGCTGGCGCTGCCCGCCCGAGAGCTGCCGTGGGTAGCGCTTCAGATAAGGGTTGAGGTCAAGGATGTCGGCGGCGCGCTTGACCCGCTCGGCGACCACGGCCGGATCGGTTTTCCGCAGCTTCAAGGCAAAGGCCATGTTCTGCTCCACCGTCTTGTGCGGATAGAGCGCGTAGTTCTGGAACACCATGGCGATGTCGCGCTTGGCTGGCGGCAGGTGATTGACGACGCGGTCGCCGATGGCGATCGTGCCGCCCGAGACGGTCTCCAGCCCGGCCACCATCCTGAGCAGCGTCGACTTGCCGCAACCCGAAGGGCCGACCAGCACCACGAATTGGCCATCGGCTATATCGACGCTGACTTCGTGCAGAACCTTGACGGTTCCGAAGGCCTTGGCCACTTTGCTGATTGCGACTTGAGCCATGTCTCCCCCATCGGCTCCACCAGCCGTAGGCGCAGAAGCTAACCAACGCGACCTGCCAGGGCAAGTCGGTCCCTTATAGATAAAAACCCGATCTCGTTGACACGCCATCGCGTTGCGAGAATAGTGATGGTCGCCAATTCCGAATGCCGGACCTTTGACCCGGAAGACGGAGCTCCAGGCGGACACTGGGTGGGGTCTCAGGTCCCTGTTTTATCGAGGAGAACCGTCGACGTTCCGGCGTCCGAGAGAAGTTGGCATTTCAATCACGGCTGTTGTTCTGGGAGGAATGGTACATGAGAGTCGATCTTTACGAAAAACTGGCCCGTGCCGGCGCCACAAGGCGCGACATATTGAAAGGCGCGGCCAGCATGGCGGCCATCGCGGCCGCATCCGGCGCCGGGCTCGGCGCCCTGACACGCCCTGCTTCCGCGGCAAGCGAGCTGCGCAAGCAAATCCTGCAGATTCCCGGCGTTGGCAAAGGCCAGCCGACCGATGCCGACTTCCAGAAGGTCGGCGAGCTCTGCCTCGAAGCGACCAAGGCCAATGTCAAGGAAGGTGAGTTCGCCGGCGTCGAGCTGACCTTCATGGGCCTCAACAACCAGAACCTGCACAATGTGCTGTTCCGCGGCTTCCTGAAGCCGTGGGAGGCCTATACCGGCGCCAAGATCAGCTGGATCGACCTGGCGCAGGCCGACTACAATGCCCGGCTGCAGCAGTCGATCGCCACCGGCACCGTCGACTTCGACATCATCGAGATGGGCGCGCCGTTCGAAGGCGATGTGTGCGGCAAGGGCCTGACCTCCGAGATGCCCGACTGGGTCAAGACGCAGATCGATTTCGACGACCTCGTCAACTATCTGAAGCCGCCTGTCGGCACCTGGAACGGCAAGCAGTACCGCGTGACCGTCGACGGCGACGCGCACAACTTCAACTACCGCACCGACGTGTTCGCCGATGCCGATCTGGCCAAGGCCTGGAAGGATGGCGGCGGCCAAGGCGAATGGGGCGTGCCGAAGACCTGGCAGCAGGTGCAAGCCGTGACCAAGTTCCTCAAGGGCAAGAAGCTCAAGGACCAAGACGTCTACGGCTATCTCGACGCGCCAAAGCCGTGGGGCGGCTTCGGCTTCTACTTCCTCGGCAGCCGCGCCACCGCCTATGCCAAGCACCCCGACGACAAGGCTTGGCTGTTCGACGCCGATACGATGAAGCCGCGCGTCAACAACCCGGCCTGGGTGCGCGCCATTCAGGACGTCATCGACGCGCTGCCGTCCGAACCCGCCGACCAGATCAACGCCGATCCCAACACCACCGCCTTCCAGCAGTTCCTGGCGGGTACCGGGTCGATGGTCACCTGGTGGGGCGACGTCGGCTCCAACGTCAAGACCAACGATTCCTCGGTCATCGGCGACGTCACCGGCTTCTCGATCCTGCCGGGCTCGGACGACGTCTACAATTCGAAGACCGGCAAGTGGGACAAGCTCGCCAGCGGGCCGAACTACGCGCCGAACTGCGCCTATCTCGGCTGGGGCGTCTATGTCATGGCCCGGGTCGATGCCGACGAGAAGAAGAAGAAGGCGGCGTGGTCTGCGGCCGCCCATCTCGGCGGCAAGGACCTGTCGATCTGGACGGCCATGTACCCGTCGGGCTTCCAGCCCTACCGCAACTCGCATTTCGACATTCCCGAGTGGGTGGCGGCTGGTTATGACGAGGCCTTCATCACCTCGTATCTCAAGTCGGAAGGCGACAGCTACAACCACCCGAATGCGGCGATCGAGCCGCGTATCCCCGGCATCTTCCAGTACTATTCCGCCGCCGAGGATATTTTGGCCAACACCTTCGCCGGCAAGATGAAGGCGCAGGAAGGCGCAGACGCCATTGCAGCGGCCTGGGAGAAGCTGACCGACCAGATCGGCCGCGACAACCAGATCAAGCTCTACAAGGCCTCGCTCGGCATGTAGGCTAGCCTATGAACCGTGGTCCGGCGGCAACGCCGGACCACTTTAGACCGGGCTCCGGCTCATCGAGGAGCCTTCCAAACGGGCGAGATTTGTGACTGACCAGACTTCGACCGCAAACCAGTGGCCGGCAGATGCCGGCGCTTACGATCTGATTTCCCCGGCCCGCAAACGGCTTGGCTGGGCGCTGATGGCTGCGGCAACGCTCGGCCTGCTGGCGATCATCGTCATCGAGATCCTGTACAAGACCGAGGCCGGCACCGTCGGCTTCGAGACCTGGCGCCCGGTCGTCTATGCCTATGTGCTGTGGGGCGTGGCGCTCGGCGTCGGCCAGGTGCTGACGCGCGGCGAGGACGGCCAACGCGCGCTGTTCCTGCTGCCGGCGCTGCTGTTCACCATCGCCATGGTGATCTTCCCGACGCTGTTCGGTTTCTACATCGCGCTGACGGACTGGAACCTGAGTTCGTTCTCGGGCCGCAAGTTCAACGGGCTCGACAATTTCTGGCAGATGCTGGGCGATCCCTACTACCGCAACGCGCTGTTCAACATGGTGCTCTACGTGCTGGCGGTGCTGGTCGAATATGTCATTGCCTTCGGGCTGGCGCTTCTGCTCAACGCACAGATCCGGGCGCGAAAATTCTTCCGCGTCGTCTTCCTGATGCCGCTGATGCTGTCGCCGGTCGCCGTCTCCTGGATGATCGGCAAATCGCTGATGGAGTACCGGTTCGGCCCGGCGGCGACGCTGGCGCGCCATCTCGGCTGGGAAAATCCCGCCTTCTTTTCCGACCCGATCATCGCGCGCATCTCGATCATGCTGCTTGATGCCTGGACCTTCATTCCGTTCATGATGATCATGCTGCTGGCCGGCCTGCAGGCCATGTCGCGCGAGGTGCTGGAGGCGGCCCGCGTCGACGGCGCGAATGCCTGGCAGACCTTCTGGCAGGTCACCTTCCCGCTGATGCTGCCGGTTTCGGTGACCGCCGTCATCCTGCGCATCATCTTCAAGCTGAAGCTTGCCGACATCATCATCACCGTGACGTCCGGAGGCCCGGGCGGCGCGACCGATTCCGTCTCCAGCTTCATCTACCGCGAATACCGCGATCGCTCGAATGTCGGCTACGGCACCATGCTGGCGATGGCCTATCTCGTCATCATCATCGTGTTCGTGACCTGGCTGTTGAAGATCGCCAACCGCTTCGTGCGCAACGTGAACTAGAGCGGCCGGATCATGAGCGTTCAGACCACCGAATACACCGTTTCCGAAATCCGCTCTCCGGCGAGCTTCATCACCAGCCGTGTCTTCATCTACGGCGCGCTTGTCTTCTGGGCCTTCATCTGCCTGTTCCCGATCTACTGGACGATAACGACCTCGTTCAAATCGGCTGTCGACGTCACGCAAGGGCATCTGATCCCCTTCGTCGATTTCTGGCCGGACTGGAAGGGCTGGCGATCGCTCGGCCTGTCGCCGGATTCGATCTTCCAGACCTCCACCGTGCGCGACGAGTTCTTCAAGCGCTTCATGAACTCGGTCATCACCTCGGTCGGCGCGTCCAGCCTCGCCATCGTCATCGGCAGCCTCGCCGCCTACGGCCTGACGCGCTACCGCTACAAATTCGCCTGGTTCAAGAACGAGGACATCTCCTTCTTTTTCCTGTCGCAGCTGATCCTGCCGCCCGTGGTGCTCGCCCTGCCCTTCTTGGTGCTCTACCGGGAAGTCGGCATGCTCGACACCCGCATCGGGCTGATCCTGCTCTACACGCTGATGGTGCTGCCGATCGTCATCTGGATCATGCGCGACCAGTTCAATTCCATTCCCGTCGAGCTCGAGGAAGCAGCGCTCGTCGACGGGCTGTCGATCTGGGGCGCTTTTTTCCGTATCGTCATGCCGATCGCGCTGCCGGGCATGGTCGCCGCCTTCATCCTGGCGATGGTGCTGTGCTGGAACGAGTATTTCTTCGCCGCGCTTTTGACCTCGACCGATGCCAAGACCATTCCCGTCATGGTGGCGAGCCAGACCGGCTCGCAAGGCATCAACTGGTGGTCGATGGCAGCGCTTGCCACCGCGGCGATTGCGCCGCTGGCGGTCATCGGCATCGCGCTGGAACGCTATTTGATCATGGGCATGACCGCGGGGGCCGTGAAGTAGTGGCTGCCCCTTCCCTTCTCCCCTTGCGGGAGAAGGTGGCCGAGCGAAGCTCGGTCGGATGAGGGGTGCTCCAGGGAACACCAACGCCTCATTCCGCTGGAACACCCCTCATCCGTCTCGGCGCTACGCGCCGATCCACCTTCTCCCACAACAAGGGGAGAAGGAAGAACCTCCCCTAGCGCCTGAGGATTTCTCTCAGATGGTCCATAATCATCGCGACACCCTTTTGCCCCAGTTCAGCCGAGGCCTCCGGCGCGTTTGCCGTGTACCAGCCGGTATTGTCGGCGAAATAGGCGGCATCGACAGCTTCCGGACATAAGGCCAGCATCAGCGATGTCTCGCCGATGCCGGCGTGGTCGAACGGGTACTTGCCGTTCATGGCCGCCGGCATCAGCGGATGCACCTGCACCCAGTTGAAGAAGTTTTCACCCTCGGCGTGCCCAGCATAGTAATCGGCCATCGCTGGAGAGCCCCACCAGCCCTCGCCGCGCTGCTTTTCGAGGAAACGGAAGATCGCCTGACGGCCGGCGGTCTTGAAGGCGAGGTCGGTCGGCATGCCGGCGGCGAAATTTTCGGTCTGGTGATGGACGATGGCGTGGATGTTGCGAAAGCCGATGCGCAGCAGGCCGTAGAACAGCTCTTCCGCGAACGGAGCCAGTTGATTGCCGCCGACCTGCACCGAGCCGGTGCCTTCCGGCGGCGCCACTGCGTAGCTCGCGGCGCCGTAGTAGAAGGGCGGCAGGATGACGACCTCCCTCTCCTTCTCCAACAGTTCCAGCGTCTTGACGACAGCCAGCGTGTCCATGCCGACAGCCATGTGCTCGCCATGGTATTCGAGCACGCCGAGCGGCAGCGCGACCGGCCAATTCTCGGCGATCGCCGTGCGGATCTGGTGGGGCAGCATCAGCTCATAGCGCATGATCTATTCCATGTTGGTGTGGCGGGCGCGCATGGCTTCAGGCGACGCACCGATCAGGGCTTTGAGCTTCAGCACCATCACTTCGAACAGCAGGAACAGCGCTCCTTCGAACACCGAGCCCATCGGCAGCACCGATGTCTTTTGCGCGCCCTGGTCGTTGGCCATGGTCTGCGCGGGAATGAGCAGCGTGAAATCGGCGCGCTTTGCAGCGCTGCTTTCGGCCTGGGCAGTCAGCAGGAGGTTGGTCGCGCCGGCGGCGTGCGCAACCTGCATCAAGGTCAGCACGGTCGTGGTTTCTCCCGGCCCGGAGCTGGCCAGGAAGACGTCGCCCGGCCCCAGAGGCGGCGTGTTCATGTCGCCGACCACGGAAACCGGCAGGCCGAGATGATAGAGCCGCATGGCTAAGCCCTTGACCTGCAAGGCCTCGCGGCCGCAGCCGTAGACGACGATCTGCCCGGCATCAGCCAGCATCTCGCAGGCGGCATCGATCCGGCTCTCGTCGACGCGCTCCAGCACGCCGCCGAGTTCGGCAAGCGCGGTCTTGAACAGGCTTTCGTTCCGGTCGCTCACGGCAAACCCGCCCTCGAAATCATCCTGCGATTTTCCCACGAACAGCTTGATTTCGTTCATGCTAGCAACCGCGAAAATGCGTGTCCAACGCCGCGCGGCGCTTTTGCCTGATCGCAGGCATGATAATGTCATGTCAGACAAATCAACTCACAGATCAATCCGGGACACTGCAGGACATGAAGACACGGCATTTTGACCGCATCGGCAATGGCGGCATCACTTTTACCGAGCTCGGCTTCGGCACCGCGCCGCTCGGCAATCTCTACCGCGCCGTTTCGGACGAGGACGCCAATGCCACGCTCGAGGCCGCCTGGGGGACCGGCTGCCGCTACTACGACACCGCGCCGCTCTACGGGCTTGGCTTGTCGGAAACACGCCTCAACCCGTTCCTGCGCGGCAGGAAGCGCGACGACTATGTGCTGTCGAGCAAGGTCGGCCGCATCATGCGCGCCTGCCCGCCGGAGCAACGCACGGGCATCGGCAAGTTCTTCGACACGCCATCGCGGCGCGAGGTGTACGATTACAGTTATGATGGCGTCATGCGTTCGTTCGAGGCCTCGCTGGAGCGCCTCGGCGTCGACCGCATCGATATTCTCTTCGTGCACGATGTCGACATCTTCACCCATGGCAGCAAGGAAGCGTCCGACAAGCGCATCGAGGAGTTCATGCGCTCGGGCTATTACGGGCTGCTGTCATTGCGTGACCAGGGCGTGATCAAGGCGTTCGGCGGCGGCATCAATGAATGGCAGGTTGCCCACACGCTGGCCGAGCGCGGCGATTTCGACCTGTTCCTGCTTGCCGGGCGCTACACGCTGCTGGAACAGGAGGCGCTGACGTCCTTCCTGCCGCTCTGCCAGAAGCGCGGCATCGGCATCGTTCTCGGCGGCCCCTACAATTCCGGCATCCTGGCAACCGGGCCGAAGCCGGGCGCCTACTACAATTACTCCGAGGCCCCCAAGGACATCCTTGAGCGGGTCGCGGGCATCGAGAGCGTCTGCAAGCGCCATGGCGTCAGGCTGATCGAGGCGGCGCTGCAATTCCCGCTGCTGCATCCGTCGGTCGTCTCGGTGATCCCCGGCGGCCAGCGGCCGAGCGAAGTGGAGAGCAACCGGTCGCTGCTCGACGCCAAGCTGCCCGCGGCCCTGTGGGCCGACCTCAAGAAGGAAGGCCTGATGCGCACCGAGGCGCCGACCGCATAGGCCGGGGCGGCCCTCGCGGCCGCACGCGCAAAAACGAAAAGCCGGGCGGGCCCGGCTTTTCTGGTCTCTGAAAAAGAAAAAACGCTTAGTTGACTGCGTCCTTGAGGCCCTTGCCGGCCGAGAACTTCGGCACGGTGCGTGCCGGGATCTTCACTTCGGCGCCGGTCTGAGGGTTGCGGCCGGTCGAAGCCGCACGCTTTGACACGGTGAAATTGCCAAAGCCGACAAGCCGGACATCGCCGCCCTTCTTCAGTTCGCCGGTGATCACGGAAAATACCGCATCGACCGCCGACTGCGCGTCACCCTTCGAAATGCTCGCGGCGTCGGCGACAGCGGACACCAGTTCGTTCTTGTTCATAAAAATTCCCTTCCATGAGAACACCGGAACTAACGACTCATCCGGCAGGAAACGGACTTTAGAAAGAAGCGCTTCCGCAACCAAGTCGAAAAGGCAGGAAAAAACCGGAAAAAGCCCGGAATTCCGGGGTTTTTCACATGAAAAAGCCGGGCGCGAGGCCCGGCTCTTCTGTTTGTGCGCTGCAACTTTAGCAATTACTAATGTGCAAGCGACTTTCCGGCATCGTCGGTGGTGTCCGTCGTGGCCGGCGGATTGACCGGTTCGACCCATTCGATCGGCTCCGGCATACGCACCAGCGCGTGGCGCAACACCTCGCCGACCCGCGAGACCGGAATGATTTCCATGCCGTTCTTCACGTTGTCCGGTATCTCCGCCAGATCCTTGGCGTTGTCTTCCGGGATCAGCACCTTCTTGATGCCGCCGCGCAATGCGGCCAGCAGCTTCTCCTTGAGGCCGCCGATCGGCAAGATGCGGCCGCGAAGCGTTATCTCGCCAGTCATCGCCACATCGGCCCGGACCGGAATACCCGTCAGCACCGACACGATGGCGGTTGCCATCGCAGCACCCGCGGACGGGCCGTCCTTCGGCGTGGCGCCTTCCGGCAAGTGGACGTGGATGTCGCGCTTGTCGAACAGCGGCGGCTCGATGCCGAAATCGAGCGCGCGCGAGCGGACATAGGAGGCCGCCGCCGAGATCGATTCCTTCATCACGTCGCGCAGATTGCCGGTCACCGTCATGCGGCCCTTGCCGGGCATCATGACGCCTTCGACCGTCAGCAGCTCGCCGCCGACTTCCGTCCAGGCAAGCCCGGTAACGACGCCGACCTGATCGTCAGCCTCGACCTGGCCGAAGCGGAAGCGCTGGACACCAAGGTAATCGGCGAGGTTTGCCGCCGTGATGGTCACCGTCTTCTTCTTCGTCTTCAGGATCTCGGTCACCGCCTTGCGCCCGAGCTTCATCAGCTCGCGCTCCAGGCTCCTGACGCCCGCTTCGCGGGTGTAGGTCTGGATGATGGCACGGATCGCGTCCTCGCCGACGGAAAACTCCTTCGGCTGCAGCGCATGATCGCGCACCACCTTCGGCATCAGGTGCCGCTTGGCGATCTCGATCTTCTCGTCCTCGGTATAGCCGGCGATACGGATGATCTCCATGCGGTCCATCAAGGGCGCAGGGATGTTCAGCGTATTGGCCGTCGTCACGAACATCACGCTCGACAGGTCGTACTCGACCTCGAGGTAATGGTCCATGAACGTCGAGTTCTGCTCGGGATCGAGCACCTCGAGCAGCGCCGACGACGGATCGCCCCGGAAGTCCTGGCCCATCTTGTCGATCTCGTCGAGCAGGAAGAGCGGGTTGGACTTCTTCGCCTTCTTCATCGACTGGATGACCTTGCCGGGCATCGAGCCGATATAGGTGCGCCGGTGGCCACGGATCTCGGCTTCGTCACGCACGCCGCCCAGCGCCATGCGGATGAATTCGCGACCGGTCGCCTTGGCGATCGACTTGCCGAGCGAGGTCTTGCCGACGCCGGGAGGGCCGACGAGGCACAGGATCGGCCCCTTCAGCTTCTTTTGGCGGCTTTGCACGGCAAGGTACTCGACGATGCGGTCCTTCACCTTGTCGAGGCCGAAGTGATCGGTATCAAGCACGTTCTGCGCGTAAGCCAAATCCTGCTTGACCTTGGAGTTCTTGCCCCATGGGATCGACAGCAGCCAATCGAGATAGTTGCGCACGACGGTCGATTCCGCCGACATCGGCGACATCGTCCGCAGCTTCTTCAATTCGGCTTCCGCCTTCTCGCGGGCCTCCTTGGAGAGCTTGGTCTTCTTGATGCGCGCCTCGATTTCGGCGGCCTCGTCGCGGCCGTCCTCGCCTTCGCCGAGCTCCTTCTGGATCGCCTTCATCTGCTCGTTGAGGTAGTATTCGCGCTGCGTCTTCTCCATCTGGCGCTTGACGCGCGAGCGGATGCGCTTCTCCACCTGCAGGACGGAGATTTCGGCTTCCATGAAGCCCATCGCCTTTTCCAGCCGCTCCTTGACCGAGAGCGTGGCCAGCATTTCCTGCTTCTCGGGGATCTTGATGGCGAGATGCGAGGCAACGGTGTCGGCGAGCTTGGAATAGTCGTCGATCTGGCTGGCAGCGCCCACCACTTCAGGCGAGATCTTCTTGTTCAGCTTGACGTAGTTCTCGAAGTCGGTGACGACCGAACGCGCCAGCGCCTCGACCTCGACCTCTTCCTCTTCCGGCTCGACCAGCGCCGTGGCGCGGGCCTCGTGGAAGTCGGGACGGTCGGTGAAGGAGACGATTTTCGCGCGCGAGGCGCCCTCGACCAGAACCTTGACGGTGCCGTCGGGCAGCTTCAGCAATTGCAGCACATTGGCGAGCGTGCCGATATCGAAGATGGCATCGGGCTCGGGATCGTCATCGGCGGCATTCATCTGGGTGGCAAGCAGGATCTGCTTTTCCTGCCCCATCACCTCTTCCAGCGCCTTGATCGATTTCTCACGCCCGACAAAGAGCGGAACGATCATGTGCGGGAACACCACGATGTCGCGCAGTGGCAGGACTGCGAAGACGCCGTCGCTGGGAGCCTTGGATATTTTGGCCATTGTCCAACCTTTCATGTCGCGGCCGCTAATTGAGCCAACCGCGAATCTTATATTAACGACCGGGGATCGTTCCGCCTACCACCGTTTGTGACGGGAGTTTTACAGCACAGAAATCGGGCACCTCGGCCTTCTCGTGTTAGGTGGATGCAAGCGGGGCAAAGATCAAGAGTTAACATCGTCCGCAATCCATTCCATTGCAACGGTCGTAGGCCCGTCATAGCAAAACGGCGCCGCAAGGGCGCCGTTCCACAAAAATATGGGCTGAAGTGCCATATCAGGCACTGACATTGCCCTTCTTTTCCTTCTGCTCGGAGTAGATGTAGAGCGGCCGGGCGCTGCCGGTCACCACTTCCTCCGAAATCACCACTTCGCGCACGCCTTCGAGCGCGGGCAGTTCGAACATCGTATCGAGCAGGATCGCTTCCATGATCGAGCGCAGGCCGCGCGCACCGGTCTTGCGCTCGATGGCGCGCTTGGCGATCGCCGACAAGGCGTTCTCGTGGAAGGTCAGGTCGACATTTTCCATCTCGAACAGCCGCTGATACTGCTTGACCAGAGCGTTCTTCGGCTCGGTCAGGATCTGGATCAGCGCCGGCTCGTCGAGGTCCTCCAGCGTCGCCAGGACCGGCAGGCGGCCGACGAATTCCGGGATCAGGCCGAACTTCAACAGATCCTCCGGCTCGACCAGGCGGAAGACATCGCCGGTGCGCCGATCTTCCGGCGAAGCGACGACGGCGCCGAAGCCGATCGAGGTCTTGCGGCCGCGATCCGAGATGATCTTGTCCAGTCCGGCGAAGGCGCCGCCGCAGATGAACAGGATGTTGGCGGTGTCGACCTGCAGGAATTCCTGCTGCGGGTGCTTCCTGCCGCCCTGCGGCGGCACGGAGGCGACCGTGCCTTCCATGATCTTCAGAAGTGCCTGCTGCACGCCCTCGCCCGACACGTCGCGGGTGATCGAGGGATTGTCGGACTTGCGGGAAATCTTGTCGATCTCGTCGATGTAGACGATACCGCGCTGGGCGCGTTCGACATTGTAGTCGGCCGACTGCAGCAGCTTCAGGATGATGTTCTCGACGTCCTCGCCGACGTAGCCGGCTTCGGTCAGCGTCGTGGCGTCCGCCATGGTGAACGGCACGTCGATGATGCGGGCCAGCGTCTGCGCGAGCAGCGTCTTGCCGCAACCGGTCGGGCCGATCAGCAGGATGTTAGACTTCGCCAGTTCGACATCGTTGTTCTTGCCGGCATGCGCGAGGCGCTTGTAGTGGTTGTGGACCGCCACCGACAGCACGCGCTTGGCGTAGGGCTGGCCGATGACATAATCGTCGAGAACCTTGAGGATCTCCTGCGGTGTCGGCACGCCCTCGCGCGACTTCACCATCGAGGTCTTGTTCTCCTCGCGGATGATGTCCATGCAGAGCTCGACGCATTCATCGCAGATGAAGACCGTCGGGCCAGCAATCAGCTTGCGCACCTCGTGCTGGCTCTTGCCGCAAAACGAGCAATAGAGCGTGTTCTTGGAATCACCGCTGTTGTTGCCGACCTTGCTCATTTTCATGTCCTTTCATGGCCGCCCGCCGATGGTCTGGCTGAAAGGGCGCAACTTCAATCTATCGCGGGAATCCGCCGCCGCCAGTGTCCCGGCTCCCGCAACGTATTCCGTACGAAACACAAATCAGAAAACGTGGCAATGATTCGCAGCTCCCCACGCAAAGCTAAGCCGTCGAAAATCAACATAGCCTTAACGTAGGCAATCCTGACCGTCGAGGGAACAGCCAATTGTGGCCGAAATGACGCAAGACGCGCCAAAAGCGCGTAATGGTGCCATCCAACTGCCAACAAGCCCTTATGCCAGCGCTCCCTCGGCCGCCTCGCGCGACGAAATGACCTTGTCGATGAGGCCGAAGTCCCTGGCCTCGTCGGCGGTCATGAAATGGTCGCGGTCGAGCGTCTTCTCGATCTCTTCGTAGCTCTTGCCGGTGTGCTTGACGTAAACCTCGTTGAGGCGGCGCTTCAGCTTGATGATGTCCTGGGCATGACGCTCGATGTCGGACGCCTGGCCCTGGAAACCGCCGGAGGGCTGGTGAACCATGATGCGGGCGTTCGGCGTGGCGAAGCGCATGTCCTTGTGGCCCGCGGTCAGGAGCAGCGAGCCCATCGAGGCCGCCTGGCCGATGCAGAGCGTCGACACCGCCGGCTTGATGAATTGCATGGTGTCGTAGATCGCCATGCCCGAGGTGACGACACCGCCCGGCGAATTGATATAGAGGTTGATTTCCTTCTTCGGATTCTCGGCTTCGAGGAACAGGAGCTGCGCGCAGACCAGCGTCGCCATGCCGTCCTCAACCGGACCGGTGATGAAAATGATACGCTCCTTGAGGAGGCGCGAGAAAATGTCGTAGGCGCGCTCGCCGCGATTGGTCTGCTCGACCACCATCGGAACGAGGTTCATGTAGGTTTCGACGGGGTTCTTCATTCGTTGTCTCTTATCTCGCGGTGGGATTCCGGCTCCGGGAAGCTTGGCAAGTGGGCTGGCAAGTCGGGCAGAATCGGTTCTGGATCGTTATTCTGTAAATAGGATGCCGGCTCATCCTTGTGCAAGGCCGACCCGTCCTAGCCATCTGGGTAAGTCGAATCAAGGTTTCCAGCCAAGGATTCGCAGCGGCCGACGCTTCTGCCGCTCTATAACGCACACCCCGGGTCAGCCGGGTAGCAGTTTCTTAACCGCGTCACTTAACGAAATGCGCCGAAACCGCTTTCCTCCGAAGCCGCTTCCCCTACAATCCAACGTTGAACTGTCATTGCGCCGTTCAGCAGGGGGAGTGCCATGCCTGGGAAAATCGCGTGCTTCACCATTGCCGGGCTGACCGTGCTCGGCACGATTTCGCCGACCGCGGCCGGTGGCCGCGCCGTCGAATGCTATGAGCCGGTCCGTTCGCCTGCCGTCTACGACACGGTCTACGAGGACGTGATGGTCAGCCCGCCAGGCCAGCATGTAGACTACGACCCGCCCATCTACGGCACGCGCGAACGCGTGGTGATGACCGTTCCGGCCCAGGTGAGCTACGAGGTCGTGCCCGCCGTCACCCGCACCGTCTACCATACGGTCCAGGTCGATGATGGCGGATATTCCTGGGAATGGCGCGTCATCCATGGCCGCAGGGTGCTGTGCAAGGTCTGGCACAAGGCGCGCTACGAACGCGTCGCCGAGACCGTGGTGGTCCAGCCGGAGCGCACACGGCGCATCGTCATTGCGGCGCAGTATGACCGGATTGCCGAGGAAGTGCTGGTTCGGCCCGAGCAAAGGCGCGTCATCGATATTCCCGCCTCTTACCAGACCGTCGCAAGGCGCGTTCTCGTGCGCGAAGGGTCGTCAGGCTGGCGGCGCGTGCATATACCAAGGCATTGCCAGGACTAGCGACATAGACGACCCCACGGCGGTTGTTGGATTTCAACCGGAAGTGTAGCCTGCGCGCAACGGAAACCTGTTTTGGGCCGAGCAATGCGCGACCTGGAAATTTCCAACCAGGAACTGTCGGATATTGCGGAAGAAGCCTTGGGGCTGGCCAAAAGCTATTGGGCGTCTCTCGAAGGGCGTCGGGCATATCCCTCGACCACCAGCGAGGACACGACCGAGCTGTTCTCGCGGCCTTGGCTGGAGAACGGTCGTGGTCGGGAAATCCTGCAGGATTTCAAGTCGATAGCGGAGCATGCGCGCCCCGGCACCGGCAGGTTCTTCGGTTACGTCGTTGGCTCGGGCGAACCGATCGGCGCGCTGGGGGAATTGCTGGCCGCCGTGCTCAATCAAAATGTGACGTCATGGCGGTCGGCGCCGGCGGCGACATCCATCGAACGCGCCGTCGTCGGATGGTTGGCCGAGGCCGTCGGCTGCGCCGGATTTACAGGCAGCCTGTGCGGCGGCGGCTCGATGGCCAACCTCATGGCGCTGGCGATGGCGCGGGAAGCGAAGCTGCCTGCCAACGAAACGGGCGTACAGCCATGCGTGATCTATGCTTCCGAGCAAGTGCACATGTCGATACCGAAAGCCGTCGCATTGCTGGGCATCGGCAGAAAAAATCTGCGCCTGATCCCCGTCGACGACAAATTCAAGATGCGGACGGACGCCCTCCAGGCAGCCATAGCCGCCGACCGCGAGGCCGGAAACGTGCCTATCGCCATCGTGGCCACGGTCGGCACCATCGTCTCCGGCGCAATCGATCCCCTCCCCGAAATCGCGGACATTGCCCGCAGGGAGGCGCTGTGGATGCATGTCGATGGTGCCTATGGCGGGATGGCGGCTCTGGCGGTGCCGGAAAAGTTCCAGGGTCTGTCCTTTGCGGATTCGCTGTCGCTCGACGCGCACAAATGGCTGTATCAACCACTCGATTGCGGCTGCCTGCTCAATCGTCATCCAGATATCGCGCGCACGACTTTCTCGCACAGCGACGACTATGTCAGGATATTGAGCGAAGATCCCACCGAAGCCTTTGCGTTCTTCGAGGAGTCGATCGAGCTGTCCCGACGCTTCCGCGCGCTGAAGCTCTGGATGTCGCTGCAGTTTCACGGACGCGGTGCCTATCGCGAAGCCATCAGGCGCGATCTCGACCATGCGCAGATATTGGCGCAAACTATCGCGTTGCATCCAGAACTGGAACAGCTTGCGCCCGTGTCGCTGAGCGCGGTCTGTTTCCGTCACCGCTCGAAGGACAACGAAGCAATCCTCCGACGCGTGATCGCGCGCGGCCGGGTGTACCTGTCGAATGCGACGATCAATGGTCAGTTCGTGCTGCGGGCATGTTTCGTCAATCACCGGACGACTCCCGATGACATACGGGCCATTGTATCGGAAATCATTGCCGCCGCCGAAGAGCTCAATCGCTGAGCCGCCGAGACCTTCCGCAGCCGCGCCGGCTGGCTCAACTCATAGGCTATCGGGCGCCAACATACGGTCTGGAATGAGGCTGGCAAGCCGCGCTATGGGTCTGGCATGACCAAATCGACGCTCCCCTATCTGGCCTTTGATACAGCCACCCGCCACCTGCGGCTCGACCCGCACGAGCCAGCTTTCTTCCTCAACCCCTACGAGGCCTATGCACACCTGCACGGCGTATCGAATGCGTTTTTCTGGGAGGAGTTCGGTTTCTGGTGCTTTGGCGGCTTCGACGACGTCAACCGGCTGCTGCGCGACCGCCGCTTCGGCCGCCAGAGCCCGGCTGGCATTCCCGACAGTCGCGGCATCGGCCAGGACAGAAGCCATCTCAAGGCTTTCGACGGCATCGAAGCGAACTCCATGCTGGAGCTGGAACCGCCGGTGCACACCCGGCTGCGAACGCTGGTCAATCGCGCCTTCGTCTCGCGCCAGGTCGAACGGCTGCGGCCGCGTGTCGAAGCGCTCGCCAATGAGCTGATCGACCGTTTCGATCCGGCCGGCCCGGTCGACCTCTTGCCCGCCTTCGCAGCGCCTTTGCCGATCACCATCATCGCCGAAATGCTCGGCGTGCCTGTCGAGATGGGGCCGCAACTGCTCGACTGGTCACATCAAATGGTCGCCATGTACATCCATGGCCGCACCCGCGAGACCGAGGAAACGGCCAACCGCGCCGCGGGCGAATTTGCCGATTTCCTGCGCGGCTATATCACTGAACGGCGCACGAACCCGGGTGACGACCTGCTGTCGCTGCTGATCTCGGCGCAGGAAGACGGCCAAAGACTGTCGGAGGACGAGATGGTGTCGTCGGCCATCCTGCTGCTCAACGCCGGCCATGAAGCGACCGTGCATCAGACCGGCAATGCGGTGCGCTCGATCCTGGCGCAACAGGGCGACCCGCGCCGCTTCTTCACCTCTCTGGAAGCAACTGCGGCAACAGTCGAGGAATGCCTGCGCTTCGACGCACCGCTGCACATGTTCACCCGATACGCCTATCGGGAGATCGAAGTGGCGCCAGGCATCGTCGTGCAGCCGGGCCAGACGATCGGGCTCTTGCTCGGCATGGCCAATCACGACCCGCGCGCCTTTGCCGACCCGCAGGCCTTCCGGCCGGACCGGGCAGACCAGAAGAACGTGTCCTTCGGCGCCGGCATCCATTTCTGCATCGGCGCGCCGCTCGCCCGGCTCGAATTGCAGGTGTCGCTGAAGACCTTGTTCGAGCGCCAGCCAAAGCTCCATCTTGCCGAAAGCCCGCGCTTCCGCGACACTTACCACTTCCATGGGCTGGAAACGCTCGCCGTCGGCTTTTGAACGATGGCGGGCCTGGGGCTGCGCGATGAGACTGTTTTCCAAACTGGCGACGGCGTTCGCATTGGCGTTGCTATGCGCATGCCTGGCGCACGCCCAGGCGCAGCAGCCGGAAAATATCCCGCAGGAAAACAGCGATGCCATCGCCAGGGCGATGGCGGCAGGCCTGCTGGAGCGCCAGACGGGCGCTGCCGTGCCCGCGGACAAGTTCTCGGCCTATGAAGTCGACTTCAACCTCGACGGTCTGTCCGAAATCTACGCCTACGTCGCGGATCCGGCTTGCGATGGCGCCAAATGCGGGCTTTTCCTGTTCGTGCTGGAAGGCGATGGCTACCGTGAGGTTCTCGGTGACATCCCCGGTGCGAGGCTGACGCCTCCAGACAGGGTCGCGCTCGGCGCTTTCAAACGCGACGGCTTCATCGATCTGCAACTAGACCAAAAGCTGTTTGGCTGGACCGGCGACCGCTACGCTGAAGTCTCGACCTTCCCTGCCACGTCGCTCGACGGCGCCGTCTTCATCGCCGCCTGCCAAAAAAGCAAATCCAGCGAACAGCCGGAAGAAGGTGAGGCCGAGCGGGTTGCCGGTGAATGCCAATGCCAGTTCAATCGGCTCAAGGCGATCGGTTTCACCCAGGCCGACCTTGACCAATATGCCGCCTCGCTGGGCGAGAATTTCGAGTATCCCAGCGGCGACAAGGAGAAAGCCTGGCAAGCCGTCAGCACGCAGGCAAGCGACACCGCAACCGGCTGCGACGTCGTCAGCGGCAAGAGCCAGTGGCAGCCGGCCTACTTCAACCATGGCGACCAGCCGCAACAGAGGCTCGATTTCAACGACTTCATCGCCGCCTGCCCGGCCCAGGAGTTCATCCTGACCAACCGCAAGGTCGGCTCGCCGGACCGCGCACTCAGCCTCTGCGGCTGTCTGGCGCGGGAAATGCCGACCCAGGGTGTCGCCCAGGAAGGGCTGGACCTGTTGACGCAATATTATCGCGACGAGATTGCCGACGCCGATCTCGAAGCCCAGGACGCCAATTTGCTGACCGCCCACGACAAGGCCTCGGAAGCCTGCCTCGGCCAGTTTCCGGCGAAGTGATCACAGCTTGATCACATACTCCTTGCGTGTCGTTTCAAGCACTTCCCAGCTGCCCTTGAAGCCTGGCCTCAGCACGAAACTGTCGCCTGCCCTGACCGTGCGCGCCTTGCCGCCCTGTTCCGCGATTATCGAGACCCCGGACAGGATGTGGCAGAATTCCCATTCGTCATAGACGATGCGCCACTTGCCCGGGGTGGATTCCCAAATGCCGGCGTAGAGGCCGCCATCCCGCTCCTCGACATTCCAGGTGCGGAATTGCGGATCGCCCGAGATCAGCCGATCCGGCGCTGGTGCGCCGGATTCGGGTTCGACGCTGTCGGTCGATACTGTCAGGTAATGCGCGGACAAGACTTGCCTCCCACAGTGAGTCAGTAGTCAGTAGTGATTAGTGAGTGGAAGCGCTCCCGTCGACGCTCGGGTGGCTAGTCACTACTAACTACTGACTACTGACTACTGACTACTCACTCAAAAATCAGACCTTGGCGAGCGCCTGTTCAAGGTCGGCGACGATGTCTGTGACATCCTCGATGCCGATGGAAAGCCGCACGGTGTCCGGACCGGCACCGGCCTTGACCTTCTGCTCGTCGGAAAGCTGGCGGTGCGTGGTCGACGCCGGGTGGATGACCAGCGACTTGGTGTCGCCGACATTGGCCAGATGCGAGAACAGTTCGAGCGCCTCGACGAACTTGACGCCGGCCTCATAGCCGCCCTTGAGGCCGAAGGTGAACACGGCGCCGGCGCCAAGCGGCGAATATTTCTTCTGCAGCGCATTGTTCTTGTCGCTGGGAAGACCGGGATAGTTCACCCAGGCGACCTTGGGATGGTTGGACAGCCAGCCGGCGACGGTTATCGCGTTGTCGCAATGGCGCTGCATGCGCAGCGGCAAGGTTTCGAGGCCGGTCAGGATGAGAAAGGCGTTGAACGGCGAGATCGCGGGGCCGAGATCGCGCAGGCCGAGCACGCGCGCGGCAATGGCGAAAGCGAAATTGCCGAAGGTCTCGTGCAGGACGAGGCCGCCATATTCGGGGCGCGGTTCCGACAGCATCGGATATTTGCCCGACTTCGACCAGTCGAAGGTGCCGCCATCGACGATGACGCCGCCGATCGAATTGCCATGGCCGCCGATGAACTTGGTCAGCGAATGGACGACGATGTCGGCGCCGTGCTCGATCGGCCGGATCAAGTAGGGCGAGGCCAGCGTGTTGTCGACGATCAGCGGCAGGCCGTGCTTGCGGGCGATTTCGCCGATCTTCTCGATGTCGACGAAGGTGCCGCCAGGATTGGCCAGGCTCTCGATGAAGATCGCCTTGGTCCTGTCGTCGATCTGGCTTTCGAAGGTCGAGACATCATTGGCTTCGGCCCAATGCACCTCCCAGCCAAAATTCTTGAAGGCATGGCCGAACTGGTTGATCGATCCGCCATAAAGCTTGTTGGCGGCGACGAAATTGTCGCCCGGCTGCATCAGATTGTGGAACACGATCACCTGCGCGGCGTGGCCGGATGCCACCGCAAGGGCAGCCGTGCCGCCTTCGAGTGCGGCGACGCGCTCTTCGAGCACAGCCTGCGTGGGGTTCATGATGCGGGTGTAGATGTTGCCGAAGGCCTTCAGGCCGAAGAGAGAGGCGGCATGGTCGGCGTCGTCGAAGACGAAGGACGTGGTCTGGTAGATCGGCGTGGCGCGCGCGCCGGTGGCCGGATCGGGCTTGGCGCCGGCATGGACGGCGAGCGTATTGAAACCGGGCGTACGGGTCACGGAAACCTCCCTTAAAAACCTTCTGAAAATCGCCGGGCATTCTTGGCGAAGCCCGGCACGGAATGCAAAGAAGAAAATACCCTTCGGCGTGGGACCTTCGACCAAGCCGCAGGAAAATGCGGCATTTTCCGGAATAATTTTGCGCCTTAGCCCATAGCCTATTTCTGGCGCACACCAAAACTCTGAAAGCCCTGGCGCATCAGCGGCTTCTTCGACGACAGCACCCCGGAATTGACCCCGGTCCAGCCGATCTCGCCGGAGAGCTTGCCGTACTCGATCTTGGGGCAGCGGTTCATCACCACCTTGATGCCGGCGGCCTCGGCGCGCGCGGCTGCTTCGTCATGGCGCACGCCAAGCTGCATCCAAATCACTTTCGGCAGCGGATCGAGCAGCAACACCTGGTCGACGATGCCGGGCACCGCCGCCGGCGCGCGAAAGATGTCGACCATATCGATCGGCTCCGGAATGTCGGCCAGCCTGGCATAGGTCATCCGGCCAAGGATTTCCTTGCCGGCCTGGCCAGGATTGATCGGAAATACCGAAAACCCCTTGGCCAGCAGGTATTTCAGCACGAAATAGCTTGGCCTGACGTCATTGGCCGACGCGCCGACCATGGCGATGGTCTTCACCGAATTGAGGATGCCGCCGATGTAGGTGTTGTCGTAGCTATCGTGATTCATGCCTCGTCCTCATACAACGCCTCGGTGAGAAAACCATCCGGGTCATTGCTGAAATCGCGCAGCATGCGGAAATGGTCCGTGTCGCGAAAGTCGGCGGGCTCGAGCCCGAACCGGCTGATGCGGAACAGCCGCGCGCCGGGACAGGCCATCAGCAGCGGCGAGTGCGTCGCCATGATTACCTGCGCGGTGCCCGACTGGTCCATGCGCCGCAGCATCTTGAGCAGTTCGATCTGGCGCGACGGGGAGAGCGCGCTTTCAGGCTCGTCGAGGATATAGATGCCTTGCCTGCGGCAGCGTTCCTCGAAAAAGCGGATGAACCCCTCGCCATGCGACCATGACAGGAAATCCGGCGGCGCCTCGCCCGAATCCAGCGCTGCCTGATCCAGATAGCGGGCGACGGAGTAGAAGGATTCGGCGCGGAAGAACCAGCCGGCGGTGACCTTCGGCAGCCAATGGCCACGGAATGTGTTCGCCAGCGCGGCGCCACTCTTGTCGATGGCGCCGGAATGGTCGACCGGCCTGTAGCCCTTGCCACCGCCGGCCTCGTCGTAACCGGCCAGCGCGCCGATCGCCTCGAGCAAGGTGGATTTACCGGTGCCGTTCTCGCCGACGATGATGGTGATCGGCGTGGTGAATTCGAGCTCGAAGGCGCGGCCGCGAAACAGCGGCAGGTTCCACGGGTATTTTTCCCAATCGTTCACGCGCTCGGGATCGAGCAGGACGCGTTTGAGATAGGGGGCCTTGAGCCGCGTCAGCTGCTTGCGGTGGGCCATCAATTGGTCAGCATCGCTGGGGCTGCATCATTCGGGCAGCGAAATCGTGCCGTCTTCCGCGATCGGAAAGGCCGGATTGTGCGCCACTTCCCAGACATGACCGTCGGCGTCGGCAAAATAGCCGTACCAGCCGCCCCAGAAAGCACGTCCGGCCGGCTTGACGATGCGGCCGCCGGCTTTTTCCGCCATGGCGAGCACTTCGTCGACCTCGGCATCAGAGCGGGTGTTGTAGGCGAGATAGACGGCGGACGGCGCCCCGGTGAAGGAGACGCCGGAATCCTGCTCGGCGCTTTCGCGCGGGAACAGGCCGAGAATGACGCCCCCCATCTGGAAGAAGGCGACGCCTTCGGTGATGCCGGCATGCCGTTTCAAGCCCATCGCCTCGTAAAAGCGCACCGCGCGATCAAGATCGTCGGTAGCGATGGTGATGATGGAGATGCGCGGTTCCATGAGTGCGTCTCCCTTACTCGTCCGTCCATTCCGGCTTGCGCTTGCCGATGAAGGCGCCGATGCCCTCCTGCGCGTCGCGCGCCAGCATGTTTTCGACCATGACGCGGCCGGTATAGGCATAGGCGTCCGCCAATCCCATCTCGGCCTGGGCGTAAAAGGCTTCCTTGCCGGTCTTCACCACCAAAGACGATTTGGAAGCAATGGTTTGCGCATATTTGGTGACAGTCTGATTCAGGTACTCGCGCGGCACGACACGGTTGACCAGGCCGAAGTCCTTGGCGGTGGCCGCGTCGATCGTCTCGCCGGTCAAGAGCATTTCCATCGCCTGCTTGCGCGAGACATTGCGCGACAGCGCCACCATCGGCGTCGAGCAGAACAGGCCGATATTGACGCCCGGCGTGCAGAAGGTCGCTTCGTGCGAGGCGATCGCCAGGTCGCAACTGGCGACCAGTTGCAGCCCGGCGGCCGTCGCCAGGCCGTCGACCTCGGCGATAACGGGCAGCGGATGCCGCACGATCGCCTGCATCAACGTGGCGCAAGCGGCAAACGTCTCTTCGAAAAAGGCCTTGCCGCGATCGGCGTCGGCACGCCGCGCGGTCATCTCCTTGAGGTCATGGCCGGCGCAGAACACCTTGCCTGCCGCCGACAGGACGATGACGCGCACGGCCTTGTCGGCCTTGGCGCGTTCGAGTTCCGCCGTCAGCGCCGCCATCACCGCCAGCGACAGGGCGTTGGCGGGCGGATTGGCCAGCATGAGGCGCAGCACGCCCTTGTCCAGCCGGGTCGCGACCGGCCCCTCGACAGCGGCAGGCTTAATGGCAAGGATTTCGGCCATGGTTGAGGTCTCCGCGATTCCGCTCGGGCTGCCTGAGTATCAGATACCGGACTATCTAATATCGGATCGGGTTTCGTCCAACACCGATTGCTTGCGCCAGAGGGACGGAGGTGTTGCAAGAAATACCGTCCTGCGCCCATACAGGCTTGGCACAGAACGAGAGACCGACATGCCCGCCCAGACCAGCCTCAAGCCGGTGCTGACCGCAGCACAAGTCAATACGCTGATGGAAACCGAGTTTCCGCAGCTTAACGAAAGAGTCGCGGCCTATGAGGCGATCGACGTTTTCCCGGGCGGCTGCATCGTGCGGCTCAATGCCGGCGACCGGCATCTTCGTCCCGGCGGCACGGTGTCCGGCCCTGCCCTGTTCACGCTGGCCGACATTGGCGGCTATGTTTGCGTCCTCAGCCATGCCGGGCCGGATGCGCTCTCCGTCACCACCAACCTCAACATCAACTTCGTCCGCAAGGCCGGGACAGGACCGATCGATGGCCACTGCCGCATCCTGAAGCTGGGAAAGAGCCTGATGGTGTTCGACATCGACATCGTCGCCGGCGAGGGCGGACACACGATCGCGCACGCGACGGGGACCTATTCGATCCCGCCGAAGCGATCCTGACGATTGAATTCCATTCAATGTGTATATATATGCGCATAGGTGATTTTTGCTCGAGCGAGACAGTCGTAAAATCGTGAAGCGCCTCAAGGAGGAAAGGTTCGAGCTCATTTCACGCGGCTCGCACAACAAATTTCGGAAAGGCGAGATCGTGTTGATTGTTCCGCACCCTGAGAAGGATCTGCCGACAGGTACAGCTCGCGCCATAGCCAAGCAGGCTGGTTGGATCAGGTAAGGGGATCGCAATGAAGAACTATTTCGCACTGGTCGACAAAGATCCGGACAGTGCCTTCGGCATACGCTTCCCTGACATTCCCGGCTGTTTTTCCGCCGCGGATGCAGCGGAAGACATCGTACCCAACGCCGTCGAAGCCTTGCAGTTATGGGCGGAGGACATGCCTGTTCCAGAACCGTCCAGCCACGAAGCGATTGTCGCCCTTCCCAATATCCGCAATGCGCTTGCCGAAGGCGGTTATCTGGTCTCGGTCCCCCTCATCGACAATGATAGCGCAGTCGTCAGGGCGAACGTGACTTTCGAGCGCGGCGTTTTGCGGGCGATCGACGCCGCGGCACGCGAGCGTGGCATTACGCGATCGGCGTTCCTTTCAAGCGCCGCTCGCAGGGAAATCGAAGCAAAGCATTGAGATCGTCCGAGAATCGATCGCAAATCGATGTGGTAAAATAATACCTTTTACACAAGCGCCTGTTTTTGCTTAATTTTTCTTGATATTCGCCTTTTTGATCGCCTTGACGCGCTCCCCACCCTCGCCTATAAGCCGTCACGAAGCAGCGGCCCGCAAAGGCCGCCGTTTTGATATTGGCGGCGGGCAAGTGCTCATCGCCAATCCAAGCAACAAGAAACGCCTTCTCTATTTTTGGGGAAGGTCCAAACCGAGAGCAGAAAACATGACAACCTTTTCGCAGAAGCCTGCGGATGTGGTGAAGAAGTGGATCCTGATCGACGCCGAGGGTCTCGTCGTCGGCCGTCTCGCCACTGTCATCGCCAATCATCTTCGCGGCAAGCACAAGCCGACCTTCACCCCGCATGTCGACGACGGCGACAACGTCATCGTCATCAATGCCGACAAGGTGGTGTTCACCGGCAAGAAGTTCACCGACAAGGTTTATTACTGGCACACCGGCCACCCCGGCGGTATCAAGGAGCGCACCGCGCGCCAGCTGCTCGAGGGCCGTTTCCCCGAGCGTGTCGTCGAGAAGGCCGTCGAGCGCATGGTGCCGCGTGGCCCGCTTGGCCGTCGCCAGATGAAGAACCTGCGCGTCTATGCAGGTACCGAGCATCCGCATGTCGCCCAGCAGCCAGAAGTCCTCGACGTGGCCAAGCTGAATTCCAAGAACAAGAAGGTCGCATAAGATGGCTGAGCTTTCCTCGCTCGCAGAACTGGGCGCCGCCACCGGCAACACCAATACGCAGGCCGCGGCACCCGTCCACGTCCAGAAGCTCGACAAGTCGGGCCGCGCCTATGCCACCGGCAAGCGCAAGAACGCCATCGCGCGCGTCTGGGTGAAGCCGGGTTCCGGCAAGATCGTCATCAACGACAAGGAATTCGCGACCTATTTCGCGCGTCCGGTCCTGCAGATGATCCTCAACCAGCCGATCATCGCTTCGAACCGTGCGGGCCAGTACGACATCGTCGCCACTGTCGTCGGCGGCGGCCTCTCCGGCCAGGCCGGTGCTGTGCGTCACGGCATCTCCAAGGCGCTGACCTACTATGAGCCTGCGCTGCGCGCCGTGCTCAAGAAGGGCGGCTTCCTGACCCGCGACAGCCGCGTCGTCGAGCGCAAGAAGTACGGCAAGGCGAAGGCCCGCCGCTCCTTCCAGTTCTCGAAGCGCTAAGCGCTCCGCAGTTTGGACAATCGAAAAGGCCGCCTCCGGGCGGCCCTTTTGTTTGCGGCTCGGCAGTCACCCCACCCGCGCCTGCGGCGCGACCTCCCCATCAAGGGGAGGTAGAAGAAGGCGTGTTTTGCACCGGCCAATGCGGTGTCGGAACGGTCGGGATAGGAGACCGACAAAAACCTGGCGCCCTACCTCCCCTCGATGGGGAGGTCGGCGCGTAGCGCCGGGTGGGGTGATGGCGCCAGCGTCGGATTTCCTGGTTTTTCCTAGTTGATGCTGGCGGTGCTGGCGGCCTCAACCGGCCGTGCCTCATCGGCATAAGGCACGCGGTAGCCGTTCGCCCCCAGCCAGCCGATTGCCGCCTTCGGTTCGTCGGTCTGGATGATGGTGGCGCCGCGGTCGGCCCAAAAACCCCAGGCTTCGCGCGGCAGGCTGGCCTGCACCGCCAGCTCGTCGCCACGGCCGCCGGCCAGGAAGCCGCCCGGCTTGCCAACGATGGCATAGGTGTCGGCCCAGATGTGCCAGTTGCCGCGCACCGCCGCCGCCCGCATGCGCGTGCTGAACAGCGGCCCGCCGGTCTCGGTAAGGGTCTGCGCGCCTGCCCGCCAGTTGATCAGCTCGACCGCGCGCGGCGCAAAAGCGTGGTCGACCGTCTCGGCGAAACCGGCATCATGCACCGCGTCATCGGCGATGATCGGCATGAACTGGACGCCGCCGATCGCAGCCATGGCGGCCTTTACCGCGGTGATCCTGCCCTGGTTCCACAGGTTCTCCTTGACGATGACCTGATCCGCCATGCCGAGATCGCGGGCCACCGCGATCATGCCCGGCAGGTCGCCGATCTCGAGCTTGTTGTCGAGGTTGATGAGGATCCTGTCCCTGGTCGCCATCAGCATTTCGCGCAGCGTCGAGACCGTCTCGCTGGTGACGGTGCCGGTGCCCTCGACCACCAGCCGGCAGGCCTTCAGTTCGGCCAGCGTGTAGTTGACCACCTCGCCCCTGCAGGTCGTGGTGCGGTCGAGCCAACTGTCATGCATGACCACGAACTCGCCGTCCTTCGAGCGCCTGATGTCGACCTCGACGATCTCGGCGCCCATGGCGATCGAGCCTTCGACAGCCGCGAGCGAATTTTCCGCATAGAGCGTCTTGCCGGCCTGCATGCTGCCGGCGCGATGCGCGGCCACCAGGACGTGGTCGCGCCACTGATTGGCGTGTTCGAAGCGGTCGAGGATCTGCCTGGCGCGGGTCTCGCCGGCCAAGGCCTGGCCGCAGGCGGCCGCGAGTGCCGTGGAAAACAGAACGCGCAGCCAGATGGTCCGCATCGAGAATCGCTCCTTACCGGATCGAGATCCGGATAAGCGATGCCCGTGACATCCAGGTGAACGAAGCCGGCTAGCGGAATGCGTGCTGGCCGGTGCGTCAGAGGCGTTTCGCTCGCCGGCGAAACCATGCCATCGCCGGCATCTCGACGAAGCGCCAGGTGATCCAGGATAGCGCGATGGTGGCAGCGAGCATGAGAACGATTGCGACGATCCCGACCCAACCGGCACCGAAACCGGTCGCAGGTTGCCCGCGCAGCACGATGTCGCCGACAAAGCCGAGGCCGAGCTTGCGCTCGACGAGCCCGGCGACATTGATCAGCCGCGCCTGGACGAAGATATGGACCATGTAGATCGAGTAGGACAGCGCGCCGAGCGTCAGCATGAACGGCGCCCTCAGCAGAGCTGAAATCCAGCCGCCTTCGTGGGCGAACAGAAACAGCGCCAGCGCGAAGACCAGTGGTGCCGCGATGCCAAAATCATTGCTGCCCGCCAGCGAGACAAAAAGAACGATGACCGCCACCATGACGATTTCGGCAAGGGTCCAGCTCACCCGTGGGCCGCTGCTGACGAGAACCTGTCGCGCCCTTGCAATGGAATCATGCTGAAACCAGGCCAGCAGGGCGCCGAGCGAGAAGCCGTAGAGGCAACGGATGAAGCCGAAATCATAGGACACATCCATATGATGCGTGGAGAAGCCGAGCAGGAACAGCGGCGCCGTGACAGCGGCGGCAACGAACCATATCCAGGCACGCGCGCCGGCGACGAAGACGACGCCAGCGAACAGGAGATAGGCGAAGAACTCCGCCGAAATGCTCCAACTCGGTGCATTCCAGGTCAGTCGATCCTCGAAGCCGACACCTTGCAGCAGGAAAAGATTGGCAAGCAGGCTTTTCAGGTCGAACCCGCCGGTGAACGGAGCAGCGCCGGCGCCATGCAGTTGCGGCAGCATCAGCCGCAGCAGTTCGAACCCGGCAAAGGCCGCGAGCATGATGAGATGCAAGGGATAGATGCGGCCGAAACGCACCAGCGCGAAGCGAGCGACCTCATCCGGCTGGCTCAGGCGGTCGGCATAGCTGCTGGCGATGACGAAGCCGGAAAGGACGAAGAAGAAGTCGACAAAAAGATAGGATGAACCGATGAAACGGCTCTGCGAGATCACCGAAGCGGTCGGGAAGTGAAACAGCGCCACCAGCAGGGCGCAGATGCCACGCCACGAATCGAGAACCAGGAAGCGTTCGACGGCGATCGTGCCGGCGTGGGTCGACACCACGGCACGGGACGGATTAAGAAACGCCGTTTGCGTCATGATGGTACAAATCCTGTCTTGCCGTGGCACCCGGGCGGCGCGATTTCGTCTCCCCAAGCTGTGACTGGCATCTTCCGTGCCGGTTCTGTAGTTGTTGCACCCCGATGAAAACCGAGGACCAGTAATGGCGACCAAGACCATCGACCATGCCTTCACAGCCCGCTCCAAAACGGGCGCTGCGTTCGAGCCGACCTATTCCGGCGCGCTGTCGTTCATGCGGCGCAAATACACGAAGGACGTGAAGGGCGCGGACGCGGTCGTGTGGGGCATTCCGTTCGACGCCGCCGTCACCAACCGGCCAGGCGCGCGCTTCGGGCCGCAGGCTATACGCCGTGCCTCGGCGATCCTCGACAACGATCCCCAATACCCGTTTTCGCGCGACCTGTTCGAGCACCTCGCGGTGATCGATTATGGCGATTGCCTGCTCGATTCAGGCAACCACCAGAAGACGCCGGGCACGATCGAGCGCGAAGCGGCCAAGATCCTGAAGTCCGGCGCCTTCTTGCTGACGCTAGGCGGCGACCATTTCGTCACCTGGCCGCTGCTCAAGGCGCATGCCGCAATCCACGGGCCGCTCGCCCTGGTGCAGTTCGACGCGCATCAGGACACCTGGGAGGACGACGGCAAGCGCATCGACCACGGCTCCTTCGTCGGCCGCGCGGTCAAGGAAGGCATCATCGATCCCGACCGGTCGATCCAGATCGGCATCCGCACCCATGCCCCCGACACGTTCGGCATCAAGATTCTCCATGGCCATGAAATCGAGGAGATGCGTGCATCCGACATCGCCTACGCCATCGTCGACCGCACCGGAGGCAAGAAGACGTATCTGACGTTCGACATAGACTGCCTTGATCCGGCCTATGCGCCCGGCACCGGCACACCGGTTGCCGGCGGACCGTCCTCGGCGAAGATCCTGTCGACGCTGCGGCAGCTCAACCAGGTCGATATTGTCGGCGCCGATGTCGTGGAGGTTGCGCCGGCCTATGATCACGCCGATATAACGGCGATTGCCGGCTCGATGGTGGCCATGCAGTATCTCGGCCTGCTGGCGGAGCGAAAGGCCCGGCTCGAAGAGCTGAACAACGGCAACCACAACGGTGCCGCGGTGAATCATGGTAACGGCATATAGTCTTGAAATTTCAGGGAATTTGATCAGCCAATGAAACCGAAAATCTTCATCGACGGCGAGCACGGCACCACCGGCCTGCAGATCCGGGCGCTGCTTGCCGAGCGCGGCGACCTCGAGATCATTTCCATTCCCACCGAGCGCCGCAAGGAAACCGCGGCGCGCGCCGAATTCCTCAATGCCGCCGATATCGCGATCCTGTGCCTGCCGGACGACGCGGCGAAGGAAAGTGTCTCGCTGATCACCAATGACACGACCAAGGTCATCGATGCGTCGACCGCGCATCGCGTGGCCGAGGGCTGGGCGTATGGCTTCGCTGAAATGGACAGGGATCAGGCGAAGACGATCGCTTCGGCCAAGCGCATCGCCAACCCCGGCTGCTGGCCGCAGGGACCGATCGCGACGCTGCGGCCGCTGGTCACCGCCGGCCTGCTGCCGGCGGATTTCCCGATCACCGTCAACGGCATTTCGGGCTATTCGGGCGGCGGACGTCCGATGATCGAGGATTATGTCGCCAAGGGCGAGGATGCTTCGGAGTTCCTGCCCTACGGCCTCACCCTGCAGCACAAGCACGTGCCGGAATTGCGGGCCTATGCAAAGCTGTCGCATGACCCGATCATGCAGCCGGCGGTGGGCAATTTCGCCCAAGGCATGATCACCGTGGTGCCGCTGCAGCTCGGCGGCCTCGATCATGTGCCGAGCGGTGCCGAGCTGCATGCCGCGATTGCCGACCATTTCGCCGCGATCAAGGGCGGCGTGGTCGAGGTGGCGCCTTATGCGCATCTGGAACGCATGCCGGAGATCGACCCCGAGGTCTACAACGGCACCAACCGCATGAAGGTCTATGTCTTTGCCAACGACAAACGCGCGCAGGCACTGCTGCTGGCGGTCTACGACAATCTCGGCAAGGGCGCGTCGGGTGCCGCCGTCCAGAACATGGACCTGATGCTCGGGACCTAAAGCGCGTCGTCTTTCGGGGCCACTTTTGAGCGACATGCATTAATGGACGCACCAGCCTTCCCGGCGCGCTGGAAGGTCAGCGCGCCAGAACTCATCGCCGAGACGTTTTCGAGCCGCATCTGGAAGGTGCGGCGCGAGGACGGCTCGCCGGCCGTCGTCAAGGCGCTCAAGCCTTTCGACGACGTCGCCGACGAGTTGCGCGGCGAGCACTTCCTTGCCTGGCGGCGCGACGAAGGCGCGGTGCGCGTGCTTGGCCGCGACGGTCACAGCATGCTGCTCGAATTTGCCGGCGAAACACTGCTTTCCAAGGTTCTCGATGAGCAAGGCGACGAAATCGCCACCGAAATCGCCGCCGAGGTGATGGCAAGGCTGCTCTCGCCATCGAAGCACTCCTTCCCGTCCGAGCTTCAGCCGCTCAGGGAGCGGTTCGCCAGCCTTTTCAAGAAAGCCGCAACCGATCGCGCCAACGGCCACGGCAGCCTGTATGTCGAGGCTGGCGAAATTGCCGAACGGCTGTTGTCCAACCCTCACGATGTCAGGCCGCTGCACGGCGACCTGCACCACGAGAACATCCTGCATGGCCCGCGCGGCTGGCTGGCGATCGATCCGAAGGGCGTGCTCGGCGACCCCGGCTTCGACGCCGCCAACATGTTCTACAATCCGCTCGATCGTGATGCACTCTGCCTCGATCCGGAGCGGATCGCGCATATGGCCGAAGTCTTTGCCACGACGCTGAAGCAGACACTCGCAGCGATGCTGGACCACGCCATCGCCTATGGCTGCCTGTCCGCGGCCTGGCATCACGAGGACGACAACGCGGTCGAGGAGAACCGCGAACTGTCGATAGCCGCGGCGATCCGGACGGTGCGAGCCACTTTCTAAGTCCGTGGACGGTAGCAACGAATTCTGGATGTGATCGACCGATCGGCTCGCGATCAGGTCCGGAGCGCAACCTGGTGCGGCAGGGGGTAGGCACCCTTGGTGCCGCGCCAATGCGCGGCGGCAAAGCCCAGCACGATTAGCGCAAAACCCTGGTGCGTCAGCGCCATATGCAGCGGCACCTGCATCAGCAGCGTACCGATGCCGATCGAGGCCTGCACCAGCACCAGCACAAACAGCAGCGTCGCGCGGCGCGCATGGGTTGAACCGGGCAGCCGCCGACGCGTCGCGATCATGTGCCAGAGAGCGACGGCGAAGACCGTGTAGGCGCCGAGCCGGTGGACGAACTGCACCGTCTTCGGGCTCTCGAAGAAATTGCGCCATGCCGGCTCGAGAATCAGCAGATCGCCCGGGATGATCCTGCCGTCCATCAGCGGCCAGGTGTTGTAGCTCATGCCGGCATCGAGGCCGGCGACCAGGCCGCCGAGATAAATCTGGATCAGCGCCAACAGCACGATGAACCCGGCCAGGCGCTGCGTCGAGCGATCGGCGGCGGGTTCGGAATGCGGCGCCAATCCACGCGCGACGACCATGGTGGCGGTGAAGATCAGTGCCGCCAGCGTCAGGTGGGTCGCCAGCCTGTATTGGCTCACCGACACGCGGTCGACCAGGCCCGAGGCCACCATCCACCAGCCGATGGCGCCCTGCAAACCGCCGAGGAGCAGAATCCCGACCAGATTGGGCCCAAGGCCGCGCTCGATGCGGCGCGTCGCCCAGAAGGCCAGCAGCGGCAAGGCAAAGACCAGGCCGACGCTGCGTGCCAGCAGGCGATGTGCCCATTCCCACCAGAAGATCGACTTGAACGCCTCGATGCTCATGCCCTTGTTGAGCTCGGTGTATTGGGGGATCTGCTGGTATCGCTGGAATTCCTCTTGCCACTCGGCGTCGTTGAGCGGCGGGATGACGCCATGGATCGGCTGCCATTGCGTGATCGACAGGCCGGACTCGGTAAGGCGGGTGGCGCCCCCGACCAGCACCAGCGCGAACAGAACCAGAAGCACGACATAAAGCCAGCCGCGCAGCAGTGCGCGGTTGTGCAGGTCGCGGTCGCGGGCCACGTACGGCGCGGCGGCTGAAATGGCAGCCATGATCTATTCCCGGCAGGTTGAGGTCGCGGATTGGTGGACCATCGCACCCGTGCTGGCAAGGCCGTCCGGCGCGGCACGCCGTCGCGCCGTCCGCCGCGGGTTGCGCGTGCCCCGCGTTCGGCTTAAGCGAGTGCAATCAACGAGGCCAAGCCATGTCCATTCGCCTGAAAAAGCTGATCGGAATGTTCCTGCTGGTGGCACTGGTCATCATCTATGCGCTGGTCGCCTCGATCTTCGCGGTCGCCCGGCTGTCGGAGTCCGGTGCGCTGGTGCAGTTCCTGTTCTTCCTGCTCAGCGGCCTGCTCTGGGTGCTGCCAGCGATGGGCATCATCAAATGGCTGATGCTGGAGCCGCGGGCCAAGCGCTGAGCTTTGCACTGGCCTTAGCCAGGCAAATCGTCAGATCGTCACAACCATCTTGCCGGCATTGGCGAGCGGCGTCGTCACGCCCGACAGCATGGTGCGGATGTGGGCGAGGCTCTGGTAGCGGCCGTTGACCGAGAGGCGCGGCAAGGCATGCGGGAAGCCAGCGTGCTCGGCGCGCAGCACGCCGTGGCGGGTCGTCACCGCGGAGGCATAGCCGGCATCACGGGCAAAGCCCACTTCGCGGCAGCCGACGGCACTGGCATAGCCATAGGGGTAGGCGAAATGACGGGGCTCGGCGCCAAGCTCAGCCCCCAACATGTCCTTCACAGCGCCGATCTCGTGCCGTGCGCCGGCCTCGGAAAGCCGCTTCAGATTGCTGTGATTGATGGTGTGGGCACCGATCGTCACCAGCGGGTGCGCCGCGATGGTGCGGATCTCATCCCAGTTCATCAACGTGCGCCGGCGCGACGCATCCACGTCGATGCCATTTGCACTTGCCAGTTCGCGCAGCACGGTCCGCAAGTCTTCCTCGCGAACTTCGGTGGTGAAGTAGGTGTGCAGCCGGGCGATGGCCTGGTGTTTCCTGGCGGGGGTCTTGCAAGCGATCAGCACCGGGCCGTTCGAGGTCGCCAAGGTCAGGCTGTCGGACGCGTTGACGATGTCCTCGACCACGTCCCACCACAGATCGGCGGTGCCGTCGATCAGCCCCGGCGCGACATAGATGGTGATCGGCGCGCCGTGCTTTTCCAGCACCGGCAGAGCCTCGGTCAAATTGTCCCGGTAGGCGTCGTCGGCGGTGATGGTGGCGAACCGGCCACCCTTGCCGCCTGCCTTGATGCGCTCGATCGCCTCGTCCATCGAAACGAAGGCATAGCCGCCCGCCTTCATGTCGGCGATCATGGCGTCGAGGAAGTTGGGCGAGATGTTGAGGTGCCGGTTGACGCTGTGGGGCTTTTCCGGCGTCGCTGTCACGCGGTGCAGCATCAAGATGGCGCCGATGCCGCCGACAAACGGCCTGGCCAGCGGTGCGAGGCCGGTATAGCGGGCGACGTTGAGCGCCAGTTTCCGGATTGCCTCCCCGCCGTCGATCATTCATTCACCTTTTGCGCCTAGGCTGATCCAAGCACAGAATACGCCTGAGCGAACCCCAAATCGGGATCAATACGCCCTAAGGATTGAGGTATGGTTGACGCATCGGCGTCATTTGACGGCAATCGGCTCACCGCGACCGAAGCCTCGCCACGGGCCCTGCCGAAAGATGCCGCGGGGCTGTCGGTCTGGGTTGCCGGCGCCGAAGCGCTCGCGGCCTATGCGGGGTTCTGCCGCTCTGCGCTCTACGCTCCGGCACAGGGCGCGATATGGATCCTGAACTGGGCCGCGCAGGTCAGGCCCGATCCGATCGTCGCAACGCTCGCTCTCGAAGGCAAACCGGTGCTGGCGCTGGCGCTGGAGGTGACCCGCCGCGGCCCGTTCCGGGTCGCCCGTTTCATGGGCGGCAGGCACGCCAACGGCAATTTTGCCGCCGCAGACCCGCAATGGCTGGCCAGGGCGGATGTCGCGGCCATCCGGACGTTGCTTGCCGCCATTGCCAGGGCGCGCCCCGACATCGATCTCATCGCGCTGGAACGACTGCTGCCCGATCTCGACGGCGTCGCCAATCCCTTCGCATCGTTCGATCATTTTGCCAGCTCCAACCTTGCGCTGGCCGTCGATCTCGACGGCGGCTTCGACGCGTTGCTGGCGCGTGCGAGCGGCAAGCGCAAACGCAAGAAGCATCGCTCGCAGACACGCAAGTTCGAGGCCGTCGGCAGCCATCGGCGCATTACGGCCGCCACGCCGGAAGAGGTGAACAGGCTGCTCGACGCCTTCTTCGAAATGAAGGAATCCCGCTTCCGCAAGATGGGCATTGCCAACGTCTTCGGCGACGACCACACGCGCGCTTTCTTCCGGGCATTGTTCGGGCAAGCCTTGGCCGAACAAAAACCCTCCTTCGTGCTGCACGGGCTGGAGGTTGCCGGCAGGCTGCGCGCCGTCACCGGATCGAGCTTTTCGGGCAAACGCGTGATCTGTGAGTTCGGAGCGATCTCCGAGGACGATCTCGCTCACACCAGTCCCGGCGACTTCCTGTTCTTCGACAACATCCAGGAAGCCTGCGAGACCGGCTTTGAGGTCTATGATTTCTCGGTCGGCGACGAGCCCTACAAGCGGCTGTGGTGCGATATCGAAATCCGGCATTTCGAGGTGCTGGTCCCGCTGACGCTGAAGGGCCGCGCGCTGGCACAGGGGCTTCGCCAGGGCACGCGACTGAAGGCTTTCGTCAAGAACAGCCCGGTGGCCTGGAAGCTGACCAAGATGCTGCGCCGCAAGGCCGCTGGACAGCCGGCGCCCGCCGCCGTCGAAGACGACAGCTAGGCTTGCGGCGGCTTGCTTTCGGCAGGCCTCGACCTCGAAGCATGACGCCGATGCAAGCGACTGGCCAAGACCGGTCATCTCTGCTGAAATCCTTCGACCGCAGCCATCGCCGCGAAATGAGCATCATGAAGCCGACCATCCGCGCGCTGTCGCTTGAAGAACTGGAGGTCCTCGTCGACTGGGCAGCTGCCGAGGGCTGGAACCCCGGCCTTGAAGATGCCGCGCTGTTCCAGACAGCGGATCCAGAGGGTTTCATCGGTGCCTTTGTCGGCAACGAAATGGTCGCCGCGATCTCGGCCGTGGCCTATGGGCACGATTTCGGTTTCATCGGTCTCTACATCTGCCGTCCGGACATGCGCGGCAAGGGTTACGGCAAGATGGTGTGGACCGCGGGCATGGACCGGCTGGCCGGGCGCACCATCGGGCTCGATGGCGTCGAGGAGCAGCAGGCCAACTACCAGAGCAAGGGATTCACGCCGGTCTACGAAACCATCCGCTACAGCGGGCGCCCCGCAGCCGCGTCCATCGGCGCCGAGCGGCCTCGCATGGTGACGGCGCAACTGATGCCCGCCATCATCGCCTATGATGCACTTTGCTTTCCCGCATCCCGGAGTTCCTTCCTGCGGCGATGGGTGCAGCCGCCGCACCATGCGCTGGCGGCGATCACGCCGCGAGGAATGGCGGGTTATGCGGTGGCGCGATCCTGCCGCAGCGGCTTCAAGATCGGCCCGCTTTTCGCCGACGACATGCAGACCGCGGTCGGATTGCTCGAGGAACTGGCGAGCATATGCGAGGGTGGCGACCTGAACATCGACGTACCGGCCACCCAGGTGGATTTCATCGCGGCACTCGCCGCGGCGGGTTTCTCACCGACCTTCACCACCACCCGCATGTACAAAGGACCGCCGCCGAAGCTCGACGCCAACAGGATATTCGGCGTGACGACGCTTGAACTCGGATAGTCCGAAGCCTGCCTTCGGACAGCGGTTCCTTCAGGCGGCGGAACGGCGTCCCGGGGTGCCCGGCGGTTCGTGGCCGATCGGCGTCACCAGCGTCAGGTCGGGATAACCGCTCTCGATCAGCTTGACCGCAGCCTGCGCCACCTCGTCGTCGGGCTCGAGCATGGACAGGAACACCTCGGTGGCATCGCCGCCCAGCCGGCTGATGCCTTGTGCGTCGGCCGGTCCGCATTCGACCACCACCAGATCATAGGCCGTGGTCAGCGACTGCATGATGATCGGCAGCCGGTCGGCGGCGCGCATGGCGCGGACCGGATCGGCGGTGCCGACTGGAATGACGTGGCAGTCGGAATAGAGATCGGCATGGATCACGTCGCTGAACTGCGCCTGCGAAGCGAGCAGATCGGTGATGCCGGGGAAAAGCCCGCTGTCCAGCATCGGCCGCGAGGCGGCGCCCGAGGCGGTAAGGTCGAGCAGCAGGACGCGCAGGCCGGCGTCGGAAACCTCGCGCGCGACCAGGATCGCCGATGCGGCCGCCTCGTCGCCTTCGGGCGAAACGAATATGGCGCGCGCGGCCCCGCTCGCGATCAGCTTTTCAGCGGCCTTCTCGATGTCGATCTCGCCAAGCACCGAGCGTGGCCGCGCCGCCACAACAGGCTCGGGCTCTGGCACGGATTCAGTCTCGGCAACAGGCTCAACAGCAGGCCGTGCCTCCGGATCCGAGATCGTTTCGGGGGGCCATGGCGTCTCGGCGGCACGGTTGACGGCCTCGCTGGGGATTAGCGGTTCCAGGCGGTCGGATGGCTCGGAGCGAGCTGTCGCCGGCATCGCCACCTCATTGATCGGCTCGAAGCGGGCGCCACTGGCCGGGCGCATGGCGCGGCCCGAAAAGAGTTCCTGCAACAGCGTGAGCACCGCCATCAGCAGCAGCGAGGCCGCGAAAGCCGCGCCGACGATCGGCCCGATCTTGGGGAAATAGGCTTCCGACGGCACCGAGGCCTTCGAGACGATCCTGGCGTCGACCGGCAGATATTTGCGATCCTGGCGCGAAGCCGCCTCGCGGTAGTTGGTGAGATAAAGTTCGAGTTGCTGGCGCTTGGCCGCCGCATCGCGCTGCAATGCGTCGAGATCGACCTGCTGTTCACCGGCCTGGGCCGACGCCGCCTTCAACGTGTTGACGTCGGCGACAAGCTGGTTCTCACGGGCCTTGGCGGTCTCAGCCTGCATCAACAGGCCTTTCATCACCTTCTGGGCCTCGCTGCGGATCTGTGCGTCGAGATCGGACAGCTGCGATTTCAGCGCGCGAATGCGCGGGTGATTGTCGAGCAGCGTCGTCGACAGATCGGCGATGTTGGTGCGCAGTTCGACCTGACGCTCGCGCAGACGCTGGATCAGGTCGGATGACAGAACTTCCGGCACCGCGTCCAGCGAGCCGCCATTCTGCAGCGCCTTGCGCACACCGTCGGCTGTCGCTTCGGCCGCGGCGCGATTGGCGCGCACTTTCGACAGTTCGCTCGACAATTCCGAAAGCTGCTGGGTGGCGAGCACCGAATTGTTGCCGCCCATCAAAAGATCGGACTGCGCGCGATAGGACGCGACCTTCGCCTCGGCATCCTTGACCTGCCGCTGCAGGGCGGCGATCTCCGGCGCCAGGAAGTCGGCGGCGGCGTTGTTCGATTCGAGCTTTGCCGCGCCCTGGCCGGCAATATAGGCGGCGGCAATGCCGTCGGGTATGGCGGCCGCGAGCTTTGGATCCTCCGATGAGAACTCGATGGCGATGATGCGGGTCTTCTCGACGCCATAGACGTTGAGCTTTTCGTGCATTTTCTTGAGCACGCGTTCTTCCGTCGGAATTTCCATCGGGTCGCTTTTCAGTCCGACCAGGACCAAAAGGCGGCTCAGCGGCGACATGTCGAGCGCATCGTTGAACTCGGGCAGTTTCTCAAGGCCAAGCTTCTGCGCGACCTGCTTGAGGATTTCGTTGGAGGAAATGATCTGGACCTGGGTGGCGACGCCCTGTTCATCGAGAATCGGCTTGTCGGGGTCGCTGTTGTTGCTGGCCGGCCGCGTGTACACGGATTCGCGCGGCACGATCTCCACCTGAGTCTCCGCCTTGTAGTGCCGGGTTGCCAGCGACGCCAAGGCGAAGGCCAGCCCCGTCACCACCAGAACGACAAGGACTGTGCGCAGCCAGCGCCTTGCCAGGCTGGCGAAGAGCTGCTTGAGGTCAACATCGACATCTGCGGCCGCGGACTGAACGGACATGCATCCCTACTCCGAAACTGGGTCACGATGCACCGTAAACAACTATGGTAACTCAGCCGTTAAGACCAAGGTAAGCTCTCGTTAGGACTTGCTGGCGAGCGGCAAGAAAAAAACGATAAAATACCAAAATCCTTGCCGGGCGCGGACGGTATCGGCCGGCTCCTTTACCGGCCATTAACCCTAACAGGATGATAACGAGCCTCGATATCAGATGTTTGCTGCGACGCCGCAGCGGCCAGTCGAAGGTACGTGTCCGGTCATGAAAAGCACTGCTTCCCTCTTTCGCGCGCTGCTTACCGTATCGATGTTTGCCGTATCGATGCTCGCCGGCTGCTCCAGCTACCGGCCGACGCCGGCGGCCTTCCATGAGGTTCTCGACCAACCCTATCGTCTCGGCGCCGGCGACCGCGTCCGCGTCACGGTGTTCGAACAGGACGGGCTGACCAACACCTACAGCGTCGACCAGTCCGGCTATCTCTCTTTCCCGCTTGTCGGCGCCATACCCGCCCGTGGCCACACCGCGCAGCAGATGGAAAAGGAGATCGCCGACAAGTTGCGGCAAGGCTATCTTCGCGATCCCGATGTTTCCGTCGAGATCGATCGCTACCGGCCGATCTTCGTCATGGGCGAAGTGGGCGCCGCCGGCCAGTATTCCTATGTGCCCGGCCTGACGGTGCAGAAGGCCATCGCCATTGCCGGAGGCTTCACACCGCGCGCCAACCAGGAGAGCGTCGACATCACCCGCGACATCAACGGCAAGGTGATGACCGGCCGCGTGGTCACCTCGGATCCGCTGCTGCCCGGAGATACCGTCTACGTCCGCGAACGCCTGTTCTGACTGGCACCACGTGGCGGACAAGCTCAGGATCGTCCACTGCTTTCGTTCACCAGTTGGAGGAATTTTCCGGCATGTGCGCGACCTGACCGAAGCCCAGGTCGCCGCCGGTCATGCGGTCGGCATCGTCTGTGATTCGACCACCGGGGGCGAATTCGAGGAGCGCCTGTTCGAGCAGATGAAGGACGTGCTGGCGCTCGGCATCCATCGCACGCCAATGCAGCGCCATGTCGGCCTGGGCGACCTCGCCTCGGCCCGGCGCACCTACAGGATCATCAAGGAATTGCAGCCGAACGTTCTGCACGGGCACGGCGCCAAGGGTGGTGCCTATGCCCGTCTGTTCGGCTCATTGTTGCGGGTATCAAGGTCTCGCGTAGCCCGCCTTTATTCGCCGCATGGCGGTTCTCTCCACTATGACGAGAGCACCGTCACCGGAAAGCTGTTCTTCGCGCTGGAGCGCATCATGGCGCGCTTCACCGATTGCCTGTTGTTCGTCTCCGACTACGAGCGGCTGACCTATCGCAGGAAGGTCGGCGAGCCGCCGATCCCGAACACGCTGGCCTACAATGGACTTCGCCCCGCCGAATTCGAGCCGGTTGTCCCCAGCGCCGACGCGGCGGACCTGCTCTACATCGGCATGATGCGGGACCTCAAGGGTCCCGACATCTTCATCGATGCCCTGGCCCTCGCCGGACCCCGGCTCGGCCGCGCGCTGAGCGCGGTGATGGTGGGCGACGGCGACGACCTGCCGCGCTACCACGCACAGGTGAAGCGCCTCGGACTTGAAGGCCATGTGCGTTTCCTGCCGCCGATGCCGGCCCGGGAGGCGTTTTTGCTGGCGGCGCTCGTCGTGGTTCCCTCGCGCGCCGAAGCCATGCCCTACATCGTGCTGGAAACGCTTGCCGCGGCAAGACCCATGATCGCGACCGCCGTCGGCGGCATACCGGAGATTTTCGGGTCAAACTCCCCTGCCCTGATTCGACCCGACCCGACCGAACTCGTCGACAAGATGAGCCAGGCGCTGACCGATCTTGCGGCCTACGGCAAGCTGATGCCCGACGATGCCAGCCTCAGGGCGCGCTTCGGAGCCGACGTCATGGCCGCCGAAATCGAGAAGGCCTACTTCGCCGCGCTCGACAAGTAGGGCCAGGCCCTTCCAAAGCCATGCGTTGTTTCAAGGGTTTCTTAGCTCTCTTTTGCTAATCACCCAGGGGAAGCTTGCGGACTGTTCCATGAATGAGATCGACCCCGCGCGCCGCTTTTCACCAGAAGCAGTGCGTAAACTCGACGTTCCGACCGATGGCAATGCGCCCGGCGGCATGAACGATGTTGCCCGGCAGGTCGCCTCGCAGTACCGACGGGACACGATGTCGCCGATCATGGTCAGCGGTGTCCTTCGCATGGTCGAATTCGGGGTGCTTCTGGTTTCGGGCCTCTGCGTCTATTTCCACTATGTCGGGTTCTTCAACTATCTCGCCTGGCAATATCCGCTGACGATCGCCGCCGCGTCATTCCTGGCGGTGGTGCTGCTCGACGTCACCGACTGCTACCAGGTCGTGTCCCTGATGCGGCCTATCGCCAATTTCGGCCGCATCTTGCTGGTCTGGGCCGGCGCCTTTGCGCTGATGGCCCTGACGGCCTTCGCCATGAAGATGTCGCAGGACTATTCGCGACTGCTGTTCGGCACGTGGTTCGTCGTCGGCTTCGTCTGCCTCTTCAGTCTCAGGCTGGTGATGTCGAGGCTGATCCGGCGCTGGGCACGCGATGGCCGCATGGAGCGGCGCGCCGTCATCGTCGGCGGCGGCAAGGCCGCGGAAGTCCTGATCCGCTCGGTCGAGAAGCAGCCCTACAACGACATCCGCATCTGCGGCATCTTCGATGACCGCAACGACAAGCGCTCGCCGCCGCTCGTCGCCGGTTATCCCAAACTCGGCACCATTTCCGAGCTGATCGAATTCGCCCGCATCGCGCGCATCGATATGCTGATCGTGTCGCTGCCGCTGACCGCCGAATCGCGCGTGCTGCAGCTTTTGAAGAAGCTGTGGGTGCTGCCGGTCGATATCCGCCTGTCCGCGCATTCCAACGCGCTGCAGTTTCGCCCGCGCGCCTACTCCTACATCGGCTCGGTGCCGATGCTCGACATCTTCGACAAGCCGATCAACGACTGGGATTCGGTCGCCAAGCGCGCCTTCGACATCATCTTCAGCCTGATCGGCATCGTCGTGTTCTCGCCCGTGATGCTGGCCACCGCCATCGCCATCAAGCTCGACAGCAAGGGGCCGGTGCTGTTTCGTCAGAAGCGGCATGGTTTCAACAACGAGATCATCGAGGTCTACAAGTTCCGCTCGATGTACACGGACCGGTCGGACCCGACCGCCAAGCAGACGGTGACCCGCAACGACCCGCGCGTCACCCGTGTTGGCCGCTTCATCCGCAAGACCTCGATCGACGAATTGCCGCAGTTCTTCAACTCGCTTTTGGGCTCGCTGTCGCTGGTCGGTCCGCGCCCGCATGCGATCGCCGCGCAGTCGCACAACCTTCTCTACAACGAAGTGGTCGACGGCTATTTCGCCCGCCACAAGGTCAAGCCCGGCGTCACCGGCTGGGCGCAGATCAATGGCTGGCGCGGCGAGATGGACACCAACGAGAAGATCCGCATGCGGACCGAATACGACCTTTACTACATCGAGAACTGGTCGCTGCTGTTCGATCTCAGGATCCTTTTCCTTACACCGATCCGCTTGCTCAACACGGAAAACGCCTATTGAGCGCGACCTCCTTCGAGCTGCCGCAGGCCGCCGTCAACGCCAAGCTGATCGCGATGATCTCTTCGGGGGCGGTCGTGCTGGGCATCCTGCTGTCCGGTTTCGTCATCAGCGAACCGGCGCCCTATGAACTCTACATGGCCGGGCTGATCGCCATCTGGGCTCTTTTCGGCCTCAGGATTTCCCGTGCGGCCCTGCCGCTGCTGGTGCTGCTGGTGACGATGAACATCGGCGGCATGATTTCGATGACGCAGATGGCGGATCTCGCCAACACGCCGCTCTACCTTGCCGTGTCCCTGTTCCTCGCCTTCAGCGCGGTGTTCTTCGCCTCGGTGACAGCCACGCACCCAGGCCTCTATCGGCCGATCTTCATTGCCTATGTGATCTCCGCTGTGATGACCTCGCTGCTCGGCATAGCAGGCTATTTCCATGCCTTCCCCGGCGCCGAGATGTTCACCAAATACGACCGCGCCGCCGGCGCCTTCCAGGACCCGAACGTATTCGGGCCATTCCTGGTGCTGCCCGGCATCTACCTGCTCTATTTGATCCTGACCGGCTCGGTTTCGCGCATGCCGCTGCTGGCGGTGCCGCTGCTGATCATCACCGCCGGCATCTTCTTCTCGTTCTCGCGCGGCGCCTGGGGCATGTTCGCGGTTTCGGCGGTGCTGCTCACCGGCTGCCTGTTCCTGCAGAGCGCCAGCGGCATGTTCCGGCTGCGCGTGGTGATCATGACCGTCGCCGCGCTGTCGCTGCTGACGATCGCCATCATCGTCATCCTGCAGCTGCCCGGGGTGTCGGAAATGTTCTCCAACCGCGCGCATCTCGAACAGAGCTACGACACCGCCCGCCTCGGCCGCTTCGCCCGCTACGCGATCGGCTTCCAGATGGCGATGGAGCATCCGTTCGGCATCGGGCCGCTGGTCTTCGGCACGATCTTCGGCGAGGACACGCACGACATCTGGCTGAAGATGCTGATGGATTATGGCTGGCTCGGCTTCGTGTCGTTCCTGACGCTCGTCCTGTGGACGATAGCAGCCGGGTTCCGCATCCTGCTGCGCGACCGGCCGTGGCAGCCCTATCTCTTGTGCGCCTATGTCGCCTTCATCGGCAATGTCGGGCTTGGCACCTTCATCGACATCGACCATTGGCGCCATATGTACCTGCTGCTAGGCCTGATCTGGGGCGCCATCGCCCTGGAATACCGCCATCAGCGGCTGTTGCGGCCGGTATTGCGCGGCTCACCGACACCTGCGATCGCGGCAACATAATAAACGCCGAATTTCGGTTGACCCGAGCGGGGTTATCACGATACATCGCGACCGGTCCGGAGTGTAGCGCAGCCCGGTAGCGCACTTGACTGGGGGTCAAGGGGTCGTCGGTTCGAATCCGGCCACTCCGACCATTTTAGAACAAGGACTTGCCCCAAAAGTCCTACTCTCAGTTCCGGCGTACTTCGCAGGATGACTGATGGAGTAACAGAGCTGCTTTGAGCTCTTTCATTGATTTCCGAGCGTTCCCTGCGACTATCGACGGGTATGTAGGGGAATTCGAGATGGTGATCTGTCGCGCTACTCTGGCGTGCATATTCTATGGTGCATCGAACTGCAGCCGGCCTCTGGTGGGGAACTCCGTGCGTTCGGACACGACATTTCGATACTGAAGAACAAGGTTGGTCAAACTCAGGATCAGCTATCAGTCGATGGAAAAGTCATACACACAAACGAGTATGTCAGTTTCGACGAAATCGCCGTCGTAAACGGCACGCCAATCATTGTCGGCGACTCGAGCCCGGGTGGCAATGCATGCGACGCAAGCCCTTCGTTTTGTCTTTTCCGGCGGGAAAAGCGCCTCGGCTTTGGGGTGCGGGCTTTCTTTCATGCCCGAATGAAAACCGCACACCTGACGTCTTCCTCAAGGAATCGCTCTACTGGTGAAGATCTGGTCCGTTGACTGATAGGTGGATGTCGGGGCCGAGCGCTCTACAATCCCTTTACTGGGCTCGATTTGCGCCTGGAAGTGTCAGGTCAGTGTAGGCACAGTGATCGATGAAAGATTGGGCCAAGGCAAAATACAGCTAGTTGCAAAAAGGTCACATACTTTTTACACCGTCCCGGCTATTGTCATGGACGGGGGAATTACTTGGGTTGGGAGAAATACGTGAATAAATTCTTAGCAGTTTTCGCTGTTGCCGCCCTGTCGGCAAGCACTGCCTCAGCAGCCGAGGTGGTGGCCCCTGTTGCGGGGTCGGCCTATGACTGGAGCGGTTTCTATGCCGGCGGCCATATCGGCGTTGCAAATGGTGACATCACGGCGACGGACATGACCGAGCCAAACGGCGGCTTTTTCACCGAGCTCGTTCCGGCCGGAACAGAGGGCTTTGACTTCAACAAAGCCGGCGTAGCCGGGGGTATCCATGCGGGCGCGCAATGGCAGTGGGGGCAATTCGTTCTGGGCGGCGAGGCGACCTGGACGGCAACGGGCATCCGCAAAACCATCACCAGTCCCTATTATTCGGACAGTGACACCGAGACCGCGAAGATCTCGAATTATGCCACGGTCGTTGGCCGTGTCGGCTACGCTTTCGATCGCGTGCTGATTTATGCGAAGGCGGGCTATGCCGGCGGCAAGGTGGATTTCCGCGCCCGAGACAATGACGCTCTCGTGTCCTACGAGAAGAATGAGT
This sequence comes from Mesorhizobium sp. WSM1386, assembly GCF_055901595.1. Lineage (NCBI taxonomy): Bacteria > Pseudomonadati > Pseudomonadota > Alphaproteobacteria > Hyphomicrobiales > Phyllobacteriaceae > Mesorhizobium > Mesorhizobium sp. WSM1386. Next base: position 4,892,430 of record NZ_CM148373.1, read on the forward strand.
GGCAGAACGGCTATGCGCTCGGCGCCGGCATCGACTATGCTCTTACGAACAACCTCTCGCTGGGCGTGGACTACACCCACATTGACCTCGGTCATAAGACGAGCACGGGCGACAACGTTTACGATGACGGGCACCTCGGTGACAATCCTGAGACGTATCGCACCGAGGCAAAGGTCGATGCCGTGATGGCCAGGCTAACCTACAAGTTCGGAATGGGTCAGTAGTTAGCCGTTTGGGCTTCAGCATCTAAGCGTCACAGGGAGCCCGCGAGGAGCTCCCGATTCGCATTTGGTTTTCATGACGCCATTGGTCGATTAGGGCGACGGCCCTGCCCGGTCGCGGCCTATCCCTGGCAGACATCGACCCACTCTGCGCCTGTAAGCTCAACCATCCTCAGCGGCGCAATCCGCACGGCGGCGTTGGTGGCGCCTGCTGCAGGCACAACCTCTTCGAATTCGCGCAGCGACACGTCGCAATAGACCGGCAGCGGCGCCGGCAGGCCGAACGGGCAGACACCGCCGACCGGATGGCTCGTGGCGGCGACGACTTCCTCTGTGTCCAGCATGCGCGGCTTGCCGGCGAACTGATCCTTGAACTTGCGGTTGTCCAGCCTTGCGATACCGCTGGTCACGACCAGCATGGTGCGGTCGCCGACGCGAAGGCAGATCGTCTTGGCGATCTGCGCCGGCAACACGCCATGCGCCTGCGCCGCCAGCGTCACAGTCGCCGAACTCGCTTCGGTGACGATGACCTCGATGTCAGGCGCATGAGCGGCGAAGAACGCACGAACGGATTCCAGGCTCATATCGAAGACCCCAGGGTTCAAGGATGCCGCGCGTATAAACACGTGCGATTTGCAAGTCGGCAAGCCCGGCCGGCAGTAAAACCCCAACAAGAAACCCGCCAAGGGGCCTTGGCGGGTTTCTCGGGCATGCCTGGCACTGGTTTATGCCAGGGGTCGGCCTTGTGCGGCCGGAGTGGTGGCTGCCGAAGCAATGAGAGTGTCCTGAGGAAGCCGAAGCGCGGACGCAATACGACGCAGCTTCGCCGGATCGGCTGCCCTGCCGTTCTCGATGTCCTCGATTTCGTCGACCGACAGGCCGCACGTCAAGGAAAGCTCTTCCAAACTGTATCCGCGGGTTTCCCGCATGGCCTTGAGGGCACTGTAATCTTGCCCGATCTCACTGGCTAACGGTTCGGAGAGGGCATGGCTTTTTGCATTTTTGGGCATTGGCAACTCCGTTGGCTGAAAGAGTTTGATCAAAATGGGATGTTGCCTGAGACGATGGGAAGATGCCCGCTCAGCGGCGATTTGCCAAGTCCCAAAAAGACCGTCACGCTATCGTGAAGCAGGGGGTCCGCGCGGCGCCCCGGCCACCTCGTCCCGATCAAGTTGTTTTGAACGCCGAAGCGCCTTTTGCTCGGCATTTTGGCCACGCCCATTCGTTGTCCTGGCGTTGCTGGCATGAAAGCCGATCGGCTCCTGCTAGCCTTTTCCTGGCCAGCCTTTTCCCAGAAGGACATACGCAAATGAAGCTCAAGACATCCCTCCTCGTGCTCGGCACGATTTCCATGCTTTCCGGCGCTGGCGCGGCTGCCGCCCAAGCGGCGGATGCGCTGCGCGTGCGCGGCACGGTCGTCAGTTTCGAACCATCGCTGCTCACGGTCAAAACCCGCCAGGGTGAAACCTCGGCGATCAAGCTCAATGCCGGCTGGAAGGTTTCAGGCGTCGCCAGCGTCTCCATGAAGGACATCAAGCAGGGCGATTTCCTCGGCATCGCCTCCGTCTCGAAGGCGGATGGCGGCAGCGGCGCGCTGGAAGTGGTGGTCTTTCCGGCAGCTCTGAAGGGCACCGGCGAGGGTGATCGGCCATGGGACCTGCAGCCGAACAGCCGCATGACCAACGGCACCGTCGCCGACGTCACCGACATCAACGGACGAGCCGTCACGCTGACCTACGACAACGGGCAGACCAAGAAGATCTCGATACCCGACAGCACGCCTGTCGTGACCTTCGCCCCGGCCACGCCGACCGATCTCAAGCCAGGCGCAACGGTCTTCGTCACCGCGCAGCGCGAGGCTGACGGCATACTGAGCTCCAGCCGCGTCGTGGTGGGAAACAAAGGCGTGGTACCGCCGATGTAGTGGAAACCCGCGGCAAAACGCGGCTTTTGGCCTGCGCGGTGAAGACGGTGAAAGCCTGGATTCCCGGAAATAGTCCAGAAACAAGATTCTACAATCGGGAAATACTGACGAAAAAATCAGGGAGCGTAATCGCCATCGCGGCGGTCGGGTTGTCGGCCCGTTTCATACCTGTCCGCGAAAAGAAGGAAACGATCCATGAAGAAGTCCCTCCTCTCCGCCCTCGGGCTTGCAGTCGCGCTTGCTTTCACGGTGCCGGTAATCGGTGCAACAAGCGCTGATGCGGCCCCGATGGCAAAGCATCATCGTCACCACCATCATCATCGCCACCACCATCGCTATCACCGTCACCACCACCATCATCACCACCACATGAAGAAGATGGGCAACAAGGCCTAAGTACCGGGATTGCCAATGAGAAAACCGGCCTTGGCCCTGTTCAAGGCTGGTCTTCTCCTGATTCAAGAGGCTCGATTGCGGGCCGTATCTATCCGGCGTTCGCCGGCGACATCGGCGGCTCTGGCGGTTCGACCGATCCGCGTTCCTGCGGCGGCGCCACAAAGGTGCCGTGGCCGACGCACTTCGCGCTCGGCTCGCATGGACGCGCCTCAGCGCCGGCTGAACAGCAGGCTGGCAACCAGGCCGAGCACCACAAGACCGACCGCCGCGGCCGCCGCCGGATGGTCACGGGCCGATTTTTCGATCACCCTGCCCTGCTTGCGGATCGCCGGCATGGCATCGCGCAGGCGTCCGGCCAGATCTGAATAGGTGTCGAGCGCGGCGTCACGACCGTCTTCGTAGTAAGCGCCGCTCCGTTGGGAGACGGCCTTTTTCAACGCCGCCAATTCCCTGGAGAGGGCCGCGACCTGCCTATCGAGGTCAATGTCCGAAAGGGTCGAGAACGATGCCATGACGTGCTTCCTTCATTTGCAGAAGGAAACGTAACGCCTCACCCCCAGGCGGGTTCCGGTTTGCGCACCGGAGCCTTCGTGCGCCGGTCAGCGCACCTGGTCGAGCAGGCGCTTGCATTCCAGGAGGTCGAACAGCGCCTCCTGGAGCAGCGCGCGATTGTCACGCGAGAGTTTCGACGCGTCCGGCTGGACCGGACCTTCCTCATCGCCCTTGCCGAGGCCGAAAAAGCGCCGGCTGGGCTTGACCCTTGGCTGGCCAACCAGTTCATCGTCCCCGCCGCGTGGCTGCGCCGCCGGCGTCAGCGGCACCTGGTCGGCCTGCTTGCGCTGCGAGATCGCCTCGACGGCGGCCATGTCGCCATTGCCGATGGCGACCAGGAAATGATTGCCGTTTTCGCGCAGCAGCTTCTGCACGCCTTTGATCGTGTAGCCCTGGTCATAGAGCATGTGACGGATGCCCTTGATCAGTTCGACGTCCTGCGGGCGGTAGTAGCGGCGGCCGCCGCCACGCTTCATCGGCTTGATCTGGTTGAAGCGCGTCTCCCAGAAACGCAGCACATGCTGTGGCAGGTCGAGATCTTCGGCGACCTCGCTGATGGTACGGAAGGCGTCAGGGCTCTTGTCCATGGGCGAAATCCTCACGCTGGAGCGTGATCCGGAACGGTCTTCAGACGGGATCACGCTCAACCAAGAGAAAGCTCATTCCGTTTGCACGGAATGGATCTTACGCAGAACACCAATCCGGCCATGCTGCCGAATCGGGTCTTATTTCAGCGGTTTGTGAAACAATATTCAAGCCCGGTGTCATGGCGGGGCCGGTTTTCAACCGTACAATGGACGCACCTTGGGAGGCTACTTGCCGCCCTTGGCCTTGCTGTTCTGGTGAGAACGCAGGATGCGGTTCTTCAGCACGTTCGACGACTTGAAGGTCATCACCCGGCGCGGCAGGATCGGCACCTCTTCACCCGTCTTGGGATTGCGCCCGATACGCTCGTTCTTGGAGCGGACATGGAATGTCGCGAATGACGATAATTTCACCGTCTCGCCACGAACGATGGCTTCGCAGATTTCATCCAGCACCGCTTCGACAAGCTCCGCGGATTCAGTCCGCGACAGACCGACCTTTCGGTAGACGGCCTCGGCAAGGTCGGCGCGCGTAAGTGTCTTTCCCCCCATGCGACCGTCCCATCAGTTCAAACATAAAATCGGCACAACAGCCGCAGAGCCTAAGTAATTGATCCGGCAAGGTCAAGGACCGAAACCGGACCGTTTGGCAACTTACCAACGAACCAGAACAGCGCCCCAGGTGAAGCCGCCGCCCATCGCTTCCAGGAGCACGAGGTCACCCTTCTTGATGCGGCCATCGGCAACGGCCACCGACAACGCCAGCGGTACGGAAGCAGCCGAGGTGTTACCGTGCAAATCGACGGTAACCACCACTTTTTGGTCATCTATTCCGAGCTTCCTGGCGGAAGCGTCAATAATTCGTTTATTGGCCTGATGCGGCACGAACCAATCCAGGTCGGCGGCCGTGATGCCGGCATCCGAGAAGGTCGCCTCGATGACGTCGGTGATCATGCCGACCGCATGCTTGAACACTTCGCGGCCTTCCATGCGGAGGTGGCCGACCGTTCCCGTGGTCGATGGGCCGCCATCGACAAAAAGCTTGTCCTTGTGCGCCCCGTCGGAGCGCAGGCTGGCCGCCAGAACGCCACGGTCGGCGATCGTGCCGCTGCCCTCCCCGGCTTCCAGAACCAGCGCGCCGGCGCCGTCGCCGAACAGCACGCAGGTCGAGCGATCGCTCCAGTCGAGAATGCGTGAAAAAGTCTCCGAGCCGATCACCAGCACGCGCTTGGCCAGGCCGCCACGGATGTAGAGATCGGCCGTCGTCACTGCATAGACAAAGCCGGAGCACACCGCCTGCATGTCGAAGGCAAAGCCGTGATGCATGCCAAGCCGGTTCTGGATTTCGACCGCGGTGGCAGGGAACGTGTTGTTGGGCGTCGAGGTCGCCAGCACGATCAGGTCGATGTCGTCCGGCGTCAGCCCGGCATCGGCTAGTGCCGCGCGCGCCGCGGCCTCACCCAGGGAAGCCGTCGTCTCGTCGTCGGCCGCGATGTGGCGCTGGCGGATGCCGGTGCGCTGGGCAATCCACTCGTCCGAGGTTTCGACCATGCCTTCGAAATCGGCATTCTTCATGATGCGGTGGGGCAGCGCGGCACCGGTGCCGCGCACGACTGATCTGATCAAAGTTCTTTCCTATTCCTTCGCGTCGATAACGACGTCGGATTTCCTAGATGTCAGGGCATGCGGGTTGCGCGCATGAAACAGGTCCAGGTCGGCCTCGATGCGGTCGAGCAGATTGTTGCGGACCATGTCATAGCCGAGTTCGATCGCGGCGGCGAACCCGTCCGAATCAGCACCGCCATGGCTTTTGACGACGATGCCGTTCAAGCCCAGGAAAACGCCGCCGTTGGAGCGGCCGACATCCATCTTTTCGCGCAGCCGATCGAAGGCGCCCTTGGCGAAGACGTAGCCGATCTTGGCCATCAGGGTACGGCTCATGGCGGCGCGAAGATAGCCTGCAATCTGGCGCGCGGTGCCCTCGGCCGTCTTCAGCGCGATATTGCCGGCGAAGCCTTCCGTCACCACCACGTCGACCGTACCCTTGCCGATATCGTCGCCTTCGACGAAGCCATGATAGTTCATCGAGGCCATGTTGGCCTCGCGCAGCATGCGCCCCGCTTCCTTGACCTCTTCCTGGCCCTTGATCTCTTCCACGCCGACATTGAGCAGGCCAACCGTCGGCCGGGCAACGCCGAACACGGAGCGCGCCATGCCGGTGCCCAGAATGGCAAAATCAATGAGCTGGTGCGCATCGGCGCCGATGGTGGCGCCAACGTCCAGAACCACGCTCTCGCCGCGCAATGTCGGCCACAATGCCGCGATCGCCGGGCGATCGATAGTGGCCATGGTGCGCAAGCAGAATTTCGACATCGCCATCAGCGCACCGGTGTTGCCGGCGGAGATGCAGGCGTCCGCGGCGCCCGACTTGACCGCTTCGACCGCCTTCCACATCGACGATTTCCAGCGGCCATGGCGCAACGCCTGGCTCGGCTTGTCGTCCATCCTGACCGCGATTTCGCAGTGGATGAACTCGCTGACCTCGGCCAGTTTGGGAAATTTGGCCAGTTCGGGACGCACCAACTCCTCACGCCCGTAGATGACGAAACGGATGTCGGGACGGCGGGTCGCGACCGTCATGAGCGCCGGAATGACCACGGCTGGTCCGTGATCGCCGCCCATGGCATCGATGGAAATCCTGATCACGCGTTATTCATCTCACGGTTATCCGGCAGGTCGCTTTAGTGGTCGCAAAGGTTCGGCGAAAATAGCGGTTTTGGGCTTTCACACAACCGACTTTTCCGTCGCCGTCGCGGTTTTCAGGATTTTCCCAGCAAGGATCGCAGTTTTTGCTGAAATTCGTTCTCCGCCGGTTCGGTATCGCCGCCGGTATCCAGCGCCGCGCCCGACTTGCGCGGATAGGGGTCGATCGCCAGGCCGAAGAACTGTTCGGCGAGAGCCCCGATATCGATGGTGTCGCCGGAAAACGTTTCGGGACTGTCGGGTCCGTCCGCATCGAGCAGTATTTCGCCGCCGCCTTCGAATCCCTGCCGTCCAAGCTTGGAGTCCTCGGGCAGCAACAGTGCCTCGACCGGTTCATCGATATGGGCCTCGACGGGCTCGAGGGTGACGATGCAGGCCTGGGTAATGTCGGCCTCGACACGGCCGCTGACCTTCACGCCATTGCGCTTCCAGGAGACGACCAGTAGTTCGGCGCGATAGGCTTCGACGGACAGCAGCCCGTGCTCCTCGGCGAGCGCGGCGCGCTGCGCGGCGTCGGCGTCTATCACGACGGGCAGCCCCTTATGCGGCAGACGGGCGACATTTGCGCGGAAGGAAACCGGGCTTTGCGGATCGGCATGTTTCATCGATCAACCTCCCTTGCGAGCGGAAAAGCCACCGTGCCGGAAACGATTGATTCGGATGGCTGCGCGGCCAGTTGCCGACGGACATCGGCGACATAGTTGGCCAGTTGCGATGCCTGCGGCCACGCGCCGGCATCGGGCCGGATATTGCGGGCAAGTGCCGCAGTCAGCCCGTCGTGATCGTTTCTCTCCAGCGCATCGTCATAGGCGGCGGTGCGGCCATAATACATCTTGGCCAGTTTCTTCATGCGTTTGGGCACACCGACATCGCCAATGCCCAGTTCGCGCAGCGAATGATCGACGTCGAGGAAGAACTCGTCGATCAGCACCTGCGCGACCTCTTGCGCCGCGCCGCCCTCGCCGCGCAGCCGATGCTGGAATAGGAACATGTGCAGCGAAAGCATCTCGAACCGGCCGAGAGGCGTGTCCGGCACATTCCACTCAGAATAAAATGCAGTCTGCCGCGCCGCCGCCACGATTTGTGCGTAAAGCGCGTCGGTGATGGCGCGGTTGGCGTGGCGTTCGCGGCCAAAAAGGCGCTGGAACATGGGGATGGTCTCCGGGGACCGTTTGTTGAATGGCCTTGTTGCAACGGCAAGCAAGCTGGTTTACCGGTTTTGCGGCCCAGCGCAAGTTGCGGCGATGTAATGGAGAATTGTTGTTGCGCGCGCTGAATTTCAAGTCGACCTTCACTTCCGGGCCCGCCGGCGCGATCTCGCTGCTGCTTGTCGTTTCGGCATTGTCGGCATGCCACACCAACAAGATGATTGGCGATCTCAGTCCGAGCGAGACGCTGACGCAAGGATATGTCTACGACCAGCAGGCGGTCGATTCGGTGCCCGTCGGGTCCAGCCGCGAGCAGGTGCTTCTGGCGCTAGGCACGCCGTCGACCACGGCCACTTTCGACAATGAGGCGTTTTACTACATCTCGCAAACCCGCAAACGCTATGTCGCCTTCGACAAGCCGAGACTGATCGACCAGAAAGTGCTGGCGGTCTATTTCGGCGATGACGGCCGCGTCACCCAGATCGCCAATTACGGCTTGAAGGACGGCAAGGTTTTCGACTTCATCTCCCGCACGACGCCGACTGGCGGCAAGGACCAGAACTTCCTCAGCCAGATCATCAACGGCGCCAGCAAGCTGGCGCCCGGCATTCCCGGCGGCGGTACTCCCTGATCTTCAGATCCTGCCTTCCCTTTGGGAGGGCAGCACCATCTCAGGCGACCAAAAGCCCGCGGGAGCGATCCTGCGGGTTTTTGTTTTGGTCAAGGACGGGTCCGGCTTGCCAGCTACCGGGCAAGCACCAGACGGCTGGATGGCCCACCCGCACACCCGACCGGCAAACCGTGACACCCGACAGGCTCTCCCAATAAAAATCCGCGGGGATCGCTCCCCGCGGATCTTCATTTCAAAACGCCGGCCGCTCAGCCGTGCGCGAGCACGGCCAGCAGCAAGAGGGCGACGATGTTGGTGATCTTGATCGCCGGATTGACCGCCGGGCCGGCGGTGTCCTTGTAGGGATCGCCGACGGTATCGCCGGTCACCGAGGCCTTGTGCGCCTCGGAGCCCTTCAGGTGCTTGACGCCGTTCTTGTCGGTGAAACCGTCCTCGAACGACTTCTTGGCGTTGTCCCAGGCGCCGCCGCCCGAAGTCATCGAGATGGCCACGAACAGGCCATTGACGATGACGCCGAGCAGCGAAGCGCCGAGAGCAGCGAAGGCGGACGCCTTCGAGCCCGAGATCAGCAGCACGCCGAAGTAGACGACGAGCGGCGCCAGCACCGGCAGCAACGACGGGATGATCATTTCCCGGATCGCCGCCTTGGTCAGGAGATCGACCGCGCGTGCATAGTTCGGCTTGGAGGTGCCGGCCATGATGCCCGGATCCTCGCGGAACTGCTTGCGCACCTCCTCGACGATGGCGCCCGCCGCGCGGCCGACGGCCGTCATGGCGATGCCGCCGAACAGATACGGGATCAGGCCGCCGAAGATGAGGCCCGCGACCACGTAGGGGTTGGAGAGGTCGAAGGAGATTTCGCCCATGCCCTGGAAGTAAGGATATTTGTCGCCATTGGCGGCAAAGAACTTCAGGTCGTTCGAGTAGGCGGCGAACAGGACCAGCGCGCCAAGGCCGGCCGAACCGATGGCATAGCCCTTGGTCACGGCCTTGGTGGTGTTGCCGACCGCGTCGAGCGCGTCGGTGGAGTGGCGCACTTCCTTGGGCAGGCCAGCCATTTCGGCAATGCCGCCGGCATTGTCGGTGACCGGGCCGAAGGCGTCGAGCGCGACGATCATGCCGGCGAGGCCGAGCATTGTGGTGACGGCGATCGCGGTGCCGTAGAGGCCGGCGAGCTGGTAGGTCGAGATGATGCCGCCGACGATGACGATTGCCGGCAGCGCCGTCGATTCCAGCGAGACCGCGAGGCCCTGGATGACGTTGGTACCATGGCCGGTCACCGACGCCTGGGCGATCGAGTTGACCGGGCGCTTGTTGGTGCCGGTGTAGTACTCGGTGATCACCACGATAAGGCCGGTCACCACGAGGCCGATCAGGCCGCAGATGAACAGGTTCTTGCCAGTGATGGTCATGCCGGCGACGGTGCCGACCTCGCCCCAGCCGAGCGTTGCCGAGGTGGCTACGGCGAGGCCGACGATCGACAGCAGGCCGGTGACGATCAGGCCCTTGTAGAGCGCGCCCATGATCGAGCCGTTGGAGCCGAGCTTGACGAAGAAGGTGCCGACGATCGAGGTCAGGATGCAGGCGCCGCAAATGGCGAGCGGATAGAGCATCGCGGCACCCAGGATGGCGGTGCCGCCGAAGAAGATGGCGCCGAGGACCATGGTGGCGACGACCGTCACCGCGTAGGTTTCGAACAGGTCGGCGGCCATGCCGGCGCAGTCGCCGACATTGTCGCCGACATTGTCGGCGATGGTGGCGGGGTTGCGCGGATCATCCTCCGGAATACCGGCTTCGACCTTGCCGACCAGATCGCCGCCGACGTCGGCGCCCTTGGTGAAGATGCCGCCGCCGAGACGGGCGAAGATCGAGATCAGCGACGCGCCGAAACCGAGCGAGACCAGCGAGTCGATGACGATACGGTCGTTGGGCTCAAGGCCCATGAAGTGGGTCAGGATGAGATAGTAGATCGAGACGCCGAGCAGGGCGAGGCCCGCAACCAGCATGCCGGTGATGGCGCCCGACTTGAAAGCGATGTCGAGGCCGGCGGCGAGGCTGTTCGATGCCGCCTGCGCGGTCCGCACATTGGCCCGCACCGAAACGTGCATGCCGATGAAGCCGGCGGCGCCCGACAGCACGGCGCCGATCAGGAAGCCGATCGCGGCGGTGATGGAAAGCAGCCACCAGGCGAGCACGAGCACGACCACGCCGACGATGGCAATGGTTGTGTACTGGCGTGCCAGATAGGCTTGCGCGCCTTCGCGGATGGCGGCGGAGATTTCCTGCATGCGTGCATTGCCCTGATCGGACGCGAGAACCGAACGTGTCGCCCAGATGGCGTAAAGGACAGAAAGCAGACCGCAGGCGATGACGGCGGAAATAATTGTCATTGCCGGATTTTCCTCGATTGATGGCCCAAAAGAACCCCTCCCTGGGCCGTTGAGACAAAGACCGGATCCGCGAACGGAATCCGCCTCTTCGCAGCGGTGTATGCGAAACAGGGTCGCGAACGTCAAGATATTGTTCGTTTTTTGCCCGGCTTTCGCCCAAAAGACAAAAGCCGCGACGGTCCTGCCCGTGCGGTCTTTCATTTAGATCGATTGAAATGACGCAAGGGAATCATTCCGACGAGCCCGCCAGCGCCCTCAAGAGCTACTCCGCCTCGCGTCCCATGCGCCGCGCCGCGTAGTGCTCGACGGCCGACAGGCCGTCATAGATCAGCACGGCCAGTGCGGCCACGATCAGGCCGCCCTGCAGGATGAAGGCCAGGTTGTTCGACAACAGGCCGGCAATGATGACCTCCCCCAGCGTCCTGGCGGCCACGGTCGAACCGATGGTGGCCGTGGCCAGGCTGATCACCACCGACAGCCTGATGCCGCCAAGGATGATCGGCGCGCTGAGCGGCAGTTCGACCTTGGTCAGCCGCTGCCAACCAGTCATGCCGGTGCCGCGCGCCGCCTCGACGACGTTGGCTGGGGGTGTCGTCAGCCCGGTGAGCGCATTTTCGAAGATCGGCAGCAAGCCGTAGAGAAACAGCGCGATCAGGGTCGGCTTCTCGCCGAAGCCGACCGCCGGCACGGCGAGCGCCAGCACCGCCACCGGGGGAAAGGTCTGGCCGATGTTGACCAGGCTGCGCGACAAGGGCAGGAATTCGGCACCGGCCGGCCTGGTGACGAGAATAGCCAGGGCCACCGCGACAATGGTCGCCGCGACGGTGGCGATCAGCACGGTACGCAGATGCAAAAGCGTCAGCGTCAGCAGGCTGCCCTGATTGTAGATTGCGGGAGCGTTGTTTTCCGTCAGCGGCTTCAGCAGCGGCTCGAACCATCCCGGGCTGGTGACGAAGGCAACGAGCAGCACCACCAGCGCAAGCCTGAGCAGCAAAGGCAGCCAGGCCTTCATGCCGGCCTCGCCGCGCGCTTGACCAGCCCGTCCACCGTGACGCGGCCGATCGGCTTGCCGTCGGCGCCTTTCACCGGCAGCGCCGGCCGGCCCGACCAGAGCAGTTCAGCCAGCGCGTCGCGCTGGCTGGCATCACCGGGGATCGCCTCGCCATCGGCGGCGCCCTTCTCCACGGCGTCGCGGACCCGCCCGAGCGACAACAGCCTGAATGGCCGTTCGCTGGCGCCGACCAGGGTCTCGACGAAGCTGCTGGCCGGGTTTGCCAGGAGCTCGGCGGGTTTGGCGTATTGCACGAGCTTGCCGGCATCCATCACGGCGATCTTGTCACCCATATGCACGGCCTCCTCCATGTCATGGGTGACGAGGATGATGGTGGTGCCGAAGCGTTTCTGGATGGCCAGCAGGTCTTCCTGCGCCTTGGTGCGGATGATCGGGTCGAGCGCGCCGAATGGCTCGTCCATCAGCAGCACGTTGGGTTCGGCGGCGAGCGCGCGGGCAACGCCGACGCGCTGCTGCTGGCCGCCGGACAATTCGTGCGGGTAGCGCGGCCCGAATTCCCGCGGATCGAGCTGGTAGAGCGTCATCAACTCGTCCACGCGCGCATCGATACGGGCCTTGTCCCAACCGAGCAGCACCGGCACGGTGGCGATGTTCTGCGCCACGGTTCGGTGCGGAAACAGGCCATGGCCCTGGATTGCATAACCGATGCTGCGGCGCAGTTCGTAGCCGGGTACCGAGCGATTGTCGGCGCCGTCGAGCTTGATGATGCCGGCGGTCGGTTCGACCAGCCGGTTGATCATGCGCAGCAGCGTCGTCTTGCCGGAGCCGGAGGTGCCGACAATGACCGCGATGGTGCGCGGCTCGATGACCATCGACACGTCGTCGACCACCGTTGTCGCGTCGTAGCGCTTGGTAATGCCTTCGATCTCGATCATGCAGTTTCAACCCTGCGCTTGGTGGCGGTCATTTCGATCACCGCATCGAGGACGATGGCGGCGGCGAAGGCGAGCGCCACGGTCGGCACCGCGCCGAGCAGCACAAGGTCCATCGCCGTCTGGCCGACGCCCTGGAAGACGAACACGCCAAAGCCGCCGCCGCCGATCAGTGCGGCTATGGTGGCGAGGCCGATGTTCTGCACCAGCACGATGCGGATGCCGGTCAGGATCACCGGAAAGGCCAGTGGAAACTCGACGCCGAACAGGCGCTGGCGTTCGGTCATGCCCATGCCGCGCGCCGCATCGTTGGCGGCTCGCGGCACCCCGGCGAGGCCGACCACGGTGTTGGCCACCACCGGCAGCAGCGAATAGAGGAACAGGGCGACGAAAGCAGGTGCCGTGCCTATGCCGCGGATGCCGAGCGCGGCGGCTCCCGGCACATGTGTTGCGACCCAGCCGAGCGGCGCGATCAGCAGGCCGAACAGCGCGATCGAGGGAATGGTCTGGATGATGTTGAGCACGTTGAGCACGCCGGCCCGCAGCCTTTCGACGCGATGGCAGAGGATGCCGAGAGGCAGGCCGACGACCACCGCGGCAAGCAGGGAGCCGAGCGCCAGGGTCACATGCTTGGAGCCTTCGGCCCAGAAACTGTCGGCGCGGTTGGCGTATTCCTTGAGGATGGAAAGGTCGTTCCAGGCCCCCGACACCAAAAGCAGGCCAATCGCCATAGCGGCGGCGACCAGCACGCCGACACGGGCCGAGGGCGACAGGTTCAGGCGCGTCAACACGTCCGCCAGCAAAAGCGTGAAGGCGAAGATGAGTATCCAGAAACCGGAGGCCGGCGACACCCGCGCAAACGTGTTGCCGGCCGGCGTGAGAAACGTGCCGGCGACGCCGACAAGCACCGCGAGCGCGGCCAGCGCCACCACGCTGGCGGCAAGGCGCAGCATGAGCTGCGTCCTGAACAGTGCGATGAGCGCTGCCGCGACCACGATTGCCAAAAGCAAAGGCCCGGTGATCGCCGGCAGCGCCTCGAGAATCGAGCGCGCCTGGCCGGGGACTATGCGGTTGGCGCGGAACGTGGCGAAGGGGGCAAGGAACGCCGCGTAGGCCGCGATCGCGGCAATGACCACGCCGAGCTTGTCGAAGCGGAGGGTCATGGTCGCCCCACTTGGGTGGCGACTTGCCATGTCGCGCACGGCTGGCTGGCGATTGGCGAAAGCCGACTTGATATCCGATCTCCCCCCTTGCGGGGGAGATGGCCGGCAGGCCAGAGGGGGGTGTGAAGGATCGCCAACTTTCGATCGTTGGCTTGTTCAGAAGCAATCCTGTCGAAGCCCGCAGCTGTAACGGGTTGAGAGGTCGGCGGGACAGCACCCCCCTCTGTCCTGCCGGACATCTCCCCCGCAAGGGGGGAGATCAGCAGCTTCCAGAGAGGGGCGCCTCGCACCAACGTCGCTTCCGGGTGCGCTGACTACTTCAGGAACCCGTTCTTCTTCAAAAAGTCCTCGGCGACGCCCTTGACCGGCTCGCCGCCGACCTGCACGCGGCCGTTCAGTTCCTGCAGGGTGACGAGATCGAGCTTGGCGAAGACCGGCTTCAGCAGCGTCTCGATCTCGGGATGTTCCTTGAGCACGGATTCGCGGATGATCGGCGCCGGCTGGTAGACCGGCTGCACGCCCTTGTCGTCCTCGAGCACGACAAGACCGGACGGCGCGATGCCGCCGTCGGTGCCGTAGACCATGGCGGCGTTGGCCCCGCTGGTCTGGTTGGCGGCCGCGGCGATGGTCGCAGCCGTGTCGCCACCGGAGAGCGTGATCAGTTGCTCGGGCTTCAGCTTGAAGCCGTAGGTGGTCTGGAAGGCCGGCAAGGCTGCCGCCGAATTGACGAACTCCGCGGATGCCGCCAGCACCACCTGGCCGCCGCCAGCGACATATTTGCCGAAGTCGGAGAGCGAGGCGAGCTTGTTGGTGTCGGCCACTTCCTTGCGCAATGCGATCGCCCAGGTGTTGTTGGCGGGCGCCGGCGACAGCCAAACGATCTTGTTGGCGTCGTAGTCGAGCTTCTTGGCCGTCTCATAGGCCTTGGCGGCATCCTTCCACGCGGGGTCGTCGGCCTTCTCAAAGAAGAAGGCGGCGTTGCCGGTGTATTCGGGATAGATGTCGATCTCGCCGGCGGTGATCGCCTTGCGCACCACCGGCGTGCCGCCGAGTTGGATGCGGTCGGTCGTCTTGATATTGTTGGCGTTGAGTACGAGTTGGATGATGTTACCGAGCACGCCACCCTCGGTGTCGATCTTCGAGGAGACAACCACCTGGGCGCTGGCGGATGCCATGGTGATGCCTAGCGCCAACGCCGCGCTGGCCAGAACCTTGACTGAAAACATCGTGAAAATCCCTTGCTGTGAACCGTGATGCGGCGGCCGCATATGAGCATGGCTTCAACGGCCAGTCGGGGCACACGGTTTCATAACAATGGGCACAGGCGCAATATTTTTGTTGGGAAAGTCAATTTCGAGGCGACGCTGGCGATCTGGCGCCATCTGGCGGATAATGCAGTGACGGTGCGGGTGGCAAACACGGAGAGCGTGTCATGGCCATACACAAAGTCGGTTACCTCATCGGCAGTCTTGCCCGGGGATCCATCAACCGCAAGCTAGCGAAGGCGCTCGTTCAACTGGCTCCTCCGGAACTTGAGATGACGGAAATCCCTTTCAGGGATCTGCCCCTTTACAGCTACGACTACGACGCCGATTTCCCGCAGGTCGCCCTAGATTTCAAGCAGGCGATCGCGTCCGTCCAGGCCGTGCTGTTCGTCACGCCGGAGTACAATCGCTCGATCCCCGGCGGATTGAAGAACGCGATCGATTGGGCCAGCCGCCCCTATGGAAAGAATTCATTCGCACGCAAACCGTCCGCCGTCATCGGAACATCGCCGGGCGCCATCGCAACCGCTGTCGCCCAACAAAGCCTGCGCAGCGTCCTGAGCTTCTGCAACTCACCCCAGATGAATGCCCCGGAGGCCTATATCCAGTTCACCCCCGGACTGATAACGGACGACGGCGAAGTGACGGTCGAATCCACCGAGGACTTCCTGCGCAACTACATGGCTGAGTTCCACATGTTCATAGCGCGGGTGCTTCAGGTTCTGCCGCCGGACGCATAGCGTTCGGCTTCAGGTCGGGCGCGCGCTCGTCATCTTCAGCGCGCCCAGCGCCACGAAACAGAGCACGGCAACCGGGAAGATCATCCAATTCAGCATGGTCCAGCCCCAGGCGTTGTAGACCATGCCCGACATCAGCGAAGCGCAGGCGACGGAGCCGAACAGGACAAAGTCGTGGAAGCCCTGCACCTTGCCCTTTTCCGACGTCCGGTAGCTGGCCGCCACCATCGCGGTGGCGCCGATGAAGGCAAAGTTCCAGCCGAGGCCAAGCAGGATGAGCGCCGTCCAGAACTGCCATAATGCCAGGCCCGACAAAGCTACGGCACCACAGCCGATCAGCAGCAGCAGGCCGATGGCGACAATGCGTTCGGCGCCGAAACGATGGATCAGCGAGCCGGTGAAGAAGCTCGGCGCGAACATCGCCATGACGTGCCAGGAGATGCCCAGCGTCGCATCATCCTCCGACAGGCCGCAGCCGACCATGGCCAGCGGTGCGCCGGTCATGACGAAGCTCATCAGCGCATAGCTGCCGACCGCACAGAACAGCGCCGCGACGAAACGGGGCTTGGTTACGATTTCCGCCAACGGTCTTGCGTCGCTGTCGGCGATTTCCACCCTGCCGGGCACCCTCGCCGGCAGTTGCAGGAAGGAGAGGATGACGGCGCCGGCCGCGGCAAGCGGCAGTATGGAGGCGAACGCGCCGGCAAACATCACCGGTGCGAACAATTCGCGGGTGAAGATGACGATCTGTGGCCCAAGGATGGCGGTGACGATGCCGCCTGCCAGCACGAAGGAAATGGCGCGCGCCTTGAATTCAGGTGGCGCGTTGTCGGCGGCGGCGAAGCGGAACTGCTGCACGAACGCCCCGCCGACACCGATCACCAGCAGCGCGAACGCGAACAGCCAAAAGCTGCCATGGAAAAGTGCCGATGTGGCGATCAGGCCGCCAAGAGCGGTAACCACGGTTCCGGTCATGAAACCGCCGCGCTGGCCCACCTTGCGGATGATGGCCGCGGCGGGCAGAGCGCCGAGCGCCACGCCAAGGTTGAAGCCGGTGATCGGCGCCGTCGCCAGCGATTTGTCGGCACCGAGCAGATATTGCCCGGCCAGCGCGCCCATCGAGATGGCAATGGGTGCCGCCGAGCCGATGATCGCCTGCGAGGCGGCGAGGATCAGCGCTGTGCGCCGCCCATCCTTGGCCGTCTCGATGGCGACGGCTGTCACGATGCGTCCTTGCCGCGTCCCTCGCCGCGCACCCGGCGTGACACGCGGTCGAGCACGGCGTTGACCAGCTTCGGCTCGTCTTCCTCGTAGAAGGCCTTGGCGATGTCGACATATTCCGAGACGATCACCGCCACCGGCACGTCTTCGCGCTTCATCAACTCATAGACGCCGGCGCGCAGGATGGCGCGCAACGTCGAATCGAGCCTCGACAGCGGCCAGTCCTCGGTCAGCGACTGGCGGATGATCGGATCGATGGTCTTCTGATCCTCGACGACGCCCGTCAGGATAGCGCGGAACCATTGCGCATCCGCCTCGCGGTAGAGCGCGCCATCAACTTCCTTGCCAAGGCGGAACGCCTCATACTCGGCGGTGATCTCGAAGACGCCGCTGCCGGCGACATCCATCTGATAGAGCGCCTGCACCGC
The DNA here is from genome assembly GCF_055901595.1 of Mesorhizobium sp. WSM1386. Lineage (NCBI taxonomy): Bacteria > Pseudomonadati > Pseudomonadota > Alphaproteobacteria > Hyphomicrobiales > Phyllobacteriaceae > Mesorhizobium > Mesorhizobium sp. WSM1386. The sequence continues at coordinate 4,909,797 of NZ_CM148373.1, forward strand.
GGCAAGACGGGCAGCCCCGCGCTTGTTGGCGTGGCGCACCGCCGGCTGGCCGGGCGACGCGGGCTCGCTCACGATTGCGCTCCCAGTTTTTCCTTGAGCGCGATCATGGTCAGCGCCGCACGCGCGGCAAAGCCGCCCTTGTCGCCTTCCGAGCGCTTGGCCCGCGTCCACGCCTGCGCGTCGTTCTCGGTGGTCAGGATGCCGTTGCCGATGCAGACAGAATCCTGCACGGACAGGTCCATGAGCGCGCGGCTGGATTCATTGGCGACGATGTCGAAATGGTATGTGTCGCCGCGAACGACGGTGCCGAGCGCAACGAAGCCGTCGTAGTTCGTGCCGCCTTCCGCCGCGCCGTCCAGCGCGAAGGTGATCACCGCGGGAATCTCCAGCGAGCCTGGAACCGTGACGACGTCGTAGGTCGCGCCTGCTTCATCGAGCGCGCTTGTCGCGCCATCAAGCAACGCGTCGGCAAGGCCATCGTGGAAGCGCGCTTCGATGATAAGCAAGTGCGCCTTCGCCTTCGGGCGAATGAAGGCTTTGCCGTGTTGGGAGGTACCAGCCATAAAAGTCTCCGGGGGGTTGCCGGTGACTTAGGCCGAAGCCGGGTTGATCGCAAGCACAAGATTGTCGGGAGACGCCAAAGGTCCGTTGAACTTATGGGGTTTCCGATGGTTCAAGTGCCGGTAGCTTGACGGTGGCGGCGCACGGTATCCCGCAGACGATCGTTCACCGGTTGCGGATTGATCAGGACTTCGACGAAGATCCTGTGGTCGTTGCTCGATAGGCTGAGCCACTGGCGGTCCTCGGCATTCGCGCCGGTCTCTTCACGCATCGGCTTTTCCTCCTGCGTAGGACTTACTCTGTCCTTGGTCATCAAAGCCCCTCTTTCGCCGCTTCGGCCAGCCGCGCCGCGTAGCGGGCCATGGTGTCGATCTCGAGATTGACGCGGTCACCGACCTTGCGCTCGCCCCAGGTGGTCACGGTCAGCGAATGATGGATCAGCAGCACGTCGAAGCGGGTCCCCTCGACCTTGTTGACGGTGAGCGAGGTGCCGTCGAGCGCGACGGAGCCTTTCGGCGCGATGAATTTCGCCAGATGGCGCGGCGCTTCCAGCGTGAAGCGCACCGCGTCGCCCTCATCCTTACGTTCGACGATCTCGGCGGTGCCGTCGACATGGCCCGAAACGATATGGCCACCAAGTTCGTCGCCGATCTTCAGCGCCCGTTCGAGATTGACTTTGGTGCCGGATTTCCAGCCAGAGGCGGTGGTCAGCCGCAAGGCTTCCTCCCACGCCTCGACCTCGAACCAGCGCGCGTTCGAGCCGCTGTCGGGCAAAGCCGTGACCGTCAGGCAAACGCCGCCGCAGGAGATCGACGCGCCGATGGCGATGGTCGCGGGATCATAGGCGGTGTCGATGCGCAAGCCGACGCCTTCGCTCAGCGACTTGATAGCCGCGACGGTGCCGATATCGGTGACAATTCCGGTAAACATCGATGTTGTCTTCCCGTTTTGACCATGACCTTGTCCGAAAACCGGGTCCCACTTTTCGGGATCATGGTCTATCCCGTTTGACCATGATCTTGTCCGAAAACCGGGTCCCACTTTTCGGGATCATGGTCTAGAGGTCTCTAATCCACTCGGCGTAACCGTCTTCGCCGAAGCGCATCTCGCGCAGCTTGTGAAAGCCTGCCGGGATATGGTCAGCGTCGATGGGCGATGCAATGCCGCCCTCGCCGATCGCTTCCGGTCCCTGGAACAGCACGATACGGTCCACCAGCCCGTCAGCCAGGAAGGCGCTCGCCACCCTGGCGCCGCCCTCGACCAGAACGCTTGCCATGCCGAGCGCCGCCAGATCCTCGAGCAGTTCCGGCAGTGCGACGCCGCCTTCATGGGTTTCCGTGCCGATGAAGCGCACGCCGGCGCGCTCGAGGGCCGCCCTGCGCTGCGGATCGGCCTCCAGGCAAGCCGCGACGTAAAGCGGCACGCGATCCACGCCCGAAACCAGTTTCGAAGCCTCCGGCAGTCTGATCTGCCGGTCGAGCACGATGCGCGCCGGCGAACGGTTCTCGAGCCCCGGCAAGCGGACCGTCAGCGCCGGGTCGTCCTCCAGCGCCGTGCCGATGCCGACCAGGATAGCGTCCGCCTCGGCCCGCATCAGATAGACTTCGCGGCGGGCCATGTCGCCGGTGATCGCGACCTGGCCGGCGCCCTCCCTGCCGATCTTGCCGTCACTGGAAAGCGCAAGCTTCAGAATCACTTCCGGACGTTTTCTGAGTGATCGAATGAGATAGCCGGCCATCTGCTCGGCGGCTTGCGCCGCCAGTACCTTTTCGACCACCTCGATGCCGGCAGCTCGCAGAATAGCATAGCCCTTGCCGGAGACGCGCGGATCAGGATCGCTGGCGGCACCGACGACGCGCGCGACGCCGGCATTGACCAGCGCATTGGCGCAAGGCGGCGTGCGGCCGTGATGAGCGCAGGGCTCCAGGGTGACGTAGGCCGTGGCACCACGCGCGAGTTCGCCCGCTTCGGCCAGCGCCTCTGTCTCGGCATGCGGCCGGCCGCCGACTGCCGTCACGCCGGTGCCGACGATCATCGGTCCGGCGCCGTCATCGCGCACGATCAGCGTGCCGACGGAAGGGTTGGTCGAGGTCCTGCCGGCATTCCTGCGCGACAGCCGTAGCGCTGCGGCCATGAAACGGTGATCAAGGGCCGCTTGTGCGGCCTCGCCCTGTCGCGATCCTGCCATGCTCAGCCGGCTTCCTCTTCACTCTTGTCTTCGTCGCCCTTCAGTTCGCCCAGCAACTCGTGGAAATCCTTGGCCTCGCGGAAATTGCGGTAGACCGAGGCGAAACGCACATAGGCGACATCGTCGAGCGACTTCAGCGCCTCCATGACCAGTCGGCCGACCTCGCCCGAGGCCACTTCCGTCTCGCCGGAGCTTTCGAGCTGGCGCACGATGCCGGTCACCGCGCGGTCGATGCGCTCGGGATCGACATTGCGCTTGCGCACCGCGATCTCGACCGAGCGCAGCAGCTTGTCGCGGTCGAACGGCACTTTTCGCCCCGACTTCTTGACCACGACGAGGTCGCGCAGCTGCACGCGCTCGAAGGTGGTGAATCGGCCACCGCAATCGGGGCAGACACGCCGCCTGCGGATCGCCGCGCCGTCCTCTGCGGGGCGCGAATCCTTCACCTGCGTATCTTCGGACTGGCAATAGGGACAGCGCATGGAGAGCCTTGGGTTCGCGAATCTGGTGAGGCGAAAGGCTTAGAGCCTTTCCGGCCGGGATTGAAGCAATTCCGTGTCTTCGACGGCCTGCTGCGTCAGAGATAGCGAGGCACGAGGAAGATTGCCAGCGGCGCCTATGCCGATCCGGTTGTCCGCGTCACGGCGCAACGTCCTTGGTCGGGAAGCCGCAGGATACACCAAGGCTGCGATAGGCCTTGGTAAAGCCGTCCATCGGGATGCTGGCGATAGCCTGCTTGCCGAAAGTCACGTCGAGCGAGGTGGCCTGGCGCATGGCACGCAGCAGCGCGAGACTGGTCTTGGGCTGATTGTCGACCGTCCAGGTCGGACGGCCATTGACCGCGTCGTTGGAATAGACAGTCGTCGAAACCTTGACGCCGGGATCGCCGAAAATCGCCGCGATCTTCTTGCCGGTCTGCAGGCTCCTGTTGTCGATGGTGATCATGACGGCCGGATAGGCATCCGGCGGCAGCGCATCGCCGTTCGAGATCGACAAGGTCAGCGTGCCCGAATTGCCACCCGCATCGTAGAACGCCGTCGAAGCCGCGCAGGTCTTGCGCGCATCCTGGCCGGTGTCGAGCGTATCGACCATGGTTGTCCATAGACCGAACGTGCTGGTGGCAGGCATGTCGGGGGCCGGCTGCGTCTGCGCCAAGGCGGACCCGCAAGCAGCCAGCCAGCCCAGAGCGCCGAGTGAGGCAAGACGAAAATCGCGCATCATCAATTCTCCAGTTCCATGCGCCACCCGACCAGGGGTGACGCGCTGCCGGCGGATAAAAGATGACGCTTCGCGTCTGGTCAATCGAGATAAGTGTCTTGTCAATCGAGATAAGGGGCTGGTCAATCGAGATAAGGATGGTCAACCAAGATAAGGATAGAGCGGAAAACGATCGGTCAACGACACCACCTTGGCCTTGACGGCCGCCTCGACTGCGGCATTGCCCTCGTCGGAATTGGCGACCTTGAGACCGTCCAGCACTTCGGCGATCAGTTTGCCGATCTCGCGGAATTCGGCCTGGCCGAAGCCACGCGTGGTGCCGGCGGGCGTGCCGAGCCGCACGCCCGAGGTGACGAAGGGCTTTTCCGGATCGAAGGGGATGCCATTCTTGTTGCAGGTGATGTTGGCGCGGCCAAGGGCTGCCTCGGCGCGCTTGCCGGTGGCGTTCTTGGGGCGCAGGTCGACCAGCATCAGATGGTTGTCGGTGCCGCCGGACACGATGTCGAGGCCCGTTTCCTGAAGGCTGCAGGCCAGAGCCTTGGCGTTGGCGGCGACGCTCTCGGCATAGATCTTGAAGCTCGGCTTCAGCGCTTCCCCGAAGGCGACCGCCTTGGCGGCGATGACATGCATCAGCGGTCCGCCCTGCAAGCCGGGGAACACCGCGGAATTCATCTTCTTGGCGATGTCCTCGTCATTGCACAGGATCATGCCGCCGCGCGGGCCGCGCAGCGATTTGTGGGTGGTGGTCGTCACCACATGCGCGTGCGGCAAGGGCGACGGATGCACGCCGCCGGCGACGAGGCCCGCAATATGCGCCATGTCGACCATCAGATAGGCGCCGACCGCATCGGCAATCTCGCGGAAACGCTTCCAGTCCCAGATGCGCGAATAGGCGGTGCCGCCGGCCAGGATCAGCTTCGGCTTGGTCTCGTGCGCGGTCTTTTCGATCGCGTCCATGTCGAGCAGATGGTCTTCCTTGCGCACGCCATAGGACACGACCTTGAACCACTTGCCGCTCATGTTGACCGGCGAGCCGTGCGTGAGATGGCCGCCGGAATTGAGGTCGAGGCCCATGAAGGTGTCGCCGGGCTGCAGCAACGCCAGGAACACCGCCTGGTTCATCTGGCTGCCGGAATTGGGCTGGACGTTGGCGAAGTTGCAGCCGAACAGCTTTTTCGCCCGCTCGATGGCCAGTTCCTCGGCCACGTCGACGAACTGGCAGCCGCCATAGTAGCGCTTGCCCGGATAGCCCTCGGCATATTTGTTGGTCATGATCGAGCCCTGCGCCTCGAGCACCGCGCGGGATACGATGTTCTCCGAGGCAATCAGTTCGATCTCGTGGCGCTGGCGGCCGAGTTCGTTGCGGATGGCGCCGAAAATCTCCGGATCGGCATCGGCAAGCGTGGTCTCGAAGAAAGATTCGAATTTGTTCGACGCTGCCGCTGCAGTTGCCATGGCCTGAAAAATCCTCTGGTTCGGGGCAATTTGTTTCTGCATGTCGTTGCCCCAAAATCGCTGCGCAGTTCCGGGCGACACGCATTGCCGCGCCATTAACACAGTTGTTTTGGCCTCGCCACGTTTGCAGCGCGAAATTTGCTGGCCGTTTTGCGGCAGCGACTGCAAATCCACGGCGTCAGGCTTCCGCAATTCCTATTTCCGCGTCTGTCTGCCGTTCAAAAGGGCTTCCATGAGGGTGATCTCGGTGAACAACGCCCGCGCCGTGTGGTCGTTGATCTCGCCACGGCGCAGCATGGCGCGCAGGGCGTCGCGCTCGGCGGCTATGCCGGCAAGCCTGAGGTCGATCTCCAGCCTGCCAGCCTCCCGCACTTCGGCGCGCGCCTCGTCGGCCTCGTCGGCCGCCGCGATGCGCCGCCGATAGGCGGCGACAATGCCGTTGGCGGCGGCGAGCCTGATGCCAGGCACGTCGCCCTCCTCCTCGTCCGTCTGCGTGATGCTCTCGAGGTGGGCGATTGCCGCCTTCGCCGCGCCGACGCGCGCCAAGCGTTCCTCGGCGGCGCCGGCATCTTCTCCCGGCTCGACCACCCCGCGCGCGATCACCGGCAAGGCAAGGCTGGCGATCACCAGCGAGCAGATGATGACGCCGGCGGCGAGGAAGATGACAAGGTCGCGCGCGGGGAATGGCGAGCCGTCCTGCAAGGCCAGCGGCAGCGACAGGATGCCGGCCAGCGTGATGGCCCCGCGCACGCCCGCCACCGATCCGGCCAACCGCACGCGCAGGCCGAACGGCTCGGCCTCACGCTTGCCGAGCCGCGCCGCGATCCCCGCCGTGATGTCGCCGATCCAGATCCAGACGAAGCGAAGCGCGATCAGGCACAATGTCAGCGCCAGAACAGTCAGCACCGGCTGGAGGACGGGATAGTGGCCGGTGAGTTCCGCCGGCACGTTGCGGATGATTTCGGGAAGCTGCAGGCCGAGCACAATGAACAGCGCGCCGTTGAAGACGAAGGAAAACGTCGTCCACAACGAGATGGTCTGCATGCGCGCCGAGACGCCAAGGAAGCGGAATATGCCCGTGCTCCCGGTCAAAAGGCCCGCGGTGACCGCGGCCAGGATACCCGAAGCCCCGAAATGCTCGGCCGCGAGATAGGCGACGAAGGGCAGCAGGATGGTGATCAGCACCTGTGCCTCGGCCGGCACGCCGCCAATGCGGTTCAAGAGTTGCAGCATCTTGGCGGCGACGAACAGGGCCGCTACCCCGGCCAGGATGCCGACCGCCACGGCATAGAGGAAACTGAGCGAGGCGGCGGCGAAGGAGAAACTGCCAGTCAATGCCGCCGCGACGGCGAAGCGGAACATCACCAGGCCCGACGCGTCGTTGAGCAGCGACTCGCCCTCCAGGATGTGCATCAGCCGCGCCGGCACCACGTTCCTGTCGACGATCGAGGAGACAGCCACCGCATCCGTTGGCGACAGCACCGCGGCGAGCGCGAAGGCCACGACCAGCGGAATGCTCGGCACCAGCCAGTGCAAGGCATAGCCGAAGCCGACAATGGTGAAGAAGACGAGGCCGATGGCGAGATCGAGTATCGGCCGGCGCAAGGCGATGAGTTCGCGCTTGGGCGCGCCAAAGGCGTCGCTGAACAGCAGTGGCGGAATGAACACCAGCAGGAACAGTTCCGGATCGATCTCGACATGGATGCCGCGCACCGGCCAGGCAAGTGCTGCGCCTATGGCGATCTGCAGCACCGGCAGCGGTACCCGCACCAGGCGCACCAGCGCGCCGGAAACGGCGACGAAGACGAGCACGATAAGGATGAAGATGGCGGTTTGCATGGCGCGATTCCGGCTGCCGGGGGACCATGCGCAATCGCCGGCGCCGCGTCCAGCCAGGCCGCGCCGGCACCGAGATGACCAAAGGCCAGCCCCGAGCTCGGCGCCGTCAATCGTGCGGAAGCTTTGGCATCGCTGGCCAATCAGCGGCTGCGCCGCAAACAGAAAAGCCGCCTCGAAGGCGGCTTTTCGTCAAAATTATCAGGCGCTTAGAGCGAAGACGTGATCTGCAGCTCGCTGTTGCCGTCGAGCGCATAGACGTCGTCGCGGAACTGGACGACGCCGGGGCCGGTCGACCAGGCCGACAGATAGAGGAAGTGCACCGGGACCGGGTTGGTGACCTGGATCGGCGTGTTCTGGCCCGTCTTGATCGCCGCCTCGAAATGCTGGCGGTCCCAGCCGGGTGTGTCGCGCAGGATCCAGGTGACGAGGTCGCGCACGTTCTGGACGCGCACGCAGCCCGACGAATCGAAACGCATCATCTTGCCGAACAGGCTCTGCTGCGGCGTATCGTGCATATAGACGCCATCCGGGCTCGGGAAATTGATCTTCACCGACGCCATGGCGTTTTCCGAACCGGGATCCTGGCGGAAACGGTACTTGGCGGCATCGTCGGTCGACCAGTCGACGTTCATCGGATCGACTTCGCTGCCATCCGGCGCGAACAGGCGGATATGGCTGTTCTTCAGATAGTCGGGATCCTTCCGCATCAGGGGAATGATGTCCTTGCGCACGATCGAGACCGGCGCGTTCCAGTACGGGTTGACGATGATCTCGTTGATCTTGGAATTGACGATCGGCGTCTGGCGATCGATCTTGCCGACGATTGCCGTGTGGCGGAGCACGACGCGGTCGTTCTCGACCGCTTCGATCTGCGCCGCCGGAATGTCCACCAGCACATAGCGGCTGCCGAGCGTGCCGGCCTTCTCCTTCAGCCGCTGCAGATTGGTCTGCAACTGACCGAGCCGGATCTGCGCCGAAACATTCATCGCCGCATAAGTGTATTTGCCCATCGAGCCGTCCGCCGGAAGACCGTGGCGCAACTGGAAGCGCTTGACCGCGGAGTCAACATAGGAATCGAAGGCCGTCGAAATGCCGGCGCTCTGCGACAGGTCGCCCGCAATCATCAGGCGCTTGCGCAGCGGCACGACGTCCGGGTCATCGACACCGAGTTCCAGTTTCTTAGTGGCGGGAACGTCTGTCCAACCGCCCTGGCTGACAATGTTCTGGTATTGCGCTACCGCCTGTTCCGTGAATGCAACGGTCTGCAGACTGAAGATCGGCAGCGTCGAGGCCACCTTGCCGCCTTCGCTGGCGCGGGCGTCGAACTGGTCATCCCAATTGCCGCGAGCCGAGGATTTCAGGATATCCCCGATCACATCCTGCGCACTCGCGCGGCCGGCCACCATGGCGGCGGCGAGCGCTGAGGCTCCAGAAAGGAAAAAACGGCGGCTGGTTCTCATGGGCGTTCCAGACATTCTTGCTGTGTTCGATCTCGCTCGGTTTGCTCTCAACGGGCGATTGAGCCCGCAGTCTAGGGTTGGCAATGTTAAGAATTAGCCAACCATGACCTGCATCGCACAGGCGTCAAAGGCGCTGTCGCGATGCGGGTTCAAGTGAGCGCAAGCGCTGGCCGGCAGCATCACCCGCATCCTCGCTTCCACCGCGATTATGGCGGCAACGTGGCCTTGGCCCGCAATATGCTTCGGGCGACACCGCGAAAAGAAAGAACCGGTGCTTTTCGGCACCGGTGACAATCCAGATATCCCGATCCGCAGATATCCAGTCCGAAGCCAACCTCGTCCTCGACCATCACCGTCGTGCGAGAAGCCTCAGCCTTTTGGGTCCGGACGTGCTTTTGGATCCAGACCTGGCTTTGGCGTCAGACCTGGCTGCGCCTTCAGTTCCGAGCAGCGCTGCAACACTTCGTTTTGAGGATAACGCAGGACTTTGTTGTCCAGTTTGAGCAGCAATTCCCGCCTCTTTTCAGCGCCCTGCTCATCGTCCGTACAGGTCATGTCCAGAATGACGGCATCCAGGCGATTGATCTTCTGAACCTTGTCCAGCCTGCAGCCGACCTCCCACATGTCCACGGACTTGTCGGTAATTGTCACGATCGAGTCATTGTTGTCGCACGGACTGCTGCCCTCGGTGGCGAAGGAATCTTTCCACCAGTCCTCGGCGAAAGCCATTTGCGACACCATCGCAAGCACCGCAGCGACAGAACAGATCCTGAAACGCCCCTCTCGTCCCATCATGCCTCCCTCGTGTGGTGACATTAGGCACTGCGGAGGCGAAAGCAAAGCCTGGGCCGGGACGGCCGTGCGCCACAAGAAAATGGACCGGTGCTTTCGGCACCGGCCCTGACTGAAGGTCGCTCTTGCGGCCGCGCTTCTTTGGCGCGGGCCAGATCCGCTGCGACGGACGCCTTACATGCGATAGGCGATGGTGTCGTTCCAGAAGCGGTCGAGCCGCTGCAGGGCACGGTTCATCTGCTTGAACTCGTCGGTGTTGATGCCGCCGACCTGCTCGATCGAGCCGACATGGCGCTCATAGAGACCGGCGACCACATCGGCCACTTCGTTGCCCTTCGGCGTCAGCGAGACGCGGACCGAACGGCGATCGATGCGCGAACGCTGGTGGTTGATGAAGCCGAGATCGACCAGCTTCTTCAGATTGTAAGACACGTTCGAGCCGAGATAGTAGCCACGCGAGCGCAGTTCGCCGGCGGTCAGTTCGGAGTTGCCGATGTTGAACAGCAGCAGCGCCTGGATGGCGTTGATGTCGGAACGGCCGTTGCGGTCGAATTCGTCCTTGATCACATCAAGCAGGCGGCGGTGCAATCGCTCAACAAGCTGCAGCGATTCCATGTACAGGGAACGGATAGCCTCGCGGCGATCGTCGGATACGTTGGCGGTCTTCGCCGCCGGACGCGAATTGATCATTGTCTTTGCCTCTCGTTTGTCGCCCTGGTGATTTTTTGTTTTTCACCTTGATCGCGACACTATCGAATACTCATAAAATTCGACTTAAACGCTAGGGCTAACAAGAGCTTACCGGTAATAGGTTTCGGAAGAGGCTTAACGAACGGTCACCCGAGTAAGGATAATTAACCTAAAGGCTTAGGCGCTTGTCGCGGGGCCGGTTCGGGGCTGTCACGAAGTCATCAATGCCCTCAACGGCTTAGTGCCGTACGGGGCGTTTCTGCAGCCAGATGACGACGCGAAAGACGATATAGAGCAGCGCCACCGCCGCATGCGAGACGACAATCAGCAATCGATGGCCGAAAAGCTCGGGAAAGCCGGCATACATGACGGTCTCGGTGACCGCGCAAATGAACCAGATCACCGGCCCCCAGGAGGCCAGCATCCACAGCCCCGCCGCGGCAAAGGGGAAGAACACGGCGAGCATCACCGCCGCCACCTGCCAATGCACCGGCATGAGGTCGAAGCGCCACAGCGAACCTGGATAGAAGCCGATCAGCTTGACCCAGTACAGGATGCCGAACAGCAGGCAGTAGCCGGCGATGACGCGCTGGAACCAGGCGAAGATGACCTCGACCGTCGAGGGCTGAAGCACCACGCGTCTCGAGGTCACCTCGCTCATGCCAGGAGTTCCCGTTCACCGAGCGGGGCGAAATAGGCCTCGACATCGGCCTCACTGACCGCGTCGAGACTTGCCGGCCGCCATTGCGGCTTTGACCCCTTGTCGATGATGGCGGCGCGGATGCCTTCATAGAAATCGTGTCCGGCTAGCATGCGGTTGAGAATGCGGAACTCCATCTTCATGCAATCGTCCATCGACAATGTCAGCCCGGCGTTGATCTGCCGCCAGGTGACACGAAGGCTGGTCGGCGAGCGCATGCGGATCGTCGCCAACGTTTTTGCCGCGAATTCGTCCGTGCCCGCCGCGCGTTCCAGGCTGTCGACGACATCCTGCAGCGACGGTTGGGCAAAATGACGCGATATCGCTTCCAGGATCGACCTGTCGGTCTCCCGCTTTGCCTGGACGAAGAAACCGCGCAGCACCGATTCCGGATCGCCGGTCAGTACCAGCCGATCGAGGAAGCTCGCCTGGTCCTCGGCCTTGATGGTGTGAGTGGCCAGCCCCGACCACAGCGCGTCACCATAGCGGATGCGGTTGCCGGTCAGCGCCAGATACATGCCGAACGAGCCGCCAAGATCGGGCAGCAGATGGCTGGCGCCGACATCGGGGAAAAACCCGATGCCGACCTCCGGCATGGCGAACTGGGCATTCTCGGTCATCACCCGATGCGAGCCGTGGAACGAAATGCCGACGCCGCCGCCCATGACGATGCCGTCGATGAGCGCCACGTAGGGTTTCTTGAAGCGCGCTATGTAGGCGTTGAGCCGGTACTCGTCGGCGAAGAATGCGACCGGCGGCTCTCCGGCCCGGCCGGCTTCGTAGATATCCAGGATGTCGCCTCCGGCCGAAAACGCCCTGCCCTCGGCCTTGAGGACCACGACGTCGACACCGTCGTCGCGCTCCCAGGAACGCAGGGCCTTGCCCAGCGCCTCGACCATGCGATGGGTGACGGCATTGAGCGCCTGCGGCCGCGTCAACGTGACGACACCAGCCCTGCCCAACCGTTCGAAGCGAATTTCGTCGCCTCCACCAAAATCCATCGCCAGAGAATCCCTCCCCCGCGCCTGCGGGACTGAAGTGCTAAGCGGCGACCGGGCGAACGTCAATTGTCGTGTGCCGAAGCATGATCGGTTGGAATTGCTACCACACGAACGGGATCAACGCCTTCGTGCGACGCGCATAGTCTGGGAATTCGTCGGGAAATTGCCGTGCCAGAAGCCTGTCTTCCGCACCGACACGCCACAGGAAGATCCCGCCCAGCAAGATCAGCAGAAAGACGAAACCACCGCCCACCACGATCGCCGAACCGATGCATGCGACGAGGCCGCCTGTGTACATGGGGTGGCGGACATAGCGGTAAGGGCCTGACGTCACCAGTTCATGGCCGTGCTTGGCGGAGACGATCTGGCTCCAATTGCTGCCAAGGGTTTGCCGCGCCCAGACCAGGAAGGCCATCCCGGTAACGGCCACGATGACACCGATGCTGCTCAAGACGGCGTTCACGGGTGCGAAGTTGACGAACCGGAACATCGGCACACGCGGAAGCAGGAAAGCGAGTATCATGGCGAACATCAGCCCCAGTCGCTGCGCGATGTGCTCCTCGGTATCCCGTTTCACACCGAACGCCGAAACGGTCAGATAGACGATCAGCACGAGCCAGGCGGCATAGATGGACCAGACGAAAACCATGGCTTGCTCCTTCCGTCGCCATGCGGACCTAGCGTGCCGCAAGGACGCGTCAACGCCACACGGCCGGTACCGCCTCTTGGCTCGCGTCCGTGGTCGATGTTAGAAATCGACCGGCAAATGCTGGACGGCGGACGTTGTTCATGGCTCGATTTTTACGCCTTGCGCTGGTGGCAATTGGGCTGATCGGTCGATGCCTGGCCGCCCATCCTGTGCTGGCAACCACGCTGGACGAGATCTACCAGTCGCAGACCATCGTCACCGGCCAAGGCGAGGAGAACCGCCAGACAGGCTTCAGGGATTGCCTGGACAGGGTCCTGGTCAGGGTTTCGGGCGATCAGCGGTTGCTCGACAAACCAGAGATAGCGGATCTGCGCGACAAAGCCGGCAGTTTCGTCGATGCTTTCCGCTACCATGACCGGTTGGAGGGCATTCCGATCCATGACGAGCAAGGCACGCATGACCGGCCGCATGATCTGACCTGCTTCTACAAGCCTGACGTGATCGACAAGGTGCTGGCGTCGCTGGGCAGCAGGCCCTGGCTGGGCGACCCGCCGACGCTCGCGGTCTTTCTCGTTGCCGAACAGGGTGCTCGACATTTCGTCCTAAGCGCCGAGGAGCAGCGTGGCGAAACGATGCGCGAATCCTTCGTCAATGCTACCGGTCCAATGCTGATCCATGTCGCATTTCCGAAGGCTGCGCAGCTTGCCGGCCTGGGTGAAAAAGCGCTGCGCGCCGCCGACATGGCGAGGCTGGATCGGCAAGCCAAACAAGTAGGTGGCGCGCAAGCGCTCGTCGGCAGCATCGTATGGAGCGACAAGGAGCTCGGCTGGATCGCCGATTGGCGGCTAGCCGACCGCGGCAAGACCTATCGCTGGCAGGCGCGTGGCGTCAGCTTCGACGAGGCGTTTCGTGTGGCCATCAGAGGCGCGGTGCAGATTCTTTCGGGTAATGGGCAGCCTTGACTGGATAGGCAGGAGGGATAGCGCGCCCCTCTGGCCTGCTGGGCATCTCTCCACAAGGGGGGAAATTGGCAGCTTCGACCGCTGGCACAAACGTGTCGCATTGGTCAGCACCGAGGGCTCGTGGTAAAAGCCGCTGATCCGGAGTTTTGGCAATGAACAGATTCACCCCGACAAAGCCAGCCGGCGCTCGCAGCGTCGACGACGTCACCGGCAGCCGCCGCCTGCGCCGCATGCGCAAGGCCGACTGGTCACGCCGGCTCGTGCAGGAGAACCGGCTCACCGTCGATGATTTGATCTGGCCGATCTTCGTCGTCGAGGGGAAAAATGTGCGCGAGCCGATTGCGGCCATGCCGGGCGTCTTCCGCCTGTCGGTCGATCTGGCTGTCAGGGAGGCGGAACGCGCCGCCAAGCTCGGCATTCCCGCGCTCGCCACCTTCCCCAATGTCGATCTGGCCTTACGCGACCAGACCGGCTCGCACATCCTAGACCCCGACAATGTCATCAACCGCGCGACCCGCGCCATAAAGGACGCGGTGCCCGAGATCGGCATCATCACCGACGCCGCGCTCGACCCGTTCACCAGCCACGGCCATGACGGCATCCTGCGCGACGGCATCATCATCAACGACGAGACGGTCGAACAGGTCGCGGCGGCGGCCGTCATCCAGGCGGCGGCCGGCGCCGACATCATCGCGCCGTCCGACATGATGGACGGCCGTATCGGCGCCATCCGCGACGCGCTCGACGCCAACGGCTTTCAGGACGTGGCGATCATGTCCTACGCGACCAAATTCGCCTCGGCCTTCTACGGCCCCTATCGCGAGGCGGTCGGCACCGCCGGGCTGCTCAAGGGCGACAAGAAGACCTACTATATCGACCATGCCAACTCGGACGAAGCCGTGCGCGAGGCCGAACAGGACATCGCCGAGGGCGCCGACATGCTGATGGTCAAGCCCGGCCTGCCCTATCTCGACATCATCCGCAGGCTGAAGGACGAATTCCAGATGCCGACCTTCGCCTACCAGGTGTCGGGCGAATATTCGATGATCAAGGCGGCGGGCGCCAATGGCTGGATCGACGGCGAGAAAGCGATGCTGGAGAGCTTGCTTGCCTTCAAGCGCGCCGGCTGCGACGGCATCCTGACCTATTTCGCACCTGAAGTGGCGACGATGCTGAAGGGATAGCGGATAAACGATGTGAGAATTTGGCGTCAACTCGTTCTGCCGGTGGACTACCGCCCCGGCATATTGCGAGAATCAACAACTTCGTCTTATCATTCGACTTCGGAATAGCGTGTGGGTTCTGTCGAGGCCACGAAATACTTCCTAGATGGCCTCCCCTGATCAAGAGGAGGCAAGAGGCGGTCTGGATATAATGACTATCGATGCCCAACTCGCTGATATTGTAAGGAAGCTTCCCGCGCAGAATATTCCTTCAGGAATCCCTTCCGAGACACTCTCTGACATTATTTCGTTGGTGCGTTCTCTTGCGTCCCGGGCCTCTGCAACAAAGCATCCAAACGGTTTCTTTAAGTCCACCCTTTGGGATGAACCGGGGCGAGCCGAGAGCCTCAGACTCCATGTCTGGTTGCCCGATGTTTCAGGAGAGGACTCTAACATACATGGTCACGCTTGGGACTTCACGTCCGTGCTTCTAACAGGACGACTGTTGCAGCGCATTTTTAAGCGCAGCCACAATGGCACTCAGCCAGTCGATGCCTTTCGTTATTTTTCTGGAAGAAAAGGGCGCATCGAGTCAACCGGCCAAGTTTTTGTTAAGGAAGTTGAAACTACAGAAATACCTGAGGGCTCATGCTATTGGTTTGATCGAAACAAGCTCCATACAATTGAATCAATTTCAGCCACAGGCTCGATATCGCTGGTTCTGACTCAGGGCCGAGACCCAAGTAGAACTGTTGATGTATTCTCAATCCGCTCGACAGCAAAGATAGAAGAATCTACTTCGCACGGATTCATGTTGCCGCTCGTAGAGAAAGTTCTTGGCTACACTGTAGGATGACGGGCTGTTTTCACAATTAAATCCTGCACGGCCGATGCGATTTTTTCTAGGGCGCCATTTTTTGTGTTATTATAACTTACGATCTTTCCAATATATTGTGCCCAGCGCCGATCCGCAATAACACTAGCGTAAGTTTCGGCTTGCACCTCAAGCGAAACAACAAGCGGCCTGTCTTGACTACGACGGGAAATGCGTTCTGCCGCCACCTCTACATCGCACTCAAGAAAAATCGACAGATCGGGACCTTGAAAGCCGGCGGCATCCAAGAAGTAATTCAGCTCATCTCTCCACATTTCAGCAACTTTGTGTTGATGCACCAGCGTAGAGAGAATGTATCGATCAAGCACCAAGACATCAGTGCTTGTTGATTGTCTAGAGACGCTTAGCTTGCTGCCGAGAACAAATGCCAAAATAGCCGCTTCCGGATTTCGCCCGCGTAAACTATAACAAACATCCCTGACACTTTCATCGGGAGTTGCCGCGACTTCCACGCGCAGCCCGCCCCAGGACGCTTCACGCATGTATCGACATAAACTGGTTTTTCCAGCCCCATCAAGCCCTTCAATAGCCACAACGATCACGATGGCACCTCCACGTGGCAACGGCTAAGCGTCAGCGCCGACACCGCGTGACATCGACATCAATTGTAGCTCAGATCGGATCGCATGCACGACCATTTCTTTTGACGCAATCGCTATTGTTTTGCTGATATCCTCGGTAACGCTGTGCTGCGTAATGGGGACTCGCTCATCTGAGACCTCTGCCACGCTGTTGTCGCCAGTCGTGAGGTCAAGCGACCCAAGATCGAATGCGTGGGGATCCGTAGCTTCAATAGAAACGACACCCAGACCATCTGGTAGAGGTATATACGCAATTGCTGGATAGACCCGATTTTGGATGCTGCTCTTTACACTTCTGAATACGATAACCCGCGCATTCTCACGGCAACTCCATACATCGCCCCTCGCTCCCTGACACTTGATCCAGCTTTTTCCGTGATAGAAAGTGTCGCTGCCAGAACGCTGCGGGTATCTTGCCACAGCAGTAAGAATCTCAACACTTTTATTGACCGACGATAGGCCCTGTACGTTGTGCTCAGTTACAAGATATATCTTAACTATAAATCCAACATCTCCGAACAAACCAGAACACACAGAAGATATAGACCTGGATATATTTCCTAGTTTCACGTGAAGCTCTCTAGATAATCCATTTGGTTTGAACTGTATGAAGCTTTTTTGCCAATCTGTATTTCTAGGCCCATTCAGAAGGGTATTTATACTATCTACATTTTCAGAAATTACCTTCTGCGCTGCCGCGTCAAGCAATGTGGTGAAATCGCCGATCAGCCCTTTGTCATCAGCGGTCGATATCTTTTGTACAAAATGCTGCAAGGCAACTTGAGACGCGAGGCGAGATATCACCATTCTGGCTTTTATTAATTCGGCAAATAGCTTGTATGACAAAAGATCCTTTGGCATATATATATTGCTTATAACAAGCAGGGCCATAGGAATCAGGAATACTACCAATAATAGCAATCTAAGTTCTAAATCTGAAATCATTGCAAGAGTTACACCAATTACAAAGGGGAAAATAGCAGTGGACACATTTACCCCAATTACCACCAAATTATATTTGGCCGCTTTTTTTGCCGAAAATTCTACAAATTGCCTAAGGACAGTAGGCCCAGCGCCACGCCGCTCATCCAGACCCAAGGCCTTGTCGGCCAATGAAACGATAGCCTGTATCTGCGATGGCTCGAGGTACTCTTTTGAATCTCCTGGCATTTCACCCTCCTTCGATTGCCCCAGGAATTATTCACCTAATATTATCATGAGTGCAACAGAAATGCCGTTATCGAGGTTGATGAGTGCACTATCTTAGGCAAGAGGATACTGCTCAATACTTCCCGTTAGGGTAGTGTCGGAGATTTTTTCTCCCCACGGGACCGCCCTTGTCACGGACAAAATACCGCTTGCAATTCGCAATCGGTATGCTACAGGGCAACCACTTGTGAAATACAACTGGTTATCGAGGAGGTTTTCATGTCCGAGCTGCGTGTCAACGCTTTCACCCTATCGCTCGACGGCTATGGCGCCGGTCCCGACCAGGATCTGCAAAATCCGCTCGGCATTGGTGGGGAATCCCTGCACAAGTGGTTTGTCGACACCCGCACCTTCCGCAAGATGGTGCTCGGGCAAGACGGCGGCACCACTGACGCCGACGAGGCGTTTGCGGCACGCAGCTTCGAGAATGTCGGCGCGTGGATCCTCGGGCGAAACATGTTCGGGCCGATCCGCGGTGAGTGGCCCGACGAGACCTGGAAGGGCTGGTGGGGCGACAACCCACCCTACCATGTGCCGGTTTTCGTGCTGACACACTTTAAGCGAGCGCCGATCACGATGGAGGGCGGCACCACTTTCCACTTCGTCACCGACGGCATCCATTCGGCGCTCGAGCAGGCAAGGTCGGCGGCTGGCGGCAAGGATGTGCGGGTCGGCGGTGGTGTCTCGACCATCCGGCAATACCTGCAGGAGAAGCTTATCGACACCATGCACCTGGCGATCTCACCGGTGCTGCTGGGAACAGGCGAGAACCTCTTCGCGGGCCTGGATATGGTGAAGCTTGGCTATCGGTGCACGGAGCAGGTGGCGACAGCGCTTGCCACGCATGTGATCATTGATCGAGCGTAGGTGGGGAGCGTAATCTCCCCCCTCGTGGGGGAGATCGCAGCTTCATCCGCCTCAATACTTCTCCGGCACGTAAAGTTCGCGCGGCAGAACCTGGCGCTCGTATTCGGGATTGAAGACGCGCTCCGGCAGCGTGATCTCCTCGTGCGGTACCTCTTCATACGGCAGTTGCTTCAGCAGATGATCGATGCAGTTCAGCCGCGCGCGCTTCTTGTCGTTGCCTTCGACGATGAACCAGGGCGCTTCGGGAATGTTGGTGCGGGCGAAGGTTTCTTCCTTGGCCTTGGTGTACTGTTCCCAGCGCACGCGCGACTGGAGGTCCATCGGTGACAGCTTCCACTGCTTCATCGGATCGTGGATGCGCATCAGGAAGCGCATCTGCTGCTCCTCGTCGGTGATCGAGAACCAGTATTTGACCACCGTGATGCCCGAGCGCACCAGCATGCGCTCGAACTCCGGCACGTCGTGGAAGAACTCTTCGACCTGCTCCGGTCCGGCAAAACCCATCACCCGTTCGACGCCGGAACGGTTGTACCAGGAGCGGTCGAACAGCACGATCTCGCCACCGGCCGGCAAATGCGGGACGTAGCGCTGGAAATACCACTGCGATTTCTCGCGTTCGGTCGGCGCCGGCAGTGCCACGACGCGGCAGATGCGCGGATTGAGCCGCTGGGTGATGCGCTTGATGACGCCGCCCTTGCCGGCGGAGTCGCGGCCCTCGAAAATCACCACCAGCTTCTTCCTGTGATAGGCGACCCACGACTGCAGCTTGATCAGCTCCGACTGCAAGGTGATCAGGTCACGGAAATACTGCATGCGGTCGATCGATGGCGGATGCGAGTTCTTGTAGATCTTGGCGATCTCCATCGACAGCGCCGGTTCCGACATTTCGAGCTCATAGTCTTCGTCGAGCGTGTCGGCGAGCTCGGCTTCGAGCCAGTCTTTTGCAGGGGAATTCTGTCTCACCTCGGTCATATCAGTTGCTCCGCTTGCAAGCCTGTCGGTTCACGTCCCTGCTGGCCCGCGGCCTAGAACGGAACACCTTAGCCGAATTCAATATAGGCCGGCAGTGACGGTTTTATTGCAGCCCGAGCGCGATCGCCGGCGCTGCAAATCCCGCGAGATATGATCGATCGTCGTCCTGGCATGGCGACAAGCGGACCGAATTGTCCTACAAATCTCCGGTCGCATTCCGGGCTGCCCTTTCGCGCCGCCCCAATTCAACACGGCCCCGGTTCAACACGGCCCCAGTTCAACACGGCGAATTCAACACAATCGCGAGGACTGACATGGAATACCGCACTCTCGGCCGTTCCGGCCTGAAGGTTTCGACACTGACCATGGGCACCATGACCTTCGGCGGCGCCGGCCCGTTCGCCGCGGTCGGCAACAGCGATCTCGCCGAAGCCAAACGGATGATCGACATGTGCATCGATGCCGGCATCAATCTTCTCGACACCGCCAATGTCTATTCGAACGGCATCTCGGAAGAGATCATTGGCGAAGCACTCGGCGGCAAGCGCAAGAACGACGTGCTGATCGCCTCCAAGGCGAGGATGCGGATCGGCAAAGGACCCAACGACGAAGGCCTGTCGCGCTATCACCTGATCCGCGAGTGCGAGAGGAGCTTGAAGCGGCTCAAGACCGATGTCATCGATATCTATTTCCTGCACGAATGGGACGGCCTGACGCCACTCGAGGAAACCATCGCCGCGCTCGACACGTTGGTCGGCCAGGGCAAGATCCGCTATATAGGCTGCTCCAACTACTCTGGCTGGCAGGTGATGAAGGGGCTTGCCGTCAGCGACAGCCACCACCAGCCGCGTTTTGTCACCCAGCAAATCCACTACACGCTGGAGGCGCGCGAGGCAGAGTATGAATTGCTGCCGATTTCGGTCGACCAGGGGCTCGGCGTGCTGGTGTGGAGCCCGCTCGCCGGCGGCTTGCTGTCCGGCAAATACCGCCGCGACAGCCCCACTGCCCGGCAGCTCGCCGGCTGGTCCGAGCCGCCGATCCGGGACGAGGACCGGCTCTGGCGGATCGTCGACGTGCTGGTCGAAATCGGCAAGGCCCGGGGTGTTTCCGCGGCGCAGGTGGCCCTTGCCTGGCTGCTCGGCCGCCCCGCCGTCTCCTCCCTGGTGATCGGCGCCCGCAACGATGCGCAGCTCAAGGATAATCTCGCAGCCGCAGCCCTGGAACTCAGTGCCGACGAACGCCAGCGCCTCGACGCGGTCAGCCGGCCGCCTTTGCTCTACCCCTACTGGCACCAGCAACTGACGGCAAAGGATCGCTTCGGCCCCGCCGACACGGTTCTCGACCGCAGCGCCATCTGACGGACATCAGGTTCTAGCCCCCGATGAACCGCCAGAGTTCGGGATAGGGTTCGAGCTGGCCGCTGAGCACGAAATATTTGTAGAGCACGAGCAGGGAGATCGCCTGCTCGTCTCGCTGGTTGGAGAACTTGCGGCAATGCGCATTGGCCGCGAGGACGATGCGCTCCGCCGCGGCCGGGTGCCGTTCGAAATAGCTTACTTTTTCGGCCAGATCGGCGAAATCCGGATCGAGCGGCACATAGTGGACATTGGCCTCGAGCTGGCTCTCCCTAAACCACGTCTCGTAGGTCGGCGGCGGCATCAGGCAGAGCGAGTTCGAATTCATGATCCACTTCAGATTGGTCGCCACGTCGTTGCCCTCCAGCGAGACGATATAGCGATAGCGCAGGTGCTGGGCGATGCTGAGAAAGGGCTTGCTGTACTTTGCCGGCGCGTTCGGCTTGTGCGAGCCCGCATCGCAGAACGGCAAGTCGCGCACGGCATCCAGAAACCTTGTCCTGAGCGGATTGTTGAGATCGCCACGCCAGACCACGGCCGGCAATTTGTCGGCGAAGGCAACCGTGTCGACAGGCATGTAGAAGTGGCGGAACTTGTTGAACTTCATGAGCACCGCATTGTCGTTGTCGGCCCGGATCGGGCGATCCTTGACGAATGACGGCACCTTGGGCACCTCGATGACGTCGCCAAACTCCAGGTCGAGGCGCAGTCCGGCATCGAAGTAACGGGCAAATTCCTTCAGGTCGTAGTAATACATGCTGCGTGTCGACGGCAGGCTGTCGATACGGACGGCATCGGGGCTGGGCGAGAACGTGTCGTGCAGTTTGTTGTAGTCGTTCAATCGTTGGCGGACGGCCTCATCGGAGAGCCTGGCCTGCTCGAGGCGACCTGCCAGCCGTCGTCGGAAGATTGCCTGTGGTGCGACATCGCGTATGACATTCCGCGCATAGTAGAAAACCTTTTGGGTCGTTCGCTGTATGGTGGCCATCGTTCTCTGATCAAAACAAGCGCCAGCAAACGCACGACAGCCGGAATAGTTCCTCGCCGCCCTCCAGCTTGGTCGTGTCAGAGATTTCGCAAAATGGGCGGCGCCTCCAAATGGTAACGGCGCGCTTGGCCACAGGGGTCGGCTATGTCGCCGGCAACTATCCCGTTATGTAGCGCCAGACATCGGCATCCGGCTTGATCTGGCCGCTGAGCACGAAATATTTGTAGAGCACCAGCAGGGAGATCGCCTGTTCGGTCTGCTCATTGTCGAATATCCGGCAATAGGCGTTCGCGGCCGCGACGATACGTTCGGCCTTCGCCGGGTGCCGCTCGAAAAAGGCCACATGTTCAGCAAGGTCGGAGAAGTCCGCTGCGAGCGGCACATAGTGGACGTTGGCTTCGAGCTGCCGCTCCGCGAACCATGTCTCGTATGTCGGAGGCGGCATCAAGCAGAGTGACTTCGAGTTCAATATCCATTTGAGATTAGTCGCCACGTCGTTGCCTTCGAGCGAAACGATGTAGCGATAGCGCTGGTGCTGGGCGATGGTGAGAAAGGGCTTGGCATACTCTGCCGGCGCGTTGGGCTTGTGCGAGCCGGCGTCGCAGAACGGCAGGTCGCGCGCTGCTTCCAGAAACCGTGTCCTGATCGGATTGTTGAGATCGCCACGCCAGACCACGGCCGGCAGCTTGTCGGCGAACGGGATCGTATCGGCCGGCATCTGGAAATGGCGAAACTTGTCGAGCTTCATGATGACCGCGTTGCTGTCGTCGTCACGGATCGGCCGATCCTTGACGATCGAAGGCACCTTCGGCACCTTCATGACGTCTCCGAACTCGACGTCGATCAGCAAGCCGGGATCGAAGTAGCGGGCAAACTCCTTCAGGTCGTAATAATACATGGTCGGAGTGAAGGGCAGCTCGCTGATGCGCACGGCCTTTGCGCTTGGCGTGAAACCATCCTGCAGCTTGTTGTAGTAATTCAGCCGCCGGCGCGCCGGCTCGCCGGAAAGCCTGGCCGTTTCGAGACGGGCGGCCAGCCTGCGTCGAAACACGGCTTGGGGAATGATGTCGCGCGCGACGTTTCGCGCATAATAGAACACCCTCGCCGCCGTCCGCGCAATTGTGGCCATGGTTCACTTGATCAAAACAAACAGGCAGCTCTCAATTCGTTGGCGCCCCGACGCTTCCTACACCATTGTGCTGCGCATCTGGCAAGCCCTCCCAACCGCGGAAGCGAACGCCGCGGTACTTTTGCCTCGGCTGTTGTGTTTGGCGGCTAATGCTCCTAGGCAAGGTTTGAGCCGCAAGGCAGGTCAAAAAGGAGCCGATATGGCGCGAGCACCAAACTACGATCAGGAACGCAAGGAACGCGACCGGCAGAAAGCAGCCAAGAAGGCCGAAAAGCAGGCCGCCAAGGTCGCCGCGCGGGAACGGTCCAAGCCGGAGACCGAGACCGACACCGAAACAGAGGAATGACGGCAAGAGGCCCGCGAATGCGGGCCTCGTCGCAATCCAATGGCTCGTCTCAATCTCGACTGGCCGGTCTCAATCCCGATTGGCCCGTCTCAATCCGATTGGATTGCGTCAAGCGGGCGCCTTGTCGCTGACGAAAACGTCGACCTCACGCGCCGCCGCGATGAAGGCACGCCTGGCATTCATGGCCGGCTTGTCGCCGGCCAGCGCGTCATGACAGGCCTGCAGCGCCGCACGGTGCTTGGGGCTGCGCTTGCCGGGCCAGCTGTTGAGGAGGTAATCGGAAGCCTCCCGGGCCGAACGCAAGAGCTGAGTGCTTCCCGCCGTGACGGACTTGACGGTCACGGGTGTTTCAAATCGGTTGTTTTCCATCGCCGCTCTTACGCCATCGGTATCCATGAAGCGAGGCCGAAAGTGCGCTTTGTGTCGGGACGCCGCCGTTTCGCAGCGATTGCCCCCGCCTTGTGCAGGCCGCGCTAAGCAGCGACCACGGCAAAACCCCTGGCGCGAAGCCCACGTCTATCGTTGGCGAGCGACGTCACCAGCCGGTCACGGCTGCCAACGATGTGGGCTGAAAGCCGGCGGGCCGCTTCATCGGCATTGCCAAGGCGTGCTGCCGCCAGGATGGCGCGATGCTCGGCCCAGGCGCGGCCAAGGGCGGCTTCGTCGCGAACCTCCAGCCAGCGGGCGCGCGACAGCCGCGTCATGGCATCGCGAACGGCGCGGAACAGGAATTCATTGCCCGACAGGCGCGCCAGCTCGATGTGAAAGTCCATGCCAACGCGATGCCACTCCTCGCGCGGCGTGCTTTCGTCGCAGGAATCGAGCATCGCCTCGATGACATCGATGGCATTCCCGTCGACGTGCGTGCATGTCAGCCGCAGAGCCGCGACCTCGACCGCTTCGCGATAGACCGCGATCTGCTCGAGCTCGGCAAGGTTGATGGGCGACACCGTCCAGCCGCGCCCGTCCCGGCCGACCAGCCCCTCGGTCTCCAGCCGCAGAAGCGCTGCCCTGACCGGCGTGCGCGAGGCGCCGAAGCGACCTTCGATCCAACGCTCCGTCAGCCGCTCCCCCGGTCCGACCTCGAGCCCAAGGATCATCTCGCGCAACCGCCGTTCGACATTCTGCATCTGCGACATCGCGCTCGCCTTTCCGAAGCCGCATTGACAGCAGCGGGGTTGAAGTTCATGACGGATACCGACTTGGTATCCCAAAACGGTATCCGCAACAAGCGCTGGTATCGAGCAGGCAGGACATGACGCAGGAAGACACCCGACAAAGCGGCTACAACATCCACTGGCGGCGCAATCTCGCCGTCTGCTTCGCGGGCTCGTTCAGTACGCTCATCGCCATGACCCTGCTGCTGCCTTTCCTGCCGCTCTATGTCGAACAGCTCGGCGCGCAGGGACATGCGGCCATCGTGCAGTGGTCCGGCATCGCCTATGGCGCCACCTTCTTCGCCGCTGCCATGGTTGCGCCGCTGTGGGGACGCCTGGGCGACCGCTACGGCCGCAAGGTGATGCTGGTTCGCGCCAGTTTCGGCATGGCGATCTGCATGTCGCTGACAGGCATGGTCGAAACGGTCTGGCAGTTGGTGTTGCTGCGCCTGCTGATCGGTTTTGCCGGCGGCTATTCCTCGGGTTCGACCATATTGGTGGCCATGCAGACGCCCAAGGACCGCTCTGGCTGGGCGCTCGGCGTGCTGTCGGCGGGGATCACGGCGGGCTCGCTGGTCGGCCCCCTGCTCGGCGGCGCCTTACCGCCGGTCATCGGCATCCGCGCCACCTTCCTGTTGTCCGGCGGCGTCATCTTCCTCGCCTTCCTGGCCACCACCTTCCTGATCAAGGAGATGCCCCGCCCGAAGCCAGCCAAAGCCGCTTCGTCGGCAAAGGCGAAGAGCGGCTGGTCGCAGATCCCGGACAAACGTCCGGTCGTGGCGATGCTGACAACCGGTATGCTGCTTGCGTTCGCCACCATGTCGATCGAGCCGATCATCACCGTCTATGTGCAGCAGCTCATCGAGGACCAGAGCCGGGTGACGCTGGTCGCCGGCGTGGTGATGTCGGCGGCGGCGCTCGGCACCATCCTGTCGGCCTCCTGGCTCGGCAAGCTCGCCGACCGCGTCGGTCACTGGAACGTCGTCGTGGGTGCGCTCGCCGTCTCGGCCCTGCTGCTCATTCCGCAGGCTTTCGTCACCGACAGCTGGCAGTTGATAGGACTACGCTTCCTGATGGGCCTGGCGCTCGGCGGCCTGCTGCCCTGCATCACCAGCGTCATTCGCCACAACGTCCCCGACGGTGTCGGCGGCAACGTGCTTGGCCTGGCGATTTCGGCGCAATATGTCGGGCAGGTCGCCGGCCCCTTGACCGGCGGCTTCGTCGGCGGCCGCTTCGGCATGCCGGCGGTGTTTCTCGGCACATCGGTGCTGATGGCCGGCGGTGCCGTCTACAACTGGATTGTCCAGTCGCGGCGGACACGGCATATGCTGCTGGAGGCGGGCGAGCCCTGAGGGATTCGCCCAAGTCGGCAATCGAAGGCGGCGCTATTATGAATCTCGCTGAATCCAACGCCAACCGCATCCTGGTGCTTGCCGGCGGTCTCGTCGGTGCGGCAGGTGTGGCACTGTCGGCGGCGGCCGCGCACCGTGGCGGCGCCTTTACCGGCACGGCCGCATCGTTCCTCCTGATGCACGCACCGGTGTTTCTCGCCGTCGGCCTTGCCGGTGCGAACCGCTTGCTGCGGATGGCCAGCTTGGCCCTGCTTGTCGGGCTCGTGCTTTTCGCGGGCGATCTGCTCGCCCGCGACTTTCTCGGATCGAGACTGTTTCCGATGTCGGCGCCGATCGGCGGCACCCTGCTCATCGCAGGCTGGCTGGCGATTGCCGCCTCCGCCTTGGTGCGCCCAAGATCCTGAGATGCCGAACGGTCAGTCCCGGTGACGTTCGGATCGGACCCAAAGGTCGCGACCGCGCGAGGCTAGCCTTGTCCGGCGCGGCGCCTCGGGCCGCTCGGCGGCCGGCGCGATGCCCCAATAGTTGCGATAGATGTCTTCGAACAGATGCTTGACGGGATGCATGGTTTTTCTCTCTCTTGAATTGAATCGATCCAATCGGTGAGCACAAAAAGGCTGCGCCGATCAGCTCCGCTTGCGTTCCACCAGAAAGCGAAGGTCCCGAATCCATGGGCCGGCATGATTTCGACGCCTGGATCTGTTGGCAGCTGACACAATGCTCCAGTCGTTGCGATAGATGTCTTGAAACAGATAGTTGACGGGATGCATGGCGCACCTCCCCTTCGATCATTTCGGCAGCCTGAACCTGCCGGTTTGGATCGATTCAAAGATAGGCCTTCGGCTGTCGCTGGTCAAGCAGAATTTGAATCGATCCAACGAAAGTGCTAGATGCAAGCCCGGAACGTGCTAAATGCATGTCAGGAGGCACGCGCAAAATGGCGTCACTCACCGCAGGCAATCGACGACCCGTCCGGCTGGCCGACATCGCCAAGGCCGCAGGTGTCTCGCATGGCACCGCGTCCAATGTCTTCAGCCGCCCCGAGATCGTGCGCGAGGAAGTCCGTGAACGGGTCAAGGCGGCTGCAGAGGCGATGGGCTATGGCGGGCCGGATCCGAAGGGCCGGCTGCTGCGGGCCGGCAAGGTCAACGCCATCGGCGTGGCCACCGCCGAGCCCCTCTCCTACTTCTTCGACGATCCCTTCGCGCGCGTCATGATGGCGGGCATCTCGCAGGCCTGCGACGCAACCGGGGCCGGGATTTCCCTGGTCTCGGCCGCCAACAACGAACAGCTTGCCTGGAACATCCAGAGCGCGCTGGTCGACGGCTTCATCGTCTTCTGCATCGAAGGCGGCTCGCGCCTGGTGGAACTGGCACGCGAGCGCAAACTGCCGTTCGTGGCGCTCGATCTGGATTCGCAGGACGGTTCGGTCGCGGCGATCGGCGTCGACAACATCGCCGGCGCCGGCCTGGCGGCGCGCCATCTCACCGATCTCGGACATCGCCGCTTTGCCGTCCTGGCGCTGCCTTTCGCCGACGACAGGACAGGTCTTGTGTCTCCAGAACAGGTTCGGGCCGCGACCTATGCGGGGACGCGCGACCGCCTCACCGGTTATCTCCAGGAGCTTTCGCGGGTTGGCGTCGACATATCCAAAGTGCCCGTCTACGAGACCGCCAACGATGCGGCCACCACGAAAGCAGGGCTCGAAGCCATTTTCGCTTCCGGCGAACCGCCCACGGCCATCCTGGCGATGTCGGACAGAACAGCCCTGGTGGCGCTCGAATGGCTGAGCGCGCGCGGGCTGGCCGTGCCCAGCGATGTGTCCGTCGTCGGCTTCGACGGCGTCCCTGAAGCAGCGACGTCCAAGCCGCCCTTGACCACGATCGCCCAGCCCATCGCCGAGATCGGCCGCCTTGCCGTCAAGGCGATCCTGGAAAGCGACGGCGGGGTCAGCCGGCAGCTTCTGCCTGTCGAACTGATCGTGCGGGCCTCGTCGGCTCCGCCACGCGGCTGAGCCGTGCGGCCAAGCTCAGCGATTGGCTCTTGCCACGGCGGAGATGCCGAAAGGCGCGCGGACTGGCGCGACGTCCTTTTGCGTCGCGCGGGCTTTGCCCGAGCCTGCGATGGTCGACAGCCATTCGAGATAGAAGGCGAGCGCGAACTGCATGGCGATGCCGGCCGATAACAGCAGGCTGTCATAGGCGAGCCCGCCCGGATTGATCAGCCTCATCACCTGGGCGAGCATGGCAATCAGCGTGCCGGCGATGAAGACCGGAAGCGAGCGCTTGCCCAGTATCGCCAGCGGATGGTCGGGGCTGGTCCGGAACAGACTGGAGAGCGCCGGCAGGGCGACGATAAGATAGCTGACCGCCAGGATGTGCAACAGCCGCGGCAACGACAGGAAGGTCTTGTCGAAGCCGCCGATCACCACCGGCAGCTTGAACCAGGTTATCTGCCCCCACAGCGGACTGTGCACCCAGACCAGCGCCGTCAGCACATAGGTCGCGGCGGCGCCGACCAGCCAGCGATTGACAGGGATGACACCGCCACGCCTGACATGCAGCATGGCGGCCAGGCCGATGTTGAACAGGAACTGCCAGGACAGCGGGTTCAGGAACCAGAAGCCAGGCTCGGGATAGTTGGGCGGGGCGATCTGCCAGATGCCGGCGACGAGCCACAGCGCACCGGACACGACAAGTGCGGCGACGGGCCTGTAGCTGACGAACAGGACGAAGGCCGGCGCCATCAAAAGCAGCACGGCATAGACAGGCAGGATGTTGTTGTAGCCAAGCTGATGGCCGAGCGTGACGATACCGACCAGCACTTCCGGCGGGTTCTTCATCAGCGGCTCGATGTTGATCAGCTTCAGCAGGTCCGGCCGCCTGGCAAACACCGCCACGGCGCAGAACAGGGCCATCACCGCCATGGTCGTCACGATGTGGGTGACGTAGAGCACACCCGCCCGCCGCCACATCTTCAAGGTTGCGAGAAGCCGGCCGCCCGGCCGGAATTTCGTGCCGTAGGCGAGCGCGACCGAGATGCCGGAAATCAGCACGAACGCTTCGGCGGCGTCCGAGAAACCGAAATTCTTGTAGGTCAGCACCTCGAAAGCCGTGCCCGGCACATGGTCGACGAAGATGGTGAGCAGGGCGAGCGCGCGCAGCACATCGATACGCGTATCGCGTTCCGGCGAGATGGGGGCCGGCGAAATGGGACCCGGCGAAATGGGGGTGGTCATCGACAAAAGGCCTCAAAGCTGGTTGTTCATGTCCAGCAATGCGATCCCCGGGGCGCACCGCTTCGATTCCTCCCAGGGGAGTGTATCGGCGCAGAAACGGGCTGGAATGCGCCCGGTTCAATCAACTTTCGCGGAGCATGAAAATATTGCGTTTTGAAGCCGGCAAATTCAGCGAAACCTCATATAATCAAGAGGATGCGGAATGATGGGCGACAGCGTCGAAAACGGCCCGCTGCTCATGGATCTGGCCTTTCCCTACCGGCTTCTGGGTGCCGGCGGGAGCCGCCGTGAATGCCTGTTCCTGCTCCATGGTTCCGGTGTCGACGAGACGACCCTGGTGCCGCTGGCGAGACAGATCGCGCCCGACGCCGTGCTGATCGCGGCGCGTGGCCGGATCCCCCAGGAGGACGGTTTTCGCTGGTTCGAGCGGATCACCCCGACGCGATTCGAACAGCAGAGCATCCTTGCCGAAACCGCCGCCTTCGCGGCATTCGCCGGCGAAGTGGCCAAGCGCCATGGACTTGATCTCGCGCGGGCAACATTCCTCGGCTATTCGAACGGCGCCAATCTGGTTTCAAGCCTGATGCTGCTGCATCCAGGCATCGTGCGTGGAGCGGCGCTGCTGAGGCCAATGCCCGTGCTCGAAATGCCTGTACTCGACCCGGCGCCGGCGGCGACCCTCATCGGGACACGAACGCTGATCATCGCCGGAGCAGCCGACGAGACCTACGGACCCTTCGCGCCGGCGCTGGTGATGTTGCTTAGCCGCCACGGCAGCGAGATCGATGCCCGAATCATTCCATCGGGCCATGAAATCGGCGATCCGGACGCGGCGATCGTCAGGCAATGGCTGGCGGGACCGGCGGCGATACAGCGAAGCTGAGGGCTTCTGTCCCGAACGGTCAGAGTGTCGATCTGCGCTCGGCCGTGCGGGCCTGCGGAATCCGCGTCGAGAGACAGCGCCTACCCCCGCCCCATCCTGTTCCAGGCATCAAGTCCGGCGATCTTGTAGGCCTCGGCAAGCGTCGGGTAATTGAAGGTGTTGTTGACGAAGAAGTCGACCGTGCCGCCGAGATTGATCACCGCCTGGCCGATGTGGATGAGTTCGGTAGCGCCCTCGCCGACGATGTGCGCGCCGAGCAGGCGACGCGTTTCGATCGAGAACAACAGTTTCAGGAAGCCGGTGTTGACGCCCATGATGTGGCCGCGTGACGTCTCGCGGAAGCGCGCCACGCCAACCTCGTAGGCGGCGCCACTCTCGCGTACCTGTTCCTCGGACTGGCCGACGGTCGAGATTTCCGGCACCGCGTAGATGCCATAGGGGAACGTTTCCGGCGGCGGCGGCAATGCCACGCCGAAGGCATGGCAGGCGGCGACCCTGCCCTGCTCCATCGAGGTGGAGGCGAGGCTCGGAAAGCCGATGACGTCGCCGGCGGCATAGATGTTCGGCACGCTGGTCTGGAAGGTCCGCGGATCGACCTTGATGCGGCCTCGGGTATCGGCATCGATGCCGACCACATCCAGCCCCAGGCTGCCGACATTGCCGGTGCGGCCGGCGGCGTAGAGCACGACCTCGGAGCGAATGGTGCGGCCATCGGCCAGTTCCACCTCGGCGGCTTCGGGCTTGGAGCGGATTTCCTTCACCGCGCTGCCCAGCCTTATCGTCATGCCGCGATCACGCATCTGATGGATGAAATCGTCGACGATTTCGCGGTCGACGAAATCGAGGATGGAGTTGCGCGGCTCGACCAGCGTCACCGGCACGTCGAGCGCGGAAAAGATCGTGGCGTATTCGACACCGATGACGCCGGCGCCGATCACCGTCAGCGTGCGCGGCAGACGGTCGAGTTCCAGCATCTCGTCGCTGTCGAAGATGCGGGTCTTGTCGAAGGGCACGTCGCGCGGCCGGTGCGGCCTGGTGCCGACCGCGATCAGCGCGTTGGCGAAACCGACTTCGCTGTAGTCGCCATTGTCGGTCGTCAGGCTGACCTTGTTTGGACCGAGAAATTTTACCGCGGCACGTGCGCTCTTGACCGTGTTGCGCATGAACTGGTGCTGCAGGACCTCGACCTCATGGTCGAGCGTCTTGTGCAGCCGCTCGACCAGATCGCCGACCGAAATATCCTGCTTGACCCGGTAGCCGCGTCCATAGAAGCCGCGCTCGCGCCAGCCCGAGAGGTTGAGCACCGTTTCGCGCAGCGTCTTCGAAGGGATGGTGCCGGTGTGCACCGAGACGCCGCCAAGACGCCGGCCCCGATCGACCACCAGCACCGATTTGCCGAGCTTGGCGGACTGCACCGCGGCGCGGCGGCCGGAAGGGCCGCTGCCGATGACCAGCATGTCGTAGTCCATAGTGCCCCGTTCCCCTGCCCCTCGGCGCTTTGTTGCGCCGCAGCAAGCTAATGCCATTCGCACGGCAAATTCAACCGGTTCAGCTTGCGCCAGACGCCGTTCCGTCCTCGCGCCCGCAATGAAGCCCGATCTTGATTCCGGCACAGGCCTTCACCATTTCATTGTCGGGCGGCCCGCACCCTATGTCGGGCCCTGTTACAAGGAAATGACATGAACGCGCGCGTTCTCGACGGCGAAATCATCAACACCAGGCTCGACGATGTCAGGGCCTATGAAGGCGTGCGCACAAGGCGCATCCTGGCCTTCGTGCTCGACTATATCATCGTCGCGCTGCTCAGCATTCCGTTCGCCATACTGGTGTTCTTCCTGGGGCTCTTGACCCTCGGCCTTGGCTGGGTGCTGTTTGGCGTCCTCGTGCCGGCCGTTGCCATCCTCTACATCTGGAACACGCTGGGCAGCACCGACCAGGCAACCACGGGCATGAAGATGATGGGCATCCGTCTCGACCGGCTCGACGGTCGGCCGATCGACGGGCTCACCGCGGTCGTCCATTCCGTGCTGTTCTGGGCCGGCAACGTCATCCTGTCGCCGCTCGTCCTGCTGGTGACCCTGTTTGCCGACCGCAAGCGCACGCTGCACGACCTTTTGCTCGGCACCGTGGTCAGCCGCACCGGCCGTTGACGGCATTTTCTGGAAGCGCTACCGCCATATCGGCGCAAATGTGAAGGCGTCTGTTCGTCCGCACCTTCACAATCCTGTTGAATTTTTCGCTTTCCGCGCCAAAGGTAGAGCGACTCGAAGGAGTGTTTCCAAGGCTCGATGACGCAGCACCCGACCCAGTCGCCGCAGTTCTTCCTGACCGCGCCGTCGCCGTGCCCTTACCTCGACGGTCAGTTCGAGCGCAAGGTGTTCACGCATCTGGTCGGCGACAAGGCGTCGGAGATGAACGATCTCCTCACGCAAGGCGGCTTCAGGCGCTCGCAGAACATCGCCTACAGACCGGCCTGCGAGACCTGCCGCGCCTGTGTGTCCGTGCGCATCCTGGCCCAGGAATTCGTTGCCAGCCGCAACATGAAGCGCGTGCTGCAGCATAATTCCGACCTCGTCGGCGCCATGCACAATGCCGAGCCCTCGACTGAACAATATTCGCTGTTCCGCAGCTATCTCGATGCGCGCCACCGCCGTGGCGGCATGTCCGACATGACGGTGCTCGACTACGCCATGATGGTCGAGGACACCCATGTCGACACCAAGGTGATCGAGTATCGGCGGCGCGGGCCCGACACTTTCATCACCGGCAAGGGACAGGGCGAGCTGATCGCGGTGGCGCTCACCGACAAGATGGCCGACGGCCTGTCGATGGTCTATTCCTACTTCAATCCCGATTTCGAGGAGCGTTCGCTCGGCACGTTCATGATCCTCGACCACATCGCCCGCGCCAGGGCGATGGGCCTGCCCCATGTTTACCTCGGCTACTGGGTCAATGGCTCTCGCAAGATGAATTATAAGATGCGCTTCATGCCGCAGGAGCATCTCGGCCCCAAGGGCTGGGAACGCTACATCAACGAAGCGGTTTCACGCTGAGTTTTTCCACGGTCCACCCTTAAACTGTTTCAAGGCAGGGGATGCTGGTCTTTCAGCCGGTTGGCTGGAGAGAGTGCGCCATTGCACCAGCCGGCCGCCAGCCTGCATTTCATTGCGAAAGTTCCTGCATGTCCTCTCATTACGATCACCAGAAAGGTCTTTTGATAACCGCCATCGGCGGGCTGACGCTGACTGTCGACATACCGTTGATCCGCCTCGCCGACGGAGGCGCATGGACGATCATGCTGCTGCGCACCGGCACGACTTTCGTCGCGGCCATGGTCATTTGGTCGGTCTGGCGGGCACTCAGCCGAAACGCCCCGCCGCTCATCCCCGGCTGGTCCGGCCTGATCGTGGCGATATGCTACGGGCTGACGGGGATCACCTTCGTCACCGCCGTCTATCACACCTCGACCGCCGACCTGGTGTTCATCCTGGCCTTCAACACCGTGTTCGCGGGCTTGCTGTCGTGGATATTCCTGCGGGAAAGGCCGCGGCTGGTGACCATCGCGGCGATGGCGATCATGATCCTCGGCGTGCTGGTCATCGTCGGCGGCTCGGTCGGCACCGGCAAGCTGTTCGGCGATTTCATGGCGCTGTGCTCGGCCTTCTTCATCGCGGTGGCCATCACCATCTCGCGCGCCAGCGGCAAGGACATGGGCTTCACCTCGCTCGTCGGCGTCCTTCTGCCGCTTGGGCTGGCGGCCTTCATGGTGTCAGGCGAAGGCTTTCATGTGAACGCGCCATGGTGGATCGTCTTCAACGGCGCCATCATCATGCCGATCTCGTTCTTTTGCCTCGCCGCCGGGCCGAAATACATTTCAGGACCGGAAGTGGCGATGTTCTACCTGCTCGAAACCGTGCTGGCGCCGGTCTGGGTGTGGATGATCTTTGCCGAGGCACCGACCCGCAACAGCCTGATCGGCGGCGCCATCCTGATCGTCACGCTGGTCGCACACTCGCTCTGGCAGCTGCATGACGGGCGCAAGCGCCGGGTCGATTTCGCGGTGCATCACCCGGTCTAGCGACAATTCGGCTTACGGCGCAAAGCCGGTCCTTATCAGGCGCTGGCTTTCTTCGCCGCATTGGATTCCGGCAGGACCTCGATTTGCGGACCGGCCTCGATTTCGGCCGCCGAATCGGCGGCCGTTTCGTCGGCCAGCTCCACCTCGCGCAGCCATTCGCGCCAGATCGCCACCAGCAGCGCCATCAGCACGGGACCGATGAACAGGCCGAGGAAACCCATGGTCTTGACGCCGCCGATGAGGCCGAAAAAGGTCGGCAGGAAGGGTAGCTTTATCGGGCCGCCGACAAGCTTCGGGCGCAATGTCTTGTCGACGATGAACAGCTCGACCGCCCCCCACAGGAACAGCGCCAGGCCGGCCATCGGCGAACCGCTGGCGGCGAGGTAGATCGAGACCAGCGTGAAGGACAGCGGTGCGCCGCCGGGTATCAGCGCCATGACGCCGGTCAGCGCGCCGAGCGTTACCGGGGATGGCACGCCGGCCAGCCAATAGGCGATGCCCAGCACCAGCCCCTCGCCGATGGCGATAACGGTCATGCCGGTCACGGTCGAGGAGATCGTCGCCGGCACGACGCGCGAGATCCGCTCCCAGCGGGTCGGCAGGATGCGTTCGCCGAGCCGGTCGACCTGGCCGGCAAAGTGCTCGCCGTCGCGATAGGCGAAGAACAGCGCGATCATCATGAACAGCAGCGTCAGCAAGAGCCCGAAAGCACTGCCGCCGGCGGCGAGCACGCCGCGATAGATGCTGCCGATATTGGCGCCGCTGATCAACTGGATCAGCTCGCCGATGCCGCCGGGATGGCCAAAATTGTCCGTCCATTGCTCGTTCAGCCACTCACCGATGACAGGCAGCGTGGCAATCCAATGCGGTGTGGTGGCACCGTACCGATTGGTCTCGATCGCCCAGCCGACCCACTCGCGCACCTCGTTGATGGCGTAGGTGCCGGCAAGCGCGATCGGTATGACCAGGAAGGCCAGGATGAACAGGATGGCAAAGGTGGCGGCAATGGTGCGGTTGCCGCCGACGCTGGCCAGCAGGCGCCGGTAGAGCGGCCAGCTGGCGAAGGCGATGACGAGGGCCGCCAGCACCGGAAACAGGAAGCCGTGGAAGAAATAGACGCCGGCGGCGACGATCAGCACCAGCAGCCAGCGCGCCGCCGACAGCGGCGGAATGACCGCGGACCGCAGGGGCGTCGACAGGCCGAACAGGCGCTGCTGCCGTTCCGGTTTCTGGATTTTTGCTTCCTTCAAAACGCCCGTCTCTCCCAAGCACCCGTTATGCACGGATATAGTGCAGCAATCGTGACGATACTCCAAATGAGTTGGGGGAGTGAGCGATCTCCCCCCTCGAGGGGGAGATGGCCGGCAGGCCAGAGGGGGTCGCCGCCCGTAAGGCGCTAGCCTCTTCTGTCAAAAAGCAGGAGGTCGCGTCCGGTCGAACCGACCCCCTCTGTCGCCTTCGGCGACATCTCCCCCTCGAGGGGGGAGATCAGCCGCTACCCAAACTTCCCCGTCCTCGGGAATCCCTTCGGCACCATCCGGCCGGCCGACGCGCGGGCGCCGATCCATTCGGCCAGTTCCTCGCGCGACCGGGTAAATGTGCGGTCGGCCGAATCCTGCCAGGACAGGCCGGTCTCCAGCGTGAACGGCTTGAGGTCGAGCAGGCCGCCATCCTTGTATTTCTGCAGCCGCACGCCTTTACCGCGGCCCATTTCCGGGATGTCTGAAAGCGCGAACACCAGCATCTTGCGGTTCTCGCCGACGATGGCGAGATGATCGCCGGTGAGCGGGACGCAGCGCTTGGCTTCGTCCGGCGCCTTGACGTTCATCACCTGCTTGCCCTTGCGGGTGTTGGCGACGACCTCTTCTTCCGGCACGATGAAGCCGTTGGCGTCATGGGAGGCCAGCAACAGCTTGCGCTTGGGATCGTGGACGAAGGCGGTGACGATGTCCTGGTCATTGTCCATGTCGACGATGATGCGGATCGGTTCGCCATGGCCGCGCCCGCCCGGCAACCGGTCGGCGCCGATGGTGTAGAACTTGCCGCCGGTGGTGAACACCAACACCTTGTCGGTGGTCTGGGCGTGGAAGGCGAGCTTGAGGCCGTCGCCCTCCTTGAAGGTCAGCGTCGATAGATCGGCCAGATGGCCCTTCATCGCCCGCAGCCAGCCCTTTTCCGAAACCACCACGGTGACCGGCTCGCGCTCGATCATGGCATGGGCGATGTCGGTCAGGTCATGCTCGGGCGCATCGGCGAACTGGGTGCGGCGCTTGCCGAGTTCGGTCTCCGGGCCGAACTTGTCGCGGATGCTGGTGACTTCCCACTTGATCGTCGACCATTGCTTGGCGTCGGACGCCAGCAACGCCTCGATCTGTTTCTTCTCGGTGGTGAGGCCGTCGAATTCCTTGCGGATCTCGAACTCTTCCAGCTTGCGCAGGGCGCGCAGGCGCATATTGAGGATGGCTTCGGCCTGGGTGTCGGTGAGCGACCAGCGGGCCATCATCACCTGCTTGGGCTCATCCTCCTCGCGGATGATCTTGATCACCTCGTCGATGTTGAGATAGGCGATCAGATAGCCAGCGAGGATCTCCAGCCGTCTTTCGATCTCGCCAAGGCGATGCTTCGAGCGGCGGACGAGCACGTCGCGGCGGTGGTCGAGCCATTCCTGCAGCACGCCTTTCAGCGACAGCACGTTGGGCACCTTGCCGCGCGAAAGCACATTCATGTTGAGCGGGAAACGGCTTTCGAGCTCGGTGAGCTTGAACAGCGATTCCATCAGGATGCCGGGATCGACCGAACGGCTCTTGGGCACCAGCACGACGCGGATGTCTTCCGCGCTTTCGTCCCTGATGTCCTCGAGCAGCGGCAGTTTGCGAGCCATCAGCAGCTCGGCGATCTTCTCGATCAGCCGCGCCTTCTGCACGCCATAAGGGATTTCGGTGACGACGATGCTCCAGGTGCCCCTGCCCTGGTCTTCCTGGCTCCATTTGGAGCGAACACGAAAGCCGCCGCGACCGGTCTCGTAGGCTTCGAGAATGGAGGCACGGCTGTCGACGATGATGCCGCCGGTCGGGAAATCCGGCCCCTGGACGAAATCCATCAGCTTCGCCACCGGCGCGTCCCGGTGCTCGATCAGGTGAAGTGCGGCGTCGCAAAGTTCGGCTGCGTTGTGCGGCGGGATCGACGTCGCCATGCCGACGGCAATGCCCGACGAGCCATTGGCCAGGAGGTTCGGGAAAGCGCCGGGCAGCACGACCGGCTCCTCGTCCTCTTCATTGTAGGTCGGCCGGTAGTCGACCGCGTCCTCGGTGATGCCGGCAAGCAGCTCGGTCGCGACGTCGGTCATGCGCGCTTCGGTGTAGCGCATGGCGGCGGCGTTATCGCCGTCGATGTTGCCGAAATTGCCCTGCCCGTCGACCAGCGGGTAGCGCATCGAAAAATCCTGCGCCAGCCGCACCAGCGCGTCATAGATCGACTGGTCGCCATGCGGGTGGAACTTGCCCATCACCTCGCCGACGATGCGGGCGCATTTGGCGAAGCCCTGGTCGGGGTTGAGCCGCAGCAGGCGCATGGCGTGCATGATGCGGCGATGGACCGGTTTCAGTCCGTCGCGCACATCGGGCAGCGCCCGATGCATGATGGTCGACAGCGCATAGGCGAGATAGCGCTCTTCCAGCGCCTTCTTCAGGTCGACCGGTTCGATATGATCGCCACCGCCATTGTCAGGCGGCAAAAGCCTTTTTCCCATGGGCTGGAACTAGCCGAGCGGGTGATTCGCGGCAAGTGGCGCGTGCCGGGCCAATCGACTTGCGTCCTTTGTGCAACATGAAGCCGAAAGGTCCGGCTTGCCGGCCAACATCAATCTGTTACACGCCGCATCTATTGCCAAGCGCGACGGCGCTGCGTGACCCGCTCTTCATGCCAAATTCACCGCTTTAGACAATGACGTTCGGATCGGGTTTGCTTTCCGCCGGGATTTTTGACCAATGTGCCGGGGATACGCCTTTTTCCCGTCCAGTTCGTCACGGAATGGTGATGGCGCAAAGAATTGAAAAACAATCAGAACACTCTCAGGGACCTTGTGATGACAATCAACCGCTCAATTCTCCGGAAATTCGCTCTTTCGACCTTCTTGCTCACGCTGCCGCTGAACGCGGCCCTGGCACAGGACGCCGCGGTGGCCGACCGGCTGAAGGCGGCGCTTTCCGCGCAGGGCGTCGACATCTCCTGGACCGGCGTGACCGGCGACAACACCAGCATGGTGCTGCAGGGCGTCGCGATCAAACCGGCTGCGGAAAAGGAAGCCCTGCCGATCGGCGACGTCAAGCTCGAGGGCGTCACCGAAGCCAATGGCGGCTATGACATCGCCACCGTGTCGACGTCGGCCTTCGAACACAGCAAGGATGGCGTCACCCTCAATCTCAGCCCCTTCGTCATCCACGACATGACGGTTCCGGCCGATGGCTCCACCGGCCCGCTGGGCTCGCTGATGATGTACAAATCCGCCGAACTCGAAAACATGACCGTCAAGGTCGCCGACAAGACCGCCTTCTCGATGGACGGCCTTGCCATCGAGATCACGCCGCCGGCGGACGGCAAGGCCATGGAATTCACCGGCACCACGGAAAAGTTCAATGCGGACCTGACGCTGGTCGACGATCCCAAGTCGAAGGAAGTCATCAACGCTCTCGGTTACCAGAATATCTCGGGCAACCTCCAAATGGCCGGCACCTGGCAGCCCTCGGATGGCAAGATCGAACTGTCGAAATATGACATTTCCGTCGAGAATGCCGGAACGCTCGGCATGACCTTCGACCTCGGTGGCTACACGATGGATTTCGTCAAGTCGCTGCAGGAGATGCAGAAGAAGATGGCCGCGCAGCCCGAAGGCGCCGACAATTCCGCGCAGGGCATGGCCATGCTCGGTCTTTTGCAGCAGCTTTCGTTCAACAGCGCCTCGATCCGCTTCGACGACGATTCGCTGACCAACAAGGTGCTGGAATATGTCGGCAAGCAGCAGGGCATGTCGGCCAAGGACATCGCCAACCAGGCCAAGGCAATCGTGCCGTTCGGCATGGCGCAGCTCAACAATCCGGAACTGACGGCGCAGGTGACGGCAGCCGTCGGCAAGTATCTCGACGACCCCAAGAGCCTCGAGATCTCGGCCGAGCCGCCGGCATCGGTGCCGTTCGCGCTGATCATGGCGGGCGCCATGTCCAACCCGCTCGACCTGCCGAAGACGCTGGGCGTCAGCGTCAAGGCGAACGAAGACTGATCGAAGTTAGCTCCCTTCTCCCCGTCACTATACGGGGAGAAGGTACCGGCAGGCGGATGAGGGGCAGCGCCGACACCTGCAAATTGCAATTCAATGCCGAACCGATCGCCTGTCAGAAGGCGTCAGTTGCTACGGCCGTTCACCAATCCCCGGCATCCGCGCTGCCCCTCATTGTCCTGCCGGACATTTCTCCCCGTATAGAGACGGGGAGAAAGGGCAGTTGCAACGCTGCCGTCAGTCCTTCTTGGTCGGTGCGACGCGCAGCGCCAGTTCGCGAAGCTGCTGCGGGCTCGCTTCCGAAGGCGCGTTCATCAGCAGGTCGTAGGCCTGCTGGTTCATCGGGAACATGGTGATCTCGCGCAGGTTCTTCGCTCCGACCAGCAGCATGACGACGCGGTCGACGCCGGCAGCCATGCCGCCATGCGGCGGCGCTCCGTACTGGAAGGCGCGATAGAGGCCGCCAAAGCGCTCCTCGACCGTGGCACGGTCGAGCCCGACCGTCTCGAAGGCCTTGACCATGGTTTCGGGCAGATGGTTGCGGATACCGCCTGAGGCGATCTCGAAACCGTTGCAGACCATGTCGTACTGGAACGCCTTGATGCCGAGCAGGTCTTCGCCGTTCAGCGCATCGATGCCGCCCTGCGGCATCGAGAACGGATTGTGGGCGAAATCAATCTTCTTCTCCTCCTCGTTCCATTCGAAGAACGGGAAGTCGACGATCCAGCACAGTTCGAAGCGCTCGCGATCGACGAGGTTCAGTTCCTCGCCGGCGCGGGTACGCGCGGCACCGGCGAAGGAGACGAATTTCTTCGGATCGCCGGCGACGAAGAAGGCGGCGTCGCCATCGGCAAGGCCGAGCTGTAGGCGGATCGCCTCGGTGCGTTCCTCGCCGATGTTCTTGGCGAGCGGACCGGCGCCCTCGAGCTTTTCGCCCTCCTTGCGCCAGAAGATGTAGCCCAGCCCCGGCTGGCCCTCGCCTTGCGCCCAGGAGTTCATGCGGTCGCAGAAGGCGCGGCTGCCGCCGGTCTTGGCCGGAATGCCCCAGACCTCGGCCTTCGGGTCGTTGGCCAGGATGTTGGCGAACACCTTGAAGCCCGAATCGCGAAAATGGTCGGAGACGGCCCGCATCTCGATCGGGTTGCGCAGGTCGGGCTTGTCGGAGCCGTATTTGCGCATGGCGACATCATAGGGGATGCGCTGGAATGTCTGCGTCACCGGCTTACCGTTGGCGAAGGTCTCGAAGACCCCGCGCATCACCGGCTCCATGGTCGACAGCACGTCGTCCTGCTCGACGAAGCTCATCTCCAGGTCGAGCTGGTAGAATTCGCCGGGCAGACGGTCGGCGCGCGGATCCTCGTCGCGGAAGCAGGGCGCGATCTGGAAATAGCGGTCGAAGCCCGACACCATGATCAGTTGCTTGTACTGCTGCGGCGCCTGCGGCAACGCATAGAAGGTGCCGGGATGGATGCGCGACGGCACCAGGAAGTCGCGCGCGCCTTCCGGCGAGGACGCGGTCAGGATCGGCGTCGAGAATTCGGTGAAGCCGACATCGGTCATGCGCTTGCGCATCTCGGCGATGATTTTCGTGCGCGCCATGATGTTTTTGTGCAGCGTGTCGCGGCGCAGGTCGAGGAAGCGATATTTCAGCCTGATGTCCTCGGGATAGTCCGGCTCACCGAACACCGGCAGCGGTAGTTCCTTGGCCGCCGACAGCACCTCGATCTCGCGGGCGAAAATCTCGATCTCGCCGGTCGGCAGGTTGGCGTTCGTGGTTTCGGGCAAGCGTGCCTTGACCTCGCCGTCAACGCGGATCACCCATTCGCCGCGCACGGTCTCGGCAACTTTGAAGGCCGGCGAATCCGGGTCGGCGACGATCTGGGTCAGGCCGTAATGGTCGCGCAGATCGATGAACAGCAGGCCGCCATGGTCGCGCACACGATGCACCCAGCCCGACAGGCGAACGGAAGAGCCGACGTCGCTCTTTCTCAACTGGACACAGGTGTGGCTGCGGTAACGGTGCATGGTCATTGGTAAAGTCCGGGGTGCTGGGTTGCAGGCCGAAGCATCAAGCCCGGCCCCAAAATTTGCGCGAAAAGCGCATGGGAGGCCGGATTTGTCAAGGCAAGCGAGCGCAGCTGCCTGTTTCGACATCCCTTGTCGAAGCCCGGGTCGAAGCCCGGGCGAAAACTCGAAATCAGGGCACCCCGTTCGCGGATGCGCGGGCGACGGTTTCAAGCCAAGTGGATTTCAACGCCCTGACGTTCGAATTCCGCAAGGATACTGGCCGGCGCGGTCTTGTCGACGACCAGATGGCGGATCGCTTCGGGGCCGGCGACACGATAGGGCGATGCGGTGGCCAGCTTGTCGTTGGTAGCGGCGATGACGATGCCGCCGCTGTTCCTGGCCATGGCCCGCTTCACCTCGGCTTCGGCCGAATCGAAAGCGGTCACGCCTCTTGTGGCATCGAGACCGCAGGAGCCGAGGAAAAACAGATCGGCGCCAAGCTGCGCGACGGCGGCCAGCGTATCGCCTCCGACGCAGGTTCCGAGTTCGCGGTCGAACCTTCCGCCCAGCACGATCAATTCGACCAGAGCGTGATCGGAAAGGGCCGAGGCGACGCCGAGCGAATTGGTGGCTATGGTGAGCTCGAGGTCGCGCGGAATGGCCTTGGCGATCGCGGCATTGGTGGTTCCGCCATCGATGAACAGGCTCTGCCCGCTGGAGAGCAGAGCCACCGCCGCGCGCGCCAGCCGCATCTTCTCCTCGACGGCATGGCTGCCGCGCAGGCTGATCGACACCGTGGCGAAAGGTGCGGGCGCGACCGCGCCGCCATAGACGCGGCGGCATTGCCCGGCCTTCGCCAGTTCCCTCAGGTCGCGCCGGACCGTATCCTCCGATACACCGAAGCGGGTCGCCAGTTCGCCAGCCAATACCCGGCCCTCCGACGCAAGCCGGTCGCGAATGAGTTGGTGCCGTTCATCGGTCAGCATTGCACATTCCTATATTTTTGTGCACGTTCTTGCATGTTCTGCATGGTTATGCAAGAAGTCGGCGCATCGGGCAGTCGAGCAGACCAGCCGCGGCTCCTCTTTCCTTAAAGGCATAGCGATGACCCTTGGCCTCAGCCTCTCCCCTCAACACCGGGTCTATGCTGGGTTTGCGATCTATTCTTTTGCCATGGGCAACATCTTTCCGCGGCTGCCCGACATCAAGCACGCCATGGGTGTCGAGGACGGCACGCTCGGCCTCAGCCTGATCGGAACGCCGATCGGCACCTTGACGGCGCTGACCCTTGCGACGCCGCTGCTCGAGCGCGTCGGCTTCCGCCGCGCGCTGCTTGCCTTGATCCCGCTGGTGGCGCTTGCCTATGCCATCGCCGTACATGCGCCGGGTCCGCTGGCGCTGTTCCTGATGCTCTTTCCGGTCGGCCTGATGATCGGCAGCGTCGAGATCATGCTCAATGTCGAAGCCGACAGAACGGAATTCCTGCTGAAACGCCGGATCATGAACAGGGCGCATTCGTTCTGGAGCATGGGCTTCTTCGGCGCTGGCCTCTTCGGTGCAGCACTTGGGCATCTCGGCGTGTCACCACAACTGCACCTGGCTGTTGTCGTGCCCATGGTCGCGATATCCATGGCGCTGTTTCTCGGCGGCTACCAGCCGGCACCGGCCCGTTTCGCCAGCACCGGCGACAAGGCGCCCACCTTCGCGCGGCCAACGCTGCCGATCCTCGTCCTGGTGGCGGTGACGCTTTCGGCGATGCTGATGGAGGGCGCCAGCATCGACTGGTCGGCGATCTATATGCGTACGGTGTTCGAAGCCGGCCCGTTCGTTGCCGGTTTCACCGTGGCGCTGTTTGCGTTTTCGCAGGCGACCACGCGCTTCTTCGCCGACAGCTTCGTCGATCGGCACTCGCCAAGCGGCGTGGCGCGGGTGCTGCTGGCCTGCATGGCGGCCGGCGTCCTCATGGTCTTCCTGTCGCCTTCGCCGCTGTTGTCCATGCTGGGTTTTGCCCTTCTGGGCATCGGCACGAGCGCCCTCTTCCCGCTGGCGATCTCGGCGGCCGCGCAACGGACGGACCGGCCGGCGGCAATCAATGTCGCGGCGCTGTCGCAGATCTC
Organism: Mesorhizobium sp. WSM1386; assembly: GCF_055901595.1. Taxonomy (NCBI): domain Bacteria; kingdom Pseudomonadati; phylum Pseudomonadota; class Alphaproteobacteria; order Hyphomicrobiales; family Phyllobacteriaceae; genus Mesorhizobium; species Mesorhizobium sp. WSM1386. Next base: position 4,952,921 of record NZ_CM148373.1, read on the forward strand.
CTTCGTCGCCTTCCTGCTCGGGCCGCCCCTGCTCGGCTTCGTCTCGGACCATTGGGGCATCCGCTCCGCCTTCGGCATCGGCATTCCGTTCATTGCGCTCAGCCTGCTGACCGCCGGCGCGCTTGGCCGACGGGCGCCTTCGGAGAAGGCCGCTACGCCATCGAACGAAGCACCCGACCTGGCGCGGCGGAAAATACCGGTGCGGACGGGCGAGGCATGAACGGCTCTCCGGCACGGCCGACGGCGACCTGAGGAGCACGCGCCCTGTTGGCGACCCGGAATTGCCGCTGGCATTGACCAGGGCAATGGTTCAAGAAGGGATCACCGATACGTGATCGTCCTTTTGCATGTCTTCCATCCGCCCCTTGATCCCGCTTCTTCTCGCCGCAGGCATCCTGCTCGGCGGCAATGGCCTGCAGAGCACGCTGATCGCGCTGCGCGGTGCGCAGGAAGGGTTTTCCGCCTCCGACATCGGCCTGATGGGTACCTTCTATTTCGCCGGCTTCCTGCTCGGCTGCCTGGCCATCACCCGCATCATGAAGGCGGTCGGCCATATCAGGGCGTTTTCGGCGCTGGCGGCGATCGCCTCGGTCGGCACCTTGCTGCTAGTGCTGGTCCTCGATCCGGTGATGTGGTGCGCGGTGCGCTTTGCCGGCGGCTTCTGCTTCGCCGGGCTGTTCACGATCGTGGAAAGCTGGCTCAATTCCGGCGTCAGCAACCACGACCGCGCCCGCGTACTGGCGATCTACCGGATGGTCGATACCGGTTCGGTGACCGGCGCCCAGTTCCTGATCCCGGTCTTCGGCGCCGGCGGCTTCACCATCTTCGCCATCATGTCGATCATGATCACGCTGTCGCTGGTGCCGGTTTCCCTCGGCGACCGATCCAATCCGACGCCACCGGAGGAGGTCAAGCTCGACCTGGCGCGCGTCTGGCGGATTTCACCGCTGGGCTGCTTCGGCTGCATCGCCGTGGGCGTCACCAACAGCGCGTTTCGCACGCTCTCACCTGTTTATGCCGAGCAGATCGGCATGTCGGTCGCCGACGTCGTCACCTTCGTCAGCGTCGGCATCTTCGGCGGCGCCATCATCCAGTATCCGCTGGGCTATCTCTCCGACCGCTGGGACCGACGCCGGGTGCTGTTGATGACCACCTGCTGCGCGATGCTCTCGGCCCTGGCGCTGGTGTTCATCGCCGGCAGCAACCCCGCGCTCAACTTCGTCATCATCTTCATCTTCGGCTGTTTCGCCATGCCGCTCTATTCGCTGTCGGCGGCGCATTCCAACGACCGCGCCGACACTGGCGAGTTCGTGCTGATCAATGCGGCGCTGATGCTGTTCTACTCCTTCGGCGCCATCGGCGGCCCTTTCGCCGCCTCGACCGCGATGCAGTATTTCGGGCCGAGCGCGCTGTTCGTGTTCAGCGCCATGGTCTACGCGATCTTCATCGCCGTCATCCTCTACCGCATGCAGGCCCGGTCCGGCGTGCCGGCGGGCAAGCGCAGCCGTTTCACCGCATTGCTGCGCACTTCCACCGTTTTCGCACGGCTGGCCAGAAGAAACGGCGATCCGGACGGCCCGGAAAGGCCGTGACGAGGGTGCCACGGCTTGACGAAAGCCTTCCCGGCTGAAATCTAGGAAGACCCTACTCCTGCCAAAAGCGATTTGATGCACGTCATCACCACCCAGAAAGAACTCGAGACCGCTCTCGCTGCTTTCGAAAAGTCGGATTTCGTCACGGTCGACACCGAATTCATCCGCGAGACGACCTTCTGGCCAATCCTGTGCCTGATCCAGATGGCCGCGCCCGGCGTGACGGCGCTGATCGATCCCTTGTCATCGGACATCGACCTGAGGCCGTTCTTCAAGCTGATGGCCAACGAGGCGGTGGTCAAGGTCTTCCACGCCGCCAGGCAGGACATCGAAATCATCGTCCATCTCGGCGACCTGGTTCCGCATCCCGTCTTCGATACACAGGTCGCGGCGATGGTCTGCGGCTTCGGCGACAGCGTTTCCTATGATCAGCTGGTGCAGCGCATCACCGGTGCGCGGCTTGACAAGTCGTCGCGTTTCACCGACTGGCGCCACCGGCCGCTTTCCGACAAGCAGCTCGATTACGCGCTGGCCGACGTCACCCATCTGATCGAGGTTTATCAGCACCTCAACGCCGAACTGGCGCGGGAAAACCGTGCCCACTGGCTGAACGAGGAAATGGACGTGCTGACCTCGCGCGAGACCTATGATCCACATCCCGAGGACGCCTGGAAGCGGCTGAAGATGCGGCTGCGCAAGCCGCAGGAACTGGCGATCGTGCAGGCCGTGGCGGCATGGCGCGAGCGCGAGGCGCGCGAGCGCGACGTGCCGCGCGGCCGGGTGCTCAAGGACGACGCGATCTACGAGGTGGCGCAGCAGGCGCCGCGCGATGCTGCGGCCCTTGCCAAGCTGCGCACGACGCCGAAGGGCTGGGAGCGGTCCTCGACGGCGACGGCGCTGCTCGGCGCCGTCAACACGGCGCTGGCCTTGCCCAAGGAGCAGATGCCGAAGCTGCCGAAGAGTTTCCAGCCGCCCGAGGGCTCGAGCGCTGCCGCGGAACTGTTGAAAGTGCTGCTCAGGATCATCGCCGAACAGCAGGGCGTGGCCTCGAAAGTGCTGGCCTCCAGCGACGATATCGACCGCATCGCGGCCGAAGGTGAGGAGGCCGACGTGCCGGCCCTGCAAGGTTGGCGGCGCGCCGTGTTCGGCGAAGCGGCGCTGAAGCTGGTTCGCGGCGAGATCGGCATCAAGTTCGACAAGCGCAAGATCGCGGTCTTCGATTTGTAGGAATAGCGTACCCCCCCCGCGTTGCGGAGCGACCTCCGCCACAAGGGGGAGGGTCAGACTGTTCAAACCACCCCAAGCAGGTGCAGTGCGAACCAGATCCAGCCCAGCAGGACAACCACGGCACCTATAACGAAAGAGCGGTTGCGCAGCAGCAGGTTGTTGCTGGTCAGGTGAACCCAGGCGTGGACATAGCGCGAGGCGACGAAGATCCACATCAGCGCCAGCGTCAGATAGTTGACGCCGTTGGTGGCATGCAGCGTCAGGCACAGCACGTAGAACAGCACCGGCAGTTCGAACTGGTTGCTGAGATTGGCGGCGACCGTGGTGCTGGACACCGGCTCGGTCGAGCGCATCTTGTATTGACCGACCTTGGCCTCGCCTGACTTGACCGCGCCATATCTGCGGCGGCCGAGGACACAGTAGACGATGTAGATCAGCAGCACATGCGCCAGGACAGGCCAGAAGATCGCCGTCTGATTCATGACATGCCCCCTGCCCGGTAAATGCGCGCTCTTCGGTCCGGCATCAAGCCTGATGTTTCTGGCTCGCCAGCCAGAAAGCGGCAATGACGATCACCGGGATGGCGAGAAGCGCGAATTTGGTGACGATCAGAGCCGAGGCGAAAGACAGCGAATCCGGGTTGGCCGACAGGAAATCGGATAGAAGCCGCGCCACGGCGATATTCTGGGCATAGTCGGCAAGTGTATAGGGCAGCACCAGGACCAGCGCGAAGATCGACTGCACCTGCGGCGGCAGCACGCGGAAATTCTTCAGGCGCCGGCCGATGGCCAGGATCAGGCTGACCAGGGTCAGCGACAGCAGCGCCGGAAACAGCAGATCGAAGGTCAGATAGTGCCAGACGAGAATGATCTCGCCGCCGCGCCGGCCGAGCGCCGTCAGCCAGGCCATGCCTTCGTCGGGCGTGAAGCCGAAAAAGCGCATGTCGAGCGAAGGCAAACCGCCGCTCAACTGACGGAAATAGAAGAATTCCAGCCCCGTCATGGCGATAAAAACCGCGCCCGACAGGAAACAGAGTGCCGCGGCATGACGCGACAGCCGCAGGACCATCACCGTCAAGCTGCGCCAGGCTCCGGAAGAGTCAGACTCCTCCGGGATAGTTCGGGCTTTCGCGGGTAATCGTGACGTCATGGGCGTGGCTTTCACGAAGTCCGGCGTTGGATATGCGCACAAAGGTGGCGCGGTCGCGGAAATCGGCAAGGTCGCGGCCGCCTACATAACCCATAGCGGCTTTCAGCCCGCCTGCAAGCTGGTGCAGCACGCCAGACACAGGTCCTTTGTAGGGAACCTGCCCTTCGATGCCTTCCGGCACCAGTTTCAGCGTGTCGCGCACCTCGGCCTGGAAGTAGCGATCGGCCGATCCGCGCGCCATGGCGCCGACCGAACCCATGCCGCGATAGGCCTTGAAGGAACGGCCCTGGTGCAGATAGACCTCGCCCGGGCTCTCGTCCGTCCCGGCCAGCAGCGAGCCGATCATGGCGGCACTGGCGCCAGCGGCGAGCGCCTTGGCGAGATCCCCCGAATATTTGATGCCGCCGTCGGCGATCACCGAAACGCCCGATTTATGCGCCGTCTCGACCGCCGACATGATGGCCGAGAGCTGCGGCACGCCGACGCCAGCCACGATACGGGTGGTGCAGATCGAGCCCGGGCCGATGCCGACCTTGACGGCGTCGGCGCCGGCATCGATCAGCGCCTGCGTGCCTTCCGCGGTGGCGACGTTGCCGGCCAGGATCCGCACCGAGTTGGAGAGCTTCTTCGCCCGCGTGACGGCGTCCAGCACGCGCTGCGAGTGGCCATGCGCGGTGTCGATCACCAGGAGGTCGACGCCGGCCTCGATGAGGCGTTCGGCGCGCTCGAAGCCATCGTCGCCGACGCTGGTGGCGGCAGCCGCGCGCAAGCGCCCCTGCGCATCCTTGGTGGCGTGCGGGTTGAGCTGCGACTTCTCGATGTCCTTGACGGTGATCAGCCCGACGCAATTGCCCGACTTGTCGACGACGACGAGCTTTTCGATCCGGTGCTGGTGCAGAAGCCGCTTGGCCTCGTCCTGGTCGACATTCTCCTTGACCGTGATCAGGTTCTCACGGGTCATCAACTCGTAGACCTTCTGCGCCGGATCGGAGGCAAAGCGCACGTCGCGGTTGGTCAGGATGCCGACCAGCCGCCCCGTCTTGTGACCGCCGGTGCCGCCATTCTCGACCACCGGAATGCCCGAGATCGAATAGGTGCGCATCAGCGACAGCGCATCGGCAAGCGTAGCATCGGGCCCGATGGTGACCGGGTTGACCACCATGCCGGATTCGAATTTCTTCACCTGCCGCACCTGCTCGGCCTGCTCGGCCGGCGAGAAATTACGATGGATGACGCCAATGCCGCCCGCCTGGGCCATGGCGATTGCGAGACGCGCCTCGGTGACGGTGTCCATCGCGGCCGACAGGATCGGGACGTTGAGGTCGATATCGCCGGCAATGCGGGTGCGGACATCGGTTTCGCCAGGCATGACCTCGGAATGACCCGGCTGCAGAAGCACGTCGTCAAAGGTCAGCGCCAGTGCGCCGGTGGACGTTTCGATGATTTTTGCCATGGCCAGTCCTTAGAATGCATGAAAGGCGCTGGACCGGAATGGACAGCGCCGACTCGTTCTTCCCTTTCAGGATTGGCGCTGGCTGGTAACACGTCACGGCGCCGATGAAAAGCCGATCGTTGCGGCCCGACGCGTCTATTCGGCGGACTCTCCCACGAGAGCATCCAGCAAGGTATGGCGCGGCGATGCGAAAGGATTGGCGACAGTTACCCCACCCCATGTGAAGCCGTCCTGCAGATCTTCCGAAAGCAGCAGCCGGCAACCGGCTTGCGAGGCGGCGGAGAGAATGACCGCATCCCAGATGCTGAAGCGGTGGTCCGTCGCCAGATCAGCCGCCATCATCATCACGTCCTGCGTTGTCGCGGCAACCGCAAACGCATCGCGCCAGCTCAAAAGGGCATCCCGGGCCTCGACAGGCGGTCTTGCGGCCTTGCGGACGAGAACATTGTACAATTCACCAAGAACCTGAACGGGAATAATGGCGGCCTCTTGCGGGATCTTGCGCATCAACTCGAGAACGATGTCGCGCTTCTCGGCACCGTTGACCCCTTCCGCATAGGCAAGGACATTGGTGTCGAGCGCGACCTTCACCGCTCGTCCTCGTAAAGCTCGTCGCGGGTCCAGCGCCCGACATCGGCGACAGGCTGGCGTTCGAGGCGCGACAGCAGCGCCGCGCGCGAGCGGGAAACCACACCCTCTTGTTGATCCGCGGGCACGATCCGCGCCACGGGGCGTCCGTGACTGGTCACGACGTAGCTTTGTCCTTCGCGAACACCGCGCAGGATGAGCGAGAACTTGCGGTTGGCATCGGCTGCCGAAACGGCTTCTTCCATGATACGGCCTATATAGTAGTTATTATCACTACAATAATGAGGCGCACCGTTTTCCGCAAGCTTCTCATCGCCGCCCACCGCCCTGGAATGCGGCCGCCAGTCTCTCGGGCAGGCCAGGAGAGCCGTCGCCGTCTCAGCCCGGTCGCACAAAAGTGACAGCAAATTAACACGACATCGGTGTCCGGCCGTGATAACCGCCCCCTTGTATCGGCTTGCCCCCTTTCTAGACAAGAAGTGGGCCGGAAAGAAATCTGAAACGGCCACGCTCGTGAACCGCACCATCCCGCTCATACTGGCGGTCGCTCTTTTCATGGAAAACATGGATTCGACCGTCATCGCGACATCGCTGCCGGCGATCGCCATCGACATCCACACCAGCCCGATCGCACTCAAGCTGGCGCTGACGGCCTATCTGGTGTCGCTGGCGATCTTCATTCCGATCAGCGGCTGGATGGCCGACCGCTTCGGCGCCAAGAACGTCTTTCGTGCCGCGATCGCGGTGTTCATCGCCGGCTCGATCGCCTGCGCTCTCTCCGGTTCGCTGCCGGCCTTCGTGGTCTCGCGGTTCTTGCAAGGCATTGGCGGCGCCATGATGACGCCGGTCGGGCGCCTCGTGCTGGTACGCGCCACACCCAAGAGCGAACTGGTCGCCGCCATGTCGTGGCTGACCGTTCCCGCATTGGTCGGTCCGCTGGTCGGACCGCCGGTCGGCGGCTTCATCACCACCTACTTCACCTGGCACTGGATCTTCCTGATCAACGTGCCGATCGGCCTGGTCGGCATCTGGCTCGCCACCCGCTTCCTGCCGGAAACCGAATCGATGGAAACGCCGCCACTCGATTTCATCGGTTTCGTGCTGAGCGGGTTGGCGGCATCCGGCGTCGTGTTCGGCCTGTCGGTGGTCAGCCTGCCCTATCTGCCGCCGGCGACAGGTTTCATCACCGTGGCCGTCGGGCTGTTGTCGGGCGCGCTCTACCTGATGCATGCCCGCCGCGCGAAAAACCCCTTGCTGGCGCTCGACCTGTTCCGCAACCAGGTGTTCCGCTCCTCCGTGCTTGGCGGCGGATTGTTCCGCATCGGCATCGGCGCCGTGCCATTCCTGCTGCCGCTGATGTTCCAGATCGGCTTCGGGCTGACGCCGTTCCAGTCCGGCATGATCACCTTCGTCTCGGCGATCGGCGCCATCGGCATGAAATTCGTCACCGCGCGGATCTTTCGCGTTGCCGGCTTCCGCCGCGTGCTGATCGTCGGCTCGCTGGTGGCGGCGGCGTCGATCGCCATCAATGGCCTGTTCAACCCCGACACGCCCTATCTGCTGATGCTGGCCATGCTGTTGGTCGGCGGCTTCATCCGCTCGATGTTCTTCACCGGCGTCAACGCCCTCGCCTATGCGGAGGTTTCGGCCGAGGATACCAGCAAGGCGACGCCGATCGCCGCCGTCTTCCAGCAATTGTCGATCGCGCTCGGCGTGGCGGTTGCCGGCGGCATCCTGGAAGTGTCGACGAGCATCCATGGCGGATCGCTGATGTTGGCCGATTTCCACCTCTCCTTTTTCATCGTCGCGGCAATTTCGGCGGCCGCGTCGCTGTCGTTCATGCGGCTGGCGCCAGACGCCGGCAACGCCGTCTCCGGCCATGGCCGGCTGACCACGCCCAAGACGCTGGAACCGGTGAGATCGCCGGGGGAGTAGCTCCCTCTGCCTTCTCCCCTTGCGGGAGAAGGTGGATCGGCGCGATAGCGCCGAGACGGATGAGGGGTGTTCCAGCGGAGTGAAGCGTTGGTGAGAGGCGCAGTCGTGGCTTTGCAAGCATATCGCCAAGCTGGACCACCCCTCATCCGACCTCGCTTCGCGAGGCCACCTTCTCCCGCAAGGGGAGAAGGGAAGACGCTACTCGGCGTCCCCCGGCCCTTCGCTATGGCTCCGGGCGCTCGAGTCCTTCGGAACGTCCACTGGACGTTCCGATCCGCCTGATGGCGGACCGGCCTCTCGCCCCTTGAAATCCTTCGCCAAGAGATAAAGCTCCACCGATTCATCGCGCGATGCAGGCGGCTTGACGTGGTGCACCGACCGGAAGTTCTTCTTGAGCATGGAGAGCAGTTCGTTCTCCGCGCCGCCCTGAAACGTCTTGGCGAGGAAATGTCCGCCCGGCTTCAGCACCGACAGCGCGAAATCGGCGGCCACCTCGCACAGATGCATGGTGCGGATATGGTCGGTCCGCTTGTGGCCGGTGGTGGGTGCAGCCATGTCGGACAGCACGACATCGGGGTCGCCGCCCAGCGCCTCGGCCAGCTTCTGAGGGGCTGCCGGATCGAGAAAATCCATCAGCAGCACCGGCGCACCGGGCACGGCATCCATTTCCAGATAGTCGATCCCGATGACATGCGGGTTTTCCGCCGTCGATTTCGTCCGCGCGGCCGCCACCTGGCACCAGCCGCCGGGCGCAGCACCAAGGTCGATCACCTTCATGCCGGGCTTGAGCAAATGGTGCTTGTCGTCGATCTCGATCAGCTTGTAGGCCGCGCGCGAGCGGTAGCCGTCGGCCTTCGACCTCTGGACATAGGGATCGTTGATGTGGCGCTGCAGCCAGCGGCGCGACGATTCCTTCAAGCCGCTCTTCTTCTTGATTCGCGTCTTCAGCACGCGAATGCTGGCGGAGCCTGGTTTTTCCGGTTTCTTGGTCATTGGTTGACTTCTTGCTTGAGCATGTGCGTTTCGCGGAGGGCTGCCCCCACTCCGTCGCCGCTTCGCGGCGCCACCTTTCCCCCCTCCGGAGGGAGAGGAAAGGCGCCAGCCGGCGCACGCTCGCGCCTTTCCTCTCCCCCGTCGACCGGGGAGAGGTGTCGAGCGAAGCTCGACGGAGCGGGGTCGACTGCTCACCGCTGACGAGGTTCTTAGATTCGGGATCATGCCCTGCCACGTCCATCGTTGCGCCAGACGCCGTCATCGGCCATCAGCTCGCTCAATATGCCCTCGCGCAGGCCGCGGTCGGCGACACGCAGCCGCTCGGATGGCCACACCGCACGGATAGCTTCCAATATAGCACAGCCGGCCAGCACCAGATCGGCGCGATCGGCGCCGATGCACGGGTTGGCGCAGCGCTGCTGGAAATCCCAGCCGACCAGCTTCTCGACCATGCGATCGACGCTGTCGCGGTCCATCCACAGCCCGTCGACACGGCGGCGGTCGTAACGCTCGAGATCGAGGTGGACGCCGGCGAGCGTCGTCACCGTGCCGGATGTGCCGAGCAGATGGAAATTCGGGCTGGCCTTGAGATGGCTCAGCCGGTCGCGGCCATCGAACGTGGCCAGCCGGCCGGCGACATCGTCGACCATGGCGGTGAAGATCTCGCGCGTCACGGTGCGGCCGCCGAAACGTTCGGCCAATGAGACGACGCCGACCGGCAACGACGTCCAGGACACGATGTGGTTGGCGAGCCGCGGCGAACGGCGGCCGGTGAGGTCGATCAACGCAATTTCCGAAGAGCCGCCGCCGATATCGAACAGGACGACGCCCTGCGTGTCGCGCTCGACCAGCGAGCCACAGCCGGAAACCGCCAGCCGTGCTTCGGTCTGGCGGTCGATGATCTCGAGCTTCAGGCCGGCCTCGCGCTCGACGCGTTCGAGGAATTCGACGCCGTTCTCGGCCGAGCGGCAGGCCTCGGTGGCGATCAGCCTGGCCTTCCTGATCTTGCGGCCGCGCAATTTGTCGCCGCAGACCTTCAGCGCCTCGACCGCGCGGTCCATCGCCGGCTGGCCGAGCCGGCCATTGGCGGTCAGCCCCTCGCCCAGCCTGACGATGCGCGAGAAGGCATCGATGACACGGAACTGGCCGTGACGCGTCGGCACCGCGACCAGCAGCCGGCAATTGTTGGTGCCGAGGTCGAGGGCCGCGAAAACGGGCAGCTCGTGCACCGGAGGCCGACGGGTGCCCTGTTCGGGGCGTGGTGTTGGAACGACCGATGCGATCGCCGCAGCCGCCGACACAATAGGCGCCACTGCCAGGACCGCGGCCGTTCCCGGCACCGGCGACCGATTGTCCTGCGGACGCGCTTCATCGCGCGCGAAAACCTTGCGCCCGCGCCTTCGCTTGCGCCGCTTCTTGGGCTTGCCCTTCTGGTTATGGGTCGCGTCGCCCGCCTGCCCGTCAGCGGAGCGAGGCTCCGCCGGGCGACGTTGCTGCCAACCGGCCGTCCCAGAGCCCGATGGCCCTGGGGAAGCGCTGGACGCGCCCACCTCCGGCGCGCCTGCGCCGGTGTCGCGGTCTTCCACTGTCGTTCCTTCCGGCGCCGCGCGAACCGGTGACGGACGCAGCAGGCGCTTTGGCATGTTTCAAGTTGCCGCCAGACTAACAGTGCCGCGCCCGATCACCAAGAGCCGGTTGCTGAATTTTGCCGGTTGGCTGCGCGGCCGCCCGCGCGACAAGTGTTCGCGGTTGAATAGCCGGCTTCGATGAGGCATTTCTGAAATGGACTGAGGTCACCGGGCAGCCGGCCTCCCACCATCAGGCGAAAAGGAAGCGGAAACGCAACGCATGGCAGTCAGGCAATGAACTGGAGACGCTATTTCTGGCCGGTCGTCGGCATCGCCGCGGTGATCTTCTCACTGCTGCTGCTCTGGCACGAACTGCGCGGCATTTCGCTCGACGATGTCTGGGAAGGTCTCGCGGCTATTCCAACCCGCGGCTGGGCCCTGGCGGCCGTGAGTTCGGTCATCGCCTACGCCTCGCTTGCCGGCTACGACCATATCGCGCTGCTGCATATCGGCAAGAAGGTGTCGTGGCTGTTCGTGACGCTCTGTTCCTTCACCACCTACGCGCTGTCGCACAACATTGGCGGCTCGGTGTTCTCCGGCGCCGTCATCCGCTACCGCGCCTACGGCACCAGGGGGCTGACCGGCCAGGATGTCGGCGTGCTGGTGGCGATCTGCTGGATCACCTTCGTCTTGTCGACCATCCTCGTCTCCGGCCTCGTGCTGGTCTTAGAGCCGCAGGTTCTCGACCGGTTCTCCGGCATTGCTCATCACGGCCTGTCGGAAGCGGCGGGCATTGCCATGCTGATCCTCGTCGCCGCCTACATATTCGGCAGCTGGCTGCACCTGCGTCCGCTGAAGATCGCCAGCTTTCAGCTGCATTATCCAGCACTGCCGATCGTCGCCAGGCAATTGCTGGTTGGCCCGATCGAACTCCTGGCGGCGACCGCGATCATCTTCTTTGCCCTGCCCGAGGCCCACAATCCCGGCTATTTCGTCGTGCTCGGCGTCTTCCTCGTCTCGTTCTCGATTGCCCAAATCTCGCACGCGCCGGGCGGCCTCGGCGTGTTCGAGGTGGTGTTCCTGGCCGGGCTTTCGGACATGGACCCGGTCGGCGTGCTGGCGGCGCTGCTGGTGTTCCGGCTGTTTTACCTCATCATCCCGCTGATTCTCGGGCTTGGCGTGGTGCTGTTCTTTGAACGCTCGCAGTTCAGCCGGACGGAGAGCTGAGACGTGTTCGGCGGCCGTCTCCCCGTTCGCGGGGAGTTGAGGAACGGTCCGCAAAGCGGACGAAAAGCCAACTGCTTGGCTTTTCGAACGACGAACGCCGGCAGGCGGATGAGGGGCAGCGCAAACTTGTGCGATTGGCCGATTTGAACCGCAGAGCAGGCTTGACTATTTTCCGCTGGCGGCTACAAGGCAGCGCTCAAGCGGCTCAGCCGTTCGGCCCGCGCGGTCCATGACCACGCCTGCTGGGGAATAGGTTAACGGTAGACCCACGGACTCTGACTCCGTTAGTCCTGGTTCGAATCCAGGTTCCCCAGCCAGTCTTACTTATTCAATAAAATCAATGCCTTACGGGAAATTCAACTTCCTGACGTCGGCGATTCTAGGGGACTAAATTAGGGGATTTTCTAGGGGAGTTTTAACCCTGTGGATAGCTGTCCTCTGAGCCGTTACTGTCGGGCAGTTGGAATCGGGCTGAACGGGGGACTCGCTTTGCATAAGCTAATGATGGTCGTGGCGGCTTCGACCACAAGCGCCGCCATGGCACAAACTCCGCATGAGCTTGGCAACAAATATAAGGCTTGCCTCTTTGCAAACGCGATCCTTTACAGCGCGGAAAGCTGTCACGCGCCGACCGAGTTACTGCCAGCAATCTATGCCTCCTGCATCAACGAAGAACGTCACATCCACGACTCTGTAAAAGCCAGAGAAGGAGTGGCGGTCGCGACAAGGACGATTGAGCTGGTCCAACAAGGTCTTAATCGCGAACTTGTGCGTTTGATTGTCGACGGCCAAATCAAGAGCGGCTGTAAATAACACGCCCACCGACAGCCGCGTTGGCAACACTACTATTGACGGCGAGTCCACCCTATGATTCGTTGCCACCGGCAACATTCTTCGGGGGACTAATCTTGAAAAGACTGACTATCGTTGCGGCGGCGCTCGCGCTCGCCGGCGCGGCGTATTTTGCCTTGGCGGGCGTGCCTTTCTGGATTGTCTGGAATGCAAAGAAGGCGGTGGCAGCTAACCTGAAAGACCCGGAATCGGCTCTTTTCAGAAACGTGCGATATAACGATCTCAAGATCGGCATATGCGGTGATGTGAATGGCAAGAATGGTTTTGGAGGTTACACTGGTTTCAAGGGGTTCTACTACGATCCCAAAGACGGCACCGTTCTTTATGAAGGCGGCACCCCGGCAATCAACACTTCCGCGCTCGGATGCTGAAACTTGTCGGCGGACAGCGTACTATGGCAACCAGCTTCTCTTGATTTCGCGCCGCAGAACGTCGGCGCTACCATCGGCGACGATCAGGCGCTCTTCGACAAGTTCTTCTTTGCGCTGCCTCCCCGCGAGAGGGCTTTACAGACCGAGTGTCTGACTGGCGGCCAGATGCACGAAAACTGCCGAAGGTGCCATCGTCTCATGCATGGCAGATTGACGGGTGGCCTCGACCAAAGCGACCGCCGCATGTTCAACCCGATCGGCCGCATGGTCCACCTGGTCGAGCTTCTTCGCCAGCCGGCCGTGCAGCTTCGAAAGCCGTGTTGCATGATGGGCGGCGCTTCGCTTTCGGCCGTCCAGATTGAGCGGTTCAAAAAACATGGGGACCTCACTTGTGCGCAACGAATCCTTACGCCGGCTTCTCACGGTTTGCGATTCCTTCAAAAGGACGAGGCCCTATCCCTTTGATCCGACCCGGCTCCCTCCTCGGAGGGCAATAACGCGTTGGTCATAGCAGTCGCTGCCGGGCTAAGCTCCGCAAAGGTTTTTTTGCATTGGGCTCCATAATGGCCACTGACAGCCAGTACATTCTCGAAAGCATCAGCCAAGGCTGCGCGGTGCTGGCCGATGGCGAATTCGTCATCGACAGGCTGGTGAAGTATGTCGGCAACGGAAGGATCCGCTGGCACGTCGAGTTTCGCGGGCATCGCGTCGAGTTCACGACCGGCCAGCTCAAGAAGCAGCCTACCTTCCGCAGGAAGATACTCGAACAGGCTGGTGCGCTGCCGCCCCAGCGTACCGGGGCCAGCTACAGGCGATGGGCACTCGATCTGAGGAAGAATGCCATCGAGCTTCCTTGGCGCGATAGGCCTGTCGATGCCGGTTTCGCCATCGACAGGCTCGCTAACCATGGGGATGGCCGCTGGACGGTTGAATACCAGGGCAAGGTCATCAAGTTCACGACGACCAAGCTCCGCCGGCAAACCAGTTTCCGCAAGAGGATGCTGCTCAAGGCCAAGGTGCTGCCGCCGCAACTGGATCCGGTTGCCTATCGGAAGTGGATGGACTGGCTCATTCAAAACGCCACCGAGGCTGTTCCGCAGGCGGACGATGCCTTGACGAGCGAGAAAAGTTGGCTTGACGACCTGCCAGAGCTGGCCGGATGGCAAAATGAAGCGGTGCCCGAAGGGACCGGCTAATCAAACTTGAATGGAAGACATGGACCGCTTCAATCTCGGCACCTACCGCCGCCCCATCTCCACCCGCTCTACCGAGACCCAGCGATGGTTCGATATCGGGCTGAACTGGTGCTACGGCTTCAACCATGAGGAAGGCATCAAGTGTTTTGAGAAGGCGCTGGCGACCGATCCGGACTGTCCGATGGTGCATTGGGGCATCGCCTATGCCGCCGGGCCTTTCTACAACCTGACCTGGAAGGAGCATGGCGAGGCCGAAGCGAACAGCGCGACGAAGCGCTGCTTCCAGCATGTGCAGAAGGCGCGCGCCAATGCCGGTGTTGCCAACGATGTCGAACGGGCCTTGATCGAGGCGCTGGCTTGCCGTTTCCAGAAGCCGCACAAGGTGAGCCCACGGGAATTCGAACAGTGGGACGATGCCTATGCCGCCGCGATGCGGCTGGTCTACCAGGATTTTCCCGATGACCATGACGTGATGGCGTTGCTGGTCGAGGCGTTGATGATGCGCACGGTGCGGCGGCTGTGGAACCTCAAGACCGGTGCGCCGGCGCCGAACTCGGATGTCATCGAGGCGCTGGAGGTGTGCGAGCGGTCAATCCGGTTGGCCGACGAGGCCGGCGTCGCCCAGCATCCGGCGATCGTCCACCTGCACATCCATCTCTTGGAAATGTCCACCATGCCGGAACGCGGCATGCGCTCGGCGGATCTGCTCGGGCAAATGTGTCCTGATGCCGGGCACATGAACCACATGCCCGGCCATATCCATGTGCTGTGCGGCGAATACGAGAAGGCGAAGCTCGCCAGCGAAAAGGCGGTGCGCGCCAACGACCTCTATCTCGCCTATGCCAACGAGCCGACCTACTATCTGCTCGGCTGCTGCCACGATCTGCACCTGATGATGTTCACCTGCATGTTGTCAGGCCAATACCGGCCGGCGCTATGGGCCGCCGACAAGGTGCGAAGCCTGGTCGTGCGCGACGTGGTCGCCATCCAGGATCGTCCCAAGCTCACCCAAACAGTGGAAGGCTATCACGCGATGAAGTCGCATGTGCTCGTGCGCTTCGGCCGCTGGCAGGAGATCATCGACGAACCGGTGACGGCGGAGCCCGGCCTCTATGTGCTGACGGCAGCCATGCAGCACTACGCCAAGGGCGTCGCGCATGCGACGCTGAGGCAATTCGCCGAGGCCGAGCGCGAGCGTGAGCGGTTCCACCGGCATGTGGAAAGCGTTGCGCCGGAGCGGCGTTTTCTCAGCAACCCGACGCGCGCCTCGCTGGCTGTCGGTGCTGCCTTGCTCGATGGCGAGCTTGCCTATCACCAGGGCCGGCACGACGAGGCCTATGGCCATCTGCGGCAAGCGGTCGAGTTGGACGACAATCTCTCCTACACCGAGCCATGGGCGTGGATGCACCCGCCGCGCCATGCACTGGCCGCCCTGCTGCTCGACCAGGGCCACGCCGAAGAGGCCGAGCAGGTCTATCGCGACGATCTCGGCCTCAGCGGCACGGTGCAGCGCTGCGCCCAGCACCCGAACAATGTCTGGGCACTGCATGGTCTGGTGGAGTGCCTGAAACGGCGTGGCGAGAGCGACGAACTGCCCGCGCTGCAGGAAAGGCTTGCCGTGGCGTTGACCAAGGCGGACGTGCCGATCACCTCGTCCTGCCTGTGCAGGACGAGCGTGCAAGCGGATCATTGCTGCTGTCGTTGACCGTGGGCTGTTACGGAAGTGGCTGTCGCGCTGACGCGAACGGCGCCTTCCGCTACGAGAAGATCTCCGCCAGTTCATCAACACTGACGCCTTCCTTGACCTGGCGCAGTTCGACATAGCTGACAGCCGTGGCGACGGAGATCACCATCGATACGATGGTCTGCACCAGGGCGGCCAAGACCGCAGCGGCAATTCCGTGGAAGAGATAGATGACCACCGCGCTCATCGACTGGATGACAAGTGCTATGATCATCAGGATCAGGAAAAGCCCGAACAGGGCCCAGCGGCTGCCCTTCGTCAGCGCGCGGCTGCGCGACATCGAACCGAAGACGCCGAGCCGCTCCTGGATAAGCACCGGTATCGACACCGACCAGCCGAGCCAGAGGATGATGCCGGGTACCACCAAAGCAATCGAGGCAACGCCAACGCCAAGCCCGACAAGCAGGCCGATCCCGAGCGTCGGCAGCAGATTGCGGATCGCCACGCGAATGCAGTCGCCGAAGGTCGGCCTCTTGCCGTTCATATCTTCGATCGCCGCTCGAACAAGACTCGACTGCAACAGAAGCGAAAGACCGACATAGAGTATTCCAAACACCGCGAAGCCGACGAAATAGCCGAATGTGTAATTCGCGGTCGCCTCGGCAAGACCAGCCGGATCTCCAACTGCGTGGGCAGCCGGGCGCGCAAGCTGCGAAACAAGATTCGGCAGTCCTGAAAATACGGCGGCAAGGCCAATGCAGAGCCCGATGTTGCGGCCGATAACAGCAAATGTGTTGTTGAACACCCTGCCGATATCGAATTTCTCCCGCCGTGCCAATGTGGTTGAAGTCATGACGTCATCCCCTCACCGGGCTATGCCAAGCGGTGTTCCCGACTGTAAATCTGCCAGTATTGATAACCGACGTCCAATCACTTGCAATTGCCGTGCAGCATTGCCAGTGTTGGCGACGAACCGCGGGTTGCAGGGAGCGAGCGGGTGACAGTCGCACAGCCGGACACGGCGGACGCCGAAGGGCTGGCAAATCTGCACGAGCAGCTGCTGGCGGACCACTCCATCCAATTCGATCTGCCGAGCCTGGTGCCATCAGAACCGCCGGCATGGCTGAAGCCCGTGCTGGAGATGCTGGCGCGGATAGGCCCCTACATGATCTACATGTTCTGGGGAGCGGTGATCATCGGTGTGGCGGTCATCGTCCTTCTGGTCGCACTCGAAGCCAAGGGTGTTGCCTGGCGCCTGCCGTGGCGGCGCACCCGCAAGGAAGCGGAGGCGCAGGACGACTGGCGTCCGGATTCCGGCGCGGCGCAGATCCTGCTCTCCGAGGCTGACGCCCTCGCCGCGCGTGGCGCGTTCGACGAGGCGGTGCATCTCCTGCTTCGGCGCAGCGTCGCCGACATCGCCGGACGCCTGCCCGACTTCCTGCGCCCATCGCTGACGTCGCGCGACATCGCAACTGCACCATCGCTCCCGTTGCGGGCGCGCCAGGCGTTCAGCGAGATCGCGCGCATCGTCGAGGCAGCGCTCTTTGCCCGTCGGCCGGTCGGCGCCGAAGGGTGGCAGCAGGCGCGCGGCGCCTATGAGCGGTTTGCCTTCAGGGATGCCTGGACATGAGTGCGCCGGCAGCCGAGACAGCGCAGGAACCGTTCAGCCGCAGAACCCTGTTTTGGGGCATCTTTGCCAGCCTGCTGGCCGCGGTTGCATTCTTTCTCCTGTCCACCTATGCCCCGGATTTCCGTCAGCCCGGCGGCGGCGCCACCCCGCTTTCCAAGGGCGGCTCGGGCTATGCCGGCATCGTCAAATGGCTGCAGTTGACCGGAACGCCGGCACCCATGGCGCGAAGGCAGAAAGATATAGACACGGGCATATTGTCCGGGTTCCTGCTGATCGTCACCATCTCGCCAGACAGCGACCCCGCCGCGCTCGACCGCATCGTCAGGCTTCGCGCGAACAAGCCGACGCTCTTCGTGCTGCCGAAATGGCTGACCCTGCCGCTCGAGGGGCGCCAGGACTTTGAAATGAAGATCGAACGGCTGCCCGATACGGTTGTCAACGACTGGCTTGGCCACATCGTCAAGGCAAGGCTCGGTATCGGCAACAGCACTGTCGGGCAGATCGACGTCCGCGGCCATATGGTTGCCGCGCCCGATCAACTGCAATGGATTGCCGACGACCAACCGCTGATCGCGGCAGGCAACGGCAAGGCGGTGCTCTCGGAGATCAAGGACCAGCCATTCTACATCCTGACCGATCCGGACCTGATCAACAATGCCGCGCTGAAGGACTTCACCAAAGCGGAGGCGGCGCTCGACCTGATCGCCTCACTCGAACCGGCCAAGGGCGCGGTGATGTTCGATCTGACGCTGCATGGTGCCGGCCAGAGATACGATCTCGCCAAATTGCTGGTCGAGCCGCCGTTCCTGGCCCTGACGCTGTCGGTGCTTGCGGCGGCCGCCCTTGCTTTCCTGCATGGTCTCGGCCGGTTCGGTCCGCCACGGGCCGAGGGCCGGGCGATCGCATTCGGCAAGCGGGCGCTGGTCGACACCACGGCGATGCTGCTCAGGCGCGCCGGGCGGTTGCAGGAGCTCGGCGACCGTTATGCGGTGCTGATGCGTGCGCGTGCCGCAGCATTGCTCGGCGCGCCGCAAGGCTTGCCAGGCGAAGCGCTCGACCGCTGGCTCGATTCCCGCGACCACGGCGAAACCCAAGGCTTCAGCCATCGCTTCAAGGCCGCGAACGAAGCCAGGAATTTGGCTCAAATGCATGAAGCAGCGCAGGAGCTGCATGACTGGACGACAAGGAGGCTCGGTGAACGTCGATGATGTGAAGGCCCTGGCGACCGCGATCAGGGAAGAGGTGGCGAAGGCGATCACCGGACAGCGCGACACGGTCGATCTGATGCTGACGGCATTGTTCGCCGGCGGGCACATATTGCTCGAGGGCCCGCCAGGCACGGCCAAGACCATGACCGCGCGCTGCTTCGCGCAGGCGCTCGGCGTCGTCTACGGGCGCATCCAGTTCACGCCTGACCTGATGCCCGGCGACATCGTCGGCTCGAACATCTATAATTTCCAGACCGGGCAGTTCACGCTGACGCGTGGCCCGATCTTCTGCGACCTCCTGCTTGCCGACGAGATCAACCGCACGCCGCCGAAGACGCAGGCAGCGCTGCTGGAAGCCATGCAGGAACACGCCGTCACCTTCGACGGCACAACGCATGCGCTCAGCCAGAACTTCATGGTGGTGGCGACACAGAACCCGATCGAGCATCAGGGCGTCTATCCGCTTCCCGAAGCCCAACTCGACCGCTTCCTGTTCAAGCACAAGGTGAGCTATCCCGACGCGCGGGAGGAACGCGCCATCATCGTCCATCATGGCGGCGGCTCCGCTTCCCACGACATCAAGCAATATGGCATCACGGCGCAGGCCGACCGAAAGACGCTGGAGAAGGCGCTCGCCACCGTCGGCGACGTCACGCTGGTCGACGATGTCGTCGGTTACATCGCCGCCCTCGTGCGCGGCACGCGAGAGAGCCCCGATTTGGAGGTTGGCGCAAGCCCGCGCGCGGGCGCCATGCTGGCGCGCGCCGCACGCGCCAGGGCAGCGCTCGACGGCCGCGCCTATGTCATCCCCGACGATGTCAAGGCGCTGGCGGTGCCGGCATTGCGCCACCGCGTCATCCTGTCGCCGGCGGCGCAGATCGACGGGCGGCTGGTGGAGCAGATCGTGTCCGATCTTGTCGACCAGACGGAAGCACCGCGTTGATTTATCCGAGCGGCCGTGCGGTCTGGTCAGCGGCGGCGGGCGCCATCCCCGCCTTCCTGATCGCGCTTGCGCTACCCTCTTTCTGGTATCTCGGCCTGTTGTGGATCTGCATCCTGCTTGCATTCCTGGCGGTCGACGCAGCTGCCGGGCGTGGACGTGCCTCGCTCACCGCCAGCCTTTCCGCGCCACCGCAAGTCGGCGTCGGCGGCCGTTTCACCCTCCATGTCGCGGCCAGCCTCGGCGGGCGGCCGCGCGCGCTGCAGGCGCGCGTCGGTTACGATCAGCGGCTGGCGCCAGTCGCCGGCACCGGCGGCGCGCTGCCGGCCAATGGCGGCACGCTCGACCTCGAATTCGATGCGCTCAGGCGGGGCATCGCCGGCTTCGACCGGCTGTGGCTGCGCTGGCGTGGCCCGTTCGGACTGATCTGGAACCAGGTCGTCCTGCCGATGGACCGGAAAGTCGCGGTGCTGCCCGATGTCAGCAGTGCCCGCGACGAGGCGATCACATTGCTGCAGCGCTCCGCGCTTGTCGACGGCCACGCGCAAAGGCGGGCCGGCCAGGGCCGCGAATTCGAAGCGCTGAAGGACTATCAGCCCGGCATGGGCCGGCGGATGATCGACTGGAAGCGCAGCGCGCGCCACGGCAAGCTTCTGGCGCGCGAATTTCGCGTCGAGGAGAACAACAACATCGTGCTGGCGATCGACTGCGGACGGCTGATGTGCGAGCCGGTCGACGGCGTGCCCAAAGTCGACCGGGCGGTCACGGCAGCGCTGTTGTCGGCCTTCATCGCGCTCAAGGGCGGCGACCTCGTCAGCCTGTTCTCCTTCGACGCCAGGCCGCGCGTATCGAGCGGGGCGGTGCGCGGCTCGCCGAGTTTCATGATGATCCAGAAGCGCGCCGCCGAGATCGACTATTCCAGCGAGGAGACCAATTTCACGCTGGCGCTGACGACATTGGCGGCCAAGCTCGACAGGCGCTCGCTGGTCATCATCTTCACCGATTTCGTCGACCCGATCAGCGCCGAGCTGATGCTGCGCACCGTCGGCCGGCTGACCGAGCGGCATCTGGTGCTGTTCATGCTGATGAAGGATGCCGAGCTGGAGGCGCTGGCCGACATGGCACCCGCCACCCCGGAGGATGTGGCTCGCGCGGTCACCGCCGGCGGCCTGCTTCGGCAACGGCAGGTGGTGATCGGGCGGCTGCGGCTGCTCGGCGCGCATGTCATCGAGGCCGACCACCAGCGGCTCGGCCCGGCGCTGGTGGAGCGCTATATCCAGCTCAAGGAGGAGAACCTCTTATGACGCTGCCCGCCGGCACCGATGCGGTACGCCAGTCGCTGGCGAGCTTCCGCCAGGAGCGCGAGGCCGATTGGAAGGCATTCGAGGCGCTGCTTGCGCGCGTCGAGAAACGCGCCCCGCGCACGCTTTCGGAAGATGAACTGCTGTCGTTGCCGCTGCTCTACCGTTCGGCGCTTTCTTCACTGTCGGTCGCCCGTGCGACATCGCTGGACAGCGCGCTGATCGCCTATCTCGAAGCGCTGTGCCTGCGCGGCTATTTCTATCTCTATGGCGCGAAACGGGGCTTGCGGCACCGCGTCGGCGATTTCTTCCTGCGCGACTGGCCAGCGGCAATCCGCGATCTGTGGCGCGAGACCTCGGTCTCGGTCGGATTGACCCTTGTCGGCGCCATTGCCGGCTACTGGCTGGTCGCCTCCGACAAGCGCTGGTACGACGCCATCATCGCGCCCAGCCTTGCCGGCGGCCGCAATCCGGATTCGTCGGTCGAGGCGCTGCGCAGCGTGCTCTATGATGGCGGCGGCAGCCACTTCCTGTCGGGATTTGCCGCCTATCTCTTCACCCACAACACGCAAGTGGCGATCCTGGCGTTTGCGCTCGGCTTCGCCTTCGCGGTGCCGAGCGTCGTAATCATCCTGATGAACGGGTGCATGCTCGGCGCGCTGTTCCAGGTCTACGCCGCCAAGGGGCTGGGCTTTGAGCTTGGCGGCTGGCTGTCGATCCACGGCACGACCGAACTGTTTGCCATCGCGCTGGCCGGTGCCGCGGGCATGCGGATCGGCACGCGCATCGCCTTTCCCGGCGAATTGACCCGGATGGCCGCCGCCGCTCAAGCCGGACAAGTGGCGGCGATCGTGATGGTCGGCGTGATGGTGATGCTTTTGTTTGCCGGCCTGCTCGAAGGCATCGGCCGGCAGACGATCACCAGCGATGCGACCCGCTACGCCATTGGCGGCGGCATGCTGACGCTATGGATTGCCTATTTCTACCTGTTCCGGATGGTGCGGCATGGCAACAGCTAGGAACCCTGCTGCACTGATCAGGCCGTTGATCACGCCGGAGGGCGTCGACCTCAGGGTCAAGCTGGCGAACGCCGGCACCCGGGCTTCGGCCTTCCTGCTCGATGTGGTCATCATCGTCGCCGCCGCGGTGGCCGTCAGCCTGGTCGCGATCTTCGGCCTCGGCGGCCTTGGCCTGCGCGAGGCGGAGCCACTTTTCGTGGTCTGGATCATCTTCATCTTCCTGCTGCGCAACGTCTATTTCATCGCCTTCGAGGCGGGCCGGCGCGCGGCGACGCCGGGCAAGCGGATCGTCGGCGTCCGGGTCGCGTCGCGCGGCGGCGCGGGCCTCACGATCGACCAGGTCATCGCCCGCAATCTGATGCGCGAGCTCGAGGTGTTCTTGCCATTGTCGATCATTGCCGTGCGCGGTGGCACCGGCGTCGCCGATACGCTATCGACGATCTTCGGCCTGGTGTGGGCGCTGCTATTTTCGCTGTTTCCGCTGTTCAACCGTGATCGCCTGCGCATCGGCGACCTACTCGCCGGCACATGGGTGGTCGAGGCCCCAAAGCTGGCGTTGGTCGAAGACCTGTCGCTAAGGCAGGATCCGGCCGCCGGCCGCTTCCACTTCAGCCCGGCGCAGCTCGACGCCTACGGCATCGCCGAACTGCACAGACTGGAGGAAGTGCTGCGGCGCGATGACTATTTCGCGATGAAGGCGGTTGCCGAAACCATCGGCCGCAAGATCGGTTCGACGATCGAACCGAACGATTCCAAAGCCTTCTTGACCGCCTATTACGGTGAGCTCAGGGCGCATCTGGAACGCAAGCTTCTGCTCGGCAACCGCAAGGCCGACAAATATGCGCGGTAGTCGGATCTCTACGCCAGCCGGGCTCCCTATCCCAGCCACTTCTCATAGTCGGACACCAAGAGGTGCACCGGCGCGACATCCTCGTCGATGTTGGAGAAGCGGCCGATCGGCTCGCGGAAGACATTGTCGGTGAGATCGTCGTTGACGGTCGACACCTCGCCGATCAGCACGTCCTTGCCCTCGGCCCAGAAGGCGTGCCAGACGCCCGGCAGCAGCGTGACGCTCTGGCCCGGGTCGAGCTTCAGCAGCCCGCCGGCCGGCATCCTGTGGATGGTCCCATCGACCGGCACCGACACTTCGGCCTTGGGATCGATGCCGCCGTCGCGATCGTGCATGAACAGCTCCAGCACCAGCTTGCCGCCGCCGCGGTTGATGATGTCCTCGGCCTTGATGTTGTGGCGGTGCATCGGCGACAGTTGGTCCTTGCGCGAGATCATGATCTTCTCGGCGTAGAGCATGCCCATGCCCTTCTTCATGTCCTCGTAGCGGCCGTTGCGAACGGTGAAAAGGAACAGGCCAAGCTCGTTGAATTTCTCCTGGCCGTAATCAGTGATGTCCCAGCCGAGCCGCGAGGTGAAGATGGCGGAGGAATCGACCTGGCGCGCCTTCATCTCCTCGGGTGACCAATAGGCGAAGGGCGGCATGATATAGCCGAACGAGCGGATGAAAGCGTCGGCTTCGCGGATGATGTCGTTGATGGCGGAGCGTTTCATGATCATGATCCTTCGTGTCGATATGCTTGTTTGGCAGCACGCATGCCGTTGTTCCAAAACCATTGGCCACTTTTGGGCGACATGCACGGCAATTCGCATAGCTGAACACTGGTGCGCTGTCGATCCATCCAGCCGCCTGCCCCGCCATGGCCGTGAACCGATGGCCCACCGATCCCGTCCGCTGGCTGGGTGACATCACGCGCTTTCGAGGCCATAACCCCTGCGGAATTCGGGAGTGACAGCTGATGCCGACCATCCATGACCTCGATACGCCATCGATCCTGATCGACGCCGCGCGCGCCGAAGCCAACATTGCCCGCGCCCAGGCCCATGCCGACAAGAACGGGCTGAAGCTGAGGCCGCATATCAAGACGCACAAGCTGCCCTACTGGGCGAAGAAGCAGGTGGCGGCGGGCGCGGTCGGCATCACCTGCCAGAAGATCGGCGAAGCCGAGGTGATGGCCGATGCCGGCCTGACCGATATTTTTCTCCCTTACAACATCCTCGGCCGCGCCAAACTGGAGCGGCTTCTGGCGTTGCACAGGCGCGTAATCTTGTCGGTGACGGCAGACAGCACGGAGACCATCGACGGGCTGGCCGCCACCTTCACCGATGCCGGCCATCGTCTGACGGTGCTGGTCGAGTGCGACACCGGCATGGGGCGCTGCGGCGTACAGACACCGGGTGAAGCGGTTGGGCTGGCAAGACAGATCGACACGGCCAAAGGCCTCGCCTTCGGCGGGCTGATGACCTATCCGGCCGCGGGCCGAGCGGCGGAGGCCGAAGCCTGGCTCGCCAACGCCAGCCAGGCGCTTGCCGTCTGCGGTCTCGCCTGCGAGCGCATCTCCAGTGGCGGCACACCGGACATGTGGCGTTCCAGCAAGGACAGCGTCGTCACCGAATACCGCCCCGGCACCTACATCTATCTCGACCGTTATCAGGTCGCCAAGGGCGTCGGCTCGCTCGACGATTGCGCGCTGACGGTGCTGTCGACGGTGGTCAGCCACCCGACACCGACCCGCGCCATTCTCGACAGCGGCAGCAAGGCGCTGTCCAGCGATACGCTGGGGCTGCCCGATTTCGGCGAGCTGCTCGGCGTCTCCGGCGCGCGGGTGACAGGCCTGAGCGAAGAGCATGGCACCGTAACGCTTTCCGGCGATGGCACGCTCAAAATCGGCGAGCGCGTGCGCGTGGTGCCCGACCACTGCTGCGTCGTCACCAATTTGTTCGACGAGGTCAACCTGATCGACGGCGAGACGGTGCTGGAAACGCTGCCGGTGGCCGCGCGCGGGCGGATGCGATGAATTAGGCCGGCTGCCGTTCGGCCTGCCGTACCGCCACGCGACGCATGGCGATGACCCGGCGGCGGCGGATTTCGGTGCGCATTGCCATCAGATGCAATGCGAAGAACAGCACCGTGAAGCCGATAGCCATGACCAGCAGCGGCCACAGCATCGAGGCGTCGATGGTCGATCCCCCCATGCGGAACACCGAGGCCGGCTGGTGCAGCGTGTTCCACCAGTCGACCGAAAATTTGATGATCGGGATGTTGATGAAGCCGACCAGCGTGATGATGGCGGCGGACCAGGCGGCGCGGCTGGCGTCATCGAGCGCACGGGTCAGCGCGATGATGCCGAGATACATCAGGAACAGCACGAAGACCGAGGTCAGCCGCGCATCCCAGACCCACCAGGTGCCCCACATCGGCTTGCCCCAGATCGAGCCGGTAATCAGCGCCAGTGCGGTGAAGGCGGCACCAATGGGGGCGGCCGATTTCAGCGCGACATCGGCCAGCGGATGGCGCCAGACCAGAGTGCCGAGCGCCGAGAGCGCCATTAGCGTGTAGCACATCATGGCGAGCCAGGCGAAAGGCACATGGATGTACATGATGCGAACGGTGATGCCTTGCTGGAAATCCTCAGGCGCGGTGAAACTCATATAGAGCCCGACGGCGAGGACAAGCGCCGAAATCGTTGCCAGCCACGGCACGACCTTGTCGGCCAGCCCGACGAAGCGCGTCGGGTTGGCAAGATCGGTCCAGCCGGTCAGGCGTGAGGTGATGTCGCTCATGCGGCTTTACATAGACCGCCGGGGCGTCCGGGGCAATCGATCGGCTGTGTCGCAGGCTTGGAAGCATCTTCCTTCTCCCCCTGTGGGAGAAGGTGGATCGGCGCGTCAGCGCCGAGACGGTTGAGGGGTGCGTGACGGAATGAGACGTGTGCTGATGGCAAGGGCATTGCCAAGCTGGAACACCCCTCATCCGACCTCGCTTTGCGAGGCCACCTTCTCCCACAAGGGGAGAAGGAAGAACCGTCACCTGCTCAGGCGGCCTCGCCCTGCACGGACCGGCTGAGGCGGCGGACTTCCTCGTCGTTGAGAAGGCCGCCGGCGCGCAGCAGGCTGGCGAAGCGGCCGTTGCGCAGCGACAATTCGGCGAAGCCACCCATCTCGATCACCTTGCCCTTGTCCATGAACACGACCAGGTCGGCGTCGCGAACGGTGGTCAGGCGGTGGGCGATGATGAAGGTGGTGCGGTCGCGCCGCAACTCGTCGATCGCTTCCTTGACGCGGTCCTCGGTCTCGACGTCGAGCGCGCTGGTCGCCTCGTCGAGCACCAGGATCGGAGCATCCTTCAGCACGGCGCGGGCAATGGCGATGCGCTGGCGCTCGCCACCCGACAGCTGGCCGCCACGCTCGCCGACCACGGTGTCGTAGCCGCCGCTCTTGGCCAGGATGAAGTCCTGCGCGGCAGCCGCGTTGGCGGCGGCATGGATCTCGTCATTGGTCGCATCGGCGCGGCCGACGCGGATGTTATCCTCGATCGAACGATTGAGCAGGCCGGCATCCTGGAACACTGTCGCGATCGAGTGACGCAGCGACTTGCGGGTCACGGTGCGAGTATCGATGCCGTCGATCAGGATACGACCGTGCGACGGCGAGAAGACACGCTGCAGCAGGTTGATGAGCGTCGTCTTGCCGGCACCCGTCGGTCCGACGATGGCGACGGTCTGGCCAGCCTGGACCTCGAAGGAAACATCGCTGACGCCCTGGCCCGAATTGGGGAATTCGAAGCCGACTTCCTCGAAGCGGACGTGGCCGGTGACGTTGGTGAGATCGCGCAAGCCATCCGGTTCGGCGACATCGGCGGCCGAGTCCTCGAGCTTGTAGAAGTCCTCGAGCTTGGCGCGGGCCTCCGAAATCTGGTTGGCGAAAGCCGACATCTGGTCGAGCCGCGAGATCAACAGCGTGGCAAAGCCGGTAAAGGCGATCACATCGCCAACCCGCAACTGGCCGTGGGTGACCAGATAGGCGCCGATCAGAAGCACCACCATCATCGAGATGGTCGACGACAGGCGATTGAGCGCATTGGCGATGGCCCACCAGTCGAGCACCGGATTCTGCGCGTCGAGCAGGTTCTTGACATAGCGGCGCAGGGTCTCGGCCTCATGGCCAAGGCGATTGTAGCTCTGGAGAACAGCGACGTTGCTGACGGAGTCCGTCACATGCGCGAACACCTTGTGATAGTGGCGCTCGACGGCCGCCTGGCCGGCCTTGGTGCGCTTCATCACCAGACGGCCGATGGCGACATAGAGGATGCCGAGGCCAAGCAGCACCATCGACATACGCACATCCATGCTAAGTGCGGTCGGCACCAGCAGGACAAGTGCAACTGCCGTGGACAGATGCTGGCGCATGAATTCGAGCCACAGGCTGAACAGCGTCTCCACCGCGCGCAGCAGCGTGTGCAAGGCGTTTGACGTGCCGCGCTGATGGTGCCACGCAAGCGGCATGGTGATGACGCGCTCGAAGGACTGGCACAGCACTTCGCTGCGCCGGGCATGAGCAAAGCGATCGGCGCCGCGCGCCACGAGAACGAAAGCTAGGACGTTGAAGGCGCCCAAACCGGCCCACACGGCAAGCGTGGAGAATACCGAGCCATGCGCGGAAATCGCATCGATCACCCGGCCAAACATGATTGGCTCCAGGATGGCGATGGCGGCAAGGGCGATGTTGGCGCCGCAAATCAGCGCGACGCGCTTCTTGTCGGCGGCCAAATACCCCAGCGCTCTCCAATAGATCTGCAGAAGTGACACTTCAGCTACTCCGCCAACTCTCTATTGTGCTCAATTCCAGTATTGTGCACTGCACCATTTAATGACACGTAACGGTTGACGCGTCGCAAAACAATGCCCGTCTATCGCTTCCGTTCCCATTTAGCGAACAAAAGATGACGACGATGCGAAATCTGACGTGATCACCTAACAGTTTGAGATAAAAGGTGAAATGTCAGCCTTGCGGCAAAATCATGGCAACGGCAGAGCAGTGCCACATTTTTAATCACAGCAGGCTTGAACGGCCTATTCAGGGGCCACCCGCCGGTTGCCGCCACGGATCTCGCGCAAGTAAACCGGGCGCGGCTTCGCGCGCCCCGCAGGACGCGCGATGGGTCGGATTAACCTTTTGATTTCACCCCGGTATCTTGACCACAACCTCGGTCTGGCTGCCGGCTTTGGGTTCGAAGGACGCGGACTTTGTCTTCGAACCATTGACTTCAAGCGAGATGGTCTTGGTTTTTTTGTCGCGAACGACATGAACCTTGATCTCGGCGCCCAGCATTTTGAGCGAAGCCTGGTAGCCATCCCAGTGGCTGGGCAGTTTCGGCCGTAATGTGATCTGCTTGCCGCGCCGTTCGATGCCGAGAATGCCTTCGACCGCCGCCCGGTAGAGCCAACCGGCCGAGCCGGTGTACCAGGTCCAGCCGCCACGGCCTCCCTTGTCGTCTCCGGCATAGATGTCGGCAGCGACCACATAGGGTTCGACACGGTAATGCTCGGCCGAGGCCTCGTCGAAGGCGTGGTTGACCGGATTCAGCATCGAGAAGCAGCGATAGGCTTCGTCGGTGAGCCCCATCTCGGCCAGCGCAATGACGAACCAGGTGGCGGCGTGGGTGTACTGGCCGCCATTCTCGCGCACGCCCGGCGGATAGCTCTTGATATAGCCGGGGTCCTTCTGCGTCTTCGAGAAGGGCGGCGTGAACAGTTTCACGATCTTGAGCTTGTCGTCGACGAGCAGCTTCGTCGCCTGCTGCATCGCCGTCGTCGACCGCGCCGGGTCGCCCTCGCCCGAAAGCACGCTCCAGGATTGTGCGATGGAGTCGATCTTGCACTCCTGCGACGTGCGGGAGCCCAGAGGCGTGCCGTCGTCGAAGCTGCCGCGCCGGTACCATTCGCCGTCCCACGCCGTGCTTTCAAGCGCCCGCTTCAGCGCCTCGGCATGCTTTGCCCAGGCCTGCGCGCGCTTGGTGTCGCCCTCGGCCTTGGCGACGGGGGCGAAATCGCCCAGCGTCTTCAGCAGGAACCAGCCCAGCCACACGCTCTCGCCCTTGCCGTGCTCGCCGACGCGGTTCATGCCGTCGTTCCAGTCGCCGCCGAGGATCAGCGGCAGGCCGCCAGGACTGCTGCGCTTGATGGCAAGGTCGAGCGCACGCGCGCAATGGTCGTAGAGCGACACGGTCTTCTTCGAGATTTCCGGGGTGAAGAAGGCATCGTGTTCGCCCTCGCCCAGCGCCTGCCCGTCGATGAAGGGCAGTTGCTCCTTCAGGATGCCGGCGTCGCCGGTCACCGTCAGATAGCGCGCCGTGGCATGGGCCAGCCAGACCACGTCGTCGGAGATCATGGTGCGCACGCCGGCTCCGGTGCGCGGCAGCCACCAGTGCTGCACATCACCCTCGGGGAACTGTCGCCGCGCGGCGTTGAGGATCTGGTCGCGCGCCAGCGTCGGATCGTGCGCCAGCAGAGCCAGCGTGTCCTGCAACTGGTCGCGGAAGCCAAACGCGCCGCTCGCCTGGTAGAAGGCCGAGCGGGCGCGGATACGGCAGGCAAGGCTCTGGTAGGGCAGCCAGTGATTGACCATGGCGTCGAGGGCCTTGTCCGGCGTCTCGACCTGGATGGTGTCGAGGAAACCGCGCCACTCGCGCTCGTTGTCGGCCAGGCGCTGGTCGAAATCCTTGCCGCGGTGTCTTTCCACCAGCGCGCTCGCCTGCGCGGAGGACTCGGCGTCGCCAAGCAGCCAGAGCAGCGTGACGTCGCCACCGGCCGGAATCTCGATGTCGCGGGCGATCGCCGCGCAAGGATCGTCTCCGGCCTCGACGCGGCCCGACAAGGCCGCACCGCTCAGCACCGCCTGCGGCAGCTCGCTGGAGCCATGCCGGCCGAGGAATTCGGCGCGGTCCGCCGTCACCGAGTGGACGCCGGCATCGGCGGCGAGGAAAGCCACCCGCTCGCTGAAATCGAGGCCGTATGGGTTTTGCGCCAGCAACGCCCCGGTCGCGCCGTCGCGCGACGGGACGATGGTTGCCGCGGTGCGGGACCGATGCCCGCCAAGCACCCATTCGGCATAGGCATAGACGCGCAGGCGCGACGGCACCGAGCCGGAGTTCTGGATGCGCAGGCGCGTGATCTTCACCGGATCGATGGGATCGACGACATGGGTCAGGTCCATCGACAGAGGCCCGCGCTTCGAGCGGAAAGTCGAGAAGCCCTGGCCATGCCAGGCCTCGTAGGTCATCGAGGGATCGCGTACCATGGCTGCGAGCGGCGAGAATGCCCGGCCGCTGGCCTGGTCGTAGATATAGATGCCCTCGCCCGGCCGGTTCGAGACCGGGTCGTTCGACCACGGCGTCAACTGGTAGTCGCGGCTGTTGCGGCTCCAGGTGAAGGCCGCGCCTTCGGCCGAGGTGTGGAAGCCGAAAGAAGCATTTGAGACGACGTTGATCCATGGCTGCGGCGTGGTGCGCCGGCCGGCAAGGCGCACCACATAGTGCCGCCCGTCGCCGTCGAAGCCACCGAAACCGTTCCACTGGCTGAGGCCGGCGCCATCGGCGCTGACATCGGCCAGGGCCTGCGAGGCGAACGCATGCGTCGTCGGCGCCGTAATTTCGCGCGGAGCCGGCAGCCCGGCCGGCTGAAGGCCGTCGCGCGCCTGCAAGGCAGCCGCATCGGCCCGCTCGATCTGGTCGAAGATGGTGCCGTTGCGCGTATGCAGCACCACCCGGGCGACTGCGAGCAGCGTCCTGTAGGTGGTTTCTTCCATCAGGTCGCGGCGCACCGCGAAGATGTGCTGTCGGGGGCCGAGTTCCTTGCCGCGCAGACGGCTGTTTTCACAAAGCGTCTCGACCGCACGCTGCAGGTCCTGGACATAGGACGAGGCCTGCTCGTTAACGACGACGAAGTCGATCATCATGCCGCGGGTGCGCATGTATTCCTGGAAGCGCAGCGCCTGGGCAACGATCTCCAGATCGGCGACATCGCCGATCCTGACCAGGAAGATCGGGAAATCGCCGGAGATGCTGGTCGGCCACAGGCTGGACTGCTTGCCAAGGCCCGCAGCGATGGAATCGGCCGGCAGGCGGAGGAACGGATCGGGATAGATCAGATAGCGGGCCAGTTTCTGCACATTGGCGGCATCGGCGAGGCTGAGGCCCATATGGCGGGTCTGCACCTGGCTGCGGGTCCACGCAAGCATGGCCTGGCGGGCAAAGCTCTCCTGATGGTCGAGGCGGTTTATGGCCTCCTCCAGCTCGGTGCGGTTGGCCCCGACGACGGTCCAGAAAGTCAGCGATATCTTCTTGTTGGCGGGCACGCGCACCTGGCGGCGCAGAGAGGCGATGGGATCGAGCGTGAAGCCGGAGCGGCCGCCGAGCCTGGCGCCGGGATCGAAGGCGGCGGCATCGACGATGGTGCGGCCACGGCCGATGAAGGCGCGCCTGTCGGTCTCTGCCTCGGCGTCACGCGCCGGCCCGGACGGATCGGTGACGAAATGCACCAGGGTGATGTCGGGCTCGCTGGTTTCGCGCTTGCGGCGCGTGGCGAAGATGGCGCCGTTGTTGGCGGCGATTTCGGTCTCCACGAACATCTTCGAGAAGGCCGGATGCGCGTTGTCGGAAGCCTCCAAACCCAGCACCAGCTCGGCAAAGGACGTCACTTCGATGTGACGGTCGGTCGGCCCTTCGTTGAACAGGGTGACGCGCCGGCCTTCGCCATTGCCTTCGGAGACGACGATGCATTCCACTTCGGAGCGCAGCGTGCCAACCAACTTTACGAAGCTTGCCTTGTCGTCGGAGAACAGGGTCTGCGTCTTTTCCTCGGCCGCGTGCTTGGGCTCCGATGTCGCCGACCACCAGTCGCCCGTGGTGGCGTCGCGCAGGAAAATGTAGGAACCAAGCCGGTCCTCGACCGGGTCGGGCTGCCAGCGCGTGACGGCAAGATCGCCCCAGCGGCTGTAGCCGGAGCCGGTCGCGGTCACCATCACCGAATAGCGGCCGTTCGACATCACGTTGGTCGAACGCAGCGCCCGCATGGGATCAAGCACGATGCGGGTATCGGGGCTCTCGATCTCGGTCTCGTCCTTGGAGCGCTCGTCGGCCTCGGTGCGGACGGTCGCCGTCGGGATGTCGCGCGGCGCCCTCTCCTGCAGCAAGAGTTCGGCCGATTCAATGACCGGATCGCTGTGGAAGCGGTCGCGCAGGCGACCCTCGAAGATCGCGTCGGCCACCGCCGCGATCGACATGCCCGAATGGTGCGCATAGTAATTCAGCACGACCGCATGGTTGGTGCCTTCAGGCACGCGCTGCGGCGTGAAATCGACCGCATCGTAGTAGCCATGGGGACCAAGCGCGCCGATCTCGCGCAGACGCGCAAGATTCTGCACCGCTTCGCGCGGGTTGAACTGCGCCGCCAGTATGGTGGCATAGGGTGCGATCACCGTATTCTGGCCAAGGCCGCGCTTCAGCCCAAGCCCGGGCACGCCGAAATTGGTGTACTGGTAGGTCAGTTCCCGGTCGCGGGCATTGTAGGCCGCTTCCGAAATGCCCCACGGCACGTTCTTCTGGCGGCCGTACTGCATCTGGCGCTTGATGATCAGCTTGCTGGTCTGGTTGAGGATCGAGCCTTGCGGCTCCTTCATCACCAGCGGCGGCATCAGATACTCGAACATCGAGCCCGACCAGGACATCAGCGAGCCCTGGAAGCCGATCTCGACGATCGGGCGGCCGAGCCGGAACCAGTGCTCGGTCGGCAGGTCGCCCTTGGCGATGGCGAACAGGCTGGTCAGCCGCGCCTCGGAGGCGAGAAGGTCGTAGCAGCTTTCGTCGAGCTGATGTTCCTCGACCCGGTAGCCGATCGACAGAAGCTTGCGTTCCGGTCGCATCAGGAAGGCAAATTCCATCTCGAAGGCGAAACGGCGCGTGCGCTCGCGCAAGGTCAGGAGCTTGGCGCGCAGCGCCTCGACGGCGTTTTCGTCGCTGTGAGCATCGTGGACATGCGCCTCGCAAGTCGCTTCCAGCCTGGCCGCCCAGTCGACGATGATGTCGCTCTGGGCCGATGCCGCCTCGGTATGGATGGCGGTCGCCAGCTTGCGGATCTCGCCCGCCAGCACGGCCAGGTTGATGGTGCGGATCGAGGCCA
This sequence comes from Mesorhizobium sp. WSM1386, assembly GCF_055901595.1. Taxonomy (NCBI): domain Bacteria; kingdom Pseudomonadati; phylum Pseudomonadota; class Alphaproteobacteria; order Hyphomicrobiales; family Phyllobacteriaceae; genus Mesorhizobium; species Mesorhizobium sp. WSM1386. Next base: position 4,985,881 of record NZ_CM148373.1, read on the forward strand.
TCTCCGGCTGCGCCTTGATAGTATCGACCGCGCGCCGCATGCCGTCGAGGCGGTCGACGAGACGCTGGCGCAAGGGCCGCAACTGGCGGCGGTCGTCAGGCAGCTCATCAAGGCTTTCACTGAGGATGGTGACGGTGTCGAGAATGCCCTCGAAATCGCCCTGGAGGTGAACGGAAGGCGCTTCCGCCCATTCGGCACAGGCAGCCGCCACCGCGACAAGATGGCCAGCGAGGTTGCCGCTGTCGACAGCGGAAATATAGAGCGGATAGAGCGGCTTCAGCGTCGTGGTGTCATACCAGTTGAAGAGGTGGCCGCGCTCGCGCGGCATGCTCTCGATGGTCGCCATGGTGGCGTCGATGCGGGTGATGGCGTCGGACAGGCTGATCCAGCCGAAATCGCGCGCGGAGACGACCGACAAGAGGTAGACACCGACATTGGTCGGCGAGGTGCGCGGCGCCACGACCGGCGCCGGGCTTTCCTGGAAATTGTCGGGCGGCAGATGGTGATGCTCCGCCGTGACGAAGGTTTCGAAATAATGCCAGGTGCGCCGCGCCACGGTGCGCAGCGTATGGATATCGGCCTGCGATATGCGCAAGCGGTCCTCGGTTTCGGCCGAGCGGCTGATCCAGCTGGCGATCGCCGGCGAGCCGATCCAGAACAGGGCGAAGAAGAAGGCGACGAAGGCGCCGGTGGAATCGGCCAGCACTGGAATGGCGAGGCCGACGAAGCCGATGATCACGGCTCCGTACATCATGCCGTAGTACGAGCCGATATCGTTGTCGCCGGCCTTGTGGGCCTGCGAAGCGGTGCGCCATTCCAGAAGGTTCTGGCGGCTGACGAACAACCGGTAGAGCGTGCGCACGATGGCATCGCCCATCATCCAGGCGTTGTGCGCCATCAGCACGATCTTCAGTGCCACCATGGCGGTGCCGAAGGCGACGTCGCGGGCGAGTGCCGAGAAATGGCCGCGCGGCGTCTGGTCGCCACTCTTGGGCAGGATGGCGTTGACGACGTCGAAGGTCGGCGCCATGAACAGGCTGAGGATCAGCAAGGCCTGCCATTGCGCGGCCTGCGTGAAGGGCAGCAAGGTCCAGCCGGCGATCGCCGCCATCACCCAGAAGATGGGCGTCAGCGAACGGCGCAGATTGTCGATCATCTTCCAGCGCGACAAGGCCGGAACGCCGGAGCGCGGATCGAGGATGAAGCCCAGGAGCTGCCAGTCGCCGCGTGCCCAGCGATGGTGGCGCGAGGCATCGACGGAGTAGCGGGTCGGATAGTCCTCGACCAGCTCGACATCGGTGACCAGCGCCGAACGCGCCAGCGCGCCCTCGAGCAGATCGTGGCTGAGGATGGTGTTTTCCTCGATGCGGCCCTTCAGCGCCGCCTCGAAGGCGTCGACATGATAGAGACCCTTGCCGGTGAAGGAACCATCGCCGAAGACATCCTGATAGAGGTCCGAGACAGCGAAGACATAGGGGTCGAGGCCGCGGTTGGCCGAGAACACACGCTGGAAGAATGAGGCCTCGTCGCCGCTGGTGAGCGAAGCGGTGATGCGCGGCTGCAGGATCGTGTAGCCGGCGGTGACGACGCGCCGCGTTGCGTCGAAATGCGGGCGGTTGAGCGGGTGGCAGAGCTTGCCGACCAGGGTCGCCACCGCGTCGCGGGTGGTGCGGGTATCGGCGTCGAGCGTCATCACATGGACGACTTTCTCCGGCAGCGGCACCTCCAGGGGCAGGAAGGTGGTGTCGCTGTCGCCGCGCAGCAAAAGGTCAAGCTCATGCAGCTTGCCGCGCTTGCGTTCCCAGCCCATCCAGGCGCCTTGCGCCGCGTTGAAGAGCCGGCGGCGGTGCAGGAGGTAGAAGCGCGGTGCGCCCTCCGAGGGATAGCGGGCGTTGAGGCGGGCGATCTCGGCGTGGGCGAATTCGAGGATCTCGGTGTCGGCCGCATCGATCTCGATCTTGCTGTCGGGCCAGTCCGACAGCAGCGCGAAATGGATCTCGTCCGCGAGATTGGCGAGGTAGTGCACTTCGATGTTGCGGATGTTTTCCTCGACATCGTCACGCGAGCCGATCAGCGATGGCACCACCACCAGCGTGCGCGCCTCGGGCGGCACGCCATGCCTGTAGTCATAGCCGATAAGGCGTGTCGGCTTGAGGAACAGCGAGACCACGGTGTTGAAGAACGCCAGCGCGCCCTCGCTCGCCGGTACGGCAAACAGAGCCAGCATCAGGACGATCGAGGTCACCGACAGACCAAGGTTGGCCAAGGCGTTTCCGGTGACGACGAGCAGCAGGGCGGTAAGCGCAAACACCGGCAGCACGATGCCCACCCATCCGGTCTTGGCGAAGGTGCGCTTGACCGTCTGGCTGATCGTCTGCCGATAGCCGATCGCCTTCTCCAGCTCCAGCCGGCGCGGGCCGACGAGGAAGAAGCCGACATCGGTGTGCGCGGACGGAGCCGGCACGGAATCAGCAGCATCGCCAGCCGACGCAAGTTCACTGGCGGCATGTTCGCTTGCGGCTTGGCCGGCCAGTTCGATGGCCTTTTCGGCGACGCGGTATTCCGACAGGTTCGAGCGGCGCGCCAATTCCTCGATCGCGGTGCGGTATTGATCGCGCGAGAAGAAGTCGAGAGCGGCGAAGTCGGTGCGCTCGCGCAGCACCGTATCGATACGGCTGACGCCCTCGAACCACACCGTCCAGTCGACGTCGTTGATGAGGCGCAGGCCGCGGATGATGTTGCCGGTCGTCACATTGCCGCTGGAGAGCGTGTGGTGCTCGGAGATGATGATCTCCTCGGCATCGGAGCCGGTCTTCTCGAGCTCGCCTTCAAGCCATTCCAGGGCCTTGCCGGCATTCTGCGACCCATCGCGCAGGCGATAGAGAAGCTGGGTGGCAAAGGTGGTGTCCTGCGCGTGCGCGCTGAAATTGGCCAGGATCGCCTGCCGGTCGGCACTGTCGTCGGTCGCCAGCACCTTGTCGGCCACGTCGTTTGAGATCTGGCGCATCTGGCGGGTGCGATTGACCCTGACCGCCAGCCGGCGGAGATTCTCGATCAGCACGAAGCGCAGGAGGGACGGCAGGGCCCAGAGTTCGCCGATCTTCAGCGGCTCGACCGACTGAAAACCCTGGACGATCGCCTTGAACATGGTTGCCGAGACGGAACTGTCCGAATGCGCAACATAGGTCCAGGCCAGCGCCAGCGCGCGCGGCACGGTGCTGCCATCGGGCAGCTTCAACGTCGGCAACTGGCGATAGAAGCGGCGCGGCAGATCGCGCTTGACCTGGAAAATGGTCTCCTCGACTAGGTAGTTGTTGTCGAGCAGCCATTGCGCGGCCGGGGTGATCGTCTCTCCCTTGCCCTGTGCGGCATTGGTCGACCGGTAGACTTCCAGTATCTTCTTGGCGCTGTCACGGATACGGGCCTGGAAGTCGAATGGCGTCAGACCGAACAGGTCGGTGAGATCGCCTTTTGCCAGGCTTTCGCCGAGCAGCCGGAGGCGTTCCTCCGGCAAGAAGGTCGATCTTATCGGCTCTTCCGTGATGGCCGGAAAGCTCGCGCTCGTCTTCTCGATGTGTGCTGGATTCGTCTGAATATTCATTGAAAATTCCGTAAGCGGCCACTCAGCGGCGTCACCGCCACGGCAATGGCCCTAAAACCGATTCAAATGCAATTGGTTGCATGATCCCACTTGCCGAAAGTTTGTTTCCGCACCGCGACAGGGCGTCATCTCTCGACAACATTCAAAGACGAGCGCCCCTCTCCTCGTCGGGGTCGATCGACGGGGAGGATTCAGGCTTTTTCGTGATGCCGGCAAGAGCTTACGCTATATTTCGCCGGCATCGCGATCATGTTTGGAAACAAGCGTTAATCGTTGCCGCGGATGCCGCCGATGCGGATCACGAACAGCGTCGTGTCATGGGTAGGCTGGGCAAGCAAGCTGGGCTGGATAGGCAGGGTGACGGCGGCGCGCTCGACCAGCAGCGTGTCGAACGGACCAAGGCGAGCCGGTTCGGCGGCGGCGATGACCACCTCCCCGTCCAGGCACAGGACGAGGGTCGTGCCGGGCTCCGTCCGGATTTCCACTGGGGCAGAAACGACCAGGCGTTCGACCGAGTGCGTCGTCCTGCCGCGGCGGGTCATGACGTTGAGGTCGGTTATCGGACCGCCAACCAGCGTGGCCGACGTCGGCACATCGGCCGGAAAGGAAAACAGGTCGGTTGTCCTGTTGACCGATGTCAGCGGGCGGCCGGCAATATCGAGCACGATGCCCTCGCCTTCAAGTATGGCCAGCGTGCGATCGATCCCGGCAAACTTCGAGAATGGGCCGCTGCCTTCGACACGCGCCATCGAGACGCGCCAGTCGAAATCGTCGAGCCCGGCACCGTCGGGCGAAACGGCGATTTCGGTCGTCGTGCCGCCGCCGTTCTTCCACGGCATGACGCGGTAATCGGCGGCGCGAAGGATGCGCATGAGTTCAGCCTGTCAGCCGAGAATGCCGGGCAGGTTGAGCTGGTGCTCCCTGGCGCAATCGAGGGCGATGTCGTAGCCGGCGTCGGCGTGGCGCATGACGCCGGTCGCCGGATCGTTCCACAGCACCCGCTCCAGCCGCCTTGCGGCGTCCGGCGTGCCGTCGGCGACGATGACCATGCCGGCATGCTGGGAAAAACCCATGCCGACGCCGCCGCCATGATGCAGCGATACCCAGGTGGCGCCCGACGCGGTGTTGAGCAGCGCATTGAGCAGTGGCCAGTCGGAGACGGCGTCCGACCCGTCCTTCATGGCTTCGGTTTCGCGGTTGGGCGAAGCGACCGAACCCGAATCGAGGTGATCGCGGCCGATGACGACCGGCGCCTTGAGCTCGCCCTTGGCCACCATCTCGTTGAAGGCGAGGCCGAGCCTGTGGCGGTCGCCGAGGCCAACCCAGCAGATACGCGCCGGCAGCCCTTGAAAGGAAATGCGCTGGCGCGCCATGTCCAGCCAGTTGTGCAGATGGGTGTTGCCCGGCGTCAGTTCGCGCACCTTGGCGTCGGTCTTGTAGATATCCTCGGGATCGCCCGAAAGTGCGGCCCAGCGGAACGGACCGATGCCACGGCAGAACAGCGGCCGGATATAGGCCGGCACGAAGCCGGGGAAGGCAAAGGCGTTCTCAAAGCCTTCGTCCTTGGCCACCTGGCGGATGTTGTTGCCGTAGTCGAGCGTCGGCACGCCAGCGTTCCAGAACGCCACCATCGCCTCGACATGTTCGCGCATCGAGGCACGGGCAGCCTTCTCGACCGTCTTCGGGTCGCTGACGCGCTTCTCGCGCCACTCGGCCATGGTCCATCCCTTCGGCAGATAGCCGTTGATCGGGTCATGGGCCGAGGTCTGGTCGGTGACCATGTCGGGGCGGATGCCGCGCCTGAACATTTCGGGCACGATCTCGGCCGCATTGCCGAGCAGGCCGACCGACTTCGCCTCGCCGGCCTTGGTCCAGCGCTCGATCATCGCCATCGCCTCGTCGAGCGTCTCGGCCTTCTCGTCGACATAACGGGTGCGCAAGCGGAAATCGATCGAATCAGGATTGCATTCGATCGCCAGGCAGCAGGCGCCGGCCATGACGGCGGCCAGCGGCTGGGCGCCACCCATGCCGCCGAGGCCGCCGGTCAGAATCCACTTGCCCTTGAGATTGCCGCCATAGTGCTGGCGGCCGGCCTCGACGAAGGTCTCGTAGGTGCCCTGCACGATGCCTTGCGTACCGATGTAAATCCACGAGCCGGCCGTCATCTGGCCGTACATCATCAGGCCCTTCTTATCGAGCTCGTTGAATTTATCCCAATTCGCCCAGTGCGGCACCAGGTTGGAGTTGGCGATCAGGACGCGGGGCGCATCCGCGTGCGTGCGGAACACACCGACCGGCTTGCCGGACTGCACCAAGAGCGTCTCGTCCTCGCCAAGCGTCTTCAGCGAGGCAACGATGCTGTCAAAATCGTTCCAGGTGCGCGCCGCCCGGCCGATACCGCCATAGACGACCAGTTCGTTGGGGTTCTCGGCGACGTCGGGATCGAGATTGTTCATCAGCATGCGCAGCGGCGCCTCGGTCGTCCAATACCGGGCATTGAGCTTGTCGCCGCGGGGGCTGCGCACTTCGCGGATGTTGTGGCGAGGATTGGTCATCATTATCCCTTTCAAGCAAGACGGCGGCGCGTCAGCGCGCTGCCCAGTCGATCGCGGTTTCGAGGATCGTCTTCAGCGTGGCGCGGATCGGCGCCGCATAGGTGGCATCGTAAGGGACCGGCCAGTTCTCCGGCGAGCCCTTCTCGTCGGGCTCGCGCATGTAGCCCCGGTTGGAGAGTTCCATCTGCAGCGCATGGACACTGTTCTGCGGCTGGCCGAAGCTGCGAGTGATCCAGCCACCCTTGAAGCGACCGTTGATCACCCAGCTTTCGCCGGTGCCGGCCAAGATTGCAGCCACCTTCTCCTGCAGCGCCGGGTCGGCGCTCTTGCCATCATTGGTGCCGAGATTGAAAACCGGCAGCGTGCCTTCGAACAGGCGCGGCACTATCGAGCGGATCGAGTGGCAGTCGTAGAGGACGATCTTGTCGTGCATGCCGCGCAGCCGGTCGATCTCGGCCTGCAGGGCGGCATGGTAGGGCTCGAAATAGGTTTCGCGGCGCCGGTCGATTTCCGCCGGTGTCGGCTCATCACCCATGCGGTAAAGCGGGTCGCCATCGAAGGTCTCGGTCGGACAGAGTCCGGTCGTCGTCTGGCCGGGATAGAGCGAAACACCCGAAGGGTCTCGATTGACGTCGATCACCGTGCGCGAAATGGCGGTGTGGACGATCGTCGCGCCGAGGTCAGTGGCAAAATCATAGAGATTGTCGATCCACCAGTCGCAGTCGCGGCGTCCGAGCCAGGGCGACACCAGCCGGTTTTCGAGGCCGGCGAGGTCGATGCCGGTGTGCGGGATCGACACCAGCAGCGGCGCGGTGCCTTGTTTTACTGTCAGCCAAGGAGGTGTCATGCGAAACCTCCGCAGGTTGGAGCTCTACGGCGCCCCCCTCTGTCCTGCCGGACATCTCCCCCTCTTGGGGGGAGATTGGCCGTAGCGACGGCTTTCGCCAATCGCCAGCGTTGAAGGAAGAGCGGCGCCAAGGAAACTGCTGATCTCCCCACTTGTGGGGGAGATGTCCGGCAGGACAGAGGGGGGCGCGACAGAACGCGGCCTACGGCTGTATTCACGATGCAATTCCCGGCAGCGCCACCGCGCCGGCCGCCCTCACGGTCGCGCCACTGCGCACCATGGCGATTGCCTTCTCCATGTCGGGATGAAAATGCCGGTCGTTGTCGAGATGCGGCACCTCGTCCCGGACGAGCTTGCGCACGGCTTCCAGCGCATCGCTCGAAGCCAGCGGGGCATGGAAATCGCAGCCCTGCGCGGCGGCCAGCAACTCGATGCCGATCACCGCGGTGGCATTCTCGACCATGCCTATCAGGCGGCGGGCGCCATGCGCGGCCATCGAGACGTGGTCTTCCTGGTTGGCCGAGGTCGGAATGGAATCGACGCTCGCCGGATAGGCCTTCTGCTTGTTTTCCGAAACGAGCGCGGCCGCCGTCACCTGCGGGATCATGAAGCCGGAGTTCAGGCCGGGCTTCGGCGTCAGGAAGGCCGGCATGCCGGACAGCGCGGGGTCGACCAGCATGGCGATGCGGCGTTCCGACAGCGAGCCGATCTCGCAGACCGCAAGCGCGATCATGTCGGCGGCGAAGGCCACCGGCTCGGCGTGGAAATTGCCGCCGGAAAGCGCGGTGTCGTCCTCGGCGAAGATCAGCGGATTGTCGGTGACGCCATTGGCCTCGGTGCCGAGCGTGTCGGCGGCCTGACGCAGCACGGTGAGTGCGGCGCCCATGACCTGCGGCTGGCAGCGCAGGCAATAGGGATCCTGCACCCGCTCGTCGCCGACACGGTGCGATTCCCTGATGGCGCTGCCGGCCATCAAATTGCGCAGCGCGTCCGCCGTCTCGATCTGGCCGGGATGCTTTCGCAGCACATGGATGCGCGGATCGAAGGGCGCGTCGGAGCCCCTGGCCGCGTCGGTCGAGAGCGCGCCGGCAACCAGCGCCGACTGGTAGAGCACTTCGGCCTCGAACAGGGCGGCGAGCGCGTAGGCGGTCGAGAACTGCGTGCCGTTGAGCAGTGCCAAGCCTTCCTTGGCGCCCAATGTCACCGGCTCCAGTCCGTGCGAGACGAAGGCGACCTTGGCCGGAAAGCGGCCATGCGGGGTGAAGCATTCGCCGACGCCGATCATCACCGCCGTCATGTGCGACAGCGGCGCGAGATCGCCGGAGGCGCCGACCGAGCCTTGCGCCGGCACCACCGGGATGACGTCGTTGGCGAGCATTGCCTCAAGCAACTCGATGGTCTCGGAGCGGACGCCGGAGGCGCCCTGCGCGAGGCTCGCAAGTTTCAGCGCCATCATCAGCCGGGCCACGGCAACCGGCATCGGTTCACCGACGCCGGCGGCGTGCGACAGCACGATGTTGCGCTGCAAGGTCTCGAGATCACTGGCCGGGATGCGGACGCTGGCCAGTTTGCCGAATCCGGTGTTGATGCCATAGACGGGCTCACCCTTGGCAACGATCCTGGCGACGGCCTCGGCGCTCGCCTTGATCTTTGGACGGCAGGCACCGTCGAGTTTTGGCACGGCGCCACGATAGATGGCGCGCCAGTCGGCCAGCGTCGCATTGCCGGGCTTCAGGGTCAGTTCGGTCATTGTCCTCTCCAGATGCGGGCATGGAGCGGGTTGAAGCCCATGCGGTAGACGAGTTCGGCGGGGCGCTCGATGTCCCAGATCGCCAGGTCGGCGGATTTTCCGGCTTCCAGCGTGCCGGCCTTGTCGAGAAGGCCAAGGGCTCGCGCGGCCTCGCGGGTGACGCCGGCAAGGCACTCGTCGACGGTCAAGCCAAAGAGCGTCGCCGCCATATTCATCGTGAGCAACAGCGAGGTGAGCGGCGACGTGCCGGGATTGCTGTCCGTCGCCACCGCCATCTTCACACCATGGCGGCGGAACAAGTCGACAGGCGGCTTCTTCGTTTCGCGGATGAAATAGTAAGCGCCGGGCAGGATGGTCGCCACCGTGCCGGCCTTCGCCATCGCGGCAGCGCCCGCCTCATCCGTGTATTCGAGATGATCCGCCGACAACGCGCCATAGCGCGCGGCAAGTTCGGCGCCATGCAGGTTGGACAGTTGGTCGGCGTGAAGCTTGACCGGCAGGCCCAAGGCCTTGGCGGCATCGAAAACGCGCGCCATCTGCTCCGGCGAGAACGCTATGCCTTCGCAAAAACCGTCGACCGCATCCGCCAGTCCTTCGGCGGCAACCGCCGGAACAATCTGCCTAGCGACCAGATCGATAAAAGCGTCCTTGTCCCCCTTTGCTTCGGGCGGCAGGGCATGCGCAGCCAGACAGGTCGCGCGGATCGTCACCGCCCGTTCTCCGCCCAGCCGGCGGGCGGCGCGCAGCGACTTCTTTTCATTGTCGAGATCGAGGCCATAGCCCGATTTGACTTCGACCGACGTGACACCCTCGGCCATCAGCGCATCGAGGCGCGGCAGCGTCTGGGCAACGAGCTCATCCTCGCTGGCGGCGCGCAGCGACTTGACCGAGGACACAATACCGCCACCGGCCCGGGCGACTTCCTCATAGGTCGCGCCGGCCAGCCGCATCTCGAATTCGTTGGCGCGGTTGCCGGCATAGACAAGATGCGTGTGGCAGTCGATCAGGCCCGGCGTGATCCAACGGCCATCGCAATCGACGGTCTCGGCCCCTTGCAAAAATACCGCCGGCATCTCCGATTCCGGGCCGGCATAGACAATGCGGCCATCGCGTGCGGCTACCGCGCCATGTTCGACGACACCAAGTCCGGCGGAACTTTCGGCCATGGTCGCCAGGCGCGCATTGCGCCACAGACGAAGATCCCCTGCCCGGCTTTTGCTCTCTGCGGCCATCATCTTTTCCGTTTCAATCGGCGGCGATTATGTATATACATATTGAAACACACTGCAAGTGCTATCATCGCATGCAAGACAGGGAAGCGGAGAGAAAAAAGTGACAGCGATCCTTGCGGAACAGGCTCTCCTTCCCGATGGATGGCACAACAATGTGCGGATCATTTTCGCCAATGGACGCGTTACGGCCGTCGAGCCCGGAGCCGTTGCATCGGCCGGCGACGAGCGTCATTCCATTGTACTGCCCGGCATGCCCAATTTGCACAGCCACGCCTTCCAGCGCGGCATGGCGGGGCTTGCCGAGCTTCGCGGCCCTTCCGCAGACAGTTTCTGGAGCTGGCGCGAGGTGATGTACCGCTTCGCGCTGTCGATGACGCCCGACCAGGTCGAGGCGGTTGCCGCGCAGCTCTACGTCGAAATGCTGGAGGCCGGCTTTTCACGGGTCGGCGAATTTCACTATCTGCATCATGATCGCGATGGAAAACCCTACGCCAATCTTGCCGAGATGGCCGAGCGGATCGCGGCAGCGGCCGGCGAAACCGGCATTGGCCTGACGCTGCTGCCGGTGTTTTACGCGCATTCGTCTTTTGGCGGCGCGGCTCCAAACGAGGGCCAGCGGCGATTCGTCAACGATGTGAATCAGTTCTCCCGGCTCGTTGAGAAAAGCCGCGAATCGGTTCGCGCGTTGAATCAAGCTGTCGTCGGCGTCGCACCGCACAGCCTGCGCGCCGCGACGCCCGAAGAACTCACGGCCATCGCGGCACTGGCGCCCGATGGGCCAATCCACATTCATGTCGCCGAGCAGGTGAAGGAAGTCGAAGACTGCCTCGCCTGGTCCGGTGCGCGTCCGGTCGAATTCTTGCTCGCCAACGCTGAGGTCGACCAGCGCTGGTGCCTGATCCACGCCACCCACATGACCGATGCGGAAACCATCGGCATGGCCAGGAGCGGCGCCATCGCCGGCCTGTGCCCGATCACCGAGGCCAATCTCGGCGACGGCACCTTTGCCGCGCCGTTGTTCCGGGAACATGGCGGGCGCTTCGGCATCGGCTCCGATTCCAACGTGCTGATCGGCCTGCTCGACGAATTGCGCCAGCTCGAATATTCACAGCGCCTCGCCCACCGCGCCCGTAACGTGCTGGCGATGGCAGGCGGTTCGACCGGGCGCGCGCTGTTCGACGCGGCACTCGACGGAGGCAGCGTCGCGCTTGGCGCCGGCGCCTCCGAGATCGCCACCGGTGCCGCCGCCGATCTCGTCTCGCTCGATGCCGACAACCCCTCGCTGGCAGGCAAGACCGGCGACGCGATCCTCGATGCCTGGATCTTCGCCAACGGCAGCAAGGTCGATTGCGTCTGGGTGCATGGGCAAAAGCAAGTCAGTGCCGGCAAGCATGCCAAGCGCGAGGCCATCGCCGCACGGTTTCGTGGCGTCATGACAGCACTTTCAGCATGAACGCGATCGCAATAGCGGATGCCGACATCGGCGGCGGCTCGCTCCACCAGCGCATCCTGTCCGACATCAGCGAGAAGATCCTGTCCGGCACGTGGGCGCCCGGCCATCGCATCCCGTTCGAGCATGAACTGACTGACCAATATGGCTGTTCGCGCATGACGGTGAACAAGGCACTGTCGCAGCTGGCCAAGGCCGGGCTGATCGAACGGCGGCGGCGCTCCGGCAGTTTCGTCCGCCAGCCGCAGTCGCAGGCGGCGGTGCTGGAAATCCACGACATCAGGATCGAGGTCGAAGCGCTTGGCCTAGCCTATCGCTACGAGCGCGTAGCGCGGCACAAAAGGCGCAGCACCACTGAGGATCGCGGCCTGCTGGAACTCGACGCCGCCGGATCGGTGCTGGCGCTGGAATGCCGGCATTTCGCCGGCAAGCGGCCGTTCGCGCATGAACAGCGGCTGATCAACCTCGCCGCCGTGCCTGGGGCGGCCGACGAAGAATTTCTCGATGTCGCGCCTGGCCCGTGGCTGATCGGCCGCGTGCCGTGGAGCGAGGCCGAGCACCGCATCCGCGCGGTTGCCGCCGACAGGCACATCGCGGCGGCGCTCGACATCGGCGCCGGCGCGCCTTGCCTGGTGGTCGAACGACGGACATGGAGCGCCGAACACCCGGTCACCCATGTCCGCTTCACCTACGCGGCCGAGAGCCACACGCTGGTGGCAAGGTTCAGGCCGCAGGGGTAGCTGATCTCCCCCCTCGTGGGGGAGATGGCCGGCAGGCCAGAGGGGGGCGTCGTAGAGCGCGACCCTCGATTTTGCCTGCCATGAACTTACTCGAAAAACGGAAAGGCCGGCGGGACAGCGCCCCTCTCTGCCTTGCCAGGCATCTCCCCCACGAGGGGGGAGATTGGCGGTTTCAACGCCTCAAATCGCCGCCGTGATAATGATCTCGACCAGATATTCCGGGCTGGCGAGCTTGGCTTCGCCGGTGGCGCGGGCGGGCGTGTGGCCCTTTGGCACCCACTTGTCCCATTCCGCATTCATCTCGGCGAAGGTGCCCATGTCGTCCAGCCAGATGATTGCTTGCAGGATCTTGGTCTTGTCGGTGCCGGCCTTGGCCAGCAACTCGTCGATGGTCGCCAGGATATCCCGGGTCTGCGAGGCAACATTGCCGCCCGGCTCGCCGACCTGGCCGGCCAGGTAGACGGTGTTGCCATGGATGACGATCTGGGTCATGCGCGGACCTACATCGATGCGACGAATGCTCATGGGATGTTTTCCTTCCTTTTGTCAGTCGCGCCTCTTTAGAGTCGCGACTTGCTTCGGGCAAGGCCGCCGGCCCGAATCCCCTTGGACCAGCCAGGGACAGGATTCACGGCAAGTTGAGCCGCCGGCCGCAATTCCGCCGGATTGGCTTGTTGACTAATGTAATAACATCACATATCCAACCGGCCTCTGCATGCAGCCGGATGTGACCTGCCCACGGAATGATATGACCCAGACCTGCCTGACATTCCGTGACCTGACGCTGGGCTACAACAGCCATCCCGCGATCCATCACCTCGACGGCACGATCCGCAAGGGTTCGCTGACGGCCGTGGTCGGCGCCAACGGTTCGGGTAAGTCGACGCTGATGAAGGGTATTGTCGGGGTTCTCAAGCCGATGGCCGGCAGCGTGATCCGGGCGCCTGGCTTGCGCGCCGCCTATCTTCCCCAGCAATCGGAACTCGACCGTTCCTTCCCGGCGCGCGTCGTCGATCTGGTCTCGCTCGGCCTGTGGCCGAAGCGCGGCATGCTCGGCCGCTACACCAAGGAAGACCGCGAATCCGTCAGCCAGGCGCTGATGGCGGTCGGCCTCGGCGGTTTCGAGAAGCGGCCGATCGACACGCTGTCGGGCGGGCAGTTGCAGCGCACATTGTTTGCCCGCGTGCTGCTGCAGGATGCCGACCTGATCCTGCTCGACGAGCCGTTCAACGCCGTCGACGCCAAGACGGTCGGCGACCTGATCGCGCTGATCAAGCGCTGGCATGGCGAGGAACGCACCATCATGGTCGTCGTCCACGATCTCGACCTGGTGCGCCAGAATTTCCCCGAAACGCTGCTTTTGGCCCGCCAGCCCATCGCCTGGGGCGAAACCAGGGAAACGTTGAAGCCGGAAAATCTTTTGCGCGCACGCCGTTTTCACGAGGCCTGGGAGGAAAACGCTCCCTGGTGCGAGCCGGACGAGCACGCCCATGGGCACGATCACGACCATCATAGCCACGATCACGACCATCACCACGGCGCCGGACCGAGGGCTGCCTGATGGACACGCTCTACGGTCTCTTGATCGCACCCTTCGCCGATTTCGCCTTCATGCAGCGGGCGCTGGTCGGCTCGCTGATGCTGTCGCTCGGCGCCTGCCCGGTCGGCGTCTTCCTGATGCTGCGGCGCATGAGCCTGTCCGGCGACGCCATGGCGCATGCCATCCTGCCGGGTGCGGCCGCGGGCTTCCTGTTCTATGGGCTGGAAATCCTGCCGATGACGATTGGCGGCCTGATCGCCGGCGTCATCGTCGCGCTCGGCGCCGGTGCGGTCTCGCGCTTCACCATCCAGCGCGAGGACGCCTCGATGGCCGCCTTCTATTTGATCTCGCTCGCCATCGGCGTGCTGATGGTGTCGATCCGCGGCTCCAGTGTCGATCTCATGCATGTGCTGTTCGGCACCGTGCTGGCACTCAACAACGAAGCGCTGACGCTGATCGGCGGCATCGTTGCGGTAACTCTAGCCAGCCTTGCCATCTTCTGGCGGGCATTGGTCGCCGAATGCCTCGATCCGCTGTTCCTGCGCTCGGTCAGCCGCATGGGCAGCCCGGTGCATTTCATCTTCCTCGGCCTCGTCGTGCTCAATCTGGTCGGCGGCTTCCAGGCGCTCGGTACGCTTCTGTCGGTCGGGCTGATGATGCTGCCGGCCGCTGCCGCCCGCTTCTGGACCGTGCGCGTCGAGCCGATGTGCGTGCTGGCCGTGCTGATCGGTTTCGCCTCCTGCATCGCCGGCCTGCTGTTGTCCTATCACGCCTCGCTGCCATCCGGGCCGGCCATCATCCTGTCGTCCGGCGTCGTCTATTTCGCCTCGATCCTGTTCGGCACGCGCGGCATCCTGCGCGCGCGCATCATCCACCACCGTCACAGAACGGCCTGATCCCCGCCCCCCAAAGGAGACTTGACCATGCTGAAATCACTCCATGCCGCCCTGGCGATGAGCGTTATAACATTAACCGCCTTTGGCGCCTCATCGGCCTTCGCGGCACCGCTGAAGGTGGTCGCCAGCTTCACAGTCATCGCCGATTTCGCCAAAAATGTCGGCGGCGACCGCATCGACGTCACCACCATCGTCGGGCCGGATGGCGATGCCCATGTCTACGAGCCGAGCCCGACCGATGCTGTGGCCATGGCCAAGGCCGATATCGTGCTGGTAAACGGCCTGCATTTCGAAGGCTTCCTGCAACGGCTGGTCGATGCCAGCGCCACCAAGGCCTCGATCATCACCTTGACCAAGGGGGTCACGCCGATCGATTTCAAGCCTGAATTCGCCGACGCGGACGCCGCCGAAGGCGCCGGCACCGGCGGCGGCAAGACGGTCACCGATCCGCACGCTTTCCAGTCGATCGCCAACGCCAGGATCTATGTGAAGAATATAGCCGAGGCCTTCTGCGCGGCCGACAGCGATGGTTGCGTCTCCTACCAGACCAATGCCGCGACCTACACCAAGAAGCTCGATGCGTTGGAAGGCGAAGTGAAGACAGCGATCCAGTCGATCCCTGAAGCGAAGCGCGTCGTCATCACCTCGCACGATGCGTTCGGCTATTTCGAGCACGCATACGGCCTGACCTTCCTCGCCCCGCAGGGCATCTCGACCGATTCCGAACCATCAGCGGCCGACGTCGCCAAGCTGGTCACGCAGGTGAAGCAGGACAAGGCGGCCGCGATCTTCGTCGAGAACATCACCAATCCGCGGCTGATCGAGCAGATCGCCGATGAAACCGGTATCAAGGTGGGCGGCACGCTTTATTCGGACGCGCTGTCGCAGCCCGACGGCCCGGCCTCGACCTATGTCGACATGATGCACAACAACATCCGCCAGATCAAAGGCGCGATACTCGGCAGCTGAGGCGAGCCAGCGCTATCCAACCGGGTCGCATTGGCCCGGTTGGATTTTTCCGCGCACAATGTCTATTTGGCAGAGAATTCTCTCGATGCGGATTGCCGCGCATGCGGGGCAGTGGCAAGACTGCCTCCAGACCAGATTGCGAGGATGCTGCCATGGAATACCGCGAGATCAGTGAAGACTATTCGGTCTCGGGCCAGATCCAGCCCGAAGACGCCGCCGCCATCAAGGAAGCCGGCTTCAAGAGCGTGATCTGCAACCGCCCCGATGACGAGCAGCCCGGCCAGCCTTCGGCCGACACGGTGAAGGCGGCGGTGGAAGCCGCCGGTCTCGCCTTCCGCTACATTCCCGTCATCAGCGGCCAGATCACCGCCGAGAATGTCGAGGACCAGGCAGAGGCGCTGGACGAATTGGAAGGCCCCGTCTTCGCCTATTGCCGTTCAGGTGCGCGCTGCACCAATCTTTACGGGCTGATCCAGCAGTCGAAAGCTTAAATCGGCAGCGCGCCCGTTTCCTTCAGCGTTTCCAACACGATCGCCGTCTTCACATGCTGGACGGATTCGTGCGGCAGCAGCACGCCGTTGACGAACTCCGATAGTGATTTGAGATCGGGCGTCACTACTTTCAGGATGTAATCCATCTCGCCGGTCAGCGCGTGCGCCTCCTGCACTTCCGGGAGCCGTGCCAGCAGTTCGCCGAAGCGCCGTGCATTGTCGCGGTTGTGGGTGGCCAAGGTCACCGAGATGACGTTGACCAGCGAGAAACCGAGCTTGTCGCGGTCGAGTACGGCCCGATAACCCTTGATATAGCCGTCCTCCTCAAGCCGCTGGCGGCGGCGCGAACATTGCGATGCCGACAGGTTCACACGCTCCGAGAGATCGTTATTGGTGAGCCGCGCATCGCCCTGCAACAGTGCCATTATCTTGCGGTCGAATCGATCAATGCGCGTCTCATCCATGCTTTTCTCCCGTAACATGCACAGTTCACGCACGAGATGATCATTTCAAGCGTTTGAATGCAAGCACCATGCAC
This sequence comes from Mesorhizobium sp. WSM1386, assembly GCF_055901595.1. Taxonomy (NCBI): domain Bacteria; kingdom Pseudomonadati; phylum Pseudomonadota; class Alphaproteobacteria; order Hyphomicrobiales; family Phyllobacteriaceae; genus Mesorhizobium; species Mesorhizobium sp. WSM1386. Next base: position 5,002,490 of record NZ_CM148373.1, read on the forward strand.
CGGCTCCGCGCTATGATGGCGTCAGATGGCCTTTTCAGGCCAAGCCAGATTCCGGAGGAATATCATGGGTCCCTTTCCGCACGACGCCCCGCCCGCCACGATCAGCAGGGACAACCCCGCCGGCACCGATGGTTTCGAGTTCGTCGAATTCGCGCATCCGGAGCCGCGGAAACTGGCCGAGCTGTTCACCTGCATGGGCTATGTGGCGGTGGCCAGGCATCGCACGAAGGACATCACCGTCTGGCGCCAGGGCGACATCAACTATGTCGTCAATGCCGAGCCAGGTTCGCATGCAATGAGGTTCGTCGACAAGCATGGTCCCTGCGCGGCTTCGATGGCCTGGCGGGTGGTGGATGCCAAGCACGCTTTCGATCACGCCGTTGCCAAAGGCGCCACGCCCTACGAAGGCGACGACAAGGCGCTCGACGTTCCCGCGATCGTCGGTATTGGCGGCTCGCTGCTCTATTTCATCGACACCTATGGCAAGAAGGGTTCGGCCTATGACGCCGAGTTCGAGTGGCTCGGCGCGCGCGATCCTCGGCCGCAAGGCGTCGGCTTCTATTACCTCGACCACCTGACCCACAATGTCTATCGCGGCCAGATGGACAAATGGTGGGATTTCTACCGCAATCTGTTCGGCTTCAAGCAGATCCACTTCTTCGACATCGACGGCAAGATCACCGGCCTGGTCAGCCGCGCCATCACCTCGCCCTGCGGCAAGATCCGCATTCCGCTCAACGAATCCAAGGACGAGACCAGCCAGATCGCCGAGTACCTGAAGAAGTACAATGGCGAAGGCATCCAGCACATCGCAGTGGGAACGGACGAGATCTACGCCGCCACCGACAAGCTCGCCGACAACGGGCTGAAATTCATGCCCGGCCCGCCCGAGACTTATTACGATATGTCGTATGACCGAGTGAACGGCCATGACGAGCCGATCGAGCGGATGAAGAAGCACGGCATCCTGATCGACGGCGAAGGCGTGGTCGACGGCGGCATGACCAAGATTCTCTTGCAGATCTTCTCGAAGACCGTGATCGGCCCGATCTTCTTCGAGTTCATCCAGAGGAAGGGCGACGAAGGCTTTGGCGAAGGCAATTTCCGCGCGCTGTTCGAATCGATCGAGCAGGACCAGATCAAGCGCGGCGTGATCAAGGTTCAGGCGGCGGAGTAGGCCGAAGCCTTACCCGCTTCATTTGCCGAGGCCCGCCGCCTTGCGCAGAATGTCGTTGATGCGGCTCTGCCAACCGGGTCCGCCAGCGCGGAATCTGGCGACAACATCGCTGTCGAGCCGAAGCGTCACCTGCTTCTTCGGGTTGTCGAGCGCTGGCCGGCCGCGCGAACGGCGAATGCTTTCGACAAGATCCGGGAATACTTCGGCGAAAGGTCGGGCGTTTCGAAAGTCCTCCTCGGTCCATTCCGGATTGTCCGAAACTGTATCCCAGTCTTCCTTGCTGTAGCCCTGCCCCGGCTCGGATTTTGTTTGCAGCTTATGTTTTGTCATTGAATAACCTTCTTTCAACCGGATTGGCCGGACGCATTGAAACTATCGAGATGCCCTCAGAGCCAAGCCTGGCAAAGATCACGGCAACGACGCCATCAACCATCCGACCAATTGCCATGAACCGACCGGCTTTGGCCGTACGGATTGTCGAACCCAAGAAAAATTCGTCATCCAGCGCGGCGAAATCCAAGCCATGTTTCTCGATGTTCGCCAACCGCTTCGGTTCGTCCCAGACGATCTTCATCGAAATTTATGTACCTACAGCAAATAAGTCAATTATTTTCGTAACTACAATAATTATTCACCACGACCAATTGCAAGCCGCTCCACCTCGGCCTGCCTTAATTTCAAATCGTAATCGAGCAGGAATTCGTCGAGCTGCGGCGGCGCGACCGAGGTGCCGGACAGCATCGCGTGCACCTGGCCACGATGATGGATGTCATGCAGGAAGACGTGAGCAAGGATGTCGCCGATGCGCTCGGGGATCATGCCGTACTCGCGTCGGTCGGTGATGATGCGGCGGTCGAGATCGGCCTCCAAAAGGGCATCGCAGAAAGCGATCAGCCGCCGGTCGGCCACAAGCTGGGCGGCGAACAGCGCCCTGGGCTCGTCGAAGGGCACGAAATCATCATGGGCAGCGGCGCCGATGCCGCGCTCCTCGAGAAAATCGAGATAGAGAAGATCGACCGCAAGGATATGGTTGAGCGTCGCCTTGATCGACGGGAAGAAGCTGGTGCGCTCGGCCTCGAATTCGCCCGGCTCGAGCGCGAGCACGGCTCGGTAGAGCCGATCGCTCGACCAGAGGTTGTTGCCGGCCATGCGGCGCAGATGGTCAAGAAGATTCATGGCTGAACGCAGGCCCTCATCGCTCGTATTTCTCTACCTTCTGCTCGATCGCGCCGAAGATCGAATGGCCGGCTCTGTCCTTCATCTCGATACGTACCGTGTCGCCGAAGCGCAGGAATGGCGTCTTGGGTTCGCCCGACGCAATGGTCTCGATCATACGCAGTTCGGCGATGCAGGAATAGCCGGCACCGCCCGCCGAGACAGGCTTGCCTGCCCCGCCGTCGAGCTTGTTGGAGACGGTGCCGGAGCCGATGATGGTGCCGGCCACCAGCGGCCGTGTCCTGGCGGCATGGGCGATCAGCGTCGGAAAATCGAAGGTCATGTCGACACCGGTATTGGCGCGGCCGAACGGCTTGCCGTTGAGGTCTGCGAGCAGCGGCAGGCTGACCTTGCCGCCGTCCCAGGCGTCACCTAACTCATCGGGTGTCACCGCGACCGGCGAAAAGGCCGAAGACGGCTTCGACTGGAAGAAGCCGAAACCCTTGGCCAATTCCGGCCCGGTCAGTGCGCGCAGCGTGACATCGTTGACCAGCATGACCAGCCGGATCGCGGCGCGCGCTTCGTCGAGGCTGGCGCCCATCGGCACGTCGTCGACGATAACGGCGACCTCCGCCTCCATGTCGATGCCGAAAGCCTCGTCAGCCATGCGGATCGGATCGCGCGGTGCGATGAAAGAGTCCGAGCCGCCCTGGTAGATCAGCGGATCGGTCCAGAAGCTCGCCGGCATTTCGACGCCGCGCGCCTTCCGCACCAGTTCGACATGGTTCACATAGGCCGATCCGTCGGCCCATTGATAGGCGCGCGGCAGCGGCGAGTGTGCATCATGCTCGTGAAAGCGCGCCGACGGCACCGCGTTATTCTCCAGCGATTCCGCAATTGTCGAGAGATGCGGCGAGATCCTGCGCCAATCGTCGAGTGCCGCTTGAAGCGTACGCGCCAGAAACGAGGCGTCGGTGTACTGCGTCAGGTCGCGCGAGACGACGACGAGTTTTCCGTCACGCGTCCCGTCCTTCAATGTGGCAAGCTTCATGCGGTTTCCTCTCCTGATGCGGCTTTGGCGCCGCTTTGGTTGTTTATTTTGCGCATGATCTTTTCCGAAAACCGGTTCCCACTTTTCGCTGACGCGGTCCTTCGGTTCGGGATCATGCTAATTCCACAACAAGGCCGTCGCGGGCGATCGTCAAGTCGCCGGCCCATGTTTTCCTGACAGCGGCAACCCAGTCGGCATCGCCGATTTCGGCATCATCGGCCGGGATGAGATGGTTGAGCACCAGCCGCTTCACGCCGGCATCGCTGGCGATGCGCCCGGCCTCCTCGGCAAAGCTGTGGCTGGCGAGGAGATGTTCCCTGAGCCGCGCGCCGTTGCCGGTTCGGGCCACCAGCCGCTCGATGCCCTCTTCCAGCATGGCTTCGTGGACGAGGATGTCAGCCCCATCGGCGAAATCGGCGAGCGGCGGAAAGAAGGCCGTGTCGGCGGAGAACACCACGCTTTTCCCGCCATGATCGAGGCGCAGGGCAAAGCAGTCGGTCACCGGCGGGTGGTCGACGCGCAGCGCCGAAACCTTCAGACCGCGTTGCCGGAGCACGTCGCCTTCGCCGAATTCGTCAATCGACACCAGTTCGCGGATGTCCGGCCGGCCCTCGTCGGCGATGCGGATTTCGATGTCGAATTCCATCGCCTGGCAAAAGCGCCGCCAGTAGTGGCCGGTGCCGGGCGGGCCGAACACGCTGACCGGGCTCGCCAGCCCCGCTGTCCAGGCGGTGTGGATCAGCGGCCCCAGTTCCAGCACATGGTCGGAATGCAGGTGCGTGATGAAGACAAGGTCGAGCGCCTTCAGGCTGATGCCGGCATCGACCAGACCGCGCGTGACGCCAAGCCCGCAATCGACGACGATGGTCCGTCCGCCGATCTCAAGCAGCGACGAACTCGGCCACGGTCCGCCCGGCCGCAGCGCCGGGCCACCTTTCGAGCCTAACAGCACCAACCGATCCCGCATTGGCTTGCCGCTCAAGACCAATCGCCTTCCGGCGTGCCGTTGAAGCGCTTCTTCAGGTCGGCCCAGCAGTCGATGTAATTGTCCTGTCGGGTTTCCAGTTCGGCGCCGTAGCGGGTCAGCATCTGCGGAAAGCGGGTCTCGAACATGAACGCCATGGTATTGTCGAGCTTGACCGGTTTGAGCTCCGCGCGCGAGGCCTTTTCGAAGCCAGGCGCATCCGGGCCATGGGCCAGCATCAAATTGTGCAGGCTGATGCCGCCGGGGACAAAGCCTTCTTCCTTGGCATCGTACTGGCCGTGGATCAGCCCCATGAACTCGCTCATGATGTTGCGGTGATACCAGGGTGGCCGAAACGTATCTTCCGCCACCAGCCAGCGCGGCGGGAAGATGACGAAATCGATGTTGGCGGTGCCCTCCTCGCCGCTTGGCGCGGTGAGCACGGTGAAGATCGACGGATCGGGATGATCGAACAGGAGGGCGCCGACGGGCGAAAAGGTTGCCAGATCATATTTGTAGGGCGCGTAGTTGCCGTGCCAGGCGACAACGTCGAGCGGCGAATGACCGATCTCGGTGACGTGGAAATTGCCGCACCATTTCACCGTCAGCCGGCAAGGCGTTTCCTTCTCTTCGAACCAGGCGCAAGGCGTCTTGAAATCGCGGGGATTGGCGAGGCAATTGGCGCCGATCGGGCCACGGTCGGGCAGCGTCAGCTTGGCGCCGTAATTCTCGCAGACATAGCCGCGTACTTCCTTGTCGACGAGTTCGACCTTGAAGACGAGGCCGCGCGGCAGCACAGCGATCTCGCCGGGCCGAAGTTCGATGACCCCCATCTCGGTGACGAAGCGCAGGGCGCCGACCTGCGGCACGACCAGCAACTCGCCGTCGGCGTTGAAGAAATGGTCGTCGCCCATCGATGTGTTGGCGACATAGACATGGGCCGCCATGCCGGTCTGCCCGAGCACGTCACCGGCGGTGGTGATGCTGCGCATGCCCTGGACAAAGTCGGTCGGCTCCTTCGGCATCGGCACCGGATTCCAGCGATACTGGCCGAGCGCCAGTTCATGGTCGCCGACATTCGGCGCGCTCTTCCACAAGGGATAGTTCGACGCCTTGAAGCGGCCGGTGTGCTTGACGCTCGGCCTGATGCGATAGAGCCAGGAGCGCTCGTTGGTGCCGCGTGGCGCGGTGAACGGCGAGCCGGAAAGCTGTTCGGCGTAAAGGCCGTAGGCCGGCCGCTGGGGTGAGTTGCGGCCCTGCGGCAGCGAACCTGGCAAGGTTTCGGTCTCAAAATCATTGCCGAAACCCGGCATGTAGGAAAAGGCCATCGCTTCCTCCCGGAATGGATCTCAATTGACCAAACTGGTTTCATTTGTAACCATCGAAAATGTAACTATCAATCCATCGCGTCGGGATGTTAGGCCATGGAAATCCTGGAACTCGAAAGCTTCCTGCCCTATCGCCTCTATCGCCTGGCCGATGGCGTGAGCCGCGAATTCTCAGGGGTATACAAGGACAGCCATGGACTGACGCGGCCGGAGTGGCGGACGCTTTCCGGGCTCGGCCAGCACGGCAGAATGACCGCGACCGAACTTGGCGAGCAATCGGCCATGCACAAGACCAAGGTGTCGCGCGCCGTCGCCGAACTCGAACGGCGCCGCTGGCTGACGCGAACGCCTGATGGGAATGACCGCCGTGTCGAACATCTGACGCTGACCAGAGCGGGGCTGGCCGCCTATCGCGAGATGGTGCCGCTGGCGAAGGCGTTCGAGAGGGAGTTGCTGGCCAGGCTGAGCGCCAGCGAACGCACGGCGATTGTCAGTGGGGTGGCGGCGCTGGAGAGAGCGTTGGAAGTAAGTGGCAAAACCGAGGACTGATAGGCCGCGGGGCAGCACCCCCTCTGTCCTGCCGGACATCTCCCCGCAAGGGGGAGATCGAGCTTCATCCCGGCTTTCGCCAATCACCAACGGGAGAGAAATGAGCGCAGCGTCGAAACTGCCAATCTCCCTCCTTGCGGGGGAGATGGCCGGCAGGCCAGAGGGGGCTGCTGTCCCGCTAACGTCTCCGGCACAGTGCCTTCACAGCAGCCTCACCAGTCCATCACCACCTTGCCGGAACTGCCGCTGCGCATTGCATCGAACCCAGCCTGAAAATCGTCGATGCCGATGCGGTGGGTGATCAGGCCGGAGACGTCGAGCGGACCTTGCACCAGGGCGATCATCTTGTACCAGGTCTCGAACATCTCGCGGCCGTAGATGCCCTTGAGATGCAGCATCTTGAAGATGACCTTGTTCCAGTCGATCTCGAAGCCGGTCGGCGCGATGCCCAGGATGGCGATCTTGCCGCCATTGTTCATGGTGTCGATCATGTCGCGGAAGGCGGGCGCGGCGCCCGACATTTCGAGGCCGACGTCAAAACCCTCGGTCATGCCGAGCGCCGGCATGACATCACGCAGCTTTTCCTTCGACGCATCGACGACATGCTGGACGCCGAGCTTTTTGGCCAGCGCCAGCCGCACCGGATTGATGTCGGTGATCACCACCTTGCGCGCGCCGACGCATTGGGCGACGAGCGCGCCCATGATGCCGATCGGCCCGGCGCCGGTGACCAGCACATCTTCACCGACGAGGTCGAAAGACAGAGCGGTGTGCACCGCATTGCCCAGGGGATCGAAGATCGCGGCGACCTCGTCGGGAACGTCGTCGGGGATCGGCACCACATTATGCTGCGGGATCGCAAGATACTCGCCGAAGGCGCCTGGACGGTTGACGCCGACGCCAAGCGTGTTGCGGCACAGATGGCCCCTGCCCGCCCGGCAGTTGCGGCAATGACCGCAGACGATGTGGCCCTCGCCCGACACGCGCTGGCCGACCTTGTATTCGGTGACCGCAGCGCCGAAATCGGCGACGGTGCCGACGAATTCATGGCCGGTCACCATCGGCACGGGCACCGTCTTCTGAGCCCACTGGTCCCAATTGTAGATGTGGACATCGGTGCCGCAGATCGCGGTTTTCCTGATCTTGATCAGCACGTCGTTGGGGCCGATCTCCGGTACCGGCACCTCTTCCATCCAGATGCCCGGCTCGGCCTTGGCCTTCACCAGCGCCTTCATCATGTTCGACATTCTTTTGTCCCTTGAATCTCTTGATCCGCAATCGCTTCCCGGCGCCGGCGCTCAGGAAATCACGCCCAGCTCCCTGCCGACCGCCCCGAATGCCTCGACCGCACGATCGATGTCGGCAGTGGAATGCGCCGCCGACATCTGGGTGCGGATGCGCGCCTGGCCTTTCGGCACCACCGGGAAGGAAAAGCCGATGACATAGATGCCGCGTTTCAGCATGCGCGCCGCCATCTCCTGCGCCAGGCTCGCATCGCCCAGCATCACCGGAATGATCGGATGGTCGGCTCCGGCCAAGGTGAAGCCGAGCTTGCCCATCTCAGACCTGAACCGCGCCGCATTGGCATAGAGGCGCTGGCGCAAGGCGTCGCCATTGCGGATCAGGTCAAACACCTTGATCGAAGCGCCGGCGATCGCCGGCATCAGCGTGTTGGAGAAGAGATAGGGCCGCGAGCGCTGGCGCAGCCAATCGACCACCTGGCTTTTGCCCGAGGTGTAGCCGCCCGACGCGCCGCCGAGCGCCTTGCCCAGCGTCCCGGTGATGATGTCGACCCTGCCCTCGACACCGCAATGTTCCGGCGAACCACGGCCATTGTGGCCGACGAACCCGACGGCATGGCTGTCGTCGACCATGACCATGGCGTCGTATTTGTCGGCGAGATCGCAGACACCGCGGAGATTGGCGATGATGCCGTCCATCGAAAACACGCCGTCGGTAGCGATCAGCCGGAAACGGCAATCCTTCGCTTCCTTCAGCCGCGCTTCGAGATCGGCCATGTCGTTGTTGGCGTAGCGGAAGCGCTTGGCCTTCGACAGCCTGACCCCATCGATGATCGAGGCGTGGTTCAGCGCATCCGAGATGATCGCGTCTTCCTCGCCCAGCAGCGTCTCGAATAGACCGCCATTGGCGTCGAAGCACGAGCCGTAGAGGATGGTGTCCTCCAGGCCGAGAAAGGATGAAATCGTCGCCTCGAGCTGCTTGTGCTCTTCCTGCGTGCCGCAGATGAAGCGCACCGACGCCATGCCGTAGCCATAACGGTCGAGCGCCTGGCTGGCCGCGTCGCGCAGTTCGGCGCTGTCGGCAAGGCCGAGATAGTTGTTGGCGCAAAAGTTAAGCACTTTCTCACCGCCGACCTCGATCTGCGCCGACTGCATCGAGGAAATCACCCGTTCCGACTTGTAGAGACCGGCTGATTTGAGCCCTGCAAGCTCACTGTCGATATGGGAGAGAAATGCTGCGGTCATGATCAGGCCCTGTTTGACGTGGGTCGACTGTTGTCCTGTCCGCGCAAAAAATCCATCGCAAAAGCGACCGGGCCGGTGGTGGCCAGCACCAAATGAAGTCATGGGCATCGCCCAAGCACGCCCCAGGGGATCACAACGGCTGGCGAACGTTCAAATGCGGATTGAAGGCGAAAGGAGCCGATAACCATTCCGCGATCTTTCCGCGTTTCCCCCGATCTTTCCGCGTTTCCCCCTTGTCGGCCGGCTGTCGATTTCCGGTCCTGTTAACGTTTCCGGTTCAATGATGCTCACACAGGAATCCGTTGGCGAGAGGGCCGCCCCCGAAAATGTCGCAGCAGCCGGTGCAAACCGTTTCAGGCAAGCTCATACTGCTGATCAAGGCCGGCTATTGGCTAGCGCTGTTGATCATCGCCGCCATGGTGGCAGCCTCCTTCGTGCTGCTGCAGCAGACGATGGCCACGCACCAGCACAACCATACCCTGCTCGATATCGTCGGCACGCAGAAAACCTTGTCGCAGCGTATCGTTTTCCTTGCCAATGCGACGGATGTCGCCTCGCGCGACAAGCAGCCGGCGCTGGTCAGCGCGCTCAAGCAGGCGACGGTGGAGTTCGAGACCAACTACGATCTGCTGCTCGAGCAGACGGGGGCAGATCCGCAATCACCGGCCAAGCTCGATCCGAAGTCGATCGAGAGCGTGCTCTTCGCCAAACCCTTCCATCTCGACTATTTCTCGGTCGGGCTGATCGCCAATGGCGACCGTCTGATCTCGGCGCTTGAATCGCAACTCAACAATCTCGACAATGGCGGCTACAAAGGCAGCGCCGAACGCGTCAACCTCGACATGTCGGTCGCCAACGCCACCTTGTCGGGCTATGCCGCGCTCGGCCAGCGTATCAGCGCCGAGGCCGACGAGCGCTCCGAAAAGTTGCTCTCCCTCCACCGCACGCTTTTCTACGCCACGCTCGGCGTCATCCTGCTGGTAGCGCTGTTCATCTTCAGGCCGATGTCCAACGCGATCCTTCGCAAGACCCGCGAACTGGTCGACGCGCGCAATTCGATGGCCTTCATCGCGGTTCATGACGGCCTGACCGGCCTGCATAACCGAACCTTCCTGACCGACCATTTCGAGACGCTGATCAAGGGCGCGCATCGGCGACGCGAGCGCCTGGCCGTGGTCCAGCTCGATCTCGACCGTTTCAAGCAAATCAACGATACGCTGGGCCATGCCGCCGGCGACTATGTCCTGGTCATCACGGCACAGCGCATGCGCGATTCCTGCCGGGCGTCGGATCTGTGCGCGCGGCTCGGTGGCGACGAATTCGTGATGATCCTCAACGGCGCCGGCAGCACCGAAGACATCAACATGCTGGCACGGCGCATCCTGGCGCACATCAACGAGCCGATCGTTTTCCAGGGCACGACCATTCTTCCCGGCGCCAGCGCTGGCATCGCCGTGTATCCGATAGACGCCGACAACGCGCAGGATCTTTTGGTTCACGCCGATCTGGCGCTCTATTCGGCCAAGAAGATGGGAGGCGGCAACTTCTCGTTCTTCTCGGAGGAGCTGCGCCGCGAACTCGACTATCGCAAGCAACTCGAACACGACATCAAGGTCGCCATCTCCGAAAAGGCGTTCCAGGTCTATTTCCAGCCGCAGGTTTCGCTGACCACCGGCACGATCAGCGGCATCGAAGCGCTGGTGCGCTGGAACCATGCCGAACGCGGCATGATCTCGCCCGGCGAATTTATTCCGGTTGCGGAGAAATGCGGCTTCATGCCGGAGATCGGCCGCATCGTGATCAGCAAGGCGATCAACGAAGCCGCTGAATGGAACCGCGCCGGGATCGCCTTCGGGCGGCTTGCCGTCAATGTTTCGGGTACCGAGTTGCGCGAGCATGATTTCGATGCGTTCCTGTTCGGGACGCTGGAAAAGGCCGGATTGCCGCCGCAGAAACTGTCGCTGGAAATCGTCGAATCCGTCATTCTGGACGATGAGAAGACAGGCATCGCGGCAAAGCTGCGTCACATCAGGGCGGCCGGCGTCCATCTGGAACTCGACGACTTCGGCACCGGCTATGCTTCGCTCAGCCACGTCAATCCGAACGAGATCGACCGACTCAAGATCGATCGCCGATTCGTCCAGAACATCCACGAGAACGGCGACAACTCCAAGATCGTGCGCGCCATCACCGAGCTTGCCCGCGGCCTCGGCATCTCGATCGTCGCCGAAGGCGCCGAAACCGAAGCCGAACTCGACTCGCTGATGGCGATCGGCTGCGACCAGGTGCAAGGCTATTCCATCGCCTTCCCGATGCCGCAGGACAAGGCGCTCGAGTGGCTGACCGCCCGCATGCCGAAGAAGGCAAAGCTGACGGTGCTGCAAGGCAGCCTGGCGTAGGCACCCGCGCGGTCCGCCTTTGACAATCAGCCATGAAACTGGCGGCCTGTCGCGACGCAAACGGATGCCGCGACCTATGACATCGTTTTGGTTGTCCTCGCGGCCGTGTTGATGTCCGTGTTGCCGGCTCATGGGGCGGATCGCACCATCTATCTCACCTTCGACGAAGGTCCGCTCAGCGGCACCGGCAACATCCTCGACGTGTTGCAGGCGAGCCATCTGGTCAGCGAGATCGATCACCTGTTCGGCTATGGTCATTTCGCCAGACCCGGCAAGCTGATCCTGTTGATGCATGACGAGATGTTTCAGGACCGCTTCGACGGCAAGACGAAGCTAACCGAGCTGATCGCCGCGCTGAAGCTGCGCCACTATGCCTTTGGAACGATCCCGACCTATGACGACTGAGAACGGGTGACGACTAAGCCAACGGGCAGACTTTCCTAGCTCTCCACATTGTTTCGCAACGCCGCCAGCACCTGCGCGAACTCCGCCAGCCGCTCGTCGGACAGTCCCACCCGCAGCCGCTTGTCGAAAACAAGCGCGGCCTTGCGTAGTGTCTCGAACATCGCTTCTCCAGCCTCCGTCAATTCGACCAGATGGACCCGGCGGTTGACGGGATCGCGGCGACGCGTCAGCAGGCCCTGTGCCTCCATCGCGTTTAGGTGATGGGTCAGCGTCGCGCCCTGGATGCCGATCATACCGGCAAGTTCGCGCTGATTGGCAAGCTTGCTCGACTTGACCGACAGCAGCGTGAGCCAGACCGGCAAGGTGCCGCCCGCTTCGACCAAGGCAGCGTCGAAGGCTTGGGCGACAAGCTTGGCGGTGCGGCCGAGATTCATGCCGACCGGCGGGCGTTCAAAGGGCGTCATTGCCGGACACTAGACGGTGTTTTCCAAGGATGGAACTGGTTCATTTTATACATTGACATCGAACAGTTCGATATCTAATCATTGCACTGACAGCAAGCGAGAGAGGAGAGATGGCATGCAGTATGCCTACATCGTCGTCATCGGTCTTCACGTCATGGCAGGCGTATTCTGGGCGGGCACGACCATCGCGGTCGGCCGTGACCCGGACATCCGCGCCGAACGGTTTTTCCGGCCGCAAATGGGTGCTGCCGGCCTGGTTTTCCTGACCGGCATACTGCTCTGGTATTTCTTCCAAGAGGGCGCTTTCGGCTCGATGGAGAAAGTGCTGGCACTGGGGATCGTGACGGCCCTGATCGCCGCCGGCGTGCAGGGCGCGCTGGTAGGCTCTGCCAGCAGGCAGCTTGCCGGCGCTGATGCGGCTACGGAAAGCCGGTTGCGCGCGAAGATGACAAGAGGCGAGCGCATCGCCGGAGGCCTGCTGGTGCTGACAGTGCTGTGCATGGCCACCGCCAGAATGTTCTGAGCGCCGCCACGTCGCAACCCTCACAGCATCGTGCGTTGTCTGGCAACGAGCCAATGACGTGCGGGCGCGCGGATCGAGCCGGAATACACGGGCTCTCGTATGCCGGTCCGGCCGCGCGCCACCAACTTTCGCGACGAGATTTCAGATCCGCAAACCGAACCTGATCCCGTCATAGATGGCGGCATGGATGTTGCGCGAGGCGACCGCGTCGCCGATGCGCAACAGCACGAAGCCGGCTTCGTGGTTGCGTGCCGGAAAAATGTCGCCGCCGCTGACCAGGCGTTCGTAGTCGACCGCGCCGCCATTCTTCGACAGCGGCCTCAAGGCCAGGTAGAGATCGTCGAGCGGCGCGGTGCCATGCTCGACCACCACCTGGTCGACCCGCCGTTCACCGCGCCAGCCGTCGGCAAAGTCCGAAGCGAGTTCGGCGACCAGTTGATTGCCCTCGCGCCGCACCGAGCGCAGGCGCGTGTTGATGGTGATGGTGGCGCCCTTTTCCTGGAACGCGCGCATGTACGGCACATGGTTCATGCCGCCCATTTCGGGCGCGAAAAAACGCTCGGGCGAAACCAGTTCCAGCCGTGCGCCGCTGTTGACGATCAGTTCGGCCGCACCCATGCCCTGATGGCCGCCATTGTCGTCATAGAGCAAGACATTCTCGGCCGGCTTGACGCTGCCGGCCATGATATCCCAGCTTGACGTGACGAGATTGTCGCCCGCCGCCAGCGGCGGGTTCTGCGGCAAGCCGCCGGTGGCGACAATGACCACATCGGGCGCCAGCGCCAGGACGTCGTCCTTCTCGGCCCAGGTATCGTAGCGGATCTCGACGCCGAGCCGATCGAGCTCTGCCAGCCGCCAGTCGATGATGCCGATCAATTCCTTGCGGCGCGGATTCTGGGTCGCCAGACGCACCTGGCCGCCGGCCTGGCTCGACGCTTCAAGCACCGTCACCTGATGGCCGCGCTCGGCCGCCACCCGCGCCGCCTCAAGTCCGCCGGCGCCGGCGCCGACGACAACGACCTTTTTCTTCGCCCCTTCTGTCTTGACGATGATGTGCGGAATATCGGCCTCGCGGCCGGTCGCCGCATTGTGGACGCACAGCGCCTCGCCGCCCTCATAGATACGGTCGAGGCAATAGGTGGCGCCGACGCAGGGGCGGATCTCGTGCTCGCGGCCTTCCATCACCTTTTTGATGATGTGCGGGTCGGCGATGTGGGCGCGGGTCATGCCGACCATGTCGAGCTTGCCTGTCGCGATCGCATGGCGCGCGGTAGCGACATCGGAGATGCGCGCCGCATGGAAAGTCGGGAACTTTGTCGCCGCCCTCACCTCGCCGGCGAAATCGAGATGCGGCGAAGATCGCATGCCGGTCACCGGAATGACCTTGGTCAATGCCGCGTCGCTTTCGATCGAACCGCGGATGATGTTGAGGAAATCGACCTTGCCGGAGCCAGCCAGACGCCTGGCGATCTCGACGCCCTCCTCCTTCGACAGGCCTTTCTCGAAGTCCTCGTCGGCGACCATGCGGATGCCGACGACGAATTTCTCGCCGACCGCCGCCCGCACGGCATCGAGCACCATGTTGGTGAAGCGCAAGCGGTTGTCGAGCGAGCCGCCATACTCATCGTCGCGATGATTGGTGGCCGGCGACCAGAAGCCGTCCATCAGATGGCCGTAGGACTCGAACTCGATACCGTCCAGGCCGGCCGCCTGGCAGCGCTGGGCGGCCGACGCATAGTCGGCGACGATGCGCTCGATGTCCCAGTCCTCGATGGTTTTTGGGAAAGCGCGGTGCGCCGGCTCGCGCACCGGCGAAGCCGAAAGCACCGGCAGCCAGTCGGCCTTGTTCCAGCCGGTGCGGCGGCCGAGATGGGTGATCTGGATCATCACCTTGCAGTCATGCTCGTGGCAGGCGTCAGCAAGCTCGGCGAGCCACGGCACGATGCGGTCGTCATAGACATGCAGATTGCCGAAGGCTGCCGGACTGTCGCGCGAGACGATGGCCGAACCGGCGGTCATGGTCAGCGCCATGCCGCCCTTGGCCTTTTCGGCGTGATAGAGCCGGTAGCGCTGCTTCGGCATGCCGTCCTCCGAGTAGGCCGGCTCATGACTGGTCGACATCACCCGGTTCTTCAGCGTCAGATGCACGAGCTGGTAGGGCTGGAGAAGCGGGTCGTTGCTGGTCATCGTCTTCCTGCTTTTCAAACTGTGTCGAAGCAGCATGAGCTGCTCCATTTCCTATTTAAGCGTCGGATTCGTCCGAAAACCGCTGCGCACTTTTCGATCCGATGCTAATGAGCGCCGCAAACCAAGAAGGCTTTGCTCATGATCGATACGAAAACCCTCACTCAGCTCGGCGCCCACGTCGAGACGCCACAGAGCCCCGAACAAGCGGTCCTGGAGACCGTGCCGTACACACGCGGCGACGGACCGCCGGCGATCGTGCGCTTCACCTGCCCGGAATTCACCTCGCTGTGCCCGGTCACCGGGCAGCCGGATTTCGCCCATATCGTCATCGACTACGCACCCGATGCAGCCCTGGTGGAATCGAAGTCGCTGAAGCTGTTCATGACCTCGTTCCGCAACCACGGCGCCTTCCATGAAGACTGCACGGTGATGATCGGCCGTCGCATCGTGGCGGCAACCAAGCCGCTGTGGCTGCGCATCGGCGGCTACTGGTTCCCGCGCGGCGGCATTCCGATCGACGTGTTCTGGCAGACCGGCGCCCCGCCCGAAGGCGCCTGGCTCCCGGACACCGGAGTGGCGCCTTATCGCGGACGCGGCTAGCCCGCCCATCATTCGCACTGGTACTGGCTGAGCGCCCATTCGCCGGTCACCGACAACAGGTCCGATATCTTCCATTCGCCGCCCATCTTCTTGAATTTCCATTCAAGGCGATGCGGGTTGCCGGCGACGACGAAGGCGACGATGACCTTGGCCTGGTCGCCATTGATCGCCTCGAGCGTCTTCAGGCTCTTGTCGATCTGGTCCTTGTCGTAATCGGCATTGTCCAATGCCATGTTGGGGTCGAGGCACTCGCCCTGCCCGGATTTGCGCAGCGCATCGCTCTTGTCGAGCACGGTTTTCGCCGGATCGATGAAATGGCTGCGCTGTGACGGATCAACCTCCAGGTTGACCTGATCGTAGAACGGCCGCACCACCGCTGTCGGCGATCCCGGCTGGATGGGCGCGGCCGGTTCGCTTGGGGGCCAGGCAACGGGTGGCGTTGCCGGCTCCGCTGCCCCACCGGGCGCGGCTGCGGGCGGCGACCCGCTGTCGCCCGGCGCGGTGGCCTCCGGGGCGTTTGCGGGCGGAGCGTTTGCCGGCGGGGCGCCGAGCAGCCCTTGTGCGGCAACGCCGCCTTGAACCACCGCCATCAGGCACATGGTCGACAGTGCCAGGAACGAGCGGCGGTCCATCACATCACTCCGGTGTCTGGCCGGCCATGCACTCCAACGCACTGAGCGTCCAGTCGCTGGTCTTCGAGGCGATGTCCGATATCTTCCATTTGCCGTCGATCTTCTTGAGCGACCAGACCATTTCGCGTTTGGCATCGTCGCCTTCCGAAAACAGGCTGAATGACGCTGTGACCTCGGCATTGTCCCCATCGCGCTTCTCAGACAGCTTCAGCGTCTTGGCCACGGACTTCTGGTCGAAATCCTGCGCGTCGAGACCCGGATCGAAATCGATGCACGCGACCTGGTCCGGATTCTTCTTCGTCGCCTGATCGTTGAGATCGAACAGTTTCGTCACCGGCTCGGTGAAGCGATCCCGGTATTGCGCGTCGGCCTCGAACTTGACCTCCGGAACATAGAAGAATTTCACGGCGTCGGACGCCGGACCGGCCCAGGCAGCAGCGGGCAAGGCCACGGCGGGCAAGGCTGTCGAAAGAGCGGCAAGGAGCACTGTCAGTCTCATGCAGAATCTCCGGCTTTTGATGGCTTGCGGCAATCAATACCACGCATCCTGCATATCGGCTTTTTTGCGGCTCATGAAGTCCCTGGCGGCCAGTCCAGGGCGCCCCGCCAGACGTCCTGGAAGTTTGCAAAAGCACTTCCGCGGTCAACTGCCGACAATACATCATGGGATCCTCAGCCTCCGAAAGTCGCGACAGGCGCGTTGAGACGGGAGCGCTCGGGCTTGACACCGAGCCCCGGCGTCTGCGGGACGCGTATATGGCCGTTTTCGATGACGACGGGGTTTACGGGGTCGGTATGCCCTTCGATGTATTCCTGCGCGATCCAGGCGCCCTCGAAACGTCTCGGTTCGACGGTGGCGGCGAGGTGCACGCATGCCGCGGCGATGACATCCCCGCCCCAGGCATCGTCGCAGCTGTGCGGAAGAGATCGTATCGCACAGAGGTCGCGGACGGTGGCCATCTTGGTGAGGCCGCCAAGGCGGGTGACCTTCAACCCAAATCCGTCTGCGATACCCGAAGAAATTGCCCGCAGGACGGCATTCAGATCCTCGGTATTCTCATCGAGGTAGACTGGATGGGTAACGCGCCCCTTGAGGCTCGCAACCTCCTCCATGGTGTTGCAAGGCTGTTCGAACACAAACGGGATCGCCTGGCAAAGCCGGTCGATGTGCAGCGTCGCCGCGGCGGTGAGGCCACGATTGGCGTCGACGGCTATCCGGGCCTTGAAGCCGACCGCTTCCCATACTTTGTGCACGGTGGCGACGTCCTGCTCGAGATCGCGCCCGGCTATCTTGATCTGAAGCCGTGGGTACCCTGCCTTGACCTTGTCGGCGGCGATGCGCGCCGTCTCGTCCGGCGCGCCGACAATCGTCGAATAGTAGGACGGCACACGATCGGTGAGCGCACCACCCAGAAGTGTCGAGACCGGAACGCCCAGCCGCTGGCCGGCGAGGTCGAGGAGCGCTATGTCCAAGGCCGCCTTGGCATAGTTGTGACCGTTCAGCCGCTCGTCCATTCTTTTCGCGAGACGGCGCAAGGACGTCGTGTCCTCGCCGACAAAGCCAGGTGCTATTTCGGCAATTGCCGCTCTCGCGCCCAGGGCATGTTGGGGCTGATAGACAGGACCGACCGGGCAAGTCTCGCCCCAGCCCGACAGCCCGTCCTCGGTGGTCACTTCAACGAGCGTGCTGTCCAGATCCTGCACGGTATCGCTAGCCATCCGATAGGCACCGCCTTTCACCGGCAGATGCACCTGATAGACCTTGATCGTTTCGATACGCATGCCGATCTCAGCTCCCTTCGAGCCAAGCTATCCCTGCCATCTTGCCGTTCCTCTGCATGGCGGGCCAGTGCATGAGGAGCCACTGCATGACAGGCCACTGCATGACGGCGCTCTCGGTCACAAACTTGTCCCGGCTGCCGTGCTCAGACCCGCACATTGTGCTTGCGCTTCATGTAGTCCTTGGCGGTCTCGACCGCCACGGCGGCATCGCGGCAATAGGCGTCGGCGCCGACGGCCTTGCCGAATTCCTCGTTGAGCGGCGCGCCGCCGACCAGCACGACATAGTCGTCGCGGATGCCCTTTTCCTTCATCGTGTCGATGACGACCTTCATGTAGGGCATGGTCGTGGTCAGCAATGCCGACATGCCGATGATGTCGGGCTGGTGCTGCTCGATGGCATCGAGATATTTCTCGACCGCATTGTTGATGCCAAGGTCGATGACATCGAAGCCGGCGCCCTCCATCATCATGCCGACCAGGTTCTTGCCGATGTCGTGGATGTCGCCCTTGACGGTGCCGATCACCATCTTGCCCTGCTTGGGCGCGCCGGTGGCGGCCAGCAGCGGACGCAGGATGAACATGCCGGCCTTCATGGCGTTGGCCGACAACAGCACTTCGGGAACGAACAGGATGCCGTCGCGAAAATCCTCGCCGACGATGCGCATGCCTTCGACCAGCGCCTCGGTCAGCACCTTGTAGGGCACCCAGCCGCGCTCGAGCAGGATCCGCGTGCCTTCCTCGATCTCTTCCTTCAGCCCGTCATAGAGATCGTCGTGCATCTGCTGCACCAACTCATCGTCGGAAAGCTCGGAAAGGATGATCTCGTCGTCGGCCATTTTCTGCCTGCTTGAATTTGCGTGTCAGTGATTTACGGGCCGCCGGCGCCTTTTGTGACAGGCGCCGGCAGCGTTTTCCTGCATGTCTCGGCAGTTATATCAGGCGTTCAGCCAGACGTTCTGGAAGTCCATTTCGTAGGTCTGGTGCATGCCGTAGTTCTTCACCTTCTTGCTCATATGGCAGTAGAGCTTCTGCCAGAACGGCTGGATGATGACGCCGGAGTCCTGCAGGATCTGCTCGACGTCCTTCATCACCTCCTTGCGCTGGGCGGGATCGGCCAGCGACAGCGCCTGCTTGAGCTTGGCGTCGAAGTCCGGGTTGGAATAGGCCGTCTCATTCCAGGCCTCGCCGGTGCGGTATCCCAGCGCCAGCACCTGCACGCCGAGCGGGCGCATGTACCAGATCGTCATGGAATAGGGATACTTCGTCCAATCGTTCCAGAAGGTCGAGCCCGGGAGCACCGTACGCTTCACCTTGATGCCGGCGTCGCGCAGTTGGCCGGCGATCGCGTCGCCGGTGTTCTTCTGCCATTCGTCCTCGACGGTGATCAGCTCGTGCTCGAAATCCGCCTGGCCGGCATCCGCCATCAGCTTCTTGGCGCCCGCCGCATCCCGTGTCTTCTTTGGCAGCGGATAGTATTCGGGATGGATCGGGGCGACATGGTGATTCTCGCCGACAGTGCCGCGTCCGGCATAGCCGAGCTGCATCACGGCATCGTTGTCGACAGCCATCTGCAGTGCATTGCGCACCCGCTGATCGTCATAGGGCTTGTGGGTTACGTTGGTGCGGGCAACCAGCGTGGTCGCTGTCGCGACCTCCGATTTCACCAGATCCATCTTGTCGAGGGCGTCTATGAAGTCGGCCGGCGTTTCGAAATCGAGGTCGATCTCGCCGGATTCGAAGGCATTCAGCGTGGCATTGAAGTCGGTGCCGTAGTCGATGAACTCGACACTGTCGAGCGGTGCTTCGCCACCCCACCATTTGCCGTTTTCGCGGCGCTTTACCACCGCCTTTTGGCCGACCGCGTAGGAGACCAATTCGAAGGCCCCGGTACCAATTGGCTTGGTGGTCGGGTCGGCGCCATCCTTGTCGAAATCGCGATGCACGACCAGCGCCGGATAGTCGGTTAAGCCCGGTATGATCGCAATGTCGGGTTCATTGAGTTTCAGCTTGACCGTATGGTCGTCGACCTTGGTGATGGCACCATCCTTCGCCTTGCCGGTCTTGGTGTCTATCAGCGCGCCGACGCGTGCCGCCATGGAATTGCCGGAAGCACCCTTCTCGCACCAGCGGTTCAGATTGGCGACCACGTCGTCGGCGTTGAAGGCATCGCCATTGTTCCAGGTCACACCCTTGCGCAGATGCAGCGTGTATTCGGTGGCATCGTCATTGACGTCCCAGCTTTCGAGCAGGACCGGCTCGAACGTGAACTGGCGCGTATAACGGACAAGCGGCTCGAGCCAGGTCCGGGTGACGTTTGCCATTTCCGTCCAGTCATAGGTGCGCGGGTCCTTCTGCGCCTTGACCGACATTGCGACATGCAGCGTTCCACCCTTTTTCGGCTCTTCCGCCAGGGCCTTTGTCGGCGCGGCAAGGCCGATCATGCCATAGGCGAAAGCCGTCGTGGCGCCGAAGGCGCTGGCCAATGCCAGGAATTCGCGCCGGTCCATGCGACCCGCGCGCGCGTCCTCAGCCATCGCCTCTATGGCGGCGGGGACCCGGTCGCTATTGCTTCTGAAAAGTGTCATTTCGCTCTCCCATTGGTTCCGTCGGTTCTTTGCCCGTTCTCTCTCAACTAACGCTATCCGGCAGCTTTTCCTCGCGCCGGGCAATAAAATCCGCGAGACCCTCGGCGACACCCTCATCGAGCTTCGGCTCTTCATAATCGGCGAGCATGTTGCGCGCTTTTTCGCGGCCGCGGGTGTCGTGGTCCTTCGCCCCTTCGGCCTTCCACTGTTCGAACGAATTGAAGTCCATGATCGAGGGCATGAAGAAAGCGGACTCGAAATGTTCGAGTGTATGCTGGGTGCCGAGGAAATGGCCCTGCGGCCCCACTTCGCGGATCGCCGCCATCGCTTCCTTGAAGTCGTCGAACGGCAGCCCGCCGGCATATTTATACCAGCCGATGAGCTGCTCGCAGTCGGTCGCGAATTTCGAATAACCGCAGGTCAGCCCCGCCTCCAGCCATCCGGCGGAATGCCAGATGTAGTTGGCGCCGGCGAGGATGGCGGCATGCATCAGCATGTTCGCCTCGTAGCCGGCCTGGGCGTCGTTGAGCTTGGAGCCGACATGGAAGCCGGAGGTGCGCCAAGGCAGCCGGTATCTCCTGGCCAGCGCGCCCATCAGGTACATCATCTGCGCCGCCTCCGGCGTGCCGCCCATCGGCGCCCCGGTCTTCATGTCGACCGTGACCATGAACTGTCCGTAGATCTGCGGCGAACCCGGACGCAGCAGCTGCGTAAATGCGACGCCGGCCAGCGCTTCCGCATTGACCTGCGCGACCGCACCGACCGCGGAGGCCGAGGTCGAGGCGCCGCACAGCGCGAAGGGCGCCAGGATCAGCGGCTGGTTGTGGCGCGCATAGACCTTCATGGCGTCCAGCATGGTGGCGTCCCACACCAGCGGCGAATTGCAATTGGTGATCGATACCAGGACGGGATTGTCGCGGACGAACTCCTCGCCGAATACGATCCCCGCCATCGCCATCGTGTCCTCAGCGCGTTCCTTCGAGGTGACGATGCCCATGAACGGCTTGTCGGAATGCTTCAGCGCCGAATGGATGATGTGGAGGTGACGCTTCGGCACCGCAATTTCCATCGGCTCGCAGATGACCGAGCTCGACGAGTGCAGCGCCGGCGCCATGTAGGCGAGCTTGTGGAAATTGTTGAGGTCGGCGAGCGAACCGTAGCGCCTGTTGTTGTCGAGGTCGCGCACATAGGGTGCGCCATACATCGGCACGAAGATGGAGTTCTTGCCGCCGACACGGACGGTACGCTCGGGGTTGCGGGCATTGAGGGTAAACTCCGATGGGACCTTGGAGACCAGTTCCATCAACAGCCCACGGTCGATACGGACGCGCGTCTCGGTGACATCGGCTCCGGCGGCCTTCCACAGGGCGATCGCCTCATCGTCGCGGAACTCGCAGCCGACCTCTTCGAGGATCGAGAGCGATTCCTGGTGGATCAACTCCACAGCCTCGTCAGGGACCATCTGATAGGCCGGGATCTCGCGCACCAGTGTCGGGAACGACGTGACCGGAGCGCCTCGCAGCGCCTTCCGTCCCAGGCGGCCGCCACTTCTGCGGTTGGCGTGTTCGGTCATGGCAACGGCCGGTGCATTCATGGCAACTCATCCTCCAACAGCCCCGTCAACTTAGCGAGACGAGATATAGCTGTGACGCTGGAAAATCCTGATCTCTTGTATAAACTCTCCTTATGCGAAGCCTGCGCCACCTCCTGCCCTCGGCCGGCAGCCTGATCGTCTTCGAGGCGGCGGGCCGGCTGTCGAGCTTCACCGCCGCCGGTCGCGAGCTCGGCATGACGCAGGCGGCCGTCTCCTACGCCGTGCGCGGGCTGGAGGAACAGCTCGGCGCCAAGCTCTTCCAGCGCCGCCACCGCCAGGTTCTCCTGACGGAGGCCGGCGAGCGCTTCCACGCCGACGTCTCGCTCGGGCTGTCGCATATCCGCAAGTCGGCGGAGGATCTGCGCCTGCAGGCGACCGGCGGCCATGTGACGCTCGCCGCCTCGACCGCCTTCGGCTCGTTCTGGATGATGCCGCGGCTGCAGCAGTTCCGCGACGAACTGCCAGGCGTCGATCTGCGCATCCAGACCGCCGACCGCGACCTCGACATCATCGCCGAGGGCATCCCGCTAGGCGTACGCGGCGGCGTGCCGCGCGACTGGCCGGATTATCATTCGCTGTCGCTTGCCGACGAGGAGATCTTCCCGGTCGCGGGACCCAACTATCTGGCGAAGTTTGGGCTGCCGGAGACCGTCGCCGAACTTGCCATGCACCGGCTCATCCATCTCGAGGAGCCCTACCGCGAGGCCCCGAACTGGGACGAATGGTTCGCGTCAGCCGGAACCAGCCTACGGAATGCCGAGCGAGGATTGCGCATCAATGACTATGCCCTGGTGATTCAGGCGGTCATGGAGGGACAAGGCATATCGCTCGGCTGGCGTCATCTTGTCGAGCGGCTCGTGGCATCAGGACTGTTGGTGCCGGTGACGGATCACGTGCTGAGGACCGGCATCGGATTCCATGTCATCTGGCCGAAGAACCGCGAACTCAGCGACAATGCCCGCAAGGTCAGGGACTGGCTGGTCGCGCAGGCGTAATTCGTTTGCTCAGTTCACCCTCGCCCGCGCGACACGAATCCGCCTATACTGTCGTCATGCCCATTCGCCAGCTTTCCGAAACGATGATCAACCAGATCGCCGCCGGCGAAGTCATCGAGCGTCCGGCAAGCGTGGTCAAGGAATTGGTCGAGAACGCGCTCGATGCCGGTGCGAGCAAGGTCGAAGTTGTCACCGCTGGCGGCGGGTTGAACCTGATCCGCGTCACCGATGACGGCTCCGGCATCCCCGAACAGGAGCTTTCGCTGGCCATCGCGCGCCACTGCACGTCCAAGCTTGCCGAGGATATCCACGACATTCGCTCACTTGGTTTTCGCGGCGAGGCCCTGCCGTCGATCGGCTCGGTGTCGCGGCTGTCGATCCGCTCGCGCTCAGCCTTGGGCGACAGCGCCGCCGAGATCGGCATCGAGGGCGGCCGTATCCTGCCCGTCAAGCCGGCAGCGGCCAATCGCGGCACCACCGTCGAGGTGCGCGACCTGTTCTTCGCAACACCGGCACGGCTGAAATTCATGAAAGGCGAGCGCGCCGAAAGCTCGGCCATCAGCGATGTGGTCAAGCGCATCGCCATCGCCTTTCCCGCCGTACGGTTCACGCTGGCAGGCTCCGACCGCTCGACGCTGGAATTGCCGGCAACGGGCGACAACGCGGAAGGCAGCCTGCGCCGCGTCGCCCAGGTGATGGGCGCCGAGTTTCCCGACAATTCGATTCCCATCGACGCGATGCGCGAAGGCGTGCATCTGACCGGCCATGTGTCGATCCCGTCCTTCACCCGCGCCAACGCGCTGCAGCAATATGCCTATGTCAACGGCCGACCGGTGCGCGACAAGCTGATCGCCGGCGCCATCCGAGGCGCCTTCGCCGACGTCCTGCCGCGCGACCGCCACGCGGTGACGGTGCTGTTCCTGACACTCGATCCGGGAACCGTCGACGTCAACGTCCACCCGGCCAAGGCCGACGTCCGTTTTCGCGATCCGGGCCTGGTGCGCGGGCTGATCGTCGGCGCCATCCGCCAGGCACTGGCCGATGCCGGCATCCGTTCAGCCACCACGGGTGCGGCCGGCATGATGGCGGCGTTCCGGCCGGGTGCCGCACCCTATGGCCATGGCGGCCCGGCCAACGGCCATCGCAGCTACGAAGCATCGTACCACGCCTCCGGCTCGGCCGGTTTCGATCCAGCGCGATCGTCGCAGCGGCCGCTCGATATGCAGTTCGACGACGCGAGCTTCGAGCACCGCGGTTTGCGCGAGCCCGACCAGGCGGCGTTCGACGCCGGCCCGCTTGCCAGCGCCGATGCGCGCGCCGGTCAGAGCGAGGCGGCCGAGACGCTGCTCGGCGCGGTGCTTGGCGCGGCACGCGCGCAGGTGCACGAGAACTACATCGTGGCGCAAACCCGCGATTCGCTGGTCATCGTCGACCAGCATGCTGCGCATGAGCGGCTGGTCTACGAAGCGCTGAAGAACGCGCTGCATTCGCGGCCGGTCCCCTCCCAAATGCTGCTTCTGCCGGAAATCATCGACCTGCCGGAAGAGGATGCCGAGCGGCTCGCCATGCATTCGGAAACGCTCGCCCGCTTCGGCCTCGGCATCGAGCGTTTCGGCCCGGGCGCCGTTGCTGTGCGCGAGACGCCGTCAATGCTGGGCGAGACCAATGTCGGGCAATTGGTGCGCGACCTCGCCGACGAGATCGCCGACAACGACACGGTCGAGACGCTGAAGGAGCGGCTGGACAAGATCGCCGCCACCATGGCCTGCCACGGATCGGTACGCTCCGGCCGGCTGCTCAAGCCCGAGGAGATGAACGCGTTGCTGCGGCAGATGGAGGCGACGCCGGGTTCCGGAACCTGCAATCATGGGCGGCCGACCTATATCGAACTCAAACTGGCCGATATCGAGCGGCTGTTCGGGCGGCGGTGAAGGCGGCAGCCTGCGAGGTTCGCCGGCGCAGCCCCCACCCCGCTGCTTCGCAGCGACCCTCCCCACAAGGGGTAGGGTGAAAGGCTGGGCTCCCCACCTCCCCCTTGTGGGGAGGTCGGACCGAAGGTCCGGGTGGGGGTCCGAAAAGAGCCGCTTTAAGCGGCTCTTTTCGAATCAAGGAACAATCCCAACCCTCTGATTCACCGCTTCAAATTCACCACGATCACACCCCCGAGCGCCAGCGCGCCGCCGAGGATGCCGAGCAGGGTCGGCACTTCGCCGAGCCAGAAGAAGCCGATCAGGGCGGACACCGGCGAGACCAGATAGAGGAAGTTCGAGGCTCGCGCCGCAGGCAGGCGCGACAGGGCGGTCGCCCAGGCGGCATAGGCGATCAGGCTCGGCACGATGCCGAGATAGACGACGGCGCCGAGACCGGCGGTGTCGGCGACAGCCGCCTGCTGGAAAGCGGCAGGCAGGAAGGGCGCCAGGCAGAGCGCGCCGAGCACCATGTTGGAGGCCGAAATGGTCAGCGGATGGTGGCGGGCGAACAGCGGCTTCTGGACGATGGTGTTGACGGCCGAGCACAGCGCGGACCCCAGCACCAGCAGAGCGCCGGCATTGAAGTGCAGGCCGTTGCCGTCGGCCGTGGCAATGATGCCGATGCCGGCGAAGGAAATAACAGTGCCGAGCCACGCCATGCCGGAGAAGCGCTCGCCCAGAAGCGCCATCGCCATGATGGCGGTGAAGATCGGGCTGACATTGATGATGAAGCCGGCGGCACCGGCCGAGACCGTCAGTTCGCCGAAATTGAGCATGGCGGTGTAGAGCGCGACGAAGATGGCGCCGCCAAAGGCGAAGCGCCACAATTCGCCGATCCTGGGCAGCGCCGGGCGCTTGACGGCAAGGAAGATCGCCGCCGGCACCGCGGCGATGGCGAAGCGCATGGCGCCGAGTTCCAGAGGTTGAAAGGCAGCGAGACCGGCGCGGATTGCCGGGAAGGCGGATGCCCAGCCGACCACCGTCAGGGCCACGGCGACGATGGCCGTGGTGTCCATGCGCTGTGTCTGATTCAACGTGCCCGTCATCGCACCCATCTCACTCTCCTCGCGTTGTTCCCGTCCTGAAAGGCAGAAAACGCCATTTTCGGCCCGTTGACAAACGATCAAATCGAGGATCACCTGTGACTATGGATCACAGCTCAGATACGATGGTGCCTCTCGAAACCCTGCGGGCGTTCGACGCGGCGGCGCGAACCGGCAGCTTTTCGGCGGCGGCCGAGAAACTCAACATCACCCATGGCGCGGTCAGCCGGCAGATCGCCAAGCTGGAGGATTGGCTGGGCCTGAAAGTGTTCGACCGCGGCGCGCGTGGCGTCTCGCTGACGATCGAAGGCAACCGGCTGCATCTGCGCACGTCGGAAGCTTTCGCGCTGATATCGAGCCATTCCGACCGCTGGGTAGAGCCGCGCGGCACGGCGGTCGTGCGGCTGACCTCGATCCCATCGGTAAGCGGGCTTTGGCTGATGCCGCGCATGGCGGCACTGGAGAACAATCCCTCCAAGCTGCGCATCGTGCTCGATGTCGACGTCCGCCAGGCCGACCTTGCCGACGAGGGCATCGACCTGTCGATCCGCTGCGGCCGCGGCGGCATTCCGGGCCGTGTCTCGGTGCAGCTTTTCGAAGAGCATGTCTTCCCCGTCGCCTCGCCGGAGCTGGCGCGCGAGATCGGCCGCGGCGACCCGGCCCGGCTGCTCAAATTTCCGCTGATCAACGATTCCGACGCTTCCGGCTGGCGCGCCTGGTTCGCGGCGCAAGGCATGGACTACCGGCCGCGCCCGCAGGACCGCCGCTTCGAGGACTACAATCTGGTGCTCGACGCGGCCGCCTATGGGCTCGGCATCGCGCTGGCGCGGCCGCCGCTGAGCGGGCATCAGCTAGCGTCGGGCCGCATCACCGCCGTCGATGAGCGCACAGCGCTCAATCCGGTGTCCTACTGGCTCGACCGGCCGACGGGACGGCCACGAACCGCCGCAGCCGACCTCGCCCGCCGCATCGCGCAGCAGGCCGGCTTGGCGGCGGAGAAGATCGAGGCGTTCATCGGGGCCGAGCGGTAGGTTCCAATATATTCCGGGCTGATCCGGATTTCAGCGAAACAGCAGCAGGACGAACCCGAAGACCATAATTGCCAACAGGCCGGTCATGATCGAGACAAAACCGATCTTCACCAAGAGGCGTTCGGGATTCGGCACCGCACCGTGGGATTGATTGGCCGGCCTGTGCCGTACTGCCGGCGTATCAGGAGCGGCCGGACCGCGCCGGACCGGAGCCGGCGGCGGGATGAACGACAGCAAGGACAAGCCTGCGGCCCTGGCGGGAGCGTTATCGTTGGCTGTTGTCGAAGGCGGCACGAAGCCTCGCTGCGTTTCGGCTTCGGGCGTTGCCTTTCTCGCCGCGACCGTTGCCAGCACCGCCTCGTCCCTTGTCTCCAGCTGCGCCTGATAGGCCTCGACGATACCGGCCGAAGCAATCTGCTGCGATCTGACGGCCATCGGCGCCGCAGGCATCGCCAGCAGCGCCGGCGCCGTCCGTTGAGCGAACAGGGAGGGTGTGGCTGGCTGGATCAATTCCCTGACCAAAGCCGCCCTGACCGGATCGGCTTTCGCCAACGGCACAGGGTGCGGCGTCATCGCTTCCTTGAGCAAGGAAGCCAGGCGGACGGAAGAAATATCCATCATGCCCCCAACAAAAGCGCTTTTCGCACCTGTCGTAACGCCTCGGCATTGTCTGAGGCTTGTCGCATGCTTGACCCGGCCGCAGATTTGTGGCGATGAAATCTCCATGACATTCGGCACCAGCGCATGATGAACCGTTTTGAAGGCCCGGGCGGCAAGGAAGCCCGCATCCGCTACCTCGATGGTGATTTCCAGGTCACCAGCCCCGGCTCGTTCGTGCGCTGTGCCGTGACCGGGGAAAGCATCCCGCTGGACGAGCTGAAATACTGGAGCGTCGCCAGGCAGGAGCCTTACGTGAACGCCACCGCTTCGCTGCGCCGCGAAATCGAGGTGCATCCGGAACTGCGCAAGCGGGGATAGCTTTTTCGTTTTAACGCAATTTCCAAGGGAAAACGCCACGCGCTTTCCCGGGAAAGCGCTTCATACTTTTCCTGGAATTGCTTAGCCCTTCAGCTTGCGCTGCCGCCAGGCATCGAGCGTTTCCTCGATGATGCGCTCAGGCACATGCTCGAGTTCGAACACCGTGTCGATTTCCAGCACGTCGAGACGGTCGAGGAAGTCCTGCGGGGCGCCATGGCGCAGCCGGGCGGCATCCTTGGCCGTGGTGATGAGGCCGAGGCCTTCGGCGCGCGCCGTCATCGCCAGTTCGGCCAGCTCGTCCTCGGCATAGAAATGATGGTCAGGGAAGGGCCGCGAAAGCGCCACCTCGCCGCCGGCCTCCCGAATGGTGTCGAAGAATTTCTCGGGATGGCCGATGCCGGCGAAGGCCAGGAACCGCTTGCCGGCAAGCCCTGCCTTGCTGCTTGGCTCGGTATGGGCCTCGAAGATCGGCCTGCCGGCGCGCGCCGCCTGGCGGACCACGCGGTCGGCGGCGCTGCCCTCGCCCATCTTCAACAGCCCGCTGGTGAAGACCAGTTGGTCGACGATCTTGGCCCGGAGCGGGCCGCCCGGAATGACGCGGCCATTGCCGATGCCGTAGCGGGCATCGACCACGACCAGCGCATAGTCGATGTGGATGCGCGCGCTTTGGAACCCGTCGTCCATGATCAGGAAGTCGCAGCCGTGCCTTTCCAGCAGCAGCCGGGCGCCGGCGGCGCGATTGGGCGTCACCGCAACGGGCGCGTGTTCGGCGAGCAGCAACGGCTCGTCGCCGACATGCCTGGCGCTGTCGTGGTTGACATCAACGACATGCGGCTCGGCGAAGGAGCCGCCATGGCCGCGCGACAGGAAGCCGGGCTTGAGCCGCATGCGCTTGGCCTGTTGGGCGAGCGCGATGGCCACCGGCGTCTTGCCGGTGCCGCCGACGGTGAAATTGCCGATGCACAGGACCGGCGCCTCGATCTTCTCGCGCCGGGCGCGCCGCATGCCACGACCGGCGACGAGCGCATAGACGGCCGACAGCGGCGACAGTGCCAGGACTTTCCAGTCCGGCTCTTCCCACCAGAATGGCGGTGCTTCGGACGCCACGCTAGAGCATGATGCCGAAAAGTGTGAAACGGTTTTCGGGTGACATCATGCTCTATCTCCTTGATTTAAAGGCGGATGATTTCAGGTCGAACAGACCTGAAATCATCCGGCTCTAGCGCCCGTTGGCGCCCTTCAGGCGCGACTTGACGACCAGGGGCTGGATATAGGGTTCAAGCGATTTCAGCGTGCGCGCCAGGGCACCGCGCATCTCGTCGACAGTCGCGATGCCCGCCGCCATCATTTCGTGGCGCGCCACTTCGTTGGTCAAAAGGAAGTTGACGGCGCCGGCCAGCATGTCGCGGTCGCGCACCAGCTTGGCGCCGCCGCTGTCGATCAGGCGCTGATAGGCCTCGCGAAAATTCTGCACATTGCGGCCGGCCAGAACCGCCGTGTCGAGCATGGCCGGTTCGAGCGGATTCTGCCCACCCTCGGAGGTCAGCGAACGGCCGACGAAAGCGATCTCGGTCAGCCGGAGATACAGGCCCATCTCGCCGATCGTATCGCCGAGCAGGATATCGGTGTCTGGTCCGATGCGATCGCCCTTGCTGCGCCGCGCGACCTTCAGGCCCATGCCGGAAATCTGCGCGGCAAGGGCTTCGGCACGATCGGGATGGCGCGGAACGACGATCGTCAGCAAGCCGTGGTGACGCTTGTGCAGCGTCGCGTGAACTTCCGCGGCGACCACCTCCTCGCCATCATGGGTCGAGATCGCCGCCCAGGTCGGGCGCTTGCCGATCTGCCGCTGCAAAGTGCCCAGCGCCCGATCATCGACCGGCGGCGGGTTGGTGTCGACCTTGAGGTTGCCAGACACCGTAACCGGCCGGGCGCCCAGCGCGCGAAAACGCTCGCCGTCGACATCGGACTGGGCGACGACATGGGCGAGGTTCTCGAACAGCGCCTCGGCGATGTTGGCCCGCTTCTTCCACGAGGTGAACGAGCGGTCGGACAGCCGGCCGTTGACCAGCACCTGCGGCACATGGCGCGCGCCAAGCTCGAGGATGGTCATCGGCCAGATCTCGGATTCGGCGATGATCGCCAGGTCCGGCCGCCAGTGATCGAGGAACCGGCTGACCGCCGGCTTCAGGTCGAGCGGCACATATTGGTGGATGATGCGGTTGCCAAGCCGCTCGTCGGCGACCTGGGCCGATGTCACGGTGCCGGTGGTCAGCACGATGTTGACGCCATAGTCGAGAATGCTTTCGACCAGCGGCACGACGGCGATGGTCTCGCCGACGCTCGCGGCATGGATCCAGATCACCGGCCCTTCAGGACGCGGCCGGCCGGCGACGCCGTAGCGCTCGCGGCGGCGGTTGCGGTCCTCCTTGCCGCGCGAGGTGCGCCAGGCAACATAGGGCCCGACCAGCGGATAGGCCGCGGCACCGGCGAACCGGTAGGCCGACAGCATGGCGCGCGCCCAGCGACCGCTCATCGCGGGCCATCCACGAGACGGTAGGCCTCGGTGGTGGCGGCGTTGAGCGCGACCGTCACTTCCTGGCGCTTGCGCTCCATTTCGGCGTCGTCGGCGTCGGCCGGCACGAAGATCGGCGTGCCGATGGTCACGGCGGAACGGCCGAACGGCAGGTTGATGGTGGTCTTGTCCCAGCTCTTTTCCAGCACCTTGCGGCGGCTGGTGGCGATGGCGACAGGCAGCAGCGGCCGGCCCGAGAGGCGCGCCAGGAGGACGATACCAAGCCCCGCGTCGCGCGGCGTGCCGTGGGGAATGTCTGCGATCATGGCGACGTTCTTGCCGGCGCTGAGTGACTTTTTCAGGGCGATGAGCGCCTTGGCCCCGCCCTTGTCGAGATGCCTGGCATTCTCGCGGCCGCCCGAACCGCGCACCGCCTCGATGCCGAATTTCTCCAGCATCAGCGCGTTGAGCTCGGCATCGGCGCTGCGCGACACCATGGCGACCAGCGGCTTGCGCTTGGGGTAATAGGCCGGCGTCAACAGATGCTGGCCGTGCCACAAGGCGATGATGCCGGGCTCGAACTCGGCGTAGGCGCCTCCCGAAAAGCGCGCCGATCCAGCGACCAGCGGGCTGGTCAGGCGCACCAGGCGCACGAACTGCGCCAGCAGGCTGGCAATGGCGTTCTTGACGAATCGCGACTGCGCGAGCGGTTCGCGGATCTTGCGCCAGAAGGTCTTGGTCGTGCGGCTGCCGCCCCTGCCCGTGGGCGCGGCATCGCCGGCTGGCCCTTTCGCCAGGTCATGCTCCATCGAGGTCAACCGGCGGCCTTGCTGTCGGGATCCAGGAGACGGTGCAGATGAACGACGAAATAACGCATATGGGCATTGTCCACGCTGGCTTGCGCCTTGGCTTTCCACGCCGTATGCGCGGATTGATAGTCGGGATAGATGCCGACGATGTCGAGCCCGTCGAGGTCGCGGAACTCGGTGCCGCCAAGCTTCTTCAGTTCGCCGCCGAACACCAGATGCAAAAGCTGTTTCTTTCCGTCTTCCGCGGCCATGTCGGTCCTTCACATATTGTGAGTTTGTGACAGGTCTAGACCAAAGCCGTCGACTTTGGAACCTTCGAAAACGCTTTCACGCGTCCAGCCCGGCGATGACGTCGACCAGCACCGCCAGCAGGTCGCCGCTGCCGGCGGCGAGCGCACCGTGGCGGGTCACCTCGCCGGCATAGAGCGGCGCACGGCCATGCGGGTCGAGCAACTGGCCGCCGGCCTCGCGCAGGATGAGGTCGGCGGCGGCGATGTCCCAGTCATGCGCGTTCGGCTTGACGAAGGTGCCATCGAGCGTGCCGTTGGCGATCATCGCCACGCGATAGGCGAGCGAAGGGCTGTAGGGCGCCCGCGTCAACCGCTTCTGCCAGCGGGCCGGCATCAGGTCGATGAGCTGTTTCAACCCGGAAATCTCGGCCTTCTCGCCGGGCTGGCGCACCGCGATGCGCTTGCCGTTGCGGAAGGCGCCCTGGCCGGGCAGCGCCCAATAAGTCTCGTTCAAAGCCGGGCATTCGAGCACGCCGGCGAGCGTGCGGCCATTTTCAACGACGGCGACGCTGACGCACCAGGTGCGCTGGCCCTCCAGGAAGCCGCGCGTGCCATCGATCGGGTCGACGACGAAGGTGCGGCGCGCCGAAAGCCGTACCGGATCATCGACGGTCTCTTCCGACAGCCAACCGTAATCCGGCCGCGCCGACAGCAGCGTCTGGCGCAGATAAGCATCCGCCGCGTGATCGGCCTCGCTCACAGGCGAGGTGCCGCCCTTCATCCAGACTTGCGGGCTTTGGCCGAAGTAGCGCATGGCGATGAGGCCCGCCTCGCGGGCGGCGTCGCGCAGCAGCGGCAGGTCTTCCGTAGCGTCGGTCGAGATCAACTCATGCTCCGGCAAGGGTCATGCCTTCGATCAGAAGCGTGGGGGCCGCCGTGCCGAAATTGCGGTCGAGGTCATCAGCCGGCACCATGTTCAGGAACATGGTCTTCAGATTGGAGGCGATGGTGACTTCGGCGACCGGATAGGCCAGCGCGCCATTCTCGATCCAGAAGCCGGAGGCGCCGCGGCTGTATTCGCCGGTGATCATGTCGACGCCCTGGCCGAACACTTCGGTGACGTAGAAGCCGCTCTTGAGCGACTTGATCATGTCCTGCGGCGAGCGTTCTCCCGGCTCGATGGCGAGATTGGTGGAGGATGGGGAGACGGAGGAGCCGCTGCGCGATCCACGCCCGTTGGTGACGAGACCAAGCTCACGCGCGGCGGACGTCGACAGGAACCAGTGGTTGAGGACGCCCTTTTCGACCATCAAGAGCTTCTCGCCCTCGATGCCTTCACCGTCGAATGGACGCGACGCCTGGCCACGCCGCCGCAGCGGTTCGTCGGTGACGGTGATGGCGGCAGCGGCGACCTGCTTGCCCATCATGTCGCGCAGAAACGAAGTTTTGCGCGCGACGGAGGCGCCGTTGATGGCGCCGGCAAGATGGCCGGCGATGCCGCGGGCGACGCGCGGGTCGAACACCACGTCGACTGGCCCGGTCGCCGCCTTGCGCGCGCCGATGCGGCGCACCGCGCGCTCGCCTGCCTTGCGGCCGATGTCTTCGGGCGCATCGAGATCGCTAAAATGCAGGCGCGAGGAGAATTCATAGTCGCGCTCCATGCCGGTGCCCTCGCCGGCAATGACGCTGGCCGAGCGCGAAAAGCGCGAGACGACATAATGGCCGAGAAAGCCGTGCGAGGTGGCTAGCACAAGGCCGCCCATGCCGGCCCCGGCGCTGCTGCCGGACGAATTGGTGACGCCCTTGACGGCAAGCGCCGCCGCTTCCGCCGCCAATGCCGCCTCCTTCAACTGGTCGGCCGACACTTCGGTGGCGTCGAACAGGTCGAGATCGGGCGTCCGCTTGGCAAGCAGCGCCGGATCGGCAAGACCCTGATAGGGATCCTCCGGCGACACTTTCGCCATTGCGACAGCGCGCTCGGCGAGCGCTTTCGGGTCGGACGCGGCGGTCGCCGAAACGCTCGCGACCTTCTGGCCGACGAAGACGCGCAGCGCGACATCCTCGCTCTCGGATGCCTCGGTGGCCTCGACCTTGCCGAGCCGCACCGACACGCCGGTGGAGCGGCCGCGCACGGCCACCGCGTCGGCGGCATCAGCGCCGGCCTTTTTGGCAGCCTCGACCAGCGCCGCAACGCGATCGGTCAGTCTTGCAGCGTCTGTTATATCGGCCATGCCTGTGATTCCTGCTGTTGCGGCCAGCGTCTGGCCGCTGCCCACCCATCTATTGTTCCGGTCCGGCTTGTGCAATGGCATAGACCTCTATCAAAATGCAGCTTCACGACTTCCGTCCGGAACCGAGTGAAGCAACAACCCAGCCCGCAGCTTGCACGGAGCATCTTCGATGACGCCTTTCCATCTCGCCTTTCCGGTCCGTGATCTCGAAGAAACCCGTATTTTCTATGGCGAGGTGTTGGGCTGCACGATCGGCCGCTCCTCGGCGACATGGGTCGATTTCGATCTCTTCGGCCACCAGATGTCGGCGCATTTGCGGCCACAAGCCGCGCCAGCCCCAAGCGACGGCAAGGTCGACGGCATTTTGGTGCCGATCCCGCATTTCGGCGCCGTGCTGTTGATGGACGAGTGGCAGCGCCTGGCGGCACGGCTGGAAGCGCGCGACGACATCGACTGGCTGGAACGGCCAATGGTGCGCTTCAAGGGCGAACCCGGCGAGCAGGCAACGCTGTTCATTCGCGATCCTTCGGGCAATGCCTTGGAGTTCAAGGGTTTTCGCTCGCTGGAGCAGGTTTTCGCGCATTGAGCTGGGGCGAGCCCGGACTCACGACCCGGCGACCGGCGTCCAGATCACATCCTCGATTTTCCGCGCACCGGTCGCCAGCATCACCAGCCGGTCGAAGCCGAGCGCGATGCCGCTGGCCTGCGGCATGATGGCAAGGGCGGCGAGAAAATCCTCGTCCAGCGGGTAGCGCTCGCCATAGATGCGCTCCTTCTCGTCCATCTCGAGGATGAAGCGCCGGCGCTGCTCGGCCGGGTCGGTCAGTTCGCCAAAGCCGTTGGCGAGCTCGACACCGCAGCAATAGAGCTCGAAGCGCTCGGCGACGCGGGCATCCCTAGGGCTCGGCCGGGCAAGTGCGGCCTCGGCGACCGGGTATTCGCACAGGATGGTCGCGCGGCCGATGCCCAGATTGGGCTCGATCTTTTCCACCATGACGCGGCTGAACAGGTCGGCCCAGCTGTCGTCGGGCGCCGTGCGCAGGCCGGCCTTGATCAAGGCGGCGTAAAGCGCCTCGCGGTCTGTGCTCCCGTCGGCGGCGACCGTGGCGAGGAGATCGATGCCGGAATAGTGGGTGAAGGCATCCGCCACCGTCAGCCGCTCCGGCTCGGCGAACGGATCGCAATCGCGGTCCCGGAAGGAGAACCGCTTGGCCCCTGCCCTGGTCGCCGCCAACACCAATAGATCGGCGCAGTCGCGCATCAGGCTCTCATAGGTCTCGCCCACCCGGTACCATTCGAGCATGGTGAATTCGGGATGGTGCAAGGGGCCGCGCTCGCGGTTGCGCCAGACCGGCCCCAGGCTGAAAATGCGCCGCTCGCCGGCGGCAAGCAGCTTCTTGCAGGCGAATTCCGGCGAGGTGTGGAGGTACAGCGGCGACCGCGCACCATCGGCCCCGACCACCTCCGTGGCGAAAGCCGCCAGATGCGCCTCGTTGCCGGGCGAGACCTGCAGCGCCGCCGTTTCCACCTCGATGAAATCTTGGGCCGCGAACCAGTCGCGCAAAGCGGCGGTCAGGCCATTGCGCAGCATCAGGCGCGGGCGGCGGTCGGCGTGAACGTCAGGCGTCCACCAGGGCGAAGCGGCGGTCATCGCCGGGCCACGGGCGTGTCAGTTTGCACTGGGGGCTGGCGGTTCGCGCCGAGATGCGCTAGGCCCCCATCCAGCGCCGCAGAAGCCGGCAAACGCCCATCAACTCTCGCAGGATAAAAAACCGTGGTGAAAGTCATCGCCAGTTCGCTCCGCAAAGGCAATGTCGTCGAAAAGGACGGCAAGCTTTATGTGATCCTCTTTGCCGAAAACATCCACCCAGGCAAGGGCACCCCGGTGACGCAGCTCGACATGCGCCGCATCGGCGACGGGGTGAAGGTCTCGGAGCGCTACCGCACCACCGAGCAGGTGGAGCGCGCCTATGTCGAGGAGCGCGAGCACACCTTCCTCTACGCCGACGGCGAAGGCTATCACTTCATGAACCCGGAAACCTACGACCAGGTGGCGGTGTCGGAAGCCGTGGTCGGCGACGCCGCGCCCTATCTGCAGGAAGGCATGCCGGTGCAGGTCTCGCAGTTCAACGGCATCGCGATTTCCCTTGTGCTGCCGCAGCGCGCCACCTTCGAAGTGGTCGAGACCGAACCGACGACCAAGGGCCAGACGGCATCGTCCTCCTACAAGCCCGCCGTCCTCTCCAACGGCGTCCGCACCACCGTGCCGCCGCACATCGCGCCCGGCACCCGCGTGGTGGTGATGACGGCCGATGGCGCGTATGTGGAGCGGGCGAAGGACTGAGTGGGCTTCTTTCTGAACCCAGAATCTTGCTAGGAAGCTCACCCACGAAATAGGTTATCATCACGGCGTTGCCTACTTGAGATGAGTTTTCGTATCCCGTGCTCTCGATATGGGGAAGCTTGTTGCTGCGCTGCGTTTCGGCATAGTCGGTTGAACTCGCTTGCATCCTGGCAGGAAAAGTGCTCAGAAACAAAAAGGGAACAATGGCACGGCTCTTTTCAGGCAGGAGCCGTAGTCACGAGTGGCAACTCTCGACGGGCTGAGTTGAATGCTCAGAATGCCGCGTACCTTGACCGAGAGCACACGTTTTGATCGCAAATCATGACAGTGCCGCAAATGAATTTTGATCATCTTGCGTCTCGGCTGGAGCCGATTCTGACCGGCCTCATCGAAGAGGGCGGGACGTTCGCAGAGCTTCTTGGCACAGAACTGTCAAAGAAAGCATCGGGCAGTTTGGCAGGAGCGGCAATCGGCCTGGTCCAGTCGCTTGGCAAAGCCGCGTGGAAAACCGTCCGGTCATCCAGAGCGCGCAGAAAGTTTCAGAGGCGATGGGACGCCGCCGCATCGACAATTGAGCGTCAGCAGGCAATTCGACAACTGTTATCTGAGGACCCAAAGCGCGCACAGTTGCTTTCAGGACTTCTCCTAAGACTTGATTTTCTCCGTGCCGTTGCGGGCACGCTGAACAATTGCCTAATATAGGCCTACTTGATGCCACAAGACGCCTTTCAGAGGTCTATGTCCCGTTGAAAATTAGGCGAATCTCTGATGCAAACGCCCTTAGTACTTCCCCTGCAAGTGAAGCAGTAAGAACTGATACGGCGTTCAATGGATCAGTTATCGAGCTATTACGCTCAGGCAATCATCTCATTGAAGGAGGCCCCGGAGAGGGCAAAACAACGATCGCTCGATGGCTCGCAGCCTTTGAAGCGCGACGTATTCTTGAAGATAGGAGCAAAGTTTCCTTCGAGAAAATCCGTTTGCCTGCATTGGTGACAGCCCGATCTTTACAAGCTGCGCAGTCCGATTTCGCTACTGCTTTACACAAGGCGGTCAATACTGAAATGTCTCTCGCCAGTTTGGGAGCAATACCCAGTCAATTTTTTCTTCCCTATTCAGAACTAGGCCACAAATTGTGGCTTGTCATTGTCGACGGATTGGACGAAGTCGAGGACTCACACGAACGCCAACGCATTTGGGATGCACTCTCAAAACTGCATAGCCAAGCCGGAGACGCCTTTCGGTTCATCGTGTTCACACGCCCCAACGCTGTACGACTGGACAAAGAGAGACATGACTTTCAACGTTGGTTAGTTTGCTCACCCACGGAATCGGACCGCAAGTTGATCGCAAAGCGCTACATCGCCCAAAGCGAGAAAGCAGATGAGTTTTTGGATCACCTTGGAGCGGCAGGACTCGCAGATGCTTACCGGACGCCCCTCTTCGAAGCGATCGCTGCTTCGGTTTTTAGCCGAACCGGTTTCATGCCAAAAACTAGAGTAGAATTGTGCGAAGCGTTCGTTTCTGCACTTATTAATAAATCTACAGTTTCCGATTTTGATAGACAATCAGTCATAAGCCTTCTAAGCGCAGTATCTAATAAAATGAAGGAAGATGGAACAGATTTTAGCCGATTTAGCAATCTTATTGCAAAAAATACTCCAAAGATACAAATTCCATCTAAATTAGATGAGATTATTTCGCGGACAGGAATCGCATCCCAAGCGGACGGATATTACGTTTTCATCCATGATGTATTTCGATCCTACTTCTTTGCCCTTGATCTAGCAAACTGTCATAGGCCACAATCTAATGCATGGAAGAAGATCGACCCATTTTTGGTTGGATGGGTCACCATTCAGTATCTTTGTGAGATATGGGAGCAGCTTGGCCATGATATTTCGACAGCAGTACTTGAATTGCTGTCTTTCGGTGAAAACGGTGAAGTGTGCGCGGTCGAAGTGTGCATATCCTGCGTCACCGTCAGCGACAAAGTAGCCGGTAAACTTGCTGATCGACTTATTCGAGACATGTACTCGACTGGAGCCACGATTTTTGGAGTCGACGCGTTGTCTCGATTGGCCGTCAACCGAGGTGCCGTTCTAGAGAAATTAGTCGATTGCGCATACTCAGATCGTGACCTAGCTGGTGGAAAGGTGGAATTTGTTCGCTGCATCCTTGACTCCGGCCACACGCATGAGGGGCTTGAGGCTCTTAAGATTATTGCAAGGGGCAGAGATGAGTATCAAGGCGATCGCATTTCCGCCGCAGAGTTGCTTTGCAACATGGGGTATGGCGAGCTTGGGTGCAGCGTTCTTGCCGAGATGGCGACAGATGCGGATGAGCTGTGGATGCGAGCAGAAGCGGCCGTCATCCTGTTTCAGAACGACCGCTCAGACGCACATCGTCAACTTGTAGCACGGTTGATGCATGAAGAACCTGAAGATGACATAGATTGCATTTTTGAAAGTACAATCGCGCGCCTTCTTTCTTTAGGCGATAAGGAGCTCGCCCTACCAGCAATTAGGAGCCAGGCACTCGCTCCTACCAAACGCCGCGATTTTGGCAGCCTCAGCGAGCAGATCGCAGCGTGTAAGGCAATTGCAGAACATCATGACCACGATGAGGCCATTTCGGCGCTAAAAGCCCTGCTCTCGTGGGAGCATATCTCTCTTCGGCAAAGCGCGGAAGTCTTAGGGGCTCTTTCTGATGTCGGCGCCGAAGACTTCGCGCTCGGCGCTATTGTTCAACGGCTAGGAGACGGCCCGGAATACGAAGGCGCAGATTGGTTTGTTCTCGAATTGTTGGACCGATTTGGTCTTGAAGAGAAGCTTCGTGCCGTTGGCTTGTATCTGCTGCATGTTGGGTTGGCAGACCATCGTCCGGGATACGTGCAGGACGTGGGCGACTTGGTCGAAAGGCTGAGCACGCAGATTGATCGGGCGGAAATCGCCGATCTTATTAGGAGCAAGCTCCTCGGAACTCGCGACGCTCATCTGGCATCGTGTCTGGCGACTCTTGGTTTTAGAAAGGAAGCGCGCGACCTTCTCAACAGATGGACGAAAGACGGTGACTTCGACCTGAAAATTGATGCCGCGCAAGCGCTCTGCCTTATCGGAGAGCGCGATCTTGGCGTTCGGTCGATCAATGGCTTTATTGCGGATGAGAGCTTAGGATTTGAAAACCGCCTGCGATCGGCTGATAGCCTCACACTTATCAAAGAACTAGATGCAGCAAGAACGGCATTCTCATTACTACTCCGCGACACAAGTTTGACCATGGCTGACCGATGCCGTGCCGCTCGGCACTTTGACGAGGAAGGATCGGACAACTGCGATATTATATGGAATATTTTTTTTCCTCTACTTATGGATGATTTCACCTTATTTGAATACCGCATTATTATCGCCAAGACTTTGCTTCGTACATCACCTGCTGATTGGGAGGATTTTGATCGCACTGAGGTTCTTGACGAACTGATCTCGATGCTGGGAATGGCTCCCAGTCCAAATATCGCTTGGAAAATCATTTCCATTCTGGCTGAAAACGGATTTTCGACTAGTGATATCCAGAATGCCTCTGCTTTAGCCGACGATTCTTCAATACCGGTAGAGATGCGGATAGAGGGATTAAAGGAGTTCGTCTTCAGACGTTCGGATGAATTGGCGGCGAAGAAGCTGGTTGAAATCGCGCAACTGCCAGAAACTTCCTACAAACAATCAATTGACGCTCTTTCATCCCCCGGCATCGAACAGACTTGCAGGGATTCACATCGTCTTCTCGAGTTGATCGTCAATGACCCGATGGTTCCACCAACGTGGAGATTGAAAGCCGCCTCGGAAATACCCAAGCGACAGAGCAAACGGAGTTTGAACGAATTTCAAATGGCAATCATTCGCGATGCGAGCGTATCCACCAGGGAACGGCTTACGGCATTGCAGGATCTGAGACACGCCTCGCTTGAAGACCAAATTGCCTTGCTGAAGGTAATTTCAGACACTCCAAATCTCGGGACTTGGGATTGCTTATCCGTCGCTGAGGCGGCTCTACGGGCAAACGCAACCGACTTAGTTAAATCGTTGCTGAGGAATGCCCAGTCGGATGGTCCACACTCAATCTCAGAGCAGGCAAAGATGGCTGAAATCTTCGCAGCCATAGGCGACCGCAGAGCTGCGATCAATCTTCTAGAACAAATAGTGCGACTTCCGGATAACGTTCTTAGGGAAACCGACGATCATTTTTCGACAATAGAAGCTGCCGATCTCCTTGCTAAGTTGGGGCGCTGCACTGAGGTGAAAGTCTTTTTGCTCCACCTTGTCCAGCAAGTTGGCTGGCACGATGTTGTGGATATTCTAAACTGTATCAGACGACTTGCTGGTGAAAATGTGGCTCACCAAGCGGCCGGCGAGTTACTACCGAAACTTATGGATGAACCTAGGAATCCGTCAAATGAATACATGCTTCACTGGCGGATACTGTACGAAGTATTTCTTACTGACGGATGGACCGGCGACCTTTCACCTCTTCTGACTCTTGCACAGGATTCGTCTAAATTGCTAAGTGATCGCACCGAGGCGGCTGCGGCAATCTACCGAAATAGCTTCCGTGATTCGTCACGAAACTGGGCATCAATGGCGCAGGGTATTTTGGTTGAGTTCTCCAACCGTGAAAATCTATCAGTGCATGAACATGCTAACTTGGTAGCTGTTCTGAATTCGTGCGACCTTGGGCTCCTGATCAAGAATACCCATCGAGCCGCCGATTTGGAAGCTGTTAAAGAACTCGAGGGCGAAAAGGATAATAAGGGACTGGAAGCAGCGAAGGTATTTGATCCGCAAGAACCGATTATGGATCGATTGTTCAACCTCAGAGATTTGGTTCTTGAGGACGGGAACAAACAAGCACTGCGCATTATTTTTGATACAGCCGAAGACAAACAGGGATATCCAAACGATCGACTGATGGCCGTGGAAGTCTTGGAGGAGCTTGGCTATCGCTCCATTCCCGTGGATCTGCTGCCAGAGATTTTGTCTCATCCGGAAGTAGACGACTACTGGGCCGGCGAATTGCTCCTTCGCTTCGGCGACAAGACGGGGGCGTTGAACCTCTTTGAAAAGGCGATAGAAAGCTGTCCTGAGGGGTATCGAGATCAGATAGCTCGCGAGCTTGCCAACCTTCAAGCGAGTAGCTTGATAGAAAAGCTTGATGCACGACTTACAAGGTAACCTGAAGGACGCTTGCATCGCCGACGTCGCGCGCCCCTCACCCAGCCACCGTTTTCTCCCGCTTGCCCTTCCCGCCCCGCGCCTCCACCACCCGCTCCACCTCTCGCTTCAGCTGATCCTTGATCGCCACCGTCTCGTTCATCAGGGCGTCGATTTTCAGGAAATCGAGCACGCGGTATTTCGACACTGTCGGGCGGACCAGGATATCGGGCTGGGTTTGTCTCAGCTTGTTGGCGGTGATCGATTGCATCATCAGCTGCGTGGCGCCGAACATCAGATCGACGGAGGTGGGGTGCTTGCGGTCGGCTTCTTCCGGCGCGCCGACCACGTCGACGCCGATGATGATGTCGGCATCGTTCTCGATCAGGTCGAACGGCACGGGATTGTAGATGCCGCCGTCGATCAGCAGGCGGCCGTCGCGTATCACCGGGCGGAACACGGCGGGGATGGCGGCAGAGGCGGCAAGGGCCGAATGCAGGTCGCCGTCGTCGAACACGGCGAGCTTGTGGCCGAAATAGTCGGTCGCCGTCACCTTCAGCGGGATCTTCAGCTCGGCGAAGGTTTCGGGAATGGCCTCGGGCAGGAAGGCCTTGAGGATGCGCTCGACATTGAACTGGCTGACGCGGATGCCGTTCTGCATGGCTTCGGCGATCGTGCCCGGCCGGGCTCGCCACATGCGGCTTGCCACCTCGGCGCGCCGGCCGAGGACCGAGCGGGCGTAGTCGTGGATGTCCTTGCCGGTCATGCCGGCGGCCATGCCGGCGCCCATGATGGCACCGATCGACGAGCCGGCGATCGCCACCGGCCGGATGCCGAGCTCGTCCAGCGCCTCGATGACATGGATATGCGCCAGGCCTCGTGCGCCGCCACCGCCGAACGCTATTCCAAAAGTCGGGCTCATCCCTTGCCGGCCCCGGCCAGCGGGGGCCCGACGACCATGATGGTCGGTTCGGCCGACAGCAGCTTCTTCGCCGCCGCCTTGACCTGGTCGAGCGTCACCGCGTTGATGTAGCCGGCGCGGCGCTGCATGTAGTCGATGCCGAGATCGTCGAGCTGCAGCTCGACCAGCGTCGCGGCGATGGAACTCGAGGAGTTCAGATTGCTGATGGCGTAGGCGCCGATCAGATATTTCTTGGTTGCGGCGAGCTCAGCCTCGGTCGGGCCGTCCTCAGCCAACCGCTTGGCGACGTCGCGCACGATGCCGAGCGTCTCGGCCGCGCGATCCGATCGCGTGCCGGTGGTGACGATCAGCGCGTTGGCGTGGTCCTGGTTGACCAGCGAGGAATCGACGCTGTAGGCCAGCCCGCGCTTTTCACGCACCTCCTGGAACAGGCGCGAGGTGAAGGTACCGCCGCCGAGGATCTCGTTCATCAGCACGGCCGGGAAGAAATCCGCCGCCTTGCGCTTCACGCCGGGCCAGGCGAGCTGCAGCGAGGTCTGCGGCAGATCGTAATTGACCTCCAGATGCTGCGCCAGCTTCGGCTCGATATCGGCGACAGGGGCGAGCGCCTGTTTCTCAGGCAGGTTGCCGAACACCATGTCCAGCTTCTTCTTCAGCGTCCCGGCATCGATGGCGCCGACCACGGCGACATGCAGGCCGCCGCGTGCGAACACCGCCTTGTGCAGCGCGTTGAGATCATTCTGCGTGATGGTGGCGATGCTCTGCCTGGTGCCCTGGTCGGAGCGTGAATAGGGATGGTCGCCATAGATGGCGCGAGCCCATCGGTTCTGCGCGACCGTGTCGGGGTCATTCTCGTTGGCGATTATGCCGGACAGGATTTGCGCGCGGATGCGGTCGATCGGCGCCTGGTCGAAGCGCGGCTCGTTGACCGCCAGCCGCAGCAGGTCGAAAGCCTCGTCGCGCTGTTCGGCCAGCATGCGCATCGAGCCGTAGATGCCGTCGCGGTTCTCCTCGAAGCCCATTTCGGCACCGGCATCGTCGAGCCTGATCTGGAAGGCTTCCGAATCGAGCGGGCCGGCGCCCTCGTCGAACAGGCCGGTCATCAGATTGGCCAGTCCTTCCTTGCCCGGCGGATCCTGCGTCGAGCCGCCGCCGAAGACGAAACGAACGGCGACCACCGGCACGGAATAGTCCTCCACCAGCCAGGCGGTAACGCCCTTCGAGGACGTGACAGACTGGATCTCCATGGCGCGTGCGGCAAGTGCCGGCAGGACCAGGAAGAGGATGGCGAGGACGAAAGTTGCGAGTGTGGTGGCCACGCGCGGTCTTCCCTTTTCCCCT
This sequence comes from Mesorhizobium sp. WSM1386, assembly GCF_055901595.1. Lineage (NCBI taxonomy): Bacteria > Pseudomonadati > Pseudomonadota > Alphaproteobacteria > Hyphomicrobiales > Phyllobacteriaceae > Mesorhizobium > Mesorhizobium sp. WSM1386. The sequence continues at coordinate 5,045,984 of NZ_CM148373.1, forward strand.
TGCGGGAGAAGGTGGCCTCGCAAAGCGAGGTCGGATGAGGGGTGTTCCAGCTTGGCAAGGACGGCACTCTGTCGCGCACCCCTCATCCGTCTCGGCGCTGCGCGCCGATCCACCTTCTCCCACAAGGGGAGAAGGGAAGGCGCGTTCACGGCCTCGTGTATGTGCATCGAGCGCGTCATCATCAATTCCCCACCTGTTGCTGCGGCAAGAGATAGCCGGTGGTCGAGCGGGCCAGCACCAGATAGCGCGCGGCGACGGCCTTGACCTCGTCCGCGGTGACCTTGCGGATGCGGTCAGGCCATTGCTGGACATCCTGCACATTGCCGCCGGTGGCCAGTGTCGAGCCATAGATTTCGGCCATGGAATCCTGCTTGTCGCGGGCAAAGACCATCGACCTGACATAGCGATCCTTGGCCTTTTCGAGCTCTCCCGGCGTGACGCCGCCGCTGGCGATGCGCGCCACCTCCGCATCGACAGCGGCTTCGATGTCGGCGAGCCTGGCGTCGCCGCGCGGCGAGCCGTAGACGGTGAAATTGGTGTCGTCGAGCATGGTGCCCTGGAAATACGCGCCGGCGTTGGAGGCGATGCCCTGCTTGACCACCAGCGCCTGGTAGAGCCGGCTGCGGTTGCCGCCGCCGAGGATCTCGGCGAGCAGATCGAGAGCCTCGGCCTCGCCCGGCTTGGCGGTTTGGTAGGACGGCACCACCCATTGCGTCGAAAAGCTGGGCACGCTGACGCGGGCGTCGGAAAGCGTGACGGTGCGCTTTGTGTTCTGCTCCGGCTCGACCGGGCGCACGCGCGGCGGCAGATCCGGCCCGCGCGCCACCTTGCCATAGGTCTTTTCAGCCAGCGCCCGCACCGCGTCGGGCTGGACATCGCCGGCGACGATCAGCACGGCGTTGTTGGGCCTGTAATACTTGTCATAGAAGGCGGTGGCGTCGGTGCGGTTGAGCTGCTCCATCTCCTGCATCCAGCCGATTACCGGAATGCGGTAAGGCTGGTTCTGCCACAGCGTGGCATCGACTTCCTCGTCGAGCACGGCCTGCGGATTGTTGTCGATGCGCGAGCGTCGCTCCTCGAGGATGACATCGCGCTCGGTCTTGATGACGTCGTCTGTGAGGATGAGGTTGCGCATGCGGTCGGCCTCGAAGCTCATCATCTGTTCGAGCGCCGAGGGCGCCACCGTCTCGTGGAAAGCGGTGTAGTCATAGGAGGTGAAGGCGTTGTTGGAGCCGCCGATATCGGAGACGGCACGGTCGAACTCGCCGGCCGCGTGATGGGTCGTCGCCTTGAACATCAGATGCTCGAAGAAGTGGGCGATGCCGGATTTGCCCGGCGGCTCGTCGGCGCTGCCGATCTTGTACCACACCATGTGGGTGACGATGGGCGCGCGATGATCGGGAATGACGACCACTTCCATGCCGTTGTCGAGCAGGAAATCCGTCACCTTGAACTCGGCCGGCACGGTGTCTGGCAATACGGGACTGGCGGCCGGCACCGGGCCGGTCATGACAAAAGCCAGCGACGTCGCCAGCAGTGTTGTCCGCAGCCATTCAACCCTGGGTGTCATCAATGGCTCCGGTTTTCTCTTCGTTTGACGCAATTTCCGTGGGAAAACCGCTTCACACTTTTCCTGGAATTGCTTGGACAGGACGATAGGCAAGGTGCTGGCGACAAGCAAAGCGAATTGTTGTTGCCGGCAAAGGCGGCGGCAAAGAGGCCGCTGAACACAAGCGTGTCAGCCAGCCTCGATGAAGCGGATGATGGTCTCGCCGTAATTGCGCTCGTCGAGCACGGAAAAGCCGGCGCCTGGCTCGAAGGGAACCGCCGCCGTTTCCTCGACCACGCAGAGTGCGCCGGGCCGCAGCCAGCCGCCGGCCTTGGCCGACTGCAGGGCGCGCTCGCCAAGGCCCTTGCCGTAGGGCGGATCGGCGAAGACGAGGCCGAACGGGGGCAGCGTGCCGGGTTCGCCAAGGGCGGTTGCGTCGCGGCGGAATATCTTGGTGCGGCCGGTGAGCCCGAAGGCCTCGACATTGTCGCGGATCAGGCCGCGGCCTTCGGCCGATTCCTCGATGAACACGCCATAGGATGCCCCTCGCGACAGCGCTTCCAGGCCAAGCGCGCCGGTGCCGGCAAACAGGTCGAGCACGCGCGCGCCGTCCAGTTGCCCGCCAAAGCGATGCGCCAGCACATTGAAGACGGCCTCGCGGGTGCGGTCGGTCGTCGGACGGATGGCGCTGCTGCGAGGCGTCGCCAGGGGACGCCCGCGAAACTCACCGCCAACGATTCTCATTTAAGTCCGGGTCTCATTTAGTCCTGGGCCCCTTCGGGCCGCCGCGCGGCCGCTCACCGCCACCAGCACCGCCAGGACGCTCGCCACGCGGCTTGCCGAACGGTTTTGCGCCGCCCGGTTTGCCATAGGACGGCTTGAACGACGCCTTGCGCGCCTTGGCTTCGGCTGCCTTGGCAGCGTCGGCTTCCGCCCTGCCCTTGCCGATCGGCCGGGCACCCGGCGCCATCCAGACATTGGCCTTGCGTTGACCGGGCGGCTCGATCGGCCGCTGCTCGCGCTCGGGCTTCTTGCCAAAACCGCCACGTGGCTTGTCACCGAAGCCACCGCGCGGCTTGTCGCCAAAATTGCCACGCGGCTTGTCGCCAAAGCCACCGCGTTCGGGCCTCGGACCGCGTTCGCCAAAACTCTTTTCCGGCCTCTCGCCTCTGTCGGGACTGGTCGACAGCTTGCCCAGCGCCTCGTCGCGGCTGCCTTCGCGGCGCTTGCGGTTCTTGATCAGACCGCCCTCGCCGATCGGCCGGTGGTCACCCTCGCGCATAACCTTCGGCCGCTCGGCTTCTTCCTGACGCGGTTCGGTGCGCCGCACCGGCTTGTTGGAGAACGGCTTTGAAATCTCGGCGTCGAAATTGGCGCCGGATTCCTCGACCAGGCGCTCGCCAAGCTGGTCGCGCAGCACGCGGCCCTTGACCTCCAGCACATGGCCTTCGGGAAGATCCTCGAGCTGGAAAGGCCCGTAGGAGATGCGGATCAGCCGCGTCACGTCGAGGCCGAGCGCGCCGAGGATGTTCTTGACCTCGCGGTTCTTGCCTTCGCGAAGCCCGATCGTCAGCCAGGCATTGGAGCCCTGCTCGCGGTCGAGGCTGGCTTCGATCGCGCCATAAAAGACGCCGTCGACGGCGATGCCCTCGCGCAGGCCGGCAAGCGCGCTTTCCTCGACCTTGCCGTGGACCCGCACGCGGTAGCGGCGCAGCCAGCCGGTGGCCGGCAGTTCGAGCACGCGCGACAGGCCGCCATCATTGGTCAGCAGCAGCAGGCCTTCGGTGTTGATGTCGAGCCGGCCGATGGTCATCAGCCGCGGCAATTCGGCCGGCAGCACGTCGAAGACGGTCTTGCGGCCTTCCGGATCACGGTTGGTGGTGACGACGCCGGCCGGCTTGTGGAACAGGAACAGGCGCGTGCGCTCGATCGGCGGGATTTCCATGCCGTCGAGATGGATGATGTCACCGGGCATCACATTGAAGGCCGGCGAGGCCAGCACTCGGCCATTGACCTTCACGCGGCCGGCGGCGATCAGGTCCTCGGCATCGCGACGCGAGGCAAGACCGGCGCGCGCCAGGCGCTTTGCGATCCGTTCACCGGCTTCTTCTTCTGCCTCGGCGGGACGCGGGCGGGGCTTGAAGCCGCCGGACGCACCCTGCGGACGATCGCCGAAGTCGCGCTTGGGGCGATCGTTGAAATCGCGCTTGGGACGGTCGCCGAAATCGCGCTTGGGACGGTCAAAGCGCCGTTCGCCACCTTCCGCAGAAGCAGCCGGACGATCACCGCGAGGCGCGTAGGGTTTGCGCGGGCCTTCGCGCTTCTCATAGGACTTGCGCTCGCCTTCGGCCGCCATTGGGCGGTCACCGCGCGGCGCGTAGGGCTTGCGCGGGCCTTCCCGCTTCTCATAGGGCTTGCGCTCGCCTTCGGCGGCCATCGGACGATCGCCGCGCGGCGCGTAGGGTTTGCGCGGGCCTTCGCGCTTCTCGTAGGGCTTGCGCTCGCCTTCGGCGGCCATCGGGCGGTCGCCGCGCGGCGCGTAGGGTTTGCGCGGGCCTTCGCGCTTCTCGTAGGGCTTGCGCTCGCCTTCGGCGGCCATCGGGCGGTCGCCACGCGGCGCGTAAGGCTTGCGCGGACCTTCGCGCTTCTCATAGGGCTTGCCTTCGGGGCGCGGCCCCTTGCTGAACGGCTTGTCGCCGCTTTTGAAGTTGCGCTTCGGCCGCTCGCCTTCGGCGGCCATCGGACGCTCACCGCGCGGCGCGTAGGGTTTCTTGGCGCCGAAGGACGGCTTGCCACCGCCACGCGAGGCCGCGGGTTTCTTGCCCGGGCCTTTTTGGCGCGGAGATTTCTTGTCGTTGTCGTCCATGTGGCCTTTGTCCGTTTGCGCTGCTACAGCGTGGCGCATCCTTTCGGGCGCGCAACGAACGCTGTAGCACTTTTGATTTGGCGCATGATCATTTCCGAAAATCGAGTCCGATTTTCGAGGTTATGCGCTCAATAACAGGATCATCAGAGTTTGTCAGGGAAAAGTGGAGACCGGTTTTCCGGAAAGACAAACGAAAACCAAAAGCCTGGAGCGGCGAGGAGATAATGGGAATGGAAACCGCGTGAAGCGGCCGGATTTCATGGCCCTGGCGCTGAAAGAGGCCGAAGCGGCCGCCCTGCGCGGCGAAGTGCCGGTCGGCGCCGTCATCGCCAGCGGCGGCACTGTCGTCGCCAGTGCCGGCAACCGCACCCGCGAGCTTGCCGACCCGACGGCGCATGCCGAGATGCTGGCGATCCGCGAAGCCTGCGGCAAACTGGCGACAGAGCGGCTCACCGGCCACGATCTCTATGTGACGCTGGAACCCTGCGCCATGTGCGCCGGCGCCATTTCCTTCGCCAGGCTGCGCCGTCTCTATTTCGGCGCCGGCGACGAAAAGGGCGGCGCGGTGGTCAACGGCGTGCGCTTCTTCGCCTCGCCGACCTGCCACCATGCGCCCGACATCTATCCGGGGATGGCCGAGACCGAAGCGGGCCTGCTGCTCAAGGGATTTTTCAGGGAACGTCGCGACTGAACCGGGCGCCGTGCCCGTCCACAATCGACGCAGCCGGCTGTTACAGGGACGGCAGCCAGTCGAACCAGCCGCCCTTCTTGCCTTCCGCCTCTTTCTTCAGGCGGCGTTCCTTCTTGTATTCGTCCTCGCCAAGTTCATTCTGCGGTGCTGCGCCGGACGCGACACGGTAGGCCAATGGCGGCTCGCTCAGATATTTGCGGGTGTTGGGATCGCCCTGCTTGCCTTCGGCAAGGCGGCGCTGGATCTCGGCGGCGCGGCCCTTGTCGGAATCCGCGGGTCTCCAAGCCGGCGGGTGGCTGGAGCCTGAGTCGGCCATCGCCTTCTTGATCGCCTCGGGATCGGTCTGCACGTCGTCAACGATCTCCGACTGATAATTCGGATCATCCTGGTGTGCCGTGGCGTCGGCGCGCAGGCGGGCGCGGCGCTGCTCGGGCGATTCAGGCCATTCGGCGCTCGCCGTCTGGATGCTGTTCTGCGGCGCCGGCAGCGCTTCCTTCTGGCCAGGTGCCGGCTTCACCAGCGTCGGGCGCGGCTTGTAGTCGATCGGATCCCTGCGCTTCGGCGCGAAGGAAACGGCGCCGGTGAGATCGCCGGCCAGCTGTTCGGCGGCAGTCTTGTCGGTTCCATAGGTCGGAGACCCCATGCAGCCGGACAAAGCGAGGCCCGATGCGACAAGCGGCGCCAGAAGCGCAAGGCGCGCGTTATATCTCTCGGTCATGCCAAAAAGTCCCACTCTAGACAGCCTCTCGATTGCCACCGGCCTTGTGTCCGGTCCCCATCGTCCAAGCACTTGCGACGGAAATCCGGCGACAATTTGTCTTCCGGAGTTTCGCGTGTTTACCTCAACCACTCATTAAGGGCAACGCGCGGGCGGATCAGCACCGCCCGGCGTGGCATTTGTGCACCGATATGCAGGGCATCCTGGCCGGCCATGCCGTGATCCCCAACCGCCATGCACGTTTGGGCAACATGCATCAGAGCCGGCCGAGCGCCTTCAGTTCACGCAGCACGGCGGCGTCGCGCGCGGAGACATCGGGAAATTCCGCGTCCTGCCCGACATCGGCCGTGTAGCGCCAGGAGCGTGCACATTTGACCAGGCCGCGATCCTCGGCCTTCTCGACAACCACGGCGACGCCCTTGACGTCGTCCAACGTGAATGCGCTTTGCGGCGCCTGGCCATGAGCAATGACGAGATCGCTGGTGATCGCCATCTCGGCCATGTCGACGTCCGATATCGCCGCCTCGAGCGCCGCGTCGTTGATCGTGACCACCGGCACCGCCTCCAGCGAGGAGCCGATCACCTTCTGGGCACGCGCGATCTCGAGCGCGCCGGTGACGACGCGGCGCACCTGCCTGACCTTGCGCCATTTCTCCGCCAGGGCCTCGTTCTTCCAGTCCGCCGGGATTTCCGGGAACTGGTCGAGATGCACCGAGACCGCATCGGGATGACGGTCGAGCCAGGCCTCCTCCATTGTGAAGGGCAGCATCGGCGCCAGCCATTTCACCAGGCAGTCGAAGAGATGACGCACGACCTGCACGGAGGCCTTGCGCTTCGCGCTCGATGGCGCGTCGCAATAAAGCGCGTCCTTGCGGATGTCGAAATAGAAGGCCGACAGCTCGACCACCATGAAATCGATGAGCGCGCGGGTGATGCGCTTGAACTCGAACGCGTCATAGCCCTGGCGCACCAACTCGTCGAGTTCGGACAGCCGGTGCAGCATCAGCCGCTCCAGCTCCGGCATCGTTTCCAGCGGCACATCCTCGCCATCGTCATGGGCGAGCGTGCCCAGCATCCAGCGGACCGTATTGCGCAGCTTGCGGTAGGCGTCGATGTTGGTCTGCAGCACGTTCTTGCCGAGCCGCTGGTCTTCCCAATAATCCGTCGTCACCACCCAGAGCCGCAGGATATCGGCGCCGGACTGCTTGATCACGTCCTGCGGGATGACGGTGTTGCCGAGCGACTTCGACATCTTGCGCCCGTCCTCGTCCATGGTGAATCCATGGGTGACGACCGTGTCGTAGGGCGCCCTACCCCTGGTGCCGCAGCTTTCGAGCAACGAGGAATGGAACCAGCCGCGATGCTGGTCGGAGCCTTCGAGATAGACATCGGCTGGCCATTTCAGGTCGGGACGGTCCTCGAGCGTGAAGACATGCGTCGAACCCGAATCGAACCAGACGTCGAGGATGTCCATCACCTGCCGCCACCGGGAGGCGTCGTGATTGCCGAGAAAGCGATCCTTGGCGCCAGCGGCGAACCAGGCGTCGGCGCCTTCCGTCTCGAAGGCGTCCATGATGCGCCGGTTGACGGCCTCGTCCTTGAGCACATTGCCGTCCTCGTCGGCGAAGACGGCGATTGGCACGCCCCAGGCACGCTGACGCGACAGCACCCAGTCGGGCCGTTCCTCGATCATGGCGCGGATGCGGTTCTGGCCTGCCGCCGGCACGAAACGGGTGTCGTCGATCGCCTTCAGCGCGCGGCTGCGCAGCGTCGTGCCGTCGCCAAGGTCCTTGTCCATGTAGATGAACCACTGCGGCGTGTTGCGGAAGATGATCGGCTTCTTCGACCGCCAGGAATGCGGATAGGAGTGTTTCAGACGGCCGCGCGCGAACAGCGCGTTGCGCTTGATCAGCTCGTCGATGACCGCCTGGTTGGCGTTCCCCTTCTTGCCGTTGTCGTCGATGACGCGCGCCGGCCCGCCCTCGCGATCCGGACCGAAGCCCGGCGCGTCCCTGGTGAAGAAGCCGCCATCGTCGACCGTGAACGGGATCGCGGTGTCGACACCGCGCGCGCGCAGGTCGGCAGCGGAATCCATCCAGGCGTCGAAATCCTCGCGGCCGTGGCCGGGCGCGGTGTGGACGAAGCCGGTGCCCGCATCGTCGGTGACATGATCGCCGGCGAGCATCGGAACGGCAAATTCGTAGCCGCCGCCAAGACCCTTGAACGGATGCGAAAGCGTAAGACTTCCAAGCTGTTCGGCCGAAACGCTGTGAAGGCGATTCAAGGCGACCTTGGCCTTGGCCGCGCAATCTTCCGCCAGAGCATCGGCAAAGATCAGCTTCTCGCCCGGCTGCGGCCCGAAGGCATTCTCGGCCGCGGTGACTTCGTAAAGACCATAGCCGATGCGCGGCGAATAGCTGACGGCGCGGTTGCCGGGGATGGTCCAGGGCGTCGTCGTCCAGATGACGACATGAGCTTCCAGCAGGTCCAGCGACGTCTCGGTCAGCTTCGCCGGCTCTTCGGCATTGGCGACCTCCCGGGCAAGGCTGACGACCGGGAATTTCACCCAGATCGTGTCGCTCTCATAGTCCTGGTACTCGATCTCGGCCTCGGCCAGCGCGGTGCGTTCGACGACGCTCCACATCACCGGCTTTGAGCCGCGATAGAGCTGGCCCGACATGGCGAACTTCAACAATTCGCCGGCGATGCGCGCCTCGGCATGGAAAGCCATCGTCGTATAGGGGTTCTTGAAGTCGCCGATGACGCCGAGGCGCTGGAACTCGCCGCCCTGCACGGAGATCCAGTGCGCGGCGAATTCACGGCATTCCTTGCGGAACTCGTTGACGGGCACCTCGTCCTTGTTCTTGCCCTTGGCGCGGTACTGCTCCTCGATCTTCCATTCGATCGGCAGGCCGTGGCAATCCCAGCCGGGCACGTAGTTGGAATCATAGCCGCGCATCTGGAACGAGCGGGTGATGACGTCCTTGAGGATCTTGTTCAGCGCATGTCCAATGTGGATGTTGCCGTTGGCGTAAGGCGGGCCGTCATGCAGCACATATTTTTCGCGGCCGGCGGCACTCTCGCGCAGCTTGCGGTAGAGGTCCATGTCCTGCCAGCGCTTGACCAGCACCGGCTCTTTCTCGGGCAAGCCGGCGCGCATCGGGAAATCCGTCTGCGGCAGGTAGAGCGTCTTGGAATAGTCGATCGTTTCAACAGTGTCGGTCATTGATCTGCCATCTGCATAGCCCGTCGGCACAAAAGCCGGAGCGTTGAAGTCTTTGGTTGACGCATACCGTTTCCCAAAACCGGACCCACTTTTGGGTGATATGCATTGATGTTCTGGAAAAAGCGCGAGGGCGCGCGCGAAACTCCCGGCGGTTCCGGCGGCGCTCAGGCCGCCCGGAACACCGGGCCTGTAATTCGTATCGCAATCGCGAAAAGGCGCAAAAAGCTGCTCATGGCTGGGCTTTTAGCCGATGCCGCGGCAGGAATAAAGCGTCTCGTTCGATTCGCCTACATCGAAAAGTCGAAGCGATAGGTGGTCGACACGCCGACCATGAACTGGTTGCGGTCGCCACGTTCCCTGACCAGGCTGGAATCGGCGGCCGGACCCTCAAGGCGCGAATATTCGCCGAACAGGCTGGCGGTCATCGGATCGGTCACTTTCCAGGTCACCGCCCCGCCGAGGCCGACAGACTTCAGGCCGCCGCCGGGATTGTACTGGCTCAGGCCCGATGCCACGGCCTCCTGCGCATTGACGCCATAATAGGCGTCGAAGTAGTTGGCCGAGGCAAAAGACACGCGCGGTCCACCCGAAATCCTGACGGTCGGCGTCACGTCGTAGAAACCATCGACGGCGATATCGGCGACAAAGCCGTTGTGGGCCCGGATGCCATGCCGCAATTCGGCACGCGCGCGCATCCAGTCCGTCGGATAGAATTCGAAGAAGCCGCCGACTTCGCCGCCCCAGCGAACAGGATCGAGACCCTCGAGTTCGTCGGCATTGCTGTCGTCGCGCGAGAACAGGAACTTGCCGGTCAGGCCGGCGCGAACGCTGCCATCGTCGACAAGCGCCAATGAGATGTTGTCGTTGCGGGAGGTGAAACGGGCCGCGGGGCCGGCCTTGCCCAGCGAAATGATCGGCGAGGCACTGAGCAGGTACTGCCTGCCGCCCTCGAAATTGGGCGCCACCATGCCGGTGGCGCCGACCGTCAGGTACCAGTCACCGGACAACCAGCCGAAAGCGCCCTCGCCGGCCTCGGCCGCGCCTGAGGTAGCCAGCATGACGGTTGCCAAGGCTGCAGAAATCTTCCCGACCGGACTCATGGCCACTCCACTAACACAATACAACTGTCCTTCGGCGACAGCATTGAAGGGGCTTTGGTAAAATTTGATTTAAGGACGAGACATCCGGCTCTGGTTGCCTGCACCGTCCGGCCCGCCATCGGCTGGACGCGGATCGGCGCCAGGGATAACTTCGTTGCATGCTGGCGGCCCTCGATGGAGGTGGCGACATGACCTTGCACGGCGATACACTGAAGAACGCGATCGGCCAGACGCGAGACAAGTGGGGATGGTTCGTCGGTCTGGGCGTGCTGCTGCTGATCCTCGGCGGCATCGCCTTCGGCAATCTGTTCATCGCCACTGTGGCTTCCGTCTATGTCGTCGGCTGGCTGATGCTGGTGGCCGGCATCATCGAGATCATGCATGCGTTCGGCGTCAAGACCTGGGGGCGCTTCTTCTATTGGCTGCTCAGCGGACTGCTTTACGCGGTTGCCGGATTTTTCGCCTTCGACAATCCATTGCTCGCCTCGGCGGTGCTGACCTTCCTGCTGGCCGTTGCGCTCGTCGCTTCCGGCGCTCTCAGGGCCTGGGTCGGCTACAGTCACCGCCCGGAACGCGGCTGGGGCTGGATCGTCGCGGCGGGCGTCATCAGCGTGCTCGCCGGCCTGATCATCGCCATGGGCTGGCCGGTCAACAGCCTGTGGGTGCTCGGACTGTTCCTGGCGATCGACCTGATTTTTCAGGGCTGGACCTTCATCGCGGTCGGGCTTGCCTTGAAGAAGTAGGGCCTTGAAGAAGTAGGGCCTTGAAGAACTTGAAGAGGTAGGGTGTTGAAGAAATGATCAGGCGAGGTTGAGCAGCGTCACCGAGATCAGCGCGAATGCAATTCCGATATATTGCAGCGACGATACCTCTTCCTTGAAGACGACAGCACCGACCAGCACGGCGCCGGCGACCACGATGGTGTTGACCAGAGCCCCGGTCACGGCAAGATCCAGTCGCGTGTTGATGAAGGCAAAGGCCCAGTAGGAGAGCGGCGACAGCAGCATCACATAGGCCAGGCTGCGGCCGCTGCCGGTCTTACCCCAATGCGCGCTCAGCCCATCGCAAAGTATGAACAGGCCTGCGCAGACGATCACCACGCCCCAGACGAACATGTCGATTTTCATCAACGAGTGTTGGGCGTGCTGCCAACCGACTTCGATGAATTGTTTCACAGTCGTTGGCGTTTTCCCGCGATTTCAGCCAGGCACCGTCAGAAAGCGATCGCGCTGTCCAGCTCCGAAAGCGGTTTGACGCCGGCCAGCAGCGCCTTTGCCTCGGCTTCATCGCGCTTCATCTGCACGACCAGCGCATCGAGCCCGTCGAACTTTATCTCGCTGCGCAGGAAGCCGAAGAAGGACACCTGGCAAATCTCGCCATAAAGGTCGCCTGAGAAATCGAAGACGAAGGTTTCCAGAAGCGGCGCGCCATTGTCGTCGACGGTCGGACGGCGGCCGAAACTGGCGACGCCATCGTGCAGCGTGCCGTCGGCGCGCCGAAAGCGGACGGCATAGATTCCTTGCTTGAGGGCGGCTTCCGCGGGAAGCCGCATGTTCGCTGTCGGAAAACCGAGCGTTCGCCCGAGCTGCTGGCCACCGACGACCTCGCTTTCCACCGTGAAGCGGTAGCCGAGCAGGCCGGCGGCCTCGGCCACCTCGCCATCGCAGAGCAAAGCGCGGATCCGGCTCGACGAGACCACCTCGGCGCCCTCGTCCCGGAAAGCGTCGACAAGCGTGACGCCGAAGCCATGGCGCTCGCCGGCCGCCATGAGATAGGCCGGACCGCCCTGGCGGTCCTTGCCGAAATGGAAATCGAAACCGGTCACGGCATGCGTGATGCCGAGCGTCCTTTCCAGCACATCGGTGACGAACGCTTCCGCCGACAGGGAGGCGAAGTCGCGCGTGAATGGCTGCTCGACCAATGCGGCAAAGCCCAGCAGCGACAGGAGCCGCGCCTTCATCGACGGCGGCGTCAGCACGAACAACGGCATGTCGGGCCTGAAGATCGTTCGCGGGTGCGGCTCGAAGGTCAGCACCAGGGCCGGCACGCCGCGCCGCACGGCCTCGGCCAACGCCCGTTCGAGCACCGCCTGATGGCCACGGTGGACGCCGTCGAAATTGCCGATCGCGACAACGCCGCCCCTCAGGTCGGCGGGCAGCGGCATGGTCGCCGAGAGGTGCTGAAAGGCTTCCATTGCCACCTACCGCAGTCTGGCTATGACGGCCACGGGGCGATAGCCGTGCCGTTCCAGGAAGAGGCCGAGCCTTGCCGGATCCGGCTGCAAGGCATCGCCATAGTCGCGGGCGTGAATGCCGCCGGAGACATAGAGAACGTCGAAATCATTGTCGGCCGCGCCCTTCACATCGGTCATCATGCCGTCGCCGATGGCCAATACCTGTGAACGCTCGAGCGGTCGGCCAAGAGCCTCGGCCGCTTCCTTCATCGCGACCTCGTAGATCGGCGCGTAGGGTTTGCCGGCGATCAGCGTGCGGCCGCCGAGCTGCGCATAGTCGCGCGCCAAGGCGCCGGCGCACCAGATGATCCGTTCGCCACGCTCCACCATGATATCTGGGTTGGCGCAGATGAACGGCAGGTTCCTGGCACGCAACCGGCGCAGCAGTTCGGCATAGTCCTCGGGCTTTTCGACCTCGTCGTCGAACAGCCCCGTGCAAACGACGCCGGTGGCCTCGAATTCCTCGACGAGTTCGACATCGAGGCCGTCATAGAGGTTCAGATCGCGGTCGGCGCCGATGTGGAAGACTTTGCGCGGCCCTTCCGCGATCAGGTCACGGGTCACGTCGCCCGAGGTCACCACACGGTCGTAGGCTGACAGCGGAACGCCGATCGCGCTCATCTGAGCCACGACATCGGCGCTGCGGCGGGGCGAATTGGTGATGAGGACAACGGGAATACCAGTCGCCCTTGCCGCCGCCAACGCGGCCGCGGCTGCCGGAAAATGCCATTCGCCGTTGTGCACCACGCCCCAGACATCGCAAAGAATTGCCGAATAGGCTTTCGATACGTCTTCGAGCGAGCCGACGATTTCAGGCGAATCCGCCATGTCGTTCCCTTCAATTTGATCCGTTGCGAGCGCCGCGGCCGACGGTTCGCCGCGACCGGTCCGAATTATCCGAACCGGCCCATGCTGTCACCAGCTTTCGCCCGGATGTCGCATGGAGATCGCAAAGAGCCGCTTGTCCGCCGATGGGTGTCCCGTTCGGCGGCGGAAACCGCGGCCGATGTTTGGTTAACGAGCTTTGAAAGCGCGGCTCGACCTTGGATACATTCCCGCAACGTGAAATTTAACGATTTATGACACAGTCACCACCAATTTGATTTGGCGGGGGTGGTTGAAGGCATGATCCGGAAATTCGCAAACGACCGGCGCGGTAATTATGCGTTGATGACTGTCCTTGCCATGGTGCCGCTCATGGGTGCCCTGGCGATCGGCATCGACTATACGGAAATGACGCGCGAGCGCCAAAACGCCTTGAACGCACTGGATGCCGCGGGCATCGCCACCGCCCAGCAGATCGTTGCCGGCGCCACCGATGCCGACGCGAAAGCCTATGCCAAGAATTTCTTCGAGGCCAATCTCGCGCATATCGATCCGGCCAACACCACGCTGGCGGTGACGCTGCCCAACAACAACGCCGGCGGCGGAACACTGAAGCTATGCGGCACGCTGACCTACAAGCCCTACTTCCTGCCGACGGCCAAGATATTGCTGGGCGGCAGCAGCGGCGACGCCACCACCATGGCCTTCAACACATGCTCGGAAGTGCGCCTGAAGAACACGCTGGAAGTGTCGCTGGTGCTCGACAATTCCGGCTCGATGACGGAACTCGGCAAAGGTTCCAACAAGGTGCGGTTCGACCTGCTCAAGGACGCCGCCAAGCAGCTGGTCGACCAATTGGCCGGCCAGGCCCAGTTGATGAAGCAGGTCAGCAAGCCGGTCCAATTCAGCCTCGTCCCCTTCGCCGCCTCGGTGAATGTCGGTTCGGGCAATGCCTCGGCGGCATGGATGGACACCACCGGCATCTCGCCGATCCATCATGAGAATTTCAATTGGGCGGGCATGAACTCTACCTCCTATCCAACCAAATACGCGCAATACGTCGCCGGCGTCTGGTACGCCAAGGGCACTGGCTGGGATGTGACCCAGAAAGACCTGCCGCTGACCCGGTTCTCGATCTACAACCAGATGAAGCGCGTGGCGACGGCCACCTATGTCAGTCAGTTCAAGTGCACGGCCACCTATTCCAACGGCTCGTGCAAGACGTGGCAGAGCGGTTACAACTACACCTATGCAGGCGTTGCCGCATGGGGTGGCTGCGTGGAATCCCGTCCTTATCCCGACAACATCCAGGACACGGTACCTTCAAGCTCGACACCGGCAACCCTGTTCGTACCGATGTTCGCACCTGATGAAACCGATCTGACCGACAGCAACTACCCGCCTCGCCCCGCCAACAACAATTGGATGGCCGACGGGACACCTGCCGCAAGCACGAGCGCGCAACGTCAGAGCTTTATGCCCAAATACTTTGCGGATCCGGGCACCACGGTGACGCCGGGCTACGGCATGAACGCCGGACCCAATACGAGCTGCAGCACGACGGCGATCACGCCGCTTACCGATGTTTCCGTTGCAGCGGGGGCAACTGCGGTAAAGGCGGCGATCGACGCCATGGCGGCCAGCGGTGCGACCAATGTGCCTGAAGGAATGGCCTGGGGTTGGAGGACGCTCTCCAGCACCGCTCCCTTTACCGAGGGCCGGGCCGAGACGGAAAGAGGCAACGACAAGGTGCTGATCGTCCTGACCGATGGAGCGAACACCTATTACACACCAACGTCGGTGACGGCCCAGACCTACTCCGGGACCAACTGGAACTATGGCGGCAACGACATGGCCGGCAGCAAGGCCATCTATTCGGCCCTTGGCTACATCGTGCCGTTCAGCAACGTCACTTACAGCTATGGGCGCATGTTCCTGGGGACCAGCAGCAACGTCACCAAGACCGACTACTCCAACGCCAACTACACCAAGGCGATGAATGAGCATTTCACCACGCTCTGCAACAACGCCAAGGCCGCCAACATCATGGTCATGACCATCGCGCTCGACCTGGATGCGACCAATACCGCGGAAAAAACGCAGATGGATGCGCTGAAGGCCTGCTCTTCGGATTCGCGCTTCAGCAAGGACCCGACGGACCCCAGCAAGCCGATGAAACTGTTCTGGAATTCGACCGGGGCAACGCTGTCCAACGATTTCAAGGCGATCGGCAACGAGCTCTCCAATCTGCGCATCGTCAGCTGATCGGCAGGTCTCCCCTATGAACGCCCTGCCCCGGCAGGGCGTTTTGCTTTTGGACAGGATCGGGGCCGCAGGCTCTGGATTGGTTAGCGGTTGGTGAAGTGCCAACCAAGCAATAGAGCGGTTTCCCAAACCCGTCCTTCAGCGTTTTGTGAAAAGCTGGCGCCAATCGAGAATCCGCCGGCGGGGGCCGCTGCAAGACATGCATGAAATCTGGCGTCAGTTCCGCCGCGACAGGCGCGGCAACTATGCTCTCATGACAGCCGTGGCGATGATACCGCTGATGGGCGGCCTTGCGCTCGCGATCGACTTCACGGAAATGAACCGCGAAAAGCAGATGGTGACGAACGCGCTCGACGCCGCCAATTTCGCCACGGCGCGCCGGCTGACGGAAGGCGCGACCGACGATCAGTTGAGAGCCTATGCGCTCGATTTCTTCAACGCCAACCTGAACGATCTCAATCCCGCCAACGCGACGCTCAATGTCACCTTGCCCAGCAACACCGCCGGCGGCGGCTTGCTCAAGATGACCGCCCGGCTGAACTACAAGCCCTATTTCTATCCTGCCTTCGCCCAGCTGGTGGGCAAATCCGCAACCGATGCGAACCAGAGCATCAGCTTCGACGTCACCTCTCAGGTGCGGCTGAAGAACACTCTGGAAGTTGCCCTGGTGCTCGACAACTCCGGGTCGATGACAACGCTCGGCACGGGCTCGGGCCAAAAACGCATCGACCTCCTCAAGACTGCGTCCAAGCAGCTGGTCGACACGCTTGCCCAGCAGGCGGTCATGATCAAGCAGGTCGACAAGCCGGTGCAATTCGGTCTCGTGCCATTCGCCGCCTCGGTGAATGTCGGCCCTGGCAACGGCAACGCATCGTGGATGGACACCGAAGGCCTGTCTCCTCTGTCGAACGAGAATTTCGACTGGTCGACGCTGAACGCCGCCGACAAATACGCCCAGAAGACCAACGGCATCTGGTACAAGCGCGGCACCGGCTGGGGCAGCGAGGAAGGCCAGATGCTGACCCGGTTTTCGCTCTACCGCGACATGCAGGTGGTCACCAACCACGAGCGTGTCGTCAACAGCAAGCGCGTAGTGTGCGACGAATACTATTCGAACAACACCTGCAAACGCAGCCACAACGAGTACGACTACGTCGATACCTATGGCCCGTTCGCCAGCTGGCAGGGCTGCGTCGAAGCCCGGCCCTACCCCTATAATGTCAACGACGCCCCGCCGTCCGGCGGCTCGGCCAACACCGGCATAGGCGTCGGCGATCCGGCAACGATGTTCGTGCCGATGTTCGCGCCGGACGAACCCGGCAATCACTGGAAGCTCACCCAGGATCCCGACGAGGCCGCCCCGGTGACCTACGGCGCGGTGAACAGCTGGTGGAATGACGATCCTTCAAGCACCAGCGGCCAATCACGGTTGCGCAACATGGCCAAGTATTTCCAGCCGCGGCCGATCAATGCACCGGCATTGCCCACCGGCAACGGCCCGAACTACAGCTGCACCACCAACGCGATCACGCCTTTGACCGATGTCAGCGTCACCGATGGAGCCACCGCGATCAAGGCCGCGATCGACCTGATGCAGCCGAATGGCGGCACCAATGTTCCCGAGGGCATGGCGTGGGGCTGGCGGGTGGTTTCGAGCGGAGAGCCGTTCACGCAAGGGCGCCTGGAGACGGAAAAGGGCAACGACAAGGTGGTGATCGTTTTGACCGACGGCGCCAACACCTACTATACGCCGTCCTCGCTGAGTTATTCAGATCCCGCCGACTCGAAATCGACCTATGCGTCCTACGGCTATCTCAACCCCGGTTACAACGGCACCTCGGTCGGGCGGATGTTCATGGGCACATCGACCGCCATCGGTCAGTTCGACTATTCGAACGGAAACTACACGAACGCTCTCAACGAGCAGATGGCAACGCTTTGCAACAACGCCAAGGCGGCCAACATCATGGTGATGACGGTGGCGCTCGACCTGTCGACGACCAAGGCCAGCGACAAGCTGGCGATCGATGCGCTGAAATCCTGCTCGTCGGAGTCGCGCTTCCGAAAGGACCCCACCGATCCGAGCAAGCCGGCGAAGCTGTTCTGGAACGCGACCGGGGCCAGCCTGTCGAACGATTTCAAGGAAATCGGCAACGAACTGTCGAACCTGCGGGTGGTCGGCTAAGGCTTCCCTGGCGCAACGCGTGGCGCCGCCAAGCCCTTGCGGGCGCCTGCCGTGACGGGCACATATTGCGCGCTCGCGAGATCGCCCGCATCCATCGCGACACGCTGCGACGAGCCTTGGGGACGAACAATGCCCGACACCGCCAATCATATCGCTTTCGCGCTGGTCTGCCTCGGCATGGTGCTGACGCCAGGCCCGAACATGATCTACCTGATCTCGCGCTCGCTGTCGCAAGGGCCGAAGGCCGGACTGATCTCGCTTGGCGGGGTTGCGGTCGGCTTCCTGTTCTATGTGCTGTCGGCTGCGTTCGGCATCACCGCGCTGCTGCTCGCCGTACCTTTCGCCTATGATGCGCTGCGCTTTGCCGGCGGGCTCTATCTCTTGTGGCTGGCCTGGCAGGCGGTCAAGCCTGGCGGACACTCGCCGTTCCAGGTGCGCGACCTGCCGAAGGACAGGCCGCGCAAGCTGTTCGCCATGGGGCTGATGACCAATCTCCTCAACCCCAAGGTGGCCGTGCTCTATCTGTCGCTGCTGCCGCAATTCATCAGTCCCGGCAAGGGCCATGTGCTGTCGCAGCTTCTGGTGCTCGGCGCGACGCAGATATCGATCAGCCTCAGCGTCAATGCCATCATCGCCGTGACGGCCGGCTCGATTGCCGCCTTCCTTGCCGGCCGGCCATTGTGGCTGGTCATCCAGCGTTGGATGATGGGTACGGTGCTGACGGCGCTGGCCCTGAAGATGGCGACCGACGCGCAGCGCTAGAGCAGTTCACCTAACGGATAGGGTTAACTGCTCTAACTCTTTGTTTTGACGCAATTTCCAAGGGAAAGCACTACGCGCATTTCCCGGGAAAACCGTTTCACGTTTTTCCTGGAATTGCTCTAGCCGCCGAACGCTTCTTTCAGAAAGACGCGTACGTCGGTTATCGATTGCTCGGCGGCAGCCGCATTGTACTCCACTCGGTGACCATAGTCCTCGCTACCGGTCTTCAATCCTGGCGAGGCAAATGCGTGACGGGCGCCCTTGAAGACGTCGAGCTGCACCGCGCTTCCCTTGGCGCTGCGATGGGCCATCATGTCCTGGCATTTTTTGGCGGGTGTCCAGTCGTCGAGTTCGCCGATCAGGATCAAGGTCGGGACCGCCATGTCGCCATTCGTTGCCGAACAATTCGGATAGTAGGCAATCGCCACCTTGAACTTGCGCTCCATGAGATGCTCGGCGCCGCCGGATTGCACGGCCTCGAGCGTTGTGGTTCCGCCGGCGGAGGACCCCGCCAACGCTATGCGCCGCGGATCGACAAAACTGTATTTCGACAGGAACTCCAGGGCGCCGTAGGCGTCATAGACGCGATCGGCAAGCGGCTTGCCATCACACGTCTCGCGAATACCGCGCGTGCTGAAGCTGTCGACAAAGAGGGAGACGTAGCCCCAGGAAGACAGCCGCTCTGACCAGGTTTTCTTTACATCCGGGGATAGACCCGTACACCCGTGAAGAACCACGACAGCCGGGAACGGCCCCTCGCCCGGCGGCCGGGTCAGATAGCCGTTCAATAGCGTGCCGGGAACAGCTTTGAGCGCCTGCCCGTTTTGTTGCGCATTGCGCATCTGAAGTGGCGTCGGCGCGACCGCCGCACTTTCAAATCGCACCGCTTGCCCAGCATACGCGGGCACGCAAGCGAGATAGCCGGCCATGCCAAGGCGGATCGGCCGGAAAAGCTTCCCAAGCGGTCCCGGCCGTTGCATGCGATTGGCGCAGGCTTACCTACATCGGCCGCCTTATCTGCTGCGTCCGCTCCGGCTCTATCACCTTGCGGTAGAGGTGCCAGGTGGCATGGCCAAGGATCGGCATGACCACGGCCAGGCCGGCAAAGAGCGGGACCGAGCCGATCACCAGAAGCACGGCGACCATCAGGCCCCACAGCGCCATTTGCAGCGGATTTGCCATGACCGCGCGGGCCGAAGTCTCGATTGCCGAAACGGCGCCGACATCGCGGTCGAGCAACAGCGGGAAGGCGATCACCGTGGTGGCCAGCACGACCACGGCGAAGACGAAGCCAGCGGCATTGCCGGCGAGGATCAACGTCCAACCCCTGCTGGTCGTCAGCACGTCGCGCAGGAAGGCGCCGACGGAAGCCGGCGGCTGGTCGCCGAACTGGCTGGTGTAGATCGACTGCGCCGTGAATAGCCACAGCAGGAACAGCGCGAACAGCATGATGCCGATGACCGCAATCGATGGCAGTGCCGAGGAGTGGCGGACATCGAGGGCATGCCGCCAGTTGGTGTTCATGCCGAGTTCGCGCCGGCGGCTGATCTCGTAAAGGCCGATGGCGGCGAATGGGCCGACCAATGCAAAGCCCGACATCAAGGGATAGATGAGCTGGATGGCATTGGAGCCCGACGACCATTGTGTGAGGATCAGGCCGACGATCGGGTAGATCAGGCACAGGAACACATAGTGGGACGGCTTTGCCCAGAAATCCTCGGCGCCGAGCCGCAACGCGTCCCAGAGATCAGACGTGGTGATGTGGCGCACTGTGGGTTGCACATGCATTCCACGCGCGTCCGCCATGACATGAAAGCTGGCCATAACCTTCCCTCCGTTAATCGGGGGCGGTCGCCGCCGTGAGGCCGCCCGCAGCTGCCACTAGTAGATGTGGCAGCATAGCCGATTTGCCAGGGCTTGTCGCCAAATCGATGGTCTTGGATATGCCATCACAAGATTGTGCTCGCCATCACCCGGGCTAGTCCACTTGACGACCATCCTACCAGAAGGTAGGTAAAGAGCCATGAGCAACCTGTCTACGACGTCCGACGATATCCTGGCTTGCGCGCGTTCGCTGATCGTCGCTGGCGGCTACAACGGTTTCAGTTATGCCGACATCGCCGATGTCGTCGGGATTCGCAAGGCGAGCATCCATCACCATTTCCCAAGCAAGGTCGACCTGGTCCGCACGCTGGTTGCGCGGTATCGGGAAGAAGCCGAAGCGGGGATGGCTAATCTCGAACTGCAGGTCTCCGACCCGCTCGAACAGCTTCGGCTCTATGTTGGGTACTGGGAAGCCTGTATCGCGGACGCCAGCGCTCCATTCTGCGTCTGCGCGCTGCTGGCAGGCCAACTCCCGGTCCTGCCCGAGGAAGTTGGCCTGGAGGTCCGCGCCCATTTCCGCTCCCTGTCAGCGTGGCTTACATCCGTGCTGGAGCGCGGGGCGCGGCATGGCCAGATGCACCTGATGACCGCCCCTCGCGCAGAGGCCGAAGCGTTCATGGCGACGGTTCACGGCGCGATGCTTTCGGCGCGGGCCTATGGCGATCCGAAGATATTCGGCGCCGTGACGGGCCCGCTCCTGGAGCGGCTCGCTTCGCTCCAGATACGGTCCTAGGTCTCAAACATCACAACGCAAATTGCTCCGCGACGCTCGTCGCAAATCCCTACCTACTAGTCGAAAGGACAACCCAATGACGGTTCACAGTGGCGATCTTTCCCGGGCCAGCGAGGAACAATGGCTCAAACTCTACTACTTCGCTCGGACGGTATTTTCGACGGCCTGGGTGGCGGCTGCCTTCACGGTGGGACAGCATTCCCTGGCGGTCGCCGCGGTTTTGCTCGTGGCTTATCCCGCATGGGATGCGCTGGCCAATTTTGTCGACGCATCGCGCAGTGGAGGATTGGGACGCAATCGCACGCAGGCCATCAACGTCCTAGCCAGCCTGGCGACAGCGCTCGCGGTGGTTCTCGCGCTGACGATGAGCATGAATTGGGTGCTCGGCGTGTTCGGCGTATGGGCGATCCTGTCCGGCCTGCTTCAGCTCGGCACCGCCGTCCGCCGTTGGAAGCGTTTTGGCGCGCAGTGGGCGATGATCCTGAGCGGCGGGCAATCAGCGCTGGCGGGCAGCTTTTTCATCATCCAGGCGCGGATGCCGATGCCGCCCTCCATCACCAACGTGGCCGGCTATGCCGCGGTAGGCGCCTTCTACTTCCTGGTTTCGGCGGTGTGGCTGAGCGTGAGCCAATCACGGCGGAAGGCTGCATAAGCCGCCGTCCCAGGCCGCCTCGTTGTCCTTAAGGACTGGCAGGAAACCGATTGGCGCAAAGGGCGGCGGCGCAAAATTTTCGCCGCTTGCCCGTCAAAAGCCACGATCGCGGCTATTCAGGCAGGAATGACCACTGCTGCTCGTTCCCATTCCGCCGTCGAAACGCGCCGAAGCAGGCGTGCCCTTCTGATCGGTCTCGCGGCCCTGGCCGGCCTTGCCGCCTGCGGCACCGTTTCGCTGCCGACCGGGCAAGGCGCCGGAGTCTCGTCCTCCGCGACCGGCACGCTGGCAAGCCTGCGCGCCACCGCGGGGCTCGGGCCGCTCGTCCCCGATGCTCAGCTGGAGCAGTCAGCGCTGCAGCAGGCAGGCTATATGGCGTCGCGTGAGCGCATGAGCCACACCACGGGCTGGGGCAAGGATTTTGCCTCGCGCATGAAGGACAACGGAGTACGGGGGGCCGCGGCCGAGAACATCGCCGAAGGCCGCTTCGACCAGCAAAAACTGTTCGACATCTGGATGCATTCGCAGGGCCACCGGCGTAACATACTCGATCCGGATTTCAGCCGCTTCGGGCTCGCCTATGTCCGCGACGGGCGTGACCCTAACCTGCGCTATTGGGCGCTGGTGCTGGGCAGGTAGAGCTTCCCGGCTATCCTACTTTCCTTACGTCGTTAGCGCGCTCCATGCCGGAACGACATCACTGGCTTCCAGGAGGGCGCGATAGAGGCTGTCAACTTCCTCATCGATCTCTATCCCGCTTAATCCCGACTGCGTCAGGTTCCAGCAGCCGCTTCCTCATCTTGCACACCGATAACGCCTGCCGTGTGGCAGCTTGCCACCGCCACACGGACGGCTCGGCGACAAAGTCGCCACCGTGGCGAATGCGTCGCAGACCTTAAGCTGGGATCAAGAGTGCAATTCGATGGATGCCAACCACGTTGCTGATGTTGGTGGCTTTATCCGACTTTCCCTTGCCGCAGCTGTAGAGGCCGCCGTCTTTGACGGTATAGGCCGGAATACCTTTCTTCTCGATTTTGAACTCACCGGCAATGATGTGGCAGATCATGTCCATGTCCATCATAGGCTGGTCGTCCGGATCGGAAGCTCCGGGTTGATAGATCACATCGATTATCTTGATGCTCTTGTAAGCACTGATCTGTGACTCCTGCTCCCCGACTTCCACCATCCGTCGTCCGTGTCCCATGTCCATACCATCAGTGGCGCTATAGCTGGGAGCTGCCGCCTCCGCCGGCGCTGCTAATGAAAATACGGGGGTCGCGGCGGTCGCAGCGAGACCAAATTTAAGGGCTGATCTGCGATTAAGGTGTTCCATGTACGGTCCTCCCTTTGAGCAGTCGTGCGATAATTCGCGCGGGAGACTCGGCGCTCAAGTTCGAAAACTGTCAACTGTTGTCTCCGAAGCTGAGCAACCGTCAGCTCCAGGTTGACTGGATTGCCGGCTCGGCGGCGAGCCAAATGTCGATCGTTAACAACATATGGAACATGGGATCCACCGCATCGCTGCGAAGAACGGCCTCAAGTCCGTGGCCCTTTGTACCGAGAGCCCTCTATCCACAGTGCGAGCGCGATTGTTGCCGAACGGCCCTTAACTTCAAAATTGCGGCCTCGATAGCTTCCTGCCGCAGTCCATACCGTTTTTGAGCGTTGTTTGATTGAGATGCCGCGACTGTTCGCCCACTCGAAAATCTTTGCGCCAATTTGGTGCATAAATCCCCCAGCCCCAAGTTATTCCCCAACAAAGCATTAGTACACCCTAATTCAGTCGAAAGAAATATGGGCTGGCGACCCGAGGTTCGATAGCCTTTGTCGCAACGGTCAACAGATTGCAGTTGCGGACGGCGGTGAAACGGCCGTCGTCAAGCATCAGGAATACCGAAACGCAAATCCCGCCGCCCCATTCACGGCAGCGGCGGGCGTCCCCGGGATTCTGGGACTACACGGGCCGTTGGGACCCATGCTGGACTGGGAGAAGCAAATGTCGTGCCGAGATTGCCTATGGCGAGACAGTGAAAGCCCGCGTCCGATACTTCAAGGTCGCTCTAGCGCACCAGACGGGGGCGCAGGAAGCGCATTGTTCCGGGCCAGAAGATCAAGCACTCTGATGACATCCTTGGCGGCTTCCGATTTGCAGGAATAGTACCGCCACCGGCCTTCGGCCCGACTTTCAACTATCCCCATTTCAACAAGCATGCCCAGGTGCTGCGACAGGGAGTGCTGGGTCCCGCCCACGCGCGAGAGCAGGTCCGTCACCGTTCTCTCGCCGTCCATCAGATGAATGCAGGTCAAGAGGCGCTTCTCGTGCGCCAAGGCGGCCAGAAACTTCGCCACTACAACCGCCTGTTTCTGGAAGCTAAGGGGCTTGGCCGGCCGATGCCGCAGGGCAGGGTCGGCTTGGATTTCCGCAAGTCGCTGTCTGACGTATGAAGCCATGCTCGTGCCGCCGGTCAACAGTGACCCCGAATCGCTGAGATGCCTCTAATAAAGCAAATGATCAGAAAGCTCGCCAGCCGTGAAACCAGCGAGCTCCTGTCAGGGCAGGCTTGGAGTTGGGGGCATATCTGCCCTAACAGGAGCAAATTGCTGCTGAAGCTTTGTGCAGTCAATTCGTCCGAATGGGTACGGTCGGCTTCGGCCACAGCGCGGCCCGCACCACTTGGGGCGATGCGGCCCCGGCCGAGGCTTGGCTGCCCTGTGTCATCGCGACCCCTCAGGTTTCGACATCAAGGCTCGCTAGTCCATATGCGCGGCAGGCGCGCCGCCGGCGGCCGGACTGGCCTTCGGCTTGCGCAGCAGGACGACGAACGGGATGGCCAGCAGCGTCATCATCATCAGTATTTTGAAGTCGTTGACGTAGGAGATCATCATGGCCTGGATGTTGACCATGCGATCGACCTCCGACAGCGCCATCGGATCGCCGCCCGCGGCCGCCGGCGAAACCGCCCAGAGATTGGGGTTGAACGGGTTGATGAAGGCCGAAAGCTCGGTGTGATTGACCTGCGTGTTGCGCACCATCAAGACCGTCACCACCGACACGCCGATGGACGAACCGAGGTTGCGCACCAGGCTGAACAAAGCGGTGGCATCGGTGCGGAAGCGCACGTCGAGCGTGGCGAAGGCTACCGTCGACAACGGCACGAACACCATCCCCATGCCCAGGCCCTGGATGACGCCGGAGCTGAGGATCAGCCAATTGTCCATCTGGGGCGTGAAGGAGGACATGGTGTAGAGCGACTGCGCGGTCAACAGAAAGCCGATGACGACCAGGATCCTGGCGTCGATCCTGTTCATGAGCCGCCCGACGACGAGCATCGAAATCATCGTACCGACACCGCGCGGCCCCAGGACGATGCCGATGGTGACGGTCGGATAGCCGAAGATGGTCGACAGCATTGGCGGCAGCAACGACATCGAGGCGAGGATCAGCACGCCCATCACGAAGATGAAGGCGAGCCCGGTCACGAAATTGCGGTCGAGGAAGATCTTGGGATCGATGAAAGGACGTTCCGCCGTCACCGTGTGAATGATGAACACCCAGAAGCCGGTGATCGAAAGAGCAAGCTCGATCCAGATTTCGACCGACGAAAACCAGTCGACCTCGCCGCCGCGATCGAGCAGCAGCTGCAGCGCACCGACGCCCAGCGACAACATGGCGAAGCCGAAGAAATCGAAGCTGCGCACCCGCCGGGCAACTGCCGGCAGATAGGCCGCCATGCCGAGGAAGGCGATGATACCGACCGGCAAATTGATGAAGAACACCCAGCGCCAGTTGAAATTCTCGGTCAGCCAGCCGCCCAGCGTCGGACCCAGGATCGGCCCCAGCATGATGCCGGCGCCCCAGATGGCCATTGCCTGGCCGTGGCGTTCCCTGGGGTTGATGTCGAGCAGGAAGGTCTGCGACAGCGGCACGATGGCCGCGCCGAACACGCCCTGCATCAGACGGAAGAACACTATGCTCTCCAGGCTCCAGGCGATACCGCACAGCATCGAGAACACGGTGAAGCCGACAACCGCCCCCAGGAACAGTTCCTTGCGGCCGAAGCGGTCGGCCAGCCAGCCGGTCACCGGCGTCATGATGGCGGCGGCCACGATGTAGGAGGTCAGCACCCAGTTGATATTGTCGGGCGAGGCGCCGAGATCGCCGGTCATGGTCGGCAGCGCGACGTTGGCGATCGTGGTGTCGAGCGCCTGCATGATCGTCGCCAGCATCAGCGCGACCGTGATCAGGCCGCGATGCGGCACTTCCTTGAAAGCTTCGGGCGTGCTCATGGCGTTGAACTTCCAGCCGGTAACAAAAACGTGTACAACGGGTTTCCGGGCGGCAATGCCTTCCGTTGAGAGATCCTCATCGCGGTGGGACGCGATTTGTCGATGTGGGGGTTACATCGACCGAAGTCTCTGATGAGCGGATGTCTGCCGCCCGGAAACATGAGGACCGACGGGTCCGTGTCGAAGGTTCCAAATTCGGGCAAGCCGCGACGCGGTTCGACCAAACGTTGATCCTTCCAACCCCTCCCATCAGACCAATCCTGCTGTTCGCTTCCACCCGCCTGGTCCCGGCGGGCTTCGCTCTCTACTGCGCGGTCTCGCCGGCCGTGGCGTGACCGAAGATCGACGGCCAGCCACGCGCCACACCGGTGTCGATGGTGACGGCGGCGCTCATGCCGGTGCGCAGCGCCATCTTGGCGTCGGGGTCCGTCAGTTCCAGGCGCACCGGAATGCGCTGCGTGACCTTGACCCAGTTGCCGGTGGCGTTCTGCGCCGGGAGCAGCGAAAACTCTGCCCCGGTGCCGGCGCCGATCGCCTTGACCGTCGCCTCGAAGGTGCGGCCGGGATAGGTGTCGACCACGATCTCGGCCTTCTGGCCGGGCTTCATGTGGGTCAGCTGCGTTTCCTTGAAATTGGCGTCGATCCAGGTGTCGCCGGTCTCGACCAGCGCAAACAAGGGCGTGCCGGAACCGACATACTGGCCGACCTTGAACGACGAGGCCTGGCTGATGACGCCATCGGCTGGCGCCCTGACCGTGGTCTGCGCCAGATCGTAGGCGGCCTTGTCGCGCGCGGCGAGCGCCGCCATCACGGTCGGATGCTTGTCGGTCTCAATGTCGGGATTGCCGGCAAGTGCCGCCTTGGCGCTGATGATGCCCTGCTCGGCAACCGCCAGTTGCTGCCTGGCCTTGTCGAGATCGTTCTTGGCCTGGTCGAGCGACGATTTGGCGTTGATGCCCTTCTGGGCAAGGTCGGCGGCGCGGTCGTATTGCGACTGGGCGAAGGCGACCTCGCTGGCATCCGACTTTTGCTGCGCCGTCGCCTGGCTGTAGGCCGCGCGCAACTGCTCGATACCGACGCGTGCGACCGCGACCGCCGCGTCGGCCTGGGCCAGTGCGATGCGGTAGGGCTCGGGATCGATGGCAAACAGCACATCGCCCTGCTTGACCAGCTGGTTGTCGGATATGGCGACCTTGACGATGCGGCCAGCCGTATCCGAGGCGATCGACACCTTGGCCTGCTGCAGGTTGGCGTTCTCCGTCTCCTGGTAGCGCCCGCCGGTGACCCAGACATAGCCGCCGCCGATGGCCAGCGCCGCCGGCAAGGCGAACATCAAAAGCGAGCGGCCGATGCGGCGCTTCTTCTTTGGCGCCGGGGCCGGCTCCGGCACCGCCGGGGCCGCCGCGACGGGCGTGTCGGCCGGCTTGGCCGGCGCTTCCATCTCAACCTTCGGAGTGCTCTCGTCTATCTTCGCTACGGCATTCATGCTGCTGCGCCTTCTGTATTCTTGATCTTTTCGTCGGACGGCGGATCGCCGTCGCCAAGATTCCGTGCCATCGCGTCGAGCGCCCTGATCAGGACGCGACGATCCTCCGGCGAAACGCCGACGAGCGATTCTTCATAGACTTCGCCAGCCAGGCTCTTGACCTCCGCATAGGCGGCACTCGCCTTGGCGGTGGGGAAAATCATGCGCACGCGGCGATCGGCGGCGTCGGCGCGGCGTTCGATCCAGCCGCCCTCCTCCATCCGGTCGACAAGCCGCGAAACGCTGATCGGCTCGATCTCGAGCAGTTCGGCGAGCCGCGCCTGTGTGATGCCCGCTTCCTTGGCGACGCGCACCATCAGTCGCCATTGCGCCGAGGACAGGCCAAGGCCGCTGGCGCGCGTCTCGAAACGCTTGCGCATCAAGCGCTGCACGTCGTGGATCAAAAATCCCAATCTGTCCAAGCCATCTGAAACCATGAGCGGTATATATGATAAGCGTGCTCACTATTCAAGCCGCTATATCGCGGTTGAAAGCCGGCAAATGCGCATGGCGGCCGCCCAACGTCATCGTGGTTAGCGACTGGTGACACTCGCGGCCCGAGCTAGCGACTGCCGATCTCCGGGCAGCGTCCAATCCGCCATATCAGATGCCAGCACCCGTTTGGGCGCTGCAGCCGCTGGTCGCGTACGACATATTCATGTACAGCCGCAGTCAGGATCGGGGGATCAACGCAATGCCGACGCTTTACGCGCTCAAGCCGGCTTTCCAGGGGAGACTGCGGCCGCTGGTCAACCGGCTGGCGGCCATCGGTGTCACCGCCAACAGCGTAACCATCCTGGCTGCCCTGATGTCGATCGCGGCCGGAGCGGTCATCGCGACCCTGCCTGAATGGCGCTGGCCACTGCTGCTCATTCCCGTGGTGCTGTTCGTGCGCATGGCGCTCAATGCGGTGGACGGCATGCTGGCACGCGAACATGGCCAGGCTTCGACGCTCGGCATATATCTGAACGAGATCTGCGACGTCGTTTCAGACCTGGCGCTGATCCTGCCTTTTGCAGCCTTTGCGCTGTTCAATACCTGGGGTGTCATCGCCTTTGCCATCACTGCGGTGCTGACCGAGTTCGCCGGTGTGCTCGGCATCGCGGCCGGCATCGGGCGCAATTATGCCGGGCCGTTCGGCAAGAGCGACAGGGCGCTGGCGCTGGGCGTGGTGGCCGTTCTGTGCGCCGCCGATCTGTGGTCTCCATCCATCGCGCCGCTTGTGTTTCCGGCCATGGCAACGCTTTCGCTGCTGACCGCCATAAACCGGATACGCGCCGGCCTTATTGGCAGCGCCAGCTGAGCACCGGGGCTCGCCATGCCGCCAGAGGGGAAGACCATGATGCACGGATCGATCGCAGCGGCTGCCGAAAGCCTTGGCCGGCAAGCACAAGAGCGTGTCTTCCTTAGCCATGACGGGACCGAAATCTTCTACCGGTTCTGGCCGGCGGTTTCCGCGGATGCCAAGGGCGCGGTGGTGCTCTTCCATCGCGGTCATGAACATGGCGGCCGCATGGCCCATCTCGTCGACGAATTGCAGATGCCGGATCACGCCTTCTATGCCTGGGATGCCCGCGGCAACGGCCGTTCGTCCGGCGAACGCGGCTATGCTCCGTCCTTCGCGGCGCTGGTGCGCGACATAGACTGCTTCATGCGCGAGATCGCCGCCAGGGATGGCTTCGCGACGCAGGATATCGCACTGATTGCGCAGTCCTTCGGCGCTGTGCTTGCCGCCGCCTGGGTGCACGACTATGCGCCGAAACTGCGCGCCATGGTGCTGGCCTCGCCGGCCTTTTCGGTCAAGCTCTACGTGCCCTTCGCCAAGGAAAGCATCGCGCTCTGGCAAAGGCTCAAGGGCCGTTTCTTCGTCAACTCCTACGTCAAGGCGAATTTCCTGACCCATGATCCCGTGCGCATCGCCTCTTTCGAGAGCGATCCGCTGATCACGCGTCCGATCGCCTCCAACATCCTGGTCGAACTCTTCCAGCACGCCGCCCGTATCGTTGCAGACGCCCGCGCCATCACCGTGCCGACGCAGCTTCTGCTTTCGGGAAGCGACTGGGTGGTACGCCATGGCCCCCAGCACGACTTCTTCGTCAATCTCGGCAGCAGGACCAAGGAACGCCATGTGTTGCCGGGTTTCTTCCACGACACGCTGGGCGAGCGCGACCGGGCGCAGGCCCTCGACCTGATCCGGCCGTTCCTGGCCAAGCAGTTCACGGCGCCGGACGCGGTGGCCGACCTGAAGCAGGCCGATATTGCCGGCTACACGCGCGACGAAGCCGACCGGCTTGCCTCGCCGCTCGATCTGCTGTCGCCAAAAGGGCTCTATTGGGCGTTCAGCCGCGCCTCCATCCGCATGGGCGCCTGGGTCTCGTCGGGCATGAAGGCCGGTGTTACCACCGGCTTCGATTCCGGCTCGACGCTGGACTATGTCTACGAGAACGACGCGCGCGGGCTGACGCCGCTTGGCCGCTTCGTCGACCGCATCTTCCTGGAGGCCATCGGCTGGCGCGGCATCCGCCAACGCAAGCTGCATCTGGAAGAACTGATCGGCTCTTGCCTGGCGACGCTGAAGGCCGCCGGCCGGACGGCCCACATTCTCGATATCGCCGCCGGCCACGGCCGCTATGTTCTCGATGCGATCGTGAAGAGCCCCGACCAGCCGGCAAGTGTTCGCCTGCAGGATTATTCCGACCTCAATGTCGAGCTCGGCCGCAAGCTTATTGCCGAGCGGCACTTGCCGGCCAGCGTCTCGTTCAGGCGCGCCGACGCTTTCGATGCGGACATGCTCGCCGCGACCGATCCGGCGCCGGACCTCGCCATCGTTTCAGGCCTCTACGAACTGTTCTGCGACAATGCGATGATCGCCTGCTCGCTCGGTGGACTGGCCAGCGCCATGCGGCCGGGCAGCCTGCTCCTCTACACCAACCAGCCCTGGCATCCGCAGCTTGAGATGATCGCACGCAGCCTGACCTCGCATCGCGGTGGCCAGGCCTGGGTCATGCGCCGGCGCACGCAAGGCGAAATGGACCAGCTCGTCGAGGCGGCCGGTTTCGAGAAGCTCGACCAGCGCATCGACCAATGGGGCATCTTCACCGTCTCGGTCGCGCGGCGCCTGTAGGACCCGCCGCGGCATGCCCACTGACCCTGAAGCTTCGCAATCCGCATCTGCCGCAGCCGCTGAACCCTATGGCCGGGTGGTGGTCAGGGCCGCGTTATGGCTGGCGTTCCTGGCGCCGTTCTTCTACCTGACCTATGGCTTCGCCAACTGGCTGGCGTCGCGGCGCGACGATGTCGGCAGCATCGTGTTCTCCTGGGAATACAACATCCCGTTCGTCGCCTGGACCATCGTGCCCTACTGGTCGATCAACCTGTTCTATGGCCTGTCGCTGCTGCTCAACGATAGCAGGCAAGGGGTCGACCGCCTGGCCGGCCGCTTACTCACCGCGCAAATCGTGGCCGTCGCCTGCTTCATCCTGTTCCCGCTGTCGGCGACATTCGTGCGGCCGCAAACGACCGGCCTGCCAGGCTTCATGTTTGCCGTGCTTGGCGGTTTCGACAAACCGTTCAACCAGGCGCCCTCGTTGCACATCGCCCTGCTGGTCATCATCTGGGACCATTGGCGCCACCGGCTCGGCGGCCTTCTCCTGCCGCTCTGGCATGGCTGGTGCTTCCTGATCGGCGCCTCGGTGCTGACGACATGGCAGCATCATTTCATCGACATCCCGACCGGCGCGCTGCTCGGATTTTTCGCGCTCTGGCTGTTTCCGCGCAGCGGGGAATTGCCGATTTCAGACTTCCGGTTGACGCGCGATGCGAAAGCCCGCCGGCTGGCGCGGTTCTATGCGCTGGGCGCCGTCCTTATGCTGGCGGGCGCCGTGTTCGGTGCGTCCGTTTCAGCCGTCGCGCTCTTCCTGCTTTGGCCGGCTTTGGCACTGGTCATCGTCGCCCTCGCCTATGCCGGGGCCGGCTCAAAAGTGTTCCAGAAATCCGCGGATGGCAGCGTCGCCCTCGCAAGCCGCATCCTGCTCCTGCCCTACCGCCTTGGCGCCAGAACAAACATATGGGCCTGGACACGGGATCTTGCTGCGCAGGCGGAGGTCGACGACGGCGTCTTTCTCGGACGCTTTCCCACCGCAAGCGAGGCCAACGGCTTCGGCACGGTCATCGACCTCGCCGCCGAACTGGAAAGGCCGGCGGGAGCGATTTGCCGCTGGATCAGCTTTCCGACGGTCGACCTGTTGCAGCCGCACGCAATGATGCAGCAACAAGCAGCCGGCGCGCTGGAGAAAGCGCGCCGCAACGGTACGGTGCTTGTCTGCTGTGCGCTTGGCTTCCAGCGCAGCGCCGGCGTTGTCGCCGAATGGCTGGTCGCGACTGGCAGGGCCAAGACGCCGGCCCTGGCTCGCGAGATGCTGACGGCCGCCGGCCGGCCGGTTCATCTTGCCGAGGCCGTGCAGCGGGCGGCATCATGACCGGCAGTGCCTATCGGGAAAGCACCGACCGCCTCGCCGGCATGCTGATGCGGCAGGCCGCGTGGCCGGCCGCACTCGTTGTGGCCGCAAACGTGCTGGCGCCCCTGGCCGCTTCAGCGCGCGGCGCCTTCGAGACCTGGCCTGCAGCCGTCGCGCTGTCGCTCGCCGCCGCGAGCGCGGTTGCCGTGCTGGCGCTGTCGGCGCTGCTGGCATTCGACGCGCTGCTGTTCCGGCTGATGGCCAGCCATGACGATGAGACTTCCGGTGGCGCCGCTGTGGACGACATCCTTGCAGGCATGGGCCTGAAGCGGCTGCCGCCCTCTACACGTTCGCTCGACGAGCGCATGGCCGGTACGCGCCGGTTGCTCACCAGGCAGCGCGCAGCCCTTGGCCTGTTCGTGGCGATGCTTTTGGCGGCGGGATTCTGGGCGCCGCGATGAGCAGGCTTGCGCTGAAGACTTTTACCCTGCTGCAGACGGTAACCTCCGTCGGCCTCTCGGCGCTGGCATGGGCGGTGACCGGGGTGCGCCCGATCTGGAACGGCAGCCTGCCGTCGGACCGGCAGCGCATCTATTTCGCCAACCACACCAGCCATGGCGACTTCATCCTCTTGTCCGCGTGCCTGAGCGAAAAGGAGCGCGCGATCACCCATGCCGTGGCGGCGGGCGAGTATTGGGGAAAATCGCGGCTGCGCCGCTTCATCGCCGAAGACATGCTGTCGTCCGTGCTCATCAACCGGCAATGGACGAAGCCCGAGGAAAACCCGATCGAGATCATGCTGTCGGTCCTCGACCAAGGCCACTCGCTGATCCTGTTTCCCGAAGGCACCCGCAACATGACCGAGGAGCCGCTGCTGGCCTTCCGCTCCGGGCTCTACAATCTGTCGATGGCGCGGCCTGATGTCGAGCTGATCCCGTGCTGGATCGAGAACATGTCGCGCGTGCTGCCCAAGGGCCAGTTCCTGCCGGTTCCGCTTCTGTGCCGCGTCGTCTTCGGCGCGCCGGTGACGGTGGCTCCGGGCGAAGAGCGCCGTGCCTTTCTCGACCGAGCCCACGCCACGCTCCTGGCGCTCAACCCGCGCCCCGAGCGAGACAAATGATGCGCCACGACATCTCGATTTTGATCATCGGCCTGCTGGTGGTGCTGACGACCGCCAGCATCGTCGCCGCCATGCTGTCGGCGCGAGCGCCGAAGCCGCTCAGTTCGACGCTGATCAATCTGACCCAACGCATCAACGCGTGGTGGGTGATGGTGGCGCTGATGACGGTCGCCTTCTTCTTCGGCCGCTACGGCATGACCATCCTGTTCGCGCTGATTTCCTTCGCGTCGCTGCGCGAATTCGTCACGCTGACGCACACAAGCCGCAGCGACCATTGGGTGCTGCTTGGCATGTTCGGCATCATCATACCGGTTCAATACTGGCTGGTGTGGACCGCCTGGTACGGGCTCTTCGTCATCTTCATTCCGGTCTATTGCTTCCTGCTGATGCCGGCCATTACCGCGCTGCACGGCGACACCGAACGCTTTCTCGAGCGGATCGCGGCGCAGCAGTGGGCTGTCATGATCTCGGTCTATTGCGTCAGCCATGTTCCAGCGCTGCTGACACTCGATGTGCCCGGCTTCGAAGGCCGCAATCTGCTGCTGATCGCCTTTCTCATCATCGTCGTGCAAGGCAGCGACGTGCTGCAATACATCTTCGGCAAGCTGTTCGGAAAACACCGTTTCTCGCCGACCGTCTCGCCGTCGAAAACCTGGGAAGGCCTGATCGGCGGAGTGGTGTCGGCGAGCCTGCTCGGCGCGCTCTTGTCCTTCGTGACGCCGTTCTCGCCGCTGCAGGCGGCGTGCGTGGCCTTCGTCGCCTGTTCAATGGGGTTTCTGGGCGGACTGGTCGCCTCGGCCATCAAGCGCGACCAGGGTGTCAAGGACTGGGGCCATCTCATCGAAGGCCATGGGGGCATGATGGACCGCACCGACAGCCTGATCTTCGCGGCCCCGATCTTCTTTCACATCGTGCGCTATTTCTGGACACTCTGAGCCAACAAACGCCGGTCTCAGAGCTGGTTCCGGACGTCCCAGCCAAAAGCGCATACCGGCTGATCCCTGGCTAACTGCCGACCAGCGGCACGGTAACGGTTGTCGCGTAATTGATGGGAAAGGCGCTGAAGTATGGGAAATCGATGACGAAGGCATAGGTGGCGGTCAGATGCGCCATGCGAAAGCCGCCGCTCGCCGGGTCGATGAGGATCGTGACGTTCACATCCTTCAGACCCAGGGCCTGTAGCTTCTGCGTCGCGATCGATTGGATGTCGGCCTGCGTCAAATTGTTCTGAAGTTGTAGCGAGCGTGACGATGTCTCGAGCGTATATCGAACACTGGAGACGGAGTTCATCGACCAGCCGAAGGCGAAGATGCCGAACAGCAACATGATGAGAAAAGGCGCGATGAGCGCGAATTCCAACCCAGCCCCGCCCGACCGATCCCGGCTGAATGCGTTTGCCTGAGCGCCTTGTTTTGAAGCGGCTCCAAACGGAAAACCGCCACGCACTCCTGGAATTGCCCTAGCGAACACGGATCACCTCGAGGTGGCCAATGGTGCTGGAAGCGGAAAAGACGCCGAAGGTGACGGGCGGCACCCAGGTCGCGGATGCCTGGATCTGAACATAGATCGACGGCACCTTCGGCCCGCTGCAGAGGGCGGAGGCGTCGACCACGGTGGTTCCGCACATGTAAATCCGGCTTAGCGTGACCTGGCCGTCCGGCGGCCTATGCTCCCAGCTCGCAATGGCAACCGCCTGGGTCACTGTATCGCTGGCCGATCCTTCCATGATCAAGTTGGCGGCCGTCTTCACGCCGGCACGCATCGACAGCGAGCTGGTCATATAGGACCAGCCGTCCAGGATCCCAAGCAGCGCTACGCACAGCAAGGGGAGCACCAACGCGAACTCGACCGCGGCAACACCCGTATCGTCACTCAGGATCGGCACTGGTTGTCGTTCCATGGCTGGGCTACTCGACCAGCGCCACGGACGGCGCTGCTGGAATGTTGTCTATTCCCAGGCTTTTGCAATTCTGATTGATGGTTGAGTTGCCGGACCACTGGATCAGATCCGCAACAACCCGGGTGCAACCGTTCTTGCCCGAGAAATTGCCGAGATAGTTGACCTGTTGCTTGGGGAAATAAAGCGAGCCCGTCAGCAGCGACGACGCCGTGCCGTTGAAGGTGCTCTGTCCACCGGTACCCGTCCTGTCACCATACATCAGCACGCCCGAATAGGTGCCGGATGTCGGTGCGCTTAACGTGACGGTGGCGTTGCCGTTCATCGAAACACGCGATGCACCGGCAACGTAAATGGTAACGCCGTCGCCGGAGATATTGGCGTTCGCATTCACTTTGAAATCGCCGCCCTGGATGACATAGACGCCGGGCTGAAGCGTGACATTGCCGCTAAGACTGAGTCCATTACAGTACGTACCCGGCCCTAGCGTCGGTTTGTTGGCGTTCTGGCAGGGGTTCGAGGCCGCCGGTGCCGGCAAGCCGGCATAGGGGTCGGCGGCGGGCAGCGCCTGGGTGATCGGCGCGGCGCAGACCGTGGTGACGGGGTTGCTGAGAGAAACACCGCCCGCC
This sequence comes from Mesorhizobium sp. WSM1386, assembly GCF_055901595.1. Classification (NCBI taxonomy): domain Bacteria; kingdom Pseudomonadati; phylum Pseudomonadota; class Alphaproteobacteria; order Hyphomicrobiales; family Phyllobacteriaceae; genus Mesorhizobium; species Mesorhizobium sp. WSM1386. Next base: position 5,081,588 of record NZ_CM148373.1, read on the forward strand.
GTTATCAGGCAATCCGCCTGGAGGCCCGCCGAGCCCTGAAGCTTGATGGCATCGGAAGCGATCGAATTCGACATAACCGAGCAGCCGACGACCTTCACGTTCGTATTGCCTGAAAACAGCACCGCCTGCGAAGCAGACGGATCGAGCGCGAGCATGCAGGCGCTCGAGGCATCGGTGATGAGCGCCACGGCCCTCGCGTGCTCGGGAACCTTGTCTTGCGTGAAAATCGACGTGAAAATGCGGTCGAGGTTCTGCCCGACGATGACCTCTACCGCTTTCTTGGCCGTGTTCGGCCCAGACAGGGGCGGCGTATTGACGACGATCGTGCCCGAGCCGAGCCCATTCGTCGCGGCCGACTGGGTCGCCGCCGCGATGACTGTCGGCTTGTCGGAACCCGAAATTTGCTCCAGCGCGCCGGCATAGGCCGCGGCATCCGCCGTGGCCTGCAATCTTAGGCTGTTATAATACCAGTAGGAGGTTTCCACGCCAAAGCCCGCCGCACCGACGACGATCGGCAGGGTAAGCGCGAAGATCGTGGCGACGTTTGCACTTTTGCTCCGGCATAGAGCGGTCGCCATGAGCCAAGTTCGGGTGAAGCAATCGCAGGCCATAGCGTAAATTAGAAAGCACGCATATGTGAAGGAATGGCTAAAAAGTTCGGTTCATTTTGGTCGCGGCTTCGATTTGATTCAAAAGCCGGCTTGGCTGATCGTGCCCGTAAATTTCTCGTGAACAATAAATTCTCGGCGCGGGCGCCGCGGATGGTTTACCGGCTGTTAACGGCACAGCGCCCCCCGTATAGTCCGATGGGCTAATTTAGACTTTTCAAATATAAATTTAGCTGCCTCCGTTATATAGTTGCAGTTGCACAACATCCTTAGCGTTTTGGTAGTCCTCTGGACTATAGATGGATTGCCGGGCGGTAGCATTCATGCTGCGTTCGGTGCATCAGGAATCAGGGGAAGAAGGCATGGCGGGACGGATTCACGTGCGCGGCGGGGTTTTGGCCGTGGCGCGCGGGCGGTTTTGGGCGGGGGCTTCCCTGGCAGCGCTGGTCGCCGCCGGGATGGCGCCGCGCCATGCGGTGGCGGGCAACTACGTCGCCAACAGCGATGGCGCGCTTCGCGCCGCGATTACAGCCGCGAATGCCGATTCTGATCCCAACGCGACGATCACGTTGACCGCCAGTTTCACAGTATCGTCCTCGAACTTGCCGACGCCCACCAAGCCGCTGACGATCGACACGCAAGGGTTTACCCTGTTTGGCGCACCGGGCAGCGGTGTTCCAATCTCCGGCGCTGGCGCCGTGCGGACGCTGATGGGCACGTTCAAGGGCTCGGATGGCGGCACTTCATCAGCAGGCCTGCAGATCCGGACTGGGGCCGCGGTGATCAATATGGGCTTGGTCCAGGGCGGAACCGGGGCTTCAGGATCCGGCGGCGCGGGCGTCGATTTCGGCGGCCCGGGTGCTGTCGCTACCTTGACCAATAACGGAACGATACGCGGTGGGCCGGCTGGGAGCGGCAGCGGCGGTATTGGCGTCTACGTTCGAAATGGTGCCGGTCAGATCATCAACACCGGCACCATCGAAAGCGGTGGCCCGGGTGTGGGCGCCATCGCCGGCAACAACGCTGTCGGCTCCATCGATGTTGTCAACAGCGGCACGATCCGCGCTGGAACCGGCGCCGACGCGATCGGCTGGGTTTCGAACATCACGCCGACAACCGGCGTAATCCGTCTCGAGCTGCAGGACGGCTCGCAGATTTTCGGCAATGTGGTGGCGAACGCCACGGCGACCACCGACCGCCTCCGGCTCAACGGAACCGGCTTCTCGATCCTGGATGGTTCGATTGGCGCCGCCGGGCAGTATCGCAACTTCGACATTTTCGAGAAGACCGGCAGCGGCACCTGGGCACTGACGGCCGACAACACGGCCACCACCAACTGGGATATCCAGCAAGGCACCCTGCAACTGGGAAATGACGGCACCAGCGGCTCGATCATCGGCGACGTCGCCAACGCTGGCACGCTGGCCTTCAACCGCAGCGACGCGCTGACATATGGCGGTATCATCAGCGGCACCGGAACGGTCAACCAGATCGGCAGCGGAACGACGATCCTCACCGGCGCCAACACCTACACCGGCGGCACGACGGTCAACGCCGGCAAGCTCGTCGTCGAGGGCTCGCTCGGCAACACCGAAACGACGGTCAACAGCGGCGGCACGCTGGGCGGTTCCGGCTCGATCGGTGGCGCGGTGATCGTCGCCGATGGCGGTGTGCTGGCGCCAGGGTCCAGCCCGGGCACGCTTACGGTCGGGTCGCTCAGCCTGAGCTCCGGCTCGATCCTCGACTACGAGCTTGGCCAGGCCGGCGTTGTCGGTGGCGGTGTCAACGACCTGATCGAGGTGACCGGCGCGCTGACGCTGGACGGCAGCCTCAACATCACCGATGTCGGCGGCTTCGGGCCCGGCGTGTACCGGCTGATCAATTATGGCGGCGCGCTCACCGACCACGGCCTCGAGCTCGGCAATTTGCCGGCCGGCGTCACGGCCGCCGACCTGACGGTGCAGACCTCTGTCAACAAGCAGGTCAATCTGATCAGCAGCGTCGGCACCGATTTGTGGTTTTGGGACGGCGATGCAGCCGGCAACGCCAACAACAATCTGGTCGATGGCGGCAACGGCACCTGGACGGCGACCAGCCCAAATTGGACGACCAGCACCGGCCTGGTCAACGGAGCCATGAAACCGCAACCCGGCTTTGCCGTCTTCCAGACGCTCGGCGGCACCGTCGTCGCCGACGACAGTGCCGGCGCGCTGGAGGTCACCGGAATGCAGTTCGCCGCCGATGGCTACCGCATCGAGGGCGATCCGGTCACACTGGCCGGCGCCGGCGGCGAGAGCATCATCCGGGTCGGCGACGGGACGGTGGCTGGCGCGGGCTATACAGCCACCATCGCCTCGGTGCTCACCGGGGCCAGCAGTTTGACCAAGACCGATGCGGGTACGCTGGTGCTGTCGGGCGCCAACAGCTACGCGGGCGGCACGACGGTGTTGGGCGGCGTGCTTTCGGTTGCGGCCGACAACAATCTCGGCGACGCCGCTGGCGCCCTCACCCTGTCGGGCGGCACGCTGCGCAATACGGCGGCCTTCGGCTCCGCGCGCGGTGTCATACTTTCGGCGGCCGGAGGCACATTCGACACCGTGGCCGACCTCACCTTGTCCGGCGCGATCTCGGGCGCCGGCAGCCTTGCCAAGACCGGCGCCGGCACGCTGACGCTGACCGGAACCAACAGCTATGGCGGCAACACGCTGGTGGGGGCTGGCACCTTGGTCGGCAATGCCGCTTCGATCCGAGGCAACATCGGCAATGCCGGCATCGTCGTCTTCGACCAGGCGGCGGACGCCAGCTTTGCCGGCGATATCTCCGGCACCGGCGCGATGGTGAAGGATGGCGCCGGCACGCTGACCCTTTCAGGCACGTCGCTGCTGGACTGGACCATCGACCAAGGCGGCCTCGTCGCGGCGGCCGAGCGCTTCGGCGGCGATGTCTCGATCGGCGCCGGCGCCTCGTTCACCTTCGACCAGACCGCCAATGCGAGCTATGCCGGCGTGCTCTCGGGCGCCGGAAATTTCGTCAAGGACGGCTTGGGGACAGTGGTTCTGGCCTCGGACAACTCGGCTTTCGCCGGCGCCACTTTGGTCAATGGCGGCACGCTCGCCGCGGGCGCGGCCAACGCGTTCAGTTCCGCTTCGCAGTTCTCGGTCGCCTCGGGCGCGACGCTCGATCTCGCCGGCACTTCGCAGACGATCGCAGGGCTGACCAACGCGGGAACGGTAGGCATCGCCGGCAGTCTTGGAAGCAAGCTGACCGTCAGCGGCGACTATGTCGGCAATGGCGGCAATGTTCTCATCGGCGCCGCCCTGGGTGCCGACAACTCACAGACCAACATGCTGGTTATCGCCGGGGGTACGTCAGGCGCGGGCACGCTCCAGGTCGTCAATCTCGGCGGCGGCGGGGCGCAGACGGCCGAAGGCATCAAGATCGTCGATGTCGGCGGCGTCTCGAACGGCAGCTTCTCGCTCAAGGGCAACTACACCTTCCAAGGCGATCAGGCGGTGGTCGGCGGCGCCTATGCCTACCGGCTCTACCAGGGCGGCACGAGCACGCCCGGCGACGGCGACTGGTATCTGCGTTCCGCCCTGATCGATGGCGGTGGACCCGGAACTCCGCTCTATCAGGCCGGCGCACCGCTGTACGAGGCTTATGCGGGTGCATTGCAGACCTTCAACCAATTGGGCACTCTGCAGCAGCGGCTCGGCAACCGGTCGTGGACCGTGGAAGCGCAAGGCGCCGACGGGGTTTCCGACGATGTGAGGGCAGAGGCAGGCATCGGCTTGTGGGGCAGGATCGAGGGCACCAGCGGCTCCTATGATCCGGAAAACTCCACAACCGGGACGACTTACGACACGTCGACCTGGAAGCTTCAGACCGGCGCCGACATGCTGCTTTCCGACAGCGCCGCCGGTCAGCTCATCGGCGGTGTCGCTTTCCAGTACGGCACCGTATCAGCCGACGTCTCGTCGCTATTCGGCAGCGGGTCGATCGACAGCACCGGCACCGGCGTTTCCGGTTCGCTGACCTGGTACGGCGCGGAAGGGTTCTACCTCGACAGCCAGGCGCAGGTGATCTGGTACGACAGCGATCTCGACTCGGCGACCGCCGGACAGCGGCTGGTCGACGGCAACAATGGCGTTGGCTACGCGCTCGGCGTCGAAGCGGGCAAGCGCATCATGCTCGACCCGAGCTGGTCGCTGACGCCGCAAGCGCAGCTTGCCTGGTCGTCCGTCGACCTCGACGCGTTCACCGACGCCTTTGGCGCAAGGGTTACGCCCGGCAGCAATGATAGCCTGCTTGGCCGTCTCGGCCTGTCGCTCGACCACCAGTCACAGTGGCAGGACCGCAGCGGCCGGACCGGGCACACGAATGTCTACACGATCGCCAATCTCTATTACGACTTCGAGGACGGCTCGTCGGTCGACCTGGCCGGCAGCAGCCTCTCGAGCAGGAACGACAAGCTCTGGGGCGGTCTCGGCATCGGCGGCACGATCAACTGGGCCGACGACAAGTTCTCCGTCTTTGGCGAAGCTGTCGCCCGCACGGGGTTGGAGAACTTCGGTGACAGTCATGCACTGACGGGTTCGCTCGGTTTGCGGGTCAAGTGGTAGAAAGCCCACGGTCGCTAAGTCCCGCCAAAACCCGGCCCTGTGCCGCTTGACGGCACAGGCACGCCAGTTTCTTGTTCCGGCAAGCTCGGCCGACAGAAGAGGTGCCACCATGGAAAAGATCATCCTGGACTGCGACCCTGGGCATGATGACGCGATCGCCATCCTGCTGGCGGCGGGCAATCCGAACATCGATCTCCTCGGCATCACCACGGTTTCGGGCAACCACAATGTCGAGAACACCACGCGCAATGCGCTTTCGGTCTGCACCGCCTACGGCATCAAGGTGCCGGTGGCGAAGGGCTCTCCCGGCCCGCTGCTCATCGACCAGGTGCTGGCCATCGAGATCCACGGCGAGACCGGGCTCGACGGCCCCGAGCTGCCGTCCGCCTCGTTCGAGCTCGACAAGCGCCATGCCGTCGACTTCATCATCGACACGGTCATGGCGCATGAGCCGAAGACGGTCACGCTGGTGCCTGTCGGTCCCTACACCAACATCGCCTTGGCCGTGCGCAAGGAGCCGCGCATCGTCAGCCGAGTGAAGCGGGTCGTCGCCATGGGGGGAAGCTATACCCGAGGCAACATCACGCCCGCGGCCGAGTTCAACATCTATGGCGATCCGGAAGCCGCCGATGTTGTGTTCCGGTCCAAGTGGGACGTCACCATGGTGGGTCTCGACCTGACGCACCAGGCGCTCGCCACCACGGCGCTTCAGGACCGGGTGCGCGCCGTCGGCGGCCCGATCGCCAAGTTCATCCTCGATATCTGGGAGTTCATAGCGACCACGCATTGCGGCCTGCTGCAGATCGAGTATCCCGCCGTCCATGACGCATGCTGCGTGGCGGCCATGATCGACCCGACCGTCTTCACCACCGAGAAAGCCGACATCCGCGTCGAGCTTGCCGGCCGGTGGACCAAGGGCATGACTGTCTGCAATTTCGAAAAGATGGGCGGCATGCACCATTTCGGCGGCACGGCGAGCGAGCAGCTCGACTTCAGGCACAGCATGGCTATGAAGCTCGATCATGCGAAGTTCTGCGATTTGATTGTGGATGCGCTGGAGCGGTTGGCGAAGGGTAAGGGGTGAGATGGCGAGGCTGGCTGTCATGGCCTTCCGTCGGTATAGCGGTGACACGCGCCGCAGGACTCCATGACGTCGTCTTGGGGGCCGAGGCGGACCGCCAACTCCTAGCAGCAAGATCTGTAAAAGCTGACATTCAGTTCTGCGCGAGCAACGTTCTGATCTGACCCAAAGCCGCTGCTCGCAAGATTGCACTGACAGTTGGCACTGGGTGGCGAGAAGTGGTCATTCACTACGCTGTTTGCGGCCAATAGCGGATATTTTTGCATGAACAGCTCGTGTCATATTGCGGGATTCCCCAAGCCTTCCACCAGCGTGCTCAACGCCGCATCCAAGGGGGCCGATCCGACTTTCTCGGGCACCAGGAGCCCGTCGATCGCAAGCATGGTCATACCGTGGATGAGCCCCCACCAGGCTGCCGCCTGACCTTCTAACGCCCGCTTGCGAATGCTCCCCGCGTCCTGGCCGCACCGCAGGATCTCGAGCGCCACATCGAAGACCGCGAGCGCCCGCTCATTGAGATGCACGCCTGCGGCTTTTTCCTCCCCTGCGCTGAACATCAGGCGGTAGAGAGCCGGGTTGTCCGTTCCGAACGCGACGTAGGCATGAGCTACCGGAGCGATTTCGTCGCGCAGAGATTTGGGCGCCTCGGGCTTGGCTGCCGATATGGACGCCCGCAGCCGGTCGAAGCCAATCATTGCGAGCTCCGCAAGCAGCGCGGCTTTGTCCGGAAAGTGCTTGTAGGGCGCCGCGTGGCTTACGCCGGCCCGGCGGGCGACTTCCCGCAGCGTGAACTGCCAGCCCTTCTCCTCGCGAAGCATATCCAAAGCCGTTTCGATAACCGCACGACGGAGATCACCGTGGTGATAGGGGCGGCTGGGCGCGTCCTTCATGATGCCTCAAAGTTTCTTGTGGTTACATTGTTGACATTGACTACTTAAGCGCCTATGTCAAGGTGGAAGTTTCTCCTGTCTACATCGGAGTGGACCATGAACGCAATCGCAGAAATCACCGACGCTGATCGGCTAGGCAGTCTCCTCGCTGGCCAACGTGCTGCCTTCCTGCGTGACGGAGCGCCCTCGCTGGCGCAGCGACGCGCCGATCTAACCAAGTTCCGATCCGCGATCATCGGGCATCGCAAGGCGATCGAAGACGCCATCAATGCCGATTTCGGGCACCGCTCAAGGTATGAGACGGCGATCATGGAGGTTGGAGGGGTAGCCGAGGGCACGAAGTATCTGATCCGCAACCTTCGCAAATTCATGGCGCCGACCCGCCGCCACGTTGCTCTGCATATGCGGATGGGCAACGCCCGCATCGAATATCAGCCGCTTGGCGTCATCGGCGTAATGTCGCCGTGGAACTACCCGGTGAACCTCTCGCTGATGCCGGTCGTCACAGCCATCGCTGCCGGAAACCGGGTGATGCTGAAACCCTCGGAGTTCACACCCGTCACCAATGCGCTGCTCGCGAAGATGCTGGGCGAGATCTTCCCCGAAGATCAGTTCGCGATCGTCACCGGCGATGCGGCCGTAGGATCGGCGTTCTCGGCCTTGCCGTTCGACCACTTGGTCTTCACCGGGAGCACCGCAGTAGGGCGATCGGTGATGAAGGCCGCAAGCGGCAACCTCGTTCCGGTTACCCTCGAACTCGGAGGCAAGTCACCTAGCATCGTTGCCAAGGGCCACGCCCTTGACCAAGCGACGGCGTCAATTGCCTACGGAAAGCTGCTCAGTGCCGGACAAACCTGCATCGCCCCGGACTACGCACTCGTCCACGAAAGCGACGTTGACGCGTTCGTCAAGGCATATGACCGGAAGGTGGCGTCCTTTTATGCTGACGGTCCGACGAGTGAACACTACACCGCAATCATCAACGAGCGGCACTATGCCCGGCTTCAGAGCCTGATCGACGATGCTCGCTCCAAAGGAGCGCAGATCATCGAGGTCGGCAACCGGCCCGGCGATGCCTCCCGACGCCCCAACACGCTGGCGCCAACCGTCGTCCTCGGGATCACGGACGACATGCGCATCGCTCATGAGGAAATCTTCGGCCCGGTCCTGCCGATTTTTCCCTACCGCGACGTCGAAGAAGCGATCGCCTACGTGAACGCCCGGCCCCGTCCGCTCGCGCTCTACTACTTCGGTGCCGATGACGAAGACCGACGCAAAGTGCTGAGCCGAACGACCTCCGGCAACGTCACCATCAACGGTACGATCATGCACATCGCCCAGGATGACTTGCCTTTCGGCGGTGTCGGTCCCAGCGGCATGGGCGCATACCATGGCATCGAAGGTTTCCGTACCTTCAGCCATGCCAAAGGGATCTATGAGCAGGGCCGCTGGAACCTCTCCAATCTTCTCCACGCCCCCTTCAGACAGCCGATCGATATCATCCTCAACATGATGCTCCGGTAACCAGCATGCCGTCATCAAGTCAAGCTCAGGAGCATCCGCACATGACCACCGACACGTCGTTGCCACTACGCGGTTCCTGCGAATGCGGCGCCTGCTCGTTCGAGGTGCATACCTCGCCGAAGGCCAGGTTCCGGTGCCACTGCCTGATCTGCCAGGCGTTCAACGGCAAACCGTTCGCGGATGTGGTCGCCGTTCGCGGCAAGGATGTCGTGCTGAAAAACGCCGGCAATATCTCCTTCAAGAAATACCGTCCGCCGCCGAACTTCAATCGCGGGCTCTGCCGGGCCTGCGGCAAGCCGGTTGTGGAAGTTGCGGGCTTCGGGCGGTTCAAGGTGATGTTCATCCCGGCCAGCAACTTCGAGTCCGCGGCCCGGCTGCCGCCGGTTCGGTTCGACATGTTCTATCACCGTCGTGTGCGGGACACGCCCGATAGCGTACCCAAATACAGCGGCTACTTCGCGAGCGAGTTGGCGGTCGGGAAACTGATCGTGAGTGGTTTGTGAAATGGCGAGTCGATTATTTGGCGAAGCATGATCCGATTGCTCTTCTAGGCCAGCGGGGGCAATGCCCGGCGGCAGATTAGGGTCGGTTCACGACTGCGCAGCAGTCTGCGCGAGTGTCAAGAATTGGCGCAACAGCGAACACTATTAGGGTCCCAAGGACGTTCGCTTTCAGGAAGCGCCGAAGCTGATCTCAACGACCGATATGAGGCGCAAAGCCGACGTTCGAGTTGGGCTCAGCGGAGAGTCCGCGTTCCGCCGATTTTGTCAGACAGTCGCCATCCATCGCTTCATACGCGAACGGCCGCCTCGCCAATCCCACCAAAGTCCGCCCCTGCTGCCCCCACCAGCCCTTGACGAAAATCGGCGCGCCTGTTTGAGACACAGGGGCAAATGGGGCATTTGCTCCATGGGGAGACAAGCAAGCGGTGGGCAGGAAGCGGGTTTTTCGATGGCTTGCCGCTGTGATCATGGCGTCCGGCTTGGCCGGGTGCACCAGCGTTTCCTATTATGCGCAGTCGGTGGAGGGCCATGTGCGGATCATGGCGGCGCGGAAAAATGTCGGGAGCCTCATCCGCGATCCTTCGACGCCGGAGGCATTGCGCGCCAAGCTGACGTCGGCGAGCGCCATACGTCGCTTTGCCACGGATGAACTGGCGCTGCCCGAAAACGGCAGCTATCGCAGTTATGTCGACATCGGCCGGGACGATGTGACGTATGCGGTTTTTGCCGCACCGCAATTCTCGCTCACGCCAATTACATGGTGTTTTCCGGTCTTCGGCTGCGTTCCGTACCGGGGCTACTTTTCGCGGAAATCCGCGGCTGAAAGCGCTGTCGAACTGCAGCGACAGGGGCTCGACGTTTACGTCTCGGGCGTCACCGCATATTCCACGCTGGGCTGGTTCAGCGACCCGCTGCTCAGCACCATGCTGCGCCAGGACGACACCTATCTCGCCAGCCTTGTCTTTCACGAGCTGGCGCATCAGAAAATCTATGTCGACGGCGACTCCGCGTTCAACGAGGCTTTCGCGGTCTCCGTCGAAACCAGCGGCGTGCGGAAATGGCTTCGCGCCACCGGCAATCGCGCCGGGTTGCGCCGTTATGAAACGAATCGCAAGCGCAGCGCGGATTTTCTTCGGCTGATCGCGAAAACGCGGGACGAGTTGGGCCAAGTCTATCGAAGTCCCCGGACCCCGGAGAAGATGGCGGCTGCCAAGGCAGCCACGATCGACAGGCTGCGGGTGCGTTACCGGCGGATGCGCGACAAGCAATGGGCCGGATATCGGGGATACGATGCCTGGTTCGCGGCCCCGATCAACAATGCCAAGCTCGCCGCGACCGCTGTCTACGGCGAACAGGTTCCGGCATTTCTTCGCCTGTTCGATTTGTGTTCCGGCGACTATCCAAGGTTTTATGCCGCCGTTCGCCGGATCGGAGATCTGCCCGCACCTTCCCGAGCCCAGGCTCTGAAGACCGCCGCTGCCTGTAACTGATATTGGCGAGCAAGGCCGCGCAAGCCTGGCCCGCAGGGCAATGTGAAGCGCTTCATGGTGTGGACGGTTGTCTTTGTCATAGTTTCATTGGTGAGCGGGGTTTCATTGGGTGAGCGGGGTTTCGTTCAATGAGCGCGGGGGCAAAGATGGGCGGTCGATTGCTGGCGGTTTTTTCCGGGTCCTGGCTGGGCAGAGTCCTGGCCGGGTTGGCGGTCTTTGCTGTCACGCTTCTTGCCGAGCCGATCGGCGCGAGCGGCCAGGAAGTGGAAACGGTGCGCGTCGCCACCTTCAACGCCTATCTGCTGTCGCCGATCTTCAAATGCGCCAATCCGAACTTCGCCGATTGCCTCATCCAGATCCACGGCCAGACCGAAAAACAGGCCAAGCATCTCGCCGAGACCATTCTCAAGGACACCGACCGCTTCGACATCATCGCCATCAACGAGGCCTGGGACGAGGACGCCAAGCAGATCCTCATCGACAGGCTGACGCCGGTCTATCCGAACTTCGTGCGCAAGATCGACGCCGCGCTCTTGAAGGTGCGGCCGCAGGCCATCGTCGATGCCATCACCAGCCTCGATCCGGCGGCGGCCGTCGCCATCTATGGCGAGCCGGTCGAGAAGATCGACGGCGAGGACAGCGGCCTGATGTTCTTCGCCAAGAAGGAGTTCAAGTTCCTGCCGCTGCCCGACGGCAGCTTCAAATGGGGCAAGAACGACGGCGAGACGCTGGATGCCGCGACCGACGAGGTCGGCTTCACGCTCTACGATCATTGCGGCGGCGTCGACTGCCTGTCCGGCAAGGGCGCGGCGATCGTGCGGCTGCTCCACCAGCCCTCGCAAAGCAATTACACGGTCATCTTCACCCATGCCCAGGCCGACTATTTCGACAAGAGCCCGCCCGAGCTTCACGCCGACGCCCGCGATGCGCAGTTCGACCAGGTCCAGAAGCTGATCGAGACGACGCTGTCGCCGCTGACGGCCGCGCAGCGCAAGCGCGAACGGGTGCTGGTGATGGGCGACCTGAACGTGCCGGTGTTCCACCAGCCGATGGGCGAATGGGCGCGCCGCTTCGCCAGTCCCGGCAAATACTGGACATCCAAGCATTATGACAGCTGGGCAGCGACCAACCGCGCCGACCCCGGCATCTCCAACTACATCGACGGCGAGCGCTACGATTATATCCTCGCCGCGCCGCAGCCTTATCTGAGCGGCGGCATCGAAGGACCGATCTGCGTCCAGCATGTCACCATCCCGGTCGATTTCGTCAACCTCGAGAGCGACCACAATCTTTTGACCGCCGACCTCAATCTCGGCAACAATTTCTGTCATCCGGGCATCGCCTACCAGGTCGACCTGAAGCCGAAGAAGGGGCCGGACGGCAAGCCGCAGGCCGAGGAGGTAATCGATTTCAGGAACGGCCAGGACGTCACCCAGATCCGCTTCCCGGGTTCGATGCAGTGGTTCCACGTCGTGCGTCAGGATGCGGGCAGCTATTCGATCGGCGCCGACAATCCGGGCGTCAACATCGACATCTACCAGCCGTCCAACATGACGACGCCGATCTCCAGCTATTACGGCGACACCAGGACGGTCCACGACGGCGAGCAAACCTTCACCGTCCACACCTATGCGCTGCCCAAGGAGTTCTTCATCCGCGTCACCGGCAAGGACCGCGACTGGCGAGGCAATTATGCGCTGCTGGTGCGTCGCCATACCTGTGCGACCAAGGAAGAGGCCTGCCCGCTGCAGCCTGGCGAGCCGCCGCAGTTCGCCTCGCTCACGGAAGCCGGCAGCCTGCTCGGCAGCCAGGACGAAGCCTGGTTCCGTTTCGACGTCGTCGGCGAGGCCGACAGCGGCGCCGACCAGACCGTCACGCTGACCGCCGACGGCTTGCCCGACCCGAACGGCTACAAGGCGACGCTGGAGGAGTTCGACAACCCGCATGGCGGCGAACCGCCGATCGCTATCTCCGGCAGCAGCCGCATCGTCAGCGACGCCATGGGCAACGGCACGCACGGCTATCTGGTCGTCCACCAGGCCGCGGCCGGAAACCAGCCGGTGCGGGTGCGCGCCTCCATGCAGACCACGGTGCGCAATCTCGAGATCAAGGCGCTGATCTGCGAGGACGAGACCAATCCGGAATTCGGCTCCGACGACATCTTCACGCAGCTGTCGATCGACAGCCGCACCATCCGTTTTCCGGCTTCGGGCGAGGTGGAGTTCGACTGCGACGACTCCGCCGACCAGAAGGATTGGGCGACGCGGTTCGGCAGATCGACCCTCACCTTCGTCGACCATGCCGGACTTAAGGTGTTCGAGCAGGACACCATCCGGGACGACCCCAGCCACGTCAGGGATTTTCCCGACCTGCCGGCCGGCGCCAGCTCGATCGACGGCGTGCGCACCCCGCTGATCTGGAAATTCGAGGGCGGCCGCTACCGGCTCAACTACGAACTGACGATGCGCAGGAACGAGCCCGTGGCGGCCGCGCCGTAGCAAGGCCGAGGTCGAGCCGCCTCCTGCCGATTGATCGATTCCAAAAAACAAGGCCCCTTGCGGGGCCTTGTCGCGACACCTTCGATTGTAGGGCCCTGCCCTACTTCCCGGCCAGCGCCTTGGCGTTTTCGGCGGTGATCGCGGTGGTCTCCACCGTCACCGTCGGCTCCACCGAGGTCGCACAATCGAGCAGGATCTTCTTCGACATCTCGATCGCTTCCTTGGCGCCCGTCGGATAGGTGAAGGTCGCCGCCCAGTCACCCTTGGCGACGGCCTCGATGCCGCCGGCCGGTCCCGGCAGGCCATCGGTGCCGATGATCTTGACGTCCTTGCCGGCACCCTTGGCGGCGAGCAGCGCGCCGGCCGCCATCATGTCGTTGGAAGCATAGAGCACCTTGATGTCGGGGTGCGCCTGCAGCATGGCGGCGAACGCGGTCTGGGCTTTGTCCGGCACCCAGTCGGCGGCCTGCTCGGCGACCACCTGGATCTTGGCGTTTTCCTTCACGCCGTCCTTGAAGCCGTTCAGCCGTTCGACAGCCGGCGTCGAGCTCGGCAGGCCTTCCAGCACCGCCGCCTCGCCGCCGTCGGGCAGCAGCGTCTTGGCGGTGTATTTGCCGGCTTCCATGGCGATCTTGTAATTGTCGCCGCCGATGAAGGCGGTGTAGTCCTTGCCGGGGTCGCCGACCGTCTTGCGGTCGAGTTCGATGACCGGGATGCCGGCATCCATGGCGCGCTTGACCGCCGGCGTCAGCGGTGCCGCCTCGAAGGGCGAGATCAGCAGGATGTCGACCTTCTGGGTGATGAAGTTGTCGACCTGCGAGGTCTGCGTGTTGACGTTGCCGGCGCCGTCGGCGATCTGCAGGGTGAAGCCCGGCACTTCCTTGGCCGCCGCGGTCAGCTCGTCATTGACGTGCTGGCGGTAGGGTTCGGCATTGTTCGCCTGCGAAAAGCCGATGATGAACTGGCCGTCCTTGGCGCAGGCTTTCACCATCGGGTCGGCGGCTTGCGCCGCTCCCGCAATGCACAGGCCAGCGCCTGCCAGAAGCGCGGCCTTGAGCACGCGCCTTTGTGTTGTGGTTTTCATAACTCTCTCCTCCTCGTCGGGCCGGGGGCCAGACCTTGGTTGACGTCCACTTGCTGCCGCCTTCCTCCTAACGACCCAAACCCTCGCGACGGCGAACGAGGGATTGAAGCACTGCCGCCAACACGATGATCGCGGCGGTCGCGAGCAGCTGCATGGCAGGCGTGATGTTGTTGAGCTGAAGAATGTTGGCCAACGCGCCGAGCATGATGGTGCCGGCAACGGTGCCGACCATCGAGCCGGCACCACCGAACAGGCTGGTGCCGCCGATGACCACGGCGGCGATGGCGGTCAGCTCGTAGCCCATGCCGTCATTGGCGCTGCCGAAATTGAACTGGCCGGCATGCACGATGCCGGCAAGCGCCGCGGCAAAGCCGGTGATGGCATAGACCGAGATCTTCACCATGGATACGGGCACGCCGGAAATGCGCGCCGCGCGCTCATTGCCGCCGACGGCAAAGACGTAGCGGCCGAAGCGCGTGGTGTTGAGCACCACCGTCGCGATCGCGGCAAAGACGATGAAGACCAGCGTCGCCACCGGTACGGTGTTGTTGAACAGACGCTCGCCCAGCACGGCAAACACCGGCGGCGCCAGGCCCGGCCCGTCGCCATAGGAGATGTTGATGTACTGGTTGCCGGAGACGACGAGTGCCAGACCGCGCGCGGCCTGCAGGCCGGCGAGCGTGACGATGAAGGGTTCGAGCCGGAAACGGGTGGAGATGGTGCCCTGGATGGTGCCGAAGACGATGCCCATGACCAGCACGGCAAGGATGGTGGGGATGAGGCCGAAACCGCCGGAAATCATCATCGATGCTGTCACCACGCTAGACAGGCCAAGCACGGCGCCGACCGAGAGGTCGATGCCGGCGGTGATGATGACGAAGGTCATGCCGATGGCGATGATGCCGGTCTCCGACACGGCGCGCACGATGTTGGCGATGTTGTCGGGGTTCAGGAACAGGATCTCGCCATGCCGACGCGGCGAGAAGATGATGCCGCCGATCGCCACCAGCACCAAGCCGATCAGGCTCTGGAAGCGCACGATGAGGGCCAGCGGGTCGCGATGCTTTGGCGCTGCCGCCGGCACCGCCGGAGCTACCGCCACCGAGATCTTTTCGTCCGCCATCAGGCCTCCCTGCCATTTGCCGCGGCCAGCACCGTGTGCTCGTCGACGCCGCCGATGAATTCTGCCACATTGCGCCCCTGGCGCAGCACCACGATGCGATCGCAGAGCCCGATCAGTTCGGGCATCTCGCTGGAGGCGACCAGGATGCCGAGGCCCTGTGCCGCCAATTGCCGCAACCGCGCGTAAATCTCGCCCTTGGCGCCGACATCGACGCCGCGTGTCGGCTCGTCGAGCAGCAGCAGCCGGGGATTGCCGAGGATTTCCTTCGCCAGCACCACCTTCTGCTGGTTGCCGCCGGACAACGCGCCGACGGCGATGTCGGGGTTCTTCGGCCGGATGTCGAACTGGCCGAAGGATTGCCGCACCGCATCGGCCTGGCGGCGCGGCGACATCAACCCGGCCGGCGAGATGCGGCGGATCACCGACATGACGAGGTTGAGGCCAACCGCCATCCTGAGCATCAGGCCGCTGCCGCGGCGGTCGTCGGTGACAAAGGCAATGCCGGCCGCGCGCGCCGCCTTGATCGAATCCAGTTTCACCGGCCGCCCGTCGATGGCGACCTCGCCCTCCCAGCGGCCGGACAGGCCGGCGCCGTAGAGCGCGCTGAGCAGTTCCGTACGCCCTGCCCCCATGATGCCGGCCAGCCCGACGATCTCACCCGCGTTGACGTCGAGCGAGATGCCGGTCGGCGGCTGCCATCCGGCACTTTCATGGGCAAGCCTGAAGCTCGCATCGCGCAGGCTGAGCAGCGTCTTGCCGGCGGTCTTCGAGCGTTCGGGATAAAGCTCGTCCAGCGGCCGCCCGACCAGGAGCCGAACCAGTTCCGCCTGCGGCGCGTGCGGCTCGGTGACGCCGGCAATGCTGCCGTCGCGCATCACCGTCACCCGGTCGGCGATCTGCGGCACCTCTTCCAGGCGATGCGAGATGTAGACGATGCCGACGCCGGTGGCGGCAAGCTTGCGCATGATGTCGAACAGCCTTTCGACCTCACCGACCGTCAGTGCCGCCGTCGGCTCGTCCATGATCAGCACGCGCGAGGCGTAGGACAGCGCCTTGACGATCGCCACGACCTGGCGCTGGCCGATCGACAGGTCGGCGACCATCGCCGCCGGATCTATGGCAACCTCGATGGCTTCCAGCCGCTTGCGGGCCTCGCCGCGCATCGCCGGCACGTCGAGGAAGCCGCCCGGCCGCATCAGCTCGCGGCCGAGGAACAGGTTGGCGGCGACGTCGAGCGTCGGCACCAGGTCGAGCTCCTGGAAGATGGTGGCGATGCCGGCGGCTTGCGCCTCGCGCGGATTGTTGAAGGTTACCTGCTTGCCGTCGATGAGGATGGTGCCCTCGTCCGGCGTGTAGACGCCCGATAACAGGTTCATCAGCGTCGACTTGCCGGCGCCGTTCTCGCCGAGCAGGGCGTGGATCTCGCCCGCCTTGAGGTCGAAGTCGACGCCGCGCAGCGCCTGGACGCCGCCAAAGCGCTTGACCGCACCGGTAACGGAAAGCAACGGCGCGCTCATATTGACCTCACAGCGACAGACCCCACAGAGCCCGACCTCACGGGGGCCGACCTCATGGGAACCGGCCCCGCACAGGATTGCCGGACCTGCAGCGTCGCCTGCAGCCGGACCGCCTGCGGCTCCAGGCCGCTCGACGCGATGCGGGCGCACAGCAAGGTCGCTGCCTGCCGGCCGATCTCGGTGCAGGGCTGCGCGACGAGCGTCAGCCGCGGCTCGAAGCAATCGGCCCATTCGAAATCATCGAAACCGGCAAGCGAGAGATCCCCCGGTATCGAGAGGCCCCTTTCGCGGATTGCCCGCACCGCTCCGATGGTCGTCATGTTGTTGCCGGTGACCAATGCCGTGGGCGACGACGGCAGGGACAGGATGGCGTGGGTCGATGCCGTGGCGCTCGCCGTGTCGACGTTCTCGGGCGAGACATAGTGCGGCAGGCACTCAAGTCCATTGGCGGCGAGCGAGGCGCGAAAAGCCTCGATGCGTTCGCGCGTCGTCGCCAGGCCCGGCTGGCCGGCGATATAGCCGATGCGCTTGTGGCCGAAGGAGGCGACGTGGTCGATGAGCGCCCGCATCGCGGTTTCGTTCTCGACGCCGATCTGGTCGAAGCGCTGGTCGGCGAAGCGGTCGATGAGCACGCAAGGCAGTTTCTTCTCGGCCAGGTAGTCGATGGCGCGCTGCGGCGAACCCGACGGTGCCAGGATGACGCCGTCGACCCGGCGCTGGTGGAAGGCGCGGACCACCGACAACTCACGGTCAGGATCTTCCTGCGTGTCGGAGAGGAACACCATGAGGCCGAGCCGCGCGCATTCGGCCTCAACCGCGCAGATGATGTCGGTGAAATAGGGATTGGAGATCGCCGAGATCGCCAGGCCGACACTGTTGGTCGAGGCCACCTTCAACGACCGTGCCAGCTCGTTGGGCTGATAGCCCATCGCGGCAATCGCATCATTGATGAGCCGCGCCTTCTCCGGCGAGACGAAGCGGGTGTGGTTGATGACATGCGAGACGGTCGAAACCGACACGCCGGCGCGGCGCGCGACCTCAGCCATTGTCGGCATGATGGCTCAATCGGAGTGCTGGCAAGCGCTCCTCCCTGATGATGCGTTTCCTGGCCCGCTCTAATTGATTTCGGCGGATTTTGGGAAACCATAATGTCATCGAAACGTTTGCGCAATCGCTTCGATGCGTTTTTTCGCCGAGACCATTCGTTGTGGTGCTGCGGTAATCGCGCAATCTTATCTTTAGCGGAAAATAGAGCGTGCGCGCACGATTGACCTGCCGATACTCGTGAGAACACATAGCGGTATCGTTCGGGATCGCAGAAGCATCTGGGTCCAGCTTCACGAAGAAAGGCTCGCTTGAAATGGCTGGTATTTTCTATTTCCGGAGCCCGGCTGGTCGTTGAGGCGTCGGGCGAGCGAGGGGCTGGTTTTCCGCATCGGGCGCCGGATCGACGCAAGGTCGTCGTTGGCCGGCATTCCCGGCCTGAGATTCACGAAACCGGGCAAACCTCGGTTATCTCCATGCCAAGCACGGCGCGACGCCGGCGACGTTATCTGGCGCGACGGGTCCGCACAGCGGAGGTGCCCGGCATGATGCGTGGTGACCCAGCCGAATGAACGAGCCGACGGTAGCAATCTGCATGCTCGCGATCGGCAAGCCAGGCTATGCGCTGGCGGCGCGCGAAGCCGTTACGTCCTTTCTCCGGAACACGGATTTCGAAATCTATATAGTCACGGATCGGTTCTCCGCCCCAATGCTGCCGTCCTCGCCGCGCATCCATCTCAACTTGCTCGACGCCGCACGGCAGGAATACCGGGCCGACGGGTTTCTGGCCAAATTCGACGCATTGGCCTGGTGTCTCGGGCAGTCCAGCGCCGAGATCATTGTTCAGGTCGATGCCGATACCATCCTGTTGCGCCCCCTGGCGGCGGCCGAGGTGTCGACGGCGCTGGGCGAACAGCGGATGGCAATGGTCGAACAGACCGGCATCGCTGGTTCGGGCATGACGCCGGGGGATTTCCAGGAACATTACAGCAAGCGCTCGCTAGCATTCATCGACGGGTCAGCGGCGGCGCCACCCGCGATATCGTTTCGCTACTTCAACAGTGGGGTGGTGCTGGCCTTCAGGGACGAACTGCAGCTTCTGCTGGAGTGGGTAGCGGCCCGGCGGTTGCTTCTGCCTGCCGACCACTCGGTTGGCGCGCACATGATCGCCGACCAGGACTATTTCCAGGTGTGGGCAAACTCAGTGGTGCCGGATCGCTGCGCCTCCCTCTCCTGGCAATGGAACCATTGCGGCCACTGGGATACGGGCTTTCCCCGACGCGACGCGCTGATCGCCCACTTCAGCAACTTCTGCAACGGCCCCGAATTTGAAACCGTTCTCGCGATGCATAACCTTCTTGCCGAAGGTCCCGACCTTCTTGCCGAAGGTCCCGCCGGCCCCTTGCTAGACAACGCAGCGACAGGGCAACCTGCCGACCTGGCGTTCATCATCATTACCTACAACTCGTCAAAGATAATCGGCTACTGCCTCGACGCCCTGCCGGACCAGCATGAGATCATTGTCGTCGACAATGCCTCGACCGACGAGACACTCGATCACGTGACGCATGAGGGCGTGACCATCATCCGGAACAAAAACAATGAGGGTTTCGCCGCCGCTGCCAACCAAGGCGCCGCCGCCGCCAGCGCCAAATATCTATGCTTCCTCAACCCGGACTGCCTTGTGACATCGGCCGCGGTCGAGGCGGCACTCTCGACGCTTCGTCGAAAACCCGATGCTATGATCGTTCCCGACTATGTCGACTGGCATGGCGGAGTCACAGCCGGTCGCCAGCCCGGCTATTCCCGATTCAAGCTGACAGCCGACCTTCTTGACAATAACGGCATGGCGAAATGGGCTCGGCGCCTGAGACGTCTCCCATTCTATCACGACCACAAGTGGAGCTGGCCGCTCGCGGCCGCCCTGTTCGTTCGACGAGAGATTTTTCATGCTATCGGCGGTTTCGACGAGAGATACTTTTGCTACATGGAAGATGTCGCGGTCGGATTTGAAATGGCACGGCGTGGGCTCGAAATCGTCGAACTGCACCATGTGCTGCCGCATCTCGGTCAGCGAGGCGCGGATATCCCGACCTCCGTCCGGATCTCGTTGATCGACAATGCGCGGCTCAAGTTCGCGGAGCTGCATTACGGCCGTGCCTTTGCGGCTACGCTTCGCGGTCTGCGATGGGTTCTCCATCGCCGCCTCCGTATCAGGGAAGCGCTGCGCCGAAAACGGTGGCGTGCGCTGGAAGGCCGATGAACTACTATGTTCTGCCTGGGGTCGGTATATATGGCGGCATCAAGGTTGGCTTCCAGTTCGCGCAGTTGCTGACGGACGCCGGCGTGCCGATGGCGGTCGCGACCCCTGGCAACCTTGCGCCTTCATGGTTCCGATGCAGTCAGCCTGTGGTGGACAGGCAGCAGGTCGTCGCGAATGCCGGGAAGAGCGATACGCTCATCTTCTCATTGCCGCACGACTATCCCGAGTTGAAGGCAACTGGCGCGCGGCTGATCTTCCACTGCCAAGGTACCGACCCCCTCATCAACCCCATTCTGCACGACAGGGATGTCACCGTGCTGACGTGTTGGGAACAAGCGACGACTTATGCAATGTTCGTCGCCCGGCGCGTTTCGATCGATGTCGGCATATCGATCTCCGACGCTTTCTTCCATGACGGATCCCCCAAGGACGAGCGGTGCGCAGCCTTCATGCCGCGCAGAGGCGCCGCGATAGCCCAATCGGCGAAGAAGCATGTGCTCTCCCTCCGCTTCCTGCCGATTGACGGTGTTAGTGAAGATATCTGCGCGAACAGTCTTAAGCGCTCCGGGTTCTTCCTGGGCACGGCAGTCTCTGAAGGCTTCGGACTGCCGGCGCTCGAGGCGATGGCGGCGGGCTGCGTTGTAGTATCGGTTCCAGTCGTCGGCGGGATGGAGTATCTCAGACATGGGCATACCGCGTACATCGCTGAGCCGACAGAACTGCCAGCCGCGCTCGCCGAAATCAGCAAGCAAGGCGCAGGCTCCCGGCGTGCCGCACTGCGCGACGGCGGCGCGGCGATGGCATCCCGTTACCGCATCGCGGTTCAGAGAAAGAAACTGCGATCTGCTATGGAGGCGGGCTTGAAGGACGCCTTGTCATGGAGCTAAGCGTCATCGTTCCTTCATGGGGCCTGACGGCGCTGCTGCGAAGTTGCTTGCTGCAGCTTGAGCATGCCTTGGCGAGGACACAGCTAGGCAAGACCTGTGTCGTCGTCGTCGACAATGGCTCCGCCATACCCTATCTCGCCGATGATCTCGCACCGGCGCAAGTGCGGATCGTCAGGCTGGATCTAAGGCATTCCTTCTCGGCAGCCTGCAATCGCGGCGCTCGCGAGCTTGCTGCCACACGGTACCTCTTCCTCAACAATGACGTGCTTCTGCATCCAGACGCTCTGGTGGAGATGCTTGAGATCTTCCGTGACCACAAGGTTGGCATCTGCGGCACAAGGCTGGTCTTGCCCGACGACACGATCCAGCATTGCGGTGTGCGGTTCGACGCTGGAGAACGTGGCCCCTATCACCAGGATCATGGCAGGCGAAGCGCGATCGTCAGCCGGGCGACGACTTTCCCGCAGGCCGTGACGGCGGCTGCCATGATGATCGACCATGCGGCCTTCAACGCCTTGAACGGTTTCGACGAGACATTCCCTTTCGGCTATGAGGATGTCGATCTCTGTCTTCGGGCACGGCAATTGGGAATCCGCATCGCATGTGGCCAGCGCCGGGATTCATTGCATCTGGAATCGACCTCGGACCGGCGGCCTGACCGCCACAAGGCCTCGCGCAAACTGTTCTTCGAGCGGTGGCGTGGGCGCTACACCATAGACGGAGACGAGAGCGGGTGACGCAGGCAAACGAGATATCGCTGATCGTCCATACGCGGGATTCGGCACTGACCTTGCCCCGGCTGCTGGCAACCACCGCCTGGGCATCGGAGCGCATCGTCATCGATATGCAAAGCGGCGATGCGACCATCGAGATCGCACGTGCGGCCGGCTGCCGGGTGGTGAGTTGTGCGATCGTCGATGCCGTCGACGCAATCCGCAACCAATACCTGCCGCAGGCGCAAAACGACTGGGTGCTTGTTCTGGATTCCGACGAGTACCTCGCCGACGACGCATACGAGGCACTGCAAGGGCTTGTGCGCGACTACAGTGACAACACTGACGCCTTTGCGCTGCCAAGATTCAACTCCGTCGCCGGCCATGTCATGCGCGGCTCCGGTTTCTATCCGGATCACCAGATACGGTTTTTCCGCAAAGGGACCGTCGCCTGGCAACCAGGCCATCATCGCGTACCGCAGGTTCTGACCGGTGCCAAGCGCCTTCGTCGGCTGGAGGCGCCGAACTGCCTCCACATTCACCACGAAAACTATGTAGACATCGCTTCGTTCATTGCCCGGCAGGCGCGCTATGCGCTAAGCGATTCGTACGATCCCAATCCCGACAATTTCGATTTCGGGACCTATGTCGCCGAGGCCTATGCCGAGTTCGAACGGCGCCATGAGCCCGCCAATGACGGTGAACTTTCCACCGCAGTGGCAACCGTGCTTGCCTGGGACCGGATCATGCGCGGGCTGATCCACTGGGAACGGTTAGGGCGCCAACAGCCACTCAACCCGGCCTTCTCCCTGCCGATCGTGCCAACCGCCCAAAAACACCAAGGCAGATTGCGCCATCAGCCGCGCGAGATCGGGCGTCGGCTTCGCCGGTTCTTCCAGCGTCGGCGGCGCTAGTTTGCATCACTTTGCGCGCTGCGCAATTTCGATCAAACCGGCCGCGTGGAAAACGGCAGTATGATCTGGCCAATGCGGGAAGGAGAGCCATGAACCCGACCGAAAAAGCGCTGTGGTTCGTCGAGAGCCATCTGCCGGACGCGATATCACTCGACGATGTCGCCCAAAGCAGCGGTGTGTCGCGCTTTCATGTGACGCGCGCCTTCGGCGCCGCCACCGGTCGCTCGGTCATGGGTTATATGCGCGCGCGGCGCCTGAGCGAGGCGGCGCGTAGGCTGGCCGGCGGGGCGCCCGACATCCTGCGCGTCGCGCTCGACGCCGGCTACAACTCGCATGAGGCTTTCACCCGGGCCTTCCGTGACCAGTTCGGCACCACGCCGGAACTGGTGCGCGCGCAAGGTTCGACCAAGTCCCTCGACCTCGTGGAGCCAATCCTGATGGACCAGTCCCCTCTCACCAAACTTGAACCGCCACGCTTCGAGACCAGCCGGCCGTTCCTGATCGCAGGTCTCGGCGAACGCTACAGCTGCGAAACCAGTGCCGCCATTCCGATGCAATGGCAGCGCTTCGGCCCCTATATCGGCAACATTCCGGGCGAGACCGGCGACGTCGCCTACGGCGTCTGCGTCAACGGCGACGATGCCGGCAATTTCGACTACATCGCCGGCGTCGAGGTGACGGACTTTTCCGATCTTCCCAGGGAATTCAGCCGCGTGCGGATACCGGCTCAGAAATATGCGGTGTTCTCGCATCGCGAGCACATCTCGACCATCCGCCGTACGGTCAACACGATCTGGAACACATGGCTGCCCGCGTCCGGGCACGAGGTGGCCGACGCGCCAGATTTCGAGCGCTATGGTCCGGAGTTCGATCCGCGCAGCGGCAATGGCGGGCTGGAGATCTGGATACCGGTCAAATCATAGCCGGAAAGCGCCGGCTGGTTCTTCCTTTTCCCCTTGTAGGAGAAGGTGGCCTCGCGAAGCGAGGTCGGATGAGGGGTGTTCCAGCTTGACACCGACAGCGCTCCGGCCAACACCCCTCAACCGTCTCGGCGCTGCGCGCCGATCCACCTTCTCCCGCAAGGGGAGAAGGAAGGAGATGCTACAGCTCCAGGTTCCAGTTCTGGCCGACCAGGTCCTTGCCGAAGGAATGGTGCCGCTCTTCCTCGGTCAGCTGGAAGCCGGCCGCCTGGTAGATGTGCCGGGCGGCCGAGAGAATGTCGTTGGTCCACAAAGTCAGCGTCTTGTACCCCTTGGCGCGGGCAAAGCCGATGCATTCCTCGACCAGCCGCTTTCCGATGCCGAGGCCGCGCGCCGAAGGTTCGACATAGAGCAGGCGCAGCTTCGCCACATGGTCGGACTTGCGCACGATGAAGACCGAGCCGACGACCTCGCCCTCCCGTTCGGCGACCCAGGCGCGCTCCCATTTCGGGTCGAAGGATTTGACGAACGCCGCGAGGATCTCGGCGACCAGTGCCTCATAGGTTTCGTCCCAGCCATATTCCTGCGTGTATAGCATTCCTTGCCGGCGGGTGATCCAGCCGATGTCGCCGACCTGCAGCGGCCGCAGGATGTAAGGCACCCCAGGTTCAAGCTTGTCGCCGAGCAGGTCCTGCACAATGCGCATCGCCTTGACCAGGCGGTCCTGATCGGCGGGCGCCAGACGATCGAGCAACGCACGCACCTGATCGTGCGAATCCTGGTTAAGCGGCGCAAATGCATCCTTGCCCGCCGGCGTCAACGCAATCGAGGCGCGGCGCGCATCAGCTTCCGTCGCGGCGCGTTCGACCAAGCCCCGCTCCTCGAATTTCTTCAGCAGGCGGCTGACGTAGCCGGGATCGAGACCGAGATCGCGCACAAGGTCGCTGGCAACGAGCCCGTCGCGATGGGCAAGCTCATAAAGCACCCGCGCCTCGGTCAGCGAGAACGGGCTCTTTAACAGCCCCTCGTCAAGCAGGCCGATCTGGCGGGTATAGAAGCGGTTGAAGGCCCGCACCGCATCGATCAGTTCCTTGCCGCGGTGATTGTGGATAGTCATAGCGGTTTCTCCTGTCTTGGACAGGATCGATGATTTAGTTGACTGAGTCAATGAAATGGCGAGGCACCACGCAACTTCGTCATTCTAGGGCGGAGCAAGGAGCGAAGCGACGCAGCGCGACCCTAGAATCCATGCCGTGACCTATGAGCTTCGCCTTGGCGAAAGTCTCGGCTCCTGAACCCAGCATGGAAGGTTCTCTTTCTGGACCGTCTCACGCTGCGGCAGATGCAACGGCATGGATCCTAGGGTCTGCGCTCCGCTTCGCGTCGCTCCGCCCTAGGATGACGACGTCTCGGTTGCCAGCGCTAGTGGCAACGCCGTGATGCGCTCTCACATCATCGGCAACACCGGCCAGCGATCGACGATTTTGCCGCCGGAAAGCACCGCGATCGGCCCGAATTGCTGCAGCACGGCCTCGCTCTGCGTCGGTCGCAGGAATGCATAGTCGCCCGGCCTGGCGACGGCATCGGCAGGCAGACCCATGAATTGCTGGTTGGAAGACAGGCCAAGCAGGCCGTTCGTCGTCATCCCCCGGGGAAATGCCGGTTCGGCCATCCATTTGCCGCCATAGAGATAGCAGCCCTTGCGCGGAAACCGGCCGAGCACCCGCAGCAGGCGGGAAACAGCCGGCGGGCCGGGCAGTATCGGCTCGACCACCTTCAGGATCGGCGTCGCGATGAAAGCCGCCGGCTGGAAGCCGTCGAGGCCGGGCGTATCGAAATCGCCGGGCAGCACGAAGGCCGAACCCATCGACACTTCGTTGGCCATGCCGCCGCGGTGGAGCAGCGCGGTCTTGGAGCCGCCGATGTTGAGAATGCCGCGCTGGCCGTCGCCGAGGCACGCAACGAAAGCGGTGGCCCGCTCCGACGCTCGTGCCAGCGCCCTCGCTGGCCCGCCGAACAGGCCGGGAATGTGCGGCGCATGCGCCTCATAGGCCATGACGCCCTCGCAGCGCAGCCTTTTGTGCGCCGACAGTCCCTTCAAGGCTTGCGACAAGGCCGCCGGGTCAGCGAAGCCGCCGCGATGCAGCCCGACGTCGATTTCGAAGGCGATGCGCAGGTCGACATCGAGCTCGGCTGCCAGGGCGCCACACTCCGCCAGCCGCTCCTGCGTGTCGATCAGCCAGCAGATGCGTGTCCGGTCAACTTCGCCCTTCGAAAGCATGGCCTTTGCCGCTCCGACCGACATTGGCTTGCCGTACAGGAGATCCGCATCCGGAAACGCCTTCAGCACCGCCTCGCTGATCGGCGGATGGAACGTCATGAAGCGATCGGTCCCAAGCGCCTTGCCGATGTGCGAAAGCAGCGGCAGGCAGGCGAGCGACTTGTCGACCAGCCGCACCGCAAGGCCGGGGTCAAGTCTCGCTTTGACCAGGGCAATGTTGCTATCCAGCCGGTCGCGGTCGAGCAGCAGGCAGGGCTGGAAGATGCCGGCTTGCTTCAGCGCCTCTGACAGCGTGGCGAAATAGGCGCTCATCGGTCGACACCGAAAGGACTGGGCTCGATGCCGAACAGGCCAGCCATGTAGGGCGAGACGAAACGGTTCTGCGGATCGATGTCGCGGCGCACCGCCATCGCATCGTCCCAACGCGGGTAAAGCTTCTTCAGGTCCGCCGCTTGCAGGCCGTGCATCTTGCCCCAATGCGGCCTGCCGCCATATTTGTGGAAGATCGGCTCGGCCGCGCGCATGAACGGCAGCGGATCGTTGGCGGCATCGTGGTGGATGGCGATCGAACAGGTCGGCCTGTCATGGAAGGGCGAAAGCCAGAACCGATCGGCCGCGACGCTGCGCACCTCCATCGGGAAATAGACCTCGGGAAAGCGCTTCTCGGTGAGTTCGATGATTTCGGCCAGCGCTTTCGGGCCCTCCTCGAAGGGAAGGTGATATTCCATTTCGTTGAATTTTGTCTGCCGGTCGCTGGCATAGACGTTGATCCAGTCCTGCACATAGTCCTCGGATGGCACTTTGGCGACGGCGCCCAGGATCAGCCGGCGGCGCAGCGACGGCAGCCAGGCAAGCGCGGTGCGAAGCCGGCGCAGCGTGCTCAACGAGCTCTCGTCATCCTCGGTCGGGCGTGCGGTGGTCGCCTCGGTGCTGAAATCACTGGCGATGAACTGCGCATAGCCGGAGAACGGAATGTAATAGAACTCGGCCGACCGGTGCGCGGTCATCATGGTCTCGAAATCGCGCAGCATGTCGGCGATCGGCAGCACCCATTTGCGGCGGCGCAGGCGGTAGGTCGGGATGTTGTTGAGCGTCACTTCGCTGAGGATGCCGAAAGCGCCGAGCGCGACGCCGATGGCGTGGATCATGTCCTGATCCCCTGCCCGACTGAAGTCACGGACCTTGCCAAGCCCGTCGACGATCTGCACCGTCTCCAACTGCGTATGATAGGCGCCGAGCATCGGTCCGGAGCCATGGGTGGCGGTTCCCAGTGCGCCGCCGATCGCCTGGCGGTCGATGTCGCCCATATTGGGCAGGCCCTGGCCGATGCCTTGAAGGATGTGCATCAGCGAACCGAGCCGCGTCCCTGCCCGCACGCGCGCCTGATGCTTTTGCGCGTCATGCGAGACCAGGCCTTCGAGCTTCTCGAGCGACAGGATCGTGCCCTGCGATTTCACCAGCGGCGTGAAGGAATGACCGGCGCCGACGACGCGGACGGGACCAGGTGCCGTGCGAATGAGATCGCCGAGTTCGCCGGCATCGGCGGGGCTGGCGATCAGCCGTGGCTCGGCGGTGACAAAGCCGGACCAGTTGCTCCAGGTTTTCGACATGGCGCTCACGCAACAATCCGGCGACGCCGCGCCACCAGGATGAACAGGCCGAGCAACGCCACGCTGGCGACGGCGCTGACGGCGGCGAATTCCGGCACCGGGCGAAAATCCTTGCCGTCGATGAGCAGCGACGCCGCGACCGGACCGATCGCCAGGCCAAAGAGTTGGGCGGCCGGCACCAAAAGCACGGCGGTGCGCGTCTCGTCGGCGGTGATCGCCAGCCGGATCTGGTAGGGCACGATGAACAGGAGGATGAAACCCATCACCAGGGCGGTGACCCAGAAGGTGGTGAGACCAGGTCCGCCGGCGAGCACGAGCGAGGCGACGACCGCGACGGCGCCAATGGCTGCGATGGCGATGCGATAGTCGATGCGCGCCTCGAACACGGTCGCCGTCATCGCGCCCAGGACCTGCACCGCGAGGCTGGCCGAGACGATCAGGCCAACGGTGCGGCCGTCGATGCCGAATTGCGCGCCGAGCGGCTCGAGAAAGGCCCACACCGCGCCGAAGAACATGAAGTAGCAGAAGACCGACAGCAAAGCGGTGATCGAGGGAACCGTCAGCACATTGGCCAGATCCTCCTCCTTCGGCAGATCGGCGTAGTTAGCGGGAACAATGAAGGCGATCACGAGCGACAGGACGCAGACGACCGCGAGGCTGAAGAAGCCGCCGGCCGATCCGGCGGCGGGGATGACATAGAGCGCCAGCAGCAACGCCAGGGCGCATTGCGCCAGGGTCTGCATGGTGACGAAATAGCCACCGATGCGCTCGGCTCGCCGCGAACGGGCGATCAATTCGGTGGCGACCGCGACCAGGCCGCCCTCGGCGAGACCAGCCAGGGCGCGTGCGGCCATCAATGTGCCGGCGCCGGCGGCATAGGCCGTCCATATGTTCGCCAGTGCCAGCAGCAGCAGCAGAACCGCACTTTTCCAGCGCATGTTATGGGCGGACAGCAGCATCGCCACGATCGCCGAGCCGATGGCGATGGCGATCATCTCGGCGGTGGCGACCAGCGCCAGTTCATCGCCGCTGACATGGCCCTCGGTATAGAGGGCGCCGAGCAGCACGGGCTGCAGCCCAAGGATCAGCAGGCCGACCGACCCGATCCACAGAGCCGAGGCTAGCTGCCCGCCGGTCGGATTGCCGACCAGCCAATCGCCATTGCCCCTGTGTCCGGTGCCCTTGTGTCCGGTGCCGGTGTGGCCGGTATTTGTCGAAGCCAAAGGCGCCTCCCAACGTCCTTGCCGCGCGGCAAAAAAACTGACAATCTGTCAGGATTCCAGAAACTGATACTTGATCATATTTGTTGTCAACCAGAATTTGAAAACGCGCGCGAAAGACCGGTGCATGGTTGAAGCAAGGCAGACGATGATCGAGCCGAGGCGCAGGCCCAAGCAGGAGCGCAGCCGCGAGCGCATCGACGCCATCCTGTCGACGACCATGCGGCTGATCGGCGAGAAGGGCATCGATGCCGTCACCATGAAGGAGGTCGGCATGCTGGCGGGCGGGCCGATCGCTACCGTCTATCACTACTTCCCCAACAAGTCGGCGATCCTGGCGATGCTCTATGAGCGCTTCTCCGAGGTCAGCCGCGCACGGCTATCAGCGATTGTCGCCGATGTCCGCGAAGCCAAGGACATCATCGTGGCGGCCGACCGGTTGCTCGACGACTATCGCGGCCGCGTTGCCGGCGATCCGGCCATCCAGGATCTGCAGAACGCCATCCAGGCCGACAAGGCGCTCAAGAATCTCGACATCGCCGAGACCCGGCATCAAGCCAGGATGTTCTGCGACCACGTCATCGCCTTGCTCGCGCCGGACAAGCACGAGCAGTTCGAACGCATGGTTCTCTTGATCTTCCAGCTCGCCGGTGGCGTGGTGCGGCTGGCGCTCGCGGAAGGCGAAGCCGAAAGCCGCCGGACCATCGAGGATTACCGGTCGATCATCCACACCCAGTTGCGGCTGTTTTTGTAGCCCTGGCGATCGTCAGTAAGCTGCCGCGAATGAGAGGTCCCGGACGGCGAAAGCATCAGAACGCCCGCTATGCGAGCTGGCGGACTAGGCCTTCGAAGCCGTCGGCAAGATTGGCATTGCCGGCAGCGAGAAACGCGGAAAGATTGCGGGCGCCACCGGGCGTCTTGTTGGCATCAAGCAGCACCGCCCTGCCCTCATGCATGACGAAATCGAACTTTCCGTAGTCAAAGCCAAGCCGGCGCCTCAGCGCGCGAAGCTCCTCGGGAACCGGAACCGGCTCACGGCGGATCGTGTCGTCGCCTTTGACGAGGCTCTGCGGCGAGACGTGGCGGGTGCAGCGCTCGCGCTCGCCGCAGAATATCCAGAAGCGGGCTCCAAAGCCGTCCGGTTCCGGCTCGGGAATGAATTTTTCGACGACGAGATCGCTGCGGTCGAAGACCGCCGGCGCAACCTCCGAAAGGGATGCATAGACGCGATAACCCTCGATAGGCTCGACGCCGGGAAACGGCTTCGGCTTTCCGGCACGCAGCGATCGCCGGTTGAGCGTCTGCTCCCGCATCCCGAGATTGTTGAGATTGCTCTTGACGATGACCGGCCCTGGCCAGTCGTCGTCCTTGCCGATCGCCGCGCCACTGATGCGTCGCTTGGAGATGTCGGCGGCCCCAATGTTCAGGCAGAAGGGAAAAGCGCGTGCGTATTCGACATATTCGGGTGGCGTCACGGTCGCGTCGACGTGCAGCACCGCTATATCGGCCTCCGGCTTTGCCGACGTTCCGGGGATTATGCGGACGGAATGTCCGCGTCGCTTCAGTTCCTCCAGCAGATCGAACAGCATGTAGGGGCTGTCGCGGCGAAACAGCGGCCCGCGCCGGCGTTCGAACCTGTCGAACTCATGCGTAATTACCGCGATGCGCGTCATGCTTCCCCCGCTTGGTCTCTTTAACGTCCTCTATTATAGCTGCCAATACAACGCGGGCTTGGGGCTGTGGATGACCGACCATTGGAATACCATTCGAAGGCATTGGCAGTTGCTCGGGCCACCTTTGCGGCCGCCAGCGGAAGCGGTTGAGGCCTATGAGCGTGAGCTCGACCTTTCGAAGGCGCACGTCATTCTGCTCGGCGTAACACCGGAACTCGCCGGGCTCGGGACGACGATGACGGCCGTCGATGAATCGTCCGACATGATCGCCGGTATCTGGCCAGGCGACACCGCGTTTCGAAAGGCGATCAACGGCGACTGGCTGGACTTGCCGGTACCGAACGCAAGCGTCGATGCGGTGATCGGCGACGGCTGCCTGTCGGCGCTCGGCCTTTCAACCGCGCGCCGGGCGCTGTTTGCGGCGATCGCCGGCGTACTGCGCACCGACGGCCGGGCGGGACTGCGTCTCTTTGCCGGTCCCGAAACACCGGACGATCCGGCGGCGGTGCGGGCGCTTGCACTCTCGGGCGGTGTCTCGACCTTCCACGAACTCAAATGGCGCGTCGCAATGACCGCGACGGGCGATGCGCCCGACCATGCCATTCCGGTCAGGGCGATCGCGGAAAGGTTCGACGCACTGTTTCCTGACCGCAACGAGCTTTCGGCTCGCACAGGCTGGGACCTGCCCACCATCGGCACCATCGATGTCTATCGGAACTCGCCGGCCATCTACACCTTCGCGCCGGCGACTACACTGGTGAGCGAGGCGGAAGCGTTTTTTGGTGATGTTCGCATCGCTTTGACCGGGAGCTATGGGCTTGCCGAGCGATGCCCGCTGTTGGTGCTGCGGGCGCCAAGACACTGAAGGCGCCAAGACACTGAAGTTAGCAGGACGGCGCTCAAGCCGGGGCAGGCACAACCCAGGCTTTCTAAAATCGTGCGGCAGCATGAGAAAAATTTCGCTCGCATCGCGGCCTTCGCCCGCCTTGACTCTCGCCAGCCGTCAGCCTATTTCAGCGCCACGTTAGCACTCGCCTTTGGTGAGTGCTAACTACAGGGCCCGGCGCCGCCGGGCTTTGTTGTTGTCCGGCTTCGCCGGATGGAGGAACTGTTTCTCACCGTTCTCATCGAGGAAGAAAAAATGGCAAAGTCGAAGTTCCGCCCGCTTCATGACCGCGTGGTCGTTCGCCGGGTCGAATCCGAATCCAAGACCGCTGGCGGGATCATCATCCCGGATACGGCAAAGGAAAAGCCGCAGGAAGGCGAGATCATCGCCGTCGGCTCCGGCGCTCGCGACGAAGCTGGCAAGCTGGTCCCGCTGGACGTCAAGGCCGGCGACCGCATCCTTTTCGGCAAGTGGTCGGGCACCGAAGTCAAGCTCAATGGCGAAGACCTTCTGATCATGAAGGAATCCGACATCATGGGCATCATCGGCTGATCATCGGCCTCACCGTCAACTGAATTCCGGGCTTACCCCAAGCCCCTGCCAGGAGCTAAAAAATGGCTGCCAAAGACGTAAAATTCTCCCGTGATGCCCGCGAGCGCATGCTGCGCGGCGTCAACATCCTCGCCGACGCGGTGAAGGTCACGCTCGGCCCCAAGGGCCGCAACGTCGTCATCGACAAGTCGTTCGGCGCCCCGCGCATCACCAAGGACGGCGTCACCGTCGCCAAGGAAATCGAGCTTGAGGACAAGTTCGAGAACATGGGCGCCCAGATGGTCCGCGAAGTCGCTTCGAAGACCAACGACATCGCCGGCGACGGCACCACGACCGCGACCGTCCTGGCGCAGTCGATCGTCCAGGAAGGCCACAAGGCCGTTGCCGCCGGCATGAACCCGATGGACCTGAAGCGCGGCATCGATCTGGCCGTGACCGAAGTCGTCGCGGCGCTCGGCAAGGCTGCCAAGAAGATCAAGACCTCCGAGGAAGTTGCCCAGGTCGGCACGATCTCGGCCAATGGCGACGAGTCGGTCGGCAAGATGATCGCGGAAGCGATGCAGAAGGTCGGCAACGAAGGCGTCATCACGGTTGAAGAGGCCAAGACCGCCGAGACCGAGCTGGAAGTCGTCGAAGGCATGCAGTTCGACCGCGGCTACCTGTCGCCCTACTTCGTCACCAACGCCGACAAGATGGTTGCCGAGCTCGAGGACGTCTACATCCTGCTCCACGAGAAGAAGCTCTCCAACCTGCAGGCCATGCTGCCGGTTCTCGAAGCCGTCGTGCAGACCTCCAAGCCGCTGCTCATCATCTCGGAAGACGTCGAAGGCGAGGCCCTGGCCACGCTGGTGGTCAACAAGCTGCGTGGCGGCCTGAAGATCGCCGCTGTCAAGGCTCCGGGCTTCGGCGATCGCCGCAAGGCCATGCTGGAAGACATCGCCATCCTCACCGGTGGCCAGGTTATCTCGGAAGACCTCGGCATCAAGCTCGAGAACGTCGGCCTCAACATGCTCGGCCGCGCCAAGAAGGTGTCGATCTCCAAGGAGAACACCACCATCGTCGACGGCGCCGGCAAAAAGGCCGAGATCCAGGGCCGCGTTGCCCAGATCAAGCAGCAGATCGAAGAGACCACGTCGGACTACGACAAGGAGAAGCTGCAGGAACGTCTGGCGAAGCTCGCCGGCGGCGTTGCCGTGATCCGCGTCGGCGGTGCGACGGAAGTCGAAGTCAAGGAAAAGAAGGACCGCGTCGATGACGCCCTCAACGCGACCCGCGCGGCCGTGGAAGAAGGCATCGTTGCAGGCGGCGGCGTTGCCCTGCTGCGCGCTTCGGCCAACATCAAGGCCACCGGCGTCAATGCCGACCAGGCCGCCGGCATCAACATCGTGCGTCGTGCGCTGCAGGCTCCGGCCCGCCAGATCGCGGCCAACGCCGGTGCGGAAGCTTCGATCGTTGCCGGCAAGATCCTTGAGAACAAGGGCGCGACCTTCGGCTACAACGCCCAGTCGGGCGAATATGGCGACATGATCGCCATGGGCATCGTCGACCCGGTCAAGGTCGTGCGCACCGCTCTCCAGGACGCGGCCTCGGTCGCCGGCCTGCTCGTCACCACCGAAGCCATGATCGCGGAGGCTCCGAAGAAGGAGTCGGCTGGCGGCGGCGGCATGCCTGGCGGCATGGGCGGCGGCATGGGCGGCATGGGCGGCATGGATTTCTAAGAAATCCATAAAGCACGCCCATGAACTCACATTGCTCAAGCCCGCAAGCGGGCTTGAGTGGCGGCATGGATTTCTAAGAAATCCATAAAGCACGCCCATGAACTCACATTGCTCAAGCCCGCAAGCGGGCTTGAGTGGCGGCATGGATTTCTAATCCGCGCTTCCATCAGCCTTCAGATACGGAAAGGGCGGCAGCGATGCCGCCCTTTTTGCTTGCATGCTTCCTGATCGCCGCCCTTCGATGCCCTCAGACGGTTGTATCCGCGCGTTGCCGTGCCTCCCCAGCCAGCACGGCGCCTTCAATCAGTGCCGCGACCTCGTCGGCCACCGCCTTCAATGGCGCGCGGTCGCGGGTGGCGCGCGCGATCACCATCAGCCCTTCCAGCGATGATTCGACCAACAGCGCCAAGGCATGCGCGCGACGCTCTGGCACCCCTGCCCTGACGAAGGCATCTCGCAGCAAGCCTATCCACTGCTCGAAGGCCGAGCGGCACAGATCAGCCAACTCCGGCACATCGGTCGGCGAATCCAGCACGACCGGGGCGATCGGACAGCCGAGCGAAAACTGGTTGTCCTCCAGCATGCGCGCCACCGACTGGTAGATATGATGGACGGCCACCGCCGGATCGCGCTCCGCGGCCAGCGCCTCGGTGAGCCGCTCCGTCACCTCGGCAACGCTATCGCGCGTCACCTCGATCACCAGTTGGTCCTTGCCGCCGGGAAAATGGAAGTAGAGCGAACCGCGCGGCGCGCCGCTGGCGCTCAATATGTCGTTGAGCGAAGTGCCGTGATAGCCGCGCTGCCTGAGCAGCAGTCCGGTCGTTTCGAGTATGCGGGCCCGTGTATCGTTCGCCATGTCAACCTCTGTCAGCAGCGATGATTATAGGCCTTGCGTCGAATATGACAATCGGTCTACATAATATGTAGATCAGTCTATATATTCTGCACAAGGGTGCGGCGCAGCGTTTCAACCCAACCGGCCAACCCAGGAGGGTACAATGGCAACTCGTGAAGCTTCGGCCAGATGGCAAGGCACGCTGAAGGAAGGTTCGGGCCAGTTGCGGCTCGGCAGCGGTGTCTTCGAAGGCGCCTATTCCTTTCCGTCGCGTTTCGAGAACGGTCCAGGCACCAACCCGGAGGAGTTGATCGCGGCGGCGCATGCCGGTTGCTTCTCGATGGCACTGAGCGCCGTCCTCGGCAGCGAGGGCCACACGGCCCAAACTATCCACACGACGGCCAAGGTGCATCTCGGCGCGACCGCGGCCGGACCGACGATCACCCGCATCGAACTAGAGACTGGAGCAAATGTCGCCGGGCTGGGCGTAGACGATTTCGAAAGGCTGGCGCAGTCGGCCAAGGCAGGCTGCCTCGTCTCCCGGGCGCTGGCAGGTGTCGCCACGATCACGCTGAAGGCGACCCTTGTCGACGCCGCCATCGATCACTGAACGAAAGGGCCCAACCAATGACCAGGGAACTCATCATCGACCTCGCCACGGCAAAGCTCTCTGGCGAAACAGCCGAAATCATGCGGCGTTACAACGACGTGTTCCAGCGTCACGATCCATCGGCGCTCAACGAACTGGTGGCGCAGGACTGCGTGATCGAGAACACCACGCCGGCGCCGGACGGCGCCCGCCGCGCCGGCAAGGCCGCCTGCGTCGAACTGTGGTCAGCGATCGCCACCGGACCCGGCACGCGCTTCGACATCGAAGAGACTTTCGTGGCCGGAGACCGTGCCACGATCCGCTGGCGCTACTGGATGGCCGACGGCCATTCGGTGCGCGGCGTCAACCTCATGCGCGTCGCCGACGGACGGATCGTCGAGGCAATGGGCTATGTAAAGGGATAGCGCGCCCTGAACCGGGATATCCGGTTTTCCCGTCCGGAATTGCGTATGAACAAGCACGGGAGCGGATCAGCGGGACTGAACCGCTCCCGGTGGCGCTACCGATCGGCCAGCGCCAGCTTTGCACCGAGCATGACGAAGGCTCCGGCAAACGTCCGGCGCATCCAGGTCAGCACCATGGGCCGCGACACGACATGGCTGCGGATCGAGGCGGCGAAGATGCCGTAGCCGACGAAGACCACGAAGGTCAAAAGCATGAAGACGGAGCTGAGCTCCAGCATCTTCGACAGCGCGTTGGGTTCGGTGGTGCTGACGAATTGCGGCAGAAAGGCGAAGAAGAAGATCGACAGTTTCGGGTTGAGCACGTTGACGAGAATGCCGGTGGCAATCACCTTGCCGGCCGAGCGCGGCGCGACATTGTCCTCGACGCTCAGGCCGCCCTTCTCCTTCAGCGTGTTCCAGGCCATGTAGAGCAGATAGGCGACGCCGAGATATTTCAGCGTCTCGAAGGCGACCGCGCTGGTGTGCAGCAGCGCCGCAAGGCCGGTGATGGCGGCGGCCATGTGCGGGATGATGCCGAGCGTGCAGCCGAAGGCAGCAATGATCGAGGCCCGCGCACCGCGCGAAAGTCCGGCGCTCAGCGTGTAGAGAACGCCGGTGCCGGGCGAAGCCACGACGATCAGCGACGTCAACAGGAATTCGATGCTCACGATGATTTCCTCCGGCCCCCTGCCCGGCCAGGAAGGTACCGGGCTGCGGGTCGGCGCACAAGCGGGGGGAGATTGGCAGTTACACGGGCAATTCTAAAAGATCGGCAATCCGTGTTCGCGGCGCGCCATCAGGCACTCCGCGTCGCCGGGCATGCAGGCGCGGCAGACGTCCGGCCGGACATCATATATGCCGCAAGCGGTCGCCTTGCCGACTTCGCCGGACAAGGCCGAGCAGCGCACGCCGTCGCAGCGCATGCCGGACAGGTCAGCCGCTATGTATTTTTCCGGAATGCGGTCGAGCTGTGCGTCATCCTCGGTGGAAAAACGCGGCCATTCGGCCGAGTACGAGCAACAAGCGCCGCAGCTCTGGCAGTCGAAGGCAGGCACCTGCGAGCCGCGCGGTGCGAGCGCGGCAAGGTCATGATCGGCGTCGCGCGGCAAGGCGCTATTTCTTCTTGCCTGCCTTGCCGCGGGGCGTCTCGGCCGGCGACTTGAACAGGTCGGTCGCAGTGTCGGCAGCGTCGGCTTTCGGCGCGGCGGCCGGCTTGGCCGGTTTGGCGGCGGCGACCGACGCCGCAGGCTGGTCCTTGGCGGAGAATTTTATGGCCATGTCAGTCCTCGTCGGCGAAACGCGATGATGGTGCGCGTGGATTGCGCAGGCGGCCGATCAGCGCCGAAACCGCCGTGATGTTCATTTCCTCGGGCGACCAGTTCTTTACCGCCTCGATGTGGTGGGGCGCCAGTTCGCGATGCGTGCTGCCGCTGTAGGCGGCATCCTGATAGGTCACCCGCTCATGGGTCTTGGCGTCTTCGCGGACATATTCGATCAGGTAGTTCGGGCACTCGGCACGGCCGCGAACGCCGACGCGCACCTGGGCATCGCCATGGGCGCGCTTGCAGCGCTCGAGCTTTTCCAGCACACGGCGGACATATTCGACCGGCTTGTCGAGCCCTTCGACCATGTCGGCGATAGTCGCGTCGGCGGCGATCGGCGTTGGCGGTACGCGCTTGGTGGCCATCAGCGTTTTCCAGCCCGTTTCGGCAATGCCGGACGGGCCGCGGCCGCGGCCACCTCGTCGGCTTCCTTTTCCAGGCGCAGTTCGCGCAAGCGAGCCGTCTTGGCCTCACGCGCCGCGCTGACGGCATCGCGCTCGGACATGATGCGGTTGAGCGACATCGACTGGGTTTGCGTCTTGCTGAACAGCGACACCGCCGGTTCGGCGGCTGTCTTCGAATGGGCGGTCAAAGTCTTTCTCCTGTCAGGAGCCTGGTGCCGATAGGGCGAGACCGGGTCTTCGGTCAGGACCACGCACTGCTGGAGCGTCCCTTAGCACGTTCAGCACGATGCGCAGCGCATTTTCGGCGGCAACAAGCGTAAAATGAAAAAGGCCAGGCACCGCCTGACCTTCCATGGGAGCACCGCGCATCCACGCGCATCCAGATGGATGCACAGGCTGGATGTACAGGAACACTCCTCTCATGCGCATGACGTGCCTTGGAGACTCAGGTCTCCGTGGCCATGCGCCAGAATTCGCCTCTCACCGGTGCCAGTACATCCGTGGTCACCGGGAGGGCCGAATTCTTTTTTCAGGCCGCCTTCAACTGGTCGGCGGACATCTTGCCCGACTTGTTGTCGCGGACCATCTCGTAGCCAAGCTTCTGGCCCTCGACGATGTCGCGCATACCGGCGCGCTCTACGGCCGAGATGTGGACGAAAACGTCGGCCGAGCCGTCGTCAGGCTGAATAAAACCAAAACCTTTGGTGGCGTTGAACCATTTAACTGTGCCGGTGCTCATAAACGAACCCTTTCCATGGCAAATATTCGCTAATCGCGGTGCGAATGCACAACGATTTTTGTCTCGATTTTTGATGGGGAAGTTCGTCAAAGGCGCGCATTCGGGCGCGGATAACAAAAGTCAGTCAAACAAATATCGACATGTTTCTTCTAGACTTCTTTTGGCGGCGAGTCAATTTCTGGTTTTTCAGCGACCCGGATTCAATTTTGGGTTGCCTGGCGCATGGGCCTCAACTGGCCAAGCCGCTGAACGACCACGCGTTCATTTTTCCTCAAAAAGCATCACGCCGGAACCAATTCCACGCTGGCGCATTTCGAGGGTGTCGGTAGTCCTATCAATCTCAGGATGCTGACAAAAGGACGCCTCCCGCACGATAAAAGGTGCGAGGGGCGTTCTTGTATGTGCCGGGTCGTAAGCTCGCGCCGATCAGCGGCAGTATCTCGTCATGGAACCCGAGGTCACGCGACGCTGGAGGTCACAGGTCCCTGCTCCGCCCGCGGTTCAGCGCTCCTGATCGGTCGGGCGGATGAGGATTTCGTTGATGTTGACGCGCGGTGGCTGGCTGACGGCGTAGAGGATGGCGTTCGCAATATCATCGGCGGTCAGCGCTTCCAGGGTGGCGAGGCGTTGGTCGAGGCCGGCCTTCATGGCGGGATTGGTGATGTGGTCGCCAAGCTCGGTGCGCACCAGGCCGGGTTCGATGACGGTGACGCGCACCTTGTCGACATAGACCTCGCGGCGTAGCGATTCCGAGAAGGCGACGACACCAAACTTGGTTGCCGCGTAGCCGCTGGCACCCGGATTGGCGACGCGGCCGGCGACCGAGGATACGTTGACGACATGGCCCTTGGCAGCCTTGAGGTGCGGCAATGCCGCCTTGGTGGCGGCCATCAGACCGATCAGATTGAGTTCGATCATGCGGCGCCAATCGTCGAGGTCGGCTTCGGCCGCCGGCGACAGCAGCATGACGCCGGCATTGTTGACGAGAATGTCGAGCCGGTCCCATTCGGAGACAACCTTGTCGACCATGGCGGTGATGTCACTGCCCTTGGCAATATCGGCTTCGATAGCGAGCGCCTTGCCGCCAGCCTTCTCGATGCGGCCAACCAGCATGTCGAGGCGATCGGCGCGGCGGGCGGCGACCGCCACCTTGGCGCCGGCGGCGGCAAGCGCCGCCGCGGTCGCCTCGCCGATGCCCGACGAGGCGCCAGTGACGAGCGCGACCTTGCCCATGAGAGGGGAATTAGAGGATGTCATGGATCTTCTCCAGATGCCCGGCCCACCCCTTCAGATAGGCCGCGCGGACGTTTCTGGAAGCCCAGCCTGTGCAAGGTTATTCGTCCGGCCCGGGTTCCGGCCACGTCTCCTTCGCCGCTTCCGCATACCAGTGCCGCATCGCAGGCGTGGCCAGCACGGCGTCGACATAGGCCCTGGTGTCGGCCGCCAGCACGCCGCCATAGACGTCGAAGCGGGTGACGACCGGCGCATACATGGCGTCAGCGGCGGTGAAATGGCCAAACAGAAACGGGCCGCCCTTGCCATATTTTTCGCGGCACTCGCGCCACAGCGCCTCGATGCGGGCGCGTTGCGCCTCGCCTTCGGCGTCGAGCGGCTTATGGACCTTGGGCCGGCGCAAGTTCATCGGCCAGCCGTAGCGGACTTCGCGAAAACCGGAATGCATCTCGGTCGCCACCGAGCGCGCCAGCGCGCGGGCGCCAAGGTCGTCCGGCCAGAGTTTTTTCTGCGGGTAGAGGTCTGCAAGATATTCAAGGATGGCTAGGGTTTCCCAGACGATCCTTCCGCTGTGATTCAAAACCGGGACCTGGCCGGTCGGCGACACCTTCGCCAGATTGGCGGCGGTCTCCGGCGTGCGCAGGCGCACAAAACCTTCCTCGAACGGGATCTCCAGATGCCTCATCGCCAGCCATGGCCGCAGCGACCATGAGGAGAAGCACTTGTTGCCGATGTAGAGCGTGAATTCCGCCATTTTTTCTCCCCCGCGCATGAATCCAAACCGATGCGCATTCACAGCCTAGCCTGCCAGCCTTTCGCCAGGAAGCGACAGTGCGACGTGATCTGCCGGCCGAACGACGCCTGGAACCCAAGCGGGATCCGTCCGTTGGCTTGCCGCGGATGAATTCGTTCGAATTCAAAACCCAATTCCTTCGAATTCAAAACTGGGAGATGCCGAAAATGGTGAACAAGGATCAGGTCGCAGGCGTGGCCAAGCAGGTCAAGGGTTCGGTCAAGGAGGTCGCCGGCAAGGCGACCGGCAACAGGCAGACCCAGGCCAGAGGCATGGCCGACAAGGCTACCGGCAAGGTGCAGAAGGCCTATGGCGATATGAAGGAAAAGATCAAGAAGGCGCTTTGACCTCTTCGGATGGCTACATCGACTGTCATGTGCTCCAGCCTTTGCTGAAGGCATTGGTGAAGGCGACCTCGCCATGGTCATCGATCGCCTCGCCAAGCGCGACGTCCATGCCGTCGCTGGTCACCCTGGCGACGGCGAAACCTCCCATATAGGCGGCCTTCGGCTTGAACAGGTCGAGCCCGTCGCGGCGGTAGATCAGCGGCGTGGCGTGCTGGTGGCCGTGGAAGATGGCGACGACATTGTAGCCCTTCAGCGCCGCCAGCAGCGCCTGCCTGTCGGCTTCGCCCCACCAGTGCGGCGCGCCGGCGCCGTCATCGTCGTAGGTTCTCTTGGCGGCATCCCAACGCTCGATCGAGAACGTGTCCCAGCCATAGTGCTGGAACAGGATGACGGGACGACCGTCCGCCGCGTAGGTCGCCAGGTCCTGCTTCAGCCATGGCAGGCTGCTTTCGGCGCCGTGGCCGATGTCACCGGCGAAACGATGGGTCTGGACGAGATGCAGGCCGCCCCAGTCCCAGGAATAGCAATCGGTGTCGACATCGTAGCTGGTGGCCGGCACGGGCGGCTTGAAGAAGACGCCGGCACGGTGGTTGACCTCGACATAGTCGCGCATTTCGCGCCGGTACCAGTCGACATGGTGCGGCGGCCCGTTCTGGTCGAGATCATGATTGCCGAGACCGACATAGACCGGCATGTGAACGCGATCGGGGCCGACACCTTGCTGGTAGCGCTGGCTGAACTGCAGGAGCTGCGTGCCCTCGCTCGGCTGGGTGATCTGGCCGCCGCCGTCGTCGGTGATGTCGCCGCCGACGACGAGACCGAGTGGCGTGCCGATGCGGCTGCCAGCCGAACGCAGGCCGGTGGCGACGCCGTCGATTTCGGCGGGCCAGTCCTTGTCGCCGATGGCGTTCAGCGCCGCTACATTGCGCAGCAATGCCGCGTCGGTCTTGCCTTCCTGCTGGCAGTTGGGGCTCAAACCGCTTGCCATGCGGCAGGCATGAATATCGGCGATGAACAGAAAAGTGGCGTCGATGGGCTGGACACGTTGCCCAGTCTGACCGAGAGCCGGGCGTGACAGCACGCCAGCCGCGGCAAAACCGGCGGCCCGCGCTAGGAAGCAGCGTCGTGAAAGCAATGCCGGCGACAGGCGATTCATCATCGGGGAATTTCAGCACGGAGAGCGGGCGGCCGTCCAGCGCCTCTCCTTGCAGCCGAGCATCGACATAGGTTCATGGGTCTGGCATGTCTAACCCTCAACTTGCGCGAGCAGAGGAGGACGAAATGAAAACCGCACCGATCTGCGTGATCCTTGCCGCGATCGTGATCCCGTCCGCGAGCACCGCGCATGCCGCCGGTTGCATCGACGCAAAGTCCGCCAAGAATGGCTTCATCCTGGCGAGGCCGGGAATCCAAAGCGAGTTTCGGCCTATAGCCGGCGGAATGGTCTCCGTCGCCAACACCTACACTTCGCAATCACCACAGAAGCAGTTCCTGTTTGCCGGCCTGATCGAGGTGTTTCGCGACAGCGACACCGGCCGGCTGGCGATGATCCCGTTTTCCGACCTGCGAAAACTGTTTCCGCTGAAAACGGGGACCAAAGGCACGATCGAGTTTGTCGAGCTGTCGCCCAGCAAGCAACCGAAGAGCACCAAGACGCTGACGCTGGTCGTCAAGGGCAAGGAGACGTTCAGCCTGGGCGACTGCAAATACAATGTGCTCGCCGTCCAGGAGACCTTCAAGAACGGAGCCGGCGAGACGCTCGACGCCTATACCGCGCTCTACGCACCCGATCTGCAAGCCGCCCTCGCCCGGCGCTACGATGAAGGCACCAGCAAGGAATCGGTGAACGGCTACGAGACGATCAAACCGCTGACCGAGTAAGGGACGCTGGCCGAGTAAGAGACTAGCTTCACGAGTTTCCGTACCGCCGCAGCACCCTGCGACGCCGTCTCGCTCCCGTCTCTCCCTGGGAAGACTCGCCCTGGGACGACTCGGCCTGGGAAGCGTCCCACTCCAACGCCGCCAGGCAATCGCGCAACGGGCCGGCGTCCTGCGCCGTCTTGGCCATCGACATGGCCCCGGAGTAGGCGGCGATCACCAGCGCCGCAAAGCGCTGGGGATCGGTGCCCTGCTCCCTGCCCGCCTGCTGGTCGGCCCTGATCTTGTCGGCGATCGCCTGCCGCCATGCCGAAAAGATGCCGGA
This sequence comes from Mesorhizobium sp. WSM1386, assembly GCF_055901595.1. Taxonomy (NCBI): domain Bacteria; kingdom Pseudomonadati; phylum Pseudomonadota; class Alphaproteobacteria; order Hyphomicrobiales; family Phyllobacteriaceae; genus Mesorhizobium; species Mesorhizobium sp. WSM1386. Next base: position 5,124,138 of record NZ_CM148373.1, read on the forward strand.
AAGAGCGGTGCGGAATTCCGGGTCGGCAAGAGACAGTTCGTGCGCCAGGTTGTTGAGCGGGCAGCCGCGCACGAAACCCTGCTGTTCCAGTTCGGCCGCCACGGCCTCGAAGACAGCGCGCACGCCCTCGCGCACCGAGGCCGCAGCCTTGACCGGCGCGATCCATGTCTCTTCGACCGCGGCTGCCACGCGCTCCTCGATCACCGCCAGGGCCAGCGCCTTCTTGGTCGGGAAATGGTGATGCAGCGCACCGCCGCTGACCCCAGCCGCCGCCATCAGATCGCCGAGGCTGGATGCGTGATAGCCGCGCGCCTGGAACGCGACCTCGGCGACATCGAGCACTTTGTTGCGCAGGCCCTCGGGGTCGTTGGTGCGTTTTGATGGCCGCCCTTTCAGACGCCCGGCTATCTCTGCTGACATTTGCACACGATAGCAGATTGACAAAACAGGACAACCGGTCTGTTTTGTAAACCGGATGATCAACCTGTTTTGGAGATGACCGATGGACCTGCCCCCGAACACCGGGCCCGATCTGCCCGCGTCGCCCGTCGTCGAGTTGCGGCAATACACGTTGAAATCGGGCCAGCGCGACACACTCATCGACCTCTTCGACAGCAAGTTCATCGAGGGCCAGGAAGACGCCGGAATGACCATTATCGGCCAGTTCAGGGACCTCGACCGTCCCGACATGTTCGTCTGGCTGCGCGGCTTCGACGATATGGACTCACGCAAGGATGCCCTGGCCGCGTTTTACGGCGGCCCGATCTGGGCGGCGCACCGCGATGCGGCCAATGCGACGATGATCGATTCCGACGATGTGCTGCTGCTCAAGCCGGCGTGGCCAGGCGCCGGCTTCGAGCTGTCAGGGCTGCGGCGAGCAGGCCTGGCCACCGACGAAAAGCCAAGCATCAACAGGCCCCTGCCCGGCATCGTTGTCATCCAGATTCACCATCTGCGGCGTGGCGCTGAAACCGGTTTCGCCCGCCGATACCAGGCTGAGATGGCACCGTTGATGGCGGCAACCGGTGCGAGCCTGCTTGCCGCCTTCGTTACCGAGCATGCCGAAAACAGCTTTCCGCGCCTGCCGGTGCGGGTGAACGAGAACGTCTTCATCGGCGTGCTGGGCTTTGACGGAGCCGAAACGCACGCACGCCACGAGGCCGCGCTCGCCGGCTCGGCCGCATGGCAGGTCTTCTGGCAGGCTGCGCGGCCTGATCTGATCAAGCCGACGGAGACGCTGTGGCTGTCGTCCATCGCGCGATCATTGGTCGGGCGGTGATCTCAAGCCTTGGAAGGCCTCGATGATGGCCTTGGCGACGAGAGCCGGGTCTTCCCAATGCGGATTGTGGCCACAGGCCTCGGCGCGGACGAGGACGGCCTCGGGAAGAGCCCTGAGCAATGGCTGCTGGTGTGCCTCGCCGAACAGCGGATCGCATCCGCCGGCGATGATCAGCGTCCTGGTCAGCACGGCTCGTGCCGCACCGCTCAGGTCGGCACTGCAGATCACCTCCAGGATCGCGCGCCAGCGCGCCGCCGGCATCGCCGAGGCATCCTCCGCGAGGCCGGCGAGAAAGGGCTGCGGCACGCCGTCCCGGCAGGCATGCCACCAGGCATAGAACGGGTCGGCCGGCGATATCGGGTCGTGCAAGGCCTTAACGCCCGCGACCAGCGCATGATCGGGCGAGAAGCCAGGCTTCACCGTGCCGGCCATGACCACCAGTCCCCCGACAAGCGCATCATGTCGCGCGGCCAATGCGATGGCCACCATGGCGCCCAGGGAATGGCCGACTACGACGGGCCGGTCGAGCCGCAAACGCCGGACCAGGCCGGCGATATCATCGGCAAATTCGGCGATGGCGAAGCCTTTTCCAGCTTGCGATGCGCCGTGGCCGCGCAGGTCGGGCATGATCAGCCGGCGGCCGGCCAGATGCGGCGCCAGGAGCGAAAAGCTGCGACTGGTGTCGGTGAAGCCATGCACCAGAACCAGCGCCGGCTCGGCGCCCGCGATCTCGACATAGGCGATCTCGAGGTCGCCAACATCGACCAATCGCTTGCGGCCGGCCCAGGTGTCCTGTTCCGCCCCGGCGTTGGGCAAGGCATCCAGCGCGGCCGATCTCACAGGCCGAGCTTTTCCTTGACCGCGGCAAGGCCGGGCTTGCCGTCGAAAGTGGTGACGCCGGCGAGCCAGGCATCGAGGCGGCTCTTGTTCAGCGTGACCGCCTTCAACGCCCCGTCCTCCGGCTTCATGCCGTCATTGATCAGGTAGCCCATGCCGACATTCTCGAAATCGATGTCGAAGGCGAGATTCTTCAAGAATTGCGCGACGTTCGGGCACTGATCGAGATAGCCCTTGCGCACCTGCGTCGTCACCGTAGCGGCGCCGAAATTCGGGCCGAAGAACTTGTCGCCGCCGGTCAGGTACTTGAAATCGTACATGGTGTTCATCGGATGCGGCGCCCAGCCCTGGAAGACGATGAACTGCTTCTCCTTGATCTCGTAGCCGACCTCGGAGAGCATGCCGGCCTCGCTGGACTCGACCACGTGCCAGCCATCGAGGCCAAAGCTCGGATCGGCGATGGCGTCCATCATCAATTGGTTTGAGCCGGGCTCGATGCCGTACATCTTCTTGCCGAACTTGTCGGCGAACTTGTGCAGGTCGGCAATGTCCTTGACGCCGGCCTCCCAGACATAGGTCGGCACGGCGAAGGTGTATTTGGCACCGACGAGATTGACGCGCACATTCTCGATCGAGCCATCCTTCTTGTAGGGCTCGTAGTAAGTGACCATCGCCGGGTCCCAGTAACCCAGGAACAGGTCGAGATCCCTGTTCTTCATACCTTCGTAGATGACGTTGATGCCAAGCACCTCGCTTTGCGGCTGATAGCCGAGCGCTTGCAGCAGGACGTTGGCCACGCCCGTGGTGAAGGCAAGATCGTTCCAGCCCGGTTCGGCCATGCGGACCGTCCTGCACTCCTCCGCTTCTGCCGCCTGGGCTGCCTGAGACGCCAGCGCCAACGCGGCAAGACACACGCCATTTGCAAGGATGCGCAACATTTCGGTTCTCCTCTTGTAACCAATTATTGTCTGATTGACCAATTGGTCTTTTTATTGTCCCGCTGGTCAATGATTGATCTGACCGGACGAAAATGTCAACGTGGATTCGCCATGCATGGATCGAACCCGTGAAACTCAAGCGTCTCGGCGATATACGCCGCAAGGAATTGCGGCAGGCAGCCTTCGCGGTGCTGGAGCGCGAAGGCATTGCAGGTGCCACGCTGGAAAAGGTTGCCGCCCATGCAGGCGCCTCCAAGGGCATCGTGCTGCACTACTTCCGCAACAAGCAGGAATTGTTCGAGCATGCCATGCGCGAGGCCAATGCCGTCCTGCGCAACGCGGTTGTCGCCCGACTACGCCAGGCGCGGACGCCGATGGAGCGCCTCGATGCCGTGATCGACGGCAATTTCGAGGAGCACCTGTTCCGGCCACCGCTATGCCATGCCTGGCTTTCGCTTTGCGCCGAGGTGCCGCGCGACGAGAAGCTGGCGCGCATCCAGAAGGTGCTTCACGCCCGCATGCGCTCGAACCTGTTGTCCGGCCTGCGCGGCCTTGCCCCGCCGGCGGATGCCGACGACATCGCGCTTGGCGTCACCGCGCTGATCGACGGGCTTTGGCTGCGGCTCGGCCTGCAACCAGGCGGCATCTCGCGCGAACAGGCGATCCGCCAGGTCAGGGATCTTGTCGCCGCGCGACTGGCCATGCACCGGCCTGCAACCGTCGGCGCATAGACCGGCCGGCTTGCCAGCCGGGCTGAGTTTCACCTCATGGAAACAGGCGCACGGTCAGACCGGCCAGCCGGTTGCGCGCTTGCGGTGCTGGAGACCGGATTTCAGATTGCCGCCGGCGGCAGCGTGATCGCCCAGGAGCTTCGCCCATGCCGCCACGGCCGCCGCGCGGGTCAGGCGGGTCTGTGCGAAGTGCCGCGCCTCGGCGGCTATTTCGGCTTCCCTCTTCGGATTGGCGCGCAGCCACTCGATGCGCTCTGCCAGATCCGACATGTCGCGCGCCACCGGGACATAGTGGCGAAACGGCTCGATATCGTCGAAGAACCACTCGCGCCATGGCCGATCCTGCAGCAGGACCACCCGTTTGGTGTGGAGCAGCATCTTGAAGCGGCCACTGTAGCCGGCGCCCTCGATGTCGATCATGTACCTGTACGTCGCGACCTGTTCCTCCATCGTCCTGAATTTGGTGGAATAGCGATTGATGGCGATATCGTAGTTCGGCTCGGTGTCATAAGCCTCCAGCAAGTCTGACCGGGCTTTTGCGAGATCGACGACCCTTTTGCGGGCTTCGTTCATGCAGCGCCCCGCCCAGAACAATCTGTTGTCGCGCGGCGGCTCTTCCGATGCCGCCGCCATCGCTCGTGTCTTCCCATCATAGTCGTCGAACTTTGCGTCCGGCCATCCGTCGAAAACGAAATCGGGCGCCGCCACCTCGCCATAGCCATCGGCTTGGGAGAAGGCAAAGCGGGTGCGGAAACGGCGATGCCTTCTGCGGGACGGCGTGTCTCCGAGAAGCATGTAGAAAGGCGGCATGCTGCGGGCGCCAAGCGACGCCAATGCCTCGGCAATCAGCGTCAGGACCTGCACGTGCCGTTCAAGCCAGGCGGCACGGGAGCGCACAATGAGCTTCCCCTTGTCAAGGCGACAGTAGATTTCACCTCGATTAAGCCCGGGCAGAAAGCGCCTGCCGACCTCGACGACATCGACCGGCAAGGGAAGCTTTCGGTTCGCCGTCTCGAGAGTAGCCATTTTCAACAATGCTTCTTGGGAAAGGTATTTCGATAGGAAGCCCGTGGCGCCTCACTTGAAACCGCACGACCGCTCGATCAAGCCGGCTATCCTGTTCGCCCCTCCGAAGCAAGCCGCAGGGCCGGCAGCGATCGAAGTTCATACCGTGGGATAGGCCGCTGGGTTGACCACTGCCGCGACTATGCGGTGCTCTTGGGCTGGCCAAGGCTGCTTTGGAGCGTTCCCATGAAACTTCGCAACAAGCGCGCGCTGGTGACCGGCGGCTCGGACGGCATCGGCCTGGCGATCGCCGAGGCATTCCTGCGCGAGGGCGCCGATATGCTGATCGTCGGCCGCGACGCCGGCAAGCTCGAAGCCGCGCGCCAGAAGCTGACAGCTACCGGCCCTGTCGGCACGGTCGAGACATTGTCGGCCGATCTTGCCGCCAGCCCCGGTATCGACGCCGTCGTCGACCATGTGAAAGCGGCCGGCCAGCGGCTCGATATCCTCGTGAACAATGCCGGTGTCGCCTACCTCGTGCCGTTCGAGACCGTCAGCGAGACACAGTTCCAGCACTCCTTCGCGCTCAATGTGACGGCGGCGTTCTTCCTCACCCAGGGTCTATTGCAGCATTTCGGCGCCGGCGCATCCGTCATCAACATCTCCTCCTATTTCGCCAACAAGATGATCCCGAAGCGGCCATCCAGCCTCTACTCGCTGTCCAAGGGCGCGCTGAATTCGCTGACCAAATCGCTTGCCTTCGAACTCGGCCCGCGCGGCATCCGGGTCAACGCCATCGCGCCCGGCACGTCGACACCGCCATGCGGCGCAAGACCGTCGACAACCTGCCGGCCGAGGCACAGGCGGAGCTGAAGGCCTATGTCGAACGCAGCTATCCGCTGGGCCGCATCGGCCGCCCGGACGATCTGGCTGGCATCGCGGTCTATCTCGCAAGTGACGATGCCGCGTGGACGAGCGGCGGTATCTTCGCGATCGACGGCGGATATACTGCGGGGTGAGCGCCAGTTGTCACCCTGCCTGAGATGGACATGCGCGGCGTTGTTGCCCCGGACCGGAGAGATCCGATCGTCAGCCAAACGGCTGCTTCAGCTGACGAGCGCAGATCCTATCGACAAGAATAAATACTGGTCTTTGTTTATATGCTCCATTCCTCATCGATTAACCATCCAGATGGGCGGCTCGTCATATCCCTTATTTCACCAGAATATCTTTAGTAACTTTTTACATACGCAATGAATATTTCCCCCACATGCCGATGGGGGATGTACATGAATCTTTTGTTTGGATTTTCCGGGCGCATCGGGCGTGGGCAATGGTGGTTGGCCCAGTTCGTGGTGCTGGCCCTGTTGGTGGTGACCGTCGCCGCCCTTGTCCATGTCGCAGGCTTACCGGCTGGACAAAGGCTCAGGGCGCTCCATTCAGACAGCCTAAGTGTCAGCCTGGCGCTAATCATCGGCTCCGTCCTTTCGCTCTGGATCAATTTCGCCGCAACGATCAAGCGGTACCATGATCTGGACAAGTCGGGCGTATGGTCCCTGCTGTTGTTGCTCCCCTATATCGGCGGACTATGGGTGCTCGTCGAATGCGGCTTTTTCTCCGGTTCAGGCGGCAACAACGACTATGGTCCGCCATCCGGCACGGATGATTCCAGAAGCGAGCTCAGCACCCACATCTCGCGTATGAAGGCGGATCACTCTGTTCAGCAGCAATCGCGATCCACCAGGGTGGACCAGCAAGCCAGCAGGATCGATCCCGCACCTCCGGCGTCGCAAACAAGGCGTCCCACAGGTCCAACCGGATTTGGCCGCCGCGGCCTCTAGGTCGGGAAAGACAGTTCCGCGAACATGGGGGCGCCTGCATACAAGGGTAATCCCACGGGACCATCTTCAACCGATTTGCATCCTCACCGTCCGCAATCTCCGCTTGATGCGTTTTGTGCAACGCGATACGCCGTTGCCCAAATCGACAGACCGGAGACTTGCCGTGAGCACGCCAAAGACCAGAACCGAAACCGACACGTTCGGTCCCATCGAGGTCGCCGCCGACCGCTATTGGGGCGCGCAGGCGCAGCGTTCCCTTGGTAATTTCAAGATCGGCTGGGAAAAGCAGCCGGTTTCGGTCGTGCGGGCGCTCGGTATCGTCAAGCGGGCGGCGGCGGAAGCCAATATGGAGCTGAAGCGGCTCGATCCCGCGATCGGCAAGGCGATCATCGCGGCCGCGCAGGAGGTTATCGACGGCAAGCTCAACGACCATTTCCCGCTGGTGGTCTGGCAGACCGGCTCGGGCACGCAGTCCAACATGAATGCCAATGAGGTGATCTCCAACCGGGCGATCGAAATGCTGGGCGGCGTCATGGGCTCGAAGAAGCCGGTACACCCCAACGACCACGTCAATATGAGCCAGTCGTCGAACGACACCTACCCGACGGCGATGCACATCGCCTGCGCCGAGCGCATCGTGCACGACCTGTTGCCGGCGCTGAAGCACCTGCACAAGGCACTGGCCGCCAAGAGCAGGGAATTCAACCACATCATCAAGATCGGCCGCACCCACACGCAGGATGCCACGCCGCTGACACTTGGCCAGGAATTCTCGGGCTATGCGGCGCAGGTCGCCTCGTCGATCAAGCGCATCGAGTTGACGCTGCCCGGCCTGCAGGAGCTGGCGCAGGGCGGAACCGCCGTCGGCACCGGGCTCAACGCGCCGATCGGCTTTGCCGAGCGGGTGGCCGACCGCATCGCCGCCATTACCGGCATCGCCTTCGTCACCGCGCCCAACAAGTTCGAGGCGCTCGCGGCGCACGATTCCATGGTGTTCTCGCACGGCGCCATCAATGCCGCTGCCGCAGCCCTGTTCAAGGTCGCCAACGACATCCGCTTCCTCGGCTCGGGTCCGCGTTCGGGCCTCGGTGAATTGTCGCTGCCGGAAAACGAACCCGGCTCGTCGATCATGCCGGGCAAGGTCAACCCGACGCAGTGCGAAGCGTTGACCCAGGTCTGCGTGCAGGTGTTCGGCAACAATGCCGCCGTCACCTTCGCCGGCAGCCAGGGCCATTTCGAGCTCAACGTCTACAATCCGCTGATGGCCTACAATTTCCTGCAGTCGGTGCAGTTGCTCGCCGACGCTTCGGTCTCCTTCACCGACAATTGCGTCGTCGGCATCGAGGCTCGCGAAGACAACATCAAGGCGGCCCTCGACCGCTCGCTGATGCTGGTGACGGCGCTGGCGCCAACCATCGGCTACGACAACGCCGCCAAGATCGCCAAGACCGCGCACAAGAAGGGCACGACGCTGCGCGAGGAAACGCTGGCCACCGGCCTGGTCAGCGAGGCCGACTATGACCGGTTGGTGCGGCCCGAGGACATGACCCATCCGGGGTGAGGTTTTCGGCGGGAAAATTTACCCCCGTCACCGCGTCATCCGACACGAATTTCGCGCACGTCGCGCGATCACGGAAACGTATGACCTGTGAACAATGTGTCGCCACATAGGCGGCTTTGGTGAACAGTCGGCATCGTCTATCTGAGTGGTCATTCAACCCATTCGGAGAGCCACCATGTCCACCAACACTTCCGCCGCCGGCGCCGGCACAGCGTCCAATAGTTCTGTCACGATCCTGCTCGGCCGCATCCTGCTCGCGGTCATTTTCCTGCTTTCCGGCTTCGGCAAGCTGACTGCCATTTCCGGAACCGCTGGCTATTTCGGCGCCCTCGGGCTGCCTTTGCCAACCGTAACGGCCGTCGTCGTCGGCCTTATCGAACTGCTCGGCGGGCTCGCGATCCTCGTCGGCTTCCAGACCAGGATCGCCGCCTGGGTGCTCGCGATCTTCACGGTCGCCACCGGCCTTGTCGCCCACACCGGCTGGGCCGACCAGATGCAGATGATCCAGTTTCTCAAGAACCTCGCCATCACCGGCGGCTTCGTGCTGCTGGCTTCGTCGGGCGCCGGCGCCTACTCTATCGACGCCAAGCGCGGCTGAGCTTCCTTGTTCTGACGCAATTTCCGAGGGAAAGCGCCACGCGCTTTCCCTCGAATTGCTCCGAGCCTTCCCTCCCAAGCCTTTAAAATGGAAGCGGCGCGGAATTTTCCGCGCCGCTTTTTCGTTGTCTGGAATAGGCGGCTCTCCGGTTTCAGCCGCAGCCTCGCAGGCGTAGACTGCCTGGCCGCCGGCTGCGCCCGATCGTGCGGCGACGGCGACAAGGGAGATGGCCATGGCCCGCAACGCATTGCTCCTGGTTTCGCGGCTGCTGCTTGCCGTGCTGTTCGTACCGTCCGGCTTCCAGGCGCTCGCCAACATCGCCGGCACCACCAATTATTTCGCCGGCCTCGGCTTGCCGCTGCCCGCGCTTGCCGCCTGGGGCACGGGCCTGTTCGAGCTGATCGCCGGGCTGCTGATCCTCATCGGCTTCCAGACGCGGATCGTGGCGCTGCTGCTTGCCGCCTTCTGCATCGTGGCCGGCTTCATCGGTCATTACGGCCAGGGTGCCGGCGATGCGACGCTCGCCTTCCTGCACCAGCAGATGCTGATGAAGGACATTGCGATCGCAGGCGGTTTCCTGGCGCTGGCCATGGCCGGTGCGGGCGCCTGGTCGGCCGACGGCCGCGGCGCGGTTTGATATCGTCTTAGTCCCGAGCCAGGTCGACCCCCACTCCGTCTCGGCTTCGCCGAGCCACCTCTCCCCCGATCGACGGGGTAGAGGAAGGCGCGAGCCTATTTCCGCCAACGCCTTTTCCAACGAGGCTCCCTTCCTTTCCCTCCGGAGGGGGGAAAGGTGGTGGCGCTGCGAAGCAGCGACGGAGTGGGGGAAGCCGGTCATCAAACGCGAAACCGCTTGCAAGTGGCGCGATTGGGTTGATCTGATATCCGCGTGCGCTCTGGTAGACTGTGTCTATTTCACCGACATGCTCGGGCCGCCCTCGACCGCCAGCACCAGCCGGCGGTTGGTTATCCTTGCCAGTTGCGCCAGCCGGCCCGCGGGCCGTTCGCCATAGAGATCGGCCAGCGAGGCCGGCAACACCAACGCCAGCACGCCGTTGGCGCGCTGCTCCCATTTCAGCCTGGGCATGATGCCGGGCATCGAGGCCGTCAGCAGATAGACGACGCGCATCATCGCCGCCAGAACCCGGGCACGTTCCAGATAGCGCGGCGTCGCCAGCGCCTTGATTTCGGGCGCGATGGATTCGTTGAAGATGCCATCGTGGCGATAAGCGTTGGCCAAGGCCAGGAAGGCACGGCCGGGATGGTCGACGCCGAAGAAGGAGGCGTGCGCGATGATGTTGAGCGACTGCCTGCCGCGATATTCCGGATGGGCGCGCCAGCCGATATCGGCCAGCAAAGCGGCGGCGTGACGGTAGCGCGCCTCGTCCTCGGTCTCATCGATGCCGAAGGCGGCAAAGGATTTTGCCGTCCAGTCGACCAGTTCATGCGAATGGGTGAGCGAGCGCGAGCGTAGCCGGGCGAGTTCCTCGGATGCCGAAATCAACGGATCGGCCTTCTGCTCGGCCTCGTCGAGCAGTGAATAGAGAAAGCCTTCGCGCACACCGAGTGCCGAGACGATGATCTTCGACGGCTGCATGGCCGCCATGATCTCCTGCAGGACGATAGAGCCGTAAGGCAGCAGCGAGCGGCGATTTTTCGATACGCCTTCAATGCCCTTGATCTTCTCGATCTCGGCTTTTGCCACCTGCTTGAGAAAGGCCGTCGCGCTCTCGGCGGATATCTCGTAATGGTGCATGACGCCAAGCGGGTAGTTGGTCATCTCCATGTGCAGCCGGGCGAGGTTTCGCCAGGTGCCGCCGACGGCGTAGAAGGGCCGGCCCTGCCCGCCCTTCAACAGCTTGGCCCGCGCCAGTTCGTCGCGCGCGATCTTCTGCGCCTGGGTGAGCGAGTTCTTGGCCATGTCCTGCAGGCGCAGGCCACCGAGCGGCAGCGTTATGCCATCGCCGATCGCCTCGCCATTGACGTCGACCAGTTCGAGGCTGCCGCCGCCGAGATCACCGGCGATTCCGTTGGCCGGGTGGAAGCCGGAAATGACGCCAAGCGCCGAATAATAGGCCTCCTGGCGTCCGCTGATGACACGGATTTCGGTCTTCAGCACCTCTTCGGCGCGGTGGATGAAATCGGGACCGTTGATCGCCTCGCGGGCGGCGGCGGTGGCCAAGACATACATATGCTCGGCGCCGGCCTGGTCGGAGAGCGCACGGAAGCGGCGGAACTCCTCCATCGAGCGCGTCACCGCCTCGGGATCGAGTTTGCCGGTCGAAACGATGCCGCGGCCAAGGCCGGCCAGCATCTTTTCGTTGAACAACATGGTCGGCGAACGCGCCAGCCCCTCATAGACGACAAGGCGGATCGAATTCGAACCGATGTCGATGATGGACAACGGTCGGCGGTCCTGCAGCCGGCCCTGGGAATCAGACAGCATCAGCCGGACGCTGCGGCGTTCTTCTTGCGGCGCTTGAACTGCGCGATGCGCTTGGGCGCGTGCGACTTCAGCGCGTCACCCCGTCCCGACAGGCTCGGATTGGTCATGAAATATTCCTGTGCGTTGAACGGTTCCTCGCCCTCCTCCAGCACGACGCGCCGGGAGGTTCCATCAGCCAATACGTCGAAACTTTGCTGATTGTCCATGATGTTGCCGAGCATGATCTGGCCAAGGACCTGTTCATGCACAGTTGGATTGGTGATCGGCACCATGGTCTCGACGCGGCGGTCGAGATTGCGCGGCATGAGATCGGCCGAGGAGATGTAGACGATCGCTTCGTCCGAGGGCAGGCCATGGCCATTGCCGAAGCAATAAATGCGGCTGTGCTCGAGGAACCGGCCGACGATCGACTTCACCCTGATGTTTTCCGACAGCCCTGGAACCTGAGGCCTGAGGCAACAGATACCGCGTACGACGAGGTCGATCTCGACGCCGGCGCGGCTGGCATCATAGAGCGCATCGATGATGATCGGGTCGACAAGCGCGTTCATCTTCATCCAGATGCGCGCCGGCTTTCCGTCCAGCGCGTGGGCGACTTCGGCGGAAATGTGCTTCAGGATGCGGCTTCTCAGCGTGAAGGGCGAGATCGCCAGCCGCATTTCATCGGTCGGCTCGGCGTAGCCGGTGATGAAATTGAACAGCTGGGCGACGTCGCGGGCGATCGTCGGATCGGTGGTGAAGAAGGACAGGTCGGTGTAGATGCGCGCGGTGACCGGATGGTAGTTGCCGGTGCCCAGATGCACGTAGTTGCGCAGCTTGCCGTCCTCGCGGCGCACAACCAGCGACATCTTGGCGTGGGTCTTGAGTTCGAGGAAACCGAACACGACCTGCACGCCGGCGCGCTCCAGATCGCGCGCCCAGCGGATGTTGGCTTCCTCGTCGAAACGGGCCTTGAGCTCGACAAGCGCGGTCACCGACTTACCGGCCTCGGCCGCATCGACCAGCGCGCGCACGATCGGGCTGTCGTTGGAGGTGCGGTAAAGCGTCTGCTTGATCGCCACCACCTCGGGGTCGGCCATGGCCTGACGCAGGAACTGCACCACGACGTCGAAGGATTCATAGGGGTGGTGGACGATGATGTCCTTCTCGCGGATGGCGGCAAAACAGTCGCCGCCATGCTCGCGGATGCGCTCGGGAAAGCGCGGATTGTAGGGCGTGAACTTCAGGTCGTCGCGGGCGACCGCCACGATCTCGGAGATCTGGCTGAGCGCCAACGGGCCGGTGAGCACGCTGATGCGGCTCGACGAGACGCCAAGCTCTCCGGCAACGAAGTCGCGCAATTCGCCGGGCATCAGCTTGTCGAATTCGATGCGGATCACCGAACCGCGACGGCGGCGCTTCAGCGCCGTCTCGAACAGGCGCACGAGGTCTTCCGATTCCTCCTCGACCTCGATGTCGCTGTCGCGGATGATGCGGAATGTGCCGGAACCCTTGACCTCATAGCCGGGGAACAGCTTGCCGATATAGAGGCCGACCGCCTCTTCCAGCGGGATGAAGCGGACATGGTGCTTGCGATCCGGAAGGCGGATGAAGCGCTTCAGCGCCACCGGCAGGCGCAAGAGCGCGCTCATCTCCTCGCCATTCTTGCGATGGCGAAGCTGCAGCGCCATCGAGAAACCGAGATTGGGAATGAACGGGAATGGATGCGCCGGGTCGATCGACAACGGCGTCAGCACCGGAAACACCTGGTCCTGGAAATGCTCTTCCAGCCAGGCCTTCTCATCCTTGGTCAGCGCATCCCGCGTAATGGTCTCGATGCCTTCCTTGTTGAGCAGCACGGTCAGCGCCGATAGGCTCTTCTGCTGGTCTTCCTGCAGCCGCTCGACCTCGCGCAGCAGCTGTTCGAGCTGCTGTTCGGGCGTGCGGCCGTCAGGGCTCTTCAAGACGATGCCCTCGCGCACCTGGCCGGCGAGGCCGGCGACACGGACCATGAAGAACTCGTCGAGATTGGCGGCCGAGATCGACAGGAAGCGGACGCGCTCCAGCAGCGGGTGATTGGTGTTCAGCGATTCCTCGAGCACGCGGCGATTGAACTGCAGCCAGGAAAACTCGCGATTGACGAAACGGTCTGGATTGCCGCCCTCCGGGCTTGCCGCCTCGACATTGATGAATTCGCTCTGCACCGGCTTCAGTTCGTTCATTGTTCCTGCTCTTCCCACCAGCTCGGCCGGTTAACCGGCTTAACTTATCCTCTGACAGGCTTTTGCGACAGTTTGATTTCATCGATCTTGCAAAGAGACCTGTTATGATCCAGATGCATGCGAGACTGCGTTAAGGAGACGACGATGGCAGGCGGTTCCATTCCCCATTTCCAGAACGATGCGGGCTTTCCGGCAATCGACATCGGTGTCAAGGAATTCATGTGCACGGGCGCCAACCCGCCTTTCGACCATCCGCATGTGTTTCTCGACATGGGCGACGACAATGAGAAGGTCTGCCCCTATTGCTCGACGCTCTACCGCTATTCGCCGAAGCTGAAGGCCACGGAAACGCTGCCGGCGGGCTGCCTTTACATCGACCAGGCCGCCTGATCCTTCCGCGACGGGCCTGATGGACGACAAGCGGCAAGTCGTCATCGCAGGAGCGGGCGTTGCCGGGCTGACCGCGGCGCTTGCCTTCGCCGAACGCGGCTATCCCGTGCAGGTGTTCGAACAGGCGCAGCGGCTGGAGGCCGTGGGAGCCGGCATTCAGCTTTCCCCCAACGCGACACGCATCCTGCGCCAACTCGGCGTGCTCGACCGGCTGCTGCCGGCCGCGGTGCGGCCTGAGGCCGTGGTGCTGAAGGACGCAAAGACGTTGCGCGAACTGGCGCGTGTCCCCCTCGGGCAAGCCGCCGAAGAACGCTGGGGCGCGCCTTATCTCGTCGCCCACAGAGCCGATCTGCAGAGCGCGCTGACCGCACACGTCGCCGAAAGCCCGAATATTCAGCTGGTCAAGGGTGCGCGCGTCAGCGGCTTTGCCACAGGCGACCATGGTGTGACGGCGACGCTGGAGACGGACGGGGAGACGGACGGCAAGATCGTCCAGTCGCAGGGCTTCCTTCTGGTCGGCGCCGACGGCGTGTGGTCGTCCGTGCGCGCGGTTGTCGATCGGGCTCGGGAGGGATCGTCAAGAAGCCGTTTTTCCGGCGAACTGGCCTGGCGCACGACCGTCGCCGCCGATAGCGACGCCGGACAAGCCTTTGCCGCGATTGGGGCGGCTGATTGTGTCACGACTTTTCTGCATCCGGGATTCCACATGGTCGCCTACCCCGTCAGCAAGGGCGATGCCTTCAACCTTGTCGCCTTCACCAAAGGCGAGCGCATTGCCGAGGATTGGTCGGGTCGTGCCGATCCCGTCATCCTCACCAATGCAATGAGCGGCACGGCGGCAGCCCTTGCAAGACTGGTCGAAATGGCCGGCCCGTGGCTGACCTGGCCGCTCCACACAGTCGACCAGAAGCAGCACTGGACGATACCAACCGGCATCGCCCTGATTGGCGACGCCGCGCATGCGATGACTCCATTCGCGGCGCAAGGGGCTGCCATGGCCATTGAAGATGCCGCAACGCTTGCCGGGGTAATTGCCGATTTCCCAGCTGATCCGAAGCAGGGCCTGGCGATTTGGGAAAATCTCAGGCGACCGCGTGTCGAGAAGGTGATCCGGCGCGGCGCGCTCAACCGGCTGGCCTGGCACGCCTGGGGCCCGGTGGCCTTGGCTCGCAACCTGGTGCTGGCGACGCGGCCGGCGGAAAAGCTCGCGGCGGATCTGGACTGGCTCTACGGCTGGGAGCAACCGAAGATTGTCAGGCGGTGACGTGTCATCACGTCATTCAGCCTTGACGTCGCAGTGAAATGTAGTTACATTTTTGTGGTTACAAGATATGGAAGAATTGCGATTTGAGTGGGATCTCGAAAAGGCCAGATCGAATCTGCGCAAACATGGTGTGAGCTTCGAAACCGCGGTTAGCATTTTCTCCGATCCCTTCGCGCTAACGGAGCAGGACAGAGTCGAAGACGGCGAATACCGTTGGCAGACGACCGGCGCGGTTGATGACATGCTTGTGTTGTTGATTGCCCATGTCGATCGGGAAGAAGACGGAATGGAGGTAATCCGCATCATTTCCGCGCGGCGAGCGACGACAAGGGAGAAGAAACGTTATGCGCAAAATCGTTCAATATAAATATGATCCGGCCAATCCACCTCCTCTGACAAAAGCACAGAAAGCGGAGATCGCGGCTTTGAAGGCGCGACCGGAGGATGATGTCGATACGAGCGACATTCCCGAATTGACCGAGGAGTTCTGGCAGAACGCTGTCCGAAATCCGTATTTCAAGCCGGTCAAGCAACAACTGACCCTTCGCCTCGATTCCGATCTCGTTGCCTGGTTCAAAAGGAGCGCACCAGATGGTCGCGGCTACCAAAGCGCAATCAACAGAGCGCTTCGAGAATATGTGTCCAAACAGGACCGCAAGACCGGCTGATCAGCCCGAATGATCTTCAATTGTACAGCCGCATCGACAGCCCCAGCGAAGCCGGCAGCGGGTTCCACCAGCCGGTGCGCAGGCCGGCGGTGCGCAACGCCGCCGCCGTCCAGGTGTTGCAGCCGACCAGTGCGTTGAAATGCCCGTTCGCCTCGTAGAAGCGGTCGAACCTGGAATAGGCCGCATTCTCGATGACGATTGGGCCGCCAGTCCCCTGCTGGAAGCTGGCTGCGATAAAATCGAGCAAATCCGCAAAACGGTCCTCGCCGATATCGAAACCGGCAATGTCGGGATGTGGCTCGGCGAGGGCACCGGCGACATCGACATGCATGACCGACGCGTCGATGGTCAGTGCTTTCATCACCGGAATGGCCTTCAGCTGCGACCAGGTCGGCGTTTCCAGATAGAAGGCGCGGCCACCCCAGCCAAAGACGATGTAGCGCACCTCGGGACTGTCGGCCGAGATGCCGGCCTCGACCAGGAAACGAAAGCGCTGGCGCACGGCATCGTCCACCGGAATGGCGATGTCGGTGTGGATCGGGTTCTTCAGCACCAATATGTGCCGGGTGCCCTCCCCCGCAGCGGCGGCCGGCCACAGCGGCCGCGGCACCAGCGTGCCGAGCGTCGCGGCGAGCGCGGCCGCTATCAACAG
The DNA here is from genome assembly GCF_055901595.1 of Mesorhizobium sp. WSM1386. Classification (NCBI taxonomy): domain Bacteria; kingdom Pseudomonadati; phylum Pseudomonadota; class Alphaproteobacteria; order Hyphomicrobiales; family Phyllobacteriaceae; genus Mesorhizobium; species Mesorhizobium sp. WSM1386. Next base: position 5,140,549 of record NZ_CM148373.1, read on the forward strand.
CAGAGCCAGAAAACGGCCGAGTTTTCTCATGAGGCGGCGACTCTGCGGCTCAGTCGCGTTCCAATGCAAGCGACCCGATCGCTCAAATGCAAGAAAGCCCGGCCGTGGTGCGGCCGGGCTCCTGAACTTGCGTCGGAGCGCTCAGTGCAGGATCTGCGACAGGAACAGTTTCGTGCGCTCGTGGCGCGGGTGGTCGAAGAACTCGGCCGGCGTGTTCTGCTCGACGATCTGGCCCTGGTCCATGAAGATCACCCGGTTGGCGACCTTGCGGGCAAAGCCCATTTCGTGGGTGACGCACAGCATGGTCATGCCTTCCTCGGCCAGGCCAACCATGGTCTCCAGCACTTCCTTGATCATTTCCGGATCGAGCGCCGAGGTCGGCTCGTCGAACAGCATGATGCGCGGGTTCATGCATAGCGAGCGCGCGATCGCCACGCGCTGCTGCTGGCCGCCGGACAGCTGGCCGGGATATTTGTTGGCCTGTTCCGGGATCTTCACGCGCTTGAGGAAGTGCATGGCGATTTCCTCGGCCTGCTTCTTCGGCGTCTTGCGCACCCAGATCGGCGCCAGCGTACAGTTCTCCAGGATGGTCAGATGCGGGAACAGGTTGAAGTGCTGGAACACCATGCCGACCTCGCGGCGCACCTCGTCGATCTTCTTCAGATCATTGGTTAGTTCCTTGCCGTCGACGATGATCTTGCCCTTCTGGTGCTCTTCCAGCCGGTTGATGCAGCGGATCATCGTCGATTTGCCGGAGCCGGACGGGCCGCAGATGACGATGCGCTCGCCGCGCATCACTTTCAAATTGATGTCCTTCAGGACATGGAACTCGCCATACCATTTGTGCATGGCGATGATGTCGATGGCGACATCGGTGGTGGAGATATGCATCTTGGCGGCGTTGACCTTGATCTCTTCCGCGCTGACGGCATTTTCGGTGGCCATGACGGGGTCCCCTTGCTTTTTTGTTTAGCGTTTGTGGCCGGTGTCGAGCCGGCGTTCAGTGTACATTGAATAGCGCGACATGCCGAAGCAGAACAGCCAGAACACAAAGGCGGCGAAGACGAGACCGGATTTCGCGGTCTGCGCCGTTGCCCAATTGGCGTCGGAAAAGTTCTGCTTGACGATGCCGAGCAGGTCGAACATCGAGATGATGAGGACCAGGCTGGTGTCCTTGAACATGCCGATGAAGGTGTTGACGATGCCGGGAATGACCAGCTTCAGCGCCTGCGGCAACACGATCAGGCTCATCTTCTGCCAATAGCCGAGGCCGAGCGAATCGGCGCCTTCATACTGGCCCTTCGGGATCGCTTGCAGCCCGCCACGCACCACCTCGGCCATATAGGCGGCGGCAAACAGCGACACGCCGATCAGCGCTCGTAAATACTTGTCGAAGGTGACGCCGGCCGGCAGGAACAGCGGCAGCATGACGGAGACGAAGAACAGGACGGTGATCAGCGGGATGCCGCGCACGGCCTCGATGAAGATGACGCACAGCATCTTGACGATCGGCATCTTGGAGCGCCGGCCGAGCGCCAGCACGGTGCCCAGCGGCAGCGACACGGCGATGCCGACGAAGGAGAGGCTGAGCGTGATCAGCAGCCCGCCCCAGCGCGAGGTTTCGACATGCGGCAGGCCGAACATGCCGCCGACCAGAAGGAAGAAGGAAACGATCGGCAGCACCAGGAAAAGCAGGATGGCGTTCAACCCCTTGCGGGGCACGCGCGGGATCAGCATCGGTATCAGCAGCGCCGCGAACAGGATGGCGACCACGATCGGCCGCCAGCGCTCCTCGACCGGATAGGTGCCGAACATGAACTGGCCGAACTTGGCGTTGACGAAGGCCCAGCAGGCGCCGCTCCAGCCATCCGGCTGAATGCCGCCTTGCGCCACGGTCGCGCAGACGGTGCGATCCGGCCCGGTCCAGACGGCATTGATGAACGCCCAGCCGATGACCTGCGGCAGCACCCAGGCGACGATGATGATGCCGAGGATGGTCAGGATGGTGTCGCCGACCGTGCCGACCAGGTTCTTGCGCACCCAGGCGATCGGACCGCTGACGCTTGCCGGCGGCGGCTGCGCCAGCGCCATCTCGGTACGCACCCAGGTCATGTCGTGTTCCTGCATGGTCCTACCTCTCCACCAGCGCCATTCTGGCGTTGACCACGTTCATGACGGCCGATGTCACCAGGCTGAGGATGAGATAGGCGATCATCATGATCAGCACGCCTTCGACCGCCTGTCCGGTCTGGTTGAGCACCGTTCCGGCGGTAGCCGTCAGGTCGGGGTAGCCGATGGCGATGGCCAGCGAGGAGTTCTTGGTCAGGTTGAGATACTGGCTGGTCAGCGGCGGAATGACGATGCGCATGGCTTGCGGCACCACGACCAGCCGCAGGATCGATCCGGACCGCAAGCCAAGGGCGGCGGCGGCCTCGGTCTGGCCCTTGCTTACGCCCCTGATGCCGGCCCGCACGATCTCGGCGATGAAGGCCGCCGTGTAGCAGGACAGCGCCAGATAGAGCGACAGGAACTCCGGCTTGACCTGAAAGCCGCCGGTCAGGTTGAAGGTCGACTGTTTCGGAAGATCGAAGCTCAGCGGAAAGCCGCTCAGCACGTAAGCCAGCAGCGGCAGCCCGACGATCAGCGCCACGGAAGTCCACAACACCGGAAATTGCTGGCCTGTCGCCATCTGCCGCTGACGCGCCTTGCGGGCGACGAACCACGCCATGGCGATGCCGACGACGAGCGCGACCAGGATCAGCCAGGAGCCGTCGCCCCAGACCGGGCGCGGAAAGTAGAAGCCGCGCTGGTTGAGGAAGGAGCCGAAGGGCAGGTTGTAGCTGTCGCGCGGCGGCGGCAGCACGGCCAGCACGCCCGAATACCAGAAGAAGATGACCAGCAGCGGCGGGATGTTGCGGAAGATCTCGACATAGACGGTGCAGATCTTCTGGATCAGCCAGTTCTGCGACAAACGGCCGATGCCGATGACGAAGCCGATGATGGTGGCGGTGATAATGCCGGCGACGGCAACGATGATGGTGTTGATCAGGCCGACGACGATGGCGCGGCCATAGGTCGAGTCCGACGTATAGGCGATCGGCGTGTCCGAGATGTCGAAACCGGCGCGCCCCCTGAGGAAACCGAAGCCGGAGGCGATGTGCAGGCGCTGCAGATTGTCGATGACGTTCTGCACGATCCACCAGACAGAGCCGAACAGCACGATGACGACCAGCGTCTGGAAGAAGAGACTGCGGACTTTCGGATCATTGACGAACGAAGCCCGGCTTGGCTCCTCGCGAAGGATTTCCTGCGATGCCATGCGACTATCCCCTGGAAAGAGAAACCGGGAGGCAGACGATCTGCCTCCCGGATCACATTTCGGTCAGCGGATCGGCGGAGCGTATTGCAGGCCGCCCTTGGTCCACAGCGCGTTGATGCCGCGGGCGATCTTGAGCGGGCTGCCCGAGCCGACATTGCGGTCGAACATTTCGCCGTAGTTGCCGACAGCCTTGACGATGTTGACGACCCAGTCGTTGGAGACACCGAGATCGGTGCCGATCTTGGTGTCGGCTTCCTGGCCGAGCACGCGCTTGATCTCCGGACTGGCGGAGTTCTTCATCTCATCGACATTGGCCTTGGTGATGCCGAGTTCCTCGGCATCGAGCAGCGCGAAATAAGTCCACTTGACGATGTGATACCACTGGTCGTCGCCCTGGCGCACCGCCGGTCCGAGCGGCTCCTTGGAGATGATCTCGGGCAGCACGACGTGATCCGCCGGCGAGCCGAGGGTCAGGCGGATGCCGTAGAGACCCGACTGGTCGGTGGTGTAGACGTCGCAGCGGCCGGCGTCATAGGCGGCATTGACCTCTTCGAGCTTCTCGAAGACGACCGGGTTGTACTCCATCTTGTTCGCCTTGAAGTAGTCGGCGAGGTTGAGCTCGGTGGTGGTGCCGCTCTGCACACAGACGGCGGCGCCCGAAAGCTGGAGGGCCGAGTTGACGCCCGGCAGCTTCTTGGCGTTGATCATGAAGCCCTGGCCGTCATAGTAGGTGACGCCGATGAAGTTAAGGCCAAGTGCCGTGTCGCGGTTGATGGTCCAGGTGGTGTTGCGCGACAGGATGTCGACTTCGCCGGACTGCAGGGCGGTGAAGCGCTCCTTGGCGCTGAGCGGCGTGAACTTGACCTTGGTGCCGTCACCGAAGACCGCGGCTGCGACAGCACGGCAGAAATCCGCATCGATGCCTTGCCAGTCACCCTTGTCGTCCGGCGCGGAGAAGCCGGCGAGGCCTGTCGAGACGCCGCACTGGATGAAGCCTTTCGCCTTGACCGTGTCGAGCGTGGTAGCCGACGCGGCCGACGCCATCAATCCAAGCGCAGCGGCGCCAAGAATGCCGATAGCAATGTGTTTCATGACCCACAGACCCTTTTCTGTTTTCAGGCAAAACCTGATCTTTTTTCCCGTGTGAACGCAGCTCCCATTCCGGCCCATTCCCGGAACCCCGCATCGTAAACCGACGCGCTGCCTCCCATTCACGGACAGCATCGAAGGCGATAATTCCCGTGAGGTCAAGGGAAATGACTGATTTCCAACGTGTTTGAAAATCGATTGCCCCGAATGCCTGAATTGCGGACAAGAGCGCCCGCGATTTAGTCATGAGCGCAAATAAAGTCGGCACGATCAGCTTTACGTGAAGTGAGGTTCCCGGTCGAAATCCGTCCTTGCCCGTTACTCGGCGTTACTGGCGACTCGCCGCGATCGACTGACATCATCTGTCTCCGGGTCCGGCGTTCGCGGGCGAGGATGCGAAGCTGTTCAGGATGCTCCGACGATGAACCAGACGCCGATTGCAGCCATCAACGCGCCCGTAATGCGCGGCACCAATTGCCCGGTGGGGATGATCTTCTCCAGCAGGACGAGTGCGGCGATGCCGGCGATCCACAGCACGTTCATGACGCCGCCGACGAACAGCAGGGCCATCAGCGCCCAGCAGCAGCCGAGGCAATAGGCGCCGTGGGCGACACCGAGCCGAAGCGCGCCGAACGGAGCGGAACGGAACCCGCCATGGCTGGCCAGGAACGCGATCGGCGCCTGGCATTGCCGCAGGCAGACGCCCTTCATCGGTGTCCATTGATAAAGGCCGGCCACGATCAGAAGGAGACCGCCGAGAATTGCGCTGTCAGACGCCATCGAGGGGCTGAGCAAGGCAAGGCCGGCGAGCAGCCATTGCGCGGCGGTCGCCACCAGGCTGAAGACGACCCAGACCGCGAGATAACCGGCAAAAAACCATCCCGTCGAGGCAATGGGCCGGCCGTCGGCCCGCGCCTTGCGGCCGACACCGGCGTAGAGCAGCAGCATCGGCGCCACCGAAGGCGTCATCATGCCGACCATCATCACCGTCCACATCGTGATGATGAAAGCGAAATCGGCCGCTGCCCAGGCCCGGAAAACGGGCGCCGCGGTGGCGCCCATGTCCATACCGGCGATGTCCATGCCGGTCATGTCCATGCCGGCTATGTTCATGCCGGTCATGTCCATGCCGGCTATGTTCATGCCGGCCATGTTCGACATGTCCATTTCGGCCATGCCGCCGCCCGCGCCGGCCGGCGCGGGCGAACCGGGGTGACCATGCCGGCGGCGAGCCACAGCACATAGGCCCAGGCGAGCACGGCGATCACGACGAGCGCGGCCGTCACGACCGCGCGGTCGTGCCGCAGCGCCGCCTCGAGTGCCGTGTCGCTCATGGTCGGCTCAATGCACGATGCCACTTTGCGTGAGATGCAGATTGGCAAAGTGGCTATGGGAATCGGCCAATTCGAACGCGATCGGACCGGTCGCCTTGGTCCAGCCGCGCCCGATTTCGGCCAGTGCGTATTCGAAACCGCGCGGAAGGTCTATGCGCGCCCGATGCTCGGCGCCGGTGACGGGATTCTTGATCGGCTCGCCATGGCCCTCGGTGACGCCCGGCACCTGCAGATGGCCTGTCCTTGCGTCGACGTCGACGTTGAAGTCGATGGCGGCGAAGATCGGGTCATGCAACGTATCCAGCGTGGTCGAGAAGACCTGGAATATGGTCGCTCCGGGCTCGGTGTCCTCGCCCCCGAGAATGCGAAGCAGGGCTACGCGCTGCGCCTCGTTCGCCCGTTCGTCGATGACCACCGCCGCCTCGCCGCCGCCTTCATGAATTGCGCCAGGCCAGCGAAACACACCCGCAAAGCGCAGGCCATCGAGCCTGGTGTCGCCGTGATAGCCGCTTTCGACCTCCATGCCGACCACGGCCTGGCAGAAGCCGTAGGTCGGCAAGGCGTTGAATTGGCACGGGCAGCCATAGGCGCAGTTGCAATTGACGAATTCACGCGCCTTTAACATCCACTTGACGTTGGGCATAACGATCCCTCCCATTGTTGTTCGGCGGGAGCGAAAAGCGGTGATGCGGAAGCCCAATTTGCCAGTGCGTTAGCCGCTGCCGGGATTGAACATCCGGTAAGATTGGCCCGCCTATTTTGTATTAGATATCCATCATATACCTTTTGCGGCGGCTTACAATATCCGGCGGCCAGATCGCACTCGGCAAAGCTGTCTTCGAATTGGCACATCCGAAGTCCGTCCCGTGGCGGCGGCTGGGCTGTTGCACGGCCCATGGCACCGCACTATGGCTAGCGCCTTGTCAAACGAGGCGATCAAGAATGGCGAATGACGGCAGCGGGCCAGGCAAGGTGGGCATCAACACGCGGCTTGCCCATTCGGGCAACAACCCGCACGACTATTTCGGCTTCGTCAATCCGCCGGTGGTGCATGCCTCGACCGTGCTGTTTCCCAATGCCGCCGCGATGGCGGCGCGCAACCAGAAATACACTTACGGCACGCGCGGCACGCCGACGACGGACGCCCTTGCCCACGCCATCGACGCACTGGAAGGCTCGGCCGGCACGATCGTGGTGCCGTCAGGGCTTGCGGCGGTGACCATACCGCTGCTCGCCTTCGTATCGGCCGGCGATCACCTACTGATCGTCGATTCCGTCTATCACCCGACCCGCAATTTCGCCGACACCATGCTGAAGCGGCTGGGAGTCGAGGTCGAGTATTACGACCCCCATGTCGGCGCGGGCATCGCCACACTGATCAAGCCCAACACCAAGGTGGTGTTCACGGAATCGCCGGCCTCCAACACGTTCGAGGTGCAGGACATTCCGGCCATCGCCGCGGCCGCGCATGCGGCCGGCGCCATCGTGATGATGGACAACACCTGGGCGACGCCGCTCTACTTCCGTCCGCTCGACCATGGCGTCGACATCTCCATCCATGCGGCGACGAAATATCCGGCCGGCCATTCCGATGTGCTGCTTGGCACGGTTTCGGCCAATGAGCGCTGCTGGAAGCAGCTCTATGAGAGCTTTTGCACGCTTGGCTGCTGTGCTGGACCCGACGACGTCTACCAGGTGCTGCGCGGCCTGCGCACCATGGGCGTGCGGCTGGAGCATCATCAGCGCAGCGCGCTCGCCATCGCGTCGTGGCTCGAGGGCCAGCCGGGCGTGGCGAGCGTTCTCCACCCTGCCCTCCCCAGCCACCCGGACCATGGCCTGTGGAAGCGCGACTTCTGCGGTTCCAGCGGCATCTTCTCCATCGTGCTTGCCGGCGGCGGCCAGAAACAGCAGCACGCCTTCCTCGACGCGTTGCGGATCTTCGGGCTCGGCTATTCCTGGGGCGGCTACGAGAGCCTCGCCGTGCCGGTCTGGCTCGGCGATCGCGCCGTTGCAAAAGCCGCCTATGAAGGCCCGTTGATCCGCCTGCAGATCGGCCTCGAGGATGTCGAGGATCTGAAGGCGGATATCCAGCGTGGTCTGGCCGCCGCGGCCACCGCCTGACTGCGCGTACGGGCCGGCTGCCGGACAGAACCAGCAAACAGCCGCAAGGCATTGACGCTGATGACAAAGCGCGAGCCGCTCGCAGCATCCCAGCGCGGCGTGGCGCGCAATATTATTCTCCCGGGCCGCGGCTTTCCGGATTTGTTTGACTTTCAAATCCGTGGGTTCGGCTTCATTGCGTGCTGCACGGCTTTTTAGCCAATCCATTCGTCACCAAGCCGATTCCTCCACCACAAAGTTGCCATGGCCTTTCGTCTTTTTGTCCCTATCCTTGCCGGCGCGACGCTGCGTGAACGCCTGTTGGCGTGCATCGGAGCGACGATCGGCATCGCACTGACCGGCGCGATCAGCGGACTGGCGATGGGCGGCGGCCCGCATGTGGCCCTGCTGGTGGCGCCGATGGGTGCCTCGGCGGTGCTTCTCTTCGCCGTGCCCGCGAGCCCGCTGGCACAGCCCTGGTCGATCATCGGCGGCAATTCCATATCCGCGCTGGTGGGCGTGACCGTCATGCATTTCGTCCATGATCCGATATTTGCCTCCGGCCTCGCGGTGGCGCTCGCCATCGCGGCGATGTCGTTCACGCGCTGCCTGCATCCGCCGGGTGGTGCCGCGGCGTTGACGGCGGTGCTCGGCGGGCCGGCCGTCGTCAGCGCGGGCTTCCTGTTTCCCTTCGTGCCGGTAGCCCTGAATTCGATCATCCTGGTCACGCTCGGCTTCCTCTTCCACAGGCTGGCACGGCGCAACTACCCGCACGTCGCGGCACCCGCCGCCAACAGCCACGGCACCGCCGATCCGCCGGCGGGGCAGCGCGTCGGCTTCCGGCCCGAGGACGTCGATGCGGCGCTGACCACACTCGACGAAACCTTCGACATCGACCGCGACGACCTTGAACGGCTGTTGAGACAAGTCGAACTGCAGGCGATGGTGCGGTCGCACCGGACGCTGCTTTGCCAGGACATCATGTCGCGTGACGTGGTTTCAGTTCCCGAGCAAGCCACGGTCGACGAGGCGCGCCAGCAGCTGCTCGATCACAACATCCGCACCTTGCCGGTGGTCGACGCCGAAGCAAGGCTGGTCGGCGCCGTCGGCCTGCGGGAACTGACGAAGGCCGTCGATACGGTGAAGGGTGTGATGTCCAGGGCCGGCACCGCCTCGCCCAATACGCCAGCGATGAGCCTGCTTTCCGTGCTGACCGACGGCCACAGCCACGCCGTGGTCATCGTCGACGGCGAGCGGCGCATTCTCGGCCTGATCACACAGACCGATCTTCTGGCGGCGGCCGCTCGCGTGCAGACGGCAGACAAGGGATTGGCGGCGGCCTAAAAAAGCGACGTCGGATCGCCGAAACCCGGGAACCTTTTTGCGGCAGGCGCATCCAACGTGCAGTCAAGTGTCTGTTCGGGCGTCTATTCGGGAGATCCGGTCGCGATGAGCAAGCTCGCAATGCCCGCCACGCCCGCAGTGGCCCAAAACCCTTCCAGCGACATGCTGCTCGTGCAGCGAGCGCTGGCGCGCGAGGCGGACGCCTTCCGCGCCATCATCAAGACGCACAACCAGCGGCTCTTCCGCATCGCGCGCGGCGTGGTGCGCAACGACGCCGAGGCCGAGGACATCGTCCAGGAGGCTTATGTCCATGCTTTCGCCAGCCTGGCGGCATTCCGTGGCGAGTCCTCGCTCGCCACCTGGCTGTCGCGCATCGTCATCAACGAGGCGCTGGGCCGCCTGCGCAAGAGGCGGCGCGTTGTGGCAATGCCTGAAAATCCGGAAGCGCGGATCATCCGCTTTCCCCTCAATCCCAGCGACGATCCGGAGCGGACGATGGCGCAGCGGCAGATTCTCGCACTTGTCGAACGGGCTACCGACAGCCTGCCCGACATCTACCGCATGGTCTTCGTGGCCCGCGTCATCGAGGGCCTGAGCATGGAGGAAACCGCCGACCTGCTCGGTCTGCGGCCGGAGACGGTCAAGACAAGGCTGCACCGGGCGCGTGCCCTGTTGCGCAAGGCGCTGGACGACGAGATCGGCCCGGTGCTGCTCGACGCCTTCCCCTTCGCCGGCCGGCGCTGCGAGCGGCTGACCCAGGCGGTGATGGGAAGGCTGGGCTTCGAATGATCCTGTCCTGATTTTCCGGGAACGTTTCTCCAGGTTCCGCATCCAATCAGCGTCAACTGAAAAATGCGAGCCCGGCGCCTCTCGCGACCGGGCAAGGAGGATGCCATGTTCACCCGATACACCGCCGCCCTTGCCGCCTTGCTTCTCGTCGGCGCCGCCCCGTTTGCGGCACGGGCCGCCGACAAGCCGACCGACCCGCAGATCGCTCATATCGCCTATACGGCCGGCGTCCTCGACATCGAGGCCGCCAAGCAGGCGATCAAGAAATCGAAGAACAAGGAGGTTCTCGATTTCGCCAATGACATGGAGCGCGACCATGAAGCGGTGAACAAGCAGGCGCTCGACCTGGTCAAGAAGCTCAAGGTGAAGCCCGAGGACAACGCCACCAGCCAGGCACTGACGAAGGCGGCGAAAGAGGAACGCGCCAAGCTCGCCAAGCTGAAAGGCGCAGCCTTCGACAAGGCTTATGTCGACAACGAGGTCGCCTACCACAAGCAGGTCAACGGCGCACTCGAAACCCTGCTCATTCCCTCGGCCAGCAATACCGAGTTGAAGGGCCTGCTGGAGACCGGCCTGAAGATCTTCCAGGGCCATGAGCAGCATGCCGAACACGTCGACGGCATGCTGAAATGAAAGCGGGCGCTTCAAATCGCCTGCTATGGCTGGCCGCACTGGCGCTGGTCCTTGCGACGGTGCCGGCGGCGGCCGCGACCATCCAGGTCACCATCGACAAGCTGGTCTTTTCGCCTGATGCCGTCGAGGCGAAGGTCGGCGACAGGATCGAGTGGGTGAACAAGGACGTGATCTCCCACACAGCCACAGTGAAAGGCGGCTGGGAGGTGATGATCCCGCCACGGAAATCAGCAAGCCTGACATTGAAGGCGGCGGGAACGGTCGACTATTTCTGCCGCTTCCATCCCAACATGAAGGGCCGATTGCTGGTGTCGCCGTGATCCAACGCGGAGGCGGCCCGCCGGGCCTCCTCCGGCCGTGCGATATGGGTCCATGAGCCGTCGAAGCCCGGCTTGCGGCGCTCGATCCAGGCATCGAGCCCTTCGCGCAGATCGGTGGTCGGGGCCACGCGGGCGAACTGCTCGGCCTCGACCAGCAGCCCTTCGGCAATGCTCTGGTTGAGGCCTCGCGCCACTGCCGTCAGAATGCTGGCGATGGCCGGTTGCGAGTGCCGCAGAATGCGCCTGGCCAGATCAAAAGCCGCCGGCATCAGTTCGGCATGGGGCACAACCTCGTTGACGAGACCGAACTCAAGCGCCCGCGGCGGCGGAAACCAGTCGCCCGTCAGCAGCAGCTCAAGTGCCCGCTTGCGCCCGGCCAGCCTCGGCAGGCGCTGCGTTCCGCCAAAGGTCGGCGGCATTGCAAGGTTGATCTCCGGCTTGGCGAACAGAGCTCGGTCGCTGGCGATGGCGAGCGGCACGGCCTCGGTGATCTCGCAGCCACCGCCAAAAGCAATGCCGTTGACGGCCGCGATGATCGGTTTGCGGAACGCTTCCAGCCTCGCCGTCAGCCGCTGCCCGCGCATGACGAAGTCGCGCATGGCGACATCGGAACCAAGTGCCACGCTGGCCGAAAATTCATGGATGTCGCCACCCGCCGAGAAAGCCCGCTCCCCTGCTCCGGTGAGGATGACAGCCCGGACGCTGCCATCGACTTCAATCTCGTCGAGGATCGCGAGCAGGCGATCGATCAGGGCATAGTTCAACGCGTTGAGTTTTTCCGGACGATTGAGGGTAAGGACGGCAACCTCGTCGCGGGTCTCGTTCAGGACAAGATCGGTCATTTGCTTTTCCTCTTCAGCTTGCGGCGAAAGAAGGAACATGCTTTCGGTTGCCTGTATATTCACTAGTCAGTATACATAGCCCATGCCTGAAGCTCAAAGCCCGACCCGCAAACGCATCGTCGAAGCCGCGACGAAGCTGTTCTACGCGGAGGGAATCGGCCGTGTCAGCGTCGATGCCGTCGCCGAAAAGGCCGGGCTCACCAAGCGGACGCTCTACTACCATTTCAAGAGCAAGGACGACCTGATCGCCGCCTATCTCGACGGGCGCGACCAGCCCAATCTGAAGCAGATGGCCGCGTGGTTCGAAGCACAGGAGGGTGTGGCGGACCGCAAGGTCGAGGCGATCTTCAGCAATCTGGCGCGGGTGGCGCGCCATCCGAAGTGGAAGGGTTGCGGCTTCCTGCGCACCGCCGCGGAACTCGCCTCGATGCCTGGCCATCCGGCGATCAAGGTCGGATCGCGGCACAAGTCCAACTTCGAGGGATGGCTGGCTGGCGCGTTGTCCGGGTACGACATCGAGGAGCCGCAAGCCCTGGCCCGTGAAATCGTGCTGCTGATAGACGGCTGCTTTTCGATCATGCTGATCCACCGCAATGCCGACTACATCGAAGCCGCCGGACGAGCCGCGGCCACGCTGGTCAAGGCGCGAATTTCAGGCCAGGCCTAAGCGCGTCGCGCCGAAACGGATTCATGCGACGCGCTCTAGGCCTTTGTTTTTATGCACGTCGTTCTCCCAAAACCGAGATCACTTTTGGGCGACATGCATTAGAATCCCAACGCCAGCCAAGCGGTGCCGGCGACGAGCGTGATCAGCGTCAGCGGCAAACCGACCTTGAAGAAGGCACCGAAGGACAGCGGGTTGCCGGTGACCCGCGCGTGCTCGGCAACGATCAGGTTGGCGACCGAGCCGAGCAAAGTGAAATTGCCGGCGAGCGTCGAACTCATTGCGACGACAAGCCAGGCACGCTGTGGATTCTCCAGGCCCGGTATGAACGGCCTCAGCGCCAGCACGGCCGGCACATTGCTCATGATGTTGGAGAGCACGGCCGTGAAGCCGGACAAACGCCAGACATTGTCCAGACCGAGATTTTTGGCCGAAGCGATCATATCAGGCGTCAGCAGCGTCTTTTCGGCGCCGGCAACCACGACGAACAGCCCTGCGAACATGAACAGCAGCGGCCCGTCGATTTCGCGGTAGATGCGTTCAGGCTTGATGGCGCGGGTGAGCAGGAGAATGGCGCCGCCGACCAGCGCCGCCTTGGCCACGGGAACGCCGGCGAAGAAGGCGATCGCCAGCCCGATGCAGACGATCACCGCCTTCAGCACTTGCCCGCGATGCATGCGGCCGCGCGAGACATGCGGCGTCAATTGAGCGGTGCGGGTGAACTCGGTCCGGTAGACGATGCGCACGATGACGATGACCGCGACGAGCCCGAACAGCGCGACCGGCGCGAGCGCCGCCGAAAAGGCCGGATAGGAAATGCCCGATAGCGCGCCGATGACCATGTTCTGCGGATTGCCGGTGATGGTGGCGACGCTGCCGCAGTTCGATGCCGTGGCGGTGGCGATCAGATAGGGGACCGGGTTGCGGTTGATGACGCGGGTGACGTGGACGACGATCGGCGCCATGACCAGGCAGATGGCGTCGTTGACCAGGAAGGCCGACAGCACGCCGGTCAGAAGCGTCACCATCACCAGGAGCATGAACGGTGCGTGCGCGTGCTCGATGGCGATCGCGCCAAGGCCGCGAAAAGCCCCCGATACCTTTAAATGCGCCACCACGATCATCATGCCGAGCAGAAGCGTGATGGTGTCGAAATTGATGGCCCGGTAGGCATCCTCCATGCTGAGCGCTCCAATGGCGATCATCGCGGCGCCGCCAAGCAGTGCGATCCCCGCGCGGTCGAGACGCAGGCCAGGGATGCGGCCGATAGCGACGCCGGCATAGGTGAGGACCAGGATCAGCAGTGCCGTGGCGCCCATCAATGTCATCGGTGGAAGTCCTGCTCGATCTGATGGCGCGCCGAAGGGTGTCTGGAAAGGCCAGATGGCGTGGTGCCGCTAACGCCGGTAGAAATCAAGCTGTTGCCGCAATGCCTGCGGCGAAAACAGTTGTTCGACGGTCTGCCTCGCCTTCTTGCCCACAGTTACTCGCCGCGCCGGATCGGCCTTGAGCTCGGCCAGGATACCGGCCGCCTGCTGCGTCGTTTCGAACAGAAAGCCGTTTTCGCCATGCCTGATGTGGTCGGCATAGCCGCCATGCACATGACAGACCACGGGCAAACCGCACGCCATCGCCTCGAACACCACACGGCCGAACGTCTCCACATGCGAACCGGTGCGGTAGTAGAACACGTCGAGCGTCGGCAGGAACTGTTCGGCGGCAAATTGGCCCTGCGGCAGGAGTTCGAGCAGCGGATGCGGCGCGAGCCTGTCCCGGAGCGGCAGGCCGCCCTGAATCCGCACCGCGACGCCATCGGCCAGCAATGCCTCGTAAAGCGCTGCATCGTCGCCATGATGCTTGTCCGCCGTGTCGCGGCTCAGCCGGCCGACCGTAAACGGGCCGTCCGGCCTTGCCTGCCGTGGCGCGAAACGGTCGATATCGATCGGCGACGGATGAACCACGCCCTCGACCCGCAAGAGGCGCTTTTGAAAGCCGGATATCAGCACCAGTTCGGCGTCGGGCCAGCCAAGCAGGCGCGGCATGCGCGTCGTCAGCGCGATGATTTTCGGGTGAAAGGTGTTGAAGACATAGATCAGCCGGCGCGGCTTCGGGATCAGGTAAGGCCATAGCTTGTTGCGCCAATGCGCGCCGAGGAAGACATAGGTGCCCCCGTCCGGCGCGTTGCGCATTGCCGGCGAGACAGGGCGAATCGGGAATTGGCGCATCAGCTCGTCTGACACGCGCGACGAGGTTGCCCACAGCCGCACCGGCACATCGGGGCTCAACAGTCGGTACAGGTCCAGGGTTTCGCGTTCACTGCCGCCAAACGGGTTCTGAAAACCGTTGAACAAATGGATCATGATCGCTGCGCTTACCTGGCCTTGCCCGGAGGAAGCACAGCGGTGAGATAGCGTCAAGGAAGCCGCCCGCGTAGCCTCCAGCCACTTGCAAGCCGGTGGTCAATGCATGGTGGCGGCGCTGGGTTCCGGGGCGGCCTGCGCCGGATCGAAGCTGACCTGATCGCGGCCATTCGACTTGGCGGCATAGAGCCGTCTGTCGGCGGCGGAGAATATCGCCTCATAGGTGGTCGGCCCGTTGAAGCTGGTGCCGCCGATGCTGACGGAAAGCGGACAGGAGCGGCCACCGGGCGAAAAGTCCATCTCGCTGATGCGCCGACGGATGCTTTCGGCAACCAGCCAGGATTGCGAGGGATCGACACCAGGCAGAAACACGCCGAACTCCTCGCCGCCAATGCGGCCGACGATATCGCTGCCGCGCAATTGTGCCTTGATCGTCTGCGCTATCAGCTTGAGCGCCTGGTCGCCGCAGTCATGGCCGAGGCGGTCGTTGATCGACTTGAAATGGTCGGCGTCGATGATCAGCAGCGCGCCGGAACGGGTCGGCTCCTGTTTGCGGGTCTGCTCGAGATAAGCTTCGACCAGCATCGAGAAGGCGCCTCGGTTCAACACCGCCGTCAGGCTGTCCGTCGCCGCGATGACGCTGAGATCGCGCTGGGCTATGGCCAATTGCCGGATCTTCCACATGAGAAAAAACAGGAACGAGCCGCCCAGCACCAGGGGAAGCACCAGGTCGGTCAGCTGCGCACGCCAGACGGCCTCGGTCGAAAGATAGGGGAAATTGAACGAATCGACGAAAAACGCCACAGCGATAAAGAACGCCGTTCCGGCGGCAGTGACAGCGACCACCCTGCCCCAGCTGGTCGGCGACAGGTCGAGCTTCATCCCGTTTCACTCCGTTAGCCGTCTCTACTATGACGTGCCAACGCAAACAAAATGATAAGATGTTCGTTTCAATTCGAGATCGGTTGGCGGGAGCCGGAGCACGCTTGCCTCAATGGGGCGGCAGTGCTCCGGCGGCAGAAGCGAATTCACCGAATTTCGCCTGGATAAGGGGAGACCCTGAATTTCAGCGGTTGGGTGACGGCCCACCCGCCTCGACAACGAAGGATGCCGCGATCAGGTCGTCGGCATCCAGTCGCAGCGAACCGTCGCCCGCCCCCATGATGGCGGCGACCTTGTGAAAGGTCCTCATCTCATGGTCGGAAATTTCGGCATCATGCATTCTGGCCTTGAGTTCGGCGATACGCCGCACCAAAGCAGGGGACGTTCCAATTTCACGTTTCGACATGGCCTGCTTCTCCTCCCCCAACCCGCACCTATTTTGCCCCCGCCCGTTTCGCTGGTCCTCACACTGCCTGTTTATCAGGCACCGCGAATACAAGGCCCCGAACGCGCGGTGTGTGCTAAGGTTCCAGGCCAGGAAGATCACGAAATAATTCCGGGACGATGATGCTGAGCGGCCGGAGCCGACGGCACGCATGCTGATTTTGTCGCGCTTTTGTTTGCTCGGATTGCGAACTCGCCGGACCGCGGTCCCGCGCCCAAAATGGGCTGGCGCCCAGCCAGCGGTCCGCCCAGCGGACAATCAAGTCCGCCGCGTAGCTCGCTTCCTCACAGGAAACCTTACTCGTGGTGCTGCACGATATAGCTCGTGCTGACGGCGTTGCTCCCAATGCCTCGGGTCACCACAACCGTCGTATATCCGGTAGGCAGCGAGCCGGTGACGGTCTGGTCGACAGGACGGCATCGGCCGACTATTTCTCCGCTAGGCGCTGCCGCGAGCCTGTCGGCCAATGAGGCACGGCATTCCTCAAGCGAGGCATAGCGAGTCTCAGGTGCCCAATTGACAGGTTTGCAGACGGACGCTTGGCTCGGGCTGCACGAAAGCAAAACCATCACCGCTGCAGTTGCTGGATCCATTCCCGAGGCTCTCATGTCGGACGAGCCTAAACGCGGGTCGGAAATCTTTGTTTCGCAGCCACTAAAATATTGTGCCGCCGGGGATGCTCCTCCTCGAACCTTTGGCACGCGGAATTGCCAATAGGGTTCTGGCGCTGCTTGCGCGGGCCGATCGCCGGTCCCAAAGCTCCGGCAGCCCGCAGCTTGCTGGCGGGCTTATCTCGCTGATATCAATTCCGCCAATTCAGCGTGTGGCTGGCGACAGCTCAGATGCCAAACGCACGCTCGCGCCTGAGAAGACCACGAAGGCAAACACCAGCACGGCAGCGGCCACGATCAGCGAGCCGGCGGCGACGACCGGCTCGATCGCCGTATAGCCGCCGTGTAGCATCAGATACAGGGCTGGCAGCATGATTACCAAGCCGATCGTATAGAGGCCGTAGTGGATCATTGCGATCTTACGAGCCGCCTTTGCGGGATTGAGGGCGTAGTAGCCGCCGAATATCGCGCTTGTGACCCATCCGAGCAGATTGATATGTGCATGGGCCGGAAAAGCACCGTGGTCGCCCGAGATCGCCATCTGCAAACCGGCGCCTATTCCCAAAATGAGCCACACGACGGCGGTCTTGAAGAAAAGATCTGAAACTCTAGGCATGACACTCCTCCCAAAATGCCAATTTCAAAGCACGTCGATATAAGGTCTTCCTAAAATGAAAACGCAATCAAAATCAAAACCGTCCACAAGACCCTCTCGGGCCAAGTGTTACCCATGTCTTCGGTATAAACCGTAACCTATGTGTCCGGAACGGACCCTGAAAAGATTGGCGATCCCGACAGGATTCGAACCTGTGACCATCGGCTTAGAAGGCCGGTGCTCTATCCAGCTGAGCTACGGGACCGCTGGCCGACCCGGGGGCCGGTAGATATTGCCTCTGGCGCCCGTTTGGGCACGCGTTCAATGCGTCCAGGGCGTCCTGCGGTCATAGCGGAAATTCTCCGCATAGGAAATCTGGCGGCGCTTGGCCTCTTTCGGCTCCTCGACGCGGAAGGCAAGGCCTTCCTTTTCGGCATAGGCCACTGCTTCTTCCCGCGTGTCGAAGGTAAGCCTGATCTGGCTTCTCATGTCTCCGGACGTGGTATAGCCCATCAGCGGGTCGATCTTCTTGCGCATCTCGGGGTCGAATTCCAGCACCCAATAGCCGGTCTTGGCCTTGCCGGACTGCATCGCGGTTTTGGCTGGGCTGAAAATGCGCGCGGACATGGCCACCTCATTGTTGTGCAAGGCGGTATCGCCCGCCCGTGGCCCGTCATTACTGCGCAATGCGCACGGCGGCAAGGTTTTTGCACTTGCAGGTTTTTGCACTTGCCATCCAACGCCGAAATGAATAGGCAACAGACCGTTCGGAGTGTAGCGCAGGCTGGTAGCGCATCTGGTTTGGGACCAGAGGGTCGGGAGTTCGAATCTCTCCACTCCGACCATCCTTCTCAAAAACGCGATGTCGATAGCCACTGGCATGAACGCATGGCCGCCTTTGTGGCTCGCCAACCATGGGCCTGTCGATCTTTGGGCCTGTCGATCTTTTAGGCCTGTCGATTCTGGGCCTTTCGACAGGCAAGCTCGCCGGGCGAGAACCCCGCGCCATCCCCCGGCGAGCCTACAACCTGATTTGGAACGCAATCAGGACCGGGGTCAGCCGGCAAACTCTCGGAGCAAGACTGATGCCAGCTCTGTCTTCCCAAAATGGAACACCGGCAGGTAACACGGAGAGCCGCCACGCCGGCAGGCTCTATCCGAACATCGAGGCCGTCAGATCTCGAACTCGCCCTGTCCTTCGTCCATCACGCTGACGGTTTCGGCGGCGAGCGCCCTGGTGATCGGCATTTTGCGCTCGAGCGCGATGCGATCCAGTCGCTCCACTACACGCATGGCCGTCGCCAGCGAGCGTTCGATACGCCGCACCAGATACTGCACGACATGCGGCTCGACCTCGACCTGGCGGTCGGCGAACAATTTGGTGATGACACCCGCCAGCAGAAGGTCGTCGGGCTCGTGGATCTCGACTGTCGCCGCCGCCTTCAGCCGCGAGGCAAGATCGGGCAATGACACACCCCAGGCGGCCGGAAAGCGCCGCGCCGTCAACAACAGCGTCGAGCCGGCGCCACGCACGGCATTGATCAGGTGGAACAGGCCTTGTTCGTCCACCGTTCCGGCGTCGACATCGTCGATCAGCGCCGGGCGGGCGCCAAGATTGGCGATGCTGTCGCCGATGCGCCCCGCGTCGACGGCCACCGCATTGGCATGCGCGCGCCAGATGGCGGCGAGGTGCGTCTTGCCGGATCCGGCGGGACCCGCCAGCACCACCACCGGCGAGGGCCAGTCGGGCCAGCGGTCGACCAGCGCCGCCGCCTGGCTGTTGGTGCCGGAGACGACGAGCTCGTCGCGCGAATAGCCGGTGCCGTGGCCGAGATCGAGCGGCAGCTGGCGCGGCGGATCGGTGCGCTGGGCAGTCACGTCAGCGGCGCGGCTGCGTGCGGCGGCCGCCGCCACGATCGGCGGGCAGCGGCGGCACGGGCTCTTTCGCATGGCCCTTGTAGAGCGGCGATTCGAGATAGCGGGCAATGGCAAAGCGCACCAGCACGGCGACGGCCGCCGAAGCCGGCACGGCGATCAGAAGGCCCACGAAACCGAACAGTGCGCCGAAGGCAAACAGCGCGAACATCAGCCATACCGGATGCAGGCCGACGCTTTTGCCGACCAGCCGGGGCTGCAGGATGTTGCCTTCGATGAACTGGCCGATGAAGAACACCACGGCGACGGCGACGATCATGGTCCAGTCCGGCCAGAACTGGACGAAGGCAACGCCGACGGCCAGCACCAGGCCGGTCAGCGAACCGACATAGGGAATGAAGGAGATCAGCCCGGCGAAGAGGCCGATGAGGATGGCGAAATTCAACCCGGTCAGCGTCAGGCCGGTGGCATACATGGCGCCAAGCACCAGGCAGAGCGTGCCCTGGCCACGCACGAAGCCGGCGGTGGCGGTGTTGATGTCGCGCGCGATGGCGCGCACCGTGGCGACGTTGTCGCGCGGCACCCAGCTGTCGATCACCGCGACCATGCGGTCCCAGTCGAGCAGCATGTAGAAGGCAACCACCGGCGTCACCACGAACAGGCTGACCACCGAGACCAGCGCCATGCCGGAAGTCCACAGCGAGGTGAACACGGTGGTGATCAGGCCAAAGCCGGAAGTCAGCAGCGAATTCAGCCCGTCGCGCAAGCCATTGGCGTTGACGCCGAATTTCTCTTCCAGCCATTTCGGGTCGAACGACGTGATCAGGCTCTGCAGCCGGGTCAAGTACTCCGGCAGTTTGCCGGCGAAGTCGGCCATCTGCGTCGCCAGCACCGGTATCAGAATGACGAATGCCAGCACCAGCACGATCAGGAAGGTGATGAGGATGACCACCGTCGCCATGAAGCGCGACAGGCCGAGCCGCTGCAGCCGGTCGGCGACCGGATCGAGAAAATAGGCAAGCACCATGCCGGCGACGAAGGGCAGCAGTATGTCGCTGAAGACATAGAGGAACAGCGCAAGCACCGCCAATCCGGCCAGCCAGAAGAATATCTGCCGGCGGAACGCCAGAGACGCAGTTTCGCCTGCCGCCGCAGCCTCAGCGGCCGCTTCGATGGATCCTTGGTCAGGTGTCCGGTTTGGAGCTTTCGCCATAGCCGCTCATATGCCTCAGCCAAGCCACGAGATAGGCCGCGGCCGAAGCCACGGTCAAGACCCCGGACAGCAATATGAGGGCCGGCCGCAAAGGGTCGAGTCGCACGGCAAGAGCCAGCTCGCCCAGCACGACCGCCGCCAGGACGATCTGGATGGCGGTGTTGGCCTTCGAGACGAACAGCGGCTTCATCTCGACCGGCTGGGCCATGACGGAAGACAACAGAACCGCGCAAACGATCAGCGCATCGCGCGCCACCATGGTGACGACCAGCCATAGCGGCAACTGTCCGATGAAGCCCATGACGATGAACACCGAAACCAAAAGCAGCTTGTCGGCAATCGGATCGAGATAGGCGCCGAGCCTGGACGGCTGGTTGAAACGGCGGGCGATGAAGCCGTCGACACCGTCGGAGACGCCGGCGACGACGAAACCGACGAAGGCCCAGTCCCAGCGCTCCTGCAGCATCGCCAGCACCACGGCAGGCACCAGGAGAAGCCGCAGGATGGTGATCAGGTTGGGGATCGTCAAATGCGTGCCTGCCAGTTTGCTTGCTGATAGATGATGGAGACGAAAGCGGGGTGCAAGGGAGAACCGCCAATCCCCTTTGCCGCGCGGACTGGCCGGTTGGGTCCGCTGTCCACGATTTTGTCACTTTGAACCGCCCCTCCGCCGCCGTTATCCTTGCCCCCCGAAACCATTCATGCGAAGAGCCCGCAAACAGGGAAATTGCGATGAGCAAGCGCGAAACGGGCCAGGACAAAACGGGCAAGCGCAGGAACGGGCTCACTTATGCCGAGGCCGGTGTCGATATCGATGCCGGCAATCTGATGGTCGAGAAGATCAAGCCGCTGGTGCGCGCGACGCGCCGGCCGGGCGCCGATGGCGAGATCGGCGGGTTCGGCGGCCTGTTCGACCTCAGGGCGGCGGGCTTCACCGATCCGGTGCTGGTCGCGGCCAATGACGGCGTTGGAACCAAGCTCAAGATCGCCATCGAAGCCGGCAAGCACGACACGATCGGCATCGACCTCGTCGCCATGTGCGTCAACGACATCGTCGTGCAAGGTGCCGAGCCGCTGTTCTTCCTCGACTATTTCGCCACCGGCAAGCTCGACCCCGACCAGGGCGCTGCGATCGTCGGCGGCATTGCCACGGGCTGCCGCCAGGCCGGCTGCGCGCTGATCGGCGGCGAGACGGCAGAAATGCCGGGCATGTACCACGGCAAGGACTACGACCTTGCCGGCTTTGCGGTGGGCGCTGCCGAACGCGGCCAGTTGCTGCCGACCGACGATATCGTCGAAGGTGACGTGCTGTTGGGTCTGGCCTCCTCGGGCCTGCATTCGAACGGGTTTTCGCTGGTGCGCCGCATCGTCGGTGTCAGCGGCCTCGCCTGGAGCGATCCGGCGCCGTTCAACGACGAGGTGACGCTGGCCGAGGCGCTGCTCGAACCGACCCGCATCTACGTCAAGTCGATCCTCAAGGCGATCCGCAACACGCATGGCATCAAGGCGCTGGCCCACATCACCGGCGGCGGCTTCCCGGAAAACATTCCGCGCGTGCTGCCCAAGGACTTTTCGGCCGAACTCGACCTCGAGGCGATCGACGTGCCCGCGGTGTTCTCCTGGCTGGCCAAGATCGGCGGCGTTGCGCCGGAAGAGATGATGCGCACCTTCAATTGCGGCGTCGGCATGATCCTGGCGGTCGCCTCCGGCCAGGCGGCGCAGGTCGCCGCCGTGCTGCAGGAAGCCGGCGAGACGGTGACGCCGATCGGCCGCATCGTGCCGCGCCGCGACGCCGGCGTCATCTATCGGGGCTCGATCGGCCTATGAATATGCAGAAGAAACGCACCGTCGTCCTGATCTCGGGGCGTGGATCGAACATGACCGCGCTGATCGCTGCTGCCAGCGACCCGGCCTTCCCGGCGGAGATCGTCGGCGTCATCTCCGACAAGGCGGATGCCGCCGGCCTCGGCATCGCCAAAGCACGCGGCATCGCCACCCGGGTCATTTCCCGTGCCGACCATGGCAGCAAGCAGGCGCATGACGCCGCGATCGACGCCGCACTCACGGCCTTCAACGCCGATATCGTGGCGCTGGCCGGCTATATGCGCATCCTCACCCCCGGTTTCGTGCAGAAATGGCAGGGCCGCATGATCAACATCCACCCTGCCCTGCTGCCCGCCTTCAAGGGGCTTGATACGCATGCGCGCGCACTTGCCGCCGGCATACGCATCCACGGCTGCACGGTGCATTTCGTCACGACCGAAATGGATGACGGCCCGATCATCGCGCAGGCGGCCGTGCCGGTGATGGTCGGCGACAATGCCGACACGCTGGCCGCCCGGGTGCTGAAAGCCGAGCACCGGCTCTATGCGCTGGCGCTGGGACTGGTCGCCGAAGGCAAGGCGCGCATGGAGGCCGGCCGCACCGTGCTTGCCCATTTTGCCGACGATGCCGACAACGGCACGTCGGTGGTGATGGCGCCCGACCCGCTGCGCGAAGAAGCCGATCTGGAGCACCTGGCGCGCATTACGCCTTGAGTTGAGGAGGTGGCGATGAGACAGTTGCTTCTCCTTCGTCACTCAAAATCGAGCCGAGACGACCCTGGTCTCGACGATTTCGACCGGCCGCTCGCCGGGCGCGGGCTGACGACTGCGCCGCTGATCGGGCGCGAGCTTGCGGCGCGCGAATGGCTGCCGGATCTGGCGCTGGTGTCGCCGGCGCTGCGCACACGCGACACCTGGCGGCTGGTGGCGGCGGAGTTGCCCATGCATCCTCGATCCGTGTTTGCCGAGGCGCTCTATGACGCTTCGGCGGCGGATATTCTGAGCCAGATTCGTCTGGCCGATCCGTCGGACGGTTGCCTCCTGGTGGTCGGCCACAATCCGGGCCTGGAGGATCTGGCGAAACAACTTGCCGGTTCAGGATCGGAAGCGAAAGCGCGCAAGCGACTCGAGGAAAAGTTCCCAACGGCAGCCCTTGCACGCTTTGTCTTCGACGGCGACTGGTTCGGCCTGACGTCCGCGCGGCTGACGCATTTCCTGCGGCCGAGGGATCTGAGCCAG
The DNA here is from genome assembly GCF_055901595.1 of Mesorhizobium sp. WSM1386. Taxonomy (NCBI): domain Bacteria; kingdom Pseudomonadati; phylum Pseudomonadota; class Alphaproteobacteria; order Hyphomicrobiales; family Phyllobacteriaceae; genus Mesorhizobium; species Mesorhizobium sp. WSM1386. The sequence goes on from NZ_CM148373.1 coordinate 5,164,026, forward strand.
TAGGCTGATGTTGGCAGGAACGGCGGGGCGAACCCGCCGCATATCTGCCCACGGACATCAGTTCCCCCAGATGCCCTGGCCGGGTTCGGGCCATTCCTTGGTGGGTTTCATGTTGGTGTCGGCTGCCTTGTGCCCAGCCATATCCATGTCCCTGACCGCGCCGGTAACGGCGTGATCGACGCCGGCAACCGAGGCGACCGGCTGGTTGGCACCATCGGAGCCATAGTGCTCGCTGCCGGCAAAGGCAGCGCCGACCATAACGAGAATGGCGGCGGTAGCGAGAGCGATCCTGTTCATTTCAATCTCCTGTTTCATCCGTTGGGCGGCGTCTTGGGAGGACGGTTCCGCTAGTGCATGATGCCGAAAAATGTGAAGCGGTTTTCGGACGCGATCATGCTCTATCTCTTTGATTTAGAGCCGAATTCAGATTTCAAATCATTCGACCTGAAATCATCCGGCTCTATGGACAAGACCTAGGGCCAACGGGTTTTATTCCTGGAGGTGGAAGCTTTTTTCTGGCGAGTGCGAAGACCGACGGCCCAAGACGGTGCCCGTCAGTGCCTGCGCCATGGGCACAAAAACAAGAGCGGCGGGCCAAGCCCACCGCTCTTTGTCGTCATGCAAGGGTTTGAAGCTGTTAGCGGCCCCAGATGCCCTGGCCCGACTGGGCAGGAACCTTCGCATTGGCGTCGGACTGCGTCTTGTCGATCTTCAGGATCGAACCGGTGCGGAGCGTGTCGACGTTGGAAGTCGACTGGGTGGCGACCGGCTGGTTGGCATTGTTGGAGCCATAATTGTCGCTACCGGCGAAAGCGGTGCCCGTGGCAACGAGGATGACGGCGGCGGTAAGAGCGATCTTGGTCATTTTGGTTACTCCAGTTTGCTAGTCCTGTCCGGTCTAGTGGCGCGCCCTTGGGAGGAATTTCGCGTCGCTCGGACCACCCCGAAGTAGGGAGTGCTTTTTTTAATTTCCAGTCGCATCGGCTCTGCAGTTTTTCGTTATATTATGGACAATGCATATTGCCTTGCAACAAATGCGGCGTGATTTCTTCAATATTTTCAGCATCTTGAGTTTTCGCCTTTCGACGAAAGCGACACCAGTTCGCGAGCTATTGTTCACTGTTTGCGATACAATCTGTCAATCAGAACCGAACCGTTCGGTTCGATTTAATGCTGAAATGGATGCGGAAATGGATGGATCGAGCCTGCGTAAAACCTTTCGCCGCCGGCCACCTGCCCGCATTTGCCTTGCGTCGAGATCGACACTATCGCTCATTTCAGGTCTGATTGTCGGATGCGGCGGCCGTTCGAGCCCGGGGCAGCCGCCGAGACCGAGAAAAGACGGACGCAGGAACAGCAACAGACATGCGATTGCTGCTTGTCGAGGACAACCACGAACTGGCGGACTGGCTGGGCAAGACCCTGCGCCAGGCGCATTACGTCGTCGACATCGTGCATGACGGGGAGGATGTCGAGCATGCGCTGGCGGCCGGCGACCATGCGCTCATCATCCTCGACCTCGCGCTGCCGCGCATGGGCGGAATGGAGGTGCTGCGCATGCTGCGGGCGCGCGGCAACCGGGTGCCGGTGATCGTGCTCACCGCAAATGCCAGCCTCGACGGCCGCGTCAAAGGCCTCAACGAAGGCGCGGACGACTATCTGGCCAAGCCTTTCCAGATCGAGGAACTCGAGGCACGTATCCGCGTGCAGTTGCGCCGCGCCAATGACCGCACCGCGCCGATGATCACCTGCGGCGACCTCGTCTTCGACACCAACACAAGGCTGTTTTCGCTCGCGGGCGAAACGCTGGCGCTGACACCGCGCGAACACGCAGTGCTGGAACAGTTGATGGTCAAGGCCGGGCGCACCGTGAGCAAGGCGGCATTGTCGGCGGCGATCTACGATTTCGAGACCGACGCCGATCCCAGCGCCATCGAGATCTACGTGCACCGCGTGCGCAAGAAGCTCGAAGGGTCGCGGGTCCAGATCGCCACCTTGCGTGGCCTCGGCTACCTCTTGCGCCAAGACGATTTGGCGCCATGAGGATCAACAGTCTCCGCTTGCAGCTTCTGGCTTGGGTGGTGTTGCCGCTCGTCGGGCTCGCGACCATCAATCTATGGACCAGCCACCGCAACGCGCTGGCGACCGCGGATCTTGTCACCGACCGCATGCTGATGGGCTCGGCGCGGGCTATCGCCGAACGTGTCGCCGTGGCCGACGGCGTGCTCGACGCCACGATACCGCCGGCGGCGATCGAAATGTTCGATACCGGCGATCAAGACAGCGTCTACTACCATGTCAAGACGGCTGGAGGGCGGCTGCTGACCGGCTACCCTAACCTGCCGGAGGCACCGAAGTCTTCCAGCACGGAGGCAAGCTATCGCGACCATCGGCTGAGGCTGCTTACCTTCAGCCACACGGTGGTCGGCGCAGGCAACGATTCGCCGATCACCGTTACCGTCGGCGTCTCGCTTGCCGGACACGACGCCATGGTGCGGCGTCTTTGGTTTGGCGCCTTTGCCCAGCAACTGGCGCTGGTGGCGATTGCCGGCGTGTTCGTGCTGCTCGGCTTGCGTCGCGGCCTGGCGCCGTTGATCCGGCTGCGCGATGCGGTACGCTCGCCAAACCGCAGCGACCTCGATCCGGTCGAAGTGCCCGGTGCGCAAAGCGAGATCCGCCCGCTGATCGACGCGCTCAACGCCTATATGGAACGCGTGCGGGCGCAGATGGCGGCGCAGCGCCGCTTCATCGCCAATGCGGCGCACCAATTGCGCACGCCTCTGGCGCTGCTGTCGACGCAGGCGAGCTATGCGCTTCGCGAAACTGCCCCCGGCGCGCGCCAGGAAGCGCTGGTGGCTCTGCAGGCGAGCTCCGGCAAACTGGCGCGATTGGCCGAACAGCTCCTGACCCTGTCACGCGCCGAGCCAGGCAGCCGACGGCCGCGCGCCGACCGCATCGACCTGGCCGAAGCCGCCCGCCACGTGCTGGAAATGCAAGCCCCGGCGGCGATCGCCCGCAACATCGACCTCGGCCTCGATGAGGCCGGTCCCGTGCCGGTCATCGGCGACGGCACCATGCTGCGCGAGATGATCGTCAACCTCGTCGACAACGCGCTGCGCTACTCTCCGGTCGGGGGTCGTGTCACGGTCAGCCTGGCGGCCATCGATGGCGAGGCCGTGCTGGCCGTCGCCGACAACGGACCCGGCATCCCGGCGGACGAGCGCGAGCATGTGTTCGAACGCTTCTATCGCGTCGCCGGTTCGAGCGAGCAAGGCAGCGGGCTCGGGCTCGCCATCGTGCGCGAGGTGGTCGAAAACGCCGGCGGCCGCGTCACCCTCGGGGATGGCGCAGCCGGCGGTCTGGTGGTCGAAGTGCGGCTGCCGCTGGCGGGCAGCTAGCATATGTCGCCGTTCTTCACTGCGTCTCGTGCAGCGGCTGCGGACGCCATTTCGCCAGGCGATCCTCGACCATTGTCATCAGATACTCGGCGCCGAGCGCCACCACCATGACGATGACGATCGCCGCGTACATGCCGGCGGCATCGAAGGATCCCTTGGCGATGTTGATCAGCAGGCCGATGCCGAAGCGCGCACCGACGAACTCGCCAACGATCGCGCCGATGATGGCAAAGCCGAAGCTGACATGCAGGCTGGCGAAGATCCAGCTCATCGCCGAAGGCACAATCACCGAGCGGGTCAACTGCCAGTTGGACGCGCCCAGGATGCGGGCATTGGCGATCATCGCCCTGTCGGCTTCCCGCACGCCCTGAAAGGCATTGTGGAAGACAACGAAGAAAACCATTACGAAGGCAAGCGCCACTTTCGAAGCCAGGCCAAGGCCGAGGATCATGATGAAGATCGGCGCCAGAACCACGCGCGGGATGGAATTGATCACCTTGATGTAGATGGAGAAAATATCGGCGGCCATGCGGTTGCGGCCGAGCGCGACGCCGATGATGATACCTGCGACCGACCCGGTCACGAAGCCGATCACGGACTCCTCCATGGTAACATAGAGATGGTACCAGAGCGGCCCCTCGGACGTCCCTTCGGTGGTCCATTCGTAGAGCCGCTGCGCGATCGCGCTCGGCATTGCGTAGAAGAACGGATCGATCCAGGCCTGGCGCGCGGCGATTTCCCAAAGCCCAAGAAAGGCAATGAGGATGGCGACCCGCCAGAACATCACCGCACGGCGGCGGTGCTGCGACGCCTTTGCCGCGGCCGCTTCGATTTCGGCGTCCGATGTACCAGGCTTGAAAGCCCCTGCTCTGATGTCGATGGCGGCATCTGTCATGGCGTTCCTCCTCAGGCTGCCGCGCGCGCATAGCTGGTCTCGACCTCTTCCTTGAGATCGGCCCAGATGGTGCGCGAGTAATTGATGAAGCTCTGCTCGTAGCGGATATCAGCGACCACGCGCGGGCGCGGCAGGTCGATCGTGTAGACCGACTTCACGGTCGCCGGCCCGGCGGTCAGGACATAGACCTTGTCGGCCAGGGCGATCGCCTCCTCAAGATCATGCGTGACGAAGACCACGGAAGCCTTTGCCTGCGACCACAGGCGCAGCAGCTCCTCGTGCATCAACACGCGCGTCTGCACGTCGAGCGCCGAAAACGGCTCGTCCATCAGAAGGATTTCCGGGCCGTTTATGAAGGTCTGGGCAAGCGCCACGCGCTTGCGCATGCCGCCGGAAAGCTGGTGCGGATAATGCTGCTCGAAACGCGACAAGCCGACGCGTGCCAACCAGTCGCGTGCCGCGGCCGTGGCATCCGCCTTGGCTCGCCCGCGAAACAGCGGGCCGGCCATCACGTTCTCGATCACAGTCCGCCAGGGAAACAAGGCATCGCTTTGGAAAACAAAACCGATGCGCGGATCTATTCCCTTGACGGGGGCTCCCATGACACGGACCTCGCCGGCACTCGGGCTTGCCAGCCCGGTAACAAGATTAAGGGTGGTGGACTTTCCGCAACCGGTCGGACCGACAACGGCGACGAATTCGCCACGCTCGACGGTCATGGTGAAATCGCGCAGCGCCGTGAGCGATTTTCCGGTGGGTGAAAGGAACCGCCGACTGACGTTGATCAGTTCAATCGCTGGTGTGGTCTTGTGTTGGGTCATGGTGAAACTCCGGGTTCGAGCGGACGCCCGCCGTCGGGCTGAACCACCGGACGTGGAAAACCGGCGGCTGCCGGCGCGATGTCGCGCATCGCGCCGGCGCGGCCTGCTACTTGGCGTTCTTGACGAATTCCGAGGTGTAGGTCTTAGAGAGGTCGATCTGCTTGCCCTGCAGTTCCTTCTTGAAGGCTGAAAGAACCGTCAGCACCGTCTCCGGGCCTCCTTCGGGCATTATCCCGTCGGGGGTGAACATTGCCTTGCCGGCATCGAGGGCCTTCACGTAGCCTTCCTTGTCGCCGACGTAATAGTCCTTCGGCATCTTGTCGGCGATCTCGGCGCCGCTATGCGTGTTGATGAACTTCTGCGTCTTGACGAAGGCATTGGCCAGCTTCTGCACGATGTCCTTATGCGCTTCGACCCAGTCGGTCTGCATATAGAGGGATGCAGCCGGGTAAGTGCCACCGAGCGCAGCCTTGGTGCCCTCCATTGTGCGCATATCGATAAGAACGGTCGCTTCGCCGGTCTTCAGCAGCCGGGTGATCGTCGGCTCGGTCGTCATGCCTGCCTGGATCTTGTCCTGCTGCATGGCGGCAATGAAGGTCGTGCCGGCGCCAACCGGAACCGAGGTAAATTCGCCGAGCTTCAAGCCGTTCTTGACGGCGAGATATTCCGTAAGAAAATTCGTCGATGAGCCCAGACCGGTCACGCCCAGGCTCTTTCCCCTGAAGTCGGCGGGCGATTTGATCTCCGGATGTTTCGTCGAAACAAGCTCGACTTCGCCCGGCGCTTGGCTGAACTGGACAATCGATTCAACGAACTTGCCCTTCGCCTGCAGGTCGATGCAATGGTCGTAGAAGCCGACGACTCCCTGCACGGCCCCGGCAAGCATCTCGTTCTCGGCATCGACGCCGGCCGGTTCGTTCAGCAGCTCGACGTCGAGGCCCTCGTCCTTGAAGTAGCCGAGCGCTTCGGTCAGCTTGGCAGGCAGATAGATCTGTTTCTCGTAGCCGCCGACCATGATGGAGACCTTCTCGTCGGCGCGTGCGGACGGCGCGGACAAGGCCATGGTGGCGACGAGTGCGGTTGTGGCGGCTGAATCAAGCAGAATTCGCGCGAGCGACATGGCCTCTTCCCTTTGTTCGTTTCACGCACCCCTCTCTCTCCCATCGCTTTTTGCGCGACAATATGGGGGCGCCTGTCAACAATTATGGCACCAACCTTTCATCCAGCTTTCAGGGCAAAGCCGAAAATCAGGGGAACCTACGGATCGGTAGCGGCCGACGGGCCGCCGCGACGCTGCACGCCGCGTGTTCAGCCGTTCAGACCCAGCACGTCGCGCATGTCGTATTCGCCGGGTTGGCGCCCCGCCACCCAGAGCGCGGCGGCGATGGCGCCACGAGCGAACATGATGCGGTCGCCGGCCGCATGCGACAAGGTGACGGTTTCGCCCTCGGTGCAGAAGCTGACACTATGCTCGCCGACGATGCTGCCGCCGCGCATCACCGCAAAGCCGATCTCGCCTGCGGGCCGCGCGCCGGTGACGCCATCGCGAACATGCCGCGCGACCGCGTCGAGTTCTACCTTGCGTCCGCCGGCCACGGCTTGGCCAAGCATCAAGGCGGTGCCCGACGGAGCGTCGATCTTGTGTCGGTGATGCGCCTCGAAGACCTCGGCGTCCCAGTCTTCGGGATCGAGCGCTGCCGCCTGCTCGACCAATCCGACCAGCATATTCAGCCCCAGCGAAAAGCTGCCGGAGCGCACGATAGCGACGGTCTTCGCGGCATCGGCGATGTCGGCCAATTCCGTCGCATCGAAACCGGTCGAGCCGATGACCAGGGCTGGCCCGCCGCGGGCGGCGCAAAACCTTGCCAGGTCAGCCGAGGCCGCCGGCGTGGTGAAGTCGATGACCACATCGGCCGTGGCAAGCGCCTCCTCGCGGCTGACCAGCCCATTGCCGACAGCGCCGGGCCGGTGGAAGCGAGCGGCGAGCGCCAGCCGTGGATCGGCCCGCACGGCGTCGGTCATCTGGCGGCCCATGCGGCCGAGCGCGCCGGCGATGGCGATCCTGATCGGCGGCCGCGGCATGGCCTCGGCTATTTCCACATGCCGCGCATGCGTGCGCCGATATCGACCCGCACGTCCGGCCGGGGCGCCCTGCCCTGCGCGGCCTGCGCGCTTGGCCACGACATCTGTTCGAACGCGGCGAGGATCGAGGCCGGGATGAAGCGGGTGCGCGAGGCATAGAGATGGCGGTCCCCGCGCGCCGCCTGGCCGTGAGGAAAGAAGCGCTGCGGCATGACCAGGTTGAGGTTGTCCTTGGCCCGTGTCATCGCAACGTAGAGCAGCCGGCGCTCCTCCTCGATGTCCTCCTTGGTGCCGACGCCGAGATCGGCCGGGATGCAGCCATCGACGGTATTGAGCACGAAGACATTTTTCCACTCCTGGCCCTTGGCCGAGTGGATGGTCGACAGGATCAGATAATCCTCGTCGCGATGCGGCGGCCCGGCCTGGTCGCTGGTCGCGTCCGGCGGGTCGAGCGTCAGCTCGGTCAGGAAGCGTTCGCGGGAGGCATAAGCCGAGCCGATCTGCTCGAGCTGCAACAGGTCGGCGCGGCGCGTGATCGCGTCCTCATGGATGCGCTCCAGATGCGGCTCGTACCAGAGCCTGACCTGTTCGAGATCGGCGGGCCATTTGGCGCCGGCCCGCAGGCCCGAATAGAGCGAGACGAAGCTTGGCCAGTCGTCCGCCGCGCGCTGCGGCGGACGCCAGCCAGCCAGGCCCATCGCCTCGTCCAGCGCCGATGTCATCGTCTCGACGACCTGCGCGGCGGCCGAAGGGCCAATCCCCGGCAAAAGCTGCAGCACTCGAAAGCCGGCGACGCGGTCGCGCGGGTTTTCGGCGAAGCGAAGCACCGCCAGCACATCCTTGACGTGGGCGGCATCGAGGAACTTCAAGCCGCCGAACTTGACGAAGGGAATGTTGCGCCGCGTCAGCTCGATCTCGAGCGGCCCGCTGTGGTGCGAGGCGCGAAACAGCACCGCCTGGGATTTCAGCGCGGTGCCGGCCTCGCGCTCGGCCAGGATGGTGTCGCAGACGAAGTTCGCCTGCTCGACCTCGTCGCGCACGCTCACCAGTCTCGGCTTGCCCGTGGATTTGCGGTCCGACCACAGGTTCTTGGTGAAGCGTTCCGAGGCCTCGCCGATCACCGCGTTGGCGGCGGCGAGAATGGTCTCGGTCGAGCGGTAGTTGCGCTCCAGCATCACCACATCGGCGGCTTGCGCGAACTGCTTGGGGAAATCGAGAATGTTGCGCACCTCGGCGGCGCGGAACGAATAGATCGACTGCGCATCGTCGCCGACCACCGTCAGCCCGGCACCGTCGGGCTTCAGCGCCATCAGGATCGAAGCCTGCAGCCGGTTTGTGTCCTGGTATTCATCGACGAGCACATGGTCGAAACGCCCGCCCAGATGCGCGGCGATTTCAGGCTCGGCCGCCATCTGCGCCCAATAGAGCAGCAGATCGTCGTAATCGAGCACGTTCTGCGCTTGCTTGGCCTCGACATAGCCCGCGAACAGCTGCTTCAGCTGCTCGGCCCAGCCGGCGCACCACGGAAAGGCCGAACCCAATACTTCGCCCAGCGGAGCCTGCGCGTTGACGGCTCGCGAATAGATGGCGAGGCAGGTGCCCTTGGTCGGAAAGCGCGCCTCCGTCTTCGAGAGGCCGAGTTCATGCCGGACCAGATTCATCAGATCGGCGGAATCCTCGCGATCATGGATGGTGAAGGCCGGATCGAGGCCGATCTCCAGCGCATAGTCGCGCAGCAGCCGGGCGCCGATGCCATGAAAGGTGCCGGCCCAGGTCAACGCATCCGTGATCACCGCCGCGTCGCGGCCGAGCACCTCGCCGGCGATGCGCTCGACGCGTCTCGCCATCTCGGCTGCGGCGCGCCGCGAAAAGGTCATCAGCAGGATGCGGCGCGGGTCGGCGCCCTTGACGATCAGATGCGCGACGCGATGCGCCAGCGTGTTGGTCTTGCCCGAGCCGGCGCCAGCAATGACCAGCAAAGGCCCCGCGATCTTGCCGTCGCCATGCTCGACGGCCTGGCGCTGGGCGTCGTTCAGCCGCGCAAGATAGGCGGGCGGGACGGTCGATTCCACAAAGGTCGAATCATGGGCGGCGAGGTTCATCGCCCATCAAGCATCGTTTCCGCTTTGTTCGCAACATGGAAGCCGGTGTTTATCCTTTGACGGCAAGTAGGTCTGCAGCCAATGTTGGCTTCTAGGTTTGGAGGGTATAGCGATTGTCCCGATCCATTTTTGTGGCGAGGGACTGCTGGCCCGTGAACATATCAGAAGCCACTCGAAAATGCGTCGCGTTTCTCGGAATAGTAATGAATGGTAAGTTCATACCGAAAGCGACGGCATTCTTTGTGAGCTATGCCGAAGACGAATTTCAGTTTGAGCACCTAGTCACGGCAGAACATGTCGTTTCGGGGCTTCTGACGAAATACCATCAAATTTGGCTTAGGGTGAATCTGAAGAATGGGACTATGGCAGAGTTCCGCCTCGACGAGCATAAATTCTATTTTCATCCGAATGACGAGCGCGATCCTACTGACGTCGCCGTCATCCCCGTGCAGCTCGGTGTGGTCAACGACGAGACCGGTGAAGAAACGGCCATGGATGTCCGTTTGATACCCATGAACGGCAAAGAGAGTTGGATACCGAACGAAGAGTTTGCTCGGGAATCACTCGGACCAGGCGGTCAGATTATCATTGTTGGCCTATTCCGAAGTCATTACGGAAACAATCGCAACGTTCCAGTAGTCCGCGTCGGCAACATAGCCGCCGAACTCGACGAGCCGATCTACACCAAATACAAGGGCTTCATTGATGCCTACTTGGTGGAAGCGAGATCGATCGCTGGCCTGAGCGGTTCTCCCGTCCTAGCGGTGCAGGAGAGGACGCTTTGGCTTCTAAAACGGATGGGTAAAGAGCGAGATGGCGGTCAACCAGTGGCGTTCATGGGTTTGATGCATGGCCACTTTGATGTAAAAAATTTGAACGAAGATGTCGTCTCCGATGAAGATCGAACCTCGGTCCACACAGGCATGGGCGTTGTTGTTCCATATTGGAAAATAGTCGAAACGCTGGAGCATCCCGATCTGGTCGCGGAGCGAAAATCCATGGTGGCGAAACTTCGCGAAACTGGTGCTACGCCCAACCTTTCAGGCGTGTAGATCGCCGAACCGGCCTACCGTTTCGGATCGACACCCATCGCCGCCGATTGACGGCGCAGAGCCTCGCGGTCGCTTCTTGGCGCCGGCAGCAACAACGGGTCGAAATTATCGGGCACCTCGTCGATCATCTTGCGAGCGAGGCGGTATGCGAGAAGGGCAAGGCTGGCTGCCAGAAGCAAACGGATCATGGAGCGGTTCTCCCGTGATTGGGATCAACCAAAGGAATGGCGTTTTGTTCCCTCACGCGAAATTCGCAACCAAACCGACATCGCCTCGTTTTGAGACAGGAGGCGATAGCGATGAAAAAGCTAAGATTGGGCCTCGTCCTGGTGGCATTGGCTGTTTCGGCCTGCGACAACAAACTGCCGCCAACGACAGCTCCCGGCGGCGAACAAAGCCTCGCCAGCAATCCGGTTGTGAACACGGACACCGTCGGCAAGTGAGCCGATGCTCGTGCAACAGGTTCCCGTCGGTTTTAGGGCATCGCCGAGATGCATTCCTCGAGCCGCTCGAGGCGGAACTTGGCATTGCGCAGTTCGTGCCCGGCTTCGTGCCGTTGCTGACGGCTTGGGGACGCCGCGGTCAGGTTTCGTTCGAGCTCGGCGATACGGGCACGCACCTGCCGCGCTTCGTCCTGACGCAACGCCTTTATCCAGTTCCGCCCGCGCATCTGTCTTCCCGCAAGTCCCCCAAAGACCAGCCGCTTTATGCCAGCAACCCACTAACTTCCCGCAAGTGCGAATATTCCAAATTTAATGAGTGCTAATTTAGCAAGGCGGCGCCACGGAGAAGAAGGCCGGCGCCGCTTGGGAGGAGAAAGGCGCCGGCCAAGCGGATAAGAGGTCCGCCGCAAGGAGGAGGCTAGCTGAGTCTTGCCGCTACGTCATGCAGGATCGAGGATTTTGGCTCTTTCCGGGCGTTTTCCCCCGCAAAACGCACAAGAGAGTTATCGGCCCTTCAAACCCCAAGCCGTCGCCTGGCGATGGCGACATGGAAGTTGGCACCGAACAGCAAACCCTCATCATTGAAGTCATAGCTGGAATTATGGAGTGGCGCCGAGGCCTCGCCATTGCCGAGGAAGACAAAACAGCCCGGCACGTGGTCGAGGAAACGGGCAAAATCCTCCGAGGCTGTCATTGGCTCACCCGCCACCGCGATGTTGCCGGGTTCGAAGACGTCCCTGGCGGCTCCGAAAGCCGCGTCGACCAGTTCGGCATCGTTGCGCAGCGGCACGAATTCGCGGCTGTAGTTCACTTCGGCGGTGACGTTGTAAGCCGCGGCGGTGCCTTCGGCGATTATACGCATCTGGCGTTCGATCCCTGCGCTGACCTCGGGGCGGAAGCTGCGTGCATCACCAAGGATGCGGGCCAGGCCGGGCAGCGCATTGCGGGTGCCGTCGGTGATCAGTTCGGTCACCGAAACCACCGATATGTCGGCCGGGCTCAGCCGGCGCGAGACGATGGTCTGCAGATTGGTGACCAGCGCGCAGGCGGCGACCAGCGTTTCGTTGCCCGAATGCGGCCGCGCCGCGTGGCCGCCGAGCCCCTTGAGCACGATCTCGAAGATGTCCTCGGCCGACATGATCGGGCCGGCGCGGGTCTCGAAATGCCCGACGGGCAGGCCGGGCATGTTGTGCAGCCCAAAGATCTCGTCGAAGGGGAAACGCCGCATCAGGCCATCGTCGAGCATGGCCAGCGCGCCCCTGCCCCATTCCTCCGCCGGCTGGAAGATGAAGCGCACGGTGCCGTCGAAACCACCCTCCGCTGCCAGCCGCTTTGCCGCGCCGAGCAGCATGGCGGTGTGGCCATCATGGCCGCAGGCATGCATGACACCGGGATTGCCGGACCGGTACGAGGCGGTCGATTGCTCCGCGATGCGCAGCGCATCCATGTCGGCCCTCAGCGCGATGGCACGGTTGCCGCTGCCGCGCTTCAGCGTGCCGACGACACCAGTCCCGCCGACGCCCTCGGTGACATTGTCCAGGCCGAATTCGCGCAGCTTGCCGGCGACGAAGGCCGCGGTGCGCTTCTCCTCAAAGCCGAATTCGGGATGCGCGTGCAGGTCACGCCGCCACCCGGTCATTTCCAGCTGCAGCGTTTCGGAATCGAGTTCAGCCATTCCCGCGCTCCCCCATCCCCGCAAGGTCGGCGACCACATCAAGCAGGATGTTGGCGCCGGCGACAAGCTCGGCATCTTCGGTGTGCTCGCGGGGACTGTGGCTGATGCCTCCGGCACTCGGCACGAAGATCATCGCCGCCGGCGCGATGCGCGCGATCATCTGCGCATCATGGCCGGCGCCCGAGGTCATGCGCCTCGAGACGAGCCCGCGCTTGCTCGCGGCGGCCTCGATCAGTTCGACGACCCGGCCGTCGAAAATGACGGGCTCGAAGCGCGCCAGCCTCTCGACCGTCACGGTAATGCCCTCGTCGGCGAGCCGTTCCAGAAAGGCGGCCAGCGCCGCCTCCTCCGCCTGCAAATGCTGTTCGTCGGGATCGCGCAGGTCAACGGTGAAGACGGCGCGCGATGGAATGACGTTGATGGCGTTCGGCTCGAAGCGCATCGTGCCGACGGTGGCAACGGTTGGCGAATTGGAGGCCGCTGCCCGGTCATGCAGGAAGATAACTACGCGTGCCGCCGCATATCCGGCATCGCAGCGCATCGACATCGGCGTGGTGCCGGCGTGGTTGGCGACACCGTCGATGGTGATGCGCTGCCAGGAGATGCCTTGCAGGGTTTCCACCGCACCGATCGGAATGCCCTCGCGCTCCAGGACCGGCCCTTGTTCGATATGCAGCTCGACATAGATGTGCGGCTTGAGAAAGCCGGGTTCGCGGTCGCCCGCATAGCTGATGCGGGCGAGTTCCTCGCCGAGCGTGCCGCCGTCGGTCCCGATAGCGGCGAGTGCCGCCTCGACGTCAACACCGCCGGCATGGACCAGCGATCCCATCATGTCGGGAGAGAAGCGCACGCCTTCCTCGTTGGTGAAGGCGGCGACGGCGATTGGGCGCGACGGCGAAAGGCCTGACGACTTCAGCGTCTCGATCACCTCCAATCCGGCAAGCACGCCGTAGCAGCCATCATAAATGCCGGCGTCGATGACCGTGTCGATGTGCGAGCCGATGAGCACCGGCGCCTGCCCGTTATTGTTCGCGTCTTGCCAGATGCCGAAGATGTTGCCGATGCGGTCGATAGCGACTTCGAGCCCGGCCTGCCGCAGCCAGCCAACGAAGAGGTCGCGGCCGAGCTTGTCGGTGTCGGAAGCGGCCAGCCGGATCAGCCTGCCTTCAGGGTCGCGGCCAACGGCGCCGAGTTCACGGATACGGCCAAGCAGGCGCTGTGCGTCGATCGCGATCATGGCATTGCCTCGACAGCAAGCTTGGCCCCGACAGCAAGCTTGCCGGCCAGCACATCGGCGGGGCTCATGCCGACGAGACCGGCATAACGGCTTGGGTCGGTGGCGCCTTCGGTGTTGATCACCAGCACGCGGGATTTGCCGTCGAGCCCGAGTTCGGCCTTGTTTTCGGCCACCGCCCGGATCAGCCCGGCAAGGCCGACGCCGCCGCTTTCACCGGCGACGATCACAGGGTCGCCGCCGGCCGGCCGCGCCAGCCGCCGCATCACCGCGATGGCGTCGTCCTCGTCCACGGTCATGAAGGCGTCGGCAACGCGCGCCAGCACACGCCAGGCGACCGGCGAGGCCTCGTAGCATTCCAGCATGGCCATCACCGTCGGCTCATCATGCGCCACCTTGACCACGCGCCCTGCCACAGCGGCTGCGACGACGCACGCGGCGCGCGCGGGCTCGACGACAATGAAGGTTGGCCTGGCATCGCCGAGCACGATGGCCAGATGGCCGGCCACCGCGGCGGCAATGCCGCCGACGCCTGCCTGGACAAACACGTGGGTCGGCGGCTCGGCGAGTTGGCGCAGCGCCTCGCGCGCGATCGCGGTATAGCCTTGCATCACCAGGCCGGGAATACGCTCATAGCCCGGCCATGACGTATCCGACACCACGGTCCAGCCCTTTCCGGCCGCGACCTCTGCGGCTTGCCTGACCGAATCGTCATAATTGCCCTCGACACGAACCATCTCCGCACCATAGCGGGCTATTGCCGCGATCCGCTCGTCGCTGACGCCGGCATGGACAAAGATCACGGCCTTGGCCCCGGCAAGCTCGGCACCTTGCGCAACGGAGCGGCCGTGATTGCCGTCGGTGGCGCAAGCGACCGTCATCGTCGCGGCGACCGAGCGGACATCGGGCCGGTCGAGATCACAGACATCGACAGGGCGGCCGAGCCGCTTTCCTGCCTCCTCCAGAACGAGGCGGAAGACGGCATAGGCGCCGCCGAGCGCCTTGAAGCTGCCGAGGCCGAGACGAAAGCCCTCGTCCTTGACATGCAGCGCACCGAGCCCGAGTTCGCGCGCCAGCGCCGGCAGCGCGTGCAGCGGCGTCACCCTGTGATTGTCGCGATGGGCAAGAAAGCGCTCGACCGTGTCCGCCCCGGCAATCCCGAGGGTTTCGGCATCGGCCGCATCAAGTGGTTGGCGATGCAGGTCATTGCGGTTGGGCAGGAACACTGGCGGCCTCCTTGGCGATCAGCGAGAATATATTGCAACATTGGCGCAAAAAGCGCTGTATTTGGGCCCTTGAAATGCAAGTTTGTTTCGCCGGACATCGCCATTGCCTCAACCGTCACTCGACAGTTTCGATCTCGCCATCCTTGCCATCCTGCAGCGGGACAACACCACGCCGCAGCGGCTGATCGGCGAAGCGGTGAACCTGTCGGCGCCGGCGGTGCAGCGCCGCATCAAGCGCATGGAGCAGGCCGGGGTCATCGCGGGCAATGTCGCCCTAGTCGAACCGGCGGCCGTCGGCCAGCCCATCACCATCTTCGTCGAGGTGGAGCTGGAGAGCGAGCGCACCGAACTGATCGATGCGGCCAAGCGGCAATTCTCGGCGACGCCCGAAGTGCAGCAATGCTACTATGTCACCGGCGAGGCCGACTTCATTCTGATCATCACCGTGGCCGACATGAGCGCCTATGAGGCACTGACGCGAAAACTGTTTTTCGGCAGCAACAATGTTAGAAAATTCCGCACCTTCGTCGCCATGGACCGCGTCAAGGTCGGGCTGACGGTGCCGTTGCCAAGTTGAGTCTTGCGGCAGGGAGGCTCCAGTCCGGCCTGCCATGCTTTTGACATTCTCCGGACGCGAATTGAGTGATGGAGGTGCACTTGGACGACACCACACCAGTAGCGATCATCGGTGCCGGGCCTGCGGGCCTTGCCGTTGCCGCTTGCCTGAGGCAGGCCGGCGTCGACTTCACCATCATCGAAAAAGAGCAGCAGGCCGCACCCGCCTGGCGGCGCCATTACGAGCGCGTCCACCTGCACACCACCAAGCGCTATTCGTCCCTGCCCTTCGTGCCCTTTCCCAAGCATTATCCACGCTACGTGCCGCGCGCTCTCTTCGTCGACTATCTCGATGCCTATGCGCAACGCTTCGAGCTGCGGCCTCGGTTCGGAGAAATGGTGAAAGCGGTCACTCGGGACGGTCGCGGCTGGCGGGTCGAAGCGACATCCGGTCCGTTGCGCGCCAAGCATGTGGTGATCGCGTCAGGCTACAATGCCGAGCCCTTGCGACCTGGATTTGCGGGCATCGACACCTTCACGGGCAAGACGCTGCACAGCGCCGACTATCGCAATGCCACGCCTTTTGCCGGTCAGTCGGTGCTGGTCATCGGCATGGGCAACACCGGCGCCGAGATTGCGCTCGATCTCGCCGAAAACAGCGCAAAACCAACGATCTCCGTGCGCGGCGGTGTTCATATCGTGCCGCGCGAACTGTTCGGCGTACCGATCCAGATGGTCGGCATGGCGGCGCGCCTGGGGCCGCAACGCTTCAACGATGTTCTCTTTCCCATCATCCTCGACCTGGTGCTGGGCAGGCTGGAAAAATACGGGCTCAAACGGCCGGGACAGGGACTGCTGGAACAGATCGCGATTGCATCACGCATTCCGGTGATCGACGTCGGCACCATCGGCAAGATCCGCGAAGGCGCGATCAACGTTGCGCCCGATATTGCCGAGATATCGGGGCGCTGCATCCGTTTTGCCGACGGCAAAAACGGCGAATTCGACGCGATCGTCTTCGCGACAGGTTACCGGCCGGGCTATGCCAAATTCCTCGAACCGGGCATCCAGCCCGAGCGCAGCGGCGTTACCGCGCAAGCTTCGGACCTCGGCCTCTACCTTGTTGGTTTTCACAACGCCGTGACCGGCTTGCTGCGCGAAATCGGGATCGAAGCCCAGGCGATCGCCGACGACATCCGTCACCGGCTGAACAGGAAGAAGGCGGCCGAAATCCTGCCGGTGTGATTGGACGCGAGTGGAGCGAAGCTCCGTTCGGCATCAACTTGCCTTGCGCAGCCACACCTTGTTGTCGTGGAAGGCAGCGCCGCCATAGGGCGCCGGCGCATCGGCGCCGGTCAGCACGTTGATGCCCTCGCCGCGCTCATGCGCGCTGTTCGGCCAGATGCCTTCGGCGATGACGACGCCGCGCTTGATGCCGTCGAACGGCTTGGCGTGCAGCACCACCTCGCCACGCTGGTTGCCGATCTCGACACGGTCGCCATCGGCCAGACCATGCGCGGCGGCATCGTCGGGATGGAGAAGCAGCTCCGGGCGGCCCTCCCTGGCCTTCGACACCGGCGTTTCGGAGAATGTCGAGTTGAGGAAATTGCGGGCCGGCGAGGTCGCCAGCCGGAACGGATGCGCCTCGTCGACCACCTCGATCAGATCGACATGGTCGGGAAATTCCGGCAACCGGTCCACCGGGCCGAACAGGCCCATGCTCTTCGGCGGCCGGTTGGGGGCCGCCTGCCCGGTCCAGTCGGCGCGGAAGCGGAATTTTCCATCCGCGTGGCCAAACCCCTTGATGAAATGCGCGGCCTCGAAATCCGGCTGCAGGTCGACCCACTTGTCTTCCTTCAGGCTGTCGAAGCTGCCCAGCCCGCGCTTGCCCAAGATGATGTCGATATGCTGCTGTTCGGTCAGGCCAAAGCCCGGGCGATCGGAGACCCCCAGGCGCACGGCCAATTGTTCGATGACGAAATGGTTGGTGAGCGGGCCTTCCGGCGGCTCGATCAGCTTCGGGCCGAGCGTGATGTGCTGGTTGCCGCCGCCCTTGTAGAGATCGTCATGTTCGAGGAACATCGTCGCCGGCAGCACGACGTCGGCAAGCTTCGCCGTGTCGGTCATGAACTGCTCGTGCACGCAAGTGAACAGGTCGTCGCGCAGAAAGCCCTGCTTCACCAGCCGCTGCTCGGGCGCGACATTCACTGGATTGGTGTTCTGGATCAACATGGCCGTCACCGGCGGCCCGCCATAGAGCGCATCGCTGGCACCGGTCAGCACCGGGCCGATACGCGAATGGTCGAGATAGCGGATCGAGGGATCGCGCATCCTGGTGCCTTCCAGCACCTCCTGGTTGAGCTTGAAGATACCGGAATTCGAATGGAAGGCGCCGCCGCCCTCATATTGCCAGCTGCCGGTGACCGCGGCGATGCAAGAGGCGGCATGCATGTTGACGGCGCCATTGCGCTGGCGGGCAAAGCCGTAGCCGAGGCGGAAATAGGTTTTTTTGGTCGTGCCGACGAGGCGCGCGAAGGCCTCGATCTCGCCAATGGTCAAACCCGTGACGCCAGCCGCCCACTCCGGCGTGCGTGTCTTGAGATGCGCTTCGAGCCCCTTCGGGTCGTCGGTGTATTTTTCGAGATAGGCGCGGTCGGCCATGCCTTCCCTGAACAGCACATGCATGACCGCGCAAGCCAGCGCGCCATCGGTGCCGGGCTTGAGCACAAGACCCATGTCGGCCTGCTTCATCGTCGCGTTTTCATAGACGTCTACGACGACGATCTTCGCGCCGCGTTCCTTGCGCGCCTTGATGGCGTGGGTCATCACATTGACCTGCGTGACCACGGCATTGGTGCCCCAGATCACCACGCAATCGGACTTCGCCATCTCGCGCGGATCCGGTCCACGCAAGGCGCCTGCCCCCATCATCCAGCCGGTCCAGGCGAGATTGGTGCAGATCGATCCGAAGAAGCCGGAATACTTTTTCGCGTGGCGCAGCCGGTCGATGCCGTCGCGCTGCACCAGTCCCATCGTGCCGGCATAGAAATAGGGCCAGACCGTCTCCGAGCCGTATTTTGCTTCGGCCGCGATGAATTTTTCGGCGACGAGGTCGAGCGCTGCCTCCCAGCTCGCTTCCTTCCATGAGCCGTCGCCCTTGGCGCCGGCGCGGATAAGCGGCTTCAGCAAACGGTCGGGATGATGGACGCGGTCGGCATAGCGCGCGACCTTGGCGCAGACGACACCGGCCGTGTAGGTATTAGCCTTGGCGCCGTGGACACGGCCGATGCGGTTGCCGTCGAGCAGCTCGACCTCGAGCGCGCAGGTCGATGGGCAATCATGCGGACAGGCCGAATGGCCGATGCGGAGCTTCGCGTGCTGGTTCATGGGGTTTGTCTAGCGGGTTTTGGCGTCGGCGTGTAGGCCAGATGACTAGCCAATCTCCCCCCTCGTGGGGGAGATGTCCGGCAGGACAGAGGGGGGCGCGAAGGATCGCGACCCATCTATTCGTCCTCGAATCCGGCGGTGGGCGGTTGCAAAAAGGCCGACAGGTTGGCGGGACAGCACCCCCCTCTGCCCTGCCGGGCATCTCCCCCACAAGGGGGGAGATTACGCACTCACTCCGCCGTGCCTTCCTCGTACTCCGCCGACATAGTCAGCCATTTTTCCTCATGGCCGGCCAGCGTCTGGGCAAGCTGCGAGCGCTCCTTGGCCAGCCGGGTCGCCGTAGACGGATCCTTTTCATAGATCGCTGGGTTGGCCAGCTCATCCTCGATGCCGTCGATGCGCTTGCGGATGCGGTCCATCAGCGCCTCGGTGGCGCGGATTTCCTTGGCCAGCGGTTCGAAGGCGGCGCGGCGTGCGGCCGCGTCGCGGCGGCGGTCGGCTTTCGACGCCTTGTCGGCCTCGCGCTTGCCACGGCGGTCGCCGGACACGCCGGTGACCAGCGTCTTGTAGTCCTCCAAATCGCCATCATACGGGTTGACCGCGCCGTCCTTGACCAGCCACAGCCGGTCGGCGGTCGCTTCGAGCAGGTGGCGGTCGTGCGAGATCAGGATGACGGCGCCGGGAAACTCGTTGAGCGCGTGGATCAGCGACTCGCGACTGTCGATGTCGAGGTGGTTGGTCGGCTCGTCGAGGATGAACAGGTTCGGGCCCTCGAAGGCCGACAGGCCCATCAACAAACGCGCCTTCTCGCCGCCGGACAGGTCCTTGGCGGGGGTGTTCATCTTCTCGGTGGTGAGGCCGAACTGGGCAACGCGGCCGCGCACTTTCGATTCCGGCGCTTCCGGCATCAGCCGGCGAACATGCTCATAGGCGTTTTCCTCCGGGCGGAGATCGTCGAGCTGGTGCTGGGCGAAGATCGCCACTTTCAGCCCGGGCGCCACCGTCATCGTGCCGCTCTCCTGCTTGAGCCGGCCGGACAAAAGCTTGGCGAAGGTCGACTTGCCGTTGCCGTTGGCGCCGAGCAGCGCGATGCGGTCGTCGGCGTCGATGCGCAGCGTCATCTTCTTCAGGATCGGCTGGCCCTCGGTGTAGCCGACATTGACGTTGTTCAAGGCAACGATCGGCGAGGCCACCGTCTTCACCGGCTCGGGAAAAGAGAACGGCCGCACCGAATCGTTCACGATGGCCGCGATCGGCTTCATCTTCTCCAGCGCCTTGATGCGCGACTGCGCCTGCCTGGCCTTCGAAGCCTTGGCGCGGAAGCGTTCGACGAAGGATTCCATATGCTTGCGGGCGGCTTCCTGTTTGACGCGGCCCTTCTCCTGCAATTCCTTCTGCTCGGTATACTGGCGCTCGAACTGGTCGTAGCCGCCACGCCAGAAGGTCAGTTTCTTCTGGTCGAGATGGACGATCGAATTGACGGCGCGGTTGAGCAGGTCGCGATCATGCGAGATCAGAAGCACGGTGTGCGGGTATTTCGAGACGTAGTTTTCCAGCCACAACGTGCCTTCGAGGTCGAGATAGTTGGTCGGCTCGTCGAGCAGTAGCAGATCCGGTTCCGAAAACAGCACGGCGGCAAGCGCCACGCGCATGCGCCAGCCGCCGGAGAAGGACGAGGCCGGCCGGCGCTGCGCCACATCGTCGAAGCCGAGGCCGGCCAGGATGGTGGCGGCGCGGGACTCGGCCGAATGCGCGTCGATGTCGGCCAGCCGCATGTGGATGTCGGCGATGCGGTGCGGATCGGTGGCGGTCTTTTCTTCTTCGAGCAGCGCCGTGCGTTCGAGGTCGGCCTTGAGCACGATCTCGATCAGCGGTTCCTCGGTGCCAGGCGCTTCCTGCGCCACCTGGCCGATGCGCGTGTTCTTCGGCAGGCTGATCGAGCCGGTCTCGGAGGGAAAATCGCCGGTGATGGTCTTGAACAGCGTCGTCTTGCCGGTGCCGTTGCGGCCGACAAGGCCGGCTTTGGTACCGGCCGGCAGGGTCAGGGAGGCATGGTCGAGAAGCAGGCGCCCCGCCATGCGCAGCGAGAGGTCATTGATGATAAGCATGGCCGCGCTTTTGCACGGGAGATCAGTGCTTCGCAAGGCCTTGCGGACCAGTTGGTCGCGCAAGGCCTCAAAACGGGCACCCGCAAGTGCCCGTCAGTATCGCAGATCGGCGGCTTTCGTGCCGGTCGAGCCACCGCCCTCAGGCAGTGGCCTTGCCGCGCTTTGCCGTCTTGGCCACCGCGGCCGGTGCCACGGCCGGCTTACGGCCAAGTCCCGTTGACTTCGCCAGCGCCGACCGGGTCGCCGAGTAATTCGGAGCGACCATTGGATAGTCCGGCGGCAGGCTCCACTTGGCCCGATAGTCGTCCGGGCTCAAGCCATAGTCTGTCCTGAGGTGTCGCTTGAGCGACTTGAATTTCTTTCCATCCTCCAGGCAGACGATGTAGTCGGGAAATACCGACTTTTTCGGATTTACGGCAGGAACCAGGCTCGGGCTTTCAACGACAGCCGCACCGGCCAGCTTTCGAACCGAGGCGCTGACGCTGGCAATCAGGTCAGGCAAGCCGGAAGCTGGAAGTGGATTGTTGCCAACATAGGCCGAGACAATATCGGCCGTGAGCTCGATAACGGTCTTATCCTCGATATTTGACAATGCTTTCACCTTATTTGCGACAAAACCATCTACCCCAGTGAAGACTTTTGTCTATGTATCCTTCTAACCGCGCCCCCAACGGACTACCAAGCCCCAAAACGAATCAAGACTTGCCACCAACTATCTTTATGGAAAATGGGCGCCGCGCAAATTAGAAAATCTAATACTTGGTAGCGACAGACTTGGCTGTCCGGCTGTCGGCCAATATCTCAAGAATACGCTTCCAACGGGCACAACGCCCAAAATCCTTCTGTTCAATCGCCTTTTCGGCCTTCATCGCCGCGTATAAGGGCGCCTCGGCGCCGAATTCCTTAAGCAGCCAATGCGCTTCCCGCCTGGCGAGGCGCTCATTTTCATCAAACATAGTTTTCCGCCTCCGATCGTTCCAGGCCGACCGCGACACAACTGCCGATGACAAGGACGGCTCCGGCAACGGCCGTCATCGTCAGTCGTTCGCCGGACAGGGTCAGCAGCAGCGTCGAAGCAATCGGCGTGAGATAAGCGACGACAGCAACCTTGCCGCTGCCTTCGAGTTTCAGGGCGCGCGACCAGAAATAGTAGCCCAGCCCCATCGGACCAGCGCCGAGATAGAGCCCGAGAGCAAGGTCGGTGCCCGTGGGCAAGGCAACGCCATCGCGTGCGCACCACGCAAGCGTCAGGGCGACGCCGATCAGCGACGACGGCAGCAAAAGGCGATCCGGCGAGGTGGCGACCCGTCCCACCATCACCGAATAGAATGCCATGCACAGCGCGGACCCGAATGCCGCGCAATAGCCGACGAGATCGCCCTGGAACCAGGTTCTGTCGCGCCCGCCTGAAATCACCAGCGCGACACCTATGAAGCCAAGGGTCGCGGCGACGCCTAACAGGGCAGGACGACGCGGGTTTTCAAAGAGGATCACCACCGCGGCAACCATCAAAGGCCAGGTGTAGGCCACAAGGTTGGCCTCGATCACCGGCATCGAAGCGAAGGCGATGTATTGCAGCACCATGGTGCCGACCAGGCCGATGAAACCGACCGCGAGCGGAAGCAGCGCGGCCCTCGCCGCGACCGGCGGAGCGCTCTCCCGGCTCGTGAACCGGATCAGGGCAAAGACCAATGCGGCTCCCGCGAATTGCAGGAACTGCACCTGCGACACCGAATGGTTCGCCAGCAGGGATTTGCCGACAAGGGCATTGGTGGACCACAAAGCCACCGCGCCGACGGCAAAGACCAGCGCGGATATCGAACCTGATCCATGCGGAAAGAACCGGTATGGGGCTCTATCTCCGTGCTTGACCATGATCTCGTCCGAGAACCGGTTCCCACTTTTCGGGATCATGGTTCCTTACCATGATTCCCTGTTTCCGCCCGGCACCGGTGCTTCGGCGGGAGCCGGCGCCGGATGTTCCGCCTCGAACCGGCGATAGGCCGGCAGCTGGTTCGTCCAGACATCCTCGGCCAGTTCGTTGACCCATTCGCGGTCTTGGTCGTTGTCGGCGGCGAGATAGAACATGCGGTTGTCGTCGACATAGGGCTTGGCCACCGAGCGCTGGTTGAGCACCAGCGTCACGCGCTCGCCGAACTGGATCGGCGCCGTGCGATGCAGGACGCCCAGAAACTGCCCGAGCGTGGCGTAGTTCATCTTGTGATCGATGCGCATGATGCGGTTGCGCGGGATCTCGTGGCCGGATTCGAGGATGGCACGGCCGGTTTCCGAGTCGTCGCAATAGATTTCGAGATGGCCGCCAACCAACGGATTGCTGATCGACAGCGGGATGAGCTCGGTGACCGGGACGCCGTCGCAATGCCAGTCCACGGCGCCATCCCTGGGATTCATGAAAGTGACGGTCGAGCCGACGATCGACAGCGGATAGGGCTCAAGCTTGGTGCCCATCATGTCGGACAGACGCTCCAGCCGCAGCTTGTCGTGCAAAAGCTCCTTGATCTCCGGAATATAACGGTCGGCGCCGGTGATGAAGGTCAGATCGAGGTGCTTGTGCACGGCATGGCTGGCCTTGAGTTTGAGCGCCGCCTCTTCGATCGCCGCAAGCAGTGCCGGGTCATAGCCGTGCAGATATTGCGCGACGCCGAAGCTCGACACTTTCCAGGCGGTTTCGTGGCCGATGATGGCTTCTCGACTCATCGCATAACGCAGTTCGGGTATCGTATGGGCGTTCATTCTACTTCTCCAGGATGGGGGCAACACTTGGTAAATAGTCGATTAATTCACCCACCCCTGTAAAATTAGGAATGCTGGTGCTAGTGTAAGCCCAGTTTAAGGTCGAAACCGTGCGTCTGCTCAGTCAGGTCAACCTAAATTCGCTCAAGATTGTGGAGAGTGCTGCGAGGCACGGGAACTTCACGCGCGCCGGCGAAGAACAGTTTATCACCGCCTCGGCGGTCAGCCAGCGCGTCAAAAGCCTGGAGGATCAACTCCGCTTCAAGATTTTCCAGCGCGGCGGCAATGCGGTGTCGCTGACGCCCGAAGGCGAAACCTATGTCTCGCGCGTTCGCGAAGCGCTGGAGCGTATCGTCGCCGCCAGCATGGAAGCGACCGGGCAGTCACAGGAGCATGTGCTGAAGATATCGGTGCTGCCGACCTTTGCCGCACGCTGGCTGTTTCCGCGCCTGCCGCTGTTCCAGCATCAACATCCCGATATCGTGATGCGGGTTTCGACCTCCTACGCGACACATGAGTTCACGACGTCCGATTTCGATCTCGAAATCCGCTATGGCGACGGCCACTTTCACGGGTTGCAGTCCGATCTGCTGTTCCGGGAGGACCTGACGCCGGTCTGCAGCCGCAAGCTGTTCCATGAGGTTCTTGGCAACAGGCCGCGGTCGACGGTGACGCCGGATGACCTCAAGCACTTCACGCTTCTGCATTCCGACACCTGCACTCAGAACTGGCAATCCTGGCTTGGTTTCGCGGGCGCCAGCTTCGTGCTCAGCGAGACCAAGGGCATCTATTTCGATTCCTGCATGATGTCCTACGAGGCGGCCAATGCCGGAATGGGTTTTGCCGTCGCCAACCGCGCCTATATGGCCAGCGATATCCGAGCCGCGAGGCTGATCGCTCCCTTTGCCGTGCATCATCCGAACACGGCCGGCTGGTATTTTGTTTCCCCCCACAAGAGCCTCGCCACACGCAAGGTGCTGCTGTTCAAACAATGGGTGATGGCGGAAGCAGCTCTGACGCAGAGTCAGTTGGACAGTGAAATCAACGACTTGGCTCTTGAGAGCGCCTGAATTCGGACCGGCTTGTACTATTCCCGATGACCGCCGGCCAGAAAATTGAGGACCATCGGTCAATAGACCTCTTAATCCAGGCAACCCGCGCTGGTCGGTGAAATTGTCGAGATCGAGCCCCTGAGCCGGAGCATTCCGAGTGGCCTGAAGTGAAGGCCATGCTGCAGCAAAAAATGCGTCGATAGCCGGCGCTTGCCGCTCGCCTTCGAATCCAGAACGAAACGATCTGGAATTCAGGCGAAGGCCCTGCCCTCCTCGGTGCGCTGGAAATGCGTCAGATCGAGCGATACGGAAGGGCGGCCCAGAACCGTCAGGATCATATGCGCCTGGCCGCGGTGATGGGTCTGGTGGTTGAAGACATGATCCAGCGCCGGCGCCAGACGCTGCGAGACGGTGCGCATGTCCGATACGGTCATGTAGGTGAAGCGGCCCGACAGCGCCTTGTCGCTCAAGCCGCCAACCCAGTCGACGATCCGCCGGTCTTCCGCCTCGCGCGCCGCCCGAAGGCCGGGCAAGGCCCGGTGAAGGATGACGTCGAGCGCCGTCGGAGCGTCGCCTTCGCCGGTGAAGCGCTTCATCCAGATGCGATCGGCGGCGAGCAGGTGGTTGAGCGTGCCCATCAGCGAGCGGAAGAAGGCGCCGACATCGCGATTGAATTCTTCCTCGTCGAGATCGGCGGCGGCATCATAGATGCGGCCATTGGCCCATTGATTGTATGCAGCAAACATCATGAAGTGTTGTTTCATCTCTTTTCCCGCCGGGCCTGTTTCGGGTATCGGGAGCGATACCTAGACCGCGAGGGAGCCGACGCCAATGACCATTCTGCTTTATGATCTCGTCGGGCATGACGACAAGCGTCCGTTCAGCCCGCATTGCTGGAAGGCGACGATGGCGCTGGCCCACAAGGGGCTCGATATCTCGACCGCGCCGACGCGCTTCCTCGAGGTGCCCGCCGTCGAAGGCGGTGTCTCAAAGACCGTGCCGGTGATCCGCGACGGCGACAAGATCGTCGCCGATTCCTTCGCTATCGCGCTCTATCTCGATGAGGCCTACCCGGATCGGCCGACGCTGTTTGGCGGCGAAGGCGGCAAGGCGATGGCTCGCTTCATCGAGCGCTGGTCACAACTGACCATCCACCCCTATGTCACCACCGCCGCGATTGTCGACCTCCATGGCATGCAGGACGAGGAGAACGCCGCGTATTTCCGCCAGAGCCGGGAGCAACGCTTCGGCAGGCGGCTGGAAGATGTGGTCGCCGCACGCGACGCCGGGCTGACGGCCTTCCGGGCGGCCCTGGAGCCGCTGCGCTCGATGTTGAGCTACCAGCCGTTCATCGGCGGGGCCTCGCCGCTGTTTGCCGACTATATCGTCTTTGGCGCGCTGCAATGGGCGCGCGTGGCTTCGCCCTATCGATTGCTCGAAAGCAACGACGTGGTGGCGCAGTGGTTCGACCGCTGCCTCGACTTGCATGGCGGGCTGGGACGAAAGGTTGAAGCCGCGGCGTGACGCCTTGATTTGCCGGCGATGAACCATCACCCGCCCGCGAAAAACCGCGGGCGAACACACCGCAGGCGATGACAGGCCTACTTGGCCGTCAGCTTTTTGGCTTGCTGGGCTTCTTGGCCGCCTTCGCCTCCTTGGGCGCGGCTTTTGCCTTGTCGGCGCCAGCAGCCTTCTTGGCCGGCTTCTTGGTGACCGATGACGTCCCCGTGGCATGCTCGGCATCCACGTCGGCTGCCGCTTGGTGCCAATGGCGTTCGTGCTGACCGGCCGGTTGCCCTTCCTGCTGCCAGATCTGATGAGCCCGGTTGCGAATGCGTTCCTGACGATCGTCTGCCATGGTCATATTGTCTCCATGCGGGCCGACTTCAGCGCGGCGCCGACACGTGACTATAGCAAGCAAAGCGTTGCTGTGCAGCCGTTTGATCTGACCCTGAGCCGCACGTTCGCGGTACCGGCCTGACACGGAAACGCCACTGGACCTTTCAATCCGCTCGAAGCCGGACCGGGCTTTCACCGTTCGTCACACGGAAAGCCAAGCAATTGGCTTTCCGTCCGCTTCGAGGACCGGGCCAGCCTTCGCTGGCGATAAAACCGGACAACTCGCGTGCTACCTAATCCGGACAACTCATGTGCTTACGACAGACCGTTCCTCACCCCTTGGCAATGGGCCGGGCGGCTTGTATAGAGCCCGCCACTCTCAATTCCATTCTCAGACAAGGACGACCCATGGCGCTCGAACGCACCTTTTCCATGATCAAGCCGGACGCAACCCGGCGCAACCTCACCGGCGCCATCACCAAGATGCTCGAAGATGCCGGCCTTCGCGTCATTGCCTCGCGCCGTGTGTGGATGAGCCGCCGCGAGGCGGAAGGCTTCTATGCCGTCCACAAGGACCGCCCGTTCTTCGGCGAACTGGTCGAGTTCATGTCGTCGGCACCGACGATCGTCCAGGTGCTGGAAGGCGAGAACGCCATTGCCAAGAACCGCGAAGTGATGGGCGCCACCAACCCGGCCAATGCCGCCGAAGGCACCATCCGCAAGGTGCATGCGCTGTCGATCGGCGAAAATTCTGTGCACGGCTCGGACGCGCCCGAAACCGCCGCGCAGGAAATCAAATACTGGTTCTCGGACACCGAAATCGTCGGCTGATCCGACACCCATTACCTTTCATGCGAAAAGGCCGGCGTTTTGCCGGCCATTTTCATTGGGGGCGGTCAGGTCTCGCGCGCGAAACGCAGCATATGCGTCCGTGCGGAACAACGACGGTCCAGGGCGCGCCTCGCCGACCGAAAACCGAATTGAGGCTGTCGCCGGAACAGGCCTTAGCAGCCGCCGAAGCGGGTGGCCTCAGGTTTGCCGAATTGGTCGAGGTGCCGCCTTATCACTACGGCGCCTGTTCGAACGGACCAAGCGATGAGACGCCCGCCGCCCCCCCGCGGCGGGTTCTGGTCACTTCGGCTGGCGATCTTTCACGTTCGCATGAGCGTTCGCTGCTGCCGTGTCGGTGGCCGGTGTCTGGGTATCGGCACCTGCAAATGGACTACCCTGTCCAGGCGCGAGGTCGCCGCTGTGGCCGGCCTTGTTGGTCTGGAACGGGTGGCCATCGGCGCTGAGGCCATGCTGAAGGGCATTGAACAGATGGTCGTCCGCCTTCGCAATGCCGGTGAGGGCAAAAAGCGATGCGCCTGTGGCAGCAAGGATAAGCGCGTGCGTTTTCATATCTGGACTCCTTGGAGTTAGGCCAGAACGAGCCGCAGCAGGTCTGGCGGCTTCAACGAAGGGATATTCGAAAATATCCCTTTTGCCTTACCCGCCATGTCTGGGAGAGAAACGCTTCTCCTGCCCGAATTATTCCCGCCGAAAAGCATTATTCCCGCTAAAAGCGTGGCGATCGAAATATGGGCTAGCTCGCGGCGCTGAAGCGCAGGATTTCGCGGCCGATCTTGTCTGATATGGTGAGCTTGCCGGCTTCGACATTGTATGACGCCGCCCTGGCCAGCGCATCGAACAGCGCCTTTTCCTCGGCCATCACCTCCGGCGCACAGGCCTTGAAGGTCGAGCCGATGCCGCTGATAGCGATCGCCTGGCCGTCGACCTTCGCAGTGGCAAAATAGCTGTTGCAGGGGCCGCTGCCGCCTGCCTTGCCGGCCTCGCTGACCCGGAAGGTTGCTTGCGGCGCGGTAATGGCGCCGATGCCATCGACATAATCGACAACCCAGAGCTGGCCGAAGACGGAAGCTTTCGGTTCGGCGCGCTGCGTGACCATCTTGAGCAGGATGGTCTGCGGCGCGTCGGTCAGCGGATCGAGCTGATGGCGCACATCGGAGATGAACATCAGCTTGTCGTCGACGGTAATCCGGGCCTGCAGCGCGTAGGTCATCCGCGGCTGGATGACGGAGGGGTCGAATTTGATCTCGAAACTGATCGGCACCTGGCCGGCCGGTTTGATCTTCTGCTCGCCGATGATCCTGGCGGGCGCGTCGGCCAACGAGACATCGGCAAGCTGGACGGAGAGCACGGCATTGGGCGGCAAGGCGATGCGCTCGCGATAGATCACCTCGCCCCTCACCGCCTTCTCGGCGGCCACGGACAGCTCCGGCACCGCCAGGATGCCGACCACCAGAGGCACGAAACCGAAGACGAAGAATTCCGCGAGCCTGTCCAGCATGACCATCTCCCTTGCCCATGACTTCCGCCAATTGGCCGAAGGAATGCGGTCAATGCATGACTGCTGCGGGGCATGACTGCTGCGGGATTTATTCCGGCGACTTCCAGCGTCCCGCCGCCCGGGCGTCGGTTTCCTTGGCCTCGACCCAGCCGCCCTCGGAACCATCGGCGCGGTGCTCCTTCTTCCAGAAGGGTGCGCGCGACTTGAGATAGTCCATGAGGAAGTCGGCCGCCTCGAACGCAGCCTGGCGATGCGCCGACGCGGCCACCACCAGCACGATGTTCTCTCCCGGCGCGATCTTGCTATGGCGGTGGATGACGGTGAGGCCTTGCAGCGGCCAGCGTTCGGCAGCCTCGGCCGCGATACGGCCGATTTCGGCTTCCGCCATGCCGGGATAGTGCTCGAGCTCAAGCGCCGAGAGTGCACCTTGCTCGTCGCGGCAGAGGCCGGAAAAGGTGACCACGGCGCCAATGTCGGCGCGGCCTTGTGTCAATGCGGCGATCTCGGCGGCAACGTCGAAATCCTGGCGCTGAATGCGCACCGTCGGCAACACG
Organism: Mesorhizobium sp. WSM1386; assembly: GCF_055901595.1. Taxonomy (NCBI): domain Bacteria; kingdom Pseudomonadati; phylum Pseudomonadota; class Alphaproteobacteria; order Hyphomicrobiales; family Phyllobacteriaceae; genus Mesorhizobium; species Mesorhizobium sp. WSM1386. The sequence continues at coordinate 5,193,553 of NZ_CM148373.1, forward strand.
GCGGCCGACATGTGTCAGCCCCCGGTCATCGGCGGGAACAGCGCGATCTCACGCGCGCCGGATATCTTCTCGCGGTGATCCACATGCTCCTGGTTGATGGCAACGCGGATCACGTCGGGAAACTGCAGCGCCTGCTCGTAGCCCTCGCCGCGCGACTGCAGCCAGCGCAAGAGGTCGGCGACAGTGTCGATGCCGTCGGGCAATTCGACGTCTTCCTCCGATGTGCCGATCCGCTCGCGGACCCAGGCGAAATAGATGAGCCGCATCTCACTCGTCCATGATGTGTTTGAGGCCGGCACGGAAATAGTCATAGCCGGTGTAAAGCGTCACGAGTGCGGCGATCCACAACAGCACCAGGCCGGTCTGCGTGGTCAGCGGGAAGATCTTGTCGCCGGCCGGCCCCGCCAGCAGGAAGGCGATGGCGACCATCTGGATGGTGGTCTTCCACTTGGCAAGCTGCGTCACCGGCACCGAGACCTTGAGTGCCGCCAGATATTCGCGCAGGCCCGAAACCAGGATCTCGCGACACAGGATGATGATCGCCGCCCACAGCGACCAGCCGGCGATACCCGCATGGCGGTCGGTGTCGGCCGCCAAGAGCAGGAGACAGGTGGCGACCAGCAGTTTGTCGGCGATCGGATCGAGCATCTTGCCGATGTTGGAGGTCTGCTGCCAGGCGCGTGCGAAATAGCCATCGAAGTAATCGGTGATGGAGGCCAGCAGGAATATGACCAGCGCCGACCAGCGGGCGAAGTCGCTCGACTTCAGATGCCCCTCGAGAAAAAAGCACAGCACGACCAGCGGCACCGCGATGATGCGGGCGTAGGTGAGCATGTTGGGCAGGTTGAACGCGCGCTGGGCCATGTCTGGGAGACTCTTTCTGCCTGCGTACTCAAATCAGAAGCGAATGTAGGGGGTCAACAGGCCAGATTCGACTGGCCAGATGAAAGTGCCGAATTTTCAACTTTCATGGAAGTGATTGTAGACCAGTTTCGCCACCTGTTCGGAAATACCGTCGACCTTCCTCAGATCCTCGATGGCGGCACGGCTGACCGCCTTGGCGGTGCCGAAATGCAACAGCAGAGCGCGCTTGCGGCCCGGGCCGATGCCGCTGATCTCGTCCAGCGGGCTCTTGACCATTTCCTTCTTGCGGCGGGCCCGGTGCGAACCGATGGCGAAGCGGTGGACCTCGTCGCGCAGGCGCTGGACGAAATAGAGCACGGGGTCGCGCACGGGCAGCGAAAACGAGTCCCTGCCCTTGACGAAGAAGCGCTCGCGCCCGGCATCGCGGTCCTGGCCCTTGGCGATGCCGATGGCCACGACGCGGTCCTCGATGCCGAGATCCGAGAGGATCTTGCGCACCGCCGTCATCTGGCCCTGACCGCCATCGATCAGGATGACGTCGGGCCAGGCCGGGAAGCTGCCGGAGATATCGTCTTCGATATCGTCACCTGCTGTCGTAACGTCATCCGGTTTGACATCGCCATGTTCCTTGAGCAGTCGCGAAAAGCGCCGCTCCATCACTTCGCGCATCATGCCGAAATCGTCACCCGGCGTGATCTCGGTCGAGCGGATGTTGAATTTCCGGTACTGGTTTTTCACAAAGCCTTCCGGCCCAGCGACAACCATGGCGCCAACGGCATTCGTGCCCATGATATGCGAGTTGTCGTAGACCTCGATGCGCACGGGTGGCTTGGCCAGGCCGAATGTCTCGGCGAAACCGGCAAGCAACCGGCCTTGCGTCGAGGTTTCGGCCAACCGGCGGCCAAGCGCCTCGCGCGCATTCTGCAAGGCATTGTCGGTCAGGTCCTTCTTCTCGCCGCGCTGCGGCACCGAGATCGCCACCTTGCGGCCGGCCCGGGTGGACAGCGCCTCCGCCAACAGTTCCTGATCCTCGACAGTCTGCGACAGAAGAATGGCACGCGGCGTCGGCTTGTCGTCATAGAACTGCGCCAGAAACGAGCCCAGCACTTCCGATCCTTCCAGCGCCGGATCGGCCTTCGGGAAATAGGCGCGGTTGCCCCAGTTCTGGCCGGTGCGGAAGAAGAACACCTGGATGCAGACCTGGCCGCCCTCCTGGTGGATGGCGAAGACGTCGGCCTCGTCCACCGTCGCCGGGTTGATGCCCTGATGGCTCTGCACGTGCGACAGCGCGGCCAGCCGGTCGCGATAGATGGCGGCGCGCTCGAAATCGAGATCTTCCGAAGCCTGCTGCATGGCGGCCGAAATCTCGGTCTTCACCTTCTGGCTGCGGCCGGAGAGAAAATCCTTCGCCTCCTCGACCAGATGGGCATAGCCCTCATGCGAGATTTCTCCCGTACACGGACCGGCGCAGCGCTTGATCTGGTAAAGCAGGCAGGGCCGCGTCCGGTTCTCGTAGAAGGAGTTGGTGCAGCTGCGCAACAGGAAGGCGCGCTGCAGCGAATTGATGGTGCGGCCGACAGCGCCCGCCGAGGCAAAGGGCCCGAAATAGTCGCCCTTGCGCGAGCGCGCGCCGCGATGCTTGTAGATGCCCGGCGAGACATGGTCGCCAGTCAAAAGGATATAGGGAAACGACTTGTCGTCCCGCATCAGAACGTTGAATCGCGGCCGCAAGCGCTTGATAAGATTGGCTTCAAGCAGCAGCGCCTCGATCTCGGTGCGGGTGACGACGAACTCCATCGTCGACGTTTCGCGCACCATGCGGCCGATGCGGTTGGTGTGGAACCTGCCTTGCGCGTAGTTGGTGACGCGCTTCTTCAGACTGCGCGCCTTGCCGACATAGAGCACGTCGCCGGCGGCGTTCATCATGCGATAAACGCCTGGCGCATTGGGCAACCGCTTGACCAGCGTCTGGATCACCTCGGCACCGACCATACCTTCGGCGTCGCCGGCATGTGGCGTCCAGTCGATCGCCGTGAAGGCGACATCCGGGCCGGCGGGTTCGACGATCTCCTCGAGCGCTTCGTCCTCGATGTCGATTTCGGGAGGAATATCTTCGGCGCCGCCGCGCGCCTTGTTCTTGTGATCCAAAGGACTCATTCCGTCATGCCTGTCACATCGGGCGTCTGCCACGCAAGGTGCTGGCCGCCATCGAGCGCGATCATCTGGCCGGTGACCGAGCGCGCCTCCCAGAGATAGCGTATTGTAGCGCCAAATTCCGGCAATTCCGGGCCGCGCTTCAGGATCAGGCCGGCGATCTGCGCATCGAAATCGGAATCGTCCTGGCGCAGGTTCTTCAGCGTCGGGCCCGGACCGACCCCGTTGACACGGATGCGGGGGCCGAGCGCCTGGGCCAGCATCTGGGTCTGGGTCCACAATGCCGCCTTTGACAGCGCATAGGAAAAATAACGCGGGGTCGGCCGCCAGACCCGCTGATCGATGATGTTGACGATCAGCCCCTCGCGCCCTTCCGGCAAGAAGCGGGCGAAATTCCGCGCCAGCAGCGCCGGGGTTTTCACGTGAATGGCGAAGTGGCGGTCCCAGGCCTGCCAGTCGAAATCCTCAACCGAATCGTCGACGAAGAGCGACGCGTTGTTGACCAGCAGCGAGATCGGGCCAAGCGCTGCTTCCGCCTGGCCGACGAGGTCGCTGACGGCGTCCATGTCGGTCAAGTCCGCCGCGACCACGGCGGCGCGGCCGCCAGACCGGTTAATCCCCGCGGCCAACGCGTCCGCCTCGTCGTGCGAGCGGTTGGAGTGGATGGCGACTGCAAAACCATGGCCGGCGAGATCCTCGACGATCGCCTTGCCGATCCGTTTCGCCCCGCCGGTCACCAGCGCCGCGGTGGCTTTGCTCATCTTCTGTCAATCCTCAATTTCGGCACGAAAAACGGTGCCCGGCAAAATATGGCCTGCCATCCGTTAAACAGCGTTTGCACCTGGGGCAGCATTGTGGCGAAACCGCCCGGCGGGTATTCCGACTCGCCGTGTCCCGAGGCCGGCAGCACTCCAATATAGGGCGCTGGACTCCTTGCACCAAGCGGTGTGCAGCGCAACATGACCGGGCTGCTGACATTTCGCTGTTGCGAAGATGCAACGTCAAGGTTCTGCCTCATTCGTGCCCGGGAATGACCCAAGTTCAGGTTCGGTTCAGCCGCATTTTGACACGACATTTGGAACCGACGAACGCCAGATCCGTTTCACCCCCCGGACGGGTTGATGGCGATCGTGTGAAACAAGCCTGTGTCCTGTGGCTTAAGGAGTAAAGAACAATGCAAGCCAATCTCAAATTCGCACGGCCGCTGGCCGTCGCGCTCGGGCTCTTCGCCCTCGGCGGAACTGCCTATGCCGCAGACGTCGTCCAGGAAGAGCCGCCGGCACCCGCCCCAGTTGCCGAACTGCCCGTCGCCTCCTGGGCCGGCCCCTATGCCGGTATCAATCTTGGTTATGGCTTCAGCGGCCGTACCAAGGAAAAGGATTTCGGCGTTTCGACCGACACCAAGGGTTTCGTCGGCAGCGTCTTCGGCGGCTATCAGTGGCAGCAGGAGAACTTCGTGTACGGCGGTGAAGCCGAACTCGGCTATAACGGCGTCAAGGGTGACGACAACGGCATCCACTCCAAGGGCGGCTTCGAAGGCTCGCTGCGTGCCCGTCTCGGCTACGCCGTGACCCCGGAAATCCTGCTCTATGGCACCGGCGGTCTCGCCGGCAGAAGCCTGAAGGTTGAGGACAGCGTCCTCGCCACCAGCGATACCGCCACCATGCTCGGCTGGACCGCGGGCGTCGGTACCGACATCAAGCTGACCGACAACGTGTTCGGCCGCGTCGAGTACCGCTACACCGACTTCGGCAGCAAGAGCTTCGACGGCGGTATTGGCAAGGTCAAGGCCACCGACAACCGCGTGACCTTCGGCCTCGGTATGAAGTTCTAAGTCGTTCAAGCCACGACACGAAAAAGCCGGGCCTCGTGCCCGGCTTTTTTATTGTCCACGCTGCGCCGCGCCAGCACCCCTCTGCCCTGCCGGGCATCTTCCCCGCAAGGGGGGAGATTGGTTCGTCGCCTCGGCTTCGCTAATCTCCATTGTCGACTACAAGCCCGCCCCGTCAGCCCGGAACCGCGGGCTTCAGTTCCGGGAATTTTTCGTCGAAGCGCGCGGCCCAGCGGGTGAGCCGGCCACGGCCCTTTTCCCACTTCCCGGCAAAGCGCAAGGAGAGATAGCCAAGGCAGGCCCGCAAGGCCATCTGCCCGGCGGTGATCTTCTTCGGCAGTTTGGGCGGGTTGGCATTGAGCTGATCGAGAGCAGCCGTGATCTTCGCCCACTGGCGGTCGAGCCAGGGCTGATAGACCATCTCCTCGGGCCGGGTGCGGCGCTCATAGACCATCGACAGCGCGCAGTCGCAAATGCCGTCGGCCAGCGCCTCCAGCACCTCGGCCTCCAACCGCTTGTCGGGATTGCGCGGGAACAGCACGTTCTTCGAAATCCGGTTGAGATGCTGGGTGATGGCGCGGCTGTCGTGAATGGAACGGCCGTCGTCGAGCACCAGCACCGGAATCTTGCCAAGCGGATTGGCGCCGATCAGGTCGGCCGGCCGGTCCTCGGTCTTGACCGGAACGTGCTCGATCGCGATCCCGGCATAGGCCGCGGCCATCCTTACCTTGGAGCTGTATGGAGAGGTGGATGCGTAGAGCAGTTTCGGCATGATCGGCTTCCTGTTTGCAGACGTCCACTGTCGACTGACAGGTTCTTGCGATCAACCGCCAGAACGCGGAAAAATAGCAGCCAGGAATCGGTTGCGGTTCCTGCCCCAAGCATCTCGACAAGCTACGGATTGGCACGTTGGAAAACGCGGGCGGACATCGACGGCAGGCTGATGGGACTCATACCTGCGTTCGCGTTTCATAGGTCCCGAGCATTGCATCGGGACCCTCCGCCAAGCGCGGCAAGGAGACAATCAGGCAGGCGAGCGAGGCAGCCAACCGGCGCCTCGCTTTGCTTGCCCTCTGCCCTTCTCCGACGTTCAGCCAACCAGGCCGAAACCGTTGCCGAGATAGTTCGATCCAGAGCGTCAGAGCGTCCTTGCCGAGTCCCGAAGGACGCGCGACGCCCCAACGGCCGGTCTACTTCTTGGCCGGAGCCTTCGCCTTCGCAGGCGCTGCCTTGGCCTTCGGCGCGGCTTTCTTCACCGCGGGCTTGGTCGAGGCTGCCGCGGCTTTCATAGCAGGCTTTGCCGCGGCCTTGGCCACAGGCTTCTTCGCCGGTGCCGGCTTCTTGGCCGCGGGTTTTGCCGCTGCCTTGGCCGCGGGTTTCGCCGCCGCCTTGGCCGCAGGCTTCTTCGCCGGTGCTGCCTTGGCTGCCGGCTTTGCCGCTGCCTTGGCCGGCGCTGCCTTCTTCACTGCCGGTTTCGCCGCAGCCTTGGCCACGGGCTTCTTCGCCGGTGCCTTCGCTGCGGGCTTTGCCGCCGCCTTCGCAGGCGCTGCTTTTTTCACTGCCGTTGCGGCCTTCGCCGCGACTGCTTTTGCGGGTGCTTTCTTTGCCGGTGCCTTGGATGCCGGCGCTTTAGATGACTGCTTAGCCATGTCATGCCCCTTCACGTTATGCCGATGGCCGTGAATGACCCCGGCGCGCAATGCATATCTGACTCGCGGCTCGCTAGCCAGCGAAGCAATGGTATGATTTTGTCAGCTTAAATTTTGGTTGAGATCCACACACGATCTCACTCGTCATCGCAAAAATTCGCCGCTGATCTTCAGACATCGCCAGCAATTTGATATCGGCATTCTTCGCACGCAGCGAGACCAGTCGTGGCATGAAGCTTCGAAGATCAACAACCAGCCTCGCGCATCGATCGTCAGCCGCGAACATCACGAGCCAATGCTTCGTCGATACAATCATCTTTGGTGGCTGCACGATCTACGCGAAGCGTGAGAGCAATGCGACGACCGATCTGCCCATCACCTTGTCAAGCTTGATTCCGTCAACCCACCTTTCGACTGATTGACAGATAACTCTGCATGACAGAGTATTCTGTGCAAAACAACGGGCTGTTTCGATGCCGATCGCAGAAGAGGAAAGGACGCCGTCGCTGTGGGGAAACGCGGGGGTGACGCTCCATGGCGACGGCATCGCCGTCGATCACCCGCGGCCTTTTCATGCCGGAGCCAATTCATGAGCGCCGACGAGGTCATCCATCAAAGCACGCGACTCAGGATCATGGCCATCCTGCACACGCTGGACAGGCGCGAAGCGCTTGAATTCACCCGATTAAAGGACATGGTCGAAGCCACGCACGGCAATCTCGGCGCGCACATCGAGACGCTTGCAAGGGCCGGCTACGTCGATGTCGAAAAGCTTTTCGTCGAGCGGCGGCCGCAAACGCGGGTCTGGGCAACAACGATGGGGCGGCGCGCCTTTCGCAGTCATGCCGCCTGGCTTCGGGCCATCCTCGATGAAGCGGAACCGGCGGCGGATCGCCCTCAGCCCAGAACGCGGCGGCGCTCTTCGTAGATCATTGGCCATCGGTCGCGGCCGGCAACGCTTTCAGTGTGTGGCGACCACGGCGACGCCGGCGCCAATCATCACGCCGCCAGCCGCGCGGTCGACGCGACGCACGATGCCTGGCGAGCGCAACAGTTTGCGGGCTCGACCGGCAAGCATGACGCGTCCGCCAATCACCACGGCCTCGACGGTACTGCCAACCGAGTCACGACGGGAGGCACCGGCACCGCGCCGGCCGCCAGGGTGAACTGGCGCGCTAGGGGGACCGAGCATCGTGACGGCGAGTATGGCAAGCAATCCTTTGTCGATCGTGGCGCTGCTGCCGCCCGGTTCGATCGGCACGTCCCTTATCGTCATGGTTGGTAGCCGGGGCAGACGGCGCCGAGCGCAACGATGGCGAGATGGATCGCATTGCCTGTCAACACAGTACGCGAAAGCGCCCGCAGCCGATCAGGCTGCTGGCGCGAAAGGGATCGCGAAGGTAGGCTGGGTTCAGCGCAGGACGCGGCAGCGGCCGTTGTAGACCATCCAGCGGTCGAAGCCCGAAACGCAGAATTCGACATTGTCGCCGATCGAAGCGAAGCCCTGGCCTTCCTCGATCAGATACCAGATGGTCCGGTCACGGCCGTCGGAGAGGCTGACGGTGGCGCCACAATAGCGGCGGCCGATCGGCCAGGTGTCGTTGGCGGGCAGATAACGGTGCTGGTGGATGCGCCGGAAATCGGTGATCTGCACATCCGGCAGGTGCGGCACGTGACGCACCTGGTAGGAGAAGCGGTGGGTGATCTTGTTCAGCACCCAGGGCTCGCCGCAGACGCCGCCATCGTCGTCGGGATAGACGCCGACAAGGTCGGCCGCCTGCACAGCCTGGGTGACACCGAGGGGCGCGGCGAGCGAAGTGCAGAGCGAAATCAGGGCAGCAAGTGCGGATTTGGCGAAGCGAGTCATGACAGCCTCTCAAGGTCGATTGCGCGCACTGTGCGGATTCGCTTGGCGTCGGTCAAGCGGTTGCCGAAACAATGGTTTCCCGGTTCGAAACCTCGACCTATTCCGCGGCCAGCCAGTCCAGCGTCCAGTGCGCCGGCTTTGCCACGGCGAGCAATTTGTGCAGTGCCGGCAACACGGTTCGCAATTCGGCTTCCAGCGTGAAGGGCGGATTGACCACCACCATGCCGCTGCCGTCGAGACTGGGTTCCGATGAGGCCGGCCTGATCTCGAATTCTATATCGAGGATTTTCGGGATGCCGGATTGCTTCAGCGCTTTCCTGAAGGCGATGATCGCCTTGCGGTCCTTGATCGGGTACCACAGCGCATAGATGCCGCCAGGCCAGCGCTTGTGCGCCCTTATGAGCCCGTCGACGAGGCGGCCGAACTCGCCCTCTTCCTCGAATGGCGGATCGATGAGCACCAGGCCGCGCTTTTCCTTCGGCGGCACATGCGCCCCGAGCGCCAGCCAGCCGTCGAGTTCCATCACCCTCACCTGGAAATCGCCGGCGAATTCCGCCTTCAGCCTCGCCGCGTCCTTGGGGTGGAGTTCGATCGCCGACAACCGGTCCTGCTTGCGCAGGAGATCGCGTGCGAGCAGCGGTGAGCCTGGATATTTCTTCATACCGCCCTCGGGATTGAGCGACCGCACCGTCTCCAGGTAGGGCGTCAGCAGCTCCGCCGCCCTGGCGTCGAACGAGGCGTCGATCAGCCGGCCGATACCGCCCAGCCATTCGCCGGTCTTCTGGGCTTCGACTGACGACAGATCGTAGCGGCCAATGCCGGCATGGGTATCGACGACGCGAAACGCCTTGTCCTTCTGCTTCAGGTATTCGAGCAGGCGCGTCAGCACGACGTGCTTGACGACGTCGGCAAAATTTCCGGCGTGGTAGGCGTGACGGTAGTTCACGTGGCCCCCCTGCCCCAGCGCGGCGGTGGCGGCTGCGAGTTCGGATTGTCGGGCCGGCCGCCGCCGGAGCGCAGGGACAGCAGGAGGCCGATCAAGCCGACCGCCATCAGGGAGAAGCCGACCGGCCGCGCACGGCTGTCGGTTTCGCCGACACCGGAACGCAAGATCAGGTCGACCGCCCGCATCGGTATGTCCTCGGCATCGCCCGGGCCGACGGTGAAGAGGTAGGAACCGGTGCTGACCGCCGGGATCAGTCCGGCCTCGTCGCGAAAGATCTTGTCGGGCAGTTGCGGACTGGCCTGGCGCGGGTTGTCCACGTGGTTGAACTGCAGCGTCGATGCGAGCACGGTGCGGCCATTGGTGGCCGCGGTCAGCGTCAGCACCGTACGCTGCTGCGAAACGATGCGTTCGGCCCTCGCGGTCAGGTCGACAAGCACCCGCACCGGTGCATCGCGGCTCTTCAGTGGCACGGTCAGCGGTCTGAAGCGGCCCTGCTCATAGACCCGCCAGGTGCCGATCTCGCGGCCGGAAAAATTGGTCATCGCCCAGGGATAGATGACGCCGACGCCGGCGCCGGCCAGCAGGATCAGGACAAACAGAAAGCGCATTCGGACAGTCACCTTGTAATCGCACCTTGCCGGACAACTAGCTTGCGTTGGCGCCGTCGCGCAGGCGCTCGCCGCTTCGGCCTGCATCTTCTCGCTCGCCACGGCGCCAGTGTACGCCGACGACTATGATGTGACGATAAAGGATATCCAGTCGACCATGGGCGGCGTGCCCAGCTTCGTGAAGCAGTTTCCAAAAGCCGGTCTGCCCGGTGCCTGGGCCGAGGTCAAGGCCATCGAGCTCAGCGACAAGACGGCGCTGCCGCCAAAGGTCAAGTCGCTGATCTCACTGGCGGTGGCAGCGCAGATTCCGTGCAACTACTGCATATGGTCGGACACGCGGGACGCCAAGCGAGCCGGCGCCACCGAAGAGGAGATCCAGGAAGCGGTGGCGATGTCCGCGCTGACCCGCCACTGGAGCACCATCTTCAATGGCATGCAGGTCGATTTCGCGACATTCAAGAAGGAAATGGGCGGGCAATAGCCGCGGGGCTAAGCCTTGCGCTCCCAGCGCCGGTCCGGCGTCTGCTGCCAATAGGTCACGGCGTGGCCCGCGTCCTTCATCGTCTTCCAATGCGCCCGGGCCGCATCGACTTGGGCGGCGTCATGGCCGTCGAACAGGAACACGGCACGCTCGTAGCTGCTGAGGTCGGGCGGCGTCGCGCCATCGACAAGGAACCTTATTTTGGCTTCGTTGGGATTGCCGTCGCCGGTGGTCAACAGGATAGGCTGTTCGCCGGGATAGGCCTCACGATCGGTCGCGTGCGCCAGGAACGAATCGTCCCGGAAGGTCCACAGGTGCTGGTCTAGCGCGTCGCGCCGCTCCTCGGTGCCGGTCTGCACCACGGCGCGCCAGCCGCGATCGACGCTGCGCTCGAGCAGACCCGGCAGCGCATCCTCCAGCGTCGATTCGGTCAGATGGTAGAACAGCACTTCGGCCATGGATCGAGGTCAGCTCTCGTAATGATCGCGCACCAGGCGGTCGAGCAGCCGCACGCCAAAGCCCGAGGCCCACGACTGGTTGATCTCGTTCGACGGCGAGCCCATCGCCGTGCCGGCGATGTCGAGATGCGCCCAGGGCGTGTCCTTGACGAAGCGCTGCAGGAACTGCGCGGCGATGATCGCGCCGCCGTAGCGGCCGCCGATGTTTTTCATGTCGGCGTTCTTGGAATCGATCAGCTTGTCGTATTCGGCGCCAAGCGGCATGCGCCACAGCCGCTCCTGCGTCGACTGGCCCGCCGCCGTCAGCCTTTGCGCCAACTCGTCATTGTTGGAGAACAGGCCGGCGTAATGCACGCCGAGCGCGACCATGACGGCGCCGGTCAGCGTCGCCAGATTGACCATGAATTTCGGCTGGAAGCGGTCGTTGCAGTACCACAGCGCGTCGGCCAGCACGAGGCGCCCTTCCGCGTCGGTATTGAGCACCTCGATGGTCTGCCCCGACATGGACGTGACAATGTCGCCGGGGCGCTGGGCATGGCCGTCGACGGCGTTTTCCACCAAGCCGATGATGCCGACGACATTGGCCTTCGCCTTGCGGGCGGCCAGCGCATGCATCAGGCCGGTGACCGCCGCGGCACCGCCCATGTCGCCCTTCATGTCTTCCATGCCCGATGCGGGCTTGATCGAATTGCCGCCGGTGTCGAAGGTGACACCCTTGCCGACGAAGGCGACAGGGCTGTCCTTGGGCTTGCCGCCGTTCCACTGCATGACGGCCATGCGGGCGCCGCGAGGCGAGCCTTGCGCGACGCCGAGCAGCGAGCCCATGCCGAGCTTCTTCATCTCCTTCTCGGCTAGGATCTCGACCTTGACGCCGAGCGCCTCGAGTTCCTTGGCGCGGGCAGCGAACTCGACCGGTCCCAGCACGTTTGCCGGCTCGTTGACCAGGTCGCGCGCCAGAAGCACGCCGTCGATCACCGCCTCGGCATCCGCGAAGGCCTTCTTGGCGCCTGCCGGGTCGGCGGTGTGGATGGTGACCTTGGCCGGCTTCCTGGGATCGGCCTTTGCGTCATCCTTGTCCTTCCTGGTCTTGTACTTGTCGAAGGAATAGCTGCGCAGGAGAATGCCCGCCGCAAGGCTGGCGGCATCCTTGCCATCGGGCGAGGCGCCGGCCAGGTCGAGCACCACGGCCACATCGGTTGCCTTGCGCAGCGACGCCGCAATGGTGCCGCCGAGTTTCAGCCAGGCATATTCGTCGAGCCCCGACGCCTTGCCGGCGCCGATCGCGACCAACCTGTCGAGCGAGGATCCCTCCGGAGCCAGAATTTCGACGACGCCGGCGAACTTGCCGGTGAACTCGGCCACCGGGAAAGCGCGCTCCAGCGTCTTGCCGGGATCGTAAGCCCTGGCCGCCTCGGTCAAGCCGCCGTCATCCGCCGACAGCACGAGGACGGTGCCTTTCCTGCTCGCCGCCGTCTGGGGCGCGGCGAATTTTGCAAAGGCGATCGACGGTCTCGGGTTCATCATGTCCTGCTTTCGGGGAGTGTTTGACTGTGCGCGAAGCGGTTTGAAGCAATCCGCGACATTTGGTCGTTTTCCGGCATTTGGCAAGACTTTGCCAAAATGGCTACCCATATGACACATGGAATCGATGGCGATTCGTCGCGGCACGGCCCCGCTTCATGCCGCAACCTGTTGTTAACCATCGATGTTCGCCCTTTCTTATCCATTGCCGCCGACACTCCGGTCCACAGCGGCACGCGAGGTGGGACGGGAACCGGATCGCCTGCCTGATCGAGCCCATCGGAGCCAGTTGTGCGGTCGTCGCCGGACAGCTACCCTTAGTTTGGTGGCATGATGCCGTTCGAGAAAACCGAGTAAAGCCTTCATGACGGTCGTTGAACGCTACATCATGCGCCGCGCTTTCGTGGTCTTCATGGCGGCGCTGGTCTGGACGCTGGCCATCGTGTGGACGACGCAGGTGCTGGCCAAGATCGATCTGGTCACCGACAGCGGCCAGTCCGCCCTGACCTTCTTCGAGGTCGCATCCCTCATCCTGCCCTCGATCATCCCGATCGTCGTGCCTTTCGCTCTGGTGGTGGCTGTCGCCCAGACACTCAGCGTCATGAATTCGGATTCGGAGCTCGCGGTCGTCAACGCCTCGGGCGCCTCGCGGTGGACGATCGTGCGGCCGATCATGCTTCTGGCGCTGGCCGCAAGCGTCTTTTCCTTCGCGGTGGACAACGGCATCGACCCCTATGCGCGGCAGAAAAACCGCGCCCTGGTGGCGGAGTCGCGCTCCGACCTGTTGTCGCTGATCATCCAGGAAGGCACCTTCCGAAAGATCGAGGACGGGCTGTTCCTGCAGATCGGCGAGCGGCTTCCCGACAATAAGCTAGGTGGCATCTTCGTCGCCGATTCGCGCGAGGAAGGCGTCAATCTCGTCTATTATGCCAAGACCGGCAGCATCATCGAACGCGGCGGCGAGAAGGTGCTGATGATGAATGACGGCGTCATCCATCGCAAAACGCTGACCGGTGACCTCAGTGTCATCCGGTTCACCTCCTATGCCTTTGACATGTCGGCCTTCATGTCGGCGGCCAATCAAGTAACGCTGCTGCCGAAGGACCAGACCACCCAATACCTGCTCAATCCCAGCGCCAACGACAAGAACTATCAGCAAAATCCACAGGAGTACCGGGCCGAGATCGACCAGCGGTTTTCAGAGTGGACCTATTCCATGGTCTTCGCATTGATCGCGCTGGCGGTCGCGGGCGACGCGCGCTCGCACCGGGAGGCGCGCGTCAATCCGCTGATCACGGCCATTGCAATATCGCTGTTCGTGCGCTGGCTGGGCTTCTTTGCCTCGAGCAAGGCCGATGAGATCCCGCAATACGGCTATATGGTCTATGGCGTGCCCATCGTGGCTTCGGCGGTGGCGATCTGGTTCATCGTCTCCAACCGGACCATGGAATTGCCGGTGGCCTGGGCGGACTGGATGACAAATCTGGCCAGCCGCATCGGTGACGGCTGGAATTCCCTCAAACTGCGTTTGTCCAGGCGCGACACTTCAGGTCAGAGGGTCGGCTGATGGGCTGGACGCTGGGCCGATATTTCTTCTTCCGCTACGTGGCGATCACGATCTGGTTCTTCCTCGGCCTGCTGGCGCTGGTGTTCCTGATCGATTTCACCGAACTGTCCGGCCGTACCACCGGCTTGCCCGGCTTCACCTATGGGACGGCGATGGCCATTTCGGGACTCCGGATGCCGATGATCATGCTGCAGACGGTGCCGTTCGTCGGCCTGTTCTCGGCAATGGCGACGCTGGTATCGCTCAACCGGCGCTATGAGTTGGTCATTGCGCGTTCGGCCGGCGTCTCCGCCTGGCAATTCCTTTTGCCGTGCTGCATCGGAGCGCTGCTGTTCGGCGTCGTATCGGTCGGGATCATCAACCCGCTCGCCGCGCACGCCTTCTCCTTGTCCGAACAGATCGAGACCCAGTTGCGCTCCGGAAAATCAAACACGGTTTCGGCCGACGCGGCGCCCTGGATTCGCCAAAAAACCAGTTCCGGCGACACCATCATCGGCGCGCGGGCTATCCTCAACCAGGGCCTGGAGATGTCCGACGCCGTCTTTTTCATCCTCGACCAGCAAGGCAATATCGCCGAGCGCAAGGATGCGGCGCGTGCCTACCTGCGGGACGGTTATTGGGAATTGCAGGACGTCAAGACCTTCAGGAACGGCGTCATCCAGTCTGCGGCGAACGATCGCGTGCCGACCAATCTGAAGCCCGAATTCGTGCAGGAGCGGCTGGCGCGCCCGGAAACCATTCCTTTCTACGACCTGCCCGGAAAAATCGAGGTTGCCCGTTCCTTCGGCCTCAAGGCAAATGCCTTTGCCATGCAGTTTGATTCGCTGGTGGCGTTGCCGTTCCTCCTCGTCGCCATGACGCTGATTGCTGCAACAGTTTCAATGCGATTTGCGAGGATGGGACAATCGGCAACGATGATTCTGGGTGGCGTCGTTGCCGGCTTTCTGCTTTATGTCGTTTCGGTGCTGGTGAAGGCATTCGGCGTGGCGGGATTCGTGCCGACTGCCGTAGCCGCCTGGGTGCCGGTCGTGGTAGCTATGTTCTTCGGGGTGACTTTCCTGCTATACAAGGAAGACGGCTAGTGAGGGAAGCGGTTTTGCCCAGCAGCAGGCAGGCCCATTTGGCGCGCCTTTATGCGGCGAGCGCCTTGGCATGCTTGTTTGCCTGCGCCGTCCCGCTGCCTGCGGTCGCGCAGGAGGTCGGTGACGTTGCGGCCAAGGTTCCGTCCGGCTCGCAAATGCTGCTGGCCGCCGACACGCTGGTTTACAACAACGACAACCAGACCGTGACCGCCGTCGGTGGCGTGCAGATCGATTATGGCGGCAACCGCCTGGTTGCCCAGAAAGTCGTATACGACCGCAATACCAAGCGGATGGTCGCCAGCGGCAATGTCGAAGTCATCAACAGCGACGGCACCAAGATCAATTCGGATCATATCGACATAACCGACGATTTCGCCGACGGTTTCGTCAACGCGCTGCGCGTCGAGACCATCGACAAGGCCTATTTCGCCGCCGAGAGCGCCGAACGCATGGGCGGCGTGCTGACCACGTTCCACAATGGCGTCTACACCGCCTGCGAGCCGTGCGAGGACAAGCCAAACAAAGCGCCGACCTGGCGCGTGAAGGCCAGGAAGATCATCTGGAACGGCGAGAAGAAAACGGTTCGCTTCGAGAACGCGAATTTCGAGTTCTTTGGCTTCCCGCTCGCCTACCTGCCGGCGTTCGAGATTGCCGACCCGACGGTCAAGCGCAAGAGCGGCTTCCTGATCCCCAGCATCAGCTACAACAGCCACCTGGGTTACAGCGTCAAGGTTCCCTATTATTTCGCACTGTCGCCGACCTATGACCTGACGGTGTCGGGGAGCGGCTACACCAAGCAGGGCTTCCTCGGAGAGGCCGAGTGGCGCCAGCGTTTCAACAACGGCGAATACAGTTTGAAGATCGCGGGGATCCAGCAGCGGGACCCGGATGCCTTCCTTGATAGCGCCGCTTTCCCTTCGACCGGCGGTCACAACATCGATTCGGGCGCGGCGGGCGATCCGAACAAGTTCCGCGGCATGATGGGCACGCAGGGCAAGTTCGCCATCAACGAACGCTGGAATTTCGGCTGGGACGTTCTGCTGCAGACCGACAAGAATTTCTCGAGCACCTACAACATCGACAAGTACAATGCCGCCGTCCACCAGTCGACGGTTTACCTGACTGGTCTCAACGGCCGCAATTATTTCGACGTGCGCGCCATGCACTTCGATGTCCAGGAGAACACGCCCAACAACTATATCTCCGCGCGAAGCGACCAGCAGCCCTGGGTGCTGCCGTCGTTCGACTATACAAACATCCCCGACGTGGCGGTCGCCGGCGGCCAGTTGTCGCTCAATGTCAACGCGCGGGTTCTCCGTCGCGATGAACTCGATCAAACCTACTTCACGCCTTACGTGCCCGGCTCGGGTACCCAGCGCGTGCGCGGCATTGAAGGTGAATCCGGCCGCCTGACCGCCGAGGCCGAGTGGAAGCGGTCATTCGTTACCGATGACGGGCTGGTGCTGACGCCGTTGCTGGCGCTGCAGGGCGACGTCGACTATCTCAATGCGTCATCGGCTTCGCTCGCCGCCGTCAACCAGATGGCGACGA
This sequence comes from Mesorhizobium sp. WSM1386, assembly GCF_055901595.1. Classification (NCBI taxonomy): domain Bacteria; kingdom Pseudomonadati; phylum Pseudomonadota; class Alphaproteobacteria; order Hyphomicrobiales; family Phyllobacteriaceae; genus Mesorhizobium; species Mesorhizobium sp. WSM1386. The sequence goes on from NZ_CM148373.1 coordinate 5,210,132, forward strand.
ATTTGGGCGAGCAGGACGACATGCGCTCGTCATTTGCCCGTTACATGGCAACCGCCGGGCTGGAGATGCGCTGGCCGCTGCTGTTTTCGATGGCCAGCGGGTCCAGCCATGTCATCGAGCCGATGGCACAGCTCTTTGTGCGTCCGAACGAACAGTATGTCGGCGGCCTCGCCATTCCGAACGAAGACGCCCAGAGCATGGTGTTCGATGCGACCACCCTGTTCGAACGCGACAAGTTCTCCGGTTACGACCGTGTGGAAGGCGGCTCGCGCGCCAATGTCGGCTTCCGCTATTCCGGCTCCTATATGAACGGCTGGGGCACCAACGCCATTTTCGGCCAGTCCTATCAGATTGGCGGCGAGAACTCCTTCGCGGCGCCGGATCTGGTCAATGTCGGCGCCTATTCGGGTCTTCAGGAAACCAAGTCCGACTATGTCGGCCTGTTTGGCATCAACAGCCCGAATGGTTTCGCGGCCTCGGTCAGCGGTCGCTTCGACGAACAGACCTTCGAGATTCGCCGCGCCGAGTTCAAAGCCGCCTATTCGGGGCTGCCGGTATCCCTGAGCGCCAAATACGCCTTCATCCAGGCCCAGCCGCTCTACGGTTTCACGACCGACCGTCACGAAGTCACGCTGGGTGCCTCGACGCATCTTGCCGAGAACTGGCGCGTCTTCGGCACGGGAACCTACGACCTGCAGGAAAGCCTGTTGGTCAAGGATGGGGTGGGCTTTGCCTATAATGATTCCTGCTTCACCTATTTGATGACGTACTCGCAGTCGCGCGACCTGAACACCAGGGAGGTGACGCAGAGCATCGGCTTCAACCTGTCGTTCCGTACGCTCGGCGACTTCGGCTCGTCGACCAGCGCCATCGACACCATCCAGTAGTCGGCGACATCGTTTCGCCGCATAGGGCTGGCACGGATTCGCGCACCCGGATGAGGACGAAATCGGGCGGAGCCGGGATGATAAAATTGGGATGCCAACGATGAGGAAGTACCTCTTTTCAGCAGGGTTTGCGCTGCTTGTGGCGGCGACATCCGTGTCGATGACCGTCATGATGCCGCCGGCTTTCGCCAGTGAGATCAAATACGTCGTCAACAACGTACCGATCACCACTGGTGATATCGCGCATCGTGCCGCCTTCCTGAAACTGCAGCGCAAGAAGGGCGATGCCGCCCAGGAAATGATCGACCAGACGCTGCGCCTCGCGGAAGCCAGACGGCTTGGTATCCGCATCAGCGACGCCCAGGTCGAAGCGGCCTATCAGCGCTTTGCAACCAGCAACAAGATGCAACTCAGTCAGCTTAACGGCGTCATGGAAAAATCCGGCGTCGGCAAGGACCACTTCAAGGAGTTCATCCGCGCCCAGATGGCCTGGAACCAGGCCTTGAGCGCGCGCTACCGTTCCGGTGAGGGCGGCAGCGTAACCGAGCAGGATGCGGTCAGGCGCATGCTCGACAAGGGTGGCGCCAAGCCAAGCGCCACCGAATACATGCTGCAGCAGGTCATCTTCGTCGTGCCGGCGTCCGAGCGCAGCGCCACGCTGGCCAAGCGCAAGCGCGAGGCCGACGCCATGCGCGCCCGTTTCAACGGCTGCACCACGACGCGCGAGTTCGCCAAGGGCTTGATCGACGTCACTGTTCGCGACCTGGGCCGGGTGCTGGCGCCGCAATTGCCGCCGGACTGGGCCGAGCAGATCAAGGCGACCAAGGTCGGCGGCGCCACCGTCACGCGTGAGACCGAGCGCGGCGTCGAGTTCATCGGTATCTGCTCATCGCGTGAAGTGTCCGACGACAAGACCGCCCAGATGGTGTTCCAGAGCGAAGGCTCCAGCGACAAGAATGCCGACGAGCTCAGCAAGAAATATGTCGAAGAGTTGAAGGCGAAAGCCCACATCGTCAAGCGCTAACGTGAGCGGCGCTGACGTGAATGGCGCTGACGTGGGTGATGCGGTGACCGCGCTGGCGTTGAGCGCCGGCGATCCATCCGGCATCGGCCCCGAAATCGCCATCGCCGCCTTCATGGCGCGTGAAGCTCTTGGCGTGCCTGCCTTCTATCTGCTTGCCGATCCGGCACTGATCGCCTCCCGGGCGGGCCAGCTCGGCCTGTCGGTGCCGATCATCGAGACAACGCCCGCGCAATCGGCACGGGCATTCGCCCAGGCCCTGCCGATCGTTCCGCTGACGGCACGCTGCGTCGACAGCCCGGGCCGGCCGGATCCGGCCAATGCAGCCACCACCGTCGAGGCCATCGATCGCGCTGTCGCTGCCTGCCTTGCCGGTGACGCCGCCGCCATCGTCACGTGCCCCATCGCCAAGAAGCCGCTTTACGATGCCGGATTCCGCTTTCCCGGCCATACCGAATATCTGGCGCATCTGGCGGCCCGGCACACCGGCGTCGAGGCGCTGCTGCCGGTGATGATGCTGGCGGGCCCTGACCTGCGCACGGTTCCCGTCACCATCCACATCGCGCTGGCCGAGGTGCCGAAGGCACTGACCACCGAGTTGATCGTGGCCACCGCACGCATTACCGCTGCCGACCTCGCCAGCCGGTTCGGCATCGCCAGGCCGAGGCTCGCCATTGCCGGCCTCAATCCGCATGCCGGCGAAGGCGGCTCCATGGGCCTGGAGGACGAGCGTATCGTGCGCCCGGCCGTCGATATCCTGCGCGCCGAGGGCATCGACGCTTTCGGCCCCCTGCCGGCCGACACATTGTTCCATCCCCGGGCGCGGGCGGGCTACGACGCGGCGCTGTGCATGTATCACGACCAGGCTTTGATCCCGGCCAAGGCATTGGCCTTCGACGAGGCGGTCAACGTCACGCTCGGCCTGCCCTTCATCCGCACCTCGCCCGACCATGGCACCGCCTTCGACATCGCCGGCAAGGGCATTGCGCGCCCCGACAGCCTGATCGCTTCGTTGAAGCTGGCCAGGAAGCTGGCTGACACCGACGCAAGGGCCGCGGCCGCATGAGTGCTCCCCCTTCTGGCTTTCCGGCATGAGTATCGACGGGTTGCCGCCGCTGCGCGACGTCATCGAGCGCCATGAGCTGCAGGCGAAAAAGGCGCTCGGCCAGAATTTCCTGCTCGACCTCAATCTAACCAGCAAGGTCGCGCGTGCCGCGGGCGACCTGACAAACACCACGATAATCGAGGTTGGGCCGGGGCCTGGCGGCCTGACAAGGGCGCTGCTTTTCAACGGCGCCCGACGGGTCATTGCCATCGAGCGCGACGAACGCTGCCTCGCGGCGTTGGCCGAGATTTCGGAACATTATCCGGGCCGGCTGGAGATTATTGCCGGCGACGCGCTGAAAACGGACTTTGCCGCACTCGCCGCCGGCGAGCCGACGAAGATCGTGGCCAATCTGCCCTACAACATAGGCACCGAGTTGCTGATCCGCTGGCTGACGGTCACGGACTGGCCGCCCTTCTATGCCTCGATGACGCTGATGTTCCAGCGTGAGGTTGCCCAGCGCATCGTCGCCGCGCCCGGCAGCGATGCCTATGGCAGGCTTGGCGTGCTGGCCGGCTGGCGTACCCAGGCCAGGATGGCCTTCGACGTGCCGCCCCAGGCATTCACGCCGCCGCCCAAGGTCACCTCTTCGGTGGTGCATCTGGAGCCGCGCGCGATACCCCTGCCCGCCGACGTGAAAAAACTCGGCCGCGTCACGGAAGCCGCTTTCGGCCAACGCCGGAAGATGTTGCGGCAGAGCGTGAAAAGTCTCGGCGGCGAGACCCTGCTCGAGCGCGCAGGCATCGATCCGACCCGCCGTGCCGAGACGCTCAGCGTCGAGGAGTTCGTGCGACTGACCAATTTGGTATAGAGCAATTCCAGGAAAAGTGTGACACGGTTTTCCGTCCGGAATTGCGTAAAAACAAAGAGATAGAGCGGTTCGCCGTTTCCGTGAAACGGTGAAATGCTCTAGCACCAGCTGGCCTGGAAACGCCTCGCTCACGGCATAGATAATCTGGCAAACATGCTGGAGAACCAAATGCCCGCCTACATCATTTCCGATGTCACCATCCGCGACGAAGAGGCGATCGAGATCTATCGAACCCGTGCCGCTGCCTCCATCGCACAGCACGGCGGGCGCTATCTGGTGCGTGGCGGCCAGGTGGAGGCGCTGGAAGGCAAGTGGCATCCCGGGCCGCTGATCGTCGTCGAATTTCCTGACATGGAACGGGCCAGGCGTTGGTACACTTCCGCTGAGTATGCGGCTGCACTGGACGTGCGCGACGCCGCGCTCAGCCGCAATCTGATCCTGGTCGGCGGCGTGGCATCCTGAAACCGGTCAGCCGGTCTTTTCGTCCAACAGGCCAGAGACGAAATCGAACAGACCAGGCCGGCGATCGCGCCTTAGCCGCTCGGCCACGACGATGCCGCGCACTTCGGCGAAGGCGCGATCCAGATCGTCATTGACGATGACGAAATCATATTCCTTCCAGTGCTCGATCTCGTTGCGGGCGTTCTTGAGCCGCGTCTCGATCACGGCTTCCTGGTCCTCGGCGCGGCGCTTCAGGCGCGCCTTCAGTTCCTTCATCGACGGTGGCAGGATGAAGATCGAGACGATATCGGCGCGCATCTTCTCCTTGAGCTGCTGGGCGCCTTGCCAATCGATGTCGAAGAGCATGTCGCGACCTTGCGCCAGCGCCAGTTCGGCGGGTTCGCGCGGCGTAGCATAGCAGTTGCCATGCACCTCGGCCCATTCGAGCAGCGCGTCGGAATCGCGCAACCGTTCGAAGTCGCGCATCGTGCGGAAATGATAGTGAACACCTTCGATCTCGCTGCCGCGACGCGGCCTTGTGGTGACCGAGACCGACAGTTCGAGGCTGGAGTCGCTTTCCAGAAGGTTGCGCGCGATGGTCGACTTGCCGGCGCCGGACGGCGACGACAGGACGAGCATCAGCCCCCGGCGACGAATGCGGGAGCCCAAATCCTTGGCAACCATCGGTTCCTTGGCAACCATCGGCTACTCCAGATTTTGGACCTGTTCACGAAACTGGTCGACCACGGCCTTCAGTTCCAGCCCGATCGCGGTGACGGCCGCGGCGTTCGACTTCGAACACAGCGTATTCGATTCGCGGTTAAATTCCTGTGCCAGAAAATCGAGCTTGCGGCCGACGGCGCCGCCGCCCTCGATCAGCGCCCGGCCAGACGCGACATGCGTTTTCAACCGGTCGATCTCTTCGCGAATGTCGGCCTTGGTGGCAAGAAACGCCGCTTCCATGTGCAGCCGGCTCGCGTCCAGATTGGCGGACGGGTCCATCAGCAGCCTGACCTGCTCGGCGATGCGTTCACGGATCGCCGCCGCATCGCGCGACGGATCCGCCTCGGCGCGCAGCGTCAAGGCCTCGATGGCATCGATATGGCCGGACAAAAGCAGCGCCAGTGCAGCACCCTCGCCGTGCCGCGCCTGTTCGAGCCCCTTCAATGCCACGTCTAGCGCCGCCATGATGGCCGTATCGAGCGCGGCGCGCGCTTCTTCGGTTTCGATAGTTTCGGGAATATCGAGCACGCCACGCAGCGAAAGCAGGCCGTCGGCCGTCGCCGGAGCAACGCCGAATTGCTCCTGCAGCCGCTTGGCAAGCCCCGCCAGATCCTTCAGGAACGCCTCGTTGACAATCGGCTGCGCCTGCGTGCCGGCGGCACGGCCGATGGTCAGCGTCGCCTGGAAATTGCCCCGGGCGAAACGCTTCTGCAGCGTTTGCCTGACCGCCGGCTCCAGCCGCTCGAATCCTTGCGGCAGCCGCAGCCGCACCTCGACGCTCTTGCCGTTGACGGACTTGACCTCCCACGCGACCGAGGTCCCTTCATGCTCGGCGACGGCGCGGGCAAATCCGGTCATGCTCTGCAAATTCATGTCGCCTGCACACCCCTGGCGCATTGCCCCGAAACCATTCCGGACAGGGCAAATGCTGCTTAAAAATGATCACGCCGCGGGACGTTGAAATCGGACGCGTGGCGTTGCTTCAAATGTCGGGGCTGTCGCCCTTCCAGCCTTCTTCGTCTTACTGGGCGGCGCCCGCATCGCCGCCGGCGTCGCCATCGTCGATGGCGTCAGCAGGTTTGTCGGTATCGCCGCTGGCACCAGCGGCCGCAGCGGCCTTGGCCGCCTCATCGGCCTGCTTCTTCTGCAACGCACGATAGCGGGCGACGTTTTCATTGTGCTCGTCCAGCGTCGCGGCAAAAACGTGACCGCCAGTGCCATCGGCAACGAAATAGAGATCGTCGGTCTTCGATGGATTGGCCACGGCCTCAAGTGCCGCACGCCCCGGATTGGCGATGGGCGTCGGCGGCAGGCCGCTGATCAGATAGGTGTTGTAAGGCGTCTGCTTCTGGATGTCGGACTGGTAGATCGGCCGGTCCACCGGCTTGCCCTTGCCGCCGAACAGACCATAGATGATGGTTGGATCGGATTGCAGGCGCATGCCCTTGGCCAGCCGGTTCAGGAAGACCGCGGCCACCCGTGAACGCTCGTCACCCTTGCCGGTTTCCTTCTCGACGATCGAGGCCAGGGTGACGAACTCGTCGACGTTCGACAGCGGCAGGTCCGGCGCACGCCGCTGCCATACCTCGTCGACCAGCTTCTTCTGATCGCCCAGCAACTTGTCGATCATCTGCTGGCGCGTCGCACCCCGCGTGAAACGCAGCGTGTCGGTGGCCAGGCTGCCCTCGGGAGGCGTCTTGGCCGGCATGTCGCCGCTCAAGGCGGGCTCGCCGGCGATACGCTGCAGAGCCTGCTCGACCGTCAACCCTTCCGGAATCGTCAGTGAGTACATCACCGACTTGCCGCTCTTCAAAAGCTCCATGATGTCGCGCATGGATGCCCTGGGCTTGACCTCGTATTCACCGGCCTTGAGCGCGGAATCGTTGCCGAAGGCACGCACGCCAAGCCGGAAGATACGAGCGTCGCTGATCAGTCCGCGGCGCTCGAGCTGGTCGGCGATATCCTGGACGCCGGTGTTCGGCTTGACCAGGAAAGTGTCGCCATTGGCCGAGGGGCCGGGTTCGGTGAATTCCTGCTTGCCGAAGTAGACCGCCACGCCCGCCGCCAGCACCATCAGCATCACCGAGGAGATGACGAAGTTCATGAACACGACGACCTGGCTGCGAGAAGCGCGCGAGCGCTTCGGCGGCGGCGTTCCGGCTTCAGGCCGCAAGGCTTCGCTGGCTGTCTTCGGCACGATCGGCCCAGTGCTCGCCGGTCGTTGCCCGAATTCTCCGTTGCCTGCCGGATTTGTATTCATTTCGCCCTACCGTTTGATCTCTCAACGAATCCCCTGCGGCAGAGTAGGGGCGAATATGGCAAAATTGACGATACGTCAAAGCATCGCCCGGCAACCGGACGATCAGCCATTGTAGCGTTGGAACACGAGCGATGCGTTGGTGCCGCCGAAGCCAAAGGAATTGGACAGCGCCACGTCGATCTGGCGGGAGCGAGGCTTGTTCGGCACCAGGTCGATCGCGGTTTCGCGTTCGGGGTTGTCGAGGTTGATGGTCGCCGGTGCGACATTGTCCCTGATCGCGAGGATCGAGAAGATCGCTTCGGCGGCGCCCGCCGCCCCCAGGAGATGGCCGATCGACGATTTGGTCGACGACATCGAAATCTTGGACGCGGCATTGCCGACAAGCCGCTCGACGGCGCCGAGCTCGATCGTGTCGGCCATGGTCGAGGTGCCGTGGGCGTTGATGTAGTCGACGTCGGCAGGCGTCAGCTTGGCCCGGTTCAGGGCCGCCGTCATGCAACGGAAGGCGCCGTCACCGTCCTCGGCGGGCGCGGTGATGTGATGGGCATCGCCGGTCAGGCCATAGCCGGTAACCTCGGCATAGATCTTGGCGCCGCGCGCCTTGGCGTGCTCCAGTTCCTCCAGCACGACGACGCCGGCGCCCTCGCCCATGACGAAGCCGTCACGGTCGCGGTCGTAGGGGCGCGATGCAGTCTGTGGCGTATCATTGTGCTCGGTCGACAGCGCCCGGCATGCGGCGAAGCCGGCGATCGACAGCCGCGTCACCGGCGCTTCGGCACCGCCGGCGACCATTACGTCGGCATCGCCCCACATGATCAGCCGGGCAGCGTCGCCGATGGCGTGCGCGCCGGTCGAGCAGGCAGTGACGACGGCATGGTTCGGGCCCTTCAGCCCGTGCCGGATCGAAACCTGGCCGGAGACCAGATTGATGATCTGGCCGGGGATGAAGAAAGGGCTGATGCGGCGCGGACCGCGCTCCTTGAGGATCATCGCGTTCTCGGCGATGCCCTCGATACCACCGATGCCGGAACCGATCAGAACGCCGGTGGCGCACTGCTCTTCATGGGTTTTGGGTTCCCAGCCGGAATCCTTCAGCGCCTCGTCGGCGGCGGCAATCCCGTACAGGATGAAGTCGCCGATCTTGCGCAGTTCCTTCGGCTCGAGCACGGCCTCGGGATTGAAGGTGGCATTGCTGCCGTCGCCACGCGGAACGACGTGGGCGATCTTGCAGGCAAGATCCTCCACCTCGAACTCGGTGATGCGCTTGGCGGCGCTGCGGCCGGTCAGAAGTTCCTTCCAGCTGTGCTCGAAGCCCATGCCGAACGGTGACAACAACCCAAGGCCCGTGACGACGACACGCCTCATCGCAGGTCCTCCCCGGTGGTGACTGCGGAAAGTGTCAGGCCGAAGCCTTGTCGATGTACTTCACCGCATCGCCGACGGTCAGGATGGTCTCGGCCGCGTCGTCGGGAATCTCGACGCCGAATTCTTCTTCGAACGCCATGACGAGTTCGACCGTGTCGAGGCTGTCGGCGCCCAGATCGTCGATGAAGCTCGCCTGCTCCGTCACTTTGTCGGCATCGACGCCAAGGTGTTCGATGACGATCTTCTTGACGCGCTCTGCGGTGTCACTCATTTGGGCATCCTCGTCTTTTGTTTGTCTGTCTTCGTTAGCGGGCAGAATGCCGCTAATCAAGCTGAAAGATGGTCCTGCCGGAAACGCAACGGCCACGGACCGGTTTTTGCCCGAACCGCCGGGTTGCGGGCCGCATTACACGAAAAATAGCTGAGGTCCAAGGCGAAATGGTCTCTTTTCACAACCCGGCAGCGTTGCCGCCGGGCCTCGTTCAGATCATCGCCATGCCGCCATTGACGTGGACGGTCTGGCCGGTGACGTAGGCGGCTTCGTTGGAGGCGAGATAGGCGACCGCGGATGCGACTTCAACGCTGGTGCCCATGCGGCGCGTCGGGATGGCCGCCATGATCGCCTCTTTCTGCTTGTCGTTGAGCTTGTCGGTCATTGCCGATTCGATGAAGCCGGGGGCGACACAGTTGACGGTGATGTTGCGGGTGGCGATCTCCTGCGCCAGCGACTTGGAGAAACCGATCATGCCGGCCTTCGAGGCGCAGTAATTGGTCTGGCCGGGATTGCCGGTCACGCCGACCACCGAGGTGATGTTGATGATGCGGCCATGGCGCCGGCGCATCATCGGATGGGTGAGTTCGCGAGTGAGCCGGAAAACCGCGGTCAGATTGACCTCGATCACGCTGTCCCAATCGGCGTCCGACATGCGCACGAACAGGCCGTCCTTGGTGATGCCGGCATTGTTGACCAGGATGTCGACACCTTCCAGATCGGCTTCCGCCTTCTGGCCGAGCGCCTTGACCTCGTCGCGGTTCGACAGATTGGCCGGAAACAGCTTGACCCGGTCGCCAAGTTCGTTGGCCAGCGTCTCCAACTTCTCGATGCGCGTGCCATGCAGGCCGACAATGGCGCCCTGCGCATGCAGCACCCTGGCGATCGCCTCGCCGATGCCTCCCGATGCCCCGGTAACGAGCGCCTTGCGGCCGGTCAATTCGAACATTTTTGTCTCCTGATTGAGAAGAGGACACCCTTCGCACGGGTGGGGTCAAATGGCATCCGATTATACGAGTGCCGCTCGTGCTGTTTCGACCTCGGCGGAACTCCCCACCGACGCGGTGGCGATGTCGCGGTTGATGCGCCGCGCCAGCCCCGACAGCACCTTGCCGGCGCCGATCTCGTAGAGCGCGGTGACGCCGTTGGCGCCGAACCATTCGACGGTCTCGCGCCAGCGCACGCGGGCGACCACCTGCTCGACCAGGCGCCGCGAAATCTCGTCCGGGTCGCTCGTCGGGGTGACTGAGACGTTCGAGACGATCGGAACCACCGGTGCGGCCTTGGCCACTTTGGCGAGCGCGTCGCGCATGATCTCCGCGGCCGGCGTCATCAACGCCGAATGAAAAGGTGCCGAGACCTGCAGCATCAGCGCCCGCTTGGCGCCCTTTTCGGTGCAAAGCCTGGCGGCCAGCTCGACCGCGGCCTTGGCGCCGGAGATGACCAATTGGCCGCCGCCATTGTCGTTGGCGACCTGGCAGACAGACCCTTTGGCCGCTTCAGCGCAGGCAGCTTCGACATCCGCCTGCTCCAGTCCGATGATCGCCGCCATGGCGCCCTTCCCGGGAGGTACCGCCGCCTGCATGGCGTTGCCGCGAATGCGCAGCAGCCGCGCGGCATCGCCAACGGAAACGAAGCCCGCGGCGGCCAGCGCCGAATATTCGCCCAGCGAATGGCCGGCGACATAGGCGACCTTGTCCTTCAGCGAGAACCCACGCGATTCCAGCGCCCTGATGGCCGCCAGCGATACCGCCATCAGCGCCGGCTGTGCGTTGGCCGTCAACGTCAAGGCCTCTTCGGGACCTTCCCAGATCAGCTTCGACAGGTTTTCGCCGAGCGCGTCGTCGACTTCCTGGAAGACCCTGCGCGCCTCGGGAAAGCTATCGGCGAGATCCTTGCCCATGCCAACAGCCTGGCTGCCTTGTCCCGGAAAGGTGAATGCGACGGCCATGCGAGGCTCCCAAGGGCTGGTTTTGCTTGCCTGATAGGCGGGTTTTTCTTGCCTGTGACGCAAGGCAGGCCGCCAAGTCAAGTCCAGTTCGCCCCTGCCGGGCGGCTTCGTCAACCGCCGAGTGCCTGTTCCCAAAGGCTTTTTGGCGATCACTCCTGATGAAAACCGCTCACGAATCGTTTGCTGGCTCTTCTTATTTCCGCCACAGGCGCTAGCTTTGCGTGACAATTATATGACAATCGAGTGACGTGTTTGTCGCTGGGTGGGGAAGTTGAAGTGACAAAGAGTTCGAAACGTAGCGGTAAAGCCGTGCCGCAATTCCTGGAAGACGATCCGTCCACCGGCTACCTGCCGGGCCGGAGATGGCCGGTTGTCCGTTACGGGCTGATCAGCCTGGCGATCGCGGCCATCCTGGTGTTCGCCATCGAACTGATCGTGCGCGGTGATTTCGCCGGCACCGTCTCTTTCTTCCTGCAGCCGCTCAAGCCGGGCTGGACCACGATCGTCGTGTTCGCGCTGATCCTGATCGGCCTCGACGCCGTGCTCGGCCGTAGCCACCAGAGCCTGATGATCGTGGCTCCGCTGACCCTGTCTTTAGCCTTTGTCGGCCATCAGAAGTCGCATTATCTCGGCGATCCGCTCTATCCGACGGATTTCCTCTACGCCCGCCAGATCGTCGCCCTGCTGCCATTGCTGGTGCGCGACCGGCCAATGACCGCGCTCGCCATGGTCGTCGGCATCGTCGCCGGCCTGTCGCTGCTCGTCTATGGCTGGCGGCTGTGGCGCCGCAAGGTCCTCGCACTCAGCCGAAAGGGCCGCCTCGCCCGGCTGACGCTGGCGGTTCCGCTGCTCGCCTTCTTTGTCTCAATCATGGACTACGCCACCTTCTCGTGGACCAGGGACCGGCTGCAGATCATTCCGATCATGTGGGACCAGAAGGAAAACTACGCCTCCAACGGCTTTGCGCTCGCCTTCGCGCTCAACGTGCCGATGGCGCATGTCTCGGCGCCGGCCGGCTATTCCGACAAGGCGATCGCAGCGATCGAGAGGCCAGCGGTGACAGCCTCCGTGCCCGCCGAGAAACCGGACATCATCGTCGTCATGAGCGAATCGTTCTGGGATCCGACCAAACTGCCCGGGGTAACCATCACGCCGGACCCCATTCCCAATGTGCGGGCGTTGCGCTCGGGCTATATGTTCTCGCCCGAATTCGGCGGCATGACCGCCAATATCGAGTTCGAAGCGCTGACCGGCTTCTCGAACGCCTTCCTGCCGGCCGGCAGCATCCCCTACCAGCAATATGTGCGCACCCCGACGCCGTCGATGGCAACCTTCCTGAAGAGCGAGGGTTATCAGGCGCGTGCCATACATCCAGGCACCAACTGGTTCTGGAACCGTGGCGCGGTGTACGCCGATTTCGGCTTCAACGACTTCAAGTCTGAAGAGACGCTGCCGCCGATGGAGAAGCGCGGACCGCTGGCATCGGATGCGGCGATGACCGACGAGATCATCCGCGAAGCCGACGCCAGCGAGCAGCCGGTGTTCTTCTTCGCGGTCAGCCTGCAGAACCATGGTCCCTACGAGCCGAACCGCTACTACAACCCGACCCACAAGGTGCAGGCGCCGATCAGCCAGTGGGCGCGTGAATCGCTGCTGAGCTATGCGGAGGGATCCGCGGATGCCGATCGCGGTCTCGAGCGCCTCGTCGAATGGGCAAAGAAGCGCTCCCGTCCCACGGTGATCGCCTTCTTCGGCGACCATCTGCCGCCGCTGGGCCCGGTTTACGTCGAAACCGGCTTCCTCAAGGACAATGTCGCGCCGCGCAAGGAGGCGTCACCGCAGGATGCCCTTCAGCATCACGAGACGCCGCTGGTCATCTGGTCGAACCGCACCGGCCCGGCCGAGGATCTGGGCGCGGTCAGCCCCGCCTTCCTGCCTTATCATATCCTGAAGACGGCCGGCATCACCCATCCCTACTACACGGGCTTCCTGGGCGAGATGCGCGAACGCTACCGCGTCGTCGACCGCAACCTGTTGCTGACACCGGCCGGGGAAGCCACGCCCGACTGGGCGCGGCAGAAGGACATCGACCCGGCGATCCGCGACTTCCGCCTGCTGCAATATGACATGATGTTCGGCAAGCGGCACGCGGCGCCGGACTTCTTCCCCGAAACGATCGACAAGGTCGTCGCCCACATGAGTTGAGCCTGGCAATCCCTCTGAGGGGATCGAACACTCAATTCGTCAGTTGCAGCTTCGAGAACTTGTTGGCGATCTGCTCTTGAGAAGCATCTCATCCCCGGAAATGCTTGCCGCTGCGGGGAAGTCGCAAGGTCTTGCGGTCGTCGCATTTGATCTTCCCCTCCGACATCGCCCCCTTGCGCCACAGGCTCCCCTGCGACATCGCGAACGCCGCACGCCCTTGCCTTCCCTGCGGATTGCTATATAGACGCCCGCAATCTGCCGGTCCTAGCTGGGGGCTGAACGGAGGGCCGGAGGTTTTCTCAAAAACCTTCGCGTGAAGCCAGAAGTGCTTCCGCCTCCCGTGTCTCCGCTCTCGACCGTCTCGTCATGCTCCTTTCTTCCCCGCCCCTCAAGGGATCCGGGTCAGAGAAGTTGCAGAGGCTTTTGCCGCCGGGAACCGGGAGAGAAACGAAGAAAGGCACGAAGACATAATGGCTCTTTACGAACATGTGTTTCTTGCCCGGCAGGACCTCTCGCAGCAGCAGGTCGATGCGCTTGTCGAACAGTACAAGGGCGTCATCGCAGCAAATGGCGGGTCCGTCGGCCGGGTCGAGAACTGGGGACTGAAGTCCCTCACCTACCGGGTCAACAAGAACCGGAAGGCATACTACGCGCTGATGGACCTCACCTGCCCGCCGGCAGCGCTCAACGAGATGGAGCGCCAGATGGGCCTGTCCGAGGACGTGCTGCGCTTCCTGACCATCAAGGTCGAGGCGCATGAGGAAGGCCCCTCGGCGATGATGCAGAAGCGCGAAGAGCGCTCGGAGCGCGGTGGCTTCGGCGACCGCGACCGTGGTGACCGTGGCCCGCGTTCGTTCGGCGACCGCGATCGCGGCGACCGTCCGCCGCGCAGCTTCGGCGATGCCGGTGGCGAGCGTGGTCCGCGCCGTCCGCGCGAAGGCCTTGAAGGGGGTGCAGAATAATGGTCGACATCAACCAGATCCCGACCCGGCGCCCGTTCCACCGTCGCCGCAAGACCTGCCCGTTCTCCGGCGCCAACGCGCCAAAGATCGACTACAAGGACGTGCGTCTCCTGCAGCGCTACATTTCCGAGCGCGGCAAGATCGTGCCGTCGCGCATCACCGCGGTCAGCCAGAAGAAGCAGCGTGAGCTGGCCAAGGCGATCAAGCGCGCCCGCTTCCTCGGCCTGCTGCCTTACGTGGTTCGCTAAAATTTCTCCGAGCGGGCGGCTTTGTCGCCCGCTTTTCTCCACGGCGACGGGCGCCGCTGGAGTGTCTTGATGATGCATGTCGTTGTCCCAAAACCGGGAAACCACTTTTGGGCGACATGCAGGAAATCCCGGGTTGAGGCCAAAGCCTCTAACTGCCGACAGGCAGGACAGCGACACCGGCGGCAACGCCCCTTTGCTTCCTGACCTGTTCCCAAGAATCGGCATCGATCCCGAGATCGATGCCCAACTGAAAGGAACAAAACCATGGAAGTCATTCTTCTCGAACGCGTTTCCCGCCTCGGCCAGATGGGTGATACCGTCAAGGTCAAGGACGGCTTTGCCCGCAATTTCCTCTTGCCGCAGGGCAAGGCGCTGCGCGCCAACGAGGCCAACAAGAAGAAGTTCGAAGGCCAGCGCGCCCAGCTCGAGGCCCGCAACCTCGAGCGTAAGTCGGAAGCCGCCCAGGTTGCCGAAAAGCTCGACGGCAAGAGCTTCATCGCCGTCCGCTCGGCCGGCGAGACCGGTCAGCTTTACGGTTCGGTGTCGACGCGCGACATCGCCGACCTGCTGACGGCCGAAGGTTTCACGGTCAACCGCAACCAGATCCAGCTCAACCAGCCGATCAAGACCATCGGCGTCACCAATGTGGCGATCGCGCTGCATCCGGAAGTCGAAGTCACGATCACGCTCAACATCGCCCGCACGGCCGACGAAGCCGAACGCCAGGCCAAGGGCGAGACGCTGACCACCGCCGAAGCCATTTATGGCGACGACATCAACGACAACGCCCGGCCGGAAAACTTCTTCGATCCGAATGCCGAGTTCGAAGGCGGCGAAGACAACGCCTGATCTTACCCCGCAGGGATTGGAGCCAAGCTCCGATCACATTGCCGTTATCCGTCCTTTGTGGACCAACGCCCGGGCCTCTCGCCCGGGCTTTTTTGTGCCAAAAGGAACTTTCCGGGTCCCCATATATTGTTGCAGACTAGATCGTCGCGCGTCCTTTGGACGCGCAAAGGACGTTGTGGAATTGGAGTTCGGCGCATAATCCTGTCCGAAAGTCGATTGCGGTTTTCGGGCCATGCGTAAGGCACCCTGGGGGCATTAGGTCATGAATATTCTCTTGAAGCGCGTTCTCGATCGCCTGGTTCGCACCGGCAGTCTCAAAGTGACCGGGCCACAGGGCTCGACATTCGTATTCGGCGACGGCAGCGGCGAGCCGGTGCATCTGCACATCAAGACCCGACATGCCGAACGCGCCATCACGTTCGATCCGATGCTGGCGGTGCCTGAATCCTACATGGACGGCGAACTCGACATTCTCGAAGGCGGAGTGCTCGGGCTGATGCGCATTGCCTTCCAGAACATGGGCAGTGGCGGCATCGACGCGACCTGGTCGAAAGCCATCGAGGGCCTGCGCCACGCCTTCCGCCGCCTGCAGCAGATCAACACCGCCTCGCGCTCGCGCCGCAACGTGCAGCGCCATTACGATCTGTCGGGCGATCTCTACCGGCTCTTCCTCGACGAGGACATGCAGTATTCCTGCGCCTATTTCGAACAGCCGGACATGACGCTGGACGAGGCGCAGGCCGCCAAGAAGCGCCATATCGCCGCCAAACTCAGGCTGAAGGCCGGCCAGACGGTGCTCGACATCGGCTCCGGCTGGGGCGGGCTTGGCCTCTATCTCGCCAAGGCTTTCGACGTCGACGTGCAGGGCGTGACGCTGTCGACCGAACAGCATGGCGTGGCCACCGATCGGGCGCACGCGCAGGGGCTGGAAAGCCACGTCCATTTCGAGCTGAAGGACTATCGCGAGCTCAACGAGCGTTTCGACCGCATCGTTTCGGTCGGCATGTTCGAACATGTCGGCGTCAACCACTACCGCACCTTCTTCGACAAGTCCGCGACGCTGCTGAAGCCTGACGGCGTGATGCTGCTGCACACGATCGGCCGTTCCGGCGTGCCGTGGGCGACCAGTGCCTTCATCCGCAAGTACATCTTCCCGGGCGGCTACATCCCGGCAATGTCGGAGGTACTGCCGGCGATCGAGAAATCCGGCCTCGTGGTCACCGACGTCGAGATCCTGCGGCTCCACTATGCCGATACGCTGAAGCACTGGGGCCAACGCTTCGCCGCCAACCGCGACAAGGCCAAGGCGATCTACGACGAACGCTTCTGCCGTATGTGGGAATTCTATCTGGCCGCCTCGGAAGCCGCCTTCCGCTGGCAGGACCTGGTCATCTTCCAGTTCCAGATCACCAAGAAGAACGACACGCTGCCTATGGCCCGAGACTATATGGCCAAATGCGAAAAGGCGCTGGAAATGCGTGACCTGGGCCGCCGCGAGGCGGCTCCCGTCGAGAAGCCCGCCAAGCCTGCCCGTCGCCGCAAGGTGGCGGAATAGAAACGGGAACGTCCGTACGCTTTCGCTGTTGGTGCTTGCCTTCGCACGCCCCTGCCCTGAAAAAGGCCTCGTGATCGTCGCGAGGCCTTTTTCATGAGCTATCTCCTTTATGTTGCCGCGGCCCTGGCCGAGATCGCCGGCTGCTTTTCGGTATGGGCATGGTGGCGGCTGGAAAAGTCGCCGCTCTGGCTGGCACCGGGCTTCGTCTCGCTCGTCCTGTTCGCCTGGCTCCTGGCACTGGTCGACATCAATGCGGCGGGCCGTGCCTATGCCGCCTATGGCGGCATCTACATCACGGCGTCGCTCGCCTGGCTGTGGCTGGTGGAAGGCGTGCGGCCCGACCGCTGGGATCTTGCCGGTGCGGTCCTCTGCATGGCCGGAGCCTCGGTCATCCTGCTCGCACCGCGCGGAGCCTGACCATGGAATTGCCAGCGCCACTTCGCCAAGGGGTCGAGCGCCTGCTTGAAAACGTTCCGCTCGCGACCCTGAAGCAAGCGGCGAAAACGCTTTCCGACCGCTACCGTGCCGAGCTGCGCGACGGCCGCCTGCACATGGCGCAGGATTTGGCCGTGCAGGCTTATCTCGCGACGCGGCTGCCAGCGACCTACGCCGCGGTCCGCGCCAGCCTTGGTGCGCTGAATGAAGCCCGGCCGGATTTCGTCCCGAAAACCCTGCTCGATATCGGTGCCGGGCCTGGTACGGTGCTTTGGGCCACGATGGACCTCTGGCCCGATCTCGAACAGGCGGTGCTCCTCGAAGCCAGTGCGGCGGCACGCAAGGTCGGCGAGACGCTCGCCGCCGGCGCAGTCGCTGCCCGGACCAAATGGCTGGCCGGCGACGCCACCATCGACCTCGCCGATCTCGAGCCGGCCGAGCTGGTGACGTGTACCTATGTGCTGGACGAGATCATTCCGGCATCGCTGCCGAAGCTTGTCGACCGGCTTTGGCACCTCACGGCCGACACGCTGCTCGTGGTCGAGCCGGGCACGCCTGCCGGCTGGCAGCGAATCCTGGCGGTGCGCGCGCGGTTGATCGCGGCGGGCGCGCATCTGCTGGCGCCTTGTCCGCATGAGGCGCCTTGCCCGCTCGCCCCGCCCGACTGGTGCCACTTTTCCCGCCGCGTCGCCCGCTCGCGCCTGCACCGGCTGGCCAAGGAGGCGGAAGTGCCGTGGGAAGACGAGAAGTTCATTTTTGTCGCCGCCTCGCGCCAACCGGCCGCCGCGCGTGCCGCGCGGGTGATCGCACCGCCAAAGTCCGGCTCCGGCAAGGTTCTGCTCAAGCTTTGCGAAACGGACGGCAGCGCCGACGAAAAACTGCTGACCAAACGCGACGGTGATCTGTTCAAGGCGGCACGGCGCCTGGACTGGGGCGATACGCTGGGCGAAGGAAGCGCCTGATCGCCAAGTTTGTTCTTGATCTGTTCCAACGACTCGGGTAGGGACTGCGCCTTTCGGAGTCAATCGGAATCGGGGCTTGGAAGCACTCTCCTGTGGACGGTTCGCCGAGCCTGTGAACAACGGGCATCAAGGCTGGTTGGTCATGCGATGATGCAGAAAGGTCAGCATCGATTCGTCTCGTTCTGATATCGAGAAGCCGGGATCGACATCGGGGATATCATGGCAGAGGCAGCACGAAAATTCGGCGTGGCGGAGCAACCGCTATATCGCGAATCGCCCAACAACATCGAGGCCGAGCAGGCGCTGCTTGGTGCGATCCTCGTCAACAACGATGCCTTCTATCGTGTCTCCGACTTCCTGAAGTCCGGCCATTTCTACGAACCCCTGCACCGCAAGATCTTCGATGTCGCGGCCGAGCTCATCCGCATGGGCAAGGTGGCGACGCCGATCACCTTGAAGACCTTCCTGCCGGCCGATGAGAAGGTCGGCGACATGACGGTGGCGCAGTATGTCGTGCGGCTGGCGGTCGAGGCCGTCACCGTCGTCAACGCCACCGACTATGGCCGCGCCATCTACGATCTGGCGACGCGCCGGGCGTTGATCACCGTCGGCGAGGACATGGTCAACATCGCCTATGACGCGCCGGTCGACATGTCGCCATCCGAGCAGATCGAGGATGCCGAACGCCGCCTTTTCGAACTGGCCGAAACCGGACGCTACGATGGCGGCTTCGAGAGCTTCACCGACGCGGTCAAGACCGCGGTCGACATGGCCAACGCCGCCTATATGCGCGACGGCCATCTGTCGGGCCTTGCCACCGGCATGCGCGATCTCGACCGCCGCATGGGCGGCCTGCAGGCGTCCGATCTGATCATCATCGCCGGCCGTCCAGGCATGGGCAAGACGTCGCTCGCCACCAACATCGCCTTCAACATCGCCGAGATGTATGAGCCGGCGCAGCAGGCCGATGGCTCGTTCAAGGCGGCCAATGGCGGCGTCGTCGGCTTCTTCTCGCTCGAAATGTCCTCCGAACAGCTCGCCACCCGCATTATTTCCGAACAGACGGAAATCTCCTCCTCGAAGATCCGCCGCGGTGAAATCACCGAAATGGACTTCGAGAAGCTGGTCGCCTGTTCGCAGACCATGCAGAAGATCCCGCTGTTCATCGACCAGACCGGTGGTATCTCGATCGCCCAGCTCTCGGCCCGTGCCCGGCGGCTGAAACGCCAGCGCGGCCTCGACCTGATCGTCATCGACTATATCCAGCTGATGCAGGGTTCGAGCGCCAAGTCTTCGCAGAACCGCGTGCAGGAAATCACCGAGATCACCACCGGCCTGAAGGCACTGGCCAAGGAACTGGCCGTGCCGATCATCGCGCTGTCGCAGCTCTCGCGCCAGGTCGAAAGCCGTGACGACAAGCGCCCGCAGCTTTCGGACTTGCGTGAATCGGGTTCGATCGAGCAGGACGCCGACGTCGTGATTTTCGTCTATCGCGAGGAGTATTACCTCAAGAACCGCGAGCCGAAGCTCGGCACGGAAGAATACGTCAAGTGGGAAAACGAGATGAACGAAATGCGCGGCAAGGCCGAGGTGATCGTGGCCAAGCAGCGCCACGGCCCGACGGGCTCGGTCACCCTTGCGTTCCACGGTGAGTTCACCCGCTTCTCCGATCTGGCTGAGGAACATCATATCGCGGAGAGGTTCGAGTGACCTCTTGAGACAGGCCTCGTTCCGTCCCGCCCCCCTCTGTCCTGCCGGACATCTCCCCCTCAAGGGGGGAGATTGGATGTCACGCAGGCTTTCGCCAATTACCAACCTAGAAAGACGGGCGGCAGGATCGAAGTTGCTGATCTCCCCCCTTGAGGGGGAGATGTCCGGCAGGACAGAGGGGGGCGCTGTCCCGCCGGCCTGTCTATGGTTTGCACATTCTACCGACCCGGCGCGGCTCCATGGCTAAATCCCGCGTCCAGTTCATCTGCCAGAATTGCGGGTCGGTGCATCAGCGCTGGGCCGGCAAATGCGATGCCTGCGGCGAGTGGAACACGCTGGTCGAGGAAGGCACCTCCGGCGGCATCGGCTCCGGCCCGGCCAACACGCGCAATGCCCGCAAGGGCCGTGCGGTGGTGCTGACCACACTTTCCGGCGACATCGAGGATGCGCCGCGCATCGTGTCGGGCATCGGCGAACTCGACCGCGCCACCGGCGGCGGTTTCGTGCGCGGCTCGGCGCTGCTGGTCGGCGGCGATCCCGGTATCGGCAAATCGACACTTCTTACCCAGGCTGCCGCCGCCCTTGCGTCCCGGGGCCACCGCATCGTCTATGTCTCGGGCGAGGAAGCGGTCGCCCAGATCAGGCTGCGCGCGCAGCGATTGGGTGTTGCCGACACCGCGGTGGAGCTGGCCGCCGAAACCAATGTCGAGGACATTCTCGCCACGATCGCCGACGGCAAGCGGCCGGATCTGGTCATTCTCGATTCCATCCAGACACTATGGACCGATCTTGCCGATTCCGCGCCTGGCACCGTTACCCAGGTGCGCGCTTCCGCCCAGGCGATGATCCGCTATGCGAAGTCGACGGGTGCGGCGATCGTTCTTGTCGGCCATGTCACCAAGGAAGGCCAGATCGCCGGCCCGCGCGTCGTCGAGCACATGGTCGATGGCGTGCTCTATTTCGAGGGCGAAGGCGGCCACCACTACCGCATCCTGCGCACGGTGAAGAACCGCTTTGGACCGACCGACGAGATCGGCGTCTTCGAAATGTCGGACAAGGGCTTGCGCGAGGTCGCCAACCCGTCGGAGCTGTTCCTGGGCGAACGGCATGCGAAATCCCCGGGGGCTGCCGTTTTCGCCGGCATGGAAGGCACCAGGCCCGTCCTGGTCGAGATCCAGGCGCTTGTCGCGCCCTCCTCGCTCGGCACGCCGCGCCGGGCTGTGGTCGGCTGGGACGGCGCGCGGCTGTCGATGATCCTGGCGGTGCTGGAAGCCCATTGCGGCGTGCGCTTCGGCACCCATGACGTCTATCTCAACGTCGCCGGCGGTTACCGCATCAGCGAGCCGGCCGCCGATCTCGCGGTCGCAGCCGCACTGGTTTCCTCACTCACCGGTCTTGCCCTTCCCGCGGATTGCGTCTATTTCGGCGAAATCAGCCTTTCGGGCGCGGTGAGGCCGGTTGCGCATGCGCAGCAGCGCCTCAAGGAAGCCGAAAAGCTGGGTTTTGGTAGCGCGGTTCTGCCCTTGGGCAGCGAGGAACTTGCTGGGGGGATCGGGGCCGGCGCTTTCCAGCCCACCGAGCTTGCCGACCTCGTGGCACGCATAGCCGGCTCACGCCGAAGCCGTGTGGACGACGAAGAATAACGCGGCTCGTCGAGCCGTGAAAAAGAGATCGGAGTGGGGCGAAAGACATGCCGATTACGCTGCTTGACGGAATTCTCGTCGGCTTCACCCTGGTCTCGGCGATGCTCGCCATGGTTCGCGGCTTTTCGCGCGAGGTCCTTTCGGTCGTATCGTGGGCGGCGGCCGCGGCGGCGGCTTTCTTCTTCTATAAGCCGGTCCTGCCCTATCTGAAGCCTTACATAGACAACGAGAAGATCGCCATGGCGGCCTCCGCCGGCGTCGTCTTCGTCATCGCGCTGATCGTCGTTTCGGTCATCACCATGAAGCTCGCCGACTGGATCATCGATTCGCGGATCGGCGCGCTCGACCGCACGCTCGGTTTCCTCTACGGCGCCGCGCGCGGCATAC
Organism: Mesorhizobium sp. WSM1386; assembly: GCF_055901595.1. Lineage (NCBI taxonomy): Bacteria > Pseudomonadati > Pseudomonadota > Alphaproteobacteria > Hyphomicrobiales > Phyllobacteriaceae > Mesorhizobium > Mesorhizobium sp. WSM1386. The sequence goes on from NZ_CM148373.1 coordinate 5,231,923, forward strand.
TGGTCGTCGCTGTCGCCTTGTTGTTCTTCAACTGGCTGGCCGGCGCCAAGGCACCGGCCTGGGTGACGGAAGCCAAGTCGCGGCCGCTGCTGGAGCAGATCGGCGCCAAGCTCGAGAGCCTGCTGCCGGAGGATCCGGAAAACGCCATCCTCAAGAAGCTCAATCCGAATCAGCCGGCCGCCGAGACGCCTGCCGCACCGGATGCACCGGCAGCGGATGCGCCTGCCGGCGGCGACGATGCCAATGCGCCAGCGCCCGACGACAACGACGCCGCTCCTGCCGACAACATGGCCAAGCCGGCACCGGCAGCGCCTGCAAACTGACGGCCGAAACGGGCGTCAGGACCGACGATGGTGTGAACGACTGCACGGCGCGCGTTGCTTTCGACGCGAACCCGCTCTATATGGCGATTTTAGCGGAGCTTAAGATGGCAGACGCAGACGACGTGCTTTCCGCCGAGGCCGACGACCATTTCCATGACGAGTGCGGTGTGTTCGGCATTTTCGGCCGGCAGGACGCAGCGGCCATCGTCACACTCGGCCTGCATGCGCTGCAGCATCGCGGCCAGGAAGCGGCCGGCATCGTTTCCTACGACGGCACCCAGTTCCATGTCGAACGCCATGTCGGCCTGATCGGCGACACTTTCACCAAACAGCGCGTCATCGACAGCCTGCAAGGCAACCGCGCCATCGGCCATACGCGCTACGCCACAACCGGCGGCGCCGGCATGCGCAACATCCAGCCCTTCTTTGCCGAACTCGCCGATGGCGGTTTCGCCGTCGCTCACAATGGCAATTTGACCAATGCCATGACTGTGCAGCGCGCGCTGCAGAAACAGGGCGCGATCTTCTCCTCCACTTCCGACACCGAAACGCTCCTGCATCTGGTCGCGACCAGCAAGGAGCGCGACCTCAACTCGCGCTTCATCGATGCGGTGCGGCAGGTCGAGGGCGCCTTTTCGCTGGTGGCGATGACCGCCAAGAAGATGATCGGCTGCCGCGACCCGCTCGGCATCAGGCCATTGGTGCTCGGCGATCTCGACGGCGCCTGGATCCTGGCCTCCGAGACCTGCGCGCTCGACATTATCGGCGCGCGTTTCGTGCGCGACCTGAAACCGGGCGAAATGGTCGTCGTCACCTCCAAGGGCATCGAAAGCCTGTTTCCGTTCGAGCCGCAGAAGACCCGCTTCTGCATCTTCGAATATGTCTATTTCGCTCGGCCGGATTCCTCGGTCGAAGGCCGCAACGTCTATGAGGTGCGCAAGCGCATCGGCGCCGAACTGGCGCAGGAAAATCCGGTCGACGCCGACATCGTCGTGCCGGTGCCGGATTCGGGCACGCCGGCGGCGATCGGCTTCAGCCAGGCGGCCGGCATCCCCTTCGAGCTCGGTATCATCCGCAACCACTATGTCGGCCGCACCTTCATCCAGCCGGGCGATTCGATCCGCCACATGGGCGTCAAGCTGAAGCACAACGCCAACCGCCGCATGATCGAGGGCAAGCGCGTCGTGCTGGTCGACGACAGCATCGTGCGCGGCACCACCAGCCAGAAGATCGTGCAGATGGTGCGCGATGCCGGCGCCAAGGAAGTGCACATGCGCATCGCCTCGCCGCCGACCAGCGCCTCGTGCTTCTACGGCGTCGACACGCCGGAGAAGTCGAAGCTCCTGGCATCGCGCATGTCGGTGGAGGAGATGGCCGAATTCATCCGCGTCGATTCGCTCGGCTTCCTCTCGATCGACGGGCTCTACCGCGCCGTCGGCGAAGCCAGCCGCGACAACGACCAGCCGCAATTCTGCGACGCCTGTTTCACCGGCCAGTATCCGACCCGCCTGCTCGACTTCGAAGGCCACGACAACGTCCGCACGCTGTCGCTGCTGGCGAACAGCGGGGCATAGGATTGCCAGGCCGTCATTTGCCTTCGGGGGCGTCTCGCACCTACCTCACGGACATTCTCGCATGACCCTCGACCTTACCGGCCGCGTCGCGGTCGTCACCGGCGCCTCGCGCGGCATTGGTTATTTCATCGCCAAGGAATTGGCCGCCGCCGGCGCGCATGTGATCGCGGTCGCGCGCACCGTCGGCGGGCTTGAAGAACTCGACGACCAGATCAAGGCGGCCGGCGGCCAGGCGACGCTGGTGCCGCTCGACCTCGCCGACATGGCCGGCATCGATCGGCTGGGCGGCGCCATTCACGAGCGCTGGGGCAAGCTCGACATTCTGGTCGCCAATGCCGGCGTGCTCGGTGTCATCTCGCCGATCGGCCATGTCGAAGCCAAGACCTTCGAAAAGGTGATGACCATCAATGTCACCTCGACCTGGCGGCTGATCCGCTCGGTCGACCCGCTGCTGAGGCTTTCGGATGCCGGCCGCGCGATTTTGCTTTCCTCCAACGCCGCGCATTCGGCACGCGCCTTCTGGGCGCCGTACGCAGCGTCGAAGGCAGCGGTCGAGACCATGATGCGCTCCTGGGCGCATGAGACGCAAAGCCTGCCGCTGCGCGTCAACGCCGCCGACCCCGGCGCCACCCGCACCGCCATGCGCGCGCAGGCCGTTCCCGGCGAGGATCCGGCAACACTGCCGCACCCCTCAGAGATCGCCAAACGGATCGTGCCGCTGGCAAGCCCGGACCTGAAAGAGACGGGGCTGATCTTCCAGGCCAAGCACAACCGCTTCGTCGCCTACAGGCAACCGGAATAACTTACACCTCGTTCGACGGCTCCCAGAACCGCTGCCCGCATTCAGGTGGTCTATCTCAGGGATTAAAAAGGCCTCCGGCTACGTTCTTCGAACGTAGGATATTCGAAATCGGAGGACCGATATGCGCAGACTTCTTCTTCTCGTTGCCGCCACCGCGGCCGCCCTCGCCGCGACTGCCGGCACAGCCCTGTCACAAGATGCCAAGATGAGTTTCTTCGTCACCAGCGCCGGCCCCGGCAAGGGCGGCGATCTCGGTGGCCTGAAGGGCGCCGACGCACATTGCGCCTCGCTCGCCGATGCGACCGGTGTCGCCGGCAAGACCTGGCACGCCTATCTCTCGACCAGCACCGAGGACGCGCGGGATCGCATCGGCAAGGGTCCCTGGTTCAACGCCAAGGGCGAGAAGATCGCCGACGATGTCGCCTCGCTGCACAGCGACGCCAACGGCATCACCAAGCAGACCGCGCTCACCGAGAAGGGTGAGACCGTCAATGGCCGTGGCGATACACCGAACCGTCACGACATGCTGACCGGCTCCAAGCCCGATGGCACCAAAATCGCCGACCAGACCTGCAGCGACTGGACGATGAGCGGCGCCGAAGGGGCTGCCATGATGGGCCACCACGACCGCACCGGGCTCGACGATTCGGCTGCGGCAAAGTCCTGGAATTCCTCGCACGCCTCGCGCGGCGGCTGCGGCCAGGAGGCGCTGAAGGGCACCGGCGGCGACGGCCTGTTCTACTGTTTTGCAACCGACTGAGGCGGTAGCCATCAAGAACCGGAGCAGAGCCCGCCTTGTCATCACGCGGCTGTGATCTCCAGCGCAAAGGCTGCTCCGTGGTCATGCTTTCGTCATTTCCACGGAGTTGTTAGGATCGCAGCGACTCCCGCAACAAGCGCCCTCTCGGGCAGAATAAGGAAATCCCCATGGCTACGACCGCAGCGTTGGTCTGGTATCTGGTAATCGCCGGCCCGCAGGGGGGCATGGTCGTGCTGCCCAGCACCTTCGACAAACGCGAACAGTGCACCGCCGCCATCACCGAATATCAGAAGCAGCCGACGCCGGCCGGCTGGTCGGTGCAGTGCGTGCCAAGCGCCTCGCCCTTCACCGACGAAGGCGATGCCGAAGAGCCGTCCGCGCAGTGATGAGCGTAATCTCCCCCCTTGAGGGGGAGATGGCCGGCAGGCCAGAGGGGGTCGCCGCGCGTGGAGCGCTGACCTCCTCTGCCGGCAAAGGGGCGTCGCGTCAGGATGTTCCGATCCCCCTATGTCGCCTTGGGCGACATTTCCCCCTCAAGCGGGAGATCTTCAGCGCCGTGCGCTCACCGTCAGTTCAGGTTTCTGATTGATGGTCTGAAACACCACGCAATAGCGCTCGGTCAGCTTCAGCAGCGAATCGATGCGCTCTTGCGGCTCGTCGGTGTCGAGACTGAAATTGAGCCGGATGGCGCGGAAGCCGACCGGCGCATCCTTGGCGACACCGAGCGTGCCGCGAAAATCGAGGTCGCCTTGGGCCTCAACCGTGGCAGCCCCAAGCTTGAACTCGAGCGCCGTCGCCACGGCCTTCAGCGTTACGCCGGCGCAGGCCACCAAGGCCTCGAGCAGCATGTCGCCGGAACACAGCTCCAGACCGGAGCCGCCGGTCGCCGGGTGCAATCCGGCAATCGCAAGGGCCCTCCCCGTCTCCACCTTGCAGGCCACCGACTGGTCGTCGATCGAGCCTCTTGCCTTCAACGTGATCAGCGCCTGCGAAGCATCGTCGCGATAGGCCTGCTTCAGCGGGGCCTGCATGGCCTTCAGTTCCGTGGCGTCCATTTTGTTGCCCTTTCCCGACTGCTTGTTTCGTGCCGTGAATAATGGTCCGAAATCGGGTGCTTGTCACAACCCGCAGCAAGAATCTCGAATTGGTAAAATCGAGCCACCCATCCATGCCCTTTGACTTCGACCGCCGCGGCCATACCTATGCGGGAGTCGTTCTCGCGGAGACATCATGTCGCTCAAGCTGAAACTGATCGCCCTGCTGATGCTTGCCGCCTTCACCCAGCCTGTCCTGGCGGATACGGCGGAGCGTCCGGCGCCCTCGGGCGGCGTGCTGTCCCTGCTGCCGTCGCCGCAGACCACCAGGCATTCCATCACCCTCGCCGGGCGCAAGCTGGACTATCAGGCAAGGGCCGGCACCTTGCCGCTGGTTTCCGGCAAGGGCGACGTCACAGCCGCGATATTCTATGTCGCCTATACGCTGGAACCACCGGCAAGCGCGGCCAAGGGCCCGCAGCGGCCGGTCACCTTCGTGTTCAATGGCGGCCCTGGAGCAGCGTCCGCCTTCCTGCATATCGGCGCGCTTGGTCCGCGCGTGATCGCCACGGGAGCCGGTGGCGAATTCCTGCCCCCGCCGCAAAGGCTCATCGACAATCCGGACAGTTGGCTCGACCTGACCGACCTCGTCTTCGTCGATCCCGTCGGAACTGGATACAGCCGCGAAGCACCGGGCCAGGACACGCACGACTTCTGGGGCGTCAACCAAGATGCCAGCTCGATAGGTGCCTTCATCCGGCTCTACCTCGCGCAGAACGGCCGCACCGGTTCGCCGCTGTTCCTCGCCGGGGAAAGCTACGGCGGCTTCCGTGCGGCGCTTCTGGCCAGGACATTGCAAGAGGATATCGGCATCAGTCCGAACGGCATCGTGCTGATCTCGCCGGCGCTGGAGTTCACACTGGTGCGGCCCGACGAATTCGAGCCGTTGCATTGGGCCCTCGAATTGCCGTCGCTGGCGGCCGTGCGCCTGCGCGCCGAAGGCGTCAAGGGCGATGCGTTGCGGGAGAAGCTGGCCGAAGTCGAACATTATGCGCTGGGCGATTATCTGACGGCGCTCACCAGCGGGCTGGAGCAAGGCGGGCGACTGGCGAGCCAGCGCGTGGCCGACATCACCGGCCTGCCGCTCGATCTCGTGCAGCGCAACTCCGCCCGCATCCCGACCGACCTGTTCGCAAGGGAGTTCGCCCGCGCCAGCGGCAAGGTGCTCAGCCCATACGACGCCATGATCGGCACCGCCGACATCGCGCCCGAAAGCGCCCGCGTCGTCGGTCCGGATCCAGTGCTCGACCGCAGCGTGCCGGCATTGACCTCGGCTTTCGTCGGCTACGCCCGCGACGAACTGAATTTCCGCACCGATGTCAGCTATCGCCTGCTCAATAACGAAATCAGCCATGGTTGGGATTACGGGACGAGCGCCTCACGGCAAGGCTATGCCGGGGTAATGGACGACCTGCAGCGAGCACGCTCGCTGAATCCCGCGCTCGGCGTCGTGATCGTCAACGGCTACACCGATCTGGTTACGCCTTATCTGGCCTCGCGCTACCTGGTGAATCAAATCCCGTCGCTTGCCGATGCAAAGCCCATCCATCTCGATGTTATCGAGGGCGGGCATATGATGTATTTCAGCCCCGACGGTCGACGCGCTCTGAAAGAGGCCGCCTCGGAACTCTACCAGGCAACGCAGTAAGCTTCGCGACAACGCGCGCGATCAACCTCTGCCCCAACGCAAGCTCCGGGCTGGCGCAGCGCCGCGCCGACTTTCGCCCGTATAGCTTGGAGCCGGGCCTGACATTCCAGGCCGCTCGCACCGCTTCACAGCACTTGCTGTCGCTTCCTGCAACACTGGTCCCGCACCCTATGGCCGATGTCGCCATTCTCGAAACGCGTGAAAGGGTTCTCGCCGGGATCTTTTTGACCGGTGCGGCCTATCTCCTGTTTTCGACGCAGGATGCCTCGATCAAGCTCTTGGTCACCGGCATGACCGTCTGGCAAATCATGTTCTTCCGCAGCATCACCATTCTCGGTGCCTGCGCGGCAATCGGCGGACGAGCGCTGTTTGCCGACACGGTGCGCTCGCCGATCGTGCGGCCGATGCTGGTGCGCAGCGCCTTCACGCTTGCCGCCTGGCTCTGTTACTACAACGCCGCACGCAGCCTGCAGCTCGCCGAACTGACCACCGTCTATTACGCGGCCCCGATCATCGTCACCGTGCTTTCGGTGTTCCTGCTCGGCGAAAAGGTGCCGATGCTGCGCTGGCTGGCGGTCCTGATCGGCTTCGCCGGTGTCTTTGTCGCCTGTGATCCTACCCATCTCGGCCTGTCCGTGCCGGTGCTGCTGGTGCTGACAGCCGCCTTCCTGTGGGGCATTGCCATCGTGCTCCTGCGCAAGACCGCGCTTGCCGAACGCTCGATGATCCAGCTTCTCCTCAACAATTTCTATTTCCTGCTGTTTTCGGCAGTGCCGGCGCTGTTGTGGTGGCACACGCCGGACCTGCCCCAGCTGCTGCTTCTCGCCAGCGTCGGGGCGCTCGGAGGCCTGGCGCAATATCTCCTTTTCGAGGGCATGAAGCGGACGCCGGCCTCGATCCTCGCGCCGCTCGAATACACCTCGCTGCTGTGGGCGTTCGCGCTCGGCTTTGCGATCTGGGGCGATGTGCCGCGCCGTGAAGTCTTCCTGGGCGCCGCCCTTATCGTCGCCGCCGGCCTGCTGATCGTCGGCGGCGAGCATTTCCGCAAGCGGCTGTGATGCGCATCACTGCTGACGCTACGATGTCAGGTGGGAGCGGCGTAGGCTGATGGCATGACTGATGTGACAGGCACCACCGACACTGTCGCCGAGCGCACGCTGGGCATCATTTTGGTGTCTTGCTCAGCGGCCGTCTTCGCGCTGACCGGCGTGCTGACAAAATCAATCCATGCCGATCCGCTGACCATCATCTGCTGGCGCGGCTTTGTCGGTTCGATCCTGATCAGCCTCTATGTGCTGTGGCAGCGACACCGCTCCGGCGGGCGCGAGAGCCTGCGATTGGGCTGGCGCGGCTGGCTGCTGGCGGTGGAAGGCGCGCTGGCCAGCATCGCCTTCATCTCGGCGTTCAAATTCACTTTCGTCGCCAATGTCACCGTCATCTACGCCACCGCACCTTTCGTCACCGCGCTGCTGGCCTGGGTTCTGACACGTGAACCCTTCCGCATGCAGACCATGCTCGCCGCTGCCGTGTCGCTTTGCGGCGTGGCGATCATGGTCTGGTCCAGTTTTGGCACCGGCAACCTGTTCGGCGACGGACTGGCGCTGCTGATGACCATCGGCAGCGGCCTCTACATGATCATGGTGCGGGCCTTCCGCGACACGCCCGTGGTGTGGGCCGGCGCGGTATCGGCCTTCCTGTTGTTCCTGCTCGGCTGGTTCGTCACCGATCCGCTGGCGGTCTCACCAAGGGATGCCGTCCTGCTTGTCACCTTCGGCGCATCTTTCGCGCTGTCGTCGATCCTCTGGACGGAAGGCGCACGGCTCATCCCGGCGGCCGAATCCGGGCTGCTCGGCTCGGCCGAAGTGCCTTTCGCCATCCTGTTTGCCTTCCTGTTCCTGGGCGAGATCGCGCCGGCGGCCAGCCTGGTCGGGGGCGCCATCGTGCTCTGCGCGGTGTTTGCCCATGCCGGCCGCGATTGGCTGGCGGCCCGCGGGCAACGGACAGCGTCAAATATTTCTTAAAAAATTTTCGAAGTCATGGAACCATCATCGGGTTCAGGCATTATTGGTGCGACGGGCCACCCCCAAGTCCCCCCAAACCCCTCGGCCCGTCTTACTCCAAGCCGACCGCAAGGTCGGCTTTTTCTTTTCTAAATAGGGGCCCGACCGCAAGGTCGGCTTTTTCTTTGCTAAATGGGGCCCGACCGCAAGGTCGGCTTTTTCTTTGCGAGTAAACGCGAGTCCGGACAAGTCTTGGCCAATCAGCCAAGTGCCCCGGACAGCGCCAGGTTGCCGCGGAGCAGTGCCGCCAGATCGTTCGCTAGGCCATCGGCGCCGGCGCGCAGCCGGATCGCGAACTCAGCCATCGGAACCTGCGGCAGGCCAAGCTCGCGCGGTGCCTCGACAATGCCGGAATGGGCAAAGCGCGCGGTTCGCAACGTCAGCGCGACACCGGCATTCACCGCGGTGCGCAGGCCGGCAAGGCTGGCACTGCCGGCAGCGATGCGATAACGCCGGCCAGCCGCATCGAGTGCCGCAAGCGCGGCCTCGCGAAAGCCGCAATAGGGATCGAGCAGCGCCAGCGGCAGCTCTTCCTGGCGCGAGGCCAATCCTTTTTGCGAGCATAGCCATATCATAGGCTCGCGCAGGACGCCGACCTCGTCCGCCATCGCCGACTGGCGCATGACGATCGCCAGGTCGAGATTGCCGGCCTGCAGCGCCTGCGCCAGCTCGGCTGAGCGGCCGACCCGCAATTCGATCCTGACGCGCGGATGGCTGGAGGCGAAGGCGCGCAGCAGCTCCGGCAGGCCGCTGTCGGCGAAATCCTGCGTGGTGCCTATGGCGACGCGCCCGGCGGCGCGCGCGCCTTTCAACGCCAGCCACGCCTCGCGATGCACGGCTAGGATGCGCCTGGCGTGGCCGACGAGATCCTCTCCGGCCGGCGTCAGGCCACGTCCCCGCCCCTGCGGCGCCAAAAGCGGCTCACCGACGATCTCCTCCAGCCGCTGCATCTGTGCGGTCACCGCCGAAGGCGAGCGGCCGACGCTGGAAGCCGCCTGCGCCAGCGAGCCGCTGTCGGCGAAAGCGAGGAAGGTTCTGAGCAGGTCGGGATCGAGCGTTTCCATAATTCGATTTTATCGAACCTTCAGTAAAAAACAATTCGATTTTTTTGATCCGATAATGATGACATGGTCCCTTCGACGGCGATCGGACGCCGCTCAAACCAGGAGAAGAAAAATGCCAATCATCAATGTCAGCGTCACCGGCAAGCCCGACGCCGCCCTATCCGCCAGGATTGCCCGGGAATTGACCGAGATCACCGCGACGCAGCTGCGCAAGGATCCGACGATCACCGCCGTTGCCGTGTCCTATATCGATCCGCAGCATTGGTTCGCCGGCGGCAAGTCGCTGGCCGAGCATGGCACCAACACGTTCTGGCTCGACATCAAGGTGGTCGACGGCACAAACACCAAGCTCGAACTGGAAGCCTACCTCAAGGCAATCTTCGATGCCTTCGGCCGCCTGCTGGGCGGCGTACATGAAGAAAGCTATGCCTTCGTTCATGAGGTGCCGGCGGCCGCCTATGGCTATGGCGGCAAGACGCAGGAGTTCCGCTTCATCAGCGGACGGTTGAAGGCGGCTTAGCGCCTTCTTTCCCTTCTCCCCTTGCGGGAGAAGGTGGATCGGCGCGCAGCGCCGAGACGGTTGAGGGGTGCGTGACGGAGCGCCGTCGGTGCCAAGCTGGAACACCCCTCATCCGTCGCCTCCGGCGACACCTTCTCCCACAGGTTGAGAAGGAAGACCGTCCTCATCCGCATTGACCTTGCTCCCACATCGTCTACGCTCTGCCCGACGCGGCCGCAAAAGAGCCGCGATGACAAAGTCGTTGGGAGAGACGCGGCATGATCCTGACACTGGCGTTGCTCGCGGGTCTTGTCGTGGCCTGGCTGCTGATCGGCGTGGTGGAGAAATTCCGCCTCGGCCTGCGCTTCGCCCAGGCGCTGCTCTATGTGCCGTTCAAGCTCGCCTACCGGGTCAGCGACAACCGCATCAGGATCGCGCGCAAGGCACAGGTACCGGTCATCTACGTCATCTCGCACCAGTCGCGCTTCGAACCGGCGCTGATGCTGTCGCTGCTGCCTGACGACACGCTGCATATCCTCGACGAGGTCTCGGCGCGCTCGCCCTGGCTCGAACCCTGGCGCGAGCTTGGCCGCACCATCGCCTTCAACGCCGAACATGTCTTCGTCAGCCGCCGGCTGGTGCGCGTGCTGAAGGGCAAGGGGCGGCTCGCCGTCTATCTGCCGGATGCGGTCGAGCCCGACGTCAAGACGTTTCGGCTGTTTCGCGCCGTCACCCGCATCGCCATGCAGGCCGACGCCCGCATCGTGCCAATCTTCGTCGCCGGCGCGCGCAGCCTGCCGGTGTCGCTGACGCCGGCGGACAAGGCGCCACGGCATTGGTTTCCGCAGCTGTCGATCAGCGTCCTGGAGCCGATGACCATCGCCGAACTGGTGGCACGCAACCCCGACCAGGCCTCGAACACCAATGCGCTTTTCGACCGTGTCGCGGAGGCTCGGCTTTTCGGGAGCAACCTCGATCGCGGACTGTTCCTGGCCATGCGCGATGCTTCCGATCGTGTCGGCGCCTCGCATCCCATCATCGAGGATGTCATCTCGGGCGCGCTGAGCTACCGCAAGATGTTCATCGGCGCGCGAGTGCTGGGCAGGCGCTTCGAGGCGGTCACCGCGCCGGGCGAAGCGGTAGGCGTGATGCTGCCCAACGCCAATGGCGTCGTGCTGTCCTTCGTCGGGCTCCTGTCGGCAGGCCGCGTAGCGGCGATGATCAATTATACGGCCGGACCGGCGAGCGTCACCGCGGCGATGCGCACGGCGATGATCCGCACCGTCATCTCATCGCGCGCCTTTGTGGAAAAAGCTGACCTCGCCGATATCGTCGTCGCGGTCGAAAAGGGCGGCGCGAGGCTGCTGTGGCTGGAAGACCTGCGGACCAGCGTCACCGCGCTGGACAAGCTTGCCGCCGCCCTGCTGTGGCGCTGGCCTCTGCAGCGGCAGGACGCGGCCAAGCCGGGCGTCATCCTGTTCACTTCGGGCTCCGAAGGCACGCCGAAGGCGGTTGTTCTGTCACAGAGGAACCTTCACGCCAACGCCATGCAGGCCGAGGCGCGCATCACCATCTCGCCGGCCGACATCCTGCTCAACGTGCTGCCGGTGTTCCATTCCTTCGGCCTGACGGGCGGCACCATATTGCCGCTGGTCACCGGGGTAAAACTGTTCCTCTACCCCTCGCCGCTGCACTACAAGATCATCCCCGAGGTCGCGCGCAAGGTAAAACCGACCGTCATGTTCGGCACCGACACGTTCCTCGCCAATTATGCGCGCACCGCCAAGGATGGCGATTTTTCCAGCCTGCGCTTCGTCGTTGCCGGCGCCGAGGCGGTGAAACCGGAAACCCGCCGCGTCTATCGCGAGCGCTTCCAGGCCGAGATCATCGAAGGTTTCGGGCTGACCGAAGCCGCGCCCGTGGTTGCCGTCAACACCGCGATCCACGGCCGCGACGGCACGGTCGGCAGGCTGCTGCCGGCGATGCGCATGAAGCTGGAGCCGATCGAAGGCATCTCGGACGCCGGCCGGTTGTGGCTCGACGGGCCAAACCTGATGATGGGCTACATGACCGCGGATCGGCCCGGCAAGCTGCAGCCGCTGACCGGCTGGCACGATACCGGCGACATCGTTGCCGTCGACCGCGAAGGCTTCATCGCCATTCGCGGCCGCGCCAAGCGCTTCGCCAAGATCGCCGGCGAGATGGTATCGCTGGGCGCGGTCGAGATGCTGGTACAGTCGCTGTGGCCGGAAGAACGCCATGCGGCGGTAGCGGTGCCGGATAAGCGGCGTGGCGAGCGCATCGTTCTGGTCACCACCGCCGACGATGCCAATCCCGACGAATTGCGCAAGTTCGGCAAGCAGGCTGGTGCGGCCGAATTGATGGTGCCGAACGATATCGTCAAGGTCGAGGAAATCCCCGTGCTGGGGTCGGGCAAGACGGACTACGTCTCGACCCGCAAGCTGGCGATCGACAGGCTGGGGCTCGGCGTCGCGGCCTGAGACAGATCAAGGACTTCGGCGGACCTTCTATCCTATGTCCGAAGGCGGCACCTTCTCACCTTCGAGCTTGGCCCGCTTGGAGTAGGCACGCACGGAAAACGGCAGGAAGATCAGGTAGCCGGCGACCGACGCGGTCAGCGTGTACCAGGGATAGGTCATCAGCAAGAGAACGTAGAGCACGACCGCCAGGATGACGGGCAGCACCCGGTCGCCGGGGATCTTGATGCTCTTGCCGGAATAGACCGGCAACCGGCTGACCAGGAGGAAGGCGACCAGCACGGTGAAACCGGTGGCGATGAAGGCAGCCGGGCGGCTTGGCTCCAGCCCGAGCCGCAGGAAAGAGAGATAGAGCGGCAGCATCACCAGCACAGCACCAGCCGGCGCCGGCACGCCGACGAAATATTCGGACTGCCATATCGGGCGGTCGGCCTTCTCGTCGTCGAGCACGTTGAAGCGGGCGAGCCTGAGCCCGCAGGCGATGGCGAACAGCAATGCCGCGATCCAGCCCGGCGAGCCGGCGCGATCGAGCAGGAAGGCATAGAGCACCAATGCCGGGGCGACGCCGAAATTGACGATGTCGGCCAGCGAATCCATCTGCGCGCCGAATTTGGAGGTTGCCTTCAGCATCCGCGCCAGGCGGCCGTCGATGCCGTCGAGGAAAGCGGCCAGCAGCACCATCACCACCGCCGGTTCGAAGCGGCCTTCGAAGCCGAAGCGGATGCCGGACAGGCCGGCGCAGATGGCAAGCACGGTGACGAGGTTGGGCAGCACCATGCGCATCGGAATCTCGCGGATGCGCGGACCGCCGCTCGCATGGGCCTCGAACTTCTTATATTGCGTGCCCACGGCTCAGGAAATCCGCACGAGAGGCGTACCGGCGACGCCACCGAATTCGGCCAGCACGGTTTCACCGCCGACCGCTGTCTGGCCGACGGCAACGCGCGGCGTCGCGGTCAAGGGCAGGAAGACGTCGACGCGCGAGCCGAAGCGGATCAGGCCGAAACGCTCGCCGGTGCCGATCGAGCCGCCCGCCTCAGCCCAACAGACGATGCGGCGCGCCACCAGACCTGCGATCTGGACGGCGGCGATCGTGCCGTTGGGGCTTTCGATGACCAGGCCGTTGCGCTCGTTCTCGGTGCTGGCCTTGTCGAGCTCGGCGTTGAGGAATTTTCCAGGCCGATGTTCGATCTTGACGATACGGCCGCGTACCGGGGCGCGGTTCACGTGGCAGGAAAAGACATTCATGAACACCGATATGCGGGTCATCTCGACATTGCCGAGGCCAAGTTCGCGCGGCGGCACAGCCGGCCCGACCGCCGAGATGATGCCGTCGGCGGGGCTCACCACAAGGCGGTCGTCAATCGGGGTGACGCGCTCGGGATCACGGAAGAAATAGACGCACCAGGCGGTCAGGATCAGGCCGATCCAGAACAGGATCGACGAGAAGTAGCCAAGGAAAAGCGTCGCCGCGCCAAAAGCCGCGATAAAGGGATAGCCTTCGCGATGGATCGGTACGAACGCGTTCTTGACCGTATCGACAAGGCTCATCGGGTGTAAACGGGCTCCGTTTCAGGTGGGGCCTCAATAGCCGAAAGCCCCCCTCGCCGCAACGCAACAATGGCTGGCGCGGGCGAACGGGCAAGGGCCCGCTGTATCCGGATGGCCGGACACTCTGTCTTTCGTGAAGCCGCGACCGGCTTGCATGCCCATGCCATTGCCGTCAGAATTCCGGCCCACGTGGCACCAACGTCCATCTCCATGCAACCTTCTTCCCGAGCGAAATGCAGTGATCGCAGGGGCCAGGATGACGTTCCAGCCCGATCTAACTCGAACAGTTTATTCGCCAGCTGCGGCGCTCAGGTCGAAGTGTTCCTCAAGCTCATTTCGATAAGCTTCCACCAGACTTTGCTCATTGCCACCGCGTAACATCACGCCACGGTCTGGGTACGACTGGAAGAGAAACGCGTGACCACCTGCCATCACCACCCAATTCACCACCGGCCCTCCTTCGTTCTGCACGACAGAATTCGCCGACACGACTGCGTCAGTTGGATCGAATCCAGCCTTCCGCAGCAAAAGATCGACGGCTACTGGCGCATGATATTCCTCGGCCAGTTCGATTACCTTTGCTATCGTTTGCGCATCGGCTTGACCGAGCTTGCGACCGACGCGAGGCGCACCAGCAGCGAGTATATTTTCACCCGGTTGCGCAATTGGCCGAACTTCCGGAGCGATATATCCATAGACAGCCGCATGGGTGTCGGTGGAGACGCAAAGGCGAAGCTCCTCTGCGTTGGTGCGCAGTTGAAAAGCTAATTGGGTCTCGCCCTCGACATCCAACATCCTCGCCACGCCAAGCGATAGTTTGACCTCGGGCGGTAGCGCATTGGCGCACGCGAGGCCGACTCCGACATCGCGCGTGCGAAACATCTGACCGACCAGTTCGCTGACCGATCGATGGAGAAGCCGGGATTCGCGCAGAGGATTGGCCATTGCCAACTGGAGGATAGCTTCATCGTAATCATCGTCGTCGACAATCTGCAGATCGGGCCATGATGCGATCCAGAGCGCCAATAGATCGATTATCGGAGAAGCCTCATCGGCGCCGTAGAAAGCATCATCAAGCGTGTCGAGAAAATCGTCGCGCCCGCCCTCGAAGCCGGTCTCTTCCGAGGCTTCGTCAGGGTGTTCGGAGACCCAGACGGACATCTCTTCCAGAGTCGCCAATTGCCCCTTCGCGCCAATAGCAATGAGGCCGGCACGAGCGTTGGCGACCATCACATCGAACTCACGGTCGGCATTGTGGATGAATTGACTATGACCGCCGTTATTCACCTCGGCGGAATATTGATCGGCATGGGAGACGTGCATCGCCTTTGGGTCGATTTCAAAATGGCGATAGAGCCCTTTAAAAACCATAGCGTGAATAAATTTTTCGACTGCCAAGACGAGTTGAAAAGGCTTCTCAACGGCTTTGTCCACGGTTGAACGAGGCACGATTACCAACAGCCCGGCTTTCGATGCCTGTCCTACGGCAGGAAGTGGGATTCCCGACGGCTTCTCGGAATTCTTCTTTGGTCTTCGCGAAAAAAAACCGAACATCCAAATACTTCCCTAAACTCTAATAGCGAACAATATCACCAGGTCAGAAAGATAAAAGGGCTCAAGATTGATCTACCGCACTTGCATAGGAAGATTTGTGTCGAAATTCCTGACTGCGGTGTCGGCACCCCATCGGCTCGACCGTCCTTGGTAGGATAACCGGCAAGGAGCCCCTACATGCAGCAGTCACCTGCCCCCCAAGCGCATCTCATCACCGCCGGCCTCGCTTTCGGCGAGTCGCCGCGCTGGCATGACGGACGGCTGTGGCTTTGCAACTGGGGCACCGGCGAGATCATCGCCGTCGATGCCGAAGGCAACCGCGAGATCATGCTCACGGTGCCGGCCGTCCTGCCCTACTCCATCGACTGGTTGCCGGATGGTCGTCTGCTCGTCGTCTCGGGCCGGGAAGGCTTGCTGCTGCGGCAGGAAGCCGATGGCAGTCTCGTCACCCATGCCGATCTGCGCGGCCTCTCGAAAAGTCCGTGGAACGAAATCGTCGTCGACGGCCGCGGCAACATCTATGTCAATGGCGGCGGACCGGCGCCGGCTCCCGGCGAGCATTTCGGCCCGGGCACGATCGTGCTGGTAACGCCGGATGGTGCGGTCCGGCAGGTGGCAGAGAATATCGCCTTTGCCAACGGCATGGCGATGAGCCCGGACAACAAGACGCTGATCATCGCCGAATCCCACGCCAGCCGGCTGACCGCTTTCGACATCGCCGCCGACGGTACCTTATCCAACCGACGCGTCTGGGCCGAACTCGACGGTTACCCCGACGGCATCTGCCTCGATGCCGAAGGGGCGGTCTGGTACGCGGATGTTCCCAACAAGCATTGCGTGCGGGCGCGCGAAGGCGGTGAGGTCTTGCAGACCGTCACCGTCGATCGCGGCTGCTTTGCCTGCATGCTGGGCGGCGCGGCCAGGCGAACCCTGTTCATCGTCGCCGCGGAATGGCGCGGCTTCGAGCACATGGTCAGCGAGGCCCGGACCGGCCAGGTGCTCAGCGCCGAGGCGCCGGCACCCGGCGTCGGCTGGCCCGGCTAGAGCCCCGGAATCCGCTGATAGTTGGCGATGTCGGCCCGCACTCCGAGCCGGGTGATCGTCTCCTGCGGGTTGAAGGCGATGCGCTCTTGCGCGGCCTTGACGATCGGCACGACCTTGTCGACAGCCGCCTGGCTTTCCCATTCGACGATCGTGACGAGATTGAACTCGCCCGGCCCCGAAAATTGCTCGAGCAGGTAATCCTGCACGAAACCCTGCTGTTGGCGCAGCAATTCGTGCGTGGTCCTGACCTTGACGAGGATCTCGTCGCGGGCGGCGGCCGGGACGACGAACTTGTCCACCCTGAACACGCTGCCGCTGTTACCGTTATGATTTGTGGCGCTCATTTCGATTCTTCCGTTCCTGGATCATGGTGTTTGCGGGCTCCTGGAACGGCGTACAATCTCAACTTAAGTTGAGGTCAAGCGGTGTTTTGAAACCTTTTCCTTCTCCCCTTGCGGGAGAAGGTGGATCGGCGCGCAGCGCCGAGACGGATGAGGGGTGCGTGACGGAGTGAGGCGTTGGTGTTCCCTGGAACACCCCTCATCCGACCTCGCTTCGCGAGGCCACCTTCCCCCACAAGGGGGGAAGGAAAAACCTACGACACCTCCGACGTCCGCCGGCGAACGATGACGCCAAATTCGTCGCTCTCGCGAGCGCGGCGCAGGCGCTCCTCGGCCTCGGTCGCTTCGCGCTGGCGATCCCACATCGAGGCATAAAGGCCATGCTGGCGCATCAACTCGATATGGGTGCCGCGCTCGGCGATCTGGCCATCCTTGAGCACGATGATCTCGTCGGCCGAAATCACCGTCGACAGGCGGTGGGCGATGACGATGGTGGTGCGGCCCTTGCTGACGAGGTCAAGCGCGGCCTGGATCTCCTGCTCGGTGTGGCTGTCCAGCGCCGAGGTCGCTTCGTCGAGCATCAGGATCGGCGGCGCCTTGAGGATGGTGCGGGCAATCGCGACGCGCTGCTTCTCGCCACCGGAGAGCTTCAGCCCGCGCTCGCCGACCATCGACTTGTAGCCGTCGGGCAATTTTTCGATGAACGGCCCGATCTGGGCAAGTTCGGCGGCCTTGCGCACCTCCGCCTCGCTCGCACCGACGCGACCGTAGCGGATGTTGTAGGCGATGGTGTCGTTGAACAGCACCGTGTCCTGCGGCACCATGCCGAGCACCGCGCGCAGGCTCTCCTGGGTGACATCCCTGATGTCCTGGCCGTCGATCAGCACCTGGCCACCCTGCACGTCATAGAAGCGGAACAGCAGCCGCGAGATGGTCGACTTGCCCGCACCCGACGGCCCGACGATGGCGACCGTCTTGCCGGCTGGCACCTCGAAGCTGACGCCCTTCAGGATCTTCCGGTTCGGATCATAGGAGAAATGCACGTCGCGGAACTCGACCTTGCCGGCGCTGACAACCAGAGGCTTTGCATCGGGCTTGTCGACAATCTCCTGCGGCACGTCGAGCAGGTCGAACATATGCTCGATGTCGGTGAGGCCCTGGCGGATTTCGCGGTAGATGAACCCGATGAAGTTGAGCGGCACGGAGAGCTGCACCAGCATGGCGTTGATGAAGACGAAATCGCCGACCGACTGCGTGTGAGCCTGGACCTCCAGCGCCGACATGCACATGACGACCACCGTGCCGAGGCCGAAGATTGCGCCCTGGCCGAAGTTCAGCCAGCCGAGCGAGGTCCAGGTCTTGGTGGCGGCGATCTCATAGCGCGCCATCGAGCGGTCGAAGCGCTCGGCCTCCATGGCCTCATTGGTGAAATACTTGACCGTTTCGAAATTGAGCAGCGAGTCGATCGCCTTGGTGTTGGCGTCGGTGTCGCTGTCGTTCATGTCGCGGCGGATCGAGATGCGCCAGTCGCTGGCCTTGACCGTGAACCAGACATAGACGCAGACGGTGACCGCCACCACGGCCACATATTTCCAGCCATAGGTGAAGCCGAAGATGCCGGCGGTCAGCGCGAATTCGAGAATGGTCGGCGCCGTGTTCAGCATGATGAAGCGCACGATCGTCTCGATGCCCTTGGTGCCGCGCTCGATGATGCGCGACAGGCCGCCGGTGCGACGCTCCAGGTGAAAGCGCAGCGACAGCTGGTGCATGTGCACGAAGGTGCGGAAGGCAAGCTGGCGCACCGCATGTTGTCCGACGCGGGCAAACAGCGCGTCGCGCAGCTGGTTGAAGCCGAGCTGAACGAGCCTCAGCACATTATACGCGACGACCAGCATCACCGGGGCAAGCAGGAAGGAAGGCAGCGGCGGCGGTGTTTTGAAGCCGCCCGCCAGCGCGTCGGTCGCCCATTTGAAGAAATAAGGACCGGCGACCAGTGTCACCTTGGCGACGACCAGCAGCAGTGTCGCCCAGGTCACCCTCGCCCTGAGGTCGGCCCGGTCGGCCGGCCACATATAGGGCCACAAATTGCGCAATGTCGTCAGGGTCGAGGTGTCGGCGGAGACGGTTTTTTCGGCCAATTTTCTTGCCTTTTGGGTGAGAGGGTCAGCGGCCGGAGCAGCAGGAATCGACGAGTGCGCCCAGCGATGCCGATATTTCGGCAAGTGCCGCGCGATCGACCGCGTAGCGCGAGCGCTGGCGGTCGGGCTCGAACCGGACAAGGCCGGCCTCGACCAATATCTTCAGATGCTGGGACACCGTCGACTGCGCCAGGTCGAAACGATCGACGACCTCGCGGCAACAGCAGGAATTGCTGGCCGAGAGGTGTTTTATGATTTCGATCCGCGCCGGATGCGACAACGCCGCAAATCGCGCCGCGACAGCGCGACTATCGGAGACGCAGTTGGGTAAAGCGACGGTGGCGCGGTCTGGTTCAAGGACGGATTCTGTCATCGTTCATCGGCGATAGACGATGGAGTGCACCGCCGCAAGCTACTCTTCCGGGCAGATCGGACAGCGGCTAGTTCTGTGAGACGGATTTCTCGATCCCTGGAATCTCGGCAATCCGTTCAGCCAGAAACTCGACCAGCAAGCGGACCCTGGCGACGCCCGCGCGCTCCGGGACAATCAACATGTTGAGTGGAACGGACGTCAGCGAATAATCCGTCAGGATCGCCTCCAGGGAGCCCCCGGCCAGAAGATCGTCCACAAGCCATCGATGCGCCGGCGCGATACCCCGAGCGGCAACCAAGGCCTGCCGCGCGGCAAGCCCATGATCGATCCGCAGTCGCCCGGCGAAAGGCATCATGTGGCGTTCGCCGCCGGCGCCCTGCAAAACAAGTGTTTCGCTGCCCGCCACGTTCGACATCCGGATGCCCTCATGTCGAGACAGATCCGAAGGGACAGAAGGCCTTCCCCGCGCCGCCAGATAGGCCGGAGACGCCACGAGCAGACGCCGTGACTGGCCGAGCGCCCTCAGCTTCAACGAACTGTCGGTGAGCGGCCCCAGGCGGAGCGCGATGTCGATGCCCTCGCGGACGAGGTCCACCCGCTCGTCCGTGAGGCTGAGATCAATGCCGATGTCGGGATGGCGATCCTGGAAAGCGAAGATCAGCCGGCTGACGTGCAAGACACCGAAAGCCGCCGTACAGCTTATCCGGATCGTACCGGCGGGCGCGCCGCGCGTGCTCCGGGCCTCATCGCTGGCCTGTTCGACTAGGCGCAGGATCTGAACGCTGTTGGCATAATAGCGGCTGCCTTCAGCGGTCATCGTGACACGCCGGGTCGTTCTGCTGAGCAAAGGCACGCCGACCGCTTCTTCGAGCTCCCGCACGTGCCGCGTGATCGTCGACTGCCCGACGCCAAGTTCGCGCGCAACGGCTGACAGGCTGCCACGCTCGGCGACGCGAACGAAGGTGCGCATCCGCTCGAATGTGACGTCTGACTTATCCATAATTCGGCACAATGTTATTCATTGCCTACATATAGTGGATCAAATCGCTGCTGGCTATCTTAACGTCAGTTCCCTCAATATTGGATCTGACCCATGAAAGTTCTACTTGTCTTTGCCCACCCCGAACCACGTTCGCTCAACGGCGCCCTTCGCGATGTCGCCATCAAGGAACTAGAGGCTCAAGGACATGAGGTGCGCGTGTCGGACCTCTACGCCGATGGCTGGAAATCCGCGGTCGATCGCACCGACTTCCCCTTGCTCGAACCTGATGCGCGGTTGATACCCGTCGCGGCCTCCAAGAAGGCGTTCGAAGCCGACGCGCTGACCGACGATGTGAAGGCCGAGATCGAGAAACTCCTGTGGGCCGATACCCTGATCCTCCAGTTCCCGCTTTGGTGGTTCGCCATGCCGGCGATCCTCAAGGGCTGGGTCGACCGTGTGTTCGCCTATGGATTCGCCTATGGCGTTGGCGAGCATAGCGACCGGCGTTGGGGCGATCGTTACGGCGAGGGCACCCTCGCCGGGAAACGCGCGATGCTGATCGTGACCGTTGGCGGCTGGGAGGAGCACTACACCGCGCGCGGGATCAACGGACCCATCGACGACCTGCTGTTCCCGATCAATCACGGAATCCTCTACTACCCCGGATACGACGTGCTTCCGCCCTTCGTGGTCTACAAGGTCGATCGTCTCGGAGAGGACGGCTTCGAGCCCGTGGCTGAACGCCTGCGTGACAGGATGCGGACGCTGGCGACGACGCCGCCGATCCCATATCGTCGGCAAAATGGCGGAGATTATCTCATTCCAAGCATGAATCTCCGCCCTGAGCTCGGCGACCCGGGTGCAGCCGGTTTCGCGCTTCACTCCAGCCGCGCCGGTGATGCCGGCTGATCGATGCGGGGCTTCTACTGCGTCTTGGTCGGCGCCGTCGTCGCCTGCTCGCCCATTGCCTTGAGGTCGGCGGCTTCGCCTTCCTTCGACTTTTCCGGAACCATGAACACCTGCCCCGGCCAGATGCGGTCGGGATTCCTGATCTGGTCCTGGTTGGCGAGATAGATGGTCGAATAGCGCACCCCGTGGCCGTATACGCGCCGCGAAATCCGCCAGAGCGTGTCGTTGCGGCGGATGATGACGGCGCTGTCGGCGTGTTCGAGCTTGGGTGCCACGACCTCGGGCACGTCGCTCGGCGGCGTGGCTGCCGCCGCGATGGCCGGAGCCTCGGCGGCGGGCGCCGCTGGTGCCGACTCAGCCGGAGCGGCGGCAACGGCTGGCGCTTCGGCGGCAGAGGCCGGGGCGGCAGGCTTGGTCTCTGCTGGCTTCGTCGCTGCTGGCTTGGTCTGGGCGGGCGCCACGGCGGCAACCGTGTCACCCGGCTCGCGTTCGAACGGAACAGCGGCGCGGGTGACCACCTTCACGCCATCGGCATCAAGGCCATCGACATGGATGGTGTAGCTGCCGACCGGAATGTCGCGGGTCGCTTCGACGAGGAAATGACCGTCGCGCGATGTCTGGGCGTCGCCGAGCAAAATGTCATTGGCGTAGGCGCGCACCTTGCGGCCCGGATCGGCAAGGCCGGCGACAAAGATCTTGCTGCCATCGATCTCGACCGCTTCAACAACAATCTTGGGCTCAGCCGCGGCTGCGGCGGGCGATGTTGCCGGCGCCGGAGCAACAGCCGCCGGCGCTTCAGCGGCCGGAGCCGGCGCTGGTGCAGCCGGCGCGGCAGCCTGGTCGCCGGTGGCCGGTGCGGCCGGTTTGGTTTCGGGCGCCGGGACTGTCAGCAGTTCGGCCGGCTTGCCCGGCTCCTCGACCATCGCCAGCACCTGGCCGGCGGCATCCTTGGGAACCGAAACGACGGCGGTCTGCACCGAGGCGGTCACCACGGTACCGACCGTCGAACGCAGGGCAATCGTATAGTCGCCCGGCTTCAGCGGATCGTCGAGCACGATGACAAAGGCTCCATCGGGACCCGCCACCGTCGAACCAAGCACGGTGGTGCCGCTCAGGATCTCGACCTTCGAATTGGGCGCCGCATTGCCGGCAACCACGATCGAACCGTTGCCCTCGACGCGCACGACGTCGAATGTCGGCGCGATCGGACCTGCCGCCGCGGGCGCTGCCGGCGCCGATGCATCCGCTGCCGGAGCCGTCGCCTGCGGTGCCGCGGCGGGAGCGGCCGGCACCGCCGGTGCTGGCAACCGCCCTTCCGTGCCGGGATCCGCCGGTTTCGCCTCGGGCGGCGTCAAGGCCGCTACCTGCGCCGGTGGCGTTGGATGAAGATACGGGTCGAGTGCACCCGATACATAGGCGGTTCCCGCAGCCGCGACGGTCCCACCCGCCGCGAACAGGAACGCCTTCAGTGGATTAATTGCCATATTTCCCTACCCCTTAGCCACCTAACGCCGGTCTAGCGTGTTTTCCCAAAGCCGACAAGAAAAAGGGGCCGACAAGAAAAAGGGGCCGACAAGAAAAAGCCCGGCCTTATTACCCTTGGGGCTTGACCCCGCTTTCAGACCCAATCACCAATCGTCGCCATGAATACGATTCGATCCGTCTGCGTCTATTGCGGCTCGTCTCCGGGCCGTGATGAAACCTATGCCAAGGCCGGTCACCTGCTCGGGCGCTCGCTTGCACGCTCCGGCCTCAGGCTGATTTATGGCGGCGGCACCAAAGGTATCATGGGCGCTGTCGCCGAAGGCGCGCTCAAGGCCGGCGGCAAGGTAACGGGCATCATTCCGCGCTTCCTGATCAACAGGGAAGCGACCGAAACCGCGCTTGACCGGCTCGACGAGCTGGTAATCACCGACAATATGCACGAGCGCAAACATAAGATGTTCGAGAAATCCGACGCCTTTGTGGCGCTGCCGGGCGGTATCGGTACTGTCGAGGAGATCGTCGAGGTCATGACCTGGGCGCAACTCGGCCATCATCGCAAGCCGATCGTCTTCGGCAATGTCGGTGGCTTCTGGGATCCGATGCTGACGTTGCTTGATCACATGGCGGCGGAAGGCTTCATTCACACCGCGCAAAGGGTCAAGCCGCTGGTCGTCAACGACCCCGAGGCCATCGTCGCCGCCATCATGGTGGCAGGCTCCTCCGTCGACGCCCCGACCGAGGGCGTGCAGTCGGTGATCGATAAGATGTGAGATTAGGGGAGTAAGGGAATAGGGAAAGATACTGCCTACTGCCTACTGCCTACTGCCTACTGCCTACTGCCTACTGCCTTCCTCAAATCCGCAATCACCGCCCGCCGGTCATGCCGCTGCCAGGCCAGATGGATCGACACCGTGCGTTCGAACCATGGCAAATCGCGAAACACCACCCGCGGCGGTGCGGCGGCACGCAGGCTGGACTGAACCGTCGCCAGGCCGAGGCCGGCGCTGACCAGGCCGAGCGAGGTCAGCGGATCGGCTGTCTCATAGGCGATGTCGGGCAGAAAGCCGGCCTTTGCACAAGCGGCGAGGAACTGGCCGCGATTGGTGTCGTCGGGCTGGCGCACCACGGTGATCCAGGTGCGGCCGTCGAGATGCCGCGGCCCGATGTCGGCTAGCGCGACAAGCGGATCATCCTCGGGGATAGCCAGCACCAGCGGCTCGCGCCGCACCAGCATGCTGTCGATGTCCGGATCGTCGGCCGGGGCCGGAGCGTAGACGAAGCCGAGATCGAGCACACGCTGCCGCAAATCATCGAACTGCGCGGCCGTGCGCCGGCTCCTGAGTTGAAGATGGAAATCCGGCCGCTCGCGGCGGAACTGCCTGAGCATGTCGGCGACCAGCCCGGCATGCACCGCGCCCTCGACATAGCCGATGGCGAGACGGCCGACCGCGCCGCTGGCAAGGTTGCGGCCGAACTCCTCCACCCGCCGCGCATCGGCGAGCAGCGCGTGGGCCTCGGTGAGGAAGGCGCGGCCCTCGGCATTGAGGTGGACGCGCTGCTTTGCGCGTTCGAACAGGGCGACGCCCAGTTGCGCCTCGAGCTGCATGATCTGCCGGCTGAGCGGCGATTGTGAAATATGCAGGATTTCGGCGGCGCGGCCGACATTGCCGGTTTCCGCAACGGTGACGAAATATCTGATCTGGCGCAGGTCGAACATTTTTCTCCGAAGCTTCAAGTCCTAGAAGGTCTCAACTTTAGCCTATTCAGTCTTGGACAGTCTGAACAGCCAAAAGCGATACTCGGCCATCCCAACCAAGGAGACCGACATGCAGTTCTTTGCCCTTCTCACCCGCAACACCGCCAAGTTCAGCGATGCCGACTTCGCACCGCTTTTGCCCGGCGAGGCCGAGCAGCGGCGCACGCTCTACGCCGAAGGCGCGGTGCGCCAGGTCTGGAACCGCGGCGATATTCCCGGCAGCGGCATGATGTTCGAGGCGACCGACGACGCCGAAGTGCGCGGCCATCTCGGCACTCTGCCATTGGTCAAGGCCGGCATGATGGACGTCGCGGCAATCGTACCGCTCAACCCCTATCCCGGGTTCGGGCCGAAGCGCTGAACCGCCGCAATTGCAATGCGGTGATGGCGAAAGGCGCCGCCACCGCATTGCCGCCTGCTCGACACTCTGTGATCGGCTGTCAAGAAACCGTCACACGGAAGCGGGTTCGTGCGTGCTAGAAATCCCGGTCAGGTGCCGCTGCGCGGCGCCGCCTTGCAACTCGTATCTGGCACTGCGCCCAATGGATGTCGCCCTCCCCGAAGGCACCGACCTGTCGCCCTATCTGCCCGACGAGCACGGGCTGTTCTTTATCTATCATTTCACCGCCAGTGGCCTGCGGACCAAGGATCCTGCGCAAGCGCAGTGGACCTGGCGTAGCTATCAGATCACCGACCTGCACGCCCGCCAGGAGATCGGCGCCGAAAAGGCGCTGCCGGCGCCGGCCCGCGATGCCTTCCTCGCGCCCAGCCATGGCTGCCATATCGACTACGAGGACAACTGGCTCTTTGGCGACCTGCCCGATCTCAGGCACGATTTTTCGGAAGCACGCGGGCTCGTCCATTTCCGCTTTGCCTTCAACGACACGATGCTGATCGGCGCCCGCAAGCAGCCGCTGGAGTCGGTCGACGCGGTCCGCAAGGCGGTGGAGAACGGATCGCGGAAATTCCGCTCGCCGGCGGAGCTGATCGAGGCGGTGATGGGCCAGTCGCTCGACGGCATGGCGGCAGAACTCGGCAAGCTCGGCGACACGCTCGACGGCATCGAGGACCGCGTGGTGCGCGACGCATGGCACAATGAGCGCCAGGCGCTGGTCGAGGCGCGCCGGCAGCTGGTGGTGATCCATCGGCAGATGGCGACGCTGACCAACCTGTTCCGGCATCTCGACCATTCGCATCGCGACGAGCTGCCCGACCTGATCAACGACATGGCTGCCAGGCTCTCGCACCGCGCCTTCACGCTCTACAATGACGGCGAGCAGTTGCAGGCGCGCACGAGGCTGCTGCAGGACGAGCTGATGGCCAAGCTGACCATGCAGTCGAACCAGTTGCTTTATGTTCTCTCCGTGATGACAGCGGTGCTGCTGCCGATGACCATCATCTCGGGCCTGTTCGGCATGAATGTCGGCGGGCTGCCGCTCGTCGATACACCAATAGGCTTCTGGGTGGTGACGGCGGTGTCATTGGTTATCGCGGCGGCCACCTATCTGTTCGTCAGGCGGCTTGGCCGGGGATTGTAACGGCAGCCCGCGGTTTCACGCCAAGGCGCGAAGATCCTCGATAATGGTGCCGGCGGCACGGACTTCCGCTTCATGATCCGGCTCACGCCAAGTCTCGGCGAGGCCCGCGGCGTACCATTCGCGCATCGCCGGCAGGGCCAGCAATTGCGCCGGATAGCCGGAAGCCGCGCCCTCGAAAGAGAGCCCGTAGGATTGGGCCCGGAACGCCACCGGGGCGAAGAAGGCGTCGGCGGCGGTGAAATGCGCGCCGGCGAGAAACGGCCCGCCAAAACGGGCAAGGCCATCGTTCCAGAGGTCGCCGAGGCGGAAGAGATCCTGCTTCAACGCATCGGACATCGGAAACTGTTCGACGCGCACGCCGCAACTCATCGGGCATGCGCCGCGCAAAGCTGTGAAACTCGAATGCATTTCGGCGGCGGCCGAACGCGCCCAGGCACGCGCTTTGGCCTCGACAGGCCAGACACCGTGATGCCGCTCGGCCAGATATTCGACAATGGCAAGCGAATCCCAGACCGCCCAGCCATCGTCGATCAGGCAAGGCACCCGCCCGTTCGGCGAGAACGATCGGTAAAGGCTCCAGCTCGATCCGGTCGGAAACGGCATCAGCCGCTCCTCGAATGGAATGTCCAGCGCTCGCATCAAGATCCATGGCCGTAGCGACCATGAGGAATAGTTCTTGTTGGCGATGTGCAACTGGTACATCGAAACTCCCTATCGGGCGGAGGCCTTGCGTGCCGATGTCAGCATCGACCAGGAATAGATCGCCAGTGCCGTCCAGATCAGCGCGAAGGCTAGCGCCTGGATGGTGCCGAACGGTTCATCGAAGATCAGCACAGCGATCAGGAACACCATGGTCGGCGCGATATACTGCATGATGCCGATGGTGGAGAGCCGCAACAGCTTGGCGCCGAAGGCAAACAGCAACAGCGGCACCGATGTGACCGGGCCGCAGCCGATCAGCAACGCCGTGTCGGTGCTGTTGCTGGACACGATGTGATCCTGTCCGGTCGCGATCAGGTAAACGATGTAGCCAAGCGCCGGCACCGATAGCAAAAGCACTTCGAGCAGAAAGCCCTGGCTTGGCCCGATCGGCAGCGTCTTGCGGAAGAAGCCGTAGGCGGCGAAGGAAAACGCCAGCGCCAGCGACACCCAGGGCAGCTTGCCGCCCTCGATCGTCAGCACCGCCACGGCAACCGCCGCTAGCACAACCGCCGCGATCTGCAAGCGGTCGAGCCGTTCGCCAAGCAGCAGCGCGCCGACGACCACACTGACCAGCGGGTTGACGTAATAGCCAAGCGCGGTCTCGACGGTGCGGTCGACGGCGATCGCCCAGACATAGATGCCCCAGTTGACCGAGATCAGCGCCGCCGTCAGCGCGGCCATGGAAATGGTGCGTGGAGAGCGCAATGCCGCCTTGAAGTCCGCCGTGCGGCCGGCCCAGATGAGAACCGCAGCGGCGATTGGCACCGACCAGACGATGCGGTGCGCAATCACCTCGGCGAGCGGCAGATGCGCCACTGCCTTCATGTAAAACGGCAGCAACCCCCACAAGAGGTAAGCACCCAGCGCCAACAGGAAACCGCGCCGGGCCTTCGAATCCGCGTCGAGTGCAATTACTTCAGTGGCCATGGGCCAACGCTATGGCGCAGTCACCTCCGCAAGACCATCGCAAAGTTGTGATGGATCAACGGACTTTCGCTGATGGTTCAAACTTACTCGGCCGCAACCAGGCCCGCCATCTCCCGGTTCTTCATCAGTTTGTAGACGATCGAATCCATCAGCGCCTGGAAGGACGCGTCGATGATGTTTTCGGAAACCCCGACAGTCCACCAGCGCGCGCCGGTGCCGTCATGCGATTCGATCAGAACCCGGGTGATGGCCTCGGTGCCGCCATTGAGGATACGCACCTTGAAATCGGCGAGTTCGAGATCGACGATCTCGCTTTGGTATTTGCCAAGATCCTTGCGCAACGCGATGTCGAGCGCGTTGACCGGGCCATGTCCTTCGGCCACCGACATCTTCTCTTCGCCGTCGACCAGCACTTTCACGATCGCTTCGGACACCGTCTTCAACTGGCCGTTGGCGTCGAAGCGCCGCTCGACCATGCAGCGAAACGAGGTGACGTTGAAGAATTCCGGCAGGCCATGCAGCATCTTGCGGGCCAGCAGTTCGAAGGAGGCGTCGGCGCCCTCATAGGCATAGCCTTCGGCCTCGCGCTCCTTGACCACGGCAATCAGCGCGTCGAGCCGGTGATCGTCCCTGGGCACATTGATGCCACGCCGCTTCAGCTCGGCGAGGAAATTCGCCTTGCCGCCCTGGTCGGAAACCATGACGCGGCGGCGGTTGCCGACCGTTTCCGGCGGCACGTGCTCATAGGTCGCCGGCTCCTTGGCCAGCGCCGAGGCGTGGATGCCGGCCTTGGTGGCGAAGGCCGAGGCGCCGACATAGGGCGCCTGCGCTTCAGGCGCACGGTTCAGGAGTTCGTCGAAGGCGCGCGAGAGCCTGGAGATGCCGGTCAGTGCTTCCGCCGAAACGCCGGTCTCGAAGCGATCGGCGAAAGCCGGCTTCAGCGCCAGCGTCGGCACGATCGACACCAGATTGGCGTTGCCGCAGCGCTCGCCGATGCCGTTCAGCGTGCCCTGGATCTGGCGCACGCCGGCCTGGACGGCGGCAAGGGAATTCGCCACGGCCTGGCCGGTATCGTCATGGGCATGGATGCCGAGATGGTCGCCGGGGATGCCGGAGGCGATCACGTTCTCGACGATGGCGCGCACTTCCGATGGCTGCGTGCCGCCATTGGTGTCGCACAACACCACCCAGCGCGCGCCGGCGTCGTATGCCGTCCTGGCGCAGGCCAGCGCATAGTCCGGGTTGGCCTTGAAGCCATCGAAGAAATGCTCGCAGTCGACCATCGCTTCCTTGCCCGAAGCGACTGATGCCTCGACCGAGGCCTTGATGGCATCGAGGTTTTCCTCGTTGGTGCAGCCGAGCGCGACACGGACATGGTAATCCCAGCTCTTGGCGACGAAGCAGATGGCGTCCGACTTCGATTGCACAAGGGCGGCAAGGCCGGGATCGTTGGAAGCCGAGACGCCTGCCCGCTTGGTCATGCCGAAGGCGACAAATTTGGCCTTCGCCGTGCGCTTCTGCTGAAAGAATGCGGTGTCGGTCGGATTGGCGCCGGGATAGCCGCCCTCGACATAGTCGAAGCCGAATTCATCGAGCAGCCTTGCGATGGCGATCTTGTCCTCGACCGAAAAGTCGATGCCCGGCGTCTGCTGGCCATCGCGCAGTGTGGTGTCGAAGAGATAGAGGCGCTCGCGGGTCATGGTCATTTGCCTGCAAACTTGTCCGTCGCCCGGATCAGTTGGTCAAGGATGCCCGGCTCCGAATAGGCATGGCCGGCACCCTCGATCAGGTGGAAATCCGCCTTCGGCCAGGCCTTGTGCAGCGCCCAGGCGTAGCGCGCCGGACACGGCATGTCGTAGCGGCCATGGACGATGGTGCCGGGGATGTCCTTGAGCTTGTGCGCGTCGCGCAGAAGCTGCCCCTCCTCCAGCCAGCCGGCATGGACGAAATAGTGGTTCTCGATGCGGGCGAACGCGACGGCGTAGTCGTCCTCGCCAAATGGCCCGCTGGTCTCCGGCTCCGGCAGCAGCGTGATCGTCTCGCCCTCCCATAGGCTCCAGGCGCGGGCGGCCTCGATTTGCGCCTTGCGGTCTGTGCCAACCAGCCTTTTACGGTAGGCCGCCATCATGTCGCCGCGTTCGGCTTCGGGAATCGGCGCCAGGAAGCGTTCCCACTTGTCGGGAAACATCTCGGAGACACCGAACTGGTAGTACCATTCGAGTTCGGCGCGGGTCAGCGTGTAGATGCCACGCACCACCAGCTCGCTGACGCGATCGGGGTGGGTCTCGGCATAGGCGAGCGCCAGCGTCGAGCCCCAGGAGCCACCGAACACCAGCCATTTGTCGAAGCCCGCCATTTCGCGCAGGCGCTCGATGTCGGCAACCAGATGCCAGGTCGTGTTGGCTTCCAGCGAGGCGTTCGGCGTCGATTTTCCGCAGCCGCGCTGGTCGAACAGGATGACGTCGTAGAGTTTGGGGTCGAACAGCCGCCGGTGCTTCGACGAAATGGTGCCGCCGGGTCCGCCATGCAGGAACACCGCCGGCTTGGCGCCCTTGGTGCCGGAGCGTTCCCAATAGGCCTGATGACCGTCGCCGACATCGAGGATGCCCGAGTCGAATGGTTCGATTTCCGGATAGAGGGTACGCAAGCTCATAGTTTCAGGCCCTGTTGCGGCCAGTTGGCCGTTTCGTGATCGGGATGCTGGAAGGAGATGATCTGCTCCTGCCTGGCGTAGAAGTCTGGATCCTGGTGAATGGGCTGGTCGAAGATCGTCTCCACCCAGGGCAGCCGCGCGGCGTAATTGACCTGGATCTGCGGCGCCAGATCCGAGCGGTCGTCGAAGGCGCCGATGGCGATTTCGAGGCCGCCGGGCTGGCGGTAGGTCAGCGGTGTGCCGCAGCGGGCGCAGAAGCCGCGATCGATATTGACCGACGACTGGAAATAGCTCGGTTCCTCATGAGTCCATTCGACGCCGTCCTTCGGCACGGTCACCAAAGCGCCGAAGAAGGAGCCGAACTGCTTCTGGCACATGCGGCAGTGGCAGATGGACGGGCGCCCGAGCGCGCCCTTGATGCGAAAGCGCACGGCGCCGCATTGGCAGCCGCCGGTTCGAACCTGATCGGTCATGACTTTTCCTTTGGCGGCCACTGTTCCGTATCGTGGTCCGGGTGCTGATATGAGACGAGATCGGCGAGATACGGAGCCGATGATATATCGGCCATCGTCTCGTCGCCCGGCAGTTTCGGGATGGTGTCGACATAGGGCAGTTTTGCCTCGGTGCCCCACTGGATCGACGGCACGATCTCCGCCGGATTGTCGAACGCACCGATGGCGAGGCCGACACCATCAGGCGCGGTAAAGGTCAGCGGCGTCCCGCAATTGGCGCAAAACCCTCGATCGACATGGCTGGACGAGCGGAAATATTTCGGCTCGCCGCGCGTCCAGTCGAGCTTGGCGCCGCGCACGGATACCAACGGTGCGTAGAACGAGCCGAACGCCTTCTGGCACATGCGGCAGTGGCAGACCGAGGCATCGCCAAGCGCGCCCTCGACGCGGAAGCGCACCGCGCCGCACTGGCAGCCGCCTGTGTAGACCGGCCGGTTGTCGAGGCTCATCGTTGCTCACTCCGGGTCATGGCAAACCGCCTCGACATTGTTGCCGTCGGGATCGAAGACGAAGGCGCCATAGTAGCTCGGATGATAGTGCGGGCGCAGACCAGGCCCGCCATTGTCCTTGCCGCCGGCGGCAAGGGCCGCCGCATGGAAGGCATCGACCTCGGCACGGCTGCGCGCGGTGAAGGCAACGTGCTGGTGGTCTCTCGGCTTGTTCTTGCCGGTACTCAACCAGAACACCGGCCGGTCGCGGCCATAGCCGCCGACCTTGGCGCCGCCGGTGTATTCCAGCGGCACCATATAGAGCAACGACGCACCAAGCGGCGCCATCGCCTTGTCGTAGAAAGCCTTCGAAACATCGAAATCGGCAACGGTGATGCCGAGATGATCGATCATGGAACAGCCTCCCTTGCTGCTTCGCCCGCCGGTATCGCGGCATTGCCCAGGCCGGCCTCGACGACGATGTGCTGGCACACATTGTCGATATCGCGAATGACGTCATCGTTCCAGAAGCGGAGGATGGTCCAGCCGCTGGCTTTCAAATAGGCGCTTCGCGCCTCGTCATGCCGCAGATGTTCGGCATCTGCATGCTGGCTGCCATCGACCTCAACAACGAGGCGACAGGCCGAGCAAGCGAAATCAACAATGTAAGGGCCGATCGGTACTTGCCGGCGAAAGCTCATTCCCATCAGTCGGTGGGCGCGCAACTCGTTCCAAAGCTTCAGCTCGGCATCGGTCATGGCGCGCCGCATGGATTTCGCATTCTTGCGCTGTCGTGGCGGAACGAGGTCGTGCCCCATCAATCACCCCTACGCTGAAGATTGGCGAAATCGCCGATGATAAGCAATCTCCCCCCTTGCGGGGGAGATGTCCGGCAGGACAGAGGGGGGTGCTGTCCCGCCACCCTATCAGTTGGAGACCAATGCCTTCTCAAGGAATGGTTGAAGCGAGAGTTGCTAGCCGGAAACGCTGGCGATCCTTCACACCCCCCTCTGTCCTGCCGGACATCTCCCCCGCAAGGGGGGAGATCGGCTGTCGCCAGCGCCTCCGCCAACCTTGCAAAGGCGCTTGGCGCCGCCCTCACCGCTTCACCTCCCACGTCGTCACACGTTCGCCGGTGACCGGATCCTTGCCGTCCTTCAGCTGCACACCTTGCGCCAAAAGGTCGTCGCGGATGCGGTCGGCTTCGGCCCAGTTCTTGGCGGCGATCAATTCCAGGCGCCTGGCGATCAATCTCGCGATCTCGGCCTCGTCGACCCTGGCCGCGCCGATGTCGAAGCCGAGGAAGAGAAGTGCGGCCTTCAGCGAAGCGGCGGCGGCGTTCCCGCCATGGCCTTCGACTTCGCTAGCCTCGCCGGCAAGCTGGGTCAATTGCTGGAATGCGGCGTAGGTGGCCAGGTCGTCGGAGAGGGTTTCCACGACCTTAGCCGGCAATTGTCCCGCCGCCGGCGCCAGATCGGCCGCGCGTTTCCATTTGCGCAACGTGTTCTCCGCTTCCTCCAGCTTGCGCACCGAAAAGTCGATCGGCTCGCGGTAGTGCGTCATCAGCATCGCCAGCCGCAGAACCTCGCCCGGCCAGCTGCGGCCGCCAAAGGTCTCGGTCTCCAGCAGTTCGTGGATCGAGTAGAAATTGCCGAGGCTCTTCGACATCTTCTGCCCTTCGACCTGCAGGAAGCCGTTGTGCATCCAGACATTGGCCATGACATCGGTGCCGTGGGCGCAGCGCGACTGGGCGATCTCGTTCTCATGGTGCGGGAAGATCAGGTCGAGGCCGCCGCCATGGATGTCGAAGACTTCGCCGAGATAAGCCGCCGACATCGCCGAGCATTCGATGTGCCAGCCTGGCCTGCCCCTGCCCCACGGGCTCTTCCAACCCGGCTCTTCCGCCGACGACAGTTTCCACAGCACGAAATCGCCAGGGTTCTTCTTGTGCGCGTCGACGGCGATGCGGGCACCAGCCTGCTGCTCGTCGAGATTGCGCTTCGACAACTGGCCGTAGTCGGGCATCGACGCCGTGTCGAACAGAACTTCACCTGCAGCGACATAGGCATGGCCGCGTTCGATCAGGCTTTGAATCAAGCTGATCATGTCGGCCTTGCCGTCGGCGCGAGGCTCGACGAATTCGGTGGCGCGCGGTTCGACGGTCGGCTCCAGGCAGCCAAGCGTGGCGACATCGCTGTGGAACTGGTCGGCGGTCTTTTCGGTCACCCGCCGGATAGCTTCGTTGAGCGACAGCTTTCCGGCTGATATCTCGTCGCCGAAATCGCGCAACGCGCGCGCGTTGATCTTGTCGTCGACGTCCGTGATGTTGCGCACATACGTGACATGCGTTTCGCTGTATACATGGCGCAGCAAGCGAAACAGCACATCGAAAACGATCACCGGCCTGGCATTGCCGATATGGGCGAAATCGTAGACGGTCGGGCCGCAGACATACATGCGCACATTCAGCGCATCGATCGGCGTGAAGTCCGCCTTCGTCCGCGTCAGCGTGTTGTAGAGGCGCAGGCCCTTCGATGCGTCAGACATTCCATGCCTTCCCGGTTCCGAACTTTTTGTCTGGATGGAGCCGGCCCCGCGCCGAGGCGCAAATCAGGCTCCAGCCTGCTGGCCGGGGCGTTTGTCCAATCTAGGGGAAGATGAGGCGAAAACGTCCGGACCAGCGCGAGGCTAGCCAATAATGCAAATGCCACAAATGGCGAAAGACGTTTTCATGGGCGGCTTTATCGCCTTGGCCAGTGTTGCCGTCAAGTCGCTGTTCCCAGGAAAAACGTCATAAAGACAGGTAAGCGCGTCGCTCGATCACGCGGAATCAGGCAGTGAAACATTTTATTAAACATGTCGGCACAGTCATGAAACATTCGCCGGCTAGATCACCAAGCGTCACGATTTGGTCGGAATCAACCATCAAACGCAGACACGAAGACGTTACCAGGGAAGAGAAAGATGCCTCGAAGCAAGCAAGACGCCAACCGCGCCAAGCAACCAACGCTGGCCAGCCACTATCGCGCAATCGGTCCGGCCGCGATCGTCGCCGCCCTTCTTCACACCGCTAAGAAGAAAAAGCCGGCGCAGAAGATCGTATCGCCCCGCGCCGCCTGAAGCGGTACGCGTCCGCCGCAACCGCCTGCGATCGGGGACGCGAACAGGTGTCTCGAAAATTAAGCCTCGACGGGCTTGGCTAGAACAGCGTCATCTGACCGTCGTCCGCGCCAGGCTTCTGGCGCCTGACCTTCTCGGGCTCCAGTCCGATCTCGCCCCTCTCCTGAATTTCCGGTCCGGTATTGGCGACCTTGTTGACGAGGTCGGACACGGGAATCGCTTCGAAGAAATCAACCTGCGCCGGCCGCAGCAGGTCGGCGACATCACGCGGCTCGAGCGTGCGGCAATCCAGCCAGCGGGCGAAATCCCCGGGATCGACGACCACCGGCATCCGGTCGTGGATATGGGCGATGTCGGCATTGGCGTTGACGGTCAGGATCGCGCCGGTATCCATTTCCGAACCGCCCGGCTCGGCATAGGTTTCGATCAGGCCGGCAAAGGCCACCAACCCGCCATGCCGGGGCCGTATCCAGTAGGGTTGCCCCTTCTTGCCGCCGGTTTGCCGCCACTCGTAGAAGCCGGATGCCGGCACCAGAGCGCGGCGATGGCGCATGGCCGCCTTGAACGAGGCCTTCTCGATCGCGCCTTCCGAGCGGGCGTTGAACAGCAGCGGGAACTCCCTGGTGTCCTTGACCCAGGTGGGAATGAGGCCCCAGCGCACCAGCATCGACTGGCGGTCCGGCAGGTTGGAGCCTGGCGCCCGCGGCATCCCGGAGAGCGCCATCAGCACTGGCTGCGTCGGCGCGATGTTGTAGCGCGCCGGAAATTCCTCCAGCTCAGCCAAGCCCAGAAAGGCGGCGGTCTGGCCCGGCGTGGCGGTCAAGGCAAAGCGTCCGCACATGATCGATCGTGGCTCTCGAATAATTCCGCCGAATGGTTCCGCAAGAAAGTGGCGATGGAACAGCCGCACTGCAACCGCTAAAGCTGTCCGGCACTGGCCGTCCACAGCGGGCTGCGACGATCGAACGGTTGGGAGCCATGAACGAACAACGAAAGATACTGCCGGCAGTCTCGGTCGCGGTGGTGCGTGGTGACACCGTGCTCTTGGTCAAGCGCGCAAGGCCGCCTTCGCAGGGGCTCTACGCCTTTCCGGGCGGCAAGGTCGAAGCCGGCGAGACACTGGAGGATGCCGCGAAGCGCGAGTTGCAGGAAGAAACCGGTTTGCACGCCGCCGGTTTTCGCCCGCTTCGGGAAATCCATATCGACGGCAGGGATGAGAGCCATCCGGTCGACTACCGCCTCACGGTCTTCGGCGCTGCCTATGCCGGCGGCGAGGCAGTGGCCAGCGACGACGCCGAGACAGCCGCGTTCTATACGCTCAGTGAGATGGCGGCGTTGCCGCTCGCCGGTTCGGTGTTCGCGGTGGCACAGGATCTGCTGGGTCGACCCGACGGTTCCCCTGCAAGCCGCTGAAATCCGCAACCGTCCCGCTGGAAACGCCTTGCAGGCGACAAATTGTTTGGCCAGATAGACATATGAGCCGCACCTCCCTTCTCGTCGTTTTGTGCCTTGCCGCCAGCACGGGCCTAGCGGTGCGGCCGGCATCGAGCGCGGAGGCGCCGTTCGAGCCTGGCTTGATGCGGCTGGCCGAGGTTTTGGGATCGCTGCATTTCCTGCGCAATCTGTGTGGCGAGAAGGGCGACCAATGGCGCGTCGAGATGGAAAAACTGCTCGATTCGGAAAATCCGGATGCCGAGCGGCGCGCCCGCTTCATCGCCAGCTTCAACCGCGGCTACCGCTCTTTCGGCGGCACCTATACGCAATGCACCGCCTCAGCCACCGAAGCCATCAGCCGTTACATGAAGGAAGGCGAGACGCTGACGCGCGACATTGCCTCGCGCTACGGCAACTAGGGCAATTCCAGGAAAAGTGTGACGCGGTCCTCCCGGGATAACGGCGAAGCTCTCCAGGCGTCCGTCAACAGATATCCGGGCAGTTGAGAGTGGCAGCGCACATATCCGGCTTGTGCCAGCCAGTGTCTTGGTGCAATCCTGATGTTGCACTTCTGCAACAGCGTTAATCAAACGTTAGCGCACAAATGTGGAATTAACTCAAACTGAAGGTTTTCGCCCCGCAGGCCGGCCTAATCGGCTAAGTTTGATCCGAGTTGAATGCAGCTTCGCCAGGCGCAGCCGCCCCTTTGTAAAGCACGATCAAAAAAATGTCGTATTTACAAATACTTACTTAGGGCTGCGTGTAAACGAAACAGATCAAGCCTGATTCACACGGATGGATCGCCGCTTGAAAGGGTGGACATCGCTATGGAACATGGTGTCAACGACATCGACGCGCTGGTCAGGGAAGAAAAGCGCCTGACCGCGGTGGAGAGCCACAGCGAAGCTTGGGCGGAAGGCCTTTCGGCCGGCATCGAGCCCGAGATCATTGCCGAGGCG
Organism: Mesorhizobium sp. WSM1386; assembly: GCF_055901595.1. Classification (NCBI taxonomy): domain Bacteria; kingdom Pseudomonadati; phylum Pseudomonadota; class Alphaproteobacteria; order Hyphomicrobiales; family Phyllobacteriaceae; genus Mesorhizobium; species Mesorhizobium sp. WSM1386. The sequence continues at coordinate 5,268,651 of NZ_CM148373.1, forward strand.
GCGCTTGAGACCGCATTCGGTGAAATGTTGCGCGCCAACGGCGAGACATCGGCCCTTGCCCTGCTCGACCGCATGCGCGAGAAGGTGATTGCTGGCGCCTTCGAACCCGAGCGGCTGCGGCACTGAACCGATATCAGGTTCTTTGACCATCAAGTGCCGTTCGGGCATCATGCCCGGAAGCAGGGAGATACGGGCAGTGAATTTTTCGATGTCAGGCAAGCCGAAGGGCTTGGTCCTTTACATCCGTCTCGCTGCTTGCTGTGCCGCGTTTACCCTGGTGGCTTGCTTGGACAGCAGCCCTGCCCATGCGTTGAGCCAGATCCAGCGCGAAGAGCTTCCCTCCCCTGTGACGCCGCCGACGGATAGCGACAGTTCGGCGCCCGGAAGTACAGTCCCGATGCCGGATCCCGTGGGGACGCCTTCGACCAGCCAGCCGGCTGCTCCGGACGCGGCGGAACCGGACCGCCCATCGGATGGCAGCAGCAATAGGCCGCGCGTCGACCCCGAAGCGCCCCTGCCGGAGGTGGTCTATGACCTCGCCAAGCTGCCCGAGCCCGTGCGGCGCATGCACGACCTGATTATCGAGGCTTGCAGGACCGGCGACATCGAAAGGCTCAGGCCGTTGATCGGCACGGGCGACAGCATGACCCAACTGTCGCTGGCCGACATCGACGGCGACGCCATCGCCTTCCTCAAGGGGCTCTCCGGCGACCCGGACGGCCAGGAAATCCTGGCCATTCTGGAAGAAGTGCTCAGTGCCGGCTATGTCCATGTCGACGCCGGGACGCCGCAGGAACTCTATGTCTGGCCATATTTCTTCGCGCTGCCGCTCGACAAGCTCGACGCCAAGCAGCGGGTCGAGCTGTTCAAGATCGTCACCGCCGGCGATTTCGACGACATGAAGCAGTTCGGCGCCTACATCTTTTACCGCGTCGGCATCACGCCCGCCGGGCAGTGGACCTTCTTCGTCGCCGGAGATTGAGCGGGCTTACCTCCCCAGGGAACGGTCGCCATGGAACAGCTGGGCAGGTATGACGCCGCCACTAAGCGGGCCTTCGGTCCAAGCCTATGCCGGCAGCGCCTCGGAAAACTCGACCGGCCTGCCCTGGCTTGGCGTGACGATTTCGCCTTCCCACATGATGCGGCGTCCACGAATGACGGTGCCGACCGGCCAGCCGGTGACCTGCTTGCCGTCATAGGGTGTCCAGCCCGCCTTCGAGCCGGCCTGCGCGTTGGTGATGGTTTCTCGCCGCTTCATGTCGACGATGGTGAAGTCGGCGTCATAGCCGGCGGCGATGCGGCCTTTTCCAGCCATGCCGAAGATGCGTTGCGGGCCGTGGCTGGACAGGTCGACGAAACGCTGCAGGGTCAGCCGGCCGGCATTGACGTGGTCGAGCATGACCGGCACCAGCGTCTGTACGCCAGTCATGCCCGAGGGCGAAGCTGGATAGGTTTTTGCTTTCTCGGCCAGTGTGTGGGGCGCGTGGTCGGAGCCGAGCACGTCGACGATGCCTTGCACGATGCCGTGCCAGATGCCGTCGCGGTGGCGAGCGGCACGCACCGGCGGGTTCATCTGGATCAGCGTGCCGAGCCGCGCATAGTCGTCGGCGTTCAGCGTCAGATGGTGCGGCGTCGCCTCGCAGGTCGCGACATCCTTGTGCTGTTCGAGGAACAGGATCTCCTCGGCGGTCGAAATGTGCAGGACATGGATGCGGGCGCGAACGCTGCGCGCAACGCGCACCAGCCGTTCGGTACAGCGCAAGGCGGCGATCTCGTCACGCCAGACCGGATGCGATGACGGGTCGCCTTCGATGCGTTCGCTGAGGCGCTCGCGCAGCCGGAACTCATCCTCCGAATGAAAGGCCGCACGGCGGCGGGTATTCCGCAGGATCGAGGCGACGCCTTCATCATCCTCGACCAGCAGATCGCCGGTTGACGATCCCATGAAGACCTTTATGCCCGCCGCACCGGGCAACCGCTCAAGTTCGCCAACATCCTTGGCGTTCTCGCGTGTACCGCCGACCCAGAACGCAAAATCGCAATGCATGCGGCCACTGCCGCGCCGAACCTTGTCGGCAAGCGTTGCCTCGCTGGTGGTCAACGGATTGGTGTTGGGCATTTCGAACACGGCTGTGACGCCGCCGAGCACCGCTGCGCGCGAGCCGGTTTCCAGATCCTCCTTGTGCTCCAGTCCAGGCTCGCGAAAATGCACCTGGCTGTCGACGACGCCCGGCAGGATATGCAAGCCGCGGCAGTCGATCGTCTCGCCGGCCGAGGCTTGACCGAGATCGCCTATCGCGGCGATCCGCCCGCCCTTCACGCCGACGTCGCGAAGTCCCTCGCCATCATGGTTGACCACGGTGCCGCCTGTCAGGATGAGGTCGTAGGTCATGGTCATGCTCTCTTGCGGGGGGAGTGCCAGCGGCTTACGTAATGGCCAACCGTTTTGCAAGATCAGGCTTTTATTCGCCCTATGCCCTTTACCCTTCTGAAAGACCGCGCGCTGATTTCCGTCTCGGGTCCGGATGCCGAGCACTTCCTGCAGAACATCCTCACCACCGACCTCGATGCGCTGGGTGAAAGCGAGGCAAGACCGGGCGCGCTGTTGACGCCGCAAGGCAAGATCCTGTTCGACTTCCTGATCTCGCGTGCTGGTGAAAACGCCTTCCGGCTCGAATGCCGTGCCGATATCTCGGATGATTTCGTTCGCCGGCTGATGCTCTACAAGCTTCGCGCCAAGGTCGAGATTGCCAAGTCGGAACAGGGACTTGTCTCTGTTGCATGGGGAAACGAGTCAATCGCCTCACAAAGTGATTCAACGGCGGTTGCCGACAGGCGCTTTGATGACGAGAGCGTCACGCGCTCCTATGCCGGCGCTGCGCAAGCCGACGATGGCGCCGCATGGCAGGCCTTCCGCATCGCTCACGGCATTGCCGAAAGCGGGGCCGACTATGCGCTCGGCGATGCTTTCCCGCACGACGTGCTGCTCGACGAGACAGGCGGCGTCGGCTTCAGGAAGGGCTGCTATGTCGGCCAGGAAGTCGTCTCGCGCATGCAGCATCGCGGCACGGCCAGGCGGCGTGTGTTGATTGTCCAGTCCGAGCTTCCCCTGCCCGCCGCGGGCACCGAGCTGACCGTCGAGGGACGGCCGGTCGGCGCGCTCGGCTCGAGTGCTGGCACGACCGGGCTTGCCATCGCGCGCATCGACAGGGTCAAGGCGGCGCTGGACGCCGGCCGGCCGATCCTGGCGGGCGACGTGCCGGTGACGCTCACCATTCCCGCCTGGGCCAAATTCAGTTTCCCGCAGGAAACCGTCAGCGCGGAGGAAGCCTGATGGCGGCGGACCGCACCGGCGCGCCGCCACGCGCCTGGCAGCGCATGCTGTCCGGCCGCCGGCTTGACCTGCTCGACCCATCGCCGCTCGACATCGAGGTTTCGGACATTGCCCATGGGCTCGCCCGCGTTGCCCGATGGAACGGCCAGACCAGCGGCGAGCATGCCTTTTCGGTCGCCCAGCATTCGCTGCTGGTGGAGGCGCTGTTCAACGAACTGATGCCCACGGCTTCGGCCGACGACCGGCTGGCGGCGCTGCTGCACGATGCACCCGAATATGTCATCGGCGACATGATCTCGCCGTTCAAGTCGGTGATGGGCGGCAGCTACAAGGACTGCGAATTGCGCTTGCAGCGCGCCATCCATCTGCGCTTCTCGCTGCCTCCCGACCTGGCGGCGGCGTTGCGCAAGGAAATCAAGCGCGCCGACCAGATCGCCGCCTATTTCGAGGCAACGCTGCTCGCCGGCTTTTCGACCGCCGAGGCAACGGAGTTCTTCGGCCGCCCGCGCGGTTTTTCCGCCGAACGTTTCGATTTCGCACCGCGTTCGGTGACCTGGGCACAGAATGCCTTCCTGAAGCGGTTTTCGGCGATCGAAAAATCGCGGCATCAGGCCCCGGCATCCGCGATAGGGTAGAAAACGCTAAATTAACCGGAAGCGTCAACAGTGTGATGTTCGATCACGCACCGCAGGCGCGCCCCATGCCCGTCGTGGACGTCAAGGATGGTTCGATCGTCCCGGAACGGGCGGCCGAAGGCATGGAACGCTCACGCCGCATGGAAGACGAACTGCGCGAACAGAACGAACGCTTTTCGGCTGCTGTCGAGAACATGTCGCACGGCCTTTGCATGTTCGACGCCGACGAGCGCATGATCATCTGCAACGGCAACTACATCGACATCTTCTGCCTCGACGCCAAGGTGGTGCGGCCCGGCATCCGTTTCATCGACATCCTGCGGCACAGCGTCGACATCGGCATCGCGTCGCAAAGCGCCAATGAACTCTACGCCATCCGCAAGCCCTATATCGACCAGGCGAAACCCTCGACCTACGAGGAGGCGCTGGCGGACGGCCGCATCATCCGCATCTCGCACCGCCCGCTGGCCTTGGGCGGCTGGGTCTCGATCTATGAGGACATCACCGAACAGCGGCGCGCCGAGCAGGATCTGAAGGAGCAGCATCGCCGCTTCGACGCCGCGCTCGCCAACATGTCGCAAGGCCTGCTGATGTACGACGCCGACGGCAAGATGATCGTGCGCAACGAGCGTTTTCTGGAGCTTTACAAGGTCAAGGCGGCGGATTTCCCGCTTGGGACGACGCATCGCGACGCGCTCGAACGGTTGCTTGAACTCGGCATCTATACGCAGATCGACGTCGACAGCGAAGTTGCCAAGACCGAAGCCTGCCGGCGGGCGGGAAAAATCCATTCGGCCTATCGGCATCTTGCCGACGGCAGGACAATCCTGGTCACACGCCGGCCCATGAGCGGCGGCGGCTGGGTGGCGACTTTCGACGACGTCACCGAGCGCCGCCGCGCCGAAGAGCGCATGACCCATCTTGCGCATCACGACATGCTGACCGGGCTGCCCAACCGCTCGATGTTTCGCGAACGGCTCGACCTCGCCCTGGAAGACGCGGCGGCCGCACGGTTGGCGATCTTCTCGCTCGATCTCGACCGCTTCAAGGCGATCAACGACAGCTGGGGGCACCCGGCCGGCGATTGGCTGTTGAAATGCGTCGCCGAGAGGCTGCAGCGTTGCCTGCGCAATGAGACAGACATTGTCGCCCGCTTCGGCGGCGACGAGTTCGTTGTCATGCAGTTCAATTTCAAGGGCATCGCCGATGCCGAGAAACTGGCGAAGCGCATCATCGAAGCGGTCGCAAAGCCGTTTCGCGACAAGAGCCGGGACATGCATGTCGGCATCAGCCTGGGCATCGCCGTTTTCCCCGACGACGGCAGGGACGCCGATGCGCTGTTGAAAAACGCCGATACGGCACTCTATCGGGCGAAGAGCGAAGGACGAAACCTCTATCGCTTCTTCGAACCCAAGATGGACGCCATGGTGCAGACCCGCCGGGCGCTTGAAGTCGACCTCGAGACAGCGTTGCCGCGTCAGGAATTCGATCTCGATTTCCAGCCCATCATGAACATCGCCTCCGGCGAGATCACCGGCGCCGAGGCCTTGATGCGCTGGCATTCCCCGATGCGGGGGACTGTCGCGCCGGACCAATTCATTCCGGTCGCCGAAGACATCGGACTGATCGTGCCGCTCGGCGAGTGGGCGCTGAGGAAAGCCTGCGCGGCGGCGGCCGGCTGGCCACCAGGCCTGCGTATAGCGGTCAATGTCTCGGCCGTGCAGCTCAGAAGCGACGGATTTGCCCGCAGCGTCATCTCGGCACTGGCTTTTTCTGGGGTGCCGGCCGGGCAGCTGGAACTGGAAATCACTGAAACCGTGCTGATGGACGAGAGCAAAGCCGTCTTGAAGGCGCTGCGGCAATTGCGTGACCTCGGCATTCGCATCGCGCTGGATGATTTCGGCACCGGCTATTCCTCGCTCGGCTACCTCAGGCGGTTCCCGGTCGACAAGATCAAGATCGACCGTTCGTTCATCCGCGACATCGGCAATCGCGACACGGCGGCGATCGTTCGCACCATTATCGGGCTCGGTACGGAGCTTGGCATCGTCGTCACGGCCGAGGGCGTCGAGACGGAGGTGCAACTCGACATGCTGCGCGACAATGGCTGCACGGAGGCGCAGGGTTATCTGATCGGCGTGCCGTCAAAGGCGGCGGACATCCAGCGCCTGTTGAAATCGCGTGCGCCGCGCAGCCAGACCGGCTGAGACAGGCTGCTCAACGCAGTGTCTCGATGTATTTCTCATGGAAGCTGACATAGCCCGGCTCGACCACCTTGAGATGCCGTTCGATCAGCGCGTGAAACCGCGGCAGCTGATGAAACGGCACGCCGGGATAGGCATGATGCTCGGCATGAAAGGGCATGTTCCAGGCGAGCTTGCGCACCACCCAGTTGGTCAGTGTCGTCCTGGTGTTCTCCAGCATGTTGGCGACGAAGGGACAGCGGCCGTGCTCGGCCAGCAAGTAGAGGCGCAGGAATGGCTGTCCGAGCAAAACGGGAACGATCCAGACATAGAGAAGCACGGAGAGCCGGAAATAGACGGCGAGCAGAATGACCACGGCATAGATGGCAATCATGGCGCGCGCCTCGGCCCGTACCTTGGGGCGGCCTTTCGGCGGCACATAGCTGTCCTGGCCGCGTCCAATGGCATTGGCGTAGAGCGTCTTGAAATGGCCCCACCACACCGGAATGCCGGAAACATGCACGAGGTACTGCCGCAGCGTCTCCGGTTTCGGGGACGCCAGTTCCGGGTCGTTGTCCGGATCCTGTGTGAAGCGGTGATGGGCGAAATGGAAGTAGCGGAACCAGTCGGCCGGCAGCGCGATCGCCAAGCTGCACACCCGCGCCACCGCATCGTTCAGCCTTTGGGTCTCAAACGCCGTGCGATGAACCGTCTCATGAAGGAGCGTGAACAGGAACACGATCAGGATGCCTTGCGGCAGCATCAGCAGCGGCCAGAATGGCACCTTGGCCGCAATCAGCGCTCCAATGACCGCGATCGCGCCCCAATGGGCACCAAGCTGAACGAGACCCACGGCATCGGACTTGGCGGTCAGACGATTGCGCTCTTCCGGGGTCAATGACGCGATGATGTCGCGATGGTCCATCGGCTTCGATCCTGGCTGGGATTTGATGACATCCATTGTAGCCGATGAAAAAACTTTCCAAAAACGACGATTTCTGCGATTTAGATAAGGTGAACTTATCTATCCGGTGATCATGGTTACATCTCCATCGCTGAAAGGACTGCAGGCTTTCGAGGCCGCGGCGCGCACAGGCAGCTTTGCCGCGGCGGCGGAAGAGCTTTCGGTTTCGCCTGCCGCGGTCAGCCAGCTCGTCCGCTCGGTCGAAGAACAGATGGACCGCAAGCTGTTCCATCGCGTCAACCGCCGCGTCGTCCTCGCCGAGGCGGGCGTGGAAATGCTGCCACGGCTAACCATGGCCTTCCAGGAAATCGGCAGCGTCGCGCGCGAACTGGGCGGCGACGTCTTCCGCCCGCGCCTGGTGGTGTCGGTCCCGCCATCCATGGCCATGGGTTGGCTTTCGCAGCGCCTGGCCGGCTTCGTCGCAAGCCATGGCGCCACCGATGTTTCGCTCCGGGGCGATGACGATCCGGTGCCGTTCGATCGCGAGCCGATCGATATCAGGCTGTCTTACGGCCCGCATTATCGCGAGCACCCGACAGAGGACATCGTCCGGGACGCGGTTTATCCCGTTTGCGCGCCAAAGCTTGCCAGCATGGTCAAGGCAGATGGCGGACCGCTCGCCGGGCTGCCGCTAATCCACACGGACTGGGGGCCGACCGGCGCGTCTTTTCCGTCCTGGGGCAACTGGTTCGACGCGGCCGGCATCCAGCCCGACCGGGCAGCGCAGCGCGGCCTCTCGGCCAACTCGTCACGCGCGGCGCTCGACCTTGCCATTTCGGGATTGGGCGTGGCGCTGGCGCAAGGGGTCTATTGTGCCGAGGCTCTGGAGGACGGCAGGCTGGTCCGGCCCGCCGCCAGGGCGATCGCGCTGCGCCAGCCCTATTGCCTGACGATCCCGGAAAGAAGCGGCCGGCGCGACGTCGTGGCGGCGTTCCGCGATTGGCTGATCCGTGAATGCCAGCGCGCAGTGGGTTCGCCGGCATTCCGTTGACACAGCAGGCGGCGAGACGATCAGAGGTGCCCGCTCAATGCTTGCGTCATATCCTTGCTGGTTGCCACGGGAACGATCTCGAACTCGACCAGATCCGCCCATTCGACGACCCAACGCTGCAGCAGTGTGACGTCATCGGCTTCGACCAGCAGGAAGCAGCGGCTCATATCCGCCGCGATCCAGCTGTGGTGCACGACAAGCTCATCCGGCTTCAGGCGGCCCCGATCGCGAAAACGGCGGTAGATCTCCTTGCGGTCGCTGCCGGTGAAATCCTCGATCACGATGAACTGCATGGTTTCTCCTCGGTTGAATTACCGTCCCGGCCTGTCCAGCCGCTCCAGGAACCACTGCGTCAACCGCACCCAGACTTCATCCTTCTCGCCGGAATCCTCCCAGCCATGGTCGAGGTTGGGATTGTCGTTGACCTCGATGACGAAGACACCATCCTTGGTCTCCTTGAGGTCGACGCCATAGAGGCCGTCGCCGATGCAGCGCGCCGCCTTGACCGCGGTCTCGACGACATGGGGCGGCGTCTCCTTCAGCGTGAAGGTCTTGATGCCACCCTGGTCGGGCTTGCCATTGGCCTTGTGGTTGACGATCTGCCAGTGCTTCTTGGCCATCAGGTAATGGACCGCAAATAGAGGCTGCCCACCGAGCACGCCGACACGCCAGTCATACTCGGTCGGGATGAATTTCTGCGCGATCAGAAGATCGGAATCCTCCAGCCACTCGGTCGCGAGCCGCGTCAGCTCCTCGAGGTTGGCGCATTTCTTGACGCCGCGCGAGAAAGAGGAGTCCGGGATCTTCAGAACCAGCGGAAAGCCCAGCGTCTGCGCAGCGAGTTCGAGATCCGAGGTGCCGGCGATCATCACCGTGGGAGGCACCGGCACCTTGTTGTAGGCCATCAACTCGTTGAGATAGACCTTGTTGGTGCAGCGGATCATCGACAGCGGATCGTCGATAACCGGCATGCCCTCCTGCTGGGCGCGGCGGGCGAAACGATAGGTGTGGTTGGAGATCGAGGTGGTCTCGCGGATGAAGAGCGCATCGTAGTTGGCGAGCTTGGCGAGATCCTTCCTGGTGATGGGCTCGATTTCGACCCCCATCTTTTCGGCGATCTTGGCCCAGTAGCGCAACGACGAGATTTCCGACGGCGGCAGTTCCTCATGCGGATCGACAAGCGTGGCGAAGGTGTAGCGCGCCGGCGTGCGGCCCTTGGTGTCGCGCCACTCGCGGTTGGTGTAGGTCTCCAGGCACTGGATGAAGTTTTTTTCCTCGTCCTCGGTCATGCGTGCCAAGGGGTGGAAGCCGATCTTGCGGATCGAGGCCCATTCGGCGCTGTCCTTGATGTGAACCTCGAGCGCCGGTGCCCTGAACCAGTCGAACAACAGCTTGGCGAAGCGGTCCCATACTTTCGACGGCCCGATGCCGAAGAAGATGCAGACCTTTGCCGGAAAGACGCCGCCGAGGTCCTTGCGGCATTTGTTGAGCGCCAATTCCAATTCCGGCAGCGCATGTTCGTAGAGTTTGCGCTCGGACAGGTCGATCATCGTCTCGACGGTCGGGATGACCTTATGGCCGCGCGAGCCCGCCAGCAGCGAGGCATAGTAGCCGCGGCTCTGGTAACCGTAGTTGTTCGACAGGTTGATGACCTTGGGCCGCTGGCCGCGGAACAGCGAGGGATGCGCGAGATACTCGCGATTGGTGATGATCTTGTGCGGTGTCGCCACCTGGTCGAGATCGCTCTGCCTGCCGGTAAGAATGACCCAGGTCATTATCTCTTTCCCAAAGTGATGGCGGCACGCAGTCCGTCGCGGCCGAACTGCGCCATGTTCATGAAGATGCCGTAAGGCACGGGAATGTTGGCGGCATCAAGGATGGTTTCCTGCCTTTCATCCTCGACCCAGGGATCGTGGATCAGGATATGGTCGCCATCGTCGCCGATGGCCAGTACCCAGTGAGGCACCTTCTTGCCGAACATCAGGAAGCCGCTGATCAGCACCAGCACTAGCTTTCCCCCAGCGATCGCGGTTCTGATATCGTCGATGCTGAACGGACGGTAATTCACCGGGATACCGTAAAGTTCCGCGCGGCGGCGAAAGTCGACCTGGGCCAGCTCCATCACCCGGCGCTTGTCCTCGCTGCGCACCGACTGCAGGAACAGCGCGCCGTAGAAGGAAACGAAAATCTCCGCCGCGAGTCCGCTTTCGTAACCCGAGACCGCCAGGCCGAACGGCTCGCAGCCGCCAGGTCCAGACATCATGAAGACGGTCGTCGCCTCGCGCCAGAGGCGGATTTCCATCACCGGGTCCGGCACGAAGCCCCGGTCGAAATTGGCCATGGCCATCATCAGGCAGCACGGACCGCAGGTGAACTCGCAGGTCTGCTGATAGAACGGCACCTTGGTGGCGACCGGGAGATCGCCGCGCAGTGTCTTTTCATAACGAAGCGCCGTCTCGCCGTCGGAGTAGTAGCCCGGCTCGCGGCCGATCTTGCGATAGCCGGCCTGTTCGTAGATGCGGATGGCCCGGCCGTTGTCCTCGCGCACTTCGAGGCGCAGCATCATGCGGTCGTGCTCGAAGGCTGCCTCCTCGGCCGCCGACAGCAGCTGGCGGCCGACACCAAGTCCCCCGAAAAACGGGCCGACAGCTATGGAATAGAGCCGCGCGACCCCGCTGCCCTTGCGAAACAGCACGATCGAATAGCCGGCGACGCGGCCATCGATTTCGGCGACCAGCGCCTCGGCGGTCTCACGCTCGATGAACTGGCGAAAGGAGCGGCGGGAGATGCGGTCGCTCGAGAACACAGCTTTCTCGATGGCGGCGAGATCATCGACGTCGGACGCGCGGGCCGTGCGGATCTCGGCAGGCATGCGGCTTGAGGAAACCTCGATTGCGTTGCCGAAACGGCCCCGGTCAAAAGCGTCGCGAACACCGGCCGAAGCGCCGGTATTCATCAAGCGCTATCGCTCCTTGATTAGGGCCGAATTGTGACAGTTTCGGTGACGGCAGCGAAGCCGGCAAGCTTTGCGCAAGATCGCCGTTTGAAGCCTGCCCGTTGCGGAAGATCACAGCCCGCTCAGCTCGCGAGACCAGCCAAAAGCTGGCCATAGGCATTTTTGGCCACGACCGCCAATTGCTCGCGCGGCAGCGAGCCGACGACGGCGCAGCCATAGCCCTTGTCCAGCCAATAGACGGCCTGCGGCCCGTCCTGCGCCGCAGCATAGGTGCCCTTGGCGTTCTCCGTCGATTCCGCGGTGACGAAGAGCGATATGCGCTCACCCTTGTCGTCCTCGTAGAGCAGCATCGCGGCCTTGCTTTCGCCGGCCGGCAGCAGCCGGCCGCCGATCAGTTGAAAACCGTTGGCTGTCAGGTCCGGGGCGACCAGCCTCAAGCCGACCCGATTGGACAGCCAGGTCTGCAAATGATCCTTGTCGCTGGCAGGCACTTCCACGGCATGCCGCTTCTCGGCGGCGAAGATGACATAGGCGGCGATCGCCTGTTCGGCGAGCCTGTCTTCAGCCGGATCCTCCTGCCCGATGCCGTCGATGCCGGCAAAGTAGCCGCCAAATCCGCCCGCGGCCAGAAGCACGGCCGCGGCAGCAGCAAGCCACCAGCGCGAGCGTGGCGCGGCGACCCTGAGCGGTGCCTCGCCGAGCACCACCTTGCGCAAACGCAGGGGTACAGCCTCATCCAGCACACCGCCAAAGGCGGCGCGCAATGCCTCCCGGTCGGCGGTGAAGCGGACGCTCCTGGCCTTCATCTCGGGATTGGCTTCGAGCCAGGCATCGTAGGCGGCACGCTCGTCGGCCGGCAGCTCGCCGTCCAGCGCCATGTGGATGTCACGTTCGGAAAAATCGCGGCGGATCATTTCTCGACGATCCTTATCGTGCGGCGGCGCGCCGTATCATCCAGCAACCCACGCAATTCCTCACGCCCACGCGCGATGCGTGACATCAGCGTGCCGGCGGGCACGCCCAGGATGTTGGCGGCTTCGGCATAGGAAAAGCCCTCGATCGCGACCATGACAAGCGCGGCGCGACGATCGGGGCTGATCGCCTGCAAAGCATTGATGATCTCGCGCGAGGCGATGCCCTCCAACTGTTCGGCCGGCTGGGCAACCGCCTCGCCCGCTTCCAGCGGCAGCATCGCCGCCTCGCCGCGGCGGTTCACCTTGCGCATCTGGTCGATGAACAAATGATGCATGATCGTAAACAGCCACCTCCTGGGGCTCTCTCCCGTCTGCCAGTTCTCGAGCCGCAGCAGTGCGCGTTCGAGGCAGTCCTGGACGAGGTCGTCGGCAGAATCGCGGTCGCGCAAAAGCGAGCGTGCGTAGCGGCGCAGGCGCGGTATTTCGCCAAGGATTGCTGCCTTCTTTTCGTCCATGACCGCTGGTTTCTGAGGTCGCCTTTGTTGATCTCGATTGAACGCGCCTTCCCGGCGCGGCGCAAGCGGCCAGCGCGAAGCGGTCCGCCGCCCCGGTCACCCAAGCAATGAGATAACGAGCCCGCCGACCGATTTATTCCCGGCATCAACAAGAAAGCCGAATTATCCCAAATCGGTAAACGGGAAATCATTGCCCTTGTAGAGCAGCGGAACATTGAGACTTTTGGCACAAGCGTAGGTGAAACAGTCGCCGAAATTCAGTTGGGCCTGATGGCCGACAGCCTTGCCATAGCGCGCACTTGCATCAATGGCGTGGGAGCCAATGTCTTCGCCGATGACCACATTTTCCGCGCCAATTTCCACAATGAAACGATCGATCAGATCGCGAGCCCCGAGAAGGGCTTCAGCATCCGGCCTGTGGGAGCCCGCGGCTGCGCGCGCCACTGCCTGCGTCGCCTCGAAACGCACCAGCGCAGATACGTAGAGCGGGCCGGCAAAACCGGAAAGCCGCTTGACCAGTTCCTCCCACCCAGGTTCCCAATTGAGAATTCCGACGATCACCGATGCGTCGACGAACATCAGTCTTCCCACGTCTCGTCGGTGAATTTCTTCATGTCGAAATCGGGGTTGGGCAGGCCAAGCTTCCTGGCCTCGGCTTGCAACCTCGCAATCCGATCGCGAAGCGGCACCGTGGCGCGATTGCGCTCAAGTTCGTGTACCAACGCGATCCGAACCGCCTCCGTTTTGCTCGAGGCATTGGTCTCGCGCTGCAATTTGGTTGCCAGCGCATCCACCTCATCGTCACGGATGTAGAGCGGCATGGAATATCCTCCAATGGATATTCATATATTCTACCTTGCATATTCCTTCAAGACGCTACGCTTCCCTCCTTCGCCGCCCGCGTCAAAAGTCGCTGGTAAAACAGACCGATGCCGATCAGCACGGCACCAAGCCCGATAAAGGACAGCGCCCTGAGCACGCCCTCCAGTTCGGACATGTCGAAGAGGAAGACCTTCAGCACTGCGACAGCGATCAGCCCGGCGGAGGCAATGCGCAGCACCTGCGACTTCAGCCAGACGCCGGCGGTGAGCAGCGCCACGCCGATGACCAGCCAGAGCGCCGAATAGGTGTAGGTTTCCAATTGGCCAAGCCCGCTCCACAAGCCGATGAACTCGCCCTTGAACAGGCGCCTCACCGACAGCGTGGCATAGGCAAAGGCAAGCAGCGCCGCCACCAGCGCCAACATCTGCGCATACCATTTCGGCCGCTTGTCCCTGGCGTACAGCGCCAGCCCGCCGGCGGCGACCGCCGGCAGGAGATAGGCGAGGAACAACAGGTTGAACACCGGGATCCGGCCTGTCGATTCGTCCGTGAGCAGCGGATTAAGCACCACGAAATGCCTGACAACGATGAAGGCGACCGAGACCACGCCGACGGCCATCGAACCATAGCGCAGCACCGAACTTGGCGAGCGCATGTCGATGGCGACCAGGATGGCGCCGGCGCCGATCGCGATCAGCGTGTAGATCGCCTGTTCGGCGAGCGTCATGGCACCCGTGTCGATGACGCCGCCATGCATGGCGTGACGCACCAGCATGGCAACGGCTAACAGCGCAAACAGCGCCGCGGCCGCTTCCATGGCGAGGCGCGGCCGGCCATCGGTGGTGCGGGCGAGTTGCCAGGCGGCGAAGCCGAAGGCCAGCGCTGGTATCCCGTAACCCGGCAGCAGCCAGTTGAACACCGGTGTGGTGGAGAGGAATTCAGCGCCGACGATTGTCGGATCGAAGGCGACGCGGCCGAGCACCGCGATCACGGCGCCGACAGAAATCCAGCCGAGCGCCGGATAAGAACGCCAGCGTGTCGCCAGCGCCGGTATGATGGCCGCGGCACCCAGCAATATAGTGGTCCAGCCCGAGCCGAAAGCCATGTGCAGCATCAGGAGGCCGGCGATTGCCGCGCCGCCGAGGGCAAATGATACGGCCATTCCGCCCTTGAGCGGCGGCGCTTCGGCCCTTGCGATCCACTCGCCGCCGGCGGCGAAAATCACCACCAGCAGTGCCGCGATGACGGCGTAAACAAAGTCGCGGTCGAGATTGCCGAAGGTGAACCAGAGCGCCAGCAGGATGACCAGCGGCACAATGACGGCCCATGCCGCCCAGCAGGCGGACCGCGGCCAGGAGGAGGCCGCGAACTCCCGGGCTGCCCAGAGACCAGCGCCAATGAAGACCAGGCCCAGCGCGATGCCGATGCGCCATGTCAGCGCGTTGGAGGTTGCAAGCGGCAGTCCATCGACACCCAAAGCGCCGCCCGAAAAATCGAAAGCGATCGAGGTCGGCGGTATGATGCCGAGATAGATCAGCACCGTCGCCAGTCCGGCGGCGAAAAGCAGGGGCAGCGCCAGCGGTCGACAGAGCGCGACGGCCACCATCACGGCAAGCAGCACTGCCGCCGGCAAGGCATCGCCGGCGGCGGCGAAGACCGGGTCGACCGACAGGCCCAGCGCCGAGAAGGCGACGAACAGCCCAGGTACGATCGACGGCCAGTCGAAAACCCTGGCCGGTCCGGTCTCGTCGCCACGACGGCCGAGCCAGACAAAAGCGAGCACGGCGAGCGTGACCGCGTTGATGAACAGGATGGCGGAGAGGTTCGCCCCCGGTGCGTCGGTCATGTAGAGGATGGTCCAGATGCCGGTGCCGAAAAAGGCCGCCGCCATGAGCAGCTTCCAATCGCGCATGCGGGCGATGACGCCGGTGGCGGCAAGCACGATCGCCAGATAGCCGAACAGCGCCCAGGGATTGGGCGCCTGCGAGGCGATCAGCACCGGCGTCGCCATGGCGCCGACAAGGCCGATGCCCGCCAGCGCCTGGCCGTGGACGAGAGCGGCCGCGATGGTCGCCACACCGATGGCGCCGAGCAGCGTGAAGGCGAGCGCCGGCCCGATGAAACCGTAAATGCCATGGGCGGCGTAGACGGTGCCGAACAGGATGAAGGCACCCGCCGCTGTCAGGATTGCCGGAATATAAGCGCCCGTTGCGCCTTGCACGGGCATCTTGAAGCCGGTGCGGCGGATGAACTCGCCGCCCGCGACCACCACCAGCCCGAGCACCGCGGCCATGATGAGCCGCACGCCGGGACCGAAAATACCGGCCTCGATGGTGTAGCGGATCAGGAACAACCCGCCCAGTGCCAGCGCGATGCCGCCCACCCAGACCGCCCAGCGGGTGCCGAGCGCCGTTTCGACATCGGACTGGCGGGCGGCTTTCGGTGTTGTGGCAGGTTCGGTGGGTTCCGTTGCCTTCGGCTCGCCCGCGGTCCATGGCCCGGACATGATCTCGCCGGACGGAGCTTCCGCTTCCGTGGCCGGTGTCGCGATCGGCTCGCTCACCGCCGGCGTGGCGATATCGGCCACTGCCGCCGGCACCGGTGCCGCGTTCTCCTTGCCATCGGTGGCCGCCGGTTCGGACGGCTTGACTGCAGCGGGCACGGCGCCTGAAAGCACAAGGCTGCGCAACGCACCAAGTTCGCGCTCGATCAGGCCGATGCGGCCTTGCTGGCGCGAAATGATGACGAACAAGGCGATGATGGCGACAAGGCCGATCAGGCTCTCAAACATGGCGGTTCCCCCAAACCAGGCCAGTTTTCACTGACGTTTCGTCTCACTGACATTCAAATACGGCGGCTAGGCGGCAACTGGGCGGCTGGAAAACTCAACGTGCCGCCAGATTGGCGGCTGGAAATATGGAACATGTCTCGGTGCCGAAAGCCAGCAGCTTGCCGCCAGCGTCCTTCAGCGTCGCTTCCGAAACGGCAAGCGTGCGGCCTTTGTGGACCACCTTGCCTTCGCAGACCACCTCGCCGGTCCTGGGCGTGATCGGCCGTGTCAAATTGACCTTGAATTCCGCGGTCGTATAGGCCTCGCCCTTTTCGAGCAGTGTCTGCACGGCGCAAGCCAGTGCCGAATCGAGAAGCGTCGCCGCCCAGCCGCCATGCACGCTGCCCAACGGGTTGAGGTGGCGCTCGCTCGGCATGCCGCGAAAAACAGCGCGCCCTTCCGAGACTTCGGTGAGGGTGAAATTCAGCTGAAAGGAAATCGGCGGCGCCGGATATTTGCCATCGACGATGCGCTGCAGCAATTCCAGGCCGGTGTATTCCAGGATGTCGGCGTGTGGGATCGTGCCCAGGCCGAGCGGCGAGATGCGGCCCGGATAGAGTTCAACCTCGCTCATGTGATGATTTCTCTGGCGGCATTCTCTCCGGCAATGGTCTTGCGCGCTGCATGATGCTTGCGCAACGCAGCAAGAAAGCCGGCGCGGGCATCCGGCTGCTCGATGGCGCGCGGCTCATAGACGTGGCGGGTGAAGAAGAAGCCGGTGAGCCGGAAGGCGTCCTCGACAGCTCCGGGATCCGCGCGCAGGCCGGAACCGCGCTGCAGAAAGGCCGGCAGCGCCAGCATCTTGTCGCGCCACGGCAAGCCTGCTTCACGCGACACGGCGCGCCCCGACTTCGGCGAGACATAGGCGAGGTCCTGTTGCGTGCCGGTGGCGGCGCAGCGGCTGAGATCGAGGCCGAAGCCGAGTTCATCGAGGATCAGAAGCTCGAAGCGTGCCACCAGTTCGCCGGCGGCATCGGCGTCGTCGAGATGGACGATCATCACCGAAAGCGCCTCGTAAAGGCCGCCATGGGCGTCGCGCTCCGGCAGCAGACGCAGATGTGCCGCCATCGTCTGCAATCCGTAGACGGCGATGGCGCTGTCCATCAGCCGCGCGGCGTTCATCTCGATCGGCTCGGCCTGGAAGGTGCCGAGATGCTCGTCAAGACGTGCCCGCCACAAGAGATCGACGCGATTGCCTGGCTGCAGGACAGGCTGCTGCTTGCGCGAACGGCCGCCGCGAACGAGACCGAGATGGCGGCCATGCGTGCGCGTCATCACCTCGAGAATGGCGCTGGTTTCGCCATGCTTGCGGGTGCCGAGAATGATTCCCTCGTCGCGCCATTCCATTTCTAGAGCTTTTCACCGATCGGGTGGCGAAATCAAGATATGGGCTTGCGCCGGAGCCGGCTTTCGCAACAACGCATAAAAAACCGCCCGCAGCGATATGTGCTGCGGGCGGGTGGTGAGGTCAGTCTACCCTTTAGAAGTTGCGCTGGAAGCGGAGAATGCCGCCGACATTGCTCTTTTTGGTGGCACCGGCCCATATGGAGTTCGCCGGGGTGTCATTGCCGACATTCTGGTAGTCGACTTCGGCCGTGACCGTGAAGCCGGGCACAACGGTATAGGCAACGTTAGCGGCGATGCCGAGGTTCTTCCAGTCGTCGTAAGAGACCTGAGCGTTGAACGAGGTCTTGGCGTCGAATTTGTAGGTGCCGCCGCCCCAGATTGCCCAGTTGCCGCCCCACTGCTTGTAGAAGCCGCGACCTTTGGCATCGATGGCGTTGGTCGGATCGGTGAGGTTGTCATCGGTGCCGTAACCGCCCATGACGAACAGCGAAAATTCCTTGCTGACGTTCACGTCCAAACGAACCTTGCCGGCAACTTCTTCGTAGTTGCTGTCATACGCGACGACGCCAGTGATCGCACCCCAGTCGCCCTTGTACTTCAAGCCGCCGACGACATGCGGAACATAGCTGTCGATGGTTCCGATCTTGCCGGCGCCTTCTTCGAGCGAGACCAGCCCGGTCAGCCCGTTGCCTGCATCGAAGTAGTACTGAACGACGTTGCTCTCCTGCCCGCCATAGGGCACGATCGTGTCTTGGATGACGTTCCCGGCATAGCCGATGAACGTATCGAAAGCCGTGTCGTCCTTGCCGACGCGCAGGCCGCCGAGCTGAATCCAGGCGAAACGCAGCGAGAGAGACTTGTTGCGGCCTTGCCAGTCGTCGGCATTGCTGGCTTTTTGATTGAGATAATCACCTGAGCTGTTGCCGTAGTTGAAGCGGGTCTCGGTGTAGGTCTTCAACGTGCCGAGCTCGGTCTCCTGACCGGTCCAGGTCTTCAGCGTGAAGCGGGTGTTCTTGTAATAGGTCGAATGCGTGTCGCCGGCGCTCTGATGGTCAGGGACATGGTTGACACCATCGAACGTGCCGGCGTCGCCGACGCCAATGTCGTAACGGACATAGCCGCCGATGCGCAGGCAGGTCTCGGTGCCCGGGATATAGAAGTAGCCGGCGCCGTAGACGTCGCAGATCTTGACGTATTCGGCCGGTTCCGGCTCTGCAACGACGACAGCGTCCGCGGCGCGCGCGCCGGATACCGCGATCAGTGCCGCGGCTGAGCCGAGAAGGAGGCTCTTGATGTTCATTTTCTGACCTCTCCAGTCAAAGTTAAAAATGGCTTCGGATTTGTGGCTGGCGGATATGTTTTCCCGCCCATCCCCACAACGAAAAAGGCTCGCACCGCGTCCCCTTTTCGCGGCGAACATACCCATCAATCGTCCGCCTTCAATGACGGTTTCGTAAATAACGTCGATTCCATTAACAGAATAATCCTGTGTTGCACAAATAACACTTGCCATTTTAGCGAATGGCACAATCGGAACAACGTCATATATTCAATATATATTCGGATAATTTCCTGGCTAAATAGCTGTATACGCATGGTACCGCCACAAAACACCGGAACTCGTGAGGCCATGCCTGTTCCAAATTACTAATACGCAGCTGTTTTTTTGCCCCACGCATCGCCAGGCGACATTCGTCCCTTCGGCAACGCCGACGGCCCTGGCATCTGCGGCGATACGGTCGGGAGGCCGTCCGGCAAGACTGTGAGATGGCGCCAATCGGGACGCGGTGCCCGGTAGCAGTCCGTGGCCGGATTCCACATCGGCTCCGCCCCGGCTGCCGAGCAATAGGCCAGCCCTTCAGAAATGTCGGAAATATTTCAGAAACTGCTCGGGATTTTTGGCGGCACAAGAAGCAATAAGGGCAGGTCGGCCAGAGCGGTCGATCAACGGCCGGACACATTAGGCTCGTTTCCACATGCAGGTCGACCGATCGGGCAGCCCGGCGACTTCTCCTGACCAATCTGCCCGTCGAGAGGACCTGACATGATTTCCCTCCTGAGCACGGTGCGAAGGCACCAACTGACCACCTTCTTTTCACTGGCGCTTGGCCTGACCTGGCTGGGCTTCATCCCGTTCTGGCTGTCGAATGGCGACAGTATTCCCTGGTTTACGTTTGGCCCGATGGCCGCCGGCTTCATCGTCGCCTCTCTTTCCGGAGGTTGGACTTCAGTCAAGGCGATCCTCGCCTCGATGGTAAAGTGGCGGGTGCATCCGACATGGTACCTGGTGGCCTTCGGCCTGCCGTTCGCAACACAGCTGACTTCCATCATGATCAATCCGCTATTTGGCGCCGCAGCACCAGCCTGGGCCAATATTCCAGCCTTTTCCGAGATGGTGCCGATCATCGCGCTCTACGCCATCTTCAGCGGCCCGCTCGGAGAGGAGCCCGGTTGGCGGGGCTTTGCGACATCACGTCTGCTCGCCAGTCATTCGGCGCTGGCCGGCAGCCTGCTCCTCGGCGTGATCTGGGCAGTCTGGCACTTTCCGCTTGGGCTGGTCGGCGACCTCAGCCTGTACGGCACGATCAATGTCTTGCTGGCTGCCGTGGTCTTCACATGGCTCTACCAGAATACCGGCAGCGTGCTTCTCGCCTTCATCATGCACCTCACCCACCAGAACAGCGTGCGCTTCCTGGGCCAGGTGTTCACGGGCGGCGACTACGTACAGCAGCAATGGCTCGGTGTCGGCATTTGGGCAGTCATCGCGGTCATCATTGTCGCCCACTATGGCACGGAAAGTTTCGTGCGCAGGCCAAAGATGCGGTTTGCCGTCGCCGGCACAGTCTAACGCAAACGCAATTGTCGCGGCGACCGAAGCCAGGCGCTGCGTCTTTCTGGCGATGAAAGTGCACTGGCCCTTGACCCAGCCCGCTCGCCGTAGCCCAATGCCGGCATGGCTTCAGGAGCGGGCCTTTGATGGCGGTCTCGGCCACCGGTCAGGTTTTTCAATTCGGCGGTTTTACGCTCGATCTGGGCAAAGGCACGCTCAGCCGGGCCGACCAGCCGGCCTTCCTGCGCCCGAAAGCCTACGCGTTGCTGACCCACCTTGCCTGCCACATCGGCCGCGTGGTGCCGAAATCGGAGCTGATGGATACGGTCTGGCCTGGAGTTTTCGTCACCGAGGATTCGCTGACGCAGTCGGTGCGCGAAATTCGTAAGGTGCTGGGTGAGGAACGGGTGCGGACGGTGTCGAAACGCGGCTACATGTTGGTGCCGGAGACGGAAGCAGTACCCGAATCCGGTGCACAGCCAATCGTGGCGGTGCTGAGATTTCGCAACGACGGCGCGGATCCAGCCAATCAGGAGATTGTCGACGGTTTTGCAGAAGACATCATCAATGGTCTTGCCCGCTTCGGCACGGTGACAGTGCTGGCGCGCAATTCGAGCTTTTCGTTCGCCTCCCATTCGCCCGCCGAGTGGCCAGCCATCCGCTCGCGCATCGGCGCCGATTATCTCGTTGAAGGCTCGGTGCGGCGACAAGCGGAGCGCATCATCGCCGCGGTCAGTCTGGTCGATGCCGCCAATTCAGCGCAGCTCTGGGGCGATCGCTACCAGGCCGAGGCTGCCGGGCTGTTCGCGATCCAGCAGGACATCGTCGAGCAGATCGTCGGTCGGCTGGTGGTCAAGGTCAGCAATGCCGGACTGACGCGCGCCTCGCGGCGGCCGGTGACCAGCCTCGCCTCCTATGAGTTGGTATTGCGAGGCGTCGCCTTGATGCGCGACCCGGCGCAAAGCGACCTGAAGGCAGCTGCGGCACTGTTCGAGGCGGCGATCTCGAAGGATCCTTCCTATGGGCTCGCCCACACGTATTTGGCGCTGTCCCATGTGCTGAACAGCGAATTCGGACCCACCAGCAGTTCCGTGCTGGCAAAAGCCCGCGATCTTGCGGAAAGGGGTATCGCGCTGTCTCCCGACCAGGCGACGGCGCACCGCATTCAGTCGCTGGTCCGGCTCAGCATGCGCGACCATCCGGCCGCCGAGCATCATTTGCGGATCGCGCTCGAGCTTAATCCTGGCGACGCCGAATGCATCGAGCAGATGGGCCATCTTCTGACGATGCGCGGCCGACCGCTCGAGGCGCTCAGCTGGCTGGCGCGCGCCATCAGGATCGACCCGCTCAATCCTCACTGGTACCAATACGATCGATCGCTGGCGCTCTACATGCTGGGCGAATACCGGCCGGCCGCGGAGGCATTGGAACTGGCGACGCGGCCAACGCCGTGGATCCGCACGCGCCTGGCCGCCTGCTATGCGCAACTCGGCAACATGGAGGCGGCAACACGCCAGGCGGCGTTGATCAATGCCGGTGGCTTCGATTTTTCGCCGGTCGACTATGCGACAACAGTGGTCCCGTTCGAAAACGCCGTCGACGCGGAGCATCTTGTCAATGGCGTATTGCTGGCGCTGGGACGGCGACGTTAGATCCGGTGCCGTTACCTCACAGCTTATATGGCGTGGCGACCAACCAGCTGACGAGTGCTGTGTCGATTTCGACCTTAATGCGGGAACTCCAGTCCCATCTCGCGGTAGCGCTCGGGATCGTCACCCCAGTTTTCGCGCACCTTCACGAACAGGAAGAGGTGCACCTTCTGCTCGAGAATGCCCGCGATTTCCATCCGAGCCGCCTGGCCGATGGCGCGGATGGTCTCGCCCTTGTGGCCGAGCACGATCTTCTTCTGGCTGTCGCGCTCGACGTAGATGGTCTGGTCGATGCGCACCGAACCGTCCGGCTTCTCTTCCCATTTCTCGGTCTCGATATGGGAGGAATAGGGCAATTCCTGATGCAGCCGCAGATACAGTTTTTCGCGCGTGATCTCGGCCGCGAGCTGGCGCATCGGCAGGTCCGAAATCTGGTCTTCCGGATAGTACCAGGGGCCGGCCGGCAGCGCCTGCGCCAGATAGTCGAGCAGGTCCTTGCAGCCGGAACCGGTCAACGCCGAGACCATGAAGGTGCGCTTGAACGGCACTTTCTCATTCGCCGCCGCGGACAAGGCCAGAAGCGTCTCGTGCTTGACCCGGTCGACCTTGTTGAGGATCAGCGCCATCGGCTGGCGCACGTCCTTCAACCGTTCCAAGATGGCGTCGGCATCGCCCCGGATGCCGCGCTCGGCATCGATCAGCAGCAAGACGATGTCGGCGTCCTTGGCGCCGCCCCAGGCGGTGGTGACCATTGCCGTGTCGAGCCGCCGCTTGGGCTTGAAGATGCCGGGCGTGTCGACGAAGACGATCTGCGCATTGTCATGCGTGGCGATGCCGCGCACGATGGCACGTGTCGTCTGCACCTTGTGGGTGACGATCGACACCTTCGCGCCGACCAACTGGTTGACGAGCGTCGACTTGCCAGCATTGGGCGCGCCGATCAGCGCGACAAAACCGGAGTGCGTGGCGGGGGGTTCAGCAGTTTCGATATCGGTCATGCCGCGTTCCATACACCTTCGCGCAGCAGAAGGGCAGCCGCGGCCGCCTGCTCCGCCTCGCGCTTGGAACGGCCGCTGCCGACTGCCGGCTGAAACGCGCCGACCCTGACGCTGACCGTGAACAGCGGGTCGTGGTCCGGCCCCTCGCGGCTGTCGATCTGGTAGGCGGGAACCGCACCCGCCGCCTGATGCGCCCATTCCTGCAATTCGGTCTTGGCGTCGCGGCGCGCCGCGCCCGAAGCCTGCGAACGCGGCAGCCAGTATTTGTGGATGAAAGCCCGCGCCGCCTCCAGCCCACCGTCGAGATAGAGCACGGCGATCAGCGATTCCAAGGCGTCGGCGCGCAGATTGACGCGCTTGCGCCCATCGAGCCCGCGTATATCCGATCCGGCGCGGATCAAGTCCGGCAGCCCGATATGTTCAGCAATGTCCGAAAGCGCCTCGGCGTTGACCAGCGCGTTGAGCCGCAGCGACAGCTCGCCTTCCGCCGCATCGGGAAACGCGGCCAGCAGCATGTCGGCGACGACCAGGCCGAGAACGCGGTCGCCGAGAAACTCAAAGCGCTCGTAATCGATGCCGGCATTGGCCCCACGGGCACTGGCATGCGTGAGCGCGCGCTGCAGGCGCTGGCGGTCGGCAAAGGCATGGCCCGTGCGTTCCACAAGCGCTTCGGCGAGCGCATCGGCGGTCAGGCGTTTTGCCGCTGCCATCCCTAATTGACGAAGTGGAACAGGCGCGACGCGCGCATCAGCGACGGCCATTTCCAGATTTCGAGTGGGCTTGCCTTGCCGGCGATCGAGAAGAAAACGAGATTGGCGCGGCCAACCAGGTTTTCCGCCGGAACATAGCCGACCGTGAAACGACTGTCGGCGGAGTTGTCCCGGTTGTCGCCCATCATGAAATAATGGCCGGGCGGCACGTCGAATTCGCGGGTGTTGTCGCCGATCGAATTCGGCGACAGGTCCAGCGTGTCGTAGCTGACACCATTAGGCAGGGTCTCACGATAGACGTCGATCGGATAATCCTTTTCCGTGACGTCGGGATTATCGATCTGGCCGGTCTTCACACGCGGCACGCCCACGCCATTGATGAACAGCTGGCCGTCCTTCATCTGGATCTTGTCGCCGGGCAGGCCGACCACGCGCTTGATATAGTCAACGGAAGGGTCCGGCGGGAACTTGAACACCACGACATCGCCGCGCTTGGGCTCGGAGCCCCAGATGCGGCCAGAAAAAATATCTGGGCCGAAAGGCAGCGAATAGCGCGAGTAGCCGTAGGACCATTTGGTGACGAACAGATAGTCGCCTTCCAGGAGCGTCGGCCGCATCGATCCCGATGGGATCGAAAAGGGCTGGAACAAGAGCGTGCGGATGACCAGGGCGAGCAAAAGCGCCTGGACGACGACGCTGACGGTTTCGCCAAGCCCGCCGGATTTCTTCTGGGATTTATCAGCCACGCTCATGTCGTCCTCGATTGTGCGTTGGATGGTATAGAGTCTCGGCGCGCGCTGGGCAACGTCAATGCCGGTCGTCAGAGGCAATCAATGTGGCGCTTCTTCGACGGGCAACGCTTCGATGATCACAAAGGCTTGAGCGAGCGGGAAATCATCCGTGATGGTGAGGTGGATCGCCGCGCGATGTCCCCGGGGCAGGATCTTTTCCAGCCGCGCCAGCGCGCCGCCAGTCAGCGCCATCGTCGGCGCCCCGCTGGGCAGGTTGATGACACCCATGTCGCGCCAGAAGACGCCTTGCGCCAGACCCGTTCCCAAGGCCTTGGCGCAAGCCTCCTTGGCGGCGAAGCGCTTGGCGTAGGAGGCCGCGCGGGCGCGCCGGTTTTCCGAGCGCGCCTGTTCGACCTCGGTGTAGATTCTCTGGACGAAGCGCTGGCCGTGGCGCTCCAGCGACTTCTCGATGCGCCTGATATCGATCAGGTCACTGCCGATGCCAATGATCATCGTGCGGCGGAGCCGATGCTTCCCGTGGGATGGGACGATTGGCCATGACGGCGTGCGCGCTCGGCAAGGCGCTTGCGACGCTGTTCGCGGAAAGCGTTCATGCCCCAGCGCGTGATGCCGTAGAACAAGAGGCCAAACACCAGCCCGAGCGGCACGGCGCCGATCAGCATGGGTTCCAGCACGGGGTGCCACAGCTTCGCAAACGAAAGCGTATGCATCATGTCGCCCAGTTGCGCGGGCGGCCCGTGCTTGGGCAGGCGCTCATGCAGGATCAGCTTGCCGGTTTCCCAGGAGGCACCCCACAACAGGGGAAAGGTCAACGGATTGCCGAAGAAAACCGCGCCGAGGGCAGCCGCCACCAGATTGCCGGCGATCAGCCAGCACACGATAGCGGCAATGGCGAAATGGAAGCCCACCGGGAAAAACGATGCAAAGACGCCGGCGGCGACCCCGGCCGCCACAGCGTGCGGCGTGGCCTTCAGCCGCAGGATACGCTTGGAGAAATACTGGAGCGAGCGTGAAAACGAGCGGCGCGGCCACAGATAGGTACGCACCCGCTCGAGAAGACCATCAGGCTTGCGGCGACGAAAAAGCACTCTTTCCTATTCCCGGTAACGTACAGCTTACATACCGGCTGCTTCCAGCCCGGCTTCGACCGTCATATCTTGCGCTTTGCGGCCGCCTAAAGGCAATCGCGACTTTGATATAGCCATGCGCACCCCCGACAACAACCGAATGCCATCCGAACTGCGGCCATACAGCCTATAATCCTGGTAAGGTTCGCCTCCTCCAACACCGGACAATCACGGCGAATTTGAGAAGGGGCGTCGGCTTTTTGTCGCAGCCCAATGCTTGCGATACTACCGCAGGTATTCGCTGACCTCGACGAGGTTGCCGTCGGGGTCGCGGAAATAGACCGACATCATCGGGCCGCGGGCGCCGGTGCGTTCGACCGGCCCCAACTCCACCACCACATTGTTTGCCTCGAGACTGGCGATGACTTCGGCGAGCGGGCGATCGGTGATCAGGCAGAAATCGCCGGATCCGGTCGTCGGCAACCTAGCCTTCGGCTCGAAAGTGCGACCGATCTCGTGGACATTGATCTTCTGGTTGCCAAAAGCCAGGGCTGTCGGCTGGCCCGGCGTATCGATGCGCTCAAAACCCAGCACGCGCTGATAAAAGGCGCAGGTCGCGTCGAGCGACGCCACCGTCAAAACAAAATGATCGATCCCGACGATCATCTCGACCTCCCGTCGTCAGATGTTGCGGCTGCCGGGCTTGATTGCCGGTATAGCGGCAAGCTCCGGCGGCAGCCGGTCCGCGGGATAGGCCGGGACCTCATACTCGGCCAACGCGATCAGCGGCACGCCGACATGGGTCTTGCCGGCCGAACGGTCGATGATGCAGGCGGCGGCGACCACTTCTCCGCCAAGCTCGCGCAAGCAGTCGATGGTTTCGCGGATCGACAGGCCGGTGGTGACGATGTCCTCGACAATGACGACACGCGCGCCGCGCGCAATCTCGAAGCGACGCAAGCGGAACTCGCCCCCTTCCCGCTCGACCCAGATCGCCGGCACGCCGAGATGGCGCGAGGTCTCGTAAGCCGGGATCAGGCCACCGATCGCCGGGCCGACGACATAGTCGATCTTGCCCGGTACCGCCGCGCGGATCTTTGTCGCCAGCGCCTTGCACAGCCGCTCGGTCTTGTCGGCGTGCATGAACACGCGCGCCTTCTGCAGGAAAACCGGGCTGCGCAGGCCGGACGTCAAGATGAAATGCCCCTCCAGAACAGCACCCGCCTCGCGGAAAATGCCCAGCACTTCATCGGTGTTCATTGTTCGCTCCAGTGAGTAGTGAGTAGAGGGTAGAGGGTAGAGGGTAGAGGGTAGAGGGTAGAGGGTAATGCACTTCCTTCACCATTCACTACTCACTACTCACTATCACCCATTCACACGTCGTGCGTCGCTGACGCTCGAATTGTCCTTGAGCTGCGACAGCAGCCGGTTGAGATGCTTCAGATCCCAGACCTCGAGATCGATCAGCATTTCGGTGAAGTCGGGCGCCGTGCGCACCATCGACAGCGTATGGATGTTGGCGTCGTTGGAAGCAACGACCTGGGCGATGTCGGCGAGCGATCCCGGCGCGTTGATGGCGGTGACCGAGACACGCGCGGGAAACCGCTCCTTGGTGCGTTCGTCAATGTCCCAGCGCACGTCGATCCAGCGCTCGGGCTGGTCGTCGAAGGCCTGCAGCGCCGGCGACTGGATCGGATAGATGGTGATGCCGGTGCCCGGCTGGACGATGCCGACGATGCGGTCGCCAGGCACGGCGCCTTCCGGCGCGAAGCGCACCGGCAGGTCGCCGCGCACGCCGCGGATCGGCACGGCGCCGTCGCGCGGCTGGTCCTTGTCCTTGCGCGCGGCGCGGCCCGGTATCTGGAACAGCATGCCGGCGGCGTTGCGGATTTTCGACCAGCCCTCCTCGCGCTGCTTGGGCGCGGCCGGCGTGACGCGCTCGTCCTTGTAGTCGGGGAACACCGCCTTCATGACGTCGGTCGAGGCCAGTTCGCCGCGACCGACCGAGGCAAGGACATCCTCGATGTCCTTGCGCGCGAGCCTATGCAGCACCGGCTTCAGGCTGTCCTTGGTGAAAGTCTTGCCGGCCCGTTCGAAGGCCCGCTCCAGAATGCGCGCGCCGAGGCCCGAATACTGCTTGCGGATGGCATTCTTGGTGGCCCGGCGGATGGCGGCGCGCGCCTTGCCGGTGACGACGACGGATTCCCAGGCGGCAGGCGGCACCTGCGCCTTGGAGCGGATGATCTCGACCTCGTCGCCATTCTTCAGTTCCGTCATCAACGGCATGATGCGGCCGTTGACCTTGGCGCCGACGCAGGTGTCGCCGACATCGGTGTGCACCGCATAGGCGAAGTCGATGGGCGTGGCGCCGCGCGGCAACGCAATCAGCATGCCCTTCGGCGTGAAACAGAACACCTGGTCCTGGAACAGCTCCAGCTTGGTGTTTTCGAGGAAATCCTCGGGATTGTCGCCTTCGGCGAGTTGCTCGATGGTGCGCCGCAGCCAGGCATAGGCGTTGGTTTCCTTCGAGATCGCGGGGGCGGCACCGTTCACCTTGCCGCCGGTATCCTTGTAGATGGAATGGGCCGCGACGCCGTATTCGGCGATCTTGTTCATCTCGCGGGTGCGGATCTGCAGTTCGACACGCTGGCGCGAAGGACCGACGATGGTGGTGTGGATCGAGCGGTAGTCGTTCTGCTTCGGGGTCGAGATGTAATCCTTGAAGCGGCCGGGAACCATCGACCATGTGGTGTGGATGGCGCCGAGCGCGCGATAGCAATCCTCGACCGTATTGACGACGACGCGGAAGCCGAAAATGTCGGACAGCTGCTCGAAGGACAGCGCCTTGGCCTCCATCTTGCGGAACACCGACCACGGCTTTTTCTGGCGGCTTTTGACGCCGGCATTGATCGCATGTTTCTCGAACAGCGTAGACAGCGCCTTTTCAATGTCGGTCAGCACGCCCTTGTTGCGCTCGAAGATCTCGGCAAGCCGCGCGGTGACGGCGCGGTAGGCTTCAGGATTGATGAAGCGGAAGGCGATCTCCTCCAATTCCTCGCGCATACCTTGCATGCCCATGCGCCCAGCCAGCGGCGCATAGATGTCCATGGTCTCCTCGGCAATGCGCAGGCGCTTGGCCTCCGGCATATGGTCGAGGGTGCGCATGTTGTGCAGGCGGTCGGCGAGCTTGACCAGAAGCACGCGGACGTCTTCCGAGATGGCCAGCAGCAGCTTGCGCAGGTTTTCCGCCTGCTCGGCCTTCTTCGACACGAGGTCCAGCTTCTTAAGCTTGGTCAGGCCCTCGACCAGCTTGCCCATTTCCGGGCCGAACAGATCGTCGATCTCGGCCCGCGTCGCCGTGGTGTCCTCGATGGTGTCATGCAGCAGGGCGACCGCGATGGTCGCTTCGTCCATGTGCATTTCGGTGAGGATGGCCGCGACTT
This sequence comes from Mesorhizobium sp. WSM1386, assembly GCF_055901595.1. NCBI lineage: Bacteria > Pseudomonadati > Pseudomonadota > Alphaproteobacteria > Hyphomicrobiales > Phyllobacteriaceae > Mesorhizobium > Mesorhizobium sp. WSM1386. The sequence goes on from NZ_CM148373.1 coordinate 5,297,591, forward strand.
CGAGCGGATGCGAGAAATAGGGATCACCGGACGCGCGCTTCTGGTGGCCATGCTTTTGCATGGCATAGACGTAAGCCTTGTTGAGCAGTGCCTCGTTGACGTCAGGCTTGTAGCGCTGGACGCGCTCGACAAGCTCATACTGACGCATCATGGGCGGAATCTCTCGGCGATGAAATGAATCATGCGCCGCACTGCTGTACGGCGCATGTCATAGATAACCACGAAACTGCCAGGACGGAAGTGCGGAAGATTATTCCAGCAACCCCCGGAACAGACGCTCGCTCTTAGTAGTCGTCGCTCTTTTCCGGGGGCACCAGACCCTCGATGCCGGCCAGCAGGTCTTCCTCGGTCATCCGGTCGAACGTGACATTCTCCTCGGCGTCGTCGGTGTCGGCGGCCGCAACGGCACCGCCGGTCTGGTCGGCAATCACTTCGCCATCGGCCTCGGGCTCATCGACCTCGACATGCTTCTGCAGCGAGTGGATCAGATCTTCTTTGAGATCGTCGGGCGACAGCGTCTCATCGGCGATCTCGCGCAAGGCGATGACCGGGTTCTTGTCGTTGTCGCGCGGCACGGTGATCTGCGCGCCCTGGCTGATCTGGCGAGCGCGGTGGCCGGCAAGCAGCACCAGCTCGAATCGGTTGTCGACCTTGTCGATGCAATCTTCAACGGTTACGCGGGCCATGGATTGCCCCTTTCATGCCTGGATTTGACGGAAAACAGGCGCGGTCCATAACCCGAACGCCGCCGAAATACAAGCTTCTTGGCAATGGCGGCGCTATTGGGCGCTCAATCCCCTGTCCAGACGCTGGATTTGGCAAAGTCGGGGGATTTGGCAAAGTCGGGCCGCCTCCTTCTTTCGGCGCTGCGATCACAATTGCTTGCAGTGCCCCATCACGCCTTGGATTGCCACCAAACTGGCGTTATCTCGGATGGACAAGGTCAGCCGGTTTATTATGAGCCTGACCGATAGTCGCTACCGCATTTCGTTTAGACGGCCCGCATTTTCGAAAAGGAATATTTTCCATGTTCGACCCTCGTGAAAAAATCGCCCTGTTCATCGACGGTGCCAATCTCTACGCCACGTCGCGGGCGCTCGGCTTCGACATCGACTATCGCAAGCTCTTGTCGAGCTTCCAGAAGCGCGGCTATCTCCTGCGTGCCTATTATTACACGGCGCTGGTGGAGGATCAGGAGTACTCGTCGATCCGCCCCTTGATCGATTGGCTCGACTATAACGGCTTCAAGGTGGTCACCAAACCCGCCAAGGAATTCACCGACTCGACCGGCCGCCGCAAGATCAAGGGCAATATGGACATCGAGCTCACGGTCGACGCGCTGGAGCTCGCCGATGTCGTGGACCACTATGTCATCTTTTCCGGCGACGGCGACTTCCGCACCCTGGTCGAGGCGCTGCAGCGGCGTGGCCGGAAGGTGTCGATCGTCTCGACCATGGCCTCGCAGCCGCCGATGATATCGGACGACCTGCGCCGCCAGGCCGACCATTTCATCGACCTGGTGACGCTGAAGAACGAGGTCGGCCGCGATCCCTCGGAGAGGCCCGTGCGCCGGCCCGAGCCGGCCGAAGCCGACGAGGACGACTACTGAGGCCGGTCGCCTTGACGGCCCTTTCCGCTTCCGAGCCGGACCGCGACTGCCCGCTCTGTCCGCGGCTGCATGACTTCATCGCCGAATGGCGGCAGCGCGAGCCGTCCTGGTTCAACGCGCCGGTGCCGACTTTCTTGCCGCCGGAAGGTGACGCCGCGGTTCGGTTGCTGATCGTCGGGCTGGCGCCCGGCCTGCGCGGCGCCAACCGCACCGGGCGACCCTTCACCGGAGACTATGCCGGCGACCTGCTCTACTCGACGCTGATCGCGCACGGTTTTGCACGTGGCGAGTTCAAGGCCCGGCCCGATGACGGTCTGGAGCTTGTCGGTACGGCGATCACCAACGCGGTGCGCTGCGTGCCACCGGAGAACAAACCCGTGGGCGCCGAGATCGCCACTTGCCGGACGTTCCTGGTGCCGACGATCGCCCGCTTCCCTAATTTGCGCGCCGTGCTCGCGCTGGGATCGATCGCGCACCAGTCGACAGTGCGCGCGCTGGGCGGGCGTGTCGCCGCCTACCCGTTCAAGCATGGCGGGCAATTGCCGGCCGGCGGCATCACGCTTTTTTCGAGCTACCACTGCTCGCGCTACAACACCAATACGGGTGTGTTGACGGAAGCGATGTTCGTCAAGGTGTTCAGCGAGATCGCGGAATTCCTGCGGGAATAGCACCCGTCTATCTCTTTGACGCAATTCCGGACGGGAAACCGTTTCACAATTTTTCTGAAATTGCGTCAGAACCCCTCCAGCACGATTTTGCCCTTGGCCCTGTCGCTCTCGATCAGCGCGTGAGCACGCTTCAGATTGGCGGCATTGATGGGACCGAATGTCTCACCCAGTGTGGTGCGGATCGTGCCAGCGTCTACGAGCCGCGCCAGTTCGTTCAGATGCTCTCCCTGCGCAGCCATATCAGGCGGTTCGTACAGTGAGCGGGTGAACATCAGCTCCCAATGGATCGAAACGCTCTTGCGCTCATCATCGCGCTGAAAGTGTGGGGCGACGCGAATGTGACGCTGGCGCCAGAGGGGTCTCAAGCCGCGGCTTGAGGCGGTGGCGGCAGCGACCGGCAAAGCTCACACCGGCAGCAGTGCGTCCGGTTCCACGTCGCCGATCGAGGCATAGGTAAGTGCCACCGCAATCGTCATTGGATTCAATGGCGTGGCTCGGCTTGTGAAGAAACAAATTCGGGCGCGCCAACATCTCAATGCACGGATGCAAGCAGCGCCGCCAGTCTCTCCTGACCGCCCTGGAGAACGTTCAGGTCGACATCGCCCGCGATCCCGTCGACGCGGCCCCTGTTGTGATACTGCCAATAGATCCAGTCGTGGCGGTCCGGCACCACAAGCAGCGAGCGAAGCCAAAGCGGACGAGCCGCGATCTGCCCGGCATAGGCTGCCTCGGCCTCATCCGTCAGATAGACGATCGCCGGCTTGCCGAACGCGGCCTCGACAGGTCCGAGGAAGGCCTGGAGTTCGGCATTCAACTGTTCGGGCGACGGGCGCTGCGGACAATTGCCGCCGAACTCGACGTCGACGACCGGCGGCAGCAAGGGCTGATCGCGTGGCACGACCGAGATGAAATTCTTCGCCTGATCGGCGCCGGGCCGGCAGAAGGTGAAGAAGTGATAGGCGCCGACGGCAAGGCCGGCAGCGCGAGCCTCCCGCAGATTGCGATCAAAGGCATCATCGACGTGATCGCCGCCCTCGGTCGCCTTGATGACGGCGAAGGCGACATCATCGGCGGCAACGCGCCGCCAGTCGATCTGGCCCTGATGATGGGAAACGTCGATGCCTCTGAGCGGATATTTGCCGCGGTCGGGAGAATAGGTCTGAAAGTAGAGGAAGCCGCCGGCGACAATGAGGGTTGCAAGAACCAGGCTAACCGATCCCCAGAGGATGATCCGGTTCTTCAAGACTGTCTCCTCCGGTATCAGCTTGGCTCCACTGCTAGCACCTGAAGGCCAAACGCTTGGCTTTTCCAGGGCTATCGCCCGATGTTTCTCACCCACGCTCCTTCAAGAGCCGACCCTTTTCGCGCGACCAGTCGCGTTGTTTCTCGGTCTCGCGCTTGTCGTGCAGCTTCTTGCCGCGACCGACGGCAAGCAGCAGCTTGGCGCGGCCCTGGTCGTTGAAATAGATCTTCAGCGGCACCAGGGTCATGCCTTCGCGGTCGACACTCTGCGCCAGCTTTGCCATCTCGCGCTTGTTGAGCAGGAGTTTGCGGCGCCGCCTAGGCTCGTGGTTGAAGCGGTTGGCCTGCAAATATTCCGGCAGGTAGGAGTTGATCAACCAGATCTCGCCGCCCTCGACCGAGGCGTAGCTGTCCTGGATGTTGGCCTGGCCCTGGCGCAGCGACTTGACCTCGGTGCCGGTCAGCACAAGGCCAGTCTCGATCGTGTCGAGCACCTCATAGGAAAACCGCGCCTTGCGGTTTTCCGCAACGGTCTTGTTGTTGGGATCGGCTTTTCTGACTTGGTTCATGACGCTTAGAGTCCGTTTCGAAACTCGCTCCTGCGAGTCAGATGATGGTGTCCCTAGAGCACCGCGCGTTCTTCAAACGCGCAAGGGACGCTCTAGAAGCCCGACTTTGCGCATGGTCCTTTCCGAAAGCGGAAGACGCTTTCGGGGCCATGCGCGGAACCGGAGCGGAGCGTACATATAGTACGTGAGCACCGGAAGCGCAGGTGACACCTTCAGGTGGCCGCAGGAGTAGAGTTTCCAAACGGGCTCGCTAATTGATCAAGCCGGCGTGCTTCATAGCTGCATCGATCTTTTCGGCTGTCGAAGGCTCGATCGTAACCAACGGCGAACGCAACACGTTCTCGACCTTGCCGAGCTTCGACAGCGCGTATTTGGCGCCTGAAACGCCGGGCTCGATGAAAATGGCCTTGTGCAGCGGCAACAGACGGTCCTGCAGCTCCAGTGCCTTGGCGCTGTCGCCGGAGAGCGTCGCTTCCTGGAACTCGGCACAGAGCCGCGGCGCGACATTGGATGTCACCGAGATGCAGCCGATACCGCCATGCGCGTTGAAACCGAGTGCGGAGGCATCCTCGCCCGAAAGCTGAATGAAATCCTTGCCGCAAGTCATGCGCTGCTCGGAAACACGCTCGACCTTGCCGGTGGCATCCTTGACGCCGACGATGTTCTTGAAGTCATGCGCCAGCCGTCCCATCGTCTCCGGCATCATGTCGATGACCGAGCGCGGCGGGATGTTGTAGATGATGATCGGCAGCTTGGTCGCCCTGGCGACGGCGGCGAAGTGCTCGTAGAGCCCGCGCTGCGTCGGCTTGTTGTAATAGGGCGTGACCACCAAAGCGGCATCGGCGCCGGCCTTCTCGGCATATTGCACGAGGCCGACGGCCTCTTCGGTGTTGTTGGAACCGGCGCCGGCGACGACCGGAGCGCGGCCCTTGGCCACCTCGATGCAGACCTTGACGACGTGGCGATGCTCGTCATGCGACAGCGTCGGCGACTCGCCCGTGGTGCCGACAGGGACCAGGCCCGCCGTGCCCTCGCCGAGCTGCCATTCGACAAACGCGCGAAAGGCTTTCTCGTCGAAACGCCCGCTCTTTTCGAACGGTGTCACGAGCGCAGTAAGCGAGCCTCTCAGCATATCGTCCAACTCCTTGGGACTTCTTTGTTTGTGCATGTCGTTGTCCCAAACCCGGTAACCATTTTTGGGCGACATGCATCGGTGTTTTGTCGATCAGTTTGCCGTGCGCGCCTTCTAGCCGAAAGCGAAGCGGCGCACCATAGTCTCGACATGGTTGCGCGGCAAGCATTGCCGTGGTGCCACCGAGCGCAATTCGAACGACCTCGATAAGCTTTTGTTTACGAGCCCTTCACGACCTAAGTTTAGGCTTCGAGGCATCTTCGCCTGCTGGCAAATGCCAGAGCAAGGAAAGACGTAGATCATGCCGGCCAATCGGCCCCATTTCTTCGCGCTGCTTGGCGCCATTGCCGTGCTGGTGCCCGGCGTGGCGATCGGCGGCAGCGTCGATGTGCGGGTCACCTCGGCCATCCCCATGCCGGATCTGCAAGACCAGAACCTGCAAGACCCGAACCGGCAAGACGAGGCGCAGCAGGATCCCTCCCCCAGCGTCGCCCTGCTGAAAAGCGGGCTGGATGCACTGGCGGCCGGTGATATTCCCCGCGCTCGCGGTGTGCGTGACGCCCTGCCCGCTCACGCACTCGACCAGCACATCCTGGCCTGGGCAATCGCGCTTTATGGCGGCGACAAGGTACCGAGCGGCGATATCGCCACCGCCGCGAAGGTGCTGCCCAACTGGCCGGGCACGGCTGCCCTGCGCAAGAACAGCGAGCGCGCTCTTTATCGCGAAAACCCCGCCCCCGACATTGTCGTCCGGGCGTTCGATGGCAGCCAGCCGCAGACATTCGAAGGCGTGATGGTTTTAGCCCGTGCCTATGTGGCATCGGGCGATATCAAGGCGGCGCGCTCGGTGCTGTCGCCGTTCTGGCACACGGCAGTCCTGGAAGCCAAGGACGAGACGGCGCTGATCAAGGAGTTCGGCGGCCTGATCCCTGCTGCCGACCATCGCTTTCGCATGGAGCGCATGTTCTATGCCGACCGGGTGAATTCCGCCCTGCGCATCGCCGGCCTTGCCGGCGCCCAGCAGCTGGCGGACGCCTGGGCCGCCGCCGACAGGGGCGACAAGAACACGCCGAAACTGCTCAAGGCAGTGCCAGTGGCGCAGCGTTCGGCCGGTTATTTCTTCGCCCAGGCCGAATATTTGCGCAAGCAGGAGGATCTTGCCGGCGCCGCCGCCATTGTCATGAAGGCGCCGACGGACCGCGAGGCACTTGTCGATCCGGATGCCTGGTGGGTCGAGCGCCGGGTGCTGTCGCGCGAGTTGGTCGACCAGGGCGACATGAAGATGGCCTACCGGATCGTCGCCATGCATGCGGCCGAAAGTGCTGCCAATGCGGCGGAAGCCGAATTCCATGCCGGCTGGTACGCGTTGCGCGGCCTGAACGACCCCAAGCTTGCCGCAACGCATTTCACGCGCATCGCCGACCTTGCCCAGGGGCCGATGACCCTGTCGCGCGCCTACTATTGGCTCGGCCGTGCCGCGGAAGTCGGCGGCCCCGGCAACGCCAAGGATTATTTTGGGCGCGCAGCTGACTATGGCACGACATTTTACGGCCAGCTTGCCGCCGAGCGTGTCGGCCGGCAGGCGCTGAATATCGTCTATCCCTCGCCAAGTGCGGCCGACCGGCAGAACTTTGCCGGACGTGAAGCGGTGAGTGCCATCAAGCGGCTGCAGGAGGCAGGTTACGATCGCTATGCCGAGACGCTCTATCGCGATCTTGCCGCGCAGTTGACCAGCCCCGGCGAACTGGCGCTGCTCGCGGTCCTTGCCGAGAAGCAGGACAACCATTTCATGGCGCTGAAGGTCGGCAAGATCGCCGGCGCGCGCGGCATCGATGTCGGCGCGCTGTCGCATCCGCTCGGCGTCATTCCCGATTCGGCCAATATTTCCGGTTCGGGCAAGGCGCTGGCGTATGCGATCGCGCGCCAGGAGAGCGAATTCAACATCGGCGCCGTGTCGAGCGCAGGGGCACGCGGGCTGCTGCAGCTGATGCCGGGAACCGCCAAGCAATTGGCGAAGAAGGCCGGATTGCAATTTTCGCAGACACGGCTGACCACCGACGCAGGCTACAACGCCACGCTTGGCTCGGCCTTCCTTGGCGAACAGCTCAACCGCTTCAACGGCTCCTATGTGCTGACCTTCGCCGGCTACAATGCCGGTCCGGCCCGCGCCAGCCAATGGGTGGCGAAATACGGTGACCCGCGCGGCAAGGACATCGATGCCGTGGTGGACTGGATCGAGCGGATTCCCTACACGGAAACAAGAAGTTACGTGCAGCGCGTGATGGAGAATTACGAGGTCTACAAGATGCGTATTTCCGGCAAATACGACATTGTAGGCGATCTGGTGAACGGACGGAGTTGACGGCAAGCACACCGTCGCCAAAGTTGCCGGTCTTCCCCCCTTGCGGGGGAGATGCCTGGCAAGGCAGAGGGGGGTGCTGTCCCTCGGCCTATCAGCTAATTTGTTGACTCGTTCCGAATTAGCCATTCAAGGTTGGCGATCCTTCACACCCCCCTCTGGCCTGCCGGCCATCTCCCCCGCAAGGGGGGAGATTGGCAGCTTCGGCGTCGCGCCTTCTATTTGACCGCTCCTGCACTCATCTGTAGCAGTCGGAAACAAGCCGGCCAGGAGTCTTTTTCCGATGTCGAACCACGAAGGCTTTTCCGACTTCTTCTACGCCGCGCCGGATGGGCTCAGACTTCATGCGCGCGTCTATGGCGAAGCGAATTCCGGACACTGGCCGGTCGTCTGCCTGCCTGGCCTGACCCGCAACGCGCGGGATTTTCACGAGCTGGCGCTGCGTCTGTCGACAGGACCCAATCCACGCAAGGTGGTTGCCTTCGACTATCGCGGACGCGGGCAGTCGGCCTACGATCCCGATCTCAGCCACTATAATGTCGGCGTCGAGGCCGGCGACGTGCTTGCCGGGCTGGCAGCGCTCGGCATCGAGGAGGCCGCCTTCATCGGCACCTCGCGCGGCGGGCTGATCATCCATGTGCTCGGCGCCCTGCGGCCAGCCGCGCTGAAAGCCATTGTTCTCAACGACATCGGGCCCGTGATCGAGCCGGCAGGCCTCGCGCATATCCAGTCCTATCTCGAGCGCGCGCCGAAGCCGAAGACCGTCGCCGAGATAGCGGATGCGCAGCGCAGTGTTCACGGCAAGGATTTCCCCCTGCTCACCGACGCCGACTGGACCCGGATGGTGGCGGCGCTCTACCGCGAGACGGATCTGGGGCTGTTGCCGGACTTCGACCCGAGACTGGTCGACACGGTTGCCGGTCTCGACCTGTCGCAGCCATTGCCCGCGCTGTGGCCGCAGTTTGATGCGTTGGCGGCGATCCCCTTGCTCGCCATACGCGGCGCCAATTCGAGATTGCTGTCGGTGGACACGTTGCGGCGGATGCGAGAGCGCCATCCGATGATGGATACGATCACGGTCGAGGGCCAGGGTCACGCCCCTTTCCTCGAAACCGGCAGCTTGCCCGACGACATCACGGCTTTTCTCGCCCGTGCGGAAAGGCAGGGAGGCTCGAAGCAAGAAGCCTAGGATCAAATCTCGATCCCAGGCTTCTGTTCTTGTTCGACTGGGCTACTATTCTTGTTCGACTGATCTACCGGTACTTTGTATTTTTCGAGCCGCATTGGGCTGAGACTTCTCGTTCTTCTTTTCCCGCTTAAGCGGCTTTTCCCACTTAAGTATTTGGGGGGCAGGTGGAGCGCTGACCGAATTGCGGTCGCCCGCCCCACTGCATCGAGGCGTCTCCAGCACGGTAACGCAGCCGTCGAGATCGTTGGTGGCCAGATGCGCGTGACGCATGGTCATCGACAGGGTCTGATGGCCGAGCCACATCTGCACGCGCCTGATGTCGATGCCGCCCTGGACAAGTCGCGAGGCGCAGGTGTGACGCAGGATGTGCGGCACGACCTGGTCGTCGGCGCCAAGTCCGACCTCGGCTTTCGCCTCGTTCCAGATGGCACGGAACTGTGCCTGGCTGAGCTTGGTGAACGGGCCTTTCGGCCGACGGCCTTCGGCCGGGGGCAGCTTGACCACCTCCTTGACCCGCTCGGTCATCGGGATGGTGCGGCTGCGGCCGGATATGATGGTCTGGAAACTGACGCGATGTTCCTTGATGTCGTTCCAGGTCAGCCCGAGCGCCTCGCCGAGACGGCAGCCGCTATCGACCAGGAAGACGGAAAGCCTGTAGGCGTCCTCGCAGCGGCTCTTGATAGCGGCGAACAGCCGCGCCTCTTCGTCCCTTTCCACGAAACGAATCCGCCCCGCCCGTTCCTTCTGGCGACGGAACTCGGGCAGGCTGTGAATATCCCCCATCTTGTAAGCCTTGCGCAGCAGTTTGCTGAGGGCAGCCATCTTTCGATTGATGGTTGCGTTGCTGTTGCCGCGCTGGCGCAAGGTGACATCCTGCTTCGCGGGGAGGTCTGGGCTTGTCCTGCGAAGCTCGAAGAGCGAAGCAGGATGGCGGAGAGGATGGGATTCGAACCCACGAGAAGCTTTTGACCTCTACTCCCTTAGCAGGGGAGCGCCTTCGACCACTCGGCCACCTCTCCGTTGCGCCGCAGATAAAGAAAAGCGTCGCCACAATCAACAAGCCCGCATCATTATATGGAAAAATAAGATGGCGCCGGAAATCGCGGGTTTCCCCAGTTGCGGCGGTTCTGCGGCAAATCCCAGGCCGGCGACTCCAGGCTTTGCCATGATTCCGTCGGCCGATTGCCGGATTCGGCTGGAAACAAGCGGTTGCGGCGGGCCTGAAGGTTAACGAGAGCTTTCTGAGTGAGGTGACGGCTGGCAGGGGCACAACAAGGGCGTTTCGCTGAACTTCGCCTGGATCCAGCTCGGTGGCCTGCGCGTCGGTAAAGACGAATCTGCTTTCGATACGTTCATCGGCTATGCCGGCAAACGTCATGGAGGATACGATTGTCCCCTACGGCAATTTCGACACCAACGTCGTGCAGTACTACTTCGATGCCGGCAATGCTTCTCGGCCGTGGTCTCGCTCGAAGAAGGCTCGGGCGGGTTGTGGGCCAGGACGCGCTGACACAGGTGCCTCGGCCTCAAGCAACCGGTTTGCTTGATGAAGCTCTACCGCATGCCTGAGCAGCGCGTCGTCGGCCTGTGTCCGCGATAGCTGGTTCGCTTTTGGCTGTACGATTTTCGGGTGCGGGATTTTCGAGCCGGACGGAGCTTTCAGATGTTTGGACCAGGCAGGCGGCAGTCGGTTGTTCATTTGCCTCGCTAGCAAAAACAGTCGCAGGAATCCAGCACGACAAACCGAGGCCACCACAGCTTGCGCCAATCATGCGGTCAAGCTAGCAAGAAAGCCCCTTCCATGCGAGCTTCCGTCATGCGCCAGCGCCCTCCCCTCACACCGCTCATCGCAGCGCTTCCTTCGACTGTGCCGTTTGTCGGTCCCGAAGCGCAGGAGCGCGAGCGCGGGCGGGCTTTCCGTGCCCGCATCGGCGCCAACGAGAGCAGTTTTGGGCCGTCTCCGCGTGTCATAGCCCGCATGGCCGAAATCGCCCGCGACATGTGGATGTATTGCGACCCGGACAATCACGATCTCAAGGTTGCAGTAGCCGCGCATCACGACGTGGCGGTCGAGAATGTCGTCGTCGGCGAAGGCATAGACGGCCTGCTCAGCCTGGTGGCGCGCATGTATGTGGCGCCAGGCGATGCGGTGGTCACCTCGCTCGGCGCCTATCCGACCTTCAACTTCCATGTCGCCGGCGTTGGCGGACGGCTGGTGACCGTTCCTTACGAGAACGACCACGAAAGCCTGGACGGCCTGCTTTCGGCGGTCGTCAAGGAAAAGGCGCCGCTGGTCTATCTGTCCAACCCGGACAATCCGATGGGCACCTGGTGGGAGGCGGGCGAAATCATCCGCTTCATCGAGGCGTTGCCTGAAACAACCATGCTGGTGCTCGACGAGGCCTATGGCGAATTAGGGCCAGCCTCGGCCCTGCCGCCGATCGATATTTCCCGGCCGAACGTCATCCGCATGCGCACCTTTTCAAAGGCTTACGGGCTCGCCGGGATACGTTGCGGCTATGCGGTGGCGGAGACGCAAGTGATCCGTGACTTCGAAAAGATCCGCAACCACTACGGTGTCAGCCGCATGGCGCAAATCGCCGGTGTCGAGGCGCTTGCCGACCAGGCCTATCTCGAGACAGTGGTGGCGCTGGTGGCTGCCGGGCGCCGACGCATCACGGCGGTCGCCGAACAGAACGGGCTGAAGCCGCTGGGCTCGGCGACCAATTTCGTCACCATCGACTGTGGCCATGACGGTAATTTCGCGCTGAAAGTGCTGCAAGGATTGTTGTCGCGCGACGTGTTCATCCGCAAACCGATGGCGCCACGGCTGGACCGCTGCATCCGCGTCAGCGTCGGGCTCGACCACGAGCTCGACATTTTCGCCGAGGAACTGCCCGGGGCATTGGCGGCGGCACGGGGAAACTAGAGCACTAGGATGCCGGCGCTCCGCCTAGCATGTGGCTGACGCGCATCAGCATATCCGACAACTCGGCGGCTTCCTTATCGCCAAGCCTCTCGGTCAAGCGGGCGAGATCGCGATCCGCGGCCGCCTGAAGTCCGGCCAGCGCGGCCATGCCCCGTGCCGTGAGCGAGAGAAGACGCGGTACGTCGGGGTCCGTGCGCATTTCGACCAGGCCGGCAGCGGAGAATTTTCGAAGGATTCTCGTGACGTAGGCAGGATCCAAATGGAGTTCCCGGGCGATTTCGGATGCTGCTGGTCCGATATCGAGTCGAAGCGCCCGCGCAAGAAAGCCTGCCTTGCCGCCAAGATTTTCGACGATGTGGCCCGGTCGCTGAGCGAGTTCAAACAGGATGCGCGCCTCGGTCAGCGTATAGGCGCTTTGCGTCAGGGTTTCGTCGAGCAGCCCGATCAAGCCGGTGTAGAACCGGTTGAAGCGACGGATATCGCCGATCAAGGTATTCCGCCCGGCTGGCATGTCGGCGCTTCCCCCTGAGATTTCCACGTCGTCCCATCATTACATGAAAGTTGACCAAGTCAACTATTCAGAGGACCAAGTCACCCATCTTCCGCCCTTCAAATGACATCAATCCCTTCGGGCCAATTGCCTTCGTCCAATCCTGCGCCAGACTCTATGTCAGGGAGCCTCTATGCAGGGAGCCTGAGCCATGGATGACCGGAAAAGGGCGGTGCAGGCGCGCGTGCATGGCACAGTGCAAGGCGTCGGCTACAGGATCTGGGCGCAAGGCCAAGCGACGGCGCTTGGCCTTGCAGGCTGGGTGCGCAACGAGAGAGACGGCTCGGTAACGGCATGGCTTGCCGGTCACGATGCCGCGGTCTCAACGATGGTCGAACGACTTTGGCAAGGCCCGGCGGGTGCATCGGTTTCGCGGATCGATGTGGACGAACTCGAGACATGGACCGCGCCTGGAGACTTCAGGATCGTCGCATAGGGGAATTTTGCCCACTTGATTTAGCTTCGGCCACTTGAATTAATTGAACGTTCGTTTTATTAATACCGCTTCAATGAGGCGACCATGGCGCGCACCACAGGATCCGATGGCGAAAAGACCGAGGCGGCTGTCCGCCAGGCAGCGGTCAGCCTGATTGCGCGCTACGGCTACGAGGCGATGTCGATGCGCCAGTTGGCGGCGGAAGTCGGCGTGCAGGCCGCTGCGCTCTACCGCTATTTCCCGACCAAGGAAGATCTGCTGTTCACGTTGATGCGCGAGCACATGGAAGGGCTTCGCGAGGCCTGGGAACAGGCCAGGCCAGTCGGCGCCGATCCAGCGGAGCAGCTTGCGGCCTATGTGCGCAACCACATCGCTTTCCATATCGAGCGACGGCACGCCACGCATGTGTCGAACATGGAATTGCGCAGCCTTTCGCCCGACAGGCTGACGCAGATCCTGCGCATGCGCACGGCCTATGAAAAGGAACTGCGCTCGATCCTGCGCGATGGCGCGGAGGCAGGCGCCTTCAGCGTCGATGACACCGGACTGACGGCGATGGCGCTGATCCAGATGATGACCGGCGTCATCGTCTGGTTTCGCCCGGGCGAGCGGCTGTCGATCGCCGAAGTGACGGCGACATATCTTTCGATGACAATGCGGCTGGTTGGCGCGACAATTACCGGGGAGGAACGGCATGTATACGAACACGCTCAGCTTCGGGCATGACGAAGACATCGAGGCATTGCGCGACCTGGTGCGGCGCTTCGCCCAGGACAAGATCGCGCCGATCGCCGGCGACATCGATCGCGAGAACGAATTTCCGGCACATCTGTGGCGCGAGTTCGGCGCGCTCGGCCTGCTCGGCATAACGGCCGATCCGGATTTCGGCGGCAGCGGCATGGGTTATCTGGCCCACGTCATCGCGGTGGAGGAGATTTCGCGCGCTTCCGCCTCGGTCGGCCTCTCCTACGGCGCTCATTCCAATCTTTGCGTCAACCAGATCAACCGCTGGGCAACGCCGGCGCAGAAGGAAAAATTCCTGCCGCCGCTGTGCTCGGGCGAGCGTGTCGGCGCACTCGCCATGTCGGAATCCGGGGCAGGCTCCGACGTCGTCTCGCTCAAGCTGCGGGCAGAAAAGCGCAACGACCGCTATGTGCTCAACGGCACCAAGATGTGGATCACCAACGGGCCGGATGCCGAAACGCTGGTCGTCTATGCCAAGACCGATCCGGAGCGGAAATCGCGCGGCATCACCGCCTTCATCGTCGAGAAGGCGATGGCCGGGTTCTCCGTGGCGCAAAAGCTCGACAAGATCGGCATGCGCGGTTCCAATACCGGTGAGCTGGTGTTCGAGAATGTCGAAGTGCCCTTCGACAATGTGCTGCATGAGGAAGGGCGCGGCGTCGAGGTGCTGATGTCGGGCCTCGACTATGAGCGCACCGTGCTCGCCGGCGGTCCGATCGGCCTGATGGCGGCATGCCTCGACGTGGCGATCCCCTATGTGCACGAGCGCAAGCAGTTCGGCCAGGCGATCGGCGAGTTCCAGCTGGTGCAAGGCAAGCTGGCCGACATGTATACGACGATGAATGCCGCGCGCGCCTACGTCTATGCCGTCGCCGCCGCTTGCGATCGCGGCCAGACGACGCGCAAGGATGCCGCCGGCTGCGTGCTGTTCGCCGCCGAGAAGGCGACGCTGATGGCGCTCGACGCCATCCAACTGCTTGGCGGCAACGGCTATATCAACGACTATCCGACCGGGCGTCTGCTGCGCGATGCCAAGCTCTACGAGATCGGCGCCGGCACCAGCGAAATCCGCCGCTGGCTGATCGGCCGCGAAATCATGGCCGAGGGGGTGTAGGATGGCCGTTCTCCAAACCCAGATCTCCCCCTCCTCCGAGACCTTCCGTGCCAATGCCGAGCGCATGCGGGCGCTGGTCGCCGACATCGCGGAGAAGGCGGCAAGCGTCGAGCGCGGCGGCTCCGAGGAGGCGCGTGAACGCCACGTCTCCCGTGGCAAGCTGTTGCCGCGCGAGCGCCTCGCGCAATTGCTGGATTTCGGCTCGCCCTTCCTCGAGATCGGCCAGTTCGCGGCGTGGTCGATGTATGGCGAGGAGATTTCGGCGGCCGGCTTGATCGCCGGCGTCGGCCGCGTCGAAGGCACCGAGGTCATGGTCGTCGTCAACGACGCCACCGTGAAAGGCGGCACCTACTACCCGCTGACGGTGAAGAAGCATCTGCGCGCGCAGGAGATCGCGCTGCAGAACAATCTGCCTTGCGTCTACCTCGTCGACAGCGGTGGCGCCAACCTGCCCAACCAGGACGAGGTGTTTCCCGACCGTGAGCATTTCGGCCGCATCTTCTACAACCAGGCCAACATGTCGGCGGCCGGCATTCCGCAGATCGCCTGCGTCATGGGTTCCTGCACGGCGGGCGGTGCCTATGTGCCGGCGATGTCGGACGAGACGATCATGGTGCGCAACCAGGCGACCATCTTCCTCGGCGGCCCGCCGCTGGTGAAGGCGGCCACCGGCGAGGATGTCAGCGCCGAGGATCTGGGCGGCGCGGACGTGCACACGCGGCTTTCCGGCGTCGCCGACCATTATGCGATGGACGACGAGCACGCCTTGGCCATTTGCCGGCGCATCGTCAAGAACCTGAATCGAAACAAGACCGTAAGCCTGACCTCTAGGAAAGCTCATCCGCCGCTTCATCCTGCGGATGAACTCTACGGCATCGTGCCGACCGATCTGCGCCAGCCCTACGATGTGCGCGAGGTGATCGCGCGCATCGTCGACGGCTCCGAATTCGACGAGTTCAAGCAAAATTACGGCACCACGCTTGTCACCGGTTTCGCCCATCTCCACGGCATGCCGGTCGGCATCATCGCCAACAATGGCGTGCTGTTTTCCGAAAGCGCGCTGAAGGGCGCGCACTTCATCGAGTTGTGCTGCCAGCGCGGGATACCGCTGGTTTTCCTGCAGAACATCACCGGCTTCATGGTCGGGCGAAAATACGAGGCGGGCGGCATCGCCAAGGACGGCGCCAAGCTGGTGATGGCGGTGGCCACCGCCAAGGTGCCGAAGGTGACCATGATCATCGGCGGCTCGTTCGGCGCCGGCAATTACGGCATGTGCGGTCGAGCCTATTCGCCACGCTTTCTGTGGATGTGGCCGAATGCCCGCATCTCGGTGATGGGCGGCGAACAGGCGGCAACGGTGCTTGCCATGGTCAAGCGCGAAGGCATCGAGCGCAAGGGCGGCGAGTGGAGCGCGGAAGAAGAGGCGAAGTTCAAGAAGCCGATCCTGATGAAATACGAGCATGAGGGGCACCCGCTCTACTCGTCCGCGCGGCTCTGGGATGACGGCATCATCGACCCGGCAAAGACGCGCGAGGTGCTGGCGCTCAGCCTGTCGGCAGCACTCAATGCGGAGATCGAGGAAACCCGCTTCGGCGTGTTCAGGATGTGAGATGAACGACATCGGCGAAGCCATCCATCCCATCACGAAATCGCGAGCCTTCGCCGCAGAGCTAGTGATGGCAGGAAATATTCGCTATTGCTTGCGCTGCACTAAGCAATGGGGATGGGCTAAAAATGAAACCGAAATACGTACAGAATGCATCCGCCTCAATACTTTCAGTAATTCTTTTGCTCGCGGCATCCAGCGTGAGTATCGCCGTGTCGCTTTCGGGAAACGAAGGAGACAAGCGTTTTCCGCCAACTCTGCCCTACACGCAGAAGGCACCATGCACCAAGGCTTACAAGGCCTATATTGCGGCGGGCGGCCATTCGGCCTACGCCACCACGCCTTATACACGGGTGAGATCGCTGTATATCATCTGCGGCGCAAAGCTGAACGCTCCCTCTCAGAAGGTGGCCGAAGATCTGGCGATGAAATCCTGCGAGGGTACGGTCGCCCGCCACAGGGTGACGACGGGCGGCGCCTGCGAGATCGCTGCTTCGAAATAGCCGGGCATTTGCCGAACCAGCGCCGCCCGAGGCAAAACCGGGAGGCTACATGTTCGCCAAGATCCTGATCGCCAATCGGGGCGAGATCGCTTGCCGCGTCATCCGCACGGCGCGCAAGCTGGGCGTGCACACTGTCGCCGTCTATTCGGATGCCGACGCGAAATCGCTGCATGTCGAAATGGCCGACGAGGCGGTGCATATCGGCTCCTCGCCGGTCGGCGAGAGCTATCTGCGCGGCGACCGGATCGTCGCGGCGGCCTTGGCCACGGGGGCGCAGGCCATCCATCCCGGCTATGGTTTCCTGTCGGAAAACCCTGATTTCGTCGACCAGGTGGTGGCGGCAGGGCTCACCTTCATCGGCCCGTCGGCCGCCTCGATCCGTGCCATGGGGCTGAAGGACGCCGCCAAGCGGCTGATGGAGAAGGCCGGCGTTCCGGTCGTTCCGGGCTATCATGGCGAGGCACAGGAGATCGTGCTGCTCGCCTCCAAGGCACGCGAAATCGGCTATCCCGTGCTGATCAAGGCGCGGGCCGGCGGTGGCGGCAAGGGCATGCGCCGGGTCGAACATCCCGACGATTTCTCCGAGGCTCTATCCAGCGCCCGGCGCGAGGCAAAGGCCGCTTTCGGCGACGACCGCGTGCTGGTCGAGAAATATGTCGACAAGCCACGGCACATCGAAGTGCAGGTGTTCGGCGACAATTTTGGCAATGCCGTGCATCTTTATGAGCGCGACTGCTCGGCGCAGCGCCGCCATCAGAAAGTGATCGAGGAAGCCCCTGCCCCCGGCATGACACCGGCATTGCGCAAGGCCATGACCGACGCCGCTGTAAAAGCCGCCAAGGCGATCAGCTATTCCGGCGCCGGCACCATCGAATTCATCGTCGACGCCTCGCAAGGCCTGCAAGCCGACCGCTTCTGGTTCATGGAAATGAACACGCGCCTGCAGGTCGAGCATCCGGTCACCGAGATGGTCACCGGCACCGATCTGGTCGAGTGGCAGCTGCGCGTTGCCAGCGGTGAAAAGCTGCCGAAGACGCAGAGCGAGATCGCGCTTGCCGGCCATGCTTTCGAAGCGCGCATCTATGCGGAGGATGCGGCCAAGGGATTCCTGCCGGCAACCGGCACGCTGCATCATCTGAAATTTCCTGAAGCAGCCGCCCAAGGGGCCACGATGCGCATCGAGACCGGCGTGCGGGCCGGCGATGCTATCTCGCCCTATTACGATCCGATGATCGCCAAGCTTGTCGTCGGTGCGAAGGACAGGCAGGCAGCGCTGGAGGCGCTCCGCACGGCACTGTCGCAAACCGAAATTGCCGGTTCCACCGTCAACACCGCCTTTCTTGCAGCTCTGGCGGCCGATCCGGATTTTTGCGCCGGAGACGTCGACACCGGCTTGATCGGCAGACATCAGGTCGTGCTGACCGAGGTCGCGCCGCCAAGCGGCGAAATCATCTCCGCAGCCGCCCTCGCCGCCTCCGGCGCGGAAGCATCGCCGCGTTCGGATGACCCATGGTCGTCGCTTGCCGGCTATGCGCATTTCCACGGCGTGGCGCGGCGTACGCGGCTGAAGTTCGCCGAGGACGACATTGTGGCAAAGGTTTCGGTGCGGCCGGACGGGCGCTTCCAGGTCGCGCTCGATGCACCCTATGACGGCACCAATGTGCATGATTTCCGCGCCGTTCCGCGCCTCGCCCGCTGGCCTGGCCACGTCACGGTGTTCGAAGGCGCCGTCGGCTATACATTCGCGGTGCCGGACCCCTTGGCCAGGAGCGATGACGCCGCTGCCGCCTCCGGCAGCCTGCGCGCGCCGATGCCGGGGCTGGTCAAGCTTGTGCGCGTGGCGAAGGGCGATGCGGTGATCAAGGGCCAGCCGCTGCTGATCCTCGAAGCGATGAAGATGGAGCACACCATCGCCGCGCCGCATGACGGGCTGATCGCCGAGATCGCCACCGAAGGATCGCAGGTCACCGACGGGACCGTGCTGGTGCGGTTCGTGGAGGATGGTCGGGGCTAAGGCCCGGTTGCTGGATGACCGAAATAGCTATGTCGGGACAGAGAGGGCGCCGTAGACTGCCGACCAAACGAAAATGGCCGGGCAAGCCCGGCCATTTCCAACAGCGAAATGATAGCGATTACTGCGCGATTGGCGCGTACTTGCCGTCATGCCACTGGTTGATGTCATAGCTGGCATTCTTGAGGTCGCCCTTCTCGTCGAAGGTGACATCGCCGACAACGGTGCTGATCGGCGTGCCGTTCTTCAGGGCTTCGGCAACCTTGGCCGGATCGTCGCTGCCGGCGCGCTTGATGCCTTCGGCGAACGCCTGGACCACGGCGTATGAGAACAGCGTGAAGCCCTCGGGCACGAAACCGCCGGCCTTGATCTTCTCGACCGCCGCCTTGGCTTCCGGCTTTGCCTGCGGATCCGACGGGAACACGAACATGGTGCCCTCGCCCGCCGGGCCGGCAACCTGCCAGAATTCCGGCGAGGCAATGGAGTCCGGCATGATCAGCTGGAACTTCAGGTTCTGTTCGGCCGACTGACGCAGGATCAGGCCGGCTTCAGGATGATAGCCGCCGAAATAGACGACGTCGGCCTTCAGATCCTTGAGCTTGGTGACAAGCGCCGAATAGTCCTTCTCGCCGGGATTGATGGCGTCATAGTAGACTTCCTTCAGGCCACCGGTGTTCATGGTTGCCCTGACCGCGTCGGCCACGCCCTGGCCATAGGCACTCTTGTCGTGCAGGATGACGACGTTCTTTCCCGCGAACTTCTTGGCGATCCACGGCCCGATGAAGGCGCCCTGCGCGTCGTCACGCGTATAGAGACGCATGATCGTCGGCCAGCCGGCCTTGGCCGCGGCGTCGGTCAACACCGGGTTCGAGGACGCCGGGCTCATCATCAGGAAGCCAGCTTCGGCATAGACGGCCGAGGCCGGAATGCTCGAGCCCGAGCAGGCATGGCCATCGATGAACTTGACGCCATTGGCCACGATGCGGTTGGCGACCGACACGGCCTGCTTGGGATCGCATTGGTCGTCCTCGATGTCGAGTTTGATCATCGAGCCGTTGACACCGCCCGCGGCGTTGATGGCATCGGCGGCGGCCTGTGCGCCCTGCTTGAACTGATCGCCGATGGTGGCGAGCTGACCGGTCATCGGGCCGACCACCGAAACGGTGATGTCGTCGGCGAACGCGACCGGCGCGCTCATCATCAGGCCGAAAATGGCCGCGCTCAAAATACTCATTTTTTTCATGGTGATAGAACTCCTCCACTCACGCACGGCCGCCCGGCCGCGCTTCTTCCAGAGAGGCCGGACAATTTCATCCTTCATTGGGCCTGTCTAGGCGCATTGGCGCCGCTCGATTGGGCCTGGGGTCCCTCATCCACGCAAAAAAGCCACGCCAGCCTTGTTTCGGCTGGTCGTGGCTTTTCGCTCGTCGAGCTGTTCCGCAAGCGCCCCCGCACCCCGAGCCCAACGCGCCTTCCCTGTCTTTTCCAAGCCCATGATCTCGGCCTGAAAACCGGATTCCCATTTCGGGATCATGGTCTTTCGCACGGCTTGGACCTGTCTGGCCTGCCGCATTCTTGTCGTTGATGGCCTGTAGCCTGGCTGTCTGCGCAGCCTTGTCCCTATTTGTGGCCCGACCGTCTTCGCGGTCTTGGCCGGAGCGTCCCCGTCTGGTGGAACTCAGTGCATGGTCATCCATTCGCGGGCTTCGCGCAGCGCCTTGGCGATCTCGACCTTCGACATGGCCGCCGACAGTTCCGAGCGCAATTCCGCGGCGCGGGCCGAGCCCTTGATGGCGGCGATGTTGAACCATTTGTGGGCGGCGACGACGTCGGTCTCGCAATCGCGGCCGGTCGCATACATCATGCCCAGTTCGAAAAGGATGTCGGCCTGGGCAGTTGCCCCCATGGCGCCGAAACCTGCTTCAAGCATTTCAAAACGTGCCATTTTAGTCCCCTGTCTGGCTCCCGAGAGCTGCCTCCGTTTGTCTTGTCCGGGCCGCTCTTTCGATGCTTTCGAGAATGCCGCGCAGGCTTGAATCCGTCGTTAAATGGCGTGCTTAATTTGAGGAAAACAAAGCTAAAACAAGAGGTAAACACGAAAATTCGTTAAGGATACGAAGCCAGCAATTTGGCTGGTTTTCGCAAAATTTGACGAAAATTTTCAGAGTGGGAATCAACACTCCGCTAACCACGGGAGACAAAGCCAATCCGGCGATCGTTTCATTTTCTCACCGAAGACGCGCTTTCAGGCGCCTTCAAAATCGGAAACTCTTCCGCAACGGCACCGCTTTTGTTTTGATGGGAGCTGGATTAGCTTACGTTTGCGTAAGCGGCAGACCGGCGAGGCGGAGCATCCGGCCGGCTATCCTAAGGGAGGAAGAACATGTTTCGAAAAGTGAGCCTGGCCCTTGCAGCCACATTGATCATGGCGGGCGCGGCGTGGGCCGATCCGATCGAGGGCAACTGGAAAACGCAGGCCGGCGACACCGCGGCCATTGCAGGCGGCGGCTCGTTCTCCATCACGCTCAAATCCGGCAAATACGCCGGCAAGACCATTGGCTCCCTCAAGGCGGCCGGCGACAACAAGTACACCGGCAACATCACCGATCCGGCGAACGACAAGACCTATTCTGGCAAGGCGACATTATCGGGCACCTCGCTCAAGATGAGCGGCTGCGTGCTCGGCGGACTGATCTGCAAGAGCCAGACCTGGCATAAGCTCTGATCGGCTGCAGCCTTGCGACATGACCACGGGGCCCTGACGGGCCCCGTTTTCGTTTCATCCTCACGCCGGCGCCGGCGCTCGATGCCTTGCCGCTGTTGGCCGTCCTCAGCCCAGTCAGATCCCGTCAATCAATTTGAACCGCAGATGAACGCCGGTCTCAGAGCCGGTTCACAGGCGTCAGGGCATTCTCCGGCGTGTTGAAGGAGACACCACCGATGCTTGCTCGCCGCTTCACCATCGTCTGCCTGCTGATGAGCCTGTTTGGAATGTTCTTCGCCATTCTCGTCGCCGAAGCGGGCCGTCCGGCCCGCTCCTGGGACGAAGCCACCAGACTTTGCGGTCTCGCCTGCCCGACCAATCTTCGCCACTGAAACCAGAAAACCTCGAAAAGAAAAGCACAGACATCATGAACCGCATCGCCGCCAACGCCCTCAAAACCCTCCGGCTTCTGCCGCGGGCGGCGCTTATCCTGGTGCTCCTGGCCGCCCCGGTCCTGGCCGTGCCGATGATGCGCGCTGATGCCGGCTCGACCATCGAGGCGCCGGCGCTGAGAAAGTCAGGTGTCGGCTTCGTGCTGCTGGTCAGCCTACAGCGTGGGTGAAGAAAAAACGGCGCTTTGGGCGCCTTCGACAGCGACACCCCTCCCAACCGCCCATCCAAGTCTCTATATTGAGCTATGGAAAAGCGAATCTACCCCCAGGCCATAGAATCAGTCGTCATGCCGGAGCCTTTTGGCCGGCAAAGCTTTGACCGGGCCGAAAAAGCCGTCGCGACGCTGCAGGCGCTTTACGACCGCAATACCAAGTTCCTGCGCGACTCCTTCACGGCACTGGCCGCCGGCGCCGACGGCAGCAAGCGCTACCGGGCCTTTTATCCCGAGATCGGCGTTACCACGAATTCGTTTACCCAGGTCGATTCGCGGCAGGCCTACGGCCATATGCCGACACCTGGCCATTTCGCCACGACGATTACCCAGCCGCAACTGTTCGAGAATTACCTCATCGAGCAGCTTCGCCTGATCATGCGTAACCATGGCGTGTCGGTGACGGTCTCGGAATCGACCACGCCGATCCCGCTGCATTTCGCCTTCCTGGAAGGCACCTATGTCGACGGCGCCGCCGCCGAACGCATCAAGCGGCCGATCCGCGACCTGTTCGACGTTCCGGACCTGGACGGCACCGACGACCAGATCGCCAACGGCACGTTCGAGGTCGCCTTCGGCGAACCCCGGCCGCTGGCACCGTTCACGGCGCAACGCATCGACTATTCGCTGCACCGTATGACCCATTATACGGCCACCAGCCCGCAGCATTTCCAGAACTTCGTGCTGTTCACCAACTACCAGTTCTACATCGACGAGTTCGTCGCCCGTGCGCGCGGCTTGATGGAGAATGGCGGTGGTGGTTATGTGGAATTCGTCGAGCCGGGCAATGTCGTGACCCGCGCCGGCGCCAGTACGGCAAGCGAGGGCACGCCGCCCGCCCGCCTGCCGCAAATGCCTGCCTACCACCTGAAGAAGCCGAACCATGGTGGCATCACCATGGTCAATATCGGGGTTGGGCCTTCCAACGCCAAGACGATCACCGACCATATCGCGGTGCTGAGGCCGCATGCCTGGGTAATGCTTGGCCACTGCGCCGGTCTGCGCAACACGCAGGCGCTGGGCGACTATGTGCTGGCGCACGCCTATGTGCGCGAGGACCACGTCCTCGACGACGATCTTCCGGTCTGGGTGCCGATCCCGCCGCTGGCCGAGATCCAGGTCGCACTGCAGGAAGCGGTTGCCGAAGTCACGGGCCTGTCGGGCTACGATCTGAAGCGCATTATGCGCACCGGCACGGTCGCCACCATCGACAACCGCAACTGGGAACTGCGCGACCAGCGCGGACCGGTGCAGCGCCTGTCGCAATCGCGCGCCATCGCGCTCGACATGGAATCGGCGACGATCGCGGCCAATGGTTTCCGCTTCCGCGTGCCGTACGGCACGCTGCTATGCGTTTCCGACAAGCCGCTGCACGGCGAGTTGAAGTTGCCCGGCATGGCGACCGAGTTCTACAAGCGCCAGGTGGCGCAACACCTGACCATCGGCATCAGGGCAATGGAAAAGCTGGCGGAAATGCCAATGGAGCGGCTGCATTCGCGCAAACTCAGAAGCTTTTCGGAGACCGCGTTCCAGTAGGCGGTCTCGAAGTCCTGGCGAGGCAATTCGTCGTCTTGCTCAGGCCGTAATTTGATCGATAAGCAGATCGAACGGATCGTCAGGCGACACTCGACAGACACGGCCTCAATGACAATAGGCGGCGCGCGCTCGAATATGATAGCTGGGGTGGCATTCCTGGCGATGACGGCATTGTCGCTCGCCTTGTTGGCCGGATTCCTCGGCACGTTGCATCCGGCCTTCGATTCCTTCTCGCATTTTCGCCTTCACCTGTGCCTGCTGATCGCGCTTCTGGCGTTGCCGCTGCTTGCCAGCTCGTTTCGGCTGCAAGCGGCCGTGGCACTGCTCTTTGCGATCGCCAGCGTTGCCACGACGATGAGTACGCTGCCGCGCCTGTGGCCCGTGCAAGCGGTCGCCAAGCCCGTCGACCAGATCGTCTACCACCTGCTGCAGATGAATTTGCGCTACGACAATCCGACGCCGAAAAAGGTTCTTTCGCTGATTGGCCGGACCAACCCCGACGTGATCACCCTCGACGAGGTGTCGGCGATGTGGGAAACCGAGCTCGGTTACATCACCAGCGCCTACCCATACCGGATCCTCTGCCCCTACCCCAATGGTGTGTTCGGCGTGGCGCTGCTGTCGCGACGGCCCTTTGCCGCCGACAGCGCGCCGCATTGCGAGCCGCGAGGCGCGATGGCGATCGCGGCGGTCGATTTCGGCGGCACCGCCGTCAACGTCGCTGCCATCCATCTCAGTTGGCCATGGCCGCGCGAGCAGAACTGGCAGATCGGCGAACTCTCGAATTCGATTTCCTCGCTCGGCGAAACCGCCATCATGGCCGGCGATTGCAACGCTGTGCCATGGAGTGCGGCGGTGCGCCGGGTCGCCTCCCTCGGCGGGCTGACCGTCATGCCGTCAGCGGGACCGACGTGGCTCTACATCAAGCTGCCGGACGTGCTGCGGCGCTTTGCTGGACTGCCGATCGACCAGGTGTTCAGCAAGGGCGGGGTAACCGTTCATTCCGCGACCCGGCTGGAAGACACCGGTTCAGACCATCTGCCGGTGCTGGTCGAGTTCTCGGTTCGCTCCGATGAGAAGCAGCCTGAGGATGGGCACGCCACTGCGCTCGCGGCGAGCGCCTTGCCAGCCAAGCCGCAAGGCTGACGCATCAAACGAGCGAAGCACTCGCTCGCTCATGGGTTTCGGATCAAGGCTGCGATCAGGTGCTCGACGTGGCCGCCGCGGCTATGTTCGCGCCGATCGAAAGCGTTTTGCTTGGCCTCATATTCGGCATAGACGGCCTGGATGCGACGCCGGGCCTCGCGACGCGTCTGGTAGCAGGACGGGTCGTTGGCGATCCGCAGGCCGGTGATCGACTTTTCGGTGGTGCGCATCATCTGCCTGGCGATGCGCCCATGCGTTTCCTCATGGCCGCGAACGCCGGCGAAAAACCGGCTCCAGCGCCGCTTCAGTGCCGGCGTCATGGGCGAGGCAATGCGAGGGAAGGTGTAGAACAGATTAAGCGTGCCGTTGACCCGCCGCAGCCGGCAGAAGCCGTTGTCCTGACCTCCGCCGAGATCCCAGTCGACGGTATAGGCAGTCGTGGCGATGGCATGCGTCATGAAACCGTGCTTGGGGCCTTTGCTGTCCATCGCGTCGATGAAGGCCGCGCCCGAGCTTCCGGTAACGTCGTAGGTCCGCGTCTGGATAACTGCCCTGGTGCCGGCAAAGGCTTCTGGAGCGCATAGCGTCCCGATAGCAACGAGGCATGTCAGAACGGTCCGGCGCATCGGCCTTTCTCCTTATCCCTGGAGAAAGAACCATAGACCGGGGGCCGTTTCAACGTCCCTGCTGGCCTGGACACCCCTTGCGGCCAGCCCCGACCCACGTTTTTTGCTGCCGCCGGTCCAAGCGAGCCGGCGGCGCGAGGTCACATACCCTGGTAGACAGGGCCTTCGCCGCCCTGGGGCGGTACCCAGTTGATGTTCTGGTTCGGGTCCTTGATATCGCAGGTCTTGCAGTGGACGCAGTTCTGCGCGTTGATGACGAAGCGCACATCCTTCGCCGATGGGTCGGCCGCGGCATTACCATCCTTGTCGACCCATTCGTAGACGCCCGCCGGACAGTAGCGTGTCGAGGGTCCGGCAAAGACATCGTGTTCGAAACGCTTCTGCAGGTCCATGTCGCCGACCAGCAGGTGGACCGGTTCGTTTTCCTCGTGATTTGTGTTGGACAGGAACACGGAGGACAGGCGGTCGAAGGTCAGCACGCCATCGGGCTTCGGATAGGTGATCTTCTTGTGCTGGGCGGCAGGCTCGAGCGTGGCGTAATCGGCCTTGCCGTGCTTCAACGTGCCAAAGGGCGAGATGCCGAACAGCGTGTTCAGCCACATATCGAGGCCGCCGAGGCTGACGCCGACGATGGTGCCGAAGCGCGACCAGAGCGGTTTGACGTTGCGCACTTTCTTCAAATCCTTGCCGATGTCGGTCGCGCGCCAGGCTTCCTCGTAGGAGGCGAGCTCGTCATTGGCGCGGCCAGCGGCAATTGCTTCGCTGACATGCTCGGCCGCCAGCATTCCCGACAGCACGGCATTGTGGGAGCCCTTGATGCGCGGCACGTTGACGAAGCCCGCGGCACAGCCCATCAGCGCGCCGCCGGGGAAGGACAGTTTCGGCACCGACTGCCAGCCACCCTCGGTGATGGCGCGCGCGCCATAGCCCAGCCGCTTGCCGCCTTCGAACGTAGCCGCGATCGCCGGATGGGTCTTGAAGCGCTGGAATTCCTCGAAAGGCGACAGATAGGGGTTCTTGTAGTTGAGGTGGAGAACGAAGCCGACCGCCACCTGGTTGTCCTCCAGATGGTAGAGGAACGAGCCGCCGCCGGTCTTCATGTCGAGTGGCCAGCCGAAGGAATGCTGGACGAGACCCGGCCGGTGGTTCTCCGGCTTGACCTGCCAGAGTTCCTTGAGGCCGATGCCATATTTGCCGGGCTCGCGGCCGTCGGAAAGCTTGTATCTGGCGATCAGCTGCTTGGCGAGCGAGCCGCGCGCGCCCTCGCCGATCAGCACATACTTGCCCATCAGCGCCATGCCGGGCGCGAAGCCCGGACCGTGCGTGCCGTCTTTCTCGACGCCCATGTCGCCGGTGACGACGCCGGTGACGGCGCCTTCGTCATTGTAGATGAGGCCGGTGGCGGCAAAGCCAGGATAGATCTCGACGCCAAGCGCCTCGGCCTTGCCGGCCAGCCAGCGGCAGACATTGCCGAGCGAGACGATGTAGTTGCCGTGATTGTTCATCAGCGGCGGCATCAGGATGTTGGGCAGGCGGAAGGAGCCGGCGGGCCCGAGCACCAGGAAATGGTCCGCCGTGACCGGCGTCTTGAAAGGATGGCCGTCCTCCTCGCGCCAGCCCGGCAGCAGCCGGTCGATGCCGATCGGATCGAGCACGGCGCCCGAAAGGATATGGGCGCCGACCTCGCCACCCTTTTCCAGCACGACGACGGAAAGCTCGGGATTGACCTGCTTGAGGCGGATGGCCGCGGCAAGGCCGGCCGGTCCGGCACCGACGATGACCACGTCGAATTCCATGCTTTCGCGTTCGATATCGCTCATCAACCCCTCCGCACTGGCTTGCCGCTGTTACCTATCTTGCTGGCTCTTGCGCTGCATAGCGCATCAATTGACGACAGGAAACCGGCGCATACGTGACAATGCGGATTTGGGCGGATTTGGGCGGATTTGGCCAAAAAGTCGCGTATCTTGCGGCCCGGCCGCCGTTGCTGCCCGATGAGATCCGCGGCGCCCCGCGTTTTTTTGTTTGTTCGACGGCTTGCTTATCGGCCATACTTCCCGACATGCGCATTCCTGGCCCAGTCGGCTTTTCTTCAACGCGCTTTCTTTTCCCGCCCCGCCGGGCCTGCCGGGCGGTTCTTATGGCACTTCTGATGTTGGCACCTTGTTACGCCGCCGCGGACGAGGTGAAGGTCTGGGTGACAGGCGCCTACTCCTTCTCCGACGAACTTGGCGGCTTCCGCATCACCGGGGCCTCCGGCATCGGAACCAAGGACGATCCGCTGGTCATCACCGAAGAGCTGAATTCGGCGACACCGGTGACGTTGACCATCCGCACCACGAAGCCGATCCAGACATTCGGCAAGGCGGGCGAGTTCGCCAATGGCATCATGTATATGCGCATTGACGTGCTCAACAACAGCGGCCAGGCCTGGATCGAATTCCAGTTCGAGCTTCAGGAGACACTGGATCAGCCGAGCGTGTTCGGCGACGGGCTTTCGTTCGACCAACGCAACAAGACACCCGACAATATCTGGTCGAGCAATTTCGCCGATTTCGACCGCGACTTCGAACCCTATGACCGACTGTTGTTCAAGAACGGCAAGGTCGACCCGCTGAAGACCGCCAGTTTCGAATTCCTGGTGACCGACTACACGCCGCGATGGACTTTCTACCTGGTGCAGGATCCGCGCATACCGACGGGATAGGGCAAGCCGCCGGCCTTGCAAATTTCGGCCATGCGGACGAATGTGCGCGCCATGACTGCCGCCCCCAACAGCCCGACCGAAATTGCCGACATCCTGGCTTTCTATGCCAGCGCCGGCGTCGATGAGGCGCTGGAAGACGCTCCGGTGAACCGCTTCGCCGAGGCGGCGCCGAGGCCTGTCGAGCGCGCGCCGGCGCCCTTGCCGTCGCCTCGCGAAGACAAGACGCCGGAGCGGCCAGCAGCATCGTCCGGGTTGGATGCAAGCAAGGTGCCGGATGCGCCGGTGCGCACCGTGTCCGCCACCGCCACCGTCCCCGACGAGGCGCAGGCCGCCCTCGCCCGGCAAATGGCGACAAGCGCCTCCACACTCGAAGAGCTTCGCCAGCACATGGCTGCCTTCGACGGCTGCAATCTCAAGGCCACCGCCAAGAACCTGGTGTTCGCCGATGGAAATCCTCAAGCCGCGGTCATGCTGGTCGGCGAGGCGCCGGGCCGTGACGAGGACATAGAGGGTCTGCCCTTTGTCGGCCGCTCCGGCCGGCTGCTCGACCGCATGCTGGCCGCGATCGGTCTCGACCGTTCTTCCGTCTACATCGCCAACGTCATTCCATGGCGGCCGCCGGGCAACCGCACGCCGACGCCGCACGAGACCGAGATCTGCCGGCCGTTCATCGAGCGGCAGATCGAACTGATCAATCCCAAGGTGCTGGTCAATCTCGGCGGGCCGTCGGCGAAAACCCTGCTCAACACCTCGGAAGGCATCCTCAGGCTGCGCGGCAACTGGCGTGCCCACACCACGGCTTCCGGCATAGTCATTCCGGCTATGCCGACGCTGCACCCGGCCTATCTCCTGCGGACGCCGGCGCACAAGAAGCTGGCCTGGCGAGATTTTCTCGAGGTCAAGGCGAAACTGAAGGCGCTAGGGTGAATAGCCGATCCCCCCCTCGTGGGGGAGATGTCCGGCAGGACAGAGGGGGGGCGCGAAGGAACGCCGGCCTTTCTCTTGGTCCCGCATGGCAAGGAACTGCCGAAAGCGACATGTCGGCGGGACAGCGCCCCCCCTCTGCCTTGCCAGGCATCTCCCCCACAAGGGGGGGATTGGCCGTCATCTCCGCTTTCGCCGATCTCGGAATAGATACTGTAGCGATAACCTCCAAGGTAATTGAAATCCCTCCCCCGCGGCCTTAGTCCTTCCTCATGACGACAGCCCAAACCTCCGCCGGCAGCCTGATCCGCGAATGGCGCACGCGCCGCCGCATGAGCCAGCTCGACCTCGCCATGGAAGCCGATATCTCGCAGCGCCATCTCTCCTTCGTCGAAAGCGGGCGTGCCGCGCCCTCGCGCGAGATGGTGCTGCATCTGGCCGAGCAGCTTTCGATCCCGCTCAGGCAGCGCAACCAGCTGCTGCTGGCCGCGGGCTTCGCGCCGAGCTTCGGCGAACGGCCGCTCACCGATGCCACGCTCGCGCCGGCGCTTTCCGCCGTCGAGACCGTGCTCAAGGGTAATGAGCCGTTTCCGGCGCTGGCCGTCGACCGGCACTGGAACCTGGTTTCGGCGAACGCGGCGATTAGCCCCTTCCTCGCCGATGTCAGTGAGGCCTCCTTGCTGGCGGCGCCGGTCAATGTGCTTCGCCTCAGCCTGCACCCGGGCGGCATCGCGCCGCGCATCGTCAACCTCCAGGAATGGCGCACGCATTTGCTCGAGCGCCTCAAGCACCAGAATGACGCCACCGACGACCCCGTGCTGATCGATCTGGAGCGCGAATTGCGCGGCTACCCATCCGGCTTGAAGGGCAGCCGGCCGGCGCCTGTCGAGCCGAATGCCATCGTGCATCCGCTCAGGCTTGCGCATGGCGACCAGGTTCTGTCGTTCATCAGCACCATCACCGTGTTCGGCACGCCGCTCGACGTAACGCTCTCTGAACTGGCGATCGAATCGTTCTTCCCGGCGGATGAGCAGACACGGACGGTGCTGGTGCGGCTGGCGAGGGAACGGGCCGAACGGTCCTGACTACCCCTGTGGCAGCGCCGCCTTGCGGGTGCGGGTGCGCTCCAGCCCGAGTTGGCGCTCGCGCCAGATGATGAAGATGCCGGCGGCTACCACGATCACACCGCCGACCAGCGTGCTCAGCGACGTCACGTCGCCGAAGACAAAGTAGCCGACGACCACGCCGAGGATCATCGAGGTGTATTCGAACGGCGCCACCACCGAGGCTTCTGCATGGCGATAGGCCGAGGTCATCAGGATCTGGCCGAGGCCACCGCAAAAGCCAGCCATGATGAGCAGCGCGGCTTGCACCGGCGTCAGCGATTGCCAGCCGAAAGGCAGCGTCAGCAGCGAGAGCACACTCGCTGTCGACGAGAACCATAACACGATGGTCGCCGTCCTCTCCGTCTGCACGAGGTTGCGCACAAGCAGCATGGCGACGGCCGAGATCGCCGCCGCCACCAGCGCCGCCATGACGCCGAGGACCTCCTGATCGTCGAGCGCTTCATCCGAATTGAGCAGAGTGAGTTCCGGCCAGGAAATAATGAGCACGCCGACCAGACCGACTGCCACCGCGCTCCAGCGGTAGACGCGGATCGTCTCGCCAAGGAAAACGAAGGAGAACACCACGACCAGCAGCGGCTGTGCATAGTTCAGGGTGATTGCCTCCGGCAGCGGCAGCCTGGTGAGCGCGAAGAAGCCAAGCCCCATGGCGCCGACGCCGACAATACCGCGCGCGATGTGGTTGAAGGGACGTTTGGTGACGAATGCCGTCGGCAACTGTCCCTTAAATGCCAGAAAGGCAATGATCGGGAAGATGGCAAAAAACGAGCGGAAGAACACGATCTGCCCGGCCGGCACCTCGCCGGCCGCCTTGATGCAGGTTTGCATGCCGACGAAAACCGCGACGGACACGATCTTCAGGGCAATGCCCCTCAGCGTGTCGTGACCGCCCGCCGTTTCTGGTGCTGCCCCCGCCCTTGATGTCACCTTGGCGCCGCTTCCTGGATGGTCGCCCAGATGCGCGCTGGTGTAGCCGGCATCTCGATATGCCTGACGCCATAGGCGCGCCAGAGCGCATCGGTGACCGCGTTGAGCGCCGCCGGTGTCGAGCCGATCGTGCCGGCCTCGCCCGCGCCCTTGATGCCCAGCGCATTGGTGGTCGACGGCACGTTGCGGGTTTCGAAATGGAAGAACGGGAAATTGTCGGCGCGCGGCATGGCGTAGTCCATGAAGCTCGCCGTCAGCAATTGCCCGTCCTCGCCATGCACGGTATTTTCAGTCAGCGCCTGGCCGACGCCTTGCACGACGCCGCCATGAACCTGACCGGCGAGCAGGAGCGGGTTCACCGTGACGCCGAAATCGTCGACGATGGTGTAGCGGACGATCTCGGTCGTGCCGGTGTCGGGATCGATCTCGACCTCGCAGACATGGGTGCCATTCGGATAGGTGCATTCGTCCTGGACGAACTCGCCGAACCCCTTGAGGTCATCGGGGTTTTTCGCGGCCTTGGCGATGGTGGAAAAATCGATCGTGCGGTCGGTGCCGACGATGCGGGCAACACCGTCGGACAGCTCGATGTCGCTGGCGGAAGCCTCCAGCTCGTCGGCGGCGATGCGCTTGATCTTGTCGGCCAGATCCTCGCCCGCACGGGAAGCGGATACACCCCCGAGCGGAATCGAGCGCGAGCCGCCGGTGCCGCCGCCGGCCTTCAATTCGTCGGTATCGCCCTGGCGGACATGGATCTTGTCGATGTCGAGATTGAGCTTTTCCGACAGGAACTGCGCATAGGCGGTGGCATGACCTTGTCCGTTGGTCTGGGTGCCGATCTTGAGCGTCACCGTGCCGTCGCCATTGAGCTCGACGAATGCCGGCTCGGAGCCCGGAAAGGCGCAAGCCTCGATGTAAGTCGCCATGCCGATGCCGCGGATCTTGCCGCCGGCCTTCGACTGTTCGAGCCGCCGCGGAAACGCCTTCCACTCAGACCGTTCGATGGCACGCTCCATATGGCCCTCGAACTCACCATTGTCGTACAGGCGGCCGGTCTGCGTGCGATAGGGAAACTGCTCCGGCCGAATGAAATTGCGGCGGCGGATCTCTTCGACGGGCAGGCCGAGATCATGGGCACAGGCATCGACCAGCTTTTCCAGCAGGAAGGCTGCCTCCGGCCGGCCGGCGCCACGATAGGCATCGACGGGACAGGTGTTGGTGTAAAGCCCGGTCACCGTGACATCGAGCGCCCTGATGTCATAGACGCCGGTCGACATGGTGACGCCGATATAGGGAATGAACGGACCGTATTGCGAGACATAGGCGCCCATATTGGCCAGCAGATCGACCCGCATGCCGAGGAAGCGGCCATCCTTGTCCAAAGCCATCTCGGCCGTCACGGCATTGTCGCGGCCTTGCGCGTCGGTCAAAAAATGTTCCGTGCGGTCGCCGGCCCATTTCACCGGACGGCCAAGCCGCTTCGCTGCCTCCAGCACCAGCGGATACTCGCGATAGACGAAGCTCTTCGGCCCAAAACCGCCGCCGACATCCGGCGTGATGACGCGCAGCTGGTTCTTCTTGATCTTGAATACGCTGGCCAGGATGTACTGCATGGAGTGCACGCCTTGCGACCCGGTGGTCAGCACGAAACGGTTCTCACCGACGTTCCATTCGCCGATCGCGGAGCGCGGCTCCATGTAATTGCAGACCAGCCGGTTGTTGACGAACTCAATGCGAGTGACATGAGCCGCCCTGGCGAAAGCCGCCGCCGTCTTGGCCTTGTCGCCCATGTGGTAGGTGAAGGCGCGGTTGGAGCCGAGCTCGGGCCACACCAGCGGCGTGCCTTCGGCAAGCGCGGTCGCCGTGCCGGACGCAGCATCCTCGCTGTCATAATCGACATCGATCAGTTCGGCGGCATCCTGCGCCAGGGCACGGCTGTCGGCGACAACAAAGGCAACGGCATCGCCGACATAATTGACGCGATCACGGCACAGGACCGGAATGTCGCGGGTCGGCGCCTTGGTGCCGTCGGGCTGTTCCTGCATGACGCCGGATTTGAGATCGCCGAGATGGGCAATATCCTTGGCCGTCAGCACCAGATGGACGCCTGGAGCCGCCTTGGCTGCATCGGTCGAGCCGACGGTGAAGCTGGCCTTGGCCACCGGCGAGCGCAGGACATAGCCGTGCAGCACGCCGGCCGGCTGGATGTCATCGGTATAGCGGCCCTGCCCCTGGATGAAAGCGGCATCCTCGCGCCGCAACACGGAAGCGCCCATCCCGAACTTCGGTGTGACGATGGTCATGACTGCCTCGCGATGCTGGAAAGGAAGGCCTGAAATAGGCCCTGTCGCAGTTTTGTCGAGGGGCTGTTTCGTGTAAAGAGCGCGGACTTCAAATTTCTTGGATCAGCGGAAACAATCCGCCTCCAACGCAATCGACAGGAAAAAACCCGGAATGCGCACCGACACAGGCCAGGTCTTCAAACTCGAAGACTATCGCCCCAGCGACTACCTCATTCCGGAAACGAACCTTGAATTCCGTCTCTCGCCACAGGCAACGATCGTCACCGCAACAGTGACGATCGAGCGTCGCGACGGCGTTTCGGTGTCGGCTCCGCTGGTGCTCGATGGCGATGGGCTGGTGCTCAAGCGCATAGAGATCGACGGCAAGAAAGTGAAACCCGCCGACCTGCTGGCCAGCCCTGACCAACTCACCATTCTCAAGCCGCCGG
The DNA here is from genome assembly GCF_055901595.1 of Mesorhizobium sp. WSM1386. NCBI lineage: Bacteria > Pseudomonadati > Pseudomonadota > Alphaproteobacteria > Hyphomicrobiales > Phyllobacteriaceae > Mesorhizobium > Mesorhizobium sp. WSM1386. Next base: position 5,331,341 of record NZ_CM148373.1, read on the forward strand.
CAGCGCGCCGTTTCCAGTTGCGCATCGAAACCGAGCTGGCACCGGCGGGCAATGAAGCGCTGATGGGTCTCTATCGCTCGAGCAATGTCTATTGCACGCAGTGCGAGGCCGAGGGCTTCCGCCGCATCACCTATTTCCTCGATCGCCCCGATATCCTGTCCGTCTACACGGTGCGGATCGAGGCCTTGCGTGACGAGGCGCCGCTGCTTCTGTCCAACGGCAACCCGGTCGACAAGGGCGACCTCGGCGATGGCCGGCACTACGCCGTGTGGCACGATCCCTTCCCCAAGCCGTCCTATCTGTTCGCGCTTGTGGCCGGCAATCTCGGCCAGGTCGCCGACAGTTTCGTCACGATGTCGGGCCGCACGGTCGAGCTCGGCATCTATGTCGAACCCGGCAAGGAGAAGCTCGCCGGCTACGCCATGGATGCGCTGAAGCGATCGATGCAATGGGACGAGGAGGCGTTTGGCCGGGAATACGACCTCGACGTCTTCAACATCGTCGCCGTGTCCGACTTCAACATGGGCGCTATGGAGAACAAGGGCCTCAACATCTTCAACGACAAATACGTGCTGGCCGACCAGGAGACCGCGACGGATGCCGATTTCGCCAATATCGAGGCGATCATCGCGCATGAATATTTCCACAATTGGACAGGCAACAGAATCACTTGCCGCGACTGGTTCCAGCTTTGCCTGAAGGAAGGGCTGACGGTCTTCCGCGATCACGAATTCTCCGCCGACCAGCGCTCGCGCGCGGTCAAGCGCATCGCCGAGGTGCGCACGCTGCGCGCGCACCAGTTCCCCGAGGACCAGGGTCCGCTGGCGCATCCGGTGCGACCGCGCCGTTACCGCGAGATCAACAATTTCTACACGGCGACGGTCTACGAGAAGGGCTCCGAAGTGGTGCGCATGATCCGCACCATTCTCGGCCCGGATGCCTTTCGTGCCGGCATGGACCTCTATTTCGAGCGGCATGACGGTGAAGCGGCGACGATCGAGGATTTCATCAAAGTGTTCGAGGATGCGTCCGGCCGCGACCTGTCGCAGTTCGCGCTCTGGTATCATCAGGCCGGCACGCCCAATCTGACGGTCAGTTCGGCGCACAATCCGGCCTTGCAGGAATTCACGCTCGAGATCGAACAGTCGGTGCCGCCGACACCCTCCGAAAGCCGCAAGCGGCTGATGCACATCCCGCTCGCCTTCGGGCTGATCGGAGCCGGCGGCAAGCCGGTGTCGTACAGCGGCGTCGAGGGCGCCAGCGTCGACGACGGCGTCATCCATGTCCGCAAGCGCCGACACATGGTGCGTTTCTCTGGCGTGGCGGAACGCCCGGCGGTGTCGCTCAACCGCGGCTTCTCGGCACCGGTGACGCTGTCGGTCGAGCAGAAGGCCGACGACCAGTTCTTCCTCGCCCGCCATGACAGCGACGCCTTCTCGCGCTGGCAAGCCTTCAACACGCTGCTCACCGACACGCTGATCACTGCCTTCCGCGAGATCCTCGGCGGCAAGCAGCCGGTCTTCGCGAAACGGCTGACCGAACTCGCCGGCAGCATTGCCGGCGACGAGACGCTGGAGCCGGCCTACCGGGCGCTGGCACTGGCGCTGCCCGGCGATGCCGACATCGCCCGCGACATCGGCAGGAACATCGATCCCGACGCCATCCACACGGCCCGGCAAGCCCTTGCGCTCGCCATCGGCACCGCCAATGGCGCGGTATTTTCCGGCCTCTACGACAGTCTTGCCGACAGGACCGCGTTCAGCCCCGACGCGGCGAGCGCTGGACGACGCGCCCTGCGCAACACTTTGCTGGATTATCTCTCGTTGCTGCCTGGCGGCGCGGCATTGGCCGCCGGGCATTTCCAGTCGGCGACCAACATGACCGACCGCGCGGCAGCCCTTGGCGTGCTCGCGCATCGACACCACGGTTCGCCGGAGGCAAAAAAGGCGCTGGCGGCATTCGAAACGAAGTATGCGTCCGACCCGCTGATCATGGACAAATGGTTCCAGATCCAGGCCAGCGTGCCGGGGCCGCAGGCGGTGGACACGGTCCGGGCGCTAACCGCTCATCCAGCCTTCTCGATGGGCAATCCAAACCGGGTGCGCTCGCTGATCGGCACATTCTCCAGCGCCAACCAGACCGGCTTCCATCGCCCCGACGGCGAAGGCTACCGGTTTTTCGCGCAGACGGTGCTCGAGGTCGAAAAGCGCAACCCGCAAGTGGCGGCAAGGCTGGCAACGGCGCTCAGGTCATGGCGTTCGCTCGAGCCGGGCCGCCAGGCCAAGGCCCGGGAAGCGCTGCTTTCGATCGCCAATGCCGAAAACCTGTCGGCGGACTTAAGGGACATTGTCGAGCGTACGCTGGCTTAGATGAGGGCTCTGCTTCCTATCGAAAGGCTTCCGTGCCCAGAGTCTGTCAAACCGACTGATGAGGCTGTGCCTTAGCGGTCAACTCGATTCCAAGGGCCTTCATCACAGCGATTGTCGTTTTCAGGGTCGGATTGCCGTTCTCACTGAACGAACGATAAAGCTGTTCACGCGAAAGCCCTGTCTGGCTTGCTATTTGGGCCATGCCCTTGGCGCGGGCAACGACACCCAGAGCATGCGCGATATAGCCGGAATCTTCGGAAGCAAACGCCTCCGCCATGAATGCCGCAATCGCTTCATCGGAGGTCAGGCCTTCAGCCGGATCAAAACTTGTCAGTTTTTCAGTCATCTCATTCGCTCCATTCTTGTGCCAGACGTTTCGCCGTCTTGACGTCCTTTTTCTGGGTGCCTTTGTCGCCGCCGCACAGAAGGACGATGAACGTGTTGCCCCGCTTCTGGAAATAGACGCGGTAGCCGGGACCATGGTGGATACGCAACTCACTTATCCCCTCTCCCACGGGCTCAACGTCTCCCGGATGGCCATACGCAAGACGGTCAAGCCGGGCAAAGATCGCGCCACGAGCGCGCTCATCCTTTAGTCGCGTCCACCATTTTCGAAACGTTTCGGTCTGCTTCAGATCGATCATACGGTGATGTAGTTTATAAACTACATTTTGTCAAGGAAGCCTGGGTCGAGCCGCTTCGGCATTATTTTAGTCGATTTTTAATCTTTTTTCGCCGGAGCACTGGACAAGGCGAATCACCTTTGATTCTTTAATGGCGATTCGGAAGTGCGGTGTTGCCGGATCGTCAAGCCTGTAGAGTCGGGCATACTGAAATCGGGGAGTGCCATTTATGGCGAAGGCGGACGCGTGGGGCGCGCCCGGAGGGATGGCTTTTGCGCGTCGCGAGACGAGAAGCGATGGCCTTGCCGGGAATACGCGGCTCATCGCCGAACCAGCCTACAAGCGGCTTCTGGCTGCCGAACCGTTGCTGCGCCGGTCGATACCGGCCCTCATCGTCATCTTCCTGATCGTCATCGCGGCGCTGCGCGTGCTTTCGCTGATGAACGAACGCGACGATGTGGAGCGCGACGCCAAGGCGATCCTCACACTGGCGGCCGGCCAACTGGCCAGTTCGCTCGCCACCGTCACCGATACGCCGCCAGGCGCCATCCAGGACCTGCTGGAGACCACCAGCCGCCAGGGCGCGATGGGCCGCAGCCATGTGCTCGTCATCACCGACGGCGCCTTCAAGATCACCGCGGTAACGCCACGCTCGACGCCCTGGCAGGGCCACTCGCTCGACGGCCTCGTCGAGGGCGGCCAGCCGCTGTTCATGTTCGGTGACCGCGCCGGGGTCATGGAGGTCAGCATCGGCGGGCAAGACTGGTACGCGGCAGTAAGCGTGGCCAAGGACGGGAAAGGAGCCGCAGCGGCGCTGGTGCCGCAGGAAGCCGTCTTCGACACCTGGCGCAAGATCGTCTCGCTGAACGTCACCCTGTTCGTGCTGACCGCCGGCGTGCTGATCATCATCCTCTATGCCTATTTCGGGCAGGCGGCGCGCGCCCAGGCAGCCGACCGCATCTACCTCGAAGCGCACCAGCGCATCGACATGGCGCTGGTTCGCGGCCGCTGCGGCCTGTGGGACTGGGACATGGTGCGCGGCAAGATGTACTGGTCGCGTTCGATGTACGACATGCTCGGCTACGAGCCTTGCGAGACGATGCTGTCCTTCGGCGAGGTCGACGAGATCATTCATCCCGAGGACGGAGACCTGTTCGAGCTCGCCAACAGAATTGTCGCGCGCGAAATCGACCATATCGACCAGGTGTTCCGGATGCGGCACGCCGACGGCCAATGGGTGTGGATGCGCGCCCGCGCACAAGTCATGGATCCGGAGGCGCCGGAGATCCAGCTGATCGGTATCGCCGTCGACGTCACCGAGCAGCGCCATCTGGCGCTGCGTTCGGAGGCGGCCGATCTTCGCCTGAGGACCGCAATCGAGAACATCAATGAGTCCTTCGTGCTGTGGGATTCCGCGCAGCGCCTGATCATGTGCAACTCCAAATACCAGCAGGACAATGGGCTCTCGGATCGCGACGTGATGCCAGGTGTGACGCGGGTGTCGCTGGAAGAGCGGATGCTGGCCTTTGCTTCAGAGCGCCGGCTCGCCAACACCAATGGTCCGCAAGGCGGCGCCACTTTCGAGCGGCAGCTGTCCGACGGCCGCTGGCTGCAGGTCAACGAGCTGAAGACCAGGGATGGCGGCATCGTCTCTGTCGGCTCGGACATCACCCAGATCAAGCTGCACCAGGAGAAGCTGGTCGACAGCGAGCGCCGGCTGATGGCGACCATCCATGATTTGAGCCTCGCCCGCCGGGCCGAAGAGGAACGGTCGCGCGAACTGGTCGACCTCAACCGCAAATACATGAAGGAAACCGAGCGCGCCGAGGCGGCGAACCGGGCCAAATCCGAGTTCCTGGCCAACATGTCGCACGAACTGCGCACGCCGCTGAACGCCATCATCGGCTTCTCCGAACTGATGGAACAGGGGCTGTTCGGCCCGCTGGGTTCGTCGCGCTATGAGGAATATGCCACCGACATCAATAGCAGCGGCAAATACCTGCTCGGCGTCATCAACGACATTCTCGACATGTCCAAGATCGAGGCCGGCCAGTTCTCGCTGGACCAGGAGCAGATCGACCTTGGCCCGCTGATCAGCGAGACGGTGCGCGTCGTCTCGCTGCAAGCCGCGCAAAAGGCGATAACCGTGGAAACGCGCATCGCCGACGCGCTGACACTGTTCGCCGATCGCCGGGCGATCAAGCAGATCGTCATCAACCTGCTGTCCAACGCGGTGAAATTCACCGGCCAGGGCGGTCACATATCGGTCAGGGCCCGCAACACATCGGGCGCGCTGGTGCTGACGATCGAGGACAATGGCTGCGGCATCCCGAAGGAGGCGCTCGGCAAGCTCGGGCGGCCCTTCGAACAGGTGCAGAACCAGTTCTCCAAGAACCATGCCGGATCCGGCCTCGGCCTCGCCATCTCGCGTTCGCTGGCCGAGCTCCAGGGCGGCGCGCTGAAAATCCGTTCGACCGAAGGTGTCGGCACGATCGTGTCGGTGCGCATACCGGTGAAGAAGGCGCCTGCGGTGGTCAAGGTGGCCGCCTGAGAACCAGGCCGGCTATGGTCGCCCGGCACGAAGCAAAAGGTCAAAGTCCTGCCTGACCTTCTGCGACGTCTCCTTGAGATGTGCTTCCAGCACACCGAAATCCGGCAGGTCGGTGACCGCCAGAAGCAGATCCGAAAGCCCCGGCGGAACATCGTCGCGCTCAAAGGCTCCGGTGAGGCACAGCCGCGTCATCTGGGTCAGCGCCAGATAGAGGCCGTAGGCTTCGCAAAGCTCCTGCCTTACCCCGGAATCGGCAAAGCGAGGGGCTAGGCGGGACAGTATCTCGGCCGTACCGGTCACACGCGGTCCGGTCTCGACCTGCCTGGTGATGACGGCCACCTGGGCGATGAATTCGAGATCGATCAGTCCTCCAGGAATAAGCTTGATGTCCCACAGGTCGCGCGGCGGCTTTTCCTTTTCGATCATGGCCCGCATGTCCGAGGCTTCGGCCTTCACCTTTGCAGCATCGCGCGGCTGACCAAGCACCGCGGCAACTTCCGCTTCAACTTCAGCGCACAGGCCGGCATCGCCGGCGACGGCACGGGCCCGCGCCAGTGCCATGTGCTCCCAGGTCCAGGCCTCCTGGCGCTGGTACTTCTTGAAGGCGTCGATATGGGTGGCCACCGGCCCCTTGTTGCCGGACGGGCGCAAGCGCAGGTCGAGCTCGTAGAGCACCCCTTCCGCCGTCGGTGCCGATACGGCCGAAATCAGCCGCTGCGTCATGCGGGTGTAGTAATGCGAGGGCGCAAGCGGCTTTTCCCCGTCGGAGTCCTCGGCGTCCGCATCGTGGTCGTAGAGCAGGATGAGGTCGACGTCCGACCCCGCGGTCAATTCGCGGCTGCCAAGCTTGCCCATGCCAAGCAGCGAAACCACGCCGCCGGCGATCGTGCCGTGACGCGCCGCGAATTCGGCCATCACCGCCCGTAACGCGGCCTCGATGGTGAGGTCGGCCAGGTCGGAAAAGGCGCGGCCGGCGCGGACCGGATCGATCGAGCCGGCGAGCAGGCGCACGCCGATCAGGAATTTCTGCTCCGAGGCAAAGATGCGCAAACGGTCGAGCACGTCCTCGTAGGCCCTGTCGCCTTCGATAAAGGCCGACAGCCGGCCTGAGAGATAGGCACGGTCCGGCAATTCATTGAGAAGGGCTGGATCAAGCAGGCCGTCGAAGACATGGGGCCGGCGCGTGATGATCGCGGCCAGCCGGGGTGCGGCGCCCATGATCGTCGCCATCAGCTTGAGCAGCGCCGGGTTTGACTGCAGCAGGGAGAACAGCTGGATGCCGGCCGGCAGTCCGGCAAGGAATTCATCGAAACGGATCAAGGCTTCGTCCGCCCGCCGTGTCTGGCCGAACGCCTTGAGCAGGGCCGGCGTCAACTCCGTCAGGCGCTCGCGCGCCTCCGCCGACTGGGTAACGCGATAGCGGCCGAAATGCCAGCCACGAATGACACGGCAAATGTCGCTCGGCCGCTGGAAGCCGAGACCATGCAAGGTCTGCAATGTGTCGGGGTCGTCGACGTCGCCGGTGAAGACCAGATTGCCGATGCCCGCCGAAAGCTCGGGTGCTGTTTCAAAGAGCGCCGCATAGTGGCGCTCGACCTGTTGCAGCGAGGCACGAAACGCCCCGGCGAAGATTGCCGCATCGGCAAAGCCCAGCATGCGGGCAATGCGCTCCAGCCCCTCATCGTCTTCCGGCAATGTGTGCGTCTGTTCATCGGCCACCATCTGGATGGCGTGTTCGACACGGCGCAGGAACCAATACTGGCGGGCAAGCGCGTCGCGCGCCTCGGTGGTGATCCAGCCGCGCGCCGCGAGCTGGCCGAGCATCGGTACGGTCTCGCGGCCGCGCAGTTCCAGGAAGCGGCCGCCGGCGATGAGCTGCTGTGTCTGGACGAAGAACTCGATCTCACGGATGCCGCCGCGGCCGAGCTTGACGTTGTGGCCCTTCACGGCGATCTCGCCGTGTCCCTTATGGGCGTGGATCTGGCGCTTGATGGAATGGACATCGGCAATCGCGGCGTAGTCCATGTATTTGCGCCAGATATAGGGCTGGAGCTCCTTGAGGAAGGCGGCGCCCGCGGCCAGATCGCCGGCCACCGGACGCGCCTTGATCATGGCGGCACGCTCCCAGTTCTGGCCGCGCGCCTCGTAGTAGCGCAGTGCGGCTTCGACCGGGATCGCCAGCGGCGTCGAGCCGGGATCGGGACGCAACCTCAGATCGGTTCGGAAGACATAACCGTGCTCGGTGCGGTCCTGCAGGATGCGCACCAGCCGGCGCGTGAGACGCGAAAACAGCTCGGTGGCGTCGAGGGGATCGACGACGGCAGGGACTTCCGGATCGAAGAACACGACGAGGTCGATGTCGGAAGAGAAATTCAGCTCGTGCGCGCCAAGCTTGCCCATGCCGAGCAGGATCCAGCCCGACTGCCGCGACGGGTTGTCAAGATCCGGCAACCTGAGCTTGCCTTGGCCATGGGCGTCACGCAGCAGGAAGGCGACCGCCGCGCGGGTGCAGGCATCGGCAAGGTCGCTCAGCCGCCTCACCGTCAGCGACGTTTCGGCCTCGCCGGCGAGATCGGCGAGCGCGATCAGGAAATGCGCCTCGGCCTTGCATTGGCGCAACTCCATCATCAGGCCGGATTCCGAGACCGGCTCCGCCAGCGGCGCCTTGTCGATCGCTGCGGTAATCGCTTTCAGACGAGCCTCCACCGGCTGGTCGAAAAGACTGTCCAGGATCCGGGGCCGGCGCCGCGCCGTATCGCGCAGGAATGGTGAGAGGTCGAAGACGGCGGCCAGGAAATCCTGACCCCTCCCCTTGCCGGCCAGGAACTTGGCCAGCCGTGTCAGGCCTTCCTCGCGTGCCGCTGCCGCGATCTCGGCCAGTTCCTGCCGCGCCCGGCTTGCGTCAAGAGGAACAAGCGCGACCTCGGGCCTCAGCAGCCAGTCGGTCTTGCTGCGCTTGGCAACGGCCGCCATCAGTGATCCTCGCGAGTGGGGAAACTCATGACCACGGATAGTCCCGGATTGCCGGGCAACAGGTCAAGCCGACCGTAGTGGAAAGTCATGACCGCCTTGGCGAGGCTGAGGCCAAGGCCGGAACCCGGTTGTGAACGGCTCTTCTCCAGCCGCACGAAACGTTCGGTCGCCCGGGCACGATCGGCATCGTCTGGGATGCCCTGGCCGTTGTCGGCGACGGTGAGCCTGATCTCGCCATGCGTGCGCGCGAGCGTCACACGGACCGCCGGTTTGGACGTGGAATCCGTCGAATACTTGATCGCATTGTCGACGATGTTGGACAGCGCCTGGCCGATGAGCTCGCGGTTGCCGTCGACGATAAAAGCGCCGTTGACCTTGGCTTCCAGCGAGACGCCAGCCTCTTCCGCCACTGGCTCGTAGAGTTCGACCACGTCGCGCACGGCTGCCGCCAGATCGACCCGATTGGTATGCTCCGACGAATATCCGGCCTCCAGCCGCGAGATCATCAGTATGGCATTGAAGGTTTTTATGAGCTGGTCGGATTCGGCAATGGTGCCTTCGAGCGCCTGGCGGTAGTCGGCGGGCTTGTGCTTGCCGGAAAGTGTCGCCTCGGCTCGGTTGCGCAGCCGGGTCAGCGGCGTCTTCAGATCATGCGCGATGTTGTCGGAAACCTGCTTCAGGCCTTCGTTGAGCGTTGCGATCCTGGCCAGCATGGCGTTGAGGTTTTCCGAAAGCCGGTCGAACTCGTCACCGGCGCCGGTCACCGGCAGCCGGCCGGAAAGATCACCGCCCATGATGCGACGGCTCGCTTCCGAAACGCCGTCGATGCGCTTCAGTGCGGCGCGGCCGACAAAGAACCAGATCAGGATGCCGCCCAGACCCATCATGCCGAGCGCCAGCGTCAGGGCACGGCGGATGACGGCGCGAAAGCGCTCCGGCTCGCCAAGATCGCGGCCGACCAGCATGATCATCTGGTTCGGCAGCCGCAGCACCAGCGCGATGGCGTTGTGGCCCTTCTCGCCCTCGGCCTGCACCGCGTTCTCGCCGGTTGAAGGTGATGGCGTCTGGTCGGACGTTCCGCTGCGCAGGCGATCAAGCTCGCCTTCTCCGAAACGCTTGTAGGAGAACGGCTCGGTCGTCCAACCCTCGGCCTCGATCACGCCCGGCTCCAGGCTCTGCACATTGCCGGTCAGGATCTGGCCGTTGGCATCGGCGATCAAATAGAGGTTGGCGCCAGGCTGGCGCGAGCGCGCCTCGACCACACGGACCAGCACCGGCAGACCACCACGCTGATAGGCACGGGCGAGACCGAGCACTTCGTCGTTGATGGTTTCCTGCGTCTGCGCGGTCAGCATGCGTGCCGACAGCGAGGTCATGTAGAAGACGAGCGACACGGCGCAGATCGCGAACAAAAGAAGGTAGAGCGCCGAAAGCCGCGCTGCCGTCGTCTTCATGATGGCTGGCACGGATAAGGCCATGCCGTCGCCTAGATCAGCATGATGTTTGGTAGAGCCGTCATGCTGATCCAGCTCTTTGTTGGAGCATGATCTCTAGACAAACGGAAATCGTTTGTCCGAGAAAACCGGTACCCACTTTTCGGGATCATTCTCTAGCCGCTCTTCAGCATGTAGCCTGCGCCGCGAACCGTATGCAGGATGGGCTTGTCGAAGCCCTTCTCGATCTTGCCGCGCAGCCGCGAGACGTGGACGTCGATGACATTTGTCTGCGGATCGAAATGATAATCCCAGACGTTTTCGAGCAGCATGGTGCGCGTCACCACCTGGCCGGCATGGCGCATCAGATATTCGAGCAGCCGGAATTCGCGTGGCTGCAGCGTGATCTCGCGCGCCGCCCGGCGGACCGAATGCGACAGCCTGTCGAGCTCGAGGTCGCCTACCCGGTAGACGGTTTCGGCCTCCTTGGCGCTGGCCCGGCGGTTCAGCACCTCGACGCGGGCCAGAAGTTCGGAGAATGCATAGGGCTTGGTCAGATAATCGTCGCCGCCGGCGCGCAGACCGGTGACCCGGTCGTCGACCTCACCCAGCGCCGACAGGATCAGCACCGGCGTGGTGTTGCCCCTCGAGCGAAGGCCGGCAATCACCGACAGGCCGTCACGGCGCGGCATCATCCGGTCGATCACCATCACGTCATAGTCGCCGGCATCTGCAAGCGCGAAGCCGGTCTCGCCGTCACCAGCGACATGCGCGGTATGACCAGCCTCGTTGAAGGCTTTCTGCAGATAATCCGCAGCCTCGCGATCATCTTCTATGACGAGAATCTTCATAGGCCCATTATACGCGATTTCGCTGGAAGGTTGAGTAGCAGGCATCTGCATTCTAGCCTTTGCCAAAGCGCATCGCGATCAAGATGATCCCGAGCGTGCGCAATTAAATCTTGTTCTCTGGTGTCTTCATCGTGACATGCCTGTTTTAGCGCATGTCGCTATCCGCATTCGCGGCATCTCCTCGCACCAGGCCGGAGGGAGCGCTTCTGGACAGCCTATAAGATGTGCGGCAGCGGGCGATGGGAGGCCCGCTGCCGCCGGAGGAGAGCACGATGACTGACTAACGTACCCGGCTCCATGCTTTCCCATGCGGCGGTTCGGGGGTGTTTGATACCGCCGCATCGGAAAAATCGTTTCAGCCCTTGGCGACCGGCAAGGCGACGAAGCGGTTGTTGTCGTCATGCGTGATCTGCATCAGCACGGCCTTACGTCCGGACTTCACCGCTTCGGTCATCGCCTTGGTGACGTCCTCGGTGCCGTTGACTTCGGTCGAGTTGACCGCGGTGATGACGTCGCCCGGCTGGATGCCGCGATCGGCGGCATCGCTGTCGGGATCGACGTCGGTCACCACGAGACCCTTGCCGTTTTCGGACTTGGTGACGGTGAGGCCGAGATCGGCAAGCGTATCGGGCTTTGCCGGAGCGGCGGGCTGCTGTTGCTGGTCGTTCGAGGCCTGCTTGTCGCTGGCGGGCAGCTTGCCGAGATCGACCTTGACCGTCTGGCTCTTGCCGTCACGCCAGACGGTGACGTCGACCGGCTTGCCCGGCGAATAGGCGCCGATCAGGCGGGCAAGCTCTTTCGGCGAAGCGACGTCCTTGCCATCGACCTGGGTGATCACATCGCCAGCGGTGATGCCGGCCTTCTTGCCGGGGCCATCGTCCTGGGCGCTGGACACCAACGCGCCATTGTTGGACTTCAGGCCGAGCGATTCGGCGATGTCCGAGGTGACCGGCTGGATTTCGACACCGAGCCAGCCGCGCTGCACGGCACCGTTCTTCATCAGGTCGCCAACAACCTGCCTGGCGGTCGAGGCCGGGATGTCGAAGGCGATGCCGACGCTGCCGCCCGACGGCGAGAAGATCGCCGTGTTGATGCCGACCACCTGGCCGTTGAGATTGAAGGTCGGGCCACCCGAGTTGCCGCGGTTGACCGAGGCATCGATCTGAAGGAAATCGTCATAGGGGCCAGCGCCGATGTCACGGCCGCGCGCCGACACGATGCCGGCGGTGACGGTACCACCGAGACCGAACGGATTGCCGACAGCCACGACCCAGTCACCGACACGAACCTTCGAATCATCGGCGAAATCGACATAGGTGAACTTGCCGCCACCGTCGACCTTGAGCACGGCGAGATCGGTGCGCGGATCGGTGCCGACCAGCTTGGCGTCGAGCTCCTTGCCGTCATTGGTCACAACGGTGAAGGCGGTGCCCTCTTCGACGACGTGGTTGTTGGTGACGAGGTAGCCGTCCTCGGAAATGAAGAAGCCGGATCCCTGCGCCACCGGACGCGGCTGGCCGTTGTTGCGGTCGCGGTGACCGAAGCGGCGGTGACCTTCGTCGTTTTGACCGCCCTGGTCGCCAAAGCCTCGGAATTCCTTGAAGAAGCGGCGCAGCTGCGGATTGTTGGGAAGATTGTCGAGACCGTCCTGATCGTCGGAGCCGTCATCGGCGGTCGGCTGTATCTTGGCCTTGACCTTGACGCTGACCACGGCCGGGGAAACGCGCTCGACGACGTCGGCGAAGCTTGGAACCTGCGGCGCCTCGACACGCACCGCGTCGGCCAGGACGGGGCTGGTCCCGCTGGTCAGCGCGCCAACGCCGATCGCACCGGCAACCGCGACGGACGCGACGGCAGCCAGGAGACGCTTGCGGGTGCGGGAATATGAATTGGGGGCAATATTCATGGGTCTCTGATCCTCTTTTCGAAGGGACACGCCTTGATCGCATCCTCAGGAAAGGAGAATTAGAACGGCGCACATTACAACGCCATTTCCGACGCATGAAACTTTGGTAATGTTGGCGGCCGACCTGCCTGTCGGGCGGTCTCACCCTTCACGCCATTTCGCAGTCAGTCCCGGCGCAGGATCGCGTCCAGCGCCGCCTGTTCATCGGCGGAGAGGGATTTCGTCGCCAGTTGCCGGCGGGAACGGGCGTTGAAGGCGATAAAGATGCCGCCTGCCAGAAGCAGAATGACGGGCGTGCCCCAAAGCAGCGCGTTGCGCAGGTCGAAGCGCGGCTTCAAAAGCACGAACTCGCCGTAGCGCGAAACCACATAGTCCATCACCTGCTGGTCGGTATCGCCGGCGACGAGGCGCTGGCGCACCAGGATGCGCAGGTCGCGGGCCAGATCGGCATCGGATTCGTCGATAGACTGGTTCTGGCAGACCATGCAGCGCAGGCCTTCCGACAGCGCCCGGGCTCGCGCCTCCAGCGCCGGATTAGCCAGCATCTCGTCAGGCTTCACCGCTTGCGCCGCACCGGCAAAGAGCAGCGCCAGCAGCAGGACAATCGACGTCAGCGAGAACCTTGCCTTCATGGCAGACCCGTTGGCGCCACCGCCGGTTTGCGGCGCCGCGAGGGTGCGCCGACCCGCAAGCGCCTGTCCATCAGCGACATGGCCGCGCCCGCCATCATCATCAGGCCGCCGCCCCAGATCAGCGTTACCAGCGGCTTCCACCACAAGCGCACCACGACGGAGCCGTCCTTGCCTTCGTCACCGAGCGAAATGTAGAGCTGGGAAAGACCAAGGGTCTTGATGCCGGATTCCGTCGTCGTCGTCTGCCGCACCGGAAAGAAGCGCTTGGCCGAGCTGATTTCGCCGATGGGACTGCCGCTGACGCCGATCAGCTCGAAGCGGCCGCGATCTTCGCTGTAGTTGGGGCCCTGGGCCGGATAGAGCCCGACGAAACGCAGCGTGTGGCCGGACAATTCCACCGTCTCGCCGGCATGCATCGACAGGATTTTCTCGGTACCGAAGCAAAGCGTGCCGACAATGCCCAGCGTGGTCAGGCCAAGGCCGAGATGGGCGAAAGCCGTGCCGAAGACCGAGCGCGGCAAGCCAAGCAGGCGCCGGACCATGTTCCCCGTCGTGACATTGCCGAACCCCGCCTTGACGGCGATGTCGGTGAGCGCACCAAGGATCAGCCAGACGGCAAGACCAACCCCAATGGCCGCCAATACCGAAGCGCCGTCGATGAACAGGGCGGTGACCAGTGCCGTCAGGAGGGCGCCGCCGAACGCCATCATCAGGCGCTGCGCGACCGCGAAGACATCGCCGCGTTTCCAGGCCAGCAGCGGTCCAAAGGGAACCATCACCAGCAGGGGTACCATCAGTGGCGCGAAGGTCAGGTTGAAGAATGGCGCTCCGACCGAAATCTTGTCCGAGGAAAGGGCCTCGACCACCAACGGATAAAGCGTGCCGACGAGCACGGTGGCGGTCGCCGTCGTCAGGAACAGATTGTTGAGGACGAGCGCGCCTTCGCGCGAAATCGGATGGAACAGGCCGCCGGCTGTCAGCTTCGAGGCGCGCAGCGCAAACAGCGACAGCGAGCCGCCGATGAACAGCGTCAATATGCACAGGATGAAGATGCCACGTGTCGGATCGGTGGCGAAGGCATGGACGGAGGTCAGGACGCCCGAGCGCACCAGGAAGGTGCCAAGCAGCGACAGCGAGAAGGTGAGGATGGCAAGCAGCAGCGTCCAGATCTTCAAGGCCGAGCGCTTTTCCATGACGATGGCCGAATGCAGTAGCGCGGTGCCCGCCAGCCACGGCATGAAGGAAGCGTTCTCGACCGGATCCCAGAACCAGAAGCCGCCCCAGCCGAGTTCGTAATAGGCCCAGTACGATCCCATGGCGATGCCGCCGGTCAGGAACATCCAGGCGACCAGCGTCCATGGCCGCACCCAGCGCGCCCAGGAGGCATCGATGCGGCCTTCGATGAGGGCCGCGACCGAGAAGGAGAAGCAGATCGAGAAGCCGACATAGCCGAGATAGAGCAGCGGCGGGTGAATGGCGAGGCCGAGATCCTGCAGGACCGGGTTGAGATCGCGGCCCTCGATTGGCGCCGGATTGAGCCGGATGAACGGATTGGACGTCGCCAGGATGAACAGGAAGAAGGTAGCGCCGATGGCGCCCTGCACAGCCAGAACATTGGCCCGCAGCGTTGCCGGCAGGTTGGAGCCGAAAGCGGCGACAAGCGCACCGAAAAAGGTCAGGATCAGCACCCAGAGCAGCATCGAGCCTTCGTGGTTGCCCCAGGTCCCGGTGATCTTGTAGATCAGCGGCTGCAACGAATGCGAGTTTTCCCAGACGCTCGCCACCGAGAAGTCGGAATTCGCATAAGCGCTGGCCAGCGCGACAAAAGACAGCGCCGTCAACGCAAAACCGGTCACCGCGACCGGGCCACCGACAGCCATCAGGCGCTGGTTGTTCAGGCGCGCGCCAAACAGCGGCACGATCGTCTGCACCAGCGAAAGCGCGAATGCCAGGACCAGGGCGAAATGTCCGGTTTCAACCATGACTGTACCTGTAATTCACCGTTGCTCTCCTGCCAGAGCTATTCACTCTTGCTCTCCTGCCAGACGCCCTTGGCCTTCAGGCCATCGGCCACTTCCTTGGGCATGTAGCGCTCGTCGTGCTTGGCCAGCACGCTGTCGGCGACAAAGACGCCGTCCTGGCCGAAGGTGCCCTCGGTGATGACGCCCTGTTCTTCGCGGAAAAGGTCCGGCAGGATGCCGGTGTAAGTGACCTTGACCGACTTGTGTGTATCGGTGACCGAAAAGGCGACGGTCGCGCCCTGCCCGCGCTCGATGGTGCCCTTCTCGACCAGCCCTCCCAGCCTGATGCGCTGTCCCGGCTGGACGCTGGCTGCGGCAAGATCGGCCGGCATGTAGAAATAGGACGCCTTCTGGCCGAGCGCGTAGAAGGTCAGTCCGGTGGCGGCGCCCAGGAAAGCCAGTCCGCCCACGATGACCGACAATCGTTTCTGCTTGCGCGTCATGCTCTACTCCGTCGCCGCCAGGCCGAGCGAGGCGGCAAAGGTGGTGAATTTCTTCGCTTCGTCACTGTCGGCCCCAAAAACGGCAATGGCGCGATGAAGAGCATCGCGCGCCTCATCGGCCTTGCCCAGCACGACGTAGGAACGAACGAGCCGCATCCATCCTTCCGCGTCACGCGGATTTTGCCGCAGTTTGTCGTCGAGACCCGCGACCATGGTGTTGATCATGGCTTCGCGGTCCTGCGGCGACATGGAGGACGCGGCGTCGACATCGGCGGCATCGGGCCCTTTCGCGGCCGCGCCGGAAGCGACTTCGGGGTTGCCGGATTTGGCCAATGCCTGCTCGATGGCGCCGCGCCACGGTGAATCCGGCGGCAGCGTGCCGAGCATCGCCTGCCAGGAGGCAACCGCTTCCTTGGTTCGCCCCTCCTGCGCCAAGGCCACCGTCAGATAGAAACTGGCTTTCGCATTGGCCGGATCGAGTTTCAGCGCCGCCTCGAAAGCATCCTGGGCATCGGCCGAAACAATGCCGCCCGCCGCACCGGCGATCGCTTCGCCAAGGCCGGCCTGGCGGACAGCGCTGTCGCCATCGAGGCGAATGGCGTTGCGGTAGGCGGCGGCCGCGTCGGAAAAGCGCTGCATGCGCAGATAGACCGGGGCCAGCACATCCCACCCCCGGCCGTCGGAAGGATTGGCGGCAAGGTGAGCCTCCGCCCGCGCGACCAACTCGTCGACCGAGCTGTCGGCCGGGTTCTTGGCCAACCGCTCGCTGAGCGGCTGTGACGGCAGGTCGGGCGAACCGAGCTGGCTGTAAAGCCCCCAGCTGACCAACGGTACCGCCAGCACCGCGACGGTCGCGACAAGTCTTGACGTGGCCGACGCCGGCCTGGCCGATGCCTTGCCGGCTGGATCCGCATTGTCGAGGCGCAGGATGCGGCGGGCGATCTCGGCGCGTGCCTCGGCCGCTTCCGCCGGCTGGATCAGGCCCCGCGCGGCGTCGCGGTCAAGCTCGGACAATTGATCGCGATAGACTTCCAGATCGTGGTCGCCGCTCGACGCGCCGCCTTTCGGGCCGGCAGCCAACGGCAACAGCACCGCCAGGCTCGCGCCCAGCGTCAGGATTGCGGCTATGACCCAAAACAGCATGGCTCTTCCAATAAAGGCAGAGACTTGCCCTGCCAACATGTCCATCCTGCGACGCTTTGACGGCGGACGCGCCTGACGTCCTTGATCGACGTCAAGCGACCAGCTCCCAACCGGGATATCAGGTCAGCGGCGTCCAGCTGCCGTCGGTGTTGCGGCAAGCGGTTCCGCGGGCGGTGACGCCGGCTCCGCCGGTGAACACCGTCTGCGTGTACTGGCGGCAGTCCTGTGAACCGACGCGATAGGGCTGGGCCGGCACCACCTCACCATAGCGCGAGGCCTGGTCGCCTTTCCACGTCACCTTCTGGCCGCTTGTCGTATATTCGAGCGCCTTGTATTCGGCCTCGAGCGCACTGCGCTTCTCCGTTGCGCTGAGGCTGCTGCCGATCGAACCGCCAATCAGGCCACCGCCCATCGCGGATATGATCGAGGTGGTGACCTTGCCGCCCGAAGGAGGCGTCGAGGTCGGCGTCGGCGCGACGGTGGGGCCCTTGCCGCTCAAGGTGGTGCAGCCGGACACGGCCAGCAATGCGGAAAAAAGCGCGACGCGAATCTTCATGCCAACAACCGGTTTTCTTGAGTTGGAGCCTGCCATGGATGCGCCTGGGGCCGCGTCATCGGAGAAGTGGGCGTCGCCATAGTATTGATATTTGTCGGAAATTTGGCCATTGCCGGCCGCTCCGGGACCAATCGATATGCCGCCATAACATGTGCCGTCCATCGGTGTCGATTGGCCCTGGGAAACGTCACTGAAGGCTCCGCAACCGCACCACCGCCTTTAATCCACCCATGCCGGACCGTTCGAGCGCGAGAACGCCTCCATACTCGTTGACGAGGTCGGCGACAATGGCAAGCCCCAGACCTGTGCCCGGTTTTGTCTCGTCCAGGCGTCTTCCGCGCTTCAGCGCGTCGCGCGCTCTGTCCTCGGGAATGCCGGGGCCATCGTCGTCGATGCTGATCTCGAACAGATGGTCATCCTTGCCGACCAAGGGGACGACCGAGACCGACACCGCGCTCCTTGCCCATTTCATCGCATTTTCAAGAAGATTGCCGAGCAGTTCCTCGAGATCCTCGCGCTCGCCGGCAAAAACGATCTCGGATGCCGGCAGTGTCAGCGACAGGCTTGTCTGCGGATTGAGCTTCTGCAAGACCCGCACCATGCGCTGCACCAGCGGCGCCACCGGTGTACGGTAGACGACGCTGTCGCGCTGCGCCGCGACGCGGGCGCGCTGCAGGTAATGATCGACCTGCTTCTGCATGGAGGCGGCCTGTTCGGCGATCAACTGCCCCTTGGCGCCGCCGAGCGCGCGGCCCTCGTTGAGCAGCACCGCGAGCGGCGTTTTCAGCGAATGGGCGAGATTGCCGACCTGGGTTCGCGACCGCTCGACGATGCGTTTGTTGTTTTCGATCAATGCGTTGGTTTCGTTGGCTAACGGTTCGATCTCGGCTGGAAAGCGGCCGTCGAGCCGCTGCGCGGTGCCCTCGCGCACCATGGCGAGCGCGTTCCTGACCCGGCGCAGCGGCTGCAGCCCAAGCAGGATGGCGATAGCATTGATGGCGATCATGCCGATGCCGAACAGGCTGAGATAGGTCAGCAGGCGGCGCTGGAAGGTTCCGATTTCCTGTTCGAGTTCGCTCTGGTTGCCCATGACACGGAAACGCGCGGCACGGTTCTTGGCGTCGAGGACGAATTCGCTCTCGAACACTTCGAGTTGCTCGCCGTCGATACCCTCGGCCGAATAGCTGCGCTGGAAGCTGGCATTGAAAGGCACGTCGGCGACGCTTGGCGACGGGATGGTCCTTGTCATCGACGAGGAGTGGAGGTCGCCATGCACGCCTTCCGAGGCCGGTTCCACCGACCAGTACCAGCCCGAATTGGGTTCGGAGAAGCGGAGGTCGCCGAGATCGGGGGCGCCGGTGAGCGCTCCGGTATCGGAAATGCCGATGGAGCCGATCAGATTGAACAGATGCGCCGAAAGCAGGCTGTCGAAACCGCGTTCGCTGGCCTGACGGTACAGCGTGGTGATCAGGGTGAAGATGACGACCAGGGTCAGGATCGCCCAGACCGTGGAGAAGGCGATGACGCGGAACGTCAGCGAGCGCGGCCACAAACGCAGCGAAAGCGGCGTCCTTGCGATTGGTTTGAGCGGTTCCGAGTTACGCCTCCGGCTCACGCATGCGGTAGCCCATGCCGCGCACGGTTTCGATCATGTCGATGCCCATCTTCTTGCGCAGCCGCCCGACAAAGACCTCGATGGTGTTGGAATCGCGGTCGAAATCCTGGTCGTAGAGATGCTCGACCAGTTCGGTCCGCGAGACCACATCGCCCATATGGTGCATGAGGTAGGCGAGCAGGCGGAATTCGTGCGAGGTCAGCTTCAGCGGCACACCGTCGACATCGGCCTTCGACGCCTTGGTGTCGAGACGCAGCGGCCCGCAGGTGAGCTCGGACGAAGCGTGGCCGGCGGCCCGGCGGATAAGCGCCCTGACCCTGGCCAGCACTTCCTCGATATGGAACGGCTTGGTGACATAGTCGTCGGCGCCGGCATCGATGCCGGAAACCTTGTCGCTCCAGCGGTCGCGCGCCGTCAGGATCAGCACAGGCATCTTGCGGCCGCCGCGCCGCCAGCGCTCGACCACGCTGATGCCGTCCATCTGCGGCAGACCGATGTCGAGCACGACAGCGTCGTAAGGCTCGGTGTCGCCGAGGAAATGGCCCTCCTCGCCGTCGAAGGCACGGTCGACGACATAGCCGGCATCGACCAGCGCATCGGCTATCTGGCGGTTGAGATCCTTGTCATCCTCGACGACGAGTACGCGCATGCGGAGATCGATACCTGTTGAAGAGCTTTTTTTGGACTGAAGACTGGTCAGATCGAAGGGTTGGGGTCAGATCGAAGGGTTGGGGTCGGATTGAAGATTGGGGTCAGATATAGGCCGATTCCGGCGTCCTGGGAAACGCGGCCTCTAAGGTGAAAGATCCGGTCAGTTCTGCGGCACGACGATCTCGGAACGGCGCGGACGCTGCCCGTCCTTGCCGGGCACCAGCACGACGATGACGCAGACCGGCTGGCCGCCGCGCGTCGACTGCGAGGCCTTGGCCAGCGTTCCGCCATTCTGCTGGGCAACCTGCTGGCCGATCGCATAGCAGTCGGACGCGGCCAGAACGATCGGGCTGGCCTGGTCGGGGGCAATGACCGGCATCGCCACCGCCTGCGACGCAAACAGCCCGGCAGCACATAGCGCCAGTGTCGCGGTTCGGAAATGGGAGCGGAGCGTTTTCATGACCAGCGTTGTAACGCATCGGTGCTGAACGTGAAATGAACGGTGATCGAAGCACAAAACATGTCCGCTACACCCCTGAAAACACAGATGACCAATCGTGATTTCGACGCCCCAACCCGACGAAATCCAGGAAAGGGCAGTCTAGACTCTGTTTCGGTCATATTGAAAGCGCGTCAGGCATTTTCCTGCGTCAGGGCGCGAAACCGCAGCAGCCCGTGATGCACCAGGAGCTCCTCGTCGTAGCGGGCTTCGGTGAACTCGAGCGACAGCCGCGTCTGTCCGCGAGGACCGATGATCAGCACCGCGTTGTCAAGGCGTGCCTTGATGGCGTCCATGATTGCAAGCGTTTCGGCTTCACCCTGGGCTTTCGACCAGACGTGCAGCGTGATCAGCTGATCGTCATTGTTCTCGACGCCCGTATCCCAGTCGAAGGCACTGGTCTGACCGCAGGTCACATAGGGAAAAGCGGCATTGTCGGCCGCCCGTTCCAGCAGCCCGGCACCGCCGAGCAATGCCGACAGTGAGGCGTCGCCTTTCAGTCTTAGAAACAGTGCCTGCTGCAAATCGCCGGGCGCGGTCATCGTCCTTTTCCTCAAGCCTTGCGCCACCGACATCGGCTTTCGCAAGCCTGTCCGTCTGCATGTTCTGCCAGATATAGTCGTTCGCCACGCGAAGACGATGGCGATTCGTCATCAGAATGATGAACGCCGATGATCTCGAAGATACGACCTGCCGATACCCCGTTCAGCCGATGTCGCGCAACCTAACGATGAAATCGCCAAGCGCAAACATCCACATGCCAGTTTTCAGACGGCGGGCTTGTTCCAGCCGCATTTGAAG
Organism: Mesorhizobium sp. WSM1386; assembly: GCF_055901595.1. NCBI lineage: Bacteria > Pseudomonadati > Pseudomonadota > Alphaproteobacteria > Hyphomicrobiales > Phyllobacteriaceae > Mesorhizobium > Mesorhizobium sp. WSM1386. The sequence goes on from NZ_CM148373.1 coordinate 5,352,408, forward strand.
GCCAGCATCGGCCGTGCCTTCAAGGCGTCCGCTTCGGTCCCACTGCGATCGAACGCGACGCCATTTTCGTCGAGCTTGGTCTATGGCCGGAGCGTCGGCGCTTTGCTGGCCGGCCACACACTTGACCCAGTCGGCCACCGCGATCCTCGAAGGCGATGGCGGCTTTGCATGAAGTCGCAAAAGAGAGATGTGGTCCGTCTCCCGACGGATCGGCGCGAGCTTGAAGAGGAGCCAGCCCACGGGCGGGTTTTGCCAAAATCAACGTAAGACGCGAGGTCGAATGCGATGCAGTCCACCGCCCACAAAATCCCGGTATCCATCATTATCCCGAACTACAATTACGCGCGTTTCCTTGAACGCAGCATCGACAGCGCCTTGGAGCAGGACCACGACGACGTCGAAGTCATCGTCGTCGACGATGCATCGCAGGACAATTCCACGGCCATCATGGAATCCTACGGCGACAGGATCCTTGCTTGTCCGAGACGAAAGAATGGCGGGCATGCGGCTGCCTTCAATACCGGCTTTGCCGCCAGTTCGGGCAGAATCATCCTCTTCCTCGACGCCGATGATTATCTTTATCCGGAAGCTGTCTCCAGGATCGTCGACACCTGGGACGCGGCAACTGCCCAGGTGCAATCCAGACTGCACATTGTCGACGAGCGGCAACACATCAAGGACGTCTTTCCGCCGCCGGAACTGCCCTTCGACAGCGGTGATGTCGTGGCGAAACTGCTGCACAAGGGGCGCTACCAGACGACCGTGACCAGCGGGCTGGCCTTCGACCGGACGACCCTGGAATCGATCATGCCGATTCCGGAACCGGATTTCCGTCAGGGCGCCGACGGCTATCTTGCGACGCTGGCGCCACTCCATGGCCACGTCCAGTCCATCGATGAATGTGTCGGGGCTTACCGGATCCACGGCGCCAACCATTCGGTTTTCGGTGAAAAGCTCGCCGAGCGGGCGCGCTGGCGGGTGGAGCACGATTTCCACCGCATGGAGGCGCTGTCGGACCAGGCATCGCAGGTAGGCCTGACCGTCGTGCCGGCAGACATTGTTCGCCATGATCCGGTCCATCTGGAAGAACGGCTGGCGTCGCTGTGCGCGGACAGGCACCGGCACCCCGTGGCCGATGATTCCCGGCTGGCGCTCGCGGCGGCGGGCGCTGTCGCCAGCCTCGAAATGTCGGCGTCCCTGCGCCGCCGCGCCGTGCTTGCCGGCTGGTTCCTGTCGGTCGGCATGCTGCCGCGGCAAATGGCCATGGCGGTGCTGTCGTGGAAGCTCGACGCATCGTCCCGGCCGAGATTCCTTACCAGCCTGTCCAGCACGATCCGCCGCGCGATGGGGTAGCCGAAGCCCTTGACAGACGACTACTGACCGCGGTCAAGGCCTGCCGCGCAACCGGACCACGAAGCTGCGCACCGCCAGCACCAGCACGGTGATGATGATCAGGATCACCGAGAGGGCGGCGATGGCTGGATCGATGTTGTCGCGCAGGCCCATCCACATCAGCCTTGGCAGGGTGATGGCGTTGACCGAGGTGATGAACAGCGTGACGCCGATCTCTTCCCAGGACAGCACGAAGGACAGAAGTGCCGCGGTGACGATGCCGAACTTGATGTTTGGCATGATGACGCGGGTGGCGCGCTCCCACACCGAGGCGCCGAGGCCGCGCGCGGCAAGGTCGATGCGCCGGTCGAGTTGGCTGAGCGAAACCAGGATCAGCACCGTGGCGAAAGGCACCGTCATCACCGAATGCGCCATGGCGACGCCAAGCCAGGTGTCATAGCCGAAGAAGGAGCTGACACCGGAGATCGAGGTGAGCAGGAAATAAAGCGTCACCGCCGAGACCACCGGCGGCACCACCATCGGCAGCAGCACGAAGCCGACGAGGGCTGCGGTGAAACGCGGCTGGAACATCCACACGCCAAGGCTGAAGCAGAGCGCCAGCACGGTTGAGATGGCGCTGCTGACGATGCCGATCCTGATCGACAGCAGGATCGACTGAAGCCAGCGCGGATCCTCGATCAGCGAACGATAGTGGCGCAGCGACAGTTCGCCCGACGGCATCGCCAGCATGCGGCTCGGCGTCATTGACACCGGGATGACGGCGAGCAGCGGCAAAAGCAGGAACAGCGCCACCAGAACGGCGAGGATCAGCGAGACGGGTCCGGGGCGATAGGTCGGCATCAGATCAACTGCTTCGGTCTGACATAACGGAACAGAAGCGCCATCAGCGCACCGACGAACAGCACCAGCACGACGCTGATCGCCGCACCCAGCCCCCAATCCGGGCTCTGGAAGATGCGGAGATAGATCAGTTCGGCGATCATCACGCTGCGGCCGCCACCGAGGATCGCCGGCGTGACGAAGAAGCCAAGCGAGAAGACGAACACGATCATCGCCGAGCCGATGATGCCGGAGCGGGTCATCGGCACGAACACGGTCCAGAAAGTGCGCATGCGGCTGGAGCCGAGCCCGCGTGCCGCCAGCAGCACCCGGTCGTCGAGGCTGCGCATGGCCGAGGCCAGCGGAAAGACGGCGAACGGAATGAGGAAATGCGTCATGCCGACGATGACGCCGAACTCGTTGCGCACGAGCGCCAGCGGTTCGGAGATGAAGCCGATCGCCTGCAGCCAGGTGTTGATCAGACCGCGATTGGACAAAAGCGCCACCCAGCCGAAGGCGCGCGTCAAAACCGAGATCCAGAACGGCACCAGGATGCAGAACTCGGCGACAAGGCGCTGCGCCGGCGTGCCGCGCACCCAGACGACTGTTATCGCATAGGCGGCGGCAACCGAGACGACCGTGACGATGGCCGCGATGCGCAATGTGCGGATGAACACCGACTGCACCAGATCGTCGGTGAGCAGTGCCTCGTACTGGCCGAGCCCCGGCGTCGGCAGTGTGAAGCTCCACTTCACGACACCGAGGAACGGCCATGCATAGGCGAGGACAAGAAACAGGAGCAGCGGCGCCATCAACAGCGCCGCTCCCATCCTGTCGGAGAGATATGCTCTCATCTGGACCCGATGATCCCGGCCGTGGTCAGGCCGAGATGATCTTGGTGTATTCGTCGAGCGCCGGCCCGTAGTTCTTGGCGTACCAGTCCATGTCGAGCGCGATCTGCTTCTTCATGTTCTCCGGGTCGACCGGGTTGATGCGCTTCTTGTCGGCGGGGATCAGTGCGTCGGCGGCCGGATTGGCCGGGCCCTGCCCCAGCTTGTCGAACATGACGAGCTGCTTTTGCGGATCCTGCGCGCTGGCGATGAACTTCATCGCCGCGTCCTTGCCGCCGGGGTTGTTCTTGAGCACGGCAAGGGCACCGGGCGAGATCAGGCCCTGGTCCCAGATGAACTTGATCTTGCCGCCCGAGTCCTGCTCGATCAGCGAGGCGCGGGTCGACCAGACGATGGCCATCGACGCCTCGCCGTTGAGCAGCACGCTCTGGCTCTCGGCGCCGCCGCCCCAATAGGCGACGACGTTCTCCTTGAAGGCAGCGATCTTGTCATGCGCGCGCTTGAGGTCGAGCGGATAGAGCGAGGCCGGGGCGATGCCGTCCGCCAGCAGTGCGGCTTCCCAGCTCGAAACGCCCCATTTGTAGAGCGAGCGCTTGCCGGGGAACTTCTTCACATCGAAGAAATCGGCCATGCCGGTCGGTGCGTCCTTGCCGTATTTCTCGGAATCATAGGCGATGACGTAGGAGAAGAAATAGGTCGAGGCGGCATACTCCCAGCCGAAGCCCGGCCGCATCTTCGTCTTGTCGACGATTTTGTAGTCGATCGGCTCGAGCATGCCTTGTGCGCCGAGCGTGATGGCCGAGAATGGATCGACGTCAACGAGGTCCCAGGTCGGGGCGCCGCTCTTGGACTGCGCGGCGATCGCACCCTCGGTCGGGCCGGAGCCGTCCATCTTGACGGTGATGCCGGTGTCCTTGGTGAAAGCCTGGCCGTAGGCGGCGTCGTAAGCCGTTATGGCGTCGCCACCCCAGTTCACCAGAACCAGTTCCTTGGCCTCTGCAAAGGCACCGGTCGAGCGCAAAAGCATCGGCGTGCCGGCGAGCACGAGTGCTGCCAGCTGCGTGAACTGGCGGCGCGAGATCTCGCCGCGACCGGCCCTGGCGGACAGGGTCTCGATGGCTTGTTTTTTGGTATCGTTTGTCATGTCAGTTCCCCTTTTTTGTCGTTGATCATTCCCGGAAGCCTGCGTGTCCCATCGGTCCACGCCGGCGGTCATTGTCCTCCTTCCGGAAGGAGGAAACCCTTTTCCGCCGGCCAGGTCAGCCAGACGGAATTGCCTTTGCTCAGCGCCGCGGCCGCGACCTCGTTGGGCACCGAGACGGTCACCCTGGCGCCCTGCCGCGTCGTGAGGTCGAGCTTGGTCGCCGCACCCAGATAGGTCGAGGCGGTGGCGGTCGCGGCAATGCCGTTCTCGCCGGCGGCGGCCTCACCTGAGATCGACATATATTCGGGGCGGATTGCCAGGATTGCATCGCCACGGACTTTCTCGGCCTTGCAATGCATGCTGACCGCGCGGTCCTCGCAGACGCCCGTCGAACCACTGCCGGTGGGCTTGACCCCTTTCAGCGGCAGCATGTTGATCTCGCCGAGGAACTCGGCGACGAAGCGGTTGTCCGGCCGGTCGTAGACCTCATCAGGCGCGCCGACCTGCAGCAATTTGCCGTGGTTGAAGATGGCGACGCGCGACGACAGCGCCAACGCCTCGCTCTGGTCGTGGGTGACGAAGACGAAAGTGGTGCCGGTTTCCTGATGCAGCCGCTTCATCTCGGCCTGCATCTGTCCGCGCAGGCTCTTGTCCAGCGCCGAGAACGGCTCGTCGAGCAAAAGCACGCCCGGCTCGAACACCAGCGCGCGAGCCAGCGCCACGCGCTGCTGCTGGCCGCCGGAGAGCTGCGACGGCAATTTCTTCTCGTGGCCAACCAGCCCGACGCGCTCGATCATCTCGCCGACGCGCTTCTTGATCTCGGCGGCCGATTTCTTGCGGACCTTGAGCGGGAAAGCGATGTTGGCCTCGACGCTCATATGCGGGAACAGCGCATAGCCCTGGAACACCATGCCTGCGGCGCGCTGCTCGGCCGGACGGTTGGTGATGTCTGTGCCGTCGCTCAGGAGGCGGCCCTCGGTCGGCTGCACGAAGCCGGCGAGGATCATCAGGAAGGTGGTCTTGCCCGAACCGGAGGGGCCAAGCAGGGTCAGGAACTCGCCGCGGCCGATATTGAGCGTCAGATCGTCCAACGCACGGAACGAGCCGAAGCTCTTGCCGATCCCGATTGCCTTGATCTCTGCGGCCCGGCCGGGTTGCTGCATCCTGCCTTCTTCCTCAGTCCCAAGAGGAAATCGTAGGCAGGCCGGCGGCTCACCGCAACCGAATAGTTTTCGCCTGATCGGCAAATTTGATTCATCTATGGTCGGTCAATATGGCCTGACCGGGTTCTCCGAGAGCTTCGATCTCAGCCAGCCCCCGAACGCCTCCAGCACCGGATGGCTGGTTTTTGCGTGCTCGGAGACCAGGTAATAAGAACGCGGCGACTTGATTGCGATGTCGAACGGCCTGACCAGCCGGCCTTCGCTCAAGGCGCGCCGGCTCGTCAGTTCGTCGCCCATGGCAATGCCCTGGCCGGCGATCGCCGCCGAGAAGACGAGGTTCATGTCCGAAAAGAAGATGCCACCCTCGGTGTCGGGGTTTTCCACCTTGGACAGCGCCAGCCAGCGCGCCCAATCCTCGGTGTCGTCGAGGTGAAGCAGATTGGCGCGCAGCACATCGGCCGGCCTGGAGAAGCCGCCGACCTTGTTGAGCAGCGTCGGACTGCAGAGCGGCGTGAACGAGATTTCACAGAGCGGCTCGACGGCGCGGTTCGGCCAGTTGCCGACACCGAAAGCGATGAAGGCATCGGCATCGGCGTTGCTGACATCGTCGAGCCGCCTGGGGGTCAGGATGCGCAGCGCCACGTCAGGGTACATCTGCCGGAACTCGCCGATATGGGTGCATAAAAACAACGAGGCGAAGCCCGGCGTGCAGGAGATGGCGAACGAGCCGCCGACGCCGGTGCCAGCATCGCGCGTCACCGCATCGCCAAGCACCGTCAGCGCCTTGCGCACATCGCTGGCATAACGCTGGCCGCGCGGCGTCAGCGCCACGCCCTTGCCGATGCGCTCAAGCAGGTCGAAGCCGAGATCGCGCTCCAGCAGGCGCAGTTGATGGCTCACCGCGCTGCGGGTGAGGTGCAATTCGTCGGCGGCGCGCCAGACGCTGCCATGACGGGCGAAGCTGTCGAGGGCGCGCAGCGCCTGTGTGGAGGGAATTCTCAAGAGGTGAACCGAATTTGCACGAACCGGGAAAACATATCACTTTTTGGCGAGCCGCTTCACTGCTTTCTTTGACGCATGGTCAAACCGGTGACGACATCAGCGCAGGAGACCGCGCTTGCCTGCCTCGACGGCATCCAGCCGTCGCTGTCGCAGTGGACGCGCACCATCTTCGATTTCGGCGAGACCGCATGGCGCGAATACCAGTCGGCCGCCTGGTATGTCGCGCGGCTGAAGCATGAGGGCTTTTCGGTCGAGGAAGGCTCGGGCGGCATGCCGACCGCGTTCTGCGCCCACTGGACGAATGGCGCCGGGCCGACGATCGGCCTCTATGCCGAATATGACGCGGTGCCCGGCAACTGCCAGGACGCGGTGACGGTGAAGCAGCCGCGGCCCGGCCTGGGCTTCAAGGCCGGGGGCCACACCGATCCGCATTCAGGGCTCGGCATGGCGAGCCTCGGCGGCCTGCTTGCGGTCAAGGCGGCCATGCAGCGGCACGGCATTGCCGGCACGTTGCGCTTCACCGGCGAACCCGCCGAGAAGGTGCGCGGCTCGAAGCCGATCCACGCGGCCAAGGGGTATTATGACGGCCTTGCCGGCATGATTTCGTTCCATCCCTTCTACATGCTGCCGCTCTGCAACACGGCGCGCTGGGACACGCATTGCGGTGCCGCCTATTCGATGATCTACCGCTTTGTGTGCGACGAACCCGAAAACTGGGTTCGCGCAGGCGACGGTGCACCGATCCCGCAGGCGCATTCGGCGGTGCGGGCGCCCGGCGCCAACGACGCGCTGATGACGATGTACATGACATCCAAGGCGCTGCGCGATTCCATGCTGCCGCACCAGGGCGGCTGGTCGATCAGCGAGGCGATCCTGACCGCCGGCCAGGCGACCGCCGACAATCTGCCGGCGGGCCTGGCCGAGATCCAATACATGATCCGCGTGCCGACCATTGCCATGGCCGAACAGGTCACTGCCGTGCTCGATCGCAATGCCACGGCCGCCGCCGCGATCAGCGGCTGTCGATTCGAGCGTCACTGGGTATCGAAATCGCGGCCGGGGCTTGCCAACCACGCCATGGCCGAGATCGCCTATGCCGCGCTGTCGACGATCGGGCCGCCGCACTGGGACGAGGCCGCCAGAGCGGTCGCGCGCGAAATCCAGGTCAATGCCGGGGGTACCGCGACGGAAGAACCATTCATCGACGAGCTGGAGCGACTGATCGACCCCAGGCAGGCCGAGGAAATCCTGCGCCGTGACCTGCCGCCGTCGCAGCTGAATTCGACCTCCGACGACTACACCGACATGAGCTGGCATGCGCCGACGGCGAGGTTCTATGTCGCCCGTCCGGCGTTGCGTTCGGCAAGCGGCCAGCCCTACCCGGCCTGGGTGATGAACGCGCTTGGCGGCATTACCGCGACGATCGATCCGATGGTCATCTGTGCGGCCAAGACGGTCGCGCTGGCGGCGCTGCGCTTGCTGGAGGACAAGACCGCCCGCGATGCGGCGATGGACGAGTTCGTCACCCGCACCGGCGGCGGCATCGGCGGGACGAACTGGATCGCGCCGCTCTGCGACTACGACCCGCCGATCCATTTCCGCTGGCCCGAATATGTCACCACCGCGCGCGGCCGCGACTGGTGGATACCGAGCGGTCAACCCAACCAAACCGCATGATCAAAGTACGAGGAGAACCCCATGACAGTCCATGATCGCATCGTCGCCGAACCGTTCTCGCTGCAGCGCCGCAACCCGGCCGGCGGCACCAAGCCGCTGACCGTCTGGGGCTTCGCCAACGAAACCGACGTCTTGACCGACGTCCTGCTTGGCTCGCCGAATTTCCTGCGCCATCTGTCGACCAGTTCGCTGTCGCGCAAGCATCTGCGCGAGGCGCCCTGCAACGTCCAGATCGCGCAGGCGCAGCACAAGGACCTAGTCGCCGCCTATGAGCATTTCGGCGTCAACATCCATTGGCACGAGCCGACGCCGGAACTGCCGATGCAGGTCTACTCGCGCGATTCCAGCGTGATGACGCCTTATGGCGCCATTATCACCGCCATGGCCAACTGGTGGCGGCGCGGCGAGAACTACGCCGCCATCCGCACCTACGAGAAACTCGGCATCCCGATCTACGACATGGTCACGGCGGGCACGTTCGAGGGCGGCGACTTCAACGTCATCGAGGACGGCGTGGTGCTGATCGGTTGCGGCGGCGCCCGCACGCAGGAGGAAGGCGCCCGCCAGGTGCAGGCCTGGTTCGAAAAGGAAGGCTGGGAGACACGCATCGCCTTCATCGACGAGTATTACGTCCATATCGACCTGATGGTGGTGCCGATCGCCGAAAAGCTCACCGCCGTCTGCCTCGCCTGCACCGAGCCCGGCATCGTCGACTGGCTGAAGGGCAAGGGCCACGAGATCATCGACGTGCCGTTCCAGGACACGATGGCACTCGGCTGCAATTTCATGTCGCTCGGCAAGGATCGGGTCATCGCGCCGACCTCCAGCCAAACGCTGATCGGCCAGCTCAAGGCGCGCGGCTTCGAGGTCGCGGCGGTCGACATGAGTGAGATCTCCAAGACCGGCGGCGGCATCCACTGCATGGCGCAGGCGCTGAAACGCGAAGCGGCCTGAGACCGCGCGCTCGCCAGTATCGAGAAGGCGCGCACGTCGTTTGCCCTGGACGGGTCCGTGATGCCAATCCGACGCGTTGTCCATGATCACAGGATGGACAACGCGCCGGATCAGTTTTACGAGTCGGCCCAACCAGCGGAGATATTCGCCTCCCCCTATGAACAAGATCGATACCCACAACAGCAAGGGCAGTGACGAGCGCTCGACCGCCACCAGCCTCTTGCGGCTTGGCACGAGGCTGAAGCTCTCCCGGCAGACACGGGGCCTGACCCTGAAGGCGCTCGCCACCGCCGCCAACTGCTCCGAGAGCCTGCTTTCCAAGGTCGAGAACGGCAAGGTCTCGCCGTCGCTTCCCATGCTCCACCGGCTTGTCGAGGTGCTCGGCACGAACATTGGCTGGATGTTCGAGGAGTCCGATGGCGAGGAAGGCATCGTCTTTCGGGCTGGAGCGCGGCCGTTGATCGCGCTCGATCCGCTCCGGCGCGGCGAAGGCATTTCGCTCGAGCGTGTCATCCCCTATTCGCCGGGCCATCTCCTGCAGTGCAATATCCATCATATCGAGGCGGGCGGTGAAAGCGCCGGCCCGATCCAGCATGCCGGCGAGGAAGTCGGCTATCTCCTGGGAGGCGCCATCGAACTGATGGTCGGTGAGAAGACGTTTCGCCTGTCCGCCGGCGATTCCTTCGTCTTCAATTCGGAACTGCCCCATTGGTACCGCAATGTCGGCGACGAACGCGCCAGCATTTTCTGGGTGAACACGCCCGCGACATTCTGACAGGCGCGCCCCGGTCTCCCTTCGCCGACGCTAATTCAAGTCACTTGACAAGAAATCAAGTATCTTGAATTATGCCCATGCGCTCAGGCGCCATGTGAGCCCGATCAAGGGCCTTTTCGCAAAACCAAGGGGAACCGGAATGCGTCTTACAAAGATCCTTTCAGGCTGCGCCGCGGCCATCGCCATGACCTTCGCGCTTGGTTCTGGCTCCGCCATGGCCGAGACTTATGCACTCGTCACCATCAACCAGCAGGCTCTTTTCTTCAACCAGATCAATGACGGAGCAACAGCCGCTGCGAAGGCTGCCGGCGTCGACCTCGTCATCTTCAACGCCAATAACGTGCCGAGCGCGCAGAACGACGCGATCGAGAACTACATCACCCAGAAGGTCGACGGCATCATTCTCGTCGCCATCGATGTCAACGGTGTGAAACCGGCGATCACCGCGGCCAAGGCCGCCGGCATTCCGGTCATTGCCATCGACGCGCAGATCCCGAACGGCGACAATGTCGCCTTCGTCGGCGTCGACAACACCAAGGCGGGCGAGGATATCGGCAAATTCTACGCCGACTACGTCAAGACCAAGATGAATGGGGCCGCGAAGATCGGCGTTGTCGGCGCGCTCAATTCCTTTATCCAGAACCAGCGCCTCGACGGTTTCAAGAAGGCCGTCGCCGACAGCGGCCAGAAGGTCACCTTCCTCGATACGGTCGACGGCCAGAACGTGCAGGACGTGGCCCTTTCCGCATCGGAAAACCTGATGACCGCCAATGCCGACATGACGACGCTCTATGCGACCGGCGAGCCGGCATTGCTCGGTGCGGTTTCCGCCGTCACCAGCCAGGGCCGCACCGGCGACGTCAAGGTGTTCGGATGGGACCTGACCAAATCGGCGGTGCAAGGTCTCGAGGAAGGCTGGGTGGTCGCCGTCGTCCAGCAGGATCCGGCTGGCGAAGGCAAGGCCGCCATCGAGGCCTTCGGCAAGCTCAAGAAGGGCGAGAAGATCGATCCGATCATCAATGTTCCGATCACCATCGTGACCAAGGAAAATGTCGGCCAGTTCAAGGACATGTTCAAGTAGTATCCTCCCCGGACCGCCGGGCCGCGCATCGACCTGATTGGTTGGCCGCGCGGCCCGACGACCGATTGAACGTGTCGTCCTTCGAGAACTGGAACCATGATGAGCGATGGCGAGACCTACCGCGTCAGGATGACCGGTATTTCCAAACGATACGGCCCCATCCAGACGCTGGATGATGTTTCGCTGACCTTGAAGCCCGGCGAGGTGCTCGGCCTGGTCGGCGACAATGGCGCCGGCAAATCCACCCTGAGCAAGGTTTTGTCGGGCGCGGTCATTCCCGATTCCGGCAGCATCGAGATCGACGGCAAGGCCGTGTCCTTTTCCTCGCCGGCCGATGCCCGCGCCGCTCGGGTGGAGATGGTCTACCAGGACCTTTCGCTCTGCGACACGGTGGATGTGGCGGGCAATCTCTTTCTCGGCCGCGAACCGCGCCGCCACGTTCTTGGCGTCCCCTTTCTCGACAACAGGCGCATGCATGGCGAGACGCGCGAGATGCTCGATCGGCTCGGCATCGTCATCGCCGATACCAGGCTCAAGGTCGAAAACCTCTCCGGCGGCCAGCGGCAGTCGATCGCCATCGGCCGTGCCGCCTCCTTCGACCCATCGGTGCTGATCATGGACGAACCGACGGCGGCCCTCGCGGTGGCGGAAGTCGAGGCGGTCCTGGAGCTCATCCGCGCCGTCAGCGCCCGTGGCGTCAGCGTCATCCTCATCACCCATCGGCTGCAGGATCTGTTCCTGGTCTGCGACCGCATCCAGGTCATGTACGAGGGCCGCAATGTCGCCGAACGCAAGATCGGCGACACCAGCATCGAGGAGGTCGTCAACCTGATCGTCGGCCGGAAATTCAATGCGCGGTCGGCGCGTGCCAGCCGCGATGAGGGGGTACAGCCATGAACGCCACCTCGCCGTCCGCCGAGATCGGCGTTTCGCCGCCCAAACGCCCCCACCAGGGCACATGGAAGGATGTGGCGATAGCCAATGGCAGCGTCGTCTCCATCGCGCTGTTCTTCATCGTCGTCTGCGTGATCTTCTCTCTGGTTACCGGTTCCTTCCTGACGACGCCCAATCTGCTCAACATCGTGCGCCAGTCGGCGCCGCTGCTGATCGTCGCGGCGGCGATGACCTTCGTCATAACCACCGGCGGCATCGATCTCTCGGTCGGTTCGGTGCTGGCGCTTACGGCGACGCTCTCGGCCGTTGCCCTCCAAGCTGGCCTGCCGTGGCCGTTGGTTGTCGTCGCCATGCTGGCGCTTGGAGCGGCGATCGGCGCCCTGCAGGGCTTCTTCATCGCCTATGAGCGCATACCGGCCTTCATCGTCACGCTTGCCGGCCTTTCCGTCATCCGCGGCGTGGCGCTGCTGATCACCGGCGGCTATTCGATCCCGGTCGAGCCGACCAGCTTCTTCGTCAACATCGGCAGGGCCTGGTTCCTCGGCGTGCCGGTGCCGGCGCTACTCGCCCTTCTCGTTCTGATCGTCGCCTATCTCGCCTTCAACCAGACGCCGTTTGGCCGCTATGTCACCGGCATCGGGGCCAATGCCGAAGCCGTGCGCCGCGCCGGTGTCGACACACGCTTCATGACGCTCTTCGTCTATATCCTGTCGGGGATGGCGGCGGCGGTCGCCGGTGTCATCCTGGCGGCCCGGCTCGGCTCCGGCTCATCGAATTCCGGCCAGGGTTTCGAGCTCGATGTCATCGCCGCCGTGGTGCTTGGCGGCACCAGCCTGTTCGGCGGGCGCGGCACGATCATCGGCACCATACTCGGCGCGCTGACCGTCGCGGTCATCGGCAACGGCCTGATCCTGGCACATATGTCGCCCTTCCTGACGCCGATCGTTACCGGCACAATCATTCTCGTTGCCATCTGGCTGAATTTCCGGCTGTTCAAGGGCGCAACGCGGAGCCGCTGACATGGATCATCTGTTCGACGACACGCCAAGGCAAAGGGCGCCGATCGGTGTTCGCTCCGGCACCGTGATGACGGTTGCCGGCCCGGTCGCGATCGCCGACATGGGCGTGACCCTGATGCATGAGCATATCTTGCTCGATGGTTCGACATCGTGGAAATGCCCCTGTCATCCCGACGAGAAGAAGATCGCCGAGCAGCCGGTCAGCATGGAGATCATCGGCGAGCTGCGGATGAACCCCTACATGAACCGCGACAACGTCTCGCTCGACGACAGCGACCTGGCGCTTTCGGAACTGGCCAAGTACAGGGCGCTCGGCGGCCATACCGTCGTCGATGCGACCAATATCGGCATCGGCCGCGATCCGGTGAAGCTGGCGCGCATCGCCCGCAGTTCCGGGTTGCGGATCGTCATGGGCACGGGCTTCTACCTGCAGCACACCCACCCCGACTGGCTGAAGGCGATGAACGTCGACGATGTCACCGAATTCCTCGTCAACGATGTCGGCGGCGGGGCGGTGCAGCCCGAGATCATGGCCGGCATCATCGGCGAGGTCGGCGTCAGCAAGGATTTCACCGACGAGGAACGCAAGTCGCTGCGAGCTTCGGCGCGCGCCTCCAGGATAACCGGCGTGCCGCTGACCATCCACCTGCCCGGCTGGGAACGGCTGGCGCATGACGTGCTCGACGTCGTCGAGGCGGAAGGCGCCGATCTCAGGCACACGGTGCTTTGCCATATGAACCCGAGCCACGACGATCTCGCCTACCAGAGAAGCCTTGCCGCGCGCGGCGCCTTCCTGGAATACGACATGATCGGCATGGATTTCTATTATGCGGACCAGGATGCGCAGTCGCCTTCGGATGAGCAGAATGCGCAGGCAATCCGCTCGCTGATCGACATGGGTCTGGTCGATCGGCTTCTTCTGTCGCAGGACGTGTTTTTGAAGATCATGCTGACGCGCTTTGGCGGCTTCGGCTACGGCTTCCTCCTCAAGCATTTCGTGCCGAGGCTGAAACGCCATGGCGTCGAGCAGTCGGCTATCGACCGCATGCTCATCGACAATCCGAAGACTGTGTTCGCGGAAGGCCCCTGAGCCGCGGATCAAAGCAATCAAGGAGTATACATGTCCAGGAAGAAAGTTCTTCTCGCAGGCGAGTCCTGGGTCTCGACCGCGACCCATATCAAGGGCTTCGACCAGTTTCCGACCGTGACCTATCACACCGGCGCCGATGAACTGCTGGCCGCGCTGAAGGACGGTCCGTTCGACGTCACCTTCATGCCCGCGCATGAGGCGCAGCGGAATTTCCCGCAGACCATGGACGCGCTTTCGGCCTATGACGCGGTCGTGCTTTCCGATCTCGGCGCCAACACGCTGTTGCTTCACCCCGACACCTGGATCCATTCCAAGCCGACGCCGAACCGGCTGCGCCTGCTGCGCGAGTATGTCGGCAATGGCGGCGGCCTGCTGATGTTCGGCGGCTATTACAGCTTCCAGGGCATCAACGGCGGCGCGCGCTATCACAAGACGCCGGTCGAGGATGTTCTGCCGGTCACGTGCCTGCCCATCGACGACCGTGTCGAGGTTCCGGAGGGCTATGCGCCGGCCGTCGTCGGTCCGCAGGATCATCCAATTCTCAAGGGCTTGGGCAAGGATTGGCCGATCCTCCTCGGCTTCAACGAGGTCACGGTCAAGGATGGTGCGGAGGTTCTGGCCACCGTATCTTCCGACTACCGTTCGCTGCCGCTGCTGGTAACCGGCAAATATGGCAAGGGACGGACCGTCGCCTGGACCTCGGACGTCGGCCCGCACTGGCTGCCTCCGGGCTTCATCGCCTGGGGCGGCTACAAGACACTGTTCGAACAGATGCTGGGCTGGGCAACGGCCAAGGACTAGCAAGGGATTAGCCATGCGCGTCCACGTCGTCGGCAATGTCTGCGTCGATACGACGTTTCGACTGGATCGGTTCCCGCGGCCAGGCGAGACGCTGAACGCATCCGAGCATGCCGACGGGCTTGGCGGCAAGGGTGCGAACCAGGCGGTGGCCGCCGCGCGCACCGGAGCCGACGTCCGGTTCTGGACGGCGATCGGCAATGATGCCGCCGGGGCATGGATAAGGGAACAATTGCGCCGCGACCTCGACACCAGCCATCTGACGATGCTGCCCAGGGAGAGCGACCGTTCGACGATCATGGTCGATGCGCGGGGCGAGAACCTCATCGTCACCGGTGCCAGTTGCGCCACTGCCTTCGATCCCCTGGCAGAGAGTGGTTTCGCGGCCTCGATCGAACGCGGCGACATCGTCGTGATGCAGAGCAATCTCCATTCGAATGCAACGACTGCCTGTCTGCGGGCGGCGCATGGCGCTGGCGCCATGACCATCTTCAATCCGAGCCCGCTCGCAACTGGCACGACGCCGCATTTGAGCGACGT
Source organism: Mesorhizobium sp. WSM1386 (assembly GCF_055901595.1). NCBI lineage: Bacteria > Pseudomonadati > Pseudomonadota > Alphaproteobacteria > Hyphomicrobiales > Phyllobacteriaceae > Mesorhizobium > Mesorhizobium sp. WSM1386. The sequence continues at coordinate 5,367,568 of NZ_CM148373.1, forward strand.
CAGCCTCGTCATCGCCAATGCGGGCGAAGCGGCGCAACTGAGCGGAACAGGCGATCCTGACGCGGCCGCCCGCGAGCTGATCCGTCGAGGCGCAGGCACCGCTGTCGTGACGCTTGGGGCGCTTGGCTGCCTCGTCGCCGATGGTGAAGGACGGATCGAGCGGATCGCAGCGCCCAAGGCGGCTGTGACGGACACCAGCGGCGCGGGTGACGTGTTTTGCGGTTGCCTCGCCGGCTGCCTTGCCGCTGGCATGGATCTCGCTGCGGCGGCCAGGGTTGCGGTTCGCGCAGCGGCCGTCTCGGTCGGACGCGCCGGAACGCTCGGCTCCTGCCCCGACAGGCAGGAGATGAAAACGCTCATGGAAACGACGGAAGCGGAAACCGCATGACAAAATCCCCCAAATCCATCGGCTCCAAGCAGGGCGAGAACGACGCGCTGCGATCGATCTTCGGCAGAAGCAAGGTGGTGATCGGCGTCGTCCATCTCGCACCCCTGCCGGGCGCGCCGCGCTATGATGGCGAGGCGATCGAGGCCATCTACCAACGCGGCCTCGACGATGCCAAAGCCTATCTCGATGGCGGTTGCGACGGCGTGATCGTCGAGAACCACGGCGACGTGCCGTTCGCCAAGCCAGATGACATCGGCCCAGAAACCTCCGCCTACATGTCCGTTATCGCCGACCGTATCCGCCGCGAGCTTGGCCGGCCGGTCGGCATCAACGTGCTCGCCAATGCCGCCATTCCCGCGCTGTCGATCGCCAGTGCCTCCGGTTCTTCCTTCGTGCGCGTCAATCAATGGGCCAACGCCTATGTCGCCAATGAGGGCTTTATCGAAGGCGAAGCGGCGCGCGCCATGCGCTTCCGTGCCAGGCTTCGGGCCAACGGCATCCGCATCTTCGCCGACGCACATGTCAAGCATGGCGCCCATGCGATCGTCGGCGACCGGCCGGTCGAGGAACAGGTCAAGGACTTGGTATTCTTCGATGCCGATGCGGTCATCGCCACCGGACAGCGCACCGGCCATGCCGCCGACCTCGGCTATATCAGGATGATCAAGGACGCGGCCGGATTGCCGACGCTTGTCGGCAGCGGGGTGACGCCCGACAACGCCAACGACATCCTCGACATCGTCGACGGCGTCATTGTCGCCAGTTCGTTGAAGCATGACGGGGTCTGGTGGAACCAGGTCGATCCGCAACGGGTGAGCGCCTTCATCCGTGGTCTCAAGCGATGAGGCTTGCGCCGCAGATCGACGGCGAAAGACTGCTCCGACGGCTCGACGCATTTGCCCGGATCGGCGCGACGCCGGCCGGGGGCGTCAACCGGCAGGCGTTCAGCGTCGAGGATCGAGGCGCCCGGCGCCTGCTGGCGGAACTGGCGCTGGAGCGCGGATTCACCGTTTTCCAGGACGGGATCGCGAACCTCTTCATCCGTCGCGAGGGCGCGGACGCAGCACTGCCGCCGCTCCTGATCGGCAGCCATCTCGACAGCCAACCTACGGGCGGCCGCTTCGATGGGGCGCTCGGCACGCTTTCCGCCTTCGAGGTTCTCGAAGCCCTCGAGGACGGGAGGGCTGAGACCCGTATGCCGATCGAGGTCGTCGCCTGGGCCAATGAAGAGGGCAGCCGCTTCGCCCCGGGCGTGATGGGCTCCATGGCGTTCACCGGCGCCGACACCACCGCCTGGAAATCCATCGTCGGCAGCGACGGTGCGTCCCTCGCAAAGGAACTCGACGCGACGATCGCCGCCTTGCCGGAGGCGAGCCTGCGTTCGATCGGCATGCCGATATCAGGTTACATCGAGCTGCATATCGAACAGGGGCCTTCCCTGGAAAAGGAGCAGTTGCCGATCGGTGTCGTGACCGCCGTCCAGGGCACGCGCTGGCTGGAGGTTTCCATCGAGGGCACCGCCGGTCACGCCGGCACCACGGGCCTTGCCTACCGCAGGGATCCGATGGTCGCCGCGATTGCAGCGATACACAAGCTGCAGACGACGATCATGCCGCTCGACAGCAGCGCGCGGCTGACCGTAGGCCGGATCGCCGCCCAACCAGGATCGATCAACGCCATACCGCAGTCGGTGACCTTTACCGTTGACCTCAGGCATCCGTGGCCTGAGCGGCTTGATGCCATCGAGGCCGAGGCGCGCCAGGCCTGCACGGCGGAAGCGGAGGCCCAAGGCTGTACGGCAACGATCAAACGATCCTTCGACATGCCCGGCGCGGCTTTCTCCGCCGATATGATCAAGATCGTCGAGGAGGCTGTCGGGTCGCTGCGGCTGTCGCACAAGCAGATGATATCGGGCGCCTTCCATGACGCGCTGTTCATCGCCCGCGTGGCGCCTGCCGCGATGATCTTCGTGCCGTGCCGCGATGGGCTCAGCCACAACGAGGCGGAATATGTGGAGCCCGCGGACGCGATCACCGGAACGCGGGTCCTGCTGCTGGCGGCCATCGCGGCGGCTTCGTCGCTCGGACTGCGGCGATAATCATTTCCAACAAACCTTGCGGCTGTGTCCTCGCCGCCCTTGTGAGCGCCGGCAAAATGGATGAATAGTCAGGACAGGGCGCGGCCCTGAAATTGCCTGCTTGCGGTTTTCAGGTTGCGTCACAGCCGAGCCGGGTTTTTGAATGGTCGATCCTGAGCCACGCAAGAGAAGAGGTCCGCTCGCCGCCCGGCTGCTGGCGCTGGACGCTTGGCTCGATTCCTCGCTCTACGAGATCGGGTTCAAGGCGCGCCAGTTCTGGGAGGCCGCGACGATCTTCTCGCGACGTTTCCGTCTCAAGGGCTGGCGCCGCGGCATCGTCGAACTTTTGAGCGAAGGCTTTACGCTCGGTGCCGGCGGCATCGTCGTCATGCTGGCGCTGGCCATTCCGGCGTTCCAGGACACGTCGGGCGACTGGCGGGCGCAGGGGGACTTCGCCGTCACCTTCCTCGACCGTTACGGCAACGAGATCGGCCAGCGCGGCATTATCCAGCGCGATTCCGTGCCGGTCGACGAGATGCCCGATCATGTCATCAAGGCGGTGCTCGCCACCGAGGATCGCCGCTTTTTCGACCATTACGGCATCGATGTGCTCGGCCTTTCCAGGGCCATCTTCGAGAATGTGCGGGCGAATTCGGTCGTCCAGGGCGGCTCCAGCATCACCCAGCAGCTGGCCAAGAACCTGTTCCTGACCAATGAGCGGACCTTCGAGCGCAAGATCAAGGAAGCCTTCCTGTCGCTGTGGCTCGAGGCCAACCTGTCGAAGAAAGAAATCCTGCAGCTCTATCTCGACCGCGCCTATATGGGCGGCGGCACGTTCGGCATCGAGGCGGCGGCGGATTTCTATTTCGGCAAGAGCGTCAAGGATCTGAACCTCGCCGAGGCCGCCATGCTGGCCGGCTTGTTCAAGGCGCCGACCAAATATGCGCCGCACATCAACCTGCCGGCGGCGCGTGCGCGCGCCAATGTGGTGCTGTCCAACCTCGTCGATTCCGGCTTCATGACCGAAGGCCAGGTGCTGCAGGCCAGGCTGCATCCCGCCGACGTCGTCGATCGCGGCGAACAGAAGAGCCCAGATTACTACCTCGACTGGGCGTTCGACGAGGTCAAGAAGATCGCCAAGCCTGGCCAGCATTCGCTGGTTGCCCACACCACCTTCGACGCCAACATCCAGAAGGCGGCGGAGGAGTCCGTCGAGTTCCACCTGCGCCAGTTCGGCAAGGAGTACAACGTCACCGAAGGTGCCGTGGTGGTCATCGAGACCAACGGCGCGGTGCGGGCGATCGTCGGCGGGCGCGACTACGGCGCCAGCCAGTTCAACCGCGCCACCAAGGCGCTGCGCCAAACCGGCTCGTCGTTCAAGCCCTACGTCTACGCCACGGCGATGGAACACGGTTTTACGCCGAACTCGATCATCTCGGGCGGGCCGATCAGCTGGGGCAACTGGTCGCCGCACAATTACAGCGGCGGGTCGGCTGGCAACGTCACGTTGCTCATGGCGATGGCGAAGTCGATCAACACGGTGCCGGTGCGACTGGCCAAGGACCATCTCGGCATCGCTCCCATCAAGGCGATGGCGGAAGCGTTTGGCGTGGAATCGCCGCTTGAGGGACACAAAACGATGGTGCTCGGCACTTCGGGCATGACCGTGATGGACCAGGCGACCGGCTACAGCGTGTTTGCCCAGAACGGCTTCGTCGGCTCCAGGCATGGCATCACGCAGCTCGTCACCCGTACTGGCGACGTGGTGTATGACTGGACCAAGGACGCGCCGCCGCCGCATCGTGTGCTCTCCGAGCAGGCGTTGAAATCCATGAACACCATGCTGACGGCCGTACCGGTGATAGGCACGGCACGGCGCGCCCAGATCCCCAACATCGTCGTCGCCGGTAAGACTGGCACGACGCAATCCTACCGCGATGCCTGGTTTGTCGGCTTCACCGGCAACTACACGGCGGCCGTGTGGCTAGGCAACGATGACTTCACCCCAACCAAGAACATGACTGGTGGCTCGCTGCCGGCGATGGTGTGGCAGCGGCTGATGGTCTACGCGCATCAGAACATCGACTTGAAGCCGATCCCCGGCATCGACAAGCCGTTCGTCGACGAGGAGATCGCGGCCAAGGCCGCGGAAGCCCAGAAGAAGAGCGAGGACCAGGCGGCAGCCGAAGCCGCCGCCGAACGCCCGCCGGTGCTGTCCAGCCGAACCACGCAGACGCTGAGGGACATGACCCAACTGTTCCAGACGGCCCCCAGGCTCGACGCCTCCACCACGCCCGAAACGCTTTCGGCGTTGTGACACCGTCCGGCGCGAACCGGCCCACAGGCAAATACATCTCGCCGGCTTGCCACGAGGCCCCGCGCCGCGATATCCCCGAGCGGCAATCTCTGTGAACCCGGCCCTTCATGCTCAAAAATGCCTTCCTGATGCTGCTTTCGCTTGCCATAGCCATTGGCGGCGGCAGCGCCAGCGTCTGGTATGCGCTGAAGATACAGGACGGTGTCGGCGCGATCAGGATCGGCCAATGGACCGCTTTTCCCGACATTGGCACGCCGGCCGCGGACCCCTATTCCAAGGCGCGCGTGGCACGCGAGGGTGTGCTAACGCTCGGCCGTGCGGAAGGCCTGTCCTTCGTCGCGGAAAATGACGCTGCCGGCGATCAGCTCAAGCGGCAATGCACCTACACGATAGAGGGAGGGTTTCCGACCGCCCGCTTCTGGACGCTCTATGCCGCCGACCAATCGCTCGGCGTCGTCGAAACCGGCAAACCGCGACTTGCGGCACTTCAGTCCTACGAGGTGGTTCGCCAGCCCGACAATTCGGTGATCATTTCCGCCGGCCATCACCCAATGCCCGGCAACTGGCTTCTGACCGACGGTTCTGGGCGGATGTATTTCGTCCTAACCTTCTACGACACGCCGATCGCCAGCAGCACCGGCCTGTCGGACGTTTCGCTGCCCAAGATCGTGAAGGTGGGCTGCGATGCGTAGCGTCCATGCCGCGATGCGAAGGCTCTTTCACGCCGTCCTGCTCGGCCTCGTCGGCGCCGGCATCGTCCACATCGTCGTCTTGCTTCTGGTGCCGGAATTTTCGGAACGTGACGCCTGGTCGCGTCTTTCCATGGCCTCGGATCTCTACAGGATGAACCGGCTCGATGCCGAGGCGGGCGGTGCGCCGGTGGTGAAATCGGTCGATCCGCTGTTTTATGCCACGGCCTGCCGCTTCGACCTTGACGAGGGAATTGTCCGGATCAGGGCGCCGGGAAACGTGCCCTTCTGGTCGGTGTCGGTCTATGACCGCAGCGGCCACAATATCTATTCCTTCAACGACCATACCGCGACAGGCGGCAAACTGGATGCCGTGGTGCTGACGCCGGCGCAGATGATCGACGTGCGCAAGGACCTTCCCGAGGATATGCAGGGAGCGATCTTCGTCGAGGCGCCGATCAACGAGGGCATTTTCGTCATCCGCAGCTTCGTGCCGGACGACAGCTGGAAGCCGATCGTGTCGCGCTTTCTCGATCAGAGTTCCTGCGAGCTGCAGGACTTCTAGCGCCGCCTAGATCCGTTTGAGCACCACGCTTCAATGGTGCGGAACAGGCTTCGTCCGCGATGATCCCGGCGTGTCCGGATCGACAGGCCGCACCTCGCCGGCCTGGGACCGCTCGTAGCGGATGCCGGGAAAGATGATCACCGCCGCCGGTATTTCGGTGGCTTGCTTTACTCGATTGGTCGGTGCCGTTCGCGGCACGAAAGACAGTACCATGCCCATGATTCGCGCATTCCTCTCGGTTTCCCCGGAGCACAACGCAACGCCTCCAAATGTTATTAAGGCCGGCAGAGGGTTAACGGAGCGCTAACGGATCATCGCTAACTTGATCTTTGTTCCGAGGTCAGCACGTTCTGACCGAGGCAATCGCGAAACCGGCACAGCCCGGTTGAGCGTGGCCAAGTGTGTATCGAGTATCGGGCGTATCCTTCGTGTCATCTTCGGACTTCAGGCAAATCGCTGTTCGAACGGAATCGGGAAGGGCCGAAAGGCTGTTCCGCGCCGCTGTGTCGGCATTCTGCTCGCTGACACGCCCGTCCCGCCGCGAGATCGGCCAGCTCGAGGACCTGACGCTGCCGCTGTTCGACGATGTGTCCCTTGAATCGCGACGCTACGTGGCAGCCGCCCTTTCCGAATGCGAATATGCGCCCGCCGCGCTGGTGCGCCGCCTGTGCGAGGAACCGGTCGACGTCGCCGCGCCGCTGCTCATCCGCTCGCGCGCAGTCAGTGACATCGACCTCATTGCGCTGATCGGCCGGCATGGCCTGCCGCACGCACGCGCCATCGCGCGGCGCAAGGATCTGAACCCGACCATCGCCGACCTGATCAGGGCGCTTGAAAGACCGACCCTGGTGCGCGTGCGCGATCCAGAGGCGCAAGCTCCAACGGCGCCGACGGCGCCGATCGCGGCCGCCGCCACCGCGGACGTGGCGCAAGACAGTGCGGCAGCACAACAGGCCTCCGGCATTGCCGCCGAGAACGCACGGCGCAGGCTGCGCTCCATGATGCGCACCGGCGACGAGGCCTTGGCGGCGCAGGTCGATGCGTTCCCTGGCTCGGATACCTATGTCAAACTGCGCGAGACGGCACTGACGGGAAACGCCGCCTTCTTCCAGACCGCCCTTGCGGATGCCCTCGACATCGATTTCTCGACCGCACGATCGCTGACCGCCAACCAGAATTATGCCCCGCTGCTTGCGGCGCTGCGCTCGCTCGATTTCAGCGAGGACCGGGCATTCCTGATCACGGTCGCCGTCTATCCCGGCCTGTTCCCGCATCCGCAGGCGATCCGCACCTACCTCGACCGCTACCGGCTGCTGCATCGCGACGTGGCGCTGGAGAGGGTGCGGGGCTGGAAGGCCGAAATGCTGCATAAAGCGGTTCGCGAGGCCGCGCCTGCAAACGGCGACAGCCGCACGGCGTCGAACAGCGACGATGCCGTGACGTCCTCCGGCCTCAGGGCATCTTCACGGAAATAAGCTCCTCGACGGAGACGGCGCCGGCTTCGATTTCGACCACCCAAATGTCGGGATCGAACTTCTTTTCCCTTTCGAGGCGCGCGTCGAGCACGGCGGCATCGTTGCCGGCGGCAAGCAGGGTGAAGAAGCGGTCGTCGGGCCTGGCCGAATCGTAGCTGGTCTGCGGCGCCGGTCCATAGAGGGCCATTTCACCCATCCTGTCCCGCGCCAGCACGAAAACAGCACCTGCCTCGGTCGCCCCGCGCTTGACCACGGCGGCAAATCCGCCGGCGCTGAAAATCCGGCGCAACAGGGCCGAAACCCAGAGATCCGATGTGACGCGCATGAAAACTCCGCAAAGCGTGCGGGCTATGTATCGCTGTTTCCGCGGCTCGGCGAGCCGTCATTTCGCCGTTAGTTAGTCAGGCCGATCTCGCGCATCTTGACGTAGACGATCTCATCGGGTTCGCCAGTCTGCGGCAACCCGAACAGCGACTGGAATTCCTTGATCGCCGCCTTGGTGCGGGCGCCGACGACCCCATCCAGTTGCATGTCGTCATTGCCGAACGCCTTCAGTCCGGCCTGGATCTTGACGATGCGAGGATCAGGCCCCTGCAACGCTGCATTCGTCTCCAAGTCATTCTGCCCAGAACTTGTCTGCCCAGAACCTGTCTGCAAAGACACCGGAACGGCGGCCGGCGTGCCCGGACGCGGCTGCGGTTTCGGCACGGCGGCGGTCTTCGGCGTCGCGCCCAGTTGATCCAGCAGCAGCGCGTCGATCTCGCCGGAGGCGTTGAGCCCGACCTTCTGCTGGTAGGCTTCTATGGCCTTGTGCGTATTGGGGCCCGAAATGCCGTCGACCGTGCCGGAATAGAAGTCGAGGTCCTTCAATATGCCTTGCACCTGCTCGACCACCGGATCGCCCTTGATCGGGGCGGGCGCCGCATTAGGCCGCACGATGTTGATCGTGGTCTCGGGCTCGTCGGCGGCCGTATGCGGAAATCCCTGGAAGCTGCGGGTGGCGAAAAACGCCCCGGCATGCGGGAAAGGCTGATACCACAGCGCATTCGCCGAGACATAGAACAGCGTCACCAGGAATGCCGTCGATCCGCCCACCAGGACAGGATTGCGCGAAATCATGCCGCCGACGGCAATGGCGCCGTCCTGAAAGGCATTGCTGCGGCGTTTGACCGCCTTAGGCCGTCTTGCGGAGCGAGCCATCCCTGTCCCCTTTCGCCCTCATCACCGGCATCGTCAGCACTCCGGTCTGATTGACTGGGCGCCCCTTCGGCCCGTTGACCGGCAGGCTGATGGTCACCGTGGTGCCCTCGCCCGGCATGCTTTCGATCGACATCGTGCCTTCGTGCAGCGCCACCAGGCCCTTCACCAGGGAAAGGCCAAGACCGGTGCCCTCGAAACGGCGGGTATAGTCGTTCTGGATCTGCATGAAGGGCTTGCCGAGATTGGCGAAATCCTCCTCGGCGATGCCGATGCCGGTGTCCCTGACCCAGAAATGCAGACGCGAGCCGATCCGCTTGGCGCCGACGACGACATCGCCACCATCAGGCGTGAACTTGACCGCATTGGAAACGAGATTGATGAGGATCTGCTGCACGGCCCGGCGATCGGCGTTGATATCGCCGGCGTCCGGCGCGATCTGCGTCTGCAGGTCGATGTTCTTGGCTTGCGCCTGCAGCCGCATCATCGACTGGCACATTTCCACGGCTTCCATGAACCGGAACGGCTCCGGTTCCGTTGCGTAGGCGCCCGATTCGATCCTCGATACGTCGAGTATGGATGTCACGACGGCCAGCAGATGTTGGCCGGAATCGCGCACCAGGCCGACATATTCCTTCTGGCGCGGGTCCTTGAAGGCGCCGAACATCTCGTGCAGCAGCATGTCCGAGAAGCCGATGATGGCATTCAACGGCGTGCGCAGTTCATGGCTCACCACCGCCAGGAACCGGCCCTTGGCCACTTCGGCGGCGGCCGCCGCCTCATTGGCCTGCGCCAGTTCTTCGCGCAGCCGGGCGGTCTCGTCATTCTCGCGCAGGACAAGCGTGAAGACATCGCCCTGCTCCTCGCCGCGCATCAGTTCGAGCGCGAACGGCCGATAATTGTCAGCCATCAGGCGATTGTCACCTTGGCCATTGCCGTTCTGGGGCAACCTGATGCGCAGTTCGACGCGGCGCGATAGGGCGCCATCGCGCATGTCGGCCAAGGCGCTGAGATAGGCGACACGGTCGGACAGATGGACGCGGTCGAAGAAGCCGGTTCCCGAAAGCAACTCCGGCGGCAATTTCAAAAGCGTCCGTGCCCTGGCCGAGGCGTCCAGGACTTCGCCATGGCGAGCGACGCGCAGGACCACCGCATCGATGATATCTTCCAGCCGATCCCCCGTATCGGCTCTATCGGCCGCATCGGCGGTGTCGCGAAACGCTGATATGCGCGGCACGACCGTGAGCGCCCAGGCCAGCGGCATCAGCCAATGCCAGGCGGCGATCTGCGCGCCCGCGAATGGAAGGAAGGCCGCGGACAGCGGCTGAAGGGCAATGGCGACGACGGCCGAGGCAGCGCCCCATAGCGCCGCACGCCGCGAGGCGCCGATCCACCAGGCTTCGAACGGCAGCGCCACGAGAAGCATGGCGACAGGAGAACTCAAGCCGCCGGCGGCACTGATAAGGCCACCAAGCGCAACAGCCGCCATCGCCAGTGCGATCCGTGCCGCCACGGCCATCTTGCCGGTCGCCGCCGCCAGCAGGGCGATGAACCAGCACAGACCGAAGGCCGCGAAGATGGCGGCCATGGTCACCGCGGCGCCCATGCCCGATGTAACCAGTGTGACCGCGGCACCGGCTGCGAAGAACGGCGCCGCCAGCATGACGCCGATGAAGCGGCGCTGGCGCTCGCGGTCGCCCTGACCGAGAATGGAGGGATGGACCATACGTTCGCAACCGGCGGCAATCGCGCCAGGCAATTCAGCGTATCTGGCCTTGATCGGCATCAACTCAACGCACTCGCACTCGTCGTGAACAGCTCTGCTTCCGCAGATTGTTTTGATTGGCTCTGAAACTCTCATCCAGCGTTTAAGGAATGGATAAGGGCAGGCCCGACCAAAGCCCGGCCTGTGTCAAATATCGGGATGCTTGCCGTCGAAAACCCGGGCAAATGCCGCCATAGTAAATGGAGGGTTATCCGGGAACGCCTGCCCCCAGTGGACCAGGGGTGGGCACGAAAACGCTCGAGTTTTAGAAAAGCGCAATGGAAACAGCCAGATAAATGGTTATTGTCCGGTAACGAAAATCGCCCCAATATGAGACAAATCAATCGCAAAATGCTTCGTTTCGAATTTGCCTAAAATTTGAGGAAAATTGTCGGATGACCCGCAAGCCGTCCTTCGTGCCTGTGTGCCAACATCCTGCCATAAAGAGGTCATGCCATGTGATGCATGGTCCGGTCACGACGAGAGGCAAGGCATGTTCTTCCTGATAAGAATGGCTTTCTGGTTTTCCCTGGTGCTGCTGGCGCTGCCCCTGACTGCCGGTTCGGACGAACCAGGGCAGGAAAGCGTCGGGCCGATCCAGGCCTTGTTCGCGGCACGCGACGCAGTCGGTGACATTGCCGGCATTTGCGAGCGCAAGCCCGATGTCTGCGAAACCGGCAAGTCCGCCATGCACACCATCACGGCACGCGCCAAGGAGACCGCCAAGATCGCGGCGGCGATGCTGGACGACAAATCCGCCGGCCCCGACACTTCGACAATGACCGGCAGCGTGGCCGAGAACATCGTGCTGCCCGAGACAGTCAACGTGCCGGTAAAGAATTAAGCCGTCTCGACGGCGCACCGCGGGGCGTCTGCCCTCTCGACGCCCGCGGTGTCCTTGTTTTTTCCGTGACGCGACGCCGCTGGGGTTTTTTCCGTGACGCGGCGCCGCTGGGGTTTTTTCCGTGACGCGGCGCCGCCGGGTCACTATATCCGGGTCATGACGGCCTCGATCCAGACGATCCGCGACGACTTCTCCTTCCTTGACGAATGGGAGGACCGCTATCGCTATGTCATCGAACTCGGCGAAGCATTGCCTCCATTTCCCGATGAGGAACGCAACGCCGCCAACAAGGTGCCCGGCTGCGTCAGCCAGGTTTGGCTGACCACCGAACGGGGACCGGGTCCCGATCCGGTCATTGCGTTCAGGGGCGATTCCGATGCCCATATCGTGCGCGGACTGGTCGCGATCGTGCTGGCGCTGTTTTCGGGACGGACCGCCAGCGAAATCCAGAAGACCGATGCCGAAGCGACGCTGAAGGCGCTCGGCCTGGACGAACACCTGTCGCCCCAGCGCGCCAATGGCCTCCGCTCGATGGTCAAGCGCATCAAGCGCGATGCCGAGATGGCGCTCGAACAGACCGCCTGAATACCCTGTCCGTCTACATCCTCTGCCCGTCTACCAAGCCGCAAAATCAAACGGCGCCCGAAGGCGCCGTTGATGTCGGTTAGGCCTGACGAGGAGCGATTACCGCGCCTTGCGCTTGCGGCCAAGGCCCATCTTCTTGGCGAGCTGCGAACGGGCCGCCGCGTAGTTGGGGGCAACCATCGGATAGCTCGGGTCGAGGTTCCACTTTTCGCGATACTGCTCCGGCGTCAGATCATAGTGGGTCATCAGGTGACGCTTGAGCGACTTGAACTTCTTGCCGTCCTCGAGACAGACGATGTAGTCGTCATGGACGGAACGCTTCGGGTTTACAGCCGGCTTCTGCTTGTCGGCAGGGGGCTGCTCGGCGGTTCCGCCCACACGCCCGAGGGCAGCGTGGACATCGGATATCAGGTTCGGCAGTTCGCCGACCGGCACCGGATTGTTGCTGACATAGGCAGCCACCACATCGGCGGTGAGCTCGATCAGCGCTTCATTGTTTCGGGAAGGTGATTCGACAATATCCATGGTCTTCAGGCCCCAACAAGAGTGACGTCGATTGTGCCCATTTTTGCAGGCAGGGCGTTGCACGAATTTTGTGCAGGTAGAGCTTCTGCGATTCGTGTCGCGGGCACATCAATGCGGCCATGGCTCAAGTAAGTCAATTCACTCACTGCATTATATTTACGAATGTTGATCAACTATTCGTCGTTCAGCTTCAATCTTTCGTGCATCATGTAATTTTTCGATATTTTTCGGCCAAACGGGCAAAGGCTGACGTGGCGTCAGCTCGCCGTTACATTCGAGATAACTCACGAAACGGGTTTGAATGCTCGGATTTGCTTAGCCATCGCGCTTGCAACCTTGGTTGTTCACATCTGTCCACAAAACCACAGGTTGCTGATCGTCTTTTTCGCGCAAGGCAACCAGGCGAGATGTCCGCCGGCCGGCCGCCTCGATTGGCCACTTGCCAAGCCGCGAATACGGTCGCATGAGACGGGCCGGCAAAGACCAGAGACACGGGCACAGCGAGACGCAATGACCAAGACTTCCGCATTTCCATCCGTCAGCCCGCCGGTGCCCGAGAAGCGGCCGGTTACCGACACGCATCACGGCATCACGCGAACAGATGAGTATGCCTGGCTGCGGGCCGACAATTGGCAGGAGATGTTCCGGGATCCTTCCCTGCTCGATGCGGGGATACGCGCCGAACTCGAAGCCGAGAACGCCTACCAGTCGAAGCTGATGGCCGATACGACAGGCCTTAGGAAGCAGCTCTTCAAGGAGATGAAGGGCCGCATCAAGGAGGATGATTCTTCCGTCCCCATGAAGGACGGGCCCTATGCCTATGGTTCTTCCTTCAAGCTTGGCGGCGAGCAGCCGCGTTACTTCCGCATGCCGCGCGACGGCGGCACCGAGCGGATCCTGCTCGACGGCGACGCGGAGGCGGAGGGCAAGGCCTATTTCCGGCTCGGCGGCGTCGATCATTCGGCCGACCACGCCAAGCTGCTGTGGGCCTTCGACGACAAGGGCTCCGAATTCTACACGCTGCGCGTGCGCGACCTTGCCGATGGCAAGGAACTGGCGGACCAGATACAAGCCACAGGCGGATCTGGTGTGTGGGACGCCGGCAATGACGGGTTCTTCTACACCCGTCTCGATCCCAACCACCGGCCGTCGAAGGTGCTGTTCCATGCGTTGGGACAGAACCCTGAGGACGACCGCCTGATCTATGAGGAGACCGACCCCGGTTTCTTCATGAATGTCGACGGCACCCGCAACAACGAATGGATCATGATCGGCATCAACGATCACGAGACCTCGGAATACCGGCTGTTGAGCGCAAGCGATCCTTTTACCGAACCCAAGCTTGTTTCGGCGCGCGAGGCCGGCCTTCAATATGAGCTGGAGGAAGGCGGCGACATTTTCTTCATCCTGACCAATGCGGACGGGGCGAAGGACTTCAAGATCATGACGGCGCCGGCAAGCGATCCGGTGCGCGCCAACTGGCAGGAGCTGGTGCCGCACGAGCCGGGCCGGCTGATTCTGTCGGTGATCGGCTTCAAAGACCATATGGTCCGGCTCGAGCGCAAGGAGGGCCTGCCGCGCATCGTCGTGCGCAATCGCGCGAATGGCGAGGAGCACCTGATTTCTTTTGATGAAGAAGCCTTTTCGCTCGGCCTTTCAGGGTCGTACGAATACGACACCGAGACCATGCGCTTTTCCTATTCGTCGATGACGACGCCGTCGCAGGTGTTCGACTACAACATGCGCACCCGCGAGCGGGTGCTGCTCAAGACCCAGGAAGTGCCTTCCGGCCACGACCCGGACCACTATGTCACGAGGCGCTTGATGGCGCCCGCCGCCGATGGCGAACTGGTGCCGATCTCGCTTCTGCACCACCGCGACACACCGCTGGATGGATCCGCACCTTGCCTGCTGTATGGTTACGGTTCCTACGGCATCGCCGTGCCGGCCGCCTTCAACACCAACTGGTTCTCGCTGGTCGACCGCGGCCTTGTCTTTGCCATCGCTCATGTCCGTGGCGGCAAGGACAAGGGCTACGGCTGGTACGATGACGGCAAGCGCGAGCACAAGATGAACACGTTCACCGACTTCATCGCCTGTGCGCGCCACCTCGTTGCCGAGCGCTATACGGCGCATGACCGCATCGTCGCGCAAGGCGGCTCGGCCGGCGGCATGCTGATGGGCGCCATAGCCAACATGGCGCCAGACTGTTTCGGCGGCATCGTTGCAGAGGTTCCGTTCGTCGACGTGCTCACCACCATGCTCGACGCGACCCTGCCGCTGACCCCGCCTGAATGGCCGGAATGGGGCAATCCGATCGCGTCAGCCGACGATTACCGGACGATCGCCGCCTATTCGCCCTACGACAATGTCGCGGCGCTCGACTACCCGCCGATCCTGGCGCTCGCCGGCCTCACCGATCCGCGCGTCACCTATTGGGAGCCGGCCAAATGGGTGGCGCGGCTGCGCGACCGCAAGAGCGGCGACAATCCGGTGCTGTTCAAGATCAACATGGATTCCGGCCACGCCGGTGCTTCGGGCCGGTTTTCACGCCTGGAAGAGATAGCCTATACCTATGCCTTCACACTGAAGGTGACGGGCAAGGCTCAGCTTGCCTAGGAGACCCGCCGATGATCGATCTGTCCACATTGATCGCCTATGTCGCCGTTGTGTTCGGCTTTGTCTTTATTCCGGGACCGGCCACCCTGCTGACGATTGCCCGGGCAACGAGTTCGGGCACGAAGGTCGGGATCGCAACGGGTGCCGGGATCGCGGCCGGCGACATGTTTCACACAGCCATGGCGATGGTCGGCATCTCGGCCGTCATCGCCACCTCCGCGACGCTGTTCAGCGTCGTGAAGTATATCGGCGCTGCCTACCTCGTTTATCTCGGCATCCGCGCGATCATCGAAAAGACGCCCGCCGATCCGACTGCCGGCAAGCTTGCGATCTCGGCCGGCAAGGCATTCGGGCAAGCTATCCTGACCGAAGTGCTCAATCCCAAGACCGCGCTTTTCTTTCTCGCCTTCCTGCCTCAGTTCGTGCGGCCTGAAAACGGGTTGGTGATGCTCCAGTTGATGACGCTCGGGGTGATCTTCGTTCTGCTCGGCCTTTTCAGCACGGTCGTTTTTGCGGTGAGCGCCGGGCGGCTCAGCACCTTCCTGCGCCGAAACCCGACGGTGCTGAAATGGCAGGGCAAGGTTGTCGGCGGCATCTACTGCGCCTTGGGTGTTCGCCTGGCTTTGCAACAGCGCTGACGGCGGGCGGCTCGCATCTTCCGCCAGGCACGACGATCATGATTTTTTGAATTCCGAGCGGCTGATTTCCGCTCGCAATTGCGACGGTCGCGCGCTACCCAAAGCACGATTTTCCCGGGCGATGAGCCCATACTCGCACAAGGGTCCACTATGCTGCTCGTCGACGTCTATCTCGACAAATCGCCGATCCAGGGCATCGGCGTCTTTGCCAAGAACCACATCCCCAAGGGCACACTGGTCTGGAAGCTCGACCCCAGGTTCGACCGGATCATCGACGTGGAAACCTATGAGGGCGAGACGGGGCCGGTGAAGAACTATCTCGACCGCTATTCCTACCCCGACAGGCGCGACCCGGCCTATATCGTCTTCGAAGCGGACGATGCCCGCTACATGAACCATGACGACGAGCCGAATTGCGACGTCTCCTCGCCTGAGGAAACCTATGCCTTGCGCGACATCGCAGCGGGCGAGGAGTTGACCTGCAACTACAACCACTTCTTCGAGACGGGCTTTGATTTCCTGGGGGACCGCCACCTATAGTCGATAGTCAGCTCGCCGGCTTGCGCGCCGGATACCCATTTGGATGTGGCGGTACAGCCTTGAGGTAAGCGGCGATGGCCGCCCGATCTTGCGGCGTCAGCTCGGCCATGTTGCGCTGCACGTCGACCATGGCGCCGCCGACAGAATCGAAATCCGGCGTGAAGCCGGTCTCGAGATAGTTGGCAATGTCGGATTCCGACCAGTTGCCGATGCCGCCCTCGCCCGACGTGATGTTCGGCACGACGCCCTTGCCTTCGGCGGCGACGGCGCCGGCCAGCCATTCACTTTTCCTGGTGCCTCCGGCAAAGTCCCGCGGCGTATGGCATTCGCCGCAATGGCCGGGTCCCTCGACCAGATAGCGGCCAGCCATCACCGGTTCAGGCGTGCCATCGGGTAGAGGAATGACCGGCTGATCGCTGAGATAGAGGCGCTTCCACAGGCCGATGCCACGTCGGGTGTTGAATGGGAATGCCAGCGAGTTGTCCGGCGCCTTGCCAGCGGCCGCGGGCAGGGTCTTCAGGAAAGCATAAAGGTCGGCAATGTCGGCCGGATTCATGCGCGCGTAGGAAGCGTAGGGGAATGCCGGATAGAAATGCTGGCCCGAGGGCGACACGCCCTTCAGCATAGCGTTGGCGAGATTCTCGATCGACCATGCGCCGATGCCGTCCTTGGGATCCTGCGAAATGTTGGGGGGAACGAAGGTGCCGAACGGCGTCTTGAGTTCGAGGCCGCCGACCAGTTGAAGCCGGGCATCGCCTTGCGAGCCCGGTTTTGCATGGCAGGAGGTGCAGCCGCCCGCGTAGAAAATGCGCTTGCCCTTGACTGCGTCACCAGGCCCAAGCTTGGCCAGGGCCTGCGTGTCCAGCGGCGTCGGCGCCGACAGGACCCAGCCTGCAACCGCGCCGACGCCACCCAGGATGATGAGGGCGCCGACGAGTTTTTTCAGCCGGGACATTGCCCGCTATCAGCTCTTCTTCACGCGATAGGTCTGGTGGCAGGTGCCGCAATCCGAACCGATGGCGCCGACTTGCGCTTTCAGCGCGTCGACGTTGGCGGGAGCCGCCGCGACCGCCGCCTTGACGTCGGCAAGATACTTGTCTTCGGTGGCCTTGAAGCCGGCCATGTCTTCCCAGATTTTTGGCGCCGCCGTCGTGTCGCCGGCATCGCTGCCTTTCGGGAACAAGGCGTCGGCGTCGAACTTCTCGGCATTCGCCTGCAGCGCCTGCAGTTGCGTCAGCACGGCCGCGGCATCGAAGGGCTCCTCGCCCTTGGCCACTTTCGCCAAGCCGCCGACGATCTTTCCGCGCTCCTTCATCAGAGCCTGCCTATCGAGGATCGGATCGGCAAAGGCGGCCGAACCGGCGAAGGCGAGCATTGAGATGGCGATGACAAGCTTTCTCATTCATTTGGCTCCATGATGAAGGCATTTCGGGACGAAACGTTAACGGATGCGACGGGTGGAATATTCCCCTTCGCCTGAATGATTTCTGCCGGACCTTTGCTATTGCGTGACTTCGACGCGGAAAAGAAAAGCCCCGGAGTGCCGGGGCTTTTCTGACGATCGATCACTTCGCCTTTTCGTACATCTCCAGGACGTGGTCCCAGTTGATGAGGCTGTCGACGAACGCCTCGAGATATTTCGGCCGGGCGTTGCGATAGTCGATGTAATAGGAATGTTCCCAGACGTCGACGCCGAGGATCGGCGATGCGCCGTGGACGAGCGGATTTTCACCGTTCGGCGTTTTCGAGATCGCCAGCTTGCCGTCCTTGACCGAGACCCAGGCCCAGCCAGAACCGAACTGCGTCGTGCCGGCGGCGATGAAGTCGGCCTTGAACTTGTCGTAACCGCCGAGGTCGCTGTCGACCGCCTTCTGCAGTGCGCCGGGGAGCTTGTTGCCGCCGCCGCCCTTCTTCATCCACTTCCAGAAATGGATGTGGTTGTAATGCTGCGCGGCATTGTTGAAGAGACCGGCATTCTTGCCGAACGACTGCTTGACCACCTCTTCGACCGACAGATCCCCAAGACCGGCGTCGGCGGCCAGCTTGTTGCCGTTGTCGACATAGGCCTTGTGGTGCTTGTCGTGGTGATACTCCAGCGTCTCTTTCGACATGTAAGGCTGCAGGGCCTCGTAGTCGTAGGGCAGAGCGGGCAATTCGAAAGCCATGGATGGTACTCCCTCGTGGAAAAATCCGGTGTTGATACCGGATTAACATAGGTCTGGATTGAGTTGGAACAACTCCGGAAATGAAGCGCCGGTCCCTTTCTAGGCGGGTTCCGGAAAACTGTCACACGGTTTTCCCGTGGCGAACCGGGCAGCGACAAAACGACCGGACCGGCGCCTCAGCCGGTTGTCGTCGAATGCGCCCAGTCCCAATAGAGCTCGCGCGCCTTCTTGGCCACCGGCCCGGGTTGCAGGTTGCGGTCCTCGATGCGGGTGATCGGCACCACCTTGGAATGGTTTCCGGTGGAGAATATCTCGTCCGCCTCCAGGAACTCGCGCACGGACAACGTCTTTTCGGTGGTTTTGAAGCCATACTCGCCAAGCAAATTTATCGTGCGCGAGCGGGTTATACCGGACAGGAAGGTGCCGTTCGGCGCCGGTGTAAAGACATGACCATCCTTGACCAGGAAGACGTTCGAGGTGCCCGTCTCGGCGACGTTGCCAAGCATGTCGAGCACCATCGCGTTGTCGAAGCCGCGCATCTTGGCCTCGAGAATGGCACGGCCATTGTTGGGATAAAGGCAACCGGCCTTGGCGTTGGTCGGCATGGTTTCGATGGTCGGGCGCCGGAACGGCGACACCGTCACCGAAAAGCCGGACGGCGGGATCATCGGCGATTCGTAGAGGCAAAGGCAGAAACGGGTCGAGGCAGGATCGGCCGGCACGCCCATGTAGCCGCCATGCTCGGCCCAGTACATCGGCCTGATGTAGACAGCCGTCTTGCCGTCGAATTTCTTCAAGCCGTCCCAGGTCAGCCCGACGATCTGCTCCGGCGTCATGTTCGGCTTGAGGCCGAGCGCGATGGCCGAGGCGTTCACTCTCTTGGCATGAAGGTCGAGGTCGGGCGCCACGCCTTCGAACCAGCGGCCGCCGTCGAACACGCTGGTGCCAAGCCACATGGCGTGGCTGCGCGGCCCCAGGATGGCGACGTTGCCCTCGTACCAGTCGCCATCGACGAAAGTCCATGTCGCGGATTGCGCTGCGGCCGCCAGTGTCATCGCGTTTTTCCCGTTCCGATCAATCGTATGGCAGCATTGGATGACGCTTTGGCCGGCGCCGTCAACCGGCATAGGGGAGTTTTGTTGAGGCCAGAGGCAGGCGCGATGCAATCGGGGCTTGCACCTTGCCCCGGCTCGCCCCAAAACTGTCGCTATGCAATACGCGGCCTATGTTTTCGACGCCTACGGCACGCTGTTCGACGTGCATGCCGCGGTGCGCCGCCATGCCGACCAGATCGGGCCGGACGGCCAGTTGCTGTCCGAAATCTGGCGCGCCAAGCAGCTCGAATATTCCTGGGTGCGAACGTTGATGGGCGGCTATGCCGATTTCTGGCAGTTGACCGAGCAAGCGCTCGATTTCGCCCTGCGCAAAGTGCCCTCGGCCGATCCAGGGCTCAAGGCGAACCTGCTGGAAGCCTACTGGCGGCTGGATTGCTATCCCGAAGTGCCGGCGGTGCTGAAAGCGCTCAAGGCTTCGGGCGCCCGGCTGGCGATCCTCTCCAACGGCTCGCCCGAAATGCTGCAGGCCGCGGTCAAGTCCGCCGCGCTCGACCAGGTGCTGGACGATGTCTATTCGGTCGATGCGGTGCGGCGCTTCAAGACCGATCCAGCGGTCTACGACATGGTCGCCACCGGCTGGCGCCTCTATCCCGGCGCGGTTTCCTTCCAGTCCTCCAATCGCTGGGACATCGCAGGCGCCACCAAATTCGGCTTCCGCACGGTGTGGATCAACCGTTCCAACCAGCCCGAGGAATACCGGGACTTTCCGCCGGCCTTGATCTTGCCGAGCCTCGAAGCCCTTGTATCCGGCGGCTAGGCCACAGGCTGTGGCCGGTCACAGGCTGTGGCCATGGCGCCACAGTGGCGGGACGGTCACAGCTTCGCCTTTGTTTGTCCACGTTCGGGCCAGAATCGGAACCGCCTATCGCGCCAGGTGTTGTCAGGCACCCGCAACAGCGGTCGGTGTATTC
Source organism: Mesorhizobium sp. WSM1386 (assembly GCF_055901595.1). Taxonomy (NCBI): domain Bacteria; kingdom Pseudomonadati; phylum Pseudomonadota; class Alphaproteobacteria; order Hyphomicrobiales; family Phyllobacteriaceae; genus Mesorhizobium; species Mesorhizobium sp. WSM1386. The sequence goes on from NZ_CM148373.1 coordinate 5,387,983, forward strand.
ACGCTTTGTTGGAATTTGAGTCCTAAAGAAGGCAACTATGTCCATAACCGAAATCGAATCCTTTCGCCTGAGCCGTCGCGGCTTCCTCAACGCCGCCGCGCTGGGCGCCGCCTCGATCGCGGTTTCCGCATGCGCCACCACCGGGCCAGGCCCGGTGGAACCGCCGCCGCCCACCTATGTCGAGCCGCCGCTTGCCGACTATGCCTCGATGTATGCCGCGGTCAGCGATGGCGGCTTCGATCTGCCGGCCATCCCGGTCGACAGGATCGATCCGCAGTTCCTGCGCCAGATCGTTCCCGACCCGACCGGACAGAAGCCGGGAACCATCGTCGTCGATACGACAGGCCATTTCCTCTATCTGGTCCGCCCGGGCGGCCAGGCCATCCGCTATGGCGTCGGTCTCGGCCGTGCCGGCTTCGAATGGTCGGGCGACGCCGTCGTCCAGTGGAAGCAGAAATGGCCGAAATGGACACCGCCGGATGAAATGATCGCCCGGCAGCCGGAGTTGAAGCAATACAGCGCAGACAATGGCGGCATGCCCGGCGGGCTGAAAAACCCGCTCGGCGCGCGCGCGCTCTATCTCTTCCAGGGCAACGTCGACACGCTCTACCGCTTGCACGGCTCGCCGGAGTGGCGCTCGATCGGCAAATCGGTTTCGTCGGGCTGCGTGCGCCTGATGAACCAGGACATCATCGATCTCTACGACCGCGTGCCGTCGAAATCACCGGTCATCGTGACCAGCGATGCCAGGCAGCCGATGGTTGCGGCGGCGACGGCAAACCACAAGGCCATTCCGATCGACGCCGGCGTGCCGGACGGATCGGTACTGCTCGGGCCGGTCAAGGCGATCACGGATTCGATTTTCTGAGCCGACAACATCTATGGAGGGCTACGGCGCCATGTGTCCAGCGGACGCGCGGCGCTTTAGGGAGTGGGGCCTTGGCTCTCTCCCCGGCCGGAAGTTCAGCGTCCCCTCGACAGGCTCCCCAAGATCCCGCGCACGATCGCGCGTCCGACAGATGAGCCGACCGAACGCACCACCGACTTGATCGCGGCCTCGGCCACGGTCTGGCGATTGGAGGGGCGCGGCGCGGGTGCCCGCCTGCCGCCGGATTGCGGCGGATCGTCATTGCCGAAGCCCGGGATGGTCCAGCGCGAGCCGCCTGTGCCAGCCTGCTGCGCCTGCTGTTCGGCGTCCTGCGCCTCCTTGGCTTTCTTCTGCAGCATCTCGAAAGCCGATTCGCGATCGATGACCTCATCATACTGGCCGATGACCGGACTTTCAGCGATCAGCTTTTGCCGCTCGGCGGGGGTTATGGGTCCAAGCCGCGACGAGGGTGGCCGAATCAAAGTGCGTTGCACCATGGACGGCACGCCCTTGGCCTCCAGTGTCGAGACCAGCGCCTCGCCGGTGGCGAGTTGGGTGATGGTTGTGGCGCAGTCGAAATCGGGGTTCGGCCGGAACGTCTCTGCCGCCGTCCTCACCGCCTGCTGCTCACGCGGCGTATAGGCGCGCAGCGCGTGCTGGACGCGATTGCCGAGCTGGGCCAGGACCTTCTCCGGAATATCCAGGGGGTTCTGCGTGACGAAATAGACGCCCACCCCTTTCGAACGGATCAGGCGGACAACCTGTTCGACGCGGTCGATCAGCACCTTCGGCGCTTCGTCGAACAGCAGATGCGCCTCGTCGAAGAAGAACACCAGCTTCGGCTTGTCGGGGTCGCCGACTTCGGGCAGCACCTCGAACAGTTCCGACATCAGCCACAACAGGAAGGTGGCGTAGAGCCGCGGGTTCATCATCAGCTTATCGGCGGCAAGCACGCTGATGGCGCCGCGCCCGTCGCGGGTGGTGCGCATGATGTCGGAGATCCGCAAGGCCGGCTCGCCGAAGAAGTTTGCCGCGCCTTGCTGCTCCAGGACCAGCAGGGTGCGCTGGATGGCCCCCACGGAAGGCTTCGTCACATTGCCGTAGCGCGATCCGATCTCGTCGGCGCGCTCGGCGATGTTGGCGAGCAGCGCCTGCAGGTCCTTCATGTCGAGCAGCAGCAGGCCTTCCTCGTCGGCCAGGCGGAAAGCGATGTTCATAATGCCTTCCTGTGCCTCGGTGAGGTTCATCAGGCGCGACAGAAGCAGGGGCCCCATTTCCGAGACGGTGGCGCGGATCGGATGACCCTGCTCGCCGAACAGGTCCCAGAAAATGACCGGAAATTCCTGGAAGTCATAGGGGTCGAGCTTGACCTGTTCGGCCCGCTTGACCAGGAAATCCTGGGCCGTGCCGATCATGGCGATGCCGGACAGGTCGCCCTTGATGTCGGCGCAGAACACCGGCACGCCGGCATTGGAAAAACCTTCGGCCAATATCTGCAAGGTGACAGTCTTGCCGGTGCCGGTGGCGCCGGTGACCAGGCCGTGGCGATTTCCATATTGCAGCAGCAATTGCTCGGGACGCTGATAGCTGTCGTCCGGCTTGCGGCTGGCGCCGATGAAAATACTGGTGTCGTCAGCCATGTATCCGGTCTCCGCAAACGGGTGTGTCTAAAGCCAATGGCCAAGCCGCAGGTATAGTCAGGCTGCCGCGCAGCGACAATGCCAAATGTCCGGGCCAAATGTCCGGGCCAAACGTCCGGGCCAATCGTCCAAATCGGACCAATCGCCAAAATCGGATTTTTGGAACTTGCGGATTTTGCTGGTGTTTGGCAATCGTTCATGGTTCGTCCACGCAGGCGAACCTATATCCGAAGGGATCGAATTCGGGACCTGGAAGCACATTGCATTGCGATAACCGACCGGGAACCGTAGACTGATGTGACCCGGGCTGGTGCGGCCACGTAAAGCGAGGAAAATGGATGGGCGCCGGAGCCTTGACCAGGAATGCAGAACCAGCGGATGCCGAGCGCCAGCGATGGCTGGCCTTGGCGGAAAAGGCGCTGGCCGGTGCGTCCTTCGAGGAAAAGCTGGTCTCGCACACCGACGACAACATCCGCATCGAGCCGCTCTACGACCGCGCGACCGGAACAGAGCCGATCGTGCGCACCAATCCCCGATCGCCCTGGATTGTCAGCCAGCGCGTCGACGACCCCGATATCGATCGCGCCAAGGCCCAGGCCCTGGAAGACATCGCACAGGGCGCGACCGGACTGTCGCTGGTCTTCGAAGGGGCTCCGAACGCGTTCGGCTATGGCCTGCCGAGGACGGCGCAGGCGCTGGAGACGGTGCTGGACGGCGTGCCCCTGAACCGCGTCCAGATCCGCATCGACACCCATCCCTGGAGCCGCCCGATGGCCGACTGGCTGGTGGCGTTCCTGAGCAAGCGCCGCTCCGATCCGGCAAAGCTCAATTTGTCGTTCGGCATCGACCCGGCGGCAATCCTTGCCGGAACCGGCCGGCTGCGCATGTCGATCGAGGCGCTGCAGGAATCGATGCCGCAATCGCTGGCGCATTTCTTCTCGATGGGTGTTCCCGGCGTGCTGCTCGAGGCGGATGGACGCGTCTTCCACAATGCCGGCGCAACGGAAGCGCAGGAGCTCGGCATCATGCTGGCTTCGGCGGTCTCGTATCTGAGGATGTTCGAGAAGGCGCGGCAGCCGCTCGTCTATGCCGCACCCCATATCGGCTTCGCGCTCAGCGTCGACCAGGACCAGTTTCTCTCGATGGCCAAGGTCCGGGCGCTGCGCAGGCTGTGGGCACGGGTGCAGGAGGCCTGCTCGATCCCCAATTCCACGGCCAACATCCATGCCGAGACATCGTTTCGCATGATGACTGCGCTGGACCCGGAAACCAACATACTGCGCACGACGATCGGCTGCTTCGCCGCAGCCGCGGGGGGCGCCGATTCGATCTCCATCCTGCCGCATACGATCGCGCACGGCCTGCCGGCACCTTTTGCCCGCCGCGTCGCGCGCAACGCGCAGTTGATCATGGCCAATGAAAGCCATGTCGATCATGTCGCCGATCCTGCCTTTGGTTCCGGCGCGGTCGAAGCCTTGACCACCGATCTCTGCGAGGCAGCGTGGGCGGAGTTGCAGGCGATCGAGGCTGAAGGAGGTGTGCTGTCCAGCCTTCAGGGTGGGCACATCCAGCAGCGCGTCCGTGCTGCCGCCGCGCGGCGCGACGCCGCCTTCAAGACAGGCGAGCGGGCCCTGATCGGCACCACGCTCTATCCGCAGCAGGGCGAACGTCCGGTCGAGACGCTGGACGCGCAGCATCGGCCAGCCTTCACCGAAGGCATCGTCCTGTGCGAACCGCTGTTTCCCGTACGCATCGACCAATCAATCGGGGCCGCTTCTTGATTCCGGATTTCAGTCAGATCGGCTGGACGCCGCCGCGGCGGGCACCCGCCGAGGTAAAGGGGCAGCGGACGACGCCGGAAGGTCTCGCCGTCAAGCATCTGTACAGTCAGGCCGACCTCAAGGGCCTGCCATTTCTCGATACCTATCCGGGCCTGCCGCCATTCGTGCGGGGCCCTTACCCGACCATGTATGTCCAGCAGCCGTGGACGATCCGGCAATATGCCGGCTTCTCGACGGCCGAGGAGTCCAACGCCTTCTACCGGCGCAATCTGGCCGCCGGCCAGAAAGGCCTGTCGGTCGCCTTCGATCTCGCCACCCATCGCGGCTATGACAGCGACCATCCGCGCGTCGCCGGCGATGTCGGCATGGCGGGCGTCGCCATCGATTCCATGCTCGACATGCGGCAACTCTTCGACGGGATTCCGCTCGGCGAGATGACGGTGTCGATGACGATGAACGGCGCGGTGCTGCCGATCATGGCGCTTTACATCGTCGCGGCGGAAGAACAGGGGGTCGCGCAGAAGGATCTGGCGGGCACCATTCAGAACGACATTCTGAAGGAGTTCATGGTTCGCAACACCTACATCTATCCGCCAAAACCATCGATGCGGATCGTTTCGGACATCTTCTCCTACACGTCGAAGAACATGCCGAAGTTCAATTCGATATCGATCTCCGGCTACCACATGCAGGAAGCGGGTGCGACGGCCGACCTGGAGCTTGCCTATACGATCGCCGACGGCATCGAATATGCCCGTGCCGGTGTTGCGGCGGGCCTCGATATCGACCGCTTCGCGCCGCGCCTGTCCTTCTTCTGGGCGATCGGCATGAACTTCTTCATGGAAGTCGCCAAGCTCAGGGCCGCGCGCCTGCTGTGGGCGACCCTGATGAAGAAGAATTTTGCGCCGAAGGACGAGCGCTCGCTGTCGCTGCGCACCCATTGCCAGACGTCCGGCTGGTCGCTGACGGCGCAGGACCCCTACAACAACATCATCCGCACCATGATCGAGGCGATGGCGGCCACGCAGGGCCACACCCAGTCGCTGCACACCAATTCCTTCGACGAGGCGATGGCGCTGCCGACCGACCATTCGGCGCGCATCGCCCGCAACACGCAGCTCATCCTGCAGAAGGAATCCGGAAACACGCGCATCATCGATCCGTGGGGCGGGTCGGCCTACCTCGAACGGCTGACGCACGACCTGGCGGCACGCGCACTGACCCATATCGAGGAGGTCGAGGCGCTCGGCGGCATGGCCGCCGCGACCGAACAGGGCATTCCGAAGCTGCGCATCGAGGAAGCGGCGGCGCGCACGCAGGCACGCATCGATTCCGGCGAGCAGATGCTGGTCGGGGTCAATGCGCATCGGCCGGAGAAGGACATCGCGGTCGACGTCCTCAAGATCGACAATGCCGAGGTCAGGGCCCGGCAATTGTCGAAGCTGCAGCGGCTGAAAGGCACGCGCGACGTCGCCGCCGTCGAAAGCGCGCTCGACGCGCTGACCCATGCCGCGCAGGGCAATGAAAACCTGCTGGAATTCGCCATCCGCGCCGCGCGCGCCAATGCCACGGTCGGCGAAATCTCGTTTGCCCTGGAGAAAGTCTTCGGCCGGCACATTGCTACGGTGCAAACCATTTCCGGCGTCTATCGCAAGGCGCTTGGCGACAGCCCGGTGGTCGACGGGCTGCAGGACAAGCTCGATGCCTTCGAGAAGAAATTTGGCGGCAAACCTCGCATCCTGGTGGCCAAGATGGGACAGGACGGGCACGACCGCGGGCAGAAGGTGATCGCCACGGCCTTCGCCGATCTCGGCTTCGACGTCACGGTCGGCGCGATTTTCCAGACACCGGAAGAGATCGCGAAACTGGCGGTCGAGCATGACGTCCATATTATCGGCGCCTCATCCCTGGCGGCCGGGCACCTGACACTGATCCCCGAATTGCGCGATGCGCTGAAAAAGCTCGGCCGAGGCGACATGCTGATCGTGGCCGGCGGCGTCATCCCGCCACAGGACTATGAGGCTGTGCTTCGGGCTGGCGCTGCCGAGATATTCCCGCCGGGCACCGTTATCCCGGAAGCGGCTGATCGGTTGATGGATCGGCTGCTGGCAGGCTGAGCGAAACATTGGCCAAGTAGACAAAGCCGACTGGCGTCAGCCATCCGAGAGCTTAACGATCTCCCATTCCTTGCCGTTGACCACGGCCAAGTCGCCGACCTTCTTGCCGAACAGGGCGACGGCCATCGGCGAAACATGCGAAATTGAGCCCTTCGAAGGGTCTGCTTCGTCCTCGCCGACGATCTTCCAGTGCACCTTCCTGCCGTCATCGCCCTCGAGCGTGACGCCCATGCCGAAGCGAACGAGGTCGCTGCCCGGCTCGGGCACGGACAGTTCAGCGCTCTCGCGCCGGGCGGTCCAGTAGCGCAGGTCGCGCGATACCACCGCTATGCGCTCGCGGTCGCCTTTCCTTTCGGCTTTCGCCAGAATGTCGCGCAAATCGCCCAGATTGTCCTCGATCTGCGCCAAGCCACGCTGCGTCACCAGATTGCGGTGCGTGCTGATCGGTCGCTCTCCGACGCCGGCGATGGCGTTTTCGCTGTCTTCCTCGCGAGTAAAAGCTCTGCTCATCAATTGAATTTAGGCTCCGAGTGGCTGTTCGACAAGCCATTGCCGGCCCCGCGAAAGACAGCCCAGTCGTCTGGCACGATTCCTGCGATGCCGGGGTTGAACACCAGGACCCTGTGCCGATGTTGAACAGACGAACGCTGCTGATGCAGACCGCCGGCTTTGCCGTCATCGGCCTCTCGCTTGGCAAGGCGGCGGCTGCCACCCTTGCCGGCATCGAGAAAGCCTCGATGCGCGGCTCGATCAACGCCACCGAACTCGGCGTGCAGCCCGGCACTTTCGACGACCAGAGCAAAGCCTTTGCCAAGCTGCTGCGCGACGCAAACAGCCGCGATTTGCCGGTTTTCCTGCCAGCCGGCACCTATGTCGTGTCCAATCTTTCGCTGCCCAGCCGCGTGCGTCTTTCGGGCGTGCCGGGTGCAACGCGGATCGTCTATGGCGGCGACGGCCATCTCTTCATGGCCGAACAGGCCGACTACATCGAACTGAGCGGGCTGGTCTTCGATGGTTCGAACCGCTCGATGGGCGATTATGCGCAAGCACTGCTGGATCTGCGCCGGGTCGCGCATCTGGTCGTCGACAATTGCCAGATAACCGGCAGCGGCAAGAACGCGCTTGCGCTGGAACACACCGCAGGCCGCATCGAACGCTCGGACATATCGGGCGCCGCCGATGCCGGCATCTATTCGGTCGAAGCCGCCGGCCTGTCGATAACTGATAACACCGTCTCCGACTGTGCCAATGGCGGCATCCTCGTACACCGCTGGCAGGCGGCGGAAGACGGCACCATGGTCACCGGCAACCGCGTCGAACGCATCGGCGCGCGCAGCGGCGGAACCGGCCAGAACGGCAACGGCATCAACGCCTTCCGGGCCGGAAATGTCATCATCTCGGGAAATGTCGTCTCCGACTGCGCTTTTTCGGCGATCCGCGCCAACAGTTCCAGCAACCTGCAGGTGTCAGGCAACACCTGCTCGCGCTCGGGCGAAACGGCTGTCTATTCCGAATTCTCCTTCGAGGGAGCCGTCATCAGCAACAACATCGTCGACGGCGCGGCCAACGGCATCTCGATCGTCAACTTCAACGAAGGCGGCCGCATGGGTGTCTGCTCGGGCAACATCGTGCGCGATCTGTCGACCAGCGGCCCCTACTCCGCCGATGCGCCCGGGTTCGGCGTCGGCATCGGCGTCGAGGCCGACACCACCGTTTCCAATAACGTCATCGAGAACGCACCGCTCTACGGCATGCAGATCGGCTGGGGGCCGTACCTGCGCAATGTGGTTGCCACCGGCAACATCATCCGCAAGGCTGGAACCGGCATCGTCGTCAGCGTGGTCGAGGGCGCCGGTACGGCCGTCATCTCCGATAACGTCATCGACGGCGCGCTGAAGGGCGCCATCGTTGGCCAGCGCTGGGCCGATCCCGCGACAGGCGACCTGACGTCATCCGACAATACCGGCTATGCCCATCTGACCGTCGAGCGCAATCACGTCAGCTGAAGACCGTCCTCAATCGAGGGCTGCGGTCGGCCTCAGCGCTCCGACCTTGGCGCCGATCCGGCTTTCGATCGGGGCGTTTGCCATTGCGGCCAGCTTCGCCGACAGGGCCTCGTCCGCATGCAGCAGCTTGGCAAGGACGGCAGCAGCCATGGCCTCGCCGGCGCGGCCGGCGCCATCGTCGCATTTGATCGCTATGCCGAGGCCAAGCTCGGGTATCGCGCTACAGTGGACACCTTCGGCGCCGCCTTTTGCAAAAATCCGTCCGGGTGCGGCTTCCATCAAAGCGACATCGGCACGGCCGGTGCCGGCGACAAAGAACGGTTCCGCCATGCAGGCCGAGAGCAGGCGTTTCGCGGCCTTGGCTCGCTCAGGGCCAAAGCCATTCGTCGTGGCCATGCGGGCAAAGCCGAGCGCGAAACTTTTCAGCGGCACGGCATAGGTCGGGATCGAACAGCCATCGGTCGCCCGCTCGTCCGCGCCGTGCACAGCGCCGGTCACTGCCTGCATGGCGTCGCGCACCATCTCCTGCAGAGCGTGTCCCGCCTTGACGTAGCCGCCATGCGCGATGCCGGAGTGCACGCAGGTGCAGAGAAAGCCGGAGTGCTTGCCGGAGCAGTTGTTGTGCAGCGCGTTGGGCGAGCCGCCGGCCCGAGCGAGCGCAATCTCAGCGTCGTGGTTCGAGGGCCAATGCGCACCGCATTCGAGCGCTGAGCCATCCAGCCCGGCTTTGGCCAACATCGAACGTGCCAACTCGACATGCGCCGGCTCGCCCGAATGGGACGCACAGGCGAGTGCCAGCTCGCGGTCACCGAAGCCGTAGGCATCGGCAGCACCCGTTTCGACCAGCGGCAAGGCCTGGATCGCCTTGACCGCCGAGCGTGGAAACACCGGTTTCGAGGTGTCGCCGATCTCCAGCAACGGCTTGCCGTCGGCATCGAAGACCGCGACCGCACCGCGATGCACGCTCTCGACGATGGCGCCGCGCAAGACTTCGATCAGAACCGGATTTGTCATGCCACCTCCCGTAGATGCGGGCGGTTTACCTGATCCGGTCGAGAATGGAAACGTAGTTGGCGACCGCAGCACCGCCCATGTTGAAGATGCCGCCGAGCTTTGCGCCGGGCACCTGGATGCCGCCGGCCTCGCCGACAAGCTGCATGGCGGTCAGCACGTGCATGGAGACACCGGTGGCGCCGATCGGGTGGCCCTTGGCCTTCAATCCACCGGAGGGGTTGACCGGCAGGCGGCCGTCCTTGGCCGTGGTGCCGTCCAGCGCCAGCTTCGCGCCCTCGCCCGGCCTGGCGAGGCCCATCGCTTCATACTCGATCAGTTCGGCAATGGTGAAGCAGTCATGCGTCTCGACGAAAGAGAGATCGTCGAGCGTCACGCCGGCACTCTTCAGTGCCCGGGTCCAGGCCTGCTCGCAGCCTTCGAAGGTCAGGATGTCGCGCTTCGACATCGGCAGGAAATCCTGGACATGCTCATTGGCGCGGAAGGCAACCGCCCGGCGCATTTTCAGAGCCGTCGCCGTGTCGGCGAGGATAAGGGCGGCGGCGCCGTCCGAAACCAGCGAACAGTCGGTACGCTTGAGCGGACCAGCGACAAAGGGGTTCTTCTCGCTTTCCTGCCGGCAGAACTCATAGCCGAAATCCTTGCGCATCTGCGCATAGGGATTGTCGACGCCGTTCTTGTGGTTCTTGGCGGCGATCATCGCCAGCGCGTCGGACTGGTCGCCATAGCGCTGGAAATAGGCCTGCGCGATCTTGCCGAAGACGCCGGCGAAGCCGGCCGGCGTCTCGCCATCCTCCGGCAGATATGATGCCTTCAGCAGGTTCTTGCCGATTTCGGGACCGGGCGTCGTCGTCATCTGCTCGGCACCGACCACCAGCACGACGCGAGCGGCATTGGCGTCGATGGCGCGGATGCCTTGCCTGACCGCCGCCGACCCGGTGGCGCAAGCATTCTCGACACGTGTCGCCGGCTTGAAGCGCAGCCGGTCATCAGCCTGAAGCACCAGGCTGGCGGTGAAATCCTGCGCCGAAAAGCCGGCGTTGAAATGGCCGAGGACAATCTCGTCGACTTCGTCCGGGCCGATGCCGGCATGGTCGAGTGCGTCGGTCGCCACCTTGACGATCAGGTTTTCGAGCGTCTCACCTTCGAGCTTGCCAAAGCGCGAATGCGCCCATCCGACGATGCATGCGGTCATGGCGGTCTCCATCGTTAGCGCCAGCCTGGCACTGGCTTACGGCTCACGTCGTCTGTATTGTTCAAATATAAACATTCCTGCCTCGGCAGTGAAGGGGCCGGAACCGGACAATCGCTTGGTACAGGTTGCGCCAGCGTCGATTTTTTGTTGATTGACGCGTCAATAAAAAATAATCTGCCCCGCAAAAGCCGGGAACAGCATGCCGAAAATCGGAATGGAGCCACTGCGCCGCAAGGCGCTCATTGACGCGACGATCTCGGCGATCGGCGAGCGCGGTTCGCTCGACGTGACCATGTCCGAGATCGCCGGGCGGGCTGGCGTATCCTCGGCGCTTGCCCATCACTATTTCGGCGCCAAGGACGAATTGCTGCTGGCGACGATGCGGCACATACTGGCCGAACTGACCATCGACATGCGGCGCGCTCTTCAATCCGCCACTTCCCCACGCGAACGGGTTTCGGCGGTGGTGGCCGTCAACTTCTCCGACATCCAGTTCCAGCCGCAAACCATCGCCGCATGGCTCGCCTTCTACGTCGAGGCACAGAAGTCGTCCGCGCTGCGCCGCCTGCTCAGGGTCTATGCGCGGCGGCTGCACTCGAACCTGATGAGCGGGCTCATCGGCATCCTGCCCAGGGCCGAGGCCGACCGCGCCGCCGAGGCGACTGCGGCGATGATTGACGGGCTCTATATCAGGCGAGCGTTGAAGGACGGCGTGCCCGACGCGGCGACCGCGATCGCGCTCGTCGAAGACTATCTCGAAATCAAACTCGGCGAGCGGCGGAAGCAGTGACAGCGAAGCGACCCAATTTCCTGATCGTCATGGTCGATCAGCTCAACGGAACCTTGTTCCCCGACGGGCCGGCGGACTTCCTGCATGTGCCGCATCTCACGGCGCTCGCTGCCCGCTCGGCACGCTTTGCCAACAACTACACCGCCTCGCCGCTCTGCGCGCCGGGCCGTGCCTCGTTCATGAGCGGTCAGTTGCCGTCGCGCACCGGGGTCTATGACAATGCGGCCGAATTCGCCTCGTCGATCCCGACCTTCGCCCACCATCTGCGCGCCGCCGGCTATTACACCTGCCTCTCTGGCAAGATGCATTTCGTCGGGCCGGACCAGATGCACGGTTTCGAGGAGCGCTTGACCACCGACATCTATCCGGCCGACTTCGGTTGGACGCCTGACTACCGCAAACCCGGCGAACGCATCGAATGGTGGTACCACAATCTGGGTTCGGTCACCGGCGCCGGCGTCGCCGAGACCACCAACCAGATGGAATATGACGATGAGGTCGTGTTCCTGGCCACGCAGAAGCTCTATCAGCTTTCGCGCGAACAGGACGATGCGAACCATCGGCCCTGGTGCCTCACCGTTTCGCTGTCGCACCCTCACGACCCCTATGTCGCGCGCAAGCAGTATTGGGACCTTTACGAGCATTGCCAGGCGCTCGACCCGGAAACGGGTTTTATCGCGCAGGACGAACAGGACACGCATTCGCAGCGGCTGTATCTCGCCAGCGATTACCCGTCCTTCGAGATCACGCCCGAGCAGGTACGTCGCTCGCGGCGCGGTTATTTCGCCAACATCTCCTATGTCGACGACAAGCTCGGAGAGGTTCTGGACGTCCTCAAGCGCACGCGTATGCTCGACGACACCATCATCCTGTTCTGCTCGGACCATGGCGACATGCTTGGCGAGCGCGGCCTGTGGTTCAAGATGAGCTTCTTCGAGGGCTCGGCGCGGGTGCCGCTGATGATCGCCGGCAAGGGTGTGCCAGCCGGGCTGATCGAGGCGCCGGTCTCCAATCTCGATGTGACGCCGACGCTCTGTGACCTCGCCGGCATCGACATCGATGCAATCGCGCCGTGGACCGACGGCCAGTCGCTGCTGCCGCTCACCAAAGGTGGGCAACGCAGCGCCCCTGTGTTGATCGAATATGCCGCCGAAGGCTCCTACGCGCCGCTGGTGGCGATCCGCGACGGCGGATACAAATTCATCCACTGCGAGCTCGACCCGCCGCAGCTGTTCGATCTCGAAGCCGATCCGCTGGAGCGGATCAATATGGCCAACGATCCAGCCAAGGCGGCGTTGGTGTCGGCCTTCATGGACAAGGTCCGGGCGCGCTGGGACATGGCCAAATTCGATGCCGCCGTGCGCGAGAGCCAGGCGCGGCGCTGGGTGGTCTATCCGGCGCTGCGCAACGGCGCCTATTACCCCTGGGATTTCCAGCCGCTGCAGAAGGCATCAGAGCGCTACATGCGCAACCACATGAACCTCGACAATCTCGAGGAAAGCAAAAGGTATCCGCGAGGCGAATGATGACAAGTCTTGTCCCCTCCCTCGACCATCTCAAGCAGGCCTATGCGGTCACATCCAGGGCGACGCAGATCACGCCGCTGCTGGAATCGGCGGCCCTTGCCCGCGAGACCGGTGCGGCCCGCGTCTTCGTCAAGCCGGAATCGCTGCAATGGGCGGGATCGTTCAAGATACGCGGCGCTTATTGGCGGCTGAAGCGGCTTTCCGCCGAGGAGGCGAAGAAGGGCGTCGTCGCCTATTCCTCCGGCAATTTCGCGCAAGGACTGGCGGCCGCCGGCCAGGCGCTCGGCATTCCGGTCATCATCGTCATGCCGATCGATGCGCCGGCCGCCAAGCGCGATGCCACGGCCGGCTACGGCGCACGCGTCGTGCTGACCGATCATGGCGAGCGCGCGCGTGAAGAGGTTGCCGCCGCCAAGGCGCGCGAGATCGCCGAGACGGAAGGCCTGGCACTGCTGCATCCGTTCGACGATCCGGAGATCGTCGCCGGCCAGGCGGGCGCCGGCCTCGAGGCGCTCGACCAGCTCTCGGCCAAGGACGCCAGCGCCGACCTGTTGTTCTGCTCGGTCGGCGGCGGCGGACTGATCGGCGGCGTGTCGCTCGCATTCCATTATCTGTCGCCGGCAACCGAGATCATTGGCGTCGAGCCCGAAGGTTTCAATGGCATGGGTTCATCGCTGGCGCATGGCAGCATCGAAACCATGCCGATCGGCCCGAAGTCGATCTGCGACGGATTGATGTCGCGGCGGCCGGGCGACGCGCCCTTCGCGGCGGTCAAGACTGCCGGCGTTCGTGGCATCACGGTCGACGATCAATCGGTGCGGCGCGCCATGCGGATCGCCTTCGAGCGGATGAAGCTGGTGCTCGAACCGTCGGGTGCTGCGTCGCTGGCGGCGTTGCTCGGCGGCAAGGTGGATGTGCGGGGCAAGACCGTGCTCGTGGTGGCAACCGGCGGCAACGTCTCGCTCGCCGATTTTATGGCGCATATGAACCATGCTTGAAGCGGATTTCGTCATCATCGGCTCCGGCTCGGCCGGCTCGGCCATGGCCTACAGGCTGTCGGAGGACGGCAAGCATTCTGTGATCGTCATCGAGTTCGGCGGCTCGGATATCGGCCCGCTGATCCAGATGCCGTCGGCGCTGTCGATCCCGCTCAACATGAGCCTCTACGACTGGGGCTTTGCCAGCGAGCCGGAGCCGCATCTGGGTGGCCGCGTGCTGGCGACGCCGCGCGGCAAGGTGATCGGCGGTTCATCCTCGATCAACGGCATGGTCTATGTGCGCGGCCACGCCCGTGACTTCGACCATTGGGCCGAACAGGGGGCGGCCGGCTGGGGCTTCGCCGACGTCCTTCCCTACTTCAAGCGCATGGAGGATTCGGACGGCGGCGAGGATGGCTGGCGCGGCCGCGGCGGGCCGCTGCACGTGCAGCGCGGCTCACGGCGCAATCCACTTTATGGCGCCTTCGTCGACGCGGGCCGCCAGGCCGGGTTCGAACTGACCGACGATTACAACGGATCGAAGCAGGAAGGCTTCGGACCGATGGAGCAGACCATCCAGGGCGGCCGCCGCTGGTCGGCGGCATCAGCCTATCTGAGGCCGGCGCTCAGGCGCAAAAACGTGAGTGTGGTCAAGGGCTTTGCCCGCCGGGTGATCATCGAGAATCAACGCGCCATCGGCGTCGAGATCGAAGCTCACAAACAGATTCAGGTCGTTAAGGCGCGACGCGAGGTGATCGTCGCCGCCTCGTCGATCAATTCGCCCAAGATCCTGATGCTGTCCGGCATCGGCCCGGCCGAGCATTTGCGCGAAAACGGCATTGCCGTGCTCGCCGACAGGCCCGGCGTCGGCCGCAATCTGCAGGATCACATGGAGCTCTACATCCAGCAGGAATCGACCAAGCCGATCACGCTCAATTCGGTGCTGAACCCGTTCTCGAAGGCGCTCATCGGCGCGCAATGGCTGTTCTTCAAGTCGGGCCTCGGCGCCACCAACCATTTCGAGGCAGCCGCCTTCGTACGCTCGCGCGCCGGCATCGACTATCCCGATATCCAGTACCACTTCATCCCGGCGGCGGTTCGCTATGACGGCAAGGCGGCGGCCAAGTCGCATGGTTTCCAGGCGCATGTCGGGCCGATGCGCTCGAAGTCGCGCGGCTCGGTGACGCTGCGGTCGCCGGATCCGAAATCGAAGCCGGTGATCCGCTTCAACTACATGTCGCATCCGGACGACTGGGTGGAGTTCCGCCACTGCATCCGGCTGACCCGCGAAATCTTCGGCCAGACGGCATTCGATGCCTATCGCGGCCAGGAAATCTCGCCGGGCAGCCATGTGCAGTCGGACGACGATCTCGATGTCTTCATCAGGGATCACGCCGAAAGCGCCTACCATCCCTGCGGCACCTGCAAGATGGGGCGCGCCGACGATGCGATGAGCGTCGTCGATCCGGAGTGCCGGGTGATCGGCGTCGAAGGATTGCGGGTCGCGGACTCCTCGATCTTCCCGCGCGTCACCAACGGCAATCTCAATGCACCGTCGATCATGACCGGCGAAAAGGCTTCCGACCACATACTGGGCCGCACGCCACTGGCGCCGTCCAACCAGGAACCATGGATCAATCCGCGCTGGCAGGCGTCGGACAGATAGAGCATGATCCGGCGAACGTCCGGCCCAGGCGAATAGAATTTGGAGACTTCCCATGCGCGCCCAGCCCACGGCATCGCACTATGTCAACGGACGCTACGTTGACGACGAGCAAGGCGCGCCGCTGCCGGTCATCTATCCGGCCACCGGCGAGACCATCGCCATGCTGCGCGCGGCGACGCCGAACGTGCTGGAGTTGGCCATCGAGGCCGCACGGGCAGCACAACCCGCCTGGGCGCGGCTGAAGCCGGTCGAGCGCGGCCGCATCCTGCGCCGCGCTGCCGACATTTTGCGCGCCCGCAACGCCGACCTTGCCCGCATCGAGACGCTCGACACCGGCAAGGCGATCCAGGAAACGCTGGTAGCGGACGCGCCTTCAGCAGCCGATTGCCTTGAATATTTCGGCAGCGCGGTCGCCGCCTACAATGGCGAATCCGTTGACCTCGGCGGCCCCTTCGCCTATACGCGGCGCGAGGCCCTCGGCGTCTGCGTCGGCATCGGCGCCTGGAATTATCCGATCCAGATCGCCGGCTGGAAGTCCGCGCCCGCACTCGCCATGGGCAACGCCATGGTGTTCAAGCCATCGGAAAACACACCGCTGTCGGCGCTGGCGCTGGCCGAGATCTACAGCGAGGCCGGCCTGCCCGACGGGCTGTTCAACGTCGTGCAGGGTTATGGCGATGTCGGCGCAGGCCTCGTCGGCCACGATGTCGTCGCCAAGGTTTCGGTGACCGGCTCGGTGCCGACCGGCCGCAAGGTGCTGGCGCTTGCCGGCTCCAAGATGAAGCACGCGACGATGGAGCTCGGCGGCAAGTCGCCGCTGATCGTCTTCGACGACGCCGACATCGAAAACGCCATTGGCGGTGCCATGCTCGGCAATTTCTATTCCACCGGCCAGATCTGCTCCAACGGCACGCGCGTCTTCGTGCAGAGCGGCATTCACGACCGCTTTGTCGAAAGGCTGGTCGAGCGGACCAAGAAAATCCGTATCGGCGATCCACTCGATCCCGAGACCCAGATGGGGCCGCTGGTCTCGAAAGCGCAGCATGAGAAGGTTGTCGGCTATATCGGCACCGGCAAGCAGGATGGCGCCACGCTGGCTTGCGGCGGCAACGTGCCTTCGCTGCAAGGTTTCGATGGCGGCTTCTTCGTCGAGCCGACCGTGTTCACCGGCGTCACCGACACCATGCGCATCGCCCGGGAGGAGATTTTCGGACCTGTCATGAGCGTGCTGAAGTTCGACGGCGAGGACGAGGTGATCGACCGCGCCAACGATACCGAATTCGGCCTTGCCGCCGGCGTGTTCACCCGCGACCTGCCGCGCGCCCACCGCGTCATCTCCGAGCTGCAGGCGGGCACCTGCTGGATCAATGCCTACAATCTGACGCCAGTCGAAATCCCGTTCGGCGGCTTCAAGCAGTCCGGCATAGGGCGGGAAAATTCGCTGGCGGCGCTGGCACTCTACTCGCAGCTGAAATCGGTCTATGTCGAGACGGGGGACGTGGCGGCGCCTTATTGAGAGGTCGGCGGGACAGCGCCCCCTCTGTCCGGCAGGACAGAGGGGGGCGTGAAGGGATGAGGCGGTCGTCAACTAGCTTCTCTCCGCCGTCCCGTCCAGATACTGCGTCAGCGCGCAGACCAGGTGATAGAAAATGCTGGCTGGAACGTCGGATGCCAAGGAGCGGCCGCGCTCGTCGATGCGGTCGATCCACAGCCCCAGCGGCGCCGGATCGATGTGCCAGCGGAACAGCCGGCCGACGCGCGCCTCTATCTCCGGCTTGAGATCGGGACCGCCGGAGCCATTCAGCGCAATTGCCGCCTTGACCGCTTCAGCCTGCGGCCAACTGCGTGACGCCAGGTCGAGAGGCAGGCCTTGCCGCGAGACCGCGCCATAGGCAAGGCCTGTGGCGCGGTTGAGACCGCTGGCGATTGCCGAGGCGTAGAGTTTCCTGGCGAAGCCGCGCAATTCGGCCTGGCCGCTGCGCTCGGCAAAATCGACCAGCAGCGAAGCCCACTCGAAGTGATGGCCAGGCTCGGTCCAGAGCCCCTTGTCACCAGCGGCCGGCTTCCATTCGGCGTCGAAATATTCGCCGAGCGTCCAGCTTTCAGGATCGAAGAAATGACTGCGGAAAAGGTCGATGATGCGTGCGGCACGGCGCAGATGGGCACGCTCGCCAGTGGCCTGATGCCAAGCCAGGAAAGCCTCGAGCAGATGCATGTGCGGGTTGGAGCGCCGCTCGCCCTCCCCGTCCGATGTCTCGAGGAATCCGGTCATGCGGCTGTCCTCGAGATGGGCATCGAGAAAAGCGAAGGTTTCCTCGCCGAGCCGAAGGGCATCCGGATTGCCCGACATATGTGCATGCGCCAGCGCCAGCAAAACGCAGGAATGGTCGTAGGCATCCTCGGTGGCATCGGCAACGGAGCCGTCGACATTCAGCGTGCGCACCCAACCGCCGCGGTCGGTGCGCCCCTTCCCTGCCATGAAGTCGATGCCATGTGCGATCAGCCGGTCGGCAGGACCATCCCAACCGCGAGCGCTGGCGACGGCGAAGGCATAGACCTGGCGAGCCTGCGTGCGCATGCGTTTGGGCTTGATCAACGGGGAGCCGTCAAAGCCAAGCGCTTCGTGGAAGCCGCCGTGGCGCTCGTCGACACCTGATGTCGACCACAATGGTAAGGTTTCCTGAAACAGCCAGTGATGCACGCGCCGCCGCCAGGCGCCGCTTTCAATGACGCGATCATGGGCAGGCGTAAACCGTGTTTCGAGCCGGCCCGACCTCTCCAACTGCTCGACGACTTTCTTGACGTGCTGGCTGTGGCTGACAGGAGCGACGAAAGTGGCGTCAGCGGTCGAAACGATGGCAACGTCCTTCATGCCGATGGCGGACAAGAGGCGACCGTCGCCGCGGATGTACGAATTTTCGCAATCAATGGCGACGACATCGCCGACAATGACATTGCCCCTGCTGTCGGACGGGCCGACATCGAGCAGCGATTGCCAGGAGCCAAGATCGTTCCACCGGAAATCGGCCGGCACCATCGCGATGTCCTTCGCCCGCTCCATGATGGCGTAGTCGATCGAATTGGACGGGATGGCCGCGTAGAGCTCCAGCGGCATATAGAGGCCGGACAGATCCGATGTCGCCGCCCTGTAGGCTGCTTCGGTGGCCTGCCAGATGTCCGGCTGGAAGGCGGCAAATGCATCTCGCATGGCGCTGGCGCGAAACAGGAAGATGCCGGTGTTCCAGTAGAAATTTCCGGCTTTGAGATAGCCTTGCGCAGTCGCAAGGTCCGGCTTTTCGACGAAGCGTGAGACGTCGAAGATGCCGCCACTTTCGGCCGCGACCTCGATATAGCCATAGCCGGTTTCGGGTTGCGCCGGCTTTATGCCGAACACCACAAGTCGGCCTGCGCGTGCCGCCTCGGCACCCGCCTCTATGCTCTGCCAGAATTGCCTTGCCGTCGATATTTCGTGGTCCGACGGCACCACCAGGACCAGGCTGTCGCCGAACTCGGACAAAGTGCGCAGCGTCGCCAGCGCGACGGCGGCAGCGGTGTTTCGCCCCGTGGGCTCGAACAGCGGACCGCCGCCGGCGAGATCGAGGCCGGCAAGATCGGCATGCACACGTTCGGCATGGCGCTCCGACGCGATCAGGAAGATCGGCGTTTCGCCGCCGGATCTTGCCGCCAGCCGACGCAAGGTCTTGGCCAGCATCGAGCCATCGCCCGACAGGTCATGGAACTGCTTGGGATTGTCCTCGCGTGACAGCGGCCAGAGCCGCGAGCCAACGCCGCCGCTCATGACAAAACTGACAATTCGATCGGTCATTCGGGTCTCGTATTCAAAAAAGCGGCGGTTGGCGCCCGACACAAGCCTTTAGCCCGTGTTCGTCCAGTTGGAAATGCGGCAACTCCTATCGGTTCGCGATGTCGACAGGGATCGGTTCTGCGACATTTCCACTGGTGATGGTGGCTTCGGCCTCATGCGTCGAGATCGAGGTCAGGCTGGCCGAATCACAGCTCAGAAAGTCTGGTTGTAGGCGCCGACTTCGGGGCTGCGGCGCAGCACGGCGTCGACGGCCTCGAACATCTGGCGGCGACGCTGCGACGAGACCGGGCTTTCGACGACCACGACGAGCTCAGGCTTGTTCGAAGACGCCCGCACCAGCCCCCAGGTGCCGTCCTCGGCGACGACACGCACGCCGTTGACGGTGATCAGGTCCGATATCTTCTGGCCGGCGAAAGCGGCGCCGTCTCGCATCATCGCCTGAAAGTCGGAGACGACCCGCTCGACCACGCCATACTTCACGTCGTCCGCGCAGTGCGGCGACATGGTCGGTGTGCCGAAGGTCAGCGGCAGCGCACGGTAGAGGTCGGCCATCGAGCTGTCCGGATTGCGGTCGAGCATCTGGCAGATGGCGATGGCCGTGACCAGCCCATCGTCATAGCCGCGCCCGATCGGCGGGTTGAAGAAGAAATGCCCCGATTTCTCGAAGCCGGCGACGGCGCCGAGTTCGGCGACACGCCGCTTGATGTAGGAGTGGCCGGTCTTCCAGTAGTCGGTGACGGCGCCATTGGCCTTGAGCACGCTGTCGGTGTTGAACAGCCCGGTCGACTTGACGTCGACCACGAAGGTCGAACCCGGGTGCTGGCCGGAGATGTCGCGCGCGAGCATCACGCCGACCTTGTCGGCAAAAATCTCGTTGCCTTCATTGTCGACGACGCCGCAGCGGTCGCCGTCGCCGTCAAAACCCAGCCCAACATCGGCGCCGGTCTCCAGAACCTTGTCCCTTATGGCATGCAGCATCTGCATGTCTTCGGGGTTGGGGTTGTAGCGTGGAAAGGTGTGGTCGAGTTCGGTATCGAGCGGGATCACCTCGCAGCCGATGCGCTGCAACGCTTGCGGGGCAAAGGCGCCGGCGGTGCCGTTGCCGCAGGCGGCGACCACTTTCAGCTTTCGCGCGATACGCTTGTCCCTGGTCAGGTCGTCGAGATAGGTGGCGCGAAAATCGCGGATGAAATCATAGGAACCACCGCCGACAAGGTCGAAATCTCCGGCCTGCACGATCGCCTTCAGCGCGCTCATCTCCTCGGGTCCGAAGGTCAGTGGCCGCGCCGCTCCCATCTTGACGCCGGTCCAGCCATTTTCGTTGTGCGAGGCGGTGACCATGGCCACCGACGGGGTTTCTAGCGCGAACTGGGCGAAATAGGCCATTGGCGACAGCGCCAGGCCGATATCCCTCACCCGTGCGCCCGCGGCCATCAATCCGGACACCAGCGCCAGCTTGATCGACAATGAATAGGAACGGAAATCATGCCCGGTGACGATGTCGGGGCCGGCGCCGAGACGGCGGATCAGCGTGCCAAGCCCCATGCCGAGCGCCTGGACACCGATCAGGTTGAGCTCCGGCGGCACAGCCGAACCGGGGTAGCCAAACCACCAGCGGGCGTCATATTCGCGGAAGCCGGATGGCTTTATCAGCGCCTCGGTTTCGAATTCGAAGCTGTTGGGCAAGGCCTCGCCGACGATCCTGGGGGTCAAGACTGGAAAACTCCAAATGGCTGGAACACAAATTGTCGAGGGTCGTGGCTACCATAGGCTTCAAGCCGTGTTTACCCCCAAAACGCGTGGCGTTTGAGGTGAAACGTCTTGCCTTGTTTTCAGGAGGGCGCCGAAGTCGGGATGCGCCAATGCGTTTCTGGTCGGAGTGGCAGGATTTGAACCTGCGACCCCCTCGTCCCGAACGAGGTGCGCTACCAGGCTGCGCTACACTCCGTGACCAGACCGCGGGCTTATAGCCGCCACACCTCGTTCCTGCAAGCGGCAATGGCAGCACTTCTGTCGCATTTCGTCTGCTTTCGCCGCAGATGGTGCGGACACCAGGGTTTCCCAACTATCGTGGCCGAGACGCAGCCTCGTCCAGGCCATTGACGATGTGATCGCCCGTCCATCAACCCAGCCGTCCTCATCCAGCCCTGAACCGGAACCAAAGCGGACCAGCAGCGGTTATCCAAGGAAGGGCTAATCAAGGCAATGGAGAAATTACAATGAAAACAATGGCCATGTGCGCTTTGGCGCTTTGCATCGGATTGCCGGCAGTGGCTTCGGCAGCCGAGACCGATGTCGTTATCAGGACCCACCATCGACACCACAACAACGTCAAGATCATCAACGAGTACGGCCAGCGCCTGCATCATCGCCGCCACGGTACAGTTGCATTCTACGACCATGGCCGCCGGCATCATCGTCGGGACACTGTGATTGTCACGGGCTCCGTCTCGACCTACCGTCACCATCACCGTCACCCCGTAGTGATCGACAACGGCGGATACTGATCACCGCCCGTCTGGCCCGGCTCGCCGATCGAGCCGGGCCAGCCAGACGCCCTACAGCGTCCCGCGCACAAAGCTCGACGATGGCTCTCATGCGGCGCCACGCCGCAAAAGCCGTCATTCAACATTGAAACCTGCAGAATCCGACTTGCTGCCCCCCAAAGGGCCGCGGATTGCGGCTCCCACCAGAAATCGAGGGTTCGCTCGCCACATCACTCATCACATGAGAGCGGCGAGCGAACCCTATCGGCGCAGGAAGGGACGTGGCTGCGCCAATTGCAAAACCTTGGCCCGTTCTCCTCCTTGGCCGGTTCTCCTGGGTGCTCAGCCGAGGGCTATCCCGATAGCCATCAAGGTGATGGCCGCGGCGAAGACCGGTGCGAGCAACCAACGCGCCTGGCCAACACTCTTTTCCATCAGCTTCCTCCCACGATCGTGCAGCGGACAACGGCGGCAAACAGCTGCTGTTCCGCGCGGCGTCCCCGGCAAGACCATTGCCCTTTGCGATCAGACCTAGGTCTGGCAGCCCATCCGACCGAAGCCCAACTTGGAACGGCTGTACACGATCCTAATTTGGTTGATTGGGCGGGAAGACAATCGAATAAAGCGGAAATGAAGAGCATGTCGAATCGTGAGACCGCAAGATCCCATGCCTTAAGCACACGCGTGCACGACCTCAGGACCAAGATGCAGGAGGCTCGGATCACCGAGGACGAAATGAAGACCTTCCAAAGGGTCGCGGCCGCGATGGAAGACGGCCAGGGCCAAATCGATGGCGATGATCTGATCGCCGCATCCTTCGTTGCCGACACGGTGCTGGACAAAAACGCGCCCTGAATGACCATGCCGACAATTAGCAGGCTTTTTGATTCCCATGCCGAAGCAGCCAGGGTCACAGGCGCCTTGGTGGCGGCCGGAGTTCCCCGCGTACAGATTGCCGTCATCGGGCCCTACCATGACGAAGTCGGAGTCTTGAAGACACCTTCTGTCCTGCTTGGCGCGGTCGCCGGGGCGTCGGCCTGCCTGGGCGCTGTCGCAGTCCTAGGCATCAATCCTCTGCCTGCCGGATTGCCGGCAGCGGCGCTGATCGGCGCGATCTGCGGCGGCGGTGCCGGCGCACTGCTCGGGACATTCGTTACGACCACCATCGAGCCGGATGATCGGAGCGTTGCCGAGGGGATCGTTCTGGTGACGGCCCATGTCGATGAAAACGAGGCCGACATCGCCCAGGCAGTGCTCGGCGGTGGAGCCTCCGGGACCGGATGCGTCGCCAAGGCAGCGTGAGCACGGACTGCGTGCTCGACAGCAGGCGCAAACTTTGACGACATGGGCATCGAACCTAAGTGTGGTATGAGGGGCCGGTAGACGGCGAGCCGGATGCGGACATGAATTTGATTTCAATGGCAAAGCCGGCACCGGTTGTTTTGGTTGCACTGCTTCTCGTCGCCGGCTTTTTCTTAGCCGGTTGCTCATCAATCGGCAGGACGGTGGACGCGGCCAAATACGACAAAATGAGCTGCACCGAGCTCAACAGCGCACTGGGCGAAAACGCCGGCGAAATCTCGCAGGTGGCGATCACGCGCGGCAAGGTCGCCAACACCAGCGTGCCGCGCTGGCTGCTGGGTGGTTCGCGGGTGAAGACGGCGGTCGCAAACCGCGAGACGGCGAGGATCGACCAATTGAAGCAACGGCACGATGCCATTGTCGCCGCACGGGCGCGCAGGTGCCCGAGGTCGGCGAGCTGAGCAAACAGACGCCGCCACGATGATTGTCTGAAGCGACGTTTCAGGCGCTCAACCGGAACCGCGTGACATCGATTGCCGCATTCATCAGCGTCTGGGTGTAGGCAGCTCGCGGATTGCTGAAGATCGCCTCGGTCGGCCCCTCCTCGACGATCTTGCCCTGCTTCATGACGATGATGTAGTCGGCCATGGCGCGCACCACGGCAAGGTCGTGGCTGATGAACAGGTAGGACAATTCGTGGTCGGCCTGCAGCTTGCGCAACAGTTCGACGATTTGTTTTTGCACCGAGCGGTCGAGCGCCGAGGTCGGTTCGTCAAGCACGACCATCTTGGGTTTCAGGATCATGGCACGCGCAATGGCGATGCGCTGCCTTTGTCCGCCCGAGAATTCATGCGGGTAGCGATTGCGCGCGTTTGGATCGAGGCCAACTTCGCGCAGGGCTTCGACCGCGCGCTGGTCGCGCTGCTTGCCCGAAAGATCAGGCTCATGCACCAGGAGCCCTTCGGTGATGACCTGGCCGACGGTCATGCGCGGCGATAGCGAGCCGAACGGATCCTGGAAGACCAGTTGCATCTGGCGCCGCAGCGGCCGCATCGCCTGCCGGTCGGCCGTGGAAATGTCGCGATCGCCGAAACGAATGAGCCCGTCGCTCGGCAACAGCCGCAGCAAAGCGCGGCCGAGCGTGGATTTTCCCGAGCCGGATTCGCCGACAATGCCGATCGTCTGGTTGCGCTGCAGCCGGATCGAAATGTCGTCGACGGCGCGCAGCATCAACGGTTCGCCGGCGAGGAAGCCGCCGCCGATCCTGAACGTGACTTCGACATTCCTGCCTTCGAGCACCACGGGCGCATTGGCGGACGGTGGCGCCTTGGTTCCCGTCGGCTCGGCCGCCAGCAGCATCTTGGTGTAGGCATGCTGCGGGGCGACGAAGATCGCTTCCGCCTCGCCTTCCTCGACGACCTCGCCCTGGCGCATGACATAGACCCGGTCGGCGAAGCGCCGGACGATGCCAAGATCGTGGGTGATGAATACGATCGCCATGCCAAGCTTGCGCTGCAATTCGGCCAGAAGCATCAGGATCTGCGCCTGGATGGTCACGTCGAGCGCCGTCGTCGGCTCGTCGGCGATCAGGATGTCAGGGTCGTTGGCGAGCGCCATGGCGATCATCACGCGCTGGCGCTGACCGCCGGACATTTCGTGCGGATAGGATTTCATCCGCCGCTCCGGATCTGGAATATGCACCAGCCGCAGCAGCTTGAGCGCCTCCTCATGCGCCTCGGCGGCATTCAATCCGCGATGCCGACGGATCGGTTCGATCAGCTGGTTGCCGATCGAATAAAGCGGATCGAGCGAGGTCATCGGCTCCTGGAAGATCATGCTGATCTTGCGGCCGCGGACCTTGTTCAGCTCGGACTTGCTCAGTGCCAGGAGGTTGCGGCCGCGATAGTCGACACTGCCCGATGCTTCGCCGTTGGAGGCCAGCAGGCTCATCGCCGCCATCATCGTCTGGCTCTTGCCGGAGCCGGACTCGCCGACCACGGCAACGGTCTCGCCCGCATTGACGTGGATGTTGATGCCCTTCACCGCTTCGACGGCGCCGTCGAGTGTGCGGAAGCGGACGCGCAGGTCCTTGACGCTGAGGATGGTTTCGGCAGCAGCCATGTCAACGGTCCCCATCTCTATCGATCGCTATCATCTCTATCGATCGCTATCATCTCTATCGATCTCTTGGGTCGAGCGCGTCGCGCAGGCCGTCGCCGACGAAATTCAGGGCAAACAGCGTCGAGACGAGGAAGAAGGCGGGAAACAAGAGCAGCCAGTTGGCCGTGCCGATGTTCTTGGCGCCGACCGAGATCAGCACGCCCCAGCTGGTCATCGGCTCCTGGATGCCAAGCCCCAGGAACGACAGGAAGCTCTCCAGGATGATGACCTGCGGCACCAGCAGCGTCATGTAGATCACGACGGGACCAAGCAGGTTGGGGATGACATGGCGCAGCAGGATGCCGCGCTGGCCGACGCCCATGGCTTCGGCCGCCTGGACATATTCCTGGCGGCGGATCGACAGCGCCTGGCCACGCACGATGCGCGCCATGTCGAGCCATAGTACCGCGCCGACCGCCAGGAACATCAGCACGAAGTTGCGGCCGAAGAACACCACCAGCATGATGACGAAGAAGATGAACGGCAACGAATAGAGCACGTCGACGATGCGCATCATCACTTCGTCGACCTTGCCGCCGGCGAAGCCGGCCGTGGCTCCGTAGATCACCCCGATCACCACCGCCACGACACCCGCAAGAAGGCCGATGGCCAGCGATATCCGCCCGGCCATCAGTGTGCGCGAGAGAAGATCGCGGCCGGTGTTGTCGGTGCCGAACAGGAAATACTGCTGCTTGACCGACGTGCTCATCGTCACTTCGAGGCCGTCGGGCGACTTGCTCTCGATCTTGGTGTTGTCGAAGGCGTCGGACCGGTCGAGGTAGCGGATGTTGCGATCGTCGATCGGCTTCGTCGAGGTGACGGTGACCGTGACGCGCTCGCCGTCCTGCTTCCATTCCTTGATTTCGACCCGCATGCGCCTGATCGCGTCATTGAGTGCCGTCTCGATCATATCTGCCTTGGGATAGGCCGTGAAGCTCGGCGGCGTGCGCACATAGTCGGCATAGATAGTCGTGTACTGATGCGGCACGAACCAGGGGCCGAACACGCTGATGATCGCGACAAAGGCCAGGTAATAAAGACTGAACATGGCGGCGCGATTGGCCTTGAGACGCGCCCACGCGTCGCCCCAGAGCGAGCGGCCGACGATGACGGGGGCCGAGGCTGCGATATCAGTCATAGCGCACCCTCGGATCGGCGACCGCGTACATGACGTCGACGATCAGGTTGAAGACGATGGTGAAGATGGCGATCACCACCACCGTTCCCATCACCAGCGTATAGTCGCGGTTGAGGGCGGCATCGACGAAATAGCGGCCGACGCCTGGAATGGAAAAGATCGTCTCGACGATGACCGAACCGGTCAACAGCGCCGCCGCCGCCGGGCCGGTGAACGAGACGATCGGCAAGATGGCGCCACGCAGCGCGTGCTTGACCACCACCGACCAGTCGGAGAGGCCGAGGGCGCGGGCGGTGCGGATATGGTGGGAGCGCAGCGATTCGATCATCGAGCCGCGCATCAGGCGGGCAACGATGGCGATCTGTGGCAAGGCAAGGGTGAGCACCGGGCCGATCTTGTTGATGAAGGCGCCATCGCCCCACCCGCCGATCGGCAACAGCTTCCAGGTCAGCCCGAACAGAAGCTGGATCACCGGCGCGATGACGAAGGTCGGGATGGTGCTGCCGGCGGTCGCCAGCGCGATCACCGCGTAATCGCCAAGCTTGTTCTGGTTCAGTGCGGCGACGGTGCCGAGCACACTGCCGAGCAGCAGCGCCAGGATCAGCGCCGAGGCGCCGAGCTGGATGGATATAGGCAGGCCCTTGGCAAACAGTTCGGTGACGGTGAAATCCGGCATGTTGTAACTCGGGCCGAAATTGCCGCGCAGGAGATTGCCGAGATAGTGGACGTATTGCAGCCAGAGCGGGTCGTTGAGGCCGAATTGGGCTTCAAGGTTGGCCTTGATCTCGGGGCTCAGCCCGCGCTCCTGGTTGAACGGGCCGCCCGGCGCGACGCGCATCAGGAAAAACGCCATCGTCACGATGACGAACAGCGTCGGAATGGCGGTCAAAAGCCGCCGGAATACGTATCGCAGCATCGGTGCCCCGCTTGATCCGGAGCTCGCGCGTCCAGTCGGACGATTGCGCTCCAGCCTTCAATCTTCGCACCGGATGTCCCGAAAATCGATTGCGCTTTCCGGACCGATGCGATGGCAAACCAGCACCGCCGCGCACTCGAAGCGCGCGGCGGGCCTGGCCAGGGATCAGTCCTTGCTGACGAAGCGCGACGGATGCACATCCATCACGTTGTCGACGAAGCCATGCAGCTTCGAGGAAACGATGTCGTGGTAGCTGTAGTAGAGAAGCGGAATCTGGCCGACATCGTCGACCAGGATGCGCTCGGCCTCGGAGAGCTCCTTCATGCGCTCTTCGGGCTTGCCGCCGGCGGCCGCGGCCTTGTCCATGGCCGCCTCATAGGCCGGGCTGTCGTAGTTCGAGTAGTTGTTGCCGCTCGCCTTGCGCGAGATGCCGAGGAAGGTTTCGGGATCCTTGTAGTCTGCGATCCAGGCGGCACGGGCCACGTCATAGTCGCCCTTCTGCTCGAGGAAGGAATAGTGGGTCTTGGTGTCGGTGTTGAGCAAGGTGACGTCGACGCCGAGCGGCTTCAGCTGTTCCTGGATGGCGACCGCGGTGTTCTTGTGGTTCTCCGAGGTGTTGTAGCGGATTTCCATCTTCAGCGGATGTTCCGGCGTGTAGCCGAGCTTCTCGAGGATTTTCTTGGCTGCGTCCTCGCGGTCGATCTGCGGCGTGTCGGCATATTTGGCCACTGCCGGCGTATAGCCCTCGATGCCCGGAGGCACCATCGAATAGCCAGGCAGCATCGAGTTCTGCCAGACTTTTTCGGCCAGGAAGTCGCGGTCGATCGCCATCGAGATGGCGTTGCGCAGCTCGGGATTGTTCCAAGGCGCCTTGTCGGTCTTGATCGCGTAATAGTAGGTGCCGAGATATGGACCGACGTGGATCTGGTCGCCGAACTTGGTCTTGAGATCGGCGAGCTGTTCGGTCGGCAGGTCGTCATAGCTGTCGAGTTCGCCGGCCTCGAAGCGCTTCATCGCCGATGAGCGGTCTTCGGTCGGGATGTAGTTGACCACGTCGAACTTGACGGTCGCGGCGTCCCAGAATTTCGGATTCTTGACCAGTTTCATGTGGTCGTTGGGAACCCATTCGGCCAGCGTATAGGCTCCGTTCGAGACAAGATTGCCGGGCTTGATCCAATCGGCGCCGAGCTTTTCGATGGAGGCCTTGCTGACCGGATAGGTCGCCTGGTGGGTCAGCATCTCCAGGAAGTAAGGCGTCGGCGCCTTCAGCGTCACCTCCAGGGTGTTGGCGTCGATCGCCTTGACACCCATGTCCTCAGGCTTGCCCTTCTTGGTGTTGACGTCCTCCGCACCCTTTACCGGATAAAGCATCGAGGCGTATTCGGCGCCCGTCGCCGGGTCTTCCAGCCGGTGGAACGCGTAGACGAAGTCGTCCGCCGTCACCGGGCTGCCGTCCGACCACATGCCGTCCTTGCGCAGCTTGAAGGTGTAGACGGTGCCGTCGTCCGATACCGTCCAGCTCTCGGCGGCGCCAGGAATGAGGTTCGCCTTCTCGTCCTGCATGACGAGACCCTGGAACAGGTCGCGCAGGACATTGGCTTCGTAAACCGTCGAGGTCTTGTGCGGGTCGACCGATTCTGATTCTGCAGCGGTGCCTCGGTTGTAGACAATTTCGGCGAAAGCCGGCGTGTAGAAAGTGCCGGCGGTCACTGCCATGGTCGTGGCGAAAACCGTCGCCTTCAGCATGTTTTTCAGCATGAAGTTCTCCCTGTCGGCGCTGCCGTCGGCGCGCCTCTAAGTGTTGACGCCCCGGAGCCGATGGCTGGCCCCTTCGAGCGCGCCGCCGGTTCCCCCCGGCAGCTGGTGGCAGGAGACTAGACAGGAGGTAAGCTCTTTTCAACCGAGTACTGATTGACCCTAAGTCAATCAGTATAGCTGAAGAAGCAACGCCTAATTTAGAGCGGCTTTTTCAATCGCATGCACCCTCTGATTGCACCCAGGGTTTTCGCTTTCTGCATGCGAACTTTGGCATGCTGGTATCATGGTTCAGATCCTCATTTCCAAGGCCCGAAGGCGTGCGTTCCGAATGGACGCTTCGGGAACTTCAGCGGTCGAGTTCGCTCTGTTGTCACCGCTGTTCATCCTTCTCTTGCTCGGAATGGTTGCATACGGCATCTATTTCGGAGCCGCCAGCTCTATTCAGCAGATTGCGGCCGACGCCGCCCGGACGGCGATCGCCGGGTTGAACCAGACCGAGCGCCAGACGCTGGTGGCCGCATTCCTCACCAACAACGCCGCCGGCTATCCCTTCGTGGACGCCAGCAAACTGTCCTACCAGGCCAATGACAGCGTGGCCGATGGCAGCCAGTTCGTGGTGTCCGTCTCGTACGATGCGCGCAACCTGCCGATCTGGAATCTCTTCCCGGGCATAGCGATGCCCGGTGCCACGATCAAACGCCAGTCGACGATCAGGGTCGGGGGGATCTGAAAATGCCGATGCGGGCGGGCAAGGGCATCGGCCGGCTTGCACGGTCGATGGTGGGAGACAGCAAGGCGAATTTCGCCGTGATGACGGCACTGATCGCTCCGGTCGCATTGGCGCTGGCGGCGGTGGCGATCGACGAGGCCTCGATCTACACCGAGCGCCGGGAAGCCCAGGCGATGGTCGATCTGGCGGCGATCACCGCGGCCTCGAACATCAACAATGTCAACACGGCAGTCGTCACCACGCTCACCGATAACGGCATGCCAGGCGTCGTCGTTCAAGCTTCCGGCCAGACCATTGCCCCGGCCACCGGCAAGACGGTGGTGACGGTCACGCAAGGCCGATATGCCTCATCGACCGCCACAGTCACCCAGCGCTTCCAGGCGGGGGTGACCCCCTACAATGCAGTGCGTGTCACGTTGGCGAAAATCCCCGCCCGCTATTTCGCCAGCTCGCTCATCCCCACACCGGTGATCGGCACCCAAGCCACGGCCAGCATGACGCCGCAGGCGACATTCTCGGTCGGGTCGAGGCTGCTCGGCGTCAATGGCGGCATCCTCAATGCGCTTTTGAGCGGACTTCTCGGCGGCAACATCTCGCTCAGCGTCATGGACTATAACGGGCTGATCTCGGCCGATGTCAGCGTGCTTTCCTTCATCAGTGCGCTCGCCACACAATTGAACGTGACCGGCGGTACCTATTCGAACGTCCTGGCCTCGAAGGCGACGGTGGGCCAGATCGCCACCGCAATGGCCAACGTCCCCGGCCTCGGCAACACGGCAAAGATCGCGCTGCAGAGCATTGCGTCCAAGTCGACGAGCACGGTCAAGATCCCGCTCAGCAGTCTTGTCGACCTTGGTTCCATTGGCAGCCTGGGGCTCGGGCAACAGCCGTCCGGCCTTGGCGTGGACGCAAGCGCAATGGGAATGCTGACCGCCGCCGCAGTGCTCGCGAACGGCACCAACCAGGCTGACATCGATCTCGGTGCCACCATCCCGGGATTGCTCTCCACCAAGCTCAGCATCGCCATTGGCGAGCCGGCGCAATCCTCGCCATGGCTCGCGGTCGGCGGCATCGGCACTGTCGTTCGAACGGCCCAGACGCGCATCAAACTGACGGCGTCCGTCGGTGTCGGCACACCGGGTCTCGGCGGCGGCATCAGCCTGCTGGCCGTCAACCTGCCGCTCAATGTCGAAGTCGCCTATGCCGAAGCCAAGCTGACCGACATCACTTGTCCGGCAGGACCGTCCAGCATCAGTGTTTCCATTGCCGCGCATCCCGGTATTGCCCGGCTCAACCTGGCCAACAGCAACAATCCCTCCGGCTTCGCGGATTTCAGCCAGCCACAGACCTTCACCGACGCCGAGATCGCGAATGTGAGCTTCAAGCTCCTGCTGATCAACATCCCGCTGATCAAGGTGATGGGTTCGGCCGCGACCGCGATCACCAACAACAGCCCGCAAACCTTGACGTTCAACGCGACCGACATCGCCAACAAGACGATCAAGACCGTTTCGACACGAAATATCTCGCAGTCGCTGACCACGTCGCTGGTCAACAACCTGTCGCTTTCGGTCAATGCGCTTGGTCTCGGCATCGATCTGACCGCGCTGCTTGGAACGGTGAAGCCGGCGGTGGTGACCCTGCTTAACACTGTCACGGCGCCGGTCGACGACCTGCTTTACAATGTGCTGTCAGCGCTGGGTGTCGGCGTCGGCCAGGCCGACGTGCGTGTCACCGGCGCGATCTGCGGACGCGCGGTGCTCGTTCAGTAAGCATTTGCGCCAAGCGGATCGCTTGGCCCAAAGACCGCCAATCAGTCGAACCGACCGAGGAAGCGACCGAGAGCCGGCAGCGAAAGCGCTTCTCCCTCGACTGCAGCAGTGCCCTCCAAGACAACGGCGACCGCACCAATGTCCGGCGGCAGCGGCCAATTTGTCGCCTCCCCGGCGAAATTGAAGACACAGAGCAGCCTCTCCCCGCCTGCTTCGCGGATGAAGGCGAGCACGTCACCCTCGGCGTCAAGGAAGCGGATCGAACCGCGGACCAGCGCCGAATGCCGTTTGCGCAAGGCGAGCGCCGAGCGATAGGCGGACAGCACCGATTGCTCGTCGCTGTTCTGCACATCGACCGCGCGGGCGCGATGGCTCGCCGGCACCGGCAGCCAGGGCCTGCCGGTGGAGAAGCCGGCATTGTCGGCCCCAGCCTCCCAGACCATCGGCGTGCGGCAGCCATCCCGGCCCTTCACACCGGGCCAGAAGCGGATGCCGACGGGATCGCGCAAATCCTCATAGGCAAGCTCGGCCTCTACCAGGCCGAGTTCCTCGCCCTGGTAGAGGCAGATCGAGCCGCGCAGGCAGGCGAGCAGCATGATCGAGAATCTGGCCACCGCGTCGGGGTCGCCGTCCGGCGGCGTCCAGCGGCTGACGTGGCGCACCACGTCATGGTTGGAGAACGCCCAGCAGACCCAGCCATCGGCCACCGCATTTTCAAAGGCCGCGACGCAGCCGCGCACATGCGCCGCTGAAAACTGCGGACCGAGCAAATCGAACGTGTAGCACATCTGCAGCATGTCGCCGCCGGAGGTGTAGGCGGCGAGCGTCTGCAGGGAACGGCCTTCATCGCCGATCTCGCCGACCGCGGCGCGGTCCTCATACTCGTCCAGCAGCGCCCGGAAACGCCTGAGGAAGGCAAGGTTTTCCGGTTGCGTCTTGTCGAACAGATGCTCCTGGTAAAGATAGGTGTTGGTCTCGCCGTTGGTGCCGGCGACGCTCGACGCCAAAGGCGGATTGCTGCGCAGCCAGCGGTCGTGGACATAGTAATTGACCGTGTCGAGCCGGAAACCGTCGACGCCACGCTCCAGCCAGAACCGCACCGTGTCCAGAAGCGCGTCCTGGACCTCCGGGTTATGGAAATTCAAATCCGGCTGCGAGGCCAGGAAATTGTGCATGTAATATTGCCGGCGGGTCGAGTCCCATTCCCAGGCCGGGCCACCGAAGACGGACAGCCAGTTGTTGGGCGCGTTGCCATCGGGTTTCGTATCGGCCCAGACGTACCAGTCGGCCTTGGGATTGTCGCGGCTTGAACGGCTTTCGATGAACCATTCATGCTTGTCGGACGAGTGCGACAGCACCTGGTCGATGATGATCTTCAGACCCAGCCGATGCGCCTCGGCGACCAGCGCGTCAAAATCCTCCAGTGTGCCGAACATCGGATCGACGGCGCGATAATCCGAAACGTCGTAGCCCATGTCGGCCATCGGCGACTTGAAGAAGGGCGACAGCCAGACGGCATCGACGCCAAGCGAGGCGATGTGGGCCAGCCTTGCCGTGATGCCCCTGAGATCGCCGCTGCCGTCGCCGGTCGTGTCCTGGAAGGAACGCGGATAGACTTGATAAATGACGCAGCCGCGCCACCATTCCGCGCCCTGCCCGGAATTGTCGTCAGCCATCACGAACCCTTCCTGTCGCGGCTCTTGCCGGGCCGGCGCGGACCAATTTTTCCGCATCGGATTGCCCGAAAACCGGTTGCCACTTTTCGATCCGATGCTCTGTCATAAAACTGACACTGCGGCCCGGCAGCGGGCGTGCAAGGTCGATCGCCTGCGTTTCGGTCGCCGGCTGCCATCGGAACCCTTCCCTTACTGGCAGAGTGAAGACGCATTGGCGGCGATCGCCGTTGACCATGATGGCAAGGCGGCCGCCCCCGGCATCGCCTAGCAGCATGACGAGGCGATGCCGGGTGGGATCATTCCAGTCCGCCTCGGCAAGCGGCGCGCCGGTCTCGGCCAGCCAGGCGACGTCGGGGATGCCTGAAGACTCGGCCGGCTCACCCGTCAGCAAATGTGTGTCCGACAAGGCAGGCACGGCGCGGCGAAGTGCTGCGAGCGCCGAGGTGTATCGCTCCAGCGCCTGGTCGCGGCCTGCCCAGTCGAGCCAGGTGATCGCGTTGTCCTGCGCGTAGGCGTTGTTGTTGCCCTTCTGTGTGCGGCCGAATTCGTCGCCAGCGGTCAGCATGATCGTTCCGCGCGAGGCGAAAAGCGTCGCAAGCAGCGCGCACCGGTCGTCGAAGCGCGCCTTGGCGATCGCCGTGTCGTCCGTCTCGCCCTCGCCGCCATTGTTCCAGGACAAATTGTCGTTGTGACCGTCGCGGTTCTGCTCGCCATTGGCCGCGTTGTGCTTGCGCTCATAGGCAACGATGTCGGCCAGCGTCATGCCGTCATGCGCGGCGATGAAATTGACGCTGCGGCTGGCCGGCTGGCCGCCCTTGCCGAAAACATCGGACGAGCCGGCAAGCCGCGTCGCCAGCCCACCGACCATGCCGGCATCGCCGCGCCAGAAGCGTCTGGCGTCGACGCGATAGCGATCGTTCCATTCAAGGAAAGGCGGTCGGAAATTGCCGAGCTGGTAGCCGTCGGGACCGATGTCCCACGGTTCGGCGATCAACACGCGATCGGCAAGGACGGGATCGCCGGCGATCGCCCCGAGCAACGGCGCGGCGGGATCGAACGCGCCGTCGACGCGGCCCAGCACCGGCGCCAGATCGAAGCGGAAACCGTCGACGCCGGCATGGCGGACGAAATGGCGAAGCGTGTCGAGCACCATTTTCCGCACCACCGGGTGGTCGCAGGCGACCGTGTTTCCGGTGCCGGTGTCATTGACCAGCCTGCCATCCGGCTGGTGCCGGTAGTAGGCTTGATCGTCGAAGCCGCGCAGCGACAGGGTCGGCCCCAGCCGATCGCTTTCCCCCGTGTGGTTGAAGACCAAGTCGAGGATGGTGCCGATACCGGCCTCACGCAGTGCAGCGACCGCGTCGCGCAATTCCGCCAGGCCGCCGGGCGCGAGGCGCGGGTCAAGCGCCATGAAGGTGACGGGATTGTAGCCCCAGGCGTTGCTCAACCCGAGCGGCGGCAGATGCCGTTCGTCGATCGATGCCGTCACCGGCATCAGTTCGACGGCCGAGACGCCGAGCTTTTTGAGATGCTCGATGATGACAGGATGAGCAAGTGCCGCGACCGTACCGCGCTGCTCTTCCGGAATGTCCGGATGCAGCTTGGTGAACGAGCGAACGTTCAGTTCATAGATCAGCCCACCCGGCGAAAAGACAGGCGCCCGGGCCGGGATCGGCCTGGACAGCGCGAGCGCCACGGTCTTCGGCATCAATGATGCCGTGTCGGCACCTTCGTTGCGCCGCGCGGCAAGCCGCCAGTGATAGGCATAGGGCCGATCGATTTCGATACCATAGGGATCGGTCAACAGCTTGTCTGGGTCGAACCACCGCCCTTGCTCAGGCGCATAATCGCCGTCGGCGCGAAAGCCATAGCGCGTGCCGGCGGCGAGACCGGAGACGAAGAGTGCGTGGACGCTCTGTCCTTCCGGCTGGAGTTCAAGCCGGTCGGTCTCGTGGGAGCCCGCATGATCGAAGATCGACACCCAGAGGCGTCTCGCCGACGAGGACCAGACGGCGAAGCGGATGCCGTCACGGGTGACGGTGGCGCCGAGTTGGGTCATGCAGGCTCCCCCTTCTCCCACAGGGGAAGAAGGAAAACGCGCAGCACCGCCCTCAAGTAATCACGCTCGGCTTGTTGCGGCCGGTGTGGCTCTTGATCCCGGCAATGTCGTCGGCCGCCGCGATCAGGTCGGCGAGCGCTTCCTGCGTGTCGAGATCGTGCCTCGCCTTGTCCGGCTCATAGCGCTCGATGTAGACGCGCAAGGTCGCGCCCGAGGTGCCGGTGCCGGAGAGCCTGAAGACGACGCGCGAGCCGCCTTCGAACAGCACCCTGATGCCCTGGTGCTCGCTGGTCGAGCCGTCGACGGGATCGTGATAGGCGAAGTCATCGGCATTGGCGATCTTCAGGCCACGCACGCTGGTGCCGGGCAGCGAACCGAGCTTGGCGCGCAATTCGTCGACCAACGCGTTGGCGCGATCGCTCTCGACTTCCTCATAGTCGTGGCGCGAATAGTAGTTGCGCCCATAGGCCGCCCAGTGTTCGGTGACCACCTGCTTGCAGCTTTCGCCGCGCGCGGCGAGGATGTTGAGCCACAACAGCACCGCCCACAGGCCGTCTTTTTCACGCACATGGTTGGAGCCAGTGCCGGCGCTCTCCTCGCCGCAGATCGTCGCCATGCCGGCATCCAGCAGATTGCCGAAGAACTTCCAGCCGGTCGGCGTCTCGTAGATGCCGATGCCGAGTTTTTCGGCGACGCGGTCTGCAGCACCGCTGGTCGGCATCGAGCGGGCGATGCCCTTCAGCCCGTCCTTGTAGCCCGGCGCCAGGCGGGCATTGGCGGCGAGCATCGCCACCGAATCCGAAGGGGTGACGAAAATGCCCTTGCCGATGATCAAATTGCGATCGCCGTCACCGTCGGAAGCAGCACCGAAATCGGGTGCGTCGGCGCCCATCATCTCGTCATAGAGGTGCTTGGCATGGACCAGATTGGGGTCCGGATGATGGCCGCCGAAATCGGGCAGCGGCTTGAAATTGCGGCAGGTGCCGTTCGGAGCGCCGAGCCGGTTTTCGAGGATCTCCTTGGCGTAAGGGCCGGTCACCGCGTGCATGGCGTCGAAGCGCATGCGGAAGCCAGACTTGAACAGCTTGCGCAACGCATCGAAGTCGAACAGGCTTTCCATGAGCTCGGCATAGTCGGCGACCGGATCGATGATCTCGACCGTCATGCCGGCGGCCTTGACCGTGCCTATCGTGTCAATGTCGATCGGATCGATATCAGCGGTCTTGAAGCTCGAAATCGCCTTGGTCTTGGCGAAGATCGCATCGGTCAGCTTTTCAGGCGCCGGGCCGCCATTGCCGGCATTGTACTTGATGCCGAAATCCTCGTGCGGACCGCCGGGATTGTGGCTGGCCGACAAGATGATGCCGCCGAAGGTCTTGTATTTGCGGATGACGTGCGAGGCGGCGGGCGTCGACAGGATGCCGCCCTGCCCGACCATCACCTTGCCGAAGCCGTTGGCGGCTGCCATGGCGATGGCCTTCTGGATGACCTCGCGGTTGTAAAAGCGGCCGTCGCCGCCAATCACCAGGGTCTTGCCCTTGAACCCGTCGAGCGCATCGAAGATCGACTGGATGAAATTCTCGGCATAGTGCTCCTGCTGGAACACGGGCACCTTCTTGCGCAGGCCCGACGTGCCTGGCTTCTGGTCTAGATAGGGTTTGGTGGGGACGGTACGGATCATGCTTCAGGCAACCCTTTTCGAAAGCAGCGAGCGATAGAGTTCAATGTATTTTTCCGCGCTCTTGTCCCATGACACATCGGCCTTCATGCCCTGGCGCTGCAGCGATTTCCAGATCGCCGGATCGGCATGTGCATCGACGAGACGACGCATGGCGTGCAGCAAGGCGCCGCCATTGTTGGGAGCGAACTGGAAGCCGGTGGCGACGCCGGCCGACACGGCGGCCTCGTTGGCATCGATGACCGTGTCCGCCAGGCCGCCGGTGCGGGCGACCACCGGCACGCAGCCATAGCGCAGGCCATAAAGCTGCGTCAGCCCGCAGGGTTCGAAGCGCGAGGGAATGACGATGGCGTCGCAGCCACCCTGCATGATGTGAGACAGCGCCTCGTCATAGCCGACGACGACACCGATACGGCCACGGTGGCGTGCGGCGGCGGCGAGCAGCGCACCTTCAAGGCCGGCATCGCCCGAGCCCAGTATGGCCAGGCGCGCCCCGGTCGCAACGATGCCGTCGACCGCCGTTGCCAGGATATCCATGCCCTTTTGCCAGGTCAGGCGGCTGACGACGCAGACAATCGGGCTGCCGTCGGGCTCCAGACTGAAACGCGCCTCAACCGCTGCCCGATTAGGCGTGCGCGCATCGAGTGTTTCGGCGGTGTAGTTCGACACCAGATGCTTGTCGGTTTCCGGATCCCAGATGCCGATGTCGATGCCGTTGACGATGCCATAGAGATCGCTGGAGCGCATGTTGATGAGCCCGTCGAGGCCCATGCCGAATTCCGGCGAGCGGATTTCCTGCGCATAGGTCGGGCTGACCGTGGTGATCGCCCAAGCGGCCTGCAGGCCGGCCTTGAGAAAGCCGACGCCGCCATAATATTCGACGCCATCGAGCGCCATAGCCGCCGCCGGCAAGCCAAGCTCGCCGAAGATGCCGGCGCCGAACTGGCCCTGGAAGGCGAGGTTGTGGACGGTCATCATCGAGGGCACGCCGACCGCCTTGCCGTAGCGCATATAGGCCAGCGTCATCGCCGACTGCCAGTCATGGGCGTGGACGATGTCGGGCTGGTAACCGGAGATGGCGCCGCCGGCGATGTCGCCGCCGACCTGGCTCAATGCCGCGAAGCGCCGCCAATTGTCCGGCCAGTCGCCACCGCTGGCATCGCCATAGGGGCCGCCGGGGCGATCGAACAAATGTGGCGCGTCGAGCACGAACAGTTCGAGGCCGGCAAGGTGGACGGAATGGACGGAGGCCTTGCCGCCTTGCAGCAAGGGGTATTGCAGGACAGCCTTTTTTTTCTTGAAGGCGGCCATCACGCTCGGAAAGCCCGGCATGAGCGTGCGCATGCTCACGCCCTTGGCCGCCAGCGCGATGGGAAGCGCACCAGTCACATCGGCAAGTCCGCCGGTCTTGATCAGCGGGAAGATCTCTGGCGTGACCGACAGAACCTGCATGCGTTTATGGTCCGATGCTGTCTATTCTTTGTTTCAAAGCAATTCCGGACGGAAAACCGTTCCACACTTTTCCTGGAACAGCTCCTACAGCTTCAGCTTGTCGATCATGTCCTGCGTGACCAGGCAGATGCCTTTTTCCGAGACCCGAAAACGCTTGGCGTCGAGAACTGGGTCTTCGCCCACCACCAGCCCTTCCGGTATCCTAACACCATGGTCGATGACCACGCGCTTCAACTTTGCGTTCCGGCCGACATGAACGTCGGGCAGCATGACGACTTCCTCCAGCGTCGAATAGGAATTGATGCGCGCGCCGGTGAAGATCAGGCTTCTTTTCAGCGAGGCGCCGGAGACGATGCAGTCGCCCGAGACCAGCGAGGACACGGCCGAGCCACGGCGGCCGTCCTCGTCATGGACGAACTTTGCCGGCGGCTTCAACTCGGCATAGGTCCAGATCGGCCAGTCGCGATCATAGAGGTCGAGCTCCGGCGTCACGTCGGTCAGATCGATATTGGCTTCCCAATAGGCATCCACCGTGCCGACATCGCGCCAGTAGGCCTCGTTTTCCATCGTCGAGCGCACGCAGGACTTGGCGAAGCGGTGGGCGATCGCCTTACCGTGCTGGACGATATAGGGGATGATGTCCTTGCCGAAGTCGCGGCTCGAGCCGGGCTCGGCGGCGTCGCGGCGCAGCTGTTCCATCAGGAACTTGGTCTTGAACACGTAGATGCCCATGGAGGCCAGGGCAAATTCGGGCTTGTCGGGAATGCCGGGCGGGTCGGCGGGCTTTTCAACGAAGGCGATGATGTTGTCCTTGGCATCGACATGCATGACGCCGAAGCCGGTCGCTTCCATGCGCGGCACTTCAAGACAGCCGACGGTGACATCGGCGCCGGCATCGACATGCTGGCGCAGCATCAGCTCATAGTCCATCTTGTAGATGTGGTCGCCGGCGAGGATGACCATGTATTCGGGGCCGTAGGCCTCGATGATGTCGATGTTCTGGTAGACGGCGTCGGCCGTGCCTTCATACCACTGCGTTTCCGACACGCGCTGGCTGGCCGGCAGGATATCGAAGCTTTCGTTTCGTTCGGGCCGCAGGAAGTTCCAGCCGCGCTGCAAATGGCGGATCAGCGAATGCGCCTTGTACTGGGTGGCGACGCCCAGGCGACGGATGCCGGAATTGAGCGCGTTGGAGAGCGCGAAATCGATGATGCGCGTCTTGCCGCCGAAATAGACGGCCGGCTTGGCGCGCCGGTCGGTCAATTCCTTGAGGCGGCTGCCGCGGCCGCCGGCCAATACGTAGGCCATGGCATCGCGCGCCAGCGGCTGGGTCCGTTTCAAGTCTGCCATTTCTACCCTCCCAAGTTACTCAGTCTCGCCATGTTATCGGGCCTTGACGGGCTCAGTCGGCTACGAGTTCAAGCATGATCGTCGACAGCGGCGGCAAGAGCATCGTTGCCGAGATGCTTTTGCCCTCCGCCCTCGCCTCGACAAGGCCGCCATTGCCCATGCCGGAGCCGCCATATTCGGACGCGTCGGTGTTGATGATCTCGCGCCACTTGCCGGCCTTCGGCAACGGCACGCGATAATTGTCGCGCGGCACCGGCGTGAAGTTGGAGATGACGGCCACCGGGCTGCCGCCCGGCGCGTTGCGCACCCAGGCAAAAACCGAATTCTGGCTGTCATCGACGATCAGCCAGGAGAAGCCTTCTGGCTCGCAGTCACGGCCGTGCAGCGCCGGGCGCGAACGGTAGAGATAGTTGAGATCGCGCACCGTCTGCCAGACGCCGCGATGCGGGCGGAAATCGAGCAGGTTCCAGTCCAGCGCGCGCGCCTCGCTCCATTCGCGGCGCTGCGCGAATTCCTGTCCCATGAACAAGAGCTTCTTGCCGGGATAACCCCACATGAAGCCGTAATAGGCGCGCAACGTCGCGAATTTCTGCCAGTCGTCGCCGGCCATCTTGCCCAGCAGCGTGCCTTTGCCGTGTACAACCTCGTCATGCGAGAGCGGCAGCACGAAATTCTCCGAGAAGGCGTAGGTCAGGCCGAAGGTGAGGTCGTTGTGGTGGTGCTTGCGGAAGATCGGCTCCTTGGCGAAATACTCCAGCGTGTCGTGCATGAAGCCCATGTTCCACTTGAAGCCGAAGCCAAGTCCGCCTTCATGCACGGGCGCCGAGACCTTCGGCCATGAGGTCGATTCCTCGGCGATGGTCATGACGCCTGGATGGTGGCCGTAGACCTCCTTGTTCATCTTCTGCAGGAAGGAGACCGCTTCCAGGTTCTCGCGGCCGCCTTTCTCGTTGGGGATCCACTCGCCCTGCTTGCGTGAATAGTCGAGGTAGAGCATCGAGGCGACCGCATCGACGCGCAGCCCGTCGACATGGTATTTTTCGGCCCAGAACAGCGCGTTGTTGACCAGGAACGACACCACCTCGCGGCGTCCGAAATTGTAGATCGCGGTGTTCCAGTCGGGGTGAAAGCCCTTGCGCGGATCGGCATGCTCATAGAGTGCGGTGCCGTCGAAATGGACCAGCCCGTGCTCGTCGACCGGGAAATGCGCCGGCACCCAGTCGAGGATGACACCGATGCCGGCACGGTGGGCGCCGTCGACAAAGCGGGCAAAGCCGTCAGGATCGCCAAAGCGGGCCGATGGCGCGTAGAGGCCAGTCGTCTGGTAGCCCCAGGACGGATCATAGGGATGTTCGGAGATCGGCAGGAACTCGATGTGGGTGAAGCCGGTCTCGACGGCATAGGGGATCAGCCGATCGGCCAGTTCGTCCCATGACAGGAACGTGCCGTCGTCGCGAAGCTGCCAGGAGCCGGCGTGGACCTCGTAGATGGAGATGGCCTCGCGCCGGGGATCGGCGTTGCGCCAGAACGTGCGATGTGCCTCGTCGCCCCAATGATGGGCGGGCGGCACGGCGACGACCGAAGCGGTGGCCGGGCGCAGTTCGGATTTGAAGGCGAAAGGATCGGCCTTCAGCGGCAGCCTGACGCCGTCGGGGCCGATGATCTCGTATTTGTAGGGCCGGCCGGCGCCGATATCGGGAATGAACACCTCCCAGATGCCGGTATCGCGGCGATCGCGCATCGAGTGGCGGCGGCCGTCCCAATCGTTGAAATCGCCGACCACCGAGACGCGCCGGGCATTTGGAGCCCATACGGCGAAATGCACGCCGGTGGCGCCCTCGTGCTCGATGACATGGGCGCCGAGCTTGTCGAACAGCCTGAGATGCGAGCCTTGAGCGATATAGTAGTCGTCCATCGGGCCGAGCACCGGGCCGAACGAATAGGGGTCGGTCAGCCACCAGTCGCCGCCGGCATTGCGAGCGTGGTAGCGCAGCGGCTGCCGCTTCTTGATCGACAGCTTGCCTTCAAAGAAACCGGCATCATCCCGCCTGGTCAGCTCACCGGCCTTGATGCCGGTCAGCGTGTAGGCGGTGACGAATTCAGCATTCGGAACGAAGCAACGGGCAAACAGGCCCTTGCCGACCTCATGGACACCGAGGACAGCGAACGGATCTCCGTGCGTGCCGGCAACAATCGCCGCAACATCGCTGGCTGGCGCCAGTCCGTCCGGCCCGCTTGTCGCAGCGGTCGCGCGCGGCTTCCTCATCAGGCAGTGTCCCTCCCAGGGCACCAGGTGTTTTGTTTCTGGTGATGCGAAGTGACTTTCAACCCGCATCACCGGGACCACATTGCTCGTGGCCTCATGCAATCACATCAGGCAGGCACGTTCCAGATTTCTTTCGCGTATTGACGGATCGTGCGATCGGACGAGAACCAGCCGACGCGCGCGACATTGCGGATCGCCTTGGCATACCAGTCCGGGCTGTTGCGCCAGACGGCGTCGACCTCACGCTGGGCGGCGGCGTAGGCGTCGAAATCGGCGGCGACCATGAACCAGTCGCTGTCATAGAGGCCGTTGACGAGGTCGCGGTAGCGGTCGGGATCATCGGGCGAGAAGACGCCCGATGAGACAGCAGCCACGGCCTGTGCCAGCTCCGGCGACGCTTCGATGACACCGCGTGGATTGTAGCCATTGTTGCGCCGCTCGGCGACTTCGGCGGTGGTGAGGCCGAAGATGAAGATGTTGTCGTCGCCGACGCACTCCTTGATCTCGACATTGGCGCCATCGAGCGTGCCGATGGTCAATGCGCCGTTCAGCGCGAACTTCATGTTGCCGGTGCCGGACGCTTCCATGCCGGCGGTCGAGATCTGCTCGGACAGGTCGGCGGCGGGCATCATGATTTCGGCCAAACTGACATTGTAGTTCGGCACGAACACCACTTTCAGCAGGCCGCGAACGGCTGGATCGCGGTTGATGACCCTGGCGACGTCGTTGGCGAGTTTGATGATCAGCTTGGCGTTGTGATAGCTGGGCGCCGCCTTGCCGCCGAAGAATTTCACGCGCGGCATCCAGTCCCGCTCCGGATGCGAGCGGATCTGGTCGTAAAGCGCCACCGCCTCGAGGATGTTCAGGAGCTGGCGCTTGTATTCGTGAATGCGC
This sequence comes from Mesorhizobium sp. WSM1386, assembly GCF_055901595.1. Lineage (NCBI taxonomy): Bacteria > Pseudomonadati > Pseudomonadota > Alphaproteobacteria > Hyphomicrobiales > Phyllobacteriaceae > Mesorhizobium > Mesorhizobium sp. WSM1386. The sequence continues at coordinate 5,431,023 of NZ_CM148373.1, forward strand.
TTGATCTGGATGTCGAACAGCGCCGACGGGTCGACCTTGATGCCGAGCCGGTCGGCGACGAGATTGGCCAGCCGCACCTTGTTCTGCCGCTTGACGGCGGCGAACTTGTCGCGAAAGACGGCATCGTCGGCGAAGGCATCGAGCCCCTTGATGGCGTCGATGTCATCGAGAAAACGGTCGCCGATCGCCTCGCGGGCGAGCGATGTCAGCCCGGGATTGCACTGGATCAGCCAGCGCCGTGGCGTGATGCCGTTGGTCTTGTTGTTGATGCGATCGGGATAGAGCCTGTGCAGGTCGGCGAACACCGTTTCCTTCATCAACTCGGTATGCAGCGCCGAGACGCCGTTGATCGAGTGCGAGCCGACAAAGGCAAGGTTGCCCATGCGCACGCGGCGGTCGCCATTTTCCTGGATCAGCGAGATACGGCTGATCTGCTCGTTCGAGAACTGGTCGGTCGCGCGTGCTTCGAGCAGAACCTGCGCGTTGACGGCGTAGACGATCTGCATATGGCGCGGCAACAGCCGCTCGAACAGCGGCACCGACCAGCTTTCCAGCGCCTCGGGAAGAAGCGTGTGGTTGGTGTAGCCGAAGGTGCGCTTGGTGATGTCCCAGGCGAGGTCGAAGTCCATGCCGTGGACATCCATCAACAGCCGCATCAGTTCGGGAACGGCGATCGCCGGATGGGTGTCGTTCAGGTGGATCGCCGCCTTGTCGGGCAGCGACTTCAGGTCGCCATACTGGCTGAGATGGCGCTGGACGATGTCCTGCAGCGAGGCGGTGGAGAAAAAATATTCCTGCCGCAGCCTGAGTTCCTGGCCGGCCATGTGGGAATCGGCCGGATAGAGCACGCGAGACAGCGCGTCCGCCTTGTTGCTTTCGGCCAGCGCGCCGATGTGGTCGCCGGCATTGAACTTGTTGAGCAGGATCGGGTCGATCGGCATGCCCGACCAGAGCCGCAGCGTGTTGACACGGTTTGCCCGCCAGCCGACGACCGGCGTGTCGTAGGCGACCGCCAGGACATGCTCGGTCGGTTTCCAGACATGGCGCTCCAGCCGTCCGTCCTTCGAGGTGATCGATTCCACCGCGCCGCCGAAGCCGACCTCGAAGGCACGTTCGCGGCGCTCGAACTCCCAGGGGTTGCCGTGATCGAGCCAGGTCTCGGGCAGTTCGACCTGCCAGCCATCGTGGATCTCCTGGCGGAACATGCCGTTGGCATAGCGGATGCCGTAGCCATGCGCCGGAATGTCGACTGTCGCCATGCTTTCCATGAAGCAGGCGGCGAGCCGGCCAAGGCCGCCATTGCCGAGCGCGGCATCGGGTTCGAGCGCCGCGATCAGATCGAGGTCGACGCCGAGCGACGACAGCGCTTCGCGCATGTTGTCCATCAGGCCGAGATTGGAAAAGGCGTCGCGCATCAGGCGGCCGATGAGGAACTCCAGCGACAGATAATAGACGCGCTTTTCCTGCTGGTCGTAGGCCTCTCTGGTTGCCTGCATCCAGTGATCGACGATGCGGTCGCGCACGACCTTGATCGAGGCGGTGAGCCAGTCGTACTGGGTCGCGACGGTGGTGTCCTTGCCGACCCTGTATTTGAGGGCCATCAAGACTTCCCTTGCGAGCGTCTTCGGATCAGGATTTTCGAGCAGTGGCGGAAGGGGTTCGGATGTCATCGCGCGCGTCATGCTGCCTCTCGTGCGGTTGCCACGATCATACCGGCTTTCACCATTCATCCCAGCCCATGTTACCGCATTGCAGCATACATTCAATCGATTTAGATGCGCCGCCGCCGGCTTACCCTGCGGCAATTTGACAGTCAGGCCGCCAGCGCGGCCTCCGGGGGTGCCTTCGCGCCGGTCATGAAGGCGACGGCATCGGACATCGTATATTGCTTGGGATCGATGACGGCGAGGCGACGGCCGAGGCGATGGATGTGGATGCGGTCCGCCACCTCGAAGACATGCGGCATGTTGTGCGAGATCAGCACGATCGGCAGGCCGCGCTTCTTGACGTCGAGGATCAGTTCGAGCACGCGGCGGCTTTCCTTGACGCCAAGAGCTGCCGTCGGTTCGTCCATGATGACCATCTTCGAGCCGAAGGCGGCGGCGCGCGCCACCGCCACGCCCTGGCGCTGGCCGCCCGACAGCGTTTCCACCGCCTGGCTGATGTTCTGGATGGTCATCAGACCCAGCTCGGTGAGCTTGTCGCGGGCACGCTTTTCCATCGCCGGACGGTCCAGCATGCGCAGCCATTCTCCCAGGAAGCCGGGTTTGCGGATCTCACGGCCGAGGAACATGTTGTCTGCGATCGACAGTGCCGGCGACAGCGCCAGATTCTGGTAGACGGTTTCGATGCCTGCTTCGCGAGCCTCCATCGGCGACTTGAAGGCGACGGGTTTGCCTTCGAGCCGGATCTCGCCTTCGTCCGGCACGGCCGCGCCGGAAATCGCCTTGATCAGCGACGACTTGCCGGCGCCATTGTCGCCGATGACGGCGAGAATTTCGCCGGGGTAGAGGTCGAAATCGGCATTGTCGAGCGCGGTGACGCGACCGTAGCGTTTGATCAGACCGCGCGCGGTAAGGATGGGTTCCTGGGTCATGACTATGCCGAAACCTTTCTGATCCATTGGTCGATCGCCACGGCGCCGATGATCAGCACACCGGTAAGCAGCACTTTCCATTGCGGATCGGCGCCGAGCATGTTGAGGCCCATGGAGACGACGCCGACGATCATCGCGCCGAACAGTGTGCCCAGGATCGAGCCGCGCCCACCGAACAGGGAAATACCGCCGATCACCGTGGCGGTGATGGCCTGTAGATTGTAGTCGGTGACCGCTGACGAAGGCGAGATCGAGCCGTTACGGCCGATGGAGACCCAGGCAGCGAAAGCGGCGATCAATCCGGCAAGGGTATAAACCGTCATCAGCACCTTCTTGGTCTGGATGCCCGAGAGTTTCGCCGCCTCCTGGTCATCGCCGACGGCGTAGACATGGCGGCCCCATGCCGTGTGATTGAGCACGTACCAGAGGATCATCACGAGCACGACTGTGGCAATGACGCCGAGCGTCAGCACCGCAGTGCCGATCTTGAAGCTCATTGCGAACAGATGCAGCAGCGGTGCCTGGGTGTCGACGTCGGTGTCGCGGATCGTCTCATTGGCCGAATAGATGAAGTTCGTGGCCATGACGATGTTCCAGGTGCCAAGCGTCACGATGAAGGGCGGCAGTTTCATGTAGGCGACCAGCAGTCCGTTGAGCAGCCCGCAGGCCGCACCCGCGGCAAGCCCGATCGTCACGGCGAGAATGGCCGGCATACCGTAGCTGACCGCACAATTGCCCATGATCACGGCTGAAATCACCATGATCACGCCGATCGACAGGTCGATGCCGGCAGTCAGGATGACCAGCGTCTGCGCGGCGCCCAGGATGCCGACGATGGCAATCTGCTGCAGGATCAATGTCAGCGTGTAGGACGAGAAGAAGCGCCCGCCGATGGTGATGCCGAAGATAATGATCGATAGGACCAGCACGATCAGCGGCACAGCGGCCGGCGTCGAATGCAGGAAATGCTGGATGCGCTTGACGGCCGATTTGTGCTCGTCAAAGGCGGCGACGCTTGTGTCACTGCCCGAGAGAACCTTCTCGAATTCCTGAGCTTGAGCCATGTTTCCTCCCCGTGAGGGATCAGCCAAACGCTGACGCCCGTCCACGCCTTTCCGGTCTGCTGCCGGGATTGTTCGCGGTCACGCGACCCATCGTCCACCCGAAGCGGCCGGGGATCAAGCCCCGACCGCTCAGGTTCGGTAATTGCCGGTCAGACCGGCATCAGCCCCAGCACTTGGCGAGGCCTTCCTTGGTGTCAATGGACTTGACGCCAGTGGCCGGCTTGTCGGTCACCAGGTTGACGCCGGTGTCGAAGAAATTCTTGCCCTCGGTCGGCTTCGGCTTGGTTCCGTCCTTGGCGAAGGCTGCGATCGCCTCGATGCCGAGCGCCGCCATCTGCAGCGGATACTGCTGAGATGTCGCGCCGATCACGCCTTCTGTAACCGACTTCACGCCGGGACAGCCACCGTCGACCGAGACGATCAGCACCTGCTTTTCAAGGCCGACGGCTTTGAGCGCCTGGTAAGCACCGACAGCGGCCGGCTCGTTGATGGTGTGGATGACGGTGATGCCGGAGTCCTTCTGAAGCAGGTTCTCCATCGCCTTGCGGCCGCCTTCCTCATTGCCGTTGGTGACGTCATGGCCGACAATGCGCGGATCGGTTTCGTCGCCGATCTTGTTGGGGTCCTTCACGTCGATGCCATAGCCCATCATGAAGCCCTGGTCGCGCAGCACGTCCACGGTCGGCTGCGACGGCGTCAGGTCGAGGAAGCCGATCTTGGCGTCCTTGGCCTTGTCGCCGAGCGTCGCGGCGGCCCAGGCGCCGATCAGCTTGCCGGCCTCGAGATTGTCGGTGGCAAAGGTGGCATCCGCCGCGTCGATCGGATCGAGCGGCGTGTCGAGCGCGATCACAAGCACGCCGGCGTCACGCGCCTTCTTCACCGTTGGTACGATGCCCTTGGTGTCGGATGCGGTGATCAGGATGCCCTTGGCGCCGTCGGCAATGCAGCTTTCGATCGCCGCCACCTGGCTCTCGCTGTCGCCGTCGATCTTGCCGGCGTAGGTCTTGAGGTCGACACCAAGTTCCTTGGCCTTTGCGGTCGCGCCTTCCTTCATTTTGACAAAGAAGGGGTTGGTGTCGGTCTTGGTGATCAGGCAAGCGCCGACGCCAGCTGCGGACGCAGACGAGGCAAACGCCATCAGACCGAGGGCCGTTGCGGCAAACACGGTTGATTTCAACAGTTTTGTATTGTTCACGATCTTCCTCCCAGTGGAACCATCCGGGTGCCGGCCAACCGGCACCAACAGCGCATCCAACGAATTTCTCCCAGCGTGGACGCTGTCCCAAACAGACACCAGACCGAGGCCCCTGTCAATAATTAAATCACTCTTATTTATTATTGACAGGGTTGCGCCGCTCGCTCATTCTAGCCCAAAAGCATCGCGGGGAAACGACGGGAGGAACAGGGTGGAGACCGCCACTGCGAGGCATGGTTCGCCCGATGCGAATGACAGCCTTATTCACCGCGGCACCAACCAGAGCGGCATGCGCGATCACAACGAGCGGCTGGTGCTCTCGTTGGTGCGGCAGCATGGCAGCCTGGCGAAGTCCGACATCGCCCGCATGACCGGACTTTCGGCGCAGACGGTTTCGGTCATCATGCGCGAACTCGAGGAAGAAGGCCTGCTCGTCCGCCAGGCACCGTTGCGTGGCAAGATCGGCCAGCCCTCCATCCCGATGGCGCTCAATCCCGAAGGTGCCTTCTTCATCGGCCTCAAGATTGGCCGGCGCAGCGCGGAACTCGTGCTGATCGATTTTCTTGGGCATGTGCGCTCAATGCTGCAGCACTCCTATCGCTATCCGGCACCGCGCGAGACGGTCGAGTTCGTCACATCAGGCATGAAGAAGATGCGCGGCGAATTGAAGCCCGAGCAAGACAAGCGCATTGCCGGGCTCGGCATCGCCATGCCGTTCGAACTGTGGAACTGGGCCGACACCGCCGGCGCGCCCCGCGACGTCATGGACGAATGGCGCCACCGCGACATCAAGGCCGACATCCAGGCGCAGTGCGATTTTCCGGTCTATCTGCAGAACGACGCCACCTCGGCCTGCGGCGCCGAACTCGTTTTCGGCCAGGCGGGGGGAGCGCGTGATTTCGTCTATTTCTACATCGGCGCCTTCGCCGGCGGCGGCATCGTCCTCAACGGCCGGCTGTTCGGCGGTCCGACCGGCAACGCCGGCGCGCTCGGCTCCATGCCTGTGCCTGGCCCGGACGGAAAGCCGACCCAGCTGATCGACGTGGCCTCGATCGCCATGCTGGAAAAGGCGCTCAATGATCGTGGCGTCGAGGCCTCGCATCTGTGGACCTCGCCCGAGGACTGGGGCGAGATCGGCGCAGAGCTCGACGACTGGATCGCCAGCGCCGCGCGGGCGCTTGCCTATGCCATCGTGGCTGCATCCTCCGTCATCGATTTCGAGGCGGCGGTGATCGATGGCTGGATGCCGAAGGCGGTGCGCCGCCGGCTGGTCGATGCCGTCGTGGCCGCCATTGCGGCAATCGATGGCGAAGGCCTGAAACTTCCCGCCGTTCGCGAGGGAACCGTCGGCATCCATGCCCGCGCACTCGGCGGCGCCAGCCTGCCGCTTTCCGAACGCTTCCTGATCGGCTCGACGACGATTTCTAGGAGCGCCTGAATGCTGATCGGTATCCCGGCGCTGCTCGGTCCCGACCTTTTGTCGACATTGCGCGCCATGGGCCACGGCGACGAGATCGCCCTTGTCGACGGAAATTATCCGGCCGAAGAGCATGCGAGACGCCTCATCCGGGCCGATGGTCATCCCCTCATCCCGGTGCTCGACGCCATCCTCAGTATCCTGCCGGTCGACGACGCAGTAGCTGAGGCGCTGTTTCGCGCCTCCGTGAAGGGCGATCCGTCGCTTGCCGACCCCGTCCATCACGAGATGGAGGCGATCTGTGCCAAACGCGCGCCGGGCCGCAAGGTGGTTGCGCTGGCCGGCGCCGACTTCTATGCACGGGTCAAATCGGCGCATGCCATCGTCGCGACAAGCGAGCCGCGGCTTTACGCCAACATCATCATCCGCAAGGGCGTGATCTATCCGCCGGAGACCAGGAAGCCATGATCCTCTGCTGCGGCGAAGCCCTGATCGACATGCTGCCGCGCACCACGACGCAGGGTGAACCGGCCTTTGCGCCCTATGTCGGCGGCGCGGTGTTCAATTCGGCGATCGCGCTTGGCCGCCTTGGCGCGCCGGCAGGCTTCTTTTCGGGCCTGTCGTCGGATCTTTTCGGCGGCCAGTTCCGCGACGCGCTGGGGGCGAGCAAGGTCAGTTCCACCTATGCGCACACCTCCCCTCGTCCGACCACGCTTGCCTTCGTGCGGCTGGACAACGGCCAGGCGACCTACACATTCTACGACGAGAACACCGCGGGGCGCATGCTGACCATCGACGACCTGCCGACGCTGGGCAGCGAGATCGAGGCCATGCTGTTCGGCGCCATCAGCCTGATTTCGGAGCCGGCCGGCAGCGCCTATGAGGCGTTCATGAAACGCGAGCATGAGGGCCGCGTCATGATGCTCGATCCCAACATCCGGCCGAACTTCATTCCGGACAAGGCAAAGCATCTCCGGCGCATCCGCGCCATGATGGCGGTGGCCGACATCGTGAAACTCTCGGATGAGGACTTGAACTGGTTTGGCGAAGCGGGTTCGCACGAGGATGTCGTGCGCAACTGGCTCGACCGCGGCCCGAAGCTGATCGTCGTGACCCATGGCAGCGAAGGCGCCGTCGGCTACACCAAGGATCATGCCGTCACCGTGGTGCCGGAGAAGGTCGAGGTGGTCGACACGGTCGGTGCGGGCGACACGTTCAACGCCGGCCTCCTCGCCTCCCTGCACGAACAAGGCCTGCTGACGAAGGCGGCAATCGCTGGACTGTCGCAGGACGCCATCCGCAAGGCGCTGGCGCTCGGCGCCAAGGCGGCGGCGGTGACGGTGTCGCGGGCAGGCGCCAACCCGCCCTGGCGGCATGAGATCGCCTGAGCACCCCTCGGATTGAACCGGTCGATCACTTTATGTTTCGCAGGACCGATCCATGGGGCTATAAAGGCGCCATAGCGCCCGACAAAGCCCGGATTTCCGGCATCTGGCTGACATAGACCGGGAATACAGGTAACGGACTGCGACAACTCCGCAATTTGTCGCTCCGCCTGCCCGGCTTTCTCGGCAGGCGCAACTCTGGTACCAGCGGGCCGTTATCTGGCTAAATCGCCTGGTTAAACCGTTTTTGAGGCCGACATGCAGTTCATCGATCTTGGCGCGCAGCGCGAACGAATCCGCGACCGGCTGAGGGTCGCCATCGACCGTGTCGTCGACGAGGGCCGCTATATACTGGGGCCGCAGGTCACCGAATTCGAAAACAAGCTTGCCGCCTATGTCGGCACCAAGCATGTCGTGGCCTGCGCCAACGGCACCGACGCGCTGCTGCTGCCGCTGTTTGCCGCCGGCATCGGCCCGGGTGACGCGGTGTTCGTGCCGAGCTTCACTTTCGCCGCCACCGCCGAGGTGGTGGCGCTGGCCAAGGCGGAGCCCGTCTTCGTCGATGTCGATCCGGCAACCTACAATATCGATATCGCCAGTCTCGAGGCGGCCATCGCCATGATCAAGAAGGAAGGCAGGCTGCAGCCGAAGGCGATCATCCCTGTCGACCTGTTCGGCCTTGCCGCCGATTACGATGCCATCATGGCCATCGCCAACCGCGAAGGGCTGTTGGTGATCGAGGATGCGGCGCAGTCGATGGGCGGATCGCTTGGCGACAAGATGTGCGGTGCCTTCGGCCATGTCGGCTCGACCAGCTTCTATCCGGCCAAGCCGCTTGGCTGCTACGGCGACGGCGGCGCGATGTTCACCAACGACGACGCGCTGGCCGACAAGCTGCGTTCCTTCGCCTTCCACGGCAAGGGCGAGACGCAATATGACAACATCCGCGTCGGCATCAATTCGCGGCTCGACACACTGCAGGCGGCGATCCTGATCGAAAAGCTCGCCATCCTGGAAGACGAGATGGTTGCCCGCCAGGCGGTGGCAAAGCGCTACGCCGAAGGGCTTGGCGATATCGTCACCGCCGCCCGCAACCTGGACGGCAGCCGTTCGGCCTGGGCGCAATACGCGATCGAGACGCCCAAGCGCGACGGCCTGAGGGCGCATCTGAGCGAAAAGGGGATTCCGTCGGTCATCTACTACGTCAAGCCGCTGCACGACCAGATCGCCTATCGCGACTACCCGCGCACGCCAACCGGTCTTGCCGTCTCGGAGGACCTGCCAAAGCGAATCCTGTGCCTGCCGATGCACCCCTATCTCAGCGAAGCCGACCAGGACCGGATCATTGAGACGATCCGCAACTATATCGGCTCCAACTCGGCGCAGGCCGCAGCCGAGTAAGCTGCAAGTCTCGGCTAATCGGCAGTTCTCAGGCGGGGCTCGCCCCTGCCCTGCCGCTGGCGATGAAATGCGGATTGGCGAAATCCGCGTCATCGGCTTGATTGCGCTTGCCATAGGCCAAGAGCTTTCCGTCCAGCGTGCGCGTCGTGCCGCCGGCGGCCCGCAGCACCGCATCGCCGGCCGCGGTGTCCCATTCCATGGTGCGGCCGAAACGCGGATAGACATCCGCCTCGGCGCTGGCGAGAAGGCAGAATTTCAGGGACGATCCGACCGAGACGATCTCGGCGGCGCCGAGGTCGCGAATGTAGGCCTCGGTCTCCGGCGTGTTGTGGGAGCGGCTGGCCACCACGGCCAGCGGTACCGCCGCCGTCCTCACCGAGATCGGCCGGCGCGCGACGATCTGGTAGTCACCGTCGACCTCGAGAGCTTCCGCCCTGCCCGGCAAGCCGGAAAAGAAGCGGCCGGTGCAAGGCGCAAAGACGACGCCGACCTCCGGCACGCCATGGCGGACAAGCGCGATGTTGACGGTAAAATCGGTGCGGCGGTTGACGAATTCCTTGGTGCCATCGAGCGGATCGATGAGGAAGAAGGCATCGCCAAGTTCGGCCGGCATGACGCCAGCCGCTGCTTCCTCCTCGGCCACACAGGGAATGTCGGGAAATGCGCTGCGCAGCCCGGTGAGAATGATCTTCTCGCTCTCGCGGTCCGCCTCGGTCACCGGCGAGGCGTCGGATTTCTGGTCGACCGCACAGCCGGCGTGGAACACGCGCATGACCTCGCGCCCGGCCGCCAGGGCCAGCCGTTCGAAGGTCTCGAGCATCAGCCTGTCGTCAGATGCCGCCGCCGCTGTCATATTGGTCTTCGGCAATGTCACGCTCGTTCAGCCAGTGTTCCAGTGTATCTACCATCGCTTCAGCCGATTTGCCGAGCGTCTGAAGATGGATTTCCGGTTTCTCCGGCGCTTCATAAGGCGAATCGACACCGGTGAAATTCTTGATCTCGCCATTCAGCGCACGGGCGTAGAGACCCTTCGGATCGCGCCGGGCGCATTCCTCGAAAGGTGTATCGACAAACACTTCGATGAATTCGCCATCGGCCATCAACTCCCTGGCCATGCGCCGCTCGGCGCTGAACGGCGAAATGAAGGACACGATGACGATCAAACCGGCGTCAGCCATGAGCTTGGCCACCTCGGCGACGCGCCGGATGTTCTCGACGCGGTCGGCGTCGGTGAAACCGAGATCGCGGTTGAGACCGTGACGGACATTGTCGCCATCCAGGATGTAGGTGTGGCGGCCGGTGGCGAACAACTTCTTCTCGAACAGGTTGGCGATGGTCGACTTGCCGGAGCCCGAAAGCCCGGTGAACCAGAACACGGCGGGCCGCTGGTTCTTCATGTCGGCGCGCACGCGCTTGCCGACATCGAGCGACTGCCAATGGATGTTTTCGGCCCGGCGCAGCGAGTGCACGATCATGCCTGCGCCAACCGTCGCATTGCTGATCCGGTCGATCAGGATGAAGGCGCCGGTGGTGCGGTTCTCGGCAAATGGGTCGAAGGCGATCGGCGCCCGTGTCGAGATGTTGCAGATACCGACTTCATTCATTTCAAGCGACTTGGCAGCCTCGTGGGCGAAGTCGTTGACGTTGATGCGGTATTTGAGATCGGTAACGGTGGCGCTGGTCTGATCGGTTTCGGTGCGCAGGATATAGGAGCGGCCCGGCAGCAGGGCATGCTCGTCGAACCAGACGATGTTGGCGGCGAACTGATCGGCGACCTGCGGCCGGGTGGCCGGTGAAACCAGCATGTTGCCCCTGGAGACCTCGACCTCGTCGTCGAGGACGAGCGTGACGGCCTGGCCGGCCACCGCCTGTTGGAGATCGCCGCCGTAAGCGACGATGCGTTTGACATGCGAGGACTTGCCGGATTTGGCGACGACGACTTCGTCGCCCTGCGCAATGGCGCCGGACGCGATCGTGCCGGCAAAACCGCGAAAGTCGAGATTGGGGCGATTGACGTACTGCACCGGAAAACGGAACGGCAATTCGACGGCCGCCTCTTCGACCGAGACGGTCTCAAGATGCTCGATCAGCGTCGGACCGGAATACCATTGCATGTTCTCGGAGCGGCGGCTGACGTTGTCGCCATAGCGAGCCGACATCGGGATCGGCTCGATGGTCTGAAAGCCGAGAGCGCGCGAGAATTGCCGGTAGTCTTCGACGATCCGGTCGAAGACCGCGTGGTCGAAATCGACGAGATCGATCTTGTTGACGGCCAGCACGATATGGCGGATGCCGAGCAGCGAGGCGATGATCGAATGGCGCCTGGTCTGGCGCAGCACACCCTGCCGGGCGTCGATCAGCACGATCGCCAGGTCTGCGGTCGAGGCGCCGGTCGCCATGTTGCGGGTATATTGTTCGTGGCCGGGCGTGTCGGCGACGATGAACTTGCGCTTCGGCGTGGCAAAGAAGCGGTAGGCGACATCGATGGTGATGCCTTGCTCGCGCTCGGCCTCCAGCCCATCGACCAGCAGCGCGAAATCGATGTCGTCACCGGTCGTGCCATGCTTGCGCGAATCGCGTTCGAGCGCGGCGAGCTGGTCCTCGAAGATCTGCTTGGTGTCGGACAGCAGGCGTCCGATCAGCGTCGACTTGCCGTCATCGACCGAACCGCAGGTCAGGAAGCGCAGCAGCGACTTCTTCTCCTGCGCGGCCAGATAGTCGCGGACGCCGTCGGTCGGGGCGAGGCTCTTTGCCATGATGTGGCGCATGGTCAGAAATACCCCTCGCGCTTCTTCTTTTCCATCGACCCGGCTTCATCACGGTCGATCAGGCGACCTTGCCGTTCGGAGGTGCGCGCCGTCAGCATCTCGCCGACGATGGCCTCGAGCGTGTCGGCATCCGACTCGATGGCGCCGGTCAGCGGATAGCAGCCCAGCGTGCGGAAGCGCACCAGCCGGTCCTCCACGACCTCGCCGGGGCGCAGTTTCATGCGCTCGTCGTCCTTGAGGATCAGCATGCCGTCGCGTTCCACGACCGGCCGCTGCTTGGCGAAATAGAGCGGCACGATGGGGATATTCTCCTGCAGGATGTACTGCCAGATGTCGAGCTCGGTCCAGTTCGACAACGGAAAGACGCGGATCGATTCCCCCGAAGCGATGCGGGTGTTGAATATCTTCCACATTTCGGGCCGCTGGTTCTTCGGATCCCATACATGCTGGGCATTGCGGAAGGAGAAGATGCGCTCCTTGGCGCGTGACTTCTCCTCGTCGCGACGGGCGCCGCCAAAAGCGGCATCGAAACCATATTTGTCGAGCGCCTGGCGCAGCGCCACCGTCTTCATCACATGGGTATGGGTGTTGGACCCATGATCGAACGGATTGATGTTGTCGCGCACGCCGTCTTCGTTGACATGGACCAGGAGATCGAAGCCGAGCTTCTGCGCCATCTGATCGCGAAAGGCGATCATCTCGCGGAACTTCCAGGTGGTGTCGACATGGAGAAACGGGAATGGTGGCTTGGCCGGATAAAACGCCTTCATCGCCAGGTGCATCAGCACGGATGAATCCTTGCCGACCGAATAGAGCATGACCGGCTTGGTGAAGGCGGCCGCAACCTCGCGGAATATGTGAATGGACTCGGCTTCAAGCCGCTGCAGATGCGTAAGCGCTATTGTCATGGACTGTGAGCGTTCTCTCGTGCTTTCCGACAGAAGACCTTGCGTCAAATCATCGGGTTTTTGCGCCCGGTTCAAGCTTCGCTTCTGGACAAAGTGTTTCGTGCGGGCGTTCTAGCAGATCGGCGCGGCCCAGAACAATGCAAGACGAGCCGGGCAGCTGTCGGTTCGAGAATGAATTTTCCATGGTTCCGCAAGAATTCGGAAATTTCTCCTCGCCGTATCTCCGGCTGAGGAAACGCAGGAAAAATATTGCCTGGAGAAAGCTGGCGGGTCGACGCTCCGAGAGCCCTCCACCGATCGTCGCGGTTGCCGATTTTCAGTGGCAATCGACCGGGCATACTATCGAAAAAGGCGCTCAGCCGCTATACCACCACCGGAAGCGGCAAGATGCGTCTTGAAGCATGGGCAATTTCGAGGCGCGCACATTCGGTTCCACGAGACAAAATGTGCCGCATAAGCTTCTCGAAACAGCGAGCCCAAATTGAACGCGCTTTCGTCCATAAAAAGGCAATTCACGCCTTCGCAGATCAATATCTACTTCGCCATTCTTTGTTTCTTTTTTCCACCGGTCCTGGGATCGGTGGTCAGCTTCGTGTTCAATGGCGGCGGCCTGTGGTCCGTCCTGTTGATCGCCTCCAGGAGAAGACGCTTCAATATCGACCCGGCTATGATGGCGCTGACGGTTGCGTTCTATGCCTATTGCGCGGCCAATCTCGCGGCTTCCATCGTCAACAATGCGATCGTCAGGGATGCCTCGCATCTGATCCCGCTCATCACCTTCCTGTTTTTCCCCATTTCCTACTCGACCTGGAGCATCACGCAGAAAACAACGCTCGCCCGCATCATCGTGCTATGCAGCATGGCGGCCTGCTTTGCTGCGCTGCTGCTGGCGGTCTTCCAGCAATATTGGTTTGGCATGCGCGCCGAGGGCGGGGCCGGGAATGCAATCGTGTTTGCAGAGGTTCTCTGCCTCGCGGTTATGGTCTGTGTGGCCGGCGCCCTGTCGGGGGTCGAGAGGCACAGGATCGCCCTCATCTGCGCGGCGCTTGGCGGAACGATCGCCATCGTCTACTCCGGCACCCGCATCATCTGGCTGGCGCTGCTGATCGCCGGCATCGCCGTTCTGCTGATCAACCAGCATAGGGTGAGAGGGCGCAATGTCGTTCGCCTGCTGCTGCTGGTGGTGGCGGTCGGCATCGTCATCGCCGCTTTCGGCTTCCAGACGATATCCGGGCGCCTCGACTTCCTCCGCTCCGACTTGAGCGCGCTTGGGAGCCACGGCGACTACAACACTTCGGTCGGAATACGCGTCGCCCTTTGGCAGATCGGCCTCAAGGCATTCCGCGAGATGCCCTTGCTCGGGCATGGGGTCGGTGCGACGCAGCTCTTGATAAGCCAGGGCTTCCAGAACCAGTTCGCGTTGCCGCTGGGCTTCAATCATTTCCACAACGGCTTCCTGACCGCCCTGGTGCAGGCAGGCATCCTTGGCGCCGTGGCGCTGGCGGCGATCTTTGCGGTTGCCGCCAGGAATGCCGCCCTGGTGCTGCGGAACAGCAGCGATCCGATCGAGCGGTTCGGCGCCACCATGATTGCTGTCACGGTGATCACCTATCTCTGTGCCGGAATGACCGGCATCCTGATCGGCCATGACATTCTGGATTCGGTGCTGATGGTCTTCCTGGTGTCGGGAACATATCTCGCCTCAGGCCGCCAGGCTCCATTGCCGCAAGACCAGGCATTCGCGCCCTTGGTGGAGAACCAAGGGCTTCCACCCGCGGCGGAAAAAACGCTTCAGCCAGTGGCGAAAGAAGTGCTTTCGCCAGGGATGGAAGATCCGGCGCTTCCATCCGCCAATCATTAATCGTTCCGGGCAAAGGCAATGAAAGTCCTGGTCACAGGCGCGACAGGCTTCATCGGCCGTCAGGTGGTCCGCCAGCTTCGCGAGGCCGGCGTCGAGCTTCGCCTCGCCTCCCGCCACCCAGAGAAACTTGATCCAGGTTCCGAAACCGTGCCGATGCCCGGTTTCGATGCGCCGGCCGCGGCTTTTCTGGCGCTGACCAGGGATGTCACCGACGTCGTTCATTGCGCGGGCCTGAACAACGATCAGGGCAACGCCAGCGAGGCCGATTTCCTGGCGGCCAATGCGGAATTGAGCGCACGGCTGGCGCAAGCCAGCGCCGAGCAGGCAAGCGGACGCTTCATCCACCTCTCCTCGTTCCGGGCCGTGATCGGCGCCCGTGTCAGCGCAACGATCGACGAGGACACCATCCCCGACCCGCAATGCGCCTATGGACGTTCGAAGCGCGAAGCCGAGACCAGGGTGCGCGACGCCTATGCGTTGCACGGCCGTTCCGACGCCGCCGCGTTGCGGCTGCCTCCGGTTTACGGCCCCGGCCTGAAAGGAAACCTGGCGACACTGATGCGGCTGGCCGATACCGCCCTGCCGCTGCCGACAGGCGCCTTGACGGGAAACCGCTCGCTGCTGTCATTGTCATCAGCGGCGGGAGCGGTGTGGCACCTGCTGAGCCATCCGGAACCGCTTCGCCCGATCTATGGTGCGAGCGATGTGGCGCCGGTTTCGGTCGCGGCCATCGTCGGCGCCTTTCGCAGAGGGTTCGGAAGACCGGCGCGCCTGGTGGCCGTGCCGGCCGGGCCGATGCGGGCGGCAGCGGTCCTGCTGGGCAAGCGCATGTTTTGGGACAGCATGACCGCGACGCAGATATGCGATCCTTCCTTGCTCGCATCCGAAGGCTGGCTGCCGGAAACCGCCACGCTGGAGCGGTTGGCTGCGATAGCGCGGCTTGGAAACACTTAATCGCCTGCGTTGCGATAGAGTGTTCCAAACAGAATCCGAAGGTCGAGCCAGAGCGACGCGGCCCTGAGATAGGCAGCGTCGGTTTCGGCCAGTAGGTGCGGGTTGGACATGTCGATGCCCCGGATCTGGGCAAGGCCGGTAATGCCTGGAAGCGCCTCCAAAACGCCCAGCCGCCTGCGGCACTCGATCAATTCGGTCTGGGTCGGCAGACAGGGACGCGGCCCGACCAGGCTCATCTCGCCCTGCAGAACGTTCCAGAACTGCGGCAGCTCATCGAGCTTGAATTTCCGCAAGACCTTGCCGACCGATGTCACGGCGCTTACGGGCGCCTCGTGCGAGGGCAAGGACGGCGTTCCCTGGTACATCGTCCTCAATTTGTGGCAGCGAAACAGGACGCCACCGCGACCGACACGCGTCTGCGAAAAAATCGCCGGGCCGGGCGACGATAGCCGGACGGCAAGGACAGCGAGCAACAGCACAGGAAGAGTGACAATCGAAAGCAAAGCCGCGCCGGCGAGATCGAGGATTTTCTTGGCTGCCTTCATGAACGGCCGATCATACTCTCTGTCAAAGCTCTCCTGGGCGTGACCAAGCGTAGCCCGTCATCCGGCCGACGTAGCATGAGGTCGCCTCATGACCAAGCGCGCCACGCAGCCGTCCGGTTCAGATGCGACCCAGGACGAACGCGAGATAGAGCCCGAGTGTCCCGGCCAAAGTCTGTCGACAGACGCCGCTTTTGCGCAGAGCACGCAGGCGCTGGAAAAGGCTGCCCTGCCGACCGCTTGCGAACAGGTCGAGGCACGTCGCCGCATCGGGGGTCAGGAGGTCGCGGTTGACGGCAAGGCCGGCAAGGTTGAGATCGGTCCAACCGGCAAACTCGCCCTTGAACAGGCGGCCAAGCCGCGAGACCCGTGCCTGCCACGATACGTTGGCGCCAACCAGGTTTGCCGCATGCTGCCGGTAGCGCACCAGGGGCCGCGGATCATAGTGGACGACACCGCCGGCGCCGGTGACAATCAGATAGGCCCACCAGTCGTGGCTGACGAAGCCGGTCCGCGCGCAAGCCCTTGCCAGCAGATCGCGCGCCGCGCGATTGAGCAGGATGGTGTTGCCGCCAGCGATGCTCTGGACGAGTGCGTTGCGGAAGGACGGCGGCCGGTTGAACAGCGGCGAACGGCCGACCAGGCTTCCCGTTTCGGTCATGGTCGCGGTTCGCGAGCAGAACATCAGCGGGCTTCCCGCGTCGAACCCCTGCATCCAGCGGACGGCGCTTTCCAGCCTGTCCGGTTCCCAGATATCGTCCTGGTCGCTGAAGGCATAGCAATCCGCGTCGATGCGCCGGTCGAGAATCATCGATCGGAAATTGGCGGCGAAGCCTTGCCGTGGCCCATCCAGCAAGGTCATTCGACCCTTGGCCCAGCGGGGTTTCCAAGCCTCGATGATGGCGATCGTGCCATCGACCGAGCCGTCGTCGGATATCCACAAATCGACCAAAGGGTGCGACTGCATAGCCAAGGACTGCAATTGCTCGTCGATGAAAGCAGCGCCGTCCTTCGTGCCCATCAGGACCGCGATGCGCGGATCTGCCTTACCCACTAACTCGCCTGCCCGGCCGTCTTCGGGATCATGTCCTGGGATACGTTCGTCCTTGCCTTCGTCGCACGATCGAGATCCGCAAGCACGGCGAGCGAGGCTGCCTTGTCCTGGCTCTTCATCGATTGCTGCAGCGCGGCAAGCGCGGCGTGGACATCCGACCATTGCACGACATCGGTGCTGAGGCCAAAAATCTTCGAAATGCTGAGTTCGACCAATTCCTCGTCTTCACCATGCAGCGTTTCGTGGAGCTTTTCCCCCGGCCTGATGCCGGTGAAGCGGATTGGAATGTCGGTGTAGGGGCTCTTTCCGGACATGCGGATCATCGTTTCGGCCACTTCGAGGATGGGCACGGGTTTGCCCATGTCGAGCATGTAGACGGCGTAATCCTGGCCGGCCGGCCGCGACGCGGCATCGGCCGCCGACATGATGACGAGATCGACGGCTTCGGCGACAGTCATGAAATAGCGCGTCATGCGCCGGTCCGTTATGGTGACCGGCCCGCCAGCCTCGATCTGCGCCTGGAATATGGTCGCCACCGAACCATTGCTGCCAAAGACGTTGCCGAACCGGACGGCTATGAACTTGGTGGCGGCGCGGCGCCCGCCCGCTTCGCCGGCCGGCATTCCATGCAAGCCGCTGACGATCTGTTCGGCGGCTCGCTTCGTCATGCCGAGCACGGAAGTCGGATCGACGGCCTTGTCGCTCGACACCAGGACAAATTGCGCGACACCGCATTTGGCGGCGACCTCGGCGCAGACAAGCGTCCCGAAGACGTTGGTCTGGATGGCCGATTCCCAGTTTTCCTCGAGCAGCGGAACGTGCTTCAGGGCCGCTGCATGGAAGATGATGTCCGGCTTGAATTCGGTGACGACGCGCGTCATCTGGCGCCGGTCCGCGACGTCGACGATGCGGACCGTGAGGCGATCATGGTCCTTCTCGTTGACATACTGGCTCAACTGGAAGATGCCGAACTCGGAATTGTCGGCGACCAGAACCGCCTCGGCCCCCAGTTCCAGCGACCGTTTGACCAGCGTGCGGCCGATGGAGCCCGCGCCTCCGGTAACCAGGACGCGCTTGCCGCCGACGAAAGCGCCGATGCGCTCGATATCGGACGGCACCGTCGGGCGGCGCAGGATCGTTTCCATCTCGACGGCATCGAGGACGAGCTTGCCTTCCTGGCCCAGTTGCGAAAGCCCCGAGAACTGGACGACCGCTATGTCACCCTGCCGGGCGACGCGAACAAGCTCGGAATACTCCTCGATCTCGTGCTCGGCGCCGCTGCCGAAGATCAGCAGATCGAGGCTCTGGGTGCCGCTCGTGTAATCCTCCAGCACATCGATGAGGCGCGGCCGGGTCGCCACCACGGGCACACCTTGAATGCGCGTGCCCAAGGGCGCGTCACGCTCGGTCGCCATGATGCCGGCGATGGAATGGTCGGCGGGCTCGGCCGCGCGCGTGAAGCGGATGATCAGGTCGGCTTCCCCAAGCCGGCCGACGAACAACGCCTGCTTGGTCCGCGCCTTGTCGGTCTTGCGGTTCAAGATCCCCCAGCTCGCGCCATCGCGCAGGAAGCGGTAGAACAGCCGGGGCGCCGAGATGATGGTGAAGGAGACGAGGAAGAAGACGATGAACTGGCGCTCGTTGAGGCCCGCCACGGGCTCGAAGAAACGAACCACCAGCGAAACGGCATAGAGCGCGCACGTCAGAATCGCGCAGCTCTTCAGGATGTTGAAGAAGTCAGGCGTCGAGGCGAAGCGCCACACCGTGGTGTAGAGGCCGCAGGATCTGAACAGCAGGTGGCTGATGAGAACGATGCTCGCCCAGGTGACAAGGCCCTCGAGCGACAGCGCCTCGAACGAAAGATTCGACCGCGAAAGAACGAGGCTGAGCGCCACCGCGACCAGGACCATGACCACGTCCTGGACCATGATGAAGCCACGCCGCATTTCGGGCCTGAGTCCGAATACAAGGGGAGAATTCATTGGGCGGCACTAGACTCCAGGCTCTCGGACATGGGCACCGACAGAGTGCGAACACGAAAATTATTCGTGACCGATCACTCCCTCAAAGTGCCATCCCCGGCCCCCGCCGTGTTGTATCGCATACTGCGTGCCGGGAGGTATAGCTAGATGTTTTTTGGGAAAAGTCGGGAGGACAACGGCAAGCATGATGCTTAGCTCGCGAATGATTGTTGCCAAGCTTACATTAGGTCACTCTACTGCTAGAGTCGTACAGCATCGGCATGTTCCAGACTATGCCGCAGTTGACTCTGCTCTCCGCCTCATTATGACGCAATGCATTGCCATATGCCCATCCAGATGGCTATTAGGGCGGGGCTTGGTGGTTCGCTATGGCCAGCGAAGGATAATGTGCCAGAATAACCGATTGCGATACTCCGAGCTATGATTGCAGCACTAAACGGCGCTTTTGACGACATTTCCAGGGCCATGAGGCTGCACAGGGTCTGGGTTGCGCTGGCCCATGAGGACATCGGCGACCAGCACAGACGGACCACGCTCGGACCGCTTTGGATGCTGGTCAATTATTTTGCTTTCGTCGGCACATTTGTCTTTGTCTTTGTGACCAAAGACGCCAGCAACCCAAGTTATATAGCCTATGTGGCGATCGGCATGCTGGTCTGGTTCTATCTCACCGAAACCATCACTATGAGCGTGTCACTCTTCCAGCGCGAAGCGAGCTTCATTCAAGGCACGACGCTGCCGTTGTTCGTATATGTGATGCGATTGACTATGCAATGCATCATCAGGGCGGCTTATTCGTTGGCGGGTTGCGTTCTTATTCTGCTGCTGGGCGGTTACGGAATCAACACGAACTGGCTACTGTCGATGCTGGGTCTGTTGCTCATCGTCTTGGCAACCCCAGCGTTTGTCATGGTTTTTGCGTTCCTGGGCGCTTTCTTTCCCGATAGTGAATTCATCGTAGGGAACCTGATGCGGGTGGGGATGTTCTTCACGCCGGTCTTCTGGGTATACAGCGGTCAAGAAGGCGTTCAAAAATATGCCTATCATTGGAACCCGTTCACCTATTTCTTGGAGAGCGTGCGTGAGCCAATCACAGCGGGCATATTTCCGGCACATGCCTTGACGGTGACAGGTTATGTCTGCCTCGGCCTCTGGACTCTTGCGTTGCTGCTGCTGGGCCTTTATCGCAAGCGCATCGTTTTCCTGATCTGAGTTCCATGACCTCCATCAAACTGAACAATGTCAGCCTGGTTTATCGCCTGTTCGAAAAATTGACACTTTCGGCGCCTGGCCGGCGTCGGAGCGCTCTCGGCGGCAACATAGCGAAGTCGGGCACCAAGCAGGTCGTGCAGGCGCTCGACGATGTCAGCTTCGAGCTCAAGGCAGGCGACCGGTTGGGTCTAGTCGGCCCGAATGGCGCCGGCAAGACCACACTGCTCAAGGTTCTATATGGAATCTACCAGCCGTCGGGCGGAACGATATCGATCGCGGGCAAGGTCGATGCCCTGTTCAACATCCACATAGGGTTTCGTCCCGAGGCCACCGGACGCAGGAATATCGTGCTGAGAGGGTTGATCAGCGGTTGGACCGCGGCCGAGATCGAAGAGAAGATGGAAGAAATAATCGATTTCAGCGAACTGGGTGACTTCATCGACCTGCCGTTCAAGGCGTACAGCCAGGGTATGGCGGCACGCCTGGCATTTGCGGCGGCGACGGCGCTTGAACCAGAAATTCTGCTGATGGACGAATGGATTGGTGCCGGCGACGCATCATTCCAGGAAAAAGCCAAGCGACGGATGGACGAACTGGCGGAAAAGGCCGGCATCATAGTATTGGCCAGCCACGACGAAGCGCTTATCCAGCGCGTTTGCACGAAGAAGATGACACTTCGAGCCGGCCGGATTGAGTCGATGGTTTAAAAGCCGCCTCCCGATTGATAGGCCATGCCGAAGATGGCAGTTGATCGGCCTTGGGAAAACAAGAGAAGAGGGTGGATTGCCAAAGCTTATTATCCAGATCCCATGCTTGAACGAGGAAGGGACGCTCGCCGTCACGCTTGCTGATCTGCCGCGTCGGGTCGAGGGTTTTGACACGGTAGAGTGGCTCGTGATTGATGATGGCTCGACTGACCGCACAGTGGAGGTTGCCCGGGAAAATGGTGTGGATCACGTGGTCTCGCTGCCCCATAATCAGGGGCTTGCCAAAGCCTTCATGACCGGCATTGAAACCGCGTTGAAACTTGGCGCCGATGTTATCGTCAACACCGATGCGGACAACCAGTATGATGCTTCCTGCATTTCCGATCTCGTCCGCCCCATACTGGAGAAAAACGCTCAGATCGTCGTCGGCGCAAGGCCGATCAGCGAGATAGAGCATTTCTCACCCATCAAGAAATTTCTGCAGAAGCTTGGAAGTCTGGTCGTCAAGCTTGCTAGCGGCACGACGATTCCTGACGCGCCGAGCGGTTTCCGTGCCATTCACCGAGACGCGGCGATACAGCTCAACGTCTTTAACCGCTACACCTATACGCTGGAAACGATCATCCAGGCGGGACGCAGGAACATTCCGATCACCTCCGTGCCGATCCGCGTGAACGGCGATCTTCGGCCCTCGCGGCTGGTCAAGAGCATACCAAGCTATGTGCGGCGCTCCCTCATAACGGTTGTGAGGATCTTTGTCGTCTATAGCCCGCTGCGCTTCTTCTCGGTGTGTGCGGCCATAGTCGCCACACCGGGTTTGATCATGATCGCCCGGTTCCTTTTCCACTACCTGAGAGGCGAAGGCAGCGGCAACATCCAGTCGCTGATTCTCTCCAGTGCCTTGCTTGCCCTTGCTGGCATCCTCACAATGAGCGGTATCCTTTCCGAACTGATCGCCGTTAACAGGCAAATCCTCGAAGAAATCAGGATCAGGCAACTGCAACAGGAACATCGGGAAAATGCATTGATCCGCTCGCTTTCGATAGATCGCGAAGGTTCCCAGGTTCAGGCACGCAAATAAGCGGAATAATACAAATGAACCAAGCGCCAGCAGCCTACGACAACGTTCCGGGTAATTATTACGACAAATACAATACCCGGAACCCGATCGCACGATATCTCATGGATGGCTTCCTGAGCAGTTTCGATATGTTGACGGCGAAGACAGGCGTTCGCAACGCCTACGAGGTGGGCTGCGGCGAGGGAAATCTGTCCATTCGCCTTCATGATCGGGGGTGGAATGTCCGTGGTAGCGACCTGGAATCTGTCAGTGTTTCGGAGGCTAACGAGCAATGCACGACGCGTGGGCTGGAGCCGACATTTGAAACACGCTCGCTTTTCGATCTGACACCGGAAGTCGCTTCGGCCGAACTGGTGATCTGTTGCGAAGTTCTCGAGCACATCCCGGATACCGAACAAGCCCTTGCGATACTCAAATCGCTTGCCAAACCTTACCTTCTAGTCAGCGTGCCACGGGAGCCTGTCTGGCGGGCACTTAACATGGCCAGAGGCAAATACATCCCAAGCCTTGGAAATACGCCGGGGCATATCCAGCACTGGTCATCCGCATCGTTCATCAACCTGCTGGGCAAATCGCTAAAGGTCGTGGAGGTCCGCAAGCCGCTTCCTTGGACCATGGCCCTTTGCCGTTGTGACTGAGACAATGCAGACGGCACCATCAGCCAAAAGCAGAAAGCTGAATTCAATAATTCGCGCCGGGGGTCTGATTGTCAGCCTTGCCGCGCTTGTCTTCGTCGGATTGGCGATCCATCGCTCCTTCGGTGATCTGCAACGACAACTCATCTCGCCGCTTTTTCTGATGACCATATTGGGCTGCGCTGTCGCCTATGCCGTCATCCTGCAACTGGCAGGCATCGTCTGGTACCGGTTCCTGGTTCTTGTCGACGGACCGTCGCTTGGATTGGGTCGTGCGCTTGCCATTTTTGGAAAGACGCAGATCTACAAATACCTGCCGAGCAACGTGATGCATATGGTTGGTCGTTTTGCCCTCGCCCGCAATGCCGGGGCGTCGAACAAGGCGCTTGCCTTTGCCCAGATAGGGGAATTGTCCATCATTGCCCTTGCCGCCGGAGCGTTGGCCGCCTTGCTGGCGTGGCCGGCTTTGCAAGATGCCTATGCGCGGTATGGTCCCGATAGTCCTAAATTGATTGCGGGATTGGCCGCCGCCGGTCTTTTGGCGACTGCGATCGGGGCGGTGTTTTTTTTCCGCTTCAGGATGGCGGACATCGGGGGCAGAGCGCTTGTCGTATCTGCCGAAGCTTTTCTTCTCTATGCCCTATTTTTCATTGGCAACGGGTTGCTGATCATTGCGCTTTCCAGAGCCCTGAACGATGCGGGCCACATGACCGAGCTGATCGGCATAGGAGCGGCCGCGTGGCTCATTGGCTTTGTCGTTCCGGGAGCCCCAGGAGGGCTTGGCGTGCGCGAGGCCGTTCTGATCATGGGGTTGACTGCCGCGGGTCTGCCGCCTCCATCGGCTACCGCGGTTGCTCTCGGCAACCGACTCGTCACCGTTCTTGGAGATTGCCTAGTCGCCTTGGTAGAGGTGATATTGCGAAAGAGGAAAAGTGCATGGCTCCGCAAATGAGGGAAACATCCTTGCAAAACAACCTTTTGCCGGAACAGTCCCCGATCTTGCGGCACATCATTTCGATGGCGCTTCTTTTCGCTCTGGTCCTGGGGATCGTCGGGGTGAATCCTTTTCGACAAACGCTGGCACCGATGGATCTGCTGTTAGCCTATCCAGGATGGGACAACGCCGGGATCGACACCCCACTTGTCAATGCAGAGCGCTCTGACGCGTTGGATCACCGGCTACCAAACTGGCGGGAGTTTAGGCGAGAGTTGTGGGAAGGGCATATCCCGCTGTGGAACCCCCTCCATCAACTGGGTGCGGTTGGCATTCAGGCGCCGATTTACGAAGGCCTTTCAATACCCTTTCTAATTTATGCCCTCACGCCGAACGAAGCTATGGGTTACACGTTCGCAATTCTGGCAAATTATTTCCTGGCTGCCTTTGGCGCTTATTTTCTGCTGTTTTTTATGTTCAGAAGTCGAGTGGCCGCAATTTTCGGCGCCATGGTATTTGCATTTTGCGGCTTCAACATCGCTTGGGCCCATTGGCCGCACCTGACAACGAGCGCTCTTATTCCATGGGTTCTCGCCACTCAGCTTCGGTATTGGCAAACTGGCCGCTTGAGTTGGGCCTTGGGGTTCGCTCTCAGTATAGCCTTGATGGGGCTGGGCGGCTTTCCATTTGTGGCCATCCTTGGAGCTATCTCGTCCCTGATACTGGGAGTCGTAGTTCTTGTTGCCGAGTTCCCGAGCACCGGTATCAATCGGCTCGCAGTGAGGCGAATTATTGGGCTGGCATGCGCAGGCATTGCAGGTGCGCTTCTTGCACTTCCTGGCCTTTTGCAGGTTAAAGACATTCTCGATTCAACTGATTTGTCGAACCGAACAAGTGGTACTGGGTTCACTCCCTATGACATCATCTATATGTTTGGTTCTGACTTTGTGGATCATCTGGGCGTTGAGCGCACCTTTTCGGCGGGAATACCCGCTGCAATCCTTACGCTCGTTGCTCTATATTTTCTTTTTAAATCACCTAATCGTTTTGCTGTTGTCGGGTTATTCGTGGCAATATTCACTTTGGCAACCGCATTTGGGGCGGCGCCGACAAAACTGGTGAAATTAATCCCTGGATTTGATACCAACACGTGGAGTAGGGCATCCGTATTATTCGGGTTGTCGGAATCCATATTATCTTCTTACTCGATATACATTATATCATCTTACCAATCGAAACATAAGTACAAATATATATTTAACGCTATTGTATTTATATCATTATTGCAGGCATTTAACCTCTGGCATTCTTTTAAACAAGTTAACTCCAGACCTGATATTGAGACATTTTTCCCGGATACGCCATCAATATCATACGTCGTAGACAATATTAAATCTGGTCAAAGTATTATTTCGGACGACAGTTTCCTTGTCTCTGGATTTCTATCAAATTACAGATTGCCAGAGTTGTTTTCTCACGGATTTCGAACCGATGCGCAAAACAAGATAGCCGCAGATATAGCGCCTTCTTTTCAGACAACATATACGGCCTCCATCATTCAATGCTCCGACATAAATTTTTCCAGCCGGGGGATTACCTATGCGGCCGTCCGCTTCTTCCTTGTCAAGAATGGTTGTACCGCTGAATTGGCGCATGCAACTGTTGGCCTTGGCCAGAGGCCAACAGCCCCCCTCAATGGCGGTGCCCTTGAAGGCGACTTGTTGATCGACAAGCCTATGAACGCTATGAGCATGCAGGTGTTATTCGGAACCTATGATCAGGACTATGCCCCTTCGCCACTGATATTTGACCTTTACAAAGATGAGTTCCTCGTGGCTCATGCAGAAATACCGCCGGAGGCGGTCCGTAACAACCAATTCGCGACCTTTGGCTTCAATCAAGACGTTCCTCTTGTGGCTGGAACCTATCGGTACGTCATTTCAATGGCCAAACCCGATAACCAGAAGATGCTCAGTGCATGGGCCTTCGAAACCGCTGGAGCGGCAACCTATAAAGTCGGCTCGAGTGTATTTCCCGGCATTCCAAAAATTAAGATCGTTGAGAGAACTCGTCTTCCTCAGAACTTTTCGATCACACCGGTAGAGCCAGGCATTGACGTTATCGAAAATCACGAAGTTTCAGGCTCCGGCTATTATGTGACTGCGTTAAGCGGACAACCAGAGGCAGATTATGGATCTGTGCGCCTTACGACGTATCGACCGGATGACATCAAGGTTGAATATTCGGGTGCATCCCATGGATGGGTCGTTTTCCCCATTCGCATCAACAAATATTGGCGAGCCACGCTGGATGGGAGGCCCGTAGAACTAAAAAGGTTTCTGGATTTTTTCCCGGCCGTTGAGGTGGATGGACGAGGCGAAATTCGCTTCTACTACGATAGCAGTCACCTGCTGAAGACGCTGGAACTTTGCATTGCCGGCTTTGCAGCCTCAGTCATTCTCCTAATCATGGTGAATGGTAGGTCTTCTAGGTCGCGAGCAGGCCCTGGGTAGCCGCTCGCATCGGAATTGCGAAGGACAGGATATGCTGGGCGCCTGGGCCAGGTCGTCAACCTGGACCTCGAACTGGTGAGTCACACTACGACACCACCGAAGGCACGATCCCAGGAGAATCCGCCATCGAAACTCTCGACGTTTTGTGTAATTTCGGCTCATTGCTAAACTGCCCAAGCAGGCAATGTATGATAGCAAACCGCGCAAGTTTTGCGAAGCTCGACGCAGGAGGAAATGAATTTGGCTGATCAAGCGTCGCAGGGAATATTTTCTCCTGCCCTCCGTTTGGCGAGGATAACCAGAGCTCGTCCTTGGTTGCGCGGCGACACACTTGACGTTGGGTGCGGAAGCGGGGCACTCGCCTCGTTCGCCAGAGAGGATCAGTATTTCGGATATGACTATGATGCTGAATCGGTTGAGTTGGCTCGCCAATCCTATCCAAAACACCAGTTCGGAACTGAGATCCCTGAAGGTCGACGATTTGATACCGTTGTTGCTCTCGCCTTGCTGGAGCATCTTGAGGATCCGGCAGATCATCTCAATGAGTGGCGATCGCTTCTTGCTCCTGGCGGCCGCGTAGTATTGACCACGCCGCACAAAGCATTCCGGCGAATTCACGATATAGGCGCTGCAATTCGTTTGTTCAGCCCAGACGCTGCTGACGAACACGAGGAAATGTTTGATCTGACTTCACTAGCGGCATTGGGCAAAACGTGCGGTATGCGTCTTTGCCATTATGAGCGATTTTTGCTGTGGGCCAATCAACTGGCAGTCTTCGAGCCCGCTCTCGATTGACCGAGTTCCCTTGATGGATGAAAACCAGCAATTACCGCCTGCGGGCTCAAAGCATTAGAGCCGCCCAATGGTCACATAGAATTCCAGCGTATTGGTCTGGGTTGGATGAAATGACACAACTTCAAAAGAACCATCTATCGTACCCGCCGCCAATTTAATGCATTCAATAAATTCAAAATCTGCAAATACCCAGCAGTGTGTATCAATGTAATCTCCTCTAAGCTTGAGGTCCCTGAGAATTGGTAAAATATCTTTCCTATCAATCATATATTCTGCATTTTCAGGGGTTGTAATTTTACTCCAGCAGTCTGCCGGGTTAGCTTTGCTAACATTCCAGAAATGATCGCAAATCTGCCGAAAACTCGGCTTCGTCCGCTTTTCAATGTAAGCCGCCACGAGATCCGAAATCATGCTGCTTTTTCGTTTCAGGTCGAAGCAATAACGCTTGTCCGGAAACGCGACGGCAATCCGGCCGCCAGGCTTGAGCACCTGCAGATTCGCCTCGAGCCAACCCAGTAGATCGGGCACATGCTCCATGACATGCGACGCGACGATGTAGTCGACCGACTCCTTTGGGAGGAATTCAGAAATCAACTTGCCGCCGGTGACGATGTCGATCTCGGGAATGAGGCTAACATCGACGTTGGGATCGTTGGCATAATGCTGCACTAGGAAAGCGCGGTCGGCATAGTCGACATAGGAAACGTCATAGTGCGGTTTCCGCAAGAGTGCCGCGTGCAAGGGGCCGTATTCGATACCTCTTCCGGCAAGGTTCAACGCCGAGGTAATGTTCTTCGTGCGTGGCTCTAGCGCCGGGGGAGACTTCCGGAAGAATCGCATCTTTCTATTTCACCATCACGCACATAGACTGGCCGAGAGCATGCCCATCGAGGACCGGAGCGTCGGCATCGATGAATTTCTCCACATTGAAGCCGATCCGGGCCGCGAAGACCTCAATGGCCTCGCGCTCAAGGAACATGTTGAGAGTCGGGCGGGCTGCGGCCTCATATTGGATCACCGTCGCCTCGAAAATCTGCCAGTGAGGCGGCATGTGGAATTCCAAGAACGAAAGCAGCAGCTTACCGCCCTTCTTCAGCACACGGTGACAATCGCGCATATAAATGAAGGTCTCTTCGTGCAGTAGGTGGGTAAAGAGGCTGAAGGCACATACATAGTCGAATGTGGCGTCCGGGGCCGGGAGTTTCACCGCTCGGTTCATGTGGAACCTATACTTTTCGGGTGTCTTGCTCCTGGCATAGTCGAGCAAAGCCTGAACGATATCGTAACCGTCATAGTCGATGCGCAAGCGTCTTGCGAGCGCAACCGCCGTGCGCCCGGAACCGCAGCCGACATCGGCAAGGCGCATCCCGTCGCGCAGGCCGTTCTTGACGAGGGCTTCGGCTTCAATGCGGCCGATAATGTCATAGGCGCCACCGACGGCGAGCGACATCGCCTCGTCGATCGGATGATCGCGCATGAGTCTCGCGACGTGCTTTTCGTAGTCTTCGACGAAATGGAATTCGGCCATTGCTATTCTTTCCGGTATCAGCCTAGCGAGAAATCTTCGCGCGCTTTTGTCAAGTTCGGCGAATAGAAGGGATCACGCTCGATGATCTTTTTCCACCGTCTTTGCATATACGCAATTTCACTGTTGAAACGCGCCATTTTTTCCGGAGCATCCTCAACGCCGCGAGAGACGCTTTCAAGGTGGTAAAGCTCGGCATAGGGCGTCCAGACGTTTGAATAGCCGGCTTCCCGTACTTTCAGACAAAGGTCCACATCGTTGAAGGCGACCGTCAGGTCGACCTCGTTGAGACCACCGACTTCTTCAAACAGGTTCTTGCGGATCATGAGACAGGCTGCCGTGACAGCGGAGAGATTCTGAAGGACCTTCAGCCTGTGAAAGTACCCAGGATGATGGCGCGGGAAGCCCTTATGCGAATGACATGCAACACCGCCCAATCCAACAATCACGCCGCCATGCTGGATCGTATCATTGGCATAATAGAGCTTTGCGCCGACGCAGCCCACATCCGGCTGAACGGCCCAGGAGACCATTTCTGTAAGCCAGTCCGGCGAGATCACTTCGATGTCGTTGTTGACAAGACCGATGATCGATCCCTTCGCTTTCCCCACGGCGAAGTTGTTGATCGCAGAATAGTTGAACGGCTTGTCGTAACGGAGCACACGAACATTCTTCGCTTCCTTCAACTCGCTGAAATAGGCAAGGGTTTCCTCTTCCACCGAGCCGTTGTCGACCACCAAAATCTCGTAGTTCCTGTAAGTTGTCTTTTCGCGGATGGACTCCACGCAGCGGCGCAGGAGTTCGACCTGGTCACGCGTTGGGACGATAAGGCTCACAAGCGGCTGTGGCTCGGGCACGAAAAACCGAAGACGGTAACAGGGTGCGTCGGGAGCTTCCTCAGCTCTCGCCGGAATACCCATGCGCTCGACGTGTTCTTCCAGCGCCCGCAATCCAGCCAGATAGGCGTAGTTCTTTTGAGAACCGTCAAGCGCCGTCGAGCCTTCCACCGCCCGCCAATGGTAGAGCACCTTAGGAATGTGCCGGATTCTCTCAGGGGCAATGCGCTCGATGACGCGCAGATTGAGGTCATAATCCTGGCTGCCCTCGAAGCCGGGTCGCCAGCCGCCGACGGCGCGGATATTTTCCGCCCGGTGTGCGGTGAGATGGTTCAGATAGTTCTGGGATCGGAAAAGCTCCCGCGAGAAATCCGGCTTGAAGCATGGATCATAACGCCTGCCCTCCAAATCGATCTTGTCTTCATCGCTATAGATCAGTTCGGCGTCAGGATGGCGATCGACTTCCAGAACGATCTCGGCCAGCGCGTGCGGGCGGAGAATATCGTCGTGGTCGAGCATCGCAACCCACTCGCCGGTGACGATCTCCAGGGCGGAATTGGATGCCCGCGAGATATGGCCGTTCTTGTCACGCAAGACGACCTTGATACGAGGATCGCGTTTCGCATATTCGTTCAAAATGCTCCGCACATGCGGCTTCGTCGAGCAATCGTCCGCAATGCACAGCTCCCAGTTCTCGTAGATTTGGGCGCGGACGCTCTCGATCGCTTCCCGCAGGAGTCTCTCTGGCGTATTGTAGACTGGCATGAGTACCGAAATGAGCGGCTTCTTCTCAAGCTGAGCCAACCGCTGGCTCAAATCCGCAACGTCTTGTTCAGTCGGCGTGTCATTGAGTGCAATCCACCCTTCATAAGTAACGCTGCCCAGAGCGCCTCGTGCCTCCGCTGATCGGAGGGTGGCCGCAAACCCCCGGAGGCCGCTTTGCTTCAAGAGTTTTACGGCACGCGCGGCAGACCGCCCTAGGGAACCAGGGCTTTTCACGTGGCGGGCGAGGATTCTCGCGATGAGGCAAGCATAATATTCAACCCGTGCCAGCCGACGCAAACGGACGCGGCCGATCGTGATCTGGGTGGAACGGTCGCTTGGATCGAAACGCAGTTTCGAGGCTGCTACGCTAAGCGGGAAGGTCGACGCGGCCAGACCTTTGCCGTTCGAACGAAACCGCAGATCGATCCGTTCGATTTCGTTGTACCCCCTACCGCTGTCGACATAAAGGCGCGCGTCAGTCAACGCCTCCGCTTCGGCCGGCACATACGCGCTGAGCCGGTAGTGCCCGGGAACCAAGGGCCCGAAGCCCGGCCAAAGGAGTTCGAACTGCGGATCGTCGCCGGTTACCTTCCACTCCGTGGCCCGCTTGCTCGATGGCACGCCTTCCAAATGGTGGAGCGCGCGCAACGCGACGTTCCGCCCGGCATAAAAAGTTGCCTTATTCGGAAATGACACAAGTCTCCGCAGGAACGATCCATAACGCCAAGTCCGGCTAGTCCGAACAAGTTCGATTTCGCGTTTTAACAGTGCCATCTGCTGATCGCGCTCCTGCACCTTATGTTCAAGTGCCGCTATGTCCTCGTCCCTTGCAACGAGATTTGTGTTGGCCTTCTCCAGCGCTTGCATACCGGTTCGGATTTGCTTGCGAGCCGCCGCTAATTCCGCGTTAAGTGCGCTGACATCGGTCGGCAGTGTGCGAGAGAGACGTTGAATTTCCAACGTCTTCGCCGCTTCGACGCGCCAGCGATCGCCGAAGAGCTCCATTCGGCGCTGGACAATCGCCGCGTCGGCACTGTCGAGCTGGCACAATTGGGCAATGGCTTCCGCTGGGTTCTTTCCCACCAGCAGGACGCCGAGGCCGTGACTGTGGGGAAACTCGAACGAGGGGTATTTGCCCCGCAATTCTTCCCATAACTTCCAGACCCCAAAGTCTGCCTGTCGTTCATTTGTGTCGTGGAACAGGACGATCGCCCGGTCCGAGAGCTTTGAGAACCACTGTTCGAAATCGTGCCGAACGGCCTCGTAGGTGTGGAGGCCGTCGATATGCAGCAGATCTATGCTGGAGTCCGCAAACTGGGTCGACGCCTCGTCGAACGTGCATCGTAGCAGCTCCGAAAATTCAGCATAGCGCTCGTCATGAAAGCGCTTGAAGTCCTCAAATATCGCCTCGGAGTAGATCCCTGCCTGCTCATCGCCCCTCCACGTGTCCACCGCAAAGCAGCGCGTCCCGGTCTTTCCCTTCAGGACAGCGGAGCAGAAAGCAGAGTAGGAGACGCCTGCATGAGTGCCTAACTCGACAAGAACGCGTGGATGTTGGGCGCCGATCAACCAGTGGGCGAACGGGGTGTGACCGAGCCATGCAATTGTTGGCTGATCCATCCGCTCCGGTCGCCAGAACAGCGGCGCCAGATCGTCGTTCAGCAGAGCCTCGGGAAAGTCCAAGACTGTACGCTCACCTGGCGCGCTAGAGTCCATTGGTTCGGCGTACAACCCGGACTGTGTTTTACGAGCCTGGCTCTTCCGCCCCTTCGTAGCTGCGGTCATACCGCGCCCTCCGCGCCACCGCCGGCAAGATACTTCACCACCGCTTCCGTCGATTGCCGCCAGTCCGGCGCGTTCCAGCCGAAGGCGGAAGCGAACTTCGCGCTCGATAGCCTGGAATTGGCGGGGCGGCGCGCCTTGGTCGGATAGTCCATCGTGGCAATGTCCCGTACCCGCGCCCAAGGACCACCAAACGCCAGGCTTGTGTCCAGTATATGACGGGCAAAGCCGCTCCAGTTGGTCTCGCCCGTGCCGGCCAGATGATAGGTGCCGAACGCGACGAGATCCTTGTCGCGGTGCAGCATGGCCGCCGCATGCAGGATCGCGTCGGCGATATCAAGTGCCGAGGTCGGGTTTCCCCATTGATCGGCCACCACCGAGACCTCGTCGCGGTCGGCAGCCAGCCGCAGCATGGTCTTCACGAAATTCCGGCCGAACGGGCTGTAGACCCAGGCGGTGCGCAAGATCAGGTGGCGTGGGTTGGCGGCGGCCACCGCCTGTTCGCCGGCGAGCTTGGAGGCGCCATAGACGCCGAGCGGCGCCGTGGCATCGGTCTCGACATAGGCGCCGGGAGCGCTGCCGTCGAAGACATAGTCGGTCGAAAGATGGATGACGGGAATGCCGAGCCGTGCCGCCGCTTCGGCCACCTTGCCGGCGCCGGTCGCGTTGACGGCAAAGGCCAGATCGGGCTCGTCCTCGGCCTGATCCACGGCGGTGTAGGCGGCGGCCGATACGACGATATCCGGCTTGGCCGCCGAGATGGCGTCAAAGACGATATCGGGTCTTGCCAGGTCGAACTCCGGCCGGCCGATGGCGACGACTTCCACATCGGCGCGGCTCTGGCCAGCCTCCAGCAGGCTTGCCGCGACCTGGCCGTCGCGTCCGGTGACAACGATCCTCACGCGCTCTCCTTGCGTGCCTCGCCCAGCCGCTCGCCGGCATAGCGCTGTTCGCGGATCGGCCCCCACCACCATTTGTTGTCCAGGAACCAGTCCACCGTCCGCGCCAGGCCGCTGTCGAAATTCTCGCTTGGCGCCCAGCCGAGCTCGCGACCGATCTTGGAAGCATCGATGGCATAGCGGCGGTCGTGGCCGGGGCGGTCTGTGACGAAGGCGATCAGGTCGCGATAGCGCTTGCCATCGGCGCGGGGGCGCCTGACGTCGAGCAGGTCGCAGATCGTCTCGACGACGGCGAGGTTCGTGCGTTCTGAATTGCCGCCGACATTGTAGCTCTCGCCCGGCGTGCCCTTGGTGGCAATGAGCTCCAGGGCCCGCGCGTGATCCTCGACGAACAGCCAGTCGCGCACATTGGCGCCGGCGCCGTAGACAGGCAGCGGCTTTTCATCGAGCGCGTTGAGGATGACGAGCGGGATCAGCTTCTCGGGGAAATGATAGGGGCCGTAATTGTTCGAACAGTTGGAAAGCACCACCGGCAGGCCATAGGTCTCGTGCCAGGCACGCACGAGATGGTCCGAGGCCGCCTTCGAGGCCGAATAGGGCGACGACGGCGCGTAGGGGGTCTCCTCGACGAACATGCCGCCATCGAAAGGCAAGTCGCCGAACACCTCGTCGGTCGAGACGTGATGGAAGCGGAAGCGGCTTTTCCTCTCGTCGGAAAGGCCACGCCAGTATTCCAGCGCGGCGTTGAGGATCTTGTAGGTGCCGACGATGTTGGTCTCGATGAAGGCGCCAGGTCCGTCGATCGAGCGGTCGACATGGCTCTCGGCGGCGAGGTTCATGACGATGTCGATATCGTTGCGGCGCAATATGTCCAGTACCGCCCGCTCGTCGCAGATGTCGGCATGGGCGAAGCTGTAATTGTGGGCATTCTCGATCGGCCGCAGCGAGGCCAGGTTGCCCGCATAGGTCAGCTTGTCGAGATTGGTCACCCGGTAGGCCGGATTGGCGCACAGATGCCGGCACACCGCCGAACCGATGAAGCCGGCACCGCCCGTCACCAGAAAATTCATGCTGCTGTCCTCACGCACCTTTGGCAACATCAGGCAACACCTCGGCGGCGGCGAGCAGCGGCGCCTTGAGATCCTTGTCCGAAAGCTGGAACCCGCTCGCCAGCGACGGCCATTCTATGCCGATGGCCGGATCATCGAAACGGATCGAGCGGTCATGCCCGGGCGAATAAGTGTCGGTCACCTTATACAGGACCTCGGTGTCGGGCACGAGCGTCACGAAGCCATGCGCAAAGCCCTTCGGCACCAGGATCTGGTTGCCCTTTTCAGCCGATACTTCGAGACCGACCCATTTTCCAAAGGTTTTCGAGCCCCGGCGAATATCGACCGCTACGTCTAGGACGCTGCCACGGATGACGCGCAGCAGCTTGTCCTGGGCGCGCGGTGCAAGCTGGTAGTGCAACCCGCGCAGCACGCCCGCCGCGGCGGAATAGGAATGGTTGTCCTGCACGAAAACGAGGTCGATGCCGGCCTGCGCAAAGCGCTCGGCATTGTAGGTTTCCATGAAGAAGCCGCGCGCATCGCCATGCCGCTTCGGAACGATTTCCAGCACCCCGTCGATGCCAAGCGATCTCACCTCCAGCATCTACCCCTCCGAAAGATCGGCGACACGCCGGCGCAGATAGGCCGCGTATTCGTTTTTCCCCAGGCGGGTCGCGCGCTCCAGCACCTTGTCCGCCGTCAGCCAGCCCTGTTCAAAGGCGATTTCCTCCGGACAGGCGACCTTGATGCCTTGGCGGTGCTCGATGGTGCGCACGAAGGAAGAGGCTTCATGCAGGCTGTCATGCGTGCCGGTGTCGAGCCACGCGTAGCCACGCCCCAACCGGTGAACATGGAGCAGGCCACGCTCGAGATAGACGTTGTTGACCGCCGTGATCTCGAGTTCGCCGCGCGCCGAGGGCCGGATGGTGGGGGCGATGTCGACGACCTGATTGTCGTAGAAATAGAGACCCGTGACGGCCCAGTTGGACTTCGGCTTCTGTGGCTTTTCCTCGATCGTCAGCGCGGTTCCGGTGGCCTTGTCGAAGGACACCACGCCATAGCGTTCGGGATCCTCGACATGGTAGGCGAACACCGAAGCACCCATCTCACGCGATGCCGCGGTGCGGCAAAGCTGCGACAGCCCGTCGCCAAAATAGATGTTGTCGCCCAGGATCATCGAGACGCTGTCCTTGCCGATGAAATCCCGGCCAATGATGAAGGCTTCCGCGAGGCCATTGGGCTGAGGCTGCTCGGCGTAGGACAGCGCCAGACCGAACTCCGATCCGTCGCCCAGCAACTCACGGAAAGCCGGCAGATCACGCGGCGTCGAAATAATCAAAATTTCGCGGATCCCCGCGAGCATCAGCACGCTCAGCGGATAATAGATCATCGGCTTGTCGTAGATCGGGAGGATCTGCTTAGAGACTGCTAACGTTAGTGGATAAAGACGCGTTCCACTGCCTCCAGCAAGGATAATTCCTTTCAAGAAGCTCTCCTCGACATGCCAAAGCCCCCCGGCCTTGAGTGCCTGTGCTTAGGTTTCATGCAATGGCTTGTCAATGCGGCGTCCCGCAAACGGGCGGACTATTTCGTGCAAAGAGCGACCCCGCTATTCCCGTCCAAAATACGCCAGATACCATTCCACGAACCGCCCTACCCCCTCGGAAACGGACGTGCCGGGGCGGTAGCCGACGGCCTGTTGAAGTGCGGAGGTGTCGGCGAAGGTGTCGGGCACGTCGCCTGCCTGCAGCGGCAAGAGTTCGACGACGGCCTTGCGGCCAAGCGCGTTTTCCAGCGCCTCGACATAGGCGGCCAGCTTCACCGGGTTGTTGTTGCCGATGTTGAAGATGCGCCAGGGCGCGCTGCTCGTCGCCGGGTCCGGATGGCCGGAATCCCAGGCAAGGTTGGGCGCGGCGGGGCTGTCGCTGGCGCGGACCACGCCTTCGGCAATGTCCTCGACATAGGTGAAGTCGCGCGTGTGATTGCCGTTGTTGAACAGCTTGACCGGCTCGCCGGCCAAGATGCTCCTGGTGAACAGGAACAGCGCCATGTCGGGACGGCCCCAGGGACCGTATACGGTGAAAAAGCGCAGACCAGTGGTCGGCAGCCCGAACAGGTGGCTGTAGCTGTGCGCCATCAGCTCGTTGGCGCGCTTGGTCGCGGCGTAGAACTGCAGCGGGTGGTCGGCCGGGCGATGTTCGGAAAACGGCATGTCGGTGTTGGCGCCGTAAACGCTCGAGGTGCTGGCATAGGTCAGGTGCCCGACACGGCTGTGGCGGCAGGCCTCGAGCATGTTGGTGAAAGCGACGATGTTGCTTTCGACATAGGCGCGCGGATTTTCCAGGCTGTAGCGCACCCCGGCCTGGGCGGCGAGATGGATTACCCGGTCGAAGGTGTGGTCGGCAAAGCAGCCGTCAACCACGGTCCTGTCGGCGAGATTGCCTTGGATGAAATGATAGCCGGCATTGGTGCTTCGGCTCGCCTCGGCCAGAAGCCGCAGCCGCGCCCGCTTGAGGCGCGGATCATAATAGTCGTTGATGCTGTCGACGCCGACGACCTCGTCGCCGCGCTCCAGGAGCCGCCTGGCGACATGATAGCCTATGAAGCCGGCGACGCCGGTGACCAGAACCTTCATCAGAAACGACCGTCTCCGGGAGTGGACCCCTGACGTCTACGGTATACCGGCTTGCTGAGGGAACTCAGGAGCGCTTCAGCAGCGACCAGACGGCCGGCACCAGACTCGCCGCGAGCGCAACCTTGATCAGGTCGCCGACGATGAACGGCACGACGCCGAACTGCCAGGACTTCTCCGGACCGATGAGCACGGCCAGCCAGGCGAAGCCCATTGCCATCATCACGACTTCGGCAACCAGCATCGCATTGACAAGCTTGATCGGATGGCGATCCCAGCCGCGATCGGCGGCCCAGCCGACAATAGCGGCCATGACGACGAAGCCAGCGAGATAGCCGCCGGTCGGCCCGACCATATAGGCAATGCCGATACCCTTCTCCGGCGTGCCCTGGAAGACCGGGAAGCCCATCGCGCCCTCCGCCATATAAAGCAGCAGGGTGGCAACGCCGAGACGCATGCCGAAGGCGGCGGCGATCAGGAATACGGCGAGCGTCTGCATCGAGATATCGACCGGACCCAGCACCACCCTGGTCTTGGCGGACAGCGTCAGCAGCAGCGTTCCGGCAATCGCCAGGAGAAACTGCGTTGCCAGTCGCGCCGCGCCTTCTTGCGGCAGAGCCAGAGAAACAAGCGGGCGCATCGTCGTTGCAGTTGCCATGGTCTTCCCCAATCCGATTTGTCGCGATCCAACAATCGCGGTCTCAGCGTTTTCCTATATTGGCTTGCGTGCTATGCGGCAATCGGTTTTGCCGTTCCTGGAACAAAGTGCCTACATTGTTCCAGGGAATAATGTGCCCGACATGGTTCGAAAGACGTCGTTCGAAAAGACATGGCTCTCAAATTCGATACCAGTTTCGATCCCGGCTATGGTTACGGGATAGACGTGGCAGCCGACGTGCGGCGCGTCACGGCCCGAAATCCGAGCCCGTTTACCTTTCACGGCACAAACTCCTACATCATCGGGCGCGACACGCTGGCGGTCGTCGACCCCGGGCCGGATGACGAGGCGCATCTGCAGACCTTGCTCGACGTGATCGCCGGCAGGCCGGTCAGCCATATCTTCGTCAGCCATACGCATCGTGACCATTCGCCGCTGGCGACGCGGCTGAAAGAGCGCACCGGCGCCGCCGTGCTGGCGGAGGGCCCGCATCGGCCGGCAAGGCCGTTGCACACCGGCGAAACCAATGCGCTCGATGCCAGCGCCGACACTGCTTTCGTTCCGGATATCGCGCTGCCGGACGGGGCGTTGGTCGCCGGCGACGGCTGGGCGATCCGGACGGTTCTGACCCCCGGCCACACCGCCAATCACGCTGCATTCGCGCTGGAGGGAACTGGCATCCTATTCTCGGCCGATCATGTCATGGCATGGGCGACGTCCATCGTCGCGCCGCCGGACGGGGTAATGGCCGATTACATGGCGTCGCTAGACCGGCTGATCGAGCGCGGCGATCGCCTGCTGCTGCCTGGCCATGGCGGACCAGTGACGGAGCCGCGCAACTTCATGCGCGGGCTGAAGACGCATCGCAAGATGCGCGAACGAGCCATACTGGAGCGGGTCAGGACCGGTGACCGGACGATCCCCGACATGGTCAAGGCGATCTACAGGGATACCGATCCGCGGCTGCACGGCGCTGCCGGGCTATCGGTGCTTGCCCATCTCGAGGACCTGGTGGCGCGCGGCATGGTGTCGACGGACGCAGCCCCCGCCATCGACGGCATTTTCGCGCCTGCCTGATAGGCTTCCCCGGACGCAAAGGCACTATCCGGCGGGAAACGCACTATCCGGCGGGAAACCGGCTATTCGGCCGGAGCCGCGCCGACCTGGCCGGCGACTTCCTGATCGAGTTCCGCCAGGAAATCGGTGACGCGCGCGGCATTGTCGCCAAGGTCGTAGCGGCCATAACGCGACGCCGACCGCATGTCGACGATGATCGTGTCCCCGTCATCCGTCACGCGGATCGCCACGTCGGCGGGAAGGCCGAGCACGAAGCTCGAGGCAACTGCGGTGATGGTCACGTCGCTCTGCCCGGCGAGGTCGGGGTATGGCTGGGAAAGGTCCCAGCCGCGCCGGTCGAGCACGGTTTCAACGGCGTTGACGATGGTCTCGAAGGGCAGGTCGTAGCTGCGCGCGGTGACAAGCGGATAGCTGTCGGTCTGCAGCCGCTGTTCGCCCGGCGTCGGCGGGGAGAGCACGTTCATGTCCTTCGTCCGGTCGCTGATGTCGAGCGCAGGCGGTTCCTCGAAGTCGGTCGAGATGTCCCTGAGCGGCGGATAGATCGTCGCCCAGTAGGCGGCAACGCCGTAGGGGACCAGCACCAACAGGGCCAGCAAGACGCCGAGGGTCAGGTCGCGGCCGCCGCGATCACCGAAATTCCACAGTCTCGAAAAGGCAAAGGCGGCGAACAACAGCGCCAGCGCCGCCAACAGCGCAACAATGCCCAGCACCCACAGGAACACCGGCGTTTCGACAAGACCGAAGCGATGGCCGACATAGTCGGTCAGCAACAGCACCGCCGAAAATGCGGCTGTGCGCCGCGACCAGCCGGCCGCCTTCGACGTTTGCCGTTCGGGAATGCTAACCATTGTCTTCTGCGATGCCCCAACCCGGACCGAGGTCTAGTGCCTTTTCGCGGCGGCTTGAAGCCGAAACATGCAACATCCCCGTCAATCCGTCGGCAAGCGGTAGTCCTTGAACTGCTGGCGCAAGGTGATCTTCTGGATCTTGCCGGTGGCGGTATGCGGTATCTCGCCGACGAAAGCGACATCGTCGGGCATCCACCACTTGGCCACCTTGCCGTCCATGAAGTCGAGAATACCAGCCTTGGTCGGCTCCTTGCCGGGCTTGGCGACGACGACCAGCAACGGCCGCTCGCCCCATTTCGAATGGTGGACGCCGATGGCTGCGGCTTCCGCCACATCCGGGTGGCCGACAGCCAGATTCTCGAGGTCGATGGTCGAAATCCACTCGCCGCCGGACTTGATGACGTCCTTGGCGCGATCGGTGATCTGCATGTAGCCACCGGCATCGATGTGGGCGACGTCTCCGGTATCGAACCAGCCGTCCTCGTCGAATTGCTCGGCGCCCACACCGCCATAGTAAGCGCGGGCAACCGCGGGGCCGCGCACCTTCAGCCGGCCAAATGTCCTGCCGTCCCACGGCTGCGCCTTGTTGTCGTCATCGGTCA
Organism: Mesorhizobium sp. WSM1386; assembly: GCF_055901595.1. Lineage (NCBI taxonomy): Bacteria > Pseudomonadati > Pseudomonadota > Alphaproteobacteria > Hyphomicrobiales > Phyllobacteriaceae > Mesorhizobium > Mesorhizobium sp. WSM1386. Next base: position 5,470,700 of record NZ_CM148373.1, read on the forward strand.
CCTTCATCTCGACGCCGAAGGGCGGGTAGCCCTGTTTGCCCTGGACGTCGAGCCGGGCCTCGCCCTCGAGGCCGGCATATTCGGGCTTCAGGGTGCATAGCGTTCCTAGCGGCGACATTTCGGTCATGCCCCAGGCATGGATGACCTGGACACCGTAATTGTCCTGGAATTTCGTCATGATCGCACGCGGGCATGACGAGCCGCCGATGACGACCTTGTTCAGATGGGGAAGCGTCTTGCCGGTCTGCTCCAGATATTGCAGCAGCATCATCCAGACGGTCGGCACGGCGGCGCTGAAGGTCACCTTCTCGGTGTCGAGCAACTCGTAGATCGAGGCGCCATCCATCTTGCAGCCGGGCATGACCAGCTTGGCGCCGATCATCGGTGCACTCTGGCCAAGGCCCCAGGCATTGGCGTGGAACATCGGCACCACCGGCAGGATCGTGTCGCGCGCCGACAGACCCATCGCATCGGGCATGGCGGCAATCATGGCGTGCAGCACGTTCGAGCGGTGGCTGTAGACGACGCCTTTGGGATCGCCTGTCGTGCCCGATGTATAGCACATACCGGCGGCAGTGCCTTCGTCGAAGGTCTTCCAGGCGAAATCGCCATCGACCCCGTCAAGCCAGTCCTCGTAGGCGACGGCGTTGGGCAAGGTGGTTTGCGGCATGTGCGCCTTGTCGGTCAGCACGATCACCTGTTTCAGAGATTTGACGGCACTGGCGATCTTTTCGAGCAACGGCACGAAGGTGAGATCGACGAAGACGGCATTGTCCTCGGCGTGGTTCATGATCCAGACGATCTGCTCGGGAAACAGGCGCGGATTGAGCGTATGATAGATCGCGCCAATGCCCATGATGCCGTACCAGGCCTCGATGTGGCGCGCGGTGTTCCAGGCCAGCGTGGCGATGCGGTCGCCCATCCCATACCCGTCGCGTTCCAGCCGCTGGGCAACCTTGAGGGAGCGACGGTGGATGTCGGCATAGGTGGTGCGCACGATCGGTCCCTCGATCGAGCGCGACACGATCTCGCGCACCCCATGTTGCCGTTCGGCGTTGTCGATCAGCTTGTGGCACAGCAGCGGCCATTCCTGCATCAGCCCCAGCATCCCGTTCCTCCTCCCTCGCGCATTTTGCGTCGTAGCTTTGGCGCATTGTGAAGCGAACCGGCGGATTGTCCAGTCACCCGCTTGCGCGGCCAGCGAATTTCGGAGTCCGTGCCGTAACGGCAAACGGTTGAATTCCGACATGTTTTGGATTTGGGCCTGCTGATCCCTCGTGCCACGGGGATGGCAGGAGGGTCAAAATCGCCGCCGTGACGGCAGTCTCCTACCCCCCAAATCACCGGGAAATCCGCCACAATCCGGCCATCGTCGGCGTTAAGTTTCGTTAACGGGCAAAGGGGTGCGATTGGCGACTGAAAGAGGTTCGCATGGACGCGCAACTCGAGGACAAGGCTCTGGAGAGCACACTTGCCGAAAGCTTGGCCGATTTGGTGCCAGACGAGAAGATTGTTTCCGAAGACGAATTTGTTGAAGTTGTCGGCGGCGCGCTCGAAGCGGTCGGCGGCACGCTGCTGTTCAAGATGTGTGTCGAGAGCGGAGGCGAAGGCCAGCATGTCGCGGCGGCATCCGTCGGCGACGGCGGCAATCGCCAGTTCCTGCTGCTCACCCTGCCGACCGGCGGCGGCTCGCTGAAGGTCGAGACCGTTTCGAGAAGCAGCAACCCGGTGGCGGGCATTGCAGCCGCCTATGCCGGACTGATGGACGCATTCAGAACCGCCGCCTGAAGTCTCGGGTGACACTCGAAAGCGCTATAGCGCCACGCCTCGGCGATTGGCGCCGGTTTTCGTGATGCGAACGGACCTTGCGCAATGGCTGTGCCCGCCACATTTTAGGGAGCCAGGTAAGGAGAACCAGCATGGACAAGATCGCCAACCCTGCCCCCGGCTTCCAGCGCAATCCCGACAAGATCATCACCATCGAGCCCTATGCAGGCACCGTTACCGTCCGCGCCGGCGATACAGTCATCGCATCGTCCACGAGGGCCAAGGTGCTGACCGAGGCCCCCTACCCCGCAGCCTTCTATATTCCGTTCGCCGACATCGATTTCGACAAGCTCACCGGCACGGAGCACTCCACCCATTGTCCCTATAAGGGTGATGCCAGTTATTGGAGCGTGCTGCCGGCCGGCGAGGCGGGCAAGGACGCGATGTGGGCCTATCGGCATCCGTTCGACGAAATGACCGATATCCGCGATCACGGGGCGTTCTACGCCAGCAAGGTCACCATCGAAACCAGGCCTGGCTGAGCTCTTCGACTTGAAGGCACTCAGAGTGCGTTGAGATTTGAGGGCGGGCCGATCACCACCCCAATGTCGACGCACCCTCAGTCGGTGGTGCCGTTGTTGCCCATGCCATCGGCATCGTCGAGACGCACGAAGGTCATGCCCTTGTCCTTGAGCGCCAACAGGCCCTGCACCACGCCTTCGCCGGCGGCATGGGTCGGCTGATTGATGTGCGAGATGATGACGTCGCCGTCCTTGGCCGCGGCGATGCGCCGGGCGGTTTCCTTGGCACCCAGCAATGAGCCGCCATCGCCATTGATCGAGAAGCCGGCGATCTTGAAGCCGAGCTTGCGGATCATCGCGATGGCCGAGGGGCTGTACTCGGCCGTTGCGCCCCGGAACCATTTCGGAGCCGGCTCACCCGTCTTGGCCAATGCGGCGGCACCCGATTCGACCTCGGCTAGTACCGCTTCGGGGCTGCCGGCGCTGCGTATGCCATAAATCTTCTGCGGCGTGTCGACCGCCGGAACATGATGGCCGCCGTGATTTTCCAGTTCGAACAGGTCGGGATGCGCGCGCATGATCGCGACGGCCGCGGCATTGCGCTTCAGCCAGATGCCGGTGACGAAAATGGTGGCGGGGATCTTGTTTTCCACCAGCGCCGAAAGGATCCGTGTGTCGGTCTGTCCGCCGCAGGCATCGAGCGTCAGCGCGACCCGGCCGGCCCCGCTTGCGGCAGGCTTTATATGCAGCGTGGGCTCGACCAGCGGCACGGCGTGAGCGCTGGACACCACCGCCAGCGACATGGCGATCATGCAGAGATGTTTTTGCGGCAGACGCATCAAACCAATTCCTGATAGGCGATTTCAAGCCGCTATCCCAAGGCCCGCATCAAGGCGGAAATCGGGACGATGAATAGCAGAAAGATGCCTGGCGCGGCAATTTGACCGAGTGGTCGGTGAACGAACCCTTCGACGGTGGCCTTGCCGCCGTTAAAGCGCGTCGACCCGAAACGGATCGGGCAACGCGCTGTAAGCTTTCTTTTCATGTATGCAGTTCTCTCCAAAAACCGGAGCCATTTTGGACGACATGCATCAGACGGCGCGCTCGCGCTTCATCTCGGTGCGCGCGAGCACCTCGCGCACCGCATCGACGACCGGGTTCACCTCCAGGCGCCAAACGCAGCAAACCCTGCTGGGATCGGGCCAGCGGCACAGATCCTTGGCCACGCAGTCACATGGCGTCGACGGCCGAAGCGCGATGCTGGGCACGCCGACCGGTCCCCAGCGCGACGGATTCGTCAGACCAAAAAGCCCGACGACCGGCGTGCCCACGGCGGCAGCCATATGCATAGGGCCGCTCTCGTTGCCAAGAAACAGCCGCGCTTGTTTCAGAACGGCCAACAGGCTCTCGAGCGACAGCGTCCCGACAAGGTTGACCATCGGCGTCGCCGTCCTGGCGAGGATCCGTCCGGCGATCTCGCTTTCGTCCGGCCCTCCCACCAGGACGACACCCAGTCCGGTACCGGCTGCAATTTCGTTGATCGCCTCGGCAAATCGCTCCGGCTGCCATTGCCGGCCCTTGAAGCTCGCGCCGGCATGCACGGCGACAAAGGCATTCGGCCGCAGATGATGCATGCCCAGAAGCGCCAATGCTTTCGCCGTCTCTAACGGCGATGGCTGAAGGCTTGGCACGGTGACGCGCAGATCGACGCCAAGCGCTTCAAGCGGCGAGAGATAGCGAAAGACGAAATGATGGCCGCCAAACCCATACGGCTTGGCAAACAGATTGGCGGGCTGACGCTCCAGCAGCTTCAGAGGCCTCTCGGGAGGATTATAGCCGACGCGGGTCTTTGCGTTGACCAGCCCACTGACAATGCGCGAGGTCTTTGAATCGGTCACGTCGATCGTCAGGTCGAAACGGAAGCGGCGCAGCGCCCGCACCACGGCATAGAGTTCTTTTGCGCGCTCCAGCGGGGTGCCGCGGATCCGGGAGCGCCGGAACGTAACCACCTCGGAAGCCATGCCATGCGCGATCACGAAGCTTTTGAAGTGCGCTTCGCAGAGAAACACGATCCTGGCATCGGGGAATTCGAGTTGCAGGTTCCTGGCGAGCGTCGAGGCGAGAACGATATCGCCGATGAACTTCGTCTGAATGACCAGGATCGAGCGGAATGGCGCGGGAGATATCTGCAACGTGTGATTCCGGAAACAATTGACGGTCCGTGCGCAGATTAGGCAGTGACGATGTCGAGATTACGCAACGCCTTCGGCACGTTCGCGTGAGTTTTCATACAAAACCGTAAGTTTCGATCCGGGCTCGCTTCCTATCCGCGCCCGGTCTTTGCCACCTGCACCGCTGCCTGCGCGGCCGCCAGCCTGGCAATCGGCACACGATAGGGCGAGCACGATACATAGTCGAGTCCGACCTCCTCGCAAAAACGGATCGATGCCGGGTCGCCGCCATGTTCGCCGCAGATGCCGAGCTTGATGTCGGGCCGCGTCGCCCTGCCCTTTTGCGCAGCCATGCGCACCAGTTCGCCGACGCCGTCGATGTCGAGCGAGACGAAGGGATCCTGCTCGATGATGCCCTTCTGGCGGTAAGTCTCCAGGAAAGAGGCAGCATCGTCGCGCGAAATGCCGAAAGTGGTCTGGGTAAGGTCGTTGGTGCCGAAGGAGAAGAACTCGGCTGTAGCGGCGATGACATGAGCCCGGATCGCCGCACGTGGCAATTCGATCATGGTTCCAGTCAGGTAGTCGATCTTGACGCCGCTCTCGTCCATCACGCTCTTGGCGACCGCATCAATGCGCGCCTTCACGTAGTCGAGTTCCTTGACCAGGCCGACCAGCGGCACCATGATCTCGGGAACCACCAGCGCGCCGGCCTTCTTGCCGGCCTCGACGGCGGCCTCGAAGATGGCCCGCGCCTGCATCTCGGCGATCTCGGGATAGGAGACGGCCAGCCGGCAGCCGCGATGGCCGAGCATCGGGTTGAATTCGTGCAGGGCGTCGGTGCGTTGCCGGAGCTTGTCCGGCGACACGTTCATGGCGGCGGCGACTTCGGCCACCTCCTCCTCGGTCTTGGGCAGAAATTCGTGCAGCGGCGGATCGAGCAGTCGGATCGTCACCGGCAGGCCGGCCATGATCTCGAAGAGTTCCAGGAAATCCGAGCGCTGCATGGGCAGAAGCTTGGCAAGGGCGGTGCGGCGGTCCTTCTCGGTGTCGGCCAGGATCATCTCGCGCATGGCTACGATGCGGGCGCCGTCGAAGAACATGTGTTCGGTGCGGCAAAGCCCGATGCCCTCGGCGCCGAAGGAGCGCGCCATGCGGGCGTCGAGCGGCGTTTCGGCATTGGTGCGCACCTTCATGCGGCGCACCGCGTCCGCCCATTCCATGATGGCGGCGAAATCACCTGAAAGTTCGGGCTGCAGCATCGCCACGGCGCCCTTCAGCACCTGGCCGTTGCCGCCGTCGATGGTGATGACGTCGCCCTTGCGGAAGGTCTGCCCCATCGAGAGCAGCGTGCCGGCCTTGTAGTCGACGCGCAGCGAGCCGGCGCCGGAGACGCAAGGCTTGCCCATGCCGCGCGCGACGACGGCGGCATGGCTGGTCATGCCGCCGCGCGTGGTCAGGATGCCTTCCGCCGCATGCATGCCATGGATGTCCTCCGGGCTGGTCTCAATGCGCACCAGGATCGCCTTGCGGCCTTGCGCCTTCAGATCCTCGGCATCGCCGGAGGAAAAGACGATCTCGCCGGTGGCCGCGCCCGGAGATGCCGGCAGGCCGACGCCGATAACGTCTCGCGCGGCCTTCGGGTCGATGGTCGGGTGCAGCAACTGATCAAGCGAGGCCGGATCGATGCGTGCAACGGCTTCCTCCTTCGTGATCAGCCCGTCCCTGGCCATCTCGACCGCGATCTTCAGCGCCGCCTTGGCGGTGCGCTTGCCGGACCGGGTCTGCAGCATCCACAACTTGCCGCGCTCTATGGTGAATTCGAGGTCCTGCATGTCGCGATAGTGCTTTTCCAGGCTGTCGGAGATCGTCACGAAGGACTGGAACGCGTCGGGCATCAGCTTCTGCAAGGATGGCTTGTCGGAGCCGGCGGCGATGCGGGCGGCCTCGGTGATGTTCTGCGGCGTGCGGATGCCGGCGACGACATCCTCGCCCTGCGCATTGACCAGGAACTCGCCATAGAGCTGCTTTTCCCCGGTCGACGGATTGCGGGTGAAGGCGACGCCGGTGGCCGAGGTCTCGCCCATGTTGCCGAACACCATGGCCTGGACATTGACCGCCGTGCCCCAGCTTTCGGGGATGTCGTGCAGGCGCCGGTAGGTGATGGCGCGGTTGTTCATCCAGCTCGAAAAGACCGCGCCGATGGCGCCCCAGAGCTGCTCATGCGGATCCTGCGGGAAGGGTTTGCCGAGTTCCTCCTCGACCTTGGCCTTGTAGAGTGCGATCACGCCTTGCCATTCGATGGCCGTCAGCTCGGTGTCGAGTTCGTGGCCGAGGCTCGCCTTCTGGTCTTCAAGGATTTCCTCGAACACCTCGTGATCGAGACCCATGACCACATCGGAATACATCTGGATGAAGCGGCGATAACTGTCATAGGCAAAGCGTGCATCGCCGGAATCACCGGCCAGCGCCTCGACGGTCTCGTCGTTCAGGCCGAGATTGAGCACGGTGTCCATCATTCCCGGCATCGAGGCGCGCGCCCCGGAGCGCACGGAAACCAAGAGCAGCTTCGACGGATCGCCGAACCGGCGGCCGGTCAGCTGGCCAATGTGGTCGAGCGCGACCGCGACATCGGCTTCCAACCCCGCCGGATAGGCGCGGGCGTTCGCATAGTAGGCATTGCAGACCTCGGTGGTGATGGTGAAGCCCGGCGGCACCGGCAAGCCAAGGCTGCACATCTCGGCCAGGTTGGCGCCCTTGCCACCCAGCAGATTCCTGTCGCTGGCACGGCCTTCCGCCGCCCCATCGCCAAAGGTGAAAACCCATTTGGTCATGCTTGCTCTCCGGTTGCGGGAGATTGGAAAGATTGACGAAACCAATGGTTCCGCCGCGTCCGACCCTGGAGCGATATGATGGTGCAGTGCGAAAGGCAAGGTGCCGGCAAAGTCGTCCGGCCCCTACAATCGATTAAGAAAAAGCGATGTCCAAGGGTGCGGCAAAAAAGACTTGCCACCCCACTATACCCACACTAGAACATAAAGGGAACAACGAGGTATCCCATGAAACAGGATGGAAAACTCGATTATCTGGAAATGCCGGCAACCGGCGGCACGCTGGACCGGTTGAAGGCTTTCTACAGTTCAGCCTTCGCCTGGTCGTTCACCGACTACGGGCCGACCTATTCGGCCTTTGCGGAAGGTTTGGACGGCGGTTTTCAGGCCGAGGCCGAGGAAGCACCGGCCAAGCCCCTGCCCGTGCTCTACAGCAGGGATCTGGAGAAAACCCTGCGCGCAGTGGAAAGTGCCGGCGGCACCATCGTCAAGCCGATCTTCTCATTCCCCGGCGGCCGGCGTTTCCACTTTGTCGATCCGGCCGGCAACGAGCTGGCCGTGTGGAGCGAATAGCGCCTCACATGGTCGGCAGCTCCGTGCCGTTCAGGGCGTTCTCGCTCTCGCTCATAAGCATTGTGCTTTTCGGCTGCTCTGCTAATAACGCGCCGCACAGCGACTCTGACGGCTATTGGGGCGTCGCCAAGTGGTAAGGCATCGGTTTTTGGTACCGACATTCCCAGGTTCGAATCCTGGCGCCCCAGCCATCGCCGTTTGGGGTCCGTTCCGGACACATAGGTTACGGTTTATACCGGAGACATGGGTAACACTTTTGGCCCGAAAGGGTTTTGGAGTGGTTCGAGCCTGCATGTCTCATCGTCGAAATATCCCAAATCATAGTCCATGAAGGTAGCCAGCCAGATATGGTCCTCGACCTGTTTGATGCCGACGGTCTGGCCGGCGAAGACGAGACTGAGATTGATCTTCTTGCGATTGTAGCAGATGCGGCCGCAGGTGGTGACGGTGACAGCCTTGTCGTGAAACGGATAGTCGAGGTCCGGCAGGGCCGGTGTAGGGGCGCGTTGAGGGCGTGTAGCGCTCTGCCGGACAGTCCATGCCGAGTGCCTGATGCGGGCGTTCTGAGTTGAACTCGTCGATGAAGTCATCGAACCTGGCCTGCTGCTGAAGGAAATTGGCGCCTGCCGGTTTGGTGGCTTCCCTCTTCAGGGTGAGGTGCATGCGTTCATGGCGCCCGTTCTGCTGCGGGCAGCCCGGCTTGATGCGCTCGATGTCGATGCCCAGGCGCAGCCACCAGACCGACAGCTTGCTGAGGTTGAACAGCGCGTTGGGGCTGGCGAAGGGAACGCCATTGTCGGTCCTGATCGCGCTGGGCAGGCCGAACTCTTTGAAAACGCTTTCGAACACGGTGAAGGCAAAGGCTTCCTTGGTGGTCGACAGCGCCTCGCAGGCGATGAGATAGCGGCTGGCGAAGTCGGTGATGGTCAGGGGATAGCAATAACGTCGGTCGGCGAGCATGAACTCGCCCTTGTAGTCGGCACACCAAAGATCGTTGGGTCGATAGCCGTTTGAAAGCGGTGTCCCCGTCGCCCTGTTGCGCCTTCGCATGCGGTGCTCGACCATGCCGTGCCGGTCGAGCACCGCATGCACTGTCGAGATCGCGGGCCGGTGCACATCGGGATACAGCCGGGCCAGCCGCTCGCGTATCTTCGGCGCCCCCCATGTCGGCTTATCTTGCTTCAGGCGCACAATCAGCTTCTCGATTTGAAACGGAAGCTGATTGGCGTGGCGATAGGGCCGGCGCGATCGATCCGTCAGCCCTTCAAGGCCGCTGTCATTGTAGCGCGTGAGGATCTTGTAGCCGGTCTTGCGCGAGATATCGAACTCCCGGCAAAGCACCGCCATCTTCTCGCCGTCCAGCAACCGGGCGACGAACTTCAGCCGCTCTTCCATGACGTTACACTCCTTCCAAGGCACCTTGCTCTCCTTGCAAAGGGCCCAAAGTGTAACCCATCTATCCGGAATGAACTGTCACCCATCTCTCGGGAAGGGCATTATGTGATAAAATCAATAGTTTGCGGGATTTCAATTTTTTGATGCCGGACATCCTAGGTCACCCATTTAGGCCTTCTTGAAAACCCCGATCACCTCTTAGGAGGGACACGGAACGGAATTATGTTGTTGGATTCTTTCGGCAACATTTGCGGCATGTTGGCGTGACCAATTTGCATGTCGTCTATTGAGACGCTTCCTCCACCGCAACCTACGCTGAGAGAACCGTCGCGAATTTCAATGCCCACCTGACAGCCGTCAAGGACCATACCGGTTGTTCTCATCTGTCGGCCGTCGAGCAAAGTGATCGCCGTTGAATGACCTTCCCGACATTCGAGCGTGATGCCACGATGACGAATGCTGAATTTCTCGAACAGCAATTGATGAGGCGGATTCGTTCGAAGCTGCAAGTCGACATCCCGAAGTGCGGATCGAATTACAAGTTTCCTCCCTTGAACTGCGACGTCCCAGTTAGACGTCCGCGTTCGCCACTCGTTATCAACGATATGCATCATCGGAACGCCAGTCCGATTGCATACGTATGCTGAAATGCGAAACGGGCCGCCCGCCTCTTCAGGTGCACGAACCCGAACAATCTCATCGTCTTGAATTCGAATAATTACTGTAACATGGCGAGCCACTATATCCCCGAACACAATCTCAGGATGCACACTACCGACATCGAAAGGACCAAAAGAAAAGCCGAGTTGCTTAGCTTTCGGATTTTTCAATGCGGCGGAAATCGTTTGTCTCGACAAGCGCCCGCGCGTCTTAAGGGCGTGACACGCAATGCAAAGAAGAATGATGCAGTCGACGGTGTGGGCTTCAGCATCTACAAACTCTGGATTGAAATGCTCATAGTCGATAATTGCATTTCCACAAATTACGCATCCGAAGCCATCTCTTTGGCGAACCGCCCGCTTTATCTCTTCGGGCACGGATCTTGCTAGGCCAAACTTGTTCATCCACCATCCCGTATTAAGTCACTGAGCGGCTCGATTTTTACCAGCGATGCACCGCGACGCGGGGTCGCGACATATTACAGAAGTCGCGCGCCCTTCGGTTCGTACTTCCGACGACTTCAAGCAACCGTCGCGTTGCTCGTTACATCGCTTCGGCCGCCATAGGGGCTGCTGACGGAACAACTGGCTTGCGTCACGTGCCGGTTCCAGTTCCTGCGCAGCCGCATTCGACGCATGTCATCAAGCCGAGTGTCTGCGCCATTCGCCGTCGGCCTGCGCTGCCGTCGTCATGGCGTCTGTCCTTGCCCGGTCGCGTCAGCTCGCCTCGCGCATCGCCTCGGCGGCCTGCAGATCGACCGACACCAGTTGGCTGACGCCCTGCTCGGCCATGGTCACGCCGAACAGCCGGTCCATGCGCGCCATGGTGATCGGGTTATGGGTGATGATGACGAAGCGCGTCTCGGTGGTCTTGGCCATCTCGTCCATGAGATTGCAGAAGCGTTCGACATTGTGATCGTCGAGCGGAGCGTCGACTTCGTCGAGCACGCAGATCGGCGCGGGGTTGGTCAGGAACACGGCGAAGATCAGCGACATCGCCGTCAGCGCCTGCTCGCCGCCCGACAAAAGCGTCATGGTCTGCGGCTTCTTGCCGGGCGGGCGGGCCAGGATTTCGAGCCCCGCCTCGAGCGGATCCTCGGATTCGATCAGCTGCAATTCTGCCGTGCCGCCACCGAACAGATGCGAGAACAGCCGCTGGAAATGGCTGTTGACGACATCGAAAGCGGCCAGCAGCCGCTCGCGGCCTTCGCGGTTGAGGCTCTGGATCGCTTGCCTGAGCTTGCGGATCGCCTCGATGATGTCCTCGCGCTCGGAGACGATTGCCTCCAGCCGGTCGGACAGTTCCTTCTGCTCTTCCTCGGCGCGCAAATTGACGGCGCCGAGCCGTTCGCGTTCGATCTTCAGCCGGTCGAGCTGACGTTCGATCTCGCCCATTTCAGGCATCGGATCGTCGGCTTCCAGGCCGGTATGGCGGATCACCAGATGCGGCGGCGTGTTCAGCGTTTCCTGGATGCGCGCCTCGACCTCCAGCCGGCGCTCGTCGGCCGCGGTCAGCCGTTCCTCGGCGCGGACGCGGGTCTCGCGGGCCTCGGCCAGCGACTGGATGGCCCCGGTGGCCGCCTTGTCCAGCTCGGCCTGCCTGTTTTTCGCTTCCTGCAGGCGGTCGGCGGCGGCCTTGCGCAAGGTCTCGGCCTCGGTGAGCTGCGACAGCAGCGCGCGCCGTTTGGCATCGATTTCGTCGGGGGCGTCGGCCAGCCGCTCGCGCTCCGCCTCGGCCTCGGCCTTGCGTTCGCTGAGCGACGCGATCTGCGTCGAGGCATTTTCTGCGCGCACCAGCCAATTGCTGCGTTCGGCGCCGATGGCATCCAGCCGGCGTGCGCGCGCCTCGGCTTCGCGCCGCAACCCCTCATGGACGGCGCGGGCGTCGGCAAGGGTGGCGCGGTCGCGGGCGACATTGGCCGAGGACTGTTCTAGCTGCAATTGCAGGTCGCCGAGATCAGGCGCGTCCTGCAGCAGCATCTCGGCCTCGACGAAGGCAGCCGAGGTTTCCTCATGGCTGTCGACGATGCGCGCGCGTGCCTCGTCGAGTGCGGCGCGCCGGCTCGACAATTCGCCACCGGCCTTCTCGGCCTCGGCCAGCGCGTTGCGGGCGGCATCCAGGCGATGCTGGGCGTCGCGTCCGGCCTGGCGTGTGTTTCGCTCGGCCTCACTGGCCAAGCGAAGCGCCTGTTCGGCCTCAGCCAAATTCTCCTCGGCGTGACGCAGGACAAGTGTCGCCTGCACCGCCTCGGCATCGAGCTCGGCAAGCCGGTTCTTCTGCGCCAGCCTTTGCGCCGCGGCGGTCGGCGCATCGGCGCTGGCGGCAAGTCCGTCCCAGCGCCAGAGCGCGCCCTCGCGGCTGACCAGCCTCTGGCCGGGCGCGAGCAGTGCCTGCAGCCGGCGGCCGTCCGCGGCTTCGACAATGCCGATCTGCGCCAGGCGGCGGGCAAGCTGCGCCGGAGCGCGAACCACGCTGGCAAGGCTCTTGATGCCTTCGGGCAGGGCAGCGTCGCCGGGCTGGATCGCGCTTTCACCCCAGTGCACCGGCGCGCTGCGGTCGAGCGGAACGTCGAGGTCTTCGCCAAGGGCGGCGCCCAGCGCCGTCTCGAAGCCGCGTTCGACGCTGATCTGTTCCAGCACGGAGGGGAAAAGATCGCCGCTGGCGGCGTTCAGGATCTTGGCCAGCGTGCGCGCTTCGGTCTCGATCCGCGCCAGTTCGGCCCTGGCGTCCTGAAGCGGCGGCCGGGCATTGCTTTCCGCGGCGCGGGCATCGATGACCGACTGCTCGGACTGCGCCACGGCGGCTTCGGCCTCCTCCAGCAGCGCAATGGCCTGTTCGACCAACACGCGCTTTTCGGCCGGATCCGGCAGGCCGGCCACCTTGGAGAGGATGTCCGACAATTCGCGGTCGACCTCAGCGAGCTGGCGGGCAAAGCGGTCGCGGCGCTCGGCGGTCTCGCGCAAGGTCCGTTCGATCTGGTGGCGCGAGGCGGCGGCTTCGGCCCGTTCGGCGGTCAGCGTGGCCAATTTGGCTTCGCTGGCGGCAAGCATCGATGCAGCCTGCTCGAATGCCGCGCGGGTGGTGGCCTCGCGCTCGGCGGCGCCGGCGTTCTCGGAATTCAGCGTGGCTTCCTCGGTGCGCAGGCGCTCGAGAACATCGGCATTGTCGCGCACCATCCGCTCCTCGCGGGCGATGTCACCGTCGAGCTGCTGCAAACGCCGCTCGAGTTCGGCCTGGCGGGCGCGGATGCGGCCCGCCTCCTCCTCGATCTGCGACCTGGCGATCGACAGGCGCTGGAATGCGGCGGCGGCGGCGGCTTCAGCGTCGCGCAGGTCGGGCAAGCGATGGGCGGCGATGCCCTGCTCCTTGGCCGCGTTCATCTGCGCGGCGGCGCGGTCGCCGACCAGTGCGGTGGCGACAGCCAGCGCCGAGCGCGCCTCGCCTTCCTGCGTCTTGGCCAGCGTCCAGCGCAAGTGCAGCAATGTCGCCTCGGCCTTGCGGATATCGGCCGACAGGTTCTTGAAGCGGGATGCCTGGCGCGCCTGGCGCTTCAGGCTTTCGATCTGGCTTTCGAGCTCGCCGACGACATCGTCCAGGCGCTCGAGGTTCTGTTCGGCGGCCTTCAGCCGCAGTTCGGCTTCGTGGCGGCGGGTGTGCAGGCCGGAAATGCCGGCCGCCTCTTCGAGCAGCGCGCGACGCGCCTGCGGCTTGGCCTGGATCAGTTCGCCGATGCGGCCTTGGCCTACCATCGACGGCGAGCGCGCGCCGGTCGACTGGTCGGCGAACAGAAGCTGCACGTCCTTGGCGCGCGCTTCCTTGCCGTTGATGCGGTAGAGCGAACCGGCCTCGCGCTCAATGCGGCGCGATACCTGCAATTCGTCGGCATCGTTGAAGGCGGCGGGCGCGGAACGGTCGCTGTTGTCGAGGAAAAGCGTGACCTCGGCGGTGTTGCGCGCTGGCCGGGTGCCCGAACCGGAAAAGATCACGTCGTCCATGCCGGACGCGCGCATGTTCTTGTAGGAGCTTTCGCCCATCACCCATCGCAGCGCCTCGACCAGGTTCGACTTGCCGCAGCCGTTCGGCCCGACAATGCCCGTCAGGCCGCGTTCGATGACGAACTCGCCGGGCTCGACGAACGACTTGAAACCAAGGAGGCGGAGGCGCGAAAACTTCATTCACGCGCCTCACAGGCGGGTTCCGCGAAAGTGTTCCGCGGTTTTACGGCAAGAAACCGTTTCAAAACGCTAGAGCGGGCAGCGCCGGAACGCTGCCGCTTCAGCGCTGAGCCGATGTCAGAGCAGAGGGTCGATGATGGCCGATATTTCCTCAATCGACATCGCCCCTTTGTAGGTCTTACCGTTGATGAAGAAGGTCGGTGTCGAGTCGACCTTGAATTCATTGGCGCCACGCTTCTGGACCGATCTCACATCGTCCAGAAGTTTCTGGTCCGTCAAGCAGGCCTCGAAGGACTCCTGTGTAAAACCGGCGAGCTTCGAGATTTGCAGCAGCGCATCCTTGGTGTTCTGGACGCCAACCCAGTTCGCCTGCTGCCTGAACAGCACATCGACCATCGGGAAATAGTTATCCTTGGAGCAGCGCGCCAGCATGAAACCGGCTTCCGCGCTCGGATCGAACGGAAATTCGCGCAGGATGTAGCGAGCCTTGCCGGTGTCGATGTACTTCGTCTTCAGTTCCGGGAAGGTAGTCTCGGCGAAATGCGCGCAATGCGGGCAGGTCATCGAGGCGTATTCGACGATGGTGACCTTGGCGTCGTCTTTGCCGAGCTGCTTGTCGGGCAGCGCGCCCGGCTTCAACAGTTCCGCCATGTCGACGGTTCCCTGCGCTTCCGGCACCTTGGCCGCCGCCGGCGTGGCCGGCTTTGCGGGAGCGGCAGGGTCAGCAGGCTTCACATCCGCCGCCTTGGCCTGTTCGCCGGAGTCACTGCAGGCGGCGAGCAGGGCGACCGCCGGAATGGCGGCCAGCGAAGACAGGACGTTTCTGCGAGACAGACTTTTGCCGAACGAGGGACGGTTCATACGAATCACCTGACAAGGGTTGAATTTTGCAATGCAAAGGCACGAAAAGGCGAGAGTTGGCGCGAATTAAGGCATCTCCGTCCCCAATCCAATCGCGAAACCTGACAAGGGCGATCACGAATGCGAGATGTTGACGACAAATCCATGACTGTCTTCAAGGGGTTTTCGACTTTTTTTCACCAAGAATGGTCGCGCCCAGCCTTTCCAGCGAGGCGCGCAGCCCTTCATCCTCGATCAATTCGACCGTGCCGGACAATTTCGTCTTCTCCGCTGCCGTCAACGGCCTGAAGGTCGGCTTGGGCCGTCCTCTATCCGTTGTCACCGGCTTTTGCACGATCCTGATGCGGCCAATGGCGTTGAAGCCGAGGAAGGCGTTCACCCTGTTGATGATCTCGCCGGTCTCGTGCTGCAGATGAAGTGCGGCCATGCCTTCGCAGGCGATGACCAGCACCGCCGGCTCGAATGGATCGTCCTCATGCAGGCGGCGCGGCCACTGGATCTTTTCAGGCCGCGAGCGGCTGGCGAGGCGCGGGCCCGCGATCTCTTCCCAGGACTGGACGAGGCCAATCGAGATGCCCGCCCGCTTGCGCAGCACCGGATCGAGGATTTTGGTCGCAAGATCGCTCACCGGGACGGGATTGCCGTAGGGCGTTCTCCCTGCCATGTACGTTCTCCAGCCATCACCCCAGCAGATACCGGCCAGGCCCATACAGATCAATGGCACCAGCAGACCAGACCCGCAAGGCCATCTCAGGCGATACTGCGTCGCGCCTGCTTGCTTGGTACGACGTACACCACCGTGAACTGCCGTGGCGGGTGACGCCGCGCGAGCATGCGCGTGGCGCGCGGCCCGACCCATACCGCATCTGGTTGTCCGAAGTCATGCTGCAGCAGACAACCGTTGAGTCGGTGAAATCCTATTTCCGCGCCTTTGTCGAGAAATGGCCCGATGTCGAGGCGCTAGCCGCGGCGCCGACCGAGGACGTGATGAAGGCCTGGGCGGGGCTCGGCTACTATTCCCGCGCCCGCAATCTCAAGGCCTGCGCCGATCTGGTGGCGGCGCGTGGCGGCCGATTTCCCGACACGGAGGTTGCCTTGCGAGACCTGCCCGGCATCGGCGCCTACACATCGGCGGCCATCACGGCGATCGCCTTCGATCGCCCCGCCGCCGTTGTCGACGGCAATGTCGAGCGCGTCATCTCCCGGCTGTTTTCGATCACGACGCCGCTGAGCGAAGCCAAGGGCGAAATCCGGGTCCATGTCGAACGCATGGTGCCGGCGACAAGGCCGGGCGACTTCGCCCAGGCGATGATGGATCTCGGCGCCACGATCTGCACCCCGCGCCGGCCACGCTGCATGCTGTGTCCGCTGCGCGAAGACTGCAGCGCCGTCGTTTCAGGCGACCCCGAGCATTTCCCGGTGCGCCTGCCGAAGGCAGACAAGCCGCAGCGGCGCGGCGCGGCTTTCGTGGCCGTGCGCGGTGACGGCGCCATTCTTTTGCGCAAGCGGCCGGACAAGGGCCTGCTCGGCGGCATGACCGAGGTGCCGACGACCGCATGGACCGCGCGGATCGACGGCGCAACCACCGAGGCGGCGGCGCCTTTCCCCGCCAACTGGCGGCGTGCCGGCCAGATCGCGCATGTCTTCACCCATTTCGCGCTCGAACTCGACGTCTTTCGTGCCGAGGTGGACAGCGCCGCGCCAGCGGGGCATTTCTGGTCGCTGGCCCATGAAATTTCCGGGGAGGCGCTGCCCACTGTCATGAAAAAGGCAATCGAAGCGGCGATACCCGGCGCGACGAAAAAGCCACGCCCGCATTGAAAGAGGCTCCATGACTGAAATCCGCCACATCGTTTTCGACATCGGCAAGGTGCTGATCCACTACGACCCAAATATCCCGTTCAGCCGCCTCATTCCCGATACCGAAGAAAGAAAGTGGTTCTTCGACAATATCTGCACGCATGACTGGAACCTCGAGCAGGACCGCGGCCGGACGTGGGAAGAGGCAGAGGCGCTGCTGATCGCCGACCATCCCGATCACGCCGAAAACATCCGCGGCTTCCGCCGCCACTGGCACGAGATGGTGCCGCACGCCTATGACGACAGCGTCGCCATCATGCTCGGGCTGATCGAGAGCGGCCACGATGTGACCATGCTGACCAACTTCGCCGCCGACACGCTTGCCGAGGCCCGCAAACGCTTCGATTTCCTCGAGCGGCCGCGCGGCGTCACCATCTCCGGCGAGATCGGCAAGATCAAGCCGGACCGCGACATCTACGACCATCACGTGGCCGCGTTCGGCCTCGAGCCATCGGCGACCCTGTTCATCGACGACAGCCAGAAGAATGTAGACGGCGCGCGGGCGGCGGGCTGGCAGTCGGTGCTGTTCACCGACGCCAGGACGCTTCAAGCAGACCTTGAGCGCTTCGGAATCAAGGCGTGATCTGAATCGCTTCCGGCAATCCGCTGAGATTTTGAATCAACGAAAAATCGCACCGGCGGCAGGGGTTCAGCCCCCTGCCCGTTCCATGCCGAGACGGGCGATGCGGCGAAGTTCGTCGATCGGGGTCAAGCCGCCGCTGCGCTCATAGTGCCAGAAGGTCCAGCCGTTGCAGGCGTCCAGTCCCTGCACTTCGGCGCCTATCTTGTGAATCGAGCCGGCGCTGTCGCCGATTGCCACCGTGCCGTCGGCACGCACCTTGGCCGCCCAACGCTTCTTGGCGTCGTAGAGCGTGGCGCCCGGAACCATCAGCCCGGTGTCGATCAGGCTGACGAAGGCGACGCGGGGCTCGGCGCGCTTGCCGGTCAGCACCGTCAGGTCGGCATCTTCCAGCGGCCGCACGGCGTCGATGCGCTCGTTGGCGGCATCGATATAGGCCTGCTCGCGCTCGATGCCGACGAAGTGGCGGCCGAGACGTTTGGCCACGGCGCCGGTCGTGCCGGAGCCGAAGAAGGGGTCGAGCACGATGTCGCCCGGCTTGGTCGAGGCCATCATGATGCGGGCCAGCAGCGCCTCCGGCTTCTGCGTCGGATGCAATTTGTCGCCATTGTCGTTCTTCAGCCGCTCGCCACCGGTGCAGATCGGGAACAGCCAGTCGGAACGCATCTGGATGTCGTCATTCGACGCCTTGAGCGCCTCGTAATTGAAGGTGTAGCCCTTGCCCTTCTGGTCGCGAGAGGCCCAGATCATGGTCTCATGCGCGTTCTGGAAGCGGCGCCCGCGAAAATTCGGCATCGGATTGGTCTTGCGCCAGACGACGTCGTTGAGAATCCAGAAGCCCAAATCCTGCATCTTGGCGCCGACCCGGAAGATGTTGTGATAGGAGCCGATGACCCAGATCGTACCATTCGGCTTCAGCACGCGGCGCGCCGCCAGCAGCCAGGCGCGGGTGAAGGCGTCGTAGGCCTCGAAGCTCTCGAACTGGTCCCAGTCGTCGTCGACCGCGTCGACCTTGGACTGGTCGGGGCGGTGCAGGTCGCCGTCGAGCTGCAGATTGTAAGGCGGATCGGCGAAGATGACGTCGATCGACTTCTCGGGCAGGCGGTCGAGGGCCGCGACGCAGTCGCCCTTGAGGATCGTGTCCAGCCATTCGGATTGCTGGGGAGCAAGGGAAAGCTCGTCGAGAAGACGCACTGCAGACATTTTTACACCCCAGGCACGCGTTACTGTTTTTACTGTCTGTTATGGTTACCGATCAGCGTAAATATTCGGTGAAGGCCGACGCAACGACCTGCCGGGTTTGCGAAGGCGGTGCCATTGGTGTATGCCGCGCCGCCTGAGCCCGTAGCGGCCATCCCTCCATCCTCCTTGTCCCGGATCGTCATGCCCCAGCCAGATCTTGTCATCTTCGATTGCGACGGCGTGCTCGTCGATTCCGAAATCATCGCCGCGCGGGTCGAGGCCGAGCTGATAACCCTGGCCGGATACGAGGTCTCGGCCGAGGAAATCGCCGAGACCTATGCCGGCCTGACCTTCAAGGACATTTTGATGCGGATCGAGGAGAAGTCCAAAATCCCGTTCCAGGTGTCGCTGATCGATCGCGCCGAAGAACTGGTCGACCGGAAGCTGCGCAGCGACGTGCGTGCCATCGAAGGCGTGCGCGAGGCGGTTGCATCGGTCACTACGCAACGCTGCATCTGCTCCAATTCACGCTCCGAGCGGATAGAATTCATGCTGGAGAAGGTGCACCTGCTGCCGTTTTTCGCCGGCCGCATCTTCTCGGCGCTGGAAACGCCCACCGGCAAAACCAAGCCGGCTCCGGACGTCTTCCTGTTGGCGGCGGAGAAACTCAACGCCAAGCCGGCGAACACTTTCGTCATCGAGGATTCCGTGCACGGCGTCCATGGCGCCAGGGCCGCCGGCATGCGCGTGATCGGCTTCACTGGCGCCAGCCACAGCTACCCCGGCCATGCCGATGCGCTGACGGAAGCCGGCGCCGAAACGGTGATCCGCCGCTGGGCGGAACTGAAAAGCGTGATCGCCGCACTGTCGGAGTGGTCGGCGGACGCCTGATAAGCGTCCAGCCGTATGCACGCGGGTCTTGAGCAATTCCAGGAAAAGTGTGACACGGTTTTCCCGGGAAAAGCGCGTAGCGCTTTCCCTTGGGAATTGCGTAAAAACAAAGAGATGGAGCGGTTCGCCGTTTCCGTGAAACGGTGAAATGCTCTGAGGCCGCTCAGTTTGTCGCGGCCGCCCGCTTCCTGTGGGTCTTCTTCGGCTTGTCCGTCGTCGTCTTGGGCGCGGTTTCGTCATAACCGGCGTAGGCCTGATAGTCCGGCGCCGTCGGAGCCGGCACGACGACATTGGAATCGGTGAACACGAACTGTGTGGCGACCGAAGGATCGGTGACCTGGACCTGATACTGGTGAATCTGCGAATAGAGCACGTCGGTGCCGTGCATCACCGCGGTGCGGATCGGCATGGTGATGGTTCCGGGCGAGAACTTCGGCCCCGGCACGATCTTGCCGGCGACCGCGATCTTCATCGTCAGCTGCCCGTCGGCACGGCTGCAATCGCGCGTCACGTCGGCGATCGACGCCTGATAGATGATCCTCGCCGAATCGTCCGGCGGCGTGGCCGCGGCGGCGTCGGCCGCAGCCTGGGCGGCAGCGTCGGCCTCGGCGTCGCCGGTCTTCTTGAGCTTGGGCTTGGGCTTCCGAGCTTCGTTGGCATAGGTGTTGAAGAAGGCGGTGCCGTCGCGCACCGTCACTCTCGGGCAATAGGCGTTCAACTGGCTGGCCAGAATCTTGGGATCCTGCGGCGGTGGCGGGGCGGTCGGATCCTTCTTGCCGAAACCGAGGTTGAGGATGCCATTGTCGCCCGATTGGCAACCGGCGGCGGCGAGCATAAAGCCGGTAAGCGCCAGACCCGCCACAAAGCGACCGCTAAATGTATGAAACGCCATGAAACTCCCACTTCCCTCTCGCAAAGCTGGTGACGTATATCAACGGCGCGGCAAAAATGCGACTGAGCCAGCGCAGAAATTAACCACCTTGTGGTGAACGGAAAGCCACACGGCAAACGGATCTGTGACATGCAATATGTGAGTACCCGTGGGGAAGCGCCCGCGCTTGGATTTTCCGACGCCGTGCTGGCGGGCCTGGCGCGTGATGGCGGGCTCTATGTGCCGCGCGAGTGGCCGCAGTTTTCGCCGTCCGAGATCCGCGCCATGCGCGGCCTTGCCTATCCCGACCTTGCGATCCGCGTGCTGTCGCCCTTCCTTGGCGGCGAAATCCCGGCGCCGGTCTTCGAGCGCCTGGTGCGTGAAGCCTATGCCACCTTCCGCCACGAAGCCGTCTGCCCGCTGGTGCAGATCGCTCCCAACACCTTCGTCCTCGAACTTTTCCATGGCCCGACGCTGGCTTTCAAGGACGTGGCGATGCAGTTGCTCGCCCGGCTGATGGACCATGTGCTCGCCGAGCGCGACCAGCATGCCACCATCGTCGGCGCCACGTCGGGCGATACCGGCGGGGCGGCCATCGATGCCTTTGCCGGGCGCAGCCGCACCGACATCTTCATCCTTTTCCCGCATGGCCGCGTCTCGCCCGTGCAGCAGCGGCAGATGACGACATCGACCGCCCAGAACGTTCATGCGCTGGCGATCGAAGGCAATTTCGACGATTGCCAGGGCCTGCTCAAGGACATGTTCAACGATCACGGCTTTCGCGACCGGGTGGCGCTTTCAGGGGTCAACTCGATCAACTGGGCCCGCATCATGGCCCAGATCGTCTATTATTTCTCCTCGGCCTTGTCGCTCGGCGCACCGGACAGGCCCGTATCCTTCACCGTGCCGACCGGCAATTTCGGCGATATCTTCGCCGGCTACGCGGCCAAGAAGATGGGCCTGCCGATCGAAAGGCTGGTCATCGCCACCAACGACAACGACATATTGGCGCGCACCTTCGAGACCGGCGAATACCGCACAAAGGGCGTCTTCGCGACCACCTCGCCGTCGATGGACATCCAGGTGTCGTCGAATTTCGAGCGCCTGCTGTTCGAGGCCTCCGGCCGCAATGCCTCGACCGTGCGGCGTTACATGGCGGGGCTCAAGCAGTCGGGTGCTTTCACCATAGAAACTCAGGAAATCACTGGGATGCGGACCGAATTCGACGCCGGCCGTGCCGATATGGACCAGGTCGCTGCCACCATCCGCTCGACGCTTGCGGCCAGCAATTACCTGCTCGATCCGCATACGGCGGCAGCGGTCCACGTCGCCGCAGGCAGGCCCGCCGGTGCCGTGCCAATGGTGGTGCTGGGCACGGCTCATCCGGCAAAGTTTCCAGCCGCGGTCGAAGCCGCCAGCGGTATCCACCCCGCCCTGCCCGCATGGCTAGGCGGGTTGATGACGGCAGAGGAAAAATACACGGTACTTCCATCCGACCTGAAAATGGTGGAAGATTACGTCAGCCGCCGCGCGCGAGCGGCGCGTTAGGGAGTAAGAGCCATATGGGTGTTGAGGTAAGCCGTCTGTCGAACGGCCTGACAGTCGCCACCGAAACCCTTCCAAGTATCGAATCGGTTGCCCTTGGTGCCTGGGTCAAGTCCGGTGCGCGCAACGAGCGTGACGACGAGCATGGCATGGCCCATCTGCTCGAGCACATGGCGTTCAAGGGTACAAAGCGGCGAAGCGCTTTCGAAATAGCCTCGGAAATCGAGGACGTCGGCGGCGAGATCAACGCCGCCACGAGTGTCGAGACGACGTCCTACTATGCGAGGGTGTTGTCCGACGACGTGCCGCTGGCCGTAGATATCCTGTCCGACATCCTGCAGGAGTCCGAATTCGACCCGCAGGAACTCGAGCGCGAGCAGCACGTCATCCTGCAGGAGATCGGCGCCGCGCACGACACGCCCGACGATATCGTCTTCGACCGTTTCACCGAGACGGCCTTTCGCCACCAGACCATCGGCCGCTCGATCCTGGGCACGCCGGAGACCGTCAAATCCTTCACGTCCAAGCAGTTGCACGATTTCATCGAGCGCCAGTATGGCGCCGAGCGGATGGTGATCGTGGCTGCCGGCGACATCAAGCATGACAATTTCGTGCGCGAGGTCGAAAAGCAGCTCGGCGGCTTCCGCAGCAAGGCCGACAGCACCATTCCACAATACGCGCAATATGTCGGTGGCGATTTCCGCGAGGATCGCGACCTGATGGACGCGCAGATCGTGTTGGGTTTCGAAGGCCGTGCCTACCATGTGCGCGACTTCTACGCCTCGCAGGTGCTGTCGATGATCCTTGGCGGCGGCATGTCATCGCGCCTGTTCCAGGAAGTCCGCGAGAAGCGCGGCCTGTGCTATTCGGTCTATGCCTTCCACTGGGGCTTTTCCGACACAGGCATATTCGGCGTCCATGCCGCGACCGGGCAGAGCGACATCGCGGAGCTCGTGCCGGTCATCATCGACGAGCTGCAGAAGGCCGGCGAGAGCATCCTGCAGGAAGAACTCGACCGGGCGCGCGCCCAGTATCGGGCCGGGCTGATCATGTCCGCCGAAAGCCCGGCCAGCCGTGCCTCGCAGATCGCGCGGCAACTGCTTCTGTTCGGCCGCCCGATCGCCAAGGAAGAGCTGATGGAGCGCCTGTCGGCGCTGACCATCGAACGGCTGACCGACCTGTCGTCGCGGATGTTCTCGACCAAGCCGACGCTTACCGCTGTCGGGCCTGTGGGTACGCTGGCACCATATGAGGCGATCCTCGATTCGCTTCCGGGTACGCAGACCACGGCCCGCAGGCTCGCCGTCTAAGCCCCCAAAGCGTCGTGTTCGCGCTCCCTTTCTTTCGCCGTGACCTGCCGGCACTGAAGGGCGAACGCGTGACGTTGCGCGTGCCGCTGACCAATGACTATCGCGAGTGGTCCACGGTGCGCGGCGAAAGCCGCGCCTTCCTGGAACCGTGGGAACCGCGCTGGACGCCCGATGAGCTCGACCGCACGGCATGGCGGCTGCGCATCAGCCGTTACCGCGAGGACTATGCACAAGGAACAGCGATCGCCTTCTTCATCTTCGAGAAGTCGAGTGGCAAGCTGGCGGGCGGAATCACGCTCGGCAACATTCGCCACGGTGTCTCGCAAAGCGGCCATATCGGCTACTGGATCGGCGAGCGCTTCGGCGGCCGTGGCCTGATGACCGACGCGGTCAAGCTGGTGGCCCGCTTCGCCTTCGATACGCTGAGGTTGCACCGGATCGAAGCGGCTTGTATCCCCGACAATATCCGGTCGATCCGCGTGCTTGAAAAAGCCGGATTCCAGCGCGAAGGACTTCTTCGATCCTATCTCAGGATCAATGGCATCTGGCAGGACCACTACCTCTACGCCCGGATCGCGGACGATCCGCCGGGCGCAGGAACGAAGGACTGATTTTGACGAATTTCCTGCGAAACGGGCCGCTGTTCGCCTTTATCATTGCGACGATCCTGACGCTGTGCGCGGCTTCGTCGGCCTTCGCCGTCGAGCCGATCAAGATTGCCCGCGACGACGTCGCGCTCGACCTTTCGGGCGCCGTCGAGATCTACCGCAACCAGGGCGAGAATTTCCAGGTGTCGACCGCGCCCGGGCCGGACGGCATCGTGCGGCGCATCGAGGTCGAGGCCAACGATGCACGCTCGACCGGCGACTGGGCGGTGTTCGCGCTCGCCAACACAACCGACCAACAGCTCGACCGGCTGATTGTCGCGCCGCATTTCAGGCTGGTGAATTCCGGCATCTTCTGGCCCGACCTCGGCTCGACCCGCATCGCCGCCATCACGCCCAGCGAAGGCTTCGCGCTCGACCGCCAGACCAGCCCGGACGCCGACGTGTTCCGGGTGACGCTTAACCCCGGCACGGTGATCACCTTCATCGCCGAGCTCGCCTCGCCGAAGCTGCCGCAGGTCTATCTGTGGGATCCCGAATCCTACAAGGACTCGGTCAATTCCTACACGCTGTTTCGCGGCATCGTCATCGGCATTGCCGGCCTTCTGGCGCTGTTCCTGACCATCCTTTTCGTGGTCAAGGGAACCTCGATGTTCCCGGCGACCGCGGCACTCGCCTGGGCGGTGCTCGCCTATATCTGCGTCGATTTCGGTTTTCTCAACAAGATCATAGAGATATCACCCGGCAACGAGCAGATGTGGCGAGCGGGAACGGAGGTGGCGCTCGCGGCGACCTTCGTGGTCTTCCTGTTCGCCTATCTCAACCTCAACCGATGGCACGGCCATTTCAGCTATGGCGCGCTGGTCTGGATCCTCGGGCTTGTGCTGATTGCCGGTGTCGCCATCGTCGATCCGGCGGTTGCCGCCGGCATCGCCAGGATATCCTTCGCCGCCACGGCGCTGACCGGGCTCGGCCTGATCATCTTCCTCGGGATTCGCGGCTATGACCGCGCCATCATGCTGGTGCCCAGTTGGGTCATGGTGCTGCTGTGGCTCTGTGGATCGTGGATGGCGATCACTGGCATGCTCGACAACGACATCGCCCAGCCGGCGCTCGGCGGCGGCTTGATCCTGATCATCCTGTTGATCGGCTTCACCGTCATGCAGCACGCCTTTGCCGGCGGTGCGTTGCACCAGGGGCTGTTCTCCGACCTCGAGCGCCAGGCGCTGGCAGTGGCCGGATCGGGCGATACGGTGTGGGACTGGGACGTGCTGCGCGACCGCGTGGTGACCAAGCCCGATGTCAGTATCCAGCTCGGCCTAGCCCCCAACAGCCTGGGGGGTGCGGCGCGCAACTGGCTGCCAGTGCTGCATGCCGACGACCGCGACACGTTCCGCACGACGCTCGACGTGGTGCTTGAGCACCGCCGCGGACGGGTGTCGCAGAACTTCCGCCTGCGCGGCGCCGACGGGCATTATCACTGGTTTGCCTTGCGCGCCCGCCCGGTCATCGGATCGGACGGCGAGGTCATCCGCTGCGTCGGCACCATGGTCGATGTCACCGAGCAAAAGAAATCCGAGGAAAGGCTGCTGCACGACGCAGTGCACGATAATTTGACCGGCCTGCCGAACCGCGAACTGTTCATGAACCGGCTGGAGGCGATCATCTCGATCGCCCGCACCGAGGAAAAAGTGCGGCCGACCGTATTCGTCATCGACATCGACCGCTTCAAGCAGGTCAATGACGGGCTAGGCATCTCGGCCGGCGACACCATCCTGCTCACCATCGCGCGCCGGCTGCATCGGCTCTTGAAGCCGAAGGATTCGCTGTCGCGCTTCGCCGGCGATCAATTCGCCCTGATGCTGCTTTCCGAACAAGACCCTGCCCGCATCGCCGGCGTGGCCGATGCCATCAAGCATGCGATCAACAATCCGATCACCTTCGCCAAGCGCGAGATCGTGCTGACCGCCTCGATCGGCCTGATCACCTGGACCTCGGCGCAGACCTCGGCCGAGGACATGGTCAAGGACGCCGAGCTTGCCATGCATCAGGCCAAGCGTTTCGGCGGCGACAGGATCGAGCCGTTCCGTCCGGCTTTCCGCACCGTCGGCACCGACCGGCTGCAGTTCGAATCCGACTTGCGGCGCGCTATCGAACGGCGCGAATTCACGCTTGCCTACCAGCCGATCGTACGGTTGGAAGACGGCAGCGTCGCCGGCTTCGAGGCTCTGCTGCGCTGGGACCATCCGCGCCGCGGCATGATCCCGCCTGCCGATTTCATCCCGGTCGCCGAAAGCTGCGGGCTGATCGTCCAGCTTGGGCTGTTCGCCATGCAGCAGGCGGCCGAGGATCTTGCCGGATGGCAGAAGCAGATCGGCGATGCGCCGCTGTCGGTCTCGGTCAACCTGTCCAGCCGCCAGCTCATCCGCCGCGACCTGGTCAGCGACGTCCGCTCCGTCATCGCACGAGCCAACCTGAAGCCGCGCTGCTTCCGGCTCGAACTCACCGAATCCCTGGTGATGGACAATCCGGAACAGACCGCCCACGTGCTGACGAAGCTGAAGCAGCTCGGCATCGGCCTGTCGCTGGACGATTTCGGCACCGGCTATTCCTCGCTCGCCTATCTGACGCGTTTCCCCTTCGACACCATCAAGATCGACAAGAGTTTTGTCGACGACAGCACACCCAAGCGCGCCGTGCTGCTCAAATCCATGGTCAACATGGCCCATGAGCTCGGCCTTTCGGTGGTGGCCGAGGGCATTTCAGACGAACGCGATGCGCTGGAACTGCGCCAGATGGGCTGCGAATATGTGCAGAGCTTCATGTTCGGCGCGCCTATGCCAGGCGACCAGGTGCTGAAGACGCTGAAGGAGCAATATCCGCTGACGCAGGCTTAGAGGCCGTTTGGAAACTCTGCTCCTGCGGCCATCTGATGGCGCTTTCTGCGCTTCCGGTGCTCACGTACCTAAGTACGCTCCGCTCCGGTTCTCGAAATCACCATCATATGACTCGCATGAGCGAGTTTCGAAACGGCCTCTGTGTCGGCCTGATGGGTCAGGCGTGTCCGGCGGCGAGGCTGAGATGCGCCAGATCGATGCCGATCGAGGCGAGGATACGATCGTATTTGCGCTCGATGTCGGCGTCGAACAGAAGTTCGGGGCTGGCCGGGCAGGTCAGCCAGCCATTCTCGGCGATCTCGGTTTCCAGTTGGCCGGCGCCCCAGCCGGAATAACCCAGCGCCATCAGCGCGCGGCGAGGCCCGCGACCCGACGAAATGGCGCGCAATATGTCGACGGTCGCGGTCAGGCAGATGTCATCGGAAACGGACAGCGACGATTCCACGCGGTAGTCGCCCGAATGCAGGACGAAACCCCGGCTGCGATCGACAGGCCCGCCATTGCGCACGACGAAATCGCGCGCCTGCGCGGGCAAGCGGATCGCCTCCTGCTCGTTCATGATGCCGAGCTGCACCAACAGGTCCGGAAACAGCATCTGCTGGGTCTGGTTGATGATCAGGCCCATCGCGCCTTCATCGCTGTGCGCGCAGACATAGATGACCGAGCGCGTGAAACGGTCGTCCTTCATGCCGGGCATGGCAATCAGGAACTGATCGTCGAGAAAGCCGCGTCCAGCGGCTGTCTTCTTGTGGCGCAACAAATCCATGGCAGCGAGGGTAACGCGTTTCCCCGGCGCCGAAAAGATGCGCAGCGGTGGATTCGACCAAAGCCGTGCCGCCAGCCCGGCATAGTTTGTCCGCAAGGGTCACGCAAATATGATATCGGCAAGGCCATGAAATCATTGCACCGCCATGAACGGACGATCAAATCACCGCCATGCAAAGCTTGAAAATCCTGTTGCTCGGCGCCGCCATCGCATCGGCAACCATCGTTCCCGCCGCAGCCTCCTCGTCGGCATGGTACAGCAGCGAAGGCGGCAAGGTGCGGCTGGTGACGTCAGGCAAGCCGGACAATGCCGGCCGCATCCAGGGCGTTCTCGACATTGCGCTCAAGCCGGGCTGGAAGACCTACTGGCGTGATCCGGGCGATGCCGGCGTGCCGCCGCAACTCGATGTTTCCGCCAGCACCAACATCACGGATGCCAAGCTGTCCTTTCCGGCGCCGCAGCGTCATGACGACGGTTATGGCAAATGGGCAGGTTACGATTATCCGGTGTCGCTGCCGGTGGTGTTCACGCTGTCGGCGGCCAAGGATCAGGCCGTCATCGACGCCAACGTCTTTCTCGGCATCTGCGAAACGATCTGCATCCCCGTGCAGACGCGGCTGACCGTCGACCCCGCTTCCGACCCGGACAATGCCGAGGATGCGGCACTGGTGAAGGCGAGCTTCGCGGCGTTGCCCGCACCGGCAAGGTCCGATTTCGGCATCAATGTCCTGCCCGGCGATCATGAGACGCTGGTTGTCGAGGCGAGTTTTCCAGGCGATCCGGAGGCGGCGGATTTCTTCGTCGCCGGCGAGCGGGACTACATGTTCGGCCCGCCTTCGCGCAGCGAAAAGGACGGCAAGCTGATCTTCACCGTGCCGATCCTCGACCGCCCTTCGACGACACCAACCGATGGCGGGCTTCACTATACGCTGACGAGTTCGGCGGGCGCGGTCGAAGGGCTTCTGCCTTTCCCGTGATCCTACCTCGAGAGTTGCAGGACGCCGCCGAGTTCGCTACGCAGGCACGCATCCTTCCCATTCCCCAAGCGAGGAACTCATGACCATTTCCGTTGGCGACAAGCTGCCTGAAGCGACCTTCAAGACGATGACCGCCGACGGCGCCAAGGCGATCACGTCAGCCGAGATTTTCTCCGGCAAGAAGGTCGTGCTGTTCGGTGTTCCCGGCGCCTTCACGCCGACCTGCAGCAACAACCACCTGCCCGGCTATATCGAGAACCACGACGCGATCCTGGCGCGCGGCGTCGACACCATCGCCGTCGTCTCGGTCAACGACGTCCACGTCATGGGAGCCTGGGCGCGCTTCACCGGCGGCGAGGGCAAGATCCTGTTCCTTGCCGATGGCAATGGCGATTTCGCCAAGGCGGCAGGCCTCGATAACGACCTTTCCGCGGGCGGCATGGGCCTGCGCTCGAAGCGGTTTTCGATGATCGTCGACGACGGCAAGGTCACCGCGGTCAATGTCGAGACCAAGCCCGGTGTCGACGAGTCCGGTGCGGCTCATATTCTCGGACAGCTCTGAGCTCAACGACGGCGTCGGGCGGGCGAGGCCACAGCGGCCGCTCTCGCCCGACGATCGAGGTTGTAGTCCAGAAGTGACAATTTGGGGGGATTCCAAAGATGTTTGACGTCTTCTGGCGCGCGGTCGCGATCGGCATCGGCGCCACGGTGCTGATGGATATCTGGGCCTTCTTCCTCCACTACGCATTCGGCCAGCCGCGGCCGAATTGGGGGCCTGTCGGCCGCTGGGTCTGGCACTTGCGCGACAAGGTCTTCCACGACGATATCGGCGTGGCCGCGCCCTACGCGAATGAGGTGGCGCTGGGCTGGGCGTTTCATTATTTCGTCGGCATCGTCTACGGCATCATCCTGGTCGTGGTGGCAGGAGCCGCCTGGCTTGCGGCGCCGACTTTCCTGCCAGCTTTCATCCTGGGCATCGTCACCGTCGGCGCCGGCTGGTTCCTGCTGGCGCCTGGGATGGGTGCCGGATGGGCGGCGTCGAAGCGGCCCAACCCGATGCAGATCCGGGCACTCAACCTGGTCTCGCACACCGTGTTCGCGATTGGGCTTTGGGGCACTGCGCTGCTGATCCGTTAGAGAACTAGAACAGACGGTTCAGATCCCGCCGCCCATCCACCACACGAACGATTTCAACCCACTCAACAGGGCCATCGTCGGTGTCCGGTACCGTTTCGTAGAGCAGTACAAACGGCGCCTCCACCAGCATTCGTGCGGAAGGCCTGATATCCGGTCGCCTGACACCCATGCGTGGCTGGTCTGCCAGCTGTAAGGCCCGCGCTTCCAACTGATCGTAGTAGCGATCGGCCGCCCGTATGTTTTCGCTGCCTATCATCACGTAGATGTCGATGAGATCCGCCTTGGCTGTGGGTGACCAGACAAGCCTAACGGCCATTCGGCGAGGCTTCCGTCAGCTTTTGCCGAGCTTCCTTTCGCAACGCGTCGAAATCCACAGGCTCCGGTCTCCCGCTTGCCTTGCCTTCATCCCAGAGCTGCCTCAGCCGGCGGATATCGTCATGCCGCAGTTCGCGCTTGGCCAGCCAATCCCGCATCGCTTCGCGTACAATCTCGCTTGCGGTGGCATACTCGCCCGCTTCCACGGCCTCTCGCATTATCGCGGCCTGTTGCGGGGTCACGGCCACGCTCATTTTTTCGACGTTTGCCATGTAGCTTCCTATTGCTCGATGGTAGGAAATATTACTCCCATCCAAACCCGTGAGCAACTCCAACGCCACCAAGAGGGCTTGCCGACCATATGCTTACGCCGGCTGAACGGGTGCTGGTCAAGACTATCTGTCGATCGTCCGCCATCCGTGGATGATTTGGCGCGCGCAGATATCGTAAGCGAAATAGTTGCCGCCGCCCGGTGGCTGATCCGCTTCGCGGCTGATCTCTCGTCCGCTGAGAGACAGCAGCAGGAGCGTGCCGACGCCGCCATGGCCGACGACGGCAATATCGCCGGCCTTCCTGGTGGCCAGCACGGTGTCGACCTCGCTCACGATGCGGTTCTGGGCATCGATCGCCCGCTCCCATCCGCGAATGCTGCTGTATGGGTTGGCGAAGAACTGGTCCGCGACCGCTTCGAACTCCGGCGGCGGCAGAAAGCCTGTCGCCGACCGGTCGTTCTCATGCATCCGCTGCCTCACCTCGACTGCAAGGCGCAGATGCCTTGCCAGGATCTCGGCGGTTTCCACCGCCTTGCGCTCAGCCGACGAGACGATACGCCGGATCGGCCCGACCCAGGGCTGATCGAGCATGGCAATGGCTCGGGCCCGCCCGATGTCGGACAGGCTCCATTCCGGCACCGGAACACTGGCATCGACCTGAACCTGGGGATGCGTGATGTAGACCAAGGTCGACACGGTAAAGGCTCCTGCCCGCGAGCGGATCGCCCGGCGTTCAGTAACTTTGGGTGGAGCGCCGCGCCTTGGTTGCCGCCGGCTGCTTTGCCTGTGCTGCGGGCTTCGGCTGCGCTGCAGGTTTGAACGGGCCTTTCTTGAACGGCGCCATGCCTTGCCGCGCCAATTCGTCGGCGCGTTCGTTCTCGACATGACCGTCATGGCCCTTGACCCAGTTCCAGGTGACCTTATGGCGACGGTTGGCCTCGTCGAGCGCCTGCCAGAGTTCACCGTTCTTGACCGGCTTCTTGTCGGCGGTCTTCCAGCCGTTCTTCTTCCAGCCGTGGATCCACTTGGAAATGCCGTCCATGACATATTTGCTGTCGGTATGAAGCTCGACCGTGCAGGGTTCCTTCAGCGCATTCAGCGCCGAGATGGCCGCCAGCAACTCCATGCGGTTGTTGGTCGTCTCCGCCTCGCCG
The DNA here is from genome assembly GCF_055901595.1 of Mesorhizobium sp. WSM1386. Lineage (NCBI taxonomy): Bacteria > Pseudomonadati > Pseudomonadota > Alphaproteobacteria > Hyphomicrobiales > Phyllobacteriaceae > Mesorhizobium > Mesorhizobium sp. WSM1386. The sequence goes on from NZ_CM148373.1 coordinate 5,502,013, forward strand.
CCGGAAAGCTCCTTGGTGGCGCCGTTGAAGCGCAGGATCGCGCCCCAGCCGCCGGGACCCGGATTTCCCGAACAGGCGCCGTCGGTGAAGATTTCAACGTTCTTGCTCATGCCAGCCCATATTCCGAAGCAGATTTGATCGCCCGATGGAACCGCATCCGTCTGATGTATTCGGTCGGGTCGCGTTTCATGACCAGGCCGCCATCGGGAACGGTGAGCCAGTCGTAGAGCCGGGTCAACATGAACCGCAGCGCAGAACCGCGCGCCAGCATCGGCAGCGCCGTCTTTTCCCCGTCGCTCAGGGGGCGCACGCTCTGATAGCCCTCGAGCAGTGCCTTGCCCTTGGTGAGGTTGAAGGAAAAGTCCTTTTCGAAGCACCAGGCGTTGAGGCAGGTGGCAACGTCGTAGGCGTAGAGGTCGTCGCAAGCGAAATAGAAGTCGATCAGGCCGGAGAGCTTCTCGCCGAGGAAGAAGACATTGTCCGGGAACAGATCGGCGTGGATGATGCCTTGGGGTAGGTCCTTCGGCCAGTTGCGCTCGAAATCGGCGAAGTCGGCGTCGACCTCGGCCGCTAAGCCCGGCTCGACCTCGTCGGCGCGGGCGCGGGACGCGTCCCACAGCTTGCGCCAGCCGTCGATGGCGAGCGCGTTGGGGCGGGTCATCGAAAAATCGGCACCGGCCAAATGGAGGGCCGCCAGCGCCCTGCCGACCTCGGCGCAATGCGCTGCCGCCGGACGCCGCAGCGAAAGCCCTTCGAGGAAGGTGATGATGACCGCCGGCCGACCGGCCAGCGTACCGACGACGCTGCCGTCATGCGCGGTCACCGGCAGCGGGCAGGACACGCCCTTGTTGGCGAGATGCCTCATCAGGCCGAGGAAAAACGGCAGATCCGCCTTCTCGACGCGCTTTTCGTAAAGCGTCAGGATGTAGGAGCCGCTGGAGGTGTGCAGCAGGAAGTTCGAATTCTCGGTGCCTTCCGCGATGCCCTTGTAGGATAGGAGATCGCCGACCGGGTAGTGCTTCAGGAAAGCGCCGAGTTCGCCTTCCGCAACATCGGTGTAGACAGCCATGGATCTTACGCAGCCCCGTTGACGAAGGCCATGTCGGCCGGCGTCAGTTCGACATCGCGCAATACCCGCATGACCGGGAAATCCTCCGTTTCGGTGGCCGTGATGGCCAGGTCGATGGTCACATCGAAGCGCTGGCGGAACGCGTCGATGATTTCGTCGACGATGATCTCCGGTGCCGACGCCCCCGCGGACAGGCCAAGCGTCGAGATGTTGCCGATGTCATTCCACGGAATCTCGGCGGCGCGCTGCACGAGAAGCGACATCGTGGCGCCGGCTCGCTCCGCCACTTCGACAAGGCGGCGCGAATTGGAGGAATTGGGGGCGCCGACGATCAAATAGAGGTCAGCACCCGGGGCGGTATCCTTGACGGCTTCCTGGCGGTTGGTGGTGGCATAGCAGATCGATTCCGCCGCCGGCGCCTGCAGGTCGGGAAAGCGCTCCTGCAGCGCCCGGATGATACCGGCGGTGTCCTCGACCGACAGCGTGGTCTGGGTGACGAAGCCGAGCGCATGCGGATCGGCGGGCGCAAGGCTGGCCGCATCGGCCTCGGTCTCGACCAGCGTCACGGCACCTTCCGGCAATTGCCCCATCGTGCCGATCACCTCGGGATGCCCGGCATGGCCGATCAAGAGGACATGGCGGCCGAGCCGCTGATGGCGCATCGCCTGCTTGTGGACCTTGGAGACCAGCGGGCATGTGGCGTCGAGATAGAACAGGTTGCGCGCCTGGGCATCCGCCGGCACCGACTTCGGCACGCCATGCGCGGAGAAGACGACCGGCGACTGCCGGTGTTCGGCCGGAATCTCGGAAAGCTCTTCGATAAAGACGGCGCCAAGGCTTTGCAGTCCCTCGACGACATAACGGTTGTGCACGATCTCGTGGCGGACATAGACCGGCGCGCCATATTTCTTCAGCGCCAGGACGACGATCTGGATGGCACGGTCGACGCCGGCGCAAAAGCCGCGCGGCTGGCAGAGCCGGATCGTCAGCGGAGGCTTGGTGGTTGTCTGAAGCATTAAATCCTGGCCGGTTCGTCAGCGCCGAAATGAGGTGCCTACCCCTGCCCTGTCAAGGGTAATGGTAGCAAGGGGGTAATGGTAGAAAGGGGTTCGGTCACCTTCAATCCTCTTTCGCGGGACGGCGAAGCCGCAGGACGAGCACGGCGGCCAGTGCCGCGGCAAGCCCATACCAGGTGACAGCATATTGCAGATGACTGTTCGGAAGGTCGATGATGGTGACGCCTCCGACCGGCAGACCGCCCGGATTCGGCGTCTTGTCGGCATCGATGAAGATCGGCACCAGGGTGTACCCCGCGGGCAGGCCGGCGCTCGCCGCCATCACGTCGCGATCCTTCCAGTAGAAGATGTTCTTCGCCACATCGTTGTCGGGAAGCATCATCGACGGCTTTGCCGGCAGCGGATTGCGGGCAAGCCCGGTGACCGTGACCTTGCCCGTCACCTGTCCCTCGGCGCGCTTGGCGGCATCCTTGAGGTCATAGGGGACGAAGCCGCGATTGAGCAGGACAAAGCGGCCATCATCCAGCGCCAGCGGCGTGTAGACGTTGAAGCCGGCCTCGCCTTCCCAGGTTGCATAGAAATGCCGCTCGCCCGAGTGCAGGAAGGTCCCACTGACGGTGACCGGCGTGTAGTCGACATCCCCGGTCGAGGCGAATTCCTTTTCCACCTCGGCCAGCGGCCGTGGCGCCGCGTGGGTGCGCTGGTCGATGGTCTGCAGAAGGCCTTCCTTCCAGTGCAGGCGCTGGACCTGCCAGGTGCCGAGCGCCAGCAGGATCAACAGCAGCACAAGGCCAAGGCCGAGCAGCAATACCGATCGTGGCCGCGAGCGGCCGCTGCCCTTGACGGAGGCCTCGCTCATTCGCCCCGATCCAGCCGGCCCTCGGCCGCCTTGTTGGCGTATTGCAGCGTCAGCAGCACGCCCTTGATCAGCCGCAGCGCGGTCAGGCACAGCACCAGGGCCATCGGAATCCAGACCAGCAGGTGCAGCCAAAGCGGCGGGCTCAGCGTCACTTCGACCCAGAGCGCCAGGCCGACAATGATGAAGCCGATGATCAGGATGACGAAGACCGCCGGCCCGTCGCCGGCATCGGCGAAGGAATAATCGAGGCCGCAATTGACGCAGCGCTTGCCGACGGTGAGGAAGCCGGAAAACAGCCGCCCCTCGCCGCAGCGCGGGCAGCGGCCATGCAGGCCGGCCGAAATCGGCTCGATGGGAGGCCAGATCGCCTTGTCTTCAGTCATGGATAGGCCCGTCACTCATGCTTATTGCCCGATCTCGATGGGTGTCCCATCGGCCACCACTGCCCAGATTTCGTCCATGTCCGAGTCCGTAACGGCAATGCAACCGTCGGTCCAGTCGACCAATTGAAGCAGCCAGCCCCACCAGCCGAAACCGTTTGGCTGGCCGTGGATCATGATCATGCCACCGGCGTCGACATTGCGCGCCTTCGCCGCCGCCAGATCGTCGGCATCGGGATAGGAGACGTGGATCGACTTGTAGGCGATGCTGTTCGGGTTGCGCCAGTCGAGGATATAGCGCCCCTCGGGCGTGCGCTGATCGCCCTCCTGGTGCTTGTGGCCGACCGGATCGCCGCCGAGCGCGATGCCGTAGTTGCGCACCACCTTGCCGTCGCCGATCAGTTCAAGGCGCCGTTCCGCCTTGTGGACACGCACCAGATCGACCTTCTCGGCGGCAAAGGCCGGGAATGCCAGGAAGATGAATGCGCAAATCGCCCGGGAAACCGTCCGCCGCATCGGCAATCGATCGGCGATCATTGCGCCGAAAAGAAGAAGGCGCCGAAAAGAAGAAGGCGACCGCGTCGCCGCGGCCGCCTTCCCGAAATCGAAATGCTAAAGACTGCGTCAGTGGCCTTCGATGACCGCGCCGACCGATCCCCAGACATAGATCGAGGCGAACAGGAACAGCCAGACCACGTCGACGAAGTGCCAATACCAGGCGGCTGCCTCGAAGCCGAAATGCTGCTTGGGGGTGAAGTCGCCCTTCATCGCACGGATCAGGCAGACCAGCAGGAAGATGGTGCCGATGATGACATGGAAGCCATGGAAGCCGGTCGCCATGAAGAAGGTGGCGCCGTAGATGGAATCCTTGAAGCCGAACGGAGCGTGCATGTACTCGTAGGCCTGGACCATGGTGAAGAGCATGCCGAGGCCGACGGTCAGCACCAGACCGTTGATCAGCCCCTTGCGATCGCCATGGATGAGCGAATGGTGCGCCCAGGTGACCGTGGTGCCCGACAGAAGCAGGATGACGGTGTTGTAGAGCGGCAGGTGGAAGGGATCGAGAACCTCCATGCCCTTCGGCGGCCAAACGCCACCGGTAAATGCATGGCGCGCGTAGTTCTGTGCCTCGCCGGCAAAAAGGCTGGCGTCGAAATAAGCCCAGAACCAGGCAACGAAGAACATCACCTCCGAGGCGATGAACATGATCATGCCGTAGCGCAGGTGCAGCGACACGACCCGCGTGTGGTGGCCCTCATGCGCTTCCTTGATGGTGTCCGACCACCAGGCAAACATTGTGTAGAGGACGATCGCGATGCCGATGAAGAACAGCCACGGATTGGCGATGTTGAAGCCGAAGATCGGGAAGGAGCCGCCCTTCAAATATTCCATGAGGCAAACACCGCCGAAAGCGGTGACGAGCGCCCCTACCGATCCCAGGAAGGGCCACGGGCTCGGATCGACGAGATGATAGTCGTGATGTTGTGCGTGCGCGTCTGCCATATCAACCCCCGAGATTTTCGGTATTTGAAATTGTCTTGCTACTGTCCTTTGCCGGCTCCGAGGAGGCGACCGGCTTGTTCTTCTCGACCGGGAACATCGTATAGGACAGAGTGATCGTCTTCATGTCCTTCAGTTCCGGTACGTTCACAATGTCGGGGTCCACATAGAAGACGACCGGCATGTCCAGCGTCTCGCCGGGCTTCAGCGTCGTATCGGTGAAGCAGAAACACTCGACCTTGTTGAAGTACGGGCCAGCCAGTTCCGGCTGCACGTTGAAGGTGGCGCGGCCGGTAACGGGGCGGTCGAACTTGTTGGTCGCCTGGTAATGCGCCTGCACCGTCTCGCCGATCTTCATCGTCATCGAGCGCTGGACCGGCTGGAACTCCCATGGCACGCCCGCGATGTTGGCGTCGAAGCGGACGGTAATTTCACGGTCGAGCACGCGGCCGGCATACTGTTTTTCGACCCGCTGCGTCGTGCCGCCATAGCCAGTCGCCTGGCAGAACATCTTGTAGAGCGGAACGGCGGCGTAGGCCATGCCGATCATGCCGGTGAAGAAGGCGAGGCAGACAGCCGCGACGATGCGGTTGCTGTTCCTGCCGGCCGGCTTCCTGGATGTCCCGGCGCTCATTACATGGTGCCCAAATTGTGGCCGAACTTGATGATCGTCGCGATATAGAAAATGACGACCAGCACCGCCAGCGCCAGGCCAATGGCGACGGAACGGCTGCGCCGCGCCTTCTTCTGGCGCTCGGTCAAGGTGACCGTCTCGAGCTTTTCCTCGATCATGGTCATGCCCCACCCATGGCAAGCGCGCGTTCGACCACGCTATCGGCCAGATAGGCGGCGAAGATGGCGAAGAGATAGAGAAGCGAATAGGCGAACAAAGCCTTGGCCGGCTTCATGGCGCGGTCGTCGTCGGCCATGCCGAGCACCTTCCACGCATACCAGACAAAGCCAACCCCGAGCAGCACAGCGGCAACGCCATAGATCGGCGTGGTGTAGCCGAGCAGCCACGGCAGCACACCGACCGGCGCCAGCACCAGCGCGTAGGCGAAGATCTGACGGCGGGTCGAGGCGTGGCCGGCGACATTCGGCATCATCGGGATGCCGGCGCGTTCGTAGTCCTCGGACTTGAACAGCGCCAAGGCCCAGAAATGCGGTGGCGTCCACAGGAAGATGATCAGGAACAGGACGATGCTTTCGACGCTGACCGACCCGGTCACCGCGGCCCAGCCGATGACCGGCGGGATCGCACCGGCCGCGCCGCCGATGACGATGTTCTGCGGTGTCCAGCGCTTCAGCCACATCGTGTAGACGACGGCATAGAAGAAGATGGTGAAAGCCAGCAGCGTCGCCGCCAGCCAGTTGGCGAGCACGCCGAGCGTCATCACCGACAGCGCCGACAGCACCAGGCCGAAGGTCAGCGCCTCGTTAGGCTGGATGCGGCCGGACGGCACCGGACGGCTGGCCGTCCTGGTCATCACCGCATCGATGTCGGCGTCGTACCACATGTTGAGCGCGCCCGAGGCACCGGCGCCGATGGCAATAGCCAGGATGGCGATCACCGCCAGCAACGGGTTGATGGTCACAGGTGCCGCGACCAGGCCGACAAAGGCCGTGAACACCACCAGGGACATGACGCGCGGCTTCAGCAGGGCGAAGAAATCGCCCGCCGTCGCTTCCGACATGCGGAAGCCGGCTTCGTCAATGCTGGTTTCGTCGACTAGGGCCATGCGTACTCAAGTCCATTATTCCGTTGGCCGAAACCGCCGGCGGACCGGCGGCTTCGTATTCGAGCGGGCAGCCGCCTTACTTGATCTTCGGCAGCTGTTCCCACTGGTGGAAAGGCGGCGGCGAAGGCAGCTGCCATTCCAGCGTCGTTGCACCCTCGCCCCACGGATTGGCGCCGGCGATCCGCTTCTTCTGGAAGGCTTCGAACACGCCGTAGAGGAAGATCACCACGCCGACGGCCGAGATATAGGACCCGATCGACGATACATAGTTCCAGCCGGCAAACGCATCGGGATAGTCGATGGTGCGGCGCGGCATACCGGCGAGGCCGAGGAAGTGCTGCGGGAAGAAGATCAGGTTGACGCCGACGAACGTGACCCAGAAGTGGGTATTGGCGATCACCGGCGAGTACATGTAGCCGGTCATCTTCGGGAACCAGTAGTACCAGCCGGCGAAGATGGCGAACACCGCGCCCAACGACAGGACGTAGTGGAAGTGGGCGATCACGAAATAGGTGTCATGCAGCGAGCGGTCGAGGCCGGCATTGGCCAGCTGGACGCCGGTAACGCCACCGATGGTGAACAGGAAGATGAAGCCCAGCGCCCACAGCATGGGCGTCTTGAACGAGATCGAACCGCCCCACATCGTGGCGATCCAGGAGAAGATCTTCACGCCCGTCGGCACCGCGATGACCATGGTGGCGAAGACGAAATAGCGCTGCGTGTCGAGCGACAGACCGGTCGTGTACATATGGTGCGCCCAGACGATGAAGCCGACGGCGCCGATCGCCACCATGGCGTAAGCCATGCCGAGATAGCCGAACACCGGCTTCTTCGAGAAGGTCGAGACGATATGGCTGATGATGCCGAAGCCCGGCAGGATCAGAATGTAGACTTCCGGGTGACCGAAGAACCAGAACAGGTGCTGGAACAGCAGCGGATCGCCGCCGCTGTCCGGCGCGAAGAAGGCCGTGCCGAAATTGCGGTCGGTGAGCAGCATGGTGATGCCGCCGGCCAGGACCGGCAGGGACAACAGCAGCAGGAAGGCGGTGACAAGCACCGACCACGCGAACAGCGGCATCTTGTGCAAGGTCATGCCGGGAGCGCGCATGTTGAAGATGGTGGTGATGAAGTTGATGGCACCGAGGATCGACGAGGCACCGGCGATGTGGATCGACAGGATCGCCAGATCCATGGCCGGCCCCGGCTGGCCCGAGGTCGACAGCGGCGGATAAAGCGTCCAGCCGCCGCCGACGCCATAGGCACCCGGTGCGCTCGGCACGAACATCGAGGTGAGCAGCAGGATGAAGGCCGGCGGCAGCAGCCAGAAGGAGATGTTGTTCATGCGCGGGAACGCCATGTCGGGAGCGCCGATCATGATCGGCACCATCCAGTTGGCGAAACCACCGATGAGCGCGGGCATGACCATGAAGAAGATCATGATCAGCGCGTGCGCGGTGGCAAAGGCGTTGTACATGCTCTTGCCGCCGTCGACCGCGGCGTCACCGTTCATGCCGTAGACCATCTGCGCCAGACCGCTGAATATCTGGATGCCAGGCTCCTGCAGCTCCATGCGGATCGCAACCGACAGCGCGCCGCCGATGATGCCGGCCATGATCGCGAAGATCAGGTAGAGCGTACCGATATCCTTGTGGTTGGTCGAATAAACCCAGCGCACCCAGCCGTGATAAGGCTTGTGGTCGTGCCCGTCGTGAGCTGCAGCGTCTGCCATGTTCGGCTCCGTTCCCTAAATCTTGCTAACCCGCGGCATCAATTGCCGGCGGCCGCTACCTTGTTCTGGCCGTCGACCTCGGCCATCAGCGTCTTGTTGGCGCCGGGCAGATCGGTCTTGGCTGCCGCCAGCCAGGTCTTGAACTGCGCGTCCGAGACGACACGGATGGCGATCGGCATGAAGGCATGGTCCTTGCCGCAAAGCTGCGAGCACTGGCCATAATAGAGGCCTTCCTTCTCCGCCTTGAACCAGGTCTCGTTGGTGCGTCCCGGAATGGCGTCGATCTTGATGCCGAACGACGGCATGGCGAAGGAGTGGATCACGTCGGTCGCGGTGACAAGCACGCGGGTCATCGTGTTGACCGGCACCACCAGTTCGTTGTCGACGGCGAGCAGACGCGGATAGACCTTGCGATCCTCCTTGCCGGCCTTGGAGCGATCGCCATCCTGGAGGATGGCCGAATTGAAGGAGAGCGTGTTGTCGGTCTGGTACTCGTAATCCCAGTTCCACTGGTTGCCGGTGGCCTTGACGGTCAGCTTGGCGTCTTCCGGCGGCGTGTACTGCGCGGTCAGGAGCTGGAACGAGGGAATGGCGAGGCAAAGCAGGACCACGACCGGGCCGACGGTCCAGACCACCTCGATCAGCGTATTGTGGCTGGTCTTGGAGGGAACCGGGTTCACACTCGCGCGGAATTTCACGATGCAATAGGCGAGGAGGAGCAGCACCAGAATGGTGATCGGGGCGATGAACCACATCGTGTAGTTTCCGAACCATTCGATCTGCCGCATCATGTCGGTCGCCGGCGCCTGGAAGGTCGTCTCCCATTCCACCGGCTGATCGGCCCGGGCGGATGTGCCGGCAAAAATCGTGGCAGCGGCAAAAGTGCTCAGAAACCTGGCACTCAAAAACCTGGCACTCAGAAACCTGGCACTTGCTGGAAACCTGGCGCTAGCTAGGAAATTTCTCATCGCCCTCTTCGTCTCCCAGTTCCTCGCGGCGGTGCCAACGAGAATAACGAACAATGCCGGGACGGGAATCCCGACAGTCTCAAGCTGGTTCAAACCATACTCTTTTTCCCTCCGCAAGAAAGGAGCGGCCGAAACCGTGCGGCATTTTTGCGCGCAGGCTGGCATGGCTCTTCCGGGGCAGCGGCCGCGACGACGAAACGCGTATGTTCGGCAGGCCACCCGCTTCGTGTCGGCAGGACGCGGGGAGCGTCGTAATTCAGGCGAAATTGGCAGGGAAAAGCGCTGCATCGCCTGTTTCGGGACAGTTCGCGTGCGGTCTCGTCCTTTACTTGGCATTGGCGCGGCTTAAAGTGCCGTGATTCGCAATGGAGCCGTCATGAACTCTTGGCTTTCAGGACTGGGGCATACGAGACCGGGGCTTTCGAGCACATTGGTCAAGGCCATGCTTGTCGCTGCCCTGTCGGCGGCCGGTCTGTTCGTCACCGGTCAGGCCAACGCCGCCCAGCCGAGCGGCACGGTGCGCTCGACGCATGGCGCCTGGTCGATCATCTGCGACACGCCGGCCGGCGCCACCTCGGAACAATGCGTGATGATGCAGAATGTCGTCGCCGAGGACCGTCCGGAAATGGGCCTGTCGGTCGTCGTGCTGCGCACCGCCGACAACAAGGCCGAGATCCTGCGCGTGCTGGCGCCGCTTGGCGTGCTTTTGCCGAACGGGCTCGGCCTCAATGTCGACGGCAAGGATATCGGTCGCGCCTATTTCGTGCGCTGTTTCCAGGACGGATGCTATGCCGAGGTTATCCTCGAAAAGCCGCTGCTCGACACGCTGAAGACCGGCACATCGGCGACGTTCATCGTCTTCCAGACACCTGAGGAAGGCATCGGCATCCCGGTAGACCTCAAGGGTTTCGCCGACGGTTTTGCTGCGCTGCCCTGATCCCGGCACGTTGCACAGAACCGTGAGTATGACGCGTTTTTCATGACCAGAAAGCGGCGCCCGCATCGAGCGGACGCTGTCATTCGGCGACGTGGATCTCCATTGCCGATTGTCTCGGCGCGGCTTCACGCCTACATCGGGGGAAAGCAGCAATCTTCCCACGAATGGACGCGCCATGAACAGCCTGATCGGCCAATTCGACATTTCAGACGATCGCATCAAGCAGATCGTCGCCGAGACCATCAACGGCGCCGATGACGGCGAACTGTTCCTCGAATACAGCGAGAGCGAAGCGCTGATGTTCGACAATGGCCGGCTCAAAACCGCCAATTTCAACACCGACCAGGGCTTTGGCCTGCGCGCGGTCGCGGGTGAAGCCAGCGGCTATGCCCATTCGAGCGACCTGTCCGAGGCCTCGCTGCTGCGTGCGGCGGATGCCGTCTCGACCGTCAAGGGCGGCTATTCCGGCACGCTTGCCGCCGCACCCGCCCGCACCAACCGCCATCTTTATGGCGAGGAGAACCCGATCCCCTCGCCTTCCTTCGAGGCCAAGGCAAAGCTGCTGCAGGAAATCGACGCCTGGCTGCGGGCCGAGGATCCGCGCGTGCGCCAGGTAACCGCCTCGCTCGCCGCCTCCTGGCAGCATGTCGAGATCGTGCGCGCCGACGGCCAGATGGTGCGCGACATCCGGCCGCTGGTCCGCATCAACGTCTCGGTCGTGGTCGGCGATGGCGACCGCCAGGAGAGCGGCTCCTACGGCATGGGCGGGCGCAAGGCGTTCGGCGAATTCCTGATCGAGGACAGCTGGAAACACGCCGCAAAAGAGGCGCTCAGGCAGGCGCTGGTCAACCTCGAGGCGATCCCCGCCCCGGCCGGCACCTTCGACATCGTGCTCTCCAGCGGCTGGCCGGGCGTCATGCTGCACGAAGCCGTCGGCCACGGCCTGGAAGGCGACTTCAACCGCAAGAAGACCTCGGCCTTCGCCGGCCTGTTGGGCCAGCAGGTCGCCGCCAAGGGCGTCACCGTCGTCGATGACGGCACGATCCCCGAGCGGCGCGGCTCGCTCACCGTCGACGACGAAGGCACGCCTTCGGCCCGCAACGTGCTGATCGAGGACGGCAGACTGGTCGGCTACATGCAGGATCGCCAGAACGCCCGGCTGATGGGCATGAAGGCAACCGGCAACGGCCGGCGCGAAGGCTACGCGCACCAGCCGATGCCGCGCATGACCAACACCTACATGACCGCGGGCGACATGGAGCCCGACGAGATCATCGCCTCCGTCAAGAATGGCATCTACGCCGTCTCCTTCGGCGGCGGCCAGGTGGACATCACGTCTGGAAAATTCGTGTTCGGCTGCACCGAGGCCTACCTGATCGAGAACGGCAAGGTAACGCAGCCGATCAAGGGGGCGATGCTGATCGGCAACGGGCCCGACGCCATGCACCGCGTCTCGATGGTGGGCAACGACATGAAGCTCGACAATGGCATCGGCATGTGCGGCAAGGCCGGACAAGGCGTGCCGGTCGGCGTCGGCCAGCCGCATCTTAGAATGAACCAGATGACGGTCGGCGGCACCCGGGTTTGAGGGCGGGCGGCGTTTCACGATCCCGATGGGCTTTCAGGGCTTGAATTCGGTTCGGCCGCGATCTATCTTACCTTCGTCTTACAAGGTAAGCCACAATGGCCGCTTCCGAAAAACTCACAACGACCGTCTCGACCAAGGGACAAGTCATCCTGCCCAGTGCAATCCGGAAGCGGAGGGATTGGGGTGCCGGAACGCGCCTGCAGGTCGAGGACACACCGGAGGGCGTCCTTTTGAAGCCTGCGCCGGCTTTTGCCGAGACGCGCCCGGAAGAGGTGTTTGGTTCCCTGCCCCACATCGGCAAACCGAAGACGCTTGAAGAAATGGACGCGGGCGTGCTTGCCGAGGCGCGGCGACGCCATGCTCGCGATTGATACCAATGTCATCGTTCGTTACCTGACGAGCGACCATCCGCAGCAATCGCCGCGCGCCCGAGAGTTGATCGACGGTCAGTCGGTCTTTGCCACCACCACGGTGATCCTGGAAGTCGAATGGGTGCTGCGCAGTGCCTATGGTTACGGACAGGCCGAAGTAGCGCGGGCTCTGCGGGCGTTCGGCGGGCTCCCAACTGTCGAGATGGAGGATGCCACCACCGTCTCATCCGCCCTCGATCTGGCCGAGACGGGGATGGATTTCGCGGATGCACTGCATCTCGGCAAGTCCGCGCATTGCTCGGGATTTGCCACCTTCGACCGCAAACTCGTCAAGTCTGCTCGGGCTGCAAGGCATGGCGGCGTGCAAGAGGTCTAGCGGGCTCCGAACACGATCGTGTTAGCAAATTATTAATTGTTCAATTGCCTTGGCCGGCGTTTCCGCATTAACTCGTCGCCAGTCTTCTCGTTGCGGTGGTGTTTGCAGTGCTGCGTTCCCCTGGCGTCCTGACCTCTTCCTTCCTTCTGGGCCTTGTTTCGTTGATCGGTGCGACATCGCTATCTGTCGACCCCTCCGCGGCGCAGTCGACATTGTTCAAGCGGCCGTCGGTTCCGGCCACGAACGCGCAGCCGATCGCGATCGACCTGCGCTCCGCCGCCGTTGGAGGACGCACCAGCGTTCCCTATGGCTGGGTCGATTTCTGCCGTCGCAGGCCGAATGAGTGCAAGGTGCCCGCCCTGCCGGCCACGAGCGTCAAGCTGACCGCGCAGAACCTGCGGACCCTTAAGCGGATAAACCAAAAGGCGAACCGCGCCATCAAGCCGGTCAGCAACTACGAACACTGGGGCACGATGATGGACCACTGGGATTATCCGGTGGACGGCAGGGGCGACTGCAAGATCTACGCGCTCTACAAGCGCAAGCTTCTCATGGAAGCGGGATTTCCCCGGCAGGCGCTGCTGATGACGGTGGTTCGCGACCTGCACAATGAAGGCCACACTATCCTGACGGTGAAGACCGACAGGGGCGATCTCGTCCTGGACAACCTGGGCGATGAAATCCGGCCCTGGAACGCGACCGGCTATTATTTCCTGAAACGCCAGTCGCAGCAGAACCCGAACATCTGGATGTCGATCAACCAGCGCGGCGGCACTCCGAAAACCTGACGTGTCGCCAGGCTCTCAGACCGAGCAGCCGAACTATGAGCCTTTTCCTGGAAATGCTTCCGCTGCGACCAGCCTATTGGTTGCAGGACGGCTGGCCCTCTTGCCCGCAAGATGGCTTCTTCTTGGACTCCTGCGGCTGCGGCAAGCGCCGCTCCTGCATCTGAGGTCTCGGCTGCTCTCGGAATTCCGGCTTCGGTTCCTGTCTTTGCGGCCGCAGCACCTGCTCGTTCGGCCTTTCCTGGCTGAACCGGCGCTGCGCGTTCTCGTCCGGCCTGTTGACCTTGAAGTTGTGCTGGACGTCGACCTCGCCACCGGCGGACCCTTCTTCGTTCTGCAGCCTGCGGAACTTCCTGCCCCTGTCGCTCCTGTTGGCCAAACCTTGATCGCCGGGTTCGACGATGGACTGGCCGGGAGACAGATCCCTGCGCATCAGCTTCCTCGGCCTGCCGTTGTTCCGCTCGGAGAACACGTCCGGATTGTTGTTCCTGAACCGCTCCTCAACGCGCGGCCGGTTCTCGGCCGGCATACCGTTGACGGTCGGCAGCTTGCGGAATTTCCTGCCCTTTTTGGCTGCGGTCGAGCCCTGATCATCCGATTCGAAAACAGAGCGGCCGGCGGACAGGTCCTTGCGCCTCAGCTTCTTCGGCCTGCCGCTGCTCTCATCGGAGAAGGCGTTCGGATTGTTCTTCCGGAACTTCTCCCGCGCGCTCGGCTGGTTCTCGTCCGGCATGCCATTGGCGGCCGGCAGCTTGCGGAGCTTGCGATTCTTGCCCTGGGCATTGCCGGCTCTGGTCTGCTCATTGCTTTTGCCGGTAGCGGCGGCGCCGGCGTTTCCAGTGGTCTGCTGGTTGTTGTTGCCACCCGCCGCGCCCCGCCCGCTCAAACGCTTCCCTGACTTGTCGCCAGGCAGGTTCTGGTCGCCAGGCAGGTTCTGGTCGCTAGGCAAGTTCCGATCTTTGAGCGCCGGCTTGCCGTTGACGAGCGGCAGCCTCTTGCCGTTCGCTCCAGGCAGGGCATGGTCGCGCGAAAGCTTGCCCGTCGCGGACCGGGTCTCGGACTGCGGAATAGCAGTGCCGGACTGCTGGCCCTCGATGACGCGCTGTTTCTCGCCGCCCTGTTTCTCGCCGCCCTGTTTCTGGCCGCCCTGTTTCCGGTCGCCCTGTTGCTGATTGGTGATCTGACGGGACATGGCCGCCTTCTTCTGCAGCGGCGGCGGCAGCGCGACCCTGGCCGCCAGCGCATCCGCGCGGGCGCCAACGGCGCCTCCGGTCGTCTGCCGGCCCGTGGTGCGGCCACCCTGAACACCGGCACTTGGCTGCGCGGCCTGATCGGTCTCGTTTTTGATCGTGGTGTTGATGTTGTTGATGACGGTCGTGTTGTGGATGTTGTTGAATATAATGTCGTTCGGCGGCGGCACGATGTGGCGCGGCGGGTTGAAGAACACGGGTATCGGCACGAATACGGGAGTCGGCAAGACGAAGACATCGACCGGCGGCGGCGGTGGCTCAAGCACGACGAAATCCGGCGGCGGCGGCGGCAGGAAGATCACCGTGATCGGCGGTGGCGGCGCGAAATCGAAGTCGTCGAAAAAGACTACTGGACGGTCGACATAGATAATTTCCTCGGGCGGCGGTGGCGCCACGTCGTAGACGATGACGGTGAAGCTCTCCGGCGGCTCCAGTTCGGCGTCGAAATGCTCCAGCCGGCGGCGCGCGTCCCAGGCATGCGGGCCGCGCGGGTAGCGCTCCAGATAGGACCAGTAGGCTTCAGGCGTGTCCGTCATCCAGGTCTCGCGCCAGGTGATCGCCTCACGCCGGGCCGCAATGATGGCGCGTACGCGCTTGGCCATCGGATCGTGCGGATAGGCATCGAGGAATTCGTCGTAACCGCGCATCGTGTCGCGCTCGAGGGCGGCAACATAGGCGTCACGCGGGTCGAAATCGCGGATCGGCCTGGTTCGCGCCGCCCGGGTCTCCGCGTCCGAAACCTTGGGCGGAGGAGCATCCGCGCTGCGTTCGAAGAAAACGAAAGGCGCCGTGATCTTCGAAGCGCTCCATGGCAGTTCCCCGCCTTGCGTAACCTCGCTGACGCGCAGGCGCGTGCGGTCGAACACGTCCCGTAGCGACAGGCCGCCTTCGCGCATCATCTCGGCAAGCGCCTTGGCATAGGCTCCGTAGGGCGCTTTGCCCTCCGGCGCGACGGTTCCCGGAGCGGCGTTGAAGGCGATCAGCATGTTCGGATCGGGATCGACCAAGGCAAGGCCACCGGCCAGCGGCTCCTTCCACTTTGGGAAGGGGTTTGGCCGCGCCGCATCGAGCACGACGATATTGACCTTGGTCGGCAACCCGGACAGCGGCCTGGTGATATCGGAAACCCGCATCGCCTGAAGCGGGATATCGTTTGGATTGGCGATCTGAGCATCGACCGGCAGGAAGTAGTTCTCGCCCTCGAACTGCACGCCATGGCCTGCGAGATAGACGAAAACGACGGCGTCGGGACCGGCCGCGGACACCCTGCCCATGAAATCGCGGAACGCGCCGCGCAGCGAGTCCTGGTCCACGTCACGCGCGCCGACGACGTCAAACCCGGCGGCCTGCAATGTCTGCGCGATCAGGCCGGCGTCATTGGCGGCCGTCGCGAGTTCTCCGGTCTTGTAGGCGCTATTGCCGATGACGAAGGCCAGACGCTTTTCACCTTGCGCCAGCGCCCCGGTTGCGGCGGTAACCGCGAAAAAGATGAGAACGACGACGAGACCAAGGAATTTCCGAAGCGTCCGCATTGCAATCCGCCATCCGTCGTCCCTTCAGCCTGACAACGCCGGAGGGGCCGCAATGTTTCCCGAACCGGGCAAAAATAAAGAGACGCAACGCGGCGGCTTTGGGGCGCAATTTCGTCGAAAGAGCACAGGCTTCACAAATTTCCGCGAGCCAGCGGCATCGGACTACCGGCGTCGCCTCGGTTTCTCCAGCAAGGCGACGGCCTCAACATGG
Organism: Mesorhizobium sp. WSM1386; assembly: GCF_055901595.1. Taxonomy (NCBI): domain Bacteria; kingdom Pseudomonadati; phylum Pseudomonadota; class Alphaproteobacteria; order Hyphomicrobiales; family Phyllobacteriaceae; genus Mesorhizobium; species Mesorhizobium sp. WSM1386. The sequence goes on from NZ_CM148373.1 coordinate 5,518,323, forward strand.
GGCGACCACAGGAACTGGTCGATCGGCGTCACGCTTTTCAAGGCGTAGCCCCCGTCGATCAGGATGCGCAGGTCGCGCGCCAGCGTCACCGGGTTGCAGGACACCGCGGCGATGTACGGGACATCCGAGCGGGCGATCTGCTTCGACTGGTCCTCGGCGCCCGCGCGAGGCGGGTCGAAGACGAGGCCGTCGAAGGCGTTCAACTCCTTGAATGTCAGCGGCCGCCGGAACAGGTCGCGGCGCTCGCCCGTCACCCGCTTCAGGCCGGTCGCGAAACGCGATCCGCGGTCGAGCGCAGAAAGGGCCGCCGCATCGCCTTCCACCGCGTGCACTTCCGACTTTGCGGCCAATCGCAAGGCAAAACTGCCGCAGCCGGCGAAAAGATCGGCGACTTTCTTGGCACGCTTCAGATGGGCGCCGACAATATCGGCCATGGTCTGTTCGGCTGCCTCGGTAGCCTGCAGGAAGGCGCCGGGCGGCACGGCAACCGCGACGCTGCCGAACATGACCACGGGCTTCCTCGGTTCGATGATGATCTCGTCATCGATGGACAGCCTGGCAAAGCCCTGCGCCATGACAAAATTGGAGGCGATGCGGCGCTGGTTCTCGCCGAGCTTGCCGGATTCATGCGCGGCGATGTCGAGGCCGGAACCGGTCACGGTCACCGCCATCCGGAACGATTTCGTGGTGACGCAGATCAAGTCCGCGAGCGCCTTAAGCCGGTCGAGCGCGGCGACGATCTCGGGCAGCGAGATCGGACATTCGGATATGGAAATGATTTCCGGCGACAGGTGGCGATTGAAGCCGAGCAGCATGCCTGTCTCGGTGCGCCGGGCGGCGAGCACTACACGGCGACGCGTGTGCGGCGCGCAGGCAACCAGGTCGCCGACGTCGCAATCGATGCCCTTCAGGGCGTGGACCACCTTGTCGCGTTTCCATTGGCGATAGGCATCGGCCTGGAAATGCTGGAGGGCGCAGCCGCCGCATTCGGTGAAATGGCGGCAGGCGGGATCGATGCGCAGCGGCGAGGCCTCCAGCACCGCCATCAGCATGGCGCGATCCCTTTCGCGCGCGGCGGTGACGGTTTCACCGGGCAGCGTGAAGGGAATGAACAGATCGCCGCTTTCGGTTTCGGCGATGCCGTCGCCCTGGGCGCCAAGCTTTTTGATGGTGAAGCGTGCGCTCATCGATCCTTGATCCCACCGAGCAGGAATTCGCGATTGCCGTCGCCACCTTCGATCGGCGACAGATGCAGGCCGAGCGAACGCCAGCCTGGAACGGCGTCGAGCCAATCCTGCAGCAGGCCGGCGACACGGGCAGCGTCGAAGGGATCTTTCAACAGACCGCCCTTGCCGATCGCCTCGCGACCCGCCTCGAATTGCGGCTTGACCAGAAAGATCGCCCTGGCACCGGGTTTCGCAATGGCGAGTGCCGGCGGTAGCGCCAGCTTCAGCGAGATGAAGCTGACATCGGAAACGATGAAGTCGGGACTGCGGCCCCCAAGATCGGCGATGGTGAGATCGCGGGCGTTCAGCCCCTCGACGACCGTGACGCGCGAATCTCCGGCAATATCGGGATGCATCTGGCCGTGACCGACATCGATCGCCGTGACATGGGATGCGCCGCGTTCGAGCAGCACCTGGGTGAAGCCGCCGGTCGAAGCGCCGACGTCCAGCGCCTCGCTTCCAGCGGGGTCGAGGCCGAAATGGTCAAGGCCGCCGAGCAACTTCAGCGCCGCGCGCGACACATAGCCTTGCGCCGGATCATCGATGGTCACAAGACATTGCGGCGAGACGTTCTGACCGGGCTTGCGTGCGATAACACCGTCGACCGTCACCGTGCCGCGCTCGACCGCATCGCGTGCCCGCGAGCGGCTGGCAAACAGCCCGCGCTGGACGAGCAGGTCGTCGAGCCGCTGGCGGGCACTGGCTGGCAGAGGCGAATTCATTGGCCTTCATGGCGAAAGCCGGCAGCGAAGGCAAGGACATTGGGCGAGACAGGGAAGTGCGGCGAACGCATCGCGCCGCGTCGCGGCTTGCATGCATCGCATCAGGTCCGGCAAAATGGTGGTCGAGGAGAGCTGTCGTCGAAACATCCCGGGGGAGAACGAATGCTGACAGGAACTTGCCACTGTGGCGCAACTCACTGGACCCTGGAAGGCGATCCCGGGCCGATCACGGCCTGCAACTGCACGCTTTGCCGTCGCTACGGCGTGCTTTGGGCCTATGACTATGTCGACGAACGTATCCGCGTATCGGGACCGGCGGGCAGCTATACGCGCGCCGGAAAGAACACGCCATCGCTCGAAATCCTGTTCTGCCCGACCTGCGCCTGTGTGCTGGCCTGGCGCGGATTGCGCGCGGATGCCTCCGGGCGAATGCGCATCGCCGTCAATGTGCGGCTGGCGCCGCCAGAGGCAGTCGCCGACTTGCCGATCGACCATTTCGACGGCCTCGACACTTTTGAGGACCTGCCGCGAGACGGCCGCTGCGTACGCGATATGTGGTTCTAGAATATGGTGCGGGGCACTTGCCGGTCGACGGCTGGAGACAGCCCGTCACCCCGCCCACCTGAGGCCTGTTCACGCGGATGCTCAGCCGGGGGCGCAGGCGCGGGATCGGGTACGACCACCAATTGCGGCACCTGCTTGTAGGAGAAGCCGCCCCTGATATCGCCCATCTTGCCGGCGACGATGCCCACCGCCGCCTTTTCGAGGTTGCGGTCATAGCTGGTCTCGGCCGCCGCGGGTGCCGCAATGACGGCCAGAAACGCCGCGCCACACAAAAGCGTCTTCATTCCCATTGTCTCCCTGCCTGGCACCGATCTAGCAGGGCGTCGTTGAAAAACGGCCAAGGGATACGGTAAGCAAAACGCCAAATGACAGTGTTAACAATGGGTTATGAAATCAGGCCGGCAAACCGATTCAAGCGCTTGATATGTCGAGTCAGGCGCGCTGGGCGTGGGCGGTATGGCCGAGCGCGGTGAACACGGTGCGCACGATGCCGTCGGCATCGAGACCGGCATCGGCATACATTTTTTCCGGCTTGGCGTGGTCGGTGAAGGTGTCGGGCAACACCAGCGGGCGCACCTTGAGGCCGCTTTCCAGCAATCCTTCATGGGCGAGGAACTGCAGCACGTGGCTGGCGAAGCCGCCCACTGCCCCCTCCTCCACCGTCACAAGAACCTCGTGCGAGCGGGCGAGCCGCCGGATCAGATCCTGGTCGAGCGGCTTGGCGAAACGGGCATCGGCGACCGTAGTGGAAAGCCCGGCCGCGCCGAGTTCCTCGGCGGCGACCAGACAATCCTGCAAACGCGTACCGAAGGACAGCAGGGCGACCTTGGTGCCTTCCCTGATAATGCGGCCCTTGCCGAGTTCGAGAACCGAGCCGCGCTCCGGCATGTCGACGCCGACGCCGTTGCCGCGCGGATAGCGGAAGGCGATCGGGCCGTCATCATAGCTCGCCGCGGTGCGCACCATGTGGCGCAGCTCCGCCTCGTCGGCGGCGGCCATCACGACAAAGCCCGGCAGGCTTGCCAGGAAGGTGGTGTCGAAAGCGCCGCAATGGGTGGCGCCGTCGGCACCGACGAAGCCGGCGCGGTCGATCGGGAAGCGCACCGGCAGTTTCTGAATCGCGACGTCGTGGACGACCTGGTCGTAGGCGCGCTGCAGGAAGGTCGAATAGATCGCCACGAACGGCTTGTAGCCTTCGGTCGCGAGGCCGGCCGCAAAGGTGACCGCGTGCTGCTCTGCAATGCCGACATCGAACGTCCTGGCCGGGAACACCTCACCGAACTGGTCGAGGCCGGTGCCGCTCGGCATGGCGGCGGTGACGGCCACGATACGGTCGTCCTCGCGGGCCTCCTGGATCAGGCTTTCGGCGAACACTTTGGTGTAGGCCGGCGCGTTGGCCGGCGCCTTAGCCTGAGCGCCGGTGATGACGTCGAACTTGTTGACGCCGTGATATTTGTCGGCGGCGGCTTCGGCCGGCGCATAGCCCTTGCCCTTCTGGGTGACGACATGGATCAGCACCGGCCCTTCGCCATTGTCGCGGACGTTTTTCAGCACTGGGATCAGATGCTCGAGATTGTGACCGTCGATCGGGCCGATATGGTAGAATCCGAGTTCCTCGAACAGCGTGCCGCCGGTGACGTAGCCGCGTGCATGCTCGACCGCCCTTGTGATCGCGCGGTCGGCGCGCTTGCCAAGGTAGGAGGTCAGCTTCTTGCCGAAGTCGCGCAGGCCGGCATAGGCCTTGCCGGAGGCAAGCCGCGCCAGATACGCGCTCATGGCGCCGGTCGGCGGGGCGATCGACATGTCGTTGTCGTTGAGGATGACGATGAGACGGGCATCGAGCGCGCCGGCATTGTTCATCGCCTCATAGGCCATGCCGGCCGACATGGCGCCATCGCCGATGACGGCGATGACGTTGTTGCGGCCACCGGAGAGGTCGCGCGCGGCGGCCATGCCGAGGCCAGCCGATATCGATGTCGAGGAATGGGCGGCGCCAAAGGGATCGTATTCACTCTCGGCGCGGCGGGTGAAGCCGGACAGACCACCTTCCTGGCGCAGCGTGCGGATGCGGTCGCGGCGGCCGGTCAGGATCTTGTGCGGATAGGCCTGGTGGCCGACATCCCAGATCAGCCGGTCATCCGGCGTGTCGAAGACATAATGCAGCGCCACCGTCAGTTCGACCACGCCGAGGCCGGCACCCAGGTGACCGCCCGTGCGTGACACGGCGTCGATCAGTTCGAGGCGAAGTTCGGACGCCAGTTGCGGCAGCTCGCTCTCGGCAAGTGCGCGCAGGTCCGCCGGAATACGGACCTTGTCGAGAAGCGGCGTATGCGGCGTTGCGTTCACGGGTGCTCGGGCTTTCTGTTCAACGGCGGGATAGGCCGCCGGCCGGCGAAAGTAAATGCGTGTCGGTGACGCGGATCGATCAGGTCCCCTCGCCGACCTTCTTCAGCTTTCGGGCAGCGGAATAAACTCTTCCTCATCTCCTGGAACGATATCGAAGCGGCCCGTCTTCCACTCCTGCTTGGCCTGTTCGATGCGCTCCTTGGACGACGAGACGAAATTCCACCAGATATACCGCTTCGAACCGAGCGAGGCGCCGCCGAACAGCATGAAATGCGCACCGGTTTGCGACGATACGATGATGTCGTCACCGGGCCGGAACACCAGCAGCCGTTCGGCCGGGAAGACGTCGCCTGAAATCGCGACCTCGCCTTCCAGCGTATAGATGGCGCGTTCTTCCGCATCGGCTGGGATTTTCACGCTGGCGCCCGGCGCTAGCCTGAGATCGGCGTAGAGCGTCTCGGAGTCGGTGCGCACCGGGGAGCGCAGTCCCTGGAAATCGCCGATGACAATGCGGCCGCTGACGCCTTCGGCGTCGACATCGGGAAGCCGCAAGACAGCGGTGTTCTCGAACACCGGCGCCACCTCTTCCTTGTCGTCGGGCAGCGCCAGCCATGTCTGCAGGCCGGAGATCGACATCGGCGCGCCGCGCAGTTCTTCCGGCGTGCGCTCGGAGTGCACGATGCCGCGGCCGGCGGTCATCAGGTTCACGTCGCCGGGCTGGATCACCATTTCGGTGCCCAGGGAATCACGATGGCGGATCTTGCCGTCGAACAGATAGGTCACCGTCGACAGGCCTATATGCGGATGCGGGCGGACATCGAGCGCCTGGCCGGCGCGCAGGATCGCCGGTCCCATGCGGTCGAAGAAGATGAACGGACCGACCAGCCGTCTCTTGGCGGTCGGCAAGGCGCGGCGGACTTCAAAGCCGCCAATGTCCTTGGCATTCGGGATGACCATCAGCTCGATCTGGTCGCTGGCAAAGGCGTCGCCGGCTTCAGGGTCTTTCCCTGGGAAGAAGCTCATGAACTCTCCTTGTCAGCGGCCAAGGACCGCCCTGGCCACATCAGGCAAAGCGGATCGCCGCCTTTGCCCGCAGTTTGGCCGCAACCTCTTCGCGATTGCGCGGATGCTGGTTGGTTTCAAGCGAATCGAGAAGCTCGCGCGCCGATGCCGCGATGACTTCGACCGCACGGTCGAACGCGTGCTGGTTCTGCTTCGAGGGCCGCGTCGTTCCGCTCAGCTTGCGGACGAACTGAAGTGCAGCGTCGCGGACTTCGTCGTTGGTTGCCGGCGGATCAAAATTGAACAGGGTCTTGATGTTTCTGCACATCGCTTCCGTATCTCCTCTTGTCCTGGAGCCATTTCAATCGAGACGAACTCTATACTCAATCACGATCGTGTCCAAAAACCGGTGAGACGGCTGCGCGCCTCAGTCCGGGTCGAGCGGCTCCGTCCCGACCGGCTTGCCGTCGCGCGACAGCCTGATCTTCTCGACCTTGTCCTCGGCAGCCTTCAGCAGCCGGTCGCAATGCACCTTCAATGCCTCGCCGCGCTCATAGATCTTGATCGACTGGTCGAGCGGCACGTCGCCACGCTCCAGATCATCGACGATCTTCTCCAGCGCGTCGAGTGCCTGTTCGAAGCTCATCGCCTTGACGTCTTCGTTGGTCTCACCAGCCATCGTTCATCCTTTCATCAGTCGCCCGACATGGGCGGCGACCGAAAATGCCAATCCCTGCAGATCGTAGCCGCCCTCGAGCAGGCTGACGAGCCGGTTGCCGCTGTGGCGCGCGGCACGCTGCATCAGCTGGCCGGTCGCCCAGTCGAAATCGTCCTCGGTCAGGTTGATCTCGGCCAGCGGGTCGCGGTGGTGCGCATCGAAGCCTGCGGAAATGACGATCAATTCCGGCGCGAAATTGTCGAGCGCCGGCAGCACGCGCGACAGGAAGGCATCGCGAAACACCTCACTGCCGGTCTGCGGCGCCAGCGGCGCGTTGACGATATTGCCGGCGCCGGTCTCGTCCTTCGCGCCGGTGCCGGGGTAGAGCGGCATCTGATGCGTCGAGCAGTAGAGCACCGAGGGATCATCCCAGAAAATGTCCTGCGTGCCGTTGCCGTGATGCACGTCCCAGTCGACGACCGCCACGCGCTCGATGCCATGCTTCTTCTGCGCATAACGCGCGGCGATGGCCGCCGTGTTGAAGAGGCAGAAGCCCATGGCCGTGGTTTTTTCGGCATGGTGGCCGGGAGGCCGCGCTGCGACGAAGACATTGTCGGCGCGGCCCTCAAAGACATCGTCGACGGCGGCATTGGCGGCGCCGATCGCCGCGATCGCCGCTTGCCAACTCTTCGGGCTGGCGGTGGTGTCGGCATCGATGCGGGCGATGCCTTGGTCAGGGATGGCGGCGCGCACGCGGGCGACGAAATCGGCGGGATGCGCGTAGAGGATGGTGGCCTCGTCACCTTCCGGCGCCGTGACACGATCGAGCGCGGCAAAGGCCTCGTCGTCGAGCACGCGCTCGATGGCGCGCAAGCGATCCGGCCGCTCGGGGTGGCCAGGCGGCGTGATGTGTTCGAGGAAGATCGGATGCGTGTAGAGACGAGTGGCCATGCTCCCTATCTAGTGCCCCGGCGCCGCGATGGCCATGCATCGCGGCTCGATCGCTGGGGAAAATCACGCCTGCGTCCATTGGCGTCGCTGCGGGGATTGGCGCCCTCAGCGGTTCGGCGTAAGGTCGCCGGCACTGCCTGGTGCCCGCCGCAAGCGGGAGAATCGGGAACACGGTTGAATTCCGTGGCGTGCCCAACGCTGTGAGGGGGACCGCGCCGGTGAATGCCACTGTCGATGACGGGAAGGCGCCGGACGCGGGTTGATCCCAAGCCAGAAGACCGGCCTGGCAGACATCGTCATCCGCATGGTCAGGCGGCTGGCATCGATAGCAATCGCAAGGGGACAAGCGATGCCGGAACACATGACCGCTCCTGGTAGCGACGGATTTGACCAGATGGCGCGCGACGCGGTCTACCGCGCCATGTTCACGCGGCGTGACGTGCGCAGCCACTTCCTGCCCGACGCGCTCGACGACGAGGTGCTGGCGCGGCTGCTGCTTGCCGCCCATCACGCGCCGTCGGTCGGCTTCATGCAGCCATGGAACTTCATCGTCATTCGCGATGCCGCACGACGAGCGGAGGTGCGCGACCTGTTCTTGGCCGCGCGCGAGCAGGAATTGCCGGCCATCGAAGAGGAAAGGCAGGCGCTCTACCGCAAGCTCAAGCTGGAAGGCATCTGCGAAAGCGCGCTCAACATCTGCATCACCTGTGACCGACAACGCTCGCAGGGCTCACCGCTGGGACGCTGGCACAATCCGGAAATGGACCTCTACAGCACGGTCTGCGCGGTGCAGAATTTCTGGCTGGCCGCGCGCGCCGAGGGCGTCGGCGTCGGCTGGGTCAGCATCATCGAGGCCGGGGCGCTGAAAAGCCTGTTGTCCATTCCCGATCACGTAACGCCGGTCGCCTATCTCTGCGTCGGTCGGGTCTCCGAATTTGCGCCCAAACCGGACCTTGAAACGCATGGCTGGGGCCGACGCCTACCGTTGCCCGAACTGATCATGAGCGAGACTTTTTGCGGCCAAGGCGAGATGCGGCTCAAATCGACGGTGGCGCGCCTCAACGCCGTCGATGCGGTGGCGGTAAGCCCCGCCGATCAGCGTGTCGCGCCGGCCGTGTCCCAGCGCGAGCCGCCGGAGGAGGCCAGCGCCTTGTCCTTGAGTTCCCTGAATTTCGACGATGCCTCGGCGAGCCGGGCGTCCCAGGCGGGATCGGGCACCTGGCCGGCGATGGTCTTGAAATAGACCTGCATCAGGCAGGCGATGGCGAAAGGCTCGATGAAAGCCGCCTTGAACGCCCAGGCAAAGATGATGGCGAGCACGAAGGCCCAACCAGCCAGTTGCCCCGGTATGATGAAGAGAATTGCGGCGGCAGGAGCCAGCATCAACAGGAAGATGACGAAGGACACGCCCCACATGATCACCGCCAGCCAGACGGCGTTCTTGACCATGGTCTTGCCGTTCTGGGAATAGAGCACCACGCCTTGCCGGGCCGTCTCGAAGGGCGAGGACGAATTGATGCGGATATTATAGCCGAGGATGATCTCGTCGACATAGGTCAGCGAAAGGCGGATCACCGTGTTGATGAAGGAGACAAGACCGCTCAGGCCCGGAATCGGCAGGAAGGCGGCGATGCCTCCGAGCAGGCCGGTGACGGTGCGAATGGCGCCCTTGACCAGCTGGTCGACGACGAAAAGGATGTTGGCCTCGGCGAACCGCTCGGTCACGACTTGCCTGGCATAGGCGATCTGGTTCTGGCCGCCGGGGACGTCCTGGCCGTCGATCAGATGGACCATGACGGCGATATGGCCGGCCTTGACGACGTAGAGGATGTATTCCCGGATCCAGTAGACGGCGATCGAGACGACGCCGAAGCCAACCACGCCGCCCCATAGGGCAAAGGACATCGGCCCGTCGGGATCTGTGGAGATATGGCCGACGCCATAGCCGACCGAGGCACCGGTGCCGGTCGCCATGATGTAGGCCAGCGTGATACCGAAATAGACGACCATGCGAAAGACAATGAAGGGCCAGGTCCGCATCATGATGGACACCGACCTGCCGATATCGAAATCCCACATGCCCCGAATCCCCTCAGAGATGGCTGGGAAGGATGCGCTCAACCCGAAGATTGTCAATCGCGGGCGGATCCCGGACCGCGGACGGGATGTCAGTTCGGCTGCGAACCCGGTTTCCTGAGCAGGCCTTCGAGCAGTTGCTTAAACGCCGCCACCACCTTCCTCGATGTCGCTTCGGGATCGTTCGAATTGGCGATCCGCTGCGCCGCCTGGCTGCTGGCGCCGTTGATCAGCCGTGCGGCGGTCTCGGGGTCGACGCTCGGGACGACCACTCCCTCCCCCTGCAGCGCGGTCAGATGATCGGTCATTGAACCGACGCAGGCATTGGCATTCGACCATTGTGCCGGATCGCCCAGCACGGCCGGACCGTCGCGGAACATGATACGCTGGATCTCCGGCTCCAACGCCATTTCGATATAGGTCGTGCACTCGTCGACGAAGTGTTGCCAGCGGTTCGGCGCTCTCGATGCGACCTCATTCACCCGAGCCGCCATCTCGGCGTCGATTTCGGCGATAACCGCCTCCAGCAGTCCCTTCTTGTCGCCGAAGTGATGATAGAGGGCGCCGCGCGTCAGCCCGGCCGACGCGGTGAAATCATCCATGGAGGCCTCGGCGTAACCGATGGTGCCGAAAGCCTGGCGGGCCGCGGCGATCAGCTTGGCACGCGTCTGCGCGATCATCTCCTTGCGAGGTCTGTGCATTCCGTCTGGCCCCATTCACATACGTCTCGTATGCCAATTGACATACGCGACGTATGGTCTATCTAACACTCATACGCTTCGTATGTAATTGTCGAATTGTCCTTTGTCGAGGAACAGGATCATGCAGAACCCCTATTCGGAAATCTTTCGCGCCCCTGGCGCCAAGGGCTTTGCAACTGCCGGCTTCATGGCGCGCCTGCCGATTGCCATGGCTCCGATCGGCATCGTGGCGATGTTGTCGCAGACACGCGGCGAGTACTGGCTGGCGGGCGCCGTCTCGGCGACATTCGCGTTGGCCAACGCTTTCCTGGCGCCGCAAATATCAAGGCTGGTGGACCGTCTTGGCCAGACCCCAATTGTCGTGCCCACCACCATCATCTCCGTGCTCGCTTTCATCATACTGATTGCGTCCGCCAATCAGGACTGGCCTATATGGACGCTGTTCGTGTCGGCGCTGCTGGCGGCAGCCATGCCCAGCATGCCGGCAATGGTGCGGGCGCGCTGGACCGAGATTTTCCGGGGCCGGCCTCAGATGAACACCGCGTTCGCCTTCGAATCGGCGGCGGACGAGTTGGTCTATATCGCCGGAGCATCCCTGTCGGTGGGCCTCAGTGCCGGCCTGTTCCCGGAGGCGGGCATGCTGGCGAGCACGTTCTTTCTCGCCGTCGGATCGATGGCCTTCATCCTGCAGCGCTCGACCGAGCCGAAAGTGCGACCGGTAGCCAATGGCTCCAGCGGTTCGGCGATCCGCCTGCGGCCGGTGCAGATCATCACCTTCGCCCTGATCTTCATCGGCGCGACGTTCGCCACGACGGAAGTGAGCACCGTGGCGATCACCAGGGAACTCGGCCAGCCGGGTGCCGCGAGCCTGGTCATCGGCGTCTATGCGCTGGGATCGTTCGCGCTGGGCATCGTCGTCGGCGCGTTCAACCTCAAGGCGCCGCTGCAACGCCAACTTGCCATTGCGGTCGCCCTGGTCGCGCTCGGCACGCTGCTGCCGCTCACCGCCGACAGCGTGCCGCTGCTGGCGCTGACCGTCTTCATCAGCGGCGTCGCGATCTCGCCGACCTTCATCACGGCGTTCGGCCTGATCGAACGGCATGTGCCGGAAGCGATGCTGACCGAGGGGATCACCTGGGTGATGACAGGCATCGGCATCGGCATGGCGCTGGGGTCGTTCGCCGCCGGCGCGGTGGTGGATGCGTTCGGCGCCCAGAACGGGTTCTGGGTTTCGGTGGCATCAGGCGCCATTGCACTGGTCACGGTGCTGCTCGGCCAGCGCAGCTTGGCCACCCACAATTGCGAACTGGATGGATGCGAAGCGGCGGTCGTTCCTGCTGAATGATCCACGAAGCGCCCGGTTTGAACGGACCGGGCGCTATCATCACCGGCAGTTCAGATGATTTCGGTCTTGGCGATATGGATGCCAAAACCTTCGAGGCCGACATAGTGGCGCTCGCGCGAAGCGATCAAATTGATCGAGGAAATGCCGAGATCCTTGAGGATCTGTGCGCCAAGGCCAATTTCGCGCCATTCATTCTCGCGGCGGCGGGCCTCCTCATGGTCCTCGCGCTCGCCGCTCGCCGGGCGCTTGCGCTCCTGGTGCGCGACGCCGACAGAGCCCTCACGCAGATAGACGATGACGCCGCGCTTGCGCTCGCCCATCGTCTTCATGATGGCGTCCAGCCGGTGGCTTGTGCCGAAGACGTCGGTCACCACATCCTCGGAATGCAGCCGCACCGGCACCTCTTCCCCATCGCGAATGTCGCCGAAGACGATTGCGACATGATGCATGGAATCCCAGGGCAGTGTGTAGGTGAAGACCTGCGCCTTGCCGCCGAGTGTGTCGATCTCCGAGCAGGCCACGCGTTCGACCAGTGTTTCCTTGCGTTGCCGATAAGCGATGAGATCGGCGACCGACACCTGCTTGAGACCATGCTCCTCGGCAAAGGCCGCGACCTGCGGACCGCGCTTGACGGTGCCGTCGTCATTGACCAGTTCCGAGATCACACCGATCGGCGGCAGGCCGGCGAGCTTGCACAGGTCGACTGCCGCTTCGGTATGGCCGGAGCGCATCAGCACGCCGCCTTCGCGCGCGATCAGCGGAAAAATGTGGCCGGGGCGGACGAAATCGGAAGCGCCCACATTGCCGTTGGCGAGGTTGCGGACGGTCAGCGTGCGGTCGTCAGCCGAAATGCCCGTCGTGGTGCCGTGCTTGAAATCGACGCTAACGGTGAAGGCGGTGGTGTGGGCCGAATCATTGTCGGCGACCATCGGCTGCAGGTTGAGGCGCTTGGCTTCCTCGCGCGGCATCGGCGTGCAGACGATGCCGGAGGTGTTGCGCACGATGAAGGCCATCTTCTCCGGCGTGCAATGAACGGCGGCGACGATCAGGTCGCCCTCGTTCTCGCGCCCGTCATCGTCCATGACGACGACGATCTCGCCGCGTTCGAAGGCACGCAGGGCTTCGACGATCTTCTTCTGGTCGTAAGGCATGGAGTGCTCGCTTTGCTCGCGGGAATAGGGAGTAGGCAATAGGGCAGTAGGGGAAAGAAAAAAAGGCCTACTGCCTATTCCCTACTGCCTACTGCCTACTCCCTTCCCGTCTGTCCCCGATGGCGCAGATAATGATCGGCGATGGCGCAGGCTACCATCGCCTCGCCTATCGGCACGGCGCGGATGCCGACGCAGGGATCGTGGCGGCCCTTGGTCATCACCTCGACATCGTTGCCGTCCTTGTCGATCGACTTTCGCGGCGTCAGGATCGACGAAGTCGGCTTGACGGCGAAGCGGGCAATGATCGCCTGGCCCGTCGAGATGCCGCCAAGGATACCGCCGGCATTGTTGGACAGGAACACCGGCTTGCCGTCATTGCCCATGCGCATCTCGTCGGCATTCTTTTCGCCGGTGATGCGGGCGGCCTCGAAGCCGTTGCCGATCTCGACGCCCTTGACGGCGTTGATCGACATCAGACCCGACGCAATGTCCTGGTCGAGCTTGGCATAGATCGGCGCGCCGAGCCCTGGCGGAACGCCGTCGGCGACGATCTCGATCACCGCGCCGACCGAGGAACCGGCCTTGCGGATACCGTCGAGATACTGGGTAAAGACGGGAACGGAAGCGGGATCGGGCGTGAAGAACGGATTTTCCGCATCGCCAATGAAGTTCCAGTTCCAGTTGGCGCGATCGATGGACTTTTCACCCATCGACACCAGCGCACCGCGCACCACCATCCCTGGCACCACCTTGCGGGCGAGCGCGCCGGCCGCCACGCGCGCGGCCGTCTCGCGGGCCGAGGACCGACCGCCGCCACGATAGTCGCGTATGCCGTATTTGACGTCATAGGTGTAGTCGGCATGGCCAGGCCGGTACTGGCGGGCGATTTCGCCATAGTCCTTCGAACGCTGATCGACATTTTCGATCAGCATCGAGACCGGCGTGCCGGTGGTGATCATGGTCTCGCCGTCCTCGTCGAGGACGAAACCCGACAGCACCTTCACCTCGTCGGGTTCGCGGCGCTGGGTGACGAAGCGCGACTGGCCCGGCCGGCGCTTGTCGAGTTCGGCCTGGATCTCCAGCCGGGTGAAGCGGATGCCGGGCGGGCAGCCGTCCACCACACAGCCGAGTGCGGCGCCATGGCTTTCACCCCAGGTGGTGACACGGAAAAGATGGCCGAACGTGTTGTGAGACATGGAAAAGTGCCCTGATCGGCAGCCGAGCCGGTTGAAGCCTGCCTTCTATTGGCGTTTTCCACAGGGGTCAAACTGTGATCCGGCGGATTTAGTTTTGACACATTCGGTTGGTTTCTGCTCTGCTCCATTCGCCGTTGAGGATCCGCCGCCACCGTGCCGGCGCAATGACCAAAGAGGACGATGATGCGTACCCTGATTGGCGCTGTTGCCGCCACGCTGCTGCTTTCCACCGCTGCTTTCGCCGGCCAGACCGAAGGCCTGATCAAGAAGATCGACAAGGACGCGCTGACGCTGACGCTGGACGACGGCAAATCCTACAAGCTGAATGCCGAGACCGATCTCGACGCGCTGAAGCCCGGCATGGACATCGTGATCGCCTATGATGTGACCAATGGCGAAAACGTCGTCACCGATATGCAGTTGCCGGACAGCGACACGAACTAAAGCGCGTCGCGTTTGAACGGATTCAGGCGACGCGCTTTGGTTCTTTGCTTTTAAGCATGTCGTTCTGCCAAAACCGGGGCCACTTTTGAGCGACATGCATTAGAGATCAGGTGACCTAAAGCCACTCCAGGCTCTTGCCTTCGAGCTTGAGCACGCGATCCTGTGGTATCTCCAGGTTCGCTGCCTCGTCCTCGGCCATATCGAGCACAAGGCGAAACAAGGTGCGCATGACGCCGCCATGCGTCACGCAGACGGTTTGCCGGTTCAGCGCATCGAACCATGGTTTGACCCGCTCAAGCAGCATCCGGTAACTCTCGGCGCCTTCCCCCGGTGGCTGAAAGTTCCATTTGTCCAAAGCGCGCGTCCTGCTCGCGCCGGGATACCCGGTCTCGAGTTCGGCAAAGGTGGATCCCTGCCAGTCGCCGAAATTGACCTCGACGAGATGGGGATCGGTCCGGTAGGCATCCGGATCGATCTGCATCGCGGCGCGGATACGCTCCATCGTTTCGCGCGTCCGCTTCATCGGGCTGGCGACGAAATCGAAATTCTCCGGATCATGGACAAGTTCGGCCAGCCGAAGTCCGTTTCCGGTCGCCTGTTCGCGGCCAAGGGCATTGAGATCTGTGTCGGCCTGCCCTTGCAGCCGGAACTCGGCGTTCCACGCGGTCTGGCCGTGGCGCACGATATAAGCCAGCGGGTACATCAGGTCTTCCGGAGGTCGGGCCTGGGCCTGGGCGGAGGATGGTCGGAGGGAATTAGTCCTTGACCGTCGAAATATCAGGCGCGTCGACCGCCTTCATGCCGACAACGTGATAGCCGGAATCGACGTGGTGCACTTCGCCGGTGACGCCACGTGACAGGTCGGACAGGAAATAGACGCCGGAATCGCCGACCTCTTCCTGCGTGACTGTCTGCTTCAGCGGCGAATTGTATTCGTTCCACTTCAGGATGTAGCGGAAGTCGCCGATGCCGGAAGCGGCCAGCGTCTTGATCGGGCCGGCGGAGATGGCGTTGACACGGATCTTCTTGGAGCCGAGATCGACGGCCAGGTAGCGCACGCTGGCTTCGAGTGCTGCCTTGGCTACGCCCATGACGTTGTAGTGCGGCATCACCTTCTCGGCGCCGTAATAGGTCAGCGTCAAAAGCGATCCGCCATCGGTCATCAGCGCCTCGGCGCGCTTGGCGATGGTGGTGAAGGAATAGACCGAAATGTCCATGGTGCGCAGGAAGTTGTCGCGCGTCGTCTCGACATAGCGGCCGGTCAGCTCGTCCTTGTCGGAAAAAGCGATGGCATGGACGAGGAAATCGAGCTTGCCCCCCCAATGCTTGGCGACATTGGCGAAAACCTCGTCGAGGCTCGCTGGATCGGTGACGTCGCAATGGCCGGCGACAAAGGCGCCCAGTTCCGCCGCCAGCGGCTCGACGCGCTTCTTGAAGGCCTCGCCCTGATAGGTCAGCGCGATTTCCGCGCCGTGGTCGACGCACGCCTTGGCGATGCCGTAGGCGATCGACCTGTTGTTCGCGACGCCGAGAATAAGGCCGCGTTTGCCGGCCATCAGGCCCTGTCCACCCGCCATGTGCGTGCTCTCCGCAAGATCTTCTGCTTTGTGGAGTGCCTATCGCACAGGCACAAAGCCCCTTCAAGCGTTCAAACCGGACAGTTCGGGGGACAAAAGCCGTCGATCAGCCTTTTTGGCTTCGCAGCAGCGCTTCGAGCGCGCTGTCGCCGCTCTCCGGCAGCATGATGCGGACATGGACATAGAGATCGCCATGGCCGCCGGCTTTTTCCGGCAGGCCCCTGCCCTTGAGGCGTAGGACCTTGTCCGAGCTCGACCAGGCAGGAACGTTGACCGCGAGCCTGCCGGTCGGCGTCTCGACCGGCACCTTGGCGCCCAGTGCCGCGTCCGCCAGCGACACCGGCAGGTCGGCGTGCAGGTCGCGGCCCTCGATACGGTAACGCGGATGCCGGCGGATATGGATCTTGACCAGCGCGTCACCGGGCTGACCCGGTCCCTGCTCGCCCTGCCCCTTCAGCCGGATGGTCTGGCCGTCCTCGACATAGGCCGGCAGCTTGACCGCCACCTTGCGGCCATCCGGGAACATCGCCGTCACTTTTTCGGCATTCGCCGCTTCCTCGATGGTGATGTCGAGCGTCACGTTCAGATCGGCAGCGGTCGCCGGCTGGCGGCGGTCGCCCATGCCGGGACCGCGCGCGCCCGAAAAGGCGTCGCCGAAAATCTGGCTGAAAATATCGCTGTTGCCGTCGAACGGATCGCCGCCCGGACGACCCGAGCGGAATTCGAATCGCGAACCACCCGCCCCTTGCTGCCGACGAAATCCGCCGAAGGGATCGCCACCGGCGGCGCCCTCGAAACCTTGGAAACGTGGCTTGCCGTCGGCGTCGATCTCGCCTCGATCGAAGGCGGCACGGTTTTTCTCGTCGCCGACGATCTCATAGGCCTGGTTGGCCGCGGCAAAACGATCCTTCGCCTTGGGATCATTCGGATTCTGGTCCGGATGATGTTTCTTGGCGAGCTTCCGGTATGCCGATTTTATGTCCTTGGCCGATGCGTTCTTTGCAACGCCCAGCACCTCATACGGGTCGCGCATGCGTCCTGCCCTGGAAATGAGTTGAGTCCATACTTGCCTCCTATATGCGCTCGCATAGGAAGAAATTCCAGTGCCGGACCGTCATATCAAGGGCGGAAATCGAGCGCGGAAGTTAGAGCGGCTTGAAGCCCTGCATGCGCCAGCCACCGGCGCTGGCGAGGCACAATTCACCCTCGAACATTGCAACGCCATCAAAGCTTTCGCGCGACGCCTTGAAGCGGCGGCAGGTCTGGCCGCTGTCCTTCAATTCGGCGAGCTCGGTGATGGAGCCGCGCGATCCGGTGCCGGCATTCGCCCATGGCACGGCCTGCCCGCCGAGCTGCTCGATGTCGGCGGAGGACACGGCATTGCCGATCGTCGTCTGGTCGGAATTTCGATCAGCATCGACCGGCGCCGCGGAAGCAGACGTGCTGCTGGTCAGGATCGAGCGGTCGACCTCGGCCTTTTCCAGGCTGAAGCCACCCGCTCCACAGGCAGCCAGTGGCAGGCTGACGACCACGATCGCGGCTTTCGCGCTGGCCGAAGCGATAACGCTCCATTGCCTGCTGTCAAAAGCTTGCGCGATACGCGACAATCGGCAACCTCCCATGATCCGTGACAATTTGAGAAAACTATGAGTGACACTGAGTTAACAAGCGGTGACTTTACCGAGGCCGGCGAGCCGTTTCGCCTCTTTGCCGCATGGCTGGACGACGCCACGAAGAGCGAAATCAACGATGCCAACGGCGTGGCGCTGGCGACCGTCGATGCCGGAGGCATGCCGGATGTGCGGATGGTGCTGCTGAAGGGGTTCGATGAGAGCGGCTTTGTGTTCTACACGAATTTCGAGAGCGCCAAGGGCCAGGAGATTCTGGGCAGCATGAAGGCGGCGATGTGCTTCCACTGGAAATCGCTGCGCCGCCAGGTGCGCATTCGCGGTCCGGTGGAGATCGTCAGCGATGCCGAAGCCGACGCCTATTATGCGACGCGGCCGCGCGGCAGCCGCATCGGCGCTTGGGCCTCGAAACAGTCGCGGCCGCTGGAAAGCCGGTTCGCGCTGGAGAAAGCTGTCGCCGAATACACGGCCCGTTACGCAATCGGCGAGATTCCACGCCCGAAACACTGGTCCGGGTTCCGCATCGTGCCGAAGACGATCGAGTTCTGGCACGACCGGCCGTTCCGGCTGCATGATCGTGTGGTCTTTTCCCGCAACGCCATGGGCGGTTGGGACAAGACGCGGCTTTATCCCTGAACGCGGTAAGTCGGCGCTTCACGCCACCCGGCCCTGCGGGCCGACCTCCCCATCGAGGGGCGGTAGGAGGTCGAGCTATTTCTTCCTGGTCATGAACGCCGTCAGCGCGGCGCGCGCCTCGTCCGACTTCAGCCGCTCGCGGAAGTGCTCGCTTTCCTCGCCGATGCGAGCAATGAGGTCTTCGCGCGAGCCGCGCATCAGGTCGCGCGCGATCTTCAGCGCCTGCGGCGGCTTGGCGGCGATCTGGCCCGCCGCCGCCAGCACCGAGGCCTCCAGCGCTCCTTCCTCGACCATTTCGTAGATCAGGCCGGTGGCTTTGGCGCGCTCGGCCGAAAAGCCCTCGCCAAGGGCAAGCAACGCGAAAGCGGCCTGCTGCCCCAGCACGCGCGGCGCCAAGAGGCTCGATCCCGCCTCCGGCACCAGGCCGAGGTCGACGAAGGGCGTCCGGAACACGGTGCGAGGCGTGGCGAAGGTCAGGTCGCAATGCAGGTTGAGCGTGGTGCCGATGCCGACGGCGATGCCATCGACGCCGGAGACCATGGGTTTTTCGACCCTGGCCAGCGCCATCAGGAAATCCCAGACTTCAGTGCCGCCGTCGCCGCCGGTGGCCACCACCATGAAATCGGCAAGGTCGTTGCCGGAGGAGAAGGCGCCGGGCACCCCCAGGAACACATGGACGCGAATGGCCGGATCGGCATCGCCTTCGGCCAATGTTTGCGACATCTTGGCATACATGGCGCGCGTCAGTGCGTTCTTCTTGTCCGGGCGGTTCATGCGGATGATCTGGATGGCGCCCTGGCGCTCGACGAGGATGTGGTCTGTCACGGTTCTTCCTTGTTAGGCCCTGTGAACGTCAGGCAGAAATCAGCGCCTTGCCGGCGATGGCGAGGCTTTCGGCACCGTCGATAACGCGCTCTTTCAGCGTGCGCGCCTCGCCAAGCAGATTTTCGGCGAAGAAGCGGCAAAGCGCGATGCGCCCGGGATCGGCCAGAGCGCCCCGCGCCAGACAGGCGCCGCCGGCTGCCAACGAGATCAGCCGCAGATAAGGTGTGGCACCCGCCAGCGCCTCTTCCGACCGGCCCTCCGCCGACATTTTTTGCAGGAAGCAGGTCGCTTGCGTCAGGTCGTCGAGTGCCGCGTCGAGAGCATCGGCGGTGCGGCCGAACCCCTGCAGGTTGGAGGTGCGCACGGCATTGGCGACCGCGGCCAGTTCGCCGATGAAGCCATGGATATGCTCGCCACCACCGAGCGGCAGCTTGCGGGTGACCAGATCGATCGCCTGGATGCCATTGGTGCCCTCATAGATCGGCGCGATGCGGGCATCGCGATAAAGGGCAGCCGCGCCGGTCTCCTCGATGAAACCCATGCCGCCATGGACCTGGAGGCCAAGCGAGGCCACTTCCACCCCGACATCGGTCGAAAACGCCTTGGCCAGCGGCGTCAAAAGATTGGCGCGGTCGCGCCAATGCGCCGCCTCTTCCCCGGACGACACACGCGCCATGTCGATGGCGTGCGCACAGGAATAGCTGATCGCCCGTGCGGTCTGCGTCAGCGCTTTCATGGTCAGGAGATTGCGCTGCACATCGGGATGATGAACGATCGGCGCCATGCCGGCGCCGGCATAATTCGCCGCCTTGCCCTGGCGGCGCTCATTGGCATAGGCGATCGCCTTCTGGGTCGCGGCTTCGGCGACCGCCACGCCCTGCATCCCGACGCAAAGCCGCGCATTGTTCATCATGGTGAACATGCAGGCGAGGCCCTTGTTCTCCTCACCGACCAGCCAGCCGATGGCGCCCGGCTTGGCGCCCTGGAAACCGTCGCCATAGATCATGGTGCAGGTCGGCGAGGCATGGATGCCGAGCTTGTGTTCGAGGCCGGAACAGAAGACGTCGTTGCGCGCGCCGAGCGAGCCGTCGTCGCCGACCAGGAATTTCGGCACCAGGAACAACGAGATGCCGCGCGTGCCGGCAGGCGCATCCGGCAGCCGCGCCAGCACCAGATGAACGATGTTGTCGGTGAAATCGTGCTCACCATAAGTGATGAAGATCTTCTGGCCGAAGATGCGGTATGTGCCGTCACCGGCCGGCTCGGCGCGGGCGCGCAAGGCGGCGAGGTCCGAGCCGGCCTGCGGCTCGGTCAGGTTCATCGTACCCATCCATTCGCCGGAGACGAGTTTTTCCAGATATTTCGCCTTGAGGTCTTCGGAGGCGTGCTTGTCGAGCGCTTCGACCGCGCCCATGGTCAGCGTCGGGCCGATGCCGAAAGCCATGGCGGCGGAGTTCCACATTTCGAGCGCGGCGACGCCAAGCATGGTCGGTAGGGCCTGGCCGCCATACGCTTCCGGACCGGAAAGCGCATTCCAGCCGCCATCGATCCAGCGT
Source organism: Mesorhizobium sp. WSM1386 (assembly GCF_055901595.1). NCBI lineage: Bacteria > Pseudomonadati > Pseudomonadota > Alphaproteobacteria > Hyphomicrobiales > Phyllobacteriaceae > Mesorhizobium > Mesorhizobium sp. WSM1386. The sequence continues at coordinate 5,538,927 of NZ_CM148373.1, forward strand.
CGATAAAGTTCCTTCCAGCCGGGCGGGGTGGTGACGGCGGCATCCTTGAGCACGGCACCGTGTTGGTCACCGATCTTGTAAAGCGGAGCGACTTCCTCGGTGGCGAAACGGCCTGCCTCGCCGAGAACGGCGTCGACCAGATCCTCGCCGAGATCGCCGAACGAGCCGGCTTCGAGAGCGGATTTCATGCCGGCCACGTGCTTCAGCGTGAACGCGATATCCTCGACGGGTGCCCGATACATGCCGCTTTCCTCCTCACCTTCCGCCAACGGACCCTATGGCTCGCGAAGCCGCAAAACCATCCGCCTTTGGGCGATCTTCCGCTTTCCTTTTTACGTAAACGTCAAATTTTGTCACGCGGATTTTGCAATCGTCCCGGCACGTATTAGATTCGATCGATGCCGGATCAATTCGACCGGCGACAGACCAGAACCAGCCGACTGGAACCAACCCCATGCTCGCCAGACCTGACACCTACCGTTGCATCGAATGCGGCCTGCCCTACCGGGCGGCTGGGTTCTCTTACTATCATGGCGACTTGGAAAACGGCGCCGCCTATTGGTCGGATCGCGGCATTTTGTGCTCGCCGAAATGCTCGCTCGCCCACCACCGCAAACGCGCAGCCGAAGGCACGCTGCAGCAGGAGCCGGCGCCGGATCCGTTTGAATTCCAGCCATTCAGCCGGCGCTGACTTCCCGGCATTGGCCGGCATCGTCCTAGAGAAGCACTTCCTTAACCATAGCGGTCCAGCATCTGTCTTTGATCAACGGGGGTTCCCTGTTTTGAAAAGGACGGTGCGCCTCCTTCGCCGTACAGCGCTTCTCGCTCTTGTGGCGACGATGACGCTGTCGGCGGCGGCAAGGGCCTCGGATTTTTCCGAGCCGTGGAAGAATGCCGACCGCGCTTTGGTGGTCGATGCCTACGAATACAATTCCATCGACTGGGCGCAACTTGCCACCGACAAACGCGTCGTCGCCTTCATCAACAAGGCGTCGGACGGCATGCCGCCGCCCTATTTCTGCTTTGGCAGCGACACCGAGGTGAAGCTCTGCAAGGCGTTGTGGAAGCGCCATGCGGTGACGCGCGAGCTGTTCCAGACGCGGAGGATCGTGGCCAAGGCGCTCGGCATGAAATGGGGCGCCTATCATCTCGCCCGCCCCGGCAATCCGGTCGAGCAGGCCAACAATTTCCTCGACTTCGCCGAACCGGCACCCGACGATCTCATGGCTCTCGACATCGAGGGCAACGATCCCACGCAATGGATGTCGCTCGACGATGCCGAGGAGTTCGTGCGCCAGGTGCACAGGCGCGTCGGCCGTTTCCCGGTGCTCTACACCAATGGCAAGACCGCACAATTCATCGCCGACAACCGCTACAAATACCGGCTCCTGTCGCGGCTGCCGCTCTGGTACGCGCGCTACAAGCCTGACATCGACGTGCATTTTCCAATGGGCAACTGGCAGGGCTATGCACTCTGGCAATTCTCGGCGCAGGCCAATTGCGGCCATTTCCGTTGCCCCTACAGGGTCGCCGGCACACCTGACGATATCGATGTCAACGTCGCGCCAACAGACGCCGCCACGCTGCACCAGCAATGGCCTTTTGGCGGGCTGATCGACGTGCCGTCAGACTATCTCGCCAGCGTACCGGTACCGCTGTCGCGCGAAGCAGCGTTGGCCGGCAAGACCACCCTCATCTATGCCGATGTCGCGACGCCGCCGACGTTCGAGGAACTGGTCGCGGTGCTCGGTACGCGCTGGTCAAGATTCCGCAGTGGTTTTCGCATGCCTGTCGTGAAGACCGTGCCGCGACGGCCGAGCTTCGGCATCGTCGAATATGTTGCCTGGAAGCGGACCGAGCAGCGTTCACCCGCGCAAGTCGATGCCGCCTTCGCCGCGGCCGACCCGGTCAGCACCGCTTCGACCGAAAGCGATCGCGGCCAGCGGTAGCTGCCGTCCACACCCGAGCTTCAGCGCGCCTGCTCGCGCGCCACGGCCTGCCAACCGATATCGCGGCGGCAGAATCCGTCAGGCCAGTCGATGCGGTCGAGCGCGGCATAGGCCCGCGCCTGCGCCTCGCCGACCGTCGCGCCCGTCGCCGTGACATTGAGCACGCGGCCGCCATTGGCAACCAGTGCGCCGCCGTTGATGGCGGTGCCGGCATGGAATATCTGGACGCCGTCAGCCGCCGCGTCCTCGACGCCGCGAATGACCGAGCCTTTTTCCGGCGTGCCGGGATAGCCCCGCGCCGCCATCACCACGGTGAGCGCCGCCTCGTCGCGCCAGCGCACGGAGGTGTGTGCGAGCTGGCCGTCGGTTGCGGCGTTGAGCAGCACCAGCAGATCGTCCTTCAGCCGCATCATCAGCACCTGGCATTCCGGGTCGCCGAAGCGGGTGTTGTATTCGATCAGCTTCGGCCCCTTGTCCGTGATCATCAGCCCGGCGAAGAGGATGCCGGCGAAGGGCGCGCCGAGATCGGCCATGCCGCGCATGGTCGGCTGGATGATCTCGCGCATGGTGCGCTCGACCATTTCCGGCGTCATCACCGGGGCCGGCGAATAGGCCCCCATGCCGCCCGTATTGGGGCCGACGTCGCCGTCACCGACGCGCTTGTGGTCCTGCGCGGTGCCGAAGGGCAGTGCCGTCGTGCCGTCGCAGAGGCAGAAGAAGCTCGCCTCCTCGCCGGTCATGAATTCCTCGATCACCACTTCAGCGCCGGCGGCGCCGAAGGAACCGTCGAAGCAGGAATCGAGTGCCGCCCGTGCCTCGTCCAGCGTCATGGCGACGGTGACGCCCTTGCCGGCGGCAAGCCCATCGGCCTTGATGACGATCGGCGCGCCCGTTTTCTCGACATAGGCTTTCGCGGAGGCCAGATCGCCGAAGCGGCCGTAGGCCGCGGTCGGGATGTTGTACCTGGCGCAGAGATCCTTGGTGAAACCCTTGGAGCCTTCCAGCCGCGCAGCAGCCTTGGAAGGCCCGAAGACGCGGATGTTTTCGGCGCGCAGATCGTCCGCGATACCGGCGACGAGCGGTCCTTCCGGGCCAACCACGACGAGGTCGATTTTTTTCTCCCGACAGAAGGCGGCGACGGCGGCATGATCGGTGACGTCGAGCTTCACCAGCTCGGCCTCGCTGCCGATGCCCGGATTGCCGGGGGCCGCGTAAAGCTTGGTGAGCAGCGGCGACGCCGCGATCTTCCAGGCCAGCGCATGTTCGCGGCCGCCGGAGCCCAGAAGAAGAACGTTCATGGCCACCTCTTGATGCCGAAATTCTGCTCTGGCGGCCATCTGGCGGCGTTTTCTGCGCTTCCGTTGCTCACGGACCAAATATCCGCTCCGCTACGGTTCTCGAAACCACCACCATATGACTCGCCAGAGCGAATTTCGAAACAGTCTCTTGGAGAGCACCCGCTATTGCTCTCTGGGCGACGGGTCAAGGCATCAAGATGTTTTGATCCGATTTGCGCACGGGAACGTTATCCCCTGCCGAATATGGGCGCCGAATTCCCGCACCCATATTCTGGCCCGCTCAGCCAGGGAAGACGACCGGAAACCAGTCTTCGCGCAATTTCTGGCCTGGCTGCATGCCATGGCCATGATATGGCGGCGAGGTGCGGCCCGGCCGCTCGACATAATGGGCATCGTCACCGACCCAGCGCAGCGAGAGCGCCCGGCGCCGTGCCGCGGTCAGGTTGCCGCGCGCGCCATGCGCGGTCCGGAAGTCGAACAGGATGGCATCGCCCGGCTCCATCTCCCATTCGAGCACCTTCATCGACGGATCCTTGTCGGGATCGGGCACCGGCAGGTAGTCGCCCTCGCCGGCGTAGAAATTGCTGTCGTCGAGCCAGCGCACCGGCAGGATCATCTTGTCCCATTTGTGCGAGCCGGCGATCAGGCGCAGCGTCGCCTCCTTCACCGGGTCGATGGGGATCCAGAAGCTGACCGTCTGCTGGCCATCGACGAAGTAGTAGGGGATGTCCTGATGCCAGGGCGTCGGCTTCTGCGTGCCGGGTTCCTTGACCAAAACATGGTCATGGAAGAATTGCGCGGTGCGCGATTGCATCACCGCCGCCGCCAGTTGGGCGGCCGGCGATTCCCGCACCACCTCGACGAATTCGGGGATGCGTTCCCAGTTGCAATAATCGTCGAAGAAACTGCCGCGGCCATTGGCGATATCAGACGCGGTGGCGCTGCGGTTCCGCATGTTGCGCTCGATGCCGGCGGCGATCGTATCGACCCAGCCCTTGAAGGCGCCGCGGATGCAAACCGCGCCGTCACGCTGATAGTCGGCAATCGTCTCCGCATCGATCAGGTCGGTGTCGATTGGGCGGGCGGCAGTCTGGGAAGCCATGGGTTCTCCTTTCAGGATCGAGACGACTATCGCAGCCCTCCTTCATTCGGTAAAATAATAACTTCTCATCCGACACATAGGCCTTAGCTATGAGTCTTACCCTGACGCAATTGCGCTATCTGGTCGCCGTCGCCCGCCACGGCAGCGTCACCGGCGCGGCCAGGGCGCTGAACATTTCGCAACCGTCTATTTCGGTGGCGATCGACGCCGCGGAAAAGGATTTCGGGCAGAAACTGTTCGTGCGCCAGCGCGGAAGCGGCGTTTCGCTGACTTCCTTCGGCCGCACCGTGGCGGTGAAGGCAAAACAGGTCCTTGCCGAGACGGACGAACTTATGAGCCTGGGTGCCGACAACTCGGCCGTCGGCGGAGAGTTGGTGCTTGGATGTTTCGAGGATCTGGCGCCGTTCTTCGCACCTGCGCTGATCCGTGCTTTTTCCGAACGCCATCCGGCGGTGAAAATCGTCGTTCGCGACGAGACCTTCGAGACGCTGGGGCGGCGACTCGGCGACGCGGCCATCGATCTCGGTCTCACCTATGATCTGAGCCTGCCAACCCATTTCGCCCGCATCCTGCTGCACGAACTTCGCCCGCACGCGCTGTTGCCGTCGGGCCATGCCCTGGCGGACCAACCATCTGTCAGCCTGGCGGACCTCGCCGCCTATCCGCTGATCACGACGGACCAGCCGCACAGCTGGCAGCACATGCTCGATCTGTTCCGCGGCCGGGGTCTCTCGCCGGTGGCCGACAGGGCGACAAGTTCGTTCGAACTCCAGCGCAGCATGGTGGCGAACGGCTTCGGGGTCGCGGTCAGCTACACCCGCCCGCATGGCGACCGCAGCTATGACGGGCTGCCTCTCGTCTGCAGGCCATTGTCGGATCCGCTGCCCATGCAGCGCATCATTCTCACCTATGACACGCACCAGCGGGTATCGAACGCAGCGCTGGCATTCGTCGACGTGGCGAAGGCATGGTTCTCCACGCGCGACATCTTCACCGCCTGACGGATTGGCGGTCGCCGACCGACTGCTTGCCGCTTGACGGTTTCCGCGGCTGCTGCCACTCCATGCGCATGGAACCTATCCAGTCGAAAGTGGCCCAGGGCCGTGTCGCCGATGCGCCGAACGGCCATTGGGTCTACCGCGTGCTGCCGCGCTCGATTTGGCCTTATGCGCAGCTTGCACGATGGGACAGGCCGATCGGCTGGCAGTTGCTTTTGTGGCCATGCTGGTGGTCGGCGGCGCTTGCGGCCAGCGCCTATCCGCGCCCGGGCGACCCGCTGCTCTCGCTGCTGCCGGCGCCCTTGTATCTCGTGTTGTTCCTCATCGGCGCCATCGCCATGCGCGGCGCCGGCTGCACCTACAACGACCTTGTCGACGAGGACATCGACAACCAGGTCGAACGCACCCGCTCGCGTCCGCTGCCCTCGGGCCAGACGACGCGTCGGCGGGCCTGGCTGTTTCTCGTCCTGCAAGCCCTGGCCGGCCTTGTGGTGCTCGTACAGTTCAACAGCTTCGCCATTCTGCTCGGCGTCTGTTCGCTGGCGATCGTTGCCGTCTATCCATTCATGAAGCGGATAACCAATTGGCCGCAACTGTTTCTCGGCCTTGCCTTTTCCTGGGGCGCGCTGATGGGATGGGCGGTCGAGTTCGGCGATCTCGATGGCCCCGCCATCATGCTTTATATCGGCTCGATCCTGTGGGTGATCGGCTACGACACGATCTATGCGCACCAGGACAAGGAAGACGACGCCATTGTCGGCGTGCGCTCGACGGCGCGGCTGTTCGGCGACAACACCAAGGCGTGGCTGGCAGGGCTTTATGGCGGCACGCTGATCTGCTTCGCCATCGCCTTCGCCTCGGCGCAAGCTCCGGTGGTGGCGTTGGCCGGATTGATCGCCGCCGGCGCGCACATGGCCCGTCAGATCACGGTTCTGGACATCGACAATCCCGACCAATGCCTGCGGCTGTTCCGCTCGAACAACCAGGTCGGCTGGCTGATCTTCCTCGGCTTGATCGGCGGCGCGCTATGGGTGGCGCTGAAGCCGCTGGTGTAGTCTTCCTTCTCCCCGTCACTATACGGGGAGAAGGTGGCGGCAGCCGGATGAGGGGCAGCGCCAACCTTGAAGGCGAGGCGAGAGGTTCAGCGCGACACAACGCACACTCAACCAAGTCTTGAGGTGGTAGCCAAACACTTTGGTCAGCGCTGCCCCTCATCGCCCTGCCGGGCACTTCTCCCCGTATAGTGACGGGGAGAAGAAGCTAATCCCTTGAAATGATCTCCTGGCCGTCGATGACCAGCCTGAGACCGAGGTCGCCGGCCCGGCGACGGGCGAGGAAGCGCGGACGGCGCATGGTCGAAACGCGGCCCTTCCGGCGATCCTGCGGCGGCAGCGTCTTGATGGCGGCGCCGAGCGATTCTTCCAAAGTGCGGGCGACGCCGTCCGATTCGATCAACAGCATCGGCAGGCGGTAGGCATCGGCCCAGGCGCGCCAGTCGGCGGCGACGTCTTCAAGATCGTCGGCCACCAGCAGCGGCACCGACAGCATGGGATCGTTGTGCAGGAGTTCCAGGGTCACCGTGACATTGCCGTCCGGATCCTCCATTGCGCGGGCGGCAACGCCACGGAACGCATTGGCGGGCAGAGCGATGATCGCCGGCACGCCGCTCATCTCGAGCAGGCGGCGGATCACGGCGCCGCGATGGTCGATGGTGAAAGTCACGTCGCCATAATCGTCGCGCGTGGCGTAGCTGACCATCTGGGGCAGTCGGAATGGGTCGAGGCGCATGTTGCGTCCCGCCCAGACTGGCTTAAGTCCGGTGTTCATAGAGTGCCTTCCTGTCTGTCTCCTGAGAGCCGGTGTCCGGTTCTCTCCGGGCCAGTTTTCCCGGCCTCGTTATGGGGAAACATTAGCGCTGGCTCCTTACCGCCGCGCTTAAGAAAGTCGGTTAAATTTTGCTGATCTCAGGGATGGTTATCGGAATGCCACCAGCCGGAAGATGTAGAAAGGATCAGATAACCTTACCCGGATTCATGATGCCGGCCGGATCGAAGGCAGCCTTCACCCGGCGCATCAGATCGATCGCCATCGGCGGCGCGGTGGCGATCAGTTCGTCGCGCTTCAACTGGCCGATGCCGTGCTCGGCCGAGATCGAGCCATGGAAGGAGCGGACGACATCGTGCACGGCCTTGTTCATGGCGTGGTAGAGGCCCAGGAAAGCCTCGTCGTCGGCGTCCTCCGGCCGCGAGATGTTGTAGTGCAAATTGCCGTCGCCCATGTGGCCGAAACAGACGACCCGCGCGGCGGGGCTGACTGAAGCGACAGCACCGGCGGCTTTGCCGATGAATTCGGGGATCGACGATATCGGCACGGAAATGTCGTGCTTGATCGAGGCTCCTTCGGGCTTCTGGCTCTCGGGCAGCACCTCGCGGAAATTCCAGAAGGCATCGGCCTGGGCGAGGCTTGCCGCGATCACCGCGTCGCCGACGATGCCCTGCTCCAGAGCGGCCGACAGCACCTCCTCGACAAGCGCCTTGCCGTCCTCTTCCGAACGGCCCGAGGACACCTGCATCAGCACATACCAGGGCCAGTCCTCGGCCAGCGGCCGGGTCACGCCTTTCGCATGCTTCAAAGTGAAGTCATACGGCCGTTTGCCGATCAGTTCGAAGGCGGTGAGCGAAGCGCCGGCGCGGTCCATGGCCAAGCCGAACAGGGAGAGCGCGGCCTCTGGCGACGACAGGCCGGCAAAGGCCACTTCCCGCCCCTTCGGCTTCGGGAACAGCTTGAGCACGGCGGCGGTGATGACGCCGAGCGTGCCTTCGGCGCCGACGAACAGGTTCTTCAAATCGTAGCCGGTGTTGTCCTTCTTCAGCTTGCGCAGATCGTCGAACACCTCGCCGGTCGGCAGCACCACTTCGACGCCGAGACAGAGTTCGCGCGCATTGCCGTAGGCAAGCACCCCGGTGCCGCCGGCATTGGACGAGAGATTGCCGCCTAGCTGGCAGGAGCCTTGCGCGGCCAGCGACAGCGGAAACAGCCGGCCGGCGGCATCGGCCGCTTCCTGCAGCGTCTGCAGGATGACGCCGGCCTCGACCGTCACCGTGTTGGACAGGAGGTCGATCTCGCGAATGCGGTTCAGCCGCGACAGCGACAGGATGATCTCGCGGCCGGACCTGTCCGGCACCTGGGCGCCGACAAGCCCGGTGTTGCCGCTCTGCGGCACGACCGGTGTTCCCGTCTCGGTCGCCAGCCTCATGATCCGGCTGACCTCGTCGACACTGCCCGGCCGCAGCACCAGCGACGTCGCGCCGTGCCAAAGCCCACGCCGTTCGACGAGAAACGGTGCGATGTCCCGCGCGTCGCGCAGCGCATATTTTTCACCGACGATCGCCGCGAAGCGATCGATGAGAGCGGGATCGAGTGTCTGCGAAATTTCGGTCATGTGGGAAAACTATGTCGTGGGCTGAGTGTTGTCACGAGGGGCGGCGGCGCGTGAAAGCCGATCGTTGATGGCTTCGCCCAGCCCATCGAAGGGTATCGGCTCGACGGCGATGGTCCGCGCGCCGCTGCGGTCGAGATCCTGCATGTAGGCGAAGAGATTGCTCGCCGCTTCGCGCAGGTCGCCCGTTTCGGACAAATTGAGGAAGGCGGTGGCGCGTTGCCAGCCTTGGGCCCGCCGGTTGCCGAAGGCGAGCAGGGCTTCGCCCTCGGCGACGGTGCCGGCATTGAGCCGCACCGCGGCCCCTGGCGCATAGTGCGAGGCTAGCATGCCGGGCGCTTCGACGCCGGCGCCGCCACCGCGCAACAGTTCCATGCCGACGGCCGCCTCGATGTCCTCGGCGGCGATGCCGCCGGGCCGGAGCAGCCGCAATCGTCCCGCCTCGGCCTTGACGATGGTCGATTCCAGCCCAACCGGCGTCGCGCCGCCGTCGACCACCAGCTTGATGCGCGCACCGAGATCGGCCGCCACCGCTTGCGCCGTCGTCGCGCTGATCTTGCCGGACGAGTTGGCGCTGGGTGCGGCAAGCGGCCGGCCGAGACGGGCGATGAGGTCGCCGCCAAAGCCCCTAGGCATGCGCAGGGCGATCGTATCGAGCCCGGCCGTGACCAGCGGATGAATGCCGTTGCCGGGCCGTTGCGGCAACACCAGGGTCAGCGGGCCCGGCCAGAACGCAACGGCCAGTTTCTTCGACAGCGGATCGAACAAGGCGATGCGTTCGGCCATCGCCATGTCGGCGACATGGGCGATCAGCGGATTGAAACGCGGACGCCCCTTGGCCTCGAAGATGCGCGCCACGCCGATGCCGTTGGTGGCATCGCCGGCAAGCCCGTAGACCGTTTCCGTGGGGATGGCGACGACGTCGCCGCCCTGGAGCAGTGCCAGCGCCCGCTCCAACGCCTCGCCGGCGCCAATTATCTCAGCCACTCTCGTCACCTCGCAGATGCCGGCTGCGTAGTACGATGGCGGCTGTTGAGCAAGCCGGGCCGAGAATGGGCTTGGCGATTTATCAATCCCTAAAATGCTATGTTTCCGCGAAAGCCGGTATCAATTCCGGTCCGCTATCATCGCGGCCAGGGCAAAAGGGGAGCGATATCAGTGTCTGTGCGTATCGTACTGGGGATCACCCTGTCAGCTTTGACATGCGGGGCTCAGGCCTCTTCGCTGGTTTTTCCCGGCGCGCCGGCCTCGACGCCCTCCGTCATCATGATGGCAGCCGACGCCAAGGCGAGCGACGTGGTGTCCGTGGTTGCGCTCGGCGAGCCCGACGTCACTTATGAAAAGGTGGCCGCGATCCCGAACGCGCCTGAAGTCCGCCATGGTTTCATGCGGAACCCGATGATCATTCGTGGCGGCGTCGTCGGCGACGCCTTCTCGGCACCGGTGCAAGCAACGACGCCGGCCGCGGCCACCGCACCTGCTGCTGCGCCTGCAAGCGCGACCGCCTCGGCCGCGCCCGCGCCGGACACGCAAAAGAAACCCGCCGCGCCTGCAGCCGCATCGATGCCCGCCCCCGGGGTAGGCAAGGTCAAGTAGCGGCCGCCCGCCAGTCAACCGGCAGCTTGACGGCGCGCCGGCGCCCTGCGCACCATCGCCGCGCGAATTCGTCCTGGCATATTCCGCCGGTCGACGCTGCCGCATGAATTTAGTCAAGCGGCGCGGGATTCATCATTCAAAGGGGGTTGATCATGAGAAAATCCAAAACCGTCACCATGGCCGGGTTTCTGCTGGCGTCGCTGCTCGGCGCCAATGCAGCGCGAGCTGATGACATGTTGGGATCCTATGTCGCGCGTATCTCCGACCGCGACCACCAGGCGAACGATGGCTATGCGCTGGACGGCGCGGCACAGATGGTGCGGCAGGATCGCGCCAACTGGCACAAGTTCCATCGCCGCGACCGCGACGACGAGGCTGATGGCTGGTTCAGGACCAACGACCAGCGCGCCGATCTGCAGCGCATGCTGGAGCGCCCCGGCGCGATGAGTTCCTCGACCAGGCGGGCTATCGTCAATGGCGAGCCGCTGATCCAGGTCGACGTCTACGAAAACAGCGTGCGCGTCAGCATCCTGGAGGACTGACAAGTCAGTTGCCGGGAACAGAAAGGGCGACGCTGATGCGCCGCCCTTTCTTCTCGACAGAACCGGATTGAAATCTCAGGCCGCTTCTTCCTTGTCGTCGTCGTCTTCGGCCTCGCCGTCTTCGGATTCTTCTTCGTCCTCGTCGTCGTCGCCCGAGAGCGTGGCGGCGTCTTCATCAGACTTTTCGCCGTCTTCGTCATCGCCTTCTTCGTCGTCATCCGACAGATCGGCGGCCTCGACCGTGGCGGCGGCAGCATGATCGAGGGCGGTTTCGGAAGCGGATTCGATCACCTCGGCGGCGGCCGGGGTTTCTTCTGTCACTTCGATTTCGTGATCGGAATTCATGGAAGCCTCCGTGGGGCGTTGGGGAACATGTCCCTTTTGCCACGGAGAGATCATCGCCGTATGACTGTAAGCCGGCTCGAACGGCGGGTTGGAAGATATTTTTCGGGGCCGATCAACCAGCGATTTTCGCGAAATCCGCTACCTGACCGGTGGCCGAACGGATGCGAGCCAACAGCGCCAGGCGGTTGGCGCGCACGGCCAGATCTTCATCATTCACGAGAACATGCTCGAAGAATGAATCAACCGGTTCACGCAACGCGCTAAGCGCCAGCATGGCGGCGGAAAAGTCTTCGTTTTGAATCGCTTCGCCGGCTTGCTTCTCGGCCTGATTCACCGCTGCAAACAGCGATTTCTCGGCATCCTGCCGGAACAAGGCCGGCTCAACGGTTGGCGCGATCGCTGTTTTCTTCTTCTCCTCGGCAGCCAGGATGTTGGCCGCACGCTTGGTGCCGGCGAGCAGATTTCTGCCGTCCTCGGTGTCGAGGAAGGAGCCCAGCGCCTCGACGCGGCGCACGATCTGCAAGAGATCGTCGGACTGCGGCGTGATGACGGCATCGATCAGATCGTGGCGCGCGCCCTGGTCGCGGAGGTAGACCTTGAGGCGGTCGTGGAAGAAGGACAAAAGATCGGCGATCAATGGCGACAGCGACGCTTCAAGCTCCATCAGACGCTGGCCGTCAGAGAACTCCCGCTCCTGATCGGCAGAGCCAAAAGTTTCCGAACTTGCCTTGGCCAGTCCACCTTTCAACAGGTTGGAAATCAAGCCTGCTTCCGACAACAGCTGGCTTGCGCCCTTGTAGTCGCGAATGCTGAAATCGAGCATCGCGACGACGCCACGGCTCTCCGTTCCCTCGCCTTTTTGTTCATATACGGCGAGGGCCGAAGAGACTGCGGCCGCGATGGCGATGCCCAGCGAAAGCTTGAGCTTGTTTTCCAATATGACCCTGACCATGCCCAGCGCCGCTCGACGCAGCGCATACGGATCCTTCGATCCAGTCGGCTTTTCGTCGATGGCCCAGAAGCCGACGAGCGTATCCAGCTTGTCGGCAAGTGCCACAGCGACCGACACCGGATCGCTCGGCACATAATCGGACGGGCCCTGCGGCTTGTAATGTTCCTCGATGGCCGCTGCCACGGACGGATGTTCGCCCTGCAGCAGCGCATATTTGCGGCCCATGGCGCCCTGGAGTTCGGGGAACTCGCCGACGACTTCGGTGGTCAGATCTGCCTTTGCGAGAATGGCGGCGCGGCTTGCCAGCGCGGGGTCAGTGCCGACGATCGGCGCCAATTCCCTGGCCAATCCCTTGATCCGCTCCACGCGCTCCCCCTGCGTGCCGAGCTTGGCGTGGAACGTCACATCGAGATGGTCGAGGCGGGCCATGCGCTGGTCGAGCGGCTTTTTCAGATCGAGCCCGAATTTTTCCGCCGATGTCTCGAGCTGGCCAAGATCAGGCAAATCGCCCTGGTCGGTCGTCCAGAAATAGAGCGCGTCGGAGAGGCGCGCGCGCACCACCTTGCCGTTGCCGTGGGCGATCTCCTTGCCGCCGTCCGTGGCCTCGATGTTGGCGGTAAGGATGAAGCGGTTGGAAAGTGTCTCACCCTCGCCTTGCGGGCGCGTGACAAAGCACTTCTGGTTGGCGCGGATGGTCAGCCGGATGACTTCGGCGGGGATGGCGAGGAAAGCCTGCTCGAACTCGCCCATCAGCACGACCGGCCATTCGACCAGCCCCGAGACCTCTTCCAGCAATCCTTCGTCTTCGACCAGGTCGAGCCCGTTGGCGAAAGCGAGGTTGCGGGCATCGGCAAGAATGATCTCCTTGCGGCGATCGGCGTCGAGAACGACCTTCGCCGTCTCCAGCTTGCTCACATAGTCGTCGAAGCGACGCACGGTGATTTCGCCGGGCGCAAGGAAACGGTGGCCGTAGGTGACGTTGCCGGAGCGGATGCCGTCGATCTCGAAATCGACCACCACCGGCTCCTCGGTTTCCGGTCCGAATGTGCACAGGATCGATTGCAGTGGCCGCACCCAGCGCAACGAGCCCGGTTTCGCGGAGGCCGGCCCCCAGCGCATCGATTTCGGCCAGGGGAAATTGCGGATGATACCGGGCACCAGTTCGGCGATGATCCGTTCGGCAGCCCTCCCCGGCTTTGAGATGTGGGCGACATAGAAGTCGCCCTTCTTCGGGTCGGAATGGACATGCGCCTCCGCGATCGAAGACAGCCCGGCCTTGCGCAGGAAGCCCTGGACCGCCTGCTCCGGCGCCGTCGTCGACGGGCCCTTGATCTCTTCGCTTATATCCTTCGAGCGCGCGGTCAGCCCCCTGACATCGAGCGTCAGCCGCCGCGGCGTCCAATACTCGCGCGCCGCCTCGTAGGTCAGACCCGCTTCGACCAGACCGTCGGTCAGCATTTTCCTCAGATCACCCGCCGCCTTGCGCTGCATGCGCGCGGGAATCTCTTCCGAGCGAAGTTCTAGAAGCAGGTCAGGCATCGGTAGCTCCTCACCCTCCCCTCGATGGGGAGGGTCGGCGCGTCAGCGCCGGGGTGGGGTGGCGGCATCTCAGGATCGAGCGCCTTCGGTGTCTCGCAGGCCAAGGTGTGATTTTCGTTCTTCCACCGCCGCATAGATCGTATCGAGCACGGAATCCAGTTCGTTTTTGATTTCATGGTTCCAGAAGCGGACGACGCGATAACCCTGGCTCTCGAACCATTTTGTCCGACGCTCGTCGTGCCGCTGTTGGCCGTCGAAACTGTGGTGAGCGCCGTCGACCTCGATGATCAGTTTCAGCCGGTGTGAGATGAAGTCGGGGAAGTAAATCCCGATCGACGCCTGCCTGCGGAAATGAGTGCCTTCAACTGGAATGCGCCACAGATGCCGCCACAAGATGCGCTCCTCTTCGGTCATTGCCGCGCGAAGCCGTTGGGCGGACTGCAGCTTGAACCGATCGAGCTTCGGCATGAGAAATCGCGCTATCACCCCCACCCGCCGCTTCGCGGCGACCTCCCCCATCAAGGGGGAGGTAAAAGGGCATAGCAACTCGGCTGGCCGCTGTCACCCCTGCAGAAATTTTGGCAGCCCTGTCGGAACGAGGCGATCCCGCCCGTCCTTGGATCAAAGATTTCCATGAACCGAACGCAGCGCTGAAGCGACCCACGCTCAGGCAGGAAACTATTGGCTGAACGACCATGAAAACGGCATCCAGACTTCTGCAGATCCTCGCGCTGAGCGCCTGCTTCACCGCGCAGGCCCACGGCGCCTTCTCGATGCCAGGTGTGCGGCAGGCGCTGCGGACCATGGCTGGTGCCAGCAACCACATCCTGTCGCCGATCGAAATGATGACAGAAGTCTGAAACCAGAGCGGTTCCCGGAATTTTCTTTAAGCCGCCAATCCACCCGCCTGCGTCTTCAAAAACGCCTCGCCGCAGGCCTTCGCCAGATTGCGCACGCGCAGGATGTAGCTCTGCCGCTCGGTGACGGAGATCACGCCACGCGCGTCGAGCAGGTTGAAGACATGGCTGGCCTTGATGCACTGGTCGTAGGCGGGGAAGACCATCCTGTGCATCGGCAAATTGTCGTTCGATGCCGGCGCACCGGCGTCGAGCAGGGCCTTGCACTCGGCCTCGGCGTCCACGAAATGCCTGAGCAGCATCGCCGTGTTGGCGTATTCGAAATTGTAACGCGAATATTCCTGCTCGGCCTGCAGGAAGACGTCGCCATAGGTTACCTTTTCAGCGCCTTCACGGCCGTTGAAATTGAGGTCATAGATGTTGTCGACGCCCTGCACATACATGGCCAGCCGTTCCAGCCCGTAGGTCAGTTCGCCCGCCACCGGCGCGCATTCGATGCCGCAGACCTGCTGGAAATAGGTGAACTGCGAGACCTCCATGCCATCGCACCAGCATTCCCAGCCAAGTCCCCAGGCACCCAGCGTCGGGCTTTCCCAGTCGTCCTCGACGAAGCGGATGTCATGCAGCAACGGGTCGACGCCGATCGCGGCGAGCGAGCCGAGGTAGAGTTCCTGCAGGTTCGGCGGGTTCGGCTTCAGGATCACCTGGTACTGGTAATAATGCTGCAGCCGGTTCGGGTTCTCGCCGTAGCGGCCATCCTTGGGGCGGCGCGAGGGCTGGACATAGGCGGCATTCCAGCCCCGGGGGCCGAGCGCGCGCAGCGTCGTTGCCGGGTGAAAGGTACCGGCGCCGACCTCCATGTCATAGGGCTGGAGGATGACGCAACCATAGGCCGCCCAGTAATTGTGCAAGGTCAGGATCAGCCCCTGGAAGGAGCGGCTGGGATGCATATGGGCAGGCATTTCAATCGTCACGGGTGGCCTCGACAGCAAAGGCTAGCTTAGCGCCACGTCCTAGAGACACGGCGGCGAAGCGTCAAGCAAGGCGGATCGAGGCTGGGCTGTCCTGGATGTACCGCGCGATGTTGAGAACTTTGCCGGGTGCTGGCCCATTGTCGGCCTCGAGAAGCTGCGATCTGTTCGACCCCTCACATCCACGACAGGTCCCAGCCATGCCCAGTTCCATCATAGTCCGCCCGGTCACACGCCAGGATTTCGACCGATGGCTGCCATTGTGGGATGGTTACAACGCATTCTATGGCCGGTCAGGCGAAACGGCACTGGCGACCGATATCACCGCGATGACGTGGTCGCGTTTCTTCGACGCCTATGAGCCGGTCCATGCGCTGGTTGCCGAAAGCGACGGGCAGCTTTTCGGCCTCGTGCATTATCTTTTTCACCGCAGCACCATAGCGATCGCGCCGAACTGCTATCTGCAGGATCTTTTCACCACGGAGGCCTCGCGGGGAAAAGGCATCGGCCGGGCCCTGATCGAAGGCGTTTATGAGCGCGCCCAGGCCGCCGGCTCGGGTCGGGTATACTGGCTGACGCATGAGACCAACCACACGGCAATGAAGCTCTACGACAAGGTTGGCGAGCGCTCCGGCTTCGTCGTCTACCGGAAGCTGTTTTAAAGCGCGTCGCTGCAAATGAAAAAGGGCTCCAAATCGGAGCCCTCTCGCAATCAAGATGGTCGACGTCACCCTTTCGGGGCGGGAACCGGCTCTGGCTTCACCTTCGGGGTTTCCTGCGCCGTGTTGGATTCGATCGGCGGCAGGCCCTTCATCAGCTTCTGCTGCAAGGTGGCCAGGACATCCGGGTCCGGCTTCAGGTCGCGGGCCTGGTTCCACTGGAAGGTGGCTTCCAGCTTGCGGCCGACGCGCCAGTAGGCGTCGCCCAAATGGTCGTTGAGAACCGGATCTTCCGGCTTCAGCGACACGGCGCGTTCCATTTCGCGCACCGCGTCATCGAACCTGCCGAGGCGGAAATAGGCCCAGCCCAGCGAATCGACGATGTAACCGTCACTCGGCCTCAGATCGACGGCCTTCTGGATCATCGCCAGGCCTTCCTTGAGGTTGGTGTTCATGTCGACCCAGGAATAGCCGAGATAGTTCAGGACTTGCGGCTGGTCCGGCTGCAATTCCAGCGCCTTGCGGAAGTTCGGCTCGGCTTTCGGCCATTCCTTCAGGCGCTCATAGGCGATCCCGCGCTGGTAGAAGATGTTCCAATTGGCTGCGGTCGGCGTCTTCAGCGCGTCGACGGCCTTGTCGTAGATGTTGGCGGCCGAGCGGAAATCCTCCTTCGAGGAATAGACCCCGCCGAGTGCCAGATAGGCGCGCATGTCGTTGGGATGGGCGTCGACGAAGGCCTTGAGATGCGTGATCGCCTCGTCATGACGGTCGAGATCGGCAAGGTTGAGGCCAAGCTGCAGGTCCGAAAGCTGCTTCAGCGGCGAAGAGTCGGGGATGCGCCGATAGAGCGCGATGGCGCCCTCGCCGTCCTTCAACTGCTCGGCGACGGCGGCGAGTTGCACCAGAGCCGCGTCGCTGTCAGGCCTCAGAGCCAGGGCATATTGCAAATAGAGGCGCACGAACGGCTCGCCGCCGCCACGGTTGAGTGCGGTGGCGAGATCAAGCAGGATTTCGGAAGCACCGTCGGACGGGCCGGAAACGAAGGGCGCAATCTTGTCACCCTTGGCGATCTTGTCGCGCAGTGTGACGATTTCCAGCTTGCCGGGCGAGAACGCCTCGGCCTGATCGAGCACCGATATCGCCTTGTCCTTGTCGCCCTTGCGGGCCAGGAACGAGGCATAGGCCTGTGCGTTGCGCATCCAGGTTTCGGGAGCCGCGCCGCCGGCGGCCGTATCCTGCATCGTCGCGGCGTAGATCGCCTCGGCCTTCTCGGGCATGTTGGAGGCATCGGCGATCAGCGCGCGGTGGAAGGACTTGAACAGGCCGAACCAGTCCGGCCCCTGCAATTTGTCGATCGCGGCCATTGCGTCGGCGGGCTGGCCGGCACCTTGTTCGGCCCAGCCGGACATGACGCCCGAGATCAGCCGATCAAGATCGGATTCCAGCGACAGCTTGAGCCAGTACTGCGCCTTGGTGAAGTCCTTCTTGTGGAAGGAATCGACCGCCAGCGCCAGGCGCGAGAAACGCTCGACGTCGGGCACTTCCTTGAGCTTGTCGGCATAGACCAGCGATTCATCGAAGCGGCCTTGCGCGATCAGCGACAGCATCAGGCTCTGCTGCAGCGCGGTGTCGCTTGGATTGAAGGCCAGGGCTTGCTTGTAGTAGGCGATGGCGCTGTCGAGGTCGTTGTCGCCTTCGGCGATCCGGGCCGCCAGATAGGCGCCAGAGAATGACGAGATCTTGACCGGCTCGGTGGATTGCTTGGCATAGGCCGGCAAAGCCGAGAGCGCCATGCCCGTCACAATTGCCAGCCTTGTCAGCCAGCGCGCACGTCCTTGCTGCATCGTATCCCTTTCAGCCACGCGCCGTCACCGCATCAGCGGAATCGGCGTAGACTCGATCTTTCCGGGCAAAGCATGTCCTTTTTGGGGTCGCGCTTCAATCCGCCTGAAATTCACAATCGGGTCACCCGATTAACAAACCATGGCTAGAAAGGACAGTTTTCCGTCTCGGCGGACCGCTGCAGCCGCGCATCGCGATAATTGCCGGCCGCAACGGTGCTGCACAGCTCGCTCCATTCGCAGCCTTCGCACGCCTTGCGCACGAGGCCGGTCGAAAATGCCTGCCGCATCCGTACCAGCGTGGCAGCGTCGAGATCGAGACGGGCGCCGGCGTGGATCGGCCGGGCCAGCAGATCCTCGAGGTCCCGCGCGGCCAGTTGGTCGCGTGCGGACGCGCTGTCGCGCAGGCAGTGCGGCTCGGGTTCGTCGAGCAACGGGGCGCAGATGTCGTCCGGTCCGGAGACGAAGAGGATGTCCTCGCCCCGGCTCAGGCGCTCCGCGATCCCGTCATAGTTGGCGGTGAAAGCGGGGCTGTATCCCTTGCCCACATAGGTGAGCAGGCAAAGGAGGTGATGGGCGCGCAGTCTTATCGTCACGGATTGGCTGATCGTCACGGATTGGCGGGCTTGGTCTTGCCGCGAAGCGCCATGAGCGTCGCGGCACCGAGCGCCGATTTGAGCAAGCCACCAACGATGAACGGCAGGAAGCCGAATGTGATGGCCTGTTCGGTGCCGATCATGATAGCGAGCCATGCCGTTCCGAGCACCAGACATGCAAGGTTGCCGAGCAGCATGGCGGCGAAGGCGAGCACCACCCTGTTGCCGTTCCAGCCGCGTTCGGCCAGCCAGCCGACAAGCGCGCCGGTGACCGGAAAAGCAAAGAGATAGCCGCCAGTCGGCCCAACGAAATGCTGCAGCCCGGCAGCCCCTCCGGCCAGAACCGGGAAGCCGGCCGCGCCTTCGACCAGCCAGGCGGCAATGGTGATCGCACCGAGCCGCCAGCCGTAGAGCGCACCAATAAGCGTCACGGCGAAGGTCTGCATGGTCACGGGCACAGGCACCATCGGCACTTGGATGTAGGAGGACAGCGCCAGGAACAGCGTGCCGAGCACGACGGCTCCGACCTGCCAGGCGAGCGAGCAATCCTGGAGCCGGAGCGGGCTGAAAGACGGCTTGCGGGACGCGAACGCGATGTCTGTCATGAGAATTCCTTCGACCGATTGAAATTATAGATAATTTCTGTTTTCGATCTATTATCGAATCCACATTTCCTCGGGGATAGCAAGCCTTCGCTGTGCAAAGGCAGCCAAAAGCATGCCGCGGCGTGCTTCAGGCCTGTTTGTCTTTATGCATGTCGTTCACCAAACCGGGGCCCGTTGGGCGACGTGCTTCAGCCGACGATGGCAAAGGCTTCGCGCGTCGCGCCGGAGGCCGTCCTGACCGGCTTGCGGCCAATCCATTGGACATGCCGCCCGAGCGTCGCGGCGGCGGATTCGGTGTTTCCCTGCCGCAAGGCGGCCAATATCGCCCTGTGGTCCTGATCGGTCCGCGTCTCCCACTCCGAGCGCCATGCCGCGAACAGAAAACGGGCACTGGCGGCGTGCAGGTCGTCGACGGTGGCGAGCAGGCGCGGCATGCCGCATGGCGCCAGGATCAGCCGGTGAAAGGCACGGTTGGCTTCTTCCCACGACCTTACGTCGCGGGATTTGTCGCCTGCCTTTGTCGCTTCCTCGGCGAGATCGAGAATGGCCGACGTCAGATGCGGCGCGGCATGGCGCAGCGCCAGCACTTCGAGAGCGGCTCGCATTTCGGCGACTTCCTTGACCTCGCCGAGATCGAAAGCCGCTACGCGCACCCCTCGGCGCGGCTCGCTGACGGCCAGCCCTTGCGCCTCCAGGCGGCGGAAAGCCTCACGCACGGGAACATGGCTGGTGTTGAATTCCTCGGCGATATGATCCTGCCGAAGCCTTGCCCCCGGCTCGATCGCGCCGGAGATGATGCGGTCCGCCAACGCCTTGCCGATGCGCACCGCGATGGTGTCGTCCGTGCCCTTTGCCATGTTTTATAGATAATTTGCGACGGGGCGGTTTGTCGAGACGGCGGGAACGGCTTTCACAGATTCTCCCCCTCAGGCACGAGCCAGAGGGAATTCCGTGAAAGACTGTCGCTCAATTCACCCGGCTGATGCAGAAATCGATGACGTCGATCAGCGCCGACTTCTGCGGCGTCTCTTCCAGCGGCGCCAGGGCATCACGGGCGATCTCGCCGAAATGGCGGGCGCGTCCGATCGTGTCGGCAATGGCGCCGTGGCGGGTCATCAGGCCGATCGCCTTTTCGAGGCCGGCGTCATCGACGACATTGTCCTCGATGGCGCGCTTCCAGAAGGTGCGTTCGGCCTTGCTGCCGCGCCGGTAGGCGAGGATGACCGGCAGGGTTACCTTGCCCTCGCGAAAATCGTCGCCGACATTCTTGCCGAGGTCCTTGCTGGTGCCGCCGTAATCGAGCGCATCGTCGATCAGCTGGAAGGCAAGGCCGAGATTCATGCCGTAGGAGCGCAGGGCCGCACGGTCGTTGCGGGTTGCCTGGGCGATGACGGGACCGACCTCGGCAGCGGCCGAAAACAGGGCAGCGGTCTTGGCCTTGATGACGGCGAAATGCTCATCCTCGGTGGTTTCGAGATTCTTGGCGGCGGCAAGCTGCATGACCTCGCCCTCGGCGATAATCGAGGCTGCGCTGGACAGGATGTCGAGGGCTTCCAGCGAGCCGACATCGACCATCATGCGGAAGGCCTGGCCGAGCAGGAAATCGCCGACCAGCACGCTCGCCTGGTTGCCCCAGATCATGCGGGCGGTTTTCTTGCCGCGGCGCATGCCGCTCTCGTCGACGACGTCGTCATGGAGCAGCGTGGCGGTGTGCATGAATTCGACAGAGGTGGCGAGCTTGACGTGGCCCTCGCCGCAATAGCCGAACATCTGGGCGGCTGCGAGCGTCAGCATCGGCCTCAGCCGCTTGCCGCCGGACGAGATCAGATGGTTGGCGACCTCCGGGATCATCTCGACGTCGGAGCCGGCCTTGGACAGGATCAATTCGTTGACGCGCCCCATGTCGGCTGCCGTCAGGTCGATGAGATCCTTGATGGACGCGGGTTCCCGCTTCCCATTTTCGATGTTGAGAACGACACCCACGACAATCACTCCCGTCTTGGTATAACGCGTGCGACGGCACCCTTAGTCCCGTATGGACTCTAGGGCGGCGGATACGGCCACGGCAAGTGGCGAATTGGCGCGGCGTCGATGACAGGCTGTCAACCGATACCGATTGGGCCGACACCGAGCCGGAGTGTGCCATGGAATCCGCGTGGCCGTTTACATCGGCGCCGCAAACTGAGAGTTTCGCCCGATGATAGAGCTGATCCGCACCAACGACGCCGTCATCATCTCCTTTGTCGAATCGCTGATGCGCGATGCCGGCATCGGCTGTTTCGTCGCCGACCAGAACATGAGCGTGCTCGACGGCTCGCTCGGCATCCTGCCGCGGCGCGTCATGGTCGACGCCGAAAAGGCCGACGCGGCACGGCGCATCCTGACCGATGCCGGCATCGCCAACGAGATACGCGGAAAATAATGTCGGCAGCCCCAGCCGCCCCTGCCCTTGACACCCTTGGTCCGGACACACCGGCCCACACGGTCGACGCCTTCCATCGCGGCCGGTTCTGGCTCGTGCAGCCCAAGCATGGCGGCCATCGCGCCGGCATGGATGCAATGATGCTGGCGGCATCCGTGCCATCCTCCTTTGGCGGACGCCTCGCCGATTTCGGCGCTGGAGCGGGAGCTGCGGGCCTCGCCGTGCTGTCGCGCTGTCCGGGTGCGGCGGCCGTGCTTGTCGAGCGCGCGCCGGAAATGGCGGCCTTCGCGGCGGCCACCCTTGCCCATCCCGGCAATGCGCATCTCAGCGATCGCGCGTCGGTGCTTGTCGCCGATGTGACGATGTCGGGCCGGGCACGGGCGGCGTCCGGCCTCGCCGACAATGATTTCGACTTCGTCATCATGAACCCGCCCTTCAATGCCCCCCGGGACCGGGCGACACCCGCCCCCCTGAGGAAGGAAGCCCATGTCATGGAGGACGGGCTGTTCGAAAGCTGGATCAGAAGTGCGGCGGCGGTGGTCAGGCCGCGCGGGGGGCTCGCGGTCATTGCGCGGCCCGAGCAGCTCGGTGCCATCCTCGATGCGATGTCAGGCCGTTTCGGCGATGCCGAGATGCTGGCCGTCCATCCTCGCCCCGACGCGGCGGCGATCCGCGTCGTCGTTCGGGCAGCGCTCGGGGCGCGGGGGAAGCTTGCCATCCGCCCGCCGCTGATGCTTCACTCGCTATCGGGCAATGGTCCCGACGAGCGCAGCGAAATGATCACCAACGGTCTCGCCTCGCTGTTCGGAGATTGAGCTATTCCTGGCCACCACATTGCCGTTGGCCGGGGAATCCCTACATGCCTGCAACCCATCGACCGGAGAGCCCACCCACGTGAAACGTCTTTTCAACCGCCTGCTGCCGAAATCCTGGCGCTCCACCGTCGTCACCATTCCGGTCATCCGGCTGCACGGCACCATCATGGCCGGCGGCGGTCCGTTCCGGCCGAGCCTGTCGCTTGCCTCCACTGCCGGCCTGATCGAGAAGGCGTTCTCCTTCGAAGCGCCCGCTGTCGCCATCTCGATCAATTCGCCTGGCGGCTCACCGGTGCAGTCGCGGCTGATCTTCAAGCGCATCCGCGACCTGGCGACCGAAAAGAACAAAAAGGTGCTGGTCTTCGTCGAGGATGTGGCGGCTTCGGGCGGCTACATGATCGCGGTCGCCGGCGACGAGATTTTCGCCGATCCGTCCTCGATCGTCGGTTCCATCGGCGTGGTCTCGGCCTCGTTCGGTTTTCCGGAGCTGATGAAGAAGATCGGCGTCGAGCGGCGTGTCCACACCGCCGGACAGAACAAGGCGGTGCTCGATCCGTTCAAGCCGGAGAAGAAGGAGGACGTCGAACGGCTGAAGGCACTGCAGCTCGAGGTGCACGAGACCTTCATCGATCTGGTCAAGGAGCGGCGAGGCACCAAGCTGAAGGACGATCCGGACCTGTTCACCGGCCTGTTCTGGACCGGCAAGAAGGGCCTGGAGCTTGGCCTTGTCGACGCGCTCAGCGACATGCGCACGGTGCTCAAGACCCGGTTCGGGGCGAAGACCCAGCTCAGGCTGATCACCGCGCCGCGCGGCTTCCTCGGCCGCTTCGGCCTGTTCGGCTCGAGCCAGGGCTTTTCCGCGCCCGATATCGCCGCCGCCGCTGCCAGCGGGGTGATCGATGCGGCGGAAGAGCGCGCGTTGTGGGCTCGGTTCGGGCTTTGAAAACCGCGTAAAACCGTCTAGCATAGGTGCCTTGAAGTCTCGTGCCTGTCGTTTTGCCAAAGCCGAACACATTTTTGGGCGACATGCATTAACCGACCCGACCGGCCGCCTTCGCCGGCCCAGCGTGGGAGGAGTTTTGACATGCCGCAGATCATTTTCTTCACCGTCGTTGGCGTCGCCGCCTATTTCGGCTACCGCACATTCGTGCGCGAAGCCGAGCGCGTGACGGCCAAGGTGCGGCGCACCGAAAAGCAGGCGGCCAACGGCGCGATGGGAACGCTGGTCAAGGATCCCAAGACCGGCGAATACCGGCTGGCCAAGGACTGAGCATCATCTCCCAAACGACTGACGCCGTGGACACCGACATCGGTTCGCGTACCTGGCATGCGCCCGCCAAGATCAACCTGGCGCTGCATGTCACGGGAAGGCGCGCCGACGGCTATCACCTGATCGAAAGCCTGGCGGTGTTCACGCGTTTTGGCGACCGGGTCGAGGTCGCGCTCGCCGACAGCGACGATTTCACCGTGTCCGGGCGCTATGCGCCGGAGGTTCCCCTCGACGCCGGCAATCTGGTGTTGAAGGCGCGCGATGCGCTGCGAGGAGAGGCCGGACCGCACAAGACCCCGCCTGTCGCCATCAAGCTTGAAAAGAACCTGCCCGTCGCCTCCGGTGTCGGCGGCGGATCCAGCGACGCGGCGGCGGTATTGCGCGGCCTGGCGCAGGCATGGGGTCTGGACATCGATGGCGCCGGGCTGGCGCGGATCGGTCTTTCGCTTGGCGCCGATGTGCCGATGTGCCTGGCGGCCAGGCCGCTGGTCGCGCGCGGCATTGGTGACGAGCTATCGATGGTGCCGGACGTCTCGGCGCTGGGGCTGGTGCTGGTCAATCCGGGCATGCCGGTCTCGACGGCGGATGTCTTCGCAGCGCTTTCCCGCCGCGACAACGAGCCGTTGCCGCCGTTGCCGCGCGGCATCGATTTTCACAGCCTGCGCAACTGGCTGGAACTCACCCGCAACGATCTCCAACCGGCGGCGCTGGCGATACAGCCCGCCATAGGCCGGGCGCTTTCATGGCTCGATAAGGCTGGATCGGGTTTTTCACGCATGTCCGGTTCGGGCGCGACGTGCTTCGGCCTGTTCGAGACCGGCAATGTCGCCAAGCGCGCAGCGGCCGAGATCCGCGGCCGCCAGCCCGACTGGTTCGTCGCGGCGACGCGCAGCATCGCATCGGAGGGCGCTGATGGCCAGAACTGACGAGAGCCGTTCCTTCGTTCCGGTGCGTGTCGCGGTGCTGACCGTTTCCGACACACGCAGCCTCGCCGACGACAAATCCGGACAGACGCTGGCCGACCGCATCACCGAGGCCGGCCACATCCTGGCCGCCCGCGACATCGTCACCGACGACCGCGACAAGATCCGCGACAAGGTGCTCGGCTGGTCGAAGGACGCGGCGATCGACGTCGTCATCACCACCGGTGGAACGGGCTTTACCGGGCGTGACGTGACGCCGGAGGCGCTGGAACCGATCTTCGAAAAGCGCATGGACGGCTTTTCGGAAGTGTTCCACCGCATCTCCTACGACAAGATCGGCACCTCGACGATCCAGAGCCGGGCGACCGGCGGCGTCGTCAATGCCACTTTCGTCTTCGTACTGCCGGGTTCGCCCGGCGCCTGCAAGGACGCATGGGACGGCATCTTGAAGGCGCAGCTCGACTACCGGCATATGCCCTGCAACTTCGTCGAGATCATGCCGCGCCTCGACGAGCACCTGCGGCGCGGCAAATCAGCTCCGTAAAGCCGAGGCCAGGCGCTGGTTTCACGTCGCGTTTGCCAGGCAAAAGGCTGCCCTCGCCTTCGAAAGACCATTCCAAACCCGATGCCGGAGGAAGTACCCTTCGTGGCGGCGGCCCTTGCCGTTGACGACGAGGCGGAAGCGATGACTGTGCACGCCGGCGGATGCCATTGCGGCAACATACGCCTTCAATTTTCAACCGAGCTCGACCCGTCGCAAATCGAAGTCCGTGCTTGCCAATGCGCGTTTTGCATCAAACATGGCTCGCGCGCCGTTGCCGATCCGAACGGCCAATTGATCGTCTCGGTCGAGGACGACGCCCGGTTGCACAGATACCGGTTCGGATTGCGCACCGCCGACTATTTGATCTGCCGGGACTGCGGCGTCTATGTCGCGGCGGTCACCACCGACGGTGGGGATTCAAGGGCGATCGTCATCGTCAATGCCCTGGACGACCGGCTGCGGTTCAGCCGCGAGCCAGCCGCCATGGACTATGATGCCGAGAGCAGGCAAGGCCGCATTGCCCGGCGACAGGCACGCTGGATGCCTGTGGAGATCCTGTCCGCTTTCAGCGGATGACCGGTTCGCCGTGAAACCGCCGGCGCGAAGGCGCGGATACGCCGATGTCGACTTCCGTCATCAGCCGCGGCGTGCGCGCCGGCACGGTGCCCATGTGCAAGCCGACGGGTCCTCGACGAAGCCGAGGCCAGCTTCGCCGGTCAGCGTCACCGGGCTTTGCTCGCCATAGACGTCCAGGACCTCCATGGCGGGATGGCCGACCAGCAGGGTCAGCTGATGTTTGGGGGCGCGGCGATTATGCCTGCCCCTGACGTAGACAGCAGCTGCAAAAGAATCACTTGCGCGATTCCCGCTTCGCCGGCGCTACCCAGATCTCGGCGTCGAGCTTCTTTGTCGCCAGGCCGCGTGCAAGCGCCTCGGCACTGCCGGCGTGCTTCGACAAGGACGCTGCCTGCCGCTTGCTGATCACCAGTCCGTCGGCCAGCGCGCGATTTCCCGAAAACACCCGCGCCAGGAACGGCACACGGCTGCCGCGTGAGCGCGAGAACCGCGCCGCCATCGTTTGCCGGGCCGTGTGGGCGACGACCGCTTCGGTCCAGCCATCCACCAGCCTGGCGCCCGGCTCCAGCAGCAACAGCCAGTCGCCCTTGGCCTGCCTGATGCCGGCGGCAACACCGCCGCTCGCCACATAATGGCAGCCGGCATGTTCGGCGACATGGTGCGTCTGGTCGGTGGAACCGATATCGCAGACGACGACCTCGCGCACCACGCCCTCGACGGCGCCGCCAATCAGCGAACCGAGCGTGCGGGCGAGAGCCTCCTCGTCATTGCGGGTTTCGATGAGAACACTGAGCATCATCAGCCGAATAGCGGAAAGGCGGACGCGACGCCAGTTTTTGCAGCGCACCATAGAAAGTTCTTGCTTTGTTCTCATCAAGGAAATAGGAATAATTTCATGAGCAGAGCGATTCGACACAACATGGACAGTCCCTGGGAGCGGGCCAAGATGGAACCGATCATGCGCGCCGACATTGCGGCTTTCGGAGCAGGACGCGCCGAGATGGCCAATGCGATGATCGAGCAGAGTGGCATGCGTATCCGTCCGGATCGCAACCGCGGCCGGTCGGCGGGCATCAATCCGTCCGGCCGGTTCGAGCCGGTCACTCGGCATGTCTTCGATGATGGCTGGAGTTCGCTGGAGGAACTGCCGCCGTTCAAGACCGAGGTGCAGGTGGAAAAGCCGCGCACCATCATCACCCGCAACGAATCGCCCGACATCTCCTTCGACCGCTCGATCAACCCCTATCGCGGCTGCGAACATGGCTGCGTCTATTGCTTCGCGCGGCCGACCCATTCGTTCATGGGCCTGTCGCCGGGCCTGGATTTCGAATCCAAGCTGTTCGCCAAGCCGGACGCGGCGCGGCTGCTCGACAAGGAGCTGTCGAAGGACGGCTACCAGCCGCGCACCATCGCCATCGGCACCAACACCGATCCCTACCAGCCGATCGAGAAGCAGTACCGGATCATGCGCGAGATCCTGGAAGTGCTGGAGGCGCGCGGCCATCCGGTCGGCATCGTCACCAAATCCGCTTTGGTGACGCGCGACATCGATATCCTGTC
The DNA here is from genome assembly GCF_055901595.1 of Mesorhizobium sp. WSM1386. Taxonomy (NCBI): domain Bacteria; kingdom Pseudomonadati; phylum Pseudomonadota; class Alphaproteobacteria; order Hyphomicrobiales; family Phyllobacteriaceae; genus Mesorhizobium; species Mesorhizobium sp. WSM1386. The sequence goes on from NZ_CM148373.1 coordinate 5,566,326, forward strand.
GCGCATGGCCGAGCGGGGGCTCGCCAAGGTGGCCCTGTCGGTGACGACGCTCGACCGCATGCTGGCGCGCACGATGGAGCCGCGCGCATCGACGCCGACCAAGCGGCTGGAAGCGATCAGGCAGCTTTCCGATGCCGGCATTCCGGCTTCGGTCATGGTGGCGCCGATCATCCCCGGCCTGACTGACCAGGAGATGGAACGGATCCTCGATTCGGCGAGTGCCGCCGGCGCGCGCGAGGCGGGTTATGTCGTGCTGCGCCTGCCGCTGGAGGTCAGCCCGATCTTCAAGGACTGGCTGCTGCGCCACTATCCCGACCGCTATCGCCACGTGATGTCGCTGATCCGCTCGATGCGCGACGGCAAGGACTACGATTCGGAATGGGGCAAGCGCATGAAGGGCGCCGGACCCTATGCCTGGCAGATCGGCCGGCGCTTCGAGATCACCGCCAAGCGGCTCGGCCTCAATGCCGAACGGCGCACGCTGCGAACCGACCAGTTCGTTGCAGCCGGAAAGGACCAGGAGCAGTTGATGCTGCTTTGATCTTCCTTTTTCGCTTGTGAAATCCCGTCCGGCCTGCCCCGGCCAGCAGACGGTGCCCTCCCGGTCCGGCGCCCCACCCGACCCGGAGGGACTTGCGGAGAATCGGAACCGATGCGAACCTCGCCGCAACATGGCTCGCGCGCGTTCCGATTCTCCGCTTCTCTTCGAAATTGTCGAGAAACCCGATTTCTCCTTCGAGACAAAGGCGATGGCCGATGGCCTGTGGCCAGTGGCAGGGATGGACGAGGCTGGCCGTGGCCCGCTGGCCGGGCCGGTGGTCGCTGCGGCGGTGGTGCTCGACCCAGCCAACATTCCCGAAGGCCTCGATGATTCCAAACGGCTCAGCCATTTGCAGCGCGAGGCATTGTTCCTGCGCATTCTGGGCTCCGCGCAGGCGATCTCGATGGCCTCGATCAGTGCCGAGGGCATCGATGGCAGCAATATCCTCAAGGCGAGCCTTGAGGCGATGCGACGCGCGCTGGTCGGGCTGTCGGTTCGGCCTAAGCTCGCGCTTGCCGACGGACGCGACGTGCCGCCGGGGTTGCCGTGCGAGGGCCGCGCATTGATCAAGGGTGACCAACGCTCGCAATCGATCGCCGCTGCCTCCATCGTCGCCAAGGTCATGCGCGACCGCATGATGTGCCGTTGCGGCAGCCATAACGACCGCTACGGATTCGAGGTGCACATGGGTTACGCCACGGCCCGGCACCGCACGGCCATCGAGGCGCACGGCCCGGTCGCGCGCCTGCATCGCGTGTCGTTTTCTCCGTTCAGGCTTGGTGGCGCCGAGGTGGTTGAAGAAGAGAGCTTCGACGGGTTGGATTGAGCGCCCGCGACGGTAGCTGATCTCCCCCCTTGAGGGGGAGATGTCCGGCAGGACAGAGGGGGGCGCTGTCCCGCCAGCCTATCAGCCAGTTGCGCCCAGGTTCCCCGGATAATTCGCACCCGACGCAACCGATGAAAATCGAACTGCTGGCGTTCCTTCACGCCCCCCTCTGCCCTGCCGGGCATCTCCCCCACGAGGGGGGAGATCGGCAGCGTTGGCATCGACGCACAACAAAAAAGCCGCCAGGTTTCCCAAGCGGCTTTGATTGGACTGCGTTCGCTAAAGTCTAGTTGAGCTTTGCCTTCACGTCCGCCAGCGAAGCCTTGAACAGATCGGCTCCGGCCTTGACGTCGACCTTGGCGGCGAGCAGCGCGCGGGCGGCCTCGACGGCAATGTCGACGGCGCTGGCGCGGACTTCGCTGATGGCGTCACGCTCGGCCTGGCCAATCTTCTGCTCGGCCAGCGCGGTGCGCCTGGTAACATAGTCTTCGGTCTTCTTGTGCGCTTCGGCGGCGAGCAGATCGGCCTCGCGCTTGGCGGCCGCGACGATATCGGCTGCCTCCTGCTCGGCTTCCTTGCGCTTGCGCTGATATTGGCCGAGCAGTTGCTGGGCTTCCTCACGCAGCTTGCGTGCCTCGTCGAGTTCGCTGCTGATGCGCATGGCGCGGGCATCGAGCGCCTTGGCGATCAGGCGGGGCACCTTGATGTAGACGGCGATGGCCAGGAAGATGACAAGGGCTATCGTTGCCCAGAGCGTCGCGAGAGATGTAGCGTCCATGATGCGCTCCTTACCGGGCCACGGATTTGACCGCGGCCGCGATCTCGGCCTTGCTGGCCTTGCCGCCGACCAATGCTTCGACGATCGCCGAAGCGGTGTCCTCGGCGATGCTGCCGACTTCCTTCATGGCGTTGGCCTTGATGGAAGAAATGCGCGCCTCGGCCTCGCCGAGCTTCTCGTCGAGCGCGGCCTCGATCTTCTTGCGCGCGGTGTCGGCTTCCGCCTTGGCCGCATCGGCGGCCTGCTGGCCGATCGAGTTGGCGTTCTTCTTGGCTTCCGCCAGTTCCTGCTCGTAAGCAGCAACGGCGGCGTCGGCCTCGCCCTTCAACTTGGCGGCCTGGTCGAGATCCTGGCTGATGCGGTCGTTGCGGACATCGATGATGCCGCCGACGCGCGGCACCACGACCCGCTTCAGGAAGAGGTAGAACAGCCCAAAAGTGATCGCCAGCCACAGAAGCTGCGACGGGAAGGTCGCAGGATCGAACGGCGGAAATGTGCCGTGCGCTTCCGCAGGCACGCTGGTGCCGGAATGCGTGTCGCCTTCCGTCGCAGCGTGGCTGGTATCGGCTGATGGCGCGGACTCTTGCGCGAAGGCAGATGTCACGAACATGGGCTATCCCCAGATATCAGGCCCGCCGCTTGCGCGGCCGGCCTGTCCAATCTTCCCAGTGCTCTCAGCCGAACAGGGCCAGAAGCGCGATGAGAAGCGAGAAGATGCCCAGAGCTTCGGTCACGGCGAAGCCGAAGATCAGGCGGCCGAACTGGCCATCGGCAGCCGACGGGTTGCGCAGTGCGCCCGAGAGGTAGCTGCCGAAGATGTTGCCCAGGCCAATGCCCGCGCCACCCATGCCCAGGCAAGCGATGCCGGCGCCGATGTACTTTGCTGCTTCTGCGTCCATTTGTTCAACTCCTTTGGATCTGAAATTCCGTTGCGATTTCCATCCGGCGCCAATGTTGGAAACCTTGGACCGGAAACTCTTGGGGCCTTAGTGCCCGGGATGCAGGGCGTCGTTGAGATACATGCAGGTCAACACCGCGAAGACGTAGGCCTGCAGGAAGGCGACCAGCAATTCAAGCGCCGTCAGCGCCACCGCCATGGCCAGCGGCAGGACCGAGCCCGCGACACCGACCGCGCCGAGCGCGGAGAGGCTGACGACGAAGCCGGAGAACACCTTGAGCGTGATGTGGCCCGCCAACATGTTGGCGAACAGACGAACCGAGAGGCTGACCGGGCGCGATACGAAGGAAATGACCTCGATCAACACCACCAGCGGCAACAGGAACACCGGCACACCATGCGGCACGAACAGTTTCAGGAAACCGAGGCCATGCTTCATGAAGCCGTAGACCACCACGGTTCCGATCACCAATGCGGCGAGGCCGAAGGTGACGATGATGTGACTGGTGACGGTGAAGAAATAGGGGAACAGGCCGAGCAGGTTGGCGACCAGAACGAACATGAACAGCGAGAACACGAAGGGGAAGAACTTCATGCCTTGCGTGCCGGCGGCGTCGCGCAACATATTGCCGACGAACTCATAGGCCATTTCGGAGATCGACTGCAGCCGGCCGGGAACCAGGCTGCGGCTCGACGTCGTCAGCAGCAGGAAGGCCGCGGCAACGACCACGGTCGCGACCATGAACAGTGCCGAATTGGTGAAAGACAGGTCATAGCCGCCGATGTTAATCGGAACCAGCTTGATGATATTGAACTGGTGGATCGGATCGACCTTGTCAGCTGCCACGTTCTAACCCCGTCAATGCCGCGTACGGCCAAATTACCATTGCCGCGCGAGCCCGGCTATTTGCTGTCGTCTCGGCCAGGGCGCGATTGGTTGCCCTTTCCGAATTCGGCCACAACGCCCGCGGACCGCATGACATTGAGCACGCCGGCGCCAAACCCAAGCAGCAGGAAAACGATCAGACCCCACGGCGATGTCCCCGCCATACGGTCGATGATCCAGCCGATGCCGGCGCCCACCACCACGCCAGCGATGAATTCACTGGAGAGTTTGACCGCCTGGCCGTATCCGGCCGCACTGCCCGCTTTCGCGTCGTCTTTCCCCTCGAGCCGGTTCGGCAGCCTTGTCGCAAGCGATGCTTCAAGTTCACGCCGACGTCGCTCAAGATCGTCGTCACGGATGTCAGGTTCATGCTGCTTGCCGCGGCCGGTTTCTCCGGTTCCGTCTGGCCTATTTTTATTGGCCATCGTAACCCCCCTGCCCGGTCAGACCGTCACCGTCCGTCCGCTTGTAAAGTCGCCGGCAACATAGTTAGAGGGTTTGCGCCCGTCAAGCCACGGGCGGAAGTTCATTGCCATGTATTTTAGGCAATAAAAACAAGCAATTAGCGAGGTGCGACATCGTGCCCGCCGCAAGGATGGGGATGCATTGCGCGAATCCCCCCGGCAATGGGTCCCTGATCGATCGCGTGGCCGCCCGAAAAAGACCGGCGACCGACGCCACTCAGCTCCAGCCGCCACTATAGGTGCGGTAGAAGATATGCAGGCCGATCTTGGTCATCTTCTGCATCGTGCGCGCCCAGCCGGGATGGACGTACTGGGCGTAGTAGTGGGTCGACGATCCGACCTCCGGGATGAATATCTTGCCGGCGGTGACGGCCATGGCGATGTCCTGGGCGGTCTTGTAGGCGGCAGGACTGTCTATGCGCTTCTTCCTGCCGTCACACGCGAATGAGAACTGGCAACGGTTGAACCAGCTGTCGTTCTGGTAGACGACCCCGCAGATCGAATTCGGATAGGCCGGGTTGCGGACGCGGTTGAGGATGACCTGGGCGACGGCAGCCTGACCGCGCACGGATTCGCTCCTCGCCTCGAAGTAGATGCCGTTGGCCAGGCATTTCTGCTCCGGCTTGGAAAAGACGCTCTCAGGCAGCGGGTTCTGGATCCACGAGTGGTCACCCTTGACCATCGGTGGGATGAAGCGGCCGCTGTTGGGCTGCTCGTCCTGCAGCAGGGCTTCGAAGGGTGAGGCCTTGGCATAGTCGGGCTCGGATTGCGCATAGGCCGTCGCCAGCACATCCGGATGATCGTTGTTGACCAGGGCGGCAAGCATGGTCGGCACGCCGGGATCAGGCTTCTTGTCCTCACGCGCATGGAACGCCGCGGCGATCTGGATTTCCTTGCCTTTGATCTGCGGCTTGGCGAAGGCCATCTTCAGGCCGCTGTCCATGCTGGGCCGCATCAAGGACGAGGTCCGCTGGAAGATCGACCCGGCGTTGAAGTTCTTCGGCGGGGCAACGGGAGAGACCTGGACGATACGGCCCTTCTTGTCGCCACGCACGACGCGAGCTTCGTCGGGCGTGGCGCCGACCTTGCCGCCCTTACCGCGAAACGACACGTTGCCGACGCCGGCCAGATGGATACCGGATCCGGAGATCGAACCGGTGACGTCGGAATCGATGAACGGCATCTCGGCAGCGTGAACCGAGCCGGCGACGGATTTTTCGACGTAGGAATTCCAGCGCGCGGTCGGCGCTTCGAGGCCGGACACAAGGCTTGTCATGTCCTGGTAGGCGGCGACGGTCGGGAAGCCGATCCAGATGCCGAGACCGATGATGCACGGAGACACGAGGCTGCGTTTTTTCTCACCGGCGACGGCTGCCAGCCGCTTCAACAGACGTCGATGCACGGAACTCTCTCCAGGAACGCTACTGACCCCACTGGAGAGCAAAATGATGCATTAACCTTGATGGGACGTTAACGGGATCGATCGGGTTGTCCCAGTCGGCCCAGGTCGTGGCGCCGAAGTCGGGCGGTTTTGCGGCGGGCGTTCCTCAAGTTTGCCGCAGGAAGATCGGCCAGGCGATCAGCGCGCAGATGGCGGCCGACAGCCAGACGCCGGACCATGACCAGAGATGCAGCAGCCCGGGAATGGCCACCGGCACCAGGAAGAAGCCGACGAAGACAAAGGTGTTGGCTAGGCTGAGTGCTGTTCCGACATGGCCGGCGCCGGCCAGCGTGGCAAGCTCGGTGTAGGCGACGCCATGCCAGGCCGAAACCGAGATGCCCGCGACAATCAGCACCAGGGGAAGGACAGCGATCCGGAAGGACTGGCCATCTGGCACGGCGGGGCTGACCAGGACCAGCACCCAGAGGATCACGAAGGCGAGCGCGCTGAGCGCACTGCATGAGCGCAGAAACCGGCGGCGGTTGCCATGGCGGTCGGTGAAGCGGCCGCTCCAGACGCGCATGACCATGGCACCAGTCTGCACCGCGGCAAGGCTGGCGCTGATCGCTGCCGTTCGTAGCCCTGCGAAGTCGTGCAGGAACACCGAGGCGAATGTGAGCACCGCCACCTGCGGGAAGCAGAGCAGGCCAATGGCGGTGGCGATCCGCCAGACCTCGATGTTGCGCAATGGCGCCGGTCCGGCCCCAGCCGATGAAGAGGTGTGGCCCGCATCCGTTGTCGGCGGCTCGTGCAGCCAGCGCCAGGCGAACAGGGCGGAAAGAGCGGATGCCGTCGCCAGCAGCCCGAACACCGCGGCAAAGCCGAACGCCAGGGCAAGCGAGGGCAGCACCAGTGCGCCGAGGCCGCCGCCAAGCGGCACCGCCGTCTGCCTTACGCTCATGGCAAAGCCGCGTTCGCTTTCCCGGAACCAGGCCATGATGGCGCGGCCGCTCGAACCGTTGACGCTGCCGCCGAGCAATCCCGCGAAGAGCAGGCTCGCCGACAGAAGCATGACGTCGGGGATGCCGGTTCTGGTCGGCACGACGAGCATCGCCATGGCAAACAGCCATGCAGCCGTCGCGCCGAGACCGATCAGAAGCACGCGGCGATCGCCCCAGCGGTCGGTGAGCAGACCCCATGGCAGCTCGCTGAGCGCAACGCCCAGCCCGAGAAGACCGAGCGCCACGCCCAGTTGCGCGTTGCTCAAATGGTAGCCTTGGCGGAGCACGACGGCCGTTGCCGGTATGCCGGAGAAGATCGCCGAGAAACTGGCATTCGCGGCGACGCCGATGCCCAGAACCTTCCAGCGATGACCGGGACCGAATACCCTCCCCGCGGGACCGGCAGCCCTGTCCTTCAGGATTTGCGCTGGCTGTTGATCGGCGCAGTCGACGATGGCGGACATGGTTCTATTCCCGTGGTGGCCAGCGCTGCCGGCCTTGACGGGCTCCATCTACCGCCATAAATCAGTCCTTAAAATCGGGAAGTTTTTGACATTCGATTCGAAAATTCGGGACAATTGCATGCGACGCGTCACATTCGACCTGGACGTTCTCCGCAGTTTCGTCACCGGCATGGAGCTGGGCAGCTTCGCCAAGGCGGCCGACCGGCTTGGCCGCTCGACCTCGGCGGTCAGCGCCCAGTTGAAGAAACTGGAAGAGCAGGCGGCGACGCCGATCTTCCGCAAGTCGGGACGCGGCCTCGCCTTGACTGAGGCCGGCGAGACTTTGCTCGGCTATGCGCGCCGGCTGCTCGAATTGAATGATGAAGCGGCTGCAGCCATCCACGACGTCGAGCTGGAAGGCTGGGTGCGGCTCGGCCTGCAGGAGGATTTCGGCGAGGCGGTGCTGCCCGAGGTGCTCGGCCGCTTCGCCCGCGCCCACCCCAAGGTGAAGATCGAAGCCAGGATCGCGCGCAGCCACGAGCTTGCCGAACGGATCATGTCCGGCAGTCTCGACATCGCGCTGGCCTGGCACAGCGGGGAGACGCTGCCTTACAGCCAGCACGTCGCCGATGTTCAAATGCGCTGGATCGGTCCGGCAAAGCGCATCGAGACCAGCCTGCGTGACGGTGAGCCGCTGCCGCTGGTAGCGCTCGAAGCGCCCTGCCTGCTGCGCACGGTGGCGACCGAAACGCTCGACCGTGCCGGCCTGCCCTGGCGCATGGCCTTCTCCAGCCCGAGCCTTGGCGGCATCTGGGCGGCGGTCGCCGCGGGGCTGGGGCTGACGATCCGCACCAATATCGGCCTGCCGGCCAGCGTCAGCGCGATGACGCCGGAGATCGCCGGGCTGCCAGCGCTGCCCAAGATGGCGCTGTTGCTGCATCGCAGGGATGCCGAGCCCGAGCCGGTGGCGGCCCGCCTTGGCGACATCCTGCTGGAGGCGGCGCGGCAGGCGCTGTCTCAGGGCGTGCGGGGGACTGAGGGGCTAAGGGCCGTTGCTTAGACGCGATGGCCATCCGGCGTCGAGTTCCCGCACACCTCCCTCTGTCCTGCCGGCAGGCCAGAGGGGGGTGCTGTCCCGCCAGCGCTAAAATGAGCAAACGCGCAGCCTACCTGAACGAGGCTCAGCCGCGTTTCTTGGCCCGGCCGGCGAATGGATTATCCGAGGTGCGCAGCGCGATGCGGATCGGCACGCCCGGCATGTCGAAGGCTTCGCGCAGGCTGTTGGAGAGATAACGGACGTAGGATTGCGGCATCGCATCCGGCCGCGAGCACTGGACCACGAAGCCCGGCGGCCGCGTCTTGGCCTGGGTGACATATTTGACCTTGAGCCGGCGCCCGGCGACGGCAGGCGGCGGATGATGCGCCAGTATGGCTTCAAGCCAACGGTTGAGCTTGCCGGTCGAAACACGGCTGTTCCACACCTTGTGCGTCTTCAGTACCGCATCCATCAGCTTGTCGAGGCCGCGACCGGTCTCGGCCGAGACCGGCACCGCCTGGATGCCGCGCGCCTGCGGCAACAGCCGTTCGGTTTTCTCGCGCAGTTCCGCCAGGAGTTCCTGCGGATGATCGATCAAGTCCCATTTGTTGAAGGCGATCACCGGCGCCCGGCCCTCGCGGATGATCAGGTCGGCGATCTGCAGATCCTGCTTCTCGAAGGGAATGGTGGCGTCGAGTACGATGATGACGATCTCGGCGAAACGGATGGCGCGCAAGCCGTCCTGCACCGACATCACTTCCAGCTTCTCGTGAATCCTGGCCTTGCGGCGCATGCCGGCCGTGTCGAAAAGCTTTATCCGGCGGCCGCGCCAATCCCAGTCGACCGAGATCGAATCACGGGTGATGCCGGCCTCGGGTCCGGTCAAAAGCCGCTCCTCGCCGATCAGCGCGTTGATTAGCGTCGACTTGCCGGCGTTCGGGCGGCCGACGACGGCGATGCGCATCGGCTTGGTGTCGTCATAGGCAGGCTCGGCGTCCGGATCGGCGATGTCCTCGCCGATCAGCACCTCGCCGGTAGCGATCTCCTGGTCGTCTTCCTCGTCCTCGCCGAAAGCGCGCGCCTCGCCAAGTGCCGCGATCACCGCATCACGCAGATCGGGCATGCCCTGGCCGTGTTCGGCCGAAACCGGAATCGGCTCGCCCAGCCCGAGCTCCCATGCCTCCAGCATGCCGCCCTGCGCGCCCTTGGCCTCGGCCTTGTTGGCGACCAGCACGACCGGCTTGCCGGATTTTCGCACGATCTCGGCAAAGGTCCTGTCGTCGGGCAGCAGGCCGGATTTGGCATCGATGGTGAAGAAGATCAGGTCCGCCTCGCGAATGGCGATCTCGGTCTGCGCGCGCATGCGGCCCGGCAAGGTCGAGGCAGCCGCGTCCTCGAAGCCCGCGGTATCGATGACGTCGAAATGCAGGTCGTAAAGCTTGGCGGCATGGACGCGCCGGTCACGGGTGACGCCCGGCGTGTCGTCGACAAGCGCCAGCTTCCTTCCCACCAGCCGATTGAAAAGGGTCGATTTGCCGACGTTAGGTCTGCCGATGATGGCGACTTTGAAGGTCATACGGTCCTACAATGATGCATGTCGTTGTCCCAAAACCGCTGCACAATTTTGGGCGACATCCATTTACGACGCATTGCCCGAACCACGGATCAGCTCGGACATCAGCGTTGCCCGCTCGCGGGTGTTGCGCGGGGCGCCGTCATCGGAGGCGATCTGATCGAACAGCTTCAGAGCGTCCTGTGTCTTGCCTTCCTTCCAGGCGGCAAGGCCGAGCGCCTCGCGCGCCGTGTGGCGCAGCGTGTTGGTGTCCGAGGTCAGCGCCTCGACGCGGCTGGACACGTCGGCGAAGGAGCCGTGGTCGACGAGCAGGAGCGCCGCCCTGAGCCGCGCCATGTCGCGAATGCCCTGGGGGATGGCGTTATCGGCGGCGACCTCGTCGAAGTCCTTGACGGCGGCGTCGACGTCGCCCTTGCTTGCCTTGACTGTCGCGGCGCGCATGCGGGCGAGCAGCGGATAGGCGCCGTAGCCGTCCTTCTCCAATTGATCGAGCGCGGCCAGCGCCTCGTCGTTCTTGCCGTCATTGGCAAGCTTGAGCGCCTGCGAGAAAGCGTCGCCGGAGCGGTTGGCACGCGTCTCGTCCCAGTAGCGATAGCCGACGAAGGCGGCGGTGCCGAGCACCACGAGGATCGCAGCGACAAGCAACGCCGGGCCGAAACGGTCCCACAGCTTCTGCGCCTGGTCGCGGCGCATCTCGTCGTTGACTTCACGGATAAAACTGTCGTCGGACATCAATCAAAACCATTCCTGCCCCGGGCCGGGGCGGTTCATGAGCCCGCGTTTTAGCGAAATTTTGTCGGCATGGAAGGGGTTCGGCCGGAAAATCGCCTATTCCCCAGGGCAATCGGATGTTTGGCTTGGGCAAACGGGTGTTTGCTCCAGGGCAAACCGATGTTTGCCCTGGGGGTAAACCGGCGAAAAGCCCAATCGCACCGGCGCCACATTTAGGCGATAGCCGGCTTGCTGACCGCCCGAAGCCTGGATCCCCTGCCCTATGTATCGCTCGTCCCGTATTGTTGCGTTCTCGCTTGCCTTGCTCGCGCCTGCCGGCGTGGCTTTGGCCGATCCGCCCGCGCCGCCGACGCCGGCAAAGCCGAGGCAGGTCGTCATCGTCTCCTTCGACAGCGCGCGCGACGTCTCGCAGTGGAAGCGCAGCCGGGCACTGGCACAGCGCACCGGCGCGCATTTCACCTATTTTGTCTCCTGCGTCTTCCTGCTGTCGCCCGAGACACGCAAGGAATACACCGCGCCAGGCAAGACAGCGGGCAAATCCAACATCGGCTTTGCCGCTTCGAAACAGGAAGTGGCCGAGCGGCTCGAACAGATCGGCCTCGCCGCGCATGAGGGCCACGACATCGCCAGCCACGCCTGCGGCCATTTCGACGGCAAGGATTGGAGCAAGGCCGACTGGCTGAAGGAGTTCGGCTCATTCGAACGCATTCTCGAGAACGCCTATTCGATCAACGGCATCGCGCCCGAACCCAAGGGCTGGCGCGATTTCGCGCGGCATGCGGTTGCCGGCTTCCGCGCGCCGTATCTGTCGGCGAGCAAAGCGCTCTACGAGGCACTTCCCGCCGCCGGCTACCAGTTCGACGCCAGCGGCGTCTCGCAAGGCCCTGCTTTGCCGACGGCCAGCAACGGCATCATGCATTTTTCACTGCCGCAGATTCCAGAGGGACCGAAATCACGGCCGGTGATCGCCATGGATTACAACCTCTATGTCAGGCATTCCGGCGGCTTCGAGCGGCCAAGCAAGGCGGACGAGTTCGCCAACCGGACCTACGAAGCCTTTCGCGCCGCCTTCGATGCACAATACCAGGGCAAGCGCATTCCGCTCGAACTCGGTTTCCACTTCACACTGATGAATGAGGGCGCCTACTGGAATGCGCTGGAGCGCTTTGCCGGTGAGGTCTGCGTCAAAGCGGATGTCGAGTGCATCAGCTTTCGCGACTATATTTCGCGGCAACGCGACGGCGAGAGACAAGCGTCGGTTGGCGGCTGAGCCGCCAACCCGTTCGCCGAAATATCAGGCTGGATCACCTCCGTAGCCTTGACGCTCCATGAAGCGTCTGTCGATGGCCGGCAGCGGCTCACCGTGAATCCTCGCCTCAAAGGCGCGTAGACGCTTGTAGATTGAAAGTAGCTCAACGATCGTTGGCCAGGAATTTACCAGATACTGAAACGACGATCGAACTTGTTCAAAAGAATTTAGAATCTGATTCAGAGCACCGAGCTTGATCTTTCCGGCAACCATCGTCGGAACAAGAACGATATATGGAAAAATGTTATCGATCTGGAGGTAAAATATCCTCGCTACGTTGAAATAGACGTAGTGAAAATATAAGCGGAAATAATTTTTCCGGACATTACTAAATAGCTCCGCTACGGTAGGAGGCTGCGCGCGATTAGTGTCATCCTCACCATAGACTAGTTCCTTGCGGTAGGCGGCTTCGACCCGCTGATTACGAAACTCCAACCCGGGAAGCTTGATACCAACAAGCGCCAAGAACGTCGTTCCGAAGAGCGACCATAGAATTGCTACAACGACTAGTGAGTATGGCACGGCACCGACGATGGGCAACTCTGTTACGTCTCGAGAGAGATGCAGCAGCACAGGCAGAAACGCTATCAGTGTCATGACCGACCCGACCAAGCTTACGCCGAGATCTTCCATCGTGGTGGAGAAACGCATGGTATCTTCCTGCACGCGTTGCGACGCACCTTCGATCGGTCTCAATTTCTCCCAATTATCCATGTAATAATCGTTCATCGCAGTGCGCCAACGAAATATCCAATGGCTAACGAAAAACCTGTTAAGCACCCCGATAAAAACTGCCAGAAGTGCAATCCACATTATTGTCAATAACTGTCCGTAAAAATCCCACGGCGTTGTCGAAAATGGAGTGCCCAGTGCCTTCTGAATAAGATCATAGAATGGACCGTACCAATCGTTGAAAGCCACGCTTACCTGAACTTGATAGTATATGACAAAAAGTATTAATGACGACCCGAGAATTGACCAATTCTGCCAAGGATGCGGCCGATACAAGGCCCAAAATATATAAAAAGTAAAAACAACAGCAGAAAAATACACATAGAACCACAGAAATGGCTTTGACCAAAAAAGTGCAACACCAACAATCTTATCGGTGCCATCACCCAACGGCGGCAATCCAAAAACGGCACCTAACTGTTCGCCCCCAAAAAACCAGAATAGAACGGCCGCAAGGCTCCAGACGGCGGCCGAAGTGAAGAACAGCTTCGGCTGCGGGAAGAAAGATACGAACACTGTGGCGAATTCCTCGATCTATGCGCAAATCAGCGGGGTTTGGCGGGCATAAGGTCACACATTAGGGGGAAAGAAAATGCCTGCCCGATGCCCGGCGCAGAGCAAGACCACAAATCATGGCGATTTTGGCGCAGCCGACCATGTGACGGCGCCGGAGACCAGCAGCATGGCCGCGGCAACGATCGAAGCGAGGAAGAAATTGCCCGACGCCTGCGCCAAAAGCCCGGCGGCGATCGGGCCGATGATTTGGCCAAAACCGAAGGATGCCGTCATCAAGGCAAAGACACGCCGGGGCGCCCTCGGCGCCTGCTGGCGCGCGGCCTGCAGGCCAAACGCCGTGATGGCGATGAATGTGCCACCGAGCAGCAGACCGCCAAGCAGCGGTCCGGAATGTCCGCCAAGTGCCACGCTGGCGATGACCCCGATCACTTCGATGAAGCAGGCCAGCGCATAGGCGGCGTGTAGCCCGATCCATGCCGCGATCTTCTGCCAGAACCAGATCGAGGGGAAGCCCGCAAGGCCAGCGACCATCCACACCATGGCCTCGAAAACGCGGCTGCCGCCGCCTTGCCGGACGATGGCGACCAGGAATGTCGCGGTCACCACATAGCCAAACCCGAACAGGCCGTAGGCGACGATGATCTTCATCAGCGACCGGTCTTTCGGCAGCGCCGGCTCGCGTGCGCCCTCGCCATCGGTGAGCGGGCCTTCATCCGCCAACAGCGCGACGACCACGAAACCGCATGCCGAAATTGCCGCCGACCACAACCAGCCCGCCGCCCAGCCGGCATGTTCGGCGACCAGCACCGCCATCATCGCCGCCGAGATCGCGATGCCGAGGCCAACGCCGCCAAAATGCCACGCCTGCAGGTCGCCGCGTCCGGCCGCCGCGATGTGGCTGAAGACGATGCTGGCCATGAAGACCATGACGAAGGCGCTGGCCAGGCCGGCCAAAAAGCGGATGGCGAGAAAGGCGTCCATGGCGTCGGTCAGCCCCATCAGCGCGGCCAGGATGGTGCTGGCGCCGAGGCCGACCAGCATCAGCTGACGCTCGCGCCCATGCGCCCAACCGCCCGCCGCGGCAAGCGCGCCGAGGAGATAACCGAGATAGTTGGCCGAGGCGATCCAGCCGGCATTGGCCGGCGACAGATGCAGTTCTTCCATCATGCCGGGCAGGATCGGCGTGTAGACGAAACGGCCGATGCCCATGGCGACGGCCATGGCGATCATGCCGGCGAAGGCGTAGCGCAGCGCTGTCGAATTGGCTGATGTCATTGCAGCGCACAATAAATGCAGGGATCGCTGAAACAATCCGCCATCCGTTGGGCCAGTGCGGCCGCGGAATGCCAGGTCGTGGTCGACCTGTCCTGAAACCGGAAAGCACGGCGCTTACGCTCAGCAGCGCCCGCCGAAACTGGCGTGCAACGAAGCGGTTTCATGCACGGTCCGCCGCGCCGTCAGCCTGAACGGCACATCGCCGAGTTCGCGCTCCGACATGGTGTTCAGCACAGGATGCGAAAGCGGATCGGTCAGCCACCTCTGCGTGTCGCCCTCGCGGCCTGGTTCGTATGGCGAGGCCGCGGCGAACAAGACCTTCAGCGATGACAATATCCCTGGCATTTTTCGGCTCCGCCGGTCGGTCTCCCATCGATAAAATCCGCCGTTTCGATGTGCCTTTCAATTGAGATTTCAGCCGGATCGGTTTAGAAAATCTCAAATGAGCGTGCTCAACCGCATCCACCTCAACGGCCTTCGCGCCGTTGAAACCGTAGCCCGTCTCGGATCGCTCGCAGCGGCGGCGAGCGAACTCAATGTTTCCGTCAGCGCCGTCAGCCAGCAGATAAGCCGCACCGAAAAGCAGCTCGGCAAGGCGCTGTTCGAGCGCACGACGAGCGGCCTTGTGCTGACCGAATTCGGCACCGTGTTCGCGACCCGGCTCGGCGCGGGGTTCCGCGAACTGGCCCAGGCAGTGGCGCTGGCCGATGAGGCGACACAATGCACATTGGTGGTTTCGGTGGCGCCGGCCTTCGCCTCGAAATGGCTGCTGCCCAGGCTATCGCGTCACTTCGACCGGCATCCAAACGTGCTGCTGCGCATCGATGCCTCGGTGCGGCTGGCCAATCTCGATCATTCCGACATCGATATCTCCATTCGGCTCGGCGACGGCAAATGGCCGGGCGGGCGGGCAGAACTGCTTTTGGCGCAGGAGGTCTTCCCGGTCTGCGCACCCGACATCGCCCGGAAATTGAGATCGATCGAGGACCTTGCCCAGACATGCGCCATCACCGACGAGCGGGCGATGATCAACTGGGAAAGCTGGTTTGCCGCGGCCGGTGTCCAACCCGTCACCTTCCAGAAGGGCGCGCGCTTCACCGATCCGATGCTGTGCCTGGAATCGGCCATTGCCGGCCATGGCGTGATGCTCGGCTGGCAATTGCTGGCGGCCGATGCGCTGGCCGACGGGCGGCTGGTGGCGCCATTCGGAATCCGCGCCCAGAGCGGGCTCGGCTACTGGCTGGTGACTTCGGCGGAGAAGACCGAGAGCCGCAAGGTCCGGGACTTCAAGGCCTGGATCAAGGAGGAGATCGCGGCGACGATGGCGCAGTTCGGATCGGCGACCACACGCCCGACCGGCGCGATCGCGGTGGAAAGCGCAGTGTCGTCGGTCTATGTAGATTGAGAAATCCAACAACGACGGCAGGCAGGATCATGACCACACATTCGCGCGGCGTTTCCGCATCGATCGACCCGGTGAAGCTCGACAGGCTGGCGGAAGTCGCCATCAAGGTCGGACTGCAACTGCAGCCCGGTCAGGATCTGGTGCTGACCTCGTCGATCGCGGCCCTGCCGCTGACCAGGCGCATCGTCGAGCATGCCTACAAGGCCGGCGCCGGACTGGTGACGCCGATCTTCAACGACGACGAGATGACGCTGGCGCGCTACCGCTTCGGCGCCGATGCGGGTTTCGACCGCGCTGCCGGCTGGCTCTATGAAGGCATGGCGAAAGCCTTTTCGAACAATGCGGCGCGGCTGGCCGTGCGTGGCGAGGATCCCTCGCTGTTGTCGGCGCAGGATCCGGCGAAAGTGGCGCGTGCCAACAAGGCAAACTCGATGGCCTACCAGCCGGCGCTGGAAAAGATCACCGGCTTCGACATCAACTGGAACATCGTCGCCTATCCGGACCTCGCCTGGGCCAAGCAGGTCTTCCCGGACGACGCCGACGATGTCGCGGTGGCCAAGCTCGCCGACGCCATATTCGCCGCCTCGCGGGTGGATGTGGAGGACCCGATCGGCAACTGGAAGGCGCACAATGCGGCGCTGCGCGGCCGCACCGAATGGCTCAACGGCCACAATTTCCACGCGCTGCATTTCACGGGACCGGGCACAGACCTCACTGTCGGGTTGGCGGACGGCCACGAATGGATGGGCGGCGCCTCGACCGCCAAGAACGGCATCACCTGCAATCCCAACATCCCGACCGAGGAGGTTTTCACCACGCCGCATGCCAGGCGCGTCGAGGGCCATGTCTCGTCGACCAAGCCGCTGTCCTACCAGGGCACGCTGATCGACGAGATCTCGGTGCGTTTCGAGGAAGGCCGGATCGTCGAGGCCAAGGCGTCGAAGGGCGAGGACGTGCTGAAGAAGGTGCTCGACACCGACGAAGGCGCGCGGCGCCTCGGCGAGGTGGCGCTTGTGCCGCATTCATCGCCGATCTCCGCCAGCGGCCTGTTGTTCTTCAACACGCTGTTCGACGAGAACGCCGCCTGCCACATCGCGCTCGGCCAGTGCTATTCGAAGTGCTTCGTCGACGGCGCATCGCTCAGCCAGGACGAGATCGCCGCGCGCGGCGGCAACAAGAGCTTCATCCACATCGACTGGATGATCGGCTCGGACAAGATCGACATCGACGGCGTCCACAAGGACGGTGCCCGCGTGCCGGTGATGCGCAAGGGCGAGTGGGCCTGAAGGCACGGAGGGTCGGATGGCTTTCGACCTGGAGGTCAAGCGGATCTATGAACCACCCGCTTCCGATGACGGGCAGCGGGTTCTCGTCGATCGGGTATGGCCGCGCGGCGTCAGCAAGAAGGACGCCGCGCTGACGCTGTGGCTGAAGGACATCGCGCCGAGCGACGAGTTGCGCAAATGGTTCGGCCATGAGCCGGCGCGCTGGGCCGAGTTTCAGAAGCGGTATCGCGCCGAGCTGGACGGCAATGGCGAGGCGGTGGCGCAACTGCGTGGACTGCTTGGCGACGGCAAGGTGACGCTGCTCTACGGCGCGCATGATGAGGCGCATAACAATGCGGTGGCGCTGGCGGGGTATTTGCGCGCGGGTTGAGGCTTCGTTTTGCAGCGTTGGCGATTGGCGAAAGCCGAGGCGACATCTGATCTCCCTCCTTGCGGGGGAGATGCCCGGCAGGGCAGAGGGGGGTGCTGTCCCTCCAGCCTATCAATCAATCGCAGCGACTCGAGATAGGTTTTCGTAAGAACGAAACTCGTTGGGGTGGCGATCCTTCACACCCCCCTCTGGCCTGCCGGCCATCTCCCCCGCAAGGGGGGAGATTGGCAGCGTTGCCGTCTCGCTGCTTACTTCACCGCCTGCTCATAAACATCAGGCTTGAATCCGACCAGAACCCGATCCCCCACCTCCAGCACCGGGCGCTTGATCATCGTCGGCTTGGCCAGCATCAGCGCCTTGGCCTTCTTTTCGTCGAGCGATTCCTTGTCCTTATCCGGCAGTTCGCGAAACGTCGTGCTGCCCTTGTTGAGCAGCTTTTCCCAGCCGACCTTGCCGACCCAGCCGTCTAGCTTGCCCGCCTCGATCCCTTCGGCCCGGTAGTCGTGGAACCGGTACGACACGTCATGGCCCTCCAGCCAGACGCGCGCCTTCTTGATCGTGTCGCAGTTGGTGATGCCGTACATGGTGATCGTCAAAGCGTGCTTCCCTTGGGCTGACCGTCGAATCCGTCCCGCGGCGCATGCAGTCACCCGGCGGCAAAGAAGTCAACGACCGCCATTGCTGCTATCTCGACGAACGCCTGGTGTGGACGGATGCACATGGCGGCCAGGGCGTCGTCCAGGCCGCCATATTTAACCCTGCCGCGAAGAGAGCGGGCTCCCGGAAGCCATTTTCGGCGTCAATAGTAGAAACGCTCTTCGGTGATCTTGCCGTTCTTGACCGTGTACAGACCAACCTCATCCATGGTGACACGCTCGCCAGTGGCCTTGGGCGTTATGTCGAACTTGAAGCGCACTGCGAACTGGTCGCCGTTGACATAGGGGCCCTCGACTAAACCGCCATGCACTTCGTTGTTCTCCTGCCACCACTGGCTCTTCTGCCTGAGAGCCTCCTTGCCGTGGCTGACGGCCATCGGTCCCTCCATGGCTTCGTAACTGGCGATGTCGTCGGCATTGTACTTTTCGGCAGCACCCTCATTGTCACCCTGCTTGAGGCGTTCGGTGAAGTCCTTGGCAATTTCCGCGATAGTCATTTGTGTTCCTCCTGTTCCGACGCATAGCAAATAGGGGACAGCCTGGTGACCTGCCACTGCCGGCCCAGTCGTAGCTGACAATCCGTGTCAGGACGGTGATGCCGGGCAGAGTGGCTCTCGCACATCTGGTTGCGGACAGAAGCCAATTCCGTAATTCTAGTTGGATGTGCAACCTCTACAACATCACCACAACGCAAGAGGCGGTCCGCCAATGGACACGCACATTGCGCGACGTCATCGGCAACCTTGAACCTTCGGTCGACATCCATCCAAATCAGGCCGGCCCGGTCGTTCGCAACACGCCAGATGGGAAGCGTGAGTTAGCTAAGCTGCTTTGGGGTTTGCCAACGCCGCCTGAGCGCATGAAAGGCAAGGCAGACTATGGCACCACGAACGTTCGCAATCCGCAATACTCGCACTGGCAACAGTTTGTGAGCGTCGAGAATCGATGCGTCGTGCCGGTGACCAGCTTTGCCGAACCCAGCCCTACCCCGAGCGACAAGGACCCGGAAACAGGGATCCAGCGCAATTTTTGGTTTGCCCGTGACGAAAGCCGACCCTTATTCTTCTTCGCTGGTTTCTGGACCCCTTGGCAGGGCGTTCGGAAGGTCAAGGATGGTCCTGGTGACTTCGAGTTGTACGCATTCATGACCACCAAGCCCAATGCAATCGTCGCGCCAATTCACGAGAAGGCTATGCCCGTGATCCTTACGACGTCGGAAGAGACGGAGGCTTGGCTGACAGCGCCGTGGTCAGAAGCACGGTATTTGCAGCGGACCGCGCCAGACGATGCATTGATGATCGTCGAGAAGCCAGCCACACAAATCAAGTTTCCGCAACAGGCTCCGGTCCAAGGGTCTCTGTTCTAGGCTACAGGATCGGGCTTGGCAGCAGCCTCTTCAATCGTCGTCTCGCCAGATCACTCGGCGAACCATGCGAATTTCGACAAGACGTCTAACACGAATTTTCAGGCGCTCAGCAGCGCTCGGCAAGACTATGTCGGCATCAAGCTCGCGGAGCTTGCAGCGCTCGCACCGCATATGCCGTTCGACGTCCCAAAAGGGAATGTCACCGACAAGCTTTGCAAGGTCGCCGGGTAGATAGTGCCGGGTGATGTTGCAGTGCCGGCATCGGACACGAATGAGTTGCCCCACTTCGTGCGCGAGGCATAGCGTTTGCACATTTCGGCGCGGTCGGCTGCTCAATTCCGGCATCAACCAAACTAGGAGTATCTTCCTATTTTAGTCAATTGCCGATTAGTTCCATGGCCATTTATTCACATGTCGTTCGACCGCCCCGCGCGCACCGTGCAGCGACCTTGCGAAGGTGGAAGAGGCTAGCTCGAGAGCATAGGGCAGCTGGCGCCACGGCGCAGGCTGATGTGAGCCATGTCGCCGACCTTGAATTGAAAACCCTCTGCCTGGCGTGGCGCATCGATGACAACAGGAGCGCCCTGCCCGAGTTCGGCGTGCAGGCGCAGCGTGCGGCCGTGAAAGACGATGCTGTTGACGCGCGCCGGCGCCGTGCCCGGCGCGGCCTCGGTCGTCGCCAGCAAATCCTCGGGACGCACGCCAATGGTGCGCACATCGCCTTCTCCGGGTGACTGGCCGGCTTCAGAAATGGCTTCCAGCGCCAGCGTTCCGGCGGTGAAACGCAGGCGATCGCCATCGCGGCCGACAAACCGCGACTGCAGGAGGTTCATGGTGCCGATGAAGCTCGCCACGAACTTCGTGGCCGGCCGGTCATAGAGTGTCGCCGGCGGCGCGATCTGCTCGATGCGGCCCTTGTTCATGACGACGATGCGGTCGGAGATCGACAGCGCCTCGGTCTGGTCGTGAGTGACCATGACAAAGGTGGTGCCGAGCCGCGATTGCAGCCGCTTCAATTCCACCTGCATCTGTTCGCGCAGATGTGCATCGAGTGCCGACAGCGGCTCGTCGAGCAGCAGCACGCGCGGCTCGCAGACGATGGCACGGGCAAGTGCCACGCGCTGGCGCTGGCCGCCCGACAATTCCAAGACGCGGGCGCGAAGCTTGTCGGCGAGACCGACCATGTCCAAGGCTTCGCCGACGCGTTTTGCCTGCTCGCTACCGGAGAGCTTGCGCAGCGACAGGCCGAAGCCGACATTTTCGGCGACGTTCATGTGCGGAAACAGCGCATAATCCTGGAACACGGTGTTGACCGGCCGGTCGAAAGGCCGAAGCGCCGTGATGTCGCGCCCGTCAAGCAGCACCTTGCCGCTCGACGGGCTTTCGAAGCCGGCGATGACGCGCAGGCTGGTGGTCTTGCCGCAACCCGATGGCCCGAGCAGCGTAATGAACTCGCCGCTGACAATGTCGAGATCGACGGCGTCGAGCCCGACGATGCCGCCGGGAAAGATCTTCGAGATCGCCTGCAGCCGCACAAGACGATCAGGCGCCATCGCGAACCTCGGACGGTTTCGTGGTATTGACCCAGAGGATCTGGCATTGCTCGGCGCCGGGATTGCGAAAGGCATGCAAAAGCGTGCTCTTGAAGGCAAAGCTGTCGCCGCGCTTCAGCACGTATTTTGTCGAATCCACCACCAGTTCGACCTCGCCCGCCAGCACATAGCCGAATTCATGGCCGGCATGCGCATAGGCTTCCGCCGTGCCGCCATTGGCCTCCACGGTCACCAGCATGCCGGTCAGCGTCGCGCCCGGCGGCGACAGCAGCGCCTTGGCGATGCCTTCGGATTTGACGGGAATCGCGCGGCGGCTGTTGGCGCGCACGCAATAGAGATCATTGACTGCGTCGTTGCCGTCGGCGATCAGCGCCGACGGCTCGATGTCGAGTGCTGCTGCAAGCGGCCAGATCACCTTGACACGCAGCGATGACATGCCGCGCTCGATCTGGCTCAGCGCGCCGATCGACACACCGGTTTTTGCCGCCAGTTCGGCCAGCGAAAGGCCGCGCTCCAGCCGCAACGCCCGCACCCGCCGGCCGACGCGCACGTCGGCATCGTCCTTGGGCTTTTCGGTTGCTTCGTCCAGCATGTCCATGTGTGGGTCCTCATTTTCTTCCCCTTCTCCCCTTGTGGGAGAAGGTGGATCGGCGCGTAGCGCCGAGACGGATGAGGGGTGGGTGACAGGTCGCCGTCGGCGCCAAGCTGGAGCACCCCTCATCCGTCGCCTTCGGCGACACCTTCTCCCACAAGGGGAGAAGGAAGAACCAGCCTCAGCCGCCAGCCTTCACCTTTTCGAACATCTTGGCCATATCGTCATTCTGTTTCATCGGCCCGGTGAAGATCGTGCTTTTCAGCATCACTTCCGGATCGGACGGCAGTTGCAGCTTGTCCAGCTCTTCCTTCGGCACGCCGGCGAAAGCGGTCGAGAGCGAACTGCCGTAGCCGTACGATTCGATCAGGTATTTACCGGACTCGGCATCCAGCCGGCTGTTGATGAAATCGTAGGCAAGGTCGACATTCTTGGCGTCCTTGAGCATGACGAAGCCGCAAGCCCAGGTCAGCATGCCTTCCTTCGGTTTCATGAACTCGACCGGCACGCCCTGTTTCTTCAGCGAGGTGGCCGACGCATTCCAGGTCATGGCGGCGACCAACTGGCCGCTGGCGAGCGCCTGTTCGACCGAAGTCATGTCGGTTGTATAATTGGAGAGCAGCGGGCGCTGCTCGCGCAGTTTCTCCGCCACCTTGTCCATTTGCTCCGGCGTCATGTCGAACGGATTGACGCCGGCCAGAAGGGCGGCAACGATCGGCGTGTCATGCACGGCGTCGATGGTCGCCATGCGGCCGGCATACTGCTTGTCCCACAGCAGGTTCCAGCTCGCTTCCGGGTTCTTCACCAGGTCGGTGCGGTAGAGAATCGAGGTGTTGCCCCAATCCCACGGCACCATCCAGACCTTGCCGTCGCCGGCCTGCAGATCGGGCAGGTTCTTGAACACCGGGAAGATCGAATCCCAGTTCTTGATGCGCTTGGTGTCGATCGGCTGCAGCAGGCCTTCCTTGTTCCAGCGCGCCACCTTGTCATAGCAGGGATGCGCGATATCGGGACGGAATCCGGCCTTGACCTTGGTGAAGGCGTCATCGTCGTCACCGAATATGGAAGCCTCGACCCCATCGGGGTGCGCGGCGAGGAAGCTCTTGTTGAAGTCGGGCAGTTCATAGCCCGACCAGGTGAAATATTGCAGCTTGTCGCCGGCGAAAGCGACGGTCGACGACAGCGCCAACGCCAGGGCGGCGAGGCCGGCCCGGGCCGTCTTTCCGGATATCAGGTTGCCGGATATCAGGTCGAATGCCATTGCAGTTCTCCTCTCTTGGTTTGTTTTGCTTGTGATGGATTCGCGGGTCGTGGCGCGGTCGCGGATAGGCCGCGATGGCGCAGGATTTCGGCAAGGCCGGCGATGACGAAGGACACCGCCAGGATCGATGTGCCCAGCGCCATGACCGTCGGCAGCGACTTCGGAAACCGCAGCTGGCTCCAGATGTAGAGCGGCAGCGTCGGCTCGGTGCCGGCAAGGAAGAAGACGACGATGAATTCGTCGAAAGAGATCAGGAAGGCCAGCATGAAGGCCGAAACGATGGCCGGCAGGCTGAGCGGCAGCATCACCCGCCGGAAGGTCGTCCAGTCGGACGCGCCGAGGTCGAGGGCGGCCTCGCGAATGGTTTTCGGGATGGCGGCGAAGCGGCTGCGCATGATCACCACAGTCGTCGGCAGCGCCACCAGTATGTGGCCGAGCACGATGGCGATACGCGACGGTCCGAGGCCGATGAGGTTGATCAGGATCAGCAGCGATATGCCGATGATGACGCCCGGTATCAGGATCGGCAGCCGAGCGATGGCGCTGATGGTGGCGGCCAGCGGCGAGCGGCCATAGAGGTCCATGTAGGAAACGGTGATGCCGCACAGCGTGGCGCCCGTGGCGGCAATGATGCCGATGACGAGACTGTTGACGAGCGCGCCGGACAAAGCCGAATTGCCGATCAGCGTCGTGTACCATTGCAAGGTGAAGCCTTGCAGCGGAAACGCCGCCTGGATCGAGTGGTTGAAGGAAAACAGCGGGATCAGCAGCACCGGCAGATAGAGAAACACCAGATAGGCGACGACGTAGACGCCAAGCCAGCGGCCGCCACCTTGCGTGCGCGCGCTCATGTGCGACTGCCAAATCTGCGGTCGGTGAAGCGCGCGACCAGCACCACGGCCAGGATCACCAGCATGACGGCTACGGAGAGTGCTGCCCCAAACGGCCAGTCATTGGCCTTGCCGAACTCAGCCTGGATCAGTGTGCCGATCATCGTGGAGGCCGGGCCGCCGACGAGCGCCGGCGTGACATAGTCGCCGACGGTCGGCACGAAGACGACGAGGGCAGCGGCCAGCACGCCCGGCATCGAATTGGGCAGCACGACCCGGCGGAAGGACGTGAAAGGTCTGGCGCCGAGATCGGAAGCAGCCTCGCTCAGCGATTTCGGGATGGTGTCCAGCGCGACATAGATCGGCAGGATGGCGAAGGGCGCATAGGCGTGGGCCAGCGTGACCACGACGGCGGCCGGCGTGTTGAGAAAGGCCAGCGTCGGCTCGGACCAGATTCCGCTTTCGATCAGCGCCGAGTTCAACACGCCATTGTAGGCGAGCACGATCTTCCAGGCGAAGACCCGCAGGAGATAGCTGGTCCAGAACGGCAGCGTCACCAGAAACAGCAGGAGACCGCGCCGCCACCCGGCGTGGAAGGCGAGATAGTAGGCCACGGGATAGGCAGTGACGACCGTGGCCAGTGTGACCAGCGCGGCAATCACCAGCGAGCGCAGCGTCACCGTCCAGTAGAGCGGATCGGAGATGACGATGGCGAAGTTGGATAGGCTGAAGCCGGCGCCCAGAAGAGAGCCATCATTGTTGCGGAAGGCGAGGAAAAGCACGAGGCCAAGCGCAAACAGGATCAGCAGAAAGGTGACGGCCGCGCCCGGCAGCAGCATGGCGAAGCTGAAGCCCGATGAAGACCGAGCCTTTGGCATCTGGTTTGCAACAAGGGTCGACATCGACCTGCCTGGTTTTTGAAATTAACTGAGACTTTTTCATATTCATGAAACTGTCAAGCGAAATCCCGGCGGGAGCTTTGGCAGGGCTTCCGTTCTTCATGGCCGCGTGCATTTCACACTCTTGAACAAGCGCTTTTTCACGGCATAAGACGCGGCCTTGGAGAGTTGAAACTCTCACAACCGAACGCGGCACCTTGGATTGCCAATGACGGGATAGACCTTTGAGAGGAATCCGGTGAAAGTGCCGCGCCGATCCGGCCAAGCGCATTTTCGACCATTCGGAGGACCCAACGCCATGACCAACCTGACACATCTGCCGGCCGAAGGCCTGTTTGTCGGGCGCGCCGGCAGCCGCGATGCCTCGCATCCCATGGTGGTCACGGTGCGTGACGGCACCGTCTTCGACATCACGTCGAGCACGGCGCCGACCGTGCGCGATGTCTGCGAAATGGCCGATCCGGCAAAGCACGTGCGCTCGGCCAAGGGCAAGCCGATCGGCTCGCTCGACGACATCGCCGCCAATAGTTTCGAGACCGCACGCGACCCGGCCAAGCCGTATCTGCTGTCTCCCGCCGACCTGCAGGCGGTGAAGGCGTCGGGCGTGACCTTCGTCGTCAGCCTGCTCGAACGGGTGATCGAGGAACAGGCGCGCGGCTCGGCGGAAAAGGCCGACGCCATCCGCGCCGACATTGCCGGGCTGATCGGCCACGACCTTTCGAAGCTCAAGCCCGGTTCGCCGGAGGCCATGGAGATCAAGGCCAAGCTCATCGCGCGCGGCGCCTGGTCGCAATATCTGGAAGTCGGCATCGGCCCCGATGCCGAGATCTTCACCAAGTGCCAGCCGATGGCCTCGGTCGGCTTCGGCGCCGATGTCGGGCTGCACCCCGTATCGACCTGGAACAATCCGGAGCCGGAGATCGCCATGATCGCCGCCTCGAGCGGCAGGATCGTCGGCGCCACCATCGGCAACGACGTCAATCTGCGCGATGTCGAAGGGCGTTCGGCGCTGCTGCTCGGCAAGGCCAAGGACAACAACGCCTCCGCGTCGCTCGGCCCCTTCATCCGCCTGTTCGACGACACGTTCACGATCGCCGACGTGAAGAACGCGGTCGTGCGCCTGAAGGTCGAAGGCGAGGACGGGTTCTCGCTGGAGGGCGCGAGTTCGATGGCCGAGATCAGCCGCTCGCCGGAAGAACTGGTTGCCGCCGCCATGGGCCCGCACCACCAGTATCCGGACGGGCTGGCGCTTTATCTCGGCACCATGTTCGTGCCCTCGAAGGACCGAGGCGAAAAGGGCAAGGGTTTTACCCACAAGGTCGGCGACATCGTCACCATCTCGTCGGAGAAATTCGGCGCGCTGGTCAACCGGGTGCGGCTGTCGCCCGATTGCCCGCACTGGACCTACGGCGCCAGCCATTTGATGCGCGACCTCGCCAAGGCCGGCCTGATCTAGCGGTTTCTTCAAGCGGCCTGGTCCTGAAAGGCAGCTATCGCTTGTGGGGCCACTCGGCTGAGCCACGACGCCAATCATCCGGCTGCCCGGGAAAACCGTCCCAACTGATGCAATCTGATGGGACCGCTGATGGCGCCGCGTCAGCCGACAACTACATCTGCAGATGGAGGCTTGCCATCCGTCGAAAAAGGGAATGCTCTGAGGCATCCGAGCGGCGCTGGCAAAAGACGCAATCCGGCTTACGCCGGAACAAGGGACGGATCATCTTCAACCGGGAGGAAATCAAATGCTGACAAGACTGAGACTTGTGCTCTACGGCCTGCTGGTCGCGCTGACGCTCATTCCGGCAGCGGCGCAGGCCAAGACGTTCTACTGGATTTCACATGGCGGCCCAGCCGATCCGGTCTGGACCTACTTCCTGGCCGGCGCCAAGCAATGGGCCAAGGACACCGGCAACACCGTCAACACCTCGTTCCACAATGGCGACGTCGCCTCGCAGCAGGAAGCGGTTCGCGCCGCCCTCTCCGCCAAGGCCGACGGCATCGTCACCACCAGCCCCGATCCGGGCAGCCTTGTCGAGATCGTCAAGGAGGCCCGCGCGGCCAATATCCCGATCATCAACTTCAACACGCCCGATCCCAAGGCCAATTTCAACGCCTATGTCGGCGGCGACAACGTCACCTTCGGCAAGCATTGGGCGCAGTATCTGGTCGACAAGGGCCTGGTGAAGAAGGGCGACTTCGTCTGGATGCCGGTCGAGATTCCCGGCGCCACCTATGGCGTCCAGGAAGAGGAAGGCATCAAGAGCGTCTTTGGACCGCTCGGCATCACCTATGAAGTGACCGAAGCGACGCTTGACCAGGCCGAGGTGATCAACCGCATGGTCGACTACCTCACCGCCCACAAGGGCAAGGTGAAGGCGATCATCGGCCTTGGCGACCTCGTCACCGGCTCGATCAAGCGGGTATTCGACCAGGTCGGGGTCAAGCCCGGTGAAATTCCGGTCGTCGGTTGGGGCAACTCGCTCGACACAACGCAGGAAGTGCTGAACGGCTATGTCAATGCCGGCCAGTGGCAGGACCCGCAGGCAACCAGCTATGTCGCGCTCTCGCTCGCCAATATGGCCGCGTCAGGCATTCCTCCGGGCTTCAACGTCATCACCGGCGCGCTCTATGAAAAGGACACCGCCGAGGTCTACGACAAGATCCTGTCGGGCAAATAAAATCCGAGACCCCAGACAGTCGCGACCGCGCACCCACGGTCGCGACTGCCTGTCCATTCGCCGAGCCTGGCTGGATTCCGGTGCAGCGCTCCGCCTTTCCAATCATGTCGCGGGTTATCAGTGGAAAATCATTCGCTCGTCCAACGCCTGATCGCGCGGCCGGAATTCGGTCCCTTCGTGCTCCTGGTCGTCGAAATCGGCGTTTTCTGGAGCTTCAATCACGACTTCCTGTCGCCGCAGAACATCTCCAATACGCTGGCATTCACGGTCGAGCTCGGCCTGATCGCGCTGGCGATGACATTGCTGATGACATCGGGCGAATTCGACCTGTCCGTCGGTTCCCTATTCGGTTTCTCGCCGGTGCTGATGTGGACGCTGTTCAATGCCGGCGTCACCTCGCTGGAGATGGGCTTCGTCGTCGCGCTGGTGGTCGCAGCCTTGATCGGACTGGTCAACGGCTGGTTCGTCACGCAGCTCAAGATCCCGTCCTTCCTGGTCACGCTCGGCATGTTGCTGGTGGTGCGCGGCAGCGCCCTTTTCATCACCGACGGCTTCCCACAGCGCACCTGGAGCGCCGAGGGCAGCTGGCTGGCGGAAGCGCTGGTCGGCGACTTCTTCATCGGGCCGTTCCGCATCTACATGTCGCTGTTCTGGTTTATCGCCGCGGCGATCGCGCTCGGCTACGTGCTGACGCAAAGCCGAACCGGAAACTGGATCCAGGCGGCGGGCGGCAATCCCAACGCGGCGCGCGCCCGCGGCGTCAACGTCAACCGCGTCAAGATCGGCCTGTTCGTGCTGTCATCGGTCATGGCCTCGCTTGCCGGCGTCATCTCCTCGCTGCGCACGTCCGCCGCCAACCCCAACAGCGGCACCGGTTACGAGCTCGAAGTTATCGCCATGGTGGTGATCGGCGGCACGGCGCTGACCGGCGGGCGCGGCACCATCATCGGCACCGTGCTCGGCATCCTGATCCTGCGCGTGATGCGCAACGGCATCGTGCTGATCGGCGTGCCCGGCCTTGCCTACAACATCTTCATCGGTGCGATCATCCTTGGCATGATGGCGCTTCATTCATGGCTGGAACGCCGGCACCAGGCAGGGACTTGAACCATGGCCGAGCCATTGATCCGCATGCAGAACATCCGCAAATCCTATGGCCGCGTGCAGGCGCTCGAGGAGGCCAACTTTCATGTCAACGAACGCGAGATCGTCGGCCTGCTCGGCGACAATGGCGCCGGCAAGTCGACGCTGATCAAGGTTCTCTCGGGCGCCGTGCCGCTGACCAGCGGCGACATCTTCATCCGTGGCAAGAAAGTCGCCCTGCGCAGCACAAGCGATGCCATCGCCCACGGCATCGAGACCATCTACCAGGACTCGGCGCTGGTCACGCAGCTGTCGATTGCACGCAATCTGTTTCTCGGGCGCGAGCCGATCAAGCCACCGCGCTTCCTCAACCGCATGGACCAGGAGGCGATGAACACCGTTGCCCGCGACCTGCTCAAGCAAGTCGGCATTTCGAAGAACATCCCGCCGACGACGCCGATCGGCTCGCTCTCCGGCGGCGAGCGCCAGGCGGTGGCGATCGCGCGCGCCATGCATTTCGACAGCGACCTCATCATCCTCGACGAGCCGACCAACAATCTCGGCGTCGCCGAAACGCAGGGCGTGCTGAGCTTCGTGCGCAGCGCGCGCGATTCCGGCCATTCCTGCATCTTCATCGCGCACAACATCCATCATGTCTTCCAGGTGGTCGACCGCATCGTCGTCATGCGCAGGGGCAAGGTGGTTGCCGACGACATCGACCCGAAGACGACAACCGTGGCGGAAGTCGAACGGATCATAACCGGCATGTCGGACAAGGAAATCCGCGACGCCGTCGCCGACGGCAAGCCGCCGCACTGAGGACGGGCGGAAGCCGTCATGCCGAAGCAGCCGAGCGGACATAGCGGTGATGGGAGGCGATCACCCGCCACTCAGACCGCATCGCCCGCCACGTCACCTGTCTGGCGCGCCATGGCATCGGCGCATAGGATTGCGGCATGAAGGCCACCGTCTCCGATATCGCCAGAACCTGCGGGCTTTCGACGGCAACGGTCGACCGGGTGCTCAACAATCGGCCGGGCGCCAGCGCCGCCAACCGGCAGCGCGTCATGGAGGCTGCCAAGCAGCTTGGCTATTTGCCGGTCGCCGACCAGGTGACGCTTCCCTCCAAGCCCGCAAACCTCGAATTCTTCCTGCCGATCGGCAGGAACGCCTTCATGCAGGATCTGGCAAGATACATCGAAGACTATGCTTCGCGCCTGCCGCTCGTCGCTTCCTGCCGGATCCACAACCTTGCCGGCATATCGCCGAACGCGCTGCAGACAGCCGTCGAGAACCTGTCGCTGCGGGCCAATGGCGTCGGTGTCATCGCCATCGACCATCCACGAACCCGCAACATCCTGCGCGACATCGTCGACACCGGCATCCGCCTGGTGACGCTGGTGTCCGATATTCCGGCCGCTCCCCGCTCGGCCTATGTTGGCATCGACAACCGCGTGGCGGGACGGACGGCGGCGCTTTTGATGGGGCGCTTCCTCGGCGGCCGCGAGGGCCGGCTGGCGATGGTCGTCGGCTCGCGCTCCTATCGCGGCCATGAGGAACGCGAAATGGGCTTCCGCTCCGTGCTCGGCGAGGAGTTTCCCAACCTGATCATCAGCAGCGCTGTCGAGATCAATGACGAGCCCGATGTCAGCTATGCCGAGACGATGAAGGCGCTGCGCAACGAGCCGGAACTGCTCGGCATCTATTGTGTCGGGGCCGGACGCTCCGGCGTTGCGAAAGCCATCCGGGAGGCCAGGCCAAATCGCAAGCCGGTGTTCATCTGCCACGATCTGACCAAGGAAACACGCGGTTATCTCGTCGATGACCTCGCCGACGTCGTCATCGACCAGAACGCCAGGCTGATCGCCGAACAGTCGGTCATCCGCCTGCTTGGCTCGATTGCGTCATCGGCGCCTTATCTCACCCGGAAATTCATCGAACCGCGCCTGATCTTCAGGGAAAATGTTCCGGTTCAATAGGTTAGCGCGCTTGCGCAAGGCTGCTTTGTTCGGATTTGTAGGAGGATTGACGGGTGCTGCGGCAATTCTGCACACCTGCTATGCAACTTTTATGGTTGCCGAATCATTGGGCAACTCGTAGGTTCTGGTTGTCGGCCATCTACTCCTCCCAGATGCGATGCCGACGCTGAGTGGGGTGCACCTCCTCCCGCACCACATTCGAAATCGAGCCCGCTGCCACCTCCTCCCGGCAGCGGGCTTTTTTCGTTCCGCCGGCAGGAATTGGGAATTGCAGTGCTGCCCGGCGCCAAAGGGCACCAGGCATCGCCTAGATCGCACGACAATTTGAATGGAGCACGCGGCCGATCACTTCAGCTGGCGGCAGTGCCCCGGAAGGAAACAATCAGCCCCTCGGCCATGCGCACGAATTGTGCGCTCGGCCCTTCGGCGCCCACGGTCTGCACGCTGACACGCGCGCCCTCGAACAGCAGCGACAGCGTATCGGCGAGCAGTTCGGCCTGACCGATGCCGGCATCCCGGCACAGCGCCACAAGACGTTCGCGCTGGGCTTCCTTGAGTTCCTTGATCACGCGTCGGGCCGGATGGTCGGGCTCGGTCAGCTCGGCCGCGGCATTGGCCATGTCGCAGCCGCGACCATCGGCATTGAGCATGGCGGCCGCCTTGCGAACCCAGGCGTGAAGCTGCGCGAGCTTGTCGCCCGGAAATTCTGCCTCGAAGGTTTCCCACATCGCGCCGGCCTTGGACGCATTGGCGCGCAGGCATTCGACGATCAGATCGTCCTTGGATTCGAAGTGACGATAAAGCGTCATCTTGTTCGTGCCGGCAGCTTCGGTGATGGCGTCGACGCCAACGCCTTTGATGCCGTGCTTGTGGAACATGTCACGCGCCGTCTCCAGGATCCGATCCCGGGGACGAGGGCGCTCCACGACGCCGTCTGTCATCATGATCTCCTTTCGTTTCCTAAAAACCCTCGGCCACCTCTTGACTAGGGTGTTACCGGTCTGTAACTATGCAAATGTTACTTACTGGTAACACCTATGTCGCCCGTCGTCAATAACAAGACCGTGAACTGGTCCTGCCAGATCGAGGGGTGGAAAAACTGCCAATCATGCGGCCTCGGCCGGTGAAGAGATGAAAAAACGGTTCGCGAGCATGGGCTGCGAATCGACAGACAAGGAGCCGGCCAATGCCACAGCGCCGCGATCTTACCATAGATGAGGCCGTCCGGGATCCGATGATCCGGCTGGTCATGAAAGCAGATGGGGTCGATCCCCGCGCCTTCGAGACAATGCTTCGCTCGCTCGCCAATGGGCAGCGTCGCAAGGTGCCGCTGCTGCGTTCGCTGGAAGCGTCCAGCGACGAGCGCGGCCAAAAACTGTCCAGGCTTGCCAGTGCCTTCGGCAGGGCAAGAGCAGCCGGCGAGGCATGTGTGTCGTGGTAAACTTTTTCATCCATCGTCCGATCTTCGCCTCGGCGATCGCCATCATCATGGTGCTCGCCGGGACGATTTGTTATTTCCTGCTGCCGGTCTCGCAGTTCCCCGACATCACACCGCCGCAGGTCGTGGTCAGCGCCCATTATCCGGGCGCCAGCGCGCAGGTCGTCGCCGATACGGTGACGACGCCGCTGGAACAGCAGATCAACGGCGTGCAAGGCATGACCTACATGTCGTCGACGAGCTCCAATGATGGCTCCTCGACCATCACCATCACCTTCGATGTCGGCTATTCCTTGAGCACTGCCGCCGTCGACGTCCAGAACCGCGTCTCGCAGGCGGCCTCGTCGCTGCCGGCGATCGTCAACCAGGGCGGCGTGACGATCAAGAAGCAGAACCCGAATTTCGTTCTGATCGTCAACCTCACCTCGCCCGACAGTTCCGTCGATCCTGTGGCGCTCTCGAACCTTGCCTATCTGCAGGTCGTCGATCCGCTGAAGCGGCTGCAAGGCGTCGGCGACGTGCAGATCTTCGGCGAGCGGCGCTATTCGATGCGCGTCTGGCTCGACCCGGACAAGCTCGCCAATCTCGGCATCACCGCCGTCGACGTCCAGAATGCCATCGCCGAACAGAACGTCCAGGTGGCGGCCGGCAAGATCGGCCAGTCGCCGGCCCCGGCCGGCACCGCCTTCGAGATGCAGGTCAACGCCGTCGGCCGCCTGAGCGACCCGAAGGAATTCGGCGACATCGTCGTGCGCGCCAACACCGACAGCGGCTCGCTGGTGCGGCTGCGCGACGTTGCCCGCATCGAGCTCGGCGCGCTGCAATATTCATCGTCGGCCTTCTTCGGCAAGGATCCGACCGTGGTGCTCGCCGTTTACCAGATGCCCGGCTCCAACGCGCTCGATCTGCAGCAGCGCGTCAAGGACAAGATGCAGGAGCTGTCCGGCCGTTTCCCCAAGGGCGTTTCCTACGCCATGCACTACGACACGACGCGCTTCGTCTCGGCGTCGATGCATGACGTGCTGATCACGCTCGGTGAAGCCCTGGTGCTGGTCGTCGCCGTGGTGTTCGTCTTCCTGCAGAGCTGGCGCACGACCATCATTCCCACCATCGCCATCCCGGTTTCGCTGGTGGCGACGCTGGTGGTCATGGAGATGCTCGGCTTTTCGCTCAACATGCTCTCGCTCCTCGGCATGGTGCTGGCGATCGGGCTTGTCGTCGACGACGCCATCGTGGTGGTCGAGAACGTCGAACGACAGCTCGAGGCTGGGCTGAAACCGCTGGCGGCGACCAAGGCCGCCATGGCCGAAGTCACCGGCCCGATCATCGCCACCACCGCAGTCCTGATGGCGGTGTTCGTGCCGGTCGCCTTCATCCCCGGTGTCTCGGGCCGGCTTTACAACCAGTTCGCGCTGACGGTGGCGATTTCGGTCGGCATCTCCGCCTTCAACTCGCTGACGCTCAGCCCAGCACTGAGTGCTGCCTTCCTGCGCCATCGCCAGGGCACGCAGTTCGTGCTCTTCCGCTGGTTCAACAGCGGCTTCGACAAGCTGTCGCATGCCTACGCCCATGGCGTGCGCTTCCTCATCCGCTTGCGCTGGGTCATGCTCGGCCTGTTCGCGGCCGGACTGGTCGCCACCTACTTCGTCTGGCAGAAACTGCCCTCGACCTTCCTTCCGGTCGAGGACCAGGGCTACTTCTTCGTCGTCATCCAGTTGCCCGACGGCGCCTCGCTGGAACGCACCGACGCGGTGGCGCAGAAAGCGCGCGACATCCTGCAGGCGACGCCCGGCGTCGACATCGTCGGCTCGATCAGCGGCCTGAACTTCCTGACCAGTGCGGCGCAGTCGAACTCGGCGGTCGAGTTCGCCATCCTGAAACCCTGGGAGGAGCGCGGTCCCGACCAGAGCGCCTCCAAGCTCGTCGCCGACGTGCGCGGCAAGCTGATGCAGATTCCGGAGGCCTTTGCGCTGAGCTTCGATCCGCCTTCTATCCCCGGTATCGGCACCACGGGCGGCTTCGAATTCGTGGTCGAGGATCTGACCGGCCGCGGCAGCACGGCCCTCAACGACGCGACGCAAGCCGTGATCGCCGAGGCGCGCAAGCAGCCGGAAATCAATCCGCAGCAGCTGTTCTCGCCGTTCTCGACGTCGACGCCGCAGTTCAACTACGACCTCGACCGCTCCAAGGCGAAGCTGCTCGGCCTCAACCTGCCTGACGTGTTCAACACGCTGCAGATCTATCTCGGCTCGCTCTACGTGAACGACTTCAACCTGTTTGGCCGCACCTTCCGGGTGACCATCCAGGCCGACAAGGACGCACGCGCGGGTGCCGCCGATATTTCTCGGCTCTATGTGCGCAATGCTTCCGGCGGCATGGTGCCGCTCTCGACACTGGGCAAGCTGGTGCCGTTCGTCGGGCCGGAAACCGTGCCGCACTACAACAACAATGCGTCGGCCTCGATCAATGGCGGTGCCGCACCGGGCTTCTCCTCGGGCCAGGCGGTCGCCGCCATGGAACGGGCCGCCGCAACGGCCCTGCCGAGGGATTTCGGTTTCGAATGGACCGGCATCACCTTCCAGGAACTCAAGGCAGGATCGATCGCATCGGTCGTCTTCGGTCTCGCCATCGTCTTCGTCTTCCTGATCCTGGCGGCGCAGTATGAGAGCTGGGCAATGCCGTTCATGGTGCTGCTGGCGGTGCCGCTGGCCTTGTTCGGCGCCTTCGCGGCGCTCTCGGTGCGCGGCATGCAGATCGACGTCTATTCGCAGATCGGCTTCGTCATGCTGATCGGACTGGCGGCGAAGAATGCCATCCTGATCGTCGAGTTCGCCAGACGGCGGCGCGAGGAGGGCTTGAGCATCGTCGAGGCGGCGATGGAAGCCGCGCGTCTGCGGCTGCGGCCGATCCTGATGACGGCCTTCGCCTTCATCCTCGGCGTGCTGCCGCTGATGTTCGCGACCGGCGCCGGTGCCTCGAGCCGCCAGTCGATCGGCACCACCGTGTTTGGCGGCATGGTCGCCGCGACCATCCTGTCGCTGGTGTTCGTGCCGGTCTTCTACGCGGTCATCGAACAGCTGCGCGAACGCCGCGAAAGCGGCGAGCCGGCCTCACAACATTCTGAACCAACTGCCGAAACCGCCTTCCCTCCCCTGGCGGAAGCGGCCGAATAAGATTGGAGACTGATCATGCGTAAATGGAAAATCGCTTTGGGAACGGCTGTCGCGCTGGGCGCGATCTCGGTGGCGAGCGTTCACCTGCTCGACATGGGCAATTTGAGCCTCAATGCCGGCACGGCCGGAGCGGCGCCCGCCCCGGCGGCGTTCGTCATGCCGGTGCCGGTGGCAAGCGTCGTCAAGAAGACGATCCCGATCTATCTCGACTATGCCGCCCGGATCGAACCGATCCGCAGCATCACGCTGCAGGCGCGTGTGCCTGGCTACCTGCAGGAACAGACGGCGCAAGACGGCGCCGATGTCCGGCAGGGCGACCTTCTCTACAAGATCTCGCCCGACGACTTCCAGGCCGCTCTCGACCAGGCGCAAGCCCAGGTCCAGCGCGACACGGCGACGCTCGACTATGCACGATCCAATCTCGGACGTGGTAGCGAACTTGCCAAGAGTGGCTATCTGGCCAAGGACAGCTTCGACCAGCGCACCAGCACCCTGCGCGAGGCACAAGCGTCGCTGGCGCTCAATCAGGCGGCGGTGCGCACGGCGCAACTCAACCTCAGCTACTCGCAAATCCACGCGCCGTTCAACGGGCGCCTGGGCCGCAACCAGGCCTCGGTCGGGACGCTGGTCAGCGTCGCCGGCACGGTGCTCAACACGCTGGTGCAGCTCGACCCGATCTACGTCACCTTCAATCCGAGCGAGACGGACCTGACCGAGATCGAACAGGCCCGCGCGGCCGGCCCGATCGAGGTCGAGGTGCTCCTTCCGGGCGAGACCGAGACCAGCCAGAAGGGCGAACTCACCTTCATCGACAACACGGTCGACCACTCGACCGGCACCATCACCGCGCGCGCCACGATCGGCAACGCCAAGTTCACGCTCAAGCCTGGCCAATATGTTCGCGTCCGGCTGCATATCAAGCAGCAGCCCGATGCTCTGATGGTGCCGCAGACGGCGCTGGGTTCGAGCCAGCTCGGTAAATATCTCTACATCGTCGGCAAGGGCAACACGGTCGACCAGCGGCTGGTCTCGCTCGGGCCGACCAGCGGCGACCTGGTGGCCATCCTGAGCGGCGTCTCCGAAGGCGACCAGGTGATAACAGGCAATCTGCAGAAGATCGGACCTGGAATGCCGATCTCGCCACTGCCACAGAAACCGGCTACCTGACACCCCCGCAGGCCCGGTTTCCGCGCGGCGCCCTCGACCTTTTCTCAGGTCGCGGGCGCCGTTTTCACGAGCAGGCCGACAAGAGCGGCCACGTCGGCGCGATCGGCCTTGACCGACGACAATGAAAGCGCAACGGGGTGACCGAGGCGCACCGAGACCGGCGACAGCGCGATCAGGCGGCCTGCGTCCAGATCGGCCTGCGCCCCGCATCACGGACCAGTTGCCTGGCGAAAATGAAAAATCCGAAAATGGCGTCTTGTTAGATTGTCGACAATCTGATTGTCTTGCCTTCTGTTCTCGCTGGAGGGGCCGGATGGGGAAGACGGATTTCAGTCCGATTGCCGACACGACGCGCCGCGCCGAAATCGTGGCGCTGCTCAGGCGCGCGATCCTGACCGGGCAGTTGGAGCCCGGCCAGAAGCTCAACGAGCTCAGGATCTCCGAACAGATGCGGGTCAGCCGCGCGCCATTGCGCGAGGCGATGCGCGAGTTGGTGCAGGAAGGCATCCTGACCAGCATTCCCTATGCCGGCACCTTCGTCATCGACGTCACCGCCAAGGACATCGACGACGCCTATTCACTCAACAAGGTGCTGGACGAGTTCGCGATCGAACAGACATGGCCACAGCGCGACCAGCGTTTCTTCGACGAGCTCGACCGCCGCCATGAAGCGGTGAAGCAGGCGACACGCGACCTAGACACCACAAGGCAGATCGAAACGGCGCTGCAACTGCATGGCCTGATCTACGAGTGGGCCGACAATTCGGTGCTGCTGGAAACCTGGCAGCGGCTGATCAGCCGGTTGCAGATGTATTTCGCGCTGCACCAGCAGGCCCGCAAGGAGCCGGTGCCGGCCGAAGACGTCCATGAGACCTACGTGCAACTGATGAAGGGCAGCGACATGCGCGCTGCCCAGCGTCATGCCCGCGAACATATCGACCTCGACTTCGAAGAGCTGCTCTCCTACGCGCGCGGCCTCGAAAAGCGCCCGGGCGCCTGATCCAGACATTCCAACCAGCGGACAAATACGTGCAGATCCAAACCGTCAAAGCCTATCACGTCATACAGCCCTTCGTGGACGGGCCCTACCGCATGTCCAAGGGGCGTGAGGCCGACGCCTTCGACGCGGTGATTGTCGCCATCACCGCCGACAACGGACTGACCGGCTGGGGCGAGATGGCGCCGCTCGGCAATTTTTACTCGCCCGCGTTTCCGATGGGAGCGCGCGCGGGCGTGCCGGAAATCGCGCCGCACCTCATCGGCCACGACCCGCGTGGGCTGGCCAGCATCGGCCGGCTGATGGACACGGTGTTCAAGGGCCATCCCTACATCAAGTCGGCGCTCGACATGGCCTGCTGGGATCTCGCCGCGCGCGCCGCCGACGTGCCGTTGGTCACGCTGCTGGGCGGCAAGGAGAGCGACACGGCGGAACTCTACAAAGTCGTCACCCATGGCAGCGTCGACGCCATGGCGGCACTGGCCAAGCGGATCGTCAAGGGTGGCTTCCACCGGCTGCAGGTCAAGGTCGGCGGCAATGTCCATGACGACATCGAGCGCGTCACCGCGGTCGCCGCCTCGGTGCCGAAAGGCACGGTCATATTCTGTGACGCCAATGCCGGCTGGACGCCCTACCAGGCGCGCCAGTTCGCCGATGCCACGCGCGCCATCGACTATACGTTCGAGCAGCCCTGCACGACGATCGACGAGAACATGTCGGTGCGCCGCATGCTCGACAAGCCGATGGTGCTCGACGAATCCGTCACCTCGCTCGATGAAATGCTGGAGATCCATCACCGGGGCGCGGCCGATGGGCTGACGTTGAAGATCTCGCGGCTCGGCGGCGTGACGAAGACGCGCCTGATCCGCGACGTTGCCGTCGACCTCGGCTTCATGATCACGGTCGAGGACACCGGCGGTGCCGAGATCGACACAGCCGCCATGGCGCACCTGTCTTTGTCGACGCCGGAAGAGCGCCGTCTGCACGCTATCGCCTTCCATGAGTGGGTGACGGTACGCACGGCTTCGAACATGCCGCCGGTCACGGGCAGCCGCATGGGCATCCCGGACGGACCGGGCCTCGGCATCGATGTCGTCCCCGACCTGCTTGGCGCACCGTTCTTCGAAGTCGGCCGCTGAAATGAAGATCCGCGGCATCAGGGCCACGCCGATCAATCTGCGCCTCGAAGCCCCCTACGGCTGGGTATTCGGCGAGCTCGACGGGTTTTCGCAGACCATCGTCGAGGTCGAAACCGAGGACGGGCTGATCGGCCTCGGCGAGGCGCCGACGCCGGCGGCCGCCGCAATCATCAATGATGTCCTGGCACAACGCCTGGTCGGCCGCGACGCCTTCGACATCGCCGGCGCCGAGCATGTCTGCCTTCCCTTCTGGACCGGCGTGCAGTCGATCAACGACCGCACCCGCATCATGGCGTTCGGCGCCATCGAGATGGCGTTCTGGGATCTGCGCGGCAAGGCGTGGAACCAGCCGCTCTACCAGTTGCTTGGCGGCGCCGTGCGCAAGGACATCCCATTCACCGACTATTTTTCGCTGCGCGGCGACGGGCCGACGGTGAAAGGCGAAACGACGCCGGAGGAAGTCGCCGACTATTGCGTCGAGTTGCACGAGACCTATGGAACGACCTTCTTCGAAGGCAAATTCTCGACGCAAGACCCAAAGGTCTCGCTGAGAATGGTCGAGCTGATCCGCAGGAAGCTTGGCGACGACGCGATGATCCGCATCGATTCCAACCAGGCCTATTCGCTCAGCACCGCGCGGCGCCTGGCGCGGCCGCTGGAGGATCTCGGCGTGCGCAACTGGGAGGATCCGGTGGCGACCATCGAGGAGATGCGGGAGCTGCGGCGCCATTGCTCGATCCCGTTCTCGACCCACAACATCGACATCGCGCGCGCCATGGACCTCAAGGTGCCCGACGCCTTCGTCGGCAACCCGACCGCCCATGGCGGCATCGGCCGCATGCTGCGCTTCGTCGGCGCCTGCGAGCACGCCGGCATCGATTTCTGGTGCTACAGCGGCGACAGCGGCATCGGCAGCGCCGCCTACCTGCATCTGTGCGCCGCACTCGGCTGGATCCGGGAGCCGAACCAGTCGCTGTTTCGCATGCAGCCGACCGATATCACCGAGGAAGGGCCGTTTTCGCCGAGGAACAATGTCGTGCGCGTGCCGGAAGGCCCCGGTCTCGGCGTCACCTTGTCGCGGGAAGCCCTCGCGGCCTGCCATCGCGATTTCACCGAGAACGGCCCCTGCAACAAATATCACGACCCGGCTGCGCCCGGGACATACCGCCGTTTGCCGCTGAACTAGGAGAATGAGGACGAAAAGGAGGCGTGTTCAAGAACAACGGTTCGTCGCCGCGATCGTGTCGCGACGGCAAGACCGGACGGGTGGAAGCATTGCCTCAAGAAAATCTGACCCCTCCGCCGCGAGGATCGGATGGACCGGGGAAAACCGCGTGCTACAGTTCCGTCGACCGACATCATTGACGACCTGGACAGGAGAACTCCACGGAATTTCGTCAACTGGAAATGCATTCTTCAGCCATAAGAAACAGGGGAAAGGGTTAAACCCATGAGCAAGAACTACCGCATTCTCGACCTGATCCGGCGCAACCGCTCGCCGCTTGAAAATCACCTGATCGACGGTCTTGTCGACGGCCGCGTCAGCCGCCGCGACTTCATCCGCCATGGCAGCCTGCTCGGCCTGTCGCTGCCGCTTCTGGGCGGCATCACCACGGCCGCCGGCCTCAGTGGCATGCCGTCGCTCGCCCGCGCCCAGGGCGCTCCCGGCGCCACCATCCGCGTCGCCAGCAGCGTGCCGGCAGCGGCCATCGACCCGGTCACCATCGCCGACGCCGGCGGCCTGCTGATCATGCAGCAGGTTGCCGAATTCCTCTGCGTGGACGGCCCCGACCTCGTGCTCAAGCCGGCACTGGCCGAAAGCTGGAAGCCGAACGACAACGGCTCGGTGTGGACGTTCAAGCTGCGCAAGGGCGTAAAATTCCACTCAGGCGGCGAGATGAAGGCCGAGGACGTGGTGGCGAGCATCGACCGCCTCGCCGATCCGGCCAATTCGTCCAACGCGCTGTCGGTGTTCACCGGCATCCTGTCGAAGGGCGCCAGCAAGAAGGTCGACGACTACACGGTGGAATTCCACCTCGACGCGCCGAACGGCAACTTCCCCTACATGCTGTCGTCCGACAATTACAACGCCGTCATCATTCCGGCTGACTACAAGGGCGACTACGAGAAGAGCTTCGACGGCACCGGACCGTTCAAGGTCGAGAAATACACGCCGAAGGTCGGCGCGTCCTTTGTCCGCAACGACAATTACTGGGGCGAGAAGGCGCTGCCGGAGCGCACCGAGTTCACCTTCTTCACCGACGTGCAGCCGATGATCCTGGCGCTGCAAGGCGGCCAGGTCGACATCATCAATCAGATGCCGGTACTCGCCGGCGTCGCCCTGCTCAACGATCCGAGCGTCGACATCATCAGCCTGAAGTCTTCAGCCCATCAGCAACTGCATCTGCGCTGCGACGACGGCCCGCTGAAGGATGCCCGCGTGCGCCGCGCCATTGCGCTCAGCATGGACCGCGACAAGCTGGTCGCGGGTCTCATGAAGGGTCGCGCCGTCGCTGGCAATGACAGCCCGTTCGCATCGGTCTATCCGTCAACCGATACGAGCGTGCCGCAGCGCAAGCAAGACATCGCGCAGGCCAAGCAGCTGATGGAAGCCGCCGGTGCCGGCAAGGGCTTCAAGATCACGCTGACCACCGAGCGCTATCTCGAAATCCCCGAATATGCCCAGCTCATCCAGAACTGGGTCAAGGAGATCGGCATCGAGCTCGAGCTCAACATCCTCGACCAGAGCGGCTATTATGGCGACGCGGTGTTCGGCAAATCGAACTGGCTGGATTCGGTCATGGGCATCACCGATTACGGTCATCGCGGCGTGCCCAATGTCTATCTCGCCGCACCGCTGAAGAGCGACGGCACCTGGAACGCAGCGCATTTCAAGAACAAGGACTACGACGCGCTGGCGACCAGCTATATCGCCGCGCTCGATCTCGAAGCGCAGAAGGCCGATGCCGGCAAGATCCAGAAGCTGCTGCTCGAGGAAACGCC
The DNA here is from genome assembly GCF_055901595.1 of Mesorhizobium sp. WSM1386. Classification (NCBI taxonomy): domain Bacteria; kingdom Pseudomonadati; phylum Pseudomonadota; class Alphaproteobacteria; order Hyphomicrobiales; family Phyllobacteriaceae; genus Mesorhizobium; species Mesorhizobium sp. WSM1386. The sequence continues at coordinate 5,607,592 of NZ_CM148373.1, forward strand.
GGTCATCTTCGGCTATTTCTACGACTACCTGACGGCGACGGCGAAGGGTGTGGCCGGCGTGCAGCCGACCGCCATGTCGCAGCTGTTCCTCGAGAAGGCATCGAAGGCCTGACCGGCAAGGGAAAGCCAATCGTCTGACAGCCAGCTCCTGCAAGGGGGCTGGCGCCACAAGGAGTCATAGCCATTCTCTCCTTCTTTGCCCGGCGTGTCTCGCTGTCGCTGGTGACGCTGTTCCTGCTCAGCATCATGGTGTTCCTGGGTGGCCAGGTTCTGCCCGGCAATGTCGGACGCGCCATATTGGGGCCGTTCGCCGACCAGCGCGCGGTCGACGCGCTTAATCACACGCTTGGCGTCGATCGCCCGCTGCTCACCCAATATGCGACCTGGATCTGGAACTTTATCCGAGGCGACATGGGCACGTCCTACATTTTCCGCTCGCCAGTGGCGCCGTTCGTCATCGATGCGCTGGGCAATTCGATGAAGCTGGCTGCCGTCGCCTTCGTGCTGGTGGTGCCGATCGGCATTCTGGGCGGGGTGGTGGCCGCGCTCAACCTCAACCGCCCGCTCGACCGCATCATCAGCCTTGGCGGCCTCTCGGTGACGGTGCTGCCGGAGTTCGTCACCGGCATCATCCTGATCCTGATCTTCGGCGTCTGGCTGCGCTGGCTGCCGATCTCGGCGGCATGGCCGAAGGATGCCGGCTTCTTCACCCAGCTCTATTACCTGATCCTGCCGTCATTGCCGCTGTTCCTGGTGCTGTTCGGTTATATCGCCCGCATGGCGCGCTCCGGCATGATCGAGGCGCTGGATTCCGACTATACGCGAACGGCGGTGCTCAAGGGCCTGCCTTGGCGCACGGTGATCTGGCGCCATGTGCTGCGCAATGCGCTGCTGCCGACCATTACCGTCATTGCAACGCAAACCGGCTATCTCATCGGCGGCCTGGTGGTGATCGAGACGCTATTTCGCTACCAGGGCATCGGCTCGCTGATCTTCACCGCCGCGCGCGGCAAGGATTTCCCGATGCTGGAATCCGGCATCCTCACTATCGGCATTGTCTATGCGGTGGCCACATTGATCGCCGACTTCCTCTATTCCGTGCTCAATCCACGCATCCGGCTGGGGTCAGATCAATGAGCGTCGTCCAGACCACCTCCCCCGCACAGGACGATACGCGCCGGCGCGGCCCGGTGGCGGAGGTCTTTTTCTCCCTGCTGCGCTCGCGGACTTTCCTCGTCGGTTTCGCCATCGTCGTGTTCTGGGTCGCCTGCGCGCTGTTTGGCGAACATTTCGCACCCTACGATCCGCTTGCCGACGACATCATCAACGCGCTGGCGCCGCCTTCATCCGAACATTGGTTCGGCACCGACCAGATCGGCCGCGATGTCTTTTCGCGCGTCATCGTCGGCTCGCGCGACATCCTGACCGTCGCCCCGCTGGCCACCTTGCTGGCGACGATAGCCGGCACCGCGCTCGGTCTGCTCACCGGCTATTTCCGCGGCATTGTCGACGATGTCGTCAGCCGCATCCTCGAAGCCTTCATGGCCATTCCCGTGGTCATCGTGGCGCTGCTCGCCATTGTCGCGCTCGGCACCTCCAAGACCACCGTCATCGTCGTCATTGGCCTCAGCTTCGCGCCGATCATTGCCCGCACCGTGCGCTCGGCGGTGCTGGCGGAGCGCGAACTCGACTATGTCGCCGCAGCCCAGCTCAGGCATGAAAGCGCGCTGCATACGATGTTCGTCGAGATCCTGCCCAACGTCATCCCACCGATCCTGGTCGAGACCACCGTGCGGCTCGGCTATGCCATCTTCGCGGTCGCCACGCTCTCCTTCATGGGTTTCGGCATCCAGCCGCCATCTCCCGACTGGGGGCTCTCGATCTCCAGCAATTACGGCATGATCGGCGGCGGCTTCTGGTGGACGGTGCTGTTCGACGCACTCGCCATCGCCTCGCTGGTGATCGGCGTCAACCTGGCCGCCGACGGCGTCCATGGAGCCTTCAATGACTGACCTCGCCAAGGCCCAAAACACAAAGGCGGAAAACGCCCTCGAACTGCACGATCTGTCGGTCGCCTACCGCGTTGGCGGGCGCAACCGCGCCGTGCTGCGTGATCTCAGCCTCAACATCAGGCAAGGCGAGGCCTACGGGCTGGTCGGCGAATCCGGCTGCGGCAAATCCACCGTGGCGCTCACCGTCGTGCGCTATTTGCCAAGGAATGGTTCGATCACCGGCGGCGCGATTTCGCTCGACGGTCAGAACGTGATGAAGCTCGACGGCGAGGCCCTGCGGCGCGCTCGCGCCGAAAGCGTCTCGATGGTCTATCAGGACCCCGGCAAGGCGCTGAACCCGTCGATCCGCATCGGCCGCCAGCTGACCGAGATCTTCGAGCTTGGCGGCATCACCGGCCAGGCAGCCACCGATCGCGCCGTCGCCATGCTCAACCGGGTGCGCATCTCCGATCCGATGAGCGTCATGCAGCGTTACCCACACCAGCTGTCCGGCGGCATGCAGCAGCGCGTGGCGATCGCCATGGCGCTGGCCAACGACCCCTCGATGCTGATCCTCGATGAGCCGACCACCGGCCTCGATGCGACGGTCGAGGCCGAGGTGCTCGACCTGATCGCGCAGCTCCGGCAGGAGCTGTCGGCGTCGATCCTGTTCATCAGCCACAACCTCGCCGTCGTCTCCAACATGTGCGACCGCGTCGGCGTGCTCTATGCCGGCATGCTGGTGGAGGAAGGACCGACCGAAATCGTGTTCAACGATCCGCGCCACCCCTATACGGTGGCGCTCTTGCGCTGCCTGCCGCGCGGCGGCCAACGCAAGGACCAGGGCCGGCTCGACACCATTCCAGGCTTCCTGCCGGGCATTGGCGCCGACATCAAGGGCTGTGCCTTCGCCGACCGCTGCGCGCTCGCGGACGACCGCTGCCGCACCGAATTACCGCCGCTCTATGATCTGAGCGACGAGCGAGGCAAGCGGCTGTCGCGTTGCTTCCATCACGACAAGGCACAGTCGCTGCCGCGCGCGACGCCAAGCGATGTGGCGCCGGCGCCAAAACCGGCGGCAGCACCCGTGCTGCGCGTCACGGGGCTGAACAAGACCTATGCCAGCCATGGCCATGCCTTGCGCGCCGTCAAGGACGTCTCGCTCGATCTTCGTCCAGGCGAAACGCTCGGGCTGGTCGGCGAATCCGGCAGCGGCAAGACCACCTTCGCCAGGCTGCTGCTTGGCCTTGTGCCACCCGACGACGGCGGCACCATCGAGCTCGAGGGCAAGGTGCTGGCGCCACGGCTGGAGAACCGCGGCGATGACGAGGTCAAGGCGATGCAGATCGTCTTCCAGAACCCGGATTCGGCACTCAATCGCTCGCATTCGATCCGCCACCTGATCGGCCGGGCGCTGAAGCGGCTGGCGGGCTTGAGCGGCAAGGCGCTGGAGGCGCGTCTCAACGAGCTCGTCCGTTCGGTGCGGCTGACCGAGCGGCATCTGGCGGTCAAGCCGCGCCAGCTTTCGGGCGGCCTGAAGCAGCGCGTCGCCATCGCGCGCGCCTTCGCCGGCGATCCACGCATCGTGGTGTGCGACGAGCCGACCTCGGCGCTCGACGTCTCCGTGCAGGCCGCCATCCTCAACCTGCTCGCCGACCTGCAATCGAAGGAAGACGTCAGCTACATCTTCATCTCGCACGACCTTGGCGTGGTGCGTTACCTCTCCGACAAGATCGCCGTGCTCTATCTCGGCCGCATCATGGAGCTAGGGCCATCGGAAGAAGTGTTCTCCGGGCCGCATCATCCCTATACCGAGGCGCTGCTGTCGGCGGTTCCAAAACTGGACCAGACGGAGACGGATCGCATTCGCCTCGACGGTGAAATCCCCAGCGCCACCAATCCGCCCTCGGGCTGCGTCTTCCACACGCGCTGCCCGCGCAAGATCGGCCCGATCTGCGAACAGCAGGAGCCGCCGCTCGCCGAAGCACAGCCCGGGCATTCCATCCGATGCCACATTCCCTATGCGGAACTGGCGAGGCTGCAGAAGGCGCCGGTGGCCGAACCGGCATAGCAAGGCGTCACGTGGGGGATCGCATTTGCCTGGCCGGTTACGTCCGGCCGGTCATGCTGAAGGAGCGGTCGCCTTCCGAGAAACCCTGATCGCTGGTCCAGTCCTTGGCCAACGAGCGCAGCCCGGTCAACGCGACATCCAGGACATCCGAGGAGACCGGGTTGGAGGGATAGGCGAGGTAGATCGGCCGCTGGAACACCGGCGTGTTGTCGATGCGCCGCATCTCGCCGCGTTCGATATGGCCGCTGACGGCACTGAGCGGCAGATAGGCCGCCGCTCGCCGCGACAGCACATGCTGCAGGCCGATGAAGACCAGCCCGGCCGAAATGGCGGGCTTGACCATGCCTGCGAAGGCGTGGTCGTGCTCGATGCGGAATTCCAAGCCCCAGTCCATCAGGATGTAGTTCTCGGTCCACGGCTTCGTCTGCGCGGCATGCTGGACCAGCACGACCTGATCGACGGCCAGTGTCTCATAGATGATGCCGGGATGCGGCCGGGGCAAATAGAGGATGCAGATGTCGAGCAGTCCTTCCGCCAGCTGGTCGATCGCCAGATCCGGAAAACTGCCCTCGAGCCGCAGCGCCACATTGGGCTGCCTGGCGCGCATCCACTCGACCCATGGCGAGGTGATCAAATCCCACAGATAGGCGGGGGCGGTCAGCCGCAGCAATGTCTCGTACCCATCGGGAACGGCGATGTCCTGCCTCGATTGCTCCCAGGTTCGGGTGATGGAGGAGGCATGCGGCAGGAACTGCCGGCCGGCCGGCGTCAGCGTGACACCATCGCGATCACGCACGAAAAGCCGCCGCCCCAACTGCTCCTCCAGCCCCCTGATCCGCGCGCTGACGGTCGACTGGGCGAGGTTCAGCCGATTGGCGGCGACGGTGAAGCTGCCATGTTCGGCAACCTCCAGGAAACTGCGCAGGTTTTCGGTATCCATGACTTTGCTCCTGCATCGAAAATTTCGATGGACCCCATCAGAAAATATCGCTTTCCGGCTGCAGTCAACAATGACCTAAATGGCCGATCCCCCAAGGGCAAGCGAGGAATGCAGCCATGCCGAAGCATTTCATGACGATCGACGCCGCTCGCAAAAACCTGACAGCAATCGAAAATTCCGCTGTTGACGAATTGCTGGCGGGCAGGCTCGACCGACGCGATTTCCTGCGCCATGGCAGCGTTCTCGGCCTTTCCCTGCCGTTCCTGGGCAGCCTTGTCGCCGCTGCCGGCCTCGGCACGCAGAAAGCCCGCGCCGAGGGCAAGCCGGGCGGCACGGTGCGCGCCGGCGTCGCCACGCCCGGCGGCGCCATCGATCCCGTCACCTACTATGACAGCGGCAGCTACCAACTGGTTTTCCAGACCGCCGAATTTCTCTGCATCACGCAGCCGGATCTCACCCTGAAGCCGGTGCTGGCGGAAAGCTGGTCGCCGAACGAAGACGGCAGCGTGTGGACCTTCAAGCTGCGCAAGGGCGTGAAATTCCACAATGGCGAGGACTTCAAGGCCGACGACGTCGTCGCGACCTTCGACCGGCTGGCCGATCCCAATGGTGCCTCGAACGCACTTTCGGTGTTCAAGGGCCTGCTGTCGAAGGGTGGCACGCGGAAGGTCGACGACCACACCGTCGCTTTCCATCTCGACGCGCCGAACGGCAGCTTTCCCTATTCGGTGTCGATCGACAATTACAACGCCGTCATCTTGCCGGCGAGCTACAAGGGCGACTACGAGAAGACCTTTGAAGGCACCGGACCGTTCCGGCTGGAGAGCTACACGCCGAAGGTCGGCGCGACATTCGTGCGCAACCCCGATTATTGGGGCGAGAAGGCTCTGCCCGACCGGCTCGAGTTCAAATTCTACGGCGACGTGCAGCCGCGCATCCTGGCGCTTCAGGCCGGCGAGGTCGACATCCTCGACGCGGTGCCGCTCGATGTCAGCCAGGTCGTGCTGAACAGTCCCGACATCACCGTGCTGCGTGTCGCCTCGACCGCGCATCGCCAGCTCCACATGCGCTGCGACACCGGCCCGTTCACCGACAAGCGTGTGCGCCAGGCGCTGGCGCTCAGCATCGACCGTTCCAAGCTGGTCGACGGTCTGTGCCGCGGCATGGCGGCGACCGGCAATGACAGCCCGTTCGCGCCGGCCTTCCCCGCGACAGACAAATCTGTGCCGCAGCGTGTCCAGGACATCGCCAAGGCCAAGCAGTTGCTCGAGGCGGCGGGCCTTGCTGGCGGTTTCGACATCACGCTGACGACGCTGCGCTATTCCGACATTCCGGGCTACGCGCAGCTGTTCCAGAACTTCGCCAAGGAGATCGGCGCCCGCATCGCGCTCAACATCGAGGACCAGGACAAATATTACGGTAAGGCGGTGTTCGGCCAATCGGACTGGCTGGACAGCCCGCTGGGGATCACCGACTACGCGCATCGCAGCGTGCCGAATGTGTTCCTCAAGAGCCCGCTGGTCAGCGACGGCCCGTGGAACGCGGCGCATTTCAAGAGCCCGGCCTATGACGGCATGGTCACCAGTTACCTGAAGGCGCTGGACATCGGCGCACAGCGCGCGGCGGCATCCGAGATCCAGAAGCTGCTGCTCGACGAGACGCCGGTGATCTTCAGCTACTTCCCAGACCTGCTGGTGCCGGTGCGCAAGAATGTCAGCGGCCTGCCGCCGATCGCCGCCGGGCTGCTGCTCGATCGAGTATCCATAGGCTGACGCCCGTGTCCAATCGCGCGGCCGCCAAGACAAGAAAACGGGAGACTACCATTCGCAAGCCTCATTTGCGCGGTCGCGGACCGCATTTCCCCTTGCTCGACACCATCGTGCAGTATGAGTTCGAGCCGGGCTACGTCGCCTTCACCATGCCGATGCAGAAGCGACTGCGGGTGCAGGTCGGATCAATGATCGTCGCCGACACGACCAAGGCGCTGGTGCTTTACGAGAGCGACCATTTGCCGGTCTACTACTTCCCGATGAGCGACGTGCGCGAGGAGTTCCTGCTGCCGAGCGCGACGACAACCGAAAGCCCGTTCAAGGGTGTGGCGACGCACTATTCGCTCAATACCGGCATCACCCTGGTCGAGGATGCCGCCTGGCGCTATCTCGATCCGGTCAAGGGATCGCCGCTGCTCTCGGATTACATGTCCTTCTACTGGCCCAAGATGACGCACTGGTATGAGGAAGACGAGGAGATCTTCGTGCACGCCCGCGATCCGTTCCGCCGCGTCGACTGCCTGCCCTCCTCGCGGCGTGTGCAGGTCATCCTCGACGGCGAGCAGGTCGCCGATTCACGCCGTGGCGTGTTCCTGTTCGAGACCGGCCATCCGGTGCGCCACTACCTGCCGATCTCCGACACGCGGCTCGATATGTTCGCGCCCAGCCGCTACATCTCGCGCTGCCCTTATAAGGGCCTCTCCAACTATTATCACGTGACGACACCAAAGAAGCGGCACGAGAACATGGTCTGGTATTATCCGGAGCCGGTGCACGAGGCCGAACGCATCAAGGGGCTGGTCTGCTTTCACCACGAACTGGTCGACAAGATCCTGGTCGACGGCGTCGAAATCCCGAAGGAGGCCACGGCCGCTTCGGACGGATATTTCTGAGCCTCGCGAACTGGCAATCCGCTTGGGCCCACAGGACGCTTGATCGAAGCATGGTGCAACGCATACCTTCCCTGAGACAGGGAGGGTATGATGGATCTTTTCAAGCTGGACGGCGATGTCGCGCTGGTTACGGGCGCGGGCAGCGGCATTGGCCAGGCAATCGCGATCGGATTGGCCGAGGCAGGCGCCGACGTCGCCTGTTTCGGCCATGCGTCGAAGGGCGGGCTGGACGAAACAGCGCAGCGGATCACCGCACTTGGCCGCAAGGCGCTGGTATTGACCGGCACGGTGACATCGGAGAGCGACCTCGCGGCGGCGATCGATCGTGTCGAGGCTGAACTCGGTGCGCTGACGGTCGCGGTCAACAATGCCGGCATTGCCGGTTCTGAACCAGCCGAAACACTGTCGCTGGAGACGTGGCGGAAAGTGCACGAGGTCAATGTCGCCGGCGTGTTCCTGTCCTGCCAGGCCGAGGCGCGCAAGATGCTGACGCGGCGCAAGGGGTCGATCATCAACATCGCCTCGATGTCGGGCACCATCATCAATCGCGGGCTGACGCAGGCGCACTACAATTCCTCGAAAGCCGCCGTCATCCACATGTCGAAGAGCCTCGCCATGGAGTGGGCTGATCGCGGCCTGCGCGTCAATGCCGTCAGCCCGGGCTACACGCTGACGCCGATGAACAGGCGGCCGGAGGTCGCTGAAGAGATCAAGATCTTCAAGCGGGACACGCCCATGGGTCGAATGGCGACACCAGAGGAAATGGTCGGGCCGACAGTGTTCCTGGCCAGTCGCGCATCGAGCTTCGTCACCGGCCTCGACCTGATCGTCGATGGCGGCTACGTCTGCTGGTAGGAATGCCCGGCGGTCAGGTCGGTCTTCGCCTGCGGTCTGAATTTATGCATCTCGCGAAGCCTTAGTCGTTGCGCGCGATAAACGTTGGTATATATAATTTCATCCTATGAAACGGCCGTGGCGAGAAGGGGCTTGCCGCGCCGACAGCCGAGATCATGGGACCTTGATGGCTTGCACCGTGCAGGGCGCCGCTGGAGTGGCAATTGATCCGCAGGTGATCGCTCCCGCAGCGATCCGTCGGCAGCCATGACGCTGACCCTCCCGGCATATTTCATCACTCCCAATTCAGCACAATCTCGCCTGCGCCGGCTTTGGCCGCGTCAGAGCGGCAACGGCCTTGCGCAACGACAGGTCTTTCCAACACAATCAGGGAAAGACCCAGAACGGCAGAAAAAGACGCAAGAAGGGAACGAATGATAACCGTCACAGCTTGAAGGAGAACAAGCATGTCATCTCACAGTAGAATTTCGAAACTATCGCTGGGCGCCGTGGCGCTGGCGACACTGAGCCTGCTGACGCCTTCCGCCAAAGCCGCGGCACCGGAATCCAACGACCCGATCAAGATCGCGCTGTTCGACTGGACCAGCGTCAACCTCAACGCCAAGATCCTTGGCGGCATTCTCGAAAAGCTCGGCTACACCGTCGAATATCCGACCGCCGACTACCTCTCCAGCCTGACCACCGGCCTCACCAACGGCGACCTCGATGTCGGCCTGGAGTTCTGGGACACGACCGCCGGCGAAGCCATGAAGGCCTCCGATGCGACCGGCCAGACCGAACGGCTCGGCAAGCTCGGTCCGAAGGCCAAGGAAGAGTGGTGGTTCCCCGAATACATGAAGGAGAAATGCCCCGGCCTGCCCAACTGGGAAGCGCTGAAGGACCCGAAATGCGCCGAAGCCTTCTCGACGGCAGAGACCGCGCCGAAGGGCCGTTATGTCGGCGGCCCGGTGACCTGGGAAGGCTTTGACGACGAACGCGTCGAGGCGTTGAAGCTGCCCTTCACCGTCATCCATGCCGGCACCGATGCGGCGATGTTCGCGGAACTGGATTCAGCCTATCAGCGCAAGGCGCCTATCATGCTGTGGATCTATTCGCCACATTGGGCACCGGCCAAGTACAAGGGCGAGTGGGTGCAATTCCCCGAATACACGCCCGAATGCTACAACGACCCGAAATGGGGCGTGAACCCGGACGCCAAATATGATTGCGGCAAGCCGCATGGCGAAATCTGGAAATACTCCTGGTCCGGCATGAAGGACAAATGGCCGGTCGCCTACAAGGTGGCCAAGGCCTACACGGTCGACACCGACGAGCTCAACAAGATGAGCGGCGAGATCGACCTCGGCGGCAAGACGCCCGAAGATGTCGCCGCCGCCTGGATCGCGGCCCATGAGGCAGATTGGAAAGCCTGGGCGCAGTGACCGTTCCGACTGGAAGAAGACCCGGCCGTCCGATCGGCCGGGTCTTCATGGTCGATGTTCCAGAAGGACGATTGGATGACGGACGGGACTGAACAGCAGGCGGTTCAACCGGGTACGGATGGCCGCCCGGTCAAACTTGCCTGCCGCAATGTCTGGAAACTGTTCGGGGCGAACGCGGCCAATTTCATCCGCGAGCGCGACGGCAAAGCCAGCATGGCCGACGTCACTGCCGCCGGATTGGTCGGCGCCGTGCGCGCCGTCGATCTCGAAATCCGCCAGGGCGAGATCTTCATCATCATGGGCTTGTCGGGCTCCGGCAAATCGACGCTGGTGCGCTGCATGTCGAGGCTGGTCGAGCCGACCCATGGCAAGGTCGAATTCGAGGGCAAGGACCTGCTCAAGATTTCCGACGCGGCCCTCATCGAGCTCAGGCGCCATCGCATGGGCATGGTGTTCCAGAATTTCGCGCTGCTGCCGCATCTCAACGTGCTCGACAACATCGCCTTTCCCTTGAGCATCCAGGGGCAGGACCGGGCAACGCGCGAGGTGCGGGCGCGCGAGGTGATCGAGCTCGTCGGCCTGCGCGGCCGCGAGCATTTCTATCCGCGCGAGCTTTCCGGCGGCCAGCAGCAGCGTGTGGGCATCGCCCGGAGTCTCGCGACAAAACCGGAAATCTGGTTCCTCGACGAGCCGTTTTCCGCACTCGATCCGCTGATCCGCCGCGAGATGCAGGATGAGCTGATGCGGCTGCAGACCATGCTGCACAAGACCATCGTCTTCATCACCCATGATTTCGACGAAGCGATCAGGCTGGCCGACCGCATTGCCATCATGAAGGACGGCGAGATCATCCAGATCGGCACGCCGGAGGAGTTGGTGGTCAATCCGGCCACCGACTATGTCGCCGAGTTCACGCGCGACGTCGACCGTGCCAAGGTGATTTCGGCCCGCGGCCTGATGCGCGCCTGCGATGGATCGGAGCACGGCGGCACGGTTGCGCCGGAAGCCAAGATCGCCAGCTTCTCGGCCGACATCGTGTCCTCCGGCAAGCCGTTCGCGGTGGTCAACGGCACCGGCAAACCGATCGGCGAAGTGACGCCGCAAGCGGTGATCGAGCTGCTGGCCGGCATCGAGCGTTCCGGGGTCGGCGTATGACCGTCACGGCCAGCGCCAGCGAGGCAAGACCGCCGGTTCAGCTGTGGCTGGCGATCTGGGCGCTCGCACTGGCCGCCGTGCTGGTGCTGTTCCTGCTGCAGGACAGCCTGCCCTGGGCGGTGAATTACCCGGCCAGCGCCATCGTTCCGGTCGCCGACTGGGTCAGCGCTCTGATGCGCTGGATCAAGTCGAACCTGTCGTGGCTGACCCGCTCGATCACCGCCGTGCTCGGCGTACCGCTCGACTTCGCGCTCAATCTGCTCGCCAAGAGTTTCAAGATCGGCCACGGCGCGGACGCCTATGTCCTGCCGCGGCTGTCCTGGGTTGGCGTGTGCGCTGCCGCCTTCATCGCCGGGCATGCCGCCGGCGGCAGAAAACTCGGCTTGCTGGTCGGCGGCTGCTTTCTCTACATCGCGCTGTTCGGCCAATGGACCAGCGCCATGCTGACGCTGGCGCTGATCTCCATCGCCGTGCCGTTCTGCATCGTCACCGGGCTGTTCGCAGGCATCTGGGCGTGGCGCAAGCCGTGGGCCGAGAGGCTCATCGTCTCCCCTGCCCTCGACCTGATGCAGACGATCCCGACCTTCGCCTATCTCATCCCGATGCTGCTTTTGTTCGGCAATAGCCCGGTGTCGGCGATGATCGCCACCGCTATCTTCGCCACGCCGCCGATGGTGCGGGCGACGATGCTGGGCCTGTCGCGGGTGCCGTCCGAGATCGACGATTTCAGCGAGATGGCCGGCTGCACGGCGCGGCAGAAACTGTGGCGCGTGCTGTTGCCCTCGGCGCGGCCGACGCTGATGGTCGGCGTCAACCAAGTGATCATGCTGGCCCTCAACATGGTGATCATCGCCTCGATGATCGGCGCCGGCGGCCTTGGCTACGATGTGCTCCTGGCGTTGCGCGCGCTGAAGGTCGGAGAGGCGATGGAAGCCGGTCTGGCCATCGTCGCACTGGCCATCGCGCTCGACCGGCTGAGCCAGGCCATCGCCCACAAGCAGGCGAAGGGCAATGTCCACCAGGAGGCGAGCCCGAGCTTCTGGCGGCGCTACCCCAATCTGACGCTGGCGATCGGCATCCTTGCCGTCACCACGCTGATCGGCCTGTTCGTGCCGGCCTTCGCGACGGTGCCGAAGGCGATCACCTTCACCACGGCGCCGTTGTGGAAGGCGGCGGTGAACTGGGTCACCATCAACTTCTTCGACACGATCGAAGCGTTTCGCGTGGCGCTGATCCTCAACGTGCTGAACCCGGTGCGTGCCTTCTGCGAAGGCTTTCCGTGGCTTGGCGCGGTGTTCCTGCTCGGCCTTGCCGGCTATCAGCTCTCAGGCTTGAGGCTGGCTGCCCTGGTCGCCGGGCTGACCGCTTTCTGCGCCGTCACCGGCCTGTGGGAGAAGACCATGGCAACGGTCTATCTTTGCGGTATCTCAGCCTTCATCGCCTGCCTGATCGGCATTCCGATCGGTCTGATGGCCGCGCGCAGCGACCGCTTCGAGAAGATCGTCACACCCATCATCGACACGCTGCAGGTGCTGCCGTCCTTCTGCTTCATCATTCCGGTGGTGATGCTGTTCCGCGTCGGCGACGTCACCGCGATGATTGCAACGATCGCCTTCGCCGTGGTGCCGGCCATCCGCTACACCAATCACGGCATCAGGCAAGTGCCGCCGGCGCTGATCGAGGCGGCCAAGGTTTCGGGCTGCACGCCGCGCCAGACGTTTTTCCGTGTGCAATTGCCGCTGGCGCTTCCCGAAATCATGCTCGGCGTCAACCAGACGATCCTTATGGCGCTGGCGATGATCATCATCTGCGCCATGGTCGGCACCCGCGACCTCGGCCAGGAGGTGTTCATCGCGCTGTCGAAGGCCGATTCCGGCCGCGGCATCGTCGCCGGCCTCGCCATCGCCTTCATCGGCATCGTCGCCGACCGGCTGTTCAATGCGTGGACGGCGAAGGCACGGGCGAGACTGGGATAATACTCAACCGTCAATACCGCCAAAAGGAGAGAAGAGAATGACCAGCAGGGTAGACAGCTGCACCTGCGGACAATCGCAGATACATTGCCCGCAAGAGCCGATCCTGGTGTCGCTTTGCCATTGCCTCGACTGTCAGCGGCGGACCGGCAGCCCGTTTGGCATCGCGGCCTTCTTCGACGCCGCCGCGACCGAGATCCGGGGCCAGTCTAAGACATTCCAACGCGATTCCGACAGCGGCTTCCCGATCAGCTTCCATTTCTGCGGAACGTGCGGGTCCACCGTGTTCTGGTATCCGTCACGAAAACCGGAGGCGGTCGCCGTGGCCGTCGGCTGCTTCGCCGATCCGTCCTTCCCGGCGCCGACAAAGTCAGTCTACGACAAGCGCCGCCACGGCTGGGTCGTGGTGCCGGACTGACACCAAAGCCCCCTCGTGGGCCACTACTCGGCCGCGACGCCTTTCACCTCGAGATAGCTCTCCATCGAATCGTCCAGCGCCTGCAGCCAAGGCGTATGGTGCAGCGGTGCCATGGTGCCGGTCATCAGCGAGCGGTAGGCATGGTCGCGGAAGCCCATGATGTTCTCCGCCTTGTGGTGCTCCCATTCCATGAAGGTCTGGTTGACCGCCTCGACGTCGAAGCCCGGATAATCGGTCTGGTCCATCAGCTCCTTGGTGTAGTCGCCCTGGAACCAGATCATCTGCTCGGCGTCTTCGAGCGTCTCCTCTCGCGCCCGCCATTTGGCGCCGTGCTCGGCCATCGCCTCGGCCGACGGCAGCTTGATACGGCCCATGATGACGTCGCGGGCGAACCAGGCCTGCGCGTCGAACATGTTGAAGGTGTAGAACTGGTCCTGCATGCCGATGTAGGAGAGTTGCGGGTTCTTCTCCCAGACGACGCCTTCATAGAGGTCGAGCGGCCACATGCGGTTGGCGGTCTTGAGCTTCAGATCGTCGGTCAGGAACGGGAAGGAATGCAGGTAGCCGGTGCAAAGAATGATGGCGTCGACATCCTTGGTCGAGCCGTCCTTGAAATGTGCGGTCTTGCCGACGACCTTCTGTAAGAGCGGCACCTCCTTCCAGTTCTCCGGCCATTTGAAGCCCATCGGCTTGGAGCGGTAGCTGGAGGTGATCGATTTGGCGCCATATTTGTAGCATTGCGAACCGATGTCCTCGGCCGAATAGGAGCGGCCGATGATCAGGATGTCCTTGCCCTTGAATTCCATGGCGTCGCGGAAGTCGTGGCTATGCAGGATGCGGCCGTTGAAGGTCGAGAAGCCTTCGAAATACGGCACGTTGGGCACCGAGAAATGCCCGGAGGCGACGACGACATTGTCGAACTCTTCCGAATAGGTGACGTCGTTGGTGCGGTCATGCGCGGTGACGGTGAATTTCTTCGTCTCTTCCGAAAAAGTCACCATGCGCACCGGGCTGTTGAAGCGCACCCATTTGCGCAGGCCCGACTTCTCGACGCGGCCTTTGATGTAGTCCCACAGCACTGCACGCGGCGGGTAGGAGCCGATCGGCCGGCCGAAATGCTCCTCGAAAGTGTAGTCGGCGAACTCCAGGCACTCCTTCGGTCCGTTCGACCAGAGATAGCGGTACATCGAGCCGTGCACCGGGTCGCCATGCTCGTCGAGGCCGGTGCGCCAGGTGTAGTTCCACAGGCCGCCCCAGTCGGACTGCTTTTCGAAGCAAACGATTTCGGGAATTTCGGCGCCCTTGTCTTCGGCCGATTTGAAGGCCCTGAGCTGGGCCAGACCGGACGGGCCGGCTCCGATGACGGCAACGCGAGTGTTCATTCCGGGCCTCCTCTTCTTGATTTCCCCAGCGAAACAAATTTCACTGACAGGACAGTAATTGGCCCTTCGGTGCTGTCAACAGACATCTGCGGGAACTGCATTTGCGCACAATGAATTCTTGGCGAAAAACCTGCGGCGGCCGCGATCGCCGGACTGACGCGTGCGACATAAGATGGCTTGCCGTCCTGGTTGCGCTCCTGTATCGGCACCTGACATGTTCACCTTGAGTGAAATAAATCTTCTGGTTCGGGGGGCGAGATGGCGAAGACAATTTCCGATTCCAAGGCCGGTCCAGGACCCGCAAAGGCAAAACCGTCGCCCAAGGTTTCGGCGGACGGCAAGACCATCCGGGCGCCGCTGACGCAGAATCCGCATGCCATTCGCGACACCCGCGAGAAAGTGCTTGAGGTGGCGATCGGCCGCGAGGTGCGGGCGTTCCGCAAGAAGCTCGGCATCACGGTTGCCGATCTGGCGGTCGCCACCGACATTTCGCTCGGCATGCTGTCGAAGATCGAGAACGGCATCACCTCGCCGTCGCTGACCACCTTGCAGGCGCTGTCACGCGCGCTCGGCGTTCCGGTGACAGCCTTCTTCCGCCGCTTCGAGGAGGAGCGCAGTGCGGTCTTCGTCAAGGCCGGCCAGGGATTGGACGTCGAGCGCCGCGGCACCCGCGCCGGCCACCAGTACAATCTGCTCGGCCATATCGGCTCGAACACCAGCGGCGTCGTCGTCGAGCCCTATCTGATCACGCTGACCGAGGATTCCGATGTGTTCCCGACCTTCCAGCACGAGGGCATGGAGTTCCTCTACATGCTGGAGGGCGAGGTCGTTTACCGCCATGGCAGCAACCTCTACCCGATGAAGCCCGGCGACAGCCTGTTCTTCGATGCCGACGCGCCGCATGGGCCGGAGCAGCTGACGAAGCTGCCGATGCGGTATTTGTCGATTATTTGTTATCCACAGAACAGCGCGGGTTGAGCGGAGCTCGATCTTCCCATGGTCCCGGGAGGATCGGCGGCTCGCGACGGTCTCTTTTGCAGCATTGGCGGTTGGCGAATGCCGAAGTGGCATTCGATCTCCCCCCTTGAGGGGGAGATGTCCGGCAGGACAGAGGGGGGCGAACCGCGATGACGCATAATCTGGTGTCCGCCAACAATCGCCGCAATGCACGCAGGATGCGCAAGGTGATGACCGATGCCGAACTCAAGCTTTGGAATGCGATCAGGGCACACAGGCTGATGGGACTGGGGTTTCGGCGCCAGATGCCTATCGCTGGCCATATCGCCGATTTTGCATGCCCGGATAAAAAGCTGATCATCGAGCTTGATGGGTCCCAGCATGGCCAGGCGGAAACGTCGGAATCGGACGCTGCAAGAACCGCCAAGTTTGAAGCGCTTGGCTGGACGGTCCTGCGCTTCTGGAACGACGATGTCATTCGCGATATCGACAATGTCTGCCAGCACGTCGTGATTGTGGCTGGGCTAAGCGACGCGTCGTGAGCATCGCGGAAGCGGGACATTGGGCAGGGCCGGCGCTCTACGGCGCCCCCCTCTGCCCTGCCGGGCATCTCCCCCTCTTGGGGGGAGATTGGCTGCTTTGGGGCAGCGCCGACATCAGTAATTCATTCCGGGCCAAACCCCGCGCTCGTCGGGCTGCCATCATCAAGCTTCGACAGCCACTCCACCAGTGTCGGCCTATACCGCGTCAGGCCTTTGTAGTTGGCCAGCTCATCGGGCAGGTCGCGGATGACGCGGTGCAGGCGGCGTGCCCATTTCGGCTGCGTCACCAGTTCGTCCATCTTGATCAGATAGCAGCGGATCGGGAAGACGATGCCGTTCGAGCGTGGCAGCCGCCAGAAGCTCTGCAGTTCGACGCGCAGATGCACCTTGTCGCCGACATTCTCCGGCGTCACCGTCGCCCGGTCCGGACCCCATTTGTGGTAGTTCTCCGGGCTGGTGTCGAGGCGCGGATTGATGGTCATCGTCCAGTTCAGCCGCCTTGCCGGCTTGCCTTGCTGGATGTTGGTGAGAAACTTCAGCGCCCTGACGAAAATCCCCTTCTCGTGTGCCAGCGGCACCGGCGCGTGCCACTCGAAGAAATTCATGCCGATGTCGAAGTCGAGCGACCAGTCGGCCTGGGTGGTGACCATGCCGGCATCCATCCACAGATTGCCGTCGCGCTGGTCGAGGATGCAGAAATCGCCCTGGCTCTGGCGGGTGATGTATTCCATCGGCCCGTAAGGCAAGGTCGAGGTGTCGCCGAAGGTGAAGGTGTCGTCGATACCGAGCGGCCGGTTGATCCAACGCCAGCGGTCGCCATCGCGGGTCAGCGTGAAATGTTCGGGATAGCCCAGCGCCTGCTGCTCCATCAGGAGTTCCAGCAGGTCCCAGCCGGCGAGCGTCATGTGCGGCAGCGATTGGCAGCGCAGCGGATCCTCGGCCAGCACCAGCGCACGGTCCTGCATCTCGGCGACATAGTGCTCGTCGACGTCGATCAGGTTCTCCAGCACACTGCCCTTCGGACCCACGACATGCGGCTCGATGTTGACTGCGTACATGTAGCTGTCTTCGTGGAACGGAAACGGGAACCGCCTGATGTGCTCAGGGCTGTTCTTGAAGGTAAAGTCGCCGCGGAAGGTTTCCTTGCGAAAGGTGATGCCCATCTTCGCCTCCTATCTTTCCAAGACCAGCGACCGGCCCTCGAAGCGAGACACGCACGGCATGATCTTGCAGCCGGAGCGGTGGTCTTCCTCGCTCAGCCAGTGGTCGTTGTGGATGAACTTGCCATCGGATGAGATGACATTGGTTTCGCATTGGCCGCAGACACCACCGCGGCAGAGATAGGGCGGATCGACACCGGCCGCCTCGATCGCCTCGAGCAGGCTCTGCTGTTCGCCGACCCGGATCGCCTTGCCGCTGACGGCCAGCGTCACGTCGAAAGGCAGCCCGGGCTGTGGTGCAGCGAAATGCTCGAAATGCACGGTTTCCGACGGCCAGCCCAGGCTTGCCGCGCGGTCGCGCACCCAGTTTATCATGCCGGCCGGGCCACAGACGTAGAGATGCGTACCGAGCGGCTGCGAGGACAAGAGCCGGTCGAGATCGATGCGCTCCTCGCGGTCGTCATGATAGAGCTGGACCCTGCGACCGTAGCGCTGCCGCAGGACATCGGCATAGGTGCCGAGCGAGGCCGTGCGGCAGGTGTAGTGCAGCTCGAAATTGCCGCCCTCTCCCGCCAGTTGCGCGGTCTGCGCCATGAAGGGCGTGATGCCGATGCCGCCGGCCAGCATCAGATGTTTCTTCGCCCTGAGGTCGAGCGAGAACAAGTTGACGGGATAGCTGATCACCATCTCCAGGCCGGGCCTGACATTGCGATGCATGAACAGCGAGCCGCCACGGCCGACATCATCGCGGCGCACGGAGATCGTGTATTCGCTGGTGTCGAGCGGCGAGCCCATCAGCGAATAGGGATTGAGCCTTGTGCGCTCGCCATCGCGCATCTCGACCACGACATGGGCGCCGCCGGAGAAGGTCGGCAGCAATTCACCGTCGCGCCGGCGGAAATGAAAACGAGTGACGAGGTCGTTGACCGGGACGACATCGCTGACGACGACATCGAGCTTGGTGGTGCCGGTGCTCATGGGAAGGCCTCCTCGATCGGAGGAATTTCACTGCGGTCCTCGGCATTGATGCAGACGCCCTGGAAGGCGGCGAGGCGCCGGGAATAATGATCGCGCACCAGAAGCAGCAGGCCGCAATGCGCGCAGGTCGCCGGCTGCGTCGTCACATTCTCGGTGATGCCCTTGCAATGGACGCACTGCATGCGCCGTGCCAGCGAACCGCGATGTTCTGTTTGCATCGAGGTGTGGTCGATGCCGGCTTCCAGCGCCACCTGCATCGCCTGGCCGATCAGGCCTTCGGTGCCGGCGAGGTAGAGGCGCAGGCCCATATGGGCGTTGGCCAAGGTATGCCTGAGCCTCGGCAGCAGGCTGGCGAAGGACGGCGCCTGGTGAAACTGCGCCGGCTTCAGCGCTTCGAGGACGGCGACATGCTTGCCATCGGGACCGGGGATGAAGACGATCTCGGCATCGTCGAAAAACCCGGCCGGGGCTTTCTCAGCCATGTCTGAAATAGCGAGCGCACCTTCGGCATCGGCGATGAAAAGATGGTGTTTGCCGGGCTGCGGAGAAAGCGTTCCGTAGACCGGCCGGCTGATGATGCTTTTGGCTGCCATTTACGTCTTCGTGCCTCGAACCCCTCGCTGTTGATTGTGCCTCAGCCTTTCGCCGTGCGCTTGGTTTTCTTGGGATCATCGAACGGCAATGGCTGCGCCGTCGCCTTGATCGATCCGCTCTTGTTGCGGATCTCGAGCCTGGTGTCCTTGACGGCGCAGTCGACGTCGAGGCGGGCGATGCCCATCGATTTCTCGACCAGCGGCGAATACATGGCGCAGGTCACCACGCCGACCTTTTTGCCGTCGCGGTAGACCGGCGCGCCCTCGTCCGCCGGCTCCTTGCCGTCGAGCAGCACGCCATAAATCTTGAAGCGCTCCTTGCCCTTCAGGCGATAGTGCTCCTCGGCGCCGCGGAAACCAGTCTTGCCAGGGCTGACGGTGAAGTCGAGGCCGAGTTCCCACAGCGTGTCGCCGGGACCTTCGTTCTCGAACGGGTATTTTTGCGAATTGTCGTAGGGGTAGAAGAGCAGATAACTTTCCACCCGCAGCATATCGAGCGTGGTGAAGCGGCAGGGAATGATGCCGGCGCTCTTGCCCTCCTCGAGGATTCTGTCCCAGATCGTGCCCGCATCCTGTCCACGGCAGAAGATCTCGTAGCCGCGCTCGCCGGTGTAGCCGGTGCGCGAAATCATCACCGGAAAGCCGAACAGCTGCGTCTGCATGTGATGGAAGTAGTTGAGATCGCGGATGCCCGGAACATGCTTGGCGAGATAGTCGACCGCGGCCGGCCCCTGCAGCGACAGATCATGCAGATTGTCGTCGAAGCGCAGCGACACATCCCTGCCCATCGCCGCGCGCTGCAATTCCTCATGGCCGGTGCCCGAGCCGTGCACCACCATCCAGGCGTTCGGTCCGGTGCGGTAGAGGATGCAGTCGTCGGTGAATTTCCCCGCCTCGTTCAGCATGCAGGCATAGGCCGATTTGCCGGGATAGATCTTTTCGACATCGCGCGTGGTGGCAAGATCGATGAGATGCGAGGCGTGCGGCCCGGTGATGTGGACCTTCTTGAGGCCCGACACATCCATCAGCCCGGCCTTGGTGCGGATGGCGATGTATTCCTCGTCGGCGTCCTTGTCGTAGGTCCAGGCGGTCCCCATGCCGCTCCAGTCTTCGAGCTTCGAACCCAGCGCGCGATGGCGATCCGCCAGGGTCGAAAATCTCCAGGATGCCGTCATCCGCTCGTCCTCCGTTCAAAAATCCATTGTTCCCTGCTCCTTGGCGCGGAGGCCGGAGCTTTGGGTTGAATATTGACCGCAAACGCGAGAGAGCCGCAATCCCCTGAATGCAAATAATTTCATTGTCAGGCAAAATCGATCGCCTCAACCAAACGGTTAACTCTGCGTAAATTCGTCTTGACAATTGCGGAAATCGGTCTGAATTTATGAAAAAAATTTCACTCTCTTGAAAGAGAGCGGCGCGCGGAGGATTCAAGACCGTTCGCCGGAAAAAGGGGAAAACCGATGTCAGACTTGCAGCAGCGCATCGAGGCGCTGTATCGTTCCGACTTGCGCGGCTCCGCGCTGCTGATCATCTGCCTGTGGGCGACGATCCTCTTCGTCCTCTTCATGACATGGCCATACATTCCGCATGGCGGCATCAAGGCCGTCGTCGCGATTGCCGCCGCCGCCGTGCTGATCTTCAACACGGCCGCCATCCTGGCGATGGTCAAACACTACAAGGAAGACAAGGAATTCATCTACGGGCTCGACATCAAGAACGCCGACGCGGCCCGCAACAGCAACTCCTGAGGATCAAGAACATGCCGCGCTACACGCCGCCGGAGCAGAGCAAGGCCGGGCAAGTCTTCGATATCGCCGTCGTTGTGGTCGCCATCTTCGTGGCCCTGTGGCTGCCGCTGAAGCTCGGCCTTGCCGGTGCCGCGAAATCCATCGACGCGCTCGACGCCAAGACATGGGAAGCGCTCGGCCAGAATCCGACCATGGCGTCGATCTGGGAAAAGCTCGGCTATACGCCGGAGACGGCGCACGACATCATCCAGAACCGCTTCCACTACATCATCGACTGGCCGACGCTGATCGTCATGGCGGCGGTCCTGATCGGCTATTTCGTGTTCTTGTTCCGGGCATCCGACCGTGAATATCGCGATGTCATCAACGAGAAGTTCGAAGACAAATAAAAGTTTCGACGACGCGCAATCGGGGGCAAGATCATGTGGGTGGCACTCTCTTACGCATGCTGGGGCATCTCGATCGTGCTCGCGCTGTGGATGCTTTACGACTGGTTCAAGGTCGATACGACCTACTCCGAGGACGTTCTGACCTCGTCGCGCGAAGGCGAGCTTGAAGCCGCCTCCGAAAAACACCGGATCTGAGTGGGGATTGATCGATGACCGCCGCGGTTGAGAATACCATCACCACCACCATTCACGGCGACCGGGTATCGCTGCTGAGGGTACTCGGCCCGGCCCATGTCTGGGCGCTCG
Organism: Mesorhizobium sp. WSM1386; assembly: GCF_055901595.1. Taxonomy (NCBI): domain Bacteria; kingdom Pseudomonadati; phylum Pseudomonadota; class Alphaproteobacteria; order Hyphomicrobiales; family Phyllobacteriaceae; genus Mesorhizobium; species Mesorhizobium sp. WSM1386. The sequence goes on from NZ_CM148373.1 coordinate 5,629,133, forward strand.
GGGTCGGCATCGTCCTGGTCGGCGAGTTCACCGGCTGGAACTTCTCGGCCGACAAGGGCGGCGCGCTGGCAGCCCTGATCGTCTGCTGGGTGGTCGGGCTGCTCTACACCTCGGTCGCCATGATCGATTCCGAGGTGACGTCGACAGTCGCCGCCGCCGGCGGCCAGTACGCGCAGGCCAAGCACATCGTGGGACCGCTGATGGCCTTCAACGTCGCGCTGTTCCTGGTCTTTGCCTATACGATGCTGGAAGTGTCCGATGCCATCCTGCTCGGCGACACCATCGTCGCCAAGGCCGGCGTCGAAGGGCTCACCCACAATTCCTTCATCGCCGCCACCATCGTGGTGCTGGCATGGCTCAACTACCGCGGCGTGCTGATGACGCTCAACGTCAATTTCGTCATCACGGCGATCGCCTATATCTCGATCGTCATCCTGTTCTTCTCGGTCAGCCCGTGGACGCAAGGGGCCGTGCTGAAGCTCAACGAACTGGTCACGCCCGGCAATGCGCTGCCCTATGGCTGGATCGGCGTCATCGCCGCCTTCCAGTTCGGCATCTGGTATTATCTCGGCATCGAGGGCACCACGCAGGCCGCCGAGGAAGTGCGCTCGCCGGCCCGCTCGCTGCCCTACGGAACCATGGCCGGCATGATCACGCTTCTGATCGCGGCCGCCATGACCTGGTATGTCTGCGCCTCGCTGATGCCCTGGGAGTATCTCGGCATCACCTATTACCCGCTGTGGGACGCGGGCAAGCTGACCGGCAGCCCGCTGCTGGAAAACCTGTTGTTCGTCGCCACGCTGCTGGCGGCACTGGCATCGGCCAATGGGTGCATCAATGATGCTGCCCGCGCCTGGTTTTCGCTTGGGCGCGACCGCTATCTGCCGAGCTGGTTCTCGGCCGTGCATCCGAAATACCGCACACCCTACCGTTCGATCCTGTTCCTGCTGCCGATCGCGCTGGCCTTCGCCTTCATCGCCGACCTCAACCAGGCGATCACCTTCTCGATCCTGTCGGGCGTGCTGCAATACACTTTCATGAGCATCAACATCATGATGTTCCGCAAGAAGTGGCCGCTGGGTTCGATCCGCCGCGGTTACACCCACCCCTTCCATCCGCTGCCGGCGATCGTGCTGTTCTGCCTGTGCGTGGTGACCTTCTTCGCCATCTTCCTCGGCTTCGGCTCGCAGCTGATCGCCATGGTCGCCTTCTACTTCCTGATCTCGCTGTGGTTCCATTTCTACCGCTACAAATTCGTGCGGCGCGGCGAACAGTTCACCATGCCGTGGCCAAAACCGCAGGGCTATTGATGGGAGACGGTCCGTCCGGATCCCGGGCGGACCTGGCATGACAACATGTCCGAGGTGACGTCAGCACTGCTCGCCGGGGTAATTGTCCTGGCTCTCGTCCTTCACCTTGCGTGGCTGGCGCGCCGCAGCCGCAAGAGAGATTTAGCGGCGCTCGCCGGCGAAGAGGCCCGCGTTCGCGCCGTCATTGCCGACGCGGCCAATGTCTCGGACGGCACCGTCGGCGTCATCACGTGGGAAGGCTCGTGGAACGGCCAGCGCGTTCAGTTGCGCACCATTGTCGATACGCTGGCGACAAGAAAGCTGCCGGCGCGCTGGCTCAGCGTCTCGCTCATCGAACAGGTCGCGGTTCCAGCCATTTTCGACATGATGATGCGGCCGGGCTCGCCGACGACGTTCTCCAATTTCGATCACCTCGAGCATACGCTGCCCAAGGCTCCTGGATTTCCGGCCGAGGCAATCCTGCGCACCGACAAGAGAGGCGCACGGTTTCCGCAGAGCCTCATCGCCAGCCATATCGAGATCTTCACTGAAGGACGCGCCAAGGAATTGCTGATCACGCCGAACGGGGTGCGCATCGTCTGGCTGCTGGCCGAGGCAGAGCGCGCCCGTTACGGTGTTTTCCGGCAAGCCGAATTTGGCGGCGCGTTACTCGATCCGGCGCTGATCGGAAGGCTGCTGGTGTCGATGTCGGCGCTTCGCGATGCCATCAACAGACATGAACGGCAGGCCGCATGACCGACTCCGCCACGATATCCGCCCCGACCAATCCCTATCTTGTCCTCGGCGCCGCAATCCTGTTGCCGGCAAGTGGCCATGTCATTCTCGGCGTGCCGGTGCGTGGCCTGCAGTTTCTCTTCTTCATGGTGATCCTGGCGTGGGTGACCGCCAAGATCGCGCCAGCCGACGCCAGCTTCATCGGTCGCCATGCCGGCGGCGTCCTGATCTACGCGCTGTCCATCCTCGACGCTTACAAACTCGCCCGGGTCCGCCATGCGCTTTGGGTCCACAAGACCCACGACAGAGGCGATGACCCACAAGGCGGCATTGCGCCGCATATGTAACTAGAGGAAAATTTTTTTCATACGATTGAATTTAGGACATTCATTCGATACATCATTTCGGAGCCACAAACGTCGGGAGGCTGACATGTGCGGAATCGTCGGACTTTTCTTGAAGGACAAGGCGCTGGAGCCGAAGCTCGGCGCCATGCTGTCGGAAATGCTGGTCTCGCTCAGCGATCGCGGCCCCGACAGCGCAGGCATTGCAATCTATGGCGCGCCGTCAGGCAACGAGGCCAAGATCACCATCCAGTCGGCGAAGCCGGAACATGATTTCCGCGGCCTTGAAGCCGACCTTGCCAAGGCTATCGGCGCGCCTGTGAAGATCGCCGTGAAATCGACTCACGCCGTCGTCAGGACCGAGCCCGCCAAGATCGACCAAGCACGCGAGGCCATCCAGGCCCTGCGTCCCGATATTCGCATCATGGGCGCCGGCGACGTCGTCGAGATCTACAAGGAAGTCGGCCTGCCGGAAGCGGTCGTCGACCGCTTCGACGTCCGCACGATGACCGGCACGCATGGCATCGGCCACACCCGCATGGCGACGGAATCGGCGGTGACGACGATGGGCGCGCACCCATTCTCGACCGGCGCCGACCAGTGCCTGGTGCACAATGGCTCGCTGTCCAACCACAACAATGTCCGCCGCGAGCTGATCCGCGAAGGCATGAAATTCGAGACCGAGAACGATACCGAGGTGGCAGCCGCCTATCTCTCATCGCAGATGGCGCATGGCAAGAACCTCGGCGAGGCGCTGGAGGGCACGCTCTCCGACCTCGACGGCTTCTTCACCTTCGTCGTCGGCACCAAGAACGGCTTTGGCGTGGTGCGCGATCCGATCGCCTGCAAGCCCGCCGTGATGGCCGAGACCGACCAGTATGTCGCCTTCGGCTCGGAATACCGCGCGCTGACCAAACTGCCCGGCATAGACAATGCGAGGGTCTGGGAACCGGAACCCGCAACCGTCTATTTCTGGGAGCATTGAATTCATGCCGGCAATTAACCTTTCAAAGACGGCGGCGAGCGACCACGCCTCTCGGGTGTTCGATCTCGACCAGATGTCACTGCGCGAGCTCAACCAGGCGCTGCACAATCTGGCTCCCGGCTCCAACGAGACCGCTTGGGAAGTGTTGAACCCTAAAGGCAGCCATTCGGTCGCCGTCGGCGTTGATCAGCCGGTCACCATCGATGTGCGCGGCAGCGTCGGCTACTATTGCGGCGGTATGAACTCCGGCAGCGCCATCACCGTGCATGGTTCGGCCGGCCCCGGCGTCGGCGAGAACATGATGTCGGGCTCGATCACCATCAAGGGAGATGCCAGCCAGTATGCCGGCGCCACCGGCAAGGGTGGCATGCTGGTCATCGAGGGCAACGCTTCGTCGCGCTGCGGCATCTCGATGAAGGGCATCGACATCGTCGTGCATGGCAATATCGGCCACATGTCGGCCTTCATGGCACAATCCGGCAATCTGGTGGTGCTGGGCGATGCCGGCGACGCCCTGGGCGATTCCATCTACGAGGCGCGCCTGTTCGTGCGCGGCAAGGTCGGCAGCCTGGGTGCCGACTGCATCGCCAAGGAGATGCGGCCCGAACATCTGCAATTGCTGCAGGGGCTGCTCGACCGCGCCGGCATCACCGGCGTCAAGCCGTCTGAGTTCAAGCGCTATGGCTCGGCGCGCACCCTCTACAATTTCAATATCGACAACGCCGACGCGTATTGAGGCAGCATGACCTATCGCAACCCGCCGACGACGCCGCGCAAATCCGCGACCTTCGACGACTACACGCTTTCCGAAATCCGCCGCGCCGCGGCGACGGGCATCTATGACATCCGGGGCGCCGGCGCCAAGCGCAAGCTGCCGCATTTCGACGACCTCCTGTTCCTGGGTGCCTCGATCTCGCGCTATCCGCTCGAAGGCTATCGCGAGCGCTGCGACACCAGCGTGGTGCTGGGTTCGCGTCATGCCAAGAAGCCGATCGAGCTGAAAATCCCGATCACCATCGCCGGCATGAGCTTCGGTTCGCTGTCCGGTCCGGCCAAGGAAGCGCTTGGGCGCGGCGCGACGCTGTCCGGCACGTCGACCACCACAGGCGACGGCGGCATGACCGAGGAGGAACGCGGCCATTCCAAGCAGCTGGTCTATCAATATCTGCCGTCGCGTTACGGCATGAACCTGCGTGACCTGCGCCGCGCCGACGCTATCGAAGTCGTCGTCGGCCAGGGCGCCAAGCCGGGCGGTGGCGGCATGCTGCTTGGCCAGAAGATTTCCGATCGCGTCGCCGAGATGCGCACGCTGCCGAAAGGCATCGACCAGCGCTCGGCCTCGCGTCACCCCGACTGGACCGGCCCCGACGATCTCGAGATCAAGATCCTCGAATTGCGCGAAATCACCGACTGGGAAAAACCGATCTACGTCAAGGTCGGCGGCGCCCGGCCCTATTACGATACAGCGCTTGCGGTGAAGGCCGGCGCCGATGTCGTCGTGGTCGACGGCATGCAGGGCGGCACCGCGGCAACCCAGGAAGTGTTCATCGAAAATGTCGGCCAGCCGACGCTTGCCTGCATCAGGCCGGCGGTACAGGCGCTGCAGGATCTCGGCATGCACCGCAAGGTGCAGCTGATCGTCTCGGGCGGCATCCGCAACGGCGCCGATGTCGCCAAGGCGCTCGCATTGGGCGTCGATGCGGTCTCGATCGGCACGGCAGCGCTTGTCGCGCTCGGCGACAATGATCCGCGCTGGGAGGCGGAGTACAACGAACTCGGCACGACGGCCGGCGCCTATGACGACTGGCATGAGGGTCGCGACCCGGCCGGCATCACCACGCAGGACCCGGAACTGATGAAGCGGGTCGATCCGGTGGCCGCCGGCCGTCGGCTGGCGAACTACCTCAAGGTGATGACGCTCGAGGCTCAGACCATCGCCCGCGCCTGCGGCAAGAACAGCCTGCACAATCTCGAACCCGAGGACCTCGTCGCTCTGACGATCGAGGCAGCCGCCATGGCCGGCGTGCCGCTGGCCGGCACCAACTGGATACCGGGGAAGAACGGCTTCTAATCAACGAAGGGCCGAAGGCCCTATGCTCTAGGGCCAACAACCGACAAAATGGGGAACTTCCGTGACAGCTGATCTTGCAGAATTCGCAAGGGCGAAAAACGTCAAATATTTCATGATTTCCTACACTGACCTGTTCAGTGGGCAGCGCGCCAAGCTGGTGCCGGCGCAGGCAATCGCCGACATGCAGAAGGATGGCGCCGGCTTTGCCGGGTTCGCCACCTGGCTCGACCTGACGCCAGCGCATCCCGACATGCTGGCGGTTCCCGATCCCGCCTCGGTGATCCAGCTGCCGTGGAAGCCCGAAGTCGCCTGGGTCGCCGCCAACTGCATCATGGACGACAAGCAGGTCGACCAGGCGCCGCGCAACACGCTGAAGCGATTGATCGCCGAGGCCGCCAGCGACGGCATGCATGTGAAGACCGGCGTCGAGGCCGAGTTCTTCCTGATCTCGCCCGACGGTAAAACGATTTCCGACGAATACGATACCGCGTCAAAACCCTGCTACGACCAGCAAGCGGTGATGCGGCGCTATGATGTCATTGCCGAGATCTGCGATCACATGCTGGCGCTCGGCTGGGGCGCCTATCAGAACGATCACGAGGATGCCAACGGCCAGTTCGAGATGAATTGGGCCTTCGACGATGCGCTGGCGACCGCCGACAAGCACTCCTTCTTCAAGTTCATGGTCAAGTCGATCGCGGAAAAGCACGGCCTGCGCGCGACCTTCATGCCAAAGCCCTTCCAGGGGCTGACCGGCAATGGCTGCCATGCACATATCTCGGTGTGGGACGAGACCGGCAAGACCAATGTGTTCGCCGATAACTCGATGGAACTCGGCCTGTCGGCCAAGGGCAAAAACTTCCTCGGCGGCATCATGAAGCACGCCTCGGCGCTTGCCGCGATCACCAATCCGACGGTCAATTCCTACAAGCGCATCAACGCGCCGCGCACCATCTCGGGCGCGACCTGGGCGCCGAACACGGTGACCTGGACCGGCAACAACCGCACCCACATGGTGCGCGTGCCGGGACCCGGCCGCTTCGAACTGCGCCTGCCCGACGGCGCGGCCAACCCCTATTTGCTGCAAGCCGTCATCATCGCCGCCGGTCTCGACGGCATCCGCTCCAAGGCCGATCCGGGCAAGCGCTACGACATCGACATGTACCAGCTCGGCCATACCGTCACGGACGCACCGAAGCTGCCGCTCAACCTGCTCGACGCGCTGCGCGAGTTCGACAACGACAAATCGCTCAAGGCGGCGCTGGGTGAGGAATTTTCGTCGGCATACCTAAAGCTGAAGCATCAGGAATGGAATTCCTATGCTTCGCACTTCACGCAATGGGAGCGCGACCACACGCTGGACATCTAGAAGCATCGGACCGAAAAGTGTGAAGCGGTTTTCGGGTAAATCCGATGCGTCAAAAAGAATCCGGCGTAGGGCGAGCGGCCTTGGAATGACGCAATGAAATACTCGATCTTCTCGCTCGCCCGCGCCGCCCTCTCCGGCCACAAGAACTGGCAGCGCACCTGGCGCGATGCCACGCCGAAGGATCGCTACGACGTGGTGATCATCGGCGGCGGCGGCCATGGCCTTGCGACCGCATGGTTCCTCGCCAGCGAATACGGCATCAGGAATGTCGCCGTGCTCGAAAAGGGCTGGATCGGCTCCGGCAATGCCGGCCGCAACACCACCATCATCCGCTCCAATTACGGCCTGCCCGGGAATACCGGCTTCTACGAATTGTCGATGAAGCTTTGGGAGCGGATGGAGCAGGACCTCAACTACAACACGATGGTCAGCCAGCGCGGCGTCATCAATCTCTATCATTCCGACGCACAGCGCGACGCCTATGCGCGGCGCGGCAACACCATGCGCATCAACGGCATCGATGCCGAACTGCTCGACCTCGCCGCCGTCAAGAAGATGATCCCGTTCCTGAACTACGACAATGCGCGTTTTCCCGTGCAGGGCGGATTGCTGCAGCGGCGCGGCGGCACGGCACGGCACGATGCCGTGGTCTGGGGCTATGCCCATGCGGCAAGCGCGCTCGGCGTCGATATCATCCAGAACTGCGAGGTGACGGGCTTTGTCCGGGACGGCAACGGCAAGGTGACCGGCGTCGAGACCTCGCGCGGCAAGATCGGCGCCGGCAAGGTCGGCATGGCGGTGGCCGGTTCCTCCTCGCGCGTCGCGGCGATGGCCGGCTTGCGCCTGCCGATCGAAAGCCACGTGCTGCAGGCCTTCGTCTCGGAGGCGATCAAGCCGCTCATCCCCGGGGTCATGACCTTCGGCGCCGGCCATTTCTATGTCAGCCAGTCGGACAAGGGCGGGTTGGTCTTCGGCGGCGACATCGATGGCTATAATTCCTATGCCCAGCGCGGCAACCTGCCGGTGATGGAGGATGTCTGCGAGGGCGGCATGGCGCTGATGCCGATGATCGGCCGCGTGCGCCTGCTGCGCCAGTGGGGCGGCATCATGGACATGTCGATGGACGGTTCGCCGATCATCGACAAGACGCCGGTGGACGGGCTCTATCTCAATGCCGGCTGGTGCTATGGCGGCTTCAAGGCGACGCCGGGCTCGGGCTTCGTCTTTGCACACCTCCTGGCTCGCGAAGAATCCCACAAGGAGGCGGCACGGTTCCGCCTCGACCGGTTCCGGACTGGTGCCGTGATCGACGAGAAGGGCCAGGGCGCCCAACCGAACCTTCACTGAGGACGGTCACATGCGTATTGTCTGTCCCTTCTGCGGTGACCGCGAACTCGGCGAGTTCACTTATCTCGGCGATGCCAAGCCAGTGCGCCCAGTGGCCGGCGCTTCGGAAGACGAGGTCTTCGATTACGTCTATCTGCGTAACAACATCGCCGGTGATACCAGCGAGTACTGGTACCACGGCGGTGGCTGCCGGGCCTGGCTGAAGATCACCCGCAACACGCTGACGCACGAGATTTCGGCCGTGGAGCCGGCGGCGGGTGTTGGTGCGAGGCTGGCTGCGAAATGAATTTTTCTGTCGAGACACCAGCCGTCGCGAGAATCGCCAGCCCCCTACCTCCCCCTGGTGGGGAGGTCGGACCGCAGGTCCGGGTGGGGGTCAGCGCCGCACCCCCACCCGGCTGCTGCGCAGCGACCCTCCCCACAGGGGGGAGGGTAAGGGAAGGCGCAGCCCTGTCGCATTTCATCGAACTCACGGAAGGCCGGCAATCGTGAGCTCCAGCCAATCCCATCGCCTCTCATCCGGCGGCCTCATCGACCGCTCGGCGTCGCTGCATTTCCGCTTCGACGGGAAGAGCTTTTCCGGCTTCCAGGGCGACACGCTGGCCTCGGCGCTGGTCGCCAATGGCGTCAAGCTGGTCGGCCGCTCTTTCAAATATCATCGTCCGCGCGGCATACTCACTGCAGGCTCGGAAGAGCCCAATGCGCTGGTCGAACTGCGCACGGGCGCACGCCGCGAGCCGAACACCAAGGCAACGACAGCCGAACTCTATGAAGGGCTCGAGGCCGCCAGCCAGAACCGCTGGCCGTCGCTGCGCCACGATGTGATGTCGGTGAACCAATTGTTCGCGCCGATCTTCGTCGCCGGCTTCTACTACAAGACCTTCATGTGGCCGGCCAAGTTCTGGGAAGCGATCTACGAGCCAGCGATCCGCCGCGCCGCCGGCCTCGGGCGCGCAGCCGGCATTGCCGATCCCGACCACTACGACAAGACCTGGGCGCATTGCGACGTGCTGATCGCCGGTTCCGGCCCGACCGGCCTGGCGGCGGCACTGGCTGCCGGCCGCGCTGGTGCCCGCGTCATCCTGTGCGAAGAGGATTTTGTCCCCGGCGGCCGCCTGCTGTCGGATGGCGGCATGATCGATGGCGTACCGGCGGCCGAGTGGCTGTCGCGCACCTTGGCCGAACTGACCGACATGCCCGACGTCCGCATCATGACCCGCACGACACTGTTCGGCGTCTATGATGGCGGCACCTATGGCGCGATCGAGCGAGTCAACGATCATCTGCCCTCCCCGCCGGAGCATGAGGTGCGCCAGCGCTTGTGGCGGATCGTGGCCAAACGCTGTGTTGTCGCCGCAGGCGCCATCGAACGGCCGATCGTCTTTGCCGGCAACGACACGCCTGGCGTGATGATGGCTTCCGCGGTGCGGACCTATGTCACGCGCTACGCGGCAGCACCGGCAAAGCGCATCGCGCTGTTCACCAACAATGAGGATGGCTGGCGCACGGTCGAGACGGCCCTCGGCACCGGACTGCAGATCGCGGCGGTGATCGACGCACGGCCAGATGTATCTCCAGCCCATCGTTCGTTGGCGTCCAAGGGCGGCTTCCCGGTGCTGCATGGCGCTGTCAGTGGCGTCGACGGCGGCAAGGATGGCGTGCGGAAAATCATGGTATCGCTGACCGGCGGCGCGCGCGCCGAGGTGGAGGCGGACGGGCTCGCTGTTTCCGGCGGCTGGAACCCGGCGGTCGGGCTGACCTCCTATCATCGCGGCCGGCCGAAATGGCGCGATGACATTGCTGCCTTCGTACCCGATGGCGCGCCTCCCGGCATGGTCGCCGCCGGCGCGGCTGCCGGCGCCTTCGGGCTCGGGACCTGTCTGGCCGAAGGGTTCGCCGCTGGCGCAACGGCCGCACTCGACGCCGGGCGCAGCGGCAAGCCAGGCTCCGCGCCGATCGCCGACGACGAGGCTTTCTCGCTGACACCGCTCTGGCATGTTGGTGGCAAGGGCAAGGCGTTCGTCGACCAGCAGCACGATGTCACTGCCTCCGATATCGAACTCGCCCAGCGCGAGGGTTTCGAATCGGTCGAGCATCTGAAGCGCTACACGACGCTCGGCATGGCGACCGACCAGGGCAAGACCTCGAATGTCGCCGGCCTCGCCATCATGGCGGCGGTGAGCGGCCGCTCCATTCCGGAGACCGGCACGACGATCTACAGGCCGCCTTACGTACCCGTCGCCATCGGCGCCTTCGCCGGCCATCACCGCGACGAGACGTTCCACGCGACGCGGCTGACGCCGTCGCATCACTGGGCCGCCGAACAGGGCGCCATCTTCGTCGACACCGGCCTCTGGAAGCGCGCGCAATGGTACCCTCGCGCCGGCGAGAGGGACTGGCTGGAATCGGTGACGCGCGAGGTCAAGGCAGTGCGCTCGGGCGTCGGCTTCTGCGATGTCTCGACGCTCGGCAAGATCGACGTGCATGGCCCGGATGCCGGCGCTTTCCTCGACCGCGTCTACATCAACACTTTCTCCAACCTCGCCGTCGGCAAGGCGCGTTACGGGCTGATGCTGCGCGAGGACGGCATCGTCTATGACGACGGTACGACTTCACGGCTGGCCGAGGACCACTATTTCCTCACCACAACCACGGCCAAGGCCGGGCTGGTGATGCAGCATCTCGAATTCTGCCGGCAGGTGCTGTTTCCCGAACTCGACGTTCAGTTGACGTCGGTGTCCGACCAATGGGCGCAGTTCTCGATTGCCGGACCGAAGACGCGAGACCTGCTCAAGGAAATCGTCGACCCCGCCGAAGACCTGTCCAACGAAGGTTTTCCGTTCATGGGCGCACGCGAAGTCCGCTTGCGCGGCGGCATCAAGGCGCGGCTGTTCCGCATTTCGTTCTCGGGCGAGATGGCATTCGAGATTTCGGTGCCGGCGCGCTTTGGCGAGGCCATGGCGCGCAATCTGGTGCTGGCCGGAAAGCCGTTTGGCGTGACGCCCTATGGCACCGAAGCGCTTGGCGTGATGCGTGTCGAAAAGGGCCATGTCGCCGGTCCGGAGCTGAGCGGCACGACGACAGCGGCCGATCTTGGCTTGGGCAAGATGATGTCGACCAAGAAGGATTTCATCGGCCGGGTGATGGCTGGCCGCGAGGCGCTGGTGGCGCCGGACCGGCAGGTCGTGATCGGCATCACGCCGACCGACAAGGCACGCCGGCTGCGCTCCGGCGCGCATATCATCCCGAAGGGGCAGACGCCCGGACCGGACAACGACCAAGGCTATGTCACCTCGGTCTGCTTCTCGCCGACACTGGACCAGTGGATCGGGCTCGGTCTGGTCGAACGCGGCCGCGAGCGCATCGGCGAGATCGTCCATGCGCACGATCCGCTGCGCGGCGAGAACTATGATGTCGAACTCTGCAATCCCGTCTTCTACGATCCAGATGGAGGGCGCCAGCGTGGTTGAGTTTTTCTGGGAGGTCCGCAGTCCGCTGGAGCATGCGCTCGTTGCCGGGCCGTATGGCGTGAAGGGCGAAGCCGGCGTGTCGCTGACCGAGATCCGCAATTTCGACCTGGTCCAGGTGATGGCGCGGCGCGGCAAGGCGGCGGAGCTGGCGAAGGATGCGAAAGCCCATTTTGGCGTCACGGCCCCGAATTCGCCAACGGTTGTCCAGGCCTCGGACGCCACGCTGATCTGGTCGGGACTGGATCAGTTTTTCGTGCTGTCGACGGGTGGCAAGCACACGACGCAGATGCTGGCGCCGGCATTGTCCGGCTCCGCCTCGCTGTCGGACCAATCGCATGCACGGGTCTTGATCAACATTTCTGGGGACAAGGCTCGCACCATCCTGGCGAAACTGTCTTCGATCGATCTGCACCCAACCGCGTTCCCAGTTGGCGCGGCTGCAGCGACCTCGATGGACCACACCAGTGTCACGTTTTGGCGCGGCGCAGACCGGGCGGATGGACAGGCGGTGTTCAGCGTTCTGGTGTTCGCGACGTTTGCCGAGAGCCTTTGGCACACGATGCTGGATTCGGCTGCGGAATATGGTGTGGCGATCGCGCATTCAGAGGAACTAGCGCAGCGTTTGTGAGCGGCTCTTCCTTCTCCCCCTGTGGGCTAGCGTGGGCACACATTTGCTTCGGGCTCATTTTTGTGAGGCGAGAACGAAGCCGTCTACGATGGCGTTGAAGCGTCTGAGGCCGTGGGTGAAGGTGATGGGCCCTGGCGGGCGTTCCTTTTCGTGGCCGTTCCAGCCTCCGAGCCTGGCGATACACCAGGCGGCCCAGGCGAGCGTGTGCGTGGGGTGAGGGTTCTTCTGCTTTTGGGTCTTGCCTTCGAGCTTGGCGATGAGCACGTCCAGGACGGTGATCTCGGTGGGATCAAAGAGGCGCGCGGCCTGGAAGCCCTGGCCCGGCGAACCACGCCCGTGCACGAGTTGCATGACCCTGGTGGCGACGACCAGAGCGGCGGCGGCCAGGCGTTCGAGTGCATCGCCATCGGCGATGAGACTTTCCTCCAGATCGATGGCCTGCGACTTCACGGTCCGGAACAACTGCTCGATGATCCAACGCGAGCGATACATCTCGACGATGCGGCAGGCATCGGCGAGTGTTTCGACGCTGTGGGTGGTCAACAGCCGCCAGATCACCGCGTCCTTGGCCGAAGGTGGATCGATCTCGCGCACTTCCACCATGTTGAGCGTGAGTTCGCGCGGATCGCGGCTGTCGGCGCCAAGGCGGGGCTGGCGCAAGCTCACCGCGGTGAAGCGAACGGCCAGTTCGACGGTGCGACCCGGCCGGCCAGGGCGTGCCTGCAGCTCGAAGGCAATGCGGCCGGCTTCCGCCGTCTTGGCGATCGCGCTGAACAGGCGCTCGCCCCGCGTGCCCAAAGCCCGATCCCGTACAGCGCGGATGAGCACATGGGTGCGCTCGCCGGGAAGCCTTGCAAACACTTCGTAGATGTCGGCTTCGCGGTCGCCGACCACCGTCATCTGCGGCGTGTCGGTCAGCGCCTGGCATGCCGCCTTGGCGGTGCCGATCCATTTGTGGCTTTCCTTGGCTTCGATCGGCAGCGCCTGGTAGTCATGCGCCTTCTTTGCCTCGCGCCGCCAGATCGTGGCGCCTGCAAGGCCCAGGACCGAGCCGTCCCCGGCATCCACGGCCAGCGCCGGATGCACGAACAGCCCGATATCCTTGCCATTGCCGACACGACCGAGGCCACGCTTGCGTGAAGCCTTGGCTTCATAGTTGATCTCGCTGCTGTCCTCGATGATCAGCACGTGGCGGCCGGCGGCCATTTCGGCGGTGCGCGCCGCCGCCGTGCGGATGATCTCTTGCTTGCTCACGTGGCGATTGCGAAACAGGCGCGTGAACGCGACCTTCTCGGCGCGCGTGTCGGCCAGCCGGCGCATGCCCGCGCTGACACGCGCAAACATGCGCTCCAGAACCATGCTCCCCTTTTTTGCAAGCGCAGGTCGCCGAAGTATCCAAGCAGCAAAGCCATCGTCGAAGCCTCCAGAATCAACAATGGCAGCTACAGAATCACATACGATTCAAACGCTTCAAGCCATTTTCCGGCGTCGCTTCTTCACGCTTGATCAAAGCACGAAGCAAATGTGTGCGCACGCTAGCCCCCTGTGGGAGAAGGTGGATCGGCGCGATAGCGCCGAAACGGATGAGGGGTGCTCCAGGGAACGCCAACGCCTCACTCCGCTGGAACACCCCTCATCCGTCGCCTTCGGCGACGCCTTCTCCCGCAAGGGGGAGAAGGGGGAGCTTACGCCACCATTGCCTTGCCAAACGTGACGCCCCTGCTATTCTTACCGCTAAAATAATTTCACGCACAGGCAAACTTGTTTCTCGAACCGCAAGGCTGAGATGAGCCAGTCGCCCTACCCTGCCATCGCCGCCGGACCGCCCAGGCCCAGCCTCATCTTGAGGCCGGGGCAGATCGCGCTGCCGCCGGGCATGGAGCGCTATACGATCCAGGGCAATGGCGCGGTGCTCATCGACATCGAGGCCGGTGACACGATCAGCGTGCGCAACGTCGAAGGCGGGCAGGCTTGCGAACTGCTGGCGTGGGACAGCACCGGCGCGATCGATCCCGGCATCCTCGGCGAAAAATCCAACAGCAATGCCGCCGGCACCAAGGCGTTGCTGGCCGAGGGCGATGACAGCCTCGCTTCAGTGCGTCGCGGGCTCGAGCGCCGCCATGTGCAGCTTGATCAACCCAAGGCGGTTCGCGTGTTCGGCGGCGCGACACCCGCAGGTACGGAGCAAGGTTTTACCGTGGCCCGCGATGGTGCGGTGCTGATTGCCGCACCTGGCGGGCCAATGCTGGCCGACGGCAACGACACGGCGACGCCGCTCACCGTCATCGTGCGGCGCAACATGATCCGCCTGAAGTCGAAGTCCGAACTTGCCGATCCGCTCGCCGATCCGGTGCTTGACCTTCGCGTCCATTCGGCGACGGCGGAATCCTATTTCGTTAGGGCTGGTGACTATCTGCAGATCGTCGATGTCGACGGGCGCCAGTGCACCGACTTCCAGTGCTTTTCGGCGCGCAAGCTGGACAAGGGCCTCGACCATCCGCTCGACGTGACGACGACCCGCACGCTGATGGGCGCGAGCTATCCGATGCCAGGGCTGCATTCGAAATACTACGACCAGGATATGGAACCGCTGGTCGAAGTGGTGCAGGACACCTGTGGCCGGCACGACGCCTTCGCACTCGCCTGCGCCGCGAAATACTACGACGATATCGGCTACCCCGGGCACACCAATTGCTCCGAGAATTTCAACCGCGCGCTGGCCGACAAGGGCGTCAATCCCCGCGCGGGCTGGATGGCGATCAACTTCTTCTTCAACACGGCGATCGACGCGCATGGCGTCATGGTGTCCGACGAGCCATGGTCGCGGCCCGGCGATTATGTCCTGCTCAGGGCGTTGACCGACATCGTCTGCGTCTCCTCCGCCTGCCCTGACGATACGACGCCGGCCAATGGCTGGGACCCGACCGACATCCACGTGCGGACCTATTCCGGCCAGCACAAATTCTCGCGAGCGATCGCCAGACGCATGACGCCCGATTCGGAACCCAAAATGACCCGCGAGACCGCCTTTCATTCGAGCTTCGCCAAGCACACCCGCGACTTCTCAGAATACAGGGGCTATTGGCTGGCCAATTCCTTCGCCAAGGAAGGGCCGATCGCCGAATACTGGGCCTGCCGCCAGGACGCGGTGATCATGGACCTGTCGCCGCTGCGCAAGTTCGAGGTCACCGGCCCGGACTCCGAAGCGCTGCTGCAATACACGCTGACCCGCGACGTCAAGAAACTCGGCGTCGGCCAGGTCGTCTATTCGGCGATGTGCTACGAGCATGGCGGCATGATCGACGACGGCACGCTGCTCAGGCTCGGCAAGGACAATTTCCGCTGGGTCGGGGGCGATGATCTGTCCGGCGAATGGCTGCGCGAGACGGCGAAAAAACTCGGCCTCAACGTGCTGGTGCGCTCGTCGACAGACCAGATGCACAATGTCGCCGTGCAAGGGCCGAAGAGCCGCGACATCCTTCGCGAGGTGATCTGGACCTCGCCGCTGCAACCGTCGATCGACGAACTGGAATGGTTCCGCTTCGCCGTCGCCCGCATCGGCGGCGGCAACGGCATTCCGGTCGTCGTCTCGCGCACCGGCTATACCGGCGAGCTCGGCTACGAGATCTGGTGCCATCCGCGCGACGCCGAGAAAGTGTTCGACGCCATCTGGGAAGCCGGCCAGCCCCATGGGCTGAAACCGATGGGGCTGCAGGCGCTTGACATGGTGCGCATCGAGGCCGGGCTGATCTTCGCCGGCTACGAATTCTCGGACCAGACAGACCCCTTCGAGGCGGGCATCGGCTTTACCGTGCCGCTGAAGACCAAGACCGACGATTTCATCGGCCGCGAGGCGCTGATCCGGCGCAAGGAAAACCCGCAGAACAAACTGGTCGGGCTCGAAATCGACAGCAATGTCGCGGTCGGCCATGGCGACTGCGTCCATGTCGGACGCGCCCAGATCGGCGTCGTCACATCGAGCATGCGTTCGCCGGTGCTGAACAAGAACATCGCGCTGGCGCGGCTCGACGTCACCCACGCCGCCATCGGTACGGAGGTCGAGATCGGCAAGCTCGACGGTCATGCCAAGAGGCTGCCGGCACATGTCGTTGCCTTCGCCCATTACGATCCGCAGAAGACCAGACCACGCTCCTGAGCATTGCAACCCTTGCCTTCCCCCCTTGTGGGAGAAGGCAAGAGCCTGTTTCGCAAGCGTGATGTGCATGGCTTCACAAAACGCTTGACCTGAAAGCGCGCCGGATCAATCTTCACTCTTAAGAAAAAAATGCGACTGAGTGGAAACACCGCAGTCGTGCGATCATTGTGCCGGGAGCAAGCTTCGCAGAGCCGAGGCATCGCCGGCGGGGAACACTTACAAAAAGGGGAAGTCACTGACATGAGCACGATAAGCACGGTCCTGGACCAGCCTGCCGAAAGCAAGCTGCTCAGGCATATCGACTGGCGCGGCGCCTTCTGGGTGGCGAGCGGCGTTCCGGCGCTGGTCCTGTTTTCGATCGGCGGCATCGCCGGCACGACCGGGACGCTGGCCTTCCTGATCTGGACGGTGTCCATGATCATGGGCTTCCTGCAGTCCTTCACCTATGCCGAGATCGCCGGCCTGTTCCCGAACAAGTCGGGCGGCGCCTCGATCTACGGCGCCACGGCCTGGCTGCGTTATTCCAAGTTCATCGCGCCGCTGTCTGTATGGTGCAACTGGTTCGCCTGGTCGCCGGTGCTGTCGCTCGGCTGTTCGATCGCCGCCGCCTATATCCTCAACGCGCTGGCGCCGGTGCCGCTGTTCACCGAGGCCTCGGCGGAAGTCGTCGCCTATATCGCGGCGCATGCCGGAACGGCACCCGCCGACGCCATCACCGCGGTGACCGCGGCCGCGACACCGGCTATCCGCAATTGGACGCTGTACAGCCACACGCTGGGTCCGGTCTCCTTCACCTTCAATGCGACCTTCTTCATCGGCGCGGTGCTGATGCTGATCATCTTCTCGATCCAGCATCGCGGCATCCTGGGTACCGCCAACGTGCAGAAGTATATCGGCCTGCTGGTCATCATCCCGATGCTGATCGTCGGCGTCGTGCCGATCGTCACCGGGCAGATCAACTGGGCCAACTTCTCGCCGCTGGTGCCGCTGGCCGCCGCCTACGCGCCCGAGCCCGGCGCCTGGAATATCGCCGGCTGGACGCTGGTGCTGGGCGGCATGTTCATCGCCGCCTGGTCGACCTACGGCTTCGAGACCGCCGTCTGCTACACCTCCGAGTTCAAGAACCCGGGCACCGACACGTTCAAGGCGATCTTCTATTCCGGCCTGCTCTGCATGCTCTTGTTCATCCTCGTGCCCTTCACCTTTCAGGGCGTACTCGGCCTGAATGGCATGCTGGCAACGCCGATCGTCGACGGCTCCGGCGTGGCCGACGCGCTGGCCGGCATGGTCGGTGGGGGCGCGCTGATCCACAGCCTGTTGGTGATGCTGATGATCCTGGCGCTGGTGCTGTGCATCATGACGGCGATGGCTGGCTCGTCGCGCACGCTCTACCAGGGCTCGGTCGATGGCTGGCTGCCGCGCTACCTCAGCCACGTCAACGAACACGGCGCGCCGACGCGAGCCATGTGGACCGATCTCGTCTTCAACCTGATCGTGCTGGCGATTGCCTCCGCCGACGCGACGAGCTTCTTCTTTATCCTCGCCGTGTCGAACTGCGGCTACATCATCTTCAACTTCCTCAACCTCAATGCCGGCTGGATCCATCGCATCGACAACGGCCATATCGCGCGCCCCTGGAAGGCGCCGAGCTGGCTGCTGGGGATCGGGGCGATCTTCGCCTACGTCAACGCGATCTTCATGGGCGCCGGCGCCAAGGTGTGGAACCCGATGGCGCTGTGGGCCGGCCTGATCACCGCGGCCTTGATCATCCCGGTTTTCTGCTTCCGCCACTACATCCAGGACGGCGGCAAGTTCCCCGACCACATGCTGGCCGACCTCGGTATGACGGGCGCCGACCTTTCGGTGAAGAAGGCAGGCATGCTGCCCTATCTGACGCTGGTCGCCGGCGTGGCGGTGATGCTGATCGCCAACTGGTACTTTGTTATCTGACATCACCAACCGATAGAAACGGGCGCGCTTCGGCGCGCCCGTTTTTCCTTGCGCCGAGACATCAGCCGGCCTTGCGAATGGCCGCTTCGGAGCCTCCGAAAAACTGGTTTGGCGGCCGCTTCAAACTGAGATTCTCGCGCAGCGTCGATCCCTCATACTCGCGCCTGAAAATGCCGCGCCGCTGCAACTCGGGCACCACCTTCTTGGCGAAATCGTCGAGCCCGGCGGGCAGATAGGGGAACATGATGTTGAAGCCGTCCGATCCCTCGGCGACCAGCCATTCCTCCATCTCGTCGGCGATGGTTTGCGGCGTGCCGACGAAGGCAAGGCCGGAATAGCCACCCAGCCTCTGGGCAAGCTTGCGCACGGTCAGGTTTTCCGTGCGTGCCAGCTCGATGACACGCTCGCGGCTGCTTCTGCTCGCGTTGGTCTCGGGAATTTCGGGCAAGGCCGCATCGGGATCGAAGCCGGATGCATCATGCCCGAGAGCGATCGACAGCGAGGCGATGCCGCTCTCGTAGTAGACCAGACTGTCAAGTTTGGCGCGCTTGTCCCGCGCTTCCTCGACGCTGTCGCCAACGATGACGAAGGCGCCGGGCAGGATCTTGATGTCGTCGCGCGAGCGGCCGAGTTTTTCCGCCCGGCTTTTGACATCGGCAAAGAAGCGCTGCCCGGCGGCAAGATCACTATGCGCGGCGAAAATCACCTCGGCCGTCTCGGCGGCCAGCTGCCGTCCCGCCTCCGAAGCGCCGGCTTGCACGATGACCGGCCAGCCTTGCACCGGGCGGGCTATGTTGAGCGGACCTCGCACCGAAAGATGTTCGCCCTTGTGATCCAGCACATGCAGCCGCGCCGGATCGAAATAGAGCCCGCTGTCGGCGTCGCGGATGAAAGCGTCGTCGGCAAAACTGTCCCACAGGCCGGTCACGACATCGTAGAATTCCCGCGCCCGATGATAGCGCTCGTCATGCTCGACATGGTCGTCCAGCCCGAAATTGAGCGCCGCATCGGGGTTTGACGTGGTGACGATGTTCCAGCCGGCGCGCCCGCCGCTGATGTGGTCCAGCGACGCGAAGCGGCGGGCGATGTGATAGGGCGCGTCGAAGGTCGTCGACGCGGTGGCGATGAGACCGATGTGATCGGTGACGGCGGCCAGTGCCGACAGCAGCGTGAACGGTTCGAACGAGGTCACCGTGTGGCTGCGCCGCAGCGCTTCTATCGGCATGTTGAGCACGGCCAGATGGTCGGCCATGAAGAAGGCGTCGAACTTCGCCGCCTCAAGCGTCTGTGCGAAGCGCTTCAGATGCGCGAAGTTGAAATTGGCGTCGGGATAGGCGCCCGGATAGCGCCAGGCGCCGGTGTGCAGACTGACAGGGCGCATGAAGGCGCCGAGCCGCAATTGCCGTTTTTCCGTCATGGGAAGACATCCTGATGATGAGAAGCGTTGCCGCTCCGGTGTCGCTCAGGATGGGACCGCTTCATGGCCCTGGGAAGGAATTCTGTTTTGCGAAACCCTTGCCGGAGAGCATTTTTGATCGCCGCGGCGGCCCCATCCGCCACGTCGGGGTCACCCGCCATCGACCGGTGGCGAGACGGATGACCCGGAGCCGCTCTATTCGGCCGCCAGCGCGAGTTGCGGCCTCTCCGGCTGTTCCGTCACGGCTGCTTCGGCGGCGTCGACGTCACGCTTCTTGGGCTCGCGGCCGAAGAACAGGGCGTAGCCCGCGGGCAGCACCAGGATGGTCAGTACGGTGGCAACAAGGATGCCGCCCATCATGGCGTAGGCGAGCGGGCCCCAGAACACGCCACGCGAGATCGGGATCAGCGCCAGCACCGCCGTCATCGCCGTCAGCACGATCGGCCGGAAGCGGCGCACGGCCGAGCCGATGATCGCCTCCGAGCGTTCCATGCCTCTGGCGATGTCCTGGTCGATCTGGTCGACCAGGATGATCGAGTTGCGCATGATGATGCCGAGCAGCGCGATGACGCCCAGGATGGCGACGAAGCCGAACGGCGCGCCACTGATCAGCAATGCCGCGGCAGCGCCGATGATGCCGAGCGGACCAGTGGCCAGCACCAGCATCGCCTTGCCGAAGTTCTGCAGCTGGATCATCAACAGCACGACGATAACGGCCAGCATGATCGGCGCCTTGGCGGCGATGGAAGCCTGGCTTTCCGCCGAATCCTCCGCACCGCCCTGGATTTCGATCTTGTAGCCGGGTGCCAGACCCGCACGCAGGTCCTTCATGTCATTGTACATCTTGGTGACGACGTCGTTGGACTGCACGCCGTCGGGCAACGTGGCGCGCACGCTGATGGTCGGCAGGCGCTCGCGGCGCCATTCGATGCCTTGCTCAAGCACCGGCACCACCTTGGCCACCTGCGACAGCGGCACGAAGCCACCGAAGTCGGTCGGAATGTAGACCGAATCGACCGAGGACAGCAGGCTGCGGCTCGCGTCCGGCTCGCGGGCGACGATGGACACTGTCTCCTCGCCGTCACGGAAGTCGTCGAGCGGCGCGCCGGACATCGATGCCTGCAGTATCTGACGGATGCGCTGCGAGGTGACACCGAGCGCGCGGGCGCGATCCTGGTCGATGACCAGCTTCATGGCCGGCACAGGCTCGAGCCAATCGTCATGAACAGCGCCGAGCAGCGGGTTCTCCTGGAATTTCGCCTTCACCTGGTCGGCGATGCGGCGCACCTCCTGCCGATCCGGACCCATGACGCGCATCTGCACCGGCCAACCGGTCGGCGGCCCGAGGAACAGGCGGTCGACCTTGGCGCGGATCGAGGGGAAGTCCTGGGCCAGGACCGTGCGGAGCTTGACGATCAGCCGCTCGCGCGCCGGTTCGTCATTGGCCATCACCAGCATCTGGGCGAAGTTCGGATTGCTGAGCTGCTGGTCGAGCGGCAGGAAGAAGCGCGGGGCGCCCTCGCCGATATAGGTGGCGATGAAGCGCTTGTCCTTGTCGTCCATCATCTTGGCCTCGAGCGCCTTGGCCTGCGTCTCGACCTCCTTGATGCTGGTGCCTTCCGGCAACCACAGGTCGACAAGGATTTCCGGCCGCGACGATTGCGGGAAGAAATTCTGCGGAATGAACTGGAATGCCCACAGGCTGGTGCCGAAAGTCACCAGCGTCATGACAAGCACGATGATGCGATGGCGCACCGCCCAGCCGACGGTCGAGCGAAGCCGGCGGTAGAAGCGCGTGTCGAAGGCATCGTGATGGCTGCCGGCATGCTGGCGCTGCTTGAGGATCATATAGCCGAGCCACGGCGTGAAATAGACCGCGACGAACCACGACACGACCAATGCGATGCCGACGACATAGAACAAGGTGCGCACATATTCGCCGGCAGTGGAGGCAGCGAAACCGACCGGGATGAAGCCGGCGGTGGTGATCAGCGTGCCGGTCAGCATCGGGAATGCGGTCGATGAATAGGCGAAGCTCGCCGCCTCGATCTTGACCAGCCCCTCCTCCAGCTTTCGCTCCATCATCTCGACGACGATCATGGCGTCGTCGACCAGCAGGCCGAGTGCAATGATCAGGGCGCCGAGGGAGATGCGCTGCAGGTCGATGCCAAGCTCGTACATGATGGCGAAGGTCGCGGCCAGAACCAGCGGAATGGCAATCGCGATGACCAGCCCCGAGCGCCAGCCGATCGACAGGAACGAGACGACAAGCACGATCAGCAGCGCTTCGCCAAGCGCATGCATGAACTCGCTGACCGCATCCGTGACGACGCCCGGCTGGTCGGAAATCTGGTCGACCGAGACGCCATAGGGCAGCGCCTCCTCGAAGCGCTTGTAGGTTGCCTCGACGTCCTTGCCGACATCGGTGACCTTGAAGCCCTTGGCCATGACGACGCCAAGCTGCACGCTGTCGTGACCGTTGAAGCGATACTTGCGCTGGTACGGATCCTGCAGGCCCGAGGTGACGCTGGCGATGTCGCCGAGCCGGGTGACCTGGCCACCGGCCCGCAGGCGCAATTCGCGGATGTCGGCGGCCTTGGTGACGTCGCCTTCGACCGAGATTCGCACCGAATTGACGCCGGTGTCGACGGAACCGGCCGGATCGACATTGTTCTGGCCCTTGATCGCGTTCTGCAGGTCGGTCAGCGTCAGGCCGCGTTCGGCCAGCGCCTTGGACGAGACGTCGATGTAGAGCTTTTCGGGCTGATCGCCGATGATGACGGCCTTCTCGACGCCGGGCGTCGTCAAAAGCATGTCACGGGCCTGGATGGCGAATTTCTTCAGCTCGGGATAGGAGAACCCGTCGCCGCTGATCGAATGCAGCGTGATGAAGGTGTCACCGAACTCGTCGTTGAAATACGGGCCAAGCAGTCCCTGCGGAAGGTCGCCCGATATGTCGCCGACCTTCTTGCGCACCTGATAAAAGGCGTCCGTCACCTCGGCGGTATTGGTGTCGCCCTTGATCTGCACCGTGATGATGGCGCTGCCGGCGCGGGTGAAGGAGCGGACGAAATCGAGATGCGGCGTTTCCTGCAGCTTACGCTCGATCTTGTTGACGACCTGGTCTTCCATCTCCTGGATCGAGGAGCCCGGCCAGATCGCCTGGACGACCATGACGCGGAAAGTGAAGTCGGGATCTTCCTTCTGTCCCATGCGCATCAGGCCGAGCCCGCCGGCGATGATGATCAGGCCGAACAGGAACCGCGCGATCGAGGGATGGCCGATGGCCCAGCGCGAAAGGTTGAAGGGCCGCTTTTCTTCAGTGGAGGTCGTCATCGGTGCTGGTCCACTTTGCTTGGTTGGCGCCTGGTGCCGCGAAAGCGCGGCACACGGAACGAAATCATCTGCGTTCGATAATGGCTTCCGGGCGGCGAGGCTTTCCGAGCGGAGAGACACTCATCGCGGTGGGACGCGAAGGTCGATGCGGGGGTACATCGGCCTAGACGTCTCGACCTTCGGGCGCACGCCGCCCGGAAACCTGTGGCCGCGGAACGCGCGGCCGATCTGTCTGTCGTCAGCGCAGCCGGCCGGCGTCATCACCGTCGGCGGAGGCGGACTGCTGCGCCACCCCGCCGGCAAGTTTCACCTTCAGGTTCTCGGTCATGAACTGCGTGCCGGCGGCAACGACGACGTCGCCGGGCTTCAGTCCCTCCGCCACGCGCACGCCATCGGCGGCGAACTCGGCGACCTTGATCGAGCGGGCATGCACGGTGTCGGCGCCACGATCGACGGTCCAGACGATCGACTGGCTGTCCTTCTGCGCCAGCGCGCTCAGCGGGATAGAGACGAGCTGCTTTTCGTTGGCCGCTGACGCCTCGATGTTGGCGGTCATGCCGAGAAGCACGCGCGGGTCGTTGGGCAGGCTGACGCGGACGGCAAAGGTACGCGACTGCGGGTCGGCGCTGCCGGCGACTTCGCGGACCTTGCCCTCGAGCGCCAGCGTATTGTCGGACCAGAAACCGGCCTTGACTGGTTTGCCCGGCTTGAATTCGGCGATTTCCATTTCCGGCACCGCAATCAGCACTTCCTTCTCGCCGTCGACGGCGACGGTGACGACGGGCGTGCCGGAACCAACCACCTGGCCGACATCGGCGTTGACCGATGTGACGATGCCCTCCCTGTCGGCCTTGAGGTCGGTATAGCCGACCTGGTTCTTGGCCTGGTCAAGTGTCGAGCGGGCGGAGTCACGCGTGGCGACCGCCTGGTCATAGGTCAGTGTCGCCTGTTCGAGCTGCGACTTCGGCGCGAAGTTCTTGGTAAAAAGCTGTTGGGCACGCTTGCGGGCGAGGTCGACGGTCTCGACCTGCCGCTCGGCGGCATCGAGCGCGGCCTGCGCGCTCTTGACCGAAAGGTCGTAATCGGAAGGGTCGATGCGGGCGAGCACATCGCCCGGCGCCACATGCTGACCGATGTCGACGAGACGCTCGGTGATCTTGCCGTTGATCCGGAAAGCCAGGGCGCTCTCGGTGCGGGCCCGCACCGAGCCGGAATAGGAGAGCATGCGGGTGTCATGCGCCTGCGCGATCTCGACGACCTTGACCGGGCGGATGATATCCTTGACTTCGGCTTTCTCCTGCGAGCAGCCGGCGAGCCCGAGAGTGGCGGCGATCAGGCCGGCAACTGGCAGCTTGCGAAAGGTGGAACTGGACAACGACATCTTGGAACTCCGACTGGAGATGAGTGGCCGACACCGGCGCCCGGCGGGCGGCGGCTATTTTTTCAAGGCTTTGATCGCGTAATCGATAAGGTCGTCGGGCATCGCCCGGTTGGTCTTGGCAAGGCACTGCGCCACCATCTGCGGATGGCACAGGATGACCGTGGCGGCGCCGAAGCAGCGCGACGCGATTACCGGATCCTGCTTAGCGAACTCGCCGGCTTCGATGCCCTCGCGGATCACCTCCGCGAACAGGTCGTGGATGCTGTCGACATGCTTGTCGATGACACCCCAGTCGCGCTCGAGGGCGACGATGACCATCTCGTGCACCTTCTGGTCGTCGAGCATGACTTCCATCGTCATCTTGTACTGTGCGTGCACATAACGCCGCAGCCGTTCCTCGGCGCTGATCGGCAAATGGCATATCTCGTAAGCCATCTTGTAGCTGGCGCCGAGCATGCGGCCGCAGACGGCCTGGTGGATTTCAACCTTGGAGGCGAAGAAACGATAGATGTTGGCCGGCGACATGCCGAGTTCGCGAGCAATGTCGGCGACGTTGGTCTTGCCATAGCCATAGTGCCGGAACAGGCGTTCGGCGCAGTCGAGAATGCGCGTCACATTCTCCTGTCTGGCGGCATCGGCCGTGATGTTGGCAGCTTCGGACATGGCTCTCTGTCGATTTACGAGTGACGAATTTCAATTTTCGTCACTCGTAAATTGAAAAGAAGGAGGTGTCAACACGAAATCGACGTACACGTACAAAATAGTGACAGATGGTGACATCCAACAGACGCGACGAGGCGGCCAAAGGATGCGGGCACCCGAAATAATTTTTGGAGGAGGTCCTTCTGGACGTCAGGCGATCTTAGCCATTTCCCGCAGTCGGAATTTCTGGATCTTGCCGGTCGAGGTCTTGGGGATTTCCGCGAAGATCACCGCCTTCGGCACCTTGAAGCGGGCAAGCAGCCCGCGGCAATGCTCGATGATCTCGGCCTCTGTCGCCGACTTGCCCGGTTTCAGTTCGACATAGGCGATGGGCACCTCGCCCCATTTGTCGTCTGCCTTGGCCACCACGCCGCACGAGGCAACGGATGGATGCTTGTAGAGCGCATCCTCGACCTCGATCGAGGAAATGTTCTCGCCGCCCGAGATGATGATGTCCTTGGAGCGGTCTTTGAGCTGGATATAGCCGTCAGTGTGCATGACGCCGAGATCGCCGGAGTGGAACCAGCCGTCGGCGAAGGCTTCGTCGCTCGCCTTGCGGTTCTTCAAATAGCCCTTCATGACGATGTTGCCGCGGAACATGACCTCGCCAATGGTTTCGCCGTCGGCCGGCGTCGTCCGCATCGTCTCGGGATCCATGACGGTCAGGCCCTCAAGTGCTGCATAGCGCACGCCCTGCCGTGCCTTCTTGGCGCTGCGCTCGCCCTTTGCCAGACCGTCCCATTCGCCGTGCCATTCATTGACGACCGCCGGGCCGTAGGTCTCGGTCAGGCCGTAGAGATGGGTGACGGCAAAGCCGGCATCGGCCATGCCCGATAGCACGGCTTCAGGCGGCGGCGCGGCCGCGGTGTTGAAGGTGACGGTCTGCGCGAAGGCGCGCTTGTCTTCGTCGCGGGCATTGATCAGTACCGACATGACCACCGGCGCACCGCAGAGATGCGTGACGCCATGATCGGCGATGGCGTCGTAGATCGGCTTCGGCCGCACCCAGCGCAGGCAGACATGGGTGCCGGCCTGCACGGCCAGCGTCCAGGGGAAGCACCAGCCGTTGCAGTGGAACATCGGCAGCGTCCAGAGATAGACGGCGTGCTTGGCCATGCCGGCATGGATGGTGTTGGTGTAGGCCATCAGGGCGGCACCGCGATGGTGATAGACGACACCTTTGGGGTTGCCTGTCGTTCCGGACGTGTAATTGAGCGAGATGGCATCCCATTCGTCGTCGGGCATCGACCAGGCGAAATCCTCGTCACCGCCAGTGACAAGATCCTCATAGTCGAGCGCGCCGATGCGTTCGCCCTTCGCATAGGGTGCGTCGGCGGCGTAGTCGGGATCGTCGTAGTCGATGACCAGCGGCCTGACCTTGGCCAGTTCCAGGGCCTGCCTGACGACGCCAGAGAATTCGCGGTCGACGATGAGCACCTTTGTCTCGGCATGGTCGAGCTGGAAGGCGATCACAGCGGCATCGAGGCGCGTGTTCAGCGAATGCAGCACCGCCTTGGTCATCGGCACGCCGAAATGCGCCTCCAGCATCGGCGGCGTATTCGACAGCATGACAGTGACGGTATCGCCCTTGCCGATGCCGCGCTTTTGCAGCGCCGAGGCGAGCTTCAGCGAGCGGCGCCAGAAATCGCGATAGCTGATGCGCTGGCGGCCATGGATGATGGCAATGTGGTCGGGATAGGTTTTCGCCGCGCGCTCAAGATAGGTGAGCGGCGTCAGCGGCTGATGGTTGGCCGCGTTCTTGTCGAGATCCTGTTCGTAAGGATTGCCCATCCCGTTCTCCCTTTATCGAAGACTTCTAACCACAGGCTAGGCCCGCGTCACCACCAAGGATGCCACGTCAGAGCCCATTTGGCACAATGATCATCCAGATTCAGGGGCCGAGCAGGTATCCTGAACCTTCGCTCTGGTTTGACTTTTGTCGAGAGCCGTGAATAATGTCAGCCGAGGAGACGGCATGGCAATCCGACCGGCAGAACAGCTCATTCACAAGGCCGCCTGGCTCTACTATGCGCACGGCCTGCGACAGGACCAGGTTGCGAGCCAGCTTAACATTTCCCGTGCGTCGGTGGCCATGTATCTGCGCAAGGCGCGCGAGACCGGTATCGTCAACATCTCGACCTCGACGCAGTTGTTCACCGACGACGTGATGGCGCGCAAGCTCGAGGATGCGCTGGGTCTCGACGCCGTCTGGATCGCGCCGGAGAACGGCCATATCCCGGACCCATCGACCGACATCGCCGTGCTGGCGGCGAGCGTCTTTCTCGAACTGGTCAAGAAGGGCGACCGCATTGGTGTCGCCTGGGGCCGCACCGTCTACACGATCGCCGACATCATGTCCTATGCCGACCTGCAGGACGTCACCGTGGTGCAGCTCTGCGGCAATCTCGGCGCCCCCTATTCCTACCGGCCCGACCAGTGCACGATGGAAATCGCGCGGCGGCTCAACGCCAGGGGCCTCAATTTCTACGCGCCGCTGGTGCTGTCGACGGAAGAGCTGGCGCGCGCGCTGCGGGCCGAACCGGTGATCCGTGAGCAGCTGTCGGGAATCGGGGACTGCGACCTGGCGCTCTACTCGGTCGGCGCGGTCGACGCGGACAGCCATCTGGTCAAATGCGGTGCGCTGACATCGGGCGAGATGGCGGAGCTGCGCGACCAAGGTGCCGCCGGGGTCATTGCCGGACAGATCATCGACGCTGGGGGCAAGGTGCTCGACTGCAGCTATAACCGCCGCGTGATCTCGGCCGAACTTGCCTCGCTGCGCGCCATCACCAAGCGGCTGATGGTGGTGCAGGAGGACAGCAAATTCGAACCGCTGCTCGCGGCGATCGCTGGGGGGCTTTGCACGCATCTGGTGGTCGGCGCCCATATGGCGCAGCGGCTGCTCGATCATGCCGGAGCGGCGCTACAAAAAGCATCCTGAGAAAACAACCTTTCGCCGGCGCATTGTCATCAAGGCGTCGCGGCATTCCTGTTTCACCACCAAAGCAACTGGACGAACCGAACATGAAGAATTTGTGGAACGACGACACGGCCGAGAAACTCGTTGCCGACTATGCCAAGAAGGGTGTCGGTCGCGACCTCGCCTTGCGTGTCTATACGACGCGGCTTTTGGGCGGCGTGCCGCAGTTGGTCCTGCATGGCGGCGGCAACACCTCCTGCAAGATCAAGGCGACCGACCTGGTCGGCGATGAATGGGATGTGCTGTGCGTCAAGGGCAGCGGCT
Organism: Mesorhizobium sp. WSM1386; assembly: GCF_055901595.1. NCBI lineage: Bacteria > Pseudomonadati > Pseudomonadota > Alphaproteobacteria > Hyphomicrobiales > Phyllobacteriaceae > Mesorhizobium > Mesorhizobium sp. WSM1386. Next base: position 5,657,557 of record NZ_CM148373.1, read on the forward strand.
GGGACATGGCGGTCATCGAGCCGCAAGGCCTGCCGGCGGTCAAGATGAGTGCCCTGCTCAAGGCCCGCGCACTGGAAAAGCTCTCCGACGAGGACATGGTCGCGCTGCAGCGGGCGAACCTGATCGACCCCGCCTCGCCCAACCCATCGGTCGAGACGCTGCTGCATGCCTTCCTGCCGCACAAATTCGTCGACCACACCCATTCGACCGCCATCCTGGCCATCGTCGACCAGGAAGACTCGAAGCCGTTGGTGAAGACGGTGTTCGGGAGCAAGATGGGTTACGTGCCCTACATCATGCCTGGCTTCGATCTTGCCAAGGCGGCAGCCGACGTCTTCGACGCCGACCCGACGGTCGAGGGCCTGATCCTCGACAAGCATGGCATCTTCACCTTCGGCGACGATGCCAAGCAGGCCTACGACCGAATGATCCACTATGTGAACATCGCCGAGGATTATGTGGCCAAGCACGCCAAGCCGAAGGCGGCAAAGGCCGCGCTGCCGGCAAGGCTCGCGACGCCGGCTTCCATCGCACCGATGCTGCGTGGTGCTGTAGCGTTTGCGCGCGGCGAAGGCCGCTTCGACCGCATGATCTCCGATTTCCGCACCTCAGACGCCATTGTCGATTTCATCAATTCGGCGGAGATCGCCGACTATGCGGGACGCGGCGTGTCGACGCCGGATCTGTCGATCCGCATCAAGACCGGTCCGATGGCGGTGCCGGCGCCCGATGCCGACAAGGCCGGCGACTACAAGGCCGTCATCAAGAGCCATGTCGACGCCTTCGCCAAGGATTACCGCGCCTATTTCGAGACCAATGACGCGCTCGACGACGTCAAGCGCACCATGCTCGACCCGATGCCACGGCTGACGCTGGTGCCGGGGCTCGGCATGTTCGGCCACGGCCGCACGCTGAAGGATGCCAGGATCGCCTCCGATGTCGGCGAGATGTGGATCGAGGCGGTGCGTGGCGCCGAAGCTGTCGGCCGTTTCCATCCGCTGTCCAAGGCCGACCTGTTCCCGCTCGAATACTGGTCGCTCGAACAGGCCAAGCTCGCCTCCAACAAGCCGAAGCCACTGACCGGCCAGGTGGTGCTGATCACCGGGGGTGCCGGCGCGATCGGCGCGGCGACGGCAAAACTGTTCGCCGACAATGGCGCCCATGCCGTCGTCGTCGATCTCGATGGCGACAAGGCCGCCGATGCGGCGAAGAAGGCCGGCAACAATTCGATCGGTGTGGCCGCCGATATCACCGACCCAAGCCAAGTGCGTGCCGCCTTCGACAAGGCGGTCGCTGTCTTCGGCGGCGTCGACATTCTCGTCTCCAATGCGGGCGCGGCGTGGGAAGGCCGGATCGGCGAGCTTGACGACACGCTGTTGCGCAAAAGCTTCGAGCTGAACTTCTTCGCTCACCAGTCGGTGGCGCAGAACGCCGTGCGCATCATGCTCGAACAGGGCACTGGCGGTGTGCTTCTGTTCAACACCTCCAAGCAGGCGGTCAATCCAGGTCCGAAGTTCGGCGCCTATGGCGTGCCGAAGGCGGCGACGCTGTTCCTGTCCAGGCAGTATGCGCTCGACTATGGCGCCCAGGGCATCCGCTCGAACGCCGTAAATGCCGATCGCATCCGCTCGGGGCTTTTGACCGACGCCATGATCGCCAGCCGCTCGGGCGCGCGCGGCGTGTCGGAGAAGGAATACATGTCCGGCAATTTGCTCGGCCAGGAAGTGACGGCGCAGGACGTGGCGCAAGCCTTCCTGCACCACGCGCTGGCCGAACGCACCACCGCCGACGTGACGACCGTCGATGGCGGCAACATCGCGGCGGCCATGCGGTAGGGCAATCACGTACAGCGCACGACAGTCGCTTGCATGAACACCATTTTGTAGCTACATTGTGGCTCAGATATCAAGGAGTCACAATATGGCAACGGATACGGTGGTGCGCGCTCGGATCGATACGGCGACAAAGGATCAAGCTACGGAAGCCTTGGCGGCCATGGGACTATCGGTTTCCGACGCCATTCGTCTACTGCTGGTCCGCGTCGCTGCCGACAAGGAATTTCCCTTTCCGGTGAAGGTGCCGAACGCGACCACTCGGAAGGCAATGGCCGAATTGGAAAAAGGCAAGGGCGAGCGTTTCGCCTCGGCCAATGAGTTGTTCAAGGATTTGGGCATCTGACATGCTGACGCCCGTTCGCTCCGGGCAATTCCGCAGGGATGTGAAGCGTATGGAGAAACGCGGCAAAGACCTTGCTAAGTTGCGCGAGCTGCTGGCCCTACTGGTCGCCGGGCAGGAACTGCCGGCGATTTACAAGGATCACCCTCTGAAAGGTGATTGGAAGGGCTATCGTGACGCGCACGTGGAACCGGATTGGCTCTTGATCTACCGCATTGCCGACGATGAACTGCGGCTTGCCCGCACCGGCTCCCACTCCGATTTATTCAACGAGTGAAACCAACAAAAAGCCGCCTGCAACAGGCGCTGCAAGCGGCTTTCGGTTTCTAATTGTGAGCGAATCCAGGTATCGGATTTGGCCTACTTCGCGTTCGGGTTCGGCATCCATGCCGGCATGGCGACATCGGCATGGGCGAACTGCGGGAGCTTGGCCGACAGGTCTTCCATGTTCTTGATGTCCTTGTCGATCAGCTCCTTCTGCGTGATCAGCGTCGGTGGCACAATGACGTTGTGGCCGGGATCCTCACCGGCCAGCAATTGCGCCAGCGCACGCACCGAGACCTGGCCGACGACGGCCGGGTTGGTGGCCGCGGTTGCGGCCCAGGCGCTGTCGGACTCGCGCATGGCAGCAATGTCGGAGGTCGAGATATCGGCCGAATAGATCTTGATGCCCTTGTTCAGGCCGGCTTCGTCGACAGCGATTTTCACGCCCTTGGCGAATTCGTCATAGGGGGCGAACATCACCTTGATGTCGGGGTGAGCCGACAGCACCGAGCGCGCCTGGTTGGCGACCGAGTTGGCGATCGGATTGTCCAGCGTGCCGAACATCGCGACTTCCTTGATGCCGGCATATTTCTTCTTCACGTCGACCCAGGTCTCGTTGCGGCGGTCGAGCGGCGCGATGCCGGCGACATAGACGTAACCGGCATTCCAGCTCTCGCCATTGTCCTTGACCGCCTGTTCAAGTGCCAGGCGCGCCAGATCCTTGTCGGACTGTTCGATCTGCGGGATCTTGGGATTTTCGACATTGACGTCGAAGGCCACCACCTTGATGCCGGCGTCGACCGCGCGCTGCGCGGCGTCCTTCATCGATTCCGTCAGGCCGTGCTGGATGATGATCCCCTGAACGCCAAGTGCGATGGCCTGGTCGACCATGTCCGATTGAAGCGCTGCATCCTGGCGGCTGTCGAGGACGCGCAGGTCGATGCCCAGCGCCTTCGACTGTGCCTCGACGCCCGAAAGATAGGCCTGGAAGAAGTCGCCGGTCGAGAGGTAGCGCACCAGCGCGATCTTGACGCCGGGCTTGTCGAACGGCGCCGGCTTGTCGGCGGCCAGCGCGGGGACCTGCATCAGCATGGTTGCGCCGGCGAGCCCGAGCGCCACCTTCCCCAGAAGTCTTCTTGTGATGTTCACCTTGTTTTCCTCCACTCTTGTTGAACCCAAAATCCTGTCCGGTCTAAATTACCCCCTGCCCCTGCCCGACAGGGCAAAGGTGAAGACAAGGGCGACGACCAGAACCACGCCCTTGACGAAATCCTGCGTGTAGTAAGGCGCGTTCATCATCGTCAGGCCTTGCAGCAAGATGCCGACGAACAGCGCGCCGACAGCGGTGCCGAAGGCGTTCGGCTTGGCGGCGCCCAGCACCGCGTAGCCGATCAGCGCCGCGGCAACCGCATCGAGCAGCAGACTATTACCCGAGGCGATGTCACCGCGTCCAAGCCGGGCGGCGAGCAAAATGCCGCCGATCGAGGCAAAAACTCCTGAAATAACGTAGGCCCAGATCTTGTATGCCTTGACAGGCGCGCCGGCGAGTTCGGCGGCGCGCTGGTTGGAGCCGACCGCATACATCATGCGGCCGAAACGGGTGTATTCGAGGAAGAACCAGATCAGCACGGCGAGCACCAGCAGCACCACGACCGACACCGGAATGAGGTTCGGAATGAAGAAGTCGAAGCGGTGGCGGCCGAGCGCCAGGAAGGCGTCGGAGAATTTGCCGTTGGCGACCGAGCCATCGGGCATGGTCATGCCGGTGGCGATCGAGCGGCCCTCCGTCGGGATGCGCTGCAGGCCGACGAGCAGGAACATCATGCCAAGCGTCGCCAACAAATCCGGCACGCGCATATAGACGATCAGCCAGCCATTGATCAGGCCGACAATGGCGCCGATGAGCAGGCAGACGACGACCGCGACGACCACGTTCTGCTCCAGCACCACCATGACATAGGCGGCAGCCATCATGGCCGACGTGGCGACCGAACCGATCGAGAGATCAAAGCCGCCGACGACCAGCGTGGCGGTGACGCCCAGCGCCAGCACGCCGGTGATGGCGACCGACTGGAAGATGAAGACGGCACTTTGCGGCGAGACGAACCCGTCGGCCGCGATCGCGAAATAGGCGACCAGCCCGAACAGAAGGACGATGAATCCGTAACGGATGGCGTAGTCGCGAAGCGTCATTCAGCGCTTCCCCGCGCGGTTGCCATCTTCACCCAACTCCAACTCATGATCTCGCCATTCCAATTTCCATTCGCCGCCACATTCAAGCCGCGCTGTGAAGCGGTCCGCCGGCGACCTCGGCCAGCAGGCGATCGAGATCGACATCGGCATTGCGGTGTTCGCCGACGATTGTGTGCTCCGACATCACCAGGATGCGATCGGCCGTCTCCAGCGCCTCGTCGATTTCGGTGACGAACAAAAGCGTCGCGCGGCCATTGGCGCTGGCTCTCAGCTTGGCGGCGATATCGCGCCTGGCCGAAATGTCGACCCCTTGGAATGGCTCGTCGAGAATGAACAGCGCCGCATCCTGCGCCATCCAGCGGGCGACCATCACCTTCTGCTGGTTGCCGCCGGACAGTGCCGACATCTCGTCCTTCTCGGAGCGGCAGACAATGCCCAACTCCTCGATCTGCCGGCGCGCGGTGGCGCGTTCGCGGCGGCGCCTGAGCACGCTGAAGTTCGACATCCGCTTCAGGAACGGCAGGCTGATATTGCGCTCGATGTTGAAGCCGCCGACGATGCCGCTGGTGGCGCGGTCCTTGGCGACGAGGAACACGCCGGCGGCAATCGCATCGCCGGCCGAGCGCGGCATATAGGGCTTGCCGTTCATCGTCATGGTGCCCGCGAACGGCTTGCGCACACCGAACAGCGTTTCGGCAAGCGCCGTCTTGCCGACACCGACGAGACCGGTGATGGCAACGACCTCGCCATCGCCAAGCGTCAGCGAGATTGGCTTGGCGCCGTTCGCGATGCGAAGGTTTTCGACCGTCAGAACCGGCTTAGCTGAACTCCTGGCAACGATCTGGTCGAGGCGGATCTTGCGGCCGAGCATGGCGTTGACGGCGCCCTCATAGTCGAGCGGCTTGGTGTCGAAGGCGCCCGAGACGACGCCATCGCGCATCGAGACGATGCGATCGGCCAGCCGCCGGATGTCCGACATGCGGTGCGAGATATAGAGGATCGCCACGCCTTGCTCGCGCAGCCTGTCGACCAGCGCGAACAGCCGGTCGGCCTCGGCGCTGGAGAGCGACGAGGTCGGCTCGTCGAGGATCAGCACTTTCGGCTGGTGCGCCAGGGCACGCGCAATCGCCACCATCTGGCGATCGGCCAGCGAAAGATCGTTGACCCGCGCCTTCAGATCGATGGCCAATCCCATGCGGTCGGCAACCGCCTTGGCTTCGCGGCGCACGCGCACCGGATTGAACAGGGTCGGCACGCCCCGGCCGCTCAGCCTGTCGAGCGTCAGGTTGGTGGCGACATCGAGGTCGGCGACAACGCCATCGTTGATGTTCTGGTGCACGGTGACGACGCCGGAGCGGATCGCTTCGGCGGGTGTGTTCGGCGCAAAATCCTGGTCGGCCAGCGTCATGGTGCCGCCGCCATTTTCGTAGACGCCGCTGACGATCTTGACGAGGGTGGATTTGCCGGCGCCGTTGGCGCCCATCAGCACCGTCACTTCACCGGCGTGCAGCTCCAGCGAGACGCCGCCAAGCACCTCGTTGCGGCCAAAGGATTTCCTCAGTCCCTCTACGCGGAACACGGCACTGCCGACCATGCGTTCCTCCCTGACCGTGACGCTAGGGTCTATGCCGGCAATTGTCAACACGATTGACAATTGCCAGATAGCTTCCTAGCTTGGCCCAGCCGCTAAGGCTCCCCTATGATCGGAGCGCACAGGCGGGAGGGAGAAGAATGACCGGAAAATTGCCGTTCGAAGCACTGTCCGTGGAGACGCTTGCGATGCGCCTCGGCACGAACGAGGCGTTGTGCGCGAGGATCGGCAAGGACGCCAACGCATGGAAGGTGCGCGAGGTTGGCGATGGCAATCTCAACCTAGTGTTCATCGTCGAGGGCGCCTTGGGCGCTGCCGTCGTCAAGCAGGCCCTGCCCTATGTCCGCCTCGTGGGCGACAGCTGGCCGCTGCCCTTGAAACGTTCGTTCTTCGAATACCACGCGCTGACGAGGCAAGAGGCGCGCGCGCCTGGCTCCGTTCCGGCGATCTACTATTTCGATGAAGGCCAGGCGCTGATCATCATGGAGTATCTGGCGCCGCCGCACATCATCCTACGCCGCGCCCTGATCGACGGACGGCAGTTGCCGAACATCGCCAGGGACATCGGCCTGTTCATGGCCCGCACGCTGTTTCGCGGCTCCGACCTGTCGATGGTGACCAAGGACCGCAAGGCCGACCTGGCGCTGTTCGCCGACAATGTCGAGCTTTGCGACATCACCGAGAACCTGGTGTTCTCCGATCCCTATTTCGACGCCAAACTGAACCGGCATACCTCGCCGCAGCTCGACGCCCTCGTCGCCGAACTGCGCGCCGACCGGGACCTGAAGGTCGAGGCGCAGCGGCTGAAGCACATCTTCGCCGCCAATGCCGAAACGCTGCTGCATGGCGACCTGCATTCCGGCTCGATCATGGTCACCGACCAAGAAACACGGATGATCGATCCGGAGTTCGCCTTCTATGGTCCGATGGCGTTCGACGTCGGCATGCTGCTCGCCAATTTCTGGATGTCGTTCTTTTCGCAGCGCGGACAGGAGCAGAACGGCAAGCGCGATGCCATGCGCGCCTATCTGCTTGAGGTCACGACGGAGACCTGGGCCGTGTTCCGCGCCGAATTCTCGCATCTGTGGCGCACCGAGCGCACCGGCATGCTCTATCAAAAAAGTCTGTTCGAGGACCAGGGCGACATACTCGCCGCCGAGCAGGCGCTCGACCATGTGCTGCACCAGATCTGGACCGATCTGCTCGGTTTTGCCGGCATCGAGGTGCACCGGCGCATCCTCGGCCTCGCCCACAATGCCGATTTCGAGACCATTGCCGATGAAGATTTGCGCGCCAGTTGTGAGGCGAAGGCACTGAAATTTGGCCGCCACATCGCCGTCAGCCGGCGGCAGATCCACAGCATCGACGAGGTCAACAAGCTGGCCGTGCTGATCGAACAGGAGAACGGAATTTGAACGTCGGCGATCGCCACTATCGGACCATCTGGCTGAGCGACGACGGGCGTTCGGTCGAAATCATCGACCAGCGCTGGCTGCCGCATGATTTCCGCATCGAGACAGTCGACACCGTCGCCGGCATCGCCACCGCCATCCGCGACATGTGGGTGCGCGGCGCGCCGCTGATCGGTGTCACCGCTGCCTATGGCGTCGCCATGCAGATGGCTGACGATGCGTCCGACCAGGCGCTCGATGCGGTATGGGAGACCTTGCACGAGACGCGCCCGACGGCGATCAACCTGCGCTGGGCGCTCGATGAGATGCGGCGCTTCCTCAAACCGCTGCCAACAGAACAACGTGCCGAAGCCGCCTATCGGCGCGCCGGTGAAATCGCCGACGAGGATGTTGGGCTGAACCGCGCCATCGGCGAGAACGGACTTGCCATCATCAAAGCGATCGCCGCGCGCAAACAGCCTGGCGAGCCGGTCAACATCCTCACCCACTGCAATGCCGGCTGGCTGGCCACCGTCGACTATGGCACCGCCACCGCGCCGATCTACCTGGCTGTCGAGGCCGCCATTCCGGTCCATGTCTATGTCGACGAGACGCGGCCGCGTAACCAGGGCGCCCAGCTCACCGCGTGGGAGATGGCCGGCCATGGCGTGCCGCACACGCTGATCGTCGACAATGCGGGCGGCCATCTGATGCAGCGCGGCGCAATCGACATGGTCATCGTCGGCACCGACCGCACCACCGCCGACGGCGATGTCTGCAACAAGATCGGCACATATCTCAAGGCGCTGGCCGCCGCCGACAATGACGTGCCGTTCTATGTCGCCCTGCCCTCGCCGACCATCGACTGGACGGTGCATGACGGGCTGGCCGAGATCCCGATCGAGCAGCGCTCGGCCGACGAAGTCTCCCTGGTATGGGGCAAGAACGCCGCCGGCGAGATCGCGCAGGTGCGCATCTCGCCCGAGGCGACGCCGGCGGCCAACCCGGCCTTCGACGTGACGCCGGCACGACTGGTGACCGGGCTGATCACCGAACGCGGTGTCGCCAAGGCATCGCGCGACGGCCTGAAGGCGATGTTCCCCGAACGGGGATAGCGCAAGCGCGGAATCCAAACTTCCCGGTTCAGGAAGCGCTGTTGCCCGCGATCTCCAGCGCGTTCACGAAATGCAGCGAGCGCTGCAGGGCGCGACGAATGATTGCCATGTCGACAGGTTCATTTCGTCGCTGGGGATCGCGGCGCTGCGGGCGCTCCAGGCGCAAGGGCAGTTCGATGCTGACCGGCAGCGTCGGGGGAAGCATCGCCCAGTACGGCTCGTAATCGATCGAGCCGTCGCCGACGGCACAGAATGCCCACCCCGAACCGGCACTGACAATGTCCTTCAAATGGGCATGGCCAACGGCTTGGAGAGCCGTCGCGATGTCTTCCGCAGGCTGCGTGGCCTCATCGCTGTAGGTGAAGACGTTGCCGGCGTCATGGTTCAGGCGGACATGCCGCGATCCGATTTCGCGGATGAAGCTCGCCCCCGATCGGGCGTTGCCAAGCAAATCGCCCTTGCCATGCCCGGGGTTCTCGAGTGCCAGGACGATGTCGGCCTGTTCCAGCCCCGGCAGAACGGCATCGATCGTCCGGCGGATACTCGCCCGGTTCGTCATTGGGCCGGCATTGGTGATCAGGAACGATGCGCCGAGACCGGAGACAAAGGCGACACGCCGCAACAGCGCGTCCACCGCATCAGGTCCCGACAGGTCGAGATGAGCCGAGACGGCATTGATGCCCAGCCCGGCACTGCCAGCCGTCTGGCGAAGCTTCGAGCCCTTGGTGTGGGTAAACATGCCTTCATCGAAATCGACATAGCCGCGAATGAAGGCCGGTTCGATATGGCTGGCACCAGCAGCCGCGATCTCCTCGATGGCCAATTCCATGGGATAGCCATCGAAGAGCGCGGTCGATACCGAGATTATCCGTGGCGTCGGAGGCAGCGCTCAGGCTCCCTTGCCGTAGACGATCAGCTCGGAGGCTTCCTTCACCTTGGCCGGGGACAAGGCCTCGCGCCAGTCGTCGCGGACCACGACACCCTTGGCGAAACGCATCAGGCGCAGCGCCGCATCGGACGGCACCTTTGGAGAGAAGCCGAACCACATGGCGATCTCGACATTGAGGTGGCCAATCAGAAAGTCGAGCGCGGCCTTTCTGGGAATGCCGTATTTGCGTTCGCATTCCTCGACGGCCTCGACCATGGTGTCGACGAAGGGCATGGCGATCATTTCGGAAAGGCCTGGCTCGAGGATTGCCAGTTGCTCGACGGTGACGCGGTGGCTGTCGATGATCGGCGACCACATCGCCTTGCACACCTCTTCACCAAGCGCATAGTCCTCCTCTGGGCCCTGCATCAGGGCGCAGACGATCGACTGCCTGGCAATGCCGCCGTGATAGTCGCGGCGGGCGGCCCATTCCGTCTCCTCGTTGAACAGGGGCGGATGGCAGGGATGGCCGACAAAATAGGTCAGATCGGGCCGATCCTTCGGCAAGTCGCCGGCGTAAGGTGCGGCGGCGTCGAGAATGAGAAGCATCGCGCCGCTGGCGAGCATCGGCGATATCTGCCGTGCGACCTGGCCGATGATATTGTCCGGCAGGGCCATGACCACGACCTTGGCGCCGGGAACGCCCTCTTCCATCGAGACGGCGCTGATGCCGGCCTCCGACAGCCGCTTGCGGCCGGCCTCGCCGACTTCCACGGCACGGACATCGTAGCCCGCTTCGATCAGCTTGCGCGCGACACGGAAGCCCATCTTGCCTCCAGCTCCAAGCAACGCCACGGATATCGTCATTCGCTTCTCTCCCAATTGCCTTGACGGTGCGCCCGTGGCGCGCCGATTCAGCCGAACCCTTGCGGCGCGGCCTGATCTCCGGATGTGCGGCACCTGCCGCAGCCATCTTGCAGGCTGTGGAGATACGACCGGTCCATGCCGCGCCCGCGCTGGACGGACATCCATGGAGGTGATCGTTAGCATCAAAAAGATATCATGTCATCACATGAGTTTGGCGCTCAAAAATTTTTGCCCAATCCGGAGAGTCAGCCAGTCTCGCCGCCGGTCAGTTTCGAATACAGCTCATTGGCGCGGCCGATATGCTCGGCCATGGCGACGCTCGCGCCTTCCGGATCCCCGCTGGCGACCGCCTTGTAGATGCGTTCGTGCTCCTCGACGGTCAGGCGTTCGGCACCTTTGACCGCCACCAGGTCGCGCTTGAACCGGGATAGCCATTCGAGCATTCCCTTCGCCACGGCGGCGATCATGGAATTGCCGCTCATCTCGGCAATCACGGCGTGGAATTCCATGTCGGCGGCGACAAATCGCGCCTGGTCGCCCTTCGCGTCACGCAGGTGGCGCAGGGTCTCGGCAAGTCGTTCCAGGCTCTTGGCCGTGGCGCGCCGCGTGGCTATCCGCACCAGGCCGGTTTCCAGCAAGAGCCTGACTTCCTTGAGTTCTTCGAGGCCACGGGAGTTGGTCGCCAGCATCATGACCATCGCCGCGGAAACCTGATCGACGATCACCTCGGGCGTCGGATTGATGACGCGGGCACGTTCGCCGTGGGAAATCTTGATGAGGCCCATCTGCTGCAGCGTCAGCATGGCTTCGCGGATCGACGGGCGCCCTACGCCGATCATCGTCATCAATTCCTTTTCCGACGGCAATTGAGAGCCTGGCGGAAATTCGGATGTCGAGATCGCCGCCATCAGCCGGTCAAGCACCTCCACATACAACTTTTTCTTCTGGACCGGTTCCATGAATCCCTCCGCGATCATTCCCCGGCATATCGATCCCGAGTCGCACCGGCAGGCAAGGCCTCGCAATCATTTGACATTACATATATGATGACCTAACGTCCACTCGTGACCGGCGCCAGTATGCCAAGCGACCGGCCAAAAGAGTTGCCGGAGCGAGCCGTCCCAATTGGCCAAAGGCAAGAAACCCGACAGGCCACTCTCGCTCTCGTCAGCGCAAACAAATGAGTCCCGCTACCGGCTTGCCTATTTGGTATGCTGGTATAACATGTAGATGGTATGGTGTCTTTCCGAGGGTGGGACGCCGTTACGGAATGGCATGCAAGCCGACCATGCTGGCCGGTGTTTTTGGGAGGAAGTATCATGAAGTTTGCAATCGTAGCGGCGCTTGCCAGCGCCGCGCTGGGGAGCGTGTTCGCACTGCCGGCAATGGCGTCTCCGGACGCACCGGTGATCGCACTGACCAACGCCTATTACGGCAACACCTGGCGGCACCAGATGGTGGAGGCTTTCGAGGCCTCGGCCAAGGAAGCAAAGGCCGCTGGACAGATTTCCGACTACATCGTCATGAATGGCGACGGCTCGGTGGCGCAGCAGAACAGCCAGATCGCCGAACTGATCCTGAAGAAGGTCGACGTGCTTGCGGTCGATGCAGCCTCGGAAACCGCGGTCAACGGCATCATCGAGAAAGCCTGCAAGGCCGGCATCATCGTCGTGTCCTTCGATTCCGTCGCTTCGGCGCCTTGCAACTACCAGCTCAACTTCGACTTCAAGGGCTACAAGGCAACCCAGGCCGAGGCCGTCTTCAAGATGCTCGGCGGCAAGGGCAACGTCATCCAGGTGCGCGGCGTCAAGGGCTCGGCCCCCGACAACGACATGTTCAACGCCCAGCAGTCGGTGCTGGCGAAATATCCCGATATCAAGGTTGTCGCCACAGTCTATGGCCAGGCGACCGCCTCGGTCGCGCAGGCAGCCATCGCCAATGTCCTGCCCTCGCTGCCGCATGTTGATGCGGTGCTCGGCCAAGGCGGCAGCGACGATGTCGGCATCGCCCAGGCCTTCGTCCAATATGGTGGCGACTATGCCGGCAAGATGCCGATCATCGAAGGCGGCGGCGGCACCGATTTCGTCAAATGGTGGGCCGACGAGAATGCCAAGAACGGCTACCAGACGGTCTCGATGAACACGACGCCCGGCATCGGCGGCGCCGCCTTCTGGCTCGGACTGTCGCTGCTCAAGGGCGCCAAGGCACCCAAGATGATGATCATGCCGGTGGCGACAGTCGACGCCAGCAATCTCAAGGAGTATGCCAAGCTGCCGGGCGGCCAGATCATCAGCCCCAGCTATTCGCTCGACTGGGTCAAGCAGAACCTCTTGAGCAAGTAACGCGACCAGCACAATGGATCGGGCGCCGAAGGTCGCCCGGTCCATGGCCGTGAAGAAACGGAGGACGAATGTCCCATCTTGCCGTTGCCGATCAGAAGGGTGCCGCCATGGCGCCCGCCGCCTCGATCCGGCAGGAAATCGTCTCGCTTTCACAGATCACCAAGAGTTTCGGGCCGACGCTGGCGAATGCCGAGATCGACCTCGCCATTTCGGCCGGCGAGATCATCGGCCTCGTCGGCGGCAACGGCGCCGGCAAGTCGACGCTGATGCGCATTCTCTGCGGCACGATGTGGCCGACGCTGGGCTCGATCTCGTTCGCCGGCCAGACGCTGAGCTTCGCCGGCTACGACACGGCGGAAGCGCAGCGGCGCGGCATCCGCATGGTGCACCAGGAACTGTCGCTGTGCGCCAACCTCTCCGTGGCCGAGAACTTCTTCCTGGAAACACCCGCGGACGCGGCGAGCCGGCCAGGCTGGCGGACGCTTTACAGGGCCCGCGCGCGCTCGGCGCTGGATGCGGTGTTTCCCGGCAACGGCATCGATGTGGATGCCGAAATCGGCCAGCTCTCCATCGCCGAGCGGCAGATGGTCGAGATCGCCCGCGCCGCCGCCACTCCCGGCGTCAGGCTCATCGTTCTCGATGAACCGACCTCCTCGCTCGATCTCGATCGCTCCAAGCAGTTGCGGGCTTTCATCCGCGAGCGGGCCAAGGCGGGGCTGGCCTTCATCTTCATCAGCCACAAGCTGAAGGAAATCATCGACATCGCCACACAGGTGGTGGTGCTGCGCAACGGGCGCACCGCCTGGCGCGGCGATGTGGCGGATACCTCGATCGACCGCCTGGTGCAGCTCATGGGCGGCGATGCCAATCCGGTCCACCAGCACGGCGCTGCCGCCGTCCGCAGCGGGGGCGCGCTGGTGTGCCTGTCCGGAGACCTGACATCCGAGCTCGGCCGCGACATCGAGATCGCGCGCGGTGAAATCGTCGGACTGGCGGGGCTCGAGGGCAGCGGCCAGAAGGAGCTGCTGCATGCCATCTTCAGGCCCGGAAAGGATGGCGCCGTCACCAGGACAGGCGAAGCCGGCTTCATTGCCGGCGACCGCCAGAAGGAAGGCGTATTTCCCCTCTGGAGCGTGCTGGGCAATATTTCCATCGGCAGCCTCGCGCGGCGCCCGGCGCTGGGCCTGGTCTCGGATCGGCTCAACCGCGAAACCGCGGCCGACGCCGCCGGCCGGCTGCGGCTCGACGGAAGCCGCTTCGGGTCCAACATACTGGAGCTGAGCGGCGGCAACCAGCAGAAGGCGCTGGTGGCCCGCGCTCTCGTCGCCGACACGCCGATCATCCTGCTCGACGATCCTACGCGCGGCGTAGACATCGCCACCAAGCAGGATTTCTACCGGCTCTGCAACGACATCGCGCGCAGTGGACGGACCCTCGTCTGGCACACGACCGAGGACGCCGAGCTGTTGGCCTGCGACCGCGTGCTGGTCTTTGCCGGCGGGCGGATCGTCAAGGAACTGACCGGCGCGGCGATCACTGAGGCGGCGATCGTCGGGGCATCCTTCGTCCAGCAAGCCGACAAGTGCACCGACGCCGCGCAGAGCAGTGCCGGCGCGGCCGGGCTTGCCCGCAGGCTGGTGAACGCAGCCCCCTTCATCGGTCTCGCCGCCGTGCTGGCGGTGATGATCTCGGCCAACCCGGCGGTCGCCTCGATCTTCGGGCTCGACCTGCTGCTGATGCCGGCGCTGTCTCTGGTGCTGGTGACGGCAGCGCAGATGTTCATCGTCGGCGGCAGCGAAATCGATCTCGGCGTCGGCGCTTTCGCCGGCCTGGTCAGCGTACTCAGCGCCACGCTGCTCTACGATCAGCCGTGGCTCGGTGCGCTGGCGCTTTTGGCGGCGGTCGCCGCCTATGCCGGTCTCGGCGGACTGATCCAGGCGCGCAAGATCCCGGCCATCGTCGTCACGCTCGGCGCGTCCTTCATCTGGGTGGGGCTGGGCTATGCGCTGCAGCCGACGCCTGGCGGCGCCAGCCCTGAATGGCTGACCGCTCTGTTCGGCTGGTCTCTCGACTTCTTGCCAACGTCCATCATCCTCATCGCCGCGGTCGCCCTGGTGGTCTTGGTGATCGACCGGCTGCCGCTCGGCGTGGTGCTGCGCGGCTTCGGCAACAATCCCACGGCGATGATCCGCTCTGGCTGGTCGCCGACGCGCTACGCGCTGGTGCGCTATCTCATCGCCGGGTTGTTCGCGGCCGCCGCAGGGCTGTCGCTGACGGCGATCAACACGGCGAGCGACATCAATTCCGGCAATTCCTTCACGCTGCTCAGCGTCGCCGCCGTGGTGATGGGCGGCTGCTCGCTGCTCGGCGGCATCGTCTCCCCGGTCGGTGCCATCGCCGGCGCGGTGACGCTGTCGCTGATCGGCGCGCTGCTCGGCACGCTCAATGTGAGCAGCGACTACAACGCCGCGACGCAAGGGCTGATCCTCATCGCGCTGTTGACGCTGCGTGGCCTGACCGCGGATCGCAGGAGCGAACAATGAACGCGCTGTCCGCCTTTACCTTCTGGGCGCAGAGGAATCGCTGGATCTGGGCGGCGATCGGGGTGTTGCTGCTCTGGCTGGTGCTCTCGGTGGTCACCAACCGGTTCAGCCTCTCCAGCCTGTCGGGCATCATACTGTCGGCATCGTTCCTGGCGGTCGTCGGCATCGGCCAGATGTTCGTCGTCACCACCGGACGCGGCAACATCGACCTTTCCGTCGCTTCGGTGATCACGCTCAGCGCCTTCGTCGCGCTGCTCACCATCAAGGGGCAGGATGCCAACCTTGCCATTGGCGTGGTCGCCGCCGTCCTGCTCGGCCTCGCGGTCGGGCTGCTCAATTCGCTGCTCGTCGTCGGCCTCGGCATTCCGGCCATCATCGCCACGCTGGCGACCGGTTATGTGCTGGCGACTGCGACGCTCTTGTCGAACAAGGCAATCCCCGGCTTTGCCGTCAGCCCAGCGCTGAAGAGCCTGGCGACGGGCCGCATTTCGGGCATTCCGATCATGGCCATCATTGCCATCCTTGGGGTGATGGCCACCTCCTTCGTGCTGCGCTACACGGTGTTCGGGCAGGTCATGTCGGCGGTCGGCCAGAACCGGACCGCCGCCCGGCTCGCCGCCATCAAGAACGGCCGGGTGATCGCGGCGGCCTTCATCATCTCGTCGGTGCTGGCCTCGCTCGATGGACTGCTGCTCGGCGCCTATATCGGTGGCGCTTTCCTTGAAATGGGCCAACCCTATCTGCTGCAGTCGATCGCCGCTGTCGTGCTCGGCGGCACGCTGATCTTCGGCGGTTCGGCGACCGCGCTCGGCACCCTGTTCGCCAGCATCCTGCTGATCCTGATCGTTACCACCATGCAGATCATCGGGTTGCCTCCCGGCGCCCAGGACATCGTCCAGGGCATCGTCGTCATCTTCGTGCTGGCGCTGGCTGGCCGACAGGCCCTGGCACGGCGCACTTCCGTTGATGTCACCGATGGCGCGGCAGCGAACACACAACCAGGCGCCGCCACACCCCTGCCGAAGTGACCAACACAGACCAATGATTTTCTCTTGCCAAATTGTGGTAGAGTGATCATACCAGTATGTAAGATGACGATCGCGCGACGGTCGCCTGTTTGATCAAGGAGCAAGGGCCAGATGACGACGATTGCGCTATTCGGTGCGGGCGGGAAAATGGGCTACCGCCTGGCGACAAATTTTCGCGGTTCGGACTACACGATCCGCCATGTCGAGATCAGCGAGGCCGGCAAGGAGCGCCTGAAGACAGGGCTGGGCATCGACACGATCGGCGTCGACGAGGCGCTCGATGGTGCCGAGGTCGTGATCCTGGCGGTGCCGGACACGCATATCGGCAAGGTCGCCACCGGCATCGAAAGCAAGCTTGCTCCAGGCACGATGGTGATCGTACTCGATGCCGCGGCCCCCTTCGCCGGGCACCTGCCTGATCGTGCCGATCTTACCTATTTCGTCACCCATCCCTGCCATCCGCCGATCTTCAACGACGAGACCGACATGGCCGCAAAGAAGGACTTTTTCGGCGGCGTCAAGGCCAAGCAGCATTTCGTCAGCGCCCTGATGCAAGGGCCGGAGGCCGACTACGCCAAGGGCGAAAAGATCGCCCAGATCATCTGGGCACCGGTGATGCGCTCGCACCGCGTGACGGTCGAACAGATGGCGCTGCTGGAGCCGGGCCTTTCAGAGACGGTATGCGCCTCGCTGCTCGTCGTCATGAAGGAAGCCCTCGACGAGGTCGTGGCGCGCGGCGTCGACCGGCAGGCGGCGCTCGATTTCCTGCTCGGCCACATGAATGTGCTCGGTGCCGTCATCTTCGGCGAGACCAAGGGCGTGTTCTCCGATGCCTGCAACAAGGCGATCGAGTTCGGCAAGCCGGTGCTGATGCGCGACGACTGGAAGCGGGTCTTCGAACCGCAGGAGATCGCCGCCAGCATCCAGCGCATCACCTGAGAGGGCGCTGTTTTCCCTTCTCCCCTTGCGGGAGAAGGTGGCCTCGCTAAGCGAGGTCGGATGAGGGTGCTCCAAGGAACGCTACGTCTCACTTCGCTGGAACACCCCTCAACCGTCTCGCCGCTAGCGCGGCGATCCACCTTCTCCCACAAGGGGAGAAGGAAAAAGGGGCGACCGCTTAGATACAGATCACCTGAATTAGTGGTTGACTCATCATACCAGTTGGCTTTAGCTGTTCGTGGGCTCGGATCGATCATGCTTCGCTGAAAATTCGAAGCCGGTGCGAGTGGAGGACGGCGGGGAGCGAGAGGAGTTCGGATGACAGCCGGCAAACGGCTTTGAACCCGGGCGGCGGCCTGCATCGCCAAGACGAATTCAAATGCAGACGATGGCCTCGATCGAGGCACGGTTTTTCAACGGGAGGACTTCATGAAACTTACACGCAGAATGACGCTTGCGGCTTTCGCCGGCGTATTGGCACTTGGCACCGCGGCACCGGCCTTCGCGGCCGACCTGATCGCCATCATCACTCCCTCGCATGACAATCCGTTCTTCAAGGCGGAGGCCGTCGGCGCCGAGGCAAAGGCCAAGGAGCTTGGTTATGACACATTGGTGCTGGTCCATGATGACGACGCCAACAAGCAGTCCGAGCTGATCGACACCGCGATCGGCCGTGGCGCCAAGGCGATCATCCTCGACAATGCCGGCGCCGACGCCACCGTCGCCGCCGTGCAGAAGGCGAAGGACGCGGGCATTCCTTCCTTCCTGATCGACCGCGAGATCAACGCCACCGGCGTCGCCGTGGCGCAGATCGTCTCCAACAACTACCAGGGTGCCCAGCTCGGCGCGCAGGAATTCGTCAAGCTGATGGGCGAGAAGGGCAATTTCGTCGAGCTGGTCGGCAAGGAATCCGACACCAATGCCGGCATCCGCTCCAAGGGCTATCATGATGTGATCGACGATTATCCGGACCTGAAGATGGTTGCGCAGCAGTCGGCCAACTGGAGCCAGACGGAAGCCTATTCCAAGATGGAATCGATCCTGCAGGCCAATCCGGACATCAAGGGCGTCATCTCCGGCAATGACACGATGGCGATGGGTGCCTATGCGGCGCTGGCCGCGGCGAACCGCCAGGATGTCATCGTCGTCGGCTTCGACGGCTCGAACGACGTGCGCGACTCCATCACCTCCGGCGGCATCAAGGCCACGGTGCTGCAGCCGGCCTACGCCCAGGCGCAGATGGCGGTCGAGCAGGCCAACGACCTCATCAAGAACAAGAAGTCGCCCGAGAAGGAAAAGCAGCTGATGGACTGCGTTCTCGTCAATGGCGACAATGCCGCCAAGCTTGAGACATTCGCTCTGAAGAACTGAGCCGGCGCAACGCAAACAGCGAGGGGCGAGCCTAAGGTTCGTCCCTCGCCTTCATTTCACTGGGATGCTTGACCGCGATGCTGAACAAGCCGACCTGGCCAGTCAAGGCGATCTGGCCGATCCTTGCCCTGACCGCCAGCATTGGCCTCGGCGCCTGCAAGATCCTGCCGACGCCGTCGGCGCGAGGCGACGCCAACGCGTCGGCCTTCAACCCGGACAAGATGGTCGAAGACATCTGGGCTTCGAAGGTCATCCCTTATCTCAGTCAGAAGGCCGGGCCGTTCGCCGAAGTCCATGCGCTGGCGAAGACGGATCAGGCGGCGGCCGGCGCCAAATACGGCAACCCCAAGAAGCAGGCGAATTCGCCATGGACCTTCGCGGTCCGCGTCGAAGGCAAGATCGTCGCGGCCAACACGCAGTCCCGCGCGGGCACGATGGATATCGACGTCGACGGCGACGGCAAGGCGGATGCACGCGTCCAGATCGGGCCGGCAATGCGCGGAACGGCGTTGCGCGACAGCCTCGATTTCGTACAGTTCAACGATTTCACCAACCAGATCGACTTCGCCCAGTTCGGCAAGGCGTTCAACGCCCATGCCGACAAGACCGTGCTTTCCAAGCTGCCGCGCGAGGCGCTGGAAGGCCGTATCGCCAAGGTGCTCGGCGCCTATACGATCGAAAGCAGCCAGGACCTGCCGTTGGTGACTCCGGCGGAGGTCGAGATCGGGCCCAAGCCATGAGCACGGCGGCCGGTCACGAAATCATCCTGAAGCTGGAAGACGTCTCGAAGGTCTATGCCGGAACCGTCGCGGTCAAGCAGGCCAATTTCGAGGTGCGCAAGGGTGCGGTCAATGTTCTGGTCGGCGAAAACGGCGCCGGCAAATCGACGTTGATGAAGATCATCGCCGGCGTCGAGCAGCCGACGGTCGGGCGTATCCTCCTCGACGGAAAAGAGGCCTCGTTCTCGTCCTCCGGTGACGCGGTGAACCGCGGCATCGGCATGGTGTTCCAGGAACTGAACCTGTTCGGCAACATGACCGTCGCCGAGAACATTTTCGCCACCCGAGAGATCACCAACCGGTTTCGCAAGATCGACCGCAAGGAGCAGGAAAGGCGCGCGGGCATATTCCTCGAGCGGCTCGAGGCCGGGATACGGCCGGATATGCTGGTCGAGGATCTGCGCATCGGCCAGCAGCAGCTTGTCGAGATCGCCAAGGCAGTTTCGCTCGACGCGCGCATCCTGATCATGGACGAGCCGACCTCGGCGCTGAGCGCCGCCGAAGTCGAGATCCTGTTCAAGGTGATCGCCGACCTCAAGTCGCGCGGCGTGGCGATCGTCTATATCTCGCACCGGCTGGAGGAGTTGATCCGCATCGGCGATTACATCACCGTGCTGCGCGACGGCCGCATCACCGGCCAGGAGGAGATGAAAAACGTCGACACACAGTGGATCGTGCGGCAGATGATCGGCTCGGACGCCAAGGATTTCGCCAAGGCCGACGACCATGCGCCGGGCGAGGAAATCTTCCGCGCCGAGGACATCTGCCTGCCGCGCGCCACCGGCGGACTGGCGGTCGACCACGTCTCGCTGTCGCTGCGCGCCGGCGAGATCCTCGGCATCTACGGGCTGATGGGCGCCGGGCGCAGTGAGTTGTTCGACTGCATCATGGGCCGCCACGGCCATGCCAGCGGCAATATCTTCATCGACGGCAAACAGGTCCGGGAACGCGATACGACGCGCCGCATCCGGCGGGGTCTGGCGCTGATCCCGGAGGACCGGCAGCGCGAGGGCCTGGTGTCGATCCTCTCCGTCGCCAGCAATCTGACGCTGGCAAGCCTGTCGCGCTTCGTCAGCCTGTTCCACATCCGCGGCGCCGCCGAACGCCAGGCCGTGCTGCAGATGGTGCGGGAACTGGCAATCAAGGTCGCGGATCCGGCGCAGGAGGTTTCGTCGCTGTCCGGCGGCAACCAGCAGAAGGTGGTGATCGGCAAGGCGCTGCTCACCGGACCCAAGGTGCTTCTGATGGATGAGCCCAGCCGCGGCATCGATGTCGGCGCCAAGGCCGACGTCTTTCGCACCATGCGCAAACTGTCGCGCGATAGGCTCGGCATCCTCTTCGCCACATCCGACCTCGACGAGGTGATGGCGCTGTCCGACCGGAT
The DNA here is from genome assembly GCF_055901595.1 of Mesorhizobium sp. WSM1386. NCBI lineage: Bacteria > Pseudomonadati > Pseudomonadota > Alphaproteobacteria > Hyphomicrobiales > Phyllobacteriaceae > Mesorhizobium > Mesorhizobium sp. WSM1386. Next base: position 5,678,407 of record NZ_CM148373.1, read on the forward strand.
CGCGGTGATGAGCAATGGCAAACTGACCGGCATGTTCGAGCGCGCCGAGGCGACCGAGGCCGCGATCGTCGCCGCATCGGCGCTCGGCCACGGACCTGTCCCCGCACATCCTGCCCCCGCAGATCTTGCCCCCGCACATCTTGCCCCCACACATGGAGAGCAACGCTGATGACTGACATTCCGGCCAGGGCGGCGCAGTCGTCGGCCACCAGCGGTTCCGCACTGCTGACGCTGATGAAGCTCAGGACCTTCATCGCGCTGATTGCCGTGCTGGTGTTCTTTTCCATCGCGGCGCCGAACTTCCTGTCGGCGGCCAATTTGATCCTGATGGCCAAGCACGTTGCGCTCAACGCCTTCCTCGCCATGGGCATGACCTTCGTCATCATCACCGGCGGCATCGATCTTTCGGTCGGCTCGATCGTCGGCCTGTGCGGCATGGTGGCCGGCTATCTCGTGCTCAACGGCATCGACCTGCAGATCGGCTACACCATCTATTTCAACGTTCTCGAGATCGCCTTGATCACGCTGGCGGTCGGCATCCTGATCGGCGCCGTCAACGGATTGCTGATCACCAGATTGAACGTCGCGCCCTTCATCGCCACGCTGGGCGTGCTCTATGTGGCGCGCGGCCTGGCGCTGCTGTCGTCGGACGGGCGCACCTTCCCCAATCTGGTCGGCAAGCCGGAACTCGGCACCACGGGCTTCGGCTTCCTCGGCGCCGGCCGGCTCGTCGGCCTGCCGGTGTCGATCTGGATCCTGATCGTGGTGGCGCTGGGTGCCGCCTATCTCGCCAGATACACCCCGCTCGGCCGCCACATCTTCGCCGTCGGCGGCAACGAGCGCGCGGCACGGATCTCGGGCGTGCGCGTCAACATGGTCAAGATGTTCGTCTACATGTTCTCCGGCTTCTGCGCGGCGATCGTCGGCCTGATCATCTCGTCGGAGCTGATGGCCTCGCATCCGGCGACCGGCGAAAGCTTCGAGTTGAATGCCATCGCCGCGGCGGTGCTTGGCGGCACCTCGATGTCGGGCGGGCGGGGTACCATCGGCGGCACCATCGTCGGTGCCTTCGTCATCGGTATCCTGTCGGACGGGCTGGTGATGATGGGTGTGAGTTCCTTCTGGCAGATGGTGATCAAGGGCCTCGTCATCATCGTCGCCGTGGTCGTCGACCAAGCGCAGCGCCGGCTTCAGCAGCGCGTCACGCTGATGCAGATGGCAAAGGCGGGCTGATCATGACGGAATTGCGTGGAGCGCTGATCGGCTGCGGCTTCTTCGCCGTCAACCAGATGCATGCCTGGCGCGACATCGAGGGCGCCTCGATTGTCGCCATCTGCGATCGCGATCCCGAACGGCTCCGGATCGTCGGCGACCAGTTCGGCATTTCCAGGCGCTACACCGATGCGGCGGCGATGTTTGCTGGCGAGACGCTCGACTTCGTCGACATCGCCACGACCGTCGGCAGCCACCGGCCGCTGGTCGAGATGGCGGCCGCCAACCGCGTTCCTGTGATCTGCCAGAAACCATTCGCGCCGACGCTCGCCGACGCCAAGGCGATGGTCGCGGCCTGCGCCAAGGCCGACGTGCCGCTGATGGTGCACGAGAATTTTCGCTGGCAATCGCCGATCCAGGCGGTGCGCGCCGTGCTCGACAGCGGCGAGATCGGCACGCCCTTCTTCGGACGCATCTCCTTCCGCTCCGCCTTTGACGTGTTTTCCGGCCAGCCTTACCTGGCGACCGGAAAACGCTTCATCATCGAGGATCTCGGCATCCACATCCTCGACATCGCCCGCTTCCTGTTGGGCGACGTATCGAGCCTCACTGCCCGCACCGCGCGCATCAATCCCGCCATTGCCGGCGAGGATGTCGCCACGATGCTGATGGACCACGAGAGCGGCGCCACATCGGTGGTCGACTGCAGCTATGCGACAAGGCTCGCCGTCGAGCCGTTTCCCGAAACGCTGATCGAGATCGATGGCAGCGACGGCACGATCCGGCTGGCTCAAGGCTACCAGCTCACCGTCACCGGCAAGAGCGGCACGACGGTCAAGGACATTTCGCCGCCGCTGCTCGCCTGGGCATCGCGGCCATGGCACAACATCCAGGAAAGCGTGCTGGCGATCCAGCGGCACTGGGTCGACTGCCTTGTCGGCGGCAAGGAGCCGGCGACCTCGGGCGCCGACAATCTCAAGACGTTCGCGCTGGTCGAGGCTGCCTATGCCGGCGCCGCGAGCCGCGAACCGTTGCGGTTAGACGAGCTGCTGAAATGAGCGTGGATGGCTTCCTCCTCTGCGGCACACGCGCGGCGGAAGCCAGACCGGTCCGGCTCCGCGCCGGCCCGCTCAGCGCCGATTTCGTCAACGGCAATTTGCGCACCATCCGCCATGGCGGCACCGAGGTGCTGCGTGCCATCGCCTATATCGTGCGGGACCGCGACTGGGGCACCTACGAACCCGTTCTGGCGGACTTGACCGTCGACCAGGGCGCCGATGCTTTCTGCGTCAGCTACACGGCAAGCTGCACCGGGCCGGGCGAAAGCCGGCTCGCCTTCCGCGCCACCATCAAGGGATCGGCTGACGGCCGGCTGGTGTTCGACGTCAGCGCGCTGCCCGAAAGCGATTTCGAGACCAACCGCTGCGGCTTCTGCATCCTGCATCCGATCGCGGAGCTTGCCGGCAGCCCGGTGACCGTCGAGCATACCGACGGCAGCGTGGTGGATACGACACTGCCGGAGCTGATCGACCCCTGGCAGCCTTTCAAGGATTTGCGCGCCATCACGCATGCGGTGCGGCCCGGCCTCACCGCCGAGTGCCGGATGGAAGGCGACATTTTCGAGATGGAGGACCAGCGCAACTGGTCCGATGCCTCCTACAAGACCTATGTGCGGCCGCTGGCGCTGCCCTGGCCCTATGTGCTGCCGGCCGGCGAACCCTTGCGCCAGACCATTACCCTGCGCATTGCGGGCGACGCCAGGCCTTCGGCCACGGCTTCGGGCCATGAACCGGTCCGCATCGAGCTTGGCGAAGCCGGACCAAGACTGCCCGATATCGGCGTGGTCATTTATCCCGAGGATGTGGAGGCAACGCTGGCGGACCTGCCGATGCTGTCGCAGCTCGGCCCGCAGCAGCTTTTGCTCCACTTCGACCCGACGCGCGGCCACGGGCTGGACGCCTTGCGCGCCCATGCCCGGCTTGCCGCCGCTTGCCCCGCTGCAACGACGCTCGAATGCGTTGTCGCCTGCACCGGCGATCTCGATGCCGAACTCGCCGCGGTCGCCGACATGGTGCGCCAGGCGGGCCTGCGGCTCGACGCCGTCGCGGTATCGCCTTCGGTCGACCGGCAGTCGACGCCGCCGGGCAGTGCCTGGCCGGAATGCCCGCCGCTCGAGGATGTCTACGCCGCCGCGCGCCGCGCCTTTCCCGATATTCGTCTCGGCGGCGGCATGTTCAGCTATTTCACCGAGCTCAACCGCAAGCGCGTTCCGGCCGGGCTGCTCGATTTCGTCACCCACTGCACCTGCCCGATCGTGCATGCGGCCGACGATCTCAGCGTCATGCAGTCGTTGGAGGCATTGCCGTTCATCACCCGGTCGGCGCGGGCGATCTTCGGAGACAGGCCCTACCGGATCGGACCGTCGACCATCGCCATGCGGCAGAACCCCTATGGCGGCGCGACGAAGGACAATTTTGATGGCCAGCGCATCGCCATGGCCAATCGCGACCCGCGTCATGCCGCCCAGTTCGCCGCCGCATGGACGATCGGCTATGGCGCGCGCGTCGCGCCGGCCGGACTGGAGATGCTGACGCTGTCCGGCTTCACCGGGCCGTTCGGCGTGCTGGCGGCATCCGGGGAACCTGCCGCCGAGGGATCGCCGCGGCCGATCTTCCAGGCTATCTCCGCGCTTTGCGGATTGGCTGGGCTCGCGCACGTTGCCGCGAAAACAAGCGACGAGACGCGGGTGCTGGCGCTGGCCGGGCGCTCCACCTCGGGCGAGACCATCGCATGGCTGGCCAATCTGACGGCGGGCGATGTCCGGGTCGATGCTGCCGCGCTTCGCGGGGGCCGTCTCATCATGTCGCCCTACGCGATTGCCAGGATTGGTTAGGCAAGCCTACTTCTCGGAATTCATCACATAGAGCGCGCGCGAGCGCTCGAGATGCTTGATCATCGCCTTCTCGGCGCCGTCGGCATCCTTGTGCTCGATGCGGTCGATGATCTCCTCGTGCTCGGTCAGCGTGTACTTTTCCTTGCCGGTCCAGATCAGCATCTCGGTGTGGTATTCCTTCAGCCAGCCGAGCATCGCCTCGCTGACGGCGACATAGATCGGGTTGCCCGAAATCGCCGCGATCCGGCTGTGAAATTTCATGTCGGCGGAAATGAAGGCTTCCGAATTGCCGCGTGCGCCGCGCTGCTCGGCAACGGTTTCCTTGAGCTGCCGCACATCCTCGGCGGTGGCCCTTTCGGCGGCCTCCTTGACCATGCCGCGCTCGAAGAAGATGCGCGCGCTCTTCAGATGCTCGAGCGTGTCCTTCGACGAAGACAGGATGATCTTGGCCGCACCGTCGACCTGTCTGATGATCGACTTGGCGGTCAGCTGCAGCACCTTGGCCCGCTCGCCATGCGAGATGGCGACAAGGCCCATATTGCTCAACGCCTGCATGGCCTCGCGGATCGCAGGCCGGCCGACCTCGAAGCGCTCCATCAATTCGCGCTCCGACGGCATGTCATCACCCGGCTGCAATTCGCCGCTGGTGATCAGCCGCTTCAGCCTTGCAAAGACTTCGTCGGAAAGCTTGCGCCGGACGATCGGTTCCGAACGGTTCATCGCCGCGAATCACTCCCTTGCCCCGATTCCTGTGTAGCATTCCGGGCAGGACTATCGGAATGCCTGCCCTTAACCGACGCCCGTCGCGGCAGCCGGGGTATTTGCTTGCAATACTTATGTACTCATTATACCAGATTTCATTCGCAACGAAACTTTTTTCGAACCCTATCGACCCGGTCCATCCATCATGATCACCCTCACCTATCGCATCGAAACCTCAGGCAGCATAGAAGCCCTGGCGGCCAAGATCGCCAGCGACCAATCGACCGGCACCTTCGTTGCGCTGCCCGGCGAAACCGAAGAGCTGAAGGCGCGCGTGGCGGCACGGGTGACGGCGATCCGGCACCTGCCCGATGCGGAGCAGCCATCCATTCCCGAGGCCGGCACCGGACCTTTCAGACGCGCCGATGTCGACATCGCCTTTCCGTTCGATGCCATCGGCACCGATCTTTCGGCGCTGATGACCATCGCCATCGGCGGCACGTACTCGATCAAGGGTCTGTCGGGCATCCGCGTCGTCGACATGAAGCTGCCGCAAGAATTCAAGGGCGCCCATCCGGGGCCGCAATTCGGCGTCGTCGGCAGCCGCAGGCTGACCGGTGTCGAGGGCCGTCCGATCATCGGCACCATCGTCAAGCCGGCGCTGGGCCTGCGACCGCACGAGACGGCCGCCATGGTCGGCGAACTGATCGCCGCCGGCGTCGATTTCATCAAGGACGACGAGAAGCTGATGAGCCCGGCCTATTCGCCGCTGGCGGAGCGGGTGAAGGCGATCATGCCGCTGATCCTCGATCACGAGCAGAAGACCGGCAAGAAGGTGATGTACGCCTTCGGCATCTCGCATGCCGACCCGGACGAGGTGATGCGCAACCACGATATGGTGCTCAAGGCCGGCGGCAATTGCGCGGTCATCAACATCAACTCCATCGGCTTCGGCGGCATGGCTTACCTAAGAAAGCGCTCCGGCCTGGTGCTGCATGCCCACCGCAACGGCTGGGACATCCTGACCCGCCATCCCGGCCTCGGCATGGACTTCAAGGTCTGGCAGCAGTTCTGGCGGCTGCTCGGCGTCGACCAGTTCCAGATCAACGGCATCGCCTCGAAATACTGGGAGCCGGACGCATCTTTCATCGCCTCCTTCGAGGCGGTGACGACGCCGCTGTTCTCGCCTGAAGATTGCGCCCTGCCGGTCGCCGGCTCCGGCCAGTGGGGCGGACAGGCGCCCGAGACCTACGAGCGCACCGGGCGCACGGTCGACCTACTCTATCTCTGCGGCGGCGGCATCGTCAGCCATCCGGACGGCCCGGGTGCCGGCGTGCGCGCCGTCCAGCAGGCCTGGCAAGCCGCCGTCGACGGCATTTCCTTGGCGGACTATGCACGAAGCCATGTCGAACTGGCGCGCTCGATCGAGAAGTTCGGCGACGGCAAGGCCGCGTGAGCGAGGCCATGCAGAAGCTGCTGCTCAGCTATTATGGCGACGACCTCACCGGCTCGACCGACGTCATGGAGGCACTCGAACTCGGCGGCGTGCCGACGGTGCTGTTCATGCGACGGCCCGACCAGCCCTTGCTGGCGCGATTTTCGCATTGCCGCGCCATGGGACTGGCGGGCACGAGCCGCAGCGAAAGGCCGCAATGGATGGACGAGAACCTGGCGCCGGCCTTCGAGTGGCTGAGAGGGCTCGAGGCGGCGGTTTGCCACTACAAGATCTGCTCGACCTTCGATTCCAGCCCGACGATCGGCAGCATCGGCCGCGCCATAGAAATCGGCAGGGGTGTCTTCGGCCAGAAGGCCGTGCCGGTGGTTGTCGGGGCGCCGCAACTCAAGCGCTATACAGCGTTCGGGAACCTTTTCGCTGCATTCCGTGGCGACTATTTCCGCATCGACCGGCACCCCGTCATGAGCCGGCATCCGGTGACGCCGATGAACGAGGCGGATCTGCTCCTCCATCTGTCTCACCAGACCGGTCTCGCTTCCGGCCTTGTCGACCTGGCGGCATTGCAGGCCGACGATCTTCCCCAACGGGTCGACCAGGCCGTGCAAAACAGGGCAATCGTCCTGTTCGACGTCGAGAGCCGCCAAACGCAGAAGCGCGTCGGCGAACAGGTCTGGCGCATGTGCGAACAAGGCCATGGTTTCGTCGTCGGATCCTCGGGCGTCGAATATGCTCTGCTTGCCGAATGGGCCGACAAAGGCATTGCCACGGGGCACGCGTCCTTCACACCGCCCGGTCCGGTCGACCGGCTCGCCGTGGTCTCGGGCAGTGTGTCGCCGACCACGGAGAAGCAGATCCGCTTCGCGCTTGCGCGTGGATTCGACGGCATTCAGATGGACGCCATGCAGCTTGTCTCGGAGGGCGCCGGCGAGGCGATCGAGCGTGCCGTCGCCAGCGGATTGTCGAGCCTGGCGGCGGGGCGCAGCGTGATCCTCTACACAGCACTTGGTCCCCAAGCCGATCGCAGCGCCGAGATCGATCATATCGAAGGCGCACGCAACAGGCTGGGACGGGCGCTGGGAACCATCCTGCGCCGGCTGGTGGCGACAGAGAAACTCAAGCGCGCGGTGATCGCCGGCGGCGATACGTCGAGCCACGCGCTGGGACAATTGTCCATCGATGCGCTGACCGTGCGCATGCCGTTGCCGCAATCGCCCGGCTCGCCGCTCTGTCTCGCCCATGGCGGCGGCGAGATCGACGGGCTCGAAATCGCATTGAAGGGCGGCCAGGTCGGCACCGATGCCTATTTCGAGACGATCCGGCTGGGAAGCTAGGACACGCTCGATGGCAGACTAAGCCAGGGCCACGACCACGTGAGCCTGGATTTTGGCGGCGACCTCGCCGCTGCCATGCCTTTCCGCGATCGCGGCTGCGGCATAGTCGGTAGCGGCTTCGAGTTTTCCGGCGTCCCTGGCCTCGATCTCGCTGCGAAGGACCGTCCCCTGGCAATAGGCGACGGCCGGCAGGCGCGGCGAGGATGCGCGGCTCTGTTCGGCTCTCGTCTCGATCACCACATGGGTGAAACCCGCGTCTTCCAGATCGCCGCGGATCAGGGCCGTATCGTGATAGCCATGGGGCGTGCGCGCCAGAAAGCGCGGCGGATCGTCCGGAAAAAACCTTGCGAGGGCATTCGTCACATCATCGGCAAATACGTTCTCCTCGATGCGATCCCAGACGTTGAACAGGAAGTGTCCGCCGGGCTTCAGCACCCGCCTCGCTTCGCGGTAGGCGGTTGAACGGTTGGGAAAGAACATCGCGCCGAACTGGCAACAGACGACATCGAAGGCCGCATCCTCGAACGGCAGCGCCATGGCATCCGCCTGGCGCCATGTGATGCGACTGTCGGGAGCCTGTCGCGAAGCGGCGTAGTCGAGCATGGGCTGGTTGAGGTCGCTCACGACATAGCTTGCGTCGGGGGACAGTTTTGGCGCCAATGCGCGCGTGACCACCCCGGTGCCCGCGGCGATTTCCAGAACCGCGCCGGGCGACAGGGCCGCTGCCCGCCGTGCGAGATCGGCGGCGAACGGTTCGAAAATCAACGGCACCATATAGCGGTCGTAGTTTTCCGGTATTGAACCGGTAAAGGCCTTGTCCGTTTCCAACATTGCCATCCCCCGCCGTCGGTTTGAAACCTCGCGAGACCGGCATGCGATTGTCCCTCTGAGGCGCAATCGCTGGGAGCCGACCTGCTTCAGCCCTTGTCTTTACCACGCTCGCGACCTGGTCGCGACAGGCTTGCGCCTGGGCGTCAACGAGCCACCTAATATAGCGGACGGCTCAGATGTTGGGGCGTTGGCCATTGCGTGGTGACGCCGGGCTGCACCGGCCGCTCGAGATAGGTCGACAGCACCACATAGCTGCGCGTCGAGGTGACGCCGGGCGTTTCGTAAAGACGCGACAGCAATCCTTCGAGCGCCCTCGGATCCTCGGTACGCACCTTGAGCAGCACGCAGGTGTCGCCGGCGACGGTGTGGATCTCCTCGACTTCCGGATATTGCGAGATCGCCATCAGTTCCGGCGTCTTGCCCCAACCCTTGGTGTCGATATGCACGAAGGCGAGCAGCGGCTTTCGCACCGCATTGGGGTCGATGATGACAGCCGTGCCGCGGATGGCGCCGCTGCGCCGCAGGCGCTTGACCCGCTCATGGGCGGCGGGCGGCGAAAGGCCGACACGGTCACCCAGTTCGGCGTAGCTGACCGTGGCGTCCTCGACGAGAACACCTAATATCTTTCGGTCGATCGCGTCGACATCACGGGGTGCTGGCCTGTTCCGCCGAATGCCATCTGTTTCTTCATCCATATCGACAATCCCGATTGCTACAGAATTCAATACGGCCATTATGTTGATATGTCGAACAGTGATCAAGCCACGACTTTCGCAGCCGAGGCCCGGCCGCCGATCCCGGCGCTGGCCTATCTTTTGACCGGGTGCATCGCGGTGATCGGCTCGAACTCGCTGGTGCTGGGTCCGATTGCGCCGGCCGTGGCCGTGTCGTTCGCAACCAGCGTACCGGCCGTGATGGCTGCTGCGGCCGCGTTTGGCCTGGGCACCTCGGCAAGCGCCCTGTTCCTGGCGCGCTATATCGACCGGCTCGGCGCACGCCGGATGCTGCAGGGAGCGTTGCTGCTGCTGGCGCTGGCACTTGTCGCGAGCGCGGCGGCGCCGACGGTGATCATGCTGGTCGCGGCACAGCTGCTAGCCGGCATCGCCGCCGGCGTCGCCATGCCGGCAATCTACGCCAGTTCGGCGGCGATCGCGCCGCCCGGCCGTGAAAGCGGGACGATCGGCGTCGTGCTCACCGGATGGACGCTCAGCATGGTGGCCGGCGTTTCGCTGTCGGCCGTGCTTGCCGATCTCGTGCATTGGCGCGCCGTCTTCGCAGCCGTCGCGCTCCTCGCGATGCTTGCGCTGGCCGGCCTCACCATGACGTCGCTGAGCGACATCAGGAAGAGCGGTCAGGCGCCGGCGCCGCTGGCCGCGCTCGGCATTCCCGGCATCGTGCCGCTTCTCGTCGCCTGCGCGGCCTTCATGACCGCCTTCTACGGCGTCTACGGCTATCTCGGCGACCACCTGCACAGCGGGTTGGGCAAGCCGGTGAGCGCCAACGGTTGGGCCGCGCTCGCCTACGGCATCGGCTTCGGCACGGCTGCTCTCCTCGATGGCGTGATCGATCGCCTCGGCGCCCGTCGCGTCATGCCGTTCGCCTATCTGCTTGTCGCCATCGTCTACGTCGCCATTGCCGCGACGAGCGACAGTTTCGGGCTGACCATAGCCATGGTTGCGGTGTGGGGACTTGCCAACCATTTCGGGTTGAATGTCCTGGTGATGCGCCTCTCCGCGCTCGATCCCTCGCGGCGCGGCACGATCATGGGCCTGAACAGCGCGGTAACCTATCTGGCGGTCTTTGTCGGCACAACCGGCTTTGGCCCGCTCTATGCCACCTTCGGTTTTGCCACCTGCGCTATGATCGCGGCATTGCTCATGCTGGTTGCCGCCTCGGCGGCGGCGTGGCGCACGCGCCACTCGAGCAGCACCTGATAGGCCAGCGCGTTGGCGCGGTTGACAGCCGCGCCCTGCCCTTTCATACAAAGCCGTTAATGTTCTCAGGGCGGGGTGAAAGTCCCCACCGGCGGTAGGGGTTTCGACCCGAGCCCGCGAGCGCTTTCCAGTCCACGCGCCAATGCGTGGATTCCTAGGTGCTAGAGCGTCCTTTACGCGTCCAAGAGGACGCGTGGCGCTCCAGTGGAAAGGTCAGCAGATCCGGTCTGATTCCGGAGCCGACGGTATAGTCCGGATGAAAGAGAACGAACGAAAGACGGACCGCCCCGGCGGGCCGGATTTTGTATCGTGCGTCCTGATTCTGGTTCGAAACGGAAGGATGGACCCATGAATCAGCATTCCCACAAAGACTATGAAACTGTTCGCATCGCCGTCATTCGCGCGCGCTGGCATGCCGATATCGTCGACCAGTGCGTCGCGGCCTTCGAGGCGGAGCTTTCCGCGCTTGGCGACGGACGCTTTGCCGTCGATGTCTTCGACGTGCCCGGCGCCTACGAGATCCCGCTGCACGCCAAGACCCTGGCCCAGACCGGCCGCTATGCGGCGACCCTGGGCGTGGCGTTCGTCGTCAATGGCGGCATCTACCGGCATGAGTTCGTCGCCGGCGCCGTCATCGACGGCATGATGAACGTGCAGCTGTCGACCGGCGTGCCGGTGCTTTCGGCGGTGCTCACGCCGCACAACTATCATGACAGCGCCGAGCATCACCGCTTCTTCTTCGAGCACTTCACCGTCAAGGGCAAGGAAGCGGCCAATGCCTGCGTCCAGATCCTGGCGGCCCGGGAAAAGATCGCGGCATGAAATGTTCGCAGCCGGGTGGAAATCGCGATAACACCCGGTAGTATTTGCGAAATGCCGAATTCGGGAGGATGCCGGTGCAGACCAAGAAGATCATCAATGACGGCAACCGAGCCGTCGAGGAGATGCTCGAAGGGATCCTCGCCGCGCATCCTCGCCACCTCAGGAGTGCGGACGGCAGCCCGCGCTCGATCGTCGCCCGCGACGGGCCGCGGCCCGGCAAGGTCGGGCTGGTGATCGGCGGCGGCTCGGGCCACGAGCCGACCTTTCTCGGCTTTGTCGGCAAGGGACTGGCGGACGCGGCGGCCACCGGCAATGTCTTTGCCTCGCCACCACCCGATCCGATCCTTGAATGCGCCAAGGCGGTGAGCGGCGGCGCCGGCGTCTTGTTCATGTACGGCAACTATGCCGGCGACGTGATGAATTTCGACATGGCGGCCGAGATGGCCGGCATGGACGACATCGAGGTCCGCACCGTGCTGACCACCGACGACGTCGCTTCGGCGCCGCGCGATCAGCGGGACAAGCGCCGCGGCGTCGCCGGCAATTTCTTCATCTTCAAGGCAGCCGGCGCGGCCTGCGACCGGATGCTCTCCTTCGACGAATGCGAGCGCATCGCGCGCAAGGCCAACGACCGCACCTTCACCATGGGCGTGGCGCTGTCGCCCTGCTCGCTGCCGCAGACAAGGCGGCCGAATTTCGAGATCGGCGCCGACGAAATGGAGATCGGCATGGGCATCCATGGCGAACCCGGCATCGCGCGCGGCAAGCTCCGGACCGCCGATGAGATCACCGACGAGATGCTGGACAGGATCCTTGCCGAGATGTCGCCTTCGCGTGGCGACAAGGTCGCGGTGCTGGTCAATTCGCTCGGCTCGACGCCGCTGATGGAGCTCTACATCATGAACCGCCGGGTCAAGCAGAGGCTTGATGACATCGGTGTTTCCATCCACGCGACCTGGGTCGGCAATTACTGCACGTCGCTGGAAATGGCCGGCGCATCGGTGACCTTGATGCATCTCGACGGCGAACTGCAGACGATGCTCGACCATCCTTGCGACTGCGCCATGTTCCGCGCCGGCTGACGAAAGAGCGATCCGTGACCATCGATGCCGCCGACCTGAAAAGAATGTTCGATGAGATCGCAACGGCGATCGAGGCCGACAAGGACCGGCTCTGCCGGCTCGACGGTGTCATTGGCGACGCCGATCACGGCATCGCCATGGCGCTTGGTTTCGGCGCCGTGCGCGATGCGCTGGCATCGCTCGACCTCGCCGCTGTCGAGCCGACCGCGCTGCTCAACGGCGCGGCGAAGTCGTTCCTCAATGCGGTCGGCGCTTCCTCAGGCCCGCTCTATGCGACGGCCTTCATGCGTGCGGCTGCCGCCGTCAAGGGCAAGGCGACGCTGACGGACGCCGAATTCATCGCCCTGTTCCAGGCCATGGCACAGGGCATCAAGGATCGCGGCAAGGCCGAACCTGGCGAAAAGACGATGATCGATGCCTGGCAGCCAGCGGCCGAAGCGGCCGGGGCCGCGCATGCTGCCGGCAAGACGCTGTCCGAAAGCCTGGCCGCCGCCCTTGCCGCGGTTGAGTCTGGTGCTGAAGCGACCAAGGACATGGTCGCGACCAAGGGCCGCTCGGCCCGGCTCGGTGAACGCTCGCTCGGGCACATGGACCCGGGTGCGGCGTCCGCCGTCACCGTCATCGCTGCGATGACGAAGGCTTTGGCTTAAGCCTTAGCCGCATCGAGCCTGTTGATCGCCTGGACATTGCCGGCCGACGGCCCCTTCTCGTCGAACTCGGAAGCCAGCCACGTGTCGACGATCGCCTTGGCCAGTTCCGGGCCGATGACGCGCGCGCCCATGGTGATGATCTGCGCGTTGTTGGATTTGGCGGCGCGTTCGGCCGAATAGGTGTCGTGGGTGAGTGCGGCGCGGATACCCGGCACCTTGTTGGCCGAGATCGAGACGCCGATGCCAGTGCCGCAGAACAGGATGCCGCGATCGTTGTCGCCGTCGACTATCGTCTGGGCGAGTTTCTGCGACAGGTCGGCATAATAGCCGGCCTGGCTGAGGTCGCTGACGGTGAGCCCGGGCTTGGTCGCCAGATGTGCGGCGATGACATCGAGCAGCGGCTTGCCGGCGCTGTCGGCTCCAATGGCTATTTTCATGATCGTGTCCTTTCTTGACTGGATGCGTTTTGATTCAGATCGCGGCCGAGGCGCGGCCGAGGATGTCGATGTAGCCTTGCGCCTGCCAGGCGGAACGGCCGATGAAGAGCCCGTCGACATTCGGCTGGCCGATCAGCTCGGCGGCATTGCCGGGATTGACGCTGCCGCCGTAGAGCACCGGCGGGATGGACGGCAGCAGGCCCCCGGCCACAGTCTTGATCAGTCCCTGCTGCTTGTCGGCATAGTCGGAGCTGGCCGGAATGCCCTTGTCGCCGATCGCCCAGACCGGCTCGTAGGCGAACAGGATTTTCGCGCCCTTCCCTTCCTCTTCGAGGAATTGCAGCGCCTCCTCGACCTGCCTGGCCAGCACCGCATCGGCCTCGCCGCTTTCGCGCTCGGCCAGCGTCTCGCCGACGCAGATCAGCGGTATCAATCCGTGCTTCACGGCCGCCGCCGTCTTCAAGCCGACGGTGCGATCGGTCTCGCCGAAATGCTCGCGCCGTTCGCTGTGGCCGAGTTCGACCAGATCGAGCCCGCAATCGGTCAGCATCACAGGTGAAATCTCGCCGGTCCAGGCGCCGGCATCGGCCCAATGCATGTTCTGGGCGCCGATTTTGACCCGCGTCGAGGACAGCGCCTGCCCAACCTCGCGCACCGCCGTGAACGGCGGGATGACGAAGGGCTGGATGCGGTCATCGAAACCAGGGACGAACCCGGCCAGGATCGCGGCGAAATCCATCGCCTCAGCGAGCGTCTTGTTCATCTTCCAGCTTGTACCGACCCAGTAAACCACGCTTACCGCTCCTTACCCTAGTTTGACCGTGAGCTCCCGACGAGAAGCTCCGCTTTTTGGGATCATGGTCCCTTGTCGATCACCGTCAGCGAAACGCCGCCGGCCGCCAATGCCTCGCGCATTCCAGGCCCCGGCTCGCGTCCGGTGAAGACGGCGTCGAACGCGCTGAGATCCGTCAGGAAATGCAGCGCCGTGCGGTCGAACTTGCCGTGATCGACCAGCAGATATTTGCGGGTGGCGGCCGCCATCATCAGTCGCTTGGACTGCACCACCTCCTGGTCCTGATGGAAGGCGGAAACGCCGTGAATGGCCGACGACGACAGGAAGGCGACGTCGGCGCGCAGCGATTTGAGCGAGGCCTCGGCAAGCAGGCCGAAAAAGCCGTGAAACTTCTTGCTGTACTGGCCGCCGAGCGCGATCAGGTTGATGCCGCCAGTGCCGGCCAGTTCCTGGATGACAGCCAGATTGTTGGAGATCACCGTCAGCGGCCGCAAATCGGCGAGATGCCGCGCAATGCCGCCCGCGGTCGAGCCGTCGTCGATGATCACCGTCTGGCCGGGTTCGATCATCGCGACCGCCGCTGCCGCCAGGCGCTGCTTTTCCTCGGTAGCCTGCTTCTGCCGGTAGCGGAAATCGCTTTCGAAGAGGCTGCTCGGCTGGATCGAGGCACCGCCGCGCACCTTGCGCAGGAAGCCGCTTTCCTCAAGTTCGTCGAGATCGCGGTGCACGGTCATCTTCGAGATGCCAAAGCGCAAGGCGAGATCCTCGACGCTCGCCGCGCCGGCGTCCATCAGGAAATCCATGATGCCTTGCCGCCTGGTATCGCTCTTCATCGCAGCCGACCGCCGAATGGTGCTCCTTGATCGAGCCTAATAGATAGCAGGTATCGTCGCAAAAGTATCAGGATTTTTGTTATAATGAGATATTTTCATGGGATATGCCCACAGCTTTCATCACGGCACTGTAACAAGAATTGCGGCTGGGATGGTCTCTGGCGGTTGCGGTCGCGCCGAAATCCGGCCAGAAGCATCGACGGGCTGAACGATGCGCGGACAGTCCGCAACCACAGGTTCGAAACCAGATACGGGAGACTAATCGTTGGCTCGCATCACACTGAGACAATTGCTCGATCACGCCGCCGAATATGGCTATGGCGTGCCGGCCTTCAACATGAACAACATGGAACAGGGCCTCGCCATCATGGAGGCGGCGGAAGAGACCAAATCGCCTGTCATCCTGCAGGCAAGCCGCGGTGCGCGTGCCTATGCCAATGACGTGGTGCTGGCCAAGCTGATCGATGCGCTGGTCGAAATCCATCCCGACATCCCGGTCTGCATGCATCTCGACCATGGCAACAACGAAGCCACCTGCGTCACCGCGATCCAGCATGGTTTCACCTCGGTGATGATGGACGGTTCGCTGAAGGAAGACGGCAAGTCGCCGGCCGACTACGCCTATAATTCCGGCATCACCAAGCGCGTCGTCGACATGGCGCATTGGGGCGGCGTTTCCGTCGAAGGCGAGATCGGCGTGCTCGGCTCGCTCGAGAGCGGCGGCGGCGAGCAGGAAGACGGCCACGGCGTCGAAGGCGCGATCAGCCACGACCAGCTGTTGACCGATCCGGTGCAGGCCGAACAGTTCGTGCGCGACACCCATGTCGATGCACTGGCGGTGGCCATGGGCACCAGCCACGGCGCCTATAAATTCTCGCGCAAGCCCGATGGCGCGGTGCTGGCCATGAACGTCATCGAGGAGATCCATCGCCGCCTGCCCAACATGCATCTGGTCATGCACGGCTCGTCCTCGGTGCCGGAGGACCTGCAGGAGATCATCAACAAATATGGCGGCCAGATGAAGCCGACCTGGGGCGTGCCGGTGGAAGAGATCCAGCGCGGCATCAAGCACGGCGTGCGCAAGATCAACATCGACACCGACAACCGCATGGCGCTGACCGGCGCCATCCGCAAGGTGCTGACCGAGAACCCGAGCGAGTTCGATCCGCGCAAATACCTGACGCCGGCGATGGCTGCCATGCGCAAGCTTTGCAAGGAGCGGTTCGAGCAGTTCGGCACCGCCGGCAACGCACCGAAGATCAAGCCGCTGCCGGTCTCGGAAATGGCCAAGCGCTACAAGTCGGGCAGCCTCGATCCGAAATTCGGCTGAGTACATCCGACCGGGACGATCCGGTTCAACGGGCGGGCGCCTATCGGCTCCCGCCCGTTTTTTCTATCCGGCCTTCGGCACGAGGCCGGATCTGCCTGTCTCGATGAAGGGCGCCCAGTAGTCGACCGATTCCCGGATCATTGCGACAACATGGTGATCGACCGGCTCGCGTTCACGAAACGACAGTTCGAGGCAAATCTCATTGTCCGTGCCGCCGCCGCGCCGCACCGTCTCCAGCAGTTTTTCCGGCGTGATGCGACCGTCCTTGTTGTAAGCCGCTGTGAACGGCCAGTGGCCGCCCTTGTTCATCGACGACTGCTTGATGTGGATGATCGGCGACTTCCTTGGAAAGGCTTCGGCCCAGGCATAGGGATCGATGTCGGCCGGATTGCTGGAGGTGACGTCGCCATGGTCGATGTCGACCATCATCTCCAGCGGAATGGCCATGCCGGCGGCGTCGATCGCGCTTTGCAACTGCCGGCAGTTCTCGATGGTGTGGCCGAATTCGCGGCCAACCGACATCGGCTCCCAGAACAAATAGCTCAGCCCAGCCGCGCGGGCATGTTCGGCGACCTCGCGCCAACACTCCAGTGCGATATCGAACAGCCGCGCACGGCGCTCGGGGTCGTCGAAGTCGCGATGGGTGAAGATGGCGAACTGCGTGCCCATGCCGCTGGCACCAAGCTCGGCGGAGATGTCGGCGAAGGTCTTGAACCAGTCGACATAGTAGCGGCGCACATCCGCGTCGGGATGGCCGAAATGGTTGAGCCGGCCGTAAGGGCCGGTCATGCCCGAGGTGACGCGTACGCCGGTGCGGGTGAGCGCGCCGCGAAACAGCCGGACGAATTTGACGATCGTCGCCGCCGGCCAACCCGGATTGACGAATTCATGCGTGAGCTGAACGTCCCTGATGCCGATGTCGTAGGCAATCGTATCGATCAGGTCGTCCGGCTCGGCGAAGCGGTTGACCAGCGGATTGGTGTTGAGGGAGAGCGTGAAGGCCAAGGTCGCGATCCCTCCTCAGCGCTGTCGCGGGACATTGGCGATGGCGGCCATCAGCCTGCCCTCGCCAGCCGGTTCGTACACCAATGCTCGAAGGCGGCCCTTTCCTCGACCGACAGATGCAGCCCATGCTTGGTGCGCCGTTCCAGGATGTCGGCTGATGTCGCCGCCCACTCCTGTTCGAAGAGATAATTGGCCTCGCGCTCGAAGAAGTCCTTGCCGAAGCATCGCCCCAATCCGGCGAGCGATCCCGTGGCGCCGACCAGAAGACGGGTCCTGGTGCCGTAAAGCCGCCCGTAATGCTTGATCAGCGAGGCCGGCATCCACGGATACTCACGTCCAAGGTCGCCGAGGAACTGTTCGAAATCGGCGTTGACGATGTCGCCGCCGGGCAAATGCACCTTCGCTGTCCAGGGCTTGCCCATCCCGGGAAAGAACGGGGCGATCCTGTCCAGCGCGTGCTCGGCCAGTTTGCGGAAGGTGGTGATCTTGCCGCCGAAGACCGAGAGCAGCGGCGCTTGCGCGTCCGGCGCGTCGAGCTCGAAAATATAGTCGCGGGTCACCGCGCTTGGGTTGTCGGCATTGTCGTCATAGAGCGGCCTGACGCCGGAGAACGAATAGACGACATCGCTGCGCGCAAGGCCGCGCTTGAAATAGCGGTTGACCACCCTGATCAGGTAATCGATCTCGCTCTCCTCCGCCGTCACGTCCTCGGGCCGCCCCTCGTAGGGAATGTCGGTGGTGCCGATCAAAGCGAGATCGTTCTGATAGGGATTGATGAAGATGACGCGCTTGTCGCTGTTCTGGACGAGATAGGCATGCCGTCCCTCCCAGAATTTGGGCACGACGATGTGGCTACCCTTGACCAGTCTGACGTTGCGCTTCGAGTTCTGACCGGCCACGCGGTTGACGATGTCGTTGACCCAGGGGCCGGCGGCGTTGATCAGGGCGCGTGCCCGAACCGTCGTCCTGGCGCCGGTCCTGCCATCCCGCATCTCGACGACCCAGAGGCCGTTCTCTCGGCGGGCGGCGGTGCAGGCGGTGCGGGTGAAAATCTTCGCGCCGCGCTCGGCGGCGTCGAGCGCGTTGATGACGACTAGGCGGGCATCGTCGACCCAACAGTCGGAATATTCGAAACCGCGCTTGAACGCGTCCTTGATCGGCGCGCCTTCGGGCGCCGTCCGCAGGTCGAGCGTGCGGGTCGGCGGCAGCCGCTTGCGGCCGCCGAGATGGTCGTAGAGGAACAGGCCGAGCCGCACCAGCCATGCCGGCCGGTCGTCCGGGCTGTGCGGCAGCACGAAGCGCATCGGCCAGATGATGTGCGGCGCCGATTCCAGCAGCACCTCGCGCTCGATCAGCGCCTCGCGCACCAGGCGGAATTCATAGTATTCGAGGTAGCGCAGGCCGCCATGGACGAGCTTGCCCGAGCGGGAGCTGGTGCCTTCGGCAAGATCGTCCTTTTCGCACAGGATGACGGAAAGGCCGCGGCCCGCAGCATCGCGCGCGATGCCGGCGCCATTGACGCCGCCGCCGACGACGAAGAGGTCGACGATTTCGGTGCCGCCGCTCATCCCACCTTGGCCTCGATGCCGCATTGGTATGCCATGGCCGCCACCCTCAGCACGGATTGACGGGAGGAAGGCCGGCGATGTAGCGGCGCACCTCTTCGGCGGCCTGCTCGGCGGCATAGGTCACGGTGCGCACCGAGGCGCCTGCGATGTGCGGCGTCAGCGTCACGTTGGGAAGCTGCAGCAAAGGCCAGTCCGATGGCACCGGCTCGACCGCGAACGTCTCCAGCATGGCGCTGGCGATCTGCCCCGAAACCAGCGCCTCGTAGAGCGCGTCATAATCGACCAGCGGCCCGCGCGCGGTGTTGACGAAGATCACGCCGGGCTTCATCCGCGCGATGGTGTGTTTGCCGATCAGGCCGCGCGTCTCCTCGGTCACCCTGGGATGCAGCGTGACCACATCGGAGCGGGACAGGAGATCGTCCAGCCCAACCAGTTCGACGCCGGCATTGCGATCCTCCGCGCTCAACTGCACATAGGGGTCGCTGACCAGGACGTGGCAGCCGAAGGCACGCAGCAGGCGGACCACCTTGGTGCCAATATTGCCATAGCCGACGACGCCGACGGTCATTTCGCCGAGTTCTCGGCCGGTGCGGTCGGCGCGGTAGAGATCGCCGCGCCATTCTCCCTTGCGCAAGGCCTCATGGCCGACCCTGATCAGCCGCGTCTCGGCCAGGATGGCGCCGATGGTGAACTCGGCGACGGCAGTGGCGTTGCGGCCGGGCACGTTGACCACGGTGATGCCGTGATCCCTCGCCGCGGCCATGTCGATGTTGATCGGGCCGCCGCGCGAGACCGCAATCAGCTTGAGCCCCGGCAGGCGCCGCATCATGTCCTCCGACAAGGGCGCGAGTTGGGTGACGAGGATCTCGGCATCGCCGATGAAATCGACGACCTCGTCGGGATGGCCGAAATATTCCTTGACCTTGTCGAGGCCGAGCGCCGGATTGCCGAACTCCATCGGCTCGTCGGGCCAGGCCGTCTGCAATGTGCGGATATCGAGGTCGCCACTCGCGACCTTCTCGATTTTGGCGCGAAACACCTCCGGAAGCATGAAGTTGTCGCCAATGATCGCTATTTTCCTGGGCATACTCGACTTCTCAATTTGCCTGCACTGAAGCCATCGCGCGCCAGACCGGCCGCAAAGCCTGGTGCGCCAACATGTAGGATGGGGTCATCTTGTCGTAGATCGCGGCGAGGCTTCGGTCGCTCGGCTCGGCATCACCGAGCAGCGGCGTCACCCATTCGCCGACGCACGCGTCCATCGACGGGTAGAGCCCGACGCCGACCGCGGCGATCATCGCCGCACCCGCGGCACCCGCCTCCTCACGCGCGCTGGTGCGGATATCGGCGCCCAAAGCAGCTCCCAATATCTTGCGCAGCGCCGGGCTTCTGGCGGCGCCGCCGGTGAGGCGGACCTCGCGCGGCAGCGGCCCCATGGCGGCGTAGCAGTCGCGCGCGGCGAACGCCAACCCCTCGAAGACGGCGCGGACGAGATCGGCATAGCCGTGCCGCGAGGAAATGCCGACGAAGCCTGCCCGCGCATTGGCATCGACGAACGGCCCGCGCTCGCCGGCTTCCGACACATAGGGCTGGTAGAGCAGCGAGGCCGGCTGCGAGGCCGTGATCCAGGCATCGACCAGCGCGATCATCTCGCCATTGCTGCGGGTAATGCCTTGCGAGGCGAGGATGCCCGAGGCGAGCCCGAGCACCCAGTCGATGTTGAGCGTCGCCGCCATGTTCGACTGCATCTGGGCGAACACGCCGGGCGCCGGCATCGCCATCGTATAGCCGGTTGCCGCTTCATTGAGCTGCACATCGTCCGGGGTCTCGGCCAGCCGCATGTGCATGCCGGTGGAGCCGATGATCGAGCAGCCGGGCTTGCGCTCGCGGTCGAGCAGGCCGGCGCCGAGCGCGGTGCAGACGACGTCGACATAGCCGAGCACCACCGGCGTGCCGGCCAGCAGGCCGGTGGCATCGGCCGCCGCCTGCGACAGGCCGGTGCTGTGCCTTGTGCCGTCGACGATCGGCGGCAGCAGGTGCCTGAGATCGGTAACGCCGAGCACGTCGAGCACCTCGTCGCTGTAGTCGCGGGTGTGGAAGTCGCCGAAGGTGAACGTTCCCTCGGACGGGTCGGTAGCGCGCTCGCCGGTCAGCTTGAAATAGAGCCAGTCCTTGCAGTGGAACGCGGTTGCCGCCTTGCCGAGCATTTCGGGCATGTTGCGCTTCATGAACACGAACTGCGAGCCCTGCTGGCAAGCGGCAAGCCCGCTGCCGGTCTTTTCGAAGCGCAGCCGATCCTCGGGACGCGCGCGGATTTCCTCGACGATTGCCGCCGCGCGCGCGTCGAGCCAGAGCCAGCCCTTCGCCACCGGCTCGCCCTTGCCGTCGATCAGCCAGGTGCCGTCGCCCTGCCCGGTGACCGCGATTGCCACGGTCCGGCTGGCGAGATTGGGCACCTTGTCGGCGAGCTGGCGCAGGGTTGTGGCGGCATCGCTCCATGTTCGCGCCAAATCCTGTTCGGCGCCGCCACCCGGCAACGTCTCATAGTGGTTCGGCAGCGCGGCGGCGGCGATCTGCCGGCCCGCCGTGTCGAAGGCGATGGATTTGATGATCGACGTGCCGGCATCGATGCCGATCAGGACATCACCCATCACGCAAGCTCCCCGCCGTGCGAAATGGCCTCGCCGCTCGCCTGATCGAAGACGTGCAGGTTCCCAGGATCGATGCTGACGTTGATCGGCGCACCCAGATCCAAGCGCGTGCGGTCGTGCTCGACCAGAACCAATGAGCCACCGGCGAAGTCGGCCGCGATATGGGTCTGGTCGCCGAGCCATTGGTTGGCCGAGACCCTGGCGGGAACGCCCTCCTTCGAGCGCCGCACGGCGTAGGGCCTGATGCCGATGACGACCCGCTCGCGGCTAAGCAGTTGATCGCGGACCGGAGCGCTGAAGGCGTCCTTGTCGTAGTCGAGCGACAGGCCGTCGGGCAGCCGCAGGCTGATGCGGCCGGCAGTGGCGCCGACATAGGCCTCGAAGACGTTCATCGGCGGTTCGCCGACGAAGGTGCCGGTGAACAGGTTCGCGGGACGCTCCTTGATCTGGTCCGGCGTGTCGAACTGCTGCAGCACGCCGCCCTCCATCACCGCGATGCGGTCGGCAAGCGCATTGGCCTCGGTCTGGTCGTGGGTGACCAGGATCGCGGTCAGGCCGCGCTCCTTGATGAAGTGCTTGATGCGGCCGCGCAGCACGGCGCGAAGCTGCGGTTCGAGCTGCCCCATCGGCTCATCCAGAAGATGCAGGTCGGCCTCGCGGATCAGCGCCCTACCAAGGCTGGCGCGCTGCTGCTGGCC
The DNA here is from genome assembly GCF_055901595.1 of Mesorhizobium sp. WSM1386. Taxonomy (NCBI): domain Bacteria; kingdom Pseudomonadati; phylum Pseudomonadota; class Alphaproteobacteria; order Hyphomicrobiales; family Phyllobacteriaceae; genus Mesorhizobium; species Mesorhizobium sp. WSM1386. The sequence goes on from NZ_CM148373.1 coordinate 5,700,635, forward strand.
GCCGGAGATGGAGCTCGGATAGCGCTCCAATATGTCCTCGATCTCGAGCAGCTTGGCGATGCTGGCGACCTTCGCGTCGACCTCGCTTTTCGGCAGCCTCGCCGCCTTGAGCGCGAAGGCCATGTTCTCGCGCACGGTCAGCGGCGGATAAAGCGAATAACCCTCGAAGGCCATCGCCACGTTTCGCCTGACCGGCGGCAAGGTGTGCACCTGCCGGCCACCGACCGAGATCGCACCGCGCGACACCTCTTCGAAGCCGGCGATCATGCGCAGCGTCGAGGTCTTGCCGCAACCCGACGAGCCAAGCAGGGCGACGATCTCGCCCTTACCGATTTCCATCGTCAGCTTCTTGACGGCATGAACGCCCCGGTCGATCGGACCATAGAATTTGTCGACACCGGAAATGGTGAGTGCGCTCGGGCTCATGCCGCTTCTCCGCTGCGCAAATTGAGGACGTTCTTGGAGCCGATGCGGTCGCCGCTCGCCTGATCGAACAGCAAGGCACTCTTGCCGTCGACAGCGATGTGGGCCTTGCCTTCGCTGCGGCCCGGCGTTCCGGCCGGACGCGAGACCAGGATCTCGCGGCCGCGCACGGTGCGCACCAGCGTGACGATCTTCTCGTTGAGCGGCGTCTCGGCCTCGACCGTCACCGGAATGGCGCCGGGCGCGCCTTCCTCGACGAAGCCAAGCGCTTCGGGCCGCAGGCCGATCACGCAGTCACGGCCGACCGCCGTTTCATAGGCCCCGGCCAGATGGACCTGGACGTTGGACAGGCCGACATAGATGCCCTTGGCGTCGCGCGCGGGCTTGACGTCGAGCAGGTTGATGGTGGGATCGCCGAACAGCCGCGCGATCTCGATATTGGCCGGCTCGCGATAGATCTGCTCGGGCGTGCCGAGCTGCCTGATAACGCCTTGCGACATCACAGCGATGCGGTCGCCGAGCGCCATGGCTTCCTTGTAGTCCTGGGTGACGTAGACGACGGTAGCACCGCGATCGGCGAGCAGCCTCGGAAGTTCGAGCCGCATCTCGAAGCGAAGCTTGGCGTCGACATTGCGCAAGGGATCGTCGAGCAGCAGAAGCGGCGGCGAGCCGACCAAAGCGCGGGCAAGTGCCGTACGCTGCTTCTGGCCATTGGAGAGCGCACGCGGCTTATGGGAAAGTACATGGCCGATCTTCAACAGCTTGGCGACACTCTCGACACCGGCCTTGATCGTGCCTTGCGACGAACGCTTGGCCGCCAGCGGCGTGGCGATGTTGTCGAAGGCGGTCATATGCGGAAACAGCGCGAAATTCTGGAACGCCATGCCGACGCCGCGGAACTCCGCATCGACATCGGTCATGTCGTCGCCGCCGATGAATATCTTGCCTTCGTCCGGGTCGATGACGCCGGCAACCAGCCGCAGCAGCACCGTCTTGCCGGCGCCAGAGGGTCCGAACAGCACTAGGGTCTCGCCGTCGGCAACCGTCAGCGACAGATTGTCGAGCACGGTCTGGCTCTTGTAGCGCTTGACGACATTTTTCAGTTCGAGGCTGGCCATATCTATCCTTTCACCGCGCCAAGCGACAGGCCTTCGACGAGATAGCGCTGCGCATACAGCGCAAGCGCCAGCGTCGGCGTGATCGAGAGCACGATGGCCGCCGAAATCTGGCCGTACTGGATGCCCGAGGAAGTGATGAAGGCAAGCGCGCCGACCGTCACCGGCTGCTTGTCGGCCGAGGCCAGCACCAGCGCGAAGACGAAATTGTTCCAGGCGAAGATGAAGGCGAGCAGGCCGGCGGCGGCGATGCCGGGACCGGCGAGCGGCAGCGCGATCTTGCGGAAGGTGGCGAACCAGGAATGGCCGCCGATGCGATAGGCATATTCGATGTCGGCCGGAATATCCTCGAAATAGCCACGCACGATCCACAGGATCAACGGCAGGCAGATCAGCTGGTATACCCAGATCAGCCCAATATAGGTGTTGGCGAGCCCCAGCTTCTGGAAATAGAGGGTGAGCGGCAGGAGCACCAGCAGCGCCGGCGCGAACTTGAACGACAGCAGCGTGAAGGCGATGTCCTCCGAGCCGCGAAATTTGTGCCGCGCAAAGGCGTAGGCCGCCGGCACGCCGAGCAGCAGCGAGACCGCGACGGATGTCACCGACAGGAACACCGAATTCCCCAAATTGCGCATGAAGGCGATGTCGAGCGTGCCTGCGGCGGTCATCAGCTTGCCGGTGATCAGCGCGGTGTAGTTGGCGAGCGTCGGCTCGAAGATCAGCTGCGGGGGAATGCGCAGGATGGTCTCGTTGGTCTGGAACGACATCATGAAGATCCAGACGATCGGGAACATGAAGAAGATCACGACCAGCGTCAGCGCCACGCCGCGCAGGATGCGTTCGAGAAGCGAGGTGTGTTCCATCGCCGCCTCCTATGCCTGTCCACGGGCGCGTTCGCGCAGCCGCAGCCAGTTCTTGATGAAGATGTTGGAGAGGAAATAGGTGATCGCCCAAAGGATGATCATCAGCGCCGCCGAACGGCCGACATTGGTCGACTGGAAGAAATTGAGATAGGCCTCGACCTGGAAGACGGTCAGCGTGTCGCCCGGTCCGCCTTGCGTCATCGCATAGATGATATCGAACTGCTGGATGGAATCGAGCAGCCGGAACAATGTCGCCGTCAGGATGTAGGGCGTCAGCATCGGCAGCGTGATGCGGAAGAAGACGAAGCTCCGCGGCACGCCATCGAGCGCGGCTGCCTCGAAAGGCTGCGTCGGAAGGCTGCGCAGGCCGGCGAGCAACAGGATCATGATGAACGGCGTGTAGACCCAGATGTCGACGAGCACGACGGTGAACAGTGCCGTCGACGGCGAGGAGGCCCAGCGGAAATCCTGCAGCCCGATCAGGCTGGCGAGATAGCTCAGCACGCCGAAGCCGGGATTGGTCATCAGCTTCCACATCAGCGCGGCAAGCGCGGGTGCCGTCATCAGCGGCATCAAGAGCATGATCGAGATGAAATTGTTCAGCGTCGAGCGCTTCTGCAGCAGCAGGGCGATGGCAAGGCCCAGAAGCAGCTCCAGCACGACGGTAGTGCCGGCATAGAGCAGCGAGACCTTGAGCGTGTTCCAGAACTTCGGGTCGGTGAAGAAGGAGATGTAGTTGTCGCCCCAGTTGAACTGGCGCGCCCAGGGCTGGCTCAGCCGGTAGCGCTGGAACGAATAGACCACCGAGGTCAGGAACGGGATCAGGATGCCGATGCAGACGAGCAAGGCCGGCAGGCTGAGCACATAGGGCAGCACCCTTTTGCTGATCCTGAAGCCGGATGGCTTGTGCCTTTGCGATACCACCGCAGTCATCGAGCTGCTCCGTTGTTACTGTCGCTTCGCCCCTGCCGGCCGCCCAAGGGAGCAAGGCGACCGGTCGGGCGAAATGGCGGGCTTTTTTTTTGATCATCGGACCCAAGACCGGATTCCACTTCTGGGTCCGATGCTCGCTTTTTCTCGAGCATCGGATTTTCCCAAAACCGGATTCCACTTTTGGGTCCGATGCTCAAGGCACCGCATCGCAAACAAGAAAAAGTGTTATGAGGGCCGGCCCGCCAAGCAGGCCGGTCCTCGTTGCGACCTAACCGAGACCGGCTTCCTTGAGCTGGCCGTTGATGCTTTCGGCCAGCTTGTCGAGGCCTTCGTCGACCGGCACCTCCTTGGACACCATCTTCTGCAGCGTTGCCGCCCATTCGGTGGTGAGGTCGAAGAACAGCGGCTGCGCGGTGAACTTGATGCTGGCGCCCGGCGCCGAAGCGTCGAACATCTCGACGTAGCCGGGATAGCTCTTGTTCAGCTTCTCGCGGAACATCTCGTCCTTCCAGACCGACTGGCGGACCGGATTGACGAAGTCCATCTTGGTGGCGCCGAACAGCCCATGCTCCGGCCCCGAGGCCCATTGCATGAAGTACCAGGTAGCGTCCTTGTCCTTCGAGAAGTTGGACATCGACAGCGACCAGATCCAGATGTTCGGCGTCGGCGCCTTGGCGTCCGGGTTGGCCTTGAAGGAGGCGAATGCAAGCTTCCCGGCCATCTTGTTGTCGCCGCCGTTCATGAAGTAGCCGAGGATGTCGGCGTCGAAGATCATGGCCGAGGCGCCGGCGCCGAGATCGGTTCCGACCTGATACCAGGTGTAGGTCGACCAGTCCTTGGGGCCGCTCTCCTGGATCATTTGAACCCACTGCTTGTGGAAAGCCTTGGATTGCGCGGTGTTCATGGCGGCCGACAATTTGCCGTCGGCCGATACATTCAGGTCCTTCTGGTCGAAGTTGGCGTAGGCCGACAGGAAGCCCGGATGGATCGTCGCCCAGGAGCGCGAGCCGCGCACGCCGATGCCGTAGACACCGCCGCCGACATCCTTGGTGAGCTTGGCCGCGGCGGCCACCATCTCGTCCATGTTGCCGGGGACCTTGACGCCCGCCTTGTCGAACATTCCCTTGTTATAGGTGATGTTGTTCTGCTCGAAGCCCCACGGAATGCACCACTGCTTGGCGTCCTCCGAACCCAGCGCGCCGCCCGGCTTGCCGTTCCAGGCACAGGAATTCCTGACGCCGGGCAGGAAGTCGTCCCAGGCATAGTTCGGGTTGGTCTTGGCCGGGTCCTTGATCCATTCGTTGAGGTCGGTGATCCAGCCAGCGGGACCATAGGTCCAGGTCATGTAGGCGCCGGTCATGAAGGCATCGTATTCGGGTGAGCTTGCCGACAGTGCCGCCGTGACCTTGTCGAAATAGACGTCTTCGGGGAACACGTCATAGACGACGTTCATGCCGGTCAGCTGCTTGAAGTTCTCCAGATCGGCGATCATGGCATCGGCATAGGGATGCTTGTTGAGCAGGAGCTTGATGGTCTTGCCCTTGTGCGCCTGCCAGTCGAAGTCGGCGGCCAGCGCCCGGGTCTGCCCCAGATTGAGCAGTGTGCCGGCGGTGCCGGCGGCAAGGCCCATCGCACCCAGGCCCTTGATCAGTCCGCGACGGTCAACTTGTCCGCGCAGGAAGGCGTCAATGAGGTCTTTCTCTTTCTCATGCATTTCGTCTTCTCCTCCACAGGGTAGTTTCAACTGAACGGTTGCCGGCTACCCGACCGGCGTCTCTTCCACGAGCGATCGTGCCGTCCGCTCGTCGGTTATCAGGCCCTTGAGATAGCGGCCTTCCAGCACCGCCTTGATGGCACGAACCTTGATCTTGCCGCCGGCGACGGCGACGATCCGGCGGCTGGCAATGTCCTCACGCGCCAAAGCCAGCGCCCGGTTGGAAACGGTCGTCGCCACCGCATTGCCGGCGCCGTCGAAGAAATGGCCAAGCAATTCGCCGACGCCGCCATTGCGGCGGATCTCCTCCATCTCGCCTTTCTCGATCATGCCGGTGGCGACCAGGGACGCCTCGCGTTCGGCCGTACCGACACCGGCAAACAACAGGTCGGCGGATCTGGCGAGATCGAAGACCTCGCTGATGCCCTTCTGGCCGAGCAGGACAGTCCGGTCTTCGGCCGTATTGGCGAACATCGGCACCGGCATCACATAGGCTTCGGCGCCGGTGCGCTCGGCGAGGCGGTGGATGACATCATGCGGATTGGCCGAGAATTTCCGCGTCAGGCCGCCAAGCAGCGAAACGAAGCGAATCCGGTCTGTCGAGGTGCGCGGCAGATATTCGACGCAGGCGGCCAGCGTGCGGCCATGGCCGACGCCGATCAGCGCCTGCTCGCCACGTTCGATCTCGCGCTTGAGGAACTGCGCGCCGGCGATGCCGAGCGCCTTGAGCGGCAGATCCTCGGCGTCAAAATCAGGAACGACTTCGCAGTAGTCGAGGCCGTAGCGGCGGGACAGTTCGTCCTCGAGCTCGACGCATTCCGAAACTTCGCCGTCGATATAGACCTTCACCAGCCCTTCCTGGTTGGCCTTGGTGATGAGGCGATGGGCCTTGAGACTGGTCAGCCCCAGGCGCTTGGCAACCTCGGACTGGGTCATGCCGCCGGCGTAATGAAGCCACGCGGCGCGCGCCGCCATGCTGCTTTCATCGTCGCGCAGGAGACCGTTGCCGAACCCTACCATTTCCACCCTATGATATTTTTATCAGTTGCTGCAAAATTTTTCACAAGGCTTCGCCAGAGTCAAGCGTCGCCGTTCAAATCGTAGCGGCGTGGTTTTGCCGAGCAGCCCGGGCGTCCCGCCCGGAACTTCGGGAGCGAGAAAAGGTTTTTTAGACAGACATCCCGGTGTCGCGGCATGCCAGGAAGGCACGGGGCCCAGGAAGGCTCGGGCCAGAAGGCACGGGGCCAGGAAGGAGCATGTCATGGACAAGGATCGTGGCAGGGAAGGACCGGTTTTTTCCGGAGAAAATGCACGGCAAGGCGAAATCATCCTGCGCACGCGCACGCAGCGCATCCTCTTCATCGCCGGCCTGGTCGGCATCGTCGTGCTGGCATTGGTGCTGACTTTCGCCGTCCGGTGACCGGTACGCGAGGTGTTGACTGAGGGCGGGAAGCATCCCGCCGCAAGGAACCAACAATGTTCGAGCCGTTTTGCTGCGATATGCCGCTTCACCCGACCTGGCCCGATCTCGCCGCACGCCTGTTGCTCACCATGGCCGCCGGCTTCCTGATCGGCCTGAACAGGGAAGCGCGCGGCCACACCGCCGGGCTTCGAACGACGATCCTGGTCGGCCTTGCGGCCGCGATCGCCATGATCCAGGCCAACCTGCTGCTCGACACGACGGGCAAGGGAGCGGACTTCTTCGCCCGCATGGATGTGCTGCGTCTTCCGCTCGGGGTCCTGACGGGCGTCGGCTTCATTGGCGGCGGCGCCATCCTTCGCCGCGGCGACCTTGTGACCGGCGTCACCACCGCCGCCACCATGTGGATCATGACAATGATCGGACTGGCGTTTGGCGGCGGCCAGTTCGGCCTTGCGGGAGTTGCGACCCTGCTGACCTTGATAACGCTTCAGGCGCTGAAATGGGTCGACCTCAGGATTGCGCGCAACCACCATGCGATCCTGTCGGTCTCCTGGGCGCATGGATCCCCGCCCGACCTTCAGGAGATGGTGCGACCGCTTGGCTATGGCGCGCGTCTCGCCATGATGGAGCACGATCCCGGCCGCGACCGCTTCGTGTACTCGTTCAATATCGAGTGGAAACAGCCCGATGCGATCGAACCGGCGACGGAAATCCTGGCGCTGGTCGCCCGGCAATGCGAGGTCGAGCGGTTTGAACTGATCGGCGAGAAGGCGTCCTGAGTGGCCGAGCGTTGCTGGCCGACGCGCCTACGCGCCGGCCGGGGAGCCGTCTACCTCGGCGCGAACCAGCTTGATGTCGGCACCTGCCGCCCATGCGCCGACATCTTCCCGTCGCAAGGCGGCCGCCATCATGTCTGGAAACAGGTCCGGCGTGCAGGCGAAGACCGGGATGCCGAGTCCCGCCACCGACCCGGCCATCTGGGGGTCATAACCCGGCCTGCCCTGGTCGGTCAGCGCCAGCAGCACCACGACATTGACGCCTGAGCGGATGAGTGCCGCCAGTCGCTGCAGCAATTCCTGGCCGTTGCCGCCCTCATAGAGGTCGGTGATCAGCACCATATGCGACTTGGTCGGCCGCTCGATGCGATCAGCGCAATAGGCGACGGCCTGGTTGATGTCGGTGCCGCCGCCGAGCTGCACGCCGAACAGGACTTCGACGGGGTCGCTGAGCTCCTCGGTCAAGTCGACGATGGCCGTGTCGAAGCAGACCAGCTTGGTCCGGACCACCGGCAAAGAGGCCATCACGGCGGCGAATATCGACGCGTAGATCACCGAGCTTGCCATCGAGCCCGACTGGTCGACGCACAGCACCACCTCATCCAGATCGACCAGCCTTCGCTGCTTGCGCATGAAGCCGACCAGCTTCTCCGGGACGATAGTTTTGTGCTCGGGCTGATAATGACGGAGATTGGCCGAGATGGTGCGCTGCCAGTCGATGTCGCGCTGGCGCGGACGGTTGGTGCGCTGCGACCGGTCGAGCGCGCCACGGATCGCCTCGGCGGTCTTCTGTTCCAGCCGCTGCATCAGCTTGGCGACGATTTCGGCAATGATCGTTCGCGCAATGTCCTTGGTCTTGGACGGCATGACCGAGCGCAGCGAGATCAGGTCGGCGACGAGGTTGACGTCGGCCTCGATCGCCTTGAGGAATTCCGGCTCCATCAGCATCTGCTTCAGGTTGAGCCGTTCGAAGGCATCCTTTTGAACGATCTGCACGACCTGCGCGGGAAAGAACGATCTGATATCGCCCATCCATTGCGCCACTCGTGGCGCCGATCGGCCAAGCCCGCCGCGGCGCTTGCGCGGATCGGCAGCCGTATCGCCGGCGCCATCGCCATAGAGTGCATCGAGCGCTGCCGACAGCCGCTTGTCGGTGTCGGACAGCGCCGACGAGGTTTCGTCATCGGCACCGATCGCCAGGCGCCAGCGGCGCTCCCGTCCGTCGACGGCAGGTTCGTTTTCGCCGATATCAGCCTCGTCATCCATTGCCGTTCCCGCTCATCAGCAAAGGCCCAAGCCGTTCCAGATGCCGGCGCCAGGCCTCACCACCATCTGGCGTCGGCGTCAGCCCTGCCGGCAGGCGTCTGACACGGCCGAGCACCGCTTGGATCAGCCGCCGCCGCTCCATCGAGTCCAGATGGGAAAAGACCCGGCGCAACAGTGGCAGATGCGCAATGAAGGCGTCTTCATCGAGGGATTTGAGCCAGGCATCGACTGCGCCGCGCAGGCTTTCGTCATAGATCAGCCGTTGACCGGCGGTGCTGAAGAACCCCTCGAAGAACCCCGCGGCCTCGATGACAGGCGTGCCCGGCGACAGGCGCCGCGCGATCAGGGCGGCCGCCGCATCGGCGGACAGATGGCCGGCCTCGTAGAGCAGATGCGCGGCACAGCCCGCCACCAGTGCGGTCGATCGCGATCCGTCCAGCACGGCTGCCAGCCCACCGCGCCAGGCGTCCAGAACGTCCTGTCCAGGTTCGACCAGCTTGATTGCCTCATCGGCCCTGCGCATCGCATCGACCAAGGCCGTCGAAGCCTGGGCATCGAGATCGCGGGCGGCATAGGGAAGCGCGATGGCGCCTTCGACGATCAGCCGCTCCAGCAGGCCGGACAAGCGTGCGGTCTCGGTCTTGCGGGCTTCACCGTAGCGGATGATATCTGCAAGCGGCGGCACCGATGCCAGGATCTCGAGGCATTCGCTGCTGTGCGCCGCGCGTTCCTCCAGTGCCGCCAAACCGGCGATCGAGGCCTCCGACAGGTTTGCCGTGATGGCGCCTTGAACCAGTCCTGCCAGCGCATCGAGCGAGCTCGCCGCGCCGATCATCTGGATCAGCCGGCCGTTAGCGGCTTTTTCGATGGTCGGGCCATGGACCAGGTTCTCGACCAGGCGAACGGCATATTCCGGCTCCCATGACAGGGACCAGCGCTCGCGAAAGGTGCCGCGGCTGCGGCCGCTGTCGGTCAGTTTTCCCCAATGCACGCCAAGCACATTCAGCCGGTGCAGCAGGGTCGAGCGAAACAGCCCGCTTTCGCTACGCAGGTCTACCGACAGTTCGCGCCCCAGCGCCTCGGGCTTCAGCCGCGCGACCTTCTGATTGCGCTGCAGGTCCTCGATCAGCGGCGCCAGCGGTGTATCCGGCGGAATTTCACCGACATCGGCGCCCAAAAGCAGCTCGGCTTCGACCAGCGCCCACAATACCGCTTCGCCGTTGAACAGGGCAGCGATTGCCGCATCGCGCAATTCTTCGAAACCAGGCTTTGGCCGGTCGCGAATCACGGCCAGCGTGCGGGCCAGCCTTTCGGCTTCAATCAGCGAGGCGGTCGAGACCATGTGCCCCTTCGCCCTCAGCACCGCCGCGATCATGGCAAGCCACAGGGTCGCCGCGTCATGCCGGCCGCGGGTGCGCCACAGATGCTTGCACCAGCCGGGAGCAACGACACCGGCGCCATATCCGAAGCCGAGCGCCAGACGCGGACCCGTCCATGGCGCCCAGGTCATCGTGCTTTTGCGCCGGGCAAGCCCCTTGAGCAGGGCGTGATCCTCCTTCTGCGGGCGCATCGCCTGCAGTGCCGGCACATGGAAGGCGCCGCAGAGGACAGCGATCGGTCCGTCGAATTCCTTGCGCGCGGCAGCGATTTCAAGCCGCATATGCGCCTCGCGTTTTGCCTCGAATTCGGCAAGCGGACCTTCGCCTTCGCGCAGCGTCGTCATCGCGTCGGCTATTGCCGCGAAAATGGGACCGGGTTGCGGATTCTGCTCGATGATATCGGACCACCAGCTCTCGCCATCCTCGTAGCCGGCGGCTTGCGCCAGCGTGCCGATCGGGTCACGCAAATGCGGTGCGAGCTCGGACTCGACCTCGGCCTTCGTCTCATCGGTAACGGCCTCTTCCTTGGCCTCAGCCGGTGCGACCCGTGCCGAGGAGGGCAAGTCGACGAAGCGAACTGTCGCGTTGTTGGCGACCGCCCAGAGCGTCGCCTGATATTCTGGCGAGAACTCGGCGAAGGGCCAGAAGCTGGTCGAGGCCGGATCGTCTTCGGGATAGCAAAGCAGTGCCACCGGCGGCTGCATTTCGGGGCGGGCGAGCAATGGCAGCAGCGCCGAGGCGTCGGCCGGCCCCTCGATCAGCACGGCGACCGGTTTCAACTCCTGCAACGCCTGCACCAGGCTCGCGGCGGAGCCGGGGCCGTGATGGCGGATGCCGAAATAGGAAACGTCGCCTATTGCCATGGCGTCAGATCGCGGCGTTCAATGCCGCGTAATAGCCGGCATAATCCGGCCGCTTCTTGAGCACGGTCTCCAGATATTCCTCAAGCACAAGCTTGTCCTGCACCGGGTCTTTCACGATCGCACCGACAAGGCTGGCGGCGAGGCCTTCAGCGCCAAGCTTACCGCTGTCGAACCAGGCCGCCTGGCTGAGGCCGCCGACCATGGTCGCGATCGCTTCGGCCGTGGATAGCGAGCCGGACGGCGTCTTCAACGTCACCTTGCCGTCCGATGTCGCGCCGGAGCGAAGCTCGCGGAAAATGGTCAGCACGCGGGCGATCTCCTCGCCGACATTTTTCGGCACCGGCAGGTCGAGACCGCCTGCCATCTCGCCGACGCGCTTGGAGACGATCGCCACTTCCTCCGCCATGTCTTCCGGCAGGGGCAGCACGACGACATTGAAGCGGCGCTTCAGCGCCGAGGACAGTTCGTTGACACCCTTGTCGCGGTTGTTGGCGGTGGCGATGATGTTGAAACCTCGCTGGGCATAGATCGACGTGTTGAGTTCGGGGATCGGCATCATCTTTTCGGACAGCACGGTGATCAGCGTGTCCTGCACGTCCGAGCCCATGCGCGTCAGTTCCTCGAGGCGGCAGAGCTTGCCGTCCTGCATGGCGCGGTAGAGCGGCGTCGGCACCAGCGCCTCCTGGCTGGGGCCTTTGGCGAGAAGCTGCGCATAGTTCCACCCATAGCGGATCTGGTTCTCGTCGGTGCCGGCCGTGCACTGCACGATCAGCGTCGAATCCCCCATGATGGCAGCCGCAAGATGCTCCGACACCCAGGATTTGGCGGTGCCGGGAACGCCGAGCAACAACAGCGCGCGGTCGGTCGCGAGCGTCGCCACGGCGGTTTCCATCAGCCGGCGGCGGCCGACATATTTGGGTGTTATCAGCGTGCCGTCGTCGGCCTTCCCGCCGAGCAGATAAGTCAGCACCGCCTTTGGCGACAGGCTCCAGCCGGCGGGCTTCTGCCTGTCGTCATTGCGCGCGAGCGCCTGCAATTCGGCAGCGTAGGCCTGCTCGACCGGAAGACGGATGGCTGCGTTCATTTGCTGTTCTCCGCAAGGATCATGTGTTGGTTCAAAGCCCGGCCAAGGATGCGTTGAGACGCAAAAGGCCGAGCGAAGGTGCTGCCGCCGCCATGCCGGCCGCGACGACATCGCCGATCAACTTTTCCGCCGCCTCCGCGGTAGTGAGAAAGCCCAGCATTTCCAGGAGCTGATCAACGCATCGCTTCACGGCGTCATCGTTTCCCGCAACGGCGGCGCGAAGTGCCGGGAGCGTCTTGCCGTTTATCAGGTCTCCCCATTCCAGCCAGCCTGCTTCGACGCCTTCGACTTGGGTGAGCGCGCCAAGATGCTGCGTGTCCTTCAGGATCAGCCTGACCAGGACACGCTTCCTGCTTCTGTCCAGACGCGGCATTAAATGGAGGACGAAGAGTGCAGGCTTGCCGCCTTCGGCGACAAGCGTGTCTGCCATGTGCGTGACCACGGCATCGCTGCCTGACGCCGCGGCCATGCGCGCGACAAGGATATCGGCATTGTTGTCCGCGCCGAACTGCCATGCCCCGATGAAGTCGGATTCGGTGACACCGAAGCGCGCGGCAAGATCAACCATATTGCAGGTTTCGAACAGTTCGGCGCGGCGGCGTTCCTGCGCCGGGGACTTCAGCTTTGCCGGCGTGTAGGTGGTACGGCGGCGGATGAAGCCGGATTTGCCCTCAGCAATGAAGGCCGCGAGCTCCGCCACTGGATCTTCCGGTCCGCCATCGCCTGGCTGGCCGTGCTCGCCCAACCGTGCCAGCAGCCGGCCGGCCAATTCGCGCACCTTGCCGGAGCGATCGGCGGACAGGCTTTTCAGGAAGGGCACGTCATCGGATCCGAGGCCGAAGTGCATGAGTTCGATGAGTGCAAGCCTCACCTCCGCCGGCTCGCTTGGGCCCTTGGTTTCGATCAACTGCCGGGCCGAGGCTGGCGCGGTGCGGCGCATATCGGCCAGCGCACTGCGGCGCGCGACCGGATAGAAATCGTCCCAGTTCTGCGCCGTCAGTTGCTCCAGGCTTGTGTGTTTTTCGCCATCCACCCCGGCCTGCCAATCGATCCAGGGCGCATAGACATCCGGGCTGGTCTGATCCGACGCGGCGGGCATCCAGTCCATCGGATGCAGCACGAAGCCGCGGCTGGCGACGAGGGCCACCACACGCGACTTGGTTCTGGCGTCGGCGGCGTGTTTCAGCGCTGCCCGCAAAACCGGTCGCAGCCGCTCAGGCAGCATCGGCAAGGCAAGCTCGGGCAACGGCGGGCGCCGCTTCAGCGTCTTCGGCGCGGCCGGCCGCAAGGCGATTTCTAGGGCTTGCGCGGCGATCGCCAACAGCCGGCGTTCACGCTCGTCGGGGTTTGCACTGCCGGCAATCTCCTTCCACGCGGCCGGAGCCAGGTCGACGCTTGTCCCACCGGTGATCCAGCTGTCGCGCATCGTCGCGAGCCCTGTCTGCTCGATCTCGTTCACGACAGATCAAGCCTCCCGAACCCGCTTTGCGCCGCCAGCAAATGAAGCCGGCTGCCGCTCCAAAGTGCGGCCGTCGCCGTGAGGTCCAGCCCAAGCAACGTCGGGCTGACGGTATCGGCAATCGGCAAGGCGATGCCGTGCGGATCATCGGCGGATTGCCACCAGGCATCGCCCCGATCATCCTTCAGGATCGCGCCGGGCGGCAGCATGACAGGACAGTCGGTGAGCCAGGGGGCCATATCCTGGTAAGCGACATGGGCCGCGAGCGGATCGGCTATGTCAAAGCCGAAATCCGGCCATTCGCCCGACGAGATATCGCCTTTGCGATCGACCACGAGCGCCCGCAGCGGCTGGCGTGCCGGATAAAAGACCAGCCGGGCATCGAAGCGATCCCCCGGTGTGAAAGCGTTGGAACGACGGCCGGCAGAGGCCGGAAAATAGTCGAGCAGGAGTGCAAATCGCGGACTGGCGCTGTTCAGGTCGAGCAGCCAGGTCGAGTGACTGACGAGACCATCACGGCGAGTTTCGATCTTCTCGCCGAGCACCTCCCAGGAGCTTTCGATCTGCATCGCATCCGGATTGGCCAGAACCTGCTCGCGGCTTTCGGAGCTCGATACCAGCCGCTTCAGCTCAGCGTCATCAGGCGTCAATCGCCAAGCCTTGGCCAGCAGTACGAGCTTGCCGAGTTCGCGGATCGCCGCGTCCGGGCGCTCCTCGCTGCGCAACCCCATCAGCCGGGATGGAATTTCATCGATGCGGCCGGCAAGCGCTGTCGCCTTCATGTCGACCAGCCGAGCAGCGATGCGGCGGCAACGATCACTGCTGTTATCAACAAAACCGGCAAGGCCGAGCCGCAACTGATCCGATATCCATTGATCGAGTTCGTCCAAAGCCGCCGAGACCGCGGAGCGCGTATCCTGGGCGCGCTTGCGCTGCGCGGCTTCGCGGCGCTCGACCGAGGCCGCGTCCTCGACAACATCGTTTTCTTCGTCGCGCGAGGCCTCGCCGATGCTCTTGCCTCCCGCACCGGGCGCTGGTGCCTGCGAGGTGGTTTTCCGGCGACGGCCGAGCCAGTCATTCACCCATTCGGGCGTCGAGCCGGCAGCGGCGAAACTGGCTGGCGTGGTGGCGGCGATCCACATCAGCGCCAATGTGTGCTTGCAGGGAAATTTTCGCGACGGACAGGTGCATTTGTAGCCGTGGTCGCCGGTGTCGACGACGACGCGATAGGGATTGGAACCGGAGCCCTGGCATTCGCCCCAGATGAGCGCCAGCTGCTCGTTCTTTTCAAGCCGTGGCCAGTTCGATTGCTTGGTCAACTTGGAAGCGGCGCTCAACGACGCCTGATCGGGCGCAAGCGCCTCGATGGTTTTCAGGTCAAATTCCAAGCCGCGCCCCTCGTCGCTCGAACGAATGCCGGTCGCCAGTATAGACGGCCATCCGTGACGGATTCTTGTAGCAGCAGCGGGCTATAGATCGATACTGCCGGCCGCATTAATTTTGCGTCGGCCAACTGATCCTATGCAATGCACGCTACTGTTTAGCGGCCTCCCCCCACGGAAAACAAGTCTCGCCTAGGATACGTCCGAAAGGGCAGCTCACTGCAAGATCCGCGCGGCGGGCGGCATGGAATGGTCATGCTGGATGCCGGCATCGGCGTCGCCGACGCCGAGTGCGCGGTCGAGACCGGTCGCCACCACCGAAACCCGGAAGCGGCCTTCCATGCTCTTATCGAAGATGGCGCCGACGATGATATCGGCGTCCTCGTAGACTTCCTCGCGGATGCGGGTGGCGGCCTCGTCGACCTCGAACAGGGTCATGTCCCTGCCGCCCGATATCGAGACCAGGACGCCCTTGGCGCCCTTCATCGACACCTCGTCGAGCAGCGGATTGGCGATCGCGGCTTCCGCCGCCTTCATGGCGCGGCTGTCGCCGGACGCCTCGCCGGTTCCCATCATGGCGCGGCCCATGCCGCGCATCACCGATTTGACGTCGGCGAAGTCGAGATTGATCAGGCCTTCCTTGACGATGAGATCGGTGATGCAGCTGACGCCGGAATAGAGCACCCGGTCGGCAATGACGAAGGCGTCGGCGAAGGTGGTCTTGGCATCGGCGATCCGGAACAGGTTCTGGTTGGGGATCACGATCACCGTGTCGGCGGCTTCGCGCAGCCGCTCGATGCCCTCTTCGGCCATCTGCATGCGGCGCCTGCCCTCGAAGGTGAAGGGCTTGGTGACGACGCCCACGGTCAGGATGCCGGCCTTGCGCGCCGCTTGCGCAATGATCGGCGCAGCGCCGGTTCCGGTGCCGCCGCCCATTCCGGCGGTGACGAAACACATATGCGTGCCGGCCAGATGATCCATGATCTCGTCGAGCGATTCCTCGGCCGCGGCACGGCCGATCTCGGGGAGCGATCCGGCGCCCAGCCCCTCGGTGACGTGAGCGCCAAGCTGGATTAGCCGCGTCGCCTTCGACATGGTCAACGCCTGCGCATCGGTGTTGGCGGCAATGAACTCGGTCCCCTGAAGCTGCTCCGCGATCATGTTGTTGATGGCGTTGCCGCCGCCGCCGCCGACGCCGATGACGGTGATCTTCGGTCTCATCTCGGAGATCTCGGGCTTTGTGAACTCTGCCATGCCGCTTTCTCCTTCGCCAATTGCGCGCGCTTCACGGCCCACCCGCACATGTCCTTTGGGGGCAATGCAACCGGGCGGCACGACGCGAATCAGTCCGCCCAAGTGGGTACCCCAAAAAGCCAGAGAGCGGCCAGAGGTGCAAGACCGCGCAAGCTCAAGATTTATGATGAAGGGGCCGACCTCGCGCGACCGACCTGTCCGGCCCCGGCGATCGGGCGCGGTCCGGTGGCTTTTCAGGACGCCTTGCGCTCGGAAACGTGGCTGGGTCGCCCGCTCCATGATCGGCACGAGCGCGAACAATTCCACCTGCGATGAAAGCCGCATTGTCGTAAAAGCTGCTTGCGAAAAGCAGGGATGCGAGCGATTTGTCCAATATGCCCTCCGAGGAAGTACATAGGCCGGGATCGCGGAAATGAAACGTCCCGTCGATCATGGCGCCATGGCCGTTTCAGGCTACACGGTACCCTGGCACACGGGGGCCGGGACGCCTATCGCTCTCCATGTCTCCTCATCACGGCAGGTGCGTGATGTGCGGATCGTGCGGCTCGACACGCCCACGCCCGAGTTCATGGACTGGCATGTCGAACCGACCGGCAATGCCCCGTCGCATCGCGACTTCGATCATGGGTCCTTCCTGAAGATCGCAGCGTCGGAACTGGCCAAGGCTGCGGAAATCACTGGCGTCGCCTTCGAAGTGTATTTGACCCGCAATGACGGCGTCCGTGTGCTCTTCGAAAGCGGAAACCTGCGTCTCGGCTTGCAGGACGGACGGCTGACGTGGGGCCATGACGGCAAGCTGCTCGAAACGATCTTGCCGGCAAACACCTGGCTGATGGTCGAGATTTCGACCGATAGGAGCGGGACGGCGTTGAAGATCAGCTCGGACGATCTCCTGGCGCCGTTTCGCCTGCATCGTCAATTCGACCGGCCCTGGTCCGTGTCCGGCGATATGGCCTTCGGCGCCAGCGCGGCAAACGATGTCAGGTCGCTCAACGCCAAATTCTCGTCGATCGCGCTGCAAAGCGAAACCGGGCGCATCGGCTGGACCTTCCCCACCCTGCTGCCGAGCGGCCCGGTCGCCTCGACAGGTGGCGATAGCGCCCTCTTGCTGGAACCGCTCAACCAGCCGGCGTTCTGCATGACCTCGCGCCGCTGGGACGGGTCAAGCTTCGATCCAAGGCTGGTGCCGTCGCACTACGACGCGGTGCATTGCCATGACGACGATATGGGCGCCCTGCAGTGGCCCGCCTCCTACCATTTGCAGATCCCGGCGGAAGCGTCTGCCGGCGTTTATGCTTTCGAGGTCGGGCATGGGGGTGGATCGGAGCGCATCGTCTTCTTCATCACTTCGACAACACGCCGGGCGCCGCTGCTGTTCCTGGTGCCGACCGCCACCTATCTCGCCTATGCCGATGAATTCCTGCCGGCGCATCTCTACGAATGGATGTGCGAAGACCGTGGCCATCGCTTCGCCATCGATAACAATCTGAAATCGCTCTACGACTATCACTGCGACCTCAGCGGCGTGTCGATCTCGTCCTACAAAAAGCCGAAGGCGACGCTGCGCGGCGACTACAATTATCCGCTGTGTGGCTGCCCGCACAATCTGCCCGTCGACCTGCATTTTCTGCGCTTCTGCCACAGTAACGGCATCGCCTTCGATCTCATCACCGACCGCGACCTGCATGAGCGGGGCGTTGCGGGCCTTGAGGAATACCGGGCGGTCATCACCGGCAGCCATCCCGAATACATGTCGGTCGATATGGAACATGCGCTGCGCCAGTTCGCGGCGGCTGGCGGCAGCATCGCCTATCTCGGCGGCAATGGCTTTGCCGGCAAGGTCGCGTTCCAGGACGATCTGATGGAACTACGCCGCTCGCCGCTCGAGGCGGCCCGGACCTGGGACGGGCCGATCGCCGAACAATCGCTGTCGATCACCAACCAGCCGGGCGGCTATCTCCGCGCCAGCGGGCTCGGCGAATTCTCGCTGACCGGCGTCGCCATTTCGCTGATGGGTTTCGATGCCGCGCAGCCCTTTACGCGCACGCCGGAAAGCCATGACGCTTCCGCGGCATGGTTGTTCGACGGCGTCGCCAGCGAGACCTTCGGCGACGAGGGCATCGTGCTGGGCGGTGCGGCCGGCTATGAGGTCGACGCCACCGACCCGCATCTCGGCACCTCTCCCGATACAATATTCATTGCCCGCGCGACCGGCTTCCCCGACAGCTTCGTCCACGACGCGACGCGCTGGTACGAGGGCGGCGCGGACGAACGCGCGTCTCGGCGCTGCGCGGAGATGACGCTGCGCCATCTGCATTCGGGCGGTCTGATCTTCTGCGCAAGTTCGGTCGCCTGGTGCGGCGCCTTGCCTGCCGGCGACGCCATGAACGACGTCGGCAGGATCACGAAGAATTTGCTGACGCATCTGGCTGCGGCAAAGGGCCCGGCGAACCCTGATCGATGAGCGTTCTCGCGCCTGCGAGCGGCATCACGGAAGTCGCGTCATTGGCGGCCGAGAACCGCGACCTCATCCGCCCGCGGCATCGCGGGTTGGCTTGCCGGTCGATGATCGAAGCGTCTATCATGCCCCGTCCGCGGCTGTTGTCGTCAGGCCAGATTTCAGAACGAGCGAAGTAGCGCCCCCGCCAATGGCCGACAGAACACAATTCGGGTTGACCGCCGTCGACACCGTCCCCTTGCACGAGAAGGTCTATCTGGAGCTCGTGCGGGCCCTGATGTCCGGCCAGTTCGCACCCGGCCAGAGGCTGACCTCGCGCAAGCTCGCCAAGGAGCTCGGCACCAGCGACATGCCGGTGCGCAGCGCCTTCATGCGGCTGCAGGCGCTGCGGGCGTTGAGCCCGATGCCGAACGGCAGCGTCGAGGTGCCGCTCATTTCAGCCGAACGGTTCTCGCAATTGACCGCCGTGCGCACGATCCTCGAAGGCTCGGCGACCGAACTTGCGACCAAACGCATCAACGGCAACAATCTGCGCGCGATCCGACGCCATTGCAGCGAACTCACTCTCGCGGCGCGCGAAGGCAATATCGACGACTATCTCAGGAAAAACCACGCCTTCAAATTCTCGATCTATCGCCATTGCGGCAACGAGCAGATGATCTTCCTGATCGAGACCGTCTGGATGCAGGTTGGCCCCTTCCTGAGGAATCTCGCCATGGGCTTCGAGGACGACCTCTCCTCCATCCTCGACATCGACTATCACGAGGAGGTGGTCGCGGCGATCGAGGCGCTGGACGGGGCGCGCGCCCGTGCGGCCATCGTTCGCGACATCGACGAAGGCGCCGCCCACATCCTGCGGCAAGCCAGGTTTCCGGAATCCAGGAGCTAGGATTGGGACTTCTGATAGGCGGCTATGGTTCTTTCCACCTTGGAGATTGGCTGAAGCCTCTCGTCATCCTATGGCGGAGCAAGGAGCTCCGCCCGTGGATGACGAAATCGTTGATGTTTCCGCTAATCGCAAGGCATGCGGTCCATCAACGCAAGGGGATCAAGACTTCCTGCCGAAGGACCAGCATCCACCCAAGAGCTGCGGGCCTAGAAATGCCCCTTGGCTTTCCACCTTCTTGCCTCTATGTTGCGATCGCAGATCGCGCAATTGGTTTTTGAAATGCCTCCCGACATCCCCGCTAATGAGTTGAAAAAATAAGGAAAGCTATCCGGCAGCTGCCGGATATGCTTCCCGAAAACTCACAAGCATTTTTACCAGGGATAGCGTAGCCAGCCGGGCTTGGGCACGTTGAAAAACCAGGGGTTTGAAATTGAGCGATGCAATTGCGGACGTGTTGAGCTGGCTTGAAAGCAGAAACGACATACAGAGCCTGAGGGCGGCGGTGTGCGACCTCAACGGCGTCATGCGCGGAAAACGCATCCCCGTCGAGCAGGCGCGCAAGGCGCTGGAGGGCAAGCTGCGCATGCCCTATTCGCTGATCGGATTGGACATCTGGGGCGAGGACATCGAGGGCAACACGCTGGTTTTCTCGACTGGCGACGCGGATGGACTTTGCCAATGGACGGGACGCGGCATTCTGCCGGTGGAATGGACGGCGCATCCGACGGCGCTCGTCCCGCTCTGGCTCGCCGACGAAAACGGTGCGCCCTATCTCGGCGATCCCCGGAGGGCGCTGGCCCGCATCCTCGACCGCTACAAGGCGCTCGGCCTGACCCCGGTCGCGGCAACAGAACTTGAGTTCTACCTGGTCGATCCGCAATCGCAGCGGCCGGTCGGGCCTGTCTCGCCGGTCACCGGGCGCCGCCTCGATTCCGACGCGGCGCTGTCGATCGACGAGATCGACGACTTCGAGGCCTTCATCCACGACGTCTATGAGGCCTGCCGGGCGCAAGGCATTCCCGTCGATACGGCGATTGCCGAAAACGGCGTCGGCCAGTTCGAGATCAATCTGAACCATGTCGCGGACGCGTTGCGGGCGGCCGACGACGCCGTGCTGTTCAAGCGCACGGTGAAGGGCATTGCCCGCAAGCACGGCTTTGCCGCCTGCTTTATGGCAAAACCCTATGGCGACCGGGCCGGCAACGGCTTTCATGTCCATTTCAGCGTGGTCGATGCCGAAGGGCGCAACGTGTTCGACGACGGCACCGATCAGGGTTCGGAAACCATGCGCCACGCGGTCGGCGGGCTGCTCGCGGCAATGGCCGAGAGCACGCTGGTGTTCGCACCGCACTTCAATTCCTACCGCAGGCTTCGCCCGCGCTCCTATGCGCCGACCGCTGTCGCGTGGGGTTACGAGAACCGCATGGTCGCGATCCGCATTCCCGGCGGCCCGACCGCCGCGCGCCGCATCGAGCATCGCGTGTCGGGAGCGGACGCCAATCCCTATCTCGTGCTGGCCGCCATACTGGGCGCGGCGCTGATCGGCATCGAAAGGCAGATGTCGCCGGGCGAGCCGACAGGCAGCGACGGACAAGGCGTTGTCCCAGCCAAGCTGCCGCCGGACTGGGCGTCGGCGATCGCGACGTTCGAAAGCGGAACGCATGTGGCGGAGATCTTCCCGACGATCCTGCGCGACTCCTTCATCGCCTGCAAACGCCAGGAGCTGAACACGTTCGCCCTCAATGTCAGCGACTTCGAGATCGAGACCTATCTCGAAAGCGTCTAGGCCCCGCTGACCGGCCGCTACGGCACCCGTTCCGGGCAACGTTCCGGAAGCCTGCCAAGCAGGGACTTGCGATACGGTGGTCAACCTTGCATAATACATGATAATTTCCATCATGTTTATGCCCGGAGATGCACAGGACTTGACCTTCGTTGCGCGCATGGAAAGCCGGATCGAGGGCTTTTCGGTCATTGGTGGCCTGAAATGGCACCTGTGGGACGGCGCGGTCGCCGACCTCTGGGATGTCTCGTGCGATGACAACGCCGAGGGCTCCTATGTCTCTCCCGACCCCAGGCTGTTTGTCACGCTCGATGTGGATGGCGAGGGCGCCTTCTTCGTCGAAGGCGCCAAGGGCGAACGGTCTCGCCACGACAGTGCCCTCTCCATGGCCTACATTCCGGCCGGGGTGCCGATCCGTGGCCGGGTCGAAGGCCTGCGCCGCATCAGGCATCTCGACCTGCATTTCGACACGGCGACGCTGACGCGCCGCTTCGGCCGCAGCCTCGATCGCGAGGCTTTGCAGATGTCTCGCTTCCAGTTTCGCGACGACCGCATCGCCATGCTGGCCGGGCTGATCGCTGCCGAGTGCAGCAGTGACCAGCCCCTGCACGATCTCTATGGCGAGGGGCTGCTCAACGCCCTGTTCGCCAGCCTGTTCCAGATCGACCCGCCAAGTGCCGCCAGACGGCGGTCACCTCTCTCCCGCCGCAAACTGCGCCTCGTCACCGACTACATCGATGCGCATTGCCTGGACAGGATACGGCTTGCCGATCTCGCTGCGCTGACCGGCCTCTCCGAAACCGCGCTGAGCCATGCCTTCAAGGCGGCAACGGGCGTGCCGCCGCACCGCTGGCAGATGCAGGCGCGGATCGACAGGGCCAAGGCGATGATGGCGCATGGTGCCGCCTCGCTCGCCGACATCGCCGAGGCGACCGGCTTCTTCGACCAGGCGCATCTGACGCGCGTGTTCAAGTCGGTGGTCGGCGTGACGCCCGGCGCATGGGCGAAGAGCGCCGACAAGCCGTGACATTTGCACATTCCCGGAACCGGGCATCGACCTCTGCGCGAACAGGCTCGATCAGCTAAGTTCGAACACATCTTAAAAGGAGCGGACAGCGCGTTCTAAAGCGCGTCGCGCTGAGACGGATTCATGCGACGCGCTTTAGGTCTTTGTTTTTGCATGTCGTTCTCCCAAAACCGAGCTCACTTTTGGGCGACATGCATTAGCACCCGTCTCACCGCGGCCGACATCGATCGGCTGGCATCTATCCGTAGGGCTGAGCCAGCCGGACCGGACTGGCACGCAACGACCGGTCATGTCCCGACAGCCGCGATACGGTCGGCAGGCCCCGGGCGTCCTGCGCACCGAAGCCCAACCGTGTCAGACAGGCTCGCGCCAGCGCCGCATTGCTGTCGATGACGGCCAATCCGCCGACATCGTTGAGGCTGGGGGCCACCACCGAGAGTTCGGTGCAGCCGAGAAGGGCAGCATCGGCGCCGGCCGCTTGCGCGATATCGAGCGCGCGCTCGGTCTCGATCGCCGCGTCCGCGATCGAACCAGCCTTGACGAGGCTGATCGCGCTGTCGACGCACTGCTGAAACTCGGCGTTCGCGGGAAGGCAGAGCCCAAACCCCGCCGCCGACATCCTGTCCTGGTAGAAGCCGGAAACCAGCGTGCCCCGCGTTGCGAGAATCGCAACCCGGCCCCGGTCCAAGCTACGGCGTGTTTCCGCCACCACCGCGTCGCCGATATGGAGGATCCGCGCTTGCGAATTCGCCGCCAGTTGGTCGTACCAATGATGGGCAGTGTTGCACGGTACCGCGATACAGCTGACGCCGAGCGCATTGAGCGTCGAGACCGCGGCGATTAGAGCCGCCAGCGGTCCGTCGTGGTTGCCGAGGATCGCTTCGGTCCTGTCGGGCAGCTGTGGCACGCTGAGGATGACGGCAGGCACATGGTCGTTGTCCCTCACCGCCTTGGTCATTCGGGTCAGCTTGAAGTAGAAGTCGGCCGATGCAAGCGGCCCGAGACCGCCGATGATGCCGAGCTGGGGACGGATGCTGTCGTCGATCATCGGGCGGGCTCGGCTTCGAGCTCTCCCGAGCCGTTTTCGACCGGCTGCGTCGTCTCCCTGTGGCTGGGAGCGATCATTGCGGTGCTCGCCGCGACGGTGCAGACGCTGGCCAGCGTCATGAACGTGTCCACGGCCGCATCCACCGCGACGAACAGGGCGAACGCCGCTTCAAAGGGAAGCTTCAGGTAGCCGCACACGATGGACATCTGAGACAGGATGAGCAGGCTGCCCATGCCGCCGGTCGTGAGCGCGAGAAGCGCGGAGGCGATGCCGACGAGCACGAGGTCTGGCACGCCGAGCGGATGGCCGTAGAGCTGAGCGATGAACAGCGTGCCCGAGGTGTAGAGCAGCGCCGGGCCGGTGCGCAGCAATGCCGCCTGCAGCGGCACCAGCAGTTCGACGACCACCAGGCTGAACCGAAGGCGCTCGCTCAACAGGTTGATGACCCAGGGAAGCGAAGCGACGGTGGAACGCGTGGTGATGGCCACCATGAGCAGGGGCTGGCAGGTCTTGATCGTCGTCCAGTAGCTTCGTCGCGACCGGATGGCGATAATGGCGAAGGCGCCGGCGACGAATATGAGGCAGGAAAGTCCCATGACCAGCAGGTAACCGCCCATCAGCATGAGCGGCTTGGTTCCGGTCGACGCGGTCTGGTCCGCGATCAGGATGAAGGTTGCGAAGGGCAATCCCCAGATGAACCAGTTGGTGAGGACCGTACAGGCCCGGTAGACCGCGTTGAGCGCCTGAGAAAGGCTCATGGACGTGGGCTGGGGAATTTTTCCCATGGCGAGCCCGAACAGCAGGCAGAACAGCAGGACCTGGATGGTCTGGCCCGAGGCCAGCGCGTTGAAGACGTTGTTCGGCACCAGATCGAGCAGGATCGAATGCCCGCCGTCAGCGCCCTCATTGGATGGGGGCTGGAACGGGAAGGCGAGATCGGTGGAGACGCTGCCCTGCGAATTGATGAACTCGCCAAGCTCGATGCGCGACTGCGGGTTCTCGATCTGGCCCGGTTGAAGGATCAGCGACAAGGTGCCGCTCACCAGCACGCCCAGGAACGACACGACCAGCACGGCCATGCCCACCTTGCCCAGGTAACGGACCGATTTGGGGTCCTGGACCATCGACGTGATGGAGAAGATGACCGACGACACCAGGTAAGGCAGGACGACCATCTTGAGGAAATTCAGGTAGAGCTGTGCGATCGGGCTGATGGCATGGGCAAAGTCCGGATAGTAGAGACCGCACAGTATCCCTGCCCCGATCATCGCGAGCGTCGTCACGGGCGAGCGCAATATACGCCTTGCCGCGAGGCGCCAATCGAAAGGCACGGAGCCGGCTACGTCGGAGATGGCCATGTCAGGCTTTGCTTCCCTGCCGATAGCGGGCGATGATCTCGTCGGTGTTGAGCACCTGCTGACCCCGGGCGAGATCGAGATAGAGGTCGACAAAAGCCGCGAGATGCGGATTGTCCGGCCGCACACCGACCGCAATGGTGTCGACCTTGTCCGTCAGCGTGATCGAGCGTGCGACGACCGTCATCGACGGGTCGTCGACCATCAGCTTCTTGATCTCGAAATCGTCGCGATAGGCCATGTCGAGCGTCCCGTTGCGGATCGCATCGATGATCAAATTCCAACTCGCGAAGCGGCGGATTTGTGCGTGCGGGAAGGTTGTCGGCGCATAGGTGGCGAATGAAGAGCCTTCGATGACGCCGAGATCACCCGAGAAATCGCGGACGATCTGCTCGGGCGGCTTGCCTTGCGCGATACGCGCCAGGTTAAGGCGGTTGGCGATCAGCCCCTGGCGCAGCATGGCGTAGGGCCGGGAATAGACTATCGACCGGCCGCGCAGAAGGGTCCGGCTGAGCTTGCCGATCGCCAGGTCCGCCTGGCCGGAACTCACCAGGTTCACCATGCCGTCGAACGTTGCGGCTGACCGGTCGAACACCGGCTCCACGCCAAGCTGCGCGGCGATGCCGTGGGCCAGTTCCATGTCTATGCCATTGTCGCCCTGCCCGTCAGCCGGGAAGAACGGATTGGAAGCGAAGGACGGCATAGCGATACGCAGCGCATCGCCGCTCGCGACGGGCTTTGGGGCGTTCTGCGCCTGAGTGCCGGCCGCCTGAGCCTGCGAGATCAGCAACCCACCGCGTCCGGCCATAAGCAGCGTACGACGCGTAACCGACATGCGCATTCTCAATTCGTGCGGAAGAGCAAGATAAACAAGTCTGCCCTGTTCGCAGTATGCATGCGGAGGTTAAGTAAGGGTATATTTTACATTGTGCTCTTTCTACATAGCGGACAAAGCAGCACAACATAACGCCGGCGGTTGGACTGACGCCGGCGCGCCTAACCGAGCAGCACCGGCCACCAGTGACATTTCCGCAACATGACGCCGCGATGTCCCCTCGTTTGGACAAGAATGGACAAGTCGCCCAAATCCGTCCAATGACCCGCAGATAAGTTGAGGTAAACGATCAAGTATCTCAACGATAACAGACGGGAATTTCCTGATGAGCAGATTTTACCGGATGAACGCGCTTCTGGCGGCCAGTTTCGCCGCGACCGCGATGGTCCCGCCGATGGCCGCCTTCGCGCAGGCCGTGCAAACCAGCACTCAACTTGAGCCTGTCGTGGTCGAGGGCGAGGCTGGAGGCGGTGCCACCGGGCGGGTCGACGGTGTCGTCGCCAAGAAGACCACGACCGGCTCGAAGACGGCAACCACCATCAAGGAAATTCCGCAATCCGTCTCGGTGGTCGGCCGGCAGGAGATCGACGACCAGGGCGCGCAGAAGGTGGATGAAGCCTTGCGCTACACGGCCGGCGTCTTTGCCCAGCCCTTCGGTCCCGACAGCGATACCAACTGGCTGTTCATCCGTGGTTTCCAGGCGACGGCCACCGGCACCTACATGGATGGGCTGCAGCTGTTCAGCTACGGCTTCGGCGGCTTCTATGTCGACAGTTTCGGGCTCGAGCGCGTCGAAGTGCTGAAAGGCCCGGCCTCGGTGCTCTATGGCGGCAGCAATCCCGGCGGCATGGTCAACTATGTCAGCAAGCGGTCGGAGTTCGAGCGCAAGCGCTACGTCGAAACCGGCGTCAACGATGCCGGCAATGTCTATCTCGGCTTCGACATCGGCGACGTCGCCAACAACGACACGGTCAGCTACCGCATGACCGGCAAGGTCGCCGGCGGCGACACCTACAGCGACCGGCAGAACGGCTGGCGCGGTTTCATCTCGCCGAGCATCACCTGGAAACCGGATGAAGCAACCACGCTGACCATCCTGGCCAATTACAGCCACATCGACGAGAACCACAATGGCGGCGGCTTCCTGCCCTATGACGGCACGGTGTCGGACCATATCGTCGGCGGGGTGAATTATGGCCGCATCGATCCGGACGCGAATTTCACCGAACCGGGCATCGATCTCTACAAGCGCGAGCAGGGTTCGATCGGCTACGAATTCGAGCATGATTTTGACAATGACTGGACGGTGCGTTCCAACGCCCGCTTCACCGCCGCCGACATCAATGAGGTCAACGTCTATCCGAACGGCTGGTCAACCATTGGAGGCCCCACGGATCTCGCCCGCATCAATTTCGACCATGACACGACGGCGAAAACCTTCCTTCTCGACAACCAGATCGAAGGCAAGGCGACGACCGGTCCAATCGAGCACACGATCCTCGCCGGTCTGGACTTCAAGTATTACAACATCGACCAGGTGCAGTCGTCCGGCCTGTACGATCCCAACTACGACAATCCCATCGATGCCTTCCATCCGGTGTATGGCTCGCCGCTGACGCCGCGCGTCAGCTACCTCAACCAGAACCTGACGCAGAAGCAGCTCGGTATCTACGCGCAGGATCAGTTGCGCTTCGGCGATGGCTGGTTGGTGACGCTGAACGGCCGCTACGACCGTGGCTGGCTCGATGCCGACAACCGCCCGACCTACTACTCGGCGAGTTCCAGCACGCAGAGCCAGACCGTCGGCGACTTCTCCGGCCGCGCCGGCCTGGCCTATGAGTTCGCCAACGGCGTAACGCCCTATGCCAGCATCGCCACCTTCTTCAACCCGATCATCGGCACCGACGCCAACGGCAATCTGTTCGTTCCGGAGACCGGCCAGCAATACGAGGTCGGCGTCAAATATGTGCCGACCTTGGTCGACGGCCTGTTCACGCTGTCGCTGTTCGACCTCACGCGCCAGAATGTGGCGACCGCGACCGCCGCCAATCCTTTCGCCCAGTATCAGACCGGCGAGGTGCGTTCGCGCGGCGTGGAACTGGAAGGCAAGGTGAACATCACCGACGATTTCCGGATAACCGGCGCCTTCACCGCTTACGATCTGAAGATCACCAAGGACGCCAATCCGGCATTCGTCGGCAAGACGCCCTTCATCGTGCCGGAGGTCATGGCTTCCGCATCGGCCGACTACACGTTCCGCGGCGACTGGTATGACGGCATTTCGATCGGCGGCGGCTTGCGCTATCTCGGCTCCTCCTGGGCCGACAACGCGAACACGGCGAAGGTGCCGGCCGTGACGCTGGCCGACCTGAAACTCGGCTACGAGAAGGAAAATTGGGGCGTCGACCTCAACGTCACCAACCTGTTCAACAAGACCTATGTCGCCAGTTGCCAGACGACGCTGACCTGTTCCTACGGCGAAGGCCGTTCGTTCAAGCTGAAGGTGCACACGACTTGGTAGTCCGCCACTTGGTTACAGCTTGCCGACGCCGCTGGCGATGACCCATCCGCCCACCAGACGGCAGGTGCTTGCACTCGCGGCCGCGGCCTTGTTGCCCCCCGTCACCGCCAAGGCAGCGGCGCCGCGCGTCGCCGCGATCGACTGGGGCATGCTGGAGACGTTGCTGGCGCTCGGCATCGAGCCGGCGGCGGCAACCGAACTGATCCAGTTCCGCAAAATCGCGATCCAGCCGGCGGTCCCGGGATCCGTAACCGATCTCGGGCTGCGTGGCGCGCCCAATTACGAGCTGCTGCGCATCATCGCGCCTGACCTGATCGTCATCTCCAATTTCTACGAATACCAGCGCCCGATGCTCGAACGCATCGCGCCGGTGTTTGCGCAAACGGTCTACGAGGCCGGCGTTCCGCCCTACGCACTGGCCGAGGCGGCGACGCTGGCGCTTGGCGAAAAGCTCGGCCGGCAGGCAGAGGCGAAGCGTTATGTCGACGAGACATCGGACGATATCGCACGGCTTCGCGGCGGCTTGCCGCCTTCCGGGCGGCCCGTCTTCGTCATCAGCCTCGGCGACAGCAGGCATTTCCGTGCCTTCGGCCGCGACGCCATGTTCGGCGACGTGCTTACGCGTCTCGGCCTGGTCAACGCGTGGACCGACGAGACAAGCTACAGCGCGGCGGCACCGGTCGGGCTGGAGGCACTGGCACGCGTGCCCGACGCCTCGATCCTGATCGTCTCGCCGCTGCCGGCCGATGTCGGGCGCTCGCTTCCGACAAACGCCTTGTGGAATGCCATGCCGGCCGTGCGCCGGAACCGCATTGCTGTGCTCGAAGCCGTCAACCATTTCGGCTGCCTGCCGTCGGCGCGCCGCTTCGCACGCCTGGCGACGGCGGCACTTGCCCGGCAGGCCCATGGCTGAGCGCACTATCCATCAAGGCGCCATGGCTGCCCGTCTCTCGCCGATCGCGCTATGGGGTGTCTTGGCTGCGATGGCAGCACTTCTGTTTGCATGGCGCGTCGGCACGCAATGGCCGACCGCGCCGGCGGCCGGCAATCTCGACCATGTCATCCTATTCTACAGCACGCTGCCGCGCGCGGCGGTGGCGGTGCTGGCGGGCGCCGTGCTCGGCCTCTCCGGTCTCCTCTTGCAGAACGTACTGCGCAACCCGCTGGCTGAACCGTCAACGCTCGGCATTTCGGCTGGCGCGCAACTGACCATGACCGTCGCTTCGCTCCACGCGCCCTTGCTCATGGAACGGTCGCAAGGCCTGGTCGCCTTTGCCGGCGGCGCCATTGCGGTGCTGCTGGTGCTGGCCTTGACATGGCGGCGCGGGCTCGAACCGGTGTCGGTCGTGCTCGCCGGAATGATGGTGGCACTGACTGCGAGCTCCGTCAGCGCTGCGCTCATCCTTGCCAATGGCGAGTATCTGTTCTCGCTGTTCATCTGGGGCGGCGGGTCGCTGGTCCAGCAGGATTGGCAGCCGGCCATTGCGCTGACGATCCGGCTGTCGGCTGGCGCCGTCGCGGCGCTGATGGTGCTGCGGCCGCTGATCATCCTCGGCCTCGACGACGCCTCGGCGCGCGGGCTGGGCGTTGCCCGTCATACCAGCCGCTTTCTCGTCATCGCACTTGCCGTGTGGATGGCGACGACCGTTGCCGCCGAGGTCGGCGTCATCGGCTTCGTCGGCCTCGCCGCGCCAGCACTGGCCACGCTTTCCGGCGCCCGCACCTTGCGGCAGAAGCTGATCGCCGCGCCGCTGATCGGCGCCATCTTGCTGTGGCTGACCGATGGGTTGGTGCAGCTCGCTGCCGGTACCGGTGGCGAGCGCATTCCGACCGGCGCGGGCACAGCGCTTCTCGGCGGTCCGCTGCTGCTCTGGCTGTTGCCACGGCTGCGCCTGTTCGAATGGCCGCATCTCGGCTCCAACGGGCCGACACCGCACAGAGCGAGCCGGCCATGGGTCATCATCCTGCTCTTGCTTGCATTCACCCTTGTCGCCGCCGCCTTGGCGCTCGTCGTCGGGCGCGGCCCCACGGGCTGGTCGCTCGCCAGCGGCGATCTGCTGGCCGATCTCGCCGCATGGCTTGCGCCACGGATCGGCGTGGCCGCTGCCGCCGGCGCCATGCTCGCGGCGGCGGGCGTGGTCATCCAGCGGGTCACCGGCAATCCGCTGGCGAGCCCCGAAGTGCTTGGCGTCGGCACCGGCGCAGGCGCCGGCCTGACCGGCGTGCTGACGGTGAGCGCCACGGCCGGGCTCGGCTGGCAACTCGCTGGCTCGGCCCTTGGCGCGCTGGCGGCCTTGACCGTCATGCTTGCAATAGCCGCACGGGCGAAATTCGGCGCGCAACGATTGCTGCTTGCGGGCATCGCCATGAGCGCGCTGTGCAGCGCCGTCATCACCGCGACGATCGCGATGGGCAATGCGCAGTCCTACATCCTGCTGCGCTGGCTGAGCGGCTCGACCGGCCAGGCGACCGCGCTCGACACCTGGGTTGCGCTAGCCTGCCTGCCGCCACTGTCGCTGCCGCTATTCCTCGCCGCGCGCTGGCTGGATATCCTGCCGCTCGGGCCGGACAGCGCGCGCGGGCTGGGCGTGCCGGTCGCCGGCGGACGGCTGATGCTGATCCTCGTCGCCGCGCTGCTGACCGCGCTCGCCGCCATGGTCGTCGGGCCCCTGAGCTTCGTCGGCCTGATCGCGCCGCATCTTGCCCGGCTCATCGGGTTTTCGCGTGCACGCGTCCATCTTGCCGGAGGGATGCTTCTGGGCGCCCTGCTGATGATCGTCTCGGACTGGCTGTCGCGCATGGCGGCCTTTCCCTACGAACTGCCCGCCGGCCTGTTCGCCTCGTTGCTCGGCGGGCCGTACCTCGTCTATCTGCTCGCCAGGGGCGTGCCGCACCAAAGGTGAGCTGATTGCGTGATCCTAGGAGGACCGCTCGGCCTTCAGCACCGAGACCGCCGCCTCGCTGTTGTGGACATAGTCGTTGGCGTCCGGCTGCCTCTGCACCAAAAGGATGAACAACAGGTCGGTCAACGCCAGCTGCGCGTCGCGCGCGGTGATGGAGGAGGAGCGCGCACGCTCCTCGTCGGCGATGGTGTAGAGGCAGATGTCCGCGACGCGGCTCAGCGGATTGTCGTGGAGGCCGGTGACGGCGATCACCATCGTGCCGCGCTTGCGGGCCAGCTCGGCGATGCGCAAGGTTTCGATGCTGGCGCCGGAATAGGAGAGCGCGAACAGCACGTCGCCGGGTCCGAGCGTCGCGGCATTGGCCATCTGGATGTGGCTGTCGCTGTCATGCAGCACATTGCGGCCGAGCTTCATCAGCTTGTAGGAGAAATCGCGCGCCACCAGCGAGGAGGCGCCGACGCCGGCCAGATGGACGCGGCGCGCGCCATCCAGCAATTCCAGCGTCCTGGTGATGATGCGCTCTGTATTGGCGGCGACGGTCTGCTGCATCGACAGAAGCTTGCTGCCGATCAGCTTCTTCAGGATCACCTGGTAGCCGTCGCCGACCTCGATCGACCCGTGGATGACGCCGGCCGGCACCTGCCACTCCTGCGCCTTGGCCTCGCTGACCGCGAGCTTGAGTTCCTGGTAGCTGGCATAGCCGAGCTTCTGGCTGAACTTGACGACGCTCGACTGGCTGCGCCCGATCTCGGCCGCAAGTGCCGCCGTCGAGAGCCGCAGCATCTGGTCGGGATTGTCGACGATGTAGCGGCCAATCTCGCGATCGCCGGTCGCCATGCCGTCGAGCTTCGCATTGATCTTGTTCAGAATGGACAAGGGATTGCCTCGCGCTTTTCGGTCCCGCACGCCGACAGCCATTTGTCATCGCTCCTGGCTGGCAGCCTATGGAACCAAGGAATAAATTATTCCAATTTCGATTGACAGCCGAGAATGCAGAATTAATTTTCGAACGGGATCGGGTTGAAATCCGGATTCTGAACAGACCCGAACGCCCCGGCTTTCGTCGCACAAGGTTTCAGCCATGGACAGATTGCGGATCGTCGGCGGGCACAGGCTGCAAGGCGCGGTCACCATATCCGGCGCCAAGAACGCCGCTCTGCCGCAGATCGCGGCCGCCCTGCTCAGCCCATACCCGCTCGAACTGACCAACCTGCCCGATGTGACCGACGTCGAGAACATGCTCGGCGTCGTGCGGCTTCATGGCGCCGAAGTCGCCCGATCGGCGCATGCCGCGACGATCGATACCAGTACCGCCGTGTCCAAGGAAACGTCCTACGACACGGTCCGAAAGATGCGGGCGACGGTGCTGGTGCTGGCGCCGCTGCTTGCCCGCTTCGGCCATGCGCGGGTTTCGCTGCCGGGCGGCTGCGCCATCGGCGCGCGGCCGGTCGATATGCATGTTTCGTCGCTAGCAGCCTTGGGCGCCACGATCGCCATCGAAAACGGTTCGATCGTCGCGTCGGCGCCGAACGGGCTGACCGGCACGCGCATCGTCTTGAGTTCGCCGTCGGTCGGGGCAACGGAAACCGCCATGATGGCGGCAACCACGGCCAAGGGCGAAACCGAGATCCTCAACGCGGCGCGCGAGCCGGAGGTTGCAGATCTCGCCGCTTGCCTCAACGCCATGGGCGCGCGCGTCGAGGGCGCCGGCACGCACCGTATCCTGATCGCCGGCGACACTTCCTGGCGCGCGGCCCGGCACGACATCATCCCCGATCGCATCGAGGCCGGCACCTATGCCATTGCCGCGGCGATCACCGGCGGCCAGCTCGAGCTCACCCATGCCCGGCTCGAACACATGGCTTCGGTGGTGCAATTGCTCGAGGCCACCGGCGTCAGCGTCTGGCCCGGCGACCGTGGGCTGATCGTCTCGCGCGACCAGCCGCTTAAGGCGGTCGACCTCACGACGGAACCCTATCCGGGATTTCCAACCGACCTGCAGGCGCAGTTCATGGCGCTGATGTGCTGTGCGCAGGGCGCATCGCTGCTGCGCGAGACCATCTTCGAAAACCGCTTCATGCATGTGCCCGAGCTGATGCGGCTCGGCGCCAACATCAAGTTGCAGGGAACCATGGCGCTGGTGCGCGGCGGCGAGACACTGCACGGCGCGCAGGTGATGGCCACCGATCTGCGCGCTTCGGTGTCGCTGGTGCTGGCGGCGCTGGTCTCCCAGGGCGAGACCATCATCAACCGCGTCTATCACCTCGATCGCGGCTACGAGCAACTGGACCGCAAGCTGCGCCTTTGCGGCGCCGATATCGAGCGGCTGAGCGCATGAGCGGCGGCCGCCCCGATTATTTCCTCGGCGTCGATGGCGGCGGCACCGGATGCCGGGCCCGCATCGAAGACGCTGACGGAACCGTGCTGGGACAGGGCCTGTCCGGCCCGGCGACGACGCGGCTCGGCATCGATGCTGCCTGGGTCTCGATTTCCAGAGCATTTGACGCGGCGGTCGAGGAGGCCGGTTTCGGCCCGGACGAAACCGCTCGTGTCAGCGCCGGCATCGGCCTTGCCGGTATCGGCCGCAAGGGCGCGCTGGAGGCGTTGCGGGCGATCGCGCATCCCTTTGCCAGCATAGATTTCGTCAGCGATGGCGTCGGTGCCTGCCTCGGCGCGCATTCCGGCCAGGACGGCGCCATCGTCATTGCCGGCACGGGCTCGATCGGTCTGGGCTTTGTCGAGGGCCGCGACCTGCGCGTCGGCGGTTACGGCTTTCCGATTTCCGACGAGGGCAGCGGCGCCGATCTTGGCCTGAAAGCCGTGCAGCTGGCGCTGCGCGCCCATGACGACCGGCACGAGCGGACGCCGTTGCTGGCCGAGGTGATGCAGCGCTTCGAGGGCGATCCCATGGAAGCGGTCGCCTGGATGGACCGCGCCAGCGCCACGGACTACGCCGTGCTGGCGCCGATGGTGATGCGCCATGCCGACCAGGGCGACCCGGCCGGGCGGCGTATCGTGCAAGGCGCGGCCGAGCAGATCGATAGGCTGGTGCGGGTGCTGTTCGAAAAAGGCGCGCCGCGCGTGACCTTGCTGGGCGGCCTCGCCAGTCCGCTCGAGCCCTGGCTTTCTCCCGATGTGCGGCGCCGGCTGAAACCCGCCGACGGGGACGCCGTATCCGGCGCGATCATCCTTGCCAAAAGGGCGCTTAGCGTCTGACCCCGTAGGAATAATCTATTCCAGATATGTGTTGACGGTAGGAATATTCAATTCTAAAAAGTTAACATAGGCGAGCACGGCGGCCAGCACGGACCTTATAGGCGGTACGCGGCGTTTCAGGCGAAGAGCGCTGCCTCGCCGCTGGCTCCGCCGTATGGTTTGAAAGCACTGGAATGACCGAGCAAGGGTTGATGTCTGAGCTGGATCGGCTGGTTTCCGAGGGTCGAAATCCTCGAACTGTCGATATCGACCTGCTGCCGACCATCGACGTGCTGCACAAGATCAATGACGAGGACAGGGTTGTGCCGGCGGCTGTCGAAAAGGTGCTGCCGGAAATCGCCGCCGCGGTCGATTGTATCGTGCTCGCCTTCCAGAAAGGCGCGCGGCTGATCTACCTGGGCGCCGGCACCAGCGGGCGGCTTGGCGTTCTCGACGCCTCCGAATGCCCACCCACCTTCGGCGTGCCCGAAGGCATGGTCGTCGGTCTGATCGCTGGCGGTCCCGATGCGCTGGTGCGATCGCTGGAAGGCGCCGAGGACGATCCGAAAATGGGCGCCAGGGCCTTGCAGGAGATCGGCCTTACACAGGACGACGTTGTGGTCGGCATCGCGGTCAGCGGGCGCACGCCCTACGTCGTCGGCGGGTTGACCTATGCCAGGCAGGTGGGCTCAACCACGGTTGCCCTGTCCTGCAATCCGGCGTCCACCATTGCCGGCATCGCCGACATCGCCATCTCACCGGTCGTCGGCCCGGAGGTGTTGACGGGCTCGACGCGGCTGAAATCGGGAACCGCGCAGAAGCTGGTGCTCAACATGCTGACGACGGCCTCGATGATCCGAATCGGCAAGAGCTATGAGAATCTGATGGTCGACCTCAACCCGTCCAACAGGAAGCTGGTGGCAAGGGCCATCAGGATCGTCATGCAGACAACCGGCTGCCCGGCGCAGCAGGCCAGACAGGCGCTCACCCAGACCGGTAACGACGTCAAGCTGGCGATCCTGGTGACGATCACCGGCATGGGCGTCGAGGAGGCGCGGACAGCGCTCGGCAAGGCTGGAGGATTCCTGCGCAAGGCAATCAGCAACGGGAAGGCATGAAGCCGCATGGGACAGACGGCGTCAGGCCGCATTGACTGGGCCGATACTCCGAAGCATGTGTGTCTGGAAGCGGTCGGCTGAAACTGCAAGGCATCAAGTCAAATCATAATGGGAGACGAAAATGACAAGGCATTTCACGAGAACCCTGCTGTCGGGAATCACAGTTGCGGCGATGCTCGGCGTGGCAGCGGCCTCGGCCCAGGCGGCAACGCTGCACATGGCCTGGTCGCAGGACGCCACCGGGCTTGATCCGCACAAGCAGACGGCCTTTTCGTCGCTGCGGCTGCTGGAACTGATCTATGAGCCGCTGGTGCGGGTCGATGCCAGCCTGCAGATCATCCCTGCCGTCGCCACGTCCTGGCAGTTTTCGCAAGACGGCAAGGAACTGACCTTCAAGCTCGATCCCAAGGCGAAATTCCAGGATGGCACGGCCGTCACCTCGGCCGACGTCAAGGCATCGTTCGAGCGCATCCTCGACGAGAAGACGGGGGCGGCCGCCCGCGCCAATTTCCTGTCGATCGCCAGCATCGACACGCCCGACGCGGCAACCGTCGTGTTCCATCTGTCGCAGCCCGACGTGCCGATCCTGACGGCGATGAGCGACGTCAACGCGGCCATCGTCCCGGCCAGCGAGATCAAGGCCGGCTCGATCGGCACCAAGGCGCTCGGCTCCGGTCCGTTCAAGCTCGACAAATGGGACCCTAACGCCAAGGAAGTCTTGAGCGCCAACAAGGACTGGGCCGGGGGTGCTACCGGCGTCGACGGGATCGAGATCAGCGTGCTGCCCGATGAAGCGGCGATCCTGGCCGCCATGCGCAGCAAGCAGATCGATTTCGCGCTGCTCAACGATCCGCTGGTCGCCACGCTGGTGCCGAAGGAGGCCAGCCTGCAGCTCAACCGCGCGCCGGTGCTCGCCTACAACGTGCTGCAGCTCAATCCGTCGCGCAAGCCGATGACCGAGCTCAAGGTGCGCCAGGCGATCTCCTGCGCCATCGACCGGCAGGAGGTGCTGGACACCGCCGCGCTCGGCGAAGGCAAGGTCACCGGCCCGCTGACCATCCCCGCACTCGCGACCGATCCAAGCCAGCTGTTCTGCTACAAGCGCGACGTCGAGAAGGCCAAGAAGCTAATGGAAGAGGCCGGCTTTGCCGACGGCTTTTCGGCGACGGTGATCGGCGCTACCGGCGAACCGCCGACGGCGGCGGCGGAGGCCCAGGTCATCCAGTCGCAGCTCGCCGAAATCGGCGTCAAGCTCGACATCAAGATGATGGAGCTCAACGTCTATGTCGACGCCTGGCTGAAGGGCGATTTCGACATGGCGATCGCGCTCAATGGCGGCCGCGCCGACCCCTATACGATGTACAACCGCTACTGGACCAAGGCAGGCAATCTGCAGAAGGTGGCGAACTACATCGACGACACGCTGGACAGCCAGATGCAGCAGGGCCGCGCCGAGACCAATCCGGCCAAACGCAAGGCGATCTTCGCCGCGTTCGAGAAGCACCTCGCCGAGATGTCGCCATGGATCTGGCTCTACACGTCCTACAGCTACACGGCCCAGCAGAAGACCGTCGCCGGCTTCGTGCCGACACCGACGGGCACGCTGTTCAGCCTGAGCAAGGTTACCATCCAGCAGTAGCCGCCTCCAGATCAGCAGATAGAGCGTGATGTCGTCGGAAAACCGCTTCACACTTTTCGGCATCATGCTCTAGACGAGAGGTATCCTTCGCGTGAACTATCTGATGCGGCGACTGGCGATGTTTCCTCTCGTGCTGCTTGGCGTGTCCATCCTGGTCTTCGTCGCGATCCGGATGGTGCCGGGCGATTCGATCACGGCGATGCTGGGGACCGAAGCCGGCCTGCTGACGCCGGCGCAACGGGATTCGCTCGCCGCCTATTTCGGCATCGACCAGCCCTGGTTCGTCCAGTACTGGCGCTGGATAGGCGGCATCCTGCACGGCAATCTCGGCATCTCCGTCACCTATGGCAGGCCGGTGCTCGACGTCATCCTCGATCGCTTTCCGCTGACGCTCGA
Organism: Mesorhizobium sp. WSM1386; assembly: GCF_055901595.1. Classification (NCBI taxonomy): domain Bacteria; kingdom Pseudomonadati; phylum Pseudomonadota; class Alphaproteobacteria; order Hyphomicrobiales; family Phyllobacteriaceae; genus Mesorhizobium; species Mesorhizobium sp. WSM1386. Next base: position 5,737,736 of record NZ_CM148373.1, read on the forward strand.
GCTGGCCGTGCTGTCGATGGTCATCGCGCTGGCGGTCGGCCTGCCGGCAGGGATCTACGCCGCCACGCATAGCGAAAAACCGTCCGATCTCGGGGTGCGCATCGTCGCCATGGTCGGCCAGTCGACGCCGAGCTTCGTGCTTGGCCTTTTGATCATCTACACGCTGTCGGCGGGCTTCGGCGTGCTGCCGGCGATGGGCGAATTCGCGCCGCTCTGGCAGGATCCGCTGCGCAATCTCAGCCAGCTGATCCTGCCCGCCATCACGCTCGGCTTCGCCTTTGCGGCGTCGGTCACCCGCATCGCGCGTTCGGCCATGCTCGACGTGTTGAGCGACGACTATGTGCGCACCGCCCGCAGCAAAGGCGCGTCGGCACGCAGCGTCATCTGGCGGCATGCGCTGCCCAATGCGCTGATCCCGGTGGTGACGCTGAGCGGAATCGAGTTCGGCTATCTCCTGGGCGGCGCCGTCATCGTAGAGCAGATCTACGCCCTGCCCGGCCTCGGACGCATGGTGCTCGACGCGATCCTGCAGCGCGACTACGCGCTGGTGCAGGGAGCCGTGCTGTTCATCGCCTTCAACTTCATGATCGTCAACCTCCTGGTCGATCTCGCCTATGTCGCGCTCGATCCGCGCATCCGGCTGGGAGAGCAATGATGCGCATTCCGCGCGCCATTTTCGGGCACGGCAGTGGCCGCATCGGCGGTGTCATAGTTGGCATCTATCTCGTACTCGCTATCCTCGGCCTGCTTGGGCTGACGCCGCACAACCCGATCACGCAGTTCCGCGTCGACCGGCTGCATGCGCCGGGAGCCGCCTACTGGATGGGCACCGACCTGTTCGGCCGCGACGTGGCCAGCCGGCTGATGGCGGGCATCGGCCAGTCCTTTACGGTCGCCTTCTTCTCGGTCGCTTTCGCCGCCCTTGCCGGTACGGTTCTGGGCCTAGCCGCCGCCTGGCTCGGCCGCCGCTGGGACGGCGTGGTGATGCGGATCATGGATGTGCTGCTGGCCTTTCCGGCGATCCTGCTGGCGCTGCTCATCGTCACCGTTGCCGGGCCGGGCACCTGGACCAGCGTCGTTGCCATCGGCATCGTCTACACGCCGATCTTCACCCGCGTGGTGCGCGGCCCGGCCTTGTCGCTCAAGGCACGCGAATTCGTCGACGCCGCGCGCACCTTCGGCAGCAGCTCGAGCTACATCGTGACGCGGCATCTGCTGCTCAATCTGGTGGCGCCATTGACCGTCCAGGTGACGCTGGCGCTGGCCTGGGCGCTGCTGACGGAAGCAGGCCTCAGCTTCCTCGGGCTCGGCACGCAGCCCCCGGCCGCGTCGCTCGGCCTGATGCTGAGCGACAGCCGCAACCTGATGGAGACCGCGCCCTGGCTGATGATCTTCCCCGGTCTGACCATTATGATCAGCATCCTCGGCTTCAACCTGCTTGGCGACGCGCTGCGCGACATCCTCGACCCGAAGATGCGGAGGGCGCCGGCATGAGCCCCTTGCTGTCGGTATCGGACCTGCGCGTCGGCTTCGGCCGCAACCCGCAAGCCAATGAGGTGGTGCGCGGCGTCAGCTTCGATCTCGCCGATGGCGAGACGCTGGCCATTGTCGGCGAAAGCGGCTCGGGCAAATCCGTCACCGCGCTGTCGATCAATCGGCTTATCGATTTCGGCGGCGGCCGCATCACCGGCGGCGCCATGAAGCTGAAGCGCGCCGACGGCAGCCTCTTCGACCTGATGGACGCCACCGAGCCGCAACTGACCCGCATTCGGGGCGCCGAGATCGGCATGATCTTCCAGGAGCCGATGACCTCGCTCAATCCGGTGCTGACCATTGGCACGCAGATCGAGGAATCGTTCCGGTTGCATCGCGGCCTGACCGGCCGGCAAGCCACTGCCGCAGCCAGGGATGCACTCGACCGCGTGCGCATTCCCGATGCCGCGCGGCGGCTGAAATACACGCCCAACCAGCTGTCGGGCGGCATGCTGCAGCGGGTGATGATCGCCATTGCGCTGGCCTGCAATCCGCGCCTGCTGATCGCAGACGAGCCGACGACCGCGCTCGATGTCACCGTGCAGGCGCAGATCATGGCGCTACTGGCCGAGCTGAAGCGCGAGACCGGCATGTCGATGATCTTCATCACCCACGACATCGGCCTGGTTGCCGGCATCGCCGACAAGGTGATGGTGATGCAGAACGGACAAGCCGTCGAACAGGGCGAGCTGAACCAGATCCTCGACAGGCCGCAGCATCCCTACACGCAGCATCTGCTGCAGGACGTGCCGCATTTCACCAACGGCAGGGCGACACGTGCCGACGGACAGCGCAAGGAGGATGCAAGGGCAGAACCGGCCTTGAAGGTCGATGGTCTCGTCGTGCGGTTTCCGCTCAAGAGCAATTTCTTCAGCCGCGCGACTGGTGCGGTGCATGCCGTCGACGGCGTCGATTTCGACCTGATGCCGGGCGAGACGCTGGCGATTGTCGGTGAGAGCGGCTCGGGCAAGTCGACCACGGCAAAGGCGGTCCTTGGGCTGGTACGTTCCACGCGTGGCAGCTTCTCGGCCGGCACCCGAAAGGCATCGGCGGGGCACAGCGCGAAGCCCGTGCAGATGGTGTTTCAGAACCCCTACGCTTCGCTCAACCCAAGGCTGACCATTGAGAGCATCCTGGCCGAGCCGGTGATCGCCACCAGCGGCCGCGCGAATGCCGAAGCCCGAACCAGGATGGCGAGCCTGCTGGAACGCGTCGGCCTGCCCAAGAACAGCCTGGAGCGCTATCCACATGAATTCTCCGGCGGCCAGCGGCAAAGGCTGTGCATAGCGCGGGCGCTGATGCTCAACCCATCCGTCGTCGTTCTCGACGAAGCGGTGTCGGCGCTGGACGTTTCGGTACAGGCCAAGGTGCTGGAATTGCTGGTCGACCTGCAGCGCGAGTTCGGGCTCGCCTATCTGTTCATCTCGCACGACATGGCGGTCGTCGAGCGGATCGCCCACCGCATCGCCGTCATCTATGCCGGCCAGATCGTCGAGATCGGCGACGCGACCTCGGTGCTGTCGAAGCCACGGCATTCCTATACGAAAAAGCTGATCGCCGCCGTTCCGACCATCGAGCGGCGGCGCGAGCATTTCGAGCTCGACACGCGGCAGGTTCCCTCGCTGGTGCGCCCGCAGGGGTTCGAGCCGGCGCCGGCGCGGTGGGAGGAGTTCGGCGGGGATCATATGGCGAGGGTGGAGGCGTGATGCCTGTGCTGCAGAAATATCCAAACTCGGCGGGACAGCACCCCCCTCTGCCCTGCCGGGCATCTCCCCCGCAAGGGGGGAGATTGGATGCCGCCACCGCTTTCGCCAATCTCCTGCGTTGGAAGGGGAGCGGAAGGCCAAAGCTGCCAATCTCCCCCCTTGCGGGGGAGATGCCCGGCAGGGCAGAGGGGGGCGCCGTAGAGCGCCAACTTTCGAGTGGAGGCCGGCCTTGACCGCCCTCGCCCAACTCTTCGACCGAGCATTCCAACCGTTGGAAGCCGCAGTGGCTGCCAGGCGCATTCCCGGCGGCGTGCTCGGCATTGTCGACGAAAATGGCGAACGCATCACCCGCTCAATCGGCTCCGCGCAGCTCGTGCCGAAGCAGCGACCGATGCATGTCGACACCTGGTTCGACCTGGCGTCGCTGACCAAAATCATCTTCACCACGCCGCGCATCCTGGCGCTGGCGGAAACCGGTTTGATCGACCTCGACGCGCCGCTGATCTCGGTGCTGCCGGACCTCCGCCAGTATGACGCGGCGGCCTGGGAGCGGAAGGTGACGTTTCGCCAGTGCCTTGGCCACCAGACGCCGTTTCCGGCGGTCGAGCCGATCTACACTTACGGGCGCGATCCCGACCTGCTGCGTGCCTTCATCCTGCAGCGCGAATGGCGGGCTCGCGATCCTGTTTATTCCGACATCAATTTCATCCTGCTCGGCTTCGCGCTCGAGCGGCTGTCGGGCAAGACCATCCGTGACATGGATCCCGGCCCTGGATTTGCTTGGTCCGCCGAACCCGACGCGTCAGCCGCGACGGAGGACTGCACCTGGCGTCATCGCGTGCTCTCCGGCGAGGTGCACGACGACAATTGCTCGGCGCTTCAGGGCGCGGGTCATGCCGGCCTGTTTGGAACGGCGGCGTCGATACTCGACTTCGCGCAAGGGCTGCTGACCGACGCTTCCGAACCTTCGACCACGTTGATGCGCACGCCCTTGTCCGCCACCCGCACGCATGGCTGGGAGCGCCCCTATGAGGGCTGGTCCGGTGGCACCTTGTGCAGCGAGGGGACCGTCGGCCACACCGGCTTCACCGGCACGGGACTCTGGATCGATTTCGAGAGAGGCAAGGCCTGGACCTTGCTCACCAACCGGATCCATCCGACACGTCATTTCGACAGTGGAATCGTTGCGCTTCGGCAAGCGGTCGGCGATCTCATCAACAGCGACTAAGGAAGCGACCATGGAACCAATCTGGGCCGTCGGCCTGATGACCGGCACCGTGCTTGACGGCAACATCGACGTCGCGCTCATCAAGACCGATGGCGAGCGCATCGACGATTTCGGTACCTACCGGCTGATGCCCTATCCCGCCTCGATCCGCTCGCTGCTGGAAGAGACGCTGAAGGAGGCGCGAGCCTGGAATTTTGTCGGACCGGAACCGGCGATCTTCCGCGAGGCCGAGGAAGCGCTGACGCGCGCCCAGTCGGCGGCTGTCAAGGAATTGGTCGAAGGCTATGGCATGACGATGGCCGATATCGGCGTCGTCGGCTTCCACGGCCAGACGGTGCTGCATCGCGCGCCCCAGGCCGGAAGGCTCGGCCAGACCCGGCAGCTGGGCGACGGCGAACTCATGCACGCCTTGCTGGGCACCAAGGTTGCCTATGATTTCCGCTCGGCCGACATGCGCGCCGGCGGGCAAGGCGCGCCCCTTGCCGCCGCCTATCACACCGCGCTGATGCGCAGCGCCGGCGCCAGCGGCGAGGTGGCCGTGCTCAACCTCGGCGGCGTCGCCAACGTCACCTGGTGGGACGGCGCCGACAATGTCGTTGCCTTCGACACCGGCCCCGCCAACGCGCCGCTCAACGATTTCATCAAATCGAAGGGGCTCGGCGAAATGGACCGCGACGGCGCGCTCGGCCGTGCTGGCGAGGTCGACGAGGCCCGGCTCGCCAAGCTGCTGGAGCATTCTTATCTGACTAAGCCCTATCCAAAGTCGCTGGACCGTTTCGATTTTGGCGCTGCGATGGCGGACGGGCTGGACGCCGAGGACGGCGCGGCCCTGCTCACCGCCTTCACTGCGGCGGCCGTCGGCAAGGCGCTCGACCTTTTGCCAAGCCGGCCGAAAAAACTGGTGGTCAGCGGCGGCGGCCGTCACAACCCGACCATGATGGCAATGCTGGCCAGCCGCGCCGGCGTCGAGGTGGTGCAGGCGGAAAGCCTCGGCTGGAGCGGCGACGCGGTGGAGGCCGAGTGTTTCGCCTTCCTCGCCGTGCGCGTCCTGCGCGGCCTGCCGATCAGCTTTCCGAGCACCACCGGCGCGCCGCAACCGATGCGCGGCGGAAAGCTCGCCGGTTAAGCCAGTTTCTTCTGCAGGAAGATGCGGCTGCGGCCGACCGGGAAATCGGCCAGCGTGCCGAAGGGCTGGTATCCCTGGCGCTGGTAGACCTTGGCGGCGTTCGGATTGAAGGTGTCGATCCAGGCGTTCCCGCAGCCGCGTGCAACGGCTTCCTGTTCGGCCGCGTCCAGCATCTGGCCTGCCATGTGCTGGCCGCGCAGTCTTTCGTCGACCCACAGCCACTGCACGTAAAGCCAGCCCCAGGCGGTGTAGCCCGAAATGCCGGCGACGACCGCGCCGTCCTCGTCGCGCACGAACACCGCCAGGGCCTTTCTCTCGGAAGCCCCGACATCGCCGTCGTTGAACGCCGTCAGCTGTTCGCCGAGAAAGGCGAGGTCTTCCGGCAAAGGCTTAGCCGTCGTTTCAAGTGTCGTGTTCATGGCTCTTCCGAAATGCTCGACTGGGTGGGCTTGAAGCGTTACGGGCGTAAGGCCCTGGCGCAATTTCTATGTCTACTCTCGAACAGCTTGCGGGTCGCCGCCATTGCGGAAGTCCGACGCGGCAATGCCATAGCGCTTGAGCTTGTCGTAGAAAGTCTTGCGCGGCACGCCGAGCGCGTCGATGGCGCCGCGCACATCCCCGCCATGGTCGCGCAGCGCCTCGCGGATGAGCTGTGCCTCGTAGTGGCCGACGCGTTCGGGCAACGGGGCCGCCGGCTCCGGCGATCGCGGGGAAGCCGCCCTCGCCTCATCGTCCGGGCCCAGACCGAGCGCGACGCGATCGGCGAAATGGGCGAGTTCGCGCACATTGCCTGGCCAGGCATGCGACTGGAGATGATCGCTCACTGCGGCATTCACCCTGGCGACCGGCCGGCCAAAGCGTTCGGCGGCTTTGCCGAGGAAATGACCGAACAGCATCGGGATGTCGCCGCGCCGCTCGCGCAGCGGCGGGATGCGCAGCGTCACCACGTTGAGGCGGAAATAGAGATCCTCGCGAAAATCGCCGCGCCGGTCCGACTGGCCGAGATCCACCTTGGTCGCCGCGACGACCCTCAAATCGATGCGCCGGGTCTCGTTCGATCCGAGCGGGGTGAGGCTGCGCGTTTCGAGCACCCGCAGCAGCTTGACCTGGAGGGCCGGCGGCATGGATTCGATCTCGTCGAGGAACAGCGTGCCGCCGCTGGAATGTTCGATCCGGCCGATGCGCCGCCGCTGCGCTCCGGTGAACGCGCCCGCCTCGTGGCCGAACAGCTCGCTTTCGATGACGGTCTCCGGCAGAGCGCCGCAGTTCAGCGCCACGAAGGGTTTTGCGCGGCGCCGGCCCCACCGGTGCAACAGGTCGGCCACCACCTCCTTGCCGGTCCCGGTCTCTCCTTCCACCAGCACGTCGACATCCATGTCGGCGATCTGGCGCAAGGTTTCGCGCAACCGGCTGATGGCGGGCGCTTCGCCGATCAGCGGCAGGCCGTCGGCGGCCTGGGCCGCGGCTTCGCGCAGCCGCCGGTTCTCGATGACCAGCCGCCGCTTCTCGCTCGCCCGTCTCAGCGCCTCGACGAGGCGGTCGCCGGCATAGGGCTTCGGGATAAAATCGTAGACGCCGTCCTTGAGCGCGGCCACCGCGAGGTCGACGTCGCCATGCCCGGTGACCAGGATCACCGGTATGTCGGGATCGATCGCCTTGATGCGGTCGAACAGTTGCAGTCCGTTCATGCCGGGCATGCGGATGTCGCTGACGACCACGCCGTCGAAATCCCGGTCGACGACAGCAAGCGCTGCCTCGGCCGCCTTGAGCGCGACCACCGTGAAGCCGGCAAGATCGAGCAATTGCGTGGTGGCGTGAAGCAGGTCCGCATCGTCGTCGACGAGTGCCACCAATCCTTGTTTCTGCGTCATTCGATCCGCCTCAAGTCGATGGTGAAGGATGCGCCGGTGCCATTGCCGGGGCCGCCGGCGTTGCCGCGATCGAGCCGCAGCGTGCCGCCCAGTTCCTGGGCGATCTCTTGCGAGATCACCAGCCCCAGCCCAAGCCCCTTCTCCTTGGTGGTCTGGAACGGCATGAACAGATTGCCGGCGGCTTCAGGACCGAGGCCGGGACCGTTGTCGCGCACCGAAATCAGCACCCGGTCGTCCCGCTCGGCGAGTTCGATCTCTATGCGGGGATCGGACCGATCCTTCATGGCGTCCAACGCATTCTGCAACAAATTGACCAGGATCTGCTCCAGCCGGATACGGCTCGCCATGACCATCGGCGAGGCGTTGCCGAGCGGCTTGACGATGGTGACGCCGGAATCGCGGATGCGGCCGGACAGAAGCGACAGCGCGCCGTCGATCGCCTCGCGCACCGGCAGCGGCGAGGCTGCGACACCGGGCCGGCGGGCGAAGGTGCGCAGTGTGTTGGTGATGGCGCCGATGCGTTCGGTCATCGAGATGATCGACGCCAGATTGCCGGTCGCCGGTTCGGTCTTGCCGGTTTCGAGAAAGCGCCCGGCATTCTCGGCATAGGTACGGATCGCGGCGACCGGCTGGTTGATCTCATGCGCCACGCCGGCGGCGATCTGGCCAAGGATGGAAAGGCGGTTGGCCTGGGCGAGATCGTCGCGCAGCCGGCGGACCTTGGCTTCGGCGCTCTCACGCTCGGAGATTTCTTCGGCGAGTGCCGTGTTGGAGCGCGTCAGCTCGGCCGTCCGGGTGCTGACCCGGCTCTCAAGCTCTGCATTCATGCGCGCCAAGGCCTCCTGCCGCAACCGGCGCGTACGGCGGCGCCGGGTGAGCACGTAGACAAGCAAGCCTGTCAGCAACAGCCCCAGCAGCGTTGTCAGGCGCGCCGTGTTGGCGGCGGACGAGAGGGCGGTATCGGCCGGCGTCAGCAGCCAGAGGCGCCAGCCGGGGACCGCACCGGGCAGGTCCTGCACCACTTCGACGAACTGGCGCGATTTTCCAGAACCGTCGATCGTCGCCAGGCCGTCACCGGCACCACGCCGTATCGGCAGTGGTTCGAAGCCCGCATCGGCCAGCTGAAGCTGCTCATGCGCGGCGGCGGCAGCGCCAGCGAAGAGCGGCGCCAGCGCGTGAAAGCGCCATTCGGGCTGGCTGGTGGCCAGCACGACGCCGCGTTCGTCGGTGACGAAAACGAGGAAGCCGCTGGAGCGCCAATTGGCTTCGACGCCGTCGAGTTCGACCTTGAGCACCGCGACGCCAAGCGGCTTGCCGCCGTCGTCGACGCGGCTGGCAAGGTACAGGCCGGGCTTGCCGCTGACCGTGCCAAGGCCATACTGGCTGGCGGCGCCCTTCGCCATCGCTTCCTGGAAATAGTGCCGAAAATTGTAGTCGATGCCGACAAAGCTCGCCGGCTCGCCGGCATTGCTGGCCGATATCGCGATGCCGGCCGTGTCGATGACATAGATGGCGGACGCCGCGGCATCGCGGGCAATCGCCTTGAGCTTGTCGTTGAGGGCGGCTTCCTGCATCTTTCCGGCCCGGCGCAGCGCTCCGCGCACAGCATCGTCACGGGCCAGCACCAACGGCACCAGGCGCTGCTTCTCGATCTCGCCGGTCAGTGTCCCGGCCGCCAGCGGCAGGGCGGCAAGCGCTGTGTCGCGCAGATTGTCGGCCGCCTGGTCGGAGGCGATGCGCCCGGCAATGGCGATCGCGCCGGCCAGAACCACAAGGGCAATGACGACGACAAGCCAGCGGCCATCGCGCAGCCGCACTGCTGCCTCGCGCAGCAGGTCACGGCCGACGGTCCCCGCGTTGCCGCTATCGGTGCCTGCTTCCGGCGCTGGCTTGTCCATTTGTCCTCAGGTCTTCGCCGCCAGTGTAAATGCGAAATTCCGCCCAGGCAAACGATCCTTGTGCGGAAATCCGCACAGGTAATTGCCGCATGGCTGCGAACAACGCTGGAAATCCGGGGTTTCCGGGCTTTCCGCGATCTGGCACGGCGCTTGCAAAACTCTCTCCAGCGGCGTGCGACCGGAGCGCCGCGATGGGAGAAGTCACGCAGGGCGGGTTCCGTCCATCCGGCCAGGGAGAGTTCGATGCACATCGCAGATCAATCGGGCGCGCCTGCCGCGCAGCGCAAGCCCCTTTATGCCCAACTCTACGTACAGGTTCTGGTGGCGATCACCGTCGGCATCCTGCTCGGCCACTACTATCCGTCGATCGGCGAGAGCATGAAGCCGCTCGGCGACGCCTTCATCAAGCTGGTCAAGATGATCATCGCCCCGGTCATCTTCCTGACGGTCGCGACCGGCATCGCCGGCATGAGCGACCTGCAGAAGGTCGGCCGCGTCGCCGGCAAGGCGATGCTCTATTTCCTCACCTTCTCGACGCTGGCGCTGATCATCGGCCTTGTCGTGGCCAATGTCGTGCAGCCGGGCGCCGGCTTCAACATCGACCCGGCGACGCTCGATGCCTCGACCGTCAGCACCTATGCCGCCAAGGCGCATGACCAGTCGGTCACCGGCTTCCTGATGAACATCATCCCCGGCACGATCGTCGGCGCCTTCGCCGATGGCGACATATTGCAGGTGCTGTTCTTCTCGGTGCTGTTCGGCATCGCGCTGGCGCTCGTTGGCGACCGCGGCGCACCGGTGCTCAACTTCCTGCAAGCGCTGATGGCGCCGATGTTCAAGCTGGTCAGCGTGCTCATGAAGGCAGCCCCGATCGGCGCGTTCGGCGCCATGGCCTTCACCATCGGCAAATATGGCATCGGCTCGGTCATCAATCTCGCCATGTTGGTCGGCACCTTCTACGCGACGTCGCTGCTGTTCGTGTTCGTCGTGCTGGGTGCCGTCTGCCGCTACAACGGGTTTTCCATCCTGTCCTTGATCCGCTACATCAAGGAAGAGCTGCTTCTGGTGCTCGGCACCTCCTCGTCGGAGGCCGCGCTCCCCTCGCTGATGGAAAAGATGGAAAAGGCCGGCGCCAAGCGCTCGGTGGTCGGGCTGGTCATTCCGACCGGCTATTCCTTCAACCTCGACGGCACCAACATCTACATGACGCTTGCCGCGCTGTTCATCGCCCAGGCGACGAACATCCATCTGTCGATCGGCGACCAGATCCTGCTGCTGCTGGTGGCGATGCTTTCCTCGAAGGGCGCCGCCGGCATCACCGGGGCGGGCTTCATCACGCTGGCCGCGACGCTTTCGGTGGTGCCTTCGGTGCCGGTCGCCGGCATGGCGCTGATCCTCGGCGTCGACCGCTTCATGTCGGAGTGCCGGGCGCTGACCAATTTCGTCGGCAACGCCGTCGCCACGCTGGTGGTCGCGCGCTGGGAAGGCGAACTCGACGAGGCCAAGCTGGCGAGAGCATTGGCTGGAACAGCCGACGACAGCCTGCCGGCGGATATCGTTCCCGCCGAGTAATCCGAACGGCGCATCACAATGCAAATGGCCGGAGGCAGCGATGCCTCCGGCCATTTTTTCATGCGCTGACAACGTCAGGCGGTTTTGCCATGCGGAGCGAGCGCGCCGCGCAGCTTGAGCTCAGCCCTTGAAGTCCCTCCTGATGTCCGGATAAGTGCTTGGACCGACAGGCATGCGCGCCGCCAGGCTGCCATCATCGAACAGGACAAGGCTGGCCGCGCCAACCAGACCGGCGTGGCGGCCGAGCTGCGCCTCGACAACCGGCACCTCACGGTAGGCGCGCATGGCACGCTGCCGGATGGTCGCCTCGATCACAGGCGCCATCAGGTCGAGGCCATTGGCGATGCCGCCGCCGACAACCAGCACGTCGGGCGAATAGAGATGCAAGAGGTTGGTGAAGCCGATGCCCAGCCAGCGGGCCTCTTCCTCCAGCAGGGCCACAGCGAGATCGTCCTCCAGCCGTGCCGCCTCGACGACGTGGCGGCCCGTGACCTCGGCGTTGGCCGAAAGACGGCGCAGCGTCGAGCCATCGAACGCCGATGTCGCGGCATTGGCGCGGCGGCCAAGCGCCGTGCCCGAGGCAATGGCCTCGAAGCAGCCGACGACACCGCAGACGCAGCGTTCGCCCTCATTGGTGATGGTCATGTGGCCGATCTCGGCGGCAAGGCCGCGACGTCCGTGCAGGATGCGCCCGTCGACCACGACGCCGCCACCGATGCCGGTCGAAACGGTGACGAAGACCAGCGAGCGTGCGCCGTGGCCGGCACCGAAGCGCCATTCGCCAAGTGCCGCCGCGTTGGCGTCGTTCTCCAGCCGCACCGGCAGGCCGAGCCGGCGCTCGAGGATGTCGGCCAGCGGCACGTCCTGCCAGCCGGCGAGCGTCGGCGGTCCGACCGCGATACCGGCCAGCGGATCGAGCGGCCCCGGCGCGCCGACGCCGACACCGACGACGGTAATCGCAGGCGCCTCGGCGTGAACGGTCGCGGCCAGCGCCTCGATCTGCCCGATCACCACGTCGGGACCGGCCTGTGCCTGCGTCGGCACGGCCGAGAAGGCCAGGATCTTGCCGTCACGGTCGACCAGCGCGGCACGAAGCTCGGTGCCGCCAAGATCGATCGCGAGGGCGGCTTCGGTGGTCATGCCGCAACCTTCAGCCCATGCAGCCAGCCAATGCGGCCGGCCAGATCCTTGTCACCAAAGGCGAGCGAACCCAGAACCACGGTCTCGGCGCCCGCGGCGCGCAACAGCGGCACGGTCTCGTGGCGAATGCCACCGTCGGCGGCAAGAACCACGGCTGCCTCACGGCCGGCCTCTGCCAGGATGGCACGGGCGGCGCGCAGCCGGTCGCAGGCTTTCTCAGACAGGCTCTGGCCCTTGACGCCGATTGCGGTGCCGAGCAGCGTGACGAAGGCGACCTCGGAGACGAAAGGCGCCACCGCCTCGACCGGTGTCTCCAGCCGGAGCACCACGCCGGCTTCAGCGCCGAGTTCACGCGCCAGCCGCACGGCGCGCAACCCCGCCTCGCCGTTTTCGGCGTGGACGCTGATCATGTCGGCGCCGGCCTCGACGAACTGGCGCGTCTGCGCCTCCACGATCCGATCATCGACCATCAGATGGACATGGATGGGTTTCGCCGTCAGCTTGGCGATGCGGGCGACGAGATCGGGAAAGAACAGGAAAGATGGCGCGAAATGACCATCCGCCACATCGACATGGTGAAGGTCGACATAGGGTTCGATCCGCCTGAGATCGCTCTCGATATTGACGAGGTCCGCGGACCACGACGAGAATTCCGCAATCATGCGGTCGCGCGGCAGTGCGGCGATGGCGGCCGGGCCAGAGAGTGGTTTCGAGATCATGATGGGTCCTGGTTGTTGAAATTCATGTCGAGAAAGCCGCCGATGGCGGCACGGATCTCAGCGAAATGGCGGTCCTTGTCGGTCGCCTTTGGTGTCACTTCGGCGAAGACCGCGTTGGGGATGGTTTCAGCGAGCTCGCGTGCGGTCGCCAAGGGATGGACGAGATCGAGGCCGCAGCCGATGACGAGCGTCGGGATGGCAAGCGCGCCCGCGGCAGCCCGCGAGACGCCGGGCCCGTCGGCTGCGATCGCCTGCATCACCTCGGCAAAGACGGTGGCATTTTCACGCTCGAAGAAGCCGAGCAGCGAGGCGAGATTATCCGGCGCCTCGCTGCGAAAGCGGGCCGCAGTCGCGGAGGCTGCGAAGGCGTCGCGCGCCTTATCGAGCGGACGGTCGTGGATGAGTTGCGCCACCTCCGCGTAAGGACGCATGTTCCGTGGCGCCGCGTCGAAGGTCCAGGCAGGCCGCACCAGCACCAAACCGATGACACGCTCGGGGTGGCGAGAAGCCAGGTGCAGCGCCATCGCCGCGCCCATCGAGATGCCGCCGGCGACGAAACGGTCGAGCCCGGCCGCATCGGCGGCAGCCAGCACGTCGTCGGCGAACATCGCTATCGAGAATGGGCGCTTGCTGCCGGCGCCGGAATCGCCATGGGCGCGGCACTCGACTGTCAGCCGGCGGTGGAACGGGCCGTCGGGAAAATTCTGCGCCACCTGCTCTTCATTGCCACCAAGTCCATGCTGGAAGCTAACGGGAAGCCTGCCCTGCCCTATATCGAAAACACGAAGCGCGGCATCGTTGCGAAGCATGATCGTCGGCGCCGCGCTCATCAAAGCAGCCCGCGCAGGAAGGCGGCGACGCCGGGGGCCTCGTCGGCGGACAGCCCGTGGGTGACAAGCGCCCCGTCGAAGCCCACGGCCTTAAGACGCGCGATGAAATCCGGGAAATCGACGATGCCTTGCCCAACTGTGGCAAAGCGGCCGTCACCATGCCGGTCCTTGGCGTGCGCCATGGCGATGTGGCCCGTCGCCTCATCGATCGCGGCGGCGACGACGGTACGCGCTTCGTCCGGGCTCGCGTGTTCGAACAGGTTCGCCGGATCGAGCACGATCTTCAGACGCCTGGAGCCCATGTCGGCGATCATCCGTGTTGCATCCATGGCCGAGGTGACGATGTTGGCCTGTTCCGGCTCGATGCCGAGATCGACGCCGGCAGTCTCGGCCAGCGCCAGCGCCTTCGCCATCTCGGCGGCCATGTCTGACCAGGCGGCAGGCGTCGCATTGTCCGGATGATACGCCCATTGATCGGCGGCGTTGCGCGAGCCGGTGCAGAGCGTCACCAGTGGAATGCCGAGGGCGGCGGCCGTCTCGATGACGACGGCAAGACGGCGAAGACCGTCGTCGCGCACAGCCTTGTCGGGATGCGACATGTTGTAGGTGCCCGAGAGAGCAGCGAGCGCAACGCCTGACGTTTGCGCGCCGACCCGGATGGTCGCAACAGCATCCGCCGGCACGGCATCGGGCATCGACGGCAGGCCGGCGCAGGCGAGATTGAACTGCGTCGTCTCATAGCCCGCTTGCCGTACCGCCGTTAGCACGGCGGCCGGCTCGGTGGCCGCAAACGTCTTGGCGAAAATGCCGAGACGCATCAGACCGCACCCGAAACCGAGGCGAGCTCGACCCGTTCGCCAGTTTCCACCGAGCGGGCAATGGCGACCATGGCGCGGATCGAGGCGATGCCGTCGTCGACATTGGCGCCACGCATCGGGGCACCATTCAGCACCGTGTCGGCGAGGCCTTCCAGCTGGCGGCGGAAGAAATGGCCGTCGGCGCCAAGCGGCTTTCGCGAGGTCGCGTCCTTTTCGTGGAAAATGTCGACCTCGCTGGCCCGGAAATACCAGGGGTTGAATGTCTTGGCGATGACCGAACCGTTCTCGCCATAGAGCTGGAAGCCCTCGTGCCAGTCCATGCGCACGGCGACGGTGAGGTCGAGATGGCCGAGCGCGCCGCTGGCGAACTCGGTTTCGACGAACCAGCAATAGGCGCCGAAGCGTTCGTTGAGGCGGGCGCGGACCGCCGTGATCTCGCCGCAAAGGAAACGGGCCGTGTCGACGAGATGCGAGCCATGCGCCAGCATGAAATATTGCCTGAGATCAGCCTTTGGATTGCCCGCCGGTTTCTTCGCCAGCTTGCTGGTGACCGGCAGCGGCTGAATGGCGTCGGTGTTGGTGTAGCGATGGGTGGAATCGCAGTACCAGGCCTTCAGCGCCAGCACCTCGCCCATCTCGTCGCGGACGAAGTCGCGCGCAGCCTCCAGCGCCGGGTCGAAGCGCTTCATGTGCCCGACCTGCAGAACCTTGCCCGAGCGCCTGACCGCCTGCGCCAGTGCCTCGCCTTCCTCGACCGAGGTACCGATCGGCTTTTCGCAGAGAACATGCTTGCCGGCGTCGAGCGCCTTGATCGACATCGGCACGTGATAGGCATCCGACGTGGCGACGATCACCGCTTCCAGTTCGGTATCGGCGAGCATGGCGTCATAGTCGGCATAGATCTTTTGCGGCTCGTAGGTGGCGCCCATGCGGGCGAGCAGATCGGGGGCCGCGTCGCAGATGGCGTAGAGGTCGGCATTTCCGGCCTTCACGCAGGATTGCAGATGCGCGAACTGCGCGATGGGGCCGCAGCCGAGCACACCGACCCTGAGGCGTCTGTCTTGTTTCTTGATCATCGTCTCGTTCTTCAGGCGCCGTAGCCGCGCATTGTTTGTCGGTTGGTCTTGACCGCGCCGGCGGGATCGGCGGCGGCGGTGTCGGATTCCTCTTCGAGCACCAGCCAGCCGTTGAAGCGCGGCGCGGTGCCGGCAATCTCGATCACTTGGGCGGTGTCGCAGACGCCCTTGCCGAGCATTGCCCAGGTGCCATTGGCGTCGACGTCCTTCAAATGGATGTAGCGGATGCGGTCGCGGTAGGTGCGCAGCGTGTCGGCCATGTCCTTGTGGCCACGCAGGATGTGGCCGGTATCGGGCACCCAGCCGACCAGATCGGGGTCGAGAAGCGCGAAGATCGTGTCGTAGTCGGCGCGATCGAACAGCAGCGTGTTGTGGTGCGAACTCGGATGCACCGCGACCTGGACGCCGGCCTTGCGTCCAAGTTCGCCGGCCTTGTTGTAGACTTCGGCGGCGATGGCGAACTTGTCGCCGCGCGGACCGTCGGACACGACGGTCGCCGACCCCATCGACACCAGGGCGTTCGGAAGGGCGGCGGCGAAATCGATCCAGCGTTTGGCAGTTTCGAGATCGGCGCCGATCTTCTCCTTCAACGTAAAGCCACTGTCCGAGCCGAAGGCGAAGGAGACCAGCGTCAGCCCGGACGCATTCAGCGCGGCGGCGAACTCCGACGGCCGATCCGCGTAGTGGCCGATCATGGTGTCGGTGATCTCGATACCGGCATAGCCGCCATCGGCGATCGCCTTCAGCAGATCGTCGGGACCGTCGGTGAACCGGTCTCCCAGCATTTCCCAGGTGAAGGTCTGGCAGCCGACTTTGAGGTCTTTCACGTTCATCCTTTCATTCCTTGATATTCCTGATGCGCCTTGCGTCAGCCGTTCGACGCTGTGGCGCGGATACGCGGGCCCCGCTCCTTCTCCTTGGGATGGACATCCTACTTGACCGAGCCCGTGGTCATGCCGGCGAGGAAGTACCTCTGGGCAACGAGGTAGATAAGCAAGAGCGGGAGCGAGCCGAGCACGCTCATCGCCATCATCTGGTTCCATTCGAAGGCGTGCTGGCCCATCAACAGCTGGATGCCGATCGGGACGGTGCGCATGGACGTCGACTTCGTCAGCGTCAGCGCAAAGAGAAATTCGTTCCAGCACAACAGGAAGGTGTAGACCGACGTCGCCACGATACCAGGCAGTGAAATCGGGACGATCACCCGCCAAAGCGCTGTCCAACTGGTGCCGCCATCGACGGCCACGGCTTCATCGAGATCGCGGGGCAAGGTGTTCAGATATCCCGTCATCAGCAGGATCGCGTACGGCAGCGTAAACACCAGGTAAGTCAGGATCAGTGCGACGTAGGTATCGAAGATACCGTATGAGACGACAAGCCCGAAGAAGGGGATCAAAAGTGTGATCGGCGGAATCGTCTGCGTGCTGATGATGATTGTGTTCAGGCTGCCCTTGCCGCGGAAGTTGAAGCGGCTGAACCCGTAGGCAGCCAGCAAGGCGATCAGCACCGTCAGCACGGTCACCGCTCCCGCCACGAAATAGCTGTTGAAGAAGAAGCGCAGTTTCACCGGGTCGCCAAGGATGGCTGCATAGGCTTCCAGGGTGAAGGCCTTTGGCAGGATGGTTGGCGGCAGGGCAAAGATTTCGGTATTCGATTTGAACGAACTGCTCAGCATCCAGTAGATCGGGAATGCCGCGAAAAAGAGCCCCGCTGCAAGCGCTGCATGGAGCGCGACGGTGATCAGCCTGTCTTTCGGCGTATGCCTTTTCCTCATGGTGACTACCGAGCCTTTTGATAGCGGATGTAGAACAGCGTCAGGCCGAGAGAGATCAACAAGATGACCACAGCGCTCGCCGAAGCCTGCGACAGGTTGTAGCTCGAAAACGCCAGCTTGTACGTGTAGGTGCTGAGGACCTCGGTCGAGTAGATCGGGCCACCGCCCGTCGTTATCCAGATCAACGGGAAGACCTGCATGGTCCAGATGAAGTCGAGCAGCGAGATGCTGATGATGATCGGCATTAGCTGCGGGATCGTGATGAAGATCAGCTTCTGGTAGGCTTTCGCCCCGTCGATATCGGCCGCCTCGTAGAAATCCTTGGGAATGCCCTGCAGGCCCGCGAGCAGGCTGACCATGAAGAGCGGATAGCCCGCCCAGATATTGGCGAAGGTGACGGCGTGCAGCGCGGTCTCGGGCGAGGAAAACCATTCGACCTTGGAGCCGATGATGCCGATTTGCATGAGAATGCTGTTCACGACACCGTTCGGCTCAAGCAGGAGGCGCCAGATCACGGCGATGATCACCGCGGTGAACAGCCAGGGCAGTATGTAGAGCACGCGCAGGATATTGCGCAGCGTCGGATTGATGCGGTCGCTGTTCAGCATGAGCGCGAAGACCATGCCGATTGTCATGTGGAAAATGACACTCATGCATGTGAAGTAGAGCGTGTGCCACAGCGAAGCCCAGAACACCGGGTCGTCGAAGATCGCCTGGTAGTGTTTCAGTCCGGCAAAGGATGGGTCGCGACGCAGCACCGCGCTGTTCTGGAACGAGTAGGCAATCACCGTCACCATCGGCAGCAGCATCAGAAGCCCGATTATGAGCAGCGCGGGCGACAGATAGAGGTAGGGTGCGACCGCTCGTTTCAGCTTGTGGTGGGAGCGCTTTTGCCGGGTCATGTGCCAACCTTGGGATACGCCTTCAAGAGAAGGTGAGCTTCAAAAACAGGTCCATCTCAAATTGCCGATCGTTGTTGCCGGGTGGCCAGCCCGAAGTCAGGCCACCCGGTCGAAGCAACTGGGAACGGGCCGATCAGAATTTCGCCATCCAGCCCTGCTGAGCGGCGGCTGCGGCTTGTTCGGGAGACTGTTCGCCGGCCAGCATCTTCTGGGCTTGCACGTCGAACTGGGTCATCAGGTCTTCAGCCACCGGCAGGCCCGTGAACTCATTGGCGAGATAACCGGTCTTGAAGATTTCAAAAGCCTTGCCGAACGCCTTGTCCGAGGTCACGAAATCGGGCTTGGCGTTGACGTTGCCCGGGAAGGCGTTTGCAAGCGACACGAGCTTGGCGTTCACCTTTTCACTCATCAGATATTGGACGAGTTTCCAGGCTTCTTCCTGATGTTTCGACGAAGCCGAGATGCCGATGCCCCACGAGGCATAGGGAAGGCCGCGCTTGCCGGTATAGTTTTCCACGACCGGGACCGGGATGAGGTCGAAGTTCAGCTTCGGATTGCGCTTGCGGATGAGGTTCACATGCGCGAGCGAGTCGATCATCATCCCGACGCGGTCGTTGACGAACTCCTCGACCTTTTCCTGCTCGGTCTTGGTAGCGATGCCGGGCGAGATGGTGCCGGCGTCGTTGAGCGATTTGACGAAGGTGAGCATATCCACCACCGGCTTGCCCTCAAGGTCCGGCTTGCCGTTCGCCATCATCGACTGGCCGGAAGCCCAGACCCACGACATCATGTCGTTCTGGACGCCGGACGGCGTTTGCAGCGACAGGGGCAGCACCCAGCCATACTGGTTCTGGTCGGCGTGCGTCATCTTCTTGGCGGCTTCGAGAAACTCCGCACGGGTCGACGGCAGCTTGGTCACGCCGGCCTTGGCGGCGAGGTCCAAATTCACGAAGACCGGATAGACGAAGGAAGCTACGGGGAACATCACCGCCTTGCCGTCCACCTTGATGATGTCCGCGACTTGGGCTTTGTCGAACTTGCTCGCCTCCATCATCGGGTTCATGTCGGCCAGCGCGCCCTGCGCATTCAGATTGTTCACCCAGGCGCCGTCGAGACCGACGACGTCGCTGAGCGTTCCGGTTGCAGCGCCAACCGAGATCTGGTCTCGCGTGGTGGCGTAGGGGCCGCTGACCAGCGTCACCTTGATTCCGGGGTTTGCCGCCTCGAACTCATCCATGATTGACCTGAGCGAGCCAGCCGGCAATTCGGGCTCCCACCATTGGGTGAATTCCAGCGTCGTATCCGCCAAGGCGCCGGTTGCTCCAAGCAACCATGCGGCCGCGGCTATTTTCAGCATCGCGGGTTTTATGCGAAACATCATTTTCTCCTCCTTCTTTAGGATCGACCGCACAATGCGCCCGATCGTCTGGTTATTAAGAAGTCTCCTTATGCAGGTGCCTCACCCTCACCCGCGTCTGTCGCGTATATTCAGATCGCCAGATGCGTCTCGGGATCGAAGAAATGGAGCTTGGCGTCGTCCAGCGCCAACCTGATTTCCGCGCTGGAGCGGACTGTGCTGACCGGTTCGAATCTTGCCACCGCATTCGACGCCAGGCCGAAATCCTGCACCGCGTCAGGGTCGCCGGAGTCCACCCGGACCGCGTCGATGTTGAGATGGACGATATGTTCGGATCCGAGTTCTTCGATCGAGGTTACCCTTGCCGGTATCGTCTGATACTTGCGGCCGGATTCGAGGCTGCTGTCATAGAGATCCTCCGGTCGTATCCCGAACACGACCTTGCGACCCGCATACGACCTCAAGCCTGGCCTGCGCACGAAGGCTGCATCCTGCAGCCGGATGGCAAACGCGCCGGACGTCAGTCCGTCGCCCGTCAGGGTCGCCTCGAAAAGGTTCATCGAAGGGGATCCGATGAAGCCGGCAACGAAGGCGTTCACCGGCGATTCATAGAGCCTCTTGGGTGTGTCGACCTGCTGCAGCACGCCGCCTTTCAACACCGCGACCCTGTCACCCATCGTCATGGCTTCGGTCTGGTCGTGGGTCACATATATGGTCGTTACGCCGAGCTGCTTTTGCAAACTGGTGATCTCGGCGCGCATCTGGACACGCAGTTTCGCGTCCAGATTGGAAAGGGGTTCGTCCATGAGAAAGGCTGCCGGCTCGCGCACCATGGCGCGGCCCATGGCAACCCTTTGACGCTGTCCGCCTGAAAGGTTCGCGGGTTTGCTGTCCAGCAGAGATGTCAGTTGAAGGGTCTTGGCGATCTCGTCCACGCGCTTCTTGCGCTCGGCTTTCGGCTTGCCTGCCAGCCGCATCGAAAAGGCGATGTTTTCGGACACCGTCATATGCGGGTAGAGGGCGTAGCTCTGGAAGACCATCGCGATGTCGCGATCCTTGGGCGGCATGTCGACGACGTCTATTCCGCCGATCCGAAGGCTGCCGCTGGTGACGTCCTCCAACCCCGCGATCATCCGCAACGCGGTGGATTTGCCACAGCCGGACGGCCCGACGAGAATCAAGAACTCGCCGTCCTCGACCGACAGGTTCAATTGGTCGATTGCGTGAAAATTGTTCCCGTATGTCTTGCAGATATTCTCAAGAACGACTTCTGCCATATTCCTCCCTCCACAAGTCCAAGCCACTGATTCTTATGATGGTCCTCGGCTTATGTTCACCTGCGAAATCTTTCCTCGTATAATTCGGGCTATGTTCCGGTATCGAGCCGCGCGTAGGTCAGTTCGACCGCCGACGGCGCGTTCGTCGATGCCAGGAATTCCGTGACCTGGTCGGCGGTCGGAAGCGCTTCGCGCCCGCCCCGCCCCGTTATCGAAAGGGCCGCCGCCGCGGCCGCGAATGCAACCCGGCCCGCGGTGTCGGCCCCGCGCGTCAAGGCAAGGGCATAGGCGCCATGAAAGCAGTCGCCGGCACCGGTCGAGTCGACGACGGCAACCCGGTGCGGAGGCAGGTGCCAGAGCCCTGTCTCGTCGCGTCCGCGATAGAAGACGCCCCTGCCGCCATCCGTCAGAACCACGGCGGACCGCGACGGCAACCACAATGCATCGAGTATCTCGGCCGGCGACTGGAGGCCCGTGGCGGTCCGCGCAAAGCCGAGCGGAAGAATGAGATGGTCGCAGAGCCCGATCAGTGTGTCGGTGGCTGAGCCGTGGCTCCATTCGATATCGCCGAGGATCGCAAGGCCAAGATCGCGAGCCCGAGCCACGACATCCAGCGACCCAATCCCGTAACTATCGACGATCAGGACGGTCGCGCGGCTGAGGACCTCGTCCGGAAAATCCGTCGCGGTGCCCAGCATCGCTTCGTCGTCATACGCGATGAACCGCTCCCCATCCGAACCGACGGTGATCCGCGAACGCACCGGGCGCGCGTGCGGGTGGCGCGGCGCGAACGCGGTTTCAACGCCGCTTGCAACGAGGTCGCACAACACGGCGTCGTCGGCGGCATCGCTCAGCCATCCGACGAACCCGGCGGTGCCGCCAAGCCGCGCGACGGCGGCAAGTGCCGTCGCGACATTTCCCCCGAAAGCTCGGGCACTTTGCAGAACCTTCCCCTTGCCCGCCGACAACGGCTGATCGACATAGACGATGTCGTCGATCGCAATCGCTCCGAAGCCAAGGATTGAAGGGACGGTGGGCATTGTTCAGGCACCCGCCTTGGCCAAGGCGTCTTGCGCCGAAAGGCCGTCATGGATGACGCCCCGAAAGGCAATCGCGGCCTTTTCCGGATCGCCATGCCCCCAGAGATTGCGGCCCACCACGGCACCGCGCGCGCCGGCACGGATGGCGTCCGCCGTCTGCTGAAGGGCGCCGAGCAGCGTGTCGGTCTTCGGACCACCGGCGATCACAACCGGCACCGGGCAGGTCCGAACGGTCTCTCGAAACGACTCGAAATCGCCCGTGTAACCGATCTTGATCACATCGACGCCAGACTCGTAGCCGATGCGTGCCGCATAGGCGATCTCGTCGGGGGTGAAGACGATTTTTGCCCCGTCGGTGAAATCACGAGGGTAGATATGCGCCACCACCGGCATGCCGTAGCGGGCCGCAGCGTTCACCGAATCGGTCAGCCAGCGTATGTATTTGCCCTCGGTCGCGCCGCGCACCGGAATGGCCACGGCCAACGCATCGGCGCCGGCCCGCACCGCATCCTCAGGCGTTGCAATCAGTTCGCTGATGCGATCGTCCGGGGTGAAGCAGCCTGCCTGGATCACCAGGGAGGCCTTGCCCGCATATTGCGGCCACAAATGGCGCGCGGTGCCGGGCTGTATGCTGACATAGTCGGGTTTGCCCACCATGACGCGTGCAAGCGCGCCCGGCAGGTCGGCAAGACCTCCTTTGCGCACGTCGCCATAGCCGACGAAGTGGTCGACCGCGCCGCCAAAAAGATTGCCCGATGGATGTGAGAAGAGGCGCGCCAGGCGCACCTTGGTTCCGAGGCTCATGAGTCTAAAACTCTCCAATCGATTGGTTTCAAAATCCCGGATCCAGTGTTTGCGAAAGAAAAGATAAATGCAATCTTTCGAAAGCTTTCGAATTCGCGTATTTTTGGTAGAGTGAACCGAGGCCAGTGCGATCGCTTGGCGCATGGAGGCAAGGACAGGGCAATGTTGTCGGAGCAGAGACGCCAATCGATCCTGGGTGAAGTGCAACGCAGCGGACAGGTCCGCATCAAGGACCTGTCGGACGAATTTGGCGTGTCGGAAGTCACGGTGCGCTCCGACCTCGAGATACTGGACCGCAAGGGACTGCTGACCAAGACCCGTGGAGGGGCGGTGACCCGGACGACGGATTCGACCACGGCCGCGTTTGCCCGGCGGATGCAAACGAACCTCGATGCAAAGAAACGCATCGCCCGGGCAGCGGTAGACCTGTTCGAGGACAACCAATCGGTCATCTTCGACGGCGGCTCGACGTTGATGCAGGTTGCCATGCTGCTACCACCGCTCAGCAATGTCGTGGTCGCGGCCACGGCGATGAATATCGTGCAGCATCTGATGCATCGGCCCGGGCTCGACGTTCACATGATCGGTGGCCGGGTCTATCCGGACACGGTGAGCACGCTGATCACCGATGCCGACACCGCTCTCGGCGGCCTGGTGGCGCATCAAGTCCTTGTTGGAGCGCATGCGATTGACTCGTCACTGGATGTGGTCGACGTGAACGAAGACATGGCGCGAACGAAGCGAAACCTCGTGCGCATGGCCCGGCGCGTTGTGCTGCTTGCGGATTCGAGCAAATGGGGCGTCAGCGGAACCTCCAAAGCGTTTTCGCTGTCGAGCGTCGATGTCGTGATCACCGACGATGGCCTTTCCGACCCAATACGCAGCCAGCTTGATAGAACCGGAGCCAAGGTGATCTATGCCTGACCCCATCGCGGTCCCTGGCCGCGACGGAAACGTCCGATGCGCGCAAGCCCACGGGATCCGCATCGGCGGTCGGCCGTTTTTTCATGTCTGTCATTTCCTCCTCTTAGGGCTGGCAGCCTCCCAATGTCGCCAGCGTTTTCGCATGTTCTATAAAAATTTTACGCGCGTCAATATTTAAAACGTTGTATAGCGCTTTCGAAAGCGATCCGTTGCCGGCGCAGCGGATCCGGCAGACCATAACCGCATCGGGAGGACCGATCTAAATGCAGGCAAGATCAAGGGAAAAACTCGGAATCGGTGTCATCGGATGTGGCAACATCTCGATGACCTATTTGCGCAATGCCGCCCTCTTCGGTGGCATCGAGTTGCGCGCCTGCGCCGATATTTCGGCCGACATGGCGGGTTTGCGGGCCAAGGAATATGGCATTCGGGCACTCGGCGTCGATGCGCTGCTGGCCGACCCCGAGATCGATCTCGTCCTCAACCTGACCATTCCCGCCGCGCATTTCGACATTTCGTTTTCGGCGCTTTCGGCCGGAAAGCACGTTTTCACCGAAAAGCCGCTGGCGATTTCGGCCAGCGACGGGCGCCGGCTGGTGGCGGAGGCGGCCAAACGCGGCGTGCTGCTCGGCTCGGCGCCGGACACGTTCCTCGGAGCCGCCGGACGCCGCGCGCGCCGGCTGATGAACGAGGGCGCCATTGGCCGCCCGGTCACCGGCACCGCCTTCATGATGGGGCGCGGCATGGAGCACTGGCATCCCAACCCGCAATTCTACTACCAGCCGGGCGGCGGCCCGGTGTTCGACATGGGCCCCTATTATCTTACCATGCTGGTCAACCTGCTTGGTCCGGTCGCGCGCGTCATGGCGATGGCAACGCGGGGCCAGGAGGAAAGGCTGATCACCGCCGAGGGACCGTTCAAGAACACGACGTTCAAGGTCAGTACGCCGACCAATGTGCTGTCGCTGCTCGAATTCCGCTCGGGCGCCACCGTCACCTTCGGTGCCTCGTGGGACGTCTTCAAGCACTCCAACCATCCGATCGAATTGCACGGCACGGAAGGCTCGCTGCGCCTGCCCGATCCCGACACGTTCGGTGGCACCGTCTCCTTGTCCGAACGCGGCGCCGAGTGGAAGGATTTCGCCAGCGAAGGCGAGCTCTACGGCGCCCGCAACTGGCCCTACGCCGCGCCCGACCGCGCCAATTACCGCATGCTGGGCGTCGCCGACCTGGTGCGCTCGCTCGCGACTGGTGCGACGCCTCGCGCGTCCGGCAATCTGGCACTGCATGTGCTGGAGATCATGGAGGCGATCCTGCAGTCGGGCGAAACGAAAAGCTCGGTTGCCATTGCCGGCGATGTCGCCCAGCCGGCGCTGTTGACCGAGGACGAAGCAAGCAGCCTGCTCGCCTAGACTCGGATCATCGTTTCACCGAAACGATGATCCTTGTTTTGACGCAAATCCGGACGGAAAACCGTTTCACACTTTTCCTGGAATGCTTCACGGAGATAACGATGACGCTCGACCCCGATGCCTTGCGCGCCCTCGAAATCGGCCGTGCGACCGCCGGCGAGCCGTTTGAAAACGGCAGCGTGACTGCCGCGCGGACAGCCTACAACGCTTCGTTCCCGGCGCAACAAGGCGAGCACGAGCCAGTCGCATCAACCGTGCAGCTGACGGTCGACGGGCCGAACGGCCCGGTCACGATCCGCATCCATCGCGGCATCGGCGCGCCACTGACCGCAGCGCGCGCCATGCTCTATCTGCATGGCGGCGGCTGGGTCATCGGCAATCTCTCCTCGCATGACGAGATCTGCCGTTGGTTGGCCAATCTGGGCAATGCAATCGTGGTCTGCCCCGATTACCGGCTGGCGCCGGAACACAAGTTTCCGGCCGGGCTCGACGATTGCGCGGCAACGCTCCGCTTCATGGCGCAGAATGCCGGGGAACTCGGCATCGATCCAGCCCGCATCACTGTGGCCGGCGACAGCGCCGGCGGCAACCTCGCCGCTGTTCTGGCTTTGCTTTCCCGCGACGGCCTGGCGCCGCCGCTTGCCGCCCAGGTCCTCATCTACCCCAACACCGATGCCCGCCAGACGGCCGACAGCTACCGGCGTTTCGGCAACGGCTTCGGGCTCACCGCCGCCACCATGGCCTGGTTCCGCGACCACTATGTGCGAACGCCCGACGACATCGTGGACTGGCGGGTTTCGCCGCTGCTCGCGTCAAGCCTTGCCGGCGCGGCACCGGCGTTTGTCGCCGTCGCCGGCCACGACATCCTTGCCGATGAAGGCACAGCCTATGCCGAACGCCTGCGGGCCGACGGCGTGCCGCTGGTCTTGCGGCAGTGGCCGGGGCAGATCCATGGCTTCGTCTCGATGGGTCGCCACATCAAAGCCGCGCGGCAAGCGGTGAGCGAGGCGGCGGCCTGGCTGCAGTTGCAGACGCCCGATCAGGCCGATTGACGCATCACCAAGGTCGCGCCGAGCTTGACGTTGCGTGCCAGGCCTTGTCCGGGCGGATCGGCCTCGTCCAGCAGGGCAAGCAAGATCTCGACGCTGCGGCCGGCCATGGTGGCGAAATCCTGCGCCATCGTGGTCAGCGCCGGACAGGTGTAGCGGCTCAGCGGATGGTCGTCATGGGCGGCGACACGGAAGTCGCAATCGGGCCGGCGACCGATCTTCAGCCCGCGCGAAAAGGCGGCCGCCATGACGCCGAAGGCGAGGCGGTCATTGGCGCAGAGCAGCGTGCGGGCCGGCAGGCCGCCATTCTCGAGCGTCTTGTCCATCCATTCATGGCCAATGCGCTCGAAATCCCAGCTGTAGTCGGCCGCCGCCTTGAGCACGATCGGCTCCAGACGAGTGGTTCGCATCGTGTCGATATAGCTCTGCAGGCGCTCGCGAGAATTGTGATTGACGTGCGGGATGTCGACATAAACAGGCGGTTCGCCGGACCGGCAGAGATAGTCGACGATGGTCGAGGTGCTCTGATGATTGTCGTTGCCGACGAACGGCGTGTCGCCCTCGATATAGGTGTCGAAATAGACGATCGGAATGTCCTCGCTCATCCGCTCGAAGACGCCGGGTTCGGAGACCGATCCGAGGGGAGCGACGATGGCGCCGGCGACCTTCAGCGACATCAGCGTCCTGACCGATTCCGCCTCCAGTTTCGGCGAACCGTGCGAGGAGATGACGATCGGCCAGAAGCCCTCGTCGCGGCAGCGCAGTTCGATGCGGCTGACCATTTCGGCATAGAATGGATCGGTGAGCGCCGGCACGATGATGCCGACATTGCGGGTGCGCTTGCGATTGAGATTGCGCGCGAAAACGTTGGGCTGGTAGTCCGACGACCGCAATGCCGCCTCGATGCGCGCCCGCGTCGCCGGCTTCACGCTCGCCGGATCGTCGAAATATTTCGACAGGGTCGGCCGCGACACGCCGGACGCCCTGGCGAAATCATCCATGGTACGGTGGGTCTTCTCCGCCATCGATATTCCAGGCCCCCTCGTCCTTGCTCGCCAGTCCTTTTTCGGTCTGGCCAGAATCAGTCTTGCGACCGTTGCCGTGAGGCAGCATTGCTTGACCGAATTTATCAGTCAAATTTTCGCGTTTGCAGTACAACGCAGAACCATTGCGCGCGTCAAATTATTTATTGACGCTCTTAAATTGGCAACCTAGGTTTTGCGCGCATGGCAATAGGGATGGCATTCGGCAACCCGCCGCCGGCGAATGGTGAGGATATGAAGAAACTGGTTTGCGCCGGCGAGATCCTGGTCGAGATCATGGCCGAGCGGATCGGCCAGAGCTTTCTTGCCCCCGGGCCGCTGGTTGGCCCGTTTCCATCCGGCGCGCCGGCGATCTTCATCGACCAGGCGGCGCGGCTCGGCCAGCCGGCAGGGCTGATCGCGGCGGTCGGCGATGACGATTTCGGCCATTTGAACATCGAGCGCCTGCGTGCCGACGGCGCCGACATCTCAGCCATCAAGGTGCATAAAGGTGCGGCGACCGGAACCGCCTTCGTTACCTACGAGGCGGATGGCAGCCGGCATTTCGTCTACAACATCAAGCAAAGTGCCGCCGGCCTGATCGAGATCGGCGCCGAGGCGCGCGCGTTGCTGGCCGGCGCCGATCATTTTCACGTCATGGGCACCTCGCTGTTCTCGCCCGAGGTGATCGAGGTGGCGCGCAACGGGATCGAGGCTGTCAAGGCGCGCGGCGGCACGGTCTCCTTCGATCCCAACATCCGCAAGGAGATGCTCGATCTGCCGGGCATGCGCGATGCCTTGCACTTCGTGCTCTCGAAGACCGACGTTTTCCTGCCGAGCGGGCCGGAACTGTTCATCTTCGCCAAGGCGACCGACGAGGAAAGCGCGGTGCGCGAGATGCTGGGACGCGGCATTTCCACCGTGGTGGTCAAGAAAGGCGCTGACGGTGCCGTTCACTACGACCGGACCGGGCGGACCGTTTCGCCCGGCTTCGCCGTCGATGAAATCGATCCGACCGGCGCCGGTGACTGTTTTGCCGCCGCCTTCGTCTCCTTCTGGCTGCGTGGAGCGACACCTGAAAAAGCGCTCAGCATAGCCAATGGCTGCGGCGCGCTGGCGGTGACGAAGAAGGGACCGATGGAGGGCATCGCCTCACTTGCCGCCGTCGAAGCCTTCATCGAGACCGCCAAGACCGGAGCGCCGGCATGAGCCAGGCGACGGACAGGCTGGCGGCGATCGCGGCGCGTCGCGCGGCCGGTGAGCGCTGCGGCATTGCCTCGATCTGCTCGGCCCACCCGCTGGTCATCGAGGCGGCGCTGCGCCATGGCAAGGCGCGCGGCGCCGACGTGCTGATCGAGGCCACCTGCAACCAGGTGAACCACGAGGGCGGCTATACCGGCATGACACCCGGGGATTTCCGCCGCTTCGTCGAGGCGATCGCCGGAAAGGTCGGCTTCCCGCTGGACCGGCTGGTGCTCGGCGGCGACCATCTCGGTCCCAATCCGTGGAAACACCTGCCGGCAGCCGAAGCCATGGCGAAAGCGTCGCGCATGGTCGATGCCTATGCCGAGGCCGGCTTCACCAAGCTCCATTTGGACACCAGCATGGGCTGCGCCGGCGAAGGTGCCGCACCGCCCGACGCGACGATTGCCGCGCGTGCGGCCGAGCTGGCCGCGGTGGCGGAGGCCGCCACAGAACGAACTGAACGTGCCAAGCCGGTCTATGTCATCGGCACGGAGGTGCCGGTGCCTGGTGGCGCTCTTGAGGCGATGGACCATCTGGCGGTGACCACACCGGAGGCGGCACGCGAGACGGTGCGCATCCACCGCGATGCTTTCGCCCAGCGCGGCCTCGACCAGGCTTTTTCGCGGGCGATCGGCGTCGTCGTGCAACCTGGTGTCGAATTCGGCAATGCCGACGTTATCGCCTATCAACCGGAGCGCGCGCGGGCGCTGGCCGGCACGTTGCGAGACCTGCCGCAATTCGTCTTCGAGGCCCATTCGACCGACTACCAGCCGATGGCGGCACTGAGCGCGCTGGTCGATGACGGCTTCGCCATCCTCAAGGTCGGGCCGTGGCTGACCTTCGCGCTGCGCGAGGCGCTCTATGGCCTGAGCCACATCGCCGACATTCTCGCTCCCGACGCCTCGCGGGAAAGCCTGCCGGCAGCGATGGAGCGCGTGATGCTGGCGGCACCCGGCAACTGGAAGAATTACTATCACGGCACCGAGGCCGAGCAGCGGATCGAACGGCATTTCTCCTACAGCGATCGTATCCGCTATTACTGGCCAGCGCCGGGCGCCCAACAGGCCGTGGGCGCGCTGATGCAGGCGCTTGGCGACCGCGACATCCCCTCTCCCCTCATCAGCCAGTACCTTGGCCATCTCTACGGCGCGGTGGCCAATGGATCCGTGGCGCCCAAAGCCAGGGAATTGCTGGTCGCTGGCGTGACGGAGGTTCTCGACATCTACGCCAGCGCGACCGGCTGACCAGCCGATCAGATTACGGCAGCAGAACCAGCGCGCCGGTGGTGCGGCGGGATTCCAGATCGCGATGCGCATCGGCGGCCTCGGCAAGGGTGTAGCGGGTCGGCGCCTCGACCCTGACCACGCCTTGCCGAAGCGCCTGGAAGAACCTGGCGACGTGCGGCGCGAGCTTTTCCGGTGTGTCGGTGTAATGCGCGTAGTTGGGCCGCGACAGGGTGAGCGATTTGGAGGCGAAGCGGCCGATATCCCAATTGCCGACCGGCCCCGAAGCCTGGCCAAAGCTGACGAGATGGCCGCGCACGGCAAGGGCCGCGAGCGAGCCGCCGAATGTGTCGTTGCCGACCGCATCATAGGCGACATCGGCGCCCCTGCCCCCTGTCAGTCGCATGACGGCCTCGGTGAAATTCTCACGGGAATAGACGATGACATGGTGCGCGCCAAGACGCTCGACGATGCGCGCCTTGTCGTCGCTCGACACGGTGGCGATGACAGTCGCGCCGAGGTGGCGCGCCCATTGCACCAGCAGCTGGCCGATGCCACCGGCTGCCGCATGGATGAGGACGATGTCGCCCGGTTTCACGGCGTGGACATCATGCAGCAGGAAGCTGGCGCTGACGCCCTTGAGCAGGCCGGCGGCGGCGATCTCGTCCGGAATATCGTCCGAGAGATGAACCAGCAGTTCGGGCCTCATGTTGCGCCGCTCACTGTAAGCGCCAACCGGCGGACAGGCATAGGCGACGCGGTCGCCGGCGGAGAAACCCGACACCGCCGAGCCAACTGCTTCGACGATGCCGACGGCCTCCATGCCCGGCACGCCAGGCAGCTGCAGGAGGTCGAAAAAGCCGGTGCGGCAATAAACATCGATGAAGTTGACGCCGATCACCGTGTGGCGGATCCGCACCTCGTTCGGCGCGGCTTGTGGCAGGCCGATTTCCCGCAGCTGCAATTCTTCCGGGCCGCCATAGCGCTCGACCACGATCGCACGGGTCGTTGCGGCCTGGCCGGATGTGACCATTGGGGCGGCACGCGGCATCTCCACGGATGGTGGCGACGCGACCCGAAGCGTCCTTGTCTCGACCGGCGAGCCTGTGTTTGCGCGCCGCAGAAGATTGCGCACCGCCGCGAAGCCGGCCTGATAGATGCCTTCGGTGACCAGCTTGACCAGTTCGTCGCGGCGATGCGCCGGCGGGTGGAATTCGGAATTCCATTCCCAGAAGGTGGCATTGCCGTCGGTCACCGGCTTCAGCCGCAGCGAGGCGACGTAACCCATCAGCGGCAGCGGCGCTTCGAGCAGGCAATAGCTCAGCCGGCGGTCCTTGTCGGACAACGCCAGCAATTGCTCGCGCAGCTCGCCGCCGTCGTTCAGCCTGAAGTGGCGCACCGAGCCTACCGCATCGACCGGCTCGCCGCCCTCGATCTCGCTGAAGGCGATCGCCGGATGCCAGCGATCATGGCCGTTGAAATCGCGCAAGATCGCCCAGACCTCGTCGACCGGCGCATCGATGATCGTGCTCTGGCGGACCTGGACCATCGGCCGGCGTCAGCGCCCGAACCGGTGCTTCAGCGCGGTCAAGCCGGCCTGGAACACGCCATTGCCGATCTGCTGCATCAGGGCTGCCTCGCGATCCGGCGCGCAGTCGAACTCCGCCTGCCATTCGGCGAGCGTCAAATTGCCGTCGGTGATCGGCGTCAGCGACAGCGTGGCGACATAGTTCTCCACCGCCATCGGACTTTCCAGGATCGCGTAGCTGCAGGACAGATCGTAGTCGGACAACGCCAGCAGTCTTTCGCGGATGCGCCCGCCGTCCTTCAACGTGAAACTTCTGATGCAGCCGATCTGGTCGGGCTGCGCGTTCTGTTCGATGCGGCTGTCGGCAACGAACGGCGCCCAGCTTGGCAGTGCATTGAAGTTGCGGACGAGCTTCCACACCTCCGCTGCCGGTGCGGGAATGACAGAGGAGACATAGACCTTGGTCATGCTTGCGGGCCGGTGGTGGGCATGGCAGTCCGCGTATGCATTGTCTCGCGCCGCGCCAGATCGACCCCCACTCCGTCGAGCTTCGCTCGACACCTCTCCCCCGATCGACGGGGGAGAGGAAGGGTGCGAACCGTCCACGGCGGGCTCCCTTCCTCTCCCTCCGGAGCGGGGAGAGGTGGCGCTGCGAAGCAGCGACGGAGTGGGGGAACCACTTGGCAATCATCGCGAACCGACGCAGCATGGCAATCAGGCGCAAGGCATCGTCTCGCACGGCCCAATGAAGCGCGAGGAAACACCGCCCTCACCTCAGTGATCGCGGTCGTCATCGTCGTCCTTGGCGGCCTTGCCCTTGCCCTTCTTGTCGCGGGTCAGGCTGGAAATATCCTTGGCGTCGCGAAGCACGTCGGTCATGCGGCCGAGCGAGCCGCCCTCGATGCCGATTTCCTTCATCAGATTGTCGATCATCGGCGCCTGCACGCGGTAGCGCAGCGCGGAATCGATCACCTCGTCGGTGACGTTGCGGTTGCCGCCGGCGCCGCCGTTGATGCCGTCGACATGCAGGATCTTGATGCCGTCGATCTTCTCCATCGGCTTGACGCTCTCGCGGATGATGCCTTCCATGTGGTCGAGCAGTTTGCCGCGCAGACGCCCTGCCCGCGCAGCCTCGGAAAGGATGTTCTCGGCCTCGTTGAGCTGGCGATGGCCAGCGGCATCGACCTCGTAGCGCTGGGCGGCGGCAAGGGCGTGGATCTTCTCGGCCTCCGCCGAAGCGACGGCGGCGATCTTCTGCGCCTCGGCCAGGCTCTTCGCCGCCTTCATCTCGG
Organism: Mesorhizobium sp. WSM1386; assembly: GCF_055901595.1. Classification (NCBI taxonomy): domain Bacteria; kingdom Pseudomonadati; phylum Pseudomonadota; class Alphaproteobacteria; order Hyphomicrobiales; family Phyllobacteriaceae; genus Mesorhizobium; species Mesorhizobium sp. WSM1386. Next base: position 5,770,102 of record NZ_CM148373.1, read on the forward strand.
CATCCGCGGCGGAGACGATGCGCAGCGCCTCGCGCTCGGCCTCGCGTTGCGCGCCGATCAGGTCGGTCAGCTTGCGGCGCTCGGCGATCTCGCGTTCGCGGGCCGTAAAGGCCTGTTCCTCTGCCTGGACGGCCTTGGCGCGAACCGCTTCGGAAGCCGCGATCGCGGAAGAGCGTTCCTGCGTCTTCTTGGCGATGTCGATCGCCTTCTGGATCTCGGCGATCTCGATCTTCTGGTCGCGGTCGACGCCGAGCTGCCTGATGTCACGCTCCTTGATCAGCCGCGCTTCCTCGATGCCACGTTCGGTGGTGATGCGGGCGCGCTCGACCTCCTCGCTGGCCGAAATTTCGGCCTCCTCGAAAGCCTGGCGCTTGGCGATCTGCAGCGCTTCCAGATGACGCTCGCGTTCGATACGGACCTCGTCGACGACGCGTTCCTGCGCGATGCGCGCCGTCTCGGTTGCCTGGTTCTCGACGATCTCGGCGCGGCGCTTCTCGGCCTCGGCCTTGGTCACTTCCAGCGCTTTTTCGGCCAGCGTAATCTGGCGCTCCAGTTCGGCAACCTCGAGCAGTTTCTTGCGCTCGATCTCGAGCTTGCTTTGCGCGCCCTCGCGCTCGATGCGGGCCTTTTCCAGCGACAGTTCGAGCGCTATCTGCTCACGCTCGGTCAGCTCGCGCATCTTCATCTCGGTCTCGTCGAGCGAACGGCGGCGCGCGATCTCGCGGCGCTGCGTGTCCTCTTCGCTCTTGATGCGCTCCTCGGTGATGTTGCGCTCCTGGTTCAGCCGCGATTTCTCGACGGCTTCACGCGACGAAAGCTGCGCCTGCTCGGATTCCTGGTCGCGCAACGCACGCTCGATGGCGAGTTCAGACCGCTGCGCGGCGCGGCGGATCTCGACCTCGCGCTCCTGTTCGAGGCGGGCATATTCGGTGTCGCGGTCGATCTCCAGCACCTTGCGCTGGGTGTCGAGATTCTGGTTGCGGATATCGACCAGCGTGCGCTGCTCGATCTCGTTGCGCATGCGGCGCCTTGTCTCGATCGATTCCGTCAGCTGCGTCAGGCCTTCGGCGTCGAAGGCGTTGGACGGATCGAAATATTCGAGGCTGGTCTGGTCGAGATCGACGATGGCGACGCTTTCCAGTTCAAGCCCATTGGCGGCGAGCGACTCCTCGGCCAGCCGGCGCACCTTGGCGGCGTAGTCGCCACGCAGTTCATGCATCTCTTCCAGCGTCATCTGGGCGGCGACCGTGCGCAGGGCGCCGGCGAACTTGCCTTCGAGCAGCTCGCGCAGGCTGTCTGGCTGCAGCGTGCGGCGGCCAAGCGTCTGCGCGGCGGCGGCGACCAGTTCGCGGCTGGCGCCGACGCGCACGAAGAACTCGGCGATCAGGTCGACGCGCATCCGGTTGCGGGTGATCAGCGCAAGAGCATCCTCGCGCCGCACCTCGATGCGCAGCACGTTCATGTTGACCGGAGTGATGTCGTGCAGCACCGGGATGACGAAGGCGCCGCCGTTCACCACCACCTTCTCGCCCATGAAGCCGGTGCGCACGAACGCCGTCTCCTTGGTCGAGCGGCGGTAGAGCCACCGCAAGATGTAGACGGCGATCACCACGACGACCGCCGCAACGATCAGCCACAACAGGAAAGCGCCAAAGGTCTGCGCGTCCATGATCTATCCTCCCCAAGACGATGCGGCCGGCGCGAGGCGACCGATTTCAAACATCCACCCGCACGGTGGCGAAGTCCAATTCTTCATGCCCGCCTCTGCAGCTTCGGCGTGATCGCGTGGAGGGCAGCGACCGCCGCGTCGACGAAAGGCGTGTCGTTGATGTTGGCCCGCACCCGTTCGACATGGCGCAAAGGTGTCTGGCGAACCGTCTTCTCGATCGCCTCGAACAAAGCGTTGTCGGCTTCCGGGTCATGAAAGGGCTGGCCGGGCGCGTCGAGCATCGAGACACCGCCTTCCGGCAGCAGGAAGCGCACCGGGCCGTTCATGGCATTGAGCCGCGCGCCGATCCATTCGCCGAAGGCGCGGTTCTCGTCGCGCGTGGTGCGCATCAGCGTGACGTTGGGATTATGGATGACGAATTTGCGGCTGCTGAATTTCTCCGGCACGCTGTCGCGAGGACCGAAATTGACCATGTCGAGTGCGCCGGCCGAGCCGACATAGGGCAGTCCGGTGCGGATCGCCGCACCAAAACGATCCTCGGTCGCCGGGAAGACGCCGCCGACGATCATGTCGGCCACTTCCGTGGTGGTGAGATCGAGAAAGGCCGATAGCAGCCGGGAATCACCGAGGTTTTCCATGGCCCGCCCGCCGATGCCTGTGGCATGGAAGACCAGGCAGTCATAGTCGGCTTCAAGTCGTTTCGTGACAGCTTGCACCAGAGGCGTGGTGACGCCGAACATGGTGATGCCGACGGCCGGCCGCGCCAGCTTGCGCTTTGCCTCCCACGCCTCGGCGTTGGGCAATTGCGCGACCATGCCGGCCATGGCGTGCGCGGCATTGGAGAGCACCTGTTCGGTGATCGAGTTCAGCCCCTGCACATCGGCGACCGAATGGAACATCATGATATCGGCGCCGCCGACATATTTGGCGACATCGCCGGCTGCCACCGTCGAGACCATCAGCTTGGGAATGCCGACCGGCAGCACCCGCATGCCCGCGGTTGCCAGCGTGGTGCCGCCGGAACCGCCGGCCGATATGACGCCGCCGATGCCCGGTTCGCGTTCGATCCAGCGCGCGAAGGCTTCCGCCATGGCGCTGACCGATCCGCCGCGATCATTGGTGAAGACGGCGGATGAGCCACGCGGGTGCATGCCGGCCACCTGCATGGCCGGCACATCGGCGCTGGTCGGTTTTCCCGAGGTCGACAGATCGACGGTGCGTACCGGCAGGCCGAGCGACTTCAGCCGGTCGGCGACGAAGCGCAATTCCTTGCCCTTGGTGTCGAAGGTGCCGGCGACCAGCACCGTCCTGCCGATGCGCTCGGCAAAGGGGATGGCGAAGACCTTCTTCAGATCGTCCTGCGGCGAGGCTTTCTCGACCGCCGCCTGGCGCAGTTCGGTCACCGGCACGTTCCAGCGGTTGGGCAATTCGGTGACAGGGCGATAGACGCCAATCTGTAGCACCGCTTCGGTCGAACCGTTGGCGGCGCGGTCAACGCGATAGACTTCCGCCAGTTGCTCCTTGGCTTGCGCGGCTTCCGCCGGCGTGACCTGCGCTTCCTCGGCATGGCGTCCGACACCGAGCAGGCGTTGTTGCAATTCGCGATCGGCGGCGAGCGCCTTGGCGTCCATCAGCCTGTTGATGCGGCCGTTGACCATGATGGCGACCTGGTCCGACACGGCGGTCGCCACGCCGATGTTCTGCTCGATCACCAGAACCGCCATCTCGCCTTCGGCGGCGAGATCGACGAGCATGCGCTCGACCTGGTCGACGATGACAGGCGCCAGGCCTTCGGTCGGCTCGTCCATGACCAGCAGTTTTGGGTCGCTGAGCAGCGCGCGCGAGATCGCCAGCATCTGCTGTTCGCCGCCGGATAGTTGCGAGCCGCCATTGCCGCGGCGTTCGGCCAGACGCGGAAAGGTCTGGTAGACACGCTCGACGGTCCAGCTGGCGTCGCGCCGATTGCCGGCGGCGAGACGCAGATGCTCGTCGACCGTCAGGCTCGGCCAGACGCGGCGGCCTTGCGGCACATAGCCTACCCCGAGGCGATGGATTTCGTGCGGCTCGAGTGACGTGATCTCGCGGCCATCGACGCGGATCGAGCCTGACTTCGCCCGTTTCAGGCCGACGATGGTGTTGCAGAGCGTCGACTTGCCCATGCCGTTGCGGCCGACCACCGACAGCACGCCGCTTTCCAGCGTCAGCGAGACGCCCTGCAGCGCATGGCTCTCGCCATAGAAGACCTGCAGGTCTTCTATCCTGAGGATGGCCCTGGTTGGCTTGCCGGAGGAGGCTGGACGCTCAGCCATGCTTGCCCCCGAGATAGATCTCCTGCACCTCGGGATCGGCTTCGATCTCCTGCGGCGTGCCTTCCTTGAACAGGCGGCCATTGTGCATCATCGAGACATATTCCGAGACACGCAGCGCCACGTCGAGATCGTGCTCGATGATGATGTAGCCGATATGCTTCGGCAGTGCGCTGAGGATGGCGACGAGGTCGCGGCGTTCGGTCGGGGAAAGACCGGCTGCCGGTTCGTCGAACAGGATGAAACGCGGCGCACCGGCGAGCGCCAGAGCGATCTCCAGCTGGCGCTGCTGGCCGTGGCTCAGCGTCGCCACCAGCGTGTCGCGTAGGGCCTCGAGATGGACGGCGTTGAGGATCGATTCTGCCTGCACCATGTTGACGTCGGTCGTTGCCGGGCGCAGCAGCGAAAAGCGTCGGCGCGAGACGCCGCGGCAAGCGAGGAAGATGGAATCGAGGACCGACAGGCCCTTGAACAATTGCGAGATCTGATAGGTACGGCGCAGGCCGCGCCGGATGCGCTCGTGCGGCGGCAGGTCGGTGATGTCCTCGCCGAAGAAGCGGATACGTCCCGCCGTCGGCAGGAAATCGCCGGTCACGGCGTTGAACAGGGTGGTCTTGCCGGCGCCGTTGGAGCCGAGGACCGCGCGCCGCTCGCCGGCCGCGATCCTCATGGTGATGCCCGAGAGCGCCACCAGCGCCCCGAAATGCCGCGCCACGCCATCGAGCTCCAGCGCATAGGCGCCGGTGCTCTGGAGACGGTTTGCTGCGAAGCTTTCGGTCACTGGCGGCTGCACTCGGCGTCGGTTACGGGCAGCTCGGATTGTCGCGGTTGACCGCGCCGAGCTTCATGAACTCGTCTTCGGGAATGCCGAGGGTCTGGTTGACCTGCGGCACGACCTTGACCAGCTTGTTGAGGAGATTGCCGTCGGCGCCTTCGGTGACTTCGGTCAGGAAGATGTCGGCGATGGCGTTGCGGTTCTTGTCGAGCGACACCTTGCCGGTCGGCGTGTCGAAGGAGAGTTTCGACAGCGCCTCGCGCAGCTTCTTGCCGCCGTCGGAGACATCGCCGCCGACCTGGTCGAGACCAAGCAGCGTCGCCTTCATGTCGACATAGTAGCCATGGGCGAAGAGCGAGGGCGAGGGAAACGCGCCCGGCTGCTTCTTGTAGGCTTCGACGAAGGCCTTCCAGGCCGGCGCATCGTTGGTATCGGCGGTCGGGCCGGCCGACGGCGTGCCCTCCAGCACGTCCTTCAACTTGCCCTTCGAAGTCAGCACCGTCTGGTCGACGGTGATCGAGCCGCCGATCAGCGGCGCGGTGCCGCCGCCCTGCTGGTACTGGGTCAGGAAGTTGACCGCATCGGCGCCGCCGAGCGCGACATAGATCGCATCGACATCTTCCGGAATGGCGGCGATGACCGAGGAAAAGTCCTTGTTGCCGATCGGCACCCAGGACTTCGACGGCACGTGGCCACCGGCCTTGCAGAATTCGGCCATGAAGCCGAAGACCTGCGTGTAGGGGAAGGAATAGTCCTCGGCGACGGTGGCGACCTTCTTGTAGCCCTTGTCCTTGAAGGCATAGGTGCCGAGACCGGCCATCCACTGCGCGCCATCGGTCGAGAAGCGGAAGAAATTTTCGGCCGGATCGCGCAATGTCGTGTCCTGCGCGGCCGAGGTGCCGTTGATGAAGGTCACGTTCGGCTGCGTCTTGGCGTAATCCTTGACGGCAATGCCTTCGTCGCCCGAGAGCGGGCCGACCAGAACCTTGACGCCGTCTTGCTCGACCAGCTTGCGTGCGGCGCGCACGGCGCTGTCGGGCGAGGCGTCGGACGAGCCCTTGACGATCTCGATCTTCTTGCCGGCGACGGTGCCGTTCATCTCCGCAATCGCGGTCATGGCGCCGCGCTCGCCGTCCTCGCCGAGCACCGTGAACGGTCCCTCGAAGGTGGCGAGCAGGCCGATCTTGATGGTGTCGTCGGCAGCCAGCGCCATCGAAGGCGCGGTCAGCCCGGTGAACACCGCCAAAGCGAGCAATGTACGTCTATGCATCCTCATGATTTTTCCTCCCGTTGATTTCGTTTTGCAGTGGTTCATTCCATCCCGGTTGCTAGGGGCCGGGACGCAAGGACTCCTGGGCAAGATGTGGCTTGATCCTCCCCCACAACCCAAGAATTCCATCCGGTGAGACGAAGACGATCACCAGGAACACCAGGCCGATCAGCGTGTTGAAACGCTCCGCACCAACGATGTCGATGGCGAAGGTCTGCATCAGGACGACGACGAGCGCGCCAAGGAACGGCCCGATCGGATGGCGCAGGCCGCCGATGACGGCGATGATCAGCACGTCGATCGCCGCGTCGACGCCAATGGTGCCGGGCGAGACGCGGCCGTTGAACCAGACCAGCAGCACGCCCGCCAGTCCTGCGATGACGCCCGCCAGAGCCCAAGCGACGACCTTGTGCGCGGTGACGTGATAGCCAAGCGCGCGCATGCGGCGCGGGTTGTCGCGGATCGCCTGCAAGGTAATGCCGAAGGTCGAGCGCGAGCCGTAGAGCACCGCCGCATAGGACAGTACCGCGAGGCCAAGGCAAAGGTAGTAGAATGGTTTCGCGTCACGCCAGCCGATGCCCCAGAACACCGGCGCACGGATACCGGCATAGCCGGAATGACCGTTGAAGATGGCGTAGTTCTGCTGCGCGAAATAGTAGGTCGCGGTGGCGATCGCCAGCGTGATCATGATGGTGTAGATGCCCTCGGTCCGCACCGAGATCCAGCCGATCAACGCCGATGCCAGTGCCGCCGCCAGAACCGCGAACGGCACCGCGAGCCACCACGGCCAGCCGAGGCCGAGTATGCTGGAATTGTTGTTGCCCAGGATGGCGATGGCGTAGGCGGAGATGCCGGCGACCGTGATCTGCGCCAGGCTGACCATCCCGCCATAGCCGGCGAGCAGCATCAGCGACAGGCCCAGCATGCCGAAGATCAGCGAATAGCCGCCGATCTGCGTCAGGAAGAAATCGGATGCCACCAGCGGATAGAGCACCAGTGCGACACCAAGGATGATGTGGCCGGCGCCGAGCTTCTCCAGCCAGTTCGGCTGCGTGGCGCTGGTGGTGGCGATGGCCAGGCTCATCGCGCCTTCCCCATGATGCCTTGCGGGCGCACCGCCAGCGTCACCACCATGATGACGAAGGTCAGCACGATGCCGTAGGTCGGGAAGTAGACGAGGCCGATCTGCTCGGCGAGACCGATGAGCAGCGCGCCGATGGCGGCCCCAGTGATCGAGCCCATGCCGCCGACGATGACGACGACCAGCGAGGCCAGGAGGTAGCGGACGTCCTCGCCCGGCGCGACCGAAAGCGCCGAACCGCCGACGACGCCGGCAAAGCCGGCGAGGCCAGCGCCGACGGCAAAGACGATGGCGAACACCGCGTGCACGTTGACCCCGGATGCCTGCAGCATGGCGCGGTCGTCGACGCCGGCGCGGATCATCATGCCGACGCGTGTCTTGTGCAGCATCAGCCAGAGGCCGACGCCGATAACGATCGCCGCGGCCAGCACGACGACGCGGTAGAGCGGATAGGTGAGGAAGACCGAGGCGCCGTTGGAGCGGACCGCGGTGATGACGGGCAAGGTCAAGGCACCGTCAAGCCATTCCGGCGTGGTGATCTGGTACGTGCCGCCGGCCCACACCGCGAGCATCAAATCGGCGGCGACGATCGAAATGCCGATCGAGACCAAGGTCTGGCGAAGATCGTCGCCTTCGAGGCGACGGAAGACGAAGACCTGCATGACGACGCCGACGATGGCCAGCACGGCGAAACCGGCGGCCACGCCGAGCAGCCAGTAGCCGGTGCGGTTGGTGACCTCGTAGCCGATATAGGCGCCGAGCAGATAGAGCGAGCCATGCGCGAGATTGACGTTGCGCATCAGGCCGAAGATCAGCGTGAAGCCGCTGGCGACGAGGAAATAGAGGCCGGCCAGCGTGATGCCGTTGAGGATGGCGCTGACGAAAGCTTTCTTCGAGATCAGGATCGCGTTCAGCCAATCCGGCCAGACAGCAAAGACCAGCCACGCGACGATCGCCGCGGCAAGCAGGCCGACGAGGCTCCAGGCCTGCCTGCGCGTCATGCCGCCGCTTGAGAGCGACGACGAAGTTGGCTGGTCGAGCAGGCTCATGCAGTCAGCCGCCGGCGCTGCTCGTTCATGCGCGGCGCCTTGTGGAACTTGCCGTCCTTCATGATGGCGAGGATGCGGTTCTTGTCCTGCAGGATGCGCACATCCGAGATCGGGTCGCCATCGACCAGCAGGATGTCGGCGAGATAGCCTTCCTTGATCAGGCCGAGCTCGTCACCCATGTTCATGATCTGGCCGCCATATTTGGTGCCGGCCTGGATCGCCTCCATCGGCGAGAAGCCGAGCATTTCGACGAAGGTCTGGATGTCCTTGGCGTTGGTGCCCTGCGGCGTCCAGGCAAAGCCGTAGTCGCCGCCGATGCAGACGCGGATGCCGCGCCGGTGCATCTTCTTCATCGTCTCTACGCACATTTCGAGTTCGCGCTCATATTCGAGCGACAGCGGCGAGCCCGGCTTGATGCCCCATTGCTCGGCATGGCGCGCGGTGTTGATCAGCCAGGCGATGCCCGGCGCGACGAAGTGCTTGTCCTTGACCGCCTCGAGCATGTCGAGCGCTTCCTCGTCGGCGAAGGAGGCGTGGTAGATGTTCTGGATGCCGTGGCGGACGCATTGCTTGACCGAGCCGGACGAGCGCGCATGCGCCGACAGCACCTTGTTACGGCAGCGCGCCTCGGAAGCGGCCATGGCGACCTCCTCCTCCGACATCGGCGTCTCCTCGGCCCCCATGCCGGTGATACTCTCGCCCGACAGGTTCAACTTGATGGAATCGACGCCGTATTTGATCAGCTGGCGCACGGTGCGGCGGATTTCCTCCGGACCGGAGACGACGAGGCCGAGATTGAGCCCCTCATGCGGAATGTGCGACGGCGCGGAATCGCCGAGGCCGCCGACCGTGGTGATCTCCGGCCCCGCCGCGAGATAGCGCGGTCCGGGGAAACGACCCTGGTTGATGAATTTCTTGGCGACGACATCGAGGCGCGGCTTGGCGGCGGCGGCACCCCGGCCGGCGGTAAAGCCGGCGTCGAGCACCAGCTTGGCCATCTCCATGGTGACCAGCATGTGCTCCTCGACCTCCATCATCTGGATGGGATCGATGCCAGGCGCGTTGTTCCAGGACAGATGCAGATGGGCGTCGATCATACCCGGCATCAGGGTGGCGCCCATGCCGTCGATCACCGTAGCACCACCACCATAGGATGAAGACGAAGGCGCGCCGAAGCGCGATGAGCCCTTGGTGATCTGCTTGATGCGGTTGCCCTGCACCAGCACTTCGCCGGTGTAGGGATATTCACCTGTCGCGTCGAGCACGCGCACATTGGTGAAGAGCGTACTGCCCGAGCCGTTTGCGTTCCAGCTGTCGTCTGCCATAACAAGCCTCCCAACTTGCCGAGCGCGTAGTTCTACGCCCGATCAGAAATCCTCACCTATCAACCCGTCTCAAAAAATCGGCGAGCTTCGAGCTGCTTTCGCGCGGGCTTTCCACCGTGGCCCAGTGCCCGCACCGATCAAGCGAGGAGAATATGGCCCCCTTGATCTTGTCGGCAAGCGCCTGGCCGACGCCGGGTGGATTGACGGTGTCGGCGTCGCCGGTGACGAGCAGCGCCGGCGCCGAAATCCTTCTCGCATCGACAGCGGTTGCCTTGGCCAGCGCCTCGCAGGTGCGGGCATAGGATTCCGGATCCTGGCGGGTGATCGATTCCCGCACGAAGGCGACGGCGGCCGGTGAAGTTTCCCTGGTGTGCGCCGAAATCGCATTGGCGACGATCTGGTCGGCGATGTCGGCGATGCCGCCCGAGCGCGCCAACCGGGCCCGGTTGCCGAACCCTTGCCTGGTCGCCTCGGTCGGTTCCGCCAGGGCGCCGAACAGTGCCAGAGAGGCGACCAGTGAAGGCTGCGCTGCCGCAATCTGCTGGCAAACGATGGTGCCCATCGAATGTCCGACGAAATGCGCCGATGTGACCCCCATGCCGGCCATGGCGCGAATGACGGCCTCGCTCATGCCTTCAATGGTCAGCGGTTCGATCGGTCGCGGCGAACGGCCCGAACCCGGCAGGTCGAGCCGGATGACGCGGTAGCCGGAAAGTGCCGCCATCTGCGGCTGGAACATGTTGGACGTGCCGCCGAGACCATGGATCATCACCACGGCAGTGCCTTCGCCCACGACTTCCGCAACGACCTGGCCAACCGTCACCGTCGTCATTGCACATGCTCCGCAAAGCGGTTTTCCAGCGTGCCGATGCCGTCGATCTCGATGCGCACGACGTCGCCGGCCTTGAGGTATTTCGGCGGATCGAAGCCAATGCCGACACCGACCGGCGTGCCGGTAGCGATGATGTCGCCGGGCCTCAGCGTGATGCCTTGCGACAGCGTGGCGATGATGGTCGGGATGTCGAAGATCAGCAGCGATATGCGGGAATCCTGGCGTAGGTCCTCGTTGACGAAACACCTGATGCCGGCGGTCGACAGGTCAAGCTCGTCCCTGGTCACCGCCCATGGCCCCATCGGGCAGAATGTGTCCTGCGATTTGCCGATCAGCCACTGGCTGTACTTGCCCTGCAGGTCGCGCGCGGTGACGTCGTTGACGATGGTATAGCCCCAGACGTGGTCGAGCGCCTCTTCCCTGGAAATGCCGCGCCCGCCCTTGCCGATGATGACGGCCAGCTCCGCCTCGTAGTCTATGGCCGTCGAGACCGACGGATCGATCAGCACGCTGGCATGGTTGGCGACGACCGATTCAGGCACTTTGGAAAAGATGATCGGATGCTTCGGGATCGCGCCGGCGCCGGCGCTGGAATCGAAGCCGCTGCGGGCGAACTCATGCGCATGCTCGTGATAATTCTTGCCGACGCAGAAGATGTTGCGGCGCGGCTGCGGGATCGGCGCCTCGATCTCGACCTGCGCCAACGGGATCGGCGACAGGGTGCGCGGCATGCCGGCGCCATTGCGCTCGATCAGGGCCAGGATGCCGGATCTGGCCTGGTCGACGGAAATATCGAAAGGCGCGATTGTCTCAGCATCAAGATCGACAAGACCCACGCGACGTTCGCCGGCGATCGAAAAAGTCGCGACCCGCATTCCCATCCTCCCTGAACCAATACTGAGCCAATTCTTCGCTCTTTTGTTACACGCTATCGCCGATTGGTTTAGGCCGCAAGCGGAATCTAAGCTGGTCATGCCAAAAGGAATGCGGCTGTTGCGGGCGGCTCCGCTGGGATGCCGATGACGCGGCACGGTGGACGACAGCACCGGAAACTGCTAACGATGGTTCAATATTGGATCAGATAAAAGTTGCCAGGCATGCCAAAGCTCGTCGCCAACGATATCGCCACGGCGCTGAAGAAACGGATCTCTTCCGGCGAATGGATCGAGAATGGCCGCATGCCGCCGGAGCGCGATCTGGCGAGCGAATTCGGCGTCGCGCGCAACACGGTGCGGCGCGCGGTCTCCTTCCTCGAGGATGACGGCACGGTGGTGCGGCATGTCGGGCGCGGAACGTTCCTGACCACCACCAATCCGGCGTCGATGGCGGCGGTTGTCGGCCGGATGGAAGGCACCAGTCCCGCCGACATGATGGAGATCCGGCAATTGCTGGAACCGGCAGCGGCGGCGTTCGCCGCCACCAATGCCAGCGCCATGGAACTCAACGCGGTGCGCGAGGCGCACAAGATCGCTTCGGAATCGCAGGACATGCCGACCTTCGAGCACTGGGACGCGGAGTTTCACCACCGCATCTTCGCGTGCTCGCGCAACGACTTCCTCAAGGAGATCCACAACCTGATGCGCATCCTGCGCAATCAGGCGCCATGGTTCGAAATGAAGAAGCGTTCCTTTTCAGAGGAACGCCGCAGCATCTATTGCAGCGAGCACCAGACCGTTCTCGATGCGCTGTTGCGCCGCGACCCCGAGAGCGCCAGCCAGGCCATGCTGGCGCATCTGCGGACCGTCGAGCGCAATCTGCTCGGACGGTAGCAACCGGAAATCGGGAGGCGCAGATAGCTATGCGGCTTTCCCGGTAAAGCCGCATAGCGTTTTCCCTTGGAATTGCGCCGAAGAAAGAGCCTTCAATAGGGAAGGCCGACATAGTTCTCGGCAAGCGCCGTCGACGCCGCCCGCGAGTGGACGAGATAGTCGAGCTCGGCCTCCTGGATTCGCTGGCCGAAGTCGCCGGTGTCGGGGAAACGATGCAGCATGGTCGTCATCCACCAGGAAAAGCGCACCGCCTTCCAGACCCGCGCCAGCGCCTTTTGCGAATAGGCGTCAATGCCTGCGCTTGATTTCTCGGCGTAGAAATCGCGCAGGCCGGCAAAGAGATAGCGCACGTCGCTGGCGGCGAGGTTGAGGCCCTTGGCGCCGGTCGGCGGCACGATATGGGCGGCATCACCGACCAGGAACAGCCGGCCGAAACGCATCGGCTCCGCGACGAAGGAACGCAGCGGCGCGATCGACTTCTCGAAGGATGGCCCGGTGACGACGCTCGCCGCCGTCCGTGCCGGCAAGCGGCGGCGCAACTCGTCCCAGAAGCGCTCGTCGGACCATGCCTCGACGTGGTCATCCTGCGGGCACTGCACATAGTAGCGGCTGCGGTGCGTCGAGCGCATCGAGCACAACGCAAACCCTCTCTCGTGATTGGCGTAGACCAGTTCATGATCGGCCGGCGGCACTTCGGCCAGCACGCCGAGCCAGCCGAACGGATAGTGCCGCTCGAACGTTTTCAGCGCGCTTTCGGGCACCGATTTGCGGCTGACACCATGATAACCATCGCAGCCGGCAATGAAGTCGCAATCGATGCGATGGCTGACGCCGTCCCCGTCATAAGTGACGAAAGGTGCGGCGCCATCGAAATCGTGCAACGCGACGTCAGCGGCCTCATAGACGGTGACGAGCCCGGCCGCCTCGCGCTTGTCCATCAGATCATGCGTCACTTCGGTCTGGCCATAGACGGTGACATGCTTGCCGCCGGTCAGCGCCGACAGGTCGATGCGATGCAGACGACCGTCGAAAGCCAGCGAGATACCGGAATGCGACAAGCCTTCGGTGTGCAAGCGCGTGGCTGCGCCCGCTTCTTCCAGCAATTCGACCGTACCCTGTTCGAGTACACCGGCGCGCACGCGGCCAAGCACATGCTCACGGCTTGAACGTTCCAGAATGACCGTCTCAACGCCGATGCCGGCCAGAAGCTGCCCAAGCAGCAGGCCGGAGGGTCCCGAGCCGACGATCACGACCTGCGCGCGCATCAGTGCCCGAGGCTTTCGACCTGGGCGGCCAGTTCGGCGGCAAGGCGCAGCGACGCCGCGGTTGCCACAGCCATCTGCGGCAGCAGCAGCCATTCCAGCGTCCAAGCCGTGCCCGACCGCTCCTGCTCATGCACCAGCGCCTGATGCATGCCGGAAAGCTGCGTGGCGTTGAAGCGCGCGAGCCCCACCAGCGCTTCAGCCTTCACCGGGTTCTGCTTGTGCGGCATGGCCGACGAGCCACCACCGCCGGAAAGCGCGATATCGGTCCCCCCTTGCGCCATCAGCGCAATATCCTGGCCGAACTTGCCGAGGCTGCCGGTCACCAGCGACAGCCAGCCGGCAAAGTCGGCGAGCGCGTCGCGCTGGCTGTGCCATTGCGGCGCGTCTGCAAGACCGAGTTTCGCGGCCAGTGCCGCGCGTACCGCCGCCCCTTTGTCACCAAGCTTTTCCAGCGTGCCGGCGGCGCCGCCGAACTGCACCACCAGCAAGCGCCTGGACTGTTCCGACAATCGCTCCTGATGCCGCTGCAGCGGCGCCCGCCACGCCGTCACGCGATGCTGCACCTGAATGGGGATCGCCGGCTGCATGCGCGTCATGCCGGTCAGCGACCTGCCCTCGAAGCGCTCCTCGAGCGATGTGAAGCGTATGACGGTCTCGGTCAGAAGCAGGCCGAGGTGCTCGACGACGGATTTCAGCCGAAGCATCAGGCCGGTATCGATCACATCCTGGCTGGTGGCGCCGAAATGCACTTTGTCGCCATGCGGTTCGCCGACCGCGGCCCTGATCTGGCGCACAAGTTCCGGCACGATGACGCCGTCCTTGGCGACGCTGGCCCGCAGCAAGGCGGTATCCGGCCGAAACGAGCCGAGCGCAGCCACGATTGCTGCCGACGCATCGCTGGTGATGATCCCGTTTTCCGCCTCCGCTTCGGCCAAGGCTCGCTTAAATTCAAGCATTGCGTCGATTTCCGCGTCGACGGAAAAGTGCCGGCTCGCCTCCTCGTCGCCGAGAAGGGCGGAAAGCAAGGGATGATCGAAGGGCGATACGGTCATGTCCTGCTGCTCCTGACCATCAGCTGTCGAAGAAGACCGTTTCCTTCTCCCCCTGGAGATGGACGTCGAATACGTAGGTGTCGCCCTGGCGCTCGGCGATCAGCGTCGGCACGCGGACGCGGTGCTCGATGCGCGCCAGGATCGGATCCCCGGCATTGGCCTTTTCCTCATCGGAGAAATAGAGCCGCGTGTGCAGGCCGAGATTGATGCCACGCGCGACGATCCAGAGCGTGATGTGTGGCGCCATCAGGCGGCCATCGCCGAACGGCACGCGTCCCGGCTTGACCGTCTCGAAGGCGCACAGGCCGGTGTCCATGTCGGTCGGACAACGGCCCCAGCCCTGGAAATTCGGATCCGCGGCACCGCGTATCTCGGCCGGCGAATTGTAGAGCCCGTCGGCATCCGCCTGCCAGATCTCGATCAGCGCGTCCTTGAGCGGCGTGCCGGTGCCGTCGAGCACGCGGATGCGCAAACCGATGCGCTCGCCCCTGGTCTTGTCGTTGACCATGGTCGCACCGAGGTCGGTCGGATAGACGCCGCCGATGCCGCAGAAATTGGGCGTCAGTCCGATGTGGACGTAAGGTCCCGCGGTCTGCGAAGGGCTTTCCCTGAGCCGGTCGAGCGACTGGGCCATCAATTGCCCTCCAGCCGGTTTTCGAACAGCGAGGAACGCCGCCCGCGCAACACGATGTCGAACTTGTAGGCACGCGCGTCGAAGGGGACCGTCGCCTGCATGTCGAGCGCGGCGATCAGCGTATCGACGGCGGCCTTGTCGGGGATGCCGCGCGCGATCGGGCAGCGCCAGATCAGCGGATCGCCCTCGAAATACATCTGCGTGATCAGCCGCTGCGCGAAACCGTGGCCGAAGATGGAGAAATGGATATGCGAGGGCCGCCAGTCGTTCGGCCCGTTCGGCCAAGGATAGGGGCCGGGCTTGACGGTGCGAAAGGCGTAGCCGCCATCATCGCCCGATATGGCGCGGCCGCAACCGCCGAAATTCGGGTCGAGCGGGGCCAGATAGCCGTCCTTCTTGTGGCGATAGCGGCCGCCGGCATTGGCCTGCCAGAATTCGAGCAACGCGCCGGGCACGCCGACGCCGCGCTCGTCGAGCACCCGCCCATAGACGATGATGCGCTCACCGATCGCGCTCTCGCCGGGCCTGGCGAAATTGTGGATCAGGTCGGCATCAAGTTCGCCCAGCACGGCGTGGTCGAATACAGGGCCCGATAGTTCCGACAGCGTGTTGTCGAAGGCAAGCAGCGCCTTCTGCGGCGAGCGTAACACCGAGGTCTTGTAGTTGGGCGTCAAGGGCGCCGGATGCCATGTCCGGTCGCGCTGGAAAAAGGCGCCGGTCTCGGGCCTCCGGTTCGATCCGGATTCAACGGGCATTGTTGGCTCCGTCCATTTCCGAAAACACGTCCTTGGCTATCTTGAAGGCACGGTTGGCGGCCGGCACGCCGGCATAGATGGCGACATGCAGGAACGCTTCGCAGATATCCTCGCGCGTGGCACCGGTGTTGGCGGTGGCGCGCACATGCATGGCGACCTCCTCATCATGGCCGAGCGCGGCCAGCAGCGCCAGCGTGACGATCGAGCGTTCGCGCTTGCTGAAGCCCGGCCGCGCCCACACCGTTCCCCAGGCCGCTTCGGTGATCAACTGCTGGAAGGGCTGGTCGAAATCGGTGGCGGCGTTCTCCGCGCGGTCGACATGCCGGTCGCCGAGCACGGAGCGGCGCACCGCAAGACCGGTGCGATATCTGGCGGCGTTGCCGGGGGCCTCATCCATGAGTTTCCGCTCCAGGGGCAAGCGACGCGATAAAACCGCGGATCAGCGCGGTGAGCGCCTCGGGCTGCTCGACGCAAGGAATATGTCCGGCATCGCGGATGATCTCGAAGCGCGCGCCGGGGATCAGAGCGGCCAGCGAGCGGACAAGATCGGGGGGCGTCGAGCCATCCTGGTCGCCGGCGATGCAAAGCGTCGGCACCGCGATGCGGCGCGCGGCGTCGGTGAAATCCGCATCACGAACCGCCTTGCAGGTCCCGATGTAACCGGCCAGTGTCTGCCGGGTCATCATGTTCCAATAGCCATCCAGCTCGGGCCCTCGCTTCGTGTGGAAAGTGGGGGTGAACCAGACTTTCAGCACGCCATCGGCAATGGCCTGGATGCCCTTGCTCTCGACCGTCGCGATGCGCGTGTTCCAGCTCTCCGCCGTGCCGATCTTGTGCGCCGTGTCGCACAGGATCATGGCCTCGACGATTTCGGGGCGCCTGGCATAGAGCCCTTGCGCGACCATGCCGCCGACCGACAGGCCGCACAGCACGACCTTCTCCAGCCCGAAATGATCGATGAGCGCCGAGAGGTCATCGACATGATCGTCGATCGAGCCGATATCGCCGATGTCGGACAGTCCGTGGCCGCGCTTGTCATAGACGAGCAAGGCCATTTCCCCATCAAGCGTCGCGACCACATCGTCCCAAATGCGGAAGTCGGTGCCGAGCGAATTGATGAACACAACCGAAGGCGCCTTGCCGCTTGCCCCGGCATATCGGTGATGCAGCGTGATGCCGCCGATGGTGACGAATGGCACGATTTCGATCCTCCATCCCTACATTGCACAAGGCATTTGGTTCGGTAAAATGATATTTTGTGCCGTTTCGTTAACTCAGGGGTTATCAAACCATGTCCGAAAGCCGCATCCGGTTTCGTCATCTGCAGGCGTTTCTGGAGGTCGCACGACAGGGTAGCGTGGCTCGTGCCGCCGACTTCCTGCATGTCAGCGCGCCGGCGGTGACCAAAACCCTGCGCGAATTGGAAGACGCGCTCGGTGTCGCCGTCGTCGAGCGAGACGGGCGCGGCATCCGGGTCACGAGGCTTGGCGAGATTTTCCTTGGCCATGCTGGCACAGCGATCACGGCTTTGAAGCGCGGTGTCGATTCCGTTCGCCAGGACGGCGCGATCAATCGCCACCCGATCCGCATCGGCGCGCTGCCGACGGTATCGGCGAAGGTCATGCCGCAAGCGATGAGCCTGTTCCTGAGGGAAGAAACCGGCGCCGCGATCAAGATCGTCACCGGCGAGAACGCCGTGCTGCTGGAGCAACTGCGCACCGGCGCGCTAGACCTCGTCGTCGGACGGCTGGCCGCACCCGAGAACATGACCGGTTTCTTCTTCGAGCACCTCTACTCCGAGCCGGTGCTGTTCGTGGTGCGGGCCGGACATCCGCTGCTCGAGCCAAGCGCGGACATCTTCGCCCGCCTCGACGAATTCCCGGTGCTGATGCCGACCCGGGAATCCGTCATCCGTCCCTTTGTCGACCGCCTGTTCATCACCAGCGGCATGACCGCTCCGGCCACGGAGATCGAAACGGTTTCGGATTCCTTCGGCCGCTCCTTCATGCGCCAGAGCAATGCGGTGTGGATCATTTCGGCCGGCGTGGTGGCCAATGAGATCGCCAGCGGCGCCTTCGTCGCCTTGCCGGTAAACACCGAGGAGACCAGGGGGCCCGTCGGGCTGACGATGCGCACAGATACTGCCCCCTCGCCCGCCTTCATCATCCTGCTGCAGACCATTCGCGAAGCGGCAAGGCAAGGCAACTGAGGTGCTGGACCGTTCAAACAAGCCCGCCAGCCGGCTGGGGTTCTGATCGGGCGGAGGCCCGTCGAGGCCGGCGTCGCGCTCAGGGCAAGCCTGCCGGATCGAGATCGAAGATACGTCCTCGGTTGAGGATGTTCATCGGGTCGAGCGCCGTCTTCAGCCGCCGCATCGTGGCGATTTCGGCGTCGCTGCGCACCAGATGCAGCCACTGCTTCTTGTCGAGGCCGATGCCGTGCTCGGCCGAAACGCCGCCGCCTGCCGCCGCCACGCCGCGATAGACAATGCCATAGGCCGCCGCCGGATCCGCGGTCATGACCTGATAATGCAGATTGCCGTCGCCGAGATGGCCGAAGACGTAGATGTCAGCGCCGGGGTCGACGGTATGGATGGCGGCGTCCGCTTCCTGCAGGAACGCGCTCATGCGAGTCAGCGGAATGCTGATATCGACGCCGATCAGGCCCTTCATCGAGAACAGGACGCGGTTGGCGTCCTCCCGCACGTCCCACAGCGCCCGGAATTCGCGCGGCGACTGCGACACCACCACATCGTCGATCACGCCATCCTCGACCGCCTGCATCAAAGCCGCGGCGAAGCGCTCGCCGTCGCGCTCGGGTTCGCTGCCCTGAATCTCGGCCAGCACATAGACCGGAGAGCCCGCCGGCAGCGGCGGCGGCAGCGCCATGCTGGCGACCATGACGTCATAGAGCGGCGCGAAATTCACCTCATAGGCGGACAGGAGCGGACCGAGCTTTTGCCGCAGCAACCCGAGCAAGGCGATCGCCGCCTCGAGCGAAGGGAGCGCGCAGAAGGCATTGACCTCTGACACAGGTTTCGGGTGCAACCTGAGCGCGGCGCGGGTGACGACACCGAGCGTCCCTTCCGAGCCGATGAAGAGCTGGCCGAGGTCGTAGCCGGAATTGTCCTTGGGCAGGCCTTTCAGCGAGGTTAGCACGCTGCCGTCGGCAAGCACGGCCTCCAGCCCCAGCACCTGCGCCCGGTACATGCCATAACGCAGCACGCGGATGCCGCCGGCATTGGTGGCGATGTTGCCGCCAATCGTGGCCGAACCGCGTGCGCCGATATCGACGCCGAACATCAGCCCCGCGCCGTCTGCCGCCTCTTGCACCGCCTGCAGCGTCGCGCCCGCTTCGGCAACGATGCTGGCGGCCTGCCGGTCCGGATCGGCAAGGCTGGTCATGCGCTCCAGCGACAGCACGACCTCGCCCGGCTGCACGCGTGTGCTGCCGGCCAATCCGGTGCGTCCACCCTGGATCACAACCGGCTGGGAGAGCTCATTGCACACGGCAAGAGCTGCCGCGACAGCTTCGGTGCCGCGCGGACGCAGCACCAGCTCGGGCAGCGCGCCGAGCTTGCCGTCGGGATCGTCGCGATAACGCTGGTCGACATCGGAGCCGGCGAGGATGCCGCCCGCGCCCAGCCGAGCGCTAAGAGCGGACAGAAGTCGTTCCGTTTCAGGCGCCATCGGGCCTAGTTGCCTGCGTGGCGAAGCGCGTCGTCCGCATGAACCAACGGGATGGCCCGATGAGTATCCTTGTCCAGCACGCTCGCCATCCTTCAATTGCGGCCCGCCGATCCTATTCGCGATCGTGTGCCGTGCAAGTGGTATCGGGCCTGCCCCAGGCGGTGCCGGCATCGATCACAATAAGACGCGATCGATGCCGGAGCACTGTGTCAGCTTACTGAAGCTTGGCCTGCAGGGCGTTGACGTCGTCAGTGGTCATCTCGCCATCGGTGGTCACCTTGCCGTCGACGATTTTCCACAGCCGGAACGGGCCGGTGATGTCGCCATATTTGTCGAAGGCGACCGGACCGATGACGCCTTCATAGCGGATCGGCTTGCCGTCTTTGATCAGGCCGAGCGCCTTGGCGAACTCGTCCTTGCCGGCGAAGATCGGCGTGCCGGCAGGGTCGACAGCCTTGTACATCGCGTCCTTGATCTTGGCAGGATCCTCGGAGCCGGCAATGGCGATGGCGAGACCGACGATAGCACCCGCGTCATAGGAACGGTCGGCCGCCGGGTTCGACGGTTCGATGCCGGAGAACTCCTTGTAGTTCTTCATGAAGTAGTCGGTCGAGGCGGTCGGGCTGGTGCCCGACGAAGTGCCGTAGGCTTCCTTCAGATAATCGGCGCCAACGGATTCTATGAAGTCCGGGCTGTTCATGCCGTCATTGAGCAGGAATTTCTGCACGCCGCCCTGCGAAATCCAGGTGCGGGCAACCGTGGCGCCATCGACCGGCGTGCTGACGAGATAGAGCCCGTCCGGCTCGCCGGCCATAGCCGCCGTGACTTCGGAGGCATAGCTAGACTGCTTTTCGTTGTAGGGCGTGTCGGAGACAATGGTGCCGCCGAGCGCTTTGTAGGCGCGCGAGAATTCGGCCACCATGTTGACACCGAAATCGTTGTTGACGTGGATGATCGACAGCTTCTTGAAGCCCTTGTCGATGGCGTATTTGGCTGCGGCGACGCCTTGCAGCGCATCCGAGGTGATGGTGCGGAAAAAGATGCCGTTGGTCTTGCCGTCGCGGCCAAGCGCCGTCAGCGTCGGCGAGGACGAAGCCGGCGAGACCTGGACGATCTTGGCCGGCGCGGTGACCGAGGTCAGTATCGGGATCGACACCGACGAGATGATACCGCCGATGATGACCGGCACCTTCTTGACCTGAACCAGCTGTGTGGCGGCATCGACCGCGATATTGCCCTGGCTCTGGCTGTCGCGCGTGTCGGTCGCCAGATCGCAGCCGCGCACGCCGCCGGCAGCGTTGATGTCGCGGAAGGCCATCTCGACCGACTTGGCCCCGGCCTGGCCGTATTCGCCGGCCGGGCCGGTCAGCTCCATGACGAGGCCGACGGTGATCTTGCAGTCCGCGGCCTGTGCCGCGCCCGCCATTGTTACGAGGGCAAGTGCCGTGGTGAGTTGGAGTATCGTGTTTCTCATTGTTGTTCCCCTTGAGTTACTTGTTAAGTTACTTGGCTGTCTTTGATCTCTGGAGCCTGTTCAGCTTTCCGGCACCTGCAGCCAGGTTTCATGCAGATGTCGCCATTCGACGCCGTTGGGCGCCGATGAACTGGTGGTGAAGACGGCACTCGACTGGCGGCGGCTGTGCTTGCCCGCGCGCAACTGCGCCTCGACATAGAAGACAACGATCGTGACGGCGTCCTGCCAGCCGGGCCGGATGTCCTCGATCGAGATAGCAAAGCCGTCGTCGCAAATGGCGCGGCTAGAGCGGACGTGATCAACCACGGCGGCGCGATCGAGGACATGGCCATCCGGCGTGACCATGCTGAGGCCGTCGCCCATGACGCGTTCGAAGCGGGCGAAGTCCACCGTGTCGGCGCGGGCGGCGACGAACCAGTCGACGAAGAAGCGATGCAAATCGATCACCTCGGCGCTGGCCCTGGAAAACAGCGTCTGGTTGATTGCGCTCATGCCCGGCCTGCATTCAGATTGTAGTGCATGATCGAGCCGTGGCGGCCGTGGCGGTCGCGCTCCAGCGTGTAGACATCGCCCTCGACGCCAGGGCTTTGCGCGATGATGGCAGCAATCCGCGCCCGATCCTCGGCGTCAAGCGCGACATCCATGATTTTGGCATTGGCCAGCGCATGCGCCTGGTTGCGGGCTCCGACGATCACGGCCGCCACTTGCGGCTGCTGCAGCACCCAGGCGCTCGCGACGGTGGCGATGTCGACGCCGTGACGATCGCCGACGGCTTTCAGCGCCGCAAGCAACTGCTGGAACAGGTCCCAGCCGCCAAAGTCGTCGATGATCAGCTTGTATTTGACCAGGGATCGGTTTTCGAGCGGCGTGGCTGGCTCGGCGGCACCAAGCCATTTGTCGCTGAGGAAGCCGCCGGCCACCGAACCATAGCAGAGAAAGCTGACGCCGTTCTTCGCGGCGAGGCCAGCGAGGCTGTTCGCAGGCCGCTGGTCGAGAACCGAATATTGCAGTTGCTGGCTGACCAGCGGGATGCCGGCGGCGAGGATTTCGGCCAGCCGCGGCGTATCGAAATTGGTGGTGCCGAGATTGCGCACCTTGCCTTCGCGCCGGAGCTCGTCGAGCCAGCCCATCGCCTCGACATAGCGAGGCTGGCCATAGTCCCACCAGTGGAACTGAACGAGATCGAGCCGTTCGGTCTTCAGCCGCCGCAGCGACTGGTCGACGATGCCCCTGATGTAGTCGCGGCTGATGCCGGCCAGCCGCTCGAGGTCGGGCACCAGCTTGGTGTGCACCTTCATTCTCGCCGCAACGTCCAGTCCGCGCTCGCCGGCCAGCCGCAGGCGCGCTGCGCCGATCAGCTCCTCGACACCGGTGTAGATGTCGGCGCAATCATAGGTCCAGATGCCGGCGTCGAAGGTGGCGATCAGGTCGGCTATTGCTTGGCTGCGGTCGATGGCGCCGTGCCCGCCGGCCAACTGCCAGCCGCCGCGGATGACGCGCGAAATGGTGTAGCCGGGCCCGAGTTCAAAGGTCTTGGCGGTCATGTCGGGTCATTCTCCTTCGGCAGCGGCACGGCCGTGGTTGCGGCATGACTGAACCGCCGCTTTGCCAGCCTGACGATCCGCAGCCGGCTGGCGCAATTGGGATCGGGACAGGCGATCTCGGCATCCGATGTCATCCAGTCGTTGGCATGGGTCGGGCGCTGCTTTGCCGCCAGCAGAGGCAGCACGGCGGCGAGTGAGTAGATCGAAAAACCCTGCCCCGCGGGCATCGACAACATCTCGCCCTTGAGCTCGAAATAGTCGCCGGCCTTGGCGCCGCAATAGATCGGCTTGCCCTCGGGGACGACCGCTTCGACGCGCAGATCGAAAAGCTCGAAACTGTCATCTGCCATGTCAGGCCTCCACCAGGCTGAAGGTGACGTCGCAGGCGCCATTGCGCCGGATGACGCCACAGGCGGCGGCGAAGTGTTCCCGCTCGTCGGCTCGCACCTGCGCCACCACACTGCCGGCGAGCCAGCCGATCGGGAACAGCAGGCGCGCCCCCGGACCGTAGTAGAGACCGATGTCGAAGATCGCATTGGGATTGCCGCCCCACATGCGTGGCGGCACGTAAGACAGCACGATGTCGCCCGGCTGTGGCGTCAGCGTCGCGTTCTCGCCCGGCAAGGGTCTGGCATAGGACTGGCCATCGAGATCGGCTGATGGAACCGGACAAGAAATCTCAGGCCCCGTCCACATGGCATGGATGCCGGGGACGACGCGTGGTGCGGCGAGATACGCCATGAGAAAAGCAGCGTTTTCCGGCGCCTTTTCAGGCAGCAGCAGCGCCGTCACGGAAAGCTTCGAGCGTGGCTCGGTGATCCTGATGGAAGTCATGTCTGGTCTTTCCCGGCGGTTTGCAATTTGCTGCGCAGGAAGGTGAAGGGCCGGCTGATGTCGGCGACCAGCGATGCGCGCGCTGCCTGTGCATCCTGCGTGGCCAGCGCCGTGACGATGCGGCGGTGATAGTGGGCGGTGTCGACCTCGCCGGCTTCCGAGAAGGCATAGATGGCGACACGGATGCATGGTCCCGATTGCAGCCACAGGCTCTCGATCATCGGGATCAGCACCGCCGAGCCGCAGCAGCGATAGATCTCGAAATGGAAGCTCTGGTTGAGCGTCACCTCGCGATCGACATCCTTCTTGTGTTTCAGTGCCCGCATCTCGTCCCATTCGGCCAGAATGGTCTCGATGGCGGCGATCTGGCGCGGACCCATGCGGGCGGCGGCGAGCGCGATCGCCTCGCCCTCGATCAGGATGCGGGCCCGCAACAGATCATCGATACGCTCCAGTGTGATCGGCGGCACGCGCACCGAACGGTTGGGCAATGCCTCCAGCGCCTTTTCCGTGATCAGCCTCCCGAGCGCCTCGCGCACAGGCATGGTCGAGGTGACCAGCGCATCGGCCAGCCCACGTATGGTCAGCACCTGGCTCGGCTCGAACAGGCCGCCGATCAGGGCGCGACGCAGCTCCGAATAGACGCGATCCTGCACGGTTTCGCGGCCGACCGGCGCAAGCTGGGCAGCGATCGCCTCGTTGTTCTTTTCGATGGCAGCCTTTTGCATGGAATTCCGATCTCGGCCGGTTTTCGGCTTGCGGACGAAATTAAAGCCGAATAGCGTGATCAACACAAGTGTGATCACAAATCAATAATCAGGAGACGGCGACAATCGTCTTCGGCCAGAGGGTTCGATGAGCGAGGCAGCGGAACGGCAAGAGCACCGTGCACCGGTTCTGATGGCAAGGAATGTCGTCAGGCGGTTCGGCGGCCTCGTCGCCGTCAACGATGTCTCGTTCGATGTCAAAGCGGGCGAAATCCTCGGCCTGATCGGCCCGAACGGCGCCGGCAAGACGACGATGTTCGATCTGCTCGCCGGCAGCCTATTGCCGACCAGCGGCGACATCCTTCTCAACGGCGCCCGCGTCTCGGGCGAAGCGGCTCATCTGCGCATCGGACGAGGCCTTGGCCGGACCTTCCAGATCCCGCGTCCACTTCCCAATCTGACGCTGATCGAAAACATCATGCTGGCAGCCCAGGGCCAGGCCGGCGAGAAGCTGCTCGCCAATTTCGTCACGCCATGGCGGGTGGCGGCGCAGGAAAGAGCGGCCAGGACCAAGGCGCTCGAACTTCTGGAACTCGTTACCCTCACCCACCTCGCACGGGAGCCGGCGCGCGTGCTTTCCGGCGGTCAGCGCAAGTTGCTCGAACTTGCCCGCGTCATGATGGCCGACCCGGCGATCATCCTGCTCGACGAGCCGGCGGCCGGCGTCAATGCGACGCTGCTCGAAGTCATCATCGACCGCATTCGCGACATCAACAAGCGCGGCATCACCTTCCTTTTGATCGAACACAACATCGACATGGTGACGCGGCTCTGCCACCGCGTCCTGGTCATGGCGAGCGGCCAGTTGCTCAGCGAAGGCACGGCGGAAGAGGTCGCCCGCGACCCGCGCGTCATCGAGGCCTATCTCGGGGGCACGGCATGAGCGAAGCGGTCCTCGATGTCCGTAATCTCGAAGCCGGTTATGAACCAGGCGTGCCGATCGTGCGCGGCGCCTCGATCACCGTCGGCAAGGGCGAGATCGTTGTCGTGCTCGGCCCCAACGGCGCCGGCAAATCGAGCTTCATCAAGGCGATCGCCGGCCTCGTGCCGATCACTGGCGGCTCGGTTTTCCTCGACGGCAAGGACATCACCGCGGCACCTGCCCACACCATGGTTCGGCTTGGCCTGGCTTTCGTGCCGCAGACCGAAAACATTTTTCCGCTGATGTCGGTCGAGGACAATCTCAAGGTTGCATGCGGCATCCTCGAACGGCGCGAAATCCCTGCCCGCATCGAGGAAATGTATGCAGCCTTTCCCGACCTCGTCCGCCAGCGCCGCACCGCCGCCGGCAATCTGTCGGGCGGACAGCGGCAAATGCTGGCGGTGGCCCGCGCGTTGATCGTCCACCCCAAGGTACTGGTGCTCGACGAACCGTCGGCCGGACTGTCGCCGAAGTTCGTCTCGATGGTGTTCGAGATGCTGGCCGGTATCCGCAAATCCGGCGTCACCATCCTGCTTGTCGAGCAGAACGCCAAGGCGGCACTGGCCATCGGCGACCGTGCCTATGTGCTGGTCGAAGGCAAGGACCGGCACGAGGGTGTCGCCGCCGATCTGTGGAACGATCCGGTGGTGGCCGAACTCTATCTCGGCCAGCGTCCGCTCAAATCCGGAGGAGGCGCGGCATGAGCCTGCAATTTGTCGTCGACGGATTGCTGACCGGTTCGATGATCGGCCTGGGCGCCATCGGCGTGACGCTGACCTATTCGATCCTGCGCTTCTCGAACTTCGCCCATGGCGACTTCATGGCCTGGGGCACCTATGCGACACTGGCCGTGGTCAGCGCCATCGGCGCGATGTTCGGCAAGGTGGCGCCGATCGCGCCGCTGTCCTTCGGCTGGCCGCTGATCATCGCGCTGATTGTCGGCATGGCATTCACCGCGCTGTTGGCGCTCCTGCTCGACAAGGTGCTGTTCGCGCGGCTGCGCTCGCAAGGCCAGGCGATCATCGTGGTGATGGCAAGCTTCGGCGCCTCGATGGCCCTTAGAAGCTTGCTCGAATTCACTTTCACCTCGCGGCCGACCTATTTCAGCCGGGCCATCCAGATCGCCATGCCGGTCGGCTTCGGCATTCGCATCACGCCCGATCAGATCGCGCTGCTGTTGCTGACGGCAGTGCTCGTGCTCGGCGTGCATCTGTTGATGACGCGCACGCAGACCGGCCGCGCCATGCAGGCGCTGAGCCAGAACGCAGCACTGGCCCGCATGGTCGGCATCGACGTTGCGAGCGTGGTGCGCGTCACCTGGATCATCGGTGGGGCGCTGGCCTGCGTGGCCGGCGTGATGATCGGCATTCTGGTGCAGATCCGCCCCTTCATGGGCTTCGACATGCTGTTACCCATGTTCGCCGCCGCGATCCTCGGCGGCATCGGCAGCATCCCGGGCGCGGTACTCGGCGGGCTGATCATCGGTCTCGCCGAAGCCGGCGCGGTGCAGCTGGTCGGCGCGGAATGGCGCGCCGCGGTCTCCTTCGTCATCCTGATGGCGGTGCTGTTCGTACGGCCGATCGGCATTTTCGGTGTGAGGGAACGCTGATGGACCTCGTCGGCTACGGCGCTTTCTTCCTGACCACCGCGCTGATCTTTTCGCTGGTCACGCTGGGGCTCAACCTGCAGTGGGGGCTGACCGGCCTGTTCAATGTGGGTCTCGCCGGCTTCGTCGCCATCGGCGCCTATACATCGGCACTGCTGACCACACCGGAAGATGCCGCGCGGCTTGGTGGTTTCGGCCTGCCGATCCTTGTCGGTTGGGCGGGCGCCATGGTCGTCGGCGGCATTGCCGCGGCGCTGACCGGCATGGCCACATTGCGCCTTCGATCGGATTATCTCGCCATCACCACATTCGGCGTCGCCGTGGTCGTGCAGCTCGTCGCGCTCAATGCACAGAAGCTGACCGGCGGCCCGTTCGGCATCGGCTTCATTCCGCGCCCCTTCGGGAGCCTGGCCGAGACGCCGCTGCTGTTCAACCTGTCCAACCTTGCCGTGGTCGCGGCAGTGACACTGATCGCCTATCTCGCCCTGGAGCACCTGTCGCGCAGCCCGTGGGGACGCGTGCTGAAGGCGCTGCGCGAGGACGAGCGGGCGGCGATTTCGCTTGGCAAGAGCGCGCGTTTCTATCGTGTCCAGGCCTTTGCCGTCGGCGGCGCCATCATGGCGCTGGCCGGGGCGTTGCAAGCGCATTTCACCGGCTTCATCGCACCGGACAATTATCTGCCGATCCTGACCTTCCAGGTCTGGGTGATGCTGATCGTCGGGGGTTCCGGCAGCAATCTCGGCGCGGTGATAGGCAGCATCCTGGTGTGGGGGATTTGGGCTGGATCCGGCACGCTCACCAGCGTGCTGTTCCCGCCAGAGCAGCAGGCGCGCGCGGCCTCGCTGCAGATCGCCGCCATCGGCGTCATGCTCTGCGTGATCTTGCTGATCCGGCCGAACGGATTGCTCGGCGACAGGCCACGGCGGCCGCGCTTCGGCAAGCGAGCGAAAGCGGCCGCGGCCAAGAGCAGTTCAGGTTCATGAACGCGATGGCCCGGCAGGAGGCGCAAGGCGTTTCGCTCTGGCACGCCGTCAGCCGAAACCACCGCCAGCGGCCGGCTCTGCATGGCGAGCTCATTGTCGACCTCGCAATTGTCGGCAGCGGTTTTTCGGGTCTTTCAACCGCGCTGCACGCCGCCGGGAAAGGACTCTCGGTCGCCATTCTCGAAGCCGAATTCATCGCCTGGGGCGCGACCGGCAGGAATGCCGGCTTCGTCGTGCCGAACTTCGCCAAGATGGATCCGGAAACCATCCTTGCTCATCTTGGCCCCGAGCGAGGCAAGAGACTGATCAATTTTGCCGCCGGCAGCGCCGATCTGGTGTTTGGCCTGATCAGGCAACATGGCATCGATTGCGACGCCGTGCAGAGCGGCTGGATCCAGCCGGCGCATTCGCCCGCGGCGCTGGAAAAGGTCAAGTCCCGCGCCGAACAATGGGCGCGGCGCGGCAGGCCCGCGGTTACCTTGGACCGGCAAGATGTCGAGGCGCTGACCGGTGTGCGCGGCTATCTCGGTGGCTGGATGGATCGTTCGGGTGGCGTGCTCAACCCTGTCGCCTATGCGCGCGGCCTGGCCGATGCGGCGGAGAAGTCCGGAGCGAGGATTTTCGAACGAACACCGGTCACCTCGATCGATCGGGCGGCCGATGGCTGGACGCTGAAGACGCCGTCGGGATCGGTGCGCGCCGGCAAGGTGCTGATCGCCACCAATGCCTATGGTGCGTCGCTCAATCCGCTGCTGCAGCGAACCTACTTTCCGCTGAAGGTTTTCCAGATCGCGACTGGACCCCTGCCGCTCGAAACCCGCACATTTCTGCTGCCGGGAGGACAGGGCGTCGGCGACACCAGGCGCAATCTCTTCACCTTTCGCTTCGACGCCGACAACCGGCTGATCAGCGGCGGCATGCACATCTTGAGCGCCGGCGCCGACACGCGCGTGCCGCAGACAATCTGGCGGCGGCTCGCCAGGCATCTCGACCTGCCGGACCTGCCGCCGCTTGCCTATAGCTGGTCGGGAATGGCCGCCGTCGAACCGGATTTCCTGCCGCATCTCCTGGACCTTGGGCCGGGCCTGATCGCCGGCCGCGCCTGCAACGGGCGCGGCATTGCCATGACGACGGCTATGGGCAAGGTGCTGGCCGACTGGGCCGCCGGCGCCGATGCGCGTGACCTGCCGCTACCGTTCGCGCTGCCGGCACCGATCCCGTTCCATGCCGTGCTGCGCCACGCGCCCAACATGCTGCTTGGCTGGAGCATGCTGCGCGACCGGATGGACGAGAGGGGATAGGTCGTCGACCGTGCCTGGACGCGCGGATCAGTCGGCCGTGCGCAGACTTTCGGAGAGAACCGCGGCAGCCGCCGCGATGTCTTGCCCAAGGGAGGCCCGAACGGCCGGGCCATTGCGCTGCTCCAACGCGCCAACAATCCTGCGATGCGCCTCGTTCGACTGCGGGATGTAACGGTCGGCCTGCATCAGCAGCTTCAGATAGGGCCCGACCCGACCCCAGAGGTCCCGGATCATGTTCAACAGGATCGGCGCGCCGGCATGCTGGTAGATGGCGAAATGAAAGGCCTCGTTCAACGAGAGATACGCCCTGGCATCTCCCGCATCGATGGCGCGCTGCATGCCGGCGAGCATGGCCTGTACGTCGATCAGGCCGCTTTCGCTCATCCGCGACGCGGCGATCTCACCCGCCAGCCCTTCGACGGCGATGCGGATGCGCGTCAGTTCCTCAAAAGCGGGTGCCGACAGCAAGGGCACGATGACCGAGCGGTTGTTCTGCATTTCGAGCAGGCGCTCGGCGACGAGCCTTTGCAGCGCCTCGCGGATCGGCGTCGTCGATATGCCGAAGGTCTCGGCAAGTTTGCGGATGACCAGTGTCTGGCCCGGGCTGAAACCGCCTGAAATCAACTCCTGCTTGAGAGCGCCATAGGCGCGATCGTTCAGGGTTTGATGTTCGAGCTTCAGCATGCGCGGCCGCTCACCATTGCGACAAGGCGCGATCGAGCGTCTCGGTCAGCTGCTCGGCATTGTGCCTGGCAAATGGCAAAGGCGGCCTGATCTTCAGCACGTTGCCGCGCGGGCCGCAAGACGAGATCAGCACGCCGTCCTCGCGCATGGCTTCGACGACCGCCGCTGTCTTGGTGGCGGCCAGCGGCTCGTTCCCCTCCGCCGTCAGCTCGACGCCGAAATAGAGGCCGTTGTGCCTGACGTCGGCGACCATGCCGTGCCGGCTCCGCAGCGCGCGCAACAGCTCCCCGGTGTAGGCGCCGACATTGCGCGCGTTCTCGATCAGGCCTTCGCCTTCGATCACGTCGAGCACGGCGATACCGACGGCGGCCGCCACCGGATTGCCGCCGAAGGTGTTGAAGTAGCCGGTGTTCGAGCCGAAGGATGCGACAAGCCGCGGCCGCACGATCACCGCGCCCATCGGATGCCCGTCGCCGATCGGCTTGCCCATGGTGACGATATCGGGCTCGATGCCGTAATTGGCGAAGCCCCACATGCCCTGGCCGAGCCGGCCGAAGCCCGACTGGACCTCATCGGCAATGACAATGCCGCCGGCCCTCCTGACGTGGTCCGCCGCCTCGCGCATGACGGCCGCATCGGGGAAGAAGATGCCGTCGCTGGAGAAGGCCGAGTCGAGAAGCAATGCCGCCGGACGGATGTCTTGCGCACGCATGTCCTCGATGGCGGCGGCGACATTTTTGGCGAAATCGCGCGCGGCGCGGCCATGGTCGCGAAACGTGTCCGGCGCTGCCACAGTCCGATGCTGCGCGGGCACGCCCTTTGCCCCGACCGCCGCCGGCGATAGCTGCGCGGTGGCAATCGTGGCGCCGTGATAGGCGAAGTCGGTGATGATGACGCCGGTGCCACCGCTGGAATGCTGGGCAATACGGATGGCGAGATCGTTGGCCTCGCTGCCGGTGCAAGTGAACATGGCGTGCCCGAGATGGGCCGGAAGCATGCCGAGCAGTTTTTCAGCGTAGTCGAGGATGATCTCGCTGAGATAGCGCGTGTGGGTGTTGAGCGTGGCGGCCTGCCCCGATAGCGCCTCGACGACGCGTGGATGGCAGTGTCCGATCGAAGCGACATTGTTGTAGGCATCGAGGAATTTGCGGCCCTGCGCATCATAGAGCCAGACGCCGCTGCCGCGCACGAGATGGATCGGGTTGCGGTAAAAGGCGCGGTAGGTCGGGCCAAGCAATCTGGCGCGACGTTCGAGCAACGCGCGCTCTTGCGCCGAAGCGCCGGCATCGGCAGAGGCATTGGCGGGCGAGGACTGGGACACGAGCATCTACTCCGGATTGGAATGGTCGCTGAAATAGCGGCGGGCCTCAGTGGACGACAGACCGTCCAGCCGTTCGAGCGACGCCCAGACCTCGGTCATGAGGCGCAGCACATAGTCGCGCTTGGCCGGGAATCGTTCCGCTTGCCAGCTGGCGATGTTGGCAATCAGCGCAAGGCGCGCACGGATCAGATCGAAAAGAATGCCGATCTCTTCGCCCTCCAGTGGCTGCACGGATTGATAGCCGGCGACAAAGCGCGCGGCGGGTGCCAGCGGGTGACCTTCCGCCGGCCAGCGGTAGACGGCGCCGATGGCGAGATCGCAGATGAGCGGTGAATGGATCATGTCGCCGAAATCGAGAATGCCGCTGACGACCTCCGGCCGCGAAGCGTCCATCACCACATTGTAGGAATTCATGTCGTTGTGAACGATCTGCGCACGCAGGCTTGGAATGACCGGCGCCGCATGCTCCTCGAAGGCGTCGATGACGCGCTCGACCATGGCCCGGTGGCGCGCATCGGGGATATGCGCCAGCATCGGCCGGGTCTTGGCGACCTTGCGGATATCCCAGAGCAAGTCGCTGCCGGCCGCCGGATGGAAGAAACCGCGCAGTGCGCGGCCAAGCCGCGCCAGAAAGATGCCGAGATTGCGATCCTGCGTCTCTGAGGTCGGTGAGCGCGAAAGCAGTTGACCGGGCAGATAGGTGACCAGCCGGACGATGCGCGGTGCCGATCCACCGACGCTGACCGTGAACTGCGCTTCGCCCTCGAGGTTTTTACGCACCGAGGGAACGGGCAAGGTCGGGTCGACCGCAACGATATGGTCGAGCGCCTTGTTCTGGAAATCGGTGAAGCCGGACTCTTCCGCCGGATGGGAAACCTTGAGGACGAACTCGCCCTCGCCGTCGGTCTGGATCTGGAAATTGTGATCGCGTTCGCCGGGCAACGGACGCGCGCTGCCGGCGATGCCGTAGTGCCGGCGCAAGATGGCAAGCGCGTCGGCGATCGAAACGTCCGGCGCATCCTCGGCGAGCGTTTCGCCGAATGCATCGGGTACAGCCGCGTTCATGATCTCACCTTCGGATCGATCGGCTCAAGACCGCACCAGTCGGCGATGAACAAGGCAATCGTCTGGGTAACTTTGCGCACCGAGTCCAGATCGACGGCCTCGTCATAGCCATGCGGCATGCGGCAGATCGGACCATAGACGATCGCCGGCGTGTCGGCATAGAGGCCGAAGAAGCGTGCATCCGTGGTCGCCGAGGTGACGTGCTCGGTCAGCGGCTCGCCCCAGACGGCGCTATGGCTGCGGCGCAGCACGGCTTCCATCTCGTCGGCGCCTTCCAGCACATAGCCCTCGGCCATGAAGCCGTTGTAGGTCATCCTGGGCGGGCGATTGGCGAGGAACGGATCGGCACGGGCAGAATCGGCGATGCAGGCTTCGAGCTCGGCCCTGGCTTCTTCAAGCTTCTGGCCGGGATAGGTGGCGACCCGCATCTCGAAGACGCAGCGCGCCGGGACGCTCGATGTCCACTCGCCGCCTTCGATCTTGCCGAGATTGAAGCGGATCGGATGTGGATGATCGCAGAAATGCGGATCATCGACCTTGCGCGCGTTCCAGGCGATTTCGAGCCGCTTCAGCGCCTGGATGATGAGGAATGCCTTTTCGATTGCATTGGCGCCAGCGGAAAAGGCCCCCGACGCATGTTGCGGATCGCCGTCGACCTCGACCCTGAACCAGATCGGTCCGACCTGTGCCCGCATCAGCCTGGGCTCCAACGGCTCGGGAATGAAGGCAGCGTCGGCGCGGTAGCCGCGCTGCAGGCAGGCGAGCGCGCCATTGCCGGTGCATTCCTCCTCGACCACCGACTGCAGGTATAATTTCGCGGCCGGCTGGTAACCGAGGCTGCGCAATGCGGCCAATGCGTAGAGGCAGGCCGACAGGCCGGCCTTCATATCTCCGGCGCCCCGACCATGCATCCAGCCATCCTCGATCGCCGGATCGTAGGGATCGCGCAGCCAGCGGTCGAGCGGTCCCGTCGGCACCACGTCGATATGTCCGTTGAGGATCAGCGAGCGGCCGGTCGCGTTTTTCGGCGTGTGGGTGGCGACGACATTGAAGGCGTCGTCATACGAAACCGCAACCGGTGAAAAACCCGGCAGGTCGCGAATAGCATCGACATCGACGCGCCACATGTCGACCTCGTAGCCATCGGCCTCATAGGCGGCCGCCATGAACGATTGGGCGGCATGTTCCTCGCCGCGCTGCGAAGGAAAGCGCACGAGATCCTGCAGAAACGCGACCTGCCGGGCGAAGCCCTCGTCGACCGCGCCCAGAATGGCCTCGTCCGAAATTCGCTCAGGCATTATATTCCGCTTTCATCTGAATGGTGTATCATATCTCATATACCGTCTCTCACAAATGCAAGAGACTGGTGGGGCAAACTTATGACCCACATTCCGAAACACTTGGCAGGAGCGCGGAATTGGCATCAGCTTAGCGCATGCCGCGAAAGCCGCGCGGCGAAAATCGAGGACAGATGCTGGTCACCGAAGGCACATTGCCGGATGAAGTCACCGATCTCTCGACCGGTTACCGGCGCGTGCCGGCCGGCAGGATCATCAATGCGGTGACGTGGATGGAGGCGCGCGCGCCGGTGCCGAGCCTTGCCCAACCGCTGGCCATGACCCGGGTCACCGAGCCCGACTGCGCCTCCTACCGCACGATCTTCCTGGAAATCGGGGCTCCCTGGCTCTGGGATCGCGCCGCCGAAATGTCGGATCCCGAAATCGCCGCGCAATTCGCCGACCCACGCCACCATCTCTATTACGGCCATGATGAAGACGGCGGCCATGTCGGCATGGTCGAATTCCGCGTGGCCGACGATGACGAGATCGAGATCACCTATTTCGGCCTGTTCCCCTCCTTGACCGGCCGAGGCTTCGGCAAGCGACTGATGGCCGGCGCACTCGATCAGGCATGGCGCCTCGCCCCCGGCCGCGTCTGGCTGCACACCAGCAGTTTCGATCACCACAGCGTCATCGGTTTCTACCGCGCTTGCGGGTTCGAGCCCTATGCGGCCGGTTTCGAAATCACCGACGATCCCCGGATCAAGGGAACCCTGCCGCGCGAAGCGGCCCCGCAAATCCCGTTGATCGAAACAGAATGGGTGCCCGGCGCCAGATGAGACAGCCTCCGCAACCCGCCAGCCAGGCATCGCCGCATCATCGCCGGTGGGTGCGGCGCGAGAGCATCCTGTCAAGGCTGGAGCGGCATGTCGGCATACGCATCGTGCTGTTCGCCGCGCCCGCCGGCTTCGGCAAGTCGACAACGATGGCGCAATGGGCCGCGGAACTCGCGCGCCACGGCCGGTTGACCGCAGGGCTGTCCTGCGAGGCGACGGACAATGACGAAGGCGCCTTCCTGTCGCATCTGGTGGGGGCGCTGCGCCACCTCGTCCAGAGCCCGGCCGAGCTCGACCTCGCCTTCCAGTCGAGCCCGATCCCGCAGCTCGAGGTGGTGCTCTCTGCACTTGTCGCGGGTTTTGCGGCGCGAGACGCCGAGATCACGCTGTTTTTCGACGACTACCACGTCATCGAAACGGAGGCGGTGAAGCGCTTCATGGAGCGCCTGACGCGGCAGGCGCCCGCCAACGTCGCCTTCGTCATCGGTTCGCGCAACCTGCCCGACCTGCAGCTCGGCAAACTCAGGGTGCTTGGCGACGTTTTCGAAATCGGTCCGGACGATTTGCGCTTCGCCTCGTCCGAAGCCGAAGCCTTTTTCAACGACAAGCTGGGCCTGAGTGTCAGCAGCGGTACCGTCGAGGCCTTGTGCTCGCGGACCGAAGGTTGGGCCGCTGGCCTGCAACTCGCCTCGCTGTCGCTCAGTGCCGCGCATGCGCCCGAAACCGTCATCGGCAGTTTCACCGGCGCCAACCGTAACGTCGCCGACTTCCTGATGGGCGAAGTCTTCCTCGGGCTGCCGCCGGCCTTGGCGAAGTTTCTGCTCCACAGTTCGATCTTCGAGCGCTTCAGCGCCGAGGCCTGCCGGGCAGTCTTGCGCGTGGCGGACGCCGAGGCCGACATCGCCGAGATCGAGACCCGCAATCTCTTTCTCGTGCCGCTCGACGAGGAGCGGCGCTGGTTCCGCTACCATCACCTGTTCCGCGACTTTCTCAGTCGTGAAATGGAACGGCGCGCGCCCGAGATGATCGCCCCGCTGCACCTGGCCGCCGCCGAATGGTTCGGCGAACGCAAGATGCTGACCGAGGCGATCGGGCATGCGCTTGCCGCCGGCGACCAGGCCCGCGCGGCGGTGTTCATCGAGAACAATGCGCTCGAGCTCATCGCCCAGTGCCAGCTGCTTTATGTGCGCCAGTTGCTGGCGCTGCTGCCGAGAAAACTGGTCGACCAGCGCATCCGGCTGCAACTCGTCGCGTTGTGGCTGGCGGTGCACTCAAGCCAGCCCGAGATTGCCCTTCAGACGCTCGCCAATGCGCGCAAGCTGATCGAGACCGGGCCGACGGACGGCAAGGATCCGGGCACGCTGACCGGCACCACGATTGAGGCCGAAATAGCAGTCCTGGATGCCGCCGTGCACAGCACGCTGGAACGGTTCGAGGACGCACGCGACACCGCCTTGGCCGCCCTGCGCGTCATCGCGCCCGATGCCTGGTTCATGGAAGGCGCGACGGCCAATGTCATCGGCTACAATCTCTACGCACTGGGCGACCTCGAGGGCGCGCGTGCGGCGGCGGACGCTGCGCTCAAGGCGCATGAGCGAAGCGGCAGCCTGCTCGGCGTCACCATCGCCAATTGCTACATGGCGGTGATCGAACGCTCGGCCGGCCGCCTGCCCGCCGCCGAACGGCTGCTGCGCAACACGATCATCGAGGCCAGGACTCGGATCGGCGCCAACTCCTATGCCGAGGCCCTTGCCGGAACGCTGCTTGCCGAACTCGCCTACGAGACCAACGCCTCCGGCGAGGCACTGACGCTGGTCGAGAATCTCGGACCGCTGATCGAGGGCGCCGCGGTCATCGTCTATCCCCTCGCCAGCGTGCCGACCTATGCCCGCGTGCTGCAGTTGACCGGTCGCGCAGACGCAGCGCTCGACATGCTGGAGCGCGTCTACCAGCGTGTGCGCGGCTCCGTCTATCGCCGCCTCGCTTCGGTATTGGTGCATGATCGTATCCGGCTGTTGCTCGACCAGAGCCGCGTCGTCGAAGCCCGCGCGCTGCTGAGTGAGCATCGCCGCGAAAGCGCCGAAACCGCGCCGACTGTCGCCAACGAATTCGAATTCTTCGCCGAGGGCCGGCTGCTTACCGCGGAGAAATCCCACGCAGCCGCATCGGCGATTTTCGACGCTTTGCTGGAGCGGACGAAAAACAGCGGACGCATGCGCCGCCACATCCTGGCGCTGATCCTGCGCGCCAAGACCACCGTCCATGACCAGCGCGAGACCGACCGTCATCTCCTCGAAGCGCTGCGGCTTGCCCAGCCCTCCGGCTTCATCCGCTCCTTCGTCGACGAGGGCAGGCCTGTTGTGGAAGGGTTGATGCGGCTGCGCGCAGCGCAGGCAAAGACCGACCCTGCCCTGTCGGCCTATGCAACGCGCATCATCGACGCGGCACAGACGATGCCTGTGGCGACACGCAAGCCGGCAGCACCGACGGCCGAAAAAGAACAGCTCACCCAGCGCGAAGCCGAACTGCTGCGCTGCCTGTCTGAAGGCATGTCCAACCGCGATATCGCGGGTGCGCTATCGGTGAGCGAGACGACGGTGAAATGGCATTTGAAGAACATTTTCGGCAAGCTCTCGGTGTCGAACCGCGTGCAGGCGGTGCGCGCGGCGCAGGCCGCCGCGGACCTCCGTCCCCCTCCGAAAGGAGGGGCATGAACATCTGCTGCAGCCCCCTCTTTGGGGTCGGGCCATGGGATCGTTAGCCTGCTAGCGTCGTCCTGCTCCTAGAGGACGATTGCCTATGGCGACAGGTTATGTTTTTCACGAACAGCTGATGTGGCATGACACCGGCTCCAGCGCCGACATGATGCCACCCGGCCGCTTCGTGGAGCCCGGCCGGCACCTGGAATCGCCCGGATCGAAGCGCCGGCTGAACAACCTGATCCAGGTCAGCGGCTTGGCACGCCATCTGGTGCCGATCCTCGCCGAGCCGGTGACAGTCGAGGATCTGCTGCGCGTGCACACGCAGCGCCATGTCGACGACATCAGGATGCTCAGCGAGCGCGGTTCCGGTTTCGCCGGCCCGCAGGCGCCGATCGGCCTCAACAGTTTCGACATCGCGCTCCTGTCCGCCGGCACCACCTATGCGGCGATGCGCGCGGTGCTGACCGGCCGCGTCGACAACGCCTATGCGCTGGCGCGGCCGCCGGGGCACCATGCCGAGCCCGACCAAGCGATGGGCAACTGCCTGTTTTCCAACATCGGCGTGTCGGTGCGCCGGCTGCAGCATGAGGGCTTGCTTGGTCGCGCGGCGATAGTGGACTGGGACGTTCATCACGGCAACGGCACCGAGACGGTGTTCTATTCCGATCCGTCGGTGCTCACCATTTCCCTGCACCAGGACAATCTTTACCCGACCGGGCGCGGCGCGCTGGCCGACAATGGAAAGGGCGCCGGCGAAGGCTATAACATCAACCTTCCCCTGCCCGCCGGCAGCGGCACCGGCGCCTATGAGGCGAGCTTCGACCGCGTCGTCGCCCCGGCGCTACGCGCCTTCAAGCCTGACCTCGTGATCGTCGCTTCCGGTTTCGATGCGTCGGGATTCGATCCGCTCGGCCGCATGATGCTCAACAGCGAATGCTTCCGGCGCCTTGCCGCGCGCATGGTCGCCCTGGCCGCCGAGACGTCGGACGGACGCCTGATGATGACCCATGAAGGCGGCTACTCCGAAGGCTATGTGCCGTTCTGTGGTCACGCCGTCATCGAGACGCTGGCCAATCACCGGACCGAAGTGGTCGACCCGCTGTCGGACCATATCGACGAATGGGCCGGGCAGGAATTGCAGCCGCATCAAGCTGCGGTGATCGACGCCGCCGAGAGCCTGCTTGCCGGCCTGCGTCAACGCCTCGCAAGTGCTGCCTGACGCGATGGATTTCCTGATCACCACCCTCCTCAACGCGCTGACGCTGATCAGCATCCTGATGCTGGTCGGGCTCGGACTGGCAATCAGCTTCGGCCTGATGAACGTGACCAATCTGGCGCATGGCGAGTTCGTCACCGTCGGAGCCTTCGCTGTCTATTTCGTCCAGAGCATCGGCGGTTCCTTCTGGCTGGGGCTCGCCGCCGCGCCCGTTGCCGGCGCGGTGGTCGGCTGCATCCTGGAATTCGCCATCATCCGCCATCTCTATTCGCGGCCGGTGTCGACCGTGCTTGCCACGTGGGGCGTCAGCCTGATCCTGCAACAAGGCATGGAACTGACCTTCGGGCTCGGCGCCAAGCCGGTGACGCCCCCGATCGAGGGCACGTTCGACCTTTTCTTCACCGTCTATCCGGCCTACCGGCTGGTCCTCATCGCCATCGCCATGCTGACCCTGCTCGGCGTCGTGCTGCTGATCAGCCGAACATCGTTCGGGCTCGACATCCGCACCGTCATCCAGAACCGGGAGATGGCCGAGGGCGTCGGCATCAACACGCGGCGCACCTACGCCATCGCCTTTACCTTCGGCGCGGCCATCGCCGGGCTCGCCGGCGGATTGGTCGCACCGCTGGCGATCGTGCTGCCGCAGATGGGGGTGAACTATCTCGCCAACGCTTTCTTCGTCGTCATCGTCGGTGGCGTCGGCTCGATCGGCGGCCTCGTCGCCGGCAGCGTCTTCGTCGGCGGGTTGACCAGCATCCTCAACTACCAGATCTCGCCATCCCTGGCGCAGGCGATCGTGCTGCTGGCGGCCATCGTCGCCGTGCGGCTGCGGCCCAACGGCCTGTTCAACGGAGCTTCGCGATGATCGCCCGCGACCGCAACTGGCTGCTGATCTTCGCCGTCTGTGTGGTGCTTGCGGTTCTCTATCCGCTCTTCGCCGACGGCTATCAGCTGACGGTGATCCGCGACGCGCTGATCTTCGGTCTGTTCGCGGCGAGCCTCGACTTCTTCTGGGGCCGCACCGGCATCTTGTGCTTTGGCCACGCCGCCTTCTTCGGCATCGGCGGCTACATCATGGCGCTGATCACGCTCAACGACGCCATCGCCTTCGGCAGCCTGCTCGGCATCATGGGCGCGGTGGCAGGGGCAGCCTTCGTCGCGGCCATCATCGGTTACTTCCTGTTCTTCGGCGGCATACGCGGCAGCTACTTCACCATCGTCACGGTGGCCATGGGTGTCATCTGCCAGCAAGCCGCCGTCTCCTGGAGTTCCGTCACCGGCGGCGACAGCGGCCTGATCGGCATCCCGCCGATTGAATTCGATGTTGGCGGGATGCATCTCGATCTCAGCCAGGACCTGCCCTCCTATGTCTTCGTCTCGGCCATCGTCGCTGTGGTGGTGCTGGCGCTGTGGTCGATCGGACGTGGCCGCTGGGGCACGGTGCTGACCGCCATCCAGGACAATGAAGTCCGGGCAGCAGCGCTCGGCCACAACGCACCGCTGCGGCTGCTCGTCACCTTCGTCCTGTCCGCCGCAATCGCCGGGCTTGCCGGTGCGCTCTATGTCTGCATGGCTGGGCTGGTGGCGCCCGATCTTTCCGGCTTGCTGCTGTCGACCGAAGTCATCGTCTGGGTGGCGGTCGGCGGGCGCGGCACTCTGCTCGGTCCGGTGCTGGGCGCCATCTTTATCCAGCGTGCGCAGCAGACGATCTCCAGCTTCAATCCGAGTCTATGGCCGCTGCTGCTCGGCTGCGTCTTCGTCATCATCGTCTTCGTCCTGCCGGACGGTATCCTGTCTGTTTACGCGCGGTTGAAGAGCCTGTTCGAGGGCCGGAGGCGCGTACAATGAGCGATGTCCTGCTCCAGGCCGAAAATGTCGGCATCCGCTTCGGCGGCTTGCAGGCACTCGAAGGGTTGAACCTGACGGTGCGCGACAAGGAGCTCCGCTGCATCATCGGGCCGAACGGCGCCGGGAAGAGCACCTTCCTCAATGTGCTGACCGGCACGCTTCGCCCGACCAGCGGCAGCGTGCGATTCCTCGGTCACGACATTGCCGGTCTGCCGCTGCACCGCATCGCCAGGCTCGGCATCGCCCGCAAGTTTCAGATCCCGTCGGTCTTTCCGAGCCTCTCGGTCGAAGACAATCTGAAGGTGGCACGGTGGGGGGTACCCTCGCCGGTTCGCCCGGTCAGTGAGTTGCTGGAACTGGTGGCGCTCGGCGATAGCGCCGCGAGGCTGGCGGGCGAACTGGCGCATGGCCAGAAGCAATGGCTGGAGATCGGCATGGCCCTGGCGATCGAGCCAAGGTTGCTGCTGCTCGACGAACCGACCGCCGGCATGACACCGCAGGAAACATTGGCAACCGCCGAAATGCTGCTGCGGCTGAAGGGCGAATTCTCGATCGTCGCCGTCGAACACGACATTCGCTTCGTGCGGGCGCTGAACTGCGAGACGCTGGTGCTGCATCAAGGGC
This sequence comes from Mesorhizobium sp. WSM1386, assembly GCF_055901595.1. NCBI lineage: Bacteria > Pseudomonadati > Pseudomonadota > Alphaproteobacteria > Hyphomicrobiales > Phyllobacteriaceae > Mesorhizobium > Mesorhizobium sp. WSM1386. The sequence goes on from NZ_CM148373.1 coordinate 5,810,580, forward strand.
GTCGGCTGCGCAGCGGTCCTTTCCACGACATCGAGACCGACGAAATGGTCCGCGACGTCTATCTGGGGAGGCGCTGATCGTGCTGCGGACACTTGCCGTCTCGGCCGGCTATGGCCTGCTTCCGGTGCTGAACGGCATCGATATCAGCGTCTCGCCTGGCGAAGTTGTCGGCCTGCTCGGCCGTAACGGCGCCGGCAAGACGACGCTGTTGCGCGTCATCGCCGGCGGCCTGAAGGCGAGCGGCGGCGCCGTGGTGCTCGGCGACCAGGATCTCACCAACGCGCCAGCCTTTCGCAGGGCGCGGGCAGGCATCGCTCATGTGCCGCAGGGGCGCGGCATCTTCAACCAGCTGACCGTGCGGCAAAACCTGGAGGTCGGCACGCGTGCCGCCAGGGATCGTGGCGACGGCAGCATTCCGGCCGACATCTTCGGCTATTTTCCGATCCTGCGCGAACGCGAGGCGCAAATCGCCGGCACGCTCTCGGGCGGTCAGCAGCAGATGCTGGCGATCGGCCGGGCGCTATGCGGCCTGCCCTCGGTGCTGCTGCTCGACGAACCTTCGGAAGGCATCCAGCCGAACATCGTACAAGCCATCGCCGAACTGGTGCCGCGCATCGCGCGCGAACGCTGCATCGCGATCGTGCTGGTCGAGCAGAATCTCGATCTCGTTCTGAAGGCGGCGGACCGCTGCCTGGTGATGGAAAAGGGCAGGATCGTGCACGAGGGCACGCCGCAAGCGTTCGCCGACGAGACCCTGCTGAAGGATTTGTTGGCCCTGTAAAGGCGCGCCTGATGCGCGCCCAAGGTTTGTTGGTTTTGTAAGGCGTGCATGGGGCGCGCCTGGACTGGAAGGGAACATAACAATGATAAGCAGAAGAACGATCCTGAAATCCGGCGGGGCTGCCGCCGCGTTGGCCATGGTCGGCGCGCCGTCGATCCTGCGCGCCGCCGACACCGTCAAGGTCGGCCTGTCGATCCCGATCACCGGACTGCAGGCGATCCTCGGCGAGACGCTGCTCAATTGCTACAAGCTCGCCGCGGCCGAGCTCAACGCTGCCAACGGCATTGGCGGCCGCCAGGTCGAGCTGTTCATCGAGGACAACCAGACCACGACCAAGGGCGCCATCGACAAGGCGCGCAAACTCATCAACGAAGACAAGGTCGACGTGGTCATGGGCACGATCATTTCGCCGGAGCGAAGTGCTACGCTTTCGGTGACCTCGAAGGCCAAGAAGCTGTTCTTCTATCCGACCAATTTCGAAGGCGGCGAATGCAACCGCTACTTCGTCGCCACCGGCCCGATCCCGATGCAGCAGGTCGACCCGATGATGCCGTGGGTGGCCGAGAACCTCGGCAAGACGATCTATGTCATGGCCTCCGACTATGCCTGGCCGCAGAAGATGACCGAGGCGATCACGGCGGCCTATGAGAAGGCCGGCGGCAAGATCATCGGCGCCGACTATTATCCGTTCGGCACAACGGATTTCGGCCCTGCATTCCAGAAGATCAAGTCGCTGAAACCCGATGTCGTGTGGTCGATGGTGGTCGGCAACGACGCCGTCACCCAGCTCAAGCAGTATCGCTCTTTCGACATCAAGCAGCCGCTGATCGCGCCACTCGACGAGGTCTTCAACAAGGACGCGCTGCCGCCCGGCGTCGCCGCCGGCACCTATGCACCGCAGCCTTACTGGATGGCGCTCGACAATCCGGTCAACAAGAAGTTCATCGCGAGCTTCCGCGAAAAGTTCGGCCAGGAGAAGATGGTCAACGGCATCGGCGAAGCCGGCTACAACGGCCTGCATCTCTACGCGCTGGCCGCCGAGAAGGCCGGGTCGCTGAAGGACGACGATGTGCTCAAGGCGCTGCCGACGATCGAGTTCGACGCGCCGCAAGGCAAGATCCGCGTCGATGCCAGCAACAACCACACGCTGTGCCATTCTTATGTCGGCAAGGCCGCCGCAGACGGCATCAGCTACGAAATCGTCAAGGATTTCGGGACGATCGCTCCGGTCACGCCTTACTGCAAGCTGTAGGAGGTTCGGCAACGGCTCCAGGCAATCCTGACGGCGGCGTTGCCGCCGTCAGCTCGCCTGCGGCGCCGGCAGCCGCTCGCGCAATTCGTCGACGAGCACCCTGGTGTTTTCGGAATAATCGATGGGCACGACGACGAGATGCACGCCGCCGCCGGTGAAGGCCCGTTCCAGCGCCGGCTGCAAGTCGGCGATCTCGCCAACCCTGGTCCCCCTGGCGCCATAGGCCTCGGCGTATTTGACGAAGTCGGGATTGCCGAAGGTCATGCCGAAATCCGGAAATTCATCGACTGCCTGCTTCCAGCGGATCATGCCATAGGCGTGGTCTTCAAGCAGCAGGACCACGAGGTTGAGCTTGAGCCTGACGGCGGTCTCCAGTTCCTGGCTGTTCATCATGAAGCCGCCGTCGCCGCAGATGGCCATGACACGGCGCCTGGGATAGAGCAGTGCCGCCATCATCGCCGACGGCAGGCCGGCTCCCATGGTGGCGAGCGCATTGTCGAGCAGCAGCGTGTTTGCCATGCGCGTGCGGTAGTTGCGCGCGAACCAGATCTTGTACATGCCGTTGTCGAGGGCGAGAATCCCGTCCGCCGGCATCACGGCGCGGACATCGTGCACGATGCGCTGCGGCGTGAAGCGGTCTTCGGTGGCGCGCGCCGCGATCCGGCTCAAAATGCCTTCGCGCAGCGGCAACAGGGCCTGCGCATTGGGGATCTTGCCCTCGATACGATCGGCCAGCAGCGCCAGCGAAGGGCCGAGGTCGCCGACGATTTCGGCTTGCGGGAAATAGACCTGCTCGACGTCGGCGGTTTGATAGCCGACATGAATGACCTTCGGCCCTCTGGCGCCCATGATGAAAGGCGGCTTCTCGACCGTGTCGTGGCCGATGGTGATGATCAGATCGGCCTGTTCGATGGCCTCGTGCACATAGTCGCGCTCCGAAAGGGCTGCCGTTCCCATGTAGAGTTCGGTGCCGCCGGGCACGGTGCCCTTGCCCATCTGCGTGGTGAAATAGGGAATTTGGGTGCGCAGCACGAACTGGGCGACATCGGGCGTCACGCGCGGCCGCGACGCCGCCGCGCCGAACATCAGCAGCGGACGCTTGGCCTTCATGATCATGCGGGCGGCACGATCGAGCGCGGTGGCGCTGGCCAGAGGCAGCTCGACCGGGTGCGTCGGCACGAGTGCTACCGGCTCGCATTGCGCAGCGGCAATGTCTTCCGGCAGTTCCAGATGCACGGGGCCGGGACGCTCCTCCTGTGCGACACGGAAGGCTTCGCGCACCAGCGAAGGGATCATCTTCGGCGAAACGATCTGGCGCGACAGCTTGGTCAGCGGCTTCATCGCCGCGACGATGTCGACGATCTGGAACCGCGCTTGCCGCGATGACAGGATGCCCTTCTGGCCGGTGATCATGATCATCGGCATCGCGCCGAGCAGCGCGTAGGCCGAGCCGGTCGTCAGGTTGAGCGCGCCGGGACCAAGCGTGGTGATGCACACGCCTGCCTTGCCGGTGAGCCTCCCATAGGTGGCGGCCATGAAGGCGGCCGCCTGCTCGTGGCGGGTCAGGACCAGTTGGATCGACGAGCGCCGGATCGATTCGACGATGTCGAGATTTTCCTCGCCCGGAATGCCGAAGATCCGATCGACCCCTTCATTCTCGAGGGCCGCCACGAACAGATCCGAACCTTTGGTCAACTGTCTCTCCCACGATGCGTAGATTCCGCCAGCCATCTTCATATGGCAGGGAAAGCGGCGCCGCAAAGGCCGGAAGTGTGCATTGGCTCCAGGAAAAGCCAACCGCGACGGGCGATCACGCCATCAATTTCGGCAAGGCGGCCGCCAGCGCGTCAACGGCCAGCCGCACTTTGAGCGGCAGATGCGGCGTCTGCAGCCAAAGGGCATGGCAGTCGTAGAGATAGCGTGGCTGGTCCGGCAGCAGCACCGCCAGCGCGCCGGCCCGGATCCGCTCGCGAATCAGCCACCAGGGAAGCCAGGCAATCCCCATGCCGTCGACCGCGGCATCGGCGATGGCATCTAGGTCGTCGAGCCGCAGCCGGCCAGCGGGCATGATCTCCTGTATGGGCTGCCCCTCACGCGCAAACAGCCACGGCTGAACGACCTGGCCGAGCCGGCGATAAACAATCGACTGATGATCGGCGAGATCCTCGATCCGCCTCGGCTCGCCATGAATTCCGAGATAGGAGGGCGCTGCGCAGACGACCATGCCTTGGCGTGCGACGCGCCGCGCGATCACGCCTGCCTTGTCGTCCAGATCACCGGTCCGGATGGCAAGGTCGTAGCCATCCTCGGCAAGGTCGGCGAAGCGGTCGCTTAAGGACAGATCGAGTTCCAGCATCGGATATTGCCGCGCCAGTTGCAGCAGCACGGGCGCCACGCAGTGGCGGCCGAAATGCGCCGGCATGGTGACGCGCAGTTTTCCGCGTGGCTCCGAAAGCTGGTCGGCTGCGAGCGCATCGGCGGCTTCGGCCTCCGCCAGCACTACCCGGCAGCGCTCATAGTAGGCGCGGCCGAAATCGGTCAGGCTCTGGCGGCGCGTGGTGCGGTTGATGAGGCGCACGCCGAGGCGCTCCTCGAGAAAGCGGACGTGCTTGCCGACCATCGGTCCGGACAGATCGAGCGCGACGGCAGCAGCAGCGAAAGAGCCGAGGTCGACCGCCCTAACGAAGACAGCCATGCTTTCGAGCCGATCCATATTCGGAACTCCTGGTTTCTACTGCTTTATCCGTACCGCCATTTATCCGCGAGAGCGTTCCCTGCATAGCTCATTCGGTTCAAATGATTTGGAGTATCCCGAATGGCACGTGTTGTCCGCTTCCACCAGCATGGCGGTCCCGAGGTACTGCGCATCGAGGATGTCGACCTTCCCGCTCCAGGCCCGGGCGAGGTGCAGATCCGCGTCAAGGCGCTGGGCCTTAACCGCGCCGAGGCATTGCTGCGTGCGGGAACCTATATCGAGACACCGGCCCTGCCCTCCGGACTTGGCCTGGAAGCGGCCGGCGTCGTCGAGGCGGTGGGCGAAGGCGTGACGGATTTCGCCACCGGTGATGCCGTCAGCATCATCCCACCACGATCGATGGTTCGCTGGCCGGCCTATGGCGAACTGGTCACCTATCCCGCCGCGCTCGTCGTCAAACACCCGCCATCGCTCGACTGGCAAACGGCGGCGGCGCTGTGGATGCAATATCTCACCGCCTACGGCGCGCTGATCGACATCGCCAAGCTTGGAAGCGGAGATGTCGTCGTCATCACGGCGGCATCAAGCAGCGTCGGGCTTGCCGCGATCCAGATCGCCAACAGTGTCGGCGCGACGGCGATCGCGGTGACGCGCACATCGACGAAGAAGCAAGCCTTGCTCGAAGCCGGGGCGGCTGCCGTCGTGGTCCTGGCCGAGGCAGACCTGGAGGCCCGGCTAAAGGAAATCGCCGGACCGCCAGGCGTGCGCGTTGTGTTGGATGCGGTCGGCGGCCCGATCTTCGAGCCGCTGACGGCCGCGATGTCGAAGGGCGGCATTCTCATCGAATATGGCGGCCTCAGCCGCGAGCCGACACCGTTCCCGTTGGCTGTCGTCCTGGGCAAGACACTGACGCTGCGCGGCTACCTCGTCCACGAGATCACCGGCAACCCGGCCAAGCTGGAAGCAGCCAAAGCGTTCATCCTGGAAGGACTTGAGGCCGGCACGCTGAGGCAGATCATCGATAGGACCTTTGCCTTCGACCAGATTGTCGAGGCGCATCGCTATCTCGAGTCGAACGAGCAGTTCGGCAAAATCGTGGTGACGGTCTGAGCCTTGGGATGCGAACAAATCATCCTTGCGGCCGATATCGCTCTTGAAGGCGCGGCTCTGCCTTCCTAATTGTCTCGTGCGGGCCGGGCCCCTCTGACGATCGCTTCTGGTGATTGTGATGTCGGACCGCTTTAACGGGCCCGTTTCCATCCTTTTCGGTCAAAGCGGGCTCATCCTTCTGGTTTGGAGCCCCATATGACATCTTCCCTTCTTGGTTTGGTCTGCCCCTCCTGCCGCGTCGCGCTCACAATGAGCGAACGCCAGGGTATCGAGATCGATTACTGTCCGCAGTGCCGCGGCGTCTGGCTTGATCGAGGCGAACTCGACAAGATCATCGAGCGTTCGGGCAGGGAGGCGTCGCCCGCGCCGCAGCCGGCGCCATTCTCCCAGCCACAACATGGCCGTGACGACGATTACTCCCGCTCGCAGGGCCACCGCTATCCGAAGCGGAAGAAATCGTTCTTCGAAGAATTGTTCGATTGAGGCATGGCGCCGCCCGGTACCGGGCCGTCATTTGCTGAAAATCTCAAAAACCACATCGATAAGGTCCATCCCGATGATTTCGCGCACAAGCCGATTTGCCGCCCTCTTTGCAGGACTGTTCCTGGCGTTCTCCATGGTCGCGATCGATCATGCCGAGGCCCGTCGCGGCGGCAGTTTCGGCAGCCGTGGCATGCGTACGTTCCAATCCGCGCCGCCGACAAGGACCGCACCGGCGCCGACCGCCCCGGTCGAGCGGTCGATGACACCCAACACCGGTGTGAACTCTGCCGCCCGGCAGCCGCAGGCGGGCCTGCAGAGGCCCGGCTTCATGAGCGGCTTCGGTGGAACGATGATGCGCGGCCTGCTGATCGGCGGCCTGATCGGGCTGCTCCTGGGCCAAGGCTTCGGCGGCCTTGCCGGCATGTTCGGCTTCCTGCTGCAGGCCGTGCTTATCGGCGGCGCGATCATGCTGGCCATCAGGTTCTTCCGGTCGCAATCCGCGCGTGGTCCTGCGCTCGCCGGTGCCGGCAATGCCCAGGCTTCGCGGTTTGAGAACCGCGCTACGTCGCCGCAGCAATCGGCAGGCTCTTTCACAATCCCCGGCTTTGGCGGCGGTTCGGGCGGTGGCTCTCTGGCCGGCGGCTCCGATGAGATCACGCTGGCGCAGACCGACCTCGACGCATTCCAGCAGCTGTTGACTGATGTCCAGGAAGCATTCGGGCGCGAAGATCATGCCGCCCTGCGCCGGGCGACGACCCCCGAGATGGTGTCCTATCTATCCGAAGAGTTGGCCGACAATGCCCAGAAAGGTCTCAGGAACGAGGTATCGGACATCACCTTGCTGCAGGCCGACATCGCGGAAAGCTGGCGTGAGGACGACCGCGACTACGCCACGGCCGCATTGCGCTACGAATCTCGTGACGTGATGCGCGAACGGGCCAGCGGCAAGGTCGTCGAGGGCGACGATGACCACCCGACGGAGACGACCGAATTGTGGACATTCATGCGCGAGAACGGCTCGAACTGGAAGCTCTCGGCCATCCAACAGGCCTGAGCCCCGGTCAGTCTTGTCCCAGGCTTCGAGGCGTCGTTGCGAGCGGTTCAGCGCACGATCTTGACGCACATCGGCGTGCCGATCCCGATGGCGCGTCCGGTGTCGGCCAGCATGCCGCTGTCGGCGTCGCGAGCAAAGATCGAGATGCGGTCGCCATTCTGGTTGGCCGAGAACAGATGATCGCCTGACGGCGTCAGCGCCAGGTTGCGCGGCGTGGCACCGCCGCAGGGGACATAGCCGACGAGGCCCAGTGCCCCGGTCTGCTGGTCGACCGCCATGATGACAACGCTGTCATGACCGCGGTTGGAGCCGTAGAGAAAGCGGCCGTCCGGCGAGATCTGGATATCGGCGCAGTGGTTGCTGTCGCGTGCCTCGGCCGGCACCGCCGGCCTGGCGTCGATGATGGAGAGTTTCCCGTTAGCTCCGTCCGGCGCCATCGACACGACGGTCGAATCCAGCTCGTTCATGACGAAGACGAAACGACCGTTCGGATGGAGCGCGAGATGGCGTGGACCGGCGCCCGGCGGCAACGCGGATTCGGCAAGCTTGCTCAGGCTTCCATCCCGTTCGATCCGGTAGGAAACCAGCCGGTCAATGCCGAGGTCGGCGACGATGGCCGTTCCGCCAGCAATGGTCTCGGTGACGCTGTGGGCGTGCGAGCGTTCCTGCCGTGCCGCATTCGGGCCGGTTCCGTTATGCGAGACACTGGCCAGCGGCGGCGTCAACGCGCCATCCTTGTCAAAACCATACACGGCAACAGCGCGATCCGGGCCGCCCTCGCCCATGCCGTAATTGGCGACCAGCAGTTTCGTGCCGTCGCGGGTGATGGTGTTGTGGGCGGTGATGCTGCCCAGGGATGGCTGCTTGTTCAGGTAGGTGAGCGTACCAGAGCCACGATCGAAGCCGTAGGCAGAGACGGTTCCCTCGCGCCAGGTGAAAACCTCCGAATTGGCGTAGATCCGCGTGCCATCCGGCGTCACCGACAGGAAAGTCGGATTGTCGACGTCATTGGTCTCGGCCAGTTTTCTGGTTTCCAGAGTTTTCTCATCAAAGCTGTAGACGCTGAGGCCGACGCCGCGCGCGCCCTGAAAATAGGAGGCTTCCCGGTTCAGGCTGCCGACAAAGACCAGACGGGTGTTGCTCATGATTTCCTCCCCTGCCCGCCAGCGATCGAGCGCCGCGGGACGGCCAAAATTTCGCCTGTTCATGCTTGCAACGCAACCCCATATGTGAAAATACTATTTACAAAAGAAGATTGACGGGAGGAGACGTCGTGCATCCCTGCGCCTCGATGCGTGTTCGAACGATTGCGCGAAGGCTCCTGCGAGACCGCCGGAGCCAGCCATGAACGACTTCGCGCCCACTGTCGGCGTCGCCTCGACGCACCCCAAGAACATGCCAGCCGATCACGCTGCGCTGCCGGTGTGGAATGCCGAGAACTGGTTCTACGAAGATTGGCCCGTCGGCCAGAAAATCCGCTCGCTGCGGCGCACGATGGCGGAAGGCGACAGCCACCTTTTCAACACGCTGGTGCTCGACATCCACCCCTATGTACAGGACCAGATGTTTGCCGAGGACGAAGGCATTTTCGGCAAGCGGCTGATCGCCGGCGCCTTCGTCTTTTCGGCTGGCCTCGGGCTGGTCGCCACCAACTGCGTCAACGCCTTTTCCTATGGCTACGACAAGCTCCGCTTCATAAAGCCTGTCTTCATTGGCGACACGATCTATTCGATCCGCTCCAATCTCGACAAGAAACCCCGCTACAAGGAAATGGGGCTGATCCGCGCCAGCTATGAAGTGTTCAAGGGCGAAGGCGAGCTCGTTTTGTATTGCGAGCACCTGCAGACGGTGAAGTACCGCAACCCTGCCGATTTCGCCGGCAAGACGGAGAAATAACAATGCCGGCTTTGGCCGAATTGCCGCTCGCCGGTCTCGTCGTCGTCGACATGAGCCAGTTCCTGTCCGGACCCTATTGCTCGCTCAGGCTGCTCGATCTCGGCGCCCGCGTCATCAAGATCGAGCGCCCGGATGGCGGCGACCTGTCGCGCCGGCTCTATCTCAGCGACACCGAGATCGGCGGCGATTCCACCATCTTCCACGCCATCAACCGGGCCAAGGAAAGCCTCGCCATCGACCTCAAGAACGAGGCCGACCTGAAGGTGCTGCGCGGGCTGCTGGCCCAGGCCGACGTGCTGATCCAGAATTTTCGGCCGGGCGTCATCGAGCGGCTCGGCTTCGACTACGAAGCCGTCCGCAAGATCAATCCGCGGCTCGTCTACGCCTCGATCAGCGGCTATGGCGAAGAAGGACCGTGGGTCAAGCGGCCCGGCCAGGACCTGCTGGCGCAGTCGCGCTCCGGGGTGATGTGGCTGAACGGCGACGAGGACCAGGGGCCGGTGCCGTTCGGGCTTGCCATCGGCGACATGCTGGCGGGCGCGGCCTGCGCGCAAGGCATCCTGGCGGCACTTGTGCGGCGCGGCATCACCGGTCAAGGCAGCCATATCGAGACCAGCCTTCTGGAAGCGCTGGTCGATTTCCAGTTCGAGGTGCTGACCACGCATCTCAATGACGGCCGCCGCCTGCCGCGCCGCTCCAGCTTCCGCAGCGCGCATGCCTATCTGTCGGCCCCTTATGGCGTCTATCCAGCCAAGGACGGGTACCTCGCCATCGCCATGACGCCGATCCCGAAACTCGCTGATCTCTTGTCGCTCGATGAGCTGGCGCCCTATCGCGACAAACCGGCATCGTGGTTCACCGCGCGTGACGACATCAAGGCGATCATCGCGCAGAGGATCGCCACCAAGACCATCGACGAATGGCTTAATATCCTAGAGCCCGCCGACATCTGGTGCGCCAAGGTGCTGACCTGGCCGGAAATGCTGGCCAGCGAAGGGTTCCAGTCGCTCGACATGCTGCAGACGGTGACGCGCGAAGACGATGTCTCGATCCTCACCACTAGTTCGCCGCTCAGGGTCGATGGCATCAGGGCCAAGGTCGATCGAGCGGCACCGCGCATCGGTGAGCACAGTGCCGCAATCCGCCGGGAGTTCGGCCTGTGACCACGCTCACTCTGGTGCCCACCCTCAGCGGCATGACCTGGAGCCATCCGCGCGGCTACGACCCGATGGTCGCCTGCTCTGCTCTCTGGCAGCAGAAGACCGGTGTCGCCATCGAATGGGACAAGCGCTCGCTCCAGGATTTCGAGTCCTTCCCGGTCGAGGAACTGGCGCGCGCCTATGATTTGATCGTCATCGACCACCCGCATGTCGGCCAGATCACGGCGGAGCGTTGCCTCGCGCCGCTGGATGTCGCCGGCCGTGAGGCCGAGCGCGCCGCGCTAGCCTCGGGCAGCGTCGGCCAATCCTATCCGAGCTACAACTGGCAAGGACGGCAATGGGCATTCCCGATCGATGCGGCCAGCCAAGTTTTGGCCTGGCGACCAGATGCAATGGAGACACCGCCAACGCGCTGGGGTGAGGTGCTCGATCTCGCCCGGCAAGGCCGCGTGCTGCTGCCGCTGCGCCCACCCCATGTGCTGATGGCGTTCTACACGCTGGCCGGCAATCTTGGACATTCCTGCGCGACCGATCCATCCCGCGATCTCATCGGCATCGAGACCGGCAGCGAAGTCTTCGAGGCGATTCGCGAGATCGCGGCACTGGTCGAGCCGGCCTGCTTCGAGATGGATCCGATCGCCGTTTCGGAGCGCATGGCGGAGGCCGGTTCCCGCATCGTCTGCGCGCCGCTGATCTACGGCTACGTTTCTTATGCGGTGGCGGGCTTTCGCGCGCACCGGCTGGCTTTCGCCGACATTCCGGCTATCGGCTCCAACGGCCCGATCGGTTCGGCGCTCGGCGGCACCGGCATAGCGGTCTCGGCCTTTTCCAAAGCCAGGGATGCCGCGATCGACTTCGCCTATTGGATCGCCAGCGGCGATGTCCAGCGCGGTCCCTATGCCGCCGCCGGCGGACAGCCCGGCCATGCCGCCGCCTGGGAGGACCGGACGGTCAACGCGGCGGCCGGCAATTTCTATCGCGATACGCGCGCCACGCTGGAAGGCTCATGGGTGCGGCCGCGCCATGACGGCTACATGGCGTTCCAGCAGGCAGCGTCCGACCGCATCCTTTCCGGCATGAGCTCAGGGCACAAGGCCGCCCAGGTCGTTGCCGATCTCAATCGCCTGTTCCGGGAGAGTGCCCGCGCGCAGGTGTCCGGCGCTGCCGGTGGAGGAGCCTGAACGAAACGAACGGAGGAGATCGAGATGACAAGAATGATAAGCGGCCTTTTGGCCGCAACCGCATTTGTATCCATCACAACAATTGCCTATGCGCAGGATGTGCAAGGCGTCATTGGCGGGCTGCCGACCGAACTCAAGGCGCAGTATGACGGCGCGCCGCAGAAGGTGCTGCCTTCGGCTTGGGACAATTTCACCCCGCCGCCGAAGCCGTGGAAGTGGTGCCACTCGGAATCCTACCAGGGCAATCCCTGGCGGGTCACTGTCACCAAGGAGTTGAAGCGGCTCGTCGACGGGCTGATCGCCGACGGCACGGTGTCGAGCTTAGAGATTTCCGATTCCAACAACGACGCCAGCCAGCAGATCAACCAGATCCGCGCCTTCATTGACAAGAAATGCTCGATCATCACCTCGATTCCGGGCTCCGCCACCGCACTCGACGATGCTATCGACGCAGCCGCCAAGGCCGGCATTCCGTTCATCACCGCCGCTGGCTCGGTGACCAGCCCGAACGCGATCAATGTCGATTCCAACTATGCGCGCTGGGGCTACGACATGATGACGGCGATCGGCAAGGCGCAGCCGGACGGTGCCAGCATCCTGCTCGTCGAAGGCATTGCCGGTCACCCGATCGTGGTCCAGGAACGCCAAGGCGCGGACAAGGCGCTGGCGGAAAATCCGAAGCTGAAGATTTCGCGCACCGTCAACGGCAACTGGACGGCCAACGTCACCAAGACCGTGGTGCTGCAGGCGATCGCCACCAACCCGGCGCAGATCGATGCGGTGTGGACGACCGGCAGCGAAAGCCGCGTCGTTGCCGAGGCCTTCGCCGAAGCCGGCCGCCCGGCGCCATTGATCACGGGTTCGATCACGGGCGACGCGTTGGGTTACTGGAAGGCCAACCCCGACAAATACCGCTTCGAAGGCCATGCGGTGCTGCCGCATTGGACCGCCGAGACGCTGTTTCGCGTCGGCGAGCGCATGCTCGATGGCCAGAAGCCGAAGCTGAACACGCTGCTGATCCCGATCCCGCCGGTCCACAACGCCGACCTCGGCCAATGGTACAAGGACTGCATGACGACCGATGCCGTCTCGATCTTCCCGATACCGCCGAAGGACCCGATGCCGGAGGAATGGCTCGACGCCTATTTCTCGAATCCGGCGCCGACCAAGGGCTGGGATTATTCGAAGGTGCCAGATGCCTGCGCAAAGTGACGCCGGCGACAGGTAAAATTTCAGCGAGCCGGCTCCTTTCGGGGATCCGGCTTGCCAGCTTCGAAACACCGCATGCTTGAGATCACCAACATATCCAAACGCTATGGCGAGACGATCGCGCTCGCCGACGCTTCGATCGCGTTCCGGGCGGGGACCATCCATACCATTCTGGGCGAGAATGGTTCGGGCAAGAGCACGATGGTCAAGCTCCTGTCCGGCATCGTCCAGCCGGACAGTGGCGCCATCCTGCTGCAGGGCAAACCGTTCTATGGTGCCAATCCCTCGGCCTTCCAGGCGCAAGGGTTTGCCACAGTGTTCCAGGAGGTGCTGATCGCGCCCGATCGCAGCGTGGCCGACAACATCCTGCTCGGCCTCGACGGCCTGCTGCGACGCGCCGTGCCTCGCAACGAACGCCGCGACACGGCGGCAGCGACGCTCAAGCGCTTCGCCGTCACCGACGTGCCCCTCGACAGGCCCGCCGGCCTGTTGCCGCTCGCCGCCCAGCAATTGATCGTTCTTGCCCGCGCGATCGTGCGCAATCCAAGAATCCTGATCCTCGACGAAGTCAGCGCGGCGCTCGACTTCGCCGATCGCGAATCCGTCTTTTCGCTGATGCGCGCGCTTGCGGGCGAAGGCTGCCTCATCCTGTTCATCACGCACCGCATGGACGAAGTGATGACGCTTTCGGATCGCATCTCGATCCTACGCGGCGGCAGCGTGGTGCGCACCGAGGAACGTGGTGCCTCGACCCCGGCGGAATTGCTCAAGGCGATGGCGCCACGCACGGCGGCGGAGCTGGCGCATGGTTGATCGCGCCGCTCCAGGCCTGGCCGTCCGCGACCTCGTCATCGCGCAAGGCGCCAGCGCAATAACGCAAACCATCGCTCCGGGCGAGATCGTCGGCCTTGCCGGCCTCGACGGGCACGGTCAGGAGCTGTTCCTCAAGATGCTCGCCGGCCTGGCGCCGCCACTTGGCGGCTCGATCGAGATGGGCGCATCCCGCAAGATCACAGGCTTCCGCAAGGCAGTGGCCAGCGGCGTTGCCTATCTGCCGCGCGACCGGCGTGCGAACGGGATTTTCCCGACGCAGTCCGTGCTCGATAATTTCGCCGTCTCGACAGTGTCGCGCGACACGCGCCTCGGCCTGATCAGTCCGGCTGCGCGCAAGGCCCGCTACGATCTCTACCGCGAAAAGCTGTCGATCGTCGCGCCCCGGCCCGACGCGCCGATCACCACATTGTCGGGCGGCAACCAGCAGAAGGTACTTTTGGCGCGGGCGCTGGCGCTGGAGCCCGCGATCCTGCTTCTCAACGATCCGACGCGCGGCGTCGACGTGGCCACAAGGCATGTTCTCTACGATGTCTTTCGCGGGCTGGCGGCTGACGGCATGGGGCTCGTCATCCTGTCCAGCGAAATCGAGGAGATTCTCCTCCTGTGCCAGCGTGTGCTGGTGTTTCGCGAAAATGAAGTCGCGGCGGAAATTGCCGGCGATGCGCTGACCACGGACAGCGTGATATCAGCCATGTTCGGACGCGCGGCATGAACTTTTTGACGCGCCTCCTTTCGCTTGGGCGAAATGTCGGCTTCGCGGTCGTGCTGCTGGTCGTCCTGCTCGCGGTCAATCTTATCCTCAGCCCGGGGCGGTTCCAGCCGGGGTCGTGGGGCGCGCTGGTCGGACTGGCCGCGCCCTTGATCGGAGCGGCGATTGCGTCGGCCCCGATCATTCTCGCCGGCCGTGGCGGCATCGACATTTCGGTCGGGCCGCTGATGGGCTTCGTCAACGCCACGGTGATCCAGGTGCTTTTCCTGAAAGCCGGCATCTCCTCGCCCCTGCTGCTTGTCCCGGCGGCTTTGCTCATCGGCGCGCTGATCGGCGCGGCGAACGGCTTTCTGGCGACAATCGTGCGCATCCAGCCGATCGTCGCCACGCTCGGCACCTACCTCATCCTCACCGGCATCACGCTGACGATCCTGCCGGCGCCGATCGGTCCCGCGCCGGCCTGGCTCAAGGCGCTGTCCGGTCCGCTGTCGATGCTGCCGCTGGCGGCGATGTTCATCGCCTGGTGGCTGGTGCGGCGCACCCCTTACTACGACCAGTTGATGGCGGTCGGCAGCGATGACCGTGCCGCCTATACCGCCGGTGTGGATGTCACCCGCGTCCGCTTCATCGCCTATGTGATGACCGGCATCTTCGGCGGATGCGCGGGGCTGATGCTGACAGCGCTGATCGGTTCGGCCGATCCCAACATAGGACCGACCTACACGCTGATCGCCATCGCCGCCGTCGCGCTCGGCGGCGTCAGCCTGGCCGGAGGCCGTGGCGGCGTGGCAGGAGCCGCGATCGGCGCGATCGACATCTTCCTGCTGGAGAGCGTGCTGACGACTTTCAACGTCTCGACCTTCGTGCTGCAGATCGCCTATGGCGCCATATTGGTGCTGGCGGTGATGCTGACCGCGCTGCAGGAACGTCTTGCCATGAGGGGGCGCTGACATGGCCGCCAAGCGAAACCTGTTCGCGACGACCAATGCCCGCGTCGTCGGCGCCTTCTGCGTCGCCGCCCTTCTGCATCTTGCCGGCGCAGTCCTCATTCCCGGTTACTCTTCGCCGTTCGCCGTGCGCGCCATGCTGGTGCTCGCTTCGCTGCTTGCCGTCGCCTCGATCGGCCAGACGCTGGTCGTCATCATGGGCGGCATCGACCTGTCCATTCCCTTCGTCATCGGCTTTGCCAATGTCGTGGCCGCACAGCTCTACGGCGACGGCTGGAACTTCTTTCTCGTCTGCGGCCTCGTCGCGGTGCTAGCGCTTCTCATCGGCGGGCTGAACGGACTGGTCTCGCGCAGCCTCGACATCCAGCCGCTCATCGTCACGCTCGGCATCGGCATGGTCGTGCAGGGGCTGGTGCTGTTGTGGACAGCCGGCTTCCCCTCGGGCTCGGCACCGCAAGCGGTTTCCAGCTTCGTGTCGATCGGCGGATCGGCCGGGCCGCTGCCGGTGCCATGGCTGGTGCCCAGCCTCGTCGTGCTGGCAGCGCTCGTCGTGCTGGTGCTCGAACGGACGCCCTACGGGCGCCGGCTCTATGCGCTTGGCAGCAATCCGGGCGCCGCACCGCTGGCGCTGATCGATCCGGTCCGCATGTGGGTCATCACCTACGCGGCGAGCGCCTTCTTCGCCGCCGTGGCCGGCGTGCTGCTGCTCGGTTTCACCGGCTCGGCCTACGGCGATGTCGGCCAGCCCTATTTGTTCCAGACCATCGCCGCGGTCGTCGTCGGTGGCGCGGCCCTGGTCGGCGGGCGTGGCAGCTATCTCGGCACGATCGCCGGCGTGCTGGTGCTGACCGAGATCAACACGCTGCTGATCGGCCTCGGCTTCCAGCCGTCGGCGGTGCAGGCGGCCCTGGGCCTCATCATCGTGCTGCTGGTCTCGCTTTACGGCCGCGAGCGGCACGTCTCGACGACCATCTGACGGGTTGCTAGGCGAGCCGCCAGAGCTTGCGGGCATTCGCGGACAACAGCCTGTCGCGTTCCGAAATGCTGCAGCCTGTAAGCAGTGCATGGGTCGCCCCCACCCAGGTCGAGAGGCCGCCGCCAAGCGTGCAGACCGGCCAGTCGCTGCCCCAGACGACACGGTCCCAGCCGAAGGCAGCGATTGTGTGCTCGACATAGGGGCGCAGCGTTTCGACCGTCCAGCTGCCGGGATCGGCATAGGCGACAACACCGGAAATCTTGGCGATGACGTTCGGACGCCGCGCGATCTCGCTCATATGTTCGCGCCATGGATGCTCGGCTCCGCCCTTGATGTCGGGCACGCCGCAATGGTCGAGGACGAATTGGACATCCGGCGCCAGGTCGGCCAGCGCGATCGCCTTGGGAATCTGGTGCGGCAGCACCACGAGGTCGAAGGTCAGGCCGGTGCCGCCAAGCCGCTTGATGTTGTCCCGGAACAGCGGGCCTTCCGACAGCTCATCCGGCACGACATGGAGGACGCGGCGAAAGCCCTTGACGAAAGGATTCGCCCGCTGGCGTTCGAGATAGGCCGCAAAGCTGGTCTCTTCCGGCCGGCAGGAGGCGATCGCCCCAGTGAGCATGCTGCCTGGTTGCCGCGACAGAACTTCGACGCGGGCGGTCTCGGCCTCGATGTCGGCCGGATCGACATCGACCTCCATATGCAGCACGCGCTCGACGCCGACACTCTGCGCTTCCCCCGCATACTCCCCGTAGGAGAAATCGCGGTCGAGCGCCGGTACGCCGGCAAGCCAGGGATAACGCAGCACCGAGCGATCGATGAGGTGCAGATGGGTGTCGACGATCATGGCGAGGTTCCTCCCTTCGAGTTTTTTCAGATCATCTCACGGAGGAATTCTTCATTCAAATAAGAATTACGCCGATGCACCGACGGCCGATCCGGCCAGGCGTGACAACCTTTCGGCCATGGCCAGCAACAGTTCGATGGTCCTGGTTATGTCGGGCGCGGAGGGCGCGTTGACGACGGTGATGTAAGGAATCGACAGCGCCGCGATCGCCCTGCCGTCGGAACTGCGCACAGGCGCCGAAAGGTTGAAGACGCCGGCGGTCTGCATCGAGGCCATCATCTCGTAGCCGCGGTCGCGAATCTGGTCGAGACGGGTGAAGAACTCGGCCGGCTGCGCCATCTTGTCTGTGCTGCGGACATGTTCGGAGATCATCATCTGGCGTTCTTCCTCCGAGCGGAAAGCCAGCAGCACATGCCCCGAGCCGGTGTCGAACAGGCTGATGTGGGACCCCACCCGGATCGAGATGCCCCAGTAGTTCGGGGCCTCCTGCTGAGCGATCACGACGGCGGAACCGCGATCAAAAACAACGAGTTGGTTGGCCTGTTGCGACGTTTCGGCCAGCTCGCGCATCAGCGGCGTGGCGTAGGAAACCAGCCGTCGCACCGGAGCATGCAACTGCGCGAGGCCAAACAGCTTGAGCGTCAGCGAATAGCGGTCGCCGTCCAGCCGCGTGACATAGCCGCGCCGCACCAGCCGATCCAGCATGCGGTAGAATTCGTTGGGGCTGCGCTCGAGTTTCTTGGCGATTTCGGCTTGCGTCAGGCCGCCGTCGACGCCGGCCAGCAGTTCGAGGATGTCGAGCCCCTTGTCGAGCGCCGGCGCGCGATAGCGCTCGTCCTCGCTGTCATCCATGGCTCATCCCTCCAGTAAAATCGATTCTTCATATACGCAGGAATGCGGTCGAACGGAAACAAATTTCGCCTTGACGTGCCCGTGAATGTTTTGTTTGTATATGAATGTAGCGCTTGTTGTCATCAGACGAGTTGCGGTCGCCGCTGAGGCGCACCCAGGGAGGATACCAATGAACAGACTGCTTTCCGGCGTGTGCGCCGGCGCATTGATGCTTGCTTTCGGCGCAGGCACCGCCCTTGCCGGCGACCTGCCCGGCAAATTCGAGGGCGTGACCGTCGACGTGAAGCTGATCGGCGGTCAGCAATATGAAAAGCTCTATGAGCGGATCCCGGAATGGGAGAAGGCGACCGGCGCCAAGGTCAACATCCTGACCAAGAAGAACGGCTTCGACATCGACAAGGAGCTCAAGTCCGACATCGCCTCGGGCAGCACCAACTGGTGCGTCGGCTGGAACCATTCCTCCTTCGCGCCGCAATATACCGGCCTCTACATAGATCTCAGCAAATTGCTGCCGAAGGAAGAGATTGACGCCTTCGTGCCGTCGACGATCAAGGCGGCAACCATCGACGGCAAGCTGGAAATGCTGCCGCGTGCCCAGTTCGACGTTTCGGCGCTCTACTACCAGAAGAGCCTCTACGAGAACGCCGACAACAAGGCCAAGTTCAAGGCGAAATACGGCTATGACCTGGTGCCGCCGGACACCTGGAAGGAAGTCACCGACCAGGCCGAGTTCTTTGCCAACCCGCCCAATTTCTACGGTACGCAGTTCGCCGGCAAGGAAGAGGCGATCAATGGCCGCTTCTACGAGATGGTGGTCGCCGAGGGTGGCGAATATCTCGACAAGGACGGCAAGCCCGTCTTCAACTCCGAGGCCGGCATCCGCGCGCTCGACTGGTTCGTCAACCTCTACAAGGCCAAGGCCGTGCCGGCCGGAACGACCAACTACCTGTGGGACGATCTCGGCCAGGGCTTTGCCTCGGGCACCGTCGCCATCAACCTCGACTGGCCAGGCTGGGCCGGCTTCTTCAACGATCCGAAGTCGTCGAAAGTCGCTGGCAATGTCGGCGTGAAAGTCGCGCCGAAAGGGTCTTCCGGCAAGCGCACCGGCTGGTCCGGTTTCCATGGCTTCTCGGTGACCGAAAACTGCCCGAACAAGGAAGCCGCCGCTTCGCTCGTCTGGTGGCTGACCAACGAGGATAGCCAGAAGCTCGAGGCCGCCGCCGGCCCGCTGCCGACCCGCACCGCGGTCTGGGACTGGGACCTGAAGCAGGCCGAGAACGATCCCTATAAGAAGGAGGTTCTCTCCGCCTTCCAGGAAGAGGCCAAGCACGCCTTTGCCGTGCCGCAGACGCCTGAGTGGATCGAGATTTCGAACGCCGTCTATCCGGAGCTGCAGGCGGCGATCCTCGGCGACAAGACCTCCAAGCAGGCGCTGGACGAAGCCGCCGCCAAGGCGACACAAATCCTCCAGGACGCCGGCAAGCTCTAGAACCGTCTCCCAACGCTGCCTCTCCCATCAGGGATGGGGGAGGCGATCGCGCTTCGCCGGCGAGAGCGCTGAACCATCGACGACAGACTTTCCGTTCCCGGCCCGCGTCTGAACAACGGGCGTCCAAAGCAAACACCACAGGATTCTGATGAAGGGCTTCAAGCCATCCGCGCCATTCCTGCTGCTGCTTCCGGCAATGATCGTGCTGGCGGCGGTCGTCGTGGTGCCGTTGCTGCTCTCGCTCTACTCCAGCTTCACGCCCTTCCGCCTGACGCGGCCCGAGACGTTCTTCGTCTTCGTCGGCTTCAGGAACTATCTTTCGATCCTGTCCAACACCGATTTCTGGTGGGCGTTCGGGCGCACGGTCCTCTTGCTGACCATCGCGCTCAATCTCGAAATGCTGCTCGGCCTCGGTCTCGCCATGCTGGTCGAGAAGGCGACACGTGGCCAACGCATCCTGCGCACGCTGATGATGTTTCCGATGATGTTTTCGCCGATCCTCGTCGGCTTCCAGTTCAAGTTCATGTTCAACGACAATATCGGCCTGGTGAACAACGCCTTGCAATCGCTCGGCATCACGCAGGACGCCATACCGTGGCTGATCGAGGGCCATCTCGCCTTCATCGCCATTTCGGTCGCCGAGATCTGGTCCTCGACGGCGATCTTCGCCATCCTGATCCTGGCCGGCCTGCTCGCCATGCCCAAGGAGCCGATCGAGGCGGCGCGTGTCGACGGCTGCACGCCGTGGCAGACATTCCGCTATGTGACGTGGCCTTTCGTGATGCCCTTCGCCTATATCGCCATGACCATCCGCTCGCTCGACGTCGCGCGCGCCTATGACATCGTCAAGATCATGACCGATGGCGGACCGGCGGGCCGAACCGAGCTGCTCTGGACACTGGTGGCGCGCACCGCCTACAGCGACGGCCGTATGGGCATGGCCAACGCCATGGCCTATTTCTCGATCCTGCTGTCGATCGCCTTCACCGTCTATTTCTTCAACAAGCTCGCCGCGGCGCGCACGCAGATCGGTGCGGAGTGGTGAGAATGGACGAGAATTCTTCCGCCCGCCTGAAGCGCCGGCTCATGGGCATCGTCTACCGCATCGGCCTGTTCCTGGCGATGCTGACTATCTGCCTGCCCGGCCTGTGGATCGTGCTGTCGTCGCTACGGCCGACCGTTGAGATCATGGCCAAGCCGCCGGTGTGGATCCCGCAGGAGATTTCGTTCGACGCCTATGTCTCGATGTTCTCGGGCATCGGCAAGGGCGGCATCCCGGTCATCGAGTATTTCCGCAACTCGCTGATCATCTCGGTGACGTCGACGGTGATCGCTGTGGCCATCGGCATGGCCGGCGGCTATGCCTTCGCGCGCTATCGTTTCCGCGGCAAATCGAGCGTCTTCCTCGGCCTGATGCTGACGCGCACCGTGCCGGGCATCGCGCTGTCGCTGCCGCTGTTCTTCCTCTATGTGCGGCTCGGTATCATCGACACGCATTTCGGGCTGATCCTTGCCTATGTCGCGCTCAACGTGCCGTTCACGATCTGGCTGATCGACGGCTTCTTCCGCCAGGTGCCCAAGGACCTCGCGGAAGCCGCGCAGATCGACGGCTGCACGCGCTGGCAGGCGTTCTGGCAGGTCGAGTTCCCGCTCGCCGGGCCGGGCATCGCTTCGGCCGCGATCTTCGCCTTCCTGACCTGCTGGAACGAATTCGCGCTGGCCTCGCAACTGACCCGCTCGGTCAGCGCCAAGACGCTGCCGGTCGGCCTGCTCGACTACACGGCCGAGTTCACCATCGACTGGCGCGGCATGTGCGCGCTTGCCGTGGTGATGATCATCCCGGCGCTCACCCTCACCTATATCGTCCAGAAACACCTTGTCGGCGGCCTGACCTCCGGCGCGGTAAAAGGCTGATCCCATGGCAACGGTTTCCCTCAGCAAGTTGACCAAGCGCTACGGCAATGTCGGGATCGTGCATGGCATCGATCTCGATATCGCCGACCGTGAATTCATCGCGCTGGTCGGCCCCTCCGGCTGCGGCAAGTCGACGACATTGCGTATGATCGCCGGGCTCGAAGAGATCAGCGCCGGCTCGATCGAGATCGGCGGGCGCGTCGTCAACGATTTGCCGCCGCGCTCGCGCAACATCTCGATGGTGTTCCAGTCCTACGCGCTCTACCCGCACATGACCGTGCGCGAGAACCTCGGCTTCTCGCTGAAAATCGCGGGTGCGGCCAAGGAGGACATGGACCGTCGTGTCGCCGAAGCCTCGGCGATCCTCGGGCTCGACACGCTGCTCGACCGCCGCCCGTCGCAACTCTCCGGCGGCCAGCGCCAGCGCGTCGCGATGGGCCGCGCCATCGTGCGCGATCCGGACGTGTTCCTGTTCGACGAGCCGCTTTCCAATCTCGACGCCAAGCTCCGGACTCAGATGCGCACCGAGATCAAGAAGCTGCATGCCAAGGTGCAGTCGACGGTGATCTACGTCACCCACGACCAGGTCGAGGCGATGACGCTGGCCGACCGCATCGTCATCATGCGCGACGGCCATATAGAACAGGTCGGCACGCCGGATGAAGTTTTCCGACGGCCGGCGACGCGGTTCGTTGCCGGCTTCATAGGGTCGCCGCCGATGAACCTGCATGAGGCGACGATCGACGGCGGACAGTTGGTTTTTTCCAGCGGCGAAAAGCTGCCTTTGCCCGGCCAGTTCAAGGCCAATGTCGCCACCGGCGACAAGGTCGTGTTCGGGCTGCGGCCTGACGACATCTATCCGACGGGACATGGTATCAGCTCCGGCAGTGCGGCCGACGTCCACCAGATCGAATTGCCGATCACGGTCACCGAGCCGCTCGGCAATGAGACGCTCGTGTTCGTAGAATTCAACGGCAGCGACTGGGTGTCGCGCATGCTGAATCCGCGACCGCTCAAGCCGGGCGAGCGAGTGGCCATGAGCCTCGACATGTCGCAGGCGCATCTGTTTGCCACCGAGACCGGAAAGACATTGCGGAGCTGACCGATGGCTAGAATCGAAAAGATAGAGCTGCGGATGGTGGACCTTGTGCCCAAGGTCAAGCGCACCGACGCGATCCAGAGTTTCGTCAGCCAGGAAACGCCGATCGTCACCATCACCGATTCCGACGGCGCGGTCGGCACTGGTTACAGCTACACGATCGGCACCGGCGGTTCGTCGGTGATGCGGCTTCTCTCGGACCATCTGGCGCCACGGCTGATCGGCCGCGACCCCGACATGATCGAGGCGATCTGGCACGATCTCGAATTCGCCACGCACGCCACCACCATTGGCGCGATCACCGCCATCGCCATTGCGGCGATCGACACGGCGCTGTGGGACCTCAGGGCGAAGAAGCAGAACCTGCCGCTGTGGAAGCTCGCCGGCGGAGCCAAGGACCGCTGCCCGCTCTACACGACCGAAGGCGGCTGGCTGCACATCGAGACGCAGGCGCTGGTCGACGACGCACTGGCCGCCAAGGCTAGGGGATTTCGCGGTTCGAAGGTGAAGATCGGCAGGCCGCACGGGTCGGAGGATCTTGCCCGCCTGTCGGCAGTGCGCAAGGCGGTTGGCGACGGCTACGAGATCATGACCGACGCCAATCAGGGGTTCTCGGTCGACGAGGCGATCCGCCGCGCGGCAAGGCTGCGCGAGCTTGATCTCGCCTGGATCGAGGAGCCACTGCCGGCCGACGATATCGACGGCCATGTGCGGCTGTCGAACTCGACGCCGACGCCGATCGCCATCGGCGAGTCGCTCTACTCCATCCGCCATTTCCGTGAATATATGCAGAAGGGCGCTTGCTCGATCGTGCAGGTCGATGTCGGCCGCATCGGCGGCATCACACCCTGGCTCAAGATCGCCCATGCGGCGGAAGCCTTCGACATTCCGGTGTGCCCGCATTTCCTGATGGAATTGCATGTCAGCCTGACCTGCGCTGTTCAGAACGGCCGATATGTCGAGTACATTCCGCAGCTCGATGAGTTGACCGGCAAGCGCATGCGCATCGAGGATGGGCATGCGCTGGCACCCGACGAGCCAGGCATTGGCATCGATTGGGACTGGGACGCGGTCAAGACCATGAGCATCGCCGAATTCACCACGGCGATCACCAAATAGGGGAACTGATATGCAGCGGATGGGGATGGTTCTGGGACTGAAGCCGGAAAAGGTCGAGGAGTATGTCCGCCTCCATGCCGCTGTCTGGCCCGACGTGCTGACCATGATCTCGGCCTGCAACATCAAGAATTACTCGATCTACCTGAAGCGGCCGGAGAACCTGCTGTTTTCCTATTTCGAATACCACGGCACCGACTATGCCGCCGACATGGCCAGGATGGCGGCCGACCCGAAGACGCAGGAATGGTGGGCCGTCTGCATGCCATGCCAGGAGCCGCTGGCGACCCGCAAGGAAGGCGAGTGGTGGGCTTCCATGGATGAGGTCTTCCATCATGACTGAAGGCGGTTTCGACCCTGCCTCACTCGTCCAGTCCTGGCCAAAGCCGTCGAAGCCTTGGCCAATCGTCACCTTCGGCGCGGGATCGATCGTCGGCGACGCACATTTCCCGGCCTACAGGAAGGCCGGCTTTCCAGTCGCCGGCCTCTACGATCAGGACCAGGACAAAGCGCGAGCTCTGGCCGAGAAATGGGATGTGAAAGCGTTCCGTTCAGTGGAAGAAGCCGCAGCCATCAACGACGCGGTTTTCGATCTGGCGACACCGCCGGGGCGGCATGCCGAGATTCTGGAAGCCCTGCCCGATGGTGCGATCGCATTGATCCAGAAGCCGATGGGCAACTATCTCGGCGAGGCAACCGAGATCCTCGAAATCTGTCGCGCCAAGAAGCTCAAGGCGGCGGTGAATTTCCAGCTCCGCTTCGCGCCGATGATGCTGGCGCTGAAGGATGCCATCGCCAAGGGCTGGCTCGGCGAGATCGTCGATTTCGATGCCTGGCTGGCGCTGGCGACGCCGTGGGAGCTTTGGGAGTTCCTGCTCAAGGCGCCGCGCGTCGAGATCGCCATGCATTCGATCCACTATCTCGACCTGATCCGGCAAGTGCTCGGCGATCCCAGAGGTGTCCACGCCAAGACGCTCGGCCACCCCAACCATAAGGTGGCGCAGACGCGCACCAGCGCCATTCTGGACTATGGCGATACGGTGCGGTGTGCGCTGTCGATCAACCACGATCACAAATTCGGCCGCCGGCACCAGGCCTGCGAATTCCGCATCTGCGGCACCGAGGGTGCGGCCTATCTCAAGCTCGGCCTCAACCTCGATTATCCCCGGGGCGAGCCGGACGTTCTGGAGATTTACCCCAGGGGCGGAACGGACTGGGTCGCGGTGCCGCTCGCCGGCGAGTGGTTCCCCGACGCCTTCGTCGGGCGCATGGCCAATGTCCAGCGTTTTGCCGCAGGCGAAGACGACGAATTGGTCAGCTCGGTCGAGGACGCCTGGAGCACCATGGCGCTGGTCGAAGCGGCCTACCGTTCGAGCGCAGCGCCGGCAACGCCGATTGCGGAAAGACCCTGATGGAACAGATCCAGTATTTCGAGGACTACGAGATCGGCGCCTCGCGCATCACCAGCGGCCGCACCATCACCGAGACCGACTTCATCGTCCATGCCGGGCATACAGGCGATTTCTTTCCGCACCACATGGATGCCGAGTTCATGAAGACGACGCCGTTCGGCCAGCGCATCGCGCATGGCACGCTGGTGTTCTCGGTCGGCATCGGGCTGACGGCAACCGTCATCAATCCGGTCGCCTTTTCCTATGGATATGACCGCCTGCGCTTCATCAAGCCGGTGTTCATCGGCGACACGATCCGCACGCGCACCACCATCGCTGCCAAAGAGAACGACCCAAAGAGGCCGGGCTCAGGACGGGTGATCGAGCGCTGCGAAGTCATCAACCAACGCGATGAAGTGGTGCTGGCCGCCGACCATATCTACATCGTCGAACGCAAGCCGGCACAGGGCTGAAACCCAAGCCGCTTCCTGTGCGCTAGGACTCTCGCGACATACCGCCGCCCTCTATCGCGTTGACGAGCGTTTCGCTGCCTTCGCGAAGATGCTGGCTCAGAATGCCCACGGCCTTGTTGCCGTCGCGATGCCTGCAGGCGGCCAGCAGGTCGCGGTGTTCTGCCTGCGAGCGGTTGCGATAATCGAGGTTCGACAACAGGATGCGGACATAGCGATCGGCCGCATTGTGGTGCGCTTCGATCAGGCCGAGCAAACGCCGGTTGCCGCAGGCATCATAGAGAGCCAGGTGAAACGTCCGGTTGAGCGCCCCCCATCTGCCGACATTGCGCTCTGCATCGATCTGGTCGAGTGCTTGCCCGGCCTCATCGAGCTTGTCGCCCGACAGGACGGGAACAGCGAGCTGGAGCGCCTCGCATTCGAGCAATTCGCGCACCGCGTAGATCTCTGTGATTTCGGCACTGTCCATTCGGGCCACATGCGCGCCCTTGGTCGGGTGAATGGACACGATGCCCTCGGCCTCCAACTGGCGAAGGGCATCACGGATCGGCATGCGGCTGAAGCCGAACCGTTCGGCCAGATCGTCCTGGCGCAGCGCGGTGCCCGCCTTCAGGGATCCGCTGGCTATGGCTTCGCGCAGGACATTGGCTACCTGCTCCGCCACCGTCTGCGGTCTCTCGATCAGGCCTTCCACAAATCCGCGCAAACGATGCTCCCGCTTCATCCGATATCCAGCCTAATGGAAAACCACTTTTGCGGATATAAGTATCCTTGTGTACAGGACAGCCAGCCTGGCCTCGCCGTTGCTTCGGAAGCGGCATCGTGGCGCGCGCCTATGCCGCGGCGGGTCGCCCACTGGCCGGGGTCGGTACAGCGCCTGCTGGCTCCGCATACCGCATGCGCATGCGCAGGAACGGCGCTTCGATGCAGGTGTAGCTGAGATAGCCGATCGGAATCGTCGCCATGAAGCACAGGCCGGACCAGAGGCAAGCAACATAGAAATTGCTTATGTTCATGACGTTCGTGTTTATAAACGCCGCCAGTTGCATGACGAAAAACAGATGCAGGAGATAGATCGAATAGCTGTAGGCCCCGGCCTTCTCAAGGATCTTGAACGGCAGGCTTGTGCGCTTCCTCGAAAAGCTGGTGTCGTAATAGGCGATGCCGAAAGCATAGGCCGCGGCCTCCAGGGTCGGCAGGATGATCCATATCGGATGCGGCGACGGATAATGCTCCAACTGATAAAATCCGCCGGCGGCATCGAACCGCCAGAAGAAGACCGAGAATGCGACGAGAACGGCTAGCGCCAGCCAGTGCCGATCCTTCGCATAGGCGCGGAGGTGAAAAGCAAGAATGCCGGCCAAAAACTGGTCCACGTGGCCTATGATGGTCCAGGCTGCCGCCGACTGCACCTCGCCGATGTGCACATAGAGCGCCCACCTCAGCAAAATCGCTGCCGCGATGAACAGCAAGGGTGCGAACGGAAACCGCCTGGACGTCATCAGCAGGAACGGCAGCAAAATGTAGAAGTGGGCTTCCACTGTTATCGACCAGCCGCCATTCGGAAGGGTGGGAAAAATCAACCCTTTTCCGACACGGGTGAAGTACTCGCCCGGAGGCTGACCTGCGAGATCCCTACGGCAAGCCTCGATGGCTATTACGGCCAGCAGAAGCGGAAGCAGCCTCAGCGCCCGGTTGGCAAAGAAGGGCAGGTAGCTGACTTGTTTTCCATCAAGAAGCTTGGCGAACAGGTAGCCGGAGAGCGCCATGAACAGCGAAACGCCGGTGATCCCTTCATCCAGAAGGCTGAAGATTGGCAGAGCCGGCACAAAGCCATAGGGGACCGGGCCATCGGGAGACTGGTGAAGAAAATGCCAGGTGAAGACCAGAAAAGCCGCCAGACCGCGAATATGGTCCAGCGCCGGATAATGTTCTCCAGTCGAAGACTTCATGATTCAGACCAACCGCCCTGCGCCCTGGACGATCGTCGCCGCATTGCCTCGCCTGTACCTGAGCCAGCAACGGCACCGCAGCAAGTATACCTCGCCCACGCCTCCTATCTTGCCAGCCTCTCGTTAATTTAGACTTCTACTTGCTGGGAAAATTTAATCCCGACACAGATCGGCGACCGGATGGCCGCCGACCGAAATCGTCGATGTACGACGGCTCTTCAGCCGGGGCTTCCCGCAATGTGCGGACCGTCGCGGTCTACATGCTGTCCGAGCACAATCGCTTTGCTCAATCGACGCGCACGGCCACAACGGCGGCGCAGTCGCCGGCCTTGACCAGCCCGGGAAAATGCCGCGCCGCCAGCATGCCGGACATCTTCGCCCTGATCTCCTGCGGGGCGACACCGGTGCGGCCAACGGGATGGATGCGGGCCAGCACGGCCCCCTTCTCCACGGGCTCGCCGAGATCGACCATGGTTTCGACCATGCCGTCGTCCTCGGCGAAGGAGAAGCAATCGCCCGAGGGCATGTCCAACCACTGTGTTTGGCTCTTCTCGACCGCACCATCGACAATGCCGGCGTGACGCAGCACATTGAGGACGCCGCGTCGCGCGATGCGCACGGTTTGTGCGCGCGAGGTGCCGCCGCCGCCAAGCTCGGTGCTGACGAAGACCTTGCCCATCTCCTCGGCCGCTGTGTCGTACATGCCGACGGCATCGATCTCGATCATGCGCATCGAGAAGGGGGCGGAAAACGCCGCCACCGCGTCGAAAGCTTTCTGCTCCAGCGCCTTGTCGGGCAGAGTGTGCGCGGCGCAAAATGGCGCGAAATCGAGCGTCTTGCCGCCGGAATGAAAGTCGAAGACGATGTCCGCGCGAGGAAGCAGCTCCCGTTGAAAATAGTCGGCGATCTTCTCGGTCACCGTGCCGTCCGGCCGGCCGGGAAAGCTGCGGTTCATGTTCCCCTTGTCGATCGGCGACGTGCGGGTGCCGGCGCGGAAGGCCGGATAATTCATCGCCGGCACGATGATCACCGTGCCGCTGACGGTTTTCGGGTCGAGCGTCCTGGCGAGATCGTAGAGCGCCAGCGGACCCTCATATTCGTCGCCATGGTTGCCGCCGGTCAGCAGGGCCGTCGGTCCATTGCCGTGGCGGATGACGCAGATCGGGATCATCACCGAACCCCAGGCCGAATCGTCGCGGCTGTAGGGCAGGCGCAGAAAGCCATGCTGGACGCCGTCGCGATCGAAATCGACGGTCGGCGCGATCGGAGAAGGGCGAAGACTGGACATCGGTTTCAATCCTTCACCACCAGCTTGCGCGGCACATTGGCCAGGCACTCTACACCGGTTTCGGTGATCAGGATGGATTCGGTGATCTCCAGTCCCATCGTTTCAAGCCAGAGGCCGGTCATGAAATGGAAGGTCATGCCGGGCTTGAGCTCGGTGCGGTCGCCAGGGCGCAGGCTCATGGTGCGTTCGCCCCAGTCCGGCGGATAGGAAAGACCGATCGAGTAGCCGGTGCGATTATCTTTGACGATGCCGTATTTCTTCAGGACGGCGAAGAAGGCATTGGCGATGTCCTCGCAGGCATTGCCGGGCCTGGCGGCAGCGAGGCCGGCTTCCATACCTTCCAGCGTCGCCTTCTCGGCATCGAGGAATTCCTGCGTCGGCTTGCCGAGGAAGACGGTGCGCGACAACGGGCAGTGATAGCGGTTGTAGCAGCCGGCGATCTCGAAGAAGGTGCCCTCGCCTCGCTTCATCGGCTGATCGTCCCAGGTCAGATGCGGCGCCGAGGCGTCAGCGCCCGACGGCAGCAAAGGTACGATAGCCGGATAGTCGCCGCCAATACCGTCGACACCGCGCGTGCCGGCATCATAGATCTCGGCAACGAGATCGCATTTGCGCATGCCGACTTCTATCTTGTCGACAATGCGGTGGTGCATGGCTTCGACGATGCGTGCGGCCTTGCGCATATAGGCGATCTCGGGCGAACTCTTCACCGCGCGCTGCCAGTTGACCAGGGCGGTGGCGTCGACGAAGCG
Source organism: Mesorhizobium sp. WSM1386 (assembly GCF_055901595.1). NCBI lineage: Bacteria > Pseudomonadati > Pseudomonadota > Alphaproteobacteria > Hyphomicrobiales > Phyllobacteriaceae > Mesorhizobium > Mesorhizobium sp. WSM1386. Next base: position 5,840,037 of record NZ_CM148373.1, read on the forward strand.
GGCATTGGGCAGATGCTTCTGCAGCGCGGCAAAGGCGGCGGCGGAGAACCAGTAATTGTCCATCTCGACGCCGATGGTGAGCTTGCCCCAGCCGCGATCGGCCAACACGCTGGACAGGAAATCCATTGGGTGCCGCTCGGTCGACTGAACGTAGTGGTCGGCATAGCCGACGATGTTGTCATGGGCGAGATAGGCGGTGCGCTTGGCGCCATTGGCATCCTGGCCGCGACCATACCAGACAGGCTCGCCAGATGGCGGCACGATGACAGCCTGATGCACATAGAACGACCAGCCGTCGTAGCCTGTCAGCCAGGCCATGTTGGACGGGTCGCTGACGATCAAGAGATCGACGCCCTTTGCCTCCATGGCTTTCCGGGTCTTGGCGAGGCGTTCCGCAAATTCGCCGCGCGAGAATTTCAGGTTTGGTTGCATTGTTCTTGATCCTCGTTTGTTGGGCCTGGAGCCTGTTTCAACGTCGTTGAATCCGGCTCTAGGTAACTTTTTGTTCGAGCACGATCTTCTCGGAGAACCGGCTTCCGCTTTTCCGGATCCATGCTCCTGCGGCCAGCATCAGCTTTCGAAAATGGTGCCGGATTTGGCCGTCCGCGCCCGGTCGCGGGCGAGCGTGGCGATCGCCGTGTCCTGCACGCCGGTGCCGGTCAGGTCGGCAATGGTGATGTCGCTGGCTGAGCGACGGCCATGCATTGCGCCGGCGATGATCTGGCCAAGCTCGGTCACCTCGGCATCGGCGGCCATCACGCCCGCCGCGATGGCATGGTGGAGTTCGCCAAGCCGCCGTGTCTGGGGCGCGCTGTCGGCGACATAGAGATCGGCCATACGCAGGATCGCCGGGGCGATCTCGTTCTTGTGCTCGGCGTCCGAACCCATGGCGGTGATGTGCTGGCCGGCGGAAACGAAGCCGGCCTTGATCAACGGCTCGGTCGAGGGCGTGGTGGTGACGATGATGTCGGCGCCGGCAGCGGCCTCGGCCGGGTCGGGTTCGGCACGAACGACAATGCCGAGTTTCTCACTAAAGGCGGCCGCGGTCGCCACTGCCTTGGCGGCATCGCGCGCCCAGATGCGCGCCTCGGTGATCGGCCGCACGAGCTTGAGCGCTTCAAGTTGCAGTCCGGCTTGCACGCCGGCGCCGAAGATCGCGGCGACAGATGCATCGGGACGCGACAGATGCCTGGCCGCGACCGCGCCGGCGGCTGCCGTGCGGACATCGGTGAGATAGCCATTGTCGAGCAGGAGCGCTTCGACCAGACCGGTCCTGGCCGACAGCAGCACCATCATGCCGTTGACGGAGGGCAGGCCGAGCTTCGGATTGTCGAAGAAACCGGGGCTGATCTTGATGGCGAAGCCGTCAATGCCGGGCACATAGGCGGTCTTCACGTCGACCTCGCCGCGATGCTCGGGGATGTCGAGGCGCAGGATCGGCGGCATCGCCACCGGCAAGGTGGCGAGCGCGCGAAAAGCATTCTCGACGCAGGCGACGGCGTCGAGATCCAGCGTCACGATCTGGCGCAGCTCTTTCTCGGTGAGGATCGTCATGCGGCTCATGCGGCGCGCTCCACCATTGCGTCGCCGCAGATGATCTTGCGGTGCGTGTCCATGTCGATGTTGCGGCCCGAAAGCAGAACAAGCACCGGCCCGTCCGCCTTGACCTTGCCGGCGAGCAGAGCAGCGATACCGACCGCGCCGGCGCCTTCGACGATCTCACGCTCCCGCGCATAGGCATGGCGGATGCCCTCGGCGATTTCGTCTTCGCCAAGCAAAATCACATCGTCGAGCAGGTCGCGGCACATGGCGAAGGTCAGCCGGTTGTCGAGGCCGATGCCGCCGCCGAGCGAGTCCGCCAGCGTCGGCAATTCCTCCACCGGCACCGGCCGGCCGGCATCGAGGCTCGCCTTCATCGCCGCGCCGCGTGCCATCGAAACACCGATCACTTTCGTACCGGGGCTGACTCCCTTGACGGCCGCGGCGATGCCCGAGGCCAGGCCGCCACCGGAGAGCTGTACGAGGACGAGAGCGGCATCCGGAACCTGCTCGATCATCTCCAGCCCGAGCGCGCCTTGCCCGGCGATGATCGCGGGATGGTCGAAGGGCGGCAGCATGACCAGGCCCTCTTGCGCCACCAGCCGCTCGACCTCCTGCTGGGCGTCGTCCTGGCTGTTGCCGATGATGCGGATCTCCGCGCCAAGCCGGCGGATTTCGTCGAGCTTGTTGCCGGGCACCAGCCGTGACATGCAGATCACCGCGCGCATGCCTTCGAGCTTCGCTGCATGCGCCAGCGCGCGGCCATGATTGCCGGTCGAGGCCGCGACGACGCCACGCGCTTTCTCCTCGGCACTTAGCGAAGCGACAGCATTCGAGGCGCCGCGCAGCTTGAAGCTGCCGGTGGTCTGGCGGTGCTCGAGCTTGAGGTGAACCGGCACACCCAGTTGCTCGGAGAGACCCGGCGAACGCACGGTCGCGGTGCGCTCGACCTTGCCGGCAATGCGCTCACGCGCGGCACGGATATCTGCAAGAGTGACTGTCGCCATGATCGTCAATCGCGGGGCAAGGGCAGCGTCATCAGACGGCCGAATTCGGGATGGGCTGTCTCATCACCGCAAAGGCGCAGGCAGTTCCAGGCACTCGCCTGGTTGCTGGTCACCACTGGGCGGCCGATCGCCTGTTCCATGCCGGTGACCGCGAGCGCACCGCGTAGCGCCGTGCAGGAGACGAACAGTGCGTCCGCCCGCGCGTGCGTCGCTTCGCGCGCGAGTTCGACAAGCGTTGCCGGTGCGATGCGCGCCATCTCACGATCGTCCTCGAAACCGAGACAGGTGAAGCTGGCGATCTCGAAGCCACGGGCGGCGAAATAAGCCGCCATGGGCCTGGAGGTTTCGACCGTGTAGGGCGTGAGGATACTGATCCGGCGCGCGCCGAACGCGTGCAGCCCGCGCACGCCAGCCATTGGCGGCGTGACGATGGGAACGCCGGGCTTGGCGGCCTGGATCGCCACCTCGATCTCGGCATCACCGATCACCACCGAGGCCGAGGTGCAGGAATAGCAGATGGCGTCCAGCGGCTCGTCGGGCAGGATCAATGCCGCGCCCGCCGTCAGCGCCGGCTGCATCTTGCGCAGGTTCTCCGGCGTTGTCGGATTGGCGTAGGGAATGCGCGCGACATAGACGCCGATGCGCTCGCTCGCCACCATGCGGCGAAAATCCGGCTCACTGGTGTGATCCGTGGCCAGGATGATGAGACCGACGCGGCGCGCCATCGGACGGTCTTCGAGCGCCGGCCGGTTGGGCGCGACCTTGATCTCGGGTAAGGGCTTCATCAATTATCTCTCGATCTTGCCGTAGCGACGTTCCAGCCAGCGCAGCAAGATAACCGAGCAAAGACTGATGGCGAGGAAGAAAGCGCCAACCAGCGTGATCGGCTCGATATAGCGATAGTAGGTGTTGGCGACGCTTTTCGCCTGGTTCATCAGTTCCAGCACGGTGATCGCCGACAGGAGCGGCGTTTCCTTGAACATGGCGATGAAATAGTTGGCCAGTGCCGGGATCATCGGCGGGATGGCCTGCGGAATGATGATATGGCTCCAGGTCTGCCTGCCGCTGAGATTGCACGCCTTGGCGGCCTCCCACTGGCCACGCGGTACATTGTCGATGCCGGCGCGGTAGACCTCGGCCGTGTAGGTGCCGTAGTGCAGCCCGAGCCCGATGACACCGGCGACGAGCGGCGGCAGCAGGATGCCGATGTCAGGCAGCACGTAGAAGATGAAGTAGAGTTGCACGAGAAGCGGCGTGCCGCGGATGAATTCGGCCGCCCAACCGACGGTGCGGGACAATGCCTTGTTGGGCGAGCGGCGCGCCAGCGCGATGCCGAGCCCGACGATCGCCGCCAGCACCGAGCCGAGCAGCGTCGCAAGGATGGTGATCTTCACCCCCTGGATCAGCGTCGGCAGGATCTGCCGGACAAAATCCCAATCCCATTCCATCAGAAAACCCCGGCCATCAGCGAACCCCGGCCATCAGACGCGCACTCCGTCGAGACCGCGCGCCATGCGGCGCTCCAGCGAGCGCACGCCCCACGAAATGAGCAGCGCCAGGATGAAATAGATAATCAGGATGGTGGTGAAGGGCACCATTGTGTTGCCGGTCTGGGCGCGCACCACCTGCGCCTGGAAGGTCAGGTCGGCAAGCGAGATCAGCGAGACGACCGATGTGGCCTTGAGCAGTTCGATGGCGTTGTTGCCGAAGGTCGGCAGCATCACCAGAAACGCCTGGGGCAGGATAACGTGGCGCAAGCCTTGCCAGCGGCCGAGATTGAGCGCGATGCAGGCCTCATGCTGTTCGCGGCCGATCGACTGTACGGCGCCGCGCACAACTTCGGCGGCATAGGCGCCGACATTCAGGCCGAGCGCCAGCACGCCCGCCTGCAGCGGGGTCAGTTCGAAACCCACCAGCGGCAGCACGAAATAAGCGAAGAACAACTGCACGAAGATCGAGGTGCCGCGAAAGAATTCGATATAGGCGGTGGCCAGTGCGCGCAGCGCAAAGAAGCGTGACAGCCGCCCAAGGCCGGCAAGAAAGGCCATGACCAGGGCAAGCACCGACCCCATCAGCGTCAGCTCGATGGTGACAAGCGCTCCCTGCAATATCAGGCCGAAATAGCCGGACCACTGGGTCATTAGGGTTCCAACGTTAGCGGTTAGCTTCCTTCTCCCTGTTTCACGGGGAGAAGATGCCGGCAGGCAGATGAGGGGCAGCGCGAACTTACGAAGGCATGGCGCCGCCCCTCATCCGTCACTTCAGGCCACCTTCTCCCCGTGGACGGGGAGAAGGAAAAAGTGCGCCCTACTTCGCCGCGCAGAGCTTGTCGCGTGTCGTCGACATCGCGGCCGCGGCCGAGAAGCCATAGGGCTCGATGATCTTGGCGAATTCGCCCGACTTCTTCATCTTGGCGAGCTCGACGTCGAAGGCATCGCGCAGCGCCTCGTCACCCTTCTTGAAGGCGGCGCCATCGCAATAGACCGGAGCACCCTGCACCGGCGCGATGACTTCGAGGCTAGGATCGTTGGCTTTCTTCATCAGGTCGTTGATCGACAGAACCGGCAGCGAATAAGCGTCGATGCGGCCGTCCTGCACCATCTTCAGGCCGCTCTGGCCATCCGGGACGACAATGACGCGTTCGCGCGGCACACCAGCGTTGAGCGCCAGCTTCTCTTCGGTGCCGCCACCGGGAGCGCCGATCGTTGCGGACGTGTCCTTGGCGACGTCTTCGTAGCTCTTGAAGCCTTTCGGATTGCCTTTCTTCACCAGCATCGCTTCGGCGTCGCACAGCACCGGCTCGGAATAGGCGACCGCGGCGCAGCGCTCCGGCTTCATGAACAGACCAGCGGTGACGACATCGAAGCGGCCGGCCTGCAGGCCGGGGATCATGGCGCCATATTCCGAGATCGAGGCGACGATGTCGCCAACGCCGAGACGCTTGAAGATCTCGCGCGCCACGTCGGGCGCGGCACCCGAAACCTTGCCATCGGCGGCGACGGCCGTATAGGGCGGCTCATTGGCGATGGCGACACGGGCGAAGCCCTGCGACTTGAGCTGCTCGAGCTTGCTATCGTCGGCTGAACCCGCGGTCGAGGCCGCCAGCACCGCGGTCAGCGCAAGGCCGGCGACGCCGGCCAGAATGCCAAGTTTCTTCATTGTTCCCAACTCCTTGTTTCGTTTTCTTGGTTTGGCTGCGGCAGCAGCGCCGCCGGTTTCTGGTTGATTTCGGGACGGCTTCACAGTCCCGGGCATAACGGTCAGACGCGATGTCCGGCCGCGATGATCTTCTTCAGGAAGCCTTGCGTGCGCTCCTGTTTGGGATGGCGGAAAATCTCATCGGGCTTGCCCTCCTCGACTATTCTGCCGCGATCGAAGAACAGCACCCGGTCGGCGAAATCGTGGGCGAAACCCATTTCGTGCGTAACCAGAAGCATCGTCATGTCGGTCTCGGCGCAGAGCCGCCACAGGACGTTGAGCACCTCCTCGACCAGTTCCGGATCAAGCGCCGACGTCACTTCGTCGAACAGCATGATCTTCGGCTGCAAAGCGAGTGCGCGGGCGATCGCCACACGCTGCTTCTGGCCGCCGGACAGTTGTGCCGGCATGGCCTTGGCCTTGTCGGCCATGCCGACCATATCGAGCAGTTCCATCGCCCGCTTCTCGGCGGCGGCACGCGGCGTGCCCTTGGTCAGCCTCGGCGCCAGCGTCACATTGTCGATGACGCTCTTGTGCGGAAACAGGTTGAAGAGCTGGAAGACCATGCCGATCTTCTGGCGCATCCGGGTCAGATGCCGTTCGTCGGCGGGCAGCAGCTGACCGTTGCGTTCCATGTGGTAGAGTTGTTCGCCCTCGATCTGGATGTGGCCGCCGTCGATGCGTTCCAGGGTCATCAGGATGCGCAGGATCGTCGTCTTGCCCGAGCCGGAAGGCCCGATCAGCGCCAGCTTCTCGCGCGGCATGACCTGCATCGACAGGCCGTCCAGCACCTTGAAGGTGCCGAAGCTCTTCGAAATGGCATCGACCTTGATGATGGGTATGGATGCGGACAAATGAATTTCCCCGTGTTGGAGAAGCCTGTGCCCCTAACGATGCGGAACGCGCCAAATCATGTCAATCAGGAAAATAATATCATGACAATTATTCCGATTGCGCATGTTTTCCGGTCAGTCGAGGCTGATTTTGGTGCACGTCATCGTGCCAAAACGGCTCGCCCTTTTTGGGCGACGTGCTCAGATTGCAAGCAGCAGATGCTCCGGATCGCCAAGCAGCAGCTTTGTGACAACGCCGAGGCCGGCGCGCAGTTCCCCTTCCGTGGTCGAACCCAGTGAGATGCGAACCGCCGGATGCCACGGCGCATCCGAAATGCGGAAGGATGTACCCGGCGCAATCGCCACGCCTCGCAGCCGCGCCTGGGCGACAAAGCTTTCCTCGGCCCGATCGGCCGGCAGTTCCAGCCAGATGTGCAGCCCGTCATGCCGGGCACGATATTTGACCCCGGCTAGCACCTCCGCCGCGATATCCAGCCGCCGCCGCAACGCCGCACGCTGCCAGCGGACGAGCTCAATCGCCGTGCCGTCGGTCACCCATTTGGTGGCGATCTCGGCCACCAGCGGCGTCGCCATCCAGTTCGACACCAGATGCCGGTTGGCAACGGCGGCGACATAGCGGTCGGGCGCGGCGAGATAGCCGATGCGCAGGCCGGGCACGGTGATCTTGGTGAAGGAGGTGACGTAAAGCGTGCGTTCCGGGGCGAAAGCGGCGACCGGCGGCGGCCGATCCTCGACCAGCGGACCCAGCACATCATTCTCGATGATGGCGATGTCGTGCTTGCGGGCGACCGCCGCGATCTCTTCGCGCCGCCGCGCGTCCATCAGGGTCGCCGTCGGGTTGATCACCGAGGGCTGCACGAACACCGCGCGGATGTCGGAGAGCCGACAGGCTTCGTCCAGCGCTTCGGGAATCAGGCCATTGCCGTCGATGGGCAGGCCTTCGAGGTTGAAGCCGAGATAGCGCGCCAGCGGCACCAGCGTGTGGTGGCCGATCGCCTCCGTGGCAACCGTCGAGCCCGGCGGCGCAACGCTCATCAGCGCCACGGTCATGCCGGCGGTAGCGCCATTGGTCAGGCTGATGTTCTGTGGCGAGGCATCGAGGCCGCACAGCTTCAGCCATTCGACCGCCACGGCCCGGTGACGTGGAAACACCATGTTGGGCCGGAACGACAGCGCCGAACTCGACGGCAGGTTCTCGGCCAGCCATCCCAGCGCCTGCTTCAGCCGCTCCAGATGCATCGGCTCGCAGACCGGCTTCAGGATCGAAAGGTCGATGACCTCGCCCAGGCGTTCGGGCAGATAGGGCGGCTCCGGTTCTCGGCGCTGCGTCTGGACGAAACTGCCACGGCCGATCTCGCCCGAGATCAGGCCGCGCCGGATCAATTCCTCATAGGCGCGGCTGACCGTCTGCACCGAGAGCTTTAGATCGTCGGCCAGCCGGCGATGCGTCGGCAGCCGGGAGCCATTGGCTAGGCGTCCGTCATGAATGGCGCGCGCGAACTGGTCGGCCAGCGACTGATAGGCCGGCCGCCGGATGAGCGTGGGATCGGGTTGCCACAATGTCATGACTTATTAGAGATCGAAATCAGTGCAATTGACAATCGAAATAATGCGCCGTCATGGTACTGGCGACGAAAAAGTGGGCCGTGATGACTGCTGCGAAACTCGACGCGATCGATCTCAAAATCCTCGACGCCATCCAGCGCGACGGCCGCATCACCAAGCTGGCGCTGGCCGAGCAGGTCGGCCTGTCGCCGACGCCATGCTGGATGCGGCTGCGCAAGCTGGAGAAGGCGGGCATCGTCTCGGGCTACCATGCCCGAATCGCCATGCGTGTCGTGGCGCCCGTCGCGACCGTGCTGATGGAGGTGACGCTGGCCAGCCATCGACAGGCCGATTTCGACCGCTTCGAACGCGTCGTCCGTGACATCCCCGAGATCGTCGCCTGCTGGTCGGTAGGGGGCGGCGTCGATTACGTGCTGAAGGTGATGGCGCGCGACATCGACGCCTATCAGCGGCTAGTCGATGGCCTGCTCGATCGCGAGATCGGCATCGATCGCTACTTCACCTATATCGTCATCAAGACGGTGAAGGACGAGATCGCGCTTCCGATAGCCGACCTTTTGCCGGCATCGCCGTAGCGCGGAGAGATCGTCTGCCCGACCGTCGCAATAGAGAGACTCTCTCTATCAGCATGCGCCCAAACAGCCTCTCTGTCTGCCCGCGATCGATAATCTCCTCGCATCAGACCGAACCGGGAGGCTTCGACCATGTCCGCGCATTTTGCCCGCTCGCATCGCCATGAAGCGCTCGACCGCCTTGCCGACCGCCGGCTGCTGCGCGAGCTCGCCTATGTCGACGGCCACTGGACGGCAAGCGAGGCCGCTGAAAGCTTCGAAGTCACCGATCCGGCCACCGGCACCACCGTCGCTTTCGTGGCCGCGCTTGACGCGCGCCAGACGACAAAAGCGATCGATGCCGCGGCGCGCGCTTTTCCGGCCTGGCGGGCGCTGCTGCCGCAAGAGCGCTCGAAAATCCTGCGGAAATGGTTCGAGCTGATCATCGCCGCGAAAGACGATCTTGCCCTGCTGATGACGCTGGAACAGGGCAAGCCGCTGCGGGAGTCGATTGGTGAAATCGACTATGCCGCCTCCTTCGTCGAGTGGTACGCCGAGGAAGCAAAACGCCTCAACGCCGAGAGCGTCACAAGCCATCTGCCGAACGCGGAAATGATGGTGCGGCGTGAACCGCTCGGTGTCGTCGGTGTGGTGACGCCGTGGAATTTCCCGTCGGCCATGCTGACCCGCAAGGCGGCGGCGGCACTGGCCGCCGGCTGCACAATCGTTGCGCATCCGTCCTCGGAGACGCCGCTGTCGGCGCTGGCGCTGGCGGAACTCGGCGAGCGCGCCGGCCTGCCCGCCGGCGTCTTCAACATCATCACCGGCAAGGCCGCGACGATTGTCGGCCGCATGTGCGAGGATCCACGCGTTCGCGCCATGAGCTTCACCGGTTCGACCGAGATCGGCAGGCTGATCGCCGCACAGAGTGCACCGACGATGAAGCGCCTGGTGATGGAGCTTGGCGGCCACGCGCCGCTGATCGTCTTTGCCGATGCCGATCTGGACAAGGCGGTGAGCATCGCCATCGACGCCAAATTCGCCACTTCGGGTCAGGATTGCCTGGCCGCGAACCGCATCTATGTCCAGCGCCCGATCCATGATCGCTTCTGCGCCGCCTTCGCCAGGCGCATCGAAACATTGCGGACCGGCAACGGCCTTACTCAGGAAACCGACATCGGGCCGCTGATGCATGAGCGCGCCGTCACCAAGGTCGAGGAGCAGGTCGCCGATGCCATCGCCCACGGCGCGCGCTGCCTTGTCGGCGGCAAGCGGCATCAGGCCGGGCCGCTGTTCTACCAGCCGACATTGCTGGCCGATGTGCCCGACGAGGCGCTGATCATGCGCGAGGAAACCTTCGGCCCGGTTGCCGCCGTCACACCTTTCGACAGCGAGGACGAGGTGATCGCCCGCGCCAATGCCACCGAATACGGCCTCGTCGCCTATGTCGTGACCGAGAACGGCGGCCGCCAGCAACGCATGGGCCGCGCGCTCGACTACGGCATGATTGCCGTCAACCGCGTCAAGATTACCGGCGCGCCGATCCCGTTCGGCGGCGTCAAGCAATCCGGTATCGGCCGCGAGGGCTCGCGCCACGGGCTCGAAGCTTTCACCGATCTGAAATATCTCTGCCTGGACGTCGCATAAGACGTATCGATATTCAGGTGATGCCGTCCTGCAAATGGCCTGGCCTGAATCTCAACACATCTTAAGTCGCGTCCAGCCATCCCTTAAGGAGTCAAAAAATGCTCGATCAGTCCAACGAACTCGCCGCCTGGGATCGCGATCACTTCTTCCATCCCTCGACGCATATGGGCACGCACGCGCGGGGCGAATCGCCGACGCGCATCATGGCCGGCGGCGAAGGGGTCACCGTCTGGGACAACAATGGCAGGAAGAGCATCGACGCCTTCGCCGGCCTCTATTGCGTCAATGTCGGCTATGGCCGCCAGAAGATCGCCGATGCCATCGCCACCCAGGCCAGGAACCTCGCCTACTACCATGCCTATGTCGGGCACGGCACCGAGGCCTCGATCACGCTGTCCAAGATGATCATCGACCGCTCGCCCAAGGGCATGTCGAGGGTCTATTTCGGCCTCTCCGGTTCGGACGCCAACGAAACCAACATCAAGCTGATCTGGTACTACAACAATGTGCTTGGCCGGCCGGAGAAGAAGAAGATCATCTCGCGCTGGCGTGGTTATCACGGCTCGGGCGTGATGACCGGATCGCTGACCGGGCTTGATCTCTTCCACAACGCCTTCGACCTGCCGCGCGCGCCGATCCTGCACACCGAGGCGCCCTATTACTTCCGCCGCGCCGACCGCTCGATGAGCGAGGAGCAGTTCTCGCAACATTGCGCCGACAAGCTCGAGGAAATGATCCTGGCCGAAGGCCCCGAGACCGTCGCCGCTTTCATCGGCGAGCCGATCCTCGGCACCGGCGGCATCGTGCCGCCGCCCGCCGGCTATTGGGAAAAGATCCAGGCCGTGCTGAAAAAGTACGACGTGCTTCTGGTCGCGGATGAAGTGGTGACGGGCTTCGGCCGGCTGGGCACCATGTTCGGTTCCGACCATTACGGCATCAAGCCCGACCTGATCACCATCGCCAAGGGCTTGACCTCGGCCTATGCGCCGCTGTCGGGCGTCATCGTCGCCGACAAGATGTGGCAGGTGCTGGTGCAGGGTTCCGACAAGCTCGGTTCGCTCGGCCATGGCTGGACCTATTCGGCGCATCCGATCTGCGTTGCCGCCGGCGTCGCCAATCTCGAACTGATCGACGAGATGGATCTGGTGACGAATGCCCGCGAGACCGGCGCCTATTTCCGTGCCGAACTGGCCAAGGCCGTCGGCGGCCACAAAAATGTCGGCGACGTGCGCGGCGACGGCATGCTGGCGGCGGTCGAGTTCGTCGCCGACAAGGACGACCGGGTGTTCTTCGACGTCTCGCGGAAAATCGGTCCGCAGGTGGCAACGGCACTTGCCGCCAGCGGTGTCATCGGCCGTGCGATGCCACAGGGCGATATTCTCGGTTTTGCGCCGCCGCTCTGCCTGACCCGCGATGAAGCCGACGTCGTCGTCTCCAGGACCGCCGATGCGGTGAACAGCGTTTTTGCCAATCTCTGAAATCGACCCATGAATGCCATGACCAGAACCCTTCCCGCCACCATGGCCGCCGTGCTGCTCACCGGGCACGGCGGACCGGAAAAGCTCGTCTACCGCACCGATGTGAAAGTGCCCGCGCCTGCCCCCGGCGAAGTGCTGGTGAAAGTCAGCGCCTGCGGGATGAACAACACCGATGTCTGGGTGCGCCAGGGCGCCTATGGCACGGAAGAGGACGCCGCCGCCGTGTCGACCTGGCGGCGCCAGGGCAACACGCTGACCTTTCCGCGCGTCCAGGGCACCGACACGGTGGGCACCATCGCTGCCGTCGGCGAAGGCGTCTCGCCGGATCGTGTCGGTGAACGGGTGATGGTCGATTTTTCCATCTACAACCGCGACGACGATTCACTGGCCGACATCGACTATATGGGACACGGCCGCGATGGCGGTTACGCCGAATACCAGACCGTGCCGGCCGAAAATGCGCATGTCGTCGATACGGAGATGAGCGATGTCGAACTCGCCACCTTCTGCTGCGCCTACCTTACCGGCGAACAGATGCTGGAACGCGCCGGCCTGAAAGCCGGCGAGCGCGTGCTGGTCACGGGCGCCTCGGGCGGCGTCGGCTCCGGCATCGTGCAGTTGGCACGGGCGCGCGGCGCCATCCCCTATGCCGTCGTCGGCAAAGGCAAGGAGCAGGCGGTGCGCGACATCGGCGCCGAGGCCGTCATCACCCGTGGCGTCGCCAACCTGCCGCAAGCCGTGGCCGAGGCGACCGGCGGCAAGCCGATCGACGTGGTGGCCGACCTCGTCGGCGGCGCGATCTTCAACGACCTGCTGCGCATCCTGAGGCCCGAGGGGCGCTATACCACCGCAGGCGCGATCGCCGGTCCGGTCGTGCAGCTCGATCTCAGGACCATGTACCTCAAGCAGCTGCAACTGCACGGCTCGAGCCAGGGCACGCGCGCCGATTTTCGCCGCATCGTCGGATATATCGAGGCGAAAAAAATCCGGCCGCTGGTCGGCGGCGTCTACAGGCTGTCCGATTTCCATCGCGCGCAGGCCGATTTCATCGCCAAGGATTTCGTCGGCAAGCTGGTGGTGGTGCCCGACGCGGTCGCGGAGCGATCGACGTAGTTCCCGAAATCCGGGCATCCTCGCTTCTGCCGTCCTCCCACCGCTGCCATAACGGGAATGGCTTGCAGTCCAACCTGCAAGCCGTCACAAACAGTGACGCCCGCCGCGCCGCTGGTCCGGGCCTCCGGTCACAGGATACAGGCGAGAATGACAGCCCGAATGATAGTGCTCGATGCCAAGCCGCTCGGCGTCGCGGATGTCGCCGAGATCGCACGCCGCAACGCCCGGCTCATGCTGGGCGAGGAAGCGATGCGCCGCATCCGGGCGAGCCGCGCCCTCATCGAGCATCTGACGCAGCTCGGCAAGCCGATGTACGGCGTCACCACGGGCCTGGGCGCCTGTGTCGACACACCGCTGGCGCAGGCCGACCTGATCGCGTTCCAGCACAGCGTGCCACTCAGCCACAGCATGGGCATCGGGCCCGCCCTGCCGACCGAGGCGGTGCGGGCGATGATCACCGCGCGCATCTCAGGCATGGCGGCCGGCGGCACCGGCACCTCCGAGCGCGTGGTGATGGGCCTTGTGGCGGCGCTTAACGCCGGCGTCCATCCGGTGATCCCCACCTGGGGATCGATCGGGGCGGCGGACCTTGCCCATCTCGGCCATATGGCAAGGGCGCTGGGCGGCGACGGCGAAGCGGAATTCCGGGGCAGGATCATGCCGTCCGCCGAGGCACTCGCGCTGGCCGGGCTCGAGCCGCTCGACCTGCGCGAGAAGGACGGCCACGCCATCATCGTCGCCAACAGCCTGTCGACCGGGACGGCCTGCCTGTGCCTCGAGGACGTCGCGCATCTCATCGACTGGGCGCTGGCAGCGGTCGCCCTCAACTATGAGGCGTTCCGTTCTTCCCTCACCGCGATCGACGAGCATGCGCTGGCCGCGCGGCCGGCCTTCGGCCAGCGCGAGATCGGAGCCCGGCTGCGCAGGGAACTGGCGGGAAGCGGCCTGTGGAAGGACAAGGCGGCACGGCGCCTCCAGGATCCGCTCAGCTATCGCTGCGTGCCCCAGGTCTGGGGTGGCCTGCTCCACGCGTTCGAGCAGGCGCGGCTGGCGACGGAGATCGAACTGACCCACTCAGGCGACAATCCTGTGATCCTGGCCGAGTGCGAGCGGGTGATCTCGAACGGCAATTTCGATCTCACGGCGATGACGCTGGCCTGGGAACAGCTTGGCCAGGCGCTGGCGCATTGCGCGGTCGGCATCGCCAACCGCGGCATGAAGCTGATGTCGCCGATAACTGCCGAACTGCCGCGCTTCCTGTCGGCCAGGGGCGGCAGCCGCCAGGGCTATGCCGAACTGCAGAAGCCGCTGGCCGCGCTGGAAGCCGAAATCCGCCATCTGGCCAATCCGATGTCGCTCAGCCCGCTTGCCGTATCTGACGGCATCGAAGACCAGTCGTCGATGGCGCCGCGGGTGGTGGCCAAGACCGCCGAGATCGTCGAGCGCATGCGCTATCTGGTTGCGATGGAGCTGATCTTCGCGGCGACGGGCGTGGAGTTGCGCGGCGTCGTCGACAGCATGGGCGAAGGGCCGCAGCGGACCTTTGCCGCGGTGCGCGCGCTCGTCAGCCCGCTCGATGACGATCGCGAGATGAGCGCCGACATGACCCAGGTCGCGCGCATGGTGGCTGGTCCCCGGTACTGAGCCGGCGGTCGAGCCCGTCGTGGTTTTGAACGCGGCAGCGGCAGACCGAGACTATTGGTACGGCCCGCGGAGATTCAGGTTCTCCGCCAGGAGGCAAAGCCGGTCGATCAGCCGGACAAGCTCTTCGCCTTGTTCGGCCACGATCGTGCCGCGCTCGGCAGGTGCGACGTCCGAGAGGGCCTGCCACAAGCGGCTTTGCCGGTCACAGACATCCGCCAGTTCGGAGCATTCGCCAGAGGTCAGTTTCAAGATGTGATCCCTCGTTACCGGCCCGATGCCGGGAGGCGTCGTCGCCCCAAGGGAAAGATAGCCCGGCGGCACCGTGCCTTTCACGTTGGTCACCGATTTGCGGCAGATGACGTCGAACAACTGGTCTACGGCCTGCTTGGCGCCGGCGACGCGCGAGGGATGGTCCGTATCAGCCGCCGCATGCGGCAGAAGTTCAAGCTTGCCGGCATGCTTCCCGACGAGATCGAGATAAGGCAGCATCGGGCCTGAGAGACTTCCGGTCGAGGCATCGCTGAACAGGTCGGCGTCGATGGCCGCATGGCGGATCCGACCGGACGACAAGGCGTCATCGAGAGCCTCAACGTCGACAAGCTCGCCGCGATCATAGTTGACCAGCACCGCGCCACTGTTCATGCGGCGCAAGACATCAGCGCCGACGAGGCCGGCATTGACGTAGCGGCCGGTGTGCGCATCCTGTTTTCCCAAACCGACATGAACGCTGAGCACATCGGCGCCTTCAGCCGCATCGCCGAGGTCTGGCGCGAAGGCAAAGCCCTCGGCTTCCACCCAGTCCCGGTGCCGCGGCCGTGCGTGGATCATCACGCGCATGCCGAAGGCGCGGGCGAGCTTGGCGACCTCGCGACCGATATTGCCGTAACCGATGATCGCGATCGTCTTGCCTTCGAGCTTCTCGGTTGGGAAATCGCGCAGTTCCCTGCCGGTGTCGAAGGCACCGCGCGCCACCCGCTCATGAAGCGTGTCGACCGGGAGGTCCGGCAGCACTTTCAAGATCGCCTTCATCACCATCTGCGCCGTGGCACGGCTGTTGATGCCAGGCGTGTTCATCAGCACCGCGGTGCCGCCCTCGCCGCTGCCGCCACCCCAGGAGCGCGAGCCCATATTGCCGGTGCCGGCACCGATCCGCACGCCGGCCAGCGGAAAGACGGTTTCCGCGGGAAGGAAAGTCGCGGCGGCGATGACGGCGTCATAGCCCCCGTCGCCGGCGGCTTCGATCAACTCTTCGCGGGTGCTGAGGTCCGGCTGGTAAAAGAAATGCACTCGGCCATGCTCAAGATCCGCTTTGTCGCCAAGCGCGGACAGATGGAAGCGGCCACCCTTGGCTTCGATATGGGCGCGCACTTCGCCCGCGTCCGGCTTGCCGTCGGGACCGAAGCGCAGGCCGACCAGATCGCAGATCAGCACGGCGTAGGCGCGTTGCGGGTCGATCGGGTTCGCGGCCTGTGTATTGGTGTTCGCTGTCACGTCGTTTCCCCATGCAAGGACGGAAAGGCCTGCCGGTACAGCGGCACGCTCTGAATCAGAACCTATCCGCCCGGAAGGGCGTCAGATCGATCGCTGGCGGCAAACCGGCCGCAAGTTGCGACACGATCTAGAGGCTGGGTCCCAGCTCGATCGGGCTGCCGTCGCTGAACCGGGATTGGCGGAACCTGTGAAGACTATGTCCCGTCCCGTTTCCCTGGACGAGGTCGGACACGACGCGGCCCATTCCTGGTCCGATGCCGAAGCCGTGACCACTCATCCCGGTGGCGATAACGAGGCCAGGAATTTCGGCGGCGCGATCAACGATGGGCACGACATCCGGCATCGCATCGATCATGCCCGCCCAGCTCGCCTTGAGCGGCACTGTCTTGAACTGCGGGAAAAGTGCAGTGAATTCGCGGTCGATATTGCGCAGCGCGGAGGCTTTGGGGGCGGGATTGAGGATACGCATCCGTTCGAACGGGCTTTCCTCGTCCGCGTTCCATTTGCGCGGGGTCGACCAGCTGTCCGGATAGCCTCGCGGCGCCGCCGGCAGATAACGGATGCCAAGAGGATTGGCCATCAGGGCGGGAACATATTTGCTCGCGTGACGAAACGCGTCAGGCCCGACATAGAGTTGACTGGAGCCTCCTGATGCGAGCGTGTAGCCGCCATCTTGCCTGCGCCGGAATGCGATATGCTCGTCGGCGACGGCACCCGAATGGATTTCAGGCATGGGTTGGGTCGCGGCGACCGTCGACCTGACGCTGAGCTGCGGGATGGAAACGCCGTGCGCGCGCAGGAAGAGCGACGTCCACGCACCACTCGCGATGACGACGTTCGAGGTGACGATACGACCCTGCTCGGTCCAGACACCGCTGATGCGTCCCGCCGAAATATCGAGCATCCGCGCCGCACAATTCTCGATGATGGTGACGCCCTGCCGGGCGGCCAGGCGAGCAAGTGCCGGCACCGCGACCCAAGGCTCGGCGCGCATGTCCGATGGGGTGGTCATCGCGCCCTTGAAGGGACGCGACATAGAAGGGATCAGCTTGGCCGTCTCGCCCTGGTCAAGCAGGCGCGTGTCGACGCCATGCATCTCGGCGATCTTCAGGAATTTGGCGAAACCGGCCATCTCCTTGTCGGTTCGCGCGAGATAGGTAACGCCCGTCTGCTTCAACCCGATGTCTTCGCCGCATTCTTCGGCCAGTTGACGCCAGAGCCGTTGCGCTTCGATCACGATCGGCAGTTCATCGGCATCTCGACCCTGCTGCCGGATCCAGCCCCAGTTCCGCGACGATTGCTCGCCGGCGATGCGCCCCTTTTCCAGCAACGTCACCGAAATGTTCCGTCGCGCCAGGAACAAAGCCGTTGTCACGCCGATGATGCCGCCGCCAATGATCACAACCTCCGCATCCTTCGGCAACGGCGCCTGAAACTGGATCGGCATGGCTTCGGTGAAAGGAAAACGTGTCAAAGAATACGATCCTCCTGGTATTCCACGGCGGTGGCTGGCCCTTGGCCGCTTGCGTGGAATGTCGGCGATACCTGACCGAACTGATAGTCCGTCATGGCTGGGCCGGGCTGGAGAATCTGCGTGCCAATGCAATAAAGTTGTTGATGCAGATGGGACCCAATCGCCGCGCCGCTTCAGGCACAGTGCGATGCCGCCATTGGCCCCTTGAACGGTCAAGTCGGACACGCGTAACATCGCACCATCAGAACTGAGTCTGTTTCATTCGTCCGGGCTAATGTCCGGATTGGACTGGATATTTTCCTTGCTTACGGATGCAACCAGCAGCGCGGCGAAGCGCGGCAAGTCGTTTGGCCATGTGGAGGAAGCCTCCTGGGGCAAGGGCCTCAGCACGCTGCTGCGTATCGTGCGCATGACGCTGCGCCATCCCTGGCAAGTCGCCATCACCCTGGTCTCGACCTTCATCGCCGCGACGCTGCAACTCTTCATCCCACGCCTCTTGGGACGCGCCATCGACCAGGCGCAAGGCGTGATGGCCGCGGGCGCCGGCGCGGCGGCGGAGCAGGCGCTGTGGAACACGGCGCTGACGCTGCTCGTGGTCAGTATCCTGCGCGGGCTCTTCACCATGGCGCAGAACTACTATGGCGAGGCCGTCGGCCACCGGACCGGCTATGAATTGCGCCTGGCATTCTACGAGAAGATCCAGCGCCTGAGCTTCTCTTTTCACGACAAGGTCCATACCGGCGATCTGATCACGCTCGGTCTGCTCGATCTCGACGGCGTGCGCATGTTCTTTTCCACCGGCATCCTGCGCGTGGTGCTGCTCAGTGTGCTGATCGGCGTCGGCGCCTATCTCCTGATCAGCACCGATCTCGTGCTCGGGCTGCTCAGCCTGAGCTTCGTGCCGTTCGTCGCCTGGCGCTCATCGGTGACGCAACTGGCGCTGCGCAGCACCTGGCTGACGCTGCAGGAGCGTCTGTCGGTGCTGAGCCGGGTTATGGACGAGAATCTCGGCGGCATCCGCGTCGTGCGTGCCTTCGCGGCGCAGCGGCACGAGCTCAAAAAATTCGACCGTGCCAAGCAGGATGCGCTGGACCTTGCCAATAAGCGCGTCGACATCCGCGTCAGCAACACCAGCGCCATGAACTTTTCCTTCCTCGCCGCCATGGGCCTGGTGCTGTGGTTCGGCGGCCAGAAGGTGATCGCAGGCCAGATCAGCGTCGGCACGCTGGCCCAGTTCCTCACCTTCATGACCATTTTGCAGATGCCGGTGCGTCAGCTCGGCCTGATGGTCAACTCGTTCGCGCGCGCCTCGACCTGCGGCACGCGGCTATTCGAACTGCTCGACACCGAACTCGATATCAAGGACGCGCCCGACGCCACGGATCTTGTCGTCACCGAAGGCGTGCTGCGCTTCGATGATGTCGGCTTCCGTTACGCGGCCTCAGGCGGCCGGCCGACACTGTCGGGCATTTCGTTCGAGGCCAGGTCCGGCGAAACCATCGGCATTGTCGGCCCGCCGGGTAGCGGCAAGTCGACCATCGCGCATCTGATCCCGCGCTTCTACGACGTCACATCGGGCGCGATCACCATCGACGGCCAGGACATCCGCAAGGTCACGCTGCAATCACTGCGCAAGGCGGTCGGCGTCGTGCAGCAGGACGCGTTCCTGTTCACCACCTCGATCGAGAACAACATTGCCTATGGCAATCCGTGGGCGCGCGAGACCCGCATCGGGCAAGCAGCCGAATATGCCCAGTTGCACAACTACATCATCGGGCTCCCCGCCGGCTACACCACGGTCGTCGGCGAACGCGGCGCGTCGCTTTCCGGCGGCCAACGGCAGCGCTTGACCATCGCGCGCAGCCTGATGCTGCGGCCGTCGGTTCTGGTCTTCGACGATTCCACGGCCGCCATCGACGCCGGCACCGAGCAGCGGATACGGGCGGCGATGAAGCGCTTTGCCAGGGATCGAGTGACGCTGATCATCTCGCATCGGCTGAGTTCGCTGATGCATGCCGACCAGATCCTGTTCGTCGAAGGCGGCCGGATCGTCGAGCGCGGCACGCATGAGGAGCTGCTGGCGCAAGGTGGACGCTATCGCGCGCTTTACGACCTGCAATTGCGGCCCGACGAGGACCGACCCGTGGTGAGAGCAATTCCAGGAAAAGTGGAAACCGGTTTTCCCGGGAAAAGCGCGTAGCGCTTTCCCTTGGGAATTGCGTCAAAACTAAAGAGATAGAGCCGCGTGATGTCGAAACATATCGACGATGAGAAGGAAGACACCAGCGGGCGGCCGACCAAGGCCGTCGTCGGATCGCATCGCGACGAGGAAGAGGTTTTCGGCAAGGCTTACGATCCGCGCATCATCAGGCGTATCTGGAGCTTCGTCAGGCCGTATCGGGGCCGGATTTTCATCTCGGTCGCCGCTGTGCTGGTGTTCACGCTGACGCAGCTCGCAATCCCGCTGGTTATCCGCTACGCCATCGACCACGGCATGGCAGCGGGCAAGCTCGACCGCTCGGTGATGATCTCGGCGACAGGCGTCTTCGCGGTGATCATCCTCATCAACTATGCCGCCAGCCATGTGCAGGAAAGCGTCGTCGGCAAGGTGGCCGAGAACGTGCTGTCCGATTTGCGTCGCGCCATGTTCAGCCACCTGCAGCGGGTCTCCCTGAGCTTCATGGACAAGACCGAGGTCGGCCGCCTGATGTCGCGCCTGCAGGGCGACGTCAATTCGATGCAGGAATTCCTCGAGACGTCCGTGATGTCGGTGGGCGACATCGTGCTCTTGTTCGGTATCGTCTGCGTGCTTTTGTGGCTCGACTTCCGGCTCGGGCTCTTGACGCTGTCGACCATGCCGGTGCTGTTCATCGTGCGCCTGTTCTGGCTGCCGCGCGCGAAGGTCGCCTTCATGGCGGCGCACGAGACCAACTCGATCGCCAACGGGGCGCTCGCCGAAGGCATCCATGGCGTGCGCACCGTGCAGAGCCTCGAGCGCCAGCATGTCAATTTCGACCTCTACGACGAGAAGGTGCTGGCCAATCTCAATGCCCATCTGCGCTCGGCCAAATACGCGCAGGTGATGGTGCCGATCGTCGATACGCTGACCGGCATCGCCATGGCGACGGTCATCGTCGTCGGCGGTTCGATGGTGTTGTCGCACAGCCTCGACGTCGGCGTCATGGTGGCGTTCCTGTTCTACATCCAGCGTTTCTTCGACCCGATCCGCTCGCTCACCATGCAGTACAGCGTCATGCAGCGCGCCATGGCTTCGGGCCAGCGCATCTCCGAAGTGCTCGACGTACCGGTGGATGTCAGCGACAAGGAAAATGCCGTAACGCTGTCGCGCGACATGGACGGTTCGGTCGAGTTCACGAACGTCACCTTCGGCTACCGGCCTAACCAGCCGGTGCTGAAGAACATCTCGTTCCGCGTCAATCCGGGCGAGACCGTCGCCCTTGTCGGCCCGACCGGATCGGGCAAGTCGAGTTCCATGGCGCTGGTGCACCGTTTCTACGATGTCTGGTCCGGCGAGGTCCTCGTCGGCGGGCACGACGTGCGCGACCTGACGCAGGACTCGCTCGGCGACCAGGTGGCCATGGTGCTGCAGGAGCCGTTCTTGTTTTCCGGCACCGTGCTGGAGAACATCCGCTATCACAAGACCAGTGCCACCCGCGAGGAAGTGGTGCGCGCGGCACAAGCCGTCGGCGCGCACGACTTCATCGAGCACCTGCCCAATGGCTACGACACCGAACTCGAGCAGCGCGGCGGCAATCTCTCGCTCGGCCAGCGCCAGCTGATCAGTTTTGCACGCGCACTGGTGGCCGACGCCAAGATCCTGGTGCTCGACGAGGCCACGGCCAGCATCGATTCCTACACCGAGATGCTGATCCAGAAGGCGCTGATCAAGCTGCTGGAAGGCCGCACCGGGCTGGTGATTGCCCATCGGCTCGCCACCATACGCGGCGCCGACCGCATCATCGTCCTGCAAAACGGCGAGATCGTCGAAAGCGGCAACCACGAACAGCTGATGCGGAAGAAGGGCCTCTACGCCCGCCTCTACAACATGAACTACGCTTCGTTCGACGACATTTCCGAGGAGGAGATGAGAATGGACGCGGCTGTCGGCAAAGCGACCTGAGGGTTGCGGCAGAGCCCGACAGGAATGGAGAGCAGCGGGATGATCGCTCTCAGCAGTTGCCCAGGGACACAATGCATCCGGCGAATCCCTGTCCCGATTTTGTGAAGGAACGCATCGGGTGCGGAGGCCGTTTTCTGGTCATGCATGTCTCGCATGAACAGGAGGCATCCTCATGAAACGGCAGATCATGCTCACCGGTGTCATCATCTTGGCGGCCGCGAGCGCGATTTCATTCAGTTCCATCGCCGATGCCGCGGTCAGGCACCATGCGGTCAGGCACCATTTTGTCCACACCACAACTCATCATGGTGACAGGCATCGGCACGCCGTTCACCACGAATATGTGGTGGTTGGCGACGGTTTGGCTGGCAACAACTCGGCCGGCGACAATGGCGGGATGGACAGCTACTACAATGGCTACGGCAGCTATCGTGGGTATGTCGGCGGCTTCTGCGGAACCATTGCATGGACGCTCGGCATATGCAGTCCTCATGGCCCTTGAGTCCTGACCGCCGAGCGGATCGGCAAAGTGTGAGCGCGCGGATGCTACGCCATCTCGGGACGTCTTGACGCCTCGCGGATCGCCTTGTGCACGCCGCGCTGCAAATCCATGAAAGCCGGAGTTTCCATCACCTCTTCCCGGCGTGGGCGCTCGATGTCGACGTTGAAGGTCTGCATGATGCGTCCCGGGCCGATCCCCATGACGACGATGCGGTCCGACAGATAGACGGCCTCCTCGACGTCATGCGTGACGAAGAGCACGGTGAGCCGATGCTCCTCCCATATCTGGGTCAGCAGTTCCTGCATCTGGTGCCGGGTCAAGGCGTCCAGCGCGCCAAAGGGCTCGTCCATCAGCAGCATCTTGGGCCGATAGGAAAGCGCGCGCGCAATGGCGACGCGCTGCTTCATGCCGCCCGACAGCTCCGATGGATAGCGCTCGGCGCTGTCCGACAGCTTGACCAGATCGAGATGCTCGAGCGCGATCTCGCGGCAGGCCGCGCGATCGTAACCCGCGGCCTTGAGGGCAAACTCGATGTTCTGCCGCGCCGTCAGCCAGGGAAGCAGCGTGTAGGACTGGAAGACGACGCCACGATCGAGACCCGGCTGCAGGATCGGTGCGCCATCGATGCTGAGATCGCCGGCGTCGAAGTCCTGCAGCCCGGCCACGATCGACAGCAGCGTGCTCTTGCCGCAGCCCGATGTGCCGACGAGAGAAACGAATTCGTTGTCGGCAAGATCGAGGTTGATGTCGCGCAGCACTTCGGTGCGCCGCTCTCCCGTGCCGAAGCTCTTGTGGAGACCGGCGATGCGCAATTTGGGAGGGTTCATCGGCCGTTCCTCACTGCGAGTGGCCATCTTGCCTGAACAGCACCTTTTCCAGTGCCTTCATGACCTGGTCGGTTATGAGGCCGAGCACGCCGAGCAGCAGGATGTAGCCGATGATGGTGTTTGTCTGGAAATAACGCTGCGACACGGTGATGCGATAGCCGAGGCCAGATGTCGCCGCGACGAGTTCAGCCAACACCAGCCAGGTCCATGCCCAGCCCAGGCTGATGCGCAGCGTATCCCAGATGCCGGGCAAGGCACTGGGAACGACGATGCGCGTCAGGATCTTTCGGTCCGGCAGGCCGAGCGTGCGGCCGAGGCCGATGAAATCGGCTGGCACCCGCTTCACATTGTCCATGATCATCAGCACCTGCTGGAAGAAGGTGCCGATGAAGATGATCAGGAATTTCTGCGTATCGCCGGTGCCCGCCCACAGGATGGAAAGCGGCACGAAAGCGACGACCGGCATGTAGCGGATGAAATCCACCAGCGGCTCGATGGCCGCTTCCCATGAGCGGAAACTGCCGATCAGCACGCCGATCGGTATGGACAGTGCCGAGGCGATGAGGAAACCGATGGAAATACGGTACATCGAGGCCCTGAGGTCCAGCCACAACGTACCCTCGGTCGCGAGCTTGGCGATCTGGGTCGCGACACTGCCGGGCGACGGCAGGAAGATGGGCTTTACCCATTCCAGTCCGGTCGCCGCCCACCAGGCAAGGCCGAGCCCGACAAAGACGGCCACCGCGATCATCAGGAAACGCGACCTGGCGATCGGCACCCCGATCCCGGAGGATCGGCGACGCCTTGCCTGTTTCGTGACCGGTCCCGGTGCGGAGCGAGCCGGGGCCGTCTTCGCGGAGGGCTGTGCGGACATCTGCGTCACCACCGCGATCCGGCCGTCGTCATTCCGCCGCCTTGACGAAGGACGGGTCGATCATCTGCTCCGGCGTCACGTCGGCCTGCAGCAGCTTGGCGTTCTTGGCCGCCGCCTCGACATCGGCGAACGTCTTGCTGGTGAAGTCGCCGGTGAGCGCCGTCTTGTTTTCGGCGAGCGAATAGTAACGCACGCCATCAAAGGCGGTGTTGAGATCCTTGACGTCCGAACCGACGGCCTTGGCGATGATAGCGCGGCCACCAGGCGTGTCGGCCTTGTAGTCCTTCAGTGCCGCATCCCAGGTTTTGATCATGGCCAGCACCTGGCCGGGCCGTGACTTGATCACCTCGTCGCGCACCACCAGCACGTCGCTGATCAGGCCGGGATCCTCGCCGGCGGTGAACAGGAGCTTGACGTCCTTGTTCTGCGCCATGGCGACAGTGAGGTATGGCTCGTAGGTGACCGCGACCGGCACCTGGCCCGCGATCAAGGCACCACCGGCGTCGGCGGCTGGCATTGGAACTGGCTGGATATCGGCGACCGACATGCCGTTCCTGGAGAGCGCGTATTTGAGCAGGATGTCGCTCGTCGTGCCTTCTTCGAAGGCGACCTGCTTGCCTTTGAGGTCGGCGATGGAGGTGACGTCCTTGCCGGCGATGATGGCGTCGGCCGTCATCGAGACATCGAGCAGCAAAACGATCTTCACCGGCAGGCCGGCGGCAACCATCCCCATCGCCGTGTGGGTGGCGATGTTGGCGGCGTCGAGCTGGCCGCTGGCGAGCGCGGCATTGATGTCCTTGTCCTCGGCGAAGTTGACGATCTGAACGTCCGACAGCCCGTTTGCC
Organism: Mesorhizobium sp. WSM1386; assembly: GCF_055901595.1. NCBI lineage: Bacteria > Pseudomonadati > Pseudomonadota > Alphaproteobacteria > Hyphomicrobiales > Phyllobacteriaceae > Mesorhizobium > Mesorhizobium sp. WSM1386. Next base: position 5,864,788 of record NZ_CM148373.1, read on the forward strand.
TTGAACAGGCCCTTGGCGTCGGCGACATGCCACTGGCCATAGCCGAGCCAGGGCTCGATGCCGATCTTGAACGATCCGGCCTCGGGCGTCGTGGGAATGGCCGCATCGGCCGCGTGGGCTGCCGGGGCGGCAGCGATGCCGATGGCGGCGGCCATCACGAGCGCGCGAAATTGTCCTGCTAGCTTGTGCATCTGAGTTCCCCTTGATGATCAGACCGCTCTTTTACCAGGCGTCCGGTCTGGTGAGACTGCGGGGTCTGCTCTTGCGGCACTGTGCCTCGGCGTCTTGCCCGCCACTTCATGGTGAAGTGCGAGGATATTTCAGCGTTAGCGGAAGCGGATGTCAAGGCTAAAATACATACATGCATATACAAGTTGGAGTGACTCAAATTTTCGCCGTGGCCAGGCCTTCCGCCCGCATCACCCGCAGCCATCACTCATGCTCTTTCAGGATCGATCCGGTCGAGGAAATCGCTCACCCGATCGGCTCCGGTGTCAGGCTCGCTGCCGACCATGACCGCGACCGAAAAGGCAATGAGAGAGGAGACCGGCGTGTGACTGCGCGCACCGGCCCGCAGGTTCATGACCAGGGTTGGCGACAGGAAGAGCCCTGAGCGCAGCACCGATCGCCAATCCGCCGGGAGCATGCCGCGCCGCTTGAGTTCCAGCAGCAATGGCCGCCACAGTGCGGTCGCCTTGACCTCCAGCAAGTCGCGGCGGATCGGGCTCAGATCCCAGTCCGTGTCGACATGGAGCAGGTTCCCGTCCAGCCGCGCCTGCGCGCGAAAAGCCTCGGTCGCGATGGCCGGATCGTAGAGCCAGAACGGATGGGCGAAGATGTTGTGGAACGTCGCCTTCACTTCCGCCAGCAGCGTCGGGATATGCGAGCCGGCAAAGGCGGGATCGAAGAAGGACAGTACCGCCCTCCCCGTTTTCTCGGTGTACCAGACATTGGCGTTGTGGGCGTCACCGTGCGCGACCACGCCGCCGGCATCGGCAAGCCGATCCGGCCGCAAGCGCGCGGCCGCGGCATCGAAAAGCTCACCGATGCCCTTGGTGTAAAGCTGGCCGTTGATGACGAACTTCAGCCGCGAAAACCGGTCCCAGTCGAGTTCCGCGCCGGGAAAGGCAAACGACTTGCCGACATAGAAATCGGCCAGCCGGCCGCCAGGCGATGCGCGTGTATCCGGGTCGATCAGCCGCTCATAAAACAGCCGGTGGATCGGCTCCGCAGACACTTCCGCGACGGTCACGGGATGCAGCGTCTCGACATAGACCTCGAGCAACCTGGCGGACAGCTCGCGCTCGGCATGGACCGCCTGTCGCCTTTTCTCGGGATCATCTTCGGCATCCAGCGCGAACAGCACGTCCGAAAATCTCGGATCCGTGCGGCGGCGATAGACAAGGATCTGTTCGCCCGGCTGGGCCGACATATGGACGGGCTGGTCGACCGGCAGGCCGGCGCGCGACAGGATCTCGGCCCGGTAATACTCACCGGTCATACCTTCCTCCCGTTCCTCCTGATGGAACTTGAAGAAGTAGGCCTCGCCGTCGCTATCGAAGAAACCGTTCAGTGAATTGAGGCTGTATTTGTCCACGTTAATGCGGACATTGCCGGGGTTCATCCCGAACAGATCGCCCAGCAATGCCGATAGCGCGTGCTGCGCCGCCGCGACATCATGCTGCGCGAGAGCCCGGATACGCGCCGTGCGGCTCTGTGGCTGCGTCATCCGCCGTCCCTTCCAGCCAGGCCGTCCACCAGAGGCAAAGCCACTTTCATCAATACATGTATATACATTTACAGCGAACGCTCCGCGGCTTGTGCTTTCTCGTTGACGTCAGTTGGTTCTGGAGGGGGAATAGCGGCTGCCGAGCGAATAGCGGCTGCCGGCGTAGGTTAGCTTGCTGATCGTGGCGACGACCGCGCCCGTCCACGTGCGGCGGTGCAGGAGAAGGCAACAGCTGCCGACATCGATGCCCAGATGCCGCGCCGTCTCCTTGTCGGCCGGAATCGCGGAGATGATGTGCTCGACCTCGGTCACCGGGGTCTTTTGCATGAGGTAGTCATAGGTCGCCGTCTTGGTGAAATCCTGCTTGTCGTAGTCTGGGATCAGGCTCGGATTGACGAAGCGCTCTTCCAATTGCACCGGCAGGTCGTTCTCGAAATTGACGACCACCGAATGATAGATCGAGACCCGCTTTGGAAACTCGAACGACAGCACGAGCTCCTTCGACGGCATGATCGTTTCGAGGACGAGAACCTCGGAGCGATGCCTGTTGCCACGCTCGACGATCTCTGCCGCGATGTTGTTGATCTCGATCAGCGTCGACTGCGGCCTAGGCGGCGCGATGAACGTGCCGACACCTTGCAATCGGATCAGGAATCCCGCCGCGGTCAGCTCCCGCAAGGCCCGGTGAACAGTCATTCGCGACACACCAAGCGAAACCACCAACTCATTCTCGGACGGCAGCTTGCGATCCTTGCCCCACCGGCCCGTTCCGATGTTGGTCAGGATATAATCCTTCACCTTCTCGTAGAGCGGGCTCGCCGTATCGGGCAAATCGATCATGTCAAAATCCTTTCCGCCAATTTATCGAAAACCAAAGCGGGCTCAACAGGTTGCCGCATGCGGATGATCGTTTTCAAGCCATCGCTGCGCCCCGCCAACAGCCGTTCATAAGCAGCCGGAACCTCGTCCAGGCCGATCTCGCGATCGATCAGGGCGAGCAGCGGTTCGCTGAGTTCACCCAGCATCCGCACCGCGTCGGGCAGTTCGTCGGCGAAGGCATGGCATCCCAGCAAAGCGATCTCGCGTTCGACCAGAAGGTTGGGATCGATGTCGAGGCGACCATGGAAGATACCGACCATCGCCACCGCGCTGCCGGAATCGAGCACGCCGAGCAACTGGTTGAATGCGGCGATGCTGCCCGTCGCCTCGACGAACGCCAGCAGCGGAGTATTGCCGGCTGCCGCGGCAATGGCATCGCGGTCGAGATCGACAATCGTGGCTCCAGTCACCTGGGCCACACGGGCGCAGCGGGCCTGGTTGCGGTCGGCGACCAGCACCGTGCCGGCGAAGGTTCGCGACAGCAGCAGCGCGGCAAGACCGCCAATCGGGCCGCAGCCGACGACAAGCACCGAGCCCGTCGTCTTTGGCAGGCGCCGCACCGCGTGCAGTGCCACCGCGAGCGGCTCGGCCATCGCGGCAACCCGCTCGTCAAGGTCGGCATCGATGACATGCAGCAGACGTGCGGGCAACATGGCCTGTTCGGCAAAGCCGCCGTCGCAGATTTCTCCGACGAAACCCAGCGACCCGCAGAGATGCCGTCTGCCGGCACGGCATTGCGCACAGTCCCCGCACCAGAACCGGGAATCGGCCACCACCCTGTCGCCGACCGCGACGGTGTCGACGCCCTCGCCGATGGCGATCACCGTGCCGGTCAGTTCATGGCCGGCCGTCGATGGCGAGCGGCTTATCCACTGCCCGGTGCGGAAATTGTGCAGGTCCGAACCGCAGATGCCGGCGGCATCGACCCTGAGCTTCACCCAGCCCGCATCCGGAATGCCAGGCGTGGCGATATCCTCGACGCGCAGATCGCCGGGGCCATAAAGTCGTGCCGCCTTCATCGCGATAGCCTCCGTTCAGCCGGCAAGGTAGCGGTCGCGGATCTCCGAGACCGCGTTTTCATGCGAGCTGAAACCCTCGTAGCGGGCGAGCCTGCGGGCGTGTTGCGCCAGTTCCGGATAGGCGGCCGAGGTGACATAGCCAACCGACGAGCGCTTGACGAAATCCGTCACCGAGAGCGGCCCATAGGTTCGCGCCCAGCGGCTGGTCGGCAGCACGGCATTTGGTCCGAGGACGAAGTTGGCAAGCGTCACCGGCGTATGCGGCCCCATCAGGATTTCAGCCGCCTCGGTGATGTGCCCGAGATGCGCGAACGGCTCCTTCGACAGGATTTCCAGATGTTCGGGCGCATAGTCGTTGATGAAACGGTAGCTGTCTTCCAGCGACGCGGTCAGCACGATGCCGCCACGCTTTCCGGTCAGCACCGCGCGCGAGAATTCGACGCGCTGTTCGGTCATCCGCGACCAATGCTCAGGAAGTGCCGCAAGCGCTGCCTCGGCGACCTTGCGGCTGTGGGTCACCAGATAGGCCGAGGAATCCGGGCCGTGCTCGGCCTCGATCAAAAGATCGAGCGCGGCAAGGCCACCGTCGACGCTGTCGTCGGCAAAGATGATCGCTTCCGACGGGCCGGCGGGCAGGCCGGTGTTGATGATCGAGGACAGCACGCTCTTGGCCGCCACCACCCACGGGCTGCCGGGACCGACGATCTTGAGCGCCGGTTGCACAGTTTCGGTGCCGTAGGCGACGGCGGCAACCGCTTGCGCGCCGCCGCATTTGTAGACGGTGCTCACTCCGGCGAGACGAGCGGCGATCAAGGTCGCTGCATCCACCGAACCATCCGCTGTCGGCGGCGTCACGATCGCGATCTGCGGCACGCCGGCAATGACAGCCGGTACCGATGTCATCATCGTCACCGAGGGAAATGCACCCTTGCCGCGCGGCACGTAAAGCGCCACGGAGGCGATCGGCGTGTACCGATCGCCGGCATAGGCGCCCGGCCGGACCTCCTTGAGCCACATCGTTTCCGGCTTCTGCTCCTCATGGAAGCGCCTGATGTTGTCGATGCCGAAGCCGATGCTTTCCACGACATCCTTTTCGACCTTGTCGAATGCCGCGTCGAACTCGGCTTCCGACACCTTCAGCCCGCCTTCGGCCACATTGGCCTTGTCGAGCTCCCTGGCGAAGCGGATCAGGGCGGCGTCGCCCTCGTCCTTGACGGCCTGGATGATCGGGCGGACCTTTTCGACGAAGACCGACAGATCGCCCTCGGCGCGTTTCAGAAGGGCGGCCCGCCGGGTGGCATCGAGCGATGACAGATCGCGGAAACTGACGTCGGACATGGAAATTTCCTTCTGTTGGAACGCAACGTGCCGGCCGGTCACATTGCGGAAGACTTTGATTTCGAACCTATGGCGGGCTGCCTCAGATCGATGCCAGGAAGCCGCCATCCACCGGAATGGACTGGCCGGTGATGTAGGCTGCAGCATCCGAGGCAAGGAACACGGCGACGCCGTGCAGGTCGTGGAGATCGCCGAAACGATGCTGCGGGATCTTGGCCAACATCGACTGCCGCCACGCCTCGCTGCTGTAGAACACGTCCGTCATCGCCGTCCTGAAGTAGCCCGGGGCGATGGCATTGACCCTGATGCCCAGATCCGCCCACTCCGCTGCCAGCGCCCGCGTCATCCCGAGCAGGCCCGACTTGGACGAGCCGTACGGGACCGCGGTCGGAATGCCGACTTCGGACGTCAGCGAGCATAGATTGATGATGGCGCCGGGCCGTCCGGCGTCGCGCATCTGCCGCGCCGCCGCCTGGGCGCAGAAGAAGGCGCCCTTGAGATTGGTATCGACGATCCGGTCCCAGAGCGCCTCGTCGACATCGAGCGAGGGCCGCACTTCTTCCATCCCGGCATTGTTGACGAGAATGTCGAGACCGTCCAGCAGGCTAGCAGCCTCGGCAGTGGCCGCCCGGCAGCGGCCGACGTCGGTGACATCGAGGGCGACGGCATGCGCAACGCCGCCGGCCGCGCGGATGGCCGCAGTCGTCTCATCGAGGGAGGCCAGGCTGCGCGCCGTGACCGCGACGTCGGCGCCGGCCGCGCTCAACGCCTCGGCGATGCTGCGCCCGATACCGCGGCTGGCACCGGTGACAAGCGCTTTCCTGCCGGCGAGGTCGAAGAGAGAAGCATTGCGCATGTGATCCTCCTGGGCAGCCTCGGCTTCGAAGCTAACAGGCCTTAGGTTACATATACAAGCATATACAAACCATTTCGGCTAGGCTATTTGTGACGTCGTCCACCAGTGCACTCCGCAGGGCGACCGGCTTGCCCGGGGAGAGGATGCAGCGAAATCTGGCTTTTGAGAACCCGCCGATGACGACACATATGTGCGTGTCAGCATCGGCTCTCCGTCGGAGAACGACCACTTCATGGCAGCGCTCTCGCAACTGTTGTGATTTCCCGAAAGCCATGCTGAATTGCCGCGCGCCCGGGCTCGATATTGGCGGGTCTGCCGTTCCCTCATGGAATTTCTCACGGGCGCAGTCACGCCACCACCAAGCCCATAAGAGCCCGCAATATGTCCGAGAGCAGCCCGCCCAGGAGCCTCTACCGCGAAACGGCAGGCGGCACGGGCAGTTATCCGACGCTCGCTGGCGCGCAGCGGGCAAGGGTCGCCATTGTCGGCGGCGGCTTCACAGGACTTTCGACCGCCTTGCATTTGGCGGAAGCCGGCGACGACGTTGCCGTGATCGAGGCTCAGCAGCCGGGTTGGGGCGCTTCGGGCAGAAATGGCGGCCAGGTCAATCCCGGCCTCAAATACGATCCCGACACGATCGAGGCGATGTTCGGCCCGGAACTGGGGCCGCGGATGATCGACTTCTCCTATGGCGCGCCGGATTTCACCTTCGGTCTCATCGAGCGCCTGTCGATCGCCTGCGAGGCGCGGCAGAACGGCACCATACGCGCGGCCATCCGGCCGAAGCCGGAAGCCGCCGCACGGGCCACGGCCGCCCAATGCGCGCGGCGAGGCATGCCGGTCGACATGCTGGACGCACAGGCGATGGCGGCACGAACCGGAACCGACAGATATACATCCGGCATGTTCGATGCCCGCGGCGGCGACCTTCATCCGTTGAAATACAGCCTTGGCCTCGCAGCCGCCGCGCAGGGCGCCGGTGCGCGGATATTTGGCGGCAGCGAAGTTCTCTCGCTGAAGAGGGAGGCTGGACGATGGATGCTCAAGACCGCGAACGGCGCTATCAGCGCCGAGAAGGTGCTTATCGCGACCAACGGCTATACAGGCGCCCTGTGGCCAGGGCTTGAGCAGTCCCTTGTTCCTGTGTTCAGCGCCATCGCGGCGACCGAACCGCTTCCGCCGCCGGTCGCGGCCGCGATCCTTCCGCAAAGGCCGGTGCTTTACGAAGCCGGCAACATCACCGTGTACTACCGCATCGATGCCGACGGGCGCCTTCTCATGGGCGGCCGGGGACCGATGAAGCCCATTGGCGATGCCTCCGCCATTCGCTATCTCACCGACTATGCGCTGCGGCTCTGGCCGGCGGTTGCCGGGGTACGCTGGACACATGGCTGGAACGGCCGGGTCGCAATCACCAAGGACCATCTCCTGCACATTCACGAGCCGGAGGACGGCATCCTGATCTGCCTTGGCTACAACGGTCGTGGCGTCGCCATGGCCTCGGCGATGGGCGCTGCCCTGGCGCGGCGCCTGCGCGGCGATGAGACGTCGCCGTTTCCCATGCCGATATCGCCGCTCAAGCCAATCCGGTTTCACCGCTTCTGGCCGCTCGGCGTGAAGGCGGCGATCCTTTCGGGGCGACTGAAGGACCGGTTCGGCCTCTGACGCCAAGAGTTCGCCCGGCCTGACGGCCCGGGACCGCGACCTGCCCCGGACTGCGGGCGTTTTTGGTCCGCGCCCTTTTCATATTCGAACGCGAAGCCAGCCATTTTCGCTCGGTAGCGTTACCGCGTGGCCGACCAAATTATAGGCACACTTGCCGATTAACAAAAATCATAACAGGCGACCAAGATCATATGACCATCAACGATCTTGGTCCCGAGGTTGCCCCTCGGCATTGGCGAAAAGGAGAGCCAGATGCCCGTTCAGCAGAGAGTGACCATCGTTCGAAACAATCTCGGGGATAATTCTAGGACAATCTCTGGGCATGCCATCTCAGATGGTCTTCCATGAATGTCGAGATGAAGAAATACGAGTGGTCGTAGCCGTCTTGCATGCGCAGGGTCAGCGCAATGCCGGCCTTCGCGCAGGCCGCTTCCAGGAGCCAGGGCCTCAGCCCGTCATTGAGAAATCCGTCCGACGTTCCTTGATCGACGAAAAACTCCGGGAAGCGGTGGCCATCCTCGATGAGCGAGGTGGCATCGTAGCCCCGCCATGATGTCTCGTCCGCGCCAAGATACTTCTCGAAGGCCGGACGCGACCAGCCGGCGGTGCTCGGCTGCACGATCGGCGCGAAGGCCGAGCAGCTTTTGAAGCGCCCGGGATTCTTGAGCGCTATGGTCAGCGCGCCATGCCCGCCCATGGAGTGGCCAAAGACCGCCTGGCGCGCCATGTCGGCCGGAAATTCCCGCGCGATCAACGCCGGCAATTCCTCGGTCACATAGGAATACATGCGATAGTTCTTCGCATAGGGCTCCTGCGTTGCATCGAGGTAGAAGCCGGCGCCGCAGCCAAACTGCCAATTGTCCTTCTCGTCAGGGATGTCGGCGCCGCGAGGACTGGTGTCGGGACAGACGACGATCAGGCCAAGCTCGGCGGCCATCCGCCTGTATTCCCCCTTGTCCATCGCATTGGCATGCGTACAGGTGAGGCCGGAGAGGTACCATACGACGGGGCAAGGCTTTTCACGGGCCTGTGGCGGCACGAAGACGGCAAAAATCATGTCGCAGGAGCAGGAATCCGAGGCGTGGGAATAGACGCCCTGCACACCGCCGTGCGACTTCGCAACGGAGATGGTCTTCATCTGGTCCGACATGTATTTCTTCTCCACCATTGGAAAACGTCGTTACGGCCGCCTGTCTACGGCATCGGTCGGGATCACGGCAACCTTGATGGATTGGATCATGCTTTGGCGCCCTTCCAGCCCAGGGAACCGAAGCCTACATGCGGTGGCGGCGCATGCATGCCGCTCCCAAGCGCCGAGACTGACGGATCGCGCGGCGTCCACAGGCTAGGTGTCGACAAATTATCGCATGGTCCTCATGACAAACGGCTGGTCATCTCGAGCGCAGCAATTTCTGCGCGATGGACCAGGCCTGTTCGACATGATGCCGGGCGGCGGCCTCGGCCCTGTCGGGGTCGCGCGACTTGATGGCGTCCAGGATCGCGGTCATTTCGGCTATCGCCGGTTCCCGGCGATTGCTCGAACTTATGGTCATCGAGCGCAGTTGATCGATGCGAACATTCAACCCCTGCACGATCTGCTAAGCCGCCTTGACGATGCGGAATCCTTCAACCTCCTTGACCACCGGCAAGCCCTTCCAGCGTTCGGAATCGTGAAGAATGATCAGGCGGTCAAGGTTGCCGCCGATCTCGGTATTGATGCGGTCGATGGTCTTGAGCTGGTCCCACACGCTGCCGACAGCGTTGTTGAGCGGCTGATAGACGCCGTCGTGCTTGGCAAACCCGTTCTATGCCCGCATCGTCACCGCGGCCGAGGCGGCGGTCGCCGCCTGGGGCTACTCGCTTGTGCTGTTCAACAGCGATGAAAAGCCCGACATCGAAAGACGCATTCTTTCGCGCATTCGAACACTGGGGTGCGATGGATCGGTGGTCGTTCCGGTGGGACCCGAAAGCCATTACCAGCGGCGGGATTTCGAGGGCATGCCGGTGGTCCTGCTCGGCCGTTCGATCGGCGACGCCGGCGTCGACACCGTCACCATCGACAATCTGTCGGCCGGCAAGCAGGCGACCAACTACCTCCTAGACCTTGGCCACCGCCATATCGGTTCGATTACCGGGCCCATGCAATTGACGACGGGCAGCGGCCGGCTGCAAGGCATGCTCGAAGCGATGGCGGCGCGCGGGCTTGCCCCAAAAACCGGGCATGTCCGTTCCGGCGAGTTCCGCGAAGACACCGCCTATTCGGTCGCGCGCGATCTGCTCGGACAGCCAGACCGACCAACCGCCCTCTACGTCGCCAATGGTGTCATGGCCATCGGGGTCATGCGGGGCGTTGCCGATCTCGGGCTGCGCTGTCCCGAGGACGTTTCGATCGCCTCGACCGACACGGTGGCAGGAGCAGGCGGGCTGAAGCCGCGCCTTACCCGTATCGAGCATCCGGTTACCGACATGATCAATGAGGCACTGCGCATGCAACGTGGTTTTCCAGCCGGCGCTTGGTTGGAGAAAGCTGCTCGCCACTCAAGCTCCCAACGCATTGATCGGAGCCGGAACAATTCCGATGCGGGCAGTCAGCGGATTGTCGCCCGCCGATGACTGACACTGACGATCAGCCGAGAGACAGTTCCTTCGTCTGATGTCTCAGCACGAGGCCGACCGCGCCCAGCAATGCATCGTTCTGGGTGTGCTTGCCAACGATGATCCGCGTGCGCAGGGCCGGAGCGATATCGCGGGACTTGATGAGCGTGTGGCGTTCATAGGACGCGATCAGCGGCGTCAACAGAATGTCGCCCGCCAAGGCCATGTGGCCCCCGATTATGATAAGCGGCGGATTGAGCACCGAACCGATCAAGCCGAGACCCCGGCCGGCGATCTCGGCGGTATCCTCGATCATGCGCAAGGCCCTGATGTCGCCCTGCTCGGCCATCGTGATGACATCGTCCATCGTGACTTGCCGCCGCACGATACGCGAAATCTGTTCGAGTGGCCGGGCAAAACTCGCATAGAGCTCCAGGCATCCACGATTGCCGCACCGGCAAAGATCGCCGCCGGGGTCGATGCTGATGTGCCCGAATTCGCCGGCGCCGCCGGCGATGCCCGTGACCAGCCGGCCATGCTGGACAATAGCCCCACCGACGCCCAGATCGATCTTGAACAGCACGAAATCATCTTGGCCGATGGCCGCACCCCACATCAGCTCCGCAATGGCCGAGCAGTTGCTTTCATTGTCGGCGAAGATCGGCCGCTCCAGGACCGGCCCGAACACATCTCGTATGTTGACGCCGGCCCATGTTGGAACGATGCTCGCGCGCAGCACCACTCCATCGCGGCTGACAGGGCCGGAGACGGAAACCCCAACCCCCAGGAGCCCCGCCACCGGCAGACCGTTTTCCTCGTAAGATTGGGCAATTGCGGATTTGGCCATCTGGGCCGCCTGTTGCGGCTGGTAGTCCAGAGCCATGGGGATAGTTTGTTCGGCAATGACGGAATGTGAGACATCGGCAAGGATGAGCCGCATCTCCTGAAGACCCAGGTGAATTCCGACGCAGGTGCCCGCTGTCGGATTGAGCGTCAAGGCCGCAGCTGGTCTGCCGATACCCCTGATCCCATCGCGGCTGGCCGGAGCTTCGATCACCATCCCCGACTTTCTCAAGCCATTGAGCGCGGTTGAGACAGTAGAGCGCGCCAGACCGGTGACGTGCGTGATCTGCGACGCGGAGAGTACGCCGCGCTCGCTCAAGCATCGCACGATCATGCTCTCCGGCGACGCGGACGGTCTGCCGATCAGCCAGGTCCTAAGCGAAGGTTTTGTCATGGATCAACATAAACATCGTTGACTGATAGCGCCAATATGTCATCTTGGAAAGAACTCGAGATTAACGCGTCTCGCCGGCGGCGGCTTCAAACCGCGGCCATAAGCGGTCGATACGAACCGTGCAACACCATATGGGAGTGAAACGATGAAATCCGTCATGACCGCCCTCGCGGCCGCCACTGTGTGCACCTTTTTCACGGGGGCTGCCTTAGCCGAGCCAAAGACGAACCTGCTACACCAATGGGCGACCGGATCGGACGCCCAGGCGATCGCCAAGCTCGGCGAGATGTTCACCGCCAAGGGCGGCAAATGGGAACAGACGTCGATCGCCGGTCACACGGCCAATACGCTGGCCAAGCTGCGTGCCGACGTGATCGCCGGCAATGCGCCGCCTGCCGTGCAGCTCAAAGGCCCGGAAATCGCCGAGTGGAACGAGACCGGCATGACCGCCGATCTCGACGAGCTGGCGGCCTCGGAAGGATGGGAGAAAGTGGTGGCGCCGGAATTGCTTCCGGTGATGAAGCCGACGGGCAAATGGGTCGCGGCTCCCATGAACATCCACCGCATCAACTGGCTCTGGGCCTCGCCGAAGGTCATGCAGGCGGCCGGCGTGGCGGAAATGCCCAAGACCTGGGCCGAGTTCAACGCGGCCTGTGACAAGATCGTCGCCTCAGGCAAGATCTGCATCTCGCATTCGACCGCCGACTGGACGGATTCGACCGTGTTCGAAGTCGTGCTCTATGGCCAGGACATCGACCTCTATCGCAAGGCCTTCGTCGAAGGCGATGTCGAATCCATGCGCAGCCCGGGGATGGTCAAGGCCTTCGAGCAGATGCGCCTGATGACGACCAAATACATGGATCCGGGCATGGTTGGCCGCGACTGGGATTCGATGTCGGCGCTCGTCGGCAAGGGCGACGCGGCGTTCCACATCATGGGCGACTGGACGATCGGCCTGCTGACCGCTGCCGGCTTCAAGGAAGGCACCGACTATGTCTGCGCCCAGGCGCCGACCGATTGGGGCAAACCCGGCTTCATCCTCAACTCCGACTCGGTCGTGTTCTTCAAGCAGAAGGACCAGGATTACATCGACGGCCAGAAGCTGCTTGCCAGCCTGATCCTGTCGCCCGATTTCCAGACGGTCTTCAACCAGGCCAAAGGCTCGATCCCCGCGCGCCTGGATATCGATCTGTCGAAGGGCTTCAATCCGTGCCAGCAACTCTCGCAGAAGGACCTGCAGGCTTCGATCAAGGACGGCACGCTGGTCCGCTCGATGGCGCACAACATGACCATCCCGCAGAAGATGCGCGGCGCGATCATGGACTCCATCACCGAGTTCGTGGCGACGCCCGACATGTCAGCCGAGGACGGCGCCAATGCGATGGCCGACGCGGCAGAAGCACAGAAGTAGACGGGAACGGCCGGGCGCAATTTCTATCAGCACCCGGCCATCCTCCATCCCAGTCCCGCGCTCCAGATGTCAAATCACGACCTGATCCTATCGGTCCCGGCGCCCGCCCGCCCCTGGCGGCAGCGGTTGGGTTCGGCGATGCCCCTGCTGGTGCTCGGCCCCTCCCTCGTGGCGAGCTTCGTCTACGTCTTCGTGTTCACCGGCTGGACGCTCTACATCTCGCTCTCGAACTCCTCGCTGCTTCCGACCTATGGCTTCGTCGGGCTGGACAATTACGCGTCACTGTGGGCGAACCGGCGCTGGAACATCGCCTACAACAACCTCTTTTTCTTCAGCGGTTTCTACATCGTCGGCTCGATGGCCGTGGGACTGCTGCTGGCGATCCTGATCGACCAGCGGGTGCGCGGCGAAGCGGTCTGGCGCACGATCTTCCTCTATCCGCTGGCCGTCTCCTTCATCGTAACCGGCACGGTCTGGAGTTGGCTCTACAACCCGACCGACGGTATCCAGGCGATGGTGCGCGGATTGGGCTGGACGAATTTCAGTTTCGCACTCGCCAGCGACCGGCACTACGCGATCTACGCGGTGATCATCACCGGTGTCTGGCAATCCTCGGGCTTTGCCATGGCGCTGTTCCTGGCTGGTCTGCGCTCGGTGGATTCGGACCTCGTCAAGGCCGCGCAGATCGACGGCGCATCGACCTTCCGCATCTATCGCAAAGTGCTTCTGCCGACGATTGCGCCGATCTTCCTGGCGGTCGCCGTCATCCAGATCCAGTTCGCCATCAAGACCTTCGACCTCGTGGCGGCCCTCACGAAAGGGGGACCGGGGATCTCGACCACCTTCCCCGCCATCTACGTCTATGACCTGATGTTCCAACGGGGCCAGATCGGCGAAGGTGCGGCGGCGGCCATCATGATGCTTGCCGCTCTTGCCGTCGTGCTGGTGCCCTATTCGTTCTGGGTGGTTTGGCGCCGGCGCAAGGAAGCCGGCCATGGCTGACGCCGCAGCGCTGGACCAGTCGCATGATCATCGCGCCGCCGCAGTCGCGACGCGCAGGCATTTCCTCACCCGCTTCGTCATCTATGGGCTGCTGGTTGTCTTCGCGGCGATCTACCTGGTCCCGTTGCTGGTCGTGGTGCTGAATTCATTCCGCGATCAGCAAGAGATCGCGCGCAACGGGCTGATCTCGCTGCCACGCAGCTTCCGCCTCGAAGCCTGGGGCCAGGCCTGGAGCACCTATTGCATCGGCGGCACCTGCGAGGGCATGCAGCGCAACTTCTACAACTCCCTGAAAATGACGATCCCGGCGACGATCATCTCGACGGCGGTCGGCGCGATGAACGGTTACATCTTGTCGAAATGGCGCTTCAAGGGTTCGGAAGCACTGTTCACCTGCATGTTGCTCGGCGTCTTCATACCAGGCCAGATTTCGTTGATGCCCTGGGCGTTCATCCTCGGCAATCTGGGCCTCAGCAATTCGACCTACGGGCTCATCGTCATCCACGTCATCCAGGGCATTTCGTTCACCACCCTGTTCTGCCGCAACTACTACGTCAGCATCCCCGACGATCTCATCAAGGCGGCGCGCATCGATGGCGCAGGCTTCTGGCGCATCTTCCGCAAGATCATTCTCCCGCTCTCCTCACCGATCCTGATCGTCACGGTGATCTGGCAGTTCACCGGCATCTGGAACGAATATCTGTTCGGTGTCGTCTTCACCTCCGGGCAGCAACAGCCGATCACGGCCGCGCTCGTCGCGCTGACGGCAAGCGGCACGAATGTACGCGCCTACGATGTCATGAGCGCCGCCGTGCTGATCGGCGCGCTGCCGCCGCTGCTGATCTATCTCTTCGGCGGCAAGTATTTCGTCCGCGGCCTGACCCAGGGTGCGATCAAATGAGGCGCGATCAAATGAGCGGAGCCTGTCTCATGTCGCCGATCGCTCCGACCGGCAAGAAGGGCATCGCATGTCGACATTGACCATCCGATCCCTGCGCAAGAACTTCGGCGCGGTCGAGGTGCTGAAGGGCATCGATCTCGAGGCGCAGAACGGCGAGTTCATCGCGCTGGTCGGACCATCCGGATGCGGCAAGTCCACCCTGCTCGCGATGATCGCCGGGCTGGAAACCGTAACCTCCGGCGAGATCCGCATCGACGGCCGGCTGGTCAATTCGGTTGCGCCGAAGGACCGCGACATCGCCATGGTGTTCCAGTCCTACGCGCTTTACCCGACGATGACGGTGCGAGAGAACATCACCTTCGGCATGGAAAGCCGCCGCGTGCCGAAGCCGCAGCAGGACGAGGCCGTCAAGCGGGTTGCAGCTTTCCTGCAGATCGAACCGCTGCTTGGGCGCAAGCCCGGACAGCTTTCGGGCGGCCAGCGCCAGCGCGTCGCGATGGGCCGGGCGCTGGTGCGTGATCCGAAACTGTTCCTGTTCGACGAGCCGCTCTCCAATCTCGACGCCAAGCTGCGCGTCGACATGCGTACCGAAATCAAGAAGCTGCATCACCGCGTCGGTAAGACGACGGTCTATGTCACACACGATCAGGTCGAGGCGATGACGCTCGCCTCGCGTATCGCCGTGATGCATCAGGGCGAGGTCCAGCAATTCGATGAGCCGGCCACGATCTACAACCGTCCGGCCAACATGTTCGTCGCGGGCTTCATGGGTTCGCCGGCGATGAACTTCCTGCCGGTCGAACTGAGCCAGGAAGGCGGTCGCCCCACCGTTGCCTTGCAGACCGCCGAAGGCAAGCCGGCCAGCCTGTCGATCATCCAGACGCTTGCCGCCGGTACGCCGCGACAGGTCGTGCTCGGCATCCGGCCGGAGCACATCTACCGGTTCGATCCCGATCTTCAGCGTCGCAAGCCAGGCATCGCGCAAATCGATGCCGTGGTCGAACTGGTCGAGCCGACAGGCGCGGAGACCATGGCCGTTCTGCGTCTGGGCGGCAAGGAGATCACCGGTCGTTTCGACCCCGACAGCACGCCACGCATGGGTGAGACGGTGACGCTCGGTATCGACATGGCGCGTGCGTGCTTGTTCGACCCGACGACCCAACGCCTGATCTGACCCCAACGCCTGATCTGACCAACGCCTGATCTGAAATGAGCTCCGCATTGTCCTTTGCCACCTATCCGAGCCTCACTGATCGTGTCGTGCTGATCACCGGCGGCGCGTCAGGCATCGGCGCCGACACGGTCCGCGCCTTCGCCGCCAATGGCGCGCGCGTCGCGTTTCTCGATCTGCAGCAGGAGGCCGGCGAGGATCTCGCGCGGGAACTCGCCGCCACGGCACCGCACGCACCACTATTCTTGCGCTGCGACGTGACCGATATTCCCGCTCTCCAGGCTGCGATCGGCACGGTGCGCGACCACCTCGGATCCGTCGCGGTGCTGGTCAACAACGCCGCCGACGACAATCGCCACCCGGTCGCCGACGTGACGCAGGAGTACTGGGACCACGCCCAGGACGTGAACCTCAGGCACCACTTCTTTGCCGCGCAAGCCGTGCATCCGCACATGAAGGAGTTGGGCTTTGGTTCGATCGTCAATTTTTCCTCGATCGCCTGGCGTTTCGGCGCGGCGGAGATGGCGCCTTATGCGACGGCCAAGGCTGCGGTGGTCGGGTTGACGTTCGCGCTGGCGCGGGCATTTGGCCCCGACAACATCCGCGTCAACGCCATCGAGCCGGGTGCCGTCATCACCGACCGGCAACGGCAGCTTTGGTTCAAGACGCAGGCATCGGTCGACCAGGTCGTGCAGCGGCAGATGATCCGCCGCGTTCTGCTCGGCGCAGAGGTCGCGCGCGCGGTGCTGTTCCTTGCCGCCGACGACAGCCGCATGATCACCAAGCAGTCGATTACCGTGGATGCCGGCCTGCGATGACCGCAAAACCCGAATCAAAGGATCGCACCATGCTCAAGGTCGGCCTGAACCCCTATGGTCTGACCTATCATCTCGGGCTCCAGGCCCGCGGTACGCCCCGCGCCAATCCCGAGCCGGCAGGGCTGGAAGGTTTCATTGCGCTCGCGACCGAACTCGGCGCGCGGGTGCTGGAGATCTGGGTGCCATGGCTGGCGGAACTTTCCGACGACGCGGTGATCGCGCTGCGCGAAAGGCTCGCCGGCCTTGGGATCACACCGATCGTCAGCGGCGGCTTGCTGGTGGGCGAACCGCTCGACGCGGCATTTCGGGCCGCACGCCTGCTGCGGGCCAAGATCATCCGAACGGCGCTGACGCCGGTTCTATGTGGCGACCGCAACGCTGCCGGCGAGAAATGGAGCGAGTTCGCCGGCATCATTCGAGACAGATTGAGGGAATGGGGTCCCCGCGCGATTGCCGAAGGCCATGTCCTTGCGATCGAAAACCACCAGGACTTCACCAGCGGGGAAATCGTCGATTTCTGCGCGTTCGGCGGCGAAGGCGTCGGTGTCACCTTCGACACCGGCAACACATTCCCGGTCGGCGAAGCGCCGCTCGATTTTGCGCAGCGGATCGCTCCTTATGTCCGCCATGTCCACCTCAAGGACTACCGCGTGCAGTTCACGACCGAAGGCTACCGGCTGATCCGTTGCGCCATCGGCGATGGCGCGGTGCCGTTTGCCGAGTTGTTCGCAATTCTCGGCCAACACCACGATCGCATGACCGCCGTTCTCGAACCGGGGGCATTGGAGGCGCGGCATGTCCGCTTTCTAAGCGACGACTGGTGGCACGGCTATCCGCCGAAGACGGCACGGGAATTTGCCGCTTGCCTGCGGGCAGCGCAGCGCAATCGGCTACCCGACGATGCCGACTACCGTACTCCTTGGGAACGTGAAGACGACGGTTCCCTGGTTTCCTATGAGCTCGACATGATCCGGCGCAGCGCCGCCAACATGCGCAATTTGGTTTGATGAAAGTGGAGAATATCTGATGACGGCACGTGAACTCGATGGATTGACCGCCTTCGTAACCGGCTCCGGCCGTGGCCTCGGTCGCGTGATGGCCGAGCGTCTGGCGGAATTGGGCGCCAATGTCGCGATCCATGACATGGACGAAACGGCGCCGGCCAAATACGGCGAGTTCGCCAATCTCGGCGAGGTGGTCGAGCGATTGAAGCGGCATGGGACGAAGGTCACGTCGGTGACCGGCAACATTGGCGACCAGAAGGCGGTGGCCGAGATGAAGCGCAAGATCGAGGCTGATCTCGGCGACGTGCATGTGCTGGTCAATTGCGCCGGCGGCGACATCGGCGCCAAGGGCGGCAAGCCGAACCCGAACAACGCCCTCGACATCGAACTGGACGACATCCGCGTGCTCACCGAGAACAACCTGATCGGCACGATGCTGGTCTGCCAGGCCTTCGTGCCCCCCATGAAGCAGCGCGGCGGCGGCTCCGTCATCAACATCGCGTCGGCGGCGGCACATCTCGGCTGCTCGCCCGAAGTCGTCTACTCGACGTTGAAGGCGGCGGTCGTGCATTACACGCGCTGCCTCGCCAAGGAACTGATCGACGATGGCGTGCGCATCAATGCGGTCAGCCCCGGCGCCACCAAGACGGCACGGTTCCAGGCGACCCGTGTGGTCGATCCGGAGCGCATGGATTCGAGCAGGAAATCGCTGAACCGGTATGCGGAGCCGGAAGAGATCGCCGAGGCGGTGGCTTTTCTTGCCGGTCCGCGCGCGCGCTTCATCAACGGCCAGGTCATCCGCGTCGATGGCGGTTTCACTATCTTTCCAGGTTGAGTTGGCTTTCCAGGCTGAATGGGCTTCCAGGCTGAATGGCTTTCCAGGTTGAATCGGCTGCCGACTGACCTGAACCCCATCGAGCGCGCCCACCAAATGGTGGTGCTCAACGTCACCTGCGAGAGTCTGCTTCAGGCATAGACAGCCCCGCGAGAAGCGGAGCGTACGCGGCGAGCCTGCCGGACACGAACTCCGTGAAGAGCCGCACGCGCTTCGTCTTGCGTGTCTCACCCTGGGTGAGAAGCCAGAGCGTTCCGTAAAGGTGCAGCTCGGTGCCCGGCACCCTCATCAGGAGGGGATCGGCATCCCCGACGAAGCAGGGCAGTGTCGTGATCCCGAGCCCTTGCCGTACAGCAACGATCTGCGCTGCGGCGTCCGTGGTCCTGAATGGAACCCCGGTCGTGCGAACCTCACCTTCGCTGGCCCAATCCGGAATTCCATGAATGCTTATGACGATCCACCGGATGGGATCAGAGGCGCCCGCACGCCATGCGGCTAGTCGATCGCAGGATATGTAGACGGCCCCGAACAGTTCCGGTCCCTTCAGGCCGTGAAGATTGAGCGGCAGGGTTTTTCGGTCGTAGACGACGCGGATCGCCACGTCGGCCTCTCGGTTGGTCAGATTTGCCAGCTCGCCGGACGACAAGACGTCCATCTCGATGTCCGGATGCAGACGCGCGAACTCGGCGAAATCCGGCATGAGCAGGTGTGTCGCGAGGGTCGGAGCCAACGTCACCCGCAGGAGCCCGCGCACGCTCTGATCGCGCCCGAAGACGCGTGTCTCCAACTGGTGCGACGACGCTTCCATCTGGTTCGCGAGCTCGAGCACCTCCTCGCCCGCAGCCGTCAGGCGGTAGCCCGAAGGCCGCTTTTCGAACATCCGCGCCCCGAGGCGTTCCTCGAGCTGTGCAACGCGTCGCAGCACCGTCGAGTGGTTCACACCGAGGCGCTCGCCGGCAGCCCGCACCGAGCCTCCGCGCGCCACGGCCAGAAAATAGCGAACGTCATCCCAGTCGATCATGGTGCGATCCCGCACCGCGCGGTGCGCCTTGCAAACCCCGTATCCAATGCAGTCGTACAGCAGTGTGGGCGGCCATCATAGCTTGTGTCGACGAGCGCGGCCCAATTCCGAACGGCGGACACCGGTCGTCGCGACTGGGGGCAGTCGCCCAGCCGGATCGATTTTGCACCACCGGTGTGCGCACTTCCGCACTCAAAGCCTGACCCCGACAGGCCTATTTCCAGGCTCTCGGGGTTCTTCCCGAACGATCAAAGGCAGAGCCTGGAAGGACAAAGTCATGGGAAAGCTAAACGGTAAGGTTGCAGTCATCACGGGTGGCGCTACCGGCATCGGCCGCGCCGCGGCAAAGCGCTTCATCGAGGAGGGCGCCTTCGTCTTCATCTTCGGTCGCCGGCAGGCAACGCTCGACGCGGCTATGGCCGAACTCGGACCCAATGCCCGCGCGGTGACGGGCTCGGTCTCGGATGAGGCCGACCTCGACCGACTCTACGCGACGGTGAAGGCCGAGCGCGGAACGCTCGACATCGTCTTCGCCAATGCCGGGGCGGGAAGCCAGCTTGCGCTCGGCGAGATCACCGCCGAGCACATCGACGAAACCTTCGACACCAATGTGAAGGGTACGATCTTCACTGTCCAGAAGGCGCTGCCGCTGATGGGCCAGGGCGGTTCGATAATCCTGACCGGATCGAGCGCCGGCACCACGGGCGCCCCGGCAATGAGCGCCTACAGCGCGAGCAAGGCGGCGGTGCGCAACCTCGCTCGGACCTGGGCGGAGGATCTGAAGGGCACCGGCATACGGGTAAACGTGCTGTCCCCCGGCGCGACGGCGACCGAACTCGCGAAGGAAGCGCTCGGCGAGGAGGGCCAGAAGGTCTTCGCCTCGATGACGCCGCTCCAGCGCATGGCCGATCCAGCGGAGATCGGGGCCGTGGCCGCCTTTCTCGCGTCGTCGGACAGCAGCTTCATGACCGCCAGCGAGGTCGCCGTCGACGGCGGCCTTGCGCAACTCTGAGCCACGCCCGGCCGGTCACTCCATTCAATTAACCAGCGCCGGAATCAAATACCAACACGGAACGGAGAAGTATTATGAGCTATGCGATTGTAGGATTCGGTAAGATAGGCCGGGCCCTCGCCCACGCCTTCGCCCGTAAAAACATCGAGGTGGCCGTCGCGAGCCGCCGTCCGCCCGAGGCGTTGGCGGCACAGACCCGGGCGATCGGACCCACGGTCGTCGCCAAGTCGCTGCGGGATGCACTCGAGGCCGACACAATCATCCTGGCGGTCCCGTTCGGGGAGCATCGCAAGGTCGCGAAGGCCCTGCCGAGCTGGGAAGGCAAGACAATCATCGACGCGATGAACGCGTTCCCTGTCCCTGAAGAGCTGGGCAGTCTCCCCTCCTCCGCCTTCGTCGCGAAGGCGTTCACCGGCGCCAAGCTCGTCAAAGGGTTCAATCACCTGATTGCGGCCACCCTGGCTGCCGATCCGATCGTCGAGGGCGGGCACCGGGTCGTCTTTCTGTCTGCTGACGACGAGGACGCGATCGCTCCCGTGGCGGCCTTGGCCAAACAACTCGGGTTCGCACCCGTCAAGCTGGGAAAGCTCAACGAGGGTGGCGCGCTGGTGCACGCACGCGGCCGCACTTGGGGCCAGCTCATCTTCCAGGACCTGTTCAAGAAGGAACAGTGATCGATGTATGACCACGTGATTTGGCCCGAGCGATATGATCCGAAAACGTCGGCTATCTACGCACTCAACGACATTGACGTGAAGGCGCCGCCTGAAGTGGTCTGGAAGCTGCTGGTCGATGCCGAGAATTGGTCGAGCTACTTTCCCGCCGAGGATCAGGTCAAGATCCTGGGCGGCAAGCCGGAACTGGCGCTTGAAACCAGATACACCCGGGTGACGGTTGGCTTTCCGATGAGTCTGGTCGTGACGGAGTGCGAACCCTTCCGCAGGCTGGCATGGTCGACAACAGTCGATGGCGACGTTACCGGATCGAGCGCGTACCACGGCTGGGTCATCACTCCTACAGCCGATGGCTGCCATGTGCTGACCGAAGAAACGCAGCAGGGCCCTTGGTTCCTTGAGGAACTCGGGCGCAAGCATCCCGGTGCACTCTACCGTTATCACCAGGAATGGGTCGAAAGCCTTGCCCGCGCAGCGGAGGCGGAAGTCGCGAACAAGGCGGATTGACGTGCTTGTCCTGAGCCGTCGCCGCGTCGCCTGGGCCGCGACGCTTCGACCGAACAAAGCTGGGCCCGCCTTCGTCCAAATGCTGGGCCCGCCTTCGTCCAAATATTGTCGGTATTCAACTGCGACGGGCGATTCTAGCCTGGATCGGCGGATGATCACCACCTACCATTGGAGATGAATGATATGAATATTGAACTCAAGGGCCGCAAGGCGATTGTCACCGGATCGACCGCAGGTATCGGCCGCGCGACGGCGGAGGGGCTGGCCCGTGCCGGCGCATCGGTCGTCGTCAACGGCCGTGGGAATACCCGGGTCGACGAGGCGGTGCGGCTGATGCGGCAGGCCTTTCCCGGAAGCGACATCTCAGGCATCGCCGCCGATCTTGCGACAGCGGAGGGTGCCGAGGCCTTGATCGCGCAGGCGCCGGACGCCGACATCCTTGTGAACAACGTTGGTACGGCTCACATCCGGAGCTACAATGGCGTCGAGGACATCGCGAAAATCCCCGACGAGGACTGGCTCGGCCTCTTCCAGTTGAACGTGATGAGTGGCGTACGCGTGACCCGTCATTACCTGCCGCGGATGGTGGCGAAAGGCTGGGGCCGTGTCGTGTTTGTAAGTAGCGAGTCCGCGGTCAACATCCCCAAGGAAATGCTCGACTACGGCATGACCAAGACAGCTCAACTCGCGATCTCGCGCGGGCTTGCCGAGGCGGTCGCGGGCACGGGCGTCACTGTCAACGCCGTCTTGCCGGGTCCTACCCGCTCCGAGATCCTGGGCGACTTCATGGCGAAGCAAGCTGACGCAAACGGGATCACGCAGCAGGAAGCCGAGCAGGGCTTCCTGAAGGCAATGCGTCCAACCACCCTTATCCAACGCTTCTCGACCACCGACGAGGTGGCCAACATGATCATCTATGCATGCTCGGAGCAGGCTTCGGCGACAACCGGCGCGGCTTTACGGGTGGATGGCGGCGTGGTCCGTTTCGTCGCGTAGGCGATGAGGGGCGGTGCTCATGGCGTTTTCCTCAGAGCCGGAGCCAGCCACCGTCGACGACCAGCGTCTGGCCGGTGACGAAACGGGCGTCGTCGCTGGTGAGGAAGGCGACCGGCCCGGCGATATCGGCGGGCGTGCCCAACCTCTTGATCGCCTGCTGCATATAGACCTGCGCCTTCTGCTCGTTCGGCATCCCGCTCGCGCCCTCGGTATCGGTGATGCCGGGGTGGACGGCGTTGACGATGATGTTGTCGGCCGCGAGTTCGCTGGCGAGCGCTCGAACCAGGCCAATGACGCCCATCTTGGACGTGATGTAGTGGGAGAAGCCGAAGCCGGGCGGCGTCACCATGCCGACTGCGTTTGAGCCGATCGCAACGATAGCGCCTCCGCCCGACTTCCGCATGAGCGGCACGATCGCGCGTGCACCCATCAGGTGTGCGTCGAGATTGAGCGCCATGACTGCACGCCAGGCCTCAGGCGTCATCTGCTCAAGCGTCGCCATCGGATATGCCCCGGCGGCGTGGACGAGGATGTCAGCACGGCCGAAGGCGGTCTCCACCGTGCTTGCGACCTTGGCCCAGTCGCTTTCGCTCGTGACGTCCGCCGCGATCGCGATCGCACTATTGCCGATCGCTTCAGCCACATCGGCGGCGTCCTTGCGATTGACGATGGCAACTTTGGCGCCCCGCCTGGCAAGCAGATCCGCCACGCCTCGACCGATGCCCTGCCTGCCGCCGGTGACGATCGCCACCTTTCCTTCATGAGTGCTCATTCTTATGCTCCTTGTTGTGTTTGAGAGGTGGCCAGCGCGCGAAGCCGCGGCTCGCCGATTTCCGACAGCATGTCGCTGTGACGGGGGGACCAGCCGAGCGCCGCCCGGGTGGCCGCATCGCGCACACGGCTCGAGACGCTCATGACCAGGGCACCGAATTCACCCCAGATTTCGGCCGCCTCGGTCATGGTGACGCTGCGGCTCGGAACACCCAGATCACGCGCGACGGCTTCGGCGATCCACCGGTTGGGGATTTCTCCTGCGACCGCATGGTAGAGCGCGCCCGGTCTGCCCGATTGCATTGCTCTGGCAAACAGGTCCGCGATATCGTCGACATGAACATTGCCGTAGGTCGCCAGGCCGTCGCCCACGTAGCAGGCGGCTCCGGTGACGGAGACCGACTGGTAGACCATCGAGACATGTCCGTGATCGCCCGGCCCCCAGATGAGCGGCGGGCGCAAGACCATCGCCCGCACGCCTTTCTGGGCGGCGGCGCGCACACGTTGTTCCGTCTCGACGCGCGCGATAGCGAGCGGCTCAGGCACGAACGCATCGTCTTCGGCAAAGCTGTCAGCACTCCAGGCACCGCTGGTTCGCTGACAGAGGACGCCTGACCCGGATAAGAACAGAAAGATCTTTTCGCTGTCGGCCAACGTTCCCAGCAGGCTGGCGACCGCTTGCTGCTCGGCAGGCGGAGCGATCTGGGCAGCGTAGATGACCGCGTCCGCTGTGCGGGTTTTCGCCAAGATCGACGGGAGATCGGCTTCAATGTCGCCGCGGACCGGAGCGATACCCGCCTCACTCAGTTGCGCGGCCTTGGTGTCGCTGCGCGCCAGCCCGCTGACGCGATGCCCGCTCTCAACAAAGCGGCGGGCAATGGCACCACCGACGAAGCCAGTGGCTCCTAAGACAAGAACATGGGTCAAGCTCGCGGTCTCCTTTGGTGAAGAAATATGAGCTACCGCCCCCTCGAAGAAGCCTATATAAGTAGATGACATCCATCGTTTTGACAGATACATGCTCGACGGCGTCTCTCTCGACCATCTGCGAACCTTCGTCGCTGCTGCCGACCAAGGCAGCTTCTCGGCGGCCGGACGTCTGTTAGGGCGGGCGCAGTCGGTGGTCAGCCAATCGATAGCCAATTTAGAGGCACAGCTGGGGGTACCGCTGTTCGAGCGTCTCGGCCGTTTCCCGCAATTGACGCCGCACGGCACCAACCTGCTCGGCGACGCGCGGCGGCTGGTGAACGACGCTGAGGCGCTGAAGGCCAAGGCGCGGAACTTCTCCGCCGGACTTGAACCCGAGTTATCCATCGTCGTCGACGTGATGTTCCCGCAACGCTGCCTCACCGATGCCCTTGCCGGTTTCAAACAGCGGTTCAGGTCGACACCGCTTCGGCTGCATGTCGAGGCGCTCGGTGCCGTTGCGCAGATGGTGCTCGACGGCCGGTGCGGTCTCGGCATCACCGGGACGCTTCCATTCGCGCCACCAGGAGTGGCGGCCGAACGCTTGTTCAGCGAAAAAATGGTGACGGTCGTCGCGCCGGGTTCGCCGTTGGCGATGGCCGAAGGGCCGGTCACACTTCGAGAGGTGCTGACCGAAACTCAACTCGTGCTGACCGACCGCTCTTCCATGACCGATGGGATCGATTACGGCGTGCAAGGCAAAAACATCTGGCGCATGGCCGATCTCGGCGCCAAGCACGCCTTTCTTCGCGCCGGGCTGGGTTGGGGGCACATGCCCCATTGGCTGGTGGCTGACGACCTCGCGAGTGGTCGACTCGTGAGCATCGAGTTGGAAGGTCCCGCCGCAGGCTTGATGCCCTTCCAGGCAGTCTATCCGGCGGATCAATTGCCAGGCCCCGCTGGCCGATGGCTGCTTGGACGGTTCTCCAATACGTTTTAAATGGCGACCCGACCGCGAGGGCTTGAACAGCAGGCATCAAAGGATGCTTCCGAGCGGTGCAGGAAGAGTTGCCGCTATGGGTGGCACCGGCCGGGTTCGGCGTGGCGGCATTGCCGGACTTCCTGATCGAACCCTACATCGCAGAGGACACAGTCGAGAAAGTTCTCGGCGCTGCCTTCGCGCCATTGTTCCCCATCTCTTTCTCCACACGACGAACTGCACCGCGCATCAGAAAATCGAAATTGCCCCTGCCGTCCCGAGCCGCGATGGTCTTTGCGGAAACAGCCGGCTTAGGGCTGTGGAGGAAACGTCGTCGCGGCAAAGCCCCTGGGGCAAGGCCACTTTGGCACGCTGCTGGTTCAAACCGGCAGCGAGGGAGGAAGTGACTTGGCTGGTTCGGGCAAAACCGACACCGCGCGCTTGGGCATCAAAATGTCCCAGGAACTCGTCGTCGGCGCGATCTCGGTCGTTCTCTTCCTGGTGTTCTCGGCGACGCTCAACAATTTCCTGAGCCAGGGCAACATCCTTTGCCATTCTCAAGAATGTCTCGATCCTCGGCACGCTGGCCGTCGGCATGGGATTCATCGTCGTCGGGCGTGGCATCGACCTGACCATGGTGGCGGTGGATGGTGGTCGGCGTCGCCTTCAGCATTTGGATCTCCACCTGGGGTGTCGACTTCACACTGGCCGTCATCTGCGGCGCCATCCTGGTCGCGGCCATCGGCCTGTTCACCGGCGTCATGGTGGCGGTGGCCGAAATCCCGCCTATCTTCGCCACCCTTGCCATCGCATCCTCGGTCTACGGCTCTGGCCGCATCGTCTTTGCGTCCGACGTGCTCTATGCCCCCTCCGATATCGGCTGGCTGAAATTCGTCGGCAACGGCACCATTTTCGGCATCCCGATGTCGGTGGTCATCTTCGCGGCGGTGACCGCTCTCATGGGCTTCTTCCTGCGGAGGACCCGCTTCGGCCGGCTGGTCTATGCCACTGGCGACAACCCGAACGCGGCCCGCACCACCGGGCTGCCGACGCGCCCGATCATCACCGCCCGAGGCTATGTGCATCATAGCTTCTCGGAGCAGTTCATGAACCTGATCCGCACCAATCTGCGCGAGTTGGCGCACTGACGATTCAGCGCCGATAGCTAATCCGTCTGGATCCAGATCGCCTTTGTCTCCAGATACTCATGCAGATGCTCGACGCCGCCCTCGCGGCCATAGCCCGACATCTTCATGCCGCCGAACGGCACCGCAGGGTCGATGGCATGGTACATGTTGACCCAGACCGAGCCGGCCTTGACGCGGCGGGCGAGCTTGTGCGCGGTGCCGAGATGGGTGGTGAAGATGCCGGCGGCCAGGCCGTAAGGCGTTGCGTTGGCGCGCCTGACGGCCTCATCCAGCGTGTCGAAAGGCATCGCCGAGATGACCGGGCCGAAAATCTCTTCGCGTGCGATGGTCATCTTGTCCGATACCGAACCGAAGACGGTTGGCGCGATGAAGTTGCCGCCGTCATAGAGTTCGCCCGTCAACCGCGAGCCGCCGGCGACCAGCTTGGCGCCCTCGTCGCTGCCGGCCTTGATGTAACCCTCGACCTTGCCGGCCTGCCTGGCGTTGATCAGCGGCCCGATCTCCGTCTCTGCCTCGATGCCGTGGCCGACGCGCAGCCTGCCGGCGAATTCGGCGACCCGGCGCACGAACTCGTCATGGATCTCGCGCGCCACGAATAGCCGCGAGCCGGCAATGCAGATCTGACCCGAATGAACGAACACCGCCATGGCCGCGACCGGGACGGCCTTGTCGATATCGGCGTCGCGGCAGACGATGATCGGCGATTTGCCGCCGAGCTCCAGCGAAACGCGCTTGAGGTTGGCGACACCGGCGCAGGCGATCGCTTGGCCGGTCAGCGTCGAGCCGGTGAAGACGATCTTGTTGACATCGGGATGTTCGGCGAGCCGCGCGCCGGCCTCGGCTCCCGTGCCGGTGACGATGTTGACGACGCCGTCGGGCACGCCTGCTTCCTGCATCAGCCGCGCGATCAGCAGTGGCGTCAGCGACGCATCCTCCGACGGTTTCAGCACGATGGTGCAGCCGGTGGCGAGCGCTGGTGCGATCTTCCAGATCGACGCGGCGGTCGGAGCGTTCCAGGGAATGATCGCGCCGACGACGCCCACCGGTTCTCGCCGGGTGAAAGTGACGATCTCGCCGGGAATGGAATTGTCGATCGCCTCGCCATGTAGCGCGGTGGCCATGCCGGCATAGTAGCGTAGCATGCCGATGACGCGACGCCGGTTGGCGAGCGTGCGCGTGATCGGCAGTCCCATGTCGAGCGTGTCGGAAACACTGAGCTCTTCCCAATGCGCCTCGAAGAGATCGGCGATGCGCAAAAGCACGCACTGCCGCTCATAGGGCGAGAATGTCGACCACGGCCCTTCGAACGCCACGCGCGCGGCAGCCACAGCCGCGCCGACATCGGCGGCCGAGCCGCGCGGCACCGTCGCCAGCACCTCGCCGGTCGCCGGATTCAGCGCCTGCATCTCCTCACCGGACTGCGCCGCCACCCACTTGCCGCCAATGAACATCGGCCGGAATTCGCCATGGTAGAGCGTCGCGGCCTTCGCCCTCGGGTCGAAGTTCAGCGTCATCTTTTCCTCCTCGCAATTCGGACGCGACTATTACTCCCGGCGCGGGCGAGCTCAAACAAGGAAAGCTAAAAGGGCGTTCAGATAATCGGAATGTGCAACGCGCGTGTCTTCCCCGATGGTTCGGGCAACGGAGGAACAGATATGAGACTTGCCGGGAAGGTCGCCATCGTCACCGGTGGCGGGTCTGGATTTGGCGAAGGCATCGTCAAGAAATTCGTGCTCGGCCTTCGGCGGTCTCGACATACTGGTCAACAATACCGGCGTGGCGCAGCCGCCCTTGCCGCTTGAGACGATGGACGAAGAGATGTTCGACCGGATCGCCAACGTCAACATGCGCTCGATCTACAACGGCGCTCGTGCGGTGGTCCCGCATTCAAATCCATCAAAGCAATCGAGCTAGCTCCCCGTGCCTTTCTTCGCGCCGGAAGCGGTCTTGAATGTCAGGGTACATTTGTGGGTGCCTTTTCGACCATCATCGCCGCGCGATGATGGCTATGACGCCGCGACTGCGGCCGTGAGCATTTCCGACAACCCCAAAACTCGCATTGACGGGCCTCCGGCCAGGTTTCGCAATGTGGGTAGCCGCCCAAGCGAAGTTTGCTCCCGATCAATGAACGCGATTCGTTCTGTTGATAGGCTTCCTCGATGGGGCAGCCATTGGATGGCAATGGCAGGCAAGAGATCTGTCCTTCTGCTCCTTTCGACGAATTGACTAAGTGCCGATCGAACCGCAGACCGGATCAGACCGGGAGGAAATTCATCAGGGTTGGAGGATAAGTATGGGAGCAGATCTATCCGGTCATCATGCCGACCGCATCCAGGCGGCGATTGCGTCGGACGCGGCGGCGAAGTCCGCCCTGGTTGCCTCCTGGCGACGGTCTTCCAATTTGCATCGGCTCGAACCAGCCGATTGCAGCCCTCCACATTATCTGACGGAGGCCGAACTGGCGCAGGCCCGGCAACGGATCGAACCTCTCCTTCGTGCTGCCCAAGCCAGTCTCGACCGTCTCTATCTCGCGGTAGGCGGCGTCGGATGCTGTGTCCTGCTCGCCGATCGCGACGGCGTGCCGGTCGAACGGCGCGGCGCGCCTGTCGATGATGAGACGTTTCATTCCTGGGGTTTGTGGACTGGCTCCGTCTGGAATGAGGAAAGCCAGGGCACCAATGGGATCGGCACCTGCCTGGTCGAACGCCGGGCGTTGACGATCCACCGTGACCAGCATTTCCACACGCGCAACACCCTGCTCAGCTGCACCACAGCCCCGATCCACGACCATGAGGGAAACCTCGTGGCGGCGCTTGACGTGTCCTCCTGCCGGGCCGATCTGACCGAAGCGTTTGTCAATCTCATCTCGATGGCTGTCGTCGACGCGGCGCGCCGGATCGAAAGCGAAAACTTCAAGATGGCATTCCCGAAGGCACGAATTCTGCTTGCGCCGGTGACCGACAAGGGTTCGGGCGCGCTGATCGCCATCGACGCGGA
The DNA here is from genome assembly GCF_055901595.1 of Mesorhizobium sp. WSM1386. NCBI lineage: Bacteria > Pseudomonadati > Pseudomonadota > Alphaproteobacteria > Hyphomicrobiales > Phyllobacteriaceae > Mesorhizobium > Mesorhizobium sp. WSM1386. Next base: position 5,894,259 of record NZ_CM148373.1, read on the forward strand.
CGATCTCGTGGTCGGTGCTACCCGTTCGGCCCGCCTGGCGCTTGGCATTACACAGCAGTGTCTCGACAAACCAATGCCCGCCGCCGATCTGCTCGGCTGGGCTGAGATTGGCCCTAAGATTCTTGCAGAGGCAGAGCGCGGGGCCCTCCAGCGTGCGCTCGCGCGGGCTGACGGAAATGTCTCGGCCGCGGCGCAGGCGCTTGGTATCAGCCGCGCGACGCTTCACCGCAAACTCAACCGCCTGGATGTTCATCGGCCTCACTGAAACGCCGAGATCCCGTGACTGTCGCAATTCTGCGACACATCCTGCCCAGCCGCGGCAACCGGTGCGGTGACAACCAAAGGCGGAAACCGCAAGTCTCTCCCGAAGCGTCGCATCCCGCGACGCCAGCTTTGGGAGGAAGACACATGAACAAGGTTGAATTCTCACGCCCGGTCAAGGCGCCCTTCGACAAGCGCTATGGCAATTTCATCGGTGGCAAATGGGCCGAGCCCCGCTCCGGCCGTTATTTCGAGAACTTCTCGCCGGTGAATGGCCAACTGCTGTGCGAAGTAGCGCGCTCGGACGGCCAGGACATCGAGGCGGCCCTGGACGCCGCGCATGCCGCCAAGGACGCCTGGGCGCGCACCAGCGTCGCCGAGCGCTCCCTCATCCTCAACCGCATCGCCGATCGAATGGAGGAAAACCTCGATCTCCTCGCATGCGCCGAGACCTGGGACAACGGCAAGCCGATCCGCGAAACGACCGCGGCCGACCTGCCTTTGGCCATCGACCATTTCCGCTATTTCGCCGGCGCGGTGCGTGGCCAGGAAGGCAGCCTCTCCCAGATCGACGACGACACCGTCGCCTATCATTTCCATGAGCCGCTCGGCGTGGTCGGCCAGATCATCCCGTGGAACTTCCCGTTGCTGATGGCATGCTGGAAACTTGCTCCCGCGCTTGCCGCCGGCAATTGCGTCGTCCTGAAACCTGCCGAGCAGACCCCGGCTGCCATCCTGCTCTGGGCCGATCTCATCGGCGACCTCTTGCCGCCGGGCGTGCTCAACATCGTCAACGGCTTTGGCCTCGAGGCCGGCAAGCCGCTGGCTTCGTCGCCGCGGATTGCCAAGATCGCCTTTACCGGCGAGACGACGACGGGCCGGCTGATCATGCAGTATGCCAGCCAGAACCTGATCCCGGTGACGCTCGAGCTCGGCGGCAAGTCACCGAACATTTTCTTCAAGGATGTCGTCGCCGAAGACGACGATTTCTTCGACAAGGCGGTCGAAGGCTTCGTCATGTTCGCGCTGAACCAGGGCGAGGTGTGCACCTGCCCGAGCCGCGCGCTCATCCAGGAATCGATCTACGACAGGTTCATGGAACGCGCCCTCAAGCGCGTCGAGGCGATCGTGCAGGGCGATCCGCTCGATCCGGCAACGATGATCGGGGCCCAGGCTTCGTCCGAGCAGATGGAAAAGATCCTGTCCTATATCGATGTCGGCCGCCAGGAAGGAGCCGAGTTGCTGACGGGCGGGCAGCGCAATCTTCTGCCCGGCGACCTGGCCGGCGGCTACTACGTCCAACCCACGGTGTTCAAGGGCCACAACAAGATGCGCATCTTCCAGGAGGAGATTTTTGGGCCGGTGGTTTCGGTCACGACTTTCAAGGACGACGACGAAGCGCTCAGCATAGCCAACGATACGCTCTACGGCCTCGGTGCCGGCGTCTGGACACGCGATGCCAACCGCGCCTATCGCTTCGGCCGCGCGATCCAGGCTGGCCGCGTCTGGACCAACTGCTATCATGCCTATCCCGCACATGCGGCCTTCGGCGGCTACAAGCAGTCCGGCATCGGCCGAGAGACCCACAAGATGATGCTCGACCACTACCAGCAGACCAAGAACATGCTGGTCAGCTACAGCCCGAAGAAGCTCGGCTTCTTCTGATCGCCTCTTTGGCTCAAAGGCGCGGCTCCGCAGGGGGCCGCGCCCCAGGCTGGAAATCGAGAATCCATGCATGCCAAGGTCACGGCAACGCCGGCAGCGCTTGAACTGATCGCGGAGATCGTCGCCGAGCACGGTCCGGTGCTGTTCCATCAATCCGGCGGCTGCTGCGACGGCTCTTCGCCAATGTGCTATCCGCTGGACGGATTCATCGTCGGCGACCACGATGTCCTGCTCGGCCATATCGGTGACGCGCCGTTCTACATCGGCGCCTCGCAATTCGAGGCCTGGAAGCATACCGATCTCATTATCGACGTGGTGCCAGGCCGCGGCGGCATGTTCTCGCTGGATAATGGAAGGGAGAAGCGTTTCCTGACGCGGTCGACGATCTGCGCTGTTCAGACCGGGATATAGGCATTTCACATGACTTGCCGGCCCGGGAGCATTCCTGACGCAGCCGATGTTCAGACCGCCACGGAATGCCTCGCCTTGCCGGTTTCGAAATATTTGTCGAACTTCGCCGCGACGCTTCTGACAAAGGGGCGGCTTTCGACCGGCACGACGAAGCGGTCACCGTGAAGTTCAAGCATCCGGGCAGGATCAAGAAGAGCGGTGGAACTCGCTTTGCCGAGAAGCCTTTGGCCAGTCTCGCCAAAGCGCTCAATCAGGTCGATCGCTGAAAAGCCGGAATCGCACATCAGCCGCTCGATGATCCAACCGCGAGCGCGGTCGTCGTCGGAAAAAGCAATTCCGCGGACCGAAGCCAACCCACCGTCATCCACCATGCGGCCATACTCGGCGGTCGAAGGCATGTTCTGTACATAGCCTTGCCGGAATTGGCTGATGGATGACGGGCCGAGGCCGATCAAGGTTTCGCAGCGATCCTCGGTGTAGCCCTGAAAGTTGCGACGCAACATCCCCGAATGCGCGGCAAGCGCCAGCGCATCGCCCGGTTTGGCGAAATGGTCGAGCCCGATTGCTTCGTATCCTTGGTCGAGTATGGCGCGAGCTGCCAGTTGCGATTGGGCAAACCGCTCCTCCGCGCCTGGCAACCAGGCCTCGTCGATCATGGTCTGATGTTTCTTGAACCATGGCACATGAGCATAGCCAAAAAGGGCGATCCGGTCGGGCTCGAGCGTCAGCGCCTGCATGACAGTGGACAAGACGCTCCCCCTGGTCTGGTGCGGCAAGCCGTAGAGCAGGTCCAGGTTGACCGACTCGACGCCGCGTGACCGAACGCCGTCGACGACTGTCTTGGTCTGCAAGAAGGTCTGTTCGCGATTGATGGCCTTCTGCACCTTCGGATCGAAATCCTGGACCCCGAGGCTGGCCCTCGTCATGCCGATTTCGGCAAGCGCGTCGAGGCGGGCTTCGTCCATATCGTTGGGTTCGATTTCGACGCTGATCTTGGCGCCGGGAAGAAATGAGAAGCTGTTGCGCAGAACGGCTGCCAGCGCCACCATGTCCTGCGGTTTGAGCATCGTCGGTGAGCCGCCACCGAAATGGACGGCACGTACCCGGCCCTTGCCTCCGGCGAGACTTGAGACGGTGGCGATCTCCGCATGCAGCGATCTCAGATATTTCGTGACCGGTTCGTAGTGGCGTGTCTGCTTGGTGTGGCACGCACAGAACCAGCAAAGCTTGTCGCAATAGGGGATGTGCAGATAGAGCGAGATCTCGTCGCCCTCATTGAGCGCCTGCAGCCAGCCACGACAGACGGCGGCATCGACGCCCGGATGAAAATGCGGCGCCGTTGGGTAACTCGTGTAACGCGGCACGTTCTCACCAAGCCTGGCAACTAATTCTGGCCGCATGTCGCTATCAACTCCGGAATGTTTCGCGCGATATTGTTCAAGGTGGGCAACAGCCGCCTTGATTTCGGTCAATGCCCATCGGCTGCGGACAAACTGCCGCAAGGCTTTTTCTTGGGTCGATGCTATATCCTGACGGAACCTTTCGGTTCGCGGACGACCACGATGACAGTGCGTCAGGATGTACACAGCGCCGGCATTCCCGTGCTTTGCCAGTCATGCGAAGCGCGGCATCATGGCGTTTGCGGCGCGCTCGATCCGGACCAGCTGGTGGGCCTCGCCAAGACCTCATCGAAGCATACCGTCGAAGCGGGCGTGGAATTGATCGGTGACGCCGAGGCCGTCGACAGCTACGCGAATGTGCTTTCCGGCGTGGTCAAGCTGATGAAGAGCCTTTCGGACGGGCGCCAGCAGATTGTCGGGCTTCAATTTGCTCCCGATTTTCTGGGCAGGCCCTTCAAGGTGGAAAGCGCGATCAACGCCGAAGCCGCAACCGCAGTTTCCCTATGCTCGTTCCCAAAGGCGGCCATCGAACGGATGATGAAGGAATCGCCGGGACTGGAGCATCGTCTCTTCAAGCAGACGCTGAACGAACTCGATGATGCCCGCGACTGGATGGTGACGCTGGGCCGCAAGAGTGCTTCGGAAAAGGTGGCGAGCTTCCTACTCATGATCGCCAGGAACATCGACCCCACGCTTGATCCGGCCGCCCAGTCGACACGTTTCGATCTGCCTTTGACCCGCGCCGACATCGCCGATTTTCTCGGTCTGACGATCGAGACCGTCAGCCGTCAGCTGACCCGGCTGCGGTCAGATGGCGTGATCCGCATCGAGAACAATCGGCATGTAATCGTCGATAGCTTGAATCGGCTGCAGCGCCGCTCCGGCGCCTAGCTAGGCTCAATCGACAAACCCAATCATCGGCAGGACATGCTCGCGCTCGAAGGCGATATGCCGGCGCAGGCTTTCGAAGAACCCGCGCAGCATGAACCCAACCGCCTCGGCATTGTCGACCGTCTTGCCGTGGCCGATCGCCAGCAACATCTCGGTCACCTCACCGGCAAAGCATTCGTCCTCGATATGCTCGGCGCTCAATCGCCTTGCTGAATCAAGATTGGCATCACTGCCGGCCAACGCCGTCTCGTAAGCGGGGAATATGACCGTCTCTTCGTATCGATGACTGTCGCGCAACAGCGGAACGATTGCGTTTGCTACCGCCAAGCATGCCAAAATGTCGACCTTAGGCAGCGTGTCCGCGATCCTTTCCAAGGCATCGCAGAGCTGCAGTTTTTCCAAGTGTACACGTTTCATCACCGCAGCAGACCCTGCCGGCATCGAATTTTTGCCGCCTGCATGCAGTGGAAACGGTCCCCCTCCTGTCTGCGAGTTCAACGCCAATCTCCTGATCGTTCGCGGGATCAAGCCTGCCCAATCCAAATGCACATGACTTTGACATGGATCAAGGCGGGGACGTGCCGGCTGCGGAATTGGTGTTGCCGCGGATTGGCGTCCGCGCAGGGAATCCGAGGTCGGGGAAATGTCATGAAGTTCGGCACACAAATCTTCGCGTTGAGCCTTTTTACTTTCGCGGCCTTGGTGGCCGCCGGCTTCGGCGTGGACGAGCCGTTCCGGCAGCACATGTGGGTGCTGTTCTTCGTGCTGCTCGGTTTTGTCGCCATCCTCATTCGCAACTCGAGCTTCGAAGTGGCCGCTCCGATCGACCCATCCGCTTACATGGACGGTCCAATCCGCTACGGCGCCATCGCCACGATGTTCTGGGGTGTCGTCGGCATGCTGGTCGGCGTGGTCATCGCGCTGCAGCTGGCCTACCCCGATCTCAACATTCAGCCTTGGTTCAATTTCGGCCGCTTGCGGCCGCTGCACACGTCCGGTGTCGTCTTCGCCTTCGGCGGCAACGCGCTGCTGTGCACGTCATTGTACGTCGTGCAACGTACCTGCCGCGCCCGCCTGTTCGGCGGCGATCTCGCCTGGTTCGTCTTCTGGGGCTACCAGCTTTTCATCGTAATGGCCGCGACGGGCTACCTGCTCGGCATCACCGAGAGCCGCGAATACGCCGAACCCGAATGGTACGTGGACATCTGGCTGACCATCGTCTGGGTCGCTTACCTCATCCTGTTCCTTGGCACGATCCTGAAGCGCAAGGAACCGCACATCTACGTCGCCAATTGGTTCTACCTGTCCTTCATCGTCACCATCGCGATGCTGCATGTGGTCAACAACCTTTCGATGCCGGCTTCTTTCCTCGGCTCCAAGAGTTACTCCGCCTTTTCCGGCGTCCAGGACGCGCTGACGCAATGGTGGTACGGCCACAACGCGGTCGGCTTCTTCCTGACCGCCGGCTTCCTCGGCATGATGTATTATTTCGTGCCCAAGCAGGCGAACCGGCCAGTCTATTCCTACCGGCTCTCGATCATCCATTTCTGGGCAATCATCTTTCTCTATATCTGGGCCGGGCCGCATCACCTGCACTACACCGCCCTGCCCGACTGGGCGCAGACGCTCGGCATGGTGTTCTCGATCATGCTGTGGATGCCGTCCTGGGGCGGCATGATCAATGGCCTGATGACGCTGTCCGGCGCCTGGGACAAGCTGCGCACCGACCCGATCATCCGCATGATGGTGATGGCCATCGCCTTCTATGGCATGTCGACCTTCGAAGGCCCGATGATGTCGATCAAGGCGGTCAACTCGCTATCGCATTATACCGACTGGACAATTGGTCACGTGCACTCCGGCGCGCTCGGCTGGGTCGGCATGATCTCGTTCGGCGCGATCTACTACATGGTGCCGAAGCTCTGGAACCGTAACCGGCTCTATTCGCTGCGGCTGGTTACCTGGCACTTCTGGCTGGCGACCCTGGGGATCGTCGTCTACGCCGCGGTCATGTGGGTGTCCGGCATCATGCAGGGCCTGATGTGGCGCGAATACGACGAGCAGGGCTTCCTGGTCTACTCCTTCGCCGAGACCGTCGCTGCCATGCACCCCTACTACGTCATGCGCGCCATGGGCGGCGCCATGTATCTCTCGGGTGCCCTGATCATGGCCTGGAACATCACCATGACCATCCTCGGCCACCAGCGTGAGGAGCAACCGATGCCGGGCTCCGTTCCCGCCCTTCAGCCTGCCGAATAAGGAGCCAGAACATGGGCTTGATGGATAGACATGCACTAATCGAGAAGAACGCCACGCTTCTTCTCGTAGGCTCCCTTCTTGTGGTGACCGTCGGCGGCATCGTCGAGATCGCACCCCTCTTTTACCTCGATAACACGATCGAGAAAGTCGAAGGCATGCGGCCCTACTCGCCGCTCGAGCTTGCCGGACGCAACATCTATGTGCGCGAGGGCTGCTACCTCTGCCACAGTCAGATGATCAGGCCGTTCCGCGACGAAGTCGAGCGCTACGGCCACTACAGCCTGGCCGCCGAGTCGATGTACGATCATCCCTTTCAGTGGGGATCGAAGCGGACGGGGCCGGATCTCGCCCGGGTGGGCGACCGATATTCGAATTCATGGCATGTCGCGCATCTCGCCGATCCGCGTTCCGTTGTGCCGGAATCCATCATGCCCAGCTACGCGTTCCTGAAGGACGCGCCGATCGACGTGAAGGACTTCTCGACGCACCTGGTCGCCAACCGGCGGGTCGGCGTCCCCTATGACGATGATATGGTCGCACATGCCAATGTCGATCTGATGGCGCAGGCTGATCCCAACGCCGACACATCAGGTCTTGAGGCCCGGTATCCCAAAGCCAAGATCGGCGACTTCGACGGCAACCCGCAACAGGTCACCGAAATGGATGCCCTCGTCGCCTATCTGCAGATGCTGGGCACGCTGGTCGATTTCAAGAACTACGACGAAGCCGCCGGCTACCGCTGAGGAGTTTTTTCCATGAATTACAATCTTATGCGGGAGTTTGCCGACAGCTGGGGTCTTGTCGCCATGGCGCTTTTCTTTGCGGGGGCAATTGTCTTCGCCCTGCGCCCCGGCAGCCGCAAGCTTGCGGACGAAGCAGCCCGGATTCCCCTCGAGGACGAGTGATCATGAGCGACGAACACATCGACGAAATCTCCGGCGTCTCAACCACGGGTCACGAATGGGACGGCATCCGGGAGCTGAACAACCCACTTCCGCGCTGGTGGGTCATCACGTTCTACATCACCATCGTCTGGGCGATCGGCTACACGATCGCCTATCCGGCATGGCCGCTGCTGCACTCGGCGACAACGGGTGTTCTCGGCTATTCGAGCCGCAACGACGTCAAGAACGAGTTGGCGGCAGCGGAAGCAGCGAAGGGCAAATACGTCGCGGCGGTGGAGTCGAAAAGCGTCTCCGAAATCGCTGCGGACGATGCCTTGCGGGAATTCGCGGTCGCGGCCGGCGGCGCCGCATTCAAGGTCAACTGCACGCAGTGCCACGGCTCCGGCGCCCAGGGTTCCAAGGGCTTTCCCAACCTCAACGACGACGACTGGCTGTGGGGCGGCAAGGCCGAGCAGATCCAGCAGACGATCACGCACGGCATCCGCTTCGCTTCAGATCCGGACACGCGCCTGTCGGAAATGCCGGCCTTCGGGGACATCATCACCGCCGACCAGATCGCTCAGGTCAGCGCCTACGTTGCCAGCCTGTCCGGCAAGGTCCGCGATGCAACTCTTATTCAACCCGGCGCCAAGGTCTTCGCCGAAAACTGCGTCGCCTGCCACGGCGACAATGCGAAAGGCAACAGGGAACTCGGCGCCCCCGACCTGACCGACGCGATCTGGCTTTATGGGTCGGGCGAGACGGCAATAGCCGACCAGGTTCGCGCACCGAAGCAGGGCGTGATGCCAGCGTGGGGCGCGCGTCTCGGCGAGACCAAGGTCAAGGAGTTGGCGGTCTACATCCATTCGCTCGGCGGTGGGGAGTAGGTCGGGGGCCCTATTCCTGCCCTTCGCCGCCTGAGCGACGAGGCCCGGCCAGTCCGGGCCTCGATCTTTTCGGCATTCGCCGATTGACCTGCATCAACGCGGGTCGATCCATGCGGCGGCAATGTTGCCCTGCGCGCTCAAAATCACAGTCCGCGCGCAAGTGGAGATAGTCGTGCTGGACAAGACGCAGGTAGAACGGCTGGAAGCCGAGGCGGTCAATTCCGCCAAGACACGTCAGCCCCTCTACGCTGCGCGCAAGAAAATCTTCCCAAAGCGCGCCTCGGGCAACTTTCGCCGCTTCAAATGGCTGGTGATGGCGATCACGCTTGGCATCTACTACCTGACGCCGTGGCTGCGTTGGGATCGCGGTCCATTTGCCCCGGACCAGGCCGTGCTGCTCGATCTTGCCAATCGGCGCTTCTACTTCTTCTTCATCGAGATATGGCCCCAGGAATTCTTCTATGTGGCCGGCCTCCTGGTCATGGCCGGCGTTGGACTTTTCCTGATCACCTCGACTGTCGGCCGTGCCTGGTGCGGCTATGCATGTCCGCAGACCGTATGGGTCGATCTGTTCCTTGTCGTCGAACGTGCGGTCGAGGGAGACCGCAACGCCCGCATGAAACTTGACGCCGGCCCCTGGACCGCCCGCAAGCTGATGCTGCGCCTATCGAAGCACGCCGTCTGGTTGGTCATCGGCGCGGCGACCGGCGGCGCCTGGATTTTCTATTTCGCTGATGCACCGACACTTATGGGCGAGCTTTTCACCGGTACCGCCGCGCCTGTCGCCTACATCACCATCGCCGTGTTGACGGCGACCACCTACACGTTCGGCGGCCTGATGCGCGAACAGGTCTGCACCTATATGTGCCCATGGCCGCGCATCCAGGCAGCCATGCTCGACGAGAACTCGCTCACCGTCACCTACAATGACTGGCGCGGCGAACCGCGCTCACGTCACGCCAAGAAGGTGCAAGCGATAGGGCAGTCCGTCGGCGACTGCGTAGACTGCAATGCCTGCGTTGCGGTCTGCCCAATGGGGATCGACATTCGCGACGGCCAACAACTCGAGTGCATTACCTGCGCGCTGTGTATCGACGCCTGCGACGGCGTCATGGACAAGCTCGGCAAGGAGCGCGGGCTTATCTCCTACGCGACGCTCTCCGATTACAACGCCAACATGATGCTGGCGACCGCAGGCGGCTCCAGTTCAATCAATCCGTCGCTGGTCAGGACTGCCGTCGGCACCTTCTCCGATCAGGTGGCGCATTTTCACGTTCGCAAGATCTTCCGGCCGCGCACCTACGTCTACATGGGCCTGTGGTCGCTGATCGGGCTGGGCCTGCTCTATTCGCTGCTGACGCGCGATCGGCTCGAGCTGAACGTGCTGCATGACCGCAATCCGCAATTCGTCACGCTATCCGATGGCTCCATCCGCAACGGCTATACCGTCAAGCTGCTCAACATGATCCCTGAGCCAAGGACGATCGTCGTCACCATGGAGGGCCTGGAGGGTGCCGATATGGTCGTCGTCGGCGACGACATCCCGGCCGGCCGGTCGTTCGCCATCCCGGTCGAGCCCGACCGCCTGAAAACGTTGAAGGTCTTCGTTCGCCAGCCGGCGGACCAGATCCACGCACCGGCACAGACCTTCAAGTTCCGTGTCGAGGATAGAGCGAGCTTCGAGTCGAACGAGTACACCGCCACATTCAACGCGCCAGAGGCCGCCAAATGACCGCCAATGCCCAAAAGCCTCGCGAATTCACCGGCAGGCACATGCTGGCCATCATTCTCACCTTTTTCGGGGTGGTCATCGCGGTCAACCTGACCATGGCCACGCTCGCCAATACGAGTTGGACCGGCCTCGTCGTCGAGAACACCTATGTGGCCAGCCAGCAATTCAACAAGGAGGCCGAGGCCGGCCGCGCCCAAGCAGCGCTCGGTTGGACCGGCAAGCTGACCATCGCATGGGGCGAAGTCCGCTACAGCCTCTCCGACGCAGCCGGCAAGCCGGTTCCTCTGCACGGTGTCAAGGTGCTGTTTCGTCATCCCGCCTACGAGAAAGAGGACGAATCCGTCACGCTCGCCCTCGCCTCAGGCAAGGAATTCGCAGCGCAGCATATGCCGAAGGACGGCGTCTGGATCGTCGAAGTCGACGCCGATGCCGGCCTGGCGCGACCCTATCGCGACGTCCGCAGGATCATGATTTCTCATGGAGCGCTGCAGTGAGCTGTTGTGCACCGGGCGCTGAAATGGCGCTGGATCTGAACGGCGCCACATCGGTCCTGCCATCCAGCCAGGAAATCAGGTTGGCGAGCCGATCGCTTGGCGACGATCTTCGGCAGACCGACCTTTCAGTGCCGACGGTTCATTGCGCCGCCTGCATCCAGACGATCGAGGCGGCACTTGGAAAGCTCGATTACGTCGAAAGCGCGCGCGTCAACCTGTCGACGAAACGGGTCGCGGTCCGGTGGCGTGGAGACGAGGTGCCACCGTTCGTCGCCGCGCTTGGCAGGCTGGGCTACGAGGCGCATCTGTTCGCACCCGAGATCGACGACAAGGACAAGACGCTTGCCGAACTGATCCGCGCCGTCGCTGTTGCCGGTTTTGCGGCGGGCAACATCATGCTGCTTTCGGTCTCTGTCTGGTCCGGCGCCGAAGGTGCTACCCGCGACCTGTTTCACTGGGTCTCGGCGCTGATCGCCATTCCTGCCCTCGCCTTCGCCGGCGGCATCTTCTTCCGGTCGGCCTGGAACGCCCTGCGTCATGGCCGCATGAATATGGACGTGCCCATCGCGGTCGGTGTTTCGCTCGCCTACGCCATGAGCCTTTATGAGACGATCAATCATGGCGACCACGCCTATTTCGACGCGTCGGTATCGCTGCTGTTCTTCCTTTTGATCGGACGCACGCTGGATCATGTGATGCGGGAGCGTGCCCGGACTGCCGTGAAAGGCCTGTCTCAGCTGGCCGCGCGTGGCGCCATGGTGCTGCGCGGCGATGGCGCGCGCGACTATCTGCCGGTCGGCGAGATCGAACCAGGCATGCGGATGTTGATCGCGGCCGGTGAGAGGATCCCCGTCGACGGCAAGATCATCCAGGGAACGTCGGATCTCGACTGCTCGCTGGCCTCAGGCGAAAGCACGCCGAAAAACGTGGCGCCAGGCGAAGCGGTACAGGCCGGCGTGCTGAATCTTACCGGCCCCCTGACGATTGAGGCGACAGCCGCCGCAAAGGATTCATTCCTGGCGGAAATGGTCCGGTTGATGGAGGCCGCCGAGGGCGGCCGCGCGCAATATCGCCGTATTGCCGACCGCGTTTCAGCGCTTTATGCCCCGGTGGTCCATCTCACGGCGTTTGTGACATTCCTGGGCTGGATAGCGGCGACCGGAGACTGGCATCGGGCGATGACGATCGCCATCGCCGTCCTCATCATCACATGCCCGTGCGCGCTTGGCCTCGCGGTGCCGATCGTGCAGGTGGTCGCCGCACGGCGCCTGTTCGAGAACGGCATCATGGTCAAGGACGGCTCCGCCATGGAACGCCTGGCAAGCGTGGACATTGCGGTGTTCGACAAGACCGGAACGCTGACGCTTGGCCAGCCCCGGCTCGTCAACGCGCCGTCGATCGATCCGGCCATGCTGACAGTCGCAGCCGACCTGGCGGCGCACTCGCGTCATCCGTTTTCAAAGGCCATAGCCGGCTTTGCCATTCCTGGCGGGCAGCTCAAATTCGATGCCGTCACCGAGCATCCGGGATTTGGAATCGAGGCCACTGACGCGGCAAGCACCTGGCGACTGGGCCGACGCGGATGGGCTGGCTGGAAGGCTCGAACCGGCGGTGAAGGCAAACACGGCTACGGCGGAACGGTGCTGACGAGAAACGGGATGATCGCCGCATGCTTCGTTTTCGAGGATGCATTGCGCGCCGACGCCAGAGCGGCCATCGATCAATTGAGCGACGCCGGGGTTCCCGTGGAGATGCTGTCGGGCGATACTGCGGCAGCCTGTGCCGAGGTTGCGAAGTCACTCGGAATCGACGACTTCGTTCCGTGCCTGCTGCCATCCGGCAAGCTCGAGCGCATCGAAACCCTCGCGAAAGTTGGGCACAAGGTTCTGATGGTTGGCGACGGCCTCAACGACACGCCGGCGCTGAGCGCAGCGCATGTCTCGATCGCACCGGCCACCGCCGCCGATGTTGGCCGCAACGCCGCGGATTTCGTCTTCCTGCGCGAAAGCCTCGTGGCGGTGCCGCTCGCGCTGGACGTCTCGCGCAAGGCAGGAAGCCTGATCCGGCAGAACATCGCAATCGCAATCGTCTACAATGCGGTGGCAGTACCGATCGCCATACTTGGGCATGTCACGCCCTTGATAGCCGCAATTGCCATGTCCGCTTCATCACTGCTTGTCATTGGAAATGCGCTGCGACTGCGAACCTCCGAGCCCATTTCACAGGCCAAAAATGTTCGCCGCGACAGGCTGTCCGACTTCAACGAACTGGCCCGGTCGTCATGACCACCCTCACCTATCTCATACCCGTCGCTCTCTTTCTTGGCGCGCTTGGCTTGGGCGGCTTCCTGTGGGCGTTGAAAAGTGGCCAGTATGAAGATCTCGACGGTGCAGCCGAGCGAATTCTCATCGATCCAGAAGAGAAAAAGCGTCCACTGATCTAAAGATAATCGTTGGCGACAGCTCTCCTTTGGAAGAAGACCGAGACACCAACCTCTTCACCTCAATCGTGGCGCGCGAGATCGTTGTATTCCAGGCTGTTATTTCTCCGACTAACGCCCATCAATTTGCGCCAGCGCAAAGAAACCCTGCGTCAGGTCCTTTAGCTTTCTTCTCATCCGCAACGGTCGAGACACAGGAGATTGACATGATCACGCGACGCGAAGCCCTCTTCGGAGCAGCGCTCGGCGCTGCCGCCGTTGCGGCACTGCCCGCATTGTCGGCAACGGTCACAAAGGCGGAGATCCGCGGGCTGCCCCGTGAAAAGATTACGCTCGTGGCACCGCCTTTTGTGCATCCGCATGACCAGATCGCCAAGGGAACAGTGCCGCCAAGGCATGAAGCGAGGAGCCCAACAATCGGCGTTGCGAGCAAGACATTTGTAAGCTGACGGGCATGCGTGTCATGAAAGCGCAGCCGCCGCCCTGCCGCCTTGACTGTAGCGGCAGGGGCTGGCGTCACAGTCTCTTCCGTCGCATCGCTACCTGGCCTTCTGCGTCGTCAAGGCCATGCCGTAGGTCAGGAGGAAGCCGGCATACGCCAGAATCCATGCAGCGCCCGCGGCATGAACGATCCCCTCATAGGGTATAAAAACAGCAAGTATGCGCAACAGGGCTGCGATTAGGATCGCTGCGAAGACAACAATCGCTTGCGGTCCGGCCCGTAGTTGCCGACCGGTATGGCCAAGCGTGGCGCGGGCCATCACCGCGATCGTCATCGAGCCGACGGCGCCGGCGCCCAAAGCATGGAGTCCTGCAGCAACCGGCACCATCGCAGGCAAGAAAGTCGACGCCGAAATCAGCCAAAGTCCAACCGGCACGAAGGCGTATGCGAGGTGAAGAACGAGAACAAGCGGATCCCGCAAGGTGCGATCGCCAGCCCACCGCGCCAACCGCCATGCCTGGCTGGTGGCGGCGGCTCCCAGGAGCAGCCCGGAGATATCGTTGTCGGGGGCGAACGTCCAGGCGCCCAGAGCGATGGCTGAAATGGTCAGAGATGCAATGTCGAAACGGTCGAATGGCGTCGGCAGCCTGCCAGGATTTTCGCGCACGAGCCAATTGCGCGTGAAGCTTGGAATGATGCGCCCGCCGATCAGCGAAATGAGCAGGATCGCCGCGGACATTCCGAGCCTGCGGCTGATGTCCGACGTGCCCTGGACATGGGCCTCGATGTGGAACGCGCCGTTGGCGCAGGCCATCACGACAAGCGGCAGCAGCACCTTGAGGTTGCGCCAGTTGCGTCCGGCGATGATTTCGCGGGCGGCGGCGGCAGCCACCGCAAACAGAAATGAGCCGTCGATCACCGCGGCTGCTTGCCAGCCGATGTCAGCCGAGAAGAAGACAGCGGCGCGCCCGGCAAGCCACAGGACAACCAGCGCCAGCAGCGGCAGGCCTTGTACGGGCAGCCGACCAGTCCAATTGGGGATGGCGGTCAGCAGGAACCCGGTAACGATCGCCGGCAGATAGCCGAACAGCATCTCGTGGATATGCCAATCGATCGGAACAAATACACTGTGGGCCTCGAGCTCGCCCGCATAGATCGGCAGCCAGAGCAGAATCGAGAGCGCGGCATACAATGACCCAAGGAAGAAGAAGGGCCTAAACCCGTAGGAAAGAAAGGCGGGGCCGGAATAGCGCCGCAGACGTGCAATTGCCATGACTTGTGTCCCCAAATGAGTTGTGTCCTCAAATGAAAAGGGCCGGATGAACCGCCGCCCTCGGTCCGTCCGGCCCTTGCCCACTCCGACTTGCGGCGAGCAGGCTGTCTGATTGCGGCTAGTTGGCCGCAACCTGGGTGAACAGGTCGGCGAACACCGTCTTTGCCTTGCCTACGTGCTTGACCGCTTTCGCCGCATCCAGGTTTACCGGCTTGCCGACAACGATCAGAGCGACCATCCCCATGCCATAGTGGGGCGCGCATTTGACGCCGTAGACACCTTCCTTGGTCAGCGTAACGGTGATCTCCTCACTCGGCTTGCCCTTGAACGGCTCGGCGCCATCCGGAATCATGCCCTTGATCGACTCGGCGTCATGGGTCTTGTCGGTCGGCACGAACTTTACGGTATCGCCGGGTGCGGCCTTGACGAAGGCCGGCTGGAAAACCATGGCGCCTTTTTCGCCCTTGTTGAGCATCTGCACGACATGCTCTTCCGCGCTTGCGCCGCCGGCGAGCGCGAGGAGGGAGATTGCAGCAGCGAGGAAGAGTTTCATCGATTTATCCTTTGTCTCATGTTCGCGGCATTGCGCCGTTCCACGTCATTTAGCCCGATGCGGCTGCGAACAATTTGCGCTGGCGCAAACTCGCGCTAAGAAAGGTTTGCCGCGCGATTGGCGCAGCGTGTCGGGTCGTGAGGAAATTCGTTTTGGCTGCGCTGGACCGATCGCTGATATCGCAGCTGCCGCTCTTCCAGGGGATGGCTCCCGAAGAGCAAAACGAAATCCTCAGAAGCGCTCGATCGTCACGCTATGCCAAGGAGTCCGCGATCTTCGAACAGGAAAGCGAGGCTCATTCGTTTTTCGTGCTGATTTCGGGTCACATACGGGTCGTCCGCACCACGCCGGATGGACAGCAGGTCATCGCCAGATACATCAGCGAAGGCGAGATCTTTGGCGTCGCCGCCGCGCTGGGCCGGACAACCTATCCCGCCAGCGCCGTCGCTGCGGTCGACTGCGTGGTGCTGGCCTGGCCCAACGCACTCTGGCCGGAGCTGGTGCGACGATTTCCGGCGTTTGGAGCAACCACCTACAAGACCGTCGGTACCAGGCTGCAGGAGACCCAGACGCGGGTGGTCGAGATGTCGACGGAGCAGGTCGAGCAGCGGGTCGCGCATGCGTTGCTGCGTTTGGCAAACCAAACCGGCCGAAAGACCGACAGCGGCATCGAAATCGACTTCCCAATTTCCAGGCAGGATATTGCCGAAATGACAGGCACGACGCTGCACACGGTAAGCCGTCTGCTAAGCAAATGGGAAGACGTCGGAATAATCGTCAGCGGACGCCAGAAAGTCACGGTCAAGGATGCGCATCGCCTCGTGGTTCTCGCCGAGAGCCGGGGCAAGGGATGATCCTCACCGTTCTCCTCGAACGACCGATTCCAGGTCCAAAATGAATCGGGTTTCGTCGACCTGATGCTCGCGGCATGCTTCGGCCACGGTATGGAAAGCGCCGATCGGACAGCCAACGCAAAGCATTCTGTAGCTCAGCACCACCGGCACCGTTGCCGGCCATTTTCTCATGATCTCGTCCACGACCATGTCGGGTCTGATAGAACCGGACTTCTTCACGGTCGCCTCCGCAGTTGAGAGTGTCATCATACATCCCGGCAAACCTGCGGTCGTTGCGCTTTCGCAACCTGCCGCCGACGTTGCCGATTCCTGAAAATGATTCAGATTAAGGACGCCGCGAGCGAGACTTCGATATGCGTGGGAAAATATCCGAGGAGGCAGCCATGCAAGCCGAAGCGATAATGACCACGCCGGTCAGCGCGGTTGACCCGTCTGCGTCAGTCGCCGATGCGGCAGCACTGATGCTCGCCAACAAGATCAGCGGTCAGCGCGATCAGACCGGCCGAGTGCCTGGAGCCGCTGGCGGTGATCGCTCGCGGCTTTCGCTGGCCGCATTCATTTCATTTTGCTGTCCAGATGAGCTGAAAGACTATCGGTCGCCAGACACGTGTTGCAACCGAGCGATCAGGTCACTGTTGCGGCAATAGGCTGGCGGCTCGTCAGCTTGGTGGTGATCGTCGAGCCAGGTCGAGCATTCGTCCTGATGACCGCAGGCACGGCAGCGGTTTGCCGCCCGGGCGGTGACAGCCGCGTGATCCGGCACGACCTTCAATTGCCTGTCGACGCCCAGTGTCCGCATCATGCGGCCCATCAACGCCGTCCTGGCGTCAACCGAAATCAGATAGTCGAGAAAGGTCATGTGGTTTTCTCCTGCACATGCCAACCATTGCCTGCAGGCAGCGCCATGACATTGATCTCGGTCAACAAACTGCTTCGTCGGCGTCCGGTCCCCCGCTTCCGATTTCCGAGCCAGCAATTGTGATCACGGTCAAAGGCTCTCTTGAAGGATCGGTTCGATCCGGACTGTGACTTCGTGCCTATAGTTGTAAGCAGCCAGGTTATGGCCTCAGTACGACATGAGCCGATTGATGCTGCTCTCCCGAAGCAGTGTGCGGGTGATGCCGCCGAACGCCCATTCCTGCAATCGGCTGTGACCATAGGTGCCAGAGACGATCAGATCAGCGCGGATCGAGCGCGCGAACGCCACGAGCCGTTCTGCTTTGGCCTCGCCGGTGAGTATTTCCGTCCTCGCCATGATGCCGTGGTGCTCGAGATAGACCGCCACGTCCGCCAGGCTGTTGCGGACACTGTCTTCGGCATCGCCCTCTATCGTGGCGACGACCACCTCATTGGCCTTCGACAGAAAGGGCAAGGCATCAGCGATCGCCCGGCGCGCCTCCCTGGCATCCCTCCAAGCGACGAGGACGGTCTTTGCCAAGACATGCTCGACATTGTCGGCTGCGACAAAGACGGGTCGACCGCTGCCAAGCGCCAGACTACCGACATCGACGGCGCGGAAGACATTACCGCCTTCACCACCGCCGGTCACGATCAGGTCAACCGCTCGGGCGGCAATGCTAAACAGGCGGGTCGGACTGCAGACCTGCTGCATCCATTCGCTGCTGACGGCGGACGGAACCAGCCGCTCGAATTCGCCGCGCAGTTCGGCGAGGCGTTTTTCGATTTCCGTCCGCTGGATCTGCATGACCTCACCTTCGTAGACCAACCCCTCGCCGGTTCGGACCAGTGGCGGGACATCCGCGGCCGCCAGGCCAATCAGATGAGCGTCAAAGCGCTCGGCAAGGCCCGCAGCGAGCTTCACGATGGGCGCCGGATCCGCGTCTACCGCGAGATTGACGATTATCGACCTGTAGGACATGAAAACTCCTCGCGCTGAAGACGGTGGAATGCCTTGCCAATTGCATGCTTCGACCTCCGACACCTTGATGCGGGTCAAAGGACTGCGTCTTGATTGTCGCGGCGGTGGGGCGATTCTACCCGTTCCAGAGCGGTATGCCTGCGAAGGGAGTGCTACGTCAGCCAGCGTTGCCGGTTCTCAAATCCAAGGGCTGCATGAGTGAGCAAGAAGGCGCCAGTCCCATCTGGCCGCGAAACCGCGGCGGCAGTGCTTTCCGATGGTAAGCGCGAGGAACAGCGCGGCGCCGCGGAACATGAGCTTCTTGCCCTGATGTTTGAGCAAGCTCCCGGGTTCATGACCTTGCTGAGCGAGCCCGGCCATGTTTTCCAATTGACCAACGCCGCCTATCAACGCTTGATCGGTCAGCGGCAGGTCATCGGAAAGCCGGTGCGGGAGGCCTTGCCTGAGCTTGAGGGTCAGCGCTTTTTTCATCGCGCGAATGTCATGAGCAAGATGGGCGCGGGCAGCCTGTCGCACCTCGTGCGCATGGCGATGATCGCCGACTCCACGCATTAAGCAGGAAGTGAATTTGTCTGCTTGTGTTCTGGCTTCCAGTGCCGCCAGTGGGTCGGCCGAATGCCAACGCGAGCACCGGTGGCGGCGTCCTTCCAGCCTTCCTTACCTTTTTCACAGGGGAATACGAGCGTGTGCAGGCCATCATCATCGATGACGGCCAGTTCGAGGCTACGGCCATATGGCGCGCTTGCGATCGGATTCCACATCGCGCCACTGTGAAAGAAGGACTCCTGCAGCGCTTTGATTTAAATCATTTTCGCGGCGGCCAAATGCTATTTGTAATGGTGGGTTGGGCCCGGCCAACGTGGCAGTGCTCAGACATGCTTTTGCGCTTGGGAGTCCGTTCTTCGAACTGGAGGAAGGAAGTCATTTCGCCGAACCGTCGAGCGCGCTAGCAAAAATTGACCTGGCTCAATGCGAGCCTGTCTTGCCGCTGCAAAGGTGACGCCAAGAGCTTCCATGCTCTCACGGCCACTCGGCTTTTTTCATTCAGGAAGGTTTGACATGAACTACCAGCGGTTCTTCGAAGAAGCGATCGACCAGCTCCATGCCGAGCGTCGTTATCGCGTCTTCGCCGATCTCGAGCGCATCGCGGGCCAGTTTCCGCGCGCCATATGGCGGTCCAACGGCCGCGCCGAGGAAATCACCGTCTGGTGCTCCAACGATTATCTCGGCATGGGCCAGCATCCCGACGTCATCGCCGCGTTCCAGGACGCTGCCGGCAAGATGGGCTCGGGCGCCGGCGGCACCCGCAACATTTCGGGCACCTCGAACCCGCTGGTCGAGCTCGAGCACGAGCTTGCCGACCTGCACGGCAAGGAAGCAGGCCTGGTCTTCACCTCCGGCTTCGTCTCCAACGAAGCCTCGATCTCGACCATCGCCCGGCTTTTGCCCAACTGTCTGATCATCTCGGACGAGTTGAACCACGCCTCGATGATCGAGGGCGTGCGGCGTTCGGGCGCCGAAAAGAAGATCTTCCGCCACAATGACGTGGCGCATCTGGAAAGCCTGCTGCAGGCGGCGGGCCGCGAACGCGCCAAGCTGATCGTCTTCGAAAGCGTCTATTCGATGGATGGCGACATCGCGCCGATCAAAGAGATCGTCGAACTGGCCGAGCGCCACAACGCCATGACCTATATCGACGAGGTCCATGCGGTGGGCATGTACGGGCCGCGCGGCGGCGGCATCACCGAGCGCGAGGGCCTGGCCGACCGCATCGACATCATCGAAGGGACGCTGGCCAAGGCGTTCGGCACGCTGGGCGGCTATATCACCGGCACCAGTGCGGTGATCGACGCGGTGCGCTCCTATGCACCGGGCTTCATCTTCACCACGGCGCTGCCGCCGGCGATCGCCGCCGCGGCCACCACCTCGATCCGCCATCTCAAGGGTTCGCAGGCCGAGCGCGATGCCCAGCAGCAGCAGGCGAGCCGGACCAAGCAGATCCTGTCGGCCGCCGGATTGCCGGTGATGGAATCGCCGACCCATATCGTGCCGCTGCTGGTCGGTGACCCCGAGTTGTGCAAGATGGCGAGCGACCGCCTGCTTGGCGTGCACGGCATCTACATCCAGCCGATCAACTACCCGACCGTGCCGCGCGGCACCGAGCGGCTGCGCATCACGCCGACGCCGTTCCATTCGGATGAGTTGATCGCTGGACTGCAGGATGCGCTGGTCGAGACCTGGGATGCGCTGGGCATTCCCTATGGTTCCGCCGGCCGGCCTTCTGTCGCCAAGAGCGACCGGATCGTGCCGCTGCTGGTGCCCAAGTCAGGCGGCTGAAAGCCGCAATTGAAAAACTCTCCAAGAGAAAACATTGATCAGGCGCAAGGCGCCGATCTCGGCGTAGCTCCAGGATGACGACAAACCTCCAAGGAGCAGACCATGAGCCACATGTCCCAGACGTCTTTTGGCGATTTGAACCACGCCGCCCAGCAGGCTCAACAGTGGGTAAAGGAGCTTGCCAGGGATCTCCGCTGGAGCGAACCAAGTGCTTGCCGACTGTTGCGATGCGTTCTGCACACGCTGCGGGACTGGCTGTCCGAAGCGGAAATGGCTGATCTTTCAGCACAGTTGCCTGTCTTGGTTCGCGGCATGTACTTCGAAGGCTGGAAGCCATCGGCCGCAGCCCATGGTCGTAAGAAGCGCGACTTTGTTCTCAGTGTCCGCAACAGCTTCGGATATGATGAAGATGTGGATTTCGATGTAGCGGTCAACGCGGTTTTCATGCTGCTCGATCGACATATATCGCACGGCGAGATCGTGCAGGTAAGGGCGTCCATGAAGAAGTCGCTTCGTCAGCTGTGGCCAGCGGACTGACCAGTTCCTGGACCGCCGGGCGGTTAGAGACCGGCCGGCATATCGCTGGCTCTGATGCAAGATCAGGCAAGAACAGGAGATCGCATCGATGCTGATCCGCACACTTTCCGTCCTGGAATGTACCAGATTGTTGGGCGCCAACCGCGTGGCCCGTCTTGCATGCGCGAAGGACGGTCAGCCCTATGTCGTTCCCCTCCATTACGCTTATTCGGATGCTCATCTTTACGCGTTCTCCATGCCGGGCAAGAAAATCGAATGGATGCGAGCCAATCCGCTGGTGTCTGTTCAGATTGACGAACACGGCGAAGGACGAGGCTGGAGGAGCGTTGTCGCCGATGGCCGTTACGAGGAACTGCCCGACCGGATTGGGCACAAGGTGCAGCGCGATCATGCCTGGGCGCTGCTGAGCAAGCACGCCGATTGGTGGGAGCCTGGCGCTCTCAAACCTGAGAAATCAGAGGTTGCGACCGATCTTCCACACGTCTTCTTCCGTATTTTGGTCGCCACGGTTTCGGGGCGGGAAGCAGTGGACAGCTAGCGTGCTCGGGGCGGCGTCCATCGGGCGCAACGGCACACTATCAGGTCGCACGCAACCAACGGCCCAGACATCCCGGCGAACACCTAAGTAGTTTTCCTTAGGGATATAACCGAATTTCGGCGGGCCCGGAATCGCGCGATTGCTGTCTTCGCGGAACAACCGGGAACACAGCCATGTACGCTCAACAAATCGCCAAGATTGAATTGCCATCGCAGCCGAGCCCGTTCGTGCTTCTCGATGGGGCCATGGCACAGCCGGTCAGCTTCTTCCCCGCCGGCACAGAGATCTACGCCCAAGGCGAAAAGGCCGGGCCTCTTTACCAGATCGAATTCGGCGCCGTTCGTGTATACCGGCTGCTGGCTGACGGCCGCCGGCAGATCAGCGCCTTTCATTTGGCCGGAGAAACCTTCGGCTTCGAGGCCGATGCCACACACCATTTCTTCGCCGAGGCAATCGGTGCGACCGGCATTCGCGTTTTCCGGATCGCCTCAACAGCAGATATGTCCAGTCAGTTGCTGCCGCTTGCACTCAAGGGTTTGATCAGGGCCCAGGAGCATCTGCTGGTCCTCGGCCGCCAGAATGCCATCGAACGCGTCGCAGCATTCCTGGTCGACATGGCGGAACGTCAGGGTGGCCTGCGTCAAATCGAGTTGCCGATGTCGCGACTGGATATCGGCGACTATCTCGGCCTCACCATCGAGACGGTGTCGCGGGTCTTCACCCGCCTGAAGGACAAAAGCGCCATTCGCCTGCTCGGCTTGCGGAGCATCGAAATACTGAAGCAGAACATGCTGCTGGAAATGGGTGGATGACGCGCGAAAACTGCTGGGCAGAACGCCAGAACCATCGTGCCACCTCGACTTCGATGGCGAGACCGTCAGCAGCAAACTCACCGGGACCGTTCAGCTATCGAGCGGCAAGTTCGCCGTGCTCGAGCAGGCGCACGAGTTCACCCTTGTGCCGTGGCGGCCGGTCACCGACTGCCAGATCGGACGCGAAATCAACGGCATCGTGCGGGGCGGATCGATGTCCTGGCGGTTGGGACGGCAGCGAGGACTCGGCATTTAGCCCATGGTGGCGGCTATTCCGGTAGTCCGGCAGCGACCATCAGGCGCAACGTGCTTTGTGATGCGACTGGTTGCGGTAAAGAGTCGACATAGTTGGTGTATCTTGCAGGAAAGCATGTGCGGGGAGTGCAGTCGGCGTGCTCCGCGTCCGTCCAAGAAAGTCTCGCGATCGCCCCTTGTCGTATTCTCATCCGAGCCAGCGTGAACTTCGCAATGTTTTCGGCCGTTCTCACTGTCTGAGAATGTGCCGGCACGTCGCGGCACTTCCGTGATATTCAGCATTGCCTCCAGCGAGCGACCATATCTCGTCGCAACGATGTTCCCGCAGCGACACCGGTTCCGGGCGTTGCGCTACCCAGCATTAGCGCGCATCTGACGTCGGGATGTGCGCCTCGCGCGCGGCGCCGCTTCGACGATATGTCCATTTGTGGGCAACACAGCGTCTTTGCGCGATCTCGCGTCGGTCACTCGGTGCAACCGCTCGTAGGGCAGCAATTCCTTAATGCGCGCGTCAAGAGTCACGATCTCGGCGCGCAGATCTTCGCATTCCTGCCTCTGGATATCGAGCTGTATCTGGTCTGAAGCCAGTTGCAATGAAAGCTCCGATAGGTTGGTGCTGACCGCCGACAGGTTTTTCTTGTCGCCTTCGCTCTCGGTTTTGAGGGCGACAAGCCTTTCCTCCGCGATCCGGCGCTCGGTCGCGAAATCGTTAACCTGGGTTCTGAGCAGGGTGATCTCGGCGGAGGTTTCGCTGCTGTTGTTGGTTTCTTTCTCCAGCCTCGATCGCAACTCCTCTATCTCGGAACGCAGCCCGCGCATCTCCGCGTGGGCGCGCGCCCGTTCGCCAGCGCTGTCGCTTTCCACGATGCGGGCCGCCTCGGTTGCCTCGGCGAGCTTGGCATGCGTGGTCTCCAGTGACTTCTGCAGCCGGGCTCCTTCCTTCTCGTGCCTGCCAAGTTGCGCCAACAGCTCGGCTATGTGCGCGCTTTCGTTGGCGTGAGTTGCCGCGAACTCGTCCAGTTTATGCCGAGCCTCGGTCTCCCGCTTTTGCGCCTGCTCGAGCTCGACGGAAAGGCCGACCTGCCTTTCGCGCAGCAGCTTGTTCTCGCTTGCGCGTCTGTCGACCTCCACGGTTTTGACGGTCAGGGCATTGACGATCTCGCCGAACTGCGTTTCGCGCCTTGCACTCTCATGGCCCATTTCCACCAGCTCGAGCCGTGCCTTCGCAAGCGCTGTACGCAGCGACTCGCGGTCCTGGACTATGCCGGCCTCGCGCTGTTGCCAGACCTCGGCTGCACGGTCGAGTTCGCGCAGCTTGCGGCCAGTGTCGAGCAATTGTTCCGACAAGGTCTTGTGTTCCGTGGTCAAAGCGACATTGGCCAGTTCCAACTCGTTGGCCCTTAGGGTATCGCGATGCAGGACGTTCAGAATCTCGCGCGTCATGCGATGCGCGGTGGCTATCTCGGCCAATCTGGTTTCGATCTCTTCCAGGTGGCCTTGCCCGTCCCGGAAAAGCCCGGCGACGGCCTCCAGGGCAGCAAGCCGGGTCTGTGTGTGCGGTGTCAACCTCGCGGACGGCGCGCTTTCGCCTTCAGCAGGGCCAGTGTCCTCGTTTGCCGGCACTTCCGCACTTTCCGAACCCTGCCCATCGGTCGAAAGGCAGTCCTCGATTGCTTCGGCCAGGTCCGATTGGAATTCCTGAAATTCCTTGTCTACGTTCTCGGCCCGCTTGATTAGAGATTTGAAACTCACCACGACACACCCCTTACGCTCACCTTAGGCTGGCCTCCGGGCAGACTTAACGAATTGCTAATGTATCGCATCACCTTCCATTCCGAAAGAGGCGGCTGCCATGGCCGATCCCGACCAAGCCGGCCGCATGGACGAGATCAGCGTCATGCTTCTTAGGCGCGCGAACCACCCTACGCACCTTGGGTCGACCTTCCGGCTCTAACATTGCTACAGGCCGTCACCGTGGCTTTGCGGAACGCAGGGAGAGCGACCCCCAACCAACTCTACCGCTAGGACAAACAACTGATCCTGCATTCGGGACTGCAGCGGGTCGCTGAGGCGGCTTGCTGCCATCCCTCGCGATCAGTGCATTATCCGTTGCCACAACCAGGCAAAAAAGCCAGCCCCACCGACCTTCCCGCGCACCCGGGCGCCGGCCCAGCGCGCTTTCATGGTAGCGCCGACGTGGCAATCGCAGACGATGTCGTGGAGTTGCCAGTCGCTCAATTCGAAGAAGCGCTTTGCCTCGCCATATGTGTCGTCCTTCAGACCCGATTCCCGCAGGATCGGATCTTCAAAGGCAACTGTAATCGCGGATCCTTCACAGCGCGCCATGGCCCGTGTTTCCGGATGCAAATGTTCGGTGCCTGTCAACGCGCCGAGGCATCGCTCGGGGGTCTGTTCGAGAAGTTCAGCCCAACGCGCGATGCGCTGCTGTCGTGTCATTTCGGAATGCGGCGCCGAGAGTTCGATCGTGGCGACGGCATGCAGTTGGTCGATTGTCTGATGTTTCATGGTCTGCTCCTATTGTTCCTTCAACAAGCGAACTGACCTTTCAAGCCTTTGTTCCACGTGCAGCTAATATTTACCGCACCCATTGGAACCGATGGCCATTTGCGCAGTTCGGGCACGGTGGTGATCCAGCCGGAGCAGGAAACCGTTATCAAGAAATATGTGAAGAAGCAGCCGCTTGCATCGGTCAAAGTACCGGGCGTCGAACTCAATGTGGGTTCGACGTTGCCGGACACCGTCGAACTTCACGAAGTCCCCAACGTTCGATACCGCTACGTGGTGGTCGACAACCAGACGGTCCTCGTCGATCCCGACACGCGTAAGATCGTGAAAGTCATTCAATGAACCCTGGCGGTTCCACCGACTGGTGGAAGTGATTTCGGATGCAAAATCACGGTCGCGAAGCTCTGCCTCGCGACCATGATTTGTTTTTCGCAGGAGTTCGAACACAGTCAGGGTGGCGCAACGATTCCTTTGTTCTGCGGCCTCCTCGCCGGCCGACCTCACACCCGTGATCGCCATTGGTCGTTGACATCAGCTCCATTTCGACGGGCGGATTTTGACGTGCTGCCCTTCCGCGTCGCGCGCAGGGAACAACCACTTCCGTGGATAGTTAGTCCACGGCTACACCACCGGTGAGCTTTCACGACAACCTAGGGAGACAGAACCATGGCGACTGCAAAAAGAGCGACGACAAAAGGGCTGGAGGCCTTGTTCCTCGATGGGCTGAAGGACATCTACTACGCCGAAAAGAAAATACTCAAAGCCTTGCCCAAGATGGCAAAGGGCGCTGAGTCCGAGGAGGTGGCCGCGGCCTTTGAAAAGCATCGCGTCGAAACCGAAGGCCAAGTCGATCGCCTCGAGCAGGTGTTCGAGCTTATGGACAAACCGGCTCGCGGCAAGACCTGCCCGGCGATCGATGGCATTCTCGAGGAAGGATCGGAAATCCTTGACGAGTACAAGGGCGATCCAGCGCTGGATGCAGGACTGGTCGGCGCGGCACAGGCCGTCGAGCACTATGAGATCGCGCGCTATGGCACGTTGGTGGCGTGGGCTGAACAGCTTGGCAAAAGTGACATAGTCAAGCTCCTCAAGGATACGTTGAAAGAAGAGGTTGCGACGGACGAAGCGCTTTCCGGACTGGGTGAAGGCGGCGTCAATGAACGCGCCTTGGAGCAAGCTGCGTGACCGAAAATCGCTCCGGTGCCAAAGCGCCGGGGCGACTTTCGCGCCCCACCGCCACGAAGCCTCACCGTCAAGGGTCAGGACTCCCCAACGCGAGAAAGAAACGAGCCTCAGCAGATCGAGGAGAACCATCATGAAAGACAAGGCAGCCGATATCGACCACACATTGCCGCAGGTCGCCATCGACGATCGGCAGGTACGACAGCTGGCGGCGACGACCGATTTGCCATCCAGGCAGGCCCGCGAACTGGTGCGTCGTCACGGCAACGACCCCAGGAAGCTAGAAGAGTTGGCGAAGTCGATCAACGCGACCGACTGAATCCAGGCAAGATGTCAGTCGGAGATGCATGCCGTTGGCATCAGATTTCGAGCAAGGCATAGGGTCGGCCACTCGGCTTGTCGACATGCATGGCGACGTTGTAGACCTTCGCTCCGCCGGGCGTCCGACCTTCGTAAGAACCGCGATGTGCATGCCCATGCACGACGGCGTTGACCTTGAACCGATCGATCGTTTCGGCCAGCCGTGAAGAGCCCAGGAATGGGAATATCTCCAGCGGCTCTCCCGCGACGGTGTCAGCTATGGGCGCGTAGTGGAGGATCACCAACGTGCGCTTCGCGCGCACCTGGCGCATCGCATTTTCAAGTTGCATCGCCTCGTTCACGCTTTCCGCGACCATCGCCTTGATCGCCGGCTCGCCGAAGGAGCCGAGCATGCGCGCCCCGAAACCGCCGACAAAGCCCTTCACGCCGACAAAGCCGACCTGCTCGATTTCGATCGCCTGCCCGTCGAGAAGGCGAACCTCCGCTTGGCGCAATATATTCGTGACATCTTCCACTGCGCCGGACTCATAGTCGTGATTGCCGAGCACTCCCACCACCGGGATGGAGCAGTTGCGCAAATCCTCCGCCAGCAGCTCCGCTTCACGCGGCTTGCCGAGATTGGTGAGGTCTCCCGTGAGAACCAGAACATCGGCTTCGCGGGATATCTCGCTGAAAAGGTCGCGATACGACGCCTGGGCATCTTCGCTGACATGCAGGTCGCCCATCGCGGCAATTCTGAGCGTGCGTACGCCGTCCGCCGCGGAATCCTTGATGTCGTCAACCATCGCGAAATTCTCCCGCGCCGCCGACGCCGGCAAAACCCCACTCCTTGACGTCGATCTCGTAATCGGTTTGCGAAAGCAAGCGCCCACGGCAGATCTTCATCCTTGGAGGTGGCAACTGCCGTTGCTTGGCGAGGCGGTCGAGCAACTCGTCGAGCAGCCAGGCAGGAATATGGTCGCGCTCGGTCGGATAGATCCATCTGAAATTGAGAAGCTGCATCAGCAGCACCTCCCAGTGAACCTCCAGATAGGAAAGCAGCCGGTGCCAATCGACCTGGTCATGCGCCTTGAGGATCGTATGGGCTATGTCGGCGCCATCATGCCGCCCTCTGTCCTGGATGAAGCATTTGGACCAGATGAGCTCGGTCGGGCCGATTATCCTCACCCGGCTGCCCAGCAGCTCGGCTTGGCGGGCGTGTTCCAGCCACTGGTCGCCAACAGGCATCATGCCGTTGGCCGAGCCGAATATGACGTCGAAGAAATGCGTCCCCTTGAACACCTTGCCAAGCCACCGGTCATCTTCGATCTCGACGGCATATCCAAGCTGCTTGAAATGGGCGAGGATCCGGGCATAGTCGCCGGCCTTACAGAAGATATCGAGGTCCTTGGTCTGCCGCATGACGCCCGTATAGGCGCTGACCGCGTAGGTTCCCGCGACCAGAAACGGAATGTCCGTGGCGGTAAGCTCGTGGATAGCTTCCGTGTAGAACACCTCCGCCTCCGCGTTCTTGAGTGTCGGCGCCGCCTTTGGTTCGATCCTGGGAAGCGAAACCAGAACGTTTTCAGGCAATGGATCATTGGTCATGAACGATGACTCCGAATCCGGACAAGCGGCAGTCGCTCGTTGAGTAACAACATGAACACCACCTGGTTCCGCAGTACCGGGAGCGGCGGAATTTCAGCTCGTTCAATATCGGGAATTCGGCTGGCGCTTGATTGTCGCTTCAGCGTAACGCGGCGTCGCGCCTTGCGATTCGGCTGCAACGGTTTGCCGAGACCGTCACAGAAATAGGATAAAGCCCACCCGCTCGGGGTGGGCTTGCGGCAGGTGCCTACCGCTAGCGGTTCTTATGGCTCTGTTGGCCGGCTTTGACATGTTGTTCATGCGTGCCGCCGCGGGTGCCGGACCCATCGCCCTGCTGCCGCTGATTGCCGCCAGCTGCCTGCTGCTGCTGGCGACCTTTGTTTTCCATGTTCTTGTGGCTCTGCTGGCCCGCCTTCACATGCTGCTCGTGACTACCACCTTGGTTAGGCATTGTTCTTCTCCTTACTGTTCAACGAGGCGACAAGTGCCTCGGGAATCTAAGGAAATTGAAGGCTGAATGTTCCCAGCAGTAACACTTCGTGAAGCCTCGTCCTCGGTAAATGCAGCCACGCCTCCCCGATCAGGGCCGATTGATCGCCCGAGCGCTGTCGCGATCGGTCTCGTCAGGGATATATTCGCCGGCATTGGCATCGAAGCCGGTCCACCCGCCAGCCTCGTAAGCCCTGCGACGTTCGGCAAGGTCGACCGATCTGGATTGTCCCAGAATCTCCTCGGCGTTAGCAACGAGTTCATCGTCCACTCTGGCCGTAACCAACGTGCCGCCGCGGCGTACACCCTCTGCGTATACGTGTGCGTCCTTTTCAGGCACCCCGGCCCCCGTCAAACCGCCGACAATGCCTCCGACCGCGCCGCCGGCCACCGCCCCGGCAACGACACCGGTCGCGGTGGCGGCGAGCCACCCCGCCGCGACCACAGGTCCTATGCCCGGAATGGCCATGACCCCCAGCCCTGTCAGCAATCCGCCGGCACCGCCGATCACGGCTCCAATTCCAGCGCCTGCCCCAGCATCCTCGGCAGCTTCCGAACGGTCGGCATCGTACCAGTCGTCCGAATTGTTAGCGACGATGCTGATGTTCGCATGCGGGACGCCCGTGGCTTCCAGTTCGCGGACCGCGTCGGCCGCATCGTCATAGTTGTCGAACAATCCAGTTACCGTTTTCATCTGATTTCTCCTGATCCCGTGCTCACTTGCTGGCGACGACGTTGCCCTGATAGTCCAGGCCGACGGCGAGGCTTTCACCTGCCTTCGTTGCCTGCCCACGCCAGATCCCTTGGTCGTCCTTGGCAAGCTTCGATACGTTGGTGTAGCCCGCACCCTCGATGCGGCTCTTGGCCTGGGCTTCGGTGAAGCTGTTTGCGCCGGGGACGAGGGCGGCGGCGTTGGGCGTGTTGTCGGTCTTCACCGCCGGAGTTGTCGCTCCGGTGATGGAATCTTGCCGGGCAGCGATCTTTTCGATCATCTGCCGGTGCATCTTCAACGTATCGACCGTTTGCTGGGCGAACGTTTTCAGAGCCGGGTTGTCACCCTTGCTGGCATAATCCTCGAACAGCTTGACGGCCTCGTCATGCGCTTTGCGCTGCATGTCGACATAGGCTGGATCGATCGGTGCCTGCCCATTCTTGAGCTTGTCCAGATCGGCTTGGTGCTGGGCATCGAGCGCCGCCGGCACTTTTAATTTCTGTTCGCCGGCGACCGCCTGCAGCTTGGTGTTGGCCGCGCCGTGATCGCGGATCATCATCTGTGCGAAATCCTTGATGCTCTGGTCCTGGACCTTGTTCAGCGCAAGCTGGCTCGAGTCGACTTCGAATTTGCCGCCGACCGCAGCCTTGTCGACGAAGTCCTTGGCGCTGTCGGCAGCGAAGGCGGGCATTGCGAAAACAATGGAAGCGACTGTGAGCGATGCGAGAAGGTGTCGTGTTTTCATTGGCTTTGTCCCTGTCGGTGCGCGAATTTGCGATGCCTCCTAACAAGCCAAAATGGCCTTTGTTCCGATGCCGAGACGACATGCCGGCGCACCCGCCAACACCACGATCTCGGCCCTCAATCTCTGCCTGAAGCACGTCGCGTCGAAACGGATTCAAGCGAAGCGCATTGGGCCTCCATGCGTGTCTCCTCACTTTTGGGCGACATGCATCATCCCGAGACAGGAGGAGAACGCATGCCATCTCGATCCGAGGGATTTACAATCGCTCTAGCCTACAGTGGGGATGCGCGGACACGGGCCGCCGAAGCGCTTTATCAACACAACATTGCACGGACCGGGATCGATGACCGGGCTGTCATTGGAGCGGAGCTGCGTGACGCCTCAGGAAAGGTCTGGGGCGGGCTTTGGGGCAGAACGGAACTCGGGCTCCTGTTTCTCGACATGTTCTTCCTGCCCGAGCAATTGCGTGGCCGATCCTTCGGATCGCAGCTTCTCGGCGCGATCGAGGAGGAAGCCATCAGACGGGGCTGCAAAAAAGCCGTCGTGGAGACGAGCAGTTTCCAGGCACCGCTCTTCTACATGCGGCACGGGTTTGAGGAATTCGGCAAAGTGGAGTTCGCAATTCCAGGGCATGCACGCATCTTCCTTCGCAAGGACCTGCTGTAAGTATTGGGACAGGGCGCGCATGGGATGGCCATCGGCTAACTGCAAACTCCAGGTGCTCTGGAACAAATCGACGATTGCGGAGTTAAAGCGGCGCGTCGCCACGGGCAGTATTGCAGCGATGGGGGCTGGCAGCGATGGGCAGATTGCAGCGAATAGAGTGCATTCCCTGGAGAGGCATGTGCGTACGGGACATTTCAGAAAGCCGATTGTCATTCAGCCTGGCCGCATAGACCGGGACAGGGTTGTGGTCTCGGTAACCGATGCGGCCGAAGTGCTGTTGCGGGACTGGCCAAAGCCAAAATCCGAAAGGCGTCTTGCCGCGATCAGGGCATGCCTTGCCGTGATGCGAGGCGAAAAGCCTCCCAGGGTCGCACGACAGGCCTTTATCGTTGCGGCCAAGGACGCCCGGATTCTGCTCGGCGACCAGATTTAGCCGTTGGCGGCCAGCACGCCCAGGCTTCGCCGGCACCTGCAAGTCTGGCAGAGTCCGACCTGAAAGAGAGACTATGGCCAAGGTGTCAAATCCTACCCCCGCTTCCGGCAGAGGCGAGATTCAGGCGGGAGCGATGCGGGACAAAACGCCGGGCTTCGATCCCGCCATTGCCCCGCTGGAGACCGATGCCGAGGCGGCTGACACCCAAAACCCGACTTCCAAGACAAGTCCGCCACGCTCGCGCCCAAAATTCGAAAACGATGCCAGCTTCGCGAATGCGATGCGGCCGGTCGAGAGCGAACCAGAGCTGCGGCCTCACAGTAACTGGCCGCTCTTGGTGATCGCGGCTGTCGTCTTGATAGCAGCCGCGGTTTTTCTGGCGGCAAGCATGTTGCGCTGAAAGTGTTCACGACGATGCAGTGCGACTGTCTAGTCCTCGAGATCGGGTGCGCTCTTCATGCCCGAGAGTTCGGTCATCGGACACAGCAGCCGCGGCCGCGTCGGGTCGGAGATGTCGAGCTTGTCCCAGGGAATGCGGTATAGGCCGTCGCGGCGACGCAGCCGAAAAAGATCCAGCATCGCCACGCCTATGGCCGACGCCGAAAGACGCTCGAACGCAGCGTAGACGCCGACATGGAATTCGGTGACGACGAAATCGTCGCCATCCCGCTCGGCGCGAATCTCCTCGATGTAGCCGATGTTCTTGCCCCGCTGCGAGCGTACGCTTCGTCCCGCCAGATGCTCGAGATTGACGGCGGTCATTATCAGGCTCCCGGAATGCGTCCGATGACGTGATCGCGCAACCAGTCCTGCCAGGCGAAAATCGATGTCTCGCGCACATCGATGTCGAATTCGATATCGACGCCAATATCCCTGACCTTGTGCCAGTCGATCCGATGCGGCTCACCATGCCGCTTGCCACCCAGCTTTGCCGCGAGTTGCGCCATCCATCGCCCAGGCCGTGCTCCAAGGCGACGCGCCAAGGTGATGGAGCCGAGTTCGATCGCAACAATCCTAGGCGGTTTGCCCGGCCGCAGCTCCGCCACCAGGCCGTCGACCTTGCCGATCTTGACCTGCTCGCGGTCGACCACCTGCTTGTCCAGGAGATCACGCAGCACCTTCATCATGTGCCTCCGAATATCTGCAGCGGTATGGTCACCACGGCCAGCACGAAGCCAAGCGCGATGATGAAGATGACCGCGGCATTCGAGATAATGCCGTTTCGATGCTCGCCGACATAGCGTTCGTCGTTCAGCAGAAACAGGAATGGAACCACCGTCAGCGGCAGGCTGGCCGCCGTCAGCGCCATCGAGAAGATGGTGAGCCTCAGGGGATCGAGGCCAAGCGTGATGGGGATGGCGGCAAGCAACAATGACACCGTGTAGACGGCGCTGAAGCCCGGATCGTCGCGCGGCTTGCGATCCTCGCCCCAATTCCAGCCGAAACCTTGGGCGACCAGGTAAGCCTGCTGCAGTCCGACTTCGAGGGCAGCACCGAAGCAGGCAATGGCTAGAGAGGCCACGAACAGAACGAAGCCCCAGAAGCCGAATATCGGGATCAGCATCAATGGCAACTGGTGATAGTCGTCCACCTGGTCGATGCCGTGCGTCGCCAGCACGAGAGCGGCCACGATCAGCACGCCGATCGAAATGGTGCCGCCGAAGCTCATCCCCAGTCCCGCTATGGCCCGATTGGCCCCGAGATAGCTCTTGTCCCATTGATCCTCGATAGCCCCGGAGGAATAGAACATGAACAGGTAGGGCGATATCGAGGCGCCGAGAATGCTGACCGCCATGAACCAGTAGTTGGCGGCATCGTGGGCCGGCAGCGAAGGCACGGCGCCAGCAGCGACCGCTGTCCAATCGGGTTTCAGCATCACGGCGCCGACGACGAAACACAGCGTCACTAGGCCGAGGATCGATACGCCTTTCTCGATGAAGCCGAACGTGCCTTTCCAGAGCAGCAGCCATGCCAGGAAAGCCACCGGCAGCGCCCACCACTGGAAGCCGATGCCGGTGGCAAGTTCGAGTGCAATGGCAGCGCCGCCGATCTCGGCGGAAAGCACCATGAAATTGACCAGCAAGGCGGCAAGCAGCGGCCACAGAAAGACATTGAAGCCAAACCTTTCGCGGATGCCGTCGGAGATCGTGTGCTGGCTCACGGCCGCGAAACGGCCGGCCATTTCCACCAGAAAGATGATGCAGATGGTGCCGAGAACCACCGCCCAGATCAGCTGGAAACCGAAAGTCGCGCCTGCCTGCGCCGCCGTCGCCATCGATCCAACTTCGAGGAAGCCGCCAACGCTGGTAACGACGCCGAGCGATATTTCCACGAGCTTCTTCATGACTTCGGCGCGAAATATCTGGCATAGGCCGTGCTCAGCGAGCGCGAAGCCAGCCGAAGATCCTGCTGCGCATTTTGGACCTCTGTCCGGTTGCCGGCCTGCAATCCCGCCTGGGCGCGGGCCACCGCGACGGACAAATCCTTGACCGCTGCCGTCAAGGCAGCTTGCTCGGCGGGTTCAGCCGTGCCGGCTGATCGGATCTGCGCCTCGGCATCGGCCAGCGTCCTGCTGATCGATCGCAGTGTGCCGGCCGTGTATGCGGACGGCGCCGCCCCTGCCATCCAGGCTTCAAGCGTCATCGACACGGTCTGCGCAGATGACGCCGCCGTTCGTGATTGCTGTTCGACCTGATCGGAAGACGAGCATCCCGCCGAGGCGCCCAAGAACAGCACAAGGCACGAACAAACCAGCCTGAAATGACGGCCACCGAAGGTTAAAGCAGGCGTTTGGTACGCCACAAGAACAGCCTCCCCTGAGCCGAACGAAGAAATGTTCGAGGTAAGTTGATCTAGAGCGCGTGCCCGTCGACGCAAGGCCCCGATCCGACGGCATGGATGCAAAGCACATGGGACCGCGACAGGTACCAGCCGGCTAAGACAGAAAGCAATGCAAGCGGAACAAAGGATCGCTTGCTGGATTAGGAGGAGGCGAGCCGGCTTCACCCCCTGCTCGCCGCATCGGTGCGAACGGACTGCCGGAGGAATCGCAATGCCTCGTCTCATAGCCTGGATAGCGATCGTGGCAGTCGTGGTCATCGCGGCCTGGTTGTGGTTTGGCAGCCGTGAGACGAGCAACGGTGTGGGGAGCCAGCCTGCGCCTCATGCGATAGACCAGAACGGGTAATTCGGGCCGGCGATCCTACTCGGCCCCGCGGTCGGAAGCTTCGATCTTGTATTCGTGGATCAGGCCGAGAATCTGGCTTTTGACTGTCTCGCGCGCTTCAGGCTGGATGAAAGGCATCAACCGGTCGACGGTTTCCACCGCCTCCCGCGGCAAATCCGCCACCGCATCGGTGAACTGGCTGCCATGTTCATACAGATTGTCCGTCAGTTTGCCGATTTCGTGGGACGAAGCCTTTACCGAGATCGGCATGGAACTTCGGCGCCTCGATCCGAAGTCAGTCGTCTTTTATACATCCGGCCGGGCCTCGCTGGAGGCTTCGTTCCTATATCAGCTTTTCGCGCGCATCTACGGTTCGTCCAATCTGCCCGATTCTTCCAACATGTGTCACGAATCGACTTCGGTCGGCCTTCCTGAATCGATCGGTTCGCCGGTCGGGACCGTGCAACTCGAAGACTTTGCCCAATGCGACATGATGTTCTTCTTCGGCCACAACACCGGCGTGACGGCGCCGCGCCTGTTGCACCCGCTGCAGGAGGCTCGTGAACGCAATGTACCGGTGTTCACTTTCAACCCCTTGCCGGAGCGAGGGCTCAAGCGCTTCAAGAATCCGCAGGATCCCGTTGACATGCTATCGCCAGGGCCCGGCACCAAGATGTCCAGCGACTTCTTCCAGGTCCGCAGCGGCGGCGATATCGCCGCCATGACCGGCATCGCCAAGGCCGTGCTCGCTCTTGATGACGCGGCCCGCGAACAGGGAAATTCACGTGTCCTCGATGTCGAGTTCCTCGCCGAGCATACGCACGGCTTTGCCGAATTCGAGGCCTATCTGCGCGCGGCCAAGTGGGATGACATCGTCACCCGATCGGGCATCGCGCGGCCGGACCTGGAGCGTGTCGGAGAGGTCTACAGTCGGTCCAACGCGGTGATCGGCAACTACGGCATGGGTCTGACGCAGCACAGGCATGGCACCGAGAATGTGCAGATGTTGTGCAACCTCTTGCTGATGCGCGGCAACATGGGGAAACCCGGCGCCGGCATTTCACCACTGCGGGGTCATTCCAACGTCCAAGGCCAGCGCACCGTCGGCATATCCGAGAAGCCCGAACTCGTCCCACTCGACAAATTCTCGGAATTTTACGCCTTCGAACCCCCGCGCGAGAAGGGGCTGGATACGGTCGAGACCTGCGAAGGCGTCATCGCCGGCTCGGTGAAAGGCTTTGTCGGACTGGGTGGCAATTTCGTCCGCGCCGTGCCGGAAACCGGCCTGGTCGAAAAAGCCTGGCGGGGACTTCGCCTGCATGTCGAGATCGCCACCAAGCTCAACCGCAGTCATCTCTTCCCCGGGGCAGTGACATATCTGTTGCCCTGCCTGTCCCGGCTGGAAAGAGATCGGCAGGCCAGCGGCGACCAGACCGTTTCCATGGAGGATTCGACCGCCTGCATCCATGGTTCGTTTGGATCGCGCCCGCCAGCTTCGGCAAATCTGCTTTCGGAGCCGAAGATCGTCGCCGAGCTTGCCAAGGCTACCGTGCCAGGCATGAGCTCGATCCCCTGGGACAAGTGGATTGCCGACTATTCTCTCATTCGCGACGAGATCGAGCGCTGTTTTCCGCAGCATTTTCGCCAGTTCAATCAACGCTTCCTGACACCCGGAGGCTTTCACCGCGATATCAAGGCTTCGAAAAGAACCTGGGAAACACCGAACAAGAAGGCCAATTTCAAGCTGCCGACGACGCTGGAAACAAACCCCGATATCGATGTCTCGGGCCGCAATGTGCTGACGCTGATCACCGTGCGTTCCAATGACCAGTTCAACACGACCGTCTACGGCTACAATGACAGGCTGCGCGGCATTCACGGCACACGCATGGTGCTGCTGATGAACGAGGCCGACATCCAGCGGTTCGGATTGACCGCCGGGCAACAAGTCGATCTCGAGACGCATGCCGATGACGGTGTCGAACGACGCGTGCGCGGCTTGCGCGTGACACCCTATTCCGTGCCTCAGGGCAACTGTGCCGGCTATTATCCGGAGCTCAATCCTTTGGTGCCTCTGTGGCATCGCGCCAAGAAAGCCCACGTGCCAGCCGTCAAGTCCGTTCCCGTACGAATTCTTGGTTGAGACCAAAAGTCCCTCAAGCAAGACGTGCGGTTAAAATCTCGTCGGCGTCATGGCAGTTGGACAAGCAGCAGTCGCCAGTTTAGCCCCCGCTCGGTTTGGGCGACGCCGGCTGGGCTGGCTGCGTGCCCTGCTGGTCTCCGCCGGTGGTGGTCTGTGGTGTGGGATTGGTGTCCGTCGTCGGATTTTTGTCAACCGGCTGGCTATTGACATTGTCGGTCTTGGATTTGACCGGATCGGTGTTGTTGTTGCACCCCGCCAGGAAGAGCAACGCCAAGGATGCTAGCAACGCTGCTCTCATGCCAATTCTCCTTCATTGAGTTCGGGGAGTTCGGACGAAGCAGCTGGGAGTTCGGGCGAAGCAGCTGGCAAATGACCTATTCGGTCGAACCGCACCGAAAGCCCCTGTTTAACAGCAAATTCGGCCAGCAAATGGTCTAAGGCGATGTCCTCGATCGGGCTCTGGACCACTTGGCGAATGGCCTTGCAGGCCAGCTCGGTCGAGACGAAATCATATCGCTTGCTTCTGGCGAGAACGTATTGTTCGACCAGCATCTTAACGCGCCTGAGCGCGATTTCTTCCGCGTATTGCATCTCTGCTTTTTCTCCTCCGCGCCGAACTTCCGGACCGGCAGGATGTTCCCGCCTTTGCAGGATGTTCCCGCCTTTGATTGAGAAACGCATTCCCTCAGAAGCATCAAAGCCCGCGCCTCCCTAAAGGGAACAGCGCGGGCTGATCAGGCCAGCGGCGGGCCCGATCGCGCAGCGTCAGAGATGGGAGGACAACAACGCCGCATGATGTCGAACTTGGATCGGCTTCGCTTGTTCCAGCTTGAAAGAATTAATTGCGGACCGACTTCGACAAGCGCGCGAGACCCTCACCATCCTTGGCGTATCGACGGGTCGACGAAATCGCCGAGCACGCCCCCCAAACTGAGTGACGATCAGGCGCGGTAAGCCGTCCGAGGCATAAGGATGTCACGGAACATTCACGGCCGCCGGTGGTTCGGCGAGGACGAAAATCGGAGGATACAATGGCAATCGCAAAATTGGCTGTGGTGACCGGGGCCTCCAGCGGCATCGGCAAGGAACTAGCCAAACTATGCGCAAAGGACGGCTACAATCTCATCATAGCCGCCGATGAACCCGCGATCCAGCAGGCCGCCGAGGCACTCGCTTCGCACAATGTTACGGTCGAAGCCATCGAGGCCGATCTGGCGACCGTCGAGGGTGCCGACCAGTTGATCTCCCGGATCGGCGATCGCGACATCGACCGTCTGTTCCTCAATGCCGGACGCGGGCTTGGCGAGGGGTTCGTCGATCAGGACTGGAAAAAGGTCCGCCGCATCATCGACACCAACATCACAGGAACCATCTATCTGGCGCATGAACTTGGCGCCAGGATGGCCCGGCGCGGGCGCGGACGCATCCTGTTTACGGGATCGATCGCCGGTTTCATGCCCGGTACTTTCCAGGCTGTCTACAACGGCACCAAGGCGTTCATAGACTCCTTCGCGATCGCACTGCGCCATGAACTGCAGGGCACCGGCGTCACGGTCACGGTGCTGATGCCCGGCGCCACGCAGACGCGGTTCTTCGAACGAGCCGAAATGATGGACACCAAGGTCGGCGCCGACGAGAAAGACAACCCGGCCGACGTGGCCAGGACTGGCTACGAAGCCATGATGGCGGGCGAGGAACAAGTCGTCAGCGGCTGGAAGAACAAGCTGCAGGTTGCCGCCGCGCATGTCACGCCGGCGGGCACGCTGGCCGAACAGCATCGCAAGATGGCCGAGCCGGGTTCGGCCGCCAAGGATTGATCATTCGATTTCACCGAGGGGCGACTGCGTTCCCGAAATGCATTCGACCTTCGCACGGGACGTCCGCCCGTCGATCTTCTTCCAACTCAGGAGCATATGATGAAGGCGCTCACATGGCACGGCAAAGGCGATATACGATGCGACCAGGTCGCCGATCCCGCCATCGAGGATGATCGTGACGTCATCATCAAGGTCACCTGCTGCGCCATATGCGGCTCGGATTTGCATTTGATGAACGGCTACATGCCGACCATGGAATCCGGCGACGTGCTCGGCCACGAAACCATGGGCGAGGTGGTGGACGTCGGTCGCGGCCATTCCAAGTTCAAGAAGGGCGACCGGATCGTGGTGCCGTTCAACATCTCTTGCGGCGAGTGCTGGTTCTGCACGCGCGGGCTGTTCTCGCTTTGCGACAGGTCCAATCCCAACGCCAAACAGGCGGCGGAAGTGATGGGACAGTCGCCGGCCGGCCTGTTTGGCTATTCGCACCTGGTCGGCGGCTATTGGGGCGGACAGGCCGAATATCTGCGCGTGCCCTTCGCTGACGTCGGCCCGATCAAGGTGCCGGACGGGATTGACGACGAGCAAGTGCTGTTCCTATCCGACATGGCCGAGAACGCGGGCATCGAGCCCGGCGATACCGTCGCCATCTGGGGCTGCGGCCCGGTCGGCCAGTTCGCCATCCAGAGTGCGTGGATGCTCGGCGCCGGACGCGTCATCGCCATCGACAAGGTTCCGGAACGACTGGCCATGGCGCGCGAGCATGGCAAGGCCGAGACACTCGATTTCAGCAATTCCGACATTTATGATGCCCTTATGGCGATGACCGATGGCCGCGGCCCGGATCGCTGCATCGACTGCGTCGGCACCGAGTCCGATCCCGGCGCGAGTGCCGACGCCATGCTCGACAAGGTCAAGGCTGCCGTCTACCTCGGCACCGACAGGCCGCATGTGTTGCGCGAGGCAATCTATTGCTGCCGCAAGGGCGGCACCGTTTCGGTTCCCGGCGTCTACATCGGTCTTGTCGACCATATCCCTTTCGGTGCGGCGATGAACAAGGGCCTGACCGTCAGGATGGGCCAGACCCATACGCAACGTTATCTGGAACCACTTTTGGCCAAGGTCCAGAACGGGGAGATCGACCCGTCCTTCGTGATCACGCACAGGGCAGGCCTCGAAG
This sequence comes from Mesorhizobium sp. WSM1386, assembly GCF_055901595.1. Lineage (NCBI taxonomy): Bacteria > Pseudomonadati > Pseudomonadota > Alphaproteobacteria > Hyphomicrobiales > Phyllobacteriaceae > Mesorhizobium > Mesorhizobium sp. WSM1386. The sequence goes on from NZ_CM148373.1 coordinate 5,934,030, forward strand.
ATGGGCCAGATCTCTACAAGACGTTCCGCGACAAGCAGGACGGCTGCATCAAAGTGGTGATGCGACCACACGGCTGAGGTGTCGGCATCTTTCACCGGATCTGCTTTGCGCAAGTCCGCGCCACAGGTGAGAATCACCGCTACCAGGCGGTTCGGAACTTTCGGCAGTGGCGGTGGTTGACCTGCAGAATAAATCCACGGCGACGCGAGCGCCGTACTCTGCCCACTGCAAGGAAAGAGGCTGTCATGAGCAACGAGAATTCCACATCCAAGCCCGGTGTCCGAACTCCGAACGTCGGTGGCCTGCCGCACCCGCGGCGGGATGCCAACGCTACCGACGCCGGCGCAAAACCGCTGACGCCAAAGACCGCCGGTGCATCCCGACCATCGAGTGCTCCACTGGACAATCCTGTGGCCAATCGAAACACGGGACGGCCACGCCAGGCGAGCACCACGCCTCGGCCTACCGATAAGCCGCTGGATTGATCGCAGCCAGTCGGCCGCCTGAAATCATGACGGTTTCCCGGCTGCGCGAACCGATGCCAGGTCAGCCACGGCGGTGAGAAGGTCAGCTTCGCTCGCCGGTTTGGGGACAAATTTGCAGTTTCGGAAGGGCCCGGGAACGTCACGCGGCCCAAATCCGGTCATGAACGCGAAGGGGGTGCCGCGAGCCAGCAGCTTTTCCGCGACCGGCAGGCTCGTTTCGCCGTTCAATTGAATGTCCAGCAACGCTAAGTCGACCTGGTTCGCGTCGACAAGCCCAAGCGCCGCGGCAACCGACGAAACCGGGCCAACCACCTGATAGTTCGCCATCCGCAAGCGAGACGCAGTTTCTTCCGCGATCAGCCATTCGTCCTCGACGACCAGAACGCGTGCGCCCTTGCTCACGATGGCTCCTTGCCGTTGGCCGGAAAAGCCAGGTGGACGCTGAGACCGTCCCTTTCAAAAGCAGTCTCGACGTGGCCGCCGAGCCTGTAACCGATCTCTCCCTGCAGCAGGGTCAGACCAAAGCCGTTGTTCGAGGGCGCTTTGACGGCAGGCCCGTCCTTCTCTCGCCAGCCAAACGTGAAACTGTCGTGCTCGATCGACCACTGCACGTCGACCTTGCCGTCGGCTTTTGACAAAGCGCCGTATTTGGCGGCGTTGGTGGCCAGTTCATGGACGGCCATACTGAGGGAAAGCCCCTGTTGCGGGCCAAGTTTCACATCCTCGCCGTGAAGTTCGATGCGCTCGATGCCGAAAGGTTCGAGTTCCTGCTGGAGAAGTTCCCTAACAGAGGCTTCCTTCCACCTCTCCCGGGTCAGCAGCCCATAGGCCCGCGACATGGCATGCAGGCGGCCGATCAACGCATCGGCGAAGTCATCCTTCGTAGAGGAACTTTCCCGCGTGCGGCTGGCAATGCTGGCAATTACCGCCAGCATGTTCTTGACCCGATGGTTGAGTTCCGAGATGAGCACCTGCTGATGCTCTTCCGCCTGTGCCAGCGTGGTGACGTCGACCAGCGTCACCACCACGCCCTGGATTCGGTTGCCCTTGTCCCGGTAAGGATTGATGCGGACCATGTGAAAAAGGCCCCTGGCATCGCGCGCAAGATGGTGGTTCAGGACCTCGCCCGTCTCGAACACCTTGTCGATATGCTGCTTCAACTCGGGATAGTCGAGCTGGCTCGACAGATCCGTCAGCGGCCGGCCGACATCGGAGGGGCGCAGGCTGAAAAAGGATGACGCCGCCGGCGTGAAGGTGCGGACCACAAGGTTCCGATCGAGGAAAATGGTAGCGATGTCCGTGCTTTCGAACAGATTGCGCAGGTCGCCATTGGCATGATCGAGCTCTTCAATCTTGGCCGTCAATTCGGCGTTGATCGTGTTGAGCTCTTCGTTGAGCGACTGCATCTCCTCCTTCGAGGCTTCAAGTTCCTCATTGGTCGATTGCGCCTCCTCATTGACGGAGACGAGTTCCTCGTTCGAGGACTTCACTTCTTCGAGCGCGGTCTCGTATTCCTCGATAGTCGATTGCAGGCGTTCCCTGGTATCGCGCAGTTCCCGCTCAAGATCGGCGGTATTATCGCTGTCATGGCTGCCGCCTTCTTCGTCAGAGCGGGCCAGCGTCGGGCCGGACGGCTCGAAGAGAACAAGGTAAAGGGGTTCGCCATTGCCGCGTTCGGCGAGCGGCTCGATCGTCAGCCTGATCGGCTGAACCCGTTCGTCATCTTCCTCCACGGCGAGGTTTTCCCGCACCACTGTGCGGCGCGTTGTCGTCGCTTCGCGCAAAGCAGCGCGCAGGTCCAGCCGCAGTCCACGCCGTGCCATCGTCAGCAACTGCCGGCTGGGGATTCCCTGCGGCGCCTCGAGATATCTTCCGGTCCTGCCTGAATAGTAGACGACATCGCCCTCGGCGTTGACCAGGACGTGCGGTGGCGCGAACCGTTCCAGCACCTGCGCTTCTACCGCCTGGCGTAAGGGATAGCCGACAAGCCCCTTCTTCGTGCCAGCGCTTTCGGGTGGAAAGACATTGGAACGGCTTTCCCCGATCAGGCCCGGCAGTCTGATGTGCGGCGAGGCATGCTCCCGCGCCTGGAAGATCCGGTGTTTCTTGTCGACCGTTGCGAACAGGCTGTCATGCTGCCCGACGCTTTCGGAGGTGCCGAGGAAAAGATAGCCGCCGGGCTTCAGCGCGTAGTGGAAGACAGGGATGACACGGTTTTGGATGGTCGGACCGAAGTAAATCAGCAGATTGCGGCAGGAAACCAGGTCCATCCGTGAGAAGGGTGGATCGCGAATGACGCTGTGCGGCGAGAAGATGCACAGTTCACGGATCTCATTGCTGATGATGTAGCTTTCGCCATCGCCGTTGAAAAACCGTTGTTTGCGTTCCGGAGAAAGACCTTGCAGCAAGGCTTCCGGATAGCGTGCCGCCCGCGCCACCGCCAGCGCCGGCTCGTCTATGTCGGTGGCGAATATCTGGACGCGCGGAACGGCCGTCAGCGTCCCCATGTGTTCACGCAGCAGAATGCCAATGGAGAACACCTCCTCGCCGGTGGCGCAGCCGGGAACCCAGACCCTGACGGTATCGCTGGCAGTCTTGCCTTCGAAAAGTTGCGGTATGATCTTTCGCTCGAGCAATTCGAACGCATCGGGATCGCGAAAGAAGTTGGTGACATTGATCAAGAGGTCGCGAAACAGGTTCATTACCTCGCGAGCATCCTTCTTCAGCCAGTCGATATAGGCGCCGATGGAATGGACCTGGGCGATCTGCATGCGCCGCTTCACACGGCGCAGGAATGTCTTGGTCTTGTAGCCCGAGAAATCGTGGCCGGAGTGGCTGCGCAAGATCCCGTATATCTGTTCTCGCACCTTATCGATGTCGGCCGTATGGTCGCCATCTTCGTCCGCCAGCCCGTCCAGCGTGTCGAAGCCGCGGGCGAAAGCTTCCAGCTTCGCACCGATCTCCTCGGCGGGCACGGCGACGTCGACGAGCCCGCTGGCAATGGCGCTCTGCGGCATATCGGGATTGCGCGGTCCGTAGCCGTCCGCCGCTTGCGCGACGGTAAACCCACCCCGCTCCTTGATCGCTTTGGCGCCCAATGTTCCATCGGAGTCGCCGCCGGACAGTATAACGCCAACGGCATATTCGGCTTGGTCTTCAGCCAGTGCGCTGAAAAATATATCGATCGGCTTTCGCTGCTGCGTAAGTCCATTGGGCCGGCGCAGGCGCAGCACACCCTTTTCAATGGCCAATGTCACGTTTTGCGGCATCACATAGACGTGGTCGAGTTCAACGGCCATCCCGTCCTCGGCCACCATCACTGACATTTCGGTGTAGCGGCTGATGACCTCGTGCAACAGGCTTTCCCGCTTGGGGCTGAGATGCGTGATGATGACGAAAGCCATGCCAGGCTGGCTGGTCACGCCTTTGAACAAACCCTCCATCGCGGGGATGCCACCCGCGGACGCGCCGACGCCGACGATGGGAAACCTTTTCGGCTGGGCTGTCACGGCACGTCCCCCTTTCGCCTGGTCCGACATCCTCAAAGGTCGGATCAGACAGGACATAACCATATAGCGCGCAAATAGGATGGAACAAGTCGCCCCCAACGACGTTGAGCGCCGTATCCATGGCGGGCTCAATGACAAAACGCTCTTCTGATATAAGGCTCCTCGCCCCAACGGTGTCTAGGGCTTCAGAACCACCAGGCTGCTCCGACGCAGGGCCCGTCCCGGATCGCATTCTGGTGCTTGCGAAACGATTGCAGGCCGCCTTGGACGACCGAACTCTGGAAGAAAATTCGGAGCAGCCTAAACTCCGTTTGAGGAAAGGATGACGACGTGCGCGATCTGCGCGGGCTGCGTATCCTGATTGTCGAAGACGAATGGACGATTGCCGGAGATCTTGCACGGTTCTTCAGCAATATGGGCGCTATCGTTCTTGGGCCTGCAGCGACCGTGGAACAGGCTTCCAAACACACCGAGGCGGCTGAAGCCGCGATCCTCGATGTCAACCTCAACGGCAGCAGGGTGTTTCCGATAGCGGACGAACTGATGCGCCGCGGAGTGCCTTTCGTATTCTTCAGTGGTGACAACCACATCGCCATTCCCGATCATCTGCGCTACGCCAGCAATTTGCGGAAGTCCTCAGGAAATCAGGCCGTTTTCAATGCCCTCTTTCCGCAGGCATCCGGGCGGCCCGGCCCCATGCTGGACACCTCCGACGACGTGTTCGCGCTTTTGCCCAAACTGCGACTTGCGGCGCGTCTCTTGCTGGGAGATGTCGATGCGTCCGACCGGCTCGTCGAAAAGACGCTCGAGCAGGCGATCCGGGATGTCGATCGCAGACAGCTTGGACAGTCCACCGAAAACTGGCTCAACGGGATCATGCGAGAGGTGGCTAAAACCCGCGGCGCAAAACTCATGCATTAGTTTGCCCCTCCTACGGAAGTTCAGCCAAGGCCCGCCGCGACCGCCCACCGGGCCGTAAACCTGGCCGGTGTAATTCCTACCGCTAAAAGCTCGTTGGCCCTGGTTCAGCGGCCGAAGCAACTGGGCCCTCAATTGTTCCACCGCATCTGAGAAAATTTACCTGAGATTCAGTTCAGGCAAATGAGCCCACTGGACGTGCGGCATCAGCGCTTCTGATTGCGCTCGACGAACTTGTTGAAACGGCTGGCTTGTCCGTCGCCGGTCTTGGCTTGATAGAGAAAAGCCAGATCGTTCTCGTCGAATATCCGAAAGAACTCGTCCCATTCGATGGGCTCGAATGCTTCCTCGGGGTCGCCGAAGTCGATCCGCAGAATGCCGCCCTCGCCTTTGGTGCGCACCACGGCCGGCCGCCCATCCCGCTCCTCGGCCCATTTGCGGATTTCGTCGTGATTGGTGGTCGTTTGCGACTGGGACATTGAAAATCTCCTTTGATCGTCGGCGTTGCCAACCTCGGACAGCGCAGTCCTGTCGGGCGCCCTAACAGCACAAGGGCAGCAATGTTCCGGCACCGCGCCCTGATCCCGATGGGCCGCGTTTCGAACGCAGCCGGGCCAAAGGAACTTTGTTGAAGCGCAGGGAACAAACCTTTTGCCGAAAAGTTCGGGGCGCCAAGGTTACTTGTCTGAGGAGTCATCGTGAAACGCATATTGGTTACGGGAGGCTGTGGCTTCATCGGCAGGCATGTCGCCCAGGAACTGATCGAGCAGGATTATTCGGTTCGCATCCTCGATGCGCTGCTGGAGCAGGTGCATGCAGGAGAGGCGGTCGCGCTTCCCGCCGGGGCCGAGCTAATCAAGGGCGACGTCCGCGACCGGGAGGCAGTCGCCAAGGCGTTGGAAGGCGTCGATGCGGTCATTCATTTGGCGGCGGAAGTCGGCGTCGGACAGTCAATGTACGAGATCGCGCGCTATGTCGGCACCAACGATCTCGGCACCGCGACGCTGCTGGAGGCGCTGATCAAAGACCCGGTCGAGCGCATTGTCGTCGCCTCATCGATGAGCGTCTATGGCGAGGGCCTCTACGCCACACCGGATGGCCGTCGTGTCGACAATGCCCGTCGCAAGGCGAGCGACATCAGGAGCGGGCAATGGAACCCGCTGTCGCCAAAGGGAGAACCCCTCTCGCCGCTGCCCACCGACGAAGAAAAGCCGGTCGATCTCGCCTCTATCTATGCGCTGACAAAATACGCCCAGGAACGCGCCGTGCTGATCTTCGGCGAAGCCTATGGCATCGATGCGGTCGCGCTGCGCCTGTTCAACGTCTTCGGTGCCGGTCAGGCGTTGTCGAATCCCTATACCGGCGTGCTGGCCAACTTCGCTTCGCGTCTCGCCAACGGCCAACGGCCAATGATCTTCGAGGATGGCGAACAAAAGCGCGATTTCGTCCATGTGCAGGACGTCGCCCGCGCCTTTCGCCTTGCTCTGCAGCAACGCCAGGCAAAAGGTCACGTCATCAACATCGGCAGCGGCCGAGCCTATGCAATCAGCGACGTAGCGCGAATGCTGGCCGAAGCCATGGGAACGCCGAAGCGTTCGCCAGAGCTGCTCGGCAAAGCCCGCTCTGGCGATATTCGCAACTGCTTCGCCGATATTTCCAAGGCCCGCGAGCTGCTCGGTTTCGAGCCAGTGCGGCAACTGGAGAATTCGCTCGGCGATTTCGTCTCCTGGGTGCGCAACACGTCCGCCGTCGACCGCGGCGCCGACATGAAACGCGAACTTGAAGAACGCGGGCTGGTATCATGAACACACGGAATCGACGCGACGCGCCGGTCGCCATCGTCGGCGGCAGCGGCTTCATAGGATCGAACCTGGCCGACAGCCTGTTGTCGGACGGCGAGCCAGTGCTGGTGATCGACAATCTCAGCCGTCCGGGCGTCGAGCAGAACCTTGAATGGCTGGCGCAGAAACACGGCAGTCGCCTCACGGTGGAGACCATCGACGTGCGGGACGCCAACGCCCTGGCGCGTGTCTTGACGCATTCAAAGGCAATCTTCCATCTGGCCGCGCAGACCGCCGTCACCACAAGCCTGGTCCAGCCGGGCGAGGATTTCGACATCAACCTTCGGGGAACGTTCAATGTGCTGGAGGCGGCACGGCTAAGCGGTGGGGCTGTCCCGGTGGTCTTCGCCAGCACCAACAAGGTGTATGGCAGCCTTCCCGACGTCGCGGTTCGCAAGGATGGAGATCGTTACCTGCCTTGCGACGGCATCATTCAAGCGAATGGCATCGACGAGACGCGCGGCCTGGATTTCTGCACGCCCTATGGCTGCTCCAAAGGCGCTGCCGACCAGTATGTGCTCGACTACGCCAAATCCTACGGCTTGCCGACGGCGGTGCTGCGGATGAGCTGTATCTATGGACCGCGCCAGTTCGGAACCGAGGACCAGGGCTGGGTCGCGCACTTCCTGCTGAGTGCGCTCATGGGACGTCCAATCACCATTTACGGCGACGGCAGACAAGTGCGCGACATCCTGCATGTCGCCGATGCGGTCGCCGCCTACAGGGCCGTTCTCGACCGTATCGACACGACCAAGGGCCAGGCATTCAATCTTGGCGGCGGCCCGGAAAATGCGCTCAGCCTGCGCATGTTGTTGAGCGAAATCCGTAACCTGACCGGCCATGAGCTTTCGATCCGCCATGATGGCGAACGCACCGGCGACCAGCCCTTCTTCGTCGCCGACACCCGTAAAATCAAAGCCACGCTTGGCTGGAAAGCCCATGTTTCATGGCGCGAAGGCATTCGCGATCTCGCGGATTGGCTGCAACGCCATCGGCTCGAGCCTCGCCCCGAAGCCGTGAGGTACGTCGCATGAAGATCGCCCTGGTAAACCCGTTCTGGACCTATGACGACAGCATCTATTTCGGCTGCCGCCAACCCCATCTGCCGCTGGAACTCGGCTATTCGAAATCCCTGCTCGAAAAAGCCGGGCATGAGGTGCTGATGCTGGATGGGCAGCTGCAGAAGCTCGACAATTCCAGCCTCTGCGACCGCGTGGCTGATTTCGCGCCGGCAATGACGGTCGTCAGCACCGCGCCCACTTATCTGTTCTGGCGCTGCGCTCCGCCGGAGTTGCGCGTGCCGGCCGATTTCCTCAATCGCCTCGACGGGCGCGGCGGACGCACGGTCGCGGTCGGGCCGCATGGCTCGGCGACGCCGGCGCCAACCTTGCGCAAGCTCGGCGTCGACATCGTCGTGCGCGGCGAATGCGAAGAAGTCGTCGAGCAGCTTGCCCGGTACGACGATTGGAGCACGATACCATCGACCGCTTATCTGCGGGATTCCGAGGTGGTTTCGAACGGCGGCGTCCACGCCAGCTCGTTTGTCGATCATCCGCCGCTCGAATGGCCATCGGACTGGATCGCGGCCCATTCGCACCATCATCACCGGTTCGACGACAATCAGATTGGGTTCGGCGCGGAGGTCGAAGCGTCACGCGGCTGCCCCTACAATTGCAGCTTCTGCGCCAAGATGGATTTCCGCGATGCCTATCGCCGCCGAAACCACGAGGCGGTGGTCGCGGAAATCGATCGGCTGATTGCCCAGGGTGTCGGCTACATTTACTTCATCGACGAAATCTTCCTGCCGCAAAAAGCCCTGCTGGAAGCGTTGATCGATCGCGACGTGAAATTCGGCGTACAGACCCGCATCGACCTGTGGAAGCCCGAACTGCTGGAATTGCTGGGCGCGGCCGGCTGCGTCTCCATCGAAGCCGGCCTTGAAAGCCTGACGGTGGAAGGCCGGGCCATGCTGGCGAAGCGCTGCCGGCTGGGCACCGAGGAACTCGCCGCGCTGCTGGTCAATGCCAGACGCCACGTTCCCTTCGTCCAGGCCAATCTGATAGGCGTGGTCGAGGATGATCCTGCCCTGGTCGACCACTGGCGAACCCACCTGATCGACAATGGCGTGTGGGCCAATGAACCCGTGCCGCTTTATCCATATCCGAGTTCGCCCAGCTATCGCGAGCTTTGGGGCGAACCTGACGACCTCGCCTGGGAGCGCGCCCATGATCACTATCTCGCATCATTCCAGAAGTTCAGCGACATCCAGGAAAGGCGCCCGCGTCCGCTGGCGGAACTGGAGGCGACATGTTGCGGACACTGACGCCGCGCTCGCGGCGCATCCTGATGACGGTCGATGCCGTGGGCGGCGTGTGGCGCTATGCGCTTGACCTGGCCAGCGAACTTGTCAGCGGCGGCGACAGCGTGGTGCTTGCCGGCCTCGGTCCACCGCCGTCCAGGCAGCAGGCCGACGAGGCAGAGGCTTTCACCACGCTGATCTGGCTGAACACGCCGCCAGATTGGATGACCCGCAATGGCGGTGATCTCGACGCGCTGCCGCGGGAGCTGCATGCGCCGATGCGCGACCACGCGATCGACCTTGTCCATTTCAACGCGCCGACGCAGGCAGCGGGATTCGATGCGCCGTGCCCGGTCGTGGTGGTCTCGCATTCCTGCGTGACGACATGGTTCCACGCTGTCAAAGGACAGGCGTTGGATGGCGCATGGGCCTGGCAAAAGGAGCGCAACAGGCGCGGCATGGATCGGGCCGACGCAGTCATCGCGCCGAGCCGCAGCCATGCCGACATGCTTGAGACATGCTATGGCCGGATCGCGCGGCTGACTGTGGTCGGAAACGGCGCCCGTCCGGTGCCGAAGACCGAAAAGCGCCAACCGCTCGTCTTTGCCGCCGCCCGCTGGTGGGATGAGGGCAAGAATGCGGCGATGGTCGACCAGGCGGCTTCGCTGACGCGATGGCCGGTCTTCGCCGCCGGTTCGATGCACGGCCCGAACGGCGACCATGTCAGCTTCAGCCATGCTGTTCCTCTCGGAGCAGTGCCCTCCGACGAGGTGCGCTCGTTGATGGCGCGCGCGGGCATTTTCGTATCGCCATCAATCTACGAGCCATTCGGCCTGGCCGCGCTGGAAGCGGCCATGTCGGCTACGCCCCTGGTGCTTTCCGATATCGCAACCTATCGCGAATTGTGGGGCGAGGCCGCGATGTTCTTTGACGCGCGCGATCCGCACGATCTCGCTGCCTGCCTCAATCGCCTCTCGAGCGATGCTGCGCTCAGGCGAGAGCTCGGCCAGGCGGCCATCCGACGCAGCCGCAGGTTTAGTCTGGCCAAGCAGGCGGCGGCCATGCGCGGCGTCTATGACAAAGCGGCCCTGGCGATGGCGGAGCGCTGAACATGCGCTTTGTGTTCTACACCCACTCGGTCGTCTCCGACTGGAATCACGGCAACGCCCACTTCCTGCGCGGCGTCATGCGGGAACTGGTCGCGCGCCGGCATCAGGCGATCGCACTGGAGCCTGCGGATGGCTGGAGCCGATCGAATCTGCTGACTGAGCAGGGATCCTTTGCCATCGAACGCTTCCGCAGGGATTTCCCCGAACTGATGCCGGTGACCTACGATGCCGGGTTTGACCACGAAGCCTGGACCGCCGAGGCCGACGTTGTAATCGTCCATGAGTGGACGGATCCCGAGCTTGTTGCACGCATCGGCCGTGCCCGGGCCGCTGGCGGCAAGTTCGTCCTTCTGTTTCATGACACCCATCACCGGGCGGTGTCGGCAACCGAGGCAATCTCGGCGCTCCGGCTGGAGCACTATGACGGTGTCCTGGCCTTTGGCGAAGCCTTGCGCGAGAGCTATCTGCGCGCAGGCTGGGGCAAGCGCGTCTTCACCTGGCATGAAGCCGCCGACGATCGCCTGTTCAAGCCGCACCCGGAAATCCATCCCACCTCCGATTTGATCTGGATCGGAAACTGGGGCGATGACGAACGGACCGCCGAACTCAAGGAATTTCTGGTCGAGCCGGTGCACGCTCTTGGGCTCGATGCCGCTGTTCACGGCGTACGCTACCCCAAGACCGCACTTGCGGATCTGGCAACCGCCGGACTTCGCTATGAGGGATGGATCGCCAATGCCGACGTGCCGAAGGCGTTCGCCGCGCATCGTGTCACAGTCCACATCCCACGGCGCCCCTATCGCGAGGGTCTGCCCGGAATTCCGACGATCCGCATGTTCGAGGCACTCGCCTGCGGCATTCCGCTGGTTTCAGCACCATGGTCCGACGTCGAGCAGCTGTTCAGGCCCGGTGTCGACTTTCTGTTTGCCGAGAATGGCTCGAAAATGCGGCAACAGCTGCGGACCGTGCTGGCCGATGACGACTTTGCGGCCTCCCTGGCGACCTCGGGCCTCGAGACTATCCGCTCCCGACATACCTGCCGCCACCGCGTCGAGCAGTTGTTCGACGTGCTTGCGGAATGCACGAACCAACACACCGTCGTCCCGACCGCCGCAAAGGAAGCCGTCGCATGAAGATCGCATTTTATGGATCGAGCCTTTTGTCGTCCTACTGGAACGGTGCCGCGACCTACTATCGCGGTTTGCTCAAGGCACTTTCGCAATTGGGTTACGAGATCACTTTCTATGAACCCGACGTCTACGACCGGCAGAAGAACCGCGACATCGAGCCGCCCGACTGGTGCGCTGTCGTCGTTTATGAAGCGACCCCGCATGCGTTGAAGCAGGTCGCGGCACGCGCCGCCGGCGCCGACATCGTCGTCAAGGCGAGCGGCGTCGGTTTCGAGGACGAGACGCTGCTGCGCGCCGTTCTCGACCACGCCCGCAGCGACGCGCTCGTCGTATTCTGGGACGTGGACGCTCCGGCAACTCTTGCTCAACTGCGCGACGAACCGGACCATCCGCTCCACCGCGCCCTGCAAGAAATCGACCTGGTGTTGACCTATGGGGGCGGCGATCCCGTCGTTTGGGCTTACCGGGCAATGGGAGCTCAGGAATGCGTGCCAATCTACAATGCGCTCGATCCCGAAACGCACCATCCGGTGGCCGGTCACGCGCGTTTTGCTTGCGATCTGGCGTTTCTCGGAAACAGGCTTCCGGACCGCGAGGCGCGTGTCGAAGCGTTTTTCCTCGAACCCGCCAACCGTTTGCCCGGGCAACGTTTTCTGCTCGGCGGATCAGGCTGGGGCGACAAGCCGCTGCCGGCCAATGTCGACTGGCTCGGCCATGTCGGTACCCGCGACCACAACGCCTTCAACGTCACACCCAAGGCGGTGCTGAACATCAGCCGCGACAGCATGGCTGTAAACGGTTTTTCACCGGCCACGCGCGTCTTCGAGGCGGCCGGCGCCGGCGCCTGCCTCATCACGGATGCATGGCTGGGCGTGGAACTGTTCCTGAAACCAGACGAGGAGATCCTGGTGGCCCGCGACGGCGGCGATGTCGCCGAGATCATGCGCTCCCTGAAACCTGGGCTGGCCAAGGCAATCGGCCAGGCCGCACTTCGCCGTGTGCTGGCGGACCATACCTACGCGCAGCGGGCGGCCGTGGCGGATGCCGTCTTCAAACGTCATTTCGAACATGGGACCGTGGAGGCAGCGGAATGACCAAGCAACTGGACATCGTCTTTCTCGGCCTGTCGCTGTCCTCATCCTGGGGAAATGGCCACGCCACGACTTTTCGGGGCCTGCTGAAAGGCCTGCACGAACTCGGTCACCGCGTGACTTTTCTGGAGCGCGACGTGCCGTGGTACGCCAACCACCGCGATCTGCGCGATCCGGATTTCTGCGCCCTGCGCTACTACGAGACCACCGCGGACTTGCAACGCGGCTACGGACAGGGCCTGGAGCAGGCCGACATCATCGTCATCGGATCCTTCGTTCCAGAAGGACGCTCGGTCATCGACATCGTCGCCTCGCTTTGCAGGGGGCAGCTCTGCTTCTACGACATCGACACACCTGTGACCCTGGCAAAGCTTTCGGCAGACGATTGCGATTATTTGAGTTGGCGGCAAATTCCGTATTTCGATGTCTATTTCTCCTTCACCGGCGGGCCAACGCTCGACCATCTGGCGCGAGATTTCGGCGCGCGCCATGCCGAACCGCTCTATTGTTCGGTCGATCCGGTACGCCATCACCGGACTGGCGATCCGATCCGCTGGGATCTCGGCTATCTCGGGACCTACAGCGCCGATCGGCAGGCAACGCTGAACGCTCTGCTGCTCGAGCCCGCACGGCATATGCCGAACCGCAATTTCGTCGTGGCCGGCTCCCAATATCCATCCGACATTATCTGGCCGGACAATGTCGAGCGCATCGAACACTTGCCACCGGCCGATCATGCCGCGTTCTACAGCCGTCAGCGCTACACGCTGAATGTCACACGGAGTTCCATGATCGCGGCGGGATGGTCGCCCAGCGTGCGCCTGTTCGAAGCGGCGGCTTGCGGCACGCCCATCATCAGCGATCGCTGGCCGGGGCTCGACAGCTTCTTTCCCGCTTCGGCGATCCACACCGCCGCGGGGACCGACGATGTCGTCGAGATCCTCTTCGGCGAGTCCGAGCGCGCACGCCTCGCCATGGCTGACCGAGCCCGCGAACTCGTCCTCGCAGCCCACACCGGCGCGGCCAGGGCCCGCGAATTCGTGGCGGCGCTGACCCAGCCGAGAGCGGCAGCCCTCGATCTCGACATCGGAAGTGCAGCATGACCGGCAGACAGGAGAAAACGGCGATGCGACAAACAAGAAACGCGCGAAGGGCAAAGACAGTGCTTGTTGCCGGCGGTGCGGGATTCCTCGGTTCGCATCTTTGCGAAGCATTGCTCCGCAGTGGCTGGCGCGTGATTTGCGTCGACAATTTTCTGACCGGACGCATGGAGAACATCATCTCGATCATGGACCAGCCGGGTTTCAGGTTAATCGAGCAGGATATCTGCCGGCCATTGGATTTCGGCGAGCCCGTGGATCGCATCTTCAACCTGGCCTGCGCTGCCTCACCGCCGCGTTATCAGGCAGACCCGATACACACCACGCGAACCTGCGTGATCGGAACGCTCAACCTGCTCGAACTCGCCGTCCGTAAGGACGCGCGACTGCTGCAGGCCTCGACGAGCGAAGTGTATGGCGATCCCGAACAGCACCCGCAGAGGGAGGACTATGTCGGGCATGTGAACTGCACGGGCCCACGTGCCTGCTACGACGAGGGCAAGCGTACCGCCGAAACGCTTTGCTTCGACTATCTAAGAGCCGGCAAGGCCGACGTCCGCGTCGCGCGCATCTTCAACACCTACGGTCCGAGAATGGATCCGGCGGACGGCCGCATCGTCTCGAATTTGATCATGCAGGCGCTCGAGAAACGTCCGCTGACGATATTCGGCGACGGCCTGCAGACGCGATCTTTCTGCTATGTCTCCGACCTGATCGACGGATTGATGCGCATGATGGATGTCGGCCCCAATCCTGGCAAGCCGGTCAATCTGGGTAATCCCGGAGAATTCACCATCGTGCGACTGGCGGCATTGGTAAAGGCGATGACCGGCACCAAATCGGATTTGAGATTTCTGCCGCTGCCGCAAGACGACCCTCGGCGCAGGCAGCCCGATATCTCGCGTGCAAAAGCGCTGCTCGGCTGGACGCCAAAGGTCCCCCTCAATGAAGGGCTGAAGCTGACGATCAATTACTTCGCGGAGCTCGAAGGCAGCCGCATCGGCGATCAAATGACAGGCCTTGCCAAAAGTGCGAGGCCCGCATCAGGCGGGCTGCAGAATCTTCCTGCATGATGCGGCGCTGGACCTCACAAGATCGGGCGGAACATCCGCCCGATCTTTTGGTTTGGCTTGAGAAGCCGATACGGAGGATCGTCCCTATGCGACCCAAGCGACCCGTGAGGGATATCGACAAGATTGCCGAACGAGAGACGGCTGCCTATCTGCGGCGCGCCTCCATCACCTATCTCGAGTGCTGCGTCAGCCTGATGATGACGCATTTGCAACGGGAGGAAGTGGCCACTATTCTCGAGCAGGAAGCAGACATGCTGCGAAACCTGGACTGATCGAAACGGTCACATCTGGCATTCGTCAAGAAACCGTATCAGCCGCAGCTTGTATCGATCTGCCGTCTCATCCAGCCTGGTTTTTTCCCCGCCGTTTTCGGATTGGGCAGTCGTGCTCCAGAGGCCTATCTGGAACGCCAGGTAGCAAGGTTCGAAAAAATCGATGTGGCCATTGTCAACGTCGAGCCCCATCCCTTCGACCAACCTCGTCACATCGCTGTCGGATAGTCCATATTCGACACGGGCGCCGGCAATATCCCACTCTATCGGCTGGCAGCCAATCAAATCATGCGCCCGGCAATGGTCGACAGCATCTGTCTTGAGCACCGTGCCGTCGGCACAAACGAGAAACTCCCACGGGTGGAGCTTTCCGTCGATTTCAACTCGCTGCAACACCTGCACAGGGATCCGTTTCGAGAACCAACCGCGCAACTTCGCCGAGCAGTTCTCGCCCAAGGCTTCCGATGCATTGGAAACAGCCATTTCCGCGAGCGCGAGCAATGATGCACCCGGCTCGCAGGTTCGAAGATTAAGCGCACGCCAGGTTAGGTAACGTGTCAATTCCGCGATCATTCTTGCTCCGGGCAGCGGCGCCTGATCCATCGTGGTGCCGTCAATCCATCGTTCAACCAGAAAGCCGTGGCAAAGCGCGACCACTTGCGACCCGAATCCAGCTTCGTTCAACATTTCCGCGGCTCGTTTCTTGCGCCGGCCGGTTTCGCCGAGGCCGGCGAATTTGACGAGCCAGCGATCATGTCCCGCAGACGCCAGGAATTTGCGCCGCTCGGCGCGGCGCGGGCTCGGCGGCCACCGCTTCTCGTCGACGTAGTGGACGCTCCTCCATTCGCCACCAGATAGTTCGGTCAGGCTCAATTCGGGGCTGCCGACCGCCTCGGCCACCCAATCGCGCAACGTGGGACTTTTCGAGCTTTCGCAGAAGGTGTGCTCAAACGCCGTCGCCACATGTTTCGGACAGCGCAACCATGTCTCCCTTGCCTCCGGCGACGCTTCGATGCCCGGGGCGCCTGAATGGCTGGGAAACAGGTGAATCCGGTCCGTATCGACACCCAGTTCTCGCAGCCACGCGACAACGGCGTGCATCGAACTGCCGGACAGGCCGGGACCCTCGTCTACAACGGCGAAGCGGGCCGATGGATTGTCCTTCCAGGCGGCGATCGACCGTGGATCGGCGTTGACATGCCTGCGGAAGGGATGGCCGATCGGACGAATGCTGAATGGCGCCGGCGCGCCAATCGCGGCGGCCACCATGGCGGCAAGGCCGAGGCCGATGCTGCGGATGCCGATCACGCATGTGTTCGCATCGAGACCTGACTCCCGCGCCGCGACCAAATAGCTTTCGGGATAAAGCGCATAATGCGAATAGCCCTCGGCGGAACCGGTCAGAACCTCGGCTTCACAGTCGAGCCCGGCAAGCAGTCGGAGAAGTCCCGGGTCGATGCCACCACCTATGGCGAAACCGTTTCGCCACGACTTCGCCACCTCTGCCGCAAGTCCGACCAGCAAGTTGGCACCTTGCTGTTGCCGCGGCGAGAAGATGTCGATGCCGCGCGTCTCGAAATCGGCGTCGGCAAGCGCCTGAACCAGTTCCGACACGCTGATGAATAGCCCGACCAACGCAGCATGGCGCCGGACGCCATGCGGCATGCGATCAAGGCTCTCGGCCACTTCGATCGCGGCCTGGCGAAGCCGTTGTGCGTTTTCGGTCCGCTTGTGGTCGCCGTAGACGATCATCGATCGGTTTTCCAAGGATTGCAGTGCGGCAACGCAGCGGGTGCAGCTTCGATCCATGGTGGTTTGCGCAATTTTTCGACGGGCCAAGGAACATTCCGGCACGCTGGCGGTTCGGCGCCAGGAACTTACCTTTGAACAGCATAGGGCGGCAGTTTCGTGGGATCAAAAAAGGTTCGTGTTGGTATCGTTGGAGTCGGCAATTGCGCATCCTCCCTGGTGCAGGGCCTCTCCTATTATCGTCACGCAAAAAGCAACGAACCGATCCCGGGACTGATGCATGCCGACCTCGGCGGCTACCATGTCGATGATATCGAAATCGTCTGTGCATTCGACGTCGCCAAAAGCAAGGTAGGCCGCGACGTCGCGGAAGCGATCTACGCCCCCCCGAACAACACCTTCCGCTTTGCCGATGCGGCGACGACCGGCGCTCGCGTCGAGCGCGGACCGACACTTGACGGGATCGGCAAATATTTGCGCGACGAAATCGAGGAGGCGCCGGAGCCGGTCGCCAATGTCAGCGAGATCTTGCGCGACAGTGGCGCCGATGTGCTGGTCTCCTACCTGCCTGTTGGTTCGGAGGAAGCGACGCGCTTCTATGCCGAGTGTGCGCTCGAAGCTGGCTGCGCCTTCGTCAATTGCATACCGGTTTTCATCGCCTCACGTCCGGAATGGCGCCGGCGCTTCGAGCAACGCGGGCTGCCGTTGGTCGGCGACGACATCAAGAGCCAGGTCGGCGCGACCATCGTTCACCGGCTGCTCGCCAATCTCTTCCGCGAGCGCGGCGTGCGCATCGATCGCACCTATCAGCTGAATTTCGGCGGCAACACTGACTTCCTCAACATGCTGGAACGCGAGCGGCTGGAATCGAAGAAAATCTCCAAGACGCAATCCGTGGCCAGCCAATTCGATGTTCCTCTGGAACCGGGCAATATCCATGTCGGACCCAGCGACCACGTGCCGTGGCTGACCGATCGCAAGTGGGCCTATATCCGGGTGGAAGGCACGACCTTCGGCGGCGTGCCGCTCAACGCCGAGCTGAAACTGGAAGTCTGGGATTCTCCAAATTCAGCGGGCGTGGTGATCGATGCGATACGCTGCGCAAAGCTGGCGCTCGACCGCGGCATTGCCGGCGCGCTGACCGGCCCCTCCAGCTATTTCATGAAGTCGCCTCCAGAACAGTTCACCGACGCCGAAGCGCGACAGCGCACGCTTGCATTCATCGCCGGCAAGGACGAGCCCCTGCTCGATGCCGCGGAATGACGACAACCTTCTTTTTGATCCGCCATGCGGCACACGACAATGTCGGCTCCTATCTTGCAGGACGGATGGACGGCGTTTGCCTTGGCGACACTGGCAAAGCGCAGGCAGCACAGCTTGGCGGCCGCATGGCCCGGGAGCCGATTGGAGCGATCTTTTGCAGCCCGCGTGAGCGAACGCGAGAGACGGCCGTGCCAATCGCGCTTGCCTGCGGCGTCGGCGAAATCGCGATCTGTGCCGAACTCGACGAGATCGACTTCGGCGACTGGTCGGGAAAGACGTTCGACGAGTTGAATGGCGACGCCGGCTGGCGGGCGTGGAACAACCAGCGGCAGGAAGCCCGGACACCGAGCGGCGAGACCATGCTGGATGTCCAGCAGCGCATCGTCGCGCTGATTACCGCCGTCCGCGAGCGGCATCAGAATCGGTCTGTCGCCCTGGTCAGCCACGCCGATGTGATCAAGGCCGCGGTCTGCAATGTCCTTGGCCTGCCAGCCGGCGACTGCTTTCGCTTCGATATCGATCCCGCCTCGATCACGACGATCGTATCCGGTGACTGGGGGGCGAAGCTGATCCGATTGAACGAAATTGCCTGACGAGGATTTGCCGGATGCAGATGGTCATTTTCGGTCTTACCGTCACGTCCTCATGGGGTAACGGCCATGCCACCTTATGGAGGGGACTGATCCGCGCCCTCGCCCGACTGGGATGGTCCATCACCTTCTTCGAACGCGACACCCCCTATTATGCCGGGACGCGTGATCTCGATCATCTCGATGGCGGCAACGTCGTTATCTACCCGGACTGGGAAGACATCCGCCGCGTTGCTGAGGGCGCGATGAAGCAAGCGGATGTGGTCGTCGTCACCTCCTACTGCCCCGACGCCGTGGAGGCCTCGCGGTTGGCGCAGCAGGCGGGTCGCGGACTGCGTGTCTTCTACGATCTGGACACGCCGGTCACGCTATCCCGCATCGAACAAGGCGAGCGTCCTCCCTATTTCGGGCCAGAGGGTCTTGCCGATTTCGACCTCGTCTTGAGCTACACCGGCGGCTCGGCGGTCGACGCGCTGAAGTCGGTTTTAGGCGCCCGCCAAGTGGTGCCGCTCTACGGGCATGTCGATCCCGACCAACACCGGCCGGCAGAGAAGCGGGCCGAATTCGCCGGCGATCTTTCCTATCTCGGCACCTACGCAGCGGATCGCCAGGCCGGCGTCGAAAAGCTGCTGGTCCGCCCGGCCGCGCGCCTGCCTGACCACCGCTTCATCATTGGCGGCGCGCAATATCCGCAGGAATTCCCATGGAGCGACAACATCTTCTTTGTCAGGCATCTTCCGCCCGCCGATCATCCGGCTTTCTTCTCATCGTCGCGCCTGACACTGAACGTCACCCGCGAAGCGATGGCGCGAAAGGGCTGGTGCCCGTCGGGACGGCTCTTCGAAGCGGCCGCGTGTGGGGCTGCCATCGTCACCGATGCATGGCCGGGCCTCGCGGAATTCTTCGAACCCGGTCGCGAAATCCTGTTGGCGCACGACACGGATGATGTGGTCGCCGCATTGCGATTGCCGGAGCGCGAACTCGACCTCATTAGAAGGCGTGCCCGCGAGAGGGTCTTGGGCGAACACACTTCCGCCCGGCGCGCGGCGGAACTGGATCGCATCCTGAGCGACGCCTTTCAAAAATCTCCCGGCGAACCGATGAAGGAAGCAGTCTGATGTTGGGCATCGTGCCCGCTGCCGGGCGTGGCAGCCGCATTCAACCACTCGGCTTCTCGAAAGAGCTGCTGCCGGTCGGCAGCCGGGTGGATGGGCAGACCGAGCGTCCCTGCGCGGTGAGCGAATATCTGGTGCGGCGGATGGTGCGCGCCGGCGTCGACAAGATCTGCTTCATCATCGGATCCGGCAAATCCGACATCCTCGAATACTACGCCGCCGGTTATGGTGACGCCGCGGCCCTTTTTGTCGTGCAGCCCAACCCAGTTGGGCTTTGCGATGCGATTTTCCGGGCAGCCCCCCTCGTCGCGCCCGACGAGGTCGTCCTGGTCGGCCTTCCCGACACGATCTGGTTTCCCGAGGACGGCTTCTCCCGCCTGCCCGACAACTCCCTGTCATTTCTGCTCTTCCCGGTGGACCGCCCCGAATTCTTCGATGCGGTGGTTCTCGATGAGAGAGATCGGGTGAAGGAAATCCAGGTCAAGCGGCAAGATGCTGCCACAAACTGGATCTGGGGGGCGTTCAAGATGCCGGGCCGGACCTTGCACGAGCTTGAGGCACTCTGGCGCGAACGGAACCGATGCGACGAATATATCGGCACCCTGATCAACGCCTACCTGGCTGCCGGCGGTGGAGCCTACGGTGTCAGGGCTGGAGTCTCCTACGTCGATGTCGGTACGTTCAACGGCTACCGCACGGCTCTTCGGCTGCTCGAGGACGGCGCCGCATCCGAACAACATCGGACCACCATTGTTGTGCCTGGGGCACACCCGCACGTGCCCGTCGTTCCGGGTGAAGGAGCCTGAACCATGCTGCACTCCGACGCTGAAATCCGCCGCCGCATCGATGCGCTCGGGCCATGGTTCCACAACATGGAACTGGCCGGTGTCGAAACCGCTCCCAACCATTTTCTAGGCAATTACCCGCTGATCAAATGGCGCAAATTCGCCGATGCCATTCCCGCTGATCTGACAGGAAAGGCGGTGCTGGATATCGGCTGTAATGCCGGCTTCTACTCCATCGAGATGAAGCGTCGAGGTGCTGCCCGTGTCCTTGGCATCGATTTCGACGAGGCCTATCTGGCGCAGGCTCGTTTTGCCGCCGAGATCGCGGATTGCGATATCGAATTCCAGAAACTTTCGGTCTACGACGTCGGCGCCCTACGTGAGACATTCGATGTCGTGCTGTTCATGGGGGTGCTTTACCACTTGCGCCATCCCTTGCTTGCGCTCGACCTGATCCGTGAGCATGTCGCCGGTGACCTGATGATCTTCCAGTCCATGCAACGCGGCAGCGCGGATCTGCCCGAGCTGGAAGAGAACTATCATTTCTGGACGCATGACCTGTTCGACCGGCCTGAATTTCCCAAGCTCCATTTCATCGAACACCGCTATGCCGATGATCCGACCAACTGGTGGATTCCCAACCGCGCCTGCACCGAAGCGATGCTGCGCAGCGCCGGCTTCGAGATCGTTCTGCATCCCGAGCACGAGGTCTATTTCTGCCGCGCTGCCGGCGAGCCGGGCGGAGGCGGCGCGATCTATCCGTCGAAAGGAAAGCTCCATGATTGAAGCCGCGATGATCTGGAACGAGCCCAACAACAAGTCGCATTGGGACCCCGAGCTCGACCCCGATTGGAGCCGCTTTGCCAGCATGGCGATCCTGTCGGCGGACGCGATCGCGTCCGAGAACCCGGCTCTGACAAAAGTGCTTGGCGGCATCTCGCCAATCGATCCCGGCTTCATCACGCGGATGAAGGAATTGGGCGTGCTGAACCATGTCGACGCCGTCGCCGTACACGGCTTTCCTCTCGACTGGAACCTGTGGCAGATCCAGGAGTGGCCGCAGAAGATCGGCGAGATCGCGACCGTCACCGATCTTCCCATCTGGGTCAGCGAAGTCGGCGTATCGACCTTCGGCGCCGAGGAAATCCAGGTCTGGGGGCTCAAGCGCACCGCCGATTTGCTGCTCGGCAACGCGCCTCGCATCCAGTGGTACAGCCTCTATGATCTTCCTCGCGAATGGGAAGCAACGACGCGGCATCGCGAAGCGGAGGGCTCCTCCTATTATCGTCATTTCCACATGGGGCTGCTGCGCCAGGACGGGACGCCAAAACCGGCGCTGAAGGAATTCCTGCGCTATACACCCGCGATGGGGCTCGTGCAGTGGTTCCATTTCGAGGACCCGCGGCTGGACGATGCCATTGCCTGGATGAAGCGGCTCGGCGTCACCAACATGCGCACGGGGCTTTCCTGGGCGGACAGCTTCCGGCCGAATGCGCTGGACTGGTTCGACCGGCAGATGGAAGCACTCGTCGATTTCGAAGTGACGGTCACCTTCTGCTTCACACCAGGGCATCGCGGAATGATGCCCCACCACACGAGCCCGCCGCTGGTACCGGAGGAATTCGCGGAATTCTGCGCAACCATGATCCGCCGCTATGCGCCTGCCATGACCTCCGCCTCGCTCCCGACGCGGCCGGCGTCTGCCGCGTGAAAGTGTCATGCTGCCCATGCACAAGGCGCCTGACACATTGGACGAATTCGCGGGACCGTCGATGGGTGGGGATGCCGCGTACGGCACCGGGACGCGACCAGCCACCACACTCACCGTCCTCAATGTCGCCTACCCTCTCGCGCCCGTCGGGCCCGACGCTGTCGGCGGTGCCGAACAGGTTCTGTCGATGCTCGATCGGGCACTGGTTGGCGCGGGTCACCGCTCCATCGTCATTGGCTGCCGTGGCTCCAGCGCGAGCGGCACTCTTGTGGAAACACCGGCTGAAAACGGCGTCCTCGACGAGGCGGCGAAGCATCGCGCGCAACAGGCTCATCGCAAGGCGATCGCCGCTGCCCGCGCCCGATGGCCGATCGATGTGGTTCATCTGCACGGCATCGATTTCGATGCCTATCTGCCCGACGATGGTCCGACCTTGGTGAGCCTCCACCTGCCATTGGACTGGTATCCGGCCGAGGCGCTGCGCCCGGCGCGCGACGACCTATGGCTCCATGCGGTCTCAGCCGCCCAGCACAAGACCGCGCCACCAGGCGCCAGATTGGCGGCGCCGATTCCGAACGGCGTCGACATCGAAGCGCTGAACCTGCTTCAGCCGAAGCGCGACTTTGCCCTGGTTCTGAGCCGCGTCTGCCCGGAAAAAGGTATTCACCTGGCGCTGGATGCGGCCAAACAGGCGGGTGTGCCACTGGTCATCGGCGGCAAGGTCTATCCCTATGAAACGCACACGCGCTACTTCCACGACGAGGTCCAATCTCGTCTGGACGGCCGCCGCCGCTTCCTGGGTCCGCTCGGTTTTACCGCCAAGCGGCGCTTTCTCAACGCAGCGCGCTGTCTGGTCGTTCCGAGCCTCGCCGCCGAGACCAGTTCGCTTGTGGCGATGGAGGCCCTGGCCTGCGGCACGCCGGTGGTCGCTTTTCCAAACGGTGCGCTCCCGGATGTGATCGAGCACGGCAGGACGGGTTTTCTCGTCAACACTGTCGACGAGATGGCCCAAGCCATTCTTGCTGCGTCCAGCCTGGACGCCGAGACATGCCGGGCCGAGGCGCGGCGGCGCTTTTCGCTGGAACGGATGATCTCGTCTTATATGGACGCCTATCAGGCGCTGGCAGAACTTGGCACCGATCGCCGGCGCTTTGTTGCGGCACCGTGAGCAAGGCGGTGCTGCGCTGCGAAATCATCGGTGACCCCGCACAATTCGAGGCCTTGACGCCGCACTGGTGGAAACTGTGGGAGCAGAGTTCCTCGGCGACGCCGTTTCAATCCCCCGCCTGGCTGGTGCCCTGGTGGCACGCATTCGCACCCGGTGAACTGGCGACAGTCGCGGTCTGGCATGGCGGCGATCTGGTCGGGCTGGCGCCGCTCTATCTCGAGCATGGGATGTCCGGTTCGAAGCTGCTTCCGGTCGGCATTTCGCTCAGCGACTATCTGGATGTCCTGGCTGTCCAGGATGTCCAGGCGGCGGTCGTCGCCGCAATTGCCGAAGCGATCCTCTCGGTCGAGTGGTCGCAGTGGATCTTGTCTGATCTGCCGCAAAACAGTGTCGGTCTTGCGATCGCGCATCCCGATCTGAAGATCGACGCGCCAGTAAATCATGCCGCCTGTCCCGTGCTCGCCGTCGCCGGCGACGAAACATTGGCCGGCTGCGTCCCCGCCCGGCGCAGGCGCCAGTTGCGCCGGGCGCGCCGGGCCGCATCCAAACGCGGCCGGATTGCGTTTTCGTCGCCTCGGAGTGACCACCAAAACTTCCTTAACCAGCTGATCCGCCTGCACGATGCGCGCTGGGCAGGACATGGCGGTGGTGTGTTGGCCAATGCTGCGGTTAAGCAATTCCACCGGCTCTCGCTTCCCTTGCTCGATGCTCACGGCCTGGTGCGATGCTGGCTTTTCGCGATCGATGGCAGGACTGTCGGCGCTTACTATGGATTTCACCACCGCGGCCGTGCCTATGCCTATCTCGGCGGCTTCGATCCTGCCTATGCCGAGGAGAGCCCAGGCGCGATCCTGATCGGCCACGCGATCGCGGAGTCGATCCGCGAAGGTGCGCGCGAGTTCGATTTCCTGCGCGGCCAGGAGGCCTACAAATATGGCTGGGGCGCCGGTGACAGGTGGACGATGCGCAAGCTCTGGACACGGAGTTGATGCCATGGGTTTAAACGTGCCGAGATCCGCGCAGCGCCGGAGATCGGTAAGACTGGCGGTCGAAGACTGCATGGGCGATGGGGTCAGCGCCGAAGCTGTTCTCGCCCGGTTGGCGCTCTACCTGCCGCCTACGATTGGAGCCGCGGAATTGGCGGAGATCATGCGGAAAATCCGTCCGGCGGATACCGACGAAGCGGAAAAACTGCGAAAAATCGCCGGACTGCTGCGCCGCAAGCCGGGCATTTTTACCATGTTGCGGGCGACGGGCGGCGCCGTTCGGCATGAACGCGCCAAGGACGAGACGGATGCCGCCGTCGTCACGCGGCTGGCCTCGAGCTTTGATGCCGCCGCAGCGATTTCGGGAGCCGCAAGTGTGCAACTGGCATCTCTTGGCGATGAGGAAAGATTGTCAGCGACGACCGATGAAATCGTTGCATGGCTGGAGGCGCTAGAATTCACCGGAAGCGACCGAAATATTCTGGACATCGGTTGCGGCATTGGGCGTTTCGAGCGCGCGTTGTCCAAATCCTTCGGGCGGATGGTCGGCATCGATATATCCTCGCGAATGATCTCCATCGCCTCCCAGCAATGCGCCGAACTCAGCAATGTCGAGCTGCGGCAGACCTCCGGTCTCGACCTGATAGAATTCGGCGACGCCAGTTTCGATTGCGTGCTGGCGGTCGACAGCTTTCCCTATCTGGTGCTGGCCGGCATGGCTGAGCGGCATTTCGAGGAAATTGCGCGCGTTCTGAAACGGCCGGGCTGGCTTGCGTTGCTGAACTATTCCTATCGGGGATCGCTTTTTTTAGACCGCGCCGACATCGGTCGCCTGGCGCAAGCTCACCGGTTGCGGGTCCTCATCGACGGTGAGAAGCCGTTTCGGTCATGGGATGGCGACGCCTTCCTGCTTGCCGGGCGAGACGGAACATTACAGCGCCATGCCAGTTCGGACGTCGAATAAAGGCACGTTAAGAGCGTCCCCAATTCGAAGGAGATTTTCATGGCATCCGACGGCAAAAAGCATTTCGGGCGCGGCAGCCAGGGTAAGGGTACCGGCGCCGGCGCAATGACCAATCTGCCCAAGGACAAGATCGAAGAGAACGCGGTTTTGTCCAATCGCGACAAGAAGCAGCACAGCGAAGAACGTGGGCTGGACGGCAATCGAATCAAGTCCGATCAGTATCAGGATCACGCCGCGAACCATTTGCCCAAGGAGTAAACGGCCTTACGCCCTCTGCGTGGTCCGCAACGATGCAGGTCATACAAATAACCTGTGCAAGGACCGCCCGTGACATTCTCAGCGGTGGACATCGGCTTGTAATGCCAGGCGCTTATCACCACACTACGATCAAGGGACCGCTGTCTATCAAGAGAATGTGATGTCTCGTTCGAACGACGATACCACGGATCCGCATGTCGAGATGGCAGTGGATCAGGAGATTGCTTCCCTCCTGGCCGCCATTGAGCGGGAAAAGATTCCAGACCGGCTGACCAAGCTGGCGATCGAATTGCAGAACGCGCTTGTCGAGAAACGTCGGCGCGATGTGAGGAACTGACTATCTGCGACTGTCGATCTCGATATCAAGCTGGCCATCTGACAGCTGATTTCGCCTTTCCATCAATGTCTGTAATGAGCTCTCCCCAAGGAGCTCCAGAATGTTGGCGCGGGCACGGTTCAGCCGGCTTTTGACCGTCCCTACGGCGCAGCCGCATATTTCGGCGGTTTCCTCATAGCTCACTCCCAAAACGCCAATCAGCATCAGGACCTCGCGTTGGTGTTCAGGCAGCTTTTGAATCGCGCCGTGAACTTCCTTGCTCTGAACGGTCCATTCCTGGGTGGCTTCCGAAATCGGCCTCGAAGACGCGCAATCGAGCAGGCCCGGCGCTTCCCGGGCAGCGATCTTGACACGGGTGTAATAAGTGTTGCGCATGATGGTGAAGAGCCAAGACTTCATGCGTGTACCGGGTTCGAACTTGTCGATGTTGGCGAGCCCTTTGGTCAACGTCTCCTGCACAAGGTCGTCGGCGTCGTCTGGAACGCGACAGAAGGTGCGCGCGAAGGCGCGCAGGGCAGGTATCAGGTCAACGATGGAAACTTCATTGGTTTCCTGGTCGGCCAAAAGGTAGCCTCCGGATGACAATGGTCCAGCTCCCAGAAGAAAGAGTGAATGAACGAAGTCAGAGCTAAATGCATGGAGGTTTGCTTCGTTCCGGCTGCTGGAAACAACTCTTCGGAAATTCGACAAGCACGGGGATGCCAGCCGACGGTCGTGTCCGGCGCGGCCATTCCTTCATGGGAACAAAGCCTCGCATCGGCGGTTTGGTGAGCTAAGTGCATCAACCTTCCGTCATCGATCGAGGACATGTCATGGCCAAATCCGCCCATCGCTCCGCTCGTCAATCGGCAAGTGGACTGGACCAAAATAGCGCGCGCGGAAATGGCGGGGAGCTGCACCAGATCGTTGGAAGCGAGACGCCCACTCTCACCACTGCGCTCGGAACGCCTGTCTCCGACGATCAGAACACGTTGCGGATCGGCGAACGCGGACCGTCCCTGATCGAGGACTTCCACTTTCGCGAGAAGATTTTCCACTTCGACCACGAACGCATCCCGGAAAGGGTCGTTCATGCCCGCGGCTATGGCGCGCATGGTTATTTCGAGACCTACGAGTCACTGGCCAAATACACACGTGCGGACATTTTCCAGCGAGCCGGTGAAAAGACGCCGGCCTTCGTACGGTTCTCGACGGTTGCCGGCAACAAGGGTTCGTTCGACCTCGCCCGCGACGTGCGCGGCTTTGCGGTCAAGCTCTACACCAAGGAAGGCAATTGGGATCTGGTCGGCAACAACATCCCGGTCTTCTTCATCCAGGACGCCATCAAGTTTCCCGACCTGATCCACGCCGCCAAGCAGGAGCCGGACCGCGACTTCCCGCAGGCCCAGACCGCACATGACAATTTCTGGGACTTCATCAGCCTGATGCCGGAATCGATGCACATGGTGATGTGGATCATGTCGGATCGCGCGATCCCTCGCTCCTTCCGCTTCATGCAAGGCTTTGGTGTGCACACATTCCGCCTCGTCAACGCCAAGGACGAATCCACCTTCGTCAAGTTCATCTGGAAGCCGAAGCTCGGCATGCAGTCTGTGGTCTGGAACGAGGCCGTCAAGATCAATGGCGCCGATCCCGACTTTCATCGCCGCGATCTATGGGACGCTATCCAGTCCGGCAATTTCCCGGAATGGGAGTTGACGGTGCAACTGTTCGATCAAGCATTTGCCGACAGCTTCGACTTCGACATTCTGGACGCAACGAAGATCATTCCTGAAGAGGTCATCGAGCCGATCCCGGTCGGGCGGCTGGTGCTTGATCGGATGCCGGACAATTTCTTCGCCGAGACCGAGCAGGTTGCCTTCATGACGCAGAATGTGCCGCCCGGAATCGACTTCTCCAACGATCCGCTCCTCCAGGGCCGCAACTTCTCCTATCTCGATACCCAATTGAAAAGGTTGGGGGGCCCGAACTTTACCCATATCCCGATCAACGCCCCGAAGTGCCCGTTCGCCCATTTTCAGCAGGACGGACACATGGCCATGCGCAATCCGGTCGGTCGGGCCAATTACGAACCGAATTCATGGGGACTGGGACCGCGCGAGGATCCGCAACGCGGCTTCCGTTCCTTCGCCGATGCCGAGGAAGGGCAGAAAGTACGCCTGCGGGCCGAGAGCTTTGCCGATCACTACAGCCAAGCCCGGCAATTCTTCAACAGCCAGACACCGCCGGAGCAGCGTCACATCGCCATGGCGTTGACGTTCGAATTGAGCAAGGTCCAGGCACCGGCGATCCGCGAACGCATGGTTTCGCATTTGCTGAATATCGATGAGACCTTGGCGACCACTGTTGCCGACAAGCTCGGCATTCGCAACATGCCCGAACCCGCCGAGGCGGCCGTTCCGACACGTGACGACTTGCCGCCGTCGCCGGCCCTCAGCATCATCGAAAACGGACCTGACAGTTTCAAAGGCCGCAAAGTCGGTGTTTTGCTCAGCGATGGAACCGACACCACCCTGTTCGAGGCACTCCGTTCCGCCATCGAAGCGGAAGGCGCCGTTATGGAGGCGGTTGCACCCAAGGTGGGCGGCGTCGAAGCCGCCGACGGTACCCACATCGAGGCCAGGCACATGATCGACGGCGGTCCATCGGTCCTGTTCGACGCGGTGGTGCTGCTCCTCTCCGAGGAGGGCGCCGGGCTGCTGCTCAACGAGGCGACCGCGAAGGACTTCGTGTCCGACGCCTTCGCTCACTGCAAGTTCATCGGCTTCACGCCGGGAGCCGAGCCGCTCATGGCCAAGGCGGGTGTCGCACCAGATGCCGATGAGGGGCTGACGCGGCTGGATTCGGCAGCCTCGGCAAAGACGTTCGTGCAGGCCTGCCGGAAACTGCGGCTCTGGGCGCGGGAGGCAGCTGTCAAGCTTTGATCGGCTGGACCGCCGGCGGTGTCCGCAGGACCCGGGCTGCAAGCCACGGCTTGCCACGGCCACCTATCATCGACTGTCCTTTCCAGCCGCCTGTTTCCGCTGCTTCTTCAGAACCTCGTCGGTTCCGACCAGCTTCTTTGCTCCGCCTGAAATGGTCGTGGATACCACTGCGGGCGGATCGCTCGCCGGGAAAGAATCCTCCAAGCCCGATTGCAGTTGATCCTCGAGCGTCTGGGGCTCTTCGGACCGACCGGGCGTTCTGCGCGTGTCTATCTTCTCCAGCGACTGTTTCCCTTTTGGCGAATCCTTCGCATCGCGGACCAAGGCATAAAGCTGCTCGATCGCGAATTCCTTGATTGGTTCGAAATCGGCCCGGTCGTCCTTCGTCGCCTCGATCCGGTCGACCATGGCTTTCTCGAACCGATCAAGGGCTTCAGCTCCACAGGCGTGGGAAAGGCGCAGCAATGCCTCGTGCAGCATCAGCGGAGTAAAATAAGCCGAGGCTTCAAGCTTGAGTTGCCGTAGACGATCCGGAGTGGCGGCCTGGAATTTTGACATGGACAACGTCCTTTCATAAGCATCTCAACGACATTTGACCGCCGATGTTCCACCACGCCTGAACCTTCACGCGCGGCGAACTATAGGAACCAGCTTGCCACCAGTCCCGCCGATGCCGCAAAAATCGCGAGCGTCGTCACACCGCCCAAGATGTTCGTGCTTGTGCTATTGACCTTGTCTCCCATGATCTTGCGGTTGTTGGTCATGATGAGAATGAGAAGCAGGAGGGGCGGTGTGGAAAACCCTTGCACGATGCCCGACCAGACCAAAGCTTTCATGGGATTGAAGCCGAAGAAGTTGAGCCCGACGGCCACAAGCGTGATCATCCCGATCGCCATATAGAATTTAGGAGCCTGGCGCGGTTTGGCATTCAAGCCATTCTTCCATCCCATCGCCTGAGCGAAATCGAAAGCGGCGCCGGCCGTCATGATCGGAACAGCCAGAAAGCCAACACCAATTATGCCGGCCGCAAAAAGAATTGCCGCCGCATCGCCGGCAAGCGGCCGCAGCGCTTCGGCCGCTTGCGCCGCGGTCTCGATCTGCGTCTGGCCGGCCTTGTAGAGCGTGGACCCCGTCGAAAGGATGATGAAATACATGATCAGATTGGAAAAAGTCATGCCGATCAGAATATCGCGGCGAGATCGGCGCAGTTCGCTCTCAGTAGCGCCCTGGCGCTCTTCGAGGCTCTTTCGGCCCTTGGCGATCTCCTCCTCCACCTCCTGGTTGGACTGCCACGTGTAGAGATATGCGGAGAGCGTCGTCCCGACGATGGCGACGAGAATGGACAGGTATTCGCGGCTGAACTCTATCCTTGGCAACAGCGTGCCGCGCAGGACCGAGGCCGCATCCGGTTTGGCAAGCACTGCGGAGACCACATAGGCGAGCAGAGCCAATGCCAGCCACCGGAACACATTGCGGATCAATTTATACGATCCGAACACCTGCAGGGTAAAAATGACGATCGCAATGGCAATGACGATCAGCGGAGCAGGCAGAGGAACGAACAAGATAATGGCCGCGGACATCGCACCAAGGTCGGCGGCTGCC
Source organism: Mesorhizobium sp. WSM1386 (assembly GCF_055901595.1). NCBI lineage: Bacteria > Pseudomonadati > Pseudomonadota > Alphaproteobacteria > Hyphomicrobiales > Phyllobacteriaceae > Mesorhizobium > Mesorhizobium sp. WSM1386. Next base: position 5,964,312 of record NZ_CM148373.1, read on the forward strand.
TCGATCGTATTGCCAATCAGTACCCCCACCAGCACAGACCATAGCAGCCAACGTGGGTAGAAATCGGATATGGCCTTGAAAAGCCCACGGCCGGAAACCTGACCAAGTTTGGAGGAAAGATAGACGACGAGATACATCATCGGCAGCGTGAGGGGTGCCGTCCACAGCAGGTCGGGCCCGAACCGAGCCCCGGCACTTGCGTAGGTGCCAATGGCCGAACAGTCGTCGTCGGCTGCCCCGGTGATCAGTCCCAGCCCGAGAGCCCGGACCACACCGCCTTCTTTTCGTTCGCCTGCCCTTTGGCCCGCATCAGGTGGCCCGCTCATTGGAAGCGCATTTTTGTCAAAGGCACGCAAAAAGTCATGACCAACATTCCAGCCGGATGCTCACAAAGCAGGTTTGAAGCTGCGTTAAGACGAGGCTCGAACCTTTGGTCAGGCTTTTTGTTCCTGGAGAGCGCTGTTGCGACGAGCGCGATCTCGTCTGACGCGGCTCTTTCGTTAGCGCCGAAAATCACGGCAAACGCACGCCTCTATTCTGGAGAACGCTGGCGTCGATGCCACTAATCAGGGGGCGAAAAGCGGTTCATTCGTTTCGTCATCGGCTCGTGCTGCCACCGATCACCATCCGCACGCCAAGGCCAATGATGAAAAAGCCGGCGAGGCGCTGCTGCCAAAGTCTTGCACGAGGGTGCCGCATGATCCACGCGCCGATCGCGCCCGATGCAAGCGCATAGGTCCCCAATACGAGCACCCCGGTTATCTTCTGCGTCGCGCCGAGCAGTACCAGTTGCAACGTGACGAAGCCCCTATGCGGATCGACAAATTGCGGCAGGAACGCAACCATGAACATCAAAGGCCAAGGGTTGCTCAGATTGGCGATCATGCCTTCGCGGGCGGCGGCAAGCGGCCGCAGCGGCCTGACGCCATCCGCGGGTATCGCTGCCGAGGATGAAAGCAGCAGCCGGAACCCGAGCCAAACGATATAGGCCGCGCCAGCCCATCGAAGCAGGTTGAACGCCAGCGGCGAGGCGCGGACCAGCGAGGACAGGCCAAAGGCAACCAGCGGAAGTTGCACCAGTCCGGCGCCCAGTGTCATGCCCAGCACCGTGAACAGGGCCACGCTGCGCCCCTGCCCGATGCCGCGAGCCATCACCAGCATGCTGTCGGGGCCTGGCGGCGCCTGCATGAGAATGACGGTTCCGACGAAAGCTATCCATAAAGAGGGATCGATGGGCATCTCCATACGCGCTGCCGAATATCAAAGCCGTCAGCCGTCACCAGGTTCCGACGGCAATCGAAAATCCCGTTGCGAAGAATTTCGAGGCTTTGGCACGAACCGATGCATGGAACGCAGGGCCGACCCTCGAAGTTGAAAGGCAGGGATTCCGCCAGAACCGGTTTTGGAGGCCCGATCGGGACATAAAGCGATGACCGCCTTTCCACTCCCGCTGGATACCTCCCCGATGGAAGCCAAGCTTGCCGACGCGATCCCCGAGGATGAGGCCCGCTGGCAATACGAGCCCAAATGGGACGGATTTCGTTGTTTGGCTTTCAAGAGTGAGGATGCGGTTGAGCTGCGCGCGAAATCCGGCAAGCCGCTCGGCCGCTACTTTCCAGAGATCACGACGGTGTTGCGCGACCTCAAGCGCGGGCATTTCGTCATCGACGGCGAGATCGTCATCGAGATTGACGGTGAGCTTTCCTTCGAGGCACTGCAGATGCGACTTCACCCAGCACAAAGCAGAATCCGCAAATTGAGCTCGCAGACGCCTGCCACCCTGATCCTCTTCGACATGCTTGCCAGGCCGGGCGGCGAGATCATCACGGGCCAACCCCTTGTTGAAAGGCGAAGAGCCATCGAGGATTTCGTAACCTCCTCGAACAATCCAGATCTTCGTCTGTCGAAGTGCACTTATGATGCAGCGACGGCGGCACGATGGCTAAAGGGAGCCGGCCATGCATCGACCGACGGCATCGTCGCCAAAATGCTCGATGACCATTATCTGTGCGGCGAACGTGCGATGGTGAAGGTGAAGCCGAGGCGCACCGCCGATTGCGTTGTCGGCGGCTTTCGTTACCTCGCGGAGAGCCGTGAGGTTGGCTCGCTGCTCCTCGGCCTCTACAATGACGACGGCAAGCTCGATCATGTCGGATTCACGTCGACCATCGCCAGAAGCGACAGAGGAGCGCTCACGCGCCAGCTCGAGGGACTGCGATCAGCGCCCGGATTCACCGGCAAGGCGCCTGGCGGCCCGAGCCGCTGGAGCACGGAGCGCAGCGGACAATGGGAACCTCTGAAACCTGAACTTGTGGTGGAGGTTCGCTTCGACCACGTCACCGGCAACCGGTTCCGCCACGGGACCAAGCTGCTTCGCTGGCGGCCCGACAAGGCGCCACGGCAATGCACGTTCGAGCAGATCGAATAGACATTCCCGGGAACTCGCTTTCAGAAACATGTCACGATTTCTTGTGACGAAGGAACCAACTCGGGATTCACCGGTTCGGACATCATCCACTGGAGCCATCCTGACATGCCAAACGCAGCAGAAATTCTCGTCGATACACTGGTCGCCTGGAACGTAGAGGTTGTGTTCGGCTTGCCGGGAGACGGCATAAACGGCGTCATGGAGGCGCTGCGCACCCGGCGCGACAAAATAGCCTTCGTTCAGGTCCGGCACGAGGAATCGGCTGCATTCATGGCATGCGCCTATGCCAAGTGGACAGGCAAGCTGGGCGTCTGCCTGGCGACTTCCGGGCCCGGCGGAACGCATCTTCTGACCGGCCTCTACGATGCCAAGCTCGACCAGGCTCCGGTGCTGGCGATCACGGGCATGCAGTTCCACGATCTGATCGAGACCTTCACGCAACAGGATGTCGATCTGACGCGCGTCTTCAACGATGTTGCCGTCTACAACGCTCATGTTGCCGATGCTGCGCATATGGAGAACGTCGCCAGTCTCGCTTGCCGAACCGCTCTGGCGCGCAAGGGCGTCGCCCATCTGTCGATCGCCAGCGACGTCCAGGAGCAGCAGGACGCTGCGTCGAAGCGCTCCAAGCGCAATCGCCCGGCACACACGCCGCAGGACATGTTCGCCGGCCACAACATGCCGCTGGACGTCGAGCTGGACAAGGCCGCCGCCATTCTCAACGGCGCTTCGCGGGTGGCGATCCTGGCCGGACGCGGCGCCATCGGCGCGGCCGCCGAGCTCGAAGACACGGCGCGCCTGCTGCAGGCGCCCGTCGCAAAAGCCTTGCTGGGCAAGGCGGTGCTGCCGGACGATCATCCTTACACGACCGGCGGGATCGGCATCCTGGGAACGCTGGCGTCGCAAGAGGCGATGGAGACCTGCGACGCGGTGCTGATCGTCGGCTCCACTTTCCCCTACATTGAATACTATCCGAAGCCCGGGCAGGCCCGTGGTGTCCAGATCGACTGCGATGCGCAGCGGATCGGGCTGCGCTTTCCGGTCGAGGCTGGTCTTGTCGGCGATGCGGCCGAGACATTGCGTGCGCTCAACCAGCGCCTGACACAGAAGCCCTCCGATGAATTCCTGCAACGGTGCCAGGCGACCATGACGAGATGGCGCGAGATGATGAGGCAGTCGGAAGACGCGGAGGCGCAGCCGTTGAAACCGCAAGCCGTTGCCCGCGCGTTCGGACAAAGACTGGCCGACGACACGGTGCTGGCCACCGATTCCGGTCAGAACACGGAGCTTGCCGCCCGCCATGTCGATCTTCGCGACGGTCAAGCGTTTGGTGTTTCCGGATCCCTTGCATCCATGGCTTGCGGCCTCGCCTACGCCATCGCTGCCGGCATAGCTTTTCCCGGCCGGCCGGTCGCCGCGATCGTCGGCGACGGCGGCTTTGCCATGCAACTCGGCGAATTCTCAACGGCGGTGCGCTACAAGATCCCGCTGAAGCTTCTGGTCATCAAGAACAACATGCTCAATCAGATAGCCTGGGAGCAGATGATGTTCTTGGGAAACCCGCAATTCGGTTGCGAATTGCAGCCGATCGACTTTGCCAAGGCGGCGGAAGCAATGGGCGCGAGGGGTTTTCGCATCGAACGCGCGGATCAGATCGAGACGGTTCTCGACGAGGCTTTCGCCGCCGAGGGTCCGGTCGTGATCGAAGCGGTGGTGGATGCCTATGAGCCGCTGATGCCGCCCAAAATGCCGCCCGACTACGCCAAGAATTTCCGCCAGGCGTTGCCACAGACCCCCGGCCGCGAACGCATCGAGGAAAATATCGCCCGGGAGCCGGCGAAGTCGATGATGGATGCCTAAGGCAGAGGGCACGGAAGGAGACATGACCGAAGTCGTCGAGAAGGTGCAAACGGCCGAAGCGGCCCGATTTGGCTCGTACGGGAGGTCGGCAAACACGCGACGAGGATCGCTGCTCAGTTGCCGAACGAGTGAGTTGGATATTGGCTACGAGGTCTCAGGACCAACGGATGGAAGACCACTTGTGCTCGTGCATGGCTGGCCCGATGACATCAGCTGCTGGGACAAAGTGATCGAGACTCTGGACAATCGGAATTTTCGTATCTACGCGCCCTATCTTCGCGGCTCTGGTCCGACGCGATTTTTGCAGAGTTCCTTCATGCGTAGCGGCGCCATCGCAGCCCTTACGCTTGATCTGTCGCAATTCCTGGAAGTGCTGAACCTGAGCGACGTTCTGCTCGCCGGCTATGACTGGGGGGCGCGTGCGGGCTATGGCGTCGCGGCCCTGTTCCCCAAGCGCGTGGCCAGCCTTGTCGCCGCCTCGGCAGGCTATGCCACCGCCATGTCGCCGACCGAGATGCCTTACGACCTGGCAAAAACATATTGGTACGAGTGGTTTGTTTCCACCACGCAAGGAGAAAAGGCATACCGCGAAGACCGCAGACGGCTCTGCAAATATCTCTGGGAAAGCTGGTCGCCGCGATGGCCGGAACAGGACGCCGAGTTCGATGCCATGGCAACGTCGCTCGACAACCCCGACTGGGCCGAGATCAGCCTCCACGCCTATCGTCAGCGCTGGCATGACGCCAAGGGCGCCCCCGAACACGAGGATGTGGAACGGCGCCTGGCCGAGTCTCCCAGCATTGCCGTTCCGACACTCATGCTGCAGGGTGCCGATGACGGCGACAATCTGCCGATCACATCTGAAGGCAAGGAAAAATACTTTACCGCAGGCTATGAACGCCGCCTTCTCCCTGATGTGGGACACTTCGTTCCGCGAGAAGCTCCACAGGCTTTCGCGCGGGCGATCCTCGATCTTTCCAGATGAGCCGGCAGTCCAGCTCCGGTGCCTTTCCTTGTGACGGCCCTTGTGACGGGTGCGGACCATGAGCTTCGACGCGCTCTTCTCGACCTCCATTTGCTATGGCAACGGCGCGCCCCAGGCTGGCTGGACACTGGCGCTCCCCATCACATTACCGCTCCTGGCGGTCATGTCCCTTTATATCGCGGGTGCCAGCCGGCTGTGGCGTCGAAGCAGCAAGCGCGGACGCCCGTTGCGATCGAGGCAGGCCTTGCTGTTTTCTGCTGGCTGGGCCGCGTTGGCGTTGGCACTTGTAAGCCCGATCCATGCGTTGGGCGAACGTGTGTTTGCGGCTCATATGATCGAGCATGAATTGCTGATGGCGCTCGCAGCGCCTCTGCTGGTCGCTTCCCGCCCGATGGCGGCGATGATGTGGGCACTGCCGGCGCAACTGCGCCAGGCGTTCGGCGCGGCCGGGCATGCAAACGTGCTTCGGGTAATCTGGGCGTTCATCAGCCGCCCTGTGGTCGCGACCGTCCTGCATGGAGCCGCGATATGGGTTTGGCATGTCCCGTTGCTGTTCGAGGCTGCCCTCCAGCAGGGCTTCCTGCACTATGCCCAGCACGCGAGTTTCCTTGGCACCGGGCTCTTGTTCTGGTGGGTGCTGCTGCCTCGCCCTGGCCGCGAGCAAGACGGTGGCGGTGCGGTCGCGCATCTTTTCTTCACCTCGCTTCACACCGGCCTGCTCGGGGCGTTGCTCGTCGTGTCGCCCAGGCTGTGGTACCCGGAAAATGCCGTGGGCTCGCAATTGTGGGGTCTCAGCCCGCTTGAGGATCAGCAACTTGCAGGCCTGATGATGTGGATCCCCGCCGGTCTGATCTATGGCGGAGCCGCACTCTTCTTGGCCGCTTACTGGATTCGCACAAGCGGGCGGCGACAAACGTCGGCGATGCGCAACATCTGAAGCCGCGCTCAGGCGGACGGTATTGCCAAGCATCCTTTTGCAATCAGTCGCGTTATGGCTTTGGCAACGATGGTGGAGCCTTTATGGCAAGGTGCATGAGTCCGTTGGCCCGCTTTCGCAAGCGGACACGCACATCGCTGTCGCCTGCCTTCGCCTGCCCAACGCAAATCCCGTCCGGCGGCGGCTCGGCTCGCCGCGTTGAAGCAAAGGCCGCCCATCCAAAACAGGTCTCGAGCTGGATCGGCATTGCGCCAACGCTGGTTCTGGCAGGATGCAGCGACTGGCAATCCGCGCTCCATCCGCATGGCGCAAATGCCCGAAAGATATTTGATCTGATCTGGTCCTTCAGCGCGGTTGCGGCGGGCACATGGTTGCTTGTCATGCTCGCCTTGGGAGCAGCGCTTTTGCGGCGCCGCCTGGCGGACAGGGCGTGCTCAGCGCATGAGATCGATCCCCGCCAGGAACGCCGGTTTACCCACGCTGTCGGCGGCGCCACGGCGTTGACCGTTCTGGTGCTCATCATTTTGACGACGGCGAGTTTCTTCGCGGGCAAATCCATTGCTTCGCTGAGCGGAACGGAAACGCTTGTCGTGCGGATCACCGGGCATCAATGGTGGTGGGAGGTACGCTATCCCAAAGACGATCCGTCGCAGTCGATCGTCACGGCAAATGAAATCCATGTCCCGGTTGGCGAACCGGTCAAGGTCGAACTCGATTCACTCGATGTCATTCACAGCTTCTGGGTGCCAAGCCTTGCCGGCAAACGGGATCTCATCCCGGGCCGGCCAAGTGAGCTCACGCTCATTGCCGACAAGCCTGGCATCTATCGTGGCCAGTGTGCCGAATTCTGCGGTTATCAGCACGCCCATATGGCCATCACCGTCATCGCGGAAAGCCGCGAAGCGTTCGACGCGTGGCAATCCAGGCAAAACACCGCCGCATCCACGCCTGCCGGCGAGGAAGAACGCCGTGGCCAGCAAGCCTTTCTTTCCACCGGCTGTGCGCTCTGCCACACGATAAGAGGTACGCCTGCCAGCGGAACGGTTGGACCCGATCTTAGCCATCTCGCAAGCCGACGCGCGCTGGCGGCGGATACGCTGGCGATGACCCCTGGGGCACTTGCCGCCTGGATCGCCGATCCGCAGTCGATGAAGCCCGGGGCCAAGATGCCGCGCATTGCACTTAGCGCCGACGATCTCAATGCGGTCGTCACCTATCTCGGAAGTCTCGAATGAGTGGCACTGCCGGAAAATCAGCCGAGCATGAACAGGTTCTGAAAGGTGTGCGCGACACCGGCCTCGAGGATGTGAGGCTGCGGGCCTTTCTGGCGCATGCCTGGCGAACGCCGAAAGGCTTTTACGGTTGGTTGGTCACGGTCGATCACAAGCTGATCGGCCGGCGCTATATCGTGACAGCTTTCCTGTTCCTCATCCTTGCGGGTCTGTCGGCGCTCGCCATGCGCTTCCAGCTTGCCCAGCCCGAGGCCGGCCACATCGGCCCCGATCTCTACAATCAGCTGTTCACCATGCATGGCACGACGATGATGTTTCTGTTCGCCGTGCCGGTTATGGAAGCATTCGCCATTTACCTGGTGCCGTTGATGATCGGCACCCGCAACGTCGCCTTTCCGCGGCTCAATGCCTTCAGCTACTGGGTCTATCTGTCCGGCGGGCTGATGATCTGGATCGCCTTCGCCTTCGAAACGGGCGCGGATGCCGGTTGGTTTTCCTATGTGCCGCTCGCCGGACCCGAATATGGTATCGGCAAGCGCCCCGACTTCTGGGCACAGATGGTGACCTATACCGAAGTGTCCGCACTCGCGGTCGCGGTGGAGATCATCGCGACGGTGTTCAAACAGCGCGCGCCGGGCATGTCGCTCGACCGCATCCCGCTCTACGTCTGGTCGGTCCTCGTCACGGCTTTCGTCATCCTGTTCGCCATGCCCGCGGTGATGGTGTCGAGCACGATGCTGATCCTCGACCGGCTGGTCGGCACGAAGTTTTTCGACCCCAATGCAGGGGGCGATGCGTTGCTGTGGCAGCATCTGTTCTGGTTCTTCGGCCATCCCGAAGTCTACATCATCTTCATCCCGGCGACCGGCTTCGTCTCAGCGATCCTGCCGACCTTCGTCCGCCGCCCGGTGTTCGGCTATCTTGGGATCGTGCTGTCGCTGGTCGCGATCGGCTTTCTTTCCTTTGGACTGTGGGTGCACCACATGTTCGCCACCGGCCTGCCGCAACTCGGCGAGAGCTTCTTCACCGCCTCCTCGATGATGATCGCCATTCCGAGCGGCATTCAGATCTTCTGCTGGATCGCGACGATCTGGGGCGGCCGGCCGATCTTGGCCACGCCCATGCTTTTCGTGCTCGGCTTCATATTCACCTTTGTGATCGGCGGGCTGACCGGGGTCATGGTCGCCTCGGTGCCGCTCGACCTGCAGGTGCACGACACCTACTTCGTGGTTGCGCATTTCCACTATGTGCTGGTCGGCGGCGCCGTCTTTCCCCTGCTCGGCGCAGTCTATTACTGGTTTCCCAAGATCACCGGGCGCATGTTGTCGGAGGGCCTGGGCCGCTGGAATTTCTGGCTGCTCTTCGTCGGGTTCAACCTCACTTTCTTCCCCATGCACATCCTAGGCCTGCAAGGCATGCCCCGCCGGGTCTATACCTACCCGCCGGCGAGCGGCTGGGGCGAGATGAACCTCTTCATCAGCCTCTCGTCGCTGGTGGTGGTCGCTGGCTTTGCGCTTTTCTTCCTCAACATCCTGCTCAGCCTTCGCAACGGCCGCATTGCCGGAGACAATCCCTGGGGGGGGAGCACGCTCGAATGGGCGACGGCCTCGCCGCCGCCTTCCTATGATTTTTCGCGACTGCCGGTGGTAAATCATCGCGAACCGCTCTGGGCCGAGCCCGATATACTCCCCGTCGTCGAAGGTCTGCGTGTCGATGCACGAGAGGTGCTCGCCGGCACGGTCGCCGACGCGGTGCCGCAAGTAAGGGTGCCATCGGCTGACAATTCAATCTGGCCGCTGCTGTCAGCCATCGCGGTTGGCGGCGCATTTCTCGGATCGATCTACACGCCATGGGCGGTGGTCTGGGGCGCGATACCGGTTTCGATCGGCTTCATCTGTTGGTTCTGGCCCAAAGGCGAACCGGAGGACGAGGAATGAAGCACCGCCCCGTAGCCGACGTCAGCCATCTGCCCACATATGATTTCGGAGCGGCGAGCCCGATGTGGTGGGGGACGCTTGCCTTCATTGCTCTCGAGGCAACAGGTTTTGCCTTGGCGATCGGCACCTATTTCTATCTGGCCGTGCTGGCCCCGCATTGGCCGATCGGAGCGCCGGCGCCAGATCTGCTGCCGGGCACGGCGATATTGGTCATTCTGGTTGCGAGCATCGTGCCCAACCACCTCGTCGAACTTTGGGCGCGCCGTCAGGATCTCGCGAAGGTTCGCCTCGGCGTGGTCGTCATGTCGATCGTCGGAATTCTTCCGCTGATCGTTCGCATCTGGGAATTTCCGGCGCTGCGGATCTCATGGGATCAGAACGCTTACGGATCGATCGTCTGGTTCCTGCTCGGCCTGCATACGACGCATCTTCTTACCGATGTCGGCGACACGATCGTCCTAGCGGTTCTCATGTTCACGCAACAAGGCAAGGCGGGCCGCCGCTTCAGCGACGTCTCGGACAATGCCTTCTACTGGGACTTCGTGGTCGTCTCATGGGTCGTGCTCTATCTTGTTATCTATTGGGCTCCAAGGATGTGAGATGCAGGCGATCCGTACCGGCGTTTCCTGGGCAGGCCTGGTCAGTGGACCAGTTGCATGGGCAATAACGCTGCAGCTCGATTATTCGATTGCATTCTGGCAATGCCACGCCGGCTTTCGTCCCACTGCCTTGTTCTCATTGATAGGCGCCGCTGCCGCAATGGCGGGCGCGCTGCTGTCGTGGCGCGCCGTTCACGACCGAAGGCACGGTAGAAGCCCACCCTCGAAGGCGCGGACGCGCGCGTTTCTGGCCAAGGCTTCGGTGGGTATCGGGGCGCTGTTTACGCTTATCTTGCTGGCGCAATTGGTGGCAGGGCTGATCTTCAGCGGGTGCGAACTGTGACGATGCCGAGGGGGACCCCGGGCGTAACCTCTCAGGCGGTCGCGGTCTTCCTGGCATCGTTGACGCTTTGCACGCAATTGTGGGCGAACGAAATCCAGAAAGGCGAATATCTCGCCAGGGCCGCCGATTGCGTAGGCTGCCATACATCGAATCCGAGCCGCCCGTTCGCCGGTGGCTATCGCGTGCCGACACCGTTTGGCGATGTGTATTCCACCAACATCACACCGGATCCGGACACAGGCATCGGACGCTATTCCGCGGACGAGTTCGTGCGAGCCGTCCAGAAAGGTATCAGGCGCGACGGAGCCGATCTCTATCCCGCCATGCCCTATGACAGCTTCGCCGCAATGAGCCGCGAAGACGTGCTCGCAGTCCGGGCGTATCTGTTGGCGCAGCCAGCGATCTCGCAGCCGCGGCCACAAAACATCCTACCTTTTCCATTCAACCAGCGCTGGATCCTTGTGTTGTGGAAGCTCGCGAACTTGCACACCGGCAATTTTACGCTGGATGCAAGCCGAACCGCCGGATGGAACAGAGGCGCCTATCTTGTCGAGGTGCTCGGCCACTGCGGTGCCTGCCACACGCCGCGAAATACGACATTCGGCATGGATGAAAATCGCAAGCTTGCCGGCGGCACCGCCGGCATCTGGCAAGCCTTCAACATCACCGGTGACAAGATCGCGGGCGTGGGCGGCTGGAGCGATGAGGAGCTGTTTCGATTTCTCAAAACCGGCGCTGTGCCTGGGAAGGCCTATGCGGGCGGTCCGATGGCGGAGACAGTCATGAACAGCCTGCAACACCTTTCCGATGAAGACATCCACGCCATGGTCGCCTACCTCAGGGATGTGCCCGCTCAACCGGGAGACGAGCGACAGCCGCGTTTCTCGTGGGGCGATGCGCCCGTGACCGCCGGCGGTGATGGAGCCAAGACGCAGGGCAGCGGGAGCACAGACGGCGATACTCTCTATCGGTCGCTCTGTTCGGGATGCCATGGGATGAATGGAAGCGGATCACCTGACGGGTCCTATCCCTCATTGATCCACAACACCGCCCTCGGCGCAGCCACGCCTGAGAATGTCGTCATGACGATCCTTGAAGGCATCAAGGCTGGTGACGTCGCGGGGCGCAAATCAATGGCGGCCTTCAGCGGCTGGCTGGACGATGGCCAGGTGGCAGCCCTTGCAAATTACGTCACCGCTCGGTTCGGAAATCCCGACCTCAGCGTCACCGCGGCCGATGTACGACAGATGCGGGCAGGCTCGACAACAAGCCAGACAATCATGGTCCTGACGGCTCAATCACTCGTGGTGGGCGGCGCCGTGTTGATGCTTGGGCTGCTGCTTCTGCTGGCAAGACGCCTGCACCGTGGGATGACTTCGGCGCGCCTTATGTTCGCGCATAAAGATAGGCGGTAATGTCACGCGCCTCTTGAGGCGACAGATTTGTATTGGGCATGGCCGTCTTCGGGTCTACGTCCCGCGCCCTGCTGATCCATTGCATCATCGCATCCGGGGGGGCTCGCGACGCCCCGATATATCTTCTTTCGACGACGCCTTGCAGGGACGGACCGACGGTACCACGGGCACCGGGCACCCCCGGGATTTCGTGACATCCGCCACAGCCGTTGCGGATCATTGCCGGGACGGCCCGTTCAGGGTCGCCGCCTATGGCCTGCACGATGGTGGTTTCACGCAAATTGTTGTCGCGGACCGATCCGATGGCGCAGACGGTCAAAGCAATGACGGCCGCCGCTGATGTGCCTGCCGCCCACAAGAGTAGGGGTGGCGCTTGCCCGACGGCCTCTCGGCTCATCTGCGTCTGCCGCTATTGCATCCGCAAAAACGCTGCCGGATCTTCGCCAAGTCGCAAGAGGGGGCGTCCGGCAGCGCTCTAAGGCACCGGCTCATTTGTTGCAGTTCTGCATGTTCGATGTCGTGGTGCCGGAGGCGGTGTTGTTGTCGGTGTCGTTGCCCGCGGCATCCTTACAGCGGTCGGTCATGCCGTTCGAATTGGTTGTCGAATTCGTCGCGTTCGGGTCAACGGGCGTGGTCGATGCCCCGGAGCCAGAACCAGAGCCGGTGGTGGCACCATTCGCAGTTCCGGCCGTCGAGCCCGACCCGTTGTTGGAGCCAGAAGCGTTCGACTGGGCCATTGCAGATGTTGCCAGTGCGAGTGCAAGCGCAGTGGCGGAGAGAAGTTTGATGGTCATGGTGGGTCTCCTTGGGTTGTGCGTATTGCCTCCACCAAACCGGCCGCCTCCCGACTTGTTCCGGCTGAAATCGCATTGAGCGAAATTCTCGGAAGGATCGCGTCTCTTCCCACGCTCCTAATGTCGCGAAGCGCGACGATCCTGTCGGATCGGCAGGAAGACAGCCAAGTCACCAAATCACGCCCAAGGGCCGAACACGAACAGAGCGAGCAGAACTATAAAGATCACGGCCACAGCCGCGACCGCCCACATCATTAACCTCCTGGTACCCTGTTGCTCCTTCTCTCGCGAAAGGTTTTCTGCCACTGCACGATTCCTTGCTACGAATTCCGCCTAAGATGCGCCTCGGGCTTGTGCCCGACGCGGTGTCAATCAACGTCCAGCAGCCCGTGTCGCCGTCTTTCGACCCGTGCTTTCTTTGCCGTGGCCAGCGGATTGTGGCCTGTCGGGGTGTTCGAGGCCGCATCCTTTGAGTGGGCCGCAACAGCTGGGCCAGCTCCCGTCTGTGTGAGCATGTCACCGGAGGCTTGAGGCGACCGCGTCCTTCCGAAGAATTCAACAACACGTCTAAACAGGTCCATGTCAGTTCTGCCTGGCAAGGGTGAATGCCGGAGCCTGTGGCGCGCGGGCATTCGCTTGTTCGTCCGCCATGCCGAATGTCGCGACCTGCACCAGCACGGCTTTGGCGGCATTTATGATTTCGTCGTCTGTCCGGTTCCTGTCGCCGGCGGCAAGCGTCACTCTGACGGACTCGCCGCCTTCTCCATGGAATTCGACCCAGTCGGCTCCTGCTTGGTGGAGCACCCGAGTATCAATGAGTTCCATCACTCGCCTCCTTTGATAGGAGAATTTCGATGTCGGTATATTGTTCCACCTGGAGCGCTACAAAGGCGCGGCGACCGCCGGCGCACAAGGTCTGACGCCTACCAACCTTGCCGGCTGTACCAATCATCGACATCGCGCCGCACACGATCCTTCTCGATGCCGTAACGCTCCTGGATCTTGCCTTCGAGCTGATCGCGCTTGCCGGCGATGCGGTCAAGGTCATCGTCGGTGAGTTTACCCCACTGCTCCTTGACCTTGCCTTTCACCTGTTTCCAGTTTCCTTCCACGCGGTTCCAGTCCATCACACCGTTCTCCCTGTTTCCGAAAGGTCCGGAATAGGAAACGCAATCCAGGCAAGTATGTTCCTGGAAACAGGGAGGTCCGTCAGAGCCAATCTCTGCGTACCAATTGTCGCTTATTGTTCTTGATAGGATTTATATTCGTTATCAGATAGTTACGTCGCAGATCGGCGTGTTTCGGCGGCGTTTGAGTGGGTGTGAATCATTCCCACTCGATTGTTTGAATAACCTTATAACGCATTGAAATTACTGCCAAATATTGTTCGTTTCCACGCAAGCGCACCACGCCTGGTTCAGCGGCTTTGTGACCAAGCTCTTCGGCTGAGCGATGTTCCCGCAGCGACACCGGTTCCGGGCGTTGCGCTACCCGGCATTAGCGCGCATCTGACGTCGGGATGTGCGCCTCGCGCGCGGCGCCGCTTCGACGATATGTCCATTTGTGGGCAACACAGCGTCTTTGCGCGATCTCGCGTCGGTCACTCGGTGCAACCGCTCGTAGGGCAGCAATTCCTTAATGCGCGCGTCAAGGGTCACGATCTCGGCGCGCAGATCTTCGCATTCCTGCCTCTGGATATCGAGCTGTATCTGGTCTGAAGCCAGTTGCAATGAAAGCTCCGATAGGTTGGTGCTGACCGCCGACAGGTTTTTCTTGTCGCCTTCGCTCTCGGTTTTGAGGGCGACAAGCCTTTCCTCCGCGATCCGGCGCTCGGTCGCGAAATCGTTAACCTGGGTTCTGAGCAGGGTGATCTCGGCGGAGGTTTCGCTGCTGTTGTTGGTTTCCTTCTCCAGCCTCGATCGCAACTCCTCTATCTCGGAACGCAGCCCGCGCATCTCCGCGTGGGCGCGCGCCCGTTCGCCAGCGCTGTCGCTTTCCACGATGCGGGCCGCCTCGGTTGCCTCGGCGAGCTTGGCATGCGTGGTCTCCAGTGACTTCTGCAGCCGGGCTCCTTCCTTCTCGTGCCTGCCAAGTTGCGCCAACAGCTCGGCTATGTGCGCGCTTTCGTTGGCGTGAGTTGCCGCGAACTCGTCCAGTTTATGCCGAGCCTCGGTCTCCCGCTTTTGCGCCTGCTCGAGCTCGACGGAAAGGCCGACCTGCTTTTCGCGCAGCAGCTTGTTCTCGCTTGCGCGTCTGTCGACCTCCACGGTTTTGACGGTCAGGGCATTGACGATCTCGCCGAACTGCGTTTCGCGCCTTGCACTCTCATGGCCCATTTCCACCAGCTCGAGCCGTGCCTTCGCAAGCGCTGTACGCAGCGACTCGCGGTCCTGGACTATGCCGGCCTCGCGCTGTTGCCAGACCTCGGCTGCACGGTCGAGTTCGCGCAGCTTGCGGCCGGTGTCGAGCAATTGTTCCGACAAGGACTTGTGTTCCGTGGTCAAAGCGACATTGGCCAGTTCCAACTCGTTGGCCCTTAGGGTATCGCGATGCAGGACGTTCAGAATCTCGCGCGTCATGCGATGCGCGGTGGCTATCTCGGCCAATCTGGTTTCGATCTCTTCCAGGTGGCCTTGCCCGTCCCGGAAAAGCCCGGCGACGGCCTCCAGGGCAGCAAGCCGGGTCTGTGTGTGCGGTGTCAACCTCACGGACGGCGCGTCGCTTTCGCCCTCAGCAGGGCCAGTGTTTGCCGGCACTTCCGCACCTTCCGAACCCTGCCCATCGGTCGAAAGGCAGTCCTCGATTGCTTCGGCCAGGTCCGATTGGAATTCCTGAAATTCCTTGTCTACGTTCTCGGCCCGCTTGATTAGAGATTTGAAACTCACCACGACACACCCCTTACGCTCACCTTAGGCTGGCCTCCGGGCACACTTAACGAATTGCTAATGTATCGCATCACCTTCCATTCCGAAAGAGGCGGCTGCCATGGCCGATCCCGACCAAGCCGGCCGAATGGACGAGATCAGCGTGGCGAGGCGCAGCACCAGTCTGAGGAGCTCGAGGGTTGTCGTGCTTTGGCTATTTGTTCAGGCCCTGGGCGACATTCAGGCTGCCTACACCGCCGCCGCAAATGCCCTTAGCAGCCGCAGGATGAAATCGAAGAGGACGTGTATCTGCCCACCCAGTTCATAGCGTACTCAATCGTATCCAAACTCTTGTGCTGCCCGTTCAGCAACCCGAAGCCTGTGTCGGGAACCATCTGCCCTTCGTGGAGTTGGCTTCCTCGCCGGTCCGACCAGGACTGCATCCAGTTGGTCGAATTTCTCCGCCCTCGACCGTTTCGATTCGGGCCTCGTGGAGCCAAAATCCAGGAAGCAAACTTTGCTTTGCCTCCTTGATAAATCCCCTCATCGCGGAGCCTGGTATTGGGCGTGAATTCATCAGCTCCCGATAAAGCGGTCACATCGGATGAGCGTTCGCGAGAAAGGGGTACCCCTTCTGTCCTTCAAATAGATCTTGCGGACCTGTCATCTTTTCGTTCCCTGACGGGCCAGACGCGAGAGTGAGCACACCATGGTTCATCGCCCAAACTGCAGCCTGCGTACGGTTGCGAACCCGAATCTTTCGAAGGATCGCCTTGACGTGTACCTTCACCGTAGCTTCGGCGATTCTAATCTCGCGCGCGATGGTTTTGTTGGACTCCCCTTCGACCAAACAACGTAGAATACATTTTTCCCTGTTTGACAAAATCGATAGGCCCCTCTCCACATTCTCGATTTTAGCAGCCGCGCTTGTCAAATCATCGGTTACCGCATCATATTTAAGATCAGGCCTTATATCTTGAATAAACGCCGAAGGTTCCACAGGCAATACCATCTGTCCAAGCATAACCAATTCGAGAGCTTTGATGAACGTGTCGGAAGGAGCGGCTTTTGTCAAATACGCGTCAGCCCCCGCACGAAAAGCCGAAACTATATCGCTCGATCGACAGTGATCGGCTAGCACAACAACATGACTGTTCGCACAAATTGCCTTAAAGTGAGCAATCTGTGCGAATTCAGCATCTGCATCAGTACCGCCGACATCCATTATGAGTAAGATGGGCCGGTGCTGGGGTAGCGGCTTCTGCAGAAGATCGTGAACACAAGCCGCAGAAAAAAGAATACGAAACTTTGCTGTATCCAAGATTCGACTAAGGCCCTCTCGGAGTAACTCGCTCGGCCCGACGAGAACCGTTACAAAGGATTGTTTTGTCATCGTAGCTCCCCAGCCCGCCCGGTAAGGCGCTCGGCGCGCCAACCGCATTAACGTTAACGTTACGCTAGGAAAACCCTAAGCCAAAATACCGCCCTTAGGCGTAGGGCAGCATCGAGACTCGGGTTTCACAAGCCCGTGGCCTTGGGGAGGCATGATGCGGGCGCCACGGCGCCGCCATCGTGGCGTTGGACGCGCGGCAGTGAGGGTTGCCGGGGCTTGGTTTCCCGCGTTTCCCGCGATGCCGCTCCCGCGTGCCAGTTGCGTCGTCAGGCGGCTCTTCGTTGCGTTGGATCGCCTTGCCATCAAAGAGGTTCTTCTGCAGCGCAGCACATTGGACGAGCTCGTCCAAGTCAGTGCTTCATCCATAGGGAGTGCCCACAAAGGGATAGTTGTGCCGCAGGCGGTGAAGGGCCACGATGAGGAGAGTCTTGCTCCGTCAACCCATGCTCGACCAGTTTGGGAGGCATGGTCACCAGAAGGTGAAAGCTACACGCCATGGCTACAGAGTACAATTCCTTGCCCGTCACTCCCTCGTCACAGGCCGGCGGCCGCAGGGGGACAAAGGCCGTCCTGCTGGTCTTTGGACTCTCCGGAGTCGCCGCCCTGGGAGGGGGCGCGGTCAGAAACTGGGAGCCCATCAACTGGAAGGTCATCGGGGCTGTTTCCAGAGCCGTGGCGCAGAAGGTCAACGATGCCTCCGGAGCCGTGGCGCAGAAGGTCAACGATGCCTCCGGAGCCGCGGCGCAGAAGGTCGAGGATGTTTCCGGGGCCGTGGTGCAGAAGGTCGACGATGTCTCCGAAGCCGTGGTGCAAAAGGTGTCTGCTGCTATCGACAGCTGGCAAGATCAACCGGTTCGAGCCACGGCCGAACCCAGCGCGATCGTGTTGGGACCGGGTGCGTCGGCCGTAACGTTGGGGAGCGCCGCCCCTGCCGTCCCCACCAGTACCGAGCGCCCAAAAACCCTCAGCACGGGACCGGATGCGTCGGCCGTGGCGTTGGTCGAACGCAACGCCGTCCCGGCCGTTCCCACCAGTGCCCAGCGCCCCCTCAGTACGGCGCCGGACCTGCCAACCGGAAGCCAGTTCGGCGTCGGCGACCGCCTCAAGGTCGTGTTCTACGAGCGCGTCGACATCGAAGAAGACAAATGGGGGGGCGCGTCCTCAGCCTCGGCCCTACGCGGTATCGTGCAGCGTCCGGAGCTGAGCGGCGAGTATACTGTCCAAGAGGACGGCACGATTTCCATGCCCTTGCTTGGCTCCATTTCGGTCGCCAACCGGTCGGCGCAACAGGTACAGGCCGACCTGGCGGCTACCTTCGAACAACTGCTGGGCCGCAAAGGACTGGTCAACATCCTGTCGCTGGAGCGCCCGCCCATTTACGTACTGGGGCCAGTCAAGAATTCGGGTTCGTTCAAGTACGCGCCCGGCATGACGATCCTGCACGCCATCGCGCTGGCCGGCGGCCTCGACCGGAGCCCGGGCGAGCCGTGGCAGAAAATTGAAGCCGTGCGTGAAACCCAGAGGCGGGGCGGGGCGATCGATGCAATTTCGAAGTTGCTCGCCCGCGTGGCGGTGCTGAAAGCCGAGCGCGACGGCACGGCGCCCAAGATCCCGCGCCAGTTGCTGGAGTTCGCCGGCGCGACTGAAGCCGCCAACCTCGTCAGCGAGCAGAGCGACCGGCGCAAGGCCGTCGCCACGACCCGCAAGGATCGCGAGCGCACGATCTTGCGTGCACTAGAAGCGGCCAGGCAAGATGTTGCCGCGTATGGGCACATGGACTCGCTCGACGAGCTCGTCAAGCTGCGCGAGGATCGCGTCAACAGCATGCGCACGCTCGTGAATCGCAACGTTCTCAGCATGACGGTGATGGATCAGGTCCGGAGCGAGTTGTCCGACGCACAACAGCGTCGGCAGGATGCCCTCAACCAGTACGCGATGGCCAAGCAGCGCCTTGCTTCGCTGGAGGCTGAGGCGTTGCAGACCCAGGCCGACCTCAGGAACGATCTGGAGGTTGAGATCGAGTCCACTGAGACCCAGATCGCAGCCAACACGCGCGACTTGAACGCCAGCGAAGGCGTCCTGGACACGTTGCCGATGAACCGCGCCCAGGCTGTGAACGCGAACAGCGTAACCTACCAAATCGTGCGGCAATCGGCAGCCGGGCCGGTCAGCATCGAGTCCCCCGGGATGACCCTGTTGCAGCCGGGCGACCTCGTCAACATAATCGTGGCCGAAGGCGAGCCGGACGCGCTGGGCGGTTCGCCGGTCTCGACCTCGTCCCTGACCGGCGAGAGCTCGCCGGCCGGGTCCACTCTCAACGATGCAGGACCTGGCAGCGAGGTGGCGGAGCAGCCAATCGGTCCGAATTGATGGCCGCAAGGAAACTGTTCTGCACGGCACGGTCTGCGTGAATGAACTCGTCGGGCCGACGTGGGAGCCGCAACGATCACTCGCCCACAGCTTCAGCCGTTTCACGAACGGGCATATCCGTCTCCGCCGAGTTCGAAGTGTGGCTTGGACTGCCCGCCGTGGGTAGTCAGGAATAGGGTCTTCACTTCCCGCGCCGGCGATACGAAACTTCTACAAACAGGGCAAACCCCCGGGCGCTCCATGGCTGACCAGCAGCGCGCAACAAGGACAGGAGTTCGCGATGTCTCAATCATCGGTGCACAACCCTAACGTGCGGCTTCTGTAGGACACGCCATGCCCCAGGATGCTGTTATCGATGTGACCGTGGAGGCCTTGCCGGACATCGCGAGACTTGAAGCCATTTGGAAGGAGCTCGAAGCCCGAGCAACTCACTCATTCTACCTGTCCTGGCTCTGGATCGGAACTTGGCTGCGGCATCTGCCGGGGGGCGCTCAACCACATATTCTGGTCGCCCGGACGTCAAGCAGAATCGTTGGGTTGGCGATTATTTGCCGGCGGAGCACCTGGAGCTTCGGGCCACATGCGCGGGCGCGTTGGCTACTCAATGAAACCGGCGATGTTCGTTTCGATCGATTGTTTATCGAGTACAACAACATTCTTGCGGAGCGATCCCTGGCCGATGCCACCAGGGTGGCATGCCTCGAGGCTTTAGCGCAGCACTTGCGCTACTCTGACCAGCTGGTGCTCTCGGGAATCGATCCGGACTTTGAGCTGGCCGCTTGCCGCACTGCGGGCCGGGCCGGGCTCCTTACCGATGTGAGAGCGGACGATACGGCGCGGTGGATCGATTTCGCAGAAGTCCGCCGGAAAGGCGGAAATTTCCGCGCCACATTGGGCCGCAATACTCGGCAGGCGGTAAGCCGCGCCATGCGGTTATATACTGAACGCGGCCCCATTGCGTTCCAGACCATGGAAGGCACTTTGGAGGCGCTCGCCGCGTTTGATTTGCTGGCCGAGCTTCATCAGGCGCGGTGGGGACGCAAGGGCGCCTTTGCCAATCCGAGCTTCCGCCGATTTCACGAAGACCTCATTGCACTCGGAGTTCCCACTGGGACCGTGCGCATCTCGCGGACGTTGGCTGGGGACCAGACAATTGGGGTCTTGTACAATTTCGTGCATGACGGCCGTGTTTACAACTACCAAAGCGGCTTTCTCTTTGAGCGCGACGGCCGGCTTAAGCCTGGGCTTATCAGCCATGTTCTGGCTATCGAGGACAGCATCGGACGCGGGGAGTGCAGCTACGATTTTCTGGCAGGCTTCTCGGGGCACAAGTCGCACCTGGCCAATGCGGAGCATCCCATGAAGTGGATCGCCATAGGCAGAGACGGTCCAGAGCGCCGCATCGAGGCAAAGTTGCGCGGTGCCAAGCGAGTGCTAGGGACCATTGCTGCGAACATGAAAGAGGCCATGGCTTGAAGCGCCAACCAAAGAAGGAGGGTCCATCTTCACTCTATATCGCCCACCGGACGAGCGCTGTTTGAAGCACAGCGCGGCGGGCTCTCTAATCTATGTTTCAGCGTGGCGGAATTGGTAGACGCACCGCACTGTTGATGCGGCGCCGACAGGCTTGTAGGTTCGACTCCTACCGCTGGAGCCATCATTTTAGGTCGTTGAAGAAGGGCATTTCGGCCCCTTCTGCCCGACGCGCGAGTACTTTTGGTCCACCGATCCGCCTCCCAGCAAGGAGATCCCTGGAGCGCCAGTTCACTGTCAGTCCGGCAAGAGACATTTGGCAGTTTCGCCTCCGGGCATACCCCTTGCGAGCAGCGGTATGCCTGGGTGTTTTGACGTAGCCCATCCATACACCAAAATATCCACCAGGCGCTCCTTGCTTTCGCCCCTACGTGATTGTTTCATCGGGGAAATCCGCATGAATGGCGCTGCCGTTCATTTGAAAGAATTGGCACTTGTGCGCATGAGCGCTCCCAGCGATCGGCATCCACGTATGACTCCTGACTGCTACCCTGAGCTCGACTCTATCGAATTTTCTGACGCGGGCGGGAACGATCGTCATGGCGTGGGCGCGAGCTGGAATTCTCATGCTGTCTCGGTTCGGCCGGAACATCGATTAATCGGCGTCAGTCAGCTTCTTGTGGAGCCGGCACCGCCCCCTCCAAACGTCTTGGGTGAAATCGAGCTGAGACCCGAGACCATAATGCCGGTTCTCGAGAATGATGGTTTAGAGATCCTGGCATTCATGCTCGATGTGGAGCCGAACGTCGTCCGCGAGATAGGTGTTTGCCTCAACGAAGAGGAACGGCGGCGCGCCGAGGGGTTGAGACTGGAGCGGGACCGCCGGCGCTTTGTCGCTACACGTGGGCGACTGCGTCAGGTCCTCGCTTCCAAACTGGGAATCTCGCCATCCGAGGTCGAACTAGAATATGGGCACCGAGGCAAACCACACCTCTCGCACCGCATGGGTGCTCGCGATCTGTGCTTCAGCGTCTCACGATCCGGAGATGTCGCGGTCGTCGCCCTCTCGACCAGGCAGGAGGTCGGGGTGGACATCGAGGCAGTTCGCCCTGTGCCCGAAGCGGACGAGATCGCAGCGCTCTGCTTTTCCGCCTCCGAGTATGGGTCCTACACCGCCCTTGGTCCCGAAGACCGGCTGGAGGGCTTCCTCCGGCGCTGGACCCGGCTGGAGGCTATCTCCAAGGCCCTGGGGTGCGGCTTAGGACAGCCCTCTTCCTGGGATGAAGGGGATTGGGCTGTCCGTAGATTCGTACCGAAACCTGGATACATCGGGACGGTGGTAGTCCGGAATTGGTAGTCCGGAATTGAAGTGCCCGCGATGCCATCATTCGCTTACGATGCACTGTGGATAAACGAGGGCACGCAAGTTCATTGACGGGGCAGCGCTCCACAACGGGCAGCGCTCCACAACGGGCGTACGAAGAACGAGGCCGCAGTTTCATCGGTGAACCGTCGTGGTGAGGGAGTTGGGATGCGGGTCGTGAATCATGAAGGAAGTGGTTCGGGAAGCCCTGTGTCGGCAAACGTGATGCACATCCCGGAGCTTCTCGCAAACCTCGCGGTCAAGGACATAAAGGTCTGGGTAGAGGGCGATCGGCTGCGGTGCAACGCCCCAGCTGGCACACTGACGGCGGAGTCTTCCGACCAGTTGCGGAACCGGAAGGGCGAAATCATCGCCTTTCTGAACATGGCCACGGCGGCGGCTCGGCAACAGCCTGCAATCATTCCCCTGCAGTCTCGTGGAACACGCACGCCCATTTATGCCGTACCCGGGCATATCGGCGCCCCCTTCTCATTCTCGGACCTGTCGAAGCACCTGGGCGGCGATCAACCGTTTTACGCACTCCAGCCGCCTGGCTTCGATGGGCAGAGCGAGCCGATGGACCGCGTCGAAGATATCGCCAAGTACTTCGCCCGCCAGATCGTCGAATATCAGCCCACTGGTCCATACATCATCGCCGGTTACTGCTCCGGTGCTGCAACCGCTTTCGAGCTGGCCAAAATCCTGTGTGGACGCGGAGCGGAGATCCCATGCGTAGCGCTGTTTGGCCCTCTTCACCCCACCACCTTTAGCAAATTGCCGCGTCTGCTGTATTTCAATGCTAGCCGTAGCGCCGAGTCACTCCTGCGAGAGATGGCGAAAATGCCGACATTCGGTGCCCGTCTCCGACATTTCGGCAGTCGCCTGCGGAATCTCGGCGAGCGCGCCATCGTGACCCCCATTCGCAGAAGCAAAGAGCCTGTCACGTCAGATCCGGTGCTGGCGAGCAGAGCTCGGCTCAAATCCGCGGCGATCACGGCTTTGCGGCGGTACATTCCCACTCCGTATTCGGGTCAAGTATGCATATTCCTTCCGAACAAGGCCTGGATGCGATCGGGTGCAGCACCGCACCGCTGGCTTCGAGTGGTCCCCCATGCCGAATTCTATTTCGGGCCCGAGGACTGCAACGATACCCTTATGCTGGAGGAACCGGACGCACCTGCCATCGCAGAACTTTATCGCCAAGCAACCCAAAAAGCTGAACGATCTGCTATCGGGAGCGCATCTCATGAATGAAGTCCTACCTATCACGGCGGAGGGCGGAGCGCTTTCCCTGCTGAAAGATGCCGATCATCAGGCGCTGGTCGTCGAGTACAACGCCACGGCAGCGCCCTACCCGTCGGACAGGACGATCATCGATCTCTTCCTCGACCAGGCGATGCGTAATCCTGATGCCGAAGCGATCCGCTTCGGCGACGCAACGCTGACGTACCAGCAGCTCAACGAACGCTCCAACCAAATGGCTACGCATCTGAGCTCGACCGGCGTGGGGCGGGGCCGGATTGCCGTTGTGTTCATGGAGCACTCCATTGAAGTCGTCGTCGCGATCTTAGGCGTCCTGAAGTCGGGCGCGGCCTATGTGCCGGTGGATGCGGCAACACCGAAGGGGCGTCTCGCAACAATCCTGAAGGACATTGCCAACGGGACCGACGGGCGGGCGCCGGTGGCGATCACTCAGACGCGCTTGCGGTCCGTCATTTCCCCGGACCTTGCCGACATTTTCGTGCTCGACGCCGATTTCGGGTCGATCTCGGCTCAGCCGGTCTCGGCCCGACCGTCGGCTGCCACTCCGCACGGCGCCGCCTACATCATCTTCACCTCCGGCTCGACCGGCACGCCCAAGGGCGTTGTGATCGAGCACCGGAACCTGGTGAATTACATCTGGTGGGCCGCTCGGGTGTACAGCTCCGGCGAACGTCTCGCATGGCCCCTTTTCTCATCCCTCGCCTTCGACCTGACCGTGACGACGCTCTTCACGCCACTCATCACCGGTGGCCGCATCGTGGTCTATCTTGGTGATCCCGGAATCCAGAGCATGGTCGTTCTCAAGGTCATCGACGACAATGCCGTCGATATTATGAAGCTGACGCCGGCGCATCTCGCGATGATCCGCGACCGCAATCTTGGGACCACAAGGCTGCGCAAGTTCATCGTGGGTGGCGAGGACTTCAAGACCGAATTGGCTCGCGATATCACGAAAGCCATCCCCCATCCTGTCGAGATCTACAACGAGTACGGACCAACCGAGGCCACGGTGGGCTGCATGATACACCGTTTCGACATCGACCGGGACCAAAGCTCATCGGTGCCGATCGGCGTTCCGGCCGCCAATGCGGGCATCTACGTCCTCAGCAAGGCACATCAGCCCACCTCCCCCGGCATTGTCGGTGAGATGTTCATTGCCGGCGACGGCTTGGCGAGGGGCTATTTCAATCGCCCTGACCTCACTGACGAACGTTTCCTTACGGCCGCCGATCCCCGAGATCGGTTTTCGCAGCTGCGGCTGTACAAGACCGGCGATCTCGCCCGCTGGAATGCGGAAGGGCGCCTGGACTTTCTCGGCCGCGCCGATCATCAGGTGAAGGTTGGTGGCGCGCGTGTCGAACTGGGCGAGATCGAAGCGCGGCTTCTGAAGCACCCGCACGTTCAGGAATGCGCTGTCGCTGCCATCGCCACCTCGGTGGTGAAATCGGCGACACAACTCGGCCATGTCGAACCGCCGGCGGTCGAAGACGGCATCGCACGACTTGTGGCCTACTATGTCTCGTCGAAACCTGTGACCGTTGCGGACCTGCGCGCCCACCTTGCCGAAGAACTCATGGAGTCCATGATTCCGACACACTATGTTCGCCTCGAACGGATGCCGCTCACGTCCAACGGGAAGATCGACCGCACCTCGCTTCCCGAACCGACGGCGGAAAACATCCAGCCTGCACAAGACTTCGCCGCTCCCTCGACGGAGACCGAAAAGATGGTGGCCGCGCTGTGGTGCGATCTCCTCCAGGTCGAGTCGATCGGCCGGGACGACAACTTCTTTGGCCTGGGCGGGCAGTCGCTGTTGGTGATGCGGGCGGTGTCAAAAATGCGAAAGACCTTCGGCGTCGACGTGCAGCTTCGCAATCTCTTCGAGCGCCCGACAGTGGCCGGACTGGCGGAAGTGATAGACGCAATGCGCTGGGTGGCCGATTCCAGAGCCCCTTCACTCGAGGGACCGAGAGAGGAAATCGAACTCTAGCTTTCGAACGGCCCTCCGAATGGCCTTGGGGCGGATGAAGATGATGGACAACGCTTGGGTACCGTCGCGAGGATCGGGGCTGCCGTGGACAACGGGGGAGTATGAACTCCTGCGGGACCAGGTCCGCCGGTTCGTCGAGGAGGAGATCAAGCCCTGTGCGGATCGCTGGGAAGAGGACGGGTTCGTTCCCCGTCCGGTCCTGCGCCGCATGGGCGAACTCGGCTTCTTCGGCATCCGCTACCCGGCCGAGTATGGTGGTGCCGAGATGGATGCGGTTGCATCGACGGTCTTCGCCGAGGAGCTCGGGCGCTCGACCTATGGCGGCGCCGCCGATGCGATGCTGGTCCATAGCGACATGGCTTCCATGTATGTCTTTCACGACGGGACCAAAGCCCAGCGGGCCCGCTGGATGCCGGGCATCGTCAGCGGCGAGGTGATCACCGCGGTCGCCATCACGGAGCCGGATGCCGGATCGGACGTGAAGGCCATCCATATGCGCGCGACCCGAGAGGGCGACTCTTACGTGCTCAACGGCACAAAGCTCTACATCACGAATGGCGTCCACGCAGATCTCTACTGCGTCGCCGCCAAGACCGATCCCTCGGCAGGAAGCAACGGAATCACGATGTTCCTGGTCGAGAAGGGCACGCCGGGCTTCAGCGTCGCCCGCGAGTTGGACAAGCACGGCTGGCGCTCCTCCGATACCGCGGAGCTCGTCTTCGACGGTTGCCGTATCCCCGCCGAGAGCGTGCTCGGCGCGGAGGGACAGGGCTTTTACTCCATCATGCGCAACTTCCAGAACGAGCGCCTTGTCCTCGCGGCCATGGCGATAGGGACGGCCGAGGCGGCGATCGATATGACCCTCGCCTGGGTGAAAGCTCGCCGCGCATTCGGGGGCGCCCTTTGGGACTTGCAAGCGATCCGTCAACGTCTCGCGATGCTTTCAGCGAAGGTGGAGGCAAGCCGCCAGTTTCTCTATGCCACCGCTTGGCGCATGGCGGCGGACCAAGATTGCATGCGCGAGATCTCGATGTTGAAGGCCATTTGCGGCGAACTGGTCAATGAGGTTGTCTATGCGTGCGTGCAGTACCACGGCGCCATGGGCGTCATGCGCGAGAGTCCGATCGAGCGGATAACGCGTGACGCCCGCATCCTGTCCATCGCCGGCGGCGCAACGGAGGTGATGCTGGAGGTGGTCGCGTCGATGTCGTGAGCCCAATGCCGCCGCCACATACGGGGGCTGTCGGTTGCGACTGGGTTGGACATACGCTTGAGCGGCTCCTGCAGCACTGCAGCAATGTGCTCATTGGCCGAGTTCCAAGGCTTATCCGGAAGGAGTGCCCATGAAGGGTAGTTGTGCCGCTGGCGGTGAAGGATCACGATAAAGGCAGAGCCTTGCTAGTCGACGGTGCTCCACCAGTTCGGGATGGGATGCCCAGCATTGAAAGTGAAAGTCACCTGCCATGGCCATGGGTATAGAAAACGATTCCGAGCCCGGGGCAGATCGAATGAGGGTCGTGAAGCTGAAGCCTGACTATGTCGCGATCCAGCGGCGCTGCAAGGACACACGGCCGCCCGACCACCTGATCGCGCACTACGAACTCGAACGCGGACTCGCGGATCGGCTACGGGGCGCCTCCCGCGACGAGCGTTCCCGAGTCTATTCCGAGGTATATTCGGAACTGTTCAACAGCCTGCCGGACCATCCGCAAAAAGCCGCCGTCGGCTCGCGCCCAGACCGGATCGCGAAACAGGTCAGGGCCCTCTCGCCTCTGATGGGGCGCGGCGACGTGTACCTCGAGATCGGCTGCGGTGACGCCTCGCTGCCCTTCGCGCTGTCCGGGATCACCCGTGAGGTGCTGGGCCTCGATGTTACGGAGGCCCTGGTGGATTTCGCCGCCGCTCCGGCCAATTTCCGCTTCCTGAAGACGGAAGGGGTCGAGATCCCGCTCGCGGACAACTCCGTCGATCTGGCGCATTCGGACCAGCTCATGGAGCATCTGCACGTGGAGGACGCCGAGGCCCAGCTCCGGGAAATCCACCGGGTGCTTAGGCCCGGCGCGCACTATGTGTGCACGACCCCGAGCGCGATCACGGGGCCGCACGATATCTCGATTTATTTCGACGAGGTGGCGACGGGCATGCACATGCGGGAATACGACTATTGCTCACTGCGCTCCCTGATGCTCCAAGCGGGCTTTCGCCTGATCGAGTTCCCGCTGGTGTTCGGCGGATATTGGCTCGCTACGCCGCCCTACTGGCTCCTGCGCGGTATCGAAGTGGCTCTGCAACAGCTTCCGGCTCGGTTGCGGCGCAATCAATTGGCCGGCGTCCTGATGGGCATCACGGCAGTCGCCACCAAATAACAGCGCCGGACTTCAGACGCGCGGGGGCCCACCTGGCCTCGAGAGCGTCGGCGACCACGGGACGCGGAATCGGACAGCGCGCCAATCAGCACGCCGATGCCCAGGATCTCGAACTTGCCGAAGATCGACAGATCGAAGGCGAAGGGGTCAATCGGCGTCACTAGAACAAGTGTTGGACAACAGGAATCGGGTCGCTTCGGGAACATCGCCACCACGGCTAGAGCATTTCACCGTTTCACGGAAACGGCGAACCGCTCTATCTCTTTGTTTTTACGCAATTCCGAACGGAAAACCATGTCACACTTTTCCTGGAATTGCTCTAGGGACCAGAACACCCCCAGCGCCCCCTGTCCGATGGGAAAGCGCTTCTGGCACACGGCCCGCCGAAGTGGTCGACCCAGTCCGATCACGATGGCCCGAAGGCCGTCCAATTGCGGTCGATAACCCTGTGCCACGATCGATGTCTCTTCACGTCTGGAGCCGCGACGCGGTCGGTTGTTCCCGCACAGGGCCGGCTGCAGAATCGAGGTTCGTCGCGAGGGCCAACATCAGGGCCGCACACGCACCCTCGATGCTGACGGCGAGCGTCCAGCTCAGGACCAGGCCTTGAAGTCCACCAAGTTTCGCTCCCGCGATCACCAGGCACAGCTCCAGCAATCCGCCAAGCGCGAACCAGCGAGATGCCTTGCGCATCCTGTCGCCCAACCGCGCCAGCGTGCAGGCATGAAATTTAAGCGTTGATCCCAACAGGCTGAAGCCGAGGAAGCGCAGGCTCGAACCGGCGATCTCAGGATAGGCTGGATTGAAGACTGCAAGGACCGTCTGCGAATAGGTGAAGATGAATACGGCGCAGACCAGCGAGAAGAGCAACGACGCCATCACCGATAAAAGGATGTCGTGTCTGGATTGTTTCGGGCTCGCCCTCACAACGGGGAACAGGGCCGTGGCCAAGGCCGCGGGAATCAACGAGGCCATGGAGACCAACATCCACAACGATACGAAGGCGGCATTGATGGCCGGCGACAGGAGAACCAGCACCAGGTAGGGCATGATGACGGCCGGGGCCTGCACGGCCACGTCGAGCGCATAGTGGTCGAAGACCTTCTTGCGGAGCGTTTGGAGCAGCTGTAGGTCGGGAGGCCCAACGAGATGACGCGCACCGCCCCGCGTCAACAGGTCCACGCCGACGAGAGACGCCAGCAGGCCGGCCGCCCAGCTCAGAAGAATCGCGGCATTGGAGGTGTAGCCGCCAATCGCGGCGGCAGCGATCAGCATCAGCTTCAACGTGCCGAACAGCACTAGCCGGATCATCCTGCCGGAGCTGCGAAGGTTGCCCAGGAATGCCTGGTCGGCCACGACGGCAAGAACGGTCAAACCGCAGCCGAGGACGAACGCAATACCCTCGAACCAGCCGCCGATCAGCGCGGTCGAGCTGTAGAAGTACGCATGCCCGAGGACGAACAGCAAGGCCAGGCCGACCGCCAGCGCCACCCCGACGCACGCTGCCGCGGCCACGAGACCGCGCTCCTTGCCAGGATTGCGGACGATCTCGCCCACCAGCATGGTCCCGATCCCCGCCTCCCCCAGCATGCCGATAAGCCCCATCACGGACAGGAGGGCAGCGATGTTGCCGATCACCTCCGGCGGAAACAGCCGCGCCGCGAGCCACCAATAAACAAACCCGAGAGCGGCCGCCGCAGCCGTTCCGATTGCCAGCGCGCCGGAATTCATCACCAGCGCGGCGTTCTTTCGAAGCTTTCGGCGCACGCGAATAATGGCCGTCCCGGCGCGGTCTACCGACATGATTGCTGTCCCGAACCTTGCACCGGCAACGCGGACCTGCCGGCGGCTGGGCGCAGGACCTCCCGGTAAACCTGCTCGATCCGGGCCACGACCGCCCCGGCCTTGAGGCGCTCGACCCTAGCCAGGCTCGTCGCCTCCAGGCGGGCTCGCAAGGCGCGGTCGTCAAGAAGTGTCTGCATTGCGTTGGCGAGGGCGGGCGCGTTGCCGCTCGGCACGAGAAGGCCTGTTTCGCCATGATCGACGAGATCGGGCATGCCGCCGATGTCGGTTGCAACGACTGTCTTGCCGGACGCCATCGCTTCCATGATCACTGTCGCGCAGGCTTCTGGCCCCACCGATGGCAGCACGCCGAACAGTGAGCGCCGCCATGCATGCATGATAGCGGAATGCGGCCACATGCTGAAGACTCTAACGTTCGGCGGAAATTCGGTTGGCGTATCGGCGACCCGGCGCCCGACCAGGACCAGCGGCGGCGCCCGCTCCAGGCGGGCATAGGCTTGCAGGAGAACGTCAATGCCCTTGAGGCGCATCATGTCGCCGACGAACAGGATGAAGCCATCCCCGGGCAGCTCCCGCAGGCAGGCATCTTCCGGACCAAGCACCCCGACATCGTCGGGCACGAAGTTTGGGATGACGTCGTAAGGGGCGCGGCCTTGGGTGAGTCCGGTGTGACGGGCCACCGCGTGGCTGACCGCGATGAAGCGGTCCACCACGCGGCGAGCGGCGAAGCTCGACGCCCAGTTGCCCAAGGTGGTCACGGCCGCCTTCACCGCCCCGTAATGCCCCGTGGCGCAAGGCAGGCACTTGGCCGGCGCCGGGCCACTGCAGAGATGGACGCCCAAGTGCATGAAGTTCTTCTTGGCGCAGACAAGGCCGTAGTCGTGGAGCGTAACCACGAGGCGTGCCCCGCCCACGCCTTTGATTGGCAGGAGGGACGCGTAAATCCAGTTGTGGGCGTGAACGATATCCGGCTCCTCCCGGGCAACCAGCCGCTTCAGGGCAAGGACAAGTTCGGGATCCGGGAAGGGTGGTGCATGGCGGCGCTCGGGATCTGTATGCAGGCCCGACAGACGCTGGAGCGTGCCGCGCAGTCGATGCACGCGGACCGCGCCGTCCAGCTCGGTTTCGGGGGAGCCGGGATGCATCAAGGTCCCGACGCTGACATGATGGCCTCGCTGCGCCAGCGCTGCGCCGAGATTGCGGACGTGCCGCTCCTCACCCCCGATTACCGGAGGATAGAACTGCGATAGCAGTAGGATGCGCATGATCGAGCCTCTTTTCAGATGCGCGGCACCAGCGTCGAAACACTGCGATAGAGCCGGTTATCCGCCGGTCGATAGAGCCGCGCCTCGGCCATCTGGCGAGTTGCCAAGGCGGGTACCGGGATTTCTCGCGTCCAGGTGTCGCCCGGCGCGACGGCGACCGATCGGAAAACGGCGAACGGCTGCCCATCAAGGGTGATTTCCACGTCGAATTGCTGAGGTTCGGCCTCGGCACTCCTGATCCCGACGGTGATCCGGCGGGACTCGCCACCGGCCGATGGCAACAGCCAAAACTCGGTGTATTTGAATTCCCGGTGGACCGCATCGTCCCGGACGGCCAGCGCATAGGCTCCGTTCGCAATAAGCACCGCCAGCATGAGCACGGCTCCCTGCCAAAGCCGGACCCGCGCTGGAGCCGGCCAGGCTGGCAGATCGGGAGTGTCGCGGCGGACGGCGGCCACCAGTGCCGCGGCGGCCGTCACGGCCCAGAACCACAGCGCCCAGCCGAGCGGCGCAAGGAAGCCTGCCGCGTTCAGGGCAAAGCCCCCGGCGATGCATGCGGCGAGGCTTGCTCCGACCGCGTAGACGAAGTGTTGCGCAAAGGAGGTGGTCTTGACGCCAATGGCCCGCAGCACCGTGTGGCCAGGGACGAGGAACACCATGGGCGCGCCCAGGGCAGTACGGAGGAGCACGCTGTCGCTGACCGCAACGGCCGCCACAGCGGCCCCCGCCCACAGGCAGCCGGCCAGAAGGTCCCGCTTGCTACGAATTTTCATGCAATCCCCTCACGTCGTAGATGACGATCCAGCCATTGTCGTAGATGCGGGTGACGCCCTTGACGTCATTGAACTTGAGCAGCGCCGCGCCCGAGAGCGGTCCCTTCTGCCGCTGCCACGGCTGAAAGTAAAAGCCGAGCACCGGCGGAGTCGTGGTCAGGCGCAGGTCCATCAGCAGGAAATCAATGTCGCTTCCTGCCAAGGCCCAAAACTCATCAGGTTCCAACGTCTCGGCCTCGAATATGCGCGCGGTATCGACGCCTTCTCTGATCTCGACCCTGACGTCCTGCCGACCGTAGCTCGCAAGCAGAAGGCGGTTGATGCGGTCGGTGGTGAAGCGATTGCCGGCACCGAGCCATTCCTTGGTCCAGCGTGCCGTTTCGATCCCCATCGGTTCGATCGACTCCTGATCTGCGGCCACCCTGTAGCGCCCGTGGATCGGATTGAGCGAAGAGCTCATGAGGCCGCCCAGGACGATGACTGACAGAGCAACGGCCGGAGCGACGCGGCGCAACCCGCGTGGCGCGCGCCCGTCCCAGAAGTGGACGACGCTCACAGCGACGACCAGCCCGACGCCGATGAAAACGAACGTTCCCATGCGGTTTCCGATTTCCCATCCGGCGCTGGTCAACCGGAAGGCCACCGAGACCGGAAACCCGAAGGCCAACAAGGTGAGGAGTATGATGCGGCTTTCGTGCCAGCGACGTTTGAGAATGTCCTGGATCGGACGCCAACCGGACCGCGCACCACCAGGCGCTGCCATGGCCAGCGACCGAAAGAATCCCGTTGCCAGTCCGAGTGCCACCAGCAGGAGCGCGAGCAAGGTGGTCAGCCGCATGTAGAGGGCCTTGTCCGGCACTCCGAGGTGCTCCAACCGTGGGGCGGGCCCCATCACCTTCCTGAGCAATGAGACGAAGCCGGACTCAATCACCGGGCCGAGGTAGGCTGCGAGAGGGATGCCACGGGCCTGCACCCACAGCGACGGGAGGGTTATGGCGAGGATCGCCGCGAGGCCCACCGCAGTGCTGGTCTTGATGCGCAAGGGATCGTGCCGGCGCCAAGCCTCCAGCGCCGCCAGCGATCCGAAATAGATGGCGGCGAAAGCGGCCGAGAGGTGATGTGTGACCGCGAGGCTTGCCAACAGCAACGCAATCAGCCCGAGCGACTTCAACCTCGCTCGCCCGACAAGATCCTTGGACGCTGCTTCGACAGCGAAGGTCAGCACGCACAGCACTATGCCGAGGCTCTCGTAGGCGAACATCGAGTCGAACAGGAAAAAGGTTGAGCAGCCCATATAGGCCAGACAGGCGATGGCCGAGATACGCGGCGATCCGGCGATGCTTTCAAGGAACAGAAACAGGGCACCGATGAACGTGCCCTTGAGGATGACCAGCAAGAGCGTCGCCGCCGCAAACAAAGGCAGTCCCGTAACATTGACGATCGCCGTCGCCACTATTTCCAGAGCCGGGTACGTTGGCCCGATCGGTAAGAGCGGGTTGGGTAGGAACAACCGGCGGGCGGCGATGAGATCCTGGGCCGCGATCCAGTGCAAGACCTCGTCGTAGCCGCCGAAGCTCGTCGGGGAATAGACGATCTTGCAATACAAGAAAGCGTCGGCAAGCAGGAACAGGAGGAAAAGGCGCTCAGCCCGGGCTGTTGTCGGCCAGGCGATGCGAAGGCTGGTTGGGACGATCAAGAGGACGACACCGGACCAAAAGAACAGCGGCGCCACGTCATACCCCCGGCGCCCGGCCGCGTGCCCTGCCACGACCAGGAGTAGAGCCGCTGCGGTCGCCAGGCACAGAACCGCGATCCATCCGGAGTTGGCCCGTTGCAGCGGGGGATCGACACTGCCGCCGCGAAGGTCAGGACCGATAACGGCCGACACGAACCGTATCCCGGCCCTGATCGGGTTTATCCTGGCGCCCGCAGTGAAATGAGCCGATACCATCCGCCTCATGCCCCCGTCTCGCGAGGCCACGACATCACCCCACCGGGGTGCAATCGGACCGCGGATCGGTTGCTCAGGACATCACGATAAACGTCGTTCAGCGCTTGCGCGCAGGCATCCCAGTCGGGCAGCGCCAGATCCGGAACCTCCCGATGGGCCTCCAGTTCCCCGGCCAGGGCGTCGGCCAGCTCCCCCGGACCGGCGCTGCACGAAATCGCCCGGCACAGGCCATTGGCGGCCAGCTCCCGCAGGCCCGACGTGTCGCTGACGAGGACCGGACGGCGCAGCGACAGGGCTTCCATCACGGCGACCGGATGGGCTTCGTACTCGCTGAACAGCACGAACAGCCCGGCACTCGCCAGCAAGTCTGCCATTTTCTGCCGCTCGGATCCGGGGATAGCTGCGATAGTGACCCGCTTCTCGAGGCCGAGCGCTGCGACGAGGCGCCGCAATTCTCTCTCGTACGGCCCTGTACCGACGATGTGCAGCCGCACGTCCGGTACCCGGCGGATCAGTTTGGGCAAGGCCGCGATCGCCCGATGATGGCCCTTGTAGCGCTCCAGCCTGCCGCTCGAGACGATCAGGTGTGGATCGACCTTGACGCCGGGGCTAGGAGCCGGCATCGCGGCGCCGTTCGGGATGACGACAAACCGCTCCCGCGGCACGCCCATCCTCGAGCTGAAGAAGTCGGCTTCGAATTCGGAGACGCCGATCAGCCG
Organism: Mesorhizobium sp. WSM1386; assembly: GCF_055901595.1. Lineage (NCBI taxonomy): Bacteria > Pseudomonadati > Pseudomonadota > Alphaproteobacteria > Hyphomicrobiales > Phyllobacteriaceae > Mesorhizobium > Mesorhizobium sp. WSM1386. The sequence continues at coordinate 5,998,435 of NZ_CM148373.1, forward strand.
CGCGGCCCGGGCTACCAGCGGCCGGAGCAGCGTATGCTGGGTGCTGCGTACGGCGTTGCGCAGCCGGGAGGAATGCCCGCCGCTGTGGAAGGTCAGGACGAACGGCAGGTGCCCGCGGACGGCCGCAAGCAGCCCGATCGGCGCCACGAAACTGCTGTAACCCTGGAAGTGGACCAGATCCCAAGCGCCGCGCCGGATCGCGGTATAAATGCCAGGTGCCACATAGAGGTCCAGTTCCCTTGGCCAGGCCGGCACGCGCCGCACACGCATGCCGCGCACCTCCTCCTCAACCGGCAGTTCCCCCGAGGGATCGGTAGTGAGCACGTCGACTGCGTGGCCACGCGCGACCAAGCGGGGACCGACCTCCTGGATGTGGGTTTCAGTGCCGCCCATGAAGGGGTAGCAGCGAGCGGCAACCATCAGGATTCGCATCAGGATTACCCGCCGTCATCACAGGCTGTCGCGCCTCGCCTGTGCTGTTGGTGCACCCTTTCACGCAGGATGGTCTTGAGGACGCGCCAGCCGTCCGGGATGGCGCGCAGATGGCTCACTCCACTGATGCGCGGAGCCTCGAAACTCGCCACCTCGACGATGTTGAGGTGGTTCTTCAATGCCCGTACGTTGATGAGGGTCTCAATCTCGAAGCCATCGCAGTCGCAATTCAGCGTGCCGACGTGCTTGGTCCAGAAGGCGATGTATCCGTAGCACAAATCGGAGAACCAACCGCCATAGAGCAGCCGCACGAACAGGGTCAACCCCCTGTTGCCGAACATCCGGAACAGCGACATGTCGTCGGTACCGGCGCCCTGGATAAAGCGTGACCCCTTGACGAGATCCGCGCCGGCCATCAGCGCACTGACAAAGACAATCGCCTGCTCCGGGACCATGGAGCCGTCAGCGTCCAGCATCACGATGATGTCGCCCGTGGCGGCCCGGAATCCCGCTTGCAGTGCAGCGCCCTTGCCCAGCCGGGGTTCCATGACAACCTTCACGTCCGCGCGCAGGCGGCGCGCGACCGCGACCGTGTCGTCAGTCGAACGACCATCCACGACAATAATCTCATGCGCCCAGTCGGGGATGCGCGGTAGAAGCCAAGGGAGGTTCTCGGCTTCATTGAGTGTCGGGACGATAAAGCTCACTCGGGGCAGAGTCAGTGCTCGCTGCAGTGCAAAATCAATCGGGTCGGGCGGCAATACGGCACCGACATGGGCGAGATTGCTGGGGAGACGCTCATTCATGGCAGCGCTGTGACGTCGAGTAGTGGAACCCAACGGACGGGCTGAAAGTGCGCCAGGACTGCGGGTGTCGTGCCAGGTAATAGGCCCCGTACACGAATCGACATGCTAGGCCGAAGCTGTTCGCGGCAGTGCGAATGCAATGCAGGCCGGGACTGGAACGGATCTGAGCAACATACCGGTGATCATGTTGTCCTTCCATGACCGATGAGCTTCCCGAAAGTCCGGTGCTCCGCATGGCGCGCACGCAAATGCACTGCCGGCCACAAGTCGTGGGGACCATTTCCAATAACCGCCACATCCACGGGTGTACTCCAACCATTTGCGGACTCCGGACCAAAATGAAATGAAGATGAGATGCACGAAGATTGGTACGCTTGTCGCCGGCCCTTAAAGCGCTTGTGGCTGGCCCCTAAAGTTTTTGTTGTTGTGCGAGCTTTACCGGTGAAGAAATGAAATGAAAGGGAGATGGGTGGTTAGCAAAAGACAATAGAAGACTAACTCTTTTGGGGTATCCTTTCGGGTTGTTTTCAGCTCACACCGCCAGCGCAGAGGTACGGGCAGCGGCGGCGATCACCTTCAGCAGCTGTGTTGGCAGGCTCGAGCGCGTCCGGCTCTTTGCAGGCGGGGTACCTGTGCGGATAGCTAACCCGGTGAGACCGGCCAGGAGAGGGGCTGCCCAAACGACTCCGAGACCCCGCTCAGTCCCGAGACCGTCGCCTCAGGCTCCAGCAACCGATACGAGGTCGTGACCTCTCGCAAACCCCGCATATGCCCGAACAGGTCGATCACCTCCAGGCCGGACCGGCGGTTGTAGGTGTGACATCCCAACGCTCCTGACCAGATGCGACCGATCGGGGTCTGGGTAAACTCCAACTCGCTCAGCGAATCGATCTGGCAGAAGGTCACCGCGCCGCCATAGCCGCGCGCGCAGTCTTGGACCGGGCGTAGCGCGCGTCCGCCGTGTCGGATGACGGCGCCTGCGGGCCGACTGAGCCTGGCATCGAGCAGGACCGGGTTGGCTGCATGAGGCGTCCAAGACCCGGTCAGGCTCTCGGCGTGGTAGAGGCTCAAGGCATCCCAGGACGTGGACTTCCACAGCCTTGGGCTGACGAAAAACCAAAAGCCGCCCTCATGCCAGAGCGGCGTGGTATCGTAGCCCTCAATGCCTTCCATGAGGCAGGCTTCCCGTGTCCACCGGTAAGGGAACTCGACTGCCCTGTAGAGGCAGACATTCCTGGCCGCTCCCGATTCAGGGATCATCCAGATCTGACCATTCTGCTCGAACACGAACGGGTACGAGAGGTGATGCGGTTCCTCCACAACGATCCGGGATGCACCGGCTGTCCCGTCCCGGTTCACGGCCACGACCGCAATGCACCCCCGGTTCTTTGAGTAGAGATACTGCTCGACAAAGATGAAATCCTGCCCCTGATGCCGGAATGGGAACGGGTCGGCAAGGTAGCTGTCGGCATTCCCGGTGAGCATCCTGAAGGGTGCTTCGCCTTTGTCGAGCAGACTCGCCGATTCGTCGATGCGCCAGCCAACCCCCCACGTCCTGCCGCCCCTCGCCAGAACATCCAGACGCCCGATCGCCTTCGATGCAACCGTGCCGGTCACCCTTGCAAGGGCCGAAAGCGCGCCGCACGAAGGTAGCGCCGTCCGTGGACCGGGATTAGCGGACGCAGATGAACCGGTTTCCTCGCACAGGGCCTTGAGAATCAGCGGCACAGCGCAGGAAAGGGCGCTGTCGAGCCTCAATGCCAACACTTGTCGGTCTGCACTGGTCGGGCGCGCCGTCCACGGTCGCAACGGGCGCGCCGTGTCATGCAGGTCGACGAGAAGATCCTGATGATGCACCCAGGCCGCCACGACACCGATCTCGCCGGGTGCGCCATTGAAGATCGGGGTGAGCACGCGCCGCGCCGCCGGGAGCGATTCCGACCCGCTCAAATCGATCACCACATCCGCTTGGCCGGCCGGAGGCGGCGGCAGGCACCGCAGCGCCGCCTCTACGGGGTCGACGGCGCCCTTCCCGCTAAAACCATAGACCAGTCGTTCGAGTTCGAGCAGCAGACGGAAGATTGACGGCAGCGGGCGGCAGCCAGCCGCGAAAACGCAGGAGACCTCGTTGCCGGGCACTTCAGCGAGTGCCTCTGCCAGCCATAGATGCCAGCGCAGCAGCCGCGACGGATCGAGACTCAAGCAAATGCGCATTGTTGTTCTCACGTCGGATTTCAAGAAGACGGGAGCTTTGACGAGAACCACCCAGCCAAGCAGCACTATGCCCGATCGACGCCGGTCTGTGCGAGGCCAGAGGAGGTAATCCTTAGGGGCGATTGCACTCGGCGTCCGGCCAGAGCCACATGCAGGGATGATGATCGACTGGCATTGGGCGAAATACGGGGCGAAATACGGACTGCGCAATGCGTGGCTGTGTGCATTTGCTTTGGCGTTCATGTCTGTTGTGGCAATCGCGAGCACCGTGGATAAGCCATCGGCGATGTCTTTCATCAAGACTTCCGGTACAAATTTCACGTTGGACGGCAAGCCGTTCTTCGTGACCGGCGTAAACAACCATTATCTGACCTATGGTTCGCAGGTTGAGGTCACCCGCGTTCTCGATGACGCGGTGGCGATGGGCGCCAATGTGGTCCGCACCTTCCTTCAGCCGGTGATCGGGTCGATCGACGGAAGCGTCCCTACGATCTGGGATTGGCGGCTTGAAGGCGAAGCCAGCAATCTCGCGGTCAAGGGCACCTACCTGCTCTACTGGGATCCAAGTCAAAACAGGATGGCGATCAATGACGGCGCCAACGGCATGCAAAAGGTCGATTTCCTTATCGCCGAGGCCGGCAAACGACACCTCAGGCTCATTATCGCCTTCCTGGATTTCTGGGACTACACGGGTGGCGCCCAGCAGATGCGGGCTTGGTACGGCAGCCAGGACAAGTCCCGGTTTTTCTTCACCGACCCGCGCACGAAGCAGGACTACAGGACCTGGGTCCGCCACGTCGTGCAGCACGTCAACCTGCTCACCGGGCTCGCCTACCGGGATGACCCGACCATCATGGCCTGGGAGCTGATGAACGAAGGCAATGCGCAGCCGGAGGCATTGCTGTTGGCCTGGACTGGCGAAATGTCGGCTTACGTCAAGTCCCTCGATCCCAATCACCTTGTCGGCTCAGGGAATGCCAACATTCCCGTGAAGCTAGCCGATTTGACAATCCCGACTCTCGATTTCGGGACCTGGCACGGCTACCCGCTCTATTACAGCCTGACGGTCCAGCAATTCAACGACATGATCACCGAGTTCTGCCAGTTGGCGGCCGGCGCCAAAAAGCCGGTTCTTCTGGAGGAATTCGGCTATGCCCGCTCCAATCGGGACTCCGCCGAGGCTTACGCCATGTGGCTTGATACGCTTGCCCGTAGTCCCAGCTGCGCTGGTTGGATGGTGTGGCGGCTGGTATCGCTGCAGGACAGCGGACGCTATCCCGTCGATGAACACGACCAGTTCGATATCCGCAATGATGGAAGCGTGATCTGGAACATCCTCAAAGCCGCGACGGCCCGGGCGGCGCAGACCCGCTTGGCCTCAGGAACCGTCCGGGAAGCCCAATGACCGAAGCCTCCGTTGTGATCTGCGCGCACACTCTCGACCGCTGGGACGAGTTGAAGCGTGCGGTCGGGTCCTGCCGCACCCAAACACGTGCCCCGCGTGAAATCGTCGTGGTCGTGGACAACAACGAGGCCCTGCTAGAGCGCGCCGCTGGCGAGATTGCGGGCGTTACCGTCCTCGCCAATGCCAGGCAACCGGGCTTGTCGGGCGGGCGCATGACAGGAGCGGAATACATCACGGCCCCGGTGATTGCTTTCCTCGATGACGACGCCGTCGCCGACCCGCAGTGGCTGGAGGAGCTATTGGAGGCTTATCGGGATCCGGCGGTGTTGGGGGCCGGCGGTCCGGTTGAGCCGCTGTGGCAGGTGCCGCCGCCCTCGTGGTTTCCCGGCGAGTTCCACTGGGTCGTGGGCTGCACCTACGCCGGCATGCACGTGCGGGACGGGTGCATCCGCAACCCGATCGGGGCCAACATGTCGGTGCGCGCCGACGTGCTGGAGCGCGCCGGCGGCTTTGCGCCGGACCTCGGGCGCCGCAAGCTCGGATTCTCCGTCAGCGGCCGAGCAAGGATCGGCGGCAAAGCTGAGAGCTGCGAGGAGACGGAATTCTGCATCCGGGCCGCCAGCCTATACCTCGGGGGCTATTGGGCGTATCGGCCAGCGGCGCGAGTGCTCCACGCGGTGCCGGTCCAGCGCACCACGTGGAAATACTTCGTCCACCGCTGCCTCGTCGAGGGCACCGCCAAGGCAGTGTTGACGGGTCTCGCAGGGTCCAAAGACGGCCTTGGGGCCGAATGGCACTACGTCCGGGAGGTGCTGCCGCGCGCCGTTGCGAACGACCTGAGGGCGGCTATGCGCGGCAACGTCGGCGCCGCCCAGCGGGCCGGGGCGATCATGGCGGGCTTTGCCCTTACTGCGTTCGCCTACGCCACGACGCGCCTCGGCGGGGTCGCCGGCGCTTTGTCACAACATTTGCTGTCGCGGGTCCACGCGGCCCATCTGAGATAGCTCACAGGAGCCAAAACTTCCGCGTTCCGCAGCGAGGCTGACTACTAGAATGTTGTCGCCGATGAGGACAAGCGATGCCGCATTATCGGGTTTACGTTCTGGATGAAGATGGCCAATTCATGGGCGGGGTCAACCTTGCCTGCACGGACGACGATGCGGCGAATGAGCACGCCAGGCGGTTAGCAGACGGCCACGAGGTAGAGCTTTGGCGACTGGTTGCGCGGTTCAAATTTGACAATCCGCAGGGTCGTCCCGCGACGACGAAGCGCCGCCCTCACGCCCTTGGGCCACGTTTCAGCCATTTCAACAAGCCGCTTAAGCGATCGTATTTCCCCTGGATGGGACGTTGCGATTGAAAGCGGATGATGCGGATATCGCCGCCGTACCGCCGGCCACGTCGCTGAGCAATACGTGCAGAGGCTGGAGCGCGTCAACGCCGCAAGGCGACCTCGGCCAAGTGCATTGACGCGCAAATGGCACGGTCAAACGTCCGCGCCGGCAGCCCGATAGCCTCGACGGCTCGTCCGCCACGCAGCATCCGAAGACATCCGGGCCGTGCTTCTCGAGAACTTCATACCAACGACCCGCTCGAACCAACCTGCGCCCAACCAGCGCAACATTTCAAATGAGGGACACAGTTTTGGTAGGACGTCCGGAAGGCTGTCTCGGGACGGCTATTCGATCACTTTCCATATTAGAATGTGTTAATAATTTATATTAGGAATGTGTTGATAAGCGTTAACCAAGCCTCATTCTCGCCGTAAACCGTGGTAGGGTCCGGCTGGGTTTCGTACATCGTCCTCGAATGATCAATTCAGTAGGCGCAATACGGTGTGGGCGATTAAGTAACGAGCGGAAATGCCTGTGTTTTACTTAGGGGCGCGGGTGAAATGAAAAACAAAAAAGACGCAATAAACTAAGGAACTATCGTGCCTATACTAGACAGCAAGCTCGGCAGATCGTTCGCCGGGAGAGATGCGCTCAACCTAAATTCGGCCGCGGCTCGAACCGTCGAACATCTTGCGCGTTGCCAGCCACACCCCTTGTGGGTTCAAGGGCGAAGGCCCGAAGAGCCCGTCGACCACACTCGCCACCGATGGCGAGTTCAACGTTAGGTTCGCTCGACAACAACGCCTAGGGCGAAGACTTCCAACTTTCCACGACTTTGAAATCCGTTCGCTGTGCTAGCTGCGAGCATGTGACATGTCGCGCGCCTTGGCGATGCGCGGCAGTGGAATCCCCTGTTTTCAACGCCAAAGAAGGATCACGGAATGGCTCTTTCCGCACCCGCAGGCTTTGCTTCTAGCGACCTCGTCTTCGAGGAAACCTTCTCCGGCACGGCGCTCGATAGCGATTGGCATACGTACATCACCAGCAATGCCGCCAACGGCTGGGCCTGGAACAGCTATGGATCAGGTGGAAGCGGCCCGGGCGGGGCGTATGATGCAGACTACGATATGCCGAGCCAAGTGTCCGTGAGCAACGGGCTGCTGGATCTCACGGCGATCAAACAGCCCGTCAGTGGTATGAACCAGGGAACTGCACAGACATTCCCGATCACGTCCGGCGCGGTCAGCAGCTATGGCAACTTCGAATTCAATGGCGGCTACCTTCAGATCAGCATGAAGGCGCCGAGTGGCGACGGCGCGTGGCCGGGCCTCTGGCTGATGCCCGGCAAAGGCGCCGGCACCAGCGGCGACAATTTCGAGATCGATATGCAGGAGGGTGGATACACCGGCTCGGGACCGGCAAACCAGGCGTTCTCCTACCACCTCCACACGCCGTCAGGGGAGTTCGGCGGCGTGGTCGACACCGGCATCGACCTCACGGCCGGCTTCCATACTTACGGCATCAACTGGGTGCCCGGTGAATCGATCACTTGGTATCTGGACGGGAAACAGATGGCGCAAGTGACCAGCGCGCAGGTGCCGATCCCGAATGAACCGATGGAATTGATTATGAGCAATCAGGTCGCGAATTCCAACGCGGCCGGATGGCATACGGCTCTCGATAGCTCGACCCCATCGTCGATGCAGATGCTGGTCGATGGGGTTCAGCTCTATCAGAGGGCGGGCAGCGGCGACACCGTCACGGGCGCCAACGTCACTCCCTCGACATCCTCATCGACCCAGACCCCGCCTGCGCCAACGATCCAGCCAGCGGTGACGCAGGTCACCGCTTCACCGGGAACGGGAATCGAGCATGCCGGCGATGCCATCACGATGACGGTCGCCTTCAACAAAGCCGTAACCGTCACGGGCACGCCAGCACTGTCGCTCAATGATGGCGGAACGGCCAGCTATGTCAGTGGGTCGGGCACCAACGCGCTCACCTTCCGCACCACGGTCGCTTCGACCGACAAGGATACCTCGGCACTCGCTGTCACCGGGGTCAATCTTCCGAGCGGCGCCAGCATCAAGGATGCATCCGGTGTTGCGGCGAACCTCTCGGGCGCGATGAAGACGTTCTCCGGCCTCCAGATCGATCCGGTCTTGCCGGCGGTAACGCAGGCCACAGCCTCGCCAGGAACCGGCACCGAGCACGTCGGAGACACGGTCACGCTGACACTCGGCTTCAACGAGGCCGTGGCGGTGTCGGGCACGCCGACACTATCGCTCAACAATGGCGCGACCGCCACCTATGTGGGCGGCTCCGGAACGAGCGCGCTCAACTTCCGCACAACGGTCGCGTCGACGGACACCGATATCTCGGCGCTCGGCATCGCCGGCGTCAATCTGCCGAACGGTGCGAGCATCAAGGACGCAAGCGGTGTCGCTGCGAATCTTGCGGGCGCGGTGAAGACCTTCTCCGGTCTCCAGGTCGCGACGTCATCGACAGCCCCAACCATCCCAACTGCCCCAACTGCCCCAACTAACCCGATTACCCCTACTACCCCGTCATCGATCGCGCCGGTACTCACCATCGCGGATTCCACGCTCAAGGTGAACGGGGGAGGCGGTACGGTCGACCTGGGGGTCGAGGTGACAACGACCGACCCCAACGATGTCGTGACCGTGAACATAACGGGCTTGCCGAGGTACGAGACGATCACCGACAAACTCGATGGCAAGACGTTCAGGGGCGGCAACATCACCTTGACAGCCGCGCAGGTCGACAGCGGATTGACGCTGCAATCGAACTACGGGGGCTGGGACCAGCCGGTGGCGACACTCAAGTTGACGGCAACAGCGAAGGACCCGGCCACCGGCGCCGTCGCGACAGCCTCGCCGCAGACCATGACCATAACGGATCCTCGGCCTGCGGCCACCACGGCGGATCATCGGCATGCGACCGGCACGGCCACAGCGTCCCTGGCAAGCCACAGTTTTGCGCTGCTGAACCAGTACCTGGCCGGTCACTCCGGGCGGGCCGATCACGGTCAGATCGTGGCGTCCTTGTCGAATGGAGCCAACTGGAATCAGGACTTGTACCTGACCAGACCGCACCATTGATCGCCTCCAGGGCTTCAGCGCCTGGTGCGACACCCGTCGCGTTCGCGAAAGCTGAGAAGGAACATGGAACGCGGACGTGTATCCGCGGAGGGTTAAGCCAGAATGGCGATGCAAAACGAGAATGCCAACGCCGCAGACCTTGAAGTTCGAGCCCTGGCTCTGTTCCTGCGCCTTCATGGCGTAGACGCTAAGCCCGATCAGATCCGCGATCGCTGCGGTAGCGGCGATGCGATCGGCGTCCGTGCGATGATTCGCTGCGCCCGTGGGCTCGGGCTGAAGGTCGGCTCGCGCAAGACAAACTGGAAGCGACTTGGGAATGTCCGGCTCCCCGGCATCGCGTCGCTGCGGAATGGCGGGTTTCTGCTCCTTGGAAAGGTCAACGACAAGGCAGCGATTGTGCTTGATCCAACCTGGTCCCGTCCGAAGCAGATCGCGCGCGCTGAATTCGAAGCAATCTGGGATGGCCGTTTGATCTTGGTTGGACCGACTGTTGCAAATCGGATCGTTCATGCATTCGTCAAAATCGGTGCCCGCGGGCGTGACCTGGCGCAAGGTGCAGGCAATGCCTTGATGCGCGCTCGCGATACATTGATGCGTGCGCGGGTCGCCGATCGACGCGATCCGGCGCCTCAGGCGGCAAGCAACGATTCTGAGAATGGCGACTCAGGCCTACTTGCCCTGGCGATATTGCTACATTGCCATGGTATCGCGGCCGATCCGGGCCAAATTCGCCATCGGATGGGCGCGGCGCGCGCAGGTGTCACCGAAATCCTGCGCTGTGCAAAGGATTTCGGGCTCAAGGCTAAGGTACAGAGGACGAACTGGGATCGGCTCGCGGTTACTCCGCTGCCGGGGATAGCCGTGCTACGGGACGGTGGATTCCTGATCCTTGGCAAAATCCTCGACGACAAACTCATCGTTCAGCGCCCATCGTCACCGCAACCCTATGCATTGACGCAGGAGGAACTCGAGGCCATCTGGGACGGCGACATCATCCTGATGACACGGCGCGCGGCCCTGACGGATCTCTCTCGCCGATTCGATATCAGCTGGTTTCTCGGCGCGGTCCACAAGTATCGCTATCTTCTCGGCGAGGTGCTGATCGCATCGTTCTTCCTTCAGATATTTGCCGTCATCACACCGCTGTTCTTCCAGGTGGTCATCGACAAGGTGCTTGTGCATCGAAGCATGAGCACGCTCGACGTTCTGGTCACTGGTCTGGTCGCGCTGACCGTTTTCGAAGCTATTCTCGGCACGCTGCGTGTCTATCTGTTCGCGCATACGACGAACCGCATCGACGTCGAGCTCGGCGCCCGGCTGTTTCGTCACTTGATGGCGTTGCCGATCGCATATTTCCAGACACGCCGCGTCGGGGATTCAGTCGCACGCGTCCGCGAGCTCGAGAATATCCGCCAGTTCCTGACGAGCTCGGCGCTCACGCTTGTCATCGATCTCGTCTTCACCTTCGTTTTCCTTGCGGTGATGTTCTATTACTCGACGTTCTTGACTCTGATCGTTCTGGCGTCGTTCCCATTCTACATCTGCATTTCCGCGGGAGCTGCACCGCTGTTTCGCCGGCGCCTTGATGAGAAGTTCGATCGCGGCTCGGAGAACCAAGCTTTCCTGGTCGAGACGGTCACGGGCGTCGAGACGCTGAAGGCCATGGCGGTCGAGCCGCAGATGCAGCGCCGCTGGGAGGAGCAGCTCGCAGCCTATGTCACAGCAAGCTTCCGCGTGCTCAGCCTGAACAATACGGCGAGCCAAGCGGTGCAGATGATCAACAAGCTGGTCGTCGCCGCAACCCTCTATTTCGGTGCCAGGCTCGTGATCGGCGGCGAGCTGAGCGTCGGCGGGCTTGTCGCATTCAACATGCTGGCTGCGCGCGTCAGCACGCCGGTGCTTCGGCTTGCGCAGATCTGGCAGGATTTCCATCAAGCCCGCCTGTCGATCGACCGTCTCGGCGACATACTCAACACCATTCCCGAGCCAAGCTTCAATCCTGGCCGAGCCGCACTGCCGACGATCCGCGGGCGGGTGACGTTCGAGCATGCGACTTTCCGCTACCGCATCGATGGCCCCGAGGTACTGCACGACGTGTCGTTCAGCGTCGAGCCCGGTCAGGTCATCGGCATCGTGGGCTCCTCGGGCTCAGGCAAGAGCACCGTCGCCAAGCTGATACAGCGGCTCTATGTGCCGGAGAGTGGGCGGGTGCTGGTCGATGGCGTCGACCTGGCCATGGTCGATCTAACCTGGCTTCGACGCCAGATTGGCGTTGTCTTGCAGGATAACGTGCTCTTCAATCGCTCCATTCGCGAGAACATCGCCCTCGCCGATCCGGCTATGCCCATGGAGCGCGTCATTGCGGCGGCAACGCTCGCCGGCGCTCACGATTTCATCCTGGAGCTGCCTGAGGGCTATGACACCATCGTGGGCGAACGCGGCAGCAGTCTTTCCGGTGGGCAGCGCCAACGCGTCGCAATCGCTCGCGCACTCATTACCGATCCGCGCATCCTCATCCTCGATGAAGCGACCAGCGCTCTGGACTATGAAAGCGAGCGCGCCATTCAGCAGAACATGAAACGAATTTCTGCCGGCCGAACCGTCTTCGTCATCGCTCATCGGCTCTCGACCGTGCGCCACGCGAACCGGATCATAACGATCGAGCATGGCCGTATCGTCGAGGACGGTACCCATGATGACCTAATCCGCTCGAACGGGCGTTACGCAAACCTCCACTATCTACAAGCCGGCATCCATGAAGTCCGCTAATCGAAATGTCGTCGAGTTTCCCAGAGCCCAGCTTCGGCGCCGCGAGCACGAAATCGCGTTCCTGCCGGCGGCGCTCGAAATCACCGAAACGCCGCCGTCGCCGATCGGGCGCGCGATCGCGGCGAGTATCGTCGCGGTCTTCTGCTTCGCGCTGGTGTGGGCGTCGCTGGGCACCGTCGATGTCGTGGCAACCGCGACGGGCAAGATCGTGCCAGACGGGCGCACCAAGGTGCTCCAGCCGTTCGAAGCGGGCGTTGTGCGCGCTATCAACGTACGCGATGGGCAGAACGTGAAGGCTGGCGAGGTTCTGATCGAGCTTGATCCGACCATGACCGAAGCCGACCAGGAGCGCCAGCAAAGCGAACTCCTTTCAGCCGAACTCGACGTCGCGCGGCTGCGCGCGGCGCTCGCGGAGGACCCGCTTGCTGCTTTCCAGCCACCGCACAGGGCGAGCGCCGCGGAGATCGAGATGCATCGTCAGTTTCTGATCAGTCAGCTTGCCGAACAGGACGCCAAGCTCGCCGAGATCGATCGCCAGCGAAATCAGAAGGAAGCGGAACGATCGACCACCTTGGCAAGCGGAGCGAAGCTCCAGGCGACGATACCGGTTCTTGAGGAGCGAGTCGACATTCGCAAGAAGCTCCTCGACGAGGCACTTTCTTCGAAGGTCGTCTATCTCTCCGAGTATCAGGAGCTGGTCGGCCTTCAGCAGGATCTCAAACTTGAGCTGGGCCGCCTGCGCGAAGCCGATGCGGCCATCGCACTGCTAAAGGAAACGAGGGAAAGGACCGCTGCGGAGTATCGGCGCGCGACCTATGACGCACTCGCCAAAGCCCAGCAGAGGGCTGCGAGCGCTGAGCAGGAGGTGATCAAGGCGGAGCGGCTCACAAAGCTCCAACAATTGACCGCGCCGGTCGATGGCGTCGTGCAACAACTCGCCGTTCATACGGTGGGGGGCGTGGTGACGCCTGCTCAGGCACTGGCCGTGGTGGTTCCGAGTGGGAGTCATCTCGAGATCGAGGCCATGCTCTCCAACCGAGATATCGGTTTTGTCCATCCGGGACAGAAGACTGAAATCAAGGTCGATACATTCAATTTCACCCGCTACGGGCTACTTCATGGAGAAGTGCTCAGCGTGTCATCGGACGCCATAACCCGCAACAGGCAACAGAGCGCATCGAATGACCCCGCGTCGGGCGTATCGCAGAGCGAAAGTGAGCCGAGAGGTCAGGAACTGGAATATGCCGCACGGGTTTCACTTGACCGTACGGACATGCAGGTTGATGACAAACTCGTCAAGCTCAGTCCCGGCATGGCGGTGACGGTCGAGATCAAGACTGGTACGCGCAGTATCATCGGCTATTTTCTTTCGCCGCTGGCGAAATATAAGCAGGAAGCGCTCCGAGAGCGGTAAAAGCCGGCTTCCAGCCGACGAACCTTCGTCCTCCCGTTGTCAACTCGAGAGCGCAGGGCGTGTTCCTATTGGATGAGTGATCCGAAGCAGGACGTTAGGGCTACCCCCAATTCGCCAAGGGGCCCACCTGCGGGGCGTGCTACGACTGTTCCGCGCAATTGCAGAGCGGAAACCGCGACCGTGAACATAGTCGGCCAAGCCACTCCAAACACATTTCATCTTCGAAATCAGTGCTCTCATCGAAGCCACTGGCTTGCGGGAATACGACGCGCGCTGGTGGTTCGGGCATCCAGGCTCGGACAAAGAACCCGAACTCAACCTGATGGGCGTGCAGGCGATCGGCGTCGGCTCGGCACCTTGATCCGCCGAATGGGTGTCGGCCCGGACATCGTCACCGGACACGACTTCCGCAGTTATTCCATGGCCATTGCGACGGCACTGGTCTCCGGCCTGATAACGGCCAGCGCGCGCGTCAAGGACATCGGTTTGGCCCTTCCTCCCACAGCCTACTTCGCCCGGATCGCACTCAACTTTCCGTCGGCGGCCATGGTGACGGCCTCCCACAACGAGAACGGCTGGACCGCAGTGAAGATGGGGGCGCAAAGGCCCCTGACATTCGGTCGGAGGAGATGACAGCTTTGAAGGCGCTTGTGCTGGACGGCGATCTCGATCTCATCGGCGGGCGGAACTATGAATTCGGGCCCGGATTTCGCGAGAGATATATCGAAAACCTGACTGCCGGAAAGACCGTCGGCCGAAAGCTGAGGGTGGTGGCTGCCTGCGGCAACGGCACCGCAGGTGCTGCCCAATCTCGTCACAGTGAACGGAGTGCGTGTGGTTGCCCAGGACGGCACGTGGGGCCTGGCCGGGGCCTCGTCGGACAACCCGGAAATTGTCGTCGTGGTGAAAAACCCCATCTCGTCGGACCGAGGTCGCGAGATGTTCGAGGCTCTCGATGCTGTGCCGCGCCGCAATCCAGAAGTCGGGGTCTACAATCGGACATTCTGAGAGGAACTGGACCATGCCTGGCCGGATCGTAAGTTTTATCATGAGCGGGGGCGTCGGCTCTCGGCTATGGCCGCTCTCACGCGAAGACAATCCCAAGCAATTCCACGACCTTTCGGGCGACGGCTCCATGCTCGCCAAGACCGTCCGACGCCTCAAGGCGCGGCCACATGCTGAAACGCCGATCTACCTGATCGCTGCCGAACGACACGCCGATCGCGTTATCTCTGACATCGGTCCGCTCGGCCTCCAGGGCGGCAAACCGATTTTCGAGCCCGTAGCTCGCAATACCGCCGCCGCGGTGGCCATCGCCACCTTGCAGACGATCTGCGAGCATGGCGACGACGCGCTTGTGCTGATGGTCCCGTCCGATCATCAGATATCAACCGAAGCGCAATTCTGGGAAACCGTCGAGGCGGGCACGCCTGCCGCCGAGGCAGGAAGCATTGTAGTGTTCGGCATCAAGCCGACACATCCCGAAACCGGGTACGGTTACATCGAGGTTTCGGTGAACCGTGGCGGGGTTGCCGCCGTTTCGCGTTTTGTCGAAAAACCCGATGCTGAGACAGCCGGCCAATATGTGTCTTCGGGAAGATTCTACTGGAATGCCGGCATCTTTCTGTTTCAGGCCAACACGATGCGGCAAGCATTCCTCGACCTGCGACCCGACATCTGGGAAAGCGTGGAACGGGCCCACAAGACCGCCCGGACTGACGTCTCAGGCATCTACCTGCCCCAAGGCTTCTACTCGGCTGTCCCTTCGACATCGATCGACTACGCAATCATGGAGCGCGCCCGCGGCATCGCGATGGTTACGGCCTCCTTCCGCTGGAACGATCTCGGATCGTGGCAATCGCTGCTCGAAGCCAGCCCGACGGACCGCGACGGCAACGTCGTCATGGGCGACGTCGTCGCCATGGATTGCGGCAGTTCCTACCTCAGAAGCCTGGGCAGGCTGCTGACCGTCATCGGGATGAAGGATGTGGCGGTGGTGGCGACGCCGGACGCGGTATTCGTCGCTCCAGTCAGCCACAGCCAGAACGTGAAGAAAGTCGTCGAACAGTTGGAGAAGAGCGGACGCCTCGAGACCAAGTTCACGGCGTCGGAAGACCAGGTCATTGTCTCCGGCTCATGGCGCAAGCGCGTCGAGCACTGGCTCTTCGAGGAGACGCTGCCGCTGTGGTCCACCGCAGGTGTCGACGATGTGCACGGTGGCTTCCACGAGGCTCTTGGTTTCGATGCAAGGCCACTGGGCAAACCCAAGCGCATGCGCACGATGGCTCGCCAGATCTACGCTTTCGCGGTGGCCAAGGAACGCGGCTGGGACGGACCTGCCGACAAGCTGATCGACCATGGTATCGACTTCATCGCGAAATACGGCCGGACCGACCGCGGGGGTTGGGTGCGCACGCTGAATGCGGACGGCAGCGTGGCTGACCGGGTCGAGGACGTGTACGACCATTCCTGCGTGCTCCTGGCGCTTGCCCATGCTCATCGATGCGGCCATCAGGAAGCCCTGCGGCTTGCCCAGGAGACATTCCAATTCATCGACGCCCATCTTGAAGACGACAGCCTGAACGGTTTCTTCGAGACCCCGGGCTGGAAGGGGGTGCGGTTCTCGAACCCGCACATGCATATGCTAGAATCCTTCCTTGCCTGGCACGACGTCACCGGCGACCGTGCATATCTGCGTCGAGCGGCACGCGTCATCGATCTCTTCCGGTGCCATTTCTTCGACCAGGAAAGCTGGACGCTTGGGGAACATTTCGACGTCGATTGGCTGCCATTGCCGGGTGACAAGGGACAGTGGACCGAACCGGGGCACCATTTCGAATGGGCCTCCCTCCTCGTCGATTTCGCCCGCGCGAGCGGGCAGAAAGACTTGGCGGCCTACGCAAGGAAACTCTACTCGTCGGCGGTCGCCAGCGGATTGAATCGGGCCACGGGTCTGGCCTATGCAGCGGTATCGCGGCAGGGATTGCCCCTCGACCGGCTCTCCCGCAGTTGGCCGCAATGCGAGGCCATCAAGGCGGCCGTCGCCCTGGACGGCATTGGCGGACCGGATCTGAAACCCGAGATCGAAGCTCGTGTCGCCCGCCTCTTCCGATGGCATATTGATCCGGCACCGCTTGGCTTGTGGGTCGACCGGATTGACGAGCGCGGAAGGTCACTGGCGACGGAGGTCCCTGCGAGCATCTTCTACCACCTGGTGACGGCGTTGATGCAGTATCTGGACAAGACTGGAGGACAGGTCAAACCTTTCCCGCTGCCTGCTTTGGATAGGGGCGAGACGGTTCCGAAGCAGATTTACGGCTGACCGGAAACTGGGCTGCTTTAGTCGACGGCGGAATCCCACGCCGGTTGAGAAGCCATTTGGCAGAGGTCGATGGCTTCAAACCTGTCCAAAACCGAATCTAGCATCCCACTTTGTGCATAGGCAACCGCAATCCGGGCTGAGGCGCCGAGCGATCTCACCAATCCCAGCAATCGTAGACTGGTCAGCGTCGTAGCCGACCTGTCGGATGCGCAACTGGCGCGAATGAAGAAACGCTGTGCGGACGTGCTGGGCAGTCAAGGGACCTACGATCGCGACTTGCGCCAACTTTGCCTGCTGATCGCCCGACGCTAAATAGAACAGCCGGGACGGAAGTGCGAAGCAGCCGCAAGCCGGTGTGACACTCTCCTGCCTTCGTCCAGTCAGAAAGCTCGTTTCCGCGAGGTGACGGGCTTTTTGGCGGCCATGAGTAGAACTCGACGCTGGTCTTTCTCCTGCTTGGGCAGAGACCCTGCGCCACTACATCCGCCGTTTTCTGAAGCCAGACACCGATATCTCCGAGGAGCAGCGGTCAAAGCTGACGAGCTGGACCGAGAGCGCAACGTAAAGCCCCCGTGGAATCCAGATACCGGCAACCACCCTAACCCGGGGTTCACCCAAGGCCGACCTTAACTGACCTGGCGATGTGCCTTACCGCCAACGATCTAGTCTAGCCCCCTGGATCGACGTTTCTTCAAAGCTTTGGAACCCTTAGCTTCGGCAGCAAGACGTTGTTCACGAAGTCGCGCAGTTTTTGTATCTCGTGCCTCCTTCTCGGCGGCGTTAGCAAGTTTTGCCTCGCGGTCGGCGCGCTCCAATCGGTCTTTGTCGACGCTTCGCTGGGACAGTTTGGCCTCCTACCAGAAGACCCTTCAATTTTAATTTTGCCGAAATGTTCCCATAAATTCATCAGACCGTGGCCCGCCACGTGGAAGCAGTGACGGGCCGACCACGGCTGTGCGTCATGGCCATCACCGCCTCCACGGGCTAGCCGACGCCTCCGCCAGCTTCAGGTTGCGCGATAGCGTCGAGGTGTGGTGTCGAAGGCGCCCATGGGAAGGATTGTTTGATGTTTCAGACAGACAAGCGCGCTGCGCTGACGATCTCAGATTTCTCGATCCTAGCGCTGCAGTGAAGGCCGCTATCGAACTGTATGGCCCGGAGCCAGACCGCGGTGGCCTACTGTGCTTTGGAAGCTCATTATGACGGTCGGTCGGCTGATTTCCGTTTCTGGTCCGAAGTTTTCCGAGACCTAATTGGCGCCGTTCATTGAGAAGACGGCGGTGATGGACAACCGAAGTGACAGCTTTATCCGCCTTTGCTTGCTCCCTATTGCTGTTCTCATACTTCATTCGGATAGCTTTGAGGTATATTAGCATTGGCGCATAAATCATCGAGCCGACGGCGCCGTGCTCACAAACAGCCCGACGGTTAGGCCCGGTTCCTGTTCACATCCCAAAACCCACAGGCGCCGGGCCGCCTCGGATCGTTCAAGGGGCTGCGACTACAGCGAGACTGGCTTTAGGAGCCAAGACTGCGTTGACGAGCCTGGATTCGGCGGCCATCAGCGGACGCCATGTTCTTCCAAGGCATACTGCGCCGCGGACCAATGCCCAGCCGCTTGAGAAAGCACACTTTCTTGCCTCGGCAGTGCCGGAACCTTTGCGATCGAGCCCGCGACCAAGATGGTCGATGCGCTTGCGCGCGACTACGCCAACACGACCGCGATGATTTTCGGCGCCGCGCCCAGCTTTGATGATGTCATAGCGTCGGTGGGGCAGATCGAGAAGACCCTGAACGGTGGCAAATAGGGTCACCCTCGACGGCGCCGTCTTTCCAACCCACGCGCCGCCCTTCGTGCGACCCTGAGGTCATCAAGAGTTGGCTGCCACCAAAGCGCGTCACCAATCTCCGTCTTGGTTCGCGAAGGCCAGGTCCTGATGAGCTCATCGAGGGCGGCGGGACGCCACCGACCCCAGACATAGTCAGGGTCGTCTGGAAAGTCAGCGTACTGGGATCCAAGAACGTTGCGATGGACGGGCTCGCCACCGCATCCGATGGCTCCAGCGGGCCCGGGGAAAGCTCTTCTGGAAACGTTCGACGGTGGTCCGATCATAGGGCGCCCGGTGGAGCATCGTCATTCGAACTTGATCCGTCCGTTCTCTTCATGATCGTGGAGCCTTCACCGCATCTCTGACAGGAGAACGTTTTACGAAGGCGCAAGTGCTCTTCGCGCCGATGTCGGCTAGAACACCCAGATTGCAGGAGGCGAACGGACTTGGCTAATGCGGCCTGCACGATAGTGTGATCGGCGATGCAGCAATGAAGCAAGCTCTGAGCCTTCCTTCCGGGAGGCCGAGCGGCCGATCATGCTGGATCTGCGCCAGCTTTCTGAATCCGACAGTGATCGCAATTCCACAGTCCAATCTCGTGCGACTTTGCCCCTCTGGCTAGCTGCTGGATCGGCTTGCCGATAAGGGGGCTGCCCAGCGGTAGGGGAATGGCCGGTGCAGTTGGGCGCTAGGGGCGATCCACACCGGCCACGGCGGGAATGGTTGGGATGTTCCCCGCGCTGCTTAAATTAAAGGCATATTAGCGATCGCGCAATTATCCTTATGGGTGTGCGAGCCGCGGGAGAATGGATGGCGAGCTCGAGCCGAAACCGACATAAACGGCCTCGATCCTGTCTGTCCGAAAGCGATCGACCCTACTATCGCCAGCAGAATATCCTTGCATGTCTCGAATATTGTCTCGCCAGTTGCGAATGCCGGATTGGTGGATGCCGGAGGTAGCCAGGCACTCCGACGACCCACACAAGTACAGACCAAACCGGCCCGACGCTCCCCGGCGAACGAGCGACCCTCCACCTGACCAGCGTCCTGGTCGATGTTGCAAAAGAAAAACCCGCCGACACCGAAGTCGACGGGCTATCTTCCCTCGAATGTGCGCCCCTTCCCGGATGGTCCGCCCGACCCAGGAACCCTGCACGGGACCAACTTAGTCAACGCGAGCCGTCAGCGCTGTAGTATTGCGGCAACAGCACGAAGGATTCACATTGTGGAACGTTTCCCAGACGGATAGATCGAAGCGCTGCGTTGCCAACCACCAGCGCTGTTCGAGTGCGCGATCTGCTTCAACCGGAGCTCGACCATCACATCAACTCATGGGCGATTGACGTTCGCTGTTGGGCCGAATAGCGCCGAATGGCATGGCTTGCGACGCAAAAGCACGGCACCTCTCGACAGTTCGTGCAGGCGCCGGGGTCCGCGTCCCGCGAAGGGCGCTGGGCCTATCGGGACGCCCGATACCTCGCCGGGCGCCTACTCTGGCGCCCCGCCGCCCAATTGTGCAATGGCTTCAACGAATACCCGGTAAAGGCTTTCAACATCTTCGTCGATTTCTATCCTCTTGATGCCGACTGCTTTCGCGTCGGCGAAGAGCTTGTGTGTGAGTTCAGCGATAAACACTGCATCGGGAGGCGCTGTCTCGGGCACCTCATTAGCGATCCATTTGTGCAGAAAACTGATGCCGCGTGTGCTCATCCAAAGATCCACCAGGCGCCTAGGCTACAGACCGCGAGCACAAGGACTGCAGCCGAGATCATTATCCCCCTCCGGTTCTGCCACTTCGGTGGAGGGCTAGGCACCAGTTTCTCTGAATGGTTGTCCATCAGGGACAAGCTATGGTGAGAAATTAGGTTCCGCTAATCATGAACGCCTAGAGAGAATGTCAGACGCCGCCATATGCGGTCTGCACGTTGGGGAGCTTGAGGCCAGCCCACACAATAGCTGATTGAGGATCTGTCTCTCTGGAAGGGTGGGATGGACATCCGATCATCTGGCCAGGTCTGCACAGCGCACCACCTGCATTGGTGCGCGAGATTGCGATGGTCGCTCCCAAGCAGCGGAGCTCGTTCCATGCCCGCTGATCCGACGTTATTCGGCGCGTCGAACTATGTGTCATTAACCTATGATGTACAGGGACAGCGGTTTTGTGCACGGAAGATCCCAGTTTGCGCGGCCGATGCCGACCGGTCTCGCGCGCAGTGCCGCCCTGCCAGAGGGAACCGTTCCGTCATGTAACGGAATTCTTGGCGGCCGACCGGATTGTCCAGTTCGGGCAAAAACGGGAGCGTAATGGGGCCGGATGCGGCACGATTGATCTCGAGACCGAAACGATCACCTCTCGGATAGGCTTCTCGTCGTTGACCCAGTCCAGTCTGCCTTCAGACCGAATGGCAAGACCCCGCCTCTTAGAAAGTCTGGTTGTAGGCGCCGACTTCGGGGCTGCGGCGCAGCACGGCGTCGACGGCCTCGAACATCTGGCGGCGACGCTGCGACGAGACCGGGCTTTCGACGACCACGACGAGCTCAGGCTTGTTCGAAGACGCCCGCACCAGCCCCCAGGTGCCGTCCTCGGCGACGACACGCACGCCGTTGACGGCGATCAGGTCCGATATCTTCTGGCCGGCGAAAGCGGCGCCGTCTCGCATCATCGCCTGAAAGTCGGAGACCACCCGCTCGACCACGCCATACTTCACGTCGTCCGCGCAGTGCGGCGACATGGTCGGCGTGCCGAAGGTCAGCGGCAGCGCACGGTAGAGGTCGGCCATCGAGCTGTCCGGGTTGCGGTCCAGCATCTGGCAGATGGCGATGGCCGTGACCAGCCCGGTCGACTTGACGTCGACCACGAAGGTCGAGCCCGGGTGCTGGCCGGAGATGTCGCGCGCGAGCATCACGCCGACCTTGTCGGCAAAAATCTCGTTGCCTTCATTGTCGACGACGCCGCAGCGGTCGCCGTCGCCGTCAAAACCCAGCCCAACATCGGCGCCGGTCTCCAGAACCTTGTCCCTTATGGCATGCAGCATCTGCATGTCTTCGGGGTTGGGGTTGTAGCGTGGAAAGGTGTGGTCGAGTTCGGTATCGAGCGGGATCACCTCGCAGCCGATGCGCTGCAACGCTTCCGGGGCAAAGGCGCCGGCGGTGCCGTTGCCGCAGGCGGCGACCACTTTCAGCTTTCGCGCGATACGCTTGTCCCTGGTCAGGTCGTCGAGATAGGTGGCGCGAAAATCGCGAACGAAATCATAGGAACCACCGCCGACAAGGTCGAAATCTCCGGCCTGCACGATCGCCTTCAGCGCGCTCATCTCCTCGGGTCCGAAGGTCAGTGGCCGCGCCGCTCCCATCTTGACGCCGGTCCAGCCATTTTCGTTGTGCGAGGCGGTGACCATGGCCACCGACTGGGTTTCCAGCGCGAACTGGGCGAAATAGGCCATCGGCGACAGCGCCAGGCCAATATCCCTCACCCGTGCGCCCGCGGCCATCAATCCGGACACCAGCGCCAGCTTGATCGACAATGAATAGGAACGGAAATCATGCCCGGTGACGATGTCAGGGCCGGCGCCGAGACGGCGGATCAGCGTCCCAAGCCCCATGCCGAGCGCCTGGACACCGATCAGGTTGAGCTCCGGCGGCATAGCCGAACCGGGGTGGCCAAACCACCAGCGGGCGTCATATTCACGGAAGCCGGACGGCTTTATCAGGGCCTCGGTTTCGCCGACGATCCTGGGGGTCAAGACTGGAAAACTCCAGATGGCTGAATAGATAGCGATCAAGCGGCGACATTAGCACAAAAGCCTCCCAGCTCTTACTCATACCGCCTGAATTGGCTCCCCGAGAATCGCCCGATCGTAGCGCGAGGTCACATTGGTTTGCGTGTGTTCTGACGCGCTAGGTAACGGATTGTAGCCCTTGTTACATTTTGTGATGGAACTTCTACCAAGTTGTGCACAGCTCCGTTTTGGTTCCCACCTGCGGTTGCTGTCCCGTGTCAAGAAATTGACTTAAGAAATGGCGCCAGCACAGCCTAAGCGCTTTCGCGACCGGTATTTTTGACGTCGCAGTTTCACAAGATTGAGATAATTAATGCCTGTGTTTTTTTTCGACATCCAAGATGGCAAAACACGCTCGCCCGACACAGAAGGTACCGAATACCGTGGCATTGCCGAGGCGCAGGCCGACGCGATCAGGATGCTCGTGGCCATAGCGCAAGACGAATGGCATGATGGTGTGAAGAGCGCGCTGGCTGTCCAGGTATATGACGACAAGCGCAGACCCGTGGTCGCAGCCAAGATCGATTGCGCCGTAACGGTCTATGACGGTCCGTTGCGAGCCAATTAGTTAGATCCGCGGTCCGAACTGTCAGGTGCAAGGCGTTCAATGGCTCCAGGCGGCGCGGCGCCTTGTGGAAGCCTCCGTAGCGTTCGTTCACTCCCACGGTCGACCAGTGCGGCGATGCTCATTGAAAGCAAGTGTGCAACACGCTCGCGTCAGGCGCCGGCAGCAGAACATGATTATGGGAAGGCGTGAGCTTGGTTTCGAGGAGCTAACATTCCCAAGCCGCTCGACAACACGCCTTACATGCTGGCTTTCGGCTACTGGGGCCACGAAGTTCGCATCGGCTGTCGAGACAACGGCAACGTTCTTCAACCCGATTGCCGACAGCAATCTGCCGCGGCTGCGCAGACAGGAATTCTCGCAGTCTATGGCAACGACATCGCCGATCACTACATTTCCGCTCTCATCGGTCATGCCTGAATCCAGCAATGACTGCCCGGAGCCAAGGTCGCTCCAAGTGAAGCTTACAGGTACCAAAGCGATATTGCTGACTTTTTCCATAATGGCGTAGTCAATGGAAGTCGCCGGGTCTGACGCATAGAGATTGAGCGGAAGATAGGTACCAGAGTCGTTTGTCGTCGCCGCATCCAGGGCTTTTTCAGCGCGAGTCCAAATCTCGGGGACGGTGGCGAAGAAAGGCTTCGCGCATGGTGCTCGCGCGGTGCAGAAAGATGCCTGTGTTCCAGAAAAATAAGCCGGGTGGCGATGTAGCTTTTTGCCACCTCGGGCTCGCGTTTCTCGATGAACCGAAGCACATTGCGAATGTCGATTTCACGCTGCGGGCGCCCCGGCCTCGATATAGCCAAATCCAGCTTCAGGGCGACTGGACGCAGGCCAAACACAACAACGCTGCCTTCCTCCGCAGCTGGCACGCCCTTCTCGATTGTTTCTCAGAGTTCCAGGCTGGTGGAGATCGCATGATCAGATCGCGCGATGAGAACAATCCCCTCGCCATGGCAAGCGATCGTGTGCAGCGTCGCAGTAGGGACGGCAGCAGCTGTGTTGCGTCCGATCGGTTCGGAGATGGCACATCCACCAGAAAGGCCAATTCGGGCAAGGTCAGACCGGACGCTGTCTGCGTTCCGCTCCGATGCTATCAGATGGATGGGAATCTCGGCGTTGCTGCTTCGGGTTGTCCTCCCGAGACAGCGGCCATAGCCCGAAACCAACTCCCCCACTCAAAACAAAAAAGGAAATTCGACCAGTCATTATGCTTGCAGCCCGCTCAGGCGCGACACAGATCTCCAACAAGGTTTCCTCTGAGAAGCGCGCCAGCCGGAGCCGACGCAAATCTCGAAGTGCTTGTGAACTGTAGTTACAACCTACGCCAGCGTAGTTCGCGAGAGTCGCCGCTGAGAACTCTCTCCAAAACAAGGCAATCTAGATAAACACGCAAGAGCGCTTCAACTCGCTCGTAACGAATGATTCTCGCCGGGGAACATCTCGTTCAGCATGTAGACAGCCTCAGTCCTGTTGGTTGCCTTCAACTTCTTCATGATATTACGGATATGAACTTTAACTGTACTTTCTCGAAGATTGAGCTCGTGGGCGATTATCTTGTTCGCCTTCCCGCGTCTGAGAACTTGGACAACGTCCTCTTGCCGCTCGGTAAACACGCTCGCCATAGATCTTGGCATTTCGACATCAGCCTTACTGGTCTTGTGCAGCCCTGCAAGGCTACTTGCCGGAACAAATGTGCCGCCAGCGATGACGAAGTTTATGGCTTCGACACAAATTTCGAAGCGGAGGGATGAGGGGATATATGCTTTGGCGCCGTAGCTCAGGGCCTTGAGAATCTGCTCCAACTCGTCAGTGTCAGCCAAGATCGCAACTGGGGCGGGATGAGCCTTCTTGACGAGGTCAGCTATCGCGTCACCTGTCTTTGCATCACTGGCCTTGCGGCTTCCCAGGTTTAGCAGAACTGCCGAAACTGGCGGCTTATTCTCGCACGACTGCCATTCATCGATCGATCCGAATGACAGGATGTCTTTCCCGACACGGTAAGTGGTCAAGCTTTGCGCCAGGCATTGCCGGTCAAGCACACGTTCATCGAGCAGAACCAGACAGGCTTCGGCAGTCGCCTTTCCGTGAAGACGTATTGCCCCTGCCCCGCCTTTTTGACCGACGAGTTCCAGCCCACGGATCGGTTTGGTGCCTGTTTGAATTGCCGTAATCATGCCACTCACCCGTAAACAACACCCAAGTTCGAGACCGGCGCGAGACGGGGATTTCGAGACAAGCGAAATAGTGCAAACGATTTTCTGTTCGCGTCAAAGATAACAGACTGTGCGTTCCCAGGCCCCCGCCATCGCCACGCGTCCAACGTATGCAGGCTATCAGCGAAACTGTACGCTCTCACTAATGTAAGTTAAAGAAGCGTAAAAAAAATGAGTTCATTTGGCGAGAGGAAGATCGCCCCGGTATCCCTGCATAACCTCGGCAAAGGCTCGTGCTATTTGGGTTGCGAAACGCGACGCACTGGGCCACATAGACCGCCGCGGTGGCCGAAATGGACCGTCTCGGGGATGCAGATGGAGGACATGCGTCAGCTGTCGATATACCTGTCATCGAAGCCTGCAAACTTGGCGATGCGCTCTCTATCCAGGATCCGGACATGGCCCTGACGGAACTCCAGAAGCTTGCGTTCACGCAATTCTCGCAACATGCGATTGACGTGGATAGGCGTCAGCCCTAGCGCGTCGGCGAGGTCGTACT
Organism: Mesorhizobium sp. WSM1386; assembly: GCF_055901595.1. NCBI lineage: Bacteria > Pseudomonadati > Pseudomonadota > Alphaproteobacteria > Hyphomicrobiales > Phyllobacteriaceae > Mesorhizobium > Mesorhizobium sp. WSM1386. The sequence goes on from NZ_CM148373.1 coordinate 6,024,141, forward strand.
GGGTAAGCGGGCAAGAATAGCCATTGCGGGCGACACCACCCACGCGCTCCAAGCGCGTCCTCAGTTCGAGCAGCAGGTGTGCGGTGCGCGTCAACGCACTGCGCCGACCAACATTTGTCAGATGTTGGGCGACAAGCGCCCGCTGATGGACCAGAGTTTCAAGAAATAGGGAAGCTATGCGAGGCGATTTGGCGGTTGCAAGCGCAAACGTCTTGGTTGATGCCTCGAATACCGCAAGATCGGTCTGTGCGACAAACGTCTCCGGAGCAGTTCCTGGGAAAGAGTGTGGCAGGACGACGTCGCCCTTCAATGCAAAATCCAGGATCTGACGCTGACCGCCGGCCAGATTGTGCGATATGCATCCCCAGCCAGACTCGATTATAAAGACACGAGCAGCGTGCTGCCCTTGATCAACGATTGCCGTTTCAGCCGGATACCGCCTCAGCGCGAAGCCGAGCGCTTTGACGTAATCCTTGTCATCATCGTCAAGTCGGGTCGATGAGGGACGGTTTTCGTTCCCGGTCAAAAATGGATGCGATGCAGATACCATTGAACCCCACCAACCCCTCCTTTTGACAACCCGGGTTAGTGTATATCAGGCTCGAGCAGATGAGTAGCCTATATTAGCTACGCCTGTTGGAATAGGAAGCGACGTCGGGTTTACGTTGGCCGGAGGCAATCTGGCGAACAGCGCCCGTCGGGCGCGGATCAGGCTTTGCTTTTCTTGAAACTTTCTCGGATGGCCTCGACCATCTCACTCGCCACCATGCAACTTCGGTTGTCCACTTGCGTTGCAGCATTCCGCAGCGTCGTTGCGGCGTCCTTCAGCACCCCCCTGATTTCTCTGGCCGTGAGTATCTCGGATGCTTCCAGTTCAAGCAACAGCGCTTCGCTCAGATGCAAGGCGGCAAGTGCTATCGCCTTGGGCCTGTTGCCCTGCACAACGGGCAGGTCGCCGCCCGGCCTGGTGCGTGACTTCCTTTTTCCCATCTTCAATCTCTCTCCGGGCGTACAGCGCACGCCGCTGTCAGAATTTGAACCATATTAGTCCTATTCAAGAGCCCGACACAGCATACGGCGCCTACCAAGTTAGCTGTAGCTCATTGACAGGCCGGAACTCCAACTGACCTCTCGACACCAGGCAGACGTCGCGCGCGGTTGGCCTTTGGGGAACTGATCCTGCGAAGGATCCCGCAGCATTGATCGTTGCCAACAAAAGCTGCCGCGGATTTGAACCGTCTGGGGTTGCGACCCTTCACGTGGCCAGCAGTTTGGCCGCACCTGAAACGGGACGTGCGGACCTTCCCGTAATGGCGTTCTGCCGGACTGCCGCGTGGCTAACCTTTGTTGCCATGGTCGTCGTGACGATTGTTCCGATCGGGATGCCGCCTGTGTCAGGCTTTGGACCGGAACCCGCGCGAATAGCCGCTTTTGTGGCCTTTGGCTTGCTGTTCGGGTTCGCATATCATCGCAATTGGGCTCCTGACCCTCTGCCTTGTCGTTGCTGCCGGATTCGGCATAGAGGCCTTGCGAGCTGTTAAGCCCAACACGACACCCAGCCGTCGATGACGCTGTCATTGAGGCTGCTACGGGTGGTGCCGGGGTCATGGCGGTTGTCTAATTGCGAGGAACGGTCAGTCACGACAGAGCCCGCAACAACTCTCTTGCTCACGTATTCACAACTGAGGTTTTGCCTATACGGGTGAGGACGCACAATCCGTGGACCTGGGGTGCAAAACCGTTCGGTGGTGAATCGCTTGGGAATTTGAATAGATCAAACCTTGGGACGACGGGGCTAGTCCCTTTGCATGCCTGCATCATCCAAGTTGTGGAATGGACTGACCGTAGTGCCGGACTGTACGCTCACCAGGGGCACTGCGCCTTGGGGGCTATGGCAATGGGGGCTATGGCAATACCGTTGCCGGTCAGAGAGTTGTTGGAACTTGACGTCTACCGGCGAACGATCAAGGCATCGACCACGCGTATGAACTCATCCTGCGAGAGGCTGGCTCCGACATAGCATTCTGCATCGGCTTGGCAGTAAGGCTGCGCCACTGAAGAGGCGCCGACCAAGCGGATGCCAGATGATATCAAGCGCATACCCGAGCCGAGATCCTCCCCTTGCCGCCAGTTCAGGTTGCATGCCGGTTTATCATTTGTTGGAGAATTCAAGCGCATCGTTACTGCGGACATGCCATGTGATTCGTTCATGTCCATAGGCCTCGGCGTCTCACCCATCGCCGAGGCCTATTCGTGCCGAAAACTGTTGGCTCGACAAACCTCGGTCGGTTTGTGTAGCCACGAACTTACGGAGTTCGTTCGTCTTCAGCCGGCCGTGTCGACCCCCAATCATCAGTTGTCACCGCACAATTCTGAGGTCGATATTTGTGTTGAGCCTATCTCGTCCCTGCCCGAAATAGCAGTGCGAAACGATACGCCTTTGGCGGGACGGGTTGGCAGAGCGCACGAGAAAGTGCTTCCGCGGTGCGCTGATCAAGTTCAAGCATGACATTGTCGTAAGTGTCCGAGAGGCCGCAACTGGGGCAAGCTAACAGGTCGGACCCTTGAGACCCAGTGACACCAGTAAGGGGCACTTTGCATCGATTGCAGCCAACCTTAGGATCACTTTCGATCATGTAGGAAGTATCCCGCTTGTCTTTCAGAACAAGCAATTGCGGTGCCAAACGCGGTTGCTCCGTTTCGGGACATCCTTACAGCGGCCTCGCCGTGTCCTACACGATCATTGAGACCACGCCTTCGATATGCCTGCATGGTCGATCAACTGGAAGGTGGCAGCCTCCACTGCATGATCTGGCTGAACTGGATACGGCTATCCGGCGCGATGATACCCACGGTCGCGACGCTCACGTGGCTTTGATACACAAACGGCTTAGCCATTGCGGGTGTGCCTCGAGGAGCGTGCGGGCACATCGGTAACCGGCTGGTCTATTCCAATCATCCTCAATGAGCTGGATAGCTGCCATTCAGCGCGCCAGGTGGCGCGATGCTCTTCTATCTCTGCTGAGCAAGCTTACGAGCGCACCAGTGTCATCATCCCCAGTCTCAGCCAACGTCTTCGGAGACACCAAGTGGGCCACGTCGCAGCTCGACCGTGCGACCCATTGCGTCGGTGACGCCGAGCTACAGGCCCAAAACGCAAGCCAGTTGCAGCCTCTCGTGGCTGATATCGTCGGGCGAGGGTTGCGGCCGGCGGGAACGAGGACGATGGCCTCCTTACCATTGTGGAACTCGCGCCGGATCTTACGAGAAACGTCGGGAGGATCTGTAGCAGCCCACAATCAGCGACGGCGGTCGCGTTTTCCTACGGGCAGGTCGTGACTTTGCCCCGGCCCGGCTGGGATTTCACGCCAGAACTTCGGTTGCTCGTTCGGGCTTGACTGCGCCCAGCGCGGCTTGCCGGGGCCATCCGACCACCAGTCGATATGAATATCCGAAAAGATGCGCGCATGGGGGCAAAGCACGAGAATCCTGGTTCCGTCCTTGGGCGCAGATGAAATATCTTCCCATCTTTCATCCCGCACCCGTGCAGCCGCGATGACCTTCTTCGCGAAGAGCTCGTAGGACTCGATCGAAGACGGCAATTCACATGCGACCAGGAACTCTTGCGTAAGTGCCCGCGCCAACGTTGCATCGGCGTCATCTGTCATCTGTCTCCCCCTTGAGTATCTCCCCCTTGAGGTGAAAACCGGTCGTGCGCGATGGCCAGCGTCATTGAGTAACTCAGTTCGCACAAAAGCTTCGGCAACAGCCATATTCATCACCTCAACATCCCGGAGCCGGTTTTGGCCCAATCCCGTTGGCTTGCAGTGTACGTTCCGCGTGCTCCTTGCCAAAGTCAGCACGAAATGGCATCGCTAATTTAGCAACAGCTCATATATATCATATGAGCCCGCTTGAGTCACCCATCTCACCATTCTGCAATAAGGTCGCCGGTAAGTCTTCAATTTCGGGTCAGCATGAACAAGATCGGCAAATATCATCCAGCGTTCCCTGATCCAGCAAGGCTCTGTCTTGAAATTCCAGAAGGAAGCAGTTTTGAACGGAAGTTAAATAATCCGCCTGTGCACACTAGGCCTGGCTAGGGCGTGAGATCTTGCGTTATTGATTTGCATGGACCTACCCCACGCGGTAACGTTCTTCTTTGCATGAATTGCGATGATTGGACGAACATCCGGAAGAACTCGCCATGCATGGCTGGACTAGGCGCTGACGAAGCCGCGAGTGGCTTGCCGTCTCCAATGAACCAGAAGCGATAGTTCCCCGGCGTCCGGCAGTGCCGCTCGACTCCCCGGCCCTGCCCTCACAGGGTCCGACCGAACAGCGTCACGATCAGGAGTCGCCGATCCGAGCCTGTGGGTTGACTGGATTAATCAGGAAAAGCTAATGAAACAGCGATTGAGCGCGATGGACCTCGCGCCTGCTTCTTGGATTTCGACATGATTTTGTCGCGATCGCAATTCCTGGTGAGGCGGCTGGGAACGCCCGAGTAATTTTCGCCGCGAATTCGCCGATCATTGAAGAGCAGCACTGACAGCATGGCAGCACAGCCGTTTTTACCGTTCCAGGGGGAGAAAACGAAGTCGCCGATGATCCAGGACAAAGCCACGGTTGGCGTCATAGTCCCTATGTTCAATGCCGAGCGAACCATTCGCTCCACCCTGACCAGCATCTGCCAGCAGACCTACCAGGCGTTGGACATTATCGTGGTGGACGATGGTTCGACGGACGAGTCCCCATCAATTGTAGCCTCCTATGCCGAGAAAGATCGACGTATACGCCTCATAGGGCAGTCGAATGGCGGCGTTGCGCACGCTCGCAACCGCGGCGCGGCTTCCACGGACGCGGAGTTTCTGGCGTTTGTCGACGCAGATGATCTTTGGGCTCCCGCGAAAATCGCACTGCAATTGCGCGCCTTGCGGGAAGGTGGCTCCTCGGCGGGCTTGGCATATTGCTGGTTTGCGCATATCGACCAGGATGGCCGGGTATTCTCGCTGCGCCATCAGCCTGACGCCGAAGGTCACGTTCTCCAGCGCATGTGCAGACAAAACCTGGTCGGCAACGGAAGTTCGATGCTCTTACGTCGCTCCGCATTCGAGCGGGTGGGACAATTCGATCCGTCCTTGCGAGCCAGGAACGCACAAGGCTGCGAGGATCTTCTAATGTGCCTAAGGATAGCGGAAAATTACGAATTTCGCCTCGTGCCTCAGTACCTTGTCGGTTACCGGATGACGAACGTCAATATGTCGAGCGATGTCATGCAAATGCTTCGTTCCTGCGAAATCGTCCTTGCCGAATTTCGTGAAAAATATCCGTCATTCGCGAGCGATTTCGACGCCCATTTCTTCGACATGATTCATTGGCTTGCTACACGAGCTTTGATTGAGGGACGATTTTTCGCAGCCGGCGAGCTGCTGAGGAGGTTCTTTATGATGGAACCGGGCGTTGCGATCTCTCGCATGCCCAATATGCTCGAAGAGTATTGCAGGGCCCGACTGGTTCCTCAATGGCTCAAGATATGCGTGAGACGAATGCGGAACGACAAGAACGAATTTCGGCCCCTCTATGGCGAAATGAGCTGGTGAAGATGTCCGTCACGCCGAATCGGCGCGCAAATTTGTTGAAACCAGAACTGCACAAGCTGTTTGGCCCGGATGGCTGCTCAGGTATCCGGCACGTGGATTTAGACACTGAAGCTGCTCCCAAGGATTGCGATTCTGGCATGATCGTGCTGTGGCGCGGCGGGTTTCCAGTCGGGCATCTGCTTAGAGGGAGCGACGGTGAATGCCGCGCCGCCCCAATCGCGGCCTCGCCTGACCGAAGACCAGCTCCACCGTTTCCGGACCTACCGAACGCCAGCGTGATCATATGCACACGCGACAGGCCGGATGAGTTGCGGCGTTGCCTCTCCTCGCTTCCACAGCAAAGCGTCCCGCCGGCAGAAGTCATCGTGGTCGACAACGCATCGACAGGCAGCCAAACGCGCGAGGTAGCACTCGCTGCCGGCGCAATATACGTCCGCGAGGATCGACCTGGCTTGGATATTGCCCGCAATCGGGGCGCTAAGCGCGCATCCTCGGAAATCATCGCCTACACCGACGACGACGTCTTGCTTCATCCGCAATGGCTTGAGCAGTTGATCACGGCATTCGACAGACCTTCGATCGGCGCAGTGACGGGCCTTGTACTGCCCGCCGAAATTGCCACCGAAGCCCAGCGTTATTTCGAGACGTTCTGGAGCTTCGGGCAAGGCTACAGGCCTCAATTTTTCCGCGCGGCCGACTTTGCTGCCAGCAAGCACGACGTGTTCCCGGCCTGGAAAATCGGCGCCGGTGCCAGCATGGCCTTTCGACGCGAGGTGTTTGACCGCGCGGGATTGTTTGACGAACGCCTCGACGTCGGCCAGGCTGGATGTTCAGGCGACTCCGAATATTGGTATCGGTTGCTCGCCAACGGATATGACTGCCTTTACCAGCCAACCTCCGTCGCGTTCCATTTCCACAGGCGGACGATGGACGGTCTGGCTAAGCAAATCTACTTCTACATGCGCGGTCACGCGGCCGCATTGCTCGTCCAGCATGAACGAACTGGCGTCAAGGCGAATTTAAAACAGGCTTTCAGATGGAAGCCGCTTTGGTACCTCGGCAGAGTTCGCAGAAGGCTGCTTGGACGCAGGATTCCCGAAGATCGGTTCCTTTGGCATGAAATCGCCGGCTATGCTTCAGGAATCCTGTTCTACCTCCGAACCAAGCGCGGGTAGGGAGACGTGGCGGACAATCCCTTGGTTTCAATCGTGGTGCCCGCGCGCAACGCGCAACTGACGCTCGCACAAGCACTCGACTGTCTCCTCGGTCAGGACATTGCCGATTGGGAGGCGATTGTCGTCAATGACGGCTCGAGTGATGGCACCGCCGAAATTATCGCCGGTCACGTTGGGCGCGATGCCCGATTTCGGACGCTGAACTCTTCGGCACACAGCGCCGCCGGCGCGCGCAATAAGGGGATTTCGTCAGCGCGCGGACGCTGGCTAATGTTCCTGGATGCCGACGATTGGGTGGACGCCAGCTTTCTCGCGAAAATGCTGACCGCACTGGAAGCCGCGCCCGATTCTGTGGCTGCGTATTGCGGTTCTCGGCGAGTGATGCCCGATGGCGAACTCACCCCACCGAGCATCGCCCCGGAAGTTGCGATCCAACCGTTCGAGACATTCGCGCGACGTTGTGCCATCCGTACTCACGCGCTGCTGATTGACCGGGCGACAGTCGTCGAGTTAGGCGGCTTCGATGTGTCGCTGCGCACGTGTGAGGACTGGGATTTGTGGCAGCGCGTCGCACGTCTCGGAAACCGTTGGGTGATGGTTGACGAGCCGCTGGCCTTCTATCGAGCCCGCCCCAACTCGCTCACGCGCAATTCGACGCAGATGCTGGCGGACGCCGAAATCGTGATCGCCCGAGGCTTTTCTGCCGACCCCCGGGTGAAACGCCCGGCGTCCGCGCACGCCAACGGAGCAAATTCGGCGGACGGGCGCGCCGCTTCCGAAGCACTCGCATGGTTTGCGTTGTGGAACGCCGCATCGGATTGCGGCAACGGCGGCGGCCCAATCCACCCGCACATCCTACGCGCTCTCCCGGCCAGATACGAATGGGCGCCTGAGATCGCCAAGGTGGTCTTCGACGGCTTGATGGTAGGAAGTCTGTCGACGCCGCAGCAATTGGCTGCCAGATGGGACAGGTTCGGCGGCCCCCTCACCGATTTGGTCGATCAACTCAGCTATATCTGGAGCGATCCGGTTGCGGGTCGTCGCGTGCAATATCATCTCGAGCAAATGCTTCTCGACTTCGACGACCTTGCCGCTCCTCGCAGGCTGGCGCGGACACTTGGGATTCGCGTCGATGCTCGAAATCCGACCTCGACCAAACTGCCGGAAGGGATCGATCAAATCTATGCCTACCTAATGGTGGATGGCCAGATCGCGGCCCTGGTTCAGTTCGGTGCACTCGGGACAGTGACAAAGCGACACTGGATTGAATTGATCCTAGATGTCATGCCTCCTCAAGAGCTCACACGCGACCTCTCCGGGTTTAAGCGCATGGCTTTCCGTTTGTGGAAGGGTGCCGCGCGGGTTGCGAGCCGATCGCCTGTGCCGACCCTGCAACGGGGCGCCGGGGCCGACAAAACAAACGTGCTCACGGCACAGACGTTGCTGCGAATGGCCGGACGGTCTGATCGGGACAGTCACTACGGCAGACTTGCGCAGTTGACAACGGCAGCGCAACGGCTGGCGCGGCCAAACACCGAAGCGACAGAACCTTCCGCACCGCCGCGTCCTGCACAGGTTGAGGGAAGGCGCGACGGTGATCGCGCGTCATTCTGGGATCGGTTTTTCATGACTGCGGATCCTTGGAACTACGGTTCGCCCTATGAGCAAGAAAAATATGAGCGGCAGCTCGAAATTCTGCCGGCCGGTCCGATAGGACGGGCGCTTGAGCTGGCGTGCGCGGAGGGCCATTTCACGCGGCAACTGGCGCCCCGAGTGGGCCATTTGACTGCAACGGACATCTCCGCCGTTGCCATCGCGCGAGCGCGCGCACGATGCAGGGACCAGCTGAATGTCGAATTCAGGGTACTGGATTTGAGCGCGGATGCCCTGCCAGGTGAGATGGATCTGATCGTCTGCTCGGAAGTGCTCTATTACCTGGATGATCTAGACGCGTTGCGGCGCTTCGCCACAAAACTCGTCGACGCGTTGGCGCCCGGCGGCAGTTTCATCAGCGCGCACGCATTCGTGCTTGGTGATAATATTGAACGGACAGGCTTCGATTGGGATAACAAATTCGGTGCGCAAGTAATCTCGCAGACGCTGGCAGCGACCGAAGGCCTCGTCCTTGAGCGATCGATCCAGACGGAACTCTATCGCATCGACCGGTTCCGCCGTTTGTCCCCGGAAGAGCTGGCGGCGGAACCGACGGTCGATCATGTCTCGATCCTGGCGCCCGTCGAAATCGAGGTCGCGCGAAACGTCGTCTGGGGTGGGGCGCGGGCGCGGCGCAGCTACGTGGCGCGCAACGAGCGGCGGCAGCGCATCCCCGTTCTGATGTATCACAGCGTCTGCGATGATGGTCCGGCCGCTCTTGCCCGCTATCGCTTCACGCCCGCCGCGTTCGACAGACAGATGGCATGGCTGCGCGCTAATGGCTTTCACGCGATCGTGTCGGAACAGCTGGGATGGTTTATCGCCAACCGTCACCCTTTCGTGGGCCGCCCGGTGCTCATAACGTTCGATGACGGCTTTCAGAACTTTGCAGACCATGCCTGGCCAACCCTGCGCGCGAACGACTTTACCGCGGAAGTGTTCCTTGTGACGGACCTAGTGGGTGAAAACGCGCTGTGGGATGCAGACAGCGGTCCGCCGACACCGCTCATGGACGCCTGGACGGTGGGGCGCCTTGCAGCCGAAGGTGCATTCTTCGGAAGCCATCTGGCGACGCATCGCGCAATCGACGGTCTTTCGAGCTCCGAGCTGGCCGCCGAGCTGCTGCGCTCGCGCATGTTCATCGAGCGCTGGACTGGGCGGTCAACGACGGCGTTCGCGGCGCCCTTCTCTGTCACCGACCGACGGCTTGGCCGGCTGGCGAAGGAATGCGGCTATCGAATCGGGTTCGGCGCCAGATCTGGGCCGGCGGATCTCGATTGCGATCTGATCGACCTTCCCCGCATCGAGATGCGCGGGGATCGTTCGCTCGATGACTTTGTTGCCATGCTAGAGGCCGTGCTCGAATGAACGGCGAACTCGTCAGTGTCATTATCCCCGCTCACAACGCGCAAGATACAATCGAGGAGACGCTCCGCAGCGTTCGCTCGCAGACTCACCGCGCGCTCGAGATTATTGTCGTCGACGATGGTTCGCGCGACCAGACTGTCACCATAGCCCGACGTCACACGGAGACCGATCCGCGTGTCCGGCTGATCGAGCAGGAAAATGCCGGCGTGGCCGCTGCACGCAACACGGGTTGGCAAGCGGCGCGATCCGATCTGATTGCGTTCGTCGATGCCGACGATCTCTGGGCGCCGACCAAGATAGAACGGCAACTGGCCGCGTTCGATCGGGCGGACGAGAAAGTGGGGCTCGTCTACTGCTGGTATCTGGTCATCGATGCGCAGGGAGCGGTAACGGATGCTCGGCATCGGCCAAACTGGCGGGGCGATGTGCTTGAGCGCCTTTTTCTCGGCAATTTCGTTGGCAACGGCAGCGCCGCCTTGGTACATCGGCAGGCGCTGATCGACGCCAACGGTTTCGAAGGCGGACTGCGTGAGGCCGGCGCGCAAGGTTGTGAAGATATCCTCTTCTACTGTCGCGTCGCCGAAAGATACCACTTCGAAGTCGTCGAAGAGCCGCTGGTGGGATATCGCTATCTGCCGGGAAATATGTCGAGCAACATGACTCGCATGCTGCGGTCCTGGATACTGGTGGTGGACGAGATGCTCGGCCGCCATCCGGAAGCGGCATCTAAGCTGCGTGAGGGCCTGCATTTCTATTCGGCGTGGCTCCTGGAGCGGACCTTGCGCCAGAGGCACCCGCGCTATGTGCTCCCGATCCTGTCACTGCTAATACGCCGTCATCCCGCGATCGCCATGCGGATAATCGCCGTGGATTTGCCCTGGATCGGGGCGCATTTGGCCAAGCGCGCCGCGACAAAGCTGGTGCGCGGTCGTCCGCCTGTCCGCCCGCAGGCGATCGTACGCTTCCCGACCGGGGAACTGAAATGAGCGATGCGAACGGCGCCATTCGCCGCGGTGCGGTCCGCGCTTCGTTGCGCGATCTTTCGCACCTGCTTCGCATCGTCGGCAAGCCGCGGTGGGCGACGCCCGCGCTGCTTGCGCTTGGCTTTCTGTCGTCCCTGGCCGAGACGCTCGGCATCACCCTGATCCTGCTGTTCCTCTATTTGGTGTCCGACCGGATCACAGAAACTGGAAATGGCCTTCAGGGCCGGGCGCTGGGTCTGGCAATCTCCTGGCTCGGTAGTCCTACCCGGCTCGCCTTCGCGATCCTCCTGCTCATTCTCGCGCGTGGAGCACTGGCGCTGCTATATTCGTTGATAAGCTCCAGCATCGGCGAACGAATCAGCGAACGGGTGCGCAACCTCGTCCACGAACAATATCTCAGGGTCGCCTTCGGACACATCCAACGGCACGAACAGTCGCAGCTCATGGAGGTGCTCGGGACCGAGTCGTGGCTCGTGGCCCAAGCCTATGGTGCGGTGACCCGACTCATCATCAACAGCTGCTCTATCTTCGTGTTCGCCGTCTTTCTCTTCACGATCTCCTGGAAGATCCTGGTGATCGCTGCCATTGGCTCAATCGCGATTTCGGCGATCTTGCGCATCTTTTCGCGACCTGCGCGGGATCTGGGCCATCAGGTGAAGAAGATCCATCAATCGCTCGGCGAACACATGCTTATGACGCTCCAGGCGTTGCGCACCATCCGGGCCTATGGACAGGAGGCGCTTCATCAGCGCCGCTTCGTGCAATCGTCGGCGGCCGCGCGCAAGGCATCGCTGTCCATGATTCGCCTTTCGTCTTGGATCGGCCCAACAACCGAGATCGGCTATCTGGGAATGTTGGGGGCTATCGTCCTGGTCTCCGGGTGGTGGCACATCAGCTTCGAGGTGACGCTGGCCGCCGTCGCGCTGCTTTATCGGCTGCAGCCGCATACGCAGGAGTTCGAGAGCAATCTGCTATTTCTGGCGCAGTTGCAGCCGCAACTGCGCTCAGTCCTGGAGATGGTTCAGTCCGAGGACAAGGAATATCCATCGCAGGGGACCATCGCGCTCGAAAATTTGAACGCGAGTATCGTCTTCGAGCACGTAAGCTTTGGATATGATCAAAATACGCCGGTCCTGACTGACCTGTCGTTCGAAATTCCAGCCGGAGAAACCACTGCGCTGATCGGCGCAAGTGGCGCTGGCAAGACGACGATCGTGAACCTCCTCCTACGGCTGTACGAACCGACCTCTGGCGACATCAAGATTGACGGCACCCGGCTCCAAGACATCAGGCGGGACGACTGGTTGTCCAAGATCGCAGTAACGGGTCAGGACGTCGACCTCGTCGAGGGCACGGTGACAGACAATATCCGGATGGCCAAAGCCGATGCGGCCGAAGAAGAGATCATTGTCGCTGCCCGCAGTGCCGGCGTCGCGTCATTCGTCGAGGACCTTCCTGAGCAATACGATACCTGGATCGGGCAAGAGGGGCTGCGATTTTCCGGCGGACAGCGACAGCGCATTGGCCTGGCACGCGCTGTATTGCGCAATCCGGACTTCCTGATCCTGGATGAGGCCACGAACGCGCTCGATACCGCGCTCGAGGACCAGGTGCGGCGCGCGATTGACAGGCAGCTTGGCAAAAGGACAACTTTGCTCATCACGCACCGCGTAGAAACGGCGCGTGATGCGGCCAATGTCATTTGGATAGAGAACGGCAGGGTCAACAGCCAAGGACCTGCCTCCCTCATTGTTCCTCAATACCAACGTCGTCAGCACGAAATCGTGCGTGACTCTGATGCTGAGGATAAAGGACGCTGACGCTGCTCTACTTCGTCAGTCGGCCCTAACGCTGAAAACGTGATTAATCTAGCCTCACCACCGACTCGGTCCGGCGCGGGCAGCGAACTGAAAGCTTTCGGGCGGCGCGGTAGGTCTCGACGCCGGTAGGACAGGCGGCGGGGTGGCGGGCCTGTCACAATTGCCTGCGGTACCAGGCCAGCGCCGTCTCGACGATCCTGTCTATTCCGGATTGCTCAGGCGCCCAGCCGAGTTCCCGGTGCGCCTTGCCGGCCGCGGCTACGAGCGCTGGAGGGTCACCTGCCCTGCGCGGACCGTAAACCACAGGAAGGCGCGATCCCGATGCCCGGTTCACCGCATCGACCAGTTCCTTCACCGACGTTCCAGTTCCAGTCCCGAGATTGTAGACGTGGACACCCTTGTCGCGAAGGAGTTTCTCCCCCGCCAGCACGTGAGCACGCGCGAGATCGGTGACATGGACATAGTCGCGTACTGCGGTCCCGTCGCGGGTATCGAAGTCGATGCCGTTGACGGTAAAAATCCGGTCCCGCCTGACCGCCGCCTCGATTGCGAGCGGTATGACATGTGTTTCCGGTTCATGCCGCTCACCGACCTCGCCATCGGGATCGCATCCAGCCGCATTGAAATACCGGAGCACGACCGCCTCGAGGCCATGAGCATACGAAAGATTGTCCACCATCCGTTCTATGATGAATTTCGACCATCCATAGGGATTGATGGGCGACTGCGGATGCGTTTCGTCAATCGGAGAGTGAACCGGAACGCCATAAGACGCGCACGTGCTGGAAAAGATCAGCTTTTTGACGTCGGCCTTCAACATTTCCTCAAGCAAGACCAGCGATCCGAAACTGTTGTTTCGATAATAGAGTCCCGGGTGCTCGACAGACTCGCCCACATAGGCATAGGCGGCGAAGTGCGCCACCACATCAGGCCGATATTGTCGTAGAGTCGCCGACACGGCCTCGGCGTCGGAAATGTCTCCCTCGACAATCGGGCCCCATTTGACCGCGTCGCGCCAACCGCGCGAGAGATTGTCATACGTGATGACCGACCAGCCCGATTCGGCGAATGCCTTGCAACAGTGTGATCCGATATAGCCGGCCCCGCCGGTGACCAGGACGGTCTTCATTCGGCAGCGGCGGGTCGTAGATACCCCGACGATACCAAGCCTTCGAAATAGGCAATGGTCTTGACAAGGCCGTCTCGCAACGCGGTTCTTGGCTCCCAATTGAGCTCACGCAAGGCACTTCCGATATCGGGCTGTCGCTGTCTTGGGTCGTCGATGGGCAAAGGCAAAGAAATGATCCTCGACCGGCTTCCGGTAAGTTCGATCACAAGATTGGCGAGCTCGAGCATCGTGAATTCGACCGGATTGCCCAGATTGATCGGACCGGTAACACCGTCATCCGTTTGCATCATGCGAACCAGACCGTCGATGAGGTCGTCGACATAGCAAAATGACCGTGTCTGCTGGCCGGTGCCGTACACTGTTATCGGCTCATTCTGCAGGGCTTGCACGATGAAGTTGGAGATGACGCGGCCGTCGTCAGGACGCATCCTCGGGCCATATGTGTTGAAGATGCGCGCTACCTTGATCCGCAGCTTGTGCTGTCGCCAATAGTCGAAAAACAGGGTTTCGGCACATCGCTTGCCTTCGTCGTAGCAAGCACGCGGTCCTATTGGGTTTACCCTGCCCCAATAATCCTCGGTCTGCGGGTGAATTTCAGGGTCGCCGTAAACTTCCGACGTGGACGCCTGAAGGATCTTGGCGCGAACCCGCTTGGCGAGCCCCAGCATGTTGATCGCGCCGTGAACGCTGGTTTTGGTCGTCTGGACCGGATCGAACTGATAGTGAATGGGGCTCGCGGGGCAGGCAAGATTGTAAATTTCATCAACTTCCACATAGAGCGGAAACGTCACATCGTGGCGGATGATCTCGAAGGATCTGTTGTCGAGTAAACTCGAGACGTTTTTTCGGCTTCCGGTGAAGAAATTGTCGACGCATGCAACCTCGTGGCCTTCTCCAAGCAATCGTTCGCACAAGAACGATCCCAGAAAACCCGCGCCTCCGGTCACCAGGATTCGTTTTGCCTGCTGCATTTTCGAGGCCTCCAAGAGACAATTTAGCCAAACCTAATATGTTGTCAGATTAGGCCGATTGGCCAGTAACCTGCTTTCAATTTTCATTACCGACAAGACATTGTTGTCAAAACGCGTCCTCCCCGGTACCGAACAAGGTTGGATCCCGGTTCCTCTCTTAGCTGTAGGACGAACCTCCAGGCCAAAGATGAGCTGTCCACGGCTATCGGCGATTCCGCGAGTGACAGAGAATGGCAGGCGCCCTTCGGTGCACTACACCGGGCGAGTAGACTTGCGGGCAAGCGTAGTGATGCGCTCCCGGATTGGCATTGCAGCAATGAGGGCAAAACGGACCATGCGGCCAACGAATGACCTCCAAATGCTGGCGGGCCCCCTCGGCGTCGTGGTAAATTGGGCTGGTCATGGTCGAACATTGCGAGATAACTAGAGGCCATTACGATCGACAAGCAACTGGTCTTGCACACCCACCTGCGGGGCGGTGCGTTGCCCGCGCTGACATCCACTCGATTCTTGCTGAAATTCCGGCTAGCTTGCGCGACAGATGACTCAGTTCTGGTCGGTGAACCACAATCAGACGGCCCATCAACAGATTGTTGGGCAGCACCCTTGGTCCCCCAAGACCGAGGACAACGGCGCGCGAAATGAGTTCCACAACAACAATGAACGGTGGGACGATTGGCTACACGGGCTGGAAAGCGGAACTCACCCGCACCGCTCCGACCCAATGGTTTTCGGAGACACCGAAACTTTTTGGAATCAAGAGGGATGATTTCTGCCGATCTTTTGGATACCACGTTCCCCTTCGATCCCTCCCAAAACGACGACCAGGAGTCTCGGCCCCCGCAAGGCGATATTCGCCAATCCATCAAGTTTCCGACTCAGACGATCGGAATGCCTGTCTGGCAGGCATTCCACCGAAGTAAAATATATTGAAAATGGCGACCTTATTTCTCAAAGCTACGGTGGTTTCGAAGCCGGCGCGTCGCTCACGGTCCTTAAGGCGAGAATTCTAAGAGACGTTCAACAATGACCCAGCACGCAGAAAACGCTCGAATTCTCATGTACAGCCACGACACGTTCGGGCTTGGTCACTTGCAGCGCTGCCGGACTATCGCGCATTCGCTCGTCGAGGATTTCCGCGGACTTCAGGTGCTTATCATTTCGGGTGCGACGATCGCTGGCGCCTTCGATTACCGCGCCCGAGTCGACTTCGTGAAGATCCCCAGCGTCATCAAGTTACGCAACGGCGAATACACCTCCCTGGAAAAGGATATCGATCTGCATGAGACGCTGAGGCTGCGCCAGTCGATCATCCGCCACACAGCCGAGACCTTCCGGCCGGATATCTTCATCGTCGACAAGGAACCGCTCGGCCTGCGCGGGGAGATCGAGGATACCCTTTCCTATCTCAAGACGCGTGGAACAACGCTGGTGCTTGGCCTGCGCGAGGTGATGGATGCGCCGCACCTGCTCGAAGCAGAGTGGGCGCGCAGGGATGTGATGCGCAAGATAGGCCTGTTCTACGACAAGGTCTGGGTCTACGGCCCGCCGGATTTCTACGATCCGCTGACCGGCATGGATGTGCCGCCGGCTGTCAGGGCAAAGATGAGTTTTCTCGGTTTCCTGCAACGGAGCCTGCAGCGGAACGAGTTGCCCGGCCACCGGCCCGAGGGCGACTACATCCTGGTGACCACCGGTGGCGGCGGCGACGGTGCCGAATTGATTCACGACGTCCTCGATGCCTATCAGCAGGATTCGCAACTTCAGCACAGGGCGCTGATCGTGCTTGGGCCTTACATGCCGGCCCGCAAGCGCAACAAGCTGCTCAGGAAGGGGTCCAAGATCCCCTATATCAAGATGATCGAGTTCGACAACCGCATGGAAGACCTGATTGCCGGCGCCAAGGCGGTCGTGGCCATGGGCGGTTACAACACCTATTGCGAGATATTATCTTTCGACAAGCCGGCGCTGATCGTGCCGCGCATCGAGCCACGGCAGGAACAATTGATTCGCGCTCGGCGCGCATCCCAACTCGGCCTCATCGAGCTGCTTTTGCCGGAAGAAGCCAAGGACTCCCAGCGATTCGCCGATGCACTGGTGTCGCTGCCGGACCGGTCCCGCCCCTCACAAAGTAATCCGCATCTGACGCTGGAAGGGCTGCCTCATATTTCCGAGATTGTCGCGGAATTGCTCGACCGGCGGGCCGGCCACCACCTTTCGATCGTTGAAGGAATCAACTGACTTGCAACGTCGCAAGATCGTCGTGGTCCTGAAGGGTTATCCGCGGCTGTCGGAAACTTTTATTGCGCAGGAACTGCTCGGTCTGGAACGCGCGGGGTTCGAGTTGATACTCGTCGCACTCAGGCGGCCCACCGACGCAAAACGGCATCCCGTGCATGACGAGATCAAGGCGCCCGTCCACTACCTGCCGGAATACCTGCATGACGAGCCGCTACGCGTGCTTCGCTCGCTGCTTGCCAATTTGCCGCGGCCGAGTTTCTGGCGCGCGCTCGGATCGCTCGCCGCCGATATCCGCCGCGACTTTTCTCGCAATCGCGCACGCCGCTTCGGGCAAGCGCTCGTGCTAGCGGCCGAATGGCCTGAAGAAGCAGGATGGTTGCATGCGCATTTCGTGCACACCCCGGCATCGGTGACGCGCTACGCCAGCCAGCTTCGTCGCCAACCCTGGAGCTGCTCAGCCCATGCCAAGGATATCTGGACTTCGCCGGACTGGGATTTGGCTAGCAAACTTTCCTCGGCCCGCTGGACAGTCACCTGCACGAAAACCGGCTTCGATCGTCTGAAAAAACTCGCCAACGGCAACTCGTCCGTGCATCTGAGCTATCATGGGCTCGACCTTCATCGCTTCGGCAGTTTCCGCGAGGCGCGAAAACAGCATGACGGCTCGGTGCCGGCCGAACCGGTCATCATCCTGAGTGTCGGACGCGCCGTTGAAAAGAAAGGCTACGATACGTTGCTGGAGGCTCTTGCCCTCTTGCCTGGTGATCTGGCGTGGCATTTCGAGCATATCGGCGGCGGCGAAGAACTGAAACGGCTCAAGGCGCTGGCGCAAAAGCTCGGACTGGATGGCCGCGTCTCCTGGAAAGGCGCGCTGGCGCAGGAGGAGGTGCTCGAGCACTACCGCAGCGCCGATATCTTCGCTTTGGCCTGCAGGATCACCGCGGATGGCGACCGGGACGGTCTGCCCAATGTTCTGGTGGAGGCGGCCAGCCAGCGGCTTGCCTGCGTGTCGACCGATATTTCCGGCGTGCCGGAGCTTTTGTCGTCGGATGAGACCGGATTGCTGGTCTCCTCGGAAAACCCGATTGCCCTGGCACAGGCGCTGGAGCGCCTGATTCGCGATCCTGTACTGCGCGCCTGCCTCGGCGACGCCGCGGAGCAGCGCGTGCGAAGCAAATTCGATCATGTGGCAGGCATTGGACAGCTCAAGGAACTGTTCGAGCGGGAGTGGCGGGCCGCCGAATGAAGCGGCTCTGCGCATTCTTCTATGTCCAGCATCTGCTCGGCATCGGCCATCTCGCGCGCGCCAGCCGCATTGCGGCGGCGCTAGTCGATGACGGGTTTGACGTAACCGTCGTGACCGGCGGAGCGCCGATCGCGGGATTTCCCGGACCGGGTGTTAAATCTGTGACCCTGCCACCTGTCACCTCCGGCGACGAAGGATTTTCCGGGCTTGTCGACCTGCAGGGCAAACCCATCGACGATAATTTCAAGAAACGCCGTTCAGAGATGCTGCTGCAGGCTTTCAGGGATTGCGGGCCCGACATCGTCATTATCGAGGCTTTTCCCTTTGGACGCCGGCAGATGCGTTTCGAACTCTTGCCGCTGATCGAGGCCATCGAAGCGACATCGCCCAGACCGCTTTTGGCGACGTCTGTCCGCGACATCCTTCAGGAGCGCGTCAAGCCTGGCCGAAACGAGGAAACGGTCGATCTCGTCAACAGGCATTTCGACCTTGTCATGGTCCATGGCGATCCGGCTTTCGCAACCATCGACAAGACATTTCCACTGGCCGGCGCCATCAGGGCCGAGGTCGCCTACACCGGGCTCGTTGCCGCGCCGCCGGCGCAAGCGGCCTGCGAGCATTTCGACGTTCTGGTGTCGGTTGGCGGCGGGGCCGCCGGAAAGAGCCTTGTCAGATCCACTGTCGCAGCGGCGCGCAATGCCGACAACGCCTGGACATGGTGTTTGATCACCGGCCCCAACCTGCCGAAGGAGGACTTTGAGGCGATCGCACGCGATGCCACGCCGGGCCTGTCCATCTTCCGGTTCCGCGAGGATTTCGCCAGCCTGCTGACCGGCGCCCGCCTGTCGGTCTCGCAGGCGGGTTACAACACGGTCTGCGATGTCCTGCGCGCGGGATGTCGCTCCCTGCTCGTTCCCTTTGCAGCCGGCGGGGAAACCGAACAGACGCGTCGCGCCCTGATGCTCGAAGAACACGGTCTTGCAACGGTGCTGATGGAACAGGACCTGACGCCTGAAGATCTGGCGCAAGCGATTGACCGGGCGCTTGCAGGACCGCCGCCAGTCGCGCATCGTCTCGACCTGGAAGGCGCCCGTCGCTCGGCGCAAATCCTGCGCGAGCGCTTCAAACAGCTCCGATCAGCATGAAGCGCGTATAATTTTTTGTCGGCAGTTCGCCGGAGAACCTGATCTCCCGCAGCGCCGCCATTGCTTCGAAGGCTGCAAGTGACGCCACGCAGTTGATGTGCGTCGGCTCGCTGAAATAATCGTTCGATTGCAGCAGCACGTTCGTACCCCGCGGAAGCAGGGCAAGCCAGGCGCCGAGATCGGCTATGTGTTCGCAGCTCGTATTGACCACCAGGTCGGGCCGCCCGGCCGCATAGTCGAGGGCGTACATATCTGCCGTCAGCGCCCGGAACCGGTCACCGGCCTCCCGATTGAGGGTCAGGGCGACCGCCGCGACTTCGGGATCGATGTCGATGCTGCCGATCGCCGCTATGTCGAAGCGGGCGTCGTTGAAAAGCATTGCCGGCAATACGCCGTACCATCCACCTAGAACCCATATACGCCCGAACCGGCCGCCGTCGCTTTCGAACAGCTTGTCAAGCGCCCACATCTTGCAGGCGACCTGCTTGTGGTTGAAGGCGTTGGCGATATCGGCCTGCGGATGCTTGGCGATGACGCGCGCGAGCCCGGCCACGAGAGGGTGGTCGACATAGGCGGCAATTCCCCGTGTGAGGTCCAGGGCCTGCTCGTGCCCTTCCAGGCTGGCATTGCGTGGGCCGGCATTGCGTGGTTGCGTGACATCCATCATATTCGTCTTCTATGTTGGGATTTCGGGCGACACAACGCAATCTTGCCTCACGCAAGGCTGTTCGACTTGCGGACGCAACTGTGCCGCAAGCCGTTCCGCCATTGGCCGGTGGCGGAGGAGGCCGATTGCATCTGTCCGGACCATCGGCGCCCATTCGCCTGGCTCGCTGCTTCGAGCTTGTCGTTGGCGGCGAAGACGTTGCAGATACATCATTTGCCAGGTGCCTTCACATCCTGCATCCTTCAAACTGACAGTCGCATATGGAACCCAGCCTAGCCCGCTATATCTGGACGCACACCAGGAAGCAGCAGCTCTGGATCTTGATGATCGTCGTGCTTTCGATGATCCCGTATTTCATGTCGTTCGACCTGCCGAAGCTGATCGTCAACGGCCCGATCCAGGGCAAGGGCTTCGAGCAACCGGGCGCGACGCTGCCGTTCATGCGGCTGCACTACAACCTGCCGTTCATTGGCGAGGTGCAGTTCTTCTCCGGTTTTCAGCTCGACCGCACGGCGACGCTGCTCGCGCTCAGCATCGTGTTCCTCTTGCTGGTCGTCATCAACGGCCTGTTCAAACTCTACATCAATACCTACAAGGGCCGCCTCGGCGAACGCATGCTGCGGCGTATCCGCTTCGATCTGGTCGATCGTGTGCTGCGGTTTCCGCCGGTTTACTTCAAGCGGGTGAAATCCGCCGAAGTGGCGACCATGGTGAAGGACGAGGTGGAGCCGCTGGGCGGCTTCATCGGCGATGCCTTCCTGCAGCCGGTGCTGCTCGGCGGCCAGGCGCTGACGGCCATGCTGTTCATCATGGTCCAGAACGTCTGGCTCGGAATGATAGCGGTCGTGATCGTGGCGATCCAGATCGTGCTCATCCCGCGGATGCGGCGGCGGCTGCTCGTGCTCGGGCGTCAACGGCAGTTGACGGCGCGCGCGCTTTCGGGCCGGGTTGGCGAAATCGTCGACGGCATCGGCGCGGTTCACGTCCACGACACGTCAAATTACGAGCGCGCCGACATAGCTGCGCGGCTCGGACTCATCTTCAAAATCCGCTTCGATCTTTACCAATGGAAATTCATGGTAAAGTTCCTCAACAATTTTCTCGCGCAGCTCACGCCCTTTCTCTTCTACATGATCGGTGGGTATCTGGTCATCCAGGGGCGGCTGGATGTCGGCCAGCTCGTGGCCGTGATCGGCGCTTATAAGGACCTGCCCGGACCGATGAAGGAACTGATCGACTGGGATCAGGATCGGCAGGATGTCCAGGTCAAATATCAGCAGGTCGTTGAACAATTCACCGTCGAGGATATCATCGCGCCTGATATCGGGGCATTGACGATCGACGATCCCGCTCCGATGACCAAGCCGCTGTCGGCGATCAGCCTGTCCATAGCCGACGACGGCGGCGCCATGCTCCTCAATCGCATCTCGCTCGAGGTCAAGCCGGGCGAGACGGTGGCACTGGTCAGCACCGCAACAGGCGGAGCGGAGGCGCTTGCGGAAGCTTTCGCGCGGCTGAACTGGCCGGACAGCGGAAGGGTCGCTTCGGGCAGCGACGACCTGCTTGATCTCCCCGAAGCCGTAACCGGCCGGCGCATGTCCTATGCCTCGTCGGATGTTTTCCTGTTTCAGGCAAGCCTCCGCGACAACCTGCTCTACGGGTTGAAGCATGCGCCGCTGACAGCGGTGAGTTATGACGGCGCCGCGGCGGACCAACACCGTTGGAACATCGACGAGGCGCGCCGGTCGGGCAATCCGGATCTCGATATTCGCAGCGACTGGATCAACTATGCCTCCGCCGGCGCTACCGGCCCGCACGACCTCTTCGAAGCGGTGCGCCGGGTGCTCGACGCGGTTCTTCTGTCGCGCGACATTCTGGATCTTGGCTTGCGCTCTTCGGCCGACCTCACGCGCCACACCAAGCTTGCCGAAAGGATCGTCGAACTGCGTGCGGCGCTGCGAACACGGCTGGAAGAAGAAGGGCTGAGCGCGCTGGTGGTTCCTTTCGAACCGGGCGCCTACAACAAGGAAGCGACGATCGGCCAGAACCTGCTCTTCGGCGCCGCCGCCGGCCCCGAGCTGGCTCACAAGGCACTGGCGGCCAATCCCTATTTTGCTTCCGTGCTGAAGCAAGCCGGCCTCGACCGCACCCTCTACGAAATGGGCATGGAGATCGCCGAACAGGCGATCGAGCTGTTTGCCGACCTGCCGCCGGAACACCAGTTTTTCCAGCAGCTCGCCTTCATGAGCGCCGAGGAGATACCCGCCTACGAAACCTTGCTGCAACGGCTCAAGAATCGTCCCTACGATGCGGTTTCGGAGAACGACCGCGCCATGATGGTCACGTTAAGCTTTGCCTATATCGAGCCCCGGCATCGCTTCGGCCTGCTGACCGACGAGCTGATGGGCAAGATCGTCGCTGCACGCAACCAGTTCTACGAAAACCTGCCGGCCGAGCTGCAGGACGCCATCGAACGCTACGATCCTGCCAAATACATTGCCGCGGCCACGGTCATGGACAATGTCCTGTTCGGGCGTGTGGGCAGCAATCATCCCGACGCGCCTGACCGCATACGCTCCATCGTCTATGACATTCTCGACGAGTTGGGGCTTTATGCCGAGCTTCTGGATGTCGGCCTCGATTTCAATGTCGGCGCCGCCGGCAGGCGCCTGACCGGCGGACAGCGACAGAAGCTCGATATTGCCCGCGCCTTGCTCAAGCGTCCCGATTTTCTCATTCTCAACCGGCCGCTGTCGGCGCTGGAACAGCGGGTGCAGGAAAAGGTGCTGCGAAACGTGCTTGAGGAAGCCAGACGCGACGACCATTCGCCGGCCATTGTATGGGTGGTGACGAATCCGGCAATGGCGACGATGTTCGATCGCGTTATCGTCTTCGATGCGGGTCAATTGGTGGAAGACGGAACACACGAGACACTTTTGGCAGGAAACGGTATCTTCAAGGAACTTCTGTCATAGTCTGACAGACGCGAATTGTGGGAAGGTTTGCGACAATGCTGCTCAAGGATGAAGTTGGAATGCTGCAACGCGTTCCCTTGTTCTCCGGCATCGAGCCGGCAAAGCTCAAGCTGCTCGCGTTCACATCCGATCGCGTGAATTACGGTGCCGGCGAGATCCTTTTCCGGCAGGGCGACGAGGCGGACGCCGCCTATGTCATCCTTTCAGGCAGGGCGGATATTCTGGTCGATTCCGACAACGGACCGATAAAAGTCGCCGAATTGATGCCAAATTCGATCGTTGGCGAGATCGCCATATTGTGCAACAGCTCCCGCACGGCCACCGTCAGGGCAGCAAGCCAATTGGAAGCCTTGAGAATTCGCAAGGACCATTTCCTGAGGCTTATGAAGGAGTTTCCGGAAATGACCATCGAGATATTGCGGGTGCTGGCCGAGCGGCTAAGCAGTACGACCGCGGACCTGATCGACGCGCGAACCGCCTAGGGCGTACATGGACGACGACATTTTCCTGGTCAGGTTTTGGGGCGTACGCGGCAGCATCGCGGTGTCGGGGCCAGAATTCGCTCGCTATGGCGGCAACACGATCTGCATCGAGATGCGGTGCGGCGAACATACGCTTCTGTTCGACGCGGGCTCCGGCCTGCGGCCCGCCGGCAAGGCGCTTCGGGCGTCGGGCGTGACCGATTTCGATCTGTTTTTCACTCATTGCCACTACGATCACATCATCGGGCTGCCGGCTTTCAAGCCTATGTATGAACGGGGCATCAAAGTTACGCTTTGGTCCGGGCATCTCGCTGGACGCATGACGACGCGGCAGATGGTCGATGAATTCATTCGGCCGCCATGGTTTCCGGTGACACTCGGTGTCTGCAGGGCGAGCCTCGACTGCCGCGATTTCGCATCCGGCGACGTGCTTCGTCCGCGCGAAGGGGTGGTGGTGCGAACCGGTAGTCTTACACATCCGGGTGGCTGCATAGGCTACCGGGTCGAATGGCGCGGCCGCGTCGTAGCGGTGATCACGGACACCGAGCACGAGCCGGGCGAACTCGACCAGGCGGTGCTTCAGCTGATCGAAGATGCCGACCTCGTCATCTACGATTGCACCTACACCGAGGAGGAAATGGAGCGCTACCGCGGTAACGGGCACTCGACGTGGCAACAGGGCGTCAAGCTCTGTGAAGCTGCCGGTGCGCGCGGACTTGCGCTGTTTCACCACGATCCGTCACGCACCGACGATGAGCTGGACGGGATGGAGAGACTGGCCAAAGACAGGTTTGCCGGCGCTTTTGCCGCACGGGATGGCCAGACGCTCAAATTTCCAGTCTCGGTGCACAAAAAGCGCTGAGGTACATTCCTCCGCTTACCCTTTTCCTGGAACAGCTTTAGCGGCGCCGCGCCCGATCAATGTCTTGATCGGAAGCCATGCGCAGGCTTCGGTCCGTGTGGTGATCTCGAACAACCGTTCGAGGAAAAGCCAGGCCGATTCATCATGGACGAGGTGGTGGGTGAGTAGGCCGACCGGTTCGCCGCCGTCGAACGCACGCTGCAATTGCGCGACGATGGCCTGAACCAACAGGCCATGATCGCGGCAGCCGCGCGTGCCATGCCAATCCATGATGTCGACATTGCTGTTGATGACCGCCAGGGCAGCCGGCTTCGGCGGCCCGAAGACCGACAATGCCGTAAATCCTGTCGATCCAAGATCGGATACCACGCCGGCGTCGATCCTGTTCCAGGGTGGCACGAGCATCGGAACGGCACGTGCGGCGTGCAGGCCGGTTACGCGCGACAGCCCGCGACCCAGGTCGTCGAGCACCACCTCGCGTGGCCGATGCGCGCCGAGCTCCTGCTTCTTCTCGCCGTCGGGGGCATGATTTCGGTGCGCCCAGCCATGGACGGCAACGGTGGCATGCGGCGCCTGGTCAAGCCGGACGACAAGCTTTTCGTTGGTCAGGGCCGGAATGACGGCCAGGGTGACCGAAACCGCGAAGTCACCGGTGAGGTCGAGCAACCGATCGAGCGCCAGCGTCGGATCCACGGCGTCATCGTCGCGCAGCCAGAACTCCGCCTTGCGGCCCGCCCGTTGCCGGCGCGCCAGCTCCTCCACCAGGGGCTGCCAGATCGGGTCGGATGTCATGACACCGGGATCTTCTTGAGAAGTTCGGCCAGACGCGCCGCCGCGCCACCGAGGGAGCGTTCTTCGAGAACGAAACGTCTGGCTTGTGCAGCCATGATGGTTCTTTCGTCGGCGCCGGTCAGAAGCCTTTCAATGGCGGAAGCGAACGCCGCCACATCTCGCGGCGGGGTGAGAAACCCGGTCTGGCCATCCCGCACGACCTCCGGCACGCCGGCAATGTCCTGGGCCACCACCGGAAGGCCGGCGGCCTGTGCTTCAAGATAGGCAACGCCATAGGCCTCGCCGTAACCCGGCCAGACGTAGATTCCCTTGGTGTAGAGGACATCCCGCACGGCTGCCGGCTCAATCGCGCCAAGCCATTCGATACGGTCGGCGGACAAGCCGGCGAATTGCGCCTTGACCTCGTCACGGGCAGGTCCGTCGCCGACGACCGACAGGGTCCAGGGCAGGTGGCCGATCGACCCGAGCGCTTGCGCCAGCATGCGATAGCTCAAGACCTTGTCGCCCGGGCGCATCATAGCGACGGTGACGAGGCGCGTCGGATAATCCAGTGCAGGCATTTCGTGGAATGCCGATGTGTCGATGAAGGGTGAAAGCATGCCGAAAGCTGCGCCAGGAATGGCATCCGCCAGTCCCTGACGATCCCTTTGGGTGAAGCAGATGTTCAGTGCCGCCTGTTCGATGGCTCGCGCCACCAGCGCCTGGCTATCGGCCCACAAGCCGGCGTTGCGTCGCCTGGAATAGGAGGCTTCCGCCGTCACATAGGGGACAGCAAAGGCCGAAGCCAGCGCGGGCCCGATCAGGTCGGGCGCCTTGTAGTAGGGATGATAGGAAAACCAGAGATCGGGCTTGCCGTCACGGTCCCAAAGCCTTGTCAGTCTCGCGGCTTCGTCTGCGGCCTCGATCTTGAGCGCATCGAAACTTTTCGGCTCCGGCTGGTGTAG
This sequence comes from Mesorhizobium sp. WSM1386, assembly GCF_055901595.1. Taxonomy (NCBI): domain Bacteria; kingdom Pseudomonadati; phylum Pseudomonadota; class Alphaproteobacteria; order Hyphomicrobiales; family Phyllobacteriaceae; genus Mesorhizobium; species Mesorhizobium sp. WSM1386. The sequence continues at coordinate 6,050,197 of NZ_CM148373.1, forward strand.
ATAGAAGCGCAACTCCGATGCCAGTTCGACGCTATGCCCGCCATGCTGCAGCGCCTGGACCAGCATCCGTGCCATCTGGCGATCGCCGGAGACAACGGGATGGTTGGGCGACTTCAGCGGCGCGTAGAAGGCAATTCGCATTGCGCGACCCTATCATCGGAAAGCATGCGCAAGTCAAATTTCCAAGCATCATCGACTGCACCTCCAAGCAGTGGAATGTGCTATCTGATGCTCATGGAAACAGCTGCCGCCTCGGACTCGTTTGTCGCTTCTCTGCCCGCCTTCGCAAAATTCGAAAGCGTTGCCGACATCGACAACTATCGCCCCCTCCCCGATGGTTGGGCGCTGGCCACCGCCGACATTGTCGGCTCGACCAAGGCGATCGAGACGGGACGCTACAAAACGGTCAATATGGCCGGCGCCAGTGTCATTTCGGCCCTCCTCAACGCGCTGGGTCGGCAAGACCTTCCCTTTGTCTTCGGCGGCGACGGGGCGCTCGTCGCCTTTCCCGGCTCGGCGATGGAGCCCACCCGCAAGGCGCTGGCGGCTGTCCAGAGATGGGTGGCGGACGAACTGGACCTAACCCTGCGTGCCGCAATCGTGCCGATAAAGGATATTCGAGCGCAAGGCCTCGACGTTCGCGTGGCAAGGTTCCAAGCATCCGATGCGGTCTTCTATACCATGTTCGCCGGCGGTGGCGGCAGTTGGGCGGAAGCCGAGATGAAAGCGGGGCGCTACCGCATCGATCCTGCTCCGGCCGGCGCACGGCCGGATCTGACCGGTCTGTCCTGCCGCTGGAACCCGATCGAAACCCGTCATGGCGAAATCGTCTCGATCATAGCCACTCCGGGTTCGTCGCGAGATCTGCGCGGTTTTCAGTTTCTGGCATCCGACATCATCGCCATTGCCGGCAGACAGGAACGCGATGGTCACCCGGTGCCGGTGAACGGGCCGAGTTACAGCTTGCTGCCCGCCGGCCTCGATATCGAGGCGCGGGCCACGGCGCCGGTGGGACGGCGGTGGCTGTCGAAGCTGTGGATAGTGTTCCTGATGGCGCTTACGGCCGTCACCGATAGATATGGCTGGACCATCGGCAGTTTCGATCCGAAGATCTACAAACGCGACGTGGCCAGCAATTCGGATTTCCGGAAATTCGACGACGGCTTGAAGATGACCATCGACGTTGACGCTGATGTGTTGCAACGGATAGAGAACCGGCTGAAACAGGCGGAAGAGGCGGGCGTCTGCAACTATGGCCTGCACCGCCAGAAATCGGCGTTGATGACATGCCTCGTCGCCTCGCCGCTGCACCGCGATCACGTTCATTTCATAGATGGTGCCGCCGGCGGCTATGCGATGGCTGCCGCGAACCTGAAGGCAAAGTTGCCGGTCTGATGACAGCTTGCGAGAATCCACTTTCCGCAATATGCCTCGGCCATGGTTCTGTGGGACTGGTAAGCCGCGCATGGCACCGGCCATCCTGTCCCAATTAACGGGAAAGCAGATTTGGGCGCTTCACGATCTTCGGCATATGACCGTCTGCTGAACCGTATCTCGACCCAGGCCGCGCAAGTCGGCGTGATCGGATTGGGCTATGTGGGGTTGCCGCTGGCAATTGCGGTAGCACGCGCCGGCTTCCCCGTTTTCGGTTTCGACATCGAAGCCCAGAAGGTCGAGAGCCTGAACAGCGGCCAATCCTACATTGAGGCGGTGACGTCGACTGCCCTTGCCGGCCACGTGGCGAGTGGACGGTTCCGCGCCACGGCGGATTTTGCCGAACTGTCAACCTGCGACATCATCATCATCTGCGTTCCGACACCGCTGACGAAGAACCGTGAGCCGGACCTCTCCTTTGTCAGGAACACGACTGGCATCATCGCAAAGCATCTGCGTCTCGGCCACCTCGTCGTGCTGGAATCTACCACCTATCCCGGCACCACCGACGATGTAATCAAGCCCATACTGGAAGAAACCGGCTTGCGGTCGAAGATAGACTTCTTTCTTGGCTTCTCGCCCGAACGCGAGGATCCCGGCAACCGCAACTTTGAAGTCGCGACGATCCCCAAGGTCGTGGCAGGTGACGGCGTTGAAGCGGCGACGCTCGTGCAGGCCTTCTACCAAGGGGTGGTCAAAACCGTCGTTCCGGTTTCCAGCACGGCGACCGCCGAGGCAGTCAAGCTGACGGAAAATATCTTCCGTTCAGTCAACATAGCCCTCGTAAACGAATTGAAGGTTGTGCTCGGCGCGATGGGAATCGACATCTGGGAGGTGGTCGAGGCGGCCAAGAGCAAGCCCTTCGGCTACATGCCTTTTTATCCTGGCCCCGGATTGGGCGGGCACTGCGTTCCAATCGATCCCTTCTACCTGACGTGGAAGGCGCGCGAATATGAACTGCCGACCCGCTTCATCGAGCTGGCGGCAGAGATCAACACGGCTATGCCGCGTCACGTGGTCGATGAACTGGCCAAAGCGCTGGACCGGCGCTGCGGCAAGGCGCTCAGCCGCTCGCGCATTCTCATCATCGGGCTCGCCTACAAGAAGAATGTGCCCGACATCCGCGAAAGCCCCTCATTGCGGCTCATCGAACTCATCGAGGAATGGGGCGGCAAGGCGGAATTCCACGATCCGCATGTTCCCGAGATCCCGACCACACGAGAGCATATGGCCATCAGGGGGCGCCGTTCGGTCGAGTTGACCGAGGCGGCGGTGAAGGATTTCGATGCTGTCGTCGTTGCAACCGACCATGACGCGATCGACTATCAGGCCATTGCTGATCATGCCCTTCTGATCGTCGACACACGCAATGTTTTTGGGCGTCTCGGGCTGCTCCGAGAGACGGTGGTGAAGGCCTGACAGCGCCCCAGCCGGCAACTTTTTGCGAATGTCAGGAACGTGATTGCACTCCGGCCGCAGCTTCGCCACATAACGCCGCAAGGCATGAATGCGGTTAAGCCTGTTCCTTGGTTGCAACGACAGTCATTCGGGAATTCCTTCGCCTTTGCCGCCGCACGCGAGCGTTGACCTGGGGTATCTTTGGGTCTCCGGCGGACTGTGTTATGGCGGATCGAATTCGACGGGTTTCGAGGTGGTATGAGCATGGCGCGAGCAGAAATTTCCACAATTCTCATGGATAAGGTTGCCGACTGGCTTACTCAGTCGGCGCTGGCGGGCGACGAACTGGAAACATTGGTAAAGGGATTTTGCGAGCGGCTGGCTGCTGCCGGCCTGCCGCTGAAGCGGGTGCATTTGAGCTTTTCGATGCTTCATCCGCTCTATGACGCGCTTGGCTTCACCTGGCTTCGCGGCCAGGGCATGGAAGTGGAAGGCTTCCGCAAAAAGGACGGCGTTCATTCCGACAGGTTCCTGACCAGCCCATACTACCATCTGCTCAGCAACAAGCTCGACCATCTGCGGCGTCGTCTCGACCCGTCGGTCCCCTCGGAATTTCCTGTCTTCGATGAACTCAGGCTTATGGGCGTGACCGATTATATGGCTTTCGTCCATCCCTTCAACGGCAATACCAGTCAGGGCATGATCGGGTCCTGGTCGACCGACAGTGCTTCAGGTTTCAGCGACAGCATGATTTCGGCGCTGCTGCGTATCCAAAACCATCTCGCCATCGCAACCAAAATGGCGGTGCTTACCAAGCTGGCCGACAACATGATGACCACTTATCTCGGCGGCGACGCCGGCAGACGCGTGCTGGACGGCCAGATCAAGCGCGGCGAGGGCGACACAATCCGGGCCGCACTGGTCATGGCCGATATGCGCGGGTCGACACGGCTTGCCGAAACTTCGGGCCGCGAAATCTACATCGACACGCTGAACCAGTTTTTCGACGCCATTGCTGCACCTTTCAATCGCAAAGGCGGGCAGATCATGAGTTTCATAGGGGATGGCTTCATTGCCGTCTATCCTTGCGAAAGGCATCGCTCGCAGTCCGAGATCGCCTGCCAGGCGGCTCTGGCGGCAGCGCACAAGGCCACCGCGCGCATGATGGAGCTCAATCTGCGACGAAAGGAAAAAGGGTTGTCCGACATAAAATTTGGCATCGGCCTGCATGTCGGCAACGTGATGTTCGGCAATGTCGGGCTTACCGACCGGCTCACATTCTCTGTGTTTGGCTCGGCTGTAAACGAGGTCCAGCGTCTCCAGACTCTGACCAAGAAATACCCGCACCGCGTTCTCGCCAGCAAGGACTTCGCGAGCTATTGCGGCGCCAACAGCTGGCTGACGCTCGGCAGCGAGGAACTGGCGGGGCTCAAGCAGAAGCTGACGGTGCTTTCACCCGATCTGTCGGGCGCTCTCGCAGTCGATGAAGAGGGTGCGCTGGAGGCGATTTACGACCGGAGATCGGAGGCAGAGCAGGTCATGCTGCTTCATCGCGATGCCGCACGGCTGTCGCCGGGCGACCCGAGGAAGCTCCAGTAGCCCGCCCCTATCTGATCCGAACGCCTTGTTGATGTCCGGTCGCCCGATTCGCCACCGGCAACCGTTTCGAATCCAAGTTGCTCTAAGCCTGCAATACGCTAGTCTCGCATTCTGGTCTGCCGCCCGGCAGGCCGGCAAACTGGGCCGGTGTAAGCATGAATTCGGGCGTTGATCTACTGCGGGTCGAAGATGTTGGCATCTCTTTTGCCATTATCGGGGGACCCTTGCATGCCGTCAGGCGGGCAAATTTTCGCGTCCTTCCCGGCAAGGTTACCGCGCTTGTCGGCGAGTCCGGTTCCGGAAAATCGGTTCTCAGCCAGGCAGTGATGGGCATTTTGCCGAACACAGCCCATGTTCGTGGCCGTATCCTATTTTCCGATCCTGAAAAGCCCGGCACGACACAGGATATCCTGCAGATGCCGCGCGATGGACCCGAAATCCGGGCGTTGAGAGGCAGCCGCATCGGCAAGATCTTTCAGGAGCCGATGACATCGCTTTCGCCGCTGCACACGATCGGCAACCAGGTCAGCGAATCCCTGCAGATCCACACGCCCATGCCTCGGGCAGAGCGCAGGGCGCGGACCGAGGAAATGCTCAGCCTCGTCGGCTTTCCCGATCCCAAGCGCGCCTATGACATGTATCCGTTTGAACTTTCGGGAGGATTGCGTCAGCGCGCCATGATCGCCATGGCGCTTATCTGCCGGCCCGCCCTGTTGATCGCCGACGAGCCGACGACGGCGTTGGACGTCACCATCCAGGCGCAAATCCTGCAATTGTTGCGCGAGCTTCAGAGCAAGCTGAATATGGCGATGCTGCTGATCACCCACGATCTGGGCGTGGTCGCGAATGTCGCCGACGAGGTGGTCGTCATTTATCATGGCGAGATCATGGAAGCGGGACCTGTCGAGGCGATATTCCGCCGGCCAGGTCACCCTTACCTGAAGGGCCTTATGGCAGCCGTTCCGCATTTCGACCTGAAGCCTGGTGAACGGCTAAAGGCGCTGCGCGAGGTGCCGGTGAATGTCGAGAACCTGCTTGGCAAACAGACGGCGCCGGCATCGAAGGGGCCGCACGACATCCTGCTATCGGTCAGGGATCTGACAAAAACCTTCACCATCCGCAAGTCGGGATGGTTCGGCGGCGATCATCAAACGCCTGTTCGCGCCGTGGACGGCGTGAGCTTCGATATCATGCGGGGTGAGTGCCTGGGTCTGGTCGGCGAAAGCGGCTCCGGCAAAACCACCGTCAGCAAGATGCTCATGCGAGCTGTCACGCCTAGCGGCGGCTCTGTGCTTTTCAATGGCCGCGATGGACCGATCGATGTGTTGGGAGGCGACAGAGGCGCCCTGCGCCTGCTGCGCGCGAAAATCCAGATGGTCTTTCAGGATCCGGTTTCATCGCTTTCACCTCGCATGACGGTGGAGAACATTTTGAGCGAGCCGTTGGAAATCCATCAACGAGGCAATGCCGCGTCCCGACTAGCCACCGTGAAGAGCCTTATGCAAGCAATCGGGCTCGATCCGCGTTTCATCAAGCGTTATCCGCACAGTTTCTCCGGTGGGCAGCGGCAGCGTATCGGCATCGCGCGCGCGTTGGCGCTGGGGCCTGAACTGCTGATCTGCGACGAGCCGGTTTCGGCGCTCGATGTCTCTGTCCAGGCGCAGATTCTGAACCTCCTGAAGGACCTGCAGAAGGAACTGGGCCTGACTTACCTATTCATCTCCCACAACCTCGCTGTGGTGGACTACATGGCAGACCGCATCGCGGTGATGTGCGGTGGGCGTATCGTCGAGCTTGCCCCGCGCGAAATTCTGCTCAGGAAACCGGTCCATCCCTACACGCGCTCACTGGTCGCCGCAGTGCCGTTTCCCGATCTCGACAGGCCGATGGATTTCAAGACGCTGAAGCTCAGCGGTGCTTCCGACAGGAGCGCATGGGGACCCCAATTCCGCGACGAGGGCGACGAGGATGTGCTGTCGCCGCTCGACCTAGGCGGCGGCCACCTCGTGCTGGCCCGACGTTCGGCCCATGTCAGCGAGCTACGGCCTTGATCAGCCGGCGCACCGTCCTTGGGCTCATGGCTTCGGCATTTGTGCCGGGCACGTTACGCGCAGGCGATCTGGAGCCGGAGTTTCTTCAGCCGCAGCTGAAGGCCAGGGCGCTGCCGGCACTCGCCGAACGCCTGCCCAAGAGCCCGCGCGTATTGAATCTGGCTGCGATGGGCCGGCAGCCCGGCCAGTATGGCGGCACGCTGCGCACGATCATCGGCAGCCAGAAAGATATCCGGATAATGACGATCTATGGCTATGCTCGCCTGGTCGGCTATGACGAAAAGCTTAACATGCAACCCGACATCCTCGAAAGTTTCGACGTAGCGCATGATCGTGTCTTCACATTCAAGATGCGGGAAGGACATAAATGGTCTGACGGCAGCCTGTTGACGTCGGAAGATTTCCGCTATTGCTGGGAAGATGTCTGGCTGAACGATGAGCTTTCGCCAGGCGGGCTTGCTCCGGGCCTGATGGCAGATGGCAAGCCGCCACGCTTCGAGATCGTCGACCCGTTGACGGTCCGCTACAGTTGGGAGGCGCCAAATCCCGACTTCCTGCCCAAGCTCGCTGCTGCCTCGCCGCTATCGCTTGTTCTGCCAGCCGCCTATCTCAAGCAGTTCCACAAGAAATACCAAGATCCGTTCCGGCTCGCCGGCCTAATGACGGAGAATCGGGTCCAGAAATGGACGCTCCTGCATATCCGCATGTCGCGGCAGTATCGCCCGGAGAACCCGGAGTTGCCGACGCTCGATCCCTGGCAGAACCGGACCAAGCCGCCGGCTGAGCAGTTCATCTTCGAGCGAAACCCGTTCTTTCATAGAATAGATGAGAATGGCAGGCAGTTGCCCTATGTTGACCAGTTTGTCTTGAATGTCAGCTCGTCGGCGATCATTTCCGCCAAGACTGGTGCGGGTGAGAGCGACCTGCAAAGCATGGGCATCGACTTCGCTGATTACTCGTTCCTGAAGGATACGGAGAAGCGTTACCCGGTGAAGATGCATCTCTGGAAACGCACACAGGGTTCCCGGCTGGCGCTGCTGCCCAATCTGAATTGTGCCGACCAGGTATGGCGTAGCCTTTTTCGTGACGTGCGCGTGCGCCGCGCCCTTTCCCTCGCTGTGGACAGGCGGGAGATCAATTTGGCTGTATTCTACGGATTAGCGCGGGAAAGTGCCGATACGGTTCTGCCGGAGAGCCCGCTCTACCGGCCGGAATTCGCGAAGGCCTGGGTCGCCCATGATCCCGACCAAGCCAACGCGCTGCTCGACGAGGTCGGGCTTCAAAAACGCGACGATGATGGTCTGCGTGTACTTCCCGATGGACGCCCGGCGCAGATCATAGTGGAAACGGCCGGCGAAAGCACGCTGGAAACCGACGCGCTCGAACTCATCACCGATCACTGGCGCCAGATCGGCATCGCCCTGTTCGTCCGGACTTCGCAGCGCGACATCTTCCGCAGCCGCGCGCTTGGCGGCCAGATCATGATGTCAATGTGGTCGGGCATCGACAATGGCGTGCCGACCTCCGACATGAATCCGTACCAGTTGGCCCCCACCATCGACGACCAGCTGCAATGGCCGCTGTGGGGCGCTCACTACCTGTCTCGTGGCACGCTCGGTGAGGCGCCCGATCTTCCGCCTGTGGTCGAGTTGATGGCTCTGCTCAAGCGCTGGAACGCATCGACCGAGGCCGCGGAGCGCGCCGAGATCTGGAATTCAATGCTGTCGATCTATACCGATCAGGTGTTTTCGATCGGCACGGTGAATGGAACGCATCAGCCGGTTCTGGCGTCCTCACGGCTGCGCAATCTGCCTGACAAGGCGCTCTACGGCTATGACCCGACCGCCTATTTCGGTGTCTACATGCCCGATACATTCTGGCTTGGAGAGTCCTGAGCGTGTTTCGATATATTGTCTGGCGCATCGCTGTGATGGTACCAACGCTGCTGATCATATCGGCGCTGGTGTTCACGATCATCGAGCTTCCCCCGGGCGACTACTTCGACAGCTATGTTTCCGAGCTTCGGGCCCAGGGCGAAGCGGTAGATTCCGACCGCATCCAAATGATGCGCAAGGAATATGGTTTCGACCAGCCGCCGGTCATTCGCTACTTCTACTGGGTCGGCGGGATGCTGCACGGCGATTTCGGCTATTCCTTCGAATATGAGCTGCCGGTTCGCGACGTCGTCGGGGACCGAATGTGGCTGACCGTGCTGGTTTCCTTCGTCACGATCATCTTCACCTGGCTCATCGCCTTTCCGATCGGCATGTACTCCGCCACACATCAATACAGTTGGGGCGACTACGGCCTTACTCTGTTCGGGCTTCTCGGCTTGGCCATTCCGAATTTCATGCTGGCGCTGATCCTGATGTATTTCGCCAATATCTGGTTCGGCACCTCCATCGGTCATCTCATGGACCCGCAATATCTCAGTGAGCCGATGAGCTGGGCCAAGGCGAAGTCCATCCTCGCCCATCTGTGGATCCCGGTCTTGATCATCGGCACCGGTGGCACGGCAAGCATGATCCGGCGGCTGCGCGCCAATCTGCTCGATGAGCTTCACAAGCAATATGTCGTGACCGCGCGCGCCAAAGGCCTTCATCCCTTCAGGGCGCTCGTCAAATATCCGCTGCGCATGGCGCTAAATTTCTTCATTTCCGACATCGGCTCTATCCTGCCGGCCATCATCTCCGGTGCCGAAATCACCGCGATAGTGCTATCTTTGGAAACGACGGGCCCGATGCTGATCAGAGCGCTGCAAAGCCAGGATATGTATTTGGCAGGGTCTTTCCTGATGTTCCTTGCCTTTTTGACCGTGATCGGTGTTCTGATTTCCGACCTGGCGCTGGCGCTGCTTGATCCACGAATTCGCTTGCAGGGCGGCAGCACCAAATGAACAAGCAATCGCCCCTGCCCGCTCCGGGTGCCCCACTGCAACACTATGTTTCCATCGCGCCCTTTGACCTGCAGTCTGTCGAGGCGATGACGGCGGAGCAGTCGAAGGTCTTTCAGGCGTCGCAGTTGCGGCTGATGTGGTGGAAATTCCGCCGGCACCGGCTTGCCCTTGCATCCGGCATATTTCTGGCAGCGCTCTATTTCGGGATACTGATCTGCGAATTCCTGGCGCCCTACAATCTACACACGCGCAACATGGACTACATCTATTCGCCGCCGCAGCGGGTACACCTGTTCCACAACGGCCAGCTTGTCGGGCCATTCGTCTATGGTCGCCAGATGACGCTGGATATGGACACACTCAAGCGCAACTACATCGACGAACTGGATGATGTTCAGCGGATTCGCTTCTTCTGCAAGGGCGACAGTTATCGGTTCTGGGGCCTCGTCGAAGGTGACAGGCATTTTTTCTGTCCTGCCGAAAACGGCCAGCTCTTTCTGGCCGGCACCGACAGGCTGGGGCGCGATGTGCTCTCGCGTATCATCTATGGCGCACGCATTTCACTGACAATCGGCCTTGTCGGCATCAGTTTCAGCTTCCTGCTCGGCATTGTCATAGGCGGACTGGCTGGGTATCACGGCGGTATCTTCGACCTGATCGTTCAACGGATAATCGAAGTTCTGCAATCGATCCCCAGCATACCGCTATGGCTGGCTCTGGCGGCGATCATGCCGATAACCTGGAGTCCAATCCTGATCTATTTCGGCATCACCGTCATCCTCGGGCTGCTCCACTGGACCGGGCTGGCGCGTGCCGTGCGTTCAAAGCTTCTGGCTTTACGCGAGGAGGACTACGTTCTGGCCGCGCAATTGATGGGCGCCAGCAGCAGCCGCATTATCCGGCGGCACCTCATTCCCGGCTTCATGTCGCATTTGATCGCGACGGCGACGATCTCCATACCCGGCATGATCCTGGGCGAGACGGCGCTGAGCTTCCTTGGGCTGGGCCTGAGGCCACCGACAACCAGTTGGGGCATCCTGCTAACCGAGGCGCGCAGCGTCAGCGTGATCGCGTTCTATCCATGGCTGCTTTTGCCGATGTTGCCCGTTGTTCTCGTCATCTTGGCGTTCAACTTCCTTGGCGACGGCTTGCGGGACGCGGCAGACCCATACAAATGACATCGCCTATTCCGACGCCCGCCGGGCCGCCAAGTCTACCCGGTACGACCCTCGTCGGCAGCCTGTTTGGTGGTTGCAGTGTCCATCGTCGGCCTCTATATGCGGCGAGGCGCGATCGGGGTTTAATCACGGGCATTACCGATCTCTTGATCTGGTTGAGGACACACAAAGCATATGAGTCGTCTCGAGAATTTCATCAGCAGGATGACCGCACAGCGTGACATTCTCGATTACGTCTGCCCCGAGGTGGCGAAGATGGAAGGGCTGGTGCTCGAGCTTGGCCTCGGCAATGGCCGGACGTTCCACCATCTGCGCGAACGCCTGCCCGGGCGCCGGATCGTGGTGTTTGACCGCGAAGTCGGCGCACACGCCAGCTCGATTCCCGAAGCTGAAAACCTCGTGCTCGGCGAAATACGGGAAACGGGCCGCAAGTTCATCGGCATCGAAGCCGCCCTTGTTCATGCCGACATCGGCACGGGTTATGATGATCGCGATGCAGTGACCGCTACCTGGCTTCCCGATCTGATTGCGAGCCTGCTTCGCGTTGGCGGCTTCGCGGTCAGTGGCACGCCGCTCGATCACCCGCTGCTGCAGCGCCTTCCGGCGCCGACGTCGGAGCCTGCCGATCGTTATTTCCTCTGCAAGCGCTTGTGAGCAGCCGAGAGCGCTTCACGGGAACGCTGCTCCAGCTTCTTGTTTTAACGCAATTGCCAAGCGAAATCGTAGCCATTCTCCCGGGAAACCGTTTTACGCTTGTCCAGGAATTGCTCTAAAATTCCTCAGGGAATTGTATATACCGCGATCTCCCGCTCAATGCCGCGCAGCGAGACTTCGTGAGGCACGGGCGTCAGCGCGTTCCTGCGCAACAGATCGGCGGTGAGATTGTCGTCGACCACCGCGCGGGTGGCGAAGATCGCCTGTGCGTTGGCGAGGTTCTGGACCCGTGAAGCAATGTTGACCGTCTGGCCAAAATAGTCCTGCCGCTCGTTCATGGACACGGCGATGCAAGGGCCGGCATGGACTCCGATCTTGAGCAGCAGATCCTCGCGGCCGCTTTTTTCATTGAGCCCACGCATGGCATCGCGCATCCTGAGGGCCGCGGCCACCGCACGATCAGGTGTCGCGAAGGTCGCCATCACCGCATCACCGATCGTCTTCACCACCGCGCCCGCCTCGGCCGCGACGATCTCGTGCAGCACCTGGAAATGCTCGCGCACCAGATCGAAGGCTGACAGATCGCCCACCCGCTCGTAAAGCTCGGTCGATCCGCGCAGGTCGGTGAACAGGAAGGTCAGACTGGTGATCTTCAGCCGCTGGTTGATATCGAGCGTGTCCGTGCGATAGAGATCGCGAAACGTCTGGTTGGTGAGCAAGCGCTTGGCAGTCAGGAAGGGCCGGCGCTTGCCCAGGAAATCATGCAGTGCGTGGCCTGCGATGAAGACCGTCGGCAGCACGCGGGTGTCGGTCCTGTTTTCCAGGGAAATGCGCAAAGGGCCTGGTTGCATCTCCAACGTCTGGTTCTGGACATGGTCGCGGTCGAAAACCAAGGAGAGGCTTCGGCGCTCCTTTGTTGGTTCGCCCTTAGCATCGATGAACTGCGCTGAATGCGTGACCGGCTCGAACACGATGACGAATTCAGGCGGAAGCTGTATGGGCAGAACCGCCTTTTCACCGGGCGCAAGCTCGATATCCTCCAGCGCGAACGCTTCCATCTTCTCCGCCAAATCTTCTTCCGGCAGATCGGCGCCGGACGCTAAGTAGATCTGGCGGAAATATTCCACCAACGGCAGTTCGTGTGGAGTGTGGGCGGCAATCTTGCGTATGCGTGGACTGACGGTGAATGTCACCTCGACCATCTCGTCGAGGGTTGGCGAATAGCCCTCGGAGCACAGCGCGCAGGTGTATTCGTCCTTCTGCATGGTTTTCAGCGTGGCGTTGGTGTCGAGCACGCCGCCGCAGCCGGGGCACAGAACATTCCAGGAGATGTCGAAGATGCCCACCCGCGCCGCATGCAGAAAGGCGCTGATGGTGCGTTCCTCGTCGACGCCATTCTTGCTGGCGAAGGCCAGCGCATTGATGCGGCAAAGCTCGCGGTCCTTGCCCTCGGCGATGGTTCGCCGGATCGCATCGATTGCCTGCGGATCGACATCGGTCGATTGCCGCAGAAGTGAGAACAGATCCTGAGCTTCGGTCATCGTGCAGGCTCCGGAAAATGCGCCCCGAGGCGTATTGGCCGGACCGGGCTTCGGTCCGCGCACCCCATCTTACGTCGAAAGGGATCGCACGGCCATTCGAATGGATAGATCTGATGACAGCTCAATTTGCATGCGGCGGATTTTCACCGGCCGCAAGGGGCGCTAGGGTGGGAGCATGGGGCATTCATCTTTGGGGCATTCTCCCGTGCCGGCATCCAACAACCCGCCACTTCCCGCGGCGCTACGGCTTTTCTCGGCAGGGGTCATTATCGTCCTCATCGTCGGCGCCGGCCTGTTTTTCGCGCCTGCGCTGGTCAAGCCGCGCTGGCCCTGGCCCGTCACGCCGTTCAGTGCCCGCTTTCTCGGCGGCTTCTACACCGCCGAAATGGCAGTGATGGCGGCGCTCTTATTCTGGAATCGCTGGTCGCCGGGCAGGCTCGTGCTGGTAATGGCGTTCATCTTCACCCTCATAGTGTCGGCGGTTTCGTTGATCAATCTCGGCTATTTCAACTTCGAGCGAAAAGCGGCCTGGCTCTGGTTTGTGGTCTATCTTGGTTCGGTCGCGATATCGGGGCTGTTCCTGTGGCGGGCCAGGGCCCGCCAGTCAGCAAATGGCGTGACCCCGAGCCCGGCATGGCGCAGCTACATGTTGGCGGAAACGGCGGTCCTTGGGCTCTATGGCTTGGGCATGTTGCTGTTTCCCGCTATGGTCAGCAGCACCTGGCCATGGACGGTCGATCCCTTCCACGCCCAGGTCTACAGCGCCATCTTCCTCGCCGGAGCTGGCGGGACCTACCTTATTTGGAAAAGCGCCCCGCGCGAAGAATTGCTGGTGCTAGGCTTGGCGCAATTTCTGGTCGGCCTGCTTTCCATCCTTGGCCTCGTCATCACCGACGGCGCGGTGCACCGGATCGACTGGACGGCGGCCGCGACATGGAGCTGGCTCGCCCTTTTCGGCTGGATCGGCATCAGCGGCGCCTTAAAACTCTACACCGCCTCTCGGTATTTTGGTTCGCAATCGACAGCATAGGCGGCAGAGACGGCTGGATTTTCAGGTGACGTCCGGTGCATCGTGTAGGGCCGATTGCATCGCCAGGAAAGCCATGACCAGCACGACCTCTCCATCCGAGAAGATCCATCCGCAGGTCCGGGCCGTCCGGGGAAGCGATGCCGAGGCGCTTTGCGCGATCTTCAACATGCCGGGCTTCCGCTGGGGCACGTTGAGGATGCCCTTCGAGACGGTGGACCAGGTTGAGCGGCGCATAGCCAAGTCCGGCCAGGAAACCACCTGGATCGTCGCCGAATTGGACGGCAAGGTCGTCGGCCATGGCAGTCTGGTCGTGCAAAGCTCGCCGCGCCGTTCGCATATCGGCGAAATCAATATCGGCCTTGACGATGGCTTTGTCGGCAGGGGCATCGGCTCGGCCATACTTGGCGCGCTGCTTGACGTGGCCGACAACTGGCGCGCCCTGAAGCGGGTCGAATTGAGCGTCTATGCCGACAACGAACCGGCCATCCGCCTCTACACAAGCCATGGCTTCGAGGTCGAAGGACGGCATGTGAAAGCCGGTTTTACCGACGGGCAGTACCACGACCTCCTGAGCATGGCCCGGCTGCGGTTCTAAGATCCGCTTTTATCAACGTGCCGGCGACACGAGCGCGGTCGACAGCAGGTATCCTCGGAGTGCCGGGACAGCGACAACACGCAATCTGAGGCTCATTGCATCATCTCTCACGACCCAGTTTATGGCGTTGACGTAGACAATTCGTGCCGGATCCGCTCTCACTTGGCGTTTGCCCCGCAAGCGGTTAGACGGGACCGATGACCGACGTCTTTGATCCAACCCCTGCGCCTCCGGCGGAAATTCTGGCTGTGCTGTCGCTGCTCTGCCCGGAAGTCGTGCGTGACATCGAGCAGAACTGGAATGCGCCGGTTTCCGACTACGCCCGCCAGCTGTGGCGCCCGGTGGCAAGGCCCGTATCGGGCCCGGCGATCGCTGCCCGCTCGATGCTGCGCGAAGTCCTGCATCAGCGCCTCGGTGTAATTATGCAGCCTGAGGAGATCGGCAAGACCCTCGATGAGTTCGAGTACAGACCGGTGATCCAGTCCGGTCTGCACTGCCTGCTTCTGATGGATCGGATCACCTTCGATTCCCTCCTGTTTGCCTGGCTCGGCGCGGTCGAAAACGAGCTGTCAGCCTTCGTCGGCTTCATGGGAACGACGATGACCATGGAGACAATTGGCCGGGAGGGGCCCGGATGGGTCCATGTCGGTGACGACAAGGTCAACCTGTTTGGCATGGGGCGCCACAAGCTGTGCCGCAAAAGCGCCTGCGCGGCCGGTCCCGTCTCCCTCAACAAGCGCGCGCTCGAAGCGGTGGGCGATGAAACGGATGCCAGCCGCTGGCTAGGTACACTGCTTGCCCACCAGGATAAGGTCTTTGGAACCGCCGCCGATGCCATAACAGCGCTGAACGAGGATCTGGTCGCCAATTGGGATCGCTCCGGCATGGCCCTGCCGGTTTTCATCGATGATCGGCTCGCCGCGGCCGCCATGGCGCGGCATCTACAACATGACGGCAGTCTTCTTTCCAGGCTGCTCATCGAACCCGCAAGACGCCGGCGCCTCGAACATGCCTTGCAAGAGGCGGCATCGGGTCCATTCGGCAGGTTCCTCCCCAATGCCACGGACTATTTCTGGGGCATCCGCGAGGAGCGCGTGCGCAAGCTCGTTCTTGAGAACGGGAACCTGATCGAGCCTGACAAGCCGCATGGTCTTTCCATCCCGTTCGAGCGGCCACATCTTAGGCAGGCGTTGCTGGACGGCGTGCTGCTGCCGAACTTGTTCCTGACGTTCCTGGTTCTCGCCATCTTGCCGCGGGTGCGGGTTGTCGGCGGCCTGAGACAGATTGGCTATGTAGCGCTTTTCCACTCGATCCTCCTAGCTGCGTTGGACGAAACCGCATCGGAAGAGCGTGATCTGGCTGCGGAGCTGCAGGTAAGGGAAAATGCTTGGGGCACCCGGGTCATCGACGAAAAGATTTCGGTCCGCGAGCAGCTTGCCGGCCTGCCGGAAGGGGCGCTCTTCGCGGACCTGCTCCGGCAATACCGTTCGCGGACATTTGCCGAGGCCACCGACAACCTGAAACTGATTCGCGAAAACGCGCGATGGCGCAAGATCGGCCAAGCCTACAGCGTCTGATCCCGCCGCATGGCCTCACCTGTCATTGCTCTATACCGGCCTTGCGGAGCCCCTCCACCATGAGTTCGAAATCGGCAGGGTTCTTGTAGGGCAGGACTTTGCGACGGTATTCCAGCGAATAGTCAGGATTGACGCGAAGCACCTCCTGCCATGCCGCCTGGGCCTCGGCGAAACGGCCCAGATGGCCGTAGCTGGCGGCCAGAAGCGCCCGCGAGACGTCGGTGACAGCGTTGCGAGCCAGCCGTTGCATCAAGAGGTCAGCGGCCTCTTCGTACCTTCCAAGTTGAAACAAGGCCAAAGCCTGAAAGTGGAGAAGCACATCCGGGAAATATGGATTCAAGGTTTTCCCCCGGGCAAAACTCTCGACGGCGTCTTCGGATCTGCCCGAATAGTACAACGCCTCTCCGAGGGCAACGTGCGCTTCGGCGAAGTTCGGATTGAGGACTAGCGCGCACTCGGCCTCGTCGATGGCCCCATCGTGTCGCCGTGTGTACAGCTTGACAATAGCAAGCGCCCAGTGCGCCCAGGGATCGCTGCCATCCAGCATTACCGCTCGCGTTGCGGCCTCTTCGGCTTGCGCCATCGATTCCGGGGGCGACGCACCCCACCGGTTCAGGTAATCGATGCCGTGGGTAAGGGCCAGGAATGCATGGGCAGAGGCAAATTTCGGGTCAAGTTCGATGGCACGTTGCAAGAGGTCGCGAGCCGCGACGTTCGTCTCCCTCGTCAGCCGGTGCCACAGCTCCCTGCCCCGCAGGAAATAGTCATACGCCTCCGTGTTGCGCGGGTACTCGGTAGCCAGCCGCTGCCGATCACCCGCGGTCAGATTAAGCGCCAGCGCGCCGACGATCTGTTGCGTCACGTCGTCCTGCACGGCGAATATGTCGGTCAGGTCGCGATCGAACCGCTCCGCCCAAAGATGGCCGCCCGAGGTTGCGTCGATGAGCTGCGCGGTGATGCGGACCCGGTTCCCCGACTTGCGTACGCTACCCTCAAGAACATACCGCACGCCGAGTTTCGTGCCCACCTCCTGCACACCGACGTTCTGGCCCTTGAAGGTGAACGACGAATTGCGTGCGATGACGAAGAGCTGCGACAGTTTGGACAGGGCCGTGATGATATCCTCGGAGATGCCGTCGGCGAAGTAGTCCTGTTCGGCGTCACCGCTCATGTTGGCGAACGGCAGCACGGCGATCGACAGCTTCGGCGGCACTGCCGCAGCCGGCCGGCTAGTTGCGCTTTCCGGGATGGCGGTCCCGGCGCTGCCAACTTGGAGCGAATAGACCCGGATCGGCTCGGCGATGTTCTTGAGCTGTGTGCTGCCGAGATCGCTGACGGAGAGGTCGAGCCTGGCCTTGACCTGGCGATAGGCATCCTCGGACAGGCAGATGGCGCCGGCCGCCGCGAGTCCCTCCAAACGCGAGGCGATGTTGACGCCGTCGCCCATCAGGTCGCCGTCGCTTTCTTCGACCACATCTCCCAGATGGATGCCGATCCTGAACTCGATACGGCGGTCTTGCGGCACGCCGGCATTGCGCTCAACCATACCATTCTGAACCTCTATGGCGCATCGCACGGCATCCACCACACTGCGGAACTCAACCAGCGCCCCATCGCCAGTGCGCTTGATCACCCGGCCGTGGTGCACTGCGATGATCGGATCGATCAGGTCGCTGCGCAGTGCCCGCAACCTCGCCAATGTACGATCTTCGTCCGCGCTCGCGAGCCGGCTATATCCGACCACATCCGCAGCTAGAATTGCGGCTAGCTTACGATTCTCGCTCAAGGGTCCGTCTCCTTATCTTCACGATAGCAGGAAGACCGAACCAAGAGGGAACTTTCGCAACCGACAGCCACGCAGAACCCAATTGGCTGCGCGCTGTCACAGGTCCCACCCGATCGCCCGATGTCCATTTGCGCTGCCGCTTGCCCATCGACGGCTATGGGTTCATGCTTGTGAATACACGGGCCGGGAAATGCGTAGGGAGAACACGCCGTCACGGCCCCTAGTGAGGTCTGGCTCGATGGACTGCGCAGGCTGCGGTTTCGAGGTTGAGGGCGGTTACGCTTTCTGTCCGAGGTGTGGCAAGCGCCAGCCCGTGCCATGCGCCAGTTGCGGTTATCCCTGCGCATCTGATTTCGGGTTCTGTCCGAAATGTGGGGCAAGTGTCGGTGTGCCCGCAAAAGCCGTCGAACGGCTTGCTCCGACACCAAGCCGAACCATTGTGCCGCCCTCTCGAACTCCGTCGCTGCTTCCGAACATTGATAACGACGAACGGCTGCAGCCCATCTCTGACGCCGATCGCCGGACGGTAACCGTCCTCTTTGCCGACCTTTGCGGCTTCACGACACTCAGCGAGCAGCTCGACCCCGAGGTCATGCAAACCCTGCAGAACGAGCTGTTCAAGGAATTGACGGCGGCGGTGCGAAATTTTGGTGGTTTCGTCGACAAATTCATCGGCGATGCACTGCTCGCTTTATTCGGTGCACCGGTCGCGCATGAGGACGATCCGGAGCGTGCGCTTCGCGCCGCTCTCGACATGATCGCCCGGACGGCGCGGCTCGGCGAAAGCACCTCTCACTCCGGCTCGCCTCTATTACTTCATATTGGCATAAACACTGGCCCCGTCGTTACTGGACGATTAGGCATCGGCACCGCCAAATCCTATTCGGTGACCGGCGACACCGTGAATACAGCACAACGCCTGCAATCGCTGGCCGCACCGGGTGAAGTGCTGGTAGGCGAACTCACTCACAGGCTGACCCGGCATGCCTTCTCTTACGAGTCGATGGGTGATGTCGTGCTTCGCGGCAAGGCTGGCAGTGTGCTCGTCCATCGATTGGATGCACCGCTTGCGGTGCCGCGTGCAGCGCGTGGGCTCGAGGCGCTCGGCCTCAGCGCGCCGATGATAGGTCGTGCTGCGGAGCTCGACAGAATGCTGGCGAGCCTTGACCGGGCGTGCGGCGGCACGGCCCAACTTGTCCGCCTCGTCGGAGAAGCCGGTATCGGGAAATCGCGGCTGGTGAAGGAGTTCGTCGCCCGTGTCGGCGACGAGGACCGTTTTCGCAACGTCGCCGTGCGACAGACCACGTGCTCACCACTGGGCGAACAATCATTTGGCGCCTTGGGCGCAGTGGTGCGCAGTGCTGCCGGGATGATGCAAAACGACGATGGGGACGATATGCGGGGGAAGCTTTCAGGCTTGCTTGCCGATCTCGGCCTGCAGGGCGAGGAGGCGAAGCGGCTGATGCCTTTGCTCTACCATGTGGTTGGGCTTGGCGACCCGGATGCCACCTTGCAGCATGTCGAACCCGAGCAGCTCCGGCGGCAAATTTTCTACGCGGTCCGCACCATCATCGAACGGCGGCTTGCGTTGTCGCCGCTGTTGATTGTCGTCGAAGACCTGCACTGGGCCGACGCCGTTTCGCTCGAGGCACTACGTTTCGTGATGGACAGGTTGGAACGCACGCGGTTAATGGTGCTAGTCACGCATCGCTCGGCACCGGAGAGCGGCCAGCTCGACTCAAGTCGGGTCAGTCACACGGCGCTCAGGCTTTCACCGCTCAACAGCGATGAAGGACGCAGCCTGCTGGCGGCGCTTTTCGGCGAGAGCTGGGTAAGCTCCGCAACAGGGCTCGTCGATCAGATCCTCGACCGAGCGGGTGGCAACCCTCTTTTTGTCGAGGAGATTGTTCGCGGCCTTGTTGATCGCGGTGTACTGGTGCGCGAGGGGCAGCGATGGCGGACCGTAGCAGGCGAAGTCGCAACCGACATTCCCGCCACAGTCCAGGCAATGTTGCTCACTCGCTTCGACCGGCTGCCACAAGAAGTGCGCCGGTTGGCCCAGGAAGCCGCGGTAATCGGGCCGCGCTTCGATGCCACCCTTCTGAGGACCGTGACAGCCGACCCCGCCTGGCTAGAAGCCGGCTGCGAACTGCTTTGCGATGCGGAAATCATCGAGGAAGTTGCCGGATCAGGCTCTGTCTCGTCGCAAAGCTACCGCTTTACGCAAACCTTGCTGCAGGACGTGATCTACCAGAATCTGCTCCGGCAACGCCGGACCGAAATCCACGGGCGGATAGGTGCTGCCTTGGAGCAACTGTGCGGCGATAATCCGGAACGGCTCGAGGACTTGACCGTGCTCGGTCACCAGTTCGCACAAAGCGCCGAGCGGGAGAAGGGCGCGCACTACCTGCAGGCGGCCGGCGATCGCGCCCGCATGATATACGCCAACGACGACGCCCTTCGTTTCTACGAGCGAGCATTGACTGCGTTGGAGGCGACCGGGCAAACACCGCTCAAACTTACAATTACCGAGCGCATTGCCGATTTGAGCGGCTCGGCGGGCCGCCGCGAGATCGCGCACCACCACTACGAGGCGGCCTTGCAGGCATACCGTGAGTCGGCTGATCGCGTAGCCTCTGCCCGCGTTCTGCGTAAAATCGGTCGGCTGCTCTGGGACGTCGGCAAGCGGGACAAAGCAGAATTCCGCTACGCTGAAGCGGCAGCGCTCCTCGATGGAGCGGATGCTCCGGTCGAGCAGGCGCATCTCTGGCAAGAACGTGGCCGACAAGCGTTCCGTAGCGGAGATCACGATCTCGCGGCAAAATGGGCAGACGCGGCGTTGGATTGCGTACGCACTCTGACAGCAGAGCATGTTTCCGAGGTGGGGCGCGGTGCCACTCTCGTAACCGCCGAGGCACTTAATACGAAGGCTGTCGCGCTGGCTCGCCTTGGGCGAAACTGTGAAGCCGTGCGTCAGGTCGAGCATAGCATTGAATTGGCCGAAGCCGCCGGTCTGCTGGGCACGGCCTGTCGCGGCTATACCAATCTAGGTGTGCTTTACACGACCATCGATCCCGCACGGGCGATGGAGGTCTGTCGACGCGGTCTTGAAGTCGCGCGCCATATTGGGGATTTGGGCTTCCAGGCGCGCCTCCTCGCCAATCTGGCGGTGGCTTGTTGTACTTTCACCGATCGCTGTCCAACGGAGGGCGTGCCTGCTGCCGAAAAGGCCATCGAGATCGACCGGGCACTCGACCAGCGCGAGCACCTGGCGGTGCCGTTGATCGTGCTTGGGCAGATTCACCAGTGCAACGGCCATCCGGAACTGGCCGTCGGCTTGTTCCACGAAGCACTGGACGTCGCCCGCGAAACGGGCGAGCCCCAACTGCTGTTTCCGTGCTATGATGGTCTAGCAACGCTTAATCTCGACCTCGACAATCTGGCGGAGGCCGAACGCTACTTTTCCCTGGCGCAGGGTATATGCGCCCAGCACGGGCTCGACCCGGAAGCGCTTGTGGTGCTGCCTTTTCTCGACTAGCCGGGATAGGGGGTTGGACATGTCCGCGCCTAGTGAATTGCTACCGCTTCAACCGGGCGACCGGGCGCCGAACCTGGTACTCGACGCCATTACCCAGGAAGGCAAGATTGCGCTTGACGACTTTCGCGGGCAAAAACCGGTGCTGGTCGGCCTGTTTCGAGGTTTGCATTGTGCGTTTTGCCGGCGCCACATCGCCGCCCAGGCGCGGCTTGACCCGGAGCTGCGCGAAAGGGGCGTGGAGAGCCTGACGGTGGTCAACACGCCGATCGAACGGGCGCGTCTCTATTTCCGCTACCACCCGATGCCGAACCTGCTTGCGGCCTCGGACCCGGAACGCGCTTCACATCGTGCTTTTGGGCTGCCTAATCTCCAATTCACCGAGAACGAGACGAACTGGCCGTACAAGGTCGCGATGGCAGCGGCACAGGATATGCGGGTCGACATACCTGGCGAATTGCCCGGTCCCATGGATCCTATGACAGCCGCCGCAATCCTCGACAAGAAGGACCACTACGAGCTTACCGAAGCCGACGAGCAGATGATCGCAACGGGACATGGACAACTGGTCGGTCAGTTCCTGCTGGACCGGCAGGGGATCGTCCGCTGGAGCTTCACGGAGGTGCCAGAAGGTGGGCGATACATGTTTGGGGCGCCAAACCCGCAAGAGCTGATGTCAGCCGTGTCCCAAGTCGCCCAATAGACCGTCGGCGGTCACCATCGGGTCAAACTTCGCGTTACAGCTTGGGGCTTGAGATGAATGAGCCCAGGATCGGCACTGCTGCGCGGCAATCAGGCCGGGAGCCGCCACATTCTCACACGACCTGTACCACGCAATTCCGTTTCCTCGAGTGGGTCGCAAGCAAAATTTGGCCCAAGCATTTGGCGAGTTGCATCCGAAATGCGGATTTCATCGGGCTCCGCGGAGGTTTGAATACGCGAGGCGAGATTAACCGTCTCGCCCCACAAATCATAGGCGAACCGCCTCTTGCCTATGACGCCGGCGACGATTGGCCCTGAGTGAATTCCAATTCTGAGTCTCAGCGGTTCTCCTGCGAAGCGTTCGCGCTTGACCGCCTTACGCAGCTCAAGTGCATAGCGCGCGAGTGCCTTCGCATGATCGGCTCGCGCGGTGGGCAGGCCAGCGACCACCATCACACAATCGCCGATTGTCTTGATCTTTTCGCAGCCGTATCGTTCCGAGAGCCGATCCGCCGTCTTGAAGAAGTAATTTAAAATTGCGAGTGTCGTTACGGCTCCGACGCTCCGCGCTCGTTCTGTAAAACCGACTATGTCGGCAAAAAGCACACTCACTTCTGCGTGGTTGTCAGCAATTTTTTTGTGCGCCTTCAGCCGCTCCGCGATCGACGCCGGAAGTATGTTGAGGAGCAGGGTTTCGGCGCGATGGTATTCACGCGTCAATCCTTCCTGGCTCTTCCTCAACGCCTCGTTCGTCGATTGTAATTCCTTGTTGAGTTGACGCTCCCTCTCTTGCAGGAGGGTCATTTCATAAGCCTTTTGTTGAAGCCGCTGCCTATTGTCGCGTTCGGCAGTGGCGTCAAGAAAGAGCAGCCACACGCAGGCATTGTCAGCAAAAAAATGAAGGTCAGCGACACGCCCGCTGGGCAGTTCGACCATGGCAATGTGAAACGGAAGCTCCGGGCAAGGCAGCAAACCTTCCATGAATTCAAGCTGCTCGGCAACGGGCTCGCCAATGCGAAGCGATGAGAGCCCGTAATGCTCAACATTACCGCCCTTCGCAGCCACGCAAAGCTGAGTGTCGATTTTCAGATAAGCGACGGAGTTCCCATTGTAGAAGAAGTTGAAAATCCAACTGCTGACTTCTTTTGGCAATCCATGCATGATCTACTTGGTTACCATCAAAGCAAGTTGACGAAATGCATCATCGACATTCTCACCCGAGAGCGCACTCGTCAGATAGATTTGCCATCCACGCTGCCTGAGTTCGTTGATATCACTCTCCGATATTGCCCACCGTTCGGCCAGGTCGGATTTGTTGATCAGCACTACGAACGGCATTGCGCCGAATTCGGCCTCTGCGCGTTCGCGCAGCGTGAGCGCCACGGCAAGCGTCGCAGCGCGGGTCCCATCGACGACTAGCACAAGCCCGGTTGCACCTCGAACATAACTGACGCGGAATGAGCCGATGTCGTCTTCGCCGGCCAAGTCCCACAAAATCAGATCGACGGTTTTATCCGGGAGTGCGACATTCTTCTTGTCGATTTTCACTCCCACCGTGGTCAGGTAGGTTTCTGAAAAGATGCTTTGCACAAACCTGCGAACCAGGCTCGTCTTTCCGACAGCGAACCCGCCCAGCATGCAGATCTTTTTTTGCACCATCTTGGGCTCCCCTAGTCCAGGTTTACCGTAATCGAAACCCGGCGATTGGTGGAGCTCCCGGCTTGACTGTTTTCAGGCACCAGCGGCTCAAAAGTGCCCGCGCCCCGAACCAGCAGCAGTTCCGGAGCGACGCCGCGTTTGTTGAGAAGCGCGCGAACGGTCTCGGCGCGGGCTGCACTGATCGACGCGTTGGCCGTCTCACGGCCTGTGGCGTCCGAATGCCCGGTCAACATGAAACGCGCTGCTACGCCTGACTTGCGGGCATTTTGGGCGAATTCCTTGATTTGATCCGCCAGCCTGTCGAGAACCGGCAGTTGCTCTGGTCCCGGCACAACTTTGCCGGAAGAGAAGAAAATATCAGTCGTCTGGATGGCCTCTCTCAAATAATTAAGTTCTTCGAGGTTCAACTCGCGCAGTTGCGAGACATCCAGAACCACTCCGTCCGCCGAAAGCTGTTCGGCAGCGGCCTGCGCCCGGTTGATCCAACCGACAGGAGCCTCCCCCACGACTAGGATGCGACCTTGGATGATCGAAAGCTGAACCGATTTCGGCGGGGACAGCGACGCCGTCAGCCGCTTCACCACGAACTTTGGATCGAGGCTCTGAAAGAATTGCCACTGTGAGTGAACGCGGGCAGGATCAATCTGCGTTCCGGACAGCAGAGCTTGCGGGTCGGCGGCAAGCGGGTCTCTCAGGCCGGAAATGTAGAATTGGCCGCCCCTAACCGTTTGCTGAGCGACGATGATTCCCGATTGGGCCTCAAGTCGCGACACATAATACTGCCAGTGCTCCGCCTCGCGTGCTTCTGGGCTCACATCACGAACCTTGGAGATGTCGAATTCCGGTCCGCCTACTGAAAGCTGTCGGGCCGCGGCGCGCGCCCGATCTATCCAAGTGTCGGGAGCCTCACCCTCGGCAACAATGCGATTATCGACGATCGAAAGCCGAACCAATTTCAGCGGATACAGCAACGCCGTCAGCCGCTTCACCACGAACTTTGGATCAAGGCTCTGAAAGAATTGCCACTGTGAGTGAACGCGGGCAGGATCAACCTGCGTTCCCGACAGCAGGGCTTGCGGGTCGGCGGCAAGCGGGTCTCTCAGGCCGGCAATATAGAATTGGCCATCGCGTATCTTTTGTTCGGCAACGATGATGCCCGGCTGGCTCTCCAGTCGCGACACATAGGCTTGCCAGCGCTCTGCCGCGCGTGCTTCGGGGCTCACATCACGAACCTTGGAGATGTCGAATTCCGGTCCGCCTACTGAAAGCTGTCGGGCCGCGGCGCGCGCCCGATCTATCCAAGTGTCGGGAGCCTCACCCTCGGCAACGATGCGCCCATCGACGATGGCAAGCCGTACTGACTCCGGCGGAGCCAGCGACGCCGTCAGCCGCTTCAACACGAACTCCGGTTCAAGGCTCTGATAGAATTGCCACTGCGAATGGACCCTGCCGGGATCGACCTGCGTTCCCGACAGCAGGGCTTGCGGGTCGGCGGCAAGCGGGTCTCTCAGGCCGGCAATATAGAATTGGCCATCGCGTATGTTTTGTTCGGCAACGATGATGCCCGGCTGGCTCTCCAGTCGCGACACATAAGCCTGCCAGCGCTGCCCGGATTGCCATGAAAGAAAGAACCAACCGCCTGCCAGAACCAACAGCAGCAGGCCCAGGCCCACCACCAGCCACGGAAATCCCTGGTTTGATTCCTCCTGCTTCAGCTCGACGCAGGCCTGCAACTGCGCCTCTATGCCGGCCAACTGCGACCCGTCGCCGTCAAACTCCATTAAAGCCTGCGAGTATTCCTCATGGACACGGAGCAACACGTCGCGAACTATGTCATGCAATCCTTCTGGGGGGTTTCCTCGGATCACCGAAACCAGGGTCGCGAACGGTCCTACTTCTGACCAGAGACGAAGGTCGCCAAAACGAATAGTGTCCAGGCCGCTCTGCTCCTTCTCGTTGAATGAGTCCTTCACAAAGTCTTGGATTGCGCTCAGCATAGAAGAGATCAGTTGAGGATCTTCGCTCGTCGCATTGTCGGCAGCTACATGCGCTATCAAGAGCCCAGAAGTGCGGTTAATCAGAAAGACATGTTCAACACGATATAAAAGAGAATGCTTCAGCACAACTTCCGAAAAGCTGGCTCCAGTTCTCCAAGATTCAAGTCTCCACTTGAGGCCATGCCAGGTAAATATATGCCTTAAAGTTTCATTCAGCGACTGAAAAGTCTGGTCGATCTTTTCCCCGATTGACTTGCGAATTGCTGGAAGAAACACAGGGTATAATATATCCGTCAGCGTGCGCGGGCTCTTCTGGATCGACCGTTGCACAGCCCTTTCGACAGCCGGCGCAAGCGCCTCACCGAGTTGCGCATGAGGCGCTCGTGCGGCTGCATTGGGAAGCACGTCGCCCACTGCTGCGGCAAGCTGCTCCGGTTCGTCGAGCAGATGCGTAACTCGTGAAAGCTCTGAAATTTCGCGGCTGACCAGCAACTGGCGCAGCGTTTCCATGCGAGGATCGGCGGTTGGAACTCCTCCGAGACGCGCACGGTAGTCCGGATCAACGTTCCGAGCAATTTCGATCAAAAGACGGGCCAGAGCCTCGCGATCAATCTCTGTATCGTTCGAGGCTGTTCTTTGCGGAAGGCTGATTGGGTCGACGGTCGACGTCAAATCCGATCAACTCACTTTCCAGCTACGGTCCGAGTTGTTCTTGCTGCCGACGGGATCCTGATTCAGACATTTTGCAACCTCGACAAACAGGCCGGCCAAAAGATTTCGGTCGGTCTTGACGTTGCCGAGATCGGAAAACATTTTCTCCATCAGCATCTGAATGCCTTCATTCTTTTGCTTGATTTCCTCACGCAGCAAATGATCGTTTCGATTTATCCGGTCGGCAATTTCGCGCTCAAGCTCGTTCACTTGATCCGACAACGCGCGCACCTGCTTTTCAAGCGCTTGATTTTGCTCGCGAAGATTCCGGTCAATCTCCTTGTCGGCGTCGGCTCGCGCGTCTTTTTCGTTCCGCAATTGCGCCGCAAGCGAGTCGACCTGCTTTTTCGCGTTTGACTCGTACATTTCAAGATTGCGCTTGGCCTCGGATTCGACATCCTTGAAGCGCTGCAAGACCCGTTCTTCAAGCTTGGAAAAGCGGCGATCATAGTCCTGCATCTGGTTGCCGAACAGCAGATCACGTATCTTGTCGACACCTACAGCATCGCCGGGGGTCCCGCTCTCGCGAGCCTGGCCCGCCATGAAGGCGAGCCCGTTTGCGTCTGCATTACTTGTCAGATTTCCGTCCGCTTTATTTGTCGGAGAAGCGGTACTCGAAGATTCCTTGGCCATCCGTATACCCTTCATTTAAACAGCTAACACCGTGCTAATTTAGCAACTAGTAAAGATGTCAGCAAAACACCCGGCTCGCAAGCCGGAATCTTTTCCGCCTAAGCGGGTTCACGCGTAAATTTGACATGCTGCTCGAGCTCGACAATCTACCAGCGAACAGGCCCTTTTGCGGAATCATGTGCGAAAATTGGCGGCCGTCGTCGAGCACTGCGGCATCGAGATCGAGTGCCTTGGACCCATCATCAGCAACTGCGGCGCTCGACTGCGGTTCCGATCAGTTCGATCAGGATCGGCTTGCCCTCGCGTGTTCGCCCGCGACCATCTTTTGTTGCCGGGCGGCGCAGCACTAAGGCTTGGGCATGAGCGCTTGCCATTCAAGCCTGTCTTCAGGTCTTTTTTTGCTACCCTGATTGGCCCCGATCTTGACAGGGCAGTGCTGTCATCCGATGCCGGTATCGGGTTTCGACATTCGCCAACTCTTGCAGAAGAAAACGAAAGCTCAATGACCCACAATAATGCTACCGCAAGGGTGTGGTACCGATGTTCAATGTCGAGCAAAACAGCGGCGCAATGCATGCCGGCATTCACCGGCAGACCTGCCGGATACTGGGTATAGTCGTGGTCGACGTTGGGCTCGAATGGATCGGCATCGATCGTGCCGGCCTGCGCCGACAAAGATCAACGCAGCTTGTTCTACCTGTTACGAACCGGCGCGGGTGAGACAACGTGGCGTATAATCCATTGGTCTCGATCGTAGTTCCTGCGCACAACGCGGAGGTAACGCTGACGCGCGCACTCGATTGCCTTCTCGATCAGGAAACCACGGATTGGGAGGTGATCATCGTCGACGACGCCTCCACGGACCGCACCCCCGCGATCATCGCCGCTTATGTGGAACAGGATGCCCGATTTCGGACCTTGAGTTCTTGCGCGAAAAGCCCCGCCGGCGCACGCAACAACGGGATTTCGACGGCGCGTGGCCGCTGGTTGATGTTCCTGGACGCCGACGACTGGGTGGATGGCAGCTTCCTTACGAAAATGCTGGCCGCACTAAAAACCGCTCCCGATGCAGTGGCCGCTTATTGCGGTTCGCGGCGCGTCATGCCCAATGGAGCGCTCACCCCGGCGAGCATCGAGCCCGAGGTCGCAAGCCAGCCCTTCGAAACGTTCGCCCGCCGATGTGCCATCGCCACTCACGCGCTGCTGGTCGATCGCGCGACAGTTGTGGAGTTGGGCGGTTTTGATGTGTCTCTTTCCACCTGCGAGGGCTGGGATCTGTGGCAGCGCGTCGCGCGTCTGGGCAAAAATTGGGTGATGGTCGACGAGCCGCTCGCCTTCTATCGAACCAGCCCCAACGCGCTCACCCGCAATTCGAGGCAGACGCTGGCAGACGCGGAAATCATTATCGCCCGCGGCTTTGCCACCGACCCCAGGGTCAAGCACCCAGCGCCGGCGCATGCCAATGGGGCGATCTCGGCGGGCGGCCGCACCGCTTCCGAAGCACTGGCGTGGTTCGCCCTGTGGAACGCTGCGTCGGATTGCGGCAGCGGCGGCGGCTCGATCAACCCGCAATCCCTGCGCGCGCTCCCGGCAAGGCGTAAGTGGGCGCGCGAGATCGCCAAGGTGACCTTCGACGGCCTCAGCCTATCGGTGCCAGCCCATATGGCTGCCCGCTGGGACATGTTTGGCGGCGCCATCAGCGAGTTGATCATCGAACTCGGCAAGGTCTGGGGCGACCCGGTTGCGGGTCGTCGCCTACAGTATCATCTCGAGCAAATGCTGCTCGATGCCGACGATCTTGCCGCTCCCCGCAGGCTGGCGCGCACCTTCGGAATTCGCGTCGACGCTCGAAATCCAACCTCGACCGAGCTTCCGGAAGGAATCGATCAAATCTATGCCTACCTGATGATGGATGGGCAGATCGGGGCTATCGTACAGTTCGGCGTACTCGGGAAAGTGACAAGGCGCCATTGGATTGAACTGATCCTGAATTTCCTACCACAAAAGGACGACGGTGCCGACACATCAAGCACGCTGGCAGCCGAGGCACTGTCGACCACAGCGGAACAGCAGCCTGATCCGGACAGCCACTTCGGCAAACTCGCGCAATTGATGTCGGAAGCGCGGGAACTGGTTCGGTCAAGCGCCGAAGCAACGCAGCCGCATCCGGCGCCGCGCCGTGCACCGGCGTCGAGTGGCCACAACAAGGATCGTACGTCGTTCTGGAATCGGTATTTCGCGACAGAAGATCCCTGGAACTACAGCTCGCCCTACGAACAGGAAAAATATGAGCGGCAGCTCGAAATTCTGCCGGCCGGTCCCATCGGACGGGCGCTTGAGCTGGCCTGTGCGGAAGGCCATTTCACGCGCCAATTGGCGCCCCGAGTGGGCCATTTGACTGCCACCGACATTTCCGCCGTAGCCATCGAGCGGGCGCGCGCGCGCTGCATCGACCAACCGAATGTCGAGTTCGGCGTACTGGATTTTTTTGCGGACACGCTGCCCAGTGAGATGGATCTGATCGTCTGTTCGGAAGTGCTCTACTACCTGGATGATCTCGCCGGATTGCGGCGCATCGCCAAAAAATTCGTCGAGGCACTGGCGCCCGGCGGGAGTTTCATCAACGCACACGCATTCGTGCTACGCGACAATATTGAAAGGACGGGCTTCGACTGGAACACATTCGGTGCCCAAACGATCTCGAAAACCCTGTCAGAGACCGAAGGCCTCGTCCTTGCGCAATCGATCCAGACCGAACTCTATCGCATAGATCGCTTCCGCCGCCTGTCGCCGGACCACATGGCGACGGAGCCGGTGATTGATCATGTGCCGGTCCGTGCACCCATCGGTATCGGGGTCGCGCGCAATATCGTCTGGGGCGGGGCGCGGGTCTTGCGCCGCGACGTCGTTCGTAGCGAGCGGCGGCAACGTATCCCTGTCCTCATGTATCACAGCGTCGCCGATGAAGGTCCGGCCGCGCTCGCCCGTTTCCGGCTCACGCCCGCTGCATTCGCAAGCCAGATGGCATGGTTGCGCGCAAATGGCTTTCACGCGATCATGTCCGAGCAACTTGAAGGGTCCATCGCCAACCGTCAGCCTTTCGCTGGCCGCCCGGTGCTCATCACCTTCGATGACGGATTCCAGAACTTTGCCGACCATGCCTGGCCGATCTTGCGTGCGCACGACCTGACCGCGGAAGTGTTCCTGGTCACGGACCTGGTGGGTGAAAATGCAAAGTGGGACGCTCTCAGCGGTCCGCCGACACCGCTTATGGATGCGGGAACGGTGCGCCGTCTCGCCGCCGAAGGTGCGTTCTTCGGAAGCCACCTGGCGACGCATCGCGCCATCGATGGTCTGTCGAGCTCTGAATTGGCCGCCGAGCTGCTGCGGTCTCGTATGTTCGTCGAACGGTGGACCGGCCGGCCAACCACGGCCTTCGCGGCACCCTTCTCTGTCACCGATCGACGGCTCGGCAGGCTGGCCAAGGAGTCCGGCTATCGGATCGGCTTCGGCGCCAGACACGGGCCGGCGGACCTTAATAGCGATCCCATCGACCTTCCGCGCATCGAGATTCGCGGGGATCGCTCGCTCGATGACTTTGTTGCCATCGTCGAGGCCGTTCTCAATTGAACGTGAACTTTGTTCATCTCATATTTCCGCTCACAATGCGCAAGGTCGACAGACGCCAGGTAGAGGGCGATGCGACTGTCTATCGCGCTGGAGGGAATAGACGCACACGGTCACGCTTTTGGCTGCCACGATGGGTAGATGCTCAACGCGGCGAACGTTCTGCTCTACCAGAAGTCCGGTGACGCCCAGCGTCTTTGAATTGCGGATCACATCACTGATTTGCGCGACCAGACCCTACGCAATGGTCTAGCTTGAACGATGGAGTCTTGTATCACAACATCGGCTCTTCAACGTAGGAGCAATGGCGGGCATAGACGTCGTTGCTTGCCGATTTGACCGGAAGGTTAACAGCATGATGCGTCTCATCACTCGACGATTGGGAGCCAGGAACCTGGCGCGCCCGGCACAACCTCGCCGACACCTTGGCGCGATGTTCGTCCTGGTTTCCAGGCCGCTCATCTTTGGAATCACCCTCTTATTGGCTGGTCCAGCGCAGGCGCAGGCGCCGGCAACCGTCCCGCCTGAAAGGGTCAAGCAGCTATTCGAGCTGCTCGACGATGCGTCAGTGAAGGCCTGGGTGGCCGAACAGCGAAATGCTGGGTCAACGAGAGCGCCTGCGGAGACAGGAGCTTCTCCGGCCGACGCACCGTCCGGCGCAGCGACCGCACCAGGCCAGATGAATACGATGGCATCCTCGACGCTCGATATGGTCAGGCATCATATCGGAAGAATCGTGCGAACTTTGCCCCTGCTGCCAGATCAGTTCGCGCGCGTTCGGGCAGAGACGATGGAGGATATGTCCAGCAAGGGATCTGCCGGCGTACTCTTGCTGATTGCGATGTTCATCGCTGCCGGCCTGGCGCTTACTTGGGCAACGTACAAGTTGACCCGTCCATTTCGTCTCTGGATCATCGCGCAACCGAAGGGTACGCCCGTTGGGCGGGCCAAGAAAATCGGCGGTCGCACACTTTATTCCAGCATGCTGATCGTCTCGTTCGCACTGGGCAGCGCTGGCGCGTTCATGCTGTTCGACTGGCCAATGCTTATCCGCGAGATTGTACTGACATTTCTGATGGCGGCAGTCATTACATGGGGTGTGCGCATGTACGTCATCGCCATGCTGGTCCCTTCCTTCATGAACGTCGAGAACGCGGTCGAGGTTCGCGCTTTGCCGATCACCAATGAAGTGGCTGACCATTGGTCCTATTGGCTACCTCGAATCGTTGGCGTCTTCGCCTTCTTCGCCGCCGCGTTCATCCTCTTGCCAGGTCTCGGCATCGATCGGGACGGAATGATGGTCCTGTCGCTTGGCGCCGATTTCGTGCTGCTATTGCTTTTGCTGCTGGCCATCTGGCGTCGGCCAAGAACGCAACGAGACGGTGCGCGCCACAGCGTTCACACGGAAGCGACATGGCTATTGACGGCTTATTTGGTCGTCCTGTTCCTGCAGCGCATCGCCGGGCTTTATGTAATGTTCTGGTTCACCTTCGCCGCATTCTTCCTGCCGTTGGCGATCGTGATGACGCAGCGCGGAGTTAATTTCGTCCTGCGGCCAGGTTCGGAAGATCTCGGCCGGCCTACGATCCCGGCGGTGGCGATCGCTGTCATCGATCGCGGGATCCGAATGATTTTTATCCTGGCGGCGGCTTACTTTCTCGCGCGTGTCTGGGGTCTGGACATGCAATCCATGCGCGACAGCGATACGACGACCTTCATATTGCGCGGCCTGATTAATGTTGTGGTCATTGCCCTCGCGGCCGATTTCGGCTGGTCGATCATCAAAGCCTTGATCGAACGAAAGCTGGGCATCGAAACACCACACCCTGTGATCAGCGACGAAGAGGTCCCTATGCTCGATCCGCAGCAGGCGCGGCTGCACACGCTGTTGCCGATCCTTCAGAACATTCTGCTCGCATCGATCATCGTGATGGCGGTGCTTATGATGCTCGCCTCGCTGGGTATCCAAATCGGCCCGCTGATCGCTGGCGCTGGCGTTGTCGGCGTCGCGGTGGGCTTTGGGGCACAAACCATCGTCAAGGACATCATTTCGGGCGTGTTTTTCTTGCTCGACGATGCGTTTCGTGTCGGCGAATATATTTCCTCGGGCAATTACAAGGGTACCGTGGAGAGCTTTTCGCTGCGTTCGGTGAAGCTGCGTCATCATCGTGGTCCACTGTTCACCATACCTTTTGGGGAACTCGGGGCCGTCCAGAACCAGAGCCGTGACTGGGTTATCGACAAATTCAACATCACCGTTGGCTATGACACCGATATCGACTTCGCTCGCAAGCTGATCAAGCGGATCGGCCTCGAATTGGCGGAAGATCCCGAGTTCAAACACTGGGTGCTCGACCCGATCAAAATGCAGGGCGTACAGGAGTTTGGCGAGTACGGCATCGTATTGAGGGTCAAGGCCACAACGAGGCCGGGAGGCGCCTTCGGTATGAAACGCAAATTCTATGTACGCCTCCGCCAGGTGTTTAAGGAGCAGGGCATCGAACTCCCATTCCCGACCGTCCAGGTGCAGGGGCTACAGACCCCACATGGGGCAGAGAATGCGCCGGTGGACATCACACCCGTGTTAAAAATGGCCGCAGCGCAATCGCACACACGTCGCAGAAGAAAGGCTAGCACAACGGAATAGGAAAGAGCGCCCGTCAACGAATCGACGTCGGAGATCCCCACTAAGCGGCAAGGTTCGTGCGCGCCTCGCCGCCGGCAACACTGTCTCCACAGTGGTGCGCGAGCCGACGTCATGGCGTACACGAGTTCGGTCGACGGAGCGCCGTGACCCGGCCGAGACATCGCGACGAGGTTTGCAGGTGCTCGCTTATATGGCATCCCACGAATGGATTGTGACGCGCCAAAACTTGTGATCACCGTATCGCCTTGGCAGTGCGCAGGGGGCTAGATTACTACCGCATAGCGCGAAACGGGAATCCGATAAGGGTCGATCCGGAAGAATGGGGAAATCGTGGGGCGACGCCAGCGCTCTGCGCAAAACGGCTATCGAGGCTGGATTCTCCAAGCCCCTTTTGCTAGCCAAACAGGATGAGCAACCGATTGCCGCCCGCATGGGCAAAGCACCTCAGGACCCCACCCTCGCCGAAGTCGGCATCACCGAAGGCTGCGTCATCCAAAGCGCGGTCCCACCGCAGCCACGCCGACGACTTGCTTTTACGGCAGGCGCTCGAGTGGCAGCAGGCCGTACGTCTATCCGAGGCTGAGGAACTGTGCCACAGGGTGCTGGCTCGCACGCCCAACCATCCGCTGGCCCTGTATATCCTGGGAACGCTCGGGCTCGATTTCGATGACGAAAAGTCACTGCGATATTTCGCTCGGGCGGTGGCAGAGGATCCGCAGAATCCTTATTACCATCTAAGCCTCGGCGAGACCTATTTGAAGGTCAGCGAATTTACGCCGGCGATCAAGCACTTTCAGTACGCCCTTGAGTTGAAGCCGGATCTGGTGGAGGCGCTTTGCGCCTTGGGCGATGCCTACAATGCGTTTGACAAGGGGGAGATGGCGCTGCCGCTCTTTGAGAAGGCGCTCAGGATTGACCGAAATCATCCCGTAGCCTGGTTGGGGTTGCCCCGCGCGCTCGCAAGCCTCGGCCGTATGGACGAAGCCGCGGTTCATCTGAAAGAGGCGATACAACGGCGCATCGCGGTACCTGCTGCCCACAATGCGCTTGTACGCACGCGCAAATTCGCTGAAGAGCCGCCAGAACTCGGGGCAATCCTGACGGAGCTTCAAGACCCGGGCCATGGGCCGGAGGGAGCGGCAGCGCTCCATCACGCCGCAGGAAAGCTTCTCAACGACCTCCGTCGCTATAAGGAGGCGATGGATCACTTCAAGAAGGGGAATCAAGCCGGGGGCCATACATTCGATCTGCAATCGTACCGTCGCTGGGTCGATGGCATGATCGCAACCTTTACGCCGGAACTGGTGACTTCAAGAGCCGCGTTCGGCAATCCCTCGGAGGCGCCTGTATTCGTCGTTGGCATGCCTCGTTCGGGCACGACATTGACAGAGCAGATCTGTGCCAGCCACTCCAATGTTCATGGCGCCGGCGAACTCAGCAAACTTAGGCGAACAGCCAATGGACTCGGTGTCGCAGACCGCTCCAACGTGAACCTCGGCCAATCGATCGCGATGATTACTCCCAATCTGACCAGGGCTTTGGCCGAAGAGCACCTTGCTTATCTGCGCGAGCGGGCTCCCGACTCACTGCGAATTATTGACAAGATGCCTCATAATTTCGAGCTGATTGGCCTGGTTGGCCTTCTTTTCCCCAAAGCGCGGATCATTCATTGTCGTCGAGACGCCATCGACAATTGCATCTCCTGTTTCGTCCTGCAGTTCAATAAAGCTCACAGCTACAGTGCCGATCTTGAGACGCTGGGGCTTTACTACAAGGAGTATGATCGCTTGATGCGGCATTGGGAGAAGGTTTTCCCGGGTCGTATTTTCGAAAATCGCTACGAGATGTTGATCGAAAATCAGGAGGAGCAGTCACGCCGGCTCATAGATTATCTCGGATTGTCGTGGGACGATGCCTGCCTGCGCTTTTTTGACAGGGGCGGCTCCGTAAATACCTACAGCAATTGGCAGGTCCGGCAGCCGATCTATACGTCGTCCGTCAAGCGTTGGAAGAATTACGAAAGCGAGATTCAGCCGTTGATCGAAGCCTTGGGCGATCTTGCTGAGGTTTGACCGATAGTGCCTGATGCTGCGCGCAGCCATCCAATCCCGCCGGCATATCCTTTCCGCCACTAGATCAGTCTAATAGGGTTTCCTCAGGCTTAACGCCGCGTTCCTTCACCTGTCCGCCGGCGTATCCCGGCCACAGAGCCTCCGCCGTTTCGTGCGTCGGTTGCCAAGCAGTTTTGGCTTCCTTCTTTCCTTTCGCTGCGAGGATTGTTCTTCCACGGCTGCAAGCGTGGCAGCAGGCGGGCGTCCATGCCATCGGCTGTCCGAAGTTCCATACAGACAACATGAAAAAACCCGGCGGTTGCCCGCCGGGTTTTCGATTTCAATCAGGCAGCGCCTTTTAGAACGAGCGCTGGAAGCGAAGCATGCCGCCGATTGCGTCGTCATCGCCAGGAGAAATACCGGTCCAGTTCGACACAGAGTCATCGCCGAGATGCGAGTAGTCGACTTCGGCCGTGATCGTGAGGCCGGGAACAATGTCATAGGCAACGTTCGCGGCGATGCCGATGTTCTTGCCTTCGTCATACGACGCCTGGAGGTTGAACGAGGTCTTTTCGTTGAACTTGTAGGTGCCGCCGCCCCAGACTGCCCAATTGCCGCTCCACGGCTTGTAGAAGCCGCGACCGCCAGCCGGGAACGCCCAAGTGCCGTCGGTGAGGTTGTCGTCGGAGCCGTAGCCGCCCATGACGAACAGCGACAGAGCGTCGTTGACGTTGACGTCCAAACGGACCTTGCCGGAGACTTCTTCATAGTTGCTGTCGTAAGCGATGACGCCAGTAACCGCGCCCCAGCCCTGCGTCCACTTCACGCCACCGACGACATGCGGAACATAGCTGTCGATCGTGTCGGTGCCCGAGCCTTCTTCGAGAGAGACCACAGCCGAGAAGCCGTTGCCAGCGTCGAAGTAATACTGCACGACGTTGGTGTCGAAACCGCCATAGGGAACCAGCGTATCCTGGATGACGTTGCCGGCGTAGCCGATGAACGTATCGAAGGCCGATTCGTCCTTACCAACGCGGAGACCACCGAGCTGGATCCAGGCGAAGTTCAGCGAGACGGTGTCTCCGTTGTCCGCAGTATTGAGCGTGCCAAACCTGCCCGAGTCACGGTTGTTATTCTGGAAGTTGAAGCGGGTCTCGGTATAGGTCTTCAAGGTGCCGAGTTCGGTTTCCTGACCGGTCCAGGTCTTCAGCGAGAAACGGGCATGCTTGTAGAAGGTGTCGTTGCTGTCGCCGGGGACCTCGTGATCGGCGCTTGTCGCACCGTCGAACGAACCCACGTCGCCGACGCCGATGTCGTAACGGATGTAGCCGCCGATGCGCAGGCAGGTTTCGGTGCCGGGGATGTAGAAGTAGCCAGCGCCGTAGATGTCGCAAATCTTGACGTATTCAGCGGGTTCCGGCTCGGCGACGACGACGGCGTCGGCGGCGCGCGCACCGGAAACTGCGAGCAGAGCCGCAGCGGAGCCGAGGAGAAGGCTCTTGATGTTCATTTTCTGACCTCCAGTCAAAAGTTAAAAAACGGGTCTGGGTATTCTTTGCTGAAGGACAGCGTTCCCTGCCCCATCCCCACTACCGAAAAAGATGCGCACCGCGCCGCTCCTTCGAATTCGACATTACCCATGAGCCGGCGGCGTTCAACCACGATCGTACCGGCGCAGGGATAGTTCGGCCGCTATCCCCGACCTGTGTTGCAGAAACGTCACGATTTGGCCTCACTTGGAAAGCTCTCGTTAACCTTCAGGCCCGCCGCAATCGCTTGTTTCCAGCCAAATCCGGCAATCGGCCGACGGAATCATGGCAAGGCCTGGACACGCCAGCCTGGGATTTGCCGCAGAACTGCCGCAGCTGGGGAAACCCGGGATTTCCGGCGCCATCTTATTTTGATCGCCATGTTTGGCGATCATCGGCTTGCCTGGAAATGGTTGATGACGCCGACGGACAAGCTTGGCGGGAACTCGCCGATAGATACTCTGCTAACTGGGACGCTCGCGGATGTTGTTGCTGCCGCGCGTCTGGCCGTGGAGCATGCTCCTGATGTTTAGCCCCGCATTTGGTGGCGGTCGTTCAGTTGAGAACCTTGCACAACGCGACACGATCCCGAGCGGGTGGTCGCGGCCCGTCGTCTCAATGACGACCCTTCCAGCCCGCCATTCTCGACAAGCCGTTGGACAGCCTTGCCATCGCGCCCTCCTCCTGACGGTCACCTTGGTACGGTCAAGCCGTGGGTGCCGTGCCGTGCCGCTCGCGCGCGGTCTTGCGGATTATTTCTGCGATTTCCGGGCTACTGCTGCATAGCATCTGGAAATCCGCCGCGTGCAGCGACAGGAGTGAGACCGCCGTTGCGGCGCTGACGGTCGCCGTACGCGGTTCGCCGCTCATCAGCGCCATCTCGCCGAAGAAGGCGCCAGGGCCAAGCTCCACTGGGTTCGGCATCACGACGCTCACCCGCCCCTCCACAACAAAGAACATCCGATCCCCGGTCTCGCCCCTTCGGCAGATCACGGCGCCGGCCGGCAAACTACGAGGCCTCAACGCACGAACGATCTCGACCAGCGCTGCCGGGCCGAGCTTCTGAAACAACGGCACGGAGGCGACCAATTGCCAATTGCGGACGAAATCCTCGCGACGGATTTCTTGATAGAAGCCGGAGGCAAGAATGCCGGCCCACAGCGCAAAGACGCCGATGCCACACATCATGACCGCCCCAGCAAGGACGCGGCCGGCGAAACTTTGCGGAATGGCGTCGCCATAACCTGTGGTGGACAGCGTGACCACCGCCCACCACATTGCCTGAGGGATGCTGCCGAATTTTTCAGGTTGGATGTCGCGCTCGATGACATAGGCCGCGAGCGCGACACCGAACAGAACGACGCCGAAAAGCGTAGTGACGCCGATCAGGTTGCGCGCTTCATTAGCCAGCACCCTGCCCAGTACCGGGAAGAAAGTCGAGTCACGTAGCGGTTTGAGCAGCCAGACTGCACAGTAGAGGCTCCGGTCGGGCGTGCCTTCGAGCAGAAATGCAGCGAATGGAACCAAAACCGCGATCATATCGATGGCGATTGCCGGCGTTCTATCCCGAAGGTCTCCCGCCCAGCGCTTGAGCAGCGTCTCGGCCATCTGCAGGAAATAAGCGCCCCAAACGACCGCCAGCACGGCAGCCAGAGCCAGCCTGCTTCGTCCCGATAGGCCCGGCATGGTGAGCGCAGCCACCGCCAGCAGCCCAGGCGCAGCCAGCACCGCGTTTAGCGGAGCGTAAATTCTCAAGAAAGGCAGTACCGACATTCTATGCCCATGAGCGGATGCTATTCCTCCAGAATAGGATGCCTTCAAGGCAAGCGCAAAGGTGGCTACTTTCGCTGGATGTTCATCACAAGGTGAAACTCCGTGTCAGGACCGAAAGGCCACAACCGAGGATGACCCATCCGGGCCTGCAATAGGTTTCAACCGTTCCAGGAAGCCGGGCCGACGAGTTCGAGGCCGTAGAGATGCCCGGCTCGAAGACGGCCGGCATGTCGGCAATGGCGAGGGTGCCGGCGGCGACACCCAAGAAGAGCGCTCAGATCCGCCTGGTGTCACGAGCGTGAGGTTCCCTCCGGCCCTTCGCCCGCTACCCAAAACATGTGCGGCACCACAGGCGGCAGGAAGGTGCGCCACATCACTCGAGAGGCGCTGTTAGTACGCGACGGCAACTGCATGGTTGCGACGTTGCATGCGCTCAAGTTACCAGGGCGGGTGAGTCACCGCTGAGGCAACTCAAGGAGGCACTGTCGAGTTCTCGTGGCTTCGATCCAGCCGCTGTGGGCGCACTCGAGGTATCAAAGCGGTACGATCCATGAGATCCGATTCTCTTGCGGTCGTCCCGCCCAGTTCAGAATGAGGCGGCCTACCTTGACTTTGTGGTTCAATGACTGAGTACCCGCGCCTCAAATACAGCATGCAAGCCGTTCGCAAGGCAGGCGACCGGCTGGCAAAACCTATGCAGTTCGGACAAGACACCACCGCCGGCCAATACGTGGACACGATGCGGATCTTCTCAATCGCCAATAACTGGCGCGACTCGCACTTTCTGCCGATGCGGAGCGTTCGGTTCTCTGTCGGTCACCACATGAAAGCCCTGCGATCGAAGGGAGACATGGCATCGCGTCCGAAGCGTCTGGCATCCATTTGTCGAAAGCTTCGAGAGTCCACCACCAATCTGGACACCATGAACGACATCGGCGGCTGCCGAGCGATCATGCCCGACATCTATAGCGTCCGCTTGCTTCTCGCATCGATGCGAGACAAGTTCCCCCATGAGATCCGCTCTCGGGAATTCAACTATATCGATGAGCCGAAGCCGGACGGCTATCGAAGTCACCATATTGTTCTGCAGTACCGACCCAGAACTGCCGAGACTGAAGCGTTCCAGGGACGACGCATCGAATTGCAAGTTCGGACCACACTTCAGCACTCATGGGCAACTGCAGTTGAGGCCGTCGGGCTATTGCGGCGCCAGGATTTAAAGCACGGAAACGGCGAGCAGGATTGGCTACGCCTTTTCCAGCTCATGTCGGCGGAATTCGCACAGGTTGAGCAGTGTCCCATTCCTGTCGGTGTTCCGGATCACGATGACCGAGTGCGGGAATTGCGAGATATCAACAGGCGTATAGGTGCGACAACTATGCTGGAGTACATCGCGAATATTTATAGCCACTCAGGGAGCATCGTACAATCAATAGGACCTGTTCGACACCATCTAATACAATATAGTACTGATCGTAACGTTACCATCGAATCTTTTCGAACTATTATGCTGGGCGCACTGAAATTAAAGGATCTTGAGACGAAAATCGCACTGAGGGGATTTGATTGGACGGCTGTCTTGGTCGAAGTGGACAAGGTTGAAAAGCTTGTTGAAATATACCAGAATTACTTCGGGGGCGTTTCATTGTTCGCCCGTAGTCTGAAGTTCACCTGCTCGGGAAAGGCGGCTCTCGAATAGGAGCATCCCGCACCGGATGGTAGATCCGAAGCCGTACGAAACGCCCGGTTACGGTTGGCTAAGCGGTCGCTTCTTCCATATGAAGTAGCCGGACCATTGGCCGTCCTCGACGGGAATTCGCCGTATAATTCGAAATCCTTTGCCGGTTTTATCAGCCTCTCGCTCACCGAAGGCCTCCTGAACCGCTTGTTCTTCTGACTAAGCTTTCCGGCCCTTTGCGCTTCGGCTTTGGGCAGTATTTGGCGTGCGAGATGAACCAACCGGTTCAGGGTCACGCCAGGGGGTTGGTGATGCTCCGAGTTTGCTCGGCAATTGTTCTCGCGCTAATACGCTCCACCTCCCGTGTCTAAGGTAATGCTGGCGCTGTCCCTGGACAGCCGTGAAGCCGTTGATGTGATGGCGGCGGCTGCAGCGAACGGTGGCACGGCCGACATCAATCCCAATTGAGGATCATGGGTTCATGTACATCCGAGACCTGGCTGATCCCGACGGTCATCGGCGCGCCGGCGAGCCACTTCTCTCCGAACTCGCCAAAACTCTTAGCCTCTTCAGGCGGCGCTTCTCGCGCTGCTTCTCGATGGCCGGAGAACGTCCCTCGCCAATAGCGCGCTTCGCGTCGAGGCACTTTTCTCGGGCCAACGCGAGCGAGATTCCGCCGCGTCCATACCTGCCGAGATAGACCGTCTCACGGCGTCCATTCTGTAGTCCAGCCGAAAAGAGATCGCGCCACTCGGCATAACCCGGACGTACATGCCGTCACGGTCAGCAATCTTGTAGATTTTACCTTTTGGTTTCAGCGCTTTAAGGGCGGCGTCCGTCAGCATACCGATTGCCTCCTGAAAAGTACCGTCAGTACAATCCCAAGGCTCCGCATCAGGAAATAGCGTTTTTCTTCAATGCCTTAATGGGCAAAAAAGTACCGTCACGAGCCTCACTGGTTGTGACGGTACTCAGAAAATTTCGGGTGGGGCAATATGTGGGAGGTCCGTCAAACGGTCCGTCAGAGCCAATCTCTGCGTACCCGATTGTCGCTGATTGTCACTGACAGGATTTATTTTTGTTATCAGACAGTTACGTCGCATATCGGCGTGTTTTCGGCGGCGTTTGAGTGGGCCTGAATCATTCCCACTCGATTGTTCAGACAGCATATAACCCCTTGAAATTGCTATCAAATATTTTTCGCAATCACGATAAGTCCGACGCCAAAGCCGTCAAAAAATTGCGCTTTTGATTTTAAAGGGAAATTCGCCACAAAAAATATTTTGAGGTTTCACCAACTATCGGGACCAATCGGGCGATTCGTTGCACATTGCGGCGTTCGACAGCGCACCCTAGCGGTCTCCAAAAGTACCGTCACTGCCCCAACCTTCGTGTGTTCGCATCTGGCGACCTAAGGAAAGACCTGACTGGTGCAGACCACATCCGTGCGTCATCTCGGAATATCCCGAGAAAAAATCCAAGCCTCAAGAAACATTATGGGCCTGCGTTGCGCCATGTCCAGGTGGAGCGGAAGATGCGGAATTCCATCGGGTTGGAGCCCGGGCGGCCGAGTCCCGCCCGGGATGAGGTTTGTCAGAGCCGTTCGAGCGTCAGCATCCCCGGATCGCCCTTCCAGGCCTTGGAAAGTTCGTCCGCGGCCTTGGTTTCGGCGGCAGTATCGCCTTGGGCCTTCGCCGCCTGCTGCAGCCCGAACAGTGCCCAGGCGCTGCTGCGCGCGCGGTGGAGAGCCGCCACGAACTCCTTCGCCGCGTCCGCCGGCTGGCCATTCTTGAGGAGGGCGGCGCCCAGGGATTGCCGCACGGGATAATACCAGTATGGGGGCTCCATGTAGGGGATCGTGTCCTCCGCTTCGACCGCCTTCTTCCAGAAGCTTATCGAGCCGCCGACGTCGTTCTCGGCCTGCGCAGCGCGGGCGCGTACGACATCCTCGGCCACTTGCAGGACCGTCATTGCCGGGATTCCCCAGGCATCGTGCACCGACCAGTCGGTTTTCTGAGCAATCTTGTGGATGGCATCCGCCTCGGCTCGGGCGCCCGAGGGGTCCTTCTTCTCGGCCAGGGCGATGCCGCGCGCATAATGCCACATCGACGTGATGTAGGGCGGCGCACCGGCCGGTTCGGCCTTAGCCAGAATCGCATCCGGCTCGGCATATTGCGCCCAGGCGAAATACGGAGCTGCCTTCACCGGCTGCACGATCGGAATGGCCGTCGCTACTTCGTTGGTCAGAAACTTGTCCAGCTTATCGGCCTCTGCGAGCACCGTCTTCGAGTCACCGAGGAGTTGGGCCGAAACCAACACGAAGTGCACGTTGTGGGAATAGTAGCCGAGCGGATAGACACCGACAGCACCGGTCTCGGCGAGGTAGGTCTCGTCCACTTTCGAGGCAGCTTCGTTGGACTTCAGCGAATCCGTGTAGCGGCCGACGCGGTAGTAGATATGACTCGGCATATGCACGATGTGTCCGGCCCCCGGCATCAGAGCTGCCAGCCGATCCGCGTAGCGCTCGGCGCGCTCCGGACGATCCGAGGCCTCTACAAGATGAATGTAGAGGTGAATCGCCATCGGGTGATCAGGCTTCCTTGCGAGAACGCCTTCCAGCCGCCTCTGGACGTCGGCGGTGCGGCCCTTGGGTTCCGTGCCACCCGGCTGCCAGTAGTCCCAAGGCTGCGTGTCCATGCCGGCCTCAGCGGCCAACACAGCGAGATCGAGATCTTCAGGGTATTTGTCAGAAAGCGCCGCGGTTGCATCGGCAAAAGCGGCGTTCAGAGTGTTTCGATCGGCGTTGGGATCTTCGGAATACCGCCTGGCGACCGCCTCGATCAGTCCCCGCTCCTTCTCGGTGGCACCGGATGAAAGACCCTGCGCCTTTCGAATAGCAACGATCGCTGGTGCATTTGCGACGGGATCCATCGGCACGTTTATGTTCGGCCCTAGGATCAGCGCCTCGCCGAGGAAGCACATCGCACAGTCCGGGTCGAGGCTTTGTGCCTTGCGGAAGGCTCGTTGCGCCTCCGCGTGATTGAAGTTGGTGGCGAGCCGCAGCCCCTGATCAAAGTATTTTTGGGCATCGGCGCTCTTTGTGCTGATCGGATAGCTCAGGGAGCCCAGGTCATCCCACAATGGCGGCTGAGCCTCCTCGTAGGCCTTCATATCTTCCGGGGCCAATGATTGGCCGGCAGCGGCCAGAGCGACGCAGTGTGTGATGTCGAGTTCCCCCGGCAACGGGACCCTTGGCGCCGCCGCAAGCTGCGACTGCAACGGACTGTCTGCGGCGTAAGCAATGGCAGCGCCTGCGCCGAAACTCATCAAGGCAATCGCGGTCCATCCTGCACTTGGCAGGCAAGCACGCAGTTTCATCTGAACCTCCTGGCGTTCGGTACGATCGGCAAGCTCCGATCAGCCCTGTCTCTTCCAATTCTCGATCGGAGGTGCGGGCGTTGATGATCCGCTGTCTGGGCGGAAGCAATGTCCAGAAACGGCACGACACAGGCCAGTAAACAGGATGCTTTTGCGGAATACCCCATGGTCAACCCCGTTTGCGGATGGGCGGCGCGCCACGTGCTGTCGCTTTCTTGGTATAGTGCCCCGTCTGAGCATTACCGGTCCCTGCTTGGCGGCGGGCAATCCTAATGGCGCCTGTTGTTGTGAACATGCCCGACGACCCCGATTCAGCGCAGAGTGCGACCCTTGGACGGTTAGGGCTTCACCCGAACGGGTGACACCACGAATTCAATGCGTGGGGGACCCCTGGTATCGGGACAAGAGTTTCGCGAGTTCCGCCTGACTTCCGGTGCTTGTTTTCGAAAATATTGCACGGAGCTGGGTTCTGGCAGTTTCACGACCAATCCCCAGGGCAGAGCTTGCCGCGCTGATACCTTGACCATCGGCGAGGCTGCAGGCCAGCCGCGTTTCGGCTGCTGTCAGTTGAAAAGCCTGTCTTATCAGGTGCTTGGGCAGCGGCAGTTCGGCCACAAGGTCGGTAAAATAGAGGAGCGCGTCTCCGCCGTTAAAGAGGTCATGGACGAACGAGGTCATCGGAATGGCTTCAGCAAGAAGCCATGGCGAACCCTCGCGAGCAATCAAGACGGGCTCCCCGTCGCTGAAGTCGCTGCATTGGCTGACCACGCCTGCAATCAATTTCTGCAAGCGTGAATCACTGGCCCGATCTGCCGCCCGGAGTCGACCGCCATGGACAACGAGGCCACTACCAAGCAGAGCTTCCGCGTGTTTGTTGTAGCGGGTGACGCGGCCCCGGCAATTTA
Organism: Mesorhizobium sp. WSM1386; assembly: GCF_055901595.1. NCBI lineage: Bacteria > Pseudomonadati > Pseudomonadota > Alphaproteobacteria > Hyphomicrobiales > Phyllobacteriaceae > Mesorhizobium > Mesorhizobium sp. WSM1386. The sequence continues at coordinate 6,094,761 of NZ_CM148373.1, forward strand.
ACAACAGCGCTGCGCTCCCCATCCGGTCCAGAATGGCCAGGTTCGGTTCGACCGCCGTTTCCCAAACCTTTTCCGCAGCACTGATAATGCGAACCATCGACGGAACGATCACCAAGAAATCCTCGGCTTCGCTCCGGTAGAATGGTCCCTTATGAGCGTCACGAAACATCGAGAGTATCCACCTTCGATCCTTCACCATGAAGTCTATTGCAGCCCACCATTCCCGGTCGCCTGGTCGCGCGATTTCTTGGTAATAAGGGAGAATCTCACGCTCATCGCGAGTGGTGATCTCATCCTCAACAACGAAGCTGTCTGTCAGCTTCGCCAACCTCTTGCGCGGTCTACGTTCATGCGGATCGGGAGCACCTTCGACTCTTTCGATCCAAAGGGCGGCAAATTCGGCATGCTCCGTCGAGTCGGGTCTTAGTGCGGTCGGCGATCGCTGATCGCTACGAAACGGGTGAGTTGGATCGCAGGTGCGGATGACGCAACTCGTGGCTCCTAGGGAATGGGCCAGCGTTTGAAGCGCTGCGGGCCACTGCCTAAACTCGAAGGCGGCGTCATAGCAAGCCTCGATCGCAGCGGCAATGTTTCGATTGTCGGACATAAGATTTGCGCCGCGATCCCGGTTACTTGCCCCTTTTCTCCTGCTAGCCCGTCGACGGTCCTCCCTCTACAGGCCCCCTAACTGGCTTCGGCCCGGGATGTTTATTTCCCGCGGCCGTGCTCGATAGGCGAATCAGCTGAGTACCTATCGTCAGACACTGACGCATCGAATTGGAGATGTTCATATTAGCATAACAGTCACGCCCGATGCGACTTGCTATTTAATGGCACTCTCGAATAGTTGCTCCGGCTCGATACCGGCAGTGCCTTCGCCCTCTATGACCCATCATTAATTCTGTCTTCGAAATGAAAAGCTCACCGCCGTAGGCACGGGTTGGGTTGAATCGCATTGCTGAACGGTAGCATGACTAACACCGACGGCTGTTGGGAACCGCCGGACCGCCGAGCACTCGCAACGGCGTGCTTGAGATCGCCGGTGCGCGATTCTGCTTGCCCGAAAACCTCACGTCACGCCGCGCTGCCGAAAATAAGCCTGCATCAACTTGCGGCCCGAACGGTTGTTCTGCGCCAACTTGGTGGATGAGGCGCAGCCATTGAATGACGGTCTTGGGGCACGAAGCAAACCCGCCTATTTGCGCGCCGTTGCATGCCGCAACTCTCCAACAGGCCGACTGCGCTGTACACCTGTCCCAACTTCGTTCCGATCATTCCTGTGTTTTGCTGGGAAATCGAACAGGTTATCGCAAACAAACAGCGGAAGGTGACGATCGGGCCGGGGCGCTCGGCAGGCTAACGCCCTTGCCGCCTGTCCTCTACTCCCACTCAATCATCAACGAGACTTATAAGTACATGATTTCCTTGGTAAATTGTGCGAATTTATTTCACGATACCGCCAAAAATACCGACGGATTCCTACGCTGTTGAAAAGGCTACAACAATGTAGCCGCTCTTGTGGCATGCACACTTTTGACTGCATCATATATCGCCGATGTTTCGGGTAGCCCAGCCGGCTCTATGCTAACCTGGTATTAGCAGAGGCGCGGCGACACTGTCGGGTTGCCGGCCAGTGCCCTTCGGCGCCTCAATTCACCTGGCCCTGCTCACAAGCTCGGAACCGGTTGCGCCTGCCCTGATGAAGTGCCAACATTCGCCCCGTCCACTGTTCCGAGGTGTGGACAAATTTCTCCCGGGCTTAGGCAATCAGGTAGTCCGTGACGTGGTCGGCGGGGCAGCCCAGGCTTCGCCCTCCGCCTTAGCACGATCAACGAATGGAAAGCCCGAGTGGGTCGCCCCGACTTTGCGCCGGACTTCAAGCGGATCCAGCCTGCCGAGCTCCTATAGGCATCTACACCTAGGCCCCGACCACGACACCCGCGTTTGAGGAGCCTCCGAACCAGAGTGCGGAATGGGCTGCTGCACCGGCGGGAAGGTAAGGCCGTTTCCATTGCGGAAGGTACTTGCCCTCGAAGTCGGTCGGCTCACCCGAAAGGAACCGCCGCCAGATGATCAAGAACTCGCCGGTCTGCGCACAGCACTCATCCTAACTCAGCTTGTTTCCACAGCCGGCGTTCGCTGGGATTCGGACAGGTGACGACGTTGAGCAGGCGCGGCCGTGGCAGGTGGGCTCCCGAAGCAGCCCGGCCGACCCCAAAGCCCTCGCTCTAGCGCCTGGCGAAGGCAAACAGCCCAGGAATTGGCATCCGGCACGGTGGCGAGTTGAGCAGCCGGACCTGGCACCCATTGATCCTCAATCTGCGGCTCATCGTATAGAGACGCGCCCCTTACATTTGACCTGCATATATGAAAGGCGGATGGTGGGCACTCAGAAACCAATAGCATCGTGGCCGGAGAGACGCTTTTCGTAGAAGATCACGGCATATCCGTGCAACATCCCTTCCCCGCGGCCAATATATCCAGCCGTCTCATAGAGTTTTTGAGCCCCTACTTGGATTGTGGTCGTCTCGAGCACTATGTATTTGAATCCGAGAGCAACGGCTCGCGATTCCAATTCGCTAAGAATTCTCCTTCCAAGCCCTCGTCGTTGAAAGGCGGGATCGACCCGCACACGTTTGAGCTCTGCGATTTCATCGTCGACAGGCTGCAATCCGCCCATAGCTGCGAGCTGGGTACCAATATGCGCAACCACGAAGTCCCCGCCAGATTCGATATAAGCTTCTTCGACATTGCGCAAATCATCCTCCCACACCCCTTCCGGACCATACACACCAACAGCCTCGGATGCACTCCTATGCAGGTGCCATACACTATCAACATCCTCACGTTCAAACCTGCGAAAGACCATGCCGTCTTGAGACATCGACCATCACCTATTGGATGCCGGCGCGGCTGGAGTTGCGCCGGTTTTTACGCAGACAATTGCGCCCGTCAGCTTTGATCCGCCGCCGTTAACAGCCGCTGTGAAAGCACAGCGTCCATGCTTTCCGACGCCTCAACTCCAGCGATGGGGCGACCCGGTTCAATTGTATGCTTAAAGGCCGTCTTCCGATGCATCCGGGTGAACCGATCCAGCGCATCGACACAGGACGCGTACAGCTCTCGGATATGAGTGCCTTTCCGCTCCACGACGGGCGAGACGGTTGCAATCTTAGGAAAGGCTGCTTTCCCTTCAAGCCAGCCTGGCCGGACCCCCGCGCGCCTCTTATCTGGTGACAACCAGCCAAAGACCGCCCCAATGCATCCTCTGGGGTAATATTCTGACAGCCGATAAACGTCCCTATAGAATTGCGGTTTTTGACAGAAGATTTCTTCACCGATTAGCAGTACAGAGACCGCGACAATGCGGGCCGAGAATCGGCCACTTGGGGCCAGCCTATTCTTGTATGGGTTTTTTCCGTAGAACTCGCGAAATTCGCCAAATAGATCGGGCGACATATAATCATGAAAGCGCGTCAGAATGTAATTCGCCAACTCCAGGTGCTCTAGGCACAGCGTAAGGCACTGGTGCGCATCCGGCCCGACCTCGTCACGCAACATAAGCAGGGCGTCGATTGCGAACTGCAAGTCTCTCTCAATGAGTTGGTGACCTAGGCAGAAATCTCGCTCCTCGACACCAGCTGAGTCGAGACAATATACTCGAGGATCGCTCTCTACGGGATTGGTAAGGATCATATCTTCATAGGAAAGAACATCTATGCTAGGCTGCTGCTTGCAACTTAAATCTGCAATACGCCTCAGACGCCCTCCCACCGCTAACTCTGCATCGTCATGGTTAAGTCCCGCAAATGCAGACATCTGATAAGCAATATTGACGAGATATTGGATGTCTGTTTTGGCGACCCCAAACTCGGACCGGGTCAGGTTTAGCAGGTGCGCCTCGTAGTCCTCTCCCGCTAGCATCGTATCAATGCTACGCCCGAGCGCCTTGACCGCTTCAGCACGCCGTTCACTATTTTTGACCTCGGCGATACGGTGCGGGAGTTGGTCGGCGACAAAATCGCTAACCAGCCCAAGCGGGCGTATTCGCAGGCGGCGATTGATGTTGTCAGCTCGGTGAGAGAAGATCCCCCGCGCGGCCCGCTGATCTGGCAAGGCCGCGGCATAACTCGGCACGTTCATTTCTTCAGGGCTCCTTTGGGGGTCTTTCCTGGGAAGTCAAGGCGCAATGAGTTGCGCTCGGCAACATCGCTGTCAGTTTGGTGCACGTGGCGGAGTTCGATGAGCGGCCCCGCTCGGTGGTTTCCAGACGCGGACGAAGGTTAGGGGATGAACTTAACGGTGCAGGTCTGTGGCATCCATTGATCGAATCGAGGTCATTTGAACTCCGGCGTATGGACTGCGAGACCCCGTGGTCGTGCCGGTCCTTTGCGGCGACCATGCAACCGGCATGCCAACAAAAGTTTGTTGTGAGGCTGCTCTTGAAAGACGGAAAAACATGGCACGGCTGGCCCGCCGAGGGAATACTCGTGGCCTGAGCGTTGGTTTTCGAACAACCGCGTCTGTAACCGCACACGGCTGAACTGTAAGACAGTTTTCGAACGCGGGAGAATAGACGCCTCGTGCGCGCAAAAGGCAGGCCGAGACCTCTCACGACAAAGGCACTCTGTTAGCCTAGGCGCCCGCCGAAACGTCAACCGGTGGGCTGATGCGCCGAGGGCAGCAGGCGCGCCTGCCGCAACGCGGCCAGATCAGCCGAGCCGGTGCAGAAGCAAGCGACGGCCAAATGGCGGATGACGATCTCGAAATGCGCGACAACCGCCTCGGTGGACACCGTCGCCGCCCGCAGCACGCCGGCCGCCTGCCCGGCAATGTCCGCGCCCAAGCCGATGGCCTTGGCCACGTCGACGCCGTCGCGGATCCCGCCCGACGCGATCTTCACCGCTGGCAGCGCCCGGCGTACCGCCTGCACGCTGGCCGAGGTCGGAATCCCCCAATTGGCGAACGCCATCGCCCTGCACGATCGGCGGCATCGCGGGCGCGCTCGCCCTCCACGCGGCCCAACTGGTATCGCCGACTCGGAAGGTTTCTCACTCAGATATCGGGAGAGTGTCGGAGTAGGAAGGTAGGTCCAGTCACTTACCTCAGCCCGATTGGGCGCCGGGATTCCGTTGCATACAGCCACGCACCAATAATCAATTTCGCGCTCGATCAGTCCAGTTTCGACGCGCGCCTCATATCGAACACGCCGGCTGGCCCAGCGGCAATCAAGTCCCATCTCTTCTTCGAGCCGGCGGTGAGCGGCGGCCAAAGTCGCCTCACTTGATCGGGGATGACCGCAGAACGTGTTAGACCAACAACCCGGCGAGTGATACTTCACTGCCGCTCCGACTGGCGCTGCAGCTCAGTACAACTTAGGAAGGAACACGGTTGGGCTATATGGTTCTAGCTTCGCTGCTCGGGGAACGATTTCCGATCTGGTGCTTTCATCGTTTGAGCATGGCCGAGATGACATGCCGGACAAGGGGAACATGTTGGGCGAACCGAAGCCCCGCATGGCGTGCAAGCCGTGCCACCGGTTGCTCGCTCGAGTAGAGGCCGACGAGTATATTCGTAGCGTGGTACAGAGGCGCCGCGGACAGGCGCAGCCACCTTTCGTATCTGTGCAGCATGGCGGGATCGGCAATGTCACGGCCGTCGCGACTTGCAGTTAAGATTGCATCGGCAAGTTGCTTTTGGCTGCTGAGACCGATGTTGAAGCCATGGGCAGTCACCGGATGCATTCCGATAGCAGCGTCTCCGATGAGTGCCGCGCTCGGAGCTTTAAATTTGTGCGCCCACGTGGTGACCAGCGGATAGGTGTGGCGGTTGCTTGCCAATCCCATCTTCCCGAGACGGCCTCGACACCGGTTCGTCAATTCCAAGAGGAACAAATCGTCATTGAACGCAAGCAGACTATCGGCCTCGCTTGAGGGCAGAGTGAGCAGCAGCGAGGACACCCCCTCCCCGAGAGGCAACATCGCTATCGTTTGATGATGATCGAACCATTCGGTTGCCACCTGGTGATGGGCGCCCTCATGCCGCACCCGGCAGATCAGCATCGAGTGGCCAAGCCAATTAATGTCGGCGCCAATGCCTAGAGCACGTCCTGTGATCGATGAATCGATTGTGATGTGACGGCGGCCTTGGCAGATGATTCAACATCCACTTTGGTGAGGTGGATGATGGGAAGATCACTGAGCGAGGATCTCCGGCTGCGGGTCCTGAAGGCGTCTGACGCGGGCATGTCGGCCCGGCAGGCTGCGGCGCGGTTTGGGGTCGGGATATCGAGTGCGATCCGCTGGATCGCGCGGGCGAAGATCGGCGAACTGGCGCCGCGGCCGCAAGGCCGCCGCCGCGCGTCCAGCCTCGATGCGCATGAAGCCTTCATCGTCGGGCTGATCGATGAGCGCAAGGACATCACGTTGAACGAGATGGTAGAGCGGCTGGAAGGCGAGCGGTCGGTGCGGATCAGCCGCAGCGCCTTGAGCGCATGGCTTCGCGGCCACGGGTGGACGTTCAAAAAAAGTCCGCACACGCACTGGAGCAGGACCGCCCCGACATCCTGAAGCGCCGCCGCGCCTGGTTCGACGGCCAACTCGATCTCGATCCGGCGAAGCTCGTCTTCATTGACGAGACCGGGCTGTCGACCAAGATGGCCCGTCTGCGGGGACGTGCGCCATGCGGTGAGCGCTGCCGGGCCGGCGTGCCGCACGGCCATTGGAAGACGACCACCTTCACCGGCGCGCTGAGGTTGACGGGTATGACCGCACCATTCGTCTACGACGGTGCCATGAACGGCAGTGTGTTCCTTGCCTATGTCGATCAGGTCCTGGTCCCGACCCTGGCGCCGGGCGACGTCGTCGTGATGGACAACCTGCCGGCGCACAAGGCGGCAGGCGTGCGAGAGGCAATCGAACAGGTCGGCGCCAAGCTATTGTTCCTGCCGCCATACTCGCCCGACTTCAATCCGATCGAAAACGCCTTCTCAAAACTCAAGGCTCTCATGCGCGCCAAAGCCGAGAGAACCATCAACGCCCTGTGGGACGCCGTCGGTTCGATCCTCGACCAGTTCACACCAGCCGAATGCGCAAACTACTTCAAGGCCGCAGGATATGACCCAGATTAAACAGGATGTGCTCTAGCAGATCACGCGTGGGGGACAGGCGCGAATCCGCGGCAACAACAAGCCTGGCGCTCAACTGCATGCCGTCGGAAAGCGTTATCACTGCTCCTTTGTGGCTGGTCGTTGCACGGACAACCGGGTGGCCGCACAGCAGAAGTGGCTCGTCACGCAGCCGAACGACTTTGAACAACGCATCGCGAATGCGGCAGTTCGGGACCAAAATTCCGAGGGGTTCTCCAGACGCTATGGGAGCGTCAAAACGCAGTGCGAAAGCGCTCGAACCGTTGAGCACGCGCGCGCCATAAAGCGGAGATTTCTCCGAAGCTGGGATCGTATCCCAAGCGCCGAGCTGGCGAAGGATTCTGATGGAGGCGGAACTCAGAGCGATTTCGCGGCCATCGAAAGGCGCATTCGCGAGACAGTCGATGGAGTTCTGTTCAACAACTGCCACCTTGAGTTGGCTTTGGGCGAGCGAAGCGGCGAATGAAAGGCCGACCGGCCCGGCTCCCACGACAACAATATCGAAGCTATGGTTAGGGCTGCACATCACCGTACCGCCATGGGTGGATTGTGCAGGGCAGATGCAGGTTACAGCCGGACCGGTGCTGTGCGCCGCCTTCGGGCGGCTGCATCGCCCCAAGGCGCAGGGCAGTAAAACCCGAATCATACCATCGGTTCAATCGCGCATGATTGGACCAGTCATAGTCTCCTCGCAGCCAAGCGTAAGGCCAGCCAGCAAGCGAGGTTCTCACAGTGCCGGCTGTTGACGGGCGAAGCGCCGCAATCACGCTGCGCACAGGGTCGGCATCAACCATCGTCGAGCGGGTCACCCCAGACCCGCGGAATGATCTGGCCGCCGCCCGCGCTCCCACATGGCCTAATCTGGCTCTGATCATTCTTCGTGGCCGTTTTGATCGAAAGCGCGCATAGGTCTTCGGCCGCGGCTCGTCGAAGCAGCAGAGCCGACCCTAGCGTGAAAAAAGCCAAAACCGTCGAGACGGTGACACTGGCGGCCAAACTCCCACTGAGCATTAGTTCTCCCTTGCAGGGCCGATAAAGCACGGCAATGAGGAGATAGTCCTGATCTGGATCAGCCAGACGCATTGGAAGGTAGCGCGGGCTCCCGCTCCACTGGTGATCGCGAACTCGCGCTCGCAACCCGTACGCCGCCAACTCCGCACGTGGACTGGGCAACGCAATCACTGTCAGAGGGGCTTTTCACAATCAACGTCAGGTCGGGCCTGGGGATTGCAAGCTGCTGAGCATCCCCACCTTGTTCCAGAACATGGACAGCGGCTTCATTCAGCGTTCCAGATCGTCATCCTGGTCGATGAGGATCCGCTCGGCGGCGCCGTCGAGATCCTGATATTGACCACTCCTCAAGGCCCACATAACGCCAGACAGCCCCAGCGCGCCGAGAAACAGAGCCACCGGAATGAGATAGACAAGTGTCGTCACGACGGCTGCGCCGATGCCTGAATGCCGGAACCAGCGGCTGTCGAAGAAACTCTCGTCATCCTTTTCGGCGCAAAGCCTTGCAAACGCAGCGCATTTCCAATGACGAGCAGCGATGAGGCGGACATCGCGATCGCCGCTATCAATGGTGTCACGTGCCCCAGGACGGCGATCGGTACGGCGACAGTGTTGTAAACGATTGCGATCGCGATGTTCTGGCGGATCAGGTGTCCTGCCTGGCGCGAGACGTCAAGCGCCAGCGGCACAGCCAGAAGGCTTTCGCGCAGAAAAACGAAGTCGGCTGCATTGCGGCCAATTTCGGCGGCAGTGGCGGGAGCGATCGAGACGTGCGTAGCGCTCAGCGCCGGCGTGTCGTTGAGCCCGTCGCCAACCATCAGAACCTTGTGCCCGTCTCTCGCCAGACGCTCGATGCGTTCGACCTTGCCGGACGGCAGCAGGCACGGAACGAAGTCGTCGATTCCGAGTGACTTCGCAACCTCGGCACAGGCTGCCGCGGTATCGCCCGACAGCATCTCCACTGGAACTCCGGCGTCGCTCAATTGATCGATGGCCGCTCTGGCGTCGGCGCGCAACGCGTCCTCGAAAACGAAGGATGCGGCGATCATCCCGTTTCTCGTCAGCACCGTTCCGCCGTAGCCGTGTTTGCCTTCACCGCCGGTTCGAGCCTTCCAGCCAGCCCATCCGCGTCGGCCCAGTCGCCAGGTACTTCCCGCGCGCCAGGTGCTTCCCGCGTCAGTGGCCTCGATTCCAAATCCCGGATGCTCGGTGACGGCATCGAATTTGAGCTGCCCGCCAGGAATGGCAAAGCCGGCTATGGCCTTTGAAAACGGATGACGCGAGTGCGCCGCCAGGTCGGCTGCGACTGTCAGCATGGCCGGATCGATCGACGGCGCGTTGATGAGCCGGGGCTGGCCAAGCGTCAGCGTTCCGGTCTTGTCGAACACCGCAATGTCCACGCTTGCCAGGCGTTCCATGGCGGAGCCGTCCTTGACCATGATGCCGTTCTCGAACAGGCGCCGTGCGGCGACCACCTGCACGATCGGCACCGCGAGGCCAAGCGCGCACGGGCATGTGATGATGAGGACGGCGATGGCGATCGTCATCGCCCGATGCCAGTCTCCGGTCGCCGCTATCCAGCCCAGGAATGTCACAAACGCCGTGAGATGGACCACCGGGGCATAAAGCGCTGAAACGCGGTCGGCTATACGGCGATATTGCGCGCGGCCGCCCTCGGCAGCCTCCATCAACCGGACCATTTCCGCCAGGAATGAATCCCTTGCGGCGGCTGTCGCCTCAATCGTCAGCGGGCCGGTAAGATTGAGCACGCCGGCCTGTACCGCTTCGTCCGGCGCCACGTTTTTCGGCGTGCTTTCGCCTGAGGCCAGCGAGCAGTCGAGATCCGATGTTCCCTGGATGATCTTGCCATCGACGGGGATCCTCTCACCGGCCGCGATCAACAACCGCATGCCTGGTTCGATCTCGCCGACCGGCAGATAGTCGCGCGCGCCATCGCCGCGCAGCACCATGGCGCCACGCGCTGCCAGCTGAGACAGGCCCTTCACGGCAGTCCGGGCACGCTCCCGCATCACATGATCCAGCGTGCGTCCGATCAAAAGGAAGAACAGCAGCGATACCGACGCGTCGAAATAGGCGTGGTCGCCATGATTGATCGTCTCATAGAGGCTCATGGCGTAGGCGAGCGAAACCCCGACCGCGATGGGCACGTCCATATTCATGCGGCCATGACGCAAGGCGTTCCAGGCCGACCGGAAGAAGATGCCGCCGGCGAAGGCGAGGGCAGGAATGGCGATCAGCGCCGAGACCCAGTGAAACAGGTCGCGGGTAGCACCTTCGGCGCCGGACCAGACAGAGACCGAAAGCAGCATGATGTTGCCCGCCGCAAAACCGGCAACAGCGACGGCGCGGATCAGTTCGGCAAGCGTCTTGTCCTTGTCGTCGATCTCGGGTGCGAACAGATGCGCCTCGTAGCCCAGTCTTCCAAGCGCGGCGATGAACGGTGGCACCTCGTCTCCACGCCACCGGACCGCGACCCGCTTCGTCGACAGGTTGACACGCGCGCCTTCGACGTGATCGAGCTTTCCAAGTGCCGCCTCGATCGTCTGGATACAAGCCGCGCAATGAACCGCCGGCACTGAAAGGTCGGTCTGCCGAAGATCGTCGCCAAGCGATCGGCTCGCCAACCTGATCTCCTGGCTGGATGGCAGGACCGATGTGGCGCCGTTCAGATCCAGCGCCATTTCAGCGCCCGGTGCACAACAGCTCACTGCAGCGCTCCATGAGAAATCATGATCCTGCGGACGTCGCGATAGGGTCGCGCCAGGCCGGCATCGGCGTCGACCTCGACGATCCAGACGCCGTCCTTCGGCATATGCTGCGCTGCGAATTCCTTGCCTGAGGCGAGGGCGAGCGTGACGGATTCGTCCTCTTTCTCGTAGGCGGGATGACGAAACAGCACCTTGACACCGTGCAGAGGAACCGGCTTGCCGGCTGCGTCGGAGAGGCTGTAGCGGACTTCGCCCCATGCGATGGTCAGCTTGCCGGTCCAACCGAGCGCTGCTTGGGCGCGGCCGGCCTCGGCCTCCTTGTTGAATTGCTGGCTGGCCACATAGGTGTTCTCGACGACGAGGCCGGTCCAACTCGTATTGGCGAGCGTGGCCATGGTCAGGTTGACCGCGATGACCACCCCGAAAAAGGTGAGAATGATGGCCAGCATGTGCCTGCCTGTGAATTCGCGAGGCTTTTGGGCATTGGCGGTCATTTGGCGGCCTCTGGCGCGTTGAATGTGGCGGTGTACTCGTTCGACTCGAAGCTCGCTCTATCCTCGACACGGAACTTGAAGGTCTGTGCCGGTGCGTGGATCTGGTCCGCCGGCCGGCGAACGAAGACCTTCAACGTTTTCAGGCGGTCGGGCTCGACCGGGATGGCGAAAGACCGGCCGGCCGGGATGTCGTCGCCGACGACGACCATATCGGCACCCTCCAGGCCCTGCATGGTGACGACGATCGTCCTTGGCTCAGGGATCATGTTGAGCAGCTTGACGGTATAGCCGTTGCGGATGGAGCCATCGGATAGCGTGACGAATTGCGGATTGCGGTCATGCAGCACGTTCAGCTCGAGCCGATCGCGCGTCAGCAGCGAATAGAGCAGGCCCAGCCCGATCAGCGACCACAGGCCCATGTAGACGTAGGTGCGCGGCCGGAAGATCTTGCGAATGTGAAAATGCGCCACCTGATCGGAGAAGGTGCCGACGGCAGTCCTGACCAGCGACGGATTGATTGAACTGGAGCCGCCTGCGGTCGCCAGCATCATGTTGGCGTTGTAATCGGAGAGCGTCGCGTAGGAGATCAGCCCGCGCTCTTTGCCGAGCTTGTCCATGACGCCGTCGCAGGCGTCGATACACAGCGCGCAGGTAATGCATTCGAGTTGTTGGCCGTCGCGAATGTCGATCCCCATTGGGCAGACCGCGACGCAGGCATTGCAGTCGACGCAGTCGCCGACGGACTGCCCTATCGCTTGCACCTTCTTGGCGTGACGCGAGCGCGGTTCGCCGCGCCACTCATTGTAGGTGACGGTGAGCGAGTTCTCGTCGAGCATGGCTGCCTGGATGCGTGGCCATGGGCACATATAGGTGCAGACCTGTTCGCGCATCAGGCCGCCGAACGTGTAGGTGGTCGCCGTCAACACGGCGATGGTGATGTAGGCGACAGGCGCTGCGGTACCGGTGAAAAGCTCGCCCATAAGTGTCGGTGCATCAGCGAAATAGAAAATCCAGGCGCCGCCGGTCGCCGCGCCGATCACCAACCAGACGGCGTGCTTCGATAGGCGCAGCATCAGCTTGCGGGCGGTCCAGGGGCCAGCGTCAAGTTTCATGCGGGCGTTGCGGTCCCCCTCGACCGCACGTTCGACGACAAGGAACAGATCGACCCATACGGTCTGCGGACATGCATAGCCGCACCAGGCACGCCCGACAGTCGAGGTGATCAGGAAAAGTCCAACGCCGGCCATGACCAGGAGGCCGGCCACATAGAAGAATTCCTGGGGCCATATCTCGATGAAGAAGAAGTAGAAGCGCCGATTGGCGAGATCGAGCAGCACGGCCTGGTCCGGGGCAAATGGACCGCGATCCCAACGCAGCCACGGCGTCAGGTAGTAGATGCCAAGCGTGATCGCCATCACCAGCCATTTGAAGCGGCGAAAGCTGCCTGAGGCGCGCTTGGGGAAGATTTTCTTGCGTCTGGCATAATGCGGCCGGCGCGGGTTGGGGGAATTCATGGCCGAGGCTTCGAGCCGTTCTATTCGCGTACTAATGCACACGTGCATCTCCACTCCCAGCCGATGTCAGAAGCGTTCCGCATTGATGATGCGGCGCAGCCGAAATGGTGTCGAGGCCCGGCTCGCGCCGGGCCTCGTCGCTTGGCAGGGGGAGGCCGAGAATAGGGCTTTCCTTCCTATTCTCCGCCGCCAAGCGAATGGACATAGACCGCCAGCTCCTTGACTTTGATCTCGCCGAGACGGCCGAGCCAGGCCGGCATGACACCTTCCTTTGGCGCGCGGACCTGGGCGGCGACAGCTGCCTCGCCGGCCCCATGCAGCCAAATGGCGTCGGTGAGGTTGGGACCCCCAAATTCCCTGTTCCCCTCCGCGTTCTCACCATGACAGGCGACGCAATTGTCGGAAAAGACTTCGGCACCGGGTAGGATCAGACTTGCATCGGCGACCTTGCCGGAGAGGCTGACGACATATGCGCTAACCTGCTTGATCTCGTCGGCGGTAATGATGTCGCCGAAGTCGGGCATTTCTGACAGTCGGGTGTCTGGATCGGCCGCGAAGCGTATCCCATGCGTGATTGTCTGCTGGATCTGATCGGCCTTTCCGCCCCACAGCCAGTCGTCGTCGTTTAGGTTGGGAAAGCCCTTGGATCCTTCGGCGCCGGAGCCGTGGCACTGCGTGCAGTTGACTTTGAATGCGGCGCCGCCGGCGGCGATGGCGAATTCGCGCAAGGCATCATCCGATTCGATTTCCGAGACACTTTTCGACTTCACCGCCGCTAGGTATTTGCTCTTCGCTGCTTCCGCATCCGCCAGTTCGTTCTTGACGTCATTGCGGCTCGAATAGCCGAGAACACCCGTCGTCGCAGAGTGCAGCAGTGGCCATGCGGGATAGGCGATTGTGTAGCCGATCGCCCAGACGATGGTGACGTAGAAGATGGTGATCCACCAACGCGGAAGCGGGTTGTTCAGCTCGCGGATGCCGTCCCATTCGTGGCCGGTGGTCGAGACCCCAGAGACTTCATCGATGTGCTCCTCGCTCATGATCACTCGTCCTGAAGCGGAATTCGGGCAGCTTCGTCCGCCAGCTCGCGGCTGCCGGGACGCAGGGCAAAGACACTTGCCCCCGCGAAGAAAAGCGCCATGGCGACCAGACCCCAGCTGTCGGCAAACTCCCGCATAAGATTGTAATTCATGGAAAAAACTCCTCAGCGATAGCCGGCGCCTTCGTCGTAGTTCTTGAAATTGACCAACGTGCCGAGCATCTGCAGATACGCAACGAGCGCATCCATTTCGGTGACCTGTTGCGGGTTGCCGTCGAAGTCGCCGACCTTGGCTTTGGGATAGCGTTTCTCGAGGCCCGAGGTGTCGGCATTCGGGTCGGCCTGCGCCATCAGATCGGCGTTGGCGTTGGCGACCATCTCATCATTGTAGGGAACGCCGACCCGCCTGTTGGCGACCAGATGCGTCGAGAAATCCTTCACGTCAATCGGTGCGTCCTTCAGGAACGCGTAGCTGGGCATGATGGATTCCGGCACAACGGAACGCGGATCGGAGAGATGCGCGACATGCCATGAATTCGAATATCGGTCACCGACCCGGGCCAGATCCGGCCCCGTCCGCTTCGATCCCCATTGGAAGGGGTGATCGTACATCGACTCGGCGGCCAGGCTGTAGTGACCATAGCGCTCGACCTCGTCGCGGAACGGCCTGATCATCTGGCTATGGCAGAGGTAGCAGCCCTCGCGCACATAGATGTTGCGCCCGACGAGCTCGAGCGGCGAGTAGGGACGCATGCCTTCCACCTTCTCGATCGTGTTGTCGAGGTAGAAGAGCGGCGCGATTTCGAGGATGCCGCCGACAGTCACGACAAGAAGGGAGCCCACGAGAAGAAGCGTGGCGTTCTTCTCGATAATGGCATGTTTGTCCATCAAGCCCATTGGTTTGGCTCCCTGGCTGGCTGAAGGACAGGCGCGGCACCCGACATCGGTTTTTCCTCACGCTGGTGGCCGAGAATCGTCATCGCGATGTTCCAAGCCATGATCAGGGCGCCGGAGAGGTACATGGCGCCGCCGATAGCGCGCATCACATAGTAGGGGCGCATGGCAGCGACGGTTTCGGCGAAGGAGTAGACCAGGAAGCCCTGCTCATCGTATTCGCGCCACATCAGGCCCTGCGTGATGCCGGACACCCACATGGCGGCGGCGTAGACGACGATCCCCAGGGTCGCCAGCCAGAAGTGCCAGGTAACCAGCCGCAGCGAATAGAGCCGGTCGCGGTTCCAGAGCTTCGGCACCATGTAGTAGATCGCGCCGAAAGAAATCATGCCGACCCAGCCGAGCGCGCCGGAGTGCACGTGACCGATTGTCCAGTCGGTATAATGCGACAGCGAGTTGACCGCCTTGATAGCCATCACCGGGCCTTCGAAGGTCGACATGCCGTAGAAGGCGACGGCCATCACCATCATGCGGATGATCGGATCGGTGCGCAGCTTGTCCCAGGCGCCGGACAGCGTCATCAGGCCGTTGATCATGCCGCCCCAGGACGGCATCCACAGCATGATCGAGAACACCATGCCGAGCGTCTGCGCCCAGTCGGGCAGAGCGGTGAAATGCAGGTGGTGCGGCCCGGCCCAGATGTACAGGAAGATCAATGCCCAGAAGTGGATGATCGACAGCCGGTAGGAATAGACCGGGCGGTTCGCCTGCTTCGGCACAAAATAGTACATCATGCCGAGGAAGCCGGCGGTGAGGAAGAAGCCGACGGCGTTGTGACCGTACCACCATTGCGTCAGGGCGTCCTGGACACCGGAAAAGGCTGAGTAGCTCTTGGAACCTAGGAGAGAGGCCGGCATCGAAAGGTTGTTGACCACGTGCAGCATCGCGATGGTCACGATGAAGGAGAGGTAAAACCAGTTGGCGACGTAGATATGCGGTTCCTTGCGCTTCAGGATCGTGCCCAGGAACAGGATGAGATAGCAGACCCAGACGATGGTCAGCCAGATGTCCACATACCACTCGGGTTCGGCGTACTCGCGGCTCTCGGTGATACCGAGCAGATAGCCGGTCGCGGCCATGACGATGAAGAGCTGGTAACCCCAGAACACGAACCAGGCGAGATCGCCGCCGAACAGGCGCGCGCGGCAGGTACGTTGCACGACGTACAATGACGTGCACAGCAGCGCGTTGCCGCCGAAGGCGAAGACGACGCCGGACGTATGCAGCGGCCGCAAGCGGCCGAAATTAAACCAAGGTTGAATGTTGAGATCGGAGTAGGCGAGCTGCAGCGCGATGACCACGCCGACCACCATGCCGACAACACCCCAGAACATGGTGGCGATGGCGCCGTAGCGGATTGGACCATCCATGTAAGCGGATGGATCGATCGGAGCGGCCGGCTTGAATTCCGTGTTGCGCAACAAGATCCCGGTAAAGGCAATAAGGGCAAAAGACAGCACCCCCATATGCTGGCGGAAAGGTCCATCAATGCCGAGGCCGGCAGCCACCAGGGCTGCAAAAGCAAAAAAGCCCACCACGACGATCGCTGTGCCGAATTTCATCGCAAATCCTGATCCCGAATCGGGCGGACGCAAATCCGCTCGGCATCAATTGCGCAGCTGCCCTCTGCCCGCCCTGATCCATGTCAGGTGCCAGGTTTGTTCGGCGGAATCGAGTTCGCGCAAATCAGAGCGGACGTTGCGGCGGCGGGTATGTCGAAGCGCGGCCCTCCGCGACGCTGGAAGTAGCGCTGCTAAGGTCGCTTGGAATGGCTCGGAAAAGACGCAGTGACATCGCCGCCACCCTGCGGGTACGAGGACCTCAAGGATCAATGCTTCACCGGCGAGCTTTCCGGAACTCTTGCCGGCTGCCTCGATATCCGACAAGGGTCGCGGATGCTCTTGGGTCTATGCTACCGGGGCGTCTCGAGGCTACAGCAATAGATTGTGTTCGAACGCAGCATGTCCTGCCGCGGATCGGAGTTGGAGGCGCAGAGCCCGCCGCTTGGGCTTATCCAAACTGCCGCGGCCTTCGGCCGCCGCAACGCTGCTCCAGCCGGCCGACGCTCTCCACCCTCACATGGCGTTTGTTCTCGATCCGGATCACGCCTTCAGCTCGCAATCGAGTCAGCTGGCGGCTCACCGTCTCATTCGTCAGGCCAAGGAAATCAGAGATGTCGGCACGAGTCAGTGGGAGATCGAAGGACGCCGAGATAGCGGCCGGATCAACACTGGAATCCATGTTCAGGGCGAGCATGACGAGAAAACTCGCCACCTTTTCCGATGCCGTCTTGCGCCCGAGCGTCACCATCCATTCGCGTGCTGCGTCAAGTTCGTCCAGCGCCTGCTTAAGCAGGCGATGCTCGAGTTCCGGTGATTCCTTCACCATCCGTTCGAGGGCTGCCTTGGGGAACGAACACAGCGTGACAACGGTTGCCGCTTCCGCACTGATCTCGCTTTCGACCTTGAAGGGTCGCCCCAGAAAATCCGGTGCAAACTGGAGCCCTACGATCTGCTGGCGCCCGTCCGAAAGGCTCTTCGTCAGCTTCACCACGCCTGAAAGCACATTCGAATAGCTGTTGACGGCCTCGCAGTCGCCGACCAGTTCGACTCCTGGCTCGATCTTGTGCCGCGATGAACTCCTGGCAAGCGCAGCCAAACGGTCTGGATCGAGTGCGCCGCAAATACCGCGACGCCTTCCCCCGCAAGAGCGGCAAAGAACGGGAATGCCGGAACTGTGAATGTCCTGCCGTAGTGTCATGCGCTCGCTCTACCCTCTTCCAAGCACCGACAGGGTAGCAATCCAGGGTAGGAAAATCCTTGCGGCAGTTTGTCCGAGCTGCACTTGATCGAAATCAGGGTGCTGGCCGGCCAATCAGTCAAGAGTTCCAGCGGTGCAAACATGGTGACCACGACATGCAGTCGAAAGTAGCTGCTCGGATCGCCGAAAACGTCCCTCGCTATACCAGCTATCCCACCGCACCGCATTTCCACGTGGGCGTCGATGCTGCGGCTTATCGTGGCTGGCTGGAGGCGCTCGGCGAGGACGATGAGATATCGTTCTACGTGCACATCCCTTTCTGCGACAAGCTTTGCTGGTTCTGTGCGTGCCACACCAAGCAGACACGCCACTATGAACCGGTCACCAGATATCTGAGATCGCTGCATGCGGAGATCGCCACCGTCTCACGTCTCGCCGGAGGCAAGGGCCGGGTGCGTGCCGTCCATTTCGGTGGCGGCTCACCGACGATGCTCAAACCACAGGACATGGTGGCGCTGGGAGACGTTCTGCGCAACAGCTTCTCATTTCTTCCCGGCGCCAAGATCAGCGTCGAATCGAACCCAACGACATGGACGAAGAGCGCCTTGACGCACTCGCCAAAATCGGCATGACGAGGGCCAGCCTCGGGGTCCAGGATTCGATCCGAAGGTGCAGAAGGCCATCAATCGCGAACAGACCTTCTTGCAGACCAAGACAGTCGTCCACGGCGTTCGGTCACGCGGCGTCGAGTCGGTTAACCTCGACCTGCTCTACGGCTTGCCGGACCAGATCGAGGAGAGCGTCTTGTCCACCGTCAGGCAGGCGCTGACGCTCGAGCCCGACCGGATCGCCCTTTTTGGCTATGCGCACGTGCCTTGGTTCAAGAAACATCAGACCATGATCGACGAGGCGTGGTTGCCAGGCCCGGACGAGCGGTTTGCCCAATCGCAACTGGCAGCTCGCGCCATACTCGACCAAGGATACGAAGCAATCGGGCTCGACCATTTCGCCAAACCGGGTGATGCGCTGGCGCTTGCCGCGCATGCCGGAACGTTGCATCGCAACTTCCAAGGCTATACCGAGGATCGCTGCGAAACCTTGATCGGCCTCGGTCCGTCGTCCATCAGCCAATTCCGGCAAGGCTATGTACAGAACATGCCTTCTACCGCCGAGTATCGGCGCATAGTGGATGGCGGTGGGTTGGCTTCGGTCCGCGGCATTGCTTTTTCCAACGACGACCGCGCTCGCGGCTGGATCATCGAGCGGCTGATGTGCGATTTCGGTTTTTCGGCGATCGACCTGGTTGAGCGCTTTGGCAAAGCCGGCCAGAAGCTCCTTCTCCGGTCGAGTACCGTGGCCCTCGACAACCCCGTCCGATTGCTTGAACTCGATGGCGACCGTTTCGTCGTACCGATGGAAAGTCGTCCCTTTGTCAGATGCGTCGCTGCGAAGTTCGACAAATATCTCAAAACGGGAAAGGCCAGGCACTCCGTGGCAGTTTGAGCCAGCGAGTGCGTCGCGGTCCGCGCGAGGGTCCATCATCGGTGACCTATTTGCCATACGACGATGTTGCCCGCGCACACCCTTCTTTGACAGGCACGCAGGCATATCAACGCGCTGCATCCACGCTGCCGCCGGTGATCGTCTTCCCGGTCGACATCGGCCGGCACATGATGGAGAGATGGAACCTTCGCTTGGCACAGCTCGGCCTCATGGATGGACCGGCCGAGCGTGCGGTGCGCCACAATTGCACTTGACTGACTCTCTGCTTCGGTCATTCGGAATCTGAGGCTTTCAAAGACCGCGATTCGTCTGCCGTCGCCAGACCTTCTTTTCTGGCCTTGGCAAACGCTCGGTCGCCGTCCAGAAATCCCGCCAGCATGAACGGGATGAGTTCCGCGACTGTTTCAGACTCGCCGTAGGTCTGACGATAGAGCGCAGCATAGGCCTTGAGTTCTTGGCTCAACTCCGCGCTGACGGTGATGGTAATCTTCAAAGGCGTTCGGTCTGGAAGCTTGCCAAGTTTCAAGTTGACCATAATCACTCCCGTTCAATTTTGTATGGTCGCAGCAAGAGATCCTTGTGCACGATGACGCGCAGTGGCCAGCCTGGTCGGATCGTTATGGTGGGCTGAACGTTGAGATTTTTCTCAGTTATGCGCTGGCCAGCTCGACTGACGTTCTGCTGGGCGGATTCGCGGATCGCCTTGACCAGATCGCTTTCATTGTCTCCAAGGGTCAATTCGGTACCCACGCCAAGCAAGGTCGCAAGCGCAACCCCCTTGATCAGCTGCCAGGTGTGGAAATCCACCTTGTCCTCAAGCCCTGCATATCCGGCGGTGTCTGTCGCCGGCAGATTATCGATTTCGATCGAGGACCCGTCCGGCAGGATTATTCGCTGCCAGACCAGCAATGCGCGCTTTTGCCCAAACGCCACCACGCTGTCATAGGTGCCGATCAGCCGGGAACCTTGTGGAATGAGCAAGATGCTCCCAGTGACTGTGTCTTGCACATTCTCTGTGACCTGCGCGACGACGAGGCCGGGTAGGTCGGAATTGATCCCGGTAATGAGGCTTGCCGCGATTACGCTGCCAGCCATCAGCTGGTAGGGCGAAGCAGATGTCTGCAGCGCATGCGGATTGTAGATTCCGCTTGTGCTCCGCTGACTGACAAAATCCAGCTTGCGCTGTTGGTTGTTCTGATCGCCCTCGGCTGGAGCGACGGAAGCCGACGCGCCTGTCGCTCCCGGTTGCGGAACCGCTTCAGGCCGCTGCTGTACACTCTCCCCGCCGCCGGCGAGATCTGTCGGTCTGGATCGATTGTCGATTCGGAACAACACTTGCGACTCGCGCGCTTCGATCGCCTGCTGGGCAAGGCGTTGATCCTCGGCGGAGACGTCCTGTCCCGGCGCGATGCCGAGTTGGCGCTGCCGCTCGAGGATGGGGCGGCCGAGATCACCGGGTAGCGGCGGTCCGAGCACCGGGGCCTTCGGCTTGACGCCGGAATAGTCCCTGGGCAGGCTGTCGAGCCCCTCGGCGGTGGGCTTGTGGTCAGGATGGTAGAGGTCTTCCGCCAGCTCTTTGAATCGCAATGCCGGTCCCTGAAGCGCAATGATCATGACGCCCAGAATGGCACCACATCCTGCGGCAGAGATCGCGACAATCACACCCCGCCTGAAGCGCACAGCACCGCGGGGTGAGGCGCGCAGCTGCAGCTGGTCGGGATCGAGTTTCGGCGGCGCATGGGAGTGGGACGTATCGGTCATGAGCCTTTCCCTCACCTGCCGAAACCGGCAAAGAGTGGCATCCGACGCGGCAATTGCCGGCCGTCAATCCTTGAGATGCGCACGACCTGCTGCGGCTTGGCGCCGAGGCGCAGTTCGGCCGCGGCGAACAGGCGATCGACGATGTAGTAGTTGCCACGCATGCGGTAGTTGACCAGCTGATTGCCGCCGTCAGTACCGACGATGAAGAGCGGCGGCGCCTCGCCCTGATCGATGCGGGGTGGGAATTCGATATAGACTTTGCTGCCGTCGTCAAAGGCTCGTGTCGGTCTCCAGGGCGGTGTGTCGCCGGCGATTGAATAGCGGAAGCGGATATTTTCGAGCGCAACATTCGATGCGACCGGCGTTGCAGCGTCGGCCTGAACGTTTCGCCGGGAGAGCGCAAGGATCTGGTCTTCGCTGTAAGTCCAAGAGATGGCCGCCATTGCGGTCTTCTCCGTGCTTTGGAGCTGCAAGTGATAGGTGCGTCGATCCGTGGTGATCACCAGATTTGTGGTAAGCTCGGGCGCGAACGGCTTCACCAAAACATGGGTGCGCTGACCGTCACCGGTGCCACTGACGGTGTCGCCTATGACCCAGCGGACCGTGTCCCCGGCGGACACCGCCGTCAGTTTCTCGCCCGGCTGCAGAGCGATATCGGTGACGCGTTCCGGCGCTGCAAAGAGCTGATAAAGCGCCCCATCGGTGAAGGGATAGACCTGGACCGCGTTGACATAGCCATACCTGGTTGGCTGCCGAGTTGCGGCCCTATTGGCATCGGCAACGCGTTCTTCAGGAGAACGCTTGTCTTCGGCGAACTTGACCGGGTCAGGCTGCAACTGGCCGGGAAGCGGTAGCGGCTTTGGCACCTGGACGATTTTAACCGGTTTCTCTGGCGGCTTCTCGATCGACGCTGCTTTGAAGTCGGCAGCGTCATAGGCAATCTCGGGCGGCGGCACCGGCTTGGATGCGCAGGCGGACAGCACCGCTGCTGAGGCCGACAGGATCAGCGCGGCACGGAGCGATGGGGCTTTATTTGTCATTGGCGGGCTCCTTGGGGGAAACGGAGGTCGGCGCGGCACTGTCGAGCTCGCGCGACCAATCGATGGCGTTGATGAAGAGGCCGAGCGGATTCTTGCGCAGTTGGTCTGTATT
The DNA here is from genome assembly GCF_055901595.1 of Mesorhizobium sp. WSM1386. Taxonomy (NCBI): domain Bacteria; kingdom Pseudomonadati; phylum Pseudomonadota; class Alphaproteobacteria; order Hyphomicrobiales; family Phyllobacteriaceae; genus Mesorhizobium; species Mesorhizobium sp. WSM1386. The sequence goes on from NZ_CM148373.1 coordinate 6,116,825, forward strand.
GTTTGGCGGGCGGATCATGACCGTGAGGATCGCCGTCCAGCGGGTCGTGCTGGCAAGGCTGCCGCGCTCAAAGACCTGCTCGGTCCATTTGACCTGGAACGAGCTGCCGGAAGCCCGCACTACGCTGGTCACCTGGACGGACACGCTTCGCGTTCCGATCTGACCGAAAGGATCGTTCGCCTTGGCATATTCGTTGAGGAAGAGCGCGGCGCGGTCACTGGCAAAGTCATAGGCGGCCAACCAGTTCTGCCGCACCAACACCGGATCGGTGGAAACGGAACGGATATTCTGAATGAAACGGCCAAGATGCCAGGCGATCTGGGCGTCCGTCGGCTCGTAGTCCCGGATTGCCGAGGCTACGGCGCGCGCCTCGCCGAAGCGGTCGACCTCGACGACGTAGGGCACAACCCGGCTCTGCATTGACTGCCAAACGAGCCCGCCGGAGAGCCCGGTTGCCAATGCCAGGCAGCCAAGAGCCATCAGCCGCCAGTTGCGGGCCTGCACCCGCGATGAGCCGATGCGCTCATCCCACAGTTGGCCCGCCTTCTGGTACGGTGTGATGGGCTCGGGTGTCTTGCCGTAGCGTTGAACGGATCGCTTGAAGAGCATCTAGTCGTCCTTGTCGTTGAGAGAGGGATTGGCGCTACCGCCCGGTCTGTCACCATCGCGCACGGCCTGCATGGTGGCGTGGCGGTGGGCTCGCGCAGACTGCTGGAAACGCAGGCGCCTGGCCCAGCTAGGGGCAGCATCGGTGGTCGGACCCGCAGGAGTTTCGGTCATCGAGGCGATGGGAGACCCGCCGGTCGCGGTCCATGCGGCCTGGCGCCCGGCGTCAGCGCTGCGCCCGAAGGTTTCCGCGGCAAATCGTGCCGCTCGCACAGCGGCGCCACTGGCGGCACCTGCCACGCCCTGCATCCCGGCAGCCACACCGGACAGGCCGGAGTCAGGCGAGGTTGCGCGCCCTAGTTGCCAGGCAGAGGAAGCTGCCGAACCGATCGTGGTGCCGGCGCGAATTGCGGCAAGCCCGCCATCAGCTGCCATGCGCACCCCGGCGATCGCAGCGCCTCCGGCAACGAGTGACGCACCGGCGGCGGCGGCGGCCGTACCCAGTGCAGCGCCCGCACCAAGCTGCGGGGCACCCGAGACGAGACCGGACGCTATTCCAGGCCCAAAAATACCTAGTCCAAGCAGCGCCAGCGCGCCCAACACCTGTGACATGGCGGCGGCCAAATCCGGCTCCTTGCCTTGCAGCGCCGAAGCGAACTCGCCGAACAGTGTGGACCCGATGCCGACGACGACGCCAAGCACCATCACTTTGATGCCCGACGAGATCACGTTGCCGAGCACGCGCTCCGCCAGGAACGCCGACCGATTCCAGACTGCGAAGGGCACCAGAACGAAGCCGGCGAGAGTGGTGAGCTTGAACTCCAGGATGGTGATGAAGAGCTGGATGGAAAGAATGAAGAAGGCAATGATGATCAGGAACCAGGCCACGAGCAGCACGAAAATGGTGAGCGCGTTGCCGAAGATTTCGGGAAAGCCAAGAAGCTGGCTCGCTTGATCCAGCAGCGGCCACGCGCCCTCGAACCCTGTGGCGGCAATACGTCCGGGCCGCAGGAGACTGTCGGGCGACAGATTGGCGGCCGAAGCGTTGATGCCCAGCCCTGCGAAGGAGCGGTATATAATGTCGGCGAGATTCTTGAAATTGTTCAGGATGAAAGCGAAGACGCCGACATAGAGCACCTTGCGGATGAAGCGGCCGAGAATGTTGGGCTCGCCGGCGAATGCCCAAGCGAGCCCGGCTAACGTGATGTCGATGCCGATTAGGGTCGTGGTGAGGAAGGCGACATCGCCCGACAGCAGACCAAACCCGCTGTCAATATAGCGGATGAAAGTCTCCATGAATCGATCGATGACCCCGAGGTCGTTCATTGCGCCTTCCTCGTGACAGAAATGGTGATCAGTTGCCGGGATAGGCCGTGCCGGTGCCGAGGAAACGCTTTGTCGTCTGGCGCGCGGCTTCTTCGGACTGCGCCTTGCGAGCCGCATCCTCCGCCTCAGCGCGAAACTGCGTCGCAAGCAGCGTCTGGATCTGCATCTGCTGCTTGGTTGACAGCGCGATCAGTTGGTTGGTGGCCTGGCTTGCCTCAAGCGCACCGCCAGCACCCTGGCTGCGGTTGACGAGATCAGCAAGCAGGTCGCGATCGCCGCGGACGTTCTCGAGGATCTGCGACTGGACACCCATCGTCTGCCGGAACGCCTGCATGGCGCTCTGCCAGCGCTCGCGCGCTGCGCTTGCCACATCGCTGACCTTGATCGTGGCGTCGTAGCTTTCGGGATATTGATTGCGCCACTGGTCCTGCAGCTTGTCCAGATCAAAACTCAGGCCACTCGCCTGGTCCATGAGCCCGTCGATCCGCTGCAGAGAACCGGTGAGCTGGCCCACCGAAGAAAAATCCAACCTCTGAAGGTTGCGCGCCATGTTCTGTAGCATGGTCGCCTGGTTCTGGAGCGACTGTATCTGGTTGTTGATCTGCTCCAGTGAGCGTGCCGCCGTCAGCACATTCTGGGTGTAGTTCGAGGGATCGAAGACAATGAGCGCGTAGGCTTGCTGGACATAGCCGGCCATCGGTTTGGCCATCAGGGAAAGGGTGATCAGGCCGGAAAGGAAACGGAGCCGCATCATGATTACTCCATGTCTGGTTGAGGGAATTGGCGGAGAAGCTCGGCGGCCCAATCGAGCCCGCGGGCATTCAGGAAATGAAAGGCAAAGCCGTCCTGTCCGTGTTCCGACAGGATCCTGTCGATCAGGGTCTGGCTGGCCGGATCGGAGGCGCCGCACAGCGCAAGCGCGATTGGACCCAAGCCCAGCTGAAACAGCCGGTTGCCGCGGCGCGATTGCAGATAATAGTGCCGCTTCGGCGTGGCGCGCGCGACCAGTTCGATCTGCCGCTCGTTCAGGCCAAAACGCTCATAGGCTTCCCGTGCCTGTGGTTCCACGGCACGGTCATTGGGAAGAAAGATGCGCTGTGGGCAGCTCTCGATGATGGCCGGTGCGATTGCAGAGCCAGCGATGTCGGCCAGTGACTGCGTGGCGAAAATGACGGAGACGTTCTTCTTGCGCAGCACCTTCAGCCATTCGCGTATACGCCCCGCAAAGAGCGGATTGTCGAGATAGAGCCAGGCCTCGTCGAGCATGAGCAATGTCGGTCGTCCATCGAACCGCGCCTCGAGGCGATGGAAAAGATAGGTGAGCACCGGCAGCACAGCGCCTTGGCTGTGCATCAGCTCTTCGGTCTCGAAGCACTGCACATCCGACAAGGCCAGCCGATCGTGATCCGCGTCCAGCAACCGGCCGAAGGGTCCGTCGAGCGTGTAGGGCATCAAAGCGGACTTCAGCGCGTTGGACTGAAGCAAGACCGACAGGCCGGTGAGTGTGCGTTCCTGCGCCGGCGCCGTTGCAAGACTGGTGAGTGCCGACCAGATTGCCTCTTTCGCCTCCGGGGTGACGGTGACGTTCTCATGGGCGATCAGCCCGGCGATCCATTCGGCTGCCCAGCTGCGGATCGCCGGATCGTCAATCTTGCGCAGCGGCTGGAAGGCAAGCGCACCGTGCGCGCGCAGCGCGTGATGCTCGCCACCCATGGCAAGAATTGCGGCCCGGGCTGAATTGCCTTTGTCGAAGACATAGACCTGCGCGCCGGCATAGCGTCGGAACTGCAGAGCGAAGAGGGCAACGAGGACCGACTTGCCGGCGCCGGTCGGTCCGACGATCAGCATGTGGCCGACATCGTCGACGTGGGTGGAAAGCCGGAACGGTGTCGACCCGCTGGTTGAGGCGAAGAGAAGCGGCGGGGCCTCTGCCTGTGTAACTTTGGCGAGATGCTCGTTCGCCGCCGGGCCGGCCCACACCGAGGAAAGCGGCATCAAGTGGGCTAGGTTCAATGTGTGAACGAGCGGCTGACGGACATTGGCATAGACATGGCCGGGCAACGAGCCGAGCCAGGCCTCGACCGCATTCACGCCTTCATGGATCGTGGCGAAGCCGAGGCCATTGACGACCCGCTCGACCGCGCGGAGTTTCTCCGCGGCCGCCTGATGGTCCTCGTCCCATACCGTCACCGTCGTCGTCAGATAGCCGAACCCGACATGATCGCCGCCTAACGCCTGGAGTGCGGCGTCGGCATCGAGCGCCTTGTTTTCGGCGTCGGTGTCAACGAGCGGGACTGGTTCGCTGGTCACCACCTCGCGCAGGATGGCCGCGATCGATTTGCGCTTGGCAAACCACTGCCGCCGCAACCGCGTCAGCGTCCTGGTGGCCTCGGTCTTGTCCAGCGGAATGAAGCGCGTCATCCAGCGATAGGGGAAATCCTGATGGTTGAGCGCGTCGAGAATTCCGGGCCGTGTGACATTCGGAAAACCGAGAATGGTGAGCGTGCGCAGATGTTGCTCGCCGAGCATCGGCTCCAATCCGCCCGTAAGCGGCGCATCGACCAGGATGCCGTCGAGATAAAGCGGCGTTTCCGGCATGGCCACTGGATGGCGGCTGGTCGAGATCGTGCCGTGGAGGTAAGTCAGCGTCTCGGCATCATCGAGTGCGCGTATTTCGGGCATTAAGCCCGACAGGAGATCCAGCACGCGGCCGGTTTCGTCCCGGAACCGCGCCAGTTCCTGGCGCCACTCTCTCTCGCCTTGTGAATGATGCGAGTCGACCAGAGCGCTTTGCGCCCGCGCCTGGCTGTCCGGCGGCGGCATGAACGTCAGCGTCAGGTGATAGCGGCTCTCGTAATGCGCAACCTTGCCTTGAAAGGACGCGCGCCGTTCTTCGTCGACCAACCACGACGCAGCGTCGGGGAAGCGCGAGTCTGGATAGCCCAGCGCCTCGATGCGGTCGGCCTCGAAGAACAATGCCCAGCCAGAGCCGAGGCGTCTGAGCGCATTGTTGGCCCGAGCGCAGATGCCGATGAGTTCGGCTTCTGTTGCGCTCTCGAGATCAGGGCCGCGGAACCCAAAGGTGCGCTGGAAACTGCCGTCCTTATTGAGCACGACGCCTGGTGCGACCAGTGCGGCCCAAGGCAGATGATCGGCAAGCCGGTCGGCCTTACCCCGATATTCTGAAAGATTCAGCATGCAAGCCACCCCCTCAGGCGAAGGTGGCGGACGAGCACGCTGGCGAAGTCCGGGTCGCGGCGGGCCGCGTAGACAGCCACCGTATGCCCGCAGATCCACAGCACCAGTCCGGCAATCCACTGCTGCAAGCCAAGCCCGACGGCCGCGGCGACGGTGCCACTGAGGATGGCCACCGCTCGCGGCGCTCCGCCGAGCAGGATTGGTTCGGTCAGTGCACGGTGAACCGGAACCTCAAAGCCCTCGATATGGTGCTCTCCGGCCAACATCAGACGAGTGCCCCGCCGCCAAAGGAGAAGAAGGAGAGGAAGAAGCTCGATGCGGCAAAGGCGATCGACAGGCCGAAGACGATCTGGATGAGCCGACGGAACCCACCTGCCGTGTCGCCAAAGGCGAGTGTCAGGCCGGTGGTGATGATGATGATGACCGCGATGATCTTGGCGACTGGACCCTGCACCGATTCCAAGATTTGCTGCAGCGGCTGCTCCCAAGGCATGCCGGAGCCGGCGGCGTATGCCGGAAACGTGAGAAGAAAAGCGAACGCGGTGGCCCAGAGAAAGCGAAGCTTCTTGCGCATGAAGTGACCTTTCAGAGTTGCTGGAGTTGCGGAAGCGTGAGCTGGGTGACGGCGTAGTCGCCACTGCCGTCGAGGCCAGTGACCTCGGCGATCGCCTCGATGCGGCGCGAGGATCCGCGGCCGGCGATGAAGACGATCAGATCGATCGCCTCGGCGATGAGCCGGCGGGGAACGGTGACCACGGCTTCCTGTGCGAGCTGCTCGATGCGGTAGAGGGCAGACCGCGCCGAGTTGGCGTGAACCGTGGCGATGCCGCCTGGGTGACCGGTGTTCCATGCCTTCAGCATGTCGAGTGCTTCCGCGCCTCTGATCTCGCCGACGATGATGCGATCGGGGCGGAGGCGCAGTGTCGAACGCACCAGATCAGCGAGCGTGACAGAACCCCGCCTGGTCCTCAGCGCAACGCAGTCTTTTGCTGCGCATTGAAGTTCGCGCGTATCCTCGATCAGGATCACCCGCTCGTCGCAGTCGGCGACCACGGCCAGCAGCGCGTTGGCAAGGGTTGTCTTGCCCGAGGACGTGCCGCCTGCGATCAGGATGTTGCGCCGTTCGCGGACGGCTCCCTTCAACGCATTGGCCTGCAGCGGCAGCATGACGCGGTCGGCGACATAATCGGCCAGGGTGTAGAGTTTTGCGGCAGGCTTACGAATAGCAAAGCATGGCGCCAACACCACGGGTGGCAGCAGGCCTTCGAATCGCTCGCCCGACGGCAGTTCGGCGCTGACGATCGGCTTATCCGCATGCGCTTCGGCGCGCACATGGGAAGCGACGAGGCGGACGATTCGCTTCGCCTCGGTAGGATGGATGTGCACGCCTGTGTCGACCAGGCCTTCTCCGAGCCGATCGAGCCGCAGTGCTCCGTCGGGATTGACCATCACCTCGATGACCAATGGATCGGAGAGCGCTTTGGTGATCGCCGGACCCATGGCGGTGCGCAGCATCGCGCTGCGGCGGTGGTCTGCTTCAGGATGAGAGTTCACCCTTCCCCTCCCACGTTATTGTCTTTGCCAAGCGATCGCTTTCCGGACGCGATCTGCCGACCCACCTGCTCGACAAATTTGTCGAAGCGCTCCTGGCCAATGGCCTGCGTTACCCTGTCCGGAACCGGCGTGTGGGCGTGAAGCGTGATCGAAAAGCGAATGAAGAGCGCCAGGCTCTCCAGCATCATCTCGACGTCGCGCCTGACATAAGCGAGGTCGCGAGAAAGACGGTCGAGCCGTACTCCGTAGCGTTTGTCGAGCTCGTTCTCGGCACGCCGCTCCATGAAGGCTTGTACGGCCTTCGCGACAATCGCCGATTTGGTGGTCGAAGGGTCACGACTGAGTTTGTTCAGCTTCTCGCTCAGCTCAAACTCAAGCAGAAACTGGTGGCGAATGCGGCGGGGCTTCATGTGGCTTGTTCCAGCTGCCATGCCGGCGCGCCGGCGACGGCAACAAGCATCCCCCAGATGCCCACGAAAGCTTATCGCCGTTATCTACGCCGAAGTACGCCGTCAGGAAGCGGCGTTCAGAAACCGGGCACGATGTCTTTATCGTCGCCCCTTCCCTCGTTGATGCCGTAGGCGCGGGCAGCCGTCGAAATGCGATCCATGACGCGCTTGTCGGCGACCGGCTCGCTATCATCGTCAACAGACTTGAAGAGCTCGCCTTGGTCAGCTTCTTGAGAAAGCACGACTTGATCTTCCGGCAGAGCTGGATGTCGCTGCTGCTGGACGCCGCCCTCGTCCCCGATCGCCCCGTCGGCAATCTCGTCGCCTGCAGCTAGACGGCTGTCAACGCCGCGCACCAGACCAGTCCAATCGTCCGGGCGCGAAGCGGGACAGTCGGCGTAAGAGCCGTCCCGCAGCACCGGGGAAGGTAGCACGCGTTCCGTGAAATTCCGATCCTGGTAGTAACGCAGCTTCTGCGCGCGCAATGGCGGCAGCCCTGAAATCAGCACCAGCTCGTCGGCCTGGGGCAGCTGCATCACCTCGCCAGGAGTCAGCAGCGGTCGGGCCGTTTCCTGACGGCTGACCATGACGTGCGACAGCCAAGGGGCCAGGCGATGGCCGGCATAGTTGCGCATGGATCTCAGTTCCGTTGCCGTGCCAAGCGCGTCCGAGATGCGCTTGGCCGTGCGTTCGTCATTGGAGGAAAAGGCAATGCGCACATGGCAGTTGTCGAGAATGGCGCTGTTCTCGCCGTAGGCCTTGGATATCTGGTTCAAGGATTGCGCGATCAGGTAAGCGCGAATGCCGTAGCCGGCCATGAAGGCGAGCGCGGTCTCGAAGAAATCTAACCGACCGAGCGCCGGGAATTCGTCGAGCATCATCAGGAGCCGATGTTTGCGACCCTTCTTAGGGTCGCCCTCAAGACGCTCCGTCAGGCGTCTGCCGATCTGGTTCAGGATCAGTCGCACCAAGGGCTTGGTGCGCGAGATGTCCGATGGCGGCACCACCAGATAGAGCGACATCGGTCGCTCGGCATCCATAAGATCGATCAGGCGCCAGTCGCAGGCCGATGTTGCCGCCGCAACCGTCGGGTCGCGATAGAGCCCGAGAAACGACATGGCGGTCGATAAAACACCCGAACGTTCGTTTTCCGATTTGTTCAGCACCTCGCGTGCCGCCGAGGCCACGACCGGATGGACCTCAGGCTTGTCGGGGGTGCCCAGGTGGTTGGTGGTCATCATCCGCTGCAGCGTCGCGGAAAAGGAACGTTGCGGGTCCGACAGGAAAGTGGCGACACCGGCAAGCGTCTTTTCCTCTTCGGCATAGAGCACGTGCAAAACGGCGCCGACGAGGAGGGAATGACTTGTCTTCTCCCAGTGGTTCCGGCGATCCAGCGCACCTTCCGGATCTACCAGAATGTCGGCGATGTTCTGAACGTCGCGGACCTCTTGCGGACCCCTTCGCACCTCAAGCAGCGGGTTATAACGCGCCGACCTCGGATCTGTCGGATTGAAAAGAAGACAAAAGGAGAATTTCGACCGCCAGCCCGAGGTCAACTGCCAATTCTCGCCTTTTATATCATGAATGACAGCCGATCCCGTCCAGGACAGAAGCGTTGGAACAACCAGTCCGACGCCCTTGCCCGATCGTGTTGGGGCAAAGGCCATGACGTGCTCGGGCCCGTCATGTCGCAGATAGCGATCCTCCAGCTTGCCGAGGAAAACGCCGGCCGGGCGAAACAGGCCTGCCGTCTCGATTTCCTGAATCGTTGCCCACCTTGACGAGCCATAGGTCGTCACCGATCCGAGCTGTCGCGCGCGCCAGAGCGAGCCCGCGATGGCTGCGGCACAGCCCACGAACCCACTGGCGCCGGCGAGCGCACCGGCCTTATCGAAGACCTCGGGCGCATAGGCGTCGAAATGGTACCACCATTCGAACAGGTTCCACGGTTTGTAGATCGGCCAGCCAGCCACGACAAACCACGGCGTGCCGAGTGGCGGCTGATAGCCTAGCATGTGGGCGCACCACTGCGTGGCCGTCCACACTCCGAGCATGACGATCGCGAATACGACGGCGATCTGCCCAATCAGCAACTTCGTGGGCGTCATTGGCTTGCTCCGCTGTTCTAAACATCGGGCAAGCATCGCGCGGCGCGATGTGAACTGAAATGCACACTACGCACGACCAGGTGCGATGGGGAACGGGGATCGCTCAGAGAGCAGCCTTTTACGCGCCCGCCCGCGCGCCAGACTGGGTCAACGGCCATGGCGGCCCTCGGCGATCGCGGCCTATTCTGTGTTTTTGCTTCGTCTGATCAAAACGCGGGCATGCGTTCAGCGCGAGATACGATCCACAAACAGCTGAACGGACCGGCATCTCCTCGACATCCAAGTGGCCGATGACGCGCTTTGCTCCGGCGTATTTCGTCGAAGCAGCGGCCCCTTTCTCATCAGTGAGTGTGGCTAGAACCACAAGCTGGCAGGTGAAGGCCTTGGTGGAGGCGACGCCGATCTCCGGGCCGGCAAGGATCGGGAAGACCGCGTCGGCCTCCCGCGCGATGCTCGATTCCCGGCTGTTGACGACATCGCCGGTCTTCAGCCCACGCGCCTTGCAGTATCTCAGGGATGCGAGCGTGTCGGCGGTTTCACCGGACTGCGAAATGAAAAGAGCCGCCGACCGCGGCGGCAATGGGATCTCCCGGTAGCGGAATTCGGACGCAACGTCGATTTCGACCGGCAGGCGCGCATAGCGCTCGAACCAGTATTTTTTGCGATCAGTCCAGCCAGATAGGCGGTGCCGCAAGCCGAGATCGCCAAGCTCGGGATCCTGGCAAAATCTATGCAAGAAGCCTTATCGACGCGATTTCCTTCGAAGCTGATGTGATGACCGAGCACGGGCGACAACCTCGGGCTGCTCATGAATTTCCTTCTCCATAAATGGCGATACTTGCCCTTATCGGCCAGGTATCCCCGGCAAGGGAAGCTGGCGCGGACGCTCTACGGGATGGCCATCCAAATTGAAGATATCGGCGCCTGTCTTGCTAATAACGGCCCAGTCGCCGTCGACGAGATAGGTGATTGCATTTGTGAAGGGAGCAAGCGCAATGGCGTCGGAGCCTAGGAACATCTCGCCGTCGCCGTGACCGATCGCCAATGGCGGTCCGTTGCGCGCCGCCATGATGGTCGAGGGATCATCCTCAAAGAAAACAGCAAGCGCATAGGCACCCCTGACGCGCTTCAGCATGGCGTGCATTCCACCCCGCCCCATGCCCTCACGGCGATATCTGCCAAGAGATGAACGACAACCTCGGTGTCGGTATCGATCTGAAACTCGGCGCCCGCCGCCGCCAGTTCGTCCTTCAGCTCGGCGAAATTCTCGATGATGCCGTTGTGAACCACGGCAACACCCTCCGCAATGTGCGGGTGCGCGTTGCGCTCAGTGGGTGGCCCATGGGTCGCCCAACGCGTGTGTGCGACACCGACGATGCCGCTCAGCGGTTCTTCCTTCAATCTTCTCTCGAGATTGACAAGCTTGCCCTTGGCGCGCCAGCTTCCCTAGTAGAAATCGGCAAAACAGGTAAAATCGATTTTGCCATCCAGCCAGCGGATAGGCGAGCCGTGTTTGACATCGGCGAGACGGGCCGTTGATTTCGGCTATCCAGGTCTCCTTACGTTGGCTTCACCCGTCACAGAGAGTGAGAAAGCCGTCAAATTCGCCACCAATTGCCGCGATGCGGCTTTGTTCAGTGCTTTTTCGACCTGCGCGGCCGCGCAGATTGTCTCTGCACGCTGTCCCTCTTGGGGACCGCCGCGTTTCGCGGAGAGGATGGACCGGTGGCCGACTTAGTCGCGGAGTGTTCGGCGGTGCGGAGTTTCGGCCGCTGAAATTCAGCCGTGGCAACGTCGCCAAGTTGCCTACGCTGCCGCCGCAACCGGGCTGTGTCGATCTTAGACAAGGCCGAATGCCACGCTCTGCCGATGGCCCTAAGGATCATTTGCATCGCTAACTTCCTCTGCTGCCGAGCGCATTCCCGTCGTCTGCGTCAGTCGATTTGGGATCGTGCATCAAAGATCGATGCCGATGCGAATCGGGTGGCTATCAGCCCATTTTTGGCTGCCTATGCAAGGAGGCGGACGCATTATGCCATCTTATGCCTCATGGCTCGGATCACCTTGTCGAGCTCTTGCCGGGCCGGTCGAAGGCACACCACCTGCGCATTGCTGCCATGAAAGTCACGAAACGCTGGGTCCACTCCTTTGCCGACCGATGCTCCAAGAGATACCCTCGCGCTGCACCACGCCGGAAACCTCTTTGCCGATATGCCGCTCAAGAACCGGCCGCCAAGGCAGGAGCACGAACTCGCGCGATTTCTCGATGACGGCATATTTGCCGCTGGCGAGCTCAACTGAGCGGCGGAACGTGCCCTCTACGCGGTCTCCGAGTCGCGTTTCAGCATAGGATAGACCAAGCTCTTCCGAGAGCTGACCGGCAACACGGTTCAGCTCTCGCTGGCGGAGGATCGAAATCATGTTGGCGCGATAGACGATCCGATCCTGCTCCTCTTGGGCAAGGCCCTGCGCGATCAGCCACTGCTGCCGGCGGCTCCGCGCCTCCGTCACCTCACGGCCGAAGCCCGAGTTGCGTAACCTCTCTGACGCCTCGGAGACAAGCTGGCTGTCGACCCAGGTCGCGCCGTCAAAGCCAACCTGCCGCTCCAGCGGCATCGAAGAGAGCTTGTCGACCGTGACAGGTTGGGTCCTCGCTTGCTGGCGCTCGTAGGCGGCGACACGATCGAGATGATCCGGCGCGATGATCCAGGTGCCGTCTGGCTGGCGCGCCACGCCGCCGGTACCGCGCCGGATCGCCTCCAGCCGGCGGACATGTGTTTCGGCGAAGCGGTCGGTGGCGGCCGGATCGTGCTTCAGATGAATGTCGATGTTGTAGCGGCCGTCATGTGCAGCCGCGATTTCGGCCACAGTGCGGTCAGCCGGCCTGGGCTCTGTGTTCCTCGGCGCGACACGCACGATGCAGCCGTCGGGCGTCGGCTCTGTCGCCTCGCCTTTGCCGATGTCGATGTATCGGGTTTTGCCGTCCACACCGTCGACGATGAGGTAATGCCGGTCGCTGAGCTCGTCGGCCAACCCGCGTGCGACAACGCGGCCGACGACAGGGTCGGCCGGCTCGCCGGATCGATCGTGGATCACGCAGTCGGCGGCACTGCGGGAGATTCCCCTGCCCGTCAGTTCGCGATGCAAGGTCTTGATGATGTCGCCGCGTTCCCCGATGCGGCGCAGTATCGCTTCAAGCCCGTCATCCAGGCGCCAGCGGCCCAGGCCGACCTCTTCGGCCAGATGCATCCGCTCGAGCTTGCGCAGGCGCCCCTGGTGCAAGGTCTGCCGAAACGCGTCGCGGCTATCCGGTGAAACGAGCCCGCTGTCATCACGCAACTGCAGCAGGCGGCGGTCGATGCTGGTGAAGCGCTCCTGCTCCATTTCCTGGCGCAGGCGGTGCTCGATCTCGTGGTCTGTGCGCGGACCGAGATCGAGGCTGACCAGCTCGGCGGCGCGCTCGCGGATGCCGCTCGAGATGTATTCGCGCGCTATGACGAGATTCTCGCCACGATCGTCCTTGCCACGCACGATGATGTGGGTGTGCGGATGGCCGGTGTTGAAATGATCCACGGCAACCCAGTCGAGCTTCGTGCCGAGATCCTCCTCCATCTGCGCCATGAGGCGCCGCGTCAGCGGCTTGAGGTCGTCAAATTCGATGCCGTCTTCGGGTGCGACGATGAAGCGGAATTGATGGCGATCGCCATCGGCACGATCGAGGAAGTCGTTGCCGGCGACGCGGTCGCTGTCGGCGCCGTAGAGTTCGCCAGGCGCGCCGTCCCGGGTGACGCCGTCGCGCTGGATGTAGCGCAGATGCGCACGCGCCCCGTCCGCGCTCTTGCCGGCCAGCTTGACGACACGCGCCTTGACGACGACCCGGCGCTGGCGGAAGGCTGCATGGCGATCGCGTGATTTCAGCAGCGCGGCCGTCGCCCCGCCCCGGCCTATCCGGCTGCCCGCGAAGCGGCCACCACGCTGGGGCCGGCCACCAGCTCGGTTGATCGCCGCCCTGATCTGGCCGGCAAAGCGTTTGCCGGCCATCGAACCACGGGAGCCTATCTTCCCGAGCTTCGGTCTGAACTCGTCATCCTGCATGCTTGGCCTCCGCCTGTAACAAGGTCGAATCAGCCATTTGCGCTCCAAAGCTCTCCTGACGCTGGAGGCTGCCTCCTGCAAAAATGATGTGCAGACAAACACTTCGCCGCTTCTTGGAGGCGGTGCCTTTATCTTGCCTTACGCGCCCTGCCCCTTCGGACGCGCCCCCGCCCGCCCGATCCCTAGCCATCCGGCTTCTTCGGCCGCGTGCCATTCTTGCCAAGCGGTGCGAACAGATCGGCGCTTCCGGCGCCTGCGCGAACACCATTTTTGAGGAAGAACAGCGAGCGCCCCGAGGGCGCGTTCTGTCTGATTGGAGCGACAGATTTGCCCCTGAATTCCTTCATGTCGATGGAGGAAACACCCGCCGCCCTGAGCTGGTGGAGGTAGTCGATGGTTTCTTTCGGCAGCGGCTTGCCGCGCCTCAAATGCGCCTCATAGCGCTCTGGGCCGGCATTGTAGGCGGCAAACAGGCCAGGAAATCCGAAGCGGTCATACATGGCTTTGAGATAGGCGGTGCCGGCCAGAATGTTGTCGCGCGGGTCGTGCGGATTTGGGCCGAGACCATACGCGACGCGCATCTCCTGATAGGTACCGGGCATCACCTGCATGAGGCCCATGGCGCCGGCGCGCGAGGTGATCGGGCGGTCCTCGAGCATGGTCCTGCCGCTGCTTTCGGCATCAATGACGGCATAGATCCACGGTCGGGGAATATGGAATCGTGTGCTTGCTTCCGTTATGAAGGGGTGCCATTTTTGCAGCCGCGGGTTTAGGGAGATGGCGGCCGGCTCAGCACCGGTCGAGACGGAGCAGGCGCATGGCGCGACAGCGATCATGCCGAACAGCAGAAGGGTCACTCGGTCCATAGCGGCACGAGCCTCCCCACAACATTTGCGGCCGGCACCGGCCCGAAATAGCGGCTGTCGAAGGAGCGATTGCTCTCGCTGCCGAGCAGGAACACCTCGTTGCGGTCAAGCGCTCGGCAGCCGTTCCACCATGGCAAAGGCCGGCCCAGGGTGTCGGTCTTGAGCCGGCGCGCGACGATCTCCCCGCCGATGATGATGGCGTCATTAAAGGCGCAGACGTGCTCGGTCGGCAGCGCGGCAAACCGCTTCACCAGCGGAATGTTGCGCGGCAGATAGCCGCGTTCGGCGGCGAGATACGCCACGTAGTCAGGCGTGCGGACGAGCACGAGCTCGCCACGCGAAGGCGCGCCCGCAGCGACGCGATAAAGACCGATGGGAGCACTCGCCGAGGCATTCCACACCAACCGTGGCGCTGGTTTGAGGTGGCCGGCAAAACCGATCAGAGCAATGCCGATCGCGGCAACGGCGATGGTTTTGCGTACCCGAAGGCGCCGCAGTCCGGAGCCGATCAGACGGATGGGAGGGCGCGTCCTCATCAGCGGCCTCCCGCATCGGCCGGCGGGGAACCGGCCTCAGAGGCCCTGTCCTGGGGACGGCCTTTGGACCACGCGTCGAGCTCGTCGATGTGATAGCGGACATAGCGGCCGTGCTTGCGGAATTTCGGGCCGCCGCCCTTGAGCCGCATCTTTTCCAGCGTCCGCTGAGAGAGCCCGATGTAGAAGGCAGCTTGCGCGGTGTTAAGAAACGGGCTGCCCTTCTTGGCGCGGGCCGCGCGTTCGTTTTCGTCGTCCATGATGGTCCTCGTTTCGCCGATGGAAGCCTCCTGGAGAGGATCGGCGAAGCAGGTCGCCTTGGGGACGGGCGAAGAGTCGGGGACGAGTTTTCGCCGCTCTTGTGAGATGACCCCGCGCCTGTCGCGGCGCGGGGTTCGAGGTCCGCTCGTCAGTCAGCCGGGTTCCAGATGATGGCGTAGGTGTCATCGTCATCCTGGCCGGCGGCGCGGCCGAGATTGGCGTAGAGCTTGCGGGGTCCGAACTCGGGGGCGGCGATCGACAGGCTCACATAATCCTTGCCGGATGCCTCGCCGATGCGGATCCAGCCGGCGCCCACTTCGACGCCCTGCGTCAGCACCCGGAAGTCGGGGTGATTGTCGGCGCTCTTGGCCTGGTTGGGTACGATGTCGATGTCGGCGCGGACGCTGAGCGTCTTGAGCTGGCCCTTGAAGCCGCCGTTGTCCTGCTTGGTGACGTATCCGATCGCGGTCATTTCTGTGTCTCCTTTTGCTGTCGCCGGGGACCATTCCCCTGCGATGGCGGACCGTGATGGGCGCGTCCGGCCCGCTCGAACCCGACAGGGCCGCAGCGGCAGCGGAGGACCCGAGCGCGCAGGTTTTTTGGAGCGAAGCGGGCGCGAGGAGCCGCCGCAGGCGGCGGGGAAAAAAGCTGCTGGCCGAGGGTTTCGGGCGGGCCGGAACGCCCATAGGTCGACAAGCCAGCCGCAGGGAATGGTGCTCGCACAGGAATGGAGACAGGGTACGCGAGCGCCAGCACGGCCCCAAGCTCCAAATGCAGCCGGCTTCCCGCGCGCAATCCGCATGATCCCGGGTTTGGCATCGTACCCTGTGAGCATGGCGCCAGACCTAGCAAACCCGGCCCGCCCGCGGGGCTGTTGCAACATGAAGAATGTAATGTCGGAGTCCGCGCGATCATTGCCGGAAGGCACGGAAATGTGCCTCGCCGACCGCCGAAAAGCCCGACCGCCTGTTCAGCGCACGGGTATAGCCCGACACGGGCGGCGCTGAGCGGCGACAATCGTGTCTGCAAATTGCCATCCGTGTCACGCCATTCTCGGCCGGCGCAGGTCGTCGAGGTGCGGTTTTCGCCAATCAGGTGAGCTGGCACGTTCGTTGCGGTTGAGGGTCGTCATCGCTCAGCGAGACGGACGTAATAAAGATCGACAAGCGCGATGCTTTCGCGTTTGCCAGCTCGCGCTCGTGTCCAAGGCACAAGGGCGCCACTACAAGGGTGAGACGGTTTGTTGGAGTGGCCACTGTGCGGCTCCGAAACGGAGTCTCAAAAACAAAGCGGCGCCTGAAGCGGGTAAAAACGCCGTCGACTGGAGCTGCCGCCATCCCGAGAGGGGCTGCGATGCCCGTGCCGCAGATCCATGCCCAGACTCTTCTCCAGCCGGTTGGGAATGGCACACCGTCAGGAGCAGGAGAATGCCAACTGAAGCTGCCAGACAGAGAGGAAGCCGTTCAAATGACATCCCATGATCTTTGCACCAGAACCTCGGTGCACCGCCGCTCCCTGCCCAGTATTGGCAAGCATCTCCTAACGACCGCATTGACGGCGGCACTGATGGCGGCAACGTCGCTGGCGACCGAGGCGCGAGCTGACATTGCGGTCGACGCCACTGATCCGATCTTCGCAAACGGCATCATCGCGGCCGAACAAAACGTCCAGGCAGATTTGGTTGTCAGGGCCTTGGGCATTTGCAGCTATTCGAAGGAAAAATGCACCGCATTACCCCTCATCCTGATTCAACGGCGGACGTCAAAGGGATTGGAAGAGGTCAACAACACATCGATGACGGATCCTTTCGCCACCGCCCGATCACGTGAGAAAAGGATCACTGCCGATGGCTGCGAATGATTAGCTGGTCTTCGCCACGACGCCCACCAAAGCAATGCCCGAGTGGCGGCACTGGAAGTGCCGCCACTCGGTCATAGTGCTATTGGCCGGCGAAAAGCGTCCGCACCTTGGCCCATTGATCGGCCGTTCGGAAGCCATCACGCGCCGTGTAGCTTTCGACGGGGAATTTCATCCAGCGCGGCACCCAGCTTTCCACCTTCTCGCGGCCGTTCTCGCCGGCAAGGAAGTCGCGGATGATCTTCTTTTGCGTCTTCACCTTCTCGGCGACATTGCCGTCCGCGACATGCTTGCCGCCGAGCTCGGCGAGCATGGAATTGGCAATTTCCTTGTCGCGCAATAGGTCGAAGAAGGCATCGTCCGGTTGCCAGCAAGCGGCGAGGTCGACATGTAGATGATGCCCAAGCGCCTCGACGACGGCGTTGCCGGCTTCGAGCGTCTCGGCCATGACGATGGTGAGGACGCGCATGACATCGTCGTCGGATAGCGTCAGCAGACGGGCAAAGACATGTGCCGTGTCATAGCCGTCACCATGACGGCCGACCACCGTGGCCTCCTCGTCCGGTTGCCCGAGCAGCGCGAGAGCCGCGCGCCGCTTTTCGGCGAATGCGGCCTCGGCCTTGCAGGCTGCAAGGCTGGCGGCGATCGTCTCGTTGGCGGTGCGCTGCGGCTCGCAGCGCACCTGCCACAACCCCGAGCCGGCAATCGCGTGCGCCACCATCAGGCGAAGTGCTGCTGCCGGATGGTCGAGCAGGCGCAAGCGCACGGCGGCATGACGGTGCAGATCGACATAGTTCTGCATCGGGCCGCTGAGTTCGGGGCGGGATGACTTGGCGGGCGCTTCGTCCTGATCGCTACCCTGGCTTTGATCGCGGGCGCGACGGGCTTCCTTGCGCGACAGCCAGCCTTCGTGACACTCGACCTCGCCGCGATGCGACACGGTGATGACGACCTTGCCGCCCTTCTTCCTGGGCGTCTTCTCATGGTCCCATGAACGGAAATGCTGGCCGGGTTCGAGTACGGTCACGTCGCTCCAGCCGGCCTCGATATAGGCGTCGCGCCTGGCGGAAATCGCCTCGTTCTGCTTCAGCCAGAACAGGTCGGCATCGGCGAAATAGCTCTCCTCGCCGAACAGATCGGAGACGATCAGGCCGGGATAGTCCTCGATGGCGAACAGCGCCACCTTGGTGGAGATCGACTGGCCGCCGAACAGCCATTGCTTCAGCTGGTAGCCGCGCGGCGCGTATTGCTCGGGATCGGCATAAAGCGCCAGCCAGTCCTTCTGCTGCGTTTTCGAAGCCATGGTGAGATAGCGCGCCGTCTCGGCGTCGATCTCCTCGCGGCGATAGGCTTCGCGGATCTTGGGCAACAAGTCACCAAGCGCCAGCGAGCGCTTCACCATCAGTTCGGTGATGCCGAAGGTGGCGGCGATGTCGGCAATCGAGCGACCTTCCCTGATCAGCCGTGAGAACGTCTCCCATTGCGAGACTTCGTCGGGATCGAGGCGAGCGATGTTTTCGATCAGCGAGGCTTCGAGCGCATCGGCGTCGTCGCCGTCTTCCATGATGGCGCAGGGCAAGGGCTCGGCCTCGCCGCGTTCGTCGGCGACGGTCTTCGCGGCGAAATAGCGTCGCCGTCCGGCGACGATCTCGAACGTTTCCGGCGAGCCGTTGGGCCGCACCAGTAGCGGCACAAGGACGCCGCGCGCGCGCACCGACGGCAGGATGTCCGACAGGTCCGGCGCGCGTTTTGCGTGCCGCATGTTGGCGGGGGAAATGTTGAGCCTATCAAGCGGGATGTGGGCAAGCTGCATGGTTGGTCTCCTTCGGTTTGGTTGAGGTTCTCCCGTCGCAAAGGCCACAAGGCCGGCGCGGCGGGACGGTTTTCGCGCCTAGCGGCGCGTCTGTTCCGCCGTGTCCGGCGGAAGCTCGGAATCAGATTTGGCAAGTGCTTCTGCCGCCTCGCGCAGCAGCCGCTCGTCCTCGGTGATGTGGCAGGACAGCCGAGCGGCTTCGGCATAGACGGAGAGCGGAAACTCGGCCTTGAAATAGCGGTCGCGCTCGACGCCGAGGCCAAGCCGCCCCTTGACACTTTCAAGCTCGGCAAGGCTGACGCTTCCCAGTTCAGGGAATCCGAGGCCGAGGTCGCACAGGCCGAACAGCGTGTCGCCGTCGGCGTCGAGCTCGCTCAAGAGCCAGGTGGCGGGTCCGGTCGGATCGAACAGTTTGACGACCGGGTGATGGTCGGTTTCTGTTTCGGCCGCGCCGTTGGCGAGCAGCCGGGCGCGAAGGTCGTCGGTGATGAGGATCATGGCAAAACTCCTTGTCAGAACAGGTCGAACTGGTTGCGGGCGTTCGGCGGGGGAAAGATTCACTGGATCTTTCTCTGATCCGCCTCACCATCAAACAGGCCGATATCGAGTGGCTTTTGCGCCTTGCGCCGCAAAGGCGCGTCCGTGAGAGGGCAAAGCCGGTCGCGCGTGGTGACAGGCCGGAGACCGGGAATGAGCGTCTGCTCGCCTTCCGGCGTCGCCTCGGTCGGCAGCGCGTGGGGATCGCGCGCGTTCACGCCGCGATCTCCTCACGGTTCGAGATTTCGGCATCCGCGTTAGGGCCGAGCAGGAAATCGGCGGCTTTGGAGGCAAGGCTTGCGGCGCGGAAAATGGCGCGGTTGTCCTCGCGCAGCACGGTCAGCCATGAGCCGATGTAATCGGCATGGCGCACGGTCGGCTCGATGGCGAGAGAGCTGCAGACGAAGGCGGCGCAGATTTCTGCGACCAGTTCCTCGCGCGCATATGTCTTGGTGCCGAACGAGCCGGAGAGGTCGCGCGCAAGCCGCGCCGGGTGGCCGGTCCAGTGGCCAAGCTCGTGAAAGCAGGTGCGGTAGTAGTCGATCTGCTGAAAGAAGGCCGGCTGCGGCGGCACCTGAATGAAGTCGCTGCCCGGCATATAGAAAGCGCGATCGCCGCCGATGCGGACATCCGCGCCGCTTGCACGAATAAGGCTTTCGGCCTGCGGGACGATCTGACGCTGCGGCAGCGGCTCGGCGGCGGCATGGAGATGGTCCGGCAGGTTGTCGCATTGCGCGACATTGAAGACGGTGAAGCGCTTCAAAAAGGGCACAGCCTGCGGTTCGTCGCCATCGGCCTTGGCGCGTTCCTTTTCGTCCTTCGGAACAAAGCGGTCGGCGTGAACGATGGTCGTGCCGCGCTCGCCCTTCCTGACATTGCCGCCAAGGGCCAGCGCCTGCCGGAAGGTCAGCCAGTTCTGGCTGGCATAGCTGCGCTCGATGACCGCGCCCCAAAGGATAAGGATGTTGATGCCGGAATAGCGGCGTGCGGTGGCCGCATTCCTGGGCAGGCCGAGGCCGGCCTTTGCCCTGCCCCAGGGCTTGACCCATGGAACGGTGCCGCGCTCCAGCTCGGCGATGATGCGGTCGGTGATTTCCTGATAGAGGCTGGCGCCCGTGCGCTCCCCTTTGCCTGCGCCAGCCTGCCCGATGGCGGAACGCTTGTTGCTTGCACGCATCGTTTGGTCCTCCGCTCTTCAATTCCGCGCCCTCCCCCGGAAGCGGGGTGGGCGGCGAAAACGACCGGAAAGGCCCGCCGCCGAAGGCAGACCGCATCCGAAGGACCGGAACGAAGAGGAGGACCCTGAGCGGCAGCGAAGGGTTGCGGGATGCCGCGGCGGGCCTAGAAGGGAGAGCCGCCCACCGCGCGCCACCGGGGGATGGCCAACAGACAGACCACGCCGGGCAATCGGCCGGCGACCATCAGCAGCCGCCAGGCTGCCCGAGCCAGGGGGCGAAGCCGAATGGCCGAGACCGCCTGAGGCTTGCCGAAGAAAAGCGGGCTCGGTTCACGAGCACCCGGCGCGCGCCCCTTCAGGCGCGCGGGCACCCCATAATAGCAGCTGGCTGGTTTTCTTGACTGAGGTTGAGCACGAATCCCCGTTGCACGGCGGTCTTATGAGCTCGCACGGATTGACACTGAATGTTGCGTAATGGCCAAGATCGTCAGGCAAACCAAGCCTACCGGTCCGATCTGACGGAAGAGGAGCGGGAACAGATCGCGCCATTATGCCCAAGCCGGGCACTTTCGAGCCGACCGCGCGAGGTTGATCTCCGCGAGGTGATCAACGTGGTGCGCTACCTTGTTCCATCAGGTTGCGCTGGCGGATGCTGCCGATCCATTCGGCGCCTGAGAGACGGTGTAGGGCTGGTTCTGCAAGTTGGCGGCGTCTGCTGTTCCAGCTGGTGCTGGGCCACGAGCGGGCCATGCAAGGGCCGGTGCACGGCATCATCGAAAACAGTCGGTCACCTCTCCGCAGGAGAAACAAGAGGATGCCACGCCGGTCAAAATTTATTCCGCCTTAGCGCCACATGCGATCGATTCAGTTGGACGGCCGCTGGTCGTCAACATCACCTGCGCAACCGCTCGTCCCCGCCGTCCGTAACCTCTTGCCGACCGGGAATGGATGGCCGGGTGCCAGCTGTCATCTTTGCTTTTCAACGGGAACAGTCGCCAGCACCGTTTGCGGATCATGCCCGTCCTGGCATCAAGAGAGCGATCCGCCTCACAATTACCTTGGATCTATCTCGCCTGCGCTAGCCCTGACGAAATGCGCTTAAAAGGGGCGCCCGGGAACAGGGCACCCCTTCTCGCCGACGAAATGCTCGGATGGAGGTCCGTAATCAAGCAATGCGCCGGCAACCGATTTGAAGGCTCGCACTCATCCGCTTCGAACGCGGGGTACGAACCGTTCAATTCTTAGAATGAGCGCTGGAACCGAACAACACCGCCAACGCTGTTTTTCTTGTCAGCAGCGGTCCAGTCCAAGGCCGCAGCAGGAGAAGCAGCACCGAATTGGTCGAAGCGGCCTGCATGCAGGTAATCGACTTCGGTCGTGATCGTGAAGCCGGGAACGATAGTGTAAGCGATGTTCGCCGCAACACCGAGGTTCTTCCACTCATCGTAGGAAACCTGGGCATTCAATGAGGTCTTCTCGTTGAACTTGTAGGTGCCGCCGCCCCAGACCGCCCAGTTGCCGCCCCACTGCTTGTAAATGCCGCGACCGCGGCCCGGGATCGCCCAGGTCGGATCCGACAGGTTGTCGTCCGTGCCATAGCCGGCCATCGCGAACAGCGAAACTGCGTCACTGACATTGACGTCCAAACGGAGCTTGCCGGCGACTTCCTCGTAGTTGCTGTCGTAGGCGACGACGCCGCTGATGTTGCCCCAGCCCTGCGTGTACTTCACGCCGCCGACGACATGCGGCACGTAGCTGTCGATGGTGTCCTTCGCGCCTGAGCCTTCTTCGAACGAGACCACGGCCGAGAACCCATTGCCGGCGTCGAAGTAGTACTGGACGACGTTGGTGTCGAAATGGCCGTAGGGAACCAGCGTATCCTGAATGACATTACCGGCGTAGCCGGTGAATGTATTGAAGGCCGATTCATCCTTACCGATCCGCAGACCGCCAAGCTGGATCCATGCGAATTTAAGCGAGACATCCTTGTTGTGCGCGTCGTTTGAGCCAACAAGTGGATCAACGGCGCTGTTGCCGAAGTTGAAACGAGTCTCGGTGTAGGTCTTCAACGCGCCGAGCTCAGTTTCCTGACCGGTCCAGGTTTTCAGCGAGAAGCGGGCATCCTTGTACCAGGTTCCCTGGTTTTTGCCGTCCTGTACGCCGTTGCTGCGAGCGCCGTTCAACGAGCCGACATCGCCAGCGCCGATGTCATAGCGGACGTAGCCGCCGATGCGAAGGCAGGTTTCGGTGCCGGGAATATAGAAGTAGCCCGAGCCGTAAAGGTCGCAGATCTTGACGTGTTCAGCGGTTTCCGGCTCGCCGACGGCGACATCGGCGGCGCGCGCACCGGAAACTGCGATCAGGGCCGCAGCGGAGCCGAGAAGAAGGCTCTTGATGTTCATAGTTGATCTCCTTGAATGATTTGAAAAGAGCGAGGTCGCCGACGGACGAAATCGCTCCCTATCGTCACGGTCGAAAAAGATGCGAGTCGCGAAGCATCCTTTCCGGCTCGGAAACTATTCACCGGACGAGATAGCGCAAGGCAGAATTACGTTGATCATCTGCATATAGAATCAAAGTTGTATTTTTATCACTATTTTCGATATTACTTGTACAATTGTACAACTATACATTTGCACAAACGGAACAATTGTACATTTGCGATTTGGAGTCCCTCTAGAGCAGGCCCTGTGATCGTGAATCGATTGTGAAGTGACAGCTGCGTTTTGTGCTGATTCAACGTCCACTCCGATGGAGGTTGACGATGGGAAAAGGATTGAGCGTGGATCTTCGTCGCGGGTCTTGAAGGCTTCGAACGAGGGCATGTCGGCGCGGCAACCGGCGACGCGGTTCGGCGCGAGAGTGTCCAGCGCGATCCGCTGGATTGCGCGGGCGAAGATCGGCGAACTGGGACCCCGCCCGCAGGGCCGCCGCACGTGCCTCCAGCCTCGATGCGCATGAAGCCTACCTCGTCTGGCCGACCGAGGAGCGCAAGGACGTCACGCTGAACGAGATGGTGGAGCGGCTCGCCGCCGAGCAGTCGGTGCGCATCAGCCGCAGCGCGTTGCGCCTGGCTTCGCCGCCACGGCTGGACGTTCAAAAAAAGTCCGCGCACGCGCTGGAGCAGGACCGCCCCGACATCCCGAAGCGGCGCCGGGACTGGTTCGACGGCCAGCTCGACCTCGATCGGCCAAGCTCGCGTTCATCGATGAGACGGCCTCTCCACAAAGATGGCCCGCCTGCGTGGAAGAGCGCCGCGCGGCGAGCGATGCCGGGCCGGCGTGCCGCATGGCCACTGGAAGACCACCACCTTCACCGGAGCTGCGGCTGACGGGCATGACTGCGCCCTTCGCCTACGACAGCGCCAGGAACGGCAACGTGTTCCGGCTATGTCGAGCAGGTGTTGGCCTGACATTGTCGGAGGGCGAGGTAGTCGTCATGAACAACCTGCCCGCCTTCACAAGGCCGCCGGCATACGCGACGCGATCGAGGCCGCAGGCGCGAGCCTGCTTTACCTGCGCCTTACAGTCCCGACTCACCCGATTGAGAACGCCTTCGCCAAACTCAAGGCGCTGCTGCGAGCAAAGGCCGAGAACCATCAGGCTCTCTGTGGGACGCGGCCGACGCGGTCGTCGACCGCTGCACGCCAGCCGAATGTGCCAACTACTTAAAGCCGCAGTTTATCACCGGATTTAACAGGACGCTCTAAGTGTTTGAGGCACGCAAAGAGCCACGCACGTCTGACGACCGTCAGACAGACCCAATCAGAGAAATAGCATCGGCGGCCGATGCAACAGCTTCCGTGTTCATCCCTGCCCTGAGCAATTCGATAGGGACGCGCTCCTTGAGAAGAGGCGAGGGACTGATCAGCCACAGCCAAGCCAACCTGGGGTCGGAGATCGAGGAAAGGACCTCCCGGATGCCGGGCACAGGCCTGCCGTCGATGAACTGAGCAAGGGGAAATACATGCTTGCGGGAGCCTTTGCGAAAGGCAATCACATCGTTGTGCCGCTGCCACCAATGCAGCGTTGACCGCGGGATTCCAAAATGTCTCTCGAGATAAGTTGAGCCCGCAACCGGACCGGCCCACTCAGCAATCGGCGCCCCTTCTCTTGGAAACTCTTTCAGAACCGGATGCCCGAGCGGATGATCGGCTGGCCGGGGTCGCGAATCGATCTCAAGCGCCTGAGTGTCTAGCAGTTGCGCTGCTTCGGCCTCGAGCCTGCCAAGCAACTCGGCGGCCACGGCGGTGGAGTCGTCGGGAGCAGAACCCAAAGGCGGAACAGCGGCCTTCTGGCGCTGCCTCGCCTCATCGCATTCGGCGAGAATGCGCTGCACCTCCCTCATGATAAAGCTTGAAAGCCTGCTCTGGCGCCGTTCATGCGCTGGATCATCCGCTCCGGACATATATGGTTTCCTAATAGCAGCCCCTCAGCAACCGGCCGAAAAAGCGTTGAACATAAGAGTTTCGAGGGCGGCGATGTGTTGCGTCCTTTCATATGATCGCGCCCTAGCAGGCATCTGGCGGCTTTAGGTTGTGCCGCTTCAAAAGGATGGAGAAGAATGTCGATTGACGACCACCTTTGCCCCCCATCAAGTCCGCTGGCTTTGCCGATCAATTCCGAAGCCAAACCTCGAACGCCGCTTGACCCCAATTTCATGATTTCGGGCTTGCAAGGGCAGGCTCATCTGATGATCAAGGCAGTGGGTTAATTGACCGGTTGCTGGCGGTAGTTGCTATGCAGCATCATCACAGGTCGGTAAACTTGGTTGTCTGGATGGAACGCATCCATTGCATGGATGCTCGCAAGCTGTCTCTTCCGGCGCAACGCAACCTATATTCGTCGAAAGTCGGCTGGATGCGAGATTTCGGGAGGTTGTCCTCGGACCTGCGGTGCTGAAGCTTGGTCACTCCGGTGTCCTCGGGCGTGGTCCGAATGGACCGCCTCACAGCCAGGCCATCCACTGAATAGCCTTTCGACCAGCATTCGGCCAAATCGGCGCATCTTTACCGGTGATGCCAGTGATCAACTTTCTCGCTTAAACCTGGGCGGCATTAGCTTGAGTTGATTACGACCTGTGACGTTGGACTGTTACGTTCGGCCATATACGTCCTCAAGCCGCACTATGTCATCTTCGCCGAGGTAATCGCCGCTCTGCACCTCAATGATCACGAGGCTGATGCTGCCGGGATTCTCAAGCCGGTGTTTGTGGCCGCAGGGGATGTAGGTCGATTGATTGGTGGTCAGGAACAATTCCTGATCGCCGTTGACGATCTTCGCAAGACCGCTGACCACGACCCAGTGCTCGGAACGGTGGTAGTGCATCTGCAAGCTCAAGCGCCCGCCTGGTTTTACCTCGATGCGCTTGATCTTGAACCGCTCGCTTTCCTCCAGAACCGTGTAGGTACCCCAAGGCCGGTGCACCGTGTTATGGAGCAGATGCGCCTTGTGTCCCGCGGACTTTAGTCCTTCGAAGAGCTTCTTGACGTCCTGAACGCGATCTCGGGATGCAACAAGCAATGCGTCGGGGCAATCCACAATCACAAGGTCACTGATGCCGACGGTGCCGATGACTCGCTTGTCCGAGCTTATGTAACTGCCGACGGTGTCCACCACGTGAACATCGCCGCGTATCCTGTTGCCGCTCGCATCCGCTGGGATCAGTTCGGCCATGGCATTCCATGATCCAATATCGTTCCACCCCATTTCGCTGGGGACCACAGCGAGATTGTGGGTTTTTTCCATTACGGCATGGTCGAGCGAAATACGTGGCGCCTGGGCGAAATGCTCTGATGAGAGTTCGATGCTGGCAGAGCGCTCGCCGTCAAGGATTGCGGCGTTCTCATAGCTGCGGAGAACCGCATCGAGCACCTGCGGGCAATGCAGGGCCATTTCGTCGAGCATGACCTGCGCCTTGAAGCAGAAGATGCCGGCGTTCCAAAAGAAACGTGTGGAGGCGAGATAGGATTTGGCAGTCTCGACGTCCGGTTTCTCGACAAACCGCACGACTTCCCCACCTACGGCCTCGATATAGCCAAACGCCGTTTCCGGCCTGTCGGGCGTTATCCCCAGCGTTGCGATGCGCCCCTGGTGGGCGTGTTCGATGGCCCGGCTCATGACATTTTGAAATGCCGGAACATCACCAATAACGTGGTCGGCAGGAAAGATGCATAAGATCGCATCGGGACCTTGTGTCGCCTCTGCATGGATGGTTGCCGCTGCGACTGCGGCAGCGGTGTCCCGACCCTCTGGCTCAAGCAGGAAGGTGCGTGGCAAAACGACGGAATCCAGCTCCTCCAAATCGGCTTTCATGAGGAACATGTGCGCCGAGGACGCCACGGTAATAAACTCAACGACGTCCCGCATCGCGGCAGCTCGCAACACGGTATGCTGGATGAGCGAATGTCCGTCCGCCATTTTGAGGAAGGGTTTCGGGTGCGATTGCCTTGAAGCAGGCCATAGCCGAGCGCCAGCCCCGCCGCTTATGATGACCGGTACCACTTTCATCAAACGACCTCTATTTCGTCGGCGAGCGCGAAAGCGTGCGCCCGTTTCAGCGTCAAGGCGACGATCGCTGTGGCCCTTCTTTCATTCCGAGCCTCGGAGTAGCAACGCAGTTCCGGGGCGTTGGCGGAAGGCCGCAGATGCACGATCTCACCGGTAAGCAGCTGGGTTCTCAGGCCGTCGGTTTGGTCCAGTTCAGCAACCGTCCCGAAGGGGGCAAGAAAGCGCTGCAACGTGGCCCGGCTCGCAAGGCGATCCATCAATCTGCGCGAACGTTTCGTGGGGAAGTTTTGCAGGCGGCCACTCGCGCACACAGGAAGGTTCCACAACCGGCGCAGTCGCGACAGCTTCATTCTTGTCGACGCCATGGTGCTGAGGACGGCCAGGATCGGGAGGAATGAATCCCGGGTCGGCAGTGCGGCCAATGTCTTTCCGTTCAGTACGCAGTCCGACCCTAGCAGAACACCACCATTGGCCTCAAAACCAACAACGATGCTGCCGGCACGCTGTGCCGCTTGCATGGCTTCAATTACAAACGGAGACCCGACCTTCGTCCTGAGGACCTGCAAACCGAAAGCATTCGAGATGCCCGAGTTGGAGGTCACTGGCGTCACGACGGTATCTGCTTTCAAAAACAGAACCGTGGCGAGCCCAATCAGGTCGCCCCGAAACAGATCGCCTCTCTCGTCGGCGATAAGAGGCCGATCGGCGTCCGCATCGGTCGACACGATGGCGTCGAGACCGAATTCACGGACCCACTGCTTTAGTTTTGCAGAAGTTATTGCGTCCACGGCTTCCGTATCGAGAGGTACGAAAGTTTCGGTTTTCCCAACTGCGACCACTCTGGCACCGAGCGATTGAAGAACCTCTACCAACAGCTCCGCCGCGACGGAACTGTGCTGGTAAACACCAAGTCTCATTCCCGCAAGTGAGCCCGGCTCCAGCATGTCCTTGGCGCGATCTCGATAGACGGCGATCGCCTGTTCGTGCCGCATAGGCGATGCCGTTCCCAGAGGAGCCGGTGGCAAGCAATACAGATTTGACCTTTCGGCTACAAAGCGCGTAATCGCGGCCTCATCCGCCTTGGTGATTTCACCATTCGGACCATAGAATTTGATGCCGTTGCGATCGGCTGGAATGTGCGACCCTGTGACCATGAGAGCCGCCGCGCCGTATCTGCGTGCATATAGTGCCAGGGCAGGCGTAGGTATGGTGCCGCAATCGACCGGCCGGAAGCCATTTGCGGCCAATGCCGCCGTGCAATTGTTAACTATCGCCTGACTGCTGTCACGTAGATCGCGGCCTATAAAGACCAAATTATTCCGCTGAACCCGGCTCGAAGCCAAACGCACAGCAAAACCTTCAGTATAAAGTCCGCTGGCTCTATCGATCAGTTCCGAAGCCAAACCTCGGACGCCGCTTGACCCGAATTTCATGATTTCGTATTGGAAAATGACGCGCTCATCTGATGATCAAGGCAGTGGAGTTGATCGACCGGGTGCCTGCCGGTAGTTCGCTATGCAGCATCATGAAAGGGCGGTAAAGTTGGTTGTTTGGATGGGACGCATCCATTGCACGGATGCTCTCCAAAAAGCTGGTCCTATCCCGGTACAGCCTTTGTTTTTTAGCTTCATCGAAGTCGGCGAGAGAGCTGCTGATAGCGCGTCACCTGTGGCGCTCAGCCCAAGCAGAACCCTTACTTTGATCAGCTTCGACGATCGGACTTGCAAGGCTCCAGTCTCAGAAACTTGCCTCTGAAATTTGCAATCAGAGGCAGCTTCTCCATGGAAGCGCGGCATGATGGCGGGGAACGGCCGATGCAGGTGAGGCAAAATTCTTGGTCTGATCCCGAAGCTGCGGCAGTCGGAAAAATCACCGAACGGGCGTCGTGATCAGTTTCGCCTGTCCACAGAGATGGCGCGCGGCGAAATCCAAAGCAGCGGATCGCCCCCTATGCGAGTGACGCCCCGCATTCGGCGAAGCTCTAGGATTAGTGGCCGGTGAGCAACGCCGGGGCCGCAGCGGGCGAAGGCGTCGTCATGAATCAACGGGATGACCCGAAACCCCAGCCGACCGCAGCGTGTCGCGGATGTCCTGGCGCTTGGCGCTGGCAAACATGTTGATCTGAACATCGTGCGACACTCGGACAGGCTTTGCGCAACGCCAGTGCATTCATCGGGCATGCGGACGAGAGATGCGGGCGGTAAACTGGCATGTCGCAAGCTTCCGCGCCGGCCAGGTTAACAATGCGCGATCCCGCGCTGGGCCTACGGCCAGACGAGAGTCGCTCACTGATACCGTGATCGGCCGAGAACCGGTTTCCACAATACCGGTCCGTTCAGACGTCCCCTCCGGCGGATGCGCAAAAGGCCTGAGAAATCTCCAGAAAGCCGGCCGCCGCTTCCGTTTGCCGACGGGCTTCGGCTGCCCGATGCGCGACAACGGCCACGTCGCGGGGCGAAGGATTCGCAGTCACCGTCACTAGCCCGGTGAGCTTGCTGGTCAGTCCGAAGTCGATCATGCCGGCGAAGAGCTCGTAAGTTGCTTCGGCCAGCCCACCCGCCGCTTCGAGCGGATTCAGGCAAGTCCGGCCACTCCTCGCGACCCTCGTCGTCGCGCGACACCGCTAAAGCTTAACCAGGCGACAGCCATCCGTTAGGGGGTTTCATGGCTAGCGAGGGCACGATGTCGGGTCTGCGGCCAAAAGTCGGAGGTCGGACACAGAAGTCAGTTTACGCAGCTTATCCACCCAGCTTTTGAACGCTTTAATCCTTCGGCACGATTAGTGCAGCGGATTGCGCAAAGTTGCAGCGAGCCGTTCCGATGAGAGGGCAGCGTCATCCAAATTTTGCGTTCACCGTCCACTCAATCTTCACCAGTGGCAGCGGCGCGGCCGCAGGCGACGCCGCCCAGCCCGATAGCTCATCGAGCCAGTGCGGCCGACGACAATAGACAAAATGGGAGAGACACAGGTATGAACTGCGAAATGGAGATGGTTGCTCGGGTGAGTGCAATCACCTTGCTCTGTACGGCCAGCGCTGCATCGGCGAATGAAGGCATGTGGATGCCGGGCCAGACTGCGGAAGTGGGCGCGGCAATGCGCGCGGATGGCGTCGAGATCGATCCCGCGCAGCTGAGCCGACTGGACGCTGCCCCGCTTAATGCAATTGTATCGCTAGGCGGATGCTCCGCCTCCTTTGTGAGCCCACAAGGGCTGGTCGCGACCAACCATCACTGCGTGTTCCCTTCCATCCAGTACAACAGCAAGAAGGGCCAGGACTATCTAACAAACGGCTTTCTGGCGAAGAGCCTGGTTGACGAATTGCCCGCGACGCCCGCCAGTCGCATTTATGTGGTCGAAAATATAAGGGATGTGACGGCCGACATGCTTAGGGGCGTCTCGGACACGCTGAGCGGCTTTGATCGCCATGAGCAGCTCGACACGAATCGCATGGCGCTAATTGCTCTATGTGAAGAACAGCCCGATCGCCGCTGCGACGTGAGGCCCTATTATGGCGGCGCCTTCTACTACCTCCAGAAGAAGCTAGAAATTCAGGACGTGCGCCTCGTCTACGCGCCCGCGCTCGGCATCGGCAACTTCGGTGGCCAAACGGACAATTGGATGTGGCCGCGCCACACAGGCGATTTCGGGTTCTATCGCGCCTATGTCGCTCCTGATGGTTCCTCCCGGCCCTATGCGCGCGAAAATGTGCCTTACCGACCGAAGAGTTGGCTGCCCATAGCCCGCGAAGGCGTCCAAGAAGGCGATTTCGTGATGGTCGCCGGCTTTCCCGGTGCAACCCAACGGTTCCTCACCGCAGAAGAGGTCCGGTTCAACTTCGCGCAACTCGAACCGCTGTCTCAACGTTTGCTGTCGGATTATTCCGCCCAGATCGACCACGCCATAACAGGCAATCGCGAAGCGGAGATCCGCTACGCATCGCTGCGCAATGCGATTGAAAACTTCGAGAAGAAGCTGGCTGGCGATCTTGCCAGTGCCGAGGCGACCGGCCTTGACGCGCGCAAGGCTGCCGAGGAGAAAGCTTTTCGCGCCTGGGTCGCTGAGTATCCCGTGCGGCAGACGCGCTTTGACGCAGCAATCCGCGAACTGGACGCGATGGTGGGCGAGAATGGCCGGGCTTTGCTGGCGAGGGTGCGCCAGGCGTTGCTCAATCGCGCGCAACTACTGTCATCGGCACGCACTCTCTATCGCTGGACAAAGGAGCACGAGAAGCCGGATGAAGACCGTGAAAGCGGCTTTCAGGATCGTGACCGCAAGCAAATCTCGGATCAGTTGACACAGATTGAACGCGGTTATCTGCCCGACATCGATCGCAAGTTGTTCGAGGCCGCGCTCGATGAATATCGCCGGCTGGACGCAAAGGATCGCGACACTGCTTTCGAAAGCGCTTTGGGCCAAATTGGCCTTGAGCGAGTTTATGCAGACACCAAACTCGCAGACACGGCAACGCGGCTCGGCTGGCTTGACAAGCCCGCTGCTGCGTTGGAGGCGTCGGACGATCCTTTCATCAAGCTGGCGGTGGCGCTCTATCCCGGCGACATATCTGCGGAGCGCGCGGCGAAGGACCGCGCCGGCCGCGCGCAGGCGGCGCGCGCGACCTATATGCAGGGTCTGCTTGCCTATCGGAAGGCAACCGGTCGGCCGATCTATCCCGACGCGAATGGCTCGCTGCGCATCACCTGGGGCAAGGTGGCGGGGCGAACACGCGACGGGCAGATCTGGATGCCCTTCACCACGGCCGAGGGGCTTCTGGCTAAAGAAACCGGCAAGGGTGAGTTCGATGCCCCAGATGCGGCAATCGCCGCGATCCGAGCCAGGGATTATGGCCCCTATGTCGCGCCGGCGCTGGGCACGTTGCCGGTCAACTTCCTGTCCACCGCCGATATTACCAGCGGCAACAGCGGCTCGGCCACGCTGAATGGGCGCGGCGAGTTGGTCGGTCTCGCCTTCGATGGCACGCTCGAGGGAGTGATCTCAGATTGGGCATATGCCGCAGACCGCAATCGCAGCATTCATGTCGACAGTCGCTTCATGCTCTGGACCTTGGATAAGATCGACGGCGCCGGGCGGCTGCTCAAGGAAATGGGAGTGCGGCCGGCGCCGCGCTCCTAAGCGGGTAGTCCGGCCGTCACACCAATCGTTCATGCTCCAGATCGACGCGCGATGGTTCACGACACCAGACGTTCAGGTGCGGAGTTCCGGACGGCCTGCGCCGCGCCGGTGGCGTTGCGAAATAGAGCCTCTGCACCGGCAGCGGGCGTGAGTGGAGATTGCGCAAGACCCACCCTCCCCATGAACGTCATGCAGATCCTGCGCGTGGCGCGTATTGCTACCGACCATCACGAGCCGCCTCAGATGTATCGCTCTCACCAAGTTGCCCACCGGTCGATATTTCTGTCTTAGCTGCTGCGTTCCTGGTGGTGTTTGCCAGCTTTGCGATCACTTCCTGCAGCATCTCCACACCCGTCTCGATCTGCCGGATGCTCAATGCGGAATAGCCCATCACAAGCCCGACATGGTCAGACGGCCCCGGGGTTAGGCAATATAGCGGCGAGATCGGGTACAGCCCCAGCCCGGCGCGACGAGCCGTTTCGACCAGCACCGCTTCGACTGATCTCGAGAATTCTTTGAACCAAACGACGAGATGCAGTCCAGCTTCCGCCCCTTCAATGGCGATGCGATCGCCGAAGCGCCGCTTCAGGCAGCTCAGCAGCGCGTGCCGGCGCTCGCCATTGAGCCTGCGCACGCGGCGCACATGGCTTTCGTAGCTGCCGTTCTCAATCAAAGAGGCGAGCGCCTCCTGCTCCGCCACCGGAGAATGCCGATCGGCAAACAGCTTGGCTGTTTCGAAAACCTTCTGTAATTCCCGCGGAACAACGAGATATCCGATTCTTAGCATCGGCGAGAGGGTCTTGGAGATCGTGCCAAGATAGATTACGGACTCATGATCTCCGAGGCTGTGCAGCGGGGGAACAGGACTGATATCGTAGCGATATTCGCTGTCGTAGTCGTCTTCAATGACGTAGGCGCTCTCGTCGCGCGCCCATTGCAGAAGCTGATGCCGGCGCGCGATTGGCATGACACCGCCGAGCGGAAACTGGTGCGAGGGAGTCACGTAAGCCAGCCGTCCAGCCAGGCCGGCCAATCGCTCGGTCCGCATGCCGTGCTCGTCAACCCCGACTGGCACGGGCATGGCACCTGTGCTGGCAAACACCTGGCGCGCCATCCTGTAGCAAGGCTCTTCGATGACGAAGCTGTCGCTCGGGTCGAGCAGTAGGCGGGCACAGAGATCGAGACCTTGTTGTGAGCCATTGACGACGATAATCTGGTCGGGTTCGCAGCGCACCATACGAGCCCGCCACAGATAACTCTGAAGTGCTTGACGCAGCCGACGCGAACCGCGCGGATGCTGATAAGCGAGCCGGGCCGGCCGCTGCGCCATGGCGTTGTTCATCGCGCGTTTCCAAATCGATGTCGGAAAGTCCAAGGGCGCTAAGTCCCCATATCGAAAATCGATCTTCAGCGCGTTCGGCGGATGACCGAGCCACGGCGGTGTGGGCCGCAACCGTTCTCCATAGGCGGACAACCGGACCAAGGTGATTGGTCTTGGACGATTGACGGTTAGCCCATTAGCGATAAGTGAGAATACGACACGAGGTCGCGCACCTTGGCGGACCTCGATGAAACCTTCTGCGGCCAATTGCTCGTAAGCCACGGTAACGGTGGTTCGGGAGACGCCAAGTTCATTAGCGAGACCACGGGACGACGGGAGTTGACTACCAGTGCCGTAAACGCCTGTGAGTATCTGCTCGCGAAGTGCTTCGTAAATCTCGCGGGCGCCCAAGCCATGATGGCGGGCAGAAGACGGACCGGGAGTTGGAGAGTGGGTCATTCGATTTCTGCCAAATGGACATTCCACAAGACAGTTTGCAGCCACCCTTTGCAAAAGCCAAGAGACGTCCGCAGGTTCACGCCAGGATGGCCAGCCGTTCCAATTCTGACAGCCGGCGAGGCCGGCCGACGAGGCCGTTTTCGCCTTCGTCACCAGCGCCGTTCATCCGGCTGGCTCCGTTCGCCGACCATCTTGCTGACTCGATCTAACGCTTCGAAAGCGTTTCGATACGTGAGGCCGCCGCCTTGGGCGGGAGAGTCTATGCGCGCCAACCACCGAGATTCTTGGAAAGGAGTGTGGCTAATCTGCAAGGATTCCGAAGCTGGATTGGGTGGTCGCGTCAGAAATAGCGGACAGGCCGTCCCGCGGTTCGGGATCAAGGTCGTTTCGCTCTATGTCCAATCCTGCCGATCTCGACCGCCATCATGGACGGCCCCGCCTACTCTTCTTCACGCCAGTGAGCCCGTTGAGCCGCAATGTCGATGTAGCGGTAAACTCCGAGCGAACCCACGCGCAGCGCGATGGTAGCATAGACAGCACCCTCGCCTCGCCCGGGTCGCGTCCGCTCGAACACGGCGCGGGGGTCGTTGTCCAATCGCTGACGGAACTACATCAACGTCGCAGCAATGGTCCCAGGCGGGGCATCCTCCGGGACTGCAAAAACACCGAAACGCGGATCGTACTGTGCTATTGGAGCTGCGTTGGATGCGCGTTTGCCGCCGAGCGACGCGGAACGACATACATCGCTTGGATGCGATGCATTGAAACAATCGATTTCACGACGTTTAGAGGACATGAAAAGAGCACGCGGCAGGCAGCGCTCCCAGGAGCGCGCCTACCGGGCGGCTGCGGCAGCTTGCCGTTCTCTGTTCGACAGTTTCATCCACGGACACAACAAATGAGTTTACCCCGGCGAACGGCATTTATCACAGGCATCACGGGCCAGGATGGCGCGCTTCTTGCCGAGTTGCTGCTGTCGAAAGGCTACATGGTGCATGGGCTGAAGCGGCGAGCCTCGCTGATCGGGAACACTCAACGCATCGATCATCTTTATCAGGATCCTCATGAGGACCATCCCGACATGGTGCTGCATTACGGGGATATGACGGATGGGACCAACCTGATCCGCCTCCTGCAGGAAACCCAGCCCGACGAAATCTACAATCTCGCTGCGCAAAGCCACGTCCAAGTCTCTTTCGAGACGCCCGAATATACGGCCAACGCTGATGGTCTTGGCACGCTGCGGCTGCTGGAAGCTATCAGAATCCTGCGGCTTGCGGACAAGGCGCGGTTTTACCAGGCGTCATCTTCCGAACTGTTCGGTCTGGTCCAGGATGCCCCGCAGCGGGAGACGACGCCGTTTTACCCGCGCTCGCCCTATGCTGTGGCGAAGCTCTACGCCTACTGGATAACCGTGAACTACCGTGAGGCATACGGGCTATTCGCCAGCAACGGCATCCTGTTCAATCACGAAGGACCGACGCGCGGCGAAACTTTCATCACCCGTAAGGTGACGCGTGCGGTGGCTGCAATCTTGGCCGGCAAGCAGGACTGCCTCTACGTTGGAAACCTGGAGGCAAAACGCGATTGGGGCTCGGCGCGCGACTATGTCGAGGGCATGTGGCGTATCCTGCAGCACCATGAGCCTGACGATTTTGTGCTCGCGACCGGCGAGACGCATTCGGTGCGCAGCTTTGTCGAAGCTGCCTTCAAGCGCGTCGAGAAGGAGATCGTCTGGGAAGGTGAAGGCGTGGACGAGGTGGGCCGCGAGCGCAGGAGTAACAAGGCGCTGATTCGTGTGGACCGACGCTATTTCCGCCCGACCGAGGTTGACATGCTGATCGGCGACGCCTCCAGAGCGGCGGCCAAGCTCGGGTGGAAGCCAACGACCAGTTTCGACAAGCTCGTCTCGGAAATGGTAGAGGCCGATTGCCGCGCCTACGGGATCACATTGTCATGATTTCGCTGCACGGCAAACGCATCTGGATCCCAGGCCATCGCGGCATGGTCGGATCGGCTCTGGTGCGTCGGCTGGACGAAGTGCCCGGCGTAGAGATTCTGACTGCGGACCGTAGAGATCTCGACCTGACCGATCGCGCCGCGACGGCCCGCTGGGCCCGGGCACAACGTCCCGACCTGGTTTTCATGGCGGCGGCCAAGGTCGGGGGAATCCTGGCCAACAATGAACGTCCCGTTGATTTCCTCCAGGACAATCTCGCAATCGAACTCTCTACGATCGCGGCCGCGTTCGAGGCCGACGTCGAAAAGTTCATGATGCTTGGTTCGTCGTGCATCTACCCTAAGTTCGCAGAACAGCCAATCCAAGAGAGCTCATTGTTGAGCGCGCCGCTCGAGCCGACCAACCAGTGGTACGCGATGGCCAAGATCGCCGGAGTGATGTTGTGCGACGCTTACCGTCAGCAGTACGGGCGCAGCTTCATTTCGGTCATGCCGACAAACCTGTATGGGGCCAACGACAATTTCGACCCGCTTTCGAGCCATGTGTTGCCTGCGACGATCCGAAAGATCATAGAGGCGCGGAACGCCGGGGCGAATCGGGTCACCATGTGGGGGAGCGGGTCGCCGTTGCGCGAAGTCATGCATGTCGACGATCTTGCTGACGCTCTCGTCTTTCTCATGGAGCGCTACGACCAAGCCGGGCCGATCAATATCGGCAGCGGGCAGGAGATATCCATACTCGGCTTACACCAGCTGGTGGCGGAGCTGGCTGGATGGTGCGGCGAGTTTGACTTCGATACGTCTAAACCGGACGGCACGCCGCGGAAGCTCATGGACTCTAGCCGCCTGACGGCACTTGGATGGAAACCGAAGATCCAACTCCGCGACGGTCTGCGTCAGATGATCGGCAGCTACGAAAATGCAGTTCAAGCAGTCTCGCCATGATCACGGCCGCACCGCGAATTTGCCAGTCGGCCTCCTTGAGAAGCACACACTCTCTCTAGGCAGGAGCAAATTGTGAGCTGGATAATGAGATCGCCGAGGGCCAGACTCTTTCAAGGTAAAATGGAGCAATGCCGACGACAAAGACAGCGTCGGCGGGATGCTGCGTTTTGAAGGCTCATCTTGATACCGGCTGCATTCCGGGGTACCGCTCGGGCTAAAACATCCGGTGGTCGCCACTTTCGACGAACGGCGGCGGCCTTGCTCTGGAGATTTACCGGTTTCGTGAGCAAATTCCGCGCATGGCTGTTCATGACGTTCAGATCCCGGCTGTCGCCGACCGTCGGTCTAACCCCTTAAGAGACCGCCTCGGGTCCGTTACACTGATCTGTTTCCGCTGCTCACGTGCCGTGTCATCGAAGCCGGGAGCAGTCATTTCAGGCCGATGGTGAAGGTGCTTGAAAAGGGCCGGAATTCCAGGGACGATCAAACGCCCGATTTGCGACGCTGGGGTGCTATTGCAGTCCAAGTTTCCTTTTAAGTTCCAAGTTCTCCTTGCGCAGGCGTTCGGCCAGCAGGTTCTTCAGCCGCCTGTTTTCTTCCTCAAGTTCGACCAGACCCTGCGGATTGTCACCATCTGCTGAAGGATTCGTGACCTTCTTCCAGAGATAGTAGGTCTGCTCCGATATCCCAGCCTGCTTTACAGCGCTTCTCCCAGTGGCGCCGCCGCTGATCAACATCTCGATTTGGGTCAGTTTCTGGGTCCGTTCCTCGTCAGAGTAGATCTTGCGGCCCCTTCGCACTGTCGCTGCTGGCACTTTCTCCGGCCGGGGCGCCGCACTGGATCCATTCTCCGGTGTACCCTTCCTGGGCTGCGCCTTTACCTTATTATTCGATTTTGGGCTTTTCCTGTTGGCTGGCGGTTCGGTTCCGGCTTCTGACTTGGCGTGCGACGGTTCTGGCATAAGATGCTCCGCTCGTGGACTGTGCATATGTTCAGCATCAGGGGGTGACGGAGTGGAGTCAATACATCCAGCCATCGGCCGCTCGGTCTGTTCAATCTCCGTTGTCGTCTCGGCCATAGCTGCGGAGAGATCGACATCGGCCCAGATGGCACCACCTCGTCGCGGATGACTGCGCTTGTGTTTGACCTCCACTATGAACGGTCGAGTCTGCCGCCTCATAATCTCTTCCTTGTTAAATGAATGGGCAAGAGAGCCGCGGCTGATGGATTGAAGCTCTGGCGACTCCTGTGTCGCGCCGAGCTATATGGGATAAGGCAATGCGGGAGCAAGTCGCACCTGGCAATGAGCCCACACCTTTAAAAAAGCACTGGCGCAGTCGCTTGCGCACTGCTTTACGCGGCAGAAGTCCTTGGCCGCGAGGATCTCGCGGCATTCTTCCAAATGATGCATGTCGACCAACCTCGTGTCAGCTTTGTAGACTCCGCGACACGATGATGCAGGGGGCGTGATCTCGTTTGACCGATTCCGAAGGGAGAACAAATGCCGTCACTCTTTTCGCCCGCTTG
Source organism: Mesorhizobium sp. WSM1386 (assembly GCF_055901595.1). NCBI lineage: Bacteria > Pseudomonadati > Pseudomonadota > Alphaproteobacteria > Hyphomicrobiales > Phyllobacteriaceae > Mesorhizobium > Mesorhizobium sp. WSM1386. Next base: position 6,155,057 of record NZ_CM148373.1, read on the forward strand.
GCATGAATTTTGAAGCTCTGGTCGCACCGGCGGCAGAACGATCGACCGGCTAAACCTACTGAAGGGGACGGCAATGAGGATCGATGTGATAGCCTGTAGAATAATTGAGCCAGCGCCTGACAGTATGTCCAGTGCCGGAGAACTTGCACTATGAACGGGCAATCGCTTACAAGCCAAATCCGCAGGTCGCAGGCTTAGCGGCGTGCCCGAATGCCCCCTCCTCCAGTCTTGACCGAAAATAATCCAAGGCCTATTTGTGCATCGTTAGCACTCGCCGGAGTAGAGTGCTAACGACGCTCCGGCTACGGAGAACTGTTCAACCATCCACACCAGGGACATCCAAAAATGGCAAAGTCGAACTTCCGACCGCTGCATGACCGCGTGGTCGTTCGCCGGGTCGAATCCGAATCCAAGACCGCTGGCGGGATCATCATCCCGGATACGGCAAAGGAAAAGCCGCAGGAAGGCGAGATCATCGCCGTCGGCTCCGGCGCTCGCGACGAAGCTGGCAAGCTGGTCCCGCTGGACGTCAAGGACGGCGACCGCATCCTGTTCGGCAAGTGGTCGGGCACGGAAGTCAAGCTCAATGGCGAGGACCTTCTGATCATGAAGGAATCCGACATCATGGGCATTATCGGCTGATATCAGGCCTTTCCCCGTCAACTGAATTCCCGGGCTCGACCAAAGCCCCTGCCAGGAGCTAAAAATGGCTGCCAAAGACGTAAAATTCTCCCGTGATGCCCGCGAGCGCATGCTGCGCGGCGTCAACATCCTCGCCGACGCGGTGAAGGTCACGCTCGGCCCCAAGGGTCGCAACGTCGTCATCGACAAGTCGTTCGGCGCCCCGCGCATCACCAAGGACGGCGTCACCGTCGCCAAGGAAATCGAGCTCGAAGACAAGTTCGAGAACATGGGCGCGCAGATGGTCCGCGAAGTTGCTTCGAAGACCAACGACATTGCCGGCGACGGCACCACGACCGCGACCGTTCTGGCGCAGTCGATCGTCCAGGAAGGCCATAAGGCCGTTGCCGCCGGCATGAACCCGATGGACCTGAAGCGCGGCATCGATCTCGCCGTCACCGAAGTCGTCGCGGCGCTCGGCGAGGCTGCCAAGAAGATCAAGACCTCCGAGGAAGTCGCCCAGGTCGGCACCATCGCCGGCAATGGGGACGAGTCGGTTGGTGCCATGATCGCCGAAGCGATGCAGAAGGTCGGCAACGAAGGCGTCATCACGGTTGAGGAAGCCAAGACCGCCGAGACCGAACTCGAAGTCGTCGAAGGCATGCAGTTCGACCGCGGCTACCTCTCGCCCTACTTCGTCACCAACGCCGACAAGATGGTTGCCGATCTCGAGGACGCCTACATCCTGCTCCACGAGAAGAAGCTCTCCAACCTGCAGGCGATGCTGCCGGTTCTCGAAGCCGTCGTGCAGACCTCCAAGCCGCTGCTCATCATCTCGGAAGACGTCGAAGGCGAGGCCCTGGCCACGCTGGTCGTCAACAAGCTGCGTGGCGGCCTGAAGATCGCCGCCGTCAAGGCTCCGGGCTTCGGTGATCGCCGCAAGGCCATGCTGGAAGACATCGCCATCCTCACCGGTGGCCAGGTCATCTCGGAAGACCTCGGCATCAAGCTCGAGAATGTCGGCCTCAACATGCTCGGCCGCGCCAAGAAGGTGTCGATCTCCAAGGAGAACACCACCATCGTCGACGGCGCCGGCAAGAAGGCCGAGATCCAGGGCCGCGTTGCTCAGATCAAGCAGCAGATCGAAGAGACCACTTCGGACTACGACAAGGAGAAGCTGCAGGAACGTCTCGCGAAGCTCGCGGGCGGCGTTGCGGTGATCCGCGTCGGCGGTGCGACGGAAGTCGAAGTCAAGGAAAAGAAGGACCGCGTCGATGACGCCCTCAACGCGACCCGCGCGGCCGTGGAAGAAGGCATCGTTGCAGGCGGCGGCGTTGCCCTGCTGCGCGCTTCGGCCAACATCAAGGCCACCGGCGTCAATGCCGACCAGGCCGCCGGCATCAACATCGTGCGTCGTGCGCTGCAGGCTCCGGCCCGCCAGATCGCGGCCAACGCCGGTGCGGAAGCTTCGATCGTTGCCGGCAAGATCCTTGAGAACAAGGGCGCGACCTTCGGCTACAACGCCCAGTCGGGCGAATATGGCGACATGATCGCCATGGGTATCGTCGATCCGGTCAAGGTTGTCCGTACGGCTCTCCAGGACGCGGCCTCGGTCGCCGGCCTGCTCGTCACCACCGAAGCCATGATCGCGGAGGCTCCGAAGAAGGAGTCGGCTGGCGGCGGCGGCATGCCTGGCGGCATGGGCGGCGGCATGGGCGGCATGGGCGGCATGGGCGGCATGGGCGGCATGGATTTCTAAGAAGCCTAAGACCCGTTAGCCTTCACAAGTGGAAAAGGGCGCCCAAAAGGCGCCCTTTTGCCTTCGAAACGGGTATCCATTACGGCCTACATACAAACCGCACGCAACCATTCATTACGATGGCCGTCGACAACCAAGCAACGGGCCGCGTATGTGAATTGCACAGGCGATCGCCCCCAACGCCGCTGAACCGGTGGCTCAAACGAGAAAGGCAGCACCTTTTGTGCCTACAGGTTTCCATGTAACGACTGTCGTGGACGAGCAAGGATCGCTTGGAATCCGTTTCATTCATGACGAAAGGGCGGAATGCTAGACGTTGCGCTAGACTAGTGCCCATCCATAAACGGCAAGCTGCTGAATTTGTTGGAAGAATCGCGACATTTCCGCAAGTAAAGCCCGGCGGTTTCAGGTACACTTTAGATCAAGCGACTGATTCTAAAGACAAACCCGCAACCGCCGGAGCCAACAATGCGTCAAGAACGCACCGTCCAGAGCAGTATATTCGATCTTTTCTGCGGACACGAGATCGGCTGTGAACTGAAAGCGATGTCGCAATGGCTGGACGCCCATCGCGACCTGCTCGAGTTAGCGGCTGGGGACTTGCGCCGGCATGGGGTCAAGGAAACCGGCCGCGAGCCGTGCTGCGCTGCGCTTTGCTCAAGCAGCACCGCCAACTGAGCTATCAAGAGCTGGCCTTCCATCTGGAAGACTCCGCCTCGTTCCGAGCTTTTGCCCGGCTGCCGTGGGGCTGGAGCCCGAAGAAGTCGGTCTTGCACAAGACGATCAGCGCGCTTCGGGCCGAGACCTGGGAAGAAATCAATCGGACGCTGCTTTTGAGCGCCCGGCGGGACAAGATGGAAAGCGGCAAGCTCGTGCGTGTCGACAGCACCGTCACTGCAGCGCTAATGCACGAGCCGAGCGACAGTAGCCTTTTGTGGGACTGCGTGCGGGTGATGGTGCGGCTTCTCGATGCGGCCGATGCCTTGGGCAGCATCATCCCATGGCACGATCACTGCCGCGCGGCAAAGAAGCGGGCCCGGACGATCCAGTATGCCCGCGGTCGCCCGAAACGGATCAAGCGCTACCGCGAGCTGCTCACAATCACCCACAAAACCCTGGAGTATCTGAACCAGGCGGCGGCGCAGTTGCCCTTGGCGTCGGGCCCGGCCGGCGAACTGTGGCAGGCCGTTGTCGGCTACTACCGGCTGCTGATCGAGCGGATCATCGCTCAGACCGAGCGGCGGGTGCTGGCCGGCGAGGCGGTGCCGGCCGGCGAGAAGCTGGTGAGCTTGTTCGAGCCGCATGCCGAAATCATCATCAAGGGCAGCCGCGACGTCCAATATGGCCACAAAATCAACCTCACCAGCGGCAGAAGCGGACTGATCCTCGATCTCGTCATCGAAGCCGGCAACCCGGCTGACAGCGAGCGTCTCTTGCCGATGCTGGAACGCCACATCGCCTTCTATGGCGAGGCGCCGCAGCAGGCGGCAGCCGACGGCGGCTATGCCAGCCACAACAATCTGCGCCAGGCCAAGGAGCTCGGCATCAGCGACATGGCCTTCCACAAAAAGGCCGGCCTCGAGATCGAAGACATGGTCAAAAGCCGCTGGGTCTACCGCAAGCTCAGAAACTTCCGCGCCGGCATCGAGGCCGGCATCTCCTGCCTCAAGCGGGCCTATGGTCTGGGACGCTGCACCTGGCGCGGGCTCGACCACTTCAAGACTTACGTCTGGTCCTCAGTGGTGGCTTACAACCTCGCCCTCTTCGCGCATCTCAGGCTAACCTGACATCCCCATTCGACCAGGTCGAGATGGACCGGCGAGCGCCGGTCGCTGGCTGTGCGCGTATTCTCGCCAGAAAGCCCTTTCGCCGGCGATTTGCACCCATCATGCCGACCACACAGCTTCGAAGGCGCTGCCCATTGAGTCGCAAACTATTGTAATAAAATAGTGGGTTTATGGACGGGCACTAGACTAGTTTCCATCCGTAAACCTGCTTATTTCAGTCCGTTTTGATGAGTTGCGCACGATTGAAGGCGCCTTGACGGGCGCGGACGGGTCGAAGAGTGCTGTTTGTCGCCAAAATAGTGTCACCGGTGCATGCGGTGGCGGCCGGCATGGGTCGGCGTGGGGCAACCTGCGATCCCGGGGGCAGTTCAGGTCGGCTTGAGGCGGGTGAAGATGACGAGGTTGTAGGCCACGACCGAGGACCAGACGTAGGTCTGAAGTGATCGAGGCCGCGCCAAGTGCGTGCGCCAACCCGTAAGCACGCTTGAGGCATGAAATGCCGGCCCCGATCCCGGCGCGGAAGTTGCGCAGCTTGCGATAGACCCACTTGCTTCTGACCATGTCCTCGATCCTCAGGCCAGCTTTCTTGTGGAAGGCCATGTCGGAAACGCCGCACGCCTTCGCCGTGGCCGGGTTGGCGCGAGTGGCGAAGCCGCCTATGAATGCATCCATTCCGCAAATGTCCCTCATCAAAGCAATCGATTAATCAAATTTTCCGGTGAGGACTATAAAGGCGTCGTGTAGTGGTGGATGCATCATAGGGAGTATTTGCGATGGCAGACATAATCGAGGGTAGGTCCGAGCGTCCCGAATTGCTCATCGGCACCGATCTCGACGATTGGATGGCGGGTGACGAGGGCAATGACCGGCTTGAAGGTCGTCGCGGCAATGACAAGATCGCAGGTGGCCATGGCGATGATCACGGCATCGGCGGCGAGGGAAATGACCGAATCTGGGGCGGAACGGGCGACGATTATCTTCGCGGCGACAACGGCCGCTTCCAACCGCGCCTGGTCGGTGAGGATAATGACAAGCTCTTCGGCGGTCCCGGCAACGATGTCCTCTACGTGGGTGACGGCAACGACAATTTGACGGGGGGGGGCGGCAATGACACGTTTTTGTTCCAGTTCCACAATCCGATCCACGGAGTAGTCGAGGGACTGGCGGACATTACCACTATCAGCGATTTCAACGCGAAGGAGGACACTTTCGCCTTCGATGCGGTGGGCGTCGGCGACGACGGTTTTGGCGCGAACTTCGTCAACAACGCCGCCGCAAAGTCTGGCAGCCCGGTGAGCAGCTTCTACAGCGGTCCGTCTGCGGGTGCGAAGGGCGAGCATGTGGTAGTGATCACTGACGGTTCTTTTGAGACTGCCTCTGACGCAGCGCTTAAGATCTCCGGCGAGGCCGTCGGCGACATCATCGTCTACTACTGCCACGACGATTTTAGCAAAATGGCGAAGCTGGCGTATGTCACCGGCGAGAACCAGGCGCATGACTTCGTCAACATAAGTGGTGTGACGAGCTTTAGCGCCATGGCCGACCTAGGTCTGACCGCGTCGGATTTCACCTACATTTAATCCGGAAAACCCCATATGAACCCGCGCCCCCGCCCCCCGGCGGGCGCTTTCCTTTCCGCTACTTGCCGCTGGCCGCGGGTTCCGGAGCGGGCGAAGCGCGATTAAACCTGTGGGTCGAGCCCGAACCCCTCCCTGAGGCCGACATAGTCGAGGCGGTAAGGCTGTTCTGGCCTGCTGCCTGCGTCGATAAAGTTACCCCTCCAAAGGTTCAGCCGGAGGCTGTTGTTGACGCGCATCATCATATGCCGGGATCAGACGCATTCGGCGCGAAACACTGTTGCCCTGGATCAGCGAGCGGATGCGGTCAGTGTCTAGGCTCCTGCGGCGAGCACTATGCGGTGCTGGATCGACAGATCCTCACAATGCTTGTTAACGGAGGGCGCCCTGAGTAACCATCCCCGGAACATTTCAGCTTTGAGACTTTTCCCTCTGACCTCCACTATGTGGGGAATTTTACTAATCAGTGGCGTGGTTAACGTGCTTGCGCTGATCTCGCCGCTGTTCATGCTGCAGGTCTACGACCGCGTTCTGGCCAGTGGCAGCGTACCGACGCTGGTGGGGCTCGTCGTACTTGCTGCGGGGCTCTTTGCGTTCCAATGCCTGCTCGACATTCTTCGCGCCCGCGTACTGCTGCGGATCGGGGAGCGTTTCGATGGACAGTTTTCCGGACGCGTTCACGATGCGATCGTTCGCCTTCCGCTTTCAACGCGTATGCCTGGCGACGGGCTGCAGCCGCTTCGTGATCTCGACAATGTTCGCGCATTCTTAGGTGGAAACGGCCCGACGGCGTTTTTCGATCTGCCGTGGATGCTGTTTTATCTTGGCATTTGCTTTCTCTTTCACTTCTGGATCGGCATGACGGCGCTTGTCGGAGCGATCATCCTCATATCTCTGACACTTCTTGCCAACGCTCTCTCGCGACGGGCGATACGCGATACGATTGCCCACAGCATGGTACGCAGTGGTCTACTGGAAGCAGCGCGCCGCAATGCCGAGGTCGTGCAAGCTCTCGGTCTCGGAAAGCGGATCGCTGCCCGATGGCACAAGGCCAATGCCAAGTATCTGGCCGCCAACCGGAAAGCCGGGGACGTGGCAGGTGGGCTGGGTGGCATTTCAAGATCGCTGCGCATGATGTTGCAATCGGCCATTCTTGCCGTCGGCGCGTACCTTGTCATTGAGCAGGAGGCTAGGGCCGGAGTCATGATCGCCAGCTCGATCATGATGGGACGTGCGCTGGCTCCGGTCGATCTGGCCATTTCAAGCTGGAAACCCTTTCTCATGGCGCGCCAGGGTTGGGCGCGGCTGGAGGACCTGCTGGCAAAGGTTCCTGAAACCGCCCCTGTTATGCCAATGCCTGCACCTGAACGCGAACTGCGCGTCAACGGCGTGACAATCGTTCCGCCCGGCGAAAGCAAGCCAACCGTGATCGGCCTTGCGTTCGCCGTTCAGGCGGGAAGCGCACTCGGGATCATCGGTGCGTCGGGTTCCGGCAAGTCGACACTGTCGCGCGCCATCGTCGGCGCATGGGCGCCGGCCGCCGGAAAGGTTCGTATCGACAGCGCAAGCCTCGATCAATGGGACCGGGAAGCACTAGGCCGTCATATCGGCTATCTGCCGCAAGGCGTTGAACTGTTCGACGGCACCATTGCCGAAAACATCGCTCGATTTGAAGACGATCCCGACCCTAAGGCTATTGTAGCGGCGGCGACGGCAGCGGGCACGCACGAACTGATCCTCCGATTTGAGCACGGTTACGAAACTCCGATCGGCGAGGCCGGATCGGCGCTTTCCGCCGGGCAACGCCAGCGTATCGGTCTTGCCCGTGCTCTCTATCGCGACCCCTTCCTTGTTGTGCTCGATGAACCCAATGCCAATCTCGATGCGGAAGGAGAGGCCGCCGTCGTTAAGGCGATCGCCTCCGTGCGCGAGCGCAACGGCATTGCGGTTGTTGTCGCCCATCGGCCGAGCGCGATCCGCGTCGTGGATTACGTGTTGGTGATGGAAGGTGGGCGGCAGCGAGCATTCGGTCCGCGTGATGAAGCCCTTTCCAAGGTCCTTAAGGGGGCAGCAGTGGCCCCAGGCGCTGGGGTCAAGGCGATCGAGTGCACACACAATAACAATGGAGAGCGCGCTGAGATGGAGGAGCCCAATGGCCGGCATTCATCAGAATAATGACGTTTCTCGCTCCATTCACCGCCACCTGTTGGCGGGCCTTCTGGCGAGCGTGATCTTTGTCGGAGGAGCCGGAGCCTGGGGGGCGGTCACGACTCTCTCCGGTGCGGTTGTCGCGTCCGGACACTTTGTCGTCGATTCCTACGTGAAGAAGGTGCAGCACCCAACAGGCGGTGTCGTGGGAGAAATCCTGGTGCGCGAAGGCGAAAAGGTAAAGGCCGGCGACATCCTCGTTCGGCTCGATGCCACCCAGACCCGCACCAGTCTCGCCATTGTCATCAAGCGGCTCGATGAGCTGGCCGCCCGGCTGGCGCGACTCGAAGCTGAGCGTGACGATCTGGCCGAGATCGCCTTCCCGGATTGGCTGCTCGCCCACAGGCATGTTCCGGACGCTGCTTCGGCAATCCACAGCGAGATGAGGTTGTTCGAATTTCGCAGACAATCCCGCCAAGGAAAACAGGCGCAGCTAGCGGAGCGCATTACACAATATGAGCACGAGATCGAGGGGCTCAAGGCGCAGGAAGTCGCCTATGAGAAAGGCATCGAGGTTATCCAAAAGGAAATTGCCGTGCTCAGTGGGCTGCGCGATCAAGGCATTGTGTCGGACCAACGCTTGAACAGCCTGAAGACGCAGGTTGCCACTTTCGGCGGCGAACGCGGTGAGAAAATTGCTCATCAGGCACAGACGGAAGGTCGCATAACCGAAACGCGCCTGCAAATCCTGCAGATCGATCAGGATCTCAAGACGGAAGTCGGCCAGGAGTTCAGAGACGTTCAGACACAGGTTGGGGAATATGTTGAGCGCAAGGCGGCGGCTGAAGACGAACTACGACGGATCGATATTGTCGCACCGCAGTCAGGCACCATTCAACAACTCGCAGTTCACACGGTCGGCGGGGTGATTACGCCCGCCGATCCCATTATGCTAATCGTGCCGGAAGGCGACGATCTTGCGCTGGAATTGCGGATCACCCCGAAGGATATTGACCAAATCCAGCTTGGTCACAAGGCCGTGCTGCGGATGTCAGCCTTCAATCTGAGAACCACGCCGGAATTGAACGGATATGTCAGCCGGATCGCAGCCGATCTGGCGACGGACGAAAAAGCCGGCATTTCCTACTACCTGGTGCGCCTATCTGTTTCCCATTCGGAATTGGCAAAGCTCAATGACCTGACGCTCGTGCCCGGCATGCCGGCCGAAGCGATGATCCAGACGAGCGAGCGGACAGCACTTTCTTATCTTGTGAAGCCGCTGTCCGACCAAATCAGTCGAGCATTCCGGGAGGAATGAAATTGCACCTTTCGCTGCTGAAGCCTTGCTTTGCGGAGCGTTGACTTGCGAAACCTGTTCGTCGTTCTGCGTACTTCAGCGCAAAGGAAGGCGTTCTGAAGGCACCGCGCAGGTCGAAACTCTGGCGCTTTCATGGCGCCGTAGACGAACACGAGCTTCGCCGGATCGAGATCGAGCTGGCCTTGAACTAGGCACGGCGGCGCTTCAGGATGTCGGGGCGGTCCTGCTCAAATGCGTGTGCGGGCTTTTTTTTCGCGTCCACCCGTGGCCGAGAAGGCCAGGTGCTCAAGGCGCTGCGGCTGATCCGCACCGACCGCTCGCCTCCCAGCCGCTCCACCATCTCATTCAACGTGATGTCCTTGCGCTCATTGATCAGCCCGATGATGAAGACTTCAAGCGCATCGAGACTGGACGTGCGGCGGCGGCCTTGCGGCCGGGGCGCCAGTATTTCCGCTGCTTCGGATATGTACTCGCGTCCTTTCCAACGGAAGACGATGATCGACACTCTGGTGAAAATCTTAATGATGACCACGGCCGCGGCTACGGTGGCTCCCGCTTCTGCCCAGCCAAGTTTGGCTCGCTGCCGTAAGGCGATCGATTCCAACCCATAAAAGGCCCACGATGCCGCCGGCCCTCGCACCTAGCTGAGCGACAACGATGGCGACATACCAGGTGCCGACAATGGCTTCTAATCTGACACACTCTCGAGATAGGCAATGACATTCTTGATATCGTCGGGATTCTTGAGGCCAGCAAATCCCATTTTGTTCGCTGGCACTTTCGCTTGGGGATTTCTCAGATACTCCAACAGATTCGGCTCATCCCATACGAGGCCGGCTGTGCCCATATCCTTCATGGCCTTCGAATACGAATACCCAAGGACGGTCCCCGCTGTCCGGCCCACAACCCCTTTCAAGGTTGGCCCGACCTTGTTCGCGCCAGTATCAGCGCTGTGACAAGCGGCGCATTTTTTGAAGACCGACTTGCCTCCCTCAATGTTTTGGGCCCCGACGGCCGGAGGCAGTAGCGCCAAAACCATTGTAGCACCGACGACCATACTTTTCACGAAGGAACTCCCTGATTTGCGGTCGATCTGTTTGAAAGCCATGATGCCATCCTCAGTTGGTGTACGCTGCTCAGGCGGCCGTAAGAGGCCCGTAGGACTCCCACACGGCTAGACTTCGCCTTTGGCCGCAACGCGCAACGGTATCGGGGGTGAAGCTCAAGATTTGCTGCCCTCCGGCCCTTACTCTAGACATGCGGCGATTGCGGTTCATTGTTTCTTGGAAATGGCTTTGCAACGCTTGTGCCAACCGGAAAGCCCGAAATTTCATTGTAAGATCCGATGGACCGTCCCTGAGGATCATAATCATTCCGACTCGCATTCGGATCGTTGTTCTGTCCGAAGGTGTTCACGCGCATACCCGCATGGTTTCTCCACTTTTCCGGAGGATCAGGAGGGGAGTACCGGGACTCTCATAGAATCGGCAGCGTGCATCAATTGGGGTGACCCACCTGGGTAGCGCCTGGCGGGAACGCTGATGCGAACAGCCAGCACAAATCGCGCTATAGGCTCACGGGATTAAGCGTAGCAAATCCGGGGTGACGCCAGAGGGACTGAGGAGGTTTTTCGCAGTTGGATTGTTTCAAGACGATCGAGGCCTTGGTCGACGCGGCCAGCGCGGACGCGATCGAAAAGGCGCGCGCTTTGCTGGATCAGCTGGCGCACATGAGATTGGCCAAGATAAGACTGTTGCTAACAAGTTAGCGAGCTTAGCCGATTCCAGCTTAGGGCACGGTGGTTGAATCACTCTCCTGGCCTATTCTGCGGCGGGCCTGGCGCGCCGGCACTGGTGGCGGACGGTGAAAAGTTTGGTGAGCGCCGTTTCGATGACATCAGCTGGTCATAGACTACACCGACGATACTGACGGCGGAGGTCGGCAAGCCGCTTGCCGAAGCCAAGTCTGAAGTTTCGCACCGAGGCGTTGGAATATGCATGGTTGGGCTCAACACGGGACGAATGTCGTCGGAGGCGACACCGTTTGGCAGTATAAAACAATCCGGTGTCGGGCGGGAGGGTTTGCGCTAAGGCCGCGAGGACTACCTGGAATGAACCATCTCTGCAGTGGGCGAGACCTGTTACACTGTCGTTGCGCCTGCCCGGTGGCGGCCTGTGGGCGAAGATTCCAGACGCCGTGCACCTGAAACGGGGATGCCCGGCAGGAGACTGAGCTCGCTGCCGGGCCGGGGTTGCCTTGGGAGGGCATTACTCAGCGCTCTTGGGACGGTTGGCCCACTCAGTTCGTGCGCCTGAAGATAGCCATGCATGTGCCGTGCCAACGGAAACAGCATAGACAAGCAGCAGATTGATCGGCTTCTGCTATGTTGCGTACTCTACATTGTCGGGCATCTGATAACGCCGAAGCGACTGAATGGTCGCAATTCACTTTCCCCAGACGGGGTTCTGACAGCTACTCTGGGACAGTGCGGGGCAAGCGCGACCTGGTTCACTCCAAGCACACAGTTATCTCAGCCGATCTCCAACCCGGCATTGATCAACGCTTGGACCAGAGGGCACCCGCAAGGCGGCAATCAGCCCTGTCGGAGGACGAGGTAGCGAAGGATTTTTGACGGCCGATGAAGCGCGGACTGCCGCTTTCAACTGAGAAAATCTCTTTGTAGCCGCCGTTCATAAGCGCGCGCACACGGGAGACGGCGCGGCGGATGCGGTCGCGCAGATGATCGCAAGAATCCGCCAATCGGCATGGACGCGTCGTTGACCGATGAGAACTTCGGCGAGCTCGCGATGCGCTGCTCCGGCGAGCGATCCGTCGAGTGCACCAGGAACGAAGGACAAACGGGCGCCGCGCTTTTCCGGCGCAAGCAAGCGGGCAATTGATGGTCAGATTGAGAGCATCGAGATATTCGAGTCCTCTCAGTCGTTGTTTCCAGAGCCTCGCAGGCCAGGTGGCTTGAGCATGCAGGCCAACAGGGTGGGGATATTCGCGCCAGAGACGGCGAGTTGGAGCACATGGTCCGCATTGCTAAGAAGAACACGCTGGCTCTTGTCGGACGCCAGCAACACGGTTGCATGAAAGGGCAATGCCGAGAGCTCGAAGGACGCTGTCGGCGACGATGCGGACAGCTGTTCGCAATGACGGGCAGCACACGCACCCTGACCGGACACCAGAATACGAGCGAAGTGCGGCCACAAGAATCGGCGAAACAAAACACCCCAGCGTGACAGGTCGCCGGCCGACGCGACGATATCGAGCAAGGGTTGGTGGGACAAGTATAGCACTGCTGGCGCGCATCGATTAGGTCGCGCTTGAACGCTGAATTGCGGCGTAAGAACTCCCAAGCCCATTCGCGCAGCGTCAGGCCAGCAGTGCCCGCCAATCGGCCCGATGTTCGCCAGCCATGACTATCATGACCAGCACCCCCTGCCCGCCCCGACCACCGAGCTTATCCTCTGCACCACCTATGCCAATATCACGGGCCAGGGTTCGATCGGTGGGCTGGGCAATATCGGCAAGGTTTGGCTGCTGCCGCCGACGCTGACATTGCAGTACCGTTTTACCGATTCGGCGCCTTTAGACCCAATGTCGGCGCGGGCGTGAACTATACGACAACCAGGACGCCGGCAGCGCCGACGCTCTCAAGGTGAAGAACACGTTCGGCACCGCGCTGCAGGTCGGGTTCGACTACATGGTAGACCAACACTGGGGCGTCAACTTCGACGTGAAGAAGCTTTTCCTCAAGCCGGAATTCGGAGCCACTGTGGCGGACAACAAGCAGACGAGCAAGGCGGAGCTCGATCCCTGGCTGATAGGCGCGGGTGTCACTTACCCTTTTGGCTTGGACCGTGGTCGTCTAGATCAACGGAGACTGGACGGAGGCCGCATAAACATGGTCGATGTGCCCGAACAAGAAACTTGCTCCAACCAAGCCGGTTTCCCCTCGAGACTGCGCGCTGATAGCCTTCAATAGCCCCAATGACGCCGGCGGCCGACCGGCGCCCGCGCTGAACCTGTCGGGTTGTCGGACGTGAACGGGCTGTCATCGACGAAGCCCAAACCGCGCCAGAGCTCATGCTGGCGATCTAAGAAAGTGTGGGTGGGAATGATGGACCGGCAGGTTTTTAGACCGGCTCCGCTGACGCCGTACCCGCATCGCTGCTGACGCGGCGTGCAGGTCACGATGCAACGCCGGATTGCCCGTCCAAAGCACCGGACCTCAACGGCACTGGTCCTAAAGCCTGAAGTGTAGCCGATGAACGGGCGCCGCCTATCAGCTCGTTGCAATCATTCGACGGTGACTGATTTTGCGAGGTTGCGCGGCTGGTCCACATCTGTGCCCATGAAGACCGCTGTGTGATAGGCAAGAAGCTGTATCGGCAGCGAGAAGATTATCGGCGCGATTATCTCGTCGACAGCAGGCAGCACGATTGTGTGCATCGTGGCGAGCTTCGATGCGGCTGCTCCTTGTTCATCGGTGATGAGGATAATCCGCCCTCCACGGGCGGCGACCTCCTCCATATTGGAGACGGTCTTGTTGAAAAAGCGATCATATGGCGCGATGACGATCACCGGCATATTCTCGTCTATCAATGCGATCGGACCATGTTTTAATTCACCCGCCGCATAGCCCTCGGCGTGGATGTAGGAAATCTCCTTGAGCTTCAGCGCACCTTCCATCGCCAGGGGGAAACTGGTGCCACGGCCGAGATACAGGACGTGATGATACTTGGATAATTCGCGCGCCAGGGGCGCGATCTTTGGTTGGATGCTGTAGAGGACCCGGCCCATGATGCGCGGCATTTCGGCAAGGCTCATGAAAAGCGCCTGCACCTCGCCTTCGGTTACGGTTCCGCGGGCCCGGGCGGCGCTGATGGCGAGTGCGGCAAGAACGGCAAGCTGGCAGGTGAAGGCCTTGGTGGAGGCGACGCCGATCTCCGGGCCGGCAAGGATCGGGAAGACCGCGTCAGCCTCGCGAGCGATGCTCGATTCGGCGGTATTGACGACAGCGCCAATTTTCAGCCCAAGCGCCTTACAGTACCTCAGTGAAGCCAGCGTGTCGGCGGTTTCGCCAGACTGCGAAATGAAAAGAGCAGCAGACTGGGGCGACAACGGGATCTCGCGGTAGCGGAATTCGGACGCAACATCGATTTCGACCGGCAGGCGAGCATAGCGCTCAAACCAGTATTTTCCGATCAGCCCGGCGAGGTAGGCGGTGCCGCAGGCAGAGATAGCCAGGCTCGGAATGCTGGCGAAATCGAAGCTAGAAACCGGATCTGCGCGATTCTCGATCACGCTGATATAATGGGCGAGCACATGGGCGATGGCCCCAGGCTGCTCGTAGATTTCCTTCTCCATGAAGTGACGATATTTGCCCTTGTCGGCCAGATAGACCGTTGCCATGGAGGTCTGACGCAGACGCTCTACGGGGTAGCCGTCGAAATCGAAGATGTCAGCGCCCTTCTTACCGATAACGGCCCAGTCACCGTCCATGAGATAAGTGACTTCATTTGTGAAGGGAGCAAGCGCGACCGCGTCGGATCCCAGGAACATCTCGCCGTCGCCGTAGCCGATTGCCAGCGGCGGTCCATTGCGCGCCGCCATGATGCTCGACGGATCATCTTCGAAGAGGACGGCGAGCGCATAGGCGCCCTTGACACGTTTCAGCATGGCATGCAGCGCTTCGCCCCGCCCCATTCCCTCCTGTCGGTGTCGCGCCACAAGATGCGCGACGACCTCGGTGTCGGTGTCGGTCTGGAACTCGGCTCCCGCCGCCACCAATTCCTCCTTCAGCTCGGCGAAATTCTCGATGATGCCGTTATGAACGACGGCCACACCGTCAACAAAGTGCGGGTGCGCATTACGTTCCGTCGGCGCGCCGTGGGTTGCCCAGCGCGTGTGGGCGATGCCGATGGTGCCGTTCAGCGGCTCTGCATTCAGTCTCGTCTCGAGATTGACGAGCTTGCCCTCAGCGCGCCTGCGCTGCAAGGCGCCCTCGGCGATCGTTGCAACGCCGGCGGAATCGTAGCCGCGATATTCAAGATGCTTCAACGCGTCGACCAACCGCACCGACACGGGCCGTTGTCCAACGATACCAACAATCCCGCACATGCCGTCCGAATTCTTTCCGGTAGCCTCAGTCGAAGCACCAATCACGACGAGGATACCCAACGCGCTGTAATTCAGGATTCCTAATAGGATCTGGTTAGGTCGGTAAAATTGATTTTTGGAATAGCAATCATCCACCCGACAGATGGTCAAAAATTGCGCTGACGGCGCTCTGACAGGACGTCGCCCTTTGCCAGGCGGTGCCGTGGTCGCCAGGCGAGGGCTCGCCCCTCCAGAGATAGCGACCTTGCCGTGGTTAAGCCTCGAACTTCCGTTCCAAGATCAGATAAGGGCTCGCTCACGCCTGATCCGATTGCACTCGATGCAAGTGAGGCTCGTGCTGTAAACGGAAGAACTCAAAGAAAGGAAGATACGCGAGAACATGAGCAGCGGCCTGGCTGGCGAGGATCGTCAACAGGCCGCCGGGCAATCGGCCGGCGACCATCAGCAGCCGAAAGGCTGCATGCGCCAGGGGGCGAAGCCGAATGGCCGAGACCTCTTGAGGCTTGCCGAAGAAAAGTGGGCTCGGTTCACGAGCACCCGGCGCGCGGGATTCAGGACTGTTATTCGGCACCGCGACTGATGGTCAAACCATCGGATCCTTGAACTGCGTAAAGGAGAAGGTGTTCAGGAAGCGGTATCGCGACCGCCGCCAATGTCGGTTTCGATAGCTGCACAGCGGGACGCCAGCCACGTTCGCCGTCGCGCCCGCCTGCGTCACGATGCGGTCAAGAAGCCAACCACGAAAAAGGCGCTCAGGAGCACATCAAAACCACTCCGACAACCGATCCTGCGACCACGGCATTGCCGACAGTATGTCAAAATGCCGATTTTGCAGCTGTCGAAGATTGTACCTTAGCTTCCGCCCGCGCTTCAGCGATGGCGCGTTGCAGTCTGGCGATGCCGACTTTCCCTGGGAGCACCTCGTCGCCGACCACCAACGCCGGTGTGCCGTAGATATACAGATCTTTGGCGAGTGCGAGATTGCGTGTGATGGCATCTGTGATGGCCGGGTCTTGCATGTCCCGCTTCAGTTGCTCGAGATCGAGGCCCACACGCTCTGCAACGGTCAAGGTGCTGTGCTCGTTGACCAAGCCGGGGAAAGCCATGAGGGCGAGGTGGAACGCCTCGTACTTCCCCTGTTTGTGCGAGGCGAGCGCGGCGCGCGCGGAGAATCTGGAAGCTGGCCCCAGGACTGGGAAGTCCTTGAACACAAGCTTCACATTGGGATCATCCTTGAGGGCTTGCTGGAGATCGAGGGCTGCCGCCTGGCAAAAGCCGCAGTTGTAATCGAAGAACGAGACCACAGCGATATCGCCAAGCGGATTGCCCGCGACTGGCGAGGCTTGATCGTTGAGGAGGGCGTCGCGCCGCTGCGGAATGCGTATGCGCAAGTCAGCCGCTATCAGGCGCTGGTCTTCCAGACGTTGCAGGTTCTCGGCCGTATCCAGTTGTTGTTTCAGCGCTCCCAGTACGAACAGAGCGAGGGCCAACAGAGCGATTACTGTGACAAGGGCGGCATTCAGCCTGGACATAGGTGGGCTCCAATAAAGAAAGAAACGCAGGACGCCCGCGGCGCCGGCAGTCGCGGCGCCTTGCCGCGCTTCCCGTCGCGGCGCTCCGGTCAAGCGCTGCACCCCCGCCACTGCAAATCGCGTGCCATGCGGCAGCGCGAGCAGGAACTCACGTGAGCGCTGCGCTCCGAAGAGGGCCGGCGTCGGGCATTGGAGATCGCCGTTTGGCTTGCGCAGTTGACTTCGAACACCGTGGGGCGACGCGCGACAGCTATGTCCGGCGCACCATAGACCGGCGCAACCCGCGTTCGATTCGCGACATAAGGTCGGGAATCATTC
Source organism: Mesorhizobium sp. WSM1386 (assembly GCF_055901595.1). Classification (NCBI taxonomy): domain Bacteria; kingdom Pseudomonadati; phylum Pseudomonadota; class Alphaproteobacteria; order Hyphomicrobiales; family Phyllobacteriaceae; genus Mesorhizobium; species Mesorhizobium sp. WSM1386. Next base: position 6,172,246 of record NZ_CM148373.1, read on the forward strand.
AGGCCATTTGCGAGGGGATTTGATTGGCGCTTCCTATGTTCGGCACTTTGCAGAAGATGGTTGTGAAGTTTCACGGCCGCGCGCCCACCAAGCCCAAGCGATAGCCGAGCCCGTCTGGTGTGCGCTCGCTTTGCAAGCGCCTCGTTGATCTCCGGCCTTGAGCACCCCTCGCGTACCCCGGCAGCGCTGTCACATGCGGGCGAGTTTGGCTACCCGAAGATCCGATGGGTGCAATTCCCGCACCGGCAGGCGGGACCTAGACGGCCCTCCTGTTGCCCCAGAGCAGAACATGCAGCTGCGGCAACACGCGGGCTTCGAACCATCTGTCTCGCGTCACCTTTTCGATTAGCCATTCCATGCGTCTCATGATTCCGTCAAGGTCGACAGGTGCGTCTTCATCGCCAAGGCGCGGTGGCGTGTGATTGCCGGGTTGCAGATAGACCGGAAGACTTGGGAATCGCGCAGCGGCGTCTTTGGCGAAGGCGTAGTCACTCTCGTCGAAAACAACGAGCTTGAGCACGAGTTGCGGCTTCTCCCGCGCCGCTTCGATGCACGCTTCGAATGCAGCCCAATCGGTCCTCATTTCGCTTGACGGCGGCTTTGGGCTGAGGACCAGCACGTCCAGATCCGCAAACCAGTCCCTGGCCACCGAAGCTTGGGTTTCCAGCGCGAAGCGGTAACCTTCAGCATGGCCCCGCTCGATCAGCCCGCCGAAGGGCTGAATGGCCGGGTTGCCGCCCGACAGCGACACCATCACTGGCCGGCCGCCGGAAAGCGCAACCACGCTTTGCCACACCGCATCCACTGGCATCATCTTCCATTCATGGCGGAATTGGTTGTCCACCGCATGGAGGCTGTCGCACCAAGAACAGCGGTAGTCACACCCGCCGGTTCTGATGAAGACGGTCGGCAAACCGATGAGCACGCCCTCGCCCTGAATCGTCGGCCCAAATATCTCGCTGACCCGGATCGCGGGGTGCGTGTCCGTCACGGTCGGTACTCCGCCCAGGTTTTCGGGGTTTCGCTCACCCTCACGGCCGCGGTTTCCGGCAGCCGTGCCTTGCACCATTCATAGAAATGCCTGGCCAAGTATTCCGCCGTGACCTGCTCATGTGCCAGCGCGTCGTTGAGGTGCCGATGGTCAAGGCTCTCATCGATATAGCGTTTGAGGGGCGCGAGATCGTGATAGTCGCGCACGAAGCCGTGCGCGTCCAGCTCCTTGGCCGAAAGCTCCACTTCGACGATGTAGTTATGCCCGTGCAAGCGCGCGCACTGGTGTTCAGGTGGCAAGGAGGTGAGCTGATGCGAGGCCGAGAAGTGGAATTCCTTGGTGATGCGGAACATCAGGCGCTCCGCCTCTGCAGCGCCTCAAGCCAGAAATCGGTGTCCTCATAATCGGTTGGATCGGCGTGCTGCGCGAGATGAAACGCCTCGCGCCGTTCGACGCAGGTGCCGCATCGTCCGCAGTGACGCTCGCCGCCCTTGTAGCAGGACCAGGTCTGCGCAAAAGGGGTCCCGTGTCTTGCTCCATCGTCGACGATATCGGCCTTGGTGAGCTTCACATAAGGCGTATAAAGGCGGATCTGCGGGTCATCGTCGAGCGCTCGGTCCTGCATCGTCTGGAAAGCTTCGATGAAGGGCGGACGGCAATCTGGATAGATGAAATGGTCCCCGCCATGAGCGGCCATCGCCACGGCTTCGACCTGGTGCGAGGCGGCGAGTCCGAACGCGATGGCCAGCATGATGGCGTTTCGGTTGGGCACCACCGTGATCTTCATGGTGTCTTCGGCGTAGTGGCCGTCCGGCACGTCGACACTGCCGGTCAGCGCCGAGCCGCAAAGGCCGCGGCCGATTTGACGGATGTCGATGATCTGATGCGCAATGTCCAATCGCTGTGCGCACAGCGCGGCGAATTTCAGTTCTTTGCTGTGCCGCTGGCCGTAGTCGAAGGACAGCAGACCGACGAGTTCGTGCTCCGCTGCCACTTTGTGGGCAAGGGAAACGGAGTCCAATCCGCCGGAGCAGATGACGAGAGTCTTCATCGTGGTATCCTTGTTTTGACCGGGTAAGGCTGCGACCGGAGATTTCTCTGCGCTCCCCCTAGCCCAGCCAGTCAACTTTGTGAACCCTGTGGCGCTGACTCGCCGAGGGTACGGCTGGGTCGCGACAGCGCGGAGCCTCCTTAGGTCAATGTTCAAACCCGGGCATACGCTTAGAAGTACAGATGCGAAGCCTCGCGGCATGGCTGGGGAAGAATTCCCGTACTCGTGGGAGAGCGGAGGCTTGCGAAGGCCACGCGCTGCCTGACAAGAGCAAGGGAGTGAGCGTGGTGCCGGGAGGTAGTTCAGTGGGCGTGCCCCCCTCGCTTCAGCATCAGTCCGAATCGGACAGCACGATGGGCGGCAGAACCCCGGCTAGGATCGGTCGTCAGCCCGACATCTGTGAACAAGCCGAATGCGTCGTTGCAATGACCCCTTTACTACGCGCAATTGCCGACATGGCCTCGCAGGAACTGGATTGGGCGATTTTCCAGATGGCGGTCGAAAGCGTCCGCTCTCTCTCATCAAGTTTCAGCGAAAGAGCCGGGGAGATAGCGGCGAGGAGCCAGGGTACATTGGTTTTCGACGTGCGGGTCGACGGTGACCCGAAGGTGCAGCGCATCGCCGCCATACGCTATCGAGTCGAACAAACTGGCGTGGTCGCATTGGACAGGCAGGGCCTTCTTACCCACTATTTCATGGTGAATGACACTTTCTCAGATCTAATGGCGCCTTTGGAGAACTGGACAAGGATGCCTCTCTCAACACAGGCAAAGATCGATGTCACCGTTGATGCCGGTCTCCTCCTGGCCGCCCTACGAAATGCCGGTCATCTGCTTGCAAGTTAGCGTGACTGGAATGCATGTGTGATCCTGCATCCTCCGAACGCGGGCGCGAGCGGCGCCCCAGCGAGGCTCTCCGGGCACGTATGGAGAAGGCCAAGGGAGAGCGCGACCATCTTCTGCGAGCGTTGGTGATATCCTGGGCACACCTGGCGGCCCGTGGCGCAAACGCCAGATTCCAACAACACGAAATCGAGAGACCTGTTACCGGCAACCAACGGGGACAACCAGCCTTCCACCATTCAAGCAGCGTCCAGTATGTCCGGCTCCGCCTCAAGGATGCCGGCGGGTAGGGACAGCGATTTTGCGATCCGTTCCCGATAGCCCTTGTTGTATCTCAGACCGGACTCAATGTTGAGGATTTCCTCAGCGGCAAGCCCGCACGCCACTGCCAAGTCCTCGACGGAATATCCAAGGTGCTCACGATAAGCACGGATGATGTGGGTCCCCGCCGACATGGCCGTCAACACCGGCTCGGGAATGCGCGAATCTTTCATAAACACCTCGAAGAAGAGCAAAGCTGAGACCGGCGGCCGGAGGCGGTATATGGTGGTTCAACCGGGGCGGATCAAGTCGTAACAAACTGACTGCCGCAACATGTCTGATCGACTGTGCCGACCATGCCCGCGCCACCCAGTGGGGCTGATCACCGCCGGCGTTCCTGGGCAGGAATTCGGCTTGCTCAACCTTGGATTCGGTGGTCCTGCCGGCCTGCTAGCCATGTCAAAGCGGCCGCCCGGGCCAGGGAACGGGCAAACGAGAGTGCGCCCGAGACCCGAGCTGATTGCTGCCATAGATGACCCGAGGACGATGCCGCCGAGGCCGAGCTCGCCGCTGATGGCGTATCCACGCCATGGATGACCATCATCCACACAATCACTTTGGCCAACCATTGCCGAATGCGTTACTCGGGCCTCGCACAGACCTCCCGAAGGCAAGGATGAGAATTGGCCACTTTCACAATCGTCATCCCTTTTTATCAGAAAAAAGCGGGCATTCTTCGCCGGTCGCTACAGAGCGTATTTGCGCAGACTTACAGGGACTTTGACGTTCTGGTCATCGACGATGAGTCCCCTCTTCCGGCTGAGGTCGAGCTGGAAGCGCTGAACGCCGATCAGAGATCGCGCATCACGGTCATAAGGCAGGCCAACGCCGGCCCCGGTGGCGCTCGCAACACCGGGCTTGAGAACGTTTCGCCTTCGACGCGTTTGGTCGCTTTCCTCGATTCAGACGACACCTGGCTGCCACATCATCTGCACAACGCCTTCGAGAGCATGTTGTGCTTCGGAGGGGACTGTTACTGGGCCTCAATTCAGGCGAGCGAAGAGTTCTATTACCACCTCGCAATATCCGAACTTGCAGGGGCGGAGGAGGTGATTCGATTGGGGGAGCAGCCGCTTGTCATCGAAGTTCCTGACCTTGCGAGCGCGATGCTGAAGGACTGGAGCTTTCTCCATCTTTCTGGAATGGTGATCGGCCGTACCATCTTCAAAAAAATCCGTTTCGACGCCACTCTTCGACGCGCCGCAGAGGACGTGCTCTTCTTCTGCGATACAATCCTCGCCTCTCGGCGCAGCCTGCTCTGCGGTGAGCCGGGCGTCGTGCGCGGCTTGGGGGTCAACATCTTTCACAGCATCGACCGCACATCGCGCCACTTCCTGCAGCAGCAATTCAACACCTGGGCAGCGCTCGACGCGCTCGAAGCTTGTTTTGCCCGACGGCCAGAGGAAGTTGAGTCAATCGCTACCTCCAAGGGCAGAGCGCGTCGCCAGGCGCTTTGGAGCCAGGCCGGACTTCTTCGTCGCGGCAAAGTGCCAAACCTCGGCCTGCTCGCGCGTTGGGCGTGGCGTGACCCTGAGTTGCTACGGACACTGAGGGAACTCGGGACAGCTAAGTTTGCGGAGGCGAAATGACTCCATATCATTGGGAATCGAGCCACGGCAATTTTGGTGACGACCTCAATCTCTGGCTATGGGACTTTCTGCTGCCCGGATTCCGGGAGGTGCACCAACAAACAATGCTCGTGGGCGTCGGCACTGTCCTGAATTCGATCCTTCTTCCACGCGGTGTGCACAAGCTGGTTGTTGGAAGCGGCTTGGGGTACGGCACACCGCCCGACATCAGCAACAGCCGGGAATGGGATCTCCGCTGTGTGCGAGGTCCGAAAACAGCCGAACGCCTCGGGCTTGCTATCGAACGGGGCATCGTTGATCCGGCCGTCATGATTGCTGAGATGCCGGAATTCCAGGGACTGCCGAAACGATACAAGAAGACCTTCATTCCACACTGGGAATCCGCCGAACACGGCATGTGGCGGGCCGTCTGCGAGATGGCCAGACTCACGTATCTGGACCCACGCGGTGACGCAAAGCGGGTCATCCGCGATATCGCGCAATCGGAGCTAATCATCGCGGAATCCATGCACGGCGCGATTATCGCCGATGCCTTTCGGGTTCCTTGGATCGCGGTAGCCACATCGGCCTCCATCAATGACTTCAAATGGAACGATTGGGCGATGAGTGTCGGCGCGACCTACAAGCCCTACGTGATACCCGTGTCCTCGCGGGGGGAAGCGTCGGCAAAAGGGAAGCCCTTTTGGGGTGTCACACCCACTGGCAGCCTCCCGAAGCCAGTGATGCTTGGCCCGACCCCAGGGCGACGCCTCACGCTTCCGCGAAAGCCCCAGTCCTTGCTTCGGTCGACGGTCAAAAAATTCTTGGCCGCACCCTCGGCTGCAGGTCTGTTCAAGGCCAGCCGCGGGGAACCGCAGCTCAGTCCCGATGGCTCGCTCGACGGCTTGAAAAGTCGCTTTGGTGAGGTTCTGAACGGAATCCGCAAAGATTATCTTTAAGCAACGGGACGCTCCAGAAATGTCGAAAATCAGCATGGCGTGCTGCTCGCGGCCAGACGAGGTCGCGCGATTGGAGACACGCGACGACAGAAAGTCCGCGAGCAGTGACTCGGGCCGGAAATTCCGGAACTCCGTGGTGCTGAGACTTGGCGAGAGGTGCTTTGGCAGGTCCCACGCAAATCACGCCAGCGCGAGGAAGCTTTGATCGCATGCATGGCGAGACAGGCGCGGTGCCGAGCAGTTGCGCATAGAGGACACCGGTAGAATGGGGCTGCAGCCGAGAGTTCGGGATTTGCCGGTTGGGGTTGGTCATGAGCATCGCTGACCGGCTGGTAGCGGGAAGTCTCTGGGTCACCCTCTCAAGAATCATCGTCAACGGGCTCTCAATGCTCGGCACCATTGTCCTGGCCAGGTATCTTTTGCCTTCGGACTTTGGCGTCGTGGCGCTGGCGACGACAATGTTGGCCGTGGTCACCTCGATTACCGATCTTTCGCTGAGTGAAGCGCTCATCCGTCATGAAGATCCCGGAGAATCGCATTTCAGCGCCGCATGGACATTGGGTGCGACGCGAGGGCTCATACTGTGCATCTTCTTCGCCTCGTTCGCCTATCCTGCGTCCCTCATGTATAACGAGCCGCGCCTGTTTGGCGTTCTGCTCGCCTTGAGCCTCAGTCTTGCCATGAGCGGACTGGTGAATCCGCGAAAAATCATTCTTCAGCGCGAACTGATCTTCAGGCAAGAGTTCGTTTTGAATGTCGCCCAGAAAGTAGCCGGTTTCGTAGCCGCGATCGGCGTTGTGATCATCTACCAGAGTTACTGGGCGCTTGTGGTCGGCACTTTGGTGATGCAGGCGACAAATGTTGTGACATCCTATCTCGTCATGCCATTCCGTCCGCGCGTAACTTTCTCCCACATGCGAGAGTTCTTTTCGTTTTCGGCCTGGATTACTGCCGGACAGATCGTGAACACGCTCAACTGGCGTTTCGACTACCTGCTCATAGGAAAGCTGTTGGACAGGTCAGCCATTGGCTATTATTCGCTGGGTGGGCAGCTTGCGATGATGGCCACCCGTGAAGCCACTGCGCCACTGACAGCAACCATCTATCCGGCGTTCGCCAATGTGCGCCATGATGCTCAGCGTCTGGCGGCCGCCTATTCGCGAACGCAGGCCCTGCTGACCGCGGCTGCCCTGCCCGCCGGCATAGGGATGGCTGTGATAGCAGATCCCCTGGTGAGACTGGTGCTCGGCGAAAAATGGCTTCCCGCCATTTTCATCATCCAGGCGCTCGCGTCAGTTTACGCCCTGCAGACATTGGGTTCTCTCAATCAGCCTCTTGGCATGGCGCTGGGGCAGACCCGCACGCTGTTCGTGCGTGATACACAGATGCTTCTTGTCCGCATGCCGGTGATTACCATCGGTTTGCTGTGCTGGGGGCTTCCGGGGCTGATATTCGCCCGGGTGCTCACCGGTCTGTTCAGCGCTGTGGTCAACATGGTCGTGGTGGAGCGGCTCATCAATGTCTCGGTCAGAGCGCAGTTGTTGGCGAATTTCAGGGCGCTCGCAAGCTCGGCCGCTCTGGCAGCGGGTGTAACGCTCGCCGATCATTACATCGGCGCTCAGACCACGCAGAACGGGTTGGTTCTCCAACTCGCGGTCCTCATCTGCCTCGGCGGAATTCTCTATTGCGGTTTCAGTCTCTTTCTCTGGATCGTTATGGGCCGCCCGGATGGGCCCGAAACCGAAGTCAGAAAGCTCGCTTTCAAGGTGCTGTCCAAAGTCACCCACGCGTGATCTCCAGCTCGTCAATTCAAAAGAGAGGTACGATGCCAGGTGCTCAGGAACTAGAACTCATCGCTGCGCTGCAGGACATCACGCATGATTGCCTAAAGATGTTCGTCAGACCCGATGAGCCGATAGCGATACTGGATTTTCCCGACATCAAGAACTGTGGGGACTCGGCAATATGGCTGGGAGAGATTGCCTATTTGAAGGATCGTTACGCAAAGCGGCCTTCCTATGTCTGCACGACGGACGATTTTTCACCTGATGAACTCAGGGGAACATCTCCGAGTGGTCCCATATTTATTCATGGGGGCGGCAACTTCGGCGACTTGTGGGTGTCTCACCAGGACTTCCGGGAACATATAATGGAGTTGTTTCCCGACCGGCAGATCGTCCAGTTTCCGCAATCGATCCATTACAGCTCTCCGGAACGGCTTGAGCAAAGCCGACGCGCCATCGGCAGACACAAGAACTTCGTGCTGCTGGTGCGCGACGAGGAATCCCTTCTGTTCGCTCAGGAAAAGTTCGATTGCCAGGTGTATCTCTGCCCCGACATGGCTTTTTGCATTGGCAGCGTGCAGCCTGATGCGCCCCGCTTCCCTGTGCTCGCGATGCTTCGCCAGGACAAGGAGCAGGTTGGTGCGGTCGACTTTTCTGCCTATCCCCATATCCCAAAGGAGGACTGGATCACCGAGCGCCACTCGAAGGTGCGCGTTGCAAAGGCGCTCGGTGCGGCATCTGCGTTGCTGCATCTCAGCCCCTCAGAAGTACGGTTGCGTAAACTGAATGCCGCGGCCAACAACCGCTTTCGACGCGGAATCCGGCAGATTTCCCGCGGCAAGGCCATCCTTACGGATCGCCTGCATGTGCACATCTGTTCGATTCTCATCGGGCGTCCCCACGCGGTGCTGGACAACAACTACGGAAAAATTCGCCGGTTCATGAACGCTTTTTCGGGGGGTACCGATCTATCGTACAAGGCAATGTCGATCGACGACGGCATCAGATGGGCAAGAGATCAGGCGGTTGGCACAGTCAACGACTGGAGACTGTCATGACTGCCGTAACGTTCATTGTGCCTGTCAGGCATCAGGATAACGCGCGTGATTGGGGCCTCCTGAAGAGGAACCTCGCCCAAACTGTCACATCCATTGCCAATCAAACCAACCCCGATTGGCGAGGCATAGTGGTTGCCAATGAAGGGGCCGATCTTCCTGTGCTGCCCGACAAGTTCTCGGTGGTCTGGGTGAGCTTTCCACCGAACGACATTCATGAGCGAGGCGATGCGACTGAGAATGACTTTCTGGATTCATTCCGCGCCGACAAAGGCCGCCGTGTTCTTGCCGGCATGCTCAATGCCGGCGACAGCCGCTTCTTCATGATCGTTGACGACGACGATTTGGTAAGCTCTCGCATCGTGCAGTACGCTTCGGAGCATCCGAACGAAAACGGCTGGACGATTGACAAGGGCTATCTGTGGGATGACGGCGGCAATGTTCTGCTATGTCGCGACCAGTTCAGTCACTATTGCGGAACATCGCTGATCATTCGTTCGGATCTGTACGGGCTGCCGGCAAAAATGGAAGATGCCCCCATCGAATGGATCAAAGATACGCTTGGCAGCCACGTCCGCATAGCACCAGCCCTGGCCAAGCGCGGAACTCCCTTGAATTGCCTACCGTTCCGGGGCGCTGTGTACCGTGTTGCACACAAGGGGTCGCACAGTAAGACTCCGAGCCTCATGCAGATGTATTTCGTAGGCAGAAGCGCTCTGAAGCGCCCCCTCCGTGTCGCGAGGAATCTCGTCGGGTTGCGTCTGTTGTCAGCTCGCCACAGGAAAGAATTCTTCGGACGTACGGAATAGATTGGCGGATGCAAAAGCTGTTGCCATGATTTGAGCAATATTGGCGTTTGCGGCTGTGCTCTCCACGCCTTAAGTTTGGTTTCGACACTCCTATTGATTCGGCTGGTTTGAATTGTCGTCAGCCCACTCCTGAGTCATGGAGAGATTGCTTCACCATGGGTCAGGGAGCAACTCAGGAGGATTTTGGCCACCGCTTCAGCATGGAGCGGCGCGTATAACTGGATCATTACTCCCAGCTTTTCTGACATCCGCAGGCAACTGGCGGGCACGCATTGGCGATCGAGGGCCGAAGGTCTGTTGGGTCGCGCCGGCTGCGCCCGGGAAAATTGTCTGCAAGCCAAAGCCATAGCTCAGCAGCTAGCCCGAACGGCTCTGTCCAGCGTTTGGCTTGGCTTTTGCGCTTAACCGTCCAAACCAACGGGATTTCGTTTTGTATCTACGGTGTGGATGAGCTCCATGCAAAGAATCGATTTTGTCAATCTTGCCCGACGCGACATAAGCGACAGCACTGCGGTGCATTAGCCCGTATCGCTGCTTCAATCGCTCTGAGGCACGAAGCGCTTAAGTCGGGCAGCGGCACGCGCGGGCGTCTCAGGCGGCATCGAGGAGTTCAATCGAGTGGCGTCGGTGGTCAAGGACGCCACGACATCATCAGACAAGTCGTTGGAAAGGTCGTTCACGAGAGTGCCGTCCTTTGCCAAAAATGGAGAATCCGTTGAAGCTTGCAGGTAAAACCGTCGTCGTAACCGGCGTCTGCTCCGGGGTCGGCGCCGAAGTCGCCCGTCGCGCCCGGTACGAAGGCGCGCGCCTCATTGGCGTCGATCTGAATGATCCCGTAGTCAGGCTGGACGGGTTCATTCGCATCGATCAGGGTTCGCCCGAAGAAATTGATGCAGCGCTTACCCAGTTCCCTGAACGTATCGACGGCCTTGTGAATGCCGCGGGCGTCTCAGGTACGCTGGATCGGGACATTGTCGCACGCGTGAATTATCTCGGGATACGCCATCTGTCACACGCACTTGCCTGCCGAATGCCTGAGGGCTCTTCGATCGTGAATTTCGCCTGTCTCTTGGATCCCGAATGGCCTAAGCGGCTTGATCTGCATAAGGAACTTGCCGTCACTCAGAGCTTTACAGATGGACTCGCTTGGCTTGCCGCCAACCAGGTGCCACAGGAAACCTGCTACCGGTATTTCAGGGAGGCCATGATGATTTGGTCGGCCACGGCGAGCGTGGACCTCTATAGGCGGCGGGGCGTACGCATGAACACGGTGGCGCCCGAACCTGACTTGACCATTCTGGGGGACTTCTTCACAAACCGCGGCCGGGAACTAGTAGAGGGGGACGTTGGCCGTTTTGTCGGGCCGATCGCCCCAGTCGAAGGTGTCGGACCTGTCGTCTTTCTCCTGTCGGACGAGGCGTGCTTCGTCCATGGTGCCAATGTAATCGGTTAGCCTAATACTACAGTTGCGGATATGCGCGCCGTTTGTAGTGACAAATGGTGGCGGCAGCTTGATGTCGTCGTCGCCATAGCGACCAGGGCGATGATGAAGGGCTTTTGTGTTGGTGGGAAGATGAGCATCCGGGCGAGGAGATAGCGGATCTCGGGGACGCTTGGCACCAGCGCAGCCATCCGAATCAGGCGGCGATTGGCTCCTTTGGACTCGTTTCGTTCGGTTTGCTCCATGCGCTGCGGCGAAGATCAGCCGATAGCTTCGAGAGGAACGCCAGGGCGGCCATGCACAGGCTCATGTGGCGATGCCATCCGTGCCAGGACCGAGCCTCGCAATGATCAAGTCCGAGATCATCCTTGGCGCGCTCAAAGCACTCCTCGATCGCCCAGCGCAGGCCGGCCACTGCCGCCAATTCGGCCAAGGAGGAACCGGGTGGGGCAAAGACCAGGTAATAGGCTTTTTCTCCCGATGTCGATCGCTTGCGGCGGACGAGAAGCCAATGCTCAAAGCCGCTTTTTGACGTCCAAGGACGGCGGATGCGTGCCCAGTGGTGCGTATTCCGACGAAGCCGGCCATCGATTCCGATTTGAAGCCGGCCAGTCATTCCGATTTCATTCCGGCCGGTGTTCCGATTTGAAGCCGGCCATTTTTCGGACTGATCCTGGGTCTGGTTGATGTTTGGATTGGGTTTCGTTTCCGGTCAAGCTTGCGCTGTTTCAGAGGCTTTTGGCGAGCGCTGTTTTCGCATGCTTTCTCCGGTGAGATCGATGCGATAGGCGTTGTGAACGAGGCGGTCCAGGATGGCATCGGCCAGAGTTGGGTTTGCAATGATCTCGTACCAGCGATCCAGGGGCAGCTGACTGGTGACGATTGTCGATCGGCGTTCGTAGCGGTCTTCAATGATCTCAAGCACATCACGCCGCTGGTCATCATTGAGTTTTTCCGGCCCCCAGTCATCGAGAATGAGAAGGTCGGTTTTGGCGAGTTGTTTGAGGATCCGGCCATAACGTCCGTCGCCTCTCGCGAGGGCAAGTGCTGCAAACAGCCGAGGAACGCGGTGATAGGCGACGGAGAAATCCTCTCGGCAAGCTTTGTGGCCAAGCGCACAGGCCAGCCAGCTCTTGCCGACGCCCGCCGGCCCGGTGATGAGAAGACTGTGATGCTTGCGATCCAGTCGCAGCCGGCGAGCGCCATGAACAGATTGCGGTCAAGACCGCGTGCGGCACGAAAGTCGGCATTCTCGATCTGTGCGTCATGGCGAAGCTTTGCAGCCCTGGCGCGGGCTTCGAAACGCTTCTGGCGGCGCATGGTCGCCTCGCGCTCGAGCAGCATAGCAAGCCATTCGCCGTGCTCGAGGCCGCGCGCTTCGGACTGTGCGTCGAGTTCTAGGAAAGCGGTTGCCATGCCGTAAAGGCCGAGTTCCCGCAGCATGTCGATGGTGGGATTGATCAGCATAGGTGTATCTCCTCAATGAAAGTAATCAGGGCCACGCAGATTGGCGTGATCGACGATGGCGGTTGGTTCGGTGGACTGCCTTGCGGCCTTGTGATTGGCGATGAGCGAGGCGATGCTCTTGCAGTTCAGCCCACCGATCTCGACAGCGCGGGCTGACACGGCTTCGGCGCGATCGCGTGTGACATCGCGAAACAGGCGCAGAACACCCAGGCATGTTCGAAAGCCTTGTTCAGGATGTGGGCGGCTGGCGAGGATTGCGACAACCAAGCCTTCCGTCTCGGGCCCGACGGATGCGGCCCAGCGACGGAACCGATCCGGCGTCCACTCGGCATATCGCCGGTGGGAGCTGGGCATATGATCCGGATCCGTCCCATGACGAGGGCCGCCATAACGGCGCTGATGGACGGCAATGCGCTTGCCGCGGTGAAAGATCTCGATGGTGCGTGCCGTTGCTCTCAGATCGACTTGCTGGCGAATGAGGTTGTGCGGTACGGAATAAAAGAAGGTCTTGAACTCGACATGGTAGTCCGTCGAGACGCGGGCCAAACGCCACTCGGCGAATTCGTAGTCTTCGCTCGGAAGGCTTGCGAGCGCAGCACGCTCGACGCTCTCAAACAGTTGCCGGCGACTGACGCCCAGCCGACGCATGACATGATCATTGATGCGATCGAGTGCCTGGCGAATGGCGGCTTTGGCCTCGGCCAGCGAGAAGAAGGTCTGGTTGCGCAGACGCCCCAGAATGCAGGATTGGGCAAAACGCACTCCATTTTCCACTTTCGATTTATCCCGAGGCTTTCTTGGCCGTGCCGGAAGAACGCCGACGCCATAGTGGGATGCCATCATGCCGTAGCTGCGGTTGATCTCGGGATCGTAGAAGCTGGCGCGGCTGACGCCCGACTTCAGATTGTCGGGGACGACCAGGCGGGGAACGCCATCAAAGAAACGAAACATCCTGACGTGTGAACCAATCCAATCAGGCAGTGTCTGGGTCCAGGTTGCTTCGGCATAGGTGAAGCTGGACGCTCCCAAGACCGCCACAAAAATCTCCGCCTCACGGATCTCGCCGGTGTCTCGATCAGCGATCGGGATCTTCTTGCCGGAATAGTCGACGAAGACCTTGTCGCCGGCGGCGTGTTCCTGGCGCATCGTCGGCGAAAGCCGCTGTTCGAAGCTGCGAAAGAGCTCGCAGAACCGGCTATAGCCATATCCGTCGGGATGACTTCCTCGATACTCCTCCCACAAGATGAGGAGCGTGACGCCCGGCTTCTTGAGCTCGACGGCAAGATCGGCCCAGTTCGGCTCTGGGCGCCGCCGCGTGCCCTGTTTGACGCCATTGCGAGCGAAGAGTTTGTTCTCAAGCGCGTCATCGGTCAGCTCGCCTGGCAGGGGCCAGCTCAACCCGATTGCCGCTGCGCGCTGCAGATTATCCTGCACCGTACTGCGTGCTATTCCCAGCACGACCGCAATCTCGCGGGAGCTGGTCCCGCTTCCGGCAAGTCGAAGCATTTGTCTCAACTGTCTCATGGTCAGCCTTCTCTTTGCCGGCATCAAAATGTCCTCGTTCATCGCGAGGTAATTGATGCCAAAGTTGCTGACCCAGGAGGTAATCTTCAGTGCCGAAAACCGGCCGGTCTTTGGTTGGAATGGTGGCCGGCTTCATACCGGAATGGTGGCCGGTGTTTGATCGGAATGGCGGCCGGCTTCACGTCGGAATCCGCACCCAGTGGTAGAGCCGAGGCCCTTTGGCGCCTTCACCTGCCGCATGACAGACCCAGTCCTCGGGCCCGAACTCGCTAGCTAGTTCCTCGGGCGAGGTTTCCTCAAACAGACGATCCCCTCCACGGCGCATGAAGTGAGCGCCTCGAACCGCCAAGACATAGGGCTGCTCGCGAGCTTCCAGCATCCGGCGAAGGCTGCTGTCCGCCCCGTAGACAGCGTCGCCCAGCACGTAAGCGCACGGGACGCCGGCATCGAGCGCCGCCTCGACCATGGCGCGCGCCATCTTTGGCTTGGTCGCAAACTCGACCGTCTACGGGATCAACGCCCTGGCACATCGCGCCCGATCCTGTGTCCAGCTCTCCGGCAGATAAAGGCGACGATCGACCAGCGCCTGGCCGTAGCGGCTCGCGTAAGCCAAGAACACGCCGATCTGGCTGTTCTCGATCCGCCCCGCCGTTCCCGAGTACTGACGCGCGACACCGGCGGAACGATCGCCCTTCTTCACAAATCCCGTCTCGTCGACGATCAGGACGCCATCCTCATCGCCCAACACCTCCACCACATAATCGCGAACCTCGTCTCGGAGCCGATCAGCGTCCCAGTGGCTGCGCCCCAACAGCGACTGCATCCGACAGGGCCGCTCCGCTCCGGATTGCTCAGCCATCAGCCAGCCTGTCTTGCGCTCAATGCCGGAAAGAAGGCCGTCAAGGAAATCGGCGCTCGTCTCCCGCAACTCACGACGATAGCCCTCTTTGGGTGCGAATGTCCTGGTCCAATGGTGCTCAGGCGGGAAGCGGTTGCATCCATCGTGTGGATGACATCGATCGAAAAAATCTATTTGTGCAGTCTATCACCCGTCGCAAAAAGCTACCGCGGTACGAAGCGTGGCTGCGCAGATGGGCACCGCGTTCAAAGCGGACCCGTGCCTGGGCTGATAGCTGCTGTGCGGCCGCGATTGTCCAGCGTTCAGAATGGAGAAGTGAATTTGCGACCAAGTAAGAGACTGGCGGGACTGGCATTCTCCATTCTAGCGACTGTACCGCTATCTTCGAACGCCGCCTCCGCCGAGAGCATTTTGGAAGCTCTATCGGAGGCATATCAGAACAATTCCTCTCTGAATTCGTCCCGCGCCAAGGTCCGCGTTTCCGACGAGAGCGTAGCCATCGCGAAGTCAGGGTGGCGCCCGACGATCGAGGGTTCCGCGAACATCGGTCAATCCAGCAGCCATGTGAACGGAAGCAGTAAAAACGCGCGTAAGACGACCGGCGAATATGGCGTCCAGATCAAACAGACGCTGTTCGACGGTTTTCAGACTAGGAACAACGTCGCCGCCGCCGAATCGCAGGTCAGAGCTTCGGTCGAAAGCCTGCACAACACCGAAGAGAACATTCTGTTCAAGTCAGCCCAAGCTTATATGAACGTCATTCGCGACCGGCAGATAGCAATGCTGACGCAGCAAAACGTGCGGTTCCTGACCGAGCAGGCGCGAGCTGCGCGTTCCCGCTTCGAGGTTGGCGAGGTTACGCGTACCGACGTCGCTCAAGCCGACGCATCGCGCGCGTCTGCCGTGGCGGAATTGGCCGACGCCCGTGAGCAGCTCATGGTGAGCGCGGCGACCTATCGTCAGCTCGTCGGCCACGAGCCGGGGAGGCTCAGGGCCGCTTCGCCGCCGTCGAGGCTTTTGCCGCCGAGTCTCGCTGCGGCAATCGTGACTGCATCAAGCGAGCACCCCGCTATCCTGGCCTCGCAGCATCTGGTCGACGCGGCAGCGTTTTCGGTGAAATCGGCCGAAGGTGCGCTGCTGCCTCAACTCTCCGCTTCGGCCGGCGTCTCAAGCGCCTATCGCAACACCTCGCCTATATCGAGCCAGCAGGACGGCACGACCAATTCAGCCAGCATCGGCGCGACATTGACCATACCGATCTATTCGGGTGGCCGCACTTCGGCGCTTATACGACGGAACAAGGAGTCGCTTAGTCAGGCCCGGATCGAAATCGACGTCGGCCGCGATCTGGTGCGTCAACAAGTGATTGCAGCATGGACCACGTACAGCGCAGCCCGGCAAACAGTAGCGGCCAACAGGCAGGTGACCGCCGCTGCGCAGCTTGCACTGAATGGAGTCATCGAGGAGCGCGATGTCGGCCAACGCACCACGCTCGACGTTCTCAACGCCCAGGCCGCAGTCATCACCGGCAAGATCAATCAGGCCAAAGCCGAACACGACGTTGTGGTGGCGAGTTATGGCATCCTACAGGCGATCGGTCACCTTTCGGCCAAGCGTCTCAAACTGCAGGTGACAAAATAGAAGCGGACGACTGTCAAGGACAAGGGGGTCTACACCCGCCAGATTCGCGATCCCCGAGTTGAAGCTTCGCATCGATGACGTGGATGCATTTTCGTACTACACCAGCATGGCATTGCCTGCCTCTCATCGTTGATACGTGTCTCTCAGGCATGCGGGTTGCCGGCGAATTGCACCGGCTCATCCCCGAGCGCAGCCGGCCGAGTGTGATCGTCAGCGACAGCGAAGTGAGTTCACCTCAAAAACGGGTGCTCTGCTGGGCGGTTGAGAACCGCGTCGAATGGCGTTTCATTGACACTTCCTGGAGAAGGGGCAGCTCCTCAGGTTCAAAGATACCGCTGTCCGCGAGGCGTCTTATTGGCATGTGACCCCCTGCCCTTAAAGGTATCATGCGTGGTATCAGGCGAATGTCAACGCGTCCAAGGCTCCGCTCTATGTGGTCGGAATCTTTGGTAAATCTCTGAGCGAGGGATCGAATAGTAAAGCGCGGCGCGCCCCCGTGCCCCCTCCTCGTCGTCACGCAATGGGGCGCTGCTTCGCTTCACGTAGGTACCAAACCGTACGCTGATTCCTTTTAGTGGCTCCGATGGAAAGGGAGTAAACAAATACTTTCAAGGGGAGGCAGCGGTGGTTGCCAAGCATACAGACATCGCGCGGGCGGTCATTGAGTTCAGCTTCCTGTTGCGGCACCGCTCCCTTGCTGGAACCGCCAGCTTTCGCCGCGATATGGACCATACCAGACGGACGATAGAGGCGGCCTCACGTGAGCTTCTGAAACGTCTTCGCCAACGGCAGCGCGATGACGCCGTACAAGCGTGGGAAGATATAGACCCGGCTTCTGTTGCGAGTGGTCAGGCCGAGCATCCTTAAGCGCTATGCCGACAGCCCGAGAACCGGCTGCCACAATACAGGTCCGTTCAAACGTCCCCTCCAGCGGACGCGCATGAGGCTGGCGTGGGAAACCTCGAGAGAACCGGCGACCGCCTCCGTGTTGCCGACCGCCTTCGGCTGACCGATGCGCGCCAACGGCCACGTTGCGAGACGCAGGATCCGCTCCATGCGCGTGTCGGTCACTGTCACAATCCGATCGAGTTCGTTGGCCAAGCCGAATTCGATCATCCCCGCGAAGAGCTCGTAGGTTGCTTGGGCCAGCCCGCCAGCCTTGGGTGTTGATGCAGGCAGATCGAGTGCGAAACGACTGCTCTCCCAAACGCGGGCACTCGCTGGCGCCGCTGTCTCACCCAGCAGCATCGGAAAGGTGTCGCGCAACATTGTCGGCCCCGTTGTAGGCAAAAAACGGACGCAACCGCAAATGCGCCAGTCGGATCCTTTGAGAAGGAGATAGACGGGGTTCAGCCTGTCATATGCGTCTGTTTCCATTTCCTCTTCGGTCTGAACATCCCACTCCAACCTTTCCTTGAAAACGCGATGCCTCAGTCCGTACATTTCATTGAGCTCGCTTGAAAACTCATCGTAGAGCTCAGGTGTAATTAGCTGCATCATGTGTCGCCTCCGTGCAGGATGTGTTCCCGCCATCGAAGAGCAAAGCCGAAACTGATGCAGCCTGTAGACCTTTACAGCTATCCGAAGAAAGGAATCAGGATCTCGAATGACGGGAAGCAGCCAGCCGCGCTACGGCCTGGTTGATGGTCCGCACGCCAAGTTTTGCCTTGGCGTTTTCCAGATGGAAGGTCACGGTGCGTTTCGAGACGCTGAGAATCTGGCTGATATCCCAAGCCGACTTGCCGTCCGCAGCCCATTTCAAGCATTCGAATTCTCGCGGGGTCAGGATAACGCCATCCACCACGCAATCTTCAGCGAGCTTGCGCCGGGCATATATATGAAAGCTGATCGCGACCAGCTGCAATGCTTTTTCGTAACGTGTCAGTGACCGCAAGAGAGGCGGACGGGAGTGGTCGGAAGCGAAGGTCAGTGCAGCAAAGCGGCCGCGATGGTCGTGCATCGACATGGTCAATCCGCCACGAATGCCATATCGAGCTGCTTCTTCCAGAATTCGTTGCTGTGACGCCGCGAGATGAAGCCCGCGCAGGATGACCGGATCATGGCTATGGTAGCGCAATTGCATATAGCGAGATGTCCAGGAGGACGGATAATTTGAAATCACGCGCGGCTTCTGGCAGGAGGCCGACGGGCAACTGAAATAGGCGAAGAGCGGAAAGTCGAATGCGGCCGCGGCAGAGGCCATTGCCTCACACAGATCGACAGCATCGACGCTTTCGGAGAGTTGCTCGAGGAAATCTTCAAACACGCGATGCATCTGCGCTTTACATAACCTCCGTGCCGTTGCTCGATCGCAGGCGGAGACCTTGGTTTAAATGCTTGGCGATCGAGGCAACGTGTGCGAGTTCGTCAGTTTAATCGCCGGCAGCTTTGCTACTTTGTTCAATGAGGCTGTTTGCGTGGCGACTCAGCGCCGCGGGCGTCTAAAATCGGTGACATCCCTATGTTGTCGATGAGCCGTATGTCGCCGAGCCATGCCGCGACGAGCAAGCGTGCTGGTCGGTCAAGGCTCGTCAGCGGTTGCAGATCCACCTCGCCGCGAAGTTCGAGATATTCGACTTCGCGATAGCCTGCAGCCAGAATTGCAGCGCGCGCTTCGGCTAGAGTGGGCAGGACAGGAGAGCCGCGCGCAAGCCGGTCAGCCACCCCGAGCAAGACCGCTGCCAACTTTGGGGCAATGGCGCGCTGTGCTGGCGTGAGCCGAAGGTTGCGCGAGGATAGTGCAAGACCATCGGCTTCACGGACGGTCGGACAGGCTAGGACGGTGGTTGGAATGTCGAGATCCCGAACCACGCGCCTGACCAGCTGAAGCTGCTGAAAGTCCTTTTCGCCAAAACAGGCCAAGTCAGCGCCGGACTGCAGGAAGAGCTTGGCAACCACCGTCGCCACGCCATCGAAATGGCCCGGCCGGAAGCCGCCGCACAGGCCCTCGCTGAGGCCGGACACCGAAACGGTCGTGGCGAAACCTGGCGGATACATCTCCTCAGCATCCGGCACATAGAGCAAATGCGCGCCCAGCGGCGCGAGCTTTGCAGCATCTTCGTTTTCCGTGCGAGGATAGGCAGCGAGGTCGGCAGCACTGTTGAATTGCTTGGGGTTGACGAACAGCGTCACCACGACCCGATCGGCCTTCTCAAGCGCGGCACGCACGAGACTCAGATGGCCTTCATGAAAGGCCCCCATGGTCGGCACAAGGGCGATACTGGCGCCGCAGCGACGCCATTGCGCGGCAACAGCGCGGAGCTCGGCAACGGTTCGAACGATCGGCACGCTCACATAACGTCTCCGGTCCCCGGGTCGTTGGTGTAGAGATGTTCCGCCGCCGGAAAGCACCGTCTCCTCACGTCAGCGGCATAAGCCGCAATCGCTGCATCGGCCTGTTCGCCCAGTTCGGCGTAGCGCTTGACGAATTTCGGCCGGAAGGAGCTGAAAAGCCCGAGCATATCGTCGCTCACCAGAATCTGGCCGTCGCAGGCGAGTGAGGCGCCGATGCCGATGGTTGGGACGGCGATCTCCGCAGTGATGCGTTTTGCGAGGGGCTCGGGCACTTTCTCCAGCACCAGGCAGAAGGCGCCGGCCTCCGCAACCGCACTGGCATCGCGCCTGATGCGCTCGGCATCATCTCCCCGCCCCTGGACGCGGTAGCCGCCGAAAGTATTGACCGCCTGCGGCGTTAAACCGACATGGGCCATGACAGGGACGCCGCGGGCGGCGAGGAAGCGAATGGTCTCGGCCATTTTCTCACCGCCCTCGAGCTTTACAGCTGCACAACCTGTCTGCGCCATCAGGCGCGCAGCGTTGCGGAAGGCCTGCTCGGGGCTCTCTTCATAGGAAGCGAATGGCAGGTCTACGACCATTAAGGATCGCACCAGACCGCGGCGTACCGCCTGACCGTGCATGATCATCATATCGAGAGTGACGCCCAGCGTCGACGAGAGGCCGTGCAGTACCATGCCGACGCTGTCGCCAACGAGAACGATGTCGCAGTATGGATCAACCAGTCTGGCGATCGGCGTCGTGTAGGCGGTCAGGCAGACGAGTGGAGTCTGGCCTTTCCGCATTCGAATATCCGGCGGTGTCATCGCCTTTGTCTCACCAGTTGCGCTCACCCGACGCATCCTTCCCTAGCGTTACCCGCCGCGGGTGTCGCGTTTGGCATATTTTTGTGCGAGTGCGAAGAGCAAAAAAAGACGTCCGACTGTGCGGTGTTGACGTTCGTGCAGCAACGCTTAAATTCAATCGATTCAATCACCCTGAGTTTGGGGCCAAATCATTATCGCGAACATGGACCATCAGGTAAAAGGAGCCAGAAAAGGCAGAGCCGCTGTCAAGGCCGACGAAGCAAAAGTGGACTTGATTGCCGTTGTCGTCGCCGTAAACGACAGTGAACCCTGTCTCCTCACCATCGGGAACGCGGACACCCTTCCGTCCGGACCATATGCGCTAGAGCATCGATCGCTGCAATCCGGTCTGAGGGGTTGGGTGGAGCAACAGACCGGCCACCCGCTGGGATACATCGAGCAGCTCTACACTTTCGCCGACCGGGACCGCATAGGGGCCGAGCGCCAGGAACGCGCCATCTCAATTAGCTATCTGGCACTCACTCGGAAGGACCAGGCAACGGGCTCCGCCAATTGTGGGTGGCGGAGTTGGTACGAGTATTTTCCTTGGGAGGACCATCGCTCCGGCACGCCGGTGGTGCTCGATATTTTACGACCACGCCTGATCGAGTGGGCGGACGGAGCCAGCGATGCGACCACGCGACGCGAACGCCGGCAGCGCGCCGCGATCGCCTTCGGTTTCGACGACCGCAATTGGAACGAGGAACTCACGCTCCAACGCTACGAGTTGCTCTATGAATCTGCCCTGATCGAAGAGGCTGGTGGCGGACGGGACGTCGCGCCTGCGGTATCTGGCAAGGCAATGATCGCCGACCATCGGCGAATCCTGGCGACCGGCATTGCGCGGCTCCGTTCAAAGATCAAGTACCGGCCGGTGGTGTTTGAGCTCATGAGACCGTCCTTTACGCTGCTCCAGCTGCAGCGGACCGTGGAGGCGCTCGCCGGGAGGCTCATCAACAAGCCGAACTTCCGAAGACTTGTCGAGCAGCAAGAACTGGTCGAGGAAACTGGCGAGACCTGCCTTGAGACGGGCGGGCGGCCGGCAAAGCTCTATCGGTTCCGCCATGCCGTCCTCGACGACAGGGCTGTGGCCGGGACAAAATTGCCGCTCGCGCGGGCTTGACATACTTATAGTCAAGGTAGACATATTCCCCTTATTGTCAGATGGAATATAATCGGAGGCGCTGATGACTGGGGCGTTACCTACGGCTGCGTCCCTGTACGAGCGCGTCCGGCGGGTGATCCCGCCGGTCGAGTGGCCGGCCTTCACCAACGACATTGAAGCCATCCTCGCGCTGAAGCGTGATCGCAATGCGGTCATCCTTGCGCACAACTACCAAACGCCGGAGATCTTCCACTGCGTGGCCGACATTGTCGGCGACAGCCTGGCACTGGCCCGCAAGGCGGCTATGATCGAGGCGCAAATCATCGTGGTTGCCGGCGTGCATTTCATGGCCGAAACGGCCAAGCTGCTCAATCCGAACAAGATCGTCCTCATCCCGGACCTCGGCGCCGGTTGCTCGCTGGCCGATTCGATCACGGCACAAGACGTGCGGCTGATGCGGCAGCGTTATCCGGGGGTCCCGGTTGTCACCTACGTCAACACTTCGGCGGCTGTAAAAGCGGAGTCGGACATCTGCTGCACCTCGGGCAACGCCAAAGCGGTGGTGGAATCGCTCGGCGTGCCGCGTGTGATCATGGTGCCCGATGAATATCTGGCGAAGAACGTGGCGGCGCAGACGGAGGTCGAGATCATCGCCTGGAAGGGCCACTGCGAAGTGCATGAGCGCTTCACGTCGGCCGACATCCGGGAACTGCGCGATGCGCATCCAGGGGTCATCGTGCTCGCCCATCCCGAATGCCCGCCAGAGATTGTCGCAGAGGCGGAATTCTCCGGCTCGACTGCGGACATGTTGGAATATGTTGAGCGCGAGAAACCGTCGCGCGTCGTCCTGCTAACGGAATGTTCGATGAGCGACAATGTCGCGGTCGCGCATCCCGAGGTCGAGTTCGTCCGCCCATGCAATCTGTGTCCGCACATGAAGCGCATCACGCTGGCTAACATTCGCCTCGCACTCGAGGAGAACCGGCATGAGGTCCGGATCGATCCCGGGATTGCAGGGCGCGCGCGCCGCTCGGTCGAGCGTATGCTTTCCATATGAGCCTCGACGTTCATGACATCGGCGGGGCGCCGGTCATCATCGGCGCCGGTGTGGCAGGCCTGATGACCGCGCTTCATCTGGCGCCGGAACCGGTTGTGCTTCTGTCCAATGCGGGGCTGGGAACCGGAGCCTGCAGCGAACTCGCCCAAGGCGGTCTTGCGGCAAGTGGCGGCGGCGAGGACAGTCCCGAACTTCATCTTTGTGACACCCTCGCAGCCGGCGACGGCCTCTGCGACGTGACGATGGTGCGGCAAACTGTCCGAGCTGCACCCGAAGCGATCAGGACTCTAGAACGCTTCGGTGTGGCATTCGACCGATGCGCTGACGGCGCGTTGCGTCTCGGGCTTGAGGCGGCGCACTCGCAGCGGCGGATCGTGCATGCGGCAGGCGATGCCACGGGACGCGAGCTTGTCCGGGCGCTGATCGCCGCGGCACGGCGCACAGCCTCCATCACTATCCTGGAGAACGTGGAGGCCCGCCGGCTTGTCGTGGAAGACGGGGCGATCATCGCCGTGGTCGCGGCCGGGTGCACGGGTGCAATCGCCTTGCCAACGCGCCGCGCGGTCCTGGCGACCGGCGGCATCGGCGGCTTGTTTAGCGATACGACAAACCCGACTGGCTCATTTGGACAGGGGCTCGCCCTCGCCGCCTGTGCCGGGGCGGAGTTCGCGGACCTGGAATTCGTGCAGTTCCACCCAACCGCCCTCGAGGGTCCGCGGCGGCCGATGCCCCTGGTGAGCGAAGCGGTGCGTGGCGAGGGTGCTGTGCTCGTCGACGAGCAAGGAGAGCGTTTCCTCGCTGAAACCCCAGGGGGCGAGCTTGCGCCTCGCGACGTGGTTGCGCGCGCGGTTTGGCACCAGCTCGCTGCCGGACGCCGTGTGTTCCTGGACGCAAGGCAATGTCTGGGCCTCAGATTTGACAAGCGCTTTCCGGCAATCGCCGATTTGTGCCGCAAGGCCGGCATCGATCCCGCGACCGACCTGATCCCGGTGCGCCCGGCGGCACATTATCACATGGGCGGTGTTGCTGTAGACGCTGCCGGCCGCAGCTCCATCGAGGGACTGTGGGCATGCGGCGAGGTCGCATGCACCGGTCTGCACGGCGCGAACCGACTTGCCAGCAACTCGCTTATCGAAGCGGCGGTCACAGCGGCCTGGGTTGCTGAAAGCGTCGCCGACGTATCCCACACCCGGCGACCGCGCGTGTGTTCCGCATTCGTGCCTCAACGGCCAGACGCCTCCGGCATCCGCCCAATCGTCTCCGCCGCACTCGGCATCATCCGCGATGGCGAGACGCTACGCGACGTGGTGGCGGCCCTGTTGCCGATTGCAGCTCACGACAGCGCTGCCTCCGACCCCGCCTTGGTCGCGCTGATGATCGCCATTGCGGCCCTGCGGCGAGAAGAGAGCCGCGGCTCGCACTGTCGTTCCGATTTCCCCGGACGCGATCCGCATGCGCGCCAGTCACGTCTCACACTGCGCAGCGCAATACAGACCGCCATCGGACTCAGCTGGCGGGTACCGATACGGAGCACCCTGACATGATTTCGTTCTCTCCCCTTCCCTCAACCCTGATCGAGCCGATCGTGCGCGGTGCTCTTCTCGAAGACCTGGGCAGATGCGGCGATCTGACCAGCGATGCCGTGATCCCGCGTGATCGCACGGCCACGTTGGTGCTCAAGTCGCGACAGACGGGGATTGTTGCCGGGCTCGATCTGGCAGCCTTCGCCTTCATGCTCGTCGAACCTGCGATCGACATGCAAATCTGGCGCGCTGACGGCAGCGATGTCGCGGGGGGAGAGACTATCGCCATGCTGTGCGGACCGGCGCGAGGCCTGCTCACGGCCGAGCGCACGGCGCTCAATTTTCTGTGCCGTCTGAGCGGCATTGCCACGGCCACGGCGGCGATGGTCGAAGCCGTGCGTGGCCACAAGGCGAGGATCGTGTGCACGCGAAAGACGACGCCCGGCCTGCGAGCTTTGGAGAAATATGCGGTACGCGTCGGCGGCGGCGCCAATCATCGCTTCGGGCTCGACGACGCCGTGCTGATCAAGGACAACCACATCGCAATCGCCGGCGACATTCGCACTGCAATAGAGCGGGCGCGCGCCGCCGCAGGGCACATGGTGAAGATCGAGGTTGAGGTCGAGACTCTTGAGCAGCTCGATACAGCACTCACGCTGGGCGTCGACGCAGTGCTGCTCGACAATATGTCGGTTGAGGACCTTACCCGCGCCGTAACAATCGTCGGTGGCCGCGCCATCACGGAGGCTTCCGGTCGGGTGACGCCGAAAATGGCTCCCGCGATCGCCGCGACGGGAGTTGACCTCATCTCGGTCGGATGGCTGACACACAGCGCGCCCATTCTCGACATTGGCCTGGACATGCCGTGCCGCGGGAATATCAGCACTCATTTGAACTAAGGGAAACACAATGAGGAGCAACGCGCGCGCGGCTGCATGCGCAGACGTGACGCTGGAAAAGCAAGCTTCATACGGGCTCACCTCAATACCCGGTATCCGGGTACAGCGCTCGCCGACGAGCCCATCGGAAGGGGCTCGCCACTGGACGGTCTCATGTGCGCTCGCTGACCAGCAATAGAGGTTTTTGACGATGACCACGGGAATGAACGAGGAGTGCGATTCCAACTGTGCCACGCAGTCGATGGAGGCAGCACTGCCCCGATGGAATCGCAAACAGGCCGAGGCTATATACGGCATGCCGTTCAACGATCTGCTCTTCTTGGCCCAGACCATCCATCGCCAGAACTTCGATCGCAACCGGGTGCAGCTGTCGCGGCTGCTCAGCATCAAGACCGGCGGATGCCCGGAGGATTGCGGCTATTGCAGCCAGTCTGCGCATCACGAAACCGGCCTGAAGGCATCGAAGCTGATGGTGGTCAAACATGTCATCGAGGAGGCGACCAAGGCACGAGATGCTGGCGCAACCCGCTATTGCATGGGCGCTGCCTGGCGCAGTCCGAAGGACCGCGACATGGACGCCGTGCTCGCCATGATCGAAGGCGTGAAGGCGCTTGGCATGGAGACCTGCATGACGCTCGGCATGCTCGACCTCAGCCAGGCGCAGCGCCTGAAAGCGGCTGGTCTCGACTACTACAACCACAACCTCGACACGTCCGAGCGCTATTACGGCAAGGTTGTTTCGAGCAGGGCCTTTGCCGACCGGCTGGAAACGCTTGGGCGGGTGCGCGAGGCTGGGATCAAGGTCTGCTGCGGCGGCATTGTCGGGATGGGAGAGGAAAAGGCTGATCGCATCGACATGCTGGTAACGCTAGCGAACCTGCCCGAGCCGCCGGAAAGCGTGCCCATCAACATGCTGGTCCCCATCGCGGGGACGCCGCTTGCCGATGCCGAACCCATCGATCCGATCGATTTCATCCGCACCATTGCGCTCGCCCGCATCATGATGCCGAAGTCCTATGTAAGACTCTCCGCCGGCAGAACGGCGATGAGCGACGAGACCCAGGCGCTGTGCTTCTTTGCCGGGGCCAATTCCGTGTTTGTTGGCGACACGCTTCTGACGGCGGACAATCCCGGGGAGGACAAGGATACTCGTTTATTTAGACGTCTCGGCATCGAACCGATGCAATGCGAGGCGAAATGAACGAGCCGCCGCTCGCCCGCTATGAAGCCACCTTGCAGGGACTGGCACGCAAGGACCGGCTGCGCACATTGGCGCCGCGGGTCGGGTTGGACTTCTCCTCCAACGACTATCTCGGGTTTGCCGCCTCGAAGAGACTTGGCGATGCAGTCACGGCCGCAATCGAGCGGGGCACCCCTGTTGGCGCTACCGGATCGCGGCTTCTGCGCGGCAACGCGCCGGAGCATGAGGCATTGGAGGCAGATGCGGCGGTGTTCTTCGGGGCCGAACGGGCGCTGTTCTTCGGCAGCGGCTATGTCGCCAACTTCGCCCTGCTGAGCACCCTGGTGAAAAAAGGCGACCTGCTGATCCTCGATGAACTGGCGCATGCCAGCATGCATGAAGGGGCGCGCGCTGGACGCGCCGAGTTCAGGCTGGTGGCGCACAATGACATTGATGCTTTTGAGGATGCGATAAGGCGCTGGCGCGCCGAAGGCGGCTTGGGGCGCATCTGGATCGGGGTCGAAAGCCTTTACAGCATGGATGGCGACCGCGCGCCGATGGGGAGCCTGGTCGAGCTTGCCGATCGGCACGGGGCATTCATACTGGTTGACGAGGCACATGCCACCGGGGTCTGGGGATCGGCGGGCCGCGGGCTGGCCGCGGCGTTCGAGGGCCGCGACAACATCATGGCCCTTCATACATGCGGCAAGGCGCTGGGTGCATCCGGCGCGATCGTCACTGGGCCGGGAGTGCTGTGCAACTATATTGTCAATCGCTGCCGGCCGTTTATCTACGCCACCGCGCCATCGCCGCTCATGGCCGCGGCGGCGCGCGAAGCGCTCGCAATGCTGGTCGACGAGCCGATGCGCCGCGTTCAGTTGCACCAGTACGTTGCCTATGCAAGCAGGCAACTGGCCGAGCGTTGCGGAGCCAAGCCCAGCGGTTCGCAGATCCAGCCATTTGTCGTTGGGGAGGTGACGCGCACAATGGCGATCGCGGCGGCTCTGCAGGCCCGCGGCTTCGACATACGCGCCATTCGTCCGCCGACCGTGCCGGAGGGTACCTCGCGGCTGCGCATTTCGCTGACGCTCAATGTCGGCAAGGCTGACATTTCGGCCATGGTCGAGACGCTTGCTGAAGTGTTGGCCACGGCATGAGCAAGCGCATCGTCGTCACCGGAACAGATACGGGAATTGGCAAAACGGTTTTTGCCGCGGGGCTGGCGGGCCTGCTCGACGGCTTCTACTGGAAGCCGGTGCAATCGGGTCTCGATGAGGAGACCGATAGTGAGGTGGTCGAACGGCTCGCTGGCCTGCCATCAGGGCGCGTGCTGCCGGAGGCCCACCGCTTGAGGAGCCCGCTGTCGCCGCACCGCTCAGCTGAAATCGACGGTGTCTCGATCGAGGCTGCCGATCTTGCTTTTCCGGTCCGGCCCACACCGCTCGTCATCGAAGGCGCTGGCGGACTGATGGTGCCGATAAACCGACAGACAAGATTCATCGACATCTTCGCTGAATGGCGGCTGCCGGTGATCCTGTGCGCCCGCACCGAGCTCGGCACGATCAACCACACTTTGCTGTCCATCCAAGCCCTGCGGGCTCGCGCCATCCCGCTGATCGGTGTTGCCTTTGTCGGTGAAGAGGCGGCCGATACGCAAAGGACAATCACCGAATTGGGCGCGGTGCGTCAGCTCGGCAGACTGCCACACCTGGCTCCGCTCACGCGCGAAACTCTGCGAAAGGCGATGATTGCCGGCTTCGACTTCGCCCAGATTGCCGAAGGCGAATGATGTCGCGGTCGCGCGTGTGGCATCCATTCACCCAGCATGCGATCGAGCCGCCGATGCCGGCCGTTATCCGCACCGAAGGCGCTTGGCTACAGACGAATGACGGTAGGCGTATCCTCGATGCAATCTCCTCCTGGTGGGTGGTCACTCACGGCCACCGCCATCCACGGATCATGGAAGCGATCCGGATTGCGACCGGGACGCTTGACCAGGTGATCTTCGCCGGCCTAACCCATCAGCCGGCAGAGCAATTGGCCTCCGCGCTGATCGAAATGGTACCGCCAGGCCTCGACTGGGTCTTTTATTCCGACAGCGGCTCTACCTGCGTTGAAGTCGCGCTGAAAATGGCGCTCGGCTATTTCCGCAACATCGGCGCGCCGCGCTCGCGCATCGTCGCGATGGAACACAGCTATCATGGCGACACGATTGGCACGATGAGCGTCGGCGCTCGGGGCGTGTTCAATGCTGCCTACGAACCGCTTTTGTTCGAGGTCGACATCATTCCTTTTCCGGCCGCGGGGCGCGAGCAGGAAACGCTTGATCGTTTCGAGGTTCTGTCTCGCGACCGCCGCGCCGCCGCGCTGATCATCGAGCCGCTCGTGCTTGGCGCCGGCGGCATGCTGATGTATCCGGCCTGGGTTTTGACCGAATTGAAGAGGATCGCTGAGGCCTCCGGCACGCTCTTGATCGCCGACGAGGTGATGACCGGCTGGGGACGCACTGGAACCATGTTCGCCTTCGAGCAGGCGTCCATCTCTCCGGATATGCTGTGCACCTCGAAGGGTTTGACAGGCGGGGCCGTCCCGCTGGCGGCCACGCTCGCCAGCGATACCATCTTCCAGGCCCACTATTCCGTAGACCGGAAGAAGACCTTTTTCCACTCAAGTTCATACACTGCCAATCCGATTGCCTGTGCGGCGGCACTTGCCAATGTCGAGATCTGGCGTGACGAGCCGGTGGCCGAGCGGATCGCCGCCTTGAGCACGAAGCAGGCGGCCGGGCTACACCGCTTCCGGGACAATCCATATTTCGCCGACAGCCGAGCGACGGGCACGATCGCGGCCGTCGATCTGCGCACCGGCTCAGCCGGTTATCTTGCCGAGATCGGGCCGAAGCTGCGCGCTTTTTTCCTCGAGCGCGGCCTGCTCGTGCGCCCGCTCGGCAATGTCCTTTATCTTCTGCCGCCCTATTGCATCACCGGAGACGAGCTGGACGGGCTCCATGACGCCATCGAGGAGGCCGGCGAACGTTTCGGCTCGCGGTCATGAGCCGGTCGTCGCGCATACTGGGCTTCGGTCATCATGCGCCTGCGCGCAAGGTCGAGAACGCGGAAATCGAAGATCGTCTCGGGCTCGAACCCGGCTGGATCGAGCGGCGCACCGGAATCCGCTCGCGCTTCTGGGCAACAGACGAGGACACGCTGTCGGGCCTTGCCGCACATGCCGGCGACATGGCGCTGGCCAATGCCCGCATCGAGCGCAGCGACATCGGTCTGCTGTTGCTCGCGACGTCTACGCCCGACCATCTTCTGCCGCCGAGCGCACCGCTGGTGGCACATCGGCTGGGACTCGACCGCGCCGGTGCGGTTGACCTGACAGGCGCCTGCGCCGGCTTCATCTATGCCCTGATGTTCGCGGACGGATTCACCCGCCTTCATGGCAAAGCGAGCCTGGTCATTGCCGCCAACATCCTCAGCCGCCGCGTCAATCCGGCCGAGCGCTCCAGCGCGGTGCTGTTTGCCGATGCCGCCGGCGCCGTGGTGATCGGCTTCGGTGACAACCCGGATCGGGGCATCCTCGGCGTTTCGGTGGATTCCGACGGATCGGGCTACGGACTGATCCAGATTCCCGCCGGCGGAAGCAACACCCCATTCCATGGCGACCTCGACCTCGAGCAGACACGGATGACCATCACGGACGGCCGTGAAGTGTTCAGCAAGGCCGTGGAGATGATGACCGCCTGCTCGCAGGCCGCGCTCACTGCTGCCCGAATGAGGCCGCAAGACATCGATCGTTTCGTGCCGCATCAGGCCAATGCGCGCATTTTCGATGCAGTTGGCAGGAACCTCGGCATTGCCGATGAAGCGATCGTCAAGACGATCGCCGACTACGGCAACTCTTCCGCCGCGACCATCCCGCTCTCGCTCTCGCTTTCGCATCAGGCACAGCCGTTTCGGCCCGGTGAAAAGATTCTTCTTACGGCAGCCGGTGCCGGTCTCAGCGGAGGCGCCCTCATCCTAGGAATTTAGCCGCACGGCGGCCATGCACAGGAGTGGTCACGGATGATCCAGCAAACGGGTCTGCCAAAGAAGGTCGCCGCCAAGATTCACGGGCGCTGGCGCGGTGACGCGAGAGCGATCAAAGTTGCAGGCTATTCTGTCGATCAGCACAATCGGCAATGTTGTCTTGCCGCAAGGGTCGTCGGCGCCTGGGAGAGGACAGAGCTCATGCACAGCTTCCTCGTTCGACGGGTCATCCTGGTCGGGTGGTCGGCCCTTCCGATGCATTGATCAACATTGTAGCGGCAGCAGTGCAGCCGAGAATTTGAATAAGCGGCCCTCGAAGGCATCATCATGCAGTCCGAAAAAAATACCCATCTGCCTGCCTCAACAACGCTGGCTCCCTTTCGAAATCCGGTGTTTCGCTCGATCTGGACGGCTACACAAGTATCCAGCCTCGGCTGGCTCGTGCAAACGGTCGCCATCAGCTGGCTGATGGCCACGATTTCCGCTTCGGATCTGATGGTTGCACTCGTGCAGGCTGCATCCACCTTGCCGGTATTTCTCCTTTCGATCCTGGCAGGAGCCATTGCCGACAATTTCAGCCGCCGATGGGTGATGTTTGCCGGACACTGCCTGATAGCCTTGGCGTCAACGACGCTGATGATTTCTGTGGGTCTCGGATTTGCCGGTCCCTGGCTAATTCTCGGATTGGGTTTCCTGGCCGGCTGCGGCTTTGCCTTGAATGATCCGGCCTGGCACGCTTCTGTTGGCGATATCCTTCACAAAAGGGATATCCCGGCCGCGGTCACCCTCATGTCGGTCGGATACAACATTGTGCGCAGCCTCGGTCCGGCCTTGGGGGGCATGGTCTTGGCGTTCTTTGGACCGCTGGCCGCTTTCGCCTTGGCAGCGTTGAGTGATCTGGCGCCGCTAAGCGCAATATGGCGTACTCGATGGGATATTCGCACTTCCCCTCTCCCTCGTGAACGCATGACGATGGCAATTCATGACGGAGTGCGCTTCACGGTGATGTCCCTGGAGATCAGGGCAGCAATTGCCCGTGCGACCCTTTTCGGCCTGGCAAGCATCTCCATCCTTGCATTGCTGCCTCTGCTTGTCCGGGACCAGCTGAAAAGCGGACCCATTATCTACGGCATCTTGCTGGCCGGCTTCGGCATGGGTGCTTTCATAGCGGGCATGAGCAATAGCTTTCTGAGGCGGGTCACGTCTCAAAACAGGCTGGTGTCCTTCGCCTCCGTCGCTTGTGCAGCATGTTGCCTTTCGCTTGCACTCACATCGTCGATCCCTGTGGCGGCGATTTCGCTGGCACTTGGCGGCGCGGGTTGGCTCATCACCTGGACTAACATCGACGTGTCGGTGCAGCTCGCAAGCCCCAGGTGGGTGGTCGGCCGCACATTGTCGATCTACTACGCGTTGAGCGCAGGCGGGATGGCGGCCGGCAGCTGGATCTGGGGTACTGTCGCACAGAACTACTCCTTAGGCTGGGCTTTGGAGGGCGCCGCAGGCGCTCTGTTGCTGGTTGCAGCTGCGGGAATACTGTTTCCGGTCGGTCCATGGGAGGAAACGGACCAGGAAAGTTCGGGTTTTCGGCCGCCGGAGCTGGCACTCGACTTGAAGCCCAGAAGTGGACCCATAGTGGTGAAGGTGGAATATCGTATATCCGAAGAGAATATCGAGACCTTTCTGGGCTACATGCGCGCAAGGCGGCATGTTCAGAGCCGTGCCGGTGCGCGAAACTGGACATTGCAGCGAAATCTTCAAACGCCTTCGATTTGGACAGAGACATTCCGCACGCCAACCTGGATGGATTTTCTTCGCCTGAACCATCGGCTCACGGCAGCGGATAAGGAAATCGGTGATCATCTCCTGTCCCTGCATGATGGGGAGCATCCTCCTCACACAGTGCTTTCCATCGAACGCACGACTGAGGCAGCTCGTAGCCGTTCCCCGACGCTCTTTTCTCGCCCTCCGAGATGACGTGTCGCATCGGGCATTGGATCTGCGGCGCCAGTCGAGTTCGCGGAGCGTGAAGGCCGCAGGCAGTACACGAGCTGATGCGGCCGGCGCTCTCTCGAGAATTGCCCCGCGGCGTCGAGGTCGGGAACTTTGCTCTGGTTGTTCCGGCGGCGCGAGCACGCAAAGAAGCGCATGGGTGCCGGTGATCGCCGACAGCGCCTTTCGGCGGGCGGTTCAGCCAGTTTCGCGGCTCGGTTGGCCGGCAAGAGGATCTGACTCACTCCAGGCGGCGCGGGGCTAGCCAGAACCGGGGGCTGTTCGAGCCCAAGCGTTTCGAGTTGCACCTGGCGAAGCGCACGCATAGCCCTCGAGATGGTGGCCAGACGGAGACCAGCCGACTTGACGCCCTTGAAGGGCGGCCCGGAACGAGAACGCATCAAATATCATTGCCGCGCCGGTTGGGCGGCTTGCCTTTCGCGATGTTCGAACGCGTCGGTGAAGCTATCGAGTTCTTGGTGGGTCATCCCAAGCGCGCGCCCCTCCTCACGCCATGTGGCGACCGCCCTCTCGACTTCTGCGAGGATCGTCTTCGCTCGATCGGTCTTGATCCGGAAATAGGCAGTGACGGACATCAACGCGTCGATCGTCGCTTCGGGTCCGGTTTCCTCCGATATCCAGGTTTTCAGCTCTCGCACACGCTCTGGGAACGGGTTGATGTCGAAGG
This sequence comes from Mesorhizobium sp. WSM1386, assembly GCF_055901595.1. NCBI lineage: Bacteria > Pseudomonadati > Pseudomonadota > Alphaproteobacteria > Hyphomicrobiales > Phyllobacteriaceae > Mesorhizobium > Mesorhizobium sp. WSM1386. Next base: position 6,205,169 of record NZ_CM148373.1, read on the forward strand.
CAGGCGCCAAGCGCCATTGCCCGCGATGCACATGGATAAAGCCGTGATTGTGGAGGTGGTCATCGACATTGGTGATAAGGATTGAGAAGGCGATGCGCAATGCATCCACCGTATTCGGCGCCAGGTGAGCTCCACAGCCCGGGAATTCGCACGTGCCGCTGCAAACGGAACGGGCCATGCTTGGCTCGATTCCAGCACTGAGCAGCCACGCACGCTGTCTCGACCCGACCCTTCATAGCGAGCAAATGCTGTCGGCATCGAGCGAAAGTGTCACATTCCAAACATACGAAGTTGTCCCAACGTCTGGTTTTCGTGCCCAGCCTGCGCCGACAGAGAGCGCGACGAGCAGCAGTGGCCAATTTTAATGTCGCGAAGCCGGCTCGTCAGAATGGCACGTCGCTTGCTGCTCCGCCTGGAACGCAGACTGCTAGCCCACGAACAGCGGAGATGACTATGGCGATTGAGTCACAACGGCTACCCCTCCGGTGTGCCCGAAGAGTTTGGCCGAACAGCCGTGTGGAAGCGCAGCGGGGCGGGCAATAGGCGTTGTGACGTCTATTTTGGCCGGACGCAGGTCGGTCAGATTGCAAAAAAGAACGCGGACCCCTTTTGAATGGAGATCCAGAATGAACGTAAGCAGTCTTCTTCTCGGCTCGGTTGCGGCCCTGAGCTCCGTTTCGGTGGCTCGCGCGGCGGCCGAAATCTCCGCGTCGGACCGGACCGAATACGTCCGGATCTGCGACGTCTACGGTCCGGGCTACTTCCATGTCCCCAACACCGACACCTGCCTGCGCATCGGCGGCTACATCCGATATGACGTCGGCATCGGCGGTGTCCATTCGCATGAGGGGGCAAGAACATCCAGTGCGAGAACCGGGGAGGCTCAGGGCACCTGGCGAAACAACACGCGTTTCGCGTTCAAGACTTGGACGCGCGAGGAAACCGAAATCGGACCACTGAAGACCTATACTGAAAGCCGCCTGAACTTCGGCAACCGCAACCCTTATCCGGGTCCAGACAGTGCTCAGAACTATGCGTTCAACAGCGGCGCCAACTTGGCTTCCGCCTGGATCCAGCTTGGTGGTCTCCGAGTCGGGAAGGACGAATCGGCCTTCGACACATTTATCGGATACGCCGGGAACAGCGTCAATAACGCACCTATTCCGTATGGCGACTTCGATACCAACGTGGCTCAGTACTACTTGGATTTCGCCAATGGCTTTTCCGCTCTGGTTTCACTTGAACAAGGGGCGGGTAAGGTCGGTTCTCTCGACAGCCATGTTCCCCACGTCGTACTAGGCGTGAGACAAACGCAGGCCGGCGGCGCGATCGCCGGCGTCATCGCTGGTGACAGCAATTACGACGCTTTGGTAGGCAAGGTCCGCATAGACGTCAATGTTACCGATGACCTGTCGCTATTCGGTATGTTCGGCTACGGCTCCGTTGGCAATCTCAACGACGATCCAACCAAGGCAGTCGCCGCTCATGGTCGCGGCTTCTACAAGAATTGGAGCGGCGACTGGGCTTTGTGGGTGGGCGCCACTTACACGCTCAACGAGAAAACGTCGTTGAACCTCCAGGTCTCCGGTGATCAGCTCAGCAACTCCGGACTGGCTGCAAACGTCGCCTATATGGCCATTCCAGGTTTCACGATCACAGCCGAAGTCGATTATGCCCGCTACGCCAATCTCACTGCCCTCGACCGTTCCGGCATGAATCCAACTCATGTCGGCAAAGCGGACAGCCTCGGCGGCGTACTGCGATTCCAAAGCTCGTTCTAACGCAACGAATCTGAATGTCGTGGTCCCGACTGTTGGCCTCGGTGCCTGGCCTTGCGATGTTCAAAATGTCGTCCCGGACGATCATGCCCGGATTTGTTGGTGGACTTCATAGCTTGCTCAGCGAGGCCCCATAGCGCTCAGCAATGCCACTCAACAGCTGGTCCGGGGCGTCTTTGGTCCATCTGCATCCTGTTGTGCTACCCCATTGCGATGAGCCGCTCGATATCGAGAGCTTCGCCGGCAGGGCAAGAACGGTAGACATCTGGACGCTTCGTCCTGGCACTCGTCAAGTTTCCTCGGTGGTTCAGGATCAGTTTTCGGCAGGGGTCGTTGCAAATCAATTCAGTTCAGTAGAAGTTCTGGCCGGGCCATCTTGAAAGGCAACTCAATCGGAATCCGAGTCGCAGTGGATCGCCCAGAGGCGCGCAATCCTTTAGTCCTGATCGAAAGCGTTACAGCATAAGGTCGATCTTTAATCCACGTTCGTGCTACTGGCGTAGTTTTCCCCCGCATTATTGTCGCGCAGATATGGTGGACGCTCCGATTCGAGCCGGCGTCCTCCGCAGCACCGCAAATTGGGCATTAGGGCATCCATGTCGTGGATGTTCTTTATCGTAGCAATCGATTTCCCTGGCTGTCCGATGATGAATATGTAGACTCGGCATGGTGGGCGCCATCGGAGTAGTTGCATGGAATCGTTTGTCCAGTGTGGCCCGGGTGCCGAGGCAATCTTCGGTGAGGTCGACCATGTGATCTGCAACCCAACGGCAATCTGCCGTCGTGGAGATAGTGAGCATGGATTCTGCCAGGTGGTCTACCTTGTGAAAATAATAGCTGAAACAAACCGCATGTGGTGGCGGGCAAGGACACCCGCGGGAGTCGGAATCCACGTCGAGAATCATCGGCTTGCGCCGCGATGATGGCGTAGCTAACTGTTCGGCCGCAAATTGGGAAGGCATCGCCCACATCACCGCTGTGCCTGCAGTCCCCCATGCTAGCGCTAAATTTGACGTGTTCAGTAGGAGCCAAAGCAATATGCACCGCCGTAGTCTGATTAAGGGATTCGTTGCACTCGGCGCGTGTCCTGTTTGCGCTGAAGCCGCGCGGGCGGCTAGCACCGAATGGGGATATGCCGGCCCGGTCGGACCCGAAGAATGGGGGCATCTGGACAAGAAGAACTTGGTCTGCTCGGCGGGCATGCAGCAATCGCCGGTCAATATCAAAGGCGCGGTCAAAGCGGATATTCCCCACATCGCCATAGGTTGGCACAGGGACGGCGGTAGGATGGTGAACAACGGCCACACCATTCAGATCAATCTGCCGCGAGGCAGCACGCTCACTCGGGGGGACCGTGTCTATGAACTGCTACAGTTCCATTTCCATTCGCCAAGCGAGCACCACGTTGCAGGCAAGAGTTTCCCGATGGAAGCGCATTTTGTCCATAAGGACCGCAACAGCGATACTCTGGGTGTGCTGGCCGTGTTTTTGACGCCAGGCCGGACAAATGCCAGCTTTGCCAGGCTTGCTGCAGCACTTCCAGCAACGTCAGGCGAAGAGGCAGCGGTCGACGACGTCGACCCGAATGGGCTTCTGCCGGCTTCGCTTCACTACTGGACTTATGAAGGGTCTTTGACGACGCCGCCATGCACGGAAAACGTTGACTGGATGGTGGCGACGGAACCGGTTGAGGTCGACCCAGCGGATATCGGGCGATTTACCTCGCACTATCCCCGGAACGCGCGCCCTATCCGTTCACTCAATCGGCGATTCATCCTTGGCCTCAGTTGAGGCCCCTCCCGCCGCGAGGGGGCGAAGCACCGCCTGCGCGTCATATTCATCTGCTTCCAAGATCGTAAGGATGAGCTCCGCGTCGCAGAGGCGCCCCTGGGGGCTCGTTCTATTCCTGGAAGCGGACCAACACCAAATTCGGCAAACGGTGTTTAAGCCGTCCTTATAAGGGGAGAGGTAGGCGTGGCTTTCCTGTTCCAGCAGCATCCGGCCGCATACCGAACCTATGGCGAGCTGGACTTCAGGTTGGGCCTTCGCAAGGCGTGCACCGCGGATCAAACGCCGTTTCCTTGGGAAACACGGCTCAGTTCCGACAAAGCAATTGTAATCGCCCTAGCCGCCACGATTGCGCTCTTGATCGGGACGCAGGGGCAGCCCCCGCAGATCGACGACGCGATCCTAAGCCAGCTGCGAACGATTCAGATCAACGATGCATTGCTGCGGCGCGACGTCGCCCGCGCCGGGACGGCTATGGTATTGGACTCCCGGTCGGTTGCTTCTGCCGGACAGGCGTTGCAAAGGAATCGTGAAAACTTGCAACGCTCTCCCGAGGTTTCGCCTGATGAGAGCTCCGTGCAATCCAGATTGCGCGCGCAGCTCATAAACTCGATCGAAAACAAGGAGGCTGCCGTCTCAGCCTTGGTCAAGCAAGATCAGCTTGTGCAAAACTGTCTCGCAGATCTTGCTCGCTCGCTTGGTCGCCTTTGGGGGGGGGCACCGTCGCGCAGGGTTGTGTTGTCCAAGCTGATCGCATTTTCGGCCGAACCGGGGCTCACGCTCGCATCACAGATGGATCGGCCTCCGGACCGGGGTGCTGCCAGCCAGGCCCGGGCTGCCGCGGATGTTGTGGTCAAGGCCGGCGCTGCCGCGTCTTCTTTATGGAGGTTGGACCAAGCTGCCAATCAGATCGCATCCCTCGACACGTCATCCAAGGCCACCGAACTGGAGCGAGAGCATCTGAAAGGCTATCGCCTAGCCAGTGCGCAAGCGCAGCGTACGCGACTTTTCTTTGGCTTTTTGTCCATATGCATCTGCTTGTTTGCGATCATTCGATCCTCCAGACAGCATCTGCGGACGAACCAACTGAAAAGGCGGCTGGAGGTTGAAGAGGCGATGAGTGAGATCGAAGCTCGCTTCAACGACAGTAGAGCAAAGAACGACGCGGCGCGCTTTTCCACTGAAGCAGCGCTTAGACTCGTCCAACGCGTTTTCGATGCGGATCAATGCGCGCTTGCTCTGGTTGATCCGAGCCTCAGCAGGCACACCGAGTGCTTTGTGGCAAACACGTGCATACCCGTCTGGAACGTCGCACTTGTTGATGAAGTCGTTTCACTTGTCCGCGCCGGACGGCCAGTGTTTCGCGTCTTTCCTGCGGCGGAAGTGGTTCGGACCGCCAAAGGCGCTTCAGGTGTTTGTCAAATTGTTGCTTGCAGGGCCTCCGATCAGCAGGCTGCGGTTTGCATCCTTGTTTTTGAACAAGATCGCTCACTCCCCTCAGCTGACGACCTGCGGGTTCTTGCCAGTGCTATTGCGCGTTTTAGCCACCATCTTGAGATGCAACGTGTAAATGCCGAACGCGACCTTCTGGTGAGTCGATGGGAGCATGTGGAAAGGCTAAGGACAATCGGCACGATCGCAAGCGCCGCCACACATGAATTCAACAATATTTTAGGCGCAATAATCGGCTATTCAGAGATTGCTCAAGGTCTTGTACGTCGCCCCTCCAGAGTTCGGAACCACATCAACCAAATCATCTTAGCTGGACACCGAGCCAAGCTGATCGTTGACCAGATCTTGTCACTCAGCCGAAACCGGAAGCGCGAGGCGGCCCCTATCAGCGTCTCCGAGATTGTTATGGATCTTGCGCCATTGCTGCGGGTGACAGTTCGAGCGAATGTTCAGTTGAACTTCAAAATCGACGAGTGGCAAACCGTGGTCGAGGGCACCGCAACCGAGATACAGCAGATCCTTATGAATCTATGCAAAAACGCGTCGGAGGCTGTCTTGAACCAGGGCCGTGTCGAGATTAGCGTTTCTCGCGCCCAGGTTTGCCAAACAAAGCCGCTGGCTCAGGGCACCTTGAGACCTGGACATTACGTTCTCCTGTCCATCAGCGACGATGGCCCAGGAATTGCAAGTTCGATACTTCCGCATATCTTTGAGTCCTTTTTTACCACCCGCTCTCGCTTCGGCGGGACCGGGCTGGGTCTTGCCGCGGTTGACAGGCACGTGAGCGCGCTCGCAGGATGCCTTGACGTCACCTCGGCTGTTGGCCGAGGTACCCGCTTCGATATCTACTTACCGGCCTCCGAGGAGGAGCCCGTCAGCGCTGACATCGCTGTCGGCCCATACGACGGATCACTTGGCAACGGAGAAATTATTGCGGTCGTGGAGTCCGACCGAGCAGAGTTGGAGATCTACAAGAAGAATATCGCCGCGCTGGGTTATAAGCCGGTCGGCTTCGCGACCTTCGAAAGCCTTTGCGGCTGGATCGAGAGCGGGAAAGCAGCCGACCTGCTGATTTTCGGTAAAGCGCCTTTCCTCGAGCGAGGACAGGCAGTATCCGCATGCCCCACCCTCGTGAAGGTGCCTGTTATAATTGTCGGTGAAATCGACCCCATGCCGGTCACATCTGCCAATCAGGCCTTCGTCCTTCGGCTAGCGAAGCCGGTCTCGTCCCGGACAATGGAGCATGCGGTTCGTACAATGATGATGGCATGATGCCGCCGACTCGCTCAGCTATCCAAGCACTCCGAGAAGGCCCGTCAAAAAAGACATCGAAGCAGAACAAACTGAGGCGTCACGTTCACCAACTGATCGATCCCCAGACGTTGTTCCAGCCTTAGTGCTTGTTGAGAAGGTCGGCCACTGTCTCTCCCCGTCGCCGGGCATCGGCGGCGAGCCATACCTCTCCCACCTCATACACGTCGCCTTGGGTACGGAACGGTACAATGACGTCAATGGCAGCCGACAGCATGTCAAGAAGCGTGCGGTCTTCCACAGCGGCTCCTTGCGCGCTGCTCTTGACGAGTGAAAAGAGCTTTTTGAAACCTTGGACCGGATCAGCCCCATGGATCGTTGATATTGATCCCGCATGACCGGAGACGACTTCACTAAGGTAGGCCCAAGCGGCATCGTCGCGCATCTCGCCAAGCAAAATTCGATCAGGGCGCATGCGCAAGCTGGCTTGCAACAGTTGCTCGGCCGTCACCCCACCTGCGCCTGCTCGTTCCTTCGGATAGAGTAACCGGACATGATTCTCGTGCGGGATTGCAAGTTCGAGCGTGTCCTCGATACTGATCAACCTCTCATGCGGGGGTATAGCGTTGATCAAAGTCTTGCTCATTGTCGTTTTGCCGCTTCCAGTAGGTCCGCAAAGCAGCAACGTGAGCCGCCCGCAGACGCAGGCTCGCAAAAATTGCTCCAAGTCACCATGGTCGTAGTGCTGAAGAATCGTTTCGTCCTGCCGCTCTTGGCGCTCTTTTCGCGAGCGCCATTGATTCCAACGCGAGTATTCGTAGCGAGATGAAACTTCCTTGAGTTCGGTCACACGACTTGAGGGACGCCGTATCGTCAGGCTTATTGTTCCTGATGGTACAGCGGGCGGCAAACAGATCTGCAGCCGCTCTCCGTTCGGCAACTCAGTCGCACAGAGGGGGCTTTGCGGTCCGACATCTTGCTTGCGCAGCGCTCCAGCGAGGATCGCGATGTCCTCAAGGTCATCATAAGACAGTGGCAGCGGATGTTTCGTGAACACGCCGGCCTGTCGGACAAAGGCTTCCCCAGGCCGGTTGATAGCGACCTCTTCGGTTCTTGGCTCCTCAAGCCATTTTAGAACGGGCTCGAGAAGCAAACGCAATTGAGGATCAGCCTCCGACCGCATTGTTGTCTCTCCTGCGTTCGCGATGTTGGGGGCTTGGCGCCGCGGCAGTCGCTCTAAGATCGTATATATCTGAGAAATCGAGGTCCCGAGCCACAAAGATGGATACAGCATCTCCCTGGTTTTTCTTCAGGGTTGGCGGAACGTTAACCGTCGCTCTCAATGTCGTCTCGACGGCTTGTCCACCATTGCTCTGGAAGCTGTTGATGCCGCTTCCTCCACCAGAGCTGGCCGCGTATTGACCTGCGGCCTGAAACGCGCCTTGAATGACGCTCATGAGAATTGCTCCGCCAAAGCGTTCCCGGAAATGATTGTCCACCGTGCCAGGCATTCCGGAGCGGCCGAGCTCGTCAGCGCCCGGCGATGCAATCGAAACGAGGGCATGGTCAGGTGTTTCGATGCGCGTCCACAGCACGAAGACACGCGCGTCACCCTGCTGGAGACCGCGCTGGATCTCGCCAATCACCGTCGTCCCGCGGTCCAAGAGCACGACATTGTTGGTTGTGCCGCGGACGTCTTGAGGTAAAACGCACTTCACATAGCCGGGTAAATTTGTGTCAATTGCTGTTTGCAAAATGCAGGGAATGATCGCTCCTTGCGTAATCACGAGATCAGGGTGCGGCAAAAGTGTGGCCCGGCTTGGCTCCTGTACATCTGGCTTCAATCGGCCTGACAGATCGCCACCGATTGAAATCTCATCCGGTGTCGTGGGAGCATCCTTATGGTCGTCTTGGCTCCGCTGACCGTTATTGGGCATTTGACTGCTGCTAGTGTAAGCGAAGATTGGTGTTTCCTCCGGCTGCACATCATCTGGCGCCGTTGGGGGCGGCGTGGATGGCGCAGGATCTGCCGCCTGCGCCGCCTGAACGGGTGCTGGAGGTTCGGGAGCAATCTCAATTGGCACGGGGCGGAATGGCTCGGCGTTGGCGACAATTGGCGGCTTTGGCTGAGATAGCTCGTCTTCTGTGCTGGAACGACCTCCGAGCCAGATAAGCGATAGAGATGAGACGAGAACAAGAGCAGCGACGGCCAACTTCTGCGATCCCGAAACATGCCGGCGGGTCGGCTCCGACACGATCGATCCGGATGCATGGACATCATGTCCCGCCTGTGGGCCGGTATCATTCATCGACCCGAGCCTTTCAAAACGCGCCACACGTCGGGTGTCACTGTACCGGTCCCTGGCGCTCGTCCCAAAGGATCATAAGCCCTGTTGAAAATGGACAAGACCGTATTGCCATCTCTCAGACGCCATTCCCGAGCGACTGCGGACACTTCCACATAGTCCCCTTTGACCGTGTAATTGGCAGCGGCTTCCTTTCCGTCGGGATTGATAACGTAGAGGGAGGGTATGCGGGAATTGCTTGCGAAGCCAAATACGGTCGTAAAGCCGTTATCGAAAACTTCCAGCGGCGCCAGCGATCGATCGCCCTTTGCGACGTAGTGAAAATTGCTTTGGTCCGGACTTGCATTTGCGGCGGGGCGATTCAACAAATCCTGAACTCTCTCGTCTTGCAGCACTTTTGCCCGGACCCGGCCAAGACTCGAGCGCCTTTCTGCTTCCTTTCTCTGAGCAGAAGCATCATCTCCTGGATAGGTGAACTGCACACTGTAGTATAAGTCTGGTTGCTTCTCATCGAGCTTTGGCATCGCTTTCGTTGAAATACTGAATACGTATCTCCGTGTACCCGACTCACTCTCGGCCAGCACGATGACCGGCTGCGGCGACAGGATCCGGCTAGCCTTAAAAAAGAGATAGTTGGCCCGTGGGAGCGCAGCCAGGTCTTTGCTATTGGAAACGGCTACGGCTGCGACTGTCTCGTTGGCCGCGAATGTGACGACCAGCGTCGCCCCCACTGCGGTCGATAGGCGCACCACTTCGTCGGGATGGTAAGCCAGGTAGCGCATCCGCGCATCATGTTTGCCAGCAAGTGGCGTGTCTTCCGCGCGCGCTTCCATCGCGAAGAGGAGTGAACAGGCCAGCGCGAGAAATGCTCTTTTTGTCATGGCTGCACGTAGCCCAGGTTAGATACGGTATCTTCCGAGGCTTGATAGGACGTGACGAGTAGACCTCCCGGATTGGTGAGCCTCGATTGGCCAGGCAGACCCGTCAAGCGCTCGTAGCGGATGGTAGCTGTCCAGGAGGTCACTGTCGGCATCTGCCCATCGACAACAAGCGTCCGTTTGTATCGGATCTGTTGAACGTCGGGACTGATGTCGTTCGATGAAATATGCCCGACCTCGAGCTTGCCGCGCTTGCCGACCGTGACTTGCGGCGAAGTAGGATTCGGATAGTTGAAGAAATCTTGATATTGCTGTTGCACAGCCGGTGCGCTGAAACTGGATACGAGGTCATAGGCGTACTGGGCTGTATCTGCCGTGTAGCCCTCGCGCAGGCGTACATATTCCCACAGCGAAGCGTTTATGACGGCTCGGTCTTGGGTTGCGGGCAATCGAGAGATTGACACTTCGCTGTCAACGGTCCCGTCTGGCCGTACCCAGAGGAACACAGGTACGAGCTTAGCCAACGGGACCATGGCAGCGAGGGTAAATGCCTGGGCAACATTTCCTAGGACCGCCGCTGCCGCAAAGGCTATAAGGGCCTTTGACAAGCGCCCCGCAGACTTCGCTCGTGAAGTTTGAAACGCTTCCACCTTCTTGTAGTGAGCGGCTAGCGTTTCTCTCTCCACTAGAAGGGCATGTTCAGGAAATCTCATTTGGGCTCTTCCGCACACTCGACCTGAAGATCCTCAGGGGTGGTTTCCCATTGTCCCGCGTTCAGTTGGAATGGCGTACCCGTGCAGGTCGCAAGCCGATCGGTTGTCTTGCAGGCCGCCAAAGCGAGGATTGACAAAAGTAGATAGCGTTTCATGTTTTTGGCACCGCGCGCGTTGATTTTAACCGCCCGCCGTTCTGGCAAAGTAGCGATTGAGGTTGTTAAGAGGTCGGTTCGTCCCTGCCCAAGACCCGGCGGCGATGCTGCTGGCGATCGTCGGAAGCGCGACGATCAGAGCATCGCCAGCCAGGAAAAGCATGTCGAGCTCGTAAAGCCCGATGATCTTGGCTGCTGTCGTGCCCGAGTATTTGATCATCAAAAGCATCGCTGCCAGCGAGACTACTTCGGCCGCGATAACTATCGTGGCAACGATGTTGAGAAGGAGAAGCAGCAGCCCGTACGAGAGCAGTTGGCCGATCCATCTTGTAGCCATGTCTCGAGTGTGATCAAAAAGGTAGCCGACAAGAACCAGGGGGCCGATCGCCAAGAGCACCTTCGTCAAAATCCCAACGGCATCATAGATTTCGAACGCTGTCCACAGCGAGCCGTAGAAAATCCATTGCGCTCCCTCGAAAGCAAGTATGTCTTGGCCGTTCATAGGCCCAATTTCGGAAGCAATCATCTGAAAGGCATACTGAGTTGAAGCAAACATCCAGTCGAGCTTCTGGGGAATATTGATGAAGGGCAAGTCGCTGCCACTGATCTGGTGAGCAAGCCTTGGAATCGTGTCGTCGAAGACCGTTTCAATGTAATTGTGGTAGTTGGCCTGCCCTAAGATAAGGCCGACTACAATCGACACCATAATTACGCGCAAGATACCTGCACGCGCATCGACTTGACCACGCATAACCAGACAGCCTTGGATTATTATCCAAAGCGTCACACACGCAACCAGAGGCGCGCTGACCGCCTCTTGGATTTTTTCAAGCACGTTGTGCAGCCCTGACGTAAAGGCCACATGAAAGATCGTATGTATGGCCGTGAATGGCGCGGAAATCTTAAAAGCCATGGCGTGAGCCTGATTTGTCCCTGATCAGCCCAGCTGAGCCGGATGAACTCAGCGTCTGTTTACGGGCGCGAAAAAATGCTAGCAGTCGTCTCGCGTTCGCGACGCTGCATCGCGGCCTCCTCTGCGGCGTGAAGGCTTGCTTGTGCAGTGGCCATCGTCAGCAGACTCGTGGCCTGGGCATTTTGGATGATCGCATCGTGAATCTGCTTGAGGACCAGACCGTTGGTCACTGTGGCCTGCATAATATTTCGCGAGCGGGAAAGCTGACCAAGAGTGCTGGCGTTCTCCTGAAGGCGCTTGTCCATCATAACCAGATTCTCAGCTGCGAGACCTGCAGCATTGGCAGCACCGGCGACCTGTCCCTGTAACAGCTTCGCTTCCAGGTCGGTGCCGTCGACTTTCCGATTTGGGTCCTGCGCAATCGCACGCGCTATATTCGAAGCTGGCGTCTGGCTGTCAAACATCTGCCTCTCTAGCTGATTGCTCGACGGGTACTGATTTTTTTGGTTAAGTGAGCCTAGCAGTCCCATGACACCGAACGACGACGTTAGCATATCCACCATGGTGATTGTGTTGCTGAGCGTCACGATTGCACTCTCAAGGATCGCCGCAGTGGAAATCGCGGTCGCGGTCGATTGTGCTTCTGTTATAGGGTCGCTGACGATAAATTGCGACCTGGCCTGTCCGTGAAGCAGAAGGGAAGCAGCAAGCGTCGTTGCTGCAAGCTTAGCAACTTGCATGAATATTCTCCGTCAGTCTTTAACTTCATGGCAATGGGCCATGAACTTGTCGAGCCACCTATCTGGGGCATCTCCGTGCTGGTCGCGAAGCTGGTCGGCAAAGCGCACGGTGTTGGCCCGCCCCGAGAGTACGGCTACATACTCGCGCATCTGCCCAAGATCGAATTCGCAAACAACACTCCCGCTGTCGCGCTTGAGCAAAAACTTGCGGCTGCCGATTGCCATTTCCTGGCGGATTGCCTCGAACTCCGGCACAGTGCATTTCAGGCCATCGACATACGCGGATCGGTCCGCCGTCGGTGACGGGTAGAAAATTTTCGTCATACATTGCGCAACGAGACTAGCTCCAAGAGGCGACTCCAGCACGTGCTCAGGCTGCTGCGTAGCAAGTATCAACATGCCGTTGTTCTTGCGGACGGTGAGCAAGAACTTGTCGATAACAGCCGAGAATTGGGGGTTGAGCAGATAGAAGCGAAATTCGTCGCAGCTCATGACGAACCGACGGCCATCGACGACAGCGCCCACTCGATGCAGAAGATATGCCGCGGCCGGCGCACAGACCTCCTCATATTCCAGGAGTTGCGTCATGTCGAACCCGGTAATGGAGGCATCCAACCTTACTTCGTCGACATCGCCGTCAAAGGCCCATCCAAGCGCGTTGCCTCTACACCACCGCTGTAGCCGCGCTCCAGCGCCCTCGATGGGGCCGTGCAGCAGGAATTCGCGCAGGCCCGCAATTGAGCGCATTACGGGTTCGAACGAAAGTTGACGAACAATGCCACGTTCCAGTCGACGGCTTTCCTCCGGCGAGATCGGACCACGACCGTCACTCTCGATTAGGGCCACCAACCACTCGCGAAGAAAGTCCCGCGAGGCGGAGCTGTTGTCCAGTCCACGCAGAGGGGCCAAGCCGCTCGGAGCGCCTCTGCGCAACGCCAGATATGTCCCTCCGGTGGCTCGCACCAGCAGTTCACCACCCCGGTCCTTATCGAAAAAGACGATCGCACCATCGCGATCGACCACGCTTTGCTCAAGCATCGCGAGGATAAAGGTCATCAGCGTCGTCTTGCCTTTGCCGACGGGTCCGAATATCGCCGTCATGCCGACGTCATTCTCATGCGGGATGTAGTCGAAAGAAGTTCCACCGTTCGTACGAAAGCGCGCAACAGCTTTGCCCCAGTGGCCGGTAGTGGAACCACTTGGGAAGTTCTCAAAAGAGACAAGCCCGGCAAAATTGTGCGAAGTGATCGCCCCGGGGCGCGTGCGCCACTTCTTGTTCCCCGGAAGTTGGGACCAGTACGCGGCCTCCATGCCGATACCCTCTTGGACAATAACGGCGCCCGTATCGGCCAGCCTTGCGCGGGCATTTGCTGCGCGATCTCCAAGGCTGTTGAGGCTGTCGGCATAGACGCACAGGCTCAAATGATGTGAACCCATGACGAATTCGTTGCTTGCCAGTGCGTCCTCTGCTTCGGCAAGTTCATTAATCTGGGTGAGAGCCTTGTCGCCGGCGCTCGTCATCTGGCTGGACTTAAGGCTAAGCTTCGCATGAGCTTGTGGCCGAGTGAGGAAGGAAAAGCTCTGGCTGAGGACAAGCGGGAAGTTGGCGGACAGCAACGGATTTAGCATGCCTGGCCGCGTCGTCGCCGGATACTCACGCAACGAAAACAATGATCCCACGGAGCTATCCCCGGGTCTTCGAATCTCAAGCGCCCGCTTCCCGCATATGACCTGGTCAGTGTAGATCGAGGCGCCAAGTGAGCCGGTAACCATCGGAACCGGGAGAAACCGGCAAGTCATTATCAGCCGAAGCGCCTCGCCGATTTCCGTGAAGAGCACGTCGCCTTTCTCACGAATACCCAGCCGGCGCAGACCGTAACCGCCGAGTGACCCAGCAATGATCTGCCAGAGGTCCTCCAGGATTCGTATTTGTGCGGCCAGATCGTTGTCATTCCGCCTGGGGTATTTGGCAATGCGCCAGCCAATCTTGCCGATTGCGCTTCGTGGGAACACGACGACCGTGAGGAAGTGATCGTTGCGAAAGAGCTTGCCCGACAGCACACGGCTCTCATAGGCCTCGCTAAGACTGCCAGCGAATGCACTTTGAAACTGGCGCGATGCCGGCGCCGGCACATCGTTGTTTCGCACAAGATGGGCGTACAGCGTGACATTGTCGTCGGCGATGTTGCGCAAGAGAGTGTTGAACGCGCGGCAGCGCGCGTTGCGCATCTCAGCGTCTTCCAAATCAAACGGCAGCCCGTTCACATGTGCCATGGCCATGATGGATCCGTCCTCCAGAAGGACAACCTGATCGCTTAGATGACCGACATACGGAAGGTAGATCTCGCCAGATCTCTCGGTCCGGCCACTGGCGCCAAACATTACACCATTCCTCTTCCGCGTTTCGGCACTCTGATCGGATTGGCGCTGACGCTCGCGCCGCCCCACACCTGTCCGTCCACGCTTCTGCCGGCGGTCTGTAAATAGAGGAACGCGACGCTTGCCGCGTTGTAGTCGCGCTCAACGATCAACCGTGCTCCGAACCAGAGTGGCACGAGCACGACTTCATAAAGTGGGTTCTTAAGGATAATGATGACGAGCCCACCCAACATCATGAGCGCTCCGGCCAGCGTCAGCGGCACCCCCAGAAAAAGTGCAGGGCGTGTCGCCGCCACATAGAGGGTGCTCACTTCCAACCGGTCGCTCATCAGCCACCGCCTATGAGCGCCTTGCCCAGGAAGCTGGCGCCGAACATGATGACGATCCCTCCAACGACACCCGCAACCAGGCCAAGTGAAGCACGACCGAACATCCAGGAGATACCGATGGCCACGAGTCCGAGCACGGCCAGCGATTGTCCGAAGGGGCCAAGTATGAAGGTGCAGATATTCTGGACCATCTTGGCAGGATCCGTCCCTCCGGTCACCTGGGCCGCGGCTGGCCCGCTGGAGAAGACCGCCCACGCCACGCCTGCAGCAACGGCCGGTACATATTCAGCCGCCATGCGCAGCATGGAAAAAGGCGAAGGAACATGCGTTTTAAGCGCACGAAGCATTTCGAGTGGCTTCATCATTGTATCTCCATGATTCAATCGAATATGAGTTTGTTCGGGTTCGAGGGTTCCCGCTCTTCAGCTGCCTGGCTGCCGGTCGGACCGGAGGGATCGGCCCCGGAGCCGTTTGGCTGATAGGAGCCCCAGATGTCCCAGGAATTTTGGTTGGGCTGCTTTCTATTGGCCTGTTGGCTCTGTTGGAGCAGAGGCGGCACGGCTTTCCGACCGGGTGCCTCAAGATCTGGCGCATCTCGGGCGGTCGGCTCCAGTGTTCGCTCAAGCTGACTTGAGATGTCCTTTGCGGCCGACTCGACCTTGCGTACATAACCGTTGGCGAAGCCACGCGTGACGTCGCCCGTGTTATAGGCCGAGATGGCACGGCGAAGGGCCAGTTGCTGCGCCGGAGCAGTCGTGCCCCCGGCATACCGGCTTTCAAGTAAGTGGGCGGCAGCCGAAAGGGAGGCGCAGGGCTCGAAAGCCTTTTCCGGCGTGAGACTGAGCATGGAAAAGTTCTTGCTGTTTATCTGCATCAATCCAACATCGACAGAATGTTGTGCGTCGAGACGGTCCTTGATGCCCCGCGTGGCTTCCAGGTGGTCTATCCAGCGAAGCTGCTCGCCTGTTGTGTTGTCATGGGCCACCAGCGTTTCAAAGCCACTTTCAATCTTGGCAATCGCGGCGAGCGTGGACGGCGCAACCCAGGGAGCGCATTTGCGCGATAGGCGGTGGAACTCACGGGGCGAAAGTGGCGCGGGCGCGGCCGGGAGTGACATGGATGTCAACAGGACAATGGCCAGCGGCCAAACTGCAATAAACATTCCCTATCACCTGCCTTTCCAAGCCGCCGGACGGGTTCTGGCCCTGTCCGGCACGCGCTTATCGGGAAGGTTTGTTACTGCGTGATGTTCAGGTTCGGCTTTTCGGTTTCAATTGAAGCAAAGACCGTGTTGGTCAGCGTGGGTACCAGCTTGTGCATGCGTGGATGGCGCGGGGCGTGATCAAGCCGGCGACATCCAAAGCATCTTGGTACGAGACGCCCTGTGCGGGATTGCCCGTCCCGGCGGGTCCGTTGCTCCTGGACTGTAAGCCGCGGCTTCGGCGTCATGGATGATGATGGGATTTTCTACGGGCGCTGGTCAAAGGCAATGGAAGCTCGGCGGGTTATCCAGGCTGCGGGTGCCGTGAGTCGATCGAACGGGAGAACCGACAAAGGCGCCAAGCTGCCCAACGTTGCGTATGCTGTCATTTGCCTATGAGACAGCCATGAGCGGCCCTCCAAGGTCAGGTCATCGACACCGCGAGGTCTCCGCGAAGCTGGCTCGAAGGCGCAAATCCGCGGCGCGGGGTCAACTGAAGACGTCGCGGCGCAGCCCAGCCTGCGGCGAGCCTGGCTCAGCTGTCTCGGCCGGTCGCCAACAGGGGATCATGCACAGTCCATCGGATCGTGTCCCGCGGCGTAGTGTAGCTGGCGGCATTGGACGCCGTGCTCTCCGGCATGGGCCGGACTGATCAGCGCGCCACTTGCCGGCAGACTGATGAGGGGATCATCGCTCATCTGGCTGATCGTTTCCAGAGTCATATATCTGGCCCGCTGCACTCCCCATTCATCGTTCTGTTCGAGCAGGATTGCGCCGACGAGGCGCACGATCGCATCGTCGTTCGGGAAGATTCCGACGACCTCGGTGCGCCGCTTGATCTCGCCGTTGAGACGCTCGATCGGATTGGTCGAGTGCAGCTTGGCGCGGTGTTCTTTCGGGAAGGTCATGTAGGCCAGCACGTCGGGCTCGGCGTCGTCCATGATTGTCGCCAGCTTCGGTACCTTCGGCCGGATCTGGTCGGCGACGGCGCGCCATTGCACGGTTGCGGCCTCGGGCGTTTCCTGGGCGAAGGCGGTGGCGATGAAAGCGGAGACGACCCTGCGGCCGCTCTTGCCGGCATGGGCCAGCACGTTCCTCATGAAGTGGACGCGGCAGCGCTGCCATGTCGCGCACAGCACCTTGGTGACGGCCGCCTTGATGCCTTCATGGGCATCGGAGACGACGAGCTTGACGCCGCGCAGGCCGCGGCGGGTCAGCTTGCGCAGGAACTCCGTCCAGATCGGCTCGGCCTCCGAGGTGCCAATCTCCATGCCCAGCACCTCGCGCCGACCGTCCGCATTGACGCCGACGGCAATGATGACGGCGACCGAGACGATGCGGCCGCCGCGGCGCACCTTCAGGTAGGTGGCGTCGATCCACAGATAGGGCCAATCGCCCTCGATCGGCCGCTCGAGGAAGGCCTTCACCTTGCCGTCGATCTCTTCGGACAGCCGGCTGACCTGGCTCTTGGAGATGCCACTCATGCCCATGGCCTTGACCAGGTCGTCGACCGAGCGGGTCGAGATGCCCTGGACGTAGGCCTCCTGGATGACGGCGGTCAGCGCCTTCTCGGCCATGCGGCGCGGTTCGAGGAACCCGGGAAGCAAGAGCCCTTCCTGAGCTTGGGGATGCGCAGCTCGACCGTGCCGGCCCGCGTCTCCCAGTCCCGTTCGCGGTAGCCATTGCGCTGGGCCATCCGCAGCGGGTTCTTCTCGCCATAGGCGGCGCCGGTGGCGGCCCCAACCTCCATTTCCATCAACCGCTCGGCGGCAAAGCCGATCATCTCCCGCAGCAGATCGGCATCCGGGGTCTTCTCCACGAGCGTGCGCAGGTTCATCATGTCGTCGGTCATCGGTGGTCCTTCCGAATTGGGTTGGCGTCAACAACCAAACCCTACCGGAAAGCGCCGATGACCACCGACACGCCGCTCACTCGCTACAGCGCTACTAACGGCGCGCTCGTGAGCGGCTTCGTAACTGCCGAGCTACACCACCTGATGGGACACGACCGTCCATCGGCACAAGAACCGCACGCAATCGGTGGCGTCCGACGGCGCAGCCGGCAAGCAAAGTGACTGGCTCAAAGGGAGGGTGTGCATTCAACTGAGAATATGTTAGCTCGGACGGTAGCCGCGACCGGACCTGCCTGTCGCCCGAACCAGGCGCTGCCGGCCGCTTCGGAAGAACCCGCCGTAGGCAGGAGACATACCACTGGAACAAGGCCGCTGTTGAGAATCCCCTTGCGCCGACCGGCCCTGTGGTTAATCAAACGCCGCGCTGCAGCACCGCGTCCGAGCCGGACGCGAGCGGGAGGGTTTCGAGATGATCCAGCTCCGCAAGCGCCAGAAACGCGCCAAGGATGCAAGGGCATGGCAGGCCTGGGAGTGCGTGCCGTCGATGTCGAGTCGTGTTGGCAGGCCTGCATATAAGCTCAAAGCGAAAAAGCGAAGGACCCAGGGCGGGGTCATGCCGGCGCTTGGAACATGTCTGATCGTCACGGGCTGCCTGGATAAGTTAATTCGCTGTGGATGAAAAGACCAGGACGAGCAACGGCCTCATTGGCCGCAGGCGACGGCGAGTGTAGCAAGGGGCAGCTGTTTTGCGTCGGTGCCACAAGGTTGCTCGGCAACAGCTTTTGACAAGGGGATTCAAGATTGAAGGTGAGCCGTTGAAACATGTTCTTGTCATTGACGATGATGCCGCAATGCGGCGCCTCATAGCCGAGTATCTCATGATGCATGCCTTAAAGGTGACCGCAGTCAACGATAGCAAGCACTTTAACTACGTTCTATCGCATGAGCCTGTCGACCTCGTGGTAGTTGACCTCAACCTGGGCCGGGAGGATGGGCTTGCGATCGTCCGCAATCTGGCGACAAAATCGGATTTACCCATCATAGTGATCAGCGGCGACCGGCTTGATGAGGCGGAAAAAGTTGTTGCTCTGGAGCTCGGCGCAACCGATTTCATCCCGAAGCCTTTCGGCCTGCGCGAGTTCCTGGCCCGCATTCGCGTAGCGCTACGCCAGCGCATTGCCAGTCCGCCAACCAAAGATCATCGCTCATTTCGGTTTGGAGCCTGGAAGCTCAGCGTCAAGCAGCGGCGGCTGATCTGTTCAGAGCGTGGCGAGGTCAAGCTTACGGCATGTGAGTTCAATCTCTTAATCGCGTTCTTGGAGAACCCCCGCAACGTGTTATCCAGAGAACGGCTTTTGCTCGCGAGCCGGGTGCGTGGAGAAGAGGTCTACGATCGAAGTATCGACGTCCTGATCTTGCGGTTACGACGAAAGCTGGAGGCTGACGCGGCCAATCCTCGCCTGGTCAAGACGTGCCGTGGTGCGGGGTACTTCTTCAACGCTGACGTAGAGGTTAGCTACGGAGGCACCTTGGCCGCGTGACAGGAGCTATTCTGGATAGCTGATGGCTGATCAAGCGTAAGACCGTATGTCCGCTTCTGCCGGTGAGGTGTCGCCCTACACTGCGCGTCCGAGGGTTGCTCGGGCGGTCCGAGCCGATCCTCATCACAGGAGGACGAGCCGTGGCAGATTATAGGGAAGCGTTTGTCGGAATCGATGTCGCTAAGCTGAGGAATGCCATCGCGATTGCGGAAGCCGGCCGGGAGGGAGAGGTTCGGTTCTTCGGCGAGGTCGACGCATCGGATACGAGTATGCGCCGCGTTATCCAACGGATCGCCGCCAAGTTCGATCGCATCCACCTCTGCTACGAGGCGGGCCCAACCGGCTATGGCCTTTACCGGCTGATCCGTTCCCTTGGCCATGAATGCACCGTGGTCGCGCCATCGCTGATTCCAAGGAAGCCTGGCGATCGGGTGAAGACGAACCGCCGGGATGCTCTTTCATTGGCAAGGCTGCTGCGCGCCGGTGAACTGACGGCGGTATGGGTTCCCGATGAAGATCACGAAGCCATGCGAGATCTCGTTCGCGCCCGGCAGCCGCGGTCGAGACGCTGCGGGTCCATCGCCAGCAGGTGAGCGCTTTCATGCTCAAGCATGGTCGTGCCTATCCAACGCCCATCCCACCACCTTGCGGCTAAACGCATCCAGGACAACGGCAAGGAAAGCAAACTCCTCAGCCAGATGCAGGAACGTAATATCGGCCACCCACAACTGGTCGAGCCCATTGAGGATCATTCCCTTGGCAAGGTTCGGCACGACGTGCCAACCATGCCTCGAGTTCGTCGTCGCAGGAACAAAGGGTCTTGCACGCAGGCACAACAGATTGTCTTCGCGCATGATCCGTAGAATGCACTTATGGTTGACTTGCCATCCCTCGCGTCGCAGCAGGGCTGCTATCCGGCGGTAGCCGTAGTGCGCGTTGCCGAGAGCCATCTTCTGAATAAGATCGCGCAACCCTGTCTCGGCCCGCCGAGGCGTCGAATCCAGCCAATGACGGTAGTAACTCGCGCGGCTAACGCCAGCGAGCCAGCACATTCTGTCGATG
Source organism: Mesorhizobium sp. WSM1386 (assembly GCF_055901595.1). Taxonomy (NCBI): domain Bacteria; kingdom Pseudomonadati; phylum Pseudomonadota; class Alphaproteobacteria; order Hyphomicrobiales; family Phyllobacteriaceae; genus Mesorhizobium; species Mesorhizobium sp. WSM1386. The sequence continues at coordinate 6,225,507 of NZ_CM148373.1, forward strand.
TTGATTCGCCTTGCGACAGGCCGGTCATCATCTTTTCGATGACTTTGAAGATCCCGTTTCGCCAGGAGCGCTGCTCCGAAATGCCGCAAGGCTTCGCGAAAAAAATCGAGATCGAGTTGCTGTTTACCCGACTTTCTGCTCCAATTCCCTGATCCGGCGCTGGCCTTGGTCAGCGCCTTATCTGAGGTGCCGGCGTGTCGACGCGCTCTGCCCCTCCGCGGCCCCGTTAACTCCTGTTATCGATCTGGCCCGCTGGCCGCGCGGACGTGACTTCAGATTACCACGAAGCCTGAGGTGATCACGCCACTCGTAAAGTCGTTGGCGACTGATGCCAACCTCGTCTGCCAACTTGCTGACGTTTTCGCCCGCCTCCATGCGCTGGAGAAGCTCCAGCTTTTGGTCCTCATCAATAACTCTTTGCCGTCCGGCCATGCCCCAGTTTCCTCTCTTGCAGGGAAACTGTCCGCGATTTTCCTCGTCTCAGTCTGGGGGTGCACTCCAATAAAACCGGACAACTCGCGTGCTACCTAACCCGGACAACTAATGTGCTTACGACACTTGACGCACAAAACCTTGCCAAAAGAGCTGGTCTGCTTTATCCGCAATCGACCTCAACGCCCCGCGTCGGAGCGCTCTCTGCTTCTGGAGGAAGCCATGAGGTCTGCTCGGGCTTGATCGGGGTCTTGCCTGATGGGCGACGTATTTGCTTCGCTCGCTTGCCGCCCCGTGGCGAGGGTTTGCGGACTGTCAGTCCTCTGCCTTTTCGCCGGTCTCAACAGCGCTGTGTAATGTTCAGTGTTGATGATGACGCCCCCGCTGTTCGCGCGGTTGCTCCTGTCAAGTGGTCTCGTCAGTTCGCCCTGGGCCTCGCGCGACTTGCTCAAGTGCTGGTCAAACGGCGCTGGCGCGACTTGTCGGGCTTGCTGCTCTTGCAACACGGCTTGTTGCGACCCGGCTGCTGCAAAAGCTTCCGCGGGGATTGCGGCAAGCTCGTGCGGCAAGCGGCCCTGCCTTAGTCGGTTTTGCAGCCCCTGCCGGTCGGCAACGAGGTCGTCGAGGTGCAGCGGCCGCTGCCGTTCCGGCCACTCTTGGTTCGCCAATCTCCGAACCAGCGCGCGCGTGCCGCCCACCACGAAGACACCGCAATCAACACCGTTGTTCTGCTGGGCCATGGCGGGTGTCACCACGGTGGTCGCGTCCAGTCTTGTTGCGAGCTCTCGTGCTGGCGCGTCGTTGTATCCCTGTCCATTGTGCTGGATGGAATCGTAGTGATAGGCGACCGCTCTTTCCGGGTCGCGGCGATCTACGAGCAGCAGCGACCAATGTTCGACGCGTCGAGAATCCGGCGCCGGATCCATAGGATCGGCACTGTTCACTGGCAGGAAAACGAATTCGGCTGGGGCGTCGCTTTGATGATAGATGGACAGCAACCTACCTTGCACGTCCCCGTCGTAACGGCGCAGCTGATGGGCGACCAACGCATCCACCAGCCGCGTTCGGGCGGCGAGCGCTGGGTGGGCCTCCTGCAGGTCCTGCTCCAGCAACCGATAATCCCTGTGGATATGGGCGTCGCTCAGCAGGTCGGCGCCGAGTACCGCCCCCTCGGGGAGGATGGACGAGCCTGACGGAAAAGCTCCGATCTGAGCATCGGAGGAGGTGGTCAGATCGACTAACGGAACACCGCGACAGGTGTCTGACAGCCTGACGGTTGCTGGCGAGGCGGGTTCTGGGGTCCTTGCCGGTACTGCTGCCGCTGCAGCTTCCCTCAGCGGACCGCGATCAACGAGCCAAAAGTCGTTGCGCCCTTCCGGCCTCTCGGCGGTGTAGCCGTGACCTTTAATCTCGTAGTTCCATTCCGGCTTTTCCGCATCCGGCAAGAGGTCATAGTGGCCCAAGGAAGAGAGCATCGCGTCTGGGGCGGGTTGAGTCCCATGGGAGAAGCCTTTGGGGACGGCGAATGAGACGTCTATAGAGCGCTCGATCGCAGCGGGGGGCTCAGACCTTGCGGAGGGCGCGGCCTCCGCATGCAGCCTTCCGATGTATTCGGACCTTGTCCCTTGAACCGATAGCCCTTCCAATGGCAACTGCTGCATGGGAGGCTGCATCGGCACGCGGCCGGCTGAATTGCCGATTTCGCTCAGCGGCTGCTGAATGGCGGCGGCTTGGGGCGTATTCAGGGCCCTCTGCCTCTCCGCTGGCCGCAACGGCGCTGTGTAATGTTCATCGTTGATGATCACCCACTCGGGTGGTGGCAGGTGGTTGCCCGGGTCAAGCGCATCCGGCCAGGGCCGGATCTGCTGTTGGCTGGCAGCTAACGGCGGCGGGGCGGCGATCTCAACTCCGGCGTGCACAGAGCCGGCCGCCGCGAAAGCGTCCGTCACGCTCCTGTGTGACGCAGACTCCGTATCGCGAACCCGTCCCAACGCCATGCGGAGCTTGTTGTTGCCTGGAAACAACGTCTCGGCGAATTTCATCCGTGAATCATGATCCAGCCCAGAGATCGTTAGGCCCTGCCTCTCCAGCGCCTCAGAAAATCTGCGAAGACTACGACCATAGACAACACGGGTCTCTGAGGCCAAGCTGCTGTCACTGGCCATTTGTTCCAAGATATGCGCGTCTGCCTTTGAGGGCACCGTCACTCGCCACCGGCCAGTCGCTGAATAGCCCGGCTCATGATACGCACGCAGGACGTTCAACGCCGGCCTTATATACCTTATGTCAGTGTTTTTCGGAAAGAAAGTATCGAGTTGATCGACCAGGGATTGGTGATTTTTTAGATCAGTCACTTGGCCGCGAGCGCCGAGATCATTCGCCAATCGGCGAAGCGCAAAGGAGTATATTTCGAGCGTGCTCCCGCTATATTTTTGCTGAGCCGCAGCGTGGGCGATCGCCTTATCAATAACGTCCCGGTGTTCGTCGGACAGATGGGGATGGCGGGCGCCAACAGTCGCTGAATAGCCCGGCTCATGATACGCACGCAGGACGATCAACGCCCTCTTCATATCATCGTCTTTCGGAAAGAAAGCATTGACGTGATCGAACAGGGGCTGGTGATTTTTTAGATCAGTCACTTGGCCGCGAGCGCCGAGATCATTCGCCAATCGGCGAAGCGCAGACGTGTATTTTCGGACCGTGCTCTCGCTATATTTTTGCTGAGCCGCAACGTGAGTGATCGCCTTATCAATAACGTCCCGGTGTTCGTCGGACAGATGGGGATAGCGGGTAGCACGGGCGCCAGCAGTCGCTGAATAGCCCGGCTCATGATACGCACGCAGGACGTTCAACGCCCTCTTCACATCATCGTCTTTCGGAAAGAAAGCAATGACGTGATCGAACAGGAGCTGGTGATTTTTTAGATCAGTCGCTTGGCCGCGAGCGCCGAGATCATTCGCCAATCGGCGAAGCGCAGACGTGTATTTTCGGACCGTGCTCTCGCTATATTTTTGCTGAGCCGCAACGTGAGTGATCGCCTTATCAATAACGTCCCGGTGTTCGTCGGACAAATGGGGATAGCCGGTAGCACGGGCGCCACTCGCAACAGGATCGGCTCGGCGCGGCTCGGCCACGTGCTGCTCAAAGCCCACTTGCCGGGCCTGGCCCGCATCCGGCAAGAGGCCATAATGGTCCAAGGAAGAGAGTATCGCGTCGCGTTGAATCCCGTGGGAGAAGCCTTTGGGGAGGGCGAATGAGACGTTTATAGAGTTCTCGATGGCAGCGGGGAGTGCCTCAGACCTTGCGAAGGGCGCTGCCTCCGCATGCAGCCTTCCGATGTGTTCGGACCATGTCCCTTGAACAGGTACCCCTTCCAATGGCAACTGCTGCATGGGAGGCTGCATCGGCACGCGGCCGGCTGAATTGCCGATTTCGCTCAGCGGCGGCTGAATGGCGGCGGCTTGCGGCGTATTCAGGGCCCTCTGCCTCTCCGCTGGCCGCAACGGCGCTGTGTAATGTTCATCGTTGATGATCACCCACTCGGGTGGTGGCAGGTGGTTGCCCGGGTCAAGCGCATCCGGCCAGGGCCGGATCTGCTGTTGGCTGGCAGCTAACGGCGGCGGGGCGGCGATCTCAACTCCGGCGTGCACAGAGCCGGCCGCCGCGAAAGCGTCCGTCACGCTCCTGTGTGACGCAGACTCCGTATCGCGAACCCGTCCCAACGCCCAGCGGAGCTTGTTGTTGCCTGGAAACAACGTCTCGGCGAATTTGATCCGTGAATCATGATCCAGCCCAGAGATCGTTAGGCCCTGACTCTCCAGCGCCTCAGAAAATCTGCGAAGACCACGACCATAGTCAACACGGGTGCTTGAGGCCAAGCTGCTGTCACTGGCCACTTGTTCCAAGACATGCGCGTCTGCCTTTGAGGGCACCGGCACTCGCCACGGGCCAGTCGCTGAATAGCCCGGCTCATGATACGCACGCAGGACGTTCAACGCCGGCCTTATATACCTTATGTCAGTGTTCGGAAAGAAAGTATCGAGTTGATCGACCAGGGATTGGTGATTTTTTAGATCAGTCACTTGGCCGCGAGCGCCGAGATCATTCGCCAATCGGCGAAGCGCAAAGGAGTATATTTCGAGCGTGCTCCCGCTATATTTTTGCTGAGCCGCAGCGTGGGCGATCGCCTTATCAATAACGTCCCGGTGTTCGTCGGACAGATGGGGATAGCGGGTAGCACGGGCGCCAGCAGTCGCTGAATAGCCCGGCTCATGATACGCACGCAGGACGTTCAACGCCGGCCTTATATACCTTATGTCAGTGTTTTTCGGAAAGAAAGTATCGAGTTGATCGACCAGGGATTGGTGATTTTTTAGATCAGTCACTTGGCCGCGAGCGCCGAGATCATTCGCCAATCGGCGAAGCGCAAAGGAGTATATTTCGAGCGTGCTCCCGCTATATTTTTGCTGAGCCGCAGCGTGGGCGATCGCCTTATCAATAACGTCCCGGTGTTCGTCGGACAGATGGGGATAGCGGGTAGCACGGGCGCCAGCAGTCGCTGAATAGCCCGGCTCATGATACGCACGCAGGACGTTCAACGCCCTCTTCACATCATCGTCTTTCGGAAAGAAAGCAATGACGTGATCGAACAGGAGCTGGTGATTTTTTAGATCAGTCGCTTGGCCGCGAGCGCCGAGATCATTCGCCAATCGGCGAAGCGCAGACGTGTATTTTCGGACCGTGCTCTCGCTATATTTTTGCTGAGCCGCAACGTGAGTGATCGCCTTATCAATAACGTCCCGGTGTTCGTCGGACAAATGGGGATAGCCGGTAGCACGGGCGCCACTCGCAACAGGATCGGCTCGGCGCGGCTCGGCCACGTGCTGCTCAAAGCCCACTTGCCGGGCCTGGCCCGCATCCGGCAAGAGGCCATAATGGTCCAAGGAAGAGAGTATCGCGTCGCGTTGAATCCCGTGGGAGAAGCCTTTGGGGAGGGCGAATGAGACGTTTATGGAGTTCTCGATGGCAGCGGGGAGTGCCTCAGACCTTGCGGATGGCGCTGCCTCCGCATGCAGCCTTCCGATGTGTTCGGACCATGTCCCTTGAACAGGTACCCCTTCCAATGACACTTCACCCAACTGCTGCATGGGGGGCTGCATCGGCACGCGGCCGCCTGAATTGCCGATTTCAATTAGCGGCTGCTGAATGGCGGCGGCTTGCGGCGTATTCAGGGCCCTCTGCCTCTCCGCTGGCCTCAATAGCACTGTGGAGTGTTCGTTGTTGATGATGACCCACCCGGGTGGCAGGTGATTGCCCTGGTCAAGCGCATTCGGCCAGGGCCGGATCTGCTGTTGGCTGGCAGCTAACGGCGGCGGGGCGGCGATCTCAACTCCGGCGTGCCCAGAGCCGGCCGCCGCGAAAGCGTCCGTCACGATGCTGTTGAGGTCCCCCGGTCCAGCGGGCATCCCTAGGTCGCTGAAAATAGATGAGGCGGCTTGATCATCGTGCCGTCGCTCAAGCCCTTCGCTCAATTGTTCTAGTCGCAGAACCTCTTCTGGATTGGTTGGGGACTCGTCAGATTGATCGAACAGCCTCCGGGCCTCGGCAAGGTGCTGCTCATCGCTCACTTGCCTTGCTTGGTCCGATTGCCCGGCTTCCAAGCCGGCGTCCTGCACCTGTGACAAAGCTGATGCCCAGGATGGGTTATTATGTCGCGGGTTCATACTAGCCTCACATCAAACTATGTCGTCAAAGTTCTGCGCCAATCCACGCAGCTCCTGATCGGGGTTGAAATTCTGCCGAGAGCCCCTCGTCTGCTTCCATCAAGGGTGCCGGCTCCGGGAGGGCGCCTGTCTGGCTTTCGAAGATGCGTTTAAGGATGCGGTCCGAAAAATATCGCACCTTCCTCAATTGCAGTGGTGGCAGGCCTTTGATGAGAACAATCTCGTAGTCGTCATCGAGCAGCCGAACCTGTTCGGGACGCAACAGCGGTGCACCTTGATGCGAATTCTGAATGTTCCAATCGAACGTTCGCGCCTGGCTGTAGGAAATCGACTTGGCTTCAAACGTGTATTCACCGATGGCTTTGGAAATGTAGGTTGGAGTCTCGTCATCGGCCGTGGCCATGAACACCTGCAGGCCGGTATTGCTGAGAAAATTCTGCTTGCCAGCCTCGCCATAGGCCCCCGTCAGTGCCGAGAGGCTTTGGATGATGAGCATGAAGCGCCCCTTGTAGCCCGCGATGGTCGTAATTGCGGTCTCGATCGCCTCCAGCTTACCAAGTGCTTGAACTCGTCGAGCAGAAACAGAACTTCGTATTTTTCATCCCGGCGAGGCAGCGACCGCTGTAGAATTGAAACGACTTGCTGAAAGAACAGGCGTATCAAAGGCGCGACCACCTCTAGATCGTTCGGACCAACGCAAAGAAAGATGCACGTTTTGCGGCGGCGAAGATCGTACACCGAAAAATCTGAGCGACTTGTCGCCGCCTTTACAGCGGGATCCGCCCATAAATTGAGCCCGCCATCGCCAAGGACGGACGTGTAGGAGGTTAGGATTTTTGTATCGTTCCCGGCCATGTCGTCGAAGATGCGTTGTGCCTCTTTGTTCCGGGTCTCCATCGCGAGTCGCGCGAAGAGTTTGAACTTCTCCCCCGGCTGGGCGAAGAGGACCCCGATAGAAGACGGGGTTGCGAAACCCAGATAGAATGGCGTCTCGAACCAAAAGGCACGGACGTCAAACGTCATCAAAGCCTCGCCGCTACCCCCATGGCGGAAGGTTGCGTACAGACTTGCCGCGCAGAAGCCGAAGGCGAGTGAGCAGCCGATGCTAATGGCTATGTTGGGGGGCGTCGTTTTGGTTGAAGGCATTGTTCCATTGCCGTATTAGCCATAGCTACTGCTGCGCTTTTCTCAGACACCGGAGCGACGTCGCGCGATGTCGCCGTTCCACGAGATCGTGCCGGAGCGGGTGGTGCGATGCTTGCATCGCACCACCCGGCAGACGTGTTTCTGAAAGTCCCCAAGGCAGGTACATCAACGGCCAGCGACTTGGAAACAGCCAGGCCGTGAACGGAATTCGGGGAGAAGGCGTCACTCACCATGGCCGAGACCTCAACGGCCGGAGCGATCTCTGCTTCTGGAGGCAGCCATCAGATCCTCGCGGGCGTGATTGTAGGCGTGGCTTATGGACTGCCCGACTTGACCACCCCGCTGCAGCTGTTCAAAGGAGGTTTGCGGGCCTGTCGCACGGACTTCAGCCTCAAGACCTGCTATGTGGCCGTCCAGATTCGCATTCCGTTCCGCTGCTGCATACCGCGGCGGAGGGATGTGCGGCAAGATGTCTTGCATGCCGGGAACTGCATGAGCTTGGGCCTGTTGATTTGCGTCGAACTGCCGATACGCCGCCAATTCCGGCGGCTCGACAGGAGGCCGGGGCAGCGAGTCCAGTTGGTTGGCGGCCACCAGAACTGATTCCACTGCGCCTCGGTGCGTGCACGAGGAAGGATCCATTCCGTAGGCTTCCTGAATCATCAGTGATGCGATTTCCCTTTGTCGGTCTTCAGGAATACGGGACAATGCGTTGCGTACACTATCAGCGAACTCGGGTGAGATCACTTGTACTTCTGCATATTTTTCCCACGATACGGGTGCGTTTTGCTTCCGGCGCAAATTGTTGGCAGTCTGTTCATTTGTGTCCGGATGCACGAACGGAATCAACCCCTCAACACGGTTTTTCAGGAATTCGGCGGTGCTTTTGTCCATCGACCAATGACCTTCTTTGGCCGTGACTCCGCTCCATGCGCTGTCTTTCAACCGAACAGCGGGACCGTTGGCCCAGGCGTCCATGACCACTGTCGACCTCGGGTCGCGGCTTCCGCGCCGCAGTTCGTTCCAAAGGTGACCCGCCTTGACTGGGATCTCGTCGCCTTCCTTGGTTATCTCTTTCATTGACACCGAAGCACTTAAGGTCATGCTCCGCTCGTCGGCCGCCATGTGTGGGGCGTGGACGATAGCGGAAAGGGGAGCGGTCTGATTGCAGCACGCCGCTCCCATGACTACGGCCACTGCAACCTTATTGTCGCCGTCTGCTCCCGACATTGCAACCGACGATCCGATGCCGTTGTGGCCGTGAGAGGGAATGTCGTCCACCTTAACGTTTCCCCGGCCATGCTTGAGCAGCAGGCGAACGTCGTGAACTGTTTGCCCCGCTGTCGCGAGTCTTACCGGGCTGGTGACCTCGTCACCAACGACACACGCCCCCATATGGTAGGCGGCCTGCTGGATCTGATGTGGCTCCAGAGGCGCATCTCCGCCCCGTCGCAACCTGTCGGCAGGCGTGCCCAGGGAGACCCTCAGCGGCGCCGTGTATTCTCGCGGCGACTCTTCCGTGTCATATGTGGCATGTCGAGTCGATCCGGAGGATTTGGAGATGCAAATTCCCATAGCCGTTCACCTGTAGTGGAGTTTCTGATTGCCGAGGGACGGGATACGCGAGACGGGCGCTTAACCGTCAGTGTCATCTGGATGAGCTTCCATCAAGGGTGCCGGCTCCGGGAGGGCGCCTGTCTGGCTTTCGAAGATGCGTTTAAGGATGCGGTCCGAAAAATATCGCACCTTCCTCAATTGCAACGGTGGCAGGCCTTTGATGAGAACAATCTCGTAGTCGTCATCGAGCAGCCGAACCTGTTCGGGACGCAACAGCGGTGCACCTTGATGCGAATTCTGAATGTTCCAATCGAACGTTCGCGCCTGGCTGTAGGAAATCGACTTGGCTTCAAACGTGTATTCACCGATGGCTTTGGAAATGTAGGTTGGAGTCTCGTCATCGGCCGTGGCCATGAACACTTGCAGGCCGGTATTGCTGAGAAAATTCTGCTTGCCAGCCTCGCCATAGGCCCCCGTCAGTGCCGAGAGGCTTTGGATGATGAGCATGAAGCGCCCCTTGTAGCCCGCGATGGTCGTAATTGCGGTCTCGATCGCCTCCAGCTTACCCAAGTGCTTGAACTCGTCGAGCAGAAACAGAACTTCGTATTTTTCATCCCGGCGAGGCAGCGACCGCTGTAGAATTGAAACGACTTGCTGAAAGAACAGGCGTATCAAAGGCGCGACCACCTCAAGATCGTTCGGACCAACGCAAAGAAAGATGCACGTTTTGCGGCGGCGAAGATCGTACACCGAAAAATCTGAGCGACTTGTCGCCGCCTTTACAGCGGGATCCGCCCATAAATTGAGCCCGCCATCGCCAAGGACGGACGTGTAGGAGGTTAGGATTTTTGTATCGTTCCCGGCCATGTCGTCGAAGATGCGTTGTGCCTCTTTGTTCCGGGTCTCCATGGCGAGTCGCGCGAAGAGTTTGAACTTCTCCCCCGGCTGGGCGAAGAGATCATAGACTGCGCCGATTGTTGGCGTGCCCCGCTCGATGCAGGAGAGGATGCCCGCGACAAACAGATCTCGCGCGCCATTGACGAAACCTTCCGCGCCCTCCCCCTTCGCCGTAATTAGGTTTGCCGCCAAGCGGCGGGCCTCGGTGAATTGATGCTGTGGAGACAGCGCTATGAGGTCCAACAGCGGATTATAGCAATTCGTGCGCCGCTCCGAATCCAGCGGCGCAAATTTGAACACCTCGGCGCCGGCGGCTTGGCGCGCTCTCGAGGTAAGCTCAAAGAGCTCCCCCTTGACGTCGAGAGCTATTACCGAGCCTTTGAATGTAAGTAGCGTTGGGATGACGATGCCGACGCCCTTACCAGCACGGGTCGGTGCAACGATAAGGCTGTGAGGCTGCTCGCCATTGGTCAGGTAGTAGCCAGGCCAGAAAGGGCCACTCGTTTTCCCAAATACCGGGCCTGTCACGCCGCGGTATCGTCGTAGATAAGCCGTGCGTCGCATTTCATCCACTCGCGCCCAGCGCGCTGTCCCGTGATGTTCGAGTTTGCGCCGTAATACGATCTGCTGAATCAGCAAGACGACCGCGGACGTTGCGAGTGCGATAGCTACGCCCCGATAGAAGACGGGGGTTGCGAAACCCCGATAGAAAGGCGTCTCGAACCAAAAGGCACGGACGTCAAACGTCATCAAAGCCTCGCCGCTACCCCCATGGCGGAAGGTTGCGTACAGACTTGCCGCGCAGAAGCCGAAGGCGAGAGAGCAGGCGATGCTAATGGCTATGTTGGGGGGCGTCGTTTTGGTTGAAGGCATTGTTCCAATGGCGTATTAGATGTGGCTAATCTTGCGCTTGCTTCAGACACTGGACCGAGGTCGCGCGATGTCGCCCCTCGACAGATCGATGTCGGAGCGGGTGGTGCGATGCTTGCATCGACCACCCGGCAGACGTGTTTCTGAAAGTTACCTCAAGGCAGATACATCAACGGCCAGCGCATTGGAAACGGCCAAGCCGCGAACGGAATTCGGGGAGAAGGCGTCACTTACCATGGCCGAGACCTCAACGGCCGGAGCGATCTCTGCTTCTGGAGGCAGCCATCAGATCCTCGCGGGCGTGATTGTAGGCGTGGCTTATGGACTGCCCGACTCGACCACCCCGCTGCAGCTGTTCAAAGGAGGTTTGCGGGCCTACTGTATCACGGACTGAAGCCGCAATACTTGCTATGTGGCCGTCCAAATTCGCACTCCGTTCCTCTGCTGCATGCTGCGGCGGAGGCATGTTCTGCAAAAGGCCACGCAGGTCGGGAAGTGAGTTAGCTCGCGCTTGCTGATTTGCGTTTAATTGGTGATACGCGGTGACGATAGCATTTTGGGCGGTCATCTTGACCATGTGGTGCTGCTGAGGATCAGCAGCCAATTCAATGGCCTGCTCAAAAATGCGAGATTTATTTTGGTCATTGAACCTACTGAAGTTTTGCGCCACAAACATAACGCCTAGAGCTTGCTCCATTGGGTCCATGTTGCCAATGCGATTCACAAGAGCAGCCTGCTTCTGGGATCCTAGAAAATGGCCTATATTACTGGCCGCTTGGACCTGGAACAATGCTACATCATCCGAATTGAACCCCAATCCGGCCGTCAATCTGTCGGACAGAACGTTGGCTGATCCTCCGAGCTGGGCGTTGCGCCTATCAAATCTGCTGAGGTCAGATTCTTGCCCGGGTGCAACGTCCTGAACTGCACGTCGCGTTTGCCTTCCGGCGGATTTGAAGCTCCCAAGGTCACGTGCTGTATCGCGCGGATTAGCGGTTACTAACCGTTCTGCAACATCGTTCAGTGGCCCGTCTGGCAGGAGGTGGTTACGGCTTTCCTCGGCCCTCCTCGCGCCGCCGGATGAATTTCCAGCTGCACGTGTCCGTCTGCTATCGCGATCCATTGCTCGGCCTCCAAAGGCGTTTCTCCACCCCATGAGGTTACCACCGAAGCTTGGTCTGCTAAACCAATATGGTGTTACACTTGTAGTCTCGCCGAGGCTTCTCCCAGCTCTCTGGGTCACGCCGAGAGCGCATCCAAAGAAATAGGGTGAAGTTGGCCTCAAAGATGTTGCGTGTTTTCGCAGCCGACGGCACGAATGGCACGCCGGTGCCGCCTCTCGCGCAGCACCTTCTCCTTTGAGCGCAGGCTTACATGCTCGAGGTTTCGATGACGAGGATCGCCCGCTCCGGCTGATCAGCGCGGCGAGCTGTCGTGTTGTCTGGCAAAGAATCTGTCGAGCTGATCGACAATTTGCGCCACGCCGCGCAATGGCATCGCTGTGCCATGCCCACGACTAAAGGCATTCCTGCTGGAGGCCCGTGGCAATCTGCCGACCCAGCCGGCGCCAGGCGAGGAGCAAAGGTCCCGAGGAAAATCGCGCGCGGGGGGCCGCACGGTCGCGCAATGCCGCCCCGTCCGCACGCGGCAGTGTGTCGTCTATGAGTGCCGCGGTCGTCAGCACCAGCCGGTGGCGAGCCAACCGCCGCCTGGGCTATCGCGACTTCTTCAATGCCTTTGTGCCGGGGTTTTCTCAACGGGAGTCGCCTGGCGCAGCCACCTTGGAACGGACGGTATACTTCAGCGCCACCGTGACCAATGCAATTGCTGCGCGGCTTTGCGCCCCAACCGCATTGATGCAGGCGCACCATCGACATCATTTGCTTTGGCTTGCAACACCCCTCGCCTTCCACGCCCTCGACGAACCAGGGCTCACAGAAATTTTCAATTCCCCAAAGACGGTCAGTTTCTTCACGCTGCATGGAGTGCGCCCGTCGGACCGGACAGGATCAAGCCGCAGTTTTGACCATCTGCCGGGCGTGTTGGTCCTCGAATTGTTGCGGGCTGAGATAGCCGAGCGCTGAGTGCAATCGGCGGGTGTTGTAAACCTCATCAATGAAGCGGGGAAGGTCCTCAGCGACGTCGGCGAAGGTTTCGTAGGCCATCGGATAGACGGCTTCGACCTTCATCGTCTTCATGAAGCTTTCCGCTTTCGCATTATCGTAGGGATTGCCGCGCCGGCCCATCGATCCAATAAGATCGTGCTCGGCGAGAACGTTGCGGTAGAGGAGTGCGGCATATTGGGACCCTCGGTCCGAGTGATGGACGCAGCCCGGCGGGGGGTTTCGTCGTTCGATTGCCGCCTTCAATGCTGCAACGGTCAAGCGCGCGTCGATCGACCGGCCGATGGCGTAACCAACGACCTTGCGTGACCAGGCATCCAAAATGACCGCGACGTAGACGAAGCCCGCCGCAATCGTCACGTAGGTTATGTCGCTCACCCAGAGTTGGTTCGGGCCGTCGGGTGTCACGTTCTTCGCCAGGTTCGGGAAAATCGGCAACTCGTGATCGCTGTCCGTATTGGCGATGAAGCGCCGCCTGATCCTGGGCTGCAGATCGTGCTCGCGCATCAACCGTCTGACCTTCTTGTGGTTGACGACGATGCCGCGCTGCCGCAGCGCCGCCTGCATGCGGCGATAGCCGTAAGCTTCGAAGCTGTCGGAGATCTCACCCATCGTCTCGACGAGCGCTGTGTCATCCACGGCGGTTTCGGGCTGATCGTAGTAGGTTGATCGCGCGATCCCCATCAGCCGGCATCCTTCAGCGATGGAGACACCGCCGGGCCGGTGATCACGGATGTAGTCCCGCTTCTCGGACGTGCTGCGCTTTTCAGAGCCCCCTTTAGAAACTCGATTTCCAAGGCTTGCCGGCCTACCAGCCGCTCCAGCGCTGCGATCCGCGCCTCATAGGTCTGCATCGTGTCGGCCGCCGCCACGTCCTCGTCGAAGGAGCCGGCTTCGTATTTCTGGACCCAGATGCGGATCAGGTTACGCGGCAGTTCGTGCCGCTTGGCGAGACCATGCAGAGTCTCGCCGGAGAGGAACTCCTGCACTACCTGACGTTTGAACTCGATGCTGTGCGTGCGATAAGTCACCATGGGCTTCCATCCTTCGAAAGCCCGGCTTCCAAGTCAATTCTGCTTGTTCATCCTGTCCGGTCCGAGGGGCGCACTCCAGCACCTGGGCCAATTGTGCATGGTCCTACACTATCGGGTGCAAGGGGATGAAGGAGGGTGCAAGTGTGCGACGCGCACTGCTTGTCAGACGCGATTGCATGAGTGAGCGAATGCAGCCATCCTGGCCGACACCATGCCTGTTCTGGGCACAGCCCGAATTGAACGCCCCATCAAGACTCAAGGACGTTTCAGCTTACGGTCGCGATCGGGCATTAGCACGCTCTCACCATCCCCATTTCTGCGCAATGCCAGGGCAAAGGATCTACGCAAACTTTCACGCCAGGTCTCGAGTGCATCCGACCGCAATGATGTATTCGCCAGGGAGCATGTGCACGGTCCTTGTTGCGTCTTTTGCCGATGCCCCCGCGCCTCGTCCCGAGGCGGCTCTGGGCTTGCGTGGTGCGACCGAAGATCCAAGCCTTATGGCCAGCCAGGACGTCAGTGTTGACTGTGCAACAATGTCGGAAGTCCGACTGACATAGGCGGCCCACAACCGTGTCGTTGAAAGCTTTTTTCTTTTGCACGCTCAGTGCAGCAGATGATCCTCAAAGATCACACGGAACCGCGATATACCGAGAGGGCAACCCAGGAATTGACATGACAGGCATCATTGCGTCGGTCGCGCTGTCGACTTTGTCCGGCTACCAGAGGTTGGAACATGAGGGACGGAAGCCTGATATCGTTAGAGGCCGATCCTACAAAGCGGCATCTCACGTCCCGGGCGCCCTGGTTGCGCAGAGCAACATAGACGGTCAGCGTGTTTTCACGTGGGGAAGCCTCGGACGTGGCTGTACTCGGTTCCAAAATTCATTCGACCACGATCGGGAACAGGGAGTCGATCTACGGTCAGAGCCAGGCACAGAGACCGAGATCTACCACGATCACTGCAACATCGACGTGATCGTTGGATCATCAGACACAGTTGAGGACACCAATATGATCGAAGCACCGACAGCGGCGAGCGGTATGCATAGCCTGCTTTGCGACCAGCATCAGTTTGCTAATTTGAAGGAGTCTCTAACAGAAAAGGCATCGGGGAGCCGGCAAGAGTTGCCTCTCGCCTGAAGCCGAGGCGCGCCTCAAACCATTGTTGCTGTACAGGTCTGCCCTGTGCGATTTGGGAAACCGCGCGTCAATGAAGCGGATCAGCTTGCTTCTGCTGAGCGCATTCGGGCTCGGACCTGAGTCCCTCAAGAAGGAAGTGGTTCGATCCGGCACTGACCCTTGGGCGGGGGGCTTGGGGTGAGCCGGTGCCGGACCGAACCGTCTCAGGCAACGCCGGCTATGTCGTGGGAAGTTGTGGCAGCTTCGTGGCCAAACCGTGACGGTAACGTGTCGCAGATTCACCGATTCCAACACGCGCGTTGCAAACGTGACTGGACGTTTCGGAAACCGCGCCGCGCTGCTGGGTTTGGCAGGAGCTCTGCAGGTGGGCGGCCACTCTTGGCTGTGAAAATTAGCCGCCCGATCAGGCGTCGGACGCAGGAAGGGAAAAGCTCGCATGTTGTTCCGCGGGGCGCCGGGCGACCTACCACCACAAGCCAGCCGGCGCGGCTCGCCCGCATCGAATTCGACCATCTCCTTCGGAAGGGCTCACAACAGAGGACACGTCTATCAGGACATGCGGATCCGAAGCAGAAGGCATGCCCTCCAAGCTTGCGGACTGATGGAAAAGGCTCGGCGATTTTCATGACCGGGCAAGGCCGTTGCATTTGTCGGCGACGCTGGAATGACGGAACGGCCCCGAGTCGGGACTATACGGCGGGCCGGCCGGGTGTGGGATCGGGCTATGGGCAGTTGGGGGAGACGGCATGAGGGCAGGGTTTCGCGGCGCCAGTTCATCGCAGAGGTGGCTATCGCGGGGATCGCGATCAAGATCAGTTTTCTGGGCCGAGCCCCATCGGTTGCGCCCATTGCCAATTCGCCCCCCGTTCGCCAAACTGGATCGGACCGGACGGTCGGCCGCGTTTTAGGATGGATGCCGTAGCCAAGGTCACCGGGGGGCGTAATCAACTTAACTCGCGTTCAGGGATTTGCGGCATAGACCCGATGTCATGAACACCGCAACAGTCAGCTACAAGCGCCATCGTTTCCCGCGGCAGATCATCGCCAATGCGGTCTGGCTCTACTACAGGTTCCCCTTGAGCCTGCGTCTGGTCAAGGAAATGCTGCTGGAGCGCGGGATCGTGGTTTCGTATGAGACAATCCGCCGGTGGGGCATCAAGTTCGGCCCGCATTACGCTCGCCGCTTGCGCCGCAAGCAGCACAGCCGAAACGATGTCTGGCACCTGGACGAGGTCGTCATCACCATCGCCGGCAGGAAACACTGGTTGTGGCGCGCCGCTCGACGAAATCGTCCAGAACCGCCGCAGCACCAAAGCGGCCAAGTGCTTGCTGACGCGGCTGCTGAAGAGCAAGGCGTCGCGCCGAAGCGCATGATCACCGACAAGCTGCGCTCCTATGGAGCAGCCAGGCGACAGGTGATGCCGGACGTCGAGCATCAGTCGCATAAGGGATTGAACAACCGTGCCGAGAATTCGCATGTGCCGCTGCGAAAACGGGAGCGGATTATGCAAGGCTTCCGATCACCAGGAGCACTGCAACGCTTCGTTTCGATCTTCTCGGCACTGCGCAATCTCTTCGTCCCGCCCCGCTCAAAACGCTCCGCTCTCGCTACACATATTCACCGCCTGCAGGCCATGGCGGAAGTGGCCATGGTCAGCTGACATCAGCGGCCTGCAGGTCTCAACGCGTGTATACGCAGACAACGTGACATCCCCGGCTTCCTGAGCAACGTACTTTAAGCGAGGATTGGATCATGGCTTATGAACATATCGACCGCCTGCCGTACCTTCATTCGGGGAATTCCCGCGTGAAATATCTGTTCGTCGGCGCCACAATGGTTTTGGCGTGCTTGCCTCCGGTCGCCCGGGCTCAGGATATCGAGGCCGGAAAGACAGTCTTCAAAAAGTGTGCCGCCTGCCACAGCGCTGATACCGACGCGAATAAGGTCGGGCCAACCTTGAAAGGCGTTGTAGGCCGGACAGCTGGCACCGTCCCGGGCTATTCGTACTCGAAAGCCATGAAGGATGCGGGCGCAGTGGGCCTCGTATGGGATGAGCCGAACCTGATGGCATATTTGGCCAATCCCAAGGTGAAAGTCCCGGCGAACAAAATGGGGTTCCCTGGCCTCACGAATCCCGAGGACCTCAAAAACGTCATCGCCTATCTCAGGAGTGTGTCAGGTTAGAACCTTTGGCCGCTGCGTTTCTGGAACAACGCGAAGGAGGGAGCAGTCGTGTTTCACGCCGTGAACCCAGTTTTGAAAGCCGACTGTTCTGTCGGGCAAAATGGCGAAGCTATCCGACGCGGCTGGTCGAGCAGGCCTGTGCTCTTGCCGTCAGCAACCGCAGGACGGGAACCCATCCAATACGCTTGCTCTGGCTTCGCCACGACGGTACTCATTAGGCCGCGTCCTATGGCTATGCCCAAAATATAGCCATGCGTCGCCGCGCCCTTATTAGGTCAAAGTTGGTTAAGTTGCTCCCTCTTCCGGCAGCATGCATTCAGCAAGGGCCGCCGACAATTGACTCATTTCGCTGAGTTCCGGGGCTGTCGCCCCGTTTCAACGGGATGAGGGGGATGTCACGTTGTCTGCGTATACACGCGTTGAGACCTGCAGGCCGCTGATGTCAGCTGACCATGGCCACTTCCGCCATGGCCTGCAGGCGGTGAATATGTGTAGCGAGAGCGGAGCGTTTTGAGCGGGGCGGGACGAAGAGATTGCGCAGTGCCGAGAAGATCGAAACGAAGCGTTGCAGTGCTCCTGGTGATCGGAAGCCTTGCATAATCCGCTCCCGTTTTCGCAGCGGCACATGCGAATTCTCGGCACGGTTGTTCAATCCCTTATGCGACTGATGCTCGACGTCCGGCATCACCTGTCGCCTGGCTGCTCCATAGGAGCGCAGCTTGTCGGTGATCATGCGCTTCGGCGCGACGCCTTGCTCTTCAGCAGCCGCGTCAGCAAGCGCTTGGCCGCTTTGGTGTTGCGGCGGTTCCAGTACCGATGCTACTGCATCCCGCGCCTGTCAGCGCAGGAAATCGCATCCTAACCGGTCGACCATGGATTTTTGCGCCCTAAAGTGCCGATTCCCTGATATCCACGCCGAAGTTTTCCCAGCCAGTATTTGATTGCAAATCTCCTCGAGTGTGGACGTTGCAAACATTTAAGAAGCCTTTTCTAAAGAACGCTAAATTCCCGGTTCTCAATATCGATAAGCGGAATTCATCGAATCAATAGGGTTTCCGCTCAAGAGCTGGCCGCCACTGCTGCGGATAACAGCACATGCGGCATTCAAGCCCGTTTGTACCGCGCCCTCGACCCACCCGCCGGTAAAGGAGCATCCACATCCTGCGAGATACAGGCCCGTGTCTTCTTCCGGTCTTTTTGCGGTAGCGAATTGGAAAAATAACCGTTCTGAATAGATGTCTTCACCAGGATAATTGAGCTTGAAGGCACCTACTGAATATGGATCCATCAGCCAATCGTGCTGCAGGACATGACGTTCATAGTCACCGTTAGCCGGGACTAGATGACGGGCGAAATCAGGGGAAATGGTGGCCAGATCATCGACCAGACGCTGGCACCGTTTCTTTTTGTCCAGAATGGAAAGCATTTTGTTAGCATCGTCTTCCCATGTATAACTTAACAGTACCACGCCCTTACCATCCGGATCATCTGGCTGATAGTCTAGGCAGTAAACCCCTCTGGCAAGGCCATCTGACAAGATGGTTGTCGGCGAGCCCTTTTTTAACCAGAACTTGTTTTCCGTCAGCATAAACAGCTTGGAAGAGCCGGTAAGGTGAGTTTCTCTGACCGCTCGCAAAACTTCGTGAGTAAGAAAGGTTCCATCCGCCGTGAGACGATGGGCCAGCTCCATAGCTCGATTGCTGGTAGTGACGATGACGCGGTCAAAAGGCATGACCTGCCCTCCTGCGCATGTTACGAGAATCTGACCGCCCTGTTTGTAAATACGGCTTACATGACCGTAGCGGACACGCTGCCGCAAACTCACACCGTTAAGCTCCTGTTCAGCCAACCGTTTCACCAACAGAGAGATCCCTCCCATAATCAGGCGCTGATCGTCCTCGTACCCGTTAATTACTAGACGCAGTATCTCAGTAAACGCGGCTTGGTACACAGGTAAAAAGCCTCCAGATCCAATCCCTAGCGATCCGAAAAGCTCAAAATCTTCCGGCCTTTTCCAAGGTACGCGTCCTGGTGGCTGCGGTCCGGTAAAGATGGTGACGAGGGCCGAATAGAAGGAGATGTCGCGAAACGAATCTAGCCAGGCCTGCCATGCGTCACGAGCTTGGTCAAAGCGACGCGACCGAAGCAAAGTTGTGATCTTCGCCGGTGCGGGCAGTTGGATCCCTTCGTGCACGTAACCGTCGCTTATCAAAGCCTGCCATCCTTGATGAACGCGTCTGAACAGTGGCGGCGGACACTCGCCGGCCTGCCATAAATGACGCGCACCTCGATAGTGCACCTCGGTATCCACGATGCCCGGATCGGGGAAGGAAGCTGCGGTATCTATCCTCAATTTGTCCAGATAATGGAACAGGCAGGTTGCGCTGGAAGGAAAGCGCATAGCGCCCATCTCGGCAATGAGATGCGGTTCGCGCGGGTCGAAGATTTGTGACCAAGCCCGCCCACCCATACGATCCCGCGCCTCAAATAGCACGATGTCCGTTATTCCGGCGCGCAAAAGTTCAGTCGCCGCCACCAAGCCACTGATGCCGGCGCCCACAATGCCAACCCGCGGGCGCCGGCTGTTTTGAGCAAAGCTCCCAATACCACCTTCAGACTCGCTCAATCGCAAGAACGGTCCATAATCATACAGAAGATCGATACTCGGCAATGAATTTCTTGCGATGGTATTGTTCAGCATACCGCTCTCCGGTGATAGCTATATTTCTTGAGATCTAGCGTGGCCGCCCTCAGAACGCCTCCCCCGTTAAATTAGACGCTGGCCACAGCATAACAATTTCTGATCACCGGAGGCGCAATTAACGTCGCGTCAGAAGATCTCTTTGCCATTTTCTGTACTTGGTGATAATAATCACTGCAGACGCATCCTGCTAGCCGGCGATTGCCGCGATATTCATTTGGATTAGAATCGATTTCTCAGCCTAAATACGTCGCATTCCTCTCATATGGGGAAGGCGCTCTCCTGCCACCGAGCATGTTCCAAATACTCGCGCGCGATATCTTCTAATAGTGCTTGCTAACGATCAATATTATTTATTTTCTTTCTATCGCTAAATTCCCGCTCAGTGAAGTAATATTACGTTTCATATGTAATATAATACGCTTCCTCACTGATCAGAACCCATTTGCCGCCTCTCTTGCGCTTGGGGCGTCGCTGGAAGAAAGCGTGCCCAATGCCAAGAAGTACGTATTAAACACCCTTGCTAATCAAAGTGAGATTTCGGCCACTTGGGATGATGAACAAGCCGCCGGATGAACGAAGTGCCCTCTTCAATCCAACAATCCTCTCGGTGGGTCTACCATTCTTCATGGGCAGGCCGGGCTGGCTGCGGTCGAGCGCCTGGATCTGGCTCTTCTCGTCGACCGACAGCACGATGGCGTGAGCCGGCGGATCAACGTAGAGGCCGACGACATTGCGCAGTTTGTCGACGAACTGCGCATCATTGGTAACTGGCGCCAGCGGTTGGGCTGCAGCCCGTGCGCCCTGCCGGCTGCGGCCACCCTCATGTCGGCGGTCCAGTGCGTCGTCTCGCCAGGCGGGTCCTGCAACGACAGTGCCACCAGCGCTCGGCGACTTCTAAAAACTGGATGAAGCCTGGATCGTGAACTGTCTGCAGGGACCTGGACGTAATCGGCTTCGGCGCTAGAATCCGTTCGAACCCCACATTGCGAAGGCCAGCAATTATTCGTTTCGGCCGTTCTGGTGTGTCGAAGCAGGGCACCCCTGTCCACGCCATAACCCGCCCGCGCTTTCATGAGCATATTGGTCCTCGGATAGATAATAAGCACGTGCCCTAATCCTCTTCGCCAATTGGGCGTACTTGCATAGAGACGGCACGGCGCTCTGGCATGGATGTAATCAACGCACCGACGATAATGGCCAACGCTGCAAACATTCCTGGACCTGTCAGCCATTGGCCGAAGAGGGCGGCGGCGAAGAGCGCAGAAAAGAACGGCTCTTCGATGACCTGCGTCTTGTATGCCTCGATATGCTGAAGAGCGAGAATTGTGCAGTAGAACCCAAAGAACGAGGTGATAACCCCCAGTGCTAGCAAGCTTGGCAGCGCGTTCATTGACGGGATTGCTGCTCCGCTCCAAGCATAGGGAACAGCGAGCATAACGAGGCCATAAGCCAGGAACCACCAGAAGGTTTCTAGGGATGAGCGCAGCTTAAAGAATTTCCAGGCGAAGATAAAGCTGGCGTAGCCTAGACCCGCGACAAGGGCGAGGCTGACACCGATAATGCTTCCGGTCATCAGGCCGTCCCCAGCAATCACGAAGTAGCCACCAAGAAAGACCATGGTCATGGCGAACGCCTTTCGCGTCGTTACCCTTTCCTTCAAGATGAGTATGTCGAGCGCGATTGCACCAAGGCCGCCAGCGAAAACAAGGATGGCGACAAGCGGGATAGGTGCTAATGAAGACGTTTCAATCTGAAGGCGCGCCGGCTCTTCGCCACAAGGCGCGTGGCCGTCCCTCCAAGAACCGCATTCTTGATGGCCCTGTGCCGCAAGGAGGTCCGCACGCTGACGCAGGCTCTGACGCTGCGTTACGATAAGGTGATGTTCATTCTCCACCCGACCGAATTGGCGAAGAAGCTTGCCTGCAAGAAGGTGGTCGTCTGCGACTATGCTGATGGCCGTCTCGAGATCATGCATGAGGGTGTCGCCCTGCCCTACAGAGCCTTCGATGAGCTGCGCTCGGTTCACCGTTCGGCGATCGTCGAGAACAAGCGGCTGGACGCCGCCCTGGAGATGGTTGCCGAGATGCAGGTCGGCCGCGAGTCGCGCGCTCTCGTTGTGGCCGTCCCCACCGCCATGCGACATTCTACTTTGCTGGCGCCGTGACATTCGAACTTTGGTTGCAACATCGCGCACAAAGCATGACATCGCCAGATGCCGGGCCGGTCCGAATTCGTTATGTTGAGGTAAGCACCACGCCGCCAACCGGACGATTGCGAGCGGGCTAGCGATGGAGGCGCGGTGGCCAGCTCTCGATCAGGCTGGTCGCGGCCTTGGTTGCCCATCTCAATGACATCGGATCGTACTTCCCCCTGTCGCGCGCGAAATGCGCCCTTCCCGTCATCGAGACGAAACGAGATCCTCTTTCACCTTCCTGCAGAAATGACGCCCGCCTGGAGCGCCATCACCAAGCGAATTGCGTTGTCCGCGAGGTCGAACAGCCCGAGCTTGATCACGAGCCCGTCGTGAAGCTTCTCCTGCCAACCGGCGCGCGACTTGGCTCTTGACCGAGTTCGACCGCGAACCCGGAGTCGCCGTCGGTGTTTGCGACCTTGGCATGGGATGGCCGGAGCTCGGCTATGTAGCCCGGTCGGACCTCGACAGCTTGCCCGGGCCGTTCGGCAGGCCATGTCCTCGCTTACCTGCTCGGCAACGAGCCCCGGTCAATTCCGGCAGTTCAGTCAACTTTTCGACGACGCTCAGTCATCGGATCCTTTCGGCAAGGTTGCCACGTCTGTTCGACCTAAAAGCTGGTGCAGGGTGAGCAGCGGCGAGCGCATCGCCTTGGCTAGGCGTAGTGGAAGCGACCGAAATTGCTGAGGCGCCGCTTTCCTATGCCGTGCTGTTCGGCGACGGCGACCGCGTAGGACAGGACGCGTCGGGGCGAACCGGGCTCGCGGAGCCGAATCTTTCGTGCTTCGAGCCATTCGACGACAACCGCCTCAGCCGCTTTGTAGGCGCAATTCAACTGATCCGGCCGTGAAAGGACGATGATGGCTTCCCAGGGAGCAAGTGTCGATGTGAGCGGCGATGCCGCATCGAGCAGCGCCGCTTCATAGGCGTCGGCCGTGTCCTCCCCACCATTATCGAGACGATCGCACATGCATCGACGAACATTATTCGTCACCACCTGTGAGGTCATGGTCGAGCTCGTGATAGGCCTGCGGTGGAACCGGCTTTCGACCTGGCTGAAAAGACAGGCCGTGCTTAGCCAGAATCTTTTGCGCTGGCTCATACTTCACGGCGGCTTGTTCGTGCCGTTAGGTTCGCGGCTACGCAGCGCGGCCACCATGTTGGCGCGATGGACGATACGATCACGTTCCTGCTGCGCCAGCCCTTCCGCGATCAACATTGGCGGCGAAACCCCTGAGCCACGCGACCCAAGCCCGGTATCGCGCAACGAACGGCTTCGGGAAGACGGGCAGAGGCTGCGTGCCGCACGCGCCCTCATGGTCTTGGCGCTTCGCGACCGCGCGGGCGGGCCACGCTGTTCTGGCGCCGCCAGGCGCGTGATGCGTGTCCACAACCTGACAGCGGCACACAAATGCCAGGTTCAAAACAAACATTGGCGAAATGTCAGGTTCTTACAACCCGCCATCTGGGCACTTTGGAGGTTTTTCAAAGCATATCCATGCGCTTACTGCGCGCTGAGCGCGCTGGCACGGGCTTTGCACATATAAGTGCGACACTGAATCAGGGTGACTGCACGCGAACCGGCAAGACGAGCATGATCTCTTCCGTTGAACCCGTGTGCCCGTCTTTGAGAGGACGGACTGAAACAGCACCTTCTAACGGATTTGCTGCAGGCCCTGGCGAGCTACAAGGGGTCCAGCCCAGCCTCGCCCGTCATTCGAAAACACGTGCCCGACCAAGGAGAAGACGGATCGACACCTTCCTGGCGCGGCCGAGCATGTTGATGCCGACATTCTCGAGCTTGATGCCGAGGTCTTGGGAGATCACCTGGCCGCCGGTCACGATGCCGGCGGGCCGACGTGCGTTGTCCCACCGGGTGATGCGGGCAAGAGCGAGACGGAAAAATGGGCTCGACTTCCCGGTTGTCAGTTTCCTTTTTCCCTCGTTCTCAGAAGTAATCTTGAGGAGTAAACGATGCTCAGTGGAATGGCCGACCGTGGCGACGCTCAGATATATTATGAAGTTCGTGGAAGCGGTCCACATCTTCTGCTGATTTCGGGCGCCGGCGGTGACGCCGGGTATTTCTCAGGTCTGGCTGAGGATCTTGCCAGCGCCTTCACAGTCATAAATTACGACAGGCGGGGCAACTCACGCAGTACGGGCTGCTCTGAGACGCCGATCACGGTCGCGCAGCAGTCGGATGATGCGCGTGCGCTGATCGACCAGCTTGCCGGCGGCAAGGCCCTGGTTTTTGGAAACAGCGCCGGAGCGATCGTCGCGCTTGATATCGCAGCCCGCCACCCCGATGTCCTGCGCGGCGTGATCGCGCATGAGCCGCCCGTCACCGGGATGCTCGCTGACGGGGACCCGTTGCGGGGTTTTTTCGACCGCATCGCCGCGCGCTACCGTGAAGCGGGCGCTCAAGCTACTGTCTTCGAGTTCCTCCAGGCCGTCCGGGGCGAGGGCAGCGAAAGCACATATATCTGGCCGGAAGATCTCCAGGCGAGGTTCCTTGGGAATGCCGACCACCTGTTTGGGAATGAATGGGCGGCTTGGGGACGCTTTGTTCCCGACGAGGCAGCACTGCGCAGCGCCAAATTCCCTATAATTCTCGGCGCGGGTTCAGCTGACCGCGGGCTGTTCTATGCCCGGCCATCCGTCGAAATTGCGCGGCGGATTGGCGTTCCCTGGGTTGAGTTTCCAGGCATCCACCTCGAATTCGTGCCTCGTCCCGCTCTTTTTGGCGCGGCAGTCCGTGTGCTGGCATGCCTGATGCACACTGCGGCGGACGCCCTCCCCGAGGCGTGGAATACCGAAGCTGGGGGATGAACGGGCAGCGATCCCCCCACTCGTGATTGACACGATTGTTTCGGGAAGCGATGGGCAGCTTCAAAATGTCCCGTCGACGCGCACCAGAGCTGCCATGCCACTAGGATAAGCATCATGGTTCTATGAGGAACGAAGGGCTGGTTTTCCGCTTTCCTGCACGAGTACAGCGCGATGCGTATCGGCGGGGGGAGGGTCAGTATCTGGCGCCCCGGGGCTCCTTCACGAGCCGCATTGAGCCGTTGCATTCGCATGGCCAGCGGCCCGTCGACGACCACGGAATGAATAGACATGGCGCCCGCCTCAGCCCTCTTTCCCGCGTCGAGCGAATGCAGCCTCGAGATGAGTGACCATGCCTTCGAGGGCGTCGCTCAGCCTTTCAAGGTCGGGCTTGCTTATGGATCGCTCTCGGCCGTCGTGATCGCGGCCGTAGCGGTGGACGCAATCGTGCCGCACCGGCACGAACGCCATAAGCGTTTTCTTGGTCGCCTCATCTGGAAAAATGGTCGAGCCGAGGGCGCTCCGATAGTACAGATCGATCTTCACGAAGTTATGGTACATCAGCTCGCGCAACCGCGTATGTACCCAATCCCGAAAAGCATTCGGATTGGACGCGAGTTCAACGACTTCGATCTTATCCCCAACCCACTCCTTGTTGCCCTTCACCAAAGCTGACATTGCCTTCGGATCGTCGAGCACCAGCCTGATGAGACGATCGCTGAGATATGCTTCGATGGCGGAAAAGTACTGGACGAGCAGCATGCGGTTCAGCGCGTCACCGAGCCCGCGCCCCTCCATCTCGGCTGCGACGTGACCGATGTCGTAGGTTGCGAATTTGAAGATCTTTGCAGGATCCTCCGGCAGGTTCTCGCGCTGGTAGGCTTCCGCTTCCCATGGGCCGTCAGGCTCGTGGATCGGATCATCGATCACCCTCACATGCGTCTTGTGATCCGCGAGTTCGGCCACGAGGCAGGCGCCGGTGTTTCGGATACTGACAGCGAATTGGTGCTCGCAGCCACTGCAAGTCACCGTCTGTTCGACATAGCCCTGCGCGTCGGACTCCCGGTCCGCCAAGACGTCATAGCTCGGGACTTCCTCAATGGTCTCGCTGCTCGTATCCCCACATCGCGGGCATACAAACTCTAGCGATGGCTCCTGAGGCGACATGTCCTGCCCTCTCGATTGATGCTCGGGTGCTGGGTGCTGACGAACGCTCCCATCACTCCCTACTATGCGAGTTCACTATAGAGCGGCACGGTCGGGGCGTGGGCATCGACCGCCTCCACTACGGTATGCGTGAGGGGAAGGTGGCCCTTCTCGGCCTGCCACGCCAGCCGAAATCGCTGGACGGTTTCGGCGGCGGTGTCGATGACGAGCTTTTCGGGCAGGAGCGCCTTGGCCGCCAGGTGGCGTAGTTCATCGGCATTGAGCTCGGCCATCTTCTTTGTCCGAGAGTAGTTGAGCGCAGCCGTGTCCTCGCCCTTCATATAGGGAATGGTCGACACCAGGTCGTAAGCCGGCGAAAGCGCGGCCGACCGCCGGTCCGGATAGATCAGCGACCAGTTCTTGAGGTGCATGTCGCCATTGCCGATCAACGCGCTAAACACCATCCGCCGGACAAACTCGATGGCCCCGGCGTCTCCCGCTTCCGTGCCGATGACGCGCGCGATGTTTGCGTAGCTCGCTCGCTTGTACTTGTCGTCCGGAAAGACACCGAAGACCTGCGCGAAATCCTCGGTGTGAACGTGGCCGTCGGCGGTGCGGTCGAAACGACTGACCGCAAGCGCTTGCCCCTTCAACTCGCCGATGCCTTCTGGAATACCGGCGATCGCATCGAGATCGATCAGGTTGATGACGGGCACCTCCATACCGATCATACCGGCGATCGTCATCATCGAGAACTCGTTTTCCGGAACGCCGGCGAACTGCTGGGAGGGGAGCTTGACGATCCAGGAGCCCCCGACGCCCTCGACGGGAATTGTGAGGCCGCCGCCCTTTCCGGCGTTCTCGAACGCGGAGAATTTCAGCTGCACGCCGGCGAGCGAAAAGCGCAAGGCGTTGGGCTTGGCATTCTCCGGCAAGGCATCGTCGGCACCCGGCGGCAGGGCCTCGCCGGCCGCGGGATGGATCGACAGAGCTCCTGGGAGATCGAGGCCCAACACCCAGAGTAGGAAGAATTCCCGCTGCTGGTTCACGCCTGCTCGCTCGGCAAGATAGCGCCGCATGCTTCCCTCGGGCAGCAGGTTCGAGAAAAATGGCGGCACGACTCGCTGGGTGGGTCGAATTTTGGTAATGAGGCCGCCCAGATCGTCCATGAACGAAAGGCTGAGGGTGGGCCGATCCGCGTTCTCGACGTAGGCTTCGTTGAAGGCAAAGATCGTCCGGTCTCCCTGCAGATGGGTCAGAGTTCCGATGGGCTCGTTGTAGAGCCGCACCTCGAGAACAGAGACGTCAGGCATCTTCGTCTCCATCCAGCGAATAGGCCGGCCTCGGCTCAGAGATCGCGCGATGGGCGATGGAATTGCGCAACCGCTGCAGGTTCTGCGCGATGTCTCGGGCGATGGGCGCCGCTTGGTCGCTGGCCTGGTAGCGCTCGAGGCGGGCAATCAGTTCGCGTACCAGCTGCATCTCCTGATCCCCGACGCTCGCCCGGCGTAGGAATCGCAGTGTCTCCTCGATGCGATCAAGGTCGGCCGAGCTCCCGTAGAGGTGCTTCATTTTCTTGACCAAGCGCTCCGCGCGGGCAAAGCGCTTGTCGTTTGGCTGACCGGCGTGGATATGCATGTCCGGCGTTGCTTGGGCCTTGACTAAGCTCAGCACCGCCGGCACTAGTCTCTTCGGCACGAGCATGAGCTCGAGATCGAGCGCTCGGGTCATATCGATGAAGCTCGACAGCCCCGGCTCCATTTTGCCGCTCTCGATTTGCGAGATATGGCTCTGCGTGAGCCCGGCCCGCTCGCTGAGCGCACGCTGACTAACGCCGGAGGCCTCGCGGACCTCGCGAGTTTGCGCGATCAGGCTATCGCTCTGATAGGACATGATATAGAATCCCGATCACAAAGCTGCTGTGATCAGGATCATATATCTATGATCTGCGGCTTGTGTCAACCGCCTGATATAGAATGATGATTGAAGGCGCTTCATCGATACAAAATAACGTATCAGGCGCTGCGGATGATAAGGAGTTTGAGGGGGTGCCCAGAAAAGCAAAGCAATATGAAACGCTCGACGAAGCATTGCGTTCGGTCGAGCGATCTTCTGCGCGCAAGAAAAGGGCGCATGCAAAGCGCGCAGCGGAGAGCGCCGCTCGCGTGCCAGGAGAGGGCTACGAGCCGTGCATTGTGAGCTTCATCGACGTGATGGGCTTCCGCAATCTCCTCGAAACGCGGCATGCCTATGACATTCGTGATGTGCTGCTGCAACTGCGAGAGTTCACCGCGCCGGTCGAAGAACTCCCGATCCGCCGGTGAAGGAGGCCCGCCTGCTCAGCCGCGCCTTTGCAGACTCTGTATCGGACGCGGTCGTGCGGGTCCGGGTCTTCGATACCCAGTACAATGATGGCGCCTTCTTCCACGAATTGCTCGATCTGCTTCATGCCCAAGTCGAGTGCATTGGACACGGGGTGGTGATCCGCGCCGGCGTCGCCGTTGGCAATGCTCATGTCGGACTCGACGGCAAAGGACCGGTTTTCGGGCCTGCTATGGTCCGCGCCTATGAAATCGAGACCGATGAGGCGGTTCACCCCCGCATCCTCGTGGATGAGGCCGCATATCAGAGCTTTCTCGACGATGCGCGGCTGCGCCAGCAGGACCACGACCTCGAGGAGGAGCTGCGATATGTGGACCGTCTGCTGCGGGTCGACGCGGACGGGAAACGCTTCATCGACTATCTTGGGGCAAGCGAGTCCGAGTTTGACGACCCTGCCGGCTATTTCGTTTTCCTCGAACGCCATGCGGAGCTCGTCCGCGGCAAGCTGGCCGCGACGAGCGGCCGGGTACGCGAGAAGTTCGAGTGGCTTGCCGCTTATCAGAATTCGATAGTTGACGAGATTATTGCCCAGTTCGATGACGGTCGCTGGTCGGCTGAAGCGTTTATGGCAGAATGCGACCTTGATCCGATGTCGTTTCTGCGAGGGTTAGTCGTCAGTTCATTAAGGCAAATCGGACCGCGCTATTAATGGTCTCCGGAACTCCTCAATCGCGGAGAGAACACCTTCGAATGATGGCGGGGCCGCGTCCTTATCATCGGTGGCCATCGCGCGATGGTATGCCCTGATGTCCTTGATCCATCCCTCATAGGGCATTAGCCGCAAAGTACCTCATCGTGCGGCATCGAAGTTCGCCAATAGGATGCGACCCACAACTTGCAGTGAGCGCCACGCCTCGGTCCAGAACTCCACGTGCGGTCTCAGTCTCACGCATGCAGCCTCGATCAGGGCGGGAGAGGGCGTCGAGAACCGAGACACTGGTTCATGTACTGCCTTCTCGCTCGACCGCTCCGGTGAATCGGCGAAGTCCCATTTTTTCCTTCGGGCCGATCAGCAGTCCCAAGCTCGGAAAATCGGAACCGGATTGATCCCGCCAGCCCCAGTCGGGATGCTCGTTCTTCAAATGGGCAAGAGCGGGATTGAAGCGACGCAACGGCCACCCCGTCAGCGCCAGGAGCTCGGGTGATTGGCTTTCACCCGTTTCAAGTATGAGCGACGCAACCTTGGCGGCATCCCAACGGGTTCCCTCGCTACCCCATTCGACCATCACCTGATGATCGAACTGCTCATAGAAACGTTGAGTGGGTCGCAGCCTGTCGGCGCCGATCAGCGACTGTTTATCAACAAGTTCAAACGAGACCAAATCCTCGGCCGCTTCGCGAAGTTCGTCTGCGGTCGTTCCCGGCAGGGCGGCCAACACTTCATCGAGGTCGTGGAAATGTTCCGCTAGGCCGTCTGGACATGCGCGTGCCAAAAACTCAACGAGTCGGGCCGATAGGCCCGCCAGCGTCTCTGCCGGCGGTGAAAGCAGCGCCCAATGGCGATCAAGGCGCTTACCGTGTTCATTGGTGCGTTCGGAGATCGCGCGTTGCCACTCTTCGCGATCCCGCGTCGATTTGGAAGGGTGGGTAACCTGATAGAGCCGCGCCAAGCCGTCCGTGATTGGGTTTGTTGATGCGATAACCTCGACGAACGTGCGACCGAGCTCACGCTTGGGGTCCGTGGTGGGGGCAATAATCGGGTCGTTCTTTGCACTGGAGCCATCGTCCGCCATGCTGCGTCCCACTCATTCATAGCTCATATGTCCGTCCCTATTACCGAAGCCGCCGCTAGAGGCCCAGCGCCCGTGGCCAGTTCGACCAGTTTTTCTTCAGAAGCTGGCTCAACGACGAGACGCCTTCCCGCTTGAGCAGTGTCGACAGCTTGGCATCGCCCCGGCCCCCGGGGGCGAAGTCCTCGCCGTAGGTCTGACGCAGCGTCTCGACCTCGGTATTTCCATGTTTTTCGCTGATTCGTCCGTCCTGGTCGCGGTGGCGGCCGTCAAGTCCCGGTTCACGCATGTGGCGCACTCCATTTAGTAGATGAGTGGATTAAAAGCACACCATATGGTGCCACAAAAGTGACGAAACCGCAATATTGGGGGCAAAACAAGAACTGTTCCCAGCGACACGCGGCCTTTATCAACCAAAGACCGCTACGGCTGATTTGATGACGATGCCGCCATACCGGCTTCGGCGCATCTGACGACCCGTGGCGGTGCGAAAAACATTCGTTAATTGCAGTGCAGGCGGCACGCGCGACCACAGGGTTCGCACGCTCTCCCGGCCATGCCCGGCGCTTTACGAATGACGCTTCCTGTGACGACGCGCTGCGACCATCGGAAGCCGATCTCGTGGAAATACAGGTCGGCATGCTGCGGGCTGATATGATGAAAGACGCCGGTGATGGTACGGCGGACGCGGGAGTTGAAGCCCTCCACCGAATTGACGTGGACGGCGTCGCGAACATACTCGCCGCTGGAATGCTTGACGGTCTCGTGCTTGGCAAAGCTCTCACCAATGGCCATGAATGCCTTCCACTCGTCGCTCATCAAATGAGCTCCGGATTCAATCTGCGCTTCAATGACGCGCGCTTGCCCGCACCGAGAGACCGGTCACGACCGCGGCACGCGCATCACCGGCTGGAGTGCCAGGCATGACATCGGTCTGGCGTTTTGTCCGTATTCGCCTGGCCTTTCCGGCCGCGGCCCGGAGGCGGGTCGTCGGGATTCTTTCTGGACCTTCCGCCGAGATGGAAATGGTCGATCTCCACTGTGCCGGTGAGCATGTTCTCCCGTGCCACCATGAGACGCAGTGCATGTCCCATCCGCCAGGCCGTTGGCTGACTGACCCCGAGCGCCTCGGCCAGACGCACTGACGACAAGCCCTTATCCGATTGCAGCAGCAGCCACATGGCCTTCAACCAGACGCGCAAGGGAAGCTTCGTGGAGTGCAGAGGCGTGTGTGTCGTCACAGTGAACTGGAACCGGCAATCGCCGCTGGAACATTGATAAAGACCCGGTCGGGCGCGCCGCTTGCCCATGTCGCGGCCGGCTATCGCGATCGAGCGTTTGAAACCACAGGCTGGGCAGATCCGGCCATCCGGCCACACCATGCTTTCCAGCCATCGACGGCAATGCTGCTCATCCCGGAAGGCCGCAATCATTTCTTCAACAGTCCGAATGCTGGAAAGCGTTGCAAGCATTTCAGGCATTCTCACCTCCTTCAAATCCGGCTGAAGAATCGCATGACAAGCCATAGATCACAAGGATATTGCGGTCTTTGGTTGATAAAGGCCAGACACGCTAAGGTCGAACGAAGCGCGAACACGCGTGTAGATCTGTAGATGAAGCCACCGGGGTGGTTGAAAGCCTCCGGCCGATGGCGACCCAATTCTCCTTGGCATTTAATGTGCCGAGGGAGAAGGCGAGTGGGTAGAAGACGGCTTGTCAGTTCAAAGGAAGCGGCGATACTTCTGGGCATAGCGACGAACGAGGATAGTCTGATCCGTCACTTTACACTGGACCCGGCAGATAGATTGGAATGCGAACTCCGCCGGCGACCGCAGAACAAGCTGGGCTTCGCCTAAGCCCTTCGCCAGGATGTCTCAATGAACTGAGGAGCCTCGACTCCCGACGGTTGCTTCCCCTTATACGCGCAGGACGACGAGGGTCGTGGAGATTGTCGGCTTGCTCGGCCATAGCACGGGTTGACGTCCTGGCGAACGCCTCATGCAACGGCTCGGCATTCCGGTCAGTGACGACACCATCCTGCGGCAACTGAAGCGGGATGCCGCGGTTACTCACCGCGCCTCCGAGATTCGGGTGGTTGGCATCGATGACTGGAGCTGGCGCACGGCATCTTTTTCATGATGTCAAGCAGCGCGGCTACACCGGCGCTTCTCCAATCTGGAGCGACTGCTGGGAGCTTGGCGGCGGGCCGAAAGAGTGCGCGCCGATGATGTTCCTTCGATGGCGATCAGCTTGGGACCCGTTCGAGATCCGGATACCGGCCACGCGATTTCGCCAGTTATTGCCGCGGCGCTGTGCATAAGGCCAAGAGGCCTGCTGACGCCTCGACAAGCAAGGAAAGTCGATGCCCTGAAGCAGGGATCTGACGCATTCGCCGAGATGCGACGCCTGGCAATGCGCTTCAACGGTATCCTTCGGAGCAGGAGGTCGGAAACACTGGACCCCTGGATCGACGATGCAATCGATTCCGACATCATTCCGATCATGCGATTCGCCCGTGTTTTGCGCAGAGACATCGATGCCGTCAACAACGCCATCGAGCTGCCCTGGAGCAACGGACAGGCCGAAGGTCAGATCAACCGCCTCAAGACCCTCAAGCGCGCAATGTACGGCAGGGCAGGCCCCGAACTGCTGAGAGCACGAATGCTGCCACCGCGCCACACAAATTGAGGAAGAACCTGATTAACTGCCAAGCGACAACCGTCGTTCAAGCAAGGCTCGCAAAAAAAGTCTTCGTTGGCGCGTTTAGCATCGCCGAAATCTGCGAGCGCGATGGCGCACCCCACCAGTCGCACAAATTGAGGTAGCCGAGATCGCTTGCACTGTCACCGAACCCGATCGCTGGCCTATCTCCGGACTCCGAGCGGATTTTCTTCAAGAGGAACTCTACTGCCCGGCGCTTTGAAACCGGTGGGGGAATAAGCGCGAAGTTGTTTCCGTTGTGATGCCGTATCCAACCCGCATCGTCGAACTCAAATTTCAGTTCCGCCAGCCTCTTGCCATCGCCGTTGTTTTCTTTGAAGACTGCGTATGTGGCCATCTCCATTTCTTCAACGAGCCACGAACGAACAGATATTTTGCCAGCTTCGGCTCCTTGCCGACCTATTTCAAGTACCTTGTTCAGTGCCTCCCTGTGAGGGATCAGTTCCTTAGAAATGACATCGTGCCATTCCTTCAGATGCGCACCGTCCGGTTTAAGTATGACAGCGCCGTTGGCAACAATTGCATAGCTGTTGAACGCGATCTTGACGTTCCCGTAGGCCGTCGTGCCACGTGCCGTGACGGGAATGACTTGTGACGTACTCAGCAGCCAATCGACCATCGCAACCTGCCGCGGGGTCATCATCGAATGATGTCCGTTCGAGGAGATCGCAGCTAGCGCCAATTTATGCTGGCTGCCTTTCGGACACTTTGCGCGCGTTTGGAACAATGTGTCATCCAGATCGGCAAAGACGATGGGCTGCATGGCGTGATCTGCGAATTTGACGGGTTGATCAGGCACTGCACTCGATCCGTCATACATGTTTGGAATCCGTTTTCGTCAACTCGGAAAGTTACCGGGCAGATGCTTTGATTTTGCGTTCACATCTATGCCAACCGCTTCCCTCAAAGCGACGGCCAGCCCTGTTACAATCGCAAATTGACATTCTGTCCGCCAACAAG
This sequence comes from Mesorhizobium sp. WSM1386, assembly GCF_055901595.1. Lineage (NCBI taxonomy): Bacteria > Pseudomonadati > Pseudomonadota > Alphaproteobacteria > Hyphomicrobiales > Phyllobacteriaceae > Mesorhizobium > Mesorhizobium sp. WSM1386. Next base: position 6,259,277 of record NZ_CM148373.1, read on the forward strand.
AGTTGCAGTCACGACGCCGATCAGCAAGCCGGATGAATCGAATGCCCGCCCCGCGCTCGATCGGTTGAATCGGTGCGGAAATTTGGATCGAAAGGCGATATATTTTTAATCAACTTTGTCATACTTTTCGGATCAAGGTAATGGCGCGATATGGCTGGATTTTTTTCGGGACGACTTGAAATAGGACATTTTTCTCCCGGATCAAATGCCGCAGCGCTGCCAGCTCAGCGTCTTCAACGGAAGACAGGAGTACAATTTGAGGCATGCGGCGCAGAATTGCCCTCGTGGCCTCCGCAATTCCTGGCTTGATCCGATTGGTATTCTCAACGGCAAAGTCTGCAGCAATTCGATTGATTGCCTGCCGCGATCGTCTCTGATGGCTTGAGCGGTCGTTGACCGTCCACTGCGCGAGATCAATATTTTGGTCTAATGCGGTGACGGCATGTGTCCATACATTGTCTACGAAAGCAGCTGAGATGTCGTGGGAGATCAAGTGATCCCATCTGACTGTACCGTGAAAGTCTTCCGGACCTGTGACCTCCTCGTTCAGTATCGAACGGCTGATTAGCCCGGACACGGTGCTTCCGAGTATTCCCGATGGAATGAGCCAGTCTTCGCCTGACGCCGCAAGCCACGCCCGACCACAGGGGTCAGACAGAACCACCAGCTTTGGCGGCTGTGCAGAAAATGAATGGAAGCTCCGTTCCAGCTCGGTGGCGATAGCGCCTTTGCCGGTCCAGCCATCAACAAACAGCAGGCCTTCAATGGGCCGCCGCTCAATGATGTGGCGCATTGCATTGCTGTCGATTCCGCGGTCCCGGATGATCGAAATGCCAAAGTGTTCGACGTCCTTTCCCAAGCGCGACAACGCACGCTTCAGGAGAACACCCAAAGGCACCCCGGCCCGAACGAGGCTCGCCAACGTGATCGGGCCTTTAGTTTGATTTGAGATAGACCGCGCGAGAGCTGCCACCTCGCGTCCCATTCTGGCAGCGCCAGCTGACATCGCTTCATAGAATATCGCCATGTAGGCGGCTTCGGGCGCGCTTTCGAACGAAATCATTTCCGAATAATGGCGTAGGCCGGACTGTATCGCCGTTTCCTTCGAAGCGTCGTCGATTGGCTCCAAATTAACGAGCTTCAAAAGCAGCGTGACGTCCGTGCTGCGATACGTGCCCGAAATGAATTTACGTTGCGTCTTCAACAGAGTCTTCCCTTCCTCCGCCACTTACCGGAACTTCAGGCGTACGACTGCAACACCGCGTGAAATGATGGTATGGGGAACCACTTACTGGGGAATTACTACGGTTGCCCGTTCCAAGAAGTGCATAAGTATAGGGCTTACGTCCGCTTCATCCGTCTCCGAGCACAGGAGAATTTTCACGTATTCTGACGGGACGACATTGTACAAATAATTAAAAACATTCCCGCCGTAATTGTCCTCAAATGCAATTTTCTTTACAATCGCGTGACCCACTGAAAGCGGTGATCGGGTAACCGATGAGTAGTGGACGTCAGCTCCTTCCGTCTCCAATTTTTCCGCAAGCAGGAACGGCTGCCATACGTTTTCTCCTGTACCAAGTACCAGCGTAGCGCCCGACGATGCCGCCTCACCACCCAGTTGAAGACGGTGCCGGGAGACACCCAACCGAGCCCAGTCGATATCCTTGTCGGGCAAAATGACTTTACCCCTTTTTGTCTCAACAAACGGCACTTCCGGCGCGTCGATGTTCAAACCGTTTGCATCCCAGCGATACCGCCCGGAAAGGATTGACGTGCGCTTCACGTTGGCTGCGATCATCTGTTCGGCAGCACCATCTGACCAATCCATAAGGGTGACGAGCACCGTATTTCGAAGAGTCGACCTGATGCTGGCAGGCAGAGCTGCGAACAGATTACCGAATGTTTTTCCAGTCGACGCTTCATCGTCAATTAATACAAGCGTCCGGGCATTCTTGACCATCGAGACCAGGCCTGGCGCGAGCGGCCAGTGGACGAGATGTCCTGTGGCGTGACTGTGCTCCTCCTGGAACTCGCAAATTAGGGGCAAACCTAGCGCGTGTCTGGTAGTGCAAATGTAAACGGTGTCGTCCCGGTCATATTGTTCTGAATATTGCTGGTGCACGCCCGCTCCCAACCCGACAGCAGTTTCGGCCATGCCTATGAACAGGATTGGCCCTTCGAGATCGGGTGAAATTTGGTCGGCCAGAAGTTTGTACGTCTTTCGCATCAGCGAAGGCCGAACGGGACTGTGACGCCCAAGCAGCTTGGAAGCGAACAGGAAAGACCGTTTAGGATTGATGCGCTCCGCGAACCCGAACATTGCATCGGGGGGCATTAGGCTGCGATCGATTTCAACCGATATGGTTCCGCGGGCGAGTTCGGCAGAAAGATATTTTCTAAGTGAATTGTCCAAAATGTCCCACCTGGGTCTTTATGATTCAGGGCGTTGTCGCGGTAACTTCTCGTGAGGAGTACGCAGGTTCATGCGCACCAGCTACAAACGCCAGCGCTCTACCGCCGAGATTGTCCCCGTGCGGTGTGGCTTTATTAGCGGTCCCTTTGGGCCTGCGCCTGGTCGAGAAAATTCTGGAGCGCGCGGGATCGTCGTCTCCTGTGAAACGATCCGCCGCCGAAGGAAGAAGTATGCCTCTAGTGCGTTCGACGACTGCGCGCGAGGCGGCCCAGACCCAATGATGGTTGGCACCTGGACGACGAATGGCGAGCACCGCGCGCTAGGCATCAACAACAGTGCCGAGAATCCCCACCAGCCGCTGCGAAACGGGCAATTCAGTACTTCTGGGCCAATTGCCATGTCATATCCGCTGGTTGGGGCAAAGCCGTTACAACGCCCTCCCCCAAGTTAATGTGCAAGTGAGGTGCCATCCTGAGGACGTAGCTGCGCGCTGATACTCAAATTGGCAGGCGCACCTTCGCGTCGCGCTCTTCCTTCTTTTCGCGTTGAAGGCTGCGCACGAAATGCAACACGTTTCGTATGGCGCGTCTGTTCGATAGTCGACAGTGTGGGCCAATAGCGACAGTATTGTTTGTAGGATCCTGTGGTCGGCACCGGTCGGTCGCCGTCAGTATATCAAGCGAAATCAGTGGCGCCGGCGCGCGTGCTGCCGCCCGAGCCGCTTCGACGAGCATGCCGCGGGCACACAGCCGCACCGTCGAATAGAGCTGCGCCAGGGCTGCGGCGGCTTCAAGTCCCTCCAGCCGGCGATAGCCGACAATGCGGCGAACGACGGCGCCGTTCTTCTGCTCGACAAATCCCTGGTCATTCTTCCGGTAAGGCCGGCAGCGGGTGAACTCGATGCCGCCGTCCCGGCAGTAATCGCGCACAGTCTCATTCAGGAACACGCTGTCATTGTCCGTGTCGAAGCCGAGAAGTTGGAACGGCAGGAGCCGCCGCAGTTCCGTCAGCACCTCGCTCAGCAGCTTCTGCTCCCGGACAAGCAGGGAAGCGCATTCCGTCCACCCGCTTCCAATGTCGGTGAGACAAAGCGTTTGGATAAAGCTGCCGCTCGCCACCGGGCCACTGTGCGCCATCAGGTCAGCCTCGACAAATCCGGGCGGAGGGTCCTGCCAGTCGGATAAAGTACGGATCGGAATGCTCCGTCGTAGCGCCGTGGATACCGCGCTGCGGCGTCGTGCCCGTCCTCCTGCGGTCTTTCGGGCCTCGCCAAGAACGCGGTCGATTGTCGCCGCGCTCATCGTCAGAAGCCGGGTGCGGATTTCCGGGTCAAACGAAGATGTCCGTGACGTTCCATCGCCTCGACCAGAATAGGAGCCAGCGCCTTCAATCGTTTGCCACAGATCCGGTCCGACGCCTCCCAGATGACGATCAGCGCTTCACGAAAGGCATCGTCATAAATGCGGCGGTCGGGCGTCGGCCCTGAACGAGACGGAGACGGGCCCTCCCGTCGGAATCGATTGCATCGTCGATCCAGGGGTCCAGTGTTTCCGACCTCCTGCTCCGAAGGATACCGTTGAAGCGCATTGCCAGGCGTCGCATCTCGGCGAATGCGTCAGATCCCTGCTTCAGGGCATCGACTTTCCTTGCTTGTCGAGGCGTCAGCAGGCCTCTTGGCCTTATGCACAGCGCCGCGGCAACAACTGGCGAAATCGCGTGGCCGGTATCCGGATCTCGAACGGGTCCCAAGCTGATCGCCATCGAAGGAACATCATCGGCGCGGGCGTTATCAACTTAACTCGCGTTCAGGGATTTGCGGCATAGACCCGATGTCATGAACACCGCAACCGTCAGCTACAAGCGCCATCGTTTCCCGCGGCAGATCATCGCCAATGCGGTCTGGCTCTACTACAGGTTCCCCTTGAGCCTGCGTCTGGTCAAGGAAATGCTGCTGGAGCGCGGGATCGTGGTTTCGTATGAGACAATCCGCCGGTGGGGCATCAAGTTCGGCCCGCATTACGCTCGCCGCTTGCGCCGCAAGCAGCACAGCCGAAACGATGTCTGGCACCTGGACGAGGTCGTCATCACCATCGCCGGCAGGAAACACTGGTTGTGGCGCGCCGCTCGACGAAATCGTCCAGAACCGCCGCAGCACCAAAGCGGCCAAGTGCTTGCTGACGCGGCTGCTGAAGAGCAAGGCGTCGCGCCGAAGCGCATGATCACCGACAAGCTGCGCTCCTATGGAGCAGCCAGGCGACAGGTGATGCCGGACGTCGAGCATCAGTCGCATAAGGGATTGAACAACCGTGCCGAGAATTCGCATGTGCCGCTGCGAAAACGGGAGCGGATTATGCAAGGCTTCCGATCACCAGGAGCACTGCAACGCTTCGTTTCGATCTTCTCGGCACTGCGCAATCTCTTCGTCCCGCCCCGCTCAAAACGCTCCGCTCTCGCTACACATATTCACCGCCTGCAGGCCATGGCGGAATGGAAAGCCGTGGCCATGGTCAGCTGACATCAGCGGCTGCAGGTCTCAATGCGTGTATATGCAGACAACGTGACATCCCCCGGCAGCGGGCTCTCGCCTGGGCGCCAGACGCTGAGTGTGGGCTGAACGCCGACAACATAGGTCAGACCGAGCTCGGACAGGCCTGCGCGGAAACCGCCGTCGGCCCCATATCCGGCGTCGGCCAGAACCACGCCGGGCGCGACGCCCTCGGCCTTGGCCGTCCTGATCTGCTCGAGCGCGATCTGCGGCTTGGTCTGGAACGTGATCTCCGCCGGAATCTTGGCCTTCTTGCGTAGTTCCGGATCCTCCGCCCAGCTGTGCGGGAGATACAGTTGGTAGGCGATCGGAAGCGAGGCTGCGTCATTTGCGATCGATAGGCTAACCGCAATCTGACAGTTGTCCTGCTTGCCCAACTGGCCGCAATACTGGCGCGCTACGCCCACCGAGTGCTTGCCCTTCTTGGGAAAGCCCGTGTCGTCGACGATCCACGCCCGGATCGGTCCACGCTGCTCGATCCGTGGAAGAACTCAGCCGCGAACCCGCGCCAGCAAGGTCGCGTCCGACCACGGCGCCTGTCCCACGAAATGCAGCAGAGACTGATGCTTGGCCGCCACCCGCGACGGCGCCGTGACGGCCGCCAACGGTTCCACGCTCTTGCGCTCCATCGGCATCAGCAGTCCCAGGCAATAATCCTTCAGCGGCTCAGCTCGGTCGGCGTGGCCGATCACCCCGATCAAAGCATCGATATAGGCGTCGAATGCTGCTTCACTCTCGACTGTCCAGTCGGGCATGGCGGGGCGCTTCCCTGATCACGAAGCAGCACCCTAACAAATCCGCGACCCGCGCGAATCCCCCCACAGCCGCGACTTTCTGACTCAGTAAGACTAGGATGGCGCTCCCCAAACCTCAACTGGAGAGCGCCATGCTAAAGGTTTTGTCCCCGAAGACCCGGCCACCCGGCGCCTCGATCGCGGCACCCGCGATATCGACCAGCAGCCGCTCCTTGCCGTAAACCTTCTGGATGTCACGCGCGATGCCGGCCACCACCTTGCGCTTCGAACGCACCCCGATCTTGTGGATGGTCTCCACCAGCAGGTCAATCATGCCGTCGATGATCTGTGCTTCCCGCATCATCAGCAAAACGGTATGGAGGCCCAGTTGCCGCCTCGGGGCGTGGCGGCGCATCTCCGACGCTTTTTCGGATGGTTCGGCCGCGAATGGAGAGACGTTAAGCTCGAGCTTCTCCACCCAGGTGTCACCCATCTGCTCCGCGACCTGCTCGGCTTCCGCGAGCAGCAGGTCGCGGTCACGGATCAGCGCCCAGGATAAGGGTGAAACCCCGGTCAGGCCGAGACGGACCACAACGTGACGGGACCTGACGGAGGCGCGCGCATCTTCGAGCGCGGAGCGGACTCGTCCGACGACATCGGACCATTCCACCGTTTCGGTCAGGTCGACATTCACCCTTTCGAATTGCGCGATGCTGGTCAGCCTCTCCTCGATCTCTACGGTGCGGTCGTCTCGTATCGTCACCAGGGTGACGGATTTCTCCCCGGCCTCATTGATGTCCCTGCCCTGTGGAATTCCCGGCATCACCACCGTGCTCGCCCCGGGATGGACCTGGCGGACATGGATGTGCCCAAGCGCCCAGTAGTCGAAGCCATGGGCATGCAGGTCGGTGGCGTTGCAGGGGGCATAGACGTCGTGGCCGGGCGATCCGGCCAGGCTGGTATGCATGATGCCGACATTGACCGCGCCTTCACGCGGCGCTGAATACTTGGGCAGCAGGCTGTCCGGCGCCTTGGGGCTGGCGAAGCTCAAGCCATGAAACATGACGTCGAGCCCCCCGGCTGTCTGCAGCACTGACTGGGGACGGCCACCGAAGATCGTGACCGTCTCCGGGAACACCAGCTGCTTCGATATGCGCGGTAGCGCGTCATGATTGCCACGGATCTTGAAAACCCTGATGCCGGCCTGGTGAAGCCGTGTCATCTGCGACGCCAGGAAGCGGGCGGTTTTCATCGACGTCTGGTCGCCATCATAGAGATCGCCGGCAATGACCAGCGCATCGACACGCTCCGCCAGGCAGAGGTCAACTATGGAGACAAACGCCTGGCGGCTGGCGTCTCCGACGAGTTCAGCAAGGTCGCCGTTTCGCAACGCCAGCGAACGCAGCGGTGAGTCGAGATGGATGTCGGCGGTGTGAACGAATCGAAATGGCATGACACTGGCTCCGGTCCGAGCATAACGGCGTTCGGCTGCGGCTCGACAGGAAAAATCTCAAGATACGGGGTGTTGGCTCTCGAGCTATAGGTCGCCGTTCGAGCGAGGTGAGTGGCGATGTGTTGGGTAAGGTCTTCGCGTTGACAGGTAGTTGCCCAGCACCTTGCGAACGTCGAATTTTAGGGGTCGCGAGCGATGCCTGCACCGGGGCGCCTGCCCGCGCGGCGATCGGGACCTGGCGGCCAATGGCCGCCGTCAAAGCGCGAGCTGAGAAGGTCGGTTGAGCCGCTCCTCGGTGCGTCGTCGGTGCAATCGCGCGTTTAGATTTCGAACAGCTCAACCCGTGCCTGTCGAACAGCGGTATCAACGCTAGGAACCAACTTGAAGTGATCCAAAAAGGTTTCGCTTTCTACCGAGAGCGTTTTAATATGTGGCCCGAGCACCGACACTATTGCTTTCGCCGCATTTACGATAAGCGGCAAGGCATCGAAGAAGATCGGAAGCCTTGCATCGTGTAGGGAAGAGAAGGGCAGCCATAGCCTCACCTCCGACATAGGAATATATGGTCGTCACCCTTTCCGCGCTAAGATGGGAGGCTTTGTGCGGCATGTTGAGCAGAGTGTCGGTATCTTCCCACGAAATCGCCTGGATAAAGGCCGCCTCCCCTACTTCCGGTGGCGGACCATAGGTAACCAACCCGTAGTTCTTCGACCTCCCGGTCTGGCTCCCCCTTGTGAAGAAGGTCTCCAGGCTTCTGATTCGGTTGGCGTGGTTATGATGTCGGGCGTTCCGAATTGCCAACAGTGTCGCTGTTGGCGCAGTTCGGTTCCACTCAAACACGATTCGAGGATCGTCCTTTGCGGCGTCATAGATGCTATGAAATGCATTCAGGATCGCCGAAAGACCTTGGTCCAGGTTTCCGGCACATTCCTGCGGGTCGATCTGCAGAAGCTTCGGTGCGCGCATGAGATGTTCGGTATTGATCCGCAACGCATGCGAAAAACTATCGAAAGCTTCGCTTATTGATTTCACGCTTTCCTCAACTTTTGGGAGATTTCAGCACTTAGGATTTTGCGGAACGAGCCGAAAATCCGAGAGACAAACCGCGGGCGACAGGCGGAATGACAAACGATGTCTTCAAGTCGGACCGCGCATGGATCAGAATAAAGGTATTGTACGGAGTGCCAAAACCTTCCGCGACGAACTCGACGATCTGGCCGTTCCTGTCTTCCATTGGCAGTGTGCCGGGTTTGGACATCTTTCGACCGCCTAGGGGAATGAAGCTGGCCAATGGATTCGCACCATCGATCTGTTCGGGTAGGATTAACTCTCCGAAGCGCTTTTGAAAGAGCGGCGATATCTCAACCCGGCGAAGCGGAGACGTCATCCCCAGGAGAGGACATACCTCGACCGGATTAAGGACTATAACCGCGCAGGCTCTGGTATTGCGCCTTACATACTCTCTCAGCGATGCGTAAATTGAGGCTCCAAATTTCTTGCTGAGAGCCAGCGGCACTTTAATGCCAAAGCTGCTGTCAGCCGCCATCTGTGCAAAGCGCGAATCCTGGAAAAGGACTACCGCAGCGAAGATGTTTGCCTCACGCTCGAACTGATCGGATATGTCCGGCGACAAGGACTTGTCGCAGTCCTGTATCCACTTAAACATCGGCCCTTGGTGGGGGATGTGCTTATGTCCGGCCTCATGCAGTTTGATGAAATTCTGCTTTGTCTCGGTGAGAGACGTGTCGATATGGATGAGATCCGCCTGAACGTCGAATACCCCTCGCACCTTCTCGATTGCCGATTTCACAAATCGTGCGGCGCGATCCCCGAGATCCTGAGTATAGCGCAGGAGAGTTCGTGGATCGAAGGCGCTCAGAGGCGAGACCCGGAGCTTGGCCGCGCTCAATAAATCAGGGACCGGCGTAGGCAGCCGGTCCCATGCATTTGCTTTGTTCAACAGGTCGATCGCCGCGCGATGGATGGCGGTATATTCATTTGGCGAAAGCGAGCTGTCATCGGGCTTTCTCAAGATCAATCCTTCTTTGACCGTAGATAACCGAGGTATTTCAATAACTCTGCCTCCTCAGTCTGCGTTAAATGCAATTCAGCGAAGGTCGCCGCTCTCCCATGGCGCTCAACATCGGTACGCGCTGTAGTGATATATCCCGCTAACTCCATAAGTTTGTCGTAATCCACGCCGTACAGGTTTGAGAGTGCATACAGGATATTCGGTGACGGTCTTTGAATCTTTCCGTTTTCAATCTGGCTGAGATAGGCATTTGAGACTTCTTTGTTGGTGGCTTCCTCAACTTGACGGAGGGTCAGCTTTCGGTCAGTGCGGATAGACCCGATATATTCTCCTAGGGTTACTTTCACGACTCTCCTCTTTTCATGGCAGTGCATGATGCGCCGAGCACTACCTGGGTTTCACGGCGCAAGGCATTTTACCGCCACTGCTTGATAAGTCAAGCATGCGATGCACATGCTAATTATCTCAAGCGTGCGTATCTTTTGCTTGACAAACTTAGCAAGCTTGCCTCATCATGCAGACATTGGATATCCGCGGTGGATCGCCAATAGCAACAGACGAGGCATTAAAAATGAAACTGACTGAAACTGAACATTCGAGTTCGCGCGTCGAGGAGCTTCTTGAGGAGATCCTCGATGAGATCGTCGATCTGGAAGCCTACGCCAAAGATGGCAAGCGCCCGCCATTGGCCAAGCGTTACCGCTTCAAGGTCAACGACACCGCTTACGTGTGGGACAAGCCGCACATCACCGGTCGCGAGGTTCTTGCACTTGCCAGCCTGACGCCGCCTGAGAATTACACGCTGCGCGTAAAGCTCGCTGGGCACAAGCCGCAGAAGGTGGAACTAGATGAGCGTGTCGATCTCCGTCACCCTGGTACGGAGAAGTTCCGCGCGATCCGTAAAGAACAGACTGATGGTGAAGTCCAGGAGCGGCGCGATGCGCCGCTCCTGGACGCCGACCGGCTGTTCCTCGACTCGTATGGCCTTCCGTTCGACATCGTCCAAGACGGCTCTACGTGGGTGATTCTGCGCGATTTCCTCCTGCCACCCGGCTTCACGCACCAGCATGTCTCGGTTGCCATCCGCATCGAGCAGGGATACCCGCTGACTCAGCTCGATATGCTGTATGTCTTTCCGAAGCTTGCTCGGCTGGACGGCCGCGAAATCCCACAAACGCAGGTCGAGCAGTCCATCGAAGGCAAAATATTCCAGCGCTGGTCGCGTCACCGCTCCGGCGAAAATCAGTGGATTCCGGGTGTCGATTGTCTCGAGACTCATGTCTTCCTCATCGAAGAGATTTTCGAGAAGGAGGCTGCGCGATGAATGTCACGCTCAGCATATCCGTCGACCAGCACGACAAACTATTCGATCATTTGTTCCCTGGCGATAACCTCGAGGCTGCCGCCCTTCTCCTGTGCGGCGGTGCTAAGCACGCCGATCGATACCGACTGTCAGTTCGGGAAGTCATCCTGTTAGATCACGACAAGTGCAAACGGCTCGATGATCGGATTTCCTGGCCGACCGACCTGATAGTCCCGCATCTCGACACTGCCGAAGCGCTTGGCCTTAGTGTGATCAAAGTGCATTGCCATCCGGGCGGCCATTCCGCGTTCTCCCCCGTCGACGACGAGGGCGACGGAGAGCTTTTGCCCATCGTACGCTCTTGGGTTGCCGCCAATCTCCCGCACGGAAGCATCGTCATGTTGCCTAGCGGTCGCCTGTTTGGCCGTTACCTCTGGCAGGGTCATGCCATGCATAATTTGGATATGATCAGCGTGGCTGGTCCCGACATTCGTTTCTTCCCGAATGTCCAAAGAAACACAGCGGCTGAGCCATCCTTCGGTGCATCTCAGGACCAGGCTTTTGGAGAAGGTACAACCTCAACCCTCGCCAAGCTTCGAGCTGGCATCGTAGGCATCTCGGGCACTGGGAGTCCACTGCTCGAGCAGTTGGTACGCCTCGGCTTCGGAGAAGTAGTCATTGTCGATCCAGACCACGTCGAGGATCGCAATCTAAACCGCATCTTGAATAGTTCCGTCGCCGACGCTCAGGCCGCACGACTCAAAGTGGATGTTGCCGAAACGGCTGTGCTTGCAACCGGCCTTCCAACCCGGATCATCAAGATGGCAACAACGTTGATGTCGGCGCCGGCGATTCACGCGCTCTCGGTTTGCGATGTCATTTTCGGATGCGTAGACACCCATACCGGGCGCTTTCTGACAAACTTGGTATCGACTTACCACACAATCCCCTATTTCGATATCGGTGTGATGCTTGATGCAGCTGTGGAAGGCGACGACAAGGGAAAGATCCTGGATATCTTCGGCACGGTCCACTATCTGGTGCCCGGCCGTTCTAGCCTGATCTCCCGGGATGTCATCTCTCTGAGCACCGTGGCAGCAGAGGGCTTGGCGACGTCGGACCCGGCGGCGGCGGCTCAACAGGTTCGCGACAAATACATTCGCGGTGCCGTCGTAAGCAGGCCTGCCGTCATCACCATCAACATGTTTGCCGCAGCGTTGGCCGCGAATGATTTTCTTGCCCGGGTACATAATTACCGCCAGATGCCAAATGCCGATGTCGCATCAATCGAGTTCAGTCTTGGTCAGTTGCGCCTTGTCGCAGACGAGGAACAGGAAGACTGTACGCTTCTGCGCCCATGGCTGGGGCATGGCGATATCGCGCCACTTTTGGGACTGCCCGAACTCTGGGAGATCTCGCAATGACTTGGTTGGGGGATGCAGCTCAGTATATGGCCGGCAGCATGCGCCACCTTTTTCGCCGGCCCTACCGGGCTATCGTGCGGGAGGGTAGCTTACCAAAGTTGATCGCCCCGCGAACGCTTTACATACTCAATGAAGATGGGGAAGCTTGGCAAGCCACCATGCGCTGCCCCTGTGGGTGCGGTTCAGTCCTGGATATGAACCTGTTAGCAGACGACAAGGTCGTTTGGAGGGCCTCTGTCGAAACCGACAAAACCGGCTCATTGCATCCGTCAGTTTGGAGGAAGATCGGGTGTCGATCTCATTTCTTCATCCGCAATGGCAGAATTCGCTGGTGTGAATGACGTGGTGTCCCTCAGGTTCGTACCGGAATTTCTACAACCGGCCTCAGTGGCTCCAACTGTGCTTGATACTTGCGGACAATCTGATCGTAGAGATCGGCAACCCGGTTGGCTTTCACGCTGATAACCAGCGCGTACCTCAATTCATCTTCCGGCGCGAAGTCGCGGCTCTCTAGCCGCGCATTATAGTGAATGTCGAACGCGGAATTCTTCAGGCTCTTGCCGAGGAAACCCACCGATGCATGCAATGTGTTTTCCCACTTCCATGCATCACGACGGAGCTGACCCTCGGTCAAACCTTTCTGGGCCTTTCCGAAGAAGCTTTGGGGATCGGCGTGAAGTTTTTCCTCGTCTTTTCGCTTGTCATCTCGCGGGCGAAACGCGATCTCGAGGCCGGCCCTTGTATAATTGCCCGAATGGTGGGGATCGGTCAGCGTCTTGTAGCAAACAGTAGCGGTAATCCGGACCTTGCCCGGAAGCTCGCCGTTGGGCAACGGGATAGCCGCGCGAACATAGTTCCTTGCGGAAATCGAGCCCTGATAGATTACGCGCACCGTGTCATCGTCACATAAAAGGATATCGTCGATTGACCGCGCAACGCGTCCGCGTCCAACTTCCTCGGCCGGATGCCCGGATTCTTCTGCGGTGTGAATTAAGAGTGCCCTAATTGCGAGCGTGTCGATGCTCGGTCCAATATGTGCCCTGACTCCGGCCGCTATGCGCAACAGGCTTGGGGCGGCAAACGATGTTCCGCCAGTCACTTCGAGAGATGGTCCGCCGTCATGATTGGCGACCAGGAAGGGCCGCTGAAGCGAACCACCAAAATCAACGAGATCGGGCTTGATGAGTCCCGGGCTACGTCCAGGCCCGACAGAGCTATAGGGTGCACGCGACCACGGCTTATCGGGACTGTCAGCCGCACCCACCGCCATCGCATTCACGCAGTCGGAGGGTACCTGTATTCGGTTGAAACCGAGTGCCGCGTCTCTTTCACCGTCATTTCCGACGGCGATGGTGGCAAGCGTACCGTTTCGCGAAAAGTGGTCGTCAAGCACTGCGGTCCAAGCATGAACGTCGTCGTCTTCGACTGGAAGCCTTGGACCTAGACTGAGATTGACGAAGTCATATTCCTGGGCCAGGAGCGCTTGGTCGATCCTATAGAGCACCTCGTAGAGACCTTCGGGATCCTGGTTCGGATCCGTGTCTAAGACACGAAAATGGTTGACGGAGGCGTACGGTGTTGGAAGGGGTTTACTCGGGTCGATGTGACCGAATAGAAAAGCCGACGTCACATGTACGCCGTGGCGGCGGAGATCATCATGGGAGGTGCCGACGCCCGTCGCATCAATAGGCGTGGCCCAAGCGGTCAAAGGATGGCCATTCGGGAGTCCACCGTCAAAAATTGCGACCTTCATATTTGGATCGACAACCGGCCCAGAGGGATACTCGATCCTCGGCGAGGGCGTTGCTGCTGCGCGTATGGTAGGCCGCAACACACGGAGCCTCGGCATCTCCCGAATGGCGCGCACCGCCGTAAAGGTTGCGATAGCGTTGGCAAGATCTGCTGGAGCAGAAAGCTCGACGAAGCATAGACCGCCCGCGTAGAAGCGCCTGCCCATAGCGTCTTTGATACCAAGTCCCGCTACGTAACGCCTGAACGATTCAAGCATCGACCTTTCACCGAGCAGCTCGTCGGTGTGGAGGACGACCTCAAAAATGAGATCGCCTTTTGAAGGCAGGTCGCCCTTTTTCTTTTCCTCTACGCTGGGTGCATCAATTTCCTCAATGCTGATGATGGCCTGCGTCGCCGGAGAGCCATCGTTCCATTGAGGTAGGCTAGCGCTCCAGTTTCGCAACGCTACGCGCGGTCCCATCACAAATATTTCGGTCGTGAGAGTTTCCTCTGAAGGGCGACCGCGGGATCTTTGTGCCGGTGTGATCGGCCGAGTTCTACTCCCGACGGCTTCGATCCCTACTCGGTCGAATAGTTCTCTTGGATAGAAGGATTTCGCAATGTATTCGGGATTGAGAACGACCGAAAGAACTGCCTTGTCATCAGGACAGGCCGCTGATGGGAGCAGGTCAATCTGCGACACCGCGTTCACAAGCATCGGCACTAGTCTCGCGCGCGCCTCAGGGAAGGAGTACGGATGCTGCTTGGGCGCTCCTCCCCTCACCCCGGTCACGGGCGCAATTAAACGCTCCCCTTTGCCCAATAGAAAATTTTGTTTGCCCAATCATCCCTCCCGTTGCTTGAGCGGCGTGCCCCGTTTTTGTGCGTGGCTGCGAACCGTATCTCGCGATATACCCGTGAGCTTCTGGGCGCTGCGCTGAGAAACACCGGCCTCGACCAGCATTGTTGCGAGGGAAATTCGGTTTGATTTCGTTTGCCCCTCGACCTGGATCAAGTTGTGAAACTGCAGGGCCAATCCTTCTCCTGAGACAGCGGCACCTCGCCGGGCGCGCGCGATGGATTGCTGGATGTCGCTGAAGGAGTGGCCTTCGAATGCAATTGCAAGGATCTTTGACCAGCGGTTGGCCTCTTCAGGATTGGTCTGAAGGAGTTGCGCGGCATATTCCTCGATTGCAGATCGGTCGGGCATGGGAAAATCGACTTTGGTCTCGAACCTACGCCAGACAGCCGGATCCAGCAGGTCCGGATGATTGGTCGCGGCGATCAACAGGCCGCGAGACGGCCAATCATCTATCTGCTGTAGTAGAACCGTTACAAGGCGTTTTAATTCACCTATCTCGCCGCGGTCATCTCGACGTTTCGCAATTGCGTCCAGTTCGTCGAGGAGTAGCACGCAATCTGACTGCTTGGCATAGTCGAGGACCTGCCGGAGATTGGCGCCGGTCCTCCCAAGATAGCTGCTCATGACCGCTGCTAGGTCAAGGATGATCAACGGCTTGCCCAACTCTTTGGCCAGCCACCGGGCTGCCAGTGTCTTCCCAACGCCTGGTGGACCGACAAACAATGCGGTCTTGGTTGGTTCAAGACCGGCGGCGTCGAGTGCTTCAATACGGCGGCGCTCAGCTACGAGCTGACTAAGAAGGGTCGCAACATTTGGGGCGAGGATGGGTTCATGATCGAGTTCGACAACGCTCTCGATTCTGAGGAGATGGAGACGGGAGTCCGAATCCACAGGCATCGGAATCTCAACCTGTCGGCGGAGTGGCATGTCCTTGGTGGGGGCCTCTCTGAGAAGGGACGTGAGCGAACTCGACAGCTCAGGCTTAACTCCTCGCGTCTTCCGGGCAATCCGTTGGACCAGCATTTGGATATCTTGTACGCGGCCAGCGAGCGCTAGCCGGGCAAGATTGACGAGATCGGAATCGAGATCCGCGTAGGTGGAAGCCATGAAAAGATATCCTTCGATGAGCATGCAATGTTGCCCAGTGTGGACGAAAACGCAATAATGATTTGTTAATTTCGTCCACCATGATTGTATCCTCTTGAAATGTTTCGGATATTCGTTGGACGAAAAAAGTGATCCGGACTCCTACCCTGCGCCCGCGTTTCATCGCGCCAATTCAAATGACTGCCCAACCCCAGTAAGGTCCGCGGCCGGTCATCTCACGCACCCCGAGTTCAGAAACGAGGTTAAGCGCTCCACGAGGGGTCACCTTCGCTGCGTCTGCAATCATCGCTGCGGAAACAATGGGGCGGGCGAGGACAAGCTCCAGAACATAGAGAAGGCTGCTCGATGACCGACGATTCCTCAGTCGACGTTCCATCTAATCCTTTGCCTGGCCGAGGCGATCGAGTTCCTTCATGCCGGCTTCCGTATTCCGCCGATGACTTTCGCGACAGCCAAGATCATCGTCCTGTGTCGGCTTTCTTCCCACTCCATTTCCGTCATTCAATGACTTATTGCCGCCGGCCTAGTCTTCGATTTCGGTTCCGAGGCCCTGTGCTTCGGCGCCGGAAAACTCTGGCATGATGTCGCCCGCCAATAGCTTCTCCTTCGACAATAGCCCGGCGTCCTCGAGTGCCTCGAAATCCGGCAGGTCGCGCAGCGTGTCGAGCCCGAACTCCAGCAAGAATTCTTTTGTCGTCACATAGGTGTAGGGCGCGCCCGGCGTTGGGCTGCGCGGACCGGAAGCGATCAGGCCGGCACCGCGCAGATGACCAATAAAATCGCGGCTGATCTCCTTGCCGAAGAAAGACGACAGTTCGGCGCGGGTGATCGGCTGGAAGTAGCCGATGCACATCAGCACCAGAACCTCAGACTGCGTAAGGTCGGCGGTCTTCCCACTTCCACCTACAGCAGCGCGGATGGCGTCTGCATAGGCAGGCCGGGTCAAATGTTTCCAGCCGCCGGCGACCGAAACCAGATCGTAAGGGCGGCCGCGCAGCTCCTCGCGGATGTCGTCGATGAGAAGATCAATGCTGCAGCTTTTCCCGACGATGCGGGCGAGCATTTCGCGGTCGACCGGCTCGCTAGCGGCGAAAATCGTTGCCTCGACCCGGTGCATCCATTCACGCCAACGCGCTTCCGGCGGCAGATGATCCAGTTCCCGGTCAAACAGCTGGTCAGCTGATCGACGGTCATCTGGCCGGCTCCCTCCTCGCCTACGTGCACTCTCCGCCATTGTTTTCACAGCCCGTAGATGCGGAAGGTGGCGCGGCCGGACAATTCACGCACGGCACCGAGCTCGACCAGTCGGTCGAACAGGCGGCGCAGGCCGCGATCGCTCATGCCGGCGATTTGTTCCGAGGCGACGATCGCGTCGTCAGAGAGCAGCTTTTCCACGACGACGTCCGCCGCCTTGGCCCTGAGTTTCGGCGCAACCGCAAGCAGCCGATCCGCGCGGCGCTCAAGTTCGGCGAAAAGATCAATGGCGCGCAGCGCAGCGCGCGCCTGCGCGGCAAGCAGGCTTTTGGCCCAATCGGCTTCCGTTTCAGCGCCGGCAGCCAGAGCGGCAGTCACTGGTCGACGCGCCCGGCCCGTACCCACAACCAAGGTCGCTTCGGCGCCCAACAAAGGGATTGCATGCGTCCAGCCTAGCCGCTGCGCGAGCAACACATCGGCAAGCCAGGCTCCGAGAACGCGCCGGAAGCCGTAACGCTCCGCGGCCGCGAAGGCCCCGACCAGCATTTCGACCGTGCCGGTGTTGGCGGCAAGCCGTCGCAGATCGTCCGCCAGATCGCTGACCGCCTTATCGTTGAGCGTAAGCCCTAGATCTTCCAACACCGCCGCGACATTTTTTTCCGTCAGCAGATCGTCCGCTGGCCGAGATGCCAGCCGCCGCCAAGCAAGAAGGAAAAGGCCGGCGGGGCCGACATTGTCGCCCGGTCTTGTGAGCAATACGGCATCGCGCAAGGCCGCTTCCTCCTCGACGCGACCCGCCTGCTTTGCCGTTGCCGCGGCCGCCGAAATTGCCAGCCGCTGCCGCCAGGCGCCGGCCCACCGCTCCTGCCGCCGAACCGTCGCATCGAGTGCGCCGATGGCGGCGCCGGCAACGAGCGCCACGTCCTTAACATTTTTTCCAGCAAGGCTTTGCGCATCGGGAACCGCCCGACGCAGCCAAGCAGGGGTCGGAACAAGAACCGTTCCCGCAGACACGCTAAGGTCGAACGAAGCGCGAACACGCGCATAGATCTGTAGATGAAGCCACTGGGCTGGTTGAAAGCCTCCGGCCGATGGCGAACCAATTCCCTTGGAATTTAGTGGGCCGAGGGAGAAGGCGAGTGGGTAGAAGACGGCTTGTCAGTTCCAAGGAAGCGGCGATACTTCTGGGCATAGCGACGGACGAGGATAGTCTGATCCGTCACTTTACACTGGACCCGGCAGATAGATTGGAATGCGAACTCCGCCGGCGACCGCAGAACAAGCTGGGCTTCGCCGTTCAACTCTGCACGATGCGACAAACGGGGCGGCTCTTGTGGGATAACGAGCAGCCACCCGCGGCTGTGATCGACTATCTTGCGGATCAGCTTGGTATCGGCGCGCGCCTCTACGCCTTCTATGCGCATCGAGTACAGACGCGCTTCGATCACAGCCGATCGTTGATGGCTTACCTCGGTCTCCGGACTGCATCTAGAGACGATCGCCGCGCCGCCCTTGTGGCTGCAATCGATGCGGCGACCAATGGCGATCACGGGTTGCCGATCGCGACAGCAGTCATTGCCGAGTTCCGGAAACGAAACGCACTCCTGCCCTCGCTGCATTCCATCGAGAAGATCGGCCTCGGCGGTCGCGCGATAGCTCGCCGACGGGCTGAGAAAGAACTCGTCGAAGGTATCCCGCCCGAATGGCTTACATTTTTGGACAGGCTGTTGGAGGTTGACCCGGCCCTCGGCCAGACGCGCTTTCATTGGCTGAGATCGGCGCCGGATGCGCCTGGTGCTTCGAACCTGATTGGGCTGACCGAACGGATCGCCTTCCTGCGCAAGCTAGAAATCGATCCGAAATTGCAGATGCGCATATCGTCTGGACGGTGGGATCAGATGATCCGTGAGGGCAACGCCACACCGGCATGGCTGGCCAACGACTTCAATGCCAGCCGTCGACACGCGCTGATCGTGGCGCAGCTTATCAAGCTCGGCCAGAAGCTCACGGACGATGCAGTGTCGATGTTCATCAAGCTGATAGGTCGGCTGTTCTCGCAAGCCAATAACCGCAAGAAGCAGCGGCACATGGACTGCAGGCCGGATACCGCCAAGGCGCTGCGCATGTTCCTCCAAACCATCACTGCTCTCCAATCCGCGAACGACTATGGCCGGAACGCATTGGAGGTTCTCGATCAGGAAGTCGGGTGGCACCGCCTGCTCCGAACGTCGGACACTTCCGGATCGCGTTCCCGTCACTCACCTAAGCCAGTCCGAAAGCTCATCTTCGGCCAGGACAAACCTGATCGTCGTCTCTATGAAATTGCGACGCTCGCGGCTTTGCGGGACCGGCTTAGATCTGCGGACATTTGGGTCGATGGCAGCCGATCCTTCCGGCCGATCGACGAGCATCTGATGCCGCGGTCAACATTCACGTCCATGAAGGAGGAGGACCGCCTTGGACTGGGCGTCCAAGGTGACGGCGCGCAGTGGCTTGCCGAAGCGCGTCACATGCTCGACTTCAACCTGAAGCGTCTGGCGCATAGAGCGCGGTCCGGAAAGCTCCAAGGTGTTCGTCTTGAAAATGGAACGTTGATCGTCACGCCGATCGCCGGTGAGGTGCCTGCCGCAGCCGAAGAATTGAATGCCGAGATCAGCGAGTTGTATCCGTTGGTCGAAGTTCCCGACCTGCTGAGGGAAGTGCATGAATGGACCGGCTTTGCGGATTTCTTCACGCATGTTCGCACCGGCGACGTCCCAAGAAATGTCTCGGCCATGCTGGCCGGCGTGCTGGCCGATGCGACCAACCTCGGTCCGAAGCGAATGGCGAGCGCGTCCAAGGGCATCAGCGCGCACCAGATCGGCTGGATGCGCACCTTCCACGCGCGGTCCGAGACCTATCGGGCGGCGCAAGCATGTATCACCGATGCACACACCCGACATCCGCATTCTCGACTGTGGGGCAACGGAACAACATCATCGTCCGATGGCCAATTCTTCCGCGCGAGCGACCGTGCCGCAAAGCGCGGTGACGTCAATCTGCACTATGGCAGCGAACCCGGATCGAAATTTTACAGCCATCTTTCCGATCAGTATGGCTACTTCAGCATTCTGCCCATCAGTCCGACCGAAAGCGAGGCCGCCTATGTGCTCGATGGGCTATTCGACCAGGACACAATCCTCGACATCCAAGAGCACTTCACGGACACCGGCGGCGCGAGCGATCACGTCTTTGGGCTATTCGCTCTGATCGGCAAACGCTTCGCACCGCGACTGCGCAATCTTAAAGATCGGAAATTTCACACATTCGAGAAAGGCGATGCATACCCGGCGCTGTCGAACCATATCGGGGCACCGATCAACACCACCCTGATTCTCGACCATTGGGACGATCTGCTCCATCTGGCGGCGTCGATCACGACGCGATCCGTGGTGCCGTCTACGATCCTGAAGAAGCTGTCCGCACCTCCGAAGGAAAGCCAACTCGCCAGAGCTCTACGCGAACTCGGTCGGATCGAGCGATCGCTCTTCATGATCGAATGGTACTCAAGTCCGATATTGCGCCGGCGCTGCCAAGCTGGCCTCAACAAGGGCGAAGCCGCGCATAAGCTGAAGCGCGCCGTCTTTTTCCACGAGCGTGGTGAAATCCGTGACCGATCATTCGAAAGCCAGGCGTTCCGCGCCTCCGGCCTCAACCTCGTCGTTAGCGCGATCGTGCATTGGAACACGGTCTATATCGAACGGGCCGTCACCCACTTGCGCAAAATGCATCGCGAGATCCCGGACCATCTGCTCAAGCACGTCTCGCCGCTGAGCTGGGAACACATCAATCTGACCGGCATCTACACCTGGGATGCAGAACATCAGATGCCTGAAGGCTTCCGGTCGCTCAGACTTCCGGCTCGGTTACGCCACGCCGCGCATGACGTTCACGCTCGGTTCGACCTTAGCGTGTCGCTGGGAACAGTTCTTGTTCCAACCCCATGTCGTTGAGAACGCTTGGATCAACAGGCTGCGGGGGCACATAACCGGGCTGGGAACAAAACTGCGATTACGTGCCCGGGCACGTAATCGCAGACCACGAACTTCGGCACGCCGCCCAGAAAGGTGAAGAGGTCTGTGTGCACGCCGATCCAGTCGGACAGGCTCTCGCTCGGGCACGCCTCGGCGTAAGTGTAAGGCGCCCATCGTTGCGACGAACAGCTTCATGGGGTGCGCTTCGCCGGTGACGGGATCGAAGATGTCGATGGTGTCGCCGGCGAAATCAACAAACACCTTCTCGCCGCCCAGGTGTGTCTGGCGCATCGTCGGGCGCGCGCGCTCTTTCCAGGCCTCGAAGGTTGTGCAAAACCAGGTATAGCCAAAGCCGTCGGGATTGGCGGCGCGATACTCCTCCCACAGGAGCACCCGCGTTACGCCGCGGCGGCGTAACTCCTTCTCCACATAGGCCCAATCGGGTACCGGCCGGCTGGGGCTTTGCGACGCCGCCTTCGGCGCCGGGAAGAGCAGCAGCTCGAGGCCTTCGTCATCCATCCCTTCAGGCAGCGGCCAGCTCAGCCCGGCAAGACGGGCGCGCCGCAGATAACCATGCACGACGCCATTGCTCACCCCGAGCGTGTGCGCGATGGCACGCTCGGTCAGGGCCTGGACATGCCTTAGACGTAAAACTTCTCTGATCCGGCGCATCGACAATCTCTGGGTTGGCATCAGGCTTCCTCGTTTTGAACGAGGCATCCTGTAGACTGACTGAGTTGTCGGCCGAAGCGTCCCGCACCTCCGAAAAGGTGCTCACGATCGTCTGAAATCGTTGCTCATGATCCCGTGAAATCCGTGCTCACGATGCGGTGAAATCCGTGCTCACGATCGCCTGAAATACGCAATCATCCCGCGAACGCAGAACGGACACGGCGCCGCATGACGGAAAGTAAGCTTATGCCACGCACAAGCAGAAAGATGTGAAGGGCAGCCCAGAGTCCGTGGTTGCCGAAGACCGGCTCCAGCGTGAGCAACGCGGCGATAAAGGCAGCGAAAGATATGAGCATCGTGTTGCGTATGTCGCGCGACCAGGTGGCGCCGATGAAGATGCCGTTCATCTGCATGGCTAGGGCGGCGCTCAGGCTCCCCAACGCCGCCCAGGGTAGATAGACAACCGCCTCCGCACGCACGTCCGCTGTCTTCGTTATGGCGCCCAGTAACTGTTCGCCGAATGTGAAGACTAAGATGCTGGGAAGGGCAGCAAGCGCGAACCCCCAGCCTGCGGTCAGCTTGACAGTGCGCAAGAACGCCCGCTGATCACGGGCTCCAATGGCCCGACCGGCGAGTTGCTGGGCCGCCGCCGCGAACCCCTCAAGCAAATAACACGCGGCCATGAGGAAATGCATCAGCACCGCGTTGGCGGCCAAGGTCAACGTGCCGAATTGGGCGCCCTGCCGCGCGAACAGGACGTATGCTCCCGTCAGCACGAAGGAACGGATCATCACGTCGCCGTTGAGGTGAAGCATTCGCCTCACTGCCACTATGTTGAACGTGTGCTGGCGCGACACTTTTTGCATCGCACGGAAGCGCCCCACGAGGATGGCGATGCCGGCCATCGTGGCGGCGGCCTCTCCACACACAGCTCCCCAGGCGACGCCTGCAACGCCCCACCCGAGATAAAGACCTAGGAAGATGGATGACGCGCTACTGACCCCGTTGAGGAGAAGCTGCAGGATAAATCCGAGGGCTGCATTGCCGCAACCCAGAAGGTATCCAAGAATCGCATAATTGATAAGAGAGGCAGGCGCCGAGATTAGGCGGATGCGGATATAGAGGTCCATCGCGGCGGTCACTGGTTGGTCCGCGTTCAAAACCCATTCGCCGATCAGGGCAATCAGCGGGGCGAGCAGGACCAATGCCAAGCCTGAACTCGCGGCGATGACAATTGCCCGCCATAGGACTGCCCTTGCTTCCAGATCGTCGCCCCTCCCGAAAGCTTGGGCGGCGAATCCGGTCGTACCGGAGAGCAGGAAACTAAAACTCGCTAAGACGACATCGAACACTACGGCCCCGGCAGCAAGACCGCCAATCAACCGGGCATCCCCGAATTGGCCGACCACGGTCGTGTCGACGAAGCCGATCAGCGGAGTAGTGAGACATGCGAGTGCCATGGGAACGGCGATCGCCAGGACCTGCCGGTTGGTGACCTGGAATGGCCTGGAGCCGAGGCGCGGCGCTTTCCCTTGCATGTCGACTCCTACTGGACCTGCTGCGCGGTCCTGTTTGCCACCGGGATGGCACACAGCCCCAGGGCAAGATTCGGAGCGCTGCGATGTCTTAGGGACCGAGTTTGACGGGTCTGAGACCCATTCCCTGTTATCTGGCCTATAAGTCAGACTCCGCGGCCTCGAAGAGATGGCCGCGCGAGGACTCGGACGATCGCACCACCGGCAGATGCCCCCTCGACGAGGTCTCTTGCAAGGCTCGTCGCGCTGAATCTAATATCGCCAAGGAGCTTTGTCCGTAAAAATACTGCATTTTATTTTAAGTTTTTATTTCAGGCTAAATGGTGCTCAGGATGTCGCACTGCAGTTAAATGGCCTTCATCCGGGATCTCGAGAACAGGGCGCGGGGGTGAAGGTCACCCGCGTCGGGCCGGACGAGATCTTCCATCGCTACCTGACACAAATGGGCCTTCCTGCCCACCAGCGGTGCAAGCGCGGCGATCGACGGCGGTCGTTTCAACCGGCGGTCGAAGCACTCTATCTGTCCCGTTCGACCCAGACGGCGTTGGAGGAATACAAGCAGGGCGCCAGCATCGTCCCGCCGGCAACGCTTGCCGCCTACAAGATCACGCTTGGCCAGATGGCTGACCTTTCGCAGGATTCGACCCGGGCATCTGGGACGGCGCCTGGCAGGAATGGGATTGTGCCTGGCGCCAGATCGCTCGCATCGACAGGAAGATCTCGCCACCGTGGAAGCTCGCGAACCTGATCATCACGGCCGGGCGTCGCGGCATCCTGTTTCCGTCGCTGCGTCACGTCGGCGGCGCCAATCTGGTGATCTTTCCAGCCAACCTATCGAAGGCGATCAGGTTGCAGTCCATGATCCCGATCACCGGCTACCGCACGACCAATCGTCGTGGTCCTGAGTGATCGACTGACTCTGTGGTCGCAAGGCGATAACGCCGCGCTTACGACGCCTGCTCCTCAACGACATCCTCTTCGCCCTCCCCGTTAGCGAACCCGGCTGGAATACCGCCGGCCAGCAGCTTCTCGGATCTGATTCGATCCGATAGCCAGTGGATGGGCTGAAACCTGATTTGGCGGCCGCGACAGGGACACTGTGCTTCTGGCGATTTTGCATATAGAGCCTCGATTGTTGATCCGTGATGTGTCTGCCGGACATTCATTCTTCCTTTGAGCGGGAAGAAGAAATGCGCCCGACACGTCGCGATCACCAGACGGCGTGAACCCCTATGTTGGGTTCGCGCCGTCGCCAGGAACGTCCCTCCAGTCGGGCTACGCCCTCCCTCCGTGAGGTCCCTGGCGACGTTCCCATCCAGATTGACGCTGTTCCGCAGGCTGATTGCCGCGCCGCAGTCGGGTCCTTCAGCGGCGCCAGCAAGCCTGGGGACGCGTTTTCTTCGGTCGAAATCATGACGATCAATCTCTGTGCAACAAGGAGCTAAGCCCATCGTCGCAAGTAGGATCCGATTATGAGTGGCGTGCACCGGGAATGCGAGCTTGGATTTCTTAACGCGACTTGTGCTCAGCCGGAAGTACTTGCTCTGAACAGTAGAGAAATTGGTGTGAAACAGCGGCCAGCTGTCTCCTGAGGCTCTTGCGCTGCGTCAGACCGGCTGAGTTGGTCCTTGCTCACGGGGCGGCGTCAGCGGGCTCATTGCAGCGGATTTTTGTCAAAGCACCGCATTCATGGCTCTGAGTGAAACAGCACATCCTTGCTTGGGTTCGACCCTTACGATGAGGGGGTTTTACAAAAGGATTAGAAATGCAGGTCGTCGCAGTTGAGTTGGTGGCGAAGCTCGCGACGCGATCGAGGCGATCAAAGACCACTTGTCTGAGCTGGATGAAATGAAGCTCGTGGAGCTCGATCGTCGCCTGCCAAGGAGCGCCGTCCCAAGGCACGAAGCGGTCATGGCCCCGCTGGTTTATAGAGAGCCGAAAGTCGCAAAGGCGGAACCGAGCCGGCCATCCATATTGGCGCGCGAACGGCCAAAGGCTCAACTCATGCGCGCTTCGCCCTGAGACAGCAGATCGCGAAGCCTCCGGGCCCGCGAACAACTCGTGAGGGTGCCTCGAGTGCGACGCCGGCCCTCCATTTCGGGCCAACGATCCGTGAACTTGCCGTGCGCTGGTCGTGCCGGCGCTCTTCTGACGTCTACGGATAGTGTCATTTTAGGCGCCCTGCCGATGGAGAGGAGGCACCGGCAGGGCGCGCCGCGCAGGTCGCAATCAATGGGAGGGACCGGACGGCAGCGGCGTCTGAATTTCCTTTCGTGAGTCGATGCAAACAGCTTCTGCCATTGCGGATGCTCAAATGCCGATTGCCTCGTAGGCAGCAGCAACCCTGCGAATGGCCGTGACATAGGCAGCCGTCCTGTAGTCGCCCAGCTCAGGCTGCGCCTCAAGCAGATCGGCTATGTTGGTCCAGGTGCCGCGCATGACGTCTTCGAGGCCCGAGCGAACCAGGTCGATCTCGGCGCCCCCCTCAAGGAACTCGTCACGCATATCGGCGGGGAAGTCCTTGCCGGTCATCCGCTCGAGCGCCACGGCGATGGTCTGGTTGCGCCGCTCGCGCCGGCGCCGCTCCATCAGCCCGAAGGGGATGTGCGTGAGGTTCTTCACCCATTCGAAGTAGCTGACGACGACGCCGCCAGCATTGACATAGAGATCGGGAAGAATGGTTATGCCGCGGGCGCGCAGCATCTTGTCGGCTTCAAAGCTGACGGGACCGTTGGCCGCCTCGACGATCAGGTGCGCCTTGATGCGCTCCGCGTTCCCCGCATGGATTGCGTTTTCCATCGCCGCCGGAATGAGGACGTCGCAGGGCTGTTCGATGCCGAACATGTCGCCGGCAAAGGAGCTCGCGCCTTCGAAGCCGAGAATGCTGCCGGTGCGCAGCTGATGCTGCTTGAGCGCCTCGATCGCAAGGCCATCACGGTTGGCGACATAACCGTCGCGCTCAGCCACGGCAATTACGCGTGCGCCGTCCTCTTCCGACAGGAACTTGGCGGCGTGATAGCCGACATTGCCGAGCCCCTGAACGATGACGGAGGCGCCTTTAAGAACGCGCCGGCGATCGAGGCCCGGCGTGCGGGCGTCGCGAAGATAGCTCTGGACGGCGAATTGAACCCCCCTGCCCGTTGCCTCGGTGCGTCCGGCAATGCCGCCCTTCGACAACGGCTTACCGGTTACGCAGGCGCGCGCGTTGACGACGTCGGTGGGATTGGCACGGCGGAATTCGTCCATCATCCACGCCATTTCCCGCTCGCCTGTGCCGATGTCGGGAGCCGGGACGTTGACGCCGGGGCCGATCAGGCTCCGCTTGTTGAGCTCCTGGGTGAAGCGTCGGGTGATACGCTCGAGCTCTTGCACGGTCCATTCGCGCGGATCGATCTTCAGTGCCCCCTTGGAGCCCCCGAATGGCACGTCGACGAGTGAGCACTTTAGCGTCATCAGGGCCGCAAGCGCTTCCACCTCTTCTGCGTCGGCACTGGACGCGTAGCGGATGCCGCCCTTGACCGGCTCGCTGTGTTCGCTGTGGACCGAGCGCCAGCCGATGAAGCTGTACATGCGTCCGCGCAGCCTGACACCGAAGCGGACCGTATAGGTCGAGTTACACTGGATGATCCGTTCCGCCAGTCCCTCCGGCAGATCGAGGAAGGACATGGCGTGACGAAAGTTCTGGTCGACGCTTTCAAGGAAACCCGCTGAATTGACCGGCATTTTGCCGATCTCGCTCGACCGTGTTGATGTAGCATACACTTTTTATTTGCTCCTGAAGGGGCGATGATGGGAACCGGTCGCGGTGGGCGCGAGCGTCGAGGAAGCAGAGTGGTTCAACTCACCATGCTCCGATGATCGGCGCTGCGTCTGAGCAGCGCGTAGATCAGCGTAAACAGCCGGCGCGCAGTGTCCTTGTCGATACTGACTTTGGTGGAGAGGCGCTCTCTCAAGAGTTCGGCGGCTTCGTCATGGAGGCCGCGCCGGCCCAGATCGATCGCTTCCAGCCGCTCGGGTCCCGGCCAGCGCATAGCCTGCTGATAGCTCAGGCACATGCGGGTGTAGTCCTTAAGCAGCCTCCTCAAAGGCGTGAGCGAGAGATAGTGGCTGACGATATGCGCGCCCGCTTCGTCCGTGACACGCAACGCCAGGCGCCCGTCTCTTGCGTCGATCTTGAGGCGATAGGGACCACCGTCGTGCCCGATCGGGACGAAGCTGTTGCTTTCCAAAAGCTCGGTAACCGCAAGAGCCTGCTCGCGCAAAATCTGCGCATCTGCGCCGCCCAAGGAACAGCCTAGCGAGACATCGTAGAGGCGGAATGCAGTTGCGGGCATGGCATCAGGCCCCCCTCACATTGCTTCCACGCACATGGCGACGCCCATGCCACCACCGATGCACAGGGTGGCCAGTCCCTTCTTGGCGCCACGACGACGCATCTCATACACCAGCGTGTTGAAGATGCGGGCACCCGAGGCGCCGATCGGATGGCCGATTGCGATGGCGCCGCCGTTGACGTTGACGAGCGAGGGATCCCAGCCCATGCCCTTGTTGACCGCGCAGGCCTGCGCGGCGAAAGCTTCGTTGGCTTCGACCAGGTCGAGGTCGCCGACCGACCAGCCGGCCTTTTCCAGCGCTTTGCGCGAGGCGGGGATCGGGCCAGTGCCCATGATCGCCGGATCGACGCCGGCGGTCGCCCAGGAAACGATGCGGGCCAGCGGGGTGATGCCGCGCCTCGCGGCTTCCGCCTCGCTCATCAGCAGGGCACCGGCCGCGCCATCATTGATGCCGGAGGCGTTGGCGGCGGTCACGGTGCCGTCCTTGTCGAAGGCCGGCTTCAGCTTGGTCATGGCGTCCAGCGTGGCGCCGTGGCGGATGTATTCGTCCTGATCGACAGTTGTGTCGCCCTTCTTGCCCTTGATGGTGAAGGCGACGATCTCGTCCTTGAACTTTCCGGCCTTCTGCGCCGCCTCGGCCTTGTTCTGCGAGGCCAGTGCGAACTGATCCTGATCGTCACGGGTGATCTGGAACTGACGCGCGACGTTCTCGGCGGTGTTGCCCATATGGTAGCCGTTGAAGGCATCCCACAGCCCGTCCTTGATCATGGTGTCGATCATCTTGTAGTCGCCCATCTTGACGCCGGCGCGCAGATGCTGGGCATGTGGCGAAAGCGACATCGATTCCTGGCCGCCGGCGAGGATCATCTTGGCATCGCCGGCGGCGATCTGCTGCATGCCGAGCGCGATGGCGCGCAGGCCCGAGCCGCAAACCTGGTTGAGGCCCCAGGCGGTGGTTTCCTTGGGCAGGCCGGCGTTGATCGATGCCTGGCGGGCGGGGTTCTGGCCTTGGGCGGCGGTCAGCACCTGACCGAGGATGACCTCGTCGATCTCGCCAGGCTCGACACCTGAACGCGACAGCAGTTCCTTGATGACGACGGCGCCAAGCTCGTGCGCCGGGGTGGTGGCGAAAGCGCCGTTGAAGGAACCGACAGGCGTGCGCGCCGCGCTGGCGACGACGATCGAGGTGTTGCTCATGACAGCTTTTCCATTGTGATTGGTTTCGACCTGGGGTTGGACTCAGCCCTATGATGGCCGAGTCAGTTGATGATCGTGGCCTCTGTTGCCGCCCGCAACTCGCTATCGGTCACCCCGTTGGCGAGCTCTACCAGCTTCAAACCGCCTTCGACGACGTCTAGGACACCAAGATTGGTGATGATCCGGTCGACGACGCCCTTGCCGGTCAGCGGCAGCGTGCAGGCCTTGAGCACCTTGGATTCGCCGGCCTTGTTGGTGTGGTCCATGACCGCGATGACCCGCTTAACACCGGCGACCAGGTCCATGGCGCCGCCCATGCCCTTGACCAGCTTGCCGGGGATCATCCAGTTGGCGAGATCGCCGTTCTCGGCGACTTCCATGGCCCCGAGGATCGCCATGGCGATCTTGCCGCCGCGGATCATCGCAAAGCTTTGCGCCGAATCGAAGAAGGCCGAGTGCGGCAAGGCCGTTACGGTCTGCTTGCCGGCATTGATAAGGTCGGCGTCGATCTCGGCTTCGGTCGGGAACGGACCGATGCCGAGCAGGCCGTTCTCCGACTGCAGCGTCACATGAACGCCATCGGGGATGTAATTGGCCACCAAGGTCGGAATGCCGATGCCAAGATTGACGTAGGTGCCATCTTCAAGTTCTCGCGCCGCCCGTGCGGCCATCTGGTTTCGATCCCAAGCCATCTCTTCCCTCCCCTTACGCTGCTGCGCGCGTCGTGCGTTGTTCAATGCGCTTTTCGTGTTGGCCCTGGATCAAGCGGTGCACGTAAATCCCAGGCAGGTGAATCTGATCGGGATCGAGACTGCCGACCGGCACGATCTCTTCGACTTCCGCGACACAAATCTTGCCGCAGGTTGCCGCCGGTGGATTGAAGTTGCGGGCCGTCTTGCGAAACACAAGGTTGCCCGTTGCGTCCGCTTTCCAGGCTTTGACAATCGCCAGATCCGCAACGATGCCTGTCTCGAGGACGTAAGTCTCGCCGTTGAACTTCTTATGCTCCTTGGCCTCGGCGACGACGGTGCCGACGCCAGTCTTCGTATAGAAACCTGCGATGCCCGCGCCACCGGCCCGCATGCGTTCGGCAAGCGTCCCCTGCGGATTGAATTCGAGTTCAAGCTCGCCGCTGAGATACTGCCGCATGAACTCGGCGTTCTCGCCTACGTAGGAAGAGATCATCTTTTTGATCTGCTTCGTCTTCAGCAGCACGCCAAGCCCGAAATCGTCGACGCCACAATTGTTTGAGGCAATCGTCAGGTGCTTGGTCCCAGCGTTGCGGATCGCACTGATCAACAGTTCCGGGATGCCGCAAAGGCCGAAGCCACCCACAGCGATCAACATTTCATCGAACAACAGATTTTCAAGTGCCGAACCTGGGTTCAAATAGATCTTGCTCATATTAGCCCCTTAATATGGCCAGACACGTTGATGAGAGGACATTGTCCAGTCGCATCAACTACGTAGGGCCGACAGTTGTGAGGCGCGGAGGTTCTCCCGAGCCACGGGGAGCACAATTTACTGAAGTAAGAGCTGACGCGAGCAATAAGTGTTATTCCTCCCGGCAAATATTTATGCCGTTCGATGAACCGAGCGCGACGAACGCACCACGGTCTGGCGTGTTGACATTGGCTCAGCTTGCGCGGCGTGGATGAACAAAATCTCTGTTGGCGCGGCACGGGCGGCACGGTATGAAGTAGTAGTTGCGGATTTTGACGATCGCTTCAGAGGCGGCTAGTCTTATGACCGTGGTCAAGCGTGGTAGATGAACTTTTCCGCCCCATGTCTTTGCCATAGGATGTTTGCCGTTGATGGACAGCATGGGGACGGGATGAGCCCTTGAGACGACGGTCGATCATGCTCTTATCCGCGGGTTGGCTACCGCACTTCCGTAATCCGTCTTGGGCTATCCTTGTCTAGAGTCGGGCGTTGGGCCGTTGCCCAGCCACATAGCTAGCGCGGGAATTCCCCACCGTGGCCACATCCCGTCTCCGTGCTGTCCCGGTTGTTCCGCCGGATTGAAGCCGGTCCATTAGCTTCAATCCGGCGGCGCCCGTGGGAGACGAGCGTTTGCTGGAAGCTCAATGTTCGCGGGAGCGCACCGCATCTTCAGCGCACCGGCTCAACCTGGTGGCCGATGGCCCACAGGAACGCCGCCATCTCGCGGGCGATCGCCGCCACGACGATCGGTCTCTTCTTGCCAGAGGCCGTCAGGCGCCGGTAGCGGGCGCACAGTCGGGTCTGCGCCTTCCAGGCAATCTCGCGAACCGCCTTGGGCAGGCCCTCGAGGCGGATGCGAATGGTTTCCGTCACCCGGGCCGGATAGCGGTAGCTCCAGGCGCCCTCCACCAGGACGCGGCGTGCGCGACGGTTGCCGGCAAGCGTCAGGCCGCCACGCTTCACCGTCTCGCCGGTTGACCGCTCCGACGGCACCAGACCGAGAAAGGCCATCAGCTGCCGCGGGTTGTCGAAACGGCGCACATCGCCGACTTCGCTGACAAAGGTGACGGCAACGATGAAGGAGACACCACGCAGCGCCTGATAGGCCGCCACTACCGGCGCCATCGACCAGCTCGGCACCAGCTCGGCGAGTTGGGCATCGAGCCGCTCCAGCCGGTTCTGCGCATCGGTGATCACATCGGCCTGATCCTGGAACACGATCTGCTGGGCCGGATGGTCGAACTTCTGCGCCGCCAGCCAGCGGGCATGCGCCGGGCTCCAATTCTTGCGTCCGCTAAGGACCCGGCCATGGCGCAGCAGGAACGACAGAAGCTGCTGGCGCTTCTTGCGCAGATCCTCGCTCGCCGAGCTCCGAACGCGCACTAGATCGCGCACCGCTTCATGCACTGCGTCGGGAACCCAGATCCCGGTCAGCTCCCCCGCCCTCAGCAGCCGTGCCAGGGTGACCGCATCGCGTCGGTTCGTCTTGACGCGTTCGCCCGGTCGCTTCGGGATCAGCGACGGCGCAACGACATCGCAGCGGTGGCCGAGCTCAACGAGCTGGCGGCAAAACCCGTAGCCGGTTGGGCCGGCCTCGTAGCAGAAATGCAGGCGCGGATATTTGCGCTCCAGCTTACGCACGAAGCGTTCCACCGCCGTCGGTGTCGCCTCGATCTCGCCGAAATAGCGGACCTCCCCCTCCCGGCCACCCTCCGCAATCGCAATCGCGTGCTTGGCTTTCGAAACGTCGACACCGACGTAAAAATCCTTATCTTCTGCCATGGCTCGTCCTTCCTTTGCTGGGGCTCGGCTCGGCATTCCCGAGCAACCCCGTTTGCTTACAGCTGCAAAGACTAAGGACGGGCCGCCGCTCGGACCACGGTCATAACGTCTAGTGACTTCCGACACGGACGCCGGTTCCCGCCCCGCCTCGCTCAAAACCAATGGTGCCGTCGGTCGGCCGGTCGCATTTGCGATTGCTCAACATCCGCTGCAAGTTGCTTGTTGCTTATTGTTCATCGCCCGATCGCGATCGCCTTCCAATGCCAGGGGAACAGCATTTCCAGCCCATCGATAAGCCAGATCTGTAGATCAACCCCGTTCAGTTTTGCCGTAGTGCCAACCAAGGATTGCGAAGTTTCCACCCGGCGGGCATTTAGGTCATCGACGCCGTTAAGCACAGGAATTTGCGACAGGCCCAGATTTGGCCGCCACAGCCGGCTCTTCCGGGATCTCTGTAGCCGGAGCGCGCACATGACAGGCCACAATCCGCCCGTCTGCCATTGGCACCAGAGATGGCACTTGGATGCGGCACCTCTCGACCGCGAGCGGGCAACGCGGATGAAACGCGCACCCGCTCGGCGGGTTGATGGGGCTTGGCACCTCGCCCTCGACCGCTGCCTTAAGCCGAACCCGCGTCGGATCCGGCACCGGAGCTGCCGCGATCAGCGCCTCGGTGTAGGGATGGACCGGTTTCGCGAAGAGTGCTTCGCTTGGGGCGAGTTCTACGATCCGCCCCAGATACATGACGGCAACGCGATGCGCGATATGCTCCACGACGCCGAGGTCGTGCGAGATGAAGACGAAGGCGATACCCATCTGCTGCTGGA
This sequence comes from Mesorhizobium sp. WSM1386, assembly GCF_055901595.1. Lineage (NCBI taxonomy): Bacteria > Pseudomonadati > Pseudomonadota > Alphaproteobacteria > Hyphomicrobiales > Phyllobacteriaceae > Mesorhizobium > Mesorhizobium sp. WSM1386. The sequence goes on from NZ_CM148373.1 coordinate 6,291,881, forward strand.
GGTCCAGAAGCAGATTCAGAATCTGCGCCTGCACGGAGACGTCGAGTGCTGACACCGCTTCGTCGGCGATGATGAGCGAGGGGTTGAGCGACAGGGCGCGTGCAATGCCGAGACGCTGGCGCTGGCCGCCCGACAATTCGGACGGGAGCCTGTGCATCATCTCGGGCGACATTCCGACTTTTCGGAGAAGGTCCGCGGCGAGCGCGTTGCGCTGCTTGCGGCTCAGACGTTCAAAATTCTCCACAGGCTCGGTGATGATCTGTCCGGCGGTGAGGCGCGGGTTCAGCGACGAGTAAGGATCCTGAAACACCATCTGCATCCGACGGCGCCACGCGTGAAGCGCGTGCTTCTTGAGGCTTGCAATATCGGTTCCTTCGATCAGTACGCGCCCGGCCGTCGGCTCGACGAGCCGCATCAGGAGCCGCGCCACGGTGGATTTGCCGCAGCCGGATTCGCCGACGATGCAAAGCGTCTCGCCTGCCTCGACGGTGAAGGATACATCCTCCACCGCCCGGATCACCGGAATGGTCTTCTTCAGAAATCCTGAACCGAGCGGATAATATTTGGTCAGATTCTCGACTTTCAGCAAAGGACCGTTCATGCGCCCATCACCTCTTCGGCGCGCCAGCAAGCTGCGGTGTGGCTTGACCCGACATCATGTAGGATGGGCGTCTTCTCGCGGCAAATATCGATCGCGAACGGGCAGCGCGGAGCAAAGCTGCACCCGACAATGGGCTTGCGCAGACTTGGCACGAGGCCGGGGATTTCCGGAAGGCGGCGCTGACGGCCTCGCCGCGGATCGGGCACCGATCGCATCAGGCCCTGAGTGTAGGGATGCGCCGGGCGCGCGAACAGATCGATTACGGTAGCCTGCTCAACGATGCGGCCAGCATACATGACAATGACGCGTTGGCATGTCTCGGCCACAACGCCCAGGTCATGCGTGATGAACATCACGGCCGTTCCCGTGCGCTCTTTCAGATCGACGATGAGCCGCAGGATCTGCGCCTGAATGGTGACGTCAAGCGCCGTCGTCGGCTCGTCGGCGATCAACAGTTCCGGCGAGCAGGCGAGCGCCATGGCAATCATAGCACGCTGGCGCATGCCGCCCGACATTTCGTGAGGATAGTTGCTGACGCGCCGTTCCGGGTCTGCGATGCAGACGAACCGCAGCATCTCTTCGGCTTTAGCCATGGCCTGAGAGCGGGACGCTTTTGTGTGGATCTGCACCGCTTCGGCGATCTGGTGGCCGACGGTATAGACCGGGTTGAGGCTCGTCATCGGCTCCTGAAAGATCATGGCGATCTTGTCGCCGCGGATCTGTCGCATCTCCCGATCGGACAGCTCAAGGAGGTCGCGTCCATGAAAACGAATCTCGCCACCGACGGTCCTGGCGGACAGCTTCGGCAGCAGGCGAAGGATGGAGAGGGCGGTGACGCTCTTCCCGCATCCGGATTCGCCGACCACGCCGAGCGTTTCGCCTTTCTTCACCTGGAAGCTGATGCCGCCCAACGCCCGGGTGACGCTTTCCTCGCCGTAAAAATGTGTTTCCAGGTTTCGGACGTCGAGAAGCACGTCGTTGCCTGCGGTTTGATGCATATGCATGTTAGCGCCTCCGCTGTGAGCGGGGATCGAACATGTCGCGCAAACCGTCCCCCAGCAGGTTGACGGCCAGGACGGTGACGGCAAGGCAGATACCGGGGGCGAAGATCGTCAATGGAGCGATGGCAAGATACAGGCGCGAACTGGCGATCATGTTGCCCCAGCTGGGAATCCCCGGCGGCACGCCCACGCCAAGGAAGCTCAGCCCGGCTTCAGTCAGAATCGCGCTGGCGCAGACTGTGGCGCTCTGTACCATGAGCGCTGGAATGGTGCTGGGCAGGACATGCCGCCACAGCACTTTGGGCAGGCGCGCACCGCCGCAGAGCGCAGCCTCCACATAGGGTCGCTCGCGAACACTCAGAACCACCGAACGAACCAGCCGCGCGACGGCTGGCGTCTCGGGGATTGCGATGGCGACGATGAGGATGCCGATTCCCGGTCCTGTCAGAGAGATGAGCGCAATGGCCAGCAGAATCGTCGGGATCGACATCAGGCCGTCCATGACTCGCATGACAATATTATCGAACGTGCGGCTGTACCCTGCGATGACACCGATCAGGAGCCCGACCACGGCTGCGGTCGCTGCCGACAGCAGCCCGACTAGGAGGGAGATGCGGGCGCCGAAGATCGTTCGCGCAAACACATCACGGCCCAGATTGTCGCTCCCGAACCACATTTCGGGGGAAGGCGGCTGCAGGCGCTTGAACGGATCCATGTTCCCCGGATCGCCGGCGTAAAGCGGTGCGGCGAGGGCCAGGATGATCAGGAGCCCCAGGAAGCCGCCGCCGATCAGGACCAGCGGGTGCCGCCTTGCGAGACGGGGAAGGCCAGATAGTCGCAGCCGACCGATCGGCGCGGTTTCAACTGGTGCGGAAAAGAGGGACATATCAGTACCGGATCCGGGGATCGATCAGCGTATAGGCAAGATCGACCGTGAGGTTGATAAGGACGTACAGACCCGAAGTCAGGATGAGCACGCTCTGAATGATGGGATAGTCGCGATTGTTGATCGCATCGACAACCAGACGACCGATTCCGGGTATATTGAACACCGTTTCCGTGAGAACCACTCCGCCGATCAGCCAGGCAAAGCTTATGCCGATGACGGTCAGAATCGGGACGCCGGCATTCTTCAGGGCATGATGGATAAGCATCGCATAGGACGAAGCGCCCTTGGCAGCGGCCGTTCGCATATAGTCTTCCGACAGAACCTCGAGCATGCTCGCTCGCGTGACCCGGGCAATAAAGGCAATGAAGCCAAGACTTAACGCCACTGTGGGCAGGACCAGGTGCACAAACCAAAGCCCGAGACCCTCGTTGATCGGGACATATCCCTGGACCGGTAGCCAATGCATCTTGATGGCGAAGAAGTAGATGAGAAAATATCCGATGACAAAGACCGGGACGGAATAACCGAGTGCCGAAAAGGCTGCGAGGAGGCGGTCGACGTACCCGCCAGTTCGCCACGCGGCAAGAATGCCGAAAGAGACCCCGACCGACACCGAAAGGACCATTGTCAGGATTGACAGGGAAAGGGTCGGTTCAAGCCGCTGCGAGATGAGCTCGAGAACCGGTCGTCCGGAAAAGATCGAGATGCCGAAATCGCCACCGAGCATGTCGCGCACCCAATGGATGAATTGAATCGGCAGTGGCGCGTTCAGCCCCAGCTGCTCGCGAATGCCGGCGATTACTTCCGCCGTCGCGTTGCGGCCGGCCATCATCGCCGCCGGGTCGCCCGGCGCCATTCTGAGAAGCAGGAACACGAAGGCCCCGACCATCGCCATGACGGCGATGGCCGAAACCAATCTGCGTAAGATGTAGCCCGCCATCATGCCGAGACTTTCTGCATATTCCACATCGGCCAATAAGCCGACTGAAAATGAACCAGGCCAGTCAGGGATTTTCGGCGAGCGATTGGCTCAAAAAACTGACCCAACATGAGAGTGCTAGTGCTAACGGAGTCCCAAGCGAGGTACTGCATCTCGCGGGCCAACGCCTTGCGCTCCTCGAGTGTTTCGACTTTTACCCATCTGGCCCGGAGAACCTCGTATTCATCGTTCTTCGGCCAGCCATAAAAAGCGTCCGCGCCATTCGCGCGGAGCACAGGCATACTGATCGGATTACCGAATTCGGCATCGGTCCAATCGTTTATATACATGTTCCAGCCGCCGTCCTCAATCGGCCCCTTGTTTGCACGGCGTTTAGCAACCCCGCCCCAGTCACTCGGCGCGAGCTCGGCATTGACTCCAATCGTCCGCAGGGTGAATGCGAGATATTCTGCGGCCTTGCTGGCTGGCGGCCAATCCGTGGATTGGAGAATAACGACTTTCTCCCCAGTATATCCGGCTTCCTGAAAAAGTTTCCTGGCCTTTTCCTGGTCGCCCCCCTTTTTGTACCATCCCGTATTCTCGTGGTTGGAATACGCGGTACTGTTTCCAAATATCGATTTGATAGGGCGGACGTATTTCGGATCGAAGCCGGCGGCCAGCATAATCGCCTCCTGATCAATCAGGTGAAGCATCGCCTGGCGCGCCTTGACGTTGTCAAACGGCGGCTGCAGAAAATTCATGCTCACGAACATGACTCTGCCCGACTCGTTCACGTTTTCCAATGCGAGGTTAGGATCGCTTTCAATCAGCGGATAAAGATCGGATGGCGGTGTTGCAACGAAATCGACTTCTCCCGCTTGGAGCGCCGCAACGGCAGTCTGTTTATCAGCAATAACTTGCCAGACCACTCGATCGACCTTGGCGACCTTTCCGCCGGCGTACCCGTCTTCTGGTTCCTGACGGGGTATATATTGTTTATTTCGGTCGTAAGTGAAGCTGACGCCTGGCCTGGCTAGAGCGTTATTGAACTTGAATGGCCCGGATCCAATGTTCGAATTGACTTGCTCCGTGGCAGGGCGGCTCGCGTCTTTCTCGCGCATGATAGCTAGATAGTACCCGCTGGAGGACGCGAGCAAAGGTATGAGAAGCGGCAACGGTTCGTTGAGCGTGATCGTGAAGGTCTTCGCGTCTTGTTTCGAGATATCCTTGGCCCTTGCCATGATCAGTTTTCCACCTTCATCCACCTGGCTCCAGCGTCTTATCGAGGCAACACAGTCCGCCGCGGTGACTGGGCTGCCGTCGTGGAAGGTGAGGCCTTCGCGGAGTTGGAATGTGTAGGTCTTCTTGTCCTCGGAGAGGACCCACTTTCCCACCATTTGCGGCTGCGGCACAAGCTTGGAATCCAGTGCAAAAAGCGTGTCGTAAATCTGATAAGCATGATATCCGGCATCTACTGAGATGATCGGATCGTACACAGTGATGTTGAAAGAGACCCAACGCACCGTCCGCGCGTCCGCCTGTAATGTCTGCGCCCGAAGGATTGTTGGCATTGATAGCGCCGTTCCGACGGCCAGACCTGTCTTGATAATTTCGCGTCTAGTGATTGTCATGCTTCGTTCCCCCGTTTTTCGTTCTTAAGGATTCGCTCCAGTCGCTCCTAGACTCTTGTAAGAGCGCCGACAGAATGCTGCCGGGCGGTGATTACGGGACTGGCAATATCGTGTTCGGGCCAGAAGTTCGCTTTCAGGAACTCGAATTGATGTTTCCTGTAGTAGCCGACGCCAGGAGTATTCACGAGCACTGGGGTAGCCAGACCAGCGAAGTTCGAAACAAAGTGGAAACCTGATTTAACGACTACGAAATCGAGATTTCGGATAACCACATTCTGGCTTGTAAAAGCTGCTGGATCAATGGCGGACGTCGGCTTTGTGGTCAGTAGCACTTGGAGGCGGTCATCTACCCTGAGGACGGCCGTTGGCCCCATAGTCTTATGGGCGCCATTGCCGACGGGACCTTCGATGATAAAATTTCCGTCACTTACGTACTCAACAAGCCCGGTGACCAATCGAGGCGTGAAACCAGGCGTGTATCCAGCGCCGACAGACAGCGTAACAGTCGCACCTACACCAGCCTCTATCGCCCTAGCCGCTGCGACGGGATCGGTGATGGGGACTGCACCGCGCAGTCCTGGATAACCATCGAGCGCTGCGGAAAGCAAAATCGTGCCGTCTCCCGGGGCACCTGCCGCGACCCGATCGCCCATATCGCCGATCGCGAATGGCCGTTCATCCGGCGAACTCCGCACACGCTCAAAGACCTCGTCAACCGTCACAAGGTCGTCCTTAAAACGCTCGCGTTCCACCCAGAAGCGAGTCGCAAGGTCTACGGCGATAGAAGGTGTGTCGGCGCTTGGGCCATTGCTCAAGATGGTGACAACCTGGCCGACTTCGTCATCATCGGTAAAGCGGAACACGTTGTAGATCGAAATATCCTTAATCGATGGATGCATAGCCGCGTATCCGCGTGCTTTTGCATGGATTTCGGCCAGCGGCCCAGAGCCCGTTTCACCCGCACCCGGCAGAATCATAGGCACGCGCGCCGAAACCGTGACCGGCTTTAGACGCCCCTCAAGTTGCTCGATCAGCAGTTCTGCAACTTTCTGGCCACATTCAACAAAGTCCGAATGAGGGTTTTCCTTGCAGGCTATACAAATATCGGTGTTGTCGAGCATGCGGGGTGTGATATGGCCATGCAGGTCGAGACCGACGCCAATCGGCACGGTGAGGCCAACGAGATGGCGAAGCGCTTCAAGAAGATCGCCTTCGGCATCGGGCGTTTCCGTGGTTCCCATGGCGCCATGAAGTTCTAAACCAATTGCATCAGGGTCGATGCGTCGAACCGCATCCAAAAGTTCCTCACGCATACGCAAGTAGAAATCATGATCGACAAGGCCGCCGGCGCCCCCGCTCGCCGAAAAGACCGGTTCAATTGTCACGCCCGCATTGACAAGCGTTTCAGTCAGCCCTTTCAGCACGCCAGCTGGCGCCTTTAGGATATCCTGACCACGTTCCACCGCGAAGATCTCCTCGTCGGCAAGCCTTGGGTTCAGCCTATTGGCTTCGTGTTCGAAGGCGGCAACGAGAATGCGATAAGGCTTGGAGATTTCTGGCACTCGATCAGCCCTTTCTTTGTAAGGTCGTGGCCCCATCAGGCGGTTGGAACGCGGCAAGCCAGGAGTGAATTCATACAGAATGCGCCGTTAGCCGAAACTGCCGGTCAGTGCCGCCAGGCAGGACGTCTTTGACAGCCTCAAATTTCTGTCTGCTCGTCAGGTTCGAGGTTTCATAGACGATGCATCATGCGCAACGGCGTCGTCGATCGTAGACCGAGTTTCTGCGGATTGCTGCATTGTAGACGGTTCCCTATCACCAGTGTTTCCAAGCAGCATAAGAATGCTGGTTTATGTCTATGCATCGCATGGAGAATGGAACCGTGAAACTCAGATGAGTTATTTGCCGCGGCGATTGATTATGCAATCGGTAGCGGGTCGCCCAATTGCCGTCCGACCAACGAGCGTCGTCCCAGTTAATGATGATGACGGGGATGCGCCGGCATCCAAGGAAGAGTGACCTAGGCGACGTGATTTTTGCGTATTCAGATGAAGCCGGCGACCGATTTTAATGTCGGCGCGGGGTTTTCCTGGGTCGGCTTGCGGTCTATCGGGCGGCTTGGGCGATCAGTTTTGGCAATCGGATCAGGTTGTAGGCGGCGATTGCGAATCTGAACGCGGCGGCGACTTTCGGCCTGCCAGGGAGCTTGACCTTGGCCAGATCGGCCTGCGCCTTGATCCAGCCGAACACTTTATCGATGTGCTTGCGGCAGCGTTGGCTGACGCCGTACGGCGATGGTGTGTCGGGCGCTTGTCGATGGCGGTTTTGCGGGCCTTGCCGGTCTTGGAAACACTGCCATTGAGGCGATATGCGGCGTGACCTTGCGGGTGCGTAGCGCGCCGAGAAAGGCTGCCACATCATAGGCCTTGTCGGCACCAAGCGTGATGCGCCGGCTCTTTGCACCGCGCCGATCGAGCTTGGCAAGCGTCGCCTCGCGTTCGGCCACCCCGGTCGCCAGCGTCAGTTCGGCATCGACGACAAGCCCGTGACGGTTCTCCATCAGCGCATAGCCCATGTAGCACAGCCGGCTTTCTCGGCCATTGGCCTTACGGTAGAGCCGCGCATCCGGATCGGTTGTCGAGGCATGCGTGTCGTTGGAGCGCGTCTCGCCATGAAAATCCCGCTCGCCATTGCGGCCCGAATCGGGAAGTTTCCCCGAACCGTTCTTGGGCCGAAAACTTTTCATGCTCGCCCAGGCGTCGATCAGCCGTCCACCACGACTGGTAAGGAACCATTGAGCACCTTGTAGGTATCGGCACGACGGTCCCTAATGAGGCGCGGCCCCCCATAACCCACTGAAGCACCGGCAAGTCCGGCACAGATATCTATCTCCGCAGTGACCACTCCGATTTGGTCAAGTCCGCTGCTTGCCACGATGCCGCCGAGCGGATCGACAATCTGGCTGAAGCCAATAAAGTTCGATCCACCAAGTTCACCAACGAAATTTGATGCGATGAGCCAGCGGCTGTTTTCTAAAGCTCGCACACGGTCGAATAGGTCGTACCTGCGCACTGCGGAGTTGTTTTCGCGGTCGCCGTGGCCAGGATTTGCGGCCCACGCGGAACCTATCACCAGCAATTCGGCCCCCGAAAGGGTAAGTTCTCGGCACCCCTCCGGAGATGATTTGTCGTAGCAGATCAGCAGGCCGACTCTGCCAAGGGGCGTATCAAAAACCGGCCAATTGTCGCCCGGCCGGAAGATATAGTTCTCACTGAGGGTGAGGTGGACCTTGCGATATGACCCGATATATCCCTGCGGCCCCGCGAGCACTAAGGTATCGTAGAGGATGCCTGGCTGCTTGCCAGCCTCAATGAGGCCAAAGACAACATGGATGTTGTGCTTCATGGCAGCGCTTATTAGGCGTTGCACTGAGGTGCCATCCGGGACCGACTCGGCTATGCCCTGAGCTTTTGTGATGACGTCTTCAAGCTTGCCTAAGTCCCGGATCGCCGGGTAGCCCTGCAAGCTCGTCTCAGGAAAGACGACAAGGGAAGCGCCGGCACTAGCAGCCTCCTCGATATAGGATAGGTGTAAGCCGAGGTTTTTGTCCACGTCGTATGTGCCTGGAAACGCACAGGTGGCGATTGTGGTTTGCGGCATGTAGATCATCCTTGATGAGGACAGGTTAACTGGATCACTACCAGGCAATCTACGGATCGCATGGAAAACGGACCAGAGAAATCCAGAAATAGTTATTTGCGACGGTGGTTGATTATGCAACCGGGCGCGGGTCGCCCAATCGCTGTCTCAACCAACATATGTCGAAGCCCTCAAAGGCATCGAACATCGTCCCTTACATCCACGCGCGAAAGGTGCCGCCGGAACGGCGCTCTGATGTCCGTTGTCAATGCTTTAGGCGCGAGGAACCGACCGCCCAAACGAACGGCTGTTCATGGTAATCGCGTATGGGTGGAGGCGGAACTCAAGGACGTCGGTGATCAAGCTCTGATGCGCGGGTTGGCTACCGCATTCCCGATTGTGCGTCCGGGGCTGCTCCGATCTTATTGCGGGTGTCGGTCAAGTGCCGGCCACAAAGCGTCTGACGGGTGTTCCCTGCCGTTGCTCCGCCCCGGCCCATGCGCGAGGTGCAAGTTGGCTGCAGTGATCTATGTTCTGATCGCCTGCGCCTCCCTTGCAACAGCCCATTTGAAGCCGGTCAGCTCACGGGCAATGGCGGTGCAAACCACCGTCGTTCGCTTTCCTCGTCCGGCCAACATTCGATAACGAGCCGTCAACCGACTCTGAGCCTTCCATGCGATCTCCCGCACTTTCGGCGGCACTTCCTCTAGACGATACAGCTTCTTGGCCCCGACCTTCGGCGGATAGCGATAAGGTCCAGGCGCTCTCAACCAACATGTTGCCGAACCCGACCGTTGCCAGCCTTGGTAATTGCACCTCGTCGAACCGTTTCACCCGTTGATCGCTCGCCAGGTACCAGGCCGAGATAAGGTGACGGCGACGATCAGATCGACTTCTCCGTAGCGTCTGTAGAGCTCGGACGACCGGTCGCCAGAGACCAATTCGGGACGAATTCCTCGATGACCTTCTCCAGTCGTTCGACGCGCTCCTTCGAGACGCCCACCGCCTCGACCATTTCCTGCAAGGCGATTTGATGCGCGGGGTGATCGAACTGTTGCTCCGGCAGCCAGCGCAAATATCGCATCGTCTAGTTCATCTTGCGTGGATAGACACAACATGCTTTAGCATGAATGCGCTGATCTGGTGTCGGTGAACCCGCAACGTCTCGATTGCAGCGGCCCGGGCGCGAACGAGGTCTCGCATCGCCTCATGGCCCTCATGGGGAACCCACACTGCCGTGAGCTCGCCCGCCCTCAATAGCCGGACGAGCGCGAGTGCATCTCGACGGTTCGTTTTCACCCTGTCGCCCGGTTTCCTTGGAACCAATGATGGAGCGACAAGCACACATCCATGGCCAAGCGATCGGATTAGCCGATAAAGACCATAACCGGTCGGCCTGGCCTCGTAACAGAAATGCACCCGGTCAAACTTCGTCGCTATTCGCTGGATCACACGCCTCATGCCGGCATCCGATGCGTCAACCTCGCCGAAGCGTCAACCTCGCCGAAATAGCGGACCTCTCCCTCCCGGCCGGATTCGGCAATCGCAATCGCATTCTTCAGTTTGGCAACATCGATCCCTACAAAAGCTTCTCTATAATCTGCCACGGCTCGTCCTCCTATGATGAGGATCGGCTCGGCCTAACCGAGATGGGGTATTCGGCTTGAGCCCTTATCTTCGGGCGACAATGCATGGTGGATAGGTTGAAGGTGCTGCGCTACGAGCTGATGGCTAAACGTGGTCTGCATGCCCGCAGCCACAAGCATCACAGGGAGAAGCGCAGCATGTAACATTATGCAGGATTGGATGTCTCCGTAAAAGAGACCGCAATTTGCATTGTCGACGAAACAGGCAAGATATGCCGGGAGATGAAGGTGCCGAGCCATCCCGAGGATCTTGTGCGGGTGCTCTCGGATCCTGCCTGGACCTTTGAGCGGATCGGCCTCGAGGCCGGGCCGCTGTCGCAATGGCTGTTCAGCGGCCTGGCCGAAGCCGGCCTACCGGTGATCTGCATCGAGACCCGCCACACCAAGGCCTTCCTGGAGGCGCAGCCGAACAAATCCGACCGCATTGACGCCCGCGGCATTGCCCAGATGATGCGGGTCAACCTGTTCCGCCCGGTCCATATCAAGACGCTGACGAGCCAGAAGCGCCGGGCACTCCTGACGGCGCGCAAGCTCTTGCAGGACAAGGCGATCGCCATCCAGAACGACATCCGCGGGCTTTTGCGCAACTTCGGCCTCAAGGTCGGCATGATCGGGGCCGTCAAATTCGAGCACCGTATCCGCGAGCTCACCGAAGGCATGCCCGATCTGGCCGAAATCGTCGAACCGCTGCTCGAGGCGCCCAGCAAGCTGCGCGAGACGTTTGCCGCGCTTCACCGCAAGCTGCTTGCCATCGTCCGCGATGATGCGGTCTGCCGGCGGCTGACGACGATACCGGGCGTCGGTCCGGTGGTGGCGCTGGCCTATATGGCGACCATCGACGTTCCGGCCCGCTTCCGCAATTCCAAGGCGGTCGGACCGATCTTGGGGCTGACGTCGGTGCTCCATGAGTCGGGCGAAAGCCGCCGCATCGGCCGGATATCCCGCTGCGGCGACGGCATGATGCGAACGCTGCTTTACGAAGCCGCGCAGACGCTGCTAACGCGCGTGACGAAATGGTCGCGGCTGAGGGCGTGGGCAATGAATGTCGCCAGGCGGCGCGGCCGACAGAAGGCAATTGTCGCATTGGCTCGCCGCTGGCGGTAATCATGCATCGCATGTGGCGCGACGGCACAGAGTTCCGCTGGACACGACAAGACATCATACCGAAGGCCGCCTGATCGTGCGCCCGACCATTGCAGCCTGCCGGCGCGCAGTGGCCCGTCAAGGGCAAGACGCGGCGCGCTGACCTTCGGCCACCCTTGACCGGCCACTGCGCGCCGGCCGAGCCGAAACTAGGTCGGGGACGGTCGAACAGTCGAACACGGAGATGAAACATGATCGCACGGCCAGCGTGACAAGGATCACGCTATATAAGGTTCCACCAGCCGATGGAAAGAGCGTCCTTCGCGGGACGATGAATGAGGTGAGTTCGCGAGGGTTGCAGTGCCGGTCGCATCACAACGATCAGGACGCTTCCGAGATTGTTCCGCCCCATTCTTCTGATCCCCATCAAGGCGACGGCCGAGCGCCGATCCCGCAGAGAAGCATCACCTCGCGAAAAACGCCACGCGCCGGCGAAGCGGAAAGCTCGACAAGCGCTTGACTTCAACCCGCTAAGAGACGGACATACGGTCTTACTGTACACGCGTCTGCTCGACCTCAAGGTGCAGGGGTGCAGCGGCCTCAGGACGCTGAGTTGGTCCTGTCCCACTATCCCGCCGCGCTCGTCGCGAAGATGGGCGAGGTGATCGCCGAAGCCGCCGACGCCGCTTGGCAGCGCTGATATTTGCACTTCGTCAGGAACGTGCTTGATCCCGCCGCGCAAGCATTCCGACGATTCCCTGCAGGAGCTCGGGTAAATCTATGACCGCTGCGATCTCACGGAGGCGCGCTGTCCAATCTCGCCGCTTTGGTCGAGGAGAACATCGAGCAGACGCTCACCTTGTTCCTTCTTCCGCCTGCTAGGCAGCACCACAAGCACCTGACGCTCCCAACTGCCGGAGCGCCTCAACGAGGAGATCCGACGCCGCACCTACGTCGTACGCATTTTCCCAATGCCCAAAGCTTGCCTGCGCCTGGTCCGCGCGCTCGCCCGTGGACGACCTGCCCAAGCACAAGAAGCTCGCCGTACTCCAAGCCGCATGACCCTCGCCCCGTGGAGGCCGGCGAGAACCATTGCTTGACAGCACAGTGTCCGGCCTAAGATTGGCTGCGAAATGCTGAAGAGCACTCATTTGATCGATGAGTGCTCATCCACAAGGTGAGGACTGTCACGGTCAGCGCTGAACTCAGTTTTCCTGGTGCCTCGCCCCCAACTCTTGCGCAGTTTTGCCGTAGCAATGTGGTCTATGCCCTCGCGAGTGCAGACGACCCCATAGATGTCGCGCGCTGCACCAGAGCTTACTAGGCCGTCTCGCACATCGCGCAATACGCGGTCAGCCGGGCGGTCCCGTGGGTCGCCCCATCCGCCTCCAGCTGCCGATGAGATCGACAGTCTAGTCGGCGGCAGCTCCATGACGCCATATTGTGGCGTAGCAATTTCCGCGCCAGCTTGATTTCTGACTACAATGTCGGCCTTCTTGCCGGTTCCGCCGCCACAAATCCCGAAGCCACTCGCGGTGCGACTGTCCTCGCCTCGAAACGAGTAGAACGCGCGGCCGAAAACGCTGACTTCGTAATCAATTCCTGTGCCGCCACGATATTGGCCGGCACCGGCAGCATCACATCGCATTTCCTGGCGATGGATGCGGACCGAATACTTCCGCTCAAAGACCTCAACGTTTGGGATGCGCATTCCACCCATCGAAATCACGCCCCCAATTGATGGAAAGCCGTCCCGGCCCGACACGGCACCGGCGCCACCGTAGGCAAGCATATGATACATGACGTAGGTCTCGCCAGCGTCGTCCCTGCCTGACGTAACGCAACTGCTCCCTTTGACCCAGCCGGCGCAGGCGAGATCCGGCACTGCCTTCGCTAATGCCTTCCAGATGGCGTAGATGATTTCTACCGCCGGATACCCAGTGTTCGCGGTCATCGGCGCAGGGAAATTTGCGTTCACCACAGTTCCGGCCGGCGCTATAATCTCGATAGGACGAAATGCGCCGGAATTGCGCGGAATGGTTACGCCGAAATATGAGAACAGCGCCACATAGACTGCCGAATAAGTATTTGCGATCGAACTGTTCTTAAAGCCGGCAATCTGAGGAGCGCTGCCGGTGAAATCCACCTTTACCGAATCTCCCTTTACCGTGACCGCGACCTGTACCGGGACTTCGACGGACCGGAAGCAGTCGTTGTCCGATGCATCCACGCCTTCGTAGAGTCCATCTGGAATAGCGTTAAGTGCCCGGTGCATACATGACTCGGCGTGGTCGAGAATGGCGTCGAAGCATTGCTCGACCACGACTATATCGAATTCCTCGGCCAAAGCTAGGATTCGCCGTTCGCCAACTTTGGTTGAGCCGATCATCGCCCGCAGGTCACCATCGACCAAATGTGGTGTGCGCGAATTAAGCTTCAGCAGACGCCAAACATCTTCCCGTACCTTCCCCGCGCTGACCAGTTTCATCACCGGCAGGCGGATACCTTCATGGAAAATTTCTGTGGCTGCTGAATTGTAGGTCCCGGCCGCGCCACCGCCGATGTCGGACTGGTGTGCGCGGTTACACGTGAAGGCGAGTAGAATGTCATCGACAAAAACTGGTCTAATGATCGTCCAATCCGGAAGATGATTGCCGCCGGCTTCATAGGGATCGCTCAGAATGAACACGTCGCCTGGCGCGATTTCATTCTCCCGGCCATAGTCGCGCAGCACTGCTTCGATGGCGAACCCACCGCCACCGGTGTGAATAGGGATGCCGTCAGCGACCGAAACTAGCCGGCCGCGCGCATCGGCGATGAAGCAGGAGAAGTCGTGGGATTCGCTGAAGATAGGGCTGCGAGCCGTGCGCTCCATCACCCAACCCATCTGCTTGGAAATGTGGTCGAGCTGGTTTTGCAAAAGCGTCGTGAGAATAGCGTCGGTCATGCGTTCTGTCCCGAAGTCGGCAAAGCGATGTCGATGTGATAGTTGCCGAACGCGTCCACTTCCATTACGTCACCAGCGCCAACCAGAATGGTCGTGGTCGCCTCCTCAATTATGGCCGGGCCGACAAAATGATGGCCGGGCCTAAGATGGACACCGGAGAGGATAGGTACATCGGCGCGGGGCTCGGCCTCATCGGTCAGTTGCACGGTGCGGCGGCTTGCTATTGGCGCCAACGCGCGCTCAGAGACCGGGGGGGCAGCCGGCCTTACAGTCGGCAGATGCCCAATGGCGGACACACGTGCGGTCATGAGCTCTATCACAGAATCAGGCTGCACGGACGCGTAGACTCGCTCGTGCTCGGCTTCGAACCGACTGCGCAGACTCGCGGGATCGAGTTCGTCCACCGTTAAGCCTATGGTCCATTGCTGGCCTGCGTAGCGCAGGTCGATGCGGCGCTCGAAGTCGATCTCTTCTGGGGCGAAGCCGTCCGCCAGGAGGAGATCTTTGCCCTGCCGGGTAAGAGCCGCAAAGGCCTGGTCCAACCTTGAGATAAGATCGTTCCCGAGCGGCGCGCCGATCGTGCTTATGAAGTCGTGGCGTACGTCGGCGTTGCACATGCCAAATGCGCAGAAAACGCCCGCGAGCCGCGGAATGAAGGCACGCCGCATCCCGAGCTTGCGTGCAACATCTGCAACATGCAGGGCACCCGCGCCGCCCGCTCCGACAAGGACATATTTCGCGGGATCAAGTCCGCGGACCAGGCTGACCTTCTCGATAGCTTGGCGGATGTTGAGATCGCTCAGCTGAATGATCGCGCCGGCTGCGACCCTGACATCATCCAGCACGCTCTCAAAGGCGTCGTGCAGAGCGGCCTCGGCGAGCTCGCGCCTGAGGTTCAATGAACCACCAGCATAAGAGCCTTCGTGAAGCCGGCCGAGCATCAACTGCGCATCGGTTACGGTCGGCTGCTTGCCCCCTAGCCCATAGCAGGCTGGCCCCGGCTTGGCGCCGGCACCTTCGGGACCTACGAAGATCAATCCGCCTGCGTCAACTCCGCATATGGTACCGCCCCCAGTGCCGATCGTGTGTATTTCGACACTAGGGAGCGCGATCATGGTATCGGCAACCGTAATCGTATCCGTCTCCGCAACCTTGCCACTGTTAACGACCGTCACATCACAGCTTGTGCCGCCAATCTCGATGGAGATCAGGTTGTCGTTTCCGGTGATTTGCTGGAAATGTCGGAGAGAAGCAAGGCCCGCAGCGGGACCGGACAACGCCAAAGCCACAGGGCGCTCACCAATTTGCTCCAAGGAGATAGCTCCGCCATTGCTCTGAACAAGCAGAAGATCGCGCTTCAGTCCACGGCTCTTGAGTTCATTAGCTAACTCCCGCAGATACGGGAGAATTTTAGGCGCAACGTAGGCGTTGGCCACGGTGGTTGAGGTCCGTTCGAATTCGCCCAAGATCGGAGCGAGACTGGAGGAGGTGGTGATGTACGCGCCGGGCAGGGACTGCACTAGGATGTCCGCGCAGACTCGCTCATGGGAACTATTGGCATACGAATGCAACAGACAGATCGCCACCGCCTCAACGCCCTCGCGCCGGAAGACGTCAGCCGCGACGGCAACGCTTTGCGGGTCAAGCGTCTGCTCCTCCCGCCCGTCGGGGGCCACACGCTCAATGACGGGCAGACGCAGGCTCCGCGGCACGAGCACGTCCTGCCATGGTGTGCGGTGATCCCACATGAATTCGCGGTATCCGCGCCGGATTTCTAGTGTGTCTCGGAAACCATGGGTGGTAATGAGCCCGACTCTCGCACCCTTGCGCTCGAGTAGCACGTTTGTGGCAACGGTGGTGCCATGGAGGAAATGTGAGCAACCAGAAAGCAGATCGCGAACATCGACTTTTAGCTTTCGGCTCGCCCCTTCGATGGTCCGGATGACGCCGACCGCCGGATTCGCGGGTTCGGAGGGCGACTTGAAGGCGAAGATGGCACCGTCCGCATCGATCAGGACCAAATCGGTGAATGTGCCACCGACGTCGATTCCAATGCGCCAAGGCGCCCGAATGTTACTCATGTTGTGAACTCCGTTGTCGTGTACTTGCCGCTTAGCAGAGACATCTGGCTCTTGCCTGATCGCGAGATGTAAAATGGCGGCAAGCAGTTCCCGCGTCAGGATGCGACGGTGCTATGAAACCGTCGTCTGTCGATCCGCTTCAGCGATCATGCCGAAATCGCCGCTCAACATGTCGCGCACCCAGCGTACAAACCGAACTGGCATCGGATCGTTTAGACCGAGCTTTTCGCGGATGCCGGCGGTCACCTCCGCCGTGCCCACTTGTCGGCCATGATAGCCGCCGGGTCGCCGGGCGCCAGTCTGAGAAGCAGGAACACGAAAGTCCCGACCATCGCCACCACGGCGATGGTCGACACTATTCTGCGACAAATGGTCCTCACTCAGGGCGAGACCTTCTGCATATTCCACATTGGGAAAGTCACCGACAAAACATGAACGAGGCCAGTCAGAGATTTTCGGCGAGCGATTGGCGAAAAAGAATGACCCAGCCAGATCGTACCCACGAAGTCCCACGCAAGGCGCTGCATTTTGCGGGCCAGTGCTTGACGCTCCTCAACTGTTTCGACCTCTCCCCATTTAGCACGGAGAGCCTCGTATTCGTCGTTCTTCGGCCAGCCAACAAAAGCGCCTTCGCCATTGGCGAGTAACAACGGCGTGCTGATCGGATTATCGAATTTGGCATCGGTCCAACTGCCGATGAAGACGCTCCAGCCACCGTCCTTGACCGATCCTTTGTTTTCGGCGCGCTTTACCGCCGCGTCCCAGTCGCTCGGCGCAAGCTCAGCATTGACTCCAATCTTTCGTAGAGTGAATGCCAGATATTCTGCAGCCTTGCTGGCTGGCGCCCAATCCGTGGGCTGCAATATGAGAACCGTTTCGCCCTTGTATCCCGCGTCCTGGAAGAGTTGCTTGGCTTTTTCCGGATCGCCTCCCTTTTTATACCATCCCGTATTCTCGTCGTTAGTGTAGATCGTGTTTCTTCCAAAGATTGATGTGATGGGGTTTATGTATTTTGCATTAAAGCCGGCAGCTATCATAAATGCTTCCTGGTCAATCAGGTGAAGCATCGCCTGGCGTGCTTTTACGTTATTGAATGGCGGTTGCAGCCAGTTCACGCGCGCGTAAAAATCTGAGCCCGACTCGTTCATGTTTTCCAGTGCGAGGTTGGGATCGCTTTCGATCAACGGATAAAGATCGGAGGCCGGTGCTGTAACGAAATCGACCTCTCCCGCTTGCAGCGCCGCGAGGGCAGTCTGTTCATCCGAAATAACTTGCCAGACCACCCGATCGACCTTGACGACCTTTCCGCCGGCGTACCCGTCTGGCGGCTCTTGACGGGGTACATATTGCTCATTTCGGTCGTAGGTGAAGCTTGCCCCAGGCTTGGCCAGCGCTTCATTGAACTTAAATGGCCCGGATCCAATGTTCGAAATGACTTGCTCCGTGGCAGCGCGGCTCGCGTCTTTCTCGCGCATGATAGCTAGGTAATACTGTCCTGCGAGAGAAGGTATCAATAATGGAAACGGTTCGGTGAGTGCGATCGCGAAGGTCTTGTCATCTCGTTTTGAGATGTCTTTGGCCCGCTCCATAATCATCTTTCCACCGGCGTCAACCTGCCCCCAGCGTCGGATCGAAGCCACGCAATCCGCTGCGTTAACCGGGGTGCCATCATGGAAGGCTAGGCCATCACGAAGCTCAAAAGTGTAAGTCTTCTTATCGTTGGAAACGCTCCACTTTCCCACCATTTGCGGCTGAGGGAACCCTTTAAGGTCTTTGGCGAACAGCGTGTCGTAAATCGCTAGAGCGTGCTGTGCGGCATCTAATGAGAAGATCGGATCGTATTGGGCGTTGAAGGTCACCCAGCGCACCGTCCGAGCATCCGACGGTGATGTCTGCGCCCGAACGATTGTGGGCATTGATAACGCCGTTCCGGCGGCCACGCCTGCTTTGATCAATTCGCGTCTAGTGATTGTCATGCTTCGTTCCTCCTCCTTTTCGATTGTCTCAGTAACGCAGTCGGCTCAGAAACGCCGTGTCGGCCGGAAAGCCGCCAGCGCTATCCGACCCTCGCATGGACAACAGATCAGGGGGAATTAGGATTAGTTATTCAGGCAGTCGATTGATTATTCAATCGGTAACGTTGGTCCCCCCAATAGCAGCAGCCGACGGAGAATGCCATTTCATCACCCGTCTCGGCTGATTGCGGCGATATGCTGGCCTTGGATGGCGAACACGGCGATACCACCCTGAGCCGTCGGAGCACGGCACGATCGTCTGATTTCAGCTGGTTGTAAGCGCCAAGCTGTGGCCGTTCAGCCGGCGTGGTGGTTGAATGGCAGAAGCTGGTCGAGTTCGGCGTTGGGCCAACCGCCGGCGATGCACTGAAGGGTTCGGGCGAGCCAGGCGGTCGCCGCCTAATCCTGGGCTGCAGATCAGGCTCGCGCATCAACCGTCTGACCTTCTTGTGGTTGACGACGATGCCGCGCTGCCGCAGCCCCCCTGCATGCGGCGATAACCGTAAGCTTCGAGGCTGTCGTAGATCTCACCCATTGTCTCGACGAGCGCTGTGTCATCCACGGCGGTTTCGGGCTGATCGTAGTAGGTTGATCGCGCAATCCTCATCAGCCGGAATCCTTCAGCGATGGAGACACTGCCGGGCCGGTGATCACGGATGTAGTTCCGCCTCTCGGACGTGGTGCGCTTTTCAGAGCCCCTCTAGAAACTCGATTTCCAAGGCTTGCCGGCCTACCAGCCGCTCCAACGCTGCGATCCGCGCCTCATAGGTCTGCATCGTGTCGGCCGCCGCCACGTCCTCGTCGAAGGAGCCCGCCTCGTATTTCTGGACCCAGATGCGGATCAGGTTGCGCGGCAGTGTGTGCCGCTTGGCGAGACCATGCAGCGTCTCGCCGGAGAGGTACTCCTGCACTACTTGACGTTTGAACTCGATGCTGTGCGTGTTATAAGTCACGAAAGCCCGGCTTCCAAGTCAATTCCGCTTGTTCAATCTGTCCGGCCCGAGGGGCGCACTCCATTATGGGGTCAATTTTGCACACGATGACGTAATTGCTGCCGTCGCTCCTTTGAACGAAGATTCGGCTGACGGCAAAAGCCGCCGACCATTGAGATCGAGGAGCCGCAGTGAAGCAATATGTCGGATTGGATGTGTCGCGCGAGAGACCAGTGTTTGCGTCGTCGATGATGCTGGAAGGTCTGTCTTCCAAGGAAAAGTGAAGTCCGATCCGGGAGCACTATCGAGTTGCTCCGCAAACGCGCACCGCGCGCATCGGATTCGAGACGGGCGCCATGTCCAGCTGGGTCTGGCATGAGCTTAAACGGGTCGGAATGCCGGTTGTCTGCATTGATGCTCGACATGCGAAGGCGGCACTTTCAGTTCGAATGAACAAAAGTGATGAGAACGATGCCCGCGGTCTGGCCGAGCTGGTTCGCGTCGGCTGGTATCGGGAGGTCAAGGTCAAAAGCACAGAGAGCCAGGCAACCCGATCCCTCCTGGTGGCGCGATCGCGACTTATCGCCATCCGCCGCGATCTCGAGAACCAAGTCCGGTCAATGCTGAAAGAGTACGGGCTGCAGTTCAGTCGCTCAATCGGTGCGCAGTTTCGGCGAAAGGTCGTGGCGTTGGTTGTCGACGGGCATCAGCTTCGATCCGTGATCGAGCCGCTTCTGACCGTCCATGAACAGGCCTGCAGGGGAACAGGAAAAGCTGGACCGGCAGGTACGACGCCTTGCTCGTGAGGATGACACCACGCGCCGGCTTATGACGGTTCCCGGCGTCGTGACGGCGTTGACCTACCGCCACACGATCGATGATCCTTCGCGCTTTTCCTCGGCCAGTGACGTCGGCGCCTACCTTGGTCTGACACCGCGGCGAAAACAATCTGGGGAAACAGATGTCAACGGCCGTGTCTCACGCTGGGGAGATCGGCTGTTGCGGACCTATTTATACGAAGCGGCCAGCGTCCTCTGCACCGGACAAAGAAATGGTCTTCGTTGAAGGCGTGGGGCCTTCGCCTGTCGAAGCGGATAGGTATGAAAAAGGCGAAAGTGGCGGTTGCTCGCAAGATCGCGGTTCTGCTCCACTGCCTCTGGGTTGACGGCACCCAGCTTTGAGTGGGGCGGCGAAAAGATGGCGTGACAGATCCGCGCTCGATCCCAATCGCGGGTCCGCTTCCGAAACCGTGATGTCCCCGCCGGGACGGTGGTTGTGGTGACCTCGTTGAATCGGCTGACGTCGACTTCGAACTTCGTTGCACACGTTGAGGCGCCCAACCCGAACACCATCATGAGGCATTCGACCCCGGAAAGGACCATGACCCCGGCGATGACGGCCCAGAAGGTCCCAAGAATCTGTCGCAGTCGACATCGCGTTTCAGTGCCCCTCCACCATGATGCGGTGTAATAGAAGGGATTGGCTCTGATCATAAATCTGTGTCCCCCGGAATAACTCTAGACGGCTAGTGCGCGGGGGGCCAATCCGCTATGAACCAGTGGTGCCGTTGTGGGCAATTTACAAACAAGGTAATTCTCAGGAGTTGAACGTGACGAACCAAATTCCCGACTTCGCGCCCGTTGATGCAAACAAAGTTCCCAAATTCGCAGGAATCGGAAGTTTTATGCGTTCGCGCGTAGTGGATATGGAGGAGGCTCGCGGAGTTGATATCGGTATCGTCGGAGTTCCCTTTGATCTAGGCACGACGTTTCGGCCAGGTAGTCGATTTGCTCCCGTAAGCATTCGTGAAGCGTCGCGTATCGTCCGAATGTCCAACGGTTATACCGGGGTCAACCCCTTCAAACTAGCTAAGATCGCTGATCTTGGAGATGTTGGTGTTCATCCTTCGCAGTTTGACGAAAGTTACAACACTATCGCGGCCGCTTTCCGAGCAATAAAAGACAAAGCCGTCCGGCCGCTGGTTTTGGGCGGAGATCACTCGATATCACTTCCGGTCCTGCGGGGCTTGGCGCACGATAGAGCAGTCGGAATGATCCATTTCGACGCTCATAGCGATACAGTCGATCTGGTTCGAGGCTTTAAGTATACGCATTCATCTCCGTTCCGTCGAGCTGTAGAGGAAGGCCTCCTTGACCCAAAGCGGACCGTCCAGATCGGGCTCCGGAGCGGTCCCGCAGACTGCGAATGGTCGAGGAGCGTAGGTATGGTGGTGATCACCATGGAGGACTTCGAGTCTATGGGGCGAGACAAGGTAATCGCTGAAGCTCGTCGAGTCGTTGGCGAGGCGCCGACGTACTTGTCGTTCGACATTGACGGACTGGATTCGATTTATTGCCCTGGCACGGGCGTGCCGGAGCCGGGTGGCTTCACCATGCGGGACGCTCTAGTCATGTTGCGTGGTTTCGAGGGAGTAAATTTAATTGGAGCCGACGTTTGTGAGGTCGCTCCATATCTCGATCACGGCAACATTACATCGCTGCATGCGGCGAACCTAGGATTTGAAATCCTGTGCCTGATGGCCATGAACGTTCGCGACGGCAAGAAGTGACCGCAACGACGATGGAGCCAAGGCAAGGAACAATGCTGTGTCAGGTCACTTGATGTGACCGCAGGCGGAGAATGCACATGTGCCGCTGCGAAAACGGGAGCGGATGATGCAAGGCTTCCGGTCACCAGGGGACTGTCAGGAATTTCGTGTGCGGGTGGGCGGTTGAACATTATGCCGCCATGGCTTTGATGAAGCGCTCGCCGAAGATGACGGCAAACTGGGCCTTGACCATGGACCACTCACGGGGCGGCATTTTCCACTCTTTTTCGGACCGCTTCAAGATCAGATCGAGCAGCTTGGTGGCCGCCTCATGCTGGGGAAGTGGCCCTTGGCGCTAACAGCCCGCCTAAGCTTCGAGTTCAGCGCCTCGATCGCATTTGTGGTGTAGACGATCAGGCGGACTTCGTCAGGGAATGCAAAGAATGGGATGACCTCGCCCCAGGGACGCCGCCAGCTCTGGCCGATGGCGGGATAGCGCGGGTCCCAGGTGCCGGCCTCGAACACCGGTAGCGCCTTTTCGGCAGCCCCGGCAGTCGACGGCACGGTAGATGTCCTTGAGCGCTGTCGCCAGCCCTTTGCGGTCTTTCCAGGAGACGAAGTCCATGGAGTTGCGCAGCAGGTGGACGATGCAGGTCTGAACGATCGCCTCCGGGAAAACGGCGGTGATCGCGTCGGGGAAGCCTTTCAGGCCATCGACGACAGCCAGCGGGATATCATCGACGCCACGGTTCTTGAGCTCGTCCATCACCCGCAGCCAGAATTTGGCGCCTTCATTCTGCTCGAGCCACAGGCCGAGCACCTCCTTGGCGCCGTCGGCTCGGACGCCCAGCGCGATATGGATGGCTTTGTTGCGAACCATCCCTTCATCCCGGATCTTGACCCGGATCGCGTCGAAGAAAATGAGCGGATAAACCGGATCGAGCGCGCGCTGCTGCCAAGTGGCGACTTCATCGAGCACGGCGTCCGTCACCGTGCTGATCAGATCCGGCGACACGTCGATGCCATGCAGATCATGCAGGTGCCCGGTGATCTCCCGGGTGCTCATGCCGCGCGCATACATTGACACGATCTTTTCGTTGAAGCCGGGGAAGCGACGCTGATACTTGGCGATCAACTGCGGATCGAAACTGGCCTGGCGATCACGTGGTATGTCGATCTCCGGCTTGCCGGTCTGCGTCGTCACGGTCTCGCGGCCGTAGCCGTTATGCGTATTGCCAGCGTCTTCGCCGCTCGCCAGATGATGGTCCATCTCCGCGTTTAAGGCGCGCTCGGTCAGAGCCTTCTTGAGCGTATCCAGCAGGCCGCCTTGTTCGAAGGCTGCACTGGCTGCGCCTCCCGCCAGAAGCTGGTCGAGAAGATCATTTGGTATCGCAGGCTCTTTGCGTCGGGTCATAGTGGGAATCCTTTTTACCCATTATGCCCACCCGCACACGAAATTCGTGACAGTCCCGTCACCAGGGCAACGCTTCGTTCGATCTTCCCGGCTCTGCGCAATCTCTTCATCCCGCCCGCTCAAAACGTTCAGCTCTCGCTACACATATTCACCGCCTGCAGGCCATGGCAGAATGGAAAGCCGTGGCTGTGGTCAACTGACATCAGCCGGCCGCTGGTCTCAACGCGTGTTTGACATCGCCTACCATGTGATGGCGCGAAAGCTCCATGGTCATCGGCCTATTGCAGGGTGCCTTGGCGCACCGCTTACGCTGAAGCGGAGGTAATCCGGTATTGTCACGTTAACCCGGACATTAGATCGAGCGGTGTAGATGGTCCGGCATGAACAAGCCCGTCAGCTACAAACGCCATCGCTTTCCGGCTGAGATCATCGCCCATGCGGTCTGGGTGTACTATCGATTTCCCTTGAGCTTGCGGCTGGTTGAGGAGATGTTGCTCGAGCGCGGCATCGCCGTGTTCTATGAGACGGTCCGCCGCGGGGGCCTGAAGTTCGGGTCCGCATTCGCTCGCCGTCTCAGGCGCAAGACGCCAAGCCTCGCAACGTCTGGCACTTGGATGAGGTCGTCATCACCATCTCCGGCCAGAAGCATTAGCTGGGCGGGCGGTCGATCAGGACGGATACGTGGTCGATGAGATCGTCCAGACGCGCCGTAATACCAAGGCGGCGAAGCGTTTGCTGAAGCGTCTGTTGAAGAAGCAGGGCAGCCCGCCCCGGCTGGCGGTGGGTCGCTCGACCAGGATGCTCGTTGCGGAGGGCTAGTCTACCTTGGCCAGCTTAAGAACCTGGTGATCGAGTTCCTTATCGGCTGCCGTCAGGCGATGATGGAGACGGTGATAGTCCATCCAGGTGGGCGTGCGGAATGTTTCCAACCAGCGTGAAGGCTCCTGTGGCGCGACAATTCTGATGAGAAGCGCGCGACAATCTGGATGAGAATCTGGTGTCGCGGCGGAGGTGATGATCGCGGCATTGATTGTCGCGCGCAAGAGGGTTTGTCGGTTTGATTGTCGGCGCGTCAATCAGCGGCGCTGTTGGCGGGTGTGGCATAGGACGCGGGGCGTCCCGGGCCACGCTTTCGCTCCATGGCTTCGCGGCGCCTGTAGCTCTCGACATTCATCTCGAAGATGGTGGCGTGATGGACGAGGCGGTCGACCGCGGCAAGCGTCATGGCGGGGTCGGGGAAGACCTTGCCCCATTCGCCGAACGGCTGGTTGGCGGTGATGAGCATCGAGCGCCGTTCGTAGCGGGCGCTGATGAGCTCGAACAGCACGCTGGTCTCGGCCTGGTCCTTGGTGACGTAGGCGAGATCATCGAGGATCAGGAGATGGAACTTGTCGAGCTTGGCCAGAGCGCTCTCGAGCGCCAGGTCTCGGCGTGCCGTCTGAAGCTTCTGGACGAGGTCGGTTGTTCTGGTGAAGAGCACCCGCCAGCCATTCTCGATGAGCGCAAGGCCGATGGCTGAAGCGAGATGGCTTTTGCCGCCGCCGGGCGGGCCGAACAGAAGCAGGTTCGCCCCCTTCTCCAGCCAGCTGTCGCCGGCGGTGATCGCCATCACCTGGGCCTTGGAGATCATCGGCACGGCCTCGAAGGCGAAGGTGTCGAGGGTCTTGCCCGGCAGGAGGCGGGCCTCGGCGAGGTGGCGTTCGATGCGGCGGCGGTCGCGTTCGGCCAGTTCATGCTCGGTGATCGCGGCCAGAAAGCGGGCGGCGGGCCAGCCTTCCTTGTCGGCCTGTTCGGCGAATTGCGGCCACATGAGCTTGATGGCCGGCAAGCGCAGTTCGTTGAGGAGCAGGCTGAGCTTGGCGGTATCGACAGTGGTGTTGGTCTTCATGCCGCGTCTCCCGTCAGGCTGGCGCCGAGCAGGGCTTCATAGGCATTGAGCGGCGCAAGGCGCACGACGACATTCGGCAGCCGGGAGGGATCGGGGGCGAAGCGTTCCCGCAAGGCGGCCATGTCGGGCAATCGGCGCGCCTGCAGCGCGGCGTCCAGTTGGTCGGCCAGTTCGCTCTCGCAGGCGCGCTCGTGAGCCATGGCGAGAAGATCCACCATGATGCGGCAGGCCTGCCGCTCCGGCAGCCGCTCCATAAGCATGTCGAAGGTGTGCCGATACGCCTCGCGCGGAAAGAGCTGGTCGCGATAGACCAGGTTCAACAGCGCCATCGGTTTGCGACGCAGTGAATGGATGACATGCCGGTAATTGACGACCTGGTCGTGTTTGCCCGATGCAGAGGCACGTCCGCGCGGCAGCGTCACGAGAAAGGTGCCGCCGATGAAGATGTCCAGCCGATCGTCAAAAAGGCGCACCCTGAGCCGGTGGCCGATCAGGCGCGAGGGCACGGTGTAGAACACCTTGCGCAGCGTGAAGCCGCCCGATGAGGTGACGCGCACGGTGACCTGCTCGTAGTCGGATGTGCGCCGGACGGGCAGTTCCTGGAGGTCGGCGCGCTCGATGTCGATGCGCTTGGAATTGCGGGCGTTCACACGGCTGACGATCTCGTCGACGAAGCTGCGGTAGCAGGCCAGATCGCCGAAATCGCTCGATCCTCGCATCAGAGTCGCGTCGTCGATCGCCCGCTTGAGATGGCCGTGCGGGCCTTCGACGGAGCCGTTCTCATGCGCGATGTCGCGATTGTTGCGGGAAGGGGTCATGCCGTAGTGGCCGCACAGTTCGTCATAGCGGCGCGTCAGGTCCTCGCGGGCGTCCTTGTCCAGGTTGCGGAATGCCGCCGAGAGGCTGTCGCTGCGATGCTCGCGGGGAGCCCCGCCGAGCGACCACAACGCGTTCTGCAGGCCTTCCGCCAGGGCGACGAAGCTCTCGCCACCGAGCACGACATGAGCGTGCTCGAAGCCGGAATAGGCGAGCCGGAAATGATAGAGCCGGTGGTCGAGCGGCTGGCCGGCGATCGTGATGCCGCTTTGCCCATGTCGGTGAAATCCGACAGGCCGAGGCGGCCGGGCTCATGCACCTGTCGGAAGATGACCTCCTGCTCCGCGCCGTGGACGGCGCGCCAGGAGCGGACGCGCCGCTCCAAGGTGCGGCGAACGCCGTTGCCGAGATCGGGGTGGCGGCGCAGCATCTCCTCGAAGATAGCTATCGCGCGAATGCCGGGCGCCGCTTGCAGCATCGGCACGACCTCGGTCTGAAAAATATCGGCAAGCGGATCGGCCCGGCGTCGTTCCCGCGGCGCCTTCTTCTGCGAGGGCAGCCTCGAATCCTTCTCGATGCGATAGGCCGTGGCTGTGCTGATCGACGCCTTTGCCGCCGCGACGGTTGTCGAATTGGTCTGACGGAACTTCATGTAGAGCCTCATCTGGTGATCGGTTACCTGGCGGCCGGGCACAAAGTGATTCCTCCAAATCGGAAAAACCACCGGCATACCCGGTCAACCGCAATCACCAGACAAACGCCCTCGAAAAGGCGGCGGCGCTGGCGTGTTGAAACTCCAGTCGGGCTACGCCCTCCCTGCGTTCCAACACGCCAGCATTCTCATCTTGATTGACGCAACGCTCGCAGCTTCATTGTCGCGCCGCAGGCTCCTGAATTTCCCGAGTGAGCATCCATTGGCGTGTGCCCACAGGGCTTTGAGCGGTAATTACCCACCCCCTCGATGCGGCACGGTGCGTCGTCACTCGTCATCGATGTCCGGGTACTGCGGGGGAGCCTTGCCGATCTTGCTGACGATCCTCGGGTAATCGCCGCCGCCAGTGTCGGCGGCGTGGTCAGCGGAATCCGCAGCCGCACCTAGAGCACATCCTGTTTAATCTGGGTCATATCCTGCGGCCTTGAAGTAGTTTGCGCATTCGGCTGGTGTGAACTGGTCGAGGATCGAACCGACGGCGTCCCACAGGGCGTTGATGGTTCTCTCGGCTTTGGCGCGCATGAGAGCCTTGAGTTTTGAGAAGGCGTTTTCGATCGGATTGAAGTCGGGCGAGTATGGCGGCAGGAACAATAGCTTGGCGCCGACCTGTTCGATTGCCTCTCGCACGCCTGCCGCCTTGTGCGCCGGCAGGTTGTCCATCACGACGACGTCGCCCGGCGCCAGGGTCGGGACCAGGACCTGATCGACATAGGCAAGGAACACACTGCCGTTCATGGCACCGTCGTAGACGAATGGTGCGGTCATACCCGTCAACCTCAGCGCGCCGGTGAAGGTGGTCGTCTTCCAATGGCCGTGCGGCACGCCGGCCCGGCAGCGCTCACCGCATGGCGCACGTCCCCGCAGACGGGCCATCTTGGTCGACAGCCCGGTCTCGTCAATGAAGACGAGCTTCGCCGGATCGAGATCGAGTTGGCCGTCGAACCAGGCGCGGCGGCGCTTCAGGATGTCGGGGCGGTCCTGCTCCAGTGCGTGTGCGGACTTTTTTTGAACGTCCACCCGTGGCCGCGAAGCCATGCGCTCAAGGCGCTGCGGCTGATCCGCACCGACCGCTCGCCTTCCAGCCGCTCTACCATCTCGTTCAACGTGATGTCCTTGCGCTCATCGATCAGCCCGACGATGAAGGCTTCATGCGCATCGAGGCTGGACGCGCGGCGGCGGCCTTGCGGCCGCGGCGCCAGTTCGCCGATCTTCGCCCGCGCGATCCAGCGGATCGCACTCGATATCCCGACCCCAAACCGCGCCGCAGCCTGCCGGGCCGACATGCCCGCGTCAGACGCCTTCAGGACCCGCAGCCGGAGATCCTCGCTCAGTGATCTTCCCATCATCCACCTCACCAAAGTGGATGTTGAATCATCTGCCAAGGCCGCCGTCACATCACAATCGATTCATCGATCACAGGACGTGCTCTAGCCGGTGATCTCCAGCTCGATCATCGCTGGTGGCGCCGCCGGCACCGAAGCGGCGAAAGGCTATCGGGAACCACGACAACTTCGGCAAAGCCCGTCTCGCGGGTTCTCATCGTGCGCCGCCACTTATAGATCAGGCTGGTCGCGACATCGTACTGACGCGCTACCGCTGCCACCGTGGACCCGGGCGCGAATGCCGCGGCCAGTATCCGGCACTGATCCTCTTCACTCCAACGACCACGACGCTCAGGCCCGGTCAATAACGTCACATGGCTCATGCTGTGCTGCTAACTACGCTCGTAAGGGCAACCTTAAGAGCGCAGCCTCGCTACGGTTCTATGCTCGCGCAAGGCGGCCGTCGCCGGAGGCGTACGATGATCACGACGAACACGATTCTCCAGATCAACAGAGCTGTAGAGTTCACCCGTCCTCACTTCAACGCCGCGGATCCATCAGCTCCAATTTCGATAGAGCCAATGAATCACGACAAAAGCGCTCAGGCTTCGCCTATTTCAACAGCCTGATGAACTAAAGCTTTGAAGATCGACCAATCAAATCAAAGTAGATTGGCTCTTAAGGCCAAGGATTTCGCGCGCCTCGGCAGGAGAGGCAGTTTCGCCACCAAGAATCCGCACGATCGCCACTGCTCGCTCTACAAGAGCCGCGTTGTTGGGAGCCAAATTTCCATGAGAGAGGTAGAGATTGTCTGCGAGACCGACCTGAACATGACCCCCTAACAAAACGGTCTGAGCAACCATAGGAAATTCAGCCTCGGACTTGCCGAATGCGCCCCAATTTGCTTCGTGCGGCAAGTGTCCCCGCATAGCGAGCAAGACTTCCGGAGTCGCCGGTGCACATCCAGCAACTCCTAAGCAGATTTGAAAAAACGGTGGTTTCTTGATCAGCCCCTCATCAAGCATCTTCCGCGCGGCGAAGATGTGGCCAACATCGTAGACTAGGATCGCGCAAGTGGTGCCAACCTGCTGTGCCGCTCTCGCGATAGCCGCCGTATGATCCGGCGTATTGAGTACAGCGACTGTCCCGAAATTCATGGTGCCAACGTTTAGAGTGCAAAGCTCGGGCCGAAGGGCGACGACCTGACGCGCCCGGACTTCGGGCGTCGAAAGGGTAGAACCGGCCGCCGGCCGAAGTGGCTCTTCTTGGTCTGGAATATATACTGAGCCAACGCCGGTAGTGAGGTTGATCACGACATCGGTCGCGGACGCCCTTATACGCTCCACTACCTCCCTATAGGCCTCAAGTGACATGCTCTTCGCGCCCGTCTTCGGGTCCCGGACATGGATATGGCAAATCGCTGCGCCAGCATTAACTGCTGAGATGCACTCGTCGGCGATCTGCTCGGGAGTGATAGGCACGGCCTTCATGTTCTCGTTGTATGCGCCATCACCGGTCACAGAACATGTTACGATGGTCTTATTGCTCATTTTTAGTCTTCCCACTTGTTAGTCTTCCCACTCGACGTTGCCACAGACGCTTATGCATTGCCCGGTGACATGTTTGGCTTCCCTCGAAGACAGAAAGAAAGCCATCTCGCCGATTGCAGTCGGATCGATCTTTGTCCTCATAGAGATATAGGAGAGGCGCCGCTGCAGCGCCTCCTCGTATGTGATACCCTGGCTCTGGCTCCCTTCTGCGTGCGCATGCGTCCGCGCTGTCGATCGACTCTGGCGAGATCGTGTTGCAGCGGATGTTAACGGACCAAGTTCGCGAGCCAAATTCTTTGTCAACCCTTCGACCGCGAACTTTGACACAACGTATGGAGTTCGCTTCCACTAAGTAAGTACCGGTGATACTGACGTGGCCGCCCATCGCGCTGGTTGGCCTGCTGCCGGTTTCGTGGACACCGAGATAAGGTGCTTGACGGAACTGGAGAGTGGGAATGCAAAGAAGGAAGTTTAGCCGCGAGTTCAAGCTTGAGGCGGTGAGATTGATCAAGGATCGGGGCGTTGCGGTGGCCCAGGCTGCCCGCGACCTCGATCTCCACGAGAATGTGCTGCGCAAATGGGTGCGCGAGCTGTCGACCGATCCGCAGCATGCATTTCCCGGTCATGGGCAGATGAAGCCAGAGCAGCAGGAGATCGACCGGCTGCGCAAGGAAGTGGCGAAGCTGAAGGCGGAGCGCGACATCCTAAAAAAGGCCGCAGCCTACTTCGCGAGGGAAGTGACATGAGGTTCGCTTTCATCGCGAGGCACCGGAACGTCTGGCCGGTGGCATGGCTGTGCAGTGCGCTGGATGTGTCCCGCTCAGGCTTCCATGCCTGGCTCAACCGCAGCCCCAGCGCTCGCTCCCGGCTTGACGAGATCCTCGTGTCCAGGATCGACCGCAGCTTCAAGAGCAGCGACCGCACCTATGGTTCTCGTCGCGTAGGCATGACGTGCTGGCCGAGGGTCTTTCCTGCGGCCTGCATCGTGTCGAGCGGCTGATGCGGGAGAACGGGCTGCGTGCCCGGCCGCGGCGTCGTGGGCTGCCGAAGGACACCGGCGAGCGAGCGGCAGTGTCGGACAACATCCTCGACCGCGCCTTCGAGTCCTCGGCACCGAACCAGAAATGGATCGCCGACTTCACCTACATCTGGACCGCGGAAGGTTGGCTTTACGTTGCCGCCGTGATCGACCTGTTCTCCCGGCGGGTCGTCGGCTGGGCGATGAAGGCCGAGATGACGGCCCAGCTCGTCACCGACGCCCTCATCATGGCGATCTGGCGCCGAGGCAAGCCCGACAGCCTGCTGCATCATTCCGACCAGGGATCGCAATACACGAGCGAGCAGTTCCAGCGCCTGATGACCGACCACGGCATTACATGTTCGATGAGTCGGTCGGGCAATGTCTGGGACAATGCAGCAATGGAGAGCTTCTTCTCGTCGCTCAAGACCGAGCGCACGGCCCGCAAGGTCTACAGGACGAGGGGTGACGCCAGGGCAGATGTGTTCGATTACATCGAGCGCTTCTACAACCCCCGGCGACGGCACTCGACACTGGGCTATCTGAGCCCCGTGGAGTTTGAGGAACAAGCTATGTTAGCTTAACTTCGTGTCCGAAAAACCGGCAGCAGGCCAGGTAGACATGCTTTCCAACGGTCCAAACCTTCCGATATGAAGGCCAGCCCGACGCAGTGCCCATCGGCTGCCTAGACACATGATTTTCCTTAGCACGCACCGACTGGAAAGCGCAGGCTGATCTTCTCCTGCCGGATGACCGCTGTCTCGAAACAAGAACCCTCTGTACCCTGAAGGCCATGACCTGAGCTAAAAGCTCTGTCATTAGCCTTACGAAGCAGGCATCCTCGCACGCTCGCGCGGACGGTGATTGGTTGCGATCCTTTCAAACAGCGGAGGAATAGATCGTACGGCCAATTATTCGGGCTTTAAGATTTGCAGGATCTTCAAACGAGCGGTGAGTATATCATTGACTATCGCGGCCTGGACGGCGGCGGCATTTCTTGCCTTCAGCGCAGCGATTGCGGCCTCGTGAAATCTTTCGCCGTCGTTGTCTTCGTATCCTCGATTTGCAAGCAGGCCCAGTGTCGGACCGATTGTCACCCAAAGGTTATCGATAATCGCCAGAAGCCGGGGCGTCTTCGACTGAGCATAAAGTGCAAAGTGGAACTTGGCGTTTGCCACCATCTTCGCCTTGGAGTCGCGGGCCCTGCGATGCGCACAATAGACAAGATGATGTTGCTCCAACTCGCGGATAAACGACGTCGAGGCATTTTCCGCCGCAAGGTGGGCTGCCCATCCTTCAAGGTTGACGCGGATGTTCGTGATCTCCTCTAAATCTGACCGCTCCAGGCTTGGAGCTTTAATGGTCTTCGGACCTTCCATTGACAGGCTTTCCTCGGACACAAGACGCGT
The DNA here is from genome assembly GCF_055901595.1 of Mesorhizobium sp. WSM1386. Lineage (NCBI taxonomy): Bacteria > Pseudomonadati > Pseudomonadota > Alphaproteobacteria > Hyphomicrobiales > Phyllobacteriaceae > Mesorhizobium > Mesorhizobium sp. WSM1386. Next base: position 6,323,942 of record NZ_CM148373.1, read on the forward strand.
GATCCCCTCTCGGACAGGCGTAACACTGACCCCCAGTTGAGAGGCTATGGCGCGATGCGTGATCTTCTCGCCGGGCTTATACACACCACTTCTCAGATTTTCACGCACTATGCCGTACACTCTGTCGGATAGGGTCGTTGTTCCCGGGTGGTCGCTCAAATCGTTCAATGTTCTAGCCCTGACCGCCTGATAGCCGCTTCAACTTGGCCGCCCCGGTAAGCGCGCACCATCTTTAAGAATAGTAGTGACTGGCTGTTCAAATGATGGCCCAGCTACCAAACGAACCTGTAGCAATATAGCGATTATGACGGCCCAATTCGACGATCGTCACTCGGCAGCATGCTGCAATAGACCGCCACTTCTAATTTCCTTTGGCGTGTACCCATAGTGCTTCTTGAACGCCAGACAAAAGTTGGATGCATAGTCGTATCCGACCTCATAGGAAATCATCTTCAGCGGCATGTCAGTTTTAACGAGCAGATCGACGGCCCTTGAGAGGCGTACCATGGTCCGGTAATCGTGGGCGTTTATTCCGTACCGCTCCGCGAATGCCTTGTTGAAGCGACGGCTTGGGATATTGAATTCTTCCGCGAGCTTACTGATCGACAGTTTGTTCTGCAAATCGCCATCCAGAACGTTTTTAATATGCTCCAACTTTTCACCCATGCTTAGGACGTGGTCGGACTTTACAGAGCCGAGTGAAATTAGGCTATCTAAAGTAATGCAAAGTAACTCCTTGGCCTTTGCAGAGACATAATGGTGTACAAAACGCTGACCGATGCTGCGAAATATGACCGATCTTGCGATCTTCTCCATTTCCGAACATAGCGGCAGCTCGATCCAGGTAAATCGGCCGCCGGGATGATGCAATAGCTCCTGCAGGACCGTTAGCTGTTCAGAAAACTCAGCCACGACGCTTGGCGGATCCTCAGGGTCGAAGCCGAGAGCCAGCGCCGTCTCGGACTGGCTTGCGGACCATTGACTTATCGCGTCGACCCCCTTGGGATGGAAGTAGGCGACGAACGTGGGCTTTTGTAGCTCAAGTGCCTCGCCGTTGGACGGGGAGACGGTGCGGCGTCCGTCTAAGTGATAGAGGAATACGAAGCGGTCGGTGCCTCGATGATTTTCGAGGCACTCTTCTCGCATGCTGAAGTGCTTGGTGGTGAGCAAAAGGCTGAACTCTATCTGAAAACAGTCTTCGTAGCCAGAGGCGTACTTGGAAGGCGGGATCCAGCGACGTCCGAAGCCGGCCATTTCCGGCGGGGTCCGGACTTCTCGGAATTCCTTCGCCCATGCGATTTGCTCAAGGCTATTCATATGCTCCCACTCCACCCGCGTGCAAGATGTTATAACAAAATAGTCGATTTCGGCTCGTTGTCAAACGGGAACAGTTGCGAGATGTAACCTACTAGGTTCAAGGGACAGCGGCCGCCCTGGGGGTCACACCACAAACTGTGTTCGACTATCTCGCATGCGGCTTGCTCGACGGGCGCCAGCTTACGAAGGGGCAGCCGTGGCAAATCGAACTCTCGGATGACCAAATCAATACGCCACGAGCAAGGCTCGCACGCATCAGGCGCTCAAGGAGGAAGGTCTCATGACAAGTTCGGTTCGCCGAAGACACTCGCCCACTCGCTGAAGCTGAGGTTTGTTGTGATGATGACGCTGGTGCGCTCGTAGAGCTTGCTCAGCAGATGGAAGAGCAATGCTCCACCTGATGCGCTGAACGGCAGGTAGCCAAGCTCGTCGAGTAATGTTGAGCTCAACATTACTCGACTCATGTGCAGTACGCAGAGATGTGGAGTCGCCCTCACTGGAAGCCACTTTTGCGCGGCGCGTGGCGCGAGCGACTCAACATAAGTGAACCACCCGTATCGTGTTCTCCATCCACAACAAGGAGGACACTATGCTGCGTGATCTATTTCCAAGGCACCATAAACGATACGAGAAGTCCCAGTTCTGCGGCGAGTTGGCGGCATTCGCCGGTTGGTTGACGGAACAAGGCCATCTGCGGCATCCGCTTCGCCTTCATCTTTATCGGGTTCGGGAGGCGTTGGGTCGTTCTGATCGCCTCCAGCCCGGGGCCGTGTTTCACGAAGCCGATGTGCGACAGGCATTCGTCGTGTCGGCAGTTTCCGCGCAGACGAAGTACCTGTGCGAGTGCACGGGACGGATCTTCACCCGGTTCCTGGCTGCCACCGGCCGCCTGATTCCAATCGAACAGTCGGACCCGGCGAGCCAGCTCTGTCGCCGCTATCATCGATATATCGCTGAGGTTCGGGGGCTCTCGGAGCAATCGCTCTATCATCACGGACAGACGGTCACAGATTTCCTGTTACGAGGTGTTCCAGCCGACCACTGCCTGTCCGCCGTAACGGCAGCCGACGTCGAGGCCTTCGTCCAGCTCAAGAGCAAGGAGAACAGTCGTCAATCGCTCCAACATGTGATCGCGCATCTACGAGCGTTCCTGCGATATTGCGGGGATCACGGCGAGGCGGCTGGCGGTTTGCATGTCATCGACATGCCGCGCGTGTATCGAGGGGAGTTGCCGCCGCGGGCTACGATTGGACAATGGTACGCCGCCTGCTAGCGTCGATCCGGCGGCGAGCTCCCCGGGATTGGCGCGACTACGCCATTTTGCATCTCATGGCGTACTACGATCTCCGACCGTCGGAGGTTGCCACCCTTCGCTTGGACTCGATCGACTGGAAAGCGAGAACCTTGCGGGTCGAGCAACGGAAGACCCGATCGGCCCTTGTCCTGCCGTTGGCCGGACGAACGCTACGGCTCCTGCATCGGTATCTCCAGGTCGGCAGACCGGACAGTGTTTTGCCGCAGTTATTCCTGCGAATCCGCAGCCCGATCAAGCCGCTCAAGCATTACGGCGTCATCACGGTCTTCAGCTATCGAGCGCAGAAGAGTGGATTATCGCTCGGTGGCGTGTCTTCGTATTCGCTGCGTCACGCCTTCGCCATGAGGCTGCTTCGGCGCGGTGTCGATGTCAAGGCGATCGGCGATTTGCTTGGGCATCGCAGCCTCGAAGCGACCTGTGTCTACTTGCGGGCCGACGTCGACATGTTGCGGAAGGTCGCCTTGCCTGTCCCGGGTATCATGGTTGTCGAGGGAGGCGATCATGCTTGAGACCCTCCATCTGACCCCACTGGATCGCTGGATCGACGCATGGCTGGCGCATCAACGTGCGCTGGGTCGGGCTTACGACAACGAAGGATGGATCCTTGGGCATCTGCGGCGATTCATCGTGTCGAGCGAGGCCGGCGATCTCGACCAAAAGGGCTTTGATCGCTGGTGTGCTTCCCTTCGCCATTTGTCGCCGACGACCCGGCGTGGCCGACAGTTTGTTGTCCGCAAACTCTGTCTCTTCCGAAGACGGGCGGAACCAGGCTGCTTCGTACCGGACTCGCTCCACTTCGCGCGCCAGTTGCCGCATCGGCGGCCGGTCATTCTCGAGCCAGTTCAGGTGTCGCGGATGCTTGCAGCAGCCGACAGCCTGGCGCCTACGACGAACTCGCCGCTGTTGCCGGCCGTCATGCGGCTGGCCACCATCATCCTATACACCGCCGGTCTGCGGCGTGGAGAGCTGGCCCGTCTGACGCTCGACGACGTCGAGCCGCAATCCGGATTGCTCCGCATTCGTCAATCGAAGTTCCACAAGTCCCGGCCCGTGCCGCTGTCTCCGGACGCGGCAGGCGCACTGCGCACCTACCTACACTTCCGTCTGGCGCCCCCATTCAATGCCGATCCATCCTCGGCAAACTATTGTGTTGTGGACGAGCCGGTCGACACGGCTACACCGGGGCCGGATTGGGACAGGCCATCAATCGCCTGTTCGTCACTGCCGACGTGCGGGACAGCGAAGGTCGCTTGCCGCGCGTCCATGATATTCGACATAACTCCGAGTGCCGGATTATTCCGAGTGACGACCGGGAGGCCAAAGAATGCGGGCGATTTGTGGCTTTTGGGTCGGCATTATCAGAGGCTCTTCAGGAATGTGAGGAGATGGTCGTCGGGCTTGTAGCGGCCCAACCGGATGTCGGCCGTGTCGGTCCTTGCCAGAGCTTGCTCCTTGAGCTTCATGTCGGCCTGAAGATAGATGGCGGTGGTTTCGACCGACTCGTGGCCCAGCCACAGAGCGATGACCGAGCGGTCGACGCCGTGCTGGAGCAGGTCCATTGCCAGCGTATGCCGCCTATATCGATCAAGACATAGCCGGCACACGACAGCAATGCATCTGCTGCAGTCCGGTGTCGACATCACCGTCATCGCGCTTTGGTTGGGGCATGAAGACACCGCGACCACGCACATGTATGTGGAGGCCGATCTATCCATGAAAGAGCTGGCGCTCGGGAAGTTGCAGCCCCAAGAGGCCAGGCTTCGACGCTACCGACCGCCCGACAATTTGATGCGCTTCCTCGAAGCCCTCTGATTATGTCAAGGTCACCGAGGTGGAAACGGCGACTTGCCCACATCCGCCTCGGCCAACTGCGCATAATCCGGGCCTGAGCATAATTCCTATTATGCATACCTTTTCATAATAGGAAGAACGCGCTCTTCGCAGGCTCTGACGGCGGCGCCGAACACTGGGCAGTCATCGCCTCGCTGATTGAAACCTGCTTATGCCGCGCGCGGCATAAGCAGGTTTATGCCGACCGCCGAACTATGCCGAGCGCCTCTTCCGATCATGGCGGTATGAAGCGCATTGCCCGCCATTTCGACCAAGAACCGGTCGTTGACACTCGGCATAGTTCTCATGCTCAAAGGGCGTTCAGGAACTCAAGAAGCCGGTCGTTTGGTCGAAATCGTTCGGCCTTTGCGCGTTCGTATGGCTTCAGCTTGGCAAGTGCGGATTCCTTCAGCTCAAGATGTGCGTGAAGATAGGTCAGCGTCGTTTCCATCGCCTCATGGCCCAGCCATAGGGCGATGACCGAACAATCGACGCCCGCCTGCAGCAGCTCCATCGCAGCGCTGTGCCGGCTATGTCTTGATCGATATAGGAGGCACTATCTACCCCGCCCGACTATGTCGGGTAGCTCTGACTGTGATGGCAAATCTCTGAGGAATAAGGAAATTTCCCGCAGAAACACCCGGGCCACCCGACATCAGCGCGATCTACAGGCTGTTCAAGAACTCCAGTAGATTGTCGCCGGGCCGGAAGCGGGATGACTTGCCGGAATATTCGGACGTCTTTGCCAACGCCGCCTCCTTCATCGCCAACGTCGCCTCGAGATAGATCTGTGTGGTCTCGACCGATTCATGGCCGAGCCACAGAGCGATGACGGCGCGATCGACGCCCGCCTGCAGGAGGTCCATGGCCATCGTGTGCCTCAAACGATGAACAGTGACGCGCTTTCGATTCAGCGACGGGCAAATGGCAGAAGCGGTCTGGCGGTGTTTGTTCAGCATATACTGAACGCCATGAACGCTCAGCCGCTCACCTCTGGCGCTGGGAAACAGGATACTCTCTTCTCCGCGCTGAGGCTCTTTCAGCCAGCTTCTCAAGACTGCGGTCGTAGACTTGGCGAACGGGGTGCAGCGTTCCTTGCGCCCTTTGCCAATGACGCGCAGGTGGGCGCCCGTGCCGAAGAACAGATCGCCGCGTTTGAGACCCGTGATCTCCGATAGCCGCAATCCGGTCTGCACGGCGACCAGCAGGAACGCGTGATCGCGTCGCCCGGACCAGGTCGATCGATCCGGTGCGGTCAGCAAGGCATCGACCTCTGGGCGGGTAAGAAAATTGACGAGCGTTCGGGTAAAGCGCTTGCTGGGAATCGCAAGCACGCGCTGGATCTGGGCGGAATGCTCGGGTGCCTCGAATGCCGCGTAGCGAAAGAAAGAATGAATTGCCGTGAGGCGCAAGTTGCGGCTGCGGACGCTGATACCCTGATGGTTCTCCAGGTCATCAAGGAAGGCAACGATCAACGGCGCATCGACTTCCGCGAAGTTCAGGCGAGACGGCGGCTTATGCAATGTTCGTTCCGCGAACTTCAGCAACTGCCGAAATGTATCACGATAGGAACTGATCGTATGAGGGCTTGCCTGCCGCTGTTGCATCAGGCGTTGGGTGAAAAAGCGCTCCAAAAGCGGCGCCAGGCTGGCATGCTTGATCATGTCCGATCCTCCCAGCGGCACTCAAGGCGGCGCATTGCCTCTTTCATCAGCTCGGGCGAACCGGTGAGGTACCATTGGGTGTCGGCCACGTGGACATGACCGAGATAGGTGGACAAAATGGGCAGCCGCCGCTCGGGATCCTGCTCGGCTTCGTACCAACGCACCAGCGTGTTCGTCGCGAACACATGCCGCATGTCATGCAGGCGCGGGCCGTAGCTGTCGGTTGCGCCTCGCAGGCCGATCTGGCGAGACAGAGCTTAGAATGTTCGATGAATGTCTCCCACATCAAGGCGGTTGCCCAACTGGGACGTGAACAAATAAGGAGACGCCGCCTGGGCTGCACAATGCTGTCGGCGGCGTTTGAGATAATCCTGGAGCACTGTGCTGGTTGATGCGTGCATCGGCACAAGACGGGATTTGCCGAACTTCGTGCCGCGGATCGTCAGCACCTCGGCATCGAAATCGATGTCCGAGAGCTTGAGGTTGCGGGCTTCGCCGAGGCGCAGGCCGGAAACGCTCAGCAATCCGAACAGGCAATAATATGTCCATGGCCTGAGCTTACAGCGGGTATATCGGCACGGCATCTCAAGCGCCGCGGACAGGAGGCGCTGGATATCTTCCTTGGAGTAGAGATACGGCCGTGCCCGCTTCGGGCGAAAGGGCAGCAAACCATCTGGAGGAACCTGGGTCCGCGGATCAGCGGCAGCCCGATGACGGGCAAATACGCGGACGTAGCCCAGCCGTGTCGCCCAATGCGAAGGCTGCGCATGGGATGGTCGCTGAGCCCAGGCAAGGGCCAGTTCCGTCGTGACATATGGCGTGGCATTAGCCTCCAGAAAGGTGACGAAATCGATCAATCCCCTTTCGGTCTCTCGCAGCTTGAACCCCAGCCCTCGCCGCATCTCGATGTAGTCCTGAACAGCCTGTCGGAGTGTGCTCATTGGGCTTCTCCCGGCCACGGCAACGCCAATGTTCGCAACGCGTTAAGGTTGACCTTGGCGTAAATCGCCGTTGTCTGAACATGACGGTGGCCCAGAACTTCACCGATCTCACCGAGCGAGGCGCCGCCACGCAACATCTCTGAGGCAAGCCCATGTCGGAACTGGTGCGTTCCCTTTGTGGGAGGGTCGATCCCGGCCCTTTTGAGTGAGCGTCGGATGACGGAACCGAGTCCACACTGGCCGGTGAAACCCCGGATCGGGGCCTTGTCGCGCAAAAAGACGCGACGACTGGCATTGCGTGGACGCGACTTCTGCAAGTAGTCGGCAATCGCCTCGCCAACATCCGCAGGCAACGGAAGATCGTTGCGCTGCCCGTTCTTGCCAACCACATGGATCTCTCCGGCTACCCAATCGATATCATCGAGTTCGAGCGTCACCACCTCGCTCGACCGCAATCCCAACCGCGCCAATGCGAGGATCATCGCATAATCGCGGCATCCGATAGGAGTTTGCCGATCGATGCTGGCGAGCAAATGGGTGACCTCATCGCGGCCAATCGCACGAGGAATGGACGACAGTGACCAATTGGCCACGATCGGAACCGCTGCTGCCAGGTCTGACGTGATGTCCCCACGATAACGCACATAGGAGAGAAACGACCGCAGTGCGGTGGTCATGATCTTCGCGCGTCGCATGTTGAGGCGCGAAACCCTCTTTCGTACGAAATCGGTCACGTCGACGGCACGCAATTGTGCGAGCGAGATCTCGCCATCACTGAAGCGGAAGTTGAGAAAATCCCGGACAACTGGCCGGTAATTTATGATCGTTTGACGAGACAGCGCCCGCGCGTGATGCAAATACCGCTCATATGCCTGCACATGTTGTTCTACCGGCGATGGGTTGTGGTCGGCCTCAATCTCTTCGGCGATTGCGTTCTGGCTTCGCAGAAAAGCCAGTAGATGTCGAAGAGCGGCGGTATCTCCAAGCTTTGGCCGCTGCGCTCGATCCAGCAAATAACGCCCAGGATGGTCTCCACTTATGTCGCTTAGCTCAATCCCCTTTTGCCCGAGCCACTTGCTGAAGCCTGCGGCCAGCAGCACCTGGTTCCTCATGGAAACAAGACCGTAGCCTCGATCACCGAGCCATTCGGCAAACGGAACGATATAACTCGCCACCGGGCCCCCTGGCGACCGCGACAACGCAAAATCATCATTGATGAAATACTTCATTGTTTGCTCCCTCTCCAGGCTGGATTGCTGGAAGGGCTACAAACTATCTCTACATGCTATCCTATAAACCCTTGGAATCGTGGGGCATCATCCTGCCTACTCGACATAGTCGGGCGGGGTAGATAGTGCCTCAAAACATGGGGCGACACCCGCTTCGAGCGGAGCGGGACGCAGTGTTCGCGAGCCTTGGCGACATATTTGTTCAGCAGCGGCTGCACGCCGTCGGCGCTCAGCTTGCCGCCGTGCGTGTTCGGAAAGAGAGCCGTTGCGCCCCGCTTCCTGGGCTCGTTGAGCCAGCCCCGAAGGGCTTGCTGTGCAACCTTGGTGAGCGGCGTACTTCGCTCCTTGCGGCCCTTGCCAACGCATCGCACGTGGGCACCATGCCCCAGCATCACCGAGTCCCGGTCGAGATCGATGATCTCCGAGACCCGCAACCCCGTTTGCGCGGCCAGCAACAGCAGAGTGTGATCGCGCCGTCCCAGCCATGTGCTGCGATCCGGACAGGCCAGGATCGCTTCAATCTCGGGCCTGGTGAGAAACTGAAGCTGTCGCTTGTCGCATCGCTTGCTCGGGATCGCGAGCACGCGCTGAATCTGGGCGCTATGGGCCGGCTCCTCGAACGACGCATATCTAAAGAAAGACCGAATGGCCGTGAGGCGGAGGTTCCGGGTCCTCACCGAGGCGGATCGCAGTGTCTCGAGGTCCTCCAGGAATGCGCCGATGAAAGGCGCGTCCAAATCCCGAAGTGTCAACTGCGACGGAGACCTGCCAAGGCGTGTCTGCGCGAATGCAAACAGGAGCCGGAAGGTGTCGCGATAGGAGGCGATGGTGTTGGAGCTTACGCCTCGATGTCGCATGAGCCGATCGGTGAACCATCGCTCGATCAGCACGGCCAGATTGTTCGAGGCACTCATGAGCGAACCTCCCACCGCTCATCCAGCAGTCGCGCGGCATGGGTCATTAGCTCCGGCGCGGCGGATAGATACCAGTAGGTGTCGCGAACATTGGCGTGGCCAAGAAAGGTCGAGAGGACCGGCAGTTCCCGCTCGACATCTTCGCCCGCACGATACCAGTTGATCAGGGCCTGGACGGCGAAACGGTGACGAAGATCGTGAATCCGCGGACCATTGCGCTGCGCCCGCTGCCGCAGACCGATCTGTCGCGACAGCTGCCAGAACACCCGGTGCACGTATTGGTGCAGCAATCTGCCGCCCTGCTCGGCGACAAAGAAATAGGGGCTACGAGGCGCGACGAGATGCGCGTCGCGTCGCGCGGCGTAGTCCGACAGCACGGCGACCGTCGTGGCATGGAGCGGGACCAGCCGCGACTTGCCGAACTTCGTCTCCCGAATGGTGAGGATACCTTGGTCGAGATCGACGTCGTCTCGGCGCAGGTCGAGCGCTTCCGAATGGCGTAGCCCGGCGACCGCTATCAATCCGAACAGGCAATGATATGTCCAGCGACGGAGGGCGTTGGCCGGCCGCAGCGACAGTGCCGCCGCCAGAAGCGCCGTGATCTCAGCATCGGTATAGATGTAGGGCTTTGCCCGCCGCGTCGGCGGCACAGCGTCTTGAGGTGGCACTTCCGTCATGGGGTCGAAATGAGCGAGGTGTTGAGCGAAGCAGCGCACGTCGGTCAGGCGGATGGACCAACTTGGTTGTCGGCCGATCAACGTCACCCACTTCATTGCCAGCGTTGCGATACCAGCGCAGCAATGTTGTCACGGCCAGTCGGTGGCGAAGGTCGTGCAGGCGTGGCCCGCGGGAGTCATTGGCGCCGCGGAGGCCGACCTCGCGCGACAGCTTGACGAACGTCCACCGCACGGCCCATTCGGTTAAACGCGTCCCGCGTTCGGAAAGGAAGAAGCTGGCGCTCAGCGGATTCGGCATGACCGGTCTCGGCTGGCCGCATAGATTTTGAGCGCCTGTTGCGTCGAGGGGTGAAGCGGCACATAGCGCGACTTGCCGAACTTCGTGTCGCGAACCGTCAGGACGCCATCAACGAGATCGGTGTCGTCGCGATCGAGACGCAACGGTTCGTTACAGCGCATACCGGTCGCAGCGTACAAGCCGAAGAGCGTGGCATACGTCTGGGGGCGAAGGCCGACTGTCGACGGCAAGCGTTTTGCCGCGTCGATCAGTCGGATGATCTCTTCGTCGCGATAAATATAGGGGGACGATGGCCGACGATACCGGTGAGGAAGAAGGTCCGGCGGCGGCACGACGGTCCCCGGGTCAATGGCGCTGCAATAGCGCGCGAACCGGCGAACCATCGCCAACCGGTTGGCCCACTGGGCGGGCTGTGCCTCTGCCGGCTGCATGGCCCAGGCCAGGGCAATCTCGGTGGTGATGAAGGTGGCGCCGGAAGATTCGGCAAAGACAACGAGGCGCTGCAGCAACCGTCCGGAAAGAAGCAGCTTATGGCCGAGGGCGCGGCGCGCGGCCAGATACGCTTCGAGCGCTGCTTGCAAAGCGCTCATGATGCGACTCCTGGCCAGGGTAGCGCAATGGGACGCAACGCCGCGATGTCGACTTTGGCATAGATCTGCGTCGTGTTCGGCTGGCTGTGGCGGAGAAGTTGACCGATTTCAACGAGCGAGGCGCCGCGGCGCAGCAGATCGGTGGCGAGTGAGTGACGCAACAGGTGCGCACCCTTGAACGCCGGCGTCAGACCGGCGCGCTTGAGCGCACGATGGACGATGCAGCAAATAGTCGACGGGCTGACAAAACTCCGTCTGGGCGCCTTTATGCGAATGAAGACGCGGCGTGTTGAGCAAACAGGCCGATCCTGCCGCAGATAGTCGACCAAGGCGGCACCGACATCCGCCGGCAGTGGCAGCCGCGCCAGCCGTTGACCCTTGCCATGCACGACGATCTCACCGCAATCCCAGTCGAGATCGTCCAGGGTCAGGGCTGAGACTTCGCCACCCCGTAAGCCGAGGCGCGCGAGCAGCATCAGAACCGCGTAGTCCCTGCGGCCGGCCGGTGTTCTCCTGTCGCAAGACGCAAGGAGCCGTTCGACCTGTTCGGCAGGCAGCGCCTTCGGCAGGTGTGCCAAGCGCCAGCTGGCGATCCCAGGCACCGCGACAGCGAGATCGGCGGCAAGCAACCCGCGTTGCTGGAGGAAGCGCAGAAACGAACGCAGCGCCGTGACCGCCAACTTAGCGCGGCCGGGCGAACCGGCCTGGGCTCGCCGCACGATGAACCGATGAACGTCGCCCACTCGCAGTCGGTCAAAATCCGGATCGTTGCCCCCAAACTGTTCGTCCAGGAACCCACGAACAATCGGCAGATAGTTCGTCAATGTCGATGCCGAGAGACCACGCTCGGTGCGCAGGAATTCCCCAAATGCGTCGATCAGCTTACCCTTGGCGCTCGTATCGACCTCTGGCAGCGGCACCGGCACGCCGCCCGTGTCGCGCAGATATCGTAGCAACTGCCGAATGGTCCAAGCATCGCCACGCCTCGGGCGCAGACCAAGTTCCGTCAGAAATCGATCGGCGTGCTCTTCCCCGAGCAGGTCCAGTGGAACATCCTGCCTCGCCAGCCAAGCGCTGAAACCGGCCAGGAGCTTCATCTTCTCCCGAACAGTCGCTTTGGCGTATCCCTGGCCATCAAGCAGAGCCTCGAAGCCATCCTGGTGGCTCTCCAATCGGCCTATCCAGCGATCTTTGTGTAGCGCCTCATTCAGATCAAGCATTCGTCTGTCTCCCTGTAGCGTGGGAAAGTCCACGCTCAGGAAGAGCAGCCAAATAATGCCGAGCAATCAACGGCTGACGCTGATCCAATCACTTCCAATCATTAGAAAATTACGCCGCAGCGATGGCGTCACTCGGAATAATCCGGCACTCGGAGTTATGCCGTAGATCATGCACGTGAGCCGGCGTTCCTCCTGGCGGGATCGCGATGTCCAGCTGATCGGCCAGCGAGCGGAAAATGATGCTGATCGTGCCCGGGTTCACAGGCCGACCTTTCATGAAAGAAAACAGCGGTGTGTCGGCCGCAACCGAAACCAGGTGCTGCGATCGCAACGCCATGAACGCATAGAGTCGCTGTGCCAGTTGCGGTCCCATGGGAATGAGCCTCGACTTGGAAAACTTCGTCTCGCGGATGGTGAGGACGTCACGATTGCGATCGACATCCCGCCAGCGCAGGCGCGCAACCTCGCCGACGCGCAGACCAAGCCCGAACAGCAGGCTGAAGATGGTGGCATAGGCGGGACCGCGAAGCGGAGCGTTGTTCCGATCCGCGAGTTCGGCGGCGCGATCGACGAGTCGTTGGGCAGTCCGCAGATCCAGGATGCAGGGCGGTCTTGGATTACCTCGGCGGCGCGGCTTCATCGTGACGGGGGAGTGATTGATAACGTCGTGTTCGACCATCCACTCGAACAGCCGGCCGACGATTCCTACCAGTTGGTTGAACCTTCGTGGCCGCAGACGCGGACGACTGAGGAAAAAGGCATCGACGAGCGCCGGGGTGATCTCCGCGAGGGTCTTGATGCCCTGCGCGTTCAGATAGCCGTCGAACATACGCAATGCCTTATTCTCGACGTCGTAGCGCCGGTTGAGGGCGCGCTTGTGACAGACGAAGGCCATGATATGCGGCGCGATCGGACTTGAAGGCTCGGGAAGACGGGGGCTCATTGTAGATCCTCCCCGTCGCCAAGAGCGACTTCACGCAAGCCGTCCACCTGGACCTTGGCGTAGATCATCGTCGACGAAGCTGCGCGATGTCCGACATAATCGCCGATGGTCTTGAGCGGAAAGCCACTATCCACTAGCCGCTGAACGCACGCATGTCGGAGCGTATGGAACCAGGGCGGGATACGGGAATGCCTGCTCTATGCAGATATCTGGTGGCCGTGGCCGACACTGCCGACTGCGTCAGCGGCGACCGTGGTGCCAGGTGTCGCCAGAAAAGCAGCCGGCTTGCCACCTCGGGTCGCCCGTTCTTGAGATAATCCACGATCGCCTCGCCGACGACGGGCGCAAGCGGATACGTCGTGCTATGCTCGGCCTTGCGCTCGCGCACATGCAGGCGGTCACGCTTCCAATCGAGGTCGTCGAGCGTCAAAATCGCGACCTCGCGGGCGCGCAGGCCATATGTGATCATCAGCAACAGCATGGCGTAATCCCGTCGGCCAACGACGGTGCGGCGATCGACCTGGTCGAGCATCTTCTGGACGGAATCCCAACCGATCGATCGGGGAATGTCGGCCAACCTGTAATGCTGGGGCACCTCGACCAGCTTGCTGATGTCGCGTTGGAGAAGACCTTCTCGATGCACATATCGGAGAAATACCCGCAATGTGCTTGCAAGACCGATCATTGATCTGGGCCCGAAGTGCTGAGCCTGCGTCGTGACGAACCCCGTCACCACAGGCAACGAAAGCGTGGTCACCTCGCATCCAACATCCCTGAGATATCGCTCGAACCCGCGCAGATAGTGCCGGTAGTGATGGATGGAGGTCGGGCGCAGGCCCCGCTCTTCGTGAAGGTAATCAAAGAATCCCGGCACCTGGGTAGCGAAAGGGATCGGCCAAGCTGTTCTACGGCTGGTGTTATCCGAGTTCGAGACGACCTGGCTGAAGAAATGCCGCACAATGCCCCCGACGAAGTTGCGATCGCGTCGACACGCATCAGCGGATCGATCGGCGCGATGAGTGAACAGCCAATCCTCGATGAATGGCTCGATGAGCGCCTCGGCTTGTTCGATCTGATCAACATTGCGGGCCGCGGTGAATGCTGCAAACTTCGTCAGGATCGGAACCCGTCGGTAGATGCTGCGAACCGCGTAACCCCGCTCACAAAGCGCCGCGACATATTGGTTAATCTGCGACCCGAGCCAGCAACCCATTATCCCATCGACAGTCTGCGGCTTGACGAAAAAGCGTTCCAACATGGCAACCTCCATTCCAAAGTAGGGAACCGGAGGATGCGCTTCTGTTGCTGCCGCAAAGAGATGTGCCGTCTTTAGCCCACAGGAATGTCTAACGTCAGTACCTTACCGACGGTAGGCCACATAACCGGGCTGGGAACAAAACTGCGACAATCTCAAGGCCGCCGTCACCAACCCCGATCGCTATGATCCCGGTCTCAACCGGACCTACGCTGCGGATTCCGACGTGAAGCCGGCCGCCATTCCGATCAAACACCGGCCACCATTCCGGTATGAAGCCGGCCACCATTCCAACCAAAGACCGGCCGGTTTTCGGCACTGAAGATTACCTCCTGGGTCAGCAACTTTGGCATCAATTACCTCGCGATGAACGAGGACATTTTGATGCCGGCAAAGAGAAGGCTGACCATGAGACAGTTGAGACAAATGCTTCGACTTGCCGGAAGCGGGACCAGCTCCCGCGAGATTGCGGTCGTGCTGGGAATAGCACGCAGTACGGTGCAGGATAATCTGCAGCGCGCAGCGGCAATCGGGTTGAGCTGGCCCCTGCCAGGCGAGCTGACCGATGACGCGCTTGAGAACAAACTCTTCGCTCGCAATGGCGTCAAACAGGGCACGCGGCGGCGCCCAGAGCCGAACTGGGCCGATCTTGCCGTCGAGCTCAAGAAGCCGGGCGTCACGCTCCTCATCTTGTGGGAGGAGTATCGAGGAAGTCATCCCGACGGATATGGCTATAGCCGGTTCTGCGAGCTCTTTCGCAGCTTCGAACAGCGGCTTTCGCCGACGATGCGCCAGGAACACGCCGCCGGCGACAAGGTCTTCGTCGACTATTCCGGCAAGAAGATCCCGATCGCTGATCGAGACACCGGCGAGATCCGTGAGGCGGAGATTTTTGTGGCGGTCTTGGGAGCGTCCAGCTTCACCTATGCCGAAGCAACCTGGACCCAGACACTGCCTGATTGGATTGGTTCACACGTCAGGATGTTTCGTTTCTTTGATGGCGTTCCCCGCCTGGTCGTCCCCGACAATCTGAAGTCGGGCGTCAGCCGCGCCAGCTTCTACGATCCCGAGATCAACCGCAGCTACGGCATGATGGCATCCCACTATGGCGTCGGCGTTCTTCCGGCACGGCCAAGAAAGCCTCGGGATAAATCGAAAGTGGAAAATGGAGTGCGTTTTGCCCAATCCTGCATTCTGGGGCGTCTGCGCAACCAGACCTTCTTCTCGCTGGCCGAGGCCAAAGCCGCCATTCGCCAGGCACTCGATCGCATCAATGATCATGTCATGCGTCGGCTGGGCGTCAGTCGCCGGCAACTGTTTGAGAGCGTCGAGCGTGCTGCGCTCGCAAGCCTTCCGAGCGAAGACTACGAATTCGCCGAGTGGCGTTTGGCCCGCGTCTCGACGGACTACCATGTCGAGTTCAAGACCTTCTTTTATTCCGTACCGCACAACCTCATTCGCCAGCAAGTCGATCTGAGAGCAACGGCACGCACCATCGAGATCTTTCACCGCGGCAAGCGCATTGCCGTCCATCAGCGCCGTTATGGCGGCCCTCGTCATGGGACGGATCCGGATCATATGCCCAGCTCCCACCGGCGATATGCCGAGTGGACGCCGGATCGGTTCCGTCGCTGGGCCGCATCCGTCGGGCCCGAGACGGAAGGCTTGGTTGTCGCAATCCTCGCCAGCCGCCCACATCCTGAACAAGGCTTTCGAACATGCCTGGGTGTTCTGCGCCTGTTTCGCGATGTCACACGCGATCGCGCCGAAGCCGTGTCAGCCCGCGCTGTCGAGATCGGTGGGCTGAACTGCAAGAGCATCGCCTCGCTCATCGCCAATCACAAGGCCGCAAGGCAGTCCACCGAACCAACCGCCATCGTCGATCACGCCAATCTGCGTGGCCCTGATTACTTTCATTGAGGAGATACACCTATGCTGATCAATCCCACCATCGACATGCTGCGGGAACTCGGCCTTTACGGCATGGCAACCGCTTTCCTAGAACTCGACGCACAGTCCGAAGCGCGCGGCCTCGAGCACGGCGAATGGCTTGCTATGCTGCTCGAGCGCGAGGCGACCATGCGCCGCCAGAAGCGTTTCGAAGCCCGCGCCAGGGCTGCAAAGCTTCGCCATGACGCACAGATCGAGAATGCCGACTTTCGTGCCGCACGCGGTCTTGACCGCAATCTGTTCATGGCGCTCGCCGGCTGCGACTGGATTCGCAAGCATCACAGTCTTCTCATCACCGGGCCGGCGGGCGTCGGCAAGAGCTGGCTGGCCTGTGCGCTTGGCCACAAAGCTTGCCGAGAGGATTTCTCCGTCGCCTATCACCGCGTTCCTCGGCTGTTTGCAGCACTTGCCCTCGCGAGAGGCGACGGACGTTATGGCCGGATCCTCAAACAACTCGCCAAAACCGACCTTCTCATTCTCGATGACTGGGGGCCGGAAAAACTCAATGATGACCAGCGGCGTGATGTGCTTGAGATCATTGAAGACCGCTACGAACGCCGATCGACAATCGTCACCAGTCAGCTGCCCCTGGATCGCTGGTACGAGATCATTGCAAACCCAACTCTGGCCGATGCCATCCTGGACCGCCTCGTTCACAACGCCTATCGCATCGATCTCACCGGAGAAAGCATGCGAAAACAGCGCTCGCCAAAAGCCTCTGAAACAGCGCAAGCTTGACCGGAAACGAAACCCAATCCAAACATCAACCAGACCCAGGATCAGTCCGAAAAATGGCCGGCTTCAAATCGGAACACCGGCCGGAATGAAATCGGAATGACTGGCCGGCTTCAAATCGGAATCGATGGCCGGCTTCGTCGGAATACGCACCTACGCCGAGATGGCGAGCCACTACGGCACCGCAATTCTCGCGGCGCGGCCCAGACGCGCTATGGCCGCCTGCTCAAGACGCTCGGGCGCGTTCAACTCCTCATCCTCGACGACTGGGGCCTGTCCGTTCTCAACGCTGCCGAGCGCCGCGACCTCCTGGAAATCCTCGATGATCGCCATGGCCGCGCTTCGACCATCGTAACCAGCCAAATCCCCGTGCAACACTGGCACGACGTCATCGGCGATCCCACCCTCGGTGATGCGATTCTGGATCGCCTCGTTCACAACGCTCACCGCCTTCAACTCACCGGAGAAAGCATGCGAAAACACAACGCTCGCGCCCATGCTCTTGACGCAGCCGCAAACACCTGAATCAATGAACAGGTCGGGCGAAGCGGCCGCTCATGATCGCGTGAAATACCTGCTCACGATCAAATGAAATGAGCGCTCACCATCGCGTGAAATGGCTGCTCACAATCAGCGAAATGCGCAGGCAGAGTCGAGCCCCTCCGCTTTGAGTGGCTGCTTTGGTCCCGAGGACACAGGCGGCTGTCGCGTGCTGGCTGCGGCGCCGCCTCGATGCCGTCAAGATGCCTGGAGCACGTGCCTCAGCCCGGCTTTAGTCGCACGCGCGAGACGCCCGTCTTGAAAAAGGACCCGAACGGCGCCCACCCAGGATCTCAAAGGAGCAGACGACGTAGCTCCAGGACCAAGCTGGTGAGATCACCCGCGTAGCTCGCAACCATTGCCGGCAAAAATGTTTCTCTTCTGACGCGACCGAAATCCATGGGATGTCCCGCGCGCTCGCCGAGCATCGCCATGAATGACAGTTGCGAACGGCCATTGCCTTCCCGAAAGGGATGGATCGCATTCAGTTCGCCTAGGAAATGGGCAGCCTGAGCTACGAAAGCCTCTGCGGTCTCCGCTCCGATCAGCGACGGTAGCGCATTGAAAAGCCGCTTCATCTCGCCGTCGATATACTCCGGAAAGCAGAACGGATTGCCAGCCTTCGCAGTTCGCACCGTGCGGTACTTGCCAGCCCAGCTGTAGACATCCTGGAACAGGTGGTAATGGACGCGGCGATAGTGGCTCGGGTCATAACGACCGCGCGGTAGCGGCTCGCCAGCGCGCAGCGTTGTCATTTCAAGCTCAAAGGCCTCGAGCAATGCGGGATCGCGCAAGCCAAGCTTGTTCTTTAGGGTCGTGGTACCTTTATAGGCGTAGGGATCGTCGAAGGCGTCGTAACCGACCGACATCACCCGCGTGACTTGGCGTCCAGATAAGCGCGGATGATCTCGGCCCGCTGATCGTCAGGCGAAAGCTTGCGCTTCTTTAAATCCGCGAGACGCTTACGGCTGGCGGCGCTCAAGTTGATGCCTTCGACGGCTGTGATCGCCGCGAATGTGCGCTGTCCGAGGATATGGCTTGGCTCGCTAGGCGTCAGACCCTTGGTGGATTTCTTCATGCTTCCTCTGCGTTCGAAGATGGCGCTGACCGACTAGCGGTCGAGCAGTTTACGAGCCTGTGAGATGCGGCCCTTGAGCCCGGCTTGGAAGCTTGGATCACGCCTGCGGGTCTCGATATGGGTGGTGATCGCTGCCCGAATAATATCGGACACGGGCCGATTTTCAACGCTGGCGACCATCTCCAGGGCCTGAGCCTGCTCTTCGGATAGGCGAACAGTCATCGCTTTAGCTTGTTTCATGGCGCTGTTTTGCACCAAAACAAGCCTGTTGTCAACATCATGGTATCATGGCATCACGGTATCAATTCATGGAGGTGACGATGAGCGAAATACAGAATGACGAACACGGGCGTCCCGACCGTCCCAAAATGTTCGAGATCAAGATAGATCGCATGAACTACAAGGTCTCCGAGGCGGTTCTGACGGGAGCGAAGTTGCGGCAGTTGACGGAGCCCGACATTGGGCCGGATCGCGATCTCTTCGAGGTCGTGCCGGGCGGATCCGACGTAAAGATCGAGGCTGACGCGAAGGTCGAGATGCGCAATGGTCTACGCTTTTTCACGGCGCCGGCGCAGATCAATCCTGGCCGTGGGTGAGGGAAGGCGACGATGCTGCCAGCGATCGACCATGACTATCTGCAGGCGCGGGCACCGGGCCATAGCGTTTCGCTCGATGGCGGCATGATCACTATCATTATCCCGTCCTTTCCGCTGCCGTCCGGATTCACGGCCGTCTCAGCTGATCTCCTGCTGCGGCTGTCGCCCGGGTACCCGGATGTTGCACCAGACATGTGGTGGTTTGAGCCCGCGGTGCGCCGTACGGATGGGGAGGTGATAGAGGCGACCCAGTCCTAGGAGGCCTATCTCGGCCGTACATGGCAGCGTTGGTCGCGCCACTTTCAGGCTGGACAGTGGCGGTCCGGCATCGACTCGCTCGAAAGCTACCCGACGCTCGTCAGGAAGGAACTTGACGTTGCCGGGAGGGCGCGCGCCGCATGATCACCACCTTGGTCCTCCCGGGCTCGCTCGCCGACGAGATCGCGACAGCCTCGCGCAATCCGCTTGAATGCGCAGCGGTCCTTCTTGCGCGGCGTATCGACACTGGCACCGAGGTTCGTCTTCTTGGGCGATCGTTGCACTGGGTGCCGCAGGCGGCCTATTGCGAGCAGAGTTCGCGCCACATGCTGATCCGCTCCGAAGGCTATGTCGGCGCGCTCGGCGCTGCCGAAAAAGACGGTGCAGTCCCGATCTGGTTTCACACGCATCCCGGCCAGGAGGCCGTTCCGCTGCCGAACCCCCACGACCGACAGGTCGACCGGGAAATCGGCGATCTCTTTCAACTGCGCAGCGGCTCTGGCGTATACGCGACGCTGATAGCGTCGCCGCGTGGCGAGAGCTTTGTCTTCAGCGGCGAGGTCACGTCTGAAGACGGCGATTGCCTTCAAGTGGGTTCATTTTGAGCACTTCCTGCACCCGCAGCGCAAGCGATGGGAACCCGCACCGCATGTCTGTATAGCCCGTCGCCAGCCACACGCGCACGCCTTCCATGGGAACCATCACAGCTTTTCCAGCCCCTGCACGATCCGCATCAGAACGCCTACGTCGACAGTCCGGTCAACGATCACGCGCCGGCCATTGGCCCCGACAATCTCCATCCGGCCACCAGCAGGCATCGGCTGGCCAGCGGCGGCCCGGACTTCACAGCGTGGTCGCACAGCTGCGCGGGCTTCCGGCTCTCCATCCTGCCTACCGGGACTGATCACGCCCAGGTCGATGAAGGCGTTCGGCGCAGTCGCGATCGGCAGCCGGTTGGATCGGTCAATCAATCTCCCTTCACGCGCTCGCCTCATTAGGGCGAACAAGTGGTTCGCATTCATGTCGTGACGCCGCGCCACAATCGCCACCGGATCACAGGTCGCCTGCACCTCACGCACAATCGCCAGCTTCTGCTCGATCGTCCACCTGCGGCGACCCCGCTTGCGGTTCCCGCTCGCCGCCAGCGGCGGAGCTGCGGTCTTATCAACTTCTGCCGTCGATGGCGTCTCAATGGCCAGGTATTTCATGCTTAAGCGTCCACTAAGTTTAAGCGGACACTATTGACCCTAAATACCCATTAGTAGGCGGCCGCCAGCGTACGGAGACGCTTCTCTGTGGCCCTCGAACATAGCCTAACTTAGGGAGGACCACTTTTCAGGGGGAAGACCACTTATCTTGCTTCGGCGGTCGGGGCTGCGCCGTAGAGCGCATCCTTGAACGGCTGCGGTCCACACGGCGATAGGCCGCGAGGAAGGTTTCCGAAGGCTCCAGCCGCAGGCCCAGATAGGAGTTGACTATCGTCTCGATCGCGTCCGTCACCTGGTCCGGCTCGAAGCCGCGCCCGATGATCTCGCCGATCGAGGTGTCCTCGTCGCCGGACCCGCCGAGAGTGACCTGATAGAGCTCAGCGCCCTTCTTCTCGACTCCGAGGAGGCCGATATGGCCGATATGGTGATGGCCGCAGGCATTGATGCAGCCCGAAATCTTGATCTTCAGTTCGCCGATCTCCGCCTGCCGCTCAGCTGAGCCGAAGCGCCTGGAAATCTCCTGGGCCACCGGGATTGAACGCGCGTTTGCAATCGCGCAGTAGTCCAGGCCCGGACACGCGATGATATCGGTGATCAGGCCTGCATTGGCGGTTTCGAGATTTGCCGCGACAAGGCCGCGATAGACCGCTTCGAGATTGGCCAGTGCCACATAGGGCAGGATCAGGTTCTGCTCATGGCTGACGCGGATTTCGTCGAAGGAGTATTCTTCCGCTATGTCGGCGACGGCCTCCATCTGTGCGTCGGTCGCGTCGCCCGGGATGCCGCCGATCGGCTTGAGCGAGATCGTCACCATGCCATAGTCCGGGTGCCTGCGCGGCTGCACGTTCTGCTGCACCCAACGGGCAAAGGCGGGATCAGCTTTCTTCCAGCGTGCTAGGTTCTCCCAACCTTCGGGGCGCTCCGGCAGCGACGGCGGCGCGAAATAGGCGGTAATCGCCTGCACGTCGGCGTCCGGCAGCTTCAGCAGCTCGGTGTCCTTGACCTTTTCGAACTCGGCTTCGACCTGGCGGGCCAGTTCCTCGGCACCCGTCTCGTGCACCAGGATCTTGATGCGTGCCTTGTACTTGTTGTCGCGCCGGCCGTGGAGGTTGTACACGCGCATGATCGCGGTGGTGTAGGAAAGCAGATCCTCTTCCGGCAGGAAGTCGCGGATCAGCTTTGCGATCATCGGCGTGCGGCCCTGCCCGCCGCCGATATAGACGGCAAAGCCGATTTCGCCCTTTTTGTTCTTCTTCAGATGCAGCCCGATGTCATGCACCTGGATAGCCGCGCGGTCGCGCTCGGCGCCGGTCACGGCGATCTTGAACTTACGCGGCAGGAACGAGAACTCCGGATGCACCGACGACCACTGGCGTAGGATCTCCGCATAGGGGCGCGGATCGGCAACTTCGTCGGCCGCGGCTCCAGCGAAATGGTCGGCAGTGACGTTGCGAATGCAATTGCCCGAGGTCTGGATGGCATGCATCTCGACGGAGGCAAGCTCGGCCAACACATCCGGCATATCCGAAAGCTTCGACCAGTTGAACTGCAGGTTCTGACGCGTGGTGAAGTGGCCGTAGCCGCGGTCATAGGTGCGCGCCACATGCGCCAGCATGTGCATCTGTCTCGAGTTCAGCGTGCCGTACGGAATGGCAATGCGCAGCATATAGGCGTGCAGCTGCAGATAGACGCCGTTCGTCAGGCGCAGCGGCTTGAACGCATCTTCGGAAAGCTCGCCTGAAAGACGCCGCGCGACCTGATCGCGGAACTGTGCGACGCGTTCGACGACAAAGGCATGATCAAATTCGTCGTAGCGATACATGTTTCCCTCTGTGACGGATGTATGCCGTTACATGCGCAATCGCTGACACACTTGCACCGGGCTCTTTCGCCTCAGCCACGTCCCGCTCTTGAGGTCAAGCCTCGATCAGCGTCTCCGGAATGCCGCATAGACCGAAGCCGCCGGCCATGATTGTCATTCCGTCTAGCTTGCTAAGCCAGTCACCGCGAGATGTCCTCTGATGCGGGCTCTAAAGATAGAAGCGCCACAAGATTCTCATCGCGCCACAATTGACGAGAGACAAGCTCATTAGTCGGCACGATCTTGCGTCGAGAAGCCTCAATCCTACGCAGTGTGTCATCAGACCACTTCTTATCCACATTGAGCAATGCGCCACGGCGTTCGTAGTTTACTCTGTACTTGAGAGCGTAGTCGAGAAAACCAGCCGCGGCGTTTAGATCCATAGTCTCAAATGGGCCCATGAAGGCCCAACGCCTTCCCAGGGAGTGCGAAACGATCAAATCAAGGCCGTCTGGATCAATAACGTCCTGATCGACCAAACTAATTGCTTCGTTCACAAGCGCAGTTTGTAAGCGGTTCATAACGAAGCCGACAACCTCCTTCTTCAGAATGACAGGGTTCTGCTCCAGGGAGCGCATCAGCCGCTGCGTACGAATCATCGTCCCTTCTGCCGTGAACGTAGCAGGCACAATCTCAACGATTGGGAGCAAATGCGGGGGATTGGCTGGATGTGCAACCAAGCATCGAGCTCTACCTTTAAGATTACTCGCAAACTCTGAGGCAGGCGCCGAAGAGGTTGAGCTTGCCAGCACCGTATGCAAATCGCAAAGATTATCGAGACGCTCAAAAATTTGCAGCTTTACGTCGATGCGGTCTGAGACTGCTTCCTGTACATATTCAACCTCCGCGAGAGCTTCCTCCAAGGTCGATAAATAAGATATGCGCTCGGACGCTGCGTCGATTGAGAAGCGATGGCGCCCCCGTGAAATTTGCTCAAGCGCCTGCTTCACTCGTTGTGACGAACTCTCGTAGTTTGAGGGATCCGCATCCCAAACTCTCACCTTTAAGCCGTAAGCAGCGAATAGAGCAGCCCAACTACTTCCAATCAACCCACATCCGACGACAGCCACAACCTTAGGCAGTTCTGAGTTTATATGTTTTTCAATAGTCAGATCACTACTGCAGTTCAACGTGTTCCCGACCATCCTATGCTCCCAAAGTTAAATTTCGATCATTTTCAGCAACCCGAGGTTAGATACAAACCTCGACATCGCGCTCACTGCTTGCGAAGGTGTTTCGCGTCAGTCATTACTCATATTGGAGGCTATGATTGCGCGTATCATTCGGATGAGCCGCTTTCTTGTCGACAAGACCAGCGGCTGCGCCGAGCCATCCAAGTCAGTCCGCCATAATCCGACGGTCCTGAAACGCTCGATGCTGATTTGAAGTCAAGCGGGTCATGGGCAAGGCCCGTAAGGCAAACGGGAGGTGCGACGCTATTGCATTGGAGCCGCCTCGCGCAATTCGAAGAATCTCGACGCTCATTGCCGTGGTCAAATGACAAGTCCGGCACCTTCACGCTTGTATAAGCTTTAATCCGCTGTGAAAACGCGCTGCATTGGCAACGTAATGGTCGGATGCGCGGCGGATAGCCGCTACAGACTCATCCGATAGGACCCTGACGACTTTAGCTGGGACGCCAATTATTAGCGAGTTATCGGGAAACGATTGGCGTTCGGTGATCAATGCCCCCGCACCGATAATGCAGTTGCTGCCGATCTTTGAGTGACTTAGAACGGTCGCCATCATCCCAACCAGCGAGTTATTGCCGATGGTACAGCCGTGGAGCATTGCTGCATGGCCGACAGTAACCCCTTCTCCCAGAACTAGCGGCGCGCCATGATCGACGTGGAGCACCGCGTTGTCCTGGATATTTGTTCGAGATCCAATGGAAAGGGAATCACTATCGCCGCGGATCACTGTTCCGAACCAGACGCTAGACTGACGCGCCAGCTTAACCCTTCCGATAACCTGTGCTGTTGGTGCAACCCAGACGTCATCTTCTAACGATGGTGCAATTCCATCCAATTCATAAAGTGCCATCGGCAGGCTCCATCGGACCGGTCATGCCCACGGGTGTGGATTCGTCCCTGTGAGCGTCTTCGTGAGAGCCCACCGCGGCGCGTTGCCTCGCCGTTGCGAGTGTGTCCAAGACGCTGTCCCGCTCGACAACGCCGTATATTGCTTCGGCACGCTTTAATGTAAGTAGTCCGCTAGAGAGGTCCCGAGCTACCTGATCGCAGTCTCGCTCAAGCGGGTCTCCGTATCCGCCACCTGCGGCAGTTCGTGAAAAGTTAGATTGTTGGGTTTTAACCGTTATCTGCCCGACTGGAGAGATTTCATTTAGATGTCTGGCCTTGCTGCGGACGTGTTGTGCAGGGGGCCAAACGCCATCTGATGCGAGCACGAGGTCGGTGAATGTTCCCCCGGTGTCACGGGCTAACATGCGGTTCTCTCTTGAAATTCGATTGGCTCTTAAGACCAAGGATTTCGCGCGCCTCGGCAGGAGACGCCGTTTCTCCACCAAGAATCCTCACGATCGTCACCGCTCGCTCTACAAGAGCCGCATTGTTGGGAGCCAAATTTCCCTGAGAGAGGTAGAGATTGTCTTCAAGACCAACCCGAACATGACCCCCTAACAAAACGGTCTGAGCAACCATGGGAAATTCGGCCCTGGAAATGCCGAATGCGCCCCAATTTGCTTCGTGCGGCAAGTGCCCCCGCATAGCGAGCAAGACTTCCGGAGTCGCCGGTGCACCTCCATCAATTCCTAAGCAGATCTGAAAAAAGGGCGGCTTCTTAATCGTCCCCTCATAGAGCATTTTGCGCGCGGCGTAGATGTGGCCAACGTCGAACACTTCGATCTCGCAAGTGGTGCCAGCCTGCTGTGCCGCTCTCGCGATAGCCGCCGTATGGTCGGGCGTATTGAGAACGGCGTGCGTCCCGAAATTCATGGTGCCAATGTCCAGACTGCAAATCTCGGGCTGAAGGGCGACGACCTGACGCGCCCGGACTTCGGGCGTTGAAAGGGTAGAACCGGCCGCCGGCCGAAGTGGCTCTTCTTGGTCTGGAATATATCGTGCGCCAGCGCCGGTGGTGAGGTTGATCACGACATCGGTCGCGGACGCCCTTATACGCTCCACTACCTCCCTGTAGGCCTCAAGTGACATGCTCGGCGCACCCGTCTTAGGGTCTCGGACATGGATATGGCAAATCGCTGCGCCCGCGTTCACTGCTGAGATGCACTCGTCGGCGATCTGCTCGGGAGTGATAGGCACGGCCTTCATTTTTTCGTTGTATGCGCCAGCACCCGTCACAGCACATGTTACGATGGTCTTGTTGCTCATTTTAGTCTTCCCACTCGACGTCGCCACAGACGTGCTTATGCATTGCCCTGTGATGTGTTTGGCTTCCCTCGAGGACAGAAAGAAAGCCATCGCGCCGATTTCGGTCGGATCTATCTTTGTCCCCATAGAGATAAAGGAGAGGCGCCGCTGCAACGCCTCCTCGTGTGTGATACCCTGGCTCTGGGCTCGCTTTTGCGTGCGCAGTCGCCCGCGCTCGTTGTCGATCGACCCTGGCGAGATCGTGTTGCAGCGGATGTTGAACGGACCAAGTCCGCGAGCCAGGTTCTTTGTCAAACCTTCCGCCGTAGGTGAGGTTTGAAGTGACATCGTCTGACGACTGGTGAATCCTATCAGAAACTTCCTTGAACAGATCAACATCGTAAGAGGCGGCGGTCGAGGGATTTCGCACATGAACATGGACTATCACTGCGCCAGCGCGTGCGGTTTCAACAGCTGAGTCTGACATTTCCTTCCGGGTAATAGGAAAACTCGGGTGATCAAGGTTGTATTTTGATCCGCCGGTGACCGCGCAGGTGATTACGATCTTACGAGTGCCGAATGGCGGGGTTGGCATAAAATTAGCCCTGTGTTGCTGACGCCAGACAGTAAGACCGAATTCCGGAACAGCGCCACCGCTGTTGAGTTATGAGAATCTGCTACGCGTTATGCTGGCGAGGGGCATAGCGACATTAGATTAGACCACACTTGCGGATTCCAACATGAAGCCGGCCGGCATTCCGATTTGAAGCCGGCAACGGTTCCAATCAAAACCGGCCGGTTTTTCGGCACTGAAGAATAGCCCCTGGGTCAGCAACTTTGGCATCAATGGACCACGCGCAACATGGAGATTTTGATGCCGTCTGTTGATTGCCACTGAGAACTGACCCGGCAACTGGAGTGCGCCCCTTGGGGTGGACAGATTGAGCTTTCAGGATTGACCTAGGCGGCCGGGTTTTCGGATAGAAAGCCATGCCAAGATACCGAACTCACAGCATCGAATTTAATACGTCAGGTCGCTCAGGAATATCTTGGCGGCGAAACGTTGCACGGGCTTGCCAAGCGCCACGACATCCAGCGTCAGCTGATCCGGGCTGGGTCAGAAAATTCGAGGAAGGCGCGTTCGACGATGACGCGCAGGCAGCCGACCTGATCCAGGAATATCAGGCCCGCATCGCCGCGCTCGAACGGCTCGTCGGTAAGCAGGCTCTGGAATTGGAGTTTATAAAGGGGGCTCTGAAAAGCGCACCGCTGCAGAGAAGCGCGACTACGTCCGCTATCACCGGCCCTGTGGCATCGCCGTCGCGCAAGGATGCGATCTGATGGAGATGGCGCGTTCAACCTATTATGACCAGCCCGAGCACCCCGTTGACGACACTGCGATTGTCGAAGCCATGTTCGAAGTTTGCAACGACTTCGAAAGCTATGGCTACCGTCGTGTCGGCGCCGCGATGCGGCAGCAGGGCCTTGTCGTCAATCACAAGAAGATCCGGCGCCTGATGCGCGATCATGACCTGCAGCCGAAGATACGGCGACGCTTCATCGCAACGACGGACAGTGGTCACGGCTGGCGGGATCTATCCGAATCTGGCCCGAGACTTCGTGCCGACCGGCCAAACCAACTGTGGGTCGGCGACATCACCTATGTGGCGCTACCGTCGCGCTTCATTTATGTCGCCATCATTCTCGACGCTTGGTCGCGCCTCGTCGTGGGATACGCCATCGGTCGATCCATCGATGCCCGCCTCACGGTGGCGGCTCTCAATGCGGCGATCGCTCGCAGACAGCCGCCGCCAGGCTCCATCCACCATTCCGATCGAGGGTCGCAATACGTAGCGGAGGCTTGTCGACAGGTCCTGGCCGCTACTGATCTAATCGGATCAATGGGGCGAAAGGGCAATCCCTACGACAAGGCGAATGTTTCATAATGAGTCCTGTTCGGTTGATGGCACGGTAATTGAGGCACGGCGGGCGGGAACGGCGTTTCGGCCCGGGCGGCCTTTGATGATCTCGAGGTCGTGAGGAATGTCCCACAGACCACGGTTGAGATTGTCGCTGCAGACTTTGGTGATGAGCCCCTGGCGCCCCCATTGATGCACCGTGGTCTCGGCGATGGCGAAGTGTTCGGCCACTTCCTGGGTGGTGAGCAGACCACAATCCCGCAGGCGCTGGCGACGGCTGGGCAGGTTGTAGGCTGCCCGGATGAAGGCGATCTTCTTGAGATTGAACGGCTTGCCTTCCTAGGTTCGCAGGCCACGTTCATTGAAGATATCGGCGATCTCGCGATCGCAATGACGGTCGAGCAAGCGGTCGACCTCGGCGACGAGCTCAGGCTTGAACTTGCGGATCTGGGCGATCGGCAAAGGCCGCTCCAGCGTCAAGGTGCGGGTCGCCCCGCCGGATAGTCGCACGTTTGCGGTAATCATCTCGGCCTTGACCAGGGTGACGTCGGCGACCAGCAGCCGCAGGATGCGCTTGCGCTCGCGGACGTCGATGCGGGCATCGCTCCAGATCCGCGGGAACTGCTCGGCAAGATCGCGGACGCGTTGCTGCGTCTCGGCATCGAGGGCAGCGGCTTCCTCAGGCGCGCGGCGTTCATAGTCATCGACGACGTCGGTGTGAAGCCGCAGCTTCTCGTTCCACTCGGCCTCGAGAGTGTCGGCAACGAGGCGATTGTCGGGATCGACCTTCATGTAGCGGCGCCGGGCGAGCTCGGCGTCATGACGCGTCCGCTCGATGTGTTGTCGGCGCAACGTGTCCATCTCGGCGGCGCGTGCCTCAAGCTCGCGCTGCACCGCCAGGGTGACCTCAAGGGTCATCGGCGTCATCAGCTCGACAAGCAATGCACCCACCGCCGGGTCGACGACTTTGCCGGGAACGGACTGGCAGACCTTGCCGCCACGGCGGGTGGCGGTCTCCTGGCAGATATAGGTCGGGACAGGCTGACCGTGCTCCTGGCTGTAATGGACGCCCATGCGCCCGCCGCAAAGGCCGCAGAGAACTCTGCCCTGGAGCAAGGCGGATCCTTCGCGGACCGGCCCGGCGCGGCGCTGCATTCCATAGGCTTGTGCATTGGTGGCGAGACGCTCCTGGTTGGCCTTGAAGCGCTCCCAGTCGATATAGCCCGGATGCAGGTCGGGCATGACGAACCGCCAGTCAGCCATACCAACCTTGATCTGCGAGACGCCGCCGCCCGGCCGGGGCCGTCCACGTGTTCGACCGTAGACGAAGGCGCCGGCATATCTCGGATTATGCAGGACCTGGAGGCTGCGGGCGTGCCGTGGCGGCGCCCACATGAGTTCGCCTTTGTGCGGTCCCTTGCGCAGTCGTCGCGGGAACAGGATGCCTTCGTCGAGGAAGAACTTGACGGTTCTGGTTGCGCTGCCCAGGCGCTCGAAGGTCGTGAACACCATGCGGAGCGCGGCCTGCACCTCGGCGTCCGGGTCGAGGGCGAGGGTGCCATCGGGCAAGTAGACCAAGCCCACGGGCGGCCCTATCTTCAGATCGCCGCGGCTTGCCTTGTTGAGTTGGCCGCCGCGCATGCGCGCCTTGAGGAAGTGCAACTCCGCTTCCGACATCGTTCCTTTCAAACCCAAAAGAAGTCTGTCGTTGAAGCTGGCCGGGTCGTAGACGCCATCCTCATCGAGGATGAGGGTGCTGGTCAGGGCGCACAGCTCAAGCAGCCGGTGCCAGTCGGCGGAGTTGCGGGCCAGGCGCGAGACCTCCAGCCCCATGACGACGCCGGCCTTGGCGAGGGCTACTTCGCTGACCAGTTCCTGGAAGCCGTCGCGGGCAACGGCGCTGGATCCCGATTTGCCCAGGTCGCAGTCGATCACGTGGACGCGTTCGGCCGGCCAACCGGCGGCAATGGCGCGATCACGCAGCCCATACTGTCGCTGCGTGCTCTCGCCGTTCTCGGCGACCTGTCGCAGCGTAGACTGACGGATGTAGAGGTAGGCGTCGCGCCGGAGGTGATCGTCGGTGACTTCGAGGTCAGGCATGTGCTTTATCCGCGGTTAGCGTGACAACAAGGCTGGCAAGGATGAGGGTGAGCTCGCTGGTGGCGATCGCGCCTGCCGACGGGGGGCGATGTACCGGGCAAGGCGGCGTAAAGTTGGGTGTTGTCGTTGCGGCCTTGATCCAGGCGACCATGCCTTGACGGTGCAGGGTTACGAGTCCTGATCCGGTGATCAGCCGGGCGCTGAGCACCGCGGCGCGCAGTTGTTCGTATGTGCCGACGAGGCTGGTCGCGCGGACGGTTAAGGCAGATCGAGTCGTTTTTTTTTGGGCGCCATGGCCCGCTCCAGACTTCGCCGGTGCACCCTGACGCCAAAGCGTGTGGCGATAGCGTCTACAAATTGCGGCACGGTGAGGTCGGGCCGCGTCGTCCTGATTTGGTCGAGGTAAGCGAGGACCTCGGCAGAGATCTTGTGTCCGCCCTTTGGACCCCGTTGCTGGGGCACCAGCCCGGCGAGGCCCTGGTCGGCCAAGGCGCTCTGAGCTTTGTAGAAGGTCGGCCGCGAGACCCCGAAGGCGCTGGCGACGTCGCTGATCGGCACGCGATCGGCCTGATGGCGGCGCACCATCTCGTAGCGGACCTGCACAAGGTCCCTGGCATCGAAGAAGGGATTGCCGGCAAACAGCGTGTCGCGCACGGCCTCGGGGTGGGGGTTGAGTGCGCCGTCGCGGGCCAAGGCCTCGGCCTTTGGGTCGCGTCGTCTTGGCTTTGGCTTCGCCATGACCATCATCCAAATTGATTCGTAAATATAAATACGCCTTACATGATGAGACGTCAAACAAGGTCACTTCACGATGCCCGAGACAAATCCTGCAATGCTGGGCATAGCTGCGGTATCCGAGCAGGCGTTGCGGCGTAATTTGCCTTACACCAGAGGCGTATTTAACCTTACGCATCCTCCGCCTCCACCGGCGCTGAGACCCGATCCAGCAGCGTGAGCAGACCGTCCGGAACGCCGCGCGCCCGGCCGCGACGCGCCGGAATGCGTCAGGCTGCTCCATGTCCGTCATTGCGGCGGCAATCGTGGGCAAGGTCCCGTCCGCCGCCCGGTAGATCACCCGGTCGTCGCCCCAATGCGGGCTACGGCTGATCATGTCGAAGGTCTGGCCTTTAAGCGGGTGGAATGGGTGAGTAATGCGGACCGTGAGGCCGGTCGTCCCCATACGGGCTGCAGTTGACGGCTTTATCCAACGCCAAGGCTGAGAGCTTTATGAAAACGCTCAAGGTCGAGGCGGTCTATCCAATGGCGTTCGAAACCCTCGAGGACGTCACCGGGCAGCTTCCTCGCTTCATCGAGGAAGTCTACAATAAGCGAAGGCTCCACTCGGCGCTGGGATATCTCAGCCCGCAGCAATTTGAGGATCAGCATATCCGGCAGGCCGGTCAAAACGCAGCCTGATCAGTGTCCACCCCAAGGGGCGCTTTTTCCAGCGGGGGCTACGGAGTGATCGACATGGCATTACTGAGCGTGATCCGACGCTGGTATTTTCGAGAGCATCTATCGATCCGCGAGATCAGCCGCAGGACCGGCCTGTCGCGGAATACGGTGCGCAAATACCTGCGGGTGGGCGGGGTGGAGCCGAAGTTCAAGGTTCCGGAACGACCGAGCAAGGTTGACCCTTTTGCCGACCGTTTGTCGGCATGGCTGAGGACGGAAGCCAAAAAGAAGCGCAAACAGAAACGCACGGTGAAGCAGTTGCATGCCGATCTGCTGGGCCTTGGCTATGAGGGATCTTACGGTCGTATGGCGGCTTTCGCTCGGGAGTGGAAGGCGGATTTGCAAAGGGAATTACAGACGACAGGGCGCGGGACATTCGTGCCGCTTTCGTTCAATCCGGGTGAAGCATTTCAGTTCGACTGGTCCGAGGATTGGGCAATCATCGGCAACGAACGCACCAAGCTGCAGGTGGCACATACAAGCTAAGCTACTCCAGGGCCTTCATCGTCCGGGCCTATCTGTTGCAGACGCATGAGATGGCCTGCTGCCGGTTTCGTGGACACCGAGATAAGGTGTTTGACGGAACTGGAGAGTGGGAATGCAAAGAAGGAAGTTTAGCCGCGAGTTCAAGCTTGAGGCGGTGAGATTGATCAAGGATCGGGGCGTTGCGGTGGCCCAGGCTGCCCGCGACCTCGATCTCCACGAGAATGTGCTGCGCAAATGGGTGCGCGAGCTGTCGACCGATCCGCAGCATGCATTTCCCGGTCATGGGCAGATGAAGCCAGAGCAGCAGGAGATCGACCGGCTGCGCAAGGAAGTGGCGAAGCTGAAGGCGGAGCGCGACATCCTAAAAAAGGCCGCAGCCTACTTCGCGAGGGAAGTGACATGAGGTTCGCTTTCATCGCGAGGCACCGGAACGTCTGGCCGGTGGCATGGCTGTGCAGTGCGCTGGATGTGTCCCGCTCAGGCTTCCATGCCTGGCTCAACCGCAGCCCCAGCGCTCGCTCCCGGCTTGACGAGATCCTCGTGTCCAGGATCGACCGCAGCTTCAAGAGCAGCGACCGCACCTATGGTTCTCGTCGCGTAGGCATGACGTGCTGGCCGAGGGTCTTTCCTGCGGCCTGCATCGTGTCGAGCGGCTGATGCGGGAGAACGGGCTGCGTGCCCGGCCGCGGCGTCGTGGGCTGCCGAAGGACACCGGCGAGCGAGCGGCAGTGTCGGACAACATCCTCGACCGCGCCTTCGAGTCCTCGGCACCGAACCAGAAATGGATCGCCGACTTCACCTACATCTGGACCGCGGAAGGTTGGCTTTACGTTGCCGCCGTGATCGACCTGTTCTCCCGGCGGGTCGTCGGCTGGGCGATGAAGGCCGAGATGACGGCCCAGCTCGTCACCGACGCCCTCATCATGGCGATCTGGCGCCGAGGCAAGCCCGACAGCCTGCTGCATCATTCCGACCAGGGATCGCAATACACGAGCGAGCAGTTCCAGCGCCTGATGACCGACCACGGCATTACATGTTCGATGAGTCGGTCGGGCAATGTCTGGGACAATGCAGCAATGGAGAGCTTCTTCTCGTCGCTCAAGACCGAGCGCACGGCCCGCAAGGTCTACAGGACGAGGGGTGACGCCAGGGCAGATGTGTTCGATTACATCGAGCGCTTCTACAACCCCCGGCGACGGCACTCGACACTGGGCTATCTGAGCCCCGTGGAGTTTGAGGAACAAGCTATGTTAGCTTAACTTCGTGTCCGAAAAACCGGCAGCAGGCCATGGTGTCTGAGCCCCACGCCCCGAAGAGCCAGGGAACTGGCCCGGCGGTTCGACCGGATCGTCGGCATGAAGACCAGGTTCGTGACCCTCGACCGTCTACTCGCGCGCATCCGGACCGACCGCCAAAGCTTCCTGAAGATCCTCCAACGCCCGGACATTCCGCTCCACACCAACGGCTCAGAGAACGATATCCGCAGCGTGGTGACCCGGCGCAAGATCAGCGGCGGAACCCACAGCGACCAGGGCCGTGCCGCCCGCGACACCATGCTCAGCATGATGAAGACCTGCAACAAGCTCGGTGTCAGCTTCTGGGATTATCTCGGCGACCGCCTCGGCATCCCTGGCAGCAAGATCCTGCCGCTTCCCGTTCTCCTCGCCGGTCGCTGAACCCCAACAAACGCCGCCGGTTTTGCCCCGGTTACATGCTGTTCCGTTAAGCGTTTGTTGCAAAAGCAGTTTTACAGATTCGCAGAGCCGATGCACCCCTTATTTGTAGAGTCGAGGAAGGGCGCGGTGGCTCAGCCCATGTTGGCGTCGCTCCGTTTCCCTTCCCCGCTCATCAAACCGGACATGCGGATTTCTCGCATCCGGCTTTCCGACTGGCTTCATCGCGAGGCCCACGGCGGCGGCGGTCCAATGTGCACGCGTCGAAGACGCAGCACGCCGAGGTCCCCGAAGACCTGTTCGTCGGAGAACCGCTGCGTGCCGCGTCCGTGCACCTTGTGCCGTTTGCACAGGAATGTGCGTACCCGGTCGTAGACGTGATTGTCGACCGCCCGATAGGCCGGCAAACGTGTTCCGTAGCCGAAGTAACCGGACCAGCCGCGCAGAAGTCTGTTTAGCCGGCCGCGCACCTCGGACCACGGTTCTTTGTTGCCTCTCACCAGGAGATCGCCGATCTTAGTCTTGATCCGTTGCACGCTCTTCTTGGACGGGCTCGCACCCAAGTACCAGTGGCCGTCTTTCCGGTAGCGGTGAGGACCAAACGCGTAACCGAGGAAGTCGAAGTGCTCCGTGCGGGCATCCTTCAGCGAGGTCTTCGCCTCGTTGAGCGTCAGCCCAAGTTTCGTCATCACCGAGCGTGTCCACGCCAGCGCCTCGTCCGCGTGCCCGCGGCTGAGGATGACGAAGTCATCGGCATAGGAGATGACATGCGCACGCAACGCCTCGCCGCGTCCGGTGAGTCGCCAATGTTTCAGGAACCGGTTCATGTAGATGACCGAGAGCAGCGGGCTTGCGACCCCACCCTGAGGCGTGCCGCGCGTGCTGCTCTTGCCACCGCTCATGCGCCGTTTCCCGTCGCCGTCCCGCTCTTCGATCGGCGCCTTCAGCCACAGCTTGATCAGCTGCAGCACGTGCCGGTCGACAATGCGTCGGGCCACCGATTTGAGGAGGTCCGAATGCGGGATCGTGTCGAAGTATTTCGACAAATCAGCGTCTACCACGTCCGTGTAGCCCCGGCAGATAAGCCGGTGCACTTCCTTGATTGCGTCGGTCCCACTGCGTCTGGGCCGATAGCCATAGGCACTGTCCTCGAAGTCCGCCTCGAATATCGGTTCCAGCACCAGCTTGGCAGCGGTCTGGGCCACCCGGTCCCGAATGGTCGGGATACCGAGCGGGCGCTCGCCGCCCCCCGGCTTCGGGATCATCACCCGTCGCACAGGCTGTGGCCGGTAGCTCTTCGAGACGAGTTCCTCGCGCAGGCCCGCCAGCCACTTCTCCACACCGTCCGCCTCAATCCGCGCAAAGGTCACCCCGTCCACGCCCGGCGAACCCGCATTGGCGCGGGGCAGCGCATAGGCATGGCGCAGCATGTCCTCACGGCAGATCTTGTCGTAGAGCACGTAGAAGCGGAAAGCGGGCTCCGCCTTCGCCTTACGATACAGCTTCCTCTGCAGGTTCCTGATCTTTTCGGGTGTTTCCAGGCTCATCGCCAATCACCCCCTCCTCACCAACTTCGAAAGCACACCAGAAGTCAGGGCCCTTCCCTCCACCGGCATTACCCGGCTTCAGCGGTATTATGACCCTGTCCGACTCCCGCCGGCACCGCCGCCCTTGGCTGCGTTGAGGCCGCTACCCTCATGCCAAGCGGGTCTCCCCCGTTACCCGCATCACCCTTCCAACGTGCCGTGCCCAATACCCCGGCGGATCGAACGGGTGCACATGTCGATTGCTTCCCCGCTCATGCTGCCTTCCCCGAATCTCAGGCGGGTCGGCATCCGCATCATCACTTTCGAGGCCTGCTCAGGCTTTACTCGCGTTACGGCCCACTGGATTGCTCAACCGCCCAAGGCGGCCTTTGTCACGAGGCTTCGACCCGGCCAGTTACCCGACCGAACCGCTCGTCAGCTACCAGACCTATCGACAACTATCTGGGTGGAACCTCCCTCCACTGGTGATACGCGCCGTCGGGGCGCACTGAGATATTCAGGCTAGCTGGTCACCGCGAGATGTCCTCTGATGCGGGCTCTAAAGATAGAAGCGCCACAAGATTCTCATCGCGCCACAATTGACGAGAGACAAGCTCATTAGTCGGCACGATCTTGCGTCGAGAAGCCTCAATCCTACGCAGTGTGTCATCAGACCACTTCTTATCCACATTGAGCAATGCGCCACGGCGTTCGTAGTTTACTCTGTACTTGAGAGCGTAGTCGAGAAAACCAGCCGCGGCGTTTAGATCCATAGTCTCAAATGGGCCCATGAAGGCCCAACGCCTTCCCAGGGAGTGCGAAACGATCAAATCAAGGCCGTCTGGATCAATAACGTCCTGATCGACCAAACTAATTGCTTCGTTCACAAGCGCAGTTTGTAAGCGGTTCATAACGAAGCCGACAACCTCCTTCTTCAGAATGACAGGGTTCTGCTCCAGGGAGCGCATCAGCCGCTGCGTACGAATCATCGTCCCTTCTGCCGTGAACGTAGCAGGCACAATCTCAACGATTGGGAGCAAATGCGGGGGATTGGCTGGATGTGCAACCAAGCATCGAGCTCTACCTTTAAGATTACTCGCAAACTCTGAGGCAGGCGCCGAAGAGGTTGAGCTTGCCAGCACCGTATGCAAATCGCAAAGATTATCGAGACGCTCAAAAATTTGCAGCTTTACGTCGATGCGGTCTGAGACTGCTTCCTGTACATATTCAACCTCCGCGAGAGCTTCCTCCAAGGTCGATAAATAAGATATGCGCTCGGACGCTGCGTCGATTGAGAAGCGATGGCGCCCCCGTGAAATTTGCTCAAGCGCCTGCTTCACTCGTTGTGACGAACTCTCGTAGTTTGAGGGATCCGCATCCCAAACTCTCACCTTTAAGCCGTAAGCAGCGAATAGAGCAGCCCAACTACTTCCAATCAACCCACATCCGACGACAGCCACAACCTTAGGCAGTTCTGAGTTTATATGTTTTTCAATAGTCAGATCACTACTGCAGTTCAACGTGTTCCCGACCATCCTATGCTCCCAAAGTTAAATTTCGATCATTTTCAGCAACCCGAGGTTAGATACAAACCTCGACATCGCGCTCACTGCTTGCGAAGGTGTTTCGCGTCACTGATTGCTCATAGTGGCCGTGATCGCGCGCAGCATGCTCCGCCGCTTTCCCGCATAGCTTCTCATGCATCAGAGCACTCAACAGCAAAAGGTACGTAGAAAGTCGCGCTTACTCATAGATAATGCCGTCGAGCGAAAATTCTTCGCGCTCCTCCAGTGCTGGCACTTCGACGAGTTTGCCGTTGACGACGGCCTCGCAGGGCTGCATGTACTCATTGATGAGTCCGTCGATGCTCCAGGTGGGACTGTAGTTAAAGGCGTTGCTAGGTGTGAGCTTCCGGGAGGCTGTCCTTTCGGACCGGACCGAGGATACTGGGGTTACCAGGCCGGCTTCCGATTTCGGCTTTTGGCTGTGCCTGATCTCAGATTTTGCGGTGAAACTGTAAATATATGTGGTATCTGGCTGTCCAAGTTGGACATCCAATTGCGATGGCAGAGTGCGCATGATGATCTTTTTGGGATGATGCGATGCTACATGCCCTATTAACTGCCCGCGGATTGGGAGCGCATGCAGATAATAATGCAGACCACCAAACTGCACGGCCGGCTCATCCCAGCCCGTATGAAGGCCCTGCGGGTCTAGGCGGAGACCAAGGCCCGCGCATTTCAGTACGGCCTCTTTTCTGGTCCAGAGCTCCAGGAACTTTCGCACAGTCAACTCGCTCGGCGTGTCTTCAAAACCCTTGGCCTCTTCGGCGGTCATAATGCGGCAAGCCAGCTGGCGGCAATTTGCCAGGGGACGCCAACGCTCAATGTCTATCCCGACCAAGCCCGAGGCTGATACGGCGACGGCGGACCAATCGTGGCTGTGAGACTGGCTCACTTCAATACCGTGTGCCGGCAATTGGGGCTTGCCGAAGCGCGAAACTGTCATTTGGAGATCTCTCGGTGGAACATGCAAGTGCCCAGCAAGGATAAATCGAAAAGCGCTCTTTGCCTGAAGATATGAAAGCCGCAAATCCATGTGACGAATTTTTTCTGCCCGTTCCCACTCAGTTGGACTAAGCAGTTCGTGCATGTACAACGTCGGGATCGTCAGCTGTGCATGCCGGAAAACCCAAACGTCGATTGTGCCCGTCTGCCTATTCGAGTGCATGCATCACACGTGCTCCATCACACGCGCTTGCCTGATGAGCACAACGGTCAAGACGCTTTGGCCGTCGCACCCCAGCTACTTTTAGGTGGCGCGGGTCGTCGTCGTTAGGAACCACTTCTACACTGCCGACGGCTCGCGATGTGTAAAGATATATGAAGCCACTTCAACGATGTCGATGCCGGCTCAATACTCCCCAGAAGTGCCGTTTGAATCTTCCCCAGTATAGCGCTGCCGCCGGTCTTCCGGAGCGCGCTCCGGGAGACCGGCGGCGCGTAATCGTTGATGCTTCTCCTGATGGTCGGGAGAGGGATTTCGGTGATCAAGATCGGGGAGATGATGATGATACTGGATTTGCATCGGCAGGCCCTGTCGGTGTCGGCGATCGCCAGGGAGAGCGGGATCGACCGCAAGACGGTGCGCAAATACATTGAGCGCGGGCTCGAGGCTCCGGCCTACGGACCGCGCAAGCCGCGTCAGGCGGTGATCGATCCCTTCACGGCCTATCTTCGCGAACGCGTCACGCGATATCCCGGGCTCACCGGCAGCCGGCTTTTCCGGGAACTGAAGGACCTCGGCTATGGCGGCGGCTACACGGCCGTCACTGACTTCCTGCGCGACGTCCGTCCTGCCGCGGCGGAGCGTGGATACGAGGTTCGCTTCGAGACCCCGCCCGGCGAGCAGGCGCAGGTCGACTTCGCCCAGTTCAATGTCGTCTTTACCGATGAGCCGACCACGCCGAGAATTGTCTGGCTATTCTCCATGGTGCTTGGCTTCAGTCGCCTTATCTGGGCACGCTTCGTCGTCCACCAGGATCTGCCGACTGTCTTGCGCTGCCATGCTGGGGCTTTCGAGGCGCTGGGCGGCGCTCCTCGCGAAGTGCTTTACGATCGTATGAAGACGGCTGTGATCGGCGAAGGCGATACCGGCGGCATCGTCTACAACCGTGCCCTCGTCGATCTTGCCCGCCACTATGGTTTCCATCCCAAGGCCTGCCGGCCTTACCGCGCCAAAACAAAAGGCAAGGTCGAGCGACCGTTCCGCTACATTCGCGAGGACTTCTTCCTGGCCCGGTCCTTTCGCAACCTCGAAGACTTGAATGCGCAGTTGCGTCACTGGCTGGACACGGTCGGAAACCCGAGAGTTCACGCCACCACAAAGCGTGTCGTCAACGAAGCTTTCGTCGAGGAGCGGACAGCGCTGCGGCCGCTGCCTTTGGCTCCATTCCGATCGGTCCTGAAGCTCGAGCGACGCATCAGCCGGGAGGACATGGTTAGCGTTGGCGGCAATTTCTACAGCGTGCCCGACGCCACCAGGCGCCGTGT
Source organism: Mesorhizobium sp. WSM1386 (assembly GCF_055901595.1). NCBI lineage: Bacteria > Pseudomonadati > Pseudomonadota > Alphaproteobacteria > Hyphomicrobiales > Phyllobacteriaceae > Mesorhizobium > Mesorhizobium sp. WSM1386. The sequence goes on from NZ_CM148373.1 coordinate 6,362,898, forward strand.
CGTCGAGGTGCACACTCTGGCCGAAGAGGTTCGCATCTTCGAAGACGGAGCGCTGATTGCCACTCATCCCATTCTAGAAGGTCGGCATCAGCGTCATGTCGAGCCCGGGCATCGCAACATCCACGTCCACAAGCGCCGACAAAGACTGAGGAACGACGAGGTCATCCTTCATGGCTCAGGCGACAGGGTCGCTCAGCGCCCGTTGGCCTTCTACGATGCCGTCGCCCGGGTGATGGCGAAGGAGCAGCGTCCATGACGAATGCGCTCGATACCACGCCATCCACAATCGACCGGATCCGCCACGACCTCGTCGGCCTCAAGATGCCACGAGCGCTCGAAGCGCTCGATCATATCGTGCGCCGGCTCGAGCAAGGCGAGATCGCTGCCCTCGAAGCCATGGACATCCTCCTTTCGGAAGAGTTGACCCTGCGCGAGAACAGCCGGATCAAGACGGCACTGCGCATGGGGCGTCTGGCCACGATCAAGACGCTCGCCGGCTTCGACTTCTCTTTCCAGCCCTCGCTTGACCGAGATCGAACCTTCACGCTCGCCCAACTCGGCTTCGTCGCCCGCTGCGAGGTCGTCCACTTCCTCGGCTCACCCGGCACAGGCAAGAGCCATCTGGCCATCGCACTTGCCGTCGAGGCTGTGAAGGCTGGAAAGAGCGTCTATTTCTGCACGCTCGCCGAACTCATCGCCTCACTGGCAAGGGCCGAACGCGAAGGCCGCCTGCAGGAACGCATCCGCTTCTTCTGCCGGCCTGCTCTGCTCGTGGTCGACGAGATCGGCTACCTGCCCGTCATCCACGGTGGCGGCAATCTGTTCTTCCAGCTCGTCAACGCCCGCTATGAGAAGGGCGCCATGATTCTCACTTCAAACCGCGGCTTCGCCGAATGGGGCGAGGTCTTCGGCGATCCTGTCGTCGCAACCGCACTTCTCGATCGCCTGCTTCATCATGCCGTCGTCGTCCAGATCGAAGGATCGAGCTATCGGCTCCGCCAACACGCCGAGCTCATGCCCGAACACCTGCGATCAAAAGCCTCCATCACGCCGCCGACGCTCAACGCACCGTCACGACCGCGCGGCAGGCCGCCGAAAAATGGACACCCTTCCGCGACAGCCTGAGCGGCGAAACTGGGGGATTTTACTTCGGCACTTTTGGGGAAAATTCGAGCGGCATTGACAAACGATCGGGAAACGGCTTGATACTCCTCATTTCCCCTCTTGAATCTCCTTACAAATTTATCTCGCCGGTCATCCGCGTTCTTTGAGTGAATATGTATTCTGTCTGACGACAGGTCATACGAATGACATATTAATTCTCCGAATTTTAAAACCATCTCCAAGAGAGACGTGTAGCCTTCTCCGCACAACTGGATGACTGGAGAAAGCAATGGGCTACGTCACGCGTCCGCTGTCGCATGGGCAGATGGGCCTTTGGATACATCATCAAAAACGACCGATCGGTAGCGAATACAATCTGCCCGTCGAACTGCGCATAAAGGCACCGTTCAACATTGATGCCTTGCGGTGCGCGCTCCAATCATTGATCGACCGGCATGAAATGCTGCGCACGACCTTTCACCAGGAAGGCGAGCAGATCCATCAGCGCATTCACGAGACAGGCCTTCTGAGTTTTCATGTCGTTCGGCTACAAGGTCTCGAAGAGGCGGACTTCCATCACTCCATCGCAGCGGAAGCTCGCTCGTCTTTCGATCTGGAACATGGGCCACTGTTTCGCGCACACCTGTTCTTGCGCAGTACCACAGAAGAGGTTCTCCTCCTCAATTTTCATCACATCATCTCAGACGGCTACAGCATTCGCACCTTCCTGCACGAGTTCGGCAGGCTCTACCAGGCGTTTTGCGGCGACACGGAAATACCGGGTCTGACCACGACGACCCCGTACGAGGACTTCGTAGCCTGGCAGGAGCGACTCCTTTCCGGCGACGACGGGGAGCGTATGTGGGCGTACTGGCGCAGCCAATTTGTCGATCATGAGCCCGACCTGGCCCTTCCGACCGACAAGCCACGAACCGCGCCTGCGACGCACACAGGGTCAGTTTTCTCCCTGGATATCGACAAGTCTGTGGTCGCGCGCTTGGAGCGACTGGCGCACCAGGAAAAAGTGACGCTCGCCACCGTGCTGCTTGCTGCCTATTACGTGCTGCTGCATCGTTATGGCGACCAAGACGACATCACCCTTTACGTGCCACGCCTGGGACGTCCAGCAGGAAGTTTTTCGGGAACCTTCGGCTACTTTGTGACCCTGGCGGCCCTGCGGCAGGATCTTTCCGGAAATCCCATTTTCCTCGACCATTTGCAGCGGGTGCGTCAGCTCATGCGCTGCGCGCGCAGCCACGAACATTTTCCTCTTCCCCTGCTGCTGGAGAAGCTCAAGCTTCCTCCTGCAGCTCATCGCAACCCGCTCGCGCAAGCAGTTTTCAACTTCATTCCGGAGGCGGTGAGTTCTCTTGGATTCACGCCATGCGACGTCGACCTCTCCGGCTTGCCTGCGCAAATCCGACTTTGCGAGACCGATATTTGGATCGACCTTGATTTTCGAATCCTGGCCGGCAAAGAAAGTGTTCGCCTTCACGTCGTATACAATGCGGATTTGTGGGATCCTAGCACCATCGAGCGGCTGGCGAAGCACTATCATTCGTTGCTTGAGGCGATTGCAGATGCGCCGGCGCAACGGATAGGCGATTATAGTCTTCTGACGCCAGAGGAGGAGCACCAGCTTCTGCGTGATTTTAATGACACATCTGCACGTTTTCCGTCCGACATTTGCCTGCACAACCTGATCGAAGCGCAGGCTGCCGCTTACCCAGACAATATTGCCGTCAGCTGCCCATCGGAGGCGCTCAGCTATACAGCACTTGAGCAAAGGGCAAACAGGCTTGCCCATCATTTGATTTCAAAAGGTGTGCGCCTTGGAGACGTGGTCGGCGTTCTCGTTGAGCGTTCGTGCGATCTCATTGTCGGCTTTCTAGCGGTCTTGAAGGCGGGCGCCGTCTATCTTCCTCTCGATCCGCGGCTGCCACCCCAGCGTCTACGCTTCATGGTGCGGGATGCTGGTGCCACTGCGCTCATCAGCAAATCGGAGCTCAGAGAACATACGTTCGGGGAAGCCCTGTCAGGGCGAAACATTGAAGGCGCGAATGGATGTGCGGTGGTTCTCCTCGACAAAATCCGCACCGAAATCGCCCTGCACGAACTCACGCCTCCGCACTGCCCCGCCGGCCCCTCAGATTTGGCTTACGTTATCTATACGTCCGGTTCAACGGGTCAGCCGAAAGGCGTGATGGTTGAACATCGCAGCGCCTGCAACATGGTGGAGGATCTAAAAAACACCTATCAGCTGGGGCCGGACAGCCGGGTATTGCAGTTCGCTTCCTGCGGATTTGATGCATCGCTTTTCGATTTTATGCTGGCTTTATTCTCTGGCGGTCGATTGTGCCTTGCGCCCCCATCAGCGTCGCTGCCTGGGGCAGAGCTTGTCCAGTTCATGCGCCGTGAGCGAATTACCGCGGCCGGTCTTACGCCGACAGCGTGGAACTCCTTGCCGTCGACTGATCTTCCTGATCTCACCGTGATCAAGTCAGGTGGAGAGCCATTGCCGTCGAGCCTCGTTGACCGATGGGGTGATAAGCGCCGCATCTTCAATTCCTATGGTCCTACCGAAACGACCGTCTATTGCATACGGACCGAGGTGAAAGCCGAGGGAAAAAGGCCACCTATTGGGCGCCCCGCCATCAATACTAAGACTTACATCCTCGATCGCTATGGTAATCCAGCACCGGTTGGCGCAATTGGTGAGCTCTACATCGGGGGCATCGGCATAGCCCGCGGCTACATCAATCGCGATGAACTCACGCGCGAGGTTTTCCGGCCAAACCCGTTCGATGATGATCCGCAATCCAGGCTATACAAAACTGGGGATCGGGCTCGGTATCGGTCAGATGGCACGATTGAGTTCCTGGGCCGAAAGGACGGACAGATCAAGATCCGCGGCATGCGGGTCGAGCTTGCCGAAATCGAGCAGTGTCTGATGGAGCACGAAAACGTCAAAGCGTGCTGCGTCACGCTGACAGACGGTCCCGATGAAAATGCGAGCCTGACAGCCTACGTGGTGAGGCGACCGGAAAGTTCGGAGGATATAGTTGAACTTCGGGCTTTCCTACGCGCCGCGCTGCCAGGCTACATGATCCCCTCACAGTTCGTGTTCCTTCCACAGCTACCGACCAATCGTAGCGGCAAGATGGATCGGCGCGCTCTTCCCGATGCGAGGAGAAACGCCTCGACATCGAAGGCCGCAACTTTACCGACTGGTGGGATACAGACAGAAGTGGCTGACATCTGGAAAGACGTTCTGAAGGTAGACTCCATCGGCGTTGAAGACAATTTCTTCGATGTTGGCGGACATTCACTGGCTGTCGTCCAGGTTCAGGCGCGTATCGAAGATCGTCTGGGCATTGATTGCAAGATTCTGGATCTTTTCGAGCACCCCACCATAAGAATGCTCGCAGGGCACTTGGCCGCAATTTCAGACGCCCCTCCCCTCACGTACCACAAGATACCAATTGGCGTCGCCGCAAGCGAAAGCAAGCTCGAACAGAACGGCAATGCTATCGCGATCATCGGCATGGCGGGCAGGTTCCCGGGAGCGGAAAGCGTCGATCAATTCTGGAACAATCTGGTCGATGGCACAGAGTCCATCGCAGATCTGGATGAACAGACATTGCGAGAAGCTGGCGTTGATCCCAATACCTTTGGCAAGCCTAATTATGTGAGGCGCGAAGCCATTATCAGCGGAGTTGATTTGTTTGATGCAGCGTTTTTCGGCATCTCGCCTAAGGAAGCAGCGTGGATGGACCCGCAACAGCGCATCTTGCTGGAAACCGCGTGTCAGGCGCTCGACCATGCGGGATACGGGTCGCGCGAGACAGCCGAGGCCAGAGTCGGTGTTTTTGCTGGCGTAGGGACGAACCACTATCTCGCTGAACGTGAAGCAGGCCGCGACCTGCTGGATTCAGAGAAGTTGCAGATCCGCATTCTTAATGGCCACGATTTCACGGCGACGCGCATTGGTTACAAGCTCAACTTGACCGGCCCCTGCGTGTCAGTTCAGACGGCCTGTTCCACTTCGCTGGTTGCTGTCCACCTCGCTTGCCAAAGCCTGCGCAGCAATGAGTGCGATATGGCGCTGGCAGGCGGCGCATCAATTTCCCTGCCGCATGGAAGGGGCTATCTCCATCAAAAGGGCCATATCTTGTCCCCTGACGGCCACTGCCGTGCGTTCGATGCTAGAGCACAAGGAACGGTGAGAGGCAGCGGAGCAGCGGCCGTCGTTCTCAAGCGGCTGAGCGACGCCTGTAGAGATGGCGACCATATCTGGGCAGTAATAAAGGGGACCGCCATCAACAATGATGGTGCCGCCAAGGTCGGCTTCACTGCCCCCAGTGCTGACGGACAGGCTGCGGTGATCCAAGCTGCCCTCGCCGATGCTGAGGTCTCTGCGGACACCATTGATTATGTGGAGGCGCATGGTACCGGAACCTATCTTGGCGACCCCATCGAAATCTCCGGGCTTACCAAGGCCTTCCGTTCCCAGACTGCAAAAAAGCAATTCTGTGCAATAGGTTCGGTGAAGACAAATGTCGGCCATCTCGACGCCGCGGCCGGCGTAACGGGGCTGATCAAGCTCGCAATGATGCTGAACAAGGGCGTCATTCCTGCTAGCTTGCATTTTGATAAGCCCAATCCAAATATCGACTTTCAGGACAGCCCGGTGTTCGTAAACAAGACCCGCACCGCTTGGCCCAAAGGTGATGCGCCAAGACGCGGCGGGGTTAGTGCATTTGGCATTGGCGGCACGAACGCGCACGCGATTGTTGAGGAGGCTCCGCCGCGAACCGGGGAGCGCGTCAGTCGCGGGCCGCATGTCTTTCCGGCATCGGCGGCGAGCAGGTCGGCAATGACCGAAATGCTCCGGCAACTGGCCGGCTTTATGCGCCGAAGCGATATTCAGCAAAGCGCAGCAAATATCGCATATACGCTGCAAAAGGGTCGAGCCGCTCTCAGATATCGCACAAGTTTCGTGGGATCCGATCCGGCGGAGCTAGCCGACCAACTCGATCAGGCGGCACTGAATACGGACGCGTCGGGAGAGGCGCCAAGCAGTGAACACCACACGGTGTTCATGTTCTCCGGCCAGGGCGGGCAGAAGATCGGAATGGGTCGGGAGCTTTATCAAGAAGAGCCTGTATTCCGCAACGCCATCGACGAATGCGCAAAATGGCTCAACGAGCTCGCACATGTTGATTTCCGCCCCTTGCTCTACTGCGAACGCATATCTGATGGCGAGCTTGAGCCTCAGCTGGAAGCCGTCATACAGCCTGTCATCTTTGCTACGCAATATGCAATGACGAAGCTCTTCATGTCGTGGGGCATTATCCCTGCAGCTGTGATCGGCCACAGCATCGGCGAATATGCAGCCGCTCATTTTGCCGGCATTATCTCGTTACCTGATGCTATTCGACTGACGCTCATAAGGGGACAGTTAACGTCGCGTGTGCCTGCCGGCGGCATTGTTGCAGTCAGCCTGTCGCCGGAAGAGCTCCAGCCCTATTGGAATGAACGCCTGTCATTGGCGGCCATAAACGGGCCTCGTCAGTGCGTCGTTTCGGGGGCCGCATCTGAGATCGCAGCGTTTCATGCGCGATTGGAGGCGAGATCGATTGCGAGTAAGCGAATACGTGCAAGTCATGCCGTGCATTCATCCCTACTTGATCCAATCCTGGCAGAGTTCAAGATTCACGCAGGACGAGTCGATTTGCACGCGCCGCAAATACCTTTCATGTCAACGGTGCTCGGTAACTGGCTTGAGCCGGACGTGCGGCTCGATGGCAGCTACTGGGTCCGAAATCTGCGCGAGACGGTGCAGTTCCATCAAGCCTTCGATCGGTTGGTGCAATCTGGCCACGAATTGTTCATTGAGATGGGGCCTGGCGCAGCCCTGACGGGACATTCCAAGCGGTCAAAATCAAAGGTCACCCTGAGCAGCCCCATCGCCTTTGCAGCGTTGCCAGGGGGCGATCATGAGCAAGGCGATCGCCTGAGACTGTTACAGACATTGGGCAAGCTTTGGAGCTGCGGCGTTCGCATAGATTGGTCCGGCCTGCACGACCGTCACCCCCCGCAGCGTACCCCCCTGCCGCCTTATCCTTTTGATCGCAAGCGTCACTGGCTCGATCCGGTCGTCACCACCAAGGAGCAGGAACAAAATGCCGATTTGAATCAGCCGAACATTGCAGCCAGAGTCATCGATCGCCCGACTGGAAACGAAGAACCACGCAGCCCGATTGTGGCTCAGATATCTGGTGAGCCAGCTTTGGACCGCCAAATTGCGGCGGTCTATCGCGACATTTTGGGCTTGGATGACGTTGCCTTGACCGACAGCTTCTTTGATCTTGGTGGCGATTCGTTGAGTGCCTTAAGCGTCATCGATCGCATCGAGCAGCTCACAGGAGAAAGATTGGCTGTCTCGATGCTGCTGGAACACCAGAGCCCAAGAGGGCTCGCGACAGCCCTCTCGAAGACCCGTGGAGGCGCGCGTCCGAACGCATTGGTGCCGATACAAACCGGCGGTTCACGGACGCCTCTGTTTTGCCCCCACCCTTTTGGGGGACATGTACTCCTATATACGCCTCTTGCTAAGGCACTCGGCACGGAGCAGCCGCTCTTCGGGCTGCAGGCGCGCGGTCTGAATGGTGAGGCAAGACCTCACCTGAGCATTCCCGAGATGGCGCGGGAATACGTTGAGGCCATCAAGAGCGTACAACCGCGCGGCCCCTATCAGCTCGTTGGTTTGTCCATGGGAGGTAGCATTGCTTGGGAAATGGCCTGCCAGTTGCGCGATGCTGGTGGCGAGGTAGCAATAGTTGGGTTGCTCGATGCCAAAGCGCTTCACAAGGATGAAGAGCACACAAGCGGCCGGTATAATCGCCTGCTCGGCAACAGCCCCATTCCCGAGTGGCTGAGCGAGCAAGCGCTCATATTGAGTGTCCTTTTTCCGGCGCTGAAAAAACATTGGCGAAAGCTGAAACCCATCAAACATGAGTGTCAGGTCAAGGCCTTGCTCGATTTCGGAACGCAAGCAAGCAACGTACCCGAAATGGGCGAAACGCAGCTCAATAATATCCTGGCAGTTGCCGAGGCAAATAAAATTGCGCTGCGCGAATATACGCCTCGGCTCAACGACAGCAGGTCCGTTCTTTTTGCAGCCAGGAAGGGGCTGCGCACATTCACTAATGAACCTGATGGCGATCTTGGGTGGAAGCAATACGCGCGAGGCAGCCTGGAAATTCTCGAGGTGCCAGGTGACCATTACACGATGGTCGCTCCGCCCCATGTACGCGTCCTGGCAACGAAGCTCAAAGATTATCTCAATCGAAACGAATAAGCGACGGCACCAGCAGCGGATCGCAAAAGCCGGACCAGGGCCGGTAACCATCCCGTTGCAACAGATCCTTCAAGTAAGTTTACAGAATCTTTGCGACTGTGGATCGCTGACAATGGTACGTTCACCACAAGGTCTGAGATCGGGCACGACTGAAATAGCTTCTGCCGTTGCACGCTAAGGACCGCCGCAAAGCACGCAACGTCGAGGTCAACGGCCGATGACAAGAAGAGCGCTCATCCTGCTGGAAGGTTCAAGATATAATGGTCCGCTATACGTCCAAGCAGCTCTGCAACTTGGTCTTAATCCCATTATCCTGTCGGCTGATCCAGCTCAGTACGACTATATTGGGGCCGGAGGAATTGAGGCAATCCGTGTCGATACAGCCGACCTCGATGCGCTGATCCGCGAATGCTCCCGTCTGAATGCAACCTTTGACATTGCTGGCATTACGTCCGTCGGGGACTCGTTCTATGCGACAGTTGGCAAGCTCTGCCGCCATTTCCATCTGCCCGGACCGAACCCCACATCCATCGAACAATGCTGCGACAAATTCAAGCAACGTCAGCTACTCGCGGAAGCCGGCGTTCCAATACCTGCTTATCGCTTGGCAGCGGATGCGAGTGATGTAGAAGGCGCTGCAGCGGAAATTGGCCTGCCGGTGATTGTTAAGCCAGCCGTAGGCACCGGCAGCCGCGGCGTCCGATTGTGCGGCAACCTCGAAGAGCTAGCCGACCATACGACCTATCTCTTGGGCGGGAAGCACATATGGCAGTCGCTACCGATGATCCTGGTCGAAGAATTCGCACAAGGCCCTTTTTATACCGTTGAGATAATGGGAAATGAAGTTATGGGGATTGGCACCGCTGATTTCGGCCCTCCACCGTATTTCGTCTGTCGTGAGTGCACCAATCCGGCCCCTCTAACGGATGACCAGCATGTGAGTATTGCCGATGTTTCGATGAGTTGCTTGCGAGCTCTCGGCCTTGGCTGGGGACCGACGGGCATTGAAATCCGGTGGACGAAGCACGGCCCAGTGGTGATTGAAGTCAATCCGCGCCTTGCAGGTGGAACCACTCCTCAACGGTTTCAACTGGCTTGCGGTGTCGACCTCATCACCGAGCATATCAAGCTTGTCATCGGCGAGGAATGGGATTTGCGCAGAAGGCATTCACACACCGCGGCTGTGCGGTATCTAATTCCTGATCGCGATGGCACCCTCGAATCGATCGGTGGCTACAGTCAGGCGGCTGCTGTACCAGGTGTCGCCGAGGTTAAATTTTATGTTCAACCCAAGACGTCGATCCTCATAAACGGCGATATGCGAGACTACATCGGACATGTCATCGCCGCTTCACCCACCCATGCTCGGACCGAGACAATACTACAGCGTGCTGTCGACTTAATCGATTGGTCGATCACACCATTCCCAACCCCTGGCGAATAGGAACAACCTGCGGTACGCTAAGAGCTCCAGCACTAATCCCAAGCGCAGCCTCTTGCGAGTCACCACCGCCACCCATCCGCAACGTGGAAACCGCAGCATAAACGTAGCAGTACGTCCTTGCACGCTGACCAGTAAAGTAGCCGACGCCCTGGCGATCAAATGCTGACATTCAGGAGGAAATATTACATTATGAAGCGCATAGCAGTCGGACGCCTGTTTCATGAATCGCATGGATATGCGCCTGGCACGGCGGCGGCAGATATCACGGTCGTTCGCGGGCAAGCTCTCATCGAGGGGGCCAAGGGAAATGGCACCACGCTTGGAGGGATTGTCGACGCTTTGATTGAACGCGCTGATATTGAAATCCTTCCCATTTCAGATTCGATGATCGCGCCGAGCGGCGCCATCGATCATTGTTTCTATCTTGAGCAACGCCGATTCTGGGGCGAGGAACTCAAGAAGCTCGCGCCCGATGCGATTGTCCTCGACCTGCATGGGTCGATGTCTACTACTCAGCTCGAAGATGCGGAAGGTGATTTCCTCTCCTACATTCGCGGCGCCATGGGCGGAAACGCAGTCATCGGAGTAGGTCTCGACCTTCATGCCAATATAACGCCGCAGATGCTGAAGGCAGCGGACATCTGCATCGCCTGCAAGAACAATCCCCATGACGATTACTACGATAATGGCAAGAAGGTCGTCAGATTGGTCTTCGATGTGGTCGAAGGCCGTCTGCGCCCGGTCTATACCTTCGCGAAAACCCGAATGATTGCCCCAGGCAGGCTCGAAACTCATCTCAGCCCACTTAAGGAAATGCATGCACGTGCCCGTGCGATCGAGAAGTCGGAAGCGCCAGTGGTGGACCTTAGCATCTACAACGCCTATCGCTTTGCTGATCTAACGGATATGGGTCAGGCCGCTGTGATACTGAGCAACGGGCCATATGCGCAAGCCAAGGCGATCGTGGAGGATTACGCCCAGGAGTTCTGGGACCTGCGCGAGAGCTTCAAGGATGAAACTTTAACGATCGCAGAGGCGCTGGATGCGACTGTGGAAAACAAGAGTGGCCTCACCAAGGCGCTTGCCGATCTTGGTGACCGGACGCTGGCCGGCGCGCCGGGAGACAGCACCTTGATCCTGCAGGCCGCACTGAAGCATCCCGTGAAGCTCCAGGGCGCGATGACGGTCAATGATCCGGAAACGGTGGTCCAGGCATATGCCGCCGGGGTCGGCGCAAGAATCAAGATGCATCTCGGCGGCAAGATGACCCCGCTATATCTGCCCTTCGAGGTCGAAGGCGAGGTCAAGCTGCTCAACAGCAAGGATATCAAACTCATTGGACCCAATTTTGCGAACGAATCCGCTGCCATGGGAAAGACGGCCCTCATCGAGATTGACAACCGTTTCCTTGTGATTGCCACTTCAAAGCCAGGGTTCATCGTTGATCGCGCCAATTTCGAATCCCACGGCGTCAATATCCGGGAGCAAAACTTTATCGTGTTGAAGTCGCAGTTCCACTTCAATCGCAATTTCGAGGGCGTCGCGGCGACTATCTATGTTGCAAGCGCCGGCCTCTCGTATTTCGTGCCAGGTGCTTTCCCCAAAAAATGCGCGCGGGTCTGGCCGGACACCAATGTGAGTGACGCGCCCATTGTCGCGGCTCAAGTAGTGGAGCGTTTAGCCGTATAGGGCATTTTCGCGACACCAGGCCAGCTAACTCGCCGGTAGGCCTCGAGCTTCTTTCAGGCAATCGCACTCCTCCAGTGCAATCAATGTCTCTGTGCTGCCAAGGGTCTCCGGATCGGCGCTCTCTTCGTCACGAGGAGCGCAGGTGCAATATAACTTAAAGAAAACTTAAACGATATTCATGTACTTAGCTCGCTATGGACTGTATAGTGTCGCAGAACCATATTATACCTCTAATGCGCGATGGGTGGAAAATATAATGAAGACCCCTCTCGTGATGCATGGCAAGGAGGGTATCCGGCGCGATGCACTAAGTCGAAAATCACCTTTGAATGGTGATCCAAAATAGTACTGGATAGCACCAGTTACGTCTTCGGTTCGTAAATCATACATGGCATGTTATTGTCCATACAATCGCATTTCATCTGCTCCTAACTTAGATTATCTCGCGGAAACAGGATTGAGGCGATCGGTGTTAACAAGCAAAGACCGAGGTCTTACCCGCGAATACCGGCAGGATTGGTCGATCTATGACATTGCTTGGACTGCCTTCGATGTCTTGGTGGCCGGGCCGGCCACCGATCCGCGCTCGCCAGAAGTGGCGCTCCGCCGTCGGGGCAATTGCTTGGACCGAGTGCGCAAAGCAGGCGATTGGCTGGTGCTGCACAGGGCCGTCAGCATTCTCATGCAGCTTGGAAACTCGGGCGAGAGGGAACCGTTTGCGATGCAGCAGTCCGCTGAAACTCGGTCTACGATTGACGACGCCGTTGCGCAGGAGCAGCGCGTCTATGAAAGCTCGAACCCGACGAGCAGTCAGAAATTTGAAGCCGCCAAGGAGGTCTTGCCTGGCGGCAACACTCGAGGTTCGCTTTATTTCGATCCGTTCCCGCTTTTCTTCAGCTCCGCACGATCCAGCAATGTGATCGATGTGGACGGCCAAGAATATTCGGATTTCGTAAGTAGCCTAACCGCCGCCTTGTTTGGTCATTCGAACGAAGCGATCGTGTCATCGCTCAAATCCGCACTGGACAACGGAATGAGCTACGGGGGCACGCACGATCATGAGGTGGCGTTTGCCCGCGAGATCTGCAGTCGCTTTCCGTCCATCCTGACGTTGGGGACGGAGGCAAATGTGGCGGCCATCCAACTTGCCAGGGCCGAAACCGGACGGCGATTGCTGCTGGGCCTTTTCGGTGGCTGCCACGGTAACGTCTTAAACTGGCTTGAGCCCAAGAGTGAGATGAATGTCGATCGTGCGGACGTCCGCCTGGCGCGATACAATCACATCGAAACCGTCGAGCAGATGGTCCGAAACGAGGGCAAGGACATCGCGGCCATTCTGGTCGAGCCGATCATGGGCAGCGCTGGCGACTTCCTGGCCGAGATAACATTCCTGAGACGACTTCGTTCGGTCTGCGATGAGATCGGCGCATTGCTGATATTCGACGAGGTGCAAACCGCAAGGTTCGCCATGGGCGGTTATCAATCGGTAATCGGTGTCTATCCGGATCTGACCACGCTCGGCAAGTTTTTCGGCGGCGGCCTCAACTTCGGGGCTTTGTGCGGGCACGCGCGACATATGGACAGGTTGGAACCCGGTCATGAGAGAATGCTCTCGCACGGCGGCACCTTTAGCAACAACGTTCTGACCATGATCGAGGGACATGCTGCACTGAAGAAGGTCTTCGTTCAGGAAAACGTCGACTGGTTGAATGCGCGCTCCAACGACTGCGGTCTGCTTTGCTGCGTCAGACGAACAGCCGAGGGGTGCCCCTGCAATTAGGTCGTTTCGGCTCGCTCATCTCGACACATTTCCAAGCGACGATGCCGCGAGGGCCTGAGGATGTAAAGACGCCGCCGATCTTTCGAAAGCAGTTTCAGCGCTTATGATCATATTCATCACCAGGCGCGTTGACATGTTCCTGGACCGATATGGCGAACTGACCGATGACTACCCGCTGACGATTCGCACGCCAATATCGAAGCGGCTATCAGCCGGTCAAGTCGAGGACATTGCTGTGAATGCGCGAACAATTCTGCCTTTTAGTCCTGTCCCGTTGAGGACGGCAAACTCGCGCCGTCCGGGGTGCGCTTACCAATGATAGATCTGGGCGGACATCCACAGACGACCCTGTCCGATAGGGTATATCGCATAGTGCGTGAAAGCATCAGATCCGGCGTTTATGGGCCCGGTGAGAAGATCACGCACCGCGCTGTAGCCTCTCAACTGGGGGTCAGCGTTACGCCGGTCAGAGAGGCAGTCACGCGCCTAGTGTCCGAGGAAAGCCTGTCGATGGCAGGTCCAAAGACCATTGTCGCTCCAAGCCTAGGGCGCTCAGATTTGGAGGAAATCACGAAGATCCGCGTCAATCTTGAAGGATGGGCGGCGGAACTTGCGGCGGAAAATGCCTCGGCGACCTTCATTCGCGAGTTGGAGCAGCATCATCTTGCCTATTGCAAGCATCGGAGGTCTCACGACACTAGGGCGAAGATTGCGGCAAACGCCAAGTTTCACTTCGCACTGTATGCCCAGTCGAAAGCGCCCAGACTTCTGGCGATCATCGACAATCTTTGGGTGACAATGGGTCCCACACTGGGCCTTCTTGCATATTGGGGAGAAGACAACGACGGTGAGAGATTTCACGATGCCGCAATCTCTGCACTTAAGGCAAGAAACACTGCCGCCGTCCAGGCCGCGATAGTCGATTATATACTCACTGGTCGTCTGAAAATCCTGCAAATTCTAGAGCTTGAATAGGAACGAATGTTTGAGATCAGGCCGTTGAGTTCCACCGAGAACTGCCCCGGCATTTCCACCGAGAACTGACCCGCCTGTCATGTATGTTTCGGTTCTGTGTTGTGGTCAAGGTTCTGGCTTTCTCCTTCGCTTTTTTAGGCTCGTGCGCGGAGCTGTTTTGAATCGGAAGCTGTCGTTTTCCGGTTTCTAAATTAGGATATGGCAATGATGGGTCAGTCGGTCGAGAAGCGCGGTTGTCATCTTGGCATCACCGAAGTTGTCATGATACCTCCTTCCTTGATCGTCTGTTGCGTGCGATCCGCGCCCGCAGCGTGTTGATCTGGTCGTCTGAAAGTTCGATTTGCCAGGCTGCCCCTTCGTTAGCTGGTGTCCCTCGAACCAGCCGCGTGCGAGATAGTCGAAGACGGTTTGTGGTGTGACGCCCAAGGCAGCCGCCGCCCCTTGAACAGAGTACGATCCGTCCGGCCATCGATCGGGATTGGCGCTCGTGCCGCTGATCTTGACGGTGGGGATGCCCCAGCGTGTCCGCAGAAGCCAGACATTCTCACCCTTGAATGGGCAACCGCGTGCTGCGACCAAGCCTTCCGCGTTCAAGGTCGCAGCAATCTCCTTGTCCATTTTGCCCGCGGCATTGAGTTCGATCACGCGGCGCCGCAGCCGCTCCAGATCGATGTAGTCGCCGTAGGTGTGGACCCGCCTTTGGAGAGAGTGCTCGCTTGTCGCTCCCGTCTGCCACAGGATCTTGAACCAGACCTGGCCCCGGAAGCGCTTCTGGTCGAGGATGACCTCGTCAATGATGAGGCGCAGAATACCCTTGCGCGCGGCCGCCATCGTCGCAGGCGAGTGCCAGATGCCGGGCAGATCTTCGCCCAGCCTTTGCAGCGCCTCGCGATCCGGCTCGTTCAGAACCAGCGGCTCGTCCTGCCGCCACCGTTCATAATCCTGTTCGATCGCCTCGGCGGCGCGAAGCTTCTCTTCCCAGACGCGCTCCAGTGAACGCGCCACCAAACGGTTCTCCGGCTCGACCGCATCATATTGGCGCAACGCTCTTTCCGCCTCATAGCGCGCCCGCTCGCGCCGCAGCGCCCACTGCCGCTCAAGCTGACGCGTCTCGTCTTCGATCTGGCCCAGTGCGGCGATGGCGATGCGATCTTGTCCGGCCTCAAGGCCTCCAGCAGGATGCTTTCGACGTGCGCGTCGACGGGCAATGCACAGAGCTGGCTTCGTTTATTTGGACAGCGCCCTGCGGAATTTAAGTGGTTTCCTGCCGGGTTACGTTGAACGCAGGGCTTTGTGATTTTGCTGCGGCGCCGGGAGGACGAAGCCCGACCAGAGCTGCAGCAAAATCGCGCGGCGACGATCATGCGGCCGTCGCCATCGCGTGCGGGCCGAAGTAAGCCTCGTCGGGCGTGTGCCCGTCAAGGCTGGCCGGACAAAAAATCGTTCTCCAGCGCCAGCTCACCGATCTTGGCGTGCAACGCCTTCAAATCGACCGGCGCCTCGCTCGAACCCGCCTTGTCCTGCCCGAACACGCCCGCGGCGCCTTCGAGCAATTGGTTCTTCCAGGTCGTGATCTGGTTCGGATAAACGTCGAACTGTTGCGCCAGCTCCGAAAGCGTCTTCTCCCCCTTTACCGCGGCCAATGCCACCTTCGCCTTGAATGCCGGTGAATGCGTCCGGCGGCTTCTCTTCGTCATCTCAACTCCTGATTCCCGGCGAGAATCCTCGCCAATCTCAGGCAGAAAATCCACTTATGCCACTGTCCGATTTTGCGGAGCCAGCTCTCCCTTGCGCGGCACGCCCGAATGGCCGGCTTCGTAGCGGTTGATGTTGTTGGCCAGTCGCCTCTGGTTCTCATGAACTCCTCCCAGCCGATATAACCAGGATGGGCAGCCTGAAGGCAAACCTCCCAGTCGGCGATCGGGACCTTGGTTGCGTGTTTCAGATGATATGGGGCGAGCGGCGAGGGTGTGGCATCCTTCGGCGCTCCAAGATCATCCAGCAGAAGGAGCGTCCCCATGTCGCAATCTTTTGACGCGAGCCGGTCCCTTACCGCTCTTGAACAAGATAACACGATCGTCGCCGTCATCGAAATGAGCAAGGCGAAGTGGCTGGTCGCCGCGCTGGTTCCGGGCTTCAAGCGCCAGCCGCTCAAGAAGCTCGATGCCGATGCGCCAGCTCTGTTGAAACTGCTGCAGCGCTGGCGCGACGAAGCCGGCCAGGCCGGGCACCCGATCAAGCGCATCGCCGTCGCCTATGAGGCGGCTGGCGACGGCTTCTGGTTGGCGCGCTGGCTGCGGGGACAAGCCATCGAGGCCTACACCATCCACCCTGCCAGCGTTGCAGTGTCGCGCGAGCACCGCCGCGCCAAGACCGATCGCCTCGACACTGAGCTATTGATGCGTGCCTTTCTTGGCTGGCTGCGCGGCGAAAAGCGCCATTGCACCATGGCGGCGATCCCGACCATGGAAGAGGAGGACTCGCGGCGACCGAGCCGCGAGCGCGAGCGCCTGATCGGCGAGCAGACGCGGCTCGTCAACCGCATCAAGGCGATCCTCGCCCGCTTCGGCATCCGCCACTTGCGGTTGAGCCTGCGCCAGGCTGCGGACAGGCTCGAGGCCATCCGTACAGCTGAGGGGACGGCGCTGCCGCATAACACCCGCGCCGAGCTCCACCGTTTCCTCGAGCGGCTCAGCCTGGTGCGCCAGCAGATCCGCGCCATCGAACAGGAACGGGAGCGCAAGCTCGCCACCGGCCCGGCGGCGGAAAACAACCCGCACGCGATGGACGCGTGACGTAGTCCATTGCTTTCTCCAGTCATCCAGTTGTGCGGAGAAGGCTACACGTCTCTCTTGGAGATGGTTTGAAATTTCGGAGAAATAATGACCGGCGAGATAAATATGTAAGGAGATTCAAGAGGGGAAACGAGGAGTATCAAGCCGTTTCCCGATCGTTGAAGTGGCTTCATATATCTTTACACATCGCGAGCCGTCGGCAGTGTAGAAGTGGTTCCTAACGACGACGACCCGCGCCACCCAAAAGTAGCTGGAGGGTGCGACGGCCAAAGCGTCTTGACCGTCGTGCTCATCAGGTAAGTGCGTGTGATGGAGCACATATGATGCATGCACTCGAATAGGCAGACGGGCACAATCGACGTTTGGGTTTTCCGGCATGCACAGCTGACGATCCCGACGTTGTACATGCGCGAACTGCCTAGTCCAACTGAGTGGGAACGGGCAACTTTCAGAAGATGCCGCGGAGGAATTAAGGATTAGAGCGAAGGCATCAGATGCCAGAGCAACGAGCGGCTGCAAAAACCACACTATTGGTCGAGCACCCGCTGCCCAAAAGCGGGCTATGAGCCCATGTGGTCCAGTGGTGCCGTTGTGGGCAATTTACAAACAAGGTAATTCTCAGGAGTTGAACGTGACGAACCAAATTCCCGACTTCGCGCCCGTTGATGCAAACAAAGTTCCCAAATTCGCAGGAATCGGAAGTTTTATGCGTTCGCGCGTAGTGGATATGGAGGAGGCTCGCGGAGTTGATATCGGTATCGTCGGAGTTCCCTTTGATCTAGGCACGACGTTTCGGCCAGGTAGTCGATTTGCTCCCGTAAGCATTCGTGAAGCGTCGCGTATCGTCCGAATGTCCAACGGTTATACCGGGGTCAACCCCTTCAAACTAGCTAAGATCGCTGATCTTGGAGATGTTGGTGTTCATCCTTCGCAGTTTGACGAAAGTTACAACACTATCGCGGCCGCTTTCCGAGCAATAAAAGACAAAGCCGTCCGGCCGCTGGTTTTGGGCGGAGATCACTCGATATCACTTCCGGTCCTGCGGGGCTTGGCGCACGATAGAGCAGTCGGAATGATCCATTTCGACGCTCATAGCGATACAGTCGATCTGGTTCGAGGCTTTAAGTATACGCATTCATCTCCGTTCCGTCGAGCTGTAGAGGAAGGCCTCCTTGACCCAAAGCGGACCGTCCAGATCGGGCTCCGGAGCGGTCCCGCAGACTGCGAATGGTCGAGGAGCGTAGGTATGGTGGTGATCACCATGGAGGACTTCGAGTCTATGGGGCGAGACAAGGTAATCGCTGAAGCTCGTCGAGTCGTTGGCGAGGCGCCGACGTACTTGTCGTTCGACATTGACGGACTGGATTCGATTTATTGCCCTGGCACGGGCGTGCCGGAGCCGGGTGGCTTCACCATGCGGGACGCTCTAGTCATGTTGCGTGGTTTCGAGGGAGTAAATTTAATTGGAGCCGACGTTTGTGAGGTCGCTCCATATCTCGATCACGGCAACATTACATCGCTGCATGCGGCGAACCTAGGATTTGAAATCCTGTGCCTGATGGCCATGAACGTTCGCGACGGCAAGAAGTGACCGCAACGACGATGGAGCCAAGGCAAGGAACACCACTCGATTGGCAAGACGGTGTTGGTCACTCATCCAGCAAAGTAAAAGATGACGGCGGCTTGCCGCCAGGCTTCAGTTCCACCGAGACAGTCGAGGCGCTTTCTGAGCTTATCGTTGCTGGTCAGGTCACATCAAGTGACCTGACACAGCGTGCTTTGTCGAGAGCTCAGGAACTTCGAGCAAGAGGCAGTGTAGCGTTCACACGGCTTTGGCCGGATGAGGCCAAAGCTTCTGCAAGACGGGAGGATACACTTGCAGCGTCTGGATCGCCGCGGCCCTCTCTGTTGGCGGGCCTTCCTATTGCGATTAAAGACAATTTCGATGTACGCGGCGATATCACTCGTCGAGGGCCGTCGCTATATCGACTCGCGGCCGGCATCGCGTCAATACCGGCCATCGGCACCCGAAGGTGATCGCGGCGGTGAAGGACCAACTCGATCACTTCACCCATACCTGCCACCAAGTCGTATTGCGTGCCTGGCTTGTCGAGCGACGCGGGCGGAGCGCCGATCCTGCCTTCCCGACGATAAGCGGCACGTCACTGAGTCACGACGCACTTCAATACCTGCTGAACAAGCACCTCGCCGTCGCACGTCGCCACTGCCCATCGCTGGCCAGCAAGCACGTAACGCCGCATGTCCTGAGGCACTATCTACCCCGCCCGACTATGTCGGGTAGCTCTGGACTGTGATGGCAAATCTCTGAGGAATAAGGAAATTTCCCGCAGAAACACCCGGGCCACCCGACATCAGCGCGATCTACAGGCTGTTCAAGAACTCCAGTAGATTGTCGCCGGGCCGGAAGCGGGATGACTTGCCGGAATATTCGGACGTCTTTGCCAACGCCGCCTCCTTCATCGCCAACGTCGCCTCGAGATAGATCTGTGTGGTCTCGACCGATTCATGGCCGAGCCACAGAGCGATGACGGCGCGATCGACGCCCGCCTGCAGGAGGTCCATGGCCATCGTGTGCCTCAAACGATGAACAGTGACGCGCTTTCGATTCAGCGACGGGCAAATGGCAGAAGCGGTCTGGCGGTGTTTGTTCAGCATATACTGAACGCCATGAACGCTCAGCCGCTCACCTCTGGCGCTGGGAAACAGGATACTCTCTTCTCCGCGCTGAGGCTCTTTCAGCCAGCTTCTCAAGACTGCGGTCGTAGACTTGGCGAACGGGGTGCAGCGTTCCTTGCGCCCTTTGCCAATGACGCGCAGGTGGGCGCCCGTGCCGAAGAACAGATCGCCGCGTTTGAGACCCGTGATCTCCGATAGCCGCAATCCGGTCTGCACGGCGACCAGCAGGAACGCGTGATCGCGTCGCCCGGACCAGGTCGATCGATCCGGTGCGGTCAGCAAGGCATCGACCTCTGGGCGGGTAAGAAAATTGACGAGCGTTCGGGTAAAGCGCTTGCTGGGAATCGCAAGCACGCGCTGGATCTGGGCGGAATGCTCGGGTGCCTCGAATGCCGCGTAGCGAAAGAAAGAATGAATTGCCGTGAGGCGCAAGTTGCGGCTGCGGACGCTGATACCCTGATGGTTCTCCAGGTCATCAAGGAAGGCAACGATCAACGGCGCATCGACTTCCGCGAAGTTCAGGCGAGACGGCGGCTTATGCAATGTTCGTTCCGCGAACTTCAGCAACTGCCGAAATGTATCACGATAGGAACTGATCGTATGAGGGCTTGCCTGCCGCTGTTGCATCAGGCGTTGGGTGAAAAAGCGCTCCAAAAGCGGCGCCAGGCTGGCATGCTTGATCATGTCCGATCCTCCCAGCGGCACTCAAGGCGGCGCATTGCCTCTTTCATCAGCTCGGGCGAACCGGTGAGGTACCATTGGGTGTCGGCCACGTGGACATGACCGAGATAGGTGGACAAAATGGGCAGCCGCCGCTCGGGATCCTGCTCGGCTTCGTACCAACGCACCAGCGCGTTCGTCGCGAACACATGCCGCATGTCATGCAGGCGCGGGCCGTAGCTGTCGGTTGCGCCTCGCAGGCCGATCTGGCGAGACAGAGCTTAGAATGTTCGATGAATGTCTCCCACATCAAGGCGGTTGCCCAACTGGGACGTGAACAAATAAGGAGACGCCGCCTGGGCTGCACAATGCTGTCGGCGGCGTTTGAGATAATCCTGGAGCACTGTGCTGGTTGATGCGTGCATCGGCACAAGACGGGATTTGCCGAACTTCGTGCCGCGGATCGTCAGCACCTCGGCATCGAAATCGATGTCCGAGAGCTTGAGGTTGCGGGCTTCGCCGAGGCGCAGGCCGGAAACGCTCAGCAATCCGAACAGGCAATAATATGTCCATGGCCTGAGCTTACAGCGGGTATATCGGCACGGCATCTCAAGCGCCGCGGACAGGAGGCGCTGGATATCTTCCTTGGAGTAGAGATACGGCCGTGCCCGCTTCGGGCGAAAGGGCAGCAAACCATCTGGAGGAACCTGGGTCCGCGGATCAGCGGCAGCCCGATGACGGGCAAATACGCGGACGTAGCCCAGCCGTGTCGCCCAATGCGAAGGCTGCGCATGGGATGGTCGCTGAGCCCAGGCAAGGGCCAGTTCCGTCGTGACATATGGCGTGGCATTAGCCTCCAGAAAGGTGACGAAATCGATCAATCCCCTTTCGGTCTCTCGCAGCTTGAACCCCAGCCCTCGCCGCATCTCGATGTAGTCCTTAGCACCGTGACCGTATCCTTGCGAAGCGGGGTGTTGCGGGGTTTTCGGCCCTTTCCCTGGCATTGCACATAGGCGGCCGGGCCGAGGACAATGTCCTCGCAGCGATTTCGGCAGCACGCAGGCCGGTTTGCACGGCCAGCAACATGTTGGCGAGGCGATTGCCGACTACTTGCAGAAGTCGCGTCCACGCAATGCCAGTCGTCGCGTCTTTTTGCGCGACAAGGCCCCGATCCGGGGTTTCACCGGCCAGTGTGGACTCGGTTCCGTCATCCGACGCTCACTCAAAAGGGCCGGGATCGACCCTCCCACAAAGGGAACGCACCAGTTCCGACATGGGCTTGCCTCAGAGATGTTGCGTGGCGGCGCCTCGCTCGGTGAGATCGGTGAAGTTCTGGGCCACCGTCATGTTCAGACAACGGCGATTTACGCCAAGGTCAACCTTAACGCGTTGCGAACATTGGCGTTGCCGTGGCCGGGAGAAGCCCAATGAGCACACTCCGACAGGCTGTTCATCCGCAGGCAACGGAAGATCGTTGCGCTGCCCGTTCTTGCCAACCACATGGATCTCTCCGGCTACCCAATCGATATCATCGAGTTCGAGCGTCACCACCTCGCTCGACCGCAATCCCAACCGCGCCAATGCGAGGATCATCGCATAATCGCGGCATCCGATAGGAGTTTGCCGATCGATGCTTGGCGAGCAAATGGGTGACCTCATCGCGGCCAATCGCACGAGGAATGGACGACAGTGACCAATTGGCCACGATCGGAACCGCTGCTGCCAGGTCTGACGTGATGTCCCCACGATAACGCACATAGGAGAGAAACGACCGCAGTGCGGTGGTCATGATCTTCGCGCGTCGCATGTTGAGGCGCGAAACCCTCTTTCGTACGAAATCGGTCACGTCGACGGCACGCAATTGTGCGAGCGAGATCTCGCCATCACTGAAGCGGAAGTTGAGAAAATCCCGGACAACTGGCCGGTAATTTATGATCGTTTGACGAGACAGCGCCCGCGCGTGATGCAAATACCGCTCATATGCCTGCACATGTTGTTCTACCGGCGATGGGTTGTGGTCGGCCTCAATCTCTTCGGCGATTGCGTTCTGGCTTCGCAGAAAAGCCAGTAGATGTCGAAGAGCGGCGGTATCTCCAAGCTTTGGCCGCTGCGCTCGATCCAGCAAATAACGCCCAGGATGGTCTCCACTTATGTCGCTTAGCTCAATCCCCTTTTGCCCGAGCCACTTGCTGAAGCCTGCGGCCAGCAGCACCTGGTTCCTCATGGAAACAAGACCGTAGCCTCGATCACCGAGCCATTCGGCAAACGGAACGATATAACTCGCCACCGGGCCCCCTGGCGACCGCGACAACGCAAAATCATCATTGATGAAATACTTCATTGTTTGCTCCCTCTCCAGGCTGGATTGCTGGAAGGGCTACAAACTATCTCTACATGCTATCCTATAAACCCTTGGAATCGTGGGGCATCATCCTGCCTACTCGACATAGTCGGGCGGGGTAGATAGTGCCGGCTATGTCTTGATCGATATAGGCGGCATACGCTGGCAATGGACCTGCTCCAGCACGGCGTCGACCGCTCGGTCATCGCTCTGTGGCTGGGCCACGAGTCGGTCGAAACCACCGCCATCTATCTTCAGGCCGACATGAAGCTCAAGGAGCAAGCTCTGGCAAGGACCGACACGGCCGACATCCGGTTGGGCCGCTACAAGCCCGACGACCATCTCCTCACATTCCTGAAGAGCCTCTGATAATGCCGACCCAAAAGCCACAAATCGCCCGCATCTTTGGCCTCCCGGTCGTCACTCGGAATAATCCGGCACTCGGAGTTATGGCGCAGATCGTGAATGCGAACCTCGTCATAGGCCCCACGAGCAACAATATTTGCGTCCCGACGCAACTGCTGGAATGTCCAATGGACCTGCCGCTTGGACGGCACTTGCCCTGAGGCGCCGACGAAGAAAGATGCATCCGATTCGGCCGGAGCGTAGCGGGCGCGGATTGCCACATAGCGCGAGAGCGCAGCGGCGACGCTGGCATCAAATGGTACGTGCCTTGACTTGGTGAACTTGGTCATGCGCACGGTCAGACATCGGCCGGCAATGTCGACGTCGCCGCATCGGAGCTTGAGTGCCTCGGAAATCCGCAATCCCGTGGCTGCGATCAGCCCCAACATGGTCTCGTATGTTGCCGGTCGAATGGAGTGTTGCGGCTGCAGCCGCCGCGCCGCCTGCAGCAGCGCGACGATCTCCTGGTCGGGGTAGATATGTGGCGTCCGGCGCTGGTGCGCTTTGCCGAATATGCTGCTTGCGGGAAGCTCGTTCCGTGGGTAGAGACGTCTCTCATGCTCGGCAAAGGGCCGCAGCACTTCGAGGCGGCGCACCCAGGAGGTTGGCGTCGCGTTCCGCGCCTCCCCCTGAACCCAAGCGACCACGAGCGTCGTCGTCAGCGGGCCGCGATGGCCGGACGGATCGGCGAAGCGAGCGAACGACCGCAGCATTATGCCAGAGGTCTCGAGCGAGAATCCAAGGAGACGTCGCTCCACAAGATAGGCGTCGATCCGCGCCTGCATGGTCAGCGACCCGCTCATGCCACACTCCCCGGCCACGGCATAGCGACCGCCGCGAGCCGCTGAAGGTCGACCTTCGTGTAGATCATGGAGGTGTCGATGCTCCGATGGCGCAGGATATCGGCGATCTGCTTCATGGGCACACCAGCGTTCAGCATGCGGCTGGCGACGCTGTGCCGGAGGATATGAACGCGTGTCTGGGACCAGCCGCAACGTTTGTAGGCGGCGAAAACGGCGCGCCTTACAACGTCTTTTTGGATCGGCAGGTCATAGGGCGCGACGTGGCGTACGAATATTGCGCGGTTCGTGCTCGGTGGACGTTCATGCCGCAGATACGCAGCGATCGCGTCACCCGTCTCGGGCGGCAAGGGAAGGACGTCGAAACGCCGGCCCTTTGACCGGGAAATGCGGATCGTACCCTGCCGCCAATCGATGTCGCCGAGCTGCAGTTGCACAACCTCACTGGTTCGGAGCCCAAGATCGGTCAGGCACCGGACCATGGCGTAGGCCCTCCGGCGCGACGGGAAATCCTTGTCGAATGAAGCGAGCAGAATCTCAATCTGCGTGTCGGAAAGCACATCCGGCAAGCTGCTCAGCCGCCAGCATGCAACGCGAGGGATTGCGCCGAGTAGATGCTGAACGTCGTCGCCCATCATCTGCCGAAACCGGAGATAGCAGCTGATCGCACCCCCAACAATGCGAATGGTGGCGGTCGTCCAGCCCTGCAGTTCGCCGAGGATGAAGCGTCTCACACGCGCCGGCTCAAGGCCGGCGATAGAGATCTCCCCTTCCGGAAACTGTTCCTCAAGAAAGCGTCGAAGAATCCGCTCGCGCCTCGCTCGTGTGCTGACGGCTAACCCGCCGACATCGCGCATGTAGGCCCGGAATGCCGCCAATTCCCCGCCATGTGGTGTGTGCGGTAGCTGCGGGAATGGCGCCTTCGGCACGCAGCACTGCAAGCAAATGCGTGATGGCCGCCCTGAGTTCGTGCGGCAAGCGACGGGCCGGATAAGGGCAGTCACAGACGGGAAGATGCTCGCTGATAAACCGAACTCGCGCGGCTTCGCCTATGGACTCTAACGCGAGCCGTTCGGTCGAGATCCAGTGGGCGAAATGGGCAATGCAGCACCGATAAACACGTGCGGTGCTGGGCGCATAGCGGGCACGGCCCAGGTGCTCAAGATAGCGCTCCGAGAATGGCCCCAACGGGCTGTTCTCAAGCCACTGACGGGGCGCCGGCTGCAGTTTGATTTAGTTCATGACGATCTCCTCTACGGTTGGCGCGCAGAGGAGATCAGGATTATGTAAACCTACGGTCGCCCGGCCTGCTGGGGGATGCCCGGCATCCGCTCGCATCCCGAACGTCGCGCACACAAACTGCGCATAATCCGGGCCTGAGCATAATTGCGGTTATGAAAAGGTATGCATAACAGAAAATCATGGCTCTTCGCGGGGTCAGAACGCGGCGGACACCGCCCAACCTTCATGTATTCCCTGATCGGCGCGGCTAAACTCAACGGCATCGACCCCCACGCCTGGCTGGCCGATGCCATCGCCAGAATCTCCGACATGCCGGCTCCCGGAATTGCTGCCGTGGGCCCGGACGCCAGCAGCTCCCCAAGTCAAAACTTCCTGACCACGGCCCTGCGCGGTGGCTTACTGTCTCCACCCGCCCGGCCATCCTGACAGGTGCAGATTTGTCACTGCCCAGCGTTATCGCCTGACCCTTTGCATGGCGAAGTTTTGCCGTCTTTGTCCACTACATTCAGCACACCTCTCACGGGATCTGCGGCGACAGTCGGTGCTTTGAACGCCTGCCAAACGCTGGTTGACTCGATCACGAGATCGGTGAATGTGCCCCCGGTGTCACATTTTAATTACAGGCGTTTATCCCTTGAAAGTAGATTGGCTCTTAAGGCCAAGGATTTCGCGCGCCTCGGCAGGAGAGGCAGTTTCGCCACCAAGAATCCGCACGATCGCCACTGCTCGCTCTACAAGAGCCGCGTTGTTGGGAGCCAAATTTCCATGAGAGAGGTAGAGATTGTCTGCGAGACCGACCTGAACATGACCCCCTAACAAAACGGTCTGAGCAACCATAGGAAATTCAGCCTCGGACTTGCCGAATGCGCCCCAATTTGCTTCGTGCGGCAAGTGTCCCCGCATAGCGAGCAAGACTTCCGGAGTCGCCGGTGCACATCCAGCAACTCCTAAGCAGATTTGAAAAAACGGTGGTTTCTTGATCAGCCCCTCATCAAGCATCTTCCGCGCGGCGAAGATGTGGCCAACATCGTAGACTAGGATCGCGCAAGTGGTGCCAACCTGCTGTGCCGCTCTCGCGATAGCCGCCGTATGATCCGGCGTATTGAGTACAGCGACTGTCCCGAAATTCATGGTGCCAACGTTTAGAGTGCAAAGCTCGGGCCGAAGGGCGACGACCTGACGCGCCCGGACTTCGGGCGTCGAAAGGGTAGAACCGGCCGCCGGCCGAAGTGGCTCTTCTTGGTCTGGAATATATACTGAGCCAACGCCGGTAGTGAGGTTGATCACGACATCGGTCGCGGACGCCCTTATACGCTCCACTACCTCCCTATAGGCCTCAAGTGACATGCTCTTCGCGCCCGTCTTCGGGTCCCGGACATGGATATGGCAAATCGCTGCGCCAGCATTAACTGCTGAGATGCACTCGTCGGCGATCTGCTCGGGAGTGATAGGCACGGCCTTCATGTTCTCGTTGTATGCGCCATCACCGGTCACAGAACATGTTACGATGGTCTTATTGCTCATTTTTAGTCTTCCCACTTGTTAGTCTTCCCACTCGACGTTGCCACAGACGCTTATGCATTGCCCGGTGACATGTTTGGCTTCCCTCGAAGACAGAAAGAAAGCCATCTCGCCGATTGCAGTCGGATCGATCTTTGTCCTCATAGAGATATAGGAGAGGCGCCGCTGCAGCGCCTCCTCGTATGTGATACCCTGGCTCTGGCTCCCTTCTGCGTGCGCATGCGTCCGCGCTGTCGATCGACTCTGGCGAGATCGTGTTGCAGCGGATGTTGAACGGACCAAGTTCGCGAGCCAAATTCTTTG
Organism: Mesorhizobium sp. WSM1386; assembly: GCF_055901595.1. Classification (NCBI taxonomy): domain Bacteria; kingdom Pseudomonadati; phylum Pseudomonadota; class Alphaproteobacteria; order Hyphomicrobiales; family Phyllobacteriaceae; genus Mesorhizobium; species Mesorhizobium sp. WSM1386. The sequence continues at coordinate 6,390,017 of NZ_CM148373.1, forward strand.
TCAACCCTTCGACCGCGAACTTTGACACAACGTATGGAGTTCGCTTCGGCAACCCTGTCCGGGTCGATGTCGTGCGGATGTTGATGATAGATCCGTTCCTTTGTCGTCGGCCCTAATATGTTTGTTGTCCTGGGAAAGGCGGGTGGACACCTGCTCACCCGCGCTGCTCACGTCGCATACTCAGGTGGAGATTCTGTCGGCCAAAAGATCGCGCTGGCGCACGGCTTCGGCAAGGATTTCATCCTGATCCATTGTCGTGAGGCGGCCCTTTTCCATTACGACCTTGCCATCGATGAGAACTGTGTCGACCGGGATCATCGACGAGGACAGCGACAACAGGATGCCCATATCGTCGCGCCAGGAATAGTGGGTTATATCGCGAGCTTCCCGGATGACCACATCGGCGCGCTTGCCCAACGCCAGGCTGCCCAGTTTGTCACCGAGGCCTACGTTTCTCGCAGCATCGATCGTCTGCATGTAAAAGGGATCGGAGTCATTCAGACTGTCTCCAACCAGTCTGGACAGATAGAGGCTCATGAGGCCGGCGATCCCGATCGGATGGATCATGGTCGTGTCGACACCGAGCGAAACACTTGCCCCCTTTCGGTAGAGATGCGGAAACCAGCATTTATGCGGTGGCGTAATCCGATGGGCCATCGCATTGTTGGGGCACCAGGAAAGGCCCGGCTTCATCGCCAGGATGAGCTCAATGTCCTGTTCGTCAAGCAGGTTCATATGCGCGAGCGTCGTGTTGGGCTCAAGGGCTCCGAGCCGGTGCATACGGACCGCGCCGGCATCACCAAACTTCCTTCGCTCTTCCGCATCGCTGTTGGGCTCGAAGGCCTCGTGCTGCCAGAAGATCGCGTTCGATTCGGTGGCCAGTCTTACCGCTTCCCGGATGAGCTCGTCCGTGCTGCTCGACCCTCCTTGTAGACCGACATATCCGCGTACCAACGCATTGTCTTCCTTGTTGCGCACAAGTTCGCGCTTGCACTGGTCGATAACCCGCCTCGCGTCCGCTGGCGCACGCCGCATCAGCGTCTCGTTCAGCCCATACCCATCGGTCATGTCGGACATATCGTCCCATGCCCATGGTGCGGTCACCATTCCCCGCACACCGCACCTGGTCATCGTTTCGGCAAACACATCGGTTTCGAAGACGGTGCCTGACTCGAAGTAAAGGGTGAAGCCGCGTTGTAGCATTGAGCAGGCTGCCGCGGCCGTATAAGCGGCGGTGATGTCGGGGTCAGTCGCTGCCTTCATGCTCGAGTAGTTCACCTTGCTGACAGTGCCCGACAGCGGCGAGAAAGGCGCTCCGTGGTAAGCCATTCCCGTCGAATGGATATGGGTTTCGATTAAGCCCGGGTGGACCAAAGCACCCTGAGCGTCGACCTTTCGCGTTGCATCATACGCCGACAATATTTCTTGCTCGTGACCTACCCCGACCACTACGCCATCGGTAATCGCTATGGCCCCCGGACGATAGTGAGGCTGACTTCTGTCACCGGTAAAAACATCACCGTTGATGATGAGAGTGTCGACGGTCTTCCTGTGCATTCTTTCAACCTTCTAGTGCATTGTTTCAACTTCTGGCGAAGTCATCCCATTTCATGCGGCGGGATACCTGTTAGGGGCAGATCATTCGGGTGGCGCCGTCGTGCTGACGTGCGCGGTCCCCCTGCACGTCTTTTGGCTCGACGCGTCCGTCGCTGGTTCGATGATGCCCTTGGCCGGCATCATGCCGGCTCTGCCTGGCTGTGGCAGAGAGATTGGCTCCTGCACGCCGGCCAACATGGATTGCGTCGAGTAAGGACGGACAGGCGCCTGCCTCATCGGTTCTCGCTCTCAAAAACCTGGAACGTCTCGGTGAGAAGCTCCATGAAGAGGTCGATTTCCGGCTCGGTTATGATGAGCGGAGGAGCTGCCATGAACCATTCCCCGAACTTTCCGCTGGCGGTGCGGCGTGCGTAGAGATGCAGCCCGAGTTCGCGGGCGATCTCCCTAACGCGATAGGACGCCTGCTTGGCTGCGGGGAAAATTGCCTTGGTTGCCTGGTCCTCAACGATCTCCACCGCGTTGAGGAGGCCCATTCCCCGCACGTCGCCAATGGTGATGCTCCGATCCTTCAGTGCGTTGAGCTTTCGGCGCAGCACAACGCCCATCCGCTCCGCATTGCCCATCAGATCGTGGTCGAGCATATCCTTGAGAACTGCGACACCAATTGCCGAGGATAGGGGATTTCCGGCATAGGTGTGGCCGTGCAAGAAACCGCCGGACTCGGCGACCTTATCGACAATCCTGTTGGGGGCGATCATGGCGCCAAGCGGCGTGTAGCCAGCGCTCAGACCCTTGGCGCAGACGACGAGGTCTGGCAGGGCGTTTGGCCAATGATGAGCGGCGAGGAAGGTTCCGGTTCGGCCGGCGCCACACATCACCTCGTCGAAGATCAATAGAACGCCATAACGATTGCAAATCTTCCGGACTTTGGAATAATAATTATCCGGCGCAACCAACGCGCCGGTGGCGACACCGCCGACCGGCTCCATGATGAAGGCGAGCACCGTCTCCTCGCCTTCCGCAAGGATCTGCTGTTCAAGCGCGTCCGCGCAGTAGTCGGCATAGGAACTGACATCAAAGCCTTCAGGGAGGCGATAGCTCAGTGGCGCTGGCACCTTGGGCACTATCTGCATGATCGGGCCGAACATCTCGTCCCGGTCCGGATCGCCGGTAGCAGCAGCGGCGCCAAGCGTCGCGCCGTGATATCCTGGCATACGCGCAAGGATTTTCCGGCGCTTCGGCTGCCCGCTGGCCACGGCGTATTGGCGCGCGACCTTGATGGCGGATTCGACTGCTTCCGAACCACCGGAAACGAGAAAAGTCTGATCGAACCCAGGGCCCGCGAGGTCCGCGATCATCTTAGAGAGGGTATCGGTTGATTCACTGGTACTAAACGGGGCATAGCTGATGCGATTTGCCTGGTCGATCATCGCATCGCGGACGCGCTTGTTCCCATGGCCGAGATTGGTACAGACCGCGCCGGATGAACCATCGAGATAGCGCTTGCCGTTGGTATCCCAGACGAAGATACCCTTTCCATGCGACACGTTGAACGTGACGGTACCTCCGCGCGAGCCGGCATAGAACCGGTCGAATGCCTTCTGAACGGGTTTGGGTCGAACGATACTCTGAGTGGACATTTTGCAACCTCATTCTGATTGGTTTGTAGGTCTGAAGAAGAGGGTGCGGCTTGGTTCGCGACGGTGCACCCCGCGTGGAGATCACGTCATGGCGCAAGCCTTCAGTGCGTCGCGGACGGAGAGGCCCTCCAATTCGAAGAGGGCCGCTTTCAGACGCGAGGCATTGGAATCGCCGATGATGGGGCTAGCCAGCGTAAAGAATTTCGCTTCCACTTCCGCCTGCCCAAAAGGGGGTCCGCCGGGGGCACCGGTTGGAACCTCGGCCTCGGCGGAAAACATTTCGCCATTCTGGAGGGTGACACTGACGCGGGCCGGCAGGAGCCTTTTCGCATAAAACTTCTCATCGGCACCGGCGAGGGTTGAAAGGCTGATCCGTGCCGCGGTTTGTTTAACACCTTCGTTTGTCAGGTCGTCTTCGCGGAGGCCGGTCGCGGAGGACTTGTCGTGCAGTTCGAGAGCGAGCGCATAGGGCATATGAAATGCCGCCTCGATGGTGGATTGCGGCCAGGGGCCATCAAAGTCGTTAACGAACTTGCTCACGGTTTCGACATGAATGCCCCTGATGTCGGCATGGCCGAAACGATGGCTTGTCTGCAGCGCGCGCAGGCAGTCGATCGCGGTATGGATCCAGCGGCAGACGCCATAAGGTTTGAAGCCGGTCTCAAGGGTGAAGTAGCGTTCTCCCCATCGGTCAAGCATGTCCTCAGGTTCAAAGCGGTCGGAACCGGCCATGGCCCAGAAGCTGTCGTCACCGTCGAAGATGGTGCGGTTCCCGTGGAAACCTTCGCATACGAGGTCCACCGCAGTGATGGCTCCCTTGTTCGCCCATCCGTAATTATTCTTCAAAAAGCTCATCGGCCGGGAAGAGAATTTGCGCCCAAAGGGAAGCGGAGCATGCATCGGCGTCAACCCGTAAGCATCGGCGATTTGCGTGGCGCTGAATCGGTGCAACAGGCTTGCTGCCGTGCAGGCGCCAAAAATCTGCCAATTCGCAAGACCGTTTACGTGGCGGCTGCGGTCTTCGGTAGGCCGCATGGCCGCGCCAAGGCGCAGCGACATTTCATAACCACCGACAATCGCGGCGATCAACGCCTTGCCGGAGCTGTTTACCTCTTCGGCAACGGCGAGCGCAGCCGGTATAATGGAGGCGCCGGGATGCCCGAAAAGGACGTAGGAATCATCCAGGCTAAGCATGCTGGCGCTATGGGCGTTGGCATGAGCGGCATTAGCAGGATGGAAGCGTAGTGACGTGCCGAAAACGGTGCTGGGACCACCGGAATCGATACGCGCGAGATAGGGCGTCATTTGCTTCGCCCCGCGGCTAGTGCTTCCCGCGATCATGCAGCCGACATGGTCGAGGACAAGAAGCTTCGCCTTATCGATTACTGGTGCCGGCAGTTCGTCGCATGTAAGGCTGGCCACCGTGTTGGCAACGTCTTGTGTCAGCGACATAGCTTCGAACCGCAGTGAGGAAACTGCTCTATCACCGCGGCCGCAGACACTGCTAGCGAGACTGTCGCGAGTCCACAAAGGCAGATCATGAGTTTAATCTTCATTTCATCCTCTTCTTTGGATACCCCACTCTAAGCGATGTCATTTTCCCGGTCATTTGCGGAAAGTTATGATCGTGCGTATTTGGTTATTCGATGCGATAAAGAGAGCGTGCTCCCGGGCGCGCGCCTGCGTCACTTCGATCGTACAAGGGGTGGGCACCGCTTCGAGCATCCGTGAGTAGCCGGACGGCTTCAATGCCAAGCCGCGGTCCGCAAGAGCCGGCCCGGACGGGATGGTGCGCGAGGGCGAAATTTCAGCCGACCGACGACGGTTCCGTTGCAAAGCTTTGTCTGGTCGGAGAATTTGCCAGAGTGGTGGCAACCTCATGCGGCAGCGAGGCTTTCGAACTGCTCGGCGAGAGACGGGTTCGGATTGAAGGCGTACCGCGGCGGCGTGCGTCGATTTGAAACCGAGCATCGGCCGCACGCGGCGCTTGATGCGCCGATTCTGCTCGATGCGGTTATTGGGGTACTGGCTTTGGCGGATGCGGATCGGCTTCGACCGGCGCCGGGAGCAATCCTGCAATCGACTTGTGGCATCGCAGGAAACGATGGCTTCCCGGTTGGTCTGACTGCCGTCGATGACGATGCGATCGGGACGGCCATGGCGTGCCAACGCTTTTGTGAAGAAACGCTTGGCGGCTGGCAAATCCCGGTATTCACTGAACCAGAACTCGACGGTGTCGCCGACGCTGTCGATGGCGCGATAGAGGTACATCCATCGCCCGCGCACCTTGATGTAGGTCTCGTCCGCATGCCATTTGCCGGTGACCGCGCGCTTGCGCCGGTTGAAGCGTTCCATCAGCAGCGGCGCGAAATGAACGACCGAGCGATGGATCGTTGAATGATCGACACTAATGCCAGGCTCAGCCATCATTTCTCGAAGACCGCGCAGGCTCATTCCGCAGTCCCGATACCAGCGAATGCTAAGCAAAGGCGCAGATTGGTCGAAATGACGGCCTTTGAACATCTCAACTCAGCCCAATGCCATGCGCCTGTTGCCAATAACTTTGCACCACATCCGCAGGCGACGCTCGGCTGCGGCCAGAAGCATGACGCCGCCATCCCGGGCAATGCGGCCACCGTAAGACGCAGCTGTGATCTTCTGGCGTCCGAGGGCTGCAAAAGACAGCTGCAGCAACGTCTCGGTCATGGCGAGTGTGGCTCGCGAGATGCGGTGGAAGGGTTGGCCTAAGCAACCGAATCTTACGCCACTTAAGCTGCATCCGCCAACTCAAAGGCCCGTCCTTGAGCACTCTTGTTGCCATTGGTTTTGACCTCCGTTGTGTGCTGTGCGAGTTTGAGCGTTACTAGGCTCCAGATTTTTTCCGTGCCAAACCTCAGACTGCGCGGTGAACATACCATTGTCAGTGATCTGCGGTTGCAAAGATCCGGTGAACTTATTTGAAGGTTTGTTGCAAGCTTTTGGTTGCCGGCGAGCGCTGGACGGAGGCCATTGACCAATGTCCTAGGGTGTGATCTTCAGGGGAGGAGGCCAGCTGAGACACCGGTGGCGTGCGCCTTCGTCGATCAGAAGGAAAGCCTCGCAGCTGGCCGACAAGAGGTGCGCAGTGGCCGCTGGTCAGCAGGCTAGGCGGTCCGCACATTCAACTTCATTGATTTATTGCGGTTTGAAACCATGTCTCTGACACAAGACGTTGCCAGCCCGGTCGCCAGTCCATGACGAACCGGCACACGTCCGCGACGAGGCAAAGCTTCTCGTCCTTGACCATATTTGCTGCATGATCGCGGGAAGCACTTCGCGCGGGGCCAAGCAGATACGCCCTGTCCCGGGCTATTCCGGCGGGCCGGCGGGCCAGCACCGTGTGCGGGACGTCGCTGCGCTTCCACCCTGCCAATGCCGCTCATGCCAACGCGCATTAGCGCCAGCATATTGAGCCTCGATTCCTACATCCTCTTCGGCCATCCCGGTGCGTCGATTATTCCGGCCGCCGTTGCCGTGCCGAAGACGTAGGCAGCTCCGGCAAGGAACCGATTGTAGCGATTGTCGGCGGCTACGAAATGTCCCCGCGCTTAGAGACTGCCATGCGTCCTAGCGAGAATCACGACCGCCAAGTCAAGGGCTACGCCACCTGGCAGATTCCTTCGTTAAGGCCTGCCGCGATCTCGGCCTCAAGCATGTAAGGATAAGGCCCTACACGCCCAAGACCACTGGCAATGCCGAGCGCTTCATCCAGACTGCGCTGCGCGATGGGCCTACGCCATTGCCTCTTCGACATCAGACCACCGCGCAGCCGCACTGCCTGTCTGGCTTCTCTATTCGGCGTGTTGAGGTCAAGGCGCTATCGAGCTCTTCCGCGGGGCCTTGCTTCTCTCCGGGATGGCGTTTCGCCCTCCCAGTGGCAAATCTTCACATCGTCCTGGTCGAGTGTGACCGGCACTAGCGCGACAACGAACTCGCCTCATTCATTGTCCTGCGAAGGACGTCCCTCCGCCAGCGAGCGGAACTCTCTGTCTCTCTCCTTCCCAGCCTTCTGGATCAGATGGCTGACGTAATGGTTCCCGCGTCCAGTGGAACTCGGGGCTCCAGACAACTTGACCAAGACGGATACTCTAGCAACCAGGATAGCGAGAACCAAAGGAGACAACAAGATTCCGCCGCCGGTGGAAACATGTCCTACGCAGGACAATGAATGAGGTGAGTTCGCGTTGTTGTCTGTTGCGGTCGCATATTGCGATCAGGCCGCCGATTAGATTGTTCCGCCCCATTTTTCTGCTCCCGTAGTGGGAGGGCCACAAGGCCGAGCCCGGAAAGAGCGGGATACTGCGAAGACATCAATCACCATCGGTGCGGATAGCAGAAGGCCCTTGACCCCGACCACGCCGAATAGAGAACCAACATCATGCGGCGGCCAAGCGCTGACGTGAAGAGAAGCGAGTAACCCGCGGGAACGGCCCAGAAAAAAGTGCAGGGGTAGCTTGACCTAAACGACCCCAATCAGAGAGGACTCTCAGCTCTTCGACTGAAAAATAGTGGGGCTCTCGCTCTTTCGCAAACATTAGCCTACAGCGCTGTCTCTTGTTGACGCCAGCGCGCATTTCGCCCGCGCTCCTCTGCTGATTGAGCTTCTACAGGTGACCGTTTGGAGCATAGCGCCGAGCTATGCTGGAATTTGGGTGACGAGGCCGATCAAGCGGCGCTCTGCGGCTTCGTTTCGATGACCTCGATTCCGTCCAGGAACCTGGCACCTGCGAGCAGTTTCGGCAACTGATTTTGTCCCTTCAATCGACGCCAGGATTTGGCGGCGGCCATGACCAGCTTGAAGACCATCAGCCTGGCGGTCTTCGACGACAGGGAGCCCTTCGTGCGCACCGTTCGGTGGCGAACGGTCGCAAAGACGCTCTCGATCGGATTCGACGTTCGCAGATGATCCCAATGTTCGGCGGGGAAGTCGTAGAACGCCAGCAACGTCTCGCGATCCTTCGTCAGGCAGTCGACCGCCTTGTCGTACTTCACGCCATATTTCTCGGTGGACACATCGATCGCCATTTCGGCTGCTGACCGTGTCGGCGCGCCGTAAATCTCGCGCAAATCCGTCTTCATGTTGACCTGCACCGAGAGCGGCACCTTATTCAGGACGTTGGCTGTTTTGTGCACCCAGCAGCGTTGGTGCCTGGTGCCGGAAACGACCTCGTCGAGCGCCCTCCAGAAGCCGAGCGCGCCATCGCCGACGGCAATATCGGGCGCGATTTGCAGGCCACGCCGCTTCACGTCGACCAGCAACTCGCGCCAGCTCTGCGCGCTCTCGCGAACGCCGGTCTGGAAACCGAGCAGCTCTTTCTAGCCCTCGGGCGTGGCGCCGATCAGCACCAGCATGCATTCGGCATGGTCTTCCATCCGCGCCTGCAGATAGACCCCGTCCGCCCACACATAGACATAGCGGCGTGCCGAAAGATCCCGCTTTTGCCAACGATCGTATTCGGTGGTCCACTGTGCTGTCAGCCGCGTGATCACCGAGGGTGAGAGGTTCGGCGCCTCCTTGCCGAGCAGGGCTGCCAGGGCGTCCTGAAAGTCGCCCGTCGAAACCCCGCGCAGGTAAAGAACGGGAAGCAGCGCGTCCAGACTTCGCGTCCGCCGCGCCCATTTGGGCAGGATCGATGAGGAAAACCGGACCCGGTCCGCTTCACCGTTCGCGCCGCGGTCCCGGACCTTCACCCGGCTGACGGGCACCGGCCCGATCCCTGTCTGGATCATCCGCTCCGGGCCGCGACCATGCCGGACCAGACGCTCACGTCCGTCCGGCAGCGTCAGATCCTTCATCTCGGCAAGAAACGCTTCGGCTTCAATCTCGATCGCCTGCGCAAGCAATTTGCGCGCGCCGCTGCGAAGCACATCCGTCAGGGGACATCGATTTCGTCGGGCTGACGAAGGCGAACAATGTTGATAGTCTCGTTCATGGCGTATCGCTCTCCCTGAGAGGTTTCTGGCAGGCTTCATCACCCGCCTCGATACGCCGCTCTCCTCAAACCGTCATCACCCAGTTTCAGCCATAGCTCCATAGCGCCCGGTCGGAACCTTTGCCTGAGCGGCGGCGACCTTCGAGGCGCAATCTCTTCCGCGTGAGATATCCTCCCACCCCGCAAGCGTTTCACGTTCGGCGGTGTCCGATGTCCGACAAATGTCGGATACACAAGGTAGCTGAGCCAGATGTATCCCCTTGCATCGAAACTGTTTCTCGTTTGGCATTGTACATGCGTGCTTATCCGCAAACCACGTCATGGACTGAGGAGAAATCGTCTTATGATCACCTCCCGAAATATGCCGCCGCCCGGGTTTCCCGGCCCCATCCAAAGATGACGTTCGACAAAGCCTGGCAACATGCAGACGGCTCATCTGGGCTCGGGCAGCCCTGCACCTCTGGTTGCATACTTGCCCCCCGCCGAACTGCCGGTGCTGGAAGTGGTGTCGGCCGTACAAATCGTCGCAGATCGCACGCTCGGGCTCGGGAAGGTCGTCCGCGACTACCTCGCGGAAGCTGAGCCTGAGGCGATCGAAACTTTTGGGCGCCTCGACATCCTGGTCAGCAACGCCGGCCTCCAGATCCTGGCGCCGCTTGCGGGTGAGGCGGCCATAAAGAAGATCGCGTGTTCGCGTGTTCGCGTGGTGCGGGGTCCCGGATGCCCGAAGTTACGTGACAGTTACCCAAGGCAAGGAGCCAAAATATGTGCGGCATGTGTGGATGGATTGATTTCGATCGTGACCTAGGAAGTCCCAACGCGCGAAGGGAGCTTGCCGATATGACGGCCACCATGGCCTCTCGTGGTCCAGACGACGAGGGGACTTGGATCGACGGGCCTGCGGCACTGGGACACCGCCGCCTCGCGATTATCGACATCCAGGGCGGTCGCCAGCCCATGACGCTTGATGAGAACGGCCAACCCGCCTTGGTGCTCGTCTACACGGGCGAGACTTACAACTACCGCGAGCTGCGTCAACGGCTTGCCGCCCTGGGCCATCGGTTCGACACGAGCAGTGACACCGAGGTGGTGCTGCACGCCCACCGCGAGTGGGGCCACCGCGACCCCCGCAGCGCGGTGAGCGAACTCAACGGGATGTTTGCCTACGCACTCTGGGACACCGCCAAGCGCGAACTGCTTCTCATACGCGACCGGCTCGGCATCAAGCCGCTTTACTACTACCCCACCGAGCACGGAGTGTTATTCGGCTCGGAGCCAAAGGCGATCCTCGCCAATGGTCTCGCGGAACGGGTAGTGGACGCCGACGGGCTTCGGCGCACCCTATCTTTCGTCGCCGAACCGGATAACACCGTGTTCCGCGGTATGCGTGAAGTACGGCCCGGCCACATCGTCCGCGTGACCAGCGACGGCATCCAGCAGATGAGCTATTGGCAGCTCACCGACAGCGGGCACACCGACGACGTGGCTACCACAGTTCGGCGCGTGCGCGAGTTGCTTGAGGACACGGTCCAGCGGCAGCTCGTTGCCGACGTTCCGCTAGGCATGCTCTTGTCGGGCGGGCTTGACTCCTCCGCCCTGACCGCATTGGCCGCGCGCTCCAGCGACGAACGGATCCGATCGTTCGCCCTTGACTTCGTCGGCTACACCGAAAACTTCACCCCCGGCCCGATGTGCGGTACACCCGACGCGCCGTACGTGCAGGAGGTTGCGAAGTTCCTTACTACGGACCATATGGACATCATCTTGTCCGCGGATGAGCTCATGGATCCGAACGTGCGCGCCGGCACCCTGCACGCCCGTGACCTGCCGTTCACGTGGGGCAACGAAGATAGCTCGCTCTATCTGCTGTTCCGGGCGATCCGGCAGTACTCGACAGTGGCCCTGTCCGGGGAGTCAGCCGACGAGCTTTTCGGTGGCTACTCGTGGTTCCACGATCCCGCGCACATTCAAGCCGACACGTTTCCGTGGTCCTGCCACGTGGATATCGCCCTGCAGTCCCTGGCCCCCGGACTCGTTGAGGAGCTCGACCTCCCCGGATACCTCAACGAGCAGTACCGCAGGGCACTCGCAGAAGTACCCGCCCTGAGCGGGCCGGCCTCAGCGGATCCGCACGAGCATCGCATGCGTGAGATCTGCTACCTCGTTCTCACGCGTTACCTGCCGACTCTTCTCGACCGCAAGGATCGGCTGAGCATGGCTTTGGGTCTCGAGGTACGGGTCCCTTACTGCGACCACAACCTCGTTGAGTACGTGTTCGGCACCCCCTGGGCCCACAAGACTTTCGATGGACGCGAGAAGAGCCTGCTGCGGGCCGCCACCGCCGACCTGCTGCCGCAGTCGGTGGTGCAGCGAGTTAAGAGCGTGTACCCGCCTATTCAGGATCCGACCTATGACAGAATGCTGCGCACCCGGTTCACGGCGTTGCTGGATGACCGTAATGCCGCAGTGGCACCACTGCTGTCCGTCGAACGCGCCCGCACCTTGCTCAACGCGACCGACAACATTAGGTGGGTGGAGGGCATTCTGACCCTTCAGGATTTCCTGACCGATTACGACGTGAGCCTCGCGGTCTGAGTCTCTGAGACGATAGAACACGCAAAAAGATAGCCAAGGAGGTCCAGCGTCGGAACGCGTTGGGCCCATCGCCAGGGGCGGCGTAGGGATAATTTCCGAGTGCGACATGCTAATAAAAAAGACTTCGCCTCCTTGGTTTCCTCGGACGGAATGCCATAACACGGGTATGCGTACTCCTCGAGCAGCACCACGTCATACGAACCACGATCCCGCGCTCCAGCAGCATTTTCTCGACCAGACCCAGGCTCAAGGGGAACCTGTAGTAGAGCCAGACTGCATGCGCGATGATCTGCGGCGGGAAACGATGGCGCTTGTAGCTGACGGTTGCGGTTCATGACATCGGTCTATGCCGCAAATCCCTGAACCCGAGTTAAGTTGATAACGCCGTCCTCTGCACTTCCAGTCAGCCGTTGCAACAAAACCAGAAAAGGTATTTCAACATTGGTCGCGCTCCGACCAAGGGGCGTACGTCCCCTGAGGCGAAAAACATCGCGATGGCCCGGTTATACTAGATCCCGATTGCTTCATAGGCATCGGCGATCTGTCGGATTGACTCGACATAGGCGGCGGTTCGGTAATTGCCGAGTTCCGGTTGCTGTTCCATGAGGTCGGCGATGCGGCCCCAGGTGCTCCGAATGACGTCCTCCAGTCCGGAACGAACCAGATCGATTTCAGCGCCGCCTTCGAGGAACTCTTCGGGATGTCGGCGGGGAACTCCTTGCCGGTCATGCGTTCGAGGGCCGCGGCGATCGTCTGGTTTCGCCGCTCGCGCCGGCGCCGTTCCATTAGGCCGAAGGGAATGTGCGTCAGGTTCTTCACCCACTCGAAGTAGCTGACGACCACGCCGCTGGCATTGACGTAAAGATCGGAAAGGATGGTGACCCCACGGGCGCGGAGAACCTTATCTGCCTCGAAGGTCACCGGGCCGTTGGCAGCTTCGACGACGAGGTTCGCCTTGATGCTATCTGCATTCCCCGCATGGATGGTTTTCCATCGCCGCTGGAATAAGAACGTCGCACGGCTGCTCGATGCCCGTCATATCACCAGGAAACGACGTGACGCCTTCAAGGCCGAGGATGCTGCCCGTTCTAATCTGATGCTGCTTCAGTGCCTCGATCGCTAGACCATCGGCATTGGCGACATAGCCGTCCCGTTCAGCAACGATGGTCACCCGTGCGCCGTCTTCTTGTGCGACGAACTTCGCCGCATGGTAACCGACATTGCCAAACCCCTGGACGATGACGGCGGCGCCCTTCAGATCGCGCTTGCCATTCAACCCGGCGGTTCGCGGATCGCGGAGATACCCCTGGATGGCGAACTGAACGCCCCTGCCGGTTGCTTCGGTCCGGCCGGCAATGCCGCCCTTCGACAGCGGCTTGCCGGTAACGCAGGCGCGTGCATTGATCACATCGGTTGGATTCGCGCGGCGGAACTCGTCCATCATCCAGGCCATTTCCCGCTCGCCCGTGCCGATGTCGGGCGCCGGTACGTTGACGCCAGGACCGATCAGGCCGCGTTTGTTGAGTTCCTGGGTGAAGCGGCGGGTGATGCGCTCGAGCTCCTGCGGCGCCCACTCGCACGGATCGATCCTCAATGCACCCTTCGAGCCGCCGAAGGGAACATCGACCAGCGAGCATTTGAGCGTCATCAGCGCTGCCAGCGCCTCGACTTCTTCGGCATCGGCATTCGACGTATAGCGAATGCCGCCCTTCACTGGCTCGCAGTGTTCGCTGTGGACCGATCGCCAGCCGATGAAGCTGTACATACGGCCGCGCAACCTGACGCCGAACCGTACCGTGTAGGTCGAGTTGCACTGCATGATCCGCTCCGACAGTCCTTCCGGCAGGTCAAGGAAGGTCATCGCATGCCGGAAGTTCTGGTCAACGCTATCCAAAAAGCCTGCGGAGCTCGCCTGTCCGAGGTGTACATCGCGTTGTGCTACTGCATTCACTGGAGGTTCTCCTCGTTCGAGTAGTTCAGGCGCCGTGCTATTTCAGCTCAGCAGAACCCGATGGTCCGCATTGCGCACAAGCAGGGCATAGATCAGCGTGAACAGCCGGCGCGCGGTGTGGTTGTCGATGTTCACCTTTGCAGACAACCAGATGGGGTGATTGGGGTTTTTTGCCGAGCCCGGATAAGGGCGGCTGCTCCTGTCGAGATGTGAGAACGTGGTCGATGTTGATTCTGGCCTGCTGCCGGTTTCGTGGACACCGAGATAAGGTGTTTGACGGAACTGGAGAGTGGGAATGCAAAGAAGGAAGTTTAGCCGCGAGTTCAAGCTTGAGGCGGTGAGATTGATCAAGGATCGGGGCGTTGCGGTGGCCCAGGCTGCCCGCGACCTCGATCTCCACGAGAATGTGCTGCGCAAATGGGTGCGCGAGCTGTCGACCGATCCGCAGCATGCATTTCCCGGTCATGGGCAGATGAAGCCAGAGCAGCAGGAGATCGACCGGCTGCGCAAGGAAGTGGCGAAGCTGAAGGCGGAGCGCGACATCCTAAAAAAGGCCGCAGCCTACTTCGCGAGGGAAGTGACATGAGGTTCGCTTTCATCGCGAGGCACCGGAACGTCTGGCCGGTGGCATGGCTGTGCAGTGCGCTGGATGTGTCCCGCTCAGGCTTCCATGCCTGGCTCAACCGCAGCCCCAGCGCTCGCTCCCGGCTTGACGAGATCCTCGTGTCCAGGATCGACCGCAGCTTCAAGAGCAGCGACCGCACCTATGGTTCTCGTCGCGTAGGCATGACGTGCTGGCCGAGGGTCTTTCCTGCGGCCTGCATCGTGTCGAGCGGCTGATGCGGGAGAACGGGCTGCGTGCCCGGCCGCGGCGTCGTGGGCTGCCGAAGGACACCGGCGAGCGAGCGGCAGTGTCGGACAACATCCTCGACCGCGCCTTCGAGTCCTCGGCACCGAACCAGAAATGGATCGCCGACTTCACCTACATCTGGACCGCGGAAGGTTGGCTTTACGTTGCCGCCGTGATCGACCTGTTCTCCCGGCGGGTCGTCGGCTGGGCGATGAAGGCCGAGATGACGGCCCAGCTCGTCACCGACGCCCTCATCATGGCGATCTGGCGCCGAGGCAAGCCCGACAGCCTGCTGCATCATTCCGACCAGGGATCGCAATACACGAGCGAGCAGTTCCAGCGCCTGATGACCGACCACGGCATTACATGTTCGATGAGTCGGTCGGGCAATGTCTGGGACAATGCAGCAATGGAGAGCTTCTTCTCGTCGCTCAAGACCGAGCGCACGGCCCGCAAGGTCTACAGGACGAGGGGTGACGCCAGGGCAGATGTGTTCGATTACATCGAGCGCTTCTACAACCCCCGGCGACGGCACTCGACACTGGGCTATCTGAGCCCCGTGGAGTTTGAGGAACAAGCTATGTTAGCTTAACTTCGTGTCCGAAAAACCGGCAGCAGGCCATTCGCCACAAGCATCGGGAAGGTGTCGCACTGCACTTAAACGTGAGATTGCGCCCACCTCGCTCAACCGCTGCACCTAATCATGAGATTCAATGCCCCTGAGTCTCAATTCACCTGCAGCGGCTGAGAGTTTCTCGAAACCGATATGCCGGCGCCGATTGCATCGAACCGCGCATAGTAGGCTCCCAGCGTTTGGCGCTTGAGCTCGGAGACTAACGCCGGACCTGCCTGATAGACGATTGAGATACCAGCGAGCAGGCCCAGGCGGAGTCCGATAGGCAAGATTGGTCTTGCAATCGTAGGTCTTGGGTGTCCCTGTTCTGCTACAAGCTCATCGAAACCCGGAACGACGGCGCCAAGGACGGTGCACTGGCCTATCGATGCCTGATGATGGAAGGGCTTCGGGCATCGTCTGACGAGCAGTAACCGGACGACATCGATTGGCGACACCCAACCGAGAGTTGCTGCTCCCCTCAGCGACTGATCGATGAGCCGCTCCCCATGGACAGCATCTACCCAAAGATCCTCGAACGGCGATGACGTGCTTACGAGGGCAGAGGCACCCTCCCTCGTCTCTTGCTGCCGTTGTCTGCAAACGGGACAGGTTATCCGCCAACCCTCGATCCAGCTTCGCTGTACCGCAGTTGCGGCTCCTCGCGATCTGTTTTGCCCAGAGCAGGGCATGCAGCATTGAATGGCACGTGGCGCGATGAGCCGCGCTGCCGATTTCGGGAAACCAGACGTGGTCATTGCCAGGATTGTCGAAGATTGGGCTCGAAACAACCTCGCAATGTGAACGGCGGCGGTTGGCCCCAGGTTTGCATCGGTTTGCCGCAAAGATGTTACTTCCGGAATGGCATGGCGAAGCATCGTGAGCGGTGAGACGCCATAGAAATCGGCATGGCGCGTGATCCACGACGACAGGAGCTCATCTGGGACGGGCTCGAGAATGACTGGAAGCGGCCTTGTGCCGCTGAGCTCTCGGATCATGCGTAGGCTGTTTCGGCGCTAACTGGCGGGCACCAATTTTCCACCGCTTCATCCGTGATATGCTCTAAGCCATTCTCGATCGACTCGGCTGCTAGCCTCGTGATCGCGTGAAAGATATTGGCAGTGATGCCGCCGCTGATCTGCAGTATTCGGCGTTGAGATTTCGGCGTCAGCACCGGTTTATGCCGCCTCGGCGACCATTCAGTAAAATGGACGAGACTAGCGCTTCGAACTGTTCGTTGGCCGCCCACCTATTCAAGGTCATCTCGCCAAACCGCCGGGCAAGCTGTACGTCGCCACTTATGGTTTCGGGCGCTTCGATTACGCCGAAGCAAACGAGGGAGATCTGAAGCCGATTGCTGAGGAATCGCAGCGTGTTCAGCACGACCCGCTGTTCGCGGTACGAGCCGGCGAGAATGTTATGTACTTCATCGATCACCAGAACCTGGACGCCGACCGTTTTCAGAAGCCGCAACGCCGCTTGCTCCATCTGCACGATGTCCGCGCGGGGTGCCTGTGGCGCGCCAAGTGCAGCCAGGATCTCGGCATATAAACGACGCTCACCTGGCTTCCCCGTCATCTCGATTGCCAGAACCGGCATAGCCTGAACACCGGTCGTCGGATCAAAACGGGAGGGGTTATTGTCGCAGAATTTTTCCATGATCATCGTCTTGCCCATGCCACTGTCGCCGTAGATGGCGACTGAGGGCATGCGCGTGCCGCGCGGATGGCCGACCAGCAGGTTGAGACGATCGAGTGCCTGCTTGGCGCGCGGATAAAAAATCCATCGGCGAGCCTGAATCGCGCGAACTCGGACAATATCGGCTTCGCCGAGGAGGTCTTTGGCCGCCTGCGTCAGATGGACGTTATCCGTGCTCAAAGGGGCTCAATCCAGATCTTCGACGGAGGGAACAGGTTTGCTTGAATCGACGCCCCGAAGCGAGCCCACTTCATCGTCGTCCACATTCGTTTTCGCTAGCCGCTGGCGGCCTTGTGTCTTGTGTTTCGCCTCCTCGATCAGTTCGCGCTGCGAAAGCGCAGTGCGAATGAGGACGTGCATGTCAATTTCGCGTTTGCCCTGAGCGTTGAGTTTGCGCCGGGCAGCCTGCGCCTCCCACAGCGTAATGGGCGCGAGTGTCACATCGGCATAGCGAGCCTCAACAAAGCTGCCTGAGGGACGCCTGACAAAGACGCGCGACAAATCGCGGGGGTCGTATTTCACAACCAGGCGGGCCTTGGTTCGTCCGATGTCCGCGGCCAGAGCGGGCGACCAGTAGCGGATGTTGAAAAGATGGATGCCGGTCGGGCGCAACGTTCTCTCTGCCTCCGGCAGGAAGGAGATCCAGAACTGCATACGATCGTTCGGCAGGCGCAACACCAACTCACTCTCCTGCTGTCGCCATACCGCAATTGGTGGCCGACGGAGTGCGCCGTGGATAGCATGATGGTATTGCCCAACGATCTCGAGTGTGATGTAGCGCCCAAGCTCTCGAAGCATCAGTGTCGCATGGCGTTTGGCGTCATACTCGCGCCGTTCCTCGATGTTGCTTGAGGTCGATCCTGGCAGCAGATGAACCGCGCCCATCTGCGTGCCGATCAACCGTTCGATGTGGCCGCCAAAATGGGGCGTTCCCGGCGGACGCCACTCGATCCTTATGCCGTTGTCCCGGCAAGCACGTTCGAACGCATGACTTCGAAAATCCGCGCCATTGTCGACATGTATGGTTCCCGGCAATCCGGCCACGGGCCACGCTTCATGGATACCCCTCTCCCGCAACCATGGGGTCTTGTCGAATACTGAGTGCGGTATGCAGAGGCTTGTCGATAATCGCGACGGCACCTCCATGGTCAGATAGAAGCCGGTTACCATCCGAGAAAAGATGTCCAACGCCAGTGTCAGCCAGGGCCGTCCGAGCGGCAGTCGCGTGTCTTCGTCGACAACGAATACGTCAACTTTGGTATGATCGATTTGCACGAGTTCAAGCGGCCGCGACGCCGAAAGGGCACCTGGCGTAGCCGTTGTAGCTTTGACGACCTCGCTCTCGCCGCGCTTACGCCCCCTCACCTGTAGATCGATCTCTTCAACCCGCGATTTGATGGTGCGCCAGTTTGGTGGAGCAAGGCCGGCCGCTGCGCAGTCGATTTGGACCTGGCGAACCAACTGCGCGAAGGACGGGCGTGTCGGCTTGAGATAGAAGCTTTCAATCGTTCGACGCACGAG
This sequence comes from Mesorhizobium sp. WSM1386, assembly GCF_055901595.1. Lineage (NCBI taxonomy): Bacteria > Pseudomonadati > Pseudomonadota > Alphaproteobacteria > Hyphomicrobiales > Phyllobacteriaceae > Mesorhizobium > Mesorhizobium sp. WSM1386. Next base: position 6,408,414 of record NZ_CM148373.1, read on the forward strand.
GGCTTCTCGATCTTTGTCGAGGGCGCGATATCCCTGGCGCCGACCGCGCTTTCGGTCCATCAGCGAACTTACAGTGCCGCCTGCGCGAAACAGCTTGATCATCCTGTAGAGAGTGGCCCGGCTGAGATTCAATTCCCACGCCAGATCCGCCACAACCTGACCGCTCAGACTTTTTGGATAGCGCTCCACGAGCTTGCGGATTGCCTCTTCGCGCCGGCACGCCTCGTTCCAGCGCGCTCGCTCCCCGTAATCATTGCTGTCGTCGCCCATGCTGCCTGCGAACAATTCAAGCTAACGTTAGACCATCAGAATCTCACATTAACTGCAGCGAGCCAAGCGCGAATCTCAAATTAAATGCAAATTCTCAATTTAAGTACAAGGCTAAGGGCTTGATATCATTAGGCGAGAAGTCTCACCTTTAAATACAGCGCGACAGTCGGCCTGTCCGTCTCTGAGATGATTGGTCAGGTGCTCCATACCGTCCTAGAATGGCTGAACACCGTCACATTGCCCTTCTGAGCACGCCAGTTCAGGACAGTTCGGGCTACGCTTGGTTCGCGCAAACAGCCCGATGGACATCACTCTCGAGCGCATTCGACGCTCTGCGCATCCGCAATGAAACGGGCAATAAGCAGCGCTAGCCACGCCGTGACTGACATCGGAAGCTGTGCTCTAGATGCTCCGATCAGGAGGTCTTGCACGGTGAGCACGGAGATGAGGCTCCACTCGACCGGCGCAAAGAAACCGAGAATCGACGAGGTGAAAGCGAGCTGCTTGTCGATCCGGATAGCATTTCAACGCGATGGGATTGGCGTTACGGCGCGTTCCGGATTGGCCCGCAGCGAAAACGCTATTGTGCTCTAGGCTACACTGTCACAAATAGTAGCTGTCAACCCAGATGTTACATGGGCGTTGCGCTGGCGCGTTGCGTCACCTCAGAGCTTACCAAAATGTAACGGCTTTGCGCAGCATTTCGGTCGTAGAGGCAAACTTGCCTTCGCCTGGATGCAGACGTTCCGATCATCATTTTCTCGCGCCACCTAATCCCACGGCAACGCCCCGAAGCCGCTGTTCGTTCGAGGACTGCGATTGTAGTCGGTCGACCCGCGCCAGTCGCTTCGGGGCGGGCGATCTTCTGGACAATATTGTTCGCTATGATCTAGCCCCTTCCGCCAGGGCGCGTATCCTGCTCAAACGAAGTTGCCAGCGCAAAAACGAAAGCTAACATCTGGAGTGGCCGCGGTAGCGGCTCGGGGGGGATTCGCTTGAAGATCATCAACTGCGGGAACGGCCTACATGTGCGCGAGGTGAAGGGCATTGAGACCCTGGCTTCATTGCCTTCGCACTGGTTCGCCTATACCAACCTCGACCTTGCTACCGCGCCCGGCTCAAGCCGCGAGATCGACGTCATCATCGTGGCGGACGACCGCATACTCGTCGTCGATCTCAAGGATTGGTTCGGCCCGATCGAGAGCCGCGAGGGGCATTGGTACAACGCCGGGCGGGACCATGGCCCGTCGCCGGTCGCGAAGATTTCTGCCAACGCGCGCCACGTCTTCATTCAGCTTGAGGCCCACCTCAAGCGCCACACCAAGGGCGCAAAGCCGATCGTCCCAAGGGTACAGGGCCTTGTGGTCCTGACCAAGGCCACAGACCTCAGCGGCATTTCGGAGACCGAGCGGCGGGCGGTAATGCCCGTCGCGGCGTTCACTTCTTCGCTCAAGTCGGTTCCCAAGCGGATCGAGGTGTTCGGCAAAGGGCCACCCGCTGGCATCCTGACCTCGGCGGAGTGGAAGGACCAGCTCTCGAAGTTCTTCAATATGAGCAAGGGCGTCTTCGTACCTGGTCGGCGAACCTATGGTGGCTTCTATGCCACGTCCGCCGCACCGGTGTTCGAGCACCACGAGGGAATCTTCGCGGAGTTCGAGGCGAGCGACGAACGGCAGTCGCCAACCCTCGGAGTCCTGCGGCTGTGGGATTTCTCCAAGGCGGAAACTCGCTTCCAGACCGAAGAAGGACGTAGCGAGATCGCCGGTCGCGAGCAGGAGGTCATCGCCTACCTGCAGGACCGAAGCGAACAGTGCGACAGCGTGATTGTCGGCGGTAAGACGCGCGACCCGACCTTCGGCGTACGATACTGGGAGGTCTATGACCGCCGGCGCCGGCTTCACCGTCTGACCGATTTTGGCAGCTCCGAGCTAGCTGACCTTAGCCGGGTCGATCGAATCGAACTGGCTCGCCAATTGCTCTCATCCCTCGACGCGCTTCACCTCGCGGAGGCAGCACACCTCGACCTGGGACAGCACAGCGTCTGGGTGCAGCGACCGTCGACCGTTCGGCTCTCGCACCTGATGGCGGCAAGCTACCCTGATGTTCGCTCGCTCGGCGAGTCGCGCTTCCAGTTTCTATCAACTGGCAAGCTGCCAGAGGACCTCTTCGGAGTCGAAACAACCCCTAAGCGTCGCGACGTGTTCCTCGCCGCTTCCGCCATTCACCGCATCCTCCTGGGCACGGGTCCTGCAACATCGAGCGGAATTCCCGAGTGGGACAGCGCGTCTGACAAGGCATCCGACTACGTCGAACTGTACGGCTGGCTGGCGTCCGCGCTCGCGCCCGACCCAATGCACCGGTTCAAGGACGCGGGGGACGCGCTGACGGCCTTCAACGCTGCAGTCGCCATCCGGCCCACGCCTGCGGAAGTCATAGAAGGGCTTGAGCGGCATCGCGGCGCGATCAAGAGTCAGATGGCGCTCTTCCAGGCCTATCCGCCCGCCGAGATCCTTCGCGACGACGAGACGCGCGCCTTGTGGCGCTCCTGTAAGGACGGTCGCGAGGTCCTGGTAAAAGTCTGGAAGCGCGCTTCGTGGGGCGACCAGAAGAAGGAAGGATCGCGCATCCTTGATTTCCTCGATCAGCTCGCCGAGCTCTCGGCGGTCGAGCCCGAGGGATGCGCGAAAATTCTGGGTGCGATGTGGCTGGGCGATGCGATCGTCATGATCCAGGAGTGGATCGATCGCCCCGACCTCGCACTGTTGATGGCGGAGCCCCCGGAGCAGTTTGGCGAGGAAGCGCGGCTTCAATTGATCGACGCTCTCGCCCGGCGGGTCGAGGAGTTGCACACTCTTCGCCTGGCGCATGGCGACCTCAAACCTGCTAACATCCTCGTCGATCCCGCAGCACCGAGCGACCCGGTTATCGTCGACCTGAGTGATTTTACGACGGCCACCGAAGGCGACACTGTAACTGCGCGCTATGCCCCCGGGAGCGGCGGTCGCTTCGAACGCGATTGCTTCGCGGTCACAGTCATCGGCGAGGAGCTCCTCGCCGGAAGCGATTCAAGAATATCCGGCCGCCTGCGCGAGGCAATCGCGAAGGTGCGAACCGACGACCCGGCGAACGCGACGTTGCTTCCCTTGATCGATGTGCTGGCAGCCGGCGAGCCACACGATGCGGACTTGGCGACGATCAGGCTCGCTAGCCCACACGTAGGGGCAGGCCCATTGCTACCGGATGAGGGCCATTATTTCCTGCGCCGCGCCCCCTGGGGACGCACGCTCATTATCCGCGGGGCCTGCGAGGAGCTTGAGGTCAGCATCGGGGCTGACGGAAAGCCCTACCGGCTCAACCGGCGCGCTCTCGAGCAGTCAAGGATCAGGCTTTTCCAGAGGTTCGAGTTCGCGTCACTCGAAGCTGCCATCATCGTCGAGGACGGTCCAGTTACCAATCTGGAAGACCTCACTCCGTTGCTCGAACGCGAGGATGTCACCGCAGCCCTGGTTCCGACGCAGCCCAGGGCGACGGAGTCCGAGGTGAGCGCGGAGGGCGAGCAGCTCGCCGAAGAACGCGACATCATTTCAGGCGAGTCGCCTGAGGACGACCTGATCGAGGCGATCGCTGCTGAGCCACCGCCGAACGGTCAGGTAGACGTGGCGATGCTGTGGGAGATCCTCGTCGATGCCGAGCGGGAGTTGGTCACCTATGGGCAGGTTGCCGAGGACAGCGTCTTCGACATAAGCATCAACCGGCATAAGGTTCAGTTTGACCTGCTGAGCGGGTCGTTTGACTACAATCGGCGCGACCGTGTCATGGTCGAGCGCGAGGACCGCCGAGGCAATTGGCGGCCCGTCGGCCAACTCGACCTCCAGCGATCCAAGCCTGACACGCTCTATCTGGAAAGCATGCGGCCCGAGCAGCGAAACGGACCGCCGCTAGTCGAGGAGGGCGACGAGCTTCGCTTCCGGAGCCGCATGGAGGAGACCAGCCTCGACCGTCGCCAGGCTGCGGTCAGGCGGATCGTCGGGCGCACCTCGCGTACGCGCAACCTGATCGGAATCCTCGATCCTCGCACCGCGGCAACACCGCAGTCGTTGCCCGATCGCCAGCCGGTCGAAAAGTTGAAGGAGCAGTACGAGCTCAATGACCAGCAGGCCGAGGCTTTGTCAGCTGTGCTCGCCACACGCCCGCTCGCCCTCGTGCAGGGACCGCCGGGAACAGGCAAGACCGTCTTCATTGCGGCGTTGGTCCATGCCGCACTCACCTTGGGGCTGGCGCGCAATGTCCTGCTCGCAAGCCAAGCGCATGAAGCGGTCAACAATGCCGCCGAGGCCGTGCTTAAGCTCTTCGCTCGGGCGGGTGAGATACCGAGCATCCTTCGCGTCGGCAACGAGGGTGTTGTCTCAGACCGCCTGCTGCCATTCCACGTCGAGCGCGTCGAGCAGCTCCAGAAGGATAGGTTCCGTGCCGAGATGCGCGAGCGCTTGGCCGTCGCCGCCCAGGGACTGGGCATTCCAGAGGCGCTGACCGACGCGCTGACCCATGTCGAGCTTGCGATAAGGCCCGTCGCGGCCCGGCTGGCCAGCTTGCAGGACGAGGAAAGTTCGGCGCAACGAATAACGGCGCTTCGCGAGACAATCAGCCAGCAGATCTTGCCGCTTGGCATAGACGACATTCTGCCCGCTGAGCTGTCGGCCGAGAAGATTGTCACGACGATTGTCGGCGCCTGCCTCCAGGCCATGCCGCAGGACGAGCGCCCGAGCGCTGACCGTGTTGCTAGGTTCCAGGCAGTCGCAGCGCTGGCGCGCGACTTCGTGGGAACGGTCTCGACCGAGCAACGGAGCCTCGAAACTTTCCTCGCCGGAACGCGCCAGATCGTCGCTGGGACCTGTGTGGGGCTCGGCAGGTCGGCGCTTGGCTTGACCTCAACACCCTTTGACCTCGTGATCGTCGACGAAGCGGCGCGCTGCACCGCCAGCGAGCTCGCGGTGCCGATCCAGGCGGGCGCATGGATCGTGCTCGTCGGCGACCATAAACAGCTTGAGCCACAGCATCCGGAGTCAGTGGTCGACGAAGTCGCCGAGCGCCTCGGCGTGGGCGTGGCGGAGGTAGCGAGGAGCGACTTCGAGCGCGTCTTCGAGACACCCTATGGGATTGCCGCGGGTCACACGCTGCGACGGCAATATCGCATGTTCCCCCCGATCGGAGAGATTGTCTCGCGGTCATTCTATGGCAAGCGCCTTGAGCATGGTCGCATGACGCCGATCATCGACGCAGAAGCGCTCCCTGCCGACCTCAGCGCGCCTGTCACGTGGTTCGACACGGCGCCGTTTGGCGAGCGCGCCAAGCAAGCCGATCCCAATCATCGCAAGAGCCTGACCAACACGGTTGAGGCAGACGTGATCGTAAGCCTTCTCAAGCGATGGAGCGAATGCCAGTTGTTCCTCGACTGGCTTGCCCAACAAGCAACGCATGCCCATGGCATCGGGATCATTTGTGCCTATTCGGCCCAACGTGACCTCGTGAGGCGCAAAATCGCCTTGGCACCGATCCATCCCTCGCTGCGAGCCGCGCTGAAGGTGGACACTATCGACAGCTACCAGGGCAAGGAAAACCCCATCGTGATCGTGTCGCTTGTTCGCAACAATTGGGACGGGCCCACACAGGGCGGCTCCAAGACAATTCGGCCTGGATTCCTCGCAAGGCCCAACCGCATCAACGTCGCGATCAGCCGCGCGATGGACCGCCTTGTTATCGTGGGTAGCTTGAAGCGATGGGAGGAGGCAGGGCCGATGGACCGGATCGCGCGGGCCTTTGCCAGTAACGTTGAATACGGGCACGCAAGGGAAGTAGATGCAATGGCTTTACTGGAGAATCGGCTCAACGCCGCGCCCAACGATGGCGCCTTGGAGAAGGCACAATGACCGTCCAGCCCCGCAGTAAGCTGACGCTCGGGCCCGTGCGCGAGGGGCTCGTCGAAGAATCCGAGGACGGCCCGCTCCAGTTGGCGACGCTCGACCTAACGCTGCCCTGCCGTCGGTTCGTCGTCGAGCACAAGGTCGCTGATGTCGGCAAGGTTTCCGTGACAGCCGAGTTTCTAATTCGCTTCGTTCGCGCGATGGGAAGCTGTACAGAGGAAGCGGTCCAGTCCTTCTTCGGATATAGCCGGCGCGAGATGGCCTACGTTTTCCACGAGGTCGAGGACGCCGACTACATCCGTCGGAGCGAGGGCCGCATTACGCTGACACAGACGGGGCTTTCGCTCTTCCGCCCTGGTGTCGAAGAACCACTGATCTACGAGGTCGAGCGCAAGATCGCACGCGTCGGCTTCGACCTCATCTCGCTGGCGCCCGCCGAAAAGAAATTTCTGAGCTACTTCGAGCGGAACCTTCCCGAGCTGCCGCTGGCCGACGTTGAGCAAGTCAGCTCGGCAACGGAAAGGGTGCCGTCGTCGTTCCGTCGGTTCTTTCGCGAGTTCGCGCTGAAGATCGATCCAATCTCGACCCCTCGACGCACGCTCTATTCCATCGACGGGGTGGCGGCCGAGGAGCGCTTTTCGACGCTCGTGCGCGTCCGGTTGGTGTCATCGGGGCTCAAGCCAACCTTACCCGACATCGACCTTTCCGAATGGAAGTCAGACTACGAGCTGTCAGATCGTGAGGCAGTGGGGCTTGCGGTCGCCGAGATGGTCGAGCGCATGGCTGTTGCGCGGCGGGAGGACGATGGCGAGGCATACCAACTCCTGATCCAACTTGCCCCAGACTATCTTAAGGAATGGACGCGCCGCGATGGGTTAAGCGTGCAGCGCTTCTATCGACACGCCTTCACGAGCCACGGCGACGTCCGTGTTGACCGCCCGACGGTGCCGATCATCGGCAGCCTATTCACCAAGGAAAATGCGCGTAGGCTGTTCGATGTCGCAAGCTACGGCCTGCGCAAAACGCGCCACGCCGCGGTTGCGATCTATTGGGTGGTGCCCCAGGCCCCACTTTGGGGAAGCACCTCGATCATGGCCGAAATCGTCGAACAGTTCCGCGAACGGATCAATCGCACGAACGAGGATCTCGGCGTGCGGCAGAACGTAGAGTCGATTTCGTTGACCGCACAGCGCGCCGAACGCTGGGTGAAGGAAGCCTTCACGCGCGGGTATGGGTCGAACGCCCGTGTATTTCCGGGCGGGTTCGAAATGCTGCTCGTGCCGGGTGCCTTCGTCGCTGCAACGGTCCACGCGCCGATCGGCCAACAATCGGGCTTGCCGGTCCCTTTGGGCTTTGCGAGTTTCGACCCGCGCGTGTTGGCGCGTGCAGGCGAGTTGCTCGATGCGAACGCCGAAGCGTTCAAACTCGGTGACGTGCTCAGACGAAACCTTATCGCGCCGCCGGCAACGGAAACGACGGAGGACAGTGCAGGAGAGCAAGGCGCCGCGCCCGCCTCAGAATAGCAGGCGCACCCCTCGTTTTACCGAACGGCAGACATGATCCAGAAAAGACAGCAGCCGCTTCGTGTCGCACGTTGTTGACAACTCAAAGCCGTCGAAAGGGGTCAATGCATGACGTGATCAAACCAAGCATACTTTTGAGCGGCATCATCGACACGGAAGCCTGTTGAAAAAGTCCGGGTCGCGGTTGCCCATGGCGTTTGCGTAGAATGGCGCTCCGCGAAGACTCCAAAAATGAATCCTGATTCCATGCAATGAGCCGGGGGGGAACAGGATTCTATCATCGGTGGCGACTGTGCAGTGCGTCGCGTTGAGATGGCCGCCCCTGGCGATGTCGGTCACGGTCGGACTTTCGCTCGCGATCATGGTGCACGCCTTCGCCCCCGGGTCTTGGGGTGGCTGGTAAATGAGATGTTCCGGTCAGGGCGCCCCGCCTCGCGGCAAAGCTGGCAGAACCGCACCTTGATCAAATCTCAGCGCATGCAGCTATGGTCCTTGCCGAGGCGGTCAACCAGAGCTTGGATATCAGATCCACGTGACGCCGGCAGGTCTGCCAACCGTGAGCGCCCATCCCACGCAGCGGGTTCGTTCTTCGGCCTACTGCTGCCCGGCGGTAATGCGCCTCGTGTCGACTATAGAGACAAACCTTGCGGCGCCCGGAAGCAGACATTGCGGCTGACCATGATGGACGTCGCGGTCGCGCCATGAGCGGCTCCTGAGGGACAGGGTATCGAGTGACCGCAGTGGGGCCGGAAGCGGACTGTCGGGTTTCGGTGTGCCACGCCATCGTGCGGTCGACGTTTCTCTGCGGTCTTCGCGGCCGCATAGTGCTTGTCACGTCGAATACTAGGTTAACTTAGGGCCGACGGTCGGGTTGGTTCGAAAAGTCCTAGCCGCCGACTGCCAGCCCTTGTGCAACTGTAAGAACGTCCCATGCGATGGATTAATCTCGTGAAAATATGTCAGCAATGCAGACCATTTAATTGTTGACACGAATGCACGATATTTTCAGTGGACGGACACTATCTCCAGTATTTACTACAAACTTGAGTCATGTCACTAAACAAGGCAGCGGCATTTTACGCCGACTGCATTCGTTTTGAATCGAGCAGCGGCATTGCCCAGACGCTGTCGCTCGGAGCTCACCGCTAGTCCGGAGTGCTACAAGGCCCCAGTGACCAATCCCCTGGGCCCCATAAGCCCGCTCTGGTCGAGTTCTCCCAAGACGACCGGGCGCGCAAACACAGGACCGCGTTAAAATGTCCGCAAATCTTACGTTTTACCCCGTGGGCAATGGCGACATGGCACTTGTTGCCCTCGACAACGGCCAGAACATCCTCATCGACGTCAACATCCGCGCGTCGGCGGATGGTGAGGACGAGGATGTCCACGATGTTGCACAAGACCTGAAGGACCGGCTACCGCGCGATGACGACGGACGCCCATATGTCGACGCACTCCTCATCTCGCATCCAGACGTCGACCATGTCAGTGGCCTGCGCAACCACTTCCATCTCGGGCCGCTGGACGAGTACCCGCAAGACGAGGACGACGACCGAATCCTGATCCGGGAAATGTGGTCATCGCCCATCGTTTTCCGCCGTGCTAGCTCCCAGCACAAGCTGGGCGACGACGCCAAGGCATGGGCGAAGGAAGCGCGGCGGCGCGTCGCTCTTTTCCGCGAAAAGGGACTTGACGGCACCGATTATGGCGACCGGATCCTGATCCTCGGCAAGGACCGTGACGGCAAGACCGACGACGTCATGGAGATCGTCATCCTACAGGACGAGTTGATCACCGCCGTCAACCGCAACGAGGACGGCCAGTTGGAGGCGCGGTTGCTGGCCCCGATCTACATCGACACGGACCAGGAAGACGCCGAAGCGCTGATCGAGCTACTGTCGAAGAACAACTCATCGGTGATCCTGCGGTTCTCGATCATGGCCGACGGCACCGACGACGCCTGCCGCTTCCTGACCGGCGGCGATGCTAGCGTCGAGATTTGGGACCGCCTGTGGCGACGCCACAAGGACACCAATCCTGACTGGTTCAGCTACGACGTCATGGAAACCCCGCACCACTGTTCGTGGCGGACCCTGAGCCATGATCGCTGGTCGGAAATGGGCGAGGACGTGAAGGTCTCGGCGGATGCCCGCAATGCCCTGTCGCAGACCCGCAAGGGTGCCCACATCGTCGCCAGCTGCAACCCGATCAAGAAGGAAGAGCCGAATCCGCCGCACGAGCGTGCTAAGCGCGAATACGTCTCGATCACGGCATCCGACCGGTTCCATTGTACCGAGGAATACTGGGAAATGAACTCCCGCCCCGGTCGAGTTCTCGATCACCCACGCCGGCCCTTCCTTCAGCCACCGAGTGGCCGCCAAGAAAGTCGCAGCAACGATCGGCATTTCCGCGATCCCCACGGTGGCCCGGGGCCATGGGTCGCGGGGCCGCAGGTAGCACGCCCGTGGCCAAGGCTGACATGCAGCGACACGCAGAACACTTCCTGCGTGTCGTAACAGGCTATCCCTACGTCGTCAGCACCGGTCTCGCCGGCGTTGACGATGACCAGGCCGTCCTGACACTCGAGCTCGCCATCGAACTGCCCAACGCGGCCAGATTGGACGGGCAAAGCCAAACGGGCGTGATGGCTGTTGAACGCGTCGACGTGGTGCTGCGCGACGGCTACCCGCGCCGGTGCCCTTTATTCCGGCTTCGGGCTGACTTCCCGGCGGCCATGCCCCACCTCGCCCCGGGCGATGGAAAGTCCCTTCCTGTGCCGTGCCTGGTCGACGTCCGGATGAATTCTTTGCCCAGCATGACCTCGTGGATGCGGGCATCATGGCGATCATCGAGCAGATGTGCATCTGGTTCAAGCGAGCCGCGATCGGCAGCCTTGCCAATGCCAAGCATGGCTGGGAACCGGTCAACCGCGACATCGTGCTCCATGAAGTCGTGGTTGACCGCGAGTATCTCCTCGCCAAGCGGATCGGCAAGGATGCCGGCAGCGTCTGGCTTCGCTCGAACTTCATACGGCGGCTCTTCCAGCTCGACTGCGAGGATTCACTGGGTGTGTGGGTCGGAACCGAGCTTGCTCCGAAGATTGGCGACAAAACGCAGTTTCCGTTCGAGTTCGAAACCCCGGACAAGGCCGGAAAGACCGTCACCGCCGTGCTCTGGCCCAGCCACAAATCCATCAGCCAGGACATCCTCGCCGACGACGTCACCACGCTCGGGCAGCTGGAAGCGCGGACGGACGCCTACGGCATGGGAGACCAGTTCCGCCAGTTGCTGGCGGATCTGGAAAGGCGCTTCGAGAAGATGTGGTCATCATCGCCACTGCCGGTCGCGGTGATCCTTTGCGTCCGCCGGCCGTTCCACCTGATGGGACGGGCCTCCGACATCGAGTTCATGGCCTACTGGTTCAGGTTCCATCGCCCAAAAGCGGTTAACCCGCCCCGGGCTTGAACAAGGGCGATCCTGTATTCCCGGCGCGTCAGGTCGACATGCCCTCCGCTGCCTTGTTTCGCCGCTTCACCGGCGCTCCCGAGATCCCCGACACCAGCATTGTCGGCTGCGGTAGCGTGGGGTCCAAGGTCGCGTTGCACCTGGCGCGAACGGGCGCGCGCATCCTCGCCGTGACAGACAATGCGATGTTGAAACCCCATAACATGGCGCGCCATGCGCTCGCACGCGATCCGTTGCCGTACTTCAAGGCACCGGAACTTGCGGCCGAGCTCGGCAGTCTAGGCGAGCGGCCGGCATCCCACATCGGCAATGTCATTGCCTCGCTGGCCAAGCCCACCGACCTGTTGCGCGTCGTTCCCGAGCAGACTGGGTTGGTTGTCAACACAACAGCCTCCCGCTTGGTCCGCGAAACCCTGTCCGGATGCGCCGGCGGCAGGATTAAGGCTAGGGTGGCCGAGGTCACCCTGTTCGGCCGCGGCGACGGCGCCTTCGTGTTCGCGGAGGGCGATGCCGGCAGGCCGTCCCTGTCGCAGCTCGAGGCGAGCCTCTACGCCACCGTCTCCACAAGGGAACGGCAGTTGCTCTTCGATCCGGCGATAGGGCTCACGCAGGTGCAGATCGGTGAGGGGTGCGGTTCGCTGGCCATGCCTATGACCGATGCGCGGCTTTCCGCCATGACCGCCATGGCGACCGAGGAACTCACCCGCATGGTAACGTCTGGTGCGGGCGGCGGAGGCACAGGTCGCGATCGGCGTAAGGGACCGCACCGGACTCACGACCATCTGGCGCCGGATGCAGGTACCCGCCTTCCACCGCGTGAAGGTCGAGGGCGGCGACTGGACCCTCGACATTGGCGATGATGTCGTCCGCCGGATCCGCGATGAGATCACGGCGTACCCCGCCGTCGAAACCGGCGGCCTGCTGATCGGCACCTGCAATTCGCGTCTCCGCGCGATTACAGTCGTCGACATCCTCCCGGCGCCCGAGGACAGCACGCGCAGTGCCAGCCTGTTCATGCTCGGCACCAAGGGCCTGAAGAAGATGGTCGACCAGCGATTCCGGGACAGCGGCAGCAGCCTTTTCGACGTCGGAACGTGGCACAGCCATCTCGCCGACCAAGGCGCATCGGCCCTCGACTGGAAAACCGCGCAATCTCTCGCAGACGAACGACCGCCGCCGGCCGTGCTGCTGATCTGCACACCTAAGCGGCTCCTCGCCATCACCGGCACGACTGGAGCCTAATCATGGACTTCCTCGATACCTACTCCCTCAAAGCCCGGCTCTTCCCTGCCATTCTGACGGTCGCGCCGGCGATCATCCTCTGCCTGCTCTGCGCAAGCTGGGTCGATCCGGGTTTGCCGGAGGCGGTTGCCACCGTGGCGGTCATGGTACTGTTCTTCGCGGCTGCAAACCTTGCTCGCCGATTTGGAACGGCCAAGGAACGTCAGATCTTCGCCGCCACAGGCGGGCGGCCGCGGAATACCGAACTGACGCACGCAGATCCGGCATTCCCGGCGAGCCAGCGGACACGTTATAGGGAATACCTTGCCGGCCAGCTTGGGCTGCCGGCCCCTACCGCCGACGATGAGCAAAGGGATCCAGAAACCGCGTGGGAATTCTACGGCCAAGCCTATGGGTGGTTGCGCGAAAACACCCGTGATAGTGAAACATTCAAGCTACTTTTCAATGAACTGATCAGCTACGGCTACTACCGCAACCTCTTAGGTCTAAAACCGGTTGGAATCCTTCTAAATTTCCTGTCCCTGGGCGCGGCCGCGACGATTGTCTACTACCAGCCTGGATATGCCTCCCTAAGCACCGGCAAGCTCGTTTTGCTGGGCGGTCTGTCGGCCCTCCACCTGCTCTACTTCCTTTTTGGCGTAACCAGGAAGGCGATGCTTGAGGCATCGGCAATATATGCCCGTCAACTCGTCCTTAGCACGGAGACCCTCATTAAGCGGGCGTAAGGATGTTCGATTCTTGTCAGTATTGCCGCTGCATTCGACCGCTAGGTGACTTCGGCATGTCTTGAAGTAGCGTCCGGTATTGGGCGGAGGCGAAGCATGGCTGAATGTCGGACATGGAGGCGCATTGCCACCCGGCCGCTGCCAACCCCCCCCAGGCTCTAGTCCTCGCTCTCGGCGAAGAAAACTTTCATTCCGGCGCTACTCAAAATGAGCGCCGCACCGAGGCCCTCCCCGGACGGCATTCAAAACGGTCCCACCGGCTCAACGCGATATCTCTTATCGAACTCACGCACCATTTCGAGCGTTGCCTCAAAAGCACTCTGATCAAACATCATCGATTTTTCTGCTTCGTGAAGGTAACGCCAGTCGGTGAAGGCATTTTGGTGCTGATACAGAATGTGACGAATGCTGTAGTCGATGTAGAAATTGGGATGGTACGGGACCACTGACCTTTTGAATTCCGCGTCGAGTTTCTCTTGGCTTTCGGGCTTTAGGCTGTCAAACAGCTTCACAAGGTTGTGCGATTTGACAACTTTTGGATCATCGTGGTCGAAAACGAACCACGCTTTGAGCGCCAACTCCATCGATAGCGCTAAAAGGATCGGTTCAACACCGACGTGTTCGCGTTCGCTCGGCTCTGCAAGCTCTCTGAATTCTGGGCCTGGAAAGCTCTGTGTTTTTCGGAGAATCGCCTTTGCGGCTTCCCCTATCCGAATGGCCGTCGATAGCCGTGCACTCATTCGAGGTCCATTGGATTGATGTAGACTGGCTCAGACCTAAGCCGAGACGTTGCAAGAATTTATGGCTTGGAGCCAGGTGTCGCGGACTTACTATCATTCGGACGAACTCGCTGGGCTATGTCAACTCGTCTGCACTCAATGCGGGCGTCGGGCTGCTGAGCAGTCCGTCCGCTTTCAGGATTTCCTTTAAAGTGGATGAACGGCCGATATGCTGAAGGGTTTCGGGTGCCGTCAGGCGTACGAAAGCCTCTCATGCAGGAACCCGCGGTCAGCAGGCGGTGAGCTATGGGGATTTGTGTTTCGAGGTGTGCCAGCGCCTGTCGCGAACGTCCGCGCGCGGTGCTGTCAGGGCGTCGAGGAAGTAGCCTTCCGGCTTGGTCGGGTAGCCTGTCGCGATGAGGACGGTGTGGTTTGGGTGCCGAGAGACTGGCGCTGCAGCGACGCGCACATGCGTTTCCGTTGACCTGCGCCGGCGTAGCGCGGTCGTGTGGCCAGACGGGCCATGCCGGGTCATGGGGCGGTCTCCCGGTTCGTCGTCCGTGCGCCCGGCGGTCCGCGCGGCTGGCTGCACCGTTCGAACACCTCGATGACGATCATACGCCCGCCGCAGCATGGGCACGGCGGGCGGAAGTCGTCCGGTTCTGCCGGAGGATCATTCGTGACGGCAGGCGCGACCGCCAGCGGTTGGCGGGCGAGCGCGAGGCAGTCCTTGCGAGAGCCGCCTGCAAGCAAGCCATAGTGGCGGATGCGATGGAAGCCGCGCGGGAGCACATGGAGCAGGAAGCGGCGAATGAACTCGTCTGTGGTGAGCGTCATGACCTGCTGCCGGTCGGTGCCGTCGCGGCGATAATCCTTGTAGCGGAAGGTGACGCCAGCCTCTTCGAAGGCGATCAGGCGGCGGTTCGAGATCGCGACCCGGTGGGTATAGCGCGACAGATAGGCGAGCACCGCCTCGGGACCAGCGAAGGGCGGCTTGGCGTAGACCACCCAGCGCTTCTTCTTGACGGGAGCCAGGTGGCGTAGGAAGGCCCCTCGCTCGGCGAGGTGCGCCATCGATCCGAAGAAAGCGAGCCGTCCGGCATCGTGCAGTGCGATCAGCCGGGCGAGGAACAGGCGGCGGAACAGCTTGCCGAGCACGCGCACCGGAAGGAGGAAGGCCGGGCGCGAGGAGACCCAGCGGGTCCCGTCGAGCGCGATGCCACCGCCCGGCACGATCATGTGGACATGGGGATGGTGCGTCATTGCCGAGCCCCATGTGTGGAGCACGGCGGTGATGCCGATGCGCGCGCCGAGGTGCTTGGGATCAGCCGCGATCGTCACCATCGTCTCCGACGCCGCGCGGAACAGCAGGTCATCGCCTTGATGTGGAAGGCGATGTCGGCGACTTCGGCCGGCAGCGTGAACACGACATGGAAGTAGCCGACCGGCAGCAGGTCGGCTTCCCGCTCGGCGAGCCATGTACGTGCGGCCGCGCCCTGGCACTTGGGACAGTGCCGGTTGCGGCAGCTGTTGTAGGCGATGCGCCACTGGCCGCAGTCCTCGCAGGCCTCGACGTGACCGCCAAGGGCTGCGGTGCGGCAGTTTTCGATCGCTGACATCACCTTGAGATGCTGCTGGCTCAGGTGTCCTGCATGGGCGACCCGGTATCCGGGACCGGCAGCACGGAAGATGTCGGCGACCTCCAGGTCCGCGCGCACCGCTTCAACCGGGAGGCGTCTTGCCTTCCATGAGAGCCCTCAGCCGGTCGAGCGGCCCTGCGACCGCGTGGATCGTCCGGGTCGAGACTTTGGTGTAGAGCGCTGTCGTTTCGAGCTTGCTGTGGCCTAGCAGCACTTGGATGACGCGGATGTCGACATCCTGCTTGAGCAGATGGGTGGCAAAGCTGTGCCGCAGCGTATGCGGGCTGACGCGCTTGCGGATGCCTGCGACTTCAGCAGCCTCCTGGACCGCGCGGTGCAGTTGCCGTGACGAGATCGGATCGGTGCAACTGCGCCCCGGGAACAGCCAGCCATGCGGAAGCATCACCCCGCGACGCCTGCTTCGCGCCACCACAGCCGCAGCAGTTCCAAGAGTTGCGGCGAGAGCATGGCGTTGCGATCCTTGCGTCCTTTGCCCTGTTCGACCCGGATGAGCATGCGTGTGCTGTCGATATCATCGACCTTGAGGTGCGCGACCTCCGATACGCGCAGGCCCGCGCCATAGGCGACACCGAGCGCGGCCTTGTACTTGATACCAGGTGCTGCTTCGAGCAGCCGCGCCGCTTCCTCCACGCTCAGCACGTCCGGCAGCTTGCGTCGATAGCGCATGATCACCAGCACACGTGCCAGATCCCGCCGCTTCAGCGTCACCAGGAACAGAAACCGCAACGCTGAGACCGCGCCGTTGATGGTCGCAGGCCCGACGCCGTTCTCATGCTGATACAACTGGAAGCGACGGATGTCCTCGGGCGTCGCAGGTATCGGGAGAGCGTCGGAGGAAGGCTGCGAAGCGCCGGACGTGACGAACGTAGTCCTGCTGGGTATGGGGTCCTAGACCCCGCATGAGCATATCTTGCTGCATGCGCTGGCGAAGCGGCGTGATCGGTGCATCGGTCGACAGAGTATCCATGGCAAGTTCCTCTCGTTGAAGGAACTCCATGGTCGGATCGCAGCCTCTACCCGCTCAAGACCAATGCCTGTCGCACCATCTCAGAACGAGGCGCCCCCTCCCGCGAAGCGGGTTCGTGCATGAGGCGCATTGCTGCCGCCAGCCGGCAACCGCTGCGAGGATGAGGAAGGACAAACGGGTCGCTGGAACGCGCCAGCCCACTGTTCACTTGCTATGCGTTGGGATGTGCATATACTGTGCAAATGAGAGGTCGAAGATTTGCTATGGCCCACGCACAGCTCGCACATTCCACCGCGATCTCAGGCTTTGCGCCCGGCCGCGGCGAGCGCGGACCCGACGCGATCAGCTCCTGCGCGCGCAGCACGCCGATCAGATCGCGCGACACCTCCTTGCCGAAGAAGGAAGACAGCTCGCCTCGCGTGATCGGCTGGAATTAGGCAATGCACATCAAGACCAGCGCCTCCGATTGCGTCAGCTCCTTTGCCCCCTCTCCCGCCGCCGTGCCAAAGGCGGAGCGGATGACGTCTCCAAAGGCCTTCTTGGTCCGGTGCTGCCAGCCGCCGGCGACCGCGACCAGCTCATAGGGGCGGCCGGCGAGTTCGGCGCGAATGTCGTCGACGATCAGTTCGATATTGCAATTCCTTCCCACCACCCGCGCGAGGACACTGCGTTTCACCGGTTCATTTGCGGCAAAGATCACCGCTTCGACGCGGCCCATCCATTCGCGCCAGCGCAGTTCTGGCGGCAGGTGCTCCAGCTCGGTATCCAGCAAAGCTGGCTGACCGTTTGGCTTGCGGCGGGCGGACGCTTCGCTCATCGCTACAACCCAAACAGCCGAAAGGTGGTGCGGCCGGAAAGCTCGCGCACGGCCTCCAGTTGCTGCAGCCGTTCGAACAGCCGCCGCGATGCAACGCGCGACAGGTTTTTGGTCGTCAGCGAGCCGGAGACAGCATCTTCATTCAGGAGCAAAAAAATCACGTCGCCGGCGCCTTTGGCGCGCAGTTTTGGCGCCACCGCGATGAGCCGCTCCGCGCGACGCGACAGCTCGGCGGCCAACCGGCAGGACTCCGCCGCCGCTTGAACCAGTGCAACGCAGACCGCCCGTTCGAATCCGTCTTCCCCGGGTCGGATGCGCTTGCCGCCGCCGGCGCGAAAAGCCGGTCCAAAGGCCTGAGCCATAAGCAGCGGCAGCGGCCGCGGCCAGCGCAGGCTTTTTGCCAGCACCAGGTCGGTCAGCCACCAGGCCAAAAGCTCGGAGTCGGGGCGCATGGCGACGACGTGAGCGGCGATCGCCGCGGCGACGAATGGCGCCGGTCGGCCGCCGCTGACCTTTTCGTCGATTGCCGCGCACAGGTCGGCGAGAGCCTCATCGTCCCAACTGAGCCCGAGCAGCTCGACGATCTTGGCCAAACGATCGGCGGTGACAACGGGCGGCTGCACGGAAAATTGCCGCCAGGCGCCAAGCACCGCGCCGGCGGGACCGGGGTCGGACCCGGCTTGGCGCAGGTACCAGGCGTCGCGCAACGCGGCCGCGTCCTCTGAGCGGCCGGCGAGCCGCATGCTGGCGGCGGCGCAGTTGAGCGCCAGCCGCTGCCGCCAGGCCCCGGCCCAGCTGGGTTGCGCGCGAGCGAGCGTGTCGAGGGCACCCAGAGCGGCGCCGGCCCGGAAGGCGGCGTCGCCGTCGCTCGGCGCGCCGGCGCTTGTGATCGCCCAAGCCGGAACGGCCGGCGGCGCGGCGGGGCTGGCGGTCGCGGGATCGAGACGAATCATGGTTTTGGAGGGTAAAGCGGCCGTGCGCTTTTTGCTATGATTTTCGCGCCAAAACGCACAGCCTGTCGGAGCGACACAACGAACGATAATCTTGCATTATAGCTCGTATTGTTCTCTATCAGAAGTTGGCCGTTTTCTGCATTGAGAAATGGCCATTCCGGCGAGCAGAAGCCCAAAATTCACGCCGAGCAAGCTTCCCGACCGCCCCACAGCATGGGCACCGGGATGACATTTGGCCGCGCAGCCGTCGGCCGAAACCGCCGCGCTTGACGCGACGATCTCGCTAACATCATCGCCGTCGTCTCGGAGATCGGCGGGATGCCGGGCGAACCGGCGGCCGAGCCCAGTCCCTCCGCCATGGCTCCGGGCGTTCGTCGCTGGCGACCCGACTACCGGCAGTCGCCAATCCCGTGCCGGCGCGTCACCGGCCAGTGCGAGGCGGTCGGCGCCGACCAGCTTAATGATCAGAAGGTCGCCCGCTTCGTCAAGCGGACCGCGCTTGCCGCCGGCGTGCGCGGCGATCTTGCCAAAGGCGAACCCGCAAAACTTTTCGTTAGCCACTCCTTATGCGCCGGGCTCGCCTCCTCGGCCGAAGTCGATGGGGCGCAATGTGCAAAAGCAACTGGGCCATACCAGCGCCGAGATGACGCGCAAGTACCAGCGCCCCCGCGACCGCGTATCAATCTCACCAAGGCGGCCGGGCTCTGAAAAGCGCCCTCCCCTCCCCAGTTGATCGCTGGTGAGGCGGTCAGGTTCTATGAGGTGATGACAACGCCTCGTCGAGCACAGCGAGCTGCGTCTAGACTGTCGGCGGCCGACGCTTAGGACGGTCCGACATTAAGTGAATCGCGCTGTCCTTCGGTGTGACTCAGGTCGAAGGGATTCCTGAAGGCGCCGAACAGGCGTAGGTCGGTCGGATGATCGACTCGGACGCTAGAGAGCGACCCTGGGCTGGTTGACGAGCTGAAACGCTTGGTCGAGCCGGTCACGCTAGGCGATCCGGAGCGACCGCTGCTGTGGGTGTCGAAGAGCATGGACAAACTCGCCGCCGCGCTGGACTGGCCATCCGATCAGCGCCGACACGGTCGCCAAGGAGCTGGTGAAGCTCGGTTTCGTCAGCGCAATCGCTCACCGCCCTGCGTCCGCCGCCGGCACGGCGAACCTGCCCCCGAGGTAGCGGCTCAGCGCATGTTCGCAGCGGCCGAGGTGCGTACTGCCGGCTGGGGTGGGCTAGCGGTCGTCTACAGGATCACCGGGCTGGCCCGCTCGACGATCAACCGCGGCGAGGACATCTGGACGACGGCCGCGCTCATCGAGCTTGCACCCGACCGTCTCCCAGCGATCGCAAGGCCGACGAAGGCTCGCGGCATCCGGACCGCAACGCGCAGTTCGAGCACATCAACGCCAAGGTGATCGCCGCGCAGGCTGCGGGACAGCCGGTCATCTTCGTTGACACCAAGCAAAAGGAGTTGGTCGGCAACTTCAGGAACGCTGGCTCCGAGTATCGCCCCGAGGGCAATCCTCGCCGTGTGAACGTGCACGACTTCGAGGACAAGGCGCATGGCAAGGTCGTGCCATATGGCGTCTACGACGTGACGGCCAACGCCGGCTTCGTCAGCGTCAGCGTCGGCGTCATCAGCGACACGGCCGCATTCGCGGTGCAGGCAATCCGCTGCTGGCGCGAGCGCATGGGACGCGAGCGCTATCCAAAAGCAAGCGAGCTGACGATCACCGCAGACTGCGGCGGCTCGAACGGTGCACGCGTGCGGTTGTGGAAGATCGAACTGCAGAGGCTCGCTGACGAGACCGGCCTCACCCTCCACGTCCACTATCCGCCGGGCACCTCCAAGTGGAACAGGATAGAGCATCGCCTGTTCTGCCACATCACCCAGAACTGGCGCGGTCGGCCGCTGACGGATCGTCTCGCGGTGATCGAGCTGATCGGCGCGACGACGACCAAATCCGGCCTCAAGGTCGACTGCGCACTCGACACACCCACCTACCCGAAGGGCATCAAGGTCAGCGACGCCGAGATGGCAGCCCTCGACATAACCGGCGACACGTTCCATCCTGAATGGAACTACACAATCAAGCCGCGAACGTCGTAGCAGTTATTGTGCGCGGTATCCTTAGTACAGGCATGGATCATCAGCTGCGCGATCGCGCGGCATTTATGCCCGCGTCCTGCAGGCACTCGGCCTGGACGCCTGAGACAGGCCGCCGACATCAGCAACGACAGCGACGGTCAGGCGCTCGCCAGTGCCGACCTGCCCAAGCATGTCCACCTCAAGCGGCCAACCGGATCGTCCCGCGATGGCTGGGGCTTCGAGGTCGATATCGGTTCACTCGACAGAGTTCACGCTTGGATGAACAAGTGACTAAAGTAAGATGAGCGTGTGACTGCCGAAACGTATTTGGCCCCGCCGGTACTGTCGCATAGACACGCCGGGAAGCCCGCGCCTTGGGCCAAAATGGTGTCGCCTCGACCCAAACAGACCCGGATTTCGGCTGATGGTGGGCCAATATGACGGCCGGGCGGGCTCAGGCTAAGACACGAAGCCTCGGAGTTTTACATCAGTTATTAGGGGATTGTATCACCGGACCCCGCTCTCGAAATGAACGCAGCAACATGCCATGAATGCGGGGTGGCAGAATCGGCTCTTGACGTAGTCCCCATGCTGGCGAGATACAACACAAGCGGGCTCAGCAGGGAGCCTCCTTGCCGCCGCGCGCAAAAACCTCGATGACGTCCTCCTGATCGGGCTGTCCAACGCCGGTACGCACGGCTCGCAACAGATCCTTCAAAGAAAATCGCGGACTTTTAGCACTCTAAACCTCCCTGAATATGTACTTTGAGCTGCCGGTCGAGACCGTGGCGCTGTGGCCCCGTCGAAAGCAGAGCCGGCAGGAGCATTTGCCTTGTTCGAGGCGATGTATCGGAAACGATCCGCGATGCGGTGGAGCGTATCGACCTCGTCGGACGGCAAGATTGCCTCTGAAAGAGTGGGAGGACGCCAAATGGACGAAGTCAATACAACGAGTGCCGGCAAATGATGACACTGGTCAAGCGCCTAAAGGCCGCGGCTCATCTTGATCGACTTCGAATCCTGGGACTTTGTGCGCATGCGGACCTAACCGTCTGCGAGCTAGCAGAAGTTCTGAGTCTGGCGCGTGAGCACGTAATCGCACACGTCCGCCAGCTCGCCAGAGCTGGCTTTCTTCTCGGCAACGAACAGCGCCCCTGGCCTTCGTATCACCTCGAAGCAGGATGCTCGGACGGCGGCTTGGTTCAATTGTTGGTTGATCTCCTGCCCCACGGCGATGGCCATCACAGACAAGACCTACAGCGCCTGGAAGCGATACAGGGCGCGGTCAAAGGTGGCCGCCTGCTTGTCCCGAAACTTAGTCCCAATGGAGCGCGAAGCTGATATGAACAATTCGACTGGCGGGGCCATCGCGGAGCTTGATACTTGCGAATGGCCTCATCTGGCTGTCGCAGATTCCCGCGTTCACGAGCTGCTTTTAAGACAGGAGCGCCAGGAGCGGACGACCCTCAAACTTATCGCCTCCGAGAACTTCGTGTCCTCCGCGGTGCTGGAAGCGACCGGGTCTATTTTCACCAACAAGTATGCTGAGGGATATCCCGGCGCGCGCTACTACGCCGGAAACGAGATTGTCGATGAGCTTGAGAACCTCGCCATCGAGCGATTGAAGGCGCTATTCGGCTGTGAACACGCCAACGTGCAGCCTTATTCCGGCTCGCCGGCCAATCAGGCTGTCTGTCGAGCGCTGTTGTGTCCGGGAGACAAGATGATGGGCTTGGACCTCCCCGCCGGCGGGCATCTGACGCACGGTTGGGGCGTGAACTTCTCCGGCACGGACTATGAGCGAGTTCCGTACGAGCTACACGAAAAGACTCAGCAGATTGACCATGACCGCTTGCGCGAGACGGCCAAACGCGAACGACCGAAGCTCATTTGGGTCGGAGGAACTGCTTATCCGCGCATTTTTGACTATAAGGCAATGGCCGAAATCGCTTCGGAGGTGAACTCCTATCTGGTGGCCGACATCGCCCACATCAGCGGGCTCGTTGTCGCAGGCGTGCATCCGAATCCCGTTGGCCATTGCGATGTGGTCACCAGCACCTCCCACAAATCGATCCGCGGCCCTCGTGGTGGCTTCATCTTGTCAAGGAATGAAGACCGCTATCAGGCGCTCTATCATCCCAAGAGCAAACACAATCTGGCCAGACGCATAGACCGTGCCGTGTTCCCTCTCCTCCAGGGCGGACCGCACATGAATACGATTGCCGCGCTGGCTGTCGCTCTGCACGAAGCAGGGAATGCATCCTTCCGTGTGTACGGTCAGCAGATCGTCAACAACGCCAAGGCTCTGGCCCAGGCGCTTCTGGAGCGAGGTTATGAACTCGTAACGGGGGGCACTGACAATCACATGCTGATCCTTGATCCTCGGGACCGACCGCTGTCTGGGAAAGACTATGCCGAGCGCTTGTCGGAAGCAGGGATCATTACGAATTTCAACATGGTGCCGGGCGACCGGCGCCATCCCGCGCTCACCAGCGGCATACGGTTAGGCACGCCAGCAGTGACGTCGGTGGGGATGCGCGAGGCGGAGATGGTGCAGATTGCAGCGTTCATCGACCTGGTTTGCCGCCAGCCCGATGATTCGGACGTCCATGCCGGCGTGTGCAGAGACGTTGCCGACTTCTGTGCTGCGTTCGACATGCCTGGCATCTCCGACAGGTAAGGCGGCCGGATCAACTGTCACATCCGATTCCAACGTTTGAAGCGAGGACATTCTATGACCAGACAATTCGTGTTCTCTTCCGAATCCGTCGGTGCGGGACATCCCGACAAGATGGCCGACAATATCTCAGATGGCGTGCTTGATGCGATCCTTCGCAAGGATCCGAAGGCTCGTGTTGCTTGTGAAGCGTTGGTGAAGTCGGGGATGGTCGTTCTGGCTGGCGAGATCACCAGCCACGCGCAGATCGACTACAGCCAAGTTGCCCGCGATGTCATTTTGGACATTGGATATGACGACGATGCGATCGGCTTTGACGGCCGGCGTTGCGCCGTGATCTTGGCCTTGACCGAGCAGTCGCCTGACATCAGCCAGGGGGTCGACGAGGGACGAGGGCAGGATCTTGAGCAGGGAGCGGGGGATCAGGGCCTCATGTTCGGGTACGCGTGCAACGAGACCGAAACATTGATGCCGTTGCCAATCCAACTCGCTCACGATTTGACAAAAAAACAGGCAAAGGTGCGCCAAACCGGACGCCTTGGCTGGCTTCGCCCGGACGTTAAATCTCAAGTGTCCGTCCGCTACGAGGGTTTGCGCCCGGTAGCGCTTGATACCATAGTCCTGTCGACGCAGCATGACGAGGAGGTCTCACAAGCCACGGTGCGCGAAGCCGTGATTGAGGAGATCATAAGGCCGGTCTTGCCTCAGGACCTGGATACGACGGGGATAAGATTCCTGGTGAATCCAACAGGCCGGTTCGTGGTGGGTGGGCCGCGCGGCGATTGCGGGCTTACCGGCCGCAAGATCATCGTCGATTCCTACGGCGGCATGGGGCGTCATGGCGGCGGCGCCTTTTCGGGCAAGGACCCGTCCAAGGTCGATCGATCGGCCGCCTATGCGGCGCGGTACGTCGCAAAAAACGTCGTTGCCAGCGGACTTGCGGAGGTGTGCGAGGTTCAGCTTGCTTATGCGATCGGTGTGGCCGCGCCGGTCTCAGTCCTCGTCAATACATTCGGAACCGCAAAGATTGATGAAAAAAGGATCGAGCGCGCCGTCCTTGAGCTTTTCGATCTCCGGCCGAAAGGCATCATCAAGACGCTTGATCTCTTACGGCCGATTTACCGCAAGACCGCGACATACGGACACTTCGGCCGCGAAGAGCCGGAGTTCACCTGGGAAAAGACGGATAGAGCTGACGAGCTGTTGCGAGAGGCAGGACCGGCAGCTGCGTGATGCACGGGTATTGGATGCGTCGGCATATGGCGACCCCTCCACACTCGCCAAAAACAGGCCGGCCCCGGCGTGGCGAGAAGCCGGCTCTGGTTTTTGGCGGAGATATTGATGCCGGATTATGACGTGCTTTGCATCGGCAATGCCATTGTCGACATCATCGCCCAGTGCGAGGAGGAATTCCTCGAAACCAACGGCATCATCAAGGGCGCGATGAACCTCATCGATACCCACCGCGCCGAACTGCTCTACAGCCGCATGGGTCCGGCGATCGAAGCCTCCGGCGGCAGCGCCGGCAACACGGCGGCCGGCGTCGCCTCCTTCGGCGGCCGTGCCGCCTTCTTCGGCAAGGTTTCCAACGATGCGCTGGGCGAAATCTACGCGCATGACATCCATGCGCAGGGCGTCGCCTTCGACACCAAACCGCTCAAGGGCGAGCCGCCGACGGCCCGCTCGATGATCTTCGTCACCCCCGACGGCGAGCGCTCGATGAACACCTATCTCGGCGCCTGCGTCGAGCTCGGGCCGGAGGACGTCGAGGCCGACAAGGCGTCTGGCGCCAAGGTCACCTATTTCGAGGGCTATCTGTGGGATCCGCCGCGCGCCAAGGAAGCGATCCGGCAGACGGCCAGGCTGGCGCACGCGGCAAACCGCGAAGTGTCGATGACACTTTCGGATTCGTTCTGCGTCGACCGCTACCCCGACGAATTCCTCGAGTTGATGCGCTCGGGCACGGTCGATATCGTCTTTGCCAACAGCCACGAGATCAAGTCGCTCTACCAGACATCGTCGTTCGACGAGGCGCTGGCGCAGATCCGCAAGGATTGCCGGATCGCCGCCGTGACGCGGTCCGAGAAAGGCTCCGTCATCGTGCGCGGCGACGAGACCGTGGTCATCAAGGCCCCGCCATCAAGGAGCTGGTCGACACGACCGGCGCCGGCGACCTCTACGCCGCCGGCTTCCTGCATGGCTACACGCAAGGCCGCGACCTCAAGACCTGCGGCGACCTTGGCTCACTGGCGGCCGGATTGGTGATCCAGCAGATCGGCCCCAGGCCCCGGCAGAATTTGCGCCGCGAGGCTGAACAGGCGGGGCTGTTGTAGGGCAATATTTCGGCCACATATTGCCCACCCCTCCCCCTGTGCAGGCTGTCCAGACGAGCGCGTGTAAATCGAACGCGTACCAGTCCGAGAAGGAGGCCGGTTTTCTCTAAATTTCTGATTGTTGAGGCTCAGGAACACTGTCGCACTTCGGGCCAGTACTGCCGTCCGATCATGAATGGCCCACACGCGCCATTTTTTGACGAAGTCGTTTTGAGACGGGATCGTACAAAACGCAGATTCGGGAGCCAAAGTCTGCACACGCGAGAGTTCGCGCAGAGGCTCAGCTGGACGGCGACATGGAACTTGGAAACACGCCGCAGGCGAACAATTCACATAAGCACATAAACATTTCTTTATGCGTCATTGACAACAATGCGAGCGGCTGCGATTGTCGGCGTGTCGTGGTTCTTCGCAAGGCGTTGCCCCTGCGGAACTAAGAGGGAAGCCGGTGCAATGCCGGCGCTGCCCCCGCAACTGTAAGCGGCGAGCCAACCCACCAATGTCACTGGGGCGAACTGCCCCGGGAAGACGGGCAGAGGCTGTGACCCGCGAGCCAGGAGACCTGCCACGGTAACAACGTCCACGGGCGGGGTGTCTGGTGGCCGCGGCAGCTCGGCGTTGAGGCCGGACTGTCAGCGCCTTCCTTGTCCCCGCCCCAACCATCGGGGTATGGAATGAATGTCTCCCAGCAAGTTCCCACAGCAACGCTTGGCGTGCCGCGTATCGGTCGCCGGCGAGAACTGAAATTCGCGCTCGAAAGCTACTGGTCCGGAAAATCTTCTGCTACCAGCCTTCTGGCGACGGCAAAGGCGCTCCGTGCAGCCAGCTGGAACGAGCAGCACGACCGCGGCGTGTCAAAAATCCCGTCGAACGATTTCTCACTGTATGACCATGTGCTCGACACGGCAGCAATGGTCGGCGCCGTGCCAGCTCGTTACGGCTGGACGGGCGGCGAGGTCCCGCTTGACAACTACTTCGCGATGGCGCGCGGCACGCAAGGCGATAGCGCGGGTTGCGGACACGCCAGTCACGGGCATGCAGTTCAGGGGCAGCGCGTGACCGCAATGGAAATGACCAAATGGTTCGACACGAACTACCACTACATCGTGCCGGAACTGGCGGACGATCAGACATTCGCCCTCTCGTCGACCAAACCAGTCGATCACTTTCTGGAGGCAAAAGAGCTCGGCATCCATACACGCCCGGTCATCCTTGGACCGGTGACCTTCCTGAAGCTGGCGAAGTCTCCCGACCAGGGCTTTAATCCCATAGCGCTGCTACCGCGCCTGCTGCCGGTCTACGAGCAACTCCTGCAGAGGCTGGAGCTCTCGGGGGCCGACTGGGTGCAGATTGATGAGCCGGCGCTTGTGCTCGATCTCAACCCGAACGAACGAGCTGCCTTCAAATTCACCTACGGGCAGCTGTCTAAAGCCGCGCCCAAGTTAAAAATTATGCTGGCTACCTATTTCGGGCCGCTGGGAGACAATCTCGAGACCGCGCTTTCACTGCGCCTGGCGGGCCTACATCTCGACCTCGTGCGCGCTCCCGAGCAGTTGGAGACGGTTGGTCGGCTCGCACCAAAGGATCTGGTGCTCTCACTTGGCTTGATCGACGGCCGCAATGTCTGGCGTGCGAACCTGACTGCCATTCTCGACCGGATCAAGCCGGTCATTGCCGGCTGGCCGCTGGACCGCGTCGAAATTGCGCCTTCCTGCTCAATGCTTCATGTGCCGATGGACCTGCGAATGGAGACCGCGCTCGATGTAGACGTCCGTTCGTGGCTGGCATTCGCCGCCCAGAAGACTGAAGAGCTGCTCGTGCTGGCCCAAGCTTTGTCCGAAGGCAGGGAGGCCGTAGCAGGCGCCCTGAAAGCTTCTGCCGAGGCGGGCCGCCGCGCGCGCAATGTCGACAAAGGTCCATGATCCGCTCGTCCACGGGGGCGTTAGCAGCATTGACGGCGCCATGAAGCAACGAAAGAGCGCATTTGCCAAGCGCTCGAGAGTCCAGGCTGACGCACTCGGCTTGCCGCCGTTCCCGACGACCACCATCGGGTCCTTCCCGCAGACGCCCGAGGTGCGCAGGGCACGCTCCGCTCATGCTAATGGCCGACTGAGCTATATCGACTACCAGGCCTTTCTGAGGAAGGAGACCGAGGCGGCGGTCCGTTGGCAGGAAGAGATCGGGCTGGACGTGCTGGTACATGGCGAGTTCGAACGCAACGACATGGTGCAGCATTTCGGCGAGCAGTTGTCCGGCCTCGCCTTCACCCAGCATGGCTGGGTGCAAAGTTATGGGTCGCGGCTCGTGCGCCCTCCCATCATCTTCGGCGACGTATCGCGGCCCAATCCGACGACGGTCTTCTGGTGGCAATTTGCCCAGTCGCTGACGAAAAAGCCGGTGAAGGGCATGCTCACTGGTCCAGTGACGATTCTTAACTGGTCTTTTGTGCGCGACGACTTACCCCGCGCCGAGGTCTGCCGGCAGATCGCACTCGCGATCCGTGATGAAGTGGCCGACCTCGAAAGAGCTGGCGCCAGGGTGATCCAGACCGATGAGGCCGCGTTTCGCGAAGGTTTGCCCCTTCGGAAGTCCGATTGGAAACATTATCTCGGCTGGGCTGTCGAATGCTTCCGGCTCGCTTCGACGGGTGTAGAGGACGCGACCCAAATTCATACCCACATGTGCTATTCGGAGTTCAATGAGATCATCGACTCGATCGCTGAACTGGATGCGGACGTGATTTCAATCGAGACGTCGCGCTCCAAAATGGAACTGCTGGACGCCTTCACCAAGTCCAAATATCCGAACGAAATCGGTCCCGGCGTCTACGATATTCACTCACCACGTGTCCCGGAGATCGGCGAGATTTTGCATCTCGCCCAACTTGCTCGCGAGCGACTGTCGGACCGCCAACTGTGGGTGAATCCGGACTGCGGCCTCAAAACAAGGAAATGGGAAGAGGTCCGCCCTGCCCTCATCAACATGGTCGCTGCAGCATGCGCGCTGCGGGAGAAAGTGCAGGTGCAGGCCGCTGGGCTTCTGTGACCGGTAGCTTCGGTTGCACAATGGATGTCCCGGTCGCGGCCGACGTACGAACCCGGATCTCAGCGCCAACTTAAGGAGGGTCCGTTCCGGACACATAGGTTACGGTTTATACCGGAGACATGGGTAACACTTTTGGCCCGAAAGGGTTTTGGAGTGGTTCGAGCCTGCATGTCTCATCGTCGAAATATCCCAAATCATAGTCCATGAAGGTAGCCAGCCAGATATGGTCCTCGACCTGTTTGATGCCGACGGTCTGGCCGGCGAAGACGAGACTGAGATTGATCTTCTTGCGATTGTAGCAGATGCGGCCGCAGGTGGTGACGGTGACAGCCTTGTCGTGAAACGGATAGTCGAGGTCCGGCAGGCCGGTGTAGGGGCGCGTTGAGGGCGTGTAGCGCTCTGCCGGACGGTCCATGCCGAGTGCCTGATGCGGGCGTTCTGAGTTGAACTCGTCGATGAAGTCATCGAACCTGGCCTGCTGCTGAAGGAAATTGGCGCCTGCCGGTTTGGTGGCTTCCCTCTTCAGGGTGAGGTGCATGCGTTCATGGCGCCCGTTCTGCTGCGGGCAGCCCGGCTTGATGCGCTCGATGTCGATGCCCAGGCGCAGCCACCAGACCGACAGCTTGCTGAGGTTGAACAGCGCGTTGGGGCTGGCGAAGGGAACGCCATTGTCGGTCCTGATCGCGCTGGGCAGGCCGAACTCTTTGAAAACGCTTTCGAACACGGTGAAGGCAAAGGCTTCCTTGGTGGTCGACAGCGCCTCGCAGGCGATGAGATAGCGGCTGGCGAAGTCGGTGATGGTCAGGGGATAGCAATAACGTCGGTCGGCGAGCATGAACTCGCCCTTGTAGTCGGCACACCAAAGATCGTTGGGTCGATAGCCGTTTGAAAGCGGTGTCCCCGTCGCCCTGTTGCGCCTTCGCTTGCGGTGCTCGACCATGCCGTGCCGGTCGAGCACCGCATGCACTGTCGAGATCGCGGGCCGGTGCACATCGGGATACAGCCGGGCCAGCCGCTCGCGTATCTTCGGCGCCCCCCATGTCGGCTTATCTTGCTTCAGGCGCACAATCAGCTTCTCGATTTGAAACGGAAGCTGATTGGCGTGGCGATAGGGCCGGCGCGATCGATCCGTCAGCCCTTCAAGGCCGCTGTCATTGTAGCGCGTGAGGATCTTGTAGCCGGTCTTGCGCGAGATATCGAACTCCCGGCAAAGCACCGCCATCTTCTCGCCGTCCAGCAACCGGGCGACGAACTTCAGCCGCTCTTCCATGACGTTACACTCCTTCCAAGGCACCTTGCTCTCCTTGCAAAGGGCCGAAAGTGTAACCCATCTATCCGGAATGAACTGTCACCCATCTCTCGGGAAGGGCAGAGACCGACGCACCTTCCGTGCCTAACGTCGGGGGACTTGTGCTCCAATGATAATCACACCATTGCAAGTATACTCCTTATGGCAGGCATTGGCGCGCTTACGTACATCGTTGTGCGTGATACAAAGAACGGCATCCCGTTGGGTGATCAGCAAAGACACAAGTCAAAACCGAGCCTCTGCTCAGTATCCGTACGCTGGCGGCCGCCTATTAATGGGTATTTAGGATCAATAGTGTCCGCTTAAACTTAGTGGACGCTTAAGCATGAAATACCTGGCCATTGAGACGCCATCGACGGCAGAAGTTGATAAGACCGCAGCTCCGCCGCTGGCGGCGAGCGGGAACCGCAAGTGGGGTCGCCGCAGGTGGACGATCGAGCAGAAGCTGGCGATTGTGCGTGAGGTGCAGGCGACCGGTGATCCGGTGGCGATTGTGGCGCGGTGTCACGACATGAATGAGAACCACTTGTTCGCCCTAATGAGGCGAGCGCGTGAAGGGAGATTGATTGACCGATCCAACCGGCTGCCGATCGCGACTGCGCCGAACGCCTTCATCGACCTGGGCGTGATCAGTCCCGGTAAGCAGGATGGAGAGCTGGAAGCCCGCGCAACTGTGCGACCACGCTGTGAAGTCCGGGCCGCCGCTGGCCAGCCGATGCCTGCTGGTGGCCGGATGGAGATTGTCGGGGCCAATGGCCGGCGCGTGATCGTTGACCGGACCGTCGACGTAGGCGTTCTGATGCGGATCGTGCAGGGGCTGGAAAAGCTGTGATGGTTCCCATGGAAGGCGTGCGCGTGTGGCTGGCGACGGGCTATACAGACATGCGGTGCGGGTTCCCATCGCTTGCGCTGCGGGTGCAGGAAGTGCTCAAAATGAACCCACTTGAAGGCAATCTCTTCGTCTTTCGGGGCCGCTGCGGTTCACTTTTGAAATGTATTTGGCATGACGGCCAAGGATCCTGCCTGTCACAAAAAGGTTGGAGCGCGGCCGCTACATATGGCCGACAATTGAAGGCGGAGCGGTAAAAATATCTTCGGCGCAGCTAAGCTACCTCTTGGTTGGCATACACTGGCGCAATCCTCAAGAAACATGGCGTTCATCTCGTGTCGGAGGCATTTCTTGATTGAATTTACATGGAGATCTGATTCAATAGCTTCGTGACATCGAAGCCTGTTGATCTCCCTGCGGACCTTGCTAGTGCCTACATGGCGCTGCTGGCGGCGCATGAGGCGCTGCAGGCTGAGCGCGATGTCGCCGTCAACGCGCAGGTCGAAGTCACCAGGGCGCAGGCCGAAGCCATCACCTGGCAGGCCGAAGCGACCTCCGCGCAAGCAGAGGCCGCGAGCGCGCAGGCGAAGCTGTCGGATACCGAGGCGCGGATTGCTGAGCTTGATCTGCTTCTCAAGAAACTGAGGCGCGAACTGTACGGGCGGCGCTCCGAGCGTACCCGGCGACTGCT
The DNA here is from genome assembly GCF_055901595.1 of Mesorhizobium sp. WSM1386. Classification (NCBI taxonomy): domain Bacteria; kingdom Pseudomonadati; phylum Pseudomonadota; class Alphaproteobacteria; order Hyphomicrobiales; family Phyllobacteriaceae; genus Mesorhizobium; species Mesorhizobium sp. WSM1386. Next base: position 6,439,648 of record NZ_CM148373.1, read on the forward strand.
CGAGCAACTGGAACTGGAGCTCGAGGACCTCGTGACCTCGGCGACCGAGGACGAGCTTGAAGCGGCCGCCGCGGCGGCGAAGACGCAGAACGTACGCTCCTTTGAGCGCAAGCGGCCAGTGCGCAAGCCTTGGCCCGATGACATCGAGCGCGAGCGCGTCGTCATCGACCCTCCCACCGCCTGCGGTTGCTGCGGGGGATCGCGGTTGGCCAGGCGGCTCGACGCACTGTTTGAGATCGAACGCGAGATCAACGGCAAGACCGCCGACGAGCGGCGCGCCGTGCGCCAGGAAAAAAGCAAGCCCCTCTTCGACGACATGCACGCGTGGTTGCTGCACGAGCGCGAACCCCTCTCTCGGTCTTCCGATGTCCTGAAGCCGATGAACTACATGCTCTCCCGCTGGGCCGACTTCGCCCGCTTCGACGATGGCAGGATCTGCCTGTCCAACAATGCCGCCGAGCGCGGATTGAGAGGTGTTGCCCTTGGCCGCCGTGCATGGACCTTTGCAGGTAGCCAGCGTGGCGCCGACCGTACCGCCGTCATGCTGACGATAATCATGACCTGTCGCCTCAACGACGTTGATCCGAAGGCCTGGCTCGCCGACGTCCTTGCTCGAATCGCCAATCTGCCCGCCTCGCGTCTGCACGAACTGCTGCCCTGGGAATGGAAGCACCTGCGAGAAGCCGAAAAGCCCGCTGATCAGCAAGCTGCCTGAACCTCACGCGCGACAATCATAGAGCCGCACGTCCTCACGCGCACGAACACATTCCGCGGCCCCCGTCGTATGCGTACTCTGCTCAGCGGTTTATGTTTTCAAACAGCCTGCTACACCGCCGGGCGCATCCTCTCCCGACGCACGTTGTATTGGCCCCTACTGTCGGTTTTGTCGAGTTAGCGACACTGTGTTGTTCGCCCCGGAGTGCGGCCGCGCTCGCAACGAAGCCTCTAAAGAACATGCATAAGCGCTGTTTGGGGCTTCCTGGACAGTTGGCACGACCTTTGCTGATCTCCTTGTGCGGCGGCACACGCTGCCGCATTACTGCTCCCGTGATTTCAAGCTCTAGGAAAGGAGAAAAAATGAAGACCGATATGCAAGCCTACGGTGTGACCGAGTTAACGCGCGTAGAAGCATGTTCAACCTCCGGAGGGTGGTTCTTGCTGACGGCAATAGTTTGCGGAATTCTCGGTAGGGTTAGCTATAGCATCCGCAGTGATGTATTTTAATCGCCATTAAATGAGATCCAGGATATTCGCGGATTCCTGGAGTTGGCCTTGGTCATCTCCAGGCACCTTGCTGGGCTATGTTACCCGGCCGATTGCCAGTCTGATCCAGACCAACCGGATCGTTCAGGATGCTTTTATCGCGGCGGATCGCCTGTTCGAGATCTTCGACCTGGAGCCGGAAAGCGGTGGCGGCATCGATGCCGCCAAATCCGACATTGGCGACATCCACCTGGAGAAGGTCACGTTCCGCTATGGTAGCCAGCTCGAGCTTTTCGAGGATCTTAGCGTCACCTTCCGCCGGGGGGAAATGACAGCGGTGGTGGGGGAAAGCGGCTCGGGCAAGAGCACCCTTGCGGCGCTGCTGCAGAATGTCTACCCGCTTGAGGGTGGACACATCCGGATCGGCCGTTATGCCCTCCAGGACCTGTCGACCGTATCCCTGCGCAAGGTTGTCGCTGCGGTGCCGCAATCGATCGACGTGTTCTCGGGCTCGGTGATCGACAACATCGCCCTTGGCGAGTTCGAGCCGGACATCGAAAAGATCCTCCATATCTGCGATCAAATAGGGCTGCGGGAGGTGATCGAGCGCTGGCCCGATGGCTTCCAGGCCTATCTAGGCGAAAACGGCGTACGCCTCTCCGGGGGCGAGAAGCAGCGCCTTTCGTTGGCTCGGGCTCTGTACCGGGATCCGGAGATCCTGATCCTCGACGAAGCAACCTCCTCTCTCGACTCGGTCGCCGAGGCGTTTGTCCTGCGACTGGTGGAGGATCTGCGTCGGGACGGCAAGACCATCGTCATCATCTCTCATCGACTGAGCACCATCCGTTGCGCCGACAAAATAGTGGTCTTGGACAAGGGGCGGGTTGTTGCGGAGGGAAGGCATGCTGATTTGGTGGCTACTGAAGGCGCTTACGCTCGCGTGCCGCGGTCCGATCCGTCGACGAGTTAGACAGCGATAGGCATCGTATTGCGGATGTCCTCGCAGCGTTGGACGAGTTTCCAATCGACCGAAAGGCTCAACCGACGACGGAAGCCGGCTTTTAGCTCGAAGAGGGCCACGCAGCCCTCAAAGCTAAAGCCGAGGGAGATCTACTGGATCGCCCCCGATCGGGCTGCGCAACCCCAGTCAGCTGACGCCCGATCTTGCTGCGCCCTGCGCCGATGAGGACAGCCTCATCCGACTCTATTCGCTGTCGTCGGCACACTGGAAAGTCTATTCCGATCCTGATCTTTGAGAAGCTTCCGTCTGCGCATCGCCCGACTCCATCACGACACTCGATGGAACGATGACAAACTGAGCGGCACATACGTCAGCCTTGGCTAGGGCCATCCACAGAGATCAAGTGCAAAGACCGATATCGTACTCGGGTTCTCGCCAGGCATCCCAAAGATGGGGCACTCGGCTGCTGCGGGTCACCGTCGACTTCAGTCACACTTACTGATCTCGAAGCGGTTGGCCACGCGCAAGCGGAGCACCCTGGCCAGCCGTTGTGCTCCAATCCGTGCTCATTCATTAGTTTTGCAGCAGCATGCAGCGCCTTTCCAGCATCGTAGGCGATCTCTGGGCAAACGAACCCTACGAGCTGCCAACAAGATCCGCCGACGATTGCGTCTGACTGACCCCTTGTTTTTGCTCCACCTTTCCTAAGCCCGCTGCAGTTGTCGCACCGGCTCAGGTCTTGCCGGCTGAGGCCGTGAATGCGCCTCAGACGCCACCGTCATGAAAGCCTGAAGTGCCGCAGAGAGATACTCGTCGCTCCGCGTCACAAAAACAGTCGGCGCCGACCGCATGTCGTCAGGTAGCAGGTGTATAATGAGCTGTCCGTCGGCTGCCGCATCCTGAACGACCCCCCGAGGTAGCATGGCCATCCCCACCCCGGCGGCGACGCAGCCGATGATCCCGTCCATTGTTCCAAGTTCCATCCAGCGGACATGCGTTACCCCACACGCCGCCAGGAACATGTCCATGCGCCGGCGGTAGGAACATCCCGATCGAAAGGCGAGGACCTTCAGAGCCGGTGATGCGGCCAAGGCCTTCAGATCCGAAAGCTCGCGAAACCGCGGCGAGGAGATCACAACGAGCTCCTCTTCGACGATCGATAGGCTTTTCAGTTCGGGATGAGCGATGGGGCCGGAGACGAACGCGCCATCCAGTTTGCGTGCAACGACCTCGCTGACGAGCTTTTCCGTCGGGGCAGCCTCCACCAGTACGTCGACCTCAGGATATTCTGCCGCATAGCGGATCAGGATCGGCGGAAGGCGAAGCGCTGCAGTGGTCTCCATCGAGCCGATCCTGAGTAAACCGCACGGCGTACCGCGGTCTGTGACGACGCGCTTGGCTTCATCCAGAAGCTCTCCGACGCGCTCGGCATAGGGCACGAGCTGAATGCCGGTGGCTGTCAGTGTAACCCCTCGCCTGGAGCGATGAAAAAGCGGAGCACCGATTTCCTCCTCAAGCGATTTTATTCTCGCGGTGACGTTGGATTGCACCGTGTTGAGTACACCGGCAGCCCCTCCGATGCTGTTTGCTCTCACAACCGCCTGGAAAAACCTGAGGTCGGCGCTGTTCATCAGCCATCTCCTTTTCAGATGAAAAACATCTGATCTAATCGTTTGTCTTAAGTCAAGTGCCGTAATAGCGTCAAAAAAATTTCCATGAACATTGAAGGAACGCCAACCCATGCGCCAAGCGTCGCCCCGCTTTGCACTCGATCATATGGCGACACCAGGACTTAACGTCAGGGCACTTTTCGCCTTTGCCCGTGACCAGGGCCTGACCGATGTCCGGATCCACAGCCAACAGCACAGCAATGCTGTTGCACGCGGCACGCCGGCGGCGGACGTCCGGTCTGCCGCCGCCGAAGCAGGCGTTGGGATTATTTCCATCAATGCCTTGCAGCGCTTCAACGAGTGGACACCCGCCCGCAAGACCGAGGCGAGCAAGCTCGCCGATTATGCGGCGGCCTGCGGAGCCAAGACGCTCATGCTGATGCCGGTCAACGACGGCTCCTGGCCCGCCAATGGGGAGCGCCGGGGCGAGCTCCGCGTCGCCTTGAAGGCGCTCAAGCCGATCCTCCAGTCGCGCGGTCTGATCGGTCTCATCGAGCCGCTGGGCTTCCGGACCTGCTCGCTTCGATCGAAGAACGAAGCGGCTAGGGCCATTGCCGCTATTGATGGCCAGTCCGTCTTCCGCCTCGTGCACGACACGTTCCACCACACGCTCGCCGGGGAGCCGTTCTTCTCCTGCGACCTGACCGGTCTCGTGCACATTTCAAGAGTCAACGATCCTATCCACTGGATTTACCCAGATCGCGTCCTAGTCGGTTCCGACAATGGCAGCCAGATCCGGGCGCTGCTTGATGGCGGTTATGGGGGTCCCTTCTCTTTCGCACCGTTTGTCGACGCAGCCCACCCGCTGGACGATCTGGCAGGCGCACTTGCCGCGAGCATCGATCTAGTCCGGCAAGGGCTACTGACGCGAATGGCGGCGTGAGACACGGGAGTAAATTAGGGGCGGCTGAGACGGCTTTTGGAGTCCCGCGGAGAAGTCATTCGAGACGTCTCCTGTAACAATACTTCTCGCATCCAGATGCTTGCCGGATCACTGTTGTGAAGGGCGGGCCATTGGACGGCCCCGGTAAATGCGGGAAGCGGCAGCGGAAGTACGAGGATCCGCAGCGGGAAGGTTGTCTTGAATGCTCAACCAGCCGGAAGGGCGTGGTCGCTATAGGATCAGTGCCTGAGACCATCGGCGGATCATGCTGAAGGGCACGATAACTTCGATACCTCTCTTGAGCCCCATGCTCAAGAAAAACCGCTCCTCGATGGATAGCTTCAGCTCGGACCTTGAGTAGTGCGATTAACGAACTTCACTTCGCTGGTCGAACGGGTGAACCACTTCTATTGGGTCGTCGCCCGTGGCGCTTCCATCAGCTCTCCCGAGGACAGGCGCCGCAAGCTGTGCGTGGACTTAGCGAAACAGCCATCCGCAATTTGGCGGAATCACTGTCCAGAGTTTGCGAAACACGCAACCAAAAGATGAAATTGCGATCTTCGGGCGCATCGGGGGCGACTGCACCGAGTTACGTCATTTGAAGTTGGGGTCAGAACAAGAGCTGTGCAGAATCGTGCGTTAAGAACGAACGAAGCGCGAACCGGGTTTGCTTACGCCTCCAGGAAGGCTTGGTGTGGCGGGTTTCGATGCACACCGCCGGCAGGCCGGCCTCGGCTAGGCCGCTGAACAGCCATTGCGACAATGGCCCGGCCTCAAGCCCGATCAAAGCACCAGGCAGCATCCCAGAGCACCCGCACAAGATCCTCGGAATGGGTCTCCACTTTCATCCCAGGTAGATCTTGCCGGTTTCGCCGACGATGCAAAACCGGGGTCTCTTCTACCGCGACGTCCAATCAGACATAATGTTTCATGCTGCGCTTCTCCTTCTGATGCTTGTGGCTGCGGGCATGCAGACCACGCTTGACCATCAACTCGAAGCGCAGCACCTTCAACCTATCACCATGCATCATCGCCCGAAGATAAGGCTCAAGCCGAATACCCATCTCGGGCGGGCCGAGCCGATCCGCATCACAGTCGGAATCGATGTTGCGAAGCAGAGGAATGCCCGTGGCGATGGCGGAAGCCGGCCGGGAAGGAGAGGTTCGCTACTTCGGTGAGGTCGATGCGTCGGACACAAGCATGCGCCGCGTTATCCAACGGATCGCCGCCAAGTTCGATCGGATCCACCTCTGCTACGAGGCGGGCTCACACCTGCGGCCCTATGCCGCCACACTGACAGCAACACACGGCTGCGCAACTCGACCGGCCCCGGCGATCGCCCGTTGCCCAATCCGCCCTCAGACGCGCAACTCTCAACCGAGGACTCTGGCGTCAGCCGGTGCCAAAGCTGGTCACAGCATTTTGTCCGAGTCCGATTGACGACAATCTGTTTTCATCGCCCCAACACCGTGCGGCGGCGGCTGTCGAACTGGTCGACGCTGACCAAATCGCGCGGTCTTAGGGGGAAATTCAATGCGCCGGAGCTGCAGAGCGCGATCAAGCTTGCTGTGTGCGCCAGCGCCCGGCCACGTGGCCGCAAAAGCCAGAAGGCGGTGACCGGCGATATTTTGGTCGCCCTTTTGAAGGCCTGCACCGGCGATTGCGCATTTCGCAAAAGGCGGACAGTGATTCCGCTAAGTCGCGGACAGCTGTTTCATTGAGTCGCGGACAGTTTGGCGGTGTCGGTTCTCGGGTGCCTTGTTGCGTTCATGGATGATTGATTTCGCCGTTTTCGGCGCCGGTCAAGAGGGGCGCGGCTTTTTGCTTTCGCATGCTGTCGCCCTGGAGCACGATGCGGTGGGCGTTGTGGACGATCCTGTCGAGAATGGCGTCGGCGACGGTGGGGTCGGCAATCAGGTCATGCCATTTGGCCACGGGGGCCTGGGCGGTGATCAGGGTGGATTTGCGCCGATAGCGTTCCTCGACGATTTCGAACAGATGGAAGCGCTGCTGGTCGGTGAGGGAGTGGGTCCCGAAGTCGTCGAGGATGAGCAGTTGCGCGCGGGTGAGCTTGTCGATGAGGCGTGGGAAGCGGCCATCGAGACGGGCGAGCGCCAAATCCTCGAACAGGCGCGGCACGCGCACATAGAGCACGGAATGATCGAGCCGTGCCGCTTGCCGGCCGAAGGCGCAGGCCAGCCACGACTTGCCAGTTCCGGTCGGACTGGGCTCATAATGCCCGTTATCAGGATGGCGAAGCAAAGAAGATTGTCCGTTACGCCTTTCATCCGCGTTCGGGCGGGGAGATTTTCGTCACAGGCCGTCAGCGTTATTGCGGTGAGCCGGCCTATGTCGGGCGACAACTGGATGGCAGCCTGGCGCTGATTCCGATCTGGATGACGGAAGAGATTGCCCTGACGATGGCGGTTCGCGAGGCGCCCCGTTTTCCCCTTTCATGCCTGCGCGACCTGCGCCGCGAGGTGGATGCATGTCTACGTTTTCTGCAGAGCGACTCACACCAGCCAGGAGACGACCATGCAGCGCAGGCAATGCCGAACCGACCAACCAGATCTGTTTTCCACGAAGGCTCCGCCATCGAGTCTTCCAGGCGAAGTCCGGGAACGCACCCTCCCGCTGATCGAGACCTTGCTGAGGGAAGCGGTGGTGAGCCAGACGGGACGGGAGGCAGATCATGAAGATCACCGCTGAACATCTCGCGCGCGGCGCCTATGTCTATGTCCGGCAGTCGACGGCCGATCAACTCGTCAACAATCCCGAGAGCCGGCGACGCCAATATGGCCTTGCCGAGCGAGCGCGGTCCCTTGGCTGGAAAGACGCCATCGTCATCGATGAAGATCTCGGTCGTTCAGGGTCTGGCATCAGTCGTCCGGGCTTTGAGAAGCTTCTGGCGGCGATCTGCGAAGGTCGGGTTGGTGCGGTCCTCGCCATTGAAGCCTCCCGGCTGGCCCGCAATGGCCGGGACTGGCATACGCTCATCGAGTTTTGCGGCCTTGTCGGAACGCTCATCATCGATGAGGACGGCATCTACGAACCGCGTCATCCCAACGACAGGTTGCTGCTCGGCATGAAGTGCACGATGAGCGAACTGGAGCTTTCGATCCTGCGGGCCCGCTCGATCGAAGCCCTGAAGCAGAAGGCACGACGGGGCGAACTCTTCCTGACGGTGGCGATCGGTTACGTCAAGTCGGGCCGGAACCGGATCGAGAAAGACCCGGACCTGCGGATCCGCGAGGCGATCGATCTTGTATTCCGGCGTTTCGACGAACTGCAGAGCATCCGGCAGGTGCATCTGTGGCTGCGCAGCGAGGGCATTATGCTCCCTGCCGTAAATTACACGCGCGCGGCGGACAGGGCGATCGTCTGGAAGCTGCCCGTCTACAATACGGTGCACCACATTCTCACCAACCCGATCTACGCCGGCGCCTATGCGTTCGGGCGAACCTGCAGCAAAGTCACCATAGAGGCCGGACGCAAACGAATTTTGCGTGGGATCAGGCGCGATCGCGCCGACTGGGAGGTCTTGCTCATCGACCATCACGAAGGTTACCTGAGCTGGCACGATTTTGAGAGGAACCAGCGCCTGATCACGGACAATGCCACAAGCAAAGGCTTGGTGCCGCGCGGTGCTCTTCGCCGGGGCGAGTTGCTGCTCGGCGGTCTCTTGCGCTGCGGCCATTGCGGCCGCAAGCTGCATGTCTCCTATTCCGGCAGCAACGGCAATACGGGGCGCTATCATTGCCGCGGAGCGCAGGTCAACCACGGAACCGACCCGTGCATTGGCTTCGGATCGTTGCGGGTCGATCAGGCGGTCAGCGCGGAGGTTCTTCAACGCCTTCAACCGCTCGGCATCGAAGCGGCGATCAAGGCCATCGAGACCTCCACCGTGCAGGCTGGAGAGAAGCGGCGCCATGTGGAGCTCGCACTCGAGCAAGCACGTTATGAAGCCGCCCATGCACGCCGCCAGTATGACGCCGTCGACCCGGACAACCGGCTTGTGGCAGGCGAACTGGAGCGACGCTGGAATGCCGCGCTCGTAGCCGTCCGCGAGCGTCAGGACGAGCTTGACGCGCTCGACCGCCACAAGCCTGAGGCTCTGGGAGAAGAGGAACGGCGGAGCCTGCTGCGCATGGGCGCCGATCTCGAACTGGCATGGCATCATGCCAACGCCACCGCCACCACGCGCAAGCGGATCATCCGTGCTGTGATCCGCGAGATTGTCGTCGCCATCGAAGACGACCACATCAAAATGCTGGTGCATTGGCAGGGCGGCGACCATACCGCGCTTTCGGTCAGGAAGAACAAGGCAGGCCATCACCGTTGGGGCGCCCCGCCGGACATCGAGGAACTGATCCGTGCCCTGGCACGCCAATTGCCGGATAGAGCGATCGCATCGCTTCTCAACCGGCTCGGCAAAACCACGGGTCGTCAGAACGGATGGACGCAGTCCCGTGTCTGCACTTTCCGCAACCAGCACGACATCGCCGTCTACAAAAAGGACGAACGGTCGGAGCGCGGCGAGTATACATTGCAGGAAACGGCTGCGAAGCTCGGGCTGCGGCCAATGACCGTGCTACGCATGATCCGCGCCGGCGATCTGAAGGCCGAGCAGTATTGCAAGGGTACACCCTGGATCATCCGTCATGAAGATATCGAGCAACTCGATATCCAGCACCATCCCGGCAGGAGCGGACACAGTCCATTATCACAATCACAGGATCAGCAGATCCAGCTTGTGCATTATGTCGTGGGATCGGTCTGGCCGGTGACGATCAGGTTCTCATGCGCCTTCAGCCATTCGCCCTGGGCGAGCGCCATGGTGCCGCGCCGGTCGAGCCCGCGCGGCGCGGCAAAGTCGATGTCCTCGATGCAGGCTTCGGGAAAGCGCAGCCTGGCTGAGGCGAGCCGGTTCCGGACGCGCTTGTCGGCCCGCATGGCGACCTCGCGGTCGAGCATTAGGCCGAGCCACTCGTCACGGCTGAGCTCGTTGGCGTTGTTCCGTTCGGCCAGTTCGCGCCAGGCGGCAGCCATGCCGGCCAGACCGAGGGCCTGCATCTGGTCGAGGGTGGGGTTCGTCAGCATTCTTTCTTCCTTTCCTTCACTGGTAATAGGTGGAGCCGCGGATGTTGGCGTGCTGGGGTGTCGGCTTTGCCGGTTCTGCGGAGCTGGCTCGGTCGAGGCCGGCTTTGAGGATGGCGGTGACGGAGGAGTAGGCGATCGCGTTGATCAGCAGCGCCCGCTCGCAGGCGGCATCGAGACGCTCCGGCCCATAGCGCGGCGCCAGCGACAGGATGCCCATGGCCGAGCGGTATCCCTGCTCCGGATGTGGCCGGTCGTGCATCATGCGCTCGACCAGGACGGCGGCGTTGGGGCCGATCGTGGCCGCCCGGCTGATCAGGCTGGCCGGCGTGGTGTTGGCATAGCGCTGGTGCGCCTTGGGCATGTGTTCGTTGACGGTGACATGGCCGGAACGCTGCGAGCGACGCACATGGCTGGCGACACGCTGGTGATCGTGGAAGATCTCGACCACTCGATGAGTGAGCCGCACCTCGACGGTGCGCCCGATCAGCCGGTGCGGCACCGAGTAGAAGGTCTTGTCGACCTCGACGTGGTAGTCAGGATGGACCTTCGCCGACTTCCACTCGGCGTATTCGAACGGTGCCGCCGGCAGCGGCTTCAAGGCAGCCCGCTCGATCTCCTCGAACAGTTCGCGGCGGCTTTGGCCGATATGGCGCATCGGCCGGTTGTTCAACTCCTCGAGCAGTTCGGCAATCGCCGCGTTGAGCTCGGCGATCGAGAAGAAGGATCGATTCCTCAGCCGTGCCAGAATCCAGCGCTCGACGATCAGCACCGCGCCCTCGACCTTGGCCTTGTCGCGCGGCTTGCGGCTGCGGGTCGGCAGGATGGTGGTGTCGTAGTGCTCGGCCATGGCGGCAAAGGTCGCGTTGAGCGTCGGCTCGAACCACAGCGCCTTGACGACACCGGCCTTCAGGTTGTCGCACACGATCGCTCTGGTGACGCCGCCGAAGAAGGCGAGCGCTCGTACCTGGCCCTCGATCCAGTCCGGCAGCTTTTGACTGGAGCTGGCAAAGGCGAAGGTCAGATTGGATGCGCCCAGCACCGCGACAAAGATCTGGGCGGCGTGGATGACGCCGGTAGCAGGATCGATGATCGGCACCGTCTGCCCGGCATAGTCGGTTTGCATCACCGCGCCCGCCGCATGCCGATTGCGGAACGTCGCGCTCGTCCGACGCTCGAAAGCGGCGAAGTGCTCGCAGAACCAGGTGTAGCCGTAACCGTCGGGATGGGCAGCGCGATACTCCTGCCACAACAGCGTCAGCGTCACGCCCTTGCGCTTCAGCTCCCGGACGATCAGCGCCCAGTCGGGCTCACTCAGATCCTGTGGCGGCCGGCCCATCCGGCGGAACAGAAGCCGCTCGAGCGCCGCATCGTCGTCGTAGCCGGGCGGCAACGGCCAACGCGAAAGCCCCGCCTCGCTCGCGCGTAACAGATAGGTCGAAACCGTCGTCTTGCTGATCTTCAGCCGTTCCGATACCGCACGCACCGAAAGGCCATGCTCATGCGTCAGGCGCAAGATCGCTCGGATGTCCTTCACCGTCGTCTGTCTCGTTTGCTTCCGTCTTGGCATGGCCCCTCTCAACGTCATCGTGAGAGGTCAAAATGCCAGAACGGCGCAGCCGAGAACCGACCGTCAAATCCGCCCCGAAAACTGTCCGGGACTTAGCGGAAATGCCGTCCGCGACTTACTGAAATCACTGTCCGGGACTTAGTGAAATCGGCGTCCGGGACTTACCGAAACACGCAGGCGATCGCCTGATCGACGTCCGCGACCGAGCCCTTCTGATCACCGCCTTCGCATCCGGCGGCCGCCGCCGCAGCGAAATTTCTGCTCTCCGCGTCGAACAACTGGTCGAGGAAGTGCCGGTGCCGGCCGATCTGAATAATCCCGACGGCGAAAAGCTGGCTTGCCTGTCGATCCGGCTTGGCCGAACCAAGACGACACAAGATAGCGATGCTTTCGTGCTGCTCGTCGGCCGTCGGGTGCTGGTCTTAAAGGACTGGCTCGAGCGCGCCGGCGTCACTGAGGCGCGGTGTTTCGCGGCAGACCGTTGGGGCAATCTCGAACACGCGCGCTGACGGCCGCAGGCGGTCAACCTGATAGCCCCGCCTCGCCGAGGCTGGACTCCGATCCGACGCTTTTTTCCGCCCATGGCCTGCGGGCTATCTCACCGAAACCACACGCCGCGGCGTTCCGCTGCCGGAAGCCATGCAGCAGTCTCAGCACCACTCCGTGCATCGTGCATCAGGCCTCGAATCACTATAACGACGCCGAACGGACGCTCGGTCGAGCGGTCCGGATTCTTGCCTGGCCAGATTGGTAGATGCGTGAGATGCTCTTGGTTCTATGGAATTCACTCAACGGCGCCGAGCAGTCATCGTTCAATCTCGATGACCTCGACGCTTCTCCCGCCAGCGTGCCGGGAGCCCAAATGTTTGGTCTTGAATTCAACGAGATTCAGCAATGCCGTCCCTATCGGTTACCAAGACGACACGTTCATGATCTTCGAGTAGGCTGGTGATGGGATCGTGCAGGCTTGTGTGGCCGCGACGGGAGCGTCTAATGTCGTCAGTGAGAGGTCGAGCTGCCCGACACTTTGAATCTCGGAATCGACGAGGGCTACGGCTGCTGGGCGCCCTTCCGCAATCGAGGATAAAAGCCCGGCGAAGTCTGGCGCGTCGATCGCAGCCGACATCGATGCTGATACATCGACCGCGAGACCCGCGCTTGTAATCCTTCACCTCGATCACAAGACCGCACTCTTTCCGATCCCCGAAGCGGCGCCACAGGCTGTAATCGGTTTGGACGTGGCCCGTGCGGCCATGCCCAATTGGCGCGATGAGAGAGCTGCGCCGCTCGGCGAACAACCTCACCTTCGGGTGGCTCGAACGCACTGTCGCAATGACAGACTCTCGAAACGCGAAGGTGACACGGCCTTTCTCGTGATGGAGCGCGCAATCGTGGTCGTCGAGAGCGTTGACGATCTCGGTCGCGATCCAAACGGCATAGAGCTCGTGGCGACGCTGCCAAATAGGCAGAGATAGAATGCGCTCCAATTCCGGCAGCTCCGCCCGAATGCCAATCTTGCGTCTCGGGTAGTGGCCTAATGCAATAGCGAGCCGTTGCCCGACCATGCGTTGGCTTGCCTCATCCAATGACACATACCGCCCGAGCTGCGCCACTATAAAGCCAAGTTGAAAGTCAGTCTCGTGCTGCGCGATAGTTCCTAAGTTGAAGCCGTCACCGCTCTGGAACCCGAGCCTGCGTTCCCGATAGTCTCGCATCATTGTCTCGTGATCTGGCCAAGCACGGCGAGCGCTTTCGACCAGAACAGTGGCGATCGAGATCGCATCCCGAAACCCAGATTGGACTCGATCGGTGTGGAGCGAGCGAGGGAAAGGAAGATAAAGTCCCCCATCATGATACATTTGCTGCCGGTGATCGACATCTGGGACCCCAGTCTTCGCGCGCCATTCTGCATCGATCAGGCCATCACCCGGGCGCAAGATTGCCGAAGCGCCGTCGGAATCGACAGCTGGGACATCGACTTCGCAATCGAGCGCGTTCCAGGTCTCGAGAAACTTCTCGAAATGCTTCAGTTCGATGTGTTCCTCCTCGATATGGATATCCCATTGGGAGCGGCCCTGCTGCGCTCCCGCAGCCTGGAAGAAGCTTAGGATAGCTCGGAACATGGCTACGAAGGGCTCCGCCAAGTCAAAGACAGCTCTGACGAGATGATTGGTGGAACTGGAGCGCAACGCCTCCTCCAATGTGGCCGCTGATGGGGAAAGCGCCATGCGCAGGTTCTCGCCAAAATCGGCATCGCGATCGTCGAGCTCAAGCCCGCCCGCTTCGCAAAGCCTGCTCCATGCCTCGAAGCTGTCCCGCGCCACACTGGTCATATTTTTCCTCCGCAAACATACGCGTCGATGCTAACCGAGAACCCTCACCCTGTCCTTGTTTGATCGGCTTTGCGCCCGCAGCGCCGCAATCAGCATCGGCGGTGACGAAATCCGCCAGCTGTTGCTTGTCGGCAGGCACACGCTGATAGCAACAGAAAGCCCCGGCCTCCCCGTTACGCGCCAAACAGCCGCCGGTCCCAGTAGACGGGCTGGTGCAGACTTGTCTCGATCCTTGAAAACTCCGGATGCGCCGGATTGATCAGCACATTGCAATCGAGACGCGCCACGACACTCGGCACCAGCAGGATGACGCTGCGCCGTTCTAAACACCAGGTTTCGCCAAATCCCTTGCTCACCGTCGCCGGCATCGTGTCCCAGCCTGGCAGTGACGGCTGGGAAAAGACCTCGTAGCTCAGTCCACGCGGGATTGTGATTTCGATGTAGTGCTGGTTGGGCGGCAGTCGGCCGCTGCCATGCACCAGCTTTTCCAACAGGGCCGTCGAATAGTGCTCGCTGCTATAGATGACGGGACTTCCGGGCGTGTTCCATCGCCCTGGCGCGATTGTCGAGCCAGTCGCGTCGAAGATCGGGTAGGTGCCGGCGGGATCACCGATGCGAAAGGATGATAGCGTGCGATCGAGAGGCTGCGCCGTCACGCAGCACTGCCGTATTTCAGACCTGCGAGGATATCGACCACCATTTCGGCGCCGAACTCGCTCAGGATAACGAGGTCGATAGGTCGCTTGTCCTCAATCATCGGGTGCGGCCGGAACAAGAAATCGCGCGCTTCCTCTTCGTTCTGCCAGACATCGACAGCAAGACCCCAGACGCGCGCCACGCGGGCCAATCGTGTGCCCTCGTCCGACGAGAGACGATGTGCCGTCTTGCGTCGCTCATAGGTTGCCTTGGGGATCAGCCGGTATTTGAACTGAGCATCGCCAGGCGCTAAAAGATGCGCAACGCGCTCGAGCGCCCCGATGGGAAGTCCATCCTCGATCCGGGAGATCAGCCCGAAGGGCGACCGCGCCGCCACCTCTTTGACGGGCAGCCCCAACACGTCGGCGACATTTCCGAACGCTGGCATTTCACTCTCCAATCCATTTGAGACAAAATATAGCCTCACATGGTGCGCCATACAAGCCTCCCGCATCAGGGGGGCAGAACAAGAGCTGCTCAGAAACTTGCGCTAAGGTCGAACGGAGAGTGAACGCCCGGATGTTCGCTGTGGATACGCCATTTGCCTCCTGTACCGTTAGGCCGCTTTGGACGAGGCTTTGCCACGACCGTTCTGGAGTGGAGTGGAAAGTGGCCCGACGAGCGCTTCTCAAAGAACACGAGCGAAAGACGCTATTCGACATTCCGGTCGATGAAGACAGTCTGATCCGCCACTATTCTCTTCGCCGGCCGATTTGCTGGTAATCCAGCGACGGCGCCTTGAACACATCAGCTCGGCTTTGCGATCCAACTTTGCCTGATGCGCTACCCCGGCCGGCCACTGTTGCCTAACGAGGTTCCACCGAAAGCGATGCTCGACTATGTTGCCGGGCAAATAGGTGCAAGCTCGACCGCATTCAGGTTGTATGCCCGTCGTGAAGAAACCCGCAGCAATCACATTGCTCACCTCCTGGTTATCTGCAGAAGCGAAACGCAACAGCCGAAGATCGGCGTGCCGCATTGCTGTCGGCAATCGAGATGGCCTCAACAACAGACGCGGGTGTTTCGAGGCTGGCGCCATTGTAGCGGAGTTCCGCAATCCAAATTCGCTACTCCCGGCAGCCAACATCATTGAGCGGATGGGGATCGCGGCGCTGGCCATTTCCCGGCGACGGGCAGAGAGGGCGCTGATTGAAGCGATACCAGCTGATCGGCTTGCATCACTGGACGGGCTGTTGGAGGTTGACCCGACGATCGGTCAAACGCGCTTTCATTGGTTGAGATCAGCGCCAGAAGCGCCTGCCGTCGAACCTGCTCGGACTGACCGAGCGGATCACGTTTCTGCGGACGCTGGAGATCGACCCCGCACTACAGATCCACATTTCGTCGGGACGTCGGGATCAGATGATCCGCGAAGGCAATGCCACGCCAGCAGGATTTTTTTTGGCACGCATATTGCGGCAGTCCTTCGCAGAAGTGTCACGAACTCGCGCGGAGATATCGAATGTCAGCTAAGCTCACTATGCAGATTCCTGCGTCTGGTCATCATCCGGAGGAATGTACCACAGGCAGCAGAACGCAGCAGAACTAAGAGGCCATCCTCGCCAAGGAATATTCAGGTCAAGCTTTCGCAGGGGACTGTTGCGAAGGTTGTCTTCGCATGATTGCCAACTCCACGTTCGCTCAAATTCGATGGCTTCCTGGATGTCCGCAAAATGGCGCACAGTCACGGCGCTTACGCGTACCCGTTCGAGCATGGCGACGTCGAGCCGAGGGGCAGTCTGCCATGCACCCCTGCTCCTCGGCGCGTTGCCTGCGCCGTTGCGGACCAGAGGCCGCGATAGCACCGGCGCAATTAACCAGCGGTATTGCGCCACCCAACTCTTTGTATCACGCCTTGTGACCCGGTCCGGGTTGCGCCAGACGGAGTTTCCAATGCGTTTTTCGACTCGGCTCACCCCTCGTATCGTAAGCTTCTGTGTCCCTGCACGTTCGGGCACCGCCTCAGCAGCGCGCTTGTGTCCCGCGCCCAATCGTCGACGACAGTGAGGATGTGGAACGTCGGAGACGAAGTCGAGCGATTACCACTGCTTAAGACTCGGCGGCACCACCATCGGCACGGCGGCGGACGGTCAGCTTCTCGCGATAGAACCGAAGAGCTCTTGTGGCATCTCGTCGCCCACTCCCACACATTCGCGACGAAGGCGGCGAAAGCCGAGATTTGTCTACACGCGAACATGCCCGCTCTCTACGACAACAGCCAAGCATTGCGAGCCGCGCGGAGCCGTGACGAACGACGCTCCAGTCGGCTTATCTCTCCTCGGAAGTGTCGGCAATGTGGCCGCCGGCCTGCCGCCGCCACAGGCGGGCATAAAGGCCGTCGCTTTTGAGTAGCTCCGAGGGGGAGCCCTCCTCGACGATGCGCCCTTTGTCGAGCACGACAATCCTGTCCATGCTGGCAATCGTCGACAGGCGGTGGGCAATCGCGATCACCGTCTTGCCCCCCATGAGAAGCTCGAGTTTTCCTTGGACCGCCGCCTCGGCTTCACTGTCCAGGGCGGAAGTCGCCTCGTCCAGAAGGAGGATTGGCGCGTCCTTAAGCAGGACCCGAGCGATGGCGACCCGCTGACGCTGGCCGCCGGAAAGCTTCACCCCGCGGTCGCCGACGAAGGCATCGTAGCCGGTGCGGTTTTCGCTGTCCTTGAGATCTGCCACGAAGCCGTCCGCATCGGCCAGCATTGCGGCGCGTTCGACCTCCTCCGGCGAGGCATCCGGCCGACCGTAACGGATATTGTCCCCGACAGAGCGATGGAGCAACGAGACATCCTGGGCAACGACCCCGATATTCTCACGCAGGCTTGCCTGCGTTACGGAGCGGATATCCTGGCCGTCGACGACGATTGCGCCATCGTTTACATCGAAGAACCGCAAAAGCAGGCTGATTAGAGTCGACTTGCCAGCCCCCGACATGCCCACGAGCCCGACCTTCTCGCCGGCGCGGACCCTGAGCGATAGATTCTCGATTACCCCTTTTCCTTGACGGTATTCGAACCTGACATCCCTGAACTCGACCGTGCCGCCGACTACGGCCAGCGGCCTGGCTCCGGGGGCGTCGATTACCGTTGGAGGCGTGGTGATGACCGGCATCGCGTCGCGTATCGTGCCCACAGCCTGGAATATCTGCTGCCCTAGCTGGAGAAAGGCCAGGGAGTTGGCGCTGAGCCGCTGAATGATTGCTATTGAAGCAACAAACTGGCCGGTGGTGACAAAACCGCCCACGAGTCCCCACAGACCCACGGCGATGTTGGTGAGCGAAAGAACAACGTTCAGCAAGAAGACGCTGGTGTCGGTTGTTAGGTGAATGCGGCGTTCAAGGTGCTGCGTCTCAATGGCATCTCCCATGATGGTGCGCATTGCGCCCGCCTCGCTGTCTTCGGCCGCAAACAGCTTGACCAGATGGATGTTACTATAGAGGTCGGTCCGGGCGCCGATGACGAGGCTGTGCGCGCGGGCAGAGTGGCGGGACCGGAGGGAAAAATGAGGCACTGCCGCAACCGCGACAGCGACGTTCGCCACGATCCAAAACAGGACCGGAAGCGCCAGCGGCCAGGACAGCATGGCAAGCAGCGAAAGCGAACCGAGAAACTGCACGAGAAAATACGGTATGCTGTAAGACGCTACGACGATCTGCTGCTGCACCGCGGAGGCGAGTTGCGAAATGCGCGACGCCACCTGGCCGGCGAAGAGATCGTGGAAGAAGGCAAGGTCCTGACGTTCGACCGCCTTGTAGCCCTGCCATTGCATAGCCGCGGGCATGCATACGGACACTGCCTGGGAATCCAACGTTTTGGCGAAGAACCTCAGCAGCGGTTGCACGGGGAACATCAGCAGCCCGAGGCACGTAAGCGTAGGCCAAGCTTCCTCAAGGAAAACCGCCGCACCGTTCGTGCTCACCCCATCCACAATGATAGACATGCCCCAGATTACCGCGAGGTTAATTCCCTCGACCGCCATCATGAAGACAGCGATGGTCCCCAGCACGCCGCGGAACATGCGTGCGAAATGCAAAAGCAGCGCAAACGGACCTGTTGCCGGCAACGGCGCGTAGGGGATATCCAGTGGGCGGATAAGCGTCTCAAAGTAGCGATAGATGCACTGCAAAGGCGACATGACGGGTCAAACCGGCTGATTGGAGGAATGGTGCGGCGCATCGGAGGAGTGCGACCGCGCTCGCGCCACCTGAACGGCCAAGCTGTGGACGCCCGCCGGCTTGCCAGAGGAGGCGTGATCTACGAGGAAGCGCCGCGGCTGGCTTTAGCGGTCCAGCTCCCGAAGTGTGGCTGGGTTCATCGTCCTGTTCTGGCCGTCTCATTGCGGGCATCGAGCACGCTCCTGGTTGATTACCCGGTCCTCCGCGACGCCCTGTCAGCGTCTCGCTTACGAAGTTCATCAAAGCAATTTGCATGCCGGATTGCGCTCCGTTTGCGATTCACCGCTTGCTCGCCCGCCGGTGCCTGGCTGTGATGGCCTGCCGGTGGGGCTCCGATTCTTATTCAGTTTCGGACACAAGAAGGTCAGCTATAGACACGCTCGGGGAGAGCAAATGGAACACGCATGTAATCGTCGCACCCGAGCCGAATTCGATCCTCACCGGATCCCGACAAGGGTGATTGCTGAAGAGCGCGCGCTCATGCTTGCTGCGCCAGCCATGGGTTCGCGATAGCCACCGCAATCTCTTTACTTCGGAGATCGACCTGCTGGTTCACGGAAGAACTGATCCCGCGCGTCGCGCGATTGAGCGACCGGTTGCCGATTATCTGCGGGGAAGCGACATTCACGGACTGATGTTTGCATCGGGCATTTCGGTCGAATCGGCATTACGTCGTCTTCCTTGAAAACTACGATCGGATCAAAAGCATGACTGATCAAGCAATGTCAGAAGGTTTGAGCGTCACGCAGGTGCTCGATAGCGAACTCGAATAGGAGGGACGAGTGCCAAGCTGATTAAGAGAAGCGGCGAAGTGACGACCGAAACCGCGCGGCACATTACTGGTATCAGCGCGCCGCTAGGTGGCCTCCAATGGTCAGACGCCGGCCCGCCGAAGGTGAGATCCGTGCGCCGGTTCCTCGTATTCCTCGAAGATCGCCGCGTCCTCTACAATCCGTTCGATATGGAGACCGAGGCTGAAGTGGAGCCTTCGATCCACCGGATACGCGAGGAATGCACCCAAATAAACATCCAAACCCCTGTCAGCCGATGCTCTCGCAGTCACGCCCATCCGCGCGATCCGAGAGCCTGGACGCCAGTTCCACGATGATCAGCGCGAGCACTACCGGCTTCGACATAAGGAACTTCTTGCTTCCTCCTGAAAGCCTGCGACAACGCAGAGCGCATTTTTTCCCAACGATCAGGGGTATACAAAGCCGTTGCGTCCGCCAGGGTGATGGCCGCCGGCCATCTCCTCACGATCACCTTAGCCGCTGGACGAAATGGCTTTTTCTGGATTTTCCTGCGCAGTTGGCACGAGTCTTGATGATGTTCTCATTGCACGGCGGCGATCTGCCGTCCGACAGTCGACCTTGACTGGTCTGGCTGTTCTATAAGGAGGAAACGATGAATACCGATATGTCTGTGTATGGGGTGAGTGAGCTAACTCGGGAAGAGGCATCCTCAACTTCTGGCGGGTGGCTTCTCTGGTTATACATTGCAGTTATTACCATAGTCGCTAGCATAGCGAAGACAGCGCCAGAGCGCCTTACTGGTCACTAGCTGGGCTAGCGAACAATATCTTACTTCCCCTGACCTATCCAGCTACACTGGAGAGAGCATCCTGTCCAGACGATCAGAACGAACTTTGGTAGGCTGTTGTCGGGTTGTCGGGTTTGTCGAATTCGCGACATGGTGATGTTCGGCCCGGTGTGTGGCCGCGTTCGCAACCAAGCCTCGACGAACATGCATAAGCGCTGTTTGGGGTTTCCTGGACAGTTGGCACGACCCTTGCTGGTCTCCTTGTGCGGCGGCACAAGCTGCCGCATTATTGCTCCCGTGATTTCAAGCTCTAGGAAAGGAGAAAAAATGAAAACCGATATGCAAGCCTACGGTGTGATCGAGTTAACGCACGAAGAAGCATGTACAACCTCCGGAGGGTGGTTGTTTCTGACGGCAATAATCAGCGGAATTGTTTCGTTAGGATTAGCTGTAACATACGCAGTGATGTATTTTAAGCACCGTTAAACGAGATCCAGAATATTAGCGAATTCCTGGAGTTGGCCATGGTCATCTCCAGGCACGTTGGTTAGTCACGTTTGACACGTGATGTTCGATCGACGCACTCTTAGGTGCGTTGGGAATAGAACGCCTTTTTAGCCTCTTTTTGCGTGGTCGGCATCGGTATTGTCCGCTTAGGTACGGGGAATGCTGCCAAGCGGCAGACTATTATCGACATTCACGATTGAATATTTTTGAAAAAGGAACGCAGTGAATACCGACAGTATCCGCCTTGACCGCGTTAACCCGAGAAGCGGGATCATCAACTTCCGAGCTTTCAGCCTCAGTTTCTGCTGTAGGATTGGTCGGTGTATTAGGTACCCGAGACCTGGTGGATGATGGGCAACACCATAGATCAAAATCATTGTAGCAAGACTGTGGCCAATATCCCGCTGATCCCTGAGCTTTCCAACTGCACGGCAGAAAGCATCCTGTCTCGAGGATCCGAGAGGTCTTTGATCATCTACAAGCTTATTGTTCTCTCCGTGGCTGCGGCCCTGGGATCACTACCTTTCATCACAGTAACAGTGTCTTTCCAAAGTGCCGGTATTATTCGACCCACCATCGAGAAGACGCCCCTTGTCGCACCCGTCTCCGGACGCATCTCCCGCATCCTTGCAGTTGAAAACGATCCGGTTGCTCAGGGGCAAGAGATCCTCGCCCTCGATGATGAGGTTATTCAGGAAAAGCTCAAGGCGCTTACAGGCGATCTTCACGCAAAGAGTGATCTTGCCCATGATCTCGAAACACTGATCTCCTCCGGCACGCAGGCCGACGACCCGATCCGCCTCTTGACCGCGTCCGCCACAGCCGAGCACGCACATTTCCTCAACCTGCTACGGGAGAACAGATACGCCCGCAGTAATGCCGCCGCGGAACTTGAGCGTGCGAAGCGACTGCTCTTCGCTGCTGTAGCGCCCCCAAAGGCTGTTGAGGAAAAGGCTTTCGCCCTTCAGGCGCTTGAGGTTCAGGGCGAGAGCCTCGCGCGGCGCAAATCCGCCGAATGGAACCAGCAGCTTTTTGATGTCAATCTACGGCGCAAGGAGCTCGCGGCCGACTTGCATCAACTGGAGAAGGAACGGGATCTCACACGCATCCGAGCCCCCGTGGCAGGCGCTCTGCAGCAGTTCTCCGGTTTCACTCCCAGCAGCTATGTCCAGGCCGGCCAAATCGTCGCTTGGGTTTCGCCAGATGGCGAACTGGTGGCGGAGATCTACGTTTCGCCCAAGGACATCGGCTTCGTGCGCCCGGGTCAGTCGGTGCGGGTCCAAGTGGATGCCTTCAACCCCAATCAATGGGGTGTCATTGACGCGACAGCGCTGGACGTGGCGGAGGACTTTACTCTCCACGACGGGAGCCCGATCTTCAAGGTCCGCTGCGCCCTGTCTCGCCGCCATCTCGCCCTCAAGCGCGGAGCGATCGGTCACCTGAAGAAAGGGATGACCGTGCGGGCCCGCTTCCTCCTGGGCGAGCGCACTCTCCTGCAACTCCTCTACAATCACATCGATGATTGGCTCAATCCGCTGCTAGCGGCCAGCCCTTGATTTCCAAACAGCCAGCGAGCCGCCATGTCGAGCAAAGTCATCAAGTTCAAGCAGCGCGACATCACGGACTGCGGGGCCACCAGCCTTGCTTCTGTGGCCGCCTTCTATGGATACAAGCTGCCATTGTCGCGGGTCCGGCAGTATGCCTCGACCGGCCGCTCCGGTACGACTGTGCTGGGCCTGATGGAAGCTGCCCGGAAGCTGGGCTTTATTGCCAAGGGGGTGAAGGGTAGCTTCGACAGCCTATACAAGATCCCCAAGCCCGCCATCGCGCACTTAATCGTCAACGAGGTCCTGCACCACTTCGTCGTAATTCAGGCGATCAACGCCAGGTGGGTCATTATCATGGACCCAGCCTATGGTGAAATTCGCAAGCTGACGCACGAGGAATTCAAAAAACAATGGACTGGCGCCCTGGTGCTCCTGGTTCCGGCAGACACCTTCAAGCGCCGCGACGAGACCACCTCAACCCTACTTCGATTCGCGCATCTGCTTGCGCCACACAAGGCGGGGATGGCGCAGGCTCTCGCGGGGGCGCTGGTGACGACGATCCTTGGCCTCTCGACTGCCATTTATGTCCAGAAGATCGTCGACCATGTGATTACAGCGGGCAACCGCAATCTGCTCAACCTGATGAGCGTCGCCATGCTCTTGATCTTGGTTGTGCAGATCCTAATCGATCTCCTCAGAAACCGGCTCGTCCTGCAAACGGGGCAGAAGATCGACGTCCACCTGATCCTCGGCTACTACAATCACATCCTAAGCCTGCCTCAGAAGTTCTTCGACAGCATGCGCATGGGCGAAATCATTTCCCGCTTGAATGACGCGGTGAAGATCAGGAGCTTCCTGAACGACGTCTCGATCAACATGTTCGTTGACTTGCTGACGATACTGTTCTCGTTAGGGCTGATGTTCATCTACTCGTGGAAGATCGCCTTGGTCGTGGCGGCCTCCATCCCCTTGTACCTTTCGGTCTATTGGATCATCAACCGGCTGAATAGGAATCGTCAGCGCGCCGTTATGGAGAACGCTGCCGAATTAGAGACACAACTGGTGGAATCACTCGGAGCTGTCTCCACAATCAAGACCTCCGGCATGGAGAGCTTCGCCAACTTCAAGGTGGAGACCCGCTTCATCAAGATGCTGCACTCCGTCTACAGCTCCGGCCTGATCTCTATCTTTGGACACAGCACCTCGACCTTCCTCGCAACTTTATTCACCATCGTGCTGATGTGGTTCGGAACGTCACTTGCCCTCGATCAAACCGTCACGCCTGGCGAATTACTCTCCTGCTATACCTTGCTGGGCTATGTTACCCGGCCGATTGCCAGTCTGATCCAGACCAACCGGATCGTTCAGGATGCTTTTATCGCGGCGGATCGCCTGTTCGAGATCTTCGACCTGGAGCCGGAAAGCGGTGGCGGCATCGATGCCGCCAAATCCGACATTGGCGACATCCACCTGGAGAAGGTCACGTTCCGCTATGGTAGCCAGCTCGAGCTTTTCGAGGATCTTAGCGTCACCTTCCGCCGGGGGGAAATGACAGCGGTGGTGGGGAAAGCGGCTCGGGCAAGAGCACCCTTGCGGCGCTGCTGCAGAATGTCTACCCGCTTGAGGGTGGACACATCCGGATCGGCCGTTATGCCCTCCAGGACCTGTCGACCGTATCCCTGCGCAAGGTTGTCGCTGCGGTGCCGCAATCGATCGACGTGTTCTCGGGCTCGGTGATCGACAACATCGCCCTTGGCGAGTTCGAGCCGGACATCGAAAAGATCCTCCATATCTGCGATCAAATAGGGCTGCGGGAGGTGATCGAGCGCTGGCCCGATGGCTTCCAGGCCTATCTAGGCGAAAACGGCGTACGCCTCTCCGGGGGCGAGAAGCAGCGCCTTTCGTTGGCTCGGGCTCTGTACCGGGATCCGGAGATCCTGATCCTCGACGAAGCAACCTCCTCTCTCGACTCGGTCGCCGAGGCGTTTGTCCTGCGACTGGTGGAGGATCTGCGTCGGGACGGCAAGACCATCGTCATCATCTCTCATCGACTGAGCACCATCCGTTGCGCCGACAAAATAGTGGTCTTGGACAAGGGGCGGGTTGTTGCGGAGGGAAGGCATGCTGATTTGGTGGCTACTGAAGGCGCTTACGCTCGCTTGTGGCGAGTGCAAACCGAAACCAGCTAACAGCTTCAGGTGAGGACATTGCAGCATCCCAAGACCAAGCATGGCTTCGCGCTGGTGGGCTCATCAGAACGCCATAGGAGCATCGGGAGCGTTGAACCGCCCGTCGCTGAGCAGCCAAAGAAGATCGGCTCCCGCTTGGCTGTGTAGAAGCGGTGAACCTCCTGCCCTGCCGGTAGCTTCACCAGCTGGGAAGGCGCCTGCCAGGTCTGCGGGAGGAAGTGGCCCGCTCACGCTCCCTGCTCACCATGTCGCCTCGCAGCTTCGAGCACGAGGTCGAGTTGGACGGATTTGAGCAGCTCGATGGGCTGCGGTCGCCAGCGTTGCATCCGGGTGGGAAAGGCAGTTGAGCACCGCCCAGGAATTGCTGGTCTGCAGAGCCTCACGAACGCCTTCAGTCCGGGCACAACAGTACCGTCGCAGTCGAACTGCAGCGTGGGGTAGCTACCACTTCCGTTGTGCAGGCTATCGGAGGGATCGCGATAAGCGCAATCACCCAGGTGTAAGGAGATTCTGATGTCGAATATGATGAAGGCGCTGGTGAAGGCCAAGGCGGAACCAGGCATCTGGATGGAAGAGGTGCCGGTACCGGAGATCGGCCCCAACGACGTGCTGATCAAGATCAGGAAAACCGCGATCTGCGGCACCGACGTCCACATCTACAATTGGGACCAGTGGGCGCAGCAGACGGTGCCCGTGCCGATGGTGACCGGCCATGAATTCGTCGGCACCGTCGCCGATTTCGGCGCTGCGGTCACCGAATACAAGGTCGGCCAGCGCGTGTCGGGCGAGGGCCACATCGTCTGCGGTCATTGCCGCAACTGCCGGGCGGGCAGGGGCCATCTGTGCCGCAACACGCTTGGCGTCGGCGTCAACCGTCCAGGCGCCTTCGGCGAGTATCTGGCGATCCCGCAGCATAATGTGGTGCCGATCCCCGACGACGTTCCCGACGAGGTCGCCGCAATCTTCGATCCCCTGGGCAATGCGGTGCACACCGCTCTGTCTTTCGACCTCGTCGGTGAAGATGTTCTGGTCACCGGCGCCGGGCCGATCGGCATCATGGGCGCGCTCGTCGCCCAATGCGTCGGCGCGCGCAAGGTGGTGATCACCGACATCAATCCGGTGCGGCTGGCGCTGGCCAAAAAGCTCGGCGTCCAGCATGTCGTCGATGCGTCGAAGGAAAAGCTGCGTGATGTCATGCCGGCGCTCGGCATGACCGAGGGGTTTGACGTCGGCCTCGAAATGTCGGGCGCCGCGCCCGCCTTCCGCGACATGATCGACACCATGAACAATGGCGGCAAGATCGCCATCCTGGGCATCGCGCCGACCGGCTTCGAGATCGACTGGAACAAGGTCATCTTCAAGATGCTGCATCTCAAGGGCATCTACGGCCGCGAGATGTTCGAGACCTGGTACAAGATGATCGCCCTGGTGCAAGGTCCCCTCGACGTCTCCGGCCTGATCACCCACCGCATCGGCATCGACGATTTTCAGGCTGGGTTCGATGCAATGCGCAGCGGCAGTTCCGGCAAGGTGGTGATGGACTGGTGAGGCGACTGGACTGCGTAACTCACAGACGTGCTGACGGGACAGCACCCTGGCCTGCAGGCGATCTCCGCGCCGAGGAGCATGGCTGGTGCAAAGCAATGGCTCCTCTCCAACGTGCGCCGCTCAATCGACCAACGTATCGCGGCCCAATCGGACGACGTAGCAATTCGCCCAGATCGGTCATGGAATGCTCACAGGCACATCGTCTGGTTCCAATGCCTAGGATCGAGGCCGAGGTGTTTTGGGTGTTTCGGGCGGCAAGATGGGATATGTGATCTCCGGTCGCTTTCCGGTCAGCGAATTAAGGTAGGCAACGATCCGATCGATTTCGATATGCGTTAGCTCTTGGCCAAGCTGAGTGGTTCCCATGATAGCGACCGCCTCTCCCAGGTCCCAGACCTTGCCCGAATGAAAGTATGGCGCGGTGACTGCTACATTGCGCAGCGACGGCACGCGGAAGACATAGGAGTCCTCTGGTACATTGGTGACGGCAAATCGTCCCTTGTCATTTTCCGGCAGAATTTCGGCGGTAGGCTTCTCAACGAGGCCGAATGTATAATAGCCTTCCCCACCAACATTGACACCGGAATGGCAGGACGAGCAGCCCTTTTCCATAAAAAGGGCCAGGCCCTGTTTCGCTTCGGGGCCAATGGCGGTGTCATCGCCATTGAGGAAGGCGTCGAAGGGGGCCGGCGTGACCAGTGTCGCCTCGTAATCTGCGAGTGCGTTGGCTAGGTTATCGAAGGTGATGGGTTCGGCCTCCCCCGGGAAAGCTGAATGGAACCACTCCACATATTGCGGCATCGATTTGAACGTGTCGACTACTTGCTGCGATGTGTTGGCCATCTCGGCACCGGCCTGTATCGGCCCTTTGGCCTGAGCTTTCAGGTCTTCAGCGCGACCGTCCCAAAACTGTGATTTGTTGAAGACAGAGTTAAACACCGTCGGCGCGTTGCGCTGTCCCTTCTGCCAACCATGGCCAATCGAAGTTTCACGATTGTCGTCGCCTCCGGTGGCCAGGTTATGACACGAGTTGCAGGAGAAAGCGCCTGAGGACGAGAGGCGTGGATCGAAGAACAGGGCCTTGCCGAGGGCAATCTTCTCCGGCGTGCTCGGGCTGTTGGTGCCCCCCGGCATAGACGGCAAGGGCTTGAAGATGGCCAGTGCCGTTCCTCTGAGGTCTGGCGGCATGGACTGCTCAGCAAAAGCTGTGGCTGCGACAAGCGCAACAGCTATCGCAGGGGATAGGATTTTCATAGGTGGAGTCCTTAGGAGGTGCACGGAATCCATTCTCCACATGCGGCCCGGGAACGCCCTGCGCTAGATCAGCGGATCGAGGGAATCGTGCCTCCGACCAAGCCGATCGAGCGGCGGAACAGTGGCTGCAATTCGTCGCCTGACTGCGCGTTCCAATGGTGGGCGCGCGCAATCGCTGTTTGTTCGCTGAGGGTTTGGTCGGTTCCGTGGGCTCTCGCCACATGCTGCCGCAACGGCCAACCCCTGCGCCCAAGCTGCCCATCGAGTACACGGCTCATGGTCTACAAGCTTTGTACGCCTTCCTCTGCGATTCAGACGGACGAGATCGGGACTGAACGGCGGATACGGGCGCATTTATGGACAGCGATTACCGCGCAGATCAGTGTCACGACTGCGTGAAGTGGGCGCTATAGACCTCACTGTTGGACGATCAACGAACAATGCTGTCGCGAGATTTGTTGCTTTCATCGGAAATCACCCCTAGAAGCGACCGCTCCGCAGACCAATCCACCGGAGAGTTTCATGCCAGAAGAAGACTTTGAAAACGCCAACAACCTCATCGACCTTACCGCGGATGTTGTCTCAGCCTATGTTTCCAACAATCCGGTTCCGGTGGGCGAACTGTCTGCCCTGATCGGCCAGGTGCACGAAGCTTTGAAACGCACGGCATCCGGTCGCCTCTCGGCACAAGAGCCGACGGTGTTGACGCCGGCTGTCCCGATCAGAAAATCGGTGACGCCGGATTACATTGTCTCCCTTGAGGACGGCAAGAAATTCAAATCGCTAAAGCGCCATCTGTCGACCCACTACGGTCTGACCCCCGATGAATATCGCGCCAAATGGGGCTTGCCGGCTGATTACCCCATGGTGGCGCCGAACTACGCGGCTGCGCGCTCTGCGTTGGCCAAGACGATGGGACTGGGCCGCAAACCGAAAGAGCCTGAGGTCTCGGTGCCCGAGAAGCGGCCTAGAAAGAAGGTACCAGCGTGACTTCCTCCATCCAGACGCGTTGAGGGGCTGGAAGCTCGATCAGCATGATGCGAGCGAAACATCGAAAGGCGGGATCAAATCCCGCCTTTTCCTTACACGGCGTCATTACACGCGCGAAGCGGACTGGAATTGACATAGCGCAGAACACAGGAGACCGCCGCGGTAAAAAGACCCACTTTTCAGCTTGGGACAGAAACCGTTGCAGACCTCTATCCTGAAAGAATATCGCGAGGCTCTCCTGCCTTGGTCCACTCATCTATCCGACCGTGCCGGAGTTCACCGCCAGCGTAGGGGCCGAAAGCTATGAGGAATGGCTAAAAGGTCTGCCAGCTGACGATCCGGTGTCGCTCTATCTCCACATTCCGTTCTGCCGATCGATTTGCTGGTATTGCGGCTTCCCGACCAGGATCGCCCGCGATCAGGGGCCGATCCTCAACTATCTGGCCGTTCTGCGTGACGAGATCGGTTGGTCTCGCAGCAAGTGCAGAAAGGGGCTCGTCGTAAATTACGTGCATTTCGGCGGTGGAACCCCGACCCTGATCGGGGCAGCGGAGTTCTTGGCAATGATCGAACTCCTGCGCCACCGCTTCGCCTTCACGAAACCCGCTACAATCGCTGTGGAAATTGACCCGCGCACCTTCACGGCCGAAATCTCCGAAGCGTTGGGAGCAGCCAATGTGAGCCGCGCCAGTCTCGGGGTGCAGAGCTTTGATCCAATTGTTCAAAAAGCGATCAACCGCGTCCAGAGCGAGGCGCAGACGCGCCGCTGCCGTCGAAGAGCTGCGCCGGTATGGCGTCAGCGGGATTAACGT
The DNA here is from genome assembly GCF_055901595.1 of Mesorhizobium sp. WSM1386. Classification (NCBI taxonomy): domain Bacteria; kingdom Pseudomonadati; phylum Pseudomonadota; class Alphaproteobacteria; order Hyphomicrobiales; family Phyllobacteriaceae; genus Mesorhizobium; species Mesorhizobium sp. WSM1386. The sequence continues at coordinate 6,468,615 of NZ_CM148373.1, forward strand.
CGATAATTTTCGGTCTCCCGAACCAGACGGTAGAGTCCTGCGTCGAGAAATGCGGCGGCGACTGTCGCCCTGCGTCCCAACCGGCTTGCCGTGTTCGCCTACGCGCACATTCCATCGGTGATAGCGCCTGATCGAGAACACTGCCCTGCCTGACAGCGTCGCCCGCGCCGAACAGGCTGCCGCCGTGGCAGAGACGCTGGTTTCGGCGGCTACCGTGAGATCGGCCTCGACCATTTCGCCTTGCCGGACGACGAACTTACGCTGGCGCAAACTAGCGGTCGGCTGCGGCGTAATTCGCTGGGTTACTCGGCCGACACCTGCAAAATCCTGATCGGTTTCGGGGCGTCCTCTGTCGGGCGGGTCGGTGAGGGTTACATCCAGAACGAGGTGACACGCGACCTACAGCCTGCGCATAGCAGCTGGCCGCCTGGCAACGTCAAAAGGCTGCCGACTTACAGATGAAGACCGCGTGCGAGCCGCAATCATCGAGCGGCTCATGTGCGATTTGCAGGCCGAGTTCCGGCAATTTGTGCGGCCCATGGAACTCGCCTTCTCGATTCGGCTGCTGAACGCCTGACGAAGCTGGCTGACGATAGTGGACATCGAAAATGGACTCATCCGGGTGCGGCAGGAGCATCGCTTCGTAATTCGCGCTGTTGCTGCCTGGACCAGGTTGGCTCGTAAGGACAGCCAAACAGCGTCAAGGAAAGCCAAAGGGATGACCTCTCGTCCCATGTTGTGCTTCGGTAAATCACGGCAAGTGCCGGTGACGGCGTCTTGCGGCTGAGGAAGTGGCTGCATTTCCAAATGGACGACCGTTGTGGCCTATGAGCGCGTCACAATCGGCGGTATCCATACCCGCCGGCCAAGGATTTCTCTAATTCTGCCCAGGACCATGTATCCTGTTGCATATTTCACTTGGAAAAGCCCTGGCGAACGTCCGCGTTTCTCGATGCCAGCAGCGACGCGTTAAATGACGCAAGCACCGCCCAATCTGTTCTGGATGTTGCGGCCGATGGGTCCAATAGAGAAGGAGGCGGCCATGTGTGCACCGCTCCTCGAAGACCAATGAGCCGCGTACGCCACCCCCAGCGGCGCGACAGGTCTCGATCATGGCTCGAACCTAGCAGGGGTGCCAAAGATTGGAGCCAAATCCCAGCTTTTCATTGTAGCCACCGCAGCATCCCAATCTGGTGTGGCCAGAACTCTTGAACCACGGCTGTTGCCGATCAAGAAGTCATCGTCACACCATTCTCGGGAGAGTCTCATTCGGGTCCGACAACTCAGCGCTACCTCGGCCCTCATTTACGACAACGTTAGAAATGCGACACAAACGTTAGAAATGCGACACAGCCGGTTCGATCTGCCTGTATTTAAGCCCCTTTTTTTGGCACGCATATTGCGTCGGTCATCCGTAAACCCGCCACGAACCAGCGAGGTCGCGCGGAAGATGTCGAAGTGTTGGCACCTTGATTTCGGTGGAGCGACATCAGGCCGTGCTGCCAGAAGGAGACTGCAGATGCATAAAAGAAAGCGGCCGTGCTCGCCCAGGAGTAGTTCCAGTCAGGACGCCGTTGGCGACTTTTTCTTTGTGGTTATCAGCGCGTAAGCCAACGTTATAATTCTCACTCGACCAGTTCCTGGACAGTGGCTGCATCGGCGCGCGCTTCCTGCAAAGGAGACGCTCGGCGCCGCTGCAGCGCGATCGAACCAATCCACAGCACGTATTCCGAGCCGAAAAGGGTGAACCATATATGCATACGATCGGAGCTTTGACGCTCGCGCTTTTAATTCAGGGCGTATCGGGAGCGCCGATCGGTCAGGCACCGGGCAACGGTTCAGATGGCGTACATCCGCAGCTAGTGCCGGCCGATTTCGAGCGGGCACTAACGATCAACGGCCGTTATGACAAGCTGACTGTCACTGTCCCCGAAGTGCCGTTTTGGCTTAGCGATGCCGACGCGTTCGCCTACCGCCGAACCAGCCACGGCAAGCATCAGTTCATGCTGGTCGATGCTGCCACTGGTGTGAAGCGCCCGGCTTTCGATCATGACTCTCTGGCAGCGGGACTGAGCAGGGCGAGCCACATACAGTATCAGGCCGGCTATCTTCCCTTCGAGCGTTTCGAACTGACCGAGGATGGTCGCAGGCTTGAGTTCCAGATTGAACACACCCGATGGCGCTGCGATCTTGCAAGCTATGAGTGTGACAGCACCACATGGGATGCGGACGACCCGGACAATTGGCAGCTCAGCCACTACTACACGCCACCGGCTGAGAATAACCCCGACCAGAGGAGCGTCTCGCCGGACGGCAAATGGATCGTCTATATAAAGAACCACAATGTTTTCCTGCGCAGCAAGGACGGATCGCAGGATGTCCCGCTGAGCCGGGACGGATCCGAAAACAACAGCTACGTCTTTTCCACGCTGAGTTGGTCGCCGGATTCGCGCCACCTCGCTGCTTACCGTGTTCGCCCCGGCTACAAGCGGGAGCTTCACTACCTCGATTCGTCGACCGACCAGTTGCAGCGCAAAGATTCGACACTGGTCTATCCCAAGCCGGGTGATGTCCTTCCACTACCCCAGCCGGTCCTGTTCGAGATCGCCAGCCAGCGCCAAGTCGCGATTGACGACGCCCTGTTCTCAAATCCTTCGAACTTTCCCCTCTCCTATGGCGGGCGGACGGTCGCAGCTTTACTTTCGAATATAACCAGCGCGGGCATCAGCTCTATCGGCTGATCGAGGTAGAGGCTGCCACGGCCCGTGCGCGCTCGATCATCGACGAGACCAGCAAGACATTTGTCGATTACCATCCTCTGGCGATGGATCAGGAGCATACCGGGAAAATCTTTCGTTACGATGTCGACGACGGGAAGGAGATCATCTGGGCGTCCGAGCGCGATGGGCACGAGCACCTGTATCTGTTCGACGGCCAGACGGGCGCGCTCAAGAACCAAATCACCAGCGGTGAGTGGGTGGTTCGGGCGGTCAACCATGTCGATCCGGTCAAGCGCCAGATCTGGTTCGAGGCGAGCGGGAGGAACCCGGGGGAGGACCCCTATTTCGTCCATGCGTACCGCATCGGCTTCGATGGTGAGGGGCTGACTGAGCTCACGCTTGAGCCGGGCAACCACCATGTCGAGTTCTCCCCCGACGGCCGCTATTATGTCGATCTCTGGTCACGCATCGATGTGCCGCCCCAGCTGATACTCTACCGCGCCAGCGACAATGCCAAGCTCACGCAGGTGGAGACCGCCGACGTCTCCGAGCTCGTTGCCGCCGGCTGGCAGCCGCCACTCAGCTTCCATGCCAAGGGGCGCGACGGCAAGACTGATATCTGGGGGGTGATCCACCTGCCCGCCAATTTCGATCCGAAGAAGACCTACCCTGTGGTGGAGAATATCTATGCCGGGCCCCAGGGCTCCTTCGTCCCAAAATCCTTCTCAAGGTGGACAGAGCCGCTCACGCAGATGGGCTTCGTCGTTGTGCAGATCGATGGCATGGGTACCAACAACCGCTCGCGCGCCTTTCATGATGTTGCCTGGAAAAATCTGAAGGACGCAGGGTTTCCCGATCGCATCCTATGGCACAAGGCGGCTGCCGCGAGCTATCCGTGGTACGATATCTCCAATGTTGGCATTTTCGGCGGGTCCGCAGGCGGCCAAAACGCGGTGAGCGCTCTGCTCTTTCATCCCGAATTTTACAAGGCTGCGGTCGCCAACAGCGGCGTTTATGACAACCGGATAGGCCAGATCTGGTGGAACGAACTGTGGATGGGGTGGCCGGTCGGCGTTGAATATTCGCAGTCTTCCGCCATCGACAATGCTCATAGGCTGCAGGGCAAGCTGATGATCGTGGTGCCCGAAATGGACGACAATGTCGACCCGTCCGCCTCGTTGCAGCTTGCCGACCGGTTGATCAAGGCGGCAAAAGATTTCGACATGGTCTACGTGCCCGGTGCCAATCATGGCGCGCTGGGCACCTACACCGAACGCAAACTCCTGAACTTTTTCGTTCGCAACATTCTCGGGCAGACCCCGCCCAACTGGAACACCACTCCGACCCAGCTCCAGAAGGAAAAAACCTGAGGATGCCCGCCGCAGGCCCGGTCACGGCGCCCCTGCGCGGATTGAAGTGTTTGAACTTCCCGAATGGACGAGCATGCCGCCAAACGCGTTACAGTCATACAGCGACGACTTGTTTGCAAGATGCCCGGCCGTCACATCTGTGCCTATGAATACTACCGTTTCGCAGGCAAGAAACTGGGCGGGAACGACAAGATCGCCGGCGCGATGATCTCGTCCATGGCCGCGGCATTATGTGTACATCGCATCAAGTTCGATGCGGCAGCCCCTAGTTCATCGTGATGAGGATCTACAGTTTTGGAGTTATTGACGGAACTAGCCTGGCCATAGCTAATAGCGACGTGGGTAGGACCCCAGAATTCTCAGGCCATCAATCTCCGCCAACGCGCCCAGCGCCGGGTGAGTCAAAACGTGTCCAGCGACATCGATGACGTATTGATGGGTGTCCAGCCGCTCGCATGTCGGACGCTGATAGACACTGAGAGCGGCTAAATCGTCCTTCGAGAACCCGTTCAGGACACAACTGAGATTTTGCTCTGAAACGCGGAGGTGAAGTGTTGTCCGGTCAAATCCTGTCGGCGCAGGGGTCCTGCGCCCGAGCACCCACCACCGCGTAATACCAAGAGTCATGGGGTTTGACCGACATGGGCCCATTGGCGCATTCCGATTGATGTGATGGTCTCGGAAGCTGCGAGGAGTTTCTGCCAGGCGTCGCAGGCCGCATCGATGATATCGTCATAGCTGTCGAAGACACGGTTGGAGAGCCAGTTCTGGCGCATGTACTGCCAGACGTTCTCGACTGGGTTCAGCTCCGGCGCGCGTGACGGCAGGAAGATCGGGGTGATGTTGTCCGGTATGCTGAGGTTTGCGGTGGTGTGCCATCCGGCACGATCCATTACGAGTACGGCATGGGCGCCCTTTTCGACGTGGCGGCTGATCTCGTTGATATGGAGTTGCATGGCCTCGGTATCGGCAAAAGGCAGTGCGAGAGCCGCCCCGGTACCACGTGCTGGGCAGATGGCGCCGAATAGGTAGGCGCTCTTGTAGCGCTGGTCGGCCGGCTGTCGCGGCCGCGTGCCGCGTCTGGCCCACTGCCGTACAATCCCGTTCTTCTGGCCGATCCTTGCTTCGTCCTGGAACCAGATCTCCACCTTCGTGCGCGGCGGCAAGTCGCAAAGATGCGCCTTCAGCGTGCGAGGCCAGTTTTTTTGAATTCCTCGATGATATGGGCATCTTGCGCCGGATGCCGCGGCCGCACACTCATGTGGGAGAAGCCGAGCTTGTGCAGCAGCTTCCCGACATAACGCGCGTCATAATCAATGCCGAAGCGGTCCTTGATGGCTTTCTTCAGGTCGATCCGCCGCCAACGCACGACGCCATCGACGGCACGATCCGGGCCCTTTTCCACAAGCGCGACCAGTTCGGCCCGCTGCTCATGCGACAGCCGGGACGCTGGTCCCGGCGCCCACTGGTCCACAAGACCATCGGGGCCGGCCGTGTTGAACCGATGCACCCAATCGCGCAGCGTCTGGCGATCCATCCCGCCGATCCGGGCCGCATCGGCCCGGCTCATGCCGTCCAGAACCGCCGCGATCGACAATAGCCGGCTGCTCTGGCGCACATCCTTTGAGTTCCGGGCAAGACGGCGAAGCTCCCCCGCCGAAAAGTCCGTCCGCAACTTCACCGCTGATCCCATCGCCGAATCTCCTTCGGCAATAGGGAATCACGGCGCGCATATCGGCCAAAATCACAAAAGAGTCAGCAGCCAAGACCGTTGGTATAACGTTATGCAGCCCTTCTTCAATTCCTGTTCGCAATATCTGCAGATTGTAGAGCTTGGGACCAAGAGCAGGACCGAATGCCGCTATCGAGGGAGACTTTTGCTCAGCCACGAAACATGTCGATCCCCTGCGGCTCTCTCGCTCGACGTTGGGCATGTTCTCGTCGAGCCACCCGGCCACCTCCTGCAGGGCCACGGGGTGGCCTACCACCTTAGTGATCTTCGAGAAACTCGCATCCTTTCTGGCAATAAGGCTGTAGCTCAGGACCTTCGGGTACTCGGCGATGATCCTTGGAGACCTTAAGCGCAGGACTTGGTCGAGGTAGGGAGTGGTTTCGACCAGAGAGGTCGTAACTGGGACGCATGCAACGTCGACGCAGCCATTCTCATATGCTTCGAACAATCCGTCGCTTAACGGAACGAGTTCAACTTTGTCACCAAAGAGGTCCAGCGAGACTTGATGGGTCCAGGTCCCCTCAGGGCCAATGTACCCTGCCCTCTTGATCCCGGAGGTGTCGATGACAGGAGGCTGGCTGAATTGCTCGTTCATTTCCCCGCCAAGCTCGATCGATAATACGTCAGACTCTCATTTATGAAAATCACACGCACGGGGTTCATGACCGAAATATTTCCGGTTGCAGATTCGAGGCTCGGCCGTGACCTCCCCTGGCTTTATCTGTATGGTCGATGCTTTGCTCCCTTGGTGAGCGTTTGGTTTTGCGGACCCTTTTTTGGTCTCGGAGATCTGGGCCTGCTTGCTACATTCGGTCCTGTGCAACTCGCGATTCCTGCTGTTTTCTTGCTGGCCGGCACGCGTCGACTTCCAGCTTGCCAGCTCTCTCTGATTTTGACACTGGAACCGCCACTCGCGCCATTGTGGACTTGGCTCGCATTCCGTGAAATGCCCAGTCGTTCAGACCTCATCGGCGGAAGTATCACCACCGTCGAGGTGGTCGGCTATTCGTGGGTGATGACGAAGTCCATCAGATCGGAACGCTAAGGTTCCGCGAGCCAGCATTGATACTGCATAGCGGCTGGATCGCGAGCAGGTCGCAGCTTTGAAATTCGTTCTGACGCGCGCAGCTGCCAGATACGCATCTGCTGCAGAAAGTAAGAGGGCTGCGACCCGCCCCCTTCACTTGCAAACATCTTGCTTTGGTAGAACTTAGCAGCTTCCCGCAATCGCGCGGTCAGCGGGAGATCCGTGTTCTTGCCGGCTCCTTGGCGCGGTCAGTGGCACTTCTGCCCGGCTCTTGCCGGGCAAAAGCAGAAAAAGGTCAGCCAGCTTTGCTGAGACTGCCTGCGGAGGATTTGCCGGTACGGCGGTCTTGTTCGACCTCGTAGTTGATCTTTTGCCCCTCATTGAGGGTCGAAAGGCCCGCTCGTTCGACAGCGGAAATGTGGACGAAAACGTCCTGACCTCCGTTGTCAGGCTGGATAAAGCCGAATCCCTTGGTGCTGTTGAACCACTTCACCGTTCCTGTCGCCATGGCGTGTTCCTTTGTAACCATTCAATGTAGGCTGACTATAAGCCAGGTCCGCTTCATATCCGAGATTTCAGGGGCAGCAAAAGCGAAAATAGCAAAAGCCCCGGTCAAATCGCAAATCGGCTCGCAAGCTCCATCGTGACCGCCGTCGCGGCCGCGTCTCTCGCGCTGGCGTTACGATAGTCTGCGACGCATCTTAAATTCCAGAACCGCGCTATCGCTGGTTTGGAGTCCTGTCATGGATCTACAATCGGCCGATGTGAGCAAGAGTACCCTAACGACCAGCAACTACGGGCGCGTGCTAACGCCACCATGTTCGCCGCTGTCCTAAGGGTATTTTCACGTAGTCACCTGTTTAAGCGGCAAGCGCTCCCCATTCGGCAGTGTCGGATGTCGGACAATGTCGGAGGTACGCAACACGGAGTTCATTGAAACGCATCGTCGAAACGGCTTTCTCATCTGGCACGGTTCCTGCGCGGCCATGCAAATGCGCAGGAGAGACGTCCCATGATCCCCACACAGAAAAATGCCGCCCCAGCTTTCGGCGACCTACTCAAAACTGACATGCGAGCCGGGCCTGGCAGCATCGTGAGGGCTCGTCTGGAGCGGCGCTGCCCACCAATCCACCTTCTCCAAATGGGGGCGACTGGGGCTCAGCACCTTCACATTGAGGGACAACTCGCTTCCATGCGAATCTTGTCCATCGCCCGGTCACCACAACCGAAGCCGCCGTCTGCCGGGCTGCGGGGCGCACTTTTTGCGACCGCGCTGGCATTTCTGACGACCGCGCCGACTCCGGCGGCCGCCAATGACATCAAGGCAGCGAATTTCCTGCTCGACAACGGCATGGAGGTGGTCGTCATACCCGATCACCGCGCGCCCATCGTCACCCATATGGTGTGGTACAAGGCCGGCAGCGCCGATGAGCCTCCGGGCAAATCCGGCATCGCGCATTTCTTCGAGCATTTGATGTTCAAAGGGACGGCCAATCACGGCGCCAGCGAGTTGGACCGCGCGGTGGCTGAGATCGGCGGCTCGCTCAACGCCTTCACCTCTTACGATTACACTGCTTTCTACGAAAGAGTTGCGCCCTCGGCATTGGAGCAGATGATGAGCTTCGAGGCTGATCGCATGCGCAATCTCATCCTCACGGATGACGCTATCAACACCGAGCGGGACGTGGTCCTTGAGGAGCGGCGCTTGAGCGTCGACAACGATCCGGAGCCGGTTCTCGATGAGGAGGTCGTCACGACGCTTTGGCAGAGCCAACCCTACCGAATCCCGGTGATCGGCTGGATGCACGAGATCGAGAAGCTGAACCGCAACGACGCCTTGGCTTTCTATGATAATTACTACCAGCCGAACAACGCAGTGCTGGTGGTGGCAGGGGACGTCGAGCCCGAGGCCGTGAAGGTGCTGGCTGAGAAGACCTATGGCAAGGTCCCGCGTGGACCAGATCTGCCGCCACGCGAACGCCCGTCTGAGCCGGTGCAGAACACCAGGCGCACATTGACGTTAAGCGATGGCCGCGTTTCGGTCCCCATCTTCTCCAGATATTGGGTGGTGCCGTCCTATCGCACCGCCGAGCCCGGCGAAGCCGAGGCTCTGGACCTGCTGGCCCAGATTCTCGCCGGGGGCAACCGCAGCCGGCTGTACCAAGAGCTCGTTGTCAAGCAGGGCATAGCCGCGGCGGCCTCCGCTGATTTCGAGGGCACCATGCTGGATGCTAGCTACTTCAGCATCCGCGGCTCGCCGCGCGGTGACGTCAAGCTCGCGGACATCGAGGCCGCAGTCGACGTTGAGATAGCACGCATCGCCAGGAACGGCGTCACCAGCGACGAACTGGAGAAGACGAAAGACCGCTATATACGCTCGGCCATCTTCGCCCACGACGAGCAGGACTCCGTGGCTAATATGTATGGCGCCACGCTTGCCACGGGCGGCAATGTGAGAGACGTCGAGGAATGGCCGGACCGCATTCGCAAGGTCACCGCCGATCAGGTTAAGGCCGTTGCCGCCCGCTACCTCGTGTCCGACCATTCGACCACCGGCTATCTTCTGCCCAAGGAAAATTGATGTGATGACGAACCCACGCCGCCGCGCCATTTCACAAGTATTGCCCTCTCCTTTTGGACAAGGGGGGCGCCTCGCCTGCTGGCTGGCTGTCCTTTGCCTTGCTATTTTCTCCCTCCACTTGCTGGCGCTCACCGCGCGAGCTGCCGTGAACATCCAGGAGGTGAAATCTGAAAAGGGGATCACGGCCTGGCTGGTGGAAGATCAATCCCGGCCGATGGTCACGCTCGACTTGGTCTTCGACGGCGGCACCAGCCAGGACCCGGGCGGTAAGGAGGGGCTTGCCAATTTGATGACCCGCTTGTTCGACGAGGGCGCCGGCGATTACGACAGCGATACCTTTCAGGTGCAGCTCGATGGAGCCGGAGCTGAGATGAGGTTCTACGCAGAGCGTGACGGAATCCACGCGTCGATGCGCCTGCTTTCCGAGCGCCAGGACGCTGCGTTCGAACTCATCAGGCTCGCTGTGAACAGGCCCCGCTTTGATCAGGAGCCAGTCGAACGCGTCCACGCGCAGCTTCTCTCCGAAATCACGGCCAGGGAGCGCGAACCTCAGACCATCGCCGAGCTCGCATGGCGGCGCAAAATCTACGGCATGCACCCGTATTCGAGGCCGCCCGAGGGTACCAAAGAAAGCCTGGCCCGCATAACGCCCGCCGATCTAAGCGCCTTCCACAAGGCCGCTTTCGCCCGCGACGGGCTGCACGTGGCGGTCGTGGGCGACATAGATGCCAAATCCCTCCGTGCAAGACTCGACCAGTTGTTCGGCGATTTGCCCCAGAAACAGGCGCTCGCGCAGGTACCTGATGTCACCCCGAAGCTCGGCGGGTTGACGTTGGTCTCATACGACCTGCCCCAGACTTCGCTCCAGCTGGCTTTTCCGGGCATCGGACGCAGCGACCCGGAACTCTATGCCGCGTTGCTGATGAACGATATACTCGGAGGCTCGCCATTTACCTCACGACTGTGGGGGGCGGTGCGCGAAAAGCGCGGCCTTTCCTACGACGTGTCCTCTAGTTTGGAAGGCTACCAGCATTCCAACATGCTTGTCGTGGCCACATCGACGCGCGCCGACAAGGCGGGCGAGACGCTCGAGTTGATCAGACAAGTAATCAAGGAGCTAGTGGATACAGGGCCAACTGCGGCCGAGCTCGAAACGAGCAAGAAGTATCTGATCGGCGCCTATGCAATCGACAATCTGGGTTCCTCCAGCTCCATTTCAGCCACCCTTGCCGGAATGCAGCAAGACCAGCTCGGCATAGACTACATCCAGCAGCTTCCTGCCCTCATCGAGGAGGTGACGATCGACCAGGTCAGGGCGGCGGCGAAGAAGCTGCTTTCGGCCGAGCCCGCCATTATGGGTGTTGGCCCTGGCCTTGCCGCTGTCCCGTGACGACCAGCAGTCTCGCGCTCTGCCAAGGTCCGCGCTGATTGTCTTCGGAGCTGCGTAAATGCTGATCGCCCAACAGTTGGCAAGCGACGGATTCCAAGTTTCCCGTAAACGCGAAAGTTAGGATCTCTGTTCACTTTGGAGCCGTCGGGAGATCGAAATGCGCCTCGCAGGGAAAATAAAGTAGCTCAAGGAGGGTCAGCGCTTACACCGAGGCGAAGGGCCGGGACGCGCGCCTGGCTGCGATGACAAGATCGGTCAAGAGGGCGGCCGCCGAAGTGCCAGTATAGACCAGAAGGCGGGACACGAGATCCACGGCCCCGACGAGGAGTGCTGTTTTCCAAATAGGGATCCTCAGCTGCGGGGGCCGAAGCGCATCTTGCGGCTGGGTTGAGCCTGCCAGCGTATCCGACATACTCCGCAACCAGCTTTTAAGTATTTTATGGAGTCATTGATTAGGCAATGCCGCTTGTCTCACCAGAGTTCAAGGTCATGTGCGACTGCAGGCAGTGCTCTCCTCGCGCAAGCGTGATGGCGCCAAATTCCGCAACGAGCAGCGACTTTACTTAGGCTCGAGGACGATCACGGCTTCAACACAAAGCCTCAAACGCGCTGAGAGATACCCCAAAAGAAGCTCGGAAGAAAAGCAACTTTTTTGGACAGGAACCTTCCGCCCCAGTTTCGTCGAGTGATCTTCAAAATGCAGCCTCACCGTCGCTTTGGCGGAGGAGTCCTGTCGTGATGGGCAGAACCAGCCGCGGTGGGGAAGCCGATCTCCATCCTTGAGGCTGCACCTGGTGAGAACCACAAGTCGTCGACCAGAACAGTTCAAAATTCTCGCTTCAAGGTGAGTGCAATGGTCTACCAGCCGGCTGGCGGAGGCCCTATCATGAAGCCGCAGCAGGGCAGTACACATTCACGCCCTATCGACATAAAAATCAGCCGCATTTGAGAGGAACCGGTATTGCCCCTGTGCCTGCCGATGATCCGCCACCTGAAATCCCCGGACCTGTTTGGCGCGATCGATCGCCTGCCGGCGCTCGGCACGCCGATTAGCGAGCGGACATTCGAGGTCCTCAATCCGTCGAGCGGTGAAGTCCTGGCGGTGCTTCCCGACATGGGTATGGAGGAGACACGCGCTGCGATCGGCAAGGCCTATGTAACGCAGCCTGGATGGGCGGGGCTGACCGCCCGAGAACGCAGTGACGTTCTGTGGCGGTGGCATGAGCTGATCATTGAGCACGCCAATGATCTTGCCGCGATACTCACTGCAGAGATGGGCAAGCCGTTTGCCGAAGCCAAGTCGGAGGTTTCGCACGCGGCTGCGTATCTGCAATGGTATGCCGAAGAAGCTAATCGCATCTATGGTGAGACGATCCCCGCACCGTCGACAGACCGTCGCATGCTGGTGATCAAGCAGCCCATTGGTGTGGTCGGCACGATTACGCCTTGGAATTTCCCGGCGTCGATGGTGGCGCGCAAGATCTCGCCGGCTCTGGCGGCGGGCTGCACGATCGTGCTTAAGCCTGCTGAACAAACGCCGCTCGTGGCAGGTGCAATGTTCGCCCTCGCGCACCAAGCCGGCTTTCCCGACGGCGTGGTGAACCTAATTTATGCGTCTGAAGGTGATGGCATCGGACGTGAACTTTGCTCCAACCCGAAAGTCCGAAAGATCAGCTTTACAGGCTCGACCGAGGTTGGCAGGCTGCTCATGCGCCAGTGCTCGGACCAGATCAAGAAGGTCAGCCTCGAGCTCGGCGGCAATGCGCCGTTTATCGTCTTCGACGACGCCAATATCGACGCTGCGGTTGACGGTGCGATCCAGGCGAAGTTCCGCAATGCCGGGCAGACCTGTGTTTCAGCGAACCGTCTTTACGTCCAATCTCGCGTTCACGATGAGTTCGTCGAAAAATTCGTGGAGAAAGTCCGGGCGTTGTCGGTTGGCGACGGCTTCGCTCCGGCCGTGGACGTCGGACCGCTCATCGACGTGCATGCTTTAGCCAAGATCGAGTCCCACATCGCAGATGCCGTTGCCAAGGGTGGCGCAATTCGATGCGGGGCCGAACGCATCGGCAAGGAGGGGACTTTCTTCAAACCCACAGTCCTCACTGAAATCACCAGCATCATGGCGGTTGCCCAAGAGGAGACTTTTGGGCCGCTGGCTCCGATCATTCGCTTCCACGATGCCGAGCAGGTTGTTCGTGAGGCCAACGACACGATCTACGGCCTCGCCGCCTATTTCTATGCCTCGAACCTGAAGCGTGTCTGGCGTGTTGCCGAGGCATTGGAATACGGCATGGTTGGCATCAACACGGGGCGAATGTCTTCGGAAGCGGCGCCCTTTGGCGGCATCAAGCAGTCCGGCATCGGGCGGGAGGGTTCTCACCACGGGCTCGAAGATTACCTCGAAATGAAATACCTCTGTATGGGCGGCATCTGATCTCTGTCGGGGTGGACATCTCCGGCGCAAAACCAACCGAAGGGATGATCGAAGCACTTGGGATAGCTTGTTGCGGATGGGCTTCGGGTCGTTTGCCGTGCCCCCAGCCTTCAAGCCCTAGTGTGCATCTAGACGCCCAGCTACGTTGAACCGCTCCACGGCCACAAGGCAATGGGTCGATGGCCGACGGACGGTAGATTGCTCATCCTATCCAAGCGGCACGTTGGCCTGCTGCCGGTTTTTCGGACACGAAGTTAAGCTAACATTGCTTGTTCCTCAAACTCCACGGGGCTCAGATAGCCCAGTGTCGAGTGCCGTCGCCGGGGGTTGTAGAAGCGCTCGATGTAATCGAACACATCTGCCCTGGCGTCACCCCTCGTCCTGTAGACCTTGCGGGCCGTGCGCTCGGTCTTGAGCGACGAGAAGAAGCTCTCCATTGCTGCATTGTCCCAGACATTGCCCGACCGACTCATCGAACATGTAATGCCGTGGTCGGTCATCAGGCGCTGGAACTGCTCGCTCGTGTATTGCGATCCCTGGTCGGAATGATGCAGCAGGCTGTCGGGCTTGCCTCGGCGCCAGATCGCCATGATGAGGGCGTCGGTGACGAGCTGGGCCGTCATCTCGGCCTTCATCGCCCAGCCGACGACCCGCCGGGAGAACAGGTCGATCACGGCGGCAACGTAAAGCCAACCTTCCGCGGTCCAGATGTAGGTGAAGTCGGCGATCCATTTCTGGTTCGGGGCCGAGGACTCGAAGGCGCGGTCGAGGATTGTCCGACACTGCCGCTCGCTCGCCGGTGTCCTTCGGCAGCCCACGACGCCGCGGCCGGGCACGCAGCCCGTTCTCCCGCATCAGCCGCTCGACACGATGCAGGCCGCAGGAAAGACCCTCGGCCAGCACGTCATGCCATACGCGACGAGAACCATAGGTGCGGTCGCTGCTCTTGAAGCTGCGGTCGAGCCAGGCATGGAAGCCTGAGCGGGACACATCCAGCGCACTGCACAGCCATGCCACCGGCCAGACGTTCCGGTACCTCGCGATGAAAGCGAACCTCATGTCACTTCCCTCGCGAAGTAGGCTGCGGCCTTTTTTAGGATGTCGCGCTCCGCCTTCAGCTTCGCCACTTCCTTGCGCAGCCGGTCGATCTCCTGCTGCTCTGGCTTCATCTGCCCATGACCGGGAAATGCATGCTGCGGATCGGTCGACAGCTCGCGCACCCATTTGCGCAGCACATTCTCGTGGAGATCGAGGTCGCGGGCAGCCTGGGCCACCGCAACGCCCCGATCCTTGATCAATCTCACCGCCTCAAGCTTGAACTCGCGGCTAAACTTCCTTCTTTGCATTCCCACTCTCCAGTTCCGTCAAACACCTTATCTCGGTGTCCACGAAACCGGCAGCAGGCCACGTCTCGCCAGGCTAGCGGTTCACTGGAACTAGAGACGCTATTGCCCATCAACTGCGCTAACGCAGCGAAGGTCGTCAAGCCGACGATGCAGGGCGTCTGAACGGTGAGCGAGTGCCACCGACACGTTTACGCCGCAGTCTCCTTATTGCCGCACCGCCAACTGAGCGCCCTTCGCGCATCGCTCTCAATCGGTACAGTCGCCGGCATTCTCGCCTGGAGAAGATTCAGTGACACCAGACGTGCCCAGGCCCTGCTTGCACGAAGACATTGAGGGTTGAGATCGAATGATTACAGCGCATCTGCTCGACATGGACGGGGTCCTGGTCCGGGGCGGCCAACCGATTGCTGGTTCCGTCGGCTATGTCGCCGGGCTAATCGCCAAGGGTGAGCCGTTTCAGATCTTCACCAATAACTCGCGCTTCACGCCCGAAGATCATGCCGAACGTCTAAGAGCGGTTGGCTTCGCCGTACAGCCAGAGCACATCTATACATCGGCGCTCGCCACAGCGCGGTTCATGGAACTGCAAAAGCATGGATCATCTGCCTATGTCATCGGCGACCACGGTCTGGTCGAGGCTCTGCGGCAGGCAGGCTGCCGGATAACGGAGTTTGCCCCCGAATTCGTGGTCCTCGGAGACACAATTTCGTACCATTACGAGCAGATCGCAACTGGCGCCGAGCTTGTGGCGAAGGGCGCGCGTTTTCTCGCCACCAATCCGGATGCGACTGGCCCGACCGAGCGGGGCTCCCATCCAGCGTGCGGGGCAATCGCAGCACTAATCGAGAAGGCCACCGGCCATCAGCCCTATTTTGTCGGGAAGCCGAACCCGTTCATGATGCGCAACGCGCTCGACCGGCTAGGAGTGCGAGCTGTCGATGCTATCATGGTGGGTGACCGCATGGACACCGACGTGCTCGCCGGGCTGGAATCGGGCCTGAAAACAGCCCTTGTGCTTACGGGAGTGACCAAACGGGCTGACATAGAGCGGTTTCCATTCAGACCGGACTACGTGGTCGAGTGCCTTGCCGATCTGGGCCAGATCATAGCGAAACAATAAGCCGAACGGCCACAACACGAAGGCTGAACGCTCCCGCTACATTCCGAATGGCGGCCGTTCAGCCTGGGCATTTTCTGGAGGAACAGCTGGCCGCAAAGAAAGTGATAAGTGTGACAACTTAGTCGGAGTCCACTGTAGCCCAATGCATACCGGTCCTGGCCTCTATTCAGTAGGAGTCTTCGGCCGAAGACCGTCGTGCGCCGAAGTAGGCTTCGTCCAGCGAATGGGTCTGGTTGGATCGAGCCAGATGCGTTGGCTGCTGCGACACTCACGCTCGATCATTTCTGTCATGACTTCGACAACGGGACGGATGTCGTTCAACCACTGGAGTTTTGACCGATTTTATTGCCGCGTCACTCCAGAGGCGATCCTATCTCTGAACGCCACGCAGGTTGTTGGTCGTATACGCGTCACCTGAGAGACGAGTTCGTCGAAGTTGATCTGCTCCGGGGGGAGTGGTTGACCCTCGCTTTGTGGTGAACAGAAGGACGGGCGACGGCGCGGCCGCTGAACCAGCGCAGCCGTCGGCGGACTGGTCGTTGCCGCAAAAAAGGCGGCTCGGCGGCTGGGTATAGCGAGCGGCATCGAAGCCGCTTCGAAACAACTTTGAACGGAGTTGGCAATGCGCCTGCCGCAAGCATTGGGACTCAAGCATCGCGCGTTCCAAATACGCGCTCCTTGACCCTCCCGTGGTGTGTGACCGATGCGATCCGCGGAACTTGTTTCTCCACAGGTTCCGCCTGCCGCGCTACGCTCCGTCGCGTGTGCTGACGGGGATCAGATATGAGGTGCCAAGACTACGCTGCGTAGTGAGCCTTTTGCATTTACTTCAAAGGCGGGATCTCGAGTTGGCAACGGCCGAAACAGTCGCTGCCGTGAACATGGAGCCACAACGACCGCGCTCGAAGTCTGACAATTTATTAGGCCTTACGCTTTTTTTAGGTAGTCATGTCAAAGCTGCGGCAAGTTCCGCCACCTCGACTGCCTTTCGGCACCAGCCCGCAGAGCCGAACGCAAAACACTGCGTCTCAAGTTTAAAGTCCTGAACGCGAGCACTTCGCTGCCGGGCCGGGTACGCCTTGGGAGGTGGCGTAAGTCGGCGACCTTCGTGGCGGGGGGGCAACCACTCAGTCCGCACGTTTTGCTGAGCGTGCATGTACCGTGCCAAGGCAAAAAGCGTTAAAACGCCCGAGGCGACAGCTTCATTCTCCGTTGCGTACCCGACATTGTCACCTATGCGACAATGTCGAACGTGCCTCTCAACATCGACTGAGGCCTCTAACCAGAGAGCACCATTAAGGCCGTTCCCCCCGCCAAATCGACCGGGCGAACCGGCGGTGACCGGTTAGCTCCGAACTGTTCGCCGGCTGATGTACAGGGCGGACCGTCCCTTCTCAAAGAAGGAAATCCTTGTACCCTCCATGCATGAGGGCGCGGCCACGAGAGACGGCGCGGCGAATGCGGTCGCGCAGATGATCGCGAGGATCCCTCCAGTCTGCATGGACGCGCCGTTGGCCAATCAGCGCTTCGGCGAGCTCGCGATGTGACGCCCCAGCAAGTGAGCCGTCCAGCGCACGAAGTACGAAGGTCAAACGGGGACCCCGTTTTTCTGGCAGGAATAAGCGGTCAGGGAGCTGTTGACCCAAATTCAGAGCATTGAGGCACTCGAGCGCCCTCAGGCGGTGCTTCGAAAGCGTCGCGGGCCAGATGGCGTCAGTACGGAGGCAAACGGGGTGCAAGATATCCCCGCCAGACACCGCGAGCTGGAGCGTATGCTGCGCGTTGCGAAGAAAAACATGCTGGCCATTGTCGGGCGCCAGCAGGACTGTCGCACGGCACGGCAATGCCGAGAGCTCGAACGGCGCTGTCGCCGAACACGCGGACAGCTGCTCTGCAAGGACCGGCAGTACATGAGCGCACCATCGCGGAGACCAGAATACGACCGAATTGCGCACACAATACTCGGCGAAACAGAACACCCCAGCGTGACAGGTCGCTGGCCGCCACGACCACATCGAGAAGAGGCATCAAGGACAAAGTACTTGCCTGCTGGCTTGCAGCGGTCACATCAGCCTGGAATGCTGGATTGCGGCGCAAGAACTCCCAGGCCCATTCCCGCGGCGTCAGAGCTGAGGTGTAATCGTATGAACTTTCATCGCGCCAATCAGCCTCATCGGCGCCCTTCAGGAGGACTGCAGCCATCATTGTGCTCCCCTGCCCGCCCCCGGGCAGGTCGAAACATCATGCCGGTTGGCAAAGCACCGGCGCCGGGGCCACCAGACCTCGATGAATGCGTTTCGTCGAACCGTGTGCGGTCGGCACCGTTCGGGGCCGAACACGCCGGCAAATAGCGGCGACATGATCGGACCAGCGCAGCCAGCATGGCCCGTGCAGGCCAAGTGAGTTGGCTCGCCGACAGTGGCCGTTTCCTGCGCCGCATTCCTGACGTTCCTTGAAGACCGCGTCCCGCGGCGGTGGGTTTCACGTTGATTGTGCGCAGGTCGTCGTAGCGCCGGCGATATAAGCTTAGCCATGGGAGGTCTCCTGGGGAAGTTCCCGCCATTGGAGGCCAAGTTTCAGGCTATGGCAGCCTGTATAGGTGTACAGGTATGCCGAAGTTTCAGCGGACCGCAAAAGCACACCAGCGAAGTGGGCAATTGCTTGAAGGTGGTGCTCACGCGGGTTTTCTGAGAGCGGCGTGGACGTGGAGCGCGGCGGCCTGGATGCGCTCGGTGGCAGCGGCGTGACAACCATCAGGTCGGCAAGACGGAGCCCTCGGATTTCCGATCTCATGCCGGTCCCGGTGTCTAGACCCACAGACGCTCTCGGACGCTCAAGCGGCCATCGACTGGTGGTGTCGTCTGCCAATTGGATCCGGAAGCGTTCAAGCGTTCTAGCGCGAAGATGTTGCGGTCCGGCCAAGTCATTGCGAGGTTGACTGCTTTAGTTCTGCACTGTGTCGCCGAACTCGCCGCCGGAGCTTGATCTGGCAATTACGGGGTGCGCTCGTTGTCGGATCCTCGACGATGTCGGACATGCGACACAGCGCTACTAGGTCATCGCATTGTTTTGAAACGATTTCACAGTTGGCACGGCAGATGCAGCCCTGTGCGCAAGAGCACTCTGGCGCCCCCAACTGAGAAGAACCCTCTTGATGATAACGCTTATCGAAGATGCGGGTGCCCCGGCCAACACTGAGCATTCCCGAGCAGACCGAAACCATTGCGCTTTCACTCGTCCGGTTGCCGGGACATGACCGAATTCGATTTCCGGCCAACTGTGAATGCACCAGACGATGACCCCCATCTTTGGCTTGAAGATGTAGAAGGGGAACGGGCGCTTGCATGGACGGACGGCCAGTCGGCAAGGACCCTGAAGTGCTTCGGTGGAACGCAGTTTGAGCGAGACCGAGCGTCGCTGACGGCGGTTTCCGACCGCTCCGACCGGATTCCCCTGGTCACGCGTCGCGGTCAGTACCTCTACAATTTCTGGCAGGATGCCAAGAATCCTCGCGGGCTGTGGCGCCGGACCACCCTTTCTATCTACATGGAGGCGGCTCCCCGATGGGAGCTGCTGCTCGATCTGGACGTCCTGGCGGCTAGCGACGGACAGGACTGGGCCTGGGGCGGCGCGTCGTTCGAGCCGGAGGGACGGGAAAGAGCCCTTCTGCGCCTATCTCGCGGCGGCGGCGACGCAGTCGTGCATCGCGAATTCGACCTCAGCTCTCTGAGCTTTGTCGCCGACGGTTTCAATCTCCCCGAGGCCAAGGGCGACATTGATTGGCTCGACCCCAACACGCTTCTGCTTTCCAGTGCGCTTGGTGATGGTATGGCGACGCGCTGCGGCTATGCACGCACCGTGCGGCTGTGGAAGCGAGGCGCAGATCCCCTCATCGCGCCGGTAATCTTCGAGACCAGTTCCGAAACCTTGGGTGTGTCTGGCCATCTTGACCGTACCGCCGAGAGCGAGCGCCTGTGGTTCGTCGAGCAGTTGGGCTGGCTCAAGAAGAAAGTCCGCAGTGGTGATAGAAGCGGGCCGAAGATTGAGATCGACCTTCCTCAGGACGCCAGGTGGGATCACTTCGGCGATTGGCTGGCGGTAAAGCCGCGCAAAGCATGGACGGTTGCCGGGACGACCTATAGCGCCGACGCCCTGATCGGCATTTCGCTTTCCTCTTTCCTGGCCGGCGAGCGCCGTTTTAGGACCCTGTTTGAACCAGCCGAGAGGCGCTGTCTGCAGTCATTCTTCTGGAATGACGGGAAGCTCATTATCGCCTACTTGGCGAACCTGGTTCCAAGATTCGAGATGTTCATCCCGGGCCCGCAGGAATGGACAAGCCGAGCCCTCGACACAGTACCAGCCGAAGGAACTGTTCACCTCTGGTCACTCGACGCAGCCGTTCACGAGACCAATGGAGAGGTCCTGGTTTGCGTTCAGGATCCGGTCACGCCGCCGCAGCTTTTCCTATTCGATCTCAATGCCGCGCCGCCTGTCAGCGCTTCGGTAATCATGAAGCGCAGCCCGGAGAATTTCGACGCATCCGGATTGGTGGTCACGCGCCACGAGGCAGTCTCGATCGATGGTGAGATGATTCCCTATACGCAGGTTGGTCCGGCTGATGGGAGCGGAGATGCCCCGGTTCACCTTTCCGCCTATGGCGGGTTCGGCATATCGCTCCTGCCCTACTACAACTCCCCGCTAGGCAAGCTGTGGCTTGAGCGCGGCGGCACCTGTGTGTTGGCTAACATCCGCGGCGGCGGCGAGTTCGGCACCCGCTGGCACGATGCCGGCCGCAGGGAGGGCAAGCGTCTCGCCCATGACGATTTCGCCGCCGTTGCCGCCGATCTCGTGCGAAGGGGCATCACGCTGCCGAGGCGGATTGCCGCCGAGGGTGGCTCAAATGGCGGCCTGCTGATCGCCAACATGCTTACCCGCTATCCTGAGCATTTCGGCGCGCTGTTCTGCACGGTTCCGCTTGTCGACATGCGCCGCTACACCAAGCTCCTGGCGGGTGCGAGTTGGATCGACGAATATGGCGATCCCGACAAGGCTGATGATTGGGCTTTCCTGAGGGAAATCTCGGCCTATCACGCCGCGTCGCCGGGACAGCCCTACCCGCCTATTCTGCTCGCCACCATGAGACGCGACGACCGCGTCCACCCGGGCCATGCACGTAAGATGGCCGCAAAGCTGCAAGCGCTTGGCTATTCCGCTTACTTCTACGAGCCCAGCGGCGGTGGGCACGGCTACGGCAAAGACAATCGCGAGCGAGCCGCTTTGATTGCCCTAAGCAACAATTTCCTTCGCAGCGCCATCGGCTGGCGAGCGGAGAGCGTTCATTGATGACCGGGACCCGCGACAAAGCAACCCAAACCAATGAGTATAGGTTTTTGGCTGTGCAAAGATGCAGGTGCAAGCACCACTGTTAACCAGAGGCAATACTCGCAACAATTTACGATTTCTGACGAGCAAGGAGAGAATAATGGCGACAAAGCTAGCCAACGTGGCGCGCGGCGTAATAGCGGCGATCACTCTAATCATGATGGGACAGCAGGCGGTCGCGGCTGACGTTCCAGAGGTCCCGTGCGACCCCGACGAGGGTGCCTGGGTGCCGGAATGGGCTAGCCCCTGGCAGATCCGCCTGCGCGCCTTGGGAGTCATCACTGAGAATTCGGGCTACGTTGATGCGGTGCCCGGTTCCGGTCTTTCCTATTCGAACACCGTGACACCGGAACTCGACATCTCGTACTTCTTCACAGACAACGTCGCCGCCGAGCTTATCCTCGGGACCACCTATGCCAATATCACGGGCCAGGGTTCGATCGGTGGGCTGGGCAATATCGGCAAGGTGTGGCTGCTGCCGCCCACACTGACATTGCAGTACCATTTTACCGATTTCGGGGCCTTCAAGCCCTATGTCGGCGCGGGCGTGAATTACACGATCTTCTATAACCAGGACGCCGGCAGCGCCGACGCTCTCAAGGTGAAGAACACGTTCGGCACCGCGCTGCAGGTCGGGTTCGACTACATGGTGGACCAACATTGGGGCGTCAACTTCGACGTGAAGAAGCTTTTTCTCAAGCCAGACTTCGATGTTACCGTGGCCGGCGCCAAGCTGACCGGGAAAGCGGCGCTCGATCCATGGCTGATAGGCGCAGGTGTCACCTACCGTTTCTGACAACGGAAGGTGAAGGCGGCTTACTCACAGCCGAGTCGAATAAAGGGCACCTCGTGCGGTCGTCCCTGCCAGGGCGGCTTTCAAGAAGCGGTTGTCGAGGGTCCGGCCTCCTCCAGCGGACCGAGAGCTGCCGGTTCTCTACTGCAGCCCCGGTGGCTGGCCTGGGAACTTCGGCAGCTCAAGGCCGCCCTTCGCCCTGCCCCATGGCGCACATCGGGCTCCAGCTCTGTACGTACGCTTCTGTCTTGCATGGACCGGTTCCGGCTCGCTGATCCCAGTTTCCCCGGAAGCAGGATGGAAGCGGGCGGCGAATTGCGACCGGAAAGCAGCCGTCCAGACGGCCTGCATCGGAACGACCGGGAAGAGAAAGCTTGCGAGACGCCTCGGCGGGCCTAGAAGGGAGCGCCGCCTGTCTGCGCCATTGGGGGGCCAAAAAGAAGAGTTGCGCGCGCCTGCGACCTGCGCCAGGGGCGAGAGGCGAATGGCTAAGACGCCTAGGTTGCGAAGATAGCCGGGGCTGGTAGCCCGTCAACCTGTGGCTCTGGAAGGCGCGCTGGCCCAGCTACGTTCGCAGGCTCAACAGAACCTCGCACGGGTCAGTGTCAAGCACTGCAGTTACGTCGAGAAACTCTATGACATCGAGACGCCGCTCTCCACCCTCGTACTTGGCAACGAAGGATTGCGGACGGCCAAGCTTCTCGGCCAGCTGCTCCTGGGTCAGGCCTTTGGCCTTGCGCAGTAATCTCAGCTGGTCCAGAAATCTCTGGTGGCGGGGAGATCGAAGAGATTTGGGCATCGAGGCGAACCGGACGGGTAAAGACCGGCTCAGCCACTAATCCCGGTTCCCGATAATCCCATTTTGGGATATTCTGTCTTGAATCCAGCGATCAACATGCGAGGGTTCGCGGCAGACATGAATCCATCAACGGGAACGAACGGGACTCAAAGCTCAACACTGCGCGATGAGGTTCCATGGTCAGACAGCATCACGAGCTACGACAGGCAACATTCCACCATTTACCTGCGCCTCCTGGACGCCTGCGCCGACAATGCGAGCGTCGAGGAAATGGCCGAACTCATTCTCGGTATCGACCCCGTCCTTGAACCGGTGCGCGCCCGCAACGCTGTTCTCAGTCATATCGATCGGGCGAACTGGATGGTAACGACGGGCTACAAGGAACTGTTCGGCGGCTGAGGCACGGCTGGAACTGTCACTTTTGAGGTCAAGGAACTCACGAAAGTCCCATTCCTGAGCCGCACGGCCAGAGACGCCCTATGCGATCGCGGAGGTGATCGCCAGGATCCGTCCAGTCAGCGTGGACCCGACTTCTCCGTCAGCACTTCAGCGATCTCTCGACGGGAGGTCCGGCATCGACCCGTTGATACCCGAAGAACGACGTTGTATCCCCGCTTTTCGGCGGTGCGGGCAGGCAATTCGCCGTAAGCACAAGAGGCACTCGCATCCACGGGCAACGCTTCAAGTCCTTCGCACGTGAAGCTAACTTGTCCGTGAACCGAAAAAAGCCGAACCGGACAAGCGTCCGATTGCCTGTTTGGTGGTCGTCACCCCAAGCTTCCGGCGAGCGTTGCCCAGATGGAAGGCGGCCGTTCGCTGCGTGATCCCCAGGATGCAGCCGATCTCCCAATCAGACTTGCCTTGTACTGCCCACTGCAGGCACTCGTATTCGCGCGGCGTCAGCAAGACACCATCGATCATTCGATCGGCGGACAGTTTGCGGCGAACGAACATATGGAAACAGGTCGCGATGTACGGGAGACCTTCTTCGTGGCGTTCTGTGGCGCGAAAAAATGCAGTGTCGGGCTTGTCTGCGGCAAAGGTTATCGCAGCAAAATTCCCTCGGCGGTCAATAATCGGGATCGTCATGCCGCAGCAGATGCCAAACTGCGCCGCTTCTTCGAAAACCTGAGCCCCTGCAGCCGCCTCGCCGCTCAGATCGGATCCCCAACGAAACGGACATCCGCCACCGCGTGCACGCACAATGACCGGGTCAACACTCTCGTATCGGTTCTCAAGATAACGTGCTGTCCAGGGCGCGGGGTAGTTCGAGATCAGCGTGGGTTTGCCATCAGGCCGCGGGGGCAAGGAGAGATAGGCAAAACTGAGAAGATCGAGTCCAGATGCGACATCGGCCAAGGCGCCGCGGAGATCAGCCTCATCGACGCTTTCTGAAAGCCGTTCCAAAAATTTCTCAAAGACAGCCTGCACGTATCTGACCCCTGCTTAAACTCACCCCCGTTCGACGGCTGCGAAGCGCTGGGCGTGCCTCACACGGACTGGAGGTTGTTTTGCAATGGACTGACGTCGTTGCCCGTACCGGTAGCTGCTCAATTTCTTAAAATCAGGCAATCGGGCGACCGCGCCCGATGTGAGCGTGATCCCACCAATCTGGCCACGACGACACTGCCGCTGATGGTAGTGCGTGAGATTTTCATTTTACCCCTCATTCTGCTGTCCAGATCCTGATCTAGAATGGGGTCGTCATCGAGGTCGGGCGTCACGTAATGCGCGGTCGCGCCGATAAGCTTCACTCCGCGTTCGTACGCCCGATGGTAGGGCTTTGCGCGCCCTTCAAGGGGGCAAGAAGAAACGTCATGTTTATAACCTTGCCGTACAGGCGCGTCGTCAGTTAAGACTTGCACTATAGTATTTAGGCACGAGAATTTCGCCAAAATGCGTTGGCTGCTGAAATATGGCTGCAGAAACCGGTGTGATTTGAAACGTCACCAGCCTCTGCGTTGCGCGCTGTGACCGGATATTGTCTTCCCGATGCTAGGGTCCGGCCCAAGACCGATGGCAACGATACGTGACTTCGTGATAACGCCGCGCTGCCGGTGGGCGGCGAAGGGGCGCGCTCGGCGGGGAAGGCTGCACCCGATCCATGGTTGATAGGCGCAGGTGTCCCCTACCGCTTCTGATACCGAAAGGCGAATGCGGTGACATCCGATCTGAAATGAAGGGCGCCTCGTACGCCCTTCTTACCGTTGGCCCTGCACTGGCGAATCGACCTGAATCGTTCGAGGAGGCGGCCGTATTGCCCAGCAGCGGGGAGGTGTTTGAAATCGCAGCAACGTTCAGGTCAACCTTATTGAATGACCATCCGACGCATGGCAGCCGATTGTGGGCCACACTTGAGCAAGCCGTTGTGAGAGGGCTGCCCCGCTCCCACCAGACCAGGACGAGGACCCCCGGTCAACGCGGCCTCGTTCAAGCGCGCGGGCGCCTAGCAATTACCTGTCGCGAAGCATTGTCGAGCCGTCGAGCGCAGGAGCCGCACGCAACCATCGACTTGACCGTCGAAGCCGCGCAGCAACAGATAATCGGGCGCAATGAGCTGGATCATCAAAGGCCTCCTCGCCGGGAAATTCCCGGCCATTGGCAGCGTGTGCAGTTGCACAGGTGAAGCCGATTTGTCAGTGAACCGAAAAACCCGAAGCGGCTAGACGGGCAATTGCCTGTTTGGGGGTCGTCACCGCAAGCTTCCGCCGAGCGTTGCCCAGGTGAAACGCGGCCGTGCGCCGCGTGATCCCCAAGATGCAAGCCGATCTCCCACTCGGATTTGCCTCTTGCTGCCCACTGCAGGCTTTCGTATTCGCACGGCGTTGGCGAGACGGCGCGCCAGACGTGCTTCTGCAGCGCATTGCGGTCTTTGATGAGCGCCATCAGTCGCTGGCGATCGGTCGGTGAAACGGTGAAGGAGAGTCCTGTGCGAATGCGCCAGACTCGCATGCGCGCTCGATAATGGGACTCCCAAATCGGGACTCTCATATTAGGCGGGAACCACTGGGCAGGGTAGCAGCGCCTCACTCATCGGTCGAATGCCGTCTTTGAGAATGATGCAACACCGTTGCAACAGATCCTTGAACTTAAATTTACATAATAATTGCGATCGCCAATCGCCGTTAATGGTAAGTTCCACGAAAGTTTAATGACAGCCCCCACCAGTCTGATGTCACCAATTACGCTCAGAAGACCACACGGCACACAACGTTGGGAGTAACAAGAATGGCAAGAAGAGCACTCATCCTGGTCGAAGGATATATAAGAAGGAGTACTGGTACATGGCTATTCGTCCAAGCGGCCCAGCGTCTTGGGTTTCATCCAATTATCCTGGCTGATCCAGCCTACTACGACTATCTTGCAGCGGGAGGAAATGAGGTAATCTCTGTCGATACAGACAATCTCGATGCGCTGATCTGCGAATGTTCCCGGCTGCGTTCGACCTATGACATCGCTGGCATTACGAGCGCCAAGGAGTCGTTTTATGCGACAGTCGGCAAGCTCTGCCGGCATTTCGATCTACCGGGACCGAACCCCGAATCCATCGAACAATGTTGCAACAAATTCACTCAACGTCAGGTCCTCGCGGAGGCCGGCATTCCAATACCGGCTTATCGCCTGGCAGTGAATATGACGGACGTAGAAAGCGCTGCCGCGGAGATCGGCCTGCCGGTGATCCTTAAGCCGGCCGTAGGCAGCGGCAGCAGCGGTGTCCGATTGTGCCGCACGGTCGATGAGCTAGCCGAACATACGACCTATCTGTTGGGCGGGCAGCACATTTGGCGGTCTTCGCCGAGGATCCTGGTCGAGGAATTCGCACAAGGCCCCCTTTATTGGGCCGATATAATGGGAGATCAGTTCATTGGAATTGGCATCGCTAACTGCGGCCCTCCACCGCATTTCGTCTATCGTGAGTGCACCTATCCGGCCCCGCTGACTGATGACGAGCATGAGCGTATCGCCCATGTTTCGTTGAGCTGTTTGCGAGCTCTCGGCCTTGGCTGGGGGCCAAGGGGCATTGAATTCCGGTGGACGATGCGTGGCCCAGTCGTCATTGAAGTAAATCCGCGGCTTCATGGCGCGCCCACTCCACAACTGATTCAGCTGGCTTACGGTATCGATCTCGTCACCGAGCACATTAAGCTGGTCATCGGCGAAGAATGGGATTTGCGCAGAAAGCATTCGCACACTGCGGCCGCGCGGTACCTAATTCCCGATTGCGATGGCACTCTCGATTGGATCGATGGCGACAGTCGGGCGGCTGGTGTATCAGGTGTCGCCGAGGTCAAATTGTATGTCGGACCAAAGACGCCGATCGTCAGGCAAGGCGATCAGCGTGACTGGATCGGACATGTCATCGCCGCTTCACCCAGCAGTGCTCGGACCGAGGCTATACTTCAGCAGGCCGTGGACTTAATCGGCTGGTCGATCACACCATTTCCGACCCTTGGCGAATAGGAACAATCTGCGGCCTTGCCTCCCGCACCAGCGCAGTTGGACGCCAAGACGGAGAGATTGGATATCACTTTCACTGACTGTACCGAAGCAAGGACTGGTTGTTGAATTCCCACGAAGCGATGGGAGAGACATATCTCCAGGTCTACTGCAGCAAGACTCAAGGCCGTAACGACGAGCGCGGTCCGATTGCTTTTCCGGCATCATCGCCAATGAGCACGACCCCAAGGCAATCGCCCCCACCTTGAGGACTCCGCCTCGTTTCGCGCCTTTGCCCGACTGCAATGCTCGTGGAGCCCACAGAAGTCGGCGCTGCAAAAGACGATCAGCGCAATCCGGCCCGAGATCTGGGAACAGATCAACCGGACCCTGCTTTTGGGCGCTCGGCAGGTGAAGCTCGAAGACGGCGCGGATCTTACAGAGTTGAGGTGCATCGGGGCTCCGATCAGGAAAAATGCTTCTGCTACCAAGACTTACCCCAAGCAGAGGTGTTCCCCGATGCGAACAGCGTGTAGCGCGGAACAGTTTGATTTTGCACCTGTTGAAAAGCGCGTCGTTGTGGCCGGCTTTGACGGCGGGACGATCACCTCGGATGCCGGCACGCTTTTGCTGGGGTTGACGGAGCGGGCGACCGGACTGGTCGACCGCTTTGCCCGCTGCTTCGTGGATGCCCGCAATCCAGGCTTGATCGGGCATGCGGTGAAGACGCTGGTCGGGCAGCGGATCTTCGCGCTTGCGCTGGGGTATGAGGATCTCAACGACCATGGCGAACTGCGTTGTGATCCGGTGCTGGCTCTGCTAGCCGGCAAGCTTCAGGCACGGCGTCACAAGAAATGCGCCGCCCTCGCCGGCAATTCGACGCTCAACCGGCTGGAACTGAGCCGGCCGAAGCCTTCGCGCTATCACAAGAGCATTGACCCAGCGGCGATCGAGGCGCTGTTCGTCGAATTGTTCGTTGGCGCGCATGCGGCCCCGCCCGAAGAGATCGTGCTCGATCTGGACGCCACCGACGATCCCCTGCACGGCAATCAGGAGAGGCGCTTCTTCCATGGCTATCACGGGTGCGCCAGCGCGGGCCCAAGGTGCGCATCGTGCTGCGCATCGATTCCGGCTTCACCCGTCAGGAGCTGATGGCCTGGTGCGAGCAGAACGCCGTCGACTACTTGTTCGACCTGGCTCGCAATGTCCGGCACATCGGGGCTGAACTGGAACAGGCCAGAGCAGAAAGCAGCCTCACCGGCCGGCCCGCCGCTTCAAGGACTTCCTGTGGGCCACGCGCAAGAGCTGGAGCGGCGCCGGGTCTGCCAAGGCCGAGTGGACGCAAGGCGAGACCAACTCGCGCGTCGTCGTCACCTCGCTCGACGCCGAGACTTGGCCAGGAAAGAGCTCTCATGCAGACCTCTACTGTGCCCGTGGCGAGATGGAGAACCGCATCAAGGAATGCCAGCTCGATCTGTTTGCCGACCGCACCTCGGCCGCCACCATGCGCGCCAACCAGTTCAGGCTCTGGTTCGCCTCGATGGCCTATGTGCTGGTCTGCGCGCTGCGCCGCATCGGCCTGGCCAATACCCGCCTCGCCAGGGCAAGCTGTGCTACCATCCGCCTCAAGCTGTTCAAGAAAGGCGCCCTGGTCAGCGTCTCGGTGGGCCGCATCAGACTGCCATGAACTCCGCCTGCCCCTTCCAGCGCGAGTGTGCCCTGACCTACGCCATACTATCGGCAGCCGCCATCTGAGCGCCCCAATCCACCCCTCCCGTCAACAACAAGGATATCGCCGATCCAAAAGAACCGCGTCGGCCGCGGCGACAGCCCTTGCGCGCAACTCATGCGCTCGCAAAAATGCCGCACTCAGACCTACGCCGGAAGACAGTGTGAAACACCCGGGCTAGACAGCACCGTGACCTCGGCGCTCATGCGTGAGCCGAGCGACAGCAGCCTGTTGTGGGATGCCGTGCGGACCATGGTGCGCCTTCTGAAGCGGATCGATACCTTGGTCGGCGGCGCCGGCCTGGAATGGCGCGATCATTGCCGCGCAGCCAAGAAACGCGCCCGCAAGATCCAGTTCACGCGCGGTCGAACCGATCGGGTCCAACTCTACCGCAGGCTGATCGCAAGCACCCGTGCGACCTTGGCCTATCTGGAGCAGGCGAGCGAGCGTTTGGCCGTGGCGAGCACACCTTCCATAGCCCTGTGGCAGATCCAGGTTCGCCATTATCGGCCGCTGGTCGAACGGATCATCAGACAGAGCGAGCGGCGGGTGTTGGCCGGCGCCCGCCGACGAGAAGTTGGTCAGCCTGTTCGAAGAGCATGCCGATATCATCGCCAAAGGCAGCCGCGATACCGAATACGGCCACAAGATCCTATGAGGAGGGTGGATAGCGACCTGCGCTGTGGCAAAGGTGAGGTTGCTAAACCCTAGACACCCTACCTTGGAGGCCGAGCATGCCCGTTGCAGCACACCGACCCGATGCGTTGACCGCCATCCGCACCGATCTTGGCGCAATTTTCGTCTCGTTGGAACTCAGCCGCTCGAAATGGCTGATCACCTCGCTGTCGCCGGGCGCTGGCGAGAAGATGTCGAAACACGCAGTGGCGGCCGGCGACGTGGCCGGCATGCTGGCGCGGTTTGCCGAGCTCAACCGGAAGGCCGAGGCGCGGACCGGGAAATGCTTTCCGATCATCGTCGTCCAAGAGGCTGGGCTCGACGGCTTTTGGATCCACAGGGTGCTGCAGGCCGAAGGAATCGAAAGCCACGTCGTCGATCCGGCCTCGATTGCCACCTCACGCCGGCGGCGTCGGGCAAAGACCGACAAGATCGACGGCGAGGCGCTGGTGCGCGCGCTGCTCGCCTATAAGAGGGGCGAGCCGCGCGTCTGCGCCATGCTGCGGGTGCCCACCCCCGAGGAAGAGGACCGTCGCCGCCTCTCGCGTGAGCGCAAGGCCTTGACGAACGAGCGGACCCGCCATGTCAACCGCATCAAAGGCCTGCTGTTTGC
Organism: Mesorhizobium sp. WSM1386; assembly: GCF_055901595.1. Lineage (NCBI taxonomy): Bacteria > Pseudomonadati > Pseudomonadota > Alphaproteobacteria > Hyphomicrobiales > Phyllobacteriaceae > Mesorhizobium > Mesorhizobium sp. WSM1386. The sequence goes on from NZ_CM148373.1 coordinate 6,498,766, forward strand.
ACAGGGTGTCTCCGGCTACGAGCCCTTGCGGCGCGATCGGCGCAGGTGCCTTGAGGCGCTGAAGACCGGCGACGGGCGTCCGCTGCCGGACCATCTGAAGCAGCCATGCCCCTGCAATCGGTTCTCGACGAGCGTGGTGCCTGTAAACGCGCTAGAATGTGGGCGGTGGCGAGTAGCGGAGACGCTAGAGCACGTCCTGTGATCGATGAATCGATTGTGATGTGACGGCGGCCTTGGCAGATGATTCAACATCCACTTTGGTGAGGTGGATGATGGGAAGATCACTGAGCGAGGATCTCCGGCTGCGGGTCCTAAAGGCGTCTGACGCGGGCATGTCGGCCCGGCAGGCTGCGGCGCGGTTTGGGGTCGGGATATCGAGTGCGATCCGCTGGATCGCGCGGGCGAAGATCGGCGAACTGGCGCCGCGGCCGCAAGGCCGCCGCCGCGCGTCCAGCCTCGATGCGCATGAAGCCTTCATCGTCGGGCTGATCGATGAGCGCAAGGACATCACGTTGAACGAGATGGTAGAGCGGCTGGAAGGCGAGCGATCGGTGCGGATCAGCCGCAGCGCCTTGAGCGCATGGCTTCGCGGCCACGGGTGGACGTTCAAAAAAAGTCCGCACACGCACTGGAGCAGGACCGCCCCGACATCCTGAAGCGCCGCCGCGCCTGGTTCGACGGCCAACTCGATCTCGATCCGGCGAAGCTCGTCTTCATTGACGAGAGTGTGCTGCAGAGCAGCGGAAAGGAGTTCGCAATGAACTAACACCGTTGCGTAAAGCTGCGTGAATGATGGGGGACGGCCCTTCGGGATCGGCTTTCAGGAGCGGGTCTCAAACCAGTCCGAGCTGCTGCGGTAAAGAGCCGTGGTGGTGAGGGCGACCGGCGTAGAGGGGGCGTGAGTCGGACATAGGCTTTCACGCGGAACTGCAGGAACCAGGCTCCTGATGCAAAGGGAGAAGCTCAAGCGGAGCAAACCGCAAGGCGAGAGTACCGATGCAGGAGACTGGGGCGGACCGACCCGTATGAGCGTTGAGGGCCCTGTAATGGGGTCGGAGCAAAGGGGTCGGATCAGGTGGTCGTATTGTTTGGAACAACTGGAAACAGGATGACTTCGATAGGTACGACAGACAAGCCGTTTCGAATTGAGAAACGTCAAGTGTACGAAGCTTACAAAGCGGTCAAAGCCAACCAGGGCGCAGCCGGGGTGGACGGGCAGACCCTGGAGATGTTCGAGAAGGACCTTGCGGGAAACCTCTACAAAGTCTGGAATCGGATGTCCTCAGGTACGTACTTCCCACCGCCGGTTCGCGCTGTCTCCATTCCGAAGAAGAGTGGGGGCGAAAGGGTTTTGGGTGTGCCCTGTGCCCACCGTCAGCGATCGGATCGCACAGATGGTGATCAAGCAGATGATTGAGCCGGATCTGGACTCCCTCTTTCTTCCGGACTCCTACGGTTAGAGACCGGGAAAATCGGCTCTGGATGCCGTCGGCGTGACGCGTCAGCGGTGCTGGAAGCATGACTGGGTTCTGGAATTCGACATCAAAGGGCTGTTTGATAATCTTCCGCACGACCTCTTGCTGAAGGCGGTCAGGAAGCACGTCACGTACAAGTGGGCTCTGCTGTACATCGAAAGATGGCTGGCAGCGCCGATGGAGAAGAACGGAGAAGTCGTCGGGCGAACATGCGGTACTCCGCAAGGTGGCGTTGTCAGCCCGATCTTGTCGAATCTCTTTATGCACTATGCATTTGATCTGTGGATGACGCGGACGCATCCTGACCTTCCATGGTGTCGATATGCTGACGATGGCCTTGTGCACTGCCGGAGTGAACAGCAAGCCGAAGCCCTCAAGGCGGAGCTTGGTGCTCGACTGGCGGCATGCGGGCTTCAAATGCATCCGACAAAGACCAAGATCGTCTATTGCAAGGACCAAAGGCGCAGGGGCAAATACCCGAATGTCGTGTTCGACTTCCTCGGGTATCAATTCCGGCCGCGACGGGTGGCGAAGACACAGCGAGACGAGTTCTTCTGTGGCTACACGCCTGCGGCCAGCCCCACGGCACTGAAATCGATGCGAGCGACGATTAAAAGCTTGAACATACCGCGGCAGACGCCGGGGACGCTGGCTGAAATCGCCCAACAGCTCAATCCGCTCCTTCGGGGATGGATAGCCTATTACGGCCGGTTCAGCCGTTCGGCCCTGTCCACTCTGGCTGATTACGTCAACCGGAAGCTCAGGGCGTGGATCATGCGCAAGTTCAAGCGCTTTCAGTCCCATAAGACGCGTGCCAGCCTCTTCTTGAGAAAGCTGGCACGGGAAAATCCCGGACTGTTCGTGCATTGGAAGGTGTTCGGAACGAATACGTTCGCCTGATGGGAGCGGTGTGAATCGAGAGGTTCACGCACCGTTCTGCGAGAGGCCGGCAGGTGAAATTCCTCCGGCCTACTCACCCCGGGCTGTCGACCAAGATGGCCCGTCTGCGGGGACGTGCGCCATGCGGTGAGCGCTGCCGGGCCGGCGTGCCGCACGGCCATAGGAAGACGACCACCTTCACCGGCGCGCTGAGGTTGACGGGTATGACCGCACCATTCGTCTACGACGGTGCCATGAACGGCAGTGTGTTCCTTGCCTATGTCGATCAGGTCCTGGTCCCGACCCTGGCGCCGGGCGACGTCGTCGTGATGGACAACCTGCCGGCGCACAAGGCGGCAGGCGTGCGCGACGCGATTGAGGCCGCAGGCGCGAGCCTGCTGTACCTGCCGCCCTACAGTCCCGACTTTAATCCGATTGAGAACGCCTTCGCCAAACTCAAGGCGCTGCTGCGAGCAAAGGCCGAGAGAACCATCAAGGCTCTGCGGGACGCGGTCGGCGCGGTCGTCGACCTCTTCACCCCAGCCGAATGTGCCAACTACTTCAAAGCCGCAGGATATGAACCGGATTAAACAGGACATGCTCTAGTCTTACTGCGTCATAAATTGCGAGCCTGACGCGGACTGTCCATTGCTCGTATGCAGCACGGACATCGTTGCAGACGGTTGGCCAGGGCCACAGTCAGGCGTCGCCTGACGGTCGGGATCGAGGTCGGGACGTGCCGCTCTGGTCGGATCGGAGGATCTGCGGGGTCGATAACGGTCGGGAAGACCAGGTGTTTGGCGGCCCTGGGCGCGAGCTGGAGCCGAGGGGGGAATCGTCTCCCTCACAGCGACCAGGAAGCCATAGGCGGCGATGCAGAGACTGGCGTGGTGGTGGAAGCCCCGCCACCCTCGGCCTTCGTAGTGGCCCAGTCCCATCTCCTGCTTGAGCTCCTGATAGTCTCGCTCGATCCGCCAACGCAGCTTGGCGGTGTCGACCAGCTGGGTGATCGTAGCGTTGGCCGGCAAGGTGGAGAGCCAATACTTGCTCGGCTCGATCTCGCCTTCAGGCCACTCGATCAGGAGCCACTCTTCGGCGTGAGCCTCGGGCCGATTGTAGTCCCTGGAAGCCGGCCGCAAGCGCACGGCGGCGAAGCGGGAATTGAGCTCGGTGTTGGTTCCTTCACGCCAGGCGATCGTGCGCCAGGTCTCGGCGTCGAACTCCTCGGCCAGGGCCTTGGCCGATATCGGCTTGTGTTTGTCGGTTCGGCCGACCCGAGACGGCGGCCGGCCTCTTCCGCTCCAAGGTTTGGGCGGCAGCGGGCTCTCGCCTGGGCGCCAGACGCTGAGGGTGGGCTGAACGCCCACCACATAGGTCAGATCGAGCTCGGACAGGCCGGCGCGGAAACTACCGTCGGCGCCATATCCGGCGTCGGCCAGAACAACGCCGGGCGCGACGCCTTCGGCCTTGGCCGTCCTGATCTGCTCGAGCGCGATCTGCGGCTTGGTCTGGAACGTGATCCCTGTCGGAATCTTGGCCTTCTTGCGTTGTTCCGGATCCTCCGCCCAGCTGTGCGGGAGATACAATTGGTAGGCGATCGGAAGCGAGGCTGTGTCATTAGCGATCGACAGGCTGACCGCAATCTGACAGTTGTCCTGCTTGCCCAACTGGCCGCAATACTGGCGCGCTACGCCCACCGAGTGCTTGCCCTTCTTGGGAAAGCCCGTGTCGTCGACGATCCACGCCCGGATCGGTCCATCCTGCTCGATCCGTGGAAGGACCCAGTCGCGAACCCGCGCCAGCAAGGCCGCGTTCGACCACGGCGCCTGTCCCACGAAATGCAGCAAAGACTGATGCTTGGCCGCCACCCGCGACGGCGCCGTGACGGCCGCCAACGGCTCCACGCTCTTGCGCTCCAGCGGCATCAGAAGTCCGAGGCAGTAATCCTTCAGAGGCTCAGCTCGGTCGGCGTGGCCAATCACCCCGATCAAGGCATCGACATAGGCGTCGAACGCCGCTTCACTCTCCGCTGTCCAGTTGCTCATGGCGCGCTTCCCTGATCACGAATCAGCACGCTAACAAATCCGCAACCAGCGCGAATCCCCCGCATCCGCGACTTTCAGTAAGATTAGGGGAGCGCTGTCCGCGATATGGGAGGGTGCCGCTGGATCTGAGCACGGAGTACACCGGACTTATGTGGCAACGACGTTGCCGGATCCTAGCGTTCTGAAGAGACGCGTTTGCACCAAATTTCGTCGTCAAATGAAATAGAAATTAACAAGTGGCGTGGCTGAGACCTATTCATGTCCGTGAAGCCGCGCTGGCGGGGCGTGGCCGCGTATTTCGCGACGACGCGCTCATTCTTTGGCCACCCGACGAGGGTCGATCATTGGGTCAAACCGTCCTTTTTGTGACGGTTTTCCCTGGGGGCCGCGCAGATTTCAAGTTGGGAGGGGCGGAATGCTGATGCGATGAAGTGGAAGGCAACGAGTGGCGCGTCCGGTGATCCTAACGCAGTCTCGTGCGCCTGGCGCTCTGCAATCCTCTTCCGGCCAAGAACCTGCTAGTGGAAGCTCCTTGCGAAGGCAAAGAACGCGCCGCCATCGTCTGGACTGAATCATCCGAGGCATCAAGCTTCTTTGCTTCGGCCTCGCATCAAGCGGCGGTCCTCGAATCCCATCTTTGCGTAAACCAGTGGCATAAACCACGGCGTTCCGTTGAAGAAAGGTATCCATTTCGGAGGCCTAAAGTCGAACGCGGTGCGCCCGGCTTCGTGATCGCCCAAAACCTGTTGCGCGATCTTCATGCCCAACCAACGCGCCCAGACGACTCCGGATCCGCAACAGCCCGTCGCGTAAATTACGTTATGTTTCCTGAAAACACGCGGAATCATATCCCGATGCATCGCCACATAGCCGAACCAGCTATGCGAGATTGACACGTTCACCAGTTCAGGGAAGATGCGCGTCATCTCCACCCGTAGATGGTCCGTCGGCCAAGCGGGATCGCCGGACACGGTCCCATCGCGCCCCCCGAACAAAATCCGTTCTCCATCCGGGGAAGGGCGGTAGTAGTAACTCAACTGGCGTCCGTCGCTGTACATCATGCGTGGGGGCATTAGCCGCGCGATGAGCTCACGGGGCAAGATTTCGGTTGCGATCATGCGACTTCGGACCGGAACAATTCGGCGGCGCAACCAGCTATCAGATGCATCTGTGTACCCGTTGGTGCAAACGAGAACCTGTCCGGCGCGGATCTTGCCGCGCGGCGTGGACACCGCACAGCCGGCGCCGTCGCGCTCGATCGATAGGACAGGCGTGTTGCCCTGCACCACGGCACCGGCTTCGAGCGCTACGCGGAGCATCCCGGCGTGGAACTTGGCGGGATGCAATCCCCCGATATCCATGCGCACTTTGCCGCCTCGGTAGAAGTCGGTGCCTATGTATCGGTGCTGCTCGGAGCGAGGCACGGCATAAGATTCAATGTCCAGTGCTTTAGCCAAGGTTTCGGCGCTCCGCGCCGACGCATCATACTCAGCGCGCGTCAACGTACCAGAAAAGTAACCCGAAAGATGATAGTCACAGTCAATCCCTTCTTCCGTGATGAAGCGGCGCAGATCCTCTCTCGCTTCCTTGCCCTCCGCCTGGATTGCAAGCGCCCTTTCGTGGCCGAACCTCCGGACCAATTCAGCATAGGGAAGACGAATGTTGCCGCTGGTCATACCGCCATTGCGGGTGGACGCGCCTTCGCCAGGATGCTGTCGGTCAAGCACGAGCACCGAGCGTCCGGCCCTTGCAAGTGTAATAGCCGCGCCCAACCCTGAATAACCCGCGCCGACGATCAGCGCGTCGACCTCAGTCGGCAGGCTCTGTTCCGACAAACTAGGGAGCGGGGCAGCCTCCCACCAGTACGGTGTGGACTTTACGATTGAGATGATCATCGGGTTTGCATGAGGCTTCGCGGTCTAACGCCAACAGAACGTGCTTTGGATGAGGCAAAGTCGCTAGTTAGATATCGAACTGTTACGACCTAGATCATTCCTGTACGCACCAGATTTTGGTAATCTGCTCATCGCTATGCCATAGGCATTTCGTCCCAACAGGTACTAGCACCGTATCTCCTGCGGCAACAGAAAATGCAGTTCCATCCTCGTCGGTTAGGACTACAGATCCAGCAACGAAATGCATCAACTCCGTATACGTGAAGGGTGCGATTTTGCGGGAGTAGGCATCCGCAGACCAGACGCCCGCGGAGAAACCTGTAGTCTCCTCAGAATACCAAGTGTGGTTGGACGTCCTAGGAACGGGTCCTAGGAGCAGATCGACCTTAGAGAAGGTCGTCGGGGTAAGGCTATGGTTCAAGTCAAATCGCACAATCTCTTTCGCGCGGACCGGACTGCCGCCGCCATCAGAACGGGAGTGCATGAAGATTTCCAGATATGAGGCGAGATTGGTCGATACGGCAACGACGGCCGGCGGGAATGACAGCGCAGTCGCCCGAGCGCAAAAGGACCTCCGATTCCCCTTCACCGATAATGCCCAATTCGCCACCCAGAACAAGCACCAACTCGTCCCCGTTGAGTGCATCGGTGTCCCTCGGGGAAGGTGTTTGGCGGAGTAGCCCGAAGGAGCATCGATCATCCGCACTCGCATGAAGATAGACACACTGGGGACTGTCAAGACCGGTCGGGGCCTTCGACTCCGCATCACGAAAAATCTCGCCCTTGGCGGAGATTTTGAGCATCTTCGTCATTGGCGGTCCTCTTTGACGATTTGGGAAGCCGGTCCGCATCGCGCTCGACTCCGGTTGATTTCAAGACGATTCGTACACTGTATTAACTGACGAGCCGGAAGAAGATGCCACATGCTCTTTGCGTCAAGTCTGACTCGTTGCTGCCGACTTAATGATAAGGGATACGACCCCCATACCGCATCCCTCCAATGTTTCACTAACGCGAAGATCAGAAATTCCAGTTGGCCGCTACAGCACTCAATCTGACATCTGGGGAAACTGTTCCATGAGTCCAGCGTAGATCGATTGTATCTGACCCTCTGTCGTGAGATCTTTATGTTGTCCACTTTCTACAGCCTTGAAGATCGAATGCTTAGCCCAATGACGCCAAGGGATCGAAGTGGCTGATAGCACGCTGGTTAACGCTTGGTAGCGAGCCTCGGTCCAAACAGTCTCGAAAGCATTTCGGCCCTCACCATAGTCAAAGGCACCCCGCTCACAGGGAGAGCGCCTAAGGGATTCTCGTTTGTGTTGGGTCACAACAAGGTCAGGCTGGCCATCGACAATGACGACGCCATAGTCTCGTTCGGCGGCGGCGATGGAGATCAAGCCACGTTTGACATCAAGGGCAACGAGATGAGGATCGCGCTCAAGGGGGCTACCCCATCCCCCGCCCCCTGGGCCAATGACACGGATAACATCCCCTGGATTACATTCGACGATGTCGCGGTTTCCGAGCTGTTCCTCTGCGGCAGATTCGGGATTTTTTGTAAACGATGACGTGCTGCCAGCGCGTCCGCCACCAATACCCCACGACGACATCACTGAAGCATTACGATTTCGTGCCGTAACTACTGTTCCAGGAGCGGAAACCTTAAACTCCATTACCATTGCAGAGCCACCGCGCCAGCGGCCCGGTCCAGAAGTGTCCGGTTGAAGGCCATACTTGCTGAAGATTATTGGCACTTCGATTTCATTGATCTCCACTGGCGTGTTGCGGAGGTAAGCATTGTGACCGCCAGATCCTTCGGAGCCATCGCCGGATGGCATTCCCCCGGCGCCACCGAGGACCGGTCCAACGGACGCCATGATTGAGAGATTCTTCTTACCGATCGTACGAACATTCATAATACTCGAACCGTAGGCGCCGGCCGCTGGCATACGATCCGGCATAGCCTTCGCGAACGCACCGAACGTCGCCTGTTGCGCGATACAGCACGTTAAGCTGCGCATACCAACAGCAGCAGGAGACACAGCATGCATGACTGTTCCAACGGGAAGAACGGCTTTCGCGACTTGAAGAATGCCGGCGTTCAGAAGCAGACGGTTGTCCAACGTATATAGGACGTAGGACAGCCCGATCATCGCAAGTGCGTGCCGCTCATGTCCGCCAGTGGGTATGTTGAGAGACGAATGGAGTTGCGGATCGCTTCCCGAAAAGTCCATTATGAGACTTTCATCCTCGACCCTCAACGTAAGCGCGATACGGCACGGAACGCCGCCGTCAGAATCTTCGTCGATATACTCCGCATGAAAGTATTCACCGTTCGCAATTGAGCGTACCACCTGCTTTGCCTGCTCAGTTCCGTAATCTAGTAGGCTGTGTATGCCTTTTCGAAAGCTGTCAATACCGAAGCGTTCTACAATCTCTTTTACGCGACGTTCACCAACCCCAACCGACGCGATCTGTGCTTTGAGATCCCCCCAGTTCTGAGCAGGAACCCGAACATTTCTCTCCATGACATCAACTAGAACTTGATTAAGTATTCCGCGCTCGATTAGTTTAGTCGGCGGTATTCGGAGGCCTTCCTGTTGTATTTCGGTCAGCTTACGGGACAAGGTTGCAGGGACGGCGCCACCAACATCGGTGTTGTGGATATGTCCAGCGACAAAGCATACTATTTGCCCATCCACGAAAACCGGCTTCCAGATGTGTATGTCGGGTGTGTGAGTGGCAACCGATCCGCTATACGGATCGTTCGTTATGCATATATCGCCCTCTTCATATGAATCTATAAGCCGAATTACAGGTCCATAGTCCAGGCCAAGGAACCAGGTTGCCCCGAGAGACTTAGGCGATGCAAATGTCGCGCCTTCGGGTGTAAGAAGGCCACACGAGAAATCCTCAGTTTCCTTAACGAAAGTGGAATGCGCTGTACGCAAAAGCGTATAGGCCATAGCCTCGGCTGCCGCAGAGCAGTAGTCCGCGAAAATCTGAAGAGTCATACGGTCCATTAAAGTGCCTCTTTGGTTAAGCGCAGATTCCCGAACTCATCGACGCGACCTTGCCACCTGGGTGGCACTACAGTTGTAGTGTCATCCTGCGCTACTACTGCCGGCCCCTTTATCTTCTGCCCTGAACGTAAATCTGATCGACGATACACCTCGGTGTTCATTGGCTCGCCTGAAAACCAAGCGATACGAGTGGACTGAGGCTGAGCCGGATCGTTGCTTGGAGAGATCCGTTCGAGCCGCGGTTCCCGCTTCGGGACCCGCACGACCAGCCTGAGGTTGATTACTTGGACAGTCGCTTGGGGATCGGAGTGCGCAAACATCTCATGATGGCGCTGATGAAACGCTGCCGCCATTTGCAAATGATCAGCCGAATCAATCACGGATTTATCGAAAACGGTCTCGATCTCGAAGGATTCCCCAGCGTAGCGCATATCCGCGGAGTAAATAATTTGCACTCGCCGGTATACGCTTGCTCTTCCTTTAGCCATGCCCGCGCTCGCTCTTCCAACTCGGCCCATCCATTACGGAAATCATTGACCGCAGATGCGTCGAGGTCCGCAAATCTGGAAAGAATAAAGTCATTTTTGATGTCGGCAACCAGGCCGCCAAGGGCGCTAAGGACACCTGGTGTGAGAGGCACAAGAACCTCTGGTACGCCGACAGATTCGGCTAGCGACGCTGCGATCATTGCCCCGGCACCCCCAAAGGCCACCATCGTGAAATCGCGAGGATCGACACCAAACTGTGACAACAGGGCGCTTACGCCATTGTACATACCCGAGACAGCGACCTTCTCGATGGCTTCAGCAGTCTGTTCGACGGTACTTCCTAGCCGCTCCGATAGTGGCGCAAGTGCCGCGATCGACGCCGCCCTGTCGACATGAACGTGACCGTACCCTAGCCCTTCGCCACCGATAATATTCCGTGCCACGAACGAGTCCGTGATGGTGGGGCGTGTACCCCCACGGCCGTAACAAGCGGGCCCAGGAGTAGATCCGGCGCTCTCAGGGCCGACCTTGAGCACGCCGAACTCGTCGACGGACGCGATCGAACCACCTCCGCTGCCGATAGACGCCACTGAGACAGACGGAATAAAGATCTGGAAATCTCCGATTATTTCCCCAACGCCGTACTGAGGTTGCCCGTCGAGAATTAGAGCAAGGTCTGCGCTGGTGCCGCCGATATCGAGGCTCAGGGCCTGCCGCACGCCGGATGTCCGGGCCACATAGGCTGCTCCAATTACGCCCGAAGCGGTGCCAGATAGTATCATCTGGATGCACTGCGATTTGCCTTGCTCCGCCGTCATCACCCCGCCGTTGCTCTTGGTTATGTACGGCTGGCACGTGACACCTACTTGCTTCAGCGCCTTCTGCAGGGAGCCGATATAGTGGGCAACGCGCGGTTGAACGTAGCTGCTGATCGTTGCCGTGATTGTACGCTCATACTCGCGTACAATCGGCCAAACCTCACTCGATAGGAAGACAGGAAAATCTGGAGCGAGTGACAATGCGATAGCTTTCGCCGTCCTCTCATGCTCAGGGTTGCAATAACTATGCAGGAAACTAACCACCACACCGTCACAGCCTGCCGCACGCGCTTCGAAAATTGCACGCTCCACGCTAGCGGGGTCAACGGGCAAAAGGCATTTACCATCCGCCCCCATGCGCTCTTTAATAGAGAAGACCCGGTCGCGAGTGATTAACGGATCTGGACGGCGCGAAAACAGGTCGTACATGTTTCTTGATTTGAGCCGTGCCAGCTCCAATACATCACTGAAACCCTCGGTAGCGAAAAGCCCGAGTTTCAATCCGTTTCGTTGAATGACTGAATTGACGCCGACGGTCGTGCCGTGGGTAAAGTATGAAATCGCTGAGGGGGCAATTCGGTAGCGGGTCTCAAGCTGACGGATGCCTTCGATTACCTCTGCGCCAGGATCATCGGGCCTGGAGAAAACCTTAAGAGCGCGTAATTCGCCTGTTTCGTCGTCAATGACGGCGAAGTCCGCGAAAGACCCCCCGATATCGACACCAATCTGATAGCCCATTGCCTAGATAAACCTCTTGCTAGCATCAGAAAACTGGTCAACGGGCCTGCTGCTTGCACCGATCAACCAGCAGCCAGAACATTGCATTGTTGAAGGGAGACTTTCGGTCAAAATGCTCCCCATTTCGGAACAAATATGCTCGCCATCGGCTGTATCTGAAACATATCGGCGGCTTGTCCGGGATAGCGCCTATGTGACGAGACCGGCCGGGGAGGAAATTTCTGGTTGACTTTAACCTTAAGGAGGGACCGACGATGAAATACTTCATTGAGTGATCCGAGACAGGGATCCGATCCCCATTCTGGCGGATTGCGTGGGGAAAATCGATTGCCGTGTCATGCCGCTAGCCGCGCACCTTAAGGTATGTGCTAGGCAATATTCACTGAAGAACGGCTGTTCCTAGGCCGCTCGTTGTATGAGCACAAAGCGACTTTAGCTGAAACCGCGAGCCCAAACGAGCTTTGATCAAATGCGCCGGCATGTCACATGCCAGACCCCGATATCACCGGGCTCACCGTCCACCCCATCGCCGCATCACAGCGATGCCGCATCATCCGGGCTAAGCGGGCTGAACAGATCTGCCGGCGACAGTTCCGCAGAAGCAACCAAAAACGTGGTCTGTGGCCCACCGCTATACATCCGGCTGTAGCCAGAGTATCCCAACCGAGTAAGGTCATTGATCGAAGATCTTATTCACAATGCAGGGAAATTCCGTATGCCGAACGTGATTGATGAGTCACAAGGAAATGCATCTGGGGGGCGAAAGCTGACGGCCGTCGACGTGATCGAGGCTCGTCCGACCTGTTCATTTCTGTGCGGCATCCGGGCCAAATTCGATCCCAACAACGGCCCGGAGTTCGTTGCGAAGACCCTGAGCGAGCGGGTTGCGGCTGGCGGGCCAAAACAGCCTCAAGGAGGTTGAGATCGTTCTCGAAGGATGGCGGCAACACTATAACATCTGTGCGGCCACGTCCCTGGGCTACAGCCTCCGGTGCCAGAATCGCTTTCGTCGGGCGCGCAAGCAGACCAAGATTCGCTTTGGGCCGGCCAGCACACTCGGCGCTCTCACAAGCGTAGCCTCGGAAGTTCTTTCGGCGTGCGTGGGGTGAGGATTGTTGCAGCATCCTCAATTATCAATACAATCTCTTCGTGCAACACCATTTTGCCTGGCTCGTATTCCAACGCCGGCTCCACACAAATCACCATTCCAGGTTCGAGTTTTGTGTTGTCGCCAAGGCGCAAGGATGGCGGCTCACTGACCCGCAGCCCGAGACCATGGCCCATTCTCCCGTTGTTATTCGTATCTCCCTGGCTAGACGACAGATGCCTATTCATAGCTGCAAAAACTGAGCCTGCAGTCGCCCCTGGCTTGGCGGCATCAATCCCGATCGCGTTTGACTCCCAAACTTCTTCATAGGCCAAACTCAACGCGTCCGGCGCATTGCCGACTTGGTAGTTGCAATCGCAATCGCAATCGCAGAAGTAGCCGTCGAAAACCGTCCCCGTGTCAATAAAAAGCAGGTCACCGTTCTCAATTCTGCGATTCCTGGGACCGCCAGTAACTTCGTTGATCCCTCCTTCCTCCGGCCTACACAAGCGCATCGGTATCGCGTCGGCGCCAGCTTCGGTTAAACGAAACGAAAATTTTCGGTGAATTTCGCGTTTGCTATCTCCAACGTTGGCGAACTCGGGAACATGGGTGAACGCAATATCTGCAATAGTGATAGATTGCTTGATTCTATTCACTTCTGCAGAGCTTTTTGATCACCCGCAACTGCCAGATCAGATTGGAGGCATCAGTGATCTCTGTGCCGCTACGACTAATTTCAGGGACGATCGCTACCGGATCAGCCCGGGCAGGAATAAGCACCGACCACGGACGGGTGTAACTTTCCCAAAAACTTGAACCTACACCTAAGAAATAACGTACATTGTCCATCGCTGACAGCAACAATCGATCAATTTTACGTTGAACCACAAGCCTTTTAGCGCGGGCTACGCGGCTTTTAAATTCCGCTTTCTCGAATCCATGCTCCTAACGACGACATCTCAGTCATTCCCTGTTGATGATCAACGCATCTGTTGTCTGGCATGAATACGTTATTCTGCGATTGACGGCTAGCGGACTTCTGCTCAATTTACGGATTAACTCTAAAATGAAACATCGAAGAAAGCTCCACCTCGCCAAGTGGGTCCTCCTTCCCGCCGAGCGCTAAATCCAGAGCGTGCTGAGCGAGCAGGCGCGTCGGGTCCAGTGTTGGCAGAGGCGACTGTTCAGGAGAAATAAGCGCTGGAATTTCGGTGCATCCCAGGACAACTGCGTCGCAGCCTTGCGATTTCAATCGTTCGATGATTTCCGCGTAGTGAGCTCGTGTGTTATCGGCGAAAACGCCATTGCACAATTCCGAGAAGATTGTTTCGTTAATGAACTTTTTATCCTTTTCACGAGAAGCAATTGCATCGATACCCCTCGCCTTGGCGGCAGAGAAATACATTGGTTTTGTCATTGTCCACTTCGTACCAAGTATCCCGAGCTTCCGATAACCGAGCCGGCTCGCCTCGCTTGCTACAACATCAGCAATATGTAGGCCGGGCAACGCAAGGTCAGGACGGTTCGCCTCTAAAGCCAAATGGGCTGTATTATCTGGGCAGACGAAATAATCGCATCCAGCGGCGCTCAATCGGGAGGCCGAAATAGCCAGTCGCTGGCGGATTGCCGCCAGATCACCACTTTCCCAGTCCGGCATGCTAGGCCCCATTGGAATGATGCTCACTGAAATATCGGGATGCATATGATCACCAAGCCTCGAGCGGGCGATGCAGACGCGCTGCTTCTGTCCGCCTGAAAGTTCGGCCGGGTAGCGATCGACAAATCCCTTGCCCATCTCAATCTTGTCAAGCAGTTCGGAAAAGCGCTTGTCGCGGCCGCGTATGCCGAAATAGAATTCGAGCGGCCTGCCGATGATGGTACCTACGGTCTGGCGCGGGTTCATCGCCACGTCGGCCATCTGATAGATCATCTGCAACTGGCGCAGGTCTTCCTTTGGTCGGTCGGCCAGCCAGTTGGCCAGCGGGCGTCCGTCGAAGGTGACGGTGCCTTCTTCGGGCGGCAAAAGCCCGGTGATGGCGCGCGCCAGCGTCGATTTGCCGGAGCCGGACTCACCCACCACGGCCAACGTCTGGCCGGGATAGATGTCCACCTAGACGTTCTTCAGCACCTTGATGTGGCTGCGGCCATAGGCGGCGGTGACGTTCTTCGCCGACAGGAACGGCGTCGTGCCAGGTTTCTGCTCAGCGTGTTCGATCTCATGCACCGAGACAAGCGCGTTGGTGTATTCCTGCCGCGGTTCCTTGATGATCTGGCGCGTGCCGCCCCATTCGACCAGCCTTTCATGACGCAGCACCATGATCAGTCCGATCAGCGCAGGGCTGGGGATGCGTTTGATATCGAGCATATCAGCCTATTTCGGATGTCGGAGACGCGGATTGGCGATGATCGCCGCTATATCCGCAATGATGTTCAGGCTGATATAGACGGCGGCGAAGATCAGGCCGACCGCCTGCACCACCGGCACGTCTCGCTTGGTGACGTGGTCGACCAGATACTGTCCCATGCCCGGATAGACGAAGATCACCTCGACCACGACGACGCCGACGATGAGATAGGCGAGGTTGAGCATGACGACATTGATGATCGGCGCGATGGCATTCGGAAAGGCGTGTCTGCGGATGACCGCGAAGGCTGAAAGCCCCTTGAGCTCCGCGGTCTCGACATAGGCCGACTGCATGACGTTGAGGATCGCCGCGCGCGTCATGCGCATCATGTGGGCGAGCACGACCAGCGTCAGTGCCGTTGCCGGCAGCGCGATGGCCTGCATGCGTTCGCCAAAGGGCATGCCGTCATAGACGGTCGAGATGGCGGGGAAGATCTGCCATTTCACGGCGAAGAAATAGACCAGGAGATAGCCGATGAAGAACTCGGGAAAGGAGGTAGAGGCCAGCGCCAGTCCTGAGATCAGCTTGTCGACCCAGCCATTGCGGTAGCGCACCGCGATCAGGCCGAGGATGATCGCCAGCGGCACCGCGACGACCGCCGCCCAGAAGGCGAGGAACAGCGTGTTCCACAGCCGGCCCTTGATCGAGGTCGCGATATCCTGGCCGCTCGACATGGCGGTGCCCAGGTCGCCGGTCAGCACGCCGCCGAGCCAGTGGAAATACCTGACATAGGCCGGGTCGTTCAGCCCGAGCTGCTCACGCAAATTGGCAAGCGACTCCGGTGTCGCCGATTGTCCGAGAATGGCTTGCGCGACGTCGCCGGGCAGGATTTGGGTGCCGGCGAAGATCAGGACCGAAATGGCCAACAAAAGGAGGATGCCCAGCGCAACGCGCTGGGCAATTAGTCTAAGTATTGGCTAAGGCAATGCCGCAACACAATCATGCCGAGAGCCAGCACTTGGAAAGTGCATAGCAGCCCATCAATTCGAGATTGCCATAATCTGCTACCCATCCGCCGACATTGGGTCCGGTAGCGTCGAGCAAATCGTTGAACATCGGAATTATGGCGCCGCCTTCATCGCGGACGATCTCTCCCATATCGGCATAAAGCTTCTTGCGCTTTTCAGCATCGAGCTCGCCGCGTGCCTGGAACAAAATCTGGTCGAACTTCTCGTCGACGAAGCGGGTTTCATTCCATGCGGCCTTGGAATAATAGACGGTGGAATACATTTGGTCTTGGGTCCCACGGCCGGCCCAGGGGGAAGCTGTGAAGGGCTGCTTGTTCCAAACTTCGGACCAGTAACCATCTCCGGGCTCACGTTTGACTTCGATGGTAATGCCCGCCTTGGCCGCGCTCTGCTGGTAAAGCTGAGCCGCGTCGACGGCGCCGGGGAAGGCGACCTCGGAAGTGTGCAGTTGCAACGGCCCCGAATGGCCCGACTTTTTGTAGTGGAAGGCCGCCTTGTCCGGGTGAAACGTGCGCTGCTCAATCTGGCTAAAGAGCGTATACGCTTTATTGATCGGAAAATCGTTGCCAACGGAGCCGTAGCCCATCAGGATTTTCTGAACCATTTCCTCGCGATCGATAGCGTATTTCAGAGCCAGGCGCAGGTCGTTGCTATCGAACGGCGCCGTTGTGCATTGAGCGGCGAACATATAGTGGTTCTTGCCGGCCAGGTTGCGGATCGTAATGCCGGGCAAACGCTTTAAGAGATTGACGACCTTCGGGTCGACGCGGTTGACGATATGGACCTGGCTGCTCCGCAGCGCTGACATTCGGGCGGTCTCATCGTTGATTACGATGATTTCGATCTGGTCAGCAAAGCCACGGTCATCACGCCAATAATTGGCAAACTTCTCGCCGCCATGACGCACTCCGGGTTGATTGACGGTGACTTTGTAAGGGCCCGTGCCAATTCCATCCGCAGGGTTGTCCTTTCCGCCATTCGGCTGGATCATCAAGTGCCAATCGTCCATCAGAAACGGCAGGTCGACGTTGGGTCCTTTTAGCGTGAAGACCACGTTCTGACGGTCTACCGTGATCGTGTCGATTCCTTGGAGGTTTCCAAGGACACCCGATTTGGAGTTGGCGTCGGAATGGCGTTCAATAGTGGCGACCACATCCTGCGGCGTCAGGTCCTTCCCGTTATGGAACTCGACGCCTTTGCGGATCTTGAAGGTCCATACCTGCGCCCCTTTAGAGGGGCCCCATTCTTCCGCGAGCGCCGGCTTAAGTTCACCCTTTTCAGCTATTTGGACAAGCTTCTCGCCCCATTGGTGTCCAAAATGCAGAGGAACAATTCCTTCCCACGTCGCCGGATCAAGGCTGTCGGTTGCCGAGCCTCCTGTGAGGCCCGCTTTGAGAAGGCCGCCCTTAACGGGGCCTTCGGCTTTGGCCGCCGAAGCGAGGAGGCTATCGGTAACGATTG
Source organism: Mesorhizobium sp. WSM1386 (assembly GCF_055901595.1). Lineage (NCBI taxonomy): Bacteria > Pseudomonadati > Pseudomonadota > Alphaproteobacteria > Hyphomicrobiales > Phyllobacteriaceae > Mesorhizobium > Mesorhizobium sp. WSM1386. Next base: position 6,516,054 of record NZ_CM148373.1, read on the forward strand.
CGGTCAGCCCAAGGGCGGCTGTGCGGCCAAGAAAGTCGCGTCGAGAAAATTTGCCTTTGGCAACGCGTTCGGTGCGAAAATACAGTGCATCGCTCATTTTTTTCCCTTTTTCCAGCCTCATGGCTGGTTATTTCGACGTTGGTAAACCGGTTGGTAGCAGCCGCGCCTATTGGCCACCGCTGAGTGCTGTCCAGTCGTTTTCCCATCAGATACTGGTCGCCTCCAGGAGCCGGCTTCACTTAACGATGCTAAAGGGCGTCCAGTGCGCGAAGGGCGTCAAAGTCGCGCTGCCTAGCGCAGACCCTGTTTCAAATGTGCCTGATCGGCATCTGCGTCTTTCGCCGATGAGTCTCGATGCGTTTCGGTGGTTGCCTGCATCAGGCCGCCTGAGCACTCATACCGCCGATCTGGATTGCCTCCACGGCCACTGCTTCATCCTTGTCAGATGTATCTCCGGTAAAAGCAACCCAAGTTGTTTCTCCTGAGCGCGCACCTCCTCCGCGAACCCTACATAGCAGAAGCCGCCATTCTGGTGAACAGACGCCCCGGCTGGTATCGCATAAGGTCTGCCGCCCCCGGCGTTACGATGAGAATGCCCGTCGCCTTCAACCATACCAGGGGACCATGACCTCAACAAAGTGACGGGTCTGACCACTGATCTTGTTACGGCGCCTCAAGGAAGGAGCAGCGAAATGCCGAGCGTTTGATTGCGCTGGGGCACATCTTGGGTTTCATTCCTATGCTCATCGTCGCGCGACTGGTACCGAACTTCCTGGGACCTATCGACAAGCTCAGCCCCTTGCCCGGCTTTGCCAGCGCATCTGGATCGCCAAATCAGAAAGAGCACACTTGCGAAATAGCCCAGCTGAAGAAGTAGCGAACAGCCCAGCGTCGTGACGATTGCTAGACGGAACGAATGCGAGGCGAAGTAAACCGTCACAGCGTTGCCGCACAGGACCAGCCCGAGGAGCCGACAAAAAATCATGAACCGCAATGCCGTTCTCCTGATTTTGTCTCGTCAAATCATGCAACTCATGCTGAGATCTGATCGGCCGCGACATGGGTCTGGCAGTTCTTTGGGCAGACGCGGCCGCAGGCTCCGCAGCCAATGCAGCGGCCGCCATGGTCGACAACCATGATCATGCGATTGAGCTCACCATCGAAGTCGTCGTCACCCTCGTCGCAGGCACCGAGGATCTCACCCGCGTCGTCGACGCCGTAAAGATGCATGACCTCGCGCGAGCAGACTTTGAAACAGCGGCCGCAGCCGATGCAGATCTTGCCGTCTATAGCGATCAGATATTTCGGCATCCATGCGGACCCGTCGCGGGTGATGAATTCACTGCTCATCGTAAAGTCTTCATTTTCGCAAGCTCTCTCCTGGCACCATGCAACTCCGCATAAACGGCGTGCGCTTTCTCGGCCACTTCCTCTATCTCAGTCCATTTCACCGGAAGACCCTCGGCAAGGTCGCGCAGGTTCGTCTTAGCAATTGCTGCGCGCAGTTGAAGCTTTCGGACCTTCTTCACCATCTCATCCAACTTTGACATTATCCTTCCCTGAAAATCGGTCTTTTCACGCCCGCACGACATCGCATCATCGACCAGTTTGGTTCCGGAATCCGCGACCTCCCGGAAAGTCTCGAAGCCCAACCCGCGGACGCCTCGACAGAACGAACAACTGCCGTCCGGGAAAAAAACGAGTCAGAGGCCCAGAAACTTTGAGCTCACCTCGATCCCTATCTCTGCTGCGGTGAAAACACAGGGCCTCCACATCCGCATCAGTTCGCGAATGATCGGTTCGTCCGGCGCAGTTCCTTGGACGATGAAGCCGAACAGCAGCCCCAGCAGCTCGGTCGCAGATTTCCCTCGCATGAGCCCTGGAGCCCTGAGCATTGGATAAGCCGCAGGAGGCATTGGCTAAACAGGGGCAAGTTGCCCCTTTTTGACAGCAGGACAGGCGCCGTGAGAGATTTCGTTTCCTCAAATTCGAGTCCTCGTCCGCAACGGAGGATTTCTGCTTTCGGGTACGCCGAGTGCGGGCACATCTGCGCAATCGGCTGCTGGCGTGGAGGGTCCGATTCCAGGCAATTGAGGTCGTCACGGCCGATCTCGACCCGTCCTGGACTGTGATGCCTTCAAAGACCCAAATTCGGCGCGAACTTCTCTTCCGAGCAGTGTCCGCTTGTTGGGTCACTAATGTCTGCGCCTCTATTTGCATCAAACCGCCCCGCCTCTACTACCTGGGGCATACTTCCTGCCGGCGCGCCGCCGCAGAAAATCCACCAGGTTCAATTCCACGTATTCCTTTGTGATCTTTGCTCATCAGGCGGCTGCGGTTTGAGTTTCCGGAGCCTTAGTTTGTGGAACCACGCAGAGATCCGCGTAAGAGGCGTTCTCACCCGTGTAGTTGGCCAAGGCTTGGAGCAAGGGGGTAAGGTAGTACTGTTTGATGTGGTCCGGCATTGGCTCCGGAAGGTCGAGCGATTTCAGCGCAACCTCGATCAGCTCGATCGCGCGAACCTTGTTGCCACACTCATAATGGTACTCAGCGACTGGAACGTACCAAACGAATTTAAGGGGGCCGTCGTTTTCTTGAGGACTCAGGGCCAAGATTTGTTCAGACAGCTCTTTGCCCATCGCGAAGCGCTCAGCAGGGGGAAGATGGGAGTTGTTCGTCGAGGGATCGAAGAGTTGCTTCAGGGCCATAACCATCCAGGACACGGCCTCAAACTTCTTGTCGATAGCGTCTCCGACTAGTTGGCGCATAACTGGCAACCCGGTCTCCATGTCGCGCATCTTGTGAAGCAGAATATTCACATGAGTATGCCGGAACCCGTAATTGTCTGGCATCAAAGCGAGGCCTTCTTCGACGGCCGAGAGTGCCGCCTTCCATTCCTGCGCCTGCATCGCCGGTTGGAGTTTGGCGTAAACCGGTTCGGTCAGCGCCAGTTCGCGCGCTGTGCGCTGGTTCCCATCGATCCGCCCTTTGTCAGCGGCTTTCGCTTCGTCGCTGCTGCGCCAGCTTCCTCCTATAACTCTGGGTAAAACGTCATCGAGTTCCGATGGGTGGCCGATGAATGCGATGCGGCCGTCGCGGTCCACCAGGAACGAGGCAGGGATCCCGAGAGAAGAACTCGCCTTCATCCAAAGTCTGTTCATTTCGCCTGTGTAATCGAAGGCGATCCGATAATTTAAATTGGGGTATCTCTGAACCAGCCAAGCATCCAAGCTCGTCCGCGTCTCCTCCGCGGTCGGGCCATCTTCGCTAGCTGCGACTCCGACCACCTCAAATCCGCTATTTTTAAATTTGTCCTGTAGCTGCATCAGATGGGGCATCGCCGCCACACAAGGTCCGCATCCAGTCGCCCAAAACTCAACAAGGTACACCTTGCCGGGTTGAAAGTTCGCGAGGGGCTTGCCACGGAGCCAGTTGCTGACCTTGATCGGAGGAGCCGGGGACTCGATACGCAACACCATCTTGTTCTCCAAAAGCTTCTCGGACCTCGTTGGCGTCCGTAAGCGATCTGGCTCTACCCTCAGGAACGGAACACACGGGAGGCCATCACACCTGTGGCGTGGTCTCATGCGGGTCAACCCACCATCGCCGCCCCTCAACGAGCAAAGGCCGTGCCAGCGCGCTTGGCACGCTGCAAACGCTTTATTGGCTTCGAAAAGTCGAACAGAGCCAAGAGGACGGTTGTTTCCATCCCGACATGTTTTCTGCCGGCTGTCAGGTTTTGGACACGCATCTCTGGTGCGTAAATCGCTTAGAACAGCGAACAGCGCCGGGTCGATGAGGCCGGGCATATCGGGTGCGAGCTGCCGGATAGTGCGTATGCTGTTTCGCTAGACGGCGGATGCCGCATGCACCTTCCATTTTTTTCATGACAGAGGTTCGGCAGCGTTGCAGATTCCAGTGCCTCGACCCATGCGGATTTGACCGGCGCTCGGACGGCAATCCCCGCATGCCGGAGCGGTTGCTTAGCGCAGAGCCCACGCCGTTGCAGCAGTAAGGACTGGAAGGTCGGCGTCAACGATTCGCTGGTTGAGGTGGCCAATCTGGTCTCAAGAGTTTGGTAGCGGCCTTCGGGCGCCAGCGGCAGCGAGTAAAGACATTGGTCTTCATCGGCTTTGATTGCCACGCACCTCCGGTCGAGGTTCGGGTAGCTCATGTGCTCGCTGGTCATTTAGGATTTTCTGACTTGGCATAGAACGCTAGCACGGGTCCGAGATCAAAGATCGTCCCTGGCGCAAGTCGCCGCACGGACGTGGGCCATGTTTCGGTTGAGACGCCATCGATGCCTCGCGCTAGCGTGCTGGCAAATCGGGGCATCAGCGGTGCGAGCGTATGCGCAAGGATAGCAGCGGCTGTTGTCTGAAGCGCGAGGGAAGTCCGGGTGCGGGCGGGATAGAGACGTCGCGCCACTGCATAGTCTTGCGCCTGACGATAGATTACGCAATCGCGCACGAAATCGCAGGCCTGCACAGCCGCGCGACGGACCGAGAAGCCATCGTCCGAATAGGCGCGTTCCATCCCCGCGCAATGCATCTCTATCCGAGCAAAGAAAGCGCGATCTGTGGGAGCCCAGTCGCCTGCGTCGGGCACACAGCCGCCAAAGTCTTCCTTGATTTCCCGGTGCAGCATGGCAAGCCAATTCAGCCAGATCCCCTGAAACACCTCATTGTCGGTGCGGCGTAGCGCGTCCAGCGTGAAGTTCGTCTGCTCACCTTCCGGGCGTGTCAGGCCTAAATGAAGACGCACGACGTCGACTGTCTTTGGTCCCAGAACCTCCCTGCCCCAGACCGCATGGCGACGGCTGGTCGAGAACTTCTGGCCATCGAGCAGGTAGAACTCATTCACGTGATACCGGACCCGCGGCGTCCAGTGGGAGAACACCTCGGCATAAACAGCGGGGTAGAGTAGCGCGTGGTAGAAGGAATTGTCGAAACCGAAGAAATGGACAATCTGCCAGTCGTTGCTGGGCATCGACGCATTCCAGTCGCGCCCAAGCATGCGAGCTAGAGCCTGGATGTTGTAAAGAAATCCGAAAGCCATCTCCGGCCAAGCCCAGATCACCTGCCCAGGGAGCCCCTCGGCCCGCAGGCCCCAGTTCGAGGGGTGGGTAATGGGCACGGAAAGGTCGGCGCGTTGGCGTAGACGCGCGAACAGGTCCAGGATCCGAACGGGGGCGCCCGACGCCCTTAAATGCCGGTCTATATTGACGTAGCACCGTTCCAGAGCAAGTTCGGGGCGGCGCACGAAGCCGACCAGCGGCGCCTCGGCCGAGAGCCGCGACCGGACTGCACCCAGGTCGTGGCATAGGTTCGGTGCACCGCATTCCTCGCAGATGTTGCCACCGGCGGAGGCGCCGCAATCCGGACAGAGGCCGCTAACATCCGGTTCGTAAAGGTAATCGCCTGTCACGGCGTCAAACAGCGCAGGGCTCTCGCTCAGATCTACGGCCGTGCTGCTCAGAAGACCACGGAAACACGCGGCTTGAAATTCGCCATAAGCGGCATCACCCATCGTGTGTAGGAAGCTGTGGATCTCGCAGTCAAGAAGACCAAGCGTGGTGCGAATCTCGTGCGCGTAGTGGCGAGCCACCCTTGCGGGCGTCGATTGGTCGGCATCGGCGCGCGTCGCAACGTAGCTCTGGTAATCGTCGCTCCCAGTCAGGTGGTAGGCTTCGGCCCCTTTCATGCGCAGGAAACGCGTGTAGACATCGGCACCAAAATAAGGACCAGAAAGATGCCCCAGATGCAGATCGCCATTAGGCGTCGGCGGCGCGGAGAAGACGAAGATCGGCCGGCGGGGAGCCGCGACCTGTGCAGCGGCATCGAGGGCGGCCTTGCCGTCACGCCAGTAGACATCGACGAATTCTAGATCTTCGTCCCCATCGTTGCACAGTACATGCGCTTCAAAAGGGTGAAACAGAACGACATCGCCGGCTTTGATCGAGATTTCCCCAAGGTCGGTCCTGACCTTGCCCGCGCCAGACAGGACCACGAAAGCCTCGATTTCGTCGTGCCGATGGGGCTCGGATGTGACGCCCGGTGCCACCTTGCCAAATGAAAATCCGGTGCCCGCGCTTCCCGTTCCAAGCGTGGCCACGTCAATACCGAACGCCCGCGACAGTTCCGTTCGAGAAAACGTGGATTTGCGCACAACGAACCTCAGCTAATCAAGCAGTGGTATCTTCGCCCGCCAACGCAAAGCCTCTGCCGAAAGTCGCGAAGAGAGGCGGCAGCCCGGACCCGTTGGCGCTCCCGCCAGAATAATCCAACTCTAGCCCCGAGGCGGGCCAAGGCGGGCACGCCAGTACGGCTTTAGACATCACGGAAGACAGCCCGGCGACCACCCCACAATCGTCATGCCAAAGCCTCGTGACGGCTGCGGCGCGGCTCCAGCAGTCCACAATCGAAAACGCAATGCTCTCCGCATTTGAGCAGCCGATCAGTTTCCTGTGCATGCCTCGCCTAGCTGCTTGAGTTCAATCGCGATAGAAAATGCCGTTTGGCGGCTTGAGATTGTCTAGATCGGCCACTTTGCCCTCTGGCGGATTAACGGCGCGCTTAAGCACATTATATTCGGCGCGAGTCGGTCCACCGGTTGAAGCACGCTGGAAGACCAAATAGAGCGTCCGCCGCGAACGGTTGCTTTTGTTCGGTTGCGAGTAATGCGGTGCGTAGTCGTCGAAGATGAAGATGTCGCCAGCCTTCCATATTACGGGTTCCCAGGAGAACGTTTCGGCGACCTCAGGATTAATCACCCCACCGGCATCCATGGGAAATATCCCCTTCTTGTGGTTGCCGGGGCTGAAGAAAAGCCCGCCGTTGCCCGGGTCGGAGTCGTCGATGCCTATCGCAACGACCGCATGCACCATCCGGTCGGGCAGTCCGTGTGGAATGTGATAGATGTCCTGATGCGGGCGATAGCCGCCGCTGTCGGGATAGTGGAAAATCAGCAACTCCTTGAGCCTGCGCGACCGTTCATCGAGCAGTTCCTCGACCGCAGACTCTATGCGCTGATCGTCGAGGAGTAGATGACGCAATGGATCATGGAACTCGAGAATATTCTCGGCTTTAGAGGTGATCTTTCGATTATCCGTCGTCTTTTCGAACCACATGAGCCATTTATCATCGCTGACCTCCCAGCATGATACGTCTTCAACAAAGCTGGAAATGCGTTCCACAGCCGTTGGATCGAAGAACCCTTCGAGCCTGACATAGCCGTCCTTCTGCCACTTTTCTCTTTGTGCATCAGTCAACATGCGGAAAGCCTCCTGTTGGTAGGACGGGGGTCTAACATCCCGGTTGTGGCAGTCGGGCGGGCGATCAGGCTGTGCATCGACGCAGACGGTACTCCACGGCATCTGGGACTGCGGTGCGAAGCACGTTCCGCTCCGGGTATGTTGCGGGGCTTATTGTCCCTCCTCACTGGAGATCGTCGAGGCTTGTAAACGTCTGCGAGCGGTACGTCTGAACGGTAGACGGCCGACCATGCTATTGATGACGCGGCTGTTCGGTAGGCGACCTTTCGTGTGGTCTGACCCAGCGCAAGCCGTGCCCCGCACGAATTTCTGCGACACGGTCCCATTGAGGCTGGGCGATCAGGGCCGGCAGACCTGCTAGAGTCTTTGCGGCCGAAGGGGAAATGCTCGCCCGCGGAGTAATGTGATGGGCCGCTGAGTCCAACCATTTCAGTTGCGATGATTTCGGAGAAGGCTCCGGCTTTCGCTACGGCGAAGGCCGACATCGTTCCTTGGATGCCACCGCCGATGACCCGCAGTCGGCGGGTCATATCCCGCCGCCCATTTCTGCAACGGGGTCGAACCAGCTGTCGACGGAGGTAGGGCTGATGAAGCCGGGATGCTCACTTGCGGCGCGCGGCGCGCGCCCCAGAAGGCTGTCGAGGATGCGACGCGCTCGCCAGGCCAGTAGGCTTAGATTCGGATCAGCCAGCCCGCGCTGCCCGAGGCTCGCGTTTTGTACGAAGATGCGTCTGTCAGACGGTCCGTCCCAGTTCACCGAAAAATCGTCGCCAATGGCCAGTTCATTGTCGATCTTTTCCAGCCGGTCCGCCATCGGTTCCAGGAATGCTGGTACCGCGTTCTCGTAACCGGTGGCCAGGATGACGATGTCGGCCGTGACTTCTTCGACATCGCCCAAACCGCGCTGTAGGGTCAGCCTGTGGCCCGCGCCGGCGTTATTGCAACGCGAAACGTTGCACCCGGGGCGCAAGGCGATGTTACACAGGTCCAGCTCGAGAAATTCGTGGCGATACAGCGCCTGATAGACGGCGCGCACAGTGCGGTCGGAAATGCCGTCGGAGGCAAGCACGAAACGCTTGAGGAACAGCTTGCGCTGCGTCTCGCTCATTGCCGCGAAACGATCCGAAAAGCAGGGCATGAACAACTCGTTTGTGAACGGGCTGTTGTCGATGGGCAGGTAATTCTCTCGCTGCGAAACCCAGGTGATCGAGACGGGCCGCCGTTCTCTCGGGGCACTAAGAAGGTGCAACAGCACCTCGGCTCCCGACTGGCCTCCACCCACGACGCATACGTGCTTTTGCTGCACCTCGGGATGGATGTGCAGCAAATCGGATGAATGGAACAGGTTTCGTCCGATCCAACCCTGAAATTGAGATGGAATGTGCGCCTGCTTGCCGATGCCGATTACCAGGTCTTTGCCACTGAAATCAGCGTTGTCTGTCCGCACTCGAAATTCGCCATCATAGCTTATTTCACGAACGGTCTCACCGCCGCGGACGAGTGGGTTCCTGCGGAAGGCCCAGTGGAAATAGTGTTCGAACTCAGCCCTGAGCACAGAGTCGAACTGTGCATTCAGGAAGTGATAGAGACGTCCGTTCTCGTGCAGATAGTTTATGAACGTGTAGGCGGACCGTGGATCCACCAGCGTGACCAGATCCTTGAAGTGGCTTACCTGGAGTTCCGAGGACTCGAATGCGCTGCCTGGGTGCCAGCGGAAGTCGACTTGCCGATCCAGGAATAGTGCCCCGTGCCCGATTTGCTCGTGTATCTGACACGCCAGGCTCAGATTGGACGGGCCGGCACCGATGCCAATGCAGGAGAGCTCCAGTGGTCCTGCTCCTAGTGAGGTTTCCTGATCGGACGCTGCGCGCCGCGAATATCGCCCATGGCCGTTGGTCTTATCCGTCCCGCAGGGTTGGTCGGCGCCGCCCGATCTGCAACAGTTTGTCCGCCCGTTTGTGTTGTCAGGTGTGATCCACGCTGACCGCGGCTCTGCGGTGAAGTCGGCACTCATGCCAGCGCCATGTGGCACGTAGCTGGCGTGGAGGATCCACCCGCCTCGACGACCCCGGTGTGGCTAGCGAGGCAGTTTCGCGGCCTATCCCTCTTGCAATTGGGGGCGGTGGCCCGCCCGGTTCGGTGAGCCGCCCTTCGATCCGCCTGACGACCTGCGAGGCGGCGGTCATGAATTGGGCGACAGCATTTTTCGGTGGATGTCATCATTGCAAGATCCGCTGCTGTGTTTGGGAGGTCCCCCGCATCGAACGTGCCAGAGTAAACAGCAGCAATGCACCGGGCAGCAGCTTTGCGGCCTGTCGGGCATTCGACACTTTGTCCGAAACTTTGCACCGGATTTTGCACGTGGTCGTACTTATACCTCATCGAGTCCCAGCCGGGTGCTTCCAAGATGGATTGTGCTGGTCGAGGAATTGTCGAGGCTGCCTTCAGGCGCATCGAAAAGGAGATCGTCTGGGAGGGCGAATGCGTGGACGAGGTGGACCGTGAACGGATGAGCAGCCAAGCGCTGATCCGCCTCGATAAAAGCTACTTCCGTCCAACCGAGGTTGACCTGCTGAGTGGGGTTTCCAAGGCAGCCGACAAGCTCGGCTGGAAGCCGAAGACCACTTTCAACGAGATTGTTTCGGAAATGGTCGTGGTCCGCGCCTACGGGATCATGCTTTCGTGACGTGAAATGCGGATGACTTCGCGGGGCATGTCCATCTCGCAGCATGCGACCCGCACTCGCAGGCACGCCCTTTCAAGCGATCGGCCGGCCCGATCAGGCGCGGTCGATTGGATCCGCAAACTCACACCTCCTGCAAAGCAGAAAGCCATCGACTCATTCATGCGGTCAACGATTTCGCGAAAAGCCGGCTTTTCTAACAGGTCGGCGTAGCCATCGCGTAGAAGGTTGCCCAGGACGTGGCGGCGTTCAAAATCCACGGAGCACATGGTAACGTCGCCGTTTGGCAGAGAACTCCGATATTGTCGTTGATCCACGCAGGTCAGCGCTCCAACCACCGGCCGGCGTAGTGCACGCTGTCAGGGTCCACGCTTCCACCCCTGCTGCTCGCGGGCCGCGCGTGAATGAGCCTTTCGGCAGCGATGCTGTCAGCCACATCCGGGTGCGGCTCGCCCAAGACCACGAACAGGAGCGAAGGACGTCCGCGTAAGCAAACCGCGATGCCGATCTGCGACAAGGCGGCTGTTCCACCATTTCGGTGCAGTCCGAGTTGAGCCAAGGCTCGGCTCAAGGCTGAGATGCATGCATGAGATACTTGTCTTTGCCGATCCGCAAACTTGTCCTGCGGACAATATGAATATCCAACGTGCATTCGTGGTCGTCGCTATCCTCGAATATCCTGCCGGCAGGGAGTGCTGAGCGACGTTCCCGCGAAGTCATGACTCCGCCCTTTCTTCCTCCTGCAAGCGGCGGCGTGGTGTGCTTTGGCTCTCTTGACACCATATGTCGGACCCCGCTGGCCATCTACCTTGGTGCCTAAGCAGTCGGGCGCCCGCTAATTTCCGAGCCGTCGCTTCACAAAGCGAGCGCATGCCGCAACGGCGCATCGCTCTGTCTTGCATCAGCCATCTCGAAACATGCAGCCATAGGCGTTGATCGCCGGGGCGCCGCCGAGATGCGCGTACAGCACCCTTGATCCGGCCGGAAAGAAGCCTCTCTGGATGAGGTCGATCATCCCTTGCATCGATTTGCCCTCATAGACGGGATCGGTGATCATGCCTTCAAGCCGCGCACACAGGCGGATCGCCTCCTTGGTTCTATCGGATGGAATGCCATAACGCGGATACGCGTACTCCTCGAGTAACACCACGTCATCTTCGACGATTTCCGTTCCGAGCCCGACAAGCTGCGCTGTATGCTGCGCAATGCCAAGCACCTGCGCCTTTGTCTTGGCGGGAGTGGCGGAGGCATCGATACCAATCACGTTGCGCTGTCGACCGTCCGCGGCGAATCCCACGAGCATGCCGGCATGCGTTGAACCGGTAACCGTGCAAACGACAATGTAGTCGAAGGCAAACCCAAGCTGTTTCTCCTGTGCGCGCACCTCCTCGGCGAACCCGACATAGCCGAGGCCGCCGTATTTGTGGACAGAAGCCCCGGCTGGTATCGCATAAGGTCTGCCGCCCCTTGCCTTGACATCAGAGAGAGCTTTTTCCCAACTTTGGCGGATGCCGATGTCAAAGCCCTCGTCGACCAGGCGCACCTCTGCCCCCATGATGCGGCTCAAGAGAATATTGCCGACCCGGTCGTAGACGGCATCGTCATGCGGGACCCAGCTCTCCTGAACCAGAAAACATTTCATGCCGACTTTGGCGGCGACGGCTGCTACCATGCGGGTGTGGTTGGACTGCACGCCGCCGACGGTGACGAGCGTGTCGGCATCTGACGCGATGGCATCGGGGATGATGTATTCAAGCTTACGCAGCTTGTTTCCGCCGAATGCGAGACCAGAGTTGCAGTCCTCGCGCTTGGCGTAGATTTCCACCTTGCCGCCCAGATGCTGGCCGAGCCGGTCGAGCTTCTCGACAGGGGTGGGTCCGAAGGTGAGCGGGTAACGCTCGAATTTTTCCAGCATACTCTCTCCCGCGATGTCATTCAGCTGAGTTAGCCACGCAATACTCGTTCCATAAGCGCTGCTTGAATTGGTCGGCCGCGCTCTCCGACCACCTGTCAGAGCCTTGGGGATTTCCAGCGCTTTCCTTGCGATTGAGACGAAGCGATCCACATGTCGGCATGCTGCGATGAGGCGACCATCGCCTCGGAAACGTACGACGCACCCGATCGACATCTGCGTTTTGTCGGGCTTGCGATTGGACCGCGTGGTTTCTGGGGCGAATTCTGTGAAGCGATTTTGTGGCTCTGACGCCTCACAGAAAGTTTAGCTGCTCAATCGCATGCACGTCTACCTGATCGAAACGGGTGCCAGTGCCCTCGAAAGACTAGCCTCCCCGTGACCATAAGTCACCGCATCGTAGTTGACGAGCGTATCGGTCCTGGCTGTATCCAGCAGCTGATTGCTAATCTGCGTCGGTGTTGCGGACGTGAACTTGCTGCCAAGGATAGCGGCATAGCCTGCAACCACAGATGCCGCGATTGACGTTCCGGATAGGCGAGTCTTGTCCCTCTCGACCCCCACCGTCAGGAAGTGGTTCTGCACCTCCGAATCTGAACCGGCGTAATTCGAATAGGAGGCGAGCTTTGCCTTGTTTTCGGGAGTGCCATTGCGCTCTAGCGCACCCACAAAGATTGCCGATTGCTTCCCAATCAGGTCGAGAGCAAGGAAATCAATATCCCCATCGGCAAGGGTATCTACCGCTACGGACCCGTTGCCGGCTGCCTTTGTGAAGACCGCAGCACCCGCCCGAGCCGCATCGACAATCGACTGCTCAAGCCGGTACCCGCTCACTGGTTCCTCAAGGCCATAGCTCAGATTAATGACATTGAGGCCCTGCTTCAGCGTGAGTGGAACTTGTTGCGAATAGTCAAGCTCGATTATGTTTGCGCCAGGCGCCACCATGCCGGCTGCTTGAGCGACCCACTGCCCATGTTGCCGCCATTGGGAGCCATGGCCGAGATCCCCCTCCTGTCCCATGTTACTTGTGAAGTCATCTATGACAGTTACCGACACGCCAGACCCATTATAGCCCGAAGCCCATGCTGCGCCGACGTCCGGGCTCATCCAGCAATAGGTGCCATCGGCATTTTGTGGGCAACGCGAGCTGCTGCCCTCCATGGCTGGCCTTGCAGCCACTCCATCGCCGGCGAGCCTGGATTGGAGGTCATCGGCGAAACCGGGTGGTGCCGACGTCCATAGGACAAGACTGGCAAGGTACGTCACCGGCAATAATCGCTTTATCTGCATTCAACTCTCCTGTTTGACCTGTTCTTCATCAACAAGACGAAGCATTTCACCCTGGCTAGAAGGACCTCTGAACCAGAGACCGATGTTCAGCGGATTCAGATGAGCTTTTGCCAGTATTTCAACGTGTCCGCCAGCCGGAGCAGCGACGCCACAGACGGCAATTCACAGCCTGGGCGCCGCGATCCACCCACGTTCGGACGCATGACGGTAGGATGGCAGTCTAGTGAATCGAAACGGGTGCCAGCGCCCTCGAAAGGCTGGCTTCGCCGCGGCCGTAAGTCGCCGGATTGTAGTTGACGAGCGTATCGGTCCTGGCTGTATCCAGCAGCTGATTGGTAATCTGTGTCGGCGTTGCGGACGTGAACTTGCTGCCCAGGATGGCGGCATAGCCTGCAACCACAGGTGCCGCATGAGACGTGCCGTATAGGCCAGTCTTGTCACCCTCGACACCCACGGCCAGGAACTGGTTCCGCACCTCGAGGTTTGAGCCGGGATAATTCGAGTATCGGGCCAGCCGCGTCTCGTTCCCGGGAGTGCCATTATGGTCGAGCGCACCCACGAAGATTGCCGATGGCGCCCCGATCAGCCCGAAGGTTAGCTCATCGAAATCCCCTTCGTGCGGCAAACCTACCTCTTTGCTGCGGTTGTCGGCACTCTTTGTGACGATGGCAGTGCCCGCCCAGGCGGCATTGACAATCGCCTGCTCGCGCGGATGCTGGCTCAGTGGCTCTATGATGCGATAGCTCGCATTGATGATATTGAGGCCGTCCTGCAGCCTGATCGAAGACCCCTCGAGATAGTCATACTTGAATATGTTTGCGCCAGGGGCGACCATGCCGGCAATTTCAGCGACCCAGTCTCCATGTCGCTGCCTCTGCGTACCGCGACCGAGGTCTGCATCAAATGGCTGTTCCTTGAAGTCATCTATGACATTTATCGATACGCCGGAACCGATAAAGCCTGATGTCCATGCTTCACCAATATCCCCGCTCATCCAGCAGAATGTGCCGTCGGCATTTTGTGGACAGCCCGAGCTACTGCTTTCCGCGGCTGGAGTACCGGTCGTTCCTTTGCCGTTGACACCGGCATCAAGATCATCCGCGAAACCGGGTGCACCCAATAGGCACGCTATAAGACCGACAACGAAACCTGCCGGGAACAACTGTGTTTTGTGCATAATCAACTTCCTGTCTGATTGTTCTTCATCAACGAAATTTACGGCTTTGCCTTTCACCATCGCTAAAATTCACCCCTGAACCGTAGGTCGAGTTTCCATCGGCTTGGCTCGAGGTTTATCATGTGTTTCAACGTGTCCGAGGGCCGCAGTTGCGAGGCGGCCAGACGGCAATTCACTGCGTGAAAGCCGCCGACGGCGCCATAGTCAGCCGTGCAAGGTCGTTCCGTCAGGTTCCCGCCCAAAATCGAACTGACGGTGAAAGAAAGCGTCGTGGACGGCGTCGGTCGCTTTTGCAGAATGAAGCCGAGTTTCACACTTGGGTCGATTCGAACCTTTTCGGCGCGTTGACCGGTGCTCGCGCCCCACAGGAGACCGAAGTCCTCCGACAGCTGCGTCAACATTTCAAATCGCATGTCGATCCATTTGCTGTGGTACCACTTGTCGAAAGACACTTTGGCACCACCCGACAGCTCGTATCCGCCTTGTCCCAGATGGTTGGCGGCCGCGGTTAGCTCCGAACCCTGGTAAATGCCAACAAGGCTGGTCTCCTGTCCGTTCGCTGTCATAGCGCTGACGAAGAATGTCATCACGAACAGGACGTAGCTCGCAAACCGTATGCACATCTGCAGCGCCCGGTCCCGCCAGCAAATCATGTAATTGACACGCGCATTGCAGCCCCACGCCGCATCTTCAAACCGCACGGAGGCTTTAGCCGAGACGCAGGGCCGCCAGCGGGCAACGTATTCATTCGCAACAAATCTGTGATCCCCCGTCCTTCAATTTTGTCGAGCCCTCTCTTCGCTCTTCGCTGGCAAGCTGCGCCCGCCCCATCTGCGAAATTTAGCAAAATTCATGCCAATCTAGATATCGGTGCAGGAGAAGGCAATTGTATTTTGGTTTCAATGGCTTATATAAACGCGCCCAAGATGCCGGCCAACCAAGGCTATGTCCTCAAACCGACAAAGCCGACACAATTTGACGGATGTCGACGAACACCCTGAGCGTGGACCCACCCGCATGGGCACAGGAACACTCCCTTCGCGCTCCGGCCATTACATCGGAGAACCCTCGAAACGGCCTCCATTCCTATTCAACGCAATCCTCTTCAGGCGGGGATTGCGCCGCCCATTTTGAAGTTCTGAACGCGAGTCGCCTGAAAAAAAGGCTGGCCGGTGCGATTGGCGCCACGGCCGGCTGCGAGGTTTCCAGGCCACGCCTTGACGGTGTCGAGCACGGCGCCATGCTGGAGCGGACCGAGGCGTCGGTCGTGCCGCCACATTTCCTTGTGCTATATTTGTCCGGCACGGACGACCACGTGGCAAAGAGTGGTGCGAGAGGATGAGAGTGCCGCCACGCAGCCGTTATAGTCGTTCCTCGTTTGTGGCGTACGTGCGCCGCTTCGGCCCTCGTGACCGCCAATGCCGAACCATCAGCTCGTAGGCACGTTCGGCGTTCTCGGCCGCGGCTTTCTCGCTGTTTCGCAACTCCTTCACGTTGTAGGCGTAAGCCGAACCGCGGCGACCGACACCGCGCTCGCCTGGCGCGCCAGCCTTGAGAGCGAGCTGCCTCTGCTTTGCCGCCACCAGCGCCGGGCGAGCCCAGAAGTAGTCCTGCTCCTTTGTCAGCAGATGCCAGATCAACACGGCGAGCTTGCGGGCGAGCGCCACGGCTGCGACCTGATGGCCGCGCTTGTTGCGGATGCGCAGGAAGAAAGCCCTGAGCGGTCCGGGCGCCTTCGCCGCCGCCCAGGCGGCCTCGACCAGCATGGCGCGGGCACGGGAACGCCCATGTTTGCTGATCCGGCCATATTGCGCCAAGCCAAGACCGGATTGACGCACACGAGGATTGAGGCCGAAGTAGCTCACCAGCTTCTGCGGTTCGCGGAACGCCGGATGTCGCCGACGGCGGCGATGATACCACTCGCGACGATGGCGTTCACGCCGGCGATCGTCTGAAGCCGCCGGACTTGCACATCATCAACCGCTTCCCGGGCGATCTCCCGATCGAGGTCAGCCAGATCCTCGGCCAGGCGGTCGACGCGGATGTGGCGAGCGATAGCGGCCCGCTCGTCGTCGGGAAGCACCTGCCGCTCGAGCCAGGCGCGACCCCGACGGTTGAACAGATCGGCATGCGGGCACTTCGGCACGAGATGCGCCTGCAGGATGCCATGCACCTCGTTCTTCACGCGCGTGCGATGCCGCACGACCTGGTTGCGCCGCGCGACGAGGCGGCGAAGCCACTCAGTCCGCTCATCGGAACCCAGACCTCCGGCAGAAAGCCGCTGGCATGGAGCTGCGCCAGAACCCCGGCATCGATCTTGTCGGTCTTGATCCTGGCATGGGCGATCGCCTTCACCTGCATCGGGTTGGCGACAATCACCCGGCCGACATAGGGCGACAGAACCCGCACCACCCGCCATGGCGTTGCCCGTAGCTCGACGACAATCTCATCCGTCCTTCGCAAACTGCGGCCGAACCCTTCCAGTCCCGACCGGGTCATCTCGACCCGTCCGTGATGGCGCAGTTGGCCACCTTCCCAAACCACCACCTCCGCAAAGGTGCGGTGGATGTCCATTCCAATCACGCGTCTCATCGGCTCCTCCTCAAACAGTCGGGAGCCGGCGGGCGACGCGACACCTACGGATCCGCGCTCTCGGCGCAACCGGGCAGGTCGCAGGGGCGGCCAGCTACTAACGCGAGCTCACAGCTCATCGAATACATCGGCCTGCCCGCACTTGGCGTGCTCCCGGTGCCCCTGTCCCGGATGGTCGCACCATACGCCGAAAATCGATCATCTCCAGCGGGGATCGGATGGCACCGTCATGATCATACCGGTTACCAATCCGATCGAGCGTCTCAACGGCGAGATCAAGCGGCGCACCGAGGTCGTCGGAATCTTCCCGAACGACGATGCGATCGTGCGTCTGGTCTCGACGCAATCCTGCTCGAACAGAACGATGAATGGGCAGTGCAGCGGGCCAGATATATGACTCTGGAAACGATCCGCCAGATGAGCGATGATCCGCTCATCAGCCTGCCAGCAGTGGCACGCTGATCAGCCCGGCCCCATGCCGGAGAGCACGGCGACCAAGCCGTCAGTTACACCACTCCCTGGGGCACGATCTCAGGAGGTCGAAGAGGGGATCGTCTGGGAGGGCGAAGGCGTTGACGAGTTGGGGCGTGAACAGATGAGTAATCAAGCCCGCTGATCCGGATTGACAACGCTATTTCCGAGCGCCCGAGGTTGACCTGCTGATCGGCGACGCCTCCAAGACAGCCTACAAACTACAGCCTACAAACTCCGTTGGACGCCCAAGACCGCTTCGATGAGTTCGTCTCGGAAACGGTCGAGGATTGCTGCCGCGCATCGGGGCTGTGTCAGCGTGATTGTGAAAACATGATGACTTCGGGGGCATGTGCATTTTGCCGTTCCAGGGCCGTCCGCATTTCACGCCCCGCCGCGCTCAGCCGCCATCGGTCAGGTCCTGTCGTTTGGATCGGCAAATTCACACATCCTGCAAAGCAGAAAACCAGCCGCTCCATTCATGCGATCGACGATTTCGCAAAAAGCTGGGCTCTCAAATAGGTCCGAGTAACCACCCGATAGAAGGTTCCCCAATGCGTGACGTCGCTCAAAATCCATGGAGCAGAGGGTAACGTCGCCGTTTGGAAGAAGAACATTCCGATACTGTCGTTGGTCCACGCAGGTCAGCGCTCCGACGATTGGCTGCCGTGGTTCAACGATCTTGGGGTCGACGCTTCCACCCCTGCTGCTCACGGGTCGCGCGCGAATGAGTAGTTCGGCAGGAATAATCTCGGCTACATCTGGATGGGGCTCGCCCAAAACCACGAATCGGATCGAAGGAATGCCCGCGTGGACGAGTTGCCGAACCAGATCGCGATACTTGTCTCCGACAAGGCGGCTGTTCATGTAGGTGCCGTCATCGAAAACATGGACCACGAATACGCCCAAGCGCAACGCTTGCAGCCGTTGCAGATCGTGCCTGTTCATTCCCACTAAGGTGGTAAAAATCCTGATGCCGTGGCCTTTGGCGAAAGCGTGCTCCACCATTTCGGTACAGTCCGGATTGAGCCAAGGCTCGGAGTACCCCGCAAAACCAATGTCGACAGAGGTTGGTACGCGCGCCAGGCACCGCTTGAAGTTTTCAAGACTGAGGTGTTTCGCATGAGATATTTTTGTTTGCCGGTCCGCGAACTTGTCCTGCGGACAATATGAACATCCCACGACGCATCCCGTGGTGGTCGTGATCTCCAAGACCCGGCCGGCTGGGATTGCTGAGCGAAGTTCCGGCAAAATCATCGGTAATGACCCTTCTTACGTCCAACGAAACGCCCACAGTTGTGTGATTGCCTTTCGTGAGATCGCCTGTTGACTCACTGACGGAAAGTGGCGGCCTCAGCAGCCGCTTCCCTAAAACATTACAACATTTCTACAAATCTTAGCATCTCGAGGGTCAGCTATGCATAACATTATTGTTAAAATTCGTCGGTTAAGTGACAAGGACAATATTATTAATTAAAGATGGTTTTCCACATCATGTTTAAGTTCGTCACAGCGGACGCGATTTGAACATGCCGCCGCAGCCGACGCACGAAACGTTCCGTACCAGCCGGATGGCGAATAGCGCCGCAAATTCAGCCGCCTTGCAGCTCCTGCGAGTAGCCGGCGGGTCGCGGCCACCGTCACAATTTCACGAAGCTCGGTGCATACACCGATATGAATATTCCCCGGCCAGGCCGGTGGGATCCGCAGTCCCGGCGGAAATTCTGCGGGTCTTCAAACAGATTGCCGCAGCATTGGACTCGTTCGGTCCGAGACGGGAACTTCCGAAACCAGTCAGCGCGCCAAAAACAGCGGCAATGTCGGCTTCTCGAATATCCATCGCGTCACACCGCCAAAGAGCCGCTCACGTAATCCACGGCTGCCATAAGCGCCCATGACGATCATTTCGGCAGACGTGTCGATTGCGTGCTGCGCAAGCACCGTGGCAGCCGATTTGCCGGCACTTGGCAATACGTCAAGCGACACCCGAACACCATGTCGAGTGAGATAGGCAGCGATGTCGGCTCCAGGCTCAGCGCCCGTCCCGTTGTAGTTCGCCGGATCAACCAGGGCGACACGAACGTCCTCAGCAACGCAGAGGAGACCCAGCGCTTCCCGAACCGCACGGGAAGCCTCGAGGCGCGAATCCCAACCGACCAGGACACACCGTGGCCACAGGGTCGCCTCAGCCCCCTTCGGCACAACGAGCACAGGCTTTCCCGTATCGAACAAGCAGCCGTTGACTACAGGAGGTCCGAGAGTCTCGTCGTTGAGAAGCCCCGGTCCGATGATCGTGAGGTCGGAACAGCGCGCCCGCTGTCGTACCAATTCACCCAGGCTAGCCGGATCGCAGTAGTCGGTGTCGAGGTCAAATGAGAGCGACATGGATCCCAGCAGCTTCTGGAGATCTTTGGAGCGTCTTTCCAGTCTCGCCATGTCGTGACTAAATCGGTCGATTTCCCGAAAACGATCGTTCAATCGGGCAATTGCCAGTCCACGTCCCACAGGCCACTCGGGGACACCATCTCCGATCGACGGATAATACGACATGAGGAGCATCGGAGGCGGTAGGATCAGCACGGAAAGGTGCGCACCGACTTCGGCACACAAGCCGGCGGCAGTTCTGACGTCCTGATCGGAACCGTCTGCGCCGGTCACACAGAGTACGCTTTTGAAACCCATTTGCCTGCTTCTTCCCGAGTATTCGTTTAGGGGTGTTCAAGCCGCGAACCGACTCACAGCGAGGAAAGGGCTGTGGGACCAGACCTGGCAGGTAATTTAGCCGTCCGGATTATCGAGCGAGTAGCCGGCCGACCTGACGGTTCGAATGACGCTGCCGGGCGAAGCCGCTTGAAGGGCTTTTCTGATCCGGCTGATATGGACATCGACGGTGCGTGCACCGACATGGATGTTGGGCGGCCAGGCCGCCCGGATAAGTTCGTCCCGGCTGAAGACCTTCCCGGGGGCTTTGATCAAGAGCCGCAGCACGTTGAACTCGATGGGTCCGAGATGAATGTCGTGGCCGTTGCCGCGAACCCGGTGGGCGTCGAGCTTCATCTCGAGGCCGCCACAGGAGAGCCAGCCGCCGTTTTCAAGACCATTTTCGCCCCGTAGCGGCAGCGCCAGCTTCGCCCGCAGACAGTCCAGCAGCTTGGCCGGCGCGATCGGCCGCACAAAGCTCTCGTCGATGCCGGCCTTGAGGAGGCTGAGGTGCTGGTTCTCGGCGCCGGGCGCGATCAGGGCGATAACGGGCAGCCCGCCGGTCCGGGGTTGCTGTTTGAGCCGGGAGCAAATTGGGGAGCCGGATATGCTCGCTGGCCCGCAGTCCAGCACCACGGCCTGAAATTCCCGTTCGTCCGCCAGTGCAAGCGCTTCCTTTGCGCCGCCTGCCGGCTCACTGTCGAAGCCGTCCGCCTCCAGTATGTGGCTAAGGAACATATAGAGCTCGGCATCTTGCGAACAGATCAGGACGAGTGGCTTCATCGTCGCTGCCTCAAGAGCCCATCGGCCAGGACCGTAGCGGCTGAGTAGAGGCCTTCGCGCCGCTCAAGACCTGTCATGAGCCCTTTGCTCAAAACCCGTTTCCATTACGCACGCGCCACCTCGGGATAGGTGTCGATGGCCGCGATTGCCTCGTCGACCAGTTTCGTACCGGCTGCGGCGAGTTTGCAAAACGTCTCGGAGCCGAACCGATGGACGTCACGCAGGGTCTTGGACAAAACGACCAGCCGCCCGGCGGTGAAAAGCACGCGCCCGAAGCCCTCATGGCTCATTTCGATCATAGGCGATGCCATCAGGCCGCAGCGCTCCTCGATTGCAAGGGCGACGGCAGTGTAGAACTTGTCGAGTCTCCACAGCACGTCGGGATCGGGATTGCCAATTATTGGAATCGTACGGCGCTGCTCCTTGCTGACGATGAAGTCGGCCAGCAACTCAGCGTCCGCTTTGCCGTCCCATGACCCGTGGGAGTCCTGAGCACGGATTAGCCGCACGAGGCATTTGAGAAACGGGCTGGCAAGCGCCACCTCGTCGCCGGCGACAGCAGGGGTAACCGAAGGGTCGGACATTTCGCCTCCTTATTTCAGTCGTCGTCCTCAAAGGACGGTTTCCGTTTCGCGACGCCGGCTTCAGCCAGGACCTTGCGCAGCCAAGGTGGAGGGCAGGTCCTGAGCATGGTCTGCGTCCGAAACAGCACCTCTTGAATGCTTTGAGGCTGCCGAACCTTGATCGGATGGATTTTTGCCGAAACAAGTTTGGCTGCCGAAGGTCCGCCGATCGCTAGGCAAAACAGGAGGTGGCAACCCTTCAGCGCCTCTACCTTCGGTGTGATGCGGTCGTCCCTCTCGGCCCGATGTCTCCCTTTTTCGTCGGAGACGTCGTCGAACTCGATGACTTCCACGAGCTCCCACTCCTCGCGCGTGATATCGTAGATGACAAAGCGCTTGGCCGACCCGAAATGGGCATTGAGATGCTTGACGTCCTGAGTAGCGATTGCCACCCGCAAGGCGCCTGCTTGTCGTTTACCCATCGGACCGTGAACCTCGTCGGTGACGAGTGAGAGGCGACGAATTGAGCGCACCTGGCGTTTCCCGCTTGCGGAATGGACCAAGCTCCTCAGGCGTCGGCGCGTGCTGGTCGGCTTGGAAAATGTTGGCGACCTCGAAAACCAGATCACGCGTCCCTCGATAGAGGATCGAGAGTTTGTGCTGGCTGCCGAGCCGGTCGAAGACGGGGAAGCCGATGCGCATGAGCGGAATGCCAAGGCGTTGTGATGCCTGGCGTCCATGCGAATGGGTGACCAGAAGATCAGCGCCGCCAGCATGCGCTTCCAGATCACCGAGATCGCCGACCTGAATCGACTCCGCCGGTACATTTTCCAGAATTTGCGACATATCGGTCGTCGTGACCGCCGCCGTGATATCCGAGCCCAGGTCGACGAAGAAGGTTGCCAATTGGTAGAGTTGGTCTGGTTCAGCAGCGATCGCAATTTTCTTGCCTCCGAAATGGAAATGTCCGTCGAGCAACGCATCCTGCAATTGCGCCCGCCGGCGGCGGACACTTGCCGGTGCAGGCTGGCCAGAAATAGAGGACAGCAGGGAAACGAGCTGATCGGCGCCCTTCAATCCGGTCAGCGACTGAAACAGCACGTAAGGCACGCCGGTCGCCCTATACAGAACCTCGGCCGGGCGGCGCATATGCTCGCCGATGGCGATGCAGTGCCCAGCCGTGCCGAGCTCGCGGATATCCTCGATCCTCGTACCGCCATAGGTGGTGGAGACCCAGTGGTCTGGCACGGTACCGTCGAGCGAGCTTGAGAGGTCTGGCAAAATCACCGGCCGCAGCCCAAAGCTTTCGATCATCTCGCGCAAGTGCTCGATGTCAGCCACGGTGAGGTTCCAGCCGGGCAGGATTGCGATCTTCTTTGACTGGCGCGCCCGTTCGCCAGGTCGCGTAATGCCTTCGATCATCGCGCCAACAGCCTTGGCCCAGCCCTCTTCGAAGGCGCCGGCGAGATCCGGCGTGTTGGCCAGGACGATCTCCGTACCCGCGAGTTCACCCGCCCGTTTCAGCCGGATGTCGGCGAGGTCGCCTGCGCAATCTTCGCCACGGGTTTCCACCAGGGCCGTGGTGCAGACCCCGATCAGCTTTGGCTTCGTGCGGGTCTTGAGATTGAGGATCGCCTCTTCCAGATTGTCCGACCCGCCGAGGATGGTTGTTACTTCATCCAGCGCGGTGGTCTGTAGGGGGATCGTTTCCTTGAAATGCCGCACAAGCAGCACGAGGGCGAAGCTGGTGCAGCCCTGGGCGCCGTGGAACAGCGGCACTGCGCCGTCGATGCCGAGAAAGGCCAAGGCTGCACCCAGCGGCTGTGACGATTTCAGCGGGTTGACCGCGGCTGATTTGGTCTGGGGAAGGATACGGGTCATCGCATCTCCTCAAGGTCCACCCAATTCGGAGGCGCCTTGCCGGCGGATTCCCGGACGGCGTGCAGGCTCTCGGTGTCGTTGCTTGTGCCCGGCGGTTCGTCCTTCACGTAGGGTGGGCAATCCCACGGAGCGGGCTCGCGCACCTGCGGCCAGATCGGGTTGTGGATGGCGAGGTCGATCTGCCGTACGAGCTCCACCATGCCGTCATAACCGGCATAAGGGTGCTGGCGCTCCTGGTTGATGTCGAGCCAGGGCATCTTGGCCTTGAGCGCGACGAACTGCGTGCGTCCGCCCGACAGCATGATATCGGCCTTGCCTGCAGAGAGCATGGCGTAAAGGTCGCGCGCTGGCATCTGCTCGAATGTGTGCTTGTCGTCCTTGAGGAGCTGCTTGATGCGCTCCTTGTCTTCGACAGTCGATTTCTTGACCGAGGTGCCGACGATCTCGATCCCGATCTCCACCAGCGCGTGGACCACCGACCAGGACTTGACACCACCCGTGTTGAGCAGCACGCGCTTGCCTTGAAGGCGGGCTCGGTAGGTCTCGAGCTTCTTCCATGCAATCGCCTCCTGCTCGGCAATCAGCGTCTCTGTGCGGTCCAGGATCTCCGGATCGGCCCCCTTCCTCACCAGCAGCTCAGCGATTTTGCGGAGTGCTTCCGAAGTGTCCGAAATCCCGTAGAAGGAGCCTTCGAAGAAAGGGATGTCCCAGCGCTCGTCCATCTTGCGGGCTAGATTGATGAGGGCCGTCGAACACACGACCATGGCCGCGCGGGCGCAGTGCGCGGAAGCGATGTCGAGATAGCGCGCGTCGCCCGGAATGCAGGCGCGAACCCGGATTCCGAGCCGATCGAGGAGCGGCTTTATCAGCCAGAATTCGCCGGAGAGGTTGAATTCGCCAAGGACGTTGATGTCATACGGCCCGGCGTCATCGGGTTCCACCGTGCCGATGACATGGTCGAGCAGCGCCTCGGCGGCGAGCTTGTTGCCGAGGTTCTTGGAGCCGGCCAGGCCCGGCGCATTGATCGGAACCACGGCCAAGCCGAATTTTTCGGCGGCGCGTTTGCAGACAGCTTCGATATCGTCGCCGATGATTGCCGTCACGCAGGTCGAATAGACAAAGACTGCCGGTGGCGCATACGCTTCCTTGATTTCTCGGATCGCCTTGAAGAGCTTCCGCTCGCCCTGCCCCATCACCACCTCGAGTTCGGTAAGGTCGGTCGTGAAGCTGGTGCGCCACAAGCTTGGCCCGGACGAAGCTGCACCGCGGTTGTCCCAGGAATTGCCCTCGCAGGCGAGCGGCGCATGAACCAAATGCGCAACGTCGGTGATCGGCTGCAGGACGATCTTGGCCCCATCAAAGGCGCAGCCGCCCGCTGCCGCTCCTGGCGTCAGCGGCCTTGTGCAGCCCTGCTTGCGCGCCTTGGCATCCTTGCCACCGTTCTTGTCACAGGCGGGCTCGTCGAAAACGTCCTGGATCTTGGTACTGAGCGAGCTCATCACGTCAGTCCCCAAGCCAATACCGCAATGAACCGCCTGGGGCGAAAAGCCGGTCGGTGTCTTCTAGCGCGTGAGGTCATAGGAATAGTCCGTCACGCCCGTCTGGCTCGTCTCGCGATCGAGCTTGTCGAAGATCTTGTCGAGGATCGTGGTCAGAACGCGCAATCCGCCCTGATAGCCCATGAGCGCAAAGCGATGGTGGTGGTGCCGGTCGAAGATCGGAAACGCCAGCCGGATCAGCGGCGTGCCGGTGTCGCGCTCCAGATACTTGCCATAGGAATTGCCGATCAGCAGGTCGACCGGCTCGGTGAAGAGCAGCGACCGCATCGCCCAAAGGTCCTTGCCCGCCCAGACCTGAGCATCCTTGCCGAAGGGCGAGGATGCAAGCAGTTCCTGCAACTCGGCTTGCCAGGCCGAGGAGCCGTTGGTGGCCAGGCAATGGGTCGGCTCGCCGCCCGTTTCCATGACGAAGCGGGCCATGGCGTACACGAAGTCCGGATCGCCATAGATCGCGTATTTCTTGCCGTGCAGCCAAGACTGGCTGTCCGCCATGGCATCAACCAGTCGGCCGCGCTCCAGCCGGATTGCCTCGGGGATTTCCTTGCCGGAAAGCGCCGAGACCTTCATCAGCAATTCGTCAGTCGCCTGGACGCCGAGCGGATAATGGAAGGAAGCCGTGGCCTGCCCAACCTGCCCGCAATAGTCCAGCGTTTTCCGGGTGTTGTAGTGTTGCAACGAAAGCGTCGCCTCGGCGTCGAGTGCCCCCCTCACCTCTTCGATCTTCGTGCCCCCATCGTACATGCGGTATTCCCCGTCCGACGGCGTGTCGAACTGGTCAGACGCGTCCTGGATGAAGGTGTAGGACACACCCATCACATCAAGCAGACGTTTGAGCTCCCGGTTGTTGCCAACGCAGAAACCGTCGAAGCCGGGAATGAAGTTGATGCTCCCCCTGGCCACCGTTCGCCGCTGGCCTTTCCAGAAGTGCTCCAGGATACCTTTGAGCATGCCGTCATAGCCATCGACATGGCTACCGACGAAGGCTGGCGTGTGGGCAAAGGGCACGTCAAAGTCCGGCGGGACCGAGTTTTCGTCTTTGGCGTTCTGGATGAAGCTGTGCAGGTCGTCGCCTATGACCTCGGCCATACATGTCGTCGACACTGCGATCATCTTCGGGTCGTAAAGCTGGTATGTGTTGGCAAGCCCATCGATCAGGTTCTTCAGGCCGCCGAACACTGCCGCGTCCTCGGTCATCGAGGAGGAAACCGCCGAAGCAGGTTCCTTGAAATGGCGTGACAGGTGCGAGCGGTAATAGGCCACGCAGCCCTGGCTGCCGTGGACGAAGGACATGGTCCGCTCGAAGCCCGCGGCCGCGAACACGGCACCAAGCGGCTGGCAGGCCTTGGCGGGATTGATCACAAGCGCTTCCCGGGCGAGGTTCTTGTCGCGGTATTCCCAGGTCTTGGTAAATTCGCCTTGATCGGTAACGATCTGATCCGGGTGCGGACATTCGAAATTCAGCTTCTTCTCGGCGAGCATTTGCCTGTATTCCGGCTCGCGGAACAGGGGAGCGTGGTCGAGAATCTTTTCGGCCGACTGCGGCATTGGTATTCCTCTTTTTAATCTGGCCCCGGCCATTCGGCAGCTCAGATAGTCGAAACGTTTCCGATAATCCCGAGGCTCACAGACCGCGGGGTTCACGGTCTCTCTGGGGAGACCCGGCCAGGACAAGGCGTCTATTCGGCAGCTATCGCCTGCCCACTGCGCGGGCGTTCTTTCCAAGGCGCGTGGTAGAGGTCCCAGACGGGATTGTTGATGGCAAGATCCACGTCACGTGCGAAAATGGCAAAGCCGTCATAGCCGTGATAAGGCCCCGAATAGTCCCAGGAGTGCATCTGACGGAACGGAATGCCCATCTTCTGCACCGGGTATTTTTCCTTGATGCCAGAGCCCACGAGGTTGGGGCGAACTCCCTCGATGAACTTCTCCAACTCGTAGCCGGTAACGTCGTCATAGATCAGCGTGCCGTTCTTTACGTAATGACCGGTGCGCTGGTAATCATCGTTGTGGCCGAACTCGTAGCCGGTGCCGACGATGACCATGCCGAGGTCCTCGTAGGCGGTGATTACGTGGCGGGGGCGCAGGCCACCGACGTAGAGCATGACGGTATTGCCTTCGAGGCGCGGCCGGTACTTGGAGAGGACGGCGTCGACAAGCGGTCTGTACTTGGCGATCACCTTCTCGGTTTTTTCCTCGATTTCCGGCCCGAAATGCTTGGCTACGTTGCGCAGGGAGGTTTCGATCTGGGACGGTCCGAAGAAATTGTACTCCATCCAGGCAACGCCATACCTTTCCTCCATATGCCGGCAGATGTAGTTCATCGAGCGGTAGCAGTGGATGAGATTGAGCTTGGCCTTTGGCGCGCGTTCGATCTCGGCCAGTGTTGCGTCGCCCGACCAGTTGCCGACCACGCGCAATCCTATCTCCTCAAGCAAGATGCGCGAGGCCCAGGCATCGCCGCCAATATTGTAGTCGCCGATCACGTTGACATCATAAGCACCGGCCTCGAAGTCGATGTCCTTCTTGTCGAAGACCCAGTCGCGGATCGCGTCATTGGCGATGTGGTGTCCGAGTGATTGCGAAACGCCGCGGAAGCCCTCGCAGCGGACCGGCACGATGGTCTTTTCGTGCTCCTTGGCCTTCTTGCGAGAAACTGCCTCGGTGTCATCACCAATGAGACCGATCGGGCATTCGGATTGCACGGTGATGCCGTTGTTCAACGGAAACAGCACCTCGATCTCGTCGATGATCTGTTCAAGTTTCTTGTCACCGCCGAAGACAATGTCTTTCTCCTGGAAATCGGAGGTGAACTGCATCGTCCCGAACGTGTCGATGCCCGTTGTGCCCACATAGTAATTGCGGCGCTGTGACCAGGAATATTGGCCACAGCCGACGGGTCCGTGCGAGATATGAACCATATCCTTGACTGGACCCCAGACCACGCCCTTTGAGCCGGCATAGGCGCAGCCACGGATTGTCATCACCCCGGGGATGGACTTGATGTTCGATTTGACGTCGCATTCGGAAAGGATCTCACTTTCCCCGCTAGCCTCATCCCCGCTCTTTGCGATGTTCAGGTGTTTTTTGCGGCGCTTCGCCGCTTTATCGGGATATTGCGATAGCACCTCCTCGATGAGCTTTGCATGGAGAGCACCATCATTCTCGTATTCCAGGCTCATGGGACCCCTTTCAAGGTGTCTGATAACGCCTCACCGACGAGGCGCCGTTCTTGGCAGGACGCCCCAACTCGAGAGGCGACCAACCGGTCGTTACTGGGCGGCCGTTTTGGCCGCTTCCTTGGCCTGAAGCTCGGCAAGCATCTGCTCGTCGGTTTTCATGATGCCGAAGTCGAGCAGCATGTCCTCGAGTTCCTCCATGGTGATCGGCGTCGGGATGGTGCCCTGGCCAGAATTGGCATGGATCTTCTCGGCCAGCGCGCGGTACTCCCCGGCCTGCTTGGAATCTGGCGCATACTGGATAACTGACATCTTCCTGAGCTCGGCGTGCTGAACGATGTTGTCGCGCGGCACGAAATGGATGAGCTTGGAATTGAGCCTGGAAGCCAGGGCTTCAGCGAGGTCGAGCTCACGGTCGGTCTGACGTTCGTTGCAGATCAGGCCTCCGAGCCGCACGCCCCCCGAATGGGCGTATTTCAGGATGCCCTTGGCGATGTTGTTGGCGGCATAGAGCGCCATCATCTCCCCGGACATGACGATGTAGATTTCCTGCGCCTTGCCCTCGCGGATTGGCATCGCGAAACCGCCGCAAACCACATCTCCGAGCACGTCGTAGGAGACATAGTCGACATCGTCATAGGCGCCGTTCTCCTCGAGGAAGTTGATTGATGTGATGACGCCTCGGCCGGCGCAGCCAACACCCGGCTCCGGGCCGCCGGACTCCACGCACTTGATGCCTCTGTAGCCGATCTTGAGCACGTCCTGCAGCTCGAGATCTTCCACCGAACCTTCCTGTGCCGCCAGATGCAGGACAGTATCCTGAGCCTTCGAGTTCAGGATCAGGCGGGTGGAGTCGGCTTTGGGGTCGCAGCCGACGATGAGGATTCTCTGGCCGAGGTCGACCAGGGCGGCGAGCGTGTTTTGGGAGGTGGTGGACTTGCCGATGCCGCCCTTTCCGTAAAAGGCGATCTGACGCAGACCTGACATTATAGATTTCCTTCCTTTTTCATCCGTCGCGGCTGCCCGCAATATGAATACCGATGGGCAGCTTTTGCAGCCTCACACCGAAAGGGTCTCAAGACTCGTGCCAAGTAGACTGGGTTATAACCAACAGGGATTTTTCTTTTGTGCCTCGCGAGTTAGCCTGATCTCCAACAAGTGTTTGCTGCCAAGCAAGTTGATTGTCGGAACGAGCCATGTAGCGGACCCGACAATGCCCGACACAAGACGTCACCTTCGAGACCACTCGCGGAAAGGCTGGGTCTTCGAGCTAAGACCCGAGTTTTGGCACGCCTACAGGCGGCGGCAAATCGACCGGCTTTCCGTGCCGCCCGTCGCGGGACATCCGACGTGCGTGCAGGTCGCTGGTTGCGCATGGCTGGTTCGAGACTGACCCGCGAAGTCGGCAGGGAACCTGCGTGATGCGGCGCTTTCCAACGATCGCATCCTCGTCCGGCTCGGAGAACCGGCACTGATATTGCAGGCGCTGTCACAACATGTCGGGCAGCGATGAACATTCCCTTCGTGCGACGCCCCGGCAACGGCGTGCTTCTGGCATGAATGGGTCAATGCAGCCAACCCATGTTGCAGTTGCACGCAAGCTGGCGAGCTTATTCATGACCCAATCCGCGACAGGCTTCATGGAGACTTTTCTGCACGGCCCAGAAAAGCCGGATCGACGGTCTCGTCCCGCGTGGGGCGCGGTCATATCGCTTGGCCTGGGCACCTTCGGGCTTGTGGCGGCAGAGCTTTTGCCTGCCAGCGTGCTGACGCCGCTCGCGCATGATCTGTATATCACAGAGGGTGCGGCTGGACAGACGATGACAGCGACGGCGATTGCCGCGGCGATTTCGGCGCCGACCATCGCTTTCATAACAAAGCGTCTGGACCGCAGAGTCGTCCTGTGGGCGATGATGCTGCTTCAGATCCTGTCCAACGTTCTGGCGGGGGTGGCCTGGTCGCTGCCGGTTTTCCTGGCGGCGCGCGTCGTGCTCGGCATTGCGCTTGGAGGCTTCTGGTCAATTTCGGCGTCGCTGGCGATGCGGCTGGTTCCAAATCACCTTCTGCCGCGGGCGCTATCCATTATCCTCACCGGCGTTTCGGTCGCGATCGTTTGCGCGCCTCCGATCGGCGCCTATGTCGGCGATATCTGGGGATGGCGAGCCACCTTCATGATCGCCGCAGCCGTCAATGCCGTTACGTTGCTGGTGCAACTCGTAGCCATTCCGACGTTGCCGCCTGTCGAAATGGCTGGATTCCGCGGTCTGCTGAATGTGGTCAAGAAGCCAACCATCAAGGTCGCGCTTTTGGTGGTGCTGCTGGTCGCTTCTGGGCACTTCGCCAGCTTCACCTATGTCCGGGCTTATCTCGAGAAGATTCCCGCGCTCGATATCGAGACGATCTCGCTGCTGTTGCTCGTTTCGGGGGTATGCGGATTCTTCGGCAATTTAGCCGGCGCATACCTGGCCAAACACAGCCTCAAGGCAGTCGCGGCGCTGCCGCCGCTGCTCATGGCGATAGCCGCTGTCTCGTTGCTGATGCCTGGAGCATCGGCCTCCGCCTCGGCCATTGCGGTTGCTGTATGGAGCTTTGGCTTCGGTGCGGTGCCGGTGGGGGTACAGACTTGGATGGTGCTGCGCGCCGTTCCCGAGCAGGCCGAAAGCGCCGGTGTGCTGATGACCTCAACGTTCCAAATTGCCATCGCGGCCGGCGCGATCTTCGGCGGAGTGCTTGTGAATAATGCGGGCGTCGCCAGTGTGTTCGCCTACAGCGCGGTTGCCACTTTCCTCGCTGCCCTCACAGTGTTCCTATTCGGCCCGAAACGCGCAACCTAGTCTGACGGGCGAGACCTTCAGCCGCGCTTGCGATGCAGCCGCACCAGCCGCCCGGCGCGATACCGCCCACGACCAGTTGTCTGTCAGGCCTGGTCTCGCCAAGGAAATCCGCCGCAGGAAACGCCAGGCCGGCCCGTAGCTCAACTGTTGCGCCCCGCTTCATCGTGCGCAACGATCGCTGCGAGAGCGGTATTCCCGACAGCACGCATGCATGATCCGAAAGTCGATTCCAACCCACGATGGGATGCGCGAGTGCCGGCCAAAGAGAAAGGCGCACGCAGGATGCGCGGCGCTCGCTGGAACGAGACAGGGAGCGTCAACTTACTGTCGGCTCGTTGCACCACCTCTCTTTGAGAGCGACCTGACAAGCCTGCTGTCGAAGGCAAGCGAAAGCGATGTATGGTTCATCGGTCGCCCATCAGCAAGCCCCGCCAAGCCAACGACACGGTATGATCAACCGACGGCGACAGCTTTGGCAAGCACTTGCGCGCATGGCGCGCCTGATCGCAATGCGAGTTCGTCCTCAGCGCCGGAACGGGCCTATTCGCTGGTTTAACAACCTCCGTGCAAATCGACAGGGCTCCTTAGGTCCGAAATTACGGACTTTGCGCAGATGCATCAAGCGCATCGCGCACAAGCGCCAGCATACTCGAATTTCGTCTCGTCAAAGCCTCGCCCAGGGCAATGGTTGCAGGGCTCGGCGTTGCCCCACGATGTACCGAGCAGGCGCAATATTTTAGTTGTCAGCTATGTCCGGCCCATCGATCAGGTTCGTTTTGTTTGACGAGCGCATCACCGTCGATCCGAAAGTCGGGGCGATGTGATGTTAGCGGACGTCGCGTTGCCGATCTGCGATCCAACCCATCAGCGCTTCCACCGGTCCTCGCTGGAAGAAGCGCAGCCAAAGCACCGCGAAAACGCTTACAACCACGATAAAGCCAAACAGCGCGGACAGCGAGTGAGGTTCACCAAGCATATATATTCCCTGAATGTGCAGAAGATAGGCCGTCAAAGGCATCGAGCCCACCGATATTATTGGCGAGACCAGCTTTCGCACAAGCGGAAGCGCATCCATGGCAAGCGAGCAAGCTGCCACGACGATCATTGCGCAACCGGCGCTGCCAAAGATCCAGAACGTCGTCTCGGTATGAGGTGAGGCAAGCCATAGCCAATTCGCTGTGAGATCCAAATCCAGCGACCACCAGAACTCGGGAGTTAGGTTAGCCAACTCCGCGCTTACGCCTGGCATCAAATTCAGCGCGAGCGAGGATCCCCCAAAGCCCAACACGGCCACCCCGACGCCGGCTATACCAAGGCACAAATGCATTGCGCGCGTGCGAAGTTCAAAGCGCGCAATGGCCATGCCTGCGATCAAAAAAGGAACCCAGGTCAAGGCGGGATAAGTACCGCTGACCAGGAGGTTGAACACCTCCGGGTTCGAGCTCTGGGAGCCAAACATTTTGAGAAGGAGGAAACGCACCTGCGGGAGAACCAATGCTGTCCCTGCCGCGAGCAAACCGAGCCGCTGTGCGCTGAGCCCATATAGCGGCAGGACCAACAGGAAGCAGACCCCGTAGTATGCCAGGATGACGTCGACCGGCGCCTGGACATAGGTCAGGATTTCGCCAAGGGCGAGCAGGATAAGGGCGCGAATTGCTACCTTGGCAATGGCCTGTCTACTGGCTAGCGCCGATTTCGGCGGGTTGCGGCCGGTAATCAGGATGAGCGAAAAACCCGTTAATAGGGCAAACAAAACGGACGAGCGCCCAAAGGAGAAATCCATCACACGCCCAACCAGGCCTTCGCTGTCGAGGGGACCGACATGGACGGCATACATGCCGAAGACAGCGAAGCCGCGAGCAAGGTCGATGCCGATCAGCCGAGCCGCAGGCCACCGATCTCCTGACCCGCTCTCCAAGATGCGGTGCGGCAGTGCCATGGTGGGTTCCTTTGTTGGTTGTGTCCATCGCGGGACCCCGCGGTGTGAAGGGCCTGTCGGCTGCTGCCGCCCTCTCGCCCCGGGCGCAAAGCTCGTGCCAATGGTGGATCAAGCCTATAGCCCGCCCGCAAATCACGGACTTGGGTCCGCCTAGCCTGTGGCGGGGACTCGACAACCGGCACAAGTGTCACGGAGCCGACGTTTTGCACGGATGAGCGGTCCGAGAGATCACTGAAGACGGATTATCCGGCCAGCACGCTGCCGGGCCTTAGTGATCGCGGCCAGCTTCAGCCGTTTGATGAACCGCTGGCCCTACCCACGGTCGCCAGACGACCTTCAAGATTCGCCGAACAGCAGCGGATCGGGTTCGGCGCCTCCTGGACCTGAGGAGCCGGCGGCGGAAGCGCTTGCGCCTGGTGCGACCGAGGCAAGCACAGCTGGCCGCAATTGAGCCCATCGGCTCACCGGGCCGGTCCCACCTCAGTTGGCATGGGCTACGCCCAGATGGAAGCGTGGTGCTCGACAAGGGAATTGCGAGGGAGACTTGCCGGAGGACGCCTGAAGGGCCGCACCTATATCGATGTCCTGATGCTGCAAGGTGTCAGCGCAAGGACTTCATCGTCGCAATTGCCATCGCCGACAGCTTCACAGCATCGAACTCGTCCCAGGGGAGGAGCCGACGAGCTTAGGAGATAGGGCGTCTTCTGCTCTTCAATGATCGTTTGAAAGTCAGGAAGCGTACGTGCAGCACAGTTCGGCGCGAGCCGGCGAGACCGCCAATCATCGGCAAATGCCGAGTCATGGGCTCAGCCGAGGCTCTCGCTCGAATTGCGGACGTCCCACCGACATATCCGCGACCGCAATTTGCGTGCCCAGTTGGCGACCCGTTTGCGTTCCGCGCCTCCCCCTAACCAGCGGCGGCTTGGCGACCTGTCTGTCGGCCTTTCGACAATTCCAGTCCGGTTTGCGACACAGAGGGTTTGAGGGGCGCGCGCGGCGAGATCGTTGGGACGCCAAGCATGTCATCATCGTTGCCGAGCCGAATTCGATTTCATCGACTCTGACCATGGCGATTGCCGACGTGTGGCCGCCATGGATTGCTGCCAGGCGTGCGTTCGCGTCAGTCATGCCTCTGCGCACACAAAAACACCCTGGGGGCGCACACTTTGCCCTCGCTGCGGTGCCCGAGCCTGCGCCCTCGGCATGGGCTTGCGCTGTGCCTGCGTCGTTTGCAAGCCGGCGCGGAGCGTAAATATCCGGGCTTTACACGTGACGACTATGGCACGCATCGGCTTGGCGAGCGACGTCGTCCTGAGAGCGAAGCGTTGGTGCGGAGCAGCTTCATTGCAATGGCATGCCGCTTGCTCCTCATGGTCAGAGCCCATCAACAAGATGAAAACGGACAACGAACCATGGCTGGCACGCGAAGCTCTAAACGATCGGCACAGGCGGCCTTGGTTGTCCTCGCTGAAGACCGCGCATCGCCCGGTTTGGAGATCCGAGCATCTGGACCCGGGCCGTTTCCCATACACCCGACGGGGGAAAGAGTGGGAAGCCGCGTAGGCATCGTCTCGCACCCCGGCAGCACCCCAGCGCGGCAATCCACCAGCCTCAGTAAAATCCAGTGCGCCAGTTTCTTCAAAAGGAGCAAGTTGATGACCGGTCGGAAGAAGGTCCCCTTCGTCACGTTTCTCACGCGCGTTCGCGATGATTCCATCCAGGGGCCAAATCCGTACCGTTGGGAAGAAAAAACGTCCGACGACTACTTTGCCGGCAAGCGTGTCATCCTGTTCTCGCTGCCTGGCGCTTTCACCCCGACCTGCTCGACATACCAACTGCCCCATTTCGAGGATCTCTACGAGGATTTCAAGAAACAAGGGGTCGACGCGGTCTACTGCCTCTCGGTCAACGATGCCTTTGTCATGAATGCATGGGGAAAGTCCTTGGGGCTGCAGAAGGTCGAGCTGATCCCGGATGGGTCTGGCGAGTTCACGCGCAAAATGGGCATGCTGGTTGCCAAGGACAATCTGGGTTTCGGAATGCGCTCCTGGCGCTACGCGGCTCTGCTCAACAATGGCGTGGTGGAGCAGTGGTTTGAGGAGGAGGGTTTCTCCGACAACTGCGAGACCGACCCCTATGGCGTCTCATCCCCGCAGAACGTCCTTCAATTGTTGAAGGATGCTGCGTGAGCTGGTTCAAATCGACCATCCCCAACTGCCTTTGGAAGACGCAAAGGGCGAACCTCTGATGTAGGCCCCCGTGAGGTCGTTCAAACGCCAGGCGGCTTAGAAGCGTCGGGCTGCGAGAGACCCATCAGACGGCCAAGAGAGCTTCTTTGACAGGAATACCGGACAGACCATGACATCGTCCTTCAGCCTCCTTCAGAAACAATCTCTTGCGGCATCGCCTCAACTCATCGAGTCGATTCGTCTGCTGCAATTGACGCATGCCGAACTGCATCAGTTCGTGGACCAGGAGCTTGAGAAAAATCCGCTGCTGGAGCATGCGCCAAAAGACGAAAGGCTGACCGGCGAGGTTGAAGGCCCGACCTGGGCAGGGTCCACGGACCTGCCCAGGCAAGGGAAATCCCAGCCGAACGCGACAAACGCCACGCCGGGCGAACGTCCTGCCTACGAGGAGTTTGTCGCCCTAGCCGAAACGTTGCACGACCATGTCGCTGGTCTGATCTCCCTAACCGCCTTCACACCGCACGAGCGGGTGATAGCTCATCAGCTCGCCGGTCATCTGGATGACACTGGCTATCTTCGGGTGAGTCCTTCGGATCTGGCTGTGACCCTAAACGTCAGGCTGGCTCAAGTGGAACGGGTGCTGGGCGTCTTGCAGGGCCTCGATCCTCCGGGAATCTTCGCACGATCGCTCAGCGAATGTCTCGAGATACAGTTGCGCGAGAAAAACCGCTTCGACCCGGCGATGGCGGTTTTGGTTGCCAACCTTGAGCTGCTTGCGCGACGCGATTTCCAGACATTGAAGCAGCGCTGCGGCGTCGATGAAGAAGATCTTCTCGACATGCTGCAGGAAATCCGCGCGCTTGACCCCAAGCCTGGAAACACATTCCAGTCTGGAACGCCGGAATGCGTCATACCGGACGTATGGGTCCTGCGCGCGCCCGGAGGTGGATGGCTGATCGAACTTGATCCGAACACGCTGCCCAAGGTGCTGATCAACCAAAACTATGTCGCGGAGGTCTCCTGCCGAGCCGCCAAAAAATCGAAGGACATGACATTTCTCAATGAATGCTTGCAAAACGCGAACTGGTTGATCCGCAGCCTCGATCAGCGCGCCAAGACGATCCTTAAGGTCGCCACCGAAATCGTGCGCCAGCAGGATGCTTTTCTGGAATATGGCGTCGCCCACCTGCGGCCGCTCAACCTCAGGACGGTCGCTGAGGCGATCAACATGCACGAGTCGACTGTCAGCCGAGTGACTTCGAACAAGTACATGGTTACCCCACGCGGTGTGTTCGAGCTCAAATATTTCTTCACTGTCGCGATCGCCTCCTGCGAAGGCGGTGACGCGCACTCCGCTGAAGCTGTCCGCCATCGGATCAGAGCGATGGTCGCCGAAGAATCGCTTGATAACATGCTCTCTGACGACGACATCGCTGACCGGCTCAAGGAATGCGGCATAGATCTCGCTCGCCGCACGGTCGCCAAATATCGCGAGGCGATGAACATCCCCTCCTCGATACAGCGGCGCCGGGAAAAGCGCTTGTGGCGCGACGGCGATCAAGGCCTCAAGGCCTCGTGACCACGAGTGGCCCCTAAATCAAATGTGATGCGCTCTTCGCGTTCGTCCTCCTCCGGGCCGAAGCAACTGTCGAAATCGCGGCATTCCCGGCAATTGGGCGCAGTACATAGCGAGAGCCCTTCGGCCTCACAGAGTTTGCGGTAAAAGTACTTCTTCCATTTCATGTTTCGCGTGTTGCCGGCCGCGAGCATCGGAAAATGCGTGGCAAGCAGGCGGTTGAGCTCGGCCCGATTGAGTAGTCCAAGATCCTGCCAC
The DNA here is from genome assembly GCF_055901595.1 of Mesorhizobium sp. WSM1386. NCBI lineage: Bacteria > Pseudomonadati > Pseudomonadota > Alphaproteobacteria > Hyphomicrobiales > Phyllobacteriaceae > Mesorhizobium > Mesorhizobium sp. WSM1386. Next base: position 6,552,910 of record NZ_CM148373.1, read on the forward strand.
AGATGGTTATCGTGCATGGCACGCCGGGCGACGATCTTGGCAAAGCGCGCGCTCGCCGGGTCGCTCGACCGGGCGTGCGCCAGCAGCAGGTCGCGCAGAAGTTCTTCCTCCATGCCCGGCTCAGGATCGCTGACGTCTTCCAAGGCCAAGGCTGCCATAGGGGTTGCGGACAAAACCCCGTGCAGGACCTGGCGCAGCTCGGCGAGGGACAAGCCTGTCGACTCCGTCGCAGTCGCTTCGCCAGCCTCGACCTCCTTGAGCGCACCCGAGAGAACGCAGGCAAGAACATGCTCGTCGAACCCCCTCTCCGGCTCGATGGTGGGGCATTGGACGGCGCCGACACGTGCGTCTTTCTGGGCGGACATGGTCCCGTTCTCCTGGTTTGTTTTCGCGATGCAGCGGCCCTGCCGAGAGCACATGGGCTACCGGGCACACGTCGGCGCGGGCTCAACCCCAATACAGCGGGTTTCGGGTCGACCGCATGACCAGGCCTCGAGCTGCCCTTCGAAATCACCGCGCTAGACCATGACCCATAGCGTTGTTGATGGGGGATAATCCGGTCTCCCCCAGTTCGGTCTGGCAGCATTGTCCCTGGTCGAAATCTCTCAACTGGGTCCGTAAAGCGATTGGGCCGGTTCAGGATCGATGAGGGGCTCTGCCGAGCTCCAGCAAATACCACGGCGTCCTCGGTGCGCTCACGGTTCCACACCAGAGCGTTGCCGCTCTCACGCCGGGGTTCCTGCCGGCCCATCTTTCCCTTGCAGGTGTCGCGGTGGCGTTGGAAGTTTCACAGTCCGCAGTCATACTGATCCGGTTCCGAGGTTGTGAACGCTTTGTCATGAGAAGCAATGCGACGCTTCCCGAGCGCATAGACCGGATCGTCAGGATACGGTGCTCCAATCGGCTGTCGCGTGCCGAAGCGTTCTGCCTCCAGGACCAAGGATGGGATCTGCTCCTCTTGCCAGTCATAGACAACGGTCCGTTCGGCAATCCGCCACTCCCCTTCCCGCTTTTGAAACAGATCGCAGTAGCGCCCGCATAGAAACATCTGACGCACTTCTCCGTCTTTGTCCGGTCCGCGTTGCAGCGCGGTGAAATAGCTCTCGACCTTGGCCTCCGCCGCGTCGATGAATTCGATCAGGATGTTCGTGATCTGATGGATGTTGCGGGGTCGGGTCTTGAAGACATCGAGCGCAAAACGGATGAAGCCCTCGGCCGGACCCCGATACTGTCCGTGGCAGTCATGGGCGTCGGGCCAGTACGCGCTGCGCAGCACCGCCTCATCGGCACGGTCTGTCCCGCGGCAATACCGATAGAGGCAGTCGCGGATCGCCTCACGGTCGAGCAGTTCGACGATTCTTGCTTGGCCCGACGGGTCTGTCGCAGATTCGGCGGTTCCGACGTGTTCCGGGACCTCTGTCTTCGGTTTGAGGGTAGCCTCCGAAGCGATTCGCGCAGCGGATTGATCGTCGATTTCCAGCGCAAGTTCGGGGCAGGATCGCACCCCATGCGACGCAAGCAGTTGCTCCGCGTCCGCAACTTCAATGTCACCGGGCAGGATGTAACCCGCCTCGTCCAGCTTGAAGACTGCCGGCGCTCGCGCCGCGCATTGCGCATGACCCTGACATCTGGCTTGGTGAACGATGATGCGCAAGGCGACCTCCAACGTCTGTGCCCCGTCTCAGGCCGGGCTATGTTTAGCCCCACTCCAGGATCAGATTTTCAATCCCGAACAGTTGGCCGCCATGGGTGATGGGTGCTGTTCCCTCCTTGATCCGAAAGGGCGGCAGGCGCGCCAGCCACTCCTCCAGGCCAATGACAATCTCGCGGCGGGCAAGATGTGAGCCAAGGCAACGGTGGGGACCATAGCCAAAGGCGGCGTGGCGGATGCCTTCTCGGGTCAGATCAATGGTGTTGGGAGATTCGAATTCGGCCGGGTCACGATTTGCAATCATGGTGGCACAGGAAACAAAGTCCCCCTTGCGGATCGGCGCGCCTTCGAAGTCGATATCTCTTCGTGCCACGCGGATTAGATGGACGGTCGGAAAGGCGCGCAGCAGTTCTTCGGCTGCGCGCACGATCCGGTCCGGTTCTTTTCGGAGCAATTCCTGATCTTCCACATTTCGCGCGAGATAGGCCAAGTCAAAGCCTATGGCTGTAGCGACCGTGTCGAGCCCGGCCACCAAAACCAGCACGCCAATGCCACGGACCTCCTGGTCTGTCAGCCCGCGGCCCTCGACCTGCGCCTGCACAATGAAGCTCATGAAATCGTCCACGGGCTTTTTGCGGCGCATCGCCGCCAGCTCGTCTATGAACGCTACAATCGTCCTCGCCGCCGCCGGCCTTCTCACATCATCGCCGTGGAGCAGATCTCTCGCCCAGGCAACGAACGTCTCAAGACGGTGCTCCGGCAGTCCGATGAAGCGAAGGAAGATGCTGACCGCGAAAGGAAAGGCGAAATCCTTCATGACATCGCAGCTTGTGCCCGACGAGGCGCTCCTCGTGATAAGAGCTATCGCTCGGTCGCGGATGGCGGGCTCCAGTTCCGTTACACGCTTAGGCGAAAAGAGCGGATTGAGCAAAGAGCGAAAGACTGCATGGGAAGGGGGATCGAGTTCGAGCGGGATCGTCGGCCAATCTTCGCCCAGTGCGGATGCGAAGACGTTGCGATGACTGGAAAAGTTTTCGGTCTCCTGCAGCACCCGGCGCTGATCTGCGGCGCGAGTGATGACCCAAGCACCGTGCCCGGTACGCGTGTTCCAGGGCGAATAAAAGATTCGCGGTCCGGCATGCACGCAAGCGATCGCTGCGTGCGGGTCGCCGTTGGGCTCCGGAGACATGCCTGGCGAGGAAAAGAGGCTGAAGTCGCCTACCATTTCCGGCGGGACATGATCTGGAACTGGGTTGGTCGCCATTTGGTTCTCCTGAGTTCAGGCGTTTACGCTCGGTTGAGATCGCAAGGCTGTTCGCCATCGCTGGGCTCCGCAACGCACCGCCCGACACGCCTCCGATGACAAAATCGAGCAAGTTGCGTGCCGAGCAGGCGCACCATCGGCACCCCACTCATTCTGCGTTGCGGAGGTCCTATGAGGCTACCATTTGGTGGGCATCAGACATTCTTGTCCGTTCCAGACACGACAGGATGGCGCATGAAGATCGACGGGGAGCCTAGTGACCGGGCCCAGTCGATCGAGGTCACCTGCCACTCCGGACGCAGCTCGGCGGCAGAAAAGCCGCTCGCCGCGCGCCCCCCACAAGCGCCGTAGCGAGCGAGCGGCTTTGCGTCGTCGTCGACACTTGCTCGATAACTCGGATTGCTGAGACCAATCCGAGGGAGGCTCGAGGACCGACCTCGAGACGCACATTGCTGGCTGAGGTCAAATCAATAGGGCAGCCCGTCAGGCTCGCGACGCTATTTCCCAGCTACAGCGGTCGGGCCGCGCATAAGCATCCGGACGCTAGACTAAGACTAGCTGTTCGAGTTCGGCATCAGCCGCCGGGCCCCCTGCTGCTGATAGAAAATTCGAGGATGCCTTTGTGGAGGCCGTCCTCTGGAAATTTGACTCAGCCGCCAATCGACTTCACCTGGACCAATTCCTGCCGCCGCTGCCGTACATGACGGGCACCCGAAAAATTGACTGACACATACCCGCCGGCGGCCAGCGGACACGTTTGCCTGCATTGAGCAGCTTTACCGCGGGGTTCGGGTTGGGGCTCACCGCAACGGCAGCGATGGCGGCGATTCTCGCCAAACGCGGAAACGCTCGTGGGAATGGAGCCTGTGCCTCGAGGCGATCCGCGGCGGACCCCAATCGCAGCTGTGCCCTGGTTGGCGTTCGCGGCACAGCGATGGCAGCAAAGTCCAAAGTAGCGGCCCGCACACCGCGCGAGAACGGAAATCAAGACGCATCGGTGTTGCCTCAAGCAGCGGTCGAACGGGGAATGCGCGGGAGGTTCTCGGCTAGTAACCTCCAGTCGTCGCGCTCGGGTGCGCCTTCCTCGCGCATCCCAAAGAACTGGATGATCATCTTGCCGTCAGCGCCATAGGCCTCAAGTGACGTGAGGTGGCCATCCCGGGTCGGCTTGCGCACGGCCCAAACCTCGCGGATGTGGTGGGTCCTGAGATGCAGGCGGAAGGTCTTGTCGAGCACATTGATCCACGACCCGATCTGCTTGATCGTCTTGATTGGGCCGGAATGGATCTGGATGCAGCCACGATTGCCGACGAAGCACATGATGGGCATCTCGTCTTCGGCCGCACGATGGAACATGGAGCCAAGCGCAGCATGGTCGAGCAGCCAGGCGTAGTCCTCGCCGACCATGCGCACCGCCTGGCGGCGGCTGAGATTGAGCGCCTTCAGCATGCCAAAGAACTGGTGCACGTCGGTCAGCTGACTCCAGTGCTCGCGCAGGTCATCGACCGTAGCGGCTGGGTTCGGAATCTTTGCGTCGTTGTCGGCCGACCACGTTTCAACCGAGATGATCGGCTCCTGGTTGGAGGATTGGAGCTCGTCTATCAGTTTTCGATAGGCATGGAGGTTTGAGGACGGTCTCAGATATACCTTGTGCACTGCCTCGCCTGCCGCGTCGAAGAACAGCAGCCCGCGGCGGACTTCCTCGGCTTCGCGTGTCTCCACGGCAAAGCTATGCGTCCACACCTTCGGGAAGATGCGCAAATCAATGTCATTGCCGAGCACCATCGCGCGATGGTTGCCGGTGAACACCTTGTCGTAGATGCCTATCTTCTCGTGCATGGCACTGTCATTGCGAGTCAGCGCCATCACCTCGCCGACCGCCTCGAGACCGGTAAGCACATCATTGACGCGCGGCTCGATACGCAGCGCGCCAAAACCGCAATGTGCCGCGTAGAGCTCCGCTTCCGAAATGCCCAGTTTGCCGGCGAGATCGCGGCCGCGGATGGTGGGACAGTCTTTGCGTGCACGCCGGATTGTCTCCGGCGAAGGTTTCTGGCGCTGGTGCATGTTTTAACCCTGCGTTGCGCATAGTGTCGGTGTTGAGAGACTTCTCAAAAGGCGTACCAATTCCTGGAATCATCCCGGAAACCTCGCCTGCATGCAGTTCGACGAGGAACTCGGGTCCATGCAGGTGTGGCGGAACCGACAAATCCGACAATACGCGTCGATGCTCGACGTATATGCGGCAATTCCGAAAGCGGACTCCTGGGCGTGTTGGGGATGTCCGCTGTTCGAAAACGGCTTTTCCCATTGGCACGGTCCATGCACGGTAATCCGCAATTCGTCCGCATCGAGGAGAAACGAGCCATGATCACGCTCACCGACAAGGCCGTTGCCGCCGTCAAGACCGCTCTGTCCGCCGCTAGCGAGCCCGCAGACGGCTTTCGCATCATGGTTGAGGCCGGCGGCTGCTCCGGCTTCAAATATTCATTGGGCCTTGAGAGCGTCCCGCGCGAGGGCGACGCCATTGTCGAGACAGATGGGATCAAGGTGTTTGTTGACGCCGACTCCCAACCGCATGTCGCTGGCATGGCCGTCGACTTCATCACGGGTCTCGAATCCTCCGGCTTTGTTTTCGACAATCCTAACGCTCGGGAAAAGTGCTCCTGCGGCAAGTCATTCGGCTGATCGTCGAAGAAGGAGAGAGGGCGCCTTCGGTGAGCTTGGCGGTGGCCCTGGTCCCGGGCCTGCGTTCAATCTGTGGAGACTTGCGCAGACTCTGGATCGCACTCTCAACGGCGCAGGCTCGATGCGACCAGGCCGCGTTTAACGGCATTCCGCTCGATTGGAGACCACCGATGACAGTTGTCTATCTCGACAACAACGCAACGACCCGGGTCGATCCCGCGGTCGTTGAAGCGATGTTGCCGTTCCTTACCGATCAATTCGGCAACCCTTCGTCGGCGCACCGTTTTGGCGCATTTGCCGGCGCTGCGTTGGCAAAGGCGCGCCGTCAGTTGCAGGCGCTGATCGGCGCGCAGTTCGATGATGAGATCACCTTCACCTCGGGTGGAACGGAAAGCGACAATGCGGCCATTCTTTCGGCGCTCGAGGTGATGCCGGACCGAACCGAGATCGTGACTTCCGCTGTCGAACATCCGGCTGTGCTGACCCTGTGCGCTCATCTTGAGGAGACGCGGCGCGCTAAGGTGCACAGGATCCCGGTGGACCGCCATGGCCGGCTGAACGTCGACGCTTACCGGGCCGCGCTTACCCCAAACGTGGCGGTCGTCTCGATCATGTGGGCCAACAACGAGAGTGGTACGATCTTCCCCGTCGCCAAGTTCGCCGAATTGGCCAAGGAAGTCGGCGCTCTTTTCCACACTGATGCCGTGCAGGCAGTCGGCAAGCTCCCGATCGACCTGAAGTCAACCGCTATCGACATGCTGTCGCTCTCCGGCCACAAATTTCATGGGCCAAAAGGGATAGGCGCACTTTTCGTCAAGCGCGGCGTGCCGTTCCACGCTCTGATCAAGGGCGGTCACCAAGAGAGCGACCGGCGTGCGGGCACCGAAAATGCGCCCGGCATAATCGGGCTCGGCATGGCCGCCGAACTTGCCTTGAAATTCATGGATGACGAGACCCCGCGGATAAAATGGCTCCGCGACCGACTGGAGACCGGGCTTCTCCAGCGTGTCCCAAACAGCTTCGTCAACGGCGATCCCCTGGAGCGTTTGCCGAACACCGCAAACATCGCCTTCGAACGTATTGAAGGCCAGGGAATCCTGCATCTCCTGGACCGCGAGGGTATCATCTGTTCCTCGGGGTCCGCCTGCACATCGGGCTGTGCGGAGTCCAGCCATGTCCTGGGGGCAATGGAAATGCCACATGGGGCGGTCCGCTTCTCTTTCGCGCGTGAGAACGGACAAGAAGACGTGGACCGGGTGCTCGAGGTCTTGCCTTCGATCGTGGAGAAGCTGCGCCACGCCCACAGTTCCGGGTCGAATAGAAGCCGCGCATAGGCTCTCCAATGCGTTCCAGGTCTCAGCGGCAGAAGAACCGGCGTCCATTCGTGAGCAGCCGGGTGTTCTCAAGGATGCCACCCTGCGCGGGGTCGAGCAGGCACCGCGTTGCCTCGAGGTTGGCGGAAAGCTTGCAACCGCCCTGCTTGCGGCAGCCGGCTTGCCTGGATGGAGATCGGCACGCGATCATGGGGACTGACAGGTTCGAAGCAATTTGCGCCGTGGTCGCACGGAGTGTCTCGGTGCGGCCCAGGGCATCGTGTCAGATGACCTCCGCACGATCTCCATGTGTCGTTCGAGAGCGGCGTCTGCGGCTTTCAATTTGTCGTCCATCGGATATGTGCAGCTGCCCACCAGGCGGGCTCAGGGAAGCAGCGCTACAGCTCATCGAGCAGATGGTCGGGCGCGCGGCCGCCAGCGGCTCTCAAGGGTCCGGCCTCTCCTGTCACTGGTGCTCGCGCCAGACCTCGGTCGAGCCGAGCGCCAGGCGCCGGATAACAGTCGAGTCGACGAGGCGATTGCCAGCGCGTTCGTCATCAAACTGCGGATACGGGGCTTTCTTCGGGGCTTCATGTCCAACGTGCGACGAACGCACCAGAACCACCGTTTCGGACAAGGGAGAATGCAATGAATTGTTCCGCTGACAACAGTCCCATCGACGTCACCAACATCCTCGAGCGCCTGAAAGGCTTGTCATCCGCCGAGGAGTTCTTCGCTGTCCTTGGCGTCACGTATGATCCGATGGTGCTCAATGTCTCACGGCTGCATATCCTCAAGCGTGTGGGCCAATACCTTGCCGATGAAGACTTCTCCGGCCTGCCCGACCAGGTGATTGCCGCGCGCGTGCGCGCCATGCTGCAACGCGCCTACGAGGAGTTCGCGGCTTCCTCGCCGCTCGCGCAGCGGGTTTTTAAGGTGCTCAAAGACCATGATCCGGACAAACCTCACACGCCAGGCCGCACATTCGTTCCGTTCGACTCGGTCCTGAAGCGGTTCGGCGAATAAGCCACATAGTTGCGACGCGACAATGTCGACAAGCCGACAATTCGGACGTCGAAACCGGAGGCTTCAGAAATGATCAATGGAATTACAAGGCACGGGCGCCCGCAAAACGCCTGGCACGAATGATGCAAACAAGAACGCGCACCGCCAGCCCGCATCGGGATAACGCAGAGAACGCCAATGCATATCGTCGTCAGCATCAAGCAGGTGCCGGACTCAGCACAGATACGGGTCCATCCGGTGACGAACACCATCATGCGCCAGGGTGTGCCGACCATCATCAACCCTTACGATCTGTTCGCCCTTGAAGAAGCACTCAGGCTACGCGACGCCTATGGTGGGGAGGTCACCGTGCTGACCATGGGTCCACCTATGGCCGAGGACTCCCTGCGCAAGGCGCTCGGCTATGGCGCCGATCGCGCGGTGCTTTTGACCGACCGCTACTTTGCCGGTTCCGACACGCTGGCCACCTCCTTTGCTCTTTCCCAGGCAATCGCGAAGATCGGGGAGACGTTCGGCACGCCGGACGTGGTCTTCACGGGCAAACAGACGATCGACGGCGACACCGCCCAAGTCGGACCCGGCATCGCCAAGCGTCTCGATCTGCTCCAACTCACCTATGTCGCGAAAATCGCCTCCATTGATCTTGCTGCAGGCGAGATCACGGTCGAGCGCCGCTGCGAGGGCGGCACCCAGAAGCTGAAGAGCAGGCTGCCATGCCTCATCACCATGCTGGAAGGCACAAACGAGATGCGCCGGGGCTCGATCGAAGACGCGCTTTGCGCCGCGCGCAGCCAGATTGTGAAATGGAGCGCGGCCGAGGCCGGCATTGAAGATCTCACCAAATGCGGCTTGCGTGGCTCGCCGACGGTCGTCAAACGCGTTTTTGCCCCTAGCGCCCGGTCGGAAAAGGCCGCGCAAATTGAGACCGCGGAGAAGACGCTGCGCAATGTCGCCGACGAACTGATCGGTGCAATCTTCACCCGCCAGCCGGCGCTGGAACCGGAACTCGCCTTCGAGGGCGCGTGACGGCAAGGAGCAGACCATATGTCGAGCACGAACTCAGACGCCCCTCGCCAGCCCCCCGGCCGTGCCGGGATGAAGAAAGAGCTTCCCGAGCGCTTCAGGGACTATCGGCATGTCTGGGTTTTCATCGAGCTCGAACGCGGCCATGTCCACCCCGTATCCTTCGAGCTGCTGGGCGAGGGCCGCAAGCTGGCGGACGAACTTGGCGTCCAGCTCGCGGGTGCTGTGCTCGGACCCCCGGGAGATCCCACCCAGAAGGCAGTCGCCGAGGCCTTCGCCTATGGCGCCGATCTCGTCTACCTCGTTGAGGCGCCGCTGCTCGCCGACTATCGCAATGAGCCTTTCACCAAGGCGATGACGGATCTGGTTGATACTTACAAACCCGAGATCCTGCTTCTGGGCGCAACCACGCTCGGCAGGGATCTCGCCGGGTCCGTCGCAACCACCTTGCTGACAGGGCTAACCGCCGACTGCACCGAACTCGACGTGGATGCTGACGGTTCGCTCGCCGCGACCCGCCCGACTTTTGGCGGTTCCTTGCTATGCACGATCTACACGCTCAATTACAGGCCGCAGATGGCGACGGTGCGACCGAGGGTCATGCCCATGCCGCAGCGGACCGACAGAGCGATCGGGCGTGTCATCCCGCACAAGCTGTCGCTCGCCGAGGACGACATCGTCACCAAGGTGCTGGGATTCCTTCCGGATAGCCAGTCGGGCATCGCCAATCTCGCCTATGCGGACGTGGTTGTTGCGGGAGGGCTAGGTCTCGGCGGAGCGGAGAACTTGCAGCTTATAAAGAGTCTCGCGCGCGTGATAGGCGCCGAATTCGGCTGTTCGCGGCCGCTGGTTCAAAAGGGCTGGATGTCGGCCGATCGGCAGATCGGCCAAACAGGCAAGACAATCCGGCCAAAGCTTTACATAGCGGCCGGCATTTCCGGCGCCATCCAGCACCGCGTTGGAGTTGAGGGAGCCGATCTTATCGTGGCCATCAACACCGACCCGAACGCGCCGATTTTCGATTTCGCTCACCTCGGGATCGTCACCGACGCGGTGCGCTTCCTGCCGGCTTTAATCGAGGCCTTCACCCGGCGGCTGTCACCGCACAGTCGCGACAAGCTTGCGAGCTAAGGCGATGCAGATGATCAAGGAAGAGTTCGACGCCATTGTCATCGGCGCCGGAATGGCCGGGAACGCAGCCGCCTACACTATGGCAAGCAACGGCTTGAATGTGCTCCAGTTGGAGCGAGGTGAATATCCGGGTTCTAAGAATGTCCAGGGTGCTATCATGTACGCGAACATGTTGGAGAAGATCATTCCCGATTTCCGCGATGATGCACCTCTCGAGCGGCACCTGGTTGAACAGCGGCTATGGGTTATGGACGACACCTCCCACACCGGAATTCACTACCGGTCTGACGATTTTAACGAGGTGAAGCCCAATCGCTATACGATCATCCGTGCCCAGTTTGATAAATGGTTTTCGCGCAGGGTGCGGGAGGCCGGTGCGACCGTTTTGTGCGAGACCACGGTGACGGACCTCGTGCGTGACATCAAGGGCAAGGTGATCGGCGTCCGCACGGATCGGGCTGGCGGAGTGATCTACGCGGACGTGGTTGTTCTTGCAGAGGGTGTCTGCGGTCTGCTTGGCACACGGGGCGGCCTGCGCAAGATGCTGAAGCCGCAATCCGTTGCGCTCGCAGTCAAGGAAATGCATTTCCTGCCCGAAGAGGTCATTGAGCAGCGGTTCGGCGTGAAAGGGGGTGAAGGCTGTGTGATTGAGGCAGTCGGCACGATATCCCACGGCATGGCCGGGCTCGGGTTCCTCTACACCAACAAGGAATCGATCTCACTGGGCATCGGCTGCCTCGTCTCGGATTTCGCCGCCAAGAGGGAGAGCCCGTACGACCTTCTCGACGCATTCAAAAACCACCCTTCGGTCCGGCCGCTGATTGCCGGTTCGGAGGTGAAAGAATATGCGGCGCATCTCATTCCCGAAGGCGGCTACAAGGCTATTCCGCAGCTCTTTGGCGACGGCTGGGTGGTTGTCGGCGATGCCGCGCAATTGAACAACGCCGTTCACCGCGAGGGCTCCAACCTTGCCATGACCTCGGGCCGCATGGCGGCGGAGGCTATCATCCAGGTCAAGAGACGCAACGATCCTATGACCAAGCGCAACCTCGCCCTTTACAAGGCAATGCTGGACAAATCATTCGTGATCAAAGACCTGCGGAAATACAAAGACATGCCGGCTTTGCTCCACACGAACGCCTCCAATTTCTTCACGACATACCCCGGGTTGATGTCGCAAGCTGCGCAGAATTTCATGCGTGTCGACGGCACGCCAAAGATCGAGAAGGAAAAGGCGACCACGGCAGCTTTCATCAAGGCGCGCTCGCGCTGGGGGCTGATCAGCGACGCGGTTCGCTTGGCATTGGCGTGGCGGTGAGGCACTGACGACATGACGAACCCGGTGACGAAATTACGTGTCGAAGACAAGCTTTACCAGAACCGTTATTTAGTGGACCCCGGCCGTCCGCATATAAAGGTGCGACCGCACGAGCAACCGAGCGCAAGTCTGCTCGCACTGACCCACGTCTGTCCCGCGAAATGCTATGAGCTGAACGACAAAGGTCAGGTCGAAATAACCGCGGATGGCTGCATGGAGTGCGGCACCTGCCGCGTTTTGTGCGAGGCCGGCGGCGAGATCGAATGGAACTATCCGCGTGGTGGCTTTGGCGTGCTCTTCAAGTTCGGATGATCGGCCTTGGCACCGGCTCAGTGCAACTGTGCAGTCCCGAAGTTATGACAAAGCGCAATCTTGCCGGCACCATCGCGCCCAGTGCGGAGGGAGTGAACGTCCTGAACTGATGAAAAGGCGCTTGGGAGGAGCACCCTGACCACAACCGCTGAGGTCTTTCCATGGCTCACATATCCCCGGATCGGGTCAACGAAGCACGACGTCGAGACACCTTCCGCAAACCCGCCAGTGAGGGGAACGAAGCAGATGACTGGCACAGGGGAATCTATGAGGTCTCGAAGGCGCTGATGGCTCCCGCTCGGCTGGAGGTTACGCTCACCAACGTGGTGAGCACTCTCCCGTCCTTCCTCCAACTGCGTTATGGAGCAATCTTTGTCCTCGGCTCTGAAGGTGAGCCGGAGATCGCTGCGAGTGCAGACAGCGCAGGCACTCACCCCATCATACCAAAGGCCGCAATAAATCAAATCCTCGCAACGGGCACGCGGCTCGTCATCGCGGACCTCAGGACGTCCGAGTTTTTTCAGAGCGACCTTCAAACTCGTCCTGGCGTCAATCCCCTCCCGATGGCCTTTATCGGCGTCCCGGTTAAGGCCGAGGACAGGGTCCTTGGGACGTTGTCGATCGTAAGAGACAACGACTACGGGTCCCGCTACGATGAGGACATCTGCTTCCTGACGATGGTTGCCGACCTCGTTGGCCGGGCTATTCGCCTGCATCGCGCCTTGACTGCCGATCGTGAGCGGCGCGTCGATGAGCACTGGCCTGCGGAGAATTCGTCCAACGAGGACCGGACCGACCCCGTCGCGCACGCGGCTGTCAAGATGGATGGGATCATCGGGGAGAGCCCCGCACTCAAGCAGGTGCTCAAAACCGTCTCCATTGTAGCAAGGACGAATTCCACCGTGCTTCTGAGAGGCGAAAGCGGCACCGGCAAGGAGTTTTTTGCGCAAGCCATTCACAAGCTCTCGCGCCGGCGGACGAAGTCTTTCGTCAAGTTGAACTGCGCCGCACTGTCGGAAAGCGTTCTGGAGTCGGAGCTTTTCGGACATGAAAAAGGTGCCTTCACAGGGGCAATTTCCCAGCGCGCCGGCCGTTTTGAACTGGCAAACGGGGGAACGCTGCTGCTGGACGAAATCGGCGAGATCTCGCCTGCCTTCCAAGCCAAGCTGTTGCGCGTCTTGCAGGAAGGCGAACTGGAGCGTGTCGGCGGTAGCAAGACGCTGCAGGTCGACGTGCGACTCATATGCGCCACCAACAGGGATCTCGAGTCGGCTGTCGTAAACGGGGATTTCAGGGCCGACCTCTATTTTCGCATCAATGTGGTGCCAATCATCCTGCCTCCGCTCAGGGAGCGACCGGGGGACATTCCTCGCCTTGCGAACGCCTTCCTCAAACGATTCAACAAGGAGAACCATCTCGAACTCGCCCTCGCGCCGTCGGCGCTCGAGTTTATCTCGCAATGCTACTTCCCTGGTAACGTCCGCGAATTGGAGAACTGCGTACAAAGGACGGCCACTTTAGCGCCCTCGAGGACAATCACTGCATCGGATTTTGCCTGCAACAATAACCAATGCCTGTCTTGGCTCCTTTGGAAAAGAGCTGATCCTTTGCACAGCGGCAATCTCGGCAACCAGCGCTTTCGAAGCACTATGATGCCCGGCGGATTGGCGTTGCCGGGCGGGCGTTTCGGCGCCCCGCAGGACAACGTGCGACCCCATACTGCCGACCCTGCAAAGGAGGATTCCGCTCTCCCCCCAATAGGCCCGCGCCTGACGGAACGCGACCGGCTGATCGACGCGATGGAGAAGGTCGGCTGGGTTCAGGCCAAGGCCGCCCGTGTCCTCGGCGTCACGCCGCGACAAGTCGGATACGCTTTGCGCCGACACGGCATCGAGGTGAAGAAATTTTAGCATTCTCATGACGTGACGAACGAGAACACTGCGACAGCTGCGCGAACTGTGTCGGAGCCCAGGCCGAAGTTGCGCGAGCGTGTGATGCTGTCACACCCCCTTCATCATCTGCCTTTTCCGGCGTCTTGCCGATCGCAGAAAGGAGTTCCCCACCCTCCTGAATCGGAACCCTTCAGACCCAGTTGAGCAGTGCCAACTTCACCACGGACGAATGCGCCTGGCCGAGGGCCGGCTGAGCGGTCGACGCGCGTGATCGCCCTAGGCACAGCTGCCGACCGTCTTCCGACGAGGATGTTGTCTTTCTTGAACTGATTGTCCGGCCGCAGTCGTCTTCCTCACGTTCTAAGTGTGCCCCTGTTAGAAGTCCGACAAGCTATGTCGGAGCAACTCCATGATATCCGACGGCGAAGCCAATTGGGTGAGCTAGCGCCACCTTTTCAGTTGGCATCGCTCTTGCGCTTCGAACGGCGACATTAACCAGTAACGGAGCCGTTCAATGGCCGCACCGGCTACTTCAGTTGAGAGCCTGACCGGCGCGAGGGTCTCGGACCAGTTGCTGGTGAGCGCCAAGTCGGGTGGCTGCGCATCTTCCTCCTGCGGAGCGTCGACAGGGCTGGACGATGTCGATCCCGCCATCTGGGGCAAGATCAAGGACCACCCGTGCTTTTCAGAAGAGGCGCACCACTATTTCGCGCGTATGCACGTCGCTGTCGCTCCGGCCTGCAATGTCCAGTGTAACTACTGCAATCGCAAATATGACTGCGCCAACGAAAGCCGGCCCGGGGTTGTCTCGGAAAGACTGACGCCCGATCAGGCAGTCCACAAGGCGATCGCGGTCGCCAATGAGGTGCCGCAGCTTTCGGTGCTTGGCATCGCCGGGCCGGGTGATGCCTGCTACGACTGGGAGAAGACGAAGGCCACGTTCGAACGCGTAGTCAGGGAAATCCCCGACCTCAGGCTTTGCGTCTCCACGAACGGGCTCGCGCTGCCGGACCATGTCGACGAGCTTGCCGACATGAATGTCGATCACGTGACGATCACAATCAACATGGTCGATCCGGAAATCGGTGCGAAAATCTATCCCTGGATCTTTTACGGTCACCGCCGCTATTGCGGCGTCGAAGGCGCCAGAATCCTGCACGAGCGGCAGATGCTCGGGTTGGAGATGCTCAGCGCACGCGGCATCCTCACCAAAATCAATTCGGTCATGATACCCGGAGTGAATGACCAGCACCTGATTGAGGTGAACAAGTGGGTCAAGCAGCGCGGCGCGTTCCTCCATAACATCATGCCTCTGATCTCGGACCCGGCGCACGGCACCCACTATGGGTTGACTGGGCAGCGTGGCCCAAATGCAATGGAGATGAAGGCTCTTCAGGATCGTCTCGAAGGCGGCGCCAAGTTGATGCGCCACTGCCGGCAGTGCCGGGCAGATGCCGTCGGCCTGCTGGGTGAGGATCGTGGCCAGGAATTCACGCTCGACCACATCCCCGGTGAGCTCACCTACGATGCCAGCAAACGCGAAGCCTACCGTGGGTTGGTCGCGGACGAGCGCCGCGATCACCTGGCGGCCAGGAGCGAAGCGATCGGAGTGGTGAAGACATCGAGTTCCGGAAAGTCCCTTCTCATCGGGGTGGCGACTAAGGGCGGCGGTCGCGTCAACGAACACTTCGGCCATGCCAAGGAATTCCAGATGTATGAAGCCTCGGCGCGGGGGATCAACTTTGTCGGTCACCGCAAGGTTGAGCAGTATTGCCTCGGGGGTTGGGGCGAGAACGCCACTCTCGACGGGGTCATCGCCGCGCTGAAAGGCGTAGACTTCGTGCTTTGCGTCAAAATCGGAGACTGCCCCAAGGATCAGCTCGCGGCCGCCGGTATCCGAGCAACCGACGCTTACGGCCATGACTACATCGAAACGGCAATCGGCGTGATTTACGCCGCCGAGTTCGGCGTCCCGGCACGCGCGGCAACGGCCTGACCTATCTCATCTACTCGAATCAGGAGTCAAAATGGCTTTCAAGATCATCGCATCCCAATGCACACAATGCGGCGCCTGCGAATTCGAGTGTCCCTCGGGTGCGATCAAGTTCAAAGGCGAGAGCTACGTGGTCGAGCTGCAGAAGTGCACCGAATGCGAGGGAGCTTTCGACACGCAGCAATGTGCTTCGGTGTGTCCTGTGCCGAAGACCTGCGTTCCTGCCTGAGTCCACTGGTTACCCGCACAACTGGCTGCTCCGGGGCAATGCCTGCGCGCCTCATCAATGACAGTAGCCAAAGAGAACCAAGGATCCGCCATGTGGCTCGCACGCGAACAGGAGGTGGAAGTCCGCAGACCTCCTCAATTTCAGCCGGGAGAGCGGGTTCGTGCGACTCGTCACGTTAGGAATGACGGCACCTATCCTGGCAGGGAGATCGGCGAAAATCTCGTGCGCAAGGGCGAAGAGGGTTATGTGCGCGACGTCGGCACTTTTCTCCAGCAGTTCTTCATCTACGCAGTCGAATGGATCGACCGCGGGACGGTCGTGGGCATGCGAGCGCGTGAATTGATGAGCCTCGACAAACCCGACCCTCTCTTCAACGCCGAAGAAAACGCCAAACAAGGAACGGCCGGATGAAAGTAATGATCCGCAGGACCGATTCGGGATTGTCGGCGTATGTCCCCAAAAAGGACCTCGAAGAGCCGATCATCAAATTCGAGAACCAAGGCCTCTGGGGCGGGGTCGTAACGCTCAGGAACGGGTGGCGGCTCCTCCTACCCGATCTTCCGCCACATACGCGCCTGCCAATCACCGTCGAGGCAAGGAAGCTTCCCGGCGAGGACTGATGCTACCCCTCGATGAGAGGATCAAGAGGAAAAGAGCATGAACACGATCCCGACCTCCGGCCACCTCGTCGTCGTGCGGGACAGTTTCGCCCGAAAGCTGCTTGAGCTGGCTAGACAAGCGCTCGTCTCGGATCAGGTAATCCCATATCTCGGTCCGGGTCTCCTCCGGCTAAGCTCAGGGGAGTCGCCTGTACCGTGTACCCCGGAGGCCGTCGCCGCCGCACTCAATACGCGGGCGCCGGCCCCCTCGAAGATCCGCACCAACATGTGGTCCGTCGCGCAATTCATCGAGCAGCGCCGGCATCGCCGCACACTTCAAGCCTGGATGACAGATATATTCGCGGGGCCGGCGACGCCGACCCTCCTCCACAACTGGCTCGCAAAGCTCCCGCTCTCCCTCATCATCGACAGCTGGTACGAAGGCGCCATGAGGGCGGCGCTGGCTGAGGCCGGGCGAACCGACGTCGCCGAGATACAAGGCGTCACGCGGGCGAACGAAGTTCGCGACGTCTGGACCAGAACCTACGACTTGTTCGGAAGGGAGCTTGAGGCCGGAGCAGCGACAGAGACGGTTCTCTATGCGCCTCACGGCAGTATCAGGCCGGCCGGAAATTTCCTCATCGCCGATTCCGATTATGTCGAAGCCCTGACTGAGATCGATATCCAGACGCCCATTCCTCACGTGGTCAAGGAACGACGTGTCCACCGAGGGTTTTTCTTCGTTGGCTGCCGCTTCAACGATCAAATGCTGCGCACTTACGCCAGGCAGATCATGAAGCGCTCGGGAGGCCCCCGTTACGCGATCATGGATGGTCAAACGCTGACAAGAAACGAAGCCCGTTTCCTGGCGGCAAGCGGAATCACGGTGATCGACATGCCAGCGAGCGAAGCCGTCGCACAACTCGCCGGATCAGCGTCTTGAGCCGACGGCCGCCAGGATCACCTTGGAAGGCGTCTTTGGTGTGAGTCGACCGGCTCGGTTCCGAAGGCACAAAATTCAGTCGGGGACATTCTGTGGGCACTACCCTTCTCAAATCTTCCGCGCATGTGAAAGCGGCCGGGTGGGGTCGGGGCTTAAACATACTACTGCGCATTACGCGCATCAATTTGAGGCACCCGTGGCAGGTCGCACTTGCTATCGGTTCGACCATCATAGCCGTGGTCCTGCAGTTGCTAATTCCGTGGCTTCTCGGCCGGGCTGTCGACCAGACCCAGGTGGCAATCGGGAGGGATCTCACGGGGAAAGCTGCAGAACAAACGCTCTGGATTCTGGCTCTCCTGCTGCTGGTAGCGAGTTTGCTGCGCGGCCTTTTCACGATGGCGCAAAACTATTTTGCCGAAGCCGTCGGGCATCACGCCGCGTACGAACTGCGACTGGCTTGTTATGAGAAAGTCCAGCGCCTGAGCTTTTCCTTTCACGACCGGGTGCATTCAGCCGACCTGATCACTCTCGGCATTCTCGATCTCGACGGCGTGCGCATGTATTTTTCCACCGCTCTGGTTCGGTTGCTTATGCTCATCATGCTGATCGGGATCGGCGCCTGCATGATGATTTCTACCGACCCGGTGCTCGGTCTCATCGCCCTGAGCTTCATGCCTTTCGTGGCCTGGCGGTCGTCGGTCACACAGCTCAAGCTACGTGCCATCTGGCTGGATCTGCAGGAGCGGCTTTCCGTCTTGGGGCGCGTGATGGAGGAAAATCTCGCAGGCATCCGCGTTGTCCGGGCGTTTTCGGCGCAAGCCTATGAAATGGTAAAGTTCGACCGCGCCTCGAAAAATGCGCTCAAACTCGCCCACGAGCAGGTTAACGTTTACGTGACCAATACGTCGGCAATGACCCTGGCCTTCTTTTTCGCCATGGGGTTGGTCCTCTGGATCGGTTGCAACAAGCTCATCGCCGGCCAGATCAGCGTTGGAACTCTCACGATGTTCCTGACGTTCATGACCATACTGCAAATGCCCGTCCGCCAGATCGGGCTGATGGTGAACGGCTTCGCCCGCGCTTACACTTGCGGTTCGCGCGTCTTCGGTCTGCTCGACCAGGACACCACGATAAGGGATGCTTCCGGTGCAAGACCACTCGAAATCGGCGAAGGCACCCTGCAGTTCGACAATGTCTCGTTTGCATATCCCGGCGCCGAAAACCGCGTTATTCTGAAGAACATCACGTTTAGCGCCCATAGGGGCGAGACGATCGCGATAGTGGGTCCGCCGGGTTCGGGAAAATCGACAATCGCTCACTTAATTCCTCGCTTTTATGACGTCACTGGCGGCACCATCATGCTTGACGGGCAGGACGTCCGCGGGGTGACCTTGGCTACGCTTCGCAAGGCGGTCGCCATCGTACAGCAGGATGCATACCTGTTCACCACCACGATCGAGAACAACATCGCTTATGGCGACCCCTGGGCGAACGAACAGCGGATTGAACACGCCAGCGAAGCCGCCCAGTTGCACAATTACATCCTTGGCCTGCCCGCGGGCTACAAGACGGTCGTTGGCGAACGTGGTGGATCTCTCTCTGGTGGGCAGCGTCAGCGTCTCACCATAGCTCGCACGATGATGTTGCGCCCCTCAATCGTCGTTTTCGACGACTCAACGGCCGCGATCGACGCCGCCACAGAGCAGCGCATCCGGGCGGCGATAGGGCATTTCGCCAAAGATAGGGTGACAATCATTATCGCGCACCGGCTGAGTTCCCTCAAGCACGCCAGCCGGATCCTGTTTGTCGACAACGGCGAGATCGTGGAACGCGGCACTCATCAAGAGCTTTTGGCCAAGCGAGGACGCTATAGGGCCCTTTATGAACTTCAGTTGCGCCCTGGACATGACTTTGCGGCCACGTTTGGAGGTGCGCCCTGATGGCCAAGCAGCACGCCGACGAGCTCAAAATCGAACCGAATGATAGCGGTAGGCGTCCTCCGCGCGCGGTCGTCGGGTCCCCTCGCATCGAGGAGGAGATCTTTGGCCGAGCTTTCGACAAGAACATCATTCGCCGCATATGGGCCTTCGTTCATCCCTACCGGACCATGGCGGGCGTCTCACTTGCCGCATTGCTAATTTTCACTGGCACGCAGCTTCTCATCCCGCTGATCATCCGCTACGCCATCGACCACGCCATAACCCCGGCAGGCGCTGATGCCTCCGCCCTGCTTGAGGCCGCAGTCGCGTTTGCGCTTGCCATTCTGGTTAATTTCGGCGCGGCGTACGCGCAGGAAACCGTGGTAGGGAAAATGGCCGAGAACGTCCTTTTCGGCATCCGCCGCGCCATGTTTGCCCATCTGCAGAAGGTATCGCTCTCCTTCATGGACAAGACCGAGGTAGGACGCCTGATGTCTCGCCTTCAGGGCGACGTCAACTCTATCCACGAATTTCTCGAAAACTCGGTCTACTCCGTAGGCGACATTGCGCTTCTCTTCGGCATCATTTTCGTAATGCTGTCGGTCAACTTCAGCCTCGGCTTTCTGACGCTTTCGGTCTTGCCGGCCCTGTTGATTATTCGAATCGTGTGGCTGCCGCGTGCTCGCGAAGCCTTCATGGCTGCGCAGGAGACCAATTCAGTCGTCAACGGCGCATTGGCCGAAGCGATTCAGGGCGTGCGCACCGTCCAGTCCATGGACCGCCAGTGCGTAAACTTCGTATTGTATGACGAAAAGGCACGTGCCGACCTCAGGACTCACCTGACTGCTGCCAGGTATGCACAGGTCATGGTCCCGATCGTCGATGGCCTCACCGGTCTCGCCATGGCGGTCGTTATTGTGGTCGGCGGCTCCATGATTATGAATGGCCGCATCGGTGTAGGCGTATTGGTGGCATACATATTCTATATTCAACGCTTCTTTGATCCAATTCGCTCCCTTACCCTGCAGTATTCGGTCATGCAGCGCGCGATGGCCTCCGGCAAGCGCCTGATCGATGTGCTCGACGTCAAGGTCGAAGTCCAGGACAAGCCAGATGCGAGGGTCCTTTCGCCGGAAATTGACTGCTCGGTCGAGTTCAGGAACGTTACGTTCGGCTACGAGCCCAACCATCCGGTGCTGAAAAACGTCTCCTTCCGGGTCAATCCCGGCGAGACGGTCGCATTAGTCGGACCGACCGGCTCTGGCAAATCGAGCGCGATGGCCCTCGTCCACCGTTTCTATGATGCTCAGCAAGGCCAAGTGATGGTCGGCGGACATGATGTGCGCGATCTCACACAGGAATCCCTCGGCAACCAGATCGCCATGGTGCTGCAGGAGCCGTTTCTGTTTACCGGGACGATCTTCGAGAACATCCGCTACCACAAGACGGAAGCTACACGGGACAAAGTGATCGAGGCGGCCAAGGTAGTCGGAGCCCACGATTTCATCATGAGCCTTCCCGGCAGGTATGAAACTCAACTCGGCGAACGCGGCGGCAATCTTTCTCTCGGCCAGCGCCAGCTTGTCAGTTTCGCCCGCGCTCTCGTCGCCGACGCCAAGATCCTTGTTCTAGACGAGGCCACCGCCAGCATCGACAGCTACACGGAAATGGTGATCCAAAAGGCTCTCCGAAAGCTCCTCGAAGGCCGGACTGCACTTGTCATCGCCCACCGTCTCGCCACAATCCGTGGTGCCGATCGCATCATCGTGCTTCAGAATGGCCAGCTTCTCGAGAGCGGCAACCATGGCAAGCTGATGGCGAGGGGCGGGCTCTATTCCAAACTCTACGATCTGAACTACTCGTCGTTCGACGACATTCCCGAAGAGGATGTCGATCCTACCGGACACACCGCCTCTAGTACCTGATGCTCCTTGCGAGCCATATCCAGCCGTCCACTCGTCTGAGGGGCACCTAGCTGCGCCTCGAGCGAGACCGAAGCATTTCTCACCAGGCGATGTCATTGCTTCGATGCCTGCATCAGAGACTTTTTTGGCTCATCCCGTCGCGGTGTTTCCAGTAATTCGCGGACAGCCTTTGCGCTTTAGCCGAACGGCGCATGAAACCTGACCATCACTGGCCAGACCGGAACGGGCTGGCCTCGCCTCGGCCACCCGGCCCGGTTCGAGAAAATTGCCCTGGGCCGTGTGCAACAGGTTCTGGTCCCAGGAGTCCTCCGTCTCCTGGAGGCTCTCGTCAGCCCGTTCATCGATCGCGGGTCCTCGCTAAAGCGAATATAGAATATGGCGCACTTTGTTGACCGCACTCGTAGGTACTCTTCGACATGCACTCATCAGACGAGCAAGAACGTCTCGAATTGTTCCATTTCATGCCGGGGGGTGCCAATGCTTTTTACGCTTGTACCCGATGCGAGTCGACGGGAAGAAGGCCTCATGATGGGTCGGCCAGCTCCCATCAATCTCGCAGCGCTGACAAGTCGACCAAAGACGCCCATACCGATTCGACGTGATCTGGATCAGCGACACGAGGACCAGAAACAGCCCAGATCGACGTGCAATGGTTCACGACACCAGACGTTCAGGTGCGGAGCTCCGGACGGCCTTGCGCCGCGCCGGTGGCGGTGCGAAATAGAGCCCCTGCACCGGCAGCGGGCGTGAGCGGAGATAGCGCAAGACCACCCTCCCCATGAACCTCAGAAAAGCCCCGCGCGTGGCGCGTATTGCTACCGACCATGAGCCGCCTCATGATTATTCCGCCTTGAGCATCCGGCAGATCGACAAGGGTGTGGAGATGATGCTGCACGAAGTCATCGCCAAGCTGGCAAACACCACCAGGAACGCGCAGCAGTTAGAAGACAGAAACATCGACTTGTGTCGCTCTCGCGAGTTGCCCACTCCCATGACAAGCCCGATATTGGTCAGGCGGTCTGCCCGCGAGGTTAGGCAATATAGCGGCGAGATCGGATGCACGCCCAGCCCGGCGTGACGAGCCGTTTCAGCCAGCACCGCTTCGCCTGATCTCGACAATTCGTTGAACCAAATGACGAGATGCAGTCCAGCTTCCCCTTTCAATGGTGATGCGATCGCCGAAACGCCGCTGCAACGAGCTCAGCAATGCCTGCCGGCGGCCCGACCTCCTCCAGGGCACGCGCGAGATCACAGGCAGGACATATGGATCAATCTCATCTTGCTTCACCGCCAAGTCGCCAAGGGCACATTGGTGATGGCGACCTGCGTTCTCCTCCTGAGCTTGCATTCAATCATTCACTCACATCGGGTCAACTCCGACGAGCCCTCAGAGCACTATAAACTACGAGTGAGCTCGTTGCGGTTCAGGAGGCCGTCCCGGTGGATATCAAGCCTAGAGAAGGGCTTTTTCGCGGATACATATGGCGGCCGTTCTCTCCATTGATGAAGGCTAGAATCGGTTTTCACGCTTTTTTTTACTCACAGCCATTCAGTTCCAGGGTGATTGAGAATTCATTGGAGGACGCCCCTTGCAACGGCAGCTGCCGCGCCGGACCGTTATTTGCGCTCCGCTGGGGGTTTAACTCAGGGAAGCGCGCCCTTGAACGCAAACCCTCGCAAAGCGCCTCGGCGAGCTTGGTAACGAAGCCTGGAGGCGGGGCGGTGGTCGGCGAAATTACAGCTTTGGCATCGCCGGCCTTGGCTGGCAGCGCTGTGGTGAGCAGTACGCACAGCACCGGCGCGAGCGACGAGCGAAGATAAAAATCAGGGAGCATCGGCGTTACCTCATGCGGCTGTGGGGATTGGGATACGCGGCAGGCTCTCGGTTAAAAACGCCGGTCGCTGCGCTCGCCTTAGCCTGCGCGGCGAGCACTGAATAACTGGATGATTATGCTTCGTCGGGGCCATACGCTTCAAACGACGCCCACAGGGCCGTCCGACGTTGGTTTGCGCACGGCCCAGAGCTCGCGGTCGTGTTGTCTTGAGATGCAGATGGAAGTTCGGGTCAAGCACATTGGTTCGAGGCCCGATGCGCTTGGGGGTTCAACATCTTGAACACGTCGAAAAATGGATGAGGATCGCGCAGCCGAATCCGATGCTCGCGCAGGTTCTCGACCGTGGCCGCTTGGACGGCAATCCTTGCCACTCTCCTTTTCGCTCTGCTTGAGCCAAACCTTGGGGAAAATCCGCAATTCGATGCCGTCGCCGAGCATCATGGCACGCTGGTTGGCTGTCGCTACCCTGTCGTAAACGCCGACTTTCCAGTGCACTGCATTGCCATTATGGGTTTGCGCCATGGCCTCGCCTACCGCTTCGAGGCGGTCAACAAACGTGGACACGCGGCTAGAGATCCCGGTATTCGCCATTCTGTTTTGATAACGGAAAACGATTTGGCTAGGACTTGGCATGTTGGTTTGCTCCCTCGGGGCATCGATTTGGACAGGGTGTCAGGCAGCTGCTTTTCCTGCCTAAGGTACGCAACAAAAGTCGTGCCAGACGAGCTCGAGCAATCGCAAAGAGCATCTTGAGCAGGCTATTCAAGGTCTGCAGCGGCAAAGCAAGCACTCGCCCAAAACGCCTTGCGTCGCTCATCTGACAAATCTAACAGGACGTGTCGGTAACACGACGTTCTTCACGCAACGGCTACCAGGTCAGAGCGATTGCGAGATGCCACACTGTATATGGATGGAAGACGATTTCGCCGGTCTGGCCGATCCGGCGATCACCTAACGGATGCATGCTACGCTGGAACGCGCATACGGAGACTTCGTTATGTCGTCGCCCCTGACGCGACGGTGTTTAAGGTGCTTAGGGGAAACCCGAGGTGCTGGGCCGCGCCAGAGCTTTCAGACGCATGAGCCTTAACCACCGGGTGCCGGTTCTTCGGCATATAGCCCAGTAAGGTTTTTGAAGAGCCGGTTGTCAAACTCGACAATTAAGATTCGTGGGGTGGGGACAGGACGGCTCTGCGCAACCTAGGCTAAGTAGATCCGGGGATCACGTCTCGGGGCGAGCCCTAGCCTCAGAGGAGCGAGCCGCTTTTCGGCGAAACTGTCCTGAGCGACCATCAGGTGGTTCATGCTCGTTCACCCTCCGCGAGCCTTGTCACGCAACCACGGTTTTCCTGTAGGTGCAGCCGCGGCCTGCTCATCTCACAGACCGGCAAAGCGGATGCTGGCCTGTGCTAAAATGTCGTGGCTTTGATGGTGAGCTGTAGCTAGCGCATTCTTGGCCTGAGACCACACCGATGAGCAGCAATGCTGTTGGGGTCGGCTGGCTTTCCTTACAGGCCGGAATCCGGTGCCGCGGCACTCAACGAGCGAGCGCTTTGTGGAAGGGAAATGGGCTGGCTGATGGAAGCCTATGAGTTCATATGTTCTCCGGCAGGTAGATGTCAAACGGCAGTATTGTCTGTCCGGGTGTATTCGAAGCTCCAGTCTCGATCGCCCTGGCCATCAACGTCACCAGCTCCTCACAAAGCCGGCGCAGTGGTGTACCAACCGCCATCGTTATGATGTTGTCTTTGAGCGCCGCCCTTGATTCATGTGTGATTTCATTAACAATGGCCACGAGGTTCTGGTCTGTGCCCTCCTCGCGGAGCGCCAAGATGGCGCCTTCCATACCACCGCCGGCTACATACAAGCCAACGAGCTCAGGTTGCCGCTGCACTAGGTTCAGCGTCTTCTCGTATGTGATCTCCCGCTTGTCGAGATTTACAAGTGTTTCGAGCACCTCGAACCCGGGAGCATTCTCACGAAAATAGGAGCGAAAGCCGAGTTCGCGGCGCTTCTGCCCCAGGAACCGGTGGCTGCCGACCATTACCGCCACTTTGCCAGGTCGCTTTGCGGCCCTGGACAATATCCAAGCAGCCGTTCGCCCGACTTTGCGATTGTTGAGGCCGACGTAGCCCTCGCGCACGCCGGCCGCAAAGTCGGAAAGTAGCGAGAAAACCGGGATGCCCCTCGCCTTGAGCTCCTCGACCGCCGCTGTTATTTTCGGGTGGTCCGGCGCAACCATGGCGAGAGCATGGCAGCGTCCGCCAAAGTCCTTCAAGAGACTGACGGTTTCTTCTGGCATGTTCGACGAGGTATATTCGATGCGTGCAAGGCCATGGAAGGACTGGGCCAAACTGACCGCCGATTCGACTTCGCGCGCGAAATCTTGATAGAAGAGGTGGTTGGGTTTTCTCAAAACGAACCCCAGCCGATATTGCGGCAGATGATGTTGGAGGCGTTGTTTGATCAGACCGGTGCCATGATACCCGATGGCGAGGGCCGCGTCGTAAACGCGACGCGCAGTTTCCTCCCGGACCGGCTGGCGAGCATTGAGAACCCGATCGACTGTAGTCACACTCACTCTGGCTTCTCGGGCGAGATCGGCAATTGTGGGACGCTTTTCCATGTTCCAATTCTATCTTCACAGAGTAGATGCTTGCCCAGCGCTGCAGGGCCTGCGCTGCACGAGAGCGAATACGCGAACAGCGCGCCTGCTGCGTTTCACCCCCGAGAAGTTAGGCCTCTGATTCTCAGGCTGCGGAATGTTCTTTGGAGCTTGATTGTTGAAATGCCCGATGAAAATTTCCCGTTGAATTAGCCGGCGCACAGCGGATCTGCTTGGCGCCGGCTCTATGTTTTAATGGACGAGCCAGGGCTGTCGGAGCACATCCCCAACACCAGTAGCAGCTCTCGCGTGAGTAGCGGAGGAAGAAAATAGAGAATCCGTTAATGCACGACTGCTCCAACAATGGATGTTCACAACTCGGTTTTCAAGCTCGATGCCATTCTGATGAAAGCCGCACCGATCCTCCAGGTGGACGGAGGCGTCGGCGATCTGGTCAAAAGCCCATGTTTAAGAGCGGCAGGTCAGCCGGCTGTTCGGATAGATTGACGGCGGGCTTAAAAGGTTGCTTGGAGGCCCAATTGAGGGCTACCGGCAATATCTGTGGACCGACCGATGCCGCGGGCGCGGCGTTGGGATGGTTCGTCGCTGTCGGCGTGAACGCGGACGGACCGGTGCGAGGCGCTGGTATGGGATTGGTACGTCCGAGGCCGAGCTGATCTGGACGGAGCTCCTGGGCAACACGTCGCGGCCTGCGCGACGTCAAGCTGTGTCTCCGCTACCCATGAAGGCATTAACGCACAGATGCCCTCCAGATGTGCACGGGGTGTGGCACCACTCTGGTCTTAACAGCATGTAGGATCTGGTGTTCCGGGGTCGAACATTCCGGAGCTCGGTCGCGCAGCTGGCCGAAATTGCCAGGTCGGATGATTTCCGGTTGAACGATAGCAGCCAATTTGCCGAGGTTCACCTCTACGCTGCCATTACAAAGCAGCTCACACCATTGCCGAGCCGGCGTGGGAAAAGGCGGCACCCTCACATGTTGAAAACGCTCGCCTTAGATAGTGCGCCTCAATATGCCATGTCGGATCAGATCGAGGCTGGCGGCAAATGGACCTGCGAAGTCATCAAGCGCATGGACTTCTTCGACAAGCTCAACTGAGAAGGGTCCTGAATAGCCGCCGTCAAGCAGGGCCTGGATTTGACTGCCATTATCAAAACCTCCTAGGAGGCGATCCGGGTAGATCCAGAACGTCGGATCGTTTACCGCTGATATGTGCACCAGACCTGTCAGGTCGGAGAAGAAGAATGTCTCCCCGGCCAGCGTGTGGTGAAACGTGTTGTGCACGATGCGGAAAACAGACCGGGAATCAACAGCGGCAATGGCCTTGGCCGCTTCTTGCTTCGATCGAAGCGAGGAAGTCTGGAAGCCCAGCGGTTCGATGAGTCCGATCAGACCCCGCGCCTCAAGGATCGGCTTGAGCGCCTTCAAGGCGGCGCGAAGATTGTCCTGGCGCTTATCGTTGGCAGGGCACGAGCCGTCGTTGACCGGCATTAGCATGAGCGCCTTGGCTCCACAGGCCGCCGCATAATCGGCCAGTTTGCACGCCTCGGTCTTGCGGGCGGGAGTCCAGTCATTGAAGCGCTGTAAGGCATTGACGGAGATAATCGTAACGCCCGCTTCGATGGCGGCAGAGCTGATCTCGGCTGTCGACATGCCGCGAGCACTTGCGTTGGTGCAGAGATCACGCCGGATTTGAACCTCGGTCAAACCGAGCTCGCGGGCGAGCGCGAAGAACGACATGACGCCCAGTCCGGGCGCCGCCATTTGGTCGAGTGCAAAGCTGAGTGGTGCCTGGCGCATGGCGTCGCTTTCCTTCTATGAAGTCCGGCCGTCGTTCCGACTGACAGGCTTGTTCTGTGGGTTCATTCATGAGCCGAAATGATCGGCATGCCGGGGCAAGTCAATTGAACTTGCCCCGGTTCTGTTCACACTATTTTTCGTCCATTTATCAGAAGCTTAGGCTAACGGGGCCGTGGCGCCGGCTGAAACATGATAGCACCGGCGCAGGGCTTAACGCTGCCAGCTTCCCACAGATAAACGGGCCTCGATGGGAGCTGCCCACGGGCCGATCATTATGTAGCAGGGCGCTAGGATAGGGCGAGGCCCACGCCGAGCGCGACCGCGCCGCCGAATATTAGGAACTCCTTGCGTTGCAAGTCACATACTGGCGGTCTGGCTTGCTGCAAACAGCCAGTTTAGAGCGATTTATGTGGTCCAGCATCGAAAAAGGGCATGGTCCCCGGAAATCACGACTGAAGAGCAGATCAACAGGGGAGCCGGGACGGGTCTGGGCTGGCTAGCCAAGTGGGTGTCCGGCCATGCTCATGCCCGCTATCCAGCTCACCGTCGGAGCAGCTGAACCGCCCGCAACGCCGCCTCGCAGTAGCCCAAGTTTGCTCGATACTCCAGCTATGCCGATGCCCTTGAGACTGTTGAATCGACCACTCTCAGATCCCAGATAAAGCGTGCGGGCCGACGGTAGAGCAACCATTCGGTTTGCTCATTCGAGTTAGCCTAGATACCTCAGGGATGGCCCATAACGGCAGGTTTACGACGGCTGGCTCCGATGAGTCCAATGGGATGATCGGACCCACAGTGGCTGCTTCACATCCCGCAGAAGTGAACGGCACGCGCTCGCCAGGATGAGTGAGGCTGCCGACCGCTCATCAGGTGAACCAACTGTCTCATGACTATATCTGCCCGAACGCCAGAACTGCGTTCGTGCCTCCCATTGCGAAGGCGTTGCTGAGAGCCGTGCGCACCTTGCGCTCGCGTGCCACGTTGGGGGTGATGTCGAGATCGCAATCAGGATCTGGCTCGCGATAATTCGCCGTCGGCGGCACGACACTCTCGCAGATCGCCATCACACAAGCGATCATTTCAATCGCGCTCGCTGCGCCGAGGCAATGCCCGTGCATGGACTTGGTCGAGGAAATGGAGAGCGTACGTGCATGCTCGCCGAAGACGCGCTTGATCGCCGCCGTCTCGACGAGGTCGTTTGCATTGGTCCCGGTGCCATGCGCGTTGAGGTAGTCGACGTCCTCGGCGTTCAGTTTGGCATCGGCAAGGCAGGCGCGCATCGCCATCTCAGGTCCTTCTACAGATGGCGCAGCGATGTGGAAGGCGTCGGCAGAAAGGCCGATACCGACGATCTCGGCGAGTATGGTCGCACCGCGCGCCCTCGCGTGCTCATAGCGTTCCAGAACGGCTATGCCCGCACCCTCTCCCAGCACCAGACCTTTCCTGTCGGCGGAGAAGGGCCGACAGGTGTCCGACGCAAGCACGCGCAGCGCCTCCCAACCCTTCAGGACGCCCCAGATCAATGGCGCTTCCGCGCCGCCGGCAAGCATCACGTCGGCGCGACCGAGCTTGATTTGATCCACCGCGGAGGCAATCGCGTGATTTGCGGAAGCACAAGCTGAGGTGACGCCAAAGACCGGCCCTTTCAGGCCGAGACTCATGCTGACATGGGCGGCAGCTGCGCTTGGCATTACCTTTACCGCTGTTAATGTTTCAGCGCGGGACGCATTGCTCAGAAAGAAGGCGCGGTAGTTTTCCTCGATCGCATCCCATCCGCATACGCCGACTCCCACTGCCGCCCCGAAGCGAAAGGCATTTCCTGCCTCGCAGGAAAGTCCGGCCTGTCTCATGGCTTCGCGCGCTGCTAACACGGCCAGCAGGCTGAAGCGGTCCATGGATATGAGCTGCCTAGGGTTGATGTCGTGTTCCGGCAGCGCTTTTATTTCGGCGCCTATGACCCCCTTCAGTTCATGAAGCTCAGATTTTAGGACCGGGCCGATGGCGGAGCGACCTTCACGCATTCCCGTCCAAATGGCGGCAACGTCGGATCCCAGTCCGCACAGTCCGCCCATTCCGGTGATGACGACACGGCCGTCCATTCAAGCCTCCCCCGGCAGCAAGCCACGGACAGCTTTCACCACGTCTCCCACACTCTGTAGATCTGCCCAGGCATCGGCCGTGTTCATTTCGATTTTGATACCGTAGGCTTGTTCTAAGTCCCAGAGCATGTCAGCCATTGCCAGTGAATCAAGGCCAAGCGAAGTCAGCAACGTGGCACTCGTCATCTCCTTGCCCCCTGGCGTGGGCGTGATCCCCTCCGATGCGGCCCGTTTTTTGATCATCGCGATGATTTCGGCTGTGAGTTGATCTGTCATTTTGTTCCTTTCCAGCTTGCATTCGACGTAGCGGGTGGCCAGTACCTCTCGCCTTGCAACCACACGATGATAGATACGGATGAATCGCCGCCGGTCAGCCGAGTGGGCACAGCCCTACAGCAGCCGACGCGGACCAGCAGATCGAGAATTTGCGAAGTGTAAAAAGGCTTGGGACGTCAAATAGACCTCGGACTGCCCGTCCCATAACCGTAGGGTGCCTGCAGTTCGCTAACGTGGTCGAGATATTTCATAGCTCCGGGCCATTCCGGTCTATCAGGGTTCCGGATGGCCACTCGCTGATGGGCCGTGAGATCGGCATGACCACGACGAGGACGTCCTCAACGCGCGTGGGCGGCAGGTCGAGATATACTTCAGGCTGGGTCGAACGTACGTGAACCCCTGGCATTATGGTCGCAAGGCCGCCTCGGCAGAGCCTGTCAAAATGGTTCCGCATCGCGTGCCGAACCGTGCCGAACGCGAATGGAACGTCAAGTTGGCGCAGTACTGGGTGCATGGCCCGCAACGAAAAGCTGATACCGAGTCCCTCAAGATCCTGGCGCACGCCGTACAGTCCGAGTTCGCCGACCAGGAGATCGGCTTCACCAATCCTGATGAAGCGGCGCAACAATCCGATGTGGGCCGCTACCCCCTGGGAGTCGTAGCCGATTGCCCGCAGTTCGGGCCTTGCCCGAGCCCAACTACGAGCGCCTTGGAATAGCTTTCCGTTCGAGGACCCGGTCGGCTGATACGTGTTTCGGAAAAAGTCAGCGAGTTCGACATGGTCGGCCAGCTCCAACTCATTTTCCCAACATAACCTCCAGCGCAATTGAGAGATTTCCTTCTTTCGAGCTCTTATTAAGGCACTCTTCACGCGGTAGAAGCGATCTGTGCACGTCAGACTCGTCCATTGCGAGATTCTGGGAAATCGGTAAAATTGATTTCTTGCATGTAGCGCATTCACTCCATGGATATTAGAAGATATGCGTTTCAGAGGTCTTGATCTAAACCTTCTCGTCGTGCTTGACGCACTGTTGAGCGAGCGCAACCTCACGGCAGCGGCAGACCGCATTAATCTGAGTCAGCCAGCCATGAGTGCGGCCGTCGCCCGATTGCGCCATTATTTCCACGATGAACTGTTTACGATGAGCGGCCGCGAACGTGCTCTAACGCCGCGAGCGGAAGCACTCGCCCCCGCAGTCCGCGAGGCTCTCTTGCACATCGAGTGCTCAATCATTTCTTCGGATCCGTTCAACCCAGCTCAATCCGAGCGCCGATTCAGGATTTTTCTTTCCGATTTCGTCACGCTCGTGTTTCTGGAAAAGGTCGTAGAGCGTGTTTCACGCGAAGCACCCGCCGTTAGCTTTGAATTGCTCCCTCTCGACGATGCCCCCGATGAGCTTCTCCGGCGCGGTGACATCGATTTTCTAATCATTCCGGAATCGTTAATGTCGAGTGCCCACCCAAAAGTGGCGCTGTTCGATGACACGCTCGTGTGCGTGGGCTGCCCTACGAACAAGCAGCTGCCGGCCCAGCTTTCATTCGAACGATATCTGTCGATGAAGCACGTCGCGGCCAGGGTCGGGCGGACGCTGAGGCCCTCCCTCGAGGAGTGGTTTTTGCTTGAGCATGGTCTCAAGCGACGTGTGGAGGTCTTCGTACAGGCCTATAGCATGATCCCGCCAATGGTATCAGGCACAGCTCGCATAGCGACGATGCCCTTCCGGCTGGTCCAGCATTTCGAAACACGGTTCCCTCTGCAGATCGTCGAACTTCCGCTGCCACTTCCCGCATTCACTGAGGTCGTCCAGTGGCCGGCCGTTCACAGTGGCGATCCAGCGAGTATCTGGATGCGGGAAATAATGTTGGAGGAAGCCTCTCTCATGGCCCCTCCGCACAAACCGGGCGGTCGACGCTCCTAGCTGCCAGACGAGGTGACCAGTGGCGAACGGTCGAAATGGTATCTGAGACATGGATTCCTGGACTTCGTTGAAGAAGCGCATCTGATGTTCAAAGGCGTGGCGGACGGCGAGATCAACTTCTCCGCTACGGCGCGCGAGACGGCTCCTAGGCCGAGTTCTCGTGGGAAGGTCACGACGAAAGCGATTCCGCGTGGGGACGGGCGATGATCGGCACCGCGGATCGCCTCTCTGGCCAGTTCTGCATCCACAATGCCGACGACTCACGTTCATCTGCGAACGCGCTGACATCTGTGGC
This sequence comes from Mesorhizobium sp. WSM1386, assembly GCF_055901595.1. NCBI lineage: Bacteria > Pseudomonadati > Pseudomonadota > Alphaproteobacteria > Hyphomicrobiales > Phyllobacteriaceae > Mesorhizobium > Mesorhizobium sp. WSM1386. The sequence goes on from NZ_CM148373.1 coordinate 6,584,987, forward strand.
CCGACAATCCATTGCGCGGTCGAGTGCCTGCGATTGAGACCGCCCACGACAGAAATGTGCTCCAGGCCGTCAGAAAGAATAACACCTCCCGGCAAAGGTGTGGTGGAATGGCTCGTGCACGAGGCGGAACACAGAGTGGTTCCCATCCCGGGATCACGGTCGTGTTTTCTGCAAAGCCACAAAGCGCGATCATGACCGGTTGGTGATGCTCAATGTCACGTGATCGCGCCCAAGACAGAAGATAAATAGGCCGTCGTCAAAAGATGTGCTCCAAAGCTCGACCGGTAGCGCGAATTCGTCCGAATGGATGCAGGAAGTCCGTGAGGCGGAGATTGACGAAGCGCGCAGGGGTGGGGAATTTTGCCTGGCGCTGGACTACAGTTCAGGGCTTGCACCAGGTGGTAATTCCTTGCAAGATTAAGGTTCTGTATGTGCGCGCGAAGCCTCGTAGCAGTGGCGCTTTTTGGTCCAGGCGCATCGACTGATCCATGTGGGAAAGCCCACTCGAGTCTTCGAGGTCGGATGAGTAAGGCGCCGAGTACCTGTCGCGGCGGGTCAATTGGGACAGTGGTCTGGATAGTCTTAACGGTCCGGATTTGCATCGGGCGCCATAGGCTTTAACCCTTTGGAAAAATCGCTGCGTACGATGCCGTGCCGCTGCAGCTTGTCGTAGAAGGTCTTGCGCGGGATACCGAGTGCCTCGATCGTGCGCCGGACATCGCCATCATTGCGGCCAAGTGTCTCGCGGATTACATCGGCCTCATAGCGCTCCAGCCGTTCCGGCAGCGAACCGGCGTCTTCCGTTTGCGCCGATGCGGAAGGTGGCACCTGACCAACTTCCTCCAGCCCGAGCACGAAACGCTCGGCGAAATGTGCGAGTTCGCGCACATTGCCCGGCCAGTCATGCTGGCTGAGATAGCGATGCACCGAAGCCGGAACGGCCGGCATTTGACGGCGGAAACGGGCGGCGGCGCGCTCGGCGAAGTAGAAGAACAGCGGGGCGACGTCGTCACGGCGTTCACGCAGCGGCGGGATCGAGATCGTCACTACATTGAGCCGGTAGTAGAGATCCTCGCGAAAGGCGCCGCGCTGGCCAGGATCGCCGAGATCGACCTTGGCGGCGGCGACGACGCGCAGATCCACTGGGCGGACTTCGTTGGTGCCGAGCGGCGTCACCTCGCGCATTTCCAGCACCCTGAGCATCTGCACCTGGGTTGAAGCCGGCATGCTTTCGATCTCGTCGAGGAACAGCGTGCCGCCGCTTGAATGCTCGATGCGGCCGATGCGCCTCTTGTGTGCGCCGGTGAAGGCGCCGGCCTCGTGGCCGAACAATTCGCTTTCGATCACCGTGTCCGGCAGCGTGCCGCAATTCAGCGCCACGAAATTGCTCTTGGCGCGCCGGCTCCAGCGATGCAGCAGGCTCGCCACCACCTCCTTGCCGGAGCCGGTCTCACCGGTTACCAGCACGTCGACATCAGTGTCGGCGATCTGCCGCAGCGTGCGGCGCAGCCGCTCCATGGCTGGTGTCTGGCCAATCAGCGGCAGCCCTTCCTGCGCCTGCTCGGCCGCCTCGCGCAAAGCGCGGTTCTCCATCACCAGCCGGCGTTTTTCGGCGGCACGGGTGACGCTCTGCGCCAGCCGGTCGGCGGCAAAAGGCTTGGTGATGAAGTCGTAGGCGCCGTCCTTGATCGCCTTGACCGCCATGGCGATGTCGCCATGCCCCGTGACGAGGATGACGGGAATGTCCGGATCGAGCCGCAACACGCGGTCGAAAAGTTGCAGCCCGTCTATCTCGGGCATGCGGATGTCCGACACAACGACGCCGGCACAATTCCTGTCGAGCGCCGCCAGCGCTTCCTTTGCCACCGAGTAGGCCGACACGGCAAAGCCGGCGAGCTCAAGCGTCTGCCTTGTCGCCTTGAGCAGGTCGCTGTCGTCATCGATCAGGATCACCTGTGCGGGATCGTTCTTCGTCATGCCGCGCCGGCTTTCGACAGGTGGATGGTGAAGCGCGTGCCGCTCTCGCTGCTCGCCACCTCGATGCGCCCGCCAAAGTCGGCGACGATGTCCTTGGAGATTACGAGGCCAAGTCCCAGGCCCTTTTCCTTCGAGGTGTTGAAAGGCGTGAACAGGGATTTCAAGATAGCCGGAGGGATGCCCGGACCGTTATCGGAAACGATCAGCGACACGTCTCCGGCGGTTTCGGTGGCGGAGACTTCGACCCGCGCGTCGTCGCGGCCCTCAAGCGCCTCCAGCGCATTCTGGAACAGATTGATCAGCACCTGCTCCAGCCGCAGCCGGTTGCCCATCACCTTCAGCGCCGGCGGCGGCAGCGTGATTGCGAGCGCGTCCAGCCGGCCGGCGAAGCGGCTCCTGAGCAGCACGACGGCGCCCTCGATCACACCGCGGAACTCGACCGGCCCAGCGGCTGTGCGGCCCTTTCGGGCGAAGGCTTTCAGCTCTTCGGTGATGGAGCCGATGCGCTCGGTCAGCGCGGCGATCGCGCCGAGATTCTCCTCGGCTGAGGAGTTCTGCTTGCGCTGCAGGAAAACACGCGCATTGTCGGCATAGGCGCGGATCGTCGCCACTGGCTGATTGATCTCATGCGCGACGCCGGCGGCGACCTGACCGAGCGTCGCAAGGCGGTTGGCCTGCACCAGCTCCTGCTGCATGACCTGCAGCTTCGCCTCGGTGCTGCGATGGTCGGCGATCTCGGCCTGCAGCCGGTCACGCGCAAGGCTGAGGTCCTGCGTGCGTTCGACGACCCGGCGCGCAAGCTCGGCGCGCGCGGCCTGCTCGGCGGCGATCCGCATCTGGGCGGACTGCCGGCGCCACAGCAGATAGGCGGCTAAAGCAAGAAGCGGAACGAGCACGCCGAGCGCCAGGAGCCTCATTTCGAGCTGAGCCGAGGCGATAGGCGCCTCCGCCGGGACGAGATAGTCGAGCCGCCACGGAGTCGAGGGCACGGCGGTCGACACCCTTAGATATACCGCATCGCCACTACCCGGCGTAATCGCGTGAACAAGCGCGACATCGGCGCTCAATGCCTGCGGACGGGCGAGAGGCAAGGACACCAGCGGCGCCTCGCCGAACTGCTGGCTGGTGCGGATATCGGCAAGCGCCGGCCGGCCAAGCGGCGCCGTCGTCATGAAACGCCAGGACGGCACACTGGTGATCAGCACCACGCCATGCTCTTCGCTGACATAGGCCGGACGATTGGCCTCGTGCCAGTCGGCCTCGAGCTGATCGAACTCCATCTTGACCACAACGACGCCAACCGGTGCCACCGCGCTCCCGACGCGGCGCGAAATGTAGAGCCCGGGATGCTTGCTGATATTTCCGAGCGCAAAATATTCGGCGGTGCCCGATCGCATAGCTCCGGAGAAATAAGCGCGAAAGCCGTAGTCCTTGCCCACAAAACTCACCGGCTCGCGCCAGTTGCTGGAGGCGATCGCGACACCGTCGGTGCCGGTGACAAAGAGCACCGAGGCCTTTGTGCCTGAAACCAGGCCTTGAAGCTTGCGATTCAAGACGTCGATCGAGGCGGGGCTGCGCTCGGTTAGCGCGTCGTTGACCTGCTGATCTTCCGACAGGAGCAGCGGCAGCGCGCGCGGATTTTCCAACACCGCGCGCAATAGCGCCACCTTGAGTTTGGCGTCGGCGCGTCCTTGCGTGGCTAAAGCTTCGATCTCCGTCGAACGGCCATAAAGGCCCGCGCCATAGAGCGCTGCGAACACGATCAGAAGCGCCACTGCCGTGAACAGCAACCAAGCGCGCCGCGCCCGTCCGGCAACCAGTTCGGGCGTCGAGGCAAGGACGGCGGCAGGGAGTTGCAGCATGCCGCATATGTGCACAATTCCGCACAAAGCACAATTAGACCCATGCGGATTGTCGCACCCGACATCCTGCTGGAAGGTTATCCTACCCAGGCCGACGCGGCAGGCTCGGCGTGATGTTGCCTAGCTGGCCGCTGAAATGGCGAAAAAGCCGTCAGAAAGCCTAAACGGGTTGACATAGATTGAGACAAAGGCGACGTTAGCCGTTGAGATCGACGCACGCGCGTTCACGGCCGAAATGGCCCGACCGTTGGCAGAAGCCGGTGTAAACCGGGCGAGCTTTGATCCCGCCGTCCAAATCTATTAACCGAAGGCACAGACTGACGCGGCGGTCGATCAAATGCGCCGGCGCGATCCTCCGCATCACCTTCCAAGGCTCCAGGAGCCCGCAATCCCGACCCGCATATGACAACGATCAAGTTTGCTCGTACGGGATCAGTGCTACCGCGCCGTTATGCGCTCGCCCTTCAAGGCACCCAAAGCCTCGTCTATCTCGGCCTCGAGCACCTCCTGCATCACCGCACCGATTCACTTCGGGCTGTCCATCCGTATTCGAAAGCGGAATGTCTTTGACGGCGGCGCTGGTCGATTTACCTTTTTATCTTGGTCATGGTGGCGTTCCTTCCAGGGAATAGGTGACGTGAACAATCATCAGCCTGCCATGACCCTCTCAGCGAATTTGCAGAACTCTCAGCACACTAACTCCGCACGTGAATGGGAACCTCTCGAGCGCCCATGGAGATAGCGCTGTAGGGACCGAGCGCCAGAGGTAGCAGGAGACAGTTCGCCGGTAAGATCGCGTTGCTGCCTCAACCCAATCGAAGAACCCATGATGACGACGACACGATGAACTTTCGCGCCACACAGCACGGACCTGATCGAATGTCTCAATGGCGAGATCAACCGCGGAGCCGACGTGGTCGGCATCTTCCGAACGACAACGCCATCCTCCGCCTCGTCTGCGGGCTGCTGCTTGAGCAAACGATAATGGCCGCTGCACCAGAGTGGACATAAGAGGAGCGTGATCCCCTTATAAGCCTGCCTAGCCCCGTGGCACGCCGCCCGGCCATACCGAAGAGCTAGCTACAAACGCAGCCAGCTAGGATGTTTAGTCCCGGTATTTGCTGGAGCGGATTGAGAGTGAAGCGCTCGGGCTGGGAAGCCCATGCCTTGCAGATGAACTCGTAGGGGGTGAGACCTTTGAGGGTCTTCAGCCTGCGGCCGAAGTTGTAGGCTGCGACGAAGTCGGCAAGGTGCCGACGCAGTTGGTCGTGATCGTCCTAGTGGAACCGCTTGACCGTAGCGTCCTTGATGGTGCGGTTCATGCGCTCGACCTGGCCGTTGGTCCAAGGATGCTTTGGCTTTGTGGTTCGATGTTCGATATCGTTCCTGGCGCAGGTGAGTTCGAAGGCATGGGCTCGGAATATCTCGCCATTTGCGATCGCTTCCTTGATCAGTGGAACGGCCGAACCGCCAGCTCCTGGCGTGGTGAACTGGATGCCGTAGCACCTACGGAAGGAATGAGCGGAGGCAGCCGAGACAGCGGTGCGCGCAGCTTTTCGCTGCAAGCGCGCACCGCTGAAGGCGGCCATGGCCAGTCAAGGTTTCTCTAGAATGTGAGTGTTCACAACCCATTCGGAGAGACCGACCATGACCAGCGCACATATTATACCCGCCGATGCGGTGTTGGTAGCCATCGACATTGCCAAGGTTCGCAATGAAGTTCTGATCGAAGACCCAAGCCATAAACGTCGCCGCCGGCTGCAGGTCCTAAACACTCGCGCAGAGCATGACCGGCTGATCGAGATCCTTCAGGCCTATGGCAGACCCGTGATCTGCGCATTCGAGGCGACCGGGAACTATCACCGGCCCATTGCATGGCGCTTGGCTGAAGCCGGTTTCGAGGTGCGGCTGGTGTCGTCGCTGGCACTCGCCCGAACCCGTGAGGCTTTGCACAACAGCTGGGACAAGAACGATCCCAAGGATGCGCAGGTGATGCTGCACATGCTCAAGATCCAGGCGACCCAGCGCTACCATGATCCACTGCGCGCCGGCATCAACGATGTGCAGGAGCTGTCGAAGACCCATGAAGCGATCGCAAGGGCCAAGACCGAGATACAGCACCGCATCCTGACGCATTATCTGCCGCTATATTTCCCCGAGATCGATCGCTTCCGGGGAAACAGCCGCAGCGATTGGTTCTTCGCTTTCCTCGATGCCTTTCCGACACCGGCAAGTATCACGACGCTGACGAAGGAAGAGTTTGTGACAGCCGCGTGGGATGTCGTCGGCCGCAAGGTCAGCAAGGCGCAGATTCTGATGGATATTTACGAGACGGCACGCACATCGATCGGATTGCCGTTGCCGCTTGATGCCCCTGCCATTTGTATGTTCCGGATGGTCATTGCCGAAGCACGCAGCCTGATCCGGCAACGCAATGAGATCGAAACGCAGGCGGACGAACTGCTGCGGCACAGCCAGGATTACCAGCTCCTGCGACAGATCCCGGGCATCGGGCCGATCAACGCGTTGACGATCATTGCCGAAGCCGGAGATTTGCGCCGCTTCCATCATCACCGCCAGTTTCTCAAATTCTGCGGGCTGGATCTCTCAACCCAGCAGTCAGGCCAATATCGCGGCCAGACCCGCCTTTCCAAATTCGGCAATGCTCGGCTGCGCCGAACCCTGTGGATCGCCGGACAAGTCGCCATCCGTCAGCGTGAGAATGGCTTTCGACACAAGTTCGAACGCTACATCGCGAGGGATCGCGACAATCCCGATCTGCGCCGCAAGGCGATGACCGCAATTACTGCCAAGATGGCCCGCGTCGTGCACGCTGTCGTCAAAGGTGGTTCCGACTACCGGCCCTTCGTCGAAGGGCGGGTGCCAGGTGGAAGGACCTCTGTCAGCTAGGGCCGTGAGGGCATCGCTTCGATGACCCTGTAGATAATGTTCGGGTCTTCCACCTGGATCAGAAGCTCGTGTTGAGGACGGTGAGGGCCGCCATTGCGCGTACCCTGTGTTTGCTATGGACGAGACCTTTTCCCTCATAAGTGGAAGCCGCTTGGTTCGATCACCCAACTTGACGAGCGTCACGCGGCGAGAGCATGCTGGCGAACAGAGAGACTTGGACTGTCTGCCCCATTTCCTTCCGCGCTTAGGACGTTGTCGGTGAGAACGGTGTGGATCCTGTAGGGGACGGCCGCGATCAGGCGTAGCAGAAACTCTTTGGAAATGGCTGTCGGAGCCTTCTCGTGCAGTTCGACCAAGGCAAATTTCGAGGTCCGGTCGATGGCGACGAACATGTGTAGCTTGCCCTGCTCGGTTCGGACCTCCGCGATATCAATGTGGAAGAAGCCGATCGGATAGGCCTTGAACTTCTTCTTCGCCGGCCTGTCGCCGTCGACATCGGCAATCGGCCGATGCCGTGGCGCTGCAGCCAGCGGTGCAATGAAGAACGTGTCAGATGCGGGATTGTCGGCTGCAATGCGTAGAGGCAATCATCGAGCGGCAGCAGCGTGTGCCGGCGGAAGGCCACAACGACAGCCTCTTCCTCGACAGACAGAACCGTCGATCTCGGCTCCCTGGGGCCGGTGGGTAGATCGGCGGTCGAACTCCGCTTCTTCCACTTAGCGACCGTCTTAGGATTGATGCCGTAGCGCTTCGAAAGCGTCCTCAGGCTCGCTTGACTATGCTGTATCGCTCGACGGATCGCCTCTGTCGTTGTGGCGCTCCCATGCAGAATCTGGCCCATAGCGCATCCTTTGATTCGGACGACAATGATGAACCATCAAAGCCTGGGATCAAACATTTAGATCATTTCTTCGGGCACGATCAAGATTTTGCGATAAAGAAATCGTACGTCTCATGATGTCATCTAACGACTACTCCACTCTTTGTATTGGACCCGAAAGGCCGCTCGACTGGCTCTCCCACCATTGCCCATGATGAGGCATAGACAGATCCGAATCGAGAATAGTCATGGCTGCGGTCAGCGTGACTCACTGGCTCACCTGCGAGCAGTCTATAAGCGCCTGCGACGTCTTAAGGGCTCACAGGGAGACATCCGGGAGGCCTCTTCTAACAATGTCTGTCTCATCCAAATACTTGCCGGATCACTATTGTGAAGTGACGGCCATTGAACGGCCTCGGTGAACACGGGCAGCGGCAGCGGGAGTTCTACGATGCGCAAGGGGAAGTTTTTTTTGAAATGCTCGACCAGCCGAAAGGGTATTGTCCCTATTCTAGGGGTGCCCGAGACCATCGGCGGAATTATGCTAAACCCCTGCACAGCCACCTCGACACGTCTCTTTAGGCCATGCTCAACGAGAAACCGTTCTTCAATCGAGGGTTTGAACGTCCGGCCAAACGTGACCGCAACGTGTCTCATTGACATGTATCTCTCGAATGTAAGCTGCCTCGGCAGTTTCTTGTTGGTCGGGCAGCCCACGCACACGAGTGTGTCCTCGAACAAGGCTGCTCTTGGATGAGCCTCCGACATGAACAATTCCGGAATGATAAGAAAGTCGACGTCACCACGGCGGAGTAGCTCGTTAGGGTCATCCTCCAGTGGGGATACCTCGAAGCTGATGGCGGGTGCCTCACGTGCAACACGCTCCACTACCTTTTCCAAAAACACGAGCGTGACGAAATCGGAAAGAATGATCCTGAAGCAGCGATCGGATTGAGCGGGGGTGAACGGATCCCAAGAAATGATTGAGCACTGGATGTGCAGAAGTGCATCCCGAACGGCAGGGGCGAGTGTTTCCGCGCGTGGTGTCAGTACCCGTTCGCGGCCGCTCATCGCAAACAGTTCATCGTTAAAAAAATGGCGAAGCCGGGCGACTGCCGCGCTCATAGCCGGCTGACTCAGATTGATGCGAGTTGCCGCCACTGTGAGGTTTCGCTCAGTCAGCAGTGCGTCGAGCACGACGAGAAGGTTCAGATCAAGGCCTTTGAAACGCATGGGTCGTATATATCCGCAACCTGAATGCCTGTCATTGACACAATCGATTTTACAGACTTTGCGAAACGTTACACAGGGAGGAGGTCCAGATGCAGCACCGTACTCTGGTGTCCGCGTGTCTTGACCATGCTGAATTTGGATTTGGCGCGGCACTGCAGTAGTGTTTTCATGCAAATTTTTGCGACAACAGACTATTACCATGGTATTGCCTTGACAAATGGCTACACAGGCTGGCGCACATATACAACAGTACTGTCTCTTGTATCCCGTGGAACTGAGCCGCTCGGTGATTATTTGGAGTTCTGATTTGCCCCATCGAGAAACCCAACCAGCTAAACGTCTATCGTACCATGGAAACGTCCGGGATCATTTCCTCGATTTCGCAAAATTTGTGTTAATCGCTCTCGTTATTGTTGGCCACCTTCTGCAAAGCATCGTGTATAGAGGCGATGCACACTTCTGGGACGTCCCATACTTTAAAGCTATATATATGTTTCACATGCCGTTGTTCATGGCCATAAGTGGATATTTAGCGTCTAGCTCAATATTACGGAAGCCTTTCTTCGGAGGTGTGGTCAGCCGTGCAATGCAATTGTTGCCGCCGATGGTATTTTGGTGTGGCGTAGTGGTACTAATTCGGCTCGTCGCCAATCATAATTCGCGCAGTGCGGCTGGTGGCCTAATCGGCTTCTTGTCGCAAGAAATCATTGGGACCTACTGGTTCATATGGGCCGCATTTATTTCCTTTGCCCTCGTCAAGGGCTTTATGTCATTCGGCCGTTTCTCGCCGTGGCTCGTTGTAGGGTCCGCCTTTATATTTGCGTTGCTGCCAATCACATCGTCCATAGCCCCCCTGGTGAGGTACACTTATCCGTTCTTCTGCGTGGGATTTCTGTTCGCATGGAAAGGTGATTCGGTGCGCCATGCCGTGACGGAACAGTACCACATCTGGACAATTCTAACCGGCATTGTCACGTTGTTGTGCTTTATCGCTTGGGATCGGGAGACTTACGCATACAATAATGCAGTTTCGATCTATGACTTGGCTTCAGCAAAAAAAGTTCTTGTCATGTTTACCGGATCCGCGGCAGCTTCCGCACTGGCGCTGGCGGCTATCTTGGAGATATGGAGGCGTACTGGCTCATCTCGAATGGCTCGGTTTTTGGCCGTTGAAATTGGTCAGGGCACGCTTCTGCTTTACCTAGTGCAGGGTGCCGTTTTCCGCATCATGGACTGGGTATTATTCGGGCAGCTTTGGGGTATCACGAACCGAATCGCGGTCGCGGGCGTGCTCGGCGCGGTCACGGTTGTGACGGCGGTTGTGGTTAGGAGCGCAGCGAACGACCTTGGGTCCGTGGCGCGGACAATCGTTGGAGCGGCGCCACGGGCAGATCAGTCGCTCATTACAGCGAGTCCCGGACGACGCCGCTGATCATGGACAGCCTGCGAGCTTCACAGAAATATCCTGACGCGTGAATACGGTACACTTCCGAGTTTAACACTCTGCGATCAGACAACTCATCGGTTCCGCAGCGCTGTTCTGTTCGGGAGCGGCCTGCGTGAGCTAGTGTTCGCTGAGGTGACTGCGCCGCACGCCGGGTAAGGGACGGCGGGCGGCCGGCTCCTCCTTGCGAATCGGATCGGGTCATTGCTTCAAGCATGCCAGCCTGACGCAAGGAGTTCACAATATCCATCCCGGCCCGCCGTCCGAGGCGAGGCAAGGAGGTCCTCGCCCTAATCTGCGCGATGCGGTCGACAAACTTCGTTCCCACCGACGAAGCGCTAACTTCAGAACTCCAATGATCGGCTCTCGGAGAACGGCTTCGTTTGTCTTGGTCCTCTGATGGGCAGAACGAACTTCAAGCCGGATTAGATCGGAGGGCCGGCGCCGGCCGCCTAGAAGGGGGTATTGCTTGACCTGGAAAGCCATCCGGCGCAGAAAAATGGTGGAATACCATCTGCGGTGCCGAGTTTCCTTTCATAGATGGAAGGTTGCCTCGATTGACTACCCCCCCCTGTTCCGATTTGTTCAATCCGGCTTGCCCTGCGCTTGGGCAGAGGACTAAAACCATCGATCGGTTGAGGGGGAAGCCAAGACATTCGCCAAGCAGCCCGCTTGGCATTAGACCATACGCCGCTCCAACTTTAAGTCAGAGGTTGTCGCACTTCTCTGAGACACCGCAGGTACGCCGTGCCGGGATTTAAATTAGGCGCGGGATCGAGGATGACATGCACCACAACATTGGCAAGCTGGGCCGAAACATCAAACAGACCAAAACATACGGCGCATCACCTGTCAAGTCCGAGGCGGAAGGCGCGCTCTCTACTGTTCCGCCTCACGAACGCGCGCTTAGCGGCATCTTAGAGATATCCAAAGTTGTCAGCGCCTCTTATCGCCTAGAAGTCGCATTCACCAAAATTGTCGCTCACCTGGGCTCTTTATTGCCAATGCGCAACGGCATCATCTCACTCTTCGACGCTGACGGCGCACTTGACATCGCCGTAGGCAGCGACTGGGACGAGAGCAGCGATGAGCGCTATCGGAAGCGCCTGCCGCGGCATGCAATCGACCAGATCGTGGCGACAGGGACCCCGCTCGTAGCCGAAAACGCAGCTGCGGATTCGGCGTTCAGTGCCGCCGACCTGCAAGTTCTCGGAGCTTCTGACTCCGCAAGAGTGTCGTTCATCGGCGTTCCCATTCGCGTCGATGCAAACGTGGTCGGGACCTTGACCCTCGACCGAATGCTCGTCCCTATGTCAAGGTGTGCACTCGATTTCGAGGTCGAACTGCTCACTCTCGCTGCCATCTTGGTGGGACAAATAGTCAAGTCACATCGCTTGCCAGCAGGCGACGACAAGCCACCGATGTCAGAGAGGGAGGGGCTGCAAAGGCGGGCTGGGCGGGAGCCTAAAAAGATTGTCGTCAAGGGGATGGTTGGCGAGAGTCCAGCCTTCCACTCCCTCCTTGAGAAGGTCGCCGTTGTAGCCCAGACGAAGACGACGGTTCTGCTGCGAGGCGAATCGGGTACTGGGAAGGAGCTGGTTGCCAAGGCGCTTCACGAGCTGTCGCCTCGCGCCAAGCGGCCTTTCATCAAACTCAATTGCGCTGCGCTGCCTGAAACAGTTCTGGAATCCGAATTGTTCGGACATGAGAAAGGTGCCTTCACTAGCGCGTTCAACTCACGCAAGGGACGCTTTGAGCTCGCCGACAAGGGAACGTTGTTTTTGGACGAGATCGGCGAGATCTCGGCCTCGTTTCAGGCAAAACTGCTGCGCGTTCTGCAGGAGCAGGAATTCGAACGCGTCGGCAGTAACCAGACACTCAAGGTCGATGTGCGCGTGATTGCTGCCACCAACAAGAACTTAGAAGAGGCGGTCGTAAGAAACGAGTTCCGAGCTGACCTTTACTATCGCCTTAGCGTGATCCCGTTGCTGGTCCCGGCGTTGCGCGAACGGCGCAGTGATATTCCACTGCTCGCCGCTCAGTTTCTCAGGAATTTCAATGAAGAGAACGGTCGCGCGTTGACGTTCGATCAGGGTGCCATTGACGTCCTAACGAACTGTGATTTTCCGGGCAACATCAGAGAGCTCGAAAATTGCGTTCAGCGGGCGGCCGTCTTGGCGGCGGGCCCATCAATCGGCAGGTGTGATCTTGCCTGCTACGGGAAGTGCTGTGCCGCCGCGCTGTGGAAGATTGGACCGGGTAAGATCGCGCAGCCGCCTGGGCTACCCCCTGTGGCAACCACGTCGGCCGCAGCACTCCCGTCTGGGCTCGGCGAGCAGGCACCGTTGTTTCCTACTGGCGCACCTTACGTCAATGGTACTAGGCTGACCGATGTCGACCGTGTCATTGAAGCCATGGAAAGATCCGGCTGGGTGCAGGCAAAGGCAGCGCGTCTGCTCGGATTGACACCGCGGCAGATTGGCTACGTTCTCAGGAAATACGAGATCCAGATTAAGCGTCTGTGAAAGGACGAATATCTAAACACAACAGCGTTGTTGATGACCGCGCCTTGGCCGGACGCCTTCACGCGGACACGGCATCGGCGTCCAGCTGATCGAGGAGAGCTTCCCGAACCTCCGACCGTCGGCGCTCCTAAGGTAATCGGAGCCTAACAGATGTGGCCCGATCGCTTACGATCGTCCATGGGCTCAACGCGGATGCCCGGCCCAGCCATGAAAACCGAATGATCTTTCGGATCCTTCTGCCGAATAGCAACCTGCTGCGGCGACCAACTGTCAGTACCTCGGTCCCGCGGCGACAACATCAGCCTGAGGCAAGCGGCCCTCAGAGAGCCGAGTGCCAATGATTACATGACTGCCGGAAGCGACTCTACCGGACCTCCCCTGCCCCGGGGCGATCGTATGGCGATACTTTGTGGCGAATATGTAGAACGCACTCTGATAATTACCGCACAATCGCATAATTTGGGGGCCGCCTAATTGATAATTGCTGCGACTGGCGGACTTTCCAGCCGGCCCCGCGCGCGATGGCGGGCGAGCCGTTCAGCTTGCCAGCGCCCCACCATTCTTGAGCCCAGTCAGCCCTCGCATACCGTATCGAGCGTTTGACATTGGCTTTCCGAATTGGATAGCGCCTGAAGGTCGGCATCTGCGTGGAGGATCTGCTTTGTAAGCCGTGCAGCGGCAGCACAGCGCCGCTAAGATCGAGTTGCCCTTCCCGAGAGATGGGTGACAGTTCATTCCGGATAGATGGGTTACACTTTGGGCCCTTTGCAAGGAGAGCAAGGTGCCTTGGAAGGAGTGTAACGTCATGGAAGAGCGGCTGAAGTTCGTCGCCCGGTTGCTGGACGGCGAGAAGATGGCGGTGCTTTGCCGGGAGTTCGATATCTCGCGCAAGACCGGCTACAAGATCCTCACGCGCTACAATGACAGCGGCCTTGAAGGGCTGACGGATCGATCGCGCCGGCCCTATCGCCACGCCAATCAGCTTCCGTTTCAAATCGAGAAGCTGATTGTGCGCCTGAAGCAAGATAAGCCGACATGGGGGGCGCCGAAGATACGCGAGCGGCTGGCCCGGCTGTATCCCGATGTGCACCGGCCCGCGATCTCGACAGTGCATGCGGTGCTCGACCGGCACGGCATGGTCGAGCACCGCAAGCGAAGGCGCAACAGGGCGACGGGGACACCGCTTTCAAACGGCTATCGACCCAACGATCTTTGGTGTGCCGACTACAAGGGCGAGTTCATGCTCGCCGACCGACGTTATTGCTATCCCCTGACCATCACCGACTTCGCCAGCCGCTATCTCATCGCCTGCGAGGCGCTGTCGACCACCAAGGAAGCCTTTGCCTTCACCGTGTTCGAAAGCGTTTTCAAAGAGTTCGGCCTGCCCAGCGCGATCAGGACCGACAATGGCGTTCCCTTCGCCAGCCCCAACGCGCTGTTCAACCTCAGCAAGCTGTCGGTCTGGTGGCTGCGCCTGGGCATCGACATCGAGCGCATCAAGCCGGGCTGCCCGCAGCAGAACGGGCGCCATGAACGCATGCACCTCACCCTGAAGAGGGAAGCCACCAAACCGGCAGGCGCCAATTTCCTTCAGCAGCAGGCCAGGTTCGATGACTTCATCGACGAGTTCAACTCAGAACGCCCGCATCAGGCACTCGGCATGGACCGTCCGGCAGAGCGCTACACGCCCTCAACGCGCCCCTACACCGGCCTGCCGGACCTCGACTATCCGTTTCACGACAAGGCTGTCACCGTCACCACCTGCGGCCGCATCTGCTACAATCGCAAGAAGATCAATCTCAGTCTCGTCTTCGCCGGCCAGACCGTCGGCATCAAACAGGTCGAGGACCATATCTGGCTGGCTACCTTCATGGACTATGATTTGGGATATTTCGACGATGAGACATGCAGGCTCGAACCACTCCAAAACCCTTTCGGGCCAAAAGTGTTACCCATGTCTCCGGTATAAACCGTAACCTATGTGTCCGGAACGGACCAGTGGATCAACGTCACAATGCCTGGATTCGCACCGTAGACTGCGACGCTGGACCAGCATCGCGACAAGCCCATGCACACTTTGTTGCTTTCGGCGGCAACCAGTATTATGAAGCGACCCTTCGCCGACTTTGTGTCAGGGCGCCCGGAGATTTCTTATGATAGAAGAAACTAAGAATAACATCGACGAGCTTATTGAGCTCACCGCCGAGGTCGTCTCCGCCTATGTCTCCAACAATCCAGTTCCCGTGGGGGATCTCTCTACCCTGATTAGTCAGGTGCATACGGCCCTTAAAGGCACCGCCGGAAGCACCGCCGAAGAGGAATCTGTCGCCACAAAACCTGCCGTTCCGATCAGGAAGTCGGTGACACCGGACTACATCGTCTCCCTTGAGGACGGAAAGAAATTCAAATCGCTAAAACGCCATCTGTGGACTCATTATGGGCTGACTCCGGATGAATACCGATCCAAGTGGGGTCTGCCGGCGGATTATCCTATGGTCGCACCGAACTACGCAGCGGCGCGATCGGCCTTGGCCAAGACGATGGGGCTTGGCCGCAAACCGACGGAGCCCGCAACACCGGCGCCGTCGAAGCGATCCCGCAAGAAGGCCAGCGCTTGAGTCATTGACCTAGACACGTCTGCAGCTGCCATAGCCTTATCGGAAAGGATGGAAATTCGTTTCCGTCCTGTTCGTGTTTTTGACATGCCAGATCGGATGGGACATACAGCCGATTTGTCGGCCTTTTCGGGTGCGATCCAGAATGGGAAATGGTGGCACGTTTGATCTGGTGCTGCCCATGAGATCAACCCGACATTGGCAAGAGTGCCTTGACGTAGGCCCGACGGCGCTGAATTTTAGGCTTGGCCTGCTGCCCCGCAACAATCAATTGGTTCCAGTGGGCCGCAGGCTCCCTGCGGATTTGCGCCGGCTCAGTCGGGACGTCGCTGGACCTCAGCCGAAGCCTAGGATGAAGCGACGATTGGGTGAACGTATGGGCCTGGCGTTCAACGGGTAGAGTTCGGTAAAACGCTGTATATCTGCTGGGTCGACCTCGACCGGCTCCATGGCCACCATCCAATCAACGTTTTCCGTGCAGGGCGGGGTTGTCAAAGATCCTTCATAGCTCCAGTACGCAAGAGAGGGAGGCAGAAGTCCATTGGGATCGACGTCCTCCACGCCCGTCTCCTCGCTTGGGCGCCTGGGAAAGGCTGCGGCAAAGCCAGCAAAGCTAGCGTTTGTCGCGCCTGGCGCCAGAAAGACGCCGAGCACAGCCAAAGTCTCGCCGCCTGCGTCTTTGTGGACGAAGTGCACTTCCATGGGAAACTTCTTGCCCGCCACGTGGTGTTCGCTCGGCGCATGAAAATGAAACTGTATCAGTTCGTACACACGATCCCCACGGGTCAACGTGCTGCCTTGTGGCATATTCACTTGAATGGTGTGGCCGTTGTTCACCATCCTGCCACCACCCCTGTGCCAAGCGATGCCAATCTGCGGAATGTCCGCCCTGATCGGACTCTTGATATCGACCGGTGATTGCTGCGCGCCCGCGGAACAGACGAAATTTTTCTTGTCCTGTTCACCCCAGTGCTCCGGTCCTTTCGGACCCGCGTATCCCCAATGAATGCTTGCCGCACGCGCGGCTTGAGCGCAAATCGGGCATGTGCCGAGGGTGACTAACCCTTTCATCAGGTTGCGACGGTCCATATTGATTTGATTCCTTAATGCGAGGTGCGGGTAGGCGAAATTCCCGAGCTTGTTCCGTGCCCTGTGCGCCCAAACCAGCCGCGAGCGATGGGGCGGGCGCGGCTCGAAGCCGCGGGCTGCTCCGGCAGAAGGCGGGTGCCGTTCAAAACGTATGCAGGTGAGTGGCCCGATAGGCAGCGCGTCATGTAGGCGTTTCAGCGATCGGCACGGCCGCACGCGTTTCGCTTGAGCTACATTCGAAATTATGAGGACTCTGGCAGCAACCAATCTGCCTTTTCCGGCATGTTCTCCCCCTGCCAGAGCGAATTTTGCTGGCCGAACTGATGCGGCGTGACGCAGACGATGTCGCTCCGAAATGTGCTCGCCCGTTCTGCGTTGATTGTCTCTTGAGACATCGCGCATTTTTTAGCTTATCATGCCGTGACTTCAACAGAGTTCCACTTGCCAAGGTCTACGAATTAGAGCAAAGCCGATCCGCAGCAGCCTTACTGCTGTTCGGGTCGGGCGTTGTCGTAGAGGAGTGGCCACTGCTATCCCAATTTACGCCCCGGAAGATGCAACTTGTTCTAATCTGCTTTTGGAACTTCAGAATGAGCCGCATTATCTGGTCCAGCACGTCATCGGTTAGAAAGTGAGGTTTCAGACCCAATTCGACCAAACCAGTATGTGCAGGATTATAGTAATGCTCCTCCAACTCCATCCTCGGATTTGGCACAGTATTTATCTGTACTTCGAAACCCATGCGGCTGCCTGACTGTTGCACCATACCGGCAAGCTGATTCACCGAGAATGTTTCGACGAACTGGTTAAAGATACGGAGTTCACCCGCGCAGGCTGGATTTTCAATAGAAAGACGCACGCATTGCAAGGTGTCTTTGATGTTTAGATATCCGCGTGTTTGCCCGCCTTTCCCATAGACGGTCAGTGGGCAACCGGCCACAGCCTGAACCATAAACCGATTGATCACCGTGCCCCACAGTTCGTCGTAGCTAAGGAACGGATACAGTTCCTCGCATCCGGCGTTCTCGTCGGTCTCCAGGCCGTAGACAGGACCTTGCATGAGATCGGTAACCCGCAGTCCCCAGGCTCTAACGTAAAACCAAAGAAGATCGGTATCCAGGACTTTGGTCGTATGGTAGAGACTCCCGCCAGCCCGAGGGAATAGGAATTTTTGTTTGCGAGCTTTATGTTCTACTTCTAGCCAACCCTCTTCAATGTCTATATTTGGCGTACCATATTCCCCCATTGTTCCAAGCTTGACGATATGGCACTCGGGGGTGAATTCATGAACTGCTTGAATGACATTAAATGTTGTTGTGAGATTGTTCTTGAATGTTATAGTGGCTGACTTACGATTTTTCATTGAATAGGGCGCTGACGGCTGCTCAGCAAAGTGGATCACCGCTTGCGGCTGATGCACGCAAAAAAGCTCGGCGACGAAATCCCACTCGCAAAGGTCCCCTATGGCAACCCTGATGTCTCTGCCGCTCTTTGCCTTCCAAAGCTGCGTTCGCCGATCGAGATTCGGTACTTCAAACAGTGGCTCCGAATCCTCTTGGCGACTCAACTGGCGCCTCAGATAGTTGTCCGCAACTGTCACTTCATGGCCATGCTCAGATAGGTGCATTGCCGTTGGCCACCCGAGGTAACCGTCTCCGCCTAGAACGAGAATTCTCATGCCGCCTCGCTCTGCGAACGTCGAACCCTGGGGAGCACCACGGCTCGCACTTCACTCGGCAAAACACCTTCGAGCAGAAGGAAGTCGACGATTTCAGCCTTGGACAATTTGGGCTCGGTGTGGCTGTTGTAGACACGGACCGACCGCTTCAATTTCAACGCCTCGTATGTGCCTTCAATACCGGCCCCTGCGATCTTATCAGCTGGCAGAACACACAAGTAGCGACCTCCTTCCAGGAGCCGACGACTTTCTTCGTCTGTACTTAACTCCTCCCAAAGCTTTTCGCCCGGCCGCGCGCCGACCATTTTGATGTCGATTTCATCTGACACATAACCGAATACCGGACCCAACATATCGACGAGAACTTCAGCCAGGTCAGCAATTCGCAAGGCCGGCATCTTTGTTATGAACGTGTCTCCGCCTTGCGCGTGAACCATGCTTTCGACCAACAGTTCGGCGGCTTCTTTCAAGCTCATGAAGAACCGAGTCATCCGCTCATCGGTCAGAGTAAGCGGACCTCCGCACTGCAACTGGGTACAAAAAAGAGGAACTACGGAGCCCCTGGTGCCCGCCACGTTACCAAAACGTGTATTGGCAAACACTGTGCCATTGTTGGGACCAACAGCCATATGATTGGCAGCACCGACGAGGCGTTCACCCAACAATTTGGATGCACCCATCACGTTTGTGGGGCTTACAGCTTTGTCAGATGACGCGAAGAGCACTTTTTTTACGTGGTTGCTTTGTGACGATCGAATCACGGACTTGATACCATTGATATTGGTGTCAATCGCGCTAAATGGATTTCTTTCGCAAGAGGGGACATGCTTAAGTGCCGCAAGATGGAACACATAGTCTGCTCCCGAAAAAACCCTGAGGGTTTCCCATTCGTTCGTAATGTCACCTTGGAAGGCCTTGAACCGTGGTTCCCTTGCGTACTTTTGTTCGGCTTCAAACAGCGCTGACTCATTATGGTCTAGCACTCTTACTTCGGCGACGTCCATCTCCAACAGTTGAGCCACGAGTTCGGTACCAACACTTCCGACCCCCCCCGTGACTGCGACCACTGAGTTATTATAAAATCTGCTGACCATGTTTCGACTTGCGACGCTATCGTTTCGGCCTAGATCGGACAGTTTGAAGCTCATAAGCGCTACCTTCACAGGCTCCATGCCGATAGGCACAGAGGGACCCTCTCGAGCGATCTCTTTCACGCCATTCATTCATCGTAAAATCGATTGTTCTGATGCCCCACATCCAGACGATGGATACTCCGACTATATGTCGACACCAGGGTAGCTCCGGATATCGGCCGTAACCGGGCTTCAATTGTGTGCAGGGACGATAAGCAGGGACCGGGCGCGCTCTAGTCAACGCGGCTTTCTGTTGGGATTGCGCTCTCCGCAGGATTACGCAGGCAAGGGATGTTGAGCATCACAGCTGTGGAATTCTCCGGCAAGCCCCTCCGGCACACGGGAGCACTGGCAAGATTAAGTAACACTTGCCCTAAAGCGGACTCCACGGTGTCACAATCGAGCCCCTCGTTTAACGAGCGCAAGCGGACGAGCTTTGCGCGAGTTCAGGAGCCGGCCTCCAGTCCCGGCCGAGGCGCCACTCACAACCATCTATATCGCAGCTGCGCGACTGATTGCCGGCTAGTTGAGCGGAGCCCTGCTTGGTCTTGCTCCCACAGGAGGCCTATGGATGTCCAAAATCAGCCCTTTCCTGCAAATTCTATCGAAAGGCGGCAATCGTGATGGCAAGCCCACTTGCGACCGCAATTCTGGTCGTGGCGCAGAATTCCTCAAAGCTGTCTCAAATGTGGAGCGAAAGACGGCATCCGCGACCCAGGTCGAGAGCGAACTCCTCTGGCCGAGCCCTTAGACCCGACAGCAACCGCTCGCGCCCACATACACTAGCACATGGTCTGGCGCGTTTTATCAATCAAGATCAAACGCGCCGGATCGTTCAATTTGAACTCAATTACGCGTGGCACGAAGAGCCGGGCATAGCGCGAGAAGGCGCTAGTGGGCGGGAAACGGACCACGGTGTCACATCGTCCAAGCAGATACATTTCGACCAAAGCAGAAAAACCACCCTCAATCCCAAGTGCTGCACTATGTAAGGCGCCGCCCCGATCCGGCAGTAGGCGCTTTGGAATCGTGAACAGGTCGGGAAACCGGCCCGACAGATATTCAACTACTTGCGCATTGTCGGTACACAGCAACACCCGCACTGGTTTCGAATACGATAGTACTTTGGCCTTCTCAATCGCTGCACATACCTGTCCCAACGCCAGTTCCGTGTCCGCCCAGTAGGGCGTGTGCTCCATAATATCTTCACCGTTGCCGTGCCGGACGTGTACCCCGATTATGCTGTGCTCCTTGAAGTACTCCTGGTACAAAGCTTCAATCTGGGCCTGAACCTCAGGCCTCGGCTTGATAGTCTGAAAGACCTTCCGTTCGGCATCCTCCCCGCAGCGCCACATCATGCACGCATCGCACACTACGGTGTTAGCGTCACTGTCATTTTGCCCTTCGAAGAGTTCCTGGAGCTCCTCCCGCTCCCGTAAAATCTGTTCATCTGGGCGGTAAACGCAGTCCATCGCTGGCCTATTCCACCACTGGGGGAAGAAAGGCGAAGGAAATGAGAGCTCGTTTAGCTGATCGTCGCAGATGACTCGTACGCCAGCGATCTCCTGAATTGGCTCGAAGAAAACCGGAAAAGCATTCTTTAGAGGTTCATCAAGGTAGCAGGAGCCGCGCCAATCTATCACGAGTGTCCGATCAGTCCGCTGCGCGTAGGACCAAGCAGCCGCCAAAGACCACAGGCAATCACCGAAGCCGGTGCGCCGTCGAGACACGACGAATCGGTCCATTATTGTGTCACCCAAAAGCATGTTGCATCTCGTCGGAATAATAAGGGAGCAGCAGATACGAACATCGAGGGCTTAGCTTGATCCCAATCGTGAGAGGTCGCGATTCTGGCCAATGCACCGAGACAACTCTTAGGAAGACCGGATGGAACGGAAATAGTCATTTACGGACCGGTTATGCTTCGTCACGAGATTTATCGAGATCGTGACGGTCGCGAGCAGCTTGTGAGGGATGCAAGCGAACACAGCGCTGTTCCCATAATTGCCTCAGCTCCTTGACGAGGCCTTCATGCTTAATCCGATCCGACTTGGATGAATTGAGGAGATCCTCAAGCAAGGCTTCGCCCTCGATGAGCATCAGCAGGTCGAACAAGTCCTCCGAGACACGCATACCCTCACTAGCGGACTGGGTCATACGGATCTCGCAGACTGTCTCTTGGCGATCTCGCGCCGTGTAAATACGGGCCTGATGGAGGGATACATAGGGCGGCAATGAAACCGCCAGCGCGGTCCAATCTTCCAACGTTGCAGCCCGTTTCTTGACTAGGAACGGTCCGACAACAAGCCCGTCCAACTCTGTCGTGAGAAATGCGGCAACCGAATCCGCAACGGAATCCACAATCGGCTCGGCGTTGTTGTTAAAGGACGTATTAAGCAACATCGGGACACCCGTGCGCTCTTTGAAGGCGTTGATGACGTCCCAGTAAGCCGGATTAACCTTGCGCGATACTGTTTGAAGTCGAGCTGTACCATCGACGTGCGTAATGGCGCCCAGCAAATCACGCTTGCAGTCGCGCACACGAACCACAAAATTCATGAAAGGATATTCGCACGCACTATTCGGGAGCTCGAAAAACTCGTGGGCATCCTCCTCCAGCACCGATGGCGCGAACGGTCGATAGCCTTCACGCTTTTTAACCATTGCATTGATCCGGTCCTTGTTTGTGGCGGGTCTAGGGTCGGCAAGAATGCTGCGGTTGCCAAGCGCACGTGGCCCAAACTCCGAACGACCTTGCACCCATCCGATCACCGCGCCGCTAGCCATCCAGTCGGCTGCATCGCTTGCCACGTCATCACTGCGCTTGACGTCGAGATGCCCGGCCCATGCATCCAGTTCCTGCTGCATGATTCGTTCGCTCCCGAGATCAGGACCCCAATAGACATCCTGCAATCGCTTGCGCGGCGCGGGGCAGCCCAGTTCATTAGATACGATCAGTGCTGCGCCCAATGCGCACCCAGCGTCATGCGCCGCAGGTTGTACGAAGATGTCTTCGAAAAGCCCTGAATACAGTAGTTTGCCATTCATGGAACAGTTGTGGGCTACCCCTCCAGCCAGGCACAGCCGCTGCATGCCGGTGGCCTCACGATGATGCCGCAGAACGTGAAACACAATCCGCTCCAGCGCTTCCTGCAGCGAGGCACTCACATCTCGATGCTGCTGTGTAAACGGCATTCCCTTTCGCCTAACCTGGATGTGGTGGAGCAACGTTGGACCGATGCGGTCCAGGTGGAGGCGGTAGCCACCCTTCGGGCAGAGCTCGTAGAACTGCTCAAACAGCTCGCGATAGGGAACCGGGTCACCGTAGGGGGAAAGCCCCATCACCTTATATTCATCGAACAAGCCGTAGCCAAGGTACCGGATCGTCTCGATATAGAACCGCCCGAGAGAATTATCCTCTGAGAACGTCGCCAGTTGCGAAATGTCGGTGCCAGATCCTACCGCCAAGAGGCCTGACAGGAAATCACCAGAGCCATCAATAGCGAAGATCAGGCTTTGTTCGAAACCCGACATTGCGAATGCGCTCACGGCATGCGCCTGATGGTGACTTACGAAGGAGATGCGCGAACCGTCGAGTTCGGTACCGAACTCCTGCCCTATCAGCTTCTGCACCAGCAATTTAGCATCCAGCGGAATGGCAGCATCTGGCAGGTCAACAAGCATGTTTTTGAGCATGGCGTTGCAATAGTCTTCAGTAGCATAGAAGGCTATACGATCGATGTCTTTGAGCTGAACCCCAGCGGCTGAAAGGCAGTATTGAACCGCCCCGATTGGGAGTTTGTTGGAATGCTTGATCCGATTGAGGCGCTCCTCTTCAACGGCCGCTATTACTTGTCCGTCTCGGACGAGCACCGCAGCGCCATCGTGCATAAATGTGTCCGGAACCTCGAATCGGTTTTCATAAACTTTGTCTAATCCGCCGCTCACTCCTAGGCACAACATCTCGTTTTCCTTTTTTGATCATGACAGGAAGAGGAATAGGGCCTGGCTCGAGGCCGCTCCAACTAACAGGGTGCGTTATTGTTCGCTGCTGCGAACCCAATCAGAAATCGTAATCTCAAAGAAACTCTCATAGGCCGGCCGTCATCAACATGAGATCCGTCGATCAAGGGCCGGTGTTTCGCCACTTGCAGAGAGATCGCTCTACCGAACGACCATCATTGGCATGCTGACTTCCATGCTGGCGATCACGCTTTTCGTTTGCACCCTGAAGTACCGCCTCCGAAGGTGCTTGCTCTGACCGGTCGGCTGCTTGCGATAGCGCACATGTCGCATCCTTCGTTACTGCAAGATGTCGCATCAGCGCATGAGGCGCCGACCGAACAGCGCCATCGAGACAAAGAATGGCAACACCGCGTATAGGCAAAGCGTACCGATATGAATCGCGATGCCGCCGACCGGGCGGTCAAGCATCGCCGGACGAATGAGGTCGATCGAATGTGCCAGCGGCAAAAAGTGCGACACCTGCTGAAAAGCGCTGGGCAATTGGGTGACCGGGAAAACCGCGCCGGATAGGAACAGCATGGGTGTGAGGAAGAGCGTCTGATAGAACACAAAATAGTCGTAACTGGGCGCGAGCGCCGCGACGATCATCGCTAGGCTCGCAAATGCCAACCCAGTAAGAGCGATCACTGGCAGTGCGTACAGCGCCGAGGGCCAGATCGCGTAGCCAAGCACGGTGGCGACAATCGTGATTGCCGTACCGGCCAGAAAGGCCCTGGTGGCGGCCCAAGCCAACTCACCGAGAATGATGTCGCCTAGGGTAAGTTGTGTGAACAAAATTGCTTCCCAAGTGCGCTGATCGCGCATGCGAGCGAAAGCCGCATAAATGGTTTCGAAGGTAGCCGCCGTCATTGCGCTTGTCGCGACCATCCCGGCTGCCAAAAAGGCAATGTACGAGGTACCATCAACGCGACCTAACATTATACCGAGCCCAGAGCCGAGCCCAAAAAGGTAGATCATCGGATCGGCGAGGTTACCGAGAATTGACGCAAGTGCGACCTTCTTCCATGCCAGATAGTTGCGGCGCCATACCGCAGCCCAGTTCCACGCGTTGGCGGGTAGAGCCGCTGCAAAACCTTCACCCATCGTTCACTTCTCCATCTCGCGCCCGGTCAGCCGCAAGAAAACGTCCTCCAGATTAGGTGGACGCTGCAGAATGCGCAGACCCGCGTACTCGCGTAGCCGCACGTGCACCTGCTCCGGGTCAGGTGCATAGCAAAAGAGTGTCTCGCCGCTCACCTCGACGTGCTGAACGTATGGGCTGATCAGCGAACGCAACTCATGTGGGTTGCCGCCGAAGATCTCAATCACGTGGCACCCGATATACTTCTCAATCAGAGCGTGAGGGCTGCCTTCGGCGATATTGCGTCCATGCTCAAGTACGCACAGCCGATGGCACAGCCGCTCAGCCTCTTCCATAAAGTGGGTTGTCAAAATGATGGTCATGCCACGCGCCAGCAGGAGGCGCAGACGCTCCCAGATTAGGTGGCGGGCGTGCGGGTCGAGGCCGGTGGTCGGTTCGTCCATCACGAGTAGCTGCGGGTCGTTGATCAGCGCACGCGCCAATGTCAGGCGCCGCTTCATGCCGCCAGATAATTCGGCAACCCGTGCATTCGCCTTGCTCTCAAGGCGGGCGAACTGGAGGAGCGATGGGATGACGGCTTCAAGCTTGCGGGCGCTCATGCCAAAATAGCGTCCGAAGACCATCAGATTTTCGCGCGCTGTGAACTCGAGATCAAGGTTGTCGAATTGCGGGACTACGCCGACGCGCGTTCGGGCCACGCGAGCACGTGAGGGGACGGGTTCACCAAGAACCGAAATCTTGCCCGCGTCAGGAGACACCATGCCGAGCATCATGCGTGTGATTGTGCTTTTGCCCGCGCCATTCGGCCCCAGGATGCCGAAGCACTCTCCTGGCGCAACGGTGAACGACAGCCCGTCGACAACGATTTTGTCGCCGTAGGACTTTTTTACTGCGGTAAGTTCGATTGCGACTGCAGACATGGGCTTTCGTCAGCCTTAAGTTAGCGGCCGACCTATCTCCGTTGCGAGGTTGTGTAACGCTAAGTTATCGGGCGCGTATCCCCGTCGTCGGTGTCATTGCAGCGGGAATGCCGAACAGGGCATCACTCTTCGGCGGAAACCGCATCAGACGTCAGCAGTCTCGCTGAAGCCCGTGGAAGATCCGTTCTGTGGATTGGTCCCGAAATTGGCGAGCCTGCTGTAGTATTTGTATCTTCCACGGGGCTTGGAAAACCGAATTTTTTGCTCTCCCCGTCAGATTCGGCAGGAATCTTTCGTGACAGCCAATCACTGTTGCTCAAGGTAAACAGCGCGTAGACCTTCACTGGAATTATCAGGAAGACATGTAAAAACGTGTGCAGTGCAAAACCCAGGAACCGAGGCTCACGAGCACGAAGCGCAGCGACGCTGCAGCGGATCAAGGTCATTGATGCGATGATCAAAAATGTCCACCATGGGAAAGTGCCCGTGAATGCGAGCTGCGCCATCCCAGTTATTACCGAAAGGGCGAGCAACAGCGGACCGAAATTCTGTCCGACTACGTCCAACGTGAGGTAGCGATCGAGACTGGGCAGTAGGTGCAGCCCTAGCAAGGTGTCCCGAAACGTGCTGCGCGCCCACCGGAGCTGTTGCCGCAGATAAGGTACTAGCCTATCCGGAACGACTGTTGCGGCGATGGCGTCCGCAACATATTCGGTTTGAAAGCCTGCCTTCAGCATGAGGATCGTAAGGTGACGATCCTCACCGAAGTCACTTGGCTGCCCCCGAAACAGTTGCGTCTCGTACTGATCAAGCAGCGAAACGAGCGCGGTACGGCGGTACATCGCACAGGGTCCGCAACAGCACATAACCGCGCCGAAACGTGCCTGGGCCGCCCGTTCCTCATTGCAAGCGAGCCAGTACTCCATGTCGATCAACCGGGTTAACCAGGTGTCTCTCCGGTTGCTGGCGGTTAACTGCCCCATCGAGGCGCCGATCGCTGGATTTCGCATCTTGGTTGCAAGTTTGCTGATGACGTCGGATGCAATTGTCGTGTCAGAGTCGATGTTAAGCACCAAATCTCCGGATGAGCGGCGTATCGCAGTGATCTGCGCTTTGCGTTTCCCGACGTTTTTTGGAAGAACAATGAAGCTGAATCTGGGATCTCCAGAAAAAGCGTTGTGTACGGGGAGGACAGCTTCGCGATTGCCAGAACCGTCGTCAATTACATACACTCGCAGTTTTCCAACGTATTGTTGACTTGCTATGGAAGCAAGGCACGCCGAGAGCGTGTGCGGGTCCTCATTATAACAGGGGACGATGACATCCACGCTCGGCCAAGGCTCAGAGCCGATCAGTTGGTCCGATGCCGACGAAACGTTCGATTGCAGGGCATAAACCGCCTGCAGGCCTTTATAGGCTGCGGAGAACAGCGCATAGGCCGAGACGACAAAGGTACTGGCTGGGGTAAGCAGATCCATGGGTTCTCGTATGCTTTCAGTGATATTGTGGAAGGGGGAGAAATTCGTATCCGGAAGCATGTAACGCCGGGATCAGGTAGGACAGCGCCGTGGCCGTCTGGTCGCGCATACCGGCGAGGTCACCCCGTCTAAAGACTTCGGGAGGACACCCGTCGTGCAAGAGCACGATTGCGCCCGGCCGGACAGAGGTGAGCACTGCATCGACGATCGCGCCCACGCCAGGGCGAGACCAGTCTCGCGGGTCTACCGACCAATGAACTGCCGCCAGCCCAGCGATTTCTGAGGCGGTGAACACTTCTTCGCTCCACGCCCCATACGGCGCGCGAATGTGGCGTACCGAGGCTTGGGGGCACGCCGCCATGATGGCGCCGTTCGCCTCAAATATCTCTCGCTGCACTTCGTCGAGGCTGCATTCGGACAGATCCGGATGAGTCATCGTGTGGTTGCCCACCTCGTGGCCTTCCGCGATCAGACGCTGGACGAGTTCCGGCTGCTCTGCAGCACAGGCACC
The DNA here is from genome assembly GCF_055901595.1 of Mesorhizobium sp. WSM1386. Classification (NCBI taxonomy): domain Bacteria; kingdom Pseudomonadati; phylum Pseudomonadota; class Alphaproteobacteria; order Hyphomicrobiales; family Phyllobacteriaceae; genus Mesorhizobium; species Mesorhizobium sp. WSM1386. The sequence goes on from NZ_CM148373.1 coordinate 6,612,289, forward strand.
GACGACGAAGAATGTCGCCGGCACCCGATGTTGGGCCAGCACATCCAGAATTTGCGGTGTGTAAATAGGGTTGGGACCGTCATCAAACGTCAGATAAATGCTGCGACTGCCGGCGCCGTGCCCCCATTCTGTTTGCAGTTCGCATATCTGATCGAGATATTTCATAGCTCCGGGCCATTCCTGTCTATCAGAGTGCCGGATGGCCACTCGCTGATGGGCCGCGAAATCGGCATGACCACCAGGAGGACGTCCTGAATGAGCGTGGGCGGTAGGTCGAGATATACTTCAGCCTGGGTTGAACGTACGCGAACCCCTGGCATTATGGCCCCTAAGCCGCCTCGGCAGAGCCTGTCAAAATGGCTCCGCAGCGCGTGCCGAACCGTGCCGAACGCGAATGGGACGTCAAGTTGGTGCAGAACTGAACGCATAGGTCGCAATGAAAAGCTGACACCGAGTCCTTCAAGATCCTGACGCACGCCGTACAGTCCGAGTTCGCCGACCAGGAGATCGACTTCGCCAATCCTGATGAAGCGGCGCAACAAACCCACATGGGCCGCTATCCCCTGGGAGTCGTAGCCGATTGCGCGCAGTTCTGGTCTTGCCCGAGCCCAACTACGAGCGGATGGGAACAGCTTTCCGTTAGCGGCGCCGGTCGGTTCGTACGTGTTGCGGAAAAAGTCAGCGAGTTCGACATGGTCGGCCAGCTCCAACTCATTTTCCCAACAAAACCTCCACTGCACTTGAGAGCGCATGGGCGGACCTCACCTTTGTTGTTGTTTGAGGCCTACGCGATCTGGAGCTTGTCGATGCAGCTTGCGCAGATCACCTGCGGATCTTGACCGTGAACATGCGACCGCTCATCTTCGGCGCAAACCAGTCGGACGTCCCTCGGAGCCAACGCAAACATCAAATTTCCTTTACCGGCTGCATTCAGAAGGTGTTCCTATGCAAGGTTCCAAATTCGGTAAAATCGTTTGTTTCAATGAAACGCATCCACGCGATGGATTAGTCGAAGACGCGCGTTTCAAGGGCTTTGATCTGAACCTTCGTACTCGACGCACTGGCGTGCCGAGCGCACCCTCATGACGGCGGCAACCCGCATGAATCTGAGTCAGCCGGCCATGAATGCGGCCGTCTCCCGATTGCGCCAGCATTTCAACGATGAACTGTTAACGACGAGCGGCCGCGAACGTGTTTTAACACCGCGTGCGGAAGCACTCGCTCCGGCAGTTCGCGAGGCTCTCCTGCACATCCTTTAATCCGGCTCAATCCGATCGCCGCCTCAGCATCATCATATTCCGATTTCAACACACTCAGGGTTTTGGAAAACGTCGTGGAGCGTGTTGCCTGCGAAGCCCCGTACACGGCGCTCGGCTGATCTGCATCATCCGCGACAGAGTCACATTGGATCCCGGTCGATGAGAATCGCCGGCCGCGCTGTCGAGATCCTCATACTGGCCGCTTCTCAGGGCCGAGAGGCGCAGGTCAACATCGATAGGGGGTTATCGGGTTGTAGCTTCGAGGCGCTGTCCGCTGTGCTGTCTGGCTTCCTGAGGCGCATGAGCACCGGCGAGCATCAGTCGGACCCGCAACCTCGGGATCAATACCAGGGCGGCCATTCTCGTGCAGGTAAGGGCTCGCCACCTCTTCACCCTGCCAGGACAGATCCAGCACACGAACGACCCGCGCGAGGATATGATGATTAGGAACAAGCTGTCACAATGAGCCAGCCATGAATAGCTCGAGCTGATCGCGCTCCTTGGGTGCCCCATCGCGAGCCCCAACCCGAGAATCAACTAAATCCTAATTGAACCAGTGGGAGGAGACTTCTTCAACCCTTCGCTCGACACTACCGAGGAGGCACGGCGACGACTGGCTCCAGGAGGTACGTCGGCTCTAGACCGGCGCGATCTTGCCGAGGCCAAGTTCGATCTCGCCGCATGGCTTGCCAAATTGGGCGGGCTGGACTATCCGCGGCTGACGACCGTGGTGGGGGAGACCATCAAGTACGCGCTGACCTTCTCCGCCTGCCGCGTCAGCACCATTGGGGGCGTCATTGCCGTGGCTTCAGATTCTTCCTTGCAAACGGCTGGAATCCACACAAGGACTTGATGCACACAACCTTAGTAGTAACCAAGCCGCCCCAAGTGACCACTGCATTCACTAGGCCAAGTTCGACGGCTGCGGCTCGCAGATCGACGTCAAACTCAATCCCTTGGAGGGTGAGCTGGAGCGGGTAGCGGGAACCGAACCCGCGCGTTCAGCTTGGGAAGCTGACAGTACCCGCGCAACGGGCCCCGAACCACGCAGGCCGGCGTCCGGGCAATGGTTAAGCGTGCACTCGTGCCTTGCCGGCCTCCGGCCGTTATTTCGTCGTGGCAACGGCCTTGTCTGTACCAAAAGCCGGCCAGTATTTCGAAACCGCCAGAGTGGCCCCGATTGAGGAGAAATGGCCATAGTCGAAATAAAGGAACTGGCCTGCGTCGGCGTAGGAGCAGCGTCCTGCACTACAGAGGAATTTGAGCGGATCGATAAAGGTGGCGCCTTTGGTAAATGCACGCACACGGTTGTTGATGTCGGGATCCATGGCCATTGGCCAGGACGTATCATCGAGATTTTCGCGCTTTGCGAAGAACGCGATTTTCCGAACGTCGGTTATGAACTGTGGAGACTGGCCGATGACAAACACGCGCACACCCAGACCACGAAGCGTATCGATCGTTTGCTGGAGACCGTCGAAACCTCTGGCCTCGTAGTCGGTCCACCGACCGCTGAGTACAACCGTCTTGATGCGGGCGTCCTGGACGATCTTCAGGGCCTGCTGATTGAACCGCATGCAATCCGGGCGTGCATAGGAGAAGTAAGAGAGGATCGGGGGACAGCCTGCGTAGGTGTACTCCACGATGTTGGCCTGGAGTTGGTTTATGTTGGCGTCCAAGCCCGAGACATAGTGGGCGGCGAACGAGTCGCCCCACAACAAAACGGTTGTAGGGAAGCCGCGAGTGCGCGTGCAATCCTCGATATTCCAGCTTTCGATCCGGCTGGAGCCCTCGTTGAAACAGGTGCCATTGCCCCAGTCCCCGACAGGAATCCGCTGTTGGGCATAGTCCGGAAACCTTTGCGGAAAGCCGTTGCCGAGCGCCCCGGCCGCCCCGGCAACGCAAAGAAAAGCGATCGCGCCCGCTGAAAAGGCGAAGATGGGCACCGGGGCGGTAAAGTTTCTTTTCTGCCGAAACGGCTGCTCGATGTACCTCCACGAAAATGCAGCCAATGCGAAGCTTGCAACCGTCATCGCAACGGTCATCGACGGGTCAAGTTTTTGTAACGAAAGATAGTGCGCGAACGCATTGATCGGCCAGTGAACAAGATACAGCGAATAGGAGATGAGGCCGATCCAGACCAGCGGCCGAACTTCGAGTATACGGCTGGCGATCGTCGAGGGGCTGTTTTGGCCGACATAGATAAGGAGGGCCGTTCCGAGGCACGGATACAAAGCGTTGTAACCTGGGAACGGATCGCTCTCCGAGATCGCAAAGAACCCGATGGCGAGAAGGCTAAATCCGGCCAGCCCGACCAGTTCCATGAGGAACCGGTTGCTCAACGGCGGGGGCCGTTTCAGCATGAGCACCGCGCCCAGCATGAGTTCCCAGACTCGTGTCGGCAGCAGATAGAATCCAGCGGTTGGCGCCAGCGATGTCGCCATGACCGCCAGCACGAAGCTGCCAAGAATGATCGGCAGGAGTATAGTCAGCCAGCGCCCGCCAAAATAACGATAGATCAGGAACATCAGGATTGGGGCAAAGATATAGTACTGCTCCTCGACCGAAAGCGACCATGTGTGCAACAGCGGTCGGAGCGCGGCGTCGATTGAGAAGTAATTTGACGTTTTCCAAAAATAAATGTTCGACCAGAAGGTCGAGGCCGCAATGACGCTAAGGCTGAATTCGTGCAAGTCTGACGGCAGAAGAATGAACAATGCCGCAATGCACGTGAGAAGCATGACAAAGATCAGAGCCGGCAGAATGCGCCGGGCACGGCGCCAGTAGAAGCTGACGATCGAAAACCTACCGCGTTCAAGGTCGTCCAGAAGGCTTCCACTGATCAGGTAGCCGGAAATGACGAAGAAGATGTCGACGCCGGTAAAGCCACCGGGAATTGCCGAGATTCCGAAATGGAAGAGTACGACCGGAAGTACCGCAATGGCGCGAAGGCCATCGATATCGCGCCTGTATTTCATTCAATAAGTCCTGTGTCCGCAGGTTACGGTGAGACGAAGCAGTCCGTCCATAGCTGGGCGATACGCGTGAGTCTGGCAGATCGATATCAACTGGGCACCCACAAAACGAGGGCGTCCCCTCTAGGACCGAACAATGTTTGCAAGGCCATGAATATCTATGTCTGGGGTCGGGCACGCAGCCAGATTAGGTGCTACATTGGAGCCGTGGACAAAGCGGGCGTCATCCGACAGGAGAAAGATGACGGGTCCAACAGCTTCGTCGCACAGGGCGATGGGCCTGATAAAACGGCCTACCTCCCGCTCAACTGGTTCTCGGCCGCGCCTTGTGAAGAGATCCCCGAGTATGTGCAAGTCAGGTTCAGGCGCCACCGTGTTCATGCGGACGCCCCGCCGCATGTAAAGGTCGAAGCTCGCGCTGGCCGACCATACGATCAATGCCTCCTTGAAATACTGGTAGCAGGTTTCCTGTGGCACTGGATGCGCGGCGAGCCAAGTTAGTCCATCTCCAAAACTCTGAACGTTGGCGAGATCCTTATGCAGATGAAGGCGCTTGGGCCACTCGGTTTCAGAGAGGGAGGCGAAATTCACGATCGAAGCGCCCTTGGGCATGCGGCAAAGAAGTGCATGTGACAAATGGCGTATCCCGAGATAATTCACACGTGCAACAATGTCACGATCCAGCATGGCGGGGACGCTGGCGGCGTTCACAAGTCCGTCTATGCGTCCAGGAAATTGGGTAAGCGCTGCGTTAATCTCTTCGGGCGCACTCAGGTCGATCTGAATGAAGCCGTCCAGCGTGGCCATAGCGTAACCTTCATCGACGCCGATGACTAGCGCGCCTTCGAGCCGGGCGAGACGGGCGACTTCGCTGCCTACGCGGGAGGAGACACCGGTTACGACAATGGTTTTACCTGTAAGTTTCATGGGACTTTCCAAGTTGACGGCCGAGCACGGCGCTCTCGTCGAGTAGACGTCCCAAACCAGTTGGGCTGTTAAGGCGTCGCGTTCCCTAACCCAAGCCGCCGCCTCGCCGATGAAGTCCTAACTGGCCTCCACGCCCGCCCCGCGCGTGCCAAGTTAGGCAAGCGCGATCGAAGCCGCGGCAATCGACGCATGTTAGGCGCGTTCGTTTATGAAGCGTCGGGCGAGATTGACATAATTGATTGTTTCTATGGCGAACCATCCGTGTTGTGGATGCATCGCGTAAAGCCGCTTTGACTTCAATCTCCGTCAAAGGCAGCCTCTGAGCCGTCCGGTGCCATTGCCGAGATGTGCAGGCCTCAAAATCCCGATGGAAGAGACCCATGTCTAGTCCCGGGCTACGGTTAATGAGAAGAGCGATCAGGTTTCTGAGTGGGGATGCGGGTGCATTTCATTTGCAATGGTCTGGAACCGAACCAATCCACAGAAATATTCTGTTGGTATTTCTGTTGACTGTCCCGTCGGTGCGCGAGTTCCAAGCATTTGAAAACAAAAACAGATTTCTTTGATTTGGATTCCGCCTCTGGGCACCATTTTTCCAAGCAAATTCAGACACTTATCTCACCCAGAACAGCTACCGGGGTTTGGTTTCTTGTCGTGCCTTGAGAAGGCACAGATGCAGGATCGCAGCTGAGCCTTCCCGTTTGGTCCCCGGGGCCGGTCGCGAAGCGCCTGCCGGTACATCAAAGTTAAATGCAGAGATTGCCGCGGTAGTGTATGCAAGCTTCGGGGGGCTGCTCGGGAGGAGCGCCCATGGAGATACGAGACTTCGTTTCCAAGCTGTCAGCCGCGCTGCGCAAGCGTCAGGCTGCTGCCGTGCCATCGCTGCCCGGCAAGCCGGTGCGGGTATCGCTGGCTGATGTTCCGCTCAAACCACGGCAGAGGCCGGAATATCGACCTCGGCCACCCATCAGGCCAGCTTCAAATATGTAATTCGCCATCCGTGATTAGTCGTTGTCGGAACCAACGCGATCAGCCGCGGTTAACGAAGCGAAGGGACCGCAACCCAAATGGGAGCGGAAGAATGGATCTGCTGGAGATGGAACTGGCCAAGGCCAGGCAGAGTGTCAGCCGGGCGAAGCTGGATCTCGAACGCGCTGAAGAATTGCTCGGAGGCGATTGCGGCGTCGGCATCAGCTTGGCGTTGTGCGGCCGGATACGGTCTGCTCAACGCCGAGTGAGCGAGGCCAAGCGACAGATGGTGAAGATCGATCCGCCAGCGCGGAAGGCTTCGGCACGACTCGGCGCAGGAAGTCGGGCACGCACTGGCAAAGCTGGCTGAGGCAAACATGGCCGACCGCGTGCAGCGGTTGGCCGGCGTCGCGACTGTCGACCTTCTCCCCAAGACCCCGTTGCGACTTCGCCCGTGATCTGGCGGAACGGCTTTGCTCTGATCGGCCCGTATCCGGATTCAATTTGCTTGGCGCCCCTTCAACCCTAGGGCAAACTTCCCTTGGGGCTGCAGGAGGTGAAATGAGAGCACGCGCAGCTACTCTCGGCGATCTCGAGGACGTCTTTCATGGTCTCTCCAAGCGGATGTCGGACGAATACGTCGCCGCCGGCAAGGACAGCAAGATCGCCTACGACAACCTGATGATGAATTTGAAGGAGGGCCGCGCGCACGCGCTGGCCGAGGGCGAGAAGACCGTGGCCATCATCGCCTGGCATGAAAGCAGCGACGCCGCCGATACGCTGTTCGCCGCGCAGGATGATTTCTTCCGGGCCTCGACCGTCCGTTTCTGCAAGCGGCATATAAGGCATATCCAGGCTCTCGCCGGTAACCTTCCCATCCACTCCCGCAGCTGGCTCCAAGGACCCGATGTCGCCAGGTGGTTTCACATCATCGGCTATGTCGAGCGCGGCCAGGAGAACGGCGCCAATCTGTTCGAACTGCCGCCGGCCCGCGCCGGCTAAGAAACCTGTCTGGCGGCAGGTGTCCTCCTTATCGCAAACGCCGCCTGCACCTCGCCAAGCCCGCGCAAATTCGTAGTCATCGCCTTCGGCTCCAAGCCCTTTAACTGGTTGCCTTGCGAGTTGGACACTACGCCGCCTTTGGACCGTCTCGGCAAGCGGCTTGCGCAGGGCGACGATTGGCGGGATGTTGTTGGAGGGCAACCGGAGCCAAACCGGCAGGCCGGGATCGATATGGCTGCTGGAAAATGTCGCGAGCTTGCTTCGCCTTTCTTGTCTTTGTTGCCTTGCTGACGCCGGTAGTGGCAAGCGAGCGTACGTCTCATCTACTTGACCGCTCCAATATGGCCATCGCCTATTTTCGCGAACCGGATCTTGTGACCGCGTACACGACTGCAATGGCGCATTTCCGTCTGCAGTTCGCAGGGCGTGCCGGCGAAACCAATCTTGCGGTCCCTCTCGAACCATCGCTTTTGCGGACGGAATTCCGTGCGCGGACATGGCGCTCCGCGGATGGCAGCTTGTTGCAAGGCTTCGCCGGCAAGGGCGGCTTCCGGCTGACGATCGGTAACTGCCTGGCGCGCATCTGCGCCGCCAGCGAATGCAGCGATGCCGGTTGGCCGGTCTACGCCTGCAGCGACGGACGCAAGCGCAGGATGTCCGTAACGGATTTTGTGACGGCAAGATTCGATGGCATCCCCTATCGTCGATTGAGCGCGCCCCCTTCACAGGAATGACGGCGCCTCTTACCGAGGCAGGCGTTCGGCAGCGGCGATATTCCCTTGCCGCACCGCGAACGCCGTCTGCACAGCTCGGTTGACTGTCACAGGCAGGATCGACATCTGGTTCTCGCCGGCGTGCATTGCGTCAGCCGGCCGAACCATGGTTGCGGCCAAAGGCAGCACGAACAGAGCAAGCGCGCCGCGCCGGGTCATCCGACCGCAGGGGCGATCGGCTGCCTTGCCCAGCCGGTTATCCTGATCTGCTTTCAACGTGCGATGCCTGTCTGCGGACCCTAGGCCTAGAGCGACCAATGCCGGTTGACTATGAAACATGATCTTCATAGCCAAGATTTAAGATGCTCAGGAGGCCACCATTCCGGCGAAAGACCCGGCGCTGCGACTCGCGGCCGCAGTCGCGAAGAGCGGAAACCGAATTCATCCCTGGCATTGCCCAACGCGGGCGCTAATTGCCAGATCGTCAAGTCATGTGCCCGAAAAGGCGGTGACAAGCGCCGCTGGAACGTGTTGAAGATGACACTCAGCACGTAGGGGGACATACGATCGGGTTGCGCTCGGCAAGTGTTGATGGTTTGTTGCCGGTCAGCGGAGAACGAGTGATGCGAGAATCCTTAGGTCAAGACGAGTATGGGTCGGCCAACCCTTTCGATCCGGACGACCTGCCAAATCTGAACGCGATCGGGCCGGGGATCGGTAGCAACGATTTCGAAAAATACGCGGTCGCCGTGATCATCGTGTTCGGCGCCCTGATCATTGGCGGGCTGATGGCCGCATCGATGACCTTCGGCCACCGCAACGGCTTCCTTTTCGCGCTGGGCGGCGCCACATCGGCGTGGATCTCCGGAAACGCGCTTCTGCTCGACCGGCCGCGCATCTACGCGCTGTTCGTCGCCATCGCCGCCCTGATGTTGATCGCATCGACGATCACGCTGGTGACCTGACGACGATTACTTGACGGCGGTTACTTGACGGCTCGGGCCGGGCCGCAAACCAGAGCGCAAACCCGAAATGCGAACCCGGTTTCGTCCGGGACGGGACAGGCCGCGGGCCTGTCAATATCCCAGCGCCTCGCCTGACACGGCACGGCTGTCGATGGCGCCATTATAGCGCGCGCCGCCGCCCTTCTCGATTTCCGCCAGGCTCTTGCCGCCAACGAGAATGCCGGCGGCCTGGCCCCAGGTCTTGTCGCTCAGATCGAGGTGATAGCCCATGCCGGCCAGCAACCTTTCGGTGTCGGGCGACAGGCCGAATGGCTCGATGTAAACCGTGTCGGGCAGCCACTGGTGGTGGATGCGCGGCGCGTCGATCGCCTCCTGGATGTTCATCCCGTGGTCGATGACGTTGACGATCGCTTCCAGCGTGATGGTGATGATGCGCGAGCCGCCCGGGCTGCCGACGACCATGAACGGCTTGCCGTCCCTGGCGACGATGGTCGGGCTCATCGATGACAGCGGCGTCTTCTTCGGCTGGATCGCATTGGCCTCGCCCTGGACCAGCCCATAAAGGTTGGGCACGCCGGGCTTCTGGGTGAAATCGTCCATCTCGTTGTTGAGCAGGATGCCGGTGCCGTCGGCGACGACGCCGGCGCCGAACGAGCCGTTCAGCGTGTAGGTCACCGCGACCGCATTGCCGTCATTGTCGATGATGGAGTAGTGGGTCGTCTCCTTCGACTCGCCAAAGCCCTTCGGCATCAGGTCCTGCGAGACCCCGGCCCGGAACGGATCGATCTTGTCGCGGATGTCCTTGGCGTAAGCCTTGTCGAGAAGCTTGGAGACCGGGTTGTCGACGAAATCGGGATCGCCGAGTGCCGAATTGCGGTCGACATAGGCATGGCGCATGGCCTCGACCATGACATGGACCGTCTCGGCCGAGCCGGCGCCGAGATAGGACAGCGGATAGCCTTCCAGCACGTTGAGGATCTCGCAGATGATGACACCGCCCGAGCTTGGCGGCGGCGAGGATGTGATCTCATAGCCGCGATAGCTGCAGGTCACCGGTTTGAGTTCGCGCACCGCATATTGCTCGAAATCTGGTTTGGCCAGGATGCCGCCCTTGGCGCCGCTTGCCTTGACGATGGCGTCGGCGATGGGGCCTTTGTAGAATGCATCAGGACCTTTGTCGGAGATCGCCGAGAGCGAGGCGGCAAGATCAGGCTGGACCAGCCGCTCGCCGATGCCATAGGGCTTGCCATCGGGCTTCAGGAAAATGGCGGACGCGGCGGGATCCTTGGCCAGCCGCTCCGCATTGCCGGCAAGGGACGCGGCATCGCCCTGGTTGAGGACGAAGCCGTCCTTGGCATAGGTGATCGCCGGGGCCATCAGGTCTTGCCGAGACAGCGTCCCATATTTTTCACGCGCCATCTCGAAGCCGGCCACCGAGCCCGGCACGCCGACGGCGAGGTAGCCATCGAGGCTCGCGCCCTTCACCGGTTTGCCGTCCTTGTCCAGATACATGGTCTTGGTCGCCGCCAGCGGCGCGCGTTCGCGGAAATCGAGGAAGGTCGACCTGCCGTCCTTGAAGCGGATGGTCATGAACCCGCCGCCGCCGATATTGCCGGCGTTCGGGTAGACCACGGCGAGTGCATAACCGACCGCGACCGCCGCATCGACGGCATTGCCGCCCTTCTTCAACACCCCGACGCCGACTTCGGATGCCAGATGCTGGGCCGTAACCACCATGCCGTGTTCGCCCTTGGCCGGCGCCGGCGAGGCAGCGAAAGCCGCCACCGACTGAAGAGTAAGCATCAACGATAGACTGACGGCGATCAGCGTTCTGCGGGTGAGCGGCATGGCGTGCCTCCGGGAGCGTGAGGGGTGCGTCTAGAAGACCCTCTTGGGGTGGGTTAGTCCAGCCAATAATAACGGGTGGCGATCCTTCACCCCCCTCTGTCCTGCCGGACATCTCCCCCCGCCAATCTCCGACGTTGCAGGAAGAGCCCCGCCGATGAAGCGACCAATCTCCCCCCTTGCGGGGGAGATGCCCGGCAGGGCAGAGGGGGGTGCTCAAGTGATGTCCTCGCCCCTGTCGGATCGACTGAAACGTCGAATTTTGGGCTATACTATCCCGCCGCTCCCGCCGGCGACCGCCGGACGCTCCGCCGCGACCTTGGCTCGGTAGCCCGCGGCACGGTAGGCGGCGACGGGATCGATGGCGCCGCCGGTCTGCAGCCGTGCCATGGCGAGGATCGGCTCGACGTCGGTGCGGTAGGCCGCTTTCAGCGTCTGCGTCGCCATCAGCGCGTCATTGGCCTCCTGGAAGCCTTCGAGCGCCTTGCGGTCGACCAGCAGCGCCTGCGCATAGGCGCGCTGCACCTCGACCGCCGACAGCATCAGGCTTTCGATCGGATCGGTGACGTTGTGGCTCTGGTCGAGCATATGGGCGGGGTCGAAACCTTCGGCGCCGGAGATCTCGGCATCGACCAGTTCGTTGAAGACCAGGAACAGCCGGTAGGGGTCGATCGAACCGGCATCGAGATCGTCGTCGCCATATTTGGAATCGTTGAAGTGGAAGCCGCCGAGTTTCCGGAACTGGATCAGCCGCGACACGATCATCTCGATGTTGACGTTGGGCGCGTGGTGGCCAAGGTCGACCAGGCAGAAGGCCTTGTCGCCCAGCTCCCTGGCGATGATGTAGTTGGTGCCCCAGTCCTGCACGACGGTGGAATAGAAGGCCGGCTCGTACATCTTGTGTTCGCTGAACAGCTTCCAGTCCGCCGGCAGCCCGGCATAGATTTGCTTCATGGCGTCGAGATAGCGCTCGAACGCCTTGGTGAAATTCACCTGGCCCGGGAAGTTCGAGCCGTCGCCGATCCACACCGTCAGCGCCTTGGAGCCCAGCGTCCTGCCGATCTCGATGCATTCAAGATTGTGCTCGACCGCTTGCCGGCGGGTGCCGGCATCGGCATGCGATAGCGAGCCGAATTTGTAGGACAGCTTCTGGTCCCTGGCATCCGAGAAGGTGTTGGAGTTCATGGCGTCGAAGCCGAGACCGAAGCGCGAGGCCGCCTGCTTCAGCCGGTTCGGATCGGCCTTGTCCCACGGAATGTGCAAGGAGACGGTCGGCGTCGCCTGCGTCAATTGCTGGATAACGGCGCAATCCTCGATCTTGTCGAAGATGTCGCGCGGTTCGCCGGCACCAGGAAAGCGGGCAAAGCGTGTTCCGCCAGTGCCGACGCCCCAGGAAGGGATGGCCACCGCGAATTTCTCGACCTTGTCGCGGATGGCGTCGATGGCGATGCCGCGACGGTCGAGGCGTTCGCCAAGCGAGGCGTAGTCACGCTCGAGGTTGGCTTTGCGCGCGGCGTTGTCCTTTTCGACGATTTCGGTGGAGATGATGGTTTCGGACAACTGCTATTCCTCCCAAAATGCGTTCCGTCAGCGCTGCCCCTCATCCGGCCCTTCAGGCCACCTTCTCCCCGTGAACGGGGAGAAGGAAGAAGGCCTAGCGCGTAAAGCTCTGCGCGTTGCCGGCATCGACGTTGATGATGTTGCCGGTCGACTTGGCCGACATGTCGGATGCGAAGAAGTAGATCGCCTCGGCGATGTCTTCGGGAAACACCGAACGCTTCAGCATCGAGCGCGAGCGGTAGTGCTCTTCCAGATCGTCGGTCGACATCTTGTAGGCGGCGGCACGCTGTTCCTTCCACTCGCCGGTCCAGATCTTCGAGCCGCGCAGGACGGCGTCCGGGTTGACGACGTTGACCCTGATCTGGGCTTCCGCGCCTTCCAGCGCGAGACACCTGGCGAGATGGATCTCGGCCGCCTTGGCGGTGCAATAGGCGGCGGCGTTGGGCGAGGCGGCAAGGCCGTTCTTGGAGGCGACGAAGACGACGTTGCCGCCGATCTTCTGCACCCTGAACAGCCGGAATGCCTCCCGCGAGACGAGGAAATAGCCGGTCGACAGGATGTCCATGTTCTTGTTCCACAACGCCAGTGTCGTCTCCTCGATCGGCGCCGAGGAGGCGAGACCCGCGTTGGACACAAGAATGTCGATGCCGCCGAACTCGACCGCCGTCTCGGCGAAGCCCGCGACGACCTGGTCCTCCGAGGTGACGTTGATCACCACTGGCCGGACGAAATCCTTGCCGTAGGCGTTCGCCAGTTCCTCATTGGCGCTGGCGAGCGCGACCTCGTCGATGTCGGCCAGCACCACGCAGGCGCCTTCGCGCAGCAGCCGGTTGGCAGTTGCCCGGCCAATGCCGCCGGCGCCGCCGGTGACCAGCGCGATCTGCCCGGCGAGCGACTTCGGTCTGGGCATGCGCTGCAGCTTCAGATCCTCGAGCAGCCAGTATTCGATGTCGAAGGCTTCCTGCGCGGGCAGGCCGACATAGGAGGAGACGGTCGAGGCGCCGCGCATGACATTGATGGCGTTGACGTAGAATTCGCCCGAAATGCGCGCGGTGGCCTTGTCGCCGGCGAAGGTGAACATGCCGACGCCGGGCATCAGGTAGACGACGGCGTTGGGATCGCGGATGGCGGGCGAGTCCGCATGCTTGCAGCTGTCGTAATAGGCCTGGTAGCCGACGCGATAAGCGGCAATGTCGTCGGCGAGGCGGGCGATGACGGCGTAGACATCGGGTTTGGCCGGATCGAACTCGATGACCAGCGGGCGGATCTTGGTGCGCAGGAAGTGGTCCGGGCACGAGGTGCCAAGTGCGGCCAGCGAGCGCAAATCCCTGGAGTTGACGAATTCGAGCACGGCGGGCTGGTCGTCGAAATGGCCGAGCTTATGGCTCTTTTCCGAGATCAGGCCGCGGATTTTCGGCATCAGTTTCGCCGCGATGGCGCGGCGTGCGGCGGCGTCGAGCGACTTCACCACTTCGCCGCCGAATATGGCGAGGCCCTCGGAGCGGCGCTCGAACCACTCGATCGCCTGGTTGATCACCGAGATCGTGGTCTCGTAGCATTCCTTGGGCGTGTCGCCCCAGGTGAACAGGCCGTGGCTTTCCAGGATGACACCCTTGGCCTCGGGGTTTTCAATGCAGAATTTCTCCAGCCACAGGCCAAGTTCGAAGCCCGGCCGCTTCCATGGCAACCAGCCGATGGCGTCGCCGAATATCTCTTTCGTCAGCGCCTTGGAATCCTTCGCGGCGGCGATGGCGATGATGGCATCGGGATGCATGTGGTCGACAAAAGGCTTCGGCACATAGGCGTGCAGCGGCGTGTCGATCGAGGCCGCGCGCGGATTGAGATTGAACGTGCAGTGCGGCAGGAAGCCGACCATCTCGTCCTCATGCTCGACGCCGCGATAAAGGCCTTTGAGCGCGCGCAATTTGTCCATGTAGAGCGTGGCGAAGCCATCGAGCTTGATCGAGGCGCTGTCGCCGCCGGAGCCCTTGACCCAGAGCACCTCGACGGTCTCGCCGCTGAGCGGATCCTTCTGCCAGATCTTGGAGGAGGTGTTGCCACCGCCATAGTTGGTGACGCGCTTGTCGGAGCCGAGCGTGTTCGAGCGATAGACCAGAAGCTCGGGGTCGCTCATCCCCTTGGCTTTCGCATCATCCCACAGATTGGCCAGGCGCGAGCCGGAGCGCTTGTCGAGCATAGGTATCCTCCCTGGGACGCAAAAGGGTGCAGTCCATTTTGCCGGGAATGTCTACGCAAGCCGTCCGATTGTCAATCATAAACGATCAATATCGATCATATTGCACTGCACAATGAAATTATATGATCGGAAATGATTGACACTGCTCGTTTTGAGTGCCTAGATGGCCAGGCAGGGAGGAACCATGCACGAAAAAGAGCGCCACAGGATCATTCTGTCCGCCGTCCAGGAAAAGCCTGTGGTGACGGTGCAGGAGATGGTCGACCTGACGGAGTCCTCCGAGGCGACGATCCGGCGTGATATCGCGGCACTGCATGTCCAGAAGCGGCTGCGGCGAGTGCGCGGCGGCGCCGAGGCAATCTCGCCGCCACAGTTCATCGGGCTCGCCGGCCGGCCCTTTTCCGTCAACGAAACGATCAACGCTTCGCAGAAGCGAGCGATTGCGCGTGAAGCGGTCGAATTGTGCGGGGATGGCGAGCCGATCATCATCAATGGCGGCACCACGACCTTCCAGATGGTGCATTTCCTGACCGGCCGGCGCATGCCGATCTTCACCAATTCATTCCCGATCGCCGAGCATCTGCTCAAGCATTCCAAGAACACGGTGATGCTGTCCGGCGGCACGATCTACCGCGAGCAGAACATCATCCTGTCGCCCTTCGACAATGACGTGACGCGCAATTTCTACGCGCGCCGCATGTTCATGGGTGCTCAAGGGTTGGGGCCGCTCGGCCTGATGGAAGGCGATCCGCTGTTGATCCAGGCGGAGCAGAAGCTGATCGACCAGGCCGACGAGCTGGTGGTGCTCGTCGACTCCTCGAAATTCCGCAAGCGCTCCAGCCTGATCCTGTGCGGCCTGTCGCGCATCGCCACGGTCATCACCGATGACGGCATCGAGGATCGCGAAGCCAAGATGTTGGAGACCGCGGGGGTGACGCTGATCGTCGCCCGCAAATCGGCAAAGGAAGAATCTTCGCTGCAGGCCTGAGGCCAACTCACGCCCGCAGCGGCGATGGAATGCAACGCTCAAGGGAGGAAATTCGATGAGCTTTCTGAAGAAATTGATGGTTACGGCGGCGTTTTCCGCCGCCATGTTCGTGAATGCCGCCTACGCCGAGAACGTCAAGATCGCGCTGGTGGTGAAGTCGCTCGGCAACGGCTTCTTCGATGCCGCCAACAAGGGCGCCGAAGAGGCGGCCAAGGAACTCGGCGATGTCGACATCATCTACACCGGCCCGACCAAAGCGACCGCCGAGGCGCAGATCGAAGTGGTCAATTCGCTGATCGCGCAGAAGGTCAACGCCATCGCGATTTCCGCCAACGACGCCGACGCGCTGGTGCCGGTGCTGAAGAAGGCCATGGAGCGCGGCATCACCGTCATCTCCTGGGATTCGGGCGTCGCCAAGGAAGGCCGCCAGCTTCACCTCAACCCGTCCGACACCGGCCTGATCGGCGAGACCATCATCAAGCTTGCCGCCGACTATCTGCCGGAAGGCGGCGACGTCGCCATCCTGTCGGCCTCCTCGACCGCGACCAACCAGAACGCCTGGATCGACGCGGCCAAGAAAATCCTGCCGGAGAAGTTCCCCAAGATCAAACTGGTCGCCACCGTCTATGGCGATGACGACTCGGCCAAGAGCACCGACGAAGCAAAGGGCCTGTTGAAGTCCTATCCGAACCTCAAGGCGATCATCGCGCCGACCACCGTCGGCGTCGTCGCCGCCGCCCAGGTCGTCACCGACGCGAACCTGATCGGCAAGGTCAACGTCACCGGCCTCGCGCTGCCGTCCGAGTTCAAGAAGTTCATCGACAACGGCGCCAGCCAGGCGGTGGCTCTCTGGAACCCGATCGACCTCGGCTACTCCGCCGTCTACCTCGCCCATGACCTGGCGGTGAAGAAGGAAGAGGCCAAGCCCGGTGCGACGCTGTCGATCGGCCGCGTCGGCAAGGTCACGCTCGACGACTCGAACTCGGCTGCGATGGCTCCGCCCTTCCAGTTCGACAAGTCCAACATCGAGAAGTTCTCCAAGATCTATTGATCTCGGACGCTCGCACCACCCTCCCCCTTGTGGGGAGGGTCGGCGAGCCGGCTTCGCGAAGCGATGCAGGCGAGACGGGGTGGGGGTGGCGACATCTCCATGCACCAGGACCTTGATATGCTAGTAGACCCCCACCCCGCTCAAATTGTTCGCGACCCTCCCCACAAGGGGGAGGGTAAGGCAGTCCCACGCCTGACGCTGTCCGGCATCTCCAAGAGCTTTCCCGGCGTGCGGGCGCTGCACAATGTCAGCCTGTCGCTCTATCCTGGCCAGGTGACAGCGCTCATCGGCGAGAATGGCGCCGGAAAGTCGACGCTGGTCAAGATCATGACCGGCATCTACCAGCCCGACGCGGGCACGATCAGCATAGATGGCCAGCCGGTCACCTTGCCCAGCGCGCATGCGGCCTTCGGCCATGGCGTCACCGCCATCCATCAGGAAACGGTGCTGTTCGACGATCTGAGCGTTGCCGAAAACATCTTTCTCGGCCATGCGCCGCGCACGCGATTCGGCACCCTCGACTGGCGCACGATGCGCAAGAATGCGCGCGAAGTGCTCGATACCATGCACGCCGGCCATATCGACGCCGACGCCCGGCTGAAGGACCTCGGTATCGCCAACAAGCATCTCGTCGCCGTGGCGCGCGCCATGTCGATCGACGCGCAGATCGTCATCATGGACGAACCGACCGCCGCGCTTTCGATGAAGGAGATCGAGGAGCTGTTTTTGCTCATCGAGTTTCTCAAGGAGCAAGGCAAGGCGATCCTGTTCATCAGCCACAAGTTCGACGAGATTTATCGGATCGCCGATCGCTACACGGTGTTCCGCGACGGCGAGATGGTCGGCGAAGGCCTGATCAAGGATGCCGCCCAGAGCCAGATCGTGCGCATGATGGTCGGCCGCTCGGTCGATCACATCTTTCCGCAGCGCAAGGCCCAGATCGGCGCGCCGGTGCTCTCCGTCTCCGGGCTTTCGCATCCAACCGAATTCAACGACATCGGCTTCGAACTGCACAAGGGCGAGATCCTCGGCTTCTACGGCCTTGTCGGCGCCGGGCGCAGCGAGGTGATGCAGGCGATTTCAGGCATCACCCGCATTTCGGGCGGCACCATCACGCTGGACGGCAAGGCGACCGCGCCGAAATCCGCGGCGGATTCGATCGAGGCCGGCATCGTCTATGTGCCGGAGGAGCGCGGCAAGCAAGGCGTGGTGATCGGCCTGCCGATCTTCCAGAACGTCTCGCTGCCTTCACTCAAGCGCACGTCCAAATCCGGCCTGCTGCGGCTGGCGGAAGAGTTTTCGCTCGCCCGCTCCTACACGGAGCGGCTCGACCTCCGGGCCTCCTCGCTCAGCCAGGATGTCGGCACGCTGTCGGGCGGCAACCAGCAGAAGATCGTCATCGCCAAATGGCTGGCGACCGCGCCCAAGGTCATCATCCTCGACGAGCCGACCAAAGGCATCGACATCGGCTCCAAGGCCGCGGTGCACGGCTTCATGGCCGAGTTGGTGGCGCAAGGCCTGTCGGTGATCATGGTATCGTCGGAGCTTCCCGAAATCCTCGGCATGTCGGACCGCGTCGTCGTCATGCGCGAAGGGCTGGTCGCGGCGGTCTACGACAACAAGGAACTGGACGCCGAGACGCTGGTCCGGACGGCAGCGGGGATCGCGGCATGAAGGCTTTGTTGAAATACCGCGAAATCTGGCTGGCTGCGGCGATCGTCGTTTTGATCGGGCTGATCTCGACGCGCTTCCCGGCCTTTGCCGATCCCGGCAATCTGCGCCAGGTGTTCAACGACACCTCGATCCTGATGATCCTGGCGCTCGGCCAGATGGTCGTCATCCTGACCCGATCGATCGACCTGTCGATGGCGTCGAACCTCTGCTTCACCGGCATGGTGGTGGCGATGCTCAACGCCGCGCATCCGGCGATCCCGATCCCGCTGCTGATCGTCATCGCGCTGGCCGTCGGGCTGGTGCTTGGCGCCATCAACGGTCTGCTGGTGTGGCGGCTGAACATCCCCTCGATCGTGGTGACCCTAGGCACGCTGACCATCTATCGCGGCGCCACGTTCGTCCTGTCCGGCGGCGCCTGGGTCAATGCCGACAAGATGAGCCCCGAATTCATCGGCTTCCAGCGTGCGGCCTTCATCGGCATACCGGTGCTGTCCTGGATCGCCATCTTGGTCATCGCGCTGTTCTTCGTTGTGATGACGCGCACCGCGCTCGGCCGCTCGATCTACGCCATCGGCGTCAACCCGACGGCGTCGGTCTATGCCGGCATCGATGTCGGCCGCACGAAATTCATCGTCTTCTGCATCTCCGGCATGGTCGGCGGGCTATCCGGTTATCTCTGGATCTCGCGCTATGTGATCGCCTCGGTCGAGGTCGCCAACGGCTATGAGCTCAACATCATCGCCGCCTGCGTCATCGGCGGCATTTCGATCGCCGGCGGCATCGGCTCGGTCGGCGGTGCAGTGCTCGGCGCCTTGTTCCTCGGCATCATCTCCAACGCTCTGCCGGTCATCAACATCTCGCCCTTCTGGCAGATGGCGATCTCGGGCAGCGCCATCATCCTCGCCGTCGTGCTCAACGCGCGCGGCGAACGCCAGCAGGGCCGCATAATCCTGAGAAAGGCGGAGGCGGCATGACCGACATCCCTGCCCCGCGCCACATTCCAGACCGGCTGGACAAGCCGTTCCGCTCGGCGATCTTTTCGTGGGAAGCGCTGCTGGTCGTGGTGGCGGTCGCCATCTTTGCCATCAACAGTTTCGCCTCGCCCTATTTCCTCGACCCCTATTCGCTCTCGGACCTGACCTTCAACTTCACCGAGAAGGGGCTGATCGCCTTTGCCATGGCGCTGCTGATCATTTCCGGCGAAATCGACCTGTCGGTGGCGGCGATCATCGCGCTTTCCTCGACCATGATGGGCATGGCGGTGCAGGCCGGTGCCGGAACGCCTGTGCTGGTGCTGATCGGCATCGTCGTCGGGCTCGGCTGCGGCGCCTTCAACGGGCTGCTGGTGACAAGGCTCGGCCTGCCCTCCATCGTCGTCACCATCGGCACGATGAGCCTGTTTCGCGGCATCGCCTTCATCATTCTCGGCGATCAGGCCTACAAGGGCTATCCCGAGAGTTTTGCTTTCTTCGGCCAGGGCTACGTCTGGTGGGTGGTGTCGTTCGAACTGGTGCTCTTCCTCATCGCCGCCGTCATCTACTGGTTCCTGCTGCATCGCACGAGCTTCGGCCGCCGCGTCTTTGCGATCGGCAACAATCCGGTCGCCGCGCAGTTTTCCGGCGTGCGCGTCGGCCGAATCAAATTCACCCTGTTCTGCCTGACCGGACTGATGGCGGGCATTGCCTCGGTGCTGATCACTTCGCGGCTCGGCTCGACAAGGCCGTCGATCGCGCAGGGCTATGAACTCGAAGTCATCACCATGGTGGTGCTGGGCGGCGTCAGCATCCTTGGCGGCGCCGGCAGCATCCTGGGCGTCGTGCTCGCCGCCTTCATCATGGGACTGGTGACCTTCGGGCTCGGCCTGCTCAACGTGCCCGGCATCGTCATGTCGATCTTCATCGGCCTGCTGCTGATCATCGTCATCGCGCTGCCGATCGTCTGGCGGCGGCTGCGCGGGGGACGCTGATGCCTGAGAAATACGCGTTCAAGATGAAGCTCAGGCCCGGCATGAAGGCCGAGTACCAGAAGCGCCACGACGAAATCTGGCCGTCGCTGGTCGCGCTGTTGAAGCAGGCCGGCGTCTCCGACTATTCGATTCACCTTGACGAGGAGACCAACATTCTGTTCGGCGTGCTGTGGCGGCGTGACGACCACGGCATGGACGATTTGCCCGGCCATCCGGTGATGCAGCGCTGGTGGGCTGATATGGCCGACCTCATGGAGACCAAGCCGGACAACGAGCCGGTGGCGGTGCCGCTGGAAACCGTGTTCCATATGGAATGAGTGCGATGCGTCACATCGCCGTGATCGACATCGGCAAGACCAACGCCAAGGTGGCGCTGGTCGATCTCGCAACGCTGAGCGAGGTTGCGCTGCGCCGCGTGGCGAATGCCCCGGTGCGCCAGGCGCCTTATCCGCATCACGATGTCGAAGCGCTGTGGACCTTCATCCTCGACAGCCTGGCAAGTCTCAACCTCCAAGAGGGCATCGACGCCATCTCCATCACCACCCATGGCGCGACCGGCGTGCTGGTCGATGCCGCGGGCGAACTGGTGCTGCCTGTGCTCGACTATGAGTTCGACGGCCCCGACAGGCTGGCGGCGGACTATGACGTTGTTCGCCCGCCCTTCGCCGAGACCGGCACGCCGCGCCTGCCGCTCGGCCTCAATCTCGGCGCGCAATTCTTCTGGCAGCAGAAAGGCTTCCCGGCCGAATTCGCAAAAGCCGCCGCCGTGCTGATGTATCCGCAATACTGGGCCTTGCGGCTGACCGGCATCGCCGCCAACGAGGTGACCTCGCTCGGCTGCCACACCGATCTGTGGAACCCGTGGAAATCGGATTTTTCGTCGCTGGTCGACAGGCTGGGTTGGCGCGCGCTGATGGCGCCGGTGCGGCCGGCCAGGGATCGCCTCGGCCCGATCCTGCCTGCGCTTGCGGCGCAAACCGGGCTCGATCCGCAAACGCCTGTTTTTTGCGGCCTGCACGATTCCAACGCATCGCTGCTGCCGCATCTTCTATCCGACGCGCCACCGTTTTCGGTTGTCTCGACCGGCACCTGGGTGGTGTCGATGGCGGTCGGCGGCAAACAGGTCACGCTCGACCCGGCGCGCGACACGCTGGTCAATGTCAACGCGCTCGGCGATCCCGTTCCCTCGGCCCGCTTCATGGGCGGGCGCGAATTTTCGTTGTTGACGGAAGGCCAGCCGGAGAACTGGACCGAGGAAGATGTCGACGCCGTGCTGGCGCGAAGGACGTTGCTGCTGCCGTCGACCCAGCAGGGGTCGGGGCCGTTCCCACATCAGGCCGCGGCATGGCTTGATGCCGACGACATGAACAGCGGCCAGCGCTTCGCCGCCATCTCGTTCTATCTGGCGCTGATGACGGCGACCTGCCTCGACCTGATCGGCGCCGACGGCCCGACCACTGTCGAGGGGCCCTTTGCCCGCAACCGGCTGTTTGTCGGCATGCTGGCGGCGGTCACGGGGCGCACCGTCATTGCCTCGGAGGCCGCCACCGGCACCAGCATCGGCGCGGCGTTGCTGGCAACGAAACAGGTGACAGCGCACGGCAAAGGCGAGCGAGTTGAACCGCCGACCAGCGCGGCCTGGGCCGGCTATGTCAATGCCTGGCGCGCGGCGGTCGAAGCGCGGGGATGATCATAGGATCCGTTTGAGTCCGGGAGAATGGGTTCGGTGCCAGCACGACGATAGAGCAATTCCAGGAAAAGTGTGAAACGGTTTTCCAGGAAAAGCGCGCAGCGCTTTCCCTTGGGGAATTGCGCCAAAACAAAGAGTTAGATGTGAGCGGTCCGACGTTTCCGTGAAACGGTGGACCGCTTGAGAGCTCCTTCAGTTGACATAGACCAGCCCTTGCGGGTCGATCTCCGGCTTGCGGCCGGCGACAAGGTCGGCAAGGAATTTTCCCGAGCCGCAGGCCATGGTCCAGCCGACATGGCCGTGGCCGGTATCGAGGTAGAGGTTTTCATAGCGCGCCTGGCCGATCACCGGCACGGAGTTCGGCATCATTGGCCTGAGGCCTGCCCAGAGTTCGGCCTTCTTCTCGTCGAAGGCGCCGGGGAACAGATCCTTGCCGGTCCTGAACATGGTGGCGAAGTCGCTGGGTTTGTGGGTGCGGTCGAAGCCGGTGAATTCGGCGGTCGAAGCCAATCGCAACCGATTGCCAAGGCGCGAATACGCCATCAGCTGGTCCTCGTCGGCGCCGCCCATGGTCGGCCCCTTGCTCTCGTCTTCCAGAGGAATGGTCGCGGTATAGCCCTTCACCGGGTAGACCGGCAGGTCTATGCCGTAACGGCGGCCGAGCAGACCACTCTCCGGTCCCATAGAAATGACCACGGCATCGCCAGCAATCGGTCCGGCCGAGGTCATCACCGCGCGCACCCGGTCGCCCTCGATGTCCAGCCCCTCGACCGCGGTGCCATAGAGAAATCTCACGCCAAGCTTCTCGGCGGCATGAGCGGCGAGCTTTTCGACGAACTGGCGGGAATCGCCGGTCTGGTCGATCGGCGAATAGACGCCGCCGGCGATCTTTTCCTTCACGCCGGCAAGACCCGGTTCAAGCTCCACCAGCCGCTCGCGGCCGACGATCTCGATCGGCAGGCCTTGCTCGGCGAGATAGCGGTAATTGTCGGTGCCGGTGTCGAGACTGTGCTGCGAGCGGAAGAAATAGAGGATGCCCTTCTTGCGCTCGTCGTAGCCGATGCCCGTTTCCGCGGAGATGGCGTTGATGCAATCCCTGGAATAGAGCGCCAGGCGCAGCTTGACCTGGCTGTTGGCGCGCAGGCGCGCCACGGTGCATTGGCGCAGGAAACGCAGGCTCCAGGCGAGGAAATAGGGATCGAAGCGCAACCGCACCTTGATGCCGAGATCGTGGTTGTAGAGCGCGCGCAGGAACGTCTTCAATGCCGCCGGCGAGGCCCAGGCGGTGGCATCCCCCGGCGACACCAGGCCGGCATTCGACTGGCTGGTGCCGCGCGCCGGCGCCGCGTGGCGCTCGATCACGGTGACCTCGTGGCCATCGCCGGCCAGGTAATAGGCCGCCGCCGTACCGACAACGCCGGCTCCGAGCACCGTTATCTTCATGCCATCCCCCAAGCTCGACACGGCGCAGCGCGTCCGCGCCCTCCGCGAATGCTTCCATAGCGCTTCGCCGGGTGGCTTGCGAGCCCTTGGGGCTGACTCAGCCGCGCGAGGAGTTCTTGCCGGTCAGGATGCGTTCCCAGGCGAGCGCGTCGGCAACGATCCGGTCGAGATCGTCGCGCTGCGGTGTCCAGCCGAGTTCAGCCCGGGCGAGGTCCGAATTGGCAACCACCGCCGCGGCGTCACCGGGGCGGCGGTCGCCCATCTTCACCTCGAAATCATGGCCGAAGGCACGGCGCACGCTGTCGATGACCTCGAGCACCGAATAGCCATGGCTGTAGCCGCAATTGGCGACGAGGCTCTTGCCCCCGGCGCGCAGCCGCTGCAAGGCCAGGCGGTGCGCCGCCGCCAGGTCGCTGACATGGATGTAGTCGCGCATGCAGGTGCCGTCCGGTGTCGGATAATCGGTGCCGAACACCTGCATGAAGGGGCGCTTGCCGAGCGCTGTCTCGCAGGCGACCTTGATCAGATGGGTGGCGCCGGGCGTCGACTGGCCGGTGCGGCCCTTGGGATCGGCGCCGGCGACGTTGAAATAGCGCAGTGCGGTATAGCGCATGTCGTGCGCGAGGCTGGCATCGCGCAGCATCCATTCGCTCATCAGCTTGGACAGGCCATAGGGCGATTCCGGCGCCAGGCGGGCATCCTCTCGCACCGGCTCCAATCCGGCGCCGCCATAGACGGCGGCGGTCGAGGAAAAGATGAAATTGGGCACGCCCTCGCGAACCGCGGTTTCGATCAGCGTGCGGGTCTTCGAGGTGTTGTTCTCGTAGTAGGCGAGCGGGTCGGAAACCGATTCCGGGACGACGATGGAGCCGGCGAAATGGATGATGGCGTCGACCTTGTTGTCCCTGATGATCGAACCGACCAATTCCTTGTCCGCGACATCGCCGACGACCAGCTTTGCCTCCGGCGCCACCGCCCATTCGAAGCCGGTAGACAGACGGTCGAGAACGACCACGCTGTCGCCGGCATCCAGCAATTCCCAGACCATATGGCTGCCGATATAGCCGGCGCCGCCTGTCACCAAAACCGCCATCCCAAGTCCTCGCTTACCCAAGATTTATCGGAAACTGTCTCAACAACCGCCTTACTGGAAAGCCTGGCGGATGGCCATTAGTACCCTAGGTAACCGGCGTTCACTTGATGTGGCATCGAGCTGAAACAAAAGTGATCCAAAGGGGTACCGTGGAGGGGAATAGGCCACGATCCGGCATCGTTAGGAACAGGTGCGGGGCGTGGCATTTTGACCAAAGCGGCCCGGTGGACGGCCAAAAGGGCAATGACTATGATCCCGCGCAAAATTGGGAAGCCGACATGAACTACCAGCGGTTCTTCGAAGAAGCGATCGACCAGCTCCATGCCGAGCGTCGTTATCGCGTCTTCGCCGATCTCGAGCGCATCGCGGGCCAGTTTCCGCGCGCCATATGGCGGTCCAACGGCCGCGCCGAGGAAATCACCGTCTGGTGCTCCAACGATTATCTCGGCATGGGCCAGCATCCCGACGTCATCGCCGCGTTCCAGGACGCTGCCGGCAAGATGGGCTCGGGCGCCGGCGGCACCCGCAACATTTCGGGCACCTCGAACCCGCTGGTCGAGCTCGAGCACGAGCTTGCCGACCTGCACGGCAAGGAAGCAGGCCTGGTCTTCACCTCCGGCTTCGTCTCCAACGAAGCCTCGATCTCGACCATCGCCCGGCTTTTGCCCAACTGTCTGATCATCTCGGACGAGTTGAACCACGCCTCGATGATCGAGGGCGTGCGGCGTTCGGGCGCCGAAAAGAAGATCTTCCGCCACAATGACGTGGCGCATCTGGAAAGCCTGCTGCAGGCGGCGGGCCGCGAACGCGCCAAGCTGATCGTCTTCGAAAGCGTCTATTCGATGGATGGCGACATCGCGCCGATCAAAGAGATCGTCGAACTGGCCGAGCGCCACAACGCCATGACCTATATCGACGAGGTCCATGCGGTGGGCATGTACGGGCCGCGCGGCGGCGGCATCACCGAGCGCGAGGGCCTGGCCGACCGCATCGACATCATCGAAGGGACGCTGGCCAAGGCGTTCGGCACGCTGGGCGGCTATATCACCGGCACCAGTGCGGTGATCGACGCGGTGCGCTCCTATGCACCGGGCTTCATCTTCACCACGGCGCTGCCGCCGGCGATCGCCGCCGCGGCCACCACCTCGATCCGCCATCTCAAGGGTTCGCAGGCCGAGCGCGATGCCCAGCAGCAGCAGGCGAGCCGGACCAAGCAGATCCTGTCGGCCGCCGGATTGCCGGTGATGGAATCGCCGACCCATATCGTGCCGCTGCTGGTCGGTGACCCCGAGTTGTGCAAGATGGCGAGCGACCGCCTGCTTGGCGTGCACGGCATCTACATCCAGCCGATCAACTACCCGACCGTGCCGCGCGGCACCGAGCGGCTGCGCATCACGCCGACGCCGTTCCATTCGGATGAGTTGATCGCTGGACTGCAGGATGCGCTGGTCGAGACCTGGGATGCGCTGGGCATTCCCTATGGTTCCGCCGGCCGGCCTTCTGTCGCCAAGAGCGACCGGATCGTGCCGCTGCTGGTGCCCAAGTCAGGCGGCTGAAAGCCCGTTTGAAACTCAACTCCGGCGGCATCTGAGGCACCAGAGCGACTTCCAGATCGGGCTTCGCCGCCTGCTCAGACAGTTCCCATCCACTTCGCCAGCCGATGCGCGGCCTCCTCGATCTGGTCGAGGCGGCGGTGGAAGCACAGCCTGAGGAAGGCTTCGCCGCCGGGACCGAAGGCGGTTCCCGGAGCCAGGCCGACATTGGCCTTGTCGACGATGTCGAAGGCCGCCGTGCGCGAATCGGTGATGCCATCGACCGTGAAGAACAAATAGAAGGCGCCTTGCGGCACGGTAAACCGGGCGCGGCCGGTGGCGCCAAGAATGCCGCAGACCAGGTCGCGCGCCTTCCTCGCCCGCTCCACCTGTTCGGCGACGAAACCATCGCCCTCGTCGAGAGCTGCGACGGCGCCGCGCTGCATAAATTGGGCGACGCCGGAATTCGAATACTGGATCAGGTTCTCGAACACCTGCTGCAGGCTCGGATGCGTCTTGATCCAGCCGACGCGCCAGCCGGTCATCGCCCAGTTCTTGGAAAAGGAGTTGACGAACAGGATGCGGTCTTCCGCCGTGGCGATGTCGAGGAAGGACGGCGCACGGCCAGGGCCATAGTGGAACAGCGAATAGATTTCGTCGGCGATGATCCACACGTTCCTGGCGCGGGCGAGATCGAGGATCGCCCGCAAGGTCTCGTGATCGGCGGTCCAGCCGGTCGGGTTCGACGGCGTGTTGATGAACAGCGCCTTGGTGCGCGGGGTGATCGCCGCGGCGATCTTCTCGACGTCGCAGGACCAGCCATTGCCGGAATGATCGAGCGTGACCGGCACCGGAACGGCGCCCGACAGGGCGGCGGCGGCGTCGAAATTCGGCCAGGCCGGCGACAGATAGATCACCTCATCGCCAGCGCCGGCGAGAGCGGTAAGGGACATCTGGATGGCATGCATGCCGGATCCGGTGACGATGAATTGCTCCTCCGGGAAGGTCTTGGCGAAATGCCTGGCGTAGTAGCGGGCCAGCGCCTGCCTGAGGTCGGGAATGCCCCTCTGCCAGGTGTAGAACGTCTCGCCGCCTGCCAGCGCCTTCGACGCGGCATCGGTGATGAAGGCCGGCGTCGGCAGGTCGCCCTCGCCGGCCCAGAGCGGGATCAGCCCCTCACGCAGGCGGCCGTAATTGACGACGGCGACAATGCCGCTCTCAGGTGCGGCACGGGCTTCGGCGCGAAAGCTGTCGATCAGGCTCATGGACAAATCCGTTTTCGATTAGGGTTGCCGCTCTTTACCAGATGCTTGAACGGAAAACCCCGGCCGAGAACGGCCGGGGTTTTGGTCCAGCAACGGTTGGCTACATTATCGCCTGGCGAGCAGATCGCGGATTTCGGTGAGCAAAGCAACATCGGCGGGGGGCGGCGCGGCGGGGGCCGCAGGCTTCTCGGCCTCGAGCCGCCTGCGCAGATTGTTCACCGCCTTGACCATGAGAAAGATGATGAAGGCGAGGATGAGGAAGTTCAGCACCACCGTGATGAAGCTGCCATAGGCAAAGACCGCACCCTGTTTCTTGGCGTCGGCCAGCGAGGTGGCGTTCACGGCAGAGGACAATCCAAAGAAATAGTTGTTGAAGTCCAGGCCGCCGAAAATCGCACCGACGATCGGCATGATGATGTCGTTGACAAGGGAATCGACAATCTTGCCGAACGCAGCGCCGACGATGACGCCGACGGCCAAGTCCATCACATTGCCCTTGGAAATGAATTCCTGGAATTCTCTCAGCATTCGACCCTCCTTGTCATGGCGGCCGCGCTGCCGCTCCGTCCTTGCGGCGTCGACCCGACGGCAACATAACAAAAACCTGCGGTTGCAACATGGGCAAAAAGGGGAAAGCAACCGCTTTCTCCTTAGGCAGCGCCCGGGCTCGCTTCGTCGCCCCGATCATGCTGCCAAAGCCGCGATGGACTCCAGCGCCAAGCTGTGATTGCGTTCGCACAAGCCGGATAAAAAGGCGGCAAAGGAGGAAATTCCAGGCGTGCAGGGCTTGTTCATCGTCATCATCGCGATCGCCTATGTGACGCTGCTGTTCGCCATCGCCAGCCTGGGCGACCGCCGCTCGGCTGTCTCCGGACCCGGCCGCGCGCGGCCCTTCATCTATGCGCTCAGCCTTGCCATCTACTGCACCTCCTGGACCTTCTTCGGCTCGGTCGGGCTCTCCTCCGAGCGCGGCCTCGAATTCCTCGGCATCTATACCGGCCCGGTGCTGGTGTTCGTGTTCGGCTTCCCGCTGCTCAACCGTATCGTGCGGCTGGCCAAGACCGAGAAGATCACCTCGATCGCCGACTTCCTTGGCGCCCGCTACGGCAAAAGCTTCACCGTCGCCGCGATCGCCACGCTGATCGCGACCATCGGCGCGGTGCCCTACATCGCGCTGCAACTGAAGGCGATCTCCGGCTCGGTCAGCCTGATGGTCGAGCACTATACGGGATCGCCGCCCTCCTTCGATCCGTTCGTCAGCGACATCTCGCTGGTCGTCGCCATGCTCTTGGCGCTGTTCGCGGTGCTGTTCGGCACCCGCCACGCCGACGCCACCGAGCACCAGGACGGACTGGTGCTGGCGGTGGCGGTCGAGACCGTGGTCAAGCTTGCCGCCTTCCTGGCGATCGGCCTGATGGTCACCTTCCTGATCTTCGGCGGACCGGGCGACATGTTCGCCAAGCTGGCGCAGAATGGGCAGGTGCGTCAGGCGATGGGCTACAACACCTCGCTCGCCACCTGGCTGGTGCTGACGGGATTGAGCGGCTTTGCCATCATCCTGTTGCCGCGGCAGTTTTACGTCACGATCGTCGAGAACCGTGGCGAGGCCGAATTGCGCACGGCGACCTGGGTGTTCCCGCTTTACCTCGTGGCGATCAACCTGTTCGTGCTGCCGATCGCCTTTGCCGGCCTGTCGCTGGTCGGCACCGGCACCAGCAGCGATCTCTACGTGCTGTCGCTGCCCTTGTTCAGCGGCCATGACGTGCTTGCCATGGCGGCCTTCATCGGCGGCTTGTCGGCGGCAACGGCCATGGTGATCGTCGAAAGCGTGGCGCTGTCGATCATGATCTCCAACGATCTCGTCATTCCGCTGTTCGTACGCCGGCTGCTCAAGACCTCGACCTCGGAGAACGAGGACTGGTCGACGCTGATCCTCAATGTGCGGCGCGGGGCGATCTTCATCCTGTTGTTCATCGCTTTCCTCTACTACCGCGAGAGCACCAACAGCGCACGACTGTCATCGATCGGCCTGATGTCGTTCGCGGCCATCGCGCAGTTCGCGCCGGCACTGGTCGGCGGCCTGATCTGGCGCGGCGCCAACGGCAGGGGCGCCGCGCTCGGCATGGTCGCCGGCATCCTCGTCTGGGGCTACACGCTGCTTTTGCCCTCGCTTGTCGCGCCCGATACCGACATGGTCGTGCACGGGCTGTTCGGCTTCGAAGCGCTGCGGCCGCAAGCCCTGTTCGGCACTGTGGCCGAACCACTGAACCACGGCGTGCTGTGGAGCCTGTCTGTCAACACGCTGTTCTTCGTGCTTGGCTCGCTGTCGCGCGCGTCGGTGCCGCTGGAGCGCATCCAGGCATCGATCTTCGTGCCAAGGGATGCCGGCCCGATGCCGAGCCTGCGCCGCTTCCGCACCGCCATCACCGTCAACGACCTCAAGGATACGATCGGGCGTTACCTCGGCGTCGAACGCACCGAGCGCTCCTTCCAATCATTCGAGAAGACCAACGGCACCACGCTGCTCGGCAAGGAGCAGGCGAGCATGGACGTGATCCGCTTCTCCGAGCAACTGCTGGCAAGTGCTGTCGGTTCCTCCTCGGCGCGGCTGATCCTGTCGCTGCTGTTCCGGCGCCACGACCGCGAATCCAGCGATGCCTTCCGCCTGCTCGACGACGCCACCGAAGCGCTGCAGCACAACCGCGACCTGTTGCAGATCGCGCTCGACCAGATGGAGCAGGGCATCACGGTCTTCGACCGCGATTTCAGGCTGATCTGCTGGAACCGCCAATACCGGGCGCTGTTCGACCTGCCCGACGACATGGGCCAGGTCGGCGTCTCGCTCGACCAGATCCTGCGCCATCTTGCCGAACGCGGCGACATCCCCGCCGACCAGCGCGTGATGATGCTCAACCGGCTGACCAGTTTCGTCAGCCCCTGGCAGATGGAATTGAAGACCAGCGGCCGCATCTTGGAACTGCGGTCCAACCCAATGCCGGATGGCGGCATCGTCGCCACCTATGCCGACATTTCCGGCCGCGTCGAACAGGATCTGGCGCTGAAGCGCGCCAATGAATCGCTGGAGCAGCGCGTCAAGACCCGCACCATCGAACTGACCAGGGTCAACGAGGAGCTGGCGCAGGCGCAAATGCTGGCCGAGGAGGCCAATCTCGGCAAGACGCGCTTCCTCGCCGCCGCCGGCCACGACATCCTGCAGCCGCTGAACGCCGCCCGGCTCTATTGCTCCTCGCTGATCGAGAAGGCCGGCAAGGGTCCGGCCGGAAAGGCGGCGGTCAACATCGAATCCTCGCTGGAATCGGTCGAGACGATCCTGGGCGCCGTGCTCGACATCTCGCGCCTCGATGCCGGCGCGATGAAGCCGGATGACAGCGCCTTCACCCTCGACGGACTGCTGAGCCAGATCGGCAACGACTTCCGGCCGCTTGCCGCCGAAAAGAAGCTCGGGCTGGCGATCATGCCGTCGTCGCTGACGGTAATGACGGACCGCAATCTGTTGCGCCGCCTGATCCAGAATCTCGTCTCGAACGCCATCAAATATACCCGCCACGGCCGCATCCTGGTCGGCGTCAGGCGGCGCGGCGAACTGGCAGAGATCCAGGTGATCGATACCGGCATCGGCATTGCCGGTGACAAGCTGAACACGGTCTTTCGCGAATTCACGCGACTGGACGAGGGTGCGCGCGAGGCCGAGGGCCTCGGCCTCGGCCTCTCCATCGTCGACCGCATCGCCAGGGTGCTCAGGCTCGAAATCCGCATCTTCTCCAACCCAGGCAAAGGCACGCGCTTTTCCGTTGTTTTGCCGGTCGCTGCCATGCAGGAGCCGCGACGCGAGATCGAAAAGACCAGAGGCCCTGCGCGGGCGGCGGCTTCGTTGGCGGGATTGCATGTGCTTTGCATCGACAATGATGCCCGCATCCTCGAAGGCATGCGGCTGCTGCTCGAAGGCTGGGGGTGCCATGTCGACACCGTATCCGGCTCACGCGATCTGGAGACCGCCGCGATCGGCCGCCCGGACATCGTGCTTGCCGACTACCATCTCGACGGCGAAACCGGTCTCGACATCATCGTCAGGCTGCGGGCGGCCCATGGCGCCGG
Organism: Mesorhizobium sp. WSM1386; assembly: GCF_055901595.1. Taxonomy (NCBI): domain Bacteria; kingdom Pseudomonadati; phylum Pseudomonadota; class Alphaproteobacteria; order Hyphomicrobiales; family Phyllobacteriaceae; genus Mesorhizobium; species Mesorhizobium sp. WSM1386. Next base: position 6,643,519 of record NZ_CM148373.1, read on the forward strand.
CCTGCCGGCCGTATTGGTCACGGCCGACCGCTCCAACGAGGTGCGGGCGGCCGCGAGCGAGCTTGAGATCCCGGTGATCAACAAGCCGCTGAAACCCGCCGTGCTGCGTTCGATGATGGCCAGGGTCAGGCCGCTGGCCTCGGCGGCGGAATAGGTCAGCTCGTCGGCTGCAGCGGGTCGCCGCCGATCTTGGACAAAAGGATCACCGCCTGGGTGCGACTGTCGACGCCGAGCTTCTGCAGGATGGCCGAGACATGCGCCTTGATGGTCGCCTCGGAGACGCCGAGTTCATAGGCGATCTGCTTGTTGAGCAGGCCTTCCGCCAGCATGCCAAGCACCCGGGTCTGCTGCGGCGTCAGCGCCTGCAGCCGCTTGATCAGGTCCGAGATTTCGGGATCGCGCTCGACGCCGAGATCGATGCCGGCGGGTGCCGCGATGTCGCCGGCAAGCACCGACTGCACCGCATTGCGGATCTCCTCCATGCTGGCCGATTTGGAGATGAAGCCGGAAGCGCCGAGATCGAGGGCGCGCCTGATCGTCGCCGGGTCATCGTGCGCCGAGACAACGACCAGCGGCACCGACGGATGGACGCCGCGCAGCGAAACCAGGCCGGAGAGACCGCTGGCGCCCGGCATCGACAGGTCGAGCAGCACCAGATCGACATCCTCATTGGCCACGACCAGCGCCTTGGCGCTTTCGAAGTCGCCGGCCTCGTGGATGGCGGCGACATTGCCGATGCCGGCGAGCGCCTCGCGCAGCGCGCCGCGAAACAGCGGATGATCGTCGGCGATGACGAAAGAATAGCCTGACGGCAAATGTCCCTCCCCGATTCCCCGATGATTTTTTAAGCTTTTTCCGGGGCACGTTGGACGATTATGAGGGGCGGCGCGCTGTTTTCAAGCGGCAAAGCCAGCGCGCCGCGTTTTCCCTTGTCTATAGCGCTCAGGTCTTCTGCGAGTTGAGCTGGGCGCCGTCACCCTTGTCCTTGTCCATATCCTTGACGATGCCCATGAAGCCGCGCAGGAAGCGCTCCATGTAGCTCATCGTCTTGTTGAATTCCTCCTCGCTCGGCAGCTTCGATTCGAGCCGGGCGGAGAGCGAATTTTCCAGCTTGGTGACGCGCTCGTCCATCGCCTTCATCGAGGTCTGCAAGCGGTCGACCTCGTCCTGGAAAGCGGCGCGCTCGTCGGCCGCGATCTTGCAGACGAGCTGGCCGGAGCGTTCCTCGCAGATCGACATCGCGCCGGTCTGGGTGTCCATGCGGATATAGCCGGTGGCCGACCTTTCCAGCCGGTAGCGATCGGTTTCTTCCGAATATGCTGAAGCCGCGACCAGCGAAACGAGCGCGGCGGGGATCAAGATGTGCTGCAGACGCATGTTGTCCTCCATGGCCAAAGCCTGAAATATCGCATCTTTGCGCCGGAAATGGGGAAGACCCTTAGCGTGGCCTTTCCCGCACGGCTGGTTCGGATTCGTTTTGACGCAATTCCGGACGGAAAACCGTTTCACACTTGTCCTGGAATTGCTCTATAGCGCAACCATGTCTCAGTTTATCTATAAGATAACCCCGGAAGCGGCTTGGCGCGAGGCCGAAACCAACGGCCATTTCACTGGTGCCGCGATCGATGTCGCCGACGGCTTCATCCACTTCTCCACGACGTCGCAGGTCAGGGAAACAGCGGCAAAACATTTTTCCGGCCAGACGGATCTTCTGCTGGTCGCCATCGACGACGCCAGCCTGGGCGATGCCCTGAAATACGAAGTCTCGCGCGGCGGCGCGCTATTCCCGCATCTTTACGGCGTGCTGGACCTGAAAGCGGTCAAGTGGGTCAAGCCATTGCCGCTCGGCGCCGACGGCACCCACCAGTTCCCGCCGCTGGAGGGGCAATGAGCGTGCTCAACCGGCTCGGCCAGAAGCTGCTGTTCACCTTCGATCCGGAAATAGCGCATGGCCTGTCGATCGCGGCGTTGCGCTGCGGCCTGCCGGTTGGCGCGCGTGCAACGCGCGATGCCAGGCTGAAGGTCTGTCTCTGTGGTCTCGATTTCCCGAACCCGCTCGGCATGGCGGCCGGCTATGACAAGAACGCCGAGGTGCCCGATGCGCTGCTTGGCCTCGGTTTCGGCTTTGCCGAGGTCGGCACGGTCACGCCGCTGCCACAGGCCGGCAATTCGAAGCCGCGCATCTTCCGGCTGACGGCGGATGAGGCGGTGATCAACCGGCTGGGCTTCAACAATGAAGGCCATGCGGCTGCCGAAAAACGCCTCGCCGCCCGTGAGGGCCGTGGCGGCATCGTCGGAGTCAACATCGGCGCCAACAAGGATAGTGCCGACCGCATCGGCGACTATGAGCGCGGCGTCGCCCGCTTTGCGGCCTATGCCAGCTATCTCACCGTCAACATCTCCTCGCCCAACACGCCGGGTCTGCGCAACATGCAGGCGCGCGAACAGCTCGGCGAACTGCTGTCGCGGGTCATGGCCGCACGCGCCGTGGCGTCCGCGCAGCCGCCGGTCTTCCTGAAGATCGCGCCGGACCTGGTCGAGGCCGAACTGGAGGACATCGCCGCCGAGGTGACCGAGAAGCGGATCGACGGCGTCATCGTCTCCAACACAACCATTTCGCGACCGGCCTTGCGCAGCGGCGACGTTGCGCGCGAGACGGGTGGGCTGTCGGGCAAGCCGCTGTTCGAACGCTCGACCATCGTGCTGGCGAAAATGCGCAGGCTGCTTGGCCCCGAGAGGACCATCATAGGCGTCGGCGGCGTCGATACCACGGACGCCGCACTGGAGAAAATCCGCGCGGGTGCCGATCTCGTCCAGCTCTACACCAGCATGATCTATGCCGGACCGGCACTGCCAAGCCGCATTATTGCAGGGATGGTAAGCTTCATGGAAAAAGGGCGCCTCAAGTCCATCCGCGAATTGCGCGACAGCAATCTCGATCGGTGGGCGTCGAAGCCACTCAGCTGAACGCCGTGCGCATTCGCAGTTGTAGAATCGCCAGCAGGCTGAAGCCGCGCGCGAGCAGGAAGACGTGCAGCGCCGCCCACAGGCCGTGATTGCCGAAGGCCGGCGCCAGGGTCAGCAGCGCGGCGGCGAAAACCAGGAACGACAAGAGCATCATGTTGCGCATGTCGCGCGACCAGGTCGCGCCGATGAAGACGCCGTCCATCTGGAACGCCAGCACGCCGCTCAGCGCGGTGAATGCCGCCCACGGCAGGTAGATGTCGGCCACGGAGCGGACCTCCTGCGATGTCGTAACGACGGCGACCAGGGTGGCACCGGCCAACAGAAGCACCAGCGTCGCGGCCCCGGCCAGCCCGAAACCCCAGAACAGCGTCAGCCGCACGGCCTGACGGAAGGGCTGCTCCGCGCGTGCACCGACGGCGCGGCCGGCGAGCTGTTCGGCGGCGGTGGCGAAACCGTCGAGGAAATAGCCGGCGACAAGGAAGAAATTCATCAACACCGCATTGGCGGCCAGCGTCACGGTGCCGAACTGCGCGCCCTGGCGCGTGAACAGCGCGAAGGCGGCAAGCAGCGAGAACGAGCGGATCATGATATCGCGGTTGAGCGACATCATGCGCAGGAAGGCGGACATGTCGAGCAAGCGATGGCGGGGCAAGGGCGGCGCCGTCCGGAACCGCCTGATGACGATGGCCAGACCGAGCAGCATGGCCAGGAATTCGCCACTGACGGTCGCCCAGGCGACGCCGGCAACGCCCCAGCCAAGTTCCAGTCCGAGCAGGAAGCAGAGCGCGATGTTGATGCCGTTGAGCACCAGTTGCAGCACCAACCCAAGCCCGCCCTCGCCGCGGCCCAGCACATAGCCAAGGATGGCGTAGTTGATCAGCGAGAAGGGCGCGGCGAGCAGCCTGATCCTGACATAGACGCCCATCGCCTCGCTGACGCGCGGTCCTGCATCCATGAACCACTGGCCGCCGACGGCGATCAACGGCGAAAGTGCCGCCATTACGATGCCGGCGACGACCGCGATCAGCACGGCGCGCCAGAATACCGCCTGTTCCTCGAGCGCGTCGCCACGCCCGAAAGCCTGGGCGACGAGGCCGGTGGTGCCCGAGCGCAGGAAATTGAAGCCGGTGAAGACGACATCGAAGACCAGCGCGCCCGCCGCCAGGCCGCCGAGCAAGGCGGCATCGCCGAACTGGCCGATCACGGCCGTATCGACTAGGCCGAGCATCGGCGTCGTCAGATAGGCAAGCGTCATCGGCACCGCGATGGCGAGCACGGAACGGTTGGTGACGACGAAAGGTCTCGCGTCGGCTGTGGTCGCGCCCTTGTCCAAGGATTGCTGCCTTGCTGATTGCGGCTTGATCGAGCGTCCGATGTGCCCCATTTTCCTGCCACCGCGCAATCACCCTTGCCGCGACGGCCAACCGAAATCCCGGTCTGGCGCGAGCCCGCCGGACCCAGTCCATGCCCCTGCAGATCGTCCACCATCCCGACTACGACGCCGGCTTCGCCGTCAACCACCGCTTTCCGATGAGCAAGTATCCGCTGCTGATGGAGGCCTTGCACGCACGCGGCCTGGCCAGCGCGCTCAACACAGCGGAACCCGCGCCGGCATCATGGCTGAAGCTTGCCCATGCGGCCGATTACGTCGATCAGGTCATCGGCTGTTTTGTGCCGGAAAAAATCGAGCGTGAGATCGGCTTTCCGATCGGCCCGCGCGTTTCGCGTCGCGCGCAGCTTGCCACGGGCGGCACTATACTGGCGGCGCGGCTCGCCTTGCGTCACGGCATAGCCTGCAACACGGCCGGCGGCAGCCATCATGCGCGGCACGCGCAAGGCGCCGGCTTCTGCACCTTCAACGATGTCGCCGTCGCCGCGCTGATGCTGCTCGCGGAGGGTGCCGCGCACAACGTCCTTGTCGTCGATCTCGACGTGCATCAGGGCGACGGCACGGCGGACATTCTGGGCGATGAACCGCGCGCGTTCACCTTTTCAATGCATGGCGAGCGCAACTACCCGGTGCGCAAGATCGCCTCCGACCTCGATGTCGCGCTGCCCGACGGCACCGGCGATGCACCCTATCTCGAAAGGCTCGCCGCGATCCTGCCGGAACTGTCGGCCATGCGGCATTGGGACATCGTTTTCTACAATGCCGGCGTCGACGTCCATGCGCAGGACCGGCTTGGCAGGCTGGCGCTTTCCGACAACGGCCTGCGCAGCCGCGACGAGATGGTGATCGGCCATTTTCGCGCAGACGGCATCCCCGTCTGCGGTGTCATCGGTGGCGGTTATTCCACGGACGTGCCAGCACTTGCCGCGCGCCACGCCATCCTGTTCGAGGTCGCCTCGGGCTACGCCTGACGAACTTTTTCGAGCATGGCCTACTTCCGGTAGTTGGCGATCCTGAGCAGGATGAAGGCCGGAACAACGATCGCGGCGCCGAGCAGGATATAGCCAAGGAAGCGGTCGATGGCGCGGAAGCCCAGGTTCCAGATATCCATGAAGAACTTCTGGATGCCATAGAAGACATCCATCGGCGACCAGCCGAAGGCGTTCATGACAAGGCCGACGAGGAACGAGACCACCAGCAGCTTCAGGACCACCCTGAACGGCGAGTCGCCGAGAAAACGCGTCAGTGCGGACAAGGCCGTCTCCCGATTGAGATGCCCAGACTCACGGGCACCGCCCAGAAATACGTGCTTGGCGGCTATCCATCAAGCCAGCGCGGCCCGCGCGGCAGAAGTGTGCGTGGCGTGGAACTGTCGGTCCGTTCGTGACGGCGCAGGACGCGCCCGGCCGTTCGATAGCGCCCTCGATCCCGACTTATCTGTTTTCTAACCAATTGCCGCTATTGCCGTTCCAAGAGCGGGAGCCAGGCTTTGGCGGGAACAGGAAAAATCGGCGCGCACCGCACAGTCATGCTGTCGGTCGTGGTGCCATGCTACAACGAGCGTGACGGCGTGGCCGAGCTGCATCGACGCGTCAGTGCCGCATGCCTCGAGCAAAGCCGTTCCTACGAGATCGTGCTTGTCATCGACGGGGCGACCGACGGCACCCGCGAGGCCATTTTCGAACTGGCCGAAAAGGACGACCATGTGGTCGCCATCGACCTTGCCCGCAATTACGGCCATCAGATCGCGCTCAGCGCCGGGCTGGAATTCTGCCGCGGCGAGCGCATCCTCATTCTGGACGCCGACCTCCAGGATCCGCCCGAACTGCTCGGCGCAATGATGGGGAAGATGGATCAGGGCTTCGACGTCGTCTACGGCCAGAGGATGAAGCGCGACGGCGAGAGCTGGTTCAAGCTGGCTTCCGCCTCGATGTTCTATCGCTTGCTGGGCCGGATGGTGGATGTCGAGATCGCGCAGGACTCCGGAGACTTCCGGCTGATGAGCCGCCGCGCGGTGGACCATTTGAACGCGATGCCCGAACGCTACAGGTTCATTCGCGGCATGGTGAGCTGGATCGGGCTGAGGCAGGTCGCCTTCCCCTATGAAAGGCACCGGCGCTTTGCCGGCATCACCCACTATCCGTTGAAGAAGATGGTTCTTCTGGCGGTCGACGCGATGACCAGCTTTTCGATCGTGCCTTTGCGGTTTGCCTCGCTGCTGGGGATGATGTTCGGCGTGCTCGGGCTGGTCGTGCTCGGCTATACGCTGTTCGAATGGTCCAGGGGCAACGTGGTGCCCGGCTGGACGAGCCTTGCGGCGATCATGCTGATCATGGGCAGTGTGCAGCTTCTGGTGCTCGGCATATTCGGCGAGTATCTCGGCCGCATGTATATGGAGACCAAGCGGCGGCCGCTCTACTTCGTCAACGAAATCGTTTCGCGCGACCAGCCGGCCAAGGACAGCGACCTGCCCGTCCATCGCCTGCAGGAGATGGCGAAAAGAGCCGCGCGTGGTTGAGGCGAAGGTCGACCGGATGCAACGGGAACGGCATGGACAGGATGCGGTCGGCTCTTCCGTCTGATTTCTCGCGGATGCTGCGCTTTGGCGCCGTCGGGCTGCTCAACACGGCGCTTGGATACACGATCATCCTGACCGGGTTGTGGCTGGGACTGGGCGACATCGTTTCCAACGCGGCAGGCTATGCAGCGGGCCTCACCCTTGGCTTTTTCCTCAATCGCCGATGGACATTCACAGCAGCGGGCGGCTTTCGCCCCGGCACAGCCGTACGATACGCGATCACCTTCATTGTCTCCTACAGCGCCAATCTAGGCATAGTGATCGCCGCAATGTCCGCCGGCATCATCGAAACCCCTTTCGTCCATCTGGCGGGAAACTGCCTCTACACCGTCATCTTCTATCTCGGCTCGTCCCGTTTCGTCTTCGTTAGCGGCGCGGACGATGCCGTGGCCGCAACGAACGCGAAATGGCCCGGAGTCGTGACATGACACAAGCCGCAGCGATCTTGACGGCGACGCCGTCACCCGGAGTTGCGACATGACCGAGGCCGCAGCGATCGTGACGGCGACCCCGTCACTTGGGGACGCGCAACGCATCAGGCTGATGTTCTGCCTTCTCTGCGCCTGCGTCGTGGCCTATGTGCTCACCGCCTTCGCCGGCGCGATCCTGCAGGATCCCGACAATTGGTGGCAAGTGAAGGTCGGGCTGGACTTCCTGGCAAACCGGACGTTTCCAACCGTCGACCCCTATTCCTACACGTTCGCCGGCCAGCCCTGGATCGCCAAGGAATGGCTGGGGCAAGTGCTTCTGGCCCTTGCCTACAGTGCGGGCGGCTGGAATGGCGTCGTCACGCTGATCATCGCCACCGTCGGCCTTACGGTCTTCCTGATGGGATGGTTCCTCAGCGCATGGCTGAAGCCGATCCTGGCGATAGCGCTGGCCTTCACAGCGGCTTTCCTGGTCGCTCCGATCTATACGGCGCGCCCGCACGTCTTCACCTTGCCGATCATCGTCGTCTGGACGGCAATGCTGTTTCGCGCCGCGCATGAAGAGAAAGCCCCGCCCCTGTTGCTGCTCGTGCTTGTCGTCTTGTGGGCGAACCTGCACGCCACCTTCACCCTGAGCTACGTCATCGCTGGATTTGCCGGACTGGAGCTGCTGTCGCGGATCGGCCTGTCGAAGCCCGCGCTTCTGGCAAAATGGGTTGCGTTCGGATTGCTCTGCCCGCTGGTCAGCCTGATGCATCCCTATGGGGTGAAGGCCATTCTGGCCACGTTCACCGTCGCCTATGGCAACGAGGCGGTGCCGCTCATCCTGGAGTGGCGCCCATTCAATGCCCAGGAGCACCTCTTCCAGGAAGCGGTGATGCTGCTGGCGCTTTTCGGGCTTTTGGTATCGAGGCTCCGGATCGGCTGGGCCAAGGCGTTGTTCATCGTCTTCGCCTTGCATGTCTATCTCAGCCATATGCGATTTGTGTATCTGCCCTTCCTGTTGATTCCCCTGGTGATCGCGGTCGAGGTCGCATGGCAGTATCCTTCGCTCTCAACCACGACCTGGTTGGCGGAAAAACGTGACGGGCTGGAAAAGCTCTTGGCCAGCCGATTCCATATGCTCTGCGGCACCATGGCTGTCTTGCTGGTCGGTGCGGTCTTGATACTCGGCAGCGCCTATCAGGTTGCACCGAGCCCGAAGACATCGGCCAGCGGCGCCCTGGCATTCGCCGGGGATCACCACCTCACAGGCAACGTGCTGAACTCCTACAATTTCGGCGGCACGCTGATTTTCCATGACATCAAGACCTATATCGACGGCAGGACGGACCAGCTGTTCCTGGGCGGATTCACGAAAGCCGATGAGGGGACGGGCAAGAGCGACGGAAAGCCGCTGCTCAAGGCCCAGCTGAAAAAATACGCTGTTGGCTGGGCGCTGCTTACAGCCGACGATACCCGCATACCGTTCTTCGCGGAATTGGGCTGGAAGCGGGCCTATGCGGACGACTATGCCGTGATCTACCTGCCCGGCGCCTGATTTTTACGGCGATTTTTCAACGCCGATATTTCAACGCCTGCGCCAATCGGCTTCATCAATCGAACACCGGTTTGCCTTGACACCGATGTTGCAGTGCAGCAAAGTTGCGCGACAGAGGGTAGATCTGTGCGACCAGCAAACTGGCATTTTTCGCAATATCAGGACGTCGCCGCATGAGCGATGCAGCAAGCTGCGGCAAGCCAACACCGCCGACCGCATCATCCGGACCGGCCAAATGAACTACAGGCGCGACATCGACGGTCTGCGGGCGATCGCGGTGCTGCCTGTCGTGCTCTTCCATTTCGGCGTGTCCGCCATTCCCGGCGGCTTCACCGGCGTCGACATCTTCTTCGTCATATCGGGCTATCTGATCAGCGGCAGCCTGCTCGACGATCTCGATCGCGGCCAGTTCTCGATCGGCCGCTTCTACTGGCGCCGTGCGCGCCGCATCCTGCCGGCGCTGACCTTCGTCATCGTGCTGGCGAGCATTGCTGCCTGGTTCATCCTTCTGCCGACGGATCTACACGAATTCAGTCTCAGCGTGATCGCGGCCTCGACCTTCTGGTCGAACATCTATTTCTGGAAGACGACCAACTATTTCTCCATCGATGCCGCACTGCGGCCGCTGCTGCACACATGGTCGCTTTCGGTCGAGGAGCAGTACTACATCTTCGCTCCGATCCTTGTGTATCTGATCTACCGCTATGCCTCGAAACGCTGGCTGACGATATTGCTGCCGATCGCCATCGGCAGCTTTGCCGTCGCGGTCATGGCAACCACGCTGGCGCCGACCGCCGGCTTCTATCTCTTGCCGACACGGATCTGGGAACTGGCGCTGGGCGCCATGCTGATGCTGAAAGGGCCTCCGGCGCTTGCCAGCCGGCTGGCGATGGAACTGATCGGCCTGGCCGGCTTTGTCCTTGTCGCGGCCGGTTTCCTGACGATTTCGGAAAGCGACCCGTTTCCAGGCTACAATGCCCTGTTGCCCTGCGTTGGAACGGCGCTGCTCATCTATGCCGGCACGGACCGCGCGGGCGCGGAAGGGTCGGCACCTATCGCCACCCGCGTGCTTCGGTTCGCCCCGCTGGTCTGGGTCGGCCTCATTTCCTATTCGCTCTATCTGGTTCACTGGCCGATCAACTCGTTCGTCCACTATCTCTCCCTGAAGGCCATCGGCGTGCCGACGATCGTCGCGATGACGGTGGCCAGCTTCGCCCTGGCGACGTTCTCCTGGAAATATGTCGAGCAACCCTTTCGCCAGAAACGGGCGTTCACCGCCCCCTTGCCCATCTTCGCCTTTTCGGCGACGGCGATCGCGCTGCTGTGCGCCGTTGGCCTGACTGGTGCGCTGGGCAACGGTTTTCCGCAACGGTTCCCGGATTTTTCGACCGAACGGATTCGCGTCGGCGACTGGCGCAACGGCGTCTGTTTCAATGAAGGCGAGACCCGGATCGAGACCTGGAACCTCGCCGACTGCACCCGCACGCAGGGCTTTGCCACCAATGTGCTGCTGTGGGGCGATTCCTTTGCGGCCCACTATGTTCCGGGGCTCGACGCAAACGCGCAGAAGGTCCAGGCCAACGTCATCCAATACACCTATGCCGGCTGTCCACCGGACCTCAGCTATTTTTCCTATGCCCGGCCGGCCTGCACCCGCTTCAACGAACGGGCCCTGTCGGTCATCCGGGATGCCAATGTCCAGGCGGTGATCCTGAGCGGCCGTTGGAGCGACTACCAGATCAGGGGCTTCGATGGCCTGCAGAAGACAGTCGACCGGCTTCGCGAAATGGGCGTCAAGGTCTATGTCATCGGCCAGTCTCCGGAATTCGTCGCCGACGTCCAGAAAATCGCTTTCTTCGCAACGCGGGAGCATGCCACGAACACGTCCTGGCCGATGGCCATGGATCCCGACATCAACAAGCGAGTGCTGCCATTCGTCAAAGGCGCTGATTTCATCGACCCGCTGGCCTATCTGTGCGACGCGGCCGGCTGTTCCTACGCCGATGCAGGCACCAAGCAATTTCTCTACTTCGACTACGGCCATTTCTCGACCGCCGGAGCGGAGCTCGCCATCTCGAAATACTGGCCGAGCTTTGCCGCGAGCAACGAAGTCGCGAAGGCAAAAGTGCAATCCGCGGGCCATGGACCCGCTGAACCGCCGCAACTTGCGACGGGAGCCGGTTTGCGATTGCCCGGAGGCTAATCCTCATGGTAACGAGGCTGCTGCGCGGGTATGATGTAATGGTAGCCTGTCAGCTTCCCAAGCTGAACGCGCGGGTTCGATTCCCGCTACCCGCTCCAGCATATGCCGCAAGGGTTTGCGCCTGATTTGGAGCAAGCTAAAGTGGGTGGTTTTTACAGGCAGTTTTACCGCTTTCGTTCCGCTTTTGGTCGAGTCGCTCTCTTGGACGCTACAGCGCGCGTCCGACGACGACCGCACCCAGCTGGTGCTCGACTGGGCCGGCGGCCGGGCGTTTGCCGGCGAAATCATTGATCCTCGACGGCGAGATGATCGCGCCCGAGCCGGACGGCCGGCCGAACTTTCACGCCATGCATTCGCGCATGGCATTGAATGCCGAGCTGCTTGCCTTCGTCGCCTTCGACATCTTGCACAAGGATGGCGAGGATCTGCGCCCGCTGCCGGTGATCGAGCGCAAGGTGATTCTGTGGGACCTGGTAAAGCCCGCCGACGCGTCATCCAGTACAGCCAGTACCTTGAAGGCGGTGGCGCCGCGTTCTTCGCGGCGGCCGAGCGGATGGGCCTCGAAGGCATTGTGTCGAAGCGCCGGGGAAGCTCCTGCCGCAGCGGCGCCAGGGATGAGGCTTGGGTGAGGGAGTTCGGCCCCAATGTGCTGGTTTTCCGATCAGTGCCGCCCGTCAAATAAAACCGCCGTCGACCAGGCACAAAAAAGCCCGCCAGGGGGCCAGCGGGCTTAAGTGTCATAAGGCTGACGAGGAGTAGGGTTTGAATTCCCGTCGCAGGGCAAATTAGCTGGAACTAGCATAAGGACAATTAGTCCAACGGCGTATCACGCTTACCCTGCCCATTAGCCGTAGCTAAACTTATCTGGACTCACTGCCACTTTGGAAGCATTCTTCCTTTGGGAGTGAGGGGCGTGGGCAAAGTCCAGCGTCATCAAGGTGCCAACCAGGCTGATCGCTGGCGAAAGAACGCCAGGAAGCGGCGGCCAGGCTTCATCCTTCGAAGGTAACGTTCAGTATCAGGAACACTCTATGATGGACGTCAGCACGCTTCTAACAATTTTGCGTAGCCGCAAGGTGAACCTATGGGTAGAAGGGTCCCGGCTTCGATGCAGTGCTCCTGTGGGTGCAATCGACGCGGAATTGAAATCGGCACTTGTCGATCAGAAAGATGAGATAATTGCCCTCCTGCAAGCGGATACGCCGCCAGGTCATTTGGCTGAAGCGCCACCAGCTAGATCCGAACAGCCAGCAAGCTCGACACTGCAGACGATTTGTCGCGAAGTTGCTGCACCGGTCCCGGTGGCACCTGAACGAATGACGCAATTTGTGAGCGAATTGCGCAGTTGCAGTTTTGACCTCGCTAGTTGCGCAAAGCGACTGGGGGTTTTTCCTCGCCTAGGGGTTAATTTCTGGGCCTCGATGAGACCCGACTGGGTCGCTCGTGCAAACGATCCCATCGACAATCTTATTTCGCTCTTTATCGATGGCTGTCAGGTCAACACGAACCTCTTTGCCAAACAGCTTACGTCGAGGTTCGTCGATACAGCGCTTGATATGGGCCTCTTGACCGACTGTGCGGGCGGAGTCCTGCAAGCGAACGCGTGTTTATTTCCTTGCTACGGCAGCTACATTGTAACGGACCATCCTACCAAGAATTCTACAATCAATCAGGTCATGTGGTTGTGGGGAGAGAGCTTTGTTCTCGGCGGCTTGGTCAAAAGAAGTCCACGACGGCGGGCAGTCGATTTGGGGACAGGATCCGGTATTCACGCGATACTGGCCGCAGATCATTGTTCGTCGGTTATCGGCGCGGACATCAATCCGCGCGCTGTTGAGTTTGCAACGTTCAATGCAATGCTTAACGGCAAAAGCAACGCACAGTTTATTTTAAGCGATTTGTTCAACTCAATCGAGGGAACATGCGATCTCCTCTTGGCCAATCCTCCTTACGCTCCTGATAGTGCAGCGCAACCAGGAGACAATTTCTGGAGCGGCGGACTGCAAGGGACCGACCTGCTTCGAAAAATTGTCGAATCGCTGCCTGCCAAGCTCGATCCTGACGGAACAGCCCATCTAATTGCCCTCTATCCGAATCCGCCCGCCACAAAGACTCGAGATCATTTTGATATGTGGCTTGGTGGGAAGATAGGCGACTGGGATGTGCTGGATCACACCTGGCCGGTGCCGCACTACGAAGATTTATTCTCCTTGCAGCCCTACCAGGGCGACAAGAGCGCGTGGCGTTTCGGCGTGGTCAGTCTGCGTCGCTCTGCCTCCGGAAATGGTTGGTGGAAAGAGGGGGCCGGCAGAGGTTTGTTTTTCGGGACGGATGGACGCTGCAACTTGGTTGCCGATCACGACGGCCACTGACCCCTTGCGCTGGGAAGAACCGCGGCATTCTAACCGTCCGACGGTTTTACATTTCGACGGTAACCCATTGATTTCAAACAAGCGCTATTTGCCCGATTTTACACGAAAGTCGTTGGAATCCGGTCGAAAGGGCTAGCTTCCCAAGCTGAACGCGCGAGTTCGATTCCCGCTACCCGCTCCAGCATATGTCCGAAGGGCTTGCGCCTGATTTGGCTCCGGAAACCAGTGGGCGCCGCAAGCAAGTCTAAGCCTGGCCTATTCGCATCTGCTTCTTGAGAAGGAACCGGGTGAAGTTCTCGAAGTTGCGCGGCGCCACCTGTTCGGGGAGGTGGGCCAGCACGTCTCCGGATCGGGCGTCGTCCTGGAAACGCTCCACCCACTCTTCGGTATGCGTGTCCCGCTGCAACCGCAAATTCGTCTTGAACTCGCAGTCGGGCATCTCAACCGACAATTGCCGGGCAACCGATGCGACGTAGGGACGAGGATCATCCAGCAGATCTTCGTAGAAGAAATGGTCGTGGGGCAAATCGGCGAGGCGCAAGTAGGCCTCCCAGAAGGCATAGCTCTGCTCGATCAGGAAATAGGCCCGGCAGATACCGGCGAAATCGTATTGCGGAACCATATCCGCGCGGTCCATCGTGCTTCTCCAACCGCCAGACGCCTTTGCCCGGCAGTAGGAAATCGCCTGACGAAGGCGGTCGCGCCGTTCCAGCAGGATCAAACCCATGGTATGGCGCCGGACACATTCGGCAAGGAAGTCGGCTCGATGTTTCGCCTGCGACCAGTGAAGGTGGCGTGGAAACAGTTTTACGGCGAACCTGCCATTCGCGGTCCCGCCGCGATCGATGACGGCAGACAGGAGTTCATCGAAGGATTTCGGCTTGAAACCCAGATTGGCCGTGTCGAGCCATTCGGCCGAGTTGCCTAACAATCCGGTGCTGTTTGCGAGGCTGCCAAGCCATTCGGAGCCGCTACGGGCCTCGGTCAGTATCGCCACACCTTTCATGCGTGCCGGTTGCCCCCTGCCTGTAAGCGTATGGCCGGCATTGCGGGATACGGTTCTGCGCCTCGATGGCTCCTCGGCATGGTCACCTCCGTCTAACAACACGTCAATTAGTAGCCTCTAATATGATTCCGTCAATTCGATCTTCGGCTAAACAATCTTAGGCTAAACAGGCCGGCAAATTCCCTGCGTGCGACACACAGGTCTGGCCCCTGCATACGTCCCCAATCAACAAGGCAACCGGCCACCGCAGCGGTGGCCGGCCTTCAACTCGCGGTCCGTTACAGCCAGATGCCGACCCAGACGCGCTCACGCCAGCAGCGGACACGGCGACGGCCATGGCGCCAATAACGACGGCAGACCCTTCTCCAGACGCGACGCCGTCCACCACGGCGGTAATGGCGATAGTAGCGACGATGCCAACGGCGATGGGAGACCTGCTCCACCTCGACCTGGTCGTCGCCTTCGAAGACAGCCGGATCCGGCTTGTCCAATTCATCGAGAATTCCGTTACCGTTGCCTTGGGGAATACCGGCAACCGCGCGGCCGGATCCGGCTACGGTTGCAAACGCAACTGCCCCCGCAACGCCAAGCATTCCAGTGAGAAATAACCGACGTTCCATCAAAAACCTCCCGACTTGTTGACTACCGGCGCCTCGTTCCCTCGCCCAAAACGGGCTCCAGCGAGCATGCCGACTGGACTGAACGCGCGAGCTCGATTCGCGTTCCATCATCCCACTTCGCGCAGGATAAAATCGTGCAGCATCTTGGCGGCCGGCGACAGCACGCGATTCCTGACCGTGATCAGGCTGTAGGGCCTGACCTCGATGTCGAACTCGGTCTGGACGACGTCGATGGCGCCGGCGAGTCCGTCGGGATTCTGGATGAATTTCGCGACCTGTATCGAGACCGGGGCGATGGCGTCGGACTGCGCGACCATGACCAGCGTCAAGAGCAGCGAGCTGGTGTTGAGGATGCGGTCCGGAAGCGCGATGTTGCGGTTGAGGAAATTGCTCTCCATCGCCTGGCGCAAGGGCGAACCGCCCGATTGAAAGACCCAGTCATAGGCGGCGGTATCTTCCAGCCGCACCACGCTGCCCCTGGTGAGCGGGTGGCCGCGGCGCACGATCAGGCAGGCTTTCTCGACGCCGATGACACGGGATTCGAACAGCCGTGGGTTCAGGTCGTCAGGAATGCGCGCAATGATGAAATCATGGCGCGTGGCAATAAGTTCGCGCGCCAGCACATTCGAGGTCTCCACCTGCATGGTGATCTCGATGCGCGGATAGATGCGGCGAATTTCGCGAATCGCCGGCACCGCCAGTTCGATCGCCGGCGCCGTCACGGCACCCAGGAACACCGAACCGCCCTTGCCCGCCTTGAGCTCGGAGATCTCGCGATCGACCTCGCGCATCTCCAGCAGGATCGAGCGCGCACGCCTCGCCAGCGCCTTGCCGTAGGGCGTCAGCGTGACGCCACGCGGCAGCCTTTCGCACAGCTTGACCTCCAGCACCGCCTCCATCTCGGCGATCATGCGCGAAGCCGCCGGTTGCGAGATGTTCATGACCTGGGCAGCCGCGCTCACCCGACCGTGATCGTCCAAGGCCACGATCATGCGCATGTGACGCAGGCTGAGACCGCTGCGCAGCAGGGTCTCGCCGTCACCGGGCAGCTCGTTGTAACCCTCTGAAATTCCACCGGGATTGCGCAATGTCGCCATGAATGCCCCTAACTCGCCAATATCGTGTTCCTGGATCCAACATATATCAGTCCCGGTATAGCAACCATCAAAGATCGCATTTGACAGTTATGGCAAAGAGCCACACCCTTCGCGCGTTCCGAGACGTGACAGTCGCCGACGATAAAATCGTATCGATTGAAATCAGCGGTTCGGGACCATGGGAGGATACCGGAGATCGATATGACGGCAGCAGTGCCTTGGCGCTTCTGCACGATTGCGCGGCCCGCGACCCCCCGGGGTGCCGCGTCCATCAAACAGGGAGAGTTATGTGAAAATCATCAAGACACTGGCCGCAGTCGCGGCGCTTGGCATCGCTGCCATGACCTATTCGGCACACGCGGCCGACAAGGGTCTTGTCGGCGTGCTGATGCCGACCAAGACTTCGCAGCGCTGGATCAATGACGGCGACGCCGTCAAGTCCCAGCTCGAGGCTCTTGGCTACACCGTTGACCTGCAGTACGCGCAGGACGACATCCCCAACCAGCTCAGCCAGCTGGAAAACGAAATCACCAAGGGCCCGAAGGCGCTGATCATCGCCTCGATCGACGGCACCACGCTCTCGGATGCGCTGCAGAAGGCCGCTGACGCGGGCGTCGTCGTGGTCGCCTATGACCGCCTGATCAAGAAGACCGCCAATGTCGACTATTACACCACCTTCGACAATTTCGGCGTCGGCGTGATCCAGGCGAATTCGCTGGTCAAGGGCCTCAAGGAACGCTTCCCGAACACCAAGCCGTGGAACGTCGAACTGTTCGGCGGCTCGCCCGACGACAACAACGCCTTCTTCTTCTACAATGGCGCGATCTCCGTCCTGCAGCCGCTGATCGACGACGGCTCGATCAAGATCAAGTCCGGCCAGATGGGCATGGACAAGGTCGGCACGCTGCGTTGGCTGGCAGCCACCGCCCAGGCGCGCATGGACAACCTCCTGTCGGCCAACTATTCGGACGGCAGCCGCGTCGATGGCGTTCTGTCGCCCTATGACGGCCTGTCGCGCGGCATCACCGCCTCGCTGCGCGCCGTTGGTTACGGCACCGACGCACAGCCCTGGCCGATCGTGACCGGCCAGGACGCCGAGACTGCCTCGGTCAAGCTGATCATCACGGGCGAACAGTACTCGACCGTGTTCAAGGACACCCGCGACCTGGCCAAGGCCACTGTCGGTCTGGTCGACAAGGTGCTCTCGGGCGGCAAGCCTGACGGCCTCGACACCAAGACCTACAACAACGACGTCAAGGTCGTTCCCTCGATCCTGTTGACGCCGCACGAAGTCGATAAGTCGAACTACCAGAAGCTGGTCGTCGACTCCGGCTACATCAAGGCCGAAGACCTGAAGTAATTTCGGTTGCAAAGCCAGGGGTCCTGCGCAACGCAGGGCCCCTTTTCGTTCACCAGCGACCCCGGTATTGTTGCGGACCTCGCAGGAGAATTATTGCCCATGACCTCGACGATTTTGGAGATGCGCGACATCACCAAGACGTTCCCCGGCGTGAAGGCGCTGTCGAACGTCAACCTCAGCGTCGAGGAAGGCGAGATCCACGCCGTGGTCGGAGAGAACGGCGCCGGCAAGTCGACGCTGATGAAGGTCCTGTCGGGCGTCTATCCCGCAGGCACGTATGATGGCCAGATCATATTCCAGGGCCAGGAATGCCAGTTCAAAGGCATCCATGACAGCGAACACAAGGGCATCGTCATCATCCACCAGGAGCTTGCGCTGGTACCGATGCTGTCGATCACTGAAAATATCTTCCTCGGCAACGAACACGCCAAATACGGCATCATCGACTGGGATGCCAACGAGGCGCGCACCGGCGCGCTGTTGAAGAAGGTGGGCCTCAAGGAGGACCCCAAGACACTGATCACCAATATCGGCGTCGGCAAGCAGCAGCTGGTCGAAATCGCCAAGGCGCTGAGCAAGGACGTCAAGCTTTTGATCCTCGATGAGCCGACCGCGTCGCTCAGCGAAAAAGACAGCCAGGCGCTGCTGGATCTTCTGCTCGAATTCAAGCGGCAAGGCATGACCTCGATCCTGATCTCGCACAAGCTCAACGAGATCAACCGGGTCGCCGACAAGGTAACGGTCATCCGTGACGGACGCACCATCGAGACGCTGGCCAAGAAAGATATCAGCGAAGATCGTATCATCACCTCGATGGTCGGCCGTTCGCTCGATGACCGCTATCCGCCGCGCGAGCCCAAGATCGGCGAGGTCGCGTTCGAGGTGAAGAACTGGTCGGTCTATCACCCGCTCCACGCCGAACGGCAGGTGATCAAGGGCATCGACATCAATGTGCGCAAGGGCGAGGTGGTCGGCATTGCCGGGCTGATGGGCGCCGGGCGCACCGAATTCGCGATGAGCCTTTTCGGCCGCTCCTATGGCCGCCGTATCACCGGCGAGGTGCTGCTCAGGGGCAAGCCGGTCGATGTCTCGTCGGTAAGCAAGGCGGTCCAACACGGCATTGCCTACGTCACCGAGGACCGCAAGACTTACGGTCTCAACCTCATCGACCATATCAAGCACAACATAACGCTCGCCAATCTCGGCGGCGTGTCGCGCCACAGCGTCATCGACGACATGCGCGAACTCGCCGTTGCCAACGACTATCGCAAGAAGACCAATATCCGTGCGTCCAGTGTCTATCAGTTGACCGGCAATCTTTCCGGTGGCAACCAGCAGAAGGTGGTGCTGTCGAAATGGCTGTTTGCCGACCCTGACGTGCTGATCCTCGACGAGCCGACACGCGGCATCGATGTCGGTGCCAAGTACGAAATCTACACGATCATCGCGCGGCTTGCCTCGGAAGGTAAGGCGATCGTGGTCATCTCGTCGGAAATGCCGGAATTGCTCGGGATTACCGACCGCATCTACGTCATGAACGAAGGACGCATCGTGGGCGAAATGCCCGCGGCGGACGCGAGCCAGGAAAAAATAATGCGCGCCATCGTCCGGGGAGAAGGAAAAGCAGCATGAGCACCGATAGCGCCCCCGCCCCACAGGGCAACATCGCCGAAGAACAGCGTCCACGCATCGCCGTGTCGGCGCTGGCGACGAATTTGCGCGAATACGGCCTGATTATCGCGCTGATCGTCATCATGCTGTTCTTCCAGTTCACCACCTCGGGAACGCTGTTCAAGCCGGTCAACCTCAGCAACCTGGTGCAGCAGAACTCGTTCATCATCGTGATGGCGCTGGGCATGCTGCTGGTCATCGTCTCCGGCTATATCGACCTCAGCGTCGGATCGGTCGCCGGTTTCATCGGCGCGCTGGCGGCAAACATGATGGTTATCTGGCAGCTCGGACCGCTCAGCAATCCGCTGGTGGTTTCGATCATCTGCCTGATCGTGGGCGGCCTGATCGGCGCCGCGCAAGGCTATTGGATCGCCTATCACCGGATACCGAGCTTCATCGTGACACTAGCGGGCATGCTGATCTTCCGCGGCATCTGCCAGGCGCTGCTCGGCGGCGGCTCTTCGGTCGGCCCGCTTCCGGACGACTTCAAAATGCTCAGCTCCGGCTTTATCCCTGACGTGATCGGCCCGCTGACGCTTGTCCCGCCGGTAGTGAACGCGGCCGGCAAGACCATCCTGGGCAGCGGCGTGACCCTGCACATGACGACGGTCGTGCTCGGCCTGATCGCCGTGCTGGCCTATGCCTATTTCGGGGTGAGGACGCGGCGCAAGCGCGAACGTCATGGCTATGAGGCCGAGCCCTTCCCCCTGTTCATCATCAAGACGCTGGTCGCCAGCGCGCTGGCGCTGTTCCTGGTCTATGAGTTCGCCAGCTACCGGGGTCTGCCGGTGGTGCTGCTCGTCATGGGCGTGCTGATCACGCTGTTCGTCTTCGTCACCAAGCGCATGACCATCGGCCGCCGTATCTACGCGATGGGCGGCAATCCCAAGGCGGCGCAGCTGTCGGGCATCAACACCGAGCGGCTGACTTTGCTGGTGTTCATCAATATGGGCGTGCTGTCGGCGCTCGGCGGCCTGATCATCGCGGCACGCCTCGGCCAGGCCGTGCCGGCGGCAGGCCTGGGCAGCGAACTCGACGTCATCGCCGCCGTCTTCATCGGCGGCGCCTCGGCGATGGGCGGCGTCGGCCAGGTCATCGGCGCCGTGGTCGGCGGCTTCATCATGGGCGTGATGAACAACGGCATGTCGATCATGGGCGTCAATGTCGACTGGCAGCAGGTGGTCAAAGGTCTGGTGCTGCTCGGCGCCGTGATCTTCGACGTCTACAACAAGAACAAGGCCTGACAGGAGCAATTCCAGGAAAAGTGCGTCGCGGTTTTCCCACAGGAATTGCGTAGGAACAAAAAATACTGGGAGCGGCTCGAACTGCTCCAGCAAGGCAACGAGGAAGGCATACGGGTCACATCGCGGCGCTGCCGGCAACCCGCCGGCATGAAGAAGTTCCCTCCAGGAACCAGGCCCCGCGAGCGCAATCCGAACGGAGAATTTCACCCGTGGCACGGACGACGTTCCGGCCGCGCTTGGGAAGGTTTGCCGCACCGGCAGCCATGCCAAGGCACATGAGAGAGGATTGATCATGCTGATCTCGCAGATTCTCGACGACGCCGAGACCATTCGTGTCGTTGCCCGCAGCGGCGGCAAGACCCGGATCATCAACGGGGCGCGCAGCGTCTATTCGCTGGCGATGGAGGCTGCCCGCACCGGCGTCGGCCTCGTCGCGCTGATCGAGCGCAAGGGACTTGGCGAGACGGTCGATATCGACGCCGCCTACAAGAAGGGGCGGCTCCTGTCGCCGATCAATCACCCCGATCCGGCGCACCTGCATCTGACCGGCACCGGGCTGACCCATCTCGGTTCGGCCGCGACGCGCGATTCCATGCACAAGAAGCTCAGCACCGACGGTGAGGAGCAGCTCACCGATTCCATGAAGATGTTCCGCATGGGCCTGGAAGGCGGCAAGCCCGCGAAAGGCCAGACCGGCGTGCAGCCGGAATGGTTCTACAAGGGCAACGGCACGATGGCCGTAGCGCCGGGTGCCGCGCTGCTGTCACCGGCCTTCGCCAAGGACGCCGGCGAGGAACCCGAGGTGGCAGGCATCTATGTCATCGGCGACGATGGTGCCCCGTTCCGCGTCGGCTTCACGCTGTCGAACGAGTTTTCCGACCACGTGACCGAGCGCGTCAACTATCTCTTCCTCGCCCATTCCAAGCTGCGCAACGCCTCCTTCGGACCCGAGATCCTGATTGGAGACCTGCCATCGGACATCCGCGGCACGTCGCGTATCGTGCGCGACGGCAAGACGCTGTGGGAAAAGCCGTTCCTGTCGGGCGAAGCGAACATGTCGCACACCATCGGCAATCTCGAACATCACCACTTCAAATACTCGGCCTTCCGTCAGCCGGGCGACGTGCATGTGCACATGTTCGGCACGGCGACGCTGTCCTTCGCCGACGGCATCAAGACCGAAGCCGGCGACGTATTCGAGATCGAGGCCGGGGATTTCGGCCTGCCGCTACGCAACCCGCTCGAGATTGAGCAGCCGGTGAAGGTGGCGGTCAGGGCGTTGTGATGGAGTGATCTCCCCCCTTGTGGGGGAGATGGCCGGCAGGCCAGAGGGGGGCGCTGTCCCGCCAGCGTCTCAATCGAAACAATTCTGTCTTCAGGCTATTCCCGGCATTTTGAAGAAAGACCGCGATCCTTCGCGCCCCCCTCTGCCCTGCCGGGCATCTCCCCCACGAGGGGGGAGATTGGCAGCCTCAATCCCTCAATAGATATCGAAGTCGAAATATTTGGCCTGGATCTTCTTGTAGGTGCCGTCGGCGACGATGGCGTCGATGGCCGCGTTGAGCTTGTCGCGCAGTGCGGTGTCTTCGAGGCGCACGGCGATGCCGGCTTGCGTCTCCGTACCCTTGACGTCTCCAATCATCTTGCAGCAGCCGTCGCTCGCCTTCTTCATCCAGTCCATCAGCACGAACTTGTCCGAGATCACAGCGTCAAGCCGGCCGTTCTGCAGGTCGGTGATCGCTTCCTCCTGGGTCGGGTAGAGCTTTGCCTCCGCGCCTGCCTTGCCATAGACATCCTGGTCATAGGTGGCCTGCGTGGTCGCAGCCTGGGCGCCGACCGTCTTGCCGGCAAGTGCTGCCGGTTCGGTGGAGGCGATGTCGCTGTCCTTCAAGGCGACCAGGGCGAGCGGCGTCGTATAATATTTGTTGGTGAAGGCGACCTGCTTCTTGCGCTCCTCGGTGATGCTCATCGAGGCGATGATGGCGTCGAACTTCTTGGCCTGCAGGGCGGGGATGATGCCATCCCAGTCCTGGGTGACGATTTCGCACTCGACCTTCATCTGCGCGCACAGCGCATTGGCGATGTCGATGTCGAAGCCGACAACCTTGCCGTCAGAGGTGATGGTGTTGAACGGCGGATAGGCGCCCTCGGTGCCGATTTTCAATTTCTCGGCAGCCTGCGCCGACAGAGAGCCGGCCGCCATCGCCAACATGGCAGCGCCTGCCGCCGACAGGATCCATTTTGAAATCTGCATTTTCTTGTTCCCCTTGAACGCCGCATCCCGGCGACCGACAAGCCAGCCAAGCATGATGTGCCAGCGCAGGCAAGTATTTTACCTGGTGGTAGTCAGAGCTCAGCCCGCAGGGCGGAAATGCTTGGACAGCTTCAGGCCCTGCGCTTGGTAGTTGGAGCCGAGATCGGTGCCGTAGAGCGCCTGCGGCCGCTTCAGCATGTGCTCGTAGACCAGCCGGCCGACGATCTGGCCATGGTCGAGGATGAACGGCACTTCGTGGCTGCGCACTTCGAGCACCGCCCGGCTGCCGGTGCCGCCGGACGCCGAATGACCGAAGCCCGGATCGAAGAAGCCGGCATAGTGGACGCGGAATTCGCCAACGAGCGGATCGAAGGGTGTCATCTCGGCGGCATAGAGAGGCGGCACGTGCACCGCTTCCTGGCTGACGAGGATGTAGAATTCGTCGGGATCGAGCACCAGTTCGCCGGCGCCGCTCTTGTGGATCGGCTCCCAGAAGTCGACGACATCCTGCGCGGCGCGCTTGTCCACGTCGACGAGACCGGTGTGATGCTTGCCGCGATAGCCGACCAGGCCATCCTTGTCGCCGTTGAGGTCGATCGACAGTGCGATGCCGCCGCCGGAAATGTTCGGTGGTTCGGTGGCGACCAGCATCTCGGCACGGTGCAGTTCATGCAATTCGGCTTCCGAGAGCAGTGCGTTGCCGGTGCGGAAGCGTATCTGCGACAGGCGCGAACCGGTGCGCGCGACGATCGGGAAGGTGCGCGGGCTGACTTCCAGATAGAGCGGACCGTTGTAGCCGGCGGCGATCTTGTCGAACTCGTGGCCGCGGTCGGTCATGACGCGGGTGAAGATATCGAGCCGGCCGGTCGAGCTCTTCGGGTTGGCCGAGGCCGAAATCTCCGCCGGCAGCGCCAGGCTTTCGAGCAGCGGCACGATGTAGACGCAGCCGGTTTCCAGCACAGCGCCTTCGGCAAGATTGATCTCGTGCAGCTTCAGGCGATCGAGCTTTTCCGAAACCGTGTGGTTGGGGCCGGGCAGGAAGGAGGCTCGCACCCGCCAGGCCTTGTCCCCGAGCCTGAGATCGAGGCTCGCCGGCTGGATCTGGTCGGCATCGAGCGCGCGCGCCGACTTCAGCGCGCCGGACTGGAACAGCGCCGATATGTCCTGATCGGGAAGAATGCCTGTCTGCCGCAAGGCTGCGCTCCTGGCCGACGATTTTCTTGTCGCACAAACCTCTTAATGAAGCCGGCAATTGACGCAAGCGTGGGACGGGTCTAAAGGGTCGTTATCCCGTGGTGATTTGGCCGGTCGGCTTGCAGCCACGTTAAACAAGTCGCTAAAGGACCGTTGGCCGCAAGGCCGTATGGACCGGTTGCGACTTTCGCGGCCGGTTTTTTTGTGTCTGGAACAAAGCAATGAGCAACAAGAAGCGCGACTGGAAGCCACAGACAGCCCTCGTCCACGGCGGAACCCTGCGTTCCCAATTCGGCGAGACGTCGGAAGCAATGTACCTCACCCAGGGCTATGTCTACGAGACGGCGCAGGCGGCGGAGGCCCGTTTCAAGGGCGAGGAACCAGGCTTCATCTATTCGCGCTACGCCAATCCGACCGTCGACATGTTCGAAAAGCGCATGTGCGCGCTGGAGGGTGCCGAGGATGCGCGCGCCACGGCTTCGGGCATGGCGGCGGTGACGGCGGCACTCTTGTGCAGCGTCAAGGCCGGCGACCATATCGTGGCGGCGCGCGCGCTGTTCGGCTCCTGCCGCTGGGTGGTCGAGACGCTGGCGCCGCGCTACGGCATCGAGGCGACGCTGGTCGATGGCACCGATATCGCCAACTGGGAAAAGGCGGTGAGGCCCAACACCAAGCTGTTCTTCCTGGAAAGCCCGACCAACCCAACGCTGGAAGTGGTCGACATCGCCGCCGTCGCATCGCTGGCCAATTCAATCGGTGCGCGGCTCGTCGTCGACAATGTCTTCGCCACGCCGCTGCAGCAGAAGCCGCTGCAGCTCGGCGCCCACATTGTCGTCTATTCGGCCACCAAGCACATTGACGGCCAGGGCCGTTGTCTCGGCGGCGTCATCCTTTCGGACAAGAAGTGGATCGACGAGAACCTGCACGACTATTTCCGCCACACCGGCCCCAGCCTGTCGCCGTTCAATGCCTGGACGCTGCTGAAGGGACTGGAGACGCTGCCGGTGCGCGTGCGCCAGCAGACGGAAAGCGCCGGCAGGATCGCCGATTTCCTGGCCGAGCAGCCACAGATCGCCCGCGTCATCTATCCCGGCCGTGCCGACCACCCGCAGGCTGATATCGTCAAGAAGC
Source organism: Mesorhizobium sp. WSM1386 (assembly GCF_055901595.1). NCBI lineage: Bacteria > Pseudomonadati > Pseudomonadota > Alphaproteobacteria > Hyphomicrobiales > Phyllobacteriaceae > Mesorhizobium > Mesorhizobium sp. WSM1386. The sequence continues at coordinate 6,668,574 of NZ_CM148373.1, forward strand.
AGATGTCGGGCGGCTCGACGCTGATCTGCCTCGACGTCAAGGGTGGCAAGCAGGCGGCCTTCGCCTTGCAGAATGCGCTGGACATCGTTCTGATCTCGAACAATCTCGGCGATGCCAAGAGCCTGATCACCCATCCAGCGACGACGACGCATAAGAATTTGAGCGACGAGGCGCGCGCCGAACTCGGCATCGGGCCAGGTACGCTCAGGCTGTCGGTCGGCCTGGAGGATACCGACGACCTTCTGGAAGACATCGCGCAGGCGTTGAGGGCAGCCAAATAGGGAAGACCGCCAAGCAGGTCAGTCGAACGGGCGCTATCAAGCGCTTGACGGCGTCTCCTCCAGTTCGGCCGCCTTGGTGCGGATGGTCATCGCGTTGCCGCGCCAGTCGACGGCGCCGCCGAGCCAGCCGCGCGTCCACATCGCCGGCAGGATCAGGTCGCGCACCATGATCGCCGCGACCATGCGCGGCGACAGGTACCAGCCCTTGGACCAGGCCAGGGCGCATTCCGGAAGATAGAAGGCCGCCAACACGGCAAGCGCGGTTGCCCAGAGGCTGAAGCCGGCGCCTGCCGCCGCGACCAGCGCAAGCGCCAGCGGCACCACAGCACCAGTGAGGATTTCGGGCGCGAAGAACAGCGGGAAGGTGACGCGGCGCAGGCGCGCCCAGCGGGCCTGGCGCGACCAGATCTCGCCAAGCGTGCGCCGGCCGAGCGGCTGCTCGAAGGGCGAAGCGACGAGATTGACGCGCAGGCCGAGGCCGTTCACCAGCTTGGTCGCGGCGGCGTCCTCGGCGATCTCGGCCGCCAACGCGCGAATGCCGCCGCTGGCATCCAGCATCGGCTTGTTCCACAGCATGCTCTTGCCCTGGGCGAAGCCGAGGCCGAGCGCCTCGCCGGCATATTGCCAGCGGGCCTGCAGCGTGTTGAGAAAGGCGCATTCGACCTCGGCCCAAAAACCGTCGGGACGCGAGCCGATCGGCGTCGAGCAGACAAGGCCGGTATCCGCCCGCCACGCCGCCATCAAATGCTGGATGTAGTCCCTGGGCATCAGCACGTTGGAGTCTGTAAGAACGACCCAGTTGTGGCGCGCCGCTTCCCAGCCCTTGACGCAGTTGTTGAGTTTGGGATTGGCGCTGATGCGGTCGTCGCCGATCAACAGCCGAGCCGGCACTTTGGGAAACCGGGCAATTGCCCTGTTTATCAGTTTGACGACCGGATCGTCGGCATGGGCGACGCAGAAGATCAGCTCGTAGCGCGGCCAGTCGAGCGAGAAGGCGCGCTCCAGTGTCTCGTGCGTGAACGGCTCGACACCACGCGATGGCACGACAATCGACACTGGCTGTGATTTGCCGCCCGGCGGGGCGATCGTGGTTTGCCGTTTCAGCTGCGAAGCGGCAAGCGAAATGCTGGCGGCATTTGAGAGAATGAGAGCAGTCGAAAGCGAGGCGGCTATGAGAGTGAGTTCCATCGAGATCTGGTCACTCCAGAAAAGACGGCCGGCTTTGTGGCCGTTTTCAACAGTTCGACAGAGCGTCGAGTCGCCCGCTTGGCGCACACCACCATTGTCCTGTGTCACTTAAATGACATTCTTTGCCGGCACCTGCCTTTCAAGGCCGGGCGCGACAAGACGCGCATGTTGACCTGCCCGCCGGGAGCGCCGAAATTACCGGATCAGTTTGGAGCCGTTTATGTATAGCGCCGTCACGCGCAACATCGAAGTGCAGGTCAGGCCGTTCTATCTCGAGGATCGCTCGGATCCTTCGGAGAACCGCTATGTCTGGGGCTATCAGATAACGATCGACAACCAGTCGGACGAGTTCGTGCAGCTTCTGTCGCGTTATTGGCATATCACCGACGGCACCGGCCGGGTCGAGGAAGTGAGTGGGCCGGGCGTCGTCGGTGACCAGCCTGAACTCAATCCCGGCGACAGCTATCAGTATACGTCCGGCTGCCCGCTCTCGACCCCGTCAGGGATCATGGTCGGCCGCTACACGATGCGCAACAAGCGCGGCGAGACCTTCGACATCGCCATTCCGGCATTTTCACTCGACCTGCCAGGAACGCGGCGGACGGTGAATTAGCGGCTTTCTCCCCGTTCCATGGAGAGAAAGCCGGTTCCTTCATTGCGCCGCGAATTCCGCTGGGTCGAAGTCATATTGCTTCGAGCAGAACTCGCAGGCGACGTGGATGCCGCCATCCTCGGTGCTGTCCTTGATCTCCTGCGCGGAGAAGCCCTCGAGGATGCCGCGGATCTTGTCGCGCGAGCATGAGCACTGGTCGGCGACGGGAACGCCGCCGAAGACGCGCACGCCGTGCTCATGGAACAGGCGATAGAGCAGCCGTTCGGCGCCGATCGTCGGATCGATGAGTTCGGTCGGCTCGATGGTGCCGAGCAGCGCCAGCAACTCCTGCCAGGAATTGTCGGCCGGATCATGGATCTCCTCGCGCGGATCGCCATCGCCGCCGGGCAGGTCCGGAACGGGCATGCGCTCGGGCGATTGCGGCAGGAACTGCGCCAGGATGCCGCCGGCACGCCATTGCTCGCGCGCGCCGCCAGGGCCGGGCGTCAACAGCTTGGCCACCGACAGCCTGATATCGGTCGGGATCTGTTCCGACTGGCGGAAATAGGTGCGCGCGGCGTCTTCCAGCGTTTCGCCGTCGAGCTGGACGATGCCCTGATAGCGCTGCGTGTGGGCGCCCTGGTCGATGGTCAGCGCCAGAACGCCGCTGCCGAGCAGCGTCTGCTGCGATGTCTCGCCGACCGCGACCAAAGCCTCGAGCCGATCGGCGTCGAAGCGCGCATAGGCACGCAGCGCCGAGGGCGTGGAGAAGTCCGCCACCAGCATGTCGACCGGCCCGTCGGTGCGGGTCTGCAGGATGAACTTGCCCTCGAACTTGAGCGAAGTGCCGAGCAGCACCGTCAGCACACAGGCTTCCGCCAGCAGGCGCGCGACCGGCTCGGGATAATCGTGGCGGCTCAGGATGGCGTCGAGCATCGGCCCGAGCTGGACCGTGCGGCCACGCACGTCGAGAGGGCCGACCTCGAAGGGCACGACGTGATCGTCGCCGGCGTAACCGAACTCGCCGAGTTTGGGGTGGTGTTCAGTCACTTGATACGTTTCCAACATGACAAAGCTCCGGGGCGCGGCCATGCCGTCCTCTCGGGAGCATGCGTCCAAACGCGCTTGATTTGCGTGATGCGGCGCAGATAGGCATCGCGGCCCCGCAGATCAAGCGGCCAGACACTTCAGGCACCCGGACACGTCAAGCGCCCAAACACCAGGCAAGCACGGCCTTCTGGGCGTGGAGCCTGTTCTCGGCCTCGTCGAAGACCACCGAATGCGGGCCGTCGATGACTTCGTCGGTCACTTCCTCGCCGCGATGAGCAGGCAGGCAGTGCATGAACAATGCGTCGGGCTTCGCCCTCGCCATCAGCTTGGCATTGACCTGATAGGGCGAGAACACGTTGTGGCCACGGGCGCGATGCTCCTGCCCCATCGACACCCAGCAATCGGTGACGATGCAGTCGGCCTGGTCGACGGCCTCCTCGGGCGATCGGGTAAAGTGCAGCTTGCCGCCATTCGCCTGCGACCAGTCGATATGCTTCTGCGCCGGCTCGCTGCCTTCGGGTACGGCGACGTTGAGGTTGAAGCGGAACCGCGCCGACGCCTCGAGCAGCGAATGCAGCACGTTGTTGCCGTCGCCGGTCCAGGCAATGGTTTTGCCGGCAACCGGACCGCGATGCTCCTCGAAGGTCATGATGTCGGCCATCAGCTGGCATGGATGGGTATCGTCGGTCAGCCCGTTGATCACCGGAATGGTGGCGTTCTCGGTCAGCTCCAGCAGCCGTTCGTGCGAGGTGGTGCGGATCATGATGGCGTCGACATAGCGCGACAGCACCTTGGCGGTGTCGGCGATGGTCTCGGAACGGCCGAGCTGCATCTCGGTGCCGGTCAGCATGATGGTCTCGCCGCCAAGCTGGCGCATGCCGACATCGAAGGACACCCGCGTGCGCGTCGACGGCTTGTCGAAGATCATGGCCAGCACCTTGCCTTCGAGCGGCTTCGAGCGCTCGCCGGCCTTGAGGCGCTCCTTGCGCGCCACTGCATCGGTCAGCATGAAGCGCAAATCGCCTTCGGAAACGGCGGAAAGATCGGTGAAGTGGCGAAGTGACATCGGCAACGGTTCCGGGATTTACTTCGCGGCGGCGGAGGCGATCGCCTCCACCAGGCCCTTGGCGCCGGCGCGGATGCGATCGAGCGCGTCGTGGATCTCGGCATCGGTGACGGTGAGCGGCGGCAGCAGGCGAATGACGTTGTCGCCGGCCGGAACCGCCAGCAGGTGCTGGTCGCGCAATGCCATGTTCACCTTGGCATTGGGCATGGCGCATTTGAGGCCGAGCATCAGCCCGGTGCCCCTGATGTCCTCGATGACCTCGGGAAATTCGTCGGCAACGGCGGCAAGTCCCTGCTTTATCAGCAGCGCCTTGCGCTGGACGTCCTCGAGGAAGCCCTCTTCGAGCACCACGTCGAGTACGGCGTTGCCGACCGCCATGGCCAGCGGGTTGCCGCCGAAGGTGGTGCCATGCACGCCGGCGGTCATACCGACGGCCGCTTCGTCGGTGGCAAGGCAGGCGCCCATCGGGAAGCCGCCGCCAATGCCCTTGGCAATGGCCATGATGTCGGGCGTGACGCCTGACCATTCATGCGCGAACAGCTTGCCGGTGCGGCCGATGCCGCACTGGACCTCGTCATAGATCAGCAGCAGGTCGTGCTGGTCGCAAAGCTGGCGCAGCCGCTTCAGCGATTGCGCAGGCACCGGGCGGATGCCGCCCTCGCCCTGCACCGGCTCGATCAGGATCGCGGCGGTCTCCGGGGTGATCGCCTTTTCGGCGGCATCGATGTCGTCGAAGCCGACCTGGTCGAAGCCTTCGACCTTGGGTCCGAACCCCTCGAGGTATTTGTACTGGCCACCGGCCGCGATGGTCGCCAGCGTGCGGCCGTGGAAAGCACCCTCGAAGGTGATGGTGCGGAAGCGCTCGGGATGACCCTTGACGAAGTGGTAGCGCCGCGCCGTTTTGATCGCGCATTCCAACGCCTCGGCGCCGGAGTTGGTGAAGAACACCTTGTCGGCGAAGGTGGCATCGGCCAGCCGCTCGCCAAGCCGGCTCTGCCCGGGAATCTCGTAGAGGTTGGAAACGTGCCAGAGCTTGGCTGCCTGCTCGGTGAGGGCCGCGACCAGGTGCGGATGGCCGTGGCCAAGCGAATTGACCGCGATGCCGCCGGCGAAATCGAGATATCGCTCGCCCTTGTCGGTAACCAGCCAGGAGCCTTCCCCATGGTCGAAAGCCAGGGGTGCGCGAGAAAAGGTCTCGAAAAGCGCCGAACCGCTCATTATATGCTTCTCCGGTGCCGGAAAATCAAAAAAGCCGCCAAAGCGGCGGCCTTTGCGGCTTATCGTGTTTTTCGGCCATGAAGTCAACGAAAACGTCGCGTAGTGGCACGCGGCAAGCCCCCTGGCAGGACGCCGGCTCATAAGAGAGCGGCAAGTTGGGGAAAACCGAAAAAACCGATTCGTGTTGCACTTGGGACTCTTGTCACCGAGTCAGCGCATAGAGTAGTTGTAGTCGAGAAATAACTAGATTTCGTGCGGCGGACCTAATCACCAGATATATGTGGTGTCTGCCCCAGCAGTGGTGCTGGGTCGGGTGTGGATTCTGATTGCCGCACGCTTAGCAGGAGCGCGGTCTCATGAACTGGACTGACGAGCGGGTCGAACTTCTCAGAAAACTGTGGTCGGAGGGTCTGAGCGCAAGCCAGATTGCTGCGCAGCTCGGAGGGGTCAGCCGCAACGCGGTCATCGGCAAGGTGCACAGGCTGAAGCTGTCGGGCCGCGGGCGCGCAACGGCGGCGCCGGCACGCCAGAAGAAGACGGCGCAGGGATCGACCGTTCAGAAATCGGTGGCGCGGGCCGCAAGCGCATCGCGTCACGTCACGACATCGATCGGCGCGACGGCCTTGCAGACCCAGTTCGACGCCGAACCGGTGGCGCGGCACTATATCCGGCCGGTCGAGAACGTCGTGGTACCGATCTCACGGCATCTGCAGCTTGTCGAACTGACCGAGCGAACCTGCAAATGGCCGAACGGCGATCCGCTCTCGGAAGACTTCAACTTCTGCGGCAACGAAGCCGCCGAAACCGGCCCTTACTGCAAATACCACGCCCGCGTCGCGTTCCAGCCGGCGGCGGAGCGGAGGCGGAACAGGTAAGTAAGGGAATAGGGGAGTAAGGGAATAGGGCAGTAAGGCAGTAGGGCAGTATGTTTTGAGCTGCGCTTGTGAGCGCCTTAACCTACTGCCCTACTGCCCTACTTTCACAGCCACCCGTTCTTGCGAAACCGCCAGTACAGGACCGCGCAGATCAGCGCGATGGTGGCCAGTACCATCGGATAGCCATATTCCATCCTCAGTTCCGGCATGTCGGTGAAATTCATGCCGTAGATGCCGGCGAAGGCGGTCGGCACGGCCAGGATGGCCGCCCATGAGGCAAGTTTCTTCGAGATCGCCGTTTCCTGGCTCTGACCGACCAGCAGGCTCGCCTCGAAGGCGAAGGCCAGCACCTCGCGCAGGCTGTCGATCTTTTCCTGGACGGTCCGGATGTGGTCGGTCACGTCGCGGAACAGCGGGTGCATGGCGGAATGGATCTGCGGCAGGTCGGCGCTGGTCAGCCGGCGGCAGACTTCCACCAGCGGCAGCGCTGCATTGCGCAGGCGCAAGAGATCGCGGCGCAGCATATAGAGCCGCTCGATGTCGGGGCCGGTCATCGGCTTCAAAAGGACCTTGTCCTCGATCGCCTCGACCTCGTCCTCGATCTGCTCGAGCACCGGCATGTAATTGTCGACGATGAAATCGAGAATGGCATAGAGGACGAAATCCTCGCCCTTGGCCAGCGAATGCGGGCAGCTTTCCCAGTGCTGGCGCACGGCGGCATAGGATGTCGAAGGTCCGTGCCTGACGCTGACGATGTAGCCCGAGCCGACGAACAAATGCGTCTCGCCGAAGGTGACACGTCCTTCGATCAGCTGCGCGGTGCGGGCGACGATGAACAGCGCATCGCCATATTGTTCGATCTTGGGCCGCTGATGCGGATGTTCGGCATCCTCGATCGCCAGTTCGTGCAGATGAAATTGCGCCTGGACACGCGACAGAAGCTCCCGGTCGGGTTCAAGCAGCCCGATCCAGACGACGTGTCCCGACTTCTTGGCCCACTCGCCGGCTTCCTCGATCGGGATGTCGGCAATGCGACGCCCGGCGGTATAGACGCCGGAGGCGATGATGCCTGACTGCGGCGGCGCGGGCTGGAACTCCCGGACATATTCCATCGCTGCCTCCCGAAAGCATTGCCTTCACTGGGGAACCAACCCGTCTGGCATCGGGATAGTTTAGCGCAATATGATCAAGCGTTCGAGAAAAAGTGCACTCACTTCGCCGACGGTGGCGGTGAAAGGCCGATCTTGTCCGTCTTGTCGCCCTTCGGCCGGTCCGCGGGCATCTGATCGCCGGTGACGATGTAGTAGATAGTCTCGGCGATGTTGGTGGCATGGTCGCCGATGCGCTCGATGTTCTTGGCGCAGAACAGGAGATGCGTGCAGGGCGTGATGTTGCGCGGATCTTCCATCATGTAGGTCAGCAATTCGCGAAACAGCGACGTGTACATGGCATCGATCTGGTCGTCGCGGTCGCGCACGAAACCGATCTTCTCGACCGAGCGCGACGCGTAGACGTCGAGAACTTCCTTGAGCTGGGTCAGCGCCAAATTGGCCAGGGCCTCCAGGCCTCGGAACAGGCTGGTCGGCTGGCGCCCGTCGGTGACGGCGACCACGCGCTTGGCGACGTTCTTGCCGAGGTCGCCGACCCGTTCGAGGTCGGCGGAAATGCGGATGGCGCCGACGATCTCGCGCAGGTCCGTCGCCATCGGCTGGCGCCTGGCGATGATGATGATCGCCTTGTCGTCGATCTCGCGCTGTCCCTCGTCCAGCACCGCGTCGTCACGGATGACCTTCTGGGCCAGTCCCGGATCGGCGTTGACCAGGGCGGCGACCGCCTGCTCGACCATGCGTTCGGCATGGCCGCCCATCGCCGCGATGCGCTTCGACAGATATTTCAGTTCCTCGTCGTAGGCGCTCACTATGTGCACGGACTGCATGGACGAATGCCTTCCCACGGATGTCTTGAGTCGTTTCCTTCGAATCCCCGCTGATACGCTAACCGGATGACAGAAAAAAGAAACGGCCTCTGGGAAAACTAGGGCAGTATCAGTGCGCCGGCAAATGAACAGAGAAGGCGGCGCCCTTGCCGACCTCCGACCTGATCGTCAGCCTGGCGTTGTGACGCGTCAGGATATGCTTGACGATCGACAGGCCGAGGCCGGTGCCTTTCTGGGTCCGGCTGGTCTCGACATCGATACGGTAGAAGCGTTCGGTGATGCGCGGAATGTGCTCCTCGGGAATGCCGGGACCGAAATCCCTGATCGTCACGTCGACACCGGGTTCGGAACCGTCGTCACCGGGCGCGATCGACACCACGACGCGGCCGCCCGACTGGCCGTATTTGCAGGCGTTCTCCAGAAGGTTCTCGAAAACCTGAAACAGCTCGTCGCGGTCGCCCGGCACATCGAGCGGCCCGTCGGCGAAATCGCGCTCGATGACGACGCTATTTTCACGGGCCAGCGGGGCCAGGGAATCGATGACGCTGTCGACGGTCTGGCGCAGATCGACCTCGGTTCCCGGCTTCAGATAAGGCTTCATCTCCAGTCGCGACAGCGACAGGAGATCATCGATCAGGCGCGCCATGCGGCCGGTCTGGTTTTGCATGATCTGCAGAAATTGCTCCCGCGCCGCCGGATCGTTGCGGGCCGGTCCGCGCAGCGTTTCGATGAAGCCGGAGATCGAGGCCAGCGGAGTGCGCAATTCGTGGCTGGCATTGGCGATGAAGTCGGCCCGCATGCGGTCGATCCGCCGCGCTTCGCTCTGGTCCTTGAACACCAGCACATAAAGATCGGTACCGTGTCCGACAGAGGACGCGCTGACCCGGTAGGCGCGCTCGACCGGCAGTTTCTCGGTATAGTCGACGACATCCGACGCGACGTTGCCCGACAGCACGCCGTCCAGCAGGGCCTGCATTTCCGGCGCCCGGAATTTCAGCGACAGCGATATGCCCGGCGCAATCCCGCCAAAGGCGGCGAAGGCAGCGGCGTTGGCGTGGACGATGGTGGCTGCATGGTCGAAGATGATGAGCGGGTCGGCGACGGCGGCCGCCAGATATTCGCCGGAGAGCCGCTGCAGGCCGATCGCTTCGATCGACGCCGCACCCTCAACGGATTGGAGGGCACCGGCCGTCGGCAACATCGCGGCCGCGAGCAGCAGGAGCAGCGCCGGCACCAGCACGTAAGCGGAAATACCCGCGAAGGCGAAGGCGATCAGAACCGCCGCGACACCGCCCGCAAGCAGCCAGCGGCTGTTCCACAGCCTGACGGCCAAGGTCCGTGCCATGCCTTCCTGCTCTGCGTCCAGGTCTGTCATCCGCCCGCGTGCCCGCGCCTATGCCGTCCCCACCGGTCGTGCGGCGACGGAAACTTCCGCTGGACCGCTCCGGAGGCTCCCAATAGCATGAGTCCGGATGCTTAAAAGGGTTCGTCTCGATGAAAAAAGCCAAGGAAGACTCCGCCGCGCCGACTTCGGGTCCGCTGAAAATCAGGATCGGCGGCAAGGAGCGGGAGTTCGATATCGAGAATCCCGAGCTTCCAGATTGGGTCGAGGACAACAAGCTGACCGCAGGCGGCTATCCCTACGACAAGAAAATGAAAAGCGACGAGTATGACGAGACGCTCGAGAAATTGCAGATCGAGCTGGTCAAGGCGCAGGCGTGGTTGCAGGCGACGGGCAAGCGGGTGATGGCGCTGTTCGAGGGACGCGACGCCGCCGGCAAGGGCGGCACGATCTTCGTGGTGCGCCAGTACCTCAACCCACGCACGGCGCGCAACGTGGCGCTGACCAAGCCCACGCCCACCGAACTCGGACAATGGTACTACCAGCGTTATGTCGACCATTTCCCGACGGCGGGCGAATTCGTCACCTTCGACCGTTCCTGGTACAACCGCGCTGGCGTCGAGCCGGTGATGGGGTTTTGCACGCCGCAACAGCACGAGAAGTTTCTCGACGACACGCCGCATTTCGAGCGGATGATCGTCAATGACGACATCCACTTCTTCAAATTCTGGCTGAATATCGGCCGGGAAACGCAGCTCGAGCGCTTTCACGATCGCCGGTACAGCCCGCTGAAGAGCTGGAAGTTCTCGCCGATCGACATTGCCGGCATTACCAAATGGGACGATTACACGAAGGCGCGCGACACCATGTTCGAGCGCACCCACAAGGAATTCGCACCGTGGATCATCGTGCGGGCCAACGACAAGCGCCGTGCGCGGCTGGCGGTGATGCGGCGCATCCTGTTGTCGCTGCCCTATGAGGGGCGCGATCTCGATGTCGTCGGCAAGGAAGACAAGAAGATCATCGGCGAAGGGCCGTCATTCCTCGGCAAGGAAGGCTGATGCCTGCCGTGCCGCGTGACGTCCGCGCGGCACGGCATTCTTGGCGATCCTCAGGCCGCCAGCCTGGCGATGCGCTGCAATCGCCGCAGCGTGGCATCGTCCTGAAGCGCCTGCTGAAACAGCGATATCTCCTGGTCGATGCGGTCGCACAGCGCACCAGTGTTGCCCTTGAGCAGGCCACGCGTCTGCAGCAAGGCGGCGACCGGCTTCTTGGCGAGCTGCCTTGCCCGGCCAAGCGTCGCTTCCTCGACACCGTCGTGCACGATCTCGGCGACGAGGCCGAGCGCCCTGGCGTCCTCGGCATGGAGCGTGTCGCCGAGGCAGAAGAAGCGGAAGGCGCCGGCATAGCCGAGCTTCTGCGGCGCCAGGATGCTGGTCGCAGCGTCCGGCACAAGGCCGAAATCGACGAACGGCACCCTGAACGTGCTCTTGCCGGAAGCAATCACCATGTCGCAATGGAACAGGATGGTGCAGCCGACGCCGACGGCATCGCCGTCGACGCAGGCCAGGATCGGTTTGGGAAACGTTGCCAGCGTGCGGAACATGTCGGTGACGGCGGCGATCAGTTTCTGATGCTTGCTGGCATCGAGGAACTCGGAAAAATCGCCGCCGAGGCAGAAGCAGCCGGCCAGGCCACGCAGCACGACGACACGCACTTCTTCATTGTCGGCGGCTTCGTGGAACGTCCTGGCAAGGCTTTCATAGGCTCGTCTGTCGAGCACCGGCCGGCCATCATTCGACGACACGGTGACGACCAGCGTATGGTTGCGCAGTTCAGGTTGCGGGTGCATGGCGATTTCCGATCTCATGACGCCCGCCTTTGACCGAACATGTCGGGATATCCCCGGGCCAGGACCGGGGCATGGTGATTGCGGCGCGAACGCACCACGTCCAGCGTGTGCTCGTTGAAGGAGAGCAGCGTCGCCACGACCTGCTGGTTGCCGTAGGTGCGCTGATAACCCAGCGGCGTCGCCAGGAAATGCAGCTGCAACGCGCGCAGCACCCACATTGGCTCGAACTCGATGATCACCTTGTCGACGCCGCGCTTCAGCCCCCACTCGACGAAGCCGGCTATCAGTTCGGTGCCGACGGTCGAGACGCCACGACGGCCATCGCGAAATCCGGGAGCCACCGCATAGCGGGTCAATTCCCAGATGTTCGGACCCGATGGCGGCGTGCCTTCGGAAAGGTCGGTCAAAACCTCGGTCAACAGATGCGGCCGCGTGGTCGGCAGCATCCTCTGATAGCCAGCGACTTCGTTGCCTCGGATGACGATCTGATGCACCGCCTCGTCATGATCGAACTGGTCGACCTCGAAGCCGTCCGCGCGGCGCAGATCCTCCCACCCCATCTCCTCGACGAAAATCTGATAGCGTAGCCGATGGACCGCCTCCCAAAGGTCGGGGCGTTGCATCAATTCCTGGGTTGTAAGACAAAAAAGCATACTGCCGTCTCCTGTGTTCAAAGGATGATACGGCCGTGCTTTGATGAGAAAATTGCGTGATCACGTAGGCGGGAGTTCGATCACGTAGGCGGGAGTTCTAGGTCGGCACGGCCGACCTAACTAATGTAGCCGCGTCTTATCGCTTCGGCGACAGCCTGAACTCTATTGACGGCACCGAGTTTGCTTTTGGCGTTAAGAAGATGTTTCTCCGACGTATGTTCGGAGATGCCGAGGATTTGCGAAATCTCCCATTCGGACTTGCCGACGGCGGCCCATTGCAGGCATTCGCGTTCACGTGGCGTCAACTCGACATGGTCGATGGTGTTGCCGGACATGGTGTGGAGCTGCATGGCGCGGCCGACCGCATAGGTCGAGACCAGCGACACCAGGCCGAACTCGGCCGTCGACAGCTCCACGGCCTCGCCGCCCAGCGACACCATGACGATCTGGCCGTCGAGCGTGATCAGGGGGAAGGCCAGCCCGTCGCGCAGCTTGAACGCGCCGGCATCGCCCATCACTTCGCCGCTGCTCTTGTCGATGCGAATGTCCTGGGCAGCTTCGCGCCACTGGAAAGGTGCCTGCAGCTGCTTCATGTGGCTGACCACGGGATCGTGATCGACATAGTTGCGCGCTACGTAGCGCTCCAGCCATTCGACAGGCCAGTCGCAAAGCAGCACGTGCTGCTTTTGCTGCCCGGCCGGCGTGCCTGGCTGCGGAACGGTTCCAGCCATCAGCGCGGTCAAACCGAAATCCGATGTTATACCCAACAGTTTCTCACAGACCGCCGCCGCCGTTCCTGCGTGCTGCAGTTGGTCTATGTATTCCAGCGTAAGATCAAATTGACCCATCGCAACATCAACCCCATGTTGCCTCATGCATTGAGACCGATGGTCCATGCATTGTCTGCACTTTGCCACCGACCGCCGATTGCAACGCGCCCGTTTCCGGTTGTGGTTCTCGACCCTGGTCCCCCAACCAGGGCAGCCACCGCTGTTTGCAAACACGCTAAAGCATATCCTGAAATCGGCGCGTTGAAATCAAAAACCATTGTGCCTGTACCATTTTCGTACCAAAACCGCTCCGAAGACGAGTGCGACGGAGTTCTATCGTGGCGTTCCAACGGAGGTTCCTGGTCCTGGCCTCGATGCTGATCGCGGTGCTGCCATTGGCTGGCGCGCGCGCCGCGGAACCGCAGGTGCCGGTGCTGTGGGACGCCAAGGAGCGGCTGCCCAAGCCGGACCTTTCCGCGCTGCCACGGCTGCGCTTCCTGACGACCACGGATTTTCCACCTTTCAATTTCCTCGACAGCTCGGGAAAATTGTCCGGTTTCCACATCGACCTGGCGCGCGCCATCTGCGCGGAACTCGGCATCGTCGATAAATGCCAAATCCAGGCCTTGCCATGGACTGAGCTCGAAGGGGCGCTCGAGAAAGGCGAAGGCGAAGCGATCATCGCTGGCATCGCCGCGACGCCGCAGTCGCGCCAGACATACGCCTTCTCGCGCTCCTACCTGCAGTTTCCGGCGCGTTTCATCATGCCGAAGGGCAAGGCATTGCTGGAACCGATCTTCGACAAACTGCGCGGCAAGCGCGTCGGCGTGATATCAGGCTCGGCACATGAGCGCATGCTGCGCGACTATTTCAGCACGGTCCAGGTCGTCACCTTCGACGGACCCGAAGCCCTCTACAGCGATCTCAAGGCGGGCAAGATCGACGCCGCCTTCGGCGACGGCATGCGTTTCGCCTTCTGGCTGGGCGGCTCGGACGCGGCTGGCTGCTGCCGCTTTGCCGGCGGCCCCTATCTGGCGCCCGAATATCTGGGCACGGGCATGGCCATCGCCACGCGGGCGGACGATCCGGCGCTGGCGGCGGCGCTGGATTACGCGCTGCAGGAAATTTCGATGAAAGGCACCTTTGCCGAATTCTACCTGCGCTATTTTCCGGTCAGCTTTTTCTGATCCGGCTCCGGTCAGTTTTTTCTGATCCGAACGGAATGCCGTCAGGTCAGCGTGCGCAGCCGTGCCTTGGCCGCGCGGCCGATGGCGGCGACGGTCAGCGTGTCGAGATCGAGCTCACGCCGGATCAGCTGCAGCACCCGCACCTCTTCCAAGCGCATTTCGAGATCGACGGCGGCCACTTCGAAGGCGGCGGCGTAGGCGGTGTCGCGCAGGCGCTCCGGCAAAGCCTCGCCAACCTGGGCCAGCACACCCTCGAGACCATCCTTTTCATGCAGCAGTTTCTGGCAAGCCTGGGCGACGGGAACCAGCCGGTCCTGATTGAAATCCTCGAACACCGGCCATGAGCGGACTACGTCGCCGATCCTGGCCAGTTCGACATCGGTCATGTCACGGTCGGAGGCCGAGGTGATGACCATCAGGTAGATCAGGGCTTCATGCGGGGACGGCGATGGCATTGTTTGCTCCTTGAACGGGCTTCGAAGGTAGGAACGTGCCCCAAGGGCCGCAAGGAAAAAGCGCCGCGCGCGTTGACGCTCCGGCCACGCGCGCCTAGAGACCGGTTGAAAATCGACACTTGCGGCCAGATCGCGAATTTGGCCGGCGCATAATTGGAAAACAGGACCATGGCGGGATCAAACATCATCGATCTCAATCCCGAACTGCTGGCGGCGGCGGCCGAAAGCAAGGCATGGCCGTTCGAGGAAGCCAAAAAGATCATCGAACGCTACAAGGGCGCCAACTTTCCCGAAACCATCCTGTTCGAGACCGGCTACGGACCATCCGGCCTGCCGCATATCGGCACGTTCGGCGAAGTGGCGCGCACCTCGATGGTGCGGCATGCGTTTCGTGTGCTGACGCAGGACAAGATCGCGACCAAGCTGCTGTGCTTTTCCGACGACATGGATGGCATGCGCAAGATACCCGACAGCGTACCGGATCGGGCGGCGCTCGAGCCGCATCTGCACAAGCCGCTGTCTTCGGTTCCCAATCCGTTCGGCGGCGACTATGCGAGCTTTGCCGACCACAACAATGCGATGCTGTGCCGCTTCCTGGACACGTTCGGCTTCGACTACGAATTCGCCAGTGCGACCCAGTACTACAAGTCAGGCCGTTTCGACGCGATGCTCAAGCGCGCCGCCGAACGCTACGACCAGATCATGGCGGTGATGCTGCCGACGCTCGGCCCGGAGCGGCAGGCGACCTACAGCCCGTTCCTGCCGATTTCCCCGAAGAGCGGGCGCGTGCTTTACGTGCCCATGAAGCATGTCGACGCCGAGGCCGGCACCATCACCTTCGACGACGAGGGCACGGAGACGACGCTTTCGATCACCGGCGGCCGGGTGAAACTGCAGTGGAAGCCGGACTTCGGCATGCGCTGGGCCGCGCTTGGCGTCGATTTCGAAATGTTCGGCAAGGACCACCAGACCAATGCGGTGGTCTACGACCGCATTTGCAACATTCTGGGCGGGCGTGCACCGGAGCATTTCGTCTACGAGCTGTTCCTGGACGAGAACGGCCAGAAGATCTCGAAGTCGAAGGGCAACGGGCTGACCATCGACCAATGGCTGACCTATGCGCCGACCGAAAGCCTCGGGCTTTACATGTACCAGCGGCCACGGCAGGCGAAGAAGCTCTATTTCGACGTCATCCCGAGGGCGGTGGACGAGTATTACACCTTCCTTGGCGCCTACCCGCGCCAGGACTGGAAGGAACGGCTGGGCAACCCGGTCTGGCATATGCATGACGGCAACCCGCCGGCCATCGACATGCCGGTGCCGTTCTCGCTGCTGCTCAATCTGGTCAGCGCTTCCAATGCGCAGAACAAGGACGTGCTGTGGGGCTTCATTTCCCGCCACACGACGGGCGTAACGCCAAAGACGCATCCGGAGCTGGATCAGCTGGTCGGCCATGCGATCCGCTATTTCGATGATTTCGTGAAGCCGACGAAGACCTTCCGCCCGGCCGACGAGATCGAGCGCGAAGCGCTGCTGGCCCTCGACAAGGCGCTTGGCGACTTGCCGGCGGACGCCGGTGGCGAGGCGATCCAGAACGCCTCGCTCAACGTGGCTCGCAAGATCGAGCGCTATCAGGATCATTCCAAGCAGAGCCCGGAAGGCGGCCCGGGCGTTTCGGGTGCCTTCTTCCAGATGATCTACCAGGTGCTCATCGGCCAGGAGCGCGGCCCGCGCTTCGGATCGTTCGCAGCGCTCTACGGCGTCGCCGAGACCCGCGCGCTCATTCAGAAGGCGTTGGCGGGACAGCTGGCTTGAGGGCGCCGTCGACCTCTTCCAGGATCGAGCCCGGCGCCTGAGGCGCCGGGGCGGGCGCGGCTGGCGCCGCCGAGATGCCGGCAAGGTTCGGCGCCGATCCGAAAATACCTTTCTTTTCGGTGCGGGCCTTTTCGCCGGCATCGACGTAGGGTCCGCCTTTGGCGGCGCGCGCCCAGCCATTCTCGACCAGCCATTGACCGATATCCTGCTTGCCGATCCGGCATTCCGCCGCGACCAGGTCGCGACCGCCCTCGGGCGGCACGGTGCAGACCACGGCGCGGCCGCGCAGGAAGGCGCGGAACGCCGTGCGGGCGCGGATGCCGCATGGCCAGGATTTGCCATCCGTGGTGCAGGTCTCGTCCTGCCCGACAACGTCGATGCCGGAGACCGCGACCGAATAGCCCTTCGCCTCGATCAGGCCGGCGGCCGATGCGACCGGCTGAAACAGCTTCGTGCCGTTCCAGTCGTCAGGCATCTTCGGCTTGGGCGGTGTGGCAAGCGCCAGCTTGCTCAACGGTTCGCGCGGTTCGATCCGCTCGAGTTCCCCGCTGGGCAGTTCCGGTGGCGCGACGACGGCGGGATCGATAGCCCTCGAATGCGGCGAAGGCGGCTTTGACGGTTGCGAGGGCGTGGGAAGAGCCGAGGTGGCCGGCTCTTCGGGCCCTGTACCTTGAGCGATCGTATCGGCGCCAGGATCGATCTGATCGACCGTAACAGCGCTTTCGCTTCCCTTCAGCGTGCGCCCGCCGGCGATGACCAGCGCCGCCATCGCCGGGACCATCAGAACCGCAAGGACAAGATGGGGAAACCGCATCGGCCGGACCTACTGGCTTGCCCAGACAATCCGCGCCACCCACTCGACCTCGCGCATGGAGATGTCGCGGTCGGGATGATCGGGATTGAGCGAAACCAGTGAAATCGACTTGACGGTCTGGCGTTCGAGCACCTTGGCCATCACCTCGCCGGCAGTGGTCTTGACGACGACACGATCGCCCTTGCGGGTGACCGCGCCCGGCTCGACGATGAGGACGTCGCCATTGCGGTAGAGCGGCAACATGGAATCGCCCTGCACCTGCAGTGCGTAGGAGCTCTCGGTCGATTGCGCCGGCAGTTCGACCAGATCCCAGCCCTGACCCGCCGGGAAGCCGGCATCGTCGAAGAAGCCGCCGGCGCCGGCCTGGGCAAAACCGAGCAAAGGCACCGACCGTCTGCGGCCATCCCGGGCGTCATGGACAAGTCCGGCCCTGCCTTCGATCAGCCCGGTGAATTCGTCGAGCGAAGCCCCCGTCGCCTCGATGATCTTGGCCAGTGATTCGGTCGAGGGCCAGCGGGGCCGGCCATCCGACGACAGGCGTTTCGACTTGTTGAAGGCGGTCGAATCGAGCCCTGCGCGCCTTGCGAGACCCGAGGCCGAAAGCGAATAGCGCTCGGCAAGAGCATCGATGGCAGCCCAGACACGGTCGTGCGAGAGCATGTCGTGCTCTCCTCCGAAACAGGAAAAAATGCCTTTTCCTTCTAGTCTTGGAATGCCGGTTTGTCCACCGGCGTGCGGCCATGACGCGCGGTCCCGTCGGCCGGGCAAACTCCGATTGCGGGGATTAGTCAGCCGCCTTGGCAAGACTGCGCAAACCCTGGTGCGACGTCATGAAAATCCGCTCTTCATGCGTTGGCGGCCGCGGATTTACAGCGCGGCCAAGGGCGGTCACAACCTCGTCTATGTCGAGGAAGCGTCGCGCCTTGCGGTCGTAGACGCCGGCCGTCGTCAGGATCAAGGCGGCCGTCTCGCCATTGTCGAGGACGAAGCGGTGCTTGCCGATGACCTGGGTGCCTTCCCAGGTCTCGATCGAGGACACCACCTCGAAACGGCGCCACAGCCTGATCTCGCGGGCATAGACCACCTGCAGTCCGCCCATCATCGGCGCCCAGCCATTCTTCCGCGCCAGCCTGATAAGGCCGGCACGGACGAACAGGTCGATGCGGCCGAGATCGGCCAGCATCATGTATCGCGCATTGTTGAGATGGACGTTGAAATCGATGTCGGTCGGCAGGCAGCGAAAGCCCAGCCGGCTTTCACCGCCCATCACGTAGGGGCCACGGCTTCGCGTCGTGGCCAGCATGCGCGCCATACGCGCCCAGACGTACATAATTTTACATCAGGCGGCCTGCTTCACGTCGCCCTTGGCGTAGGGATCGAAGCGTTCGTAGAAGGTTTCGCCCTTCTCGGCCATGTCGAGCAGCAGCTTCGGCGCCTTGAACTCGGCCCCGTATTTCTTCTGCAGGCCCTTGGCGATCTTGACGAATTCCTTGGCACCAATGCCGTCGATATAGGACAGCGCGCCGCCGGTGTAGGGTGCGAAGCCGAAGGCCAGGATCGAGCCGACATCGGCCTCGCGCGGATCGGTGACGATCCCCTCCTCCATCACCCGCGCCGCTTCCAACGCGATGGTGACGAGCAGACGCTGCTGCAGCTCCTCATAGTCGACCTTCTCGGGTGCCAACTGCGGATAGAGATCCTTGAGGCCGGGCCAAAGCTTCTTCTTGGCGGGCTTGGCCGGATAGTCGTAGAAGCCCTTGCCGTTCTTGCGGCCGAAGCGGCCATGGTCGTCGACCATGGTGTTGATCAGCGCCATCTGCTTGGGGTCGACAGCCTTGTCGCCGAGATCCCTGATGGTCTGCTTCATGATCTTCTGGGCAAGGTCGATGGCCGTCTCGTCGGTCAGCGCCAACGGACCAACCGGCATGCCGGCGGCCTTGGCCGCATTCTCGATCATCGGCGCGGGTACGCCTTCGATCAGCATCTTGTAGGCTTCCGACATGTAGCGCAGCACGCAGCGGTTGACGTAGAAGCCGCGCGTGTCATTGACGACGATCGGCGTCTTCTTGATGGCGCGCACGAAGTCGATCGCGGTGGCCAGCGCCTTGTCGCCGGTCTTCTTGCCCAAAATGATCTCGACCAGCATCATCTTGTCGACCGGCGAGAAAAAATGGATGCCGATGAAGTTCTTCGGCCGCGCCGAATTCTTGGCCAGACCGGTGATCGGGATCGTCGAGGTGTTGGACGCTAAGATCGCCGACGATTTCAGCACGGCCTCCGCCTGTTCGGTGGCGGCCTTCTTGACGGCGGAATCCTCGAACACCGCCTCGACCACCAGATCGCAGGCGGCAAGGTCGGCATAGTCGGCCGTCGGCGTGATCAGCGACAAAAGCTTGTCACGCTCCTCGGGCTTGGCGCGGCCCTTCTTGACCTGATCGGAGACCAGGCTGTCGGAATGCGCCTTGCCCTTCTGCGCCGACTCCATATCGCGGTCGAGCAGCACCACCGGAATGCCGGCCTTGGCCGTGACATAGGCGATGCCGGCACCCATGAAACCGGCGCCGAGAATGCCGATCTTCTTGAATTTGGTTTCCGGCACGCCGGCCGGGCGGCGGGCGCCCTTGTTCAGTTCCTGCAGCGACACGAACAGCGAGCGAATCATCGCCGCCGCTTCCTTGGTCTGCATGATCTCGGTGAAATAGCGCTGTTCGATCCTGAGCGCGGTGTCGAACGGCACCAGCAGGCCTTCATAGACGCATTTCAGGATCGCGGCGGCTGCCGGATAATTGCCATAGGTCTCGCGGCGCAGGATGGCGATGGCCGGCGGCCACAGGTTGAAGCCGGCGGGTGTATAGATCTGGCCGCCAGGCAGCTTGAAGCCCTTCTCGTCCCACGGCGCCACCGGCTTGAGGCCGTTCCTGATCATCGCCTTGGCGGTCTCGACCAGCCTGGCCGGTTCGGCGATCTCGTGGATGAGCCCCATCGCCTTAGCCTTCTGCGGCGACAGCGTCTGGCCGGAGGTCAGCATCTGCAGCGCCTGCTGCTGATCGGTCAGCCGCGGCACGCGCTGGGTGCCGCCGGCGCCCGGGAAGATGCCGATCTTGACCTCGGGAAGCGCCATCCTGACCTTATCAGAGTCGGCTGCTACGCGGCCGTGGCAGGCGAGCGACAGCTCGAAAGCGCCGCCCATGCAGGTGCCGTTGATCGCCGAAACCCACGGCTTGCCTGAGGTCTCCAGCTTGCGGAACAGGCCGGTCATGTAACCGGCATTCTCGAACAGCGCCTTGGTCGCCTTTTCGGCATCCTTGCCCTTGTCCGTGGCAAAAGTCGCCAGCATCTTCTGCAGCAGGGTGATGTCGGCGCCGCCGGAGAACGTGTCCTTGCCGGAGGTGATCACCGCGCCCTTGATGGCCGCGTCGCCGGCCACATGATCGACGATGGCGTTCAACTCGCGCATCACCTCTTCGGTGAAGACGTTCATCGAGCGGTCCGGGCTGTTCCAGGTGACCAGCGCGATGCCGTCGGCGTCGATGTCGAGGGTGAAATTGGTGTAGCTCATTTTCTCTCTCCCCGTCAGACGCGTTCGATGATGGTTGCCGTGCCCATGCCGGCGCCGATGCACAGCGTCACCAGCGCGGTGTTGAGGTCACGGCGCTCGAGTTCGTCGAGCACGGTGCCGAGGATCATCGCGCCGGTAGCCCCGAGCGGATGGCCCATGGCGATGGCGCCGCCATTGACGTTGATCTTGTCGTGCGGGATGTCGAAAGCCTGCATGTAACGCAGCACCACCGAGGCAAAAGCCTCGTTGAGTTCGAACAGGTCGATGTCGGACAGCTTCATCTTGGCCCGCTTCAACAGCTTTTCAGTCACGTCGACCGGGCCGGTCAGCATCAGCACCGGCTCGGAACCGATGTTGGCGAAAGCGCGGATGCGGGCGCGTGGCTTCAGCCCCATCGTCTTGCCGGCCTTCTTCGAACCGAGCAGCACGGCGGCAGCGCCATCGACGATGCCCGACGAATTGCCGGCATGGTGGACGTGGTTCACTTCTTCCACTTCCGGGTGCTTTTGCACGGCAACCGCGTCGAAGCCGCCCATTTCACCGGGCATGACGAAGGACGGATTAAGCGAGGCCAGCGACTGCATGTCGGTCGTAGGCCGCATGTGCTCATCATGGTCGAGAATGGTCAGGCCGTTCTGGTCCTTGATCGGGATGACGGAGTTCTTGAAGCGGCCATCGGCCCAGGCCTTGCCGGCGCGCTTCTGGCTTTCCACCGCATAGGCGTCGACGTCGTCGCGGGAAAAGCCGTATTTGGTGGCGATCAGGTCGGCCGAGATGCCTTGCGGCACGAACCAGCCGGGCAGGCCGACCGAAGGGTCCATGAACCAGGCGCCGCCCGAGGCGCCCATGCCAACGCGCGACATGGATTCGACGCCGCCAGCGATGACGATCTCGTCGGCGCCCTGGGCGATCTTGGCGGCGCCGAAATTGATGGCGTCGAGGCCCGAGGCGCAGAAGCGCGATATCTGCATGCCCGGCGCCTTGTCGTCGTAACCGGCCTCGAAGGCGGCGGCACGCGGAATGACCGAGCCGGCCTCGCCGACCGGATCGACGCAGCCGAAGATGATGTCGTCGACATTGCCGGTATCCAGCCCATTGCGGTCGCGCAAAGCCTCGAGCGTCTTGGCGGCGAGCCGTACCGCCGGCACCTCGTGCAGCGACCCGTCCTTCTTGCCCTTGCCCCGCGGCGTGCGCACGGCGTCATAGACATAAGCGTCAGCCATTTTTCTGCTCCTTGGGTTTGCCGGTCGTCGCTCTCAGAGCGAGCGGCCGATCAGCAATTTCATGATCTCGTTGGTGCCGCCGTAGATGCGCTGGACACGGGCGTCGCGGAACATGCGGGCGATCGGATATTCATTCATGTAGCCATAGCCGCCATGCAATTGAAGGCATTCGTCGACGACTTTTCCCTGCAGGTCGCTGAGCCAGTATTTGGCCATCGACGCCGTCACCGGATCGAGGCCGCCATTGATGTGGCGGGCGACGCAATCGTTGTAGAAGACGCGGCCGATAGTGGCCTCGGTCTTGAGTTCGGCCAGCTTGAACTGGGTGTTCTGGAAGTCGATGATCGCCTTGCCGAACGCCTTGCGCTCCTTGACGTAGTCGATGGTCAGCGCCAGCGCCCGCTCGATCATGGCGATGGCGCCGGTGCCGATCTGCAGCCGCTCCTGCGGCAGCTGCTGCATCAGCTGGATGAAGCCCTGCCCTTCCTCATGGCCAAGCAGGTTGGAGGTCGGCACGCGCACGTCGTTGAAGAACAATTCCGAGGTGTCGTTGGCCTTCAAGCCGATCTTGTCGAGGTTGCGGCCGCGCTGAAACCCTTCGACCTCGTCGCTCTCGACGACGATCAGCGAGGTGCCCTTGGCGCCCTTGGCCGGATCGGTCTTGGTGACGACGATGATGAAATTGGCCAGCTGGCCATTGGTGATGAAGGTCTTGGAACCGTTGATCTTGTACTGGTTGCCGTCCTTTTCGGCGCGCGTCTTGACGCCTTGCAGATCGGAGCCGGCGCCCGGCTCGGTCATGGCGATGGCGCCGATCAGTTCGCCGGTCGCCAGCTTCGGCAGCCACTTCTTCTTCTGCTCTTCCGAGCCGTAGTGGAGGATGTAGGGGGCGACGATCGAATTGTGCAGGCCGATGCCGAAGCCGTCGACACCGACATGGCCGATGGCCTCGATGATGGCGCTCTCATGCGCGAAGGTTCCGCCCGAGCCGCCATACTCTTCCGGCATCGAGGCACAGAGCAGGCCGGCGGCTCCCGCCTTCAGCCAGCTTTCGCGGTCGACCATCTCGTTCTTCTCGAACTCGTCGTAACGCGGCGCGATCTCCTCCGACATGAAGCGGACCGCCATGTCGTAGAGCATGCCGACCTCGTCCGCCGCCCAGGCGGGTTTCGGCAAAGAAAGCACTTCAGCTGGATTTGTCATGCCGTTTCTCCCGCGCCGACGTCCCCCTCCCCCTCGAGGGGAGGGTGGCACGCGAAGCGGTCGGGTGGGGTCGCCGATGACGTGCTCGACCTTATCTTCGAAACTGACGCGGGTTTGGGGCATTGCGATCATTCTCCTCCCAAAGCGCCAACCAGCCGGCGCACTGCACGCAGGACCCCTCCCGGCCCTTCGGGCCACCCTCCCCTCAAGGGGGAGGGTGACGCCGGCCATTTCTAGAACGCTTCCGCAGTCAGCGCCATTAGCGTGTCCGCACCACTGGAAATGCGGGCCAGATGTGCCGATGTCTCCGGCATGATCCGCTCCATGAAGAAGCGCGCCGTCACCACCTTGTTGTCGTAGAAGGACTGGGAACCGTTGGCGCCGGTCTTACCCAGCGCCGCCTTGGCCATCTGCGCCCACATGTAGCCGAGCGCCACAAGGCCGAAGAGATGCATGTAGTCGGTCGAGGCGGCTCCGGCATTGTCAGGCTTGGCCATGCCGTTCTGCAGCAGCCACATGGTCGCCGCCTGCAAATCGTTGAGACCCTTCTTCAGCGCCTTGGTGAAGGGCGCCATCTTCTCGTCGGCGCGGTTTTCCTCGCAGAATTCGCCGACTTCCTTGAAGAAAGCCTGCACGGCGCGGCCGCCATTCAGGCCAAGCTTGCGGCCGACGAGGTCAAGCGCCTGGATGCCGTTGGCGCCTTCATAGATCATGGCGATGCGGGCATCGCGCACGAACTGGCTCATGCCGTGTTCCTCGATGTAGCCGTGGCCGCCGAACACCTGCTGAGCCATGACAGCGTGGTCGAAACCCTTGTCGGTGAGCACGCCCTTGACCACCGGTGTCATCAGGCCGGTGTAGTCGTCAGCCGCCTGGCGGTCCTTTTCGTCGGCGGAACGGTGCGCGATGTCGGATTTGATCGCCGTCCACAGCGCCAGCGCGCGGCCGGCTTCGTTGAAGGCCCTCATGGTCATCAGCGAGCGGCGGATGTCGGGATGGACGATGATCGGGTCGGCCTTCTTGTCGGGCGCCTTCGGCCCCGACAGCGAGCGGCCCTGCAAACGGTCCTTGGCGTAGGCGACGGCGTTCTGGTAGGCGATTTCGGACAGCGACAGCCCCTGCAGGCCGACACCGAGCCGCGCCTCGTTCATCATCGTGAACATGGCCTTCAAGCCGCCATTGGCCTCGCCGAGCAACGTACCCTCGGCCTCGTCGTAATTCATGACGCAGGTGGAATTGCCGTGGATGCCCATCTTCTCCTCGATCGAACCGCAGGAGAGGGTGTTGCGCTCGCCCGGATTGCCTGATGCATCGAGCTTGAGCTTCGGCACGATGAACAGCGAGATGCCCTTGACGCCTTCCGGCGCGCCCTCGATGCGGGCCAGCACCAGATGGACGATGTTGTCCGACATGTCGTGCTCGCCGGCCGAGATGAAGATCTTCTGGCCCGAGATTTTGTAGGTGCCATCGCCGTTCGGCACCGCCTTGGTGCGCAGCAGGCCGAGATCGGTGCCGCAATGCGGCTCGGTCAGGTTCATGGTGCCGGTCCAGGCACCCTCGACCATCCTGGGCAGCCATTTGGCTTTCTGCTCATCGGTGCCATGGGTGATGATCGCCGCGATCGCACCCTGCGTCAGGCCCGGATACATCATCAGCGACATGTTGGCCGACACCATGTATTCGGCAACCGCGGTGTGCACGGCGTAGGGCAAGCCCTGGCCGCCGAACTCGACCGGCGCGGCAAGCCCCATCCAGCCGCCTTCGCGGTACTGGTCGAAAGCTTCCTTGAAGCCCTTGGGCGTCGTCACCGAGCCATCGTCGTGACGGACGCAGCCTTCCATGTCGCCGACACGGTTGAGCGGGTGCATGACGTTTTCGGCAAGCTTGGCGCCCTCCGCGAGGATCGCCTCCAGCACGTCGGGCGTGGCATCCGCAAATCCGGGAAGGTTCGAATAGCGCTGGTAGCCCAGCACCTCGTTCAACACGAACAGCGTATCCTGGACCGGTGCCCTGTAGATCGGCATGCTTTTCCTCCACCATGCGGATTTGGCCCCAAACCAAGCCGTGCGAGGCAGGCGAGCCAATGTCGAAGTCGCAATAGCAATTATTGACGTTTGCGTAAACGTCAATTGTTTGCGCCGCAAAAATTTTTGCCAGGCTTTGTCCGAAATTTCGCAAGCGGCCGCTTGCCCGGCTGTTCGCGACAGGGCAATTTCATCGCATGAACCCCGCCGCATTCATAATCAGCGTTCAGAGCCATTACCTGGATCAGTTTCGGGCGTTCGTAGCAAAGCAGCGGCAGAGCTGCGTTCAGGGGTCTCCCGAAGTAAAGTTCCAGATCGGTGAGGATAGCGGGATATTTCGGGGGCTTTGTTGCGTCGACTTTGTCAAGAATGACGGCAAAGTCGATCCCATCGAGCTTCAGCCGGATTTCCTCACATTCGAGCCGATATCGGGTCGGATTGAGCGCGCCGAATTCCTGATAGAGCAGTTGCAATGGAACGATGTCGTGATCCATCACACGCTCGCGGCTGCTCCGCTCGACCAGATAGGCATCTGGTTCCAGCACTGGTTCGATCCCGATGACGAGCGTCACCAAGAGGGCGCCGAATTGGGAAATATCATCCACTCGGCTTCCATTCGGCCCAAAGTGCTGAACGTGGACTTCGGAACGGCTTCCCCGGACGCATTCTGGAGCCTGCTTGCGCTTCTTGAAGCTGCAGGCGCGACCGGCCTTCGGATCACCAGTTCACAGGCGCAGGCATCATCCTAGCGCGGCGGTCCGCTGCGCCCATCCTAAAAAAGCCGCGCGGCAACGGCCACGCGGCTTTTTCGGTTGAAAGCAGATGGGGGCTGGCTTAGCCCGCGACGCTCGCCTGCGGCGCCGAGCGCTCGGCCAGCATCTGGCGCACCGCCGTCATCGAGCCGCCCAGCTCATTGATGGCGTCGTCGATCAGCGCCCGCTGCTTCTGCAGGCGGGCAAGCTGCTTTTCAGACTTGTCGAGCGCCAGCCGCAGCTGCTTGGTGTTGGACCCGGTCGGATCGTAGAGATCCATCATCTGCTTGACGTCGCGCAGCGAGAAGCCGACCTTGCGGCCGAGCAGGATCAGCTTCAGCCGGGCCCTGTCGCGGCGCGTGTAGAGGCGGGTCGAGCCGTCACGCTGAGGATTGAGCAGGCCCTTGTCTTCGTAGAAACGCAGCGTGCGCAGCGTCACGCCGTACTTCTTGGCCATCTCGCCGATGCGGACGAGATCCTCGCCGGCTTCGACAGGTATATTGTTGGTATTGGCCGCGGTCTCGCCGGCCGAAATAAGCTTCATGGTCACTGGCATTCCCCGTCTGGTGGCGTCGCGGTCCTTGACCATGCGTCGCCTGACTGGAAGCGGGGGCGTGCTTCCGGCCGTGGTTTCGACAAACAAATCGCAAAACAGCACACTCAATGCGCCTTTTACGTTTACGTCAATTCTATACCGATAGCCGCCTCATGACGCAAGGGCGTTCTGTGGGTGTTCCACGAACGGTGCTTTTTGCCGCAGCGCAAATGCGATGCCGCAGCGCGGGCGCGGCCGTGAACTTCCTTCCAACTTCTTAAGCTTGGTTAACGCGTTGTTTACCACGTTGGGCGAAATGTGCGCATGTCGGCTACCCGTGTTTATCCTGTATCGAATTTTTCACGGTTTTTCGGAGCGCGGGTGAACCCCGGGAAGCTTGTCTTCCACCGCATGGAAGCGCGGTCGCCTCGTTCCGGCAGGGACTTGGGGAGCTGGTCGCAAACTGGCCAATCTGAAAGACGGACGCACCGATGAACAGCAAGCGGTCCTATCTCGATACACTCAACGCCGGCAGGCAGCGTAGGCCGCAGACCACGCTCGAGCAGCTCAACCGCTCGCTGGAGACGCTGGAACAGCGGCTGGGGCAGACGCGCGAAGACACGATGGCACGGCCCGCTCCCCGACAGTATGGCGCCGAACCGCGCTATCCCGCGGCCGATCCCCGCTATCCCGCCACCCAGCCTGCCGGCCAGCAGCGCTGGTACGAGGATCCGCAGCCGGCACCGCGCGCCAAGGCCCCAGTGCCGCCCCCCGCTTTCGACCAGAGCTATCAGGCTATTGCCCGCGACATCGACCGTGTCCGCGGCCAGGAAGACAGCGTCGCCATGGTCGGCAAGATCGCCGGCGAGCTGCGCGGCATGCGCGAGGAACTGCGCCACCAGATGACATCAGGACTGCAGCGCGAATTCGAAGCACTGCGCAAGGATATCGACCGCGCCTTCCAGTCGAACGCCAAGACGGGCGCATCAGGCCCAGGCGCATCGGGCAAGGGCAGCGCCGAACTCGGCGTCGAATTCGAACGGCTCTCCGGCGCCATCAAGTCGCTGTCGGAAAAGAGCGACGACAGAAGCGTCAACCTGCTGCGGCTGGAACTCGAGCAGGTCAAGTCCGCGCTCGACACGCTGGCGCGCGAGGAGAGCGTGCAGAAGGTCGATCGCCGCTGGGATGATTTCGATCGCCGCTGGACAGCCTTCGAAGACCGCGTCGACGCCGACCAGCGCAAGCGCTCCGACGAGCCCGCGCTTGCCGCCTTGACCGATCGGCTGGAGCAGATCAGCAATGCCGTCAACAACCTGCCGGAATCGCTATCGCTGCGTTCGCTGGAGGAAAAAGTCCGCACGCTGGCCGGCGCCGTCGATCACTTCGCCAGCCAGCAGGACAATAGCGGCAGCGACACGCTGGCCATGATCGACGAGCGGCTGGACGAAATTTCCCGCGCTATCGTTGCCTCGACCGTCGCGGCGCAGGCCAATTCGCTCGACCATGAAGCCTTCGAGCGCATCGAGAAGCGGATCGATTCTCTGGCCCGGCAGATCGAGGAAGTGGCGCAGGACCGCCCGGGCAATGCCGTCATGGATCGCCTGAGCACGCTGTCGAGCCGTGTCGACGAACTCGCCGGCCGCGCCAACCTGCCCGAACAGGCGATGGAACGGCTGGCCAAGCAGATCGCGCTCATCGCCGACAAGATCGACCAAGCGCCGGCCATGCCCGATGCCGACTATATCTTCCACGGCCTGGAGCAGCGTTTCGACGTGCTGTCGAGCATGATGGAACGCCGCCAGGGCGACGCCATCGAACAGGGCAACATGCTGTTTCGCGATCTCGAGCGCCGGCTGGACGAGGTTGCCGATCGGCTGGACCAGCGCGTGCCGCAGATCGACAGTGCCGGTATCATGGAGGCCATCGACGCCCGCTTCACCGCGCTCGCCAAGCGCATCGAGACGCGCGCTCCCGATCCCGCCGGCGAAGCGGCAATCCGCGGCCTGGAAAGCCGGCTCGTGGACATTTCCAGCCGGCTCGACGCATCGGCCGCGCAGGTAGCCGGCATCGACCCGGCGCTGATCCGCAGCCTGGAGGCGCAGGTCACCGGCCTGTCCGCGCATCTTTCCAAGCCCGGCACGCCGCTGCCGGAATTCGAAGACATCAGCCCGCGCCTCAACGAAATCGAGAAGTCGCTGGCCGGGACCCGCGATTCCATCCTCGGCGCGGCGCGCGAAGCGGCCGAAAACGCAGTGCAGTCGCTGGCCGGGTCGAGCGCCAATACCGCCGCCGTTTCGGGGCTCGCGCAGGACCTGAAGACGCTTGAGACGCTGACACGCCGTTCCGACGAGCGCAATTCGCGGACCTTCGAGGCCATCCACGACACGCTGCTCAAGATCGTCGACAGGCTGGGCTCGCTGGAAACCAGCGATCCGTCCGAGGCGGTAAGCGAGCTTTTGGACGCACGGCCGGATGAAGCAGTCGGCAAACGCCGCGCACGCACGGCCAAGATGGCTGTCGAGGCGCCGTCGATGGATATCGACGCGCCGATGCCGCTGACGGGCGACATGGCCGATCTCGACGGCCGTGCCGCCGCCATAATGCGCAACGAGCCGGGAGGCACACGCTCGCCGGCGGAAGCCGCCGCTGCAGCCGCGATGGCCGCACTCGGTTCCGACACCATTGCCGAGAAGGACCAGCCGGCCGGCCGCAAATCGATGTTCGGCGGGCTGGCACGCGCCTTCAAGGGCAAGAAGGCGGCGGATATTCCGCCCCTGGCCGGCTCGGCGCCGAGCGCCGATATCCCGAGCGTCGATCTCGACGAGCCGCTCGACCCGAAAATGGCCAACCGGCCGCTGGAGCCCGGCTCGGGCGCGCCCGACCTCAATGCCATCATGAAGCGCGTGCGCGACGAGCGGGGCCAGCCGGCAAAGCTCAGCGACAGCGATGCCTCCAAATCGGACTTCATCGCGGCGGCGCGGCGCGCGGCGCAGGCCGCCGCGGCCGAAGCCGATGCCTTGAAGCGCCAGTCGACGATGAAAGGGCCGGTAAAGGCGCTCAGGATCGGCGACCTGCTCAAGGCGCGGCGCAAGCCGATCCTGATGGCGGCGGCCGCGATCATGCTGGCGCTTGCAGGCCTGCAGCTCGGCAAGGCATTCCTCTCCGATCCGGCCCAGGTGGCAAGCAACGACGCGGCACCAATCGTGGCCTCGCAGCCGGTTCAAACGGCATCCGTCGACGCAGCCAGCCCGCCGAAGGCGGAAGCCCAGCCGGCGGCAACGGACAACGCGCCGGCCCACGCCGTCAGGCAGGCCGAACCATCCGCGCCGATGGCTAAAGACGACATGGTCAACCAGACCGCCATGGCGATGCCTTCCGACAACGATGCGATGGCGGATACGGCACCAGCCACAGCGGGATCCACGGCTACGGCCGACGCTTCCGGCGCAGGCGCCGCCTCCGAAGCAATGGCTCCGGCCGCGCCCACTTCGACGGCCCCGACGACGTCAACGCTGGCGGCCATCACCGGTGGCGCGCAGGCCACGGCCAGCGATGCCCAGCCGACCATGGCCGCGCCAACCGCGACCAACGACACCAAAGGCAACGACACCACTGGCGCGGTTGCGCCGACGGATACATCCGCCACGACAGCCGCGGCCAAGTTCGACATTCCGGCCGAGGCCGGCCCGGTCGGGCTCCGCGATGCCGCCGCTGGCGGCGACGCCAAGGCGCTGTTCGAGATCGGTTCGCGCTACGCGGAGTCGCGCGGCGTCAAGGAAGACATGGCGACAGCGGCCAAATGGTATGAGAAATCGGCAGAACTCGGCTTCGCGCCGGCCGAATACCGTATCGGCAATTTCTACGAGAAGGGCATCGGCGTCGCGCGCGACATCAAGAAGTCGAAGACCTGGTACCAGATGGCCGCCGAGCAGGGCAACGCCAGCGCCATGCACAATCTGGCCGTGCTGTTCGCCATGGCCGCCGACGGCGTGACCGACAATGAATCGGCCGCCCACTGGTTCCAGGAGGCCGCCGATCTCGGCGTCAAGGACAGCCAGTTCAATCTCGGCATTCTCGCCGCCAAGGGCGTCGGCATGAAGCAGAACCTCGAGGAATCCTACAAATGGTTCGCGCTCGTCGCCAAGACCGGCGACAAGGACGCGGCCGCCAAGCGCGACGAGATTGCCAATGCGTTGCGGCCCGAACAGCTCGAGCGCGCCCGTGCCGCGACCGAATTGTGGAAAGCCAAGCCGCTCAACGTGGCAGCCAATTCGGTCGACGTTCCCGATGCCTGGCAGGAAGGCACGCCGCAGACCACCGCCAGCATCGACATGAAAAAGGCGGTCCAGAACATCCAGCGCATTCTCAACAAGAACGGCTACGACGCCGGTGGCGCCGACGGCAAGATGGGCCAGAAGACGAAGACCGCGATCATGGCTTTCCAAACGGACAACAAGATGCCGGCCACCGGCGCGGTCGACGAGAAACTGGTCAAGGCGCTGCTGGCGCGCAAATAACGGCAGATGCGTCGCTTCCACGACGCCCTTGCCACACATTTGCCTGTTAACTGATTGAGATGTTTTTTGTTTCGGCGCGGTAACGGGGTTTTTTCCCGCCGCCGCGTCGGCGCAAGAAAAAATTGGCTTTTCGGTGCGAGACTGTCCGCAACGGCTGTATTCGCCGACAGGCAAACTGATCGAGACTGACGGGTGGGCATCTATCTCCCGATTGCGGAAATTTCCGTCAACGTCTTCGTGCTGCTGGCCATGGGCGCCGCGGTGGGTTTCCTGTCGGGCATGTTCGGCGTCGGCGGCGGCTTCCTCATCACGCCGCTCCTGATCTTCTACAACATTCCGCCAGCGATCGCGGTCGCCACGGGCGCCAACCAGGTCATCGCCTCCTCCTTCTCCGGTGCGCTGTCGCACATGAAGCGGGGTACGCTCGACTTCAAGCTCGGCGGGGTGCTTCTGGCCGGTGGCATTGTCGGTTCGACCGGCGGCATCTTCGTGTTCGCTTTCCTGCGCAGGCTCGGCCAGCTCGACCTGTTCATCTCGCTGCTTTACGTCGTGCTGCTCGGCACGGTGGGCGGACTGATGCTGGTTGAAAGCGTCAATGCGCTGCGCGCGACGCGCAGCGGCGCGGCACCGGTCCTGAAGAAATCCGGCCAACACAACTGGATCCACCGCTTGCCGCTGAAGATGCGCTTCAGGGCCTCGAAACTGTTCGTCAGCGTCATCCCGGTGCTGGGCCTTGGCGCCGGCATCGGTTTCCTGTCGTCCATCATGGGCGTCGGCGGCGGCTTTATCATGGTGCCGGCGCTGATCTATCTGCTCAAAGTACCGACCAATGTGGTCATCGGCACGTCCCTGTTCCAGATCATCTTCACCTCCGCCTACACGACGCTGGTTCACGCCAGCACCAACCAGACCGTCGACGTGATGCTGGCTTTCCTGCTGATGGCTGGTGGCGTGGCCGGCGCACAATATGGCGCCAAGGCCGGCCAGAGGCTGCGCGGCGAACAATTGAGGGCGCTCCTGGCATTGCTGGTTCTGGCGGTGGCGATAAGGCTGGCCATCGGCCTGTTCGTCACGCCGCCCAACCTTTATTCGCTGTCCGGCGCGGGCCTCAACTGATGACGGGCCCTAACGCATTCGCAACCGCCATTCTCCTGTCCTTGCTGGTGGCCGCCTTGCCGGCGAAGGCACAGACGCCGCTGACGGAAGGCATCCAGATCGGGCTCTCCACCGACAATGTCTCGATCACCGCCGGCTTTTCCGGTGCCGACCTGACCATTTTCGGTTCGCTGGAGAA
Source organism: Mesorhizobium sp. WSM1386 (assembly GCF_055901595.1). Classification (NCBI taxonomy): domain Bacteria; kingdom Pseudomonadati; phylum Pseudomonadota; class Alphaproteobacteria; order Hyphomicrobiales; family Phyllobacteriaceae; genus Mesorhizobium; species Mesorhizobium sp. WSM1386. The sequence continues at coordinate 6,700,775 of NZ_CM148373.1, forward strand.
CCCCGACCCGCTGGTTGCCCGCCAAGGCCGCTACGATGTCATCGTCGTGCTCGAAGGGCCGCCCAAGCCTGTGGTGGTGCGCCGAAAGGACCGGGTGCTCGGCGTCTGGATCAATCTGGAATCGGAAACCTTCGAGAACGTGCCGGTCTCCTATTCGGTGGCGACGACACGGCCGCTGCAAGACATTACCGAACCGAACAGTTACAAGCAGCTGTCGCTCGGCGCCTCCAACCTCTACATGCAGCCCGCCGATGCCGGCGACAGCCCGGCGACGATCCAGGAATTCACCGCCGCGCTGCGCGAACGCAAGGCGGCGGCCGGCCTCTACAGCGAGAATGTCGGCGGCGTGCAGTTCCTGTCGCAGAACCTGTTCCGCGCCACCGTCAGGCTGGCACCGAATGTGCCAGTTGGAACCCATAAAGCCCGCGCGTTCCTGTTCAAGAGCGGCCTGTTCATCAAGGAGAGCTCGGCCCAGCTCGAAATCCGCAAGTCCGGCTTCGAACAGTCGATCTTCCGCGTCGCGCACGATTATGCCTTCCTCTACGGCGTCTTCGCCATATCGTTGGCCATGCTGACGGGCTGGCTCGGCAGGCTGGTCTTCCGCAGGGACTGAGACGACCAAAAGGGGTTCCCCTTTCCCGGGTCATGCTGTAGACCGCACCTCCCCGCCCGACGGGCAAGCAATTCAATTCGGCAGAGTGGTCAATCCGGCATAGTGGTTCGGTCGCCCGGACCGCAGCGCACGCTTCTCCCGCGAGCGCCGATCCGCTGCCTGCCACCAATGACAGGAGGCTGCCTTGCGACCAGCATTCGCCGGTATCGACTTCGGCACGTCGAACTCCACGGTTGGCGTGGTCCGCAACGGGCAGCCGCGCCTCGTCGGGCTTGAAGACGGCCAGGTCACGTTGCCGAGCGCGGTGTTCTTCAATTTCGAGGACGGCCGCATCTGCTTTGGCCGCCAGGCCATCGCCAACTACACCGACAGCGTCGAAGGCCGGCTGATGCGCTCGCTGAAGAGCGTGCTCGGCAGTTCGCTGGCGCACGAAAAGACGCGCATCAAGGCGCGCTCGATCGGCTTCATGGAAATCATCGGCCTGTTCCTCGGACATCTCAGGAAGAGGCTGGAAGAAGACGCCGGCGACGTGGTCGAGACGGTGGTGCTCGGCCGGCCGGTGCAGTTCGTCGACGACGATCCGCAAGCCGATGCGAATGCGCAGGGCGACCTTGAAAAAGCCGCCCATGCCCAGGGCTTCAAGCACATTGCTTTCCAGTTCGAGCCGATCGCCGCGGCGCTCGACTACGAGCAGAGGGTCACGCGCGAGGAGCTGGCGCTGATCATCGATATGGGCGGCGGCACGTCCGACTTCTCGGTCGTGCGCGTCTCGCCGGAGCGCTCCCGCTCGCTGGACCGCAAGGACGACATCCTGGCCAGCCGGGGCGTTCATATCGGCGGCACGGATTTCGACCGGCTGCTGAGCATTGCCCATGTGATGCCGCGGCTCGGCTATCTGACCCCGACCAAGGACGGCAAGCGCAATCTGCCGGCCAGCTATTTCATCGATCTCGCGACATGGCAGCGCATCAACCTGGTCTACACCGCCAAGGCGATGACGCATCTGCGCCAGATCCGCTACGAGGCCGTGCGCGCCGACCTGGTCGATCGTTTCATCCACATCGTCGAGCATCGTTATGGGCACGCGCTGGCGGCACTGGTCGAAAAGGCCAAGATCGAGTTGACGGACAGATCATCCGCCGAGGTGGCGGTGAAGCTGCCGGGGGCGGACTTCTCCGCCGAGATCACGCGCGGCGGGCTGGACGCCACGATCGCCCGGGACATCGAGCGGGTCACCGCAACGGTCGGGGAGACCATCCGCGACGCGCGGGTCAAACCATCCGACATCACCGCGGTGTTCCTGACCGGCGGATCGACCGCGATCCCGCTGGCAAGACGGGAGATCCTGTCGCTGGTGCCGCAGGCTTCCGTCATCGAGGGCGACATGTTCGGCTCGGTCGGGCTTGGCCTGGCTCTCGACGCGCAGCGCAAGTTCGGCTGACCGGTCCGTTGATATTCAGGTGATGCCGGCCTGCAAATGGCCGTTTCCTGCGCTTCCGGTACTCGCGTACCCGAACGTACGCTCCGTTCCGGTTCTCGGAACCAACCATTTTCGGCACGGCCTGACCTGAACCTCAACGAACCTTATGCTGGCGCAGATCCGGTCGTTTCGGCACCGAGATGCGCCTTGAGCGCCATCTGGGCCAAGCTTGCCTGGCGATCGCGGTGCGTGATCATGGCGAAGTCGCGTTTCGGCAGTTCGAGCGGCACCGACCGCAGGCTGCCTTCGGCAACGGCACGGCCGACGACCAGGTCCGAAATGATGGTGGCGCCGGCACCCGCCTCGACCGCCTGGCGAACCGCCTCGTTGCTGGGCAGCACCAGGAATATTTGCAGGTCGGCAAGCGAAATCCCCTCGCGCCGCGCCAGATCCTCCAGCACCTCGCGCGTGCCCGAGCCGCCCTCGCGGATGATCCAGCGCAGGCCCCTGATGTCGGGATGGCCGGGCGCGGTTTCGGCGATCTCGGGGTGGGAACTGGCAACGACCAGCATCAGCCTGTCGGTATCGACCTTGGCGCGGCGCAATATGTCGGATTCGGTGCGCCCCTCGACCAGGCCGAGATCGGCGGTTCCATCCAGCACGCTGGCCTCGACCTGCCTGGTGTTGCCGATGGTGACGCTCAGCCTGACGGCCGGATAGGCTTCGTGGAAGGAAGCCAGCCGGCGTGGCAGCCAGTAGCTGGCGATGGTCAGGCTGGCCGCGATCGAGAGACTGCCGGCGATCGTCTGTGAGACATGTTCAAGCACATTGCGGGCGGCGGCGGCCCGCTCGAGCACGGCCTTCGCCTCCGGCAGGAACCGATGGCCAGTCTGGGACAGTTCGATGTTGCGGCCGACGCGGTTGAACAGGTGCACGCCGTGCTGTTCTTCGAGCGCGCGGATGGCGGCCGATGCCGCCGACTGGGAGATACCCAAAAGCTCCGCCGCCTTGGTCATGTGGCCGCGCTCGGCGACGGCGACGAAAATGCGCAACTGGTCCAGGGTCATGCGTGCATTAAGAACCAATATCGATCGAATTTACAAGAACAACTGATTAGACGGATCGATAGCTTTATTCTATTTTTTCAGGTGAAGTTAGAAAAAATTGGCCATCAGGTCGCAGCGAATAAAATGATCGGGCGGTTCAGATCCCTGTTTGCCCATTGGGCCCGTGGCATAAGGCGACGGCTGGCCGGCGATCGCTACCACCCGGAAGAGCATTACATGCGCGGCCCCGGACCGAAGACGCGCGCCAAATCCGCGAACCGCACTGGATCATGATGCACGGACCACCGCGCGGCGCGAATTCGGCACCATCGCAACGCCCGCTTGCCGACACGCGTGCGCCTGACGAAGGTGACGGCGTCGACACCTCGCCCGATGTTTCCGACAGCATCGCCAAGACCACCTGCTACATGTGCGCCTGCCGCTGCGGCATCGACGTGCACATCAAGGACGGCAAGGTCCGCTACCTCAACGGCAACAAGGACCATCCGGTCAATCGCGGCGTGATCTGCGGCAAGGGCAGTTCCGGCATCATGCAGCACTACAGCCCGGCGCGACTGAAGAAGCCGCTGTTGCGCACCGGCCCGCGCGGCTCTGGCGAGTTCCGCGAGATCGAGTGGGAAGAAGCGTTCGTGATCGCCACCGAGCGGCTCTCCGCCATCCGCCGCACCGATCCGAAAAAACTTGCCTTCTTCACCGGCCGCGACCAGTCGCAATCCCTGACCGGCTGGTGGGCGAGCAAGTTCGGCACGCCGAATTTCGCCGCCCATGGCGGCTTCTGCTCGGTCAACATGGCGGCTGGCGGCCTCTATACGATCGGCGGCTCGTTCTGGGAGTTCGGCGAGCCCGACTGGGACAACACCAAGTACTTCATGCTGTTCGGCGTCGCCGAGGATCATGATTCCAACCCGATCAAGATCGGCCTCGGCAAGCTCAAGGCGCGCGGCGCCAAGGTGGTGTCGATCAATCCGTGCCGGACCGGCTACAACGCCATTGCCGACGACTGGATCGGCATCCGGCCGGGCACCGACGGGCTGTTCGTCTTCGCGCTCATCCACGAATTGCTGAAGGCCGGCCGCGTCGATCTCGATTATTTGCTCCGCTACACCAACGCCCATATCCTCGTCGTCCAGGAGCCAGGTGCTGCCGACGACGGTCTGTTCGTCCGCGATGCCGACGGCAATCCGCTGGCCTGGGACAGGGTGGCGAAGGCCTCCATCAAGGCAACCGACCCGGAGGCGAAGCCGGTGCTGACCGGCAGCTTTAGGATCGAAGGGCGTCACTGCGTTCCGGTGTTCCAGCTCATTGCCGACCGCTACCTCGACGAGAGCCATGCGCCGGATGCGGTCGCTGAGCGCTGCGGCATTGCGGCCGATACGATCCGCCGGATCGCCGCCGAACTCGCCCATGTCGCCTTCGAACAGACCATCGAATTGCCAATAGCTTGGACCGATTGGGCCGGGCGCCGGCACGAGACGATCAAGGGCCGGCCCATCTCGATGCATGCCATGCGCGGCATCTCCGCCCATTCGAACGGCTTTCACACTTGCCGCGCCATCCATCTGCTCCAGGTGCTGCTGGGAACCGTGGATGTTCCCGGTGGCTTCCGTTTCAAGCCGCCCTACCCCAGATCGGCACCGCCGGGGCCAAAACCCGCCGGCAAGGCAACCAAGGCGATGACGCCGCTCGATGGCATGCCGCTTGGCTTCGTCTGTGGGCCGGACGATCTGCTGGTCGACGAGGCTGGTACACCGCTTCGCATCGACAAGGCCTATTCGTGGGAGGCGCCGCTGGCCGCGCACGGCCTGATGCACACCGTCATCCGCAATGCCTGGGCCGGCGATCCGTACCCGATCGACACGCTGATGATGTACATGTCGAACATGGCGTGGAATTCCTCGATGAACACCGTCGAGACCATGGCCATGCTGACCGACAGCGATGATGCGGGTAACTACAAGATCCCCTTCATCATCTATTCCGACGCCTATTATTCCGAGACCGTGCCGTTCGCCGACCTCGTGCTGCCGGACACCACCTATCTCGAGCGGCATGACTGCATCAGCCTGCTCGACCGGCCGATCAGCCATGCCGACGGGCCAGGCGATGCCATCCGCCATCCCGTCGTCGCGCCGGACCGCGACGTCAGGCCGTTCCAGTCGGTGCTGATCGAGCTCGGTGCGCGGCTCGGCCTGCCCGGTTTCGTCAAGGACGACGGCTCGACCAGATATGCCGACTATGCCGACTACATCGTCAACCACGAGCGCACGCCGGGCATCGGCCCGCTTGCCGGCTGGCGCGGCCAGGATGGATCGTCGATCGGCAAGGGCGCGGCCAATCCGGACCAGTTGCAGCGTTACATCGACAATGGCGGCTTCTGGCACCACGATTTCGCTGACGACCAGCGTTACTACAAGATGGCCAACCGCTCCTATCTCGACTTCGCCGTGCAGATGGGCTTCATCCCCACGGCGGAGCCGATCGTCTTCCAGCTTTATTCCGAGCCGTTGCAGCGCTTTCGCCTCGCCGCGCGAGGCCACGGCCGCGTGTTGCCGCCAGAGGGCGATCGCCAGCGCATCGAGACCTACATGGACCCGCTGCCGTTCTGGCACATGCCGTTCGAGGAAGCGGCCATCGACCTCGAAAGATACCCGCTGCACGCGCTGACGCAGCGGCCGATGCACATGTATCATTCCTGGGGTTCGCAAAATGCGTGGCTCAGGCAAATCACCAGCCAGAACCGGCTGTTCGTGCATCACCGGACCGCCGCCGGCCTCGGTCTTGCCGATGACGACTGGGTGTGGATCGAAAGCGTCAATGGCAAGGTGAAGGGGCAGATCAAGCTGGTCGACGGTATCAACGAAAGCACGGTCTGGACCTGGAATGCGGTCGGCAAGCGGCGCGGCAGCTGGGGGCTGAAGGACGACGCGGCCGAGAGCAATCGCGGCTTCCTGCTCAACCATGTCATCGGCGACCAGACCGCGGCGGACGCGCAGGGCAAACGCTATTCGAACTCCGATCCGGTCACCGGCCAGGCGGCATGGTTCGATCTTCGCGTGCGCATCGTCAAATGCGCCGATGAGGAAGCCGGCTTCACCGAACCGCAATTCGAGCGGTTTCAACAACCCCCGCATTTCGAGCCCGCGCCCGATAAATTGACCTTCGGCGCCGAATTCCGCACGAAAAGAGAAACCACCGGATGACCTGCCTTCCCTCCCACACCGACAAAAGGCTCGGCCTGGTCATCGACCTCGATACCTGCGTCGGTTGCCAGGCCTGCGTCACCGCTTGCAAGGAGTGGAATACCGGCGGCCACATGGCGCCACTGACCGACATCGATCCCTATGGCGGCCATGCCGACGGCGTATGGTTCAACCGCGTCCACAGTTACGAGCACACCACCGAGATGGGCGGGCGCACGGTCAACTTCCCGCGCTCCTGCCTGCATTGCGAGACGCCGGCGTGCGTCACGGTCTGCCCGACCGGGGCCTCCTACAAGCGGGCCTCGGACGGCATCGTGCTGGTCGACGAAGACAAGTGCATCGGCTGCAAATTGTGCAGCTGGGCCTGCCCCTACGGCGCGCGCGAATTCGACACCGATGTCGGCGTGATGAAGAAATGCACGCTGTGCATCGACCGCATCTACAATGACAATCTGGCCGAAGAAGACCGCGTGCCGGCCTGCGTCGCCGCTTGCCCGACCAGCGCCCGGCATTTCGGCGACCTCGGCGACCCCCATTCTGCCGTCTCGCAACTGGTGGCGGAGCGCGGCGGCGTCGACCTGATGCCCGAGCTCGGTTATCGCCCGACCAACAAATACCTGCCGCCGCGCGCCCACACGCAACGCGCCGCATCGGTGCCTGCGAAGGCGCTGGAGCCGGTGCGGGCCGAGGGCGGCTTCCTCGGCTGGGTCGACCGCATGCTTTCGAACTAGAACATGCATCCAGCCTTTTCCGTCGTCTTCTTCACCACTGCCACCGGCGCGGGCTACGGCCTGCTGGCGCTGCTTGGCGTGTTCGGAGGCTTGCAGATCATCCCGCCCGATTTCTGGCTCGGCCTCATCGGCCTGGGTCTGGCGCTCGGCCTCGTCGCGGCCGGATTGTTGTCCTCGACCGCCCATCTCGGCAGGCCTGAGCGAGCCTGGAGGGCGTTCTCGCAATGGCGCAGCTCGTGGCTGTCGCGGGAGGGCGTTGCCTCCGTTCTCACCTTCATCCCGGCGGGCCTGTTCGGCATAGGATGGGTGTTCTTCGGCCGCACGGACGGCTGGGTCGGCATCGCCGGAATTCTGACGGCCTTTTGCGCGGTGGTCACCGTCTGCACCACGGGCATGATCTACGCGTCGCTGAAGCCGATCGCGCAGTGGCACAGCCGATTCACCTTGCCCGGCTATCTCATCTTCTCTGCGATGACCGGCAGCGTGCTGTTGAACGCGTTGATGCAGAGTTTTGATGTCGGTTCGAAGACGCTTCTGGCGGCTTGCGTGCTGCTGACCATGATCGGCTGGGGCTGGAAGCTGGCGACGTGGCGCTACAACGACCGTCTGGAGATCCCGACCAACGCCAACACCGCGACCGGCCTTGCCGGCGGCACGGTGCGGTCGTTGGAATGGCCGCATACCGAGGAAAACTACCTGCTCAAGGAAATGGGCTTTCGCATCGCGCGCAAGCACAGTGCAAAGTTGCGCCTGATCACGCAAGCTCTGGCCTTTGCCTTGCCAGTCCTGCTCCTCGCCGTCACCTCTGCCCTGCCCTGGCCTTTTGCGGCGGCGGCGTCGGTGCTCGCCGCGATCGTCCAGTTCGCCGGCATGCTGGTCGAACGCTGGCTGTTCTTCGCCGAGGCGAAGCACACGGTCACGCTCTACTACGGACGTTGAGGTCAGCCGGGGCGCAGCATCGAGCCGGAGATGGCGAAGATGCGGTCGACGCCAAGCATGTAGGCCATCAGCGATTCCAGGCGGAACAGCCCGGCATAGGCGCGGTCGAGCACGTTGAGCGAACCGGTATAGGCGCCAAAGGCCGGCATGATCATGCGCCCACCGTCGCCGGCAAAGCAGCGCCTGCGCACCGAGCGCCCCTGCTGGACGATGCGCGCGCACGGATGCAGGTGACCCGATATCTCGCCTTCGACGCGCAGCTTGGATGGCTCGTGCCGGAACAGCAGCGAGCCGATCGCCAGTTCGCGCACCGTTTCGCCAGGCAAATCGGCCGGCGCTTCGGGATCATGATTGCCGGCGACCCAGAACCAGTCGCGGCCTGCCATCAGCGCTTCCAGCCGCTCGCGGAAACTGGCATGCATGCGCTCCGCGCCACCGCCATCATGGAAGCTGTCACCCAGGCTGATGACGATCGAGGGCTGATAATCCGATATCACAGCCTGCAGCCGCAGCAATGTCGCGCCGGTGTCATAGGGCGGGATCAGCGTGCCGCGCCGCGCCAGCGACGAGCCTTTTTCGAGATGCAGGTCCGATACCGCCAGAAGCCGGAGCTCGGGAAAATAGAGCACGCCGCGCGGATCGCAGACCGCGCTCTCGCCGGCGATACCGACAAGGTCGGCCTCGGCGATCAGCGATGTCCGCGCCAGCGAAAAGTTCATTCCTCGACCATCTCCGGCCCCATGGCCTCCTCGACCAGCGTCGCGGCATCCATCAGCAGCGTTTCATCGGCTTCACCATTCACCGGCATCTTGCCGATCTCGAGCATGATCGGCACGGCAAGCGGCGAGATCTGTTCCAGATCCTTATGCACGATTCGACCTTGAATGCGCGAGAGCATGTCGGCAAGTCTGCTGACATCGAGCAGGCCGGTCGCTGCATCGGCACGTGTCGCCTGCAGCAGAATATGGTCGGGCTCGTGGCTGCGCAGGACGTCGTAGATAAGGTCGGTCGACACGGTGACCTGGCGGCCGCTTTTCTCCTGGCCGGGATGGCGTTTTTCGATCAGTCCGGAAATCAGCGCGCAGTTGCGGAAGGTGCGCTTGAGAAGCCAGCTGTCGGCCAGCCAGGCCTCGAGGTCGTCGCCAAGCATATCCTGGTCGAAGAGCGCACCGAGCGAGGGCTTCCGGGCCTTGAACATCGCGCCCATATCACCCAGCGACCATATGGCCAGCGCGTAGTCGGTGGCGACGAAGCCGAGTGGTCTCGCGCCCGCCCGGTCGAGACGCCGGGTAAGCAGCATACCGAGCGTCTGGTGCGCCAGCCGGCCTTCAAAGGGATAGGCGACCAGATAATGGCGATTACCGCGCGGAAAGGTCTCGATCAGCAAGTCATCGCGCTTTGGCAGCACCGACTTGTCGGCCTGGAACCGCAGCCAGTCGGCCACCTGCTCGGGCAGCTTCCCCCAGCGCCGGGGGTCGTCCAGCATGATGCGGACCTGCTCGGCAAGGTAGGTCGAAAGCGGGAACTTGCCGCCGCCATAGTAGGGTACCTTGGCATCGCTGCCCAGCGCATTCGAGACGAAGCATTCGTTCTCGCGGATGCCTTCGAAGCGCAGCACCTTGCCGGCAAACATGAAGGTGTCGCCATGCGTCAAGGTTTCGAGAAAAGCCTCCTCGATCTTGCCGAGAACCCGGCCACCGCGTGAGGCCGAGCCCTTGCTGCCAGCCTGCACGTAGCGCACGTTGAGCGCCGGCACTTCTATGATGGTGCCGACGTTCAACCTGTATTGCTGGGCGACGCGCGGATTGGAGACGCGCCACAGCCCATCCTTGTTGAGGCGGATGCGGGCGTAGCGCTCATAATTTTTCAGCGCGTAGCCGCCGGTGGCGACGAAATCGATGACGCGGTCGAAGGTCGGCCGGTCGAGGCTGGCATAGGGCGCCGCCGTTCGCACTTCCTCAAACAGATCATCGGCACGGAACGGCGCGCCACAGGCGCAGCCGAGCACGTGCTGCGCCAGCACATCGAGCCCGCCATCGACCAGCGGCGGTGTGTCCTGGGCGCCGAGATAGTTGGCGTCGAGAGCAGCACGGCATTCCAGCACTTCGAAGCGGTTGGCCGGGATCAAAATCGCCTTCGACGGCTCGTCCATGCGATGGTTGGCGCGGCCAATGCGTTGCGCCAGTCGGCTCGCCCCCTTCGGCGCACCGACATGCACGACCAGATCGACATCGCCCCAGTCGATGCCGAGATCGAGCGTCGAGGTGGCGACGATGGCGCGCAGTGCGTTCTCGCCCATCGCCTTCTCGACGCGCCGGCGCTGGGCGACATCGAGCGAGCCGTGATGCAGGGCGATCGGCAAGGTATCCTCGTTGACCCGCCATAATTCCTGGAACAGCAGCTCCGCCTGGCTGCGGGTGTTGACGAACAGCAACGTCGTCTTGTGGCGCTTGATCTCGCGATAGATCTCCGGCGTGGCGTAGCGCGCCGAATGTCCTGCCCAAGGCACCCGCTCTTCGGAATCGAGGATGGAAATCTCAGGCTTCGCGCCACCGGTGACAACGATCAATTCGGACATATCGCCGGGTGGGTTCTGGCTGACCAGCCAGCGCCGCAATTCGTCCGGCTCGGCGACCGTCGCCGAGAGGCCGATTGTCTGCAGGCCGGGCACGTAGCCGCGCAGCCGCGCCAGCCCGAGCGCCAGCAGATGACCGCGTTTCGACGTGACGAGCGAGTGCAACTCGTCGAGCACGACATAGCGCAGATCCTCGAAGAAGCGCCGGGCGCCGGAGGCGGCGATGAGCAATGCCAACTGCTCGGGTGTGGTGAGCAGAATGTCGGGCGGCACCAGCTTCTGCCGCTGGCGCTTGTGGGAAGGCGTGTCGCCGGTGCGCGTCTCGATGGTGACGGGCAGGCCGATCTCTTCCACCGGCTTGCCGAGGTTGCGCTCGATGTCGACAGCCAGCGCCTTCAGCGGCGAGATGTAGAGCGTGTGGATGCCGCGATGCGCCTGGCCCGGTTTCCGCCTTGGCCTGACGGCGAGTTCGGTCAGCGAAGGAAGAAACCCAGCCAGCGTCTTGCCGGCGCCGGTCGGTGCGATCAGCAGCACCGATTGCCCGGCCTGGGCCTTCGCCAAAAGTTCGATCTGGTGAGCGCGCGGCGACCAGCCTTTCTCGCCGAACCACCTGATGAATGGTTCGGGCAGGACGACGGCTGCATTCTGATTGGCAAGGCGCGGTTGCTCGGTCACGCTCCCAGAGGTAGCGCGACGGCGGCCCAACGCCAAGGAAAATCGGAACAAAAGGGGATCGAGCTGTTCTTCCTTCTCCCCCTGCGGGAGAAGGTGGATCGGCGCGAAGCGCCGAGACGGTTGAGGGGTGTTCCAGCGGAGTGAGACGTTGGCGTTCCCTGGAATACCCCTCATCCGTCACCTTCGGCGACACCGCCCGGGGGCGAGCCACTTGTCTCGCCCGTCCTTCGGACCCCACAAGGGGAGAAGGGAAGATCAGCGCTACGGCCTTCTGAACCCTGTCGGACCGCCATAGAGATAGCCGATGCGGGCGATGGCGTCCTTCAGCCCTTCGCGCGAGACCAGCATGGTGTGGCCATTGGCGTGGATCATGGTCTCGGCATCGGTCATGACGGCGACATGGCCTTTCCAGAAGACGAGGTCGCCGCGCCGCAATCCTGAGAAATCAGCGCCCGGATCGAGCGGCTCGCCGATGCTTGCCGCCTGCATGTCGGAATCGCGCAGCACGTTTTTGCCGGCCATGCGCATCGCCAGTTGCACGAGGCCCGAGCAATCGATGCCAAAGCCGGAAACACCGCCCCAGAGATAGGGCGTGCCGAGAAACATCTCGGCCACCGAAACATAGTCGCTCGCCCTCTCACCGATCGGCCGGAGGTGACCTGATATGACGGCCTCGCCGGAAGGAAGGACAGCATAGTGCGTGCCCCGCGTCTCGGCGGCACCTGCCACGGTTATCGTGGATCCCATCGACAGCTGCCCGGCGATCGGGAAACGCAGGTCCGGACCAGGGTAGAGGAAGGTGCGCGGTACCGAGACGATATGGGTGGGCGCGTGGTCGCGTCCGCCCAGCATCATGTCGGCGACATAGCCGACATAGCCGTCGCGCTCGGCCTGGACCCAGGCCCAGCCTTCCCTGTCCTCGAAGAGGAGGACATCATCACCGAACAGGAGCTGCGTGTTGATGCCGGCATCCGGACGCGGCGCCTTGCGCAGATCGGCAACGGAGGCGGTGATCCGGGCCGGCCGGCCGGCGACAAAGCGGTCGGCGGTAACCTCTCCTTTCAATCTTGCATCGGCAAGGTCGGAACGAAAGGCGTGAAGGCGGGCATCCCTGGCAGTCAAATCAGCAACTCGATCAAGGTTGGTTGGTTAGATCGGCAGTTCGTGAGCTTTAGCGATGATACCATCGCCGAAGCGCTCGACAAAGAGCGCGCCCTCGACCGTACGCTTGATCAGCACATTGCGCTTGTCGAGCTCGTCGCGGTGGCGCGACACCAGCTTCAGCGCGCCCATCGTGTCGAGCGCGCGGGTGATGACCGGCTTGGTGACGTTGAGGCGGGCGGCGAGCCCGCGCACCGTGTGCGGCGGCGGATCGAGATAGATGGTGAACAGGATCGCCGTCTGGCGCATGGTCAGGTCAGGCGCGTCGGCGCGCACCTGCGACAGCATCACTTGCTGCCACAGTCGCAAGGCCTGGCTCGGGCGCAGCGCAATCGACATCCGTCCAGCATGACGGCAAATTGTTTCGGTTCCGTTTCAGTCTCAACCTTGATCGTGGTTAGCCGAAGCGTTTCGAGATGATCCGCTCCAACGCGCGGATGCCCTGCGCCTCGCCGCCGGCGGGGCCGTGCGGACGGTCGGCGGGGCTCCAGGCGAAGATGTCGAAATGCGCCCAGCTCGCCGTCCTTTCGACAAAGCGCTTGAGGAACAGCGCCGCCGTGATCGAGCCAGCGAAACCGTCCGTGGTGACATTGTTGATGTCGGCGATCTTCGACGACAGTTTCGGCTCGTAGGGCTGCCACAGCGGCATGCGCCACAGCGGATCCTCGACCGCGGCGGAAGCCGCCGCCAGGTCTGATGCCAGTACCTCGTCACCGGTGTAGAACGGCGGCAGATCAGGGCCGAGCGCGACGCGGGCAGCTCCGGTCAACGTTGCCATGTCGATCAGCAGCTGAGGCTCCTCGTCATCGGCCAGCGCCAGTGCGTCCCCCAGCACGAGCCTCCCTTCAGCGTCCGTATTGCCGATCTCGACCGAGATGCCCTTGCGGCTCGCCAGCACATCGCCAGGCCGGAAGGCGTTGCCGGCGATGGAATTCTCGACCGCGGGGATCAGCACGCGCAGCCGCACGTTCAGCCGGGCCGCCATGATCATCGAGGCCAGGCCCAGCACATTGGCCGCTCCGCCCATGTCCTTCTTCATCAGCAGCATGCCGGACGAGGGCTTTATGTCGAGACCGCCGGTGTCGAAACAGACGCCCTTGCCGACCAGCGTCACCTTCGGCGCGTCTTGCCGTCCCCATGTCATGTCGATCAGGCGCGGCGCGCCGACGGATGCGCGGCCGACGGCGTGGATCATCGGGAAATTCCGCACAAGCAGGTCGTCGCCCTTGATGACCGAGACTTCGGCCTCGTGGACCTCGGCCAGGGTGCGCACCGCCGCCTCCAGATCGTCCGGCCCCATGTCGCTGGTCGGCGTGTTGACCAGGTCGCGTGTCAGGAAGACACCATCGGCGATGCGGCGAACGTGCGCTGCATCGGCACCGGCCGGCAGGTCGAAGCGCAGCGTCTTGCCCGGCTTCTTGCTATAACGGGTAAAGACATAGCCGCCGAGCACCAACGCGATTGCCGCAAGTTGCGGATCGGCCGGCCCCGAGGCGAAATGCCAGTCGCCTTCGGGCAGGGCTTTCGCCAGCACGCCGAGCGCTAGCGCGCCATCGCCGTCGCCAAGACCGAACAAGGCACCGGCGAGCGCGCCATTTTCGCCGGGCACGGCCAGCGTCCTGCCTGCCTCCCCGGAAAAGCCGTTGACCCTAGCCCAGGCGACCATGGACGGCGCAAGGCCCGCGGCCTCCAGGCCATCCCTGGCGACCAGATGGACCGGCAGCGCGCCCTGCAATTTCTTCTCGACGAGTTCGACAGGCATTCGATGTTCTCCTGCCGACCCTGGCGAGTCGGCGTTTCTTAACCGTCCGTTAGGGTTAACAGAATATTTCTGCGGGAGGAAAGACGGCCACGCAATGGCCGCGTATGAATGGAGGCCCAGGGCCGATGCCGACCAACCGCACCATCGACGTCAGGGGAAAACGGCTGATCACCACGGCCCTCATGCTGGCGCTCGCCGCGGGTGTCGCCGGCTGTGGAACCAGCAATCTCACCACCGGCTCGATCGGCCGCACCACCAGCGGCAAACCGCTGGAGACCATGTCGGCGGGCGAACTCCACAATGCCACCGCTTCCCTTGGCCAGTCCTACTCCAGGAACCCCAACGACAAGCGAATCGCCACCAATTTCGCGGCGGCGCTGCAGATGGACGGCGATGCCGACCAGTCGCTTGCCGTGATGCGCAAGCTGGCGATCGCCTACCCCAAGGATCGCGACGTGCTCGCCTCGTATGGCAAGGCGCTGGCCGCCAATGGCCAGTTCGAAGCGGCGCTCGACGCCGTGCAGCGCGCGCAGACGCCGGAATATCCCGACTGGAGGCTGGTGTCGGCGGAAGCGGCCATCCTCGATCAACTCGGCCAAAAGGACCAGGCGCGCCAGGACTATCGCAAGGCGCTCGAACTCAAGCCGAACGAGCCTTCGGTTCTCTCCAATCTCGGCATGTCCTATGTGCTGGCAGGCGATCTGCGCACCGCCGAGACCTACATGCGTTCGGCCGCACAGCAACCCACCGCCGACAGCCGCGTGCGTCAGAACCTCGCGCTCGTCGTCGGCCTGCAAGGCCGCTTCGATGAAGCCGAGAAGATTGCCTCGCAGGAACTCTCGCCCGAGCAGGCGCAGGCCAATGTCGCCTATCTCAGGCACATGCTGGCGCAGCAGAATGCCTGGAGCCAGCTCAAGGACCAGGACAAGGACAAGTCGAAGTCCGCGACCAACTGAAGCGCACCGCGCCGAAAGCGGATTCAGCCGGCGCGCTCAACTCACGATTTCATGCATGCGGACTTTCGGGCGACATGCGTCAGGCGAAAATCCGCTGCGACCATGAATGAAAGCCGCGCTTGTTCAGCGCGGCTTTCTACTGGGACGTGCCGCCGTTACTGGGCAGTCGATGATGCATGATCGCTGCCGAAGATGCCGCGCTGGCTGACCTGAATGCCGGCGGGACCCAGAATGATGGCGAAAAGCACCGGCAGGAAGAACAGGATCATCGGCACGGTGAGCTTTGGCGGCAGGGCTGCCGCCTTTTTCTCGGCGGCGTTCATGCGCTGGTCGCGGCTTTCGGCTGCAAGCACGCGCAACGCATGCGCCACCGGCGTGCCGTAACGCTCGGCCTGGACGAGTGCCTGCGACACCGACCTGACCGATTCCAAGCCAGTGCGGCTGGCCAGATTCTCGTAAGCCTGCTTGCGCTCCTGCAGATAGGAAAGCTCGGCATTGGTCAGGATGAACTCTTCAGCCAGTGCCACCGATTGCGCGCCGATCTCGTCGGCGACCTTGCGGAGCGCGGCTTCGACCGACATGCCCGATTCCACGCAGATCAGCATCAGGTCGAGTGCATCCGGCCACGCCATCTGAATCGATTGCTTGCGCTTGGTGGCGCGGTTGTTGACATAGACAACCGGCGCGTAGAAGCCGGCATAGGCAACGAGGATGCAAACGAACAGCCGGATGACCAATGGCTTGTCGGGCAATCCTCCGAGCACGAATATGTAGACCAGGGCCAGCGCGAAGCCGACGAAAGGCAGCACGAGACGGAAGAACAGAAACCGCGTCAGCGGATTCTGGCCGCGAAAGCCGGCGACCTTGAGCTTTTGCAAGGTGCTTTCGTCGGCAAGGGCGCGGCGCAGATCAAGCCGGTCGACAATGTTGCGCATGCCGACCGACTGTTCTTCGCGCAAGCCCTTGCGCCGGCGATCGGCCTCGGTTGCCAGCCGCGCGCGCTGCTTGGCGCGAAGCTCATCGCGCTCCAGCGCGACCGATTTCATGCGCGACTTGAGCTGGTTTCCGCTGAACGCCGGCAGCAGTGTAAAGACGGTCGCGAACACCGCGATGGCGACGAGCAGCGCGATCAGGAGGCTCGGATCGGTCAGTGATTTGATGACTTGATCGGTCATGTCGCGATCCTAGACCTCGAAGTTCATCATCTTGCGCATCACCAGGATGCCGATTGACATCCAGACTGCCGAACAGCCGAGGATGAGATTTCCAACGCTGGTGTTGAACAGCGGCATCAGGTAGGTCGGGCTCGACAGGTAGACGAGAAACGCGACGATGAAAGGCAGCGCGCCGATGATGGCGGCCGACGCCTTTGCCTCCATCGACAGTGCCTGGACCTTGGCCTTCATTTTCTTGCGATCACGAAGCACCCGCGAAAGATTGCCCAGCGCCTCGGAGAGATTGCCACCGGCCTGCGACTGGATCTGGATGACAATGCCGAAGAAGCTCGCCTCGGTGCATGGCATGGTTTCGGGCATGCGCAAGGTCGCGTCGGGTATCGACAGGCCCATCTGCTGCGAATCGACGATGCGGCGAAACTCGGTCTTCACCGGCTCGGGGGCTTCGTTGGCGATCAGGCGCACTGCATCGTTCAGCGGCAGGCCGGATTTGACGGCGCGCACGATGATGTCGAGCGCATTTGGAAATTCGTTGAGGAACGCCTTGACGCGCCGGCTGCGGCGAAATGAAACGAACCAGCGCGGCAGGCCGAGCGCACCGGCCAGCAGCACGCCGGGCAAGACGATCAGCGGCGCCCCGGCCACGAACGCGATCACGGTCAGCGCGATGCCGCATATGGCGGAATAGATATAGAAACGCTCGATCGGAACCTTCATCCCAGCCTGGCGAAGCTGTGCCTTCAGCGGCGGCTTCTTGATGGCGCTGTCCTTGGATTTCTGCTTCTCGTCGAGCTCCTTGAGCGAATCCTGGACCGATTTACGGCGCTTGGCCGCGTCCGTCGCACGGTCGCGCGTGGCCTTGACAACGGAACGGTCCGTCTCCGCGGCCTTGATCGTTTCAAGCCGCTTGCCGGTCTGTCTCTCATTGCTGATCTGGTTGAACAGAAATGCATAGGCGACCGCGCCGGCGCTGAAGCCGGCGAGCACGACAAACGCCAATACGGTGCCGTCAATTCCAAACATTGGCCAGAACCTTCACGCCTGCGGGTACGTCAGTCAGCGCGTTTCTCCATAGCCTCGAGCGCTATGGCGAGGCGCTGCTCCTCGCCGTAATAACGGGCCCGTTCCCAGAAATGCGGACGGCCGATGCCGGTCGACACGTGCTCTCCCAGCAGCCTGCCGTTGGCGTCCTCGCCCTTGATGTTGTAGAGGACGATATCCTGCGTGATGACGACGTCGCCTTCCATCCCGATCACCTCGGTGATGTGGGTGATGCGACGTGAACCGTCGCGCAGGCGGGCCGCCTGGATGATCACGTCGATGGAGCCGACGACGATTTCGCGCACGGTTTTCTGCGGCAGCGAGTAACCGCCCATGGCGATCATGGATTCGATACGGTTCAGGCATTCGCGCGGGCTGTTCGAGTGGATCGTTCCCATCGAGCCGTCGTGGCCGGTGTTCATCGCCTGCAAAAGGTCGAACACCTCGGGTCCGCGCACTTCGCCGACGATGATGCGCTCGGGCCGCATGCGCAGGCAGTTCTTGACCAGATCGCGCATCGTCACCTCGCCTTCGCCTTCGAGGTTGGGCGGACGGGTTTCCAGGCGCACGACATGCGGCTGCTGCAGTTGCAGTTCGGCCGAATCCTCGCAAGTGATGACGCGCTCCTCGCGGTCGATGTAGTTGGTCAGGCAGTTGAGCAGTGTGGTCTTGCCGGAGCCGGTGCCCCCCGAGATGACGATGTTGCAGCGAACACGGCTGATGATCTTGAGGACTTCGGCTCCCTGTGGCGAGATGGCGCCGAACTTGACCAGCTGATCGAGCGTCAGCTTGTCCTTCTTGAACTTGCGGATGGTGAGCGCGGTGCCATCGATGGCGAGCGGCGGCGCGATGACGTTGACGCGGGAGCCGTCGGGAAGGCGGGCGTCGCAGATCGGGCTGGATTCATCGACACGGCGGCCGACCTGGCTGACGATGCGCTGGCAGATGTTGAGAAGCTGCTGGTTGTCGCGGAAGCGGATCGGGGTCTGTTCGACCTTGCCGTTGACTTCGATGTAGACGTTCTTGGAGCCGTTGACCATGATATCGGCGATGTCGTCGCGGGCAAGCAATGGCTCGAGCGGCCCGTAGCCAAGCACGTCGTTGCAGATGTCCTCGAGCAGTTCCTCCTGCTCGGCGATCGACATCGCGAAATTCTTGATCGCGATGATGTCGTTGACGATGTCGCGGATTTCCTCGCGCGCGCTTTCGGGGTCGAGCTTGGCGAGCTGCGACAGGTCGATCGTGTCGATGAGCGCCGAGAACACCTGGCTCTTGGTGTCGTAATAGGTTTCGCTCTTTTCGCGGCCACGCTTGGGCTCCGGCGCGACGGGAGGCGCCTCTACCGCGCGGCGAGCCGGCGGTGCGACAGGTGCGCTCGGCTGCGGCGCTGCCGCCGGCCGTGCAAGAACCGCCGTGTCAGCCGAACCCGCGGCTGCCGGTGCGGCCGGCGCAGGTGCCGGCTGGCGAAATTCCGGCGTGAACCGGTTGCCGTCGTCGTTGCCTCGTTTACCAAACATGATCGACTACCGATCCCACTGCGTCACTTCTTGTTGCGCGACAGCTTGCCGAGCAGACTGCCCAGGCCAGCCTTCTTTTTCGTCTTGATCTCGCTGCGGCCGGTCAGCACA
This sequence comes from Mesorhizobium sp. WSM1386, assembly GCF_055901595.1. Lineage (NCBI taxonomy): Bacteria > Pseudomonadati > Pseudomonadota > Alphaproteobacteria > Hyphomicrobiales > Phyllobacteriaceae > Mesorhizobium > Mesorhizobium sp. WSM1386. Next base: position 6,719,718 of record NZ_CM148373.1, read on the forward strand.
TGAGCAATCTCGTTGATCGTGGCCACAACCGGGTTCTTGGCATCCATCTCGCCAAGCATACGCCCGTTGTTGGCGGCATTGCCGAACAGGACCGGATCAAAGCCGATGACAGACATCGGCGTCAGGCCGAGCGGCTCGGCGAAATCGGAAGGCGAAATCTCCGGCCGCTTGGGGATCCCGGCCTGGTTGATGATCAGCTTTGGCGGCGGGTCATTGGGGCGAAGCCGCTTCAACATGTCGACCAGGTTCTTGGTGTTGCGCAGGTTGGCCAGCTCCGGCGTCGCCGTGATGACGATCTCGTCGGCCTTGACCAGCGTGTTCTTGGCCCACCCGGTCCAGACATGGGGAACGTCGAGCACCAGCAGCGGCACGCTGCGCTGCGCAGTATCGACAAGTTGCGCAAAGGCATCCGGATCGAAGTCGTAGACGCGTTCCAGTGTCGAAGGCGCCGCGAGCAGCGACAGGTGCTCGGCACACTGGGTCAGCAGCCGGTCGAGATAGACTTCGTCGATGCGCTCGGGCGAAAACACCGCTTCGGCGATGCCCTGTGCCGGATCCTGGTCGAAATTGATGTTGGCCGTGCCGAAGGCGAGGTCGAGGTCGGCAACGACGACCTCGGATTTGAACAGCGAGGACATCGCCCAGGCTACGTTGTGAGCGATCGTCGAGGAGCCGACGCCACCCTTGGCGCCAATGAAGGCGACCGAGCGGCCGAGCGGTTCAGCCTCCGGATCGACGAAAATCGACGACACGACACTGACGATGTCGGCCATCGAGACCGGCGCGATGACATATTCGGAGATGCCGGAGCGGATGAGTTCACGATAGAGGCCGACATCATTGTAGTGGCCGATCACCACCACTTTCGAGGACGGATCGCAGTACTCCGAGAGTTGGGCGAGTTGCTCCAGCAGTTGTTTGGGTTCGCTGCGCGACTCCAGCAGGATCAGATTGGGCGTCGGCGCCGACTGATAGAACTCGATTGCGGTGGGAACGCCGCCCATGTGGACCTTGAGATGCGCCTTGGTCATGCGGCGGTCCTCGCCGGCCCGCTCGACCGGATTGGCAACGCCCTCCGTCTCGCAGAATGCCTGGATCGAGATGCGCGGTATCGGCCGCAACGCCTGCATCGCGGCGATGTCCTGCGGCGAGGTATCGCCGCCATCCACGGTGGCGTCATAGGCGAGGTTGCTCATGGTCATGCTCTTTCCGTGGCCTGTTCTTTGCGTGGCCTGTTCTTGCGTGACTTCTCTTTCCCGAGGGCGGCTCAGTAGGTCACTTCCGAATTGCCGAGGAACTCATCCGAAATGCCCCTGCTGCGGTAGACGTCGATCACCGCGCCACGATTTTCCGCATCGATGGTGGTCTGCTTGCGCGGTCCGAGCAGATCGGCCGGATTGGCCATCTGGGCGGCGAGATTGTTCTGATAGGAGCAGCCGAAGTCGGCGTAGTGCTTGTTCTCGGACGACTCGACCAGATCTTCGGGCCAGCGTCCGCATTTATCGGTCTGGGCTCTCACCGCGATAAAGGAGACGCGAACCGGGGCCGATGCCTCGCTCGACCCAGCCTGATAGGAGACCACGGCGATCCGGTTGCGCTTGATGCCGCTGGCAACCGCGAGCCTGGCGAAATCACGGCCGGCCGCCCTTGCGGCAATCTCGTTGGCCGATCCGCTGGGAATCTGGATGGTCAACGCCGGAGCGGCACTCTTGTCATAGCCGTCGAGGAAACCCAGAAGCGTGTCGCGTTGCGAGCCGGTCATGCCGCGATCGCCGGCACCGACGGGCAGGTCGATCTTCTGGTTCTTTTCCGCGATGACGATGGGATGGTTGGTGCGATAGTCGTCCGGAATGGCGCCGACGGTGACACTGTCGCGCTGGGCGCAACCGGCCAGCAGAGCCGTTGCCGCCACGGCCAGGACCGGAAGGGCGCGCAGCCAGACCCGCGAATGGCCGGGGCGCATCGTGGTGATGCTTGTCTTCAACGCTGACTGAGACATGTCCGCTTCCCCATTCACTTGTAGATGTAGCCGACAACGCCGTGGTACCGGCCGTTGGGCTTGTCGGTCTGCATGGTGCCGTAGACGCGATTGACCTTGCCAAGGAACATGGCGGCGCCATCGCTGGCAGCGTTGAAATTGTCGTCCGGCTTGGCGAGATCGTTGCGCGCCACCGGCTTCACCAGATAGGGCGTGATGATGATCACCAGCTCACTTTCGTTGCGCACGAAATCCCGGCTGCGGAAGAGCGTGCCGAGCACCGGGATCTTTGTCAGTCCAGGCAACCCATTGACGGCTTGCCTGACATCGTCGCGAACCAGGCCGGCGATCATCATGGAGCCGCCCGAGGGCAGTTCAACCGTCGTATCGGCAAGGCGCTTGCGCAACGACAGGGCATTCATGCCGGCACTGGTCACGCCCTCGGACAGTGAGGCGGATCCTTCGGTTGTCGGCTCGGAGACGGAGGTTCTGACTTTCAGGCTGATGCGTCCGGGCGACAAAACCACCGGCTGGAATTCCAGGCCGATGCCGTACTCGATCTTGTCGACCGAATAGGTCTTCAGACCGGTCTGGTTGTCGGTGGACACGTTCGCGGAGACGCCTGTCACCATATTGTATTCGCCGCCGACCTTGAAGGTCGCCTTCTCGCCGGATACGGCGGTCAAGGTTGGCTCGGCCAGGGTCTTCATGACCCCCGACTCCTCCATGGCGTTGATATAGGCCCGAAGTCCCGAGGCGCCGATATTGAAGCCCGAATTCGACAGTTGCTTGCCAAGGCCGGTGAAGTTGTCGCTGATCGCGCCGTAGCTGATGCCGTTGCTGCCACCGCTGCCGATCATGTTGACGCCGAGCTGCTTCATCACGGTGCGGCTGACTTCGGCGACCGTCACCTTCAGCGTCACCTGGTCGTCACCGATGATCTGCAGGAGGTTGACGATCTTGCTGGTGCGGCGTTCCTGGTCGGGGTTGTTGATGTCGACACCGCTCTGGGCAGAGCCGCCGGCCGCGGTCTGCGAATATTGTCCTGTCGTTGCTTCACCGCCCGAGACGAAGATGGTCGCCAGATCAACCGCCCGTTTCGCGTCCAGCGGCGTATCGACCATTCCGGTCAGAACGACGTTGTCGTTCAGCAGTTCCACCTTGATATCCGAGGTCGGAATAAAGCGCTTGATGTAGTCCTCCAAGCCGGCGACGTCGCGTTCGACGGCCAGATCCAGGCTGGCGATCTGTTCGCCGTTCGGACCGAAGACGAAGATGTTGGTCTCGCCGACCGCCTTGCCGAACAGGTAGATACGCCTTGCGGTGCGGGTCACAGCATCGGCAACGGCCGGGTTGGCGACGAGAATGTCGTAGGCATCGCTCGGCAGGTCTATGACCACCGACTTGTTGAGGCCAAGCTTGACACGCTGGGAGGCCGTGGTGGCCGTCACCTGCGTACTCTTGGCCTCGACAACGCCCTGCACATTCGTCCCGACGAGCAGGAGGCCGAATGCCGCGGCCACGATCGCTGGCAGTTTACCGCTTAGCCTCATTTCCTTGCCCCTACTTCGGAAACTTCGCCCGACTTGATCAGTCTCACCGTTCCCTTGCGGCCATTGCCGGAAACGAGATAGTCGGCCTCGTCCACATTCTTTTCCTGGGTGTCCGTGATCGCCCGCAGCGCCAGTGTCAGGCGATCCGCCATCTGCTGGGCGACGGTGATGATCTCCGCCTGCTTGGGTGTGAGCTCCAGAGTGGCGGTCTGGCCCACCCTGGTCTTCTTGCCTTCTTCGTCCTCCTGGATGGTCTGGTCGATTGCCAGGACGCGGATGTTCTTGAGGATGGTTTCGGTGTTGAAGCCGGTGCTGCCGCTGTTGGCATCCGCCCTGCGGGTCATGATGACGTCGACAAAATCATTGGGAAGGATGAAGCCGCCGGCCGACGTGTCGGCCGAAATGGTCGTGGCGACCGCCCGCATCCCGGAAGGCAGGATCGACGACATGAAGCTTTGCCCCTCGCCGATCAGCTTGGAACGCCGCACAGGTTCGCCCGCGTACATTCCCACACGGGCTATCGACCCCTTCAGTTTCTCCAGCGCGTCGGGAGCCGTGGCCTTGGTGATGAAGTTCGGGTTGATGCCGTCGGCTGGCCAGGGCTGCCAGGCGATGTTGTTCTCGAGTTGGTTACCCATCGCGACATCGCCGGAAAGCACAAGCACGTCCTGCAGAGCCACCGCGGGAGCCTGGGGGCCGGAATCGACGACGATCTGGGCGGGGGCGGGGCGACCATGTTCTTCGCGACGTAGCCAGCACCACCCGCCGCGGCTACCGCCACGCTTAAGATGATCAATCGGGATGCTGGCATCTGTCCGAACCCTCGCCCTTGGCAAACCACGTAGCCAAGGCGGACTTTGCAGCGGCAATCGTCAAAACAAGGTTAATGTAATGCTTACGATCGTGATTAATTTAAGGTTTACATAAATTAGACGGATCGGGCCGCGGCCCAGCAATGCTGCCGGCCGGACCCTCTTTAAGGCCAAGCGCAACGACACAAATCAGAAAAAGAAATTAGGATTGAACTCAGCTCGCCAGCCTTGCCAGCGCCCAGACCATCAATGGCGACTCCGGATAGGTCAGCAGCCCACCCAGGCCGAGTGCGATCCCGTAGGGAACACCGGCCGACTCTTCGGCGAAATGGCGCAGGAATGGATTGCGGCCGGTAATAACCGCCAGCGGCGACTTGCGATAAAGGACGATGGCGAGCGTCAGCAGGCCGCCGATAAACGTCGAGACAACAAGGTACTCGACGAGATGGACGTTGAGCCCCATCCATACGGCCGTAGCGGCCAGCAGCTTGGCATCGCCTCCGCCCATGCCACCCATCGCGAACAGGCCGAACGTCACGGCCAGGATCAGCGCGCCGGCGGCAAAATGCCAACCGTATGTTGCCCATTCCATGCCCGTCAGCGGCGCAACCAGTGCGAAGACGACAACGAGCAGCACCGACACGCGGTTGGCAATCGTCATCGACAGCATGTCGGAGATCGCCGCGAACAGCATGCAGAACGGAAAGACGACGAAGATCAGGGCTTCAAGCATCGGCGCTATGCCTATTGTGCGAATTCCACCGGGTTCAATCTAGGCATGTTCGATTAACGATTGATGAGACCCGGAATGAAAGACGGCTGTGTTGGCCAGGATATAGAAAAAGGGCCGCCACGCGGCAGCCCCTTTCCAGTACGCAATCTGGATACCCAGCAATACAGCGGATCAGGCGCCGCTGGAGTTCAGGGTGGTTCCGATCGTGGTGAACTTGGCGTTGATTGCATTGCCGAGCGCGCCGGCGCCGGTGATGATGGCGAGCGCGATGAGAGCGGCGATCAGACCATATTCGATAGCGGTCGCGCCGGATTCGTCCTTCACGAAACGTGCAAAAAGGTTAGACATTCGAGAGCTCCTACTCCACGTGTTACAGCACTTCCGTCAACTTCTGTGATGGTTGATCGGATGCTGCCAATCTAGGGAGAAGCTCTTTCGATCGGCTTAATAAACAGCCTTACCGATTCCTTTCCCGGCTCGAACATATTGCGTGGTTAACCCCATACTAAGCGATCGCTAAAATACCATTTTCAGGGCCGATGCCGCAAAGGGCAAGGGCGGGGAACGCTCGCGACCGAGCCGAGATCCAGCCGTGCCGGACACCCCGTCGATCGCGACTTCCGATGCCGGGCAGGCGGACTTAACCGTTGGTTCACCAATCTCGTTCATGTTCTGTTGAACAAGTTGCTTGCGTGGAGCGCCCCGATGGCCGAGCCGAGATTCTCAATCCTGATTGCCGCGCTTCTTGCAGCAACGTGCCTCGTCGTGCCTGCCAGGGCCGGCACCGGCATCGAGGTCACCATGAATCAGGCCAAGATCGTGAAGCTGTCGCGCCCCGCCGACACGATCGTCGTCGGCAACCCGTCAATCGCCGATGCCTCGGTCCAGGACGCCTCGACGATCGTGCTCACCGGCAAGGGTTTCGGCGTCACCAATCTCGTCGTTCTCGACCAGGAGGGCAGCCCGATCGTCGACGCGCAGGTTACAGTCGTGCGGCAGGCAGCCTCCTCGGTGCGCATTTACCGGCGCGCCGAAGTGCAGACCATGTCCTGCACGCCCTACTGTGAAAGCTCGTACAAGAGCGAGGCTGAAAAATCCTCCGAAGCAGAGATGGGCGGCGGCAGCAAATAGGCGGCGCCCGCCCGCTATCCGGGTTACGGCATGGTTAAAACGCGTGCGTCGACTTTAGCGATCATTCAAACCGGGCCTCAATTGGTTTGCGCTAATAACGCCTGTCAGAACCGTCCAAGGGTGGCAGGAAACAGGGCATGGGCAAGGGATTCGCATCGAAAGGTCAGCGCAAGGTGGAGCGCTCCAGCTTCTTCAGGCGCTTCTTCCACGACCGGCGCGGCAGCACGGCCCTGGAATTCGCGCTGCTGGCAATGCCGTTCGCCCTCCTCGTATTCGCTATCCTTGAAAGCTGCATCTCGTTTGCCGGCCAGGAAGTGATGGCCAACATCACCGACGATGTTGCGCGCCAGTTGCGCACGGGCCAGCTGAGGCCGGCCGATGTCGCGGGAGGCAAATTGACGACCCTGATCTGCGACAGGCTGGAGATCATCGTCTCCACGGATTGCCCCAATCAGTTGCTTGCGGATCTTCGCGAATATCCGACTTTCGCCGACGCGGCCTCGGCGAGCTTCAAGATCCAGAACGGCGATGTCGTGCTGATGCAGGGCACCAACTCACAGGCCTTCGCGACTACGCCTGGCCTCGCGGAATCGAGGAACATGCTGCGGGTCTTCTACAAATGGCCTGTGATGACCGATTTGATGGCCAAGTCGATGGCCAATCTGAGCGGTGGCAGGACATTGCACTTCGCGTCAGTGACCTGGCAGAACGAGCCGTTCGACAATTGAGTTCGCAAACACCACAAGAAAAAAGGCAAGGGCATGATGCGTGCGGGGGCACATCTGGAAATCGCAGGGATCCGCGGCAAGGCCGTCGGGTTCTTGTCCAATCGCCGTGGCGTCGCCGCGGTCGAGTTCGCTCTCATCCTGCCTATCCTGCTGGTCATGTACTTCATGACCATGGAGGCTTCGCAGGCTATCGAGACCAGCAAGAAGGTCAGCCGTATCGGCAGCATGGTCGCCGACCTGGTTACGCAGCAGCCGACCATCGTCGCGGCGGACCTCGATGCCATCATGAAGATCGGCACCTCGACCATTCAGCCCTATAACCGGTCAACGCCGAGCATTATCATCACGGCAATACAGGTCACCACCGATACGCCGCCCAAGGTGAACGTGGTGTGGTCGCGCAAGCTGGTCAATGGCGTCTCCAGCATCGCCACCACCCTGCCCGCGACCACCACGGTTCCGACAACGCTCAAGGTCGCCGGCACCTTCCTCATCCGCGTTCAGAGCAATCTGAGCTATTCGCCGATTATCAACTGGCAGCCGGACACCCAACAAAAGCTCGGATTGACCCAATCCCTCAGCACCACCATACCGATGGGCGAAACCTACTATCTGCGTCCCCGCAGAAGCCTGACGATCCCCTGCGGCGACTGCTGAAGATCCTTACTGCTGCCCACCATCGGTTGACACAAAGCGCACGATGGCTTCCGCCATCGCGTAATCCTTAGGGGCCACGGTCAAAAACCCACCGGAATGTTTCGATTCCAGGAGATCGTAGACATCCGGTGTCGTCGACTTGAGGTTGGTGAGAAACACGATCAGCCGGCGCTTGGCTTCCGGGTCGAGATCGCTGCGTACGGCGTGGGGACCGTATCTGAGCACCCCCGACGTCCAGACGACCTGGAAAGCCGACGGCGAAAGACCGGTCGCCTCGAGTCTTGCCTGCGTGCCGCCCGATAGCAGCGCCTGGCCGTCGGCCGCAGCCCTTACCCAGCCGAACAAGGCGTCGGCCGTGCCATCGAAGAGCATGGCCTCCGCCGCCGACGCCGTCATGGCATGGATCAGAAACGGTGAATCTTCGGCGATCTTGACGTGTTCGGCGGCCAACCCCGCCAGCGGCAACAGCGAGCCACCGACGCTGTCCGATGGCGGCATGGCGATCCGGTGGGTCGCCATCGCCGCCAGGCCTGATAGCTTGCCGTCCCTGGTGAGCAGCACCGAACGGATGCCGGCCGCACCGTCGGAATCGACCGGAGCCACAAGCGGCTCGAGGCATCCGCAACGCTGCAGCGCCGTCGCGTAGGCGGTCGCCGAATAGATAGCGTATTCGATCCGGGCGTTGGCCTGCGCCTCGATCAGGGCGGCATAATCGCGCGCGACGACGAACTCCACCTTCATGCCGAGCGCGTTGGTGAAGGCTTGCGTCAACTGCGCCAGCCCGGGAACGGTGTTGCCGGCGCCAGGCTCGGCGACGACGCCGATGCGGAATGTGCCGATATCGTCGCGCCAGTCGGCCTGCGCCGGCCCGCACCAGAACGCACCATGGACGAGCATAAGCGCAGCCAATGCCTTGGGCGCAGCCTTCATGACAGGACCGCCCTGGGTTCCAATCGATCCATGCCCATGCCCGCCGCGTCGCCGTTTGGTTTCCGAATTGCCAATGCCACCGTGGGACCCTATGTCTGGTCGTTCACACTGGCAACAATGACCCGATGGCGCGTGCTTTCCTCTTTGTCCTGGATTCCTTCGGCATCGGCGGCGCGGCCGACGCCGAACGTTATGGCGATGCCGGCGCCAATACCCTCGCCCACATAGCCGAAGCCTGCGCGGAAGGGCGCGCGGACCGCGAGGGGCTTCGTCAAGGTCCGCTGTTTGTCCCCAACATGGCATCGCTTGGGCTTGGCAAGGCGGCCGAGACCGCGACGGGATTGGGCTTTGCCCATTTCGGGACGGATCTGCTCGCCAATGCCTTCCATGGCGCGGCGCAAGAGGTTTCGAGCGGCAAGGACACGCCTTCCGGCCACTGGGAGATGGCGGGCCTGCCGGTGCGCTTCGACTGGGGTTACTTCCCCGACACGGTTCCCGCGTTTCCGGCGGAACTGACCGAGGCGATCATCCGCGAGGGCAAGGTTCCAGGCATTCTCGGCAATTGTCATGCGCCCGGCACCGAGATCATCGAACGGTTCGGCGAGGACCATATCCGCACCGGCAAGCCGATCTGCTACACATCCGTCGATTCTGTCCTGCAGGTCGCCGCGCATGAGGTTCATTTCGGCCTGGAGCGGCTTTATGAATTCTGTCAGGTGGTGCGGCGGCTGGTTGATCCATTAAGGATCGGACGCGTGATCGCGCGGCCTTTCGTCGGCGAAACCGCCGCCACCTTCACGCGAACGTATAACCGCCACGACTACGCCGTGCCGCCGCCAGAACCGACCTTGCTCGACCGCCTGACGGCGCGGGGAAGCCGCGTCATCGCCGTCGGCAAGATCGGCGACATCTTCGCCCATCGCGGGATTTCGGAAGTGCGCAAGGCCGCCGGCAACATGGCCATGTTCGACAAGGCGTTGGGCGCGATGGACGACGCCGGCGCTGGCGATCTCGTTTTCGCCAATTTCGTCGATTTCGACACCGAATTCGGCCATCGCCGCGATGTGGCGGGCTATGCCGCCGCGCTTGATGCCTTCGACCGGCGGCTGCCGGAGGCATTCTCCAGGCTGAGGCAGGGCGACCTGCTGATCCTGACGGCCGATCACGGCAACGATCCGACCTGGCGCGGAACCGATCATACGCGTGAGCGTATCCCGATAATCGGCATCGGGCCGGGCCTCGGGGGTGGCGACATCGGGCTGCGCGCGACATTCGCCGATATCGGCGAGACCGTGGCCGAACATCTCGAACTGGCGCACGGCCGTCACGGCACTTCTTTCTATCCAGCGATTGGCGGCCCAGCGATTGGCGGCCCAGGTGGCCCAGTGATTGGCGGCCATGCCTGAATTGCCCGAAGTGGAAACGGTCCGGCGCGGGTTGCAGCCGGTTATGGAAGGCGCCCGCCTTGTCCGTGTCGAGACACGACGACCGGATTTGCGGTTTCCCTTTCCCGAACGGTTTTCGGAGCGGCTGACCGGCAGGACAATCACCGCGCTCGGCCGCCGCGCCAAATATCTGACCATGCACGTGCAGGACGGTCCGGTGCTGATCTGCCATCTCGGAATGTCGGGCTCCTTTCGCATCGAGACAGATAACGACAACGAGAAATTGGGCGCGTTCCATCACGAACGGTCGAAGAGCGCGGCGCACGACCATGTCGTGTTCCATGTCGCCTCCGCGGCCGGTGCCCGGTCGCGCGTGATCTTCAACGATCCGCGCCGCTTCGGCTTCATGCTGTTTGCGGAAGGATCGCCGGAGACGCATCCGATGCTGGCCGGGCTGGGCGTCGAGCCCACGGGCAACGCGCTGGACGGCGTGCTGCTCGCCTCGTTGCTGAAGGGCCGCAGATCGCCTCTGAAGGCAGCGCTTCTCGACCAGAGGCTGATCGCGGGGCTTGGCAATATTTATGTGTCGGAAGCATTGTGGCGCGCCGGCCTGTCGCCGCTGCGCGAAACAGGCACCATCGCCAGACCGGGCAAGAAGGCCAGGGAACAGAGCGAACGCCTCGCCGAGGCGATCCGCTCGGTCATATCGGATGCCATCGCCGCTGGCGGATCTTCGCTGCGCGACTATATGCACGCGGACGGATCGCTGGGCTACTTCCAGCATTCCTTCGCCGTCTACGACCGGGAGGGTGAGCCTTGCGCGAAACCCGGCTGCGGCGGCCACGTCGAACGCGTCGTCCAGAGCGGGCGCTCGACCTTCTATTGCCGGACGTGTCAGAGCTGAGTTAGACCGGATCAAGCGAGGAGCGCAGCCATGGCCTATGAAACGATCATCACCGAGACGCGCGGCAAGGTCGGGCTGATCACGCTGAACCGGCCAAAGGCGCTCAACGCGCTGAATTCCCAGATCCTCGCCGAACTCGTCGTGGCGGTGAGCGCTTTCGGCGCCGATCCCGGCATCGGCGCCATGGTCGTTACCGGTTCCGACAAGGCCTTTGCCGCCGGTGCCGACATCAAGGAGATGCAGGCCATCTCCTATGTGGACGCCTACAGCCAGGACTTCTTCGCCGGCTGGGAGGAGTTCACGCGTGTCAGAAAACCTGTCATCGCGGCGGTGGCCGGCTATGCCCTGGGAGGCGGGTGCGAACTGGCGATGATGTGCGATTTCATCATCGCCGCCGATACGGCCAAATTCGGCCAGCCCGAAATCACGCTTGGCGTCATTCCCGGCATGGGCGGATCGCAACGCCTGACCCGGTTCGTCGGAAAGTCGAAGGCCATGGACATGTGCCTGACCGGACGAATGATGGACGCCGCGGAAGCCGAGCGCTCCGGCCTGGTATCGCGGGTGGTGCCTGCCGGCGAGCTTGTCGAGGAGGCCGTCAAGGCGGCGGCCAGGATCGCCGATTTCTCCTTGCCGTCGGTGATGATGGCGAAGGAAGCCGTCAACCGCGCCTACGAGACGACATTGGCGGAGGGATTGCGGTTCGAACGCCGCCTGTTCCACTCGCTTTTCGCGCTCGATGACCAGAAGGAAGGCATGGCGGCCTTCGCCGAAAAGCGGAAGCCGAATTTCACCAACCGGTAGAGCGTCGCCGGCCGCGACCGAAACCCACGGCATCGGCCAAAAAGAACGCCAGGCAGCGTTGACGCGCCGGAAAAGCTGAACTATAAGCCGCACCAACCGAGGCGGCCCCGTGGCTGCCCGTTTGTTTTTTGCGCCCTGCGGCATGCCGCGTGCGCCGACCAGATCAGAAGAGAGGCATCATGGCCAACACATCCTCGGCCAAAAAGGCAACGCGCAAGATCGCCCGCCGTGCGGAGATCAACAAGAACCGCCGCTCGCGCGTCCGCACCTACGTCCGCCAAGTCGAGGAGGCACTCGCCTCCGGCGACAAGACCGCAGCGCAGGCCGCTTTCAAGGCCGCCGAGCCTGAATTGATGCGTGCCGCGACCAAGGGCATCATCCACAAGAACACCGCGTCGCGCAAAGTGTCGCGTCTGGCTCAGCGCCTCAAGGTGCTGTCGGCCTGACATCGCCTTCCAAGGCTGATCTTCTTCGAACCCGGCCGATCGCGCCGGGTTTTTTCGTTTGCCGGCAAGTACTTAAAAAGAATGCCCGCAAGCAGCGTCAAGAACGGATTGCACGGTTCAAAATGTTTTGCCGGCACATACATGCCCGCTGAAGGGTCGACATGCTTGAAAGCGTCGCCCAAAAAATCCTTGCCCCTCAGAAATAACCTATAGTTTCCAGTCGGTTAGTGATGGTCATCCACAGCTTGTCCACAACGCGTCAGGGCGACGGGAGGACAACTGGCTGTCAAGAGAATTATTTCAGAAAATTTCGCGCCGGCCCGGCTTTTTCATATTCGCCGGAAAAGGGTTTGAATCACAATGGCTTTGTCAAAATATACCACTACGCCATGGAGCACCAACCTGCCGGCGCTAACCAGATTCCTTAAAAATCCGTTAGAGGTGGCCTTGCCCTATCCACAGCGATTTCGGTAATGTCGGTTCATCAAAAAGGGACGGGCCATTGGCCCTTAACCCAGCCCGAATCGGCCAGCGCAAATTGGCGGGATTTGCAACGCGGATCAAGTCCGCGAACGGGTTTGGTTTGTCTTTTTTTGATACGGTAGGGGACTGGCGTAACAAGACATGGCAGGTAGACGGCGCGCCGGCGCTCTTTTCGCCGGGTGGTGTTGTATTGCCCTGACATACCCAACGCGGACTGGCTTTCGAGGCCGGCACCGGTTTCCCCCGGGTAGTGGGCGACGTTCATCTGCCGGCGGCGGCAGCGGGCATCGTAGCAAAGACTTAGGTCGCCGGATCACGGATGCAGGAGGCGCATTCCCGGCGGAAAACAGGTACAAAAAGACAAGGAACTCGATC